>NZ_CP172246.1:315000-4632500 GCF_044324725.1 Bacillus sp. 3G2 | reverse complement strand
GTGCACGTCCAAGCAATTAGGCTGATAAGTAGGCAAATCCGCTTATCGTGAAGGCTGAGTTGTGATGGGGAAGCTCCTTATGGAGCGAAGTCTTTGATTCCCCGCTGCCAAGAAAAGCTTCTAGCGAGATAAAAGGTGCCTGTACCGCAAACCGACACAGGTAGGCGAGGAGAGAATCCTAAGGTGTGCGAGAGAACTCTGGTTAAGGAACTCGGCAAAATGACCCCGTAACTTCGGGAGAAGGGGTGCTTTCTTAACGGAAAGCCGCAGTGAATAGGCCCAAGCGACTGTTTAGCAAAAACACAGCTCTCTGCGAAGCCGTAAGGCGAAGTATAGGGGGTGACACCTGCCCGGTGCTGGAAGGTTAAGGAGAGGGGTTAGCGTAAGCGAAGCTCTGAACTGAAGCCCCAGTAAACGGCGGCCGTAACTATAACGGTCCTAAGGTAGCGAAATTCCTTGTCGGGTAAGTTCCGACCCGCACGAAAGGTGTAACGATTTGGGCACTGTCTCAACCAGAGACTCGGTGAAATTATAGTACCTGTGAAGATGCAGGTTACCCGCGACAGGACGGAAAGACCCCGTGGAGCTTTACTGTAGCCTGATATTGAATTTTGGTACAGTTTGTACAGGATAGGCGGGAGCCATTGAAACCGGAGCGCTAGCTTCGGTGGAGGCGCTGGTGGGATACCGCCCTGACTGTATTGAAATTCTAACCTACGGGTCTTATCGACCCGGGAGACAGTGTCAGGTGGGCAGTTTGACTGGGGCGGTCGCCTCCTAAAGTGTAACGGAGGCGCCCAAAGGTTCCCTCAGAATGGTTGGAAATCATTCGTAGAGTGCAAAGGCATAAGGGAGCTTGACTGCGAGACCTACAAGTCGAGCAGGGACGAAAGTCGGGCTTAGTGATCCGGTGGTTCCGCATGGAAGGGCCATCGCTCAACGGATAAAAGCTACCCCGGGGATAACAGGCTTATCTCCCCCAAGAGTCCACATCGACGGGGAGGTTTGGCACCTCGATGTCGGCTCATCGCATCCTGGGGCTGTAGTCGGTCCCAAGGGTTGGGCTGTTCGCCCATTAAAGCGGTACGCGAGCTGGGTTCAGAACGTCGTGAGACAGTTCGGTCCCTATCCGTCGTGGGCGTAGGAAATTTGAGAGGAGCTGTCCTTAGTACGAGAGGACCGGGATGGACGCACCGCTGGTGTACCAGTTGTTCTGCCAAGGGCATAGCTGGGTAGCTATGTGCGGAAGGGATAAGTGCTGAAAGCATCTAAGCATGAAGCCCCCCTCAAGATGAGATTTCCCATAGCGTAAGCTAGTAAGATCCCTGAAAGATGATCAGGTTGATAGGTTCGAGGTGGAAGCATGGTGACATGTGGAGCTGACGAATACTAATAGATCGAGGACTTAACCATATAATATGAAGCAATGTTATCTAGTTTTGAAAGAATATAAAAAACTTGTTGACTTTAAAAGTTAAATGAGTTACAATAATTCTTGTCTTAAATGAATACAGTCTGGTAATGATGGCAGAGAGGTCACACCCGTTCCCATACCGAACACGGAAGTTAAGCTCTCTAGCGCCGATGGTAGTTGGGACCTTGTCCCTGTGAGAGTAGGACGTTGCCAGGCAAATGGAGGATTAGCTCAGCTGGGAGAGCACCTGCCTTACAAGCAGGGGGTCGGCGGTTCGATCCCGTCATCCTCCACCATTTAGCCGACTTAGCTCAATTGGTAGAGCAACTGACTTGTAATCAGTAGGTTGGGGGTTCAAGTCCTCTAGTCGGCACCAGAAAATCATGGCGGTTGTGGCGAAGTGGTTAACGCACCGGATTGTGGCTCCGGCATTCGTGGGTTCGATTCCCATCAGTCGCCCCATTTTTTCTTTAAATCATTAATATGCGGGTGTGGCGGAATTGGCAGACGCACTAGACTTAGGATCTAGCGCCTTTGGCGTGGGGGTTCGACTCCCTTCACCCGCACTTTTAATAAAATAACTCATACATGTCTTGCGGAAGTAGTTCAGTGGTAGAATACAACCTTGCCAAGGTTGGGGTCGCGGGTTCGAATCCCGTCTTCCGCTCCAATTTTCAATATGACATGCCGGGGTGGCGGAACAGGCAGACGCACAGGACTTAAAATCCTGCGGTGGGTGACCACCGTGCGGGTTCGACCCCCGCCCTCGGCACCATATGCGCCCGTAGCTCAATTGGATAGAGCGTTTGACTACGGATCAAGAGGTTAGGGGTTCGACTCCTCTCGGGCGCGCTTTTATTAACGGGAAGTGGCTCAGCTTGGTAGAGCACCTGGTTTGGGACCAGGGGGTCGCAGGTTCAAATCCTGTCTTCCCGATTTTCCAAAAACATGGGGCCTTAGCTCAGCTGGGAGAGCGCCTGCCTTGCACGCAGGAGGTCAGCGGTTCGATCCCGCTAGGCTCCACTTTTTTTAATATCATTTATGGCGGTGTAGCTCAGCTGGCTAGAGCGTACGGTTCATACCCGTGAGGTCGGGGGTTCGATCCCCTCCGCCGCTACCATAAAGGACCTTTAGCTCAGCTGGTTAGAGCAGACGGCTCATAACCGTCCGGTCGTAGGTTCGAGTCCTACAAGGTCCACCATTAGACGTTTCTATCTCGGAGGTATACCCAAGTTCGGCTGAAGGGATCGGTCTTGAAAACCGACAGGCGGCGAGAGTCGCGCGGGGGTTCGAATCCCTCTACCTCCTCCATTTTTTCTAAAGTAAATATTTTATTATCGCGGGGTGGAGCAGCACGGTAGCTCGTCGGGCTCATAACCCGAAGGTCGCAGGTTCAAATCCTGTCCCCGCAACCAAATGGTCCCGTGGTGTAGTGGTTAACATGCCTGCCTGTCACGCAGGAGATCGCCGGTTCGACCCCGGTCGGGACCGCCATTTTTTACATAAAGGCTCGGTAGCTCAGTCGGTAGAGCAGAGGACTGAAAATCCTCGTGTCGGCGGTTCGATTCCGTCCCGAGCCACCATTTTGAAGTCGCAAGCCGACTTAGCTCAATTGGTAGAGCAACTGACTTGTAATCAGTAGGTTGGGGGTTCAAGTCCTCTAGTCGGCACCACTTTCAAAATGAGCCATTAGCTCAGTTGGTAGAGCATCTGACTTTTAATCAGAGGGTCGAAGGTTCGAATCCTTCATGGCTCACCATTTACAATTTAATGCGGGTGTAGTTTAGTGGTAAAACAAGAGCCTTCCAAGCTCTGGTCGAGAGTTCGATTCTCTTCACCCGCTTTTCAATTATGGGCCTATAGCTCAGCTGGTTAGAGCGCACGCCTGATAAGCGTGAGGTCGATGGTTCGAGTCCATTTAGGCCCACCATAATTGTTCCGCAGTAGCTCAGTGGTAGAGCTATCGGCTGTTAACCGATCGGTCGTAGGTTCGAGTCCTACCTGCGGAGCCATATTTATAGAGAAGTACCCAAGTGGCTCAAGGGGCTCCCCTGCTAAGGGAGTAGATCGCGAACGCGGTGCGAGGGTTCGAATCCCTTCTTCTCTGCCAGAACTGGCCCGTTGGTCAAGTGGTTAAGACACCGCCCTTTCACGGCGGTAACACGGGTTCGAATCCCGTACGGGTCATACTAAAAGAGATAGCATAATCTGCTATCTCTTTTTTGTTGTGTATAAATATAAAAGAAGCTATAACAGATTATAAATAATCAATTTAAAAAAGTTATATTAATTTAAATAGGATTACCTCTTCTTATACATAAGAAGAGGTAATCCTATTTTTTGAATATGTTTTAACTCTCTGCTGAGCGGCCATCCGGTTTCATAACAGCATGACTATATGCGGAGTGAAGAGTTTTGTATCCTAAAAGTGCAATAGTTAAGGCAAGGCCTCCTGCTATAATAGCCACACTAAATCCTGCCCGAGCTCCAAAGTTATCAATAACTAAACCAGCTATCGCTGATCCTAGGGAGACTCCAATACCAAGTCCTGTAATTGCCCAAGTCATTCCTTCAGTTATTTTCGATTCAGGTACGATTTTTTCCACAAGCCCCATAGTAATAATCATTGTAGGAGCGACAGATAACCCTGCAAAGAAAACAATAACTACTAGCCAAGGAATAGTGTTTACGAAAACTAGTGGCAGCATTGTTATCATGGACAGTGTGACTGCTATTAAAAACTGATTATAGGGTGGAATATTGAGTTTAAGAGTACCGAAAATTAGACCTGCAAGGCATGAACCGATTGCATAGACAGAAAGCACAAAGCTAGCAGCTACCGTGTTTCCTTGATGTTCAGCAAAAGCTACACTAACGACATCTATTGTGCCAAATATAGTACCTATGCCGATGAGTGTGAATACTAGTACTCGTAAAGAACCAATTTTAAACACTGTTCCTTTGTTTGTAGTGTCGTGAGGGTGTACAGGCGGTTCTGTGCTTTTTTGCATGGTGAATAGGCATACCCCCATTGTAAGAAAAACAGATGATAAAAGTGGGCCTGCTTCTGGGAAGAACATAACGCTTAAACTGACAGATAATACAGGACCAATTATGAAGCAAATTTCGTCGACAACCGATTCGAAGGAAAATGCTGTATGCAATTTATGGGATCCACGGTATAGTTTAGTCCAACGTGCACGCACCATGGCTGACATGTTGGGCATACAACCTGCACATAAGGCGGATAGAAATAGCGTCCAATAAGGAGCTTCATATTTAGTACATAGAAGTAAGAGGATCGTAAAGAAAACACTGATACCTGTAGTCGGAAGAAGTATGCGAGATTGCCCTAATTGATCGGCCATCCGAGAAATATGAGGAGCTAGTAAAGCTGATGATAATGTAAAGGTGGCTGCAACAGCTCCAGCAAGCCAATAGTCACCACGTAACTGAGATAACATTGTAACAATACCAATGCCCATCATTGATATGGGCATCCGAGCTATAAATCCTGCTAATGAGAATCCTTTTGTACCAGGAGCACTGAAAATTTCACGGTAGGAATTAAACATAATAATCACCAAAGTATTTGACGTTTACATATACATTCTTCATTCTTTTAACTCCTCCTCTGTTTCATTAATACCTTCTATAAAAAGGGACAGTGAGTCAATGTAGGGTATGGGTAAGAAGTTATATTATCTTGTAAGCTAGAAATAATTGACATACGCACCGTATGCCAATATCATATTAACATACGGTGCGTATGTCAATTGAAATGTTTTATCTCTGGATAGAGAGCTGACGTTCAAAGGAGTTATTCTTTTACATAGAGAACGATACTATAATGCGATTTATTTTGAATAAAGAGAATGAATAGAAATAGGAGGAAAAGATGGTTAAAAAAACGAGAGCAGAAATGATTACTGAAACACGTGCTAAATTGCTGAGTGCAGCAAGAGAGGCTTTTGGTACAGTTGGATATGTAAACACGTCTATGGATGATTTTACAGCATCTGTCGGTTTAACACGTGGTGCAATTTATCATCATTTTGGTGATAAAAAAGGATTGTTAGAAGCAGTTATAAAAGAAATTGACATGGAAATGGATAATAAATTAGGGGAAGTATCAAATGAGGCGGAAGGAAAATGGGAAGGATTTGTTGGGCGTTGTCGTGCATATTTAACAATGGCACTTAATCCAGAAATTCAGCGAATCGTACTTCGAGATGCACCAGCAGTATTAGGAAATAGTTATTATCAATCATCACAGTCGCAATGTTTAACGACGATGGCGGAGATACTTCAACAATTAATGAAGGACTCTATTATTGAAAAAACGGACTGTGAAGCCTTAGCAAGATTCATAAATGGCGGACTAGTGGACCTTGCTTGTTGGATTGCGAATTCTGAAGATGCAGAGATGCAGTTGTCTAAAGCTTTGCATAGCCTATCACTTATATTGGATGGTTTATTACTAGAAAAGAACGCTTAATTTTAACGGATATTTTTTAATATACAGTAATGGTTAAAAGGGAGGTGATAAAGTATAGGCTAATTCATTTATTTCACCGTAGTCTATATAGGCCAACTGACGTCCAGCTTATAAGGGGATAATGTGTTAGTTTGATTATAGAAATTGAATTTAGTTATAGGGAATAATCGAATCACATTCTTTTTGTTCACAATCTAAAGAAAACGCCTCCATTGAGATTGATTTCATACTTGATTTAATAACTTTACACTCTATGTGAAAAAGTTCACAAATAGGTCATAATTTGTGAAGTAATTCACAATAATACGTGCTACAATATGAATGTAAAGAAGTTAAACAACATTAAATTAGTATTTTAATTAATTACTTAAACAATCATAAAAAAATATATGTGAACAATAGAGAGGGGAAATTACCATGAAAAAAGGTATCAATCGTGTAGTATTAGTAGGAACAGGAGCTGTAGGTTGTAGTTACGCTTACTCAATGATTAACCAAGGTGTAGCTGAAGAATTCGTACTTGTAGATGTTAATGAAGCAAAAGCAGAAGGAGAAGCAATGGACTTAAGCCATGCGGTACCATTCTCTCCAGCAGCAACAAAAGTTTGGAGCGGTAGCTATGCAGATTGTAAAGATGCAGATTTAGTTGTTATCACAGCTGGATTACCACAAAAGCCAGGTGAAACTCGCTTAGACTTAGTTGAGAAAAATACAAAGATCTTTAAACAAATCGTTCGCGGTATTATGGATAGCGGATTCGATGGAATCTTCTTAATCGCAACAAACCCAGTTGACATTCTAACTTACGTAACTTGGAAAGAATCTGGTTTACCAAAAGAGCGCGTAATCGGTTCTGGTACTACTTTAGACTCTGCTCGTTTCCGTTACATGTTAGGTGACTACTTAGATGTAGATCCACGTAACGTTCATGCTTACATCGTTGGTGAGCACGGTGACACTGAACTTCCAGTATGGAGCCACGCTACTGTAGGTGTACAAAAACTAGAAACAATTTTAGCTAACAACGAGCAGTACAAACAAGAAGACTTAGATAAAATCTTCGAAAATGTACGCGATGCAGCTTACCATATTATCGAACGTAAAGGTGCAACTTACTACGGAATCGGTATGTCACTACTTCGTGTAACTAAAGCAATCTTAAGCAATGAGAACAGCGTATTAACTGTATCTGCATACCTTGAAGGTCAGTATGGTGAGAAAGATGCTTACGTAGGTGTTCCTGCTGTTATTAACCGCCAAGGTGTACGTGAAATCGTAGAACTTGAGTTAAATGAAGAAGAAAAAGCGAAATTCGCTCATTCTGTAAAAGTATTAAAAGAAACAATGGCACCAGTACTATAATAATTGCTAAATAATTCAGAGGCGGGAAACTGCTTCCTACCTCTGAGTTTTTATCCCGCTTTAATGGGCAGTAAGAACCCCACCTCAAAATTCAGCGAAAGCAAAGAAGTTAGGTGGGGGGCGGGCTGCCCATAAAAGTCCGATTGGTGAGGGCTGATAATCAGCGGGGGATGAAGAAAACCCCCACTGATTAAAGTTTCACTTTATATAACTTAATATAAATTCCTTTTCCGGTTTCCCTTGTATATCCCCAATATACCCCTTTTGCTGGATCAGGGTCGTTTATAGAAAAGAGCACTCTACTTTTATGTAGAGTGCTCTTTGTTACTATTTTTTAGGAGTTAATCCTAATTTCTTTAAAATATCTGCTAGTGTACCGCTTTTTGATTTTTCAACAGGCGTTTGTGATTTAGATGCATCTGGACCTTTCTTCAAGAAGTTCTTTTCAACGAAGCGAATATCTTTTTCGTCGACAATGCCATCTTTATTAAGGTCGCCGTCTTTTACAGATAGTCCTTTTTTACCATAGTTGTTAGCGATAATTTCTGCATCTTTTATATCAATTACTTTATCTCCATTTACATCACCCGCAAGGTTTTCATCAAAGCGTGCATAGTAATATTGGCCAAGTAGCTTACCATCTTTTTCAGTACCTAATTTCGTTGTTAGACGGCTTGTTAAATGCCCTGGAACTTCTACGTACAAGTTGTAATCACGTTTATTAACAGGAAGTCCATTTAGTTTAAAGTAACCGTATTTATCGAGTGAACCTTCAAACTTATGACGATAAGAATCTGTTGCATATACTTTTACGCCAAGCTTTGTATAATCAAATTTTTCATCTAAATATCCACGTTCATTTAAGAATGCACCAGGTTTAATATTGCCTTCTACTAGTGAGTTTAAAGACATCACTGAGAATGTTTGATCTTGAAGGACACGCATTCTGTTTGGCTCTGATTGACCTTGTTTCCAGTAAGCGAACACTGCTGAATCTAATTGAGCATTTGCTTCATAAAATTCATCGTTTTCTACTTTGAAAGTTACATCAATGAACGGGAAGTCACCATCTAACCCCGCGAAGTTTTTGTCATCGATAGCTCCGCCTACTGTAACAGAACCTTCTTCTAATTTAGGTTCATTCACTTTTGCAGTTACACCTTTTTCAGAAAGGAGCTTTTCAAAAGCAGGATTCAATTTTGCATTTGCAAACTTGAAGTTTTTCTCTAGGAATTTTACGTTAAATTCTCCGGCAACAAATTGTTTTACGTGCTTCGTGTATAGCGTCAGAGTGAATTCATCATTTTTATATAATTCTTTTTTATCATAACTAGCTTTCGCATATTGAGCACCTTGAGGGATAAACCAATAGTTATTTACACCGCTCGGGTAGTCAGGGCCTGCAGTTGCATAATCGAAAATATATACGCCTGTATTCATTGGACCTTCAGTTTTAAAGGAATCAGGTGTAATGCCAACTTTAAAGTCACCATTTTCCGTAATAGGTAAAAACTTGTGCAAGTATGGAGAATAGTCATAGTACATAACGCCGTTCGCTTCTTGCGTAATGTTTAATCCTTTTCCTCTTAAGTAGTCAACGTTAGAATCATATACATTTCCTTTAATCCATAGTGCTTTTTTACCGTCTTCTACTGTATAGTTTTCTTCATTTAATTCATAAATACCAGGCTGTAATCCAGTTAATTTCACTTCTGGCGGTGTATTATCAATTACGACATAATCACCTTTCACACGTGCTTTACCGGCTTTATCATAGCCAACAAACTCAATTGTGTAATCACCTTCTGGTAAGTCGATTTTCTCATCACCAATTGGTTTTGCAGGATCATTTGTAAAAGGATATACTCTGCCGTTAAAGAATGAATCTAAGTAGTAATACACGTCCGTTTTTAGGCCACTCGTGTTTAATGTTCCAATGAAGCCGAGCGCTTTATTTGTTTTTGAATCTTTCACGATAAGATCTAACGTTTCCAGTTCGCTGTTTAATTGGAACGCCCCGTGAACATATGATTCACGGTATGGATTGAATTTAGATGTATCAGTTGAGATAGTTTTTCTTGATAATAGTGCATTTTCAATACCAGGCTCTGATACACGAATAGAGAACGGAATTTGATACGTTTCTTCTTTATTTTTCGTGTTTGTAATATGGATATATCCTTCATAGCGGCCTTGCTTTGCACCAGCAGGAATATTAATTTTTGCTTCAATCTCATCTGATTTACTAGCATCAATCGTAATTGTTTCAGAAGTAGAAACCTTTACACCGTTTGCGGCAGCATCGTTAATAGCAGAAGATGCTGGTGTATAAGAAATTTCTGTTTTAAATTCTTTCTTCTCTTGTTTATTGCGATTTTCAACTTTAATTTTTCGTTTTTGTTCAAGAGATTCCCCGTCTTTTTGATAGTACTTACCGAATGCAATGGATCCAGTTTCTTCAGGTACTTCAATCACTTCATCATTTACAATTGTTTTTGTCGTATCTAACACTTTAAAACTTGTTTCCGTATGAACAGAGTTATAAGCATCTACTCGTCCAGCTCCCACTTCATATACGGAATACTTTTCTTTTAAATCATCAGCTGTGTTCATAAGAGACGCTTTTACATCGAATGGAGAGTATTCTGGATGTTCTTGTAAAATAAGAGCAGCAACGCCAGCAATATGAGGAGAAGCCATAGATGTTCCTTGCATACGTTCATAGGAAACATCATAGTTTTCACCTTCTTGCGGGTCGTTAATATATTCAGGTACTGTTGAAAGTACCGCAACACCAGGTGCTGTAATATCAGGTTTAATATCATCATTTGATGTAACAGGGCCGCGTGAGCTAAAGTCTGCAAGATGATCGCCTTCTGTTTGAATGTAATTGATTTCATCGAAAGTTAATGATGTTTTACCTTGTTCAATTTGAGCTTTTAGTTTTTCGCCATCTTCTTTCGTTAAGCGGAATGCTGGAATGTATTTTGTATTTTCGCCGATGTAGTAAGGAATTTCTCCATCCACATTGTTATAAATAATAACTGCTTTTGCACCAGCTTGTTTTGCATTTGCAATCTTTTCATCAAATGAGAGTGTGCCGCGTGCAACGAGAGCGATTTTTCCTTTTACATCCTTTTTACTAAACTCGTCAGGAGTACCGATTCCAACAGATTCAATAGGGAGAGATTGTCCTTTGAAATCTTC
Organism: Bacillus sp. 3G2; assembly: GCF_044324725.1. Classification (NCBI taxonomy): domain Bacteria; kingdom Bacillati; phylum Bacillota; class Bacilli; order Caryophanales; family Bacillaceae; genus Bacillus; species Bacillus sp. 3G2. The sequence continues at coordinate 4,622,019 of NZ_CP172246.1, read as the reverse complement.
TATTTTATCAGTGAAGTTTTTGCCGAATAAAATTAGGTTAGGGAATTGTAATTGTTCAGCATGACCTGATAGTTTCGGTAAGGAAATAGAGCTATCACTTGCTCCAACTGTAATAGCAAATGGAGAAGCACCTGGTGATCCGAGTGTCGCTGGGTTTGGACCAGAGTTCCCAGCAGCAACGACTGTAACAACACCAGAAAGCATCGCGTTATTAACAGCGATAGATGTTGGATCAAGCGGATTGTTGCTATCATCACCTAAAGATAAGTTAATGACGTTCATACCGTCAGAAATAGATTTGTCGATTGCAGCGATAATACCAGAACTATCTCCGCTTCCGTAAGGACCGAGTACGCGATAGTTATACAGTTCAATGTCAGGTGCCACACCTTTTACTGCGGAATCTGATTTATTTTTCTTTTGAGCAGAAACGATACCTGCTACGTGAGTACCATGTGCAGTGTAGAAGGAAGAACCACGATCATCAAATTCAGGAGCACCAGATTGTTGCCACTCTGTATAAGTTGTTTCCATCGGATCTGCATCGTTATTAATAAAGTCCCAACCTTTTACGGAGTTTGGGTCTACCTTACTAGAATCTTCACCTGCTTTTGCGCGATAGCCTTTATACACGTCTTTTAAGTCAGGATGATTGTAATCAATACCTGTATCTAATACACCAACTTTAATTCCTTTTCCAGTAATGCCCTCGCTATGTAACTTATCTACTCCAATTTGCGGAATGCTATCTGTTAGTTTTTGAGGTGCTTTCTGCTCTGCTTGTTTTGGTAAATTTAATTTCACTTCGTAATCTTTCCAAATACGTTTTACAACGCCAATTCGTAACAATTCTTCCACTGTATTTGCAGGTAACGTTAGAGCAACACCATTTATCGCATGCTTATAAGAACGTTTAATTTGTACAGACTGGAAATTCCCTGACTTTACTGATGGGCTGAATTGATAAAGACGTTTTAATCCTTTTTGGAATTCCTCATGTTCTTGATCAATACGCGCTTTTATATTGTCAGGAGCAGCTTGTAATCCTTTTTCTTTTTGTTTTAATTCATTAATCTTTACTGGAGCCGTTTGAAATTCTACAATGATATTTACTGGTTCGGAACTACTCGTATTAATATCTGGCGAAATAGTAAAACCAGGATTGGCATCTAACGTTTGTAATGCTTGACGTTGTTCTTTAGAAAGTTTTGATAGTAAAGACTGGGCGTTTGAAGAGTCAATTTGGTTAATAGGATTTTCAGCAAGTACATTGAATGGAAGGGCAGTTGAAAATAGAACGCCAGCCGTTACAATTCCGGTAACAAAACGATTTTTCTTTTTCATATATAGGCCTCCGATAATTTATATTTAAAAAATTATTTCTCCACGCCTGGTGTTTGCTCTGCGTGGAATGTCCAGTTTAGCTGTAAGGAATCACCCTGGAATTTATTTTGATCTTGATCGTTGTCTTCAAAGGAGAAGAGAACGTGTAAGTAATCTGTTTCACCAGATTTAATACCATCTATTAAGTTATGACGTTCTAGAGAAGTAGCTACATCCTCAGGTTTCATAGTTTTTAATTCTGATAGTTTTGTTTCCCACAAAATTTCGTGATCATCGTTTGGATTAGATGGCTTTCCATCATTCACTAAAAATTTGACGATGATGTGATCGCCTAAATCTTCACCATCGTTATTTTGCTTTGCATCTGTAACTTTATAGGATGTTTCAAGTGCTACTTTTGCAATATCCAATGTCCCTTTATTTTCAAGCTTGAAGTTTCTTTCAATCAAGTCACCTGGTTTTAAATCTTTCACATTAACGATTACACTTGGATTAATAGAAAGATCTAGTGTACCAGCTTGAAATGAGTTACTAGATGTTTCAGAATCACTGAAATAGGCGAATACACCGCCGAATGTAAGGGATAAGCCAAGTGAAGCTGTGACAACTCCCATCCCAACCTTTTGTTTTAATGACATAAGAAAGCCCCCTAGTTAAATTTTTATAGCGACCGTTCGTAACAAGGATAAATAAGTAAACATAGTAGTCCGCTATGAATTACAATTACGAAAGGTTAATGTTCTTTATTGAGAACAAGTATATGCTTATGAATTTTCCATTTCAATAAAATTATGACAAAAAATATTGAGAAACATTTTTTTATGACAGATTATTTTGTTGCGATTTTAAGTGATAAATAGCGGGTAAAATAGGGTTAATCTAATAAAATAAAGGTTGAGAAATAAATACTAGGATGAAAGACTAGTAGAAAATGAAGCGTTTGCAATGAATATTCGTCAAAATTCGATATTTTACACAGTAAATTTGAATATTTTAAGCGAAATTAAAGAAAAAAACGAATATTTTTTAAAAGATAACAAGGATATTTCAGTTTTTCGCAGAAATGATAAAGAGTAAAAAATTTCTGTCATCTTAGTGAGGTGAACATATTGGATGTAATAAATTGTGAAGAAGTGAAACGAGATGAGTTTCATACAGAAAAGTACTATGACAGTTATAACATCTTTGGGGCACATATTGTGACGGAAGATGGGATGCGAGGTGTACGATTCACAGTATGGGCTCCTCATGCGAAAGCAATGAGTGTTGTTGGAGATTTTAATGAATGGGATTATGAGCAACATAAGATGCTACAAGTGACAGAAGAGGGGATTTGGTCCTTGTTTGTACCGCATATTGAAGAGAATGAGATATATAAGTATGCGATTGAAACGATGGATGCTAACGTGATTTTAAAAGCAGATCCTTACGCAGTATATGCAGAAGTAAGACCAAATACGGCATCTGTAGTTTTTGATATAGAGGGATATGAATGGAATGATAAAAACTGGATTCGTAAGAGAAAGAAAAAATCGATTTATAAAGAAGCGATGACAGTTTATGAATTACATTTCGGTTCTTGGAAAAAGAAAGAAGATGGCGCTCTGTATTCTTACAGAGAAATGGCCGAGGAGCTCATTTCGTATGTGGTGGAACATCAATTTACACATATTGAAATTATGCCGCTTGTTGAGCATCCATATGATCGTTCTTGGGGATATCAAGGAACGGGATATTATGCAGCGACAAGTAGATTCGGCACGCCACATGATTTGATGTATTTTGTCGATGAATGTCATAAATATGGAATCGGTGTCATTTTAGATTGGGTGCCGGGGCATTTTTGTAAAGATGCTCACGGTTTATATTTGTTTGATGGGACACCGACTTATGAATATAAAGATATAGATGTGCAAGAAAATACAGTATGGGGGACTGTCAATTTTGATTTAGGAAAGAGGGAAGTACGTAATTTCTTAATTTCAAATGCGTTATTTTGGATGAAGTATTTCCATATTGATGGTTTCAGGGTGGATGCAGTTGCGAACATGCTGTACTGGAATAAAGAAGGACAAGAGCAAAGTAATGAGCACGCTGTTTCATTTTTACGAGAGTTAAATGAAGCGGTGTTTGCAGAAGATGAAGATTTTCTTATGACAGCAGAAGATTCAACGGCTTGGCCACTTGTAACAGCTCCAACGTATGAAGGTGGGCTTGGATTCAATTACAAATGGAATATGGGTTGGATGAATGATGTGCTGAAATATATGGAGTGCGCGCCTGAGTACAGGAAGCATATTCATGAGAAAATAACGTTCTCATTACTATATGCTTACTCTGAAAACTTTATATTACCGCTTTCTCATGATGAAGTCGTTCATGGGAAAAAGTCGTTATTAAATAAAATGCCAGGAGATTACTGGGATAAGTTTGCTCAACTTCGTTTATTATATGGATATTTCTTTACTCACCCAGGTAAGAAATTACTCTTTATGGGTGGAGAATTCGGGCAGTTTGATGAGTGGAAAGATCTTGAAGATTTAGATTGGAATTTACATGACTTTGAAATGCATCGTTATATGCATGATTACTTTAAAGAGCTCATAGCATTGTATAAGCGCTCCAAACCACTTTGGCAGCTTGATCATTCACCGGAAGGATTTCAGTGGATAGATGCTAATAATCATGAGCAAAGTATTTTCTCGTTTATCCGCCAAGGGGATAAACAAGAAGATGCGTTAGTTGTCGTATGTAATTTTACGAAAGCTACATATGAAAACTATAAAGTAGGTTTGCCAGATTTCGAGTATTATAACGAGATTTTAAACAGTGACGCTGAGCAATATGGCGGATCGGGGCAAGTGAATAAGAAACGTCTCAAGACGATTCAGGAACCGTATCATAATCAAGCGGCACATGTAGAAATTACAATTCCACCATTTGGCGTATCCATATTACGACCAGTGAAGACGAGAAAGGGGAGCAAAAAACAAGATGGCTCAAAAACAAAAGTGCGTAGCAATGTTACTAGCAGGGGGAAAAGGTAGTCGATTAAGTGCATTAACAAAAAATTTAGCCAAGCCAGCTGTTCCATTTGGTGGTAAATATCGCATTATTGATTTTACGCTAAGTAACTGTGCGAATTCTGGTATTGAAACAGTGGGGATTTTAACGCAATATCAACCACTCGAACTTCATAATTATATCGGAATCGGCAATGCTTGGGATTTAGACCGAGTAAGCGGTGGAGTCACAGTGTTACCTCCTTATGCGGAGTCTTCAGGGGTGAAATGGTACACAGGTACGGCAAGTGCCATTTATCAAAACTTAAACTATTTAAGTCAGTACGAACCAGAGTATGTTTTGATTTTATCAGGCGACCATATTTATAAAATGGATTACAGTAAAATGCTAGATTACCATGTGGAGAAAGAAGCGGACGTTTCGATTTCTGTTATTGAAGTGCCTTGGGATGAAGCGAGTCGTTTCGGTATTGTGAATACGAATGAAGAGATGGAGATTGTTGAATTTGAAGAGAAACCGCAATTTCCAAGAAGTAATCTTGCATCAATGGGGATTTATATTTTTAACTGGGCAATTTTGAAAGAGTATTTAGAGATGGATGCAAGAAATCCTGAATCTAGTAATGATTTCGGAAAAGATGTACTTCCGCTTTTACTAGATGAAGGGAAAAAGCTGATGGCGTATCCGTTTGAAGGATATTGGAAAGATGTTGGAACGGTGAAAAGCTTATGGGAAGCGAATATGGATTTACTTCGCGATGAAACGTCGCTGAATTTAAATGATCGTAATTGGCGTATTTATTCTGTGAATCCAAATGAGCCACCTCAATATATTGCCGAAAAGGCAAAAGTAGAAGAATCACTTATTAACGAAGGATGCGTCATTGAAGGGGACGTGAAGCATTCTGTGTTATTCCAAGGAGTGACGGTGGAAGAAGGTAGTATGGTTATTGATTCTGTCGTTATGCCAGGAGCGAAGATTGGTAAAAATGTTGTAATTGAAAGAGCGATTGTTGGATCGGAAATGGTTATTGAAGATGGAACAATTATTCGTCCAGAAAAAAATGTCGACGATGTAGTACTCATTGCTGAAGGGAAATAGAAAAGGGGGATGAAATGAATGGGAGAAAAAATGTTAGGAATTATTAATGCAACGGGAAGTTTTCCTTCCTTAAAGAAAGTAACAGGGCATCGTTCACTAGCGGCGTTACCGTTTGGGGGCCGTTATCGACTCATTGATTTCATGCTTTCAAATATGGTGAATTCTAATATTCATAGTGTAGCGGTTTTTACAAGTCATAAAAACCGTTCACTAATGGACCATGTTGGTTCAGGAAAACAGTGGGATTTAGATAGAAAAAGAGACGGACTGTTTTTATTCCCGCCAAATTGCCAATGTGATCAAGATGAATTTGGTTCTTTTGCACATTTTAGAAGACATATTGATTATTTTTTAAGAGCTAGAGAAGAATACGTTGTTATTACGAATAGCCATCTCGTAACAGCATTAAATTTCCAGGCGGTGTTAGAGCGACATATACATACGGCAGCTGATATTACTGAAGTTTGCCATGAAGGGGTTTCGCTTCAAACATACGTGTTAAAGAAACAATTATTGTTAGATTTATTTGAGACATATAAAGGTGTGGAGCAATACAGTTTATTTGATGTAGTGAGAGAAAAGCGCGGAAAATCACTGCATATTGCTACGTATGAGCATACAGGATATGTAGCTATTATTGATTCGATTGAAAGTTACTATAAACATAGCTTAGAAATTTTGCAGCCTGCTATTTGGAAGCAATTATTTAAGAAAGAAGCACCGATCTTTACGAAAGTAAAAGATGAGCCACCAACTCGTTACCTGAAGGGTGCAGCCGTGAAAAATACAATGATTGCAAACGGTAGTATTATCGAAGGTGAAGTAGAAAATAGTGTTATCTCCCGTTCTGTTAAAATTGGGAAAGGTTCAATTGTTCGTAATAGCATTATTATGCAGAAGAGCAAAATTGGAGATAATTGTATAATAGACGGTATTATTATTGATAAAGACGTGAAAATTGGTGACGGTGTTGTACTAAAAGGAAACGCCGATGAGCCATATGTTGTAGAAAAAGGAAGCATTCAAAATAGTACGATTAATAGTTATTCTTAAAAGAATCAGTGGGGGTTTTTCCTCCACTGATTAAAGCATTCATTTAAATGAAAACTCGAAGGGAGGAAGCTGCAAGGGAAGTAGTATAAGCTTTTCGTGCAGTGGGACAACAAGTGAATATTTTATTTGCAGTATCAGAATGTGTACCATTTGTTAAATCGGGAGGATTAGCTGATGTAGCAGGTGCGCTCCCAAAAGAGCTAAAAAAATTAGGCGTGGACGTTCGCATTATACTTCCAAACTATAGTCTTATTCCGCAAAAATTAAGGGATGGATGTACGTTACATAAAGTAATTAACGTCCCGCTTGGGTGGAGAAATCAATATTGCGGAATTTTAAAAGGTGAGCAAGACGGGATTACGTATTACTTAATAGATAATGAATATTATTTTAAGAGAGATTCTCTATATGGTCATTATGATGACGGAGAGCGTTTTTCTTATTTTTCGAAAGCAGTTTTAGAGTGTATTCCTCATCTGGATTTCGAAGTGGATGTTCTTCATAGTCACGATTGGCATACAGCTATGGTGAATTTCTTACTACGTGAAAAGTATCAAGATAATCCATTATATGAGCATATTAAAACGGTATATACGATTCATAACTTGCAGTTCCAAGGTGTATTTCCTCCTGAAGTGATGTACGACTTGTTAGAACTTGGTGACGAATATTTTCATAGTGAGCAGCTAGAGTTTTATGGAAATGTGAACTTTATGAAGGGCGGAATTATCGCTTCTGATCAAATTACAGCGGTTAGCCCGACATACAAAGAGGAAATTCAATATGAGTTTTTCGGTGAGAAGTTAGATGGGTTGTTACGAAAGAATAATGGTAAGCTTAGCGGCATCGTAAATGGAATTGATACGAGCGTATATAATCCAGAAACGGATTCGTATATTACTGCTCAGTACGATGCGGAGTCATTAGAGGAAAAGAATGAAAATAAACGCGCCTTGCAGCGTTATTTTGGTTTGCCAGAAAAAGACGATACACCAATTATTTCGATGGTAACGAGATTAACGAAGCAAAAAGGTCTTGATTTAGTACGTACTGTATTCCGCGAAATAATGGAGGAAGATGTACAATGTATTATTTTAGGATCAGGTGATTCGGAATATGAGCAATTCTTTGAGTGGATGGCATACGAGTATCCTGAAAAGGTAAAAGTGTATATCGGATTTAATGAAGAATTAGCTCACCAAGTATATGCGGGAAGTGATTTATTCTTAATGCCATCACTATTTGAACCGTGTGGACTTGGACAACTTATCGCATTAGCGTACGGTACGATTCCGATTGTAAGAGAAACAGGTGGATTAAATGATACGGTACAATCTTATGACGAAGAAACTGGAGAAGGAAATGGTTTCAGTTTCACGAACTTTAATGCACATGACATGCTGCACACGGTTCTTCGTGCAATTGAATTTTATCATGATAAACCGGTATGGGAGCAGCTTGTAAAGCAAGCGATGACGGAAGATTATAGCTGGGAGAAATCAGCTCTTGCCTATAAGAAATTGTATAAAAGTCTCATGGAATAACATGTAGGTGGTGAAGAAATGTTTACTCATGTTGAAAGCTTCAAATCAGCTTTTCTAGAAAAGTTAGAGACGATGTATGGGAAAAGTTTCAAAGATTCCACAACTCGTGATCAATACAATACACTTGGGTACATGGTACGTGAGTATATGAATAGTCAATGGATTGCAACGAACGAAAGCTATCGATCAGGAGAGCGAAAGCAAATGTATTACTTATCCATTGAATTTTTACTTGGGCGTTTGCTTGGAAGTAACATCTTGAATTTAGGCATCAGGGATGTATGTGAGCAAGGACTTTCTGAGCTTGGTATTTCGTTGCAAGAATTAGAAGAGGTGGAAGCAGATGCAGGTCTTGGAAATGGTGGACTTGGACGATTAGCAGCCTGTTTCCTTGATTCACTTGCATCGTTAAACTTACCAGGTCATGGCTGTGGCATTCGTTACAAACACGGCTTATTTGATCAAAAAATTGTTGATGGTTATCAAGTTGAATTTCCAGAACAGTGGCTTCTTCATGAAAACGTATGGGAAGTAAGAAGGCATGATCAAGCTGTAGAAGTAAGTTATTTCGGTAATGTTGAACCGCTATACATTGATGGACGTTTAGAGTTCAGGCATACGAATGCAGAAGTGATCATGGCAGTACCATATGACGTTCCGGTAGTAGGTTATGAGACGAGTACTGTAAACACACTTAGACTTTGGAATGCTGAACCAGTTCCTTTCCCGCAAAATTGCAAAGATATTTTGAAATATAAGCGTGAAACAGAAGCGGTATCGGAGTTTTTATATCCAGATGATACGCATGATGAGGGAAAAATACTTCGTTTGAAACAACAGTATTTCCTCGTATCAGCAAGTTTGCAAAATATCGTTCGTCTGCATAGAGAAAGATATGGTGACCTTCGTCAATTGCATGAGAAAATTGCGATTCATATTAATGATACACATCCAGTTTTGGCGATTCCAGAACTGATGCGTATTTTATTAGATGAAGAAAAACTAGCATGGGAAGAGGCTTGGCACATAACGACGCAAACGATTTCTTATACGAACCATACAACGTTATCAGAAGCACTTGAGAAGTGGCCAATTCACATTTTTAAACCGTTATTACCGAGAATCTATATGATTATTGAAGAGATTAATGAACGTTTCTGTCACGAACTTTGGGAACGTTATCCATATGAATGGCATCGTATTGAAGAGATGGCGATTATTGCGCATGATCTTGTGAAAATGGCTCATTTAGCAATTGTCGGTAGTCATAGCGTTAATGGTGTAGCGAAAATTCATACGGAAATTTTAAAGCAACGTGAAATGCGATTGTTTTATGAGTTCTATCCAGATAAGTTTAATAATAAGACGAATGGAATCGCTCATAGACGCTGGTTAATGAAGGCGAATCCGCAGCTGACGAACCTTATTTCAGAGGCGATTGGAACAGAGTGGAAGAAAGAACCGATTAAGCTTCAAGCGCTGCAATTAGTTCAACACGATGCGAGTTTCCAAGAGAAATTTGCAGAGGTAAAACAAGAGCGTAAAGAGATTTTAGCGGAGCGTATTCATAATAAAATGGGGATTACAATTGATCCTAATTCTATTTTTGATGTGCAAGTAAAAAGACTGCATGCTTACAAACGACAATTATTAAACGTTCTTCATATTTTATATTTGTATAACCGTTTGAAAGAGGATGCTAGTTTTACATTTTATCCGCGCACTTTTATTTTTGGAGCGAAAGCATCACCTGGCTATTACTATGCGAAAAAAATTATTAAATTAATTAATGAACTCGCAAGGAAAGTGAATAATGATCCGTACGTAAGCCAATATATGAAAGTTATCTTTCTAGAAAACTATCGAGTGTCTTTAGCTGAAGATATATTCCCAGCTGCGGATATAAGTGAACAAATTTCAACTGCGAGTAAAGAGGCATCTGGAACAGGTAATATGAAATTTATGATGAATGGTGCGATTACACTCGGCACGTTAGACGGAGCTAATGTTGAAATAAAAGACAGAGTCGGTGATGATAACTGCTTCATTTTCGGTTTAACGGCGGAAGAGGTTCTTCATTACTATCAAAATGGTGGATATCGTGCGAGTGATTATTATCACCACAATATGCATATTAAAAAAGTAGTAGATCAGTTAACGAATGGTTTCTTTGCACATTCAGGAGCTGAATTTGAAGCGATTTACGATTCTCTCGTAATTCAAAATGATGAATACTTCGTTCTGCGAGATTTTGGTCCATATGCGGAAAGACAAGAAGCTGTCGGTAGAGCTTATGAGAACCGAACGAAGTGGCTAGAAATGTCGATTTTAAATATTGCACAATCTGGTCATTTCGCGAGCGATCGAACGATTTTACAGTATAGTAATGAGATTTGGGGTATTGGAAATGCGGTTACGCAGTATTAAATGAAAGTCCCTTTTAAAAGAAGAATATAATCGTTTAAAAACCCGAGCTTAATCTCATTAAGCTCGGGTTTCTTTTTTTGCTTAAGAAAGAAATGGGATGGCAGTATACATGATACCTGTTCCACCGTATTCTCCTGTCGCAAAGTATGAAAATGTAAAGAAACCCGTAAACGAAAAAATTACAATGAGAAAAAGTGCAAAGATAAATTTTAGCATGTAAGGTCCCCTCATCCAAAAATAACTTCATATATTATTATAGTATAAGGATATTTAATTTCCAATTGTTTACTGTTCAAAAATGAGAAGTCAGACATGTTTTGTATGTTGTAATGGCATGATTATTCGTAATAGATTTTGTGTTCTTTGTAAAAGTCATGTTGTGATGAACGTGTGCATATTCCCAATCACGATCATTAAAATTTATGTTTCGCGGAGGGAGAAGAGGAACGACATCAAATAAATTAACAAAGCGAAAGCTACTAGCTACTTGTAGTTTATAATAATTACGAAATGCAATATCGCCCACTTTGGGAGAGGCAAATGTGTAAAGACCGTACTGTGCGAAGGCGGTGTTTATACGTGCATCGAGTATATGTAGTGTAGCGAGCGCGCCGCCTAAGCTATGACCTGTTGCAAGAAGCTTTTTATGGGCTGGTAGTGATACGAGCATATCCATAATAGAATCTCGGCAAGATTCATAAATGGAAAGAAAGCCGTTATGGACATTTCCGCTGTTTAAAGCATATGGGTATGGTTTTTGGTTAACGAGTGAATCGATAATCCAGTCTGTATCTGTTTGTGTCCCGCGAAAAGCTACAATAATCGTATCCTCAGATTCTAGTATGAATCCGAACCATTCTGTCGTTTGAATGGTTTTTCCTTGAAAGCCTTGTACATATTGAAAACCATCTGGTATTTCGAAAATCCCATTTTGTTTATATTGTTCATACGTTAACTCGCAACAAGAAGCTAACAATATGGCAGTATCTTTATCGAAGGATAAAGGAGTACGCATTAAGGAAGCCCTCCTTAAGAAAAAGTATAGTTCAATATATGCAGTGAGGGACTTGATTCATTCTTTTGAGGAGGTTTGAACCTTTATAAATATGAAGAAGCGCGGCCAAAAGAGGCTATGGAATTCAAAGAGATTTATACAGTTAAAAAAAAGATAGCTCCCTATGAAGGGGACTATCTCTTTTTTGTTTTACCCCGCTTTAATGGGCAGTAAGACCCCCACCTCAAAATTCAGCGAAAGCAAAGAAGTTAGGTGGGGGATGAAGAAAACCCCACTGATTAAAGTTTCACTTTATTCTTTCCCATCTAAAAGACGTCCAAGTCCGCCTAAAACGCTGCCTTCACCGCTATTTTGAGCTGCTGGACTTGTTAGGCGTGCTGCTAAACGGCTAAGTGTTAGAGACTGAATCCAAACTGTTCCAGGTCCTTCTAACGTTGCGAAGAATAAACCTTCGCCGCCAAATAGAGCGGTTTTTACTTTTCCAACGAATTGAACATCGTAGTTAACGTCTTTTGTCATGGCTACGAGACAACCCGTATCAATGCGAAGTCTTTCACCGGGTTTTAATTCACGTTTGTATACAGTTCCGCCTGCATGCATGAAAGCAAGTCCATCACCTTCAAGTTTCTGCATGATGAAACCTTCCCCACCGAAGAAACCAGTTCCGATTTTTTTCGTAAACTCGATTCCGATAGAAACGCCTTTTGCTGCACAAAGAAACGCGTCTTTTTGACATACTACTTTTCCTTGATATTCTGTTAAATCTACAGGAACAATTTTACCAGGATAAGGAGCAGCAAAAGATACGTGGCGCTTGCCGTGACCTGTATTTGTAAATACAGTCATAAACATGCTTTCACCTGTAACGAGACGTTTACCAGCACCCATTAATTTACCGAATAGCCCATTAGATTGGCCAGAACCATCACCGAAAATGGTTTCCATTTCGATATGATCTTCCATCATCATCATTGCGCCAGCCTCTGCGATAACGCTTTCTTCTGGATCTAATTCAATTTCAACAAACTGCATATCATCGCCATATAATTTAAACTCGATTTCATGTGCTTGCATTTTTTCACCTCATCATATGTAGTAATTATATTGTACCGAAATCAAAGAAATTAGAATACTGTAGATTTGTTAATTTTGAATAAAAATAGAATAAAAATTTAAGGTTATACTAGGATTATAAAAAACGATGGATTGAAAGTGTTCTCATTTGACGTTTTGGATATAGCATGATATAGTGAAAGCACTATTGAGCTACATAATGTGGTACGGAAATAAAGCACGTTGTATTAAAGGCTGTAAGCTTGTTATACATTCATGTCCTTTATATCCACCTTTTCATGTGGATTCATAGTTTCATTTTTATTTAGGAGGTACATGACATGCAAACAGGTAAAGTTAAATGGTTTAACGGCGAAAAAGGTTTTGGCTTCATCGAAGTTGAAGGCGGAGAAGACGTATTCGTACATTTCTCAGCTATCCAAGGCGAAGGCTTCAAAACTTTAGAAGAAGGTCAAGAAGTTTCTTTCGAAATCGTTGAAGGAAACCGCGGACCACAAGCAGCTAACGTTACAAAAAACTAATTAGCTAGCGATAAAAAGCATTCCGATTTTCGGAATGCTTTTTTTTATTCTTTGGAACTCGATTCATTTGAGGATAATTCGCCCTTAAAGGTACGCTCTTCAAAGTCATCAAGCATTTGTTCATATTCTTCATGCTCTTCTGTAGCGAAAACTTGCGGATTCTTTCCATACATATCTGTACCGATAAAGTTTTCGAAATCCTCTACGTAGCCTACATTTTCCTCGCTATTTACATACATGCCATTATAGTTTTTTGAATCTTGTCTTTCTAAATCAGACGGCGTTTCAGACGTTCCGTAATTGGCAACATCTTGCCATGCATCTTCCGCATCGTATTCAACAGAATGATCTTCATCATGTTTGTGGAAAGAAGGAGACAACACTTCTTCTTCAACTGGTCGTGTATTCATATTTAACTTACTTGTCGTGTGCTGGATGCATGTTGTAGCGGTCGGCATTGCTTCTAATCTTTCAAATGGAATTTCTTCGCCAGACACTTCGCAAATGCCGTACGTACCCTCTTCTATTTTTTGCAATGCGTGTTTCGTATCCTCTAGCTGTTTATGCCAAAGTTCAATAAGTCCGAAGTCTTTTTCACGTTCATATAGCTCTGTTGCCATATCAGCTGGATGGTTATCGTAGCTAGATAATTCTCCAACGGAATCACGTTCAGATGCACGATCTTCATTTTCGTGTGTTTGTATCGTTTGCTCTAGTTCTTGTTTTTGTTTTTCTAAAACGGATTTAAATTGATTTATTTGTTGTGGAGTTAACATAGTCGTCCACCTTCCTACAATTCAGTTTCTTTACATAGTATGAACGTTGCGAGTAGGAATTATGAGCTGAAATTGGTATATGAAAAAGGAGCCGCGTCAGCAGCTCCTTTCTATAGGAAATATCCAAGTAGTAATCCGATTCCCATTAAGAGACCGAAGATTGTATTTGTTTTTGCTGTTGCAATCATTGCAGGTACCATTTCCATTGGAATGCTTTTGCCGATAAAGCCTTTCGTCGCTTTAAATGCTTTCGGTGCACTTAAAAATACGATAAGCATCCATGGTGATACGATGCCCACGATAATTAAAGCAATTGTCCAAATGTAGGAAACGATGAACATAGAAGCAAGTACACCAACGGCTCTTTCACGTCCAACGAGAATTGCTAACGTTTTACGGCCATTTTCTTTATCGCCATCTAAGTCACGAATGTTATTAGCTAATAATATGGCACCAATTAAAATGGAGCTTGGAATAGATAGTAAAATGACTTCTGATGTTACAGTTCCAGTTTGAATAAAGAATGAAATCCCGATAATGATAACACCCATAAATAATCCGGCTGTTAACTCGCCAAATGGTGTATAGGCAATTGGAAGTGGACCGCCTGTATAAAGGTAAGCAACGGCCATACAAACAAGACCGATTGCTGCAAGCCACCAGCTAGAATTCATACAAATATAAACACCTAATAGTATTGCGATGCCGAAAAATCCAAATGCTAAGTTAAGCACTGTTTTTGGCTGAATGCCATCGCGAACGATAGCGCCGCCGATACCAACTGACCCTTCGTGATCAAGTCCTCTTTTATAATCAAAGTATTCATTAAACATGTTTGTTGCTGCTTGAATGAGAAGACAAGCAAGAAGCATCATAAGGAAAAGAGGGAGATGTATTTGATTTATGCCTCCGACCTGCATTGCATATGCTGTTCCGATGAAAACAGGAACGAAAGCTGCTGTTAATGTATGGGGACGTAGTAAACTCCACCAAATGCGCCAGCCTGTTTGCTTACTTGGCTTTGGCGCCGTAGGAGAGGAATTCGTTTCGACGTTCATTTCCATGTTGAATCCTCCTTTGGTCACATATTGTACACAACTAAGTGTAGAAAAAGCATCATTTAGTGTCAACGTTTATTTTCTAGGAAGAGAAGGTGAATTTCTCAAAATTGCTAAACGTTGACAGGCCTTTCGTTTGAGGTGTATCTTAAAATCAAGCGTAATTATGACTATTTTTCGCCCATAGGGGGGAGACAATTGTGATTCAAACGAAACAAGTAGGCTTGCAAGAAGTTCTTGCTGCAGCTATTAAGCGTGCAACTGATGAAAAAATATTGGTGAGCTTCGTAAAACAAATAGACTGGATGGATCCGCTTCTGTTTTATGCAGCAGGTAAAAGGATTGCATTCGAAAATAGATGTTATTTTGCAGACCCAGCTCAGCATGTAATATTTGCTGGAATTGGCTCTGTTTTCACTATAGCAACTGCTTCTCAAAAACGCTTTCAAACTACTCGTGACGAGTGGGATAAAGTAAAAGAGAAAGCATTTGTACAAAGAGAAAAATACGAATTTGGAACAGGTCCTCTTTTATTTGGTGGATTTTCATTTGATCAAGAAAAAGAGAAAACGGACTTATGGAAAGAATTTGATGATACGACATTTTCACTACCAGCATTTTTATTAACTGTAAAAAATGAAAAAGCATGGTTAACAATGAATACATTCGTTTCAGAAACAGATTGTGCAGAAACCCTTTATAATGAAATTGTTTCTTTAGAAGAGGAAATTTTACGAGAGAGTAAATGTGCACTAGAAGGATCGAAATTAACAGTTATTTCTAAAGTAGAAGTAGATCCGAAAGGCTGGATGAAGTCCATTGAGAAAGTGCAAGATGAAATGAAGCAGGGGAACGTGCAGAAGGTTGTATTAGCGAGGGAGCTAAAAGTAGAAATGGATCATCATATTGATTCTGCTCTCGTTTTAGAAGCACTTCGCATAGGGCAACCAGATTGTTACGTATTTTCTTTTGATTATAAAGGAGCATGCTTCTTAGGAGCGACGCCAGAGAGATTAATTCGCAAAGAAGATGAGAAGTTTACTTCGATGTGTCTTGCTGGTTCAACTGGTCATGGTCAATCTATAGAAGAAAGTAAACGAAATAGTAATGCGCTTCTTCATGATGAAAAGAATTTAGCTGAACACGGTTATGTTGTGAATATGATCCGAGGAGTATTAAATGAGCACTGCGAATCTGTTAATATTCCGGAAAGCCCGGGCTTATTAACAACGAAAAACTTAATTCATTTATATACGCCTGTAGAGGCAAAAGGCGATGCGAGTCTTTTAACAATGGTAGAAGAATTACATCCAACACCAGCTCTTGGCGGGACACCTCGTTTGGAAGCGATGAAACTGATTCGTGATGTTGAATTGTTAGACAGAGGATTATATGGTGCACCGATTGGCTGGATAGATGATGAAGGAAATGGTGAATTTGCGGTTGCGCTTCGCTGCGGATTATTAAATGGCGAGAAAGCATCCTTATTTGCCGGTTGCGGGATTGTAATTGATTCAGTACCGCAACTTGAATATGAAGAAACAAGTTTGAAGTTTAGACCGATGCTTGGTGCTTTGGAGGAATTAATGAAATGAACAATCATATAGAAGCATTATCATATTATTTAGGCGCGTTCGTGGATGAACTGACGCGTCTAAATGTATGTGATGTTGTCATTAGTCCAGGCTCACGGTCAACACCGATTGCTTTGCTAATGGAACAACATGAAGGAATGAACACATATTTACATGTAGATGAAAGATCAGCAGGATTTTTTGCGCTCGGTATCGCAAAAGCGAAAAAACGTCCTGTTGCATTATTATGTACGTCAGGAACGGCAGCAGCGAACTACTATCCAGCTGTATGTGAAGCTTTTCATTCGCGAGTGCCGCTCATCGTCTTAACAGCGGATAGACCGCATGAATTAAGAGACGTCGGTGCACCACAAGCGATGAATCAATTCAATTTATACGGTACATTTGTGAAGCAATTTACAGAGATGGCACTTCCAGAAGCGAGTGAAGCGATGTATCATTACGCTCGCATGACGACGCAGCGCACGATAGCAAGCGCACTTCTAGCGCCGCAAGGACCTGTTCATCTTAATTTTCCAGTTCGCGAACCGCTCATTCCAGACTTTTCATTAGAAAGTTTATGGGATAAAGGACGCGGGGAATATACAGGAGTAGTTCAGCAAGGGAACGTGATGATGCCGAGTGAATATGTAGATTCTCTTGTAGGGCGCCTTTCACATATGGAAAAGGGGCTTATTATTTGTGGAGATGATAGTCATTCAGAAATCGCAGCGTTTGCAACGCAACTAGCTGAAAAAACGGGATATCCAATATTAGCAGATCCACTTTCTAATATTCGTAGCGGACACCACGATAAAACGATGGTAATCGACTGTTATGATACATTTTTACGAAATGAATTGTTAAAAGAAACGTGGAAGCCAGAAGTTATGATTCGCTTTGGTGGTATGCCTGTTTCGAAAGCATTAACGCAGTTCATTAAAAAACAGACGAAAGCCGTTCATATTGTTGTTGAGGAATCTGGACAATGGAGAGATCCAGCTCTCGTTGCGACAGAAGTGGTTCAAGCGAGTGATATTGCATTTTGCAAGGCACTAATAGAAAAAATGCCAGTTATGAAAAAGAATGATTGGTTCGGAATGTGGCAACATATAAACGAAAAAACGAAGGAAACGCTTCGTGAAATGGAAACATATGATACTGCATTTGAAGGGAAAGTTATTACGGATATCGTCCGTGTATTACCAGAAGGGGCAACGTTATTTGCGAGTAATAGTATGCCAATTCGTGATACAGATTCATTCTTCTTCACATCGGACAAAAATATTCAAGTGATGGCAAACCGCGGTGTAAACGGGATTGATGGCATAATTTCCACTGCTTTAGGAGCGAGCATTATTTGCGATCCGCTCGTATTAGTTATTGGTGATTTATCATTTTATCACGATTTAAACGGATTATTAGCCGCAAAATTACATGAATTAAATATAACGATTGTTGTTGTAAATAATGACGGTGGCGGTATTTTCTCATTCTTACCACAGTATGAGAAAAAGGAACACTTCGAATCATTATTTGGAACACCGATTGGGCTTGATTATGAGCATGTTGTCAAAATGTACGGTGGTTCATTTAGCCGTGTAAATGGTTGGGAGCAATTCCGAGAAGAGGTACAAAAAGGAACGACGACGGAAGGTTTACACGTTGTAGAAATTTGTACGAACCGTGATGAAAACTTAACTTTGCACCGTGAACTATGGGCAAAAACGCAGGACGTAATTACTATATCGTTGCAAGGTGAATCAAAATGAACGTAACACTGCAAGGTGTATCGTATGAATATGAAGTAGTCGGAAGCGGGGAACCACTTCTACTTCTTCATGGTTTTACGGGAAGCATGGAAACGTGGGGTTCTTTCGTTCCTTCTTGGAGCGAGCAATTTCAAGTCATTTTAGTAGACATTGTTGGGCACGGAAAAACGGAAAGTCCTGAAGATGTGACTCATTATGATATTCGAAATGTAGCATTGCAAATGAAAGAACTACTGGATTATCTTCATATTGAAAAAGCACACATACTCGGCTATTCAATGGGCGGTAGACTGGCGATTACGATGGCATGTTTATATCCGGAGTATGTACATTCTCTTTTATTAGAAAATTGTACAGCTGGGCTCAAAAGTGAAGAGGACAGAAAAGAACGTCGTGAAAAAGATGAGCGACTTGCTCATAAAATTGAGCGAGAAGGCATCCAAAGCTTTGTATCGATGTGGGAAAATATTCCGCTGTTTGAAACGCAAAAAAGTTTACCACAAAACGTACAAGAAGCGGTGCGAAAAGAACGGCTTGTTAACGATCTAAAAGGACTTGCAAATAGCTTGCGCGGCATGGGAACAGGGGCTCAGCCTTCATGGTGGGACGAGCTTCCAAACTTAAAAATGCCTGTTCTTTTAATGAACGGGGAGTATGATGAAAAGTTCTTTCGCATATTAAAAAGCATCGAAAAATGCGTCTCTGACGCGAAATTTGTCAAAATTGATGGTGCTGGCCATGCAATTCATGTGGAACAACCGGAAAAGTTTGATACAATAGTAAAGGGATTTCTAAAAACTATGCAGTGATGCTTTTTCATCTAAGAAGGAAGCTACACTTATAGAGGAGATCAGAAATATACAAGGAGGTAGTTGTAATGGCTATTGAATGGGTAAAAGAAGGCAATTACGAAGATATTATTTATTCAACATACAATGGTATCGCAAAGATTTCGATTAACCGCCCTGAAGTACATAACGCATTCCGTCCTAAAACGGTAATGGAGTTAATCAACGCTTTTGCACACGCTCGTGATGATGCAAATGTTGGCGTTATCATTTTAACGGGTGAAGGTGGGCGTGCATTCTGTTCTGGCGGCGACCAAAAAGTTCGCGGTCATGGTGGATATGTAGGTGACGACCAAATTCCTCGTTTAAACGTATTAGACTTACAACGTCTAATTCGCGCAATTCCTAAACCAGTTATCGCAATGGTAGCAGGTTATGCAATCGGTGGTGGACACGTACTTCATATCGTATGTGACTTAACAATCGCTGCAGACAACGCTGTATTCGGACAAACAGGTCCTAAAGTAGGAAGCTTTGACGGTGGATACGGAGCTGGTTACTTAGCTCGTATGGTAGGCCACAAGAAAGCTCGCGAAATTTGGTACCTATGCCGTCAATACAACGCACAAGAAGCGCTTGATATGGGCTTAGTAAACACAGTAGTACCATTAGAAGAGCTTGAAGCAGAAACAGTACAATGGGCACAAGAAATCTTAGCAAACAGCCCAATGGCACTTCGTTTCCTAAAAGCTGCATTCAACGCAGATACAGACGGTCTAGCTGGTATTCAACAACTAGCTGGAGATGCAACGTTATTGTACTACACAACTGACGAAGCAAAAGAAGGTCGCGACGCGTTCAAAGAAAAACGCAGTCCGGACTTCGGTCAATTCCCTCGTTTCCCGTGATCAAACCAAAAGCGGAGCCGACTGTTTAGCCTCGTAGGCTAAGGTTCTTTCGCACAGAAAGTGTTCTTTACTTTCTCGTGCGGAAGGTTCTTAGACGGAAGGGGCTAGGAGGCGCAGCTAGATTTGACCAAAAGCGGAAGCAGCTCGTTCAGAATGTGAGGGGGAGGGAGCTTCTGACGTAGAGGCGCTTTTTGCCTCATAGGAAGAAGCAAAGCCACCGAACATTCTAGCTGCTGTAGCTAGATGAGATCAACAGGAAACAAAACAACTAAGAGACTTGATGTCATATCAAGTCTCTTTCTTTCATGAAAGGAGAATGTATGATGGAAACTATGCCAAATTGGTTAAAGCAACGTTCATTTTTAACACCAGACCGCACTGCAATTGAAATAGAAGAAGAGAAAGTTACTTTTATGCAGCTGCATGAAAAAGTAGTATCTGTTTGTGAACACCTCACGCATGTAGGAGTGAAGCGTGGGCAAAAGGTGGCTGTTCTGATGAAAAATGGTATGGAGATGATTACAGTTATTCACGCCCTATCTTACGTAGGTGCAGTAGCTGTACTTTTAAATACGCGTCTTTCAAGAGAAGAGCTACTTTGGCAAATGGATGATGCTGAAGTTATATGTTTAGTGACGGATCGGGATTTTGAGACTAAAGATGTTCCTGTATATTCGTTCGCCGAAGTGATGAATGGACCGAAGGCGGAAGCCTCTATACAAGAAGAATTCTCTCTAGAAGAAGCGATGACAATTATTTATACGTCAGGGACGACAGGGAAGCCAAAAGGCGTTATTTTGACGTACGGCAATCACTGGGCAAGCGCGGTTGGTTCTTCGCTTAATTTAGGGCTTCGTGATGATGATTGCTGGTTAGCTTGTATGCCGATGTTCCACGTTGGCGGGTTATCTCTTTTAATGAAAAATATTATGTACGGCATGCGCATTTTACTCGTTCCGAAATATGATGCTGACTTTATTCATAAAGCACTTCAAACGAGAGGCGTAACGATTATTTCTGTCGTTTCTAAAATGTTAACAGATCTATTAGAAAGACTTGGAGAAGAGACATATCCATCTTCTTTACGATGCATGTTACTTGGCGGAGGACCAGCGCCAAAACCACTATTAGAAACATGTGTACAAAAAGGAATTCCTGTGTATCAAACGTACGGTATGACAGAAACGTCGTCGCAAATTTGTACGTTATCAGCAGATTACATGTTAACGAAAGTAGGATCAGCCGGGAAACCACTATTTCAGTGCCAACTTCGTATCGAAAAAGATGGCGTAGTAGTAGCGCCGTTTGCGGAAGGCGAGATCGTAGTAAAAGGACCGAACGTAACAGGCGGTTATTTTAACCGTGAAGATGCGACGCGCGAAACCATTCAAAACGGATGGCTTCATACTGGTGACCTCGGTTATTTAGACGAAGAAGGATTTTTATACGTATTAGATCGCCGCAGTGATTTAATTATTTCTGGCGGGGAAAATATATATCCGGCTCAAATTGAAGAAGTGTTGCTTTCTCATCCGATGGTAGCGGAAGCTGGTGTTGTCGGCATGGCTGACGATAAATGGGGACAAGTACCAGCTGCTTTTGTTGTGAAAAGTGGGGCGGTAACAGAAGAAGAAATTCTTCATTTTTGCGAGGAGAAATTAGCGAAATATAAAGTGCCGAAAAAAGCATGTTTCTTAGAGGAATTGCCACGAAACGCTTCGAAAAAATTGTTAAGACGAGAGTTAAGACAATTAGTGGAGGAGATGTAGGTGGAAATAAAAAAAGCGACACTTCATATAACAGAAATGCCACTCGTAATCCCGTTTGCTGCAAGCTACGGAACGTATGAGAAGCGTGAGAGCATCGTGGTTGAATTAGAAGATACGGATGGACACATTGGATTTGGCGAGGTCGTTGCCTTCTCTGAACCGTGGTATACGGAAGAAACAGTGAAGACAGCGCTGCATGTACTACAAGATTTTTTATTACCTGATTTATTGAAAGCTGAAATTTCTCATCCGAATGAAGTGCCTGGTTTGTTCCAGCATATAAAAAGAAACCGAATGGCAAAGGCCGGAATTGAAGGGGCTGTTTGGGATTTATACGCAAAGCGTGAACAGAAATCGCTAGCGACGTTACTTGGCGGAACTAGGACTGAAATTGAAGTTGGTGTTGTAATTGGTATCAATACGATTCCGGTTATGTTAAAACAAATCGAGAAGTACGCAGAAGAAGGATACGAGCGTTTTAAAGTGAAAATAAAACCAGAGCATGACTACGAGTTATTGAAAGAAATTCGTAAAGAGTTCCCGCACATCCCGTTAATGGCTGATGCAAATTCAGCGTACACATTAGCGGATACGGAGAAACTAAAACGACTAGACGAATTTCAATTGATGATGATTGAACAACCGTTAGCGGACTACGATTTTCTCGACCATGCACAGTTGCAAAAGAAAATAGAAACACCAATTTGTTTAGACGAAAGCATCCATAGTTTAGAAGACGCGCGCGTTGCGATTACGCTTGGCAGTTGCCGCATCGTTAATATTAAACCAGGGCGAGTGGGTGGATTAACAGAATCGATTCAAATCCATAATTATTGCATGGAGCATAATATTCCAGTTTGGTGCGGCGGTATGGTAGAGATGGGGATTTCAAGGGCGCAAAATGTTGCGCTTGCTTCACTGCCAAACTTTACGATTCCAGGTGATATATCTGCCTCTAGTAGGCACTGGGAGAAGGATATTATTTCGCCGGAAGTGATGCTTGAGGACGGAAAAGTGATTGTACCGCGAAGCATTGATACTAAGTATGAAGTAGACCGCGGAAGATTGGCGGAAATTACGAAGCAGCGGATTGTTTTGGAGCGGTAGGTTGTGTCTTTAAAATAGAGGTCGAATTTCGTCGGTAAGTCGATATATTTCAATAATCGCTGATATAATTTTATTTACTAAGGTTACTCTCATGAGTAACCTTTTCGTATTGTACAAATTGGATAGACTAGTTTACAATCGATCGTATAAAAAGGGAATGAGAAACAGGGGGAGTAAAATGAAGCGCATTTCAATTTTAATAGCGGATGATGAGGCAGAAATTGCTGATTTAATTGAGATACATTTAGAAAAAGAAGGTTACCACGTCGTGAAAGCAGCTGATGGAGAAGAGGCAATTCATATTATTGAAACGCAGCTAATCGACTTAGTGGTTTTAGATATTATGATGCCGAAAATGGATGGTTATGAAGTGACGCGCCAAATTCGCGCGAAGCATCATATGCCAATCATTTTCTTAAGTGCGAAAACGTCTGATTTTGATAAGGTGACAGGTCTTGTATTAGGTGCAGATGATTATATGACAAAACCTTTTACACCAATTGAATTAGTCGCGCGTGTAAATGCACAATTACGCCGATTTCTTACGTTAAATCAGCCGAAAGTAGCGGAGAATAAATCTGCTTTAGAGGTAGGTGGAGTCGTTATTGATCCGGAGCGAAGAACGGTAAATGTGTACGGAGAACAAGTTGAATTAACACCGAAAGAGTTTGATATTTTATATTTATTAGCGAGCCATCCGAAGAAAGTGTACAATGTAGAAAATATTTTTCAGCAAGTATGGGCAGATGATTATTTTGAAGGCGGAAATACAGTTATGGTACATATTCGTACATTGCGGAAAAAACTTGGGGAAGATAAAAGAAAGAATAAGTTAATAAAAACAGTGTGGGGAGTAGGGTATACTTTCAATGGCTAAAAAGATGAGAAGCTTTCGCTCGAAGATGGTTATGCTATTTGCGTTAAGTATGATATTTGCTGGTGGCGTAACGTATATCATTTATGAAGGATTACGGATTTATTATAAATTAGTCGTTCGTTTTGAGGATCCGTTAGCTCAATTTCGTTCCATGGTAAGACAAATTGGGGATGTTAATTTCTTTTTAATTATTTTCATCCCTCTATCCATTATGTTTTTCTTCTTCCTTACTAGGCCTTATGTAAAATATTTTGATGAGATTTCAAGCGGGATTCATCATTTGGCGAACGGAAATTTTTCAAATGAAGTGCGCGTGTCATCAAATGATGAGTTTGGATATATCGCACGTGAAATAAATGTAGCGAGTGAAAAATTAAAGGAAGCAGTAGAACGAGGAGACTTTGCGGAAAGTAGTAAAGATCAGCTTATTGTTAATTTAGCTCATGATTTAAGGACGCCGTTAACATCTGTTTTAGGTTATTTAGATTTAATTCTTAAAGATGAGAATTTGACGAAAGAACAAATTAAACATTTTTCCACAATTGCTTTTACGAAATCCGAAAGGCTAGAAAGTTTAATTGATGAGTTATTTGAAATTACGAGAATGAATTATGGAATGCTGCAGCTGGAAAAAAGCTCGATTGATATAAGTGAGTTGCTTATTCAGTTAGATGAAGAGTTATATCCGTTATTAGAAAAAAAGGGCTTAGAAGCGAGATTGCATATCACGCCGCATTTGCCTATTAACGGTGACGGGAAATTGTTAGCGAGAGTATTTGAAAATTTGTTAACGAATGCAATTCGCTACGGATACGATGGGAAATTTGTTGATGTGAACGGATATGTTGAGAGTGAAGAGGTAGTCGTACAAATTATTAATTACGGAGACAGCATTCCAGAAGAAGATTTACCGTATCTTTTTGATATGTTTTATACAGGTGATAAGGCAAGATCAGAGCAGCAAGGTGGTACAGGCCTTGGGCTATTTATTGCGAAAAATATTGTTGAGCAGCATGATGGAAAGATTTCTGCTGAAAGTAATGTAATTAGAACGATATTTGAAGTGAGATTGCCAAAAGAAGAGAGCGAAGTAATTTAATAAAAATTTAAACTTTACCCCACTTTTTATTTTAATAGTTTTTTCTATTCTATACGTAAGTTACGTTAAGGAGGAACTAGAAATGAAAAGGTGGGTATTTATTTCTCTTTTTATAGCATGTACAATCTGTGTAGGTTTTTATATATCACCATTATTTCAAAAAGAAATCGATGTTAAAATTGCCGGCAAAGATAATACGGTAAGAGCTGCGAATACGAAAAATATAGAGGTTACAAAAGAAGAAATTTATAAGGGGGATCTGTTATTAGTTAATAAAGATTACCCAGTTAAAAAAGATAGCATTAGGTCTGACATTATAAATGTAAATCACAATAGTGAATTAGTAAGAGGCTATGTAATATTTGATAGAAATCTTCGCTTATCAAAGGGTGTTGTGGAAAGTTTTTTGAACGTTGTCGATGCAGCTGGAAAAGATGGAGTACAGCATTTCTTAATGACTAGCGGGTATCGAGATTTTCAAGAGCAAAGTAAATTGTATAAAGAAATGGGCTCTGACTATGCACTTCCAGCAGGATACAGTGAACATAATTTAGGATTATCGCTCGACGTTGGATCTACGCAAAAGAAAATGGAGAGAGCCCCTGAAGGAAAGTGGATTGAAGAGAACATATGGAAGCATGGCTTTGTTTTACGTTATCCGAAAAATAAAAGTCATATTACAGGCATTCAATATGAGCCGTGGCATATACGTTATGTCGGCTTACCTCATAGTGCGATTATGCAAAAAGAGAAAATTACATTGGAGGAGTACTTAGACTTCTTAAAAGAGAAAAAAGAAATTTCAACCGATGTGGAAGGTAAGAAATATACGGTTTCTTATTATAAAGTGTCCGGGAACAGGAAAGTGAATGTTCCAGCGAATAAGCAGTATGAAATTTCGGGGAATAATATGGACGGGGTTATTGTGACGGTACAGGAATAGATAATTTTGATTCTCCCATAATGGTGTTCTATCGTGGGAGAATCAAAATAGAGGAACATGTACAATTCTCAATGAATTTTATTCAGAGTAAAAAAGGTCGGAGCTTCATCAACATTCTTCAGCCATATATACTCTTGACTATGTAAGCTATCCTTCATCCAGACATCGCCTTTATATACATTTGTTTTCTTGCGAAGCCAAGTAAGATAAGGTCCAATAACTTGAGGGGCTTCATCACGTTCATTCTGTTTTGGGAACGAGATTTGTTTCTGTTCTTCTGTTTTTATATTGATCATATAAAGTGTTGTAAATATCGCCGGAACAGGACCTTCTTTCCATACCTTATTTTCTGTTGCACGAGCCACAATCACCTTGTTTGGTGAAAACCATTCTAAATCAAGGTCTACATAACCGACAGGTGTGTAGACCTTTTGTTGTTTTGCTGTTACCATGTCTGCAACTGTGAATTTTTTATTTTCTACAAAGAACCTTCCTTCTCCTGAAATATAGGCGAGTTGATTAGTTGATGGAGCCCACTTCATCCAATCTTTGAACCATAGCATGTTACCAATCGTTCGAAAGTGTCTTCCTTTTGATGAGATAACACATAATGTATTGCTATCCATTGCCAAAGAAGCAGTAGGACTAGCCAAAAAGCTAATCCACTTTCCATCAGAACTCCACTTGAAATAGTTAGCGTTAATCGCAAATAAATCAGTTTCATTTGTTTGAATCGTATAAAAAGGTTTTATTTTATCTTTAGCAAGATTTGCATCGACTGGTATTTTATAAAGTGGAATTGTGCCCCATCCGGTCGGACGCAAGCAGGATTGTGAGGAGACGATAAATTCCTTTCCGTTCGGGAACCATTCGAAATCACTAACCCCAAGTGATACATTTTCAAAACCTTGTGGGCGACCGTTTTTAATTTTTGTAACGTTTAATAAACCTTGATCAGTGTAAGCCAATTGATTTTTATTTGGTGACCACTTAAAGTCAGATGTTACGACTCTTACATAAGGCTGATAGTTTATTTTCTCTTTCGTATCATAAATGAATAAGTTAGATTCTTTACCCGCTTCATCACTATCAATATAGCCAATAAACCTACCGTCATAAGACCATTTTGGAGAATACACATATCGATTTTTTGTGATTTGTATTTCTTGATTTCCTGTCTTTATCCATAGCTGATGGTCCCGGATAAATGCAGCCGTGAGTGATGGAGGGGCTGCGCTAACCGTTGTTGGTACATACAAAGTGATTAAAATTATAAATAATAAAATTCGAAATCCCAAGAATATCCCTCCTGCTTATAGGGTGTCCGAATATGTAATGGAAACTCATATTTTAATATAAAATTAAACATTATAACGTTATATTTACTTTTCGTTTTTTTCATGTTACTCTAAATATGTGAAAGAGATATAAAATGAAATTTTAATGTAAGCGTATTCTTATGGCTTCTTATAGAAAAGGGTGGAAATACAATGACAGAACGATTCGTACTACGTAATGTGAAACGTGTGAACGGGGAAGAGATTGACATTGTAATTGAAAATAATAAAATCGCACAGGTGACGAAAGCTGGTGCTGGTGAGGGTGAAAAGGTTCTTGATTACTCTGGTACTTACGTATCGAGTGGTTGGATTGATTTACACGTTCATGCTTTTCCAGAGTTTGATCCGTATGGCGATGAGGTGGATGAAATTGGCGTTAAGCAAGGGGTAACGACAATTGTTGATGCGGGTAGCTGCGGAGCTGATCGTATTGCAGATTTAGTAAAAAGTAGAGAACAGGCGAAAACGAATTTATTTGCCTTTTTGAATATTTCTCGCATCGGTTTGAAACGAATTGATGAATTGTCCAATATGGAATGGATAGATAAAGAGAAAGTAATAGAAGCAGTAGAACAGTATAAAGATGTAATCGTCGGGTTAAAGGCGAGAATGAGTAAAAGTGTCGTTTGTGATAGTGGAATTGAACCGCTTCATGTAGCGCGCTCTTTATCTCGTGAAACATCATTACCGATTATGGTACATATCGGTTCAGCCCCTCCTCGCATAGAGGAAGTTGTACCTCTTTTAGAAAAAGATGATGTGATTACACATTACTTAAACGGGAAAGAAAATAATTTATTTGACGAAGAAGGAAAACCGCTACCTGTATTACTAGATGCAGTGAACCGCGGTGTTCATTTAGATGTTGGTCATGGCAATGCTAGTTTTTCTTTTAAAGTAGCAGAGGCGGCGAAGCATCACGATATTACTTTTAATACAATTAGTACAGATATTTACCGAAAGAATCGTATACACGGTCCAGTATATAGTATGGCTCACGTTCTTTCGAAATTCCTTTACTTAGGTTATCCGCTAGAAGAAGTAATTGATGCGGTGACGAAACATGCGGCAGAGTGGCTTAAGAAACCAGAGCTTGGCCGTATTCAAGAAGGCGATATTGCAAACTTAACTTTATTTACGGTGAAAGATGAGAAGGTTACGTTAATTGATTCAGAAGGGGATCAGCGCGTTGCTGAAAGAAGAATTGATACGAAAGGGGTTGTAATCAATGGGTCATTCATTGAATGCTAAGTACGGATTAAAAAGAGTGATTAATGCGAGCGGTAGAATGAGTATTTTAGGTGTATCCGCTCCTACAGATACAGTTATGGATGCGATGAAACATGGTGGACAAAATTATGTAGAAATTGCTGATTTAGTAGATAAAGCGGGAGACCATATTGCGAGAATTCTAGATTCAGAGGCAGCGGTTGTTGTAAATTCAGCATCGAGCGGAATTGCACTTTCTATCGCTGGTATCGTTACAGAAGGAAATCGTCGTAAAAGTGAAAGACTTCATCAAGAGGTCATCGCGAAAAACGAAGTGATTATGTTAAAAGGTCATAACGTTCAATACGGTGCTCCCGTTGAAACGATGATTTATTTAGGCGGCGGTAAACTTGTAGAAGTTGGCTATGCAAATGAAGGGAAAGCAGAGCATATTGAAGATGCGATTGGTGAAAATACAGCAGCGATTCTTTATGTGAAATCCCATCATGCCGTGCAAAAAAATATGATTTCTGTTGAAGAAGCATGGGAAGTTGCGCAGCGAAATAACGTACCACTTATCGTCGATGCGGCAGCTGAAGAAGATATTCAAAAATATGTGAAGTATGCAGACCTTGCCATTTATAGCGGTTCAAAGGCAATTGAAGGGCCGACGTCTGGTATTGTCGGCGGCAAACGAAAATATATTGAATGGCTGAAAGTGCAATTACATTGCATCGGAAGAAGTATGAAAGTTGGGAAAGAAACAACTTTCGGTTTACTTCAAGCGCTTGATGAGTACGGAGTAAAAGAAGATAAAAGTGAGCAAGAAAAAGAGTTATTACAAGTACTTATGCCGCTGAAAGAATTAAACGGTATAAATGTAACGATTGTTCAAGATGAAGCAGGAAGAGCAATCTTTAGAGCACGTATTCATATTAACGAGAACGAGTTAAATAAATCAGCAAAAGACGTTGTAACAGCATTACGCGAAGGGGAAATTGCCATTTACACACGTGATTACGGCGTAAGACAAGGATTCTTTGATATTGATCCACGTCCACTTCAAGGTGATGACATACATGTAATTGAAGAAAAAATGAGAGAAATTGTAGGGGGAAACTAAAATGACAAACATTCAAAAACGTTTTTATAAAGGTCGTGTAGCATTAAATGTATTGGCGAACAATACCCGAAATGCGAAAGATATTTTTGAAGCAGCAGAAGGTTATGTAGTAGTAGGGGTGTTATCAAAAGACTACCCAACAGTAGAAGAAGCAGTTACAGCGATGAAAGCATACGGAAAAGAAATTGATGACGCTGTATCGATCGGACTAGGAGCAGGAGATAATCGCCAAGCAGCAGTTGTAGCTGAAATTGCAAAGCATTATCCTGGTAGTCATATTAACCAAGTGTTCCCTTCAGTTGGAGCGACACGTGCAAATCTTGGCGGAAAAGATAGCTGGATTAATAGTTTAGTATCACCAACAGGAAAAGTAGGGTACGTAAATATTTCTACTGGTCCAATTAGTGCAGCTGGAGAAGAAAAAGCAATCGTTCCAATTAAAACAGCGATCGCACTTGTACGTGATATGGGCGGAAATTCATTGAAATACTTCCCAATGAAAGGTTTAGCTCATGAAGAAGAATATCGCGCAGTTGCAAAAGCATGTGCGGAAGAAGGATTTGCATTAGAACCAACAGGCGGAATTGATAAAGAAAACTTCGAAACAATTGTACGCATTGCGCTTGAAGCAAACGTAGAGCAAGTTATTCCGCACGTGTACTCTTCTATTATTGATAAAGAAACTGGTAATACGAAAACAGAAGATGTTCGTGAATTATTAGCGGTAGTGAAGAAGTTAGTTGATCAATATGCGTAAGAAAATTGCAGCATTCGGCGAAGTAATGATGCGCTTGCAAGTACCAGGATATGAATTGTTGTCGCAAGCTAACACATTAAACTACTCATTTTCTGGTACAGGTGTGAACGTTGCAGCAGCACTTTCTCATCTCGGGCATGAAGGTTTTCTTATTTCAACTTTACCGGAAAATTCGGTTGGGGATGCTGCGATATCTCATATTCAAAAGTTAGGCATTCAGGCGCCATTTATTTCAAGAGGCGGTAGATATGTAGGCATGTATTTTTTAGAAAATGGATTTGGTGCACGTGCAAGCCGCGTTACATATTCAAATCGATTAGAAAGTAGCTTCAATACGGCGTCTGAAGAGATGTACCAGTTTGAAGAAATCGCCAAGGAAATTGATATCGTTCATTTTTGCGGGATTACACTTGCGATGAATGATACGGTGCGCCATCATATGAAATCTTTAGCGAAAGCAGTTAAAGAAAATCGAGGCACTGTCGTTTTTGATTGCAATTATCGTCCATCGCTTTGGGGAGAAGATGGATATGAGCAGGCGAAACCGCATTATGAAGAAATGCTAGCTCTTGCTGATATCGTTATGATGAATGAAAAAGATGCAATGTTCGTTCTTGGAATGCAAACAGAAGAGACGGAGCGAGAAGCGCAACTAGTTGATCTTATTCCGAAAGTGGCTGAAACATATCATATCGCTACAATTGCTGGTACACATCGCTCTATTAATAGCGATAATACACATTCGCTTCGAGGGTTTATATGTAAAGATGGTGCGTTCACTTTTGCAAAAACACTTACGTTTTCTGTATATGATAGAATAGGTGCTGGAGATGCTTATACGAGCGGGATTATTCATGGCGAGATAGAAGAGTTTGCACCAGAGAAAGCTGTTTCATTTGCGTCAGCAGCTGGAATGCTTGCACATACAATCGTCGGTGATACGCCAATGTCATCAGAGAAGGATATACTTCGGGCAATGACGGCATCAGTAGGTGATGTAGAAAGGTAGTGGGTGTAACGGTGAACGTAACGAGAAAAAAAGGACCATTATATTTACAAATAAAAAATATTATTCGGGATCGAATATTGCATGGTGTATATGCGATTCATACGAATATTCCTTCCGAACCGCAGTTAGAAGAAGAGTTCAAAGTAAGTAAAATTACAGTGCGGAATGCAATTAAAGAACTCGCTCAAGAAGGATATTTGGAAAAGAAAAGTGGTAAAGGAACGAAAGTCATCCGTAATACTTCTGCGACAAAGTTGTCAAAAGGTAAGAAATTTACAGAAGTGTTAGTGGAAGAAGGATATAAAGTACAGAAGAAATTGCTAAAAGCAGAAATCGTTCATAACGAAGAAGGAACAGTGCCATTTCGATTATTCGGTAAGGAGAGTTTCCGTATCGAACGTTTATATGCGTTAAATGATGCACCGTATATTCATTATACGCACTATTTCTCAGCACACATGGCAAGTACAGATTTATCGGACTTTGATCTACAATCGCTTTACGATTTAGTCGAGGACAGAGGTATACATTTAGAAAACTTCAGAGATGAATTCGCTGTTGGACTTGCGCCTAATTTTGTTGCAGAAGCGTTAGGTGAAAAAGAGGGGACAGCGTTATTAAAACGTATGCGCTATTCTTACGATGAAGTTGGCGAAGTAATTGAATATAGTGAAGGCTACTATAACACAGAAATGCAGCATTATGTAGTGAATTATGACGTATAAAAAGAGGGGATTTTCCCTCTTTTTTTATAAAATGAAACTTCAATTGGATGCATCCTGCACCAATCAGGTGTTGCTGTCCACAAATACGGGGGAAAAGTAAGGGGAATGAGAGATGGATATATACTTATTAATTGTCACGTTACTTGCAATCGCGATTGTTATTTTAGGGGTATCATGGTGGAAATGGCATGCATTTATTAGTTTAACAGTTGCGAGTTTGTTTTTAGCCATCATGTCTGGACTGAATTTAACGAAAATAGTGACTGCCTATGAAACTGGTGTTGGTAGTGTACTAGGGCATTTAGTTGGTATTTTAGCTCTCGGAACCATTTTAGGGAAAATGATGTCCGATTCAGGGGCCGGCATGCAAGTGGCAGATTTCTTTATTCGATTTTTCGGTGTGAAGAAACTACCGTGGGCTATGTTATTTGCAGGTTTTGTTATAGGGATTCCGGTATTTTTCGAAGTGGGGATCGTCATTTTATTACCACTTGTTATTTCCATTCGAAAAACGACGAAGCAAAACATATTATTAATCGCATTACCTGTTATTGCGGGATTATCTATCGTACATGGGCTCGTACCACCACATCCAGGGGCGATGACAGCAATCGGTATTTATAACGCGAACTTAGGAAAGGTACTTTTATATTCATTACTTATCGCGTTACCAACAGCCATTATTGCAGGACCGATATTTGCACAGTGGGTACATAAAAGAGTTATACCTGAAAATGAACCAGAGCTAGTTCGAGTTACGACTGTATCAACTGATTTACCAAGTCGTAAAGTTTCATTCTTTATTATTTTATTGCCAGTTGTATTAATGATTTTATCAGTAGTAGCACCATATATTTCATTACCGAAAAAGATAACTGAATTTTTTGTCTTCATAGGAAGTCCAGTAATTGCTTTACTTATTTCATGTTTCGCAGCATTTTATTTACTTGGAATCAGACAAGGAATTAATAAAAAGGTCATTAAAAAATTAACAGACGAAAGTTTACTACCGGTCGGTTCCATTATTTTAATAATCGGTGCAGGCGGTGGATTTAAGCAAATATTAATTGAAAGCGGCGTTGGAACAGCGATTGCACAAATGGCAGAACATATATCGTTATCACCAATCGTCTTAGCTTTCATGGTAGCTGGATTAATTCGAATTGCAACAGGTTCAGCGACAGTAGCATTAACGACAGCAGCAGGAATTGTTTCACCAGTTATTCAGCACATGTCAGGTGTAAATTTAGAATTGCTCGTTATTGCAACGGGCGCGGGATCATTAATGTTTTCTCACGTAAATGATGCAGGATTCTGGCTTGTAAAAGAATATTTAGGTTTGACGGTAAAAGAAACATTTAAAACGTGGACGGTACTGGAGACATTGTTATCATTTATTGCATTTGGTTTTGCGCTTTTATTGAATATGTTTATTTAGGAGAGAAGAGCCGATTTAAACGAATAAAGCCCACAGAGGAAATGTAATTTCTCTGTGGATTTTATTCGTTTTTTTGTGCTTTCTATTACTTAATGGAACGGACATACTGATCTTCTCCATCGTCTTTGACAAAGACTCCTATCTCATTTAAATCTTTGCGTAAATGCTTCTTTTTTTTCGAGTTTCCTTCTCGAATGGCATTTCGTCTTTCATATAAAATAGTATTTACATTTTTACTAAATCGCTCATCCTCTAATTTCCATAGACTATAGTCTTGTTTATAAGGATCTTGTTCCACCCATGGAAAGCCGTGCAGCAAGAAAATATCTTTAATTTTACGTGGATTTATATCAGATGTTTCACGTAACCATTCGCGGTCTTCTTGATCAATGATAACCACTTGACGCTTATCTACAAAAACGGCTTTTACATTTGACCTGGTAATTTCCTTCTTTTGATCGTCCTTATTCACGTGAATGCTTTCCGAAGTAATGTTCATTTTTAAAGCTTCACTATAAATAATTAAAGAAAATAAAATTCCTGCAATAACACCAATGAGCATGAGGATAATTGTAAGCCAGAAGGGGTTAATAAAATTTAAAAGTTCTATAATTTTTGAATCAGAAAAGAGAGGAATATTTTTTATAATCTCTATTAATTTAGGTGAAAAATATCCAATAACGCCTAAAAGGATTGGACTTACTATAGCAAGTAACTTTTCTAAAAAACCTAATCCAATGACAGATACCTTTTTCATTTGTAGTTCATCCTTTCTTAATATATATTTTTCAAAATCAGGGCATTTAAACAGTGAGTTTCTTCACCATTTTTATGAGCTCATCCGAGTAATTTTCTATAGATATAGATGAATTCGCCTTTAGCATTCTTTCTTCGATTGCTCCTAAAATAAATGAAGCCAATGTGTCAATTCGGAAAGAGTTAGAAAACGCTCCATTTTGTTGACCAGTCTTCAAAATATCTAATAACATCGTTCTAAGAGCATCATCTTCTTCGTCATCTTCGATTCTGTAATAAGGAACATTCTCCTCATTTCTTGCATTAAAGACAATCTCAATTAAGGCAATATTATTTTTGTAATGAGTTTCTTGATAAGCCAAATGTGCTTCAATAAAAGCCTCTAGTTTGTTTATTTCAGATTGGGCTAATAGCACTCGATTGCTAATAAATTCATGTTGTTTATCAACTAAAAATTGTAATGTCCGATTCATAAGATAAAGCTTATCGTTAAAATGATAAGAAATAAGCCCAGTGCTAATCTTAGCTTTTTTTGCTACCTTCGTTAAGCTTAAGTTGTTATATCCAACTTCTTCTAATGTATCAATACATGCAAGAATAATTTGTTCACGCCTAGCCTCTGCAATAAAAGAATCAGTCACGCTATTCAACTCCTGATTTTTATAATTTGAATGTGTAATCAAAAAATTGATTGGTCATTCAATTAAATTTTAGTAAGGAATTAGAAGTATGTCAAATGCTTTATGCTTACATCTTGATAAGGGTAATTCGCCTATTGATCAGCCCAATTTCTAAAACAAGCCCGTTTTTAGGTAAGCCAAGCTTCCTATTCGCCCTGAAAACATACTATAAATGGAATCCCCTCATTTAGAACAAGAGGAACTTGTTATGAATGATACTAAAGGAGGAATAGGGTAATGAGCGAAAAGTGTGAACACAGACATGATGATTGTAACCGCAGACATGGTTGCGGAGGCGGTTTTGCGCTTCTAATCGTATTGTTTATTTTATTAATTATCATCGGTGCTAGCTGCTTCGGCGGAGGCGGCGGTTGTGGCTATGGTGGTTACGGCGGTTATGCTGGCGGCTATGGTGGATATTGCTGCTAATTAAAAACTATTGAAAATGGCCTTGTGCAATACGCACAAGGCCATTTTATTCATATTTTGATATGCTGTGATAATTTATTAATGTACAGAGAACGAATTAAGAAGAAGAAAACAATCTCGATAATCCCGAATAAGGTGAGTATAATCAATAACTCTTTTAGTAAAGAAAAAGCGAACATGCTTTGTAAAAACTGAATCGCAAATATTGTATGAATACCAGCAACGATATAAGGAATGAAAAATAATATGCCTAATTGAATCGTTGCAGAGCGAAACATTTCCGATTCTGTTAAGCCGAGTTTTGTAATCGTAATGTACTTTTGTTTTTCAGTTGTTAAGTCATTATACATACGGAAATATAAAACACTAGCTGCCCCGATAAAGAAAATAAAGCCGAGAAATGTCCAAATAAAGAAAGCGGCAATTGAATTCCCTTTACTGTAGTTTAGATCAACCGCAGCTGTATCAATATCAAACGGGGGAGAAGGAGCCAGTTCTGTATCTTTATATGCCTCATAGAAGATATCTGTATCCTTCTGAATATGTTTTAACATATTTTTCGTCGGAACAACTGTATTTTCCCAATTCTCAACGAAGTAGTTATACACTATGGTCGTTTCAATATGAGGAATCATATTATCAAATACATAATCTTGTACAACAATTACATGCGGAAATTTAAAGGCTGGTAAGATCCCTTTATTAATAAATCCTTTAATATGAAATTCCGTTTTATTTGATCCCAGTGTAATTGTATTTTGTTTTGCAAATGGATTGGATACAAGATTTACGAGTTCTGGCGAGTAACGAGAAATAATATAAACTTGTGTAGAATCAAGGGTTATTTCCGGCCTCTTTAACTGTTTCGCAAGTGTGTTATAGTCACTCATTTTCATAAGAGTAATGTCTTCTTTTAAAGCTGTATCTTGTAATACTGTAAACTTATGCTTATTGTATTGAAAATTAGCCTTTGTAAGCTCCGTTTCAATTGTAGCAATGTGTTTTTGTTCCAATTGATTTTCACCTTTGGACGTATACGTGAAGGGGAAAGGATATCGTTCTAATATCGATACTTTCGTATTATTATTAGCAGCAAATAGCCCGGTAATAATTGTAAATGCAAGTGCTGACAACATAGAAACGATAAAGAGCACATTAATATTACTACGTGTACGGCTAGCTAAATCTGAAATCCATAACATGTTTATTTGTTTCATATAAAACTTTCTCCGCCTTTTTAAGATAAAGATAAAGAGGAGAAACGTCTGTGAAAAGAATAAATATGTTCCGACTATTACGAGCGGTAAAATAGATAACATGATAAGGTATACAGATCCATTTTGTACGTTTTTTTCTGTTACGTAGCCTTGCGGATAACCAGCGATATAATAGCACAGGCCTAAACAAATTAAGGCAAACAATGAAATGAGTATAGATGGCCTTTTTTCATCTTTTTTATTTTTATTATTTTTAATTAATCGTGTTGTTTTCCGAGTACGAATGAACATCGGTGTAAATGTAGAAACGATGAAAAATAAAATAATAAAAGTTACTGTTGTTACGATAATAGCTTCTGTTGGCCAATATAAATAGAGACCTTTTGCATTTGTTAATTTAGA
The DNA here is from genome assembly GCF_044324725.1 of Bacillus sp. 3G2. NCBI lineage: Bacteria > Bacillati > Bacillota > Bacilli > Caryophanales > Bacillaceae > Bacillus > Bacillus sp. 3G2. The sequence continues at coordinate 4,585,160 of NZ_CP172246.1, read as the reverse complement.
AGTAACGAGTAAGAAAAAGTTAGAGAACACAAGACCGCCTTGAATACCAGCAAAGATAGCTAGTATTCCAATAATCATATTTTCAGTAAACAAAAGACGTTTTAATTGTTTTTGAGATATACCGAGAACAGTTAAAACGCCAAATTGTTGTTTCCGTACATTTAAAAACGTCCCAATAGAATATAAGAGAAAGAAGAACGAGAACAAAACGATAACAAACTGTGCCATGCCAGCCAAGTTCATGAGCGGATCTTGTTCCTGTAATTTATTCATAATTTGTAAGCGTGGATGATACGCATATACAGTAAATGAAAAGAAAACCATGATAGAGAACGCACTACTTACAAAATAAGCGAAATATGCTTTCGAATTACGCGAGACATTTTTAAATGCGAATTGCCAAAATGTCATCCACGTCTTCCTCCTAATAATGCTAGAACATCTAATATTTCTTGATAAAATTTCTCTCGGTATAGCCCGCGGTGTAGTTCATTGTAAAGTTCGCCATCTTTAATGAAAATGACGCGGTTACAATAACTTGCTGCAAACGGATCGTGCGTAACCATTAAAATCGTTGCATCTTCTTCTTTGTTTAATTTCGTAAATAGCTCCATTACGTCAATTGCCGCTTTTGAATCTAAGTTTCCTGTCGGTTCATCGGCAAGTAGAAGGGAAGGATGATGAATAACAGCACGTGCTACTGCGGTACGCTGTGCTTGTCCTCCTGACACTTCAAAGATACGCTTGTCTAAAATATGATCAATTCCAAGCTTTTTTGAAATGTTATCAAGCTTTTCATCCATTTCTTTTAAAGGAACATTATCTAATGTTAAAGGTAGTACGATATTTTCACCGATTGTTAGTGTATCTAGTAGGTTAAAGTTTTGGAAAACAAATCCTAACTCTTGTCGGCGGAAAATAGCTAACTTCTCTCTACGAAATGTGTGTGGTTTTTTTCCGTTAATCACGACATCACCAGAAGTAGGTGAATCAATTGTCGAGATAACGTTTAAAAATGTAGATTTACCACTACCAGATGGTCCCATGATAGCGACAAATTCACCTTTATCTACATGTAAATTTATATTTTTTAAAGCAGTATGAGGAACTTTTCCTTCATACACTTTTGAGACGTTTTTTATGTGTAAAACTTCTTCCATAATAATCACCTTTCTAATTTTAAAACTTAATGTGTTGTGATAATTTTTGCATATAGAAGGAACGAATTAAAAGGAAAAATAAAATTTCAACTGTTCCAAAAATCATCAGTACGACTGTAATCTCAGCGAAGAACGAGAGATGTAAAATTTCTTGTAGCATCTTTGTCGCAAACATCGTATGAATCGATGCCGTAATGTATGGAACAAAGAATAAAATAGCAAGTTGAATTGTAGCAGATCGTTTCATTTCGGCTTCTGTTAAACCAATTTTTGTAATCGTTACATACTTTTCTTGCTCATTTGTTAAATCTGTATACATTCGGAAGTAAAGAACACTGCCAGCACCGATAAAGAAAATAACTCCTAGGAAAGTACCAATTAAGAAGAACGAAGCGACATTTAGTTTTGCTTTATATAGAGAATCACTCGCTTCACTTGCGTGGAAAGGAGGATGCTCTGCTTTGATCGCTTCACTTTCATTATAAATTTTTGTTGTAAATGCCGAACCGATGTTATGTGCTTTTTCCCAATCGTATACTTTAAAGCTATATACACTCATTTGTTTTGAAATGGTGGATAATGCTTCTACATTTTCATCAGATAGTATGAGCAATTGGTATATTAAGCGATTTGGGAATGGATTATAACTTTTATATTCTTTCACTTGTAGTTGTAAATTGTTTTGAGTAAGTGTAAGAGTATTTTTTTTGTCTTTATTATGAAGCGTTCCAATAACTTGATCATCTAAGTCTGTCATAAGAATATAAGATTCATTCTTATTTACCGTGAGCGTTTCCAAATTTAAAGCCTTAGCAAGTACATTATAGTCACTTTGTTTAATGGCATAATAGAGCTGCGTGTTATCTTCAGCTGAAGATACTTCATATATATCCGTTTTAAATTTTGTATAAGTAAAGTGCTCTTCATTAAATTTTTGCTCTAACCAGTTTAAATGTTCATCCGCTAACGTATTTTCAGTATGAGATAAATATGTAAACGGGAAAGGGTTTTTCCTAATTTCATCAAACTTTGTAAACTTCCCGAACCCATATAAGAAGGTAATCATTGTAAAAGCGAGCGTCGATAGCATCGCTACAATAAAGAGCATGTTAATGTTTGTCCGAATACGCGCTGCTAAATCAGAAATCCAAAGCATATTAATTCGTTTCATATAAAACTTTCTTCGCGTCTTTAATATACGAATGAGTAAGAAGCTAATCTGTGAAAAGAAAAAATATGTCCCAGCTGAAATAAGCGATGGAATGACAAATATACTAGAGACGGCATATAAAAGCCCAATGATGTCACCTAACGACATAAAATACAGTGGATTGGCTGCTAATACATATCCAGTTATTAAGCATGTCGCACCGAATAGAGAGATGAGCACGGATGCTTTTCTTTCTTTTTGCTGTTTTCCTTCTTTTAAAAGTCGTACCGCTTTTCTTGTACGAATGAGCATCGGTGTAAAAGACGATACGAGAATAAAGAGACCGAGAAAGATTACTATTGTTAAAATGATAGCACCTGTAGGCCAATATAAATATAGACCTGGTACATGCGTAATTTTTGCGGTAACTAATAAAAAGAACTGTGAAAAGACAAGTCCTAATTGAATACCAAAAAATATAGAAAGAATACCGATTAACATGTTTTCTAAAAAAATAAGTCGTTTTAGTTGTTTTTGAGATATACCAAGTACAGTTAAAATCCCGAACTGTTTTTTTCGTACTTTTAAGAAAGTACCGATCGAATATAGTAAAAAGAAAAATGAAAAGAACACAATGACAACCTCTGAAATTGTCATTAGTATGTTCAGAGCATAATTAACGTCTGTCATATGCAATTTCGGATGAAATAAATAAACTGCAAATGAGAAAAAAATTGCGATAGAGAACGCACTGCTTACAAAATAGGCGAAATAAGCTCTGGCGTTCCTTGTGACGTTTTTAAATGCAAACTGCCAAAATGTCATTCACCTAGACCTCCTAGTAGGATGAAGACGAAAAGGATATAAGAGATACCCTTTTCCCCTATTAAATACATTCATAAAATTTAACCATTCGTATACTCTGATAACTTTTGCATGTAAAAAGAACGAATGAATAAGAAAAAGACGATTTCAACTACGCCAAAAATAATAAGAACAGCTGAAATTTCTTTGAATAGTGATAGATCAATTACATCTTGGAGCATTTTTGTTGCAAACATTGTATGAATGGATGCCATAACATATGGAATGAAAAATAAAATGCTAAGCTGAATAGTAGCAGATCGTTTCATCTCTTTATCTGTCACACCGATTTTAGAAATGGTTATATATTTTTCGTGTTCGTTTGTTAAGTCTGTATACATTCTAAAGTAAAGAACGCTACCGGCTCCAATGAAGAAAATAACACCTAAAAATGTTCCGATTAGAAAGTATGCAGCACTACCAGATGTGATTCTGTATAATGAACCTGCTGATTCATAGGAGCGTATAAGAGGGCCTTCGTATTGGAATTCCTGTCGATCTCTTTGTATTTTTTTCATAAAATCATCAGCAATTTCATAAGTCTTTTCCCAATTTTGTACGTTATAATTGTACGCTGTTACGTGCTTTGTTGTATTTGGTAAGGTGTTTACAACAGCGTCAGGTAAAATTAAAGTTTGGTATGAAAAGTTAGATGGAATGGCCCCTGCTTGTTCATAGCCTTTTACTTGTAATTGCGTATTTGTGCTAGAAAGTGTAATAGACTTTCTATTGTAGCTTGGCTCAAATTCGCTGAATAAGGTTATATAAGCGTTACCTGTTAAGACATATGCTTCATTTTCGTTCATGAATAGTTGTTTCATTCGCAGGGAAGCTGCGAGTTTATTATAGTCACTTTGTTTTATTGCATATATGTCATTATAAGCTGTTATACCTTCGTCTTCTTTCAGTGGTGTTTCATATAAATCAGCCTTTATTTTCTTATAAGAGAAATTCTCTTTTTTTAATTGTTGTTCAAGCCAATTTAAATGATCGTTCACAAAAGGATTTGCGTCATAAGAAAAATAAGAGAATGGAAAAGGTGAACTTCGCGTAACCTCTAGCTTTGTAAACTTCCCGACTCCATATAGGAACGTAATCATTGTGAAAGCAACTGTAGATAGCATCGCTACAATAAACAACATATTAATATTCGTTCGGATGCGGCTTGCTAAATCCGAAATCCACAGCATATTAATCCGTTTCATATAAAACTTTCTTCTTTTCTTTAAAATATAAATAAGTAAGAAACTAATTTGAGAAAAGAAAAAATATGTTCCGATTGAAACGAGCGTTGGAATCACGAAAATACTTGAAACCATATATATAACGCCTACTTGCGAGTTTATTGAGAAGAAATATTTAGGATTTCCAGCTAAAATATAACCACTTAATAAACAGATAGCACCAAACAGAGAGATAAATATGGATGGTTTTCTTTCCTTTTGTTTCCTACCATTAGTTTTTAAAAGGTTTACCGTCTTTTTCGTACGAATTAGCATAGGTGTAAATGAAGATACAGCGATAAAGAGACCAAGAAACACAATCATTGTTAAAATGAAAGCATTCGTAGGGATATATAAATATATCCCTGGTAGATGTGTAATTTTTGCTGTTACTAATAAGAAAAACTGCGAGAAGACAAGTCCAAACTGCATACCAAAAAAGATAGATAAAATCCCAATTAACATATTTTCCATAAAAACGAGACGATGTAATTGTTTTCTCGATATTCCTAGAACGGTTAAAACGCCGAATTGCTTTTTTCGAACTTTTAAAAAGGTACCAATGGAATATAGTAAAAAGAAGAAAGAGAAAAATACAATTACTACTTCTGAAAATATCATTAATCCTGAAATTTCAGAGCCCATATTGAAGTTTTGTAATTTCGGATGAAATAAGTAAACTGCAAACGAAAAGAAAACAGCAATGGAAAAAGAACTACTTACAAAGTAAGCAAAATAGGCTCTTGAATTGCGCGTGACGTTTTTAAATGCAAACTGCCAAAATGTCATAATATGTACCTCCCACTAGAAGGCAAATATGTAGTTTTATTGCAAAAAATGTATGAGAGTGCGTTCTCATACATTTTGCTTGCATATGTTAGGGTCATGATTCAGTCACCTTCTCCGCATGTTCTGCTTGATTATTTGCAGCGTTGTGGAAGATGATTTTAATCGTCGTTCCTTTACCAACTTCAGATTCTAGTTTGACAGAGTGACCTAAATAATCACAAATTTTACTTACAATATACAATCCCATACCAGTAGATTCTCCGAATGCACGACCATTTTTCCCCGTGTAAAACGGTTCAAATACTCTTCGAATATCTTCTTGAGGAATACCAACACCTTCATCGCGAACTTCTAAAATAATATCTTTTCCGTTTCGGTAAGCAGATAAGAATACTTTCTTTCCGCGCTCACCAGAGTAACGAACTGCATTTGTCATTAACTGATAAATAATGAACTTTAACCATTTCGCATCAGAAGCAACCTTTAAATCGGAATGAACTTCTAAAACAGGGAAGACCCCGTTTCGAATGAATAGTTCTTTTAATCCATTAATATTTTTTGTTACCGCATCTTTTAATGAAATCGTCTCAACATGGAAATCTTCATGGAAGTTATTCAGCCTTGCCATATATAAAGCCATATCGAGTCCTTGATTTAATCGTTCTAATTCTTTTTTGAATTTCGGAATTAAATGTTCATCTTCCATTTCGAGTACCATAAGCTGCATAACAGATACAGGTGTCTTCATTTGATGTACCCAGTGGTTAATGAATAATTGATGTTCTTGTTGTTTTACTTCATACGATTGTAGTTCTTTTTGGAAGAGACGGTACTGTGTACGCACGAGTTCATTTACACCGTGAGGCATCGGAGCAGTTGCTCTTTCAATAAACGCATCTTCCATTTTTTCTGGTTGCTCACTTAATCTATGGTACATTCTACGATTGCGAACGTAACGATAAGCGAGGAAACAAATGAATAAATATAAACTTAAAACGACGAAGTAAAATTTATTATTTTGAAATCCATCTACTGCATCATAAAGAACGAAGATGATACCGAAGTTTAATACGTATAGTAGAAAAAATGCAAAATGATCACGTAAAAATAGCTTCATGCTTATTCACTCCAAGTTGCGTTAAAACGATACCCAAGTCCACGTACTGTTTCAATAGCATTTTCAATACCAAGCTCATTGAACTTTTTACGAAGACGCGTAATGTTTACGTTTAATGTATTTTCTTCAACGAAGCTTTCGTCATCCCATAGGGCAGCTAGTAAATCTTCACGGCTCGCTGTACGAGGGAATTTAGATAATAACATTTCTGCTAAAATCGCCTCTTTTTTCGTTAAAAGAACTTGCTCAGCTCCGAAATGAATTTCTGGACGCTCTGGGAATAATTTTAGTCCTTCTACTTCAACGATACGTTCAGAAATATTTGGCGCATAATCACCGTAAATACGGCGTAATTGTCCTTTAATTTTCGCCATTACAACGTCGTAGTGGAACGGTTTTGTAATATAATCATCCGCACCGCTCTCAATCGCCATAATTTGTTCCATCTCACCAGCACGAGCTGAAATGAAAATAATTGGACAAGTAGATTCATGACGGATTTGGCGGCACCAGTAGAACCCATCGAATTTCGGTAAGTTTACATCAAGTAAAACAAGATGTGGTTTCACAGCGTTAAACGATTCCATAATATCATCGAAATTCTCTGCAACAACAGCTTCATAGCCATATTTTTGAATGTGAGATTGTAGTAATGATGAAATATTTGGATCGTCTTCAACGATTAAAATTTTATACATATGTATATTCCTCCTAAAAAAACAATTGTAGATATAGTGTATCATGTGTTTCAAGTCTTTTCATTAAGTTGAAAGATAAGCTAGTAAACAGTATAGGTCAAAAGCGGAGAAAGTAAAAAGGGCTTCGTATATAATTGACAATTAACTGAAATCATTTTAACATTTAGATAAATATCTAAATGTCTAATTAGTGAAAGGAAGAAAGACATTGAATCAAGCATTCAAAGCGTTAGCAGATCCAACAAGGCGAAAAATTTTAGACTTATTAAAAGAAGGCGATCTAACCGCTGGAGAAATTGCTGAACATTTCAATATGACAAAACCAAGTATTTCACACCACTTAAGCGCACTTAAAAATGCTGAACTTATTCAAGATGAAAAAAAAGGCCAATTCGTTATGTACTCTTTAAACACAACTGTCTTTCAAGATTTATTAACTTGGGTGTTTACGTTTACGAATAAGGGGGAAGAGGGGAAATGAAAAAGCATCTTGTCGCAATTATATTGATTCTTATAACTGGTTTAGCTTGGGCATATGCATGGCCGAATTTGCCTGATACAATGGCAGTTCATTGGGGAATGGAAGGTGTAAATGGTTATGCTTCCAAATTTAATGCAATGTTGTTGCTACTTGGGATTATGATTTTTACTTACGTTTTATTAACAATTACCCCAAAGATTGATCCTAAGAAAAAGAATTATGATAAGTTTTCTAAAGGTTATATGATAATAAACTATAGCGTAGTAGTATTATTATTTTTAGTTAATATGCTTGTAATTGGAGTGGGGTTAGGCTATGACATTCCAATGAATAGTACACCGCTTATTCTTGTTGGTCTTTTATTTATAGTCATCGGAAACTATTTACCACAATGTAAACCAAATTACTTTGTAGGTATAAAAACACCGTGGACGTTAAGCAACGAAGAAGTATGGAGAAAAACGCACCGTTTTAGCGGAAAGGTGTTTGTTGTATTAGGAATTATTATGATTTTAAGTGTTTTTGTACCAGTAACGTGGAAATCTTTCATAATGGTTGGAATTATTATTGGTGCAGTAGGATTAACGATGGGATATTCCTATGTCGCTTATAAAAAAGAACTAAAAATGTAAAATAAAGCTGCTTTTCCTTTTCAGGAAGAGCAGCTTTATTCTTTATTTCTTCAAAACAGGTATCCAAATTTCACTTTTAAAATTTGGAGAAGATATATCTTTCTGCTCATTCCACAATATTTCCGGCCCTTCCGCTAGTTCATAATTGGAAGAAGGAAACCATTCAGAATAAATACGTCCCCATACATTTTGTAATGCATCAGGAAATGGTCCGACAGCTTCAAATATAGCCCACGTTGAAGCTGCGACTTCAAGTTGTGCGAATTGCTCTGGGCAATCTGCCGCCCTAGCTACGCCAATATAGTGATCGAGTTCGCCTTTTTCCTCCATTCTTCCTTCAGAAAAGTTAGTAGAAGCACTAATGATTCCATTCGGTTCCATGTTTGAAAGTGACTTTAACATTTCAATGGACTCTGGATTTAAACTTTTCCACATAGAAGCAATTTCTTCATTTACACCGTTAAAAACGATTGGTACGCGTTTTGTAATACCTATAATTCGAAATGGCTCTTTTTCTTCAATTCGATAGTTCATTTCATTTCCTCCTTGAATCGATAACTGGAAGGTCATTGGTGAATAAGCTTTCAAAGAATGACTACTATTTCGGGCCTCTGAAGGTGTTATGCCGTGCAAGTTTTGAAAGGCACGTGCAAACGAATCTGGTGAGTTGTATCCATATTTTATAGCGACATCAATGACTTTTGCATCGCTAACTTTTAGTTCAAAAGCAGCAAGAGTAAGACGTCTACAGCGAATATATTCTGATAGGGATATGCCAGCTAGAAAAGAAAACATTCTTTTGAAATGATATTCAGAGCAGTACGCTATTTTTGCGACTTTTTTAAAATCAATTTCATCTGTTAGGTTGTTTTCAATATACTGCATTGCTGCATTCATATTTTTAAGTGAATCCATACGATGACCTCCTTGTTAAATAGAATAGCAGGAAAAAAATAAGTCCATCCGACATTTCATGCACAACTTTGTAGGGGACATTTGTAACCTTACAAAATTGTAATGTTCCTGTAAGGAGAATGAATGGATGGCATGATATCCCAATGTTATAGTAACAAAGTACTTTCGTTCAGTAGGTTAAATTTTGATTTCTTTGCTTACCGGCCTTACATAACTGTCATGTTTGTGTAAGAAACATCGATAGTGGCAAGAGTAGAGAGTGTATATAGTTGAAAATAGAGAATAGAAGAAATGAGGGATGTCGAGATGAAAACAGTGTTAGAAGCAAAAAATATTGAAAAAGTGTATGACACGGGTGGTAATAAATTCGCAGCGTTAAAAGGTATTAACTTACAAGTAAAAGAAGGTGAGTTCGTTGGAATTATGGGACCTTCTGGTTCGGGGAAGACGACTTTACTAAACGTTCTTTCTACAATTGATAATGCGACGAACGGTGAAATTTTAATTGATGGAAAAGATATCGTGAAGATGAACGATGATAAGCTAGCGTTATTCCGCCGCGATCATTTAGGATTCATTTTCCAAGATTATAATTTATTAGATACGTTAACAGTGAAAGAAAATATTGCTTTACCACTTGCATTATCAAAGGTGAAAGCAAGTGAGATTGATCGCCGAGTTCTTGAAATCTCAAAGAAATTCGGTATTGATCATATTTTAAGTCAGTTCCCATATCAAGTATCTGGTGGACAGAAGCAGCGCTGTGCAGCATCGCGTGCGATCGTTACAAATCCTAGTATGATTTTCGGAGATGAGCCGACAGGAGCGCTTGATTCTAAATCAGCAACAGATTTATTAGAAAGTATGAAGTCGTTAAACGAATATGATAACTCTACAATTTTAATGGTAACGCACGATGCGTTTGCGGCGAGTTATTGTAAACGAGTTATTTTCATTAAAGATGGTGAGTTATATAAAGAGTTGCACCGCGGTGAATCAACGCGTAAGCAGTTCTTCCAAAAAGTTGTTGACGTAATGTCTTCTATTTCCGGAGGTATGGCTGATGACCTTATCTAGCATTGCCCTCCGCAACATACAGCGGAACTTTAAAGACTACTTTGTATATTTTGCATCTATGATCTTTAGTATCGTCATTTATTTTACATTTAAGGCACTGCAGTATAATTCTCAAATGGAAAAAGCCGCGGAAGGTTCAAAAAAAATTAGCGGTGCGTTTCAAGTATCAAGTGTTATGCTAATTATTTTCGTGGCAGTGTTCATTATATATTCAAACGGTTTCTTTACAAGGAAGCGTAAAAAAGAAGTGGGACTATATTCCTTATTAGGTATTCGTAAAAGACAAATCGGTAAAATGCTCTTTTATGAAAATATGTTAATGGGATTAATGTCTTTAATTATCGGGATTGCGATTGGTAGCGTGCTTTCAAAACTATTCCTTGAGTTATTAGTAAGTATGATGGGATTAAATTTAAATGTTCATTTTGAAGTACCGATGGCTGCCATTATTGATACAGCAATTATTTTCTTTGTGATTATTTTGTATACATCACTTCAAGGATATCGTTTAATTTATCGCTTTAAGTTAATTGAACTTTTCCGCGCCGAACGTGAAGGAGAAGCAATGCCAAAAGGATCTGTCATTATGGCATTAATTTCAGTTGTCTTAATCGGTTCAGGTTATTTCTTAGCATTAATGTTCATGAAGGCAGTTAAATATGCAGACTTTATGGCAGTTGCACTTTATATTTTACTGGCAACAGTATTAGGTACGTACTTACTATTCATGTTCTTTACAGTATTCGTATTGAAACGTGCAAGAACGAATAAATCATCGTTTTATAACGGTATGAATATGGTAACGACGTCACAGCTACTATATCGTATTAAAGGAAATGCAAAGTCACTTGCGACAATTTCTATTTTAAGCGCGGTAACATTAACAGCAGTTGGTACGTCAGTTACGATGTATTACAACACATTTACGCAATCAAAAGCAGTAGCACCATATAGCTATTCTTATGAGAAAAAAGATGCAGCGCTTGATAAGAAAGTAAATGCGATTTTTGCAGAAGAGAAGAAAAATCACCCGATCAAAGATCAATTTGAAATTGAGACAGTTCCTGTAAAAGGGAAGTTTGAAGGAGACAAAGTTGATTTCATTCTTAATATGAATTACACGATTTCAGAGAAATATCAGTTAATGTCTCAGTCGGAATTTAATAAACTTGCTAAGAAAATCGATGCAGAAACAGTGAATGTAGCTACTGATGAAGCATTTATATATGATAGTTCGTATATGGAAGGACATGAGTTTAGTCCACAATATAAAGGAAATAAAGCGGTATTCCAAATTGGAAACGAAACGAAGCAATTAAAAATCCAAGGTGCAAATGACGTTGCGATTACAAATTTAGGTGAATTAGTTGTTGTCGTTTCAGATGAAATGTATGAGCAAGCGAAACAAGCATTTGGAACACGCGTTGTAAAAAATATTGATGTAAAAGATGAAAAAGATAGTAAAGTGTTAACAGAAAAATTAACAAAAGTGATGCCAGCTGGTGAATCAGAAATGGTGCCATCATTTAGAGATTTCTACACTGGTTTCCATATGGGGCTTGAAGGAACAGGATTAATGATGTTTATTGGAATGTTCTTAGGTCTTGTATTCTTATTAGCAACAGGTTCTATCATTTACTTTAAACAATTAACAGAAGCAAATGCTGATCGTGAGCGTTATGTTGTGCTTCACAAAATAGGGGTCACAAAACAAGAAATGAAAAAAGCTATCGCAAAACAAGTAAGCTTTATCTTTGCAATCCCGTTAGTAATCGGAATCCTGCACAGCTTGTTTGCATTAAAAGGTTTAGGGAACATACTACCATTCGAAATTATGATTCCGCTCCTAATTAGTATTGGAGTATACGGCGTCATTTATATCGGATATTACTTCCTAACAGTTCGTTCTTATTATAAGATTGTGAGCGCGAAATAATAAGTGAAGCTGTGAGAAATTAAAAAAGCCATTTACCTAATTTTTTATGAGGTGAATGGCTTTTTTTGTTCTAAATACTACCGCGCATCGATTATGTCGATGAAACTAAAAGTATGTTTACGGTCAAAGGCATCTATGCATACTAAAGAACGCTTTAAAGGATTTAATTCAATTACAGCCATATAACTTGTAGGGAAATAACCATTTTTATAATAAGTGATCAATATTTCTTTTTCTGAAATGTAAGAGCGTAATAAAGTATCTTCAATTCTGTCTCTATCATCATATGGTGATACTTTTCGCGATTCTTTCATGTCAGTCGATTTTGATATTTTTGTACTACTCATGCTTTCTATTCTCCTAACAATATATTTTCTATATAGGAAGGTTAATCACTGGTAGCTACTACTGATTTCGTTTTAATGTGTATGATTGGAAGCCAAATTTGCTTAGTACTAAAAAATTATCAAATTCATTCACTTATTTATAGTAATTATTTGTCATTCTTGTACTTTTTTGAATGGGATTAATATTTTATTAGGGGGAATTTGGATGAAGGTGAGCTAGTATGATAACTATCTCACCTCCTATTAAGAAAGCGTTTCTATATCACAGTATGATTTTCACGATATTGTCTAGGCGTCATACTCGTAATTTTTTTGAAGACTCGTGTGAAATAACTTTGATCATTAAAATTAAGCCAGGCACAAATATCTGATAATGGATAGGTCGTTAATGTTAATAATTTTTTTGCTTCTTCTACTCGTTCTCTCTGAATATATTCAATTAAAGGAATTCCCACTTCTTTTTTAAACAGTTTTGATAAATAAGTAGGGGAAATATGTAAAAGATTAGCAAGGTCATTCAGAGATATTTCATCGTAAATATGTTTGTGAATATGATTGAGGCACGTAGTAATGGAATTAGAATATGCTTGATTATTATATTCTTTCACACGTTCTGCAAAAGTGCATAATGCATCTTCAATTAACCTATTTACGGAATACATGTTATCTAGTTTTTCAATCGTTTGTATATATAAAGTACCGAGTGAAAAAGCAATATGTGATGGAAGATTACCTTCTATTGCATATCGAATAGCTAGCGTAATGGCGATAATGCCATTATTTTTTTGGTTTCTAAGTTGATCTCCTTTAGATGAAATTGCCGCATCTTCTTGTGGATATGAATACGCATATTGTATGACCTTTTCTTTATTGCCTTCTTTAATTGCTGAAAAAAATTTACGTTCCAATGATATGTCATAATTTTGCGGATCATGGCGGCGACGTTTTGAAATATATAAATCAGGATTTACAATTTTATAAGAAACATCTTCGAGTAATTTATTCTCTTTCCAGACAATATCTCTATCTAATTTTTCATTGAAAATTACGTAATGTAACCAAATACTTATATCAATTAGCGTGCTTTTTTTAATCTCGGGTAGAAATTGATAGTAGTCTACTCCTTGTTGCATTTTATTATTACAGTTGAAATATTTCATAAGTTTAATTGCCATTTCATCTGATACCTTTGGGTAGGTAGTCGGGCCGATTATAATTGTTCCTTTTATATGTTCATGATTTGTTATATGGATGCTAATGAAATTCTCAAGATACTTATTCCCTTTGAAAATTGGAAAATTACAAGGAGCGTTTTCTTGATAAATTTCATTCAGATGTTCTTCTTTAGAAGAATAAAATGGACTACCAATCATATGAGAAGTAGATTCATATACAATTTTTTTATCAGTTGATAGAAATTGAACAGGAACATGAAACGTTCTATGTACAAGATCACATAAGTGCTGTAGGTTGATGGAATTATTCATTAGCTTCTCCTTTTAAATAGTTTTGAAATTACATATTAATTAGATCTACATTCGTTTTTATAAAATATAAATTTCTTATTATTTGAATTTTTTTCGCTCACATGAAAAGAATTACATATATTGGATAGGAGTGGAAGGTGATTTACGAATTAAATTCCGCAGATGTTGTATGAAAATAGACGTAGCGATGGTACCTTCCATAAAATTTCTTTTTATATCCATTATACCAAATTAATAAATATAAAAGAGGTATTTATATATGGAATACGAAATGTTTCATTCTTCATAAAATCTTAAGAAATCTCCTCAATTTTTGTTAAGAAACGATAGTTATACTTAGAAACAAGTTAAAACTATTGAACGAATGGGGAGAGGGTTACATGCAACTCATAACATTCTTACATGAATTTATTAAACATCCGAAACATACTGGTGCTATTGCACCAAGTTCAAAAATATTAGCAAAGAAAATGGTAGATGTAATTGATTTTAATAAGGCGAAGTGCATAGTAGAGTTAGGGCCTGGCACAGGGGTTTTTACGAAAGAGATTATGAAGAGAAAGAAGAAGGAGACAATATTTCTTCTTATTGAAATTAATGAAGTGTTTTGCAAAGAGTTACAGAGAAAGTTTAAAGATGAACAGAACGTCATTGTCGTACACGGTTCAGCTGAAAATATAAAGAAATATAAGGAAGAGTTCAATATAGAATGCGTTGATTACGTCTTATCTGGATTACCTTTTACATCTTTACCAGAAGAAGTTTCAAAGCGAATTTTAAACAATGTAATGGAAGCGATACACGAGAAAGGTGAATTTATTACATTTCAATATTCACTTGTGAAAAAAGGATTTATACAGCATTTCTTCCCTGAAATTACGCTCGAAAAAGTTTGGCTCAATTTCCCGCCAGCGTATGTTTTTAGCTGTAAAAAAGAGCTAAGGGGAGCATATGCATAATGGAATTACATGAATTATTATCTTATATTCAACAATACGGTTACTGGGCATTATTTTTCGGTTTATGGTTGGGTATTATCGGTATGCCAATTCCAGACGAAATGATCGTAATGAGCGGTGGTTTTGTCTCTTCACTAGGGATATTAAGTGTCATTCCTGCATTTTTATTAACTTATTTCGGCGTTGTATCTGGGCTATCGTTAGGTTATATATTAGGAAAAATATTTGGTACGAAAGTACTGGATAAGCTAATGAAAAAGAAAAAGGCGAAATATCTTTTGAAATCTAAACAAATGGTAGAGAAGTATGGTCATTATGCGTTAGTAACAAGCTATTTCATACCAGTTGTAAGACATATCGTACCGTATTTAGTTGGAATGAATAATATGTCATTTAAGATATATGCTTTGTATTCCTATACGACAGGGTTTGTTTGGACACTCGTTTACTTTGTGCTCGGTTCTTTATTTGGACAACACATTAACAGAATTGTAGCGATCGCAATAGAGTATGGCGTGTATTTTGGAGGAATTGTTTTTGTTGTTGTGGGTGGTGCATATTTGTACAAGCAAAGAAGAAGTACGGTGATGAGTAAGTAAATAGAATAAAGGTTTATGCTTATTGAGAGTAGTATAAAAGGGAGAGTTATTTTATAAAATAACTCTCCCTTTTAATGTAATAATTCCTTATTACTTTCATTAGGTGTTGTCTGAAATACAGTTATATAAATTGTTAATATGGTTGTATTGATTAGATTAGCTAATACAGTCATAAAATCACTTGATGAAGTGATAAGAACGAAGATTGAAAGTATGGCCGAAGCTAGTGGAATAAACTTTTGTAGCGTAGTTAACTTTCCGTCTTTATGAAGCTTTGAAGATTGAAAGAAGCAAAGTAAGAAAATAAAGGATGTAAATAATAATCCTAAATAGCCCCATCCATCTTCAATATACCAAGGTAAAAAGCTCATTCTTGATGTGAAAATAAATAGATTGAATACTAACGTGCTAATGATTAGTGTATTTAAAACCGTGATATTTGTCTGTTTTTCCATTTGAATTACACTCCGAAATTTATTTTATCCTGCTATTTGTGGACAGCAAAAAACACTGATTAAAATGGCCCTTTATTGAGATGCCTTTGCCATTTCCATAAATCGCTTTTCAATTTCATCTAATTCGAATGAATGGCATATTCTGCGGTCTTCGTTATCTAAAATTCGATAGTGCTGAGATAAAATATTTTGTTGTATTTGATAACCGTTTAATTCTTTTATTTGTCGCCACCACATTTTTCCTCCTAACGTTTTCGGGAAATTCGTATTGTAATGTGTAAAAGCGATTGTTTTTATAATTTCATTCACATCATCCCCAAATGTCATCTGAACTGTATCGCTCTGTTCGAAGAGTGTTACGACACAAACTGCACCTGACCATGTTAGTGTGCGTCTTCCTTTTTCAATTTCTACTAATGTTTTCTTCGATAAACCGATAATTTCTGACATTTTATCTTGAGATAAATCATTTTCAGCACGGATAAGTTTTAATTTTGAATTAACGAGTTCAATAAATTCTTGTTTATTCATTATGCATCTCCTTTTTCTTTATAGTGTAAAATTACACTAAAGGTGTAATTTTGTCAATTTAAGCGTGAAAAGTTTTTTGAGCTTACTAATTAATATTTCACTTTAAGTTTAAGAAAATGTTAAGAAACAGTACGAGTTTTTATTAAGGAATACGCCCTATACTTAGAAACATCTTAAAGAAAACATAATGAAAGGCGGCATATAGATGAAAAGATTTATTTTTGGATCACTACTTGTTATCGTCGCAGGAGCGGCATATTTATTAAATGAGAGTACTGCGATTGATAGGATGAATCCATTTCTTGATATAGAGCACCATTATGCAATAATTGATAACGATGGTAAAGAGTTAGGTGGAAATAAAAGTCGTGAATATAAAGTGAAAGCCTATGATGAAAATGGTAAGGAAAAAGAAGTTATAATTGACGGAGTAGATGAATTACCAAAAGGGTCGTACTGGTATGTGCTTACAAGAGGGAAGCTTTTGTATGATAAAGTACAAGTAATGTCAGATGAAATTCCTGATGGGGCGAAGGCGAAGTTAGGTTTATAAAGATAAAACCGATTCTCGATGTGGGAATCGGTTTTATTATTTTATGGTAAAATTTAGTGGGGGAGGCGAGAGTGATGCTACTTATTATTAGTCTTATTTTAATTGGATTTATGTGTAGTATGAGAATCGTATCTTTACATATGATAGAGCGAGAAAAGATAGAAGAGCGATATGTATATTGTCCAAAATGTGATGCGAAAATCCGAAGAGGAAATTCTGCTCCTTTTTGTTCGAAATGTAATTTAATATTTTAACTATAGGAAATTTGATAAAAAATAGCTTGAAACAATTCAAGCTATTTTTGAACCATTACATATGTTGTAAAGTAGGCTTTCGATTTGTAGCAATACCCACTACTGATTAAAGTTTCACTTGATTAGTGCCAATTAGCCCATTTCGTATTCAGCATCTTTCTTTCTTCTTCTGAAATTATATTATCTTTATACCAAGGTAAATGTTGACACGTAAAATTATCAGCGACCCTTACAGCATTATAAAATCCGTTACTAATAAATTTTTTATTGTAAACAGCAAAAGTCGTATCAATCCCAGCGTTGAAAACTTTAGGGTTATCGTATTTAGTTATAGGAAAAAGCCAATACTGCATTTCCCATTCTGTTATTGTACATTCCTCATTTGACATGAGATCCCAGTTGAAATTAGGCGTAGGCATAATGTCTAAAGCAAGACCCGCTTTAAAGAGTGAAAGCTCAATTGTTAATTGCTTTAAATACTCTAAAAAGTTATCTGGCATTTTTTCATTAAAAGCTAAATCGGGATCAGTTACAGCAAAAAAATCTGGAAGTAAATCGAAGAAACAAGGAGCTGCAAAAAAACGCGGTCCATAGTTTTCGGTGTTTTTAACTAAATTATATTTAGTTGATATTTGCTCATAAAATGTAAGTAGAGCAGGAGCGGTTGAATTATTATCCCAAATCCATATATCTTCATTTTTTATCTTCTTGTTTTCTAATTGTTTTAACATATTTTTTACATAAGTCAAATTGTTGAAGGCGATCACTATTATAGGAATGTTTGAATTATATTTTAAGTTTGCTATATTAGAGCGACTTAGTTCGTTTTTGCATTCGAACATGATTTGTAACACCTCCGAGAAAGAAAATAAAACAAACTAGATTAGAAGCAACATTTTAATATATGCGTAAGTAAGAGAAAGGGAGTCGGTGTGTCGCCTATATGTAAAAGTCGGTATCACGTATTAATCGCTCGTAAAAGTCCAATTGATGCGGGTAAATAATCAGGGGAGGATGGACAAAAACCCAATACCTTATGGAAGTTATAAGGTATTGGGGTGGAATTAGATTGGTTAATAGGTAAGAGAAGAAAGATCCAAGTATTATTGTGAGTAAGATTTCTAATACGCACTGGAAAAATTGGGTGGAGTTTGATTACGAAAATTTATATTAAAAATTACAGAGTAAATCCAAATGCCGTGCTAATAAAAAAGCCGAGCCAAAGTGTTGAAACTTTAGCTCGGCTTTTTGCATTACACAACCGCAGGATTATAAATCATCGTAAAGTGTCCTTGTAATAGTTCAATATGACAAGGTGTATGAAGCGAACTTTCTCCATCTGTATCTACTTCTTTTTCTTCTTCGGTTTCAATATGAATGGATTTCGCTTTTACGTGGAAGATGTCATTTTCATTTGAGTCTTCAAATAGTTTCTTTCCGATATAATCTTTAAACGCTTGAATGCCCGTTGATTTTACGACGAAAATATCAAGTGTTCCGTCGTCGCACTTTACGTTCGGAATAAAGGACGGGATTCCGCCAAGATATTCACCGTTTCCGACCATAACAAGGACAGCTTCGTCTTCATATACTTGTCCGTCGTACGTAATTTTTACGGGGAATGTTTCAGCATTCTTTACAGTTCGAATGGTGCTTAAATAGTAACCGATTTTACCAAGCTTTGCTTTCTCTTCTGCATCAATATTGTTTGATACTTCAGAGACGAGTCCAATACCCCAGAAGTTTAAGAAGTGTAGGTCATTTGCTTTTGCGACGTCAACTGGCTTTACATGTCCTTTTGTAATGAGTTTTGCTGCTTCTGCAATGTTTTGCGGAACACCGAGTGTGCGAGAGAAGTCGTTGCAAGTTCCGCCCGGAATGATTGCAAGTGTAGGTCTAGTTTCAAGAGGTGCTAAGCCATTTGTGCATTCAAATACAGTACCGTCACCACCAAAGACGATAATTAAATCTACTTTACTAGCAAACTCTTGGCAATATTTTGTTGCATCACCTTGCTTTTTCGTATGAAGGATATGTAAGTCAGGAAAGGCTGCCGCAAGAGGTGGTACGATTTTCGTTAAGTTCGTATGTAAATCGCCTTGTCCTGCTTTCGGATTTACGATGAGGAGTACTTTTTCAAATTTTGTCTTTGTCATTTTTATTCTCTCCCTTTGTCTTTTACGAATCGTGATAGAAAATAAACTTCCACCAGTAATTGATGGAAGTTTATTCTATTATATTATTCCGTTACAACTGAAGCGATAAATGGTAAGTTACGATATTTTTCTGCGCAGTCGATACCGTAGCCAACGATAAATTCGTCTGGAATTTGGAAGCCAACATATTCAGCTTTTAAGTCCACTTTACGTCGCTCAGGTTTATCAAGTAACGTACAGAATTTCAATGCTTTCGGTTTATGCATAAAGAAGTGATCTTTTAGGAAGTGAAGTGTTAAACCAGAATCGATAATGTCTTCTACGACAATTACGTTTTTGCCAGTAATGTTTACATCGATATCCTTTAATAGTTTTACTTTTCCAGTTGTTTCTGTTTGATTTCCGTAGCTAGATGCAGAAATAAAGTCGATTGTTACATCATTTTTAATGTGACGAATTAAATCAGCAGCGAATACGAAAGATCCTTTTAATACAGCGATTACTACGATTTCTTCTCCTTCAAAGTCACGTTCGATTTGAAGTGCTAGTTCTTTTACTTTTTCTTGTAATTGTTCTTCAGAAATTAAAGTGTCTTTTATTTCAATATTCATTGGAGTCCTCCTACAGTGTAAAACTTGTGAACATTTCGACTGTAAAGGAAAGAAAGGGAAAAGTCAAAGAAGATATAAGTTTTTTACAGAAATCCCCACAAAATCATCTGATGATATGATATACTAATCATATTAAGAAAACGCTTCCATAAAGGGTGATGATAATGAAGAAGAAACAGTACACAAGTGCAACATTTATAAAAGCATTGCTTTTAACAATTGTTCTTGGCAGTTTGGCTTACATAATTGATGTACCAGCGATTCGGATTTCACTAATTGGAATGACTTTAGTATTAGGCGCAATTTCCCATGGTATGATGTCGCAGCTGCAAGAAGCTGGAGTGGATCATATGAAAGATCATATAGATGAGAAATGAGAAACCTTCACGTATAGAGAGTGAAGGTTTTTTGTTTCTTACAAAAATGTAAGGTAGTTGTAAGGCAAATCGATAGTTGCCTAGTAGTGTTTTGGATAAACTATAAGTGTAAGGTAAAAGGCAAGCATATTTTAGGTAAATTAAGTTTTAGGCACTCTATATGTGAAAAAGGAGTAGGAGGGCATGGAGAAACGTTGGACGACCTTTTCTTTTTTAGCAACTAGCAACACCGTAATGCTAGCTGGCGAAATGGATTTTTTGCACTTGTTTGATCGAGAAGACGATCATTCTTCTTCTAAATTTACAATGAAATGGAATAAATGGAGCGAAAGTTGTAGGTTGGAAGAAGAGGCCCCTAACGAAGAGCAAAAGATTATTTTGACAAACCCTATTAAAGCGTGGGTTGTTCAACGTCGTAAGTGTAACGTCAAAAATCACTTAAAGAAAACTGAGCCGAGACAATTAGTTATCGCTCCAGCCCATTCTACTTCTAAAACACGCGAAAGTAACATGTAAATATTGAGACACACACCCGAAAAGAGCATTGTATCATACAATGCTCTTTTTCTTTTGGATAAAAAGTCTTTTATCTGAGGAAAAATTTGCTATGATTATGGAGGAATCTTACATTTTATATCAAGTTCATAAATATGAGCGTAATAAAATTTAAAAAGGTGTGTGCATGATGAAAAAGTATAGTGTAATTGCAGTAGCAAGTCTGTTAGCAACAAATCTATTAACCTTTCCTTCTAGTTCCTTGGCTGAAATTGAAAATAAAACGAGAAATAGTATAGAAGTTTTACCGTATATACAGAGCAATGAGAAAAGTGAATTGCAAAAACAATTAGAGTTTGTAAAAGAGAAACAAATAGAATTAGAAAAAAGAGAAGAAATTTTAAAACAGCAAGAAGATTTATTTGTTACAGCCGACAAATTAAAACAGAAAAAAGAAGAATTGTTAAAGCAAGATGGTGAGCATAAAGTACAACTGGAAGAAATACAGCTGCAATTAGATGAGTTGAAAAAGCAGCAAGAAGAACTTGAAGGGAAGAACCCGTTACAAGTAAAGGATAGCAGTGAAGAGAAAAAAACTGCTGAAGTAAAAAAACAAGAAGAACTTGAAGAGAAGAATGTATTAGAAATAAAAGAAAGCAATAGCCAAGAAGAAATAGCTCCTGAAGAATTAGAAGAACAAAAAAAGAAAGAAGAGCTAAAGAAGCAACAAGAGGAACTACAAAAGCAGCAGGAAGAGTTGAAAAAGCAACAACTAGAATTGGGGCAGAAAGTAAAACAAGAGCTTGAACTGAAGCAAAAGGAAGAACAGGCGAAACAAGAGCTTGAACTGAAACAAAAGGAAGAACAGGTGAAACAAGAGCTTGAACTGAAACAGAAGGAAGAACAGACGAAACAAGAGCTTGAACTGAAACAAAAGGAAGAACAGGTGAAACAAGAGCTTGAACTGAAACAGAAGGAAGAACAGACGAAACAAGAACTGGAATTAAAGCAAAAAGAAGAACAAGAAAAGCGAGAAATAGAATTAAAACAAGCTATAAGTATAATGAAGGCAGCGCCACAATCATTTCCTGATGTTCCAAGTTGGGCGGAAGAGTCGGTTTATTATTTAGTTAATAAACAGGTGATTTCTGGGATGCCGGATGGGACATTTGCGCCCAGTCGTGTATTAAGTAGAGCTGAAGCAGCTACAATTATGGCGAAAGTTTTAAGGTTAGAAGTGAAAGAAGGCGAAAAGCCAACTTTTACAGACTCTCAAGAAAATTGGGCAACTCCTTATATTGCTGCAGTGGAAAAAGCAGGGGTCATTAAAGGGGAAGGAAACGGAAAATTCAATCCGGATGGTCAAATGACAAGGGCTGCTATGGCAGCGATGTTGGTCCAAGCTTATCAATTAGACAAGAAAGTTAATAATGAATTACCAACGCTCTTTATTGATGTAAAGAATCATTGGGGAGAGAAGTTCATTAATATTTTAGTAAGTATGGGTATATCGAGTGGTGTTGATGGAGAGCATTGGCAACCAGATCGATCTATTACACGTGCAGAGGCAGCGCAGCTCGTCGCAGTTACAGATAAGTCTAAAGACAATGAAGTGAAGGTTAAGAAGGTAACCATTTCAAGAAAATTCTTTACGTATAATGGACCATTTTTATCATCTGGAATTGCAAAGGAATATGGACCTGGGGAAGTAACAGTGTATGAAGAGCGAGAGGGCGGCTGGGTTAGAATTCATACCGATGCTGGTTTTAAGTGGGTTTGTTTAGTTGAAAAGAAAGTGAATATGAATAAGAACTTTTTGACATACAATGAGGCATCCTTATCCTCTGGTATTTCAGGAGAGTATGCTCCGCAAATAGTAACAGTTGTTGAAGAAAGAGGAGACAATTGGATTAAAATTTATACTGGTTTAGGCTATAAGTGGGTATGTTTAATAGAAAAAAAGGTTCAGATTGATAGAGACTTTACTACTTATGATGCTCCTGCCCGATCTGCAAATATACTAGGTTATTATGGACCACAAGCAGTAACTGTTGTAGAGGAAAGAGGAACGTGGCTTCGTATACGTACATATACAGGTTATCAATGGTTAGATACGAAAAAAGAAACGAAGTATTTATCTAAAGTATTCTTTGCTTATGATAACCCAAGCTTTATATCTCGTGTATCAGGAAAGTATGCACCGCAGACAGTAGAGGTTTATGGAGAAAGAGAAGGTGGCTGGATTCAAATTCAAACTAGTAATGGGTTAAAGTGGGTTAATGAAGGAAATATTAATCGTAGTCAAGTCATACTAAATGTCCCGTCACTGTATCAATTCCCAGAATTGAATAATGGATGCGAAGTCGTTTCTTTACAAATGCTTGTGGAACATCAAATTGGTCGCTCATTAAATAAAGTAGCATTTGCATTTGAAATGCCATTTGATCAAACAAAGTTAAAAAATTATAAAACATCATCACAAATTTGGGGTGACCCCGATGTAGGATTTGTAGGTGATGTAACAGGCAATACGCCAGGTTATTCTATTAATCCAGAGCCACTAAAACGTTTGTTAGATAAATATGCAAGAGGAACAAATTTAACAGGAAATGATCTTTCTGTTTTAGAGGATTATGTGAGAAATGGGAAGCCGGTAGTGACATGGGTAACTGTAGCACTAAATAATCCAAGGGCAATTACAACGTGGAAAACGCCAGCTGGAAAAACAATTTATGCGAGAATGAATACGCATGCGGTTGTTTTAACAGGTGTGGATGATAATTATGTGTACTATAATGATCCATTTTATGGGACGAAAAATGTTAAAGTGAGTAAGAGCAGCTTTGCAAGTATTTATAATCAAATGGGCAAGAAGGCTTTAAGTGTAGATTAAATGTAGAAGGTTATCCAAAGAATATTTTGGATAACCTTTTTTTCTACAACGAAATCTTTAAATGAAATATATTTCATCTGCATCTTATATTTATATCTCTTGTTTATTCTAGTGATACATCCGATGCGAAGTGATGTAAAACGTATAAAAGGAGAGATATAAAATGAAAAAGAAACTATTACCAATCTGTGCAATGGCACTGTTAACAGTAGGATATTCTTCAGTAGCAAGCGCGGATACTGGAACAGTAACAAAGGAAGAAGCGGCGCAACTGCAGCAAGATAAAGCGAAAAAAGAAGCAGCGATTAAAGAACAGCAAAAAAGTGAAGAAGAAAAAAAGAGACTAGCGCAAGAACAGTTAAAAAATGATATGGCCAAAAAAGAAGCAGTAATGAAGGACGGTCAAAAGAAAGAAGTAGCAAAGCCAGTTGTACAAGGTGAAAAATTGCCAAACACAGCATCTAATAATGGAGCGATGATGGCACTAAGCGCATGTCTTGTAGGGATCGGGACATTATTTGGTTTGAATCGTCGCAATAAAGTTAAGGCGTAAATAAAATATTGTCCTATAAAGAATGGAATAATTTCATATATTAAAAATGGTAGGTTATTCCTACCATTTTTGGCATGGAGGGATGAAACATGAAGTTACTCAATTATATCGGTATTATATTGATGGCCATAGGACTATTCATGGGATCATATTACGCTATGGAATGGTATAAAGGGAAAAGCTCTGCCGGGCAATTAACGAAAGAAGAACTAAAGAGCCTTGAAAATATACAACATAATCAACTTTCTTACGAAACACCTGTAACTTCCCAAGTACCTTCATCTCAAACAGAACATAAAGAAGGGGAAAAGGTTGCACTATTAAATATACCGAAAATAAAGAAGAAGTTTTCTATATACTGGGGAGCGGATGAGGCAACGCTGAAAAAAGGAGTTGGAATGTTCGTTAGTGATGTAACGACAACGCCATCTGGAGGGGGACATACTGTACTGAGTGGGCACCGGGACACGGTATTTACAGATTTAGGAGAGTTAAAAGAAAAAGACACTCTTGTTTTAGAGTATGATAATAAAACGTACACATACGAAATTCAAAAGGTATGGATTACCCATGCGGATGATCGTACTGTTATTATAAAAAAAGAAGAACCGATATTAACACTGACGACTTGCTATCCGTTTGATTATATAGGGGATGCACCAGATAGATATATTATCGAGGCGAAGTTAAAGGCTAGTTATTCGAAATGAAGTTGTAGTTTTTGAAAGTGAAAGGGGGATATATGAGTTATGTCAAAAAATATTTTAATTGTGGAAGATGAAGATATTTTGCGTGAAATATTAAAGGATTATTTTTTGAGTGAGCAATATATAGTTTTTGAAGCAAGAGATGGGAAAGAAGCTTTAGTTGTATTTGAGGAAGAAGAGGTTGATTTAGTTATTTTAGATATTATGTTGCCGGAACTTGATGGATGGTCTGTTTGCCGAAGAATTCGTAAAACATCCGAGGTTCCTATTATTATGCTAACAGCTCGTGTTGATGAAGATGATACGTTACTTGGATTTGAGCTTGGAGCAGATGACTATGTGACGAAGCCGTATAGCCCACCAATTTTATTAGCAAGAGCGAAAAGGTTATTAGAAAGTAGAAAAGTAACAAAGCAACTGCTAGAGAATGAAGATGATACATTATCCATCCACGGTATTCACGTCCACTTCCCGTCTCGTACTGTTACGATAAATAGAACCGACATTAATTTAACACATACAGAGTTTGAAATATTAGCGTATTTTATGAAAAATCAAGGGATTGTTTTAACACGAGAGCAATTAATTTCAAGAATTTGGGGATACGAATTTGCCGGTGATGATCGAACGGTTAATAGTCATATTCGTAATTTGCGAAATAAATTAGGAGAGAAAGCGAAGTACATTACAACTGTAGTACGAACGGGGTATAAATTTGAGGGGAATGTATGAGAAAAGGGATTGTTCTCAAATTATTTACTCTCACAACAGCATTGTGCATGTTAATTTTAGCGACGATATTTATTGGACAAACGATATTTTTTAAACAATATTATGCGAATCGAAAAGTAGAAGATATTAAAGTGAATTTAAATTTCTTTGAGAAGAATTATTTGAATTATGCAGGAAGTGCAGAAGGATTTCAGAAGCTGGAACAAGACTTTTTTAGAGAAAATAATACGTGGATTACGGCATTAGATCAGAATGGAAATTTAAAACATGCGGATGATTTTTATGTAGAGGTTACTTTAGACCGTAGTGCAGAGAAAGAGTTTGGAAAAAAGGTAATTAAGATGCCTTTGTACTATCTCATGAGTATAGATGAAATAGAAGGTGGGACACTTCCTAAGTTGGAAGGGCGGTCAGTCTTTTTTTATGGACTAAAAAGAGACGATAGCTTCATCATATGTTATGTAAGTGTAGAAGGTATGAATTTGAGTTGGCTGAATAAACCGCTAGGTAAAAAATTAGCTGCAAAAGAAATTCATATGCGTGATGGACAGCCAAAAGTTGCTCAAGAGTCTAGCACTGTGGAAAGAAAAAAAGTTGCTGGAATTATGAGTGCTGAGGAACAGAAGATGGCGGCTCAAAATTCGGACTTTAATCTAACGGGGAAAATTACGAAAGTACAATTTCCTGATGTAAAAGGGCCTATAAATCCAATTTATAAAAATAATCTATTTTTGGATAATATAAAGGGATTTCAAGCTGAATTATTATTAAAAGAAGGTAAACAAATACAAGATGCAACACGAATAATGGATTATGAAAAGAATGATATAAAATATAAATTATTAATGAAACCAATAACAGAAAGAGATGGATCAGTTACATATATATATGCAATGGCTTCTTTACAGCCTGTAGATGAAGCTGTACAAATGGTGCAAGATTACTATATCTACATCATTGCATTTGTAGTCGTTCTCATTTTTCTAGCTTCGTTCTATTACTCTAAACAAATTGCAAAGCCGTTATTAAAAATAAATGATACAACGAAGAAAATAGCGCATTTAGATTTCACAGAACAAATACCGATTATTTCAAAAGATGAAATTGGGGATTTATCGAAAAATATTAATGTATTATCCAATAAACTCCATTCCCATATTGGACAGCTAGAACAAGATATTGAAAAGGAAAGAAAGTTAGAAAATACGCGGAAAGAATTTATTTCTGGTGTTTCGCATGAATTAAAAACACCGCTGAGTATTATGAAAAGCTGTATTTCTATATTAAAAGATGGAGTAGCTGAACATAAAAAAGAGTACTATTTTCAAGCGATGGAACGAGAAGTAGATAAAATGGATACGTTAATTTTGGATATGCTTGAGTTAGCTAAATTTGAGTCAGGTACATATAAAATGAAAAAGGATGCATTTTATATTGATGCGGTAATTGAAGATATATGTGAACACCTTTCTGTGGACATAGAGAAAAAAGAGCTTCATGTGCATAAAAATATATGCTCATTTGAAGTAGTCGCAAATCAGAATCGGATTGAACAAGTCATCGTGAACTTCATTACGAATGCTATACGTTACACACCAAATAAAGAGGATATTGTTATTTCTACAATAGATGAGAAGGATCGTATCAAAGTGTGTATTGAAAATAAAGGTACTCACATTGAAGAAGAGCAATTAGATAAAATTTGGGATCGTTTTTATCGCGTGGATGCAGCTCGCAAGCGTTCGCAAGGTGGAACGGGGCTTGGGCTTGCTATTTCTAAAAATATTTTAGAATTACACGATGCTGAATATGGAGTAAAGAATACAGAAGACGGTGTATTATTTTACTTCTACTTACCAAAAAAAGCGTAGATGATGCATGCTATGCTTTTTTTAATTTATTTTCATATTATCTTTACCTAATCTTTATTTTTAAACGATATAATCTGGGTAGAAAATGAGGTTATGTAAGGAGTCGATGAACCGTGCATAGCAATTGGCTAAGTATAATGGTATTTATTTTCTTTTGTGCATTTATTGTATTTTTAATTGATATTACGATATGAAAAAAAGAGCGCTCATTAAGCGCTCTTTTTCTTCGAGTTCAGTTGATAAGCATTGATGCTTTTGAATAAACGTGGTGAAGTAAGAAATAAAAAGATAAGTAAAACGGTACATAGAATATAGGAACCAATCATTACACTACCGTTTACAATTAATGAATATAGAACTGCTGATTGACCTTTCGGTGCATATTGTCCCCAGAAAATAATACCAGCGATAAAGTGACAGAAATAGCGAGCAAAGCTACCAACAAATGTAGCAAGAATAATGTAACCAATAACTTTCTTTCCTTCGTTTTTCTTTTGTGAAGGTTTGTCTTTACGGCTACCTAAATTGGATTGTTCTAAGCTATTTTCATTGGATGTTAAAAGTGCTTTTTGAATTGGACGATAGAATAAACCGGCAAATCCAATGAATGCGAAAGCAACGAAGTATTCAATTAGTACTTGAATTGGTGTGACGATAATGGCATCGCCTACGACAATTTGTAATAATCCCCAAATTAAGCCTCCTAAGAAAGCCATCTTGAAGCCCCAGCGGTATGCGATAATAAAAATAGGAATCATAGCGAATGAAATGGAACCGCCTGTTGGAAGTTTGATTGATATTGGTAAAATGTCGATGACCAAGGCGAAGGCTGCAAGAATTGCAGATTCGATCATCGCTTGTAAATTGGTGTTACGCATGTTGTCTCCCCCTAAATCCAAGTTGTACAAAAAAGAATAGATATCATAGGAGGATACGAAATACGTAAATAAAAAAGAGGTATGTATTTCGGACGTTTGCACAATCCCTGCGTTAGCATTAACTAACAGGTTCGAAGGGTCGGAACGAAGTGTTCCCTCTCAGCGGCATGGCTCCCCCTGTGATAACGAGATTCTTTATTTGTTATTGTTTATTGTAAGCGAAATGGATGAGAATGGCAAATGAATACAGTATGACAATGATTGAAATAGAATTGTAGCGAAATGTTAATAAATATGAAGCAAAAGGGTATAGTCCAATTGAAATAGAGTATGATATAATTTTTCTGAAAATAATTATCATTCTCTTCTGAGGGGGAAGGTTATGAGCTTAGTAGATATTAAAATTGGCGAGAAAGTGTTAGTAAAAAGTATTCAGTCTTTAGATCAGTTATTAAAGCGCAGACTAGCTGCTTTCGGCCTCGCGGAAGGAAGCGAACTTCGCATGAAGCAGAAAGCGATGTTCAAAGGTCCTTGTACATTGGAGTGTCGTGGACAGTTAATTAGTATTCGTCATTGTGACGCGAAAATGATAAAGGTGGAATTAGCGTGAATAAGGTAGCTTTGCTAGGGAATCCGAATACAGGGAAGACATCGTTATTTAATGCACTTACTGGTTCTTATGAGTATGTAGGAAACTGGAGCGGTGTAACAGTAGAAAAAAAGGTTGGTAAATTAAAAGATAAGCAAGGAACATTAATTGATTTACCAGGCGTTTATGATTTAAATCCAGTTTCGCGTGATGAAGGTGTTGTTACGAATTTTCTACTAACAGACGAATTTCATCATATGTTAAATATAGTGGATTCTTCGCAATTCGAGCGAAATATGCACTTAACATTGCAATTGCTTGAATTTGGTAAACCGGTTTCGATTGGTTTAAATATGGTTGATGTGGCGAAGCAAAGAGGAATTGTAATTGATGTAAAACGGTTATCAGAACTATTGGGTGTAACAGTTGTTCCGGTTATTGCAAGAAGCGGAAAAGGCTGTGAAGAATTACTTGCGACTCTTAAAGAAAATGACAAAAAAGAGAAAAAGCCATTCATTATTTCATATGGTGTACAAATGGATGAAGGAATTGGAGAGGTAATAGCTCTTTTAGAGACAGCGAATTATAAGCATCCAAGATGGTTAACCCTTCAATTTTTAAGCAATAACGAAGTAGTAGAAAAAGAAATGAAAGCATTACCAATTTATAAGGAACTTGTAGCCATTCGATCTCGCTTAGAAGGAAAACTTGATTGTACGTTGGAAGAGCACATTTACAAAACTCGTGAAGCGTATATTGAAAAGTTAAAAACAAATGTTATGCAACATGAGAAAGAAGGAAAAATTCCTTTTTCGGAAAAAATTGATAGATTAATTACACATAAAATTTTAGGGCTTCCAATCTTTTTAGCAGTTATGTTTTTTATTTTTCAGGTTACGTTTACGTGGATTGGTACACCTTTATCGGATATGTTAGATGAGTTTTTTGGTGGACAGCTTACGGATTGGGTAACAGCTGGGCTCACAAGTGTTGGAGCTTCTGATTTTATTCAAGCACTCGTTACAGAAGGTATTATTGCTGGTGTTGGTGCGGTATTGGTATTCGTTCCACAAATCTTTGCACTATTCTTTTTCATTTCATTGTTAGAAGACTCAGGATATATGGCGCGAATTGCAGTTGTGATGGATAGAATTATGGAGTTCTTCGGTTTAAACGGAAAAGCGTTCATTCCGATGATTATCGGTTTTGGATGTAATGTTCCAGGTATTATGGCAGCGAGAACGATTGAACAAGAAAAAGAACGTTTACTTACAGTTCTTGTAACACCATTTATGTCTTGTTCGGCACGTTTACCTGTATATGCATTATTTGCGGGAGTATTCTTCCCTAATAGTCAGGCAACTGTTGTATTTTCTTTATATATTGCAGGTATTGTTCTTGCATTACTCGTTACAAAAATTATGTCTCTTACAATTTTAAAAGCGGAAAAGTCTATTTTCGTCATTGAACTACCCCCTTACCGCGTGCCACAAGCGAAAACGTTATGGTTAAGCACGTGGGAGAAAGGGAAAGGATTTGTTCGTAAAGCAGGTACATTCATCTTCGGTGGTTCTGTTGTCATTTGGTTATTAAACTATGCAGGTCCATCAGGATTTGGTGTTGATATGGGAGATAGTTACTTAGCAATGATTGGTGGGTTTATCGCACCACTATTTGCACCACTCGGCTTTGGAACATGGCAAGCCGGGGCATCCCTGTTAACAGGGTTTTTGGCGAAAGAAGTTGTCGTTTCTACAATGGCAATTATTTATGCGGTGAAAGAAGATGTGCTAGGAAATGTAATGGGAGCACACTATACTGCGCTATCAGCATATGCATTTATGTTCTTTGTTTTATTATATGTTCCGTGTTTAGCGACAGTAGCCGTTATTAAACGTGAAACAGGGTCAGCGAAGTGGACGATTTTCTCTGTCGTTTATCCACTTGTTGTTGCTTATATATTAACGCTCATTATATACCAAGTTGGATCCTTACTCGGATTCTAGAAGGAGATGTATTAGGGTGATGGTCAATATTATAATTGGAGCTATCATTTTTGGTTATGCAGCATACACATTAGTTAATTTTGTAAAGAGAAGTAAAAAAGGAAAATGCGCAGCATGTTCTTTAAATAAGTCATGTCAGTCGCAAACTTGTAGTCCGGATATGGAGCACATTGCTCATAAATAGAAAAAAGCTTTGCGAATTTCGCAAAGCTTTTTTTGTTTTACTTTTTAATTTTTACAAGTTGAGAAGCTTCTACACCATTTGCTCCAGGTAGCTCTTTGCTTGGGTCTTTATCAAATTTCAAAATACCTACAGATTTTTCTTCGCCTTTTACATTTACATATGTTGCATCATCAACGATAGCAAACATGTCTGCATAAGAACGGCCATCACCGATAATTGTGTTGCCTTCATATTTTAATTTCGCTCCATCAAGCGTAGCATTTTCTACCTTCTCTTTTGCAAATAGCACGCCTTCTTCTGCTGTTACAGTTGGTAATTTATCGATCGCCTTTGTATCATCATTTTTACCGACTTTTTTAAGTAGCTCTTTCTTAACAAGTTCATCACCAGTTTTCTTATCCATTACAAGAACTTTTTTACCTTCTAATGTAGTCATTTTCATTTTATAGAAGTCTTTTTCTTTTACTTCTTTTTTATTTTGATCTGTAATTTTTTGAACTTGCTCTTCGGATCCGTATAATACTAATCCGTTCGCTTTCTCTCCTAATAAAGAACAACCTGATAATGCTCCAAGTGAAATTGCTGCTGCTAATCCAATTCCTATTAATTTTTTCATGATGATTTCTCCTTTTATATGTTTTATAGTCAATACATTTTTTGTATTAGTTTTGAAATGATGAGAAGCTTGTTTGTTGCTTCTGGTATTAGTGTATAAGAAATGTTGAAACGTAACTATCGAGTTAGCTTACAGTAACATTACAATCATGTAATTTAGTGAAAGTGCATAAAAATAAGTCAATTCTAAAGAGAATGAATGAGAATATATTAGGAATACAATGTTTTATATGGAATGTCATATTATATTGGCTGTATTTTGGAAATAACATGTAAGGACATCTTAGTTTTGTTATAATAAACACATAGGTTGTAAAAAATGAATATTCTTTACTGTAAAGGGAGATTTTTCAGTTTTCCAAGTAGTGAATTTGAAATATGAGGTATATCATAGGAGGAATTTGGATGTCTGTATTTAAACGATTAAGAGATTTAACTATGTCGAATGTGTATTCATTAATTGAAAAAGCGGAAGATCCAGTTAAGATGACGGATCAATATTTACGCGATATGCAAGCTGATGTACAAGAAGCTGAGAAAAGTGTAGCAGCTCAAATCGCACTTGAGAAGAAATTCAAAATATTATTTGAAGAGCAAGAAGCACTTGTGAAAAAACGTGAAGAGCAAGCTCATATGGCTGTTCAAGCAAGCAATCTTGACCTTGCGCGTCGTGCTCTTGAAGAAAAACAAAACGCAGAACAAAAAATGAATGAATATAAAGCAAGCTATGAGCAAAATAAAGCTGCTGCTGATAATCTTCGCCTGAAGCTAGAAGAAATGCGTAAGCAATTAACAGAGCTGAAAAATAAACGTGAAACACTTGTAGCACGTGTAAATGCAGCGAAAGCACAAAAGAATATTAATCAGGCGATGTCTGGATTTGATTCAAATTCAGCAAAAGCTGGTTTAAGCCGTATGGAAGAGAAAGCTCTTCAATTAGAAGCTGAAGCAGAAGCGAGCGGCGAAGTGTATAAAAAAGAAAAGTCATTAGATGATGAATTCGCAAGCTTAAACAAAAATTCTGCTGTTGACGATGAATTAGCTCGTATTATGAAGCAGTATGAGAAATAATATAGAATAGACAAAGAAACCGACATGTCTGAATAGAATTCATGTCGGTTTTCTATTATTTTTTAGAGGAGGTTTTGCAATGACATGGACAAATGTGTTAGCCATGCTTGTATGGACTGGAGCAAGTGCAGTACTTTTATTTGCAATTATGTGGGTTGATTCAATTTTTACGAAATACAATGATTTAAAAGAAATAAAGAGTGGGAACACAGCTGTAACAACGCGTTTCGTTATGAAATTATTCGCACAAGGGTACATTTTATCTCAATCCATAACGAAAGCAAACGACTTATGGCAAGCACTACTTGCATCAGCAGTTTCTTTCGTTATTTTATTAGTGGTAGAAATGTTTATCGAATTTGTGTTAAAGAAAATGGCTGGTTTAGATTTAGAAGAAGGTACGAAAGAAGGCAGTGTTGCACATGCGATGTTGGCCGGATCATTACATATCGTTGGTGCACTTATTTTAGGTGCTTGTTTATAAAGAGAGAAGGAGGGATAAATCATGAGTTTATTTAAACGAATTAAAAATATAATGAAGAGCCCAGAGCCGCCGAAACCAGAGAAAAGTTTGTTAACGTTAGCTCCTGGCGATATGATTGAAGTTTCATTAGTTATGTACGAATTAATTGGGAAAACGAGTATGCATTCTCGTAAAGAAATTGTTTTAACGCTGCAAGACGGGAAAGATATTCGTTATTTAAAAATTGAAGACCGTGAAAATACGTATTACAAATTATATACACCCATTGATGGTCGCTTAGATTCGATTGATGAAATTCCGACGACAATTGAAATGGATGATACAGAGTACCATATGGAAGAGCAATATAACGGACGTGTTGTTGTGATGGGGAAAACACCATTCTCTGCTTCAGAGGAACAGCATGTATGGGAATTCCAATCCGATAACCGAAAATTATTGCGTATTGAATGGCAAAATGGTCGCACAATGATGTATGAGGGAGAAGCAATTATTCCTGCTGATGTACAAATTATAAGAGCAACGTAAGGGGGCGTAATCATGTCAAACCGATTGTTTACCATGATTAAATCGTTCGTGATCCCTATACTTGCTATCGTTACATTACTTGTAGTTGCTGGATATGCCTTATCAGGTTGTCAAGGTGGACAGACAAAGTCGATTCAAGATCGTTATCCACTTGAGTCTGTTGCAAAAGAAGGTAAACAAGAATCTTACGTGTATAGGGCCGCCAATCGGTCAGTTCCTGAAGTCGCGAAGGAACTTATAGCCGAAAGGAAACCGAAGCAAGCATCTAAAGAAGACGAAAATCAAATGTTCCTCGTTTATTCTGACAAAATGTATAATTTGCAAAAGGATAAAGAGAAACCATCTGATACATTAATTGAAGTAAGCAATGAAGAATTTGTCCGTCAAAATTACCAACCATCCTTCCTGCAAGGATATATTATGGGAAGCATATTAAACGATATATTCGGTTCAAAAAGATCATCATCCGGTGATTACCGAGGATATAATGACAGACAAAATCATCAACCAGTTATTCCAGAAAGACCACCTACGAAAGAGGAAAAGAAAACCCCACCTCCAATTACGAAGGAAGGGAAAGGATCTATCATTAAGCGAGGCGATAATGTAGATTCGAAATCTTCTGTAGGAGATACAGGAAGTATTACGAAAAAAGGAAGTAGCACCCCTCCGCCGTCTACTGGAAGTAAAGGGACAATTACGAAAACACCAGGTGGCTCGAGCGGATCAGATGTGAAGCCAAAATCATCTATTAAAACGCCACCAAAGAATACATCTCCCCCAAAAACGAGGGTTGGTGGTTCAGGAAAGATTACGAAGAGAAGGTAGTTATAGAGACCGAAAAGTGGAATTTGCTTTTCGGTCTTTTTATTATGGGAATTAATTCCTTTTAGCTGGTACAATTAAGTTATAAGGAGGAGATTATTATGACTCTATATAAAAGGTTTAGTTTGATTATGTTCCTCGTCTTATTTCTCAGTTTGTTTATTAGCACAATGATGAAATTTCACTTTGTAGTAGGTATTCTATGGATATTATGTACATGCACTCTCTTTCTATATGTTCCGCTTCGCTTCCAACATGAAGTGCCTGCCTTTCAAAAATATGTAGCATGGATTCAGAGAGGAGGAAGATGGGGAGAGTAAAAATATATCAGTGATTATTAAAATATATCGACCGCAACTTAATAATAAGAAGAGGGTGTGCCAAATTGTTGGCACACCCTCTTTATTCATAATGATTAATGAATATCACGTTTCTTAAAGTTACCGCCTTTTACTTCTGCTACGTCATAAACTGTAATAAAGGCATTTGGATCGATTTCATTAATTAGATCCTTCATTTTACTTTCTTCTAAACGGTTAATTACACAAGAAATTTCTTTGAATTTCTCTCTTGAATAACCACCATATACTTCGTTATACGTTGCGCTTCGGCCTAAACGATCACGAATTGTTTCTACCATTAATTCAGGCTCTTTCGTAATGATTTTAAATGCTTTTGAACCACTTAAACCAACTTCAACGATATGAATCACTTTCGAAGCGATAAAGTAAGCAATTGCCGAAAGGATAGCTCCTTGAAGGCCGAATACTGTTGATACGAAAATAAATACGAACATGTTTAAGAATAAAATAAGGTCACTTGTTCCAAATGGTAATTTACGAGAAAGTAATACAGCTAGCATATCGATTCCATCTAACGCGCCGCCGTTACGTAATGCTAGTCCCATACCGAAACCAATAATAATACCACCAACAACTGTAACAAGTAATGTATCACCTTCAATAATAGCTGGTATTCCGTGCATGACAACGGTACCGATTGCTAATGAAGCGATCCCGATAATAGAATAAATTGCAAAGCTTTTACCTATTTGTTTATATCCTAACCAAACGAAAGGAATGTTAATAACTGCGATTAGTGCTCCTAATGGCAATCCAAATAATCTTGAACTAACGATACTTAAACCAGTCACACCACCGTCGGATACGTTATTTGGAATTAATACCGCTTCTAATCCGTATGCTGTGATAAATGCCCCAATAATAATCATCAAAGCTTTTGAAGCGATTTTTAGCTTATTGGGCTTGTTTTTGATAATTTTCTCCATGTAATTTCCTCGTTTCAGACTAGTTTCTTATTTGTTACGTAATTCACACCTACATTTTATTTTAACATTTTATTTGAAAAAATTCTCCTTTAATGGATGTATGCAGGGAATATTATCACCATATTATCTTTAAAATATTTTTGAAATCAGTATAAGAAATCCCATCCTTTCAAAGGATGGGAGATTATTAAGAAATGATAAAACTAAGTACGGATAGGAGTAAAAAGAATCCCAAAATAGACCCGCAAACTTTCATATGACGTTTACGTCCCATCACAACAATTGCAACATATTCACGAATCATTGCATTAGGCCAGTAATAAAATGCAGTTTTTGATCCGATTCCTTGGCTATTAAGCCCCGCTTGTCGTGCATATATACCAGCGCGGAAAAGGTGGAAATTATTCGTTGTAAAAATACTTCTATACTTACCTTCAGGTTTTAAAGAATCCATAATTTGTTTAGAGAAAGACATATTTTGATATGTGTTTACAGAGCGATTTTCTTGCACTGTATGTTCAAGTGGAATTCCTTTTTCAATCGCATAATTTTGCATCGCTTCTGCCTCTGGGAGGCCTTCATCTGGACCTTGTCCACCAGAGAAAATGATTGTTGGTGGTGTATTTACAGCGGCTTGTTTCCAGTAAAAGTCGATTGCTTTATTAATACGACTTGCAAGTAAAGGTGGTACTTTATCATTAATTAAGCCACTACCAAGAACGATGATGAAATCTTGATTACGCCTTGGTCTGTTGAATTGATATAGAAAATAAGCGCTTAAGAAATTAGATAAGTGTATAAAGAAATATACGGTTATAAGAGAAATTCCAACAAAGATAGGTTGGAAATGTGGTGAGAACAAACTTGCTGGATTTAGGATAGGGATTAACATCAAGAATAAAATCCCTAAAGCAGCAATAAGTGTTAAACAGTTAGTAAAGCGTCTGCCTTCTCGTTGCATTAAGATTCTCGCATTAAGAAATAACCCAAACATTAAAGCAACAACACCGAAAGGAATCAGAACGATAAGTGCTAAGGTAGGTAAAAATATAATATAGCGTAGAATATCACTATCAGAGTAATAGGATGCAATCATGCAAAAAACAAGGAAAAAACAGAAAAAGGCATTAAATAAAAAGCCGTTTATTATTTTTCGTGGATCTTTTAAGTAAGAGATAAGAAAAATAATAAACAATATAAGAGGAATAATTCCAAAATACATAAGTAGTGTACACCCCAATTTGTATAATAATTTGACATACCTTTTATATTACATGATTTTATAATTGAAAATGAAAGGAAAGATGATTTCGAATTTTCTCAATAATATATAAAGATACGTATGTTAAAATGTATGTAAGGCGATATATTAAAAGTAAAATGGTTGAAGAGGCACTCGATGGAGTGTCTTTTCTTTTTGGTATGTAATTATGCATATTATATTTATTTTCAAGTGAAGAGGATTAAAATATAAGTGGTAGGCAGACTATATAAAGCAGAATTGTAGACAAACATTTCCCTCTACTTTTTGTATCTAACAATCGTATAACAATAAAAAATTCTGTTTTATAGTGTTTGTTTATGAAAGGTGTCTTCTTTGAAGGCACCTTTATGTTGTTTTATGCAGGTACTTTTCACTGTTGATATAGTGGAAAGTATCTATACTAAACATTAGCAATCTTCCGTATAAATATTATCAATTTACTATATATTCCAGTGGTGTTAACCTACATATGAAAGGCTTTCTTTTTCAAAATATTACCCCTAATAAATTTTTGAAGAAGTCAACTGTCTCCAAAATTGCCATTCATGCTTAGCAAAAAAGAATCCTGCTGGATTCTTTTTTGTGTTCGACATAATTTGACAAAATACATTTAAATAATTTGTTATATTGTTAAATGGTTATTATCGGAAAAAGAAGGAGACTTAAATATGGGATTTAAAAAATTAATTTTAACAGGTGCAATTGTTGCAACTACAGCATTTACTTCAATTGGAACAGCGCAGGCAAGTGCAAATTTTAAAGATGTTCCAAACAATCATTGGTCTTATAAAGCGATTATGGATTTAGCAAATAAAAACGTTGTTGCTGGATATGGAAATGGGATTTTTGGATTTGGTGATGATGTAACACGTGAGCAAGTTGCAGCTCTTATGTTCCGTCATTTAAAACCGACAGTAAAAG
This sequence comes from Bacillus sp. 3G2, assembly GCF_044324725.1. Lineage (NCBI taxonomy): Bacteria > Bacillati > Bacillota > Bacilli > Caryophanales > Bacillaceae > Bacillus > Bacillus sp. 3G2. The sequence continues at coordinate 4,546,885 of NZ_CP172246.1, read as the reverse complement.
AACAGTATAACAATCCGTATAATGATGTTACGGATCGTTCAACTATGTTTAAAAAAGAGATTCTTGCTTTAACAGAGATGGGTGTATTCGTTGGAGATAACACAGGGAAATTTAGACCGAAAGATGCGTTAACTCGTGAAGAGATGGCACAAATTTTGACAAGGGGATTCCAATTGCAAATAAGAGGCGATCATAATTTCCCGGATGTAGATAGAAATGGATGGGCGAATCCTGCGATTACTGCAATTAAATCAAATTATATTACGGCTGGAACTGGTGATGGTACATTCGCACCTAAAATGCATGTAAGTCGTGAGCAATACGTTCAGTTCTTATATAATGCAACGCTACCATTTGAAGAAAGACCAGGAGCAAAACAACCACAACCAGAAGTGAAGCCAGAAGTAAAACCTGATTCGAAACGTTTTGCTAACTGTAAAGAAGCAAACGATGCTGGATATTATGACATTACAAGAGACAGCCCGTATTATGGTAAGCATTTAGATCGTGATGGCGATGGAATTGCTTGTGAAAAAAAGAAAAAAGGTAAATAAGAAAAAGCACTCAAGCTGAGTGCTTTTTCTTATGGAAACATGCTATTTTTTTAGGCGCCTTTCATAAAATAAAAGTAACGAAATGAAAGTAGGTGACAAAATGCCGTCAATTGTGGAAGGTGTTATAATTGAAAATTGTAACGGAACAATTAACTTAGGTGATAAATATAACGTGCAGCCAATTGAAAAAACGAAAGCTTATAATGGAGCGGGATCATCCAATACAGGAAAAAAAGTACAAACATTTAGTGGTATTAGTACAACGGATGTAGGAGATAACGATGTGTATGATCAAGTAATCCAATCTACGTTATAATTTTTATATGCAAAATTGCATAAAGTAACATGTTTGTCCTGTGCTACAATCTAGCTGTGAGCTGTTAATGATTCTTCTGTATTATAGTTGTTAGATTAGAAATATAACATCTTATCAAAAATCATACGTAAAAAAGACACTTCAAACGAAGTGTCTTTTTTTATTTTAGTGATACCCTTTAGCAGAGTCTTTATGAATTTTATTTTTAAAGATACTGTAGCTCCAAAGTTGATATCCAATAACAATTGGTACCATAACCATTGCAACGAAGAACATAATTTTTAAGTTTAATTGACTACCTGCTGCGTTGTATAACGTTGTGCTGTATGCATCGTTAATACGTGACGGTAACATTCTTGGGAACATGCCTGCAAAGCCAGTTGTCATAAACATCGCGATTGTTAAGCAAACGAATGTGAAGGCAAGACCAATTTTATGTTTGTACACCATAATAAGTGCGAGTACACTCATTAACATAGCGAGTACTGGAAGAATGAATAGTACCGGATACTCTGTGAAGTTTTGGAATAAATTTGTACGATTTGCAGTTGCTACATAGAAAATAGCTAAAATGATAGCAGCTGCCATTGAAAATGGTCTTGCAATTTTATAAGCACGATCAGATACTTCACCAGTCGTTTTGATCATAACCCAAAGGGCACCAGATACGACGAATATAGCAGTGAAGAACAGGCCACCTAAAATACCGTAATGATTTAGTAAGCTAAGTAAATTTCCTTCATAACCATTTTGTCCAATTTGTAGTCCGTAATAAAGGTTAGCGAACGTAACTCCGAATAAGAAGGCGATTAGGAAACTACCGATTGTAAATGCCCATTTGCAAGTTTTTTGCCAAATTGGTGAATCGTCTTTATGCATAAATTCAAGTCCGGCAGCACGAGCAAACAGTGCGAGTAATACTAAAAATAGTGGTGTATATAGGTAACTAAACATATTTGCATACGTGATTGGGAAGGCAGCAAATGTTGCACCACCAGCTGTAATTAACCATACTTCATTACCACCCCAGAATGGGCCAATTGCTTCTTGTAATTGATTTCGTTCTTGTCGGTCTTTCGTAACGAATGGAAAAATTATTCCGTTACCAAGTGCATACCCATCAAGAATGAAGTAAACTGTCCAAATTACGCCCCATAAACCGAACCAGATGATTGCGAGCATATCATGAGACATGAGCTGTACCTCCTTCAGTAGCAGGTTCTTCTAATGCAGCAGGTCCTTTTTTCGCGAACTTTAGCATTAAGTATACGTCTGCAATTAAGAGTAGAGTATAGAACAATATTAAACTAATTAATGAGAACCAAATCTGCGGAACAGATATAGGTGATACAGATTCTGCTGTACGCATTAGTTTATAAACTGTCCATGGTTGACGACCTACTTCGGCAACAATCCAACCAGCGTTAATTGCGATATATGGTAGTAAAACAGACCACATTGTAATTTTTAAATAACGTTTTGAGTTTTCTAGTTTTCCTTTTCGGTTTAAATAGAAGCCATACCAAGTTAATGCCATAAAGAACATACCAAGTGCAACCATTAAGCGGAAGCTATAGTACACGAGGTTAACGTTTGGACGATCTTCTTTCGGAATATCTTTTAAACCGACAATCTCTCCATCAAATGAGTTTGTGTAGAAGAAACTTCCTAGTTTCGGAATCGTAAGGAATTCAAAGTTCTTTTCGTTTTTCACATCAGGAATTTGAACAATCGAGAAGCCTTGTCCTTTTCCCGTTTCCCAAACTGCTTCCATCGCAGCACCTTTAGCTGGTTGATATTTAGCTGCGGATACACCAGATTGATGTCCCATAAACGGCGTAACAGTTGCGGCGAATAAACCTAACATTAAACCAAATTTGAATGATTTTTTGAAGAATTCCACTTCGTTTTTACGTAATAAATGATAGGCACTAATGGCCATAACGAAGAAAGCACCAACGATATAACAGCCAATTACAGTATGGAAGAACATGTTCCAAGCATATGGATTTGTAACAAGTGCCCAGAAATCATTTAATTCAGCGCGGCCGTTACGTACGACGTAGCCAACTGGATTTTGCATAAAGCCGTTTGCTGTAATAATCCAAAGGGCGGAAATATTTGTTCCAAGTGCAACCATCCACATACAGAAGGCACGGAACTTTGGTGAGATTTTGTCTTTACCGAATAACCATATTCCCATGAAAGTAGATTCTAAGAAGAAGGCAACGAGTGCTTCGATTGCGAGAGGGGATCCGAAAATATCTCCCATATATTTGGAGTACTCAGACCAGTTTGTTCCAAATTGGAACTCCATCGTAATCCCGGTTATAATCCCCATGACGAAGTTAATTGTAAATAATTTACCCCAGAAATTTGCCATTTTGCGGTATGTTGGATTCAATGTGCGGGCGTATTGAGTTTCCATACATGCCACTAAAATAACAAGTCCGATTGTCAAAGGTACAAATAAAAAGTGATAAAAAATAGTAATTGCAAATTGAAAACGACTCAGTAACAGAACGTCGGACATAATAAATATTCACTCCTTTTTTACATTATCTACAATTAGTTTATAGTGAAAATAGGAGTGCAGTATGTGATACATGTTACAAAGCTGTGTGTATATTTTGAAAGAATTATGTCGGTTATCTGAAAATATATTGCTTTTATAATAATGCAATATACTTTTTGTGTTTTTTATATTTTGGTACACTATATAAGTAATGTAAATGAGAGAAAAGAGGGGCCTTTACTATGAAGTCATTAGAAGAGATTTTACAATACAATGAAAAATTCGTTGAAGAAAAAAAATACGAAGAGTACGAAACGGGAAAATTCCCAAATAAAAAAATGGTAATAATCTCTTGTATGGATACTCGCCTTGTTGAATTATTACCGAAAGCGATGAATATGCGCAACGGTGATGTGAAAATTATTAAAGTAGCAGGCGCTGTTATTTCACATCCGTTTGGAAGTATTATGCGTAGTATTTTAGTTGCTGTATACGAGCTTGGTGCTGATGAAGTTTGTGTAGTAGGTCACCACGATTGTGGTATGGCAAAAATTCAAGCGAGCAGCACAATCGAGAAAATGAAAGAGCGCGGTATCACAGAAGAGAAATTAGATACACTTCGTTATTCTGGAATCGATTTAGAAAGATTCTTACAAGGATTCTCTAGTGTAGAAGAAAGTGTAGAACATAGCGTATCAATACTTCGCAACCATCCGTTACTTCCTGAAGAAGTACCTGTTCACGGTCTTGTTATAGATCCTGACACAGGAAAATTAGATTTAGTTGTGAATGGTTACGACAATTAAGAATTTACTTTGTCATCCTTTTTATCTGGGACAGGATCAAATCCTCCCGGGTGGAAAGGGTGACATTTTAATATACGCTTGCAAGTTAGCCAAAATCCTTTCAAGGCACCATGTTTTTGAAACGCCTCTAATCCGTAATGAGAACAAGTTGGATAAAAGCGGCACGTTGGTGGTGTCATTGGCGAAATGAACTTTTGATAAAAGCGTATAATCCCAATAAAAATCTGTTTCATAATGGTCTCCTTTTCAGCATAGTCTTAAAGTATTATAGCACGACTGTACATAATACTTTACTAATGTTGATTTCCGTTATATCATATTGGATATAACGGAATTAAATTGAAAGCGGGAGAGATGTTGTATGCCATCAGTAGAAAGCTTTGAATTAGATCATACGATTGTAAAGGCGCCTTATGTAAGACATTGCGGAGTTCACAATGTAGGTAGTGACGGTATTGTAAATAAATTCGATATTCGTTTTTGCCAACCGAATAAACAAGCAATGAAACCAGATGTTATTCATACGTTAGAACATTTATTAGCATTTAATTTACGTAAATATATTGATCGTTATCCGCATTTTGATATTATCGATATTTCACCAATGGGCTGCCAAACAGGATATTATCTTGTAGTAAGCGGGACACCAACGGTTCGAGAAATCATTGATTTATTGGAACTAACATTAAAAGATGCGGTTCAAATTACAGAAATTCCAGCTGCAAATGAAACACAATGTGGCCAAGCGAAGCTTCACGACTTAGAAGGAGCACAACGCTTAATGAACTTCTGGTTAAGCCAAGATAAAGATGAACTTGAGAAAGTATTTGGATAAAGAAAAACTGCCTGTGAAAGGGCAGTTTTTTTATTTGTTAAGAGCGATCATGTTCTTTTTTATGAAAGTATACTAGACACCCCAACATATAAAATAAAGGCAGAACCGAGAAAATAAACAAATGCTTTTGCTTTTTGCCGTCCTTTTATTTCATCAATTCCAAAAAGGATCAGCATAATACTTAAAAGGATAAAGACGTAAGGTAAAAGGAAGGTGAAGTTTGCAAAGAAGCTAAATAGGGAAAGAGAAAGAGCAATAGTGGCGATTATAATTCGAATGTTTTTAAACATATAATTCTCCTTTAAAAGAACAGTATAAATGGAATAACAAAAACAATCGTAAAAAGACTTAAACCGATGCTAATAGCTCCAATTTGTTTTTGAATCGTCTCAATTCCTACTAAAATGCCATATAAACTAAAGAGGAGCAAAATGATAGGTGAAAAGATTTGAAAGTTCATTGTAAATGTGCTGTATAAACATATGATCAAAGTAATAAAAACGATGGTTAGCTGTAATTTTCTTATATGCATTTTAACCTCCTAGTAGAAAGTTAGTTATTGAGAGACAAAAATTATAATAGCAACGATTAAAGTGAATACACCAGAAAAGAAGGAGAGTGTACTGTATACTTTCTTTTGTTTCTGTTTTTCTTCTGCACTCATGATGAAGGTCATAATAGATAAGGCGATGAGCATATAAGGCATTATAATAAGTGCGTTTGTCAACATTCCGGATAGAGCGAGAGCGATGACGATAAGAGCGGATACAATTCGTAATGTTTTTAGCATACAAATCTCCACCTTTTAAATAGATTATTTACCGAAATAGTTCTGAGAAGCTAAGAAATAAAGCACCGGCTCCAGCCATGAAAGCGAGTATACCGCTAGATTTTCTGTCTTGTTTTATTTCTCCTAGTGCTACAGTGAAAGCCATTAATCCTAAGAAAAAGAACATATAAGGCATTATTTCTCTATTGCCAGTAAAAAATCCATAGATTGCTATACATAAAGCGACAAATGCAAAAGTAATTCGAACGCCATTTAACATAAAAACCCTCCTTCTATTTTATCCCGCATTTAACGGGCAGTAAGGCCTCCACTGATTAAAGTTTCACTTTATGTAGGTAATGAAGAACAATCCAAGAGAAACCTCCAGCAGTAATACAAATAAAGCCTGTTCCTGAATCCGTTTTCTTTATTTGTTCAATTGCGATGAGAAATAGTAAAGCTCCTAATAGAAATTGTGAAAGTGATAGAAAGTTATTTTGACCTGTATAGAGCCCACTTGCTGACATAATTATCACAGCAAGTGCGATTACAATGCGAAGTATACGAAGCATATTATGAACCCTCCTTATTATTTTTTGCGTAAGGATTATCTTCTGGTTTATCAACGGAATGTTTATATGCATAGCCTTTATTAATCGTCATGACGGAGAGTACTAGTATGACTAGGACGATTATAATACCGATAATTAATATTTTGAGCATAAAATCCCTCCTTTTCTTTATTTTACATAATTTTGTAATTGATGAAAACAATAGAAAATAAAAGGATGAAAGAAGGGTGTTACATGGAGACGAAAAAAACATATTATATATCAATAGGAAACGGTCAAATTTCACAAGTGAAGACGGCGGATACGTATAATTTTGAAATTTCCGCAAGTGATGAGGAAATTACGGAGTTAAGAGAGTACTTCGATCAAGCGTATGTAGAGGATTTAGGTTCGTTTGTACGTTCTCACGTTCCATTTGTTGAGTATCATCACGATTCAAATAATGACCGATATGATGAACAACTACAAAAAGCATATAAAATGATTTACGATTTAGGAAATCATGAGACGAAAGAATTAGTCGCGCAAATGGGAATAATCAATGGATTGTAATTGGATAATATTATGCAGAAAAGCGAGAATATGCTACAATTTGTGGTAGGAAAAACTTGTAACCATCAATAGGGGAGTAATGGCATGTACAAATTTAAAGATTATTACCACAACACTGTACAATTATCGTTTGAACGTTATCCATTTTCTCCTGAGCCAAAGCATGTTTGGGTTGTATGCCGGTACGGGGATCAATGGTTATTAACGCATCATTTACGTCGCGGTCTTGAATTTCCAGGTGGTAAAGTAGAACTAGGGGAAACACCGGAAGAAGCGGCAGTTCGAGAGGTTCATGAAGAAACCGGCGGCATAGTTTCTGATTTAACTTACTTAGGACAATATAAAGTATCTGGAAAAGACAAAATAATCATTAAAAACATTTATTTTGCAACAATTAGTGCGGTAGAAGAACATACGCATTACGAAGAAACGAAAGGGTCTGTGTTATTAACAGACATTCCTGACAATATTAAAACGGATAGAAAATTTAGCTTTATAATGCGCGACGATGTATTGGCGCGTACGATGAAACATATAGAAGAAATCGGCTGTTTTACGAAGTAAAGTGGCTGGTTTCTTTTTTTGTGCGTAAGAATAAATGTAAATATATCTTTATATTATTTTGGGTATATTATACAATTTTGTAAAGATATATTTACATTTTAGGAGGGGAAAGATGGATAAAGGAAAAGAAACGACTGTTACTGTTTCGATGGGGAAATTAAATTTCTATTCATGTTGTATAGCATTCGTTCTGGCGATTGGAGTTAGTTTTTTACATTCACTTCTTTCAGGCGGGGTTCAAATTGAAATTACGTTACCAACCTTGTTTCTTTTTGTTATCGCAATGATTGTTCTCGTTTGTATTCATGAAGCAATACATTTAATAGGATTTCGTTATATCGGAGGCGTTCCATGGAGGGAACTAAAATGGGGCGTTAATTGGAAATTAGGTATTGCATATGCGCATTCTAAACAGGCGATTACAGTACAGCAAATGAAGAAAGTGTTAATGCTTCCGTTTTTACCAACTGGAATTTTGCCGATTGTAATAGGGTTAGCTACGAATGTGCAATCCATCTCATTTTTAGGGATTTTACTAACAGCAGGCTGTATCGGTGACATTGCACTATATCAAAAAGTTTCAAAGTTTCCAGATGATGCGCAAGTGAAAGATCATCCGAGTAAACCTCAGTTTACAGTATATGAATTATAAGGGAAGAGGAGGCGCTAGAGTAGCGACCTCCTTTTGTCATTGTCATTTTTTTCGGTAAGTCGATATATTGCAAAAATCGCCGATATAATTTATTAACTATTATTTTGTTTTCATCTCGACCTCTAAAAACGAAAGCACCTCCAACAAATCGTTCACTACACGTGGATGCTCAAAGTCATCCCAAAGTGAATCTCTCTTCCACACACCAAGAATCCCTACTCGTTCAGAACCAAGCACATCGTTTTCTGGATGATCTCCAACGTAAAGACATTCTGTGGCCTTAACGTCTAGTTTTTGCAAAGCTCGCTCGAAAATTTCAGGATGTGGTTTTTTAATTCCTTCCGCTTCTGAAACGAGAATTGTGTTTGTATACGTATGTATGTTTAGTGCGCGAAGATTGTTTATTTGAAAGTCAGTAAAGCCGTTTGTAATAATGCCGATTTTAATATTTTGTTGTGTTAAACGCTGAAGTAATTCATGCATGTTTTGGAAAGGAATACAATGATGTTGAAAGTTGGTAATATAGTCGTGCAGCAGTTGCTCTGGTGTTAAAGTGGTAATGTTGTATTCGCAAAGGAGAGTAGCATATACTTTATCTTTCCACGTATAGCCATTATTATCGAGCTCCAGAAATCGAGAACAATACCCTGATTTTTCTATGTTCATTAAGTGAGGGGTAAAGCGATTATATTGATCATGAATAAATTGTTCTAGAGATTGGCGCCGATCTAATAGTGTTCCATCTAAGTCGAATAAGACTGCTTGAATCATGGAAACCCCCCTTACAGTTTATTTAATTAATTATCGCATATTCTTTAAAAATTGATTATGATATTTTTGTAGAATGGAACGACGGAGGTTTATATGAAGGAACTGTATGGCAAGTTAGTAGGGTTTATCGTCGCAATTGGTTTAATAACAGGATGCGATAGTTCTATGAAGAGTGTGAAGGAAAAAGAAATTTGTAAGACAGAAGAAGAATGCGTGGAAATAGGAGATAATAAACTTCAAAAAGTATATGAAAAAATAGATGGATTATCTGAGCTTGAAGCAGTAGAAGATTATGATATAGAAGAGCATGAAAGTGTGGATATGAAAGGAGCAGATAAGAAAAAAGAAGAAGATGAAAATTACTTCTTTTTAGCTTCTTATTATATTGATGGTGATGAAATTGTAGATCCTTATTTTGAAAAAATAGAACGGAAACGTTTAAATAAAGTATTCGCTGAAGATAAAAAAGCGAAAGAAGAGGTACTACAACAACGTCAAGATAGGGGGTATCATGAAGACTTATGGGATATGTACCGCACTCTTATCCCAGCTAAATATCGCGGGAATATAACAGAATTTGACTTAATAACGGATGGTTATGACGGTGTTGTTGCCCACGTTATGCCTAGTATGGAGAATCCGAAAGATTGGACGCTAAGCTTAGATACACTTGATTCTGCGGTAAATATCGATGAAGTGATGAAAACATTAATTCATGAGACGGCTCATGTGTTGACACTCGGACATAAGCAAATACCAGTGGATGAAAAGTATTTGAAGGATTTTGAAGAAGATAAAGATATTTCAACGTATAGAAGTAACTGTGAAACGCTTTTCTTACAAGAGGGGTGTGCGAGGGAGAAATCTTATATTAATCAATTTTATAACTCTTTCTGGAAGGATATCGAGCAGGAGTGGACAGAAAAGAAAGTAGAAGAAAGTGAAGAAACTCAAATTGAATTTTTTAAGGAAAAGCATGAGGAGTTTGTATCACAGTATGGAACGACCAATGTAGCGGAAGATATTGCAGATACGTTTACAGCGTTTATTTTGCAAGATTCCAAAAAGGTGAAAGAAGGATCGGAGTTAAAGTATAAAAAAATTGCGTTCTTCTATCAGTTCCCTGAGCTTGTAAAAATGAGAGCGGAAGTGTTGAAGGGATTATATGATGTTTCGAAAACGATGGAACAACAAAGTGGACACTAATACGAGTTTTTAGCCAAGAAAACGTAAAGAATTTTAGTTCTTTTCGTTTTTTTTTTGTTGATAAAATTGAAAATTCTGTCTTTTTATAAAAAGAAGAAGGAACTGAAGCTTTAAAAGAGAATTAGTATAAAAATGTCACAAATTAGACACAATTATAATGCGCATATTGTAGGGACTAAAAGTTTACTCTCAAGGAGGTAATGAAACGTATGAAAACGATTCTTGCGGTTGCTGGTCTCATTTGGGTAATGTCTCACGGTTTTCCGATTTTTGAAGGAGAGCAAATTCGTAGTGCATTAAATAAAAAGTATGATGATTATCATGTAATAGATCGAAAAGAAAATGTAGTTACAGTACGTGTGAAAGATTGTTTCCATACAGTTACGGTTGCGAATGGCAACGTTACAAATGAAACAAAGATGTGTGATAAAAGGTAAAGAAAGAAGCTGACTATAGTCTATCGTCCTAAGTCAGCTTCTTTTTCGTTTTCCAATTAGAAGTTTTTCAAATGCCTCAACAAACACATACATAAGTGTTGCGAGGACACAGGTGAGTAGTACGCTCAGTAAGACGAGCGTGAAATTAAATACTTGGAATCCGTAGCTAATTAAGTAGCCAAGACCTTGTTTAGAGACGAGAAGTTCACCGAATATAACACCGACCCATGATAAACCAACGTTCACTTTTAATGTGGAAATAATTGCTGGGAAGGATGCAGGGAGAACTACTTGCTTATAACATTGCCACTTATTAGCGCCAAATGTGTCCATCACTTTTATATAGTTAGAATCGACTTCTTGAAATGCGCTGTAAATAACGAGAATGGTAATGATGATGGAAATGATTACTCCCATTGCAATCGACGAAGAAATATTTGGACCGAAGATTACAATGATAATAGGTCCAAGTGCCACTTTTGGCATGGCGTTTAGGACGACGAGATAGGGATCGAGTACGCGGGCGAGGAGTGGCATCCACCAAAGGAAAGTAGCGATAATAGCGCCGAGCACTGTTCCAAGAATGAAACCTACTCCAGTTTCAAGTAATGTCGTCCATATGTGAACCAAAAGCGAACCGTCAATCCATTTACTAAGGAAGAGATCCCAAATACTTGAAGGGGAGCTAAAGAGTAAAGGATCAATCCATTCTTTTTTGCTAGCTATTTCCCATAGTGCAAAGAAAAGAATGAGCAGTAAAAGCTGCAGTGAGCGTGCTAACCATGCGCGCTTGCGTTCTTTTTTCTGAAACTGTTCATGTAGTTGCTTTATATTATCCAAGTCGCTCCAGCTCCTTCCATATATCTTGGAAGAAGGATGGGAAGTCACGGTGGTGGCGTGATTCTAACGGTGATAAGGAACGGATGCTTTCTGGGACGATAAATGTTTTTGCAATTTTTCCAGGATTCGCTTGTAGTAAATAAATACGATCACTCATCGCAATGGCTTCTTCAATATCGTGTGTTACAAGTAGTGATGTTTTTTTATAGTTACGTAATAATGTGAAGACGAGATCTTCTAGTTTCAACTTCGTTTGATAATCGAGAGCCGAAAAAGGTTCATCTAGCAATAAAATTTTCGGATCGGTCGCTAACGTCCGAACGAGAGCGGCACGTTGACGCATACCACCGGACAGTTCACGAGGGTATTGCTCTTCTACATCATGTAGACCGACCTGTTTTAAAAGTTGTAAAGTGTGTTCTTTCGTCTGTTCATTGTAAATTTTTCGAGTGTGAAGTCCAAGCATAATATTCTCTTTAATTGTTTTCCAAGGGAACAAGTAATCTTGCTGCAACATGTACCCCATAGATGAAGTTTTCGTTGTAATGGGTTCACCATCTAAAAAGACGATACCTTCAATTGGATCAAGCAGTCCGGCAATAATGGAGAGGAGTGTTGTTTTGCCGCAACCACTTGGACCGAGTATAGAAATAAATTCGCCTTCTTCCACTTGTAAACTCATATCTTCGAGAATCAATTTAGCATTCTCTTTTGCGAAAAAGCAGTGAGAAACGTTACGTATTTGTAAAAAACTCATACACTTCGCCTCTATTTCTTAATAACGCTTTCGGCAATTTTTGTATTGACGAGCGCTTCATGTGGAACTTCTTTTTGTAATTCGCCAGCTTCTTTCATAATCGTTTGGAGCTGTTTCCATTCTTCAGCATCTAATAGCGGATTTGTCGCGTAAGAATGTTGTTTTTTATACCGTTCAATTACTTTTACTGTAATGTCTTTTGAAGTGTCTTTAAATAATGGAGACACAGCATCAGCAATCTCTTCTGGACTATGTGTATCAACCCATTGTTGTGCTTTATAGAGCGCACGTGTGAACTTTTCAGCAGCATCTTTATCTTTCTTTAAGAAGCTTTCTTTTGCCATAAACGATGTATACGGAACAGTTCCAGATTCATTTCCGAACGAAGCGACGATATATCCTTTACCTTCTTTTTCGAATATACTTGCAGTCGGTTCAAAGAGCTGTACAAATTCCCCAGTACCAGATGCAAAGGCACTTGCAATGTTAGCAAATTCGATGTTTTGAATTAAGTTTGTATCTTTGTGAGGATCAATGCCATTTTTCTTTAAAACGTATTCTCCAACCATTTGCGGCATGCCACCTTTACGCTGTCCTAAAAACGTAACACCTTTTACGTCATTCCAATTAAAAGAGTCTAACTTTTTACGTGAAACTAAAAATGTTCCGTCTGTTTGTGTAAGTTGTGCGAAGTTAATGACGGGGTCTTTTGCACCTTGTTGATGAATATAAATAGATGTTTCAGAACCGACGAGAGCGATATCAATTCCGCCAGATAATAAGGCGGTCATCGTTTTATCTCCGCCAGCTGTTGTTTGGAGGTCAATATTTAATCCTTCATCTTTAAAAAATCCTTTTTCAATCCCAACATATAACGGGGCGTAGAAGAGAGAGTGGGTAACTTCGCCGATGCGAATGTTGTGCGTTTGTTCTTTCGTACCTTCTTTTTTACTACTGCAAGCAGCAAATGTGAAAACAGCTAGTAACATGATGCAAAAAACAGCTATAAATTTTTTCACTATATGACACCTCCTAGAAGTCACTCTACAAGCATGATATGTAGGTAAGTGCCCATATGTGAGTGTAGATAGCAGGAATTTTTTGGGTGATAAAGAAGTACAAATATAAGGGGTGATAAAATGGAGTACGAATATGATGATAGCGTACATTTACATCTTGATTATTTCGGAACAGAATGTGATATGGAATCGATTGCTTATAAGCGGAAGAATGAAGACGTGTGGGATGTGTATTTTAATTTTGGAGCATATGGTCTTCAGAAAGATGAAATCGAGACAGGTAGATTTATGGACGAATATGCTGGTCATTACGTTTTTTCTGTACATGCTCGTGATCTTAGCTGGGAATTTGGAAGTGCTCAATTTGAAGAGTGGGTTTTGAGAAATCAAATAGTAGAAAAATCGCTGCAAAAATAGGGAGGAATTTTGTGGTCGATTTTCTCATTTTCTTGTTCATTTTCGTAGTCGGATTTTTTATTATGCAAGTACTCATTTACCGATTTGCAAAGAAAAACATTCAAAAATATACAAAAATAAAATGGGTTCATATGTGGCTAGAGATGAATATGAAAAAGGGTCCGAGATTAGATCTTTTTGATTTTGTAGTTATCGTATTTGTATGTATTATATGGAAAGTATGGATGTATTCTCTTCTATAATACATATGCTCATGTCTGTTAAAATGAAGGAGAACCTGTCAGTGTTGAGAGGTTCTTTTTTTATGGTAATAATTTTGTGAGGCATGGTTCATTGATACTGATAGAATATAGAGCGAAGAAGGTTTATCACGTTCAATCCTGAATGGAGCGGACGCATTAAAGTTTCATTGTATTTTTAAGGGGAAGTTAAGGATACATGTGTATATTACAAGCACATAGGGAGACTAGCTGCATACAAATATGGTATTTTGTATAGGACAATATGTTTGTGGATGCGAGACGAAGGGGTAAAGGAAAGAGGGAATAAATTGCGTTTTGATTTTTTAACACAACAACGAAGAAGAGATGAATTTTATCTTAGTTTTTCTTCTCAAGAGCCGAGGAAGAATTTATTAATTTCTATCATTCTTAGTGGAATGTGGGCGATTTGTTTAGAAACGCTGTTTTTTGTTATGTTAAGATCTTTCGAATTCGAGAGAACTAAAGAATTTTTTAATGGGAAAATACAGCTAAGTATACTCATTATTGTTTTGTGGGGTGTACTACTATACACCATTCATTTAAATAGAGGTATCAGTCACAAGCTTAGGCCGGCTATTAGAGCTTACGCCTTACTATTTTTAATTGCTCATACAATGAATTGGATTTATATCATGATGCAGGAGAATATGAGCCTTGTATTAGTTAATAACTGGGTTTACCAGCGATACGGACAGTATATATTAAGCTTATTATTTATTTATATGATATATGTTTTTGTGTATAGTTTGCTTGGACGAATCTTTTTGAGTGTCACGATAACAAGTTTGGTGTTAATTATCTTTGGTATTGTGAACCATTTTAAACTTATTTTTAGAGGAGATCCATTCTATCCGTCTGATTTCATACAGATTACTCAAATGCAGTCCGTTATACCAATGGTTATGGACTATTTTAGTTGGTGGACTATATTTTTGGGAATATTCGGGATTACTCTGCTTGTATATTTAGTTATGTATATACGAAAGCATATTCCAGTTATAAAACCTAATAGAATTACGAGAATTATTTTAATATGTGGTTCTACGTTTATGGTGTATGCATATAGTAATTATCCTAATACATTTATGAGTAATGTATTGCAAAAATACGGGGTAACCTTCGTGGCCTGGAATCAAAATGTAAACTATACTGATAATGGTTTTGTATTAGGATTTGTCAGTAACTTGGACACAACTGTTATTGAGAAGCCAGAAAAATATTCAAAAGAAACTATGCTACAAATTTCAAATAATATAAAGAAACAATATGGAAACGATGTAGGAAAAAAAGAGAAGAGTGAGAAGCCGAATATTATATTTTTCATGAGTGAAGCTTTTTGGGATCCAACAAAGCTAATGAATCTTTCATTTAGCGAAGATCCGGTGCCGAATTTACATCACTATATTGAGAATTTTCCGGGTGGACAAACAGTATCTCCTGTATTCGGGGGAAACACAGCGAATACAGAATTTGAAGCGTTAACGAGCTATTCAATGAGCTTTTTAAAGCAAGGTTCTATACCGTATCAACAAGCGGTGACAGGACAAAGAGAAATTCCGTCTATCGCAAGTGAATTGAAAAAACATGGATATTATACGAATGCAATTCATGCTTATGGAAGATCATTTTATAAGCGGGATGATGTATATAATGTTTTAGGAATTGATAATTTCAATGCAGAAGATACAATGAACAACGTAGAGGTAGATGGAGATTATATTAGCGATGTATCTATTAGTAAAGAAATAATAGAGGAATTGAATAAGAGACAGCAACCTACGTTTATTCATGCAGTTACGATGCAAAATCATTTTCCATTCAATCCAGGACGATTTGAAGAGAAGCAAATAGAAATTAGCGGATTAACAGACGAGGGATCGAAAGCAGAATTAGAAACATATACTGAGGGTGTACGACGTTCTGATGAGGCTCTAAAATATTTAGTAGAACAAATTCAAGAGCTAGAAAGGCCTACTATATTGGTTTTCTTTGGAGATCACTTACCGATATTAGGGGTAAATAAAGCTATCTATGAAGAGGCTGGATATATAGAAAATGAAGAAACTCTAAATGAAAGATTAGCTATGTCAGAAACTCCATTGTTAATGTATGCAAATTTCGATTTGCCAAATGACAATTTAGGTTTAGTAAGTCCAATTTATTTTTCTAATCTTGTTTTTGATTATGCAGGGATAAATAAATCACCGTTTTATCAATTTTTATCGGAAATGCATAAAGAAATACCAGTCCTTAAAGATGAGTTAAAGGTTAATAAGGATGGGGAAGAGATAACAGATTTAACAAAGAAACAAAAAGAAATGTTAGAGCAATATAAAATGATTCAATATGATTTACTTGTTGGAAAGCAGTATAGTAAAGATATACTATTTAAATAGAAAAACAAAAAGAACTTGTATAACGATACAAGTTCTTTTTTTATAGTATTTAACGGGGTAACCAGACAAGCTGGGTTTAGGGAGTATTACTTGTACATTTAGTATAAATGAAAATATAATCGTTTTATCAATTGAATTGTGAGAAATATGTGAATTTTAGTTCTTGTCAAAACTCCATTCATATGTGTAAAATACAGCATTGATTTTTAATTTTTTTACATATGGATACATTTATCAATGCAAAAACTTTATAAGCTCTTCATTTAATTCATCCGCTTGATCGATTGGAGAGCCGTGACCGCTATTTGTAAGAGGATGTAACTGAGAATTTTTGATCCGCTTTTGCGTGAGTTCAGCACTTTTGTAAGGGATAAGTTGATCGTGAACACCGTGGAATATTTTTGTTGGGACGTTAATTTTACTTAAATCTTTCGTTACATCTTCAGTTGCGGCTGCTTGCAAGATTTTGATGAGAGCGTAGGAGGCAGACTGCATACCGAGATAAGAAAACCATTCTAACGTAGCTGATCCTAAGTTTCTATTAAAAAATGATAAAGATACATCATTTAAAAATTTGGGCATATTGACATACATTTGATTAATGAGGGTATCTGCTTGTTCTTTTGGGACACCATAGGGTGATTCTTGATTTTTAACGAAAGAGGGGGAAACAGCATCGACTAATACAAGTTTAGAAATGCGATGGCCATTATAGCGGGACATGTACCGAATAGAAAGAGCACCACCTACTGAGAAACCGACTAATGTAGCATTTTCCACTTGAAGTGCTTCTAGAACAATGGCGATATCGTCTGCTAAACGATCGTATGTGTAACCGGTCCACGGTTTATCAGATTGCCCGTTCCCACGTATATCCATAGCAATGCAGCGGAAACCATGCTGTGGTAACACATTGAGTTGATATTGATACATTTGATGATTTAAAGGCCACCCATGGACGAAGAACACAGTTTTACTACCGGGTCCGGGATTTACGTCTTGCACAAAAATATGCACATCTTTCTCCACAGTAACAAACATAAATTATCCCCCTAACTTATTCATATGCTCTATCCCAAAAGCGTTGTTTCGTCATAGCTTTAATAAATGCATTCGCCAGGAGCGTAGGGTTCTGTTCTACTAAGACACCAGGCTTTCCGTTAATATTTAAAGATTGAATAACAGTAGATCCATTTTGGAAGGCACCAATGGGCTTAAAGTGATTATAGGATTCTACGACAAATGAAGTCGCTTTATTAAGAAACTTTTCATCAAGGTTTCCTCCAATAAGAAGTAGCCCATCATAAAGAAGTGAGGATCCTGTTAAAAAAGTATCATTCACGTCCCAACGTACATTTTGCGTTCCTTGCACAGTACCTAATCGTTCGGAAACAATTACTGGCTGTAATCCAACTTGTTTGAATTGATTTAGTATATATTGCGCATTTTGTCCGTCATATCCATTTGTAACAATGACACCTACTCGTAATGTATTAGGACTAAATGTCGTATTTGCCATACTGAGTGCTGGCGATGATTTCGTAACGCTCGATTCTTGAATATTTGGGACTTTTGCTCCGACCGCTTCAGCGACTAACGTAGCTAATTCAGTACTAATATGTCCAATCATATTTACGACCTGTTGACGGACGGATTTACTTTTTACTTTTCCTAATTCAAAGGAGAAGGCTTGCATAATATGAACCTTCTCGACGTTACTCATACTATTCCAAAATAAACGTGCTTGAGAGAAATGATCTTTGAAACTGGCGGCTGTTTCTCTCGTTTTATGTCCTGATACAGTGGAAGGATATGTAACGAACCCACCCTTTGTACCGGGGAACGTGTAAGGAGTGTTATTTGCTAAGGAATTATTATGGTAAGCGACTTTTCCTTTATCAATTATATATTTAGAGGCACCATCTCTTTGGTTGTTATGAAATGGGCATACCGGCCGGTTAATCGGTAATTCTTGATAATTGGTACCGACGCGTGCCAATTGAGTGTCTGTATAAGAAAAGAGCCTACCTTGTAAGAGCGGATCATTGGTGAAATCAATACCACGGACGATACTTCCAGGATGAAGTGCGACTTGTTCCGTTTCAGCGAATACATTCTCGACGTTGCGATTTAATGTCATTTTTCCAATGATTTTAACGGGGAAATCTTCTTCAGGCCAAATTTTCGTCGCATCTAATATATCGAAATCGTATTTAAATTCATCCTCTTCTTCTAAAATTTGAATGCCAAGTTCGTACTCAGGATAGTTTCCGGCATTAATATTTTCCCATAAGTCACGACGATGGTAATCTGGATCAGCGCCGCCTAATTTTTGAGCTTCATCCCAAATTAATGAGTGAATACCAAGTTTCGGCTTCCAGTGAAATTTTACAAATCGTGACTTTCCATTTTTATTCACTAAGCGGAATGTATGAACACCAAAACCTTGCATCATTCGAAAGCTTCTTGGAATGGCACGATCAGACATAATCCACATCATCATCGCAGCAGATTCTTGGTTATTGGCGATGAAGTCCCAAAATGTATCATGTGCTGTTTGTCCCTGTGGAATCTCATTATGCGGCTCAGGTTTAAGGGCGTGAATAAGATCAGGGAATTTAATGCCATCTTGAATGAAGAAAATGGGAATATTGTTTCCGACTAAATCAAAATTTCCTTCTTCTGTATAAAATTTAACGGCGAACCCTCGTACATCTCGATTTGTTTCATTCGCACCTTTTGATCCAGCCACTTCAGAGAAGCGAACAAAAAGGGGTGTTTTTTTTGAAGGGTCTTGTAAAAAATGGGCCATTGTTAGCTCTTCTAAAGATTCGTATAGTTCAAAAATACCATGTGCACCGTATCCACGTGCGTGAACGACTCTTTCAGGAATCCGTTCACGGTCAAAATGAGCCAGCTTTTCTCGCATCAGGAAATCTTCTAGAAGGGTAGGGCCACGATCACCAGCGGTTAAAGAGTTTTCATCATTTGAAATTGTAACACCTGTATTTGTCGTCATTTTCTTTCCTTCATTTTCACGGGTGAAGGTTTCCAGTTGTTCTGTTTTTTTATTTTTTTTGCCGTCCATATAAAACACCTCCCATAATATACGTATTATTGTTTATAGCTTTTATGCGTATATATAGTCTGAAGATACTTTGCTTTATTGGGATGATTTTCCTCAAATGTTCGATTTATCTTTGTTTGTCTATGAAAATCATTTATTATAATAAATGGTATTCTTCGAGATATTATTTTGAAGGGGTGTTGAAGTGAAAGGAAGTTTTCTATCATATAAAGAAGAAGAAAGGAATGCAAAAATTTTTTTATGGGTGCTATATGTCATTGTTGTTTCATACCAACTTTTCTACGCAATCGTATTAGAGAATAAATCGCTAACGGATAAGGGACATAGTATACTATGGCAAGTTATTTGCGGAACTGCAATACTCGGTGTGAATGTATATTTAATAAAAAAAGAGAAAGCGAACCTTGTTAAATATACATGTGTATTTGCATACATAGGAATAGAAATCGTTAATATACTTTCGTATATGCTTTATAATGAGGCGGCATTTGATGGAGTAAATATAATAGAAATTATTTTCATCTTCTTTGTACCTATATTTTTAAATACAAAATATTTTGTGTTTGTACTTTCGACAATTGTAGGGAAATATGTTATTTATTTATTTGTATTAAAAGAAGTAAAAGGGTTTATGTTCCTCATTATGTATACACTCGTATTAATAGCGGCATACATCATTTTAAATCGATTTATACAATACCTTTCAGCGGTAAAGGAAAGTATTAAGATTGCTAGTGAATCACAAAAATTAGCAGTAATCGGAAAAATGGCAGCGACAGTGGGACATGAAATTAAAAATCCACTTGCTTCATTAAAAGGGTTTACGCAATTACAACGAGAGAAGCATGAGGAGGACCCTATTTACAAACAGATGATTTTTGAAATAGAAAATATGAATAATATGATAAGTGAGTTAATGGAAGTTGCTACGTGTAAACCTTCTGTTTATAAGAAACATAATATAGGTGAAATTGCATTACAAGCAGTAACAATTGTTCGTGAAAAAATGAATGAATCTAGCGTTCAGCTTATTTCTAATATGGAAGAAAAGACGATAGAAGTTGAATGTGATGAGCGGAAAATAAGAGGAGTCTTTCTATATGTCATAAAAAATGCTCTGGAGGCAATGGAGCAAGGTGGCACATTAGACTTGCGATTAGAAAATAAAGGACAAGATTATGTCACGCTAAGTGTAAGCGATAATGGTTACGGTATTAAGAAGGAAAATTTAGCCCGTGTTAAAGAGGCCTTTTATACAACGAAACAAGATAAAATTGGCCTGGGACTTACTGTAGCAGATCGAATTGTCAACGAGCACCTTGGTAAGTTACATATTTCAAGTGAAAGAGATAAGGGAACGAGAATAGATATTATTCTTCCAAAAAAGTGTGGAAATAATGAAATCCAAGTGGGAGAAAAGCTAGGAGTTACCGTATGAATAAAGATGATATATTTAAAAATGAAGAAATGAAGGCACTGAAAATATTTTTAAGTTTATTTTTTATTATATTTTTTGTATACGATCTTGCCTACGAATTTATTGTACCTTTAATAGGAGGAGAGCAAGAGGGAGTAGGACAATTTGAAGATGGTTTAGGTTTATGGCTTTATTTTCTAATGGTGATTTTGTTTTGTATTGGAGTATACTTCATGAAATGGAGAAATCCATTTGCAGTGAAATATATTATTCTAATTGGATATAACCTATTAGATTTTATCCATAATTTTATGATTTACTACGGCAGTGATGCTGAGTTTGATGGTGGGAATATAGTAGAAGGATTTTTTATTTTATTTGCCCCACTCTTTGTGAATAAAAGATATTTTTGGTTAGTTCCGAGTATACTTGTTGGGAAATATGCTCTTATAGGAATCATCATTCAATCGTCACTCGTTTTAATCCCGATGGCATTATATAGCGTATTTACTATCATATGTTGGATTATGTTTTTAAGGTTTCAATCTTACGTTCGTACGCTTGAGATGATGGATAAAGAAATACAACAAACAGAAAAGCTAGCAACTGTTGGGAAAATGGCTACAGTTATTGGTTACAAAATTAGAAGACCTCTAGCTAATTTGGATAAATTTGTTAATAAGCAAGCGATTAAATATCCAGAGGATAAAATATATAGTGATATTATGAAACAAGAAGTAGAACGAATTCATACAATCGCTACAGAACTTAGTGGATTTGAGAAATCTAAATCACTAGAATCAGAAGTTCATAATATAGAAGAAATTATTGCTTATGTTATTCGAGTTATGGGAAAGCCTGCTTTAAAGCAAGGAGTGCACATACAAGGTATTTATAGTAAAGACATACCAGCGATTACATGCGATGAAAAACGATTAAAACAAGTGTTTTTTAATTTAATTAAAAATGCGATCGAAGCAATGTCAGTTGGTGGAACGATTACGATTAAAGTGACTGTAGAAAATGCAATCATTGTTCAAGTTAAGGATGAGGGTTGCGGCATTCCAAAAGACAAAATTCCGAAGCTAAATGAAGCTTTTTACACAACGAAAGAAACGGGAACAGGTTTAGGGTTAGTAGTTACAGAAAAAATTATTAAAGATCACAACGGTAAAATGAGTTTTGAAAGTGAAGTTGGAGTTGGAACGACTGTGAAGGTTATATTACCGATATCATGAAAAACTATTTTTAAAAGGGAGATTACTTATTTGAGAGTGATCTCTTTTTTGTTAAATAAATTATTTTTAAGAGAGAACTAAATATTAGTGATTAGAAAAATAGAATATACTGCACTTTCAGTAATGCCAGGATTAATATAAAGTGATATCGCATCCCCTCTCGAAACTGGGTTTCCTGTTGTAGTACTAGTCCAAGTTACTGTAGCGGGACCTACGGCTGGGGTAGGGTTATACACTTGAATTTGTCCAGAGCCAGTATCCGTAGGCTTAATCGAAAATGTTATAGTTCCTGTAATTTTGTCAGTAGTAGTGAAAGTGATAGTAGATAGGATGTAACTAGAAGTAGGAGCAGTGAGGTTTGTAGGGATATTTCTGCAAATATCAATCGTATAAACAGCAGCAGGTAAGTTATTTACATTTATAGATGCAGCAAAGCCAACTATACTACCGTCTCCAGCAGTGACATATGGAATAACATTAGAGTCAATTCCTGGAGAACCCGCTATACGCTGAAACCCACCATTCTTTCCTTGGAACACAATACTTTTCGCTGATGCACTACCTGCAGTGCCAGTAGGCCCGGTACTGCCAGAAGGTCCAGTATTGCCAGTGGGTCCAGTGCTGCCAGTGGGTCCGGTGTTGCCAGTAGATCCCGTGTTTCCGGAAGGTCCAATATTTCCGGAAGGTCCAGTGTTGCCAGTAGATCCAGTGCTGCCAGTGGGTCCGGTGTTGCCAGTAGATCCCGTGTTTCCGGAAGGTCCAGTGTTTCCAGAAGGTCCAGTATTTCCGGTAGGCCCAGTGATGCCGGTAGATCCGGTACTGCCAGAAGGCCCAGTGTTTCCGGAAGGTCCGGTGTTTCCGGAAGGTCCAATATTTCCGGAAGGTCCAGTGTTTCCAGAAGGTCCAGTATTTCCGGTAGGCCCAGTGATGCCGGTAGATCCGGTACTGCCAGAAGGCCCAGTGTTTCCGGAAGGTCCGGTGTTTCCAGTAGATCCAGTATTTCCGGTAGGCCCAGTGTTTCCAGAAGGTCCCGTGTTCCCAGTAGGCCCAGTGTTTCCGGAAGGTCCCGTGTTCCCAGTGGGCCCAGTGTTTCCAGAAGGTCCGGTGTTTCCGGTAGATCCAGTATTTCCGGAAGGTCCGGTGTTTCCGGAAGGCCCAGTGTTTCCAGAAGGTCCGGTGTTTCCGGTAGATCCAGTATTTCCGGAAGGTCCGGTGTTTCCGGAAGGCCCAGTGTTTCCAGAAGGTCCGGTGTTTCCGGAAGGCCCAGTGTTTCCGGAAGGTCCCGTGTTCCCAGTAGACCCAGTGTTTCCAGAAGGTCCAGTGATGCCGGAAGGTCCAGTGTTTCCAGAAGGTCCAGTGATGCCGGAAGGTCCGGTGTTTCCGGAAGGCCCAGTGCTCCCAGAAGGTCCAGTACTACCCGTAGGTCCACTTTCTACCAATACGATATAATCTGGAGATATATTCGGAAACCCTTGAGGTGCATCTTTTTTTACAACATAGCCGCTGCTCGTATAAGTGACAACTTGTCCTGTTTTATAGGTGGGAGCGGCTGCTAGACTAAAGGCGGTAGTACTTTGTAAACCAGCCCCGGTAGATCCAGCACTCCCAGAAGGTCCGGTAGCTCCAGTGGGTCCAGTAGCTCCAGTGCTACCAGTGGGCCCGATACTGCCCGTAGGCCCAGTGTTTCCGTTAGAACCACTGTTACGTCTGCCGTCGCAACTAAAACAATTACGTGGGTACATGTACGCTCTCCTTTCTATATTTTGAAAATCTAATTTTACAAATAGAACTACTATATATATATTATGAATGCTATATTTTTGTGTGGTCGATCGTATTGTATGTCTAGATTTCAAAAATAGGGGAGAATTCTAGCGATGAGTGACATGTTTGTTTCTCCTGCTTAAAAGAATTCCTGCCTTGTTAGTTTTTCTTATTTTTCATCGCAAAATAGGAGGCGGATAGGAAACAAATAAAACCTGAAATCCAGCCAATAGAAGGAGAATAGGGAAGGATATATTGTAATACCATTCCGCTAGAAATAAAAAAGCTACTGAGTAGACCTAAGAAGATGGGGTATCGCAGTAATTTGAATATGAGTGATGCAACCGCCTTTATGACATATATTGTATGTTAGTCTTAATTTTCTGTATACAATGTTTTAGAAAAATAGTGGTACAATATATGAATGATACGAGAGAGGATGAGCATTAACATATGTACGTTACTGTAACAGAAGCAGCATATAAAAAGATTATGGATACGATTCCAAACGAAGCGAAATATATAAAGTTATTTTACGATAATGAAGGTTGTGGTTGTGTCATGAGTGGAATTATCGATTTAGTAGCTGTAGCAGAAAAAGATGAGCGCGATGTGGATATTGAATCTAGTACAATGAATTTTATTGCAGATCGCACAAAGCTTGTATTTATGGATGATAAGTTAACAGTTGATTGGCATGAAGGTGGAGGAACTTTTCAGTTGAAGAGCCCGAGTCAATTTTATAATCCAAATATGAAGTTACACGTTCGAGTGTAGTAAAGGAAAGGTGGTTCCAAAATATATTTTGGAACCACCTTGTTTATTGTATGAGTTACTATTATTATCGTTTTTTGTTGATAAGCCGATATATTAAAAAAATCGCTAATATAATTTCATGTGCCAAATAAAGCAAACCTCTCCATACAAATAAGAAGATTTTTTCACATAATGAAATGTACATATAATTGAATTTTCTGTATAATCTTATTTGCGGAGGGGATACACATGAGAAGATGGGGGATTGAGTTTTTAATTTTAACAGTCGTTATTATTTGGGGGATAAATTTTACGATTGCGAAATATGGGCTTTTAGAATTTACAGCAATTGAGTTTACTGCACTTCGGATGATATCGGCGGCACCGCTTATGTTACTCCTTACATTTTTTATTGAAAAGTCGGTTTACATGGAACGAAAGGATATACCTAGATTAATCATCGTTAGCGTTGTAGGTATTGTACTGTATCAAACATTGTTTATGGAAACTGTCAAATATACGTCTGCTACAAATGCCTCTTTACTCATTTCTATTTCACCTATTTTTACAACTGTATTTGCGATTTTTTTGAAACAAGAAAAGTTTTCTTCTCGAAAGCTCATCGGTTCTATTATTGCCTTTGGTGGTGCCGCATTAGTTTTAGTAGCAGGGCATTCACTTACTAGTTCTTTTTACGGGAATGGAATTGGACTTATTACATCAATATGCTGGGGACTTTATCCTGTTTTAGCAGGTCCATTAATTAAAAAATATTCAGCACTACGTGTTACCGCATGGTCAGCATTAGTTGGCGCGATTCCACTGTTATTGTTAAGTGGACCACATGTATTTATAATGCCATTTCACATTACACACGGAATGACACTATTTGCTTTACTATATTCTATTTTCTTTGTAACAGTATTTGGTTTAGTAATGTGGTATGTTGGTATTCAAAAAATTGGCGCGTCACATACGATGGTATATATGTATATAACGCCGCTTGTAGCTGTTTTATTTGCAGCTGTATGGGCAAATGAATATGTATCGTTTCAACAAATAATCGGTGGCATTATTATTTTCTTCGGTCTATGGTTTGTGAAATCGGAGAAAGTAAAAGCTCATTCTATTGCGGGGGAACCTATATCAAAATAGGAAAACAGATCATCTATAATCTGCTTTCCTATTTTTTTATTTTTGGTAAGAAGACGAGAAATAAGATAGCAGTAATAAGAGGAATTAAGTTTAAAAATGGAATACGGAAGAGTGTGATAAGAATAATACCTGGAAGAAGAACACCGAGGACAGCGTAAAAAATACTGTGATTTTTCGTGTACCAATACAATGAAAGTCCAATAAGTGCAGGGATAATGAGGTGAATGAGAGCCATTAAAAAATAAATCATTAGACGCCCCCTTTATTTGTGTGCTTATTACATCATATCCGTATGTTCATAGATTGATATCATTTTTTTCATAAATGGACGAAAAATGTTTGGAAAAACGTCACAAATTATAAGAATATGATGTTTGAAATCTTGTATAATATTATTTCCTGAAAACATTAAAAACAACATAAACAACCCGTTTATGTTGTTTTTAATTTGAGTGAAATGAATTTTAAGTAGTATGAACTCGAAAGAACTGAGTTATACAGCTTTTGTTGGATAGATAAAAATTACTGAAGAGGAGAACAGCATGATTAGTATGTCATTAAGATCGTTTAAAATTCAATCGTATTATTTACTAGGTTTTCTTTTATTAGGCTGGATGTTAACGCCGTTTTCAGCTCATTTTCTAGGTGCAGGAATTGGACTGATTGTAAGTATGTATTGTGTTTGGCTTTTAGGGAGACGAATTGAGAAGCTTGGAGATAGTATCGTAAAGAAAACGAAAGCACCGACGCTCGGTATGTTTAATCGTTTTGCAGCTGCTATTTTAGGTGCTATTATTATGTACGAAATTGAGCATCACATGGTTATGTGGGCATTTGCAGTAGGGATTCTGGGTGGCTATTTCTTAATCGTTGTGAATTTAGGCTACTATAGTATGAAAGACGAGGAAGAATTAACGAAGAGCTAAAAAGGTAAAAAGATAAAAAGCCTCTTTTTAGATGGAATAGAGGATCCAGCGAGGGATAGAAGCGGTCAGGGCCCTTTTTAGCCCGTGCGGTGTGAGACCAGATAGATGTAGTCATATGTTCGAAGCTGTGATTGGTCTGGGTGGAAATGGATTTACCCTGGGATAAGTGATGAAGTGATGGATAGTACAACAGGAAGCAAAACTTTGCACAAAATACAGGTTTCTGCTTCCAATAAGTTAACATGAAATCACGTATTCGTATGACTTTTAAGTTCTTTGAAAAAGTTGGATATAATACAACAAATTATTCCGATAATTAGAATAATATATTTTATCGTTTCACTTGTATGCTCAAATAAAGTAACGTTAAGCATCACAAGTCCCCAAAACATTTGAATCGCTCCGTAACTGAATAAAATTTTTCCTGTACGAGAAAATTTGTTCGTAGGTCTCACCCTTTCCTGTATATGTAAATTTTAACATAAAAAACGAAAAGTGAATGATTATAAAATGAATTTTCTGTATTTTTTTTGAACTAAGTTACAGATGAAAAGAGAAGATATAGAAAGAAGCTTACGTAAAAACGTAAGCTTCTTTTTTATGTAAGTGTGTATAACCGTTAAGCCGCATTGGGTTTTGTCGGTGAGTACGCTGAACTTTACGGTTACACGACACTTATTCATATGAGTAAAAGGGTTATTCCAACAGAAAGTTTGTACTTAAGCGATTGGACCGCCTAAGTTAATAATATTTTCAGAAACGCTGTCGAACTTTTTGAAGTTCTCTTTGAATTCGCTTGCAAGCTCGATTGCTTTTGCTTTGTAAGCAGCTTTATCAGCCCAAGTTTGTTCAGGCATTAACACTTCGTCAGGTACACCTGGTACGTGAAGTGGAACTTCAAGACCGAAGATGTCATGTTTAGCTGTTTCTGTTTTCGCAAGTTCGCCGCTTAATGCTGCTTGAATCATTGCACGAGTGTAACCTAAGTTCATACGTTTACCAACACCGTATTCGCCACCAGTCCAGCCAGTGTTTACTAAGAATACTTTCGCATCGTGTTTCTCGATTTTTTCACCAAGCATTTCAGCATAGCGAGATGCATCAAGTGGTAAGAATGGTGAACCGAAGCAAGTTGAGAATGTTGCTTGCGGTGATGTAACGCCGCGCTCTGTTCCTGCTAGTTTACTAGTGTAACCACTTAAGAAATGATACATAGCTTGTTCTTTTGATAACTTACTGATTGGAGGCAATACGCCAGATGCATCAGCAGTTAAGAAAATGATTGTATTTGGGTGTCCAGCAACACTTGGCAGTACGATATTGTCGATCGCATGCATAGGGTATGCAGCACGAGTATTTTCTGTTAAAGTAGTATCGTTGTAGTCTGCGATACGCGTTTGATCATTAATGATAACGTTTTCTAAAACAGATCCAAATTTGATTGCATCGAAAATTTGTGGTTCTTTCTCGTGAGAAAGGTTTACACATTTTGCGTAGCAACCGCCTTCAATATTGAATACACCGTTATCAGACCAGCCATGCTCATCATCACCGATTAATTTACGGTTTGGATCAGCAGATAATGTTGTTTTACCTGTTCCAGATAAACCGAAGAATAGTGCTACGTCGCCTTCTTCACCTACGTTTGCAGAGCAATGCATAGAAAGAATATCTTGTTCAGGTAATAAGAAGTTCATAATAGAGAAGATTGATTTTTTCATTTCTCCAGCGTATTCTGTACCACCAATTAGTACGATACGTTTTTCGAATGAAACCATAATGAATGCTTCAGAGTTTGTACCGTCAACAGCTGGATCAGCTTTGAAATTCGGTGCAGAAACAATTGTGAACTCTGATTCATGAGTTGTTAATTCTTCTTCAGTTGGACGAATGAATAATTGATGTACAAATAAATTGTGCCATGCATATTCGTTAATAACTTGAATTGGTAGGCGGTAATTGCGGTCAGCGCCTGCAAATCCATTGAAGATGAATAACTCTTCTTTTTCTTTTAAGTATTCTAAAACTTTAGTATATAATTTATTAAAATGTTCTTCAGAAATCGGTTGATTCACTGCTCCCCAAGCAATTTTGTCAGCAACCGATGCTTCTTTCACAATAAATTTATCTTTAGGAGAACGTCCTGTATATTTTCCTGTTGAAGCAGAAACGGCACCAGTAGAAGTTAATTTCCCTTCATTTCGCATTAATACTTTTTCCACTAATTGCGGAACACTTAGTTGAATCTGTGCATTGCTTCCGTTCAATAATTCGTGTAAACCAATTTGGACATTCACAGTACTCATATTTATATACCATCCTTTTCATTTAATGAAATATTTCTCGTAATCCCCAATAAGAGTATAACACAATTATATAAATAATGTATACTATTTATTTCTTTTTGTTTGTGTGAATGCATTATTTCCTTATTAATATTTCATTCCAGGCGTATTGAGAAAAACTTTCAGGAAAATGTGAATATTAATTGACAAATGAATATCATTTCTTTAGTATAGGTTGGGACGGATACTCTCTTATCCCGAGCTGGCGGAGGGACAGGCCCGATGAAGCCCAGCAACCTCACTTGTAGTGGTAAATACAGGTGAATAGGTGCTAAAACCTGTGCGAGGCTAACGGTCTCGAACGATAAGAGCAAAGGGCAAAAAGCAGTATGCAAGTAGCAAATTAAACCTTTCCTCTATGTAAAGTAGGAAAGGTTTTTCTGTATGCTTGTGTGGGAGAATAAATGTATGTCGCAGTTTGTGGCAAATTAAGGATGAGTTCCGTACAATATATACAATTACTGTAGGGAGGTTTACCACATGACAAAAAAACGTCATCTGTTCACATCTGAGTCTGTAACTGAAGGACATCCAGATAAAATTTGTGACCAAATTTCTGATTCAATTTTAGATGCGATCTTATCAAAGGACGCTAATGCACGTGTAGCTTGTGAAACAACTGTAACAACTGGTTTAGTATTGGTAGCGGGGGAAATTACGACTTCTACTTACGTAGATATTCCAAAAATCGTTCGTGAAACAATTCAAGGCATTGGTTACACACGCGCAAAATACGGATTCGATGCAGAAACTTGTGCAGTTTTAACATCTATCGATGAGCAATCTGCTGACATCGCTATGGGTGTTGACCAAGCGCTAGAAGCACGCGAAGGTCTAATGACTGACGCTGAGATTGAGGCAATTGGTGCAGGAGACCAAGGTTTAATGTTTGGCTTCGCATGTAATGAAACACAAGAATTAATGCCACTTCCAATCTCGCTTGCTCACAAATTAGCTCGCCGTTTAACTGAAGTACGTAAAGATGACACATTATCATACTTACGTCCGGATGGAAAAACGCAAGTTACAGTTGAGTATGATGAAAATGGTAAACCTGTACGTGTAGATACAATCGTAATTTCTACACAGCATCATCCAGATGTTACATGGGAAGAAATCGATCGCGATTTAAAAGAGCATGTAATTAAAGCTGTAGTTCCAGCAGAATTAATGGATGGAGAAACGAAATTCTTCATTAACCCAACTGGTCGCTTCGTAATTGGTGGACCACAAGGTGATGCTGGTTTAACAGGACGTAAAATCATCGTTGATACTTACGGTGGATACGCTCGCCACGGTGGCGGTGCATTCTCTGGTAAAGATGCAACAAAAGTTGACCGTTCTGCAGCATATGCAGCTCGTTATGTTGCGAAAAACATCGTAGCAGCTGGTCTTGCTGACAAAGCAGAAGTACAACTTGCATACGCAATCGGTGTAGCACAACCAGTATCAATTTCAGTTGATACATTCGGCACTGGTAAAGTATCTGAAGACGTACTAGTAGAACTAGTTCGTAACAACTTCGATCTTCGCCCAGCTGGTATTATTAAAATGCTAGACTTACGTCGCCCAATTTACAAACAAACAGCAGCTTACGGCCACTTCGGACGTACTGATGTAGATCTAACATGGGAACGTACAGACAAAGCTGCAGCTTTAAAAGAGCAAGCTGGTCTATAATATATGAAAAAAAGCTTTGCGCGGTGAGCGCAAAGCTTTTTTTATTTTGTTTTACTTACAATTTGAATGCATGAGCTACAATACACTTCGCCGTCTAGGTCAATATACTTTTTCATATTCGTCATGCCACTTGTCGGAAAGGGCATATGAATCCATGCTTTTTCATACGTTTGGATTTCTTTTTTACATGATTTGCAAAGGGTTGATTTCTTTTGGAACATATGTAATCAACCTTTCATTTGACGTGCTTTACCCGCGCAAAAAGCACTGCTTAGTAAAAATAGTGTTGCGAATATAATGCTTACTAATGTAGCGTATGGAATTGCGCCTTTTAGAGAAAAGCCAACAGTAATGGAAGCGACGAATAAGAGGATGAATGTTGTTGTTAGTTTTTTGTAAAGTTCCATAATATGTAGACCTCCTTATTTAGAGATAGAACGTTTAAATATAAAATCTACTATGTAGGCAAGTACGAGAGGAATTAATGTGCTAGTCAAATAGTAACGAATACCACCATCAGGCATAAGCACATACAATTTTAAAAAGTTAATATCAAGCCCGTAAGCGATACATTGAAAAAGGGATAATATAATTAGGAATGGTATAATGGGTACGTATCGTTTCATATTTTGAATCTTGTAAAGCTCCTTTATATGGATAAATATACTTATATTGTATCATATTGAATTCTTTAATTTATACATAATTTTACAAAGTTAAACGAAAGGAAAGATGAAAAATGAGTGTTAATGAACATAAAAAACAAGCGCCAAAAGAAGTGCGCTGCAAGATCGTGACAATTTCTGATACACGTACAGAAGAGACGGACAAGAGCGGACAACTCTTACATGAATTATTAAAAGAAGCAGGGCATACAGTGACCTCTTATGAAATTGTAAAGGATGATAAAGAAAGTATTCAGCAAGCGGTGTTAGCTGGTTATCGTAAGGAAGATGTTGATGTCGTGTTAACAAATGGCGGTACTGGCATTACGAAGCGTGATGTAACGATTGAAGCAGTGTCAGCGTTATTAGATAAAGAAATTGTCGGGTTTGGTGAGTTGTTCCGCATGATTAGTTATTTAGAAGATATCGGAAGCAGCGCAATGTTAAGTAGAGCGATTGGCGGTACAATTGGGCGCAAAGTTGTCTTTTCCATGCCAGGATCTAGCGGAGCGGTTCGTCTTGCGATGAATAAATTAATTTTACCGGAATTAGGTCATATTACATTTGAGCTGCATCGCCAATGAGTAAGTATGCTGGAATTGTATTGGCAGGAGGTATGTCGAGTAGATTCGGTGAGCCGAAAGCATTAGCGAGCTGGCAAGGTAGTACTTTTATTGAGCATATTGTGAAAGTGATGACGACTGCGTTGCAAGAAGTTGTAGTCATTAGTCACTCCGATATAAAAGAGAGGGTAGAGAAACTTGTACAAGTTTCTGTTATAGAAGATATTCCGCATTATAAAGGAAATGGACCACTTGCTGGAATTGTATCAGGAATGGAATATATAGAAGCAGATTGGTATGCTATTATGCCTTGCGATGCGCCAAATGTTTCGCAAGTATGGTTTACCATTTTACTAGAGCAAACGAGTAATGAATATGATGCAGTTATTCCTATTATTAATGGAAGGAAACAACCGTTACTTGCAGCGTATCATAACCGTGTGAAAGAAAAAATTTATGCTTTGCTTCAAGAAGAAAAAAGAAGTATGGGCCAACTTTTATCACAATGTAATGTGAAATATATTGCTGGTGAAGATGTGCAGGCGAATGCAGATTGGTTTATAAATGTGAATACGAAAGAAGAATATATGCAGGCTCAAAAAGACCTTTCAAATGAATGAAAGGTTTTTTTGATATACAGAAATTGGGGAACAATTACTGTATAAAGGTATGTGAGTAAGTTGATTTTAAGGGGAATCTCTTAAAATCATTATGCAGTAAAAATACTGTATAACCATATATTAATTTTTATGGGTTTTTATTACAAGTCTATTTAGTTATGTGTCTTTTTGTTATAATGAATATGGAAATAAATAGATATTACACCTAATGTATCATTTAGTAAACTAAAATTTATAACTGTGTAATAAACTCCCTTCGTTTTTTGAAGGGAGTTTTTCTGTTTAAGCGAGTAATTCTGATGCGGTGTGCTGAAGAACTTCTTCATATTGGTCAAGTAAGCCACGAAAGATCTCATCCCAACTTTGGGATTGGGCATAAGATGAAGCCGCGATGCCCATTTGCGTAAGTTGCTCTTCATTTTGCAATAAAGAATAGATGGATGATAGAAATGAATCCGTATTTTTGGGCGGACAAAGAACTCCTGTTTTTCCATCTGTAATAATATTTTTAACTCCGCCACTATTTGCACCAATGACAGGTGTACCACATGCAAGTGATTCTAGTACGACATTTCCGAACGTTTCAGTAGCAGATGGAAATACCATGATGGTAGAACAAGCATATGCTTCAGCTAAATCCTTTCCTTGTAAATACCCAGTAAAAGTAATATTTGTACTCGGAACAGATTCACGCAAATTTGTTGCTAGCGGACCGTCTCCCGCGATGAGCCAATGAATGTCGTTTCGAGTATGCGTCGTTTTCAAGATAAGGTGTTGCAACGTATCAATATCTTTTTCAGGGGCAATCCGTCCAACATAAGAAAGGACATACTTCGCTGTAATATTATATTTTTTTCGGAATAGGTCTGTATTGTAAGATGGATGAAAGAGTGTGCAATCTACACCACGTCTCCATATGGAGAGGGCCTGAAAGCCCTTGTTTTTTAGTTGGTGTAACGTTTCAAAGGAAGGAACGAAATTTTTTTGCATATGACTATGAAACCATTTTAAATAGTTCCAAAGCATATTAGAGAGAAATTCGATTTTGTAATAGCGTAAATAAGCATCGAAATCAGTATGATAAGAACCGACAACTGGGATGTTTAATTTTTTTGCATAATACAATCCACAAAGTCCCATGTTGAAAGGTGTAGCAATGTGAATAATGTCAGGTTTAAAGGAAAGAAGTTCCCGTTTAATACGCGGAGTAGGAAAAGAAAAGCGGCATTCTGGATATAATATTGTTAACGGGATACTTCTCATCTTGTTCACATTAGCTACGAAATCATCTTCAGCTGTATGCTGAGGGGCGAAAACAGAATAGGCGATCTTTTCTTTCTGAAAGTAACGTGTTAATCGTTCTAATGTTTTCGCAACCCCGTTGACTTGTGGTGTAAAAGTATCGGTAAAAATGGCGACTCTCATCATATCACTCCTTTATGTGAAAAGTGGGATGAATTGATAAAAAGAGATGATGCCAGAGCAAGTACCGAGGCACATACCGACAAATACATCAGACGGATAGTGAAGCCCTAAATAAATACGAGAAATACCGACGCATAATGCTAAAGGTAATAGAAAAACAAGTAAGTTTGGATTATAGCAAATAAATGGAATGAAGACAGAGAAAACGGCTGTGGTATGACCAGATGGGAAAGAGTGGTCTTTTAATGGATGGACTGGATATTTCGCATCCTGAATTGTTAAATAAGGACGTTTTCGCGGGTACCATCTTTTTAATATTTGTACAGGAATATGGCTAATTGCTAAAGAAATAGCAGTTGCGATTGCAGCTTGATGCAAAGTCCCTTTTGCAAAAATTAAAAAGAAAAGTGTGAGTGCGATTGAGAAAGTAGCACCACCGATATGAGTAATATTGCTGAAAAAAATATTTAATGTTTTTTGATCAAAATATCGGTTAATTCCTTTGAAAATGTAACATTCTATTTTATACAGTCCACTGACCTTCATGAAAATTCTCCTCCCTCGTTTACATATATATGGAGATATTAGCTTTTATTTTAATAAGATTTTATTGAGGGAGTAATAATGTTTTGTAAAGAAAAAGTTAGTTTTTATATAAAAAGCTGCCACTTTAATGGCAGCTGGAAACGTTACTTCTGTAATGATTTATAATACTGGCCTTTTTCAACATATTGTGTGCGAATGCGTTCCATGTCTTTACGGTCTTCCTCTGTTAACTCGCGAACGACTTTAGCTGGGCGACCGAAAGCTAATGTGTTTGGTGGGATTTTCTTTCCTTGTGAAACGAGGCTTCCAGCACCGATAAAGGCTCCTTCGCCAATTTCAGCACCATCCAATATAATAGATCCCATTCCAATTAAAGCATCTTTTTTAATATGACAGCTATGTAAAATAACTTGATGCCCAACTGTAACGTCGTTTTCTAAAATAAGAGGATACTGTGGGCTTTGGTGAAGTGTACATTGGTCTTGTACATTTACTCGGTCTCCAATGATTGTTGGTGAAACATCGCCGCGTATGACTGTATTAAACCAAATACTTGATTCTTCGCCAATGGAAACGTCGCCTGTAATGGTAACATAATCAGCGATAAAAGCACTACTCGCAATTTTCGGATTTTTTTCTTTATAAGGGTATATCATGTAAAGCCTTCCTTTCCTAGAGACTAGTTTCAGTGTATCAAATTATGAGAAAGAGTGAAATGGAGGAGGTCCGTATGTGGAATTATGAAGCAGAGGAAGCGAAAGCTGTCGTTATTATCGTGCACGGCGCAATGGAATATCACGGACGTTACGAAGCAGTTGCGGAAATGTGGAATCATAGCGGCTACCACGTCGTGATGGGGGACCTTCCGTCACATGGAACGACTTCAAGAAATAGAGGACATATTGATTCGTTTGATGAATACATAGAGGAAGTTAAATTGTGGGTGAAAGAGGCAAGGAAGTATCGGTTACCTATTTTTATATTCGGTCATAGTATGGGCGGTCTTATTGTCATTCGTATGATGCAAGAAACGAAGAGAGAAGATGTAGACGGCATTATTTTAAGTTCACCTTGCCTAGGAGTAGTGACCGGACCTTCTGCTCCGCTTCGAGTCGCCTCAAAAATATTAAATGTTATTGCTCCAAAATTGCAATTTGCAACGAATCTTACAGTGGAAATGTCAACTCGTAATCATGAAGTTAGGGACGCGATGGAGAATGATTCATTGTTCTTGCGCAAAGTATCAGTACGTTGGTATAGTGAATTGATTAAGTCTATCGAAATTGCTCATAAGAAAATAGATGATTTTCCAGATGTTCCGCTCTTGCTAATGCAAGCTTGTGAGGATAAACTTGTAGATAAAATACGTGTCCGCACTTGGTTTGATAATGTTAAAATAAGTGATAAGGCTTTTAAAGAATGGCCGAATTGTTATCACGAGTTATTAAACGAGTATGAGCGTGATGAAATTTTGAATTATATTCAGTCATTTACTGAAATACGCATCAATAACATAATAGAAACAAATAAGTAAATTATTTGTACATTGAATAGAGGAGATGAAGGAAGAAGTGAACGTACCGAGTAATCCCATAACGCTCATGGCGAAAGTATACCGTGATGTGTTTCCGGTTGTACACCATGAGCTAGCGATGTGGAAAGAGCGTGCCTACCATATTCCGAATGATGAGCTTCATAGTCAGGCAATCGCAAGTATTGAGCATAAAACGTTTCATTGTGAAGGCGGAGGCATTTTAGCGCTATTAGCAGATGAACACCGAGAGGAATGTATTCGTTTTATCGTAGCGTATCAAACGATCAGCGACTATTTAGATAATTTATGTGATCGCAGTACATCACTTGATCCAAATGATTTTGCCGCACTGCATGAATCGATGTTAATGGCATTATCACCTGAAGTAGAAGGTGGGGGTAATTATTATCGCTATCGTGATGATCAAGATGATGGTGGTTATTTAGATGAACTTGTTGAAACATGCCAAGATGTTTTAAAGAAAACGAAGCACTATGAAAAAATTGCTCCTGTTCTTCATGAACTTGCTTGTTATTATTGTGATTTGCAAATTCATAAACACGTGAAGTTAGAAGAAAGAGAACCACGCTTACAAAAATGGTTTGAGGCACATAAAGAAAACTTACCAGAGATGAGTTGGTTTGAATTTTCAGCATGTGCAGGTTCTACGCTTGGAATCTTTTGTCTTGTCGCATATGCATTTCATGATGAGTTACATGATGAAGATATTGCGAAAATTAGACAAGGTTATTTCCCTTACGTACAAGGACTTCACATTTTACTTGATTATTTCATCGATCAAGAAGAAGACCGTATGGGCGGAGATTTGAATTTCTGTAGTTATTATGAAAACGAGCAAGCAATATTAGATCGTATGAAACACTTTGTAGAAGAAGCAGAGAAGAGCATTGGTGATTTGCCTCATGCGAAGTTTCATCGTCTCATAAGCCGAGGGTTACTTGGTATTTATTTATCAGATCAAAAAGTATCAGCACAAAAGAATATGCACAAAATGGCACGGCGCATTGTAAAGTACGGAGGCCTCACTTCACGATTCTTCTATTGGAACGGGAAGATGTACCGAAAGAAAATGGCGCAGTGATGAAGAAAACCACTCATGTAGAGTGGTTTTTGTTATAATATGGTAAATGGGTGGTGGGAATGAAGCGTGTTTTTCGAAAGCTATATGACAATATTGAAGTAACATTGCTCGTGCTACTTTCCATTTCATTTGTAACTGGAATGTATGTGATGATGAATAAAGCTGGTGGTCCTACAACGATGGATTATGTAGCCCAAGTTATTATTGCATTGATTATTATAGTAGATATTGTCTTTTTAATAAGTGGTAGAAAAAAAGAAAATAGTAAATAAAAAGCATTTGTACACGAGAGTACAAATGCTTTTTATTATGATCGTATTTTTGCAAATACATATATGAGAAGTTCAATTGCGAAAATAACTAAAACAGATAGTCCGAATAAAGGCATGACAGCACCTAGTATAACCATCATGATAAAGAAAACGATTATGCTTTTCTTATCTCTTTGCTTTGGCGGTGCTGCTAATTTTCCTTTTGGTTTTCTTGCTAACCACATTTTTATTCCGTAATAAATGAGAAGTAATAAAGATAATGTCGTTAGTAAGCATAATATTTTATTTGGCCATCCGAATAAATGTCCTTCGTGAAGCGGGATACCATAAGTGAACCATTGTGCAAATAAGCCATAATCACGATAGTCCGTTTTGGAAATGAGTTCTCCGCTATATTGATCAAAGTACGCTGTTATTTCTTCATTTGGTGCGACATCCATACCTGTAATACCGGAACCGCTAGATTTCGAAACGGTGAATACACCTTTCGGATCAGCTGGTAGTGAGATAACATATGGCTTCTTTATTTCAATTCCTTTTTGTAATTCATCGACAGAAATTGCTTTCGGTTCATTTGAATTCGATTCAGGAGGAGCTTCTTTTCTTGTTGCCCATGGCAATTCTTTTACCTTTGATTCAGGCGGTGCCATATATAATTTCGGGTACCCAATTGATTCATTCGACGATGCGATTTTATAAATTTGGTTCCCCATAAATCCTGACCATGGCAATCCAGATGCGACTAGCAGAAAGAGAGGAATTGTAAATATAATACCGATAATAGAATGACGTCTTTTTGCTTTTTCTCGCTTATTGGATGATGGTGTGTTTTTGAATTGGCGTATACTCATGTACAATCCGGTTACGATTAAAAAGATTGTCCAGCATGCCGCAAGTTCTACAGTATAGTTGACGACAGTGCCACCAACTAAAAGAGAACTATGTAATTCCCTCATGATATTGGCAAACGTTTCACTTGCATTTTGATCCCCAACAATTTGATTATTGCTATCTAAATACACAAATTTTTGTTGCCCCGTATATTCATTTGAAATCGTAAGTCTCGTATTATAATCCCCATTAAACTCACTAATTTTCGCCACACTATAATGTGGATATTTTTTCTCTGTTAATGAAAGCGAATCAGCCATCGAAATAGATTCTGTTTGGGCGCTCTTCCCAAAATATAAATCTTTATAGATGAAATCTTCAACCTCTTCCCGAAATAAATACCCAATTCCGCTCAGTGACAAAGTAATTAGAAGCGGTGTAATAAAAAGCCCAGCGTAAAAATGCCAACGCCAAAAAATGTAATGAAGCGAACGATTTACTTTCATACTTTCAGTTCCCCTAACCTTCCCTATATGAATAGATTCCTCATTTTAATATAGCGAGATTAAGTGTGGATATTTTGAAGGAATTGTGAAAAATGTTAAAAGTTTTGGGATTTTCATCAAACATAAACCACATTTCAGAAAGTATGTTTTCTATGTTTATGAAGATTTCTTTTTATCCCGCTTTAATGGGCAGTAAGACCCCCATCTCAAAATTCAGCGAAAGCAAAGAAGTTAGGGGGGATCAACTGCCCATAAAAGTCCGATTGGTGAGGGCTGATTAAAGTTTCACTTTATTTGATAGATACATCCTAACAACCGCCTCAGCAAGACATTGAGCAGAATCAACAAAATCCTCATTCGCTACAACATTCAAATCAGTACATGCGATAATGGCGGTATCTACTTCGGTTTTTAACTGTACAACGAGCACACTCCATAAATTTCGAGCTTCTTCAATTTCTCCGCCTTTAATACAAGTAATAATTTGATTAATGCTTTCCTGCCATTGTTCGTTATGAATGTACTCTATATTACGTTTTGCAATCCCGTCTTGATAAATACTAGCTTGAATTGTCGCTTCTGTTGCGAGAAGAGCGACTCTTTTTGTATTTTCAGGAATTGCTTGTAACGTCTCATCAACGATATTTAAAATCGGAATGGACAGAGAATGCTGTAATTCTTCAAAATAAAGATGCGCCGTATTGCACGGCATAGCGATAAATTCTACGCCAGTACTTTCAAGTTTTTGTGCCCCTTCAATAATCGCTTTTTTCATTGCTTCGTGATCAATAGGACGATCCATGTAAAATGGTGTTGGACAAGAATAAATCATCATATGAGGAAAGTCCATATCATGCTTTGCTCCGTATATTGTTTGGCACTTTGCTACAACTGTATCGACGAATGGTCCAGTTGATTTTGGCCCCATTCCTGCTAGTATTCCGATCATTGGTTTGTCTCCTTTAATATGTAATTAAAAACGTTTTTTGCGAACGACAAAAAGAAATAAAGTAAGTAATAAAAATGAATATACGATAGCCCAAGCTGTGAGCCATAGTGTGTGAGTAAGTATATTATATTTGTATTGTCCAAGCATTAGAAAGCTTTCGATAGGTGGTAAAAACCATAGAAACTCTTTTTTAAACCGGATGGAGGCTATCGTTATAAGTAATATAAATGTCAGGCTAAGCCAAGCGGTGCCTGCTTTTTGAATAATATTTCTAGTAAATAAAGTTGCGATTGAAATTCCTAGTATAGAGAAAGACATGTGAGCGAGAAATCCGACTAAAAATAAAGAAACTGTCATTTCTTCATTAAACATTTGCAAAATAATTGGGTAGATTACGGATATAAAAGATAACACAGTACAAATGAGAAGAGCCGTAATATATTTACCAACATATAGTGCGGAA
Organism: Bacillus sp. 3G2; assembly: GCF_044324725.1. Taxonomy (NCBI): domain Bacteria; kingdom Bacillati; phylum Bacillota; class Bacilli; order Caryophanales; family Bacillaceae; genus Bacillus; species Bacillus sp. 3G2. Next base: position 4,506,799 of record NZ_CP172246.1, on the reverse strand, counting down.
ATATTATTTGTGTGAGAAATGGTGATTTGTTCTTGTACAGGGTCTTCCGTATGGAAAATCGTAACCGTAATCCAGGCGGATAATAAGTAAAGTGCGAGTGCTGTTTCTAAGTATGTCGGTACAATAGGAGTCGGTTTATATGTATATACAAAAAGTAAGCTCACAAAGTACATCGCAATAGGAGGGACGTACTTATATGATTTTGTATAGTCGAGAAAATGGTAACGAATAAGAGCAAACATAATAAACCTTCTTTCGATTTAAAAGTTAGGTTGTAGCAGTGTAATAGATGCTTTTTTATGTAATAAAAACTGTAGCATTTCGTTTGTATATTCTTTTTCGATTTGTAATTGAATAAGGTTTTGATTTGAATTGTGTGAAACGTGTATAAATCCTAATTGTTTCCGTAGTTCTATCGCTGAAAATGTTTCATGAACGATTGCTTCAATATAGACTTGTTCTGCTGATTTTTGCGCAGAGATATCTTCCGCGATTGTATGATTTGCTAACGTCACAATTTTATCGGCGAAGTTTTCTAGTAGTTGTTTTTCGTGACATGTGAAGAGTATAGATATGCCGTGTTGTTTTAATGAGAGTAAAATATGTTCTAATTCTTGTTGTGAGTTAGGATCAAGTCCAGAAAGAGGTTCATCTAAAATTAATAAATGGACGTCTGTAAGCAATGCTTGCATAATGCCTGTTTTTTGTTTCATGCCTTTTGAAAAGTTTCGTACAACGGAATGTTTTACATGATGTAAATGAAAAGATTCAAGAAGCATCGGAATTTTATCTTTTAAATATTTTGTTGATAAACCGTGAATGTGGCCGAGATGATATAGATAATCCTCTAATGTAAAACGAATCCCTTCAGGAAAATGTTCAGGTACATAGCCAATTTGTATATGTTCTTTTCTTTGAAGTGTCCCTGCTGTAGGTGAAATAAATCCTGCAATTATTTTGAGTAGAGTACTTTTTCCAGTGCCGTTCCCGCCGATGATAGCGAGTGCTTCTCCTTCTGGAATGGATAAATCGATGTTGTCTAGTATAAGTGATTTGCCGTACTTCTTTTGAATTCCCCTTAGTTTTACTAGCAAAGTTCTATCCTTCTTTCTTCAAATATTGTATACATCCATTATATAGGAGAATAAGAAAAAGACGTGCAATGAGTGCACGTCTTTTTTTGTTATGTTTTGTCGATAAGTCGATATAGTGTGTCGAATCGTCGATATATTATCGCTTTTCAATCGCCACAATAAATGGCGGGTTATTTTGCTGGTTAATGAAGCCATATCGCAGTACGTGAGCTTGTTTTTGGTCTAGTTCTTCTGCAAATTTGAGAACAGCGTCGCGTTCTACTTGTCCTTCTGGATGTCCGTGATAAATGACAAGGACGATGATACCTTCAGGAGCCATTACTTCTAGTAATTGTTCAATCGCCGAGAGTGTTGAGTTCGGTTTTGTAACGATATGCTTGTCACCGCCAGGAAGGTAACCTAAGTTGAAAATTGCGCCTGTTACTTTTCCTTTTGCGTCTTCTGGTAGTACGGATAAAAGCGTATCGTGACTATCGTGAACTAAAACAGTACGTTCGAAAAGCTCTTTTTCTTTTAAACGGATAGTGGAGCTTTCAATTGCTTCTTTTTGAATATCAAATCCAAATACTTTTCCGTTATCTCCAACGATTTCAGCTAGGAAGCAAGTGTCATGTCCATTTCCAAGCGTTGCATCTACAGCGTAATCGCCTTCTTTAACAGCTGTTTGCAGCAGTGTGCGAGCAAATGGTAATACACGTTCTAATTTCATTGTTGTTTCTCCTCATTTGCATATTTTCCTTGCCAGCTTCCGCGGCGTACAAATTCTGCATCGATGGAATTTAATACTTCCCATTTATTTAAGCTCCACATTGGACCAATCATTAAATCAGGTGGGCCGTCACCTGTGATGCGGTGCACAATTACGTCTTCTGGAATGATTTCAAGTTGGTCAACAACGAGACTTACGTAATCTTCAAGAGAAAGGAACTCGAGTTGCCCTTTTTCATATTGCTTCACCATTGGCGTTCCTTTTAATAAATGAAGTAAATGAATTTTAATTCCTTGTACATCAAGCTTCGCTACTTCACGAGCTGTTTCCATCATCATGTCATAATCTTCAAGTGGAAGACCGTTAATAATATGAGAGCAAACTCTAATGCCATGCTTACGTAATTTATTTACGCCTTCCACATAAGACGGATAATCATGAGCGCGATTAATAAGGTTTGCAGTACGTTCATGAACAGTTTGTAATCCGAGTTCCACCCAAAGGTATGTGCGTTTATTTAAGTCCGCTAAATATTCAACGACATCGTCTGGTAAACAATCTGGACGAGTCGCAATAGAAAGACCGACAACGTCTTTTTCTGCTAGAAGCGGTTCGAATTTTTCTTTTAACACTTCAAGTGGTGCGTGTGTATTTGTGTACGCTTGGAAATAAGCGATACATTTGCCATCTTTCCACTTTGAGCGCATTTTTTCTTTCATTTCATGATATTGCGTTATAACATCATCGCGGCGATCACCAGCGAAGTCACCAGATCCGGCAGCACTGCAAAATGTACAACCGCCATAAGCAACTGTACCGTCACGGTTCGGGCAATCGAAGCCAGCATCTAATGAAACTTTAAAGATTTTTTCACCAAATTCATTTCGTAAATGGTAATTCCATGTATGATAACGTTTATTGTCGTTTGTATATGGAAAAGGGTTTTGAACCTTCATTATTTTCCCTCCTAAGCCGAGTCAAAATGAAACAAAATCCATTATAACATACTCATAAGGTAGAGATGGAAGGGACACACTAAAGGGGAATTGAAGCAAGGAGGGACAATTATGGCAGAGCGTCAATCACTTGAATCGTATATTACACAAGCGGAGCAAGCGGTGGAATATGCGAAAGAACAATTAGATCTTGGTATGAGACAAGAGCATTACAATACGTTGGAGTATGGAGATGCGCAGTTACAATTAGAACAAGCATATAACGATTTACAAACGATGCAACAACATGCGAATGATGAGCAACGTGAGCAATTAAATAGAGCGCGCATGGCAATTCGCCAACTACAACATCAAATGATTATTACACCGCACTAATAAGGAGTGAATGTAATGGCGAAACGTTCAGATCAAAATAACCCAGAGCAAAAAACGCAAAATGGACATAACGCTGAGTTTTCAAATGAGCTTGATCCAGTGGTTCAAGTGAAACAGCGTAATAGTAAAAAAGGACAACCGCAAAGATCGAAGCAATCAGAGTAGACCAGGTCGCAATATGACCTGGTTTTATTTTATTATATTACAATAATGTAAGATTTCTGTAAGGTTTGTCGATAGTTATAAGCCGCTTTCTCCAGTAGAGTAAGGAAGGATTAAATTTTATACAAGGAGTTGCTTTATGGGGAACAATATAACAAACAAACGAATTGATGAGTTAGATTACATTCGTGGCTTTGCATTACTGGGGATTATTTTAGTAAATATTCTTGCACTACTTAACATTAAAACTCCAGAACCTAATACAGTGGATGCGAGCTATCAAAGATTTCTATACTTATTTGTAGAAGGTCGTTTCTTCTCAATCTTTTCATTCTTATTTGGAGTAGGATTCTATATCTTTATTTCAAGAGCGATTGCAAAAGGGAAAAATGGATATGTTTTATTTTTAAGACGCGTAGTGGCATTGTTTATTTTTGGATACATTCATCAAATGTTTCAGCCTGGAGAGGCATTAGCGTTATATGCAATTTGCGGGTTAATCGTTTTACCATTTTATAAAGCGAAAAAAGAAGTGAACCTAGTACTAGGGCTTATTTTGACAATTACCTTCAGTGTAATGGGTGCTAAAGAATTTTTACCGCTAGGTCTAATTTTATTAGGGCTTGCTGCAGGACAGTATAAAGTGTTTGAAAATCTTTCAGCGAAAATAAAGCAAGTTGCTATTTTTACAGCTATTATGTTTGTCTTAAGTGTTGTAGCTTTATGGTATCAATATGGGCACGTCCCTGCTGCTCCGTTTGTAAATATGATACTTGAGAATGAGGATGGGACAATGGATGCTGCAAGCCAATTTTTAAAAATTGGTGTGACAGTTGGACCAATTATTTCAGCTTTCTATGTAGGAGCATTAATTTTATTGCTTCAACTAAAACCAGTTCAAACATTGTTAGCGCCGCTGAAATATTATGGCCGTATGGCTTTAACGAATTATATTGGGCAAACTGCAATGATTTTAATCGCAGGAAGTGTATTTAACTTTGCAGAAAACTTAACTTACATGCAGACGTTATATGTATGTATCGCAATTTATGTAATTCAAATTGTATTTAGCGTAATCTGGATGAAAATCTTTAAAATGGGGCCATTAGAATGGATTTGGCGTGTTATTACGTATTGGACGGTAACACCTTTAAAGAAATAAAGAGAGAAGTGGGCTGCTCCTTTTGTGGAACAGCCTATTTTTATTGTTATCTTTTGTCGGTAAGTCGATATATTTTGAAAATCGCTGATAAAAATTCATTTACGAACGAACCTTACACGCGCCCATTTTTTATATTACAAAAGTGTAAGGTAAATGTAATGTTAACAAATAGCAGTTCCCCCCAAAAAAGCGCAAAATAGGTAATGGAAAAACAAGCGTAGGAGGATATATATGACGAAACCAGTTGTAGACGTGAAAAACGTTCAAAAAGTGTACGGTAAAAAAGGTGAGAACCAATCACACGCGTTAAAAGGTGTTTCATTCTCAATTCAAGAGGGTGAGTTTGTAGGAATTATGGGACCATCTGGTTCTGGTAAAACGACATTATTAAATGTAATTTCAACGCTTGATAAAGCAACGGGCGGCGTTGTTGAAATTGCGGGTACGGATATTACGAAAATGAAGCAAGGTGAGCTTTCTGATTTCCGCTCACAAAAATTAGGATTCATTTTCCAAGACTTTAACTTATTAGAGAACTTATCTATTTATGAAAACATCGCACTTCCATTATCTCTGCAAGGTGTTTCATCACGTAATATTGGACCGAAAGTAGAAAAGGTAGCTGATATGTTAGGCATTTCGGCAATACTTCAAAAATATCCATCTGAAGTATCTGGTGGACAGAAACAACGTTCAGCAGCAGCACGTGCTTTAGTGCATGAGCCAGCAATTATTTTAGGGGACGAGCCAACAGGAGCGCTTGATTCTAAAAATGCAGCGAGCTTACTTGATGCGATGACAAACTTAAATCAAGAGCAAGGTGTATCTATTATGATGGTTACACATGATCCGTATAGTGCAAGTTACTGTCAGCGTATTTTATTCATTCAAGATGGTGAGCTATATAAAGAAATTCACCGCGGCGGTACACGTGAAGAGTTCTATAAAGAAATTTTAGATGTACTTGCAGATTTAGGTACACAAAAAGCATAAGGGAGGAGGTCTAGGACATGTTATTCAAACTTTCCATGTCAGGGCTAAAAAGTAAGCTGAAAGATTATATCGTCTTACTTGTCGGCCTTGTCATGTCTATCTCAATTTTTTATATGTTTCAAACGTTAGCGCTGAATAAAGCGTTTATCGAATCTAACTCAGTTATTCAATCAATTGGATTCGTATTCCAAGCAGGTTCATTTTTACTAGCAATCATAACCTTCTTCTATATTTTATATGCGAACTCTTTCTTATTATCGCTTCGTCAAAAAGAGTTTGGTATGTATATGATGTTAGGAGCAAAAAAGCATAAAGTTACATTACTTATGTTTATTGAAACGATAGTATTAGGTGCTGCATCTCTTGCGATTGGTATTACAGTTGGTGTAGGACTTGCAGAAGGTATCGGGCAGTTATTAATGAAACAATTAGAATTTGCTGGTGAAGGCTATAAAGCATTTTACCTTCCATCTATGACTGTTACTTGTATTTTCTTCTTTGCATTATTTGTACTATCAGCAATTATGAATAGTATTAAGTTATCACGTATTTCAGTACTGCAACTTGTACATGCAGATGCACAAACAGAACGTGTTGTAGTAAAAGGAAAAATGACAGGTTTAGTTGCATTCCTAGCGGTTATTTTATTAGGAATTGGTTATGCATCAATGATTTACATGGAAAAACTAAGAGAAATGGGAATCCTTATTGCGTTAATTACAACAACAGCTGGTACTTACATGCTATTTGGATCACTTCTTCCGGTTATTATTAAAAAGTTAAAGAGCAATAAAAAGCGTAGTGAAAAAGGGCTTAACGCTTTTACGTTTGCACAATTAAATTTCCGTATTAATAGTTTAACGAAGGTGCTTGCGACAGTAGCGATGTTAGTTGCTCTTGGAGCTGGTGCAATTTCAGGCGGTATGGCGTTTAAAAATAACGTTATAAAAATGGTTGATGGTTTCGTAATATATGATTCAGTAGTTCATAATCCAACAACTGAAGAAAAGAAAATTTTAGACGGTATTACATTTAAAGAGAAAAGTGAATATCGTTACAAAGTCGATGATAAATACGTTTACTATGTAAAAGAGGATTTAGAAAAAAATCGTCCTTTAGTAAAAGATATGGAAAACATGAAGTCGATGAAGGATTTAGTCAAAACGAAAAAAGTTTCAGAGGAACTACCAGTGGGTGCAGTTTCTAGAGAAATGAATCAAAAAGATGCGAACATTAAAGAACTTCCACAACAATGGGACGAGGCTTTCAGAACAATCGAACCATTCTACGTACATGAAGATCATGCAATCAAAATTGTAGATCAAAAAATGTACGATACTGTAAATGGTAAAGAAGGAATCGTATTTACTGGAAAAACAGATGATTTTGAAGCACACACAAAAGAATGGAAAAAACTTGACGAGTTGCAACTAGATAAATATAAAAATGTAGCAGCTGAAAGATTAGATAGTAAATATCAAGCTTACGACATGTTCTACGGCGTTGCGAGCGGAACAGTGTTTATGGGATTCTTCCTTGGAATTGCGTTCTTAGCAATGATGGCAAGTTGTTTAATGTTCAAAATTCTTTCTGGGGCATCAAAAGATATTACGCGTTATCAAATGCTTCGTAAAATCGGGGTGCGCCGTGAATTATTAACAAAATCAATTTATAAAGAATTATTCTTAGTCTTCTTATTCCCAGCAATTGTAGGTATTGCTCACGTATTAGTAGGTATGAATATTTTCGGATTTATTTTAATCGATCCGTACTTCCGTATTTGGGTACCAATCGTAATTTTCGTAGTTATTTACACGATTTATTACTTCATTACAGTTCAATTGTATAAAGGAATTGTTCTTCCGAAAGAAGATTAATAATAAAAACCGAGCAAAAATGCTCGGTTTTTATTATTTTCAGAAAAAACACTTTAATGTTACTGAAATATATAATATAATATAAATAAGTAACATAATATATGAGTATCAGCAACCGAAAAGTGAAAGGAGGAATCCAATCTATAGAAAGAAGCTGAACTTGTATCCCCTATTTTTTCTACCCACACCGTATTTGTACAATCATAAATTTCCAAATGAAAAATTGTCGTAAAAGTATATTGTGAAAATAATGGATAATACATGGAAATCTCATAGCGTGATAAGGTAAAATGAACAGGATAATGAGAAAATTACCGTTCATAAGATGAGGAGATACATGTATGGAAGTTGTAGAGGCATTAAAAGATATAAGCCAAATTGAGGCTATGAAAAAGTATTTAAAAGAGCACTCGCTGCGAGATTATCTTTTATTTGTTATTGGAATTAACACTGGATTAAAGATTACTGAACTACTTAGTATGAAATTTGAAGAGGTATTAAATGAAGATAAGACTGTTAAAGAGTTCTACTCTCTTCCTGTGAAAGATGAAAAATTTAAACAAGATATTTATTTAAATACAAAAGTAAAAGAAGCCCTTTTAGAGTACGTACAAACTATTAATGCTCAAAGAGAAAATTACGTATTTCAATCTAATAAAACGACAAATTCAATCTCACGCCAACAAGCGTATCGTGTTATTCATAGCGCAGCTGAAGCGGTTGGGATTGTTGGGAAGATTGGAACGAACTCAATGCGAAAAACATTTGGATTTCATGCGTACAAAAGAGGAATAGCAATTGCGTTATTGCAAAAGCATTTCCATCATGCGACTCCATCAGAGACGCTCAAGTATTTAGGAATCTCAAAAGATGAGAAGTTTAAAACAGAGATTGATGTAGATTTGTAAAAGCCGTAACTAAAAACTTTAGGAGGCGGAAAATATGAATATTAGAGAAAGTGAACTACCGGGCATTGGTTGTAAGTTTGAAGTAATTACAAAAGGTAATGAAAAAATGGTTATTGTTATTCATGATGATGGCCGAAGAGAAATGTATCATTTTGATGCGGATCATGATGAGAGTATTTCAAGCATTTCTCTTCGTGATTCTGAAGCGAGACAAATTGCGGCTATATTAGGCGGAATGGTATATAGACCACAAGCGTTAGACACAATTGAGATGGCTTTTGAAGGATTATCAATTGAATGGTTTAAGGTGGAGAATAATGCACCAGTAGTACAACAAACAATTGGTAGCTTACATGTCAGAAAAACATATAACGTAACGATTATTGCTATTTTGAAAAAGAATATGAAGAAATTCTTTAATCCAGGTCCAGACTCTATTATTGAAGCTGGCGATATGCTCGTGTTATCAGGCGCGAGACATGAAGTGAAAAGAATTATTAATGAATTGCTTTCAGCAGGAGGTGATTCCTAATCGATGGATACTTTAATCTTTGAAGTTGGAACTGCGTTAGTATTAGTAGCTTTTGCAGCTATCCTCGCTGCGAAGTTAAAGTTCTCGATTATTCCGTTTCTCATTATACTCGGTATGTTAGTGGGGCCTCATGCCCCGGATTTAGGACTTATCGATTTAAGGTTTATTGAAAGCGGAGAAGTTATTTCCTTCCTCGGCCGTGTTGGCGTCATATTCCTCTTATTCTACTTAGGCTTAGAATTCTCAATAAAAAAATTAATTAAATCAGGAAAATCGATTGCTTTTGGGGGTAGTGTTCATATATCGCTTAATTTCATATTAGGTTTGCTTTATGGATATGTGATGGGCTTCCCCTTGTTAGAAACGTTAATTATTGCTGGAATCATTACAATTTCATCGAGTGCAATTGTTGCAAAAGTAATTGTTGATTTAAGAAGATCTGGTAATAAAGAGACTGAATTAATATTAGGAATCATTATGTTTGATGATATTTTTTTAGCTGTATATTTATCAGTCGTTTCAGGGTTAGTACTTGGGGGCGCAACGTCATTTGTAGGTGCTCTTACATCGGTATTAATTGCAGTAGGGTATATGCTACTATTCTTTGTAATTGCTAGAAAAGCTACGCCGTTTCTAAATAAAATATTAGATATTTCATCAAATGAAATTTTTATTATCGTAATATTCGCTATTTTATTCTTTGTAGCAGGATTTTCAGAAACGATTCATGTTGCTGAGGCGATTGGGGCGCTCTTGTTAGGACTCGTTTTTTCTGAAACAGAGCATAGCGATCGGATTGAGCATCTCGTCGTCCCGTTTCGTGATTTCTTTGGAGCTATATTCTTTTTCAGCTTCGGTTTAAGTATAGATCCGTTTTCACTTGGAGGAGCAGTGTGGTTGGCGTTAGGAGCAGTTCTTATTACACTCATCGGTAATTTTACAGCTGGAATGATGGCGGGACGTAAAGCCGGGTTATCACATAAGGCTTCTATGAATATCGGTTTAACACTCGTATCACGCGGGGAATTCTCTATTATTGTAGCCAATATCGGCATTGCGGGCGGTTTAATGGCAGCGATTAAACCGTTCTCTGCACTGTACGTTTTAATATTAGCATCGTTAGGTCCGTTATTAACGAAAGAGTCTGGGAGAATATACTCTCTATTAGATAAGATATTTAAATGGAGTGCGAAAGAACGTGCGAAGCGAGAAAAAGAAGTTGGGTAGTACAAAATAAAGGGAGACTGCATGAACTTCATGTAGCCTCCCCTTTTTTATATATTGTTACTGATGTCGTTTTTGTCGGTAAGTCGATATATTTTTAAGTGGCAATCAATATAATTTCATTTACCAGCAAACCGTTATCTGAATTTCATCAACTATTAATCAGTTGCCTTCCTATTTAAAAACGAATACAATTTTACTGTTATAGATGAACGAAAAAATAGAATAGGAGGGGAGACTATGCCAAGGAAAGTATGGCTATTAGTAGCTGGGATGATTATTAATGTCACGGGTGCTTCTTTTTTATGGCCTTTTAATACAATTTATTTGCATGATCACCTAGGAAAATCTTTATCTGTGGCCGGAATGGTATTAATGATCAACTCGCTTACTGGTGTAATCGGAAACTTGCTCGGCGGTGTTTTATTTGATAAATGGGGCGGTTATAAATCAACTTTAGTAGGGATTGTCATTACACTCGTATCGATTTTAGGTCTTGTGTTCTTCCACGGTTGGCCGTTATATGTTGTGTGGCTAGCCTTAATCGGTTTTGGTTCTGGAATGGTCTTCCCATCGATGTATGCGATGGTTGGTACGGTTTGGCCAGAGGGCGGAAGACGAGCATTTAATGCGATGTATGTTGGACAAAACGTGGGTATTGCGATCGGAACAGCGTGTGGTGGATTAGTTGCATCGTATCGTTTTGATTATATTTTCTTAGCGAACTTTATTTTATACTTTGTTTTCTTCTTAATTGCTTTTATCGGATTCCGTGGTATGGAAGACAAAAAAGAGCGGGGCGTACAAAAAGAAGTCGAAACGAAAAAAGGCTGGTCGCTTACACCTGGATTCAAAGCACTTCTTATCGTATGTGTAGCATATGCTTTATGCTGGGTTACATATGTACAGTGGCAAGGAGCGATTGCGACTCATATGCGGGAATTAAATATTAGCCTTCGCCATTATAGTTTATTATGGACGATAAACGGAGCGATGATCGTTTGTGCACAGCCACTAGTTAGTATGTTAATTCGCTGGATGAAGCGTTCTTTAAAACAACAAATTATGATTGGGATCGTCATTTTTGCGGCGTCATTCATTGTATTAAGTCAGGCGCAGCAATTTACGATGTTTCTCGTTGCGATGGTAACATTAACAATTGGTGAGTTATTTGTATGGCCAGCAGTTCCGACCATTGCAAATATACTTGCGCCAAAAGATAAGTTAGGCTTTTATCAAGGCGTTGTAAATAGCGCAGCGACTGTAGGGAAAATGTTCGGGCCGGTCGTTGGCGGAGCGATTGTGGATTTATACAATATGGAAGTATTGTTTATAGCAATCATGGTAATGCTTGTAGTAGCGCTTATAGCAACGAGCATGTATGATAAACGAGTAAAAATAGAAGAAACAGTTGAAGAAAAAATTGCAGTTTAGTTTGACGGAACATGTTAACATGTTTTAGAATATATTTAAATAAAACAACCTTTCGAACAAGGGAGATAGCTCGGGTGTCTTAAGACGAATTGGCTAGTTATTCTATAGTAACGATTAACCGAGAAACCCCGCTTTAAAGCTCTTAAGAGACACGAGGCAGAGGGTAGTTCACTTAACTCATATTTGTAATAACAGTGAGAAGGAGTAGTAGTAATAGAAGCTGGTTTAGAGAGTTGACGGTCGGTGCAAGTCAATCCACGTTTCGTTATGAACTCGCCTTTGAGTTGCAGTTGTGAAACTATTAGTAGCAATTGCCGTTAATCCACGTTACGGATCTAAGCGAATGTATATTTGTACATTAATTTAGGGTGGTACCGCGGGAATCTATAACCTCTCGTCCCTTTCTAGGGATGAGAGGTTTTTTGTATTTTGGGCGGTGAAAATAAATAGAATTTCAAGGAGGGTATCTCATGAGCTTTAATCATCAAGATATTGAGAAGAAGTGGCAAGGGTACTGGGAAGAGAATAAAACATTCCGTACGCCAGATGAGACAGAAAAACCAAAATTTTATGCACTAGATATGTTCCCATATCCATCAGGTGCAGGCCTACACGTAGGACATCCAGAAGGTTATACAGCGACAGATATTTTATCTCGTATGAAGCGTATGCAAGGATATAACGTTCTTCATCCAATGGGATGGGATGCATTCGGTCTTCCAGCAGAGCAATATGCACTTGATACTGGAAACAGCCCGGCAGAATTTACAGAGATTAATATTAATACGTTCCGTAATCAAATTAAAGCATTAGGTTTCTCTTACGATTGGGATCGTGAAGTAAATACAACAGATCCAAACTACTACAAGTGGACACAATGGATCTTCCTAAAACTATTTGAAAAAGGTTTAGCTTACGTTGATGAAGTACCTGTAAACTGGTGCCCAGCACTTGGTACAGTACTTGCAAATGAAGAAATCATTGACGGTAAGAGTGAGCGCGGCGGACATCCAGTTGAGCGTCGTCCGATGAGACAGTGGATGTTAAAAATTACAGCTTACGGAGATCGTCTATTAGAAGATCTAGATGAGCTTGATTGGCCAGAAAGCTTAAAAGATATGCAACGTAACTGGATCGGTCGTTCTGAAGGTGCAGAAGTACACTTCAATATCGACGGTACAGACGAGAAATTCACAGTTTTCACAACGCGTCCTGATACACTATTTGGTGCAACATACTGTGTACTTGCTCCGGAACATGCACTTGTTGCTGAAATTACAACAGCGGAACAAAAAGAAGCAGTAGAAGCTTACATTAACGCTGTAAAAATGAAGAGTGACCTAGAGCGTACAGAACTTGCGAAAGAAAAAACTGGTGTATTCACTGGTGCTTACGCAGTTAATCCAGTAAACGGTGAGAAATTACCAATCTGGATCGCTGATTACGTTCTTGCAACTTACGGAACAGGTGCTGTAATGGCAGTTCCAGCTCACGATGAGCGTGACTATGAATTCGCATCAGTATTCAATCTTCCAATGAAGGAAGTTGTAAAAGGCGGAGATATTACGAAAGAAGTGTACACAGGTGATGGTGCACATGTAAACTCAGCATTCCTTGATGGTTTAAATAAAGAAGAAGCAATCGCAAAAATGATTGAATGGCTTGAAGTAACGAGCGCAGGAAATCAAAAAGTAACGTACCGTCTACGTGACTGGTTATTCAGCCGTCAACGTTACTGGGGTGAGCCAATTCCAGTAATCCACTGGGAAGATGGCACAATGACAGCTGTGAAAGAAGACGAATTACCATTAGTTCTTCCGAAAACAGAAAACATCCGTCCTTCAGGTACTGGTGAATCACCACTTGCTAACATTGACGAGTGGGTAAATGTTGTTGATCCTGAAACTGGTAAAAAAGGTCGTCGTGAAACGAACACAATGCCACAATGGGCTGGTAGCTGCTGGTATTACTTACGTTACATCGATCCAAACAACAGCGAAGCACTTGTAGATCCTGAAAAAGTAAAACAATGGCTTCCAGTTGATATTTATATCGGTGGAGCAGAGCACGCTGTACTTCACTTACTATATGCTCGTTTCTGGCATAAAGTATTATACGATATCGGTGTAGTTCCAACGAAAGAGCCGTTCCAACAATTATTCAACCAAGGTATGATTCTAGGTGAAAACAACGAGAAAATGAGTAAATCAAAAGGTAACGTTGTAAACCCTGATGATATCGTAGCAAGCCACGGTGCAGATACACTTCGTCTATACGAAATGTTCATGGGACCATTAGATGCTTCAATCGCTTGGTCTGAAAATGGTCTTGACGGAGCGCGTCGTTTCCTAGACCGCGTATGGCGTCTATTCATTCAAGATAACGGTGAATTAAGTGAGAAAATTACTGATGCACCAAATAAAGAGCTTGAAAAAGCTTACCACCAAACAGTGAAGAAAGTAACAGAAGACTATGCAGAGCTTCGCTTTAACACAGCGATTTCTCAAATGATGGTATTCATCAACGATGCATACAAAGCTGAAACACTTCCAAAAGAATATGTAGAAGGTTTCGTAAAAATGATTGCACCAGTTGCACCTCACATCGGAGAAGAACTATGGAGCAAACTTGGATACAATGAAACAATCACATATGCAAGCTGGCCAACATTTGATGAGTCTAAACTTGTAGAAGATGAAGTTGAAATCGTTGTTCAAGTTATGGGCAAAGTTCGCGCAAAACTAACAATGAGTAAAGACGCATCAAAAGAAGAAATGGAACAACTTGCACTTGAAGCAATTCAAGACCAAATCGAAGGAAAAACAGTTCGTAAAGTAATTGTAGTTCCTGGCAAACTTGTTAACGTTGTTGCAAACTAATTCATTCTAAATAAAAGCTCAGAGTATTTATACTCTGAGCTTTTTTGTGTAGAAAATAATTTCAGGATCCCCTTCATCTAAATTTTCAACTATTCCACTACGTACAAATCCATTCGTATTAAAAACGGCTTGCATACTTGTATTCGATTCGTTCGTCGAAGAAAAGATTTTTTGAGTAGGAGAATGACTTAACATATATGAGATTAACGAGCTTGCATAGCCGTTCCTTCTTTTTGCTGGCGAAACAATAATTAATGAGAGGAAAGTACAACCAAAGAAATTTGTGTCGTATGTTAGAAAACCAGAGATAGAATTTTCTTCTTTTACAATGACGCACCTGCCCTCATTGATAGTGTGTTTAATATAATCTCGTCTACTATCATCTCCGATTACATCAATATCTATATGTAAGATTGCATCTAAATCTTTGATAGAAGCCTTTGTTACGTTTTTCAATAGAAATACCTCCTAGCAGAAATATTTAGTTAATTAATTTTATCATGAATGAAGAAAAAGGAGCGGAATTCCAATACAGACAAACACCTATTCTTCTATAGGAAATATGATAAAAAAGGTAGGCTAAATTGAGTAGAAGAGGTGAAAGGAATGAAAGGGATGGACAATAATGCACCACATGGCTTCTTCGGAGGCGAATCGGACAGTTATACACAAATGATGTTAATGGGAGGAGCTGGCCAACAAGGGTACGGTGGAATTCCGAGCTGGATGGGTGGAGCAGCAGGAGGATTTCCAACATCGGTAGCTGGCATGCAAACTGGAATGCCTACATTAATGGGAGGGTTTTCAACATCAGGGGCTGGAATGCCTACAGTAACCGGCGGATTTCCGACAGCAGTAGCTGGCTTACAGACAGGAATTCCAGTAGGAGTACCAACTACATTTCCTTCTTTCGTTGGAGGAGTGCAGACAGGATTTCCGGTACCGGGAGTAGGTGTTGTAGCAGGCGGAGTAGGTGGTTATCCGCAAGGTGTTCACGGTCATCATGTACACCACCATCATCAAGGCCAACAAGGCCACCATGTACACCATCACCACCAAGGCCAACAAGGCCACCATGTACATCATCACCACCAAGGCCAACAAGGTCATCATGGTCATCACCACCATCACGGACATCAACAACAAGTACATCACCACGGTCACCACCACATTCATCCACAAGCTGTTCTTTACCAAACGCACCAAGGCCAGCAAGGTCATCATGGTCATCACCACCATCACGGACATCAACAACAAGTACATCACCACGGTCACCACCACATTCATCCACAAGCTGTTCTTTACCAAACGCACCAAGGCCAGCAAGGTCACCATGGTCATCACCACCATCAAGGCCAACAAGGTCACCATGGTCATCATCACCACCAAGGCCAACAAGGTCACCATGGTCATCACCACCATCAAGGCCATCAAGGCCAACAAGGTCATCACCATCAAGGACACCAAGGCTATCAAGGTCAACAGAGCCATCAAGGTCAGCAGGGGCAACAACACCAACAATATCAGCAATATCAACAACAGCAACAATCTTCTCCTTGGACAGGTGGAATTGGAGCAGGAGGAGCAGGGGCAGCAGCAGGAGCGGCTAGTATTGGTGGAGCAGCAGGACACGCGGGACATGTGGGTCATTAATGACTTGCAGAAAAAAAGACATAATAAAAAACTGCTAGGAAATCCTAGCAGTTTTTTTCAGCTTCTTGGCGTTGGCGTTCGATTTCAGCACGAAGTTGTGGCTCTGGTGCCTGCCAGCCTTCTGGTTTTAGAATTTTGCCATCGCCTTCGCGGAATCGAGGTTTCCCATCAGGGAATAGCTTTGCCATGTTAGCGTTGTTTACAATTTCAAATCCTTTATCTGGACGTACGCCCATTTCTGCAAACGTTCCGAATGCAAAGTAAATAAGGTCAATAAGTGCATCGTATTGATCTTCAACAGTCGTTGCTTCTAGAAATTCTTCTAGCTCTTCTTGCATAAAGCTAGCACGAATTTTTGCGCGCTCTTCTGTTAGTTTTGTTGGAGTATTTGTCACAGGATGCCCGAATACTTCATGCATTTTCGCAACAAGTTCGTATCCTTTATCTAAACCTTTTTCGTTTGTCATGTTGTTTCATCCTTTCTCGTTTTGTCCGAATCTCATTGTAACATAGGGTGATTATGAAATGAAAAGGCACTGTCTAAAAGTTTTATCTTTTAGTTTAGATAGGGAAAGATTATATCGACTAAACAACAAAATATAACCCATTAAAAAAAGAAAGCCATCCCGGAATACTTTTGGGACGGCCCTGCTCGTTATTCTTCTTTTTTTATTAAAATGGATAAAATAAGATCGATGCCAAATATACCAACGAGTAACATTGGTATAACGACAAGTAAATAACGTGTGAAAGAAACATTTTTTAAGTATGTATGAGCAAATAAAAAGACGCCGAGAAATAAAATACCATTTAAAATAGGCTTTACTAATTTTTTAGACATAAGCTCCCCCGTAAATATCTTCTCTCTCTATTTGGTAATAAAAAACTCCTCTCTCCGTTGTATCATGCTGGAGAGAGGAGTTCAATCATTTCTCATTCAATTACACCAGAATTTGTAATATTTACGGTGTATTTTATATGAACCGGAACATCTTTATACATTTGTCTCCATTCTTCTAATTTGAATGGGCGATAATGTTGTTTATACTTTGCACCTAGCCCGAGAGGATCTACGTTTAAAGATTTAAACTGCTTAATTAATTTGGTAGCCTGTACATCCAATTGTTTTTGGACATTTTTTTCAATGTTTTTTGTGTTCTTGTTATTTTCTAAGTTAATTTGCTTCGATAGTTCTTGAATACGTGCATCAAGATGAACATGAATGAAAAAAGAAGGCTTCCCGTTTTTAATTTTTATATCGTAAGTTGGAACAGAACGAATATTATTAATCATTACGTACGCAGAATCTGTTTTAAATTCGTGTGAATCTAATTTGTGTTTCTCTAATAGTCCTTTAAATATGAACATATCTTTTTTCGCGATTTTACCGATATACTTATCCTTTTTAAAAAGACCAATTCCGTTAATTTTTATTTTATCACCATGTTTCTTTAAAATTGGAATATAGTAGTCTTGCCCTTCTTGGTAATAACGGAATGCTCCTACATGCAGATTATCTGTTGGTAAAGGACCGGTCTCCATATTATGTTCTAACAACTTTTTTATATAAATTGCAACGTTGTATGAAGTCGTATATTTTCCTTTTAAAAGTTCAGTACCATTCCCCTCTAATAAGCCAACATACAAAGCGTTCCCTATATTCACATCTCGAAGTAATGTATCGAATGAAGTAGACATTCCTGTTTTGGCAAGTCTTATCGTATATAGAGCAACACGCATTTGTCCGCTAGCAAAAGGTTGAGAAGATTCTAAAGATGTGTCTGCTTTTACTTGCTTTACCGCATTTGCGCTGCCTTCAAAAACTTGAACTTTATTACCTTTTTTCTGAATGGGACAAACGAATGTCACTTTTACTTTATTATCTTTTGCTACATCAAAAACGGTTCCTTGAATAAGTTGTACATCGTCGATAATATTTTTTTGTAAACATCCAGTTAGACTAAAGAATGTTATACAAGAAATAAGCATTAATTTGCTCGTGCTTTTGATTTTTTCCATTTTCTTTTCACCCACACAATAATAAATAGAATTGGGATGTATACATAAATGAGCCAAAAACTAACTTTTGCTGCATTACTAATAAAATTGTTAATATCGTGCCTGTTTGTTAAAAGTTGTGAAATAATAAGCGTGATAAAGATAAAAGCAATTAAAATACCTCTTTGTTTTACGCGAAATATTTCGTGAGTGCCTCTCATTGCGGCCCATAACGGAAGGATAAAACTTGAAATAATAACGAGTGCATAGCCTGAAATCGCGATATATTCTAGCCTTTCTATGAATGGTAATTGAATGACTTGGGTCATAGAAAGTTGTGACCATATCGTTTTTAACAATTGTTTCTCACTAAAAAACGCAAAGGCTAAAAGGGTACTAAATAAATATAGAAGATTTGAAAATAATGCCCCGTATTGAGCGTATTTATGAGATTGCATAGGTTTTTTCACAAATGGATAAACCATGAGGTAAATCTCAAAGCCTGTCATACTGTAGATTGACAGATTGGCGGCTTTTAAAATATCTGAAAAAGAATGTGTGAATATAGGAAGTAAATTATCCCAATGTGAGTATTTCAAAACGAATGAGCTAAGAATTAAATATCCTAGTGTACCACCAACAGAGATGACGCAAATGCCAGTAATGACACGAAATCCAGAAGAAATAATGTAATAACTAACTAAGCATAAAAAGAGTGTTAACATAAAGGTGGAAGCGGTAGGGAACATCCATACTTGAATAATTTCAACGTATGTTCGAATGACGGAAATGCTGACGATTAAAAAATAAGCCATAAAGATGATGCTAATACCATTTCCTAGCCACTTTCCAAATGTTTGCCGATGTAAATCAATTAAGTTTCCATTTGTTTCTTTTAATAAGACGTACATCATCCATATAAGAATATGGATACCAATTCCTGTGATAATAACTCCTATCCATCCATCGTATCCAGCAGCTTTTGCAATAATCCGAGCGAAACCGAGAACGCCAGCACCAAACTGTGCACCGTGAATTAAGAAGAAAACAAAGGCAGGAGATATTTGATATTTTTCTTGAACTTTACTCATCGAATGCACCTCATTTCTTAATCATCAAAGTCCGATCTATGTTTTGTTGAAATTCCTTTCGCAGCTTTTTTTACATGTTGTGGTCTTGCTTGTACATCTCTTGTATCAATCATTGTTAATGGAAAACGGATCCAAGAATCTTTAACAGATTGTTGTCTTGTCGGATAAAACAAAGCATACGGCTTACGTAAGGAAGTAAGTCTGAATAGATGAGTAAATAAAAAGATAAATCCAAGAGAAATTCCAAACAGTCCTCCGATTTCTGCAAAGATAAGAAATGGGAATCGTAGTAATCGAACTGCATTACCCATTTTATAAATAGGTGTAATAAAGGAAGCAAGTGCTGATAAGGCAACGATAATTAATAAAATATTACTCGTTAAACCAGCTTGTACAGATGCTTGCCCGATTACGATACCGCCTACAATACCGAGCGTTTGACCCACTTTCATCGGTAATCTTGCGCCAGCTTCTCTTAATAAGTCGATTGCGAGTTCTAAAAAGAGTGCTTCAATTAAAGGCGGGAATGGTACTTGTGCCCTTGATAAAATCAAAGTTTCAAGTAAGTCACTTGGAATAAGTTCATAATGATAATTTAAAACTGCAACGTATAACGGTGTAGCGCATATCGAGAATAGAACGGCGATAAGGCGTAAAATGCGTGAAAATGTAGCATATAGCCAAGAGACGTTATAGTCTTCTGGTGAAATGAAAAAATCGAAATAGGATACAGGCGTTAGTAGAACGCTTGGAGAACCATCCACAAAAATAGCAATTTTCCCATCAATAAGTGCTTTTGTAACTCTATCAGTACGCTCTGTATTGATATAGAGGGGGAAAATTGACTTTTCTCCCATTAGTTCTTGTATATAAGCACTATCATTAATTTGATCATATTCAAGAGCGCGTAATGACTCCTCGAGAAAATCTACATTATCTTTTTCAGCGAGGTTGTCTAAATACATCATGACAACTTTTGTTTTGGAAAACTCGCCGACAATCATTTCTTTTGTTTGTAAATCCAAAACAGGAAGACGTTTTCGAACTAAATTAATATTTGTATCAATATCTTCTACGAAACCTTCTTGAGGACCGATAACAGTCGATTCGTTTAAAGGAGGAGTTGGTGCACGATAATTATCAATCGCGATGTTTGCAAGCATACATTTTTGATCTTGCTGGTTCAATTGAATAATCGCATGTCCTTTTAACACCATATCCTCAATTTTTTGTAAATCGTTCGTAATTGTAATCCCGCTCATCGGAATATGTTCTTTCAGCTCTTCTAGTGAGGCGTTAGGTCGTTCTAAAAGAGTAGGCATTAAATACTTTTGCAATTTCTCACCATCAAGCGAAGGTCGATAGTAAGAAATCCAATAAGGCATCGTTTCATCATCAGATGTATGGTAATTAACAAAATCACTAGACTTTTTGAGCTTTTCTATTAAATTTTGTAGAGAATGAATACGGTCTTTTCCTGGTTTCGTAAAATCATAAATACTATTATTTCCAGAGTTTTGCTGCTGATTTTGATCCGATTTACCTTGTTTAGAACTTTGCTGTTTATCCTGATTCGAATCATCTTGTTTAGAGCTTTGTTGTTTATCTTGATTCGAGTCGCTTTGCTTAGAATGTTGCTGTTTATCTTGATTCGAGTCATCTTGTTTAGAGCTTTGCTGTTTATCTTGATTCGAGTCATCTTGTTTAGAGCTTTGCTGTTTATCTTGATTCGAGTCATCTTGTTTAGAGCTTTGCTGTTTATCTTGATTCGAGTCATCTTGTTTAGAGCTTTGCTGTTTATCTTGATTCGAGTCATCTTGTTTAGAGCTTTGCTGTTTATCTTGATTCGAGTCATCTTGTTTAGAGCTTTGCTGTTTATCTTGATTCGAGTCATCTTGTTTAGAGCTTTGCTGTTTATCTTGATTCGAGTCATCTTGTTTAGAGCTTTGCTGTTTATCTTGATTCGAGTCGCTTTGCTTAGAATGTTGTTGTTGATTGTGATTCGAGTCATCTTGTTTAGAGCTTTGTTGTTTATCTTGATTCGAGTCATCTTGTTTAGAATGTTGTTGTTGATTGTGATTCGAGTCATCTTGTTTAGAATGTTGTTGTTGATCCTGATTCGAGTCGTCTTGTTTAGAACTTTGTTGTTGATCCTGATTCGAGTTGTTTTGTTTAGAACTCTGTTGTTGATCCTGAGAAGGCTCTTTGTGCTCCTCTTTTTGTTGCTCGCTATTGTTACCTTTATTATGTTTCATACTTCTAGTCTGTTCTTTGTTATCATCCTCTTGATTGTTAGGTTGTTGTTCCGAGTTATCTGTTTCGTTTTTCTCTGCTTTATTTGATTTTTTTTTCTTACGTAGCCAATTCCAAATCATATGTATTCCCTCTTTGATTGTGTAATATAGTGCTATTTTGTGGCTAATTTTGTATATTATTCATTTATTTATGAAAAGAAGAAGGAGTTTGGTTTGCATAGAAAAAAACATGTAGTAAGCAGTTCATACTATAACGGGAAGAGGGAGAGTCTGTGCAAATTGTAAAAAAAGAGAAGTTTCTTTTAAAAGAATTTACGTTTGAAAATGGTAGGGAAATTCCTGTTCAAATGGGGTATGAGACGTACGGTATTTTAAATAGAGAAAGGTCAAATGCGATTTTGGTATGCCATTATTTTAGTGCAACGAGTCATGCGGCAGGAAAATATACAGCGCATGATGAGGAGTCTGGTTGGTGGGATGGTTTAATTGGACCTGGAAAAGCAATTGATACAAATAAATACTTTGTTATATGCACTGATAATCTTTGTAATGTGCAGGTAAAGAACCCTTATGTGATTACAACAGGACCGAAATCAATTGATCTGAAAACTGGAGATGAATATGCGATGGATTTTCCGGTTTTTACATTTCTTGATGTAGCTCGTATGCAATATGAGTTAATAAAAGATATGGGAATCGCAAGGCTACATGCTGTAATGGGGCCGTCAGCTGGCGGGATGATTGCGCAGCAATGGGCTGTTCATTATCCTCATATGGTAGAGCGGATGATTGGTGTTATTACGAATCCGCAAAATCCAATTATTACGTCAGTAAATGTAGCGCAAAATGCTATTGAGGCCATTCAACTAGATCCAAGCTGGAAGGGCGGAAAATATGGAGAAGAGCAGCCAATGAAGGGGCTTCATTTAGCGAATAGAATGATGTTTATGAACGCGTTTGATGAGCATTTTTATGAAACAACATTCCCTCGTAATAGTATAGAAGTAGACCCTTATGAAAAGGTTTCTACATTGACGTCATTTGAGAAAGAAATAAATAAAGTGACATATAGAGGTATAGAGTTGGTAGATGCAAATTCGTGGATATATACTGCGAAAGCAGTTTTATTACATGATATTGCGCATGGATTTTCGTCTTTAGAAGAGGCGCTGTCTCATATAGAAGCAAATGTACTTATGATTCCGTGTAAACAAGATTTGCTTCAGCCGTCACGTTATAATTATAAAATGGTAGACATGTTGCAAAAACAAGGGAAGTATGCGGAAGTGTATGAGATAGAAAGTATAAATGGGCATATGGCGGGAGCATTTGATATTCATTTATTTGAAAAAAAGGTTTATGAGTTTTTAAATCGGAAAGTATCTAGTTTTGTGTAGAAAAGAAATGGTGTGAAAAAGGTGCAATGTATGTAGTAGGCACCTTTTTTTACATGATTTGTAGACGGAAAATATATGTGGCAATTGCTATACCGAAGAACGCTATACTAAGTAATAAAAATAAGAATGATATTTCTTGTGGTGATTTTATCTTTTTATTATTTTTCATACTAAGAGCAATAATTGCAGCGATTAAGAAAATGATGCCGGTAATGAAAAGAAAAAGTGTCATTTTCATTGGCTCCTTTCATAAAACAAGTATATTGAGGATACAATGCACGAGTTATGTTTGTAAAGAATAAGTTTTGCGAGAAAATTGAGAAATAAATTTTGCATTCTTTGCGTTCTTTCTTTCGCATGCTAAAATTGATTAGACATGCTTTTTAAGGAAGAGACTAAAGGCTTTATTGTATATAAGGAGGAACGAAATATGACAGAAGTTAAAACAATTACTACAGAAGAAGTGCAAGAACGTTTAGAAAATGGTGAAACGTTATTTTTAGTAGACGTAAGGGAAGATGAAGAAGTAGCAGCGGGGAAAATTCCAGAAGCTGTACATATTAAAATGGGTGATATCCCAAATAAAGTAGATTTCTTTGATAAAGAGAATGAATATATCTTTATTTGTCGCTCGGGAATGCGCAGTGAAAATGTATGCCATTATTTAAATGAGCAAGGATTTAAAACAGCGAACATGGTTGGCGGTATGCTTCAATATGAAGGTGAAACGAAATAAGTAGTTTAAAAAACTTGAAACGTGTTTGTTTCAAGTTTTTTTCTTTTGCATACAGTATACAAAAGGGGGAGGGGGAAATGGGGATTAACATGCGTAAAGTAAAAATTATTAACAATACAGGAGCTGTTAATGTTGGCGACTGTTATAATATCGCACCTTTAGCTGTAGCAAAAATATATGCAGGTGCTGGAGGTTCGAGTGCGGCAGTTTTTTTAAATGGGAAAAGGCAGCCAGAAGCAGTGATTCGAACATCGGTGTTTCTTCCGCCGTTAGCAACGAGTACACGTACATTAGGTTCATAGAGGAAAGGTAGAGTGTAATTATGCCTGCTCATATAAAAGAGTTTGTTATTGTGAATAACACTGGGAATATATTTACCGGTGATAATTTGAGTGATACTTCATTTACTGCTTCGAAGTCGTATAGTGGTTCAATGGGGTGCACTTGGATTGACGTTGTTACAGTAATAGGGACGGAGACGAAGCTTTGTTTACAGCCAGGAGATTCGGTGACGACAACATATACAAAAGGTACTCCTGCTGGTACTGTAACAGGAACAAATATGGGGCAAAGTGCAAATGTTTCGAGTATAGCACAAGCTGTCCCTAATACAGATAATATGGATTCAGTTGCTGGACTCCCTTAAGGAATTAAGGGAGTTTTTATTATTTCAAATAAAAATAGTCTTTGAGTTTGTTTTTGTAAATACATATTAAGAAGAAGAGGTTTGTTTAATGTAAAAAAGATGGTGTGCAGGTGGTGAAAGTGTGAGAGAGCGCGATAAAAAACATTCATTAAACTCTAATTTCAGAATTCCACCAAATCTTATTGGGCCTACCTTTCCACCCGTTCCAACGGGATTTACTGGTATTGGAATTACTGGTCCAACCGGTCCGCAAGGCCCGACTGGCCCACAAGGACCAAGAGGATTACAAGGTCCGATGGGGGAGATGGGCCCGACAGGACCTCAAGGTGTGCAAGGGATACAAGGACCGGTTGGACCAATAGGTGCAACGGGACCAGAAGGACAGCAGGGGCCACAAGGATTGAGAGGGCCACAAGGAGAAACTGGAGCGACAGGACCGGAGGGTGTGCAAGGGTTACAAGGCCCGATTGGTCCAACCGGAGCGACTGGGGCACAAGGTATACAAGGGATACAGGGATTACAGGGGCCAATTGGAGCGACAGGACCTGAGGGATCTCAAGGAATTCAAGGTGTGCAAGGAGTACCAGGAGCAACTGGTCCACAAGGAATACAAGGAGCACAAGGGATACAAGGATCACAAGGACCGAGTGGAAATACAGGAGCAACCGGAGCGACTGGTCAGGGGATAACAGGACCGACGGGAGTAACCGGTCCAACAGGGATCACTGGCCCGTCAGGAGGACCACCTGGTCCGACGGGGCCGACAGGTCCAGGTGGTGGACCGAGTGGAAGTACAGGTGCGACTGGAGCAACGGGGAATACTGGGGCTACAGGAAGTACAGGGGTAACAGGAGCAACGGGAAGTACAGGTCCGAGTGGAAGCACAGGAGCACAGGGCTTGCAAGGAATACAAGGGATTCAAGGGCCGATTGGGCCAACAGGTCCAGAAGGTCCGCAAGGTATCCAAGGTATTCCTGGTCCGACGGGTGTAACTGGTGAACAAGGAATACAGGGAGTTCAGGGGATTCAAGGAATCACGGGTGCAACTGGTAATCAAGGTCCGCAAGGTATACAGGGGGCTATAGGGCCTCAAGGTGTAACAGGAGCGACCGGAGATCAAGGTCCACAAGGTATACAAGGAGTACCGGGTCCATCAGGAGCAACAGGACCACAAGGAGTGCAAGGAATACAAGGTTCGATGGGAGATATAGGACCAACAGGTCCAGAAGGCCCAGAGGGACTTCAAGGCCCACAAGGAATACAAGGAGTGCCAGGGCCAGTTGGAGCAACGGGTCCAGAGGGGCCACAGGGGATACAAGGCATACAAGGACCGGTAGGAGCAACGGGCCCACAAGGTCCACAAGGAATTCAGGGAATACAAGGTGTGCAAGGGATAACGGGAGCAACTGGAGTACAAGGAGCAACTGGAATTCAAGGGATACAAGGGGAAATAGGAACAACGGGTCCAGAGGGTCCCCAAGGAGTACAAGGTGCTCAAGGGGTGATTGGTCCAACCGGTCCGATGGGGCCGCAGGGAGTGCAAGGAATTCAAGGGATTCAAGGAGCAACAGGTGCACAAGGAGTGCAAGGACCACAAGGAATTCAAGGGATACAAGGCCCGACGGGAGTAACAGGAGATACGGGAGCAACAGGTGCGACAGGGGAAGGCGCTACAGGCCCAACAGGAGTAACCGGTCCAACAGGGGTGACTGGCCCGTCAGGAGGACCAGCAGGACCGACCGGCCCAACGGGGCCATCAGGTCCGGCGGGAGTGACAGGTCCATCAGGTGGACCACCTGGTCCGACAGGAGCAACAGGTGCGACAGGAGTAACAGGAGATACCGGGGCGACAGGCTCAACTGGAGTGACAGGAGCGACAGGAGAAACGGGAGCAACCGGAGTGACGGGTTTACAAGGTCCGCAAGGAATCCAAGGAGTGCAAGGAGAGATAGGTCCGACGGGTCCCCAAGGTGTTCAAGGTCCGCAAGGAATTCAAGGAGTAACGGGGGCAACAGGAGATCAAGGTCCGCAAGGGGTTCAAGGCCCACAAGGCGACATAGGTCCAACCGGCCCACAAGGAATTCAAGGCCCACAAGGTTCTCAAGGAATCCAAGGAGCGACAGGGGGAACAGGAGCACAAGGCCCACAGGGAATCCAAGGTCCGCAAGGTGACATAGGTCCGACTGGACCACAAGGCCCAACTGGAATCCAAGGGATACAAGGAGAGATAGGTCCAACCGGTCCAGAAGGCCCAGAGGGACTTCAGGGCCCGCAAGGAATCCAAGGTGTGCAAGGGCCAGTTGGAGCAACGGGTCCAGAGGGTTCTCAGGGGATACAAGGTATTCAAGGACCGGTAGGAGCAACAGGCCCACAAGGTCCACAAGGAATACAGGGAATCCAAGGTGTGCAAGGGATAACGGGAGCAACTGGAGCACAAGGAGCAACTGGAATTCAAGGGATACAAGGGGAAATAGGAGCAACGGGTCCAGAGGGCCCCCAAGGAGTGCAAGGAGTACAAGGAGCGATTGGTCCAACCGGTCCGATGGGGCCACAAGGAGTGCAAGGAATTCAAGGGATTCAAGGAGCAACAGGTGCGCAAGGAGTGCAAGGACCACAAGGAATTCAAGGGATACAAGGTCAGACGGGAGCAACAGGAGATACGGGGGCAACTGGAGCGACGGGAGAAGGAACTACCGGTCCAACAGGAGTAACCGGTCCAACAGGGGTAACAGGCCCATCTGGAGGACCAGCAGGACCGACCGGTCCAACGGGGCCATCAGGTCCGGCGGGAGTAACAGGTCCATCTGGTGGACCACCTGGCCCGACAGGAGCAACAGGTGCGACAGGAGTAACGGGAGATACCGGGGCGACAGGCTCAACTGGAGTGACAGGAGCAACGGGAGCAACCGGAGTGACGGGTTTACAGGGTCCGCAAGGAATCCAAGGTGTGCAAGGAGAGATAGGTCCAACCGGTCCACAGGGTATTCAAGGTCCCCAAGGAATCCAAGGAGTAACAGGGGCAACGGGGGCACAAGGTCCCCAAGGAATTCAAGGCCCACAAGGCGACATAGGTCCAACCGGCCCACAAGGAATTCAAGGTCCACAAGGTCCTCAAGGAATCCAAGGAGCGACGGGGGCAACAGGAGCACAAGGCCCACAGGGAATCCAAGGTCCGCAAGGTGACATAGGTCCGACCGGCCCACAAGGCCCACAAGGAATTCAAGGCCCGCAAGGAATTCAAGGTCCAACGGGAGCTACAGGAGCAACCGGAGCGACAGGTCCGCAAGGAATTCAAGGTCCGCAAGGAATTCAAGGCCCGCAAGGAATCCAAGGTCCAACCGGAGCTACAGGAGCAACGGGAGCGACAGGTCCCCAAGGAATTCAAGGCCCCCAAGGAATTCAAGGCCCGCAAGGAATCCAAGGTCCAACTGGAGTCACGGGAGCAACCGGAGCGACAGGTCCCCAAGGAATTCAAGGCCCGCAAGGAATCCAAGGTCCAACGGGGGCAACAGGAGCAACCGGTTCACAAGGTCCAACTGGAGATACAGGTCCAACCGGAGCTGGAGCTACTGGAGCCACTGGAGTTAGTACAACTGCAACATATGCATTTGCGAATAATACATCAGGAACCGCTATTTCCGTTTTATTAGGTGGTACGAACGTACCATTACCGAACAATCAAAATATTGGCCCAGGAATAACCGTTAGTGGTGGAAATACTGTATTTACAGTTGCGAATGCAGGAAACTATTATATAGCTTATACAATTAATTTAACGGCAGGATTAGTTGTAAGTTCTCGTATAACTGTAAATGGCAGTCCGCTTGCGGGAACGATAAACGCCCCGACAGTGGCTACTGGTTCATTTAGTGCAACAATAATTGCTAATTTGCCTGCTGGAGCTGCTATTAGTTTGCAGTTATTTGGATTAGTTGCAATAGCTACATTATCTACGACAACGCCAGGAGCTACTTTAACTATTATTAGATTAAGTTAATAAGAAGAGAACCTTGGAGCTTTTATGCTTCAAGGTTTTTATCTCATTATTTGTAGGTAGTCTAATTGGTTAGGAAAGTTTTACTTTATTCACTTAAGCAAAAACATCGCAGTTCGAAAATATATTATAATAGAATGAAAAGAGAGAAATTTGGCAGAAAGGGAGGGTGGCGATGCAGGAGATGGTTACAGATTTTTTTGAACGCCCACTTCAAGATTTGCGCATATCTGTCATTGATCGTTGTAATTTTAGATGTACATATTGTATGCCAGCGGAAGTTTTTGGGCCAGATTATGCTTTTTTGAAAGATGAGTTTTTATTGACGTTTGATGAAATTGAGCGTTTGGCAAAACTATTTGTTAGCATCGGTGTACGAAAAATTAGACTTACTGGTGGCGAGCCGCTGCTTCGTAAAGATTTAACAAAGCTTATTGCACGTCTCGTGAAAATTGACGGGCTAGTAGATATAGGGTTAACGACAAATGCGATTCATTTAACGAAACAAGCAAAAGTATTAAAAGAAGCTGGATTACATAGAGTAAATGTTAGTTTAGATGCAATAGATGATGATGTATTTAAGGGTATTAATGGCCGGAATATTAATACGAAACCTGTTATAAAGGGAATTATGGCTGCAAAAGAGGCCGGGCTTGATGTAAAGGTAAACATGGTTGTGAAAAAAGGGATGAATGACCATCAAGTACTTCCGATGGCTGCTTATTTTAAAGAGCAAGGAATCACGCTTAGGTTTATTGAGTTTATGGATGTTGGTAGTACAAATGGATGGAACTTTGATCAAGTTGTTACAAAGCAAGAATTAATTGAAATGATTCATAGCGTGTATCCGCTTGAGCCGGCTGAAGCGCATTATTTCGGTGAAGTTGCGAAGCGATATCGTTACGTTGGAACAAATGTCGAAGTCGGTTTTATTACTTCTGTTTCTGAATCGTTTTGTTCCTCTTGTACGAGAGCGAGAATTTCGGCAGATGGAAAGTTTTATACTTGCTTATTTGCGACCGAAGGATTGGATATAAGGGAACTTCTTAGAGGGAATCTTTCGGATGATGAGTTATTAAGTGTTATACAAGATGTATGGATGAATAGAAAAGATAGATATTCGGATGAACGGACAGAAGAAAGTGCAAAAAATCGTCCGAAAATTGAAATGTCTTATATAGGAGGATAAGGAAGGGGGCTATCGTATGCAGGAGCGATATTCAAGACAAATATTATTTGCTGGTGTTGGAGAAGAGGGACAGAAAAAAATTAGAGAGAAACATGTGCTTATTATTGGGGCTGGAGCTCTTGGTGCAGCAAATGCAGAAGCGATTGTGAGAGCAGGTGTTGGAAAAATAACAATTGCAGATCGTGATTATGTAGAATGGAGCAATTTACAAAGGCAACAATTATATACAGAAGAAGATGCAAAGCAGTATAAACCAAAGGCGGTAGCAGCAGCAGAACATTTAAAGGCGATTAATTCTGAGGTGGAAATAAATCCAGTTGTGACAGATGTAACGGTGCAAGAAATGGAAGAGCTAGTGAATGATGTAGATTTAATATTAGATGCGACAGATAATTTTGAAACGCGTCTTCTTATTAATGATATTTCACAAAAGTATAATATTCCGTGGATATATGGTGGTTGTGTAGGAAGTTACGGGGTAACGTATACAATTTTACCAGGAAAAACACCATGTTTCCGCTGTTTAATGGAGCATCCGGCGAGCGGAGCAACATGTGATACGGCTGGTATTATACAACCGGCAGTACAATTAGTAGTTGCACATCAAATAACGGAAGCGCTGAAAATATTAGTAGAAGACTATGGGGCACTTCGCGAAACGATGTTATCGTTTGATCTTTGGAATAATCAACAGATGGCATTTAAAGTGAATAGGCAGAAAAAAGACACGTGTTTATCTTGTGGAAGATTACGTACATATCCAAGTTTAACATTTGAAGCACAAACAAAAACAGAAGTGTTATGTGGCCGGAATACAGTACAAATCCGTCCAGGTGCGCGGAATGAATTTAATTTAGAGGAAATTAAAAAGCGCTTACAAAGAAGTGTGGATGTAAAAGCTACTCCGTATTTATTATCATTTCCGGTAGAGGAATTTCGTTTTGTTTTATTTACAGATGGCAGGGCGTTTATTCATGGGACGAATGATATCAATGTGGCAAAACGTTTATATGCAAGATATATAGGTTGAACCTAAAGGGAAACCCTTTAGGTTCAACGGAGAGAAGGTTAAGACTTTCTCGTATAACCTCCACTTTTTCCACCTGTTTTTTCAAACAAGTACGTTTCGCCAATAATCATACCTTTATCAACAGCTTTACACATATCGTACACAGTAAGAGCGGTAGCGGAGGCAGCTGTTAAAGCTTCCATTTCAACACCGGTGCTACCTTCTGTTTTAACTTTTACTTCAATAAGTAGTCGATATTGTTCTTCGGATTGTTTCCAATCAAAAGAAACGTCAACACCTTTTAATAATAAAGGATGGCACATTGGGATAATATCAGAAGTGCGTTTCGCAGCCATAATACCTGCGATTTGTGCAACTGCTAATACGTCACCTTTCCCGATTTCATTGTGAGAGATTTTATCGTAAATTTCTTTTGTAACAACAATGCTAGAGCACGCAATTGCAGTTCGAACGGTTGTTTTTTTGTCACTTATATCAACCATCTTCGCGCGTCCTTGGTCATTAAAGTGTGTGAATGAAGACATGGAATTCCTCCTTGAAGTAATTTCTATTTAATATATAAAGTTTAATCGAGATAAAAAAAATTGCAAATATGAGGTGAGAAACGATGGTAGAAAAACGAATTCCGATTCAAGTTGCTGAGGCAGTGGAGAGAGTAATGGAATATGCGAAGAATGGTGAAGTAGAAGAAGTTTCTATT
The DNA here is from genome assembly GCF_044324725.1 of Bacillus sp. 3G2. Lineage (NCBI taxonomy): Bacteria > Bacillati > Bacillota > Bacilli > Caryophanales > Bacillaceae > Bacillus > Bacillus sp. 3G2. The sequence goes on along the minus strand of NZ_CP172246.1, from coordinate 4,475,805 downwards.
ACGGAAAGTTACGGGAGAATTCTTGGAGAGGATGTTGTCTCTGATCATGACGTTCCTCATTTTGATCGTTCTCCTTACGATGGTTTCGCAATTCGTGCAGAAGATACGAAAGAAGCAAATCAAGAGAATTCGATTGAGTTTGAAGTAATAGGAGAAATTGGGGCGGGATTTGTTTTTACAGAAGAAGTAGGGGCATTTCAGGCGGTTCGTATTATGACAGGAGCAGCTATTCCAGAGGGTTGTAATGCAGTCGTAATGCTAGAGCTGACAGAAGGTTTTGAGAAGAACGGAAAAACATATATGAAGTTAAAGCGTCCTTTTCATAGTGGTGACAACGTGTCATTTAAAGGGGAAGATATAAAACAAAATCAAGTTCTCGTTAAGAAAGGTGTTGCAATTAATCCAGGTGTTGCGGCCTTATTAGCGACGTTTGGATATAGTACTGTGAAGGTTGTAAAACAGCCTGTTGTTGGTATTGTGACGACAGGAAGTGAATTATTAGAAGTACATGAGTCGTTACAGCCGGGGAAAATTAGAAATAGTAACTCGTATATGATTGCCGCTCAAATTATGAAAGCTGGAGGGAAAGTTCGTTATTATGGCCAACTTGCCGACGAGTTAGATGCATGTTTTACAGCCGTTCAATCAGCAATGAATGAGGTTGATATTTTAATTACGACAGGCGGTGTGTCGGTAGGAGATTATGACTACTTGCCGGCCATTTATGAAAGATTACAAGCGAATGTACTCTTTAATAAAATAGCGATGAGACCAGGTAGTGTAACGACAGTAGCTGAAGTTGATGGGAAGTTACTTTTCGGTTTATCAGGAAATCCTTCAGCTTGCTATGTAGGCTTTGAACTATTTGTGCATCCGGTTATAAAAACATATTTGTATGCGAAGGAGCCTCACGTATATAGAGCTGATGCCATTTTACAAAAAGATTTTCCAAAGCCAAATCCGTTTACTCGTTTTGTAAGAGCAAACGTGACAATCGTGGACGGGGCATTACAAGCGATGCCGGTTGGTTTAGATAAATCAAGTGCGGTATCTTCACTTGCTGATGCGAATGCTTTTATTGTGTTGCCTGGAGGAACGAGAGGATTTGAGGCAGGAATGAAAGTATCGGTATTATTGTTAGAGCACGCCGAGGGATGTGATTGGCCATGGGAAAAGCCCCTTCAATCTTACAAATAGTAGGGTATCAAAATAGCGGGAAAACAACGCTTGTTGAGAAAATAGTGCATGCGTTAGCTGAACGGAAAATGAAAGTTGCTACCATTAAACATCACGGGCACGGAGGTTTTCCAGAAGTAGCGCAAAAAGATAGTGAAAGGCACCGAAAGGCGGGTGCGGTTGTCAGTAGTGTAGAAGGTGCGGGATTATTTTCGCTGTCGTCATTAAAAGAGGAATGGTCCTTGCGAGAAATTATTCGCTTATATGAGTTTTTTGAAGTGGATACAATTTTAATAGAGGGCTATAAAAAAGAGAGCTATCCGAAAGTAGTGTTACTTCGTTCTGCCGAAGACGTTGAACTTTTACATAAAGTAGAAAATATAGTAGCGGTTATTACGTGGCATGATGCTCCCGCAAACTTACGAGAAGAATATAAAGTATTTCATATAACAGAAGAAGAGTTGTATATAGACTGGTTTGTACAAACGGTAAGGAGTCCGCAATGACAAATACGTATTATGAAGTAATTGATACCGAAATCTCAATTGAAGAGGTAGCGAAAAAAGTAATTCGCCGTGAATGCGGTGCCGTTACAACATTTATTGGAACGGTTAGAGAGTTTACGAAAGGGCGTCGTACATTATACTTAGAATACGTCGCTTATAAAACGATGGCAGAAAAGATGCTAGAGAAAATTGGCTTAGAAGTGAAAGAGAAGTGGCCAGGTACACACGTTGCGATTACACATCGCATCGGTACACTGCAAATTTCTGATATCGCGGTTGTTGTTGCTGTTTCAACACCGCATCGTAAAGCGGCTTATGAAGCGAATGAATATATTATGGAACGCATAAAACAAATTGTTCCAATTTGGAAAAAGGAGTTTTGGGAAGATGGAGACTCTTGGATTGGTGATCAATTAGAAAAAACGCCATATCCGGCGGGAGAGCCTGGGAAGGAGCTATAAGTATGATTCGAGTATTGTTATTTGCGCACTTGCAAGAGGAAGCAGGAACAAGTGAATTACAAATAGAGAAAGAAAATATTACGGTTGCAGAGTTAAAAGATGTTGTTGCTAAAGAATATAATGTGCCAGTGACAGAACCAATTATGGTTGCGATAAATGAAGAATATGCAAATGAAGATGACAAGATCCAATCTGGTGATATTGTTGCACTTATCCCACCGGTGAGCGGTGGTTAATATTGGATTTATCCCGCTTTAACGGGCAGTAAGACCCCGACCTCAAAATTTAGCGGAAGCAAAGAAGTTGGGGGATCAACTGCCCATAAAAGTCCGATTGGTTCAACTAATAATCAGTGGGGGGAAGACCCCCCCCACTGATTAAAGTTTCACTTTATTAAAACGACTTTCCTACATAGGGGGAAGTCGTTTTTTTTATGGCATTTTTGCGAACACTAATTTATAGAAAAAGGAGGGTATTATGAAAAAAATATGTGTAGTTATGACAATGATATGTTCGGTCTTTTTCTCTTCTCCAAGTGATTCTTTTGCGAAAGAATCAAGGGAACAGCTTTTAGAAAGTGCATTATCGAATAGGTACTATTCAATTATTAGACAAGTGACAGAAGATCAATATGAATGTGCTTCAGTTATAAATATAAAGCGTCTTGGCAAGAAAGATGAGTTCGTTCCTAGATTTGAAATTACGCTACAATTTCTCACATTCCAAGGTGCACATAATCCGCCAAATGATAAAGTTACACTTACTTTGGAAGATCATTTAGATCACGTAAAGATAAAGAAGGTGGAGCGAGAAAAGAATGTTTCTGGTGATGTTGCAGAAAAGGTTTGTGAACGCGAAAAGGAAAAAATAAAAGCTCACTCTAATGATTCAGAGTAATAACCCATGACATTCAGTAAAGAAAGGTAATGAGCGATGGACATACTTTTAGCGATTTTACCAGCTATATTTTGGGGAAGTATTGTGCTATTTAACGTGAAACTGGGCGGAGGACCGTATAGTCAAACGCTCGGTACAACGCTTGGCGCACTTATTTTCTCGATTGTTGTTTATATTTTTGTGAAGCCAGTATTAACTCCTACTGTTATTGGAGTTGGGATTGTGTCAGGTTTATTTTGGGCGCTCGGTCAAGCGAATCAATTAAAAAGTATTGATTTAATGGGCGTTTCGAGAACAATGCCCATTTCGACAGGACTGCAATTAGTTGCGACGACTTTATTTGGAGTCATCGTATTTCATGAGTGGTCCACGACAATATCAGTCGTCCTTGGCGTTTTGGCACTCGTTTGTATTATTATCGGTGTTATTTTAACATCACTTCAAAGTGAGGAAGAAAAGAGTGCAGAGCAAACGGGAAATTTTAAAAGGGGTATTATCATTTTATTGATTTCAACAGTCGGTTATTTAGTTTACGTAGTAGTGATTAGACTTTTTAACGTAGATGGTTGGTCAGCTTTATTGCCACAAGCAGTTGGTATGGTGTTAGGAGGCATTTTGCTTACGTTCAAACATCATCCATTTAATAAATATGCGATACGAAATATTATTCCAGGATTAATTTGGGCAGCTGGAAACATGTTTTTATTCATTTCACAGCCGCGTGTTGGAGTGGCAACAAGTTTCTCTCTATCACAAATGGGAATTATTATTTCAACGCTTGGCGGAATTCTTATATTAGGTGAAAAGAAAACGAAACGCCAATTAATGGGGATTGTTGCCGGTATCGTTTTTATTATTGCAGCTGGAATTATGTTAGGTGTTGCAAAAAGTTAAAGGGGGTATTGAAATGTATAGTGATTTAGCAGGGAAAGTTGTTGTTATTACAGGATCGGCAACTGGTCTTGGAAGAGCGATGGGAGTAAGGTTTGCTAAGGAGAAAGCAAAAGTGGTTATTAACTATCGCTCACGAGAGTCAGAAGCGCATGATGTATTAGAAGAAATTAAAAAAGTAGGCGGAGAAGCGATTGCTGTAAAAGGAGATGTCACGAATGAATCTGATGTTGTGAACCTCATTCAATCTGCTGTGAAAGAGTTTGGTACACTTGACGTTATGATTAATAATGCAGGGATAGAAAATGCGGTACCATCGCATGAAATGCCGCTAGAAGATTGGAATAAAGTAATCAATACAAATTTAACAGGTGCTTTTTTAGGAAGCCGTGAAGCGATTAAATATTTTGTAGAACATGATATTAAAGGGTCTGTCATTAATATGTCGAGTGTTCATGAGAAAATTCCGTGGCCGTTATTTGTGCACTATGCGGCCAGTAAGGGCGGTATTAAACTGATGACAGAAACGTTAGCATTAGAATATGCACCAAAAGGTATTCGAGTAAATAATATTGGGCCAGGTGCAATAAATACGCCAATTAATGCAGAGAAGTTTGCTGATCCTAAAAAACGTGCTGATGTGGAAAGTATGATACCGATGGGCTACATCGGAAAACCGGAAGAAATTGCAGCCGTTGCAACGTGGCTCGCTTCATCAGAGGCAAGTTACGTAACTGGAATTACGTTATTTGCAGATGGTGGAATGACGTTATATCCATCGTTCCAAGCAGGACGTGGGTAATAGAAAAGGACAAAGAGTTTTAGCTCTTTGTCCTTTTTTACAAAAAAAAAAATAGCGGCCAGCTATTTTAAATTTAATGATTAATTGTATCTTGAAGAAATTCTGTTGCTTGATTTTCAGAAACATTTTGTACGAGTGCAACTTCGCTAATCATCATTTTTCGGGCATTATCTAGCATTTGTTTTTCGCTCGCATTTAAAGCTCTCTCTTTATTGCGGCGAAGTAAATCGCGAACAACTTCTGCACTATCTTGCAGATTGCCGTTTTTCATTTTTTCCATATTCATTGTATATCTTTGTTTCCAGGAAAGTGATGGGTCTGATTCCCCGTTTTGAAATTCAAGAAGTATATCATCTAACGTACCTTTATCTACGATATAACGAATACCTGATTTTTGTAATTGATCCATAGGAAGCATTACTTGCATATCTTTACTAATGATACGTATCACACAATATTGACGTATTGTTCCTAATATTTCTTTCTCTTCAATGGCTTCGATGACTCCTGCGCCGTTCATTGGATAAACGATTTTATCACCAATTTGAAACAAATCATCCACCTCCATATGTGGTAACCATTTTTAATGATAACATAAGTGAATAAAAATGTCAAATTTTATATAATACCATAATAATTATATCTGAGTCAATAAGTAAAAACTCTTTTTTTGTATATTTTTTTGCTCTTACTTATCTATGATTTTTTTAGAAAAATAGTACAGGTGAAGAAGGGAGGCATATCCACTTATTTTTAAGCATAAAATGTAAAATCGCTAATACAATATACCTAAATCCGTTCTTTGCAAAGGAGGGAGAGAAGGTGGGGCGCACAATAAAAATTGATATTACAAATAAAGTTGTAGCTAAATTTAGACCAGATTGTTTGGAATTATATACGAGTAAATTTATGATAGGTAAGTTTTATGTCTATACTGAAGGTAAACAATATGTGTTAGAAGACGGATATATATATGAAGACGGAAAATTTTATCGCATCATAGATACGCACCGTGGCAATAATCAAGCGGCGGAGGGCTGCGATCTAGGATGGTGTTAACATGATTCGTGTGAAAGTGTTTGATGAAAGTCATGAAAAAGACTTAGAAGACGCTGTAAATGTTTTTTTGAAAAAGATTGATGATAGTAACTTTGTAGATATTAAGTACCAAGTTGGTGTTTCCATTAACGATGATGAGAACCAAATTTATTGTTTTTCAGCAATGATCGTTTATAAAGCATAAAAAAGAGCTGGGTGAGCCAGCTCTTTTTTATGCTTTATGTTGGGACAACGTGTGTCGGTAATACGTTCATAATAGATTGGGGTGTACCTAATTTCTTTGTCGTTAAAAGAGTCTCCCCAGTCTCATGGTTTTGGGCATCTGTACACATACCAAGGTGATAACGATCACCTAAAAATGGATCAATATAAAAACCGTTTTTGAATACTTTATCATTCGGATGTTTTTCATGGTGAATATCAGAGCAGTTAATGCAATAGAACATAGCGTTCATCCCCTTTTTATTTTTGTTTGAAAAAAGTGAGTCGGTAGTCATTTCGCTCCTAAGGAAATGTTGAGGAGAAGAGAAATAACTACCTACTCAAATGGTGGGCATATTCCTTCTGATTTTTCATATCTCGCGTAGTGTCCCCGAGGGAAGGAGGAGAGACGAAATACGCATGATATACGTAAGGCTCTTCTTTCAAGATGAATGATGGAGTTTCATGTTGAGAGAAGTTTTATTTTTTGTTGCCTTTGTGAGTATATTATGAAGGAATGCTGAGAGGGTGTTTGTCCTGTTGAAAAAATGTTGAGAATTTCTCAACAGTAAAAAAAGAATTAGCGTTGACATGAAACTAAAAGGTGTTATATTATCTAAATGTAACCAAAAGGTGTTGTAATTTATCGCTGAATAAAGGAGAAAGAAAATGGAACAACAAAATACATTAAATGATATTAAACAAACAATCGTTTTCAACGCGTCTATTCAAAAAGTATGGAATGTAGTATCAACTGCAGATGGAATCGCATCATGGTTTATGCCAAATGATTTCGCATTAGAGGTAGGACATGAATTTCATGTACAATCACCATTTGGTCCATCACCATGTAAAGTGTTAGAAATCGATGAGCCAAATCATCTATCTTTCTCATGGGATACAGATGGCTGGATCGTTTCATTTAATCTGAAAGACCTAGGAGATAATAAAACAGAATTTACGTTAATTCACGGCGGCTGGAAACATCCTGATGAAATTCTTCCGAAAGCGAATGCGAAGAGCTCTATTATTCGCGATAGAATGAGCGGAGGCTGGGTAGCGATTGTAAATGAAAAACTGAAAAAGGTTGTCGAAGGCTAAGTGTCCTCATCAGCAGCGAAATATGATGTATTTCAAGCAATTGCTGATCCAACCCGCCGAGAAGTAATACGGTTATTAAGTGATAAAGAGTTACCGATTTCTAAAATAACGGATCATTTTCCAATGAGTCGTACTGCGGTTGTAAAGCACCTTCATATTCTTTCAGAAGCGAATCTAGTAAGCGGAAGAAAAAGCGGAAGAGAGAAGATATATCGCTTGCATCCGGAACCATTAGAGGAATTACAACAATGGCTCTCGTATTATGAGCGTTTTTGGGATAATAAATTGTCCATGCTGAAACATATTGTGGAGAATGAAGAATAAAAAGAGGATGACCATTTTGGTCATCCTCTTTATTTTTGCTCACTTGTTTGTGTAGCTGGCTTTAATAAAAGCCAAGCTATAATTAATGTAAATACTGCTAATACGAAAGTGCTCATATAAATGACGTGTACACTTGATGCTAATGCCTCCTGCGATTCGGTTACTACGTTTGCTGTAGTTCCTCCGTGTCCGCCACCAGATACAAGATCAAGATTTTTAATACCACGTGCGTGAATCATCGTATTGAAGATTGTTCCAAAGATTGCAGCACCTAATGTTTGACTAAATGTATTAATAAATGTGTTTAAACCAACGGCTGTTCCGCGTGTATGAGCTGGTACGGCTGCTTGAATTGTTACCATGTAAATTGGTGTTACAAGCCCCATTCCTAAGCCGAATAATCCGACTGCTACATAAATAAGGAACGATGGTGAATTTGTTGATAATGTAAATAATAAGAACGTAGCGACTGATAAAATGCTAGCTCCAAGTAAAATGATTTGTTTCGTTTTTAATTTGCCCACTAAGTTACCTGAGAACATTGCACCAAATGTCCACATAACAGGAATCGGCATTAAAATGAGTCCGGCTTCTGTCGCGTTTTTTCCTAATACACCTTGGCTCCAGATTGGAAGGTATACTGTAATACTAATAATCATGGCACCGGCAATGAGAGTTAGTATGTTTATCGTAGATAATGTACGGTTAGAGAAAAGTGCTAACGGAATTAATGGTTCCGGAGATTTTTTCTCGATGAATAAGAAAATAATGAATGAAACGACGGCGAAGATTAATAGGGCGATAATTGTTATGTCTCCCCAGTTTTGCTTACTGCTACCTGTTAATAATGCGTATAGTAAAGCGATTGTGCTTAATGAAAAGACTGTAGCCCCAAGATAATCGATATGTTGCTTAGATGATTTAATAGATTCTTTGTAATAAATGGCGATCATTAAGCAAGCGATAATTCCAAATGGAACGTTTAAGAAGAAAATATAACGCCAAGAAAGAGAATCAACTAAAAATCCGCCGACTAATGGTCCGATAACACCAGATACACCCCAAACGGCACTCATCCAGCCTTGTGCTTTCGCGCGGTCTCTTGCTTCGCTATATAAGTCGCCGATAATCGTCATTGTGATCGGCATAACAGCACCAGCACCAATACCTTGAAGAGCGCGGAAGAAGATTAATTGTTCCATTGATGTAACGACTCCGCAAAGTGCAGAACCAATTAAGAAGATTGTAGCGCCGATAAGTAAAACTTTTTTACGGCCGAATAAATCAGCGAGCTTTCCGTATATTGGAGTCGAAACAGCTGTTGCAAGCATATAAATTGCATATACCCAACTAACAAGTTCGACGCCTGACAAATCACTCGTTATACGAGGGATTGCTGTACTAACAATCGTTCCTTCTACCGCAGAAAGAAACGTCATTAGCATTAAAGACATCATGACTTTTTTTCTCATATTTTTTCCCCTTACCCTTTTTCAAATATTCAACAATATAAAATATAAAGGTACTAAGGTATATAAAGCAACAAAAAAGCAATGGGAAGTTAAGTGGATCGTATATTTGTCGCTTCTTGTCGGTAAGTCGATATATTTAAAAAATGGCTGATATAAGTTAAAGAATCGCTGATAAATTCGGGGAATCGCCGATATAAGTTGAGAAATCGCTGATATAACTTCATGTACCTATAAAAAAAGAAACAGGAATCCCTGTTTCTTTTTTTAATATTTCATTTTCGCGTTTTCTCCAGCTGTAGTCCCGGCAATTCTACCAGTAACGAGAGCAGATGTAATGTTATATCCGCCAGTATAACCGTGGATATCAAGAACTTCGCCGCAGAAATATACGCCGTTCGTGAATTTAGAAGACATTTCTTTCGGGTTAATTTCTTTAACGGATACACCGCCGCCAGTAACGAATGCTTTTTCAATTGACTGCGTACCATTTACATTCACAGTAAACTCTTTAAAGTCTTTTACAAGTGCACGAATCTTTTCGTGAGAAACTTGTCCAGCTTGTTCACTACCGTCAATTTCATTTTTTTCTAATAAGAATAGGAAGTAACGTTCAGGTACATAACCTTTTAAAACGTTTTTAATTCCTTTTTTCGGATCTTCTTTCATTTGTTTCAGCATGCGCTGGAATAGTTGTTCACTATTTTCTTCTGGCAATGCATCGATGCTCATTTGAATCGTATTCGTTTTAAACTTTTTCAGTGCTTTCACGACAAATTGACTACAGCGAAGAGCAGCAGGACCAGATAGGCCGAAATGAGTGAAGAGCATGTCCATTTTGTGAGAAATGATAGCTTTTCCTTTCGGGTTTAATACGCTTAAATTTACATCGCGTAAAGCAAGACCTTGTAAGGAACGATCACGAATAAATGGTTCGTTTGAAAGGATTGGTACTTCTGTTGGAAATAATTCTGTAATTGTATGTCCAGCCTTTTCAGCCCAAGCATATCCGTCTCCAGTAGAACCAGTTTGAGGAACAGATTTTCCGCCAACAGCGATAACGACGTGATTCGTTTCTAACACTTCGCCAGTTTGCAGTACGACTGCTTTCGTTTGACCATTCTCATATTCAATCGTTTCAACAGGTGTATTTGTACGGATTTTAACACCTAAGTCTCTTAATCGTGTTAAAAGTGCATCTACTACTGATTGTGCTTTATTTGATACAGGGAACATGCGACCATGATCCTCTTCTTTCAGTTTTACACCGAGATTTTCGAAGAATGTAATAATATCTTCATTATTGAAAATAGAAAAAGCGCTGTATAAGAAGCGGCCATTTCCTGGTATATGTTTAACGATTTCATCAAGTGGTAGACGGTTCGTTACGTTACAACGGCCACCACCAGAAATCGCAAGTTTACGTCCTAGTTTATTTCCTTTATCAAGAAGTAAGACATTTGCGCCTTCTTCTGCAGCACCGATTGCAGCCATTAGCCCAGAAGGCCCGCCGCCGATGACAATAACATCATAATGCATAATATATCGACCTCATTTTCTACATTTCCTGCCTAAAAGAATAGCATGTTTTCCCTTAAAAGAAAAATAGTGTGAAGTACTGCTTAAGGAGAGAATTGTGGTACAATACAAAAGTTAGAGTTCAGCACTATCCTGCTATTTGTGGGCCATAAGACGAAAACCTTATGATGTAAGAGAAATAAAAAGGGATTTGATAGCCCGTAAATGGTCGAATAGTTCAACTAATAAAGAGTAGGGAGTGAACACCTTCCCTGCAAATTATAGTTTCACTTTATGTAGATGTAGGAGGATTTTTGTATGTCCGATTCGAAATTTCTGCGCGGAACGCTTATTGTTACGTTAGGGACATTTTTAGTAAAGTTCTTAGGCATGATTTACGTCTTTCCGTTTCATGCATTAGTAGGTACAGAAGGCGGAACGCTCTATACATATGGATACATTCCATATACGATCTTTTTAAGTATTGCAACGGCAGGGGTACCACTTGCTGTTTCCAAATTTGTTTCCAAATATAATGCGCTTGGCGATTATAAAACGAGCCGGAGAATGTTCCGCTCGGGAATGGTTATGATGATAGTAACAGGAGTTCTTTCGTTCCTAGTTCTATATATGTCGGCGCCATTGTTTGCAGAAGCAATGCTTGGTAAACAAAGTATACACAGTAATGTAGAAGAAGTTACGACGATTATTCGTCTTGTAAGTTTTGCACTTATTGTTGTACCAGCAGCGAGTTTAATTCGTGGTTATTTCCAAGGTCACCAATCTATGGGACCGACTACTGTTTCGCAAATTATTGAACAAATTATTCGTATCGTCTTTTTATTAGCGGGTAGTTTTATCGTTATTAAAGTGCTTGGCGGTACAGTTGCAACAGCAGTTGGGGTAGCGACATTTGCTGCGTTCGTTTCAGCAGTTGGAGCACTCGGTGTATTAATTTGGTACTGGTTAAAACGTAAAAAACATTTGGATCAATATTTAATTGAACAAACTGTACCAGAATCGACAGTGAGTACCGTTCAATTATTTAAAGAATTATTTGCATATGCGATTCCTTACGTTGTAATTGGGTTAACAATTCCTTTATATCAACAAATTGATACATTGACATTTAACTCAATTATGCAAGCAATTGGCCAAGGTGATATCGCAGAGCGAGCACTTGGTATTTTCACAATGTGGACGCATAAATTAATTATGATTCCTGTATCACTTGCAACAGCGTTTAGTTTAACGCTTGTACCAGCAATTACAAAATCATTTACTGAAAAACAATACCGTTATTTAAAGTTACAAATTACACAAACATTCCAGGCAAATATGTTCTTAACATTGCCAGCAGTTGTCGGTATTTCAACACTTGCATATCCAATTTACACTGCGTTCTATGACTCAGATCCATTAGGTGGACAAGTGTTAATGTGGTATGCACCGGTTGCGTTGTTATTCGCTTTATTTACAGTAACAGCAGCAATTCTGCAAGGGATTAACCAACAAAAACATGCGATTGTCGCGCTTATTATGGGTGTTATTTTGAAATTCGTATGTAACGTAATCTTTATTCGTTATTTCGGTACAGTTGGAGCAATTTTAGCAACAGCAGTCGGCTTCTTAGCTTCCGTATGGTATACGAATAGACAAATCAAAAAACATGTACACTATTCATTTGGTGTTGTATATAAGAGAACATTCCAAATTGCAATATTAACACTTGTAATGGTCGTTGCTGTAAAGTTATCACAATGGATTCTATCCTTCATGATTTCGCCTGATGGACGAATTGGTGCTCTTGTTACAGTTGTGATTTGTGCAGGTATTGGTGGTCTTGTGTACGGATTGTTAGCGATTCGCACAGGAGTACTGGAAAGAGTATTTGGCGGAGAAGCGTTAGAGAAAATCCAACGTAAACTTGGCAATAGATTCAAAATAAAGTTGAAATCAAAAGGGGCGTAATTACGTCCCCTTTTCTATGATAAACAAAGAAGGTGAAAAGCGTGAGATTAGATAAATTATTAGCGAATATGGGATATGGAAGTAGAAAAGAAGTAAAGAAATTATTGAAAGACGGCGTTGTGAAAATTGATGGAACGCCAGTGAAAGATGCAAAGGTTCATGTAAATGTAGAAGAGCAAGAAGTTATGATTCACGGTGAAGTTGTGGAATATAAAGAGTTTGTTTACTTAATGATGCATAAACCACAAGGTGTTATTTCAGCGACAGAAGATGATAATCATGAAACAGTAATAGATTTATTAGAGTTAGAAGATGCAATCTTTGATCCGTTCCCAGTTGGAAGACTTGATATTGATACGGAAGGTTTCTTATTGATAACAAATGACGGGAAGTTATCACATCAATTGTTATCTCCGAAAAAGCACGTGCCGAAAAAATATTATGCACACATTGCAGGAGTCGTAACAGAAGAGGATGTAAACGAGTTTGCTAAAGGTGTTATTTTAGATGATGGCTATGAAACAAAGCCAGGTGCACTTACAATATTAAAAAGCGATGAGATTTCTGAAATCGAGCTTGTCATTACAGAAGGAAAGTTCCATCAAGTAAAGCGTATGTTTGAAGCGGTAGGGAAAAAAGTAGTCTACCTAAAGAGAACAGAGATGGGACCGTTAGTATTAGATGCAGAGTTAGAACTTGGAGAATACCGAGAGCTATCAGATGAAGAAGTAGAAATGTTAAAAACATATCAAGTAGATACTGAGAAATAGTGCTGTTTTTCGGCGCAGAAAAGACCCCTTTCTAATGAGTTAGAAAGGGGTATGTATTTATTTACATACAATTATTTTTTCATTATGAGGTCATTCTCACTTTCTTTCCTGTTGTTGTCCACTTACCGCGGCAAGGGCTATACACGAGTTCATTAAACTGCAACACATTTAGATCACGTTGTATCGTTCGCGGTGTGATCCCGAACTCATCTACAAGGTCTTTCGTCGTTACCGTTCCGTTTTCATTGATGTACATATAAATTGATTTAATGCGTGTTAGCATACGAGTAGTTGTAGGTTTCAAGAGAAAACCACTCCTCTACTAGTTTTTTTGACCCCATTCAGGAAAGAAGGTCGTTACTACCATTGTACTCTACATGATAAAATTCATGCTTTAATCTACTTAAATTTTACAAAAGTTTAACAAATATTCATATAGAAAAATATTGGTAGTTGACATTGTATATATGGTCAGTCAACTAACACATAAAATTCTACGTAAAACGCCAAATTCCTGCAAATTTTTTTGAAAAAACAAAAGAAAAACTAATGGGAAATATCTGAAATATTACAATTGTTCGGTATTTAAGTTTCGTGTATGGCATAAGAGATTTCGGTTTGTTATGATGAAAGAAACAATATAGTGAAGGATGGATGCGTGATGTCGGCAATTAATTGGACAGAAGAAGTTGCAAAACGAAAAGAAGATTTAATTCGTGATACACAACAATTTTTACAAATTAAAAGTGTATGGGAAGAAGAATCGGCGAAAGAGGGCGCACCATTCGGTGAAGGCGTAAAAAAAGCGTTATCTTTCATGTTACATAAAGGAGAAGCTGAAGGTTTTACTTCTAAAAATTTAGAAGGATATGCAGGTCATCTTGAAATGGGACAAGGAGAAGAATTATTAGGTATTCTTTGTCATGTTGACGTTGTACCTGAAGGAGATGGCTGGACGACTCCTGCATATAGTGCAGATATTCGCGACGGAAAGATTTTTGCACGTGGTGCAATTGACGATAAAGGCCCAACGATGGCAGCATATTATGCGATGAAAATTGTGAAAGAATTAGGTTTACCTCTTTCAAAACGCGTTCGTATGATTTTAGGAACAGATGAGGAAAGCAATTGGAAATGTGTAGATCACTACTTTAAAAACGAAGAAATGCCAACAATCGGTTTTGCGCCAGACGCGGATTTTCCAATTATTAATGCAGAAAAAGGAATTTCTGATATACAAGTTGTGCAAAGTGGTAGTGAAGAGAAGAAAGGTACATATGAACTTGTTTCATTTGAATCAGGTCGCCGTTTAAATATGGTTCCTGATTTTGCAGAAGCAATTATTACAGGAGAAGATGTAAATGCACTTACAGTAGCATATGAAGAGTATTTACAAACTGCTAAAAAAATAGGTGAAGTAATTGTAGAAGGTAATACGGTGACGTTGCAAATTAAAGGGATTTCAGCTCACGGATCTACCCCAGAGAAGGGCGAGAATGCAGGTTTATTACTAGCAAAATTCTTAACGAAAGTCGCTCTTGATGGAAAAGGAGCTTCGTTTGCAACATTTGCAACAGAGACATTTACTGGTGATATTTATGGTGAAAAGGCTACTATCGCCTATAAAGATGAAGTTAGCGGTCCGTTAACAGTGAATGTTGGTCGTCTTTCTTATACGAAAGAGACTGGTGGTAATTTGGGATTAAACGTACGTTACCCAGTTACGACTAACTTTGAAGAGATGATTGCGAAGTTAAAAGAATACGTTGGTACTCATGGATTTGAAGTAGCGGATTATTCAAACTCTCGTCCGCATCACGTTGATAAAGACCACGTATTAATTCGTACGTTGCAGCGCGTATACGAAGAACAAACAGGTGAAAAAGCAGAACTATTAGCGATTGGCGGCGGTACTTACGCTCGTTCATTGGAAGCTGGCGTTGCGTTTGGTCCGTTGTTCCCTGGAAAAGAAGAACTTGCGCATCAAAAAGACGAGTACATTGAAATTGAAGACTTATTAAAAGCGACAGCAATTTACGCGCAAGCAATTCATGAATTAGCGAAGTAATAGATATATAAATAATAAGAGGCCGTCCCGATACATATTTTGGGACGGTTTTCTGTTACGTATCGTTTGTTGGTAAGGCGATATTCTTTGTCGAAATGTCGATATAGTTTCATTTAGTATTGCAATCTTAACTTGGTTAGACTGTTAGGAAAGTTTGATTCTTTTTCATTGAATGAGATACGAAAGAAAAGCAACAATAGAGAGAAGGAGAAGATGTACATGGAGCCGCATTATTTTGTCGCAATCACTTTACCAAATCATATAAAAGAAGTGCTGTCTAACTATAAAGAGGAAATGCAGGGAGAATTACCATTTCGTTCGTGGGTACATAAAGAAGACTATCATATTACCCTTTCATTTTTAGGGAGTGCGACAGAGGAACAATTAGAGGGAATAAAGAATGGATTACAAACACTTACAGAAACAAAGGAACTATTCTTCACATTACAAGGATTTTCAACGTTTGGTATGGAAGATAGGCCACGTATTTTTTGGTCGAAGGTAAGTGAGAATCACGATTTGTTCCAGTTACAAAAGCAAGTACACGCTATTTGTGAAGGGAATGGATTTTCTTTAGAAACGCGCCCGTATCATCCACATATTACTGTTGCTCGTAAATGGGTAGGAGGAGAGAAGTTTGATTTAGAACATATAAAGGAAGTGCCAGAAATATCATTTCAAGCGGATACAATTACTTTATACGAATCTCACGTGAAGGAGACACCGAAGTATAAAGCGATTGCTGAAATAAAATTACAAAAATAGAATGTATGAAAACGTTTTTTATACAGGTGAATATACTATAAAGAATAATGTGTTACTGTATAGAGCTTCGTTGATAAGAAAGGCCTTATCATTTGCAGCTCGTTTCATTTAACTTTAAGAATGATGGTGATTTTTTTATGTTGAAAGTAAAACGTCCATTTGATGCCTATTTAGATGAAATGAATAAAATTACAATTTTGCTCCCACATGCGTATGGAACAAGTCGGACATTTCGTTTGCAAGAAGGAAGTAACGTGAAAGATTTACCGATTGCTCATACAATTGCGCTTCCGGATGCAACGAAGTATGAGTGCTTTATAGAAGAGCCGCTAGATGTGGGGAAGTATTATACAGTACGAGATGAACGGAATGAAGAAACAGATTTACAAATAGGTGCTGTCATAAGAACAGCGATTTTCGATGAAAAGTATTATTACGAAGGTACCGATTTAGGGGCTGTGTATCAAAAAGAGGCAACGACATTTAAAGTATGGGCTCCAACTGCGAGGCTTGCGAAAGTAAGGATTTATAAAAGTGATAAAGAATATACCGATCATGAAATGTATAGAGGAGAAAATGGAGTTTGGACTCATACATTACAAGGTGATTTAGCTGGAGCAAAGTATACATTTCTTGTTTGTATTAATTTAATATGGAATGAAGCGGTGGACCCTTACGTAAAGTCAGTGACTGTAAATGGGAAGTACGGCGTTGTTATCGATTTAGAAAAGACAAATGTAACAAAGGGGGAGCAATTACCACCATTACAGGCAATGACAGATGCCATATTGTATGAACTGCATATTCGCGATGCTACTATTCATCCGGGCAGCGGAGTGAGTAAAAAAGGAACATATAAGGGGCTAATGGAAGAAGGAACAACAGGGCGAAATGGGACGTTAACAGGCTTGTCTCATATAAAGGATTTGGGTGTTACACATGTTGAATTATTACCTTTATATTGTTTCGGTGGTGTAGATGAGGCGAATCCTTCCTCTGCATATAATTGGGGTTACAATCCATTATATTACAATGCGCCAACGGGATATTATGCTACAGACCTCTCTGATCCGTATAACAGGATAGTAGAGTGTAAACAGTTGATCGAAACATTTCATGAGCATGGCATTAGGGTGATTGTAGATGTTGTATATAATCATGTGTATGAAAGAGAGCTATCATCATTTGAAAAACTTGTCCCAGGATATTATTTTCGTCATGGTGAAGATGGCATGCCTTCTAATGGGACGGGAGTCGGGAATGATATAGCATCTGAACGGAAAATGATGAGGAAATTTATTGTAGAGTCTATTTTATATTGGCTTACTGAATACAATGTTGACGGATTCCGATTCGACTTAATGGGGATTTTAGATGTCGATACAATGAATATAATAGAAAAAGAAGTGCGAAACATAAAGCGAGATGCATTATTATTAGGAGAAGGGTGGGATCTACAAACACCACTTCCCGCTGAAGAAAAAGCAACGTTAAATAATGCAAAGAAAATGCCGTATATTGCGCAATTTAATGATCAATTTCGTGATGGCATAAAAGGGAGTACCTTTCATATAAATAAACGCGGTTTTGCGTTCGGTGGGCATGTAGACTGTAATCATTTGCAGTATATAGCATCAGGAAGTCTTTTGAGTAGGAAAGAAACAGGTTTGTTTTTAGAGCCTGTGCAAAGCATTAACTATGTAGAATGTCATGACAATATGACGATGTGGGATAAACTAATGCGCAGTAATGAAGAGCCAGAAGAGATTCTGAAAAAACGTCACCTTCTAGCGAGCGCAATGGTAATTCTTTCGCAAGGTATTCCTTTCTTACATGCTGGGCAAGAGTTTTATCGGACGAAGCAAGGAAATGAAAATAGTTATAATGCAAATGATGGAATTAATCAATTAGATTGGGATCAAAAAGAGAACGAGATAGAGACTGTTAACTATATAAAAGGTTTAATTGCGATTCGTAAAGAGCACGGAGCATTCCGATTACAAAACGCAGACCTTATAAAAAAGCATATGACTTTTTTGCAAACCTCTCCAGAAGTACTTGCATATCACCTAGTGCATGCAGAATCGTTTGGACCGTGGAAAGAGATTGTAGTTTTATTTAATAGCGGTTTAGAAGCTAAAACGGTGCAACTTCCGAAAGAAGAAACGTGGCATGTGTTAGTAAACGAAAAGCAAGCAAAAATAGAGCCAATTTCTTCATTTAGAGGAAAGGAACTTCAGCTGGCTCCAATTAGCACGTATATATTGACGATAATGTGACAAATCGCTACTTGACGATGAGAATGTAATAAATGTAGAATTGACAAAGGTGACGATTTTGATAAGTTGTCATTCTATGACTGGTTTTGTAAAATAAAATAGAGAGTTTTTGGCTTATGCCAAGTTTTCTTTTCATTTACAATAAAATATATGAATCCACAACATGTGTAGAAATGTTGCGGTTTTTCTTTTCATAACTATAAAAGATAAGGATTTGTTAACGGGTAATGAATATGGAATGGTTGGAACAATTATTAGGAAAAGAGTGGAGTCTTGTACCGGCTGGTGGAGTAACGGGCGATGCATATATTGCGCAAAACGGACAACAGAAGTTATTTTTAAAGCGGAATACATCGCCCTTTTTAGCGGTATTGTCAGCAGAAGGAATTGTTCCAAAATTACTTTGGACAAGAAGGGTAACGAACGGTGATGTAATTTCTGCTCAAAAATGGCTTCCGGGACAGAAGCTAGAGCCAGAGGATATGAAACTAGAACGTGTTGCAAAACTTTTGAAGAAAATACACTCCTCTAAAGCGCTTGTACAGATGATTCAAAGACTTGGGAAGCAGCCGCTTCACGCACAAGAGTTATTACAACAACTGCAACTTGTTTTAAGAGGAGATATAAGGGATGATGAAGCAATTCAGCAAGGCCTTCAATATTTAATGGATTCATTAAAAGATATTGAACACAATGAATTCGTTGTATGCCATTGTGATGTAAACCATAACAACTGGCTATTGTCGGATGAAGATGAGCTGTTTTTAATTGATTGGGATGGAGCTGTAATTGCTGACCCAGCTCTAGACCTCGGTATGTTATTATATTGGTACATTCCGCGCCACGAATGGAGCGGGTGGCTCGAATATTATGATATTGAAATGGATGAATCGCTGCTTAGGCGTATGAGGTGGTATGTAATAGCGCAAACGATTTTGTCTATTCAATGGCACACAACAAAAAAGCAGCAAGCAGAAACTGAATATTGGCATCAATATTTACAGCAACTACTTGCTTCGGAGTAATACTTAAGAAAAATTGTCCATTCCAGCAATCCACTGAGTAAGTTGTTCTTGATTATTGGAAATGTGGTTGTCCAAATTAGAGGAAGATTTACCCGATTGACTATAAGAATATACATCATTTAGCATTGCTTTAGCGTCACTACTTATACTATCGTTTGCGAGTAACGATTGAATGAGACGCTCTAATTGCTCGCATTCAGAAACTGTCCCGCAACAATCACTTTGGTGATTGACTAAAATATCTTTCAGCACTTCTAATTGATGTTGTTGATTAATTGGCATGAACGGATCATCCTTTCGATTGTTTTTCTCTTCCTAGAAATGTAAGAGAAAAAGCTGTTTCGTCATGGAATGTTTAATGCTGTATGTAGTTTTTATCAAAATGGTACATCTTATACTTGAAAGAAACGGACCGAGTGCTCGTACGTACTTGGTTTTTTGTTTGGTAGAGTGATTAAAACAGAAAGAAGGAATTATTCCTTTAAAATAGCTATGTAAAGAGAGGGAAACATCTATGCGTTTAAGACATAAACCATATGCAATGGATCGAATTAATGAGTATTCACATATCGTAATCGGAAACCCAGAGGAGCGCGCTGGTAACTGGAAAGAAGTATTTGGAAATGAACAACCAATTCATATTGAAGTAGGTACAGGTCGTGGCCGCTTTATGTATGATATGGCAAAAGCAAATCCGCATATTAATTATATTGGAATTGAAAAATTCACAAGTGTTGTTGTAGATGCACTTGATAAATTAATTGAAGAAGAATTACCGAACTTAAAGTTAATTAATAAAGATGCTGAAGATTTAACAGTTTTCTTTGCAAAAGGTGAGATTGATCGCGTTTATTTAAACTTCTCAGATCCATGGCCAAAGAAACGTCATACGAAGCGTCGTTTAACGTATAAAACATTTTTACGCAATTATGAAGAAGTGTTAGTAGAAGGCGGAGAAATTCATTTCAAAACAGATAACCAAGGTTTATTTGAATACTCTCTAATGAGTATGGCTGAGTATGGTATGTTATTAACTTACCTTAGCCTAGATCTTCATAATAGTGATTATGAAGGTAATATCATGACTGAATACGAAGAGAAATTCTCTAGTAAAGGTCATCGTATTTACCGAGTGGAAGCGAAATATCGTACAGAGCCTATGCAGTAATGCATAGGTTTTTTGTGGCTAAAATAACCAGAATTTTATGTTAATATTAATGTAAAAGGGGGATGCGTAATGGAACAGTTACAAATTGGAGATATAAAAGTGACGTGGCTAAAAGGTGGGAACACACATTTAGACGGGGGAGCAATGTTTGGAGTTGTGCCGAAAGTACTTTGGTCACGTAAGTATAAACATAATGATACAAATCATATTTATTTACGAACGGATCCGTTACTTTTGCAAACGAAAGACGGGAATATGCTCATTGATTCTGGAATAGGAAACGGTAAATTGAATGAGAAGATGAAGCGAAATCAAGGTGTAACCGAAGAATCATCGGTTTATGAATCATTAGAAAAACTAGGATTAAAGCCTGAAGATATCCACTACGTTTTAATGACGCACCTTCATTTTGATCATGCATCTGGTTTAACAAAACGGGAAGGTGATGGCCTTGTACCAGCTTTTCCGAATGCGAAAATTTACGTAAGCGAAACAGAATGGGATGAAATGAGGAACCCAAATATTAGATCACGCAATACATATTGGAAGGAAAATTGGGAGCCAATTGTAGATCAAGTTATTACGTTCCAACAAGAAATAGAAATTACAGATGAAATAAAAATGGCGCATACAGGCGGTCATAGTGATGGGCATGCAGTTATTGCTTTAGAAAGCAAAGGTGAAACGATGCTTCATTTAGCAGACCTATTGCCGACGCACGCCCATCAAAATGTACTATGGGTAATGGCATACGATGATTATCCAATGACATCGATTGAAAATAAGCAAAAGTGGATGAAGTACGGCGCTGAAAACGATGCTTGGTTTACGTTTTATCATGACGCATATTACCGTGCCGTAAAGTGGAATGAGGAAGGGCATATCGTAGAAAAAATAGAACGAAAAACGAGTATAGAAGCATAAAAATGGGAGGGTGTTCCAACAGTCTGTTGGAGCAGTCTTCTTTTTGTTGTCGTATTTTGTCGGTAAGTCGATATGTTTCAATAATCGCTGATATAAACTGAGTTGCGCCGATAAATTTAGAAAATCGCCGATATAATTTCAATTACTATCCATAATTAAAAAATAAGAGGTTCACCTAATGGGAACCCTCCTTTTTATGCTGCTATAACCTCTAAAACAGTACCTGTTTTAGCATCAACTAAAAATTCAAATCGTTCTTGTATATCATCTAACATCGTTGTAAGACCGCCGCGATAAACTTCATATGCGACATCATATTTTTCAAATGTCTCTGGAACCATATGTACCCAAGAGCCAGTAATTTCACCTTTATGACTTAATGCTTGTTTCACCATTTTCAATGCTTTTTCTGAAGAAATATGGGATTGTTCTTGGACTTTGTTTGCAACAAGATAACCAGCTGCAAATCCAACGCCAAGACCTGCTACTAAACCTTTCCAGCTCATATATTCACCTCAATTCTATAAAATAAAAATAGTGTACCAATAATAATTATAAAGCAAATACAGCTAAAAAAGAAGAAACTAGAAACATTTCGAAAATTTCGTTACAATAAAAGAGGTATTCTACTAAGGTTTGAAAGAAGGGGACTTCGTGAATAAAGAGACATTACAATTATTTCGTACGTTAACAGAATTACAAGGTGCATCAGGTTTCGAACATGATGTACGCCGTTTTATGAAGCAAGAATTAAGCAAATATGCGGATGAAATTGTGCAAGACGGTTTAGGGAGCGTATTTGGTCTGAAAAAAGGGGACGAAACTGGCCCACGTGTTCTTGTAGCAGGTCATATGGATGAAGTAGGTTTCATGGTTACGCAAATTACGAAAAACGGGATGCTTCGTTTTCAAACGTTAGGCGGCTGGTGGAGCCAAGTTCTATTAGCACAACGTGTACAAGTTATGACGAAGAATGGTCCTGTTATTGGGGTTGTTGGTTCTATTCCTCCTCATTTATTAAGTGACGCGCAACGTGCAAAACCGATGGATATAAAAAATATGTTAATTGATATAGGTGCAGACAGCTATGAAGATGCGATTGAAATTGGTATAAAACCAGGACAACAAATCGTGCCAATCTGCCCGTTTACGCCGATGGCAAACGAAAAGAAAATTATGGCGAAAGCTTGGGACAACCGTTACGGATGTGGCCTTGCAATCGAATTACTAAAAGAATTAAAAGACGAAACATTACCAAACACATTATACTCTGGCGCGACTGTACAAGAAGAAGTTGGTCTTCGCGGTGCACAAACAGCTGCAAATATGATTCAACCAGACATTTTCTATGCGCTTGATGCAAGCCCAGCGAACGATGCGTCTGGTGATAAAACGCAGTTCGGTCAATTAGGAAAAGGTGCTCTTCTTCGTATTTACGACCGTACGATGGTAACACATAGAGGAATGCGTGAATTTATTTTAGATACAGCAGAAACACACAACATTCCGTACCAATACTTTATTTCACAAGGTGGTACAGATGCGGGCCGTGTACATACAAGTAACTCAGGTATCCCATCAGCAGTAATTGGCGTTTGCGCGCGCTACATTCATACACATGCTTCTATTTTACATGTTGATGATTATGCGGCAGCGAAAGAGTTAATTACGAAGCTTGTAAGAGCAACAGATAAAACGACGTTAGAGACAATTAAGAATAACGCGTAGAGAGGAAGGGCGAAAAACCCTTCTTTTTTTAGGTTGAATAGATGACCCAGCGGTGTGTGGTGGCGGTTAGTGCCTAAGTGGTGCTCGAATGGTGTATTAAAAACCGCGGGTAGGAAAAGAGTGGAAAGTTGTTTTTGGGTCGAAGACGGTAATGGTGAGGGAATCCATCTTCTTTTTGAGGTTGAATAGATGCCCCAGTGATGTATGGTAGTGATTGATGTTTAATTTAAGTAGGGCGAAATGATGAATGTATATAGAGGTGAATGAAATGAAAGTAGTAGTTGGATCGAAGAATAAAACGAAAGTTGGAGCTGTGGAGAAGGTTTGGAATGATGCTATAATTACATCTCTTTCTGTTCCTTCAGGAGTAGCAAACCAGCCGTTTTCAGATGAAGAGACGATGCAAGGAGCGGTTAATAGAGCGAAGCGAGCGCTAGAGGAAGGAGAAGCTCAAATTGGTATTGGGCTAGAAGGCGGCGTAATGAAAACGGAGCACGGTTTATTTATGTGTAACTGGGGCGCGTTAGCAACAAGTGATGGTAAAACATTCGTTGCTGGCGGTGCACGTATTAAGTTACCAGACGATTTTTTAGCACCTCTTGAAGATGGCAAAGAGTTAAGTGAAGTGATGGAAGAGTTTGTGCAGAGAAAAGATATTCGTAGTCACGAAGGTGCAATCGGTATTTTTACAGATGATTATGTCGACCGTACGGAATTATTTGTACACGTTGTTAAGTTACTTGTTGGGCAATATAAGTATGACGAAAAGCAAGCATAAACCTTGCACCATGCGCGATGTATGGTAGTATAAAAGAAAGATTATAACATGAAAAAATGCACTCGTTAGAGGAGGAAATATAGATGAAATCATTAGAAAGCATGGAGCAATTCCAACAATTAAAAAATGAAGAGAATGTAGTCTTTATGTTCTCAGCAGAATGGTGCCCTGACTGCCGTTTTGTAGATCCATTTATGCCAGAAGTAGAAGAGAAATATAGTGATTTCTCATTTTACTATGTAGATCGTGATGAGTTTATTGATCTATGCGTAAAATTAGACGTATTTGGCATTCCGAGCTTTGTAGCGTACAATAAAGGTGAAGAAACAGGTCGCTATGTAAACAAAGACCGTAAAACACAAGAACAAATCGAAGAGTTCATTGAAGGTTTAAAATAAGGCAATTTGCCAATTGAATTGTAAAACAACCTCTACCTTCGCGGGGGAGGTTATTTTTTTGGAAGGGAGGAAAAAGAGATGAAGATGACAAGTAAAAAGATGAAAGACGAGTTAATGAAGAAATTATCTCGCCCGGAATGGGACTTTCAGTATGATAGCGAGAAAGAAGTTCTACGTATAGAGCAAAAAGACTCGAAAAAAGGTATTAACGTATCGCTTCCAGGAGTTGTGGCAAAATGGGAAGTGAATAAAGAAAAAGCAATTGAAGAGGTTGCTTATTACGTACAAGAAGCGTTAATTGCGATGCATAAAGAAGAAAATAGCGCGGCGAAAATTTTACCTGTTATTCGCTCTACTTCTTTCCCGAAACAAGCAGAAGAAGGAAATCCGTTTATTATGACGGATCATACGGCGGAAACACGTATTTACTACGCGTTAGATTCGAATAAAACGTATCGATTAATTGATGAACGTCTATTACAAAAATTAGGACTGACAGAGCAACAAGTGCGTGAAATGGCATTATTCAACGCTCGCTCATTAGGTTATGAATTTAAACAAGACACAGTAGCAGGGAATACATTCTACTTTTTAAACACAAATGATGGGTATGATGCGACTCGTATTTTAAACGAATCGTTACTACAATCGATGCGTGAAAAGATTTCTGGTGATATGGTTGTTGCTGTTCCTCACCAAGATGTATTAATTATTGCTGATATCGTCAACGAAATCGGTTATGATATTATTGCACAAATGACAATGAAATTTTTTGCCGAAGGGCATGTTCCGATTACATCACTTTCATTCGTATATGAAGATGGGGACTTTGAACCAATCTTTATTTTAGCGAAAAATCGGAAGAAGACAGATGGAAAAGAGAAAGGATGAACGAAGTGAACGTTTTTTACAACCTTGAAGGAATTGGTGACACTCTAATTGTTGCCTTACAAGATATTACTTTAGAGAACCGTACTTTTGATCGCAAAGGAGATGTTGCACGCGTATACGATCGTGAAAGCAACGAAACAGCAGGATTCAACATCTTTAATGCATCTTCTTACTTAGAAGTAAAAGAAACAGGTAACCTAACATTAACGAAAGAACTTGTAGAACAAATCAACGGAATTTTAGCGAAGAACGGCTTTGAAGAAACAGTAGAAGCAGATCTTTCTCCAAAATTCGTTGTAGGCTATGTAGCTGAAAAAGAGAAGCATCCAAATGCTGATAAGTTAAACATTTGTAAAGTAGAAATCGGTACAGAAACATTACAAATCGTATGTGGCGCACCGAACGTTGATGCAGGACAAAAAGTTGTCGTTGCAAAAATCGGCGCTGTAATGCCAAGCGGTATGTTAATTAAACCAGCTGAACTTCGCGGAGTTCCTTCTTCAGGAATGATTTGCTCAGCACGTGAATTAGAGCTTCCAGATGCTCCACAAGAAAAAGGTATTCTTGTATTAGAAGATAGCTTTGAAGTTGGACAAGAGTTCAAATTTTAATTGATGTTAGAAAAGAGAGGTTGTCCTTTTGGACAACCTCTCTTTTCTATTGAATCGATGATATATTGCGAGCTGTGATAGGTATATGTAGAAAATCGTTCATATTCATAAGGATGTCACCTTTTTTCTTAAAATCTATATTGTGTTTTATAAACAAAATAGTTAAAATTTAGAAAAATAGAAGGGGATAGAGGTATGAAACAACAACTAAAAATCGCAGAACTTCTGAAACGAATTGAAACTTCAAAACAGCAAGATATCGAGTTAGGTTCCTATGAAATCTATTTGTTTAGTGAAAATGAATTAGAAAAAGGACAAATCGGTTATCGATATGATAAACATAAAAATTCATTAATAAGTGAAGAACATGGAAAATGGAAAGAGGAATGGATTGTTATCGGATACGAAACAGATATGGGGGATCCAGTTTTCGTAAATGTGTCTGATGATACGTATTTAGTTTATACTGCAGAGCGTGGTACTGAAACGTGGCAACCCGTTCATATTGGAAATATGGATGAGATTATAAAACAATTATAAGAAAAACTTTGAGACCGGTGCAAAGTGATGGGAGAAAAATATGAAGTATATAAAAGTAATGAGCATGATTGCATTCATTGGCATATATATGGGTGGTTGTTCGCAAGAAGAGCCGAAACAAGAAGTAACATCTTCTATGCAGGAAAAAAACAAAGATAACAAGGAAGACGCACCGGTAGAAAAGCAGCAAGAAGAACAAGAAAAGAAAGAAGAACCGCAAGCAGTTCAAACAACTGAGCAAGTGGAGCATAAGCAGGAGGAAGTGCCGGCCGAGGAAAAGAAAGAGGAAGCAACGCCAGTGCAGCCAACTGAGCAACCACTGCAAAATAATGAACAAAAAGTAGAGAGTAATGAAAAACAAGGAAAGTTTCTCGTTGTTATTGATCCAGGGCATCAACAAAAAGCGAATTTAAATTTAGAGCCGATTGGGCCAGGAGCAGCGACGCAAAAATATAAAGTAACAGATGGTACAACGGGTGTTGTGACGAAAAAAAGAGAGGCTGTTCTTGTATTAGAAATGGCTTTCGTATTAAAAGAAAAGTTAGAAGCAAAGGGAATACAAGTATTAATGACGAGAACGTCACAAGATGTGGATATAAGTAATAAAGAACGCGCGACATTTGCGAATGATCATAAGGCGAATTTGTTTTTACGTCTTCATGCAGATGGTTCTGAAAATCCGAATCAAAGTGGATTTGCTGTATTAACACCGGCAGAAGGAAGTCCGTATACGAAAGAGATTTATGCTGAAAGTCTTCAAATCTCTCAAACGATTGTAAATAAAATGAGAGAGAATCAGCAAGTGAAAGTGAATGGAATTAAATTCAGGGATGATCTTTCTGGATTTAATTGGTCCAAAGTACCTGGTGTACTATTAGAACTTGGGTTTATGTCAAATCCTGAAGAAGATAAAAAATTATCTGACTCGCAGTATGTAAATTCTTTATTGCAAAGTGTAACGGATAGTGTAGAGGAATATCGGAAGAGTAAAGCTTAAACGCAGTCTTATATGTAAGGCTGTGTTTTTCCATATGAAAATACTCGTAAATTAGAATGTTATGGATAAATATGACATGCTTAATTTTACCTGCACTTTTTGCCGAATGCTGATACAATAAAGGATGTTACTATTTAGTAGAAAGAGTGGTAAGCATGTTAGATTGGATGAAAAAGCTGTTTAACAAAGAGGAAGAACAAACAGCGATGAATAAAGAAGTGTTAAAGCAAGTTGAAAGTCAGCCGAAAATTCCTCGTGTAAACCACTACACTGAAGCAAGAGAAGCACAAATGGCAAGTAGGAATGCAGGTAAATGCCGTTTTCCATTAGTACCTGATAATGGGTTTGATGAAGAGGATGTTATAGAGACAGGGCATTTTGAAGAACAGCCTGTTCAAGCTGTAACATATGAAAATCAGCCTACTCAAAGAGGAATCAAAGTGGAAAGAAGTAGACGACAGTATGTGGAGAAGGTAGTTTCTACATATGAAGAGCCGGAAATGCAATATGAACCGGAGCGAGAGCCTGTCGTAAAGAAAGCATCTGCACCTACGCAAGAAAGTAACCGTAGACCATTTCGTCCAACAGAAATGATTTCGCCAATTTACGGATATAATCGTCCTTCAGTAGAGAAAAAGGTAGAAAAGCAGGAGGAAGAAAAGGAAAGAGAAGACCTTGAAATATCTGTAGAGGGCAAATCAGTCGTTGATGCATGGTTAGAGAAAAAAGGGTATGCATTATCTGATTTCTCAGAAGGACAAGCAACGAATTCTTCCAGTCATGAAGGAGTTGATCAGCGAGATCAACAAAATAAAAAGGAAGAAAAGTCAGTTGTCGATCAATGGCTAGAGAAAAACGGTTACGAAATTGAACGCCAAGAACCTATAGTAGAAGAAAAAGAAGTGGTTCAAGAAATTAGTGCACCGCAGGAAGTTCCAGCGGCTGAATTACTTCATGAAACAATTGCGGAGAGCATGGAAGATACGAAGCAAGAAAGTGATGTAGTGGCCAAAAACACTCTACAAGCAGAATTAGTAGATTCTAAAGTAGAGCACGAGGATACAATATTATTAGAAGAAACTAAACGTAATACAGAAATAGAACAACCTACTATTGAAGTAGAAAAACAAGCACCAGAAGAATCAGTGATTGTTAAAGCAGAAGAGAAACTTGAAGAAACAATCATTGTGGAAATACCAGAAGAAGCGGAAGTAATTGCAGAAACAGAAGAGTTAGAAGAAGTGGAAGTAATTGCAGAAACAGAAGAGTTAGAAGAAGTGGAAGTAATTGCAGAAACAGAAGAGTTAGAAGAAGTGGAAGTAATTGCAGAAACAGAAGAGTTAGAAGAAGTGGAAGTAATTGCAGAAACGGAAGAGTCAGAAGAAGTGGAAGTAATTGCAGAAACAGAAGAGTTAGAAGAAGTGGAAGTAATTGCGGAAGAAGAAGCGGAAGTAATTGCGGAAGCAGAAGAGTCAGAAGAAGTAGAAGTAATTGCGGAAGCAGAAGAGTCAGAAGAAGTAGAAGTAATTGCAGAAACAGAAGAGTTAGAAGAAGTGGAAGTAATTGCGGAAGCAGAAGAGCCAGAAGAAGCGGAACCTGTAGCACTTGAGGAAACGCAGCAAGAAGTATTGTTAGATGAAGCAATTGCACAAAAGAATGAATTCATACATGTTGCTGAGGCTGATGAACAAACGAAGAAAGATGTTCAAAGCTTTGCGGATGTTTTAATTGCGGAAGAACAACAAGTTGTAGAAGAAGCACCGATTGCAGAAGAACAACAAGTTGTAGAAGAAGCACCGATTGCAGAAGAACAGCAAGTTGTAGGAGAAGCACCGATTGCAGAAGAACAACAAGTTGTAGAAGAAGCACCGATTTCAGAAGAGCAACGAGTTGTAGAAGAAGCACCGATTGCAGAAGAACAACAAGCTGTAGAAGAAGCGCCGATTGCAGAAGAACAACAAGTTGTAGAAGAAGCACCGATTGCAGAAGAACAGCCAGTTGTAGAAGAAGCACCGATTGCAGAAGAACAACCAGTTGTCCAAAAAGAAGAACCAAAACGTGAGAAGAAGCGTCATGTACCATTTAATGTTGTTATGTTGAAACAAGACAGAACGCGATTAATGGAAAGACATGCGGCTAGAGCAAATGCAATGCAATCTTCTATGAGTGAACGAGTAGAGAATAAGCCTGTACAACAAGTAGAAGAAAAAACAGTGCAGCAAGTGGTAGTGGAACCACAAGTGGAAGAAAAGCCAATGCAGCAAGTAGTAATAGAATCACAAGTGGAAGAGAAACCAATGCAGCAAGTAATGGTAGAATCACAAGTGGAAGAAACACCAGTGCAACAAGTGTTGGTAGAATCACAAGTGGAAGAAACACCCGTGCAACAAGTGGTAGTGGAACCACAAGTGGAAGAAAAGCCAATGCAGCAAGTAGTGATAGAATCACAAGTGGAAGAAACACCAGTGCAGCAAGTGGCAGTAGAACCACAAGTAGAAGAACGCCAAGTGCAACAAGTGGTGGTAGAGCAAGTACAAAAGCCAATTTCAAGTACGGAAGTACAAGAGAAAGCATATGTTGTAAATCAAAGAGAGAACGATATGCGAAATGTATTGCAAACACCACCGACATATGCAATTCCGCCATTAACATTGCTATCGATTCCGCAGCAAGCAGCGTTAGATAATACAGAATGGTTGGATGAACAGAAAGAATTATTAGATACAACGTTTAATAATTTCCATGTTGGCGCACATGTTATTAATGTATCGCAAGGTCCAGCAGTAACTCGTTTTGAAGTACAGCCAGACCCAGGTGTGAAAGTAAATAAAATTACAAATTTAAGTGATGATATTAAGTTAAGCTTAGCAGCGAAAGATATTCGTATTGAAGCACCGATTCCAGGGAAGAGTGCGATTGGAATCGAAGTTCCAAATAAAGAAAGTAAGCCAGTATTTCTTCGTGAAATTTTAAGAAGTCCTGTGTTTACAAAGAGCGAATCACCGCTTACGGTTGCGTTAGGGCTTGATATTTCAGGAGATCCAATTGTAACGGATATTCGAAAAATGCCACACGGACTTATTGCGGGTGCAACGGGTTCTGGTAAAAGTGTGTGTATTAACGCAATTTTAACGAGCATTTTATATAAAGCGAAACCACATGAAGTGAAGTTAATGTTAATCGATCCGAAGATGGTTGAGCTTGCACCATACAATTCTGTTCCGCATCTTGTCGCACCTGTTATTACGGATGTAAAGGCAGCGACAGCAGCATTAAAATGGGCGGTTGAAGAAATGGAGCGCCGTTATGAATTGTTTGCGCACGCAGGTGCTCGTGATTTAACTCGTTACAATACGATTGTAAGTGAGCGAGAAATTCCGGGAGAGACATTACCTTATATCGTTATCGTCATTGACGAGTTAGCTGACTTAATGATGGTAGCACCTGGTGATGTTGAGGAAGCGATTTGTCGTATTGCACAAAAAGCACGTGCTTGTGGTATTCATTTATTAGTAGCGACGCAGCGTCCATCTGTAGATGTTATTACAGGTTTAATTAAGTCAAACATTCCAACGCGTATTGCGTTTACTGTATCATCTCAAGTTGATTCGCGTACGATTATTGATATTGGTGGCGCGGAGAAATTACTTGGCCGTGGTGATATGTTATTCTTAGGGAACGGTACATCTAAGCCTGTTCGTGTACAAGGTGTATATGTATCGGATGATGAGATTGAAAAGACAGTTGATCATGTGAAAAAGCAAATGAAGCCGAATTACTTATTTAAGCAAGAGGATTTATTAGCGAAAACAGAACAGGCTGAGTCGGAAGACGAATTGTTCTTTGATGCATGTCAATTTGTTGTAGAACAAGGGGGAGCGTCCACATCTTCTGTACAGCGAAAATTCCGCATCGGTTATAATCGCGCGGCACGTCTCATTGAAGAGATGGAATCGCAAGGGATTATTTCTGAGGGAAGAGGAACGAAACCAAGAGATGTCCTTATTTCTGAGGATGAATTCGCTGCTATGCAGGAAACAAATGTATAGTAAACGGTTTTGCTGTATACTAAGAGAAAATGTTGGATAGTAAAGTAGGGAGTAAAGCGACATGAAAGAAATTGAATTAAAATTAAAAGGTGAAATAAATAGACTAACAAATAGAACATTTAAATTTGACGAACGCGTTGGAGAAGGTTGGTTCTCTGCCGTTTACTTTTTAAAGACTAGAGAAATCATTGAAGAATTTCGCCCGAAAAGTGTTGTAACGATGCAATTTTTCCAAAAGGAAAATGCAGTTCTTTGCGGAACAGATGAAGTAATTGCATTACTACAAACATTCGCTAAAAATCCTGAGGAACTTGAAATTAACTCTTTAAAAGATGGCGATAATATTAGTCCGTTTGAAACAGTGTTAACAATTCATGGTCCTTATGAAAATTTCGGATTTTTAGAAGGTGTTATTGATGGGATTTTAGCTCGTCGTACATCAGTTGCGACAAACGTATATAACGTTGTCCAAGCTGCGCGTAGCGTAGATAAAGAAAAACCAGTTATTTTCATGGGAGACCGTGACGATCATTATACACAACAAGCTGGTGACGGTTATGCAGCATACATCGGAGGTATGAGCGCACAGGCGACGCATGCGATGAATGAATGGTGGGGCAGAAGTGGTATGGGGACGATGCCTCACGCATTAATTCAAATGTTTAATGGTGATGTTGTGGAAGCGGCAAAAGCATATCATAAGAAATTCCCAGAAGATGAATTAGTTGTATTAATTGATTACAACAATGATGTCATTACAGATGCACTTCGCGTAGCGCGTGAATTTGGATCAACATTAAAAGGTGTACGTGTAGATACGTCGCGTACGATGATTGATCAATACTTCATTCGCCACCCAGAAGTACTTGGAACATTTGATCCACGTGGTGTAAACCCATCGCTTGTATTCGCACTTCGTAAAGCACTTGATGAAGAAGGATTCCAGCATGTAGACATCGTTGTAACTGGTGGATTTGATGAGAAGCGTATTCGTGAATTTGAAGCTCAAAACGTACCTGTTGATATATACGGAGTAGGAAGTAGCTTATTAAAAATGAATATTGGCTTTACTGGTGATAACGTAGAATTAAATGGAAAACCAGAAGCGAAAGCTGGTCGTAAATATCGTCCAAACCCACGTTTAGAGCGTGTGCAATTAGAAAAAAGAGAAGATATGTAAAAGAGAGAAAAACTGATAGGTGATTGACCCTATCAGTTTTTCTGTTATCATAGTATAGCGGCTTCTTTTTTGCTATAATGGATTTGTTATGGACATAAAAAAGAAGTACGTACGAGTTTATCCTGATAAGTGAAGGGAAGAATAACTTCACTACATCAAAAATGTATGATGATTACCAAAATAAGAAAAGATTCATATACTGTCTTATAGATAGGCCGTTGTATTAGTTCGAAATGTTGGAGGTTCTTTAAGATGACAGTTTACCATTTTGTAGGAATTAAAGGAACAGGAATGAGTTCATTAGCTCAAATTCTTCATGACATGAAGCATACTGTTCAAGGGTCTGATTATGAAAAGCGTTTCTTTACACAAACAGCGTTGGAAAAGCGTAATATCTCGATCCTTCCTTTTGATAAAAATAATGTAAAAGAAGGACAAGTGATTATTGCAGGAAATGCATTTCCTGATACGCATGAAGAAATCGTAGCAGCAAAAGAATTAAACATCCCAGTACATCGTTACCATCACTTCTTAGGTGACCTTATGAACCAATACACAAGTGTTGCTGTAACTGGTGCACATGGAAAAACATCAACAACTGGTTTGTTAGCCCATGTAATGCAAGGTGCACACCCTACATCTTACCTTATTGGAGATGGAACAGGGCATGGGGTAGAAAATAGTAAGTATTTTGTATTTGAAGCTTGTGAGTATCGTCGTCATTTCTTGTCTTACAATCCAGACTATGCGATTATGACAAACATTGATTTTGATCATCCAGATTATTTCTCAGATATCAATGATGTATTCAATGCATTCCAAGAGATGGCATTGCAAGTGAAGAAGGGCATTATTGCATGTGGAGATGATGAAGAACTTCAAAAAATTCAAGCGAAAGTACCTGTTATTTTCTATGGATTTGGAGAAGATAATGATTTCCAAGCACGTAACATTCAAAAGAGAACAGATGGTACTATTTTCGATGTATTCGTTCGTAATACGTACTATGACACGTTCAAAATTACAGGATACGGCAATCACAGCGTATTAAATGCATTAGCAGTAATCGCGCTTTGCCATTATGAAAACGTTGATGTAGAAGCAGTTAAGCATCAGCTAACAACTTTTGAAGGCGTAAAACGTCGCTTTAATGAAAAGCCAATGGGAGAGCAAGTTATTATTGATGACTACGCACACCATCCGACAGAAATTAATGCAACGATTGAAGCAGCTCGTCAAAAACATCCAGAGCGTGAAGTTGTCGCTGTATTCCAGCCGCACACATTCTCACGTACAGAAAAGTTCTTAGATGAGTTCGCTGAAAGCCTAAGCAAAGCTGACCAAGTATACTTATGTGATATTTTCGGATCAGCACGCGAAAACAAAGGTGAATTAACAATCGAAGATCTGCAAAAGCGTATTGACGGTGCAGAACTAATTACAGATACAACAACGGATGTACTAAAGAAACATAAAAACGGCGTTCTAATTTTCATGGGCGCAGGTGACATCCAAAAATTCGAAGCAGCTTACGTAAAAGAAGTTCAAGTTGCAGAGAAGTAATAGAAAAGACGCATAGCTGTGGCTGTGCGTCTTTTTTGTTGTGTTCCATATATTTTAAAAAGCGTTGATATGTTGGTATTGTTCATTCTTTTTGTATAGTTGTTTTAATAAGAAGATATATAGCGAACTAAAAAGTACATATCCAATTAAATAATAGAATGAAAACATATCGAATTGTTTTGTTATCATAATTCGAATCGCGAAAAAGCTGAATGGGAGAGCAATTAGCAGTCTTGAACTGATGGAAATAATTGTTTTAAAGTATTTTAATAAATCTATATTCCAATGGTTTTCTCTAAAGATAAACCAAATATTGCTTGCAATAAAGGCTAGTAAAAATGGTAAATTAGCAGAAAAATTTATAAAACCGAGTACAATAGGCACTGATAAAGCGCCGAGTGGACCGATAGATAGGCCGGAATAATATTTAATAAATGTATTTGTAGATTGCTGTGCATCTTGAATAACATCTGTATATTCTCCTGCAATTTCCTTTGCTAATTCTTTTGGAGGAAGAAATTCTGAAATCACTTGTGAATGGATGATTTCTAATGGTATCCCTTCACTTTCTTTACTTAATGCATTTTCATATAAATCCGATTTGATCTCTAGCACATGTTGTTCTCTTGCTGACGCAGGTAAGTTCATTAAACCTTTATGAAGATCGTGTAAGAAAGAAGTAATGAGTTCATTTGAAAAGAATTTTTCTTTGTTCATTTTTTATCCTCTCCTTTAGCTAGTAACATTAGAGCATGATACACTGCATCATAATCATGTAAGCGACTATTTAAAATTTCTCTCCCTTCGTCTGTAATTCGATAGTATTTTCTTTTTGGGCCATCACCGGACTCTTCCCAATAGGAAATAGCCCAATTGTTTTTTGTGATTCGATTTAGTATAGGATAAATCGAACCATTTGGGATATGAAACACAGGGATATCTTGTAATGCACTTGTAATTTCATATCCGTACATAGGTCGTTTGCTTATTAAAGACAAAATAGCGAGATCAAAAACACCTTTACGTAATTGAATTATAAAATTATCATTTTTTTCCATACTTTAACTATATATGATTGATATCTAGATATCAATCATATATAGTAGTTGTTCGTATATACAATTAAAATAAAGTGTGAATATTAAACATTTTTCATCTAGAAATGTTAGAATAATAAGAAAAAGGGGCTAAAAAACATGTTCACACTTCGAGTAGACGATGAAATCGAATTACAGTTATTAGAGAAGCATCATAAAGAGGAACTATATCAATTAATAAACCAAAACCGTAGTCATTTACGAAGATGGCTTCCTTGGGTAGATGGGATGAAATCTGCAGGTGCGTATGATGAGATTTGTCCGATGTGGTTAAAGAAGTTTGCAGAGGGAGACGGTTTTGAAAGTGGCATACGTTATAAAGGAAAGCTCGTTGGAATGGTAGGCATTCATCCGGTAAGTTGGGGGAAGAAAGCGGCGAGTCTCGGGTATTACCTTGCAGAAGATGCTGGCGGGAAAGGCATTATGACGCGTAGTGTGAAGGCTGTACTTCACTATGCATTTGAGAATTTAAAATTAAATAAAATGGAAATTAGATGCGGTGTTGAAAATGTGCAAAGCCGCGCTATTCCAGAGCGTTTAGGATTTAAGTTAGATGGTATTTTAAGAGATGATGAATGGCTATATGATCATTTTCACGATATCGCTGTATATAGTTTACTAGCTTCAGAATGGAAGGAGATTCGATGAACGAGAAGATACGCATTATTCCGTATGAAAGTGCGTTTCAAGATGAAGTAGTAGATCTTATCGTTCATATTCAGCAAAAAGAGTACAATGTTCCTATTACGAAAGAAGAACAGCCAGACCTACTTGAAATAGGAACGTTCTATCAAAGGGATTATGGAAACTTTTGGGTTGCAACTTATGATGGGAAAGTAGTTGGAACAGTAGCTTTATTAGATATTGGGAACGATCAAGTAGCGCTACGGAAAATGTTCGTAAAAAAAGAATTTCGCGGAAAAGAGTGGGGCGCATCACATAAGTTGCTCCAAACAGCAATTTCGTGGGCTGAGAATAAAAAGCTGAAAGATATTTACTTAGGAACGACAGTGAAATTTTTAGCAGCGCATCGTTTTTATGAAAAGAATAATTTCCAAAGTGTGAGTATAGACGAGTTGCCAAAAAGCTTTCCAGTGTTGCAGGTGGATAAGAAATTCTATAGATATATCGTTTAAGAAGGTCATGTGAAAATGGCCTTTTTTTATGAACTAAAATGGAAAAAGTGGTATAATTTAGGTTAGGGGGTGCGTGTATGAACATTCCGATTCAAAGAAGTAAGTCGGTAGTAATTTTCGTTTGTCTCACGTTATTTTTTATGTTCGTATATCCACTTGTCATGCTTTTCGCAAATAAAGAGCAGTGGATGTCAGCGTTAATTGGAATGGGTTTATGCTTCCTTGTAAATGTACCACTCGTTTGGGAAGTATTTATTAAAAAGCATAAAGTAGAAAATGGTGTATTGAAGTACGGCATTTTAAATGATGATGTTGTATTAAAAGATATTAGAGTTGTTCGTCAAGTTGGAAAGTATCTTGAAATTACGACGAACGCATACAAAGTACATATGGTTGCGATGCCGCAACATATGAAGGAATTCTTGGCGCTTATCGAGAAAGAAAATCCACATGTGAAAATAGAAATGGTAGGTAAGAAATGAAGTATGTAAAACCTTTATTCTGTTTGGAAATTTTGTTTGTGTTTGTTGGCTGCACTAGAGTATATATGAAATGGGATCTGTCCTTATATGTACCAATATTAATAGGTACTATCGCAGTGGCGCTTTTATATTATTTGCATTTTCAGCAAACAAAAAACGAAAAAAGTAGATCTATGTAGTTAGGAGGATTAGAAATGAAAAAAGTTCTTACGTTATTTTTACTTCTGCTAACCGCATCAGTTCTTTTAATAGGGTGTAGTGCGAAGAAGGAAAAGGCTGATATGAATCTTGAAAAGGCACAAAAGGTTGAGATTGAATCACTTACAGATTCAAGTGATAAAAAAGTAATTACCGATAAGAAAGAAATTGAAAAGCTGTTTGAAGTCATGAAAATGGATAAGTGGGAAATGCAATCGGCTCCTTTAGATACTCCGCAAGGGAAAACATTTAAAATGTATCAAGAAGACACACCAAAATTATCAGAGTCGAGTAAAGATAAAAAAGAGTTACATGAAATTGGTACAATGACAGTATATAAAGATGTCCCTTATGTCGAAGTTGAAATGAAAAATAAGAAGATGAGTTTTAAAGTGCCAGAAGATGTGGCGAAAGACTTATTAAAGTATTAAAAAAACGCTCGGAGAAAATTCCGAGCGTTTTTATTATTATTTTAAGTTCTCTGGGTTTAAAGCTTCTAGTTCAGATACAACGAAGCGTCCGTCTTTACGGATTAGTACGTCGTCGAAGTAAATTTCGCCACCGCCGTATTCAGGGCGCTGGATGCATACTAAATCCCAGTGAATGTTCGAGTTGTTGCCGTTCCATGCATCGTCGTAAGCTTGTCCAGGAGTGAAGTGGAAGCTGCCATCGATTTTTTCATCGAATAAGATGTCTCCCATTGGATGTAAGATGTATGGGTTT
The DNA here is from genome assembly GCF_044324725.1 of Bacillus sp. 3G2. Lineage (NCBI taxonomy): Bacteria > Bacillati > Bacillota > Bacilli > Caryophanales > Bacillaceae > Bacillus > Bacillus sp. 3G2. The sequence continues at coordinate 4,438,059 of NZ_CP172246.1, read as the reverse complement.
ACGCCGATTGCGAACTCACCAACGTAGCGTGCACCTTCGTCTGTATCGAAGATTTTGTTAATGCGCTCTGTATCGTTTGCAGTTGCTTCAACGATTTGGCCATTCTCAAACTTAAGTTGTACATTTTCAAATGTATAACCGTTGTAAGGAGATGGCGTGTTGTAAGAAACTGTACCGTTAACAGAATCGCGAACTGGTGCAGAGTATACTTCACCGTCTGGAATATTTAAATGACCTGAGCATTTAATAGCTGGAATGTCTTTAATAGAGAATGTTAAGTCAGTTCCAGGGCCAGTTAAGCGAACTTTATCTGTTTTATTCATTAATGTAACAAGGCTATCCATCGCCTTATCCATTTTACCGTAGTCTAAGTTACAAACTTCGAAGTAGAAGTCTTCGAAAGCTTCTGTGCTCATTTTAGCAAGCTGCGCCATAGAAGCATTTGGGTAGCGAAGAACAACCCAGCGCGTTTTCGGAACGCGGATGTCTCTATGAACTTTCTTACCAACTGTTTGACCGTGAATTTGCATTCTTTCACTTGGTACGTCAGCTTGTTCGTTAATGTTATCGCCAGAGCGAAGACCGATATAAGCGTCCATATCTTTCATTACGCTTGCTTCATATGCAGCGATTTGTTCGAAGTGTTCTTCAGTAGCACCCATTAATAAAGAGCGATCTACTTGATGATCTTTTAAAGAAACGAATGGGAAACCACCAGCTGCATATGCTTCTTTTACAAGTGCAGTTACAAGTTCTTTTTGTAAGCCAAAGTTTTCAATTAATACTTTTTCGCCTTTTTGTAAGCGAATAGAGTAGTTAATTAAATTGTATGCTAACTTTTCAATGCGTGGATCTTTCATATGTAAAGCCTCCCTACTAATTATGTATCCTCTCCTATTGTAACCTACTTAGTGGAATTTGTTGAATCATTTATGTTAAAGTTAACGAATAAGTATGAAAATTCTAATGAAAAGATAAGGATTAGAACGAAACGGAAAATGATTGTATAATAGGAGAAAGTATGAAAAAGATAAAGGAAGTGATGAAATGCAAGTTCTTTTATATGTAAGTGCGGCTATTATCGCGGTTGCTTTCGCTGTATTAGTAGTGTATGTATGCAGAACGTTGTTATCGGTTCAAAAGACGTTAGAAAACGTTGCGAGCACGTTAGAAGGTTTAGAAAAGCAAATGCAAGGGATTAGCGTAGAGACGGAGCAATTATTACATAAAACAAATGCGTTAGCAGATGACATTCAACAGAAGTCACAATCATTAAACAAAGTAGTATCGGGTGTAGATGGAATTGGAACGACAATCCATTCTTTAAATACGAAACTTCGTAATGTATCAGAATCTGTTACAGACGAAATTGAAAACAATGCAGATAAAGTAGCGCAAGTTGTACAGTGGAGCAGCGCAGCAATTGAAGTATACAATCATTATCGTGCGACAAGACAAGAAAAAAAGGTTGAAAAAGAAGAGCGTAAATTAGAAAGACTTGAGAAAAAGGCTGAAAAGAAAGAGAAGCGCTCTAGACTTCGTATGAGAGGTGAATCGTGATGAATATGACAAAAGTTGAAACAATTGAAGAGCTTGAAGTATTAGTAGAAAAAAATGAGCCTTATGTTCTTTTTAAACATAGTACGACATGCCCAATTAGTCACGGTGCATATACAGAATTTCAAGCGTATTGTAGTGAAGAAAGAGCGGTACCAGCGTATTACTTATACGTACAAGATGCGAGAGATGTTTCGAATCGTGTTGCAGAACAGTACAGCATTAAACATGAATCTCCGCAAGTGTTATACATAAAAGATGGGATGGTAGTATGGAATACGTCTCATTGGAACATTAAAAAAGACGCTTTAGAAGAAAATATTAAGTAAAAAGAAGCAAGCTAAAGGTGCTTGCTTCTTTTTTTTGTTTTTGTTGAAATATATTTAATGGTACACTGTTAATAGTTCAAATTAAATAACTAGATTGTTGAAAGTAGGTTTTAGGTAATGAAGAAAATGGCATTATCCTTCGCGGTCGTAAGTTTATTACTAGGAGCTTGTAGTAATGATACGATTAGTAAGAAGGATGAAGTTATACAAAAGGATACGAAAGAAAAAAGCATGATTCCGAGAACTGCTGTTTCTAAAGATTATTATAGAACTGTAATTCCTTTAAAAGAACAAAAGGTTATAAATACAGCTAATATAAAAACAAATTCTAAATTAGATTTAGCAGAGTATGAGAATGGTTTAATGAATATTGCAAAAGAGCAATTTGATACAGAAAATCATGTACTACAATTAAATCAGTATATCCCTGAGAAATTAGTTGATGAACTAGTCGCGAAAGTAGAAGCGCCAGTTTTGACAAATATTATAGAACAAGACTATTTCGGGAAGCAGAATTCAAATGAATTAAGTTTATCTGGCGTTGTGATTGGGTTAGCTATGTCTTCAAGTGTATCGAATGAAGAAGCTATGTCTAAGGGGGCTGAAGTTGCCAAGCAACTTACTGAAGCTATTAATAAAAATGACAAGTATAATAAATCTCCAATTACGTTTGCTATCTTTAAGCAAGAAAGTACAAGTTCTTTAAAAAATGGTACGTATATTGCTAGTGCTACTGTTCAAAAGAATGATACGAACCTTGGAAATTGGAGCATGATCGATGAACAAGCGTTTTCATATCCTTCTGATGAATTTAAACAAGCACATGGAGAAGATAATACAAAAATAACTGAGTTTGCTAAGGCAATGAAAGATTTTTCTCCGGCAGATTTTATCCCAGTCAATGCTAAAGTTTCTTATAAGAAAAATCAAATGGATACATTGAATATGAATATTGTTATTAAATATAATGGTAAAACAGAATTAATGGCCCTTACTCAAATGGCTGCTCAAAGTATGTTAGAAAAATTACCTAAAGATGCGAAAGTACAATTGCAGATTAAGTCCGAGAGCAAAATCGAGGCAATTATTATAAAAGAGAAAAACAGCGATAAACCGTTTGTTTCCTTCTTGTAAAAAAAAGACAGTGTTTAAACTGTCTTTTTTACTTGTAAGTGAAAATGTACGATGGGAAAGAGCGCGTCATACTTCCGCTGTGCCAATTGTAAAGGAAGAAATATAGTTACCCTTGTTGTTCTTGATATAACGCATTCTACAGGGCGCCGCGCACCTCCAAATCCGGCGCATCAAATGACTATCATTGTCGGTTTCTGTCGGTAAGTCGATATATTAAAAAAATCGCTCATATAATTTCAGTTGTGATCGATATATTTGGAAAATCGCCGATATATTTCGAGTTGCGGTCGATATATTCGAAAAATCGCCGATATAAATTTCATTTACTATCGTACTGCTTAAAATAAGGTTTCTCCGTATGGAATATCTATATTTTTACAAAAAATGCCCTTTTTTTCATAAAAAATACGAAAATACGAGAAAAGAAGCGAATTTTTTCGAAACTTTTGCGGGAAAATATTGTATGAGCCTGCGTTTTTATCGTATCATTAGTAAAAGGAAGAACTCGGGACGATTGGTGGCATCTGCAAATAGAGTTGATGTCTTTTTTTCATTCAAGTAACCGATACATAAAAATAGATAACAAAAATAGAAGGAGTGTGCGATGAGATGAACGTAACAATCTATGATGTAGCGCGCGAAGCGAACGTTTCAATGGCTACCGTATCACGTGTTGTGAACGGTAACCCAAATGTAAAGCCTACAACAAGAAAGAAAGTATTAGAAGCAATTGATCGTTTAGGATACCGCCCAAATGCGGTAGCACGTGGACTAGCAAGTAAGAAGACAACTACAGTAGGTGTTATTATTCCTGATATCTCAAATACGTTTTATGCAGAACTTGCTCGTGGAATTGAAGATATCGCAACAATGTACAAATATAACATCATTTTAAGTAACTCTGACCAAAACAAAGAGAAAGAGTTCCATTTATTAAATACGATGCTTGGAAAACAAGTGGACGGAATTGTTTTCATGGGTGAAGATATTACAGACATTCATATTGAAGAATTCAAAAAGTCTCCAGTACCGATCGTATTAGCAGCGTCATTTGATGAGCAAAATGAAACGCCATCAGTAAATATTGATTATACACAAGCAGCTTACGACGCAATGAAGCACTTTATTGAGCAAGGACATAAGCGTATCGGTTTCGTCTCTGGTCCTTTCATTGATAAAGCGGGAAGCGCGAAGAAGTTACAAGGTTATAAAAAAGCTTTAGAAGAAGCAAGTATTTCATATGATGAAAATCTTATAATTGATGGAGATTACACATATGATTCAGGTATCGAAGCATTCGAAAAGCTTTGGAGCAGCGATGAAAAGCCAACAGCAATCTTCGTATCTTCTGACGAAATGGCACTAGGTGTAATCCATGCAGCACAAGACGCTGGGTTAAACGTACCAACTGATGTAGAAGTACTTGGTTTCGATAATACACGCCTTGCATTAATGGTTCGTCCACAACTTTCAACAGTTGTACAACCAATGTATGATATCGGTGCAGTAGCAATGCGTCTATTAACAAAGTATATGAACAAAGAAAAAGTGGAAGATCACACTGTTATCTTACCTCACCGTATCCAATTTAGAGATTCAACGAAGTAAGTATAAAAAAAGCTCACAGCATTCGCTGTGAGCTTTTATTCGTATTCGGGATAGTATTTTTGTACGATTGTATCTACCGTTTCATTTTTCTTAACGTGTAAAAATCTTGCGTATAATTCTTTTCCAGTTTCAAATGGTGTATCGTCTAATTCAAACACATGCAGCACTTTTCGGAATTTCCATTTCACTTGCTCATCATACATGTTATCGTACGTATCCTCAGATTGCATCGCGATTTTTTCACCTAGTTTGTGTGCTTCTTCTAAACTGTTTGCTTTAACGAGAATAATACTTTCTTCAAAAAGTGTATCGTGATTCTCTTCATAATGCTCATCTATTTTCGTAGGATCAGGCTCACCAGAATGAACAGATTCAAACAATAATTTTACAGCGTACATATTATACTGCATGTTTCACTCTATAAATAATACTTGCGACAAGCGAAGCAGGTATTGTAAATAAGTTACTTTGATAATGATAGTGTATTTGGGATTCATCATAAGACATGTTGTCATATAGTTCGTTTTGTGACATGTTCATTTTTTTCTGTTTTGTCTTGAGCATCTTAATATAGTTATATTGTATTGGAACGAGAATGATGAAATAGGCTAATACGATTAGTGAAATCCAAATCATTATGAACACTCCCTTATAAAGAATATTTATATATGGTAATTATATCAATAAAAATAACCATTTTTAGAGCTAGTTTTCTTCTAAAAATGCGAACAGTTCCCTTTTGTTTCTTAAATTGTGTTCAATACATGTTTGAGCGGTACATTTCAATCCTTGTAATAATGCTTCTATGTGAAAAGTATCGTACTGAATTATATTTCCCTCTACCATCGTTTCGTCTTTTTCCAAGTTGATTGATATTTTTAGTACAGCTGTATTGCTTTGTAAATTTACAACTTCGATATAAAAAAATTGTTTTTCTAAGTCAATCGTAACGTAATCAAATCGTTCGGTTAGTTCCAAATTACATATAGTATTATATTCCAAATGAAAGCCTCCTTATTGTGTAAGTATATGTAATAATGCTTTCGCTATAGTGAGAGGTATTCCTTGTTATATGTCACATAAGTGCAAATTTAACTATTATAGGGCAATGTCATGTATAATAGAAAGAAAAGGCTTGTGAGGGGGGAAAAGAGATGATCGTTCTTTGGATAATTACGCTTTGTATGACTGCTATTTTTGCATATATGACGTTAAAACAAAATGGCTTAAAGCGATTTGTTCCAGGAAGTATTCTTGCAGGAATTGCCCTTATCACGTATGTAATTTCTATTTTTATTGAAAGTGTATCAGTGGACATGAGCACAAGCTTAATGTTCATGGGTATTACACTATTTGCAGGTAGTGTAATGGTACTTATGGTTGCTGGTATTATTTTATTTATTCATATGAATTCGGAAACGTTATAACATATAGAAAAGGCATGTCCCGAGGGACATGCCTTTTTATCCGTTCAATTATGCTCTATCTTTAGAAGAATTTTGTTGTTTTAATAAGTCGCGAATTTCGCCAAGAAGTTCTTCTTCTTTTGTTGGTTCTGGAAGTTCTTCCTCTTTTTCTTCTTCTCTTTTAGATGTTAGTTTGTTGAATACTTTAATGAACATAAAGATAGCCGCTGCAATAATTAAGAAATCAAAAATAGTTTGGATGAAGTTACCATACATAATAGATGATTTACCGAATGTAATTTTTAAATCTGTAAAGTCAACGCCACCTAATACCATACCAAGTAATGGTGTGATGATATCTTTTACTAAAGAACTAACAATTTTACCGAATGCAGCACCGATTACAACCCCGACAGCTAAATCGATTACATTCCCTTTGAATGCGAATTTTTTAAATTCGTTCCACATGTGTTAATCCCATCCTTTCCACGATTCATTATGAAATTTATAATTCCTATCAACATATTCTATAGAAATTTGTGAGAGAAATAAAGAGGAAATGGGAATGAAAGTAAATTCTGAAAAATGTATCCGTTTTAATTTTTATTTACATTCTCCAGTAGAGATTGCAATAGTTGCTGCGTTTTTAGTCCTTCTAATCCATCTACAACAGGCTTTGTATCTCCGTGCACACATTCGATAAAATGATGAACAGCATCTTCAAAACCACGTTGTTTTAACGTTGTATCCCATGATGGTGAACCAATCTGAGAAACTGTATTTTCCTGCTCAACTTCAAATGTGTTCATATTTTTTACGCGAATGATTTTCCCTGTCGTTACAAGTTCAATGTGTTCTAAATTTGTACCAGCATGGCGATGCATCGCGGTAGAAAGTAAGAGTCCGCTTGGAGTTGTATATGTGTGATGTCCGTAAAGAAGTTCATTCTTTTCATTGGTTTGCATCATATTATGAACGACGTTAAGATCATCATTAGCTAACCAGCGAGCAGTATCTACAATATGTAAGTAATCATCTAACATAGTAAAGTCGTACGTATATGGTCCTACTTTATTTGTACGGTGCTTTTCAATTCGAATCCATGAAATATTATGAGCTTGCTCTTTTGCAGCAACATACATAGGAACGAAGCGGCGATTAAATCCAACCATTAACTTTCGGTTATACTTTTCACTCAATTCGACTAGTTTCTCAGCCTGTTCTACTGTAGCAGCTAAAGGCTTATCAACATAAACGTCGATTCCTTTTTGCAGAAGTTCAGAAACGATTTCATAATGTGTAGCAGTTGAACTATGAACGAAGATTGCATCACATTCGGAAGCTAACGTTTCAATAGAATGGAAGTCTTGAATCCGGTATTGCTGACAAACTTGTTTCCTTTTCTCAGCGTTAGGTGTAAACGCCCCTACAAAATTCCAATCTGTTTCTTTTGTAAGTGTTGGAAGATAGGCTTTTTGCGCAATACTTCCAAGTCCAATCATCCCAATTTTAGGTTTGTTCATGTTTATTCCCACCCTATTAATATTGATGTAACGGGTTAAATGTAGCATAGGATGGGAGAGGAAGGCAAAAATTAGCTTTTTACTTACGTCACTCTAACAAAATCTTCTCTATCTCTTCAAAGTTATGAGCGCGCGCATGCTCTAGCGGGGTAACACCATCGTTGTCTGGAATATTTACATCTGCACCGTGTTCAATAAGAAGGCGAATGACTTGTTGTTGTGTTTCGTTTCCGTTACTTAGTACGATGGCTTCCATTAAAGCGGTCCATCCGAGATTATTTACATGGTTAACATCAATAGTTGTTCGCGTAAGGAGTTCCTTAATAACATCAATATAGCCATGTTCTGAGGCGGGGATAAGAGCTGTTCCGCCGTAACGATTTGTAAGTGATGGATCTGCGCCGGCATCAATCGTTAGTTTTAAAATATCTAAGTAACCTTCAGCACCGGCGTATAGAAAGGGATTATTTTTCATATCATCTTGGATGTTTACGTCAGCACCAGCTTCAATAAGCGCTTTTGCGGTCTTTACATCATTTTTGTATGTAGCAATCATAAGAGGAGTACGTCCTTTATTGTCTTTTATATTTATGTTAGCCCCTTTTTTGAGTAACGATATAATAGTATTCGTTTCTTGTTTCTCAGTAGCTGCTAGTAGCGCTGTCTCCATGTTTGTCATCTCCTTTTTAACTTCTTGTTCTTGCGAGCATCCTTGCAAAAAAATTACGCAACAGATCATGCTTACTGTTTTTTTGAACATGGAATTTCAACCTCCTCATTTCAACTGTAAAATAAGAACATTAAATTTTTATAAACTGACGCTAAAATTACTATAAAATCGCTTGAGTATTTGAACATATATTTTTATGCTTATGGGAAAGAAGGTTTCGTAAAGTGAGGATGTAAGATATGTCTATTAAAACAAGATTTTTATTCTCTTATATTGCTGTTATTCTCGTTTCCATTACGCTCATATTAGTTGCGGGATTTTTAATTGTTTTTTCCATAACAGGAGACTTGGAATCAGTGAAAAATTTCTATAAAAGTTCCTATATTCAAAAGCCGCTTACGCCAGAAGAAGAAAATACGTATATTGAATTGAAATTGGCGGCAAAGAAAAATCAATCACAACTATTAGATGAATCGTTCGTTTCATCGCTTGAAAAAGAAGGTGTGAAGATAGTTGTAAGAAAGGGAGAAACCATTTCTTATGCTACAAAAATATTTGAAAGTATATCTTTAAAAGAAGCTCTTCCGAAATTTGAATCAGCAAATATTAATAGTCGTGGTACAGCGGAACTAGGCGATACATTTTATCGATATGTAAAATTTGATTTTTATTTTCCCGGAGATGAAGAAGGGAGTATATTTGTACTAAAAAGGCAAAGTTCATTTGTTGATCTTACACAAAAATTATTTCCGATTTTATTCGTAGCGCTTTTACTGCTAGCGATATTACTCATTGGATTAGTAAGTTATTTCGTCTCAAGAAGTGTGATAAAACCAATTTTTGTATTGAAAGATGCGACTACGAGAATTAAAGAAGGGGATTTAGATTTTCAAATTCCAGTTACATCTCATGATGAGATCGGGCAATTAAATCAAGGGTTTGAAGAAATGAGGAAGAAGTTAAAAGAATCGATTGAAGTACAAACGCAGTATGAAGAAAATCGAAAAGAACTTATTTCAAACATATCTCATGATTTAAAAACACCGATTACATCTATTATAGGATATGTGGAAGGTATAAAAGATGGGGTAGCAAATACGCCAGAAAAAATGGATAAGTATTTAACGACCATTCATACGAAAGCAAAACATATGGATACACTCATTGATGAGCTCTTTTTATTTTCGAAGCTTGACTTGAATCGAGTTCCTTTTCAGTTTGAAACGATAGAATTAAACATGTTTATGCAGGAATTATTAGAAGAGATGCAGATGGATTTAAGTGAGGAAGGCATAGAAGTTCACTTACAATTACATTCATCACCACTATATGTAACGGCCGATTGCGAAAAGATAAATAGAGTGATATCCAACTTAGTTCATAATAGTGTGAAATACATGGATAAAGAAGGGAAGAAAATTACTGTAACAGTATTGAGTGATAACAATACTGTTATTGTTAAAGTAATGGACAATGGATCAGGTATAGAGGCTGATACGCTACCGTATATATTTGAGCGGTTTTATCGTGCAGAGCAATCGCGAAATTCTAGCACAGGTGGAAGTGGACTTGGCTTAGCGATAGCAAAGCAAATTGTTGAAGAGCATGGCGGAGAAATTTTGGCGGAAAGTAAACTTGGGGAAGGTACAAGTATTTTCTTCTCATTGAAAAAAGTACAGGAATGTGGTGAGTAGAATGAAGAGAATTTTACTAGTAGAAGATGAAATAAGTATTGCAGAATTACAGCGAGATTATTTAGAAATTAGTGATTTTCAAGTGGATGTAGAACATTCCGGAGAAATAGGTTTACAAATGGCTCTTCAGGAAGATTATGATCTAATTATTTTAGATATTATGCTTCCGAAAATGAATGGTTTTGAAATTTGTAAACAAATACGTGCTATAAAAGACATTCCGATTTTACTTGTTTCAGCAAAGAAGGAAGATATAGATAAAATTCGCGGACTCGGTTTAGGGGCGGATGATTATATAACGAAACCGTTTAGCCCAAGTGAATTAGTCGCAAGGGTAAAAGCACATATTTCTCGTTATGAAAGATTATCAGGAAATGTGAGTAAGCAACGCGATACGTTATACATTCACGGAATTTCTATTGATCAGCGAGCGAGAAAAGTTTTTATAAACAATGAAGAAATCGCGTTCACAACGAAGGAATTTGATTTATTAACATTCTTTGTAACGCATCCAAACCAAGTATTAAATAAAGAACAGTTATTTGAACGTATTTGGGGACTAGACTCAGCTGGCGATTTAGCCACTGTCGTTGTTCACATTAGAAAGCTACGTGAAAAAATTGAAAGAGATCCCGCCCACCCGCAATATATTGAAACAGTATGGGGAGCTGGTTATCGCTTTAACGTGTAATGTACCTGCCGAGTAATTGGCAGGTTTTTTTATTGTTATCTGGACTAAAAGGGGGAATAGGTAATTTATGTTAAAATGTAGAGAGGTAAAACATAGGGGAGTATGAGAGGGCGTGCTACATTTTGGGGGATACATGAAAAGATAATAAATCAAACAAGGCTTTAAAGATTGGAACGAATATCGTACTTATCTTATTAATTATCGGTGCCATACAAATGTTTTATGATGAAGATTCTACGAATGATCATTTCGGTGGGTTATTTATGATGGTCTTTTTTGGAATGAAAATAATTTCTAGTTTTATAATAAGTTTAAAAGAAGGAGATAAAAAGGCAGTATTTATTGATTTAGGTTTAGTGATTTTGTTTGTTCTTCTTTTAATTGTTACTAGTTGAAATATTTCTTTTGAAAAAAGCTCATAGTCTTATAGAGACTGTGAGCTTTCCTTAATAATAGCGGTACTAGTGTAACGATTTATCCCGCTTTAATGGGCAGTAAGACCCCCACCTCAAAATGCAGCGAAAGCAAAGAAGTTAGGCGGGGGGCGGGCTGCCCATAAAAATCCGATTGGTGAGGGCGAATAATCAGTGGGGGATGAAGAAAACCCCCCACTGATTAAAGTTTCACTTTATAAAATGTTTGAGTAGTAGAAGTAAAATGAGCAGCTTCTTCTAAAAAAGGATAATGGTTACTCTCCTCAAATGGAATGAAGATAGAATTACGTATCCTCTTATGCATCTCGATAGAATATTGAATCGGGCACTGTACATCATGTCTTCCACATATAATAAGTGTCTTTGTTTGGAGGGAAGGTAAAGATTCTCTTAAATCAAATGACGAATATTCATTGGCGAAAGCGTTCATCCGGCTAGTAGACATTGTTTTTTGCATTGGTTTACAAAAATAAGAGTTGTAGTTTTCCGGTTTATACAATGATAATTTTGTTCTCTTAGTAGATAGCTCTTTCCGTTCTTCACTTGTAAGGAGAGGGTTTTTTAAGTTTTCGATGAGTTGTTGCATATAATGGAACTGTGGATGTGCTGGGTGATAAATGCAAAAGGGTGTTTCGGTGTAGTTGCTTGCTGCGGCTCCAACGATGACTAATGATTGTAAAGAATTTGGATATGTAATCGCATATAAAAGTCCAAGCATACCACCTGTTGAATGACCGGCGAAATGCCATATTGGAAGTTGTAAAGCGTCTCGTATTGCTTCTAAGTCGTGAACCGTTTCAATCATACGTAATTCTTTTGCTGAATTGGCTTTTGCTGAGTTACCAGCGTCTCGTAAATTAAAGAGGAATACACGATGTGTAGCAGTGAAGACATCCGCAAAGTAATCACCAGTTTCATTAAATTGTGAATAGTGATGTGTAATACAAAGTGGTTCACCATTTCCTTTTGTAAAGAGTTCAAATGTGCCACGTTTTGTGTTGATTATTTGTTGCTTCCACATAATATCACGACCTTTCCACATAAAAATTGGGTCAAATTGTTACTAAATAAAAATATATCAGCGATTATCAAAATATATCGATTCACCGACAGAAACCGACAATAAATAAAAGGAGGCTATTCAAAACGAGCCTCCTTTTCGTTTAGTACAAAGATTTTGTCATATTATTCCGAATTATTTCAAGGGATTTCGTTACAGTTAATGCATTCTTTTCTTCAATTTCTGGTTTGCGGGGGATAGGTTTATACATGTTGTCTGGGTCTTCCCATGTGAGGGGAAGTTCTGTTTCGGCTTGTCCTTTCCAAGCGTCAATCCATTCTGGAGGGAGGTAACCTGAGATGTTTTGGATGTTGTTCATTTCGAGCCAAATAAGTGCCCAAGCTCTTGGGACGACGCGCCAGTGGTCATAGCCACCGCCGCCGACAGCGATCCAGCGACCTTCGCAATATTCGTTAGCGATTTCGCGAGCGAGCTTCGGTATTTCACGGTAAATATTCATCGTTGCGCAAAGGTGTGTAAGTGGGTCGTAATAATGTGCGTCAGCGCCGTTTTGCGTTAAAATAATATCCGGTTTAAAGTATGCGGCAACTTCTTTTACGACAGTTCGATATGAATCTAAAAACGATTTGTCTTCTGTAAAGGCATCGAGTGGAACGTTAAAAGAATAACTATAGCCATTACCTTGTCCACGTTCATTTACAGCGCCAGTTCCAGGGAATAAATAACGCCCAGTTTCATGTAGTGAAATGGTGCATACGTTAGGATCATCGTAAAAAGACCACTGTACACCATCACCGTGATGAGCATCTGTATCAATATATAAGACGCGTAAACCGTATTTCTTCTGAATATATTTCATTGCGATGGAACTATCGTTATAAATGCAAAAGCCAGATGCTTTGCCACGGAAGCCGTGATGTAAGCCGCCGCCTAAATTAAGCGCGTGTTTTACTTTTCCGGAAAGAACAGCATCGACTGCTGTTAACGTACCGCCAACGAGTAATGCGCTTGCTTCGTGCATATTTGGAAACATCGGTGTATCTTCTGTTCCGAGTCCATATGTCATCGCAATTGATTTTTCTAACTTACCTTCTCCAGCACGTTTTACCGCATTTATGTACTCCTCTGTATGAACGTAGGCAATCTCTTCATCTGTAGCCATCCGTGGTGCGATGATTTGGGAAGGAGAGATAAAACCGCCCTTTTGTAATAAATCATACGTGAGTGTGACGCGCAGTTGGTTAAAAGGATGATCAGGACTAAACGAATAGCCCCGAAAGTCATCCGAATAAATAAATGCGCTACTCATGCTTGCATCCCCATAATGTTTGGCCATAATACGCGGTAGCCTTCTGCTTCAAGTGCATCAATCACTTTTAGCGGATTCATCGTTTGAATGCGGAAAACGAGTACTTTATCATTCTCATCTTTTGCTGGGTAGACGAGAACGCTCACGATATTGATTTGTAACTCACTAAAAATGGCAACGACTTTTCCGAGAATACCAGGTTCGTTTTTTACTTGAATTTCAATTTGTGAACTCGGTTGATGTGCTCCTGTTAATTTCACTAACGTGTGCAGTACAGTAGATTCAGAGATGATTCCTACTAACTTGCCTGCTTTTGTAACAGGAAGACAGCCGATTTTATTTTCGAAAAATAAAGTGGCAATTTCCTCAACGAAATCGAGAGGATGGCAAGTCATAACAGGATGTTTCATAATGAGTTCAAGAGGTTGCTTCAGCATATCGAGTGAAACTTGTTCATCTAAAATAGACGGACTTGCATCTCTTACATCCCGATCAGAAATAATGCCTACGACATGATTATTTTGATCGACAATTGGAATGTGCCGAATGCCTTTCGTGCGTATCGTTCGGATTGCTGTTTCGATTGTATCGTTTGGGTGTAGTGTCACCACATCTTGATTCATAATTTCTTCTACAATCATTCCAGTTGCCCCCTTTATTAATACATAAAACGATTGTGAAAACGTAGACGATCAAATGCTTGAATGGAATCCGTATCAACGCGTTTACCGATGCGGACCATTAAACAGTTAGCCGGATGTGAACAAATTTCAGGATCATCTGTAGCCATCCATTGTAAGCCACCAGCATTCATCATCTTTTCCATTACTTTTCGGTACTCCCAAACATTTAAGCCTGTTTGCTTTAAATCCCAGTGCCAATAATATTCAGTCGTCAATATAATGTAATCTTCCATATGGTCGTCCATCATTGAAACTTCTAATAAGTTCTTTCCGACAGCGCAACCGCGGAAGGCAGGGACAACTTCAATCGCCCCAAGTTCAATTAAGTTTTCTATCTTTCCTTCTGACCATCGTTCGAGTGGATCAGGATACAAGTATGTAACATATCCAACAATCGTTTGGTCGTGTCTAGCAATAATGAGACGAGCTTCTGGTAATTTAGAAATTTCGACAATTGCTTTATATTGCTGCTCGGCAGGACGAAACGCAACTAAATCTGGATGGAATTCATACATTTCTAAGTTATGTGTAGAGACAGGACCTTCAATAATTAAAGTGCCTTTCGCTGTTTTTAAGTTTCTAGCATTATATATTTTTTTATGAATCAATGTATTGCTCACCACCTTGAGGGTTTGTGAATCTATTCATATCGTACTTTATAATATATGCGATGTGAATCGAAATTTGTCATTAAAAATTTGTCTAAAAATCAACAAATATACTGAAAATTTTAAATAATATCATTATAATAGATAATAGAATACATAGGAGGGGGATGTAAAGTATGAAAGTAGAAACGCTTCCTGTCATTAAAGGAGAAAATAATTTGCCGAATTATGATGAGGCATACGCGAATTTTAACTGGGAAGAGGTTAATAAAAACTTTACTTGGAATGAGACAGGCCGAGTAAATATGGCGTATGAGGCAATTGACAAGCATGCGAAATCCGATCGTAAAAATAAAGTAGCCCTTTATTATCAAGATGGATCGCGAAAAGAGAAGTATACATTTAAGGAAATGAAGGATTTTTCTAATAAAGCAGGAAACGTCCTGAAAAATTATGGCGATGTAGAAAAAGGCGATCGCGTTTTTATTTTTATGCCGCGTTCTCCAGAATTATATTTCGCACTTCTTGGTGCAGTGAAATTAGGGGCAATTGTAGGTCCACTATTTGAAGCGTTCATGGAAGGCGCAGTTCGCGATCGTTTAGAAGATAGCGAAGCAAAGGTGTTAATTACAACGCCTGAATTGTTAGAGCGCGTACCATTAAATGATTTACCTGCTTTAAAAACAGTCTTCCTTGTTGGAGATAATGTAGAAGAAGGCGGTAAAACGGTAGCGTTCAATCCTTTATTTGAACAAGCTTCAAAAGAATTACATATTGAATGGTTAGGCCGTGAAGACGGTTTGATTTTACATTACACGTCTGGTTCTACTGGTAAGCCAAAGGGTGTGCTTCATGCGCAAAATGCAATGGTGCAGCACCATCAAACGGCGAAATGGGTATTAGATTTAAAAGAAGACGATGTATATTGGTGTACAGCTGATCCAGGCTGGGTAACTGGAACAGCTTACGGTATTTTCGCACCGTGGTTAGTTGGGGCATCAAATGTTGTTTTAGGTGGCCGCTTTAGTCCAGAAGCGTGGTATGAAGCACTGCAAGATTACGGTGTAACAGTTTGGTATAGTGCACCAACAGCGTTCCGTATGTTAATGGGAGCTGGACAAGACGCAATTAAAAAATATGATTTATCACAAGTTCGTCACGTATTAAGCGTTGGTGAACCGTTAAATCCAGAAGTAATTCGCTGGGGTATGAACGCATTTGGACTTCGTATTCATGATACGTGGTGGATGACAGAAACAGGTGGACAAGTTATTTGTAACTACCCTTGTATGGAAATTCGTCCAGGTTCAATGGGTAAACCGATTCCAGGTGTGAAAGCAGCGATTGTTGATAATGAAGGAAATGAAGTTCCTCCATACACAATGGGGAACTTAGCAATTGCGAAAGGTTGGCCAGCCATGATGCGTGGAATCTGGAATAACCAGCAAAAGTATGAATCTTACTTTATGCCGGGAGATTGGTACGTATCAGGTGACTCTGCTTATATGGATGAAGATGGATACTTCTGGTTCCAAGGGCGTATTGATGATGTAATTATGACGTCAGGTGAGCGAGTTGGTCCGTTTGAAGTAGAAAGCAAATTAATTGAGCATGCTGCTGTTGCAGAAGCTGGTGTAATCGGTATTCCTGATCCAGTGCGCGGAGAAATCATTAAAGCATTTATCGCGCTTCGAGCAGGATACGAACCATCTGAAGAATTAAAAGAAGAAATTCGTCAATTTGTAAAAAAAGGCCTAGCAGCTCATGCAGCGCCACGACAAATTGAATTTAAAGATAAATTACCGAAAACGAGAAGTGGTAAAATTATGCGCCGCGTATTAAAAGCGTGGGAATTAAACTTACCAACAGGTGACTTATCAACGATGGAAGATTAAGAGAGGAAGGTCTGAACGAAATAACGTTCAGGCCTTTTTTTATGTTATTATAAACTTATATATATAAGTTGGAGGGGGTAATAAAATGAAAACAGAAAAAGAAAAGATGATACATGGGGAAATGTACATACCGGCTGATCCAGTTTTAGTACAAGAGAGGGAGCAGGCTCGTATATTAACGAGAAAATTAAATGATACGCCAGAAGTACAATTAAAAGAGCGTAGCGAAATCGTAAAAGAATTATTGGGAACGACTGGAGATAACATTCATCTTGAATCTTCTTTCAGATGTGATTATGGCTATAACATTCACGTTGGTGAAAATTTTTACGCGAACTTTGATTGTACGATTTTAGACGTATGCCCGGTGACAATTGGAGTGAATTGTATGTTAGCTCCAGGTGTTCACATTTATACTGCAACACACCCGCTTGACCCAGTAGAGCGCATAAGCGGATCAGAATACGGAAAACCAGTTACAATTGGCGATAACGTATGGATTGGCGGAAGAGCAATTATTAATCCAGGTGTAACAATTGGACACAACGCGGTTATCGCATCTGGCGCCGTTGTAACGAAAGATGTGCCTGATAATGTAGTAGTTGGCGGGAATCCTGCAAAAATTATTAAAAAAATAAAATAATATTTGAACGCATTGCCTTCCTCGTCTGTATACATTTATGAAAGAATAGATGAGGGAGGCTTTTTATATGTCTAATAAGTTACTTCTTACTTTTGCTCTAATTGGAATTATAGTCGTATTTTCTTGTGGTTTGCTATTACCGATGCCAATCGGATTTAAAGTATCAATGATTACAGCTGGGGTTATGATGATTGTTATGTTTTCAATCATTATTCCGTTTGATAGAAGACATATAGTACGGAAAAATGGATATAAAATTGATTTTACAAAAACAAAAGTGTATTTTCGCTGGAATGTATTTGATACAATTTCGGCTTGTCTTGCAGTGTATGCATGTATATGTGTGCAAGCATTAAACTTTTTAGTTTCAACTGGGCAGACAATTCAAAACCCGTATGTTCAATTTTTTACGAATCAATCACAAGTATGGATTATTGTCGCAAGTGCATATTTAATTTCCCGTATTTCATTAACGTTAAAAGGAATAAAGGAGATCAAAAATCATGGCGCAGATTGGGATTGAGGAGGAACTCATGCTTGCGTATCAAAGTGGAGATAAACAGGCTGGAGAAAAACTATATGTTTTAATCAAACCAGCGCTATACACATTTTTATATCGATTTAACCGAGATGAACAATTAAGTATTGACCTTGTGCAAGATACGTTTTTGATGCTAGAACGAAAGAAACATATGTATGAACCTGAAAAAGGCAGAATAAAAACGTATTTATTTCAAATTGGTTATCGTCTTATGATTAATAAATTAAATAGAAGAAAAAAGTGGCGTACGCTTTTGCCATTTTTAGTGCCAATTCAAGAGGTAGAGTTTTCACAAGAAGACCGTCTTACTGTAAGGGACGCAATTTTGAAAGTTCCTGAAGACCAGCGAGCTGTCCTCATCCTTTTTTATTATCATGATATGCAGCAAAAAGAAATTGCAGAGATATTAAACATTCCGATTGGAACAGTGAAGTCGAGACTGCATAACGGGATAAAGAAATTGAAACAATTGCTGGAGGTGGATGAAATTGAGCGAAAATCCCTTTAAGAGTGAATATAAATTACAGCAACATTTAGATAGTGACCATGTAGAAATACCGGATTTTCCAAAAACGGTAAGTCGCTTCGACCGATTCATTGGCTTTCTTGGTTCTCCAGCGAAAGATCCTGTGGAGGCGACGATTGGGAATGATTTATCAGTTGTGTTTCACGTATCGTTATTAGTTGGGGTTCCAATTCTTTCTCTTATTACGATACTCTTTGCGACGTTGTAAAGGATTGGCAAGGAGAGAACACCTACCTCTATTTGACATGCCTATATAAATGATGGTATAAAGAAAAGTATATGAATAATTGAGCGTGGAAAGGGAGAAGTAGTGATCATTTCCCTGTTTTAGAGAGCTGATGGCCGGTGAAAATCAGCACATAGATGATCGCGAATTACGCCCCTAGAGCATCTTTTTTCGATTGAATTGTATTCAAAAGGGAAAAGACGGTGCTAAGCCGTTATGTAAATAAGGTGGTAGGCTTTTTTGCCTGCAACTAGGGTGGTAACGCGATAATCAAAATCGTCCCTTATTTCAAGGGGCGATTTTTTTATGTTTTCAACCTTCACGCCAGTAATGAACTTAAAGGAGAGTATGTAGGATATGGGTATTTTACAAGATCTTGAATTTCGCGGTTTAATTAATCAGCAAACAGATGCTGAGGGACTTGAGCAATTATTAGAAAAAGAAAGCGTTAAATTATACTGTGGTTTCGATCCGACAGCGGATAGCTTACACATCGGTCATATGTTACCAGTATTAATGTTACGTCGTTTCCAATTAGCTGGTCACCAACCAATCGCACTTGTTGGCGGTGGTACTGGTATGATCGGTGACCCAAGTGGTAAAAAAGCAGAGCGTACATTAAATACGAAAGATACAGTTGCTTACTACACAGAAAGCATTAAAAACCAACTTTCAAACTTCTTAGAGTTTGAAAACGTGGACAACCCAGCAACGATGGCTAATAACTATGATTGGCTTGGTAACTTAGATGTCATTTCATTCTTACGCGATATCGGTAAAAACTTCGGTTTAAACTATATGTTAGCAAAAGATACAGTAGCATCTCGTTTAGATACTGGTATTTCATTCACTGAGTTTAGTTATATGATTTTACAATCATACGACTTCTTAAACTTATACCAAAACCATAATTGCCGCTTGCAAATCGGTGGTAGTGACCAATGGGGTAACATTACAGCTGGTCTTGAATTAATCCGTAAATCAGAAGGAGATGCGAAAGCGTTCGGTTTAACAATTCCACTAGTTACAAAATCTGACGGTACGAAGTTTGGTAAAACAGAAGGCGGCGCAATTTGGTTAGACCCAGAGAAAACAACTCCTTACGAGTTCTACCAATTCTGGATTAACACAGATGACCGTGACGTTGTTAAATACTTAAAATACTTCACATTCTTATCTCATGAAGAAATTCTTGAGCTTGAAAAGCAAGTAGCTGAAGCACCAGAAAAACGTGCAGCACAAAAAGCATTAGGTGCTGAAATGACAAAACTTGTTCACGGCGAAGAAGCATTAGAGCAAGCGATTAAAATTTCAGCTGCATTATTCAGCGGTTCTGTAGCAGAACTGACTGCAAGCGAAATCGAGCAAGGATTCAAAGACGTACCATCTGTAGAACGTACTGCAGAAGATACAGTATTAATCGACTTACTTGTAGAAAGCAAAATCTCTCCATCAAAACGTCAAGCACGTGAAGATGTAACGAACGGTGCAATCTACGTAAACGGTGAACGTACACAAGCATTAGACTACGTTGTAACAGAAAACGACCGCATCGAAGGTAAATTCACAATCATTCGCCGCGGTAAAAAGAAATATTTCTTAATTCGTTACTAATCAGAAACGAATATAAAACAAATAGTACCCCGAATTGTAGGCTGAAAAGTTTATGATTCGGGTTTTTTTATGTATAAATTTAGATTGCCTCACGAGTTCTTGTAAATAGAATATGAAGAATTAATACGAGCATATAAAGTAAGCTAATGAGCATAACAATAAATGCTGTTGGATAAAATTTTGCTGCATATATAAAGAAATCGATTTGATAAATATCTTCGTAATCTGAAACGGTGCCTTTAAAGTAATTCGTAAATTTAGCGCTATATTTCCATTCATCAGGATCATCTATTAAATTACTTCCCTGATACCAATTAATAAGCGCGGAAGTAATAAAGAACATACATGCACTACCTAATTGAACCATTTGATTTATTGTCAAAATGAATCGACCTCCTATTTAATGGTTATTATAGCGTGCATTCATATTCCTGTAACCTTTTTGTTGTAATCTCCTTTTCGAGTTCATACGGAAATCACATGTAAGCGGTATGATAAATGTATAACAACTAGAAAGGAGTGGTAAAACAAAATGTCACTAGAAGCGCTCATTATTTTTTCTTTGCTAAACGCGGGTCAGCTTGCAGAGAATTCGAAGGTGGATGTACATAAAGAGCAGAAAGATGCTTATGTATACGTTCAAAAAGAGGAAAATAAATAACTTTATTTTATATATAAACGAAAAAAGCCAATCCAGAGGATTGGCTTTTTGTCATTAACGAGAGTAGAACTCTACGATTAATGCTTCGTTGATTTCAGCTGCTAACTCAGAACGCTCAGCGTGACGAGTGTAAGTAGCTTCTAATTTATCAGCATCGAAAGTTAAGTATTCTGGTACGAAGTTGTTAACTTCGATCGCTTCTTTAACAACAACAAGGCTGTTAGATTTTTCGCGAACGCTGATAGTTTGACCAGGTTTTACACGGTAAGATGGGATATCTACGCGAGATCCATCAACTGTGATGTGACCGTGGTTTACTAATTGGCGAGCTGCACGACGAGTGCGAGCTAAGCCCATACGGTAAACTAAGTTGTCAAGACGAGCTTCAAGAAGGATCATGAAGTTTTCGCCGTGCTTACCAGGCATTTTACCTGCTTGGTCAAATGTGCGACGGAATTGACGCTCAGTCATGCCGTACATGTGACGAAGTTTTTGTTTCTCTTGTAATTGTAAACCGTATTCTGAAAGTTTCTTACGTTGGTTAGGACCGTGAGGACCTGGTGCGTAAGGGCGTTTTTCTAATTCTTTTCCTGTGCCGCTTAGAGAGATTCCAAGACGACGAGACAGTTTCCAAGCTGGACCTGTATAACGAGCCATAGTTGACTCCTCCTTTAAAAATGTTTTTATTTACGTAAAATAAAAACAGACGTAATCGATATTTACGGGCATTTTGTTTTCATGTACCTTCGCTCCAGCAGCAGGGAGTTACGAGATACACCTCCGTAGAGGAACAAAATACAAACGATAAACTCACATTACAAGGCTGCCTTTTTATTTTACACAAACGCTATTATATCTTTTACCCAGAGTTTCGTCAAGCGAGTACGTTTTTGTTTTATGCATATAAATTTTGGAAATTAACAAGAAGGAATTTAAAACGATATAAAAGAAGTGATAGAAACACAAATAAAACGCTTACATAAAATGTAGTAAAAAACATTCATCAAATTTTTGTTGGTGAACATGCGGAAATAAAAACATAAAAGGGGATGTTTTTATGAAAAAGAAGCATATGGAGACAGCGTTAATTCATCACGGTTATACATCTGAGGAACATAAAGGAAGTTTGACACCACCGTTATTTCAAACGTCTACATTTACATTTGAGACTGCGCAGCAAGGGGAGGCGAGTTTTGCGGGAGTGGATCCGTCTTATATTTACTCAAGACTTGGAAATCCAACCGTAAAATTATTTGAAGAACGTATGGCGGTGTTAGAAGGAGGAGAAGAAGCTCTTGCCTTCGGATCCGGTATGGCAGCTATTTCCGCAACGTTAATTGGTTTTCTAAAAGCTGGAGATCATATTATTTGTTCAAATGGATTATATGGGTGCACGTACGGTTTTTTAGAAGTATTAGAAGAGAAATTCATGATTACGCATTCGTTTTGTGATATGGAGACAGAGGATGATGTCGAAAATAAAATCCGTCCAAATACAAAGGTTATCTTCGTTGAAACACCGATTAATCCAACGATGAAATTAATCGATTTAAAACAAGTGATTCGGGTTGCAAAGCGAAATGGCTTACTTGTCGTTGTTGATAATACGTTTTGTTCACCTTATTTACAAAGACCGCTTGAGCTTGGTTGTGACGCTGTTGTGCATAGTGCGACAAAATATATTGGCGGTCATGGCGATGTAGTGGCGGGTGTAACGATTTGTAAAACGAAAGCGTTAGCTGAAAAAATTCGCCCGATGCGAAAAGATATCGGCGGTATTATGGCGCCGTTTGATGCATGGTTATTGTTACGTGGATTAAAGACGTTAGCGGTAAGAATGGATCGTCATTGTGATAATGCAGAAAAAATTGTATCGTTTCTGAAAAATCATGATGCGGTAGAAGGTGTTTGGTATCCAGAAGGTGAGTTAGCATCTCGCCAAATGAAACGGGGCGGCGGTGTGATTTCTTTTTCAGTAAAAGGCGGAAAAGAAGAGACGCAAGCGTTTATCAATGACCTTCATTTTATTACAATTGCCGTAAGTTTAGGGGATACAGAAACGTTAATTCAGCATCCGGCAACGATGACGCACGCTGCGATTCCAGCTGAGTTAAGACAAGAAATGGGTATTTACGATAATTTAATACGTTTATCTGTCGGTTTAGAATCATGGGAAGATATCGTTTCTGATTTAGAGCAGGCGTTAAAGAAAATATCTACTGTGAATCAATAAAAAAGAGTGAGCTATCGGTTTCGTACGTGATGTACGCAATCGATAACTCGCTCTTTTCTTTTTTAAATATGTTTTAAGAGTGTTTCCACAAATTTTTCTAAATAGCGCTGATCTACTTCATCAAAACGATTTTTTTCAGGGCTATCAATATCAAGTACACCAATGACAGTTTCTTCTTTCACAATCGGTACAACGATTTCTGAATTCGAAGCACTATCGCAAGCGATATGTCCTGGGAATTGGTGAACGTCTGCTACAAGCTGCGTTGTTTTCGTTTCAGCTGCAACGCCGCAAACGCCTCGTCCAAATGGAATGCGCACGCAAGCAGGCATTCCTTGGAATGGTCCAAGAACAAGCTGATTTCCTTCTGTTACATAAAAGCCAACCCAATTCACACGATCTAAAAATTGGTTTAATAATGCGGACGCATTTGATAAGTTTGCGACTACGTTCGCTTCGCCAGTTAATAATGCATCCAGTTGTTTAATTACTGTCTCGTATTGCTGCACGCGAGATCCTGCATAACTTTCTTTAGTAAACATGGAAACAGCCCCTTTTTTATCGAGATGTGTAAAATATTAGCAAAATACGATGTATTTCACATGACTTTGTCGATAGAAAATTAAAGGAATTTGTCTTAAAAGTCAAGAAATTTAAACTATAGCTGTTCAGTGAGAGGAAGTGAGCGCATGAAACAGACGAAACAAAAAGTAATTGATGCGGCAATATCGTTGTTTAACACGAAAGGTTATGATGGAACGTCGGTGCGAGACATTGCAAAGCGAGCGGATGTGAATGTAGCGAATATTTCATATTATTTTGCTGGAAAGCAAGGCCTATTAGAGCAGCTTATTACGGATTTTTTAGAAGGGTATATTCATGTGATTGAAACGTCCTTTGAACAGAGAGAGTATTTGTCGGCTAAAGATGTAATGGTGCAAATGGTGCGTGGGATTTTACGATATCAATTTGAAAATAGGGAACTGACACGTTTCTTCTACCGAGAGCTTTCACTGGATACGACATTAATTCGCGAAGTGATGACCATTTATTTTTCTAAAGAAAGATATTATATAGAGCAAATCATAAAGCAAGGACAAATGAAACGAGAGTTTAAGAAGGTATCTTTTACAATGTTTATGACGCAATTAAAAGGCATGATGAATATGCCGTTTTTATATCCGCAATATATATCAGAAGTGCTGCATTCTTTTCCGTCGGAGACATTTTTCATAGAAATGTACACGAAGGAAATTGAACAATGGATGGAACAAACATTATGTATAACGAATATGTATCAGGAATGGCCAAGAGCTGTTCATATGTGAAAAATCCCCACCTAACGAACTGAGGTGGGGATTTTTGTGCTTTCTTTTCTTTGCCATACATTGTTGCATAATAGCGCGATAATTGTTAAAGCCGCTCCGGAAATTTCGATTTTGTCGACCGTATAACCTTGAAAGATGGAACCGATAAGTGCAAGTACAGGAACTAAATTCATAAATAATATGCCGTTAATAGATGAAATATAGCGATTTCCTGTGTTCCAGCAAAATACAGCGATAACACCTGCAATAATCGACATATACAAGAGTTCAAAACGAACGTTCATAATTGTACGTAACGACGGTACAGTAATGACGTTTGTGTAAGTGAAGAAAGTGACGATAACGATGAGTGAAATCGAGCCGAATAAACAAGTTAACGTCGTATACCTGAGTGGTGACCAAGATTGAAAACGAGCACCGCCGTTCGTGTAAATGACCCAGCAAGTAACGCCGCATAGCATAAGTATATTTGTTGAGAGGTGACTGGCAGCTCCAAATAATAAGTGAATATTTCCTTTTGAAATGACAAGCATAACACCGAATAGTGCAACGAACATACAAAGGAATGTGTAGTTTTGTGGACGTTTATTTTTTGTTAGCCACTGCAATAATAAAGCGATAAGCGGCATAAGGGACTGAATCATCGCGGCATGGATGGCTCCAGAAGGTCCGGCAAGTTGTTGACCGTAAAAAACGAGAAAACCGTATCCAGCGAAGCCGACTGTTCCGTAAAAGAATAACGAAAATGTTCTTTTTTCTAAGCGTAGTGAAGTTTTTCCTTCAGTAATGAATAACAAAATAAGAAAAATTATAGCTGCTGATCCGTACCGGATAGTTGTGAAGAAGAACGGATCGATAAACTGTAGGGCATTTGCCATGACAGGAAACATAAATCCCCAAGCCGTTACGGCAAGAAGGCATAGGAGGGATCCGAGTAGCATTTGTTTTTTGTTCAAGAGTTTCATTCCCCTTTATATTTCGTTATAGTAAGTTGATGAAATAAGTATAAAGAGTAATTGTTTATAGAAGGAAATATCGATTTTTTATGACAGTTATAACTTTTTGTTAGAGGTGTGTACGATGGATTTGGAGGCAGTACGATCGTTTATTGAAGTAAAGAATACGCGAAGCTTATCGAAGGCGAGTAAACTTTTACATATTTCTCAACCGGCGCTTAGTAAGCAAATTCAAAGATTAGAAGCGGATTTAGAGGTTACTTTACTGAAGCGTTCTGCGCAAGGAGTGGAGTTAACAGAGGCTGGAGAGTTATTTATAACAAGAATGTTACCGATTTTGAAACACATATATGAAGTGAAAGCCGAAATGAAGACTTTTCAAGAGAAGCGGAAAATTTCTATAGGTATATTGCCCAGTTTAGCAGCTCATTACATATCAAAATGTAAAGATGTATTAGGTGAAGGATTCGAAGTAGAATGGAAAATTGAGCACACGAAAGTACTAATGGGACTCTTTAAAGAACGGAAAATTGAAGCGATGTTCGTCGATTCAGTAGTAGAAGGCGCTACGTGTATAAAAGAAATGCGAGAAGAAAAAATTGTTTGTGTCGTTTCAAATGATCATCTTTATAAAGAGAAAACAGTGATCCGAATGGAAGATTTGCAAAATGAAAAGTTAATCGTATATCCGGAAATCTGTGATGTAAGGAAAATGATTACGAATATGTTTCAGGGGATAGGTGCGAAACCAATCATTGCATTTGAAACTTCTTATGCAGAACCGATGCTTGCGATGGTTGGAGCTGGACTTGGCATTACGTTACTTCCAGAAATGTCAGTAAAGCAAGCAGTAAAGCAAGGGAATGTGCATGCGATTTCTATTGAACCACCACTTGCACGCAAAATTTATTTCGTATCCCATATGAAAGAGAACCTGTTATTACAATCATTTGATGATGGGAGATAATCCAAACAGAAGATTGAGAAAGATTACAATTGCATTGAAAGAAACATGAAATTTTAAAAAAAAACTAGGTCAAAAACAAGCCATTACATGGTATGATTAGTACATTGTTAGTTGTTAAATATAGGGGAATTCCCTTTTTATACATAATGCCTTCCATTTCATAAACGGAACGGACAAAAAAAGAGATATAACTAGGAGGCTTTTTTGCATGGATTCTATCCTGACGATCGTTATCATTGTAGTAAGCTCTATTCTAGTGCTGCTCATGATAGAGCTTGTGATAAGAAATCGTTCATATAAAGATATTGAAGCACTTGAGCAGTGGAAACAAGAGATAAAAGATAAACCTGTGGCAGATGAACTAAAACGGGTGAAAGATTTAAACATGACGGGTCAAACAGAAGAACTGTTTGGTAAATGGCGTGAAGAATGGGATGAAATTGTATCAACAACCCTTCCGAAAGCTGACAAAGATTTAGCGCAAGCGCGAAAATTCGCCTCGCAATTCTCCTTCCGAAAAGCAAAGCATGCGATGAATGAATCCATAAGTGGTTTAGATGACGCTGATAATCGTATTACAGATATTTTAAATGAATTACAGCAATTGTTAGAAAGCCATGAAAAAAATAGCTCGGAAATTGAAGGGTTACGTGATACATATCGTAGCATGAAGAAGAGTGTTCTTGCTCATAGACATATGTATGGAGCAGCAGAGCAGAAAATCGAAGAGATGCTAGATGCTGAATCTAATAAATTTAAAAGCTTTGAAGAGGCAACAGATAATGGTGACTATTTAAAAGCGAGAGAAATTGTTATTAGTTTAGAAGAAGGTTTGGCAAGCTTAGAAATCATTATTCACCAAATTCCAGATTTATTGGTAGAGTGTCAAGCGACGTTACCAGTTCAGCTGGAAGACTTATTACACGGACATAATGATATGGTAAGACAAGGTTATGTATTAGAGTATTTGGAAATCCCTAAAGAAGTTCGCGATATGACGACACAACTACACACATGTTTAATGGATATACAGGAGCTTCATATAACGGAAGCATCTGAAAAAGTAGAAAACTTAAAAACGCGTTTAGATGGCTTCTATGATCAACTAGAACAAGAAGTACATGCGAGACATTATGTGGAGCAAAAAACACTTTCTGTTTATGAAGACTTAGAAGAAATTCGCACTGAAACGATTGAAACAAAAGCAGAAACACAACTTGTGAAACAAAGTTATCAGTTACAAGATAAGGACATTGAGTCTCAAAAAGTAATTGAAAAGCAAATGCATATTTTAACGAAACGTTTTGAAATGCTGCAATTACGCGTTGCGGAACAAGATATTGCCTTCTCTATTATTCGTGAAGAACTAGAAGAGGTTTATGAGCAATGTGAGACATTGAAAGTACTTCATGCAGAATATAAAGAAATGCTGCAAACGATGCGTAAAGAGGAATTTGAAGCGCGTGAGAAGTTGCAAGAAATGCGAAATATCATTTTTGAAACGAAACGTTTTATGCAAAAGTCGAATTTGCCAGGTCTTCCAGAAAGCATTATGGAAGATTTAAAAAGAGGACAAATGGCAATGCAAGCTGTATATGAACAGTTAGAAGTGAAGCCGTTAAATATGAACGCTGTAAATAGCAGTTTAGAAGAAGCGTACACAACTGTTAATGGGGTAGCTGAAATGACAGAAGAGTTAATTGGACAAGCGTATTTAGTTGAAAAATTAATTCAATACGGTAATCGTTACCGCAGTCATGATGAGAACCTTGCAGAGAGCTTAAATTATGCGGAGAAATTATTCCGTGAATATCAATACGATGCAGCTTTAGAACAAGCGGCTTCTGTACTAGAGCAACTTGAACCTGGCGTTGTTCAAAAAATAGCTGAATATGTAGACAATGAACAAACCCTTTCATAAGGGTTTGTTTTTTTGTGTAATTTTGCAGGCGATGTTGCTATAATGAATAGCGGAATACAGTAAGGTTATTCGTATTAAAATATAACGGAACCTTTTAGTAGTCTTAGCGTAATGACACGTATTTGTGATATGATTATATGATGTGACAGCGCTGAAAGGGGAAGAACGATGATCTATTTTGATAATAGTGCGACGACGAAGCCATATCCAGAAGCTCTTCAATCGTACGTAACGGTTGCTGGAAAATATTTTGGGAATCCTTCTTCTATTCATTCGCTTGGAGGAGAGGCAGAGCGTCTATTAACACAATCAAGAACGATTGCAGCGCAGCTTCTTCACGTTAAACCTTCTGAGATTATTTTCACATCAGGTGGAACGGAAGGGAATAACCTTGCGATTAAAGGAATAGCGATGAGGAATCGTTCGCGCGGTAAACATATTATTACAACAAATATTGAACACGCGTCTGTGTTTGAAGCATATAAACAATTAGAAGATCTCGGTTTTGATGTAACATATTTACCGGTTAATGAGCATGGTGTTGTATCGGTAGAGGATGTGAAACGAGCACTTCGTGAAGATACGATTCTTGTGTCAATTATTCACGTGAACAACGAGACTGGAGCAATTCAGCCTGTTGCTGAAATTGGAACGTTATTATCGAACTATCCGAAAATAAGATTCCATGTGGACCATGTACAAGGGATAGGAAAAGTACCGCTTGATTTATATGCTTCTCATATTGATCTTTGCTCAATATCTGGACATAAATTCCACAGTGTAAAAGGAACGGGTCTTCTTTATGTGCGTGATGGCGTAAGGTTAGATCCAATTTTATCCGGTGGTCAACAAGAGCTTAAGTATCGCTCTGGTACAGAAAACTTACCTGGCATTGTAGCGATGGTGAAAGCACTTCGCATGACAATGGAACAAGTGAAAGAAAAGATAGCTCATTTGCACAATTTACAAACAGAGCTTGTCCGTTTCTTTAAAGAGATGGAAGATGTAACGATCAATACGTCGCTTGCCTATGCAGCACCGCACATTTTAAATGTATCATTTGTTGGTTTAAAACCAGAAGTGGTCGTTCATGCTTTAGAAGAGCACGGTGTATATGTATCGACGAAGTCTGCTTGTTCTTCAAAAGCAAATGAAGTGAGCAGAGTGTTAGTGTCAATGGGAGTACCACATGCCGCTGCTGCAAGTGCTATTCGCATTAGTTTGGCACCAGAAAACACGATGGAAGAAGTAAAACAATTTGAAGGTATTGTGAAAGAGACGATGCCAAAATTACATGAAGTGATGAGGTAAAGGAATATGATGACATATGAATATATTTTAGTTCGTTATGGAGAAATGACGACTAAAGGTAAGAACCGTTCTAAATTTGTAAGCACATTAAAAGATAACGTAAAGTTCAAACTGAAAAAGTTTCCAAATATTAAAATCGATGCAACACATGATCGTATGTACATCCAATTAAATGGCGAAGACCATGAAGCAATTTCTGAAAGATTGAAAGATGTATTTGGTATTCATAAGTTTAACTTAGCGATGAAAGTACCATCAGAATTAGAAGATATTAAAAAAGGTGCATTAGCAGCTTTCTTACAAGTAAAAGGCGATGTGAAAACATTTAAAATTACAGTGCACCGTTCTGATAAACGCTTCCCGATGAAGACGATGGAGTTACTTCCAGAAATCGGTGGGCACATTTTAGAAAACACAGAGGATATCACAGTAGATGTTCATAATCCAGATGTGAATGTACGTATAGAAATTCGCAGTGGTTACACATATATTATGTGCGGTGAGCATATGGGAGCTGGCGGTTTACCAGTTGGCGTTGGCGGAAAAGTAATGGTACTTCTTTCTGGTGGGATTGACAGCCCAGTAGCAACGTACTTAACGATGAAACGCGGTGTGTCTGTGGAAGCAGTTCACTTCCATAGTCCACCTTTCACAAGCGAGCGTGCAAAACAAAAAGTAATCGATTTAGCACAAGAGTTAACGAAGTACTGTAAACGTGTAACGCTTCACCTTGTTCCATTTACAGACGTGCAAAAAACGATTAATAAAGAAATTCCATCTAGCTATTCAATGACAGTTATGCGCCGTATGATGATGCGTATTACAGAGCGTATCGCAGAAGAGCGTAATGCACTTGCAATCACGACTGGTGAAAGTCTTGGACAAGTAGCAAGCCAAACATTAGATAGTATGCATACGATTAACGAAGTAACAAACTATCCAGTTATTCGTCCACTTATTACGATGGATAAATTAGAAATTATTAAAATTGCTGAAGAAATCGGCACATATGATATTTCAATTCGTCCGTACGAAGATTGCTGTACAGTATTCACACCAGCAAGCCCAGCGACGAAGCCGAAGCGTGAAAAAGCGAATCGTTTTGAAGCAAAATACGATTTCACACCATTAATCGATGAAGCTGTAGCGAACAAAGAAACAATGGTATTACAAACGGTAGAAGTAGTGGCGGAAGAAGAAAAATTCGAAGAACTTTTCTAAAACCATAAATTACCATATCTAAAACGTGTATGAAGTCATGTTGTTTATCACACTCTATACTCACAAGGAGGTGATACAACATGGCAAGCACAAATAAATTAGCAGTATCTGGTGCTCAAGCAGCATTAGATCAAATGAAATACGAAATCGCTCAAGAGTTTGGTGTTCAACTTGGAGCTGATGCAACAGCTCGCGCTAACGGTTCTGTTGGTGGCGAAATTACTAAACGTCTAGTTTCACTAGCTGAGCAACAATTAGGCGGTTACCAAAAATAATCCCATATAAGATGGCTTAGAAAGAGCGGGTTCTCCCGCTCTTTCTTCTTGTTGTTTACATCGTTATACATTCCGTTCGACATAGACATAAAAAATTTGTCAAAAGAAGAGGGTTCAAAATTAACTGAAAATTCTTTATTATATAAGGGAGGCATAGAAATGGAGGAGGATATTGTATGAAAAGAGAAGAATTGTTAGCGCCGCCGTCTTATAATTTAGTTTCTGAAATAGAGAAATATACAGGTGATAAAGAGAAGCTTGCTTTAATTTGGCAAGATGATAAAGGGAATAGACGAGAAGTTACATACACTGAGTTAATGCAAGGTGCGAATAAAATTGGAAACGCTTTTATAAAGAGTGGTCTACAAAAAGGGGACAAGCTTCTTATCATGATGCCGCGTTTAATTGAAGCGTACATGACGTATATCGCTGCAATTAAAGCAGGATTTGTCGTAATTCCAAGTTCGGAAATGTTACGTAAAAAAGATATTGAATATCGAATCGAGCACGGGGAAGTAAAAGCGATTGTAAGTTATGAGCCGTACATTGGCCAGTTTGATGATATAGAAGCGATGGAGTCTCTTCAAAAATTCGTTCTGAGCGAGCAGTCAGTAGATGGATGGATTAATTTAAAAACAGCGTTAGAAACAGAAAGTGACCTGTTAGAAATGGCGAAGACAGATAAAGAAGATATGGTCTTTTTATCTTACACGTCAGGAACGACAGGAAATCCAAAAGGTGTTGTTCATACGCATGCGTGGGCATACGCTCATTTACGTACGAGCGCTCCAAATTGGCTCGGAATTGAAGAGAATGATGTTGTGTGGGCAACAGCTAGTCCAGGCTGGCAAAAGTGGATTTGGAGTCCGTTTGTAGCAACTCTAGGATCAGGAGCAACAGGATTTGTATATCACGGTAAGTTTGAACCAAAAACGTATTTAAATTTATTAGGTGATAATAAGGTGAATGTGCTTTGTTGTACGCCAACTGAGTATAGATTAATGGCAAAAGTAGAAGACTTAAGTGAGTACAATTTAGAAGCGTTACATAGCGCTGTATCGGCAGGTGAGCCGTTAAATAGAGAAGTCATTGAAACATTCCAAAAGCACTTTAATATTACAGTAAGAGACGGCTATGGACAAACGGAAAATACATTACTTGTTGGGACAATGAAAGGGATGGACATTAGACCAGGATCAATGGGAAAACCGACGCCTGGAAATCATGTTGATATCGTAAATGAAGAAGGAGTTCCTGTACAAGTTGGAGAAGTTGGTGATATTGCTGTTCACATTGAAACACCAGCTCTTTTTAAACAATATTATAAAGACGATGAACGCACAGCGATGCAATTCCGCGGTGATTATTATATTACCGGTGATAAAGCGAAGAAAGATGAAGACGGCTATTTCTGGTTTGAAGGGCGCGGTGATGATATTATTATTAGCTCTGGCTATACAATCGGGCCGTTTGAAGTAGAAGATGCACTTGTAAAACATCCCTACGTAAGAGAATGTGCGGTTGTTGCAAGTCCAGATGAAATTCGCGGAAGTGTCGTGAAGGCATTTATCGTATTAAGAGAGAATATAGAAAAGAGCGAAGAAACATTAATTCCAATACTTCAACAACACGTCAAAGAACTCACTGCACCATATAAATACCCTCGTAAAATTGAATTTGTAGATGAACTACCAAAAACGATTTCCGGAAAAATTCGCCGTATTGAACTTAGAAAACAAGAGATGGAGATTCCTTCAAAATAATTTTGAAAATAGTGAAGTAAATAGTTGAATGAAATGTTAAACGTATGTTATTATAAAAACGAACATAAGTTCGATTTTATAAATTAAAAAAAGAGGTGTCCGTATGATTTTAGGTATTAATCCGTACTTAGTTTTAGATGGTAGTGGGCAAGAAGCTGTACAGTTTTATAAAGAGGCGTTAGATGCAAAAGTAGAAGTCATGCAAACGTTTGGTGACATGCCTGAAAATCCAGAATATCCGATTCCAGCTGAAGCAAAAGAGCGCGTTTTACATGCTACTTTAAAAGTTGGTAATACGGACCTTATGATTTCTGATACATTCCCAGGTAAAGGGCATGCAATCGGATCTCAAGTAACAATTGCAATTCAAATTAGTGATGCAGAAAAAGCGAAAGAAGTATTCGAAAAGTTACAAGAGGGCGGAGAAGTTATTATGCCACTTCAAGAAACGTTCTGGAGCCCAGCATACGGACAACTTAAAGATAAATTTAGCATTGAATGGCAAATTACAACGTCTACTACTGAACAAAAGTAATTTTTAGAAAAGCACCATGTTTTGAAATGGTGCTTTTTTTTATACAATAAAAACAAAGGAGATGGGATATATGGGAGAAATTTGGTATGGCGGCACCATTTACACGATGCGAGAAGAGAATGAAAAAGTAGACGCTGTTTATGTTGAAAACGGTATGATCGTTGATGTTGGGAGTAAAGAAGAGTTAGGAGACCGATATGCTACGGTTAAATTGCACGATTTAGAAGGCAAAACGATGATTCCAGGTCTCGTTGATAGTCATATGCATCTTATTGGGCATGGAGAGAGGTTACTCCGTCTAGATTTATCAAACTGCACATCTTATAGCGAAGTGCTGACTTTCGTGCGGAAGCGAGTGGAAGAAGCTCCAAAGGGTTCTTGGATTATTGGAGAAGGATGGAATGAAAATAACTTTATAGATACGAAAGATGTTCATGTGAAAGATCTAGATGAAATCTCGAGAGAACACCCCATTTTATTAAAACGTGTTTGTCGTCACGTGACATGGGTGAATTCATACATACTGCGAGAAGCGGACATAACAGAAGCGACGCAAGACCCGAAAGGCGGAAAAATTGGCCGTGATGCGTCCAATAGTTTAACAGGACTTTTATATGAACAAGGGCAAGAATTAATTAAACATGTTCAACCAGAAATTGATGAAGCTTATTTACAAAGCGCTTTGCAAACAGCGATTAAAGACTGCTGGCAATATGGTCTCGTTGGTGGTCATACGGAAGATTTAAATTATTACGGTGGTTTTAGAAAAACGCACAATGCGTTTTCTCATGTTATAAAGGAAATGCCATTTAAAGCACATTTACTCGTTCACCATGAAGTAGCACATGAACGAAAAGAATATGAAAATGAGCATTATATTGAATTTGGGGCGATGAAAATTTTTTCTGATGGTTCTTTTGGCGGAAGAACAGCTTTATTAAGTGAACCGTATGAAGGTGCGCAGGAAACAAATGGAGTTGCAATCTTCTCACGCAAAGAGCTTGCGGAGTTAGTGAAAAAAGCACGAGATTTACATATGCCAGTAGCGATTCATACAATCGGTGACTTATCGCTAGAATATGTCATTGATGCACTTGAATTATATCCACCAGCAGAAGGATTACGCGACCGTATTATTCATTGTCAGCTCGCTCGTGAAGAGTTGATTGAGAGAATGAAAAACTTACAAGCCATTATTGATATACAACCAGTTTTTGTTTCATCAGATTTTCCATCAGTCATTGAAAAACTAGGAGAGCATCGTCTTCGTTATGCGTACGCTTGGAAGACGTTACTGGAAGCGGGATTACACTGCAATGGTGGATCTGACGCGCCAATTGAACAAGTGAATCCGTTTTTAGGCATATATAGCGCTGTTACACGCAGAAGTTTTATTGACGGTATATGTTATATGCCGGAAGAGAGATTAACGGTATATGAGGCTGTCTCTTTATTTACAACAGGAAGTGCCTATGCAATCGGAAAAGAAGCGAAGCGAGGACAAATCGCAAAAGGATATGAAGCGGACTTTACGATAGTAGATCGCAATATTTTTGAAATAGAGGCTGAAGAAATAAAAGAAGTACAAGCAGAAATGACCGTAATTGATGGGAAGATTGTGTATAGGAAAGACGTGTGAAAGTTTGAGGAAGTGGCTCTGAAAATACATGTTGGTGCGCTTCCTCTTTTTAGAAAGTTTGATGATGTAGTTCGTTTTTTCAGTAATAATTACAGGCTTGTCAGATTTTCTATTAAAAGGATAACGGATAAGTACGATAAACATATATATTTGCTTTTGTGATAGAACTTAATAAATAAAAGCACTCATTAAGAGTGCTTATTTTAATTGATTACGAATAGCTTGTAATACTGAATCAACGTTGTAATCAGGAATATTTCGTATAGTTCTTTTTTTCGTACCAAACATTTTTTTGATCTCTAGATAAATGATACCCGTATTCATAAGAGAAATACCAAACGCTCCCTCAATGATATCAAAGTCCACTTCTTTAATATCTTTGTATTTCACAACTTCGGCTTCAGCACCACCAAATAAGCCGCCTTTCATCATCACCAAGTATAAATTATGTTCTCCGACAACAATGAATCCGGTTTTTGTTAGTTTAGGATGTGCAACTTCGAAGCAATATATTGCTTCTTGTGATTTCATAACTTTCTTTAAAGCATCAAATGCATATTGATAAAACTTCCGTTCAGTTTTCGGAAACTCTTTAGATATGTCAATCATCTCATTTAGCGTAACGGGATATTCGATTACGCCAAATCTCTCATCGACTTTAGTATATTTTGGATTAGTCATACTGTATCTCCTTTTAAAATGAAAAATTGCTCATCTCATGGTAGCAAATAAGTTATTTACAAGCTGTCGTATTTTGTCGAATGAAAAATAAAAAAGAGAGATGGCAGTTCTTTTTTGAAAAGGTAAATTGTGTAATTTTCAATTTCAGAATAAGGGGGATATGAAATGTGAGTGGTTACAAGTGGAGGAAGTGTAGGAGGAGAAATTATTTGCCTGAAAGATTATTGGACAAAGAAACGGATACAAGTAAAGCGCTAAATAAATAAAAAACCGCCGCATTATGGAATATCATAATGCGGCGGTTTTTTTCATGCTATAAAAACGTTCTCTGCACTTTTTCCCAGAAGGAATTGTTTTTCAATTTAACTGTTTTAATTTGTTTATCGCTTAAGCGTACAACAGCTTTTTCTACTTGCTTAATGCTAAGCGCTTCATTATCCAGACCGATAACAGGATAATCGTTACCGTCTGGTTTTAGTTTTAAAGTTAATGTACGTTCGTGATTTAAAATGAATGGTGAACCGAGCGTACGGTATGTGTTGTTATTTAATGATGCTAGTTCGCTTACTTGGAAGCACGGAATAAGTGGGTCAACAACCGCGCCATGTAATGATTTATTGTAAGCTGTACTTCCCGTTGGGGTAGAAACAACTAAACCGTCCCCTCTAAATGTTTCGAAATATAGATCATCAACGTGAACATCTACAACGAATGTTTTAATGATGCTAGAACGTAATGAGAACTCATTTAAACAATAGAAAGATGTACTGTGATCTACATCTACCTGAA
The DNA here is from genome assembly GCF_044324725.1 of Bacillus sp. 3G2. Taxonomy (NCBI): domain Bacteria; kingdom Bacillati; phylum Bacillota; class Bacilli; order Caryophanales; family Bacillaceae; genus Bacillus; species Bacillus sp. 3G2. The sequence goes on along the minus strand of NZ_CP172246.1, from coordinate 4,401,667 downwards.
TTGTTGGATATTTACGCACTTCAATTTCATTTTTTGTAATTTCTTGAAGGGCTGTATCAACGTGATCAATATGGAAATCGCAGTAGAAAGAAATCTCATCTTTCGTAGAAATCCCTGCGTATAAGCAATCTTCTCTAAAACCAGTTTTACGAACGGCTTGTAAGAAAGTTGCATCATCTCCAACACTGACGATAGCGTTTGCATTTTTTGGATGATCTAATATGGTAAATCCATTCTCTTCTAAAATACGATAGATTGGTTTCATTTTTTCAACGAGCGTTGCTTTGTCATCACCATAAAAGAAAAATAAATTGCGACGATCTGCCATTATGTATCCCTCCACTGCAGTTAAATTTTCTGTTCTTTGTGCTACGTATCATCAGAATACGTTTCCCGACGATATGTTCAAATAATATATTTCGATATAAAATGTCAAAATCCCTTTTTATTTTTAGAAAAATTTTTATATTCAATCTTATGAGATTCTGTTTAATGATGAATAAACTTGTCGATAATGGGTATGGAGTGAAAGGATGATACGTATGAAGTGGCTCGTAATTGGAATAATAATTCTTCTCCTTTTTATTTTGCTTATACTATTGTCGAAAATAAAGCTTAAAGTGACATTTTTATATTCAGAAATGGAAAAGCAATGTTTGTTTCAAGTGAAAATATGGATGATTCAATATACATTCGATGTATTGGAAAGAATTGAAAAGCAACAGAAGAAGACAGGACAAAAGATCGAGAAAGCTGAAGAGGACGGCGGATTAGATAATAAAATTATAGCGCAACTTGATAGTATGGGGGAGCTGATAAAAAAGCTGCAAGAAGTTCATACTATTGTTAAAGATTTTCTCAAACGAGTGAAAATCAATGGTTGGAGATGGCATACGCAAATTGGTGCAGGTGATGCAGCTAGTACTGGAATTGTCACTGGATATGCATGGGGGACAAAAGGAATGGCTGCTGGAGTTGTAGGACAATATATGCATATTGTCGATGTACCGGAATTTGAAATTACGCCTGTTTTTCAAGGGAAAGGATTTGCGTCAAGATGTGAGTTAACAGCATCTTTTCGTATATTCCGTACTATAAAAACAGCGGTGAAATTGCTCATGTTTATGAGAAAGCAAAAATCTGGTGTGACAGAAAAATCTGTTCAAGCATAGGGGGGATATAGAATGGACCATCCAATTCAAGGTTTAATGACAACCGCAATGCAGCATTTAAAACAAATGACTGATGTAAATACAATTGTTGGTGATCCGATTAAAGCGGCAGATGGAAGTGTAATTCTTACCGTTTCGAAAGTTAGTTTCGGCTTTGCCGCTGGTGGAAGTGAATTTGGTAAAGAACAAGCAGGCCGTCATCCATTTGGCGGGGGAAGTGGTGGAGGAGTTTCTATTAATCCTGTTGCTTTTCTTGTTATAAATGGAGACGGTGTAAAAGTGTTGCATTTAGATAAGCAAACACACGTCATCGATAAAATAATTGAATTAGCGCCACAAGCTGTTGATAAAGTGAAGGAAATGATGGATAAGCGAAAAGAAGACGATCCTGAATTTCAAATTTAACGAATAAAGAAGCTGATCAATGGATTGGCTTCTTTAATTTTTTTGTAAATAAAGCGATTTTATTTGCATTATCGATAGGGACAAACTATCATTTACAGTGTACATATTTTGTTTAAATAAGGGAGGATTTTCAAGTGGCAAACGTAACTTTTAAAGGTAATCCAATGACTTTAGTTGGAACAGAAGTTAAAGTTGGCGATCAAGCGCCAAACTTCCAAGTATTAGCAAACGACTTATCTCCAGTAAGTTTAGAAACATACAAAGGCGAAGTAAAATTAATTAGTGTTGTACCTTCAATCGACACAGGTGTGTGTGATGCACAAACACGTCGTTTTAACCAAGATGCAGCAGGTATTGAAAACGCGAAAGTATTAACAATTAGCGCTGACTTACCATTCGCTCAAAAACGCTGGTGTGCAGCAAACGGTTTAGAAAATGTTGTAACACTTTCTGACCACCGTGACCTTTCATTCGGTGAAGCTTACGGCTTAGTAATGAAAGAGCTTCGTTTACTTGCTCGTGCAGTATTCGTAGTAGATAGCAACGACAAAGTAGTTTACGCAGAGTACGTAAGCGAAGGTACAAGCCATCCAAACTATGAAGCAGCATTAGAAGCAGCTAAATCTGCAAAATAATGTGAAGGAAATGACCTCTTATAAAGAGGTCGTTTTTTCTCATATATTGCTGCGTAACGGTACCAATATATGAGAAAAAACGTTATATCGCATATAACTGAAAGGGGAGCTCTTTGCAGGAGGTCGCTTTTTCTTTTTGGAAAAAAACACTTTGTGGTATGATATAAGTTATGTGTAAAAGAGAGAAGGAGGAATGTACGTGAGTCAGACAGTAGAAACATTATTTTCTATTTTTGATTCTTCTGCGGTAGTTTTACGTAAAGAATTAGATGTAACATATTTAGAGGCGCTTGTAGAAACAGGTGATAACTTGTTTGAAGGAGCGATTTTACAAGAGGAATTATCTGAGTCAGCAATTGAAAGGCTGAATCGTGAATATAGTACGTTTAATGAAGAAACATATAAAGGTGAAGAAATTCGTAAAGCATTTCAGTTAGCCATTTTAAAAGGAATGAAAGAAGGCGTACAAGCGAATCACGAAATGACGCCTGATGCAGTTGGCATGTTCATGAGCTACTTATTCCATAAATTTATGCAAGGTCAAAACGAAATTACGGTGTTAGACCCTGCAATTGGAACAGGTAACTTAATGACTACAGTGTTTAATAGCGCCAAAGAAGGACTAGCAATGAGTGGGTTTGGTGTAGAAGTGGATGAAGTGCTAATTAAACTTGCTTTAGTAAATGCGAATTTACAAAAGCATGCAATCGAATTCTTCCATCAAGATGGACTAGCGCCACTTTATATCGATCCGGTTGATGCAGTCGTTTCGGACTTACCGATTGGTTACTATCCAAATGAAATCGGTGCAAGTGAATATAAGTTAAAAGCAGATGAAGGAATGTCGTATGCACATCACCTATTTATTGAACAAAGTGTGAAACATACGAAAGAAGGCGGGTACTTATTCTTCCTAGTGCCAAACTTCATCTTTGAAAGTGATCAAGCACCAAAATTACATGCATTTATTAAAGAAACATGTTTTATTCAAGGGTTATTACAGCTACCTGTTTCCATGTTTAAAAACGAGAAAAATGCAAAAAGTATATTTGTTCTTCAAAAGAAAGGCCCTAGTGTAACGATGCCAAAACAGGCGTTATTAGTGGAGTTGCCTAAATTCTCCAACATGAAGGCGATGGAGAACATTATGGATCAATTAAATACTTGGTTTGCAACGCATAAATAAGGCTAGGTATATGTAACAGGGTTAGTAATTCATGTAGTACAGTTTTATATGATATGTCATATTTTTAAATATATACTAGATTTAACTGAATTTTTTTGAAATCTGTAATATATATTTTTTCTTGGTGTTACAATTTTTTCACTTGAAATATATGTCGGACGATGTTTAAATTAAAATCGTGAGTATAAAATTTGCTAATGATGAAACGTTTTCATATGTAGTGAATTTAATTAGATAAAATCGAGCGGTTTGTGGACATATCCACACAACTACCAAGAGAAAAAGGGGCGAAAGACTAGATGTCAAAAATCATCGCGATTAACGCAGGAAGCTCTTCCTTAAAATTCCAATTATTTGAAATGCCAAGTGAAACAGTATTAACAAAAGGTTTAGTAGAACGTATCGGTTTAGAAGATAGTATCTTCACTATTACTGTAGATGGCGAAAAACAAAAAGAAATTACAAACATTCCAGATCACGCAGTAGCAGTTAATATGCTTCTTAACAAATTAACTGAAAACGGAATCGTTAAATCTCTAGATGAGATTGGCGGTATCGGTCACCGTGTTGTTCACGGCGGCGAAAAATTTGCTGACTCTGTTTTAATTACTGATGAAGTATTAGCTGATATCGAAGAATTAAGCGATTTAGCACCACTTCATAACCCAGCAAACCTTGTTGGTATTAAAGCATTCCAAGAAGTATTACCAAACGTACCAGCAGTAGCAGTATTCGATACAGCATTCCACCAAACAATGCCGGAATCTGCATTCCTATACAGCTTACCATATGAGTACTATGAAAAGTTCGGCATCCGTAAATACGGTTTCCACGGAACTTCTCATAAATACGTAACTGAGCGTGCGGCTGAATTATTAGGTCGTCCACTTGAAAGCTTAAGCTTACTTTCTTGTCACTTAGGTAACGGTGCAAGTATCGCAGCAGTAGAAGGCGGTAAATCTATCGATACTTCTATGGGCTTCACTCCACTTGCTGGTGTAACAATGGGTACACGTTCTGGTAACATTGACCCTGCGTTAATTCCATACATCATGGAAAAAACAGGCCAAACAGTAGAAGAAGTAGTTAACGTATTAAACAAGAAGAGTGGTATGTTAGGTCTTACTGGTTACTCTAGTGACCTACGTGACATCATTGCGAAAGAAGAAGAAGGCGACCACCGTGCGAAAGTAGCACTTGATGTATTCGTAAGCCGTATCCACAAATACATCGGTTCTTACACTGCTCGTATGAAAGGTGTAGACGCAATCATCTTTACAGCTGGTGTAGGTGAAAACAGTGCAATTATTCGTGAGCGTGTATTAGAAGGCCTTGAGTACATGGGCGTATACTTCGACGTAAAACGTAATAACGTATTCGGTGAAGAAGCATTCATCAGCTTCCCACACTCTCCAGTAAAAATTATCGTAATTCCAACTGACGAAGAAGTTATGATCGCTCGTGACGTACTACGTCTTGGAGATATTGGTTAATATATTATATAAAAAAAGACGAGATCCTATAGGATTTCGTCTTTTTTCTTTTGGATATAGTTTAAAATTCCATCTGGATATAGTACTTTTTCATTCTGAATGAAAGTTGTAATGGGAATCCATTTCGCATACGATACTGTTTGCTCATCTTGTATATTCATTTTTTTCATTTCATATAGTGATGTGTCTAATAAGCATACAGAATATAGTTGAATGATTTCATGACCCATTTCTCCATCAAGATGAAAGATGTTTTCTAAGCATCCTAAATAATTGGTGATTTCCACTTCTGTATGAAGCTCTTCTTTAAATTCACGAATAACGGTATGTGCTGATTTTTCACCAAGTTCAATTGATCCACCAAGAGGTCGGTAAAATGTTTCATCGCCTGTATGATATTCTTGTACGAGAAGGCGACCTTGATGTATAGCAAGACCAAAAGCTTTTGCACGTGGATACATATTGCAATCACTCCTTATTTATTTTGTATAAGCATGATTATAATGTGTTTTGTAATAAAAGGTGTCGTGTATTTAAGCCTGTGGTCTAATCGTTATTCCATCAAATAAGTCATTCCAAAATGCTTCATTATACTGAAATACATCCATAATAGGGCATTTTATAGCGCAAATATTTTGTAATCCCCAATCTTCTTCTACAACAGTTGGTACATCTTCAGGAATGAGTAATAGGACAGAGAATGTATGTTTAACTATTTGAGATAAAATGTGTTCCAAGGAACGCGCTTCTTCGTATGTTCCTCCAGTTCGAATAAACAATATGGATTCTTCCGTTTCAATTGTAGTTAGAAAACGATGAATTCGATGCTCATAGTTTAACTTAATTTCTGTATAAGAAGGCCAAGAAGTTGGTGTGTTTACATCTGTTTTAAAATCATGGCAGGAGTCGATTTCATATAAGTTATCACGGAGTCTTAATTTCGCATTATCATCCCAAAATGAGATGAAGGATAAGTTTTCGAACTGTAAAAAACGGTCAAATCGATTTTGTAATAATACATTCACTTTTTCTAATGAAGGGCTTAGCATAAAATCGATAACACCAAAAAATGGTGATAATTTGAATTGATATAAAGCCCAAGCAGGCCAGCAGTTTTGCCCTAAGCTGAATACTGCATTATATTCTTTTTTTATATTGGATAGATTCATGTGGTTCATCTCATCCTTTTTGTTAATATTTTATGTCATTAAAAAATGGTATGTGAATCAAGATAGACAAGCATATTTGCAAAGAATAAGCAGAAATATGTTACAATAGAAAAAAATCGAACGAGGTGGTTGTTACGATGCGATCGAAGCGAGAACAAGCCATTTTAGACAATATAAAAGAATGGGAATCGCAATTAGTTGAGCAAGAAGCGACTGATTTTCAAAAAATGTTTGATAAATGGGTACATACGACAATTGCGAAATTACCTGAGAAAAAACGAAAAGATTTCTTTACGAAAGCAGATGGATGGCTCTTTCATTTGCATGCATTGATTCAAAGCTCACAATCACAGTTAGATGCACGTAATCGTATTTTAGGAACGTCGAGATTATTTGATGAATCGATTGAACAACTGGAAGATTTAAAAGCGTTATCTATTGATCAATTAACATACATAGCAGAGCAGCAAACAGCACGACATCGCTTATATTCATTCGTACAAGGCGGAGCAACGGGTGCTGGAGGTTTATTATTATTAACAGCTGATTTTCCGGTTATGATCGCGTTAAATGTGAAGGCAGTCCAACTTATTGCTACATCATTTGGACATGATGTGAACAAGCCTTATGAAATGATGCTTGCACTAAAGGTGTTTCATGCGTCATTACTACCAGGAAGGCTTCAGCAATACGCATGGTACAATTTACTGCAAGAGCTAGAGCAAGAAGATTCGTTCTTCTACGAAGGAGACGAAGCGGTGTTACAACCAGCTTCTACTGAAGTTGTGTTAAAACAAATTTTGAAAACATTTTCGATTTATGCTCTTCGTCGTAAATTATTCCAAGGTATTCCGGTAATTGGAATGGCAATTGGGTCTACAGTGAATTATCGTTTAACAAGAAACGTTACTGAATTTGCAAATAGATTTTATCAAGTGCGCCACATAGTCGAGAAGGAAAAAAGAGTATAAAAAAAAGCGAGAGGCCGAAGCCTTTCGCTTTTTTAATTTGTTGCATGCTTTTTGGACATTGGAATAGATACTGGTTGCTTTTCTGCTTTCTTCTCTGCTTTTGGATAATAAATTAAATCCAATGTTTTTGCCTGTACGGCAATCGAAAGAATAGTAAAAGCAATTTCTGTCCAATTTAAATAATATAATGAAAGCGCAAGAACAATCGCGTCAAAGACGAAGAAAATTTGCCCAATTGTAAAACGAGTTCGTTTACTTAATACAATTGTTAAAATATCGTCCCCGCCGGTTGCACCGCCAAATCGCAATATAAAACCGAGTCCAATACCAGCTAATGCACCGCCAACTACTGCAGCTATAAATAAATTGTTTGATAAATCGACCGTAAATGGAGAATAATTTTCCATAAGAGAATAAAATACTCCGAATGAAATCGAACCTAGGAATGAATAGCCAACCATTTTTCTACCTAAAAATGAAGCACATAGTAAAATAATTGGGATATCCATAATTACAGTTGAAATAGATGGTGAAATATCATAAAAATTTTGGATGAATAGTGCAATTCCTACAAAGCCACCTTCTGTTAAGTGGTTTTGGAAGTGAATGTGATATAGCGCTGCTGCTAAAATAAATGAACCGATTAAAACCATAAAAATTTCTTTAATAATTTGTCGACTTTGGATGTTCCTCATCGTTATTCCTTCTTTCCGTAGTTAGTAGTCCTGTTTGTGTTGTAAACTAACTACGAGCTCACATGTAGCTTTCAGTTAGTTTACGAAAAAACTAACTACGCTATATGTCGCTGAAGAAATAACGAATAATCCTCTCGTCCATCAATTCTCCCTACCTTCGTTTTAGTTTAAGTCTTAAAACGACTAAACAAAACGTGGAGTAGGATTCTTCATTTAGCAATCCTGCTCTTCTTTGTTTTGTTTAGCTAGTAACAATTAAGTCCTAAACAAAACGCTATGTGTAAGAAGAGTCTTTTTTTTGCCAAATTATCCTTCGGGCAATCATAATTTCCCCACTCTCGTATTTTTTTCGCTAGACTAAAGTATCTGAGCTGAAAAATACGCTACGTGTATGATTCGTCAATACGATGCCACATGCTCCTTCGAGCGATCATGATATCAAAATCCCTTCCTTCAAGATTTATATTATTATATCATACTTTCAAAAAATGTATGCGGATGGAAACCGACAATAAACGGAGGGAATCTACAAAAATTGTTATGTTTAAATATTTTTGTAGAAAAGCCTAAGTTATTTCGCTAAGTTGGACAGTTTTTTTAGTTTGTCCAATAAGTAAGAAAAAAAGAGTTTTTATTCAGTTGTATTCTTTTCATCACTTTTATCTTTAAAAAACGTATCCCAGCTAATCACACTTAAAAATGTTAAAGCGATAATAACGAAAGCGCGCATAAATTTTAGACCTCCTGTTGTACACAGTATATGAATCGTTCACTTTGGAATGTGTCATTTTTTTACAAATCTTAACTATTATGAGAGTATATTAATATAGATAGATAAAGGGGAGAGTGGAGATATGCTAAAAGACATGTTCAAAAGAAAAGAATTAACATGCATTTCATGTCAGAAAAAGATTCAATATGAAGAAGAGCTTGTTGCTTTTGTAAAGTTACCGAAAGAAAGAAGTATATTAGTTGGTCCATTTGATGTATGTTTGGCAAAAACAGCGCAAGAAATATATTGTAAATCGTGTTACGACAAAAAAGCATGACCCAAAGTAATTGAGGGGCATGCTTTTTTCATTGGTGTGCCTTCCCCTCAGATACATTTTGAGTGAGTCGATACCAAAGCCAAAGGTCATTAATGATGGAAGCGAGATCGGCAATTTCTGAATTCAGTTTGCAAGAAATTTCGAAGTCTTCTTCGTTATTTAAATGATGCTGTTTTGCATTAATAGAGTGCTCGAGTTCTTTTATTCGATCAGGAATCTTTCCGCGAACTTGTTCCCATTTCAATAAAATAGCATGCTGCATTTTTTCGGGGATATCTTCCCAATCTTCTTGTAAATGAGGAATTTCAATTCCTAGATGATCATCGTATAAGAAATATTTTTCCATAAGTTCACCCCCGTTTTCCTGCTTATATTGTACATGAAAACAGAAAGAAGCTCGACGAAATTGTTTGAAAAAATTTGAAAATGACTCTTGATACATTTTGTGAAAGGTGTTAAAGTGTGAATTATTATAAAAGAAAATGAATATTTATTCTTTAGGGGGATGCAAAATGGAGAAGAAAAAAGTGGTATTGGCATATTCCGGAGGTCTTGATACTTCCGTTGCAATTAAATGGTTACAAGAGAAGAATTATGATATTATCGCGCTTTGTTTAGACTTAGGGGAAGGTAAAGACTTAGCATTTGTAAAAGAAAAGGCACTTTCAGTAGGTGCAATTAAATCATATATGATTGATGTTCAAGAAGAATTTGCAAATGAATATGCATTGATGGCGATGCAAGCGCACACGTTATACGAAGGGAAATACCCTCTCGTTTCTGCGTTATCACGCCCGCTTATCGCGAAGAAATTAGTAGAAATTGCAGAACAAGAAGGAGCGACTGCAGTTGCACATGGATGTACAGGGAAAGGGAATGATCAAGTTCGTTTTGAAGTTTCTATTCAAGCATTAAATCCTTACTTAGAAGTGATTGCGCCTGTACGTGAATGGAAATGGTCACGTGAAGAAGAAATTGCCTATGCAAAAGAAAATAATGTACCAATTCCGATTAATTTAGATAGCCCGTTTTCAATCGATCAAAATTTATGGGGACGCAGTAACGAATGTGGCATTTTAGAAGATCCATGGGCAGCGCCGCCAGAAGATGCATATGAGATGACATTGGCATTAGAAGATACACCGAATAAACCAGAGTTTGTAGAAATCGGTTTTGAAGCAGGCGTACCGACGACTTTAAATGGTACTGCATATTCACTTTCAGAACTAATTAAAACGTTAAATGCACTTGCTGGAAAACATGGCGTTGGACGTATCGATCACGTAGAAAATCGTCTTGTTGGTATTAAATCGCGTGAAGTATACGAATGCCCAGCTGCAATGACGTTAATCACAGCACATAAAGAGCTGGAAGATTTAACGCACGTAAAAGAAGTAGCTCATTTTAAACCGGTGATTGAGCAGAAAATAACAGAACTTATTTATAACGGTTTATGGTTCTCTCCTTTAAAACAAGCACTTCATGCATTCTTACAAGAAACGCAAAAGAATGTAACAGGTACAGTGCGCGTGAAATTATTTAAAGGCCATGCGATTGTAGAAGGACGTAAATCTGAGTACTCTTTATATGATGAAAAACTAGCAACATATACTGCCCAGGACGAATTTAATCATGAAGCAGCAGTTGGATTCATTTCATTGTTCGGTTTACCGACGAAAGTATACAGCCAAGTGAATCAAAAGAAGGTGGAAGCGTGAGCAAACTCTGGGGCGGACGTTTTACAGAAGAAGCGGAAGCATGGGTTGAAGAGTTCGGAGCGTCCATCTCCTTCGATCAACAATTAGTAAATCAAGATATAAAGGGAAGTATTGCGCACGTAACGATGCTAGCAAAGCAAGGCATCGTTACGAAAGAAGAAGCTGAAAAAATAAAGGTAGGGCTTCAATATTTATTAGAAGAAGCGAAACAAAATAAATTACATTTTTCAGTTGAAGCGGAAGACATTCACTTAAACATTGAAAAAATGTTAATTGAACAAATCGGTGAAGTAGGAGGGAAACTTCATACTGGCCGAAGCCGTAATGATCAAGTGGCGACTGATATGCATTTATATTTAAAAGAAAAAGTAGAACATATTATAAAAGCTACAAAACAATTGCAAACTGTTCTTGTTCATCAAGCAGAAAATAATATTGAAACCATTATGCCTGGTTATACGCATTTGCAGCGCGCCCAGCCAATTTCATTTGCTCATCATATTCTCGCTTATTTTTGGATGTTAGAGCGTGATGTGAATCGTTATGAAGATTCGTTAAAGCGTATTAACATTTCGCCATTAGGAGCAGGAGCGTTAGCTGGGACAACATTTCCGATTGATCGAGAATATAGTGCGGAGCTTCTTGGATTTCATGGAATCTATGAAAATAGTTTAGATGCAGTGAGTGATCGTGATTTCATACTGGAGTTCCTAAGTAACTCATCTATGCTTATGATGCACTTATCACGCTTTTGCGAAGAACTTGTTTTATGGAGTAGCCAAGAGTTTCAATTTATTGAAATGAGCGATCAATACGCAACGGGAAGCAGCATTATGCCGCAAAAGAAAAATCCAGATATGGCGGAACTTATTCGTGGTAAAACAGGCAGAGTATACGGTAATTTATTTAGTTTACTTACAGTTATGAAAGGATTACCGCTCGCTTACAATAAAGACTTACAAGAAGATAAAGAAGGAATGTTTGATACAGTAAAAACAGTAGAAGGGTGCCTTCATATTATGGCAGGCATGCTAGAAACGATGACTGTCAACAAAGAAAAGATGGGGCAAGCTGTAACCAAAGATTTCTCAAACGCAACAGAAATTGCTGACTACTTAGCAAGTAAAGGACTACCATTCCGTCAAGCTCATGAAATTGTTGGGAAGCTAGTGCTACACTGCACACAAAAAGGAATTTATTTAGTAGATGTACCACTTGCAACGTATAAAGAAATGAGTTCGTTATTTGAAGAAGATTTGTATGAAGTTCTTTCACCATATGCAGCTGTGAAACGTCGTAACAGTGCTGGCGGGACTGGGTTTGAGCAAATTGAAAAAGCTTTGGAGAAGGCGAAGGGATTAACTGTAGAGTTTGTAGGTATTAAATGATGCATAATATAGAAGGTAAGGTGCTTTTTTAGAAAGTACCTTACCTTTTTGTATTTAGATTTTTAGGGGAGTATCTATCATTTCATAGTTATGTTTCATAATCATAAAATGATGTTTCTCATGTATCGCTAATAGTTGAATAGATTGAATCAGGTTAGGGTAGTGAGCAATTGGATCGAAAAATACGATATGTCCTGCAATATTTTCTTCTATATTTTGAACGAGCTTTTTTATTTCATCTGTTTCACGTGTAAGTAATTGTTCTAATTCAGTTACATTCATAGAGTGATAGACTTTTTTTGAGGGGATTAAAATCCAAGGAGCTCTCATTCCCTTGCCATGCTTTTCTTTATATTCGGCATAAATGTCATGTATGTCAGTTGCAAATGGGGTATTTCTTCTTAGCTTTGCATAAGGGATAAGAGTGAAAGAGAATTTAATCGCTACTTTGAGCATCTTTGCAATTAAATATAAGTGATAAAAGTGTTCACCAGTAGACCATTTTTTGTCCTCTGTTCTATACCATAGTTCTTCTTGTGATAGTGAATGGAGCTGAGGAAGGAACTCGTTCCTTTGTACATGTAATGTATGAAAATGTTTTGATATATTTTCAGATTTCATATTTTCGTATCCTCCACACTTTTTCCTAATTATAACATTTTTCGTGTGAATGTAAGTAAGCCTAGAGCAATGTGCTCCAGACTTATAATGTATCGATTAATCATACTTATGTCGATCTTCCGTAATTCGAATATACTCAATATCCATTAAATCTCGTAGTAATGCACCGTTACTTAGTTCAATTCCATGTGTCTCTTTAAAATGTGCACGAATCGTCTCTAACATTTCAATTTCTTTTCCATTCACATCTAAAATAATACGTTCAGAATCATCCATGTAGCATCCTCCTTTTTTTAACATCTATATTTTGTCCGTCTATTTCTAAAAAATGTATGTTAACCTAAAGTTAGGAAATAAGAAAGGAATGGAAAATGAGACGTATTTATTTTATAGGGATAATTTTGTACACATTAATTGTATTACACGCTGCATTCCCAAACATCTTTTCATTTAAGGATGTAGAAACAGTACAGGTTGGGATATTTATCTTTATTCTATTTATAGTAGATTGCTGTATTTCGATATGGCTTTCGAAAAGAAAACATGTACAAAATAAAAAAGAAATGGAACGGAAAAAGAGAAAACGTTCCTTTTGGATGATGACGTACTGTTTGTCTTTATCGCTTACTGCTGTTTTTTTTAGTGAGCATATTCCATTAGAAAGATTAGATATTGGATTTGGAGCGTTCGTATTTGCATACTATTTTTTCATGCACTTTCTTCCTTATATGAAAGAAAAGCGAGGAGAAGAGGAAGATCCGCTTGTAGAAGAAGCGAGAGAACAAGAGCATAAGAGAATAGAAGAAGATATACAGAAACTTGGAGAACAAAAATGGTATTTAAAATCTAAAATCATATATGTTCTGTGCTTTATCACGCCGCCAATCGGTTATTTGTATGTGTTCTTGCTTCGTAAAAAAATGACAGAAGATGCAAAGCAAACATACTTAACGGTTGCGACGATTATGATGGCATTATGGTCTTTGAAGTTCTTACCGCCATATGTGCTGGCAGTAGCTGTTGTAGTGATTGTTTGTCTTGTGTTTATAGTGAAGTATGTGAAATGAAGAAAAACAAGAGCCTATGTTATTAAGCTAATAGATAGATGAAAGCAAGCAATGTTATACTATAATTTGCTTATTCAGTAATAATAGGAGGGATAATAATGGTTCAATCAATAGTTCATATCGCATTAGTAGTAAAAGACTACGATGAGGCAATAGAGTTCTATACAAAGAAACTAAATTTCACATTAGTCCAAGATATATATCAGCCAGAGCAAAACAAAAGATGGGTAGTGGTATCTCCTCCTGGTTCAGTCGGCACCACAATATTACTGGCTAGAGCATCTAAACCTGAGCAAGATTCTTTTATCGGTAACCAATCAGGCGGCAGAGTGTTTCTTTTCTTAAATACTGACGATTTTTGGAGAGATTATAATGAAATGATTTCAAGAGGAATAGAATTTGTGAGAGAGCCGAAAGAGCAAGAATATGGAATAGTTGCAGTATTCAAGGATTTATACGGTAATTTATGGGATTTATTACAACTAAAAGATAACCATCCAATCGCTCAAAGAATTAAGTAGAATATAGCTTAAAATTGATTAAACAATCAATTGGAAAATGAGGATTTTAAAATCCATGTCGTGAAAAAAAGGAGTGGATTACCCACTCCTTTTTTTCTTTTCTTATCATTGTTTAACAACATGTATTTATCGTTCATTCGAGCCTCAAGCTTCATTTCCCTTATCCTTCAGTAAAACAAGTGGACTTGGTGTTTTATTTATGAATTAAAGATCACCTTGCTCCTCATCACCACGAACAACAAGGACATCGCATTTCGCATAGCGAATAATATGTTCAGAGACGCTACCAATTAGGAAACGCTCAACAGCATTTAAACCAGTTGCACCACACATAATTAAATCTACTTTATGGTTTGGAGCGATTTCTTTTGAAATTTTAGATTTAGGATTACCAAATTCTAATACAGTTTCAATTTTTTCAAGACCAGCTTCAAGCGCAGTTTTTTTGTAGTCTTCTAATAAGTCTTCTGCAAATAGATTTGCACGTTCAGCAATTGCACGGCTATAAGCTTCTACTGCTGAGTATGCTTTTACATCAACGATATGAGCAATTGTTAATGTTGCATCGTTTCGTTTTGCGACTTGAATTGCTTTTTTAAAGGCTTTTTCTGCTTCTTTAGAACCATCCACCGCGATTAAAATATTTGTATATGTATTATTCATAGTAAATTCCTCCCAATCATTTTTATTACCGTTTACAACTTTATTATAAAACAAATTTTGGTAATGTGCTTGTCGGAAACGTTACAGAATTTTGAAAACTTTATTTCAATTCATTTTAGTTGTAATTGGTGCGAGAACTTGTTACATATGAAGTATAGCAATTTAAAAGGAGGCATGTTTGTGAGACACGCGCTCATTACAGCCGGTACGAAAGGTTTAGGAAAGCAAGTAACAGAAAAGCTATTGGCTAAAGGATATTCAGTAACAGTAACATATCATAGCGATATAGCTGCTATGGAAACGATGAAAGAAACATATAAAAATATGGAAGAGCGTCTACAATTCGTGCAAGCGGATGTCACGAAAAAAGAAGATTTACATAAAATAGTAGAAGAAGCGATAAGCCGTTTTGGAAAAATTGACTTTTTAATTAATAATGCTGGTCCATATGTATTTGAACGAAAAAAGTTAGTTGATTATGAAGAAGACGAATGGAATGAAATGATTCAGGGTAATTTAACAGCGGTGTTTCATTTGTTGAAACTTGTCGTTCCTGTTATGAGAAGACAGAACTTTGGTCGTATTATTAATTACGGATTCCAAGGAGCAGATAGCGCACCAGGATGGATTTATCGTTCAGCTTTTGCAGCAGCGAAAGTAGGACTTGTTTCATTAACGAAAACAGTTGCTTACGAAGAAGCGGAATATGGTATCACTGCAAATATGGTATGTCCTGGTGATATTATTGGTGAAATGAAAGAAGCGACGATTCAAGAGGCACGTCAGTTGAAAGAACATAACACACCAATTGGTAGATCTGGAACAGGTGAAGATATCGCAAGAACGATTTCGTTTTTATGTGAGGACGATTCCGATATGATTACCGGTACAATTATTGAAGTAACTGGTGCAGTAGATGTTATTCATAGACATCGATAGAGCGGAATAAAGTGAAGTTTCGAGTAATTGGACAGTTTATCTTGTACGCTGAGAGGCGCGGATAATACTGTCCTTTAATGTAAAATTAAATCTATCGGAAAACTTGTATTATTTTTTGTCAAATATTGAGATATTATGTTAAAATATAAGAGCGTAGAAAGCGCTTTAAAAAATGATTCAGGGGTCATTTCATAACTCAAGGGGGAACTAATAATGCGTATCGGTATTCCAACAGAAATTAAAAACAATGAAAACCGCGTGGCAATGACGCCAGCGGGAGCAGTACATTTAGTACAAAATGGTCATGAAGTTTTTGTTCAAAAAGGAGCAGGTATAGGATCAGGCTTTACAGATGAAGAATACGTACAAGCTGGTGCGAAACTTGTTGAAACTGCTGAAGAAGCATGGAATCAAGATATGGTTATGAAGGTAAAAGAGCCAGTTGCAAGTGAATATGGTTATTTCCACGAAGGTTTAATTTTATTCACATACTTACACTTAGCTCCAGAACCAGAATTAACGAAAGCATTAATTGATAACAAAGTTGTATCAATTGCATACGAAACAGTGCAATTAGACAATCGTTCTTTACCATTACTTGCACCTATGAGTGAAGTAGCTGGTCGTATGTCTGCACAAATCGGTGCACAATTCCTTGAGAAAAACAAAGGCGGTAAAGGTATTTTACTTGCAGGCGTTCCAGGGGTAAAACGCGGCAAAGTAACAATTATCGGCGGTGGTCAAGCTGGTACAAACGCAGCGAAGATTGCAGTAGGTTTAGGTGCAGATGTAACAATCATCGACTTAAGTGCAGAACGTCTTCGTCAACTAGATGACATTTTCGGTAACCAAGTAAAAACGTTAATGTCTAACCCATACAACATTGCAGAAGCTGTAAAAGAATCTGACCTTGTTATTGGTGCGGTATTAATTCCAGGTGCAAAAGCGCCAAAACTTGTAACAGAAGAAATGATTCAATCAATGGAACCAGGTTCTGTCGTTGTAGATATCGCGATTGACCAAGGTGGTATTTTCGAAACAACTGACCGCATTACAACTCATGACAACCCAACTTACGAAAAGCATGGCGTTGTTCATTATGCAGTTGCTAATATGCCAGGTGCGGTTCCACGTACATCAACTCTTGCATTAACAAACGTAACAGTACCATATGCAGTACAAATTGCGAACAAAGGCTACAAAGATGCTTGCCTAGGCAATACTGCATTACTAAAAGGTATTAACACATTAGACGGATATGTAACATTCGAAGCAGTTGCAGAAGCTCACGGTTTACAATACGCTGATGCGAAAGAGCTTCTTGAAAAAGCTCCTGCTTTATCATAATAGAAATACATTTGAGACCTTCCTTTATGAGGAGGGTCTTTTTTATAAAAAAATTGTAAAAATTTGTTGTATATTACTATAAATAATTAGTGATTGTGATAATTTAGAATTATATAAACTTTGGAAGGGAGGGATTAGATTGGGCAGAAAAAGTAAGCGAAGGAAGCATAAAAAACAAAGAGGAGTGATAAGGAGTAAACATGAGTTAGTAGTTACGAAAAAGAAGCCTAGGTCTAAAATTGCAAGTGGTTTAATAGATGCGGCGAATGTTATGTATTTTATTGTCATGGGTATTATTTTTATTAACTTAATTAAGTTACCAGTTTCAAATTTATCTTTACATGTATTTGTACTTATTATTTTTTTAATGTTAGCTATGTTAGTACATGTTTTAGTGTTTGGAACATTACTATCAACTAATAAGAATGGTGGAAAAAAAGTACAAAAAAAGAAAAGAAATTCTTCTTATTATGCAAGCTCATCAAGTGGATTGGGTGATTACAGTAGCAACGATTGTAGTAGCTCAAGTGATAGTGGAGGAGATTGCGGAGGTGGTGGAGACTAAGTTATTTTTTCAGAAGAACGACTAATGAAAGGGTGGGACGAAATATGGAAACTGTAAATTTGATAGAATTAACAAAGAACATTCAAGATCAACATAAAAACTTCGTCGTTTCAAATGTAAATAGTCATTGTTTACGAATCGCTGTATTTACGGGTGAATATGATTGGCACTATCATTCTAATTCAGATGAATTATTTATTGTGTTAGAGGGAGAACTACTTATCGATTTTGAAGACGGAGAAACAGCGGTATTAAAGCCAAATGATTCTATTTTAATTCCAGCATGTACGATTCATAGAACGAGAGCATTAAAGAGAACGGTAAATCTTTGTTTTGAAAATATAGAAGCTGATACGATTAAAGTGGAGCAGTTATGAAAAAATTATCTGTAGCCGAGTATAGAAAAATCATTCCGATTTTAGAAAGTAATACAAGAACGACGACGTTTGCTTATGCGGTATGTGACCAAATGATAGATGGTGAGATTTTTGCCAACGAGAAGTTAACAGCAGGATTAATTCGTACAACTAACGGTATCTATTATTTATTTGGTCATACGGATGATCAAAATTATAATGAAGATCTATTTGCGTATTTAAAAATGGCTATTGAAAAAACAGAGAAGAGATTTACACTCTTCGCTTCAAGTGAAGAGTGGGAAATGATGATTGAAGGGCGTTTTAGTAATGCACTTCGGAATATGCCACGAATGAAATTCCAAAGAGAAATCTTTGAAGAGAGAAAACAAGATGCAAATAAAAATACATATGAAGTGAAGTGTATTGATAAAAGTGATATAGCACGAAGCAATGAATTTACAGAGAAGTATTATAAAGAATATTGGGGATCAAAAGAACTATTTTTGAACGGTGGTTTCGGATTTTGTATAGAACAAGATGGGATAATTGTAGCTGAATGCGTCTCAATATTTAGAGGGAATAGTTTTGCTGAAATCGATATTGCTACGCATAAAGCATATCAAGGGAAAGGATTAGCTCAAGCTGTTGCAACGCGGTTCATTGAACATTGCATGCAAAATGATATTACACCGTGCTGGGATTGTTATGTAGATAATATTCCTTCGCAAAAATTAGCTCGTAAATTAAGTTTTCATAATCCAATAGAATATAGATTGTTTGTACGGAAGAAAACGGGGGAATAAAAATGAATGTGGAGTTAACGAGATTTAAAGTGAAGCAAGGTAAAAGTCATCGTGTAGATGAATGGATGCAGCTTCTGAATGACAATATGAAAGAAGTACTTTTGACATTAAACGACGAAAAGATGTACGTTGAGACAATTTTCCGGGAAATAAGAGATGGAGAAGAGTACTTATATTGGTATTCTGTGCAAGGAGAAGGCGGGGCTCTTGTCGAAAATTCTCATCATGAAATTGATAAAAAGCACTTAGCTTTTTGGTATGAATGTATTGATGAAGAAGTACAGTCTGTTGATATGAAAACAGAAGTTGTTATGATTCAAGATGTTGTGAAGGAAGCGATGAAATAATAGAATAGTATGTTGGAGAGAAGCGCATCAAAATGGATGTGCTTTTTATTTTGAAAAAAATTATAGGAAAGCTGTATACATTTTACGCTCTCAAACGTTGAGTATATAGAAAGGAGAGCAGGATGAGCCATGATACGTTTGAAACATTATTAATAGAGAAGTCAAAAGCTGTGTTTGGATATTTAATTAAGATTGGAGCAGATAGAAAAGAAGCAGAGGATATTGTGCAAGATACGTTGTACAAAGCTTTATTACTTATGGAGGAAATACCGTTAGAGCATTTAACACCGTGGCTCTTTAGAGTTGCGATAAATCAGCACCGAGATTTACACAGGAAAGAAAAAAGACTAAATCCCATTGCGATTGAATCTGTCGTTCTTATTGGTCAAAAGTCGTTAGATGAAGTGCTTTTAACAAGTGAATTACAAGGTGAGGTACAAAAAACATTGGAGACGATGACGGAGGATTATCGTCATATTTTACTGTTGAAATATGAATATGAACTATCTTATAAGGAAATTGCCATTTTATTAAGTATGAAAGAAGAAACAGTGAAAACAAGTTTGTACCGTGCAAGAAATCAATTTAAAAAATTGTATAGGAGGAGAAACGATGAGTCGGAAGGACTTTGATTTGAATATGGATGATAAGCAGATGAAAGTTTTGATGAAGAGAGCGAAGCGGAAGCAACTGTGGAGAAATTGGCTTATTTCTATTTGTGCGTCCATTATTGTTATAGTAAGTTTGTTTTTGGGAGCAGCTTACTTTTCTCAGCAAACGTTTAGAAAAATGGAAAGAGAAATGAATGCACTACATATGGTTCAAGGGCCTAATATCCGTTTCAGCGGAAGCATGTATTTAAGCCTTGGTATGACAGGAAGTACAGTAATATATAACTCTTATAAAAATATAGCCGGTCAACCAGTGAAATGGGTAAATGATATATACGAATCTGGTATATGGGATTATAGTATGAAACACTACAATGGTGAGCTTGTTAGTTTAGATGAGGAAAAAAGAGGTGAAGAGGCTGTTACGATACCAGATTATAATGTGCAAACAATGCAAAGGGAAATGAGGTTTTATTTACCTTTCGTTACTTATAAAAATTATGTAGATGACTTGAAAAATATTGGGGATTTGCAAAATAAAGTTGCAGAAGTAGCTTTATCTTTTGATAAATCGTATACAGCTGAACAAATTACTGAGATGCTTCCGAAAAGTGTACAGCCAGTTTGGTTTTGGGTAGATACATATAATGAACAGAAAAGTGATTCTTATGTAGGGTTAAAAGATCCAAAAAATGGCGCAATATTAAATGCGGAAATGGCTAAAAATGTTTTTGGATTTGAAGGAAGTTATGCAAAAGTAAAAGAAGATGTGAAAAACGATTTAACAATAAACTCAAAAGAGTTTCTATACCAAATGAAGTATTTAGCAAAAAATAGTGAAGGTATACCAAGTGATTATTTTGAACAATATTATAAAGAAATAAAAAACACCAAACCAAAAGAACTACCAATATACGGTGTAGTTGTAACAGGCAAAACAGAGGATTTACAAAGTTTACAAGGAGCACCATATATTAAGGCGGCTGTTAGAGGTGTAACAGTTGAGAAATATTAATCACAAACGATTAATGTGAATAATCAGAAAATTTATGTTATAATATGGGAAAAGGAGGTTCATATGAGGCAAATACATGGAGCAATTTATATTTACATAACAATGTTTTTCGTGGCTATATCTTATGGATTAGGGCACGTGTATTCGCATCCTATACTAACTTTTTTAAGCGGAGCATGTATGGCGTTTGCGCTTCTTGTCCACCTTTTCTCAGTTTGGATCGTGAAATTTCAATTAAATATTAGTGAAATAGAAGAAGGCACTTTTTAAGTGGCCTTCTTTTTTTAATAATATTTTGGAAGCTCTTGTAGCAATTTTTCAATGTTACATTCGGTTTCTTTACATATAGACAGTGTACGTAGTCTGAAAAATAAGCTGCGTAAGAAAGATTTTATATTTCCGTATAAGTACTCATACGATTTAATATGTAATGTTTGTTTTTGGACGGGTAATTGAGCTACTAAATCATGAATGGCTAATATGAGAGCCTCTTCCTTTAGACCATTTTGTAGCATTGAGACAATCGGATAAACGAGGCGCTCGTCTTCTTCATATTTGTAGTAAATAGAATGGACACACACTTTGTTTAATAAAGTGTGTAATATTTCTTCGTAATATAAAGTTTCTAGTTTAGGGCTATTCACAAGCGCCTCAAATGTATCAGAAGCATGAGCGATACTATGTGCCCAGCCGTGGTCTTGAACATATCCACGGAAATCATGTTCATTGTTCATATATAGAATTAAGTGATCTTTTACAGTTAAAATATCATTCTGTGATAAGAAATTATATTTTGTATCCGCATCAATAATGAGTGCAAGTAATAATGTCGTAAATGCGCGGGTAAATACAGCATCTTTGTCATCTGAATGAATGTTATACAATAAATAGTTTTCACTAATGCTTTCTAATAATAATTTCTGTAAGTGTGTGTGTGAAATGTAGTCCTTTTTGATGAGATGGTAAAAAGTAGAGTAAATAAGTTTGTCTCTTAAATAGCTATCAGTAACACCGATATGTTTAAGCAAATTTGAACTTAAAGAATCAATGTTAATTGTGTTATCCATTATGTAATTATTATTACGAATTTCTTCTAACTGTTGTTGTAACATATAAACCCCCTATTTTAGAAAATTCTGTATTTTAATAGTATAATAAGAGGAAGAAATAGACAATAAATAAATGCTTTTGAATGGAGGGCATGATGAAGAGAGCATTAGTCTTTTTTATTAGTATTTTCTTTTTAGGGAGTTGTTCAATTTGGTATGTTACTTTTTCTAGCGAGAGCAAAAGTTGGACGGGACAATATAAGGGCCATATTAAGGACGACAGTGAAGATGGAGTGTTTACGTTTCAATATAAGGGTGGAGATGGAAATATAGAATTTAAAAATTTAGAGATTGCTATTAATGGAGCCTTTAGCACAATGACACAAACGTCAGAAGTTCATAATGGAGCAAAGATTGAAATGAAGTCTTCCTGTGTAAGTTGTGCGCCCCTATCCAAAGATGAACCGATAGAGGTTGTGATTAAATGGGATGATAAGTATGAGGAGAAGATGGTGTTAAATTTGAAATAGCCTAGAGTAAGGAGTTAAAAATGAATAGGCATATGAAAAAATTAATGTTTTTAAGTGTATTTCTAATCATATTATCAGCGTGCACTACAAAACAAGTAGAGGTAAAAAAAGTACCTGAAGAAGGGTATGTCATAGTAAGAAATGACACGGTATTTTTCGTCAGTGATAAAACGTATGAAACAAAAATAGAGTTACAAAATTATATAGAACAACAAATGAATAAAGAGTATCCATCACATATAGTTTTGAGCTTTAAAGATAAAGGTGCATTTAAACAGTTAAAAACAGGGGATAAAATAAAAGTATGGACTTCTCAAACGCTTGAAAGCTATCCAGCAAAAATGATTGTAGAGAAGTTTGAAATATTAGAGAAACAGAAAAAGGCAGCAATCACGCTGCCTTTTTTCTTATTTCACAAATTGTAATTCTTTCGGGAATTTCGTTAAAATTTCTGACCCGTCTTTTGTGATATAAATATCATCTTCAATACGAACGCCACCTACGTTTGGTACGTAAATACCTGGCTCGATTGTGAAGACCATACCTTCTTTTAATGGAGACTCGTTACCAGCTTTCACATCTGGATATTCGTGTACGCTAATTCCAAGTCCGTGACCAAGGCGGTGCGGGAAGAAGTCGCCGTAACCTGCATCTGCGATCACAGAACGAGCAGCGTTGTCGATTGCGCCAAGTGTAACACCTGGTTTACATGCTTCAACTGCTTGTAGTTGTCCAGCAAGTACAGTGTTATAAATGCGAGTTTGCTCTTCTGAAAGTTCACCGAATGCTACTGTACGTGTAATATCAGAGCAATAACCTTCAATGATTACGCCTAAATCAAATAGTACGAAATCGCCGCGTTTCATTTTGTTTGCACCTGGAATACCGTGTGGAAGAGCAGAGTTTGCACCTGCTAATACCATCGTATCAAATGACATTTTATGTATGCCCTTTGTTTTTAATTCGTGTTCAATAATTGCTAGTACTTCTAGCTCGCTACGATCTTCTTTAATTGCATTTACACCAACTTCAACAGCGTAGTCCGCCATTTTAGCTGCTTCACGTAAAATAGAAAGTTCTTTTTCATCTTTAATTAAACGAAGTTCGCGAACTTTTTCTTCAGCTGATTTGAAAGCTGCATTTGGGAATAGTTTTGTTAATTCTTCGTAACGTTCTACGTTTAAATGTTCTTTTTCAATTGCAACTGCGTTTGCATTGATGCCGCGGTCTTTAATTGCTTTTGCAATCATATCCCATGGTCTGTCAGTATCAGTAAATCCGATAATTTCATGTGCCCAGCCAGCGTTACGCGCTTGACCTTCTTCCATTTTAGGACAAATTAAAATAGGCTCTTTTTCTTGGAATACAAACATACCAAGAAGTCTTTCGTGTGGTTCACAGTGGAAGTTTGTCATGTAGAAAACGTTTGGTGTAGAAGTTAAGAACGCAGCTTCTACGTTTTTTTCTTTTAGCCATTGCATTAAATTTTCTAATCTAGCATTCATCGATTGGCACCCCCGAGATATTTAATTACAAATATAACTTTACATCGGAGGAAAGCGTTATGACAAGTAAATAGATGTTAGAAAAGACAGGGAATTTAAAAATCATGTAGAATAAAAAGTGAGAATGTGAATAGGGGAGGAATGTAGTAATGAAAGTATCTTATCACGGGCATTCAGTTGTAAAGATTGAAACGAATGGAAAAGTGATTTTAATTGACCCATTTTTAACTGGAAATCCTACAACAGATTTAAAGGCTGAAGATGTTAAAGTAGATGCGATTCTTTTATCGCATGGACATGGTGATCATGTTGGAGATACAGTAGAGCTTGCGAAGAAAAATAATGCAGTTGTTGTGGCACCATTTGAACTAGCGACCTTTTTAAGTTGGCAAGGTGTGAATATACATCCGATGCATATTGGTGGTTCGCATGAATTTGACTTCGGAAAAGTGAAGTTTACACAAGCATTCCACGGTTCTAGTTATATTGATGAAGACAATAAGACGATTACATATACAGGTATGCCAGCAGGTATTTTATTTACAGCAGAAGAGAAAACTGTGTACCATGCAGGAGATACCGCTCTATTCTCTGATATGAAATTAATTGGGGAACTGAACAACATTGATATAGCATTTTTACCAATTGGTGATAATTTCACAATGGGACCAGAAGATGCTGTTTTAGCAGCGAAATGGGTTCAAGCGAAAACTGTTGTACCGATGCATTACAATACGTTCCCAGTAATTGAACAAGACCCATATCAATTTGTAGAAAAGCTACAAAATTGTACAGGGAAAGTATTAGAAGCTGGAGAAAGTATTACACTATAGAAAAGAAACCCTTCATTTGAAAAGACAAGTGAAGGGTTTTTTACGTGTGTAGGACAGCTTTTAAAGTTTGTACTTGTTTTGGTGATTCTTTTCTTTTTGGAAGTGGCTGTTCAGGTGTTTCATTCAATTCCATTGCAACTTTTTTCCCGTCTACGAAAGCTAAAAATACAGCACCTACAACTTCTAATAATTTTTTCATCATGTATCCGCTCCTTTGTTTCATTTCTTGTCTTCATTGTATATTGAAGCGGCTGGACAAACTATCGAACGAGATGACAATACCATTACATTGTTGTAATAGAAGAAGTAGTATAATGTAAGGCGTATTTTGTTATAAAAAAAATAGTACAGATATACAAAGAGAGAGTGTAACAGTTTTGAAAATATAGTATACTGAAAATACAACACATGAAGAATTTAGGGAAAAGAAAGTATGGTGAAACCATTTGGCTACCAAGCATAACCAAATTTTAGAACATATTAATAGCCTGCCAGTAGGGCATAAAATTTCTGTAAGGCAAATTGCGAAAGATTTGAGTGTAAGTGAAGGGACAGCTTACCGTGCAATTAAAGATGCAGAAAATAAAGGATATGTTAGTACGATTGAACGTGTCGGAACAATTCGAATTGAACAAAAGAAGAAAGAGAATATTGAAAAGCTGACATATGCAGAAGTCGTTAACATTGTCGATGGTCAAGTACTTGGGGGCAGAGAAGGACTACATAAGACGTTAAATAAATTCGTAATCGGGGCAATGAAATTAGAAGCGATGATGCGCTATACAGAAGCAGGGAACTTACTGATTATCGGTAACCGTACGAACGCACATCAATTAGCGTTAGAAGCCGGAGCTGCGGTATTGATTACGGGTGGATTTGATACGGAAGATCATGTGAAGAAATTAGCAGATGAATTAAAACTGCCGATTATTTCAAGTAGTTACGATACATTTACAGTTGCGACGTTAATTAACCGTGCGATTTATGATCAGCTTATTAAGAAAGAAATAGTACTCGTTGAAGATATTTTAACACCAATTGAAGAGACACTATATTTAAAACCAGGTGATACAGTACAGCAATGGCATGCGTATAACGAAGAGACGATGCACGGAAGATATCCAATTGTTGATGAAAATAAAAAGGTATTAGGTATTGTAACTTCAAAAGATATGATCGGTGTAGCGAAAGAAACACCAATTGATAAAGTGATGACAAAACATCCAATTACGGTAAATGGAAAAATGTCTGTCGCGGCTGCGGCACGTATGATGGTGTGGGAAGGTATTGAGTTACTTCCTGTTGTTGATGAAGGAAATAAACTGCAAGGTATTATTAGCCGTCAAGATGTACTTCAGGCGTTGCAAATGATTCAGCGTCAACCACAAGTTGGGGAAACAATCGATGATATTGTAACGAATCAATTCATGACACCGAAAGAAGCAAAAAATGAACATCTATATCAATTTTCAGTGACACCGCAAATGACCAATTCAATCGGAACGTTATCTTACGGTGTATTCGCAACGATTGTGACGGAAGCAACGAATCGCGTTATTCGTGCGCAAAAGAAAAGTGATTTAATTGTTGAGAACTTAACAATTTATTTCGTAAAACCAGTTCAAATTGACAATGTTGTATCGGTTCATCCGAAGGTATTAGAAATTGGACGTAAATTTGGTAAGGTGGATGTAGAAGTACATCATGAAGGTAATGTTGTCGGGAAAGCATTACTTATGGTGCAGTTGATCGATAAATAAAAAGATGGAGCAAGCCGCTTTGGTTTGTTCCATTTTTTTTTTAAGAACGCTATAGTAGGGAGTTTTTTAATGTAGTTAGCAACTGAATCTATCACGTTCTGTTTCATATTTATAAGTAGGGGCACGCAATCGCTTGAAGATGCTTGAACAATAATTGTGGAGGTGTCGAATGGGAGTAATAGTTCTCGTTTTAGGGGTAGTATTTGCAATAACTTTTCATGTGTTAACACATAGAAGAATGGATTCAAATAAAAAGAAATTGTATATAGTGAGTTTGGTTTTCGCTATTATTTGTTCCTTTATCCCTACAACTGGAGAAAATAAGAGCGATTTTCTTTACTTTGGTATACCAGCAGAAAATTTCATTTATTATGGTGGATGGGAAATTTCGTTTAATCCATTAGGTTTTTTCTTTAACTTTATTTTGTTTTATTTGGTTTTGAAGTTAATGCTTAAGCTACGTAAGAGTTCGGGTAGAGAAGTGAAAAAATAGAAGGATATGTATCAATGTGGATAGAAAATTAGTTGTTAGTCGATTACGCTACTAATCATTAAAAGATAACAATCGTGTGATTGGATAGGGAAACGATGCTTCACTATATGAACTAGGGGGAAAAGAATGGATTGTCACACTAAAGAGCAGTTATGTAAGCAATATAATTTAAATAGTCTTACGAAAATTTCATTGTTGCATGGGGGAGAAAATCAAACATATATATTCGAATCGGACAAAAATAAATTTGTAGTTAGGCAGTATAGAGAAGGACGTTATACAGCAGAGCAGATAGAGGCTGAAATACATTGGTTAATAGCGATACAAAAACAAATGTTAGTACCAGAAGTAGTTGCAAATAAAAATGGTGATTGGATTACATCTGTTATGAAAGATGAGGGAAGTATTCGGTATTTTGTTGTCTTTAGGTTTATAAACGGAAGTGAAATTTTAGAACCAAGGGATAAGGATTATGAAAAACTTGGGTCACTAATGCGAATGTTTCATGAAAAAACAAATGAAGTGCTCAAAAGAGTACCGCAAACTTGGAGAGGTTACGAAAGGCCGATATATAGTGAGCAAAAGATAATCCACGAGCCTTTACAGCGATTACTAAATGCTTCATTTCTATCGCATGCGGATAAGCATAAATGCATGAAAATCGCAGAAAGAATACAAGAACTCACAAATTCAACTCAACTAGGAGAAAAACAATTTGTTCATGGGGATATGCATTTTGGTAATGTTCTTATAGACAAAGAGGATTTGTATTTACTTGATTTTGATGAATGTGGATTTGGGTATAAAGAGTTTGATATTGGGGTTCCGAGATTACATTTAATTGCTTCGGGACAGTTAGAAGACGTATGGGGGAATTTCATGATGGGATATGGGGAAAATATTTCGGAAGCAGCCATGCGACTTGGGACTGCCTTGAGAATTTTTTATATGGCGGGAAAGATTCCGTTAAGACTTGATATCGAGCCTATTAGAAAAAATCCCGGTGCTTTTATTCGGCGATATGTTCAGTACGCTGAAAAAGAGTTATGTGGAGAGACGGTTATATAAAGAAGACAGAATAGTTATTTAATTAGGTTATATACTATGTTATAATTAGATTGTAAGAAAATGGATTATAGAAAGGCGGTATGCATTATGTCATCAGAGGTACTCTTTTTTGGTGGAATCGCACTATTTTACTTTCTTGTGATGATACCGTTTCAATATTTATATTTACAAGGTTTACATGAAAAAAAGAAACGAACAGGCTTATCTCAGCGAGAACTATATGAAAAAATGTCTTTTGAGGAAGAACAATTACATTTTCACGTACAAGGAAATCCCTTTAATATACCGTCTGCGTTTGTTGCATATATGATTTTGAAAGTTAGGGGACGTAAAAAAGCATCACAATATTGATGCTTTTTTTACGTTGCTTCAGACAGATTCAGCTTCTTCAACGGCTAATGGTAAGAAATGTTTGTATTGGCGAAATCCATTAAATACACTTGCACTACCAAATAGAACAAATAAAACACCAACGATAATACGAGCGGTTGAAAGTTCTAAAAAGAATTGGTTTATCCCGAAGAATAAGACGAATGAACCGAGTGCCATTGCGGATTTTCCTGAGAGCCAACCTTTCTCCATTGGGCGGTTTGTACGAAAGTATTTTGTTTTGTAGAAGAGATACAACATAAATGAGACGATAATACAGAAGACTAATACTGGCATAATGCACACTCCCATCGCTTTATGAAAAATAATAGTGGAGAAAAAAGAAATATCTAAACTTTCTAACTTTTATTATAAAGCAATTGTTCGCATGTATGAAATACTTTCCGTTATAATGGAAGATAAAGTGAAGAAGTTGAGTAAAAAGGAGATTATACATATGCATGAGCAAATTTTAGGAGCAATTAAAGAGTTTGATACAATTATTATTCATCGCCATGTGCGTCCAGATCCAGATGCGTTAGGTTCACAGGGCGGTCTTGGTACCATTCTACAAGAATCGTTTCCAGAGAAAAATATTTATACGGTTGGGTATAATGAGCCGTCACTAGAATATTTACGAGTAATGGATGATATTGAAGATAGTGTATATGAAAATGCACTTGTAATCGTATGTGATACTGCGAACCAAGAACGTGTTGACGATCAACGCTATGCAAAAGGGAAGATGTTAATTAAAATTGACCATCATCCAAATGAAGATCCCTACGGAGATATTACGTGGGTAGATACGACAGCAAGTTCTACAAGTGAAATGATTTATGAGTTTTACAGTTATGGAAAAGATAAAGGATTACAGATAACAAAAGAAGCAGCTCGTCTTATTTTAGCGGGGATTGTTGGGGATACAGGTCGTTTCTTATTCCCGAATACAACAGCGAAAACACTTCGTTATGTAAGTGAACTTGTTGATATGGATGTGAAATTCACAGATTTATACAATGAAATGTATAAGACGAAAGAAAAGATTGCTCGTTTGAACGGCTATATTTTACAAAACTTTACGATGGTAGAAGAAGGAGCAGCTTACATTAAATTAACGAGAGAAGTATTAGAAAAGTTTGATGTACTCCCTTCTGAGGCATCTGGCGTTGTTGGAGCACTTGGTAATATTGATGGATTAAAGTCGTGGGTTCTATTTTTAGAGGAAGACGATGTGATTCGTGTTCGTCTTCGTTCAAAAGGACCAGTTATAAATAAATTAGCAATGCAATATAATGGCGGAGGGCATCCGATGGCTTCGGGTGCAAAAGCATCTTCTTGGGAAGAAGCGGATCGTCTTTTTGCTGATTTACGTGAGTTGTGTAGATAAGAGATTATATATGAAAACGAAAAGAAGGAGCGGCGCTAAAGCCCTCCTTCTTTATTTTTCTTTCTCTATAGTAATGCTAATTTCAAGCACAGTATCAAAAGATATTGTATCGACTTTAAAGCGGTATAGACGATCGTAATGTTTGTACGTTTTGTTTTCGATTACCTTTTTGAGTAGGTCTTTATTTTTTGCGATACTTTGTATGTTTTTCGTTAAAAGGTGCTGGAGGTCATTATGAATAGAAGTGGTCATATTTTCGAGTGTAAGATTGTCTAAATCGTATTTTTCTCGATTAATTATTTTTATTTTAATCTCTTGAATAGTTAAGAGTCGTTTATTTTCTGTATTCAATTTTTCTTGATCTTCGAGAAGGACGTGGAGCTTTGCTTCTTGTTTTTCTATAATTTCTCGTTGCTCTGCTATTTTACTAGCTTGTTCTTCTTGAAAAACACCGTATATGTACAAAAAAATAAACCAGCTCAATACGCCTCCAACAGCAGCACCAGCTAAAACTAAATACCATTTTTTTGCTGTATTGGCACTTGGTACTCTCATACATGTTCCTGAGTTAGCCATTTAATAATAGTAAGACCTGTTTGCATACCACCCGTTGCGAAAAAAATAAGGAGAATTTGTTTTACGATATCTTTCATATCTCCGCCAAAGAAACTTCTTTCAAAGCTATAAAAAGTATCAAATGTTCCGCCAATTGCTGCAACGAGTGCCCAAATCCTTAAATTTTGGGCGAATTGATTAATGTAGGTTAGAGTTGGTTTTCCGATAAGGAATGCACCAAAGCCGCCAATTAATGAACCACCGAGTATAACCCCAAAGGCAATAAAATAACTAATAATAAGCAGAGAGAAAAAAGTGTGTTCTCTTACATCCATCGTCATTCCCCTTTCTTCTTCATATATATGGACAAAGTATAAGAAGTATGTTTTGATTTCCGCTTTCCTCATCACCTATAATAAAAGTAGTCAAATTGGTAAAGAGAGGGTACAACAGTGAAGTTTGTGCATTTACAATGTCAAACCGTTTTTAGTTTATTAAAAAGTGCTTGTAAAATTGATGAGCTTGTAGTCAGGGCGAAAGAACTTGGTTTTTCATCACTGGCTATTACGGATGAAAATGTTATGTATGGCGTTATTCCGTTTTATAAAGCATGTAAGAAACATGGTATACAGCCTATTATCGGCTTAACAGCTTCTATTTTTAGTGAAGAAGATGAGAAATCTTATCCGCTTGTTTTACTTGCTGAAAATGAAATAGGCTATCAAAATTTATTAAAGATTTCTAGTAGCATTATGACGAAGTCAAAAGAAGGTATTCCGAAAAAGTGGCTTGCCCATTATGCGAAAGGATTAATTGCTATTTCACCAGGTAAAGATGGGGAAATAGAACAATTATTATTAGAAGACAAAGAGAGTGAAGCTGAAGAAGTAGCTCGCATGTACCAAAGTATGTTCAGCAATTTTTATATGAGTTTGCAGCATCATGCGATTCAAGATGAACTGCTTTTGCAAGAGAAATTACCTGCATTTATGAGTAGGATAAATGTTCCAGTCGTTGCAACAAACGATGTACGCTACATCAATCAAAGTGACGCACTTGTTCATGAGTGTTTATTATCTGTTGAAAGTGGATCGAAAATGACGGATCCAGATAGGCCGAGGCTGAAAACAGACCAATATTATTTAAAATCATCAGATGAAATGGAAGCACTATTTTCTCACGTAGAAGAGGCGATTTACAATACAGTAGAAATTGCAGAACGTTGCAGAGTAGAAATACCATTTCATGTAAATCAATTACCGAAATTTCCTGTTCCAGCTAACGAGACGAATGATATGTATTTACGCCGTGTTTGTGAAGAAGGGTTGCAGAAACGTTATGGTACGCCGAAAGAAGTACATATCCAGCGTTTAAATCATGAATTAAACGTTATTTCTAGTATGGGGTTTAGTGATTATTTCCTCATCGTATGGGATTTTATGAAGTATGCGCATGAAAATCATATTTTAACAGGACCAGGACGTGGGTCGGCAGCTGGATCACTTGTTTCTTACGTATTAGAAATTACAGATATTGATCCGATTGAATATGATCTATTATTTGAAAGATTTTTAAACCCCGAACGTGTGACACTTCCAGATATTGATATCGATTTTCCAGATATAAGACGTGATGAGATGATTCGATATGTGAAAGATAAATATGGTCAGCTTCGTGTTGCACAAATCGTAACGTTTGGGACGCTTGCAGCAAAAGCAGCAATTAGAGATATTGCGCGTGTGATGGGGCTTCCGCCGCGAGATATTGATATATTCTCAAAACTTATCCCATCAAAGCTTGGTATAACGTTAAAAGATGCATATGAGGAATCACAATCACTCCGTGAGTTCATACAAGGGAATCTTCTTCATGAGCGTGTGTTTGAAATTGCAAAACGTGTAGAAGGCTTACCACGTCATACGTCTATTCATGCAGCTGGCGTTATTATGAGCCAAGAGCCGTTAACAGGAAGTGTTGCAATTCAAGAAGGGCATAACGATGTGTATGTGACGCAATATCCAGCTGATGCATTAGAAGAACTTGGTTTGTTAAAGATGGACTTTTTAGGATTACGTAATTTAACATTACTTGAAAATATTATAAAGTTTATCGTGAGAAAAACGGGGACACAAATTGATATAAGAAATTTACCACTTCAAGATGAAAAAACGTTCCAATTGTTAGGTAGAGGGGATACAACAGGTGTATTCCAGCTTGAATCAGGTGGTATGCGAAATGTACTTCGTGGGTTAAAACCGAATGAATTTGAAGATATTGTCGCTGTTAACTCGTTATATAGACCAGGCCCAATGGAACAAATTCCGACCTTTATTGAATCAAAGCATGGAAAAAGAAAAATTGAATATTTACATCCGGACTTAAAGCCAATTTTAGAAAGAACGTACGGTGTAATTGTATATCAAGAACAAATTATGCAAATTGCGTCGAAATTAGCAGGATTCTCGCTCGGAGAAGCAGATTTATTACGCCGTGCAGTGAGTAAAAAAAATCGTGATATTTTAGATCAGGAACGTAAGCATTTTGTGCAAGGTTGTTTACAAAATGGTTATGACGAGACATCTGCAGAGAAAATTTATGATTTAATTGTAAGATTTGCGAATTACGGTTTTAACCGAAGTCACGCAGTTGCCTACAGTATGATTGGATATCAGCTTGCCTACTTAAAAGCGAATTATACGCTGGAATTTATGACAGCACTATTATCAAGTGCAATTGGAAATGAAGATAAGATTGTGCAGTATATACGAGAAACGAAGCGAAAAGGTTTTCACGTTTTGCCGCCGTCTCTTCAGAGGAGTGGTTACAATTTCCAAATAGAAGGCAATGCGATACGTTACAGCTTACTTTCCATTCGAAACATCGGAATGGCTACAGTGACAGCATTACTCGAAGAACGAGAGAAAAAAATGTTTGAAGATTTATTTGAATTTTGTCTTCGCATGCCATCAAAGTTTGTAACAGAGCGAAATTTAGAGGCGTTCGTCTGGTCTGGATGTTTTGATGATTTTGGTGTTTCGAGAACGAATTTATGGAAAAGTCTTAAAGGAGCGTTAGAGTACGCAAATCTTGCACGTGATTTAGGAGATGCTGTTCCGAAATCAAAATACGTACAAGGAGAAGAGCTCTCTTTTATTGAACAGTTAAATAAAGAAAAGGAAGCATTAGGCTTTTATTTATCAAGCTATCCGACAGCGCAGTATGTAAAGTTAGCGAAAGAATTAGAAATTCCATCTCTCGCTCAAGCGATGCGGCATAAGAAAAAAGTACAAAGAGCGATCGTGTATATAACAAGCGTGAGAGTAATTCGTACGAAAAAGTTGCAAAAGATGGCGTTTATTACATTTTGTGATCAAAATGATGAAATGGAAGCAGTTCTTTTCCCTGAAACGTATATACATTTCTCAGATAAGTTACAAGAAGGGGCAATTGTATTAGTTGACGGTATGATTGAACTTAGAAATCATAAGTTGCAATGGATTGTAAATGGGCTATATCCGTTAGAAGAAATGGATGTGTATGAAGAAAAGAAAGACGCATCTGTTTACGTGAAATTGCCGTCTCAGTATGAGAAAAAGTTGTTAAATCAGGTTACTAAAATATTGTTTGACTATTCGGGTTTTGCGAAAGTACTAATTTATTATGAAAAGGAACATAAAATGGTACAATTATCACGAAGTTTATCGATTCATCCAAGTGAAGAATGTTTAGGAGCACTTCGTGAAATTGTCGGGGAAGAAAATGTGGTTGTGAAAATATAATGGACAATTTCCCTACACTTCGATTATTATAGTAGTAGTGTTCGTGGTCAGACCACTTGGAGAAATTGATATCAGCTAGAATAATTTGAGGAGAGTGGATAGTTTGTCAACACTTCGTGAAGAAGCACTTCACATGCATAAAGTGCATCAAGGAAAATTAGAAACTGTATCAAAAGTAAAAGTAGAAAATGCAAAAGATTTAAGTCTTGCATATTCTCCAGGGGTTGCAGAGCCTTGTAAAGAAATTTATGACGATAAAAGTAAGGTATATGAATATACGATGAAGGGAAATATGGTAGCAGTTGTGACTGATGGAACGGCTGTACTTGGTCTTGGTAACATTGGACCTGAAGCATCTCTTCCAGTAATGGAAGGTAAAGCTGTATTATTCAAGAGCTTTGCTGGTGTAGATGCATTCCCAATTGCCTTAAATACAAACGATGTAGATAAAATTGTTGAAACTGTAAAATTAATGGAGCCAACTTTTGGCGGCGTTAACTTAGAGGATATCGCAGCACCAAACTGCTTCATTATTGAAGAACGTTTGAAAAAAGAAACAAATATTCCTATCTTCCATGATGATCAACACGGAACAGCTATCGTAACAGTAGCAGGTCTTGTGAACGCGCTAAAATTAGTTGGAAAGAAAATGTCTGACATTAAAGTTGTCGCAAATGGCGCAGGTGCAGCAGGTATTGCAATTATTAAACTTTTATATCGCTATGGTGTACGCGACATTATTATGTGTGACCGTAAAGGTGCGATCTATGAGGGTCGTCCTACAGGTATGAATCCTGTGAAGGATGAAGTTGCAAAATATACAAATAAGAATCGTATCGAAGGTTCTTTAGCTGATGTTGTACAAGGTGCGGACGTATTCATTGGTGTATCTGCAGAAGGTGCATTAACAGAAGAGATGGTTCGTACAATGAATGACGATGCAATTATTTTTGCAATGGCGAATCCAGTTCCAGAAATTATGCCAGAATTGGCAAAAGCAGCGGGCGCAGCTGTTGTTGGAACGGGTCGTTCTGACTTCGCAAACCAAGTAAATAATGTACTAGCGTTCCCTGGTATTTTCCGCGGTGCACTTGACGTACATGCGACACAAATTAACGAAGAAATGAAGATGGCAGCTGTACAGGCTATTGCTGAGCTTGTAGCAGAAGATGAGTTGAATGCAGACTATATCATTCCTGCACCGTTTGACGCGCGTGTAGCGCCTCAAGTGGCAGCTTACGTTGCGAAAGCTGCAATGGAGACAGGAGTAGCTCGCCGTCAAGTAGATCCAAATGAGATTGCTGAGAAAACAAAACAATTAGCGCTGATTGGTAAAGAATAAGCGAGGAATTTCCATTGACATCATCAAATACAAAAGTATATCTCGAAATTGTAAAAAAAATCCGTTCCATTATGGAAGAAGATGGATTGGTGGCGGGGGATCGTTTGCCGTCTGAGCGTGAGTTAAGTTCACGTTTAAACGTAGGGCGTTCCTCTGTAAGAGAAGCATTGCGTGCTTTAGAACTGGTAGGATTGATTGAAACGAGACGTGGTGAAGGGACGTTTATTCGAAACTTTTACGATAACGGTCTTGTACAATTGATTGCGCCATTCTTGCTGCAAGATGAGAAAACAATTCGTGATTTATTACAAACAAAACGATTGCTTGAGAAAGATATGATTCGAATTGTATGTAATTTACCGAAAGAAACGTTTTCTAAAGTGCTAAGTAAATTACACAAAGTACTTGAAGAAAATGAAAACTCAATTCCGATGCTTCATCAAACGTTCTTTAAAACACTTATTGAACAAGTCGATAATTATTTACTTTATCGCATTTGGATGATCGTAAATGATTACGTATCAACTCTTTCTTGTAAAGTTTCAGGAGATTCTATCGATATGTATAGAAAGCTTTATGCTACTTTGGAAGAAAAACAAGAAAATGATGCACTAAAAATTTACGATGAATTAGTAGAGAATATACAGTTTCACTCGTAATGTATAAAATTTGTCGAAATGACCATGACACGTTATGACAAACATTCTATCGCGTAGCGGTTAAAGTTAAACGTAAAGAGTGAGGTTATTAGACAGATTGAGAAGATAAGGCTAACATCAAACTTTGGTGTTAGCCCAATTTTCTTCTTGCGCTAACCTTAGCTCTCAACGAAGGGGGTCAAATTGTGCTAAGAGATTTATTCGTGAAAAAGAAAAAGTACGCTGCAATACCTTCAGAACAAGTACGAAAAGATGTACCGGATGGCGTTATGACAAAATGTCCGAAATGTAAAAAAATCATGTATACGAAAGAGGTTCTAAAAAATTTAAAAGTATGT
Source organism: Bacillus sp. 3G2 (assembly GCF_044324725.1). NCBI lineage: Bacteria > Bacillati > Bacillota > Bacilli > Caryophanales > Bacillaceae > Bacillus > Bacillus sp. 3G2. The sequence continues at coordinate 4,365,258 of NZ_CP172246.1, read as the reverse complement.
GTGAATTGTGGATATCATCATCCTATGAATGCATGGGAACGTCTTGATAGTATATTGGACGAAGGGTCATTCCGTGAGTATGACAAAGAAATGGTTTCAGTAAATCCACTCGAGTTTCCAGGATACGAAGAGAAACTAGAGAGCGATCGTAAGAAGACTGAATTAAACGAAGCGGTTGTAACTGGTGAAGGAACAATTGATGACATGCTTGTTGTTGTTGCAGTAATGGATTCTCGTTTTCGAATGGGCAGCATGGGCTCTGTTGTAGGAGAGAAAATTGCCCGTGCAGTTGAAAAAGCATACGACTTACAAGTTCCATTTATTATCTTTACTGCGTCGGGTGGTGCCCGTATGCAAGAAGGGATATTAAGTTTAATGCAAATGGCAAAAACAAGCGTAGCTTTGAAAAAGCATAGTAATGCAGGAGGGTTATTTATTTCTGTTATGACTCACCCAACGACGGGCGGGGTTTCAGCGAGTTTCGCTTCACTTGGTGATTACAATCTTGCAGAGCCAGGTGCACTTATCGGATTTGCTGGTAGACGTGTAATTGAACAAACAGTGCGTGAGAAACTACCGGAAGATTTCCAAACGGCAGAATTTTTATTAGAGCACGGTCAATTAGATGCAGTGGTGCATCGTGATGATATGAGAGAATCGCTCCGTAAGATTTTAGAAGTTCATCAAGGAGGGGAAATGGCTGTATGGCAGAGCTAGAATTTGAGAAACCAGTTGTTGAGCTAAGAAATAAGATTCGTGAACTGAAAGACTATACGAAAAACAGCCAGATGGACTTCAGTGAGGAGATTCGTATTTTGGAAGACAAGTTAGAAAAATTAGAGGAAGATATATACGGCAATATGAAAGTATGGGACCGTGTTCAAATTGCTCGTCATGCAGAACGACCGACAACGCTCGATTATATTGAGCACTTATTTACTAATTTTTTTGAATGTCATGGAGATCGCCTATTTGGCGACGATGCAGCGATTGTCGGCGGCATTGCGAAATATAAGGGGATGCCAGTAACTGTAATTGGGCATCAACGCGGAAAAGATACGAAAGAAAATATCCGTCGTAATTTTGGGATGCCTCATCCAGAAGGATATCGAAAAGCACTGCGTCTAATGAAACAAGCGGAAAAGTTTAATCGTCCTATTATTTGTTTCATTGATACGAAGGGAGCTTATCCTGGTAAAGCAGCTGAAGAACGTGGACAAAGTGAAGCGATCGCCCGTAATTTATTTGAAATGGCGGGTTTAACTGTACCTGTTATTTGTATTGTTATCGGTGAAGGTGGTAGTGGTGGTGCGTTAGGTCTTGGAGTAGGAGATTACATTCATATGCTGGAAAATTCCACGTATTCTGTTATTACACCAGAGGGTGCGGCGGCAATTCTTTGGAAAGATGCTGGTAAAGCAAAAGAAGCTGCAGAAGCGATGAAAATTACAGCATTAGATTTGAAAGAATTAGGTGTAATTGACGAAATTATTCCAGAGGCAAAAGGCGGAGCACATCGTAATATTTTAAAACAATCAGAAAATATAGATTTAATGCTTAAGAAAACTTTTGAACAATTAAGCGGAATTTCGAAAGATGAATTAATCGAAAAACGTTATGAAAAATATATGAAAATTGGGCAAGTTTCGTTTTCAAACGCTTCCATTGGGATAAAATAATAAAAGCGTGCGTTCCTCTTCGCGAATGCACGTTTTTATTATGAAAAGACACATCTTCTCCATTGTGTTTTTATATTTTTTCGTGTTATTTTATTATAAGGCAAATAATCTTTATGAGGTGAGTACAAATGAAACGTATTGGTGTATTAACAAGTGGTGGAGATTCACCTGGTATGAATGCTGCCATTCGTGCAGTTGTTCGTAAAGCGATTTTCCATGATATTGAAGTATATGGTATTTACCATGGATACGCTGGTTTAATTTCTGGTCATATTGAAAAATTAGAACTTGGTTCTGTTGGCGATATTATCCACCGTGGTGGTACAAAATTATATACAGCAAGATGTCCTGAGTTTAAAGATCCAGAAGTACGACTAAAAGGTATCGAGCAATTAAAGAAACACGGTATCGAAGGACTTGTTGTTATTGGTGGAGATGGTTCTTACCAAGGTGCTAAAAAATTAACTGAACAAGGATTCCCATGTGTTGGTGTACCAGGTACAATCGACAATGATATTCCTGGAACAGACTTCACAATTGGTTTCGATACAGCTTTAAATACTGTTATTGATGCAATTGATAAAATTCGTGACACAGCTACATCTCATGAACGTACATATGTTATCGAAGTAATGGGACGTCATGCTGGAGATATCGCATTATGGGCTGGTTTAGCTGATGGTGCTGAAACAATTTTAATTCCAGAAGAAGAGTATGACATGGAAGATGTTATTGCTCGTCTGAAGCGTGGTAGTGAACGTGGTAAAAAACACAGTATTATCATTGTGGCTGAAGGTGTTGGAAGTGCAATTGACATCGGTAAGCATATTGAAGAAGCAACAAACTTTGATACTCGTGTAACTGTGTTAGGTCACGTACAACGTGGTGGATCACCAAGTGCACAAGACCGTGTATTAGCAAGTCGTCTTGGCGCAAGAGCAGTTGAATTATTAATTGCTGGTAAAGGTGGACGTTGTGTAGGTATTCAAGATAATAAACTTGTTGATCATGACATTATCGAAGCGTTAGCTCAAAAGCATACAATCGATAAAGATATGTATCAATTATCTAAAGAATTATCCATCTAATCGGCTTAATGTCGGATATTTGGGAACGGTTTCATAATTTTCGGAGGTGCAATATGCGTAAAACTAAAATTGTATGTACTATAGGTCCTGCTAGTGAAAGTATTGAGAAATTAGAACAATTAATCGAAGCGGGTATGAACGTTGCTCGTTTAAACTTCTCTCATGGTAGCCATGAAGAGCACGGCGCTCGTATTAAAAACATTCGTGAAGCTTCAAAGAAAACTGGTAAAACAGTTGGTATCTTACTTGATACAAAAGGTCCAGAAATCCGTACTCACGACTTCGTAGACGGACAAGCTGAGCTTGTAACAGGTGCAGAAGTAGTTCTTTCTACTGAGCAAGTATTAGGTACTGCAGAGAAGTTCTCTGTATCTTATGCTGGTCTTTATGACGATGTAGACCCAGGTTCTCGTATTCTAATCGATGACGGTCTTATCGAACTAGAAGTAATCGAAAAAGCTGACGGAAACATCCGTACAAAAGTTCTTAACAGCGGAACTGTAAAAAACAAAAAAGGTGTTAACGTACCAAACGTAAGCATTAAGCTTCCTGGTATCACTGAAAAAGACGTAAAAGATATCATTTTCGGTATCGAGCAAAAAGTTGATTTCATCGCAGCTTCATTCGTACGTAAAGCATCTGACGTATTAGAAATCCGTGAATTATTAGAAGAGCATAAAGCTCAATATATCCAAATCGTACCAAAAATCGAAAACCAAGAGGGTATCGATAACATCGATTCAATCTTAGAAGTTTCTGACGGTTTAATGGTAGCTCGTGGTGATATGGGTGTAGAAATTCCACCAGAAGAAGTACCATTAGTACAAAAACGTCTAATCAAAAAATGTAACGTGTTAGGTAAACCAGTTATTACTGCGACACAAATGTTAGATTCTATGCAACGTAACCCACGTCCAACTCGTGCGGAAGCAAGTGACGTAGCTAACGCAATCTTCGATGGTACAGATGCAATCATGCTTTCAGGTGAAACAGCTGCTGGTCAATACCCAGTAGAAGCAGTAACAATGATGGCTAACATTGCGGTACGTGTTGAAAAATCATTACAGTATGAAGATATGTTCAAAAAACGTATTAAAGAGTTCACTCCAACAATTACAGATGCAATTAGCCAATCTGTTGCGCATACAGCACTTGCTCTTGATGTAGCTGCAATCGTAGCTCCAACAGAAAGTGGATATACTGCGAAAATGATCTCTAAATACCGTCCAAAATCTCCAATCGTAGCTGTAACATCTGACGAGCAAGTAGGACGTCGTCTTGCACTTGTTTGGGGTGTACAAGCATTTATGGCTGGAAAACGTGCAGCGTCTACTGACGAAATGTTAGATACTGCAATTCAAACAGGTATGGATGCAGGTCTAATTGGACTTGGAGACACTGTAGTAATCACTGCTGGTGTACCAGTTGCTGAAACAGGTACAACAAACTTAATGAAAATCCACGTTGTTGGTGAAGAAGTTGCAAAAGGACAAGGAATCGGTCGTAAAGCTGCAAAAGGTAAAGTAGTTGTAGCGAAAACAGCTGCTGAAGCTGTAGCGAACGTAAACAAAGGTGATATCCTTGTTACAACAAGCACTGATAAAGATATGATTCCTGCAATTGAAAAAGCTGCTGCTCTAGTTGTAGAAGAAGGTGGCCTAACAAGCCACGCGGCTGTTGTAGGTGTATCAATCGGTATTCCTGTTATCGTTGGTGTAAACGGCGTAACAGCAACTTTAAAAAATGGCCAAGAAGTAACAGTTGATGCGGCACGCGGAATTGTTTATAATGGACATGCGGAAGTGCTATAAGTAATACGGAGAGAAGGATCGGAGTCCTTCTCTTTTTTTTACACAAAAATGAGGTATAACTAGCTTGAGACGTCTGAAATTGCTTTTAAAAGCTATTTATTATGAGGTTTGATAAGAAATGTATTCGGATTTTATATGGTGTATATGAGCGTTGTGAGGGCGTTTAAAGCGATGGTATATGAGAGGAGTGTAGAACTATGAAGTGGTTACTATTCTTGTTTATTTTAATACCGGCGATTGAGATTACAGTCTTAATTGGATCGAGTCATGTAATAGGTTTATGGTCTACGTTCGCTATGATTGTATTTACGGGTGTTGTAGGTGTCTATTTGGCGAAAAGGCAAGGATTTAAAGTACTTGGAGAGATTCAATCTAAGTTGAATAGAGGAGAAATGCCAGGAGCGGCAGTACTCGATGGTATTTTTATCTTTGTAGGAGGTATTCTTTTGGTACTTCCTGGATATGTAACGGATATAATAGGTTTGATCTTTGTTATCCCTGTGACGAGGGCTTTATTGAAGCCATTTGTTATGAAATGGATGGAATGGAAGTTTAGAAAGAACTCTACTATTATCGTTCAGAAATAGTGCTTAGATTATAGCGATCTAAGCACTATTTTTTTTGCCCGCAAAAGGATGGGGGTGGATGAAGCTCTGTTAATTAAAGTTTTGTTATATCATGCTTTAAAATTTGGTGAGTGCGAAGGAGTTAAGTGGAAGTTGGATTGCCCATGAAAGTTAATAATCGGTGGTGGGCAAAATTCTTATTAATCGTTGTCTTACTTTGTTGCATTCGCTATGTGTTTTGTGATTGGATATGTAATTTGGGGAGTTGGTAGCTTTTAATGAGTGTGCTGCAAGAAAAAAATGTGAACTCAAACTTGGTTTTGTATATAAAAAGAATCAATTGTCATCGAAAAAGTTAGATACGAGTAGGAAAGTTATTAGTTTAAGTCTCATTCTAAGTTGTTTTGTATATTTATTCATTTACATAAAAAGTAATAAATGTAAGTAATAATTATGAAAATGATAGAATAAATATGTAAAAAGACATCAAAATATGCGTTTTTTATACAAAAAAACAAGAGAATGATCCTTTTTGGGTGCAATTCTCTTGTTGGATGTAATGAGTATGAAAAATAAGTACAAGGAATAATCAGTGGGATTTTCCCCACTGATTACATGTAAGTTTTTGTTGTATATGAATTAGAAACCATTATTTTGAAGGTGAGCCTTTAATATATTTCCATAAATCATGGAATACACGAGCTTTGTGCAATGTATTAAGTAGTACTAAGGTGACTGGACCGATGATTAATCCTAAAAAGCCAAAGAGTTTAAAGCCGACAAATAGAGCAATCAGTGTTGCTAATGGATCGAGGCCGATATTAGAAGAAAGTACTTTAGGCTCCATAATTTGTCTTTGGACAATCACGACGATGTATAAGATGAGAAGACCGATGGCGAAAGCTGTGTCGCCAGTGAAAAATACGTATATAACCCAAGGAACGAAGACGGCGCCTGTTCCTAGATAAGGGAGTAAATCTACAACCCCTGTAATAATCGCGATAGTAATGGCGTATGGTACGCGTAATATTAACAGTCCGATTAGTACAATAACAGTTGTCATAGATACGAGTGTAAGTTGAGCTTTAACAAAACCAAATAAAGCTTTTCTTAAATCAACAAAAATAGTTTTTCCATAGCCATGAACACGATTGGGCAAAAATTTTCTTACTTTCTGAGCAAGACGGTGCCAATCGTAACTAATAAAGAAAGTGGCTAATAAAACGAATACAAGAACAGTTAAAGTTGTTGGTAATGCACTAATGAAATTTGTTAACCCGCTTATAATAGCAGTTAAAAGTTCTTTCATTTGCGTCGTTGCTTCGGTTCCTAAGTTTTGAATGTTTTGTGTAATCGTATAGCGCTGTGGTTCCCCAAGATGATTAAATTTAGAAATTAAATCATCATAGAGAGGCATAATATGATTAAGTGCAAATTGTTGCGCGAATGCAACGATATCTGGAAACTTTACTGTAACAAGTTGTAGTAAGTATGTTGTGGCAGATATTGCTTCTGTTACAAGGTATGTAACGAGTCCGACGATAGCTCCGAATACGAGAATTAAGCTAACGAGTACTGCTAGTGCGCGAGGAAATTGTAGTTTTTGATTAAGGAAATTGACGACAGGATTAATCAAATAAGCAAATGCGAAAGCGATAATAAAAGGGTAGATAAGTCCTGACATATATAGTAATGCATAGAACCCCGCTACCGTTGCTACAATGACAAATATGAGTCGCAATATCATATATAGTAAGTTTCGGTTCAAAGATGTATACCTCCCATTCCAGTTTGGATTATCCTAATTCGTTCAACTTATAACGAGTGTGTCGCCACTGATTAAAGTTTCACTTTATGTTATAGTGGAATGATGGATTTTCCCTGCTTTTTCAGTATATGAGTGACCGGAAAAGCTTGGTGTTGATGCTTCTACTATATGGTAAAAACTTCATTTTCTCTTCTTTTTATTTTACCTGTTTCTTATTAGAAAAGAAAGGAGAGACGACCGTTTTTAAAAATGTATACACGCTTAAATTTTTGATGGTTAGCGTTTCAATTTATCATTTTAAAATATGTAAAAAATGAAGTGGCTATTGTTGCATATACATCGATATAGCATGTATAACGATAGGTTTAAAGGTATTTTTGTTTGGAAATGAGTTCATTATTTTCAGAAAGGAAGTGCAAACATGATTAGTCAGTCAACGTTATTTTTATTCATACTACTTATTATAGGACTTATTGCGAAAAACCAATCGCTTACTGTAGCTATTGGTGTGTTGTTTTTATTGAAATTTACGTTTTTAGGGGACAAAGTCTTTCCTTATCTACAAACGAAAGGGATTAACCTTGGTGTTACGGTTATTACAATAGCAGTGCTCGTACCGATTGCGACGGGGGAAATAGGTTTTAAACAACTTGGAGAAGCGGCGAAATCGTATTACGCATGGATTGCTTTAGCTTCAGGGGTAGCGGTTGCTTTGTTAGCGAAAGGCGGCGTACAATTATTGACGACGGATCCTCATATTACAACTGCGCTCGTTTTCGGTACAATTATAGCGGTTGCTTTATTTAATGGAGTTGCTGTAGGTCCATTAATTGGGGCTGGAATTGCCTATGCAGTTATGAGTATTATACAGATGTTTAAATAAGAAATTTTATAGTAATATAAAATTTTTGAATTCTTTCTGTTCACAAAAGTCAGATAATTGTTTATAATAGGATTAGAAACTTTGAAAAGTTACATAACAGCAGAGACTTTACACCAGATAAAATAAAAACAACATAAAACAATTTTATAATGATATTGTTTTATGTTGTTTTTATCATAAAACTCTTCGGAATTAATTTTCCTCACTAACTTGTTGTTTTGAGCGTGAGGATTCGGGGAGACATTCACGCTCATGCTTTCCATGTAAGCAATGGACATAAGAGGGGAACATCGCAACAAATTTGCATGATCGTGCATTTTGCTTGCCTAAAGAGTGAACGGGCGTTCATAATTCAAAAGGGGAGCAAATAGATATAAGGAGCAAGGTTGGGAGAATTTTCAGGAAAAGGAGAGAATGTCATGACTGTTATTCGAGGTTTAGAAGGGGTAGTAGCAACAACATCATCTGTGAGCTCTATTATTGATGATACATTAACGTATGTTGGGTATAATATTGATGATTTAGCTGAGAATGCTACATTTGAAGAAGTAGTGTACTTATTATGGCATCGCAAGCTTCCTAATGAACAAGAACTAGCGAAATTTAAAGAGACTGTATCGGAATACTATAAAGTTCCAGGTGAGATTTTAACATATTTGAAACAAGTAGATTTAAAAATTGCACATCCGATGTCTGTTTTACGAACTGCAATTTCCATGCTATCATTATACGATGAGAGCGCTGAAATTATGGATGAAAACTCCAATTATTTGAAAGCGGTTAAATTGCAGGCTCAAGTAGGAACTTTAGTTGCTGCTTATGCAAGAATTCGTAAAGGTTTAGATGTTGTTGAGCCTAGAAACGATTTATCATTAGCTGCAAACTTCTTGTATATGTTAAATGATCGCGAGCCAAATGAAGTTGAAATTGAAGCTTTTGATAAGGCACTTGTACTTCATGCAGATCATGAGTTAAATGCTTCTACATTTACTGCACGTGTTTGTGTAGCTACACTGTCAGATGTATATTCTGGTATTACGGCAGCAATCGGTGCGTTAAAAGGTCCTCTTCACGGCGGGGCAAATGAAAATGTAATGAAGATGTTAACTGAAATTGGCGAAGAAGAAAATGTAGAATCATATATTCATAATGCTCTTCAAAATAAAGTGAAAATCATGGGCTTTGGCCACCGTGTATATGAGCAGGGTGATCCGCGTGCGAAACATTTACGCGAAATGTCCAAGAGATTATGCGTGCTTTTAGGAGAAGACAAATGGTATAATATGTCTATCAAAATTGAAGACATTGTAACAAAAGAAAAAGGTCTTCCACCAAATGTTGATTTCTATTCAGCTTCTGTATACCATTGTTTAGGAATTGACCATGACTTATTTACACCTATTTTTGCAATTAGCCGTATGTCAGGCTGGTTAGCTCATATTCTAGAACAATATGAAAACAACCGTTTAATCCGTCCACGTGCTGATTATAATGGGCCAACACATCAAGTGTATGTTCCAATTGCACAACGATAAGCGAAAAACACTATTTTGATAGTGAAAATACGCTTTCAAAAGTCTGATTTTTTCGGAAAGACGTAATGATTAGAATATTTTAATTTGAATAACGGTTTGAACTGAGGGGTTATTCCCTCAGTTTCATACATATGAAATTTCAAACATGGGGGTTATCACATTGACGACAGGTGAAAAAATTACTGTAACTAACGGTGTTATGAATGTACCAAACAATCCGATTATTCCATTTATCGAAGGAGATGGAATTGGTCCTGATATTTGGGCAGCTGCATCTCGTGTACTAGAAGCAGCAGTTGAAAAAGCTTATGATGGTGAGAAGAAAATCGTTTGGAAAGAAGTGCTTGCAGGGGAAAAAGCATTCAACCAAACAGGCGAGTGGTTACCAGAAGAAACTTTAAATTTAATCCGTGAATATTTAATCGCGATTAAAGGTCCACTTACAACTCCAGTTGGCGGTGGTATTCGTTCTCTAAACGTAGCACTTCGTCAAGAGTTAGATTTATATGTATGTCTACGTCCAGTTCGTTATTTTGAAGGTGTTCCTTCACCTGTAAAACGTCCGGAAGATACTGATATGGTTATTTTCCGTGAGAATACAGAAGACATTTATGCTGGAATTGAATATGCACAAGGATCTCCAGAAGCAGAAAAAGTTCTTGCTTTCTTAAAAGAAGCAATGGGTGTTAATAAAATCCGCTTCCCAGAAACATCTGGTATTGGTATTAAACCAATCTCAGAAGAAGGGACAAAGCGTCTTGTTCGTGCTGCAATTCAATATGCAATTAACGAAAAACGTTCTTCTGTTACATTAGTTCATAAAGGAAACATTATGAAATTTACAGAAGGTGCTTTCAAAAACTGGGGTTACGAAGTAGCGGAACAAGAATTCGGCGACAAAGTATTTACTTGGGCTGAATATGACCGTATCGTTGAGAAAGATGGTAAAGATGCAGCGAATAAAGCGATGGCAGATGCTGAAGTGGCTGGAAAAATCATCGTAAAAGATTCGATTGCAGACATCTTCTTACAACAAATTTTAACTCGTCCACGTGAGTTCGATGTTGTTGCAACAATGAACTTAAACGGAGACTATATCTCTGATGCACTTGCTGCACAAGTAGGTGGAATTGGTATTGCACCTGGTGCAAACATTAACTATGTGACTGGACATGCTATCTTTGAAGCTACACACGGTACAGCTCCAAAATATGCAGGGTTAGACAAAGTAAACCCATCTTCAGTTCTTCTTTCAGGTGTATTATTATTAGAGCACTTAGGATGGAACGAAGCTGCGAAATTAGTAACTGCTTCTGTTGAGAACACAATTGCTTCAAAAGTAGTAACTTATGATTTCGCACGCTTAATGGAAGGTGCAACAGAAGTGAAATGTTCTGAGTTCGCTAATGAACTTATTAAAAACATGGATGTAGCGATAATCAAAAACGCATAATTAAAGCGGGGGGTAAATTATGACAATCAAACGCAAGAAAGTTTCAGTCATCGGTGCAGGATTTACAGGAGCAACAACAGCATTCTTATTAGCACAAAAAGAACTTGCAGATGTTGTATTAGTGGACATTCCACAACTGGAAAATCCAACAAAAGGGAAAGCGTTGGATATGTTAGAAGCGAGCCCAGTACAAGGTTTTGATGCTAACATTATTGGAACATCTGATTACGCAGATACTGCTGATTCTGACGTTGTCGTTATTACAGCAGGTATTGCACGTAAGCCTGGTATGAGCCGTGATGACTTAGTAGCAACAAACTCTAAAATTATGAAAAGTATTACGCGCGACATTGCAAAACATTCACCAAATGCGATTATTGTTGTATTAACAAATCCAGTTGATGCAATGACATATTCTGTATTTAAAGAAGCAGGATTCCCGAAAGAGCGTGTTATCGGTCAATCGGGCGTATTAGATACAGCTCGTTTCCGTACATTTATTGCACAAGAATTAAATCTTTCTGTGAAAGACATTACAGGATTTGTTCTTGGTGGCCACGGTGACGATATGGTACCTCTTGTACGTTATTCTTATGCAGGTGGCATTCCGTTAGAAACGTTAATTCCGAAAGAGCGTTTAGAAGCAATCGTAGAACGTACCCGTAAAGGTGGCGGCGAAATTGTAGGCTTATTAGGAAACGGTAGTGCATATTACGCACCAGCTGCTTCTTTAGTTGAAATGACAGAAGCAATCTTAAAAGATCAACGCCGTGTATTACCGGCTATTGCGTACCTTGAAGGTGAATATGGTTATAGCGACCTTTACTTAGGGGTACCAGTAATTCTAGGTGGTAACGGAATTGAGAAAATTATTGAATTAGAACTTCTTGCAGATGAAAGAGAAGCGTTAGATCGCTCTGTAGAATCTGTACGTAATGTTATGAAGGTTCTTGTTTAATAATTAAATATAAGCGGAAAAAGATTCGGGGCCCCGAATCTTTTTCTACTATTTATTCAAATGTTTTTTTGAAATAATATGAAAACGCTATCATTTGGTGTATCCTATAATGAAACTATAGATTTATACTATACATTGCCCTCATCATAGTAAATTTCGGATTAGGTATCGGTTTTAGTAGGATAATAAGGTGGAAAAATCGGAGGGGGTTGTAACATGTTAAAGAAAAAAGTTCAAATTGGTCGTAGAATGGATGAAATTACAGTAGGAGAGAAATTATCTATCACTGAAAAAATTGAGGATAAAGATTTGTTATTGTACTTAGGGTTAACGAATGATGCCAATCCATTATATATTCAGCATGATTACGCATCCCAAACTCCGTATGAAAAGCCGATTGTACCAAGCATTATGCTAACGGGAATGATTACAACGGCAGTTACGAAATATTTACCAGGTCCAGGTAGTCATATTACAAGGAAGGACCTTACGTTCGTGAAGCATGTTCACCATTATGAAACGTTACAAATCCACTTTGAAGTTGTGGCTGTTTCCGAGGAGGAACATACAATTGATATGCTTGTATCTGCCCATGATGAAAAAGGAGAAACGGTTGTAAAGGGCTCTTTAACAGTAACGCCACCTTTTAAATCAGTTTCTATTATGGAAAAAGCATTAGATAATTTTTAAAACATGAAAATATGAATAGCGCTAGCATACCTTTCTATAAGGGAGCTAGCGCTATTTTTAGTTGAAGAATCCTTGTGTGAATCCTTCGGCGAAATCGGAACAACCTGTTTTAATCGTGTCCCAGCTTGGGACGTTGAATGTAAGAATGCACGTTACTATTAAAGATAGAATAGGTAGCACTAGTCGCATAATAGAGTCTCCTTATCTTTTATATTAGGATTTTTAGATTAACAATATTTACTATATCGTGATTTGATAATTGAAGTCAATTGAAGGAGTGGTTTTTAAGATGAGATGGAAAAGAGAAGACGTTATCTTTGAAACGATAAGAGAAGCTGAAGTGTGGGCAGACGGGGTCGCGAATGAAATGTATGGAAGAGTATTTGATGGATATGAAACGCTAGACTATAAAGTAGCGTATGCTCTTGCGTTTTTGTTAGCGCAAAATCGAGAATTTAATATTCATACGGAAGTAGAATTTAATGAAACTATAGAAGTGTATAAAGTATGGATAACAATAAGTTAATTAAGCCAAGTGTAATTGTTTTTAGGAATAATGATAGTACAAATGAGCTTCATGTATAGACAATTATATTGAGAGGGACCTTGTTTTCTAGTATGATGAGAATAACGGGGAAAATACTAGGATGAAGAAGGTTTCAAGTCTATAACTTGGAGGAAAAGAATGAACAATCGTATTTTAGTAGTTGATGATGAGGAGTTTATCTTAACTTTAATTGAATTTAATCTACAACAAGCTGGGTTTGAAGTAATAACAGCGATGGATGGAGAAATGGCGCTTCAAAAAGCGACAACAGAACGCCCAGATTTAATTATATTAGATTTAATGCTTCCAAAAATGGATGGTATGGAAGTGTGTAAAGAATTACGATTGCAGCGCGTTATGACGCCGATTTTAATGTTAACAGCAAAAGATGATGAATTTGATAAGGTGCTAGGTCTTGAACTTGGGGCAGATGATTATATGACGAAGCCATTTAGCCCAAGGGAAGTTGTTGCGCGTGTGAAGGCAATTTTGCGCCGCACGAAATTGCAACAAGAAGAACAAGTTAAAGAAACATCAGATGAAGAGAGCATCACAATTGCTGAACTTAAAATTTTGCCGGAATTTTATGAGGCTTATTTCCAAGGAAGAAAGCTTGAATTAACACCAAAAGAATTTGAACTACTTGTTTATCTTGCGAAAAATAAAAGTCGCGTGTTGACACGTGATCAATTATTAAGTGCTGTATGGAACTATGATTTTGCTGGTGATACACGAATTGTTGATGTTCATATTAGCCATTTGCGCGATAAAATTGAACAAAATACGAAAAAACCGACGTACATTAAAACGATACGTGGTTTAGGATATAAATTAGAGGAGCCAAAAGGGGATGAATAAATTTCGTTCCAGGCTTCTTTTTACATTTGTTTCTCTTATTGTTTTTATTTTAGTTGGACTAGGTTTATTGCTGGAAACTGTGTTTGAAAACTACTATATAGAACATGCCAAAGAGAGAATGGTAAAAGAGACAGAGTATGTTGCAGTATTAGCAGAAGAACAAGGTTTTGATGATGTTTTAAAAAATCCATATGTATTTGAAAAGTTAGAAGAAAAAATACAGGCGTCTATTGCATTTGTAGATGAAAAAAAGAAAGTGCAATATAGCGGCGGAGAACAGTCTGCGTTTAGCCAAGGGATGATGAAAGAACTTACTTCTGAAACAACGAAACAAAGAAATAAAGTCATTACGAAAGAAACAGATCAGAATAATGAATTTTACCATGCGGTATTCGTTCAGGATGTAGCAGGGAAACAAGGATACATTTTGGTGAAAAGTACAATTGAGCCTTTGAAAGCTGTTCATCAAAAAACGTGGGGATTATTAATTATCGGATTTGTTATCGCTTGTCTCGTAGTCGTATTTTTAGGTATGAAAATTACAGGGCAATATATTAGGCCGATTGAATCCGTTACGAAAGTGGCTATCGAATTAGCGAAGGGAAATTATAAAGCGCGCGCTTATGAAAGTCATTCGGATGAAACGGGAATGCTGAGTAAAGCGATTAATATTTTAGCCCGTAATTTACAAGAGATGACACTTGAGCAAGAAATGCAACAGGATCGTCTGCATACGTTAATTGAAAATATGGGAAGCGGAATGATTTTAATTGATAGCCGCGGTTATATAAACCTTGTAAACCGTTCGTATAAGGAGACTTTCCACGTAACAGATGAAGAATATTTAGATCGTTTATATTATGAGTCGTTTCATCATACAGAAATTATAGAGCTCGTGGAAGAAATCTTTATGACAGAAGTGAAAGTGCGTAAACAAATATTATTGCCGCTTGGAATTGAGCGAAAGCATTTTGAAGTATATGGAGCACCGATTATCGGGACGAACCATGAATGGAAAGGGATTGTCCTTGTATTCCATGACATTACTGAGCTAAAGAAATTAGAACAAATGAGAAAAGACTTTTTAGCGAATGTTTCTCATGAACTAAAGACACCGATTACTTCTATTAAAGGTTTTTCAGAAACGCTCTTGGACGGAGCTATGGATAATAAAAAATTCTGCGAACATTTCTTGCACATTATTTTAAAAGAAAGTGAACGCATGCAAGGGTTAATTGAAGATTTATTAGATTTATCAAAGATTGAGCAACAAGGATTTAAATTGAGTATGGGGACCGTTGATATGAAGGGACTTCTTGAAGACATTCATATGGTGCTTGATAACAAAGCAGGAGAAAAAGAAATTTCTTTACAAGTAAATGCGCTAAAAGGAGTCTCGGTCATTGGAGATCCGAGTCGTTTGAAGCAAATCTTTATTAATTTAATAAATAACGCAATCGTATACACGCCGGCTGGAGGCGTTGTTTCTGTAGAATTAGCAGAAGATAAATATAATGCTTATATAAAAGTATCGGATACGGGAATTGGTATTAGTAAAGATGAAATTCCGCGTATTTTTGAACGCTTTTACCGAGTGGATAAAGCGAGAAGTAGAAATACTGGTGGTACAGGCCTTGGGTTATCAATTGTAAAGCATTTAGTTGAGGCACATCACGGTACGATTACAGTGGATAGTGAAGTTGGGGAAGGGACAACATTTACAGTTGTTTTACCAAAATCAGCAACTGAAAAATAGGATGAAGGATGTTTACAATATATTAACAATGGCTTAATTAAATATTAATAAAGGTCTGTTAATATAATACATGAAAACCCCTTCATCCAAGGAGTAATTTTGGACGAGAATAGTTATGCTGTTCTCGTCACTTCCCTTTTATATTAGTAAACGTTTGTATATATGATAGAAAATAGCCGTTATTTTTCTTCTCTCTATTAGTCATGTTAATATAGAGAGAGGAAAGGAACGGTTTTTTTTTCTGTGAAAAAAATCATTTCAAATTTGTATGGGGAGGTTTCTGTTTTGGAAAAAAAGGTCGTATTAGTAGATGGTAATAATATCGCGTATCGTGCTTTCTTTGCACTACCGCTTTTAAATAACGACAAAGGTATACATACGAACGCAATTTACGGTTTTACAATGATGTTAATGAGAATATTAGAGGAAGAAAAACCGACGCATATGTTAGTAGCGTTTGATGCGGGTAAAACGACATTCCGTCATAAAACGTATAGTGATTATAAAGGAGGACGTCAAAAGACTCCACCTGAATTGTCAGAGCAATTCCCGTTTATTCGTGAGATGCTTGATGCATTCAACGTACCGCGTTATGAATTAGAAAATTATGAAGCGGATGACATTATGGGAACGCTAGCGAAAGAAGCAAGTGAACAAGGAGCAAATGTAAAAGTTATTTCAGGAGATAAAGATTTACTTCAGCTTGTTTCTGATAACACGCTTGTATGCATTCCTCGAAAAGGGATTACGGAAGTAGATGAATATACGAAAGAAGCTTTATTTGAGAAATACAGCTTATCACCAAAGCAAATTATCGATATGAAAGGTTTAATGGGAGACCAATCAGATAATATTCCAGGGGTACCAGGAGTTGGTGAAAAAACTGCGATTAAATTGTTAACACAGTTTGGAACGGTTGAAGAAGTGTATGAAAATATAGAGCAAGTAAGCGGGAAAAAATTAAAAGAAAAGCTAGAAGCAAATAAAGACCAAGCTCTTATGAGTAAAGATCTTGCAACTATTATTACAGATGCGCCGATTACAGTGCATGTGGATGATATGGAGTATAAAGGATATGAAGCAAGTGATGTCATTCCAATGTTCGAGAATTTAGGATTTACATCTCTTTTAAATAAATTAGGTGTTACGCCAGAAGAAACGGCTCCAGCTGAATTAGATGATATTACATTTGATATTGTGGAAGAAGTTACAGAAGAAATGCTTCAGCAAGATAGTGCGCTTATTGTTGAAGTGCAAGAAGATAACTATCATAAAGCGGACATTCAAGGTTTTGGTATTCAAAATGAAAATGGTTGTTACTTTATTCAGAAGGACATTGCATTTGCATCTGATGCTTTTAAAGAGTGGCTTGCAGATGGAGAAATGAGAAAGCATACATTTGATGCGAAGCGTGCGATTGTGGCACTCAAATGGAATGATATAGATATGCAAGGGATTGACTTTGATCTATTAATCGCTGCTTATTTACTTGACCCAGCTGATACGGATAAAGATTTCCGTACTGTAGCGAAAATGAAAGAAACGCATGCCGTGAAATCCGATGAAGAAGTTTACGGAAAAGGTGCAAAGCGTGCTGTTCCAGAGCTAGAAGTAGTAGCGGAGCATGTAGCTCGTAAAGTGCACGTATTATATGATGTAAAGCAAACATTCGCAGAAGAGTTACAAAAGAATGAGCAATATGAACTGTTTACAGAGTTAGAATTACCACTTGCGCGTGTATTAGCTGATATGGAAGTAAAAGGTGTAAAAGTTGATACGGAGCGTCTTCGTAATATGGGAGAAGAACTTGCAGGTAGATTAAAGGAAATGGAACAGGAAATTTATAAGCTTGCGGGAACAGAATTTAATATTAATTCACCGAAGCAGCTTGGTGTTATTCTGTTTGAGAACTTAAACTTACCGGTTATTAAAAAGACGAAAACAGGTTATTCTACGTCAGCTGATGTACTAGAAAAGCTTATGGATCGCCATGAAATCATTCCAAATATTTTACATTATCGTCAATTAGGGAAACTAAATTCAACTTATATCGAAGGTTTATTAAAAGTTGTACACGAAGATTCATCTAAAATTCATACTCGTTTCAATCAAGTATTAACGCAAACAGGTCGATTAAGTTCAACGGATCCGAACTTGCAAAATATCCCGATTCGATTAGAAGAAGGAAGAAAGATTCGTCAGGCATTTGTTCCATCAGAAGAAGGATGGATTATGTACGCGGCAGATTATTCGCAAATTGAACTTCGTGTATTAGCTCATATTGCAAATGATAAAGGGCTAGTTGACGCGTTCCAACATGACATGGATATTCATACGAAAACAGCTATGGATGTATTTGGCGTTGAAAAAGATGAAGTAACTTCAAATATGAGACGACAAGCGAAAGCTGTTAACTTCGGAATTGTGTATGGTATTAGTGACTACGGTCTTTCACAAAACTTAGGAATTACAAGAAAAGCAGCAGCGGAATTTATTGAAAAGTATTTAGAAAGCTTCCCTGGTGTACAAGAATACATGGACGACATCGTAAAAGATGCAAAACAAAAAGGATATGTGGCTACATTATTAAATCGCCGTCGTTATATTCCGGAAATTACGAGTCGTAATTTCAATTTACGTAGCTTTGCTGAGCGTACAGCTATGAATACACCAATTCAAGGTACTGCAGCAGATATCATTAAAAAAGCGATGATTATTATGGCAGATCGTTTAGAAGAAGAAGGATTACAAGCGCGTCTTCTTCTGCAAGTACACGATGAATTGATATTTGAAGCGCCACAAGAAGAAATTGAAAAATTAGAGAAGCTTGTACCAGAAGTAATGGAGCATGCGATTGAACTTGCAGTTCCGCTGAAAGTTGATTATTCTTACGGTCCAACTTGGTACGACGCAAAATAAGGAAGTGATGAGATGCCTGAATTACCAGAGGTTGAAAACGTCAGACGGACACTTGAAAATCTTGTAACAGGAAAAACGATTGAAGATGTCATTGTTACGTATCCGAAAATAGTAAAACGACCGGATGATGCAGAAATTTTTAAAGAAATGCTAAGAGGCGAAAAGATTGAAAATATAAAGCGAAGAGGGAAGTTTTTGCTTTTATATGTAACGAATTATGTTATTGTTTCACATTTGCGTATGGAAGGTAAGTTTTTACTGCATCAAGAGGGTGAACCAATTGATAAGCATACGCACGTCCGTTTCTTATTTACAGATGGAACTGAATTACATTATAAAGATGTGAGAAAGTTTGGTACGATGCATCTCTTTAAGAAAGGTGAAGAGTTGAATCAAATGCCTCTTGCTGACTTAGGTCCGGAGCCATTTGATGCTGAATTGACACCGCAGTATTTACAAGAAAGATTGCAAAAGACCAATCGTAAAATCAAAGTTGTGTTATTAGACCAGCGTCTTTTAGTAGGGCTTGGAAATATATATGTAGATGAAGTTTTATTCCGTTCTCAAATTCATCCGGAACGAGAAGCGTCGTCTTTAACAGCAGAAGAAATTGAACGAATTTACGAGGCGACTGTTACAACGTTAGGTGAAGCGGTGAAGCGAGGCGGAAGTACAATTCGAACGTATATCAACTCGCAAGGGCAAATTGGTTCGTTCCAAGAACTTCTAAATGTATACGGAAAAAAGGGAGAACCGTGTGTAACTTGCGGTACGATATTAGAAAAAACAGTTGTTGGCGGAAGAGGAACGCATTACTGCCCAATTTGTCAGCCAAGAATATAGAAAAGAGATAACATCGGATAGGCATTTGTCATATACATACAGCAGAGCTATGTATAAGGGAGGAGCTTACCGATGTACCTTTATTTATCTCTTATTTTATTAGCTTTTACATTAAGCTTAGATAGCTGTAGTGTAGGGCTAACATATGGTTTAAGAAGCGTAAGAATTCCACTAAGATCAATTATAATTATCGGAATGTGTTCAGCGGCTGTTATGCTTGTTTCAATGGGAATTGGACATATGATCGCGAAAATATTTTCACCTGTTATCGCAACGCGTATCGGTGGGCTTGTTCTTATTGGGATAGGAATTTGGGTATTATACCAATTTTTTCGAAGTGAGAAGAAAGAAGAACCGAAGCAAGAGGAGAAGGTATGGAAATTAGAAATTGCTTCGCTCGGGTTAGTGATTCAAATTTTACGGAAACCGACTGTTGCAGATTTTGATAAATCAGGCACCATTTCTGCAGGAGAAGCGTTACTTCTTGGTATCGCTCTTTCTATAGATTCGTTCGGTGCTGGAATTGGTGCATCTTTATTAGGGTATGCACCTGCTATGATGGCGATGTTAGTTGCGGTTATGAGTTCTTTGTTTTTATTTATTGGAATGAAACTTGGAACGGTTTTATCAAATATGAAATGGTTACAAAAATTTACATTCCTGCCTGGGGTATTACTCATTATTATTGGAATTTGGAAAATGTAAGTATGGGCGTGGAACATTAGTTTCGCGCCTTTTATTATGAGGAGGGGTATGATGACAGTAGTAATTGGATTAACAGGAGGCATTGCAAGCGGGAAAAGTACGGTATCAGACATGTTTCGTGAACTGAGTATACCAGTTATTGATGCGGATATTATTGCGAGAGAAGTTGTAGAGCGAGGAAAACCAGCATATAACAAAATAGTAGAAGTGTTTGGAACGGAAGTATTACAAGAAGATGGAGAACTGGACCGGCCGAAATTAGGAAGTGTCGTTTTCTATAATGAAGAAAAACGATTGCAGTTAAATAAAATCGTTCATCCTGCAGTGCGTGAGGAAATGAATACGCAAAAGGAAATGTACATAAAAGAAGGTATGCAAGCGGTTGTGTTAGATATTCCTCTTCTGTTTGAAGGGAAATTAACAAGTCTCGTTGATCGTGTTTTAGTTGTAGCAGTTAAGCCACATACACAATTAGAACGTTTAATGAAACGAAATAATTTTTCAGAAGAAGAAGCAACGGCGCGTATTCAATCTCAAATGCCGTTAGAAGAAAAAGTGAAGAATGCAGATGAAGTGATAAATAATGATGGCACAATTATGGGAACGAAAACACAATTACAGGTGATTTTAAAGAATTGGAACATTATTGACTAAAAAATTGTGAAATTAATGAAAATGCTTAGTGACATATCCCCTTTTTGTGTTATACTATTATTGGGATTGGAGATAAATAGTATAACGCATTCAAGGGGGATAACATATTATGACTCGTGTGGCAATTAATGGATTTGGACGTATTGGGAGAATGGTATTTCGTCAGGCAATAAAAGAAAGCGCATTCGAAATTGTAGCAATCAATGCAAGCTATCCATCTGAAACGTTAGCACATTTAATTAAATATGATACAGTTCACGGTAAGTTTGACGGAACAGTAGAAGCATTTGAAGATCACTTATTAGTTGATGGGAAAATGATTCGCCTTTTAAACAACCGCGATCCAAAGGAATTGCCTTGGACAGATTTAGGTGTTGAAGTTGTAATTGAAGCAACTGGTAAATTTAATTCAAAAGAAAAAGCAATTCTTCATGTTGAAGCTGGAGCGAAAAAAGTGATTTTAACAGCGCCTGGTAAAAATGAAGATGTAACAATTGTAGTTGGTGTGAACGAAGACCAATTAGATATTACAAAACATACTGTTATTTCAAATGCATCTTGCACAACAAACTGTTTAGCGCCTGTTGTTAAGGTGTTAGATGAGCAGTTTGGAATTGAAAACGGTTTAATGACAACTGTTCACGCTTATACAAATGACCAAAAAAATATTGATAACCCACATAAAGATTTAAGAAGAGCGCGTGCTTGCGGACAATCAATCATTCCGACAACGACAGGTGCAGCGAAAGCGCTTGCAAAAGTTCTTCCGCACTTAAACGGAAAACTTCATGGTATGGCACTTCGTGTACCAACACCAAACGTGTCTCTTGTTGACTTAGTAGTAGATGTAAAACGTGATGTGACAGTTGAAGCTATTAATGAAGCATTTAAAACTGTTGCAAACGGTGCATTAAAAGGTATTGTAGAATTCAGCGAAGAGCCTTTAGTATCTATTGACTTCAATACAAATACACACTCAGCTATCATTGATGGTTTATCTACAATGGTAATGGGTGATCGTAAAGTAAAAGTACTTGCTTGGTATGATAACGAGTGGGGCTACTCTCGTCGTGTTGTAGATCTTGTAACGTTAGTTGTTGACGAATTAGCGAAACAAGAAAATGTGCAACATATTTAAGTAAATAAGGGAGAGGGCAATTGAATATTTGCCCTCTTTTTTTTATTTTTTTCTGAAAAGGAAAAAAATTATATAAGTATATTTTTGAAAGTGGACATACCACGAAACGTTGTGTTTACTGAATTTGTGAATCATTTATTTTTTTTAGGGAAAAGTAAAGAGGAAAATATGACAGAAAATCGAAAAAACTGTTGTTGCAAAATGAAAATAAACAAAGTATACTAACACTCGTAAACTTAAGAGCTGAGGTACGTAGTCACTACTTAAAGGGTTAGGACCTCTCTGGACTAACTTTCCCCCGTGGTAGTGGAGCAAGCCAAATTGCAAATTAGTTTTCAATTCGAACAGTTAGAATAAATTTACAAGGGGGAACTGTAGAATGGATACTATGGATACGATGGGTCGTCACGTGATCGCTGAACTTTGGGATTGCGATTTCGACAAGCTTAATGACATGCCGTATATTGAACAATTATTTGTGGATGCAGCACTGAGAGCTGGTGCTGAAGTACGTGAGGTGGCTTTCCATAAATTTGCACCACAAGGTGTAAGTGGAGTAGTAATTATCTCGGAATCACATTTAACAATTCATAGCTTTCCGGAGCACGGTTACGCAAGTATCGATGTTTATACTTGTGGGGATCGTATTGATCCAAATGTTGCTGCAGAATATATTGCAGAAGGTTTAAACGCGAAAACGCGTGAGAGCATCGAGCTTCCTCGAGGCACTGGTAGCTTCGAAATTAAGCAGAGAGAAACAAAAGCTCTTTAAAAAAGAACATAATTGATTTAAAATGTAAAGAGGTGTATAATGCACCTCTTTTTTAGTTTATAAAAAAGGAAAAATATAACGTACTCGTTAGTTAGATAAATTGAGCTCTTATGAATAAGTTAACGCCTCGTCTCCCATCTTATTTTTGAAAACGAGATGATAAAATAATGTGCGTAAACTTAAACTGGTAAGAGAGTTAGAATGAGTTATATAATATTGTATATATATTGTCAGATGAAGTAAGTAGAGGAAAAATAAAGAGTATAGTGTAAAGGAGTGAATATATTGCGTTGTCCATCCTGTTCTCATAATGGTACAAGAGTGTTAGATTCGCGTCCGGTAGACGAGGGGCGCTCTATTCGAAGAAGGAGAGAGTGTGAAAGTTGTTTAAGTCGCTTTACGACATTTGAAAGAGTAGAAGAGTCACCTCTTATCGTTGTAAAAAAAGAAGGCACACGTGAAGAGTTTAATAAAGAAAAGATTTTACGCGGCTTAATTAAAGCGTGCGAAAAAAGACCAGTATCTTTAAGGCAATTAGAAGAAGTAACTCAAAGTGTGGAACGTGAACTTCGTAATTTAGGTATATCAGAA
This sequence comes from Bacillus sp. 3G2, assembly GCF_044324725.1. Lineage (NCBI taxonomy): Bacteria > Bacillati > Bacillota > Bacilli > Caryophanales > Bacillaceae > Bacillus > Bacillus sp. 3G2. The sequence goes on along the minus strand of NZ_CP172246.1, from coordinate 4,342,044 downwards.
GTGAAAAGTGATATGATTGGTGAAATTGTTATGGAAGAACTGCGTGATATTGATGATGTTGCTTACGTGCGTTTTGCTTCTGTATATCGCCAATTCAAAGATTTAAATGTATTTATTGAAGAATTAAAAGATATACTGCAAAAAGAAAGAGAGTAGAAGTTGTATTTTATTCTCTTTACATACCGTAAGGAATGAGATAAGAGAGCTAGAAGCGAAAGCTAATAGCTCTTTTTCGCTAAGAAATTATATAATGAAGATAGAACGAATGAAGTAGAGGATAGATTGGATGAGAGAAAGGAAAAGCAAGAATGGAAAAACAGTCATGGATGGAGCTATTGCCAATTGATCGTTATAAAGTAAGTGCGAAAGGGTTACTGCATAATTACGACCGAAAAGTGTTAACGATGTTGTATCAGCCATTAGTAGGTAGTAGAGCTTTTAGCCTGTACATGACGCTATGGGGAGAGTTAGAGCAAGATCGTGTGTTTGGAAAAGAGAATACACATCATTCCCTTATGGTGACCATGCAAATGCAGCTTCCCGAAATATATGAGGAACGAGTAAAGTTAGAGGCAATTGGGCTTTTGAAGGTATATATTAAGAAAGAAAAAGATATTCGAATGTTTATATACGAATTGCAACCACCTTTATCTCCGAAACAGTTTTTTGATGATATTGTGTTAAGCATCTTTTTATACAATCGATTGAGCCGGACAAAATATAATCAAGTAAAGCAATATTTCTTAGAAGAAGAATTTGATTTTGCTTCTTATGAAAATGTTACGCGTTCTTTCAATGATGTGTTTGGTTCGTTTAATCCAGGACAGCTTGAGCATGCGCAAGAAGATCTTCGTATTCCAAAAACGACAGCTATGCCAAGTAACGAGAAGGGAGACGCTCCAAAAGTTTGGAATGATTTCTTTGATTTCTCCTTATTTGTAGATGGCTTGTCCGCGCTTGTCCCTAAAAAGGCGATTACAGATCAAGTGCGAGAATGTGTCATTACACTTGCTTACGTGTATGATGTAGATGTGTTATCGATGCAAAACATCGTTCTAGGTACGGTGACAGAGCTGCAGACAATTGATATCGAAAGGCTTAGAAAAGGAGCACGTGATTGGTATCAGTTCGAAAACGGTCAAGCGTTACCTGTATTAAGTGAAAGAGTACAACCTCACGCTGCACGTATGATGGAAGGAAAAGAGCCTTCTACGCAAGAAGAGATGTTAATAAAGCAGTTAGAGGAAATCTCACCAAAACAACTATTGAAAGAAATCTCTGGTGGTGCAGAGGCGACAAAGGCTGACTTGCAGATTGTTGAAGATGTAATGATCAGCCAAAAATTAACGCCAGGTGTTGTGAATGTACTTATTTATTACGTTATGCTACGCTCAGATATGAAACTTGCGAAAACGTATGTGGAGAAAATTGCGGGTCATTGGGCACGTAAAAAGGTCGGTACAGTAGCGGAAGCAATGGCGTTAGCGAAAGAAGAAAATCGTCAATATCAAGAATGGGCTGAGACGAAGAAAAAAGGCCGTACGTCGAAGAAAACGATAAGAAAAGAAATGGTACCAGATTGGCTAAAAGAAGAGCCGAAAGAACAAGAGAAAGAAACAGTGAAGAAAGATGTAAGTAAGAAAAAAGATGCAAGTACGTTAGATGATGAACGAAAACGACTAGAAGAAGTGTTAAAAAAATATAAGCGTGATTAATAGAAGAGAATGAACGCTCTTTGAGGTGAGAAAATGGAGCATATTCAAAATTCATTTGCAAAGTTAATGGAAAATAAAAATTTTAAAAATAGATATGAAGTATTAAAGGCGGAAGTAATGGCACATCCGCGTGTGAAAGAATTTATAGACGAACATCAAGGTGAAGTAACAACTTCTATGATTGAGCGCAGTCTTGTGAAGTTATACGAATATATCGGACAAAGTGTAGGTTGCGCAGATTGTCCAGATCTAGGTTCGTGTAAAAACATGCTGCAAGGATATGAGCCGAAGCTCGTTATCCAAGGGAAGATGATTGATATTCAATACGATCGTTGCGTTAGAAAAGTAGCATATGACGAGAGAAAGAAATATGAAAAACTCGTTCAAAGTGTATATATGCCAACTGACATTTTACAGGCAACGATGGAAAACTTAGATCCTTCAGATTTAGATGCGCGTATTGATGCAATTGGTGCAGCCAATGAATTTTTAAGTACATATGAACCTGGTAAAAAAGTACAAGGTTTATATTTGTACGGTAAATTTGGTGTAGGGAAAACGTATTTGTTAGGAGCAATGGCGAACGAGCTTGCTCAAAAGAAAATAAGTTCGATGCTCGTATACTTCCCTGAATTTCTACGTGAAATTAAAAGTTCGATTCAAGATAATTCGATTGGGGAAAAGATTGATGCGGTGAAACGCGTACAAGTTTTAATGCTAGATGATATCGGAGCAGAAGCGATGTCAAGCTTTGTACGTGACGATGTGCTTGGGGCAATTTTGCAATTCCGTATGTTAGAAAACTTACCGACGTTCTTTACGTCTAACTTTGATTTTAAGGAATTGGAACATCATTTAACGTATACACAGCGTGGTGAAGCAGAACAAATGAAAGCAGCACGTATTATGGAACGAATTAAATATTTAGCGAAGCCAATTCCAATTGGCGGGAAAAACCGACGTCATAAGTAAAGAGTAAGCTGAAAAGCTTGCTCTTTTTTCGTTTTGAACACTTTTTAGACTAGGTGAATTGTAAAACGAAAAGTTCTTATGGAAAATTCATTGTAGCTTGTATCATTTTTTTCTCCCTCCCTTAATATATATAAAATTAGTAAGCCATATCGAGTGGATTTTCTAACGATAGGAAATGTAATTCTACTAAGAGTGAACTTCACGCGGGACGGACTCTTATAGGATTTGTAACGTATAGATACAATCCTTTAGAGCAGGGATAAAAGGGGGGACAAAAGTGATTGAAATTTGCTTCGAAGAAAAAAATGATGCTATGCATGTATATAAACAACTATTGAAAAGGGCTGAACTGTTATATAAGGAAACGAGTGTGTATTTACAGGAACAAAAAGTGGTGATTCACATACCAGTATGTGAATCGAATTATATTGAAAAGATTTTATTGCCAGTTATGGTATATTTCATTGTGAATGTAAAGCAAAATGAGTGGATTTATACAATCTTAAAAGAAAAGTTTTTTTATGAAGAAGAGGAAGAGTGTCATCAAATATTGCAGATGGCACAAGAGATTTTAAAGGGAAGAAGAAAAGGGATTGCTCATGAATTAACACGTCATACATTTGAATCATATATTAAATCTTCTTTAAATAACTGGCTTTGTGATCCGCTTTCGTTCTCTTTTTCATCATATATTCGTTTTCGCCTTCGTACATATAGGGAAATGGTAGCTAAGCTTGCTGAAGTGTCGATTGATGAGTATAAGTTGGAACAAGAATATCAAATGTTTATTGAGACGCTAAGGCAACAAGTGCGTAGCCGAAAATCACGTTTGTCCTGTGTGCATCTTATTTTTGATGAAAGCTTTATTTTCTATGATGATAAAGGTAGGCGTTTAAAACAGGAGAAATTGGTCCAATATATAGATGAGGAATTATTAAAGCAAAAGGATGTATATATTGATACGAAAGTAATTGCACCACTTCTCTCTATTTCCCCGAAAAAAATTTATTTATATACGAAAGAACAAGACCATAATATGATTATTACTTTGCGAAATGTATTTCAAGAACGGGTCCAATTACATGGATTACATGAGTTTGAACGCAATGTGAAAAATTTAAAAAATAAAGGTAACGCCCTTGATTTTCTAAGTTTTTGAGCATATAATTACCTACATAAATGAAATATATTGAAATGTCATGATGAGGACATGAGTAGTTTTCTACGATTTTCAGAGAGGGAAGCCTTAGGGTGTGAGCTTCCTAGTACGGGATTATTACTTACCACCTCTAAACTTTAGCAGTGAACGGTTTTTCTAGTAATTGCTAACGGACAACACCGTTATGTTGAACTTGAGCAATTAACGATAAGGTTAATTGGAACAAGGGTGGAACCACGAATTCAACACTCGTCCCTTTTTACGGGATGAGTGTTTTTTATTTTGAAAAAAAGAGGAGTGACCAGTGATGGCAGATGTAGTTAAAATTACTTTCCCTGATGGAGCTGTGAAGGAGTTTCCAAAAGGCGTAACAACTGAAGAAATCGCAGCTTCTATTAGCCCAGGCTTAAAGAAAAAAGCTGTGGCTGGAAAATTAAACGATGAGATGATCGATCTTGTTACACCAATCGAAGAAGATGGTGCAGTTTCTATTATTACATTAGATTCTGAAGATGGCTTATACATTTTACGCCATTCAACAGCCCACCTTTTAGCGCAAGCGTTAAAACGTTTATATAAAGATGCTAAGCTTGAGCTTGGTATTGGTCCAGTAATCGAAAATGGCTTCTACTACGATATTGATATGGAAGAAGCAATTACAGTTGAAGACTTCAAGAAAATTGAAAAAGAAATGCAAAAAATCGTGAACGAGAACTTAGAAATCGTTCGTCATGAAGTACCACGTGCAGAAGCACTTCGTCGCTTTGAAGAAATCGGCGATGAGTTAAAATTAGATTTAATTAACGATCTTCCAGAAGATGCAGTTATTTCAATCTATGAGCAAGGCGAATTCTTCGACCTTTGCCGTGGTGTTCACCTTCCATCTACAGGGAAAATTAAAGTATTTAAATTATTAAGCGTTGCAGGTGCTTACTGGCGCGGCGACAGCAATAATAAAATGTTACAACGTATTTACGGTACTGCATTCGTTAAGAAAGCAGAATTAGATGAGCACTTACGTATGCTTGAAGAAGCGAAAGAGCGCGATCACCGTAAATTAGGTAAAGAATTAAAACTATTTACTAATAGCCAAAAAGTAGGACAAGGCTTACCGCTTTGGTTACCAAAAGGTGCAACTATCCGTCGTATTATCGAGCGTTATATCGTTGATAAAGAAGCAAGCTTAGGCTATGATCACGTATACACTCCAGTACTAGGAAGCAGAGAGCTTTATGAAACTTCTGGTCACTGGAATCACTACCGTGATGGTATGTTCCCATCAATGGAAATGGATAATGAAGAGTTAGTTCTTCGTCCAATGAACTGCCCTCACCACATGATGGTTTATAAAAATGATATTCACAGCTACCGTGAATTACCAATCCGTATTGCGGAACTTGGAACAATGCACCGCTATGAAATGTCAGGTGCGTTATCTGGATTACAGCGTGTACGCGGAATGACTTTAAACGATGCGCACATTTTCGTTCGCCCAGATCAAATTAAAGAAGAGTTAAAACGTGTTGTAAACTTAACTCTAGAAGTGTACAAAGATTTCGGTTTAGAGAACTATTCATTCCGCCTATCTTACCGTGACCCAGCTGATACTAAAAAGTACTATGCTGATGACGAGATGTGGGAAAAAGCACAAGGTATGCTAAAAGAAGCTATGGATGAAATGGGTCTTGATTACTATGAAGCTGAAGGTGAAGCGGCATTCTACGGTCCAAAACTTGACGTTCAAGTTCGTACTGCTCTTGGAAAAGACGAAACACTTTCAACTGTACAATTAGACTTCTTACTTCCAGAACGCTTTGAATTAGCTTACGTTGGTGAAGACGGAAAACAACATCGTCCGGTTGTAATTCACCGTGGTGTTGTATCAACTATGGAACGTTTCGTAGCCTTCTTAATTGAAGAATACAAAGGTGCATTCCCAACTTGGTTAGCTCCAGTTCAAGCGCAAGTAATTCCGGTTTCTCCGCAAGTACATTTAGACTATGCGAAGAAAGTACAAGATGAACTACGTCGTGCTGGCATCCGTGTTGAATTAGATACTCGTGAAGAGAAAATTGGTTACAAAATCCGTGAAGCACAAATGCAAAAAATTCCGTATATGCTTGTAGTAGGTGACAATGAAGTAACTGAAAACGGCGTAAACGTACGTAAATACGGTGAACAAAAATCAGAAACAATCGCATTAGATGCTTTTGTTGATATGATTAAAGTAGAAGGAAAACGATAAGACAGAGCCGCGGTATACCGCGGCTTTCGTATGTATTATAAAAAAGAAAAACTAGAAAAAATAACCAAACAATACTTATCATAAAAAAGTATTGCAAGTATGTTAGTTGTTTGTTACAATATTTCTTGTTGTTAGTAAAACACATCGCGTCTTCTTGACAGACGTCATGTCCTATGATAAACTCATCAAGGATAATAGAATATTGTTTTGTGGAACAAGTAGAAGCACCCGCTTCTCACCTGATGGACGCATTCGCAGTTTACAGGTAAATGTATTTCTTACTTAAGAATTTACAAGTGTGGGTGTCGTATGCCCGCACTTTTTTTGTCGGGTTCTATGACTACAAAATATGTTCTGAGAAAACCTTGGAGGTGGCTTACTATTAGCAAGGATATGATGATTAACGAGCAAATTCGTGCACGTGAAGTACGTTTAGTTGGTGCCAATGGCGATCAACTTGGAATCAAGTCTCGTAATGACGCTTTAGACTTAGCTGCAAATCTTAATCTTGATTTAGTATTAGTTGCTCCAAATGCGAAACCGCCAGTATGCCGCATTATGGACTACGGTAAATTCCGCTTTGAGCAACAGAAGAAAGAAAAAGAACAGCGCAAAAATCAAAAAGTAATTAGCATGAAAGAAGTTCGTTTAAGTCCAACAATTGATGAACACGACTTTAACACAAAACTTCGTAATGCTATCAAGTTTTTAGAGAAAGGCGACAAGGTTAAAGCGTCAATTCGCTTTAAAGGACGTGCCATTACTCATAAAGAAATCGGTCAACGTGTTTTAGATCGCTTCTCAGAAGCTTGTGCTGAAGTTAGTACAATTGAATCTAAGCCTAAAATGGAAGGACGTAGTATGTTCTTAGTTTTAGCACCGAAAAACGATAAGTAATAGATAGAGGAGGAAATACCTATGCCTAAACAAAAAACTCATCGCGGCTCTGCAAAGCGTTTCAAAAAGACTGGATCAGGTAAACTGAAACGTTCTCACGCTTACACAAGCCATTTATTCGCTAACAAATCTACAAAAGCTAAACGTAAACTACGTAAAGCTGGTGTAGTAAGCGCTGGTGACTTCAAACGCATTCGTCAAATGCTTGACAACTTAAAATAAGTTCGGCTGATATATAGAACAATTAGGAGGTAATATTATGCCAAGAGTAAAAGGTGGTACAGTTACTCGTCAACGTCGTAAAAAAGTTATAAAATTAGCAAAAGGTTACTACGGTTCTAAGAGTACATTATTCAAGGTTGCTAACCAACAGGTTATGAAATCTCTAATGTATGCATTCCGTGACCGTCGTCAAAAGAAACGTGACTTCCGTAAATTATGGATTACACGTATCAACGCAGCAGCTCGTATGAATGGTCTTTCTTACAGCCGCTTAATGCACGGTCTTAAAAATGCTGGCATCGAAGTTAACCGCAAGATGCTTGCTGACTTAGCTGTTCATGACGAAAAAGCTTTCGCTGAATTAGCAACAGTTGCAAAAAACAACATTAACTAATTAATTAGTTGAAACCTTAGAAGATTTTTCTTCTAAGGTTTTTTATTTGTATGCAAAGAGAAGTATGTCGTTATCGATATGACAAAATCAATATAAAAGCTATAGCGATATAGAAGAATATACATATGAAGCCAGGAGAATTCTCCTGGCTTTTTTCAATTATCTCCCTTTGGAAAGAAGAGTATCTTTCCTACCTGAAACGACACTGCTATAATGGAAAGATGATATGGAACTTTCATCAGATAAAATAAATTTTTTTATCAGTGGACAATCCCCGGATAATGATTAACTATCACCAATCGGAGTGAATAATCTAATCGTGATGATTGAAACGTATTTGTAAATTAAGGACAAGCTATTTTGTAAAGAGATAAATGGCTGACTTATTAATAAGAAACGAAAAATAATAATGAACTTTGAGATGAAACAACATTGTTGCGTAAAATGCGATGTTGGAGGAGGACAATAGAATGGACTTACTACAACTATTTAAATTACAAAAAGAATTAGATGACCGTATTGTGAAAGAGCATGACTTACAACCGAAAAAATTGTTAAAAGAAAAAATGTTAGCTCTTCTTGTAGAAATCGGAGAACTTGCAAATGAAACACGTTGTTTTAAATATTGGAGCAACAAACCAGCATCAGAACGTGAAGTAATATTAGAAGAATACGTAGATGGTTTGCATTTTATTTTATCAATCGGAATTGATTTAGGTATTGATAAAAACTTCCTATTCTATAAATGTGCACAAACGAATAAAACACAAGTAGAAATTTTCTTAGACACATATGCGAAGGTGATTCGCTTTACAGATCAACCATCTATTACGAACTATATTGAATTATTTACAAGCTACCTTCGACTTGGACAAGCGCTAGAGTTTGAACAAGAAGAGATTGAAAAGGCATATTTAGATAAAAACGAAGTAAATCATGAGCGTCAAACACAAGGATACTAATTTAATTTTTGAATATTTCAATTTCCTTTTGTATAATGAAGTGACTGAAGAAAAAGGAGGGTGTTGGCAATGACAAAATTAGACGCGACATTGACAATGCTAAAAGAATTAACAGATGCACGTGGTATTGCGGGTAACGAGCGTGAACCACGTGAAGTAATGAAGAAATATATCGAGCCGTTTGCGGACGAACTTTCTACTGATAATTTAGGAAGTTTAGTTGCGAAAAAAGTAGGGGAAGAAAACGGCCCGAAAATTATGGTTGCAGGTCATTTAGATGAAGTTGGCTTTATGATTACGCAAATTGATGACAAAGGTTTCCTTCGTTTCCAAACAGTTGGTGGCTGGTGGTCACAAGTTATGCTTGCACAGCGCGTGACAATTGTAACGCGTAAAGGAGATGTAACAGGTGTAATTGGTTCAAAACCACCGCACATCTTACCCCCAGAAGCGCGTAAAAAGCCAGTAGATATTAAAGACATGTTCATCGATATTGGTGCTTCTAGCCAAGAAGAGGCAATGGAGTGGGGCGTACGACCAGGAGATCAAGTTGTACCTTACTTTGAATTCCAAGTGATGAAGAATGAAAAAATGTTACTTGCAAAAGCATGGGATAACCGAATTGGTTGTGCAATTGCAATTGACGTATTAAAACAATTAAAAGATGAAAAGCATCCAAACGTTGTATATGGCGTAGGGACTGTACAAGAAGAAGTCGGTCTTCGTGGTGCGAAAACATCTGCAAACTATATTAAACCAGATATCGCGTTCGCAGTAGATGTTGGTATCGCTGGTGACACGCCTGGTGTAACGGCAAAAGAAGCACAAAGTAAAATGGGTGATGGACCACAGATTATTTTATATGATGCGTCTGTTATTGGTCATACTGGTTTACGTGACTTTGTAGTTGATGTTGCTGACGAATTAGAAATTCCATATCAATATGATTCAGTAGCGGGCGGTGGAACGGATGCAGGTGCAATTCACATTGCTGTAAATGGTATTCCGTCTATGGCAATTACGATTGCAACGCGCTACATTCATTCTCATGCGGCAATGTTACACCGTGATGACTATGAAAATGCAGTGAAGTTAATTGTAGAAGTTATTAAACGTCTTGATAAAGAGGCTGTACATAACATTACATTTAATTAATAGAAAAAGCGAAGGAGCCTCTCCTTCGCTTTTTTATGTTTTAAAAAGGTCGCTCTAATCCAGCGGCAGTATGAGCTCCTAAAATAATTAAGCGAGTTAATTGCATGGCCATAAAATGCGGGGTGTATATCATCCCTTTTTTTAACCATGACATAATCATCCCGATATGAGCCCCTGTTACATAGCTAATCAAAATATCACGAGGAACCATAAGATCTTTATCATCTGGCTGTGAAATCGATAAGCTTAATGTTAAGTGAGTTTGTATTGTTTTCATCATTTTATAAGAGTAGTTTCCAGCGGCTTTATCACCAAGCATAACGTTATAGAAGGTCACATTTTCTGCAATATGTTCGAACAAAGCTAAAAAGGTTGGATGTGGTGAATCAAATGTAAGTTGAAACTCTTCTTTATTTCTATTTTTTGGTTTAATAACTTCTGTTAATTTCTCTAACATTTCTTCAATGCTTTTGTCTAATAGGTCATACTTATCATGGTAATGGCTATAAAACGTAGCACGATTTACAGGAGCACGTTCTGCGATATGTTGAACAGTTACATCGTCAAATCCTTTTTCGCCTACTAAAGCGACAAAAGCATCCTGTATGAGTTGTCTCGTCCGCTTTACACGTGGATCATTTGTATTTTTAATAGACATTTTTACTTCTCCTTGTTTAATTTTATATACTTAAACAACATATTGTTATTATATTGTTGTTTAAGCAACATTTCATACTTAAATTGTCGGTTGTAGATTCGAAATAATTATTTATAATTATAAACGATAGTCCTTCAGAAATCAGCACCGCTCGCAGGTAGATAAATTTCGATTTACACCGCAGATGGTGTGATTTTTTTGTTTAAAAGTTAATATAATTAACAATTAAACAATCTAAACAATAAGGACGTAAATAGTTTAGAAAAAAATTATATGCGATATAAGGAGAGGAATGCAATGAATCAGTTTCGAAGAATGGTAATTATCAACATTATCACATTAATTGTACTAGTTGGCGGCGGTATTGGCGGTTACTACTATTACAACCAAACGGAAAATTACTTAAAAACAGACAATGCAAAAATTGATGGAAAGGTAATTCCGGTTGCTTCACCAGTAGCAGGTAAATTAATTGAATGGAAAGCTGAAGTAGGTAAGAACTACAATGAAAATGATAAATTAGGTGCGGTTACTGTAGCGGCAGCAAATGGAGAACAAACAGTAGACGTAACAATTCCGCAAAATGCAACAGTTGTACAATCAAACGCAACGACAAATGCTTTCGTTGGAGCAGGTAGCCCAATTGCTTATGCATTTGATATGAACAATTTATGGGTAACAGCAAACATTGAAGAAACAGTGATTGACGATGTTCAAAAAGGTCAAACAGTAGATGTATATGTAGATGCATACCCAGATACAACGTTAACAGGGAAAGTAGAACAAGTTGGATTAACAACAGCAAATACATTCTCAATGTTACCATCAAGTAACGCAACAGCGAACTATACAAAAGTAAAGCAAGTTGTACCAGTTAAAATTTCTTTAGACCATAGTAAATCAGTAAATATTGTTCCTGGAATGAATGTGTCAGTTCGTATTCATAAGTAAGGGGGAGATGAGATGTCCTCAATTGCAATTGTAGGATATGCACTATTTTGTATAATCGTCTTCTTCCTTGTAAATCGTCTTTTACGAAAGAAAAAAACGAACGTGGGAGAAGAACAAGTCCCAGCCGTAAGTAAAATAGAAGTAAGTAAAGTGGAAACAGAAGAGAAAGAAATAGAACAAAAGCAAGAAGTAGAAATTTCTAATGTAGTTGAATTAGAAACAAGCAAGCAAGAAGAAGTAAAACAAGAAAAAGAAGTACCGAAAAAACAAACGTCTATGCCTATAGAGAATGTAAATGTAAAAGCAGTTGTAACAGTATTAATTCTTGGTATGTTCGTTTCTATTTTAAACCAAACGATCATTAACGTTGCGTTGCCACCGCTAATGAATGAATTTAACGTGTCAACATCAACAGCCCAATGGTTAATTACAGGATTCATGCTTGTAAATGGTATTTTAGTACCGATTAGTGCCTTTTTAGTTTCACGATTTACGTACCGTAAATTATTTGTAGCGGCCATGTTATTCTTCACGGTAGGATCTATCATTTGTGCTACATCAGGAAACTTCACAATGATGATGACAGGCCGTATTATTCAAGCGGTCGGTGCAGGTATTTTAATGCCGGTTGGTATGAATATCTTTATGACATTATTCCCGCCTAATAAGCGCGGAGCAGCGATGGGATTACTAGGTGTTGCAATGATTTTAGCACCAGCTATCGGACCAACTGTAACGGGATGGGTTATTGAAAACTATAGCTGGAACTTAATGTTCTACGGAATGTTTGTAATTGGTTTAATTATTACGTTCCTATCTTTAAAATTCTTTACACTAGCTCAGCCAGTGTCTAATACGAAATTAGATGTATTTGGTGTAATTAGTTCAAGTATTGGACTAGGTAGCTTACTGTATGGATTTAGTGAAGCTGGAAATAATAGTTGGACTAGTGCCGAAGTTGTTATTTCACTTGTTATCGGTGTAATTGGTTTAGCGTTATTTATTTGGAGAGAGTTAACAACAGAGAATAAAATGCTTGATTTACAAGTATTTAAATATCCGGTATTTACTTTTACTTTAGTAATTAACGCAATCGTTACAATGGCATTATTCGGAGGTATGTTATTACTTCCAGTATATCTGCAAAACATTCGCGGCTTTACGCCGATTGAATCAGGTTTATTATTACTACCGGGATCATTAATTATGGGTATCATGGGACCTATTGCAGGTAAACTATTTGATAAATATGGTATTCGTCCGTTAGCGATTGTTGGATTAGCCATTACAACGTTTGCGACATATAAATTCACAACGTTATCGATGGATACACCATATAGCGTTATTATGACGGATTATATTATACGTTCAATTGGTATGTCATTCATTATGATGCCAATTATGACAGCTGGTATGAATGCATTGCCGATGAAATTAATTTCTCACGGTACAGCAACGCAAAATACGTCAAGACAAGTAGCTGGTTCAATTGGAACAGCGATATTAATTACACTTATGACGCAACAAACGACTGCTCACGTAGCAGATTACGGCAACATGTTAACAACGTCAAATCCAATTTTAGTTGATAAAGTGCACGGTATGGGCCAAAGTTTAGCAGCGATTGCTGGATCGGCTCAAGCAGGAGATGTGATGAGCACGCAACTATTATTTGGACAAATTTCGAAGTTATCGGCAATTAACGGTATTAACGATGCATTCTTAATTGCAACGATACTCGCAGGGATTGCTTGGGTGTTATCGTTCTTCTTACCATCAGGTAATAAACCAAATAGAAAAGCAGGGAATTAATTTCCCTGCTTTTTTGTCTTGTTAAAGAGTGAGATATAAAAAATGATAACCAGTTACGGAGCACAGCCCTGTTATAAACAACATTGTCCCCATAGAACGAATACTTGATACTTGTCTTCCACTTATAATAGCTAATAGTCCAGCTAAAGAGAAGAAACACCAATATAAAGTTCCCGAAATTGGAACCATCCCCTCTAAATCTATTCCATAACCTATACAAATGATAGGAACAACGATAAGCGATATGCTAATTAAACCTGCTATAACGATAAGTGATTTTCGATATTTAATTCCGGCAGCAATTAAAAAAATGCCAACGATGCCTTCACATAATAACAAAATAGGGGCTAAGATAAGCCAAATAAATAAACCGGTAGATTCCATATGTAATAACTCCTTAATTAATAAAAGATGAATCAGGCATGGACATGAGTTGATAGCAAATAGCTGCAAACAGTCCTATTGAGAAAATAATGAGTCCCATGTTGCGTATACTCTTAATTTTTGAATGTACCCCATTCAATCCTGCTAATAAACCAGCTAGAGAGAAAAGTATCCAATATAGGACAGGTGGAATGTGGAGAACGGCCTCTCCATTGATACCTTTGTTAAAAAAAATAAAAGGCATTATAACGAATGAAAAGCAAATAATCCCCATCAAGATAACAAGTAATTTCCGATGTTTAATTCCTGTTACCATTAAAAAAATACCACCAGCAATCCCGCATAGTAAGAGAAGTGGCATAAAAACCATCCAAATAATACTGAACATATGTAAACTCCTTTATAATAATCAAGTTATATTTTACTACATGAGGTTTATTTTGGATATTATTAATAAATATGTATAAATTGATAGAAATGAGTAGTACCGATACGAATTAATAGATATAGAGCATGTTAGAGAGGAGGGAGCATATGAAAATTACAGAAGAAAATGTTGCGCATCAGCTAAGGAACAGGAGCGAAAAAGCATTATATTTTATTATCGACCAGTACGGCGGACTAATAAAAAGTATTATTCAGAAGCATTTAGCTTCGTTTCAGGATGTGCAAGAGGAATGTATGGATGATGTGTTATTAGCGATTTGGAATCATATTGAAAAGTATGATGAAGAGAAAAATACGTTAAAAAATTGGATTGCAGCTATTACAAAATATAAATCTATTGATTATGCGAGAAAATATGCGAAGACAGTAAATGAAAAAGGGATAGATCAAATAGGTGAAATAGCGGTACATACCGATACTACTAAAAGAGAAATTAGTAATGATATGGAACATATATTAAATCATTTAAAGAAGAACGATAAAGAAATCTTTATGAAGCATTACGTGGAAGAGGATAGTGTAGAAGCTATTGCGGAGAAAATGGGGGTGAAAACTTCTTTTATATACAATCGTCTATCAAGAGGTCGAAAGAAGTTAAGGGCATTATTTTTACATAACCGGATGAAATAAATAAGAAAAGAGGTGAAGGAAATGAAAGATCCATATGAAATGTTAAATGATATAAAAATGGATGAGAATGAATATGAAGAGATTAACTTAACTCACATAGAGAAAAAGAAAATAAAAAAGCGAATTCGTAAAAAAATAAATAAGAACAAAGCCCATACGAAACGGAATGTAGCGATTATAACATCCGCTGCGGCATTATTTATCATAATGATGACTGTAGATATGAGAAGGATGATTGCGGATATACCGTTAATCGGAAGTAAAATGGAAGACTACGTAAACAGTAGAGGAGAACCTTTAAAAGAATATACAACGACAATAGGACAAACAGTTTATGATAACGGTGTAGAAGTGCGGTTAGATGAAGTGATGATAGATGAAGGGCAGATTATTGTTAATAGTACGTTTAAGTCTAGTCGTATTAATTTAGAAGAGTCCCATCCTAGTCCTGATATTTATATAAATGGAAAACTGTTAAATGGCAGTGGTAGTGGCGGAGACAAAAAAATAAACGAGTATACGTATACATTTTTCTCAAATGTAGATTTAAAAGATGATGAAATGAATCCTCTAGAAATTCGTGGAGAATGTGATATACAAGTTGTATATAGAGATATTGTTTTAAAAAATGGGAAATCAACATGGAAAGGAGAATGGGGATTTTCTTTTAAAGCATCTGGAGACAAAATAAAAGCTGAAACGAAAACAATCCCAATCCATAAACATTTTAAATTGGAAAATGGTCAAAAAATAGAAGTGGAAGGTTTAAAAGTTTCTCCTATATCTACGAAATTGAACTATAAAATGTTGAATGGAACAAAATTAGAGGTGAAATTTATCGCGAGAGATCAAGATGGAAACGAGTTAATACCACATTCAGGTCTTACCTTATCCAAAAATAGTTATTGGCGATTTGAAAAGCTAGAAGATCGTGTAACGAAAATTATACTGACGCCTGTCCTAACTTCTGGTGAAGAAGGAGAGAAGAAAACGGATTATCGAAAAGTGTTAACGGAAGAAGAGTTTGAAGTTGTTATAAGAGAGTAAAGAGAGGTATCGTGATGATACCTCTCTTTATCCTAAAAAGGCTAACATATTATTCATAATATGAAGTAATATAGCTGGAATAATGGATTTTGTTTTTTTACATAAAATGGCCATAAATAGCCCCATGATGAACATACTAAACATCACACCAGTTGAGTACATATGACCTATTCCGAAGAGGAAGCTAGACCCAAACGCTGCAATCCAAAATGGGAAGCGCTGTTGTAGGAAGTGAAGAATAATACCACGGACTATAAGTTCTTCAAAAATAGGTACAAGTATAGCGCCACCTATTAGCAATAATAGTTTGTATTGTTTTAACATTTCTAGGTCTAAAGCGGATGACTGCTCTTTTACCGCATCAGGAAAAATATTATTAATTATAAATATATCATTAACGATATGTAGTCCATAAAAAAGAATGATATAGATGTATGTGCTTACTTTTTTTAATGCTGTAAAGTTTAGTGTTGGGACAATTAAATTTCTTAATGGCTTATATGCATAAATTAAAATTAATAAAATGCACAATACAAATAAATGCCTTCCAAAAGTAGTAAGTGATTTTGTTAAAGCAATTTGTTTTGGATCGGTTAAGCCTTCTGTATAAATAACGGTAGGAAGACCTATAAAGAGGTCGGCTAGGAATCCTGTTCCCCAAATCGCAAAAACGATTGAAAATAGAAATTGTGAGAGTGACATAGGGTATTTTTGTGGGTAAGTTAGTTGCGTGGCTTGTATAATAGTGAATCACCTATCCTTGCTTGTTTTATAGTTATATATAAAGATTATAGGATATTTATACAAAAAAGTCATCAGTGTAGTAAAAATGATATTTTGAAGCTAATATTTACAGACAGTAAGGATTTTACATTGATGTTCTGTGCAAACGGAAGAGTTTGAAGTTGTGATAAAAGAGTAAAAAGAGGTATCACAATGATACCTCTTTTTAGCTCAAAAATGCCAACATATTATTCATAATATGAAATAACATAGCTGGAATAATGGATTTTGTTTTTTTACATAGAATAGCCATTAATAATCCCATGAAGAAAGTAATTACCATTACTCCAAGTGAGTATGTATGAGCGATACCGAAGAAGAAACTTGTTATGATGGCTGCAATCCAAAATGGAAAGCGTTCTGAGAAGAAGCGGAGTATAAAACCACGGAAAATCAGCTCTTCAAAAATTGGTGTAAGTATTGCAAAACCGAGAAGTAATAATATTTGATACTGCTTAAAAACATCTAAGTTTAATGCGGAAGATTGCTGCTTTGTTGCGTCTTGGAACACATAATTTAACAAGATGTAATTGAGTAAAATGTTTATAGCGAAGAAAAGAAGTAAATATACGTATGTACGCCATTCTTTAAGTGCTTTAAAGTTAAATGATTGTAGTAGTAATTTTTTTGCGGGTTCGAATTTGAAAATGAAGAATAACAACACGGCTAGTTGTAATACGATACTTGCAGTATTTACGATCGATTCATACAGGGCAATTTGTTTTTTATCTGTAAGTCCTGCTGTATAGATTGTTAAGGGCATTGCGAGGAACACAGTAATAAGTCCGGTTCCGAAAAAAGCGAATAAAACGGAGCTAATAAATTGTCCCCATGACATAGAGTATTTCTGTTCATTAGAAAGTTGTGTAGCGGGTTGCATTTATAAAATCACCTCTTTATATTTGTATATTTAATTATAAAGTATTTTACTTTTAGTTGTAATGTTTAAATATTACATACAAAGGTGTATTTTCCATAAAATAATAAAAGAGGTATCACCCTATAGTGATGCCTCTTTCTCATTGATAACTATGCTCTGCCTTGTTATGCGATTTCGATTGCTCTATTTGCAATTCACGTTCTACCAATCGGTCTAACTGTTGAATAGCTTTTAATGCTTTTTCGTAAGAAATTGTTCTATAATGGTGCGCTCCGCCTGGTTCTTCATCTGCTTCGTCTGCCCATTTAATAATGTTTTGAAGAGATGTTCTTTCAATTTCTTGCTGTACTAAGAAAGAATCTGTATGAAGAAGAATCGCGATAGAAATTTCTTTTGCTAGTTTCGGATGTTCTCCTAATCTAATAAGCAATTTATGAGCTCTTTCTGCTCCTTTAATTGCGTGTATATCATTCTTTTTATATAAATCATAGTCCCATTCGCCGCCTGTGTACCACGTATGGTGTCCGATATCATGAAGGAAACCAGCTTTTGTTGCAGCATCGACTGAGGCATGATGCTTTTTCGCTAAGTGAAACGCATGGTAAGCGACAGCGATCGCGTGGACCATCCCAGAACGATTTACGTATTTTTGTGTAATATGGTGTCTGAAAATTTGTTCAAGCGTAATACGGTGCATAAAACATTCACTCCTTTTATCTTATGGTGTATATGAAGAAAAATCGATCGGTTTAAATGTATTTTGAACATTGTACTCCATCATAGTTCGTTAGTAAAGTAGAAATGTTTAGGAGAAGAAAAAAATTTTTTCGTGAAAAAAATCACCTTAGCTTATGCGAAGGTGATTTTCAAATTGCTTATTTTTTTAGTCCTTGCTCTAATGTTTCTAACATTTCGTGCTTTTCATTTTCATCAGCGTTTTTCCAAATGACTTCGAATAAAACACCAAGACCTGGAAGCATTTTTTCTTCACCGCTTTGAATTGCATCGACAATTGTTTCTTGTAATTGATCTTGTGAATTTCCAGATACATTTGCTAATACAGCACCACGTAAATTAAAACTCATTGCTTTCACCTCTTCTTCAGAATTGAAACTGACGTTAGTTTTTGTTCTTTTTTATGTAAATATGTATGAAAAATAGGCTATAATGATAAGACAAGAAGAGAGGGAAATACATATTATGAAAAACATTGATTCAGTACAAAATCCGCGTGTGAAGCAGTGGAAAAAGCTGCAGACGAAAAAAGAGCGCGATAAAAAAGGTTTATTTTTTGTAGAAGGATTCCACTTAGTCGAGGAAGCTTTAAAAGCAGGAGTTGTAACGGAACTTATCGTTTCTGATCAGACAGATCTTCCGAAAGATTGGACAGTTAATGATGTGGAAATGTATATCGTACCTGAAGCAATCGTAAAAATGCTTCGCGAAACAGAAACGACGCAAGGTGTATTTGCTGTTTGTGAGAAACACGAGAGTGAAGTAGCTCTTGCTGATGGGAAGTTTCTTTTATTAGATGGCCTTCAAGACCCAGGTAACTTAGGGACAATTATTCGTACAGCTGATGCAGCTGGTATTCATGCCGTTGTGCTTGGAGAAGGATGCGTTGATGCATATAATAGTAAAGTGCTTCGCTCTACACAAGGGTCTATTTTCCATTTACCAGTTGTAAAAGGGAACTTAGAAGAATGGGTAGACAAGCTAAAAGAACAAAACGTTCCTGTATATGGAACAGCTCTTGAAAATGGAGTTCCGCATGTTGAAGTAACACCGGCCGGAAGTTTTGCATTAATTGTAGGAAATGAAGGAAGCGGCGTAAGCCAAGAAATTCTTGCGAAAACGGATCAAAACTTGTATATTCCGATTTACGGCGGGGCAGAATCATTAAATGTTGCGGTTGCAGCAGGGATTTTAACGTATTATTTGCAAAGCCCAGTTGCGAACAAATAAAAAACTTCTTATAATAAGTTGAAGTATATTATATTAAAAGTTAAATAACGAAAAACGTTGATAGAGAAGAGTAACTTACAAAATCGCCATATAGGGAGAGAATGCCTTAGACTGAAAGCATTCTTATGGTAGACGGAAGTGAATTCACCTCTGGAGTTGACGCCAGGACCATATATATGTAAAGGCGTTCCGGTCAGAATTGATCGTTATAACTAATGAGTGGGCAGACTTGTTCTGTCAATTTAGGGTGGTACCGCGAATTTACCTCGTCCCTTTTTGGGAGCGAGGTTTTTTTATTTTTAAAATTAGGAGGGTTCCAAATGGAAGCACGTTTAAAAGAGCTAAAGCAAAAAGCGTTAGAGCTTATTGAAGAAGCGAAAGAGCTAAAAGGCTTAAACGACGTACGCGTAGCGTACTTAGGAAAAAAAGGTCCAATTACAGAAGTATTACGCGGCATGGGAAAATTATCAGCAGAAGAGCGTCCACGTATGGGAGCATTAGTAAATGAAGTGCGTGAAGCGATTCAAACGCGTCTAGACGACAAAATTGGTAACTTAGAAAAAGCAGTAATTGAAGCGAAATTAGCTACTGAAACAATTGATGTTACACTACCAGGTCGTCCTGTTGAAACAGGTTGTCACCATCCATTAACAGCTGTTGTTGAACAAATTGAAGATGTATTCATCGGTATGGGTTATGAAGTAGCTGAAGGAACAGAAGTAGAAAAAGACTACTACAACTTCGAAGCATTAAACTTACCGAAAGATCACCCAGCGCGTGATATGCAAGATACATTCTACATTACAGAAGAAACGTTACTACGTACACATACATCTTCTGTGCAAGCACGTACGATGGAAAATAATAAAGAAAAAGGACCGATTAAAATTATTTGTCCTGGTAAAGTGTATCGCCGTGATGACGATGATGCGACGCATTCACACCAGTTCATGCAAATTGAAGGTCTTGTAATTGATAAAAACATTCGCATGAGTGACTTAAAAGGTACACTGCAAGTATTCGTGAAAAAGATGTTCGGTGAAGATCGTGAAATCCGTCTTCGTCCAAGTTTCTTCCCATTCACAGAGCCATCTGTAGAGATGGATATTTCTTGTATGATGTGTCACGGCAAAGGTTGCGGCACTTGTAAAGGAACTGGCTGGATCGAAATTTTAGGCGCAGGTATGGTTCACCCGAACGTACTTGAAATGGCTGGTTATGATTCAAAAGAATATCAAGGTTTCGCATTCGGTATGGGCGCAGAGCGTATCGCAATGTTGAAATACGGCGTAGATGACATTCGTCATTTCTATACAAATGATGTACGTTTCTTACAACAATTCAAACGAGCGTAAGGGAAGGAGAGGATAAGTATGTTCGTATCATATCGTTGGTTACAAGAGTATGTAGATATTAAAGATGTAACAGCACAAGAACTAGCAGACAAAATCACGAAAAGTGGTATTGAAGTAGAAGGTGTTGAAGTATTAAATAAAGGTGTAAAAGGTGTTGTAGTTGGTCACGTATTAGAATGTGAAAAACACCCAGAAGCTGATAAATTAAGCAAATGCTTAATCGATATCGGTGAAGAAGAGCCGGTTCAAATTATTTGTGGAGCTGCTAACATTGCAAAAGGTTTAAAAGTACCAGTTGCAAAAGTTGGCGCTGTACTTCCTGGCAACTTCAAAATTAAAAAAGCAAAACTACGTGGTGAAGCTTCTCACGGTATGGTTTGTGCTCTTCAAGAGCTTGGTATTGATGGGAAACTAGTTGCGAAAGAATACGCAGACGGTATCTTCATCTTCCCAAGTGACGCTGAAGTTGGTGCAGATGCACTTGAAATTTTAAACTTACATGATGAGGTACTTGAGCTTGGTTTAACACCAAACCGTGCAGATTGCTTAAACATGTTAGGTGTTGCATATGAAGTCGCTGCTATTTACGGCCGTGAAGTAAAACTTCCAGCTATCAACTTACAAGAAACAGCAGAAAAAACTGCTGATTACATTTCTGTAAGTGTAGAAGCGAAAGAAGAAAACCCATTATATATTGCAAAAATGGTAAAGAACGTAAAGATTGGTCCATCACCAATGTGGATGCAAACGCGCCTTATGGCAGCTGGCATTCGTCCAATTAGCAACGTAGTTGATATTACAAACTACATTTTAATGGAATACGGTCAACCGTTACATGCATTCGATTACGATAAATTAGGTTCAAAAGAAATCGTTGTTCGTCTTGCAAAAGAAGGCGAAAAAATTGAAACGTTAGATGATCAAGAACGTACATTACAAGAACACCACCTTGTAATTACAAACGGAACAAAAGCTTTAGCTGTTGCTGGTGTAATGGGCGGAGCGGATTCTGAAGTTACAAATGAGACAGTGAACGTTTTAATCGAGTCTGCATACTTTGCAGGTCAAACAGTACGCCGTACATCAAAAGACTTAGGTCTTCGTAGTGAATCAAGTGCACGTTTTGAAAAAGGAATCGATCCAACACGTACATTTGAAGCAATTCAACACGCAGCTGCTTTAATGGCGAAATACGCTGGCGGAGAAGCACTTGAAGGTGTAGTAGAAGCTGATAACTTACAAGTACAAGAGCGTACAGTATCTGTTACTGCTGAAAAAGTAAACCGTGTATTAGGTACAAATATTTCTGCAAGTGAAATGGGTACAATGTTTACAAACTTAAAATTCCCATTCACAGAAGTAGAAGGAACATTCCATGTGAATGTACCAGCACGTCGTCCTGATATTACAATTTCAGAAGACTTAGTAGAAGAAGTGGGTCGCCTATACGGTTATGACCACATTCCAGTTACATTACCTTCTGGAACGATGACTCGTGGTAAATTAACATCAGCACAAACGAAACGTCGTAAAGTACGTCGCTTCTTAGAAGGTGCTGGTTTATATGAAGCAATCACGTATTCATTAACAAGCGCTGACAAAGCGAAACAATATATGGTTGAGCCAAACGAAAAGTCGCCTGTAAATCTTGCACTTCCAATGAGTGAAGAGCGCAGCCAACTTCGTTTAAGCTTAGTGCCACAATTGTTAGAAGCAGTTTCATACAATGTTGCACGTAAAAACGATAACGTTGCTTTATACGAAGTAGGTTCTATCTTCTTACCAACAGAAGCAGGAGAACTTCCGAAAGAAGAACAACATCTTGCAGGTGTTATGACAGGTCTTGCTCTTCACCATGCATGGCAAGGTGAGAAAAAAGTAGTAGACTTCTTCGTTGTGAAAGGTGTACTAGAAGGATTATTTGACGTACTTGGCGTTGCAAACCAAATCACTTATGCACCAGCAAAACGTGAAGGTATGCATCCAGGTCGTACAGCTGACATCGTATTAGATGGCGAAGTAATTGGTTTCATCGGTCAATTGCACCCAGAAGCAGAAAAACAATTAGATGTGAAAAATACATTCGTATTCGAACTATCTCTTGTAAAAGTATTCGGTGCAGATGCAGAAGAAACTTACTACGCAGCAATTCCACGTTTCCCATCTATGACACGTGATATGGCTGTTGTCGTAACAAAAGAAACAAAAGCTGGTGAAATGAAGCAAGTCATTGCTGAAGCTGGCGGACAACTGCTGAAAGACGTAATACTATTCGACTTATACGAAGGTGAAAAAATGGAAGAAGGCAAGAAATCACTTGCATTCTCTATGACTTACTTCGATGCAGAACGTACGTTAACAGATGAAGAAGTAACAGAAGCACATAACCGTGTATTAACAACGGTAGAAGAGAAATTTGGTGCGGAGTTACGTAAGTAATAAAAAATTGCCGGATTAAGTCCGGCAATTTTTTTATGGCACGATTGTCGATATATGATAAAAATCGCCGATAAATATTAAGGCATCTTGCATCTTTCTCTCGAATGTAGTACATTAATTTTAGTTTAACAAAATGAAAGACGATGATAAGGAAAAGTAGTATATACTATAATCCAAAGCGAGTCAGGGACGGTGAGAGCCTGATGAGGCGGTATATGTGAAGAACACCTTGGAGTTGCTAACCGAAATTGAATCTTGTATTCAAGAGTAGACTTAGACGGGAATCCGGCCTGTTACAAACCGGGAAGTATGTATTACATACGAGTTAAAGTTGGTCTTTATGACAAATTGGGTGGTACCGCGAAGTTTAACCTTTCGTCCCTTTATGGATGAAAGGTTTTTTTGTATTTAAATATATGTGCAAAGGAGAATTTCACTATGGAAAACACATTAGTAAAAAGTCTGTATAGAGATACAGATAAATATGCAGGTCAAACAGTACAAGTATCAGGGTGGATTCGTAACTTACGTGATTCAAAAGCATTTGGTTTCATCGAATTAAACGACGGTAGCTTCTTCAAAAGCGTTCAAATCGTTTTCGATACAGAGTTAGAAAATTTCAAAGAAATTGCAAAACTTCCACTTAGCTCTTCAGTTAAAGTAGAAGGTAAAGTAATTGCAACGCCTGGAGCGAAGCAACCATTTGAAATTAAAGCAGAAAAAATTGATATCGAGGGCTTATCAGATTCTGATTACCCACTTCAAAAGAAACGTCACACGTTTGAATACTTACGTACAATCGCTCACTTACGTCCAAGAACAAATGCATTCTCTGCAACGTTCCGTGTACGTTCTGTCGCAGCATTTGCGATTCACCAGTTCTTCCAAGAGCGTGGATTCGTACATGTTCACACACCAATCATCACTGGTAGTGATACAGAAGGTGCAGGCGAAATGTTCCGCGTAACAACGCAAGATTTAAACAACGTACCAAAAGGCGAAGACGGACAAGTTGATGAATCAAAAGACTTCTTCGGCAAAGAAACAAACTTAACAGTAAGTGGACAGCTGAACGCTGAAGCTTATGCATTAGCATTCCGTGATGTATACACATTCGGACCTACATTCCGTGCAGAAAACTCTAACACAACTCGCCACGCTGCTGAGTTCTGGATGGTTGAGCCGGAGATTGCATTCGCTGAATTAGGCGATGTAATGGATCTTACAGAAGATATGCTGAAATATGCAATGAAATACGTACTAGAGCATGCACCAGAAGAAATGGAATTTTTCAACAGCTTCGTTGATAAAACAGTTCTAGAGCGCATGAACAACGTAATCAACTCTGACTTCGGTCGTATCACATATACAGAAGCAATTAAAGTGCTTCAAGAGTCAGGTGCTGACTTCAAATACCCAGTAGAATGGGGTATTGACTTACAAACAGAGCACGAAAGATACTTATCAGAAGAAATCTTCAAACGCCCTGTATTCGTAACTGACTATCCAAAAGACATTAAAGCGTTCTACATGCGTATGAATGAAGATGGAAAAACAGTAGCTGCTACTGACCTTCTAGTTCCTGGCATCGGCGAATTAATCGGCGGAAGTCAACGTGAAGAAAGAATGGACGTTTTAGTAGATAGAATTAAAGAACTAGGCATGAACGAAGAGGACTACTGGTGGTACTTAGAACTTAGAAAATACGGCGGCACAAAACACGCTGGATTCGGTCTAGGTTTCGAGCGCTTCCTAATGTACATCACAGGCATGGCTAACATCCGTGACGTAATTCCATTCCCAAGAACTCCAGGTTCTTCTGAGTTCTAAAATATGAAAAAAGCGAGAGGAATTCCTCTCGCTTTTTATTTTGTATATTGTATAGTTTATTCTCCCGTAGCAAAAAGTAACGCGAAGGGGTGAATATAAATGAGTAAAAAAGTAAAAAAAGATCATTCAAGATCAAGCCTTGGTTCTCCAGAAGTAGAAGGACAAGGAACGACGACACATGAAACAGGTTCTTATAAAGTATCTTCATCAAATAAGAAGCAGAAACGAAGCTAACATAAAAAAGGGAGAGTCTTGGCGGCTCTCCTTTTTTATGTATTATATCTTATTACCATTAATCTCTTTTGTAATCTTATCTACATCTTTATCTAATCGATCTAAATAGAAAAACCATAGTAAGCTCATAAGCACGTAATAGATGGCCATCACACCAAGATTATCAGATATATTTTCGAATGTGGATTTAGTAGTGAAAAAAGCTCCCCAAATGGTAGAAATAGTGAGGAAAGAAAGCGGGCCAACGAGATGTACGAAAACATATAATAACTTTTTAACCTTTAAAGCGTTCATATGAATTCCATCCCTATGTAAATAATCTTTTTCTTCTAATCATACATTCAAGTTCCTCACAGAAGTGTTGTAGTTTTGCTGGATTATGTATTAACAAGCGGGCATCATGTTTCCCGATAAATCTTCGAATCCGAAAGTTCAATAAGAAAGACCGGCCGTAACGCTCTATTAAATCGTTGAACTCTCGTTGCTCACTTAGTAGCTGAATGTTTTCTCTAATTTCGAACTGTCTTTCGTGTGGATCACCTAGTAAAATATTTAGAATCATTTGTAGAAGTAGCAATGGGAATTCTCTCCTATGTTAGAATAATCTGTATATTTCAATTGTAACAAAAATAAAAGGACAATAGTAGAGTGAAACAAAAAACAGGAGTTTGTAGGCTCCTGTTTTTGTCGATACTATTTTAATAAGCGAAGCGCCTTCTCCCTATTAGCGAAATGCATTTTCACAAACTCAGGTAATCTTTCTTCACCAAGTTTTTGAATTAATTTAGCAGCGGCGATATCAACTTGTTTACCAGCACCTTTTGGAAGTGGCATACCAGCTTTTTTGCTTAGTTCGTCAAACTGTTTTACGAATGAGTAACGAGCTAAAATAGAAGCAGCAGCTACTGCTAAATGAACGCTCTCACCTTTCGTTGCGAAGTAAACATTTTCACGCTGTACCTGTTTTTGTTTTGCTAAATATTTGTAGTATGTATCAGGTTGTGTGAATTGATCGATTAAGACGCCTTCAGGTTTTGTAGGTGCGATTTTTGTTAATAAGTTTGTAATAGCTTTATTATGTAGCAAAGCTTTTAACTTACCTTGGTTGTTTCCTTTATCAAATAGTTCGTTATATTTTTCGTTATGAAGGACAAGAGAGCTGTAAGGAACAACGTGTAGAAGTTGTTTCGCAATGGCAGAAATTTGATCGTCATTTAAGTTTTTAGAGTCTTTTACACCAAGTTCTTTTAAAAGTGGAATTTGCTTAGCGTCCACATATACAGCAACTACTGTCATCGGTCCGAAGAAATCACCAGTGCCAACTTCATCTGACCCTACGATAGACATTGTACCGATGGAAGCAGGCGGTGCATAACGGTGTGAATCGACAGATTTTTTTACAGCTGTTTTCGGTGTTTGAGAGACAGATTGCCAACGAGAAGCTTCTGCTTCAGCACGGCCTCCTTGGAACATTACTTTTCCAGATTTATAAGCTGTAATCGTGCAAGATGGCACCTTTGCCATGAAGATCCCGCCTTGTGGGGTTTTTGGGCTAAGTGCTTGTTTATATTGTTGTTTCATGTCTTCAATTACTGTAGAACTTGTTTGTATTACGATAGAATTTGACAAGATGGTCGCTCCTTTTTTTATATTGCTATTTTTATCATATCGGATTGTTCTTTCTGTTTCCATAATATGATGGTTCATGGTATGATAAACTTTAGGATTCTGTACGTGATTGGAGGCCGGTGAGTTGTCACAACAAAAGGGAAAGAAAAGTCGAATTAATGTAGAAATCTATGGTCAACAATATTCAGTTGTTGGCGATGAAAGTACAAGTCATATCCGCATGGTAGCAGCGATTGTGGATGATAAAATGCGCGAACTCAATGCCAAGAATCCTTCGCTTGACACGAGTAGACTAGCGGTATTGACGGCGGTAAACGTCATACACGATTACATAAAATTAAAAGAAGAACATGAGAAATTGAAAGAAAGTATGACAAAAAAAGGAATGGAATAACATGATTGATATTATTATCATTTTACTGCTTGTTATGGGATTTTTCCTCGGCTTACGCAGAGGGTTTATTCTGCAACTTGTAAAGTTAACAAGCTTTATTATCGCATACCTTGTTGCATACTGGTACTGTAAAGATTTAGCGCCAGCACTTGCGAAATTTATTCCGTATCCATTTGATAAAAACGTATCTGTTCCAGAATGGATTGATGCAAATAATATTGAGACAGTATTTTATCAAGCACTTGCGTTTATCATATTGTTTATTATTACAAAAATTGCACTTTCATTACTTGGTAATTTGTTAAATATGTTTGCAGAAATACCGGTTTTAAAGCAAGTTAATGCGTTTGCGGGGGCAATCCTCGGATTTTTAGAAGTATATATTATTTTGTTTGTTTTAATTATCGTTGGAAACATCCTTCCGATTGAGCAAATACAAACACCATTACAAAAATCATCAATTAGCAAAATAATTGTAGACGATACACCGATTCTCTCTGAAAAGGTGAAGGAACTATGGCAGACAGGTAGCAGAGTATAACTTCTCTTTTTTCGGAAAGAGGAGTTTTTTTCTATGAAAGAAAGGCGGGGTAATGATGAAAGTAAATAAAAAACAAGTTATTAAATTATTAGAGACAATTGGCCTGTTTATGGAACTAAAGGGCGCGAATCCATTTAAAATATCTGCATTTCGTAAAGCGGCAGCAGCACTAGAAAGTGATGATCGTAGTCTTTCTGAGATTGAAGATTTCACTAAGATTCCGGGCATTGGAAAAGGAACAGCAGCAGTTATTCAAGAATATATAGAATCGGGAACATCTGAAGTGTTACAAGAGCTTGAACAAGAAGTGCCAAGTAGCTTATTACCGTTATTAAAATTGCCAGGCCTTGGTGGTAAAAAGGTAGCTAAGTTATATAAAGAACTTGGTGTTGTTGATATGGAATCGCTAAAAGCGGTTTGTGAGGAAAATAAAGTACAAGCTTTAGCAGGTTTCGGTAAGAAAACAGAAGAGAAAATATTAGAAGCAATCGATCAAGTAGGATCTCGTCCAGAGCGTTTACCAATCGCAATGGTATTGCCTATTGCCGGGGAAATAGAGGAGAAATTGTCGAATATTGCTGAAGTAATTCGTTTCTCGCGCGCTGGTAGTTTGCGCCGTGTTCGTGAAACAGTGAAAGATTTAGACTTTATCATTGCAACGACAGAACCAGCGGCAGTACGTGAGCATTTACTGCAATTTGATAATATGATTGAGGTAATCGCAAGTGGAGATACGAAAGTTTCTGTTCGTCTTCAATATGAATATGATATTTCAATTGATTTCCGTTTAGTACAACCGGAAGAATTTATTACAACTCTTCACCATTTCACAGGATCAAAAGACCATAACGTAAAAATGCGTCAAATCGCGAAAGATAGAGGCGAGAAAATTAGTGAGTACGGTGTAGAAAACTTAGAAACAGGTGAAGTGAAGACATTTGAAACAGAAGAGGAATTCTTCGCTCATTTCGGTCTTCCATTTATCCCGCCAGAAGTGCGTGAAGATGGAAAAGAAATTGAATTAATTAAAGAGTATCCAAACTTAATTCAGTTCTCTGATATACAAGGTGATTTACATATGCATACAACGTGGAGTGACGGTGCCTTTTCAATTGAGGAAATGGTACAGGCATGTCGTGCTCGTGGATATAAGTTTATGGCAATTACCGACCATTCACAATACTTAAAAGTAGCGAACGGTTTAACGAAAGAGCGCCTTCGTGAACAAGCGAAAGAAATTGAACGCATGAATGAAAAGTATCCAGACATTACAATTTTACGCGGAATTGAAATGGATATTTTACCGGATGCAACACTTGATTTTGATGATGAAGTATTAGCAGAATTAGATTATGTTATTGGGGCGATTCACTCTAGCTTCTCACAAGACCGTGAAACGATTATGAAACGTCTTCGCGCTGCGCTAGAGAATAAGCATGTTACAATGATTGCTCATCCGACAGGACGTCTTCTTGGACGACGCGCAGGCTATGATGTAGATACAGATTTATTAATCGAACTCGCAAAAGAAACAAATACAGTTTTAGAATTAAATGCGAATCCAAACCGTCTAGATTTAAGCGCGAAATTATTAAAACAAGCACAAGATGCTGGTGTAAAAGTAGCAATTAATACGGATGCTCATACGCTTGAAATGTTAGAAGATATGGAAACAGGTGTAGCAGCAGCACGTAAAGGTTGGATTCAAAAAGATAACGTGATTAACACGTGGGATATTGAACGTTTATTAGACTATATTAAACGTAATAAGTAACACAAGGGGGACCTGCAACATGTTAGAAAGAACGTTGCGCGTATTAGAATATAATAAAGTAAAAGAACAATTACTTGAACATACAGCCTCTTCACTTGGTCGTGACAAAGTGAAGCATTTAGTGCCGAGCACTGATTTTGAAGAAATTGTAGAAATGCAAGATACAACGGATGAAGCGGCGAAAGTCATTCGTTTAAAAGGTAGTGCACCATTAGGGGGTATTACGGATATTCGCTCAAATGTGAAGCGTGCAAAGATTGGAAGTATGTTAAGCCCAAATGAACTACTTGATATTGCTAATACGATGTATGGTAGTCGCAATATGAAACGTTTCATTGAAGATATGGTTGATAATGGTGTCGAGTTGCCAATTTTAGCAACTCATGTCGCTCAAATTGTATCTTTATATGATTTAGAAAAGAAAATTACAAATTGCATTGGTGACGGCGGAGAAGTAGTCGATAGCGCAAGTGATAAACTGCGTGGTATTCGTACTCAAATTCGTACTGCAGAAAGCCGTATTCGTGAAAAGTTAGAAAATATGACGCGTTCTTCAAACGCGCAAAAGATGCTATCTGACGCGATTGTAACGATTCGTAACGAACGTTACGTAATCCCAGTAAAACAAGAATACCGAGGCGTATATGGCGGTATTGTTCACGATCAATCAGCTTCTGGGCAAACGTTATTTATTGAACCGCAAGTCATTGTAGAATTAAATAACGCGCTTCAAGAAGCACGAGTGAAAGAAAAACAAGAAATTGAACGCATCTTATTAATGTTAACAGAAGAAGTGGCAGTAGAAGCGGATATCGTTTTATCTAACGTAGAAGTAGTTGCGAATCTTGACTTCATTTTTGCGAAAGCTTTTTATGCGAAGCGTATTAAAGCAACGAAGCCAATCGTAAATAACGAGCGTTATATGGATTTAAGACAAGCACGCCATCCGCTTATTGATCCAGAAATTATCGTGCCAAATAACATTATGTTAGGTAAAGATTTCACGACAATTGTTATTACAGGACCGAATACAGGTGGTAAAACAGTTACGCTGAAAACAGTTGGTATTTGTGTATTAATGGCGCAATCTGGTCTTCACATTCCGGTAATGGATGAGTCAGAGATTTGTGTATTTAAAAATATCTTTGCTGATATCGGTGATGAGCAATCGATTGAACAAAGTTTAAGTACGTTCTCTTCACATATGGTGAACATTGTTGATATTTTAGAAAAAGCTGATTTTGAAAGCTTAGTTTTATTCGATGAATTAGGTGCTGGAACAGACCCGCAAGAAGGGGCTGCACTAGCAATTTCAATTTTAGATGAAGTATGTAATCGTGGTGCTCGCGTTGTTGCTACGACGCATTACCCAGAATTAAAAGCATACGGATATAATCGTGAGCAAGTTATTAATGCGAGCGTTGAGTTCGATGTGAATACATTAAGCCCAACGTATAAATTATTGATCGGTGTACCAGGACGTAGTAATGCCTTTGAAATTTCGAAGCGTCTTGGCTTATCTGATCGCGTGATTGATCAAGCTCGTAGCCACATTAGTACAGATACAAACAAAATTGAAAATATGATTGCGAAGTTAGAAGAAAGTCAAAAGAACGCAGAGCGTGACTGGAACGAAGCAGAAGCACTTCGCAAGCAATCTGAAAAACTGCATCGCGAATTACAGCGTCAAATTATTGAATTTAATGATGAGCGCGATGAAAAATTGTTAAAAGCGCAAAAAGAAGGGGAAGAAAAAGTCGAAGCTGCGAAGAAAGAAGCAGAAGGCATTATTCAAGAACTTCGACAATTGCGTAAAGCACAGCTTGTGAACGTGAAAGACCATGAGCTTATTGAAGCGAAGAGCCGTCTAGAAGGTGCGGCGCCAGAGCTTGTGAAGAAACAAAAAGTAAACGTGAAAAACACAGCGCCAAAACAACAATTACGTGCAGGCGATGAAGTAAAAGTATTAACGTTCGGTCAAAAAGGTCAATTACTTGAAAGGGTAAGTGATACAGAGTGGAGCGTACAAATTGGTATTCTGAAGATGAAAGTGAAAGAGTCCAATATGGAATACATTAATACACCGAAACAAACAGAGAAAAAAGCAGTAGCAAGTGTGAAGGGTAGAGATTACCACGTTTCATTGGAACTTGATCTTCGCGGTGAACGTTATGAAGATGCAATGATGCGCGTTGAAAAATATTTAGACGATGCACAGCTTGCAAGCTATCCTCGTGTATCAATCATTCACGGTAAAGGAACAGGAGCACTTCGCCAAGGTGTACAAGATTACTTGAAGAAGCATCGCGGTGTGAAGAATTACCGTTACGGTGACATGGGCGAGGGAGGCCTAGGCGTAACAGTTGTCGAATTAAAATAGCAAACAACGAAACAAAGGGGAAACCATTATATGTTTATGGACAAACTTGCAAAAGTATTGTTAGCTTGTTGTGGAATGTTTTTGGTGATTGGGGTTATTTATTTAGTTGTTTTTGCGAAGTAAACGAGCGTCAATCGTGGCATAATGATATTGCCATAGATTGACGCTTTTAATATATATGAAAAGGAATAAAACATGAAAATCAACCAATACATAAGCGCAGCAAAATCTTGCTCAAGACGCGAAACAGACCGCCTTATTAAAGCAGGAAGCGTAGCTATTAACGGTGAAATTTGTAAGCATGGTGCACTCGTGAGTGATGGTGATGTTGTAACGATTGATGGACAGGTTATTGCCAAAGAAGAGAAGGGAAAGGTGTATATCGCCTTTCATAAACCAGTTGGTATTACTTGTACAGCAGCCGATCATATTGAAGATAATATTATTGATTATATTAATTATCCAGAGCGTATCTTTCCTGTTGGACGATTAGATAAAGCGTCGGAAGGACTTATTTTATTAACGAATGACGGCGGGATTGCGAATCAAATTTTACATGGTGATCATGAGCACGAGAAAGAATATGTTGTTACTGTCGATAAGCCGTTTACAGATTGGTTTATTAATGAGATGTCCAGCGGTGTAAAGATTAGAGATGGAATGACGAAGCCATGTACAGTGACGAGAGTGGATCAATCTACATTTCGCATCGTTTTAACGCAAGGAATGAACAGACAAATTCGTAGAATGAGCCGTGCTTTCGGGTTTACTGTAACAAAGCTAAAGCGAGTTCGTATTATGAATATAGAACTAAATGGACTGAAATCTGGAAAGTGGCGGGATATTACAGCCGAAGAATTAGAAATATTAATAGGACAGTTATAGGGAGGAAAAATTTTCTCCCTATATTTTTTTGTCAGAAAAAATAAAACTATTGATTTTTTAAAAAATAGCCCATATAATAAAAAACAACAAGTTTCGACAAGATATTTTATAAAAGTAATGATGAGGACATGAGTTGTTTTTGACGATTCTCAGAGAGGGAAGCCTGGGCTGTGAGCTTCCTAATACGGAAAGACAAACTTACCACCTCTAAACTTCAAGAGTGAACTGCATGATGCATTGTAATTCTTGGCGGATAAAACCGTTATCAATTTACACGAGCTATAAAGTGAGCTTATTTTGTTATAAATTCATTTTATTAGAATAAGGGTGGAACCACGATTTCAACACTCGTCCCTTTGTTAGGGACGGGTGTTTTTTGCGTTCTTTTACGGGGAAGTATGCTTGAAAGAGGACATATGACGGATTTTAATTCAGAATATTTTGTTAATAAATCATTTAGGAGGTTAGTAGAAATGAAATCATCTTTAAAGTTTTCTGAGATGTTTGCAATAAGTTTAATGTTATTTGCACTATTTTTCGGTGCAGGTAATATGATTTTTCCGCCAGCGTTAGGACAAGGTGCTGGAACAGATGTATGGATTGCGTTGTTTGGTTTCATCGTAACAGGTGTTGGGTTGCCTTTATTAGGAGTTATCGTTATCGCTCTAAAGGGAGATATTAATGAGTTAGCAGGACGTGTGCACCCTATATTCGCATTAGTTTTCATCACTGCAATTTATTTATGTTTAGGCGTATTCGTAAGTGTGCCACGTACAGGAACTGTTGCTTATGAAATGAGTGTTGCACCGTTTTTACCAAGTGAGATAGCTGGTCAATCGTATCCACTTGTTATCTTTACATTCATTTTCTTTGCCGTAACTTTCTATTTAGCTTTAAACCCATCGAAATTAGTGGGCCGTATCGGTAAAGTATTAACTCCGATTTTATTAGCTGTTATTGCAATTATTGTAGTGAAAGCACTTATTACACCAATTGGAGAATTTGGTGCACCGACAGAAGCATATAGTGCTCCGCTCTTTAAAGGTTTTATTGATGGATATTTAACTTTAGATGGACTTGCAGCACTTGTATTCGGAAATGTTGTTATTAATGCGTTAAAAGCAAAAGGTGTTACAAATAAGAACAGCATTGCAAAAGTAACAATCTTTGCAGGATTTATTGCAGCGCTCGGTTTACTACTTGTTTACTTAGTACTTGCTTATCTGGGAGCTTCTAGTGTGTCTCTTGGAATGGGAGCAAATGGAGGAATAATTTTAACAAACGTTGTAAATCATTTATTTGGTAGTTACGGAACTCTATTACTAGGAATCGCAATTACAGCAGCATGTTTAACAACTTCTGTAGGTATTGTGGCAGCTTGTGGGGAATATTTTTCTTCCTTATTACCAAAGCTTTCTTATCAAAAAGTCGTTTTCATCTTCTGTGTATTAGCATTTATGGTAGCAAACCTTGGGTTAACTCAGTTAAACGCATTAGCATTACCGATTTTAATTGCAATTTACCCAATTGGTATCGTACTGATTGTATTATCACTTGTTGAAAACTACATTCGTCTTCCTTTAGTAATGTATATAGGTGGTATCGTAGGAGCATTCATGATCAGCTTCTTTGATGGATTGCACAATGCGAATCTTCAAATTGCGGCATTAGCACCTATTTTAAATAAAATTCCATTATATAGTGTAGGGATTGGTTGGTTAGTTCCTGCTCTAGTAGGTATTGTAATTGGATATGTCATTTCTTTGTTCCAAAAGCAAGAAGCTGCTGTAGAAAAATAGAGAAAAGAGGCTTTCTATGAAAGAAAGTCTCTTTTTTTGTAGAAAAAATTGCATATAGGGAAATTTAGATATTAAAAATTTTATACGTAATATAGTTGACAAAAAAATTAGCATTAGGCTAAGATTGACTTAGTTGTGGAAATATTAGAAGGAAAGTGAGGAGTGAAAGGTATAAGGTTTTCTATAACGATATCATTTTGTAGATAGAGGTGATAGAGTAGGAGAATGGTGAGTGTTATTTTTTTTGAGATTCATTGAGAATGATAATCAACAAAAGGGATAGGGACTTATGTTAAAATATGAATCGCTCTTTATAAGGAATAGGGAGGGATATTATTTTTAACATACACTGAGAATGATAATCAATAATATCTATATTACATAAACAAATTACAATTAAATAATGATAGAGGATTATTATTTTTTTCTCATAAATTGAGAATAATTATCATTTTCAAAAAGAGTATGGATGAAGGATAAACAAGGAGGAAGTAAGCCAAATGAGAAAGATTTCTGTATTACCCGCTTTTATTATAACGTTCGTATGTATGCTAGCTTTTCTTGTCATGCCATATGGGAAAGTTTCAGCACAACTAGCTGACGGTACGTATGATATTAACTATGTCATTCAAAAAGCGGAAAATGCCTCAGCATCTATGGCAAATGATTATTTTGAGAAACCAGCTAAGCTAGTTGTGAAAAATGGCGAAATGAGAGTACAAATTCCGATGAATCATAGTGCTTGGATTACAGAATTTAAAGCACCTGAGAACGGGAATTTTGTTGATGCAAAAGTTGTTAGTAAAGATGAATCTGCAGATAAAAGAACTGTAGAGTTTAAAATAGACGACTTATCTAAACCAGCAGCTGCAAAAATTCACGTTGTTGTACCAAACGTAAATTATGACCATAACTACACAATCCGCTTTGCGTTTGATGCAGATGTAAAAGCGGTAGGTGGAGAAAATAAAGCAACTACTGCAACAAAGAAGAATGATCAAACAAAAACAGATACACAAGTAAAAGAAGAAGTGAAGAAAGAAGAGAATAAAGAAGCAAATAAAGAGGCGAACAAAGGAACAAATGAAAGTGGTAAAGCTGAAAAAACAGATAACCCAAAAACAGGCGATGAAGCACGCATCGGATTATTTGCAGCGTTAATTCTTATTTCAGGTGTTTTCTTAATTCGTAAAGTACGTCAAAACTAAATAAAGGAGCGTTATTTCATTGAATAGATATCTTAAAATTGTTGTTGCGATGTGTTTAATGATATTTACATTCGTATCAACATTACAACCTCTTGCAGTTCAAGCAGCTACTAAATTAGCCGATGGTGAATATTCAATTGGTTTTCAAGTTATTAAAGACACGTCAGATGAAATATCTAAAATGAATGACTATGTTATAAGTCCAGCTACTTTAAAAGTAAAAGATGGTAAACAAAAAGTCTCATTTACTTTAAAGAATAGTGAATGGATTACGAAGTTTACAACAGAAAAAGCTGGTCAGTTTGTTGATGTAAATGTGCTAGGGGAGGATAAAGAGAAGAATACTAGAGTAGTAGAATTCGATGTAGTCGATGTAGCAAACCTTTTAAATGGAAAAGTAAAAGTAGATATCGATGCAATGGATTATCATCATGTTTTTGACGTTCGCATTAAATTTGATTCAAGTAGTATTACACTAATTAAAGCAGAAAAGCCAAATGAAAAAGAGGATCCAGCGAATAAGCCAGATCCAAATGAAAAACCGGATCCAAGTCAGAAGCCCGACCAAAAGCCTGACTCAGATCAACAACCCAATTCTAACACAATTAACGATGGGAATTATAGCATTCCATTTAAAGTGTTAAAAAACAAGACAGATGAAGAATCTAGAATGAAAGACAAGTTAATAAGTCCAGCCGTATTAAAAGTAGCAAACGGTAAGAAAAAAGCGACTGTAACATTAACAGATAACGCATCAATTAAAAATTTCCAAACAGAAAAAGATGGTTCATTTGTTGATGCAAAAGTAATCAGTGAAAATAAAGAGAAAAATACAAGAGTAGTAGAATTTGAAGTAGACAATTTATCTAAAAAGTTAAATACAAAAGTATTTATTGAAGTGGCATCACAAAATTATAAACAAACGCATGAATTACAACTTCAATTTAATCAAGAAAAACTTGAGCCAATTAAGAACGAAGAAAAGCAACCAGATGGTGATAAGAAGCCAGAGGTAGAGAAACCAGAAGTAGAGAAGCCGAATGTTGAAACAATTAAAGACGGCGAATACAGCATTAACTTTAAAGCGTTAAAAGATCAATCAGAAGAAATTTCAATGATGAACACGTACACGAAGAGTCCAGGTTTGTTAAAGGTGAAAGATGGTAAAAAATATGTATCATTCACATTAACGAACAGTGCGTGGATTACAAAGTTTGAATTTGAGAAAAATGGTTCGTTCGTTGATGCAAGTGTATTAAGTGAAGATAAAAAAGCTGATACACGCGTAGTGGAAGTAGCAGTAGATGATTTATCAAAAAAATTAAATGCAAAAGTAAAAGTAGATATCGATTCAATGAATTATCACCATTTCTATGACATTCAATTTGCATTTGATAAAGGTAGCATTAAACCGTTAGACAACCAAGGTGGAAACAATAACCAAGGCGGAAACAATAACCAAGGCGGAAACGACAACCAAGGCGGAAACGACAACCAAGGCGGAAATGACAACCAAGGCGGAAACGACAACCAAGGCGGAAACGACAACCAAGGCGGAAACGATAACCAAGGCGGAAACAATAACCAAGGTGGAAAAGACAACCAAGGCGGAAACAATAACCAAGGCGGAAACAATAACCAAGGTGGAAAAGACAACCAAGGCGGAAATAATAACCAAGATAATAACACAACCATTGATCCAAAAGCTCTTAAAGATGGTGACTACAGTATTGGCTTTAAAGTTTTAAAAGATAAAACAGAAGAAATTTCAATCATGAACACATATACAAAGAGTCCAGCTGTACTAAAAGTGAAAGATGGTAAGAAGTATGTATCGTTTACATTAATGAATAGTGCATGGATTACAAAATTTGAGTTTGAGAAAAATGGTTCTTTTGTTAACGCAAAAGTGTTAAGTGAGAATAAAGAGCAAAATACAAAAGTAGTAGAGTTAGAAGTAGATGATTTATCGAAAAAATTAAATGCAAAAGTAAAAGTAGATATTGATGCAATGAATTATCACCATTTCTACGATGTTCAATTTGTATTTGATGAAAATAGTATTAAAGCTTTAGGTAACCAAGGCGGAAATGATAACCAAGGTGGAAATAACAATCAGGGCGGAAACGATAACCAAGGCGGAAACAACAATCAGGGCGGAAACGATAACCAAGGTGGAAATAATAAACCAAAGGTAATAGTTGATCCAAAAAATTTAGTAGATGGTGAATATGATATTCCATTTAAAGTGTTAAAGGATAAAACAAATGAGCTTTCAAAGATGCATGACTACACTGTACATCCAGCAAAATTAATCGTGAAAGATGGTAAAAAGTACATTGAAATGACGCTGAAAAATAGTGCGTGGATTACGAAATTCCAAACAGAAAAAAATGGTCTATTTGCTGATGCAAAGCTAGTGAGTGAAGATAAAAATGCAAATACAAGAGTAGTGCAATTTGAAGTAAGTGATTTATTTGCAAAATTAAATGCAAAAGTAAAAGTTGATATCAACGAAATGAACTACCATCATTTCTACGATGTCCAAATTCAATTTGATACAAATAATATTGGTGGGTTAGGAACGATTAAAGAGGATCCAAAAAAAGATCCGAAAAATGATTCGAACAATCCAGTGATTACACCGCAAGTAGATCATGTAAAAAAAGTAGAAAATCCTGATTTTAACCGAAATGCAGATGATAAGAAGAAAAAAGAAGACCAAAAAAATGATTCGAAAAAAGAGAAAAACTCAAAAACGGCAGATACAGCACAACTAGGCTTATACATGGTGCTACTGCTTGGGTCACTTGCTTTACTAGTTCGTAAATATAGAGCAGGTAGATTGTAATTTTTGAAGTCTTGATGCATGTTCGCATGCATCAAGACTTGTTTCATATTGTTCGGAAAGGAGTGGTGATTGAGAGTGAAGAAACTTGCAAGTGTACTAATGGCTATCATTTTATTAGTGAGTATAGCTGGATGCTCGGCGCCCAAAAAAGAAGCAGTAAAGCAGGTAAAGAGTGAGAGTAAAGAGAGAGTTGTTGCCACGACAGTCGCTGTTACTGAAATTATGGATGCGTTAGAAGTCGATTTAGTTGGTGTTCCAACGAGTACGAAAGATTTACCAAAGAGATATAAAGGTTTACCTGAAGTCGGGAATCCGATGAGTCCTGATATGGAAAAGGTAAAATCATTAAAGCCGTCAGAAGTATTATCCGTGACAACACTTGAATATGAATTAAAGCCAGTTTTTGATGGTATAGGTATGAAAGCAAACTTTGTAGACTTAACTAGTTTGGAAAATATGCAAAATTCCATTAGTAAATTAGGTAAGCAATATGGACGCGAAAAACAGGCTGAAGCAGTTGTAACGAAGTTAGATAACAAAGTTGCAGAAATTAAAAAAGCAGTAAAGGGAAAGAAAGAACCGACAGTGCTTATTTTATTAGGTGTGCCGGGAAGTTATTTAGTAGCAACAGAGCATTCTTACATTGGTGATTTAGTGAAACAACTAGGTGGTAAAAATATTGTACAAGGTGAACAAGTAGAATATTTAGCTTCTAATACAGAGTATTTAAAAAAAGCAGATCCAGACATTATTTTACGAGCAGCTCATGGTATGCCTGATGAAGTTGTGAAAATGTTTGATAAAGAATTTAAAACAAATGACATATGGAAGCACTTCGCTGCAGTTAAAAATAACCGTGTTTACGATTTAGAAGAGCGTTTATTTGGGACGACAGGCAATTTAGCAGCAATTGAAGCGTTAGATGAATTGAAAAAAATGATGTATCCGTGATGCATTTTAATATAAAGGAAGAGTGGAATGAATAAAAAAACTTGGAGTTTCCTCATTGTTACTGCATTGCTTATTGTTATGACATCATTGTCAGCAATGAAAGGGAGTTTAGAAATAGGGATAGTGGACCTTGTACAAGGGATATTTACAGGGACCAATGAAGATGTTGAAGTAATTAAAGATTTACGTTTCCCGCGTATTATTATTGCGCTGTTCACCGGGGCGGCTCTTGCTGTTTCAGGTGTGCTTTTTCAAGCTGTTATGAAGAATCCACTTGCTGATGCTGGAGTAATCGGTATATCTTCAGGGGCGAGTTTTATGACACTTGTTATTATTACGCTGTTCCCACAATTCTTTTTCTGGACACCGGTATTCGCCTTTTTAGGTGGTGCGTTCGCATGTTATCTCGTTTATGCATTTTCATGGAAGTCAGGGTTAAGTCCACTTCGTATTATTTTAGTTGGTATAGCGATTAATGCGATGTTCACTGGATTAAATGAATCGTTCATTACAATTTGTGGATATTTCATTAAGAGTATTAAGCAAACGACGACTTCTAACATAACGATGAAGACGTGGGGCGATGTAGAAATAATGGTTACGTATGGAACAATTGGTCTTATTCTTGCTCTGTTTGTAGGAGCTTGGTGTAACTTATTATCGTTACAAGATAAGACTGCGAAAAACTTAGGGCTGCACGTGACAAGAGTTCGTCTTATTATTTCTGCTATTGCAGTACTTTTAGCGGCGGTATCAACAGCGATTGCAGGAGTTATCGCTTTCGTAGGATTACTCGTTCCGCACATTTCAAGACAACTAGTCGGTTCAGATCATAAAGTATTAATTCCATTTTCTGCTCTTGCAGGAGCGTTATTAATTTTGACGGCGGATACGATTGGAAGGTTAATTGTGCCACCTAACGAAATTCCAGCGGCGACGATTATGGCAGTTATTGGTGGGCCATTCTTAATATTCTTGCTTAGAAAGAGTGATAAAGTTCATGGAAATTAAAAATGTAACCTTTTCGTATGATAATGTAACGGATCGATTAAAGTCGGTTAGTAGTGAAATAGAAGTTGGTAAAATTACAACAATTATTGGTCCAAACGGTTGTGGGAAATCGACATTACTTGGCGTGATGTCAAGAAATCACGATCCTCGTAGCGGAGAGGTAATACTGGATGGAAAGGCGATTAGCCAATATAAACCGAAAGAGTTTGCTAGAAAGTTAGCCGTTGTCCATCAACAAAATGAAGCACCGGCAGATATGACGGTGGAGAAATTAACAAGTTTTGGTCGTATGCCTCATAAAAATATTTTTTCCTCGCAAACTGATGAAGATAGAGAAGCAATCGAAAGGGCTTTAGCATGTACGAATTTATTAAGTAAACGTGATAAAGAGATTCATGCTTTATCTGGTGGAGAAAGACAACGTGTTTGGATTGCTATGACGTTAGCTCAGAAAACACCAATGCTCTTTTTAGATGAACCGACCACCTATTTAGATATTTATTATCAACTTGAAATATTAGAGCTAGTAAAAGAGTTAAATGAAGTACATGGATTGACGATTGTTATGGTATTACACGATATTAATCAAGCGATTCGCTATAGTGATCATATCATCGTTATGAAAGACGGCGAGATTGTTACGAAAGGTAAGCCGAATGATGTTGTGACAGAAAGTATGATAAAGACGATATACGGTGTAGATGTCGTTGTAAAGCAAGATGAAGATACAGGATTGTATATGGTCCCAATGGGTATTTAAATATGCGAACAATCCGTTTTGAGGTGATAATTTGAGTAGTAAAAAAGAACGGAAGAAGAATTCTTTTTTTCAACGAATACTTACAGTTGTTTTTTTAGGTACCTTTTTCTATTCAGTATATGAATTAGGTGATATTTTCATGGATTACTATGAAAATCGTAAAGTAATGGCCGAAGCACAAAACATTTATGAAAAAAGTCCGATGGAAGAGCAATCACAAGACGGGGAAGTGCGTAAACAGTTCAAAGCTTTGCAGCAAATTAACCAAGAAATAGTTGGATGGATTACGATGGATGATACACAGATTAATTATCCAATCGTTCAAGCGAAAGACAATGATTACTATTTATTTCGTAATTATAAAGGTGAAGATATGAGAGCAGGAAGCATCTTTATGGACTATCGTAATGATGTGAAATCTCAAAATCGAAATACTATTTTATATGGTCACCGTATGAAAGATGGTTCTATGTTTGGAAGTTTAAAGAAAATGTTAGATGAAGCGTTCTTCCTGTCACATCGTAAATTATATTACGATACATTATTTGAAGGATATGATCTTGAAGTGTTCGCGGTGTATACAACAACAACTGATTTTTATTACATTGAAACGGATTTTAGCAGTGATACGGAATATACATCATTTTTGGAGAGAATCCAAGAAAAATCGTTGTACAAAACGGATACAAAATTGGCAGCAAGTGATCAAATCGTAACACTTTCGACGTGTGACTATGCGCTTGATCCGGAAGCAGGAAGGTTAGTCGTGCATGCGAAACTAGTAAAAAGACAGTAAATAAAAAAGTATAGAATATGAGAAGTGGTAACGCTTCTCATATTCTATACTTTAAAAAAAGAAATATGTTTACTGTGCTGCAGCCATTGGCATACGTACAACTTTCACATCATAGTAAGAGATTTTATTATCAAGAATATAATCTGGCATTCCACCTTGATGTGAGTGAGCTGCTTTAAATGCTGGGCTCTTCGTCCAACCTTGGAAATCTTCTTTTGCATTCCAGCGTGTGCTAATTGTTACTTCATCATAATCAACTGTATTTTGCGTTAAAAGAACTTCTAATCCTAAAAAGCCTGGCATCGTTTCAACTTGACCTACTTTATTAAAACGATCAATTAATTTATGTCCATTTCCCTTTGTAATTTTAGCTGTATTTGTAACAATAATCATGTTTTATTCCTCCTATTAAATGTAGCCTGTATTTTCGAGAACTCATATACATTAAATGATAATGAAAATCATTATCATTGTCAATGGTAAATGTGAAATATATAAGGATTTTTTCTATTATGTTGGACAGTAAGAATTTCAGTTCAAAATGTAGTAAATATGGGGCCGTTAAGCGAGAGTATGAGCGAGTTGTACTAGCAAAGCAATAATATGGTATAGTGAAACGAGGCTGTTTTTTCAGTCTCGTTTTTTAAATGCTTCCTGTAGAGAAAGCATGCAAATGGAAAGGAAGTTATTATATGCGATCAGAAGTTACTATAAAAATAAAACCGAAATTTATAAAAGAAATTAAAAGTGGATATCCGCTTATTTTAAAAGATGCAATTCAAAATTTAAATGATGTTCAGGAAGAAGGAACAATCATTAAAGTAGTAGATGAGAAGAACCATTTTGTTGGAAAAGGTTATTATGGAAAACAAAATAAAGGATACGGCTGGATTTTGACGAGAAAAGAGAGTGAACAAATTAATCAATCTTTCTTTGAAAGTAAAATTAAATCTGCCTTACATAAACGAAAGCAATTTTACAAATCAGGTGATACGA
Source organism: Bacillus sp. 3G2 (assembly GCF_044324725.1). Taxonomy (NCBI): domain Bacteria; kingdom Bacillati; phylum Bacillota; class Bacilli; order Caryophanales; family Bacillaceae; genus Bacillus; species Bacillus sp. 3G2. The sequence goes on along the minus strand of NZ_CP172246.1, from coordinate 4,298,933 downwards.
CAGCATTCCGCGCCCTAAACGGTGAAGGTGATGGTCTTGGTGGCTTAATCATCGATTATTATGATGGCTATTATGTAGTAAGTTGGTATAGTGAAGGGATTTATACTTTCAGAGATGAGATTATAGCAGCTCTTCAAAAAGTAGCAAACTTTAAAGGTATTTATGAGAAAAAGCGTTTTGATACGAAAGGGAAATACATTGAAGGCGATGATTTCGTAGCAGGAGAGCGCGGTGAATTCCCGCTTATCGTAAAAGAGAATGGCGTGAACTTTGCGGTGTATTTAAACGACGGAGCGATGGTTGGTGTATTTTTAGATCAACGAAACGTTCGAAAACAAATTCGTGATAAATATGCAAAGGGAAGAACCGTGTTAAATATGTTCTCTTATACAGGCGCTTTTTCTGTATTTGCAGCGCTTGGTGGAGCGAGTAAAACGACGAGTGTCGACCTTGCAAATCGTAGTTTAAGTAAAACGATTGAGCAGTTTAGTGTAAATGAAATTGATTATGAAGCGCAAGACATTATTGTAGAAGATGTCTTTCTGTATTTCAAATATGCAGCTAAGAAAAAGATGAAATTTGATATGGTCGTACTTGACCCTCCAAGCTTTGCACGCTCAAAGAAATATACATTTAGTGCAGCGAAAGATTATAAAAACTTATTAAAAGAAACAATTGCGATTACAGAAAATAACGGGATTATCGTTGCTTCTACAAATTGTAGCGCATTTGATATGAAAAAGTTTAAAGGATTTATCGATACGGCATTTAAAGAAATGAATGGCAAATATAAAATATTAGAAGAACATTCTTTACCAGAAGATTTCCGTACCATTGATCAATTTAAAGAAGGAGACTATTTAAAAGTAGTTTTCATCGAGAAAATTAGAGGTTAATAAAGAAAAAGGAGCTCGAGTTTACTTGAGCTCCTTTTCTTATTGAACGATATTTTGTACTCTACCGACTTGCCCGTCTTGTAATCGCACTTTAATGCCATGCGGATGAGAAGGGGAGTTTGTCAAAATATCTTTTACAATGCCACGTGTTAGTTTGCCCGTTCGTTGATCTTGTTTTAATACAATATCAACTTCAAGACCTGGTGCGATATTAGAACGCTTTTGTCCGTTCATTTATACACCTGTACGTCTACGTTGGTTGTTTGTTTTCTTCGTTTGTTGGTTTTGTAATTTTTTTGTTTCTTGGCTTTGGTTTTTGGCAGTTTGACCATTACCGTTACCTTGCTTTTTCTTTGCAAGTTGTTCGCGCATTAAATCAGCTAAGCTTACTTTTTTGTTTTCTGACATGATAAAGTCTCCTTTATATAAAGTTAATTATGAACTATCGTAGTAAATTTCATCATATCATTGTTATGGAAGGAAGGGAAGTTGGTTTGAAAATTCATATAATTCTTCACAGTGTTCAGTCGTTACGATACAATTAAAATGTTAATGTTTGTAAAAAAAGGGGATAGACATATGTCACATCATATTTTATTAGTTGAAGATGATATTTCAATTCAAGAGATGGTGGAAAAGTATTTAATAAAAGAAGGCTTTCAAGTAACAATTGCGTCTGATGGAGAAGAGGGCGTGAACACATATTTAAAAGGTTCATTTGATTTGATTATTCTCGACATTATGATGCCAAAGTTAGATGGCTTAGAGGTTGTGCGAATTATTCGAGAAAAAAGTGCTGTTCCGATTTTAATGATGTCAGCAAAAGATACCGATGTTGATAAAGCTGTTGGATTAGGACTTGGAGCAGATGATTACATTTGTAAGCCATTTTCTATGATTGAATTAGCTGCACGTGTAAAGGCAGGTATTCGGAGGTCTACGAAATATTCAGCTACAGAAGAAACAGAAAAGATGATTCAAATTGGTGATTTAACAATTGATCCAATTAATTTTACGGTAGAAAAAAACGGGAAGCCTCTCAAACTTACTTTAAAAGAATTTGAGATCTTAAAACTGTTCGTCAAAAATCAAAATCGTGTATTTACGAAAGCACAAATCTATACGTTAGTTTGGAACGAAGAGTATTACGGTGACGATAACGTTATTAATGTTCATATGAGAAGATTGCGAGAGAAAATCGAAAGTGATCCATCTAATCCAGAATATATTAAAACGTTATGGGGCATCGGTTATAAGTTGGAAGTGATGTAATATGGTCAATTTGTTACTAGGTATTATTTTTATATTGTTATGCGTCATTTACATACAATATAAAATGAGAAAAAATAGTAGTAAAAATTTACGATACACATATGAAAAGTTAGAAAGTATTGTAAATGGACAAACAGGCGAGAAGTTACTCGTTATGACAGATGATCTAGAATTGCAAAAATTATTAGTGGCAATTAATCAATTATTAGATGCAAAACAGAAAACGAATGCAGATCATGCAAAGGTAGAAATTTCGATGAGAAAAATGCTTTCAAATATTTCACATGATTTAAAGACGCCACTAACAGTTATTCTTGGATATACAGAAATGTTAAATAAGGATAAAACGATGAACAAAGAAGAACAGCAAATATTACTTGAAAAGGTGCATGTGAAAACACTAGAAGTAATGGAACTAATTCATAAGTTTTTTGATTTAGCAAAGCTAGAATCTGGTGACAAGGCAATCGAGATGACAAAAGTAAATATGAATGAAGTTTGTCGGGAGAAGATTTTATCTTTTTATGATTTAGTGACGACGAAAGGGTTTCAAGTTCATATTGATATACCAGAAAGAAATATATTTGCACTTGGAAATGTAGAAGTAATAGGCAGGGTGTTGAATAATTTAATATCAAATGCGATTACATATGGAGGCGATGGAAAGACACTTGGTATGACGTTAAGAGATGATGAAACGAGTGTGTATATAGATGTATGGGATACAGGAAAAGGAATTGACGAATCTCATATTGATAAAGTATTCGAACGTATGTATACACTGGAAGATTCTAGAAATAGATTGTATCAAGGAAGCGGTTTAGGGTTAACGATTACGAAAAGGCTTGTGGAAGCGATGGATGGAAAAATACATCTTTCTAGTAAGCCGTATGAAAAAACAATTTTTACAGTTGTATTAAAAAAGATGCTGTTTTAGCTTGTAGAGAAGTAAATTCTACAAGCTTTTTTTCAGCGTAAGGAATTTGTAAGGAACCGGTAAGAAAAAAGAGATTTCCGTTGTCTATTATAGAAGTATAAGGTAGTGCGAAAGGAGACAGTGACATGACATATATATTAAAAACGAATCAGTTAACGAAAGTGTTTAAAGGGAAAGAAGTTATTTCTAGCGTTAACATGCATGTGAAAAAAGGCGAGATATACGGTTTCTTAGGACCGAATGGTGCAGGTAAAACAACGATTATGAAAATGATCACAAATTTAATAAAACCGACGAGCGGTGATATTGAAATTTTTGGTGAGAAGTTAACGGATACATCTTATGAATTGTTAAAGCGCATGGGGACAATTATCGAATATCCAGTCTTTTATGATAAATTAACGGCGAAGGAAAACCTAGAATTACATTGTGAATATATGGGGTATTACGATAAAAACGCAATTGATCATGCTTTACATTTAGTGAAGCTGCACGGTATAGATGATAAAAAAGTAAAAGATTTTTCATTAGGGATGAAGCAACGACTTGGTATTGCAAGGGCGATTATGACGAAGCCAGAATTACTCATTTTAGATGAGCCAATTAACGGTTTAGATCCAATTGGTATTAAAGAATTAAGAGACTTATTTAAAATGCTTTGCAAAGAATATGGTATTACGTTACTAGTCTCTAGTCATATTTTAGGCGAGATGGAACTAATGGCAGATACAATCGGTATGATTCAAAATGGAAAACTAATAAAAGAAGTTTCAATGAAGAGTATTAACGGAAAACAAACAGAGTACATTGAAATTACTGTTCCTGATGTGAAGCGTGCAGCTTATATTTTAGAAGATAAACTCGGTATAAAAAATTACAAAATAATGAGTGGAAACATGATTCGTGTGTATGAATTGAAGGCGACGCAGCAAGCTATTTCAAAAGCACTTATTATGAACGATGTAGAAATTGAAAGTATTAATAAAAAACATAGTTCCTTAGAAGAATATTTCTTAAATGTAATGGATGGAGAGGGCATTCATGCTTAATGGATTGTTAGTGAATCTAGTAAGTGGATTGATTGTAATGTTCATAAGTGGGATTTTATATTATAGAAAACCTGAGCGGAAATGGCCGTTAATTTTACTAGTGATAGGAATAGTAAGCGTAGTTACGGCTGGAATTAGAATGTTAGTAGCATAGAGATCGTTATGTCAGTAATGGAGGTGTGGTTTATATGTTTAAATTAATGAAACTTGAATGGAAGAAACATAAATTATCTAGTTACTGTAAAGGGGTAGCCATTTGTATTATAGCAATTTTTGCTGCGGTAAGTTTTATGGGGTTGGGAGCGAAAGGTGAAGGAGATGCGGCGCTCACTGATTTCACAAAGTATATGATTTTAGCAAACCTATTTATTAGGATGACTTTTCTTATTTTTAGTGCGGTCATTTTATCACGTTTAGTAATTGATGAGTATAAGAACAAAACGATGCAACTATTGTTTATGTATCCACTACAAAGGAAAAAGTTAATGAGAGCGAAATTAACAATTGTTTTTAGTTTTTGTTTTGTGAGCATGATTATTGCTACTTTCAGTATTAGTTTGCTCATATTTCTTATGAATCCAATGATGGGGCTGTTTGAAACACCTATGACGATGGGGGAAATAATAGCTACCGTTCCAGCTACTTTTATAAGTGCATTTATGATATCTGGAATAAGTTTAATTCCTTTATTTTTTGGGATGAGAAAGAAATCGGCACCGACAACGATTACGTCTGCAGTAATAATTGGGATGTTAGTGAACAGTAACTATGGAAATGGTGTAAGCTTTTATGATTATATTGTTATTCCAATTACACTCTGTTTATTAGGAATTTTCATTAGTTATCTATCGTATCGTAAAATCGACAAGATTGATGTGGCGTAAAATAAGCTTAAAACAACAATGAACTGGGGTATGAATGGTGAAAAAAATAATAGTAATTGCAATTTTGTTTCTGACAATTGCTAGTGCGATTTTTGGTTTTAAGACATTTCAGGGGAAGGATTTTAAGAAAGAAAAGTCTTTTGAGATAAATCATATAAAGGAAATAGAAGTGGACAATGAAAACTGGGATGTTGAATTTAAAGGTACAGACGCTAACAAAATAGTGATTTTCGCCCAAGGTCAACGAGCAGATAAAAATCTAGATCCCGTCGAAATAGAACATGAAGGAAATAAAGTTGTGATTAAGCAAAAGCAAAAGATGAACAGATTCTTTAATGGTTTTACGTTTAAGAAGAAAAATAGTATATCTATAGTTATTCCGAAGAAAGAAATAGATAACATTGTATTAAATAATAAATCGGGTGATGTGAAAATAAGCGATATAGAAGTGAAAAATATCGTGACAAAAAGTGAGTCTGGAGATGAAATGGTTGTAGGACTATCAGCGGAGAAAGGTGAATTCATATCGAAAAGTGGAGAGTTAGCTGTAAAAGATAGTTCAGTACAAGAATTAAATATAAAGTCTACGACTGGTGATAACTATATAACAAATGTAAGTAACTCAAATATGAACATCATTTCAACATCCGGTGAAGTATTACTGAAAGATATGAAAGAAGGAAAATCGTTATTTGTAGAAACAAAATCAGGAGATATTGGCGTACGGTATAAAGGTATTCCGACATCTTTAAAATTTACGGCTAAAAGTAATTCGTCTGACGTAATGGTGAATGTAAAAGGACTTAAGAAAGATAAAAATACAGAAAAGGTAAAAGCAGGAACCATTGGTGATGCAAAAAACGAAGTGAAGATTTTAAGTGAAACAGGAGCGATTTATATCGATTAAAATGTAAATGAAAGGAGGACTATTATGCTACGTCTTATGAAGCTAGAAATGAAGAAGTTTAAGCTTGGATGGTATGTAAGGGGAGCGATTATTGCAAATGTCGCTATACTGGCATTACTGATCTTTACGAGCATCGTTTCTCAAATAGAAGGAGATCCAGAAATGAGAGATCCACAGATGGTTTTGTTAATGGCTAGTACATTAGTAAGAGCAACATTTATTATTTTTGGTAGTGTGTTAATCGCAAGGTTAATAATTGGTGAATATAAAAACAAAACAATACTACTTATGTTTTCTTATCCTATTAATCGGAGGAAAATGATGAGTAGTAAGTTGGCCATTATAGCGCTAGTAACATTTATAACAGTTATTTTATCTAATATTTTAGTAGTAGGAATGTTCTTTGGGATAGATAGCTATTTTTCAATTCTTCCTAATTCATTCACAGTAGATCAATTGATGCGAGAAGGGATAAACCTTGTTCCTTTAGCCGTTGCAACTGCGGGAATAAGTTTAATCCCACTATATTTCGGAATGCGTAAACGTTCAGTGCCGACTACAATTGTTTCATCCCTTATAGTTGTATCAATTGCAATGAATAGCACTACGTTTTCTGTAGCAACTTTTCTTCCTCTTCAACTGGCACTTGCAGCAATTGGAGTTGTGATTGCATGTTACGGAATTAAAAATATAGAGAAGGAAGATGTAACTGTATGACAAGAATAAGAAAAAGAGTTGGCGTTACACCAACTCTTTTTTGTATATGTATGCTTCGTTACTACTCTGTAAATTTGGAGTGTTTGCTTAAATACTCTTGCACTCCTGGAGAAATATTAAAGTTATTAGGACTTTTATATTCAATAGTAAAATCTCCGTCTTTACTTGTTTCAAAGGAGATTGCATAGCTATTCATTTTAGCATCGTAAGAAGCATTTTTGACTTCTGCATCTAGATCAAAGTATTTTGTAATATATTCTTTTGATTCCGTAACTGCTGTTTGTTTCCCCCAAGGGGTACCATAACTTGTGAAATAAAGAGATACGCTAATAACTCCAATAATAGAAGTTAGTAAAATAGTTCCCATAACTATTTTTTTATTTTTTGTATTCAATTTGGTTGCTCCTCTTCATAATATGTATTCATTTTAACCTATCTTTTCCATAAAACAACCATTTAGTAAAAAATAGTTTCACATGAAACAAGTTACAGAAAAAGACAAGGTTTGTAAATCCCTTGTCTTTTTTTGTTGTTACATTTTAGGAGCTTCCATGCCAGCTGCAGCCCATTCTTCTTTTGCTGGGCCATATACGCCAGGAACTGTTAAGCCAGCTTGCCGCATTAAAACTGTCATTTGTCCGCGGTGATGATTTTGATGATTGATGAGTGTCATTAAAAATATAGAATTCGGCATAGGACGACCAAAGAAGTCATTAATAGTAGCTAAGTCTTTATCAGTCCATGCACCTTGAAGGGCTTCAACAAAAGCCGTATTCACTTTACGATACTCATCTGCAATTGTTGCTGCAGAAGTTGGTACAGGATAATCTTTCGTCTCTCCGTCAAACTTAAGTCCTGTGCCAGATAGCATAACAGGCATTGCCGTCACGATATGCCAAGCAACTCTGCCTAACGTCCAGTGCCCAGGTGCAATTTCTTGTGATAAAGACTCATCTGTTAATGCATCGAGCATTTTTTGAGTAGACTCAGCCTCGTATGTCCATGATTGCAAGAAGCCTTCAATAGTTTGGTACATATTTATCCCCCCTAGTTATGTTCATAGGTTACATTCGTGAAAAAAAGATAGTTTCCTTTTGCCCTATAAGAACGAATAAAAATGTAGGCTTTTGACAAGAAGCCTCTTTTTTAATTAATCTTCTTCCCACTCTTCCTCATCAACCATAAGAAATAAGGTGCTTCAAGTACAGCGACGTTCAAATTTGCACTAACGATAAAGATTTGAATAATCGCTGAGTCGAGAGCTGAAATAACGATTCCTATTAAAGAAAGGGCTGTTGGGCTAAATCCTAATTTTCATGAAAAGAAAAGACAATTCCAACTGTAAGTAGTCCTCCAATGAATGCACCAATTGGATTGAAGTTTATATGTATATGCAGAATAGAGAAAAAGAATTTCGTTTGAGCAAGAAGGCGAAAGTACAAGCAAAAGGAGTGAGAATTGCATGTAATAATTATTAGAATGTATGGAGTAAAGTTTTTCCGTGTTATTTGATAAGCGTTTTCTAAGTTGTTGTTTATACTTAAAAGATTGAATTTGAAGGAAGGGATCAACATGTATTCATGGAGTAATAATCAAAATGGATATTGTGAGTGTAATAATCAAAATGGTGTACATGTTGATTCATGCTGTTTTAGTTGTGATGGGACAGTTCCTAAGCTGGGCCCAACAGGTCCAACAGGAGCGACAGGCCCAACAGGATCAACGGGTCCAACAGGAGCGACAGGAATAACGGGAGCGACAGGCCCAACAGGATCAACAGGTCCGGCGGGTCCAACAGGAGCAACGGGAATAACAGGATCAACGGGTCCAACGGGTCCAACAGGTCCAACAGGTCCAACAGGAGCAACGGGAATAACAGGATCAACGGGTCCAACAGGAGCAACGGGAATAACAGGATCAACGGGTCCAACAGGAGCGACAGGAATAACAGGGTCAACAGGATCAACGGGATCAACAGGTCCGACGGGTCCAACGGGAGCAACGGGAATAACAGGATCAACGGGTCCAACGGGAGCAACGGGAATAACGGGAGTAACAGGTCCAACAGGAGCGACAGGAATAACAGGATCAACGGGTCCAACAGGAGCGACAGGAATAACGGGAGCGACAGGCCCAACAGGATCAACAGGTCCGACGGGTCCAACAGGAGCGACAGGAATAACGGGAGCGACAGGCCCAACAGGATCAACAGGTCCGACGGGTCCAACAGGCCCAACAGGATCAACAGGTCCGACGGGTCCAACAGGATCAACGGGAATAACAGGATCAACGGGTCCAACAGGAGCGACAGGAATAACAGGGTCAACAGGATCAACGGGATCAACAGGTCCGACGGGTCCAACGGGAGCAACGGGAATAACAGGATCAACGGGTCCAACAGGAGCGACAGGAATAACGGGAGCGACAGGCCCAACAGGATCAACAGGTCCGACGGGTCCAACAGGATCAACGGGTCCAACAGGAGCGACAGGCCCAACAGGATCAACAGGTCCGACGGGTCCAACAGGATCAACGGGAATAACAGGATCAACGGGAGTAACAGGTCCGACGGGATCAACAGGATCAACGGGTTCGACAGGATCAACGGGAATAACAGGCCCAACGGGAGCAACAGGATCAACAGGTTCGACAGGTCCAACGGGAGTAACAGGTACAAGTATCACGGCGACGTATGCATTTGCAAATAATACGTCAGGAACAGCGATATCGGTACTTCTAGGTGGAACGAATGTTCCGCTTCCAAATAATCAAAACATCGGTCCAGGAATTACTGTTTCTGGTGGAAACACAGTATTTACGGTTGCAAATGCTGGGAATTATTATATTTCATATACGATTAATATAACGGCTTCATTATTAGTCAGTTCACGGATTACAATTAATGGAGGGGCACTTGCTGGGACGATTAATTCTCCTGCGGTAGCAACCACATCATTTAGCGCAACAATTATTACAACTCTTGCAGCAGGAGATGCTATTAGTTTGCAACTATTTGGTTTGTTAGCTGTTGCCACATTATCAACAACTACACCAGGAGCTGTGTTAACGATAATAAGATTAAGCTAAATAATAACTCTCTTATTCTTTTATAGATTAGGAGAGTTTATACATATAATAAGAAGTTAATGGAGTGAAGCATAGTTATATAAAAGTCAGAATATTATGATTGTAACGTTATGGCGACTATAATATAATGAAAACAACCATCATGAATGAACATTCATTTATTTTTTATGTATTTGAAGGGGGAATGAAGGTGGAAAAACCATGGTTGAAAAGTTATCCAGAAGAAATTCCAAGTACGATTTCTTATGATATTCAGCCGCTTCATGGATATGTGGAACAGGTGGCTTCTCGCTATCCAGAAAAGAAAGCGCTTCACTTTTTGGGGAAGGATATTACATTTTCAGACTTCCACGATAAGGTGAAGAGATTTGCAAATTATCTTCAAAAGCTCGGTGTGGAAAAGGGTGATCGAGTTGCTATTATGTTGCCGAACTGTCCGCAATCTGTAATTGGTTATTATGGTACATTACTTGCGGGAGGTATCGTAGTACAAACAAATCCACTATATACAGAAAGAGAATTGGAATACCAGCTTCATGACTCGGGAGCAAAAGTAATTCTTTGTCTCGATTTAGTGTTTCCAAGAGTAACGAATGTTCAAGCTGCTACAAAAATTGAACATATTATCGTAACCCGTATTGCGGACTTTTTACCCTTCCCTAAAAATTTACTTTATCCATTTGTACAAAAAAAGCAGGCAAATCTTGTTGTGAATGTGTCGGAAAGTGAAACGATTCATCTATGGAAATCAGTAGAACGAGAAAGTAATGTTAATGTTGAAGTTCCTTGTGATCCTGAAAATGATCTAGCTCTTTTGCAGTATACAGGGGGAACAACGGGATTTCCAAAAGGGGTTATGTTGACGCATAAAAACCTTGTTTCGAACACTTTAATGGGAGCGCATTGGCTATATAATTGTAAAGAAGGAGAAGAAGTAATTCTTGGTGTTCTTCCGTTCTTTCATGTATATGGGATGACAGCTGTAATGAATTTAAGTATTATGCAAGGGTATAAAATGGTGCTGATCCCGAAGTTTGATATGAAGATGGTTTTTGAAGCAATAAAAAAACATAAAGTCACACTATTTCCAGGGGCACCAACCATTTATATTGCTCTATTAAATAGTCCCCTCTTAAAAGAATATGATATTTCTTCTATCGAGGCTTGTATTAGTGGATCTGCCCCGCTTCCTATAGAAGTGCAGGAAGAGTTTGAGAGAGTTACAGGTGGAAAATTGGTAGAAGGTTATGGATTAACGGAGTCGTCGCCAGTTACACATGGGAATTTTTTGTGGGAAAAACGCGTGCCAGGAAGTATTGGTGTGCCGTGGCCGGATACAGAGGCAAACATTATGTCACTTGAAACTGGAGAGGCTTTACCTCCGGGTGAAATTGGTGAGATTGTTGTAAAGGGTCCTCAAATTATGAAAGGGTATTGGAATAAGCCAGAAGAAACAGCCGCTGTATTACAAGACGGATGGCTCCATACAGGGGATGTAGGTTACATGGATGAAGATGGATTTTTCTATGTGAAAGATCGTAAGAAAGATATGATTGTTGCGAGTGGCTTTAATGTGTATCCTCGTGAAGTAGAAGAGGTATTATATGAGCATGAAAAAGTGCAAGAAGTAGTGACGATTGGAATTCCCGATCCGTACCGAGGAGAGACAGTTAAAGCATTTGTTGTGTTAAAAGAAGGCATGGAGTGTTCTGAGGCAGAATTAAACCAGTTTGCGCGTAAATATTTAGCGGCTTATAAAGTGCCGAAAGTATATGAGTTTAGAGATGAACTGCCGAAAACGACAGTTGGAAAAATTTTACGTCGTGTCCTAATAGATGAAGAGAAAAAAAAGAATGAGGATGAGCAAACGGGCTAAGGCCCTTTCTTTTTGAAAAAATAGGATTGACACTTTTCTAAATAGTCAGTATTATAAGAATATGAATGACTATTCATTCAGTCATCTTCTTGAAGGGGACAGTAAAGTGAAGAAAAATAGACCGAAATACAATCAAATTATTGATGCGGCAGTCATTGTGATTGCGGAGAATGGGTACCACCAAGCGCAAGTTTCTAAAATAGCAAAGCAAGCTGGGGTAGCTGATGGCACGATTTACTTATATTTTAAAAATAAAGAAGATATATTAATATCCTTATTCCAAGAGAAGATGGGAGAATTTGTCGAAACAATTCGTCAAAAAACAGCAGGAATTGAAAGCGCTGTATCGAAATTGTTCATGTTGGTAGAAACGCACTTCTTGCTGTTGTCACAAAATTTTCCTCTTGCTATCGTTACGCAATTAGAGCTAAGACAGTCCAATCAAGACTTACGCCTGAAAATAAATGAAGTATTAAAAGGCTACTTACAAGTTATGGATGAGATTTTAGAGACAGGTATAAAGCAAGGTGAATTCCAAGCGGATTTAAATGTTCGCGTGGCAAGACAAATGATCTTTGGAACAGTAGATGAAGTTGTGACCAATTGGGTAATGAGCGATCATAAGTATGATCTGGTCGCACTTTCAAAAACGGTACATGGGCTACTTATTGCAGCTTGTGGTTATCGTCAATAATGGGAGGGATCATGTTGAAATTCCTATCTGTAAGAGTTGAAGATCATATCGCGGTGGCGACGTTAAATCATGCGCCGGCTAACGCGATGTCTTCACAAGTTATGCATGACGTTACTGAATTAATTGATCAAGTGGAGAAAGATGATAACATTCGTGTTGTTGTAATTCACGGTGAAGGGCGCTTCTTCTCGGCGGGAGCAGATATTAAAGAATTTACATCTGTTACTGAAGCGAAGCAAGCGACAGAATTAGCGCAGCTTGGACAAGTTACGTTTGAGCGCGTTGAAAAATGTTCAAAACCAGTTATTGCGGCAATTCATGGAGCGGCACTTGGCGGCGGTCTTGAGTTTGCTATGTCTTGCCACATGCGCTTTGCAACTGAAAGTGCAAAACTTGGTTTACCTGAATTAACACTTGGCTTAATTCCTGGATTTGCAGGTACACAGCGATTACCACGTTATGTTGGGAAAGCGAAAGCTTGTGAAATGATGTTAACAAGTACACCGATTACTGGTGCAGAAGCATTAAAATGGGGACTGGTTAACGGAGTTTTTGCTGAAGAAACATTTTTAGATGATACGCTTAAAGTTGCAAAACAGATTGCTGGAAAAAGCCCAGCGACGACTCGTGCTGTACTAGAGTTATTGCAAACGACGAAATCGTCTCATTATTATGAAGGTGTACAACGCGAAGCTCAAATCTTTGGTGAAGTATTTACGGGTGAAGATGGAAGAGAAGGTGTAGCAGCGTTTTTAGAAAAGCGTAAACCTTCATTTAGTGGCAGGTAGTTCAATTATTTTTTTCATATAAATTAACAGAAAATTAGAATTGATAGAATCTTTCTGAAAAACAAGGGGGTAAATGGAATGAACATCTACGTACTCATGAAACGAACATTTGATACAGAAGAAAAAATCGTAATTAAAAACGGTGCAATTTACGATGGCGAAGCGGAATTCATCATCAACCCTTACGACGAATATGCGATTGAAGAAGCAATTCAAGTAAGAGACGCACAAGGTGGCGAAGTTACTGTTGTAACAGTCGGTGGCGAAGATAGTGAGAAAGAACTTCGTACGGCATTAGCGATGGGCTGCGATAAAGCGGTATTAATTAATATTGAAGATGACGTTGAAAATGGTGACCAGTTCACGACAGCAAAAGTACTTGCTGAATATTTAAAAGATAAAGATGCAGATTTAATTTTAGGTGGGAACGTTGCAATTGATGGTGCATCTGGACAAGTTGGTCCACGCGTAGCAGAAGCGTTAAATATTCCATACGTAACGACAATTACAAAACTTGAAATTGACGGTACGAATGTGAAAATTGAGCGTGATGTTGAAGGTGATACGGAAGTAATTGAAACTTCTTTACCAGTTTTAGTAACAGCACAACAAGGTTTAAATGAACCGCGTTATCCATCGCTTCCAGGTATTATGAAAGCGAAGAAAAAGCCACTAGAAGAAGTAGAATTAGATGATTTAGATTTAGAAGAAGATGATGTGGAAGCAAAGACAAAAACAATTGAAATCTATTTGCCTCCTAAGAAAGATGCAGGAAAAGTGTTACAAGGCGAGCTGCAAGATCAAGTAAAAGAACTTGTATCGTTGCTCCATACAGAAGCGAAAGTAATCTAATAAAATACGAAATTATATATGCAGGAGGGAAAATCTATGGCTCGTAAAGTATTGGTAATGGGTGAAGTTCGTGATGGATCGCTACGTAACGTTTCGTTTGAAGCGGTAGCAGCAGCAAAAACAATTGCAGAAGGCGGTGAAGTAGTAGGTCTTCTAGTTGGAGACAGCGTTGCCTCTTTTGCAAATGAATTGATTCATTACGGTGCAGATCGCGTTGTGACAGTTGAAAATGATAAATTAAAATCATATACATCTGATGGATATGCACAAGCATTTTTAGCTGTATATGCTGAAGAAAAGCCAGAAGGTATTGTATTTGGACATACAGCACTTGGTAAAGATTTATCACCAAAATTAGCAGCGAAACTTGAAGCTGGTCTAGTTTCTGACGTAACTGCTTTAGAAGTTGAAGGTGGAAATGTTATCTTCACTCGTCCAATCTACTCTGGTAAAGCATTTGAGAAGAAGATTGTAACAGACGGTATCTTATTTGCGACAGTGCGTCCAAATAACATTGCAACGCTTGAAAAAGATGAGTCTCGCAGTGGTGACGTATCTTCTATTACAGTAGATGTGAAAGACCTACGTACAATCATTCAAGATGTCGTCCGTAAAACTGCAGAAGGTGTTGATCTTTCTGAAGCGAAAGTTATTATCGCTGGCGGACGCGGTGTGAAGAGTGAAGAAGGATTCAAGCCATTAAAAGAGTTAGCTGACGTATTAGGCGGCGCTGTTGGAGCATCTCGTGGTGCTTGTGACGCTGAGTATTGCGATTACTCATTACAAATTGGTCAAACTGGTAAAGTTGTTACGCCAGACTTATACATTGCATGCGGTATTTCTGGTGCGATTCAGCATTTAGCTGGTATGTCTAACTCGAAAATAATCGTTGCGATTAATAAAGATCCAGAAGCAAGCATCTTCAAAGTAGCTGACTATGGTATTGTTGGCGATTTATTTGAAGTCTTACCTCTTTTAACAGAAGAGTTTAAAAAGTTAAAAGTACATTCATGATTTGAGTACCCTTGAGTTCCAAGTGAAGTACCCCTATATATAGAAAAAGGTGAGAGATCCCCTGTCTCTCATCTTTTTAGTATGTAATCCGTATTTTTATATAGTATAAAGGAACACTTTTTTGTTACAATACATAACGATACATATTATTCGCCACGTATATAAGTTAATGATATACTCTTGGTAGAATATACTTGAAGGAGGAAATAAAATGGCAATTGTAAACGCAAATGACCAAAGCTTCGCATCTGAAACTAGCGAAGGTGTTGTATTATTAGATTTCTGGGCACCATGGTGTGGACCTTGTAAAATGATCGCTCCTGTATTAGAGGAAATTGATGCAGAACTAGGCGAAAAAGTAAAAGTAGTAAAAGTAGACGTGGATGAAAACCAAGAAACTGCTCGTCAATTCGAAGTAATGAGCATTCCAGCTCTTTTCGTATTAAAAGACGGTAAAGTAGTTGATCAAGCGTTAGGTTACAAACCGAAAGAAGCGTTAGTAGAATTAGTTTCTAAACACTTTTAAAATAAAGGAGCTGCCATTTGGCAGCTTTTTTTATTTTCCTTTTTTACACCTTTCCGTTACAATGAAAGAACGTATGTTGGGTGTTTTGGCATAGTATGTTTTCATGTGAAAATAAAAATGCTAAGCATGTAGAAATGGAGGGTGACGAGTGCACGAACATTTAAAAGAGAAGCTGGCTATTTTACCAGATCAACCTGGTTGTTATTTAATGAAAGATAAGCAAGGAACGGTTATATATGTCGGAAAGGCAAAAGTGCTTAAAAATCGTGTGCGCTCGTACTTTACTGGTTCACATGATGGAAAAACACTTCGGCTTGTAGGAGAAATTGTAGATTTTGAATATATTGTAACCTCCTCAAATCTAGAGGCTCTCATTTTAGAGTTAAATTTAATAAAAAAACATGATCCAAAATATAATATTCAATTAAAAGACGATAAAACATATCCTTTTATTAAAATTACAGCTGAAAAACAGCCGCGATTACTCATTACGCGAAACGTAAAAAAGGATAAAGGAAAGTATTTTGGGCCTTATCCGAATGCACAATCAGCTCATGAAACGAAAAAATTGCTAGATCGTATGTATCCGCTTCGTAAGTGTTCAAATATGCCCGATAAAGTTTGCTTATATTATCATATGGGTCAATGTTTAGCACCGTGTGTGAAAGAAGTGACGGAAGAACAAAACAAAGAAATTGTAGATGAAATTATTAAGTTTTTAAATGGTGGACATAAAGAAGTTCGTTCAGAATTAGAAACAAAGATGTATGAAGCTTCAGAGAAACTAGAATTTGAACGTGCAAAAGAGTTACGAGATCAAATTGCGCATATCGATGCGATTATGGAAAAACAAAAGATGATCATGAGTGACTTAGTGGATCGTGATGTGTTTGGATATGCAGTTGATAAAGGATGGATGTGTGTTCAAGTTTTCTTCGTTCGAAAAGGAAAGCTAATTGAACGTGACGTTTCTATGTTTCCAATTTACGATGAACCAGAAGAGGGATTTTTAACGTTTATTGGTCAATTTTATGAGAACAGCAGTCATTTTAAGCCGAAGGAAGTTGTCGTTCCAGGAAGTATAGACTCAGAGTTAGTAGAGCGCTTTTTAGAAGTGGAAGCGACACAGCCGAAACGTGGTAAGAAAAAAGATCTTGTAGAATTAGCAAATAAAAATGCGAAGATTGCTCTTGAAGAGAAATTCTACTTAATTGAACGTGATGAAGAGCGAACGATTAAAGCGGTAGATCAGTTAGGAAAGCAGCTTGGGATTGAAACACCTTATCGTATTGAGGCGTTTGATAACTCGAATATTCAAGGGACGAATCCTGTTTCTGCAATGATTGCTTTTATCGATGGGAAACCAGCTAAGAAAGAATACAGGAAATATAAAATTAAAACGGTTCAAGGACCAGATGATTATGAGTCTATGAGAGAAGTTGTGAGACGCCGTTATACAAGGGCACTGAAAGAGAGTTTGCCTTTACCAGATTTAATCATTATTGATGGTGGAAAAGGTCACCTGGCAGCTGTAAGTGATGTTCTAGAAAATGAACTCGGTTTATATATTCCGATGGCAGGTCTTGTAAAAGATGACAAACATAAAACCTCCCATTTAATTATTGGAGATCCACCGGAACCTGTGATGCTTGAGCGAAATAGCCAAGAATTTTATTTATTGCAGCGCATTCAAGATGAAGTGCATCGATTTGCGATTACATTTCATCGTCAATTACACGGGAAATCTGTTATTCAATCAGCACTGGATGATATTCCAGGAATCGGTGATAAACGGAAAAAGGTATTGTTAAAACATTTTGGTTCATTAAAGAAGATGAAGGAAGCTTCTGTAGCTGAATTTGTCGAAGCAGGTATGCCGAAAAATGTCGCAGAAACGATTTATACTTATTTAGCGGATAAGAAGACGTTGTAGTTTACAACGTCTTCTATTTTTTGGTATAATTTCTGAAGATTTAAAATAAATGTAACTGAATGAAAATACAAAAAAGTCAACTAAACTTATATGTCTAGTTGACTGTAGGTAATGCTACACTTCAATGAGATCTTTTATATCCCATTTCACAAGAAATGTAATAGAGTCTGAACGTTTTTTCTTTTCTTCATAGGACTCTGCAACGACGTTTCGTTGTTTTTGAATTTGTTCAGCGATAAATCCAGCTTCTAATTGATAAGAAGAATGTCTGTTTTGTTTTTGGCGTTCAGCGATGAGTGTGCCTTTAAGTTGGAACTGCATTTCACGACGCTTATGTTCAATAATGCTTAAAGTGCCCCAGCCAGCTTTTTCGAAGAACTGAATGACTTCTTCAGTTGTTTCTAGTGGATATTTTCTTGCAAGGTTTCTACCGGACCAGTATAAAATACCATCTAAATCGTTACCGATTAAATCAGGTAGTAATTCTTCACGTAGCAATTCATAAGCGAAGGCGTTCAATGAAACATCTTCTAAAGATGTTGTATCGATTGTATTTTTACTCACAATATTCCCCTCTTTCTATAGGGATTATTATATAACATTTCTCATTTATAAAAACAGATTTTTCTTTGGGAAAATCTGAATATATAAGAAGAAAAAAAGAATTGGCAAATTATATGCAAATTATGTATACGTTTTCTTGACGCTTCGACAAAAATAGGAGTAAAATGAACTTGGTATCAAATTATGCTGAAATATTTCGAATAATTTTTTCAGTTTTTCTTATGCCAATAGTGAAAAAACATTATTGTTGTAAACTAATCTGAAAACAGCAGTCAAACATTCAAGGGGGGTAATGGGGACATGAAAGGCCGCGAGTATACGTTTCGTAAGTGGCACTCATTAATGGGGGTCATCCCGGTTGGTGTCTTTTTGACGCAACATTTAATTGTAAACAACTTTGCAACACGAGGAGCAGAGGCTTTTAACAAAGCTGCAGGCTTTATGGAGCTCCTTCCATTCCGGTACGCGCTAGAGATTTTCATCATCTTTTTACCGATACTGTACCATGCTATATATGGCTTATATATTGCATTTACAGCTAAGAACAATGCGGTTTCTTACGGTTATTTCCGTAACTGGATGTTCGTCTTCCAAAGAATTTCAGGTATCGTTACACTGATTTTCATTTCTTGGCACGTCTGGGAAACTCGTATTCAAGCAATGTTAGGTAAAGAGGTAAACTATGATATGATGGCAGATATTTTAAACAATCCAGCTATGTTTGCATTCTACTTAGTCGGTGTTGTTTCAACAATTTTCCACTTTGCAAATGGACTATGGACATTCTGCATCAGCTGGGGAATTACAGTATCTCCACGTTCACAAAGAATCTCTACTTATGTAACATTAGCTATTTTCTTAGGTCTATCTTATGTAGGTGTGAGTGCATTATTAGCGTTCATCGATCCACAGCTAGCAAACCAGTAAGGAGTGGGAGAGCATGAAAGGGAAACTTATAGTAGTCGGCGGTGGCTTGGCTGGCTTAATGGCAACGATTAAAGCGGCGGAAGCAGGAGTAAATGTTGAACTGTTTTCTTTAGTACCAGTAAAACGTTCGCATTCTGTATGTGCCCAAGGTGGAATTAACGGTGCCGTAAATACGAAAGGTGAAGGGGATTCTCCATGGATCCACTTTGACGATACAATTTATGGTGGGGACTTCTTAGCGAACCAACCACCAGTTAAAGCAATGTGTGAAGCAGCACCTGGTATCATTCATTTAATGGACCGTATGGGTGTTATGTTCAACCGTACGGAAGAAGGACTTCTTGATTTCCGTCGTTTTGGTGGAACACAACATCACCGTACAGCATTTGCTGGTGCAACAACTGGACAGCAATTACTATACGCGTTAGATGAGCAAGTACGTCGTCACGAAGTAGCAGGACTTGTAACGAAATACGAGGGTTGGGATTTCTTACGAGCTGTTGTGGATGACGAAGGTGTGTGCCGAGGAATCGTTGCACAAGACTTACAAACAATGGAGATTAAAAGTTTCCAAGCTGATGCCGTGATTATGGCAACAGGGGGCCCTGGTATCATCTTTGGAAAATCAACTAACTCTATTATTAATACAGGTACAGCAGCTTCTGCTGTATATCAACAAGGCGCATATTATGCAAACGGTGAGTTCATTCAAATTCATCCAACGGCAATTCCTGGGGACGATAAATTACGTCTTATGAGTGAATCTGCACGTGGTGAAGGTGGCCGTGTTTGGACATATAAAGATGGTAAACCATGGTACTTCCTAGAAGAAAAATATCCGGCTTACGGAAACCTTGTACCTCGTGATATTGCAACGCGTGAAATCTTTGACGTTTGCGTAGAGCAAAAACTAGGTATTAACGGTGAAAACATGGTGTACTTAGATCTTTCTCATAAAGATCCGAAAGAATTAGATATTAAACTTGGTGGAATTATTGAAATCTATGAGAAGTTTACAGGTGATGATCCTCGTAAACTACCAATGAAAATCTTCCCAGCAGTTCACTATTCAATGGGCGGGCTATGGGTTGATTATAAGCAGATGACAAGTATTCCAGGTTTATTTGCAGCAGGTGAGTGTGATTATTCTATGCACGGTGGTAACCGTCTTGGTGCTAACTCACTATTATCAGCAATTTACGGTGGTATGGTAGCAGGACCGAACGCGATTGAGTATATGAAAGGTCTTTCTAAATCATCTGATGCTGTTTCATCTACTGTATATGAACAAAATGAATTAATCGAAACAGAGAAATTTAACAATATTTTAACGCTCGATGGTAACGAAAATGCGTATGTTCTTCATAAAGAGCTTGGAGAATGGATGACAGATAACGTTACAGTAGTTCGTGAAAATAAAAAGTTATTAGAAACAGATGCAAAAATTGAAGAGCTAATGGCTCGTTACAAACGCATTAACATTAACGATACAGCAAGATGGAGTAACCAAGGTGCTTCATTTACACGCCAACTTGCGAATATGTTTGAGTTAGCACGTGTTATTACAATTGGAGCATATAACCGTAATGAGAGCCGCGGGGCGCATTACAAACCTGAATTCCCAAATCGTGATGATGCAAACTTCTTAAAAACTACGATGGCGAAATTTGAAGGAGAAGGAAATGCACCAGCATTCCATTACGAAGACGTGGATGTTTCCTTAATTAAACCACGTAAACGTGACTATTCTTCAAAACATGATGTAGCTGCTAAGGGTGAAGAGAAGGGGGATAAGCAACATGTCTGAGAAAACAATCCGCCTCATCATAACGAGACAAGATGGACCAGATGCACAAGAGTTTGACCAAGAGTTCGAAATTCCATATCGTCCAAATATGAACATTATTTCGGCACTGATGGAAATTCGTCGTAATCCGGTTGATTCAAAAGGAAACCAGACGACTCCGATTGCATGGGATATGAACTGTTTAGAGGAAGTATGTGGCGCATGTTCAATGGTGATTAACGGAAAACCACGTCAATCATGTACAGCTCTTATTGATCAGTTAGAACAACCAATTCGCTTAAAGCCGATGAAGACATTCCCAGTTGTACGTGACTTACAAGTTGACCGTAGTCGCATGTTTAACGCTCTAAAACGCGTTAAAGCTTGGATTCCAATTGATGGTACGTATGACTTAGGACCAGGACCAAGAATGCCTGAGAAGAAACGTCAATGGGCTTATGAGCTTTCAAAATGTATGACATGTGGTGTTTGCTTAGAGTCATGTCCAAACGTAAATAGTAAATCAGACTTTATTGGACCAGCACCGTTATCACAAGCTCGTTTATTCAACTCACATCCAACAGGTGAAATGCATAAAGCAGATCGCTTACGTGCAATTATGGGAGATGGAGGACTGGCAAACTGTGGTAACTCTCAAAACTGTGTGCAATCATGTCCAAAGGGTATTCCATTAACAACTTCAATTGCGGCATTAAACCGTGATACAACAATTCAATCGTTCAAAGATTTCTTTGGTAGCGACAATAACTATTAATAAATATTGCCTCTTCATGTTGAAGAGGCAATATTTATAACTTTATTTTTCTGTTTATTCTGTTTGTTTTAAGGCGAAAAGGAGAGGGAACAATGAAGAGAATTTCTTATATTGAAGACTTTGAGCAATGGGAAAGTGGTTTTTCATTTTATAATCCTGTAAAAGTTCGTTTTGGTGAAGTAGATATGTTTGGACATGTAAATAATGTCGTTGCCTTTACTTATTTTGAAGAAGCACGTATCGCATTGTTTAAAGAACTTGGATTTATGCAAGAATGGACGCATGCATCATCAGAAACAATGATCGTTGTTGCAGATTTACAATGCAATTTTATTAAGCAAATATATTTTGATGAACAGTTGAAAGTATATGTAAAAGCGGGTTCGGTTGGGAATTCTTCTTTAGATTTGCATTATATGGTGAAGAATGCAGCAGGAGAAGTTTGTTTAGTTGGTCGTGGAATGATGGTTCAAGCATCGAAAAAAACGGGAAGAGGCGAACCATGGCCTGAAGAGTGGAAGAAAAAATTACTACAATGATAGAGTGAAAGAAAAATAAGAGAGCAATTTGCTCTCTTATTTTTTGTCTTCCATCGCTTCTTCTAATGTTAAATGATGTTTATATATGTATGTAGCGTATGGATTGCCAACGTAGCGCAAATGCCACGGTTCGTATGCATATTCTGTTGTTTCTGTTTTATCTTCTAAATAACGAATGACAAAGCCAAATTCATGGGCATGTTTTGCAACCCATTTTCCTTCGGCTGTCTCTCCGAAAATAGGCTCTAATTGGAATTTAGCAGATTTTGAACTAATATCCATTGCTAAACCAGTTTGATGTTCACTCGTACCAGGAATGGCACTTACTGAATCAGCTTCAGCTTTTCCTTGACGTCTAACGTATGTATCATGTAATGATTTTTGGCGTTTGTAGGAACGATAACCAGATACAGCTGTAAGTTCGAGTCCTTCTTTCTTTGCCGCTTCAAACATATTTTCAAGCGCATCTGCAGCATCTTTACGCAGCAATGTTTTTTCCTTATCTTTTGGACTAGTAAATGGTACGTTCGGTCTTGTTAAGTCTTCAGGTGTGTATCCGTCTGGTAGTTTTCGGTGTTTATTAACTAAGACAAGATTAGACTCTGGATTTGTTACAACGGAAAAATCATTGTCTAGTTTCTTTGCATTATGATCAGCTTTTGGAAAAGCAGGAATCTCTTCTTTTTGGTGATTACTATGCTGTTGACTTTCGACAGCTTTCGCCCCATTTTGTAGTGGTGATTTAGAACCAAAGTAAGCGAAAGAAGTGATACCGATTACAATAGTAGCGGCAGAAATAATGATTATTTTTTTCATGATGCCTTGTAATCACAGTCCTTTCTTCATAAAATATGTATTGTTTTTATTATAAGTCTAGTTTGTTGAAAAAGAAATATAAGAGTCGTAACGTAATAGAAATGCAAAGAAAATGTCAGAAAATGTGTGAAATTGTAGTATTTTTTCATTTAATTCATTTCTTATCTTTCATGAAATGAATTTTTTATGTAATATATATACATAAGAAGATGTAGCGATTATCGAGAATAAAGAACTTCTTGTATAGACTAGGAGTGAATGGGAATGGATTTTGCAACAATTATTGGACTTATTTTAGGATTTGTAGCAGTGGTAGTAGGGATGGTCGTCAAGGGCGCTGACGTAAATGCCTTATTGAATCCTGCCGCAGCATTAATTATTTTTATCGGTACATTTGCTGCAGTATGTATAGCATTTCCGATGAATCAACTAAAAAGGGTTCCAAAATTATTTAAAGTTCTTTTTAGTTCAAATAAAAAGGATTTAAGTTATGAACAGTTGCTAGAATTGTTTGTTCATTGGACATCAGAAAGTAGAAAATACGGTATTTTGTCTTTAGAGCAACAATTAGACAAAATTCAAGATGAATTTCTTTTGCGTGGTATGAAATTTGTGATTGATGGCGTATCCGCAGAAGATCTAGAGCAAATTTTAGAAGCTGAATTAGAAGCAATTGAAGAAAGGCATGCAAAAGGAGCGGCAATTTTTTCACAAGCTGGTACATATGCACCGACATTAGGGGTTTTAGGTGCTGTTATTGGTCTTGTAGCTGCACTTGGTAATTTAACTGATATTGAAAAGTTAGGTCATGCTATTTCGGGTGCGTTTATTGCAACGATTTTTGGTATTTTTTCAGGCTATGTATTATGGCATCCATTTGCAAATAAGTTAAAGCAAAAATCTGCAGCTGAAATCGAGAAAAAACGTTTAATCATTGATTGTTTATTAATGTTACAAGAAGGTACATATCCGTTTATTATGAAGAACCGCATTTTAGGTTCACTTTCTGCAACTGAGCGTAAAAAGCTAGAAAAAGGAGCAGAAAAAAATGCGGAGTAAGAAAAATAGAAGAGGCAAAAAGAAAAAACATGATGAGCATATCGACGAAACTTGGTTAATTCCCTATTCTGATATGTTAACGTTGTTATTTGCATTGTTCATCGTTTTATTCGCAATGAGTAGTATAGATGCTGCGAAGTTCAAACAGATGGCGGTAGCGTTTCGAAGTGAACTAGCAGGTGGAACAGGAAATAAAGAATTTTTGAGTGATCAGAAGCCGAATGAAGAGAAAGAGTTATCGGCAAGTAGCCTTGAGGCAGAACAAGCAAAAAAACAAGAAGAAGCTAGAGCGAAAGAAAAAAAAGAGATGGATGAATTGAAAGCATTACAAAAAAAGATTGATCAATATATTAATGAAAAACAATTATCCTCTTCTTTTCAAACTAAATTAACTGAAAAGGGATTAATGGTGACAATATTAGAGAATATACTGTTTGATTCGGGGAAAGCAGATGTGAAATTAGAATCTTTAGGGATTGCAAAAGAGATGTCTAGCTTACTTGTTTCAGCGTCACCTCGTGAAATTACAGTATCGGGTCATACGGATAATGTCCCTATTGCCAATGCGCAGTTTGCGTCAAACTGGGAATTAAGTACGCAGCGGGCGGTTAATTTTATGCAAGTATTACTGCAAAATAAAGAATTACAACCAGAAAAATTTAGTGCGATTGGTTACGGAGAATACCGTTCGATTGCTCCAAATGATACACAAGAAGGAAAGGCAAAGAATAGACGTGTGGAAGTATTTATCTTGCCTTTAACAGAGAAAGCAAAATAAAAGAGGATGGCGAATGCCATCCTCTTTTATTTTGCATCGAATGATTTTAAGTTGTCGCGACGGATTTTATCTTTTTCTGCATCTGATTTTTTGAAATCATAATCATATAAAGCGCCTTCCCAATCACCATACATCGGATTCGGGAAAATAATAAATTTCTCACCAAATTGTGCTTTTGAATCTGCGACTGCTTGATTTCGATCTTTTACAGATTTTCCATCAAAACCAGTGAAATCAGATAAGTTATCGCCGAAGAATAAGACGATATCATGTGTTTGCGAAACGAGTTCACGGCGTTTTTCTTTTCCTTTTTCTTTCGGATCTTGTAGTAATATATGTTCTTTCGTTGCTTGAGGAGCACCTACACGCTCAAGATTTTTAATTGTTGCATCTAGTTGGTTCGTTTTACGATTTGAGATGTAGTAAATATCTACACCTTTAGATTCTGTATATTTTAAGAAATCAATTGCGCCTGGAAGAGCTTCAGCTTCCGCCTTATTAATCCAGTCATCCCATTTGTAAGGATAGCCTTTTCCTGTCTTTACACTCATTGCTTGATGAGGACTGTTATCTAAAACAGTTTCATCTAAATCCAGTACGATAGCAGGTTTTTTCTCTGTCCCTTTTGCAAGAATTGCATCGAGCTTTAATTGACCGATATTGTATCCTTGGTAGTAAAGTGCTTTCGTCTCACCAGCTGTTTGATACCATAAATCAGCCATTAATTGCTGGTCTGTTAATTTTGCCTTCTCTTCTTTCGCCACAGTTTTCTCTTGTGTTCCTGAACATGCTACAAGCGATGTAGATAGAACTGCTACAGATAATAAAGTGGTAATGCTCCTCTTCATCTTCATATGTATCCTCCTCGATGTTAGAAAATCAGTTAATATTATATATCGAAAAATAATATTTTTTGTATGAACATTTGCATATTGTCTTTTGTATATATAGTAGTATGTCCTATATTAGAAAGATGAGAAAAATGTTGGGAATCATTTTGACAAGTTTTATTGTCGAAATGACAATTATAATTGACAAATAAAACAATATTATTTACAATTTTAACTAAATAGAACAAATGATGGATTAAGGCGGTGCTACATATTAAAAGGATGAAGCGTAGTGCTATATTTTATCCTGCATAAACATAGTCTTTGAAAGAGAGTATGAATGATACTAAAGGGGAGGCTTTATACTTTGAGTTTACAAATTCAAAACTTAACGAAACTATTTGGAGAATCAAAAGCAGTTAACGGCTTGCAAATTTCGTTACCTAAAGGTGAAGTACTAGGATTACTTGGGCGAAATGGTGCAGGGAAAACAACGACAATCAAAATGCTTCTCGGATTATTAACGCCTAATGAAGGCTCTATTACATGGGATGGAAAATCATTTGGGACTAGTGGGGTAACAATTGGATATTTACCAGAAGAAAGAGGTTTATATACAAAAAGTAGAGTAATAGACCAGTTGCGATATTTTGGTAGATTAGAAGGAATGACGAAAAAAGAAGTAGACCTTGCTATTGATCACTGGTTAGATCGATTGGCAATACCGGAATATAAATTTAAAACGGCAGGAGAGCTTTCAAAAGGGAACCAGCAAAAAATCCAATTAATTGCTGCTCTTCTTCATAATCCTGAACTTCTCATTTTAGATGAACCGTTTAGCGGACTAGACCCAGTTAATGCTGGAATGTTAGCTAGCATTATTGAAGAACAAGTGCAGAGCGGAAAAACCATTATTTTATCTAGTCATCGTATGGAACAAGTAGAGGCTTTTTGCCAACATGTATGTATTTTGAAAAAAGGCGAAGCAGTCGTAAAAGGCCAATTAAGTGATATTAAAAAAGAATACGGTTTCCGTAATTTAACGATTGAAGATACAGAAGAGAATGAGAAGGGATTAGAAGCTATACATGTATTGTATGAAAAACAACAAGGCCTTCTTTATGTGCAAGTACAAGATGATGCAGAAGCTCTAAAGATTTTACAACAGTTGCAAGAACAAGGTATTACCTTACGACAATTTAAAATGTTAGAGCCGACGTTAAACGAAATCTTTGTAGAGAGGGCGAAATAACGATGCGTAAATTTTCTCACGTATTTTCATTTTATTTTAGGGAATCATTTTTATCTAAAAGATCATTAATTACGAGTGCGATTTTGTTTTTAATTGTATTTGGGATTTTTGCATTTAATCATTTTACTTCAAGTAATGATAAAAATAAGGATAAAGATAAAATTGCAGTTGTAGTAGAGAGTTCTACATATAAAATACAAAAAGAAGAGTTAAATAAGTTACTACCATCAGCTAAATTAACAATTGGTTCAAAAGAAGATTTTAATAAACTACATAAACAAGTAGAAGAAGGCGATTTAGACGGTTTATTCCGTGTGACTGAAAAGAATGGAGTTCCAGAAGTTACGTATATGTTTAATGGGTTCCCTAGTGAAACAACTTCTACAATTATGGCTAGTTATTTAAAAGCGCAATATACGGCAGTAACAATTGCTACACATAATGTTTCACCGGAAATTGCACAACAATTGCAAACTGAAATCTCAGTGAAACAAGAAGCGATTAAAGATCGTTCTGCTTCTTTCGGAATTGCCTATTTCTTTACATTTGCTTTGTATATGTTTATTGTCATGTTCGGAAGCACAATTGCGATGAATATTGCTTCTGAAAAAGCTTCTCGTGTTATGGAAGTCATGATTCCGAAAGTAAAACCGCTTACGATGATGTATGCGAAAATTTTAGCGGTTGTTTCAACGGCGTTATTACAACTTGTCATATTGGCATGTGGTTACCTAGTTCCTTGGTTACTAGGATGGGTGGATTTAGAAAATGGTTCCTTATTTGGATTGCCAATTGATTTTACAAAGTTAGATGCACAAGTTATCGGTATGTTCCTCATTTATTTTGTTACAGGATATTTCCTCTATGCGATGATGTATGCAGCGGCTGGTGCGGTTGTTTCTAAGACTGAGGATTTACAAGGTGTAATGATACCAGTATCGATTTTAATAATGGCAGCATTGTTTATAAGTCTTAAATCGCTAGGTGATCCAAATAGTACGATTGTTGTTGTAAGTTCTTACGTTCCATTCTTTACCCCAATGGTCACATTCTCACGCTTTGTAGCTGGTGAGACGGGTATGTTAGAAATTACGATAACACTGCTAGTTCTTTTAGCGACAATCGGCATATTAAGTGCTGTTACAAGCCGTATTTACGTAAACGGTGTAATGAATTACTCAGATAAAGTGAAATTTAAAGATTTAGCGAAGTTTATAAAGCGTCAATAATGAGAGAAAAGTATGATTTCCTATTGGAATCATGCTTTTTCTTTATGTATAAATTAAAAATAGTATATAATAATAAGAGTCGTCTTTTAATAGAATGAATACAAAGGAGGGTGTGCAGATGGGGATTAGTAGTCGTTTTACAGTAGGTGTTCATATGTTAACGTTACTTGCGATAGATCGAAACTCTCGCTGTACCTCTGAATGGATTGCTGGTAGTGTGAATACAAATCCAGTTGTGATTCGTCGCATTACAGGAATGTTGAAGAGAGCAGGACTTGTTGATGTACAAGCTGGTAAAGGTGGTACGACACTTGCTCGTGATTTAGAAGAAATTACATTACTTGATGTATATAAAGCAGTGGAAGTTGTAGAAGAAGGACAGCTATTTTCCTTCCATGAAAATCCCAACATTGAATGTCCAGTAGGAGCTAATATTCAGTCAGTATTAGAAATTATTTTAATGCAAGCGCAAGAAGCGATGGAAAACGTACTTGCAAATGTAACAGTAGATCAATTAGTTACAAACTTAAAGTCTAAAATGAAAGAGTAAAAAAGCGAGCATCCTCATAATGAGGGCTCGCCTTTTTTTATTCAGAAATATTGAAAGTTCTATTTTTCAGTATTTAAAATAAATTTACCAACAATAGCTGCTACGATACCACCAAGAATTGGTGCAACGATGAATACCCATAGTTGAGAAAGTGCTTCTCCGCCAGCGAATAAAGCTGGTGCGATACTACGAGCTGGGTTAACAGAAGTTCCTGTTAACGGAATTCCTAATAAGTGAACTAAAACTAATGTGAAACCAATTACTAATCCTGCCAGAGAAGAACTTCCTTTTTTACCTGTTACAGCAACGATAACTAAAATGAATACGAAAGTTAAAATGAATTCAACTAGAAATGCTCCAGATAAACCAAGAGTTCCAAAACCATTTTGTCCTAAATTATCTAAAGGTGTTTTAGCAGAGCGTAAAATCGTTACTAACGTTGCAGTTCCTAATAAACCACCTAAAATTTGAGCTAATACATAATAACAAAGTTCCATAGCGTTCATTCTTTTGTTGATGAACATAGCTACCGATACTGCTGGGTTAATGTGACATCCAGAAATTGTTCCGATGCTATATGCCATAGCCACAATAGATAGACCGAAAGCCATAGCGATTCCTAATGTTCCAATTCCTTCAATTCCGCCGCCAATGACAGCTACTCCAGTTCCGAATAATACAAGTACAAATGTACCAATAAATTCAGCGATTGCTTTTTTTAACATAATTTACCTCCTAATATTGCGCATGAAACGTATTATAACATAGGTTTTAGTATAAACAGCTAATGAAATACTATTCTGATAAGGCGAAATAGGGGGACAATAAAAAAGAGTATGGTTCTTTGTTAGAGAACCATACTCTTTTTTATGCTGTTTTTTTCTGCTTAACGATTGGAACAGATCGATTTAAAATGCTATTTGCAACCATTCCTAACATAATAATAATCATTCCAAGTAGGGAAAGGCCACCAGGGAATGAACCATTCAAGAAAACAATTTCGCCAAGCACGGTAAAGACCATCGTTCCAGCTTGCGTTGCTTCAACAGCTCCAAGTAGGGCGAGGTTATCTTTTGCTAAGTCAGTAGCAAAGAAAAATGTCATCGTTGCAATTACGCCAGAACATAATGCTAACAAAAAGCCTTGCAGCATTTGGCTTGATGTTGGAATACCGGTAGTAGAAAATCCATATATACCAAGTAAAATTGTTATAGGAAGACTGCCTATTGCCATTCCTAATACGCGTTGGAACGTATCGAGACGGCCGCCAACAAGCTCCATCATTTTTCGGTTGCCGAATGGATATAAGAAAGCAGCCACTACGACAGGTAAAAATCCTGAAATAAACTGAGTCATTGTAATATGACCTGCTGCAGTCGCTTGCATACAAATTACACCAAGTAAAATAAATAATGCAACATATAAACTACGAAGTGGAATTTTTCCGCGTACAAGTTTTGTTCCTGATTTCGTTTCTATTTTAACGAAGAACAATGGCGATAAGAGTAATCCTGCTAATATCGTAACTTGCCAAGTTCCAGCAACGAGCCACGCTGGAGAAAAGACAGCTGCAAAACTTAATAAAGAATAGAATCCAATACCAGCAACGGAACCCCATCCAATCCACGCTAATGGATGTTTCTTTAATTCTTCCCATAAACCCCTTAAGTTTTTGCGAAATAAAACGATAAGGAATAAAATAGGGAGAGCGAATAAAAAACGGAAGGAAGCTGTCCAAGCCCAGCTCGTTCCAGATACATTCATCGCTCTATTAATAATAAAGGTTGCGGAAAAAAAGGCTGATGATAAAAGGCCTAATAAAATTGCGCGCATGAAGTATAGCACTCCTTTCTGAATTTGATAATTATGTATAGTATAATATACTTAAAAATAATAAAAGTAAACTATTTTATACTTTAAGGTGGTTTTATAGATGAAAGAACATGAAGATATGCAAACGAAAGAGGTCATTCAGCAAGTAGGTCAGTTATTAAGACAAATTCGAAATGAACAAAAATTAAGTTTAGAAGAATTAGCCCAAAAAACAGGAGTGAGTAAATTAACATTAGGAAAGATTGAAAGAGGCGAAACGAATCCGACGTTAGCTGTCATTTGGAAAATAACGAAAGGGTTATCGATTCCTTTATCGAGATTGATGGTTGTTGGAGAACCTGTAGCTGTTGCGCGCTGCGGAGAAGGATTTGCAGTAGATGTGGGACAAGCATGGCATTTAGAAACGATGTTCCGTTATACGAAAGAAACAGGAATGGAAATGCATCGTGCTTGTTTAAGGGCGAATAGCATATATGAACCAGAAGCTCATCATGAAGGTGCTATTGAGCTTGTAACGGTAATGAAAGGGAAAGTATCGATTCAAGTGGAAAACGATGTATACGAATTGAATGAGTTTGACTCTATTCAATTTGAAGCGAACAAAAAACATAGTTATAGAAATGAAGAAGATGAAGTTGCAGTATTGCATTTAACGATGAAATATTCTTCATAAAAAAATCACCTATAGAATTCTATAGGTGATTTTTTATATTTCGATTAAGTATATGCAGGATGCCACTAGTATGAACGTGGCATAAGTAATAAACAAATAAAATAAACTAAAAAACCAGTCCCAAAACATAAAACAGCAATAACCCAAAGTATGCGAATGAGGGTAGAGCTAATATCAAAATATTCCCCTAAACCACCGCATATACCAAATAGCATTTTATCAGTTTCGGATTTACATAACCTTTTTGACATCTTCCAATCCACTCCTTTTTTAGCAAGCTATATACATCTATTCTATATGGAAATTTATGAGAAGACTATGCGGTTGTATTACAATTTTTTTGTAAAGTGATCTATGTTTTACAATTCAGATACGGGGTTATATAAACAATGAATTTAATTTATAGTGTAGTCCAATGGTTTTTGATAAAAGTAAAAAGGCCTTGGGTAGCAAAGCTAAACCACCAAAAGGGCCTCATATTATTGTTTCATTTGTAGTTCAATTGTCGGTGTACCCAATGTGAAAACCTATAAAAAATACTTAGTGAAAGAGTAACCGCTATACTAACCCAAATGCTTGTTAAAGGATTGATTAAGAAGTAAGTTACATAACCGGTAAGGGTACCAATAATCGAAATGATTGGTATAATGATGCTTATTTTTTGTTTACTAAAAATAAGGAATAATATTGTGATGATAAGAGATGTATAAAGAATACCAAAGAAAAAAATAATTTCTAAAATAGTATAGTTTGTAGTAATTGTAATGAAAAAAGCTGAAAATCCGATAGTTATAGAAATAAAATGAGTTGTATATAATTTGAAATTAATTTTTGTACGTATCATCGGTATAAAATCTCGAATGAGTTTAGTAAATCCATGCATCCAAGAAATAAAACTGGAAGTTATTGCGCTTAAAGAGCCGATAACGAGTAGATAAAATAAAATGGTAAATTCTATTTTTTTAGGAAGCTGAGCTAGAAGATCGTATAAATGATCTAAGCTCCCACTAAAGATAACTATCATAATTAGAGAAGCGAACGCCAAAGGGATAGTAATCCATATAAATCCTGATAGTAAAAAAGTCGGAATGATTTTTTTAGGATGAATGCGGAAAGCTTTATCCCAAGATGCAGGGCTTATTAATACTCTTCCTGTTTCGATGAGAATGCCGGCAGTAAGAAAATATATTCCATTTATATTTTCATAAAATAGCAGATAAGGGTGATATAAGCGAATTCCATCGTATACATGGGTAATGCCATCTTGTACAAAAAAATAAATTGGAATAATAATCATAGTAGAAAACATTAATACAGTTTGCATAATAGCCATTTTAGTGAATAGTTTAGCGTTACTTAACATTACAAATATTGTACAAAGGGTAATGAAAAGTAAAGAGCCCAATGTATATGGAATATGGAAAAAAACATTAAGTAAAATACTAGCAACTTTCGTTTGAATGAACATACTTTCTATACTTAATAGAACAAGGAAAGAGCATACAATTATATATCCTTTGTGAGAAAGTTTATATAATAAGTAATCGTGAATGGATTCGCCCTCTGGGAATGTAGAACGTATTTTTTTTATTAAAATCCCCAATAAAATAAGAGTGAAAGGGCCAATCATAGCGTAAAGAATACCAGCGATTAGCCCATAATTGATAATAGATTCAGGTAACGCGAGCGTCGATATACTTGCGACC
The DNA here is from genome assembly GCF_044324725.1 of Bacillus sp. 3G2. Classification (NCBI taxonomy): domain Bacteria; kingdom Bacillati; phylum Bacillota; class Bacilli; order Caryophanales; family Bacillaceae; genus Bacillus; species Bacillus sp. 3G2. The sequence goes on along the minus strand of NZ_CP172246.1, from coordinate 4,266,184 downwards.
CATTTAGATAATAAAAGAACAGTCCCAGTTCCGATACCTAATTGTAATGGTGTGAAAGCAGAGTTGTTTTTCGTCACAATTTATCCCTCGCCTCTATATTCTTTCGGAGTCATTCCGGTCATTTTACGAAAAACAGTACTGAAATAATGCTGACTATTAAAACCAGATCGTTCAGAAATTTGAGAGATACACCAATGTGGGTGTTCCGTTAAATATTTCTGTGACATTTCAATCCGATATTGCATGATATATCCGGAAAATGAAATACCTACTTCTTCATGAAACCTCCGGCTTAAATAAGTCGGATTTGTATGTACTTTAGTTGCAATGTCTGCTAAGTGTAGTTTGTCATGAAAAGTTTCATGGATGATGTCTAATGTATCTTGAATAATACGTGAGTAGGAAGGAGTATGGGAATCTCCTTTGTATTTTTGTAATATATCGATGAGTTCCTTTTCTATAATTGGCTTTGTTATGTAGTCAATGACGCCTAGACGAATAGATTGTTTTGCATAATCGAAATTTTGATATGCGGTTACGATGATGATATCCAAGTTAGCGTTATTATGTTTTAATTTTTCACCTAGTTGTAGGCCAGACATGCCTGGAAGGTGGATATCTAAAAGTGCCAAATGAATTGGGAATTTTTCATTTATAGCTAAAGCTTCATCCGCATCTAAAGCTAGGTGTAGTGTCCAATTAGGGAACTGACGGTGGATAAGAAATTCTAATTGTTCCAGTTCTAGTGGTTCGTCATCTACTAATAGTACGTTCATTTTTGTACTACCTCCTCTGTGTTTTTTTCTGTGATGAAAGGCCATGTGATTTCAACTTTCGTGCCGTTCTCTTTTGTAGAAAGTAAAGAGAACGTAGTTTGTTCTTGAAAGAATAACTGAAATCGTTGTTTTATATTTTCAAGTCCGTATCCACTTTCTTCCGTATGGGAAGTAAATGGTTCGTTTTGAGTACCGTTGTCGGATACTAGAAGTGTAATTCGGTTATTTGTATTGTATAGATGAATATTTAAAATTGCTTGACCAGCTTTTTTTTCTAGCCCATGTTTAAAGGAATTCTCAACTAACGTTTGAATAACGAAAGGTGGAATATAAGCATTGTGTAAATCTTCAGAAGAAGTAATGCTTACTGAAAGTCTCGAGCGAAATCGCATTTTTTGAATCTCAATATAATAATTTGTATAGGCCAGTTCTTCAGAGATAGGAATTAATAAATCAGTTGTTTTATATTTTCCTTTTAAAAATAGAGAAAAGATCTCGAGTGATTTGACAACTTCATCTGTTCTCTGTAGACGAGCTAAGCTTAAAATTGTATTTAATGTATTGAATAAAAAATGAGGTTGAATTTGTTGAGTGAGTTGATGATATAAAGACTGTTGCAATTCTCGTTCCAGTGCTATTTTTTTCTTTTCACTTTCTAGTAAGTCGATTCGTTTTTCAAAAATAAATAAAAATAATAAAATAATAGCTCCAAAAATTGGAGCTAAGACAAGTATAGTTATTAATACGGCAAATGCTTCATAAGTTAACATACATACCTCAATCTTGTTTTTTTATATTATACTAAAGTATTGTAAATATTTCTATTATTCAGATTAAGATTAGATAATATGACAGGCTACTTTGTGATCATCACTTACAGATTGAAAACTTGGTTGCTCTGTTGCACATTTTTCAATTGCGTAGGGGCAACGAGTATGAAAACGGCATCCTTTTGGCGGGTTTAGAGGAGAGGGAAGGTCTCCTTTAAGTTCAATACGCTCTTTTTTCGTTCCTGCACTAATGGTAGGAATTGCTGAGAGAAGCGCTTTTGTGTAAGGGTGTTGCGGATTGTTGAAAAGAGAATGTTTATCGGCAATTTCCACAATGGTACCAAGATACATTACAATAATGCGGTCCGATATGTGACGAACAACAGCTAAATCGTGAGAGATGAATAAATATGTTAATCCATATTGTTGCTGCAACTGCTTTAACAAATTTAAAACTTGTGCTTGCACTGAAACATCTAAGGCGGAGACGGCCTCGTCACAAATGATGAGTTTGGGATTAACAGCTAAAGCGCGTGCGATTCCGATTCTTTGTCGTTGTCCACCACTGAATTCATGTGGATAGCGCTTCACTGCATCGGGTGGAAGACCAACTTTGCCAAGCAACTCAATAACCTTTGCTTTTCTTTCTCCTTTTGGACATACATTTTGAATGGCCATAGCTTCTTCTAAAATATTGCCTACTGTTTGTCTAGGGTTTAAAGAAGCAAAGGGATCTTGAAAAATTACTTGTAAATCCTTTCGAACTTTTCTCATTGCTGATTTATTTAATTCTAGTAAATTTTTATCTTGAAATATGATATTTCCACTTGTTGCTTTATCAAGGCGTAATATTGCACGCCCGGTGGTGGACTTCCCGCAACCAGATTCCCCAACAATACTGACAGTTTCCTGTTCGTAAATTGTAAAGCTAATATCGTCAACTGCTTTAATAAAGCTAATAGAGCGTCCTAGAATTCCTTTTTTTATAGGGAAGTATTGTTTTAAATTTTGTACTTGTAATAACTCTCGTTTGCTTATTTGCGTAGTAGACATTTTATAATACCTCCAATTCTTCTGAAGATGATTTATCCCAAAGATCTGTAAACATCCAGCATCGAACTTCGCTTCCATCTTGCGTGAGTTGAAGTTCTGGAAGAGTGTTGTGACATAGTTCTTTTGCATGGGTGCATCTATCAGCAAAGCGACATCCGTTCGGCATATGGTACGGACTCGGTACGGATCCAGGAATCGTTTGTAATTCTTCTTGGTCTGCATCGAGTTTTGGAAGAGATTGAAGGAGTCCGATTGTATAAGGGTGTTTTGGGTTAGTAAATATATGATCGATATCTGCATATTCGACGATTTTTCCAGCGTACATAACGGCGACTCTATCGCATGTTTCTGACACGACTCCTAAGTCATGTGTGATCATGATAATTCCCATACCGAGTTGTTTTTGAAGTGATTTCATAAGTGATAATATTTGAGCTTGAATTGTTACATCAAGAGCAGTTGTTGGTTCGTCTGCAATGAGTAAATCTGGATTGCAAGCAAGTGCCATTGCAATCATAATGCGTTGTCGCATTCCTCCGCTTAGTTCATGTGGCTCTTGCTTTGCACGCTTTTCAGGAGAAGGAATCCCAACTAGTTTCAACATATCGACGGCTTTATTCCAAGCTTCTTTTTTACTTAATTTTTGATGGATACGAATTGCTTCTGCAATCTGTTCCCCAACAGAATATACTGGATTCAAAGATGTCATTGGTTCTTGGAAAATCATTGAGATTTGATTTCCACGAATTGCACGCATTTCAGCTTCTTTTTGCTGTAATAAATTTTTTCCTTTAAATAAAATGCTGCCTTCAATTTTACTGCCGCTTTCTCGGTCAAGTAATCTCATAATGGATAGAGAAGTGATACTCTTCCCACAACCAGATTCCCCTACGATGCCGAGTGTTTCTCCTTTAGAAACAGAGAAATTTAAACCATCAACCGCTTTGCTTACACCTTCGTCTGTAAAGAAATGTGTTTTTAAATCTTTAACTTGTAATACCTCTTCCTTTTTATTCATGTTTGTGCACCCCCTTAATTAAGCTCAATACGTTTATTGAAATGACGGTATAAAATATCAACAATAAGATTGACTAGAACGAAGATGACCGAGGCGATTAATACGCCCCCTTGTAACATTGGTAAGTCTCTCATTCGGATGGCGTCTACAATCAATCTTCCAAGTCCATTTATAGCAAAAACTGATTCTACTAAAACTGTACCACCTAAAAGTGCTCCAAATTGTAATCCAACAACAGTAATAACGGGAATTAATGCGTTCCTCAAAGCATGTTTATATATAACGACTCTTTCTTTTACTCCCTTTGCTCTTGCTGTTCGTATATAATCTTGGCGTATAACATCAAGCATACTTGAGCGAGTCATACGTGCTACGATTGCGGCGCCAGATGCACCTAGTGTAAGTGCTGGTAAAACCATGTGCATCCAAGTTCCCCAACCAGAAACGGGGAATATTTGAATTTGAACAGAGAAGTAAAAAATGAGCATAAGTCCAAACCAAAAACTTGGTAATGAGACACCTAATAAAGCGATAATCATAATGGAAACATCTGTCCAAGAATATTGCTTTGTAGCAGAGATGATACCAGCAATCATTCCGATTACAACTGTAATGACGATGCTACACAGTGCGAGTTCAATAGTGATTGGAAGGCGGATTAGTACTTCGTCTAACACTGGGCGGTTAGAACGAATCGAAACCCCGAAATCGCCTTGTAATATATTTCCGATATAAGAGAAATATTGCATGATAAAAGGTTTGTCCAATCCTAATTGGTGGCGTATTTGCTCGACAGTTTCTTTTGATGCTCCTTCACCAGCGATAAGGAGAGCTGGGTCTCCGGGTACCATTTGCATAATTAAGAAAACAACGAATACAACGCCGAAAAGAACGGGAATTAATTGTAGTATTCTACGAAATATAAACATTAGCATGTATCATCATGCCCCTTTCTATTTTTTAAGTCTCGGATCAAGTGCGTCACGTAACCCGTCACCAAACATGTTTAAACCGATTACGAGTGTAGACATTGCAATTCCAGGAAACATTGCGATATGCGGTGCGGTAAATAAAAAGTCACGTCCATTACTTAACATTGCTCCCCATTCAGGTGAAGGGGGTTGTGCCCCAAGTCCTAAAAATGATAATCCAGCTGCAGATAAAATTGCTGTAGCTAAGCGTAAAGTAGCTTGGACGATAATGGGCGATAAGATGTTAGGGAATATATGCTTCATAATAATGGTGAAATCCCTTGCTCCTAGTGCTCTTATAGCATCGATATACTCTAATTTTTTCACTGTTAATGTAGAAGCTCTAACGATACGAGCAAACATAGGGATTGAGAAAAAGCCAATAGCGATAATTACGTTCACAAGACTTGGTCCTAGCGCCCCTACAATGGCAAGAGCAAGTAAAATACCAGGAAAAGCTAGCATGATATCGATGATTCTCATAATCACTGTGTCAAACCATCCACCATAATAACCAGAAATAATACCGAGAATAATGCCGAACAACGCTCCTATAAATACAGAAGAAAATCCAACAAGTAATGAAAGGCGTGTCCCATGTAAAAGGCGGCTTAAAATATCTCTACCTTTATCATCTGTTCCCATCCAATGTTCCATGGAAGGTGGTTGTAACTTATTGACTAACTGAATATCAAATGGATTATAGGGTGCTAATAATGGGGCAAATATAGCAATTAAAATATAGAAAAGAACGATAATACCCCCGATAAATGCCATTTTGTTTTTCTTTAATTTTCGATAGCCAGTTATCAACTTCGATGTATTCTTCATTTGAATCGTTTGTAATGAAGTTTTTTCTTCTTTAGAAAGACGAACTTCCATTTTTCATACCTCCCTTTCTTTATGAATAAATTATCAGAAAATTAATTTGAGTCAACGGATTTAAAACAATAGGTAAAGAAAATGCAAATACAAGTAAAAATGTTTAAAAATAATTCAGAAAATTCAAATAGTAAAGAAAGTGCAAATAGAAGTAAAGATGTTTAAAAACTTTTTCCGCAAAGTTATTTATAATTACAAATACATAAACAAATTTGCAGAAGAGAAGGTAGTGAAATTATTCGCTATTAGAAAGTAGGTGAAATAGAACGATAGGTTTAAGGTTTCACTTTATGATGTAGAGATAAAAGAAAGTGGAGGGGGAAGGGCGATGAGGTTCAAAAGGGGACTTGTCATTTGCTTTATCACAATTTTATGTCTTTCAGTTTTTCTAGCGGGGTGTTCATCTAATACGAAGACAAGCAAAGAAGGATCGGGGAGCAAAGGGGCGAAAGAAGGCGGTGTTTTAACCATTGCTAGACTGTCAGATGCTGATAACTTAGATCCACATTTTATTACAAACATTCCTTCAGCGAGTGTTGTATACCATAAAGTGTATGAAAACCTTGTACAGCGAGATAAAAATATGGATTTTAAACCTATGTTAGCAAAGGAATGGAAACAAATTGATGATGTGAACTGGGAGTTTAAGTTACAACAAGGAGTGACATTCCAAGACGGTGCACCGTTTAATGCTGAGGCAGTAAAGAAAAACTTTGAACGTGTATTAGACCCGAAAGTAGGTTCAAATCGAGCAACTGTTTATTCCATGATTCAAGAAATAAAAGTAATTGATGAATACACAGTACAGTTCGTATTGAAATACCCATACTCACCTCTTTTATCTATTTTCGCAAGTAATGAAGGGAGTATTTTAAGTCCGAAAGCAATTGATGAAAAAGGAAAAGGTTTAGCTCAGCATCCGGTTGGGACAGGTCCATATACTTTTAAGTCATGGAAACCAGGTGAAGAAATTCGACTTGAAAAGAATAAAAATTATTGGGGCGAAAAATCAAAGGTTGATGAAGTTGTATTCAAAGTAGTACCGGAAGATGCAACACGTATTGGAATGATTGAAACTGGTGAAGCTCACATTGCAGAGAACTTACCTGTAACTGAGGTAGAGCGTGTGAAAAATTCACCATCCATGGAGTTAATTGAAAATGAAGGTTTAGGTGTAGAATATATTGGCTTTAATGTACAGAAAAAGCCATTTGACAATCCGCTCGTTCGTCAAGCGATTGCACATGCGATTGAAACGAAAGGGATTTTAAAAGGGGTATATAACAATGTTGGGACTGAAATAAACTCCGTAATGACTCCTAAAGTATTCGGTTATACGAAAGACGTAAAAGGATATAAGTATGACATTAATACCGCGAAAAAATTATTAGCAGAGGCTGGTTATCCAAATGGGTTTAAAACAACAATTTGGACGAATGACAGCAAGGTTAGAATGGCATTAGTGGAAGTAATTCAATCTCAATTAAAAGGGATTGGCGTTGATGTAGAAATTAAAGTTATGGAATATGGTGCGTTTTTAGCTGCAACGAATAAATCAGAACATGCGATGTTTGTTGGAGGATGGGGAAACGCAACAGGTGATGGTGACTATAATCAATATAATTTATTCCATTCTAGCTCACACGGAGCAACTGGTAACCAATTTTTCTATAGTAATCCGGAAGTAGATAAATTAATAGAAGATGCTAGAAAAGAAAAAGATGAGGCGAAGAGAAAAGAATTGTACAAACAGTTACAAGAGATTGAATTAAAAGATGCTTTACTCGTACCAATTCGAGGGATTAATCATATTGCCGCAACTACGAAAAATATAAAAGGATTTTGGATTGATCCATCTGGGTATTTACGACTGGAAGGTGTAGAGCTACAGTAAGATAGAAATTTTTATCTGTTTTTGTTTCGGTTGTGAAGTAGAAAAATCATATTGCGAAGGGAGATTGAAAAAGTGAGTGTAAAATCACAATATTGGTTAACGAATGTGAAACTTGAATGTGGGTACGTATATGAGGAATCGCGAATTACAAGTACAGAAACGGAAATTTGTAGTTTGCTTATTGAAGATGGAAAGATTACGAAGATATTACCTGGAATTGTATCAGAGCAAGATGGTGAAGTAGTAAATGCAAATGGTTTACTGGCATTACCAGCATTTGAAGAAATGCATATTCATATTGATAAAACGTATTATGGTGGACCATGGAAAGCATGTACACCAGTAAAGAGTATATTCACTCGTATTCATGAGGAGCAAACTATTCTTCCGAAGCAATTAGAAACTGCAAAGAGTAGAGCGGAGAAAATGTTGCAATTACTTCTTGAAAACGGAGCGACAAATATTCGAACACATTGCAATATTGATCCTGTAATTGGTCTTGGGAATTTAGAAGCAACGATTGCAGCACTGGAAACATATAAAGATAAGTTATCAGCAAAAATCGTAGCATTCCCGCAACACGGTTTGTTACGAAGTAATTCCGTAGGGCTTGTAAAAGACGCTATGCGTATGGGGGCTCATTTAGTAGGTGGAGTAGACCCAGCTACAGTAGACGGTAATATTGAAAAATCATTAAATACAATTATGGATATTGCAGTAGAGTTTGATTCAGACATTGATATTCATTTACATGACGCGGACCAACTCGGAACATTTACAATGAAGAGATTAGCTGCATTAACAGAAGAAGCAGGGTGGCAAGGAAGAGTTACGATTAGTCATGCTCTTGGACTTGGAGATGTGTCTGTTGAAGAAGCGGAGGAAATGGCTGAACGACTTGCGGCACTAGACATTGATATAACGTCAACAGTTCCAATTAGTAGACATGTAATTCCAGTTCCGTTATTAAATCGTAAAGGTGTAAAAGTTTCACTAGGAAACGATAGTATAACTGATCATTGGTCTCCATTTGGAACGGGAGATATGTTGCAAAAGGCAAATTGTTTAGCGGAGAGATTTAGATGGATTGACGAGCGCTCTTTAGGGAAAGCACTTCAGTTTATTACGGGCGGGAAATCTATATTAGATGATCAAGGAAATCGTCAGTGGCCAAAAATTGGGGATGAAGCAAATATCGTCTTTACAGAAGCGTCATGTTCAGCCGAGGTAGTAGCAAGACAAACAGAGCGTTGTGCTGTTTTATATAAAGGAAATGTTGTTGCGGGTAGTTTGCAAAAAACGGCTATAAATAATCTTGTTTGAGAGGATGATTGAAATGCAAAATGTATATTGGTTAACGAATGTACGATTAGAAACAGGTTACAAGTTTAATAATGAAGTAGTTACAGGTACAGAAACAGCTTTGCATCATTTACTCATACAGGATGGGAAGATTGAAAAGATTGTACTTGCGGATGTGCCGCTTCAAACAGAATATGAAACGAAAGATGCGAAAGAATTGCTTGTTCTTCCATCATTTGTGGAAAATCATTTTCACCTTGATAAAACAAAACTTGGTGGCCCATGGGAAGCATGTACACCAGTAAAAAATATTATTGAGAGATTAGAGTTAGAACAGCAGGAGTTACCAATTTTAGCTCAAACAACTGGAGAGAGAGCAGAGTTATTACTAAGAAACATTTTAAATGCTGGTTCGACTCATATTCGAACGCATGTAAATATTGATCCGTATATCGGTCTTAAAAACTTAGAATCTGTCCATCAAACTTTAGAGAATATGAAAGGTGCGTTTACATATGAAATTGTAGCATTCCCGCAGCATGGTTTACTTCGTACAGAAGCGCATGCTCTTATGAGAGAAGCGATGAAAATGGGTTCAACTTTAGTAGGTGGTGTAGATCCAGCTACTGTAGATAATAATATTGAAAAATCACTTTTTGATATGATGGAAATTGCTGTAGAGGCAAATGCAGATGTTGATTTGCATTTACATGATGCAGGACATTTAGGTATTTATACAATTAAAAAATTAGCTCAATTTACAGAGGAGGCTAATTGGGACGGGCGTGTTGCGGTCAGTCATGCGTTTAGTCTTGGCGATGTATCTAAAGAAGAAGGAGCAGATATGGCAGACTTATTAGCTGAGAGAGGAATGTCTATTATTACGACAGTACCAATTAACAGAAATATGCCGCCGGTACCATTGCTTACAGAAAAAGGTGTTTCCGTTTCTTTAGGTTGCGATAGTATGTTTGATTCATGGGGGCCATTTGGAAATGCTGATATTTTTGAAAGAGTAGGGCGTTTAGCAGAAAAGTATCGCTGGATTGATGAGAAGTCTTTGTCTTCTTCTTTGGCATATATTACAGGTGGAAAAACACCATTGGATCAAGAAGGGAATCAAGTTTGGCCTAAAGTAGGAGATAAAGCTGATTTCGTCTTCTTACAAGCTACTTGTTCAGCGGAAGGGATTGCTAGACGAGTAAAGCGACCAGCTGTAATGAAAGACGGAAAAATAGTAGCAGGTTCCTTGCAACATGTCCAAGGAGTATTGATTTAATTTACGTATCTCCCTAATTTATATATATTTTTTTAAGGGTTCCTAATGAAAGAATAGGAATCCTTCTTTTTTACGAGAAAAGGAGGGGAATAGGTGACACGTACATATATATTACTGTTTATATGTGTAGTAGTTTGGGGGAGTAACTTTATATTTGGTGCGATTTTAGTAAATACATTTCATCCGGTGTTGTTAACGACACTTCGTTTACTATTTATTAATTTGTTTTTTCTAGCGTACGCTATTATGTGTAAGAAAGACTTATATATAGAAAAGAATGAAATGAAAAGTGTATTATTAATTGGGATCATAGGTGTCGCGATTAATCAATGGTCTTTTTATGAAGGGTTACAAACAGCAGATCCAACAACAGCTGCGCTAATATTAGCGCTTACTCCTGTCATGACTTCTATTCTAGCGGTATTTATTTTAAACGAACCGTTAACAGCTAAGTTAGTAATAGGAGGAGGAATTGCTACTTTTGGAGTGTTTTTTGTAATTGGTGTTGGGCAGAGGTTCGTCTTTTCAGAAGGGCTAATATGGATTTTTATAACGATGCTATCTTTTTCTTTATCTATCGTTTTAATTCGGAAATTGGGGAACAGAGATGATATGTTTTTGATTACATTCTTTTCTTCAACTTTTGGTTTTTTAATCATGTTACCCTTTCTTGCTCTTACCTTTTCTCACATAACATTGAAATACTCTATAGAGAGTTGGTCGCTTCTCATTGTGACAGCAATACTTATGCATGGGATTTGCACATTAGTTTGGAATAATCAGTTAAGAAAAGCGCAAGCATCAACAGCAGCCATGTTTTTAAATTTAGAACCATTCGTTACGATGGTGGTAGGGTATATTATATTGCAGAAAAGTGTAACAGCCATTCAAATAATTGGAGCTGTTTTTATCGTTTGTGGAGTTTATATTGCAACATTTGGATACGGGAAGAAATCGAAGGGACAAAAAGTGTTGTTTCGAAAAGCTACGTAATAGTATAGTGTGTATTTCTGTGTTAAATGTATGGAAGGATGAAAGATTTGGACAATCAACATAATCAAAATCATATTATGGGAACTTTGCAATGGTTTATATTTTTATTAGCGAATTCAATCGCATTACCAATTGTCGTTGGCGGATTATTTCATCTTACGACGGAAGAGATATTTTATTTAATGCAGCGTACATTCTTTGTAGTTGGTATATCTTCTTTTTTACAAGGGTGGCTTGGACATAGACTACCAATTGCGGATGGACCAGCTGGATCTTGGGTTGGAGTATTTACCGTACTTGCTTACGCAACGGCCGGACAAGATCAATTACATAGTACGTTGCAAATTTTAGAATTAGGAATGATAATTTCCGGTGTTATTTTAATAGGATTAGGAGTAACTGGTTTTATAGGACGTATTTTATTTTTATTTACGCCGCTTGTGACAGGGACGTTTTTACTTTTATTATGTTTACAATTAAGCGGTGTATTCCTAAAAGGGATGCTAGGAATTACTGCTACTGTTTCTCAAATCGATGGATTTACAGCGATAATTGCGTTTAGTATATTTCTTTTCGTTATTATACTATCTAATTTTGGGAAAGGCTTTGTCAAAAGTTATGCGGTTTTAATAGGATTAATTAGTGGGTGGATTCTTTTTCTAATTGCAGGAAAAGTGACGATTCCATCTCAAGTAACTCATTTTGTGCAACTTCCACAAATGTTTGCTTGGGGACTTCCGAAATGGAATACAGGTATGGCTGTATCAAGTTTCGTTATGGTATGTATTTTAGTTTCTAATACAGTGGCAGCTATTATAGCAATTAATCAAGCTACCATTCAAAAAGGGATTATTGAACAGAAACAGTTGAAGGATGGTACGTGGGTTGGAGGGATTTCTCATATCATTTCTTCTGTATTTTCAACTGTAGGTGTCGTGCCATTGCCAGCAACGGCAGGATTTATACGTTTAACGAAACAAAAATATATACGATCGTTTTTACTAGCATGTATGTTACTAGTCGTAATGTCGCTGTTTCCGAGTATTATTCGTTACTTAGCATCGTTGCCATCCTCTGTCGCATCTGCAGTTTTAATGGCTTCGTTCGTACAGCTAATTGGAATTGGATTTCATAATATAAAACAAGTGCCAATGAGCGAAAGGAATGTAACGATTTTAGGAGTTGCTGTATTATTTGGAAGCGGTGTTATGTTTTTACCGTCTGGAGCACTTCAATCATTGCCGTCTGTTATGCAATATATATTCGGAAATGGTTTATTCGTAGGTACTGTTGTCAGCATATTACTAGAACAAATGTGGCGTGTAGAAAAGTGAGTGGATACAAAGAGTGTATGCACTGTATAAAAGTCTAAAATAACATGTGAAATAAAGCCCATTTTCATTCACCACCTGCACATTTCGTTCATACAATATCTTGACTAAATAAACACCCAACTTACACATACACGGCTCTGGCTTAAGCAAGGAGGGTTATACCAGTTGAAGGAAAAAGCGTATCAATCTAAACCGTTACTCACAAAGAGAGAGAGAGAAGTATTTGAATTACTGGTTCAAGATAAAACAACGAAGGAAATTGCAGGTGAACTTTTTATCAGTGAAAAAACAGTACGCAACCACATCTCAAACGCAATGCAAAAGCTAGGAGTTAAAGGACGTTCACAAGCAGTTGTTGAGCTTCTTCGCATGGGAGAGCTCGAACTATAAAAAGAAAGCCGACTTTTAAATGAAGAGTCGGCTATTTTTCTGCCTGTTTCATGTTCTATAAGAATGATAAGAACGCTCCATACATAAATAGGTAGTAAGGAGGGGATATGTTGAAAAGGATATTGTTAGTTTCAACAAGCGCTCATGATATGAATGGACACCCGACTGGTTTGTGGCTGGAAGAGCTCGCAGCTCCTTATAATGTATTTAAAAAGGCTAAGTTCGATGTTGATATTGTGTCGATAAAGGGTGGTAGAGTACCTATTGATAGAGTGTCGATTCCGAACGGGATACCTCGTGAGTTTAAGCATGTTGCTTCTTTATTGCAAAATACGAAGCCGATCTCAAAGGTTCATTTTTCGGATTATGATGCAGTTTTATTTGGTGGTGGGCACGGGGCAATTGTAGATTTTCCAGGTAATCCATATGTTGCAAATTTCATTGAGAATATGTACAACAATAACAGGATTGTAGCAGCTGTTTGTCACGGCGTAAGCTCTTTAGTCGGTGTGAAAAATAAAGATGGCTCGTTTTTTGTTGCTGGTAAGCGTATAACAGGTTATACGAATGATGAGGAAAAAGCTGTACATTTAGAAAATCGAGTGCCCTTTTTATTAGAAAGTAAATTGAAAGAAGAAGGAGCTTTGTTTTATGTTGCTCCAAAATTCACGCCACATGTCGTAGTAGATGGGCGTTTAATTACAGGGCAAAACCCGCAGTCTAGTATGGAAATAGGGAAAGCTATAAGAAGAGCTGTCGATAAATTATAGAAAAAGTGCTCGTTACTCATAAAGGTAGCGGGCATTTTTTCTATAGTATAAATGCCCCTTAAACTAAAAAGATGTATTGCGTATAGTGACTTCATTTATAATTAATCGTGAATTTGCTATACTGTTTTGTATGGACAAAAGGGGAGGCTCTTTTAATGAGAAAAGTTGCGTGTGCAAACACTTATATTAATAAAATAAAGCCCGTTATTAGAAGAACGAGTTTTAGTCAATTGAAAATAGATGAAATTGCGAAATATATGGATATTAGTAAAGCTACTTTATATAAACGTTTTTCTTCAAAAGATGAGATTATTGAAGCTGTGGTAGAAGATTTTATGAACTATCTTCTTGAAGGAGATGCGGATAATCAAGATGAAAGTATGTCTTTTGCAGAACGTTTCCAAAAGACGTTTATCCACTCTTTAAAATGTGTGACATATATTTCTGATGTTTTTTTACAAGATTTGAAAGAGGCATATCCGCACTTATCTGATCAGTTAGTCGCTGCACAACAAAATCGTAATCATAATTTGCAAATGTTTTTTGAAGCTGGTATGGAACAAGGCTACTTTAATAAAATGAACGCACAATTATTTATGGTGCAAGATGACGTGATGTTAAGACGTATTATAGATCATTCTTTTTGTATTCAGTACGATATTACGTTAAAGAAAGCGATACTTGATTTTTATCAACTAAAGAAGTATCAACTTTTTAAACCAGAGTATATAGAAGCAATTGATGATTCGGAAGTTGAAAAAGAAGTTATTGCTATTTTGCAAATGATTTCGTAAAAAAGCAGGTTTTCCTATAGTAATGGAAAACCTGCTTTTTTTATTACCTGTTATTTGTTTACGTATTGTAATACTAATTCAGCTACTGGGCCACCTGAAGCTGGGTTTTGACCAGTGATAACACGATTATCTTCTACAGCGTAAGCTTCCCAAGGCTGCGTAGCTTTTTCGTAAAGCCCTCCATTTTTAATGAGTTCATCTTCTGTTAAAAATGGAACGAATTGATCTAATTCAGCTAATTTCTCCTCTTCATTTGAGAATCCTGTTACTTTTTTGCCGCTAATTAAACGTTCTCCATTACTTAATGTGATATGAAATAAACCAGCAGCTCCGTGACAAACAGAGGAAACAATTCCGCCATTTTCATAAATGTTGCGGCTAATCATTTGAAGTTCTTTATTTTCTGGGAAGTCCCAAATTACACCGTGACCACCTGCGTAATAAATAACAGCGTAGTCTTCTGGATTTACTTCACTCGGCTTCATTGTAGAACCGAGACGATTCATAAATTCTTTCTTTTGATACCATTCCCAATCGATGCTCTCCGCCATTGCTAAACTATGCGGATCAATCGGTGTATAGCCGCCTTGTGGGCTAACATAATCTACTCCATAACCAGCTTCTTCAACCTTTTTAACGAAATGGACAGCTTCACCAAGCCAAAGACCAGTAGCTCGATTTAAATTTGGATATTTTTCTACGCTCGTTAATACGACTAACATTTTTTTCATCATAATCCTCCTGTAATGTTCCTTCTATATAAAAGTTCTTTATTTATTTGGTTTTATCCCGCGTTAACGGACAGTAAACTCCCACCTCAAAATTCAGTTGGAGCAAAGAAGTTAGGTGGGAGATCAACTGTCCGTAAACGTCCGATTGGTGAGGGCTAATAATCAGTGGAGATGAACAAAACCCCCACTGATTAAAGTTTCACTTGATTAAGTTAGAAATTGCAAACTTGAATAAACATGTCAGTCCTCCTTATATCGGATTCGAAATTAGTGTACAACAATTTTTATACAAAGTAAACTAAAAACACTAAATTAGTTCACTTTGTATATTTTTCGTTGACAAACTGTAATGCTGAAATTATGATAGTTCCATGAATATCGAACAACGTACATGTTTCGTTTCAAATTCAACTTGTCGCGCGATGAATATATACATTTGATGAAGTTGTTTAGTGGTAATAGAGGAGCTAAACAACTTTATTTTTCATTTTTATTTACAGCTACTACAATCAGGAGAGGTGTTACACATGGGGAAAGATATAAGTAATCATTCAAAATGGTTTGTTTTCACATTATGTTTTATCGTTTTATTAGGACCGATGAATGCAGTTTTATTTAATGTAGCGTTAGAGGATATGGCTCGTGATTTATCCATTAGCCAATCGAAGGTAAGTTGGGTTGTAGTAGGTTATTCCTTAGTTGTCGGTATTGGTTCGATGATATATGGGAAGCTGGCTGATCGTTACAGTGTAAAAAAACTATTAATTATTTCAATTATCATATTTGTAGCGGGTTCTATTATTGGATTTATGAATCAATCTTATACGATTACCATTCTTGCAAGGTTAGTGCAGGCGAGTGGAGGAGCGGCGTTTATTGCACTTAGTATGATTGCAGTGGAGAAATTAGTTGTTCCTGCTAAGAAGCCTGGTGCGTTAGCGATGATTAGTTCTTCTATTGCATTAGCAATAGGTATTGGTCCTTTAGTTGGCGGGGCTATTACGAACACATTGGGGTGGCCATATTTATTTTTATTTATGATTATTTCAGTAGTGGGGATTTTCTTGCTTTTAAAATTTATGCCGGAAGAAGCGCAGCATACGGATGGAGCGTTTCATTTTGATTACACCGGAGCGGCGTTATTATTTGCATTCATTACGACTGTTTTATTAGGGGTAAATATTAATAGTTGGCTATTTGTGTTATCGATTGCTTTCTTATTTTTATTCACGGTTCGTATGAAGAACGCGGAACATCCATTTATTGATATTGAGTTGTTTACAAATAAAACATTTCTTCGTTTAATAGCGGTCGGATTTATAATGAATGTGGCGCTATGTGCTAGTTTATTATTATTACCATTGCTGTTAGGAAGGGAGCATGGATTGTCTCCATTCATTATCGGAATTGCACTGTTTGTTGCATCACTCTTTGGTATTGTATCTAGTTTTCTTACTGGAAAGATCGTCCCTTCGTTTGGAAATGTGAATATGATTTATGTAGCGTCTGCCATTATGATCGTTGGCTTTTTAATTTTAGGGCTTATTCCAAACGAGAACATTGCTGTTATTGTATTGGCGATTATTTTAACGTTTATGAGTTATTCAGCTATTCAAGTATCAGTAAACACATTTATACCGAAAACATTACATCCAGCTAAAGTTGGAGTTGGTCTTGGTTTATACAATTTAATTAACTTTTTCGGTATGGCATTTGGACCAGCTGTAGCGAGCAGAATTATGGAATCTACAAATAGTTATCGTTTGAATTTTATTTTAATTGTCATGTTAATTTCTGCTCATTTTTTCTTATTAATAGGAATGTCTTCTTTTCAAAAAAAGATGGAGCAATAAATACGTACTTTATTATAGAAGAAACCGACTTTCATATAGGAGGTCGGTTATTTTTCTGTCTTGCAAATTATGAAAAAAAGGAGCAAAATAAAAAAGGTCCTAGTCTATACAGGTACAAATGAAAAATTTTCATACAGAAGCAGTTTAAGTGAGCGAACTTAAAGTGTGTAAAATATAATGATAAAATAAGATGATGAATGAGAAAACGGGTGATGAAGTTGAATAGAGCAATCGGTGTTATCGATTCAGGAGTTGGCGGTTTAACAGTAGCGAAGGAATTAATTCGTCAGTTGCCGAAAGAGCGCATTATATATTTAGGGGATACAGCACGTTGCCCTTATGGTCCACGTTCTCGAGAAGAAGTGCGTCAATTTACGTGGGAAATGACGGAGCATTTACTAGATTTGAATATCAAAATGTTAGTTATTGCGTGTAATACAGCAACTGCGGTTGTATTAGAAGAGATGCAGAAACAATTACCAATTCCAGTGGTAGGAGTTATTCACCCAGGATCACGTACAGCTTTAAAAGTGACAAACACGTATCATGTTGGGATTATCGGAACGATTGGAACGGTGAAAAGTGGTGCATACGAAGAAGCGTTAAAGTCTATTAATAACCGTGTTATGGTAGAAAGTTTAGCATGTCCGCCTTTCGTTGAGCTTGTAGAGAGTGGCAATTTTGAAAGTGAAATGGCATATGAAGTTGTAAGAGAAACGTTGCAACCGCTGAAAAATACTGATATTGATACACTTATTTTAGGTTGTACACATTATCCAATTTTAGGCCCTGTTATTAAAAAGGTAATGGGAGATAAAGTACAACTAATTAGTTCAGGTGATGAAACAGCACGTGAAGTAAGTACAATTTTATACCATAGTAAAATGTTGAATGAGGGAGAGGAACAAAGTGATCATCTCTTCTTAACAACAGGAAAAATAGGTCTATTTAAAGAAATTGCATCAAAATGGTTCGGTCAACCGATTGAAAATGTGAAACATATTTATTTAGAAAAAGAATAATAATAGAATTCATATAAGTGAGCTCCTGAGAAATCAGGAGTTTTTTGTTTATTAATGGGCAGTAAGACCCCCACCTCAAAATTTAGCGAAAGCAAAGAAGTTAGGTGGGGGATCAACTACCCATAAAAGTCCGATTGGTGAGGGCTAATAATGAAGAAAACCCCACTGATTAAAGTTTTACTTTATCCCGCTATTTGCCGGACAGCTAGTTCTAAAACATGAAACAGCTCGTATACATAATAGTACAAACTTAGATTTTAGGGGGGAATGGCATGCCTAAATCCACTTTTAAATGGGTTGTTGGTGCTACTGTGAGCGCTGTTTTACTAACAGGGTGTGGCTTTATAAATCAGGAGAAGGCAACGGAACAAATTGATCCGCCAAAACAAGTTACGTATACAGAGGGTGGAAAGAAAGAAGTAGCTAAGAAAGATAAGCAAGGACAAACAGTGAATAGAGAACTATACCTTGTTGATAAAAATGGTTATGTTGTACCGCAAACGTTAGCTGTACCTACTCCGAAAGCAAATGAGGTTATGCAGCAAACGTTAGAGTACCTTGTGAAAGATGGACCGGTAACGAATTTATTACCGAATGGGTTCCGTGCAGTCATTCCAGCGAATACATCAATGACCTTAGATTTGAAAAAAGATGGGACGGTAGTCATTGATTTCTCTAAAGAAATGAAAAACTATGCAAAAGAAGAAGAGCGTCAAATTGTTGAGTCAATAGCGTGGACGTTGACGCAGTTTAAAGAAGTAAAACAAGTGCAGTTCCAAATAAATGGCGAGAAATTGGCGAAGATGCCTGTTGGTGGTACACCGCTTGGTGAAGGGGTGAGCCGTGCTAACGGTATCAACTTCGATGATGAACAAGTAGCGGATGTAACGAATACAAAACCAGTTACACTTTATTTTATGGCGCAAAATAATAATAAACAGCAATACTACGTACCTGTAACACGCCGCGTTGTAGAAGGGAAAGAAAATGATTATGCAGCAATTATAGATGAGCTTGTAAAAGGACCGATTCATCAGTCGCTTCTAAATGATTTTAATCCAGGAGTTAAGCTTATTACGAACCCGAAATTACAAGATGGAAATCTTACATTAAACTTTAACGAAAATATATTTATAAACCCAGATAAAAATATGGTTTCAAATTACGTATTGAAGTCGTTAGTTTTATCTTTAACAGAAAAGAAAGGCGTGAAAAGTGTTTCTATTGAAGTAAATGGTAAAGCGAATCTGATAGATGAAAAGGGCGGAAAGTTAATAAAACCTGTAGATCGTCCAGAAAACGTGAATACAGGTAGTTTTTAATCGTCAATAATTTGATATACTTAAGTAAGAAAGGGGAATTGCTTTTTGGGTTCCTCTTCTTTTATTGTATACATATCATACATTTAAATTTGGCTATACTAACAAGTAGTTATGAGGAGGTTATTTTTATGCGAGTAGATGGTAGAGAGAAAACAGAATTACGCCATATACATATTCATACGAATTATTTAAAACATCCAGAGGGGTCAGTATTAATTGAAGTTGGGGATACAAAGGTAATTTGCTCAGCGACAATCGAAGAGCGTGTCCCGCCGTTTATGCGTGGAGAAGGAAAGGGCTGGGTAACAGCTGAATACGCGATGATTCCACGTGCAACAGAACAACGTACAATTAGAGAGTCAAGTAAAGGGAAAGTAACAGGACGTACAATGGAAATCCAGCGCTTAATTGGACGAGCTTTACGTGCGGTAGTTGACTTAGAAGCACTTGGTGAAAGAACAGTTTGGATTGATTGTGATGTTATTCAAGCGGATGGTGGAACGAGAACTGCTTCTATTACAGGTGCATATGTAGCAATGGTATTAGCGTTTGAGAAGTTATTACAAGCAGAAAAAGTATCTAAAATTCCAGTGAAAGATTATTTAGCAGCAACGTCAGTAGGGATTGTTGAAGAACAAGGTGTCGTTTTAGATTTAAACTACGTAGAAGATTCTAAAGCAGACGTTGATATGAACGTAATTATGACTGGAAAAGGCCAGTTTGTTGAAGTACAAGGAACTGGAGAAGAAGCGACGTTTAGCAGAGCACAGTTAAATGAATTACTTGATGCTGCGGAACAAGGTATTTTCCAACTGATTGACATGCAAAAAGAAGCGTTAGGCGACATCGTATCTCATATAGAGTAGAGGTGGAAAGTATGAAACAAGTTGTTGTAGCGACAAAAAATATGGGGAAAGTACGTGAATTTGCTGAGTTATTTGAGCGATTTGATTTAGAAGTAAAATCATTACACGATTTTCCTCATATTGAAGAAGTCGAAGAAACTGGTGAAACATTTGAAGAAAATGCAATCTTAAAAGCGGATAGTCTGAGCAAACAGCTGAATGCGATTGTAATTGCGGATGATTCAGGTCTTATTGTAGATGCTTTAAATGGAAAGCCAGGTGTGTATTCAGCTCGTTTTGCTGGAGAGCCGAAAGATGATCAAGCGAATATTGATAAAGTGTTACAAGAATTAAATGAGATAGCGTTTGATAAGCGTAAAGCTCGCTTCTACTGCGCATTAGCAGTGGCTTTCCCTGAAGGTGATAAAAAGCCTGTCATTGTAAACGGGACGTGTGAAGGGTATATTTTAGAACAGCGCCGCGGAGACAACGGCTTTGGATATGATCCGATTTTTTATGTGGAAGAATATAAAAAAGCGATGGCGGAACTAAGCTCAGATGAGAAAAATGCCATTAGTCACCGTGGACGTGCTCTTCGTAAGCTAGAAGAAAAAATCCCTGAATGGTTTTTAGGAGAATAAGGGAGAGAGATTGATGAAAGCTTTAATCGTAAGCGATAGTCATAGCTCTGTGAAGGAATTACAGCAGTTAAAAGAGAAATATGAAGGGAAAGTAGATATCATGATTCATTGTGGTGATTCAGAGCTAACGCCTGCTCATGAAGAGCTGCAAGGTTTCCATGTTGTAAAAGGGAATTGTGATTATGCTAACTTTCAAGATGAAATTGTAACTGATGTAGATGGCATTCGTTTCGTAGTTGTGCACGGACATCGTCATAACGTGAAAATGACATTACAAACATTATCGTACTATGCAGAAGAGGTAGGGGCGCAAGTTGCATGCTTCGGACACTCTCACGTATTAGGTGCGGAATTAATCGACGGCGTTTTATTTATTAATCCAGGTAGTATTTTATTACCACGTCAACGTGCAGAAAAGACATTTGCTTTATTAGAAATGGATGAAAATCAAATGGAAGTTCGTTTTGAAACATTAGACGGACAACTAGTTGAACAAGCAGTTTTTAAAAGAGGATAAGAAAAATTATCCTCTTTTAAAAAAGGTGTTGACTTTATGTATGGTTATACATATAATAAATATTGTCGATAGGGCAACGGCGCTAACGAAGAAAAATAAAATAACATATGCGGGTGTAGTTTAGTGGTAAAACAAGAGCCTTCCAAGCTCTGGTCGAGAGTTCGATTCTCTTCACCCGCTCCATGTCCCAGTAGCTCAGCCGGATAGAGCATACGCCTTCTAAGCGTACGGTCGGGAGTTCGAATCTCTCCTGGGACGCTAAAAAAACCTTGTTATCTTTTGATAACAAGGTTTTTTGTTTGCCTACAAATTGATGTATGTACAAGAGGTGTAAAGTATAACGTAATATATGATAATTATTATGTATTGCAGATTAAAGTACATTAAGAAAAGAGCGCTATTTATGCGCCCTATTCCTCTTATTTAATTTAAAGAATCAATAGGTTTATGATGGAACTCGAATTTATATCCAGATTCCCCTAATTAATCGCTTAGAATGTTATAAAACTTTTTACAATTCTAGTACGATTGAGCAGCTGTGATCGAAACTTATCCCCGACAGTGTGTTACAATTAATAGAAGCGGAAAACGAGAATCTCCAATTGACTGGACGTGTGATGGGTTGGACAGTTTAAGAAGGTTGTATAAAAAAGGGAGATGGCGCAAAGATGGCGAGATCAAATGAGAATGATTTAACGGAGAAATTGGCAGAAGGTCACCGGAAATATGGTGATGGCAACTTTACAGTACAGAACATCGGTGATGAAACTAACCCGGATTGGACTGTCGTAAAAAATGTGAGGAAGGGATCGGCAGGCATTCGCGAAGGCGAAGATATATTAAGACTGCGATCAAAATATATAAAATAGTACGGAAATGGGCGGAGTGGGAGTTCGAATCTCTCCTGGGACGCTAAGAAACCCTTGTTATCTTTTGATAACAAGGGTTTCTTGTTTAGTTATTAATAAACTTCTTAAAGACAAAACCATAATCTTTCACATTATATTGTTTCTTCGTATCAACGAGCCAGTTAAAGGCGATTTCGTTCATTTCTTTAAACTGTTCTGCTAAATTTACTTGTGCGTTTGAAATACGGCTAAAAGCGTTGGATGCCATATCTAGACTTTTGTGTGCATACTGCAATGTAATATCGTTGTCGTGTGAGATTTCTTCTATTTTAAGTAAAGCTTTATATAAATCCTTTAATTCTTCAATATGTTTTTTATGAACATCAATTGAATAATGTTCATCTCCCATTTGGAACTTAATTTCTACATCCAAATCAATCGTTCCGGCAGTTTCAAGTGCTACGTTTTTAATTTGATATTTACTATAGCTAAAGCGGCGTAATGTCCGTTTTTTACTCGTTGCGCTTGTACCATCTAAGTGGAGTAATCCTTTGTTTGTAAAACAATATTCATCTGATTTTGATTTAATTAGAAAATAAATTTTCTCCCCATCTTCATGCATCACGTAATCATCAGCGTCGACTTTATCGTAATCTTTCGGTGTAATGACAGAACCTACATCGCTTAGTCCTAATACATCCGCAGCCATTTTTTTAAACATACATAATCCCCCTTTTAAATCAAATTCTTAATTGTATAAAAATATATTAACACGATTTCAAATGTTTTCTTATAAATGAAAACATTTGAAGGTAAGTTAAGGGAAGTAACGAATAATTATTTCAACCCTAAGTTATTTAGTAAATCTATTAATTTTAAGAGTGGATCCTCCGAAAAGTAACCAAGAGAAAAACAAGTGAGTATACAGAAATTAAGTGATGTCACCTCAAGTAATATGAGGTGTTTTTCTATTCTTTTTTGAAATCTTACAATTCTGTAAGGTAACTGTAAGGAAGTTCGATGGTAACAAATTGCTAATCCTCTATAATGAAGGTAACAACGATAAAACGAGGAGGAAGAAATGATGAAGGGATTAATCGTAACGGGTTTAACAGTTGCTTTTGGATTTGTAGCGTATGAGAAATTAACGTATGTAGTTGATGTTGTAAAACATTTAATCGCTTAGCAAAAAAACTGCCATGAGAGGGAAAGGGAATGAGTGAATGAATGGAATGGTTATTTGGAATTATAGGTACTAGTAGTGTAGTGTTATTGTTCTTTGTCCCAAGTGGTATACTTAGTTCGACAACGAGTTTGTTCTTCTTGAGTTTGTTTGCTTGTACGATGCTTATTATTATGTTTTTAATGAAGCGAAGTAAACCAATCTTCTATTTTAGCATGATTGTTATGGCAATTATTGTTCTCCAAATTATTACCCTTGTTATATACCCCACTATTATAAAAGCTTTCCATTAATGATGAATCCTCTGCCTGAATTGCTGAGGATTTTTGTTTGCACATTTTTAATTTTTAGTAAGGATTTGTTTATATTGAAATATGAAAATTAAATATTTCAATATTTCAAACAAAGGGTTTTGGGATGTTGTGTTCTCATTACTCATTTGATATATTTACTTTAAAGATAATTAAAATCTAGAAAAAGAGGCGGACGTATGGATAAAAAAGAAAATACGGTCGTATTGTTTCCGCAGCTATCAGAGCGATATATTGATGAAGGTTTTTTAGCACTGAAAGAGCGGAAATTCGAAGATGCATTGCGATGCTTTGAAATATTACGTCAGTATAATGCAGAAACGGAACAAACGGAACTGGCTTCTGTTATTTGTTTGTTAGAATTAAAGCATATGGAAGAAGCGAAAGACAAATGTGAACAGTTACTTGAAACGGGAGCTGTATTATTTGGTGATATTCTTGAAACATATGTGACGATTTTAGTTCAAACAAATGATTATGAAGGTGTTATTGAAACCGTCGAAAAAGTTTTGCAAACGAAAGATATAATGCCTGAGCAAAAGGAAAAATTAGCACAGCTCGCTTTATTTGCGGAAGGTATGTTAAATGAAGTAGATACGTCACTAGTCGATTCGAATTTTGAATTAGATGAGTTTACTCATGAAATGTTTGGAGAAAACTTTGGGCAGAAGCTAAGAGCAATTCAGCAACTTTCGTTAAAAGACTTGGATCTTGCATTACCTATTTTAAAGAAATTTTTAATAGACGAAAAACAGCACCCTTATTTGAAAACTTCTATTTTGTATAAAATGATAGAAAATCAAATAGAAGAAGAGATTGAAGTGGAAAAGTTTGGAAATGCGATCAAGGTGATTCCAGCATTTACAGGTCATAATGAGGAGCAATCCGATAACATTATACATACATTATCAAGTCGATTAGAGCAAAATTATCCCGATATATTTGAAGCGATGGTTACATATTGGAAAGAGTTGCAAATTAGCGTTTTCCCATTCGCTCTATTAATGGATAAAGTGGAGATTTGGGCTGCTGTTTTAGAGAGAATTGGAAGAAAGCGTTTCGGATTGACTATTGATGAAGAAGAGCTTATGACAGCGTATAATATTGAATTAGAAGAGTTTCATATTGCCTATCAATGGTTATTACGTGTTGAAAGAGAAGGATATTTGCCCGTATAATTATGAAAAAGAATCGTTCGGTTCTTGAAACGAGCATATTCTATGTTATAATGTAAGGGTTGCAAAAGGCAGAAATCTGCCTGTTTGTAAGAGAAGAGAAGTGTAATTCTCTTACTTAATATGTTTCATATTATTCTCGAACAAAATATACCGTAGTTGTCTTTTAGGCGATTAGTAGATTGGAACATTATATCTGAAAGCTTTTGCTAGAGGATTATTTGTACTTTTGTTATTTCAAAAAAGAGATAATGAAGATCTTAATCTATAGAGGTATGTGCATACATTATTATAGTTGGAGGGAAAGAATAAATGGCTACAAAATGGGAAAAATTAGAAGGTAACGTAGGCGTTTTAACAATCGAAGTTGATGCTAAAGAAGTAAACAACTCTATCGACGCTGCATTCAAAAAAGTAGTACAAACAATCAACGTACCAGGTTTCCGTAAAGGAAAAATGCCTCGTCCGTTATTCGAACAACGCTTTGGTATCGAATCTTTATATCAAGATGCTATAGATATCATCTTACCAAAAGCATACGGTGAAGCGATTGATGAAGCTGGTATCTTCCCAGTTGATCATCCTGAAATCAACATCGAGAAGTTCGAAAAAAATGCTAACCTTATCTTCACTGCAAAAGTTACAGTGAAACCTGAAGTTAAATTAGGTGAGTACAAAGGTTTAGCAGTAGAAAAAGTTGAAACAACTGTAACTGACGAAGATGTAGAGAACGAATTAAAATCTTTACAAGAGCGTCAAGCTGAACTAGTTGTTAAAGAAGAAGGAACTGTTGAAAACGGTGATACAGCTGTAATCGACTTCGAAGGTTTCGTTGATGGCGAAGCATTTGAAGGTGGAAAAGGCGAAAACTACTCTCTTGCAATCGGTTCTGGTACATTCATCCCAGGTTTCGAAGAGCAAGTAATTGGTCTTAAATCTGGTGATTCTAAAGAAGTTGAAGTATCATTCCCAGAAGAGTACCACGCTGCTGAATTAGCTGGTAAACCAGCTACATTCAAAGTAACAATTCACGAAATCAAAACAAAAGAACTTCCTGAGCTAAACGACGAGTTCGCTAAAGAAGCTGACGAAGAAGTTGCAACTCTTGATGAATTAAAAACAAAACTTCGTACAAACTTAGAAGAAGGCAAAAAGCACGAAGCTGAGCACAAAGTACGTGACGAAGTAGTAGAATTAGCTGCTGCTAACGCTGAAATCGAAATTCCAGAAGCTATGATCGACACTGAGTTAGATCGTATGGTTCGTGAATTCGAGCAACGTTTAAGCCAACAAGGTATGAACCTTGAGCTTTACTACCAATTCACAGGTACTGACGCTGACAAGTTAAAAGAGCAAATGAAAGAAGACGCTCAAAAACGCGTAAGAATCAACCTTGTTCTTGAAGCTATCATTGAAGCTGAAAACATCGAAGTTACTGAAGAAGAAGTAACTACAGAAGTTGAAAAAATGGCTGAAATGTACGGTATGCCAGTAGACGCTATCAAGCAAGCTCTTGGAAGTGTAGACGCTTTAGCTGAAGATCTTAAAGTGCGTAAAGCTGTAGATTTCTTAGTAGAAAACGCTGCATAATAAAATAACAAGGCACGATTTTAATCGTGCCTTGTTTTATAAATATAGAAATATATTTATAAAACTTTTCGATGAAGAAGGAAAACTTCCTTTACAAGTCGAATATACATATTTCAAAAGTTTTAAAATTTTTTTATTTGTACATAACTAGTCATATTATTTGTATTTCTCGCCACGTAGTGACATAATATGTATTTACATACGATACATTTATCGTGTACATACGAAGGCAAGAGGTTAGCACTTTGTAAGGGGTGTGAAAATATGTTTAAATTTAATGATGAAAAAGGTCAATTAAAATGTTCTTTCTGTGGTAAAACACAAACGCAAGTTCGAAAGTTAGTTGCGGGTCCAGGTGTTTACATTTGTGACGAGTGTATCGAACTTTGTACTGAAATTGTACAAGAGGAGCTTGCGAAGGACGAAGAAGTAGAATTCAAAGATGTACCGAAACCGGTAGAAATTCGTGAAATCTTAGATGAGTATGTCATCGGACAAGATAACGCGAAAAAAGCACTAGCGGTAGCGGTATATAACCATTACAAACGCATTAATTCTAACAGCAAAATTGATGATGTAGAATTAGCGAAGAGTAATATTTCACTTATTGGGCCAACTGGTAGTGGTAAAACATTATTGGCACAAACATTAGCGCGTATTTTAAATGTTCCATTTGCAATCGCGGACGCAACATCTTTAACAGAAGCTGGATATGTTGGGGAAGATGTAGAAAACATCTTACTAAAATTAATCCAAGCAGCTGATTATGATGTAGAAAAAGCGGAAAAAGGAATCATTTATATTGATGAGATTGATAAAGTGGCACGTAAGTCCGAAAATCCATCAATTACACGTGATGTATCTGGTGAAGGTGTGCAGCAGGCACTTCTGAAAATTTTAGAAGGTACTGTAGCAAGCGTTCCACCTCAAGGTGGTCGTAAGCATCCGCACCAAGAGTTTATTCAAATTGATACGACGAATATCTTATTCATCTGTGGTGGAGCGTTTGATGGCATCGAGCCAATTATTAAACGTCGTCTTGGTGAAAAAGTAATTGGATTTGGTGCTGAGAAGAAAAATGCTGATGTGAATGAGAAGCATGTTTTATCTCACGTATTACCAGAGGATCTTTTAAGATTTGGTTTAATTCCAGAGTTTATCGGTCGTCTTCCAGTTATTGCGAACCTAGAGCCGCTTGATGAAGATGCTCTTGTTGATATTTTAACGAAACCGAAAAATGCACTTGTTAAGCAATTCCAAAAACTATTGGAGCTTGACGATGTTGAGTTAGAGTTTGAAGAAGGCGCACTAATTGAAATTGCGAAAAAAGCAATTGAACGTAAAACAGGTGCTCGTGGACTTCGTTCTATTATTGAAGGCTTAATGCTGGATGTAATGTTCGAACTTCCATCTCGCAAAGATATTGAGAAGTGTATTCTTACGAAAGAAACAGTAGCTGATAATGCACCACCAAAATTGGTGTTACAAGACGGCACTGTACTTGATACAAAAACATCTGCATAGTGTGAAGGAGAAACAGCAATTTTTATAATTGCTGTTTTTCTTTATGTTTAGCTATGTTCCTCCGCGGAAATACTAAGAGATAAAACATTGCGGGAGGAAATAAATGATGAGCTGGACAAATATATTTTTACTTGTTCAACTTGTTTTTGGTGTAATTGTCGGATTGTACTTTTGGCATTTACTTCGAAATCAGCGAACACAAAAAGTTTCAATTGATCGAGAATCGAAAAAAGAATTAGAACAGCTTCGTAAAATGCGCGAGATTTCTTTAACAGAGCCGCTTGCGGAAAAGGTGCGTCCTACATCCTTTTTAGATATTGTAGGGCAAGAGGACGGGATTAAGTCGTTAAAAGCGGCTCTTTGTGGCCCGAACCCGCAACATGTGATTATATATGGTCCACCAGGTGTTGGAAAGACAGCGGCAGCACGTCTTGTTTTAGAGGAAGCGAAACGAAATCCAAAATCTCCATTTCGCACGAATGCAACATTTATTGAACTGGATGCGACGACAGCTAGGTTTGATGAACGTGGTATTGCAGACCCGTTAATCGGTTCGGTACATGATCCGATTTATCAAGGTGCTGGTGCAATGGGGCAAGCGGGTATTCCGCAACCGAAAAAAGGTGCGGTAACAGATGCACATGGTGGTATTTTGTTTATTGATGAGATTGGTGAACTACATCCGATTCAAATGAACAAAATGTTAAAGGTGCTAGAAGATCGGAAAGTGTTTTTGGAAAGTGCATACTATAGTGAAGAGAATACGATGATTCCAACATATATACATGACATTTTTCAAAAAGGTTTACCAGCCGATTTTCGCTTAGTTGGGGCGACGACACGTTCGCCGGAAGAGATTCCTCCTGCTATTCGGTCACGCTGCTTAGAAGTGTTTTTCCGTGAGTTAGATACAGAAGAGATTCAAAAAGTAGCGAAGAATGCAGCTGACAAAGTGGAAATGCAAATAGGTGAAAATGGTATTGAAATGATTGGGATGTATGCAAGAAATGGACGAGAAGCGATTAATCTTGTGCAAATTTCTGCTGGAATGGCAATAAATGAAGAACGTTCTTTCATTAAAGATGAAGATATAGAGTGGGTGGTTCACTCTAGCCAACTTACACCAAAATATGAAAAACGTATTTATCCTATTCCAAGAATCGGCCTTGTAAATGGACTTGCTGTATACGGACCAAATACAGGCGCGTTATTAGAAATTGAAGTAACAGCAATCAAAGCGAAAGATAAAGGATCGGTAAATGTTACCGGAATTGTTGAAGAGGAAAGTATTGGTAGTCAAACGAAGTCCATTCGCCGTAAAAGTATGGCGAAAGGTTCTGTAGATAATGTATTAACGGTACTTCGTTCTCTAGATGTGTTGCCAGAAGGATACGATATACATATTAATTTTCCAGGTGGTATCCCAATTGATGGGCCTTCGGCAGGTATTGCTATGGCAACGGGTGTATATTCAGCGGTGCATCGTACGTATGTGAATAATGAAGTAGCGATGACTGGTGAAATAAGTATACACGGTGAAGTGAAACCTATTGGTGGTGTGTACGCAAAAATAAAAGCTGCGAAAAAAGCAGGTGCGAAGAAAGTTATTATTCCTGCTGAAAACATGCAACCGTTTTTGTACACAATAAAAGGAATTGAAATCATTCCTGTTCGTAAGTTAAAAGAAGTATTTGAGTTAACATTTATGCAGGAAAATATGCATCGAGACATTGATATACATACTACTGTAGATGAAACAGATGCACAATCAATGTGAGAATGAACGATAATAAAATTTGCCAGACTTCGTTTAAGTTTGTATGCTTAAGCGGAGTCTTTTTTCCTTTTTAACAGGGAGAAAAACGAGGGATTTACAATTGCGGAAAATCTCTGCAATTGCATCTAGATGTATTGTAATATAAAATAGTTGAACAGGAGTTTAATTTATTATGGAGGTGCTATGTCTAGTATGAATACGAATGAAAGAATCGTACCCCTCCTACCATTAAGAGGCGTTCTCGTATATCCAACGATGGTTCTGCATCTTGATGTAGGACGTGATAAATCGATACAAGCACTAGAGCAGGCGGCAATGGATGAAAATATCATCTTTTTAGCGATGCAAAAAGAAATGAATATCGATGATCCGAAAGAAGATGACATATATAGTGTAGGTACAGTGGCGAAAGTGAAGCAAATGTTAAAATTGCCGAACGGTACGCTTCGTGTCCTTGTAGAAGGTTTACATAGAGCTGAAGTAGTAGAGTTTATCGAAGAAGAAAATATAGTGCAAGTTTCCATCAAAACGGTAACGGAAGAAGTGGAAGATGATCTAGAAGAGAAAGCTCTTATGCGCACATTACTGGAGCATTTCGAACAATATATTAAAGTTTCGAAAAAAGTTTCAAATGAAACATTTGCAACGGTAGCTGATGTAGAAGAGCCAGGAAGATTAGCTGATTTAATTGCTTCTCACTTGCCAATTAAAACGAAACAGAAACAAGAAATCTTAGAGATTGTATCTGTGAAGGAACGATTACATACACTTATTTCAATTATTCAAGATGAACAAGAGTTACTTAGTTTAGAAAAGAAAATTGGACAAAAAGTGAAACGTTCAATGGAGCGCACGCAAAAAGAATATTTCTTACGTGAGCAAATGAAGGCGATTCAAACTGAACTTGGCGATAAAGAAGGCAAGGGCGGGGAAGTTGAAGAACTTCGTGAGAAAATTGAACAGTCGGGAATGCCGGAAGAAACAATGAAGGCTGCACTGAAAGAATTAGACCGTTATGAAAAGTTACCAGCAAGTTCTGCGGAGAGCGGTGTTATTCGCAATTATATGGATTGGTTATTAGCTCTTCCGTGGACAGAAGCGACAGAAGATATGATTGATCTTGCTCATTCGGAAGAGATTTTGAACAAAGATCATTATGGTCTTGAGAAAGTGAAAGAGCGCGTACTTGAATATTTAGCTGTACAGAAGTTAACGAATTCATTAAAAGGACCTATCCTTTGCTTAGTAGGACCTCCTGGAGTCGGGAAAACTTCGTTAGCGCGTTCGATCGCAACATCATTAAATCGTAATTTTGTCCGTGTATCCCTTGGTGGTGTACGAGATGAATCTGAAATTCGTGGTCACCGTCGTACGTACGTTGGAGCGATGCCAGGACGCATTATTCAAGGTATGAAAAAGGCGAAAACAGTTAATCCAGTCTTTTTATTAGATGAGATTGATAAAATGTCTAACGATTTCCGTGGAGATCCATCAGCAGCATTACTTGAAGTGTTAGACCCAGAACAAAACCATAACTTCAGTGATCATTACATTGAAGAACCGTATGATCTATCGAAAGTTATGTTTGTAGCAACTGCAAATACACTTTCAAGTATTCCAGGTCCGTTGCTTGACCGTATGGAAATTATTTCGATTGCCGGTTATACTGAACTTGAAAAAGTGCACATTGCCCGTGAACATTTATTGCCGAAACAATTAAAAGAGCATGGCTTACGAAAAGGTAATTTACAAGTACGTGATGAAGCGCTTCTTGAAATTATTCGTTATTATACACGTGAGGCTGGTGTTCGTACACTAGAGCGCCAAATTGCAAAAGTTTGTCGTAAAGCAGCAAAAATTATCGTTACAGCAGAACGTAAGCGTATTGTAGTAACAGAGAAAAACATTGTTGATTTACTTGGTAAGCACATATTCCGTTATGGGCAAGCCGAAAAAACAGACCAAGTTGGTATGGCGACGGGGTTAGCGTATACAGCAGCAGGCGGCGATACACTAGCGATTGAAGTGTCTGTAGCGCCAGGTAAAGGGAAATTAATTTTAACTGGGAAACTTGGGGATGTTATGAAAGAATCCGCACAAGCAGCGTTTAGCTATATTCGTTCTCGTGCAGAAGAGCTTCAGATTGATCCGAATTTCCATGAGAAAAATGATATTCATATTCATGTTCCAGAAGGAGCAGTTCCAAAAGATGGACCGTCGGCAGGTATTACGATGGCAACGGCACTTATTTCTGCACTAACAGGTATTCCTGTAAGTAAAGAAGTGGGGATGACAGGTGAAATTACACTTCGTGGTCGTGTATTACCAATTGGTGGTTTAAAAGAAAAAACATTAAGTGCTCACCGCGCAGGCTTAACAAAAATTATTTTGCCAGCAGAAAACGAGAAAGATTTAGATGATATTCCAGAAAGCGTAAAAGAAAACCTTACGTTTGTGCTTGCATCTCATTTAGATGAAGTATTGGAGCACGCATTAGTAGGAGTGAAACAATGAAAGTAACAAAAGCAGATATTGTAATTAGTGCTGTTAAACCAGAACAATATCCAGACAGTGATTTACCAGAAATTGCTTTAGCAGGTCGTTCAAATGTCGGGAAGTCTTCCTTTATTAATAAAATTTTAAATCGTAAAAAGTTAGTACGTATTTCTTCTAAACCAGGAAAAACGCAAACGTTGAACTTTTTCTTAATCAATGAGATGATGCATTTTGTTGACGTTCCAGGTTATGGATATGCGAAAGTATCTAAATCAGAGCGCGCAGCATGGGGCAAAATGATTGAAACATACTTTACAACGCGTGAGCAATTAGACGCAGCTGTATTAGTAGTTGATTTACGTCACCAACCAACAAACGATGATGTGATGATGTATGATTTCTTAAAGCATTATGAAATCCCAACAATTATTATTGCGACGAAAGCCGATAAAATTCCGAAAGGGAAATGGCAAAAGCATTTAAAAGTTGTAAAAGAAACGCTTGCTGTTGAAATTGGCGATGAAATTGTTCTATTCTCTTCTGAAACAGGACTTGGAAAAGAAGAAGCGTGGAAGGCAATTCATAAAATGACAAAAACAAAAAACGCGTGACGAATGTCGCGCGTTTTTTTATTTACTACATTTTTTTATTTTACGTTTAATGTAACCTCAATATTTCCTCTTGTTGCTTTCGAATAAGGACATACACCGTGAGCAGCTTCTACAAGTTCTTGTGCTTCGGCATGAGAAACGCCAGCAACGTGTACATCAAGTACAGCAGATAGGCCAAAACCACCATCTGTATCTTTTCCGATAGAAACGTGAGCAGTTACTTCTGTACTTTCTACTTTCACACGTTTTGTACGAATGACAAGTTGTAATGCACTATCAAAACAAGCGGCATAACCAGCAGCAAATAGCTGTTCAGGATTTGTTGCCTCTCCGCCTGCACCACCTAGTGCTTTCGGCATTTTTACATCAAGATTTAATATGCCATCATCTGAAACTACTTTTCCGTTTCGTCCACCTGTAGCAGTTACTGAAGCAGTATATAATTTTTCCATGTTTATTCCCCTTTTCTATCATTAATTGTTTTCATTGTTTCAATTAGTTTATTTAATTGAATTAATAAAGAACGATATTCTTGTTCTGTAATTCCTAAATTTGTTGCCATCGTTGTCGGCAATGAACAAGCCTTTTCTTTTAAATCTTTACCTTGTTCTGTTAATTCAATACAAACTTTGCGCTCATCTTCTTTAGAACGAACGCGTTTTACAAGATTTAATGATTCCATTCGTTTTAACATAGGTGTTAACGTACCAGAATCTAAAAATAGACGTTCTCCAATTTCTTTTACTGTTAGTCCATCTTGCTCCCATAGTACGAGTAAAGTAATGTACTGGGGATACGTAATACCCATCTCTTCTAAATATGGTCGATAAAAGCGGGTCACTTCTTTAGAACAGGCGTAAATGGAAAAACAAAGCTGGTTATCTAGATGTAAAGAATTCTCTGTCATACATAACTCCTTTCTAATTAAATTGTGAACAATTTAATTTTGTAAAATCAATATAACGAAAAAGAAATACAATGTCAAATACATTGTATTGAGAAAGTTTGTGCTACAATTTGGAACAATCATACATATTTTCCTTCATGATGAAAGAAGATAGGAAAGATGATGTTATAATTCATATGGAATAGTTTCCATCACTTGATTATGAGTGCTTTTTTTGGTAACGTACAAATAGAGTTATTAATTTATAATCATTATAAAGTAGAAAGTGTTTATTAATTTTACTGAATCTCCTTTATTACATACGGAGAATAAATAAAAAATAATCGGTTGTTCACACGATTGTCAGATTCATAAGAGGAAAGTTGTATTATGATAGTAGATAAAGTGATAAAACGGGTGAAGGGGGACATGCTGCGTGCATATTCTTGTTGTTAGTGTAAATTATCGAACAGCCCCTGTAGAATTTCGTGAGAAACTCACATTTCAGGCAGCAGAGCTAGAGCAAGCAATGACTACATTACAAAATCAAAAGAGCGTGTTAGAGAATGTCATTGTATCCACTTGTAATCGCACTGAGATTTACGCTGTTGTCGATCAATTACACACGGGACGGTATTATATTAAGAAGTTTTTAGCTGATTGGTTTCAGCTTGAAATAGAAGAAGTCGCACCATACTTAACTATTTTTGAACAAGATGGTGCAATAGATCATTTATTCCGCGTAACGTGCGGTTTAGATTCTATGGTAGTTGGAGAAACGCAGATTTTAGGTCAAATAAAAGATAGCTTTTTAGAAGCGCAACAAGTAAAAGCAACAGGTACAATTTTTAATGAATTGTTTAAGCAAGTGGTGACGTTAGCGAAACGTGCGCACTCAGAAACGACAATTGGTGAAAGTGCGATGTCGGTTAGTTATGCTGCTGTCGAGCTTGGGAAGAAAATATTCGGCGAGCTAACAGATTGTCACGTACTTATTCTTGGTGCTGGAAAAATGGGTGAACTGGCACTGCAAAACTTATATGGAAGCGGTGCTCGAAAAGTAACAGTCATGAATAGGACGTTTACGAAAGCGGAAGTAATGGCTGAGAAATATATGGGACATGCAAAGCCTTTAAGTGAATTGCAATGTGCATTATTAGAAGCAGATATTTTAATTAGTTCAACTGGTGCATCTGAGTATGTCATTACGAAAGAGATGATGGCAAAGGTAGAGAAAATGCGCTCTGGCCGTCCGTTATTTATGGTGGATATTGCAGTGCCGCGTGATATTGATCCAGCGATTGATGAACTAGAAGGTTCTTTCTTATATGACATTGATG
Organism: Bacillus sp. 3G2; assembly: GCF_044324725.1. Classification (NCBI taxonomy): domain Bacteria; kingdom Bacillati; phylum Bacillota; class Bacilli; order Caryophanales; family Bacillaceae; genus Bacillus; species Bacillus sp. 3G2. The sequence goes on along the minus strand of NZ_CP172246.1, from coordinate 4,231,286 downwards.
ATTTGCAAGGAGTAGTGGAAGCAAATCGTGCTGAGCGTTTGAAAGAAGCAGAGAAAATTCAATTTATGATTGAAGAGGAAATTGTTTTATTTAAAACGTGGTTAAGTACACTTGGTGTTGTTCCGTTAATAGCAGCTCTTCGTGATAAGGCACTTGCTATCCAAAGTGAAACGATGGAAAGTTTGGAACGCAAAATACCGAATCTTAGTGATCGTGAGAGAAAAGTAATTAGTAAGCATACGAAAAGTATTATTAATCAATTATTAAAAGACCCAATTTTAGTAGCGAAAGAAATAGCTGCTGAAGAGGGAGCAGACGAAAAATTAGCGTTATTTGCAAAGATTTTCGATCTAGAAATGGAAGACGTAGAGAGTAGTGCGGAAGAAGTAGAACATAAAAGAGCGTGGACACCATCCGTTCCATCTTTATAATTTGGAAGGATGATCGGATGAGTTTTTTTAATAACAGTATTATTTATCATATTGCAATTATTTTATATGCTTGTAGCATTAGTTTATATTTTATAGATTATTTCCAAAGTAACCGAAAGGCGAACCGATTTGCTTTTTGGTTACTTTCGATTGTATGGGTTCTGCAGTCTATCTTCATGCTACTTCGGGCTACAGATTCAGAAACGAACCCTATATTAACTTTACTATCAGGGATTTATTTTTATGTTTGGCTATTGATTACGATGTCGTTAGTCATTAATCGATTTATGAGAATCGACTTTCTAGTCTTTTTTACAAATGTTGTCGCATTTGGCGTAAGCGCTTTTTCTATTTTTACACCGCTCGGAAAGATGTCGCCGGTACTTGCGGAGCAATTAGTTTCGGAACTTGTATATGTACACGTCGGTATGGCTATTATTTCTTATGCAACTTTCACTGTATCGTTCATTTTTTCTATCATGTATTTATTACAATATCGCCTATTAAAAAAGAAAAAATGGAATGCGAGATTAAGAAGGTTAGGGAATTTACCGAAGCTAGAATCGATGTCTTACGGATTAAATTTATTTTCTGTTCCATTTTTCTTACTAGCTATTTTATTAGGATGCATATGGGGATATACGAAATTGGACAATTTCCATTGGTATGATACGAAAGTGATCGGATCTTTTGTCGTTCTATTTGTATATTGTGCTGGCCTATATTTACGAGTAGCAGATGTATTGCAAGGAAAGAAGATCGTACAGTGGAACATCGGAGCATTTCTCGTAATGCTAATCAATATTTTTCTATTAAGCAGTTTATCCAACTTCCACTTTTGGTATTTATAATGAGGAGAGAGAATTATGCGCAAAATTATTGTAGGGTCACGAAAGAGTAAATTAGCATTAACGCAAACAAACTGGTTTATTGATCGGTTAAAGGCGCTAGGTTTACCATATGAATTTGAAGTGAAAGAAATCGTCACAAAAGGTGATGTTATTTTAGATGTTACTCTTTCAAAAGTAGGCGGAAAAGGCTTGTTTGTGAAAGAGATTGAACATGCGTTACTTACGAAAGAAATTGATATGGCTGTACATAGTATGAAAGATATGCCGGCCGTACTTCCAGAAGGATTAATGATTGGTTGTACACCGAAGCGTGTTGATCCTCGCGATGCTTTTATCTCAAAAAGCGGAGCATCGTTTAAAGAGTTAGCAGAAGGCGCTATTTTAGGTACAAGTAGTTTAAGACGCAGTGCACAATTATTAGCTGCAAGACCAGATTTACAAGTGAAGTGGATTCGTGGAAATATCGATACACGTTTACGTAAATTACAAGAAGAAGATTACGATGCAATCATTTTAGCGACAGCTGGATTACAAAGAATGGGCTGGGATAATGAAGTTATTACAGAACATTTAGATGAGACGTTATGTGTACCTGCTGTAGGACAAGGTGCATTAGCGATTGAGTGCCGTGAGGATGATAAGGATTTACTACAGCTGTTAGCGCATATGAATGATGCAGTAACAGAAAAAACAGTGGCAGCAGAGCGAGTATTTCTTCATAAACTTGAAGGTGGATGCCAAGTTCCAATCGCTGGATATGCAACCCTTACAGAAAACGATGCAATCGAATTAACAGCTCTTGTCGGTTCTATGGACGGTTCTGTTTTATTGAAAGAGACAGTAGTAGGAACTAATCCAGCGGAAGTAGGATTAGAGGCTGCGGACCGTTTAATTAAACAAGGCGCAAAAGAACTCATTCTTGCTGCAAATAAGGGGCAACAATAAATATGAACGCTCTCGCTGGCAAAACGGTATTGATTACACGTGCCCAGCATCAAGCAAAACAAATGAGTGTAGTGGTGAAAGAAAAGAGCGGAATTCCATTGGAAATTCCGCTTTTGCGTATGGAAGGTATGTCTCATAGACAGATTCAACATATAGCAGGGCAACTACATTCGTATGACTGGGTTATTTTTACGAGTAAAAATGGGGTAACTTTTTTTCTAGATCGTTTGAGAAAGAGGCTCCCTGTAACGACTAAAATTGCTGCAGTAGGCGTGAAGACAAGGTTAGAATTAGAAAAACGGGGCTATAAAGTGGACTTTGTTCCAACTTCATTTGTTGCAGAAGTATTTGCAGAAGAGTTTGTAAAAAGACTAAGTGGAAACGAATGCATTTTATTTCCGAAAGGGAATTTAGCAAGAGATGTAATTCCAGTTGCACTTCGCCAAATTGGTGTTTCTCTAGATGAGCTAATCGTATATGGTACGAAAGAGAATGTAGAGAAAAAGCGAGAACTGATAGAAACGCTAGAAGTAGGGAAAGTAGACATTATTACATTTACGAGCCCTTCAACTGTTACTAGTTTTGTTCGTTTACTTGAGGGTACAAACTGGAGAGAATGGACAAAAAAATGTACAATTGCTTGTATAGGGCCTATTACGGAAAAAGAGGCGAGCCTTTATTTTCCGCATATTATTATGCCGAAAGAGTACACTGTAGAAGCATTACTACAATGTATTTGTGAATCTATAAAGTGAAACTTTAATTAGTAGGGTCTTACTGCCCGCAAATAGCGGGATAAAATAAAAGAATGGGGATAGAAATCTATGAACTCTTTACAATTTAATCGTCATCGTCGCTTAAGACAAAGTGGTAATATGCGTGCGCTTGTGCGTGAAACGTTTTTACATACGGAAGATTTTATTTACCCTATTTTTGTATTAGAAGGAGAAAACGTTCGTAATGAAGTGCCTTCTATGCCAGGCGTATATCAAATGTCTTTAGATTTATTGCAAGCTGAAATGCAAGAGGTTGTTGATTTAGGTATCCGTTCTGTTATTGTATTTGGTTTACCTGCTGAAAAAGATGAAGTTGGATCATCAGCATATTGTGATCATGGAATTGTGCAACGTGCAATTCAGCAAATTAAAGGTGAATTCCCTGAGCTAGTAGTAGTTGCAGATACATGTTTATGTCAATTCACAAGCCATGGTCATTGCGGTGTAATTGAAGATGGTATTATTTTAAATGACGAGTCTCTTGCAGTTCTTGCGAAAACAGCTGTCAGCCAAGCGAAAGCGGGAGCAGACATTATTGCGCCATCAAACATGATGGACGGATTTGTAACAGCGATTCGCCACGCATTAGATGAAAATGGCTTTGGGCATGTGCCAGTAATGTCGTACGCTGTGAAATATTCATCAGCGTTTTACGGGCCGTTCCGTGATGCGGCGCACGGTGCACCACAATTTGGTGACCGTAAAACATATCAAATGGACCCAGCGAACCGTATGGAAGCATTCCGTGAAGCAGAATCAGATGTAATGGAAGGGGCAGATTTCTTAATTGTAAAGCCAGCTCTATCTTACTTAGATATTGTTCGTGATGTGAAAAATAACTTTAATTTACCAGTCGTTGCTTATAACGTAAGTGGTGAATATTCGATGATTAAAGCGGCAGCGCAAAATGGTTGGATTAATGAAAAAGAAGTTGTACTTGAAAAATTAATTAGTATGAAACGTGCAGGAGCAGATTTAATTATTACGTATCATGCGAAAGATGCAGCAAGATGGTTACAAGAAGGAGGCGCTAAATAATGAAAAAGTTTGATAAGTCGATTGCGGCGTTTGAAGAGGCGCAAGATTTAATGCCTGGAGGCGTAAATAGCCCAGTTCGTGCCTTTAAGTCTGTCGGTATGAATCCGTTGTTTATGGAGCGTGGAAAAGGCTCTAAAGTATACGATATCGATGGGAATGAATACATCGATTACGTATTATCATGGGGTCCTTTAATTCATGGTCATGCAAACGACCGTGTTGTGGAAGCTTTAAAATCTGTTGCTGAAAGAGGGACAAGCTTCGGTGCTCCAACGGAAATTGAGAATGAATTAGCGAAACTTGTTATTGAGCGCGTACCATCAATTGAGATTGTACGTATGGTTAACTCAGGAACAGAAGCGACAATGAGTGCGCTACGTTTAGCTCGTGGTTATACAGGCCGTAACAAAATTTTGAAATTCATCGGTTGTTACCATGGTCATGGTGATTCGTTATTAATTAAAGCGGGTTCTGGTGTGGCGACGTTAGGTTTACCAGATAGCCCTGGTGTACCAGAAGGTGTAGCGAAAAATACAATTACAGTAGCGTATAACGATTTAGACAGTGTGAAGTACGCTTTCGAACAATTCGGTGACGATATTGCTTGTGTTATCGTAGAACCAGTAGCAGGGAATATGGGTGTTGTTCCTCCGCAGCCAGGATTTTTAGAAGGTCTTCGTGAAGTAACAGAGCAAAACGGTGCATTACTTATTTTTGATGAAGTCATGACAGGATTCCGAGTTGCTTATAATTGTGGACAAGGTTATTACGGTGTAACACCTGATTTAACTTGTTTAGGTAAAGTAATCGGTGGTGGCTTACCAGTAGGAGCATACGGTGGTAAAGCAGAAATTATGCGACAAGTTGCACCGAGCGGACCGATTTACCAAGCAGGTACTTTATCAGGTAACCCACTTGCGATGGCAGCAGGTTATGAAACGTTAGTACAGTTAACGCCAGAATCATATGTAGAATTCGAGCGTAAAGCTGAAATGTTAGAAGCTGGCTTACGTAAAGCGGCTGAAAAACATGGCATTCCGCATCATATTAACCGTGCGGGTTCTATGATTGGTATCTTCTTTACAGATGAACAAGTTATTAATTACGATGCAGCAAAATCTTCAAACTTAGAATTCTTTGCAGCTTACTATCGTGAAATGGTAGAGCAAGGTGTATTCTTGCCGCCATCTCAATTCGAAGGCTTATTCCTATCGACAGCACATAGTGATGCAGATATTGAAGCGACAATTGCAGCGGCTGAGATTGCCATGTCAAAATTAAAAGCTTAATCGAATAAAGAAAATCGCTCTCTATAAGGGGGGCGATTTTTTTTATTCATAAAGTCAGCTTTCCGTACATAAATCTGTAATGACATATAGTTTGGGAGGGGGAAAAGAAGTGGCAACAGATCATTCATTACGTTTTTCATTAAAAGAATCTGTTTGGTTCCAAAAAGGACAGGAAGTCGAAGAACTTTTGTCAATTTCGTTAGATCCAGACGTTGAGATAGAAGAGCTTGATCATGAAGTTATCGTGAGAGGGCAATTAGATTTAACGGGAGAGTATGTTGCAAGGCAAGATGATTCGACTTATTCATTGAGAGATCTATCACCAGCGAAGTCAATTGATTATGTAGAAACAAGAGAAGATGGGGTTAATGAACTTGTTCATTCCTTTCCGCTTGAAATATCAATTCCGAGAAACCGTGTGAAAGTAATTGAAGAACTATATGTATCTATCGAGGAATTTGATTATGAATTAAAGGAAAATGGTTGCTTACAATTATTAGCGGATATATCTATTACAGGTTTATGTGATGAAGAAAGAATTGAGGATGAAGAGGAAGAAACGGCGTATGCTGAGTTAGAGGATGATTCAGCACAAGAGTATGAAACTAGACCAACGCCGCACGTAGAAGAACCAGCTTATAAGGAATCAGATGAGTGGGAAGATTACGCATTTGAACCGTTCCAACTAGAAGAAAGAAAAGAGCAGGAAGTAGAGGAAGCGGAAATAGAAGAACATGAATTTGTAGAGCGTGAAGAAGAGAAAGAAACAACGCCGCAATTTGAATTGTTCGGACGAAAAGATTTTAAGAAAGAGAAAGAGAAAAAGAAAAAGCAAGAAGAGCAAGAAGAAGAAGCTTACTCACAGCGAGATGAAAATGCGCTGTATTTAACGAAAATATTTACGAAAGAACCAGAAGAAGAATTTACAAAGTTAAGAATGTATTTCGTGCAAGAAGGAGATACGATCGAATCTGTTGCAGATCGTTATGAAACGTCTGTACAAAACTTATATCGTGTCAATCAAACAGAAGATATATATTTAACGGCAGGACAAATTATTTATATTCCTGTTTCAAGAGCAAAAGCGAAATAAGTGAGTGTTTTTCACTCACTTATTTTTCTAAGGCTATGTTTTGAATAGAAAGGGTTATTCGTATGGATATGGAATTACGAAATCGCTATGAACCCATTGTAAGGCAATATAGATTGGATACGCAGCATATGGAAGAGCACGGAAGTGTAACGAAAATTTACACGAATCAAGGTCCATATGCGCTCAAGAAAATAGAAGGCAGAAAGTTAGAGCGGAATAACTTTCTGCATCATATTCAATATTTGAAGGAGAAAGGTTTTTCAAATTATGTACCTATATACCATGCGACGGATGGTAATTATATTTTAAGTGACGGAACGTATAATTATTATTTAATGCCTTGGTTAGAACGTGCGGAAGGGAACGGCGAGGATAATGATCAATACCATAAAATGTTCCAGACTCTCGGAGCGTTGCATCAAAAAACGGTAAAAGAAGAAACGTATACAGAAGAAGATTTAGAGAAACATTATACGAATATATCCGATCGTTGGGAAAATGATGGTGAGATGTTAGAAGAGTTTCTTGTAGAATCTGAAGCGAAGTGGTATATGTCTCCGTTTGAATTGCAATATTGTACGTACTATCATCATGTAATGAGGGCACGTGAGTTTGCAACGAAGCAATTAAATGAGTGGAACGATGCGATGAAAGAAAAAGAAAAAACACGTATTACTTTTGTGCATGGTAACGTATCACTTAATCATTTTTTATTTGATTATGAACGGAACGGCTATTTTATTAGTTTAGAAAAATCGAAGTTTGCAACACCGGTGCAAGATATAGTAGGGTTTTATTCTAGGTCGTTAAACACATATCCAATTGCGCGAAGTGATCGGTTTGAATGGTATCAAATGTACCAAAAAAATTTTCCTTTTACGAAAGAAGAGCAACTACTCATGTTTGCGTATATGACGTATCCATCACAATTTATTCGGCAAATCCAGTCTTATAAGAAAAGAAGAGAGAGTCGTAATGAGGAAAATGAACTTCTTGGAGTAAAGAGCTTGCAACAATCGCATTGGCTCGTTAGCAATATAGAATATTTTCTTTCGCAATTACAAGCTGCCCAGCAAGGGAACGGATAAAAAGATAAGTAGCATCCTCTACTTATCTTTTTTGTACGTCACAAAATTCGTAGTCTTAAATTTATCTTGACGAATAGGGTTTCGTTTTTTACACTATTGTATATAATAATTAACAATCATATAAATGCCTTGAAGGGGAAGAGTATAACAAGAAACGTCTTCAGAGAGGAGAATCATTAGCTGGGAGATTCTCTAGATAGTTATGTTAGAAGGTAGCCCTGGAGCATCTTTTCTGAACAGAATAGTTCTCATTAGGAAAAGACGGATTTGTCCGTTATCAAATTAAGAGTATAAGCAAATTCTGAATTTGTTTGTAAATAAAGGTGGTACCGCGATGTCCCTCGTCCTTTTTTGGATGAGGGGCATTTTTTATTTTAAGGAGGGAAAATAATGTCAAACACGGAAAAGAATTTACCAACTAAATATGATCATATGTCCGTTGAAGAAGGCCTTTATCAGTGGTGGTTAGAAGGCAAATATTTTGAAGCAACAGGAGACGAGAAGAAACAGCCGTATACAATTGTAATTCCACCTCCGAACGTAACTGGTAAGTTACACTTAGGTCATGCTTGGGATACAACTCTTCAAGATATTTTAACTCGTACGAAGCGTATGCAAGGATACGATGTATTATGGCTTCCAGGAATGGACCATGCGGGTATCGCAACACAAGCGAAAGTAGAAGGAAAACTTCGTGAAGAAGGTATTTCACGTTACGATCTTGGCCGTGAGAAGTTCCTAGAAAAAGCTTGGGAATGGAAAGAAGAATACGCGTCTCACATTCGTCAACAATGGGGGAAAGTTGGTTTAGGACTAGACTATTCTCGCGAGCGTTTCACATTAGACGAAGGTTTATCTGATGCAGTTAATAAAGTATTCGTTCAATTATATGAAAAAGGCTTAATTTACCGTGGTGAATATATTATCAACTGGGACCCAGCAACACGCACAGCCCTTTCTGATATTGAAGTAATTCATAAAGAAGTTCAAGGTGCATTCTACCATATGAACTATCCGTTAACAGATGGTTCTGGTCATATTCGTCTTGCAACAACTCGTCCAGAAACGATGCTTGGTGATACAGCAGTAGCAGTTCATCCAGAAGACGATCGTTACAAGCATTTAATCGGAAAAACAGTTACACTTCCAATCGTAGGCCGTGAGATTCCGATTATTGCTGATGAGTACGTAGAAAAAGATTTCGGAACAGGCGTTGTAAAAATTACACCAGCTCATGACCCGAATGACTTTGAAGTAGGTAACCGTCATGACTTACCACGTATCTTAGTAATGAACGAAGATGGATCGATGAATGAAAAGGCTGGTAAGTATAACGGCATGGATCGTTTCGAATGTCGTAAAGCGTTAGTAAAAGACTTACAAGAAGCGGGCGTATTAGTAGAAATCGAGCCTCATATGCATTCAGTAGGTCACAGTGAGCGTAGTGGTGCAGTTGTTGAGCCTTACTTATCAACACAATGGTTCGTAAAAATGGCTCCACTTGCTGAGAAGGCAGTAGCGCTTCAACAAAAAGAAGAAGAGAAAGTAACGTTCGTACCAGAGCGTTTCGAAAACACATATTTACGCTGGATGGAAAACATTCACGACTGGTGTATTTCTCGTCAATTATGGTGGGGACACCGCATTCCAGCTTGGTATCATAAAGAAACTGGTGAAGTATACGTAGGTACAGAAGCACCAGCAGACATTGAAAACTGGAATCAAGATAACGACGTACTTGATACATGGTTCAGTTCGGCACTATGGCCATTCTCAACACTTGGTTGGCCAAATGAAGATGCAGCAGACTTCAAACGTTACTATTCAACAGATGCACTAGTAACGGGTTATGACATCATCTTCTTCTGGGTATCTCGTATGATCTTCCAAGGTTTAGAGTTTACAGGAGAGCGTCCATTTAAAGATGTATTAATTCACGGGTTAGTTCGTGATGAGCAAGGACGTAAAATGAGTAAATCTCTTGGTAACGGTATTGATCCAATGGATGTTATCGAGAAGTACGGTGCAGATGCAATGCGCTATTTCTTATCAACAGGAAGTGCACCAGGTCAAGATTTACGTTTCAGCATGGAGAAAGTAGAATCTACTTGGAACTTCATTAATAAAATTTGGAATGCATCACGTTTCGTATTAATGAACATGGATGATATGAAGTATGAAGAAATCGATTTAACTGGCGAAAAATCAGTTGCGGATAAGTGGATTTTAACTCGCTTAAACGAAACAATCGAAAGCGTAACACGTAACATGGATAAATATGAGTTCGGTGAAGCTGGTCGTTCATTATACAACTTCATCTGGGACGATTTCTGTGACTGGTACATTGAGATGGCGAAACTTCCTCTATACGGTGAAGATGAATCAGCTAAGAAAACAACTCGTTCTATTTTAGCTTATGTATTAGACCAAACAATGCGTCTATTACACCCATTCATGCCATTCGTAACAGAGAAAATTTGGCAACATTTACCGCATGAAGGCGAGTCTATTACAGTAGCAGCGTGGCCAACAGTTCGCGAAGATTTACAAGATAAAGAAGCGGCAGCAGAAATGCACCTTCTAGTTGATATCATTCGCTCTGTTCGTAACATCCGTGCAGAAGTTAATACGCCAATGAGCAAAAAAGTTCAAATGCAAATTAAAGCAAAAGATGAGGCTGTACTTGCTCAACTTACGAAAAACAGCTCTTACATTGAGCGTTTCTGTAACCCAAGCGAATTAACAATTCAAACGGATTTACAAGCGCCAGAAAAAGCAATGACTGCAATCGTATCAGGTGCAGAGTTATTCTTACCATTAGCTGATCTTATCAATCTTGATGAAGAAAAAGCGCGTCTTGAGAAAGAACTTGAGAAGTTTGACAAAGAAGTAGAACGTGTACAGAAGAAACTTTCAAACCAAGGTTTCGTAGCGAAAGCTCCTGCAGCAGTTATCGATGGAGAGCGTGCGAAAGAGCAAGACTACCTAGAAAAACGTGAAGCAGTTCGCCAACGTCTAGCAGATCTTGAGAAATAAAATGTTTTTTAGAGACTCACTATATTGGTGAGTCTCTTTTCTTTGCGTATAATAGGAGGATAAAGGTTGTCTTTTGAAAGGGGAAAGCATACGTGATACATACATACGAAGAAGCGATAGGGTGGATTCATAGCCGATTGAAGTTTGGTATTAAACCAGGATTAGAAAGAATGAGATGGATGCTAGAAGAGCTCGGAAATCCAGAACGTCACATAAAATGTGTTCATCTTGCTGGTACAAATGGAAAAGGTTCAACGTTAACATATATGCGCTACATGTTAGAAGATGCAAAATATAAGGTGGGAACATTTACCTCTCCTTATATTGAAACATTTAACGAACGTATTAGTGTGAACGGAGCACCAATTGCAGATGAAGAGATTACTGAACTTGTAAAGATGGTAAAGCCAGTCGTTGAAAAACTAGATGAGACGGATTTAGGGGAAGCAACTGAGTTTGAAATTATTACTGTTATGGCAATTTGTTATTTCGGTAAAGTTAATTTCTGTGATGTTGTTTTATTTGAAACAGGGCTTGGAGGACGCTTTGATTCTACGAATGTTATTCATCCTGTTCTCACGATGATTACAAATATCGGCCACGATCATATGCATATTTTAGGGAATACACTAGGAGAAATTGCATATGAGAAGGCGGGAATTATTAAGTCTGGTGTTCCAGTTATTACTGGTGTACAAAATGAGGAAGCATTGCAAGTCATTCAAAAGGTTGCAAAGGAAAATCATGCAAACTTATACGAGATGGGTAACCATTTTACAGCGTTACATAAACAGTCTAGCAAAGATGGAGAACAGTTCGATTTCACTTGTCCTTTCGCTAATTTTGAAGATGTGCGAATCTCAATGAAAGGTAGTCACCAAGTAGGAAACGCAGCACTTGCACTTATGGCAGTCATGTATGTCAAAACATACTTATCATTTTTAATTGAGGAAGAAGAAATGAGAACTGGATTACAGGAAGCGTATTGGATTGGACGATTTGAAAAACTGCAAAGTAATCCAGATATTATTATAGATGGTGCCCATAATCCAGAAGGTATCGAAAGTCTTGTGAAAACAGTAGACTCACATTACAAAGATAAAAATGTAATAGTTTTATTTACTGCCCTTGGTGATAAACAGTTGCATAATATGGTAGGTCAATTAGAAACAATTGCCGATGAAATTATTTTTACAACATTCGCCTTTGATCGAGCTATTTCTGCTGATAAGCTTGCATCTTATGCAAAGAAAGAGTCAAAACTAGTTTTTGAAAATTGGAAAGAGGCAATTGATACAAAGGTTGAAATGATTGGAGAAAATGATGTTTTTATCATAACAGGTTCTCTTTATTTCATTTCGGAAGTTCGAAAATATATTCGCGAGAAAAACTAGATAGTCTTTGCTATCTAGTTTTTTTGTTCTACAAATGAAGTCAAATGCATACATATAAGATAAATATATAGGGTTATTTGGCGAATTTCTCTGACAAATATCTCGTTTTTTTGTGAAAGGAATATGATATGATGCGGACAACGATAAGAGGTGAGGTGTGAGTGTATGGACAAGCAATCACGAACGATCTCAGTGAAAGTGAATGGAACAGAAGCGAAGTATGAGGAGAAGAAGAAAGATGAATTTGAATGGATGGTAGTAGAAAGTGAAAGACCGAAAAACGTTGTTCCGTTCCAAAAAGCGAAATTAGTGTCTACGGAAAAAAAACGAAAGAAGTGGAGCAATACGTTAATTGCAATCGTTGCAACTGCGATTGTTATTGGTACGGCGTTTGGGATGGGAATGCTACAGTTACTTAAAGGGCAAGGGGCGACGGGGGAAAGTGAAGTAACAGCTTCGAAGCAGATGCAAAATGAAGAATCAAAGATGGGTGGAACGTCAGAACAAACACCAGCACCAAAAGAGGAAAAACAAAAAGCGCAGGCAGGAACGTCATTAGATACAATGAAATTATTTTTTGTTCAAGGAGGGATTTATTCTTCCGAAGAAAAGGGACAGGCCGCTCTTGAAGAGTGGAAAGGTAATGGAGGCGTAGCAGCTTTAAAACCGAGCGGTGATAAGTATGCATTAGTTGTTGGCATTGCTAGTGATGAACAAGATATAAACCAATTAATGACGCAGTATAAAAATGATAATGTCTCTGTATTGAAAAAGAACTGGGATATAACAGATAAAGCATTACTTAAAGATGATAAAGAAGTTGGTGCGTTTTTAACAAAAGTACAGCCATTATATACTCATTTAGCAAAATATGCTTCTAGCGTACAAGCTAGTGGAAAAAGTAATGCAAAAGATGTAGGTGCGATTGAAAAAGAGTGGAAAGCAATTGAAAAAGAAGGGAAAAGTATGAAGCAGGAAGAAGCGAAGAAATTGTATATGTATACGTCAGTAGCTGTGCAAACAGTGAAGGATGGAAAAGGTGATAAGGAATCTTTGACGAAATTAAATCAAGTTATTATTGATGGTATACTTTCATATGAAAAAATTGTTTCACAAAAGGTGAAATAATAGGATAATGAAATGACGAAGGAAGAAGGATAGGTACTTCTTTCTTTTCTTTTGAATTTAGAGCAAAGTGCTTTCTCTACGGCAGGAATATAATCGTATTTTAGTGAAAAAGTATTATTTTGTTTAGAAAAAATAATATTTCTTTCATTTGTGGACAAACTATTCCTTTGATACGATTGATATAAATGATTCTGCTTCATGTGAGAAAGGAAGGAGAAAATATGAGAAAAATTATTTTAGCATCAGGGTCACCTCGCAGGAAGGAACTGCTTGAGTTAGCGGATGTACCATTTGAAATCATTGTAAGTGAAGTAGAAGAAACGATTGGTGCGTACTCATCACCTTCTGATATTGTAATGTCCCTTGCCCTGCAAAAAGCATCTGCGGTAGCGGAAAATAACAGTGATCATATTGTGTTAGGTGCAGACACAATTGTTACATATGAATCGCGTATTCTTGGAAAGCCTTCTAATGAAGCTGAGGCGAAAGAAATGTTGCAATTATTATCAGGGAAAACACATGAAGTGTATACTGGTGTTGCAATTATAACAAAAGACAAAACAGTCACTTTTTACGAGCGTACAGAAGTTACGTTTTGGGAATTAACAGAAGAGGAAATTGACGCATACGTTGCATCAAAAGAGCCTCTTGATAAAGCGGGAAGTTATGGAATTCAAGGTAAAGGATCTATTTTTGTTCAACATATTCAAGGGGACTATTATAGTGTAGTCGGTTTACCAATTTCACGTCTTGTTCGGGAATTAAAACAATTCAATATTGATGTAACCCATGCGTAAAAATGCATGGGATTTTCTTTGAGATAACAAATAAAAGGGGTGGAGAAATGAACGGTATTCGTGATGTTGTCAAAGAAGAACAGCCACGGGAGCGTTTATTGTTAGAAGGAGCAGGAAGTTTATCGAATCGGGAGCTTCTTGCGGTGTTACTCAGAACAGGTTCTAAAGAAGAAACAGTTTTAAAGTTATCAGATAAAATTTTACATCACTTTGATGGTTTACGTATGTTGAAAGATGCAACGTTAGAAGAGCTTGTCAGTATACATGGTGTTGGGATTGCAAAGGCAGCCCAGCTTATAGCTGCTTTTGAACTTGGTAGAAGAATGGTACGTTTAGAATATCAAAATAGATACAGCATTCGAAGCCCAGAAGATTGTGCGAGATATATGATGGAAGAAATGCGCTTCCTGCAGCAGGAGCATTTTGTATGTTTATATTTGAACACAAAGAATCAAGTTATACATAGGCAAACGATTTTCATTGGAAGTTTAAACACATCAATTGTACATCCAAGGGAAGTTTTTAAAGAAGCGTTCCGCCGTGCAGCAGCCTCTATCATATGTCTTCATAACCACCCTTCAGGAGACCCCACGCCGAGCCGAGAGGATATTGAAGTAACAAAACGCTTAGTAGAATGTGGCCAAATTATCGGAATTGAAGTGCTTGACCATATTATAATAGGTGACCATAAATTCGTGAGTTTAAAGGAAAAAGGTCATATTTAAGACTATGCTTTTTACTTATTTTGTTTTATAATGTGATTTATGAGTTTTTTGTAGAAATTTATCTACAAGAAGGATAAAGATATAAAAAACGTACTGTTTTTATAATATAAAGTAAGAAAAAATGAGTCCGTGAAAACAAGAAAGGAAGATAAATAATATGTTTGGATTTGGTGGCTTTACTCGCGATCTTGGAATAGATTTAGGAACTGCGAACACGCTTGTATATGTAAAAGGAAAAGGTGTAGTTTTACGTGAACCTTCAGTAGTAGCGTTACAAACTGATACGAAACAAATCGTTGCTGTAGGTAGCGATGCAAAACAAATGATTGGTCGTACACCAGGAAACGTTGTGGCACTTCGCCCGATGAAAGACGGTGTAATTGCTGATTACGAAACGACAGCAACAATGATGAAATATTACATTCAACAAGCTCAAAAATCAAATGGATTCTTCTCACGTAAACCATACGTAATGGTATGTGTACCGTCTGGTATTACAGCTGTAGAAAGACGTGCAGTAATCGATGCGACTCGTCAAGCGGGTGCTCGTGATGCTTATCCAATTGAAGAACCATTTGCAGCAGCAATTGGTGCAAACTTACCTGTTTGGGAACCAACTGGTAGTATGGTTGTTGATATCGGTGGTGGTACAACAGAAGTTGCAATCATTTCTTTAGGTGGTATTGTAACAAGTCAATCAGTTCGTGTTGCTGGTGATGATATGGATGATTCAATCATTCAGTACATTAAGAAAAGCTACAACTTAATGATTGGTGAAAGAACAGCTGAAGCATTAAAATTAGAAATCGGTTCTGCAGGCGAGCCAGAAGGTATCGAGCCTATGGAAATTCGCGGTCGTGATTTAGTAAGTGGTTTACCAAAAACAGTACTAATTCAGCCAGAAGAAATCGCAGATGCATTAAAAGATACAGTAGATGCAATTGTAGAATCTGTTAAAAATACGTTAGAGAAAACTCCACCTGAATTAGCGGCAGACATTATGGACCGTGGTATCGTATTAACAGGTGGCGGAGCATTACTACGTAACTTAGATAAAGTGATTAGTGAAGAGACAAATATGCCAGTTCTTGTTGCAGAAGACCCATTAGATTGCGTAGCAATTGGAACGGGTAAAGCATTAGACAATATCGATCTTTTCAAAACTGCTGCTCGATAATATCGCAAAATAAAAATCAATGAAATTAAGAGGGTGTGAACGTGCCACAGTTTTTCTTAAACAAAAGATTAATTGTTTTGTTAGTTAGTATTATTCTTCTCGTGGCATTGATTGGAATCTCATTGAAAGAACGGAACAGTTTAACATGGCCAGAGCAGTTTGTTAAAGACACTGTCGGTGTTGTAGAACGTGTATTCCAAAAGCCAGCGAAATACGTAGCTGGATTCTTCGAAAATGTAGAGGATGTAAAGCGCACGTATGAAGAGAATAAAGAATTAAAAGCAAAATTAGATAATTATGCAGGTTTATCAGGGAAAGTAAAACAATTAGAAGATGATAACAAGAAGTTACAAGAGTTAACAGGTAAAAAAGAGTTAAATAGCCAATATACTGAAATTCCAGCTACTGTTGTTTCTCGTAATCCAGATAAATGGTACGATTTAATCGGAATTGATAAAGGAGCACAGCAAGGAATTAAAAAAGATATGGCTGTAGTAACTTCACAAGGTCTAGTTGGACGAGTGAAAAGTGTATCTCAGTTTACATCATCAGTAGAATTGCTAAGCTCTATGAGCCGAACAAATCGTGTTTCTGCTATCGTACAAGGTGATGAGAAAATCTTCGGATTGATTGAAGGTTACGACAAAGAAAAGCACTTACTTCTTTTCACAAAGATCGGCTCTGATGCTCAGGTAGCGAAAGATCAATTAGTCGTAACATCTGGACTTGGTGATATTTTCCCGAAAGGTCTTGTAATTGGGACAATTGTTGATGTGCAGCCAGATCCATACGGCTTAACAAAAACAGCTTATGTAAAACCGGCCGCTGACTTGAATGACGTAGAGCATATTATGGTTGCTAAACGTGCAACGCCTTCAGCGCCATTAGAATAGGAGGGGGAGAAGAGATGATGAAGATTTTAAAAAGAGCAGCTCTTCCTCTTTTGCTCCTTTTTGTTTTTCTATTTGAAAATATGTTTGCTACTATTGTTCCAACAGAGGTTTTTTGGAAAGACAGTATAGCAGCACCTCATTTCTTTATAATTGTATTATGTTTTATTACTGTGTACTATAGTCCGGTCCAAGGGATTTATTACGGACTCTTATTTGGTTTCTTATTTGATACCGTATACACAGAACTTGTCGGTATATATATTTTTGCGTATCCGATTTTAGCTTATTTAGTTTATAGTGTGATGAAGATATTACAATCGAATTTATTTATTGTTGCTTCTATTGTACTAGCAGGTATTGTAGCACTAGAGTATTATGTGTATGGATTTTTAACTTTGTTAGGACGTACTCATATGTCAGCGTATGTCTTTTTCACAGATCGTCTCCTGTCTACTGTATTGCTAAATGCAATTTTCTTATTGATAGTTTGTTTCCCACTGAGACGATATTTAGTGCGTCTTTCAAAAGCGATGGAAGAAAAAGAAAAAAGGATTTTCTAATTTTATGTCGAATTGAATCGGTGGGGTGAACTTTAGTGGAAGAAAAAAAGCAACAAAATGTAACAATAAAAGGGACAAAAGACGGAATAACGCTTCATTTAGATGATTGTTGTTCATTCTCTGAATTACTAGAGGAATTGGATGAAAAGCTTTCTACACATTACTATGATGGTGATGGGCGCTCTTTAATTGAAGTGCATGTGAAAGTGGGAAATCGTTATTTAACAGAAGTCCAACAAGAAGAGATTCGTACGTTAATTCGTAATAAAAAGAATCTTGTTGTGGATTCAATTGAAAGTGATGTTATAACTAAAGCAGAAGCAATAGCTTGGAAAGAAGAAACAGAAATTGTCCCTATTTCCAAAATTGTTCGCTCTGGACAAGTTTTACATGTAAAAGGAAATTTATTGTTAATTGGAGATGTTAATCCAGGCGGAACGGTTATCGCTGGGGGGAATATTTTTGTCGTAGGATCATTAAGAGGAATTGCACATGCTGGGTATTATGGGGATTCGGATGCTGTAATCGCTGCATCTGATATGAACCCGATGCAACTTCGAATTAGTGATGTGGCAATGCGGGCTCCGGAAGAGAAAGAAGACGGAGCGGAGGCGGCAGAATGTGCGTATATTAATGAGAACAATCACATTGTTGTCGATCGACTGCAACTTCTCACTCATCTTAGACCTAATTTAACAAAGTTAGAAAGGGGAATTGTATAGCTGTGGGAGAGGCAATAGTAATTACATCTGGAAAAGGCGGAGTAGGTAAAACTACAACGTCTGCGAACATTGGTACAGCCCTAGCGTTATCTGGAAAGAAAGTGTGCTTAATTGACACAGATATCGGTCTTCGAAACTTAGACGTAGTAATGGGGCTGGAAAATCGTATTGTATTTGATCTTGTTGATGTCGTTGAAGGGCGTTGCCGTTTACCTCAGGCGCTTATTAAAGATAAGCGTTTTGATGATCTTTATTTATTACCTGCAGCACAAACGAGTGATAAATCAGCGGTAACACCTGAACAAATGGATGAATTAATACAAGTATTACGTCAAGATTATGATTACATATTAATTGATTGTCCTGCGGGGATTGAGCAGGGATTTAAAAACGCGGTAGCTGGTGCGGATAAAGCAATCGTTGTTACGACGCCAGAGGTATCCTCAATGCGCGATGCAGATCGTATTATCGGGCTTTTAGAAAAAGAGGATATTGAACCACCAAAACTTGTTATTAATCGTGTGCGTAGTCATATGCTTCATGAGCAGGATATGTTAGATGTTGATGAAATCGTACGTACATTGTCAATCGAGCTTCTTGGTGTTGTCGAGGATGATGATGAAGTTATTCGTGCTACAAATACAGGTGAACCTGTAGCGTTGCAACCGAGCGGAAAAGCAGCGTTAGCTTATCGTAATATTGCAAGACGCTTGCTGGGTGAGAATGTACCATTGCAAGCATTTGAACAAGAAAAGGTATCGGTATTTACAAAGATGAAAAACTTCTTTGGAATCCGTTAAAAGCACTTCGCGCATATGCGAAGTGCTTTCTTTTTTCTTCACACGAATATCTTTCTTTTTTAGCTCATACATATGTACAAACTGTATACAACTGTTTCTATTTTAATTAGCTTAACGAAAGAAAGGAGACAGTATGAAGAATAAACGTGTAGAAGAAATTAAAAAACGGATTGCGAAAAGGAAGGCAGAGCAAGAAAGGATGGAGGAAGAGCAGTATTTTGCTGGAGGGAATTTTGATAGTGAAACAGTATTTATTGAAGATGGAGAAAAGGAAATTCATCCTTTATTTCGAAAAGAAGTATTTTTTTTCAAAGTTTTGTTATCAGCAATATTAGTTCTTTCTGTCGCTATTTTATATAAGAATGCACCCTCTTCTTTCGAAGGTGCTAAAGCTGTTACAGAGAAAGTGATGAAAGAAGAATTTCAGTTTGCTACTGTAGCGAAATGGTACGAAAAGCAGTTTGGAAAACCGCTTGTATTTTATTCACCTACTGAGAAAAAAGAAGGAACCATTCAGCAAAAAGATTATGCAATTCCTGCGTCTGGAAAGGTAATGCAAGGGTTTCAAAAAAATGGCCAAGGTGTATTTGTTCAAACAGCTACAAATGCAACTGTTGAGTCAGTGAATGAAGGATTAGTTGTTTTTGCAGGGAAGAAAGAGGAACTTGGTAATACAGTTCAAATTCAGCATGCAGATGGAACGGAATCTTGGTATGCGAATTTAAATGACATGTCAGTGAAATTATATGATTACGTTTCAAAGAAACAAAAAATTGGAACGGTGAATAATGATGCAAATAATAAAAATGGTAAGTTTTATTTCGCGATAAAAAAGAATGAAAAATTTATTGACCCGATTCAGGTGATTTCATTTGATTAAATATAGAGAAGTTTTAACGAAGATTTCAGTGCATCCGTTGTTTTGGGTTATTATTGTCATTGGTATTTTTACGGCACGTTTTAAAGAGTTACTCCTGTTATTTTGTATCGTTCTTATCCATGAACTTGGGCACGCCTTTGCGGCGGCACACTACAATTGGCGTATTAAAAAGATTCAACTTTTACCGTTTGGTGGCGTGGCTGAGCTTGAGGAACATGGGAATAAGTCATTGAAAGAGGAACTAGTTGTCGTAATTGCAGGACCTATACAACATATTTGGATGATGGCGGTAGGTTATATAGTGTTTGAAGCTGGTTGGCTTGGTGCGGATTTATATTATTTCTTTATGTGGAATAATATAATTATTTTAGCATTTAATTTACTGCCTATTTGGCCGCTTGATGGCGGGAAAGTATTGTTTAACGTATTATCATATCGTTTTCCTTATTTACAAGCACATGAAAAGATGATGAAATTATCATGTGTTTTTTTTAGTGTAATACTAGTGTGGCAGTTACTTTGGAATAGTAACAATATTATGATGTGGGTACTACTCATATTTTTAGCGGTGTCGTTATATCAAGAGTGGAAACAAAAACAGTATGCCTTTATGCGTTTTTTATTAGAACGTTATTATGGGAACAAAAGAGGAATTGAAAAGATTGCATCTATTGAAGTGCAATCAGAAGATCGTTTATATACGATCTTCACAAAATTTCGTAGAGGGTATAAGCACTCTATTATCGTCCATGGAAAATATAAAGAACATTACACATTGGATGAAAATGAATTACTCTATGCGTATTTTACTGAAAAACGAACAACTTCGTCTGTTGAAGAATTAATCGGTTAGTGTTGACGATAGCACTAACCTTTTATTATTGTAAAAGCAAAGAAGATTATAAAGTGAGGAAAGCATTTTGAAAACGTTATATATAAACTACGCAGGATCGGAAAAACGCGTTGCAATTGAAGAGAAGAAAAAAATTGTTGAGTTTTTATGGAAACGAAATGAAGAACAAGAGATTGTTGGGCATATTTATGCCGGACGTATCGTAAGAACAATCGCTGGAATGAACGCAGCATTTGTAAACATCGGTTTAGAAAAACATGCGTACCTTTCATATGATGATGTACCATCTTCCTATCGTATACATGAAGGGCAAGCGGTACTCGTACAAGTTGTGAAAGAGGCAATTGATACGAAAGGGCCGAAATTGACAGCAAACATAGAATTTACCGGGAAATATGTCGTTTATATGCCATACGATGAAATGCGTGCAGTTTCTCGAAAGATAAAAAATAATAAAAGAAGACAACAGCTACTCCAAATTGAGGTAGAAGGGACAGGAGGGTACATTTTCCGATCTGCTTCTGAGAAAGGAGAAATTGAAGAAATACAAGCTGAAATGCAAAGGTTACAGCAGTTATATGAAGAGTTAAAAAGAAAAGAGGGCCAGGGAAAGGCACCGTTGCTACTTCATCGACCGGCCACCTTTTTAGATCGTGTATTTCAAGAAAATCCAATTGAAACGATTGAAAGAGTAGTTGTAGATACAAGAAGTATAGTGAAAGAATTAGAAGAAAAAGTAGGGAAAGAAAAAGTATCTTTTTATAATGAAAAATCTTCAATGTTTAACCATTTTGGAATAGAGCGTGAGGTTGAGAAAGCACTTCAAAAAATTGTGTGGCTCCCGAATGGTGCTTATTTAATTGTGGAACAAATGGAGACGATGACTGTAATTGATGTGAATACGGGCAAGTTTACTGGAAAACAGAATTTACAAGATACAGTCCTTCGTACAAATGAGGCGGCAGCTGAAGAGATTGCACGTCAATTAAGACTGCGTGATATCGGTGGTATGATATTAATTGATTTTATTAATATGAAAAGAAGAGAAGATAAAGAAAAGGTAAGAGAATGTCTCATGGCTGCTATGCAAAATGATCGCACATATACGAGAGTGCTCGGTTTTACAGAGTTAGGGATTTTGGAGATGACACGTAAACGTAAGAAACATTCTTTACGCGACGTATTGCTAGAAGAGTGTATACCGTGCAAAGCGACAGGGTATGTAATGTCATATGAAACAATTGCGTATGAGTTAGAGAGAGAGCTAATTACATATGGCGATATAGAGGATGAGGCAGTATTAATCGCTGCACCTAAAGAATTACAAAAACAATTTTTGCAAAAAGAATTACAAAAAAATATTCCATTTGAAATTTATTTCAAAGATGATATGATCGAAAAGTACGCTATTATCCGTTTTGGAAGTAAAAAAGAAATTGCAGAACGGAAAAAATAGTTAGTAGAACTTTCATTGACAATAGTCAATGAATTATGGTAACATCTTTATGTTATAGTTTATAGCACCTAAACGGCTATATGCTACAACCGCACAAAACAGGTTCCCTAAAGACATTTATGTCTACCTCGTTTTTGGCGAGTCTTAGTAATTAAGAGGAGGTGCAAGTATGTACGCAATTATCGAAACAGGTGGAAAACAAATTAAAGTTGAAGCTGGTCAAGCAATCTACATTGAAAAATTAGATGTTGAAGCTGGTGAAACTGTTACTTTTGACAAAGTTCTTTTCGTTGGTGGCGAAAACGTTAAAGTTGGTAGCCCAGTTGTAGAAGGTGCAACAGTTACTGCGAAAGTTGAAAAACAAGGTCGCGCTAAGAAAATCATCGTTTTCAAATACAAAGCGAAAAAGAACAATCGTAAGAAACAAGGTCATCGTCAACCTTACACTAAGCTAGTTGTTGAAGCTATCAACGCTTAATCCAGGTTAACATGATTAAAATTACGATAAGTCGCACGAAATTAGGAAGTATCCAATCATTTAAAATGACTGGACATGCCAATTATGCGCCACATGGACAAGACCTTGTCTGTGCTGGAACTACAGCGGTTGTGTTTGGTTCTATAAATGCAGTGGAAGAACTTTGTAATGTGCAGGCAACTATTGAACTCGGAAGTGATGGCGGATTCTTAACGTATGAATTGCCTAATGATTTAGACGTTCATGCAGCAGAAAAAGCACAAACGCTTTTAGAAGGATTGGTTGTTTCGCTTAAGACGATCGAACTTGATTACGGAAAGTATATCCGTTTAATAGAAAAAGTGCAGGAGGTGTAACGTATGTTAAGATTAGATCTTCAGTTTTTCGCATCTAAGAAAGGTGTAGGTAGTACAAAGAACGGTCGTGACTCTCAGTCAAAACGTCTTGGTGCTAAACGCGCAGATGGTCAAACGGTTTCAGGTGGTTCAATTCTTTACCGTCAACGCGGTACAAAAATTTATCCAGGTGTTAACGTTGGTCGTGGTGGCGATGACACTTTATACGCGAAAGTTGACGGCGTAGTACGCTTTGAGCGTCTTGGCCGTGACCGCAAACAAGTGAGCGTATATCCTGTTGCTCAAGAAGCATAAGAACTCACGGAAAACTCTAACCTGAGTGCAGGTTAGAGTTTTTCTATATTAAGGGGTATCTAAATGAATGAAAAATGGACAATTATAGATGCATTGCGTCATTCAAGACATGATTGGCTCAATCGTATGCAGATGGTGAAAGGAAACCTTTCCCTTGGAAAAGTGGAAGAGATTCATAGTCTCATCGATCGTTTTGTCCAAGAAGCGAGACAAGAATCCAATCTGATAGGGCTATCAATGCCTTTATTTTCAGAGTGGATTTTAACATATAATTGGAAACAGCAGCCGTGCTTATTGGAGTACGAAGTATTAGGGAAATTACATAACTTATCTCACTTAGATGAGACTGTATGTACATGGACGAATCAATTTTTCTCAATGCTTCAGCATAGTTTAGACGTATATGTTGAAAATTATGTTTGTATCACAATTGAATGTGACGCGGAGAATGCTCGTTTCTTTTTTGATTTTCGTGGTAAGCTAACGAGTGTAGAAGAACTACAGAATTGGCTTGCGACCCAAAACAATAAATGGTATTCCATTTCTTATACAGTACGAGACGAAGAAGTCTCAGTTATATTACAACCAATTGAAAAAAGTGTGGTGAAATAATGTTTGTAGATCAGGTCAAGATATATGTAAAAGGCGGCGACGGTGGTAACGGAATGGTTGCGTATCGTCGTGAGAAGTATGTACCTAAAGGTGGCCCAGCAGGTGGCGACGGTGGTAAAGGTGCAGATGTTGTTTTCGTTGTTGAGGAAGGCTTACGTACATTAATGGACTTCCGCTACCAACGTCATTTCAAAGCTGATCGTGGTCAGCACGGAATGAGTAAAGGTCAGCACGGTCGTAAATCTGAAGATTTAATCGTAAAGGTTCCACCAGGAACAATAGTAAAAGATGAAAAAACAGGACAAATTCTTGCCGATTTAGTAACGCATGAGCAAACAGCTGTAATCGCAAGAGGTGGTCGTGGTGGCCGTGGTAACTCACGTTTCGCAACAGCAACGAATCCAGCGCCAGAAATCGCTGAGAACGGGGAACCAGGTCAAGAACGTGATGTCATTCTAGAACTTAAAGTGCTAGCAGATGTTGGACTTGTTGGATTCCCAAGTGTAGGTAAATCTACATTATTATCTGTTGTATCATCAGCGCGTCCGAAAATTGCAGAGTATCACTTTACAACAATCGTTCCAAATCTTGGTGTTGTTGAAACGGGTGATAACCGCAGCTTCGTTATGGCTGACCTTCCTGGACTAATTGAAGGCGCACATGCCGGCGTCGGACTTGGACACCAATTCTTACGTCATATTGAGCGTACACGTGTAATCGTACACGTTATTGATATGTCTGGTTTAGAAGGTCGTGAACCATATGAAGATTACGTAACAATCAATAATGAATTAAAAGAATACAATATGCGTTTAACAGAGCGTCCACAAGTTGTTGTTGCAAACAAAATGGATATGCCAGATGCAGAAGAAAACTTACAAGCATTTAAAGAGAAAGTGGGAGACGAAGTAAAAATCTTCCCAATCTCAGCTGTAACGAAACAAGGTGTTCGTGACTTACTATTTGAAGTAGCGAACTTACTAGAAACAACACCAGAATTCCCAATGTACGATGTTGTCGAAGAGTCTGAAGCAAGTGTAATGTACAAATTTGATGCTGAAAGTCTTAAATTTGAAATTACACGTGAAAGTGACGGCACATTTGTTATTTCTGGTTATGATATTGAGAAGACATTCAAAATGACAGACTTCTCACGTGATGAATCTATACGTCGTTTCGCTCGCCAAATGCGCGGAATGGGTATTGATGAAGCGCTTCGTGCGCGTGGTGCAAAAGATGGAGATATTGTAAAAATTCTTGAATATGAATTTGAATTTATCGACTAAGACTGCCGAAATATGGCAGTCTTTTTTTTATGTAAATGTCTGATTCGTATAGGAAAAAATACCCACTAATTAAATTTTCAATTTATAATAGAACAAGGAGTGGTGTTGGAAGAATTTTTTTATGGGGAGAAAACGAACATGTATAAAATATTAATTGTAGAAGACGATGAAAAAATAGCGGGAATATTAGAAGAGCATTTAGAAAGGTATGGCTATCAATCATTTAGAGCAAGTGATTTACGGCATATAAAAGATGAGTTCGTGAAAATAAATCCTCATCTCGTATTACTAGATATTAATTTGCCATATTTTGATGGGTTTTATTGGTGTCGTCAAATTCGTACTGTATCGAATGCACCAATTATTTTTGTTTCTGCAAGAACAGGGGAAATGGATCAAGTAATGGCGATTGAAAATGGTGGAGATGATTACATTACGAAGCCATTCCATTTAGATATCGTGATGGCAAAGGTGAAAAGTGCACTTCGCCGTGGCTATGGTGAGTATGCCTCTGTTGCTGAGAGTGATTGTTTAGGTGTAAATGGACTGTTATTATTTCCATCCCAACACATTGTTGAGTGGCAGGGGCAACAAACGGAGCTGACAAAAAATGAATTTTACCTATTAGAGTGTTTAATGAAACAAGCAAATCAATATGTAACGCGCGAAGAACTGTTAGAAGCCCTGTGGGATGAAGTAGCTTTTGTTGATGATAATACATTAACTGTTAATGTAAAACGCGTAAGGAAGAAACTAGAGGAGTTAGGTATTAAAAATGCAATTGTAACGAAACGTGGATATGGTTATGCGCTTCTTACAGAGTGGGGCGAAGGGCATGAAGGTTAAAAATTACCTCATGGACCGCTTTTCTTTACTTCTTTCTTATATTGTTAGCCTTTGTTTATTTGGGCTTGTACTGCAGTTGCAAAGTCTTTTAGAAAAGCGATCGATTGATTGGAGTACGTGGTTATATGGACTTTTATTAGGGGCAGTTGTATTTGCTGTATACCTCATTTACGATTATCGAAAACGGAGTGTATTTTTAAATAGGATTGAAAAGTATGTTACTGGCGGAAATACATTACACGATTCTTTACTTATTGATACTTCTTATACGTCAGAGCAAGAGATGGTCGTTGAATCGTTTACGCTATTAAGACAGCAATATATGAATGAAATTCATAAACAACATGCGAAAGAACAACAGCAAATGATATTTATGAACCAGTGGATTCATCAAATGAAAACACCAGTATCGGTTATAGAATTACTATTACAGAAGTTTGGTAAAGAGCATCGTGAAGCAAGAGCAACAGTTGAAAGTATTCGTGAAGAAAATAACCGTATACTAAATGGTTTAGATTTAGCGTTACATATGGCAAGGTTAGAACAGTTTGCAAAAGATTATAAAGTAGAAGTAGTAAATGTAGTAGATATTATTCGAGGCATTATTAATGAAAATAGAAAGTCGTTCATTCAATCGTCTGTATTTCCGAAAGTAATGTTTGATGAAGATACTTGTATGGTTGCATCTGATAGAAAATGGCTGAGTATTGCTATAGGGCAAATTGTTGTAAATGCAATTAAGTATACGAAAATTTCAGAAGTAGAGAAAAAGGAAATTCAATTTCAAATTGAAGAGAAAGATCAAAAGGTGTTATTACATATTAAGGACAATGGAATTGGTATTCCAGAGCAAGATGTAAAGCGAGTATTTGATCCGTTCTTTACAGGAATAAATGGCCGTAAAACGAGAGAAGCGACTGGAATGGGTTTATATATTACGAAGGAAATTTGCGATAATTTACATCACGGTATTTATGTGCAATCGGCTGAAGGAGACGGGACAACATTCACGTTCCAATTTGCAAAAGATGAAGAATATCATACATTAATGAGAAAAATGACAAAACTGTAAGATAACAAAACGTTTTGTAAGGGAAATCACTCGTTTCTATTTCTTATTTTTCTTATAGTAAATGTAAGAAGAAAACACATAGGGGGATTAGAAATGAGTGTTCTTGAAGTAAAAGGATTAACAAAGGTGTATCAATCAAAAGGTTCAGTAGCGACGACTGCTTTAAATGATATAAATTTTAGAATAGAAGAAGGCGAATTTGTAGGGATTATGGGTCCTTCAGGAAGCGGGAAAACAACGCTTTTAAATTTATTAGCAACAATCGATAAGCAAACTTCAGGTCATGTGCTTGTAAATGGCGAAGAAATTAATCAAATGCGTGCTGCAAAATTAGCGGAGTTTCGCCGTACACATTTAGGGTTCATCTTCCAAGATTTTAACTTACTTGATACGTTATCGATTAAAGAAAATATTATTTTACCACTTGTCATGGCGAAGAAATCTGTAAATGAAATCGATGTAAAGGTGCTTGAGATTGCAAAATTTTTAAATATCGAAGAAATTTTAAATAAAAAAGTATATGAAGTATCAGGCGGACAACAACAACGTGCAGCAGCAGCGAGAGCAATTATTCATGAGCCTACTTTAATTTTAGCGGATGAGCCAACTGGAAATTTAGATTCGAAGTCAGCAAAATCATTAATGAGCGCGTTGCAAGACTTACATGAACAAAAGAAAGTAACAATTGCAATGGTAACGCATGATCCGGTAGCGGCGAGTTATTGCGAACGTATTTTATTCATTCGCGACGGAGAAATTTTCTCAGAAATACATAAAGGAAGAACGAAACAAGCCTTTTTCCAAGAAATTCTGGACGTACTTGCGATGCTAGGAGGAGAATATCATGAACTTTCGCCAGCTCGCGCTTAATAACGTAAAAGGAAATTGGCGTAATTATAAAGCGTTTCTTATAAGTAGTTGTCTATCGATAGTCGTATTTTTCATGTATGCTTCCTTTATTTATCATCCAGATGTCGTAAGCGGTAATATTAGTATGAGGGATATGATTTCAAAAGGGTTAGAATCGATGAATTATATTGTAGTCATTTTCTCAGCACTCTTTATTTTATATGCAAATTCAACATTTTTACGAGCAAGGAAAAAAGAATTTGGTTTATTAACATTAATAGGTGGAACAAAATCTCAACTTGGCCGAATGATTATATTAGAACAGCTTATGTTAGGTAGTATTGCAATTGTAGTAGGTATTGGACTTGGTATGCTTTGTTCAAAGTTATTTTTTCAAGCATTAAGCGTAATATTGAAAATAGATAAAACACTTCCACTCGTATGGAATAGTAAAGCAGTTTTGATTACAGCAGGTGTATACTTTATTCTATTTTTAATCCTATCATTGTTTAGCGTTTGGACAGTAGGACGCTTGCAAATTATTGATTTATTAAGAGAAGCAAGAAAACAAAAAATAGAACCTTTTGCATTTACATGGTTATGTGTAGCGGGTATAGGATGTATTATTGTTGCATATGTACTTAGCTTCCAAGTGACATTTATGAATTTTATCATGCTGTTTTTACCGATTGTAGGGCTGACGATAGGCGGAACTTATTTGCTGTTTACACAAGGTAGTACAGTCGTGTTAAAGGCGTTACAAAAACGAAAAAAATCTTTTTATACATATCCAAATATGTTCGTACTTAGCAATCTTATTTATAAAATGAAAGATAATGCTCGTTTTCTATTTGTAATTTCTATCATTACGGCCGTTGTATCTTCAGCAGTTGGTACACTGTACGTATTTTTTGAGGATATGAGTTATAAGGCAGTGACTAGTACCCCGCATGCTATTTCGTATGAGGAAAAGGGAATAAATACGCATAATGTCATAAAAGATGGGAAAACAAAAGAATTAATAAAAAAACATGGATTTGAAGATGCGCGAGAAGTAATGTATGTAAAACTTCCTGGAACTCAAAAAATCACGATGTTTAACAGTGAACATGAAGTACCGATGGCGATTGTTTCAGAAAAAGAATATAACGCTGAAGTACGTAAACAAAAGAGAGAGCAAGTTAGAGAAGTTCATAATGCACCAGGTAGTGCAACGATGGTCATAATGGATATGGCGAACGATATGATGAAGATAGATCGTTCGAAACCGTATGAGATTAAAATTAACGGACAAACGCAGTCTGTTCAATTAAATGAACCAACTCCATTTTCTGTTTTTAATGATAGTGAATATCTCATTGTGAATGATCAAGATTTTGAGAAATACGCAAAGCTCGTACCAGATGAAGAAAAGACGAAATATTACGGTTATTATATAGAAGATTGGAAAAGTACCGAAGATCTTGTGTTAGATTTGAAAAAGGAAATTGCACCAGATAAGCAAGCGGAATTAAACAACTCGGTGCTCGCTTATAAAAATATAAGGGAATCAGGAGCAATTACGATGTTCATCGGTTTCTTTGTAGCGGTACTGTTCTTCTTCTTCGCTTGTAGTATGACATACTTTAAGTGGTTTAACGATAAAGAGCAAGATCGTATTCAATTTAAATCGTTAAAGAGAATCGGTATGACAGATAAAGAAATTCGAAAAATTGCAATTCGACAAATGGGTGTTATCTTCTTTATCCCAATTGTAATCGGTGCAATTCATAGTGGATTTGCTCTTCATACGTTAGGAAAAATGCTTTATCTCGATTTATGGAAATCAGGTGCGATTGTAATTGGAGCATACATTGTAGCTTCTGCGATTTACTTTATGATCGCGCAAAGAGGATATTTGAAACACGTAAAAAGCTAGGGAAACCTCTAGCTTTTTACGCATGTAGTAAGTTATAGGAGGACGATAGATGAACATTCGGCAATTAGCTTTGCAAAATATAAAAGGAAATTGGCGTAATTATAAAGTGTTTTTCTTAAGTAGTTGTTTTGCGATATTTGCTTCTTATGCATATATGTCTGTCATTGTGCATCCGTATATGCAGGAGACGCTGTGGTATCAAAACGTACGCTGGGGACTTATCATATGTAATGTTATAATCATTTCTTTTTTCGTCATATTTATTTTGTATTCTACTTCTATTTTCATAGAGGCACGTAAGAAAGAATTAGGATTATATATGTTAATGGGAGCAACGAAATCTAACGTAATAGGAATGATTATGACTGAGCAAATGTTGATCGGGGTATTTGCTAATATTTTCGGTATTGGGCTTGGTATGATCTTTTTAAAGCTCTTCTTCATGGTGTTTAGTATGTTGCTGGGGCTTCTGAAAGAACTCCCTGTCACATTTGACGTGGGAGCAATTGGGGTAACGTTCATTACATATATAGTTGTTTTTATTTTGTTATCTTTTATAAGTGCTTTACGTATATGGAATATAAAAATCATTCGGTTATTGAAAGAATTTCGAACTGATAAAAAAGAGAAGAAAACATCAATGTGGCTTTGTATATGTGGCTTTATTTGTTTAGGGACAGGATACGCGTTAGCGCTACAAGTGACGATGGAAACGATAGGATTATATTTTTTCCCTGTGTCTATACTTGTTTTTTTCGGAACGTACTTTTCTTTTACACACGGTACAATCCAATTGTTAGAAATGATAAAACGAAATAAAAAGATTATGTATACATACCCGTATTTATTTATAGTGAATCAATTGTCACATCGAATGAAGGAAAATGGTCGCTTTTTCTTTATGCTTTCTATGGCAACGACATTTGTAGTTACGGCAACAGGTACGGTGTTCTTATATTTTTCTAGCATGCAAGATATGTGGCGTGATGGGGGGGCACACTCATTTTCATACATAGAAAAAGGTATTTCTACCCATGAAGTCTTTGAGGAAGGTGCGGTTGAAAAGTTACTACATCAGTATGGGTATGATGATTTTCAATCTATGAGTTTTGTTGGAGTGTATGCATCTTTTCAGTCCAACAAGGGGGAAACAGAAGTAGCGCCGCTCATTAAAGAAAGTGAATACAATCAGGAGGCAAGAAAACAAAAAAAGAAAACGTATCATCCTAAAAAAGGAACTGTTACACTTGTTTATTATAATAAATACAATAATTCGAATGTATATAATCAAAAAGAGATTCAATTGCAAGTAATGAATCAAACGTATCAATTCGTATTTAACGGTCAGAAAGAAGGGGCGCAATTTAATTATCATCTCGCGCACATTAACGGTTTGTTTTTCGTTATGAATGATGAAGATTTTGACAGTATAGCAAATAAGATTCCTGATTCTGAAAAAATGATATATCGAGGATACACATTATCAAATATCGAAAATACGAAAAAATTAAATGAAGATTTACGGAAACATATGAAACAAGATGATAATAACGCATTTCGAAGTAATATGGAGTTATATGTGAATATGAAAGAGTTCGGCAATATTACTCTATTTATAGGCTCATTCATTAGTATATTATTTTTCCTTACATCATGTAGTATCGTATATTTTAAATGGTTTCATAATATTGCATCGGATAGAAAGCAGTACGGGGCACTTTCTAAACTGGGAATGACGAAGGAAGAAGTATGGAAGATTTCTCGCTGGCAATTGTGTATGCTATTTTTTGCGCCAATTATAGCAGGGAGTATGCATAGTGCAGTTGCGTTATATACGTTTCATAATACGCTCTTTATGGATGGTTCATTAAGAAAAGTAGGCTTGTTTATTCTATTTTATATCGCTGCGTGCATCATGTATTTCTTTTTCGCTCAAAGAGAATATAGGAAACATTTAGACTAGCGAATGCTAGTCTTTTTTTAATATTCGAAATTTACATAGAAGAATATAAAAAAGTATGGTATAACAGTAAGAAAACGAAAAAGAGGGGAAAAGACGATGATTCGAGTAGGATATTTAGGACCGGAAGCAACATTTACAAATATGGCGGTGAGTCGTTTTTTTCCAGAAGCAGAGCATGTACCGTATCGAACGATTCCAGATTGTATGGATGCAGCTGCAAATGGAAATGTAGATTATGCAGTGGTACCACTAGAAAACGCCATAGAAGGTTCAGTGAATATAACAGTTGATTACCTTGTACATGAGCAACCCCTTTCTATTGTAGGAGAAATTACAGTACCTATTCAGCAACATTTACTTGTACATCCGCAGTATGCAGAAGTGTGGGAAGAAGTATATGCAGTGCATTCTCATCCGCACGCTATTGCGCAATGTCATAAGTTTTTAAATGAAGAATTAAAAGGGGTCACTGTCCGAGATATGACATCAACAAGTGCTGCTGCGCAATATGTGAAAGAACATCCTGAAGAAAAAATTGCCGCTATTGCAAATGAAGCAGCTGCAGAAAAATACGGATTAACGATTGTAAGACGTAGCATTCATACACATAAAAATAATCATACACGCTTCCTCGTGCTCCATAAGAGAAAGAAAGCAATACTCCCAAATAACGGAGAAAACCGCGGAGAGAAAACGACGCTTATGATAACGTTACCTGCTGATTATGCAGGGGCACTATACCAAGTGTTATCAGCTTTCGCATGGAGAAAATTAAATCTATCAAAAATCGAATCGCGCCCGATGAAAACAGGTCTTGGAAATTACTTTTTCTTAATCGATGTCGATAAAGCATACGATGATGTATTATTGCCAGGTGTAACGATGGAACTTGAAGCACTCGGTTTTTCTGTTACTGTGCTGGGGAGTTATTCTTCTTATTGGTTGTAAGGAGAGTGTTTGTAGTTAAGTCGGTAGTATACTGTCTGATAGATAAATAAAATCCCACCTATAAATGGTGGGATTCTTTATTTTAACTTCACAAGGCGATCTTCTAACTGATCACGCCAAATATCAGCTAGTTCTGGAACAGCAAGAATCTTTTCAATACCGTCTTTATCTTTTCTATTATGAAAATAAATTTCGTTAGAGAATAAAACAGATACATTGTTTGATGGACGCTTTAGTAATGTAATTTTTGAATCTTTACGTACAGTACCTTCTTGAAGAACACGGCATAAGTAGCCAGTAAATCCAGTTGCTACAATGCGCGGCAAAATGCCAGGGATGCCAAGACGTTTTGAAATTGTGCTACAAGGTACGCGGGCTTGCGTCACTTGAATGATTGCTTCACCTAGTTGATATGTATCTCCGATGCATACATCACGCTCTAACATATTTGTTACGGTAATGTTTTCACCAAATGTGGAAGCTGGAAGCGTTGTTTGAAATTCCTCTTCCCATAGTGCGTAATGCTCATGTGGGTATACACAAACAGCGCGATCAGGCCCACCGTGATGTTTTAAATCTGCCACGTCATCACCAAGGAAGCCATCTTTTGAGAGAAAAGCTTCTTCTGTAGAATCTTTACATATACCTGTTATCATTTCTTTATCTTCGCCATATTTCATTTGTTTCGGTTTGCCAATGCTAAAGTGAACGAGTTCAATTCCCATATTTGATCTCCTTTACGATTGATTACAATATTATAGCACTAAAAAAGCACAGAGAATGATAAAAACTCTGTGCTTTACATGAATTAATAAACGAGAAATCCTGCCTTATCTAAAGCCTCACAAGCAGCGTCTAACTTTTCTTTAGAATCTGCCTCAATTGTATGTAAGTGAATACCATCTGTTAGTTGCGAGAGGTAGGAAGCGTTTGTATTTTCGATTTTTTGTAAATATTGCTCTACATCAAAGCGATTACTTACCATGATGGATGCTGTTAAGTCACCGTATACAGGATGCTCAACTTTTACATCTTTAATCGTAACGCCGTGGTCAACAAGCATTGTAAGTTCCTGACGTACTTCCGCTGGTTTATGTTGGCATACAATTACGCGTTCGAAAGCTTGTTGTTTCTCTTGTGGTTTTAAATATAAATATCCTTGAGCAGTTGCAATAATCGGTTCATTTCGTGCTTTAAGTAAGGAAATATCTTGCACGATCACTTGTCGACTTACGTTTGTCTTTTTCGATAGTTCATTCCCAGATAACGGTTCATTTGCAGCAAGAAGCCACTGAAGGATAAGCTGTCGTCTTTCTTCGCCTAAAATCTTTTTTTGTTCATTTTGTTTCATTATGATTTAACACCTCTATAAAATTGATTTCCAATTGTGTGTAGTGCATGAATAGTAGTATCAATTTGATCTTTCGTTGTTTGTTGCCCGAAAGAGAAGCGGACATATTGTTTCGCCTCTTCATACGTTTTTCCAATTGCAAGCATTGTTTTCGAAGGTTCTTGTTTACCGACTTGGCAAGCACTTCCGGTGGAAATGGCAATACCATGGCGATTACATTCTAGCATTGTATATTGACCTTCTATTTCTTTTATTGTAACCCCAATAATATGTGGTAAACAAGAAGTAGAATGACCTTCTACTTGAATTTCTAGAGGAAGTGTTTGTAATTGCTCTAAAAAGTAGGATCGTAACTCTTTAAAACGTAAGCTTTCTTCCAGTTGATTTTTTAATATATTCTCAGCGGCTGTTAAAAAAGATGCGATGCCAGGAACGTTTACTGTACCTGGGCGAAACCCTTTTTCATGAGAAGTTCCCGGAAATATTTGTGCCCAGCGAACTTGCGGATTTATATAGCAAGCACCAACACCCTTTGGTCCGTATATTTTATGTGCTGAAACAGAAAGACTATCAATTCCCATCTCAAAAACATTGATAGGAAGTTTACCAAATGTTTGCACACAATCTGAATGAAATAAAACGTTATATTTTTTTAAAAGTGCCCCGATTTCTGCGATGTTTTGAACGGTTCCAATTTCAGAGTTTCCGTGCTGTATGCTTGCTAGAACGGTATTTTCTGTAATAGCTGTTTCTAAATCATCTAAATGAATGAGCCCGCCTTCATCAACAGGAATTTCAGTAATTGTATAGCCTTCTGATTGTAAGGATTGAAAATAACTTCGAATGGATGCATGCTCCATAGGTGTTGTAATAATATGTTTCTCGCTTCTAGCCTTTAAAAGGGATTGAATCGCAAGGTAGTTGGATTCCGAACCACCGCTCGTGAAGAATACCCCTTGTTCCTTTCCACCAATCATGTCAGCAAATGTTTTTCTGCAAACTTGTAGTAAAGAAGAAGCTGTTCCTCCAATATCATGTAAACTTTGTTCATTTCCGAAGTATTGCGATGCTGCTTTCATATATGTTTGTAACGCCTTTTCACTCATAGGTGTAGTAGCTGCATAGTCAAGATATATCATCATGTAAGTTCCTCTCCTTAGTAAGAGTTACATTTCTTGTATTTTTTAAATGGTAGTGAAAATAAGAATTATAAAAAAACTCTTGTCATTATTTTAAAACTATGTAAATATAGGTGTCAAGACAGTTGAAAAGTGTAAAGTAGGAGGCAACAATTATGCCAAGTGCAGATGTCTTAATTATTGGAAGTGGCGTTGCGGCACTTCGTGTTGCGAAAGAGATTTGTCACGAAAAGAATGTGATTATTATCACAAAGGAAACGAATCGTAATAATAATACATATTTAGCGCAAGGTGGAATTGCAGCAGCGGTTGCTACATATGACAATCCAAATGATCATTTTGAAGATACGTTAGTAGCAGGATGTAATTATAACAATGAAGATGTGGTCCGTTATCTAGTCGAGGAAGGGCCGAAAGAAATGAATCATCTCATTGAAAGTGGAATGGAATTTGATGGAGATGAAACCGGTCCTCATCTTGGAAAAGAAGGCGCACATCGAAAGCGCCGTATTTTACATGCAGGTGGCGATGCAACAGGAAAGAATTTATTAGAGCATTTCATTCAAGAAGTAGCTCCGCACGTTACGGTAGTGGAACAGGAAATGGTGCTCGATTTTATTATAGAAAATGATAAATGTGTTGGAGTTTTAACAAGAACTAGTGAAGGGAAGTTGAAGCGTTACGTTGCAGATTATACGGTGTTAGCAACAGGCGGGATTGGCGGTTTATACGCCTTTACTTCTAACGATAAGACAATTACGGGTGATGGACTTGCGATGGTATACCGCGCAGGCGGGGAGCTCGTAGATTTAGAGTTTGTACAATTTCACCCAACAATGTTATATGCAAACGGTAGCTGCTGCGGCCTCGTCTCTGAAGCTGTCCGTGGTGAAGGAGCTGTCCTTATAAATGGAAAAGGTCAGCGTTTTATGATGGATATACACCCTGATCACGATCTCGCGCCGCGCGATGTAGTAGCAAGAGCGATTCATGAGCAGCTTTTGGCGGGTGAAAAAGTGTATGTAAATATCGAGTCTATCCAAAATTTCGAAGAACGTTTTCCGACTGTAGCATCATTGTGTAAAAAGAATGGTGTCGATATAAATGAAAAACGCATTCCGGTCGTACCCGGTGCTCATTTTCATATGGGTGGCGTGAAAACGAACTGTGATGGAGAGACGTCCATTCCAAATTTATATGCGGTCGGTGAAGTAGCTTGTAATGGCGTTCACGGTGCAAATAGGTTAGCAAGTAATTCATTATTAGAAGGTCTTGTGTTTGGAAAAAGAATAGGACAACATATTTTAACGAAAGCGGCAAAAGACAGATTGAACATCCTAGCTGAGAAGGAAAAGAAGTTTATCGTTTTGAATCATTTGCCGGCGAAGGAAGAAATACAAGAATGCATGATGAAATACGTTGGGATTGTGCGAACAGAGCAAAGTTTATCTTCTGCAAAGAGATGGCTTAGTAAGTACGGTGTTCGAAATATGATCTTACAACATGAGGCTCTTACAAATGAAGAGATAACGCTCATTAATATGTTAACAGTCTGTGAGCTTATAGTCGTATCAGCTTTGCAAAGAGAAGAAAGCATTGGTGGTCATTATCGAAGTGATTATCCGGATAGAAATAGAGTAAAAAAAGAGATTGTTCGAGTGAAAAGAAAACTACAACTTGTGTGATGAAGGGAAGAGGGGCTTTATGAACACGATAAAAGTGAAAGAAGCATTAAATCGATTTTTTCTAGAAGATATAGGAGAACGAGATGTAACATCTCAGCTTATTTTTCCAGACAATTTACTTTCAAAAGGAACGTTTCTTGCGAAGGATACAGGGGTCTTTGCGGGGCGTTTAGTAATTGAAGAAGGATTTAAATTAATTGATGAAAGAATTGAAGTGGAGCTTCATAAAAAAGATGGGGATCTTGTAGAAAAGGGCGAAATAATAGCAACTGCGCAAGGACCAATTGCTTCGTTATTAACGGCAGAGCGCGTTATATTAAACGTTATCCAGCGTATGAGCGGGATAGCTACGATGACACATAAAGCTGTGCTTGCTTTAGATAGCGGCCATACACGTATTTGTGATACGCGAAAAACGATGCCAGGGCTACGTATGTTTGATAAGTATGCAGTCGTGTGCGGAGGCGGATTTAATCACCGTTTCGGTTTATATGACGGTGTCATGATTAAAGACAATCATATTGCTTTTGCTGGTTCTATTACGAAAGCTGTTACATCGGTGAAAGAAAAATTAGGACATATGGTGAAAGTAGAAGTGGAAACAGAGACAGAGGAACAAGTGAGAGAAGCTGTAGCTGCTGGTGCGGATATCATTATGTTTGATAATCGTACGCCAGATGAGATTCGGGAGTTTTCAAAGATTGTACCAAGTGCCATCGTTACGGAAGCATCAGGAGGCATTATAATTGAAGATTTATCGGAATATGGAAAAACAGGTGTCGATTATATTTCACTTGGAGCGTTAACACATTCAGTGAAAGCACTTGATATTAGTTTCAATATTGAGGCGTAAGGAAAGTGGTTTAGAGGGGGAGAAAGGGATATGAGTATTTTAGAAAAAGTACAACCGATTGAAACGATGTTACCAGAGCGTTATTACACGATGTCAACAGAAGATATGGAAAAGCGTGTTCGTGAAATTAAAGAAAAAATGGGGAAAACACTATTTATTCCAGGACATCATTACCAAAAAGATGAAGTGGTACAATTTTCTGATGCAGCAGGAGATTCACTTCAGCTTGCGCAAGTCGCAGCGAGCAATAAAGAAGCAAAATATATTGTATTTTGCGGCGTACACTTTATGGCAGAAACAGCAGATATGTTAACGACAGACGATCAAATCGTTATTTTGCCAGATATGCGTGCAGGCTGTTCGATGGCAGATATGGCAGACATCGAACAAACAGAAAGAGCGTGGAAAGGGCTCACGAAGTTATTTGGAGATACGATGATTCCGTTAACGTATGTTAACTCTACAGCTGCAATTAAAGCATTTTGCGGTCGTAATGGCGGAGCGACAGTAACTTCTTCTAATGCAAAACAAATGGTATCTTGGGCGTTTACACAAAAAGAGCGTCTTGTCTTTTTACCAGATCAACATTTAGGAAGAAATACAGCGTACGATTTAGGTATCCCGTTAGATAAAATGGCAGTATGGGACCCGCATACAGATTCATTAGAGTACGATGGAGATATAGAAGAAATTCAAGTGATTTTATGGAAAGGGCATTGTTCGGTTCATCAAAACTTTACGGTGAAAAACATTGAGAATGTACGGAAGAATCATCCGGATATGAATATTATTGTACATCCAGAATGCTGTTATGAGGTTGTTGATGCTTCGGATTACGCAGGATCAACGAAATATATTATTGATATGATTGAAGCAGCGCCACCTGGAAGTAAATGGGCAATTGGTACAGAGATGAATTTAGTGAACCGAATTATTCAGCAACATCCAGATAAAGAAATTGTTTCACTTAATCCATTTATGTGTCCGTGTTTAACGATGAACCGAATTGATCTGCCGCACTTATTATGGGTGCTTGAAACGGTAGAAAGAGGAGAAGAAATTAACGTTATTAGCGTAGATAAACAAGTGACCGAAGAAGCGGTTCTTGCATTAAATCGTATGTTAGAGCGTGTATAAAGCAGCGGGATTTCCGTTGCTTTTTTTCGTACATATAATCATAACGAGAATGAAATGGGCATACATTGTTGTGAAGAAATCATTGCGATTTTCTTATGCTTATTCCACTTCTAATGATATTGAAAATCGAAGAAGTGATACAAGTGAAAAGAAGTTAACGTTATTTAGAAAGGGTTACTTCATGAGATTTGTTACTTATAGATAAGTTATACAGGAGGGGGAAAATTTGAAAATTCATATCGTGCAAAAAGGGGATACCCTTTGGAAAATTGCGAAAAAGTACGGAGTGGATTTTGATACGTTGAAAAATACAAATACACAACTTAGTAATCCAGATTTAATCATGCCAGGTATGAAAATTAAAGTACCATCAAACAGCGTTCATGTAAAACAACATGCTGGGGCAGGTTCAGCGCCTCCGAAGCAATACGTAAAAGAAGTGCAACAAAAAGAGTTTGCATCAACGCCAACTCCGCTTGGAATAGAAGATGAGGAAGAAGTTACGTATCAATCAGCGCCAATTACACAGCAACCTGCTATGCAACAAACACAAAAAGAAATGCAAGTAAAACCGCAAAAAGAAGTACAGGTAAAACCACAGAAGGAAATGCAAGTGAAACCGCAAAAAGAGGTACAGGTAAAGCCACAAAAAGAAGTGCAAAAAGAAAAGCCAATTCAAATAGAAAAACCAGTTGAAAAGCCGTCTGTTATTCAAAAACCACCGGTTATAGAAAAACAAAAACCAGCACAAAAAGAAAACACGAAGTTTTCGGTAAATGTGTTACCACAGCCGCCGCAACCACCAATCAAAGCGAAAAAAGAATATAAGATTTCAGATGTAATTAAAAAAGGAAGCGAGTTAATTGCTCCTCAAATTACTAAAATGAAACCTAATAACATCATTTCTCCGAAAACGAAAAAAGATAATATCGTGTCGCCACAAGTGAAGAAAGAAAACGTAGGAAATATCGTGTCACCGCAAGTAAAGAAAGAAAACGTAGGAAATATCGTGTCACCGCAAGTAAAGAAAGAAAATGTAGGGAATATTGTGTCGCCGCAAGTAAAGAAAGAGAACGTAGGAAATATCGTGTCACCGCAAGTAAAGAAAGAAAATGTAGGGAATATCGTATCGCCGCAAGTGAAGAAAGAAAATGTAGGGAATATCGTGTCACCGCAAGTGAAGAAAGAAAATGTAGGAAATATAGTATCACCAAATGTATCGAAAGAAAATGTAGTTATTCCACAAGTTATACCGCCAAATATTCAAGTGCCAAATATCATGCCGATCATGGACAATATCCAACCACCAAATATGATGCCAATCATGGATAACAATCAACCACCAAATATGATGCCAATCATGGATAACAATCAACCACCAAACATCATGCCAATTATGGATAATAACCCAATACCAAACATGATGCCGATAATGGATAACAACCAAATGCCAAATATGATGCCGATAATGGATAATAATCAAATGCCGAATATGATGCCGATAATGGATAACAACCAAATGCCAAATATGATGCCGATAATGGATAATAATCAAATGCCGAATATGATGCCGATAATGGATAACAATCAAATGCCGAATATGATGCCGATAATGGATAACAATCAAATGCCAAATATGATGCCGATAATGGATAACAACCAAATGCCAAATATGATGCCGATAATGGATAACAATCAAATGCCAAACATGATGCCGATAATGGATAACAATCAACCACCGAATATGATGCCATATCAAATGCCATACCAACAGCCTATGATGCCGCCAAATCCGTATTATCAACCACCAAATCCATATCAGCAAGGAGCACCGTTTGGACCGCAATATACGTCTATGCCAAATCCAAATATGATGCCAATCGATAATAATATGCCGCCGCTCGTGCAAGGTGAGGAAGATTGTGGATGCGGAGGAGAGAGTAGGTTATATAGTCCGCAACCAGGCGGTCCGCAATATGCGAACCCTTTATATTATCAACCAACTCAATCGGCATATGCACCACAGCCAGGAACGATGTATTATCAACCAGATCCACCAAATGTATTTGGGGAGCCGGTTCCAGAAGAAGAGGATGAAGAAGAAGTTTAAAAAAGGTGGGATTATTCCCACCTTTTTTGTATGTAAAGTCGTTCTGAAAATGGAAGATTTACATCAAATGTTAGAAAATCCCCAGTGAAATATTAACAGTGTAAAAACCTTCTCTGTTACTCATCATAAGAGGGAGCTTTTCAGAAGAGAAGTTCATTCTAACAGAGGGGGTTTTTGTATTGAATACGAAAGTAAAAGTGATTGCTGCTTCTTTGTTAGTTACCAGTGCGTTAGCTGCATGTGGTACACCAAAAGATAACAATGCAATGGATGGACGTAACTATAATTACGAGCGTACATCTTATAATGATACACATCAGTATCGTGATAATGTAACGCGTAATGATCGTTATACAGATTATGTAACATATAGAAATGGACGTAACGATACAGGATATAACAATTATTACCGCGATGTAAATTACAACGGTCAAATTGCTAATCCGCATCCAACACGTAATATTACAATGAACAATTCATACATTAACAATGATGGTAAAACAGCAGAAAGAATTACAAATCGTGTGAAACGTATGAATAACGTAGACCGTGTGTCTACAGTTGTATATGGAAACGATGTAGCGATTGCGGTAAAACCGCGTAATCCAGTATCGAATGAAACAGCGCTTGCAAATGAAGTTCGTCAAGCGGTTGTAAATGAAGTTGGAAACAGAAACGTATATGTTTCTGTAAGAAATGACATGTTTACTCGTGTCGATGCAATGAGTACACGACTACGTAACGGTACAGTTACAAACGATTTTAATCGTGACATAACAAATATGTTCCGAGATATTCGTTACGGTTTAACTGGTACTATGCGATAGCAAAGCAAAAGAGGAAGGGGGAGCCCTTCCTCTTTATTCATCGTTATCGTGTAAACGACGCTTTTTAATAAAATAACTAATGGAATAAGAACCTAAAAAGCAAATGAAGAGAATACCACCTGTTAAAATGGCTTCAAATAAAGGTCTTTCTGGACTAAAAATGATATAAATAATAGCCATAACGATTCCTATAATAAGAGAGCGTAAAATAATTTTGTAATAAGGAGTTAACTTTATCTCCTTT
Source organism: Bacillus sp. 3G2 (assembly GCF_044324725.1). Lineage (NCBI taxonomy): Bacteria > Bacillati > Bacillota > Bacilli > Caryophanales > Bacillaceae > Bacillus > Bacillus sp. 3G2. The sequence continues at coordinate 4,189,386 of NZ_CP172246.1, read as the reverse complement.
TCACTTTCTTCTACATCGATAGAAACGCTTAACTGTAAATAACTAAGTACGATACTTGTAAGGATAAACAATAGCCATAATGGAGATTTCGTAATTTGATCTATTCCTTCAGTGAATCCGATATAGCCTAAAATGCCAATTATACCAAGTGATTGAAAAAGAAAAGCAATTCGAATGTTTTTTAACGTTTGCAGAATGAGACGTTCATCCTTAATTTTTTTCATAATATCTATCTCCTGTTTATTATGATTTCGCTGTCATATTAATTGTAACATATATATTACATTTATCAATTTATAATTTACATATAATTTTTTTGTATGGAAGAGGAAATAAAATATTTTTATAAACATGTTGCACTTATACTTTATTAATGTTATATTAGCAAAGCGATGAGCTAATTTACGTAAGACGAGAGATATGCTTAAGTGCTAAACACGCGAATGTGGTCGCCTGGTCTCTCGCCGTAAACGCATCAAGACGCCTGCTTTGCAGGCGTCTTTCATTTTTATATGAATGTAGTGGGAAGAATGGAGGAATCCAAGCTTCCCTTTTTTATTGGGATAAAAGTCGGAAAATAAAGTTATTTACAAGTGTATGTGAAAGAGTTACTATTTAATGGTAATATATTACAAGTTTTTTAGATATAAAAGGTTGGGATGAATAGTATATGGAGAACTTTGAATGTAGAAATACAGAAGTTGTATTAGAGAAATTTCAGGTCGTAACATCTATATTTCAGGCGTTGGGAGATGAGAATCGTCAGCAAATTATTATGCTGTTATTAGAAAACAAACGGATGAATGTAACAGAAATAACAGATAAAATGGGGATTTCTAGACCAGCTGTTTCGCATCATTTGAAAATTTTAAAACAAGCAGAACTAATTGTAGCGAATCGAAATGGAAAAGAAATTTTTTATTCTATAATAGCTGGAGAATTTTTAAAACAGGTGAAGGATTTACTTCAAGCAATAGAATCAAATTATTAATTTTTTTTAACTAACACGTAAACAAGTTTAAACTTTTAAACTTGTTTACGTGAAAGGGGTAATGAAAATGAACAGAATAAATCGTATGTATGTCATTATGTTGCTTGTTCCGTTATTTTGGGGTGGATCTTTTGCAACAGCAGAGCATGTTATTACTGAAATTCCACCGATTACTGCGGCAACAATTCGTTTTGGATTAGCAGGTTGTATTTTAATAGGCATAGTTTTTATTAGATCTGAGTGGAATACACGTTTGTTATTAAAGAATTGGAAAGGGCTGTTATTTGTATCGTTAACAGGTATTTTTGGCTACAATGTTTTTTTCTTTATGGGACTTAACTATACTTCCACTCTGAATGGCTCGCTTATTATTGCTACAATGCCCGTTTTTGTAACAGTGGGAGCAATATTGTTTTTTAAAGAGTCTTGGAGTATAAAAGTTGGAATAAGTTTAATTTTGTCTCTTATTGGTGTAATAGTTGTTATTACGGGTGGTTCAATGAATATACTTATGTCTTTGTCCTTTAATAAGGGAGATCTTTTATTTATAGCTGCTTTAACCTGTGGGGTGTTATATGGTTTAACAGGAAAAAAAGTTATGAGTGGTGTCTCTCCTTTGTTAATTACAATGAGTATGACGGTATTGGGTACTGTGTTTTTAGCAGGCCTTTCTCTATATGAAGATGGGTGGGGAAAGGTTGCAACGCTCTCTTTACAGGGATGGATAGAAATGTTGTATATGGTCGTATGCGGGACGTTAGTTGGATATATCGTGTTTAATAAAGGGGTAGAAGAACTAGGTGCAAGCAAAGCGAGTATGTATTTAAATTTAACTCCTATTGTGGCTACTGGTATATCAGTTATATTGTATGGAGCAGCTGTTACGTGGCAACAAATAGTTGGGATGATAATCGTATTAATTGGAGTTTATATAGCAACGGTACAATCAAATAAAGGTATAAAAAAGTTTTCATGTAATCAATACGTTTCGAAATAGGTAGAAATCATTGCACTCTATAAGTCTTAATGAGAGTAATCTATGAATTAGGGATAAAACCCCCATTTCCGGAAAAGCTACTAATGAAAGTTTGATCTTGCCTAAAAGAGGTGAACGGAAATGAGATGGATACTGATTGCGATGCAAGCTTTCGTTATGATGTTTTGTTTCGTTTATGAAACGAATGTGAAGGCGGAAGGGCCAGTACCAGAAGTAACAGAAAAAGAGCCTGAAGTTACAATTTTATTAGAGCGAATGTATGTTGATGGAGAAGTAAGTGAGGAAATATTTACAGAAAAAGTAGCGGACTTAGAAAAGTTTTTACAGCAATATAAAGAATGGCAGCTCGTTGATCGTGATGATGTACAAATTGTATTACAAAAGAAGGTTGATGATATTTCTCCGTTATTAAAGACGAGCGGTTATTTCGGTGTGTCAGAGGAAGGGATACTACAAATTTTCAAAGGTGTACCGAAAAGTGATAATGCGATTCATTCCTTTTTTCAAATTGATATGAAAAAACTGGAGAGTTATGAGCGTGCGAAATTAAAGCGTGGTATTCGTATTAAATCAAAAGAAGGTTTTGTGAAGACGATTGAAAAAATGAAGCAATACGCAGTGCAAAATAAGAAAAAAAGCAGCTCATGGTGAGCTGCTTTTTTCTTATTTATTTTTATCTAAAATTTGTTTTGCGATTTCATCGATTAGCATGTCTTTTCCGATTGGATTGAATGCTTTCGTATTGAAGATTTCATTCGATACTTCGTATACGTGATTATTTTTAACTGCTTTGTTGTCTTTCCAAACGGCACTGTTTTTGTAGTCTTCGTAAACCTTATCAGCTTCACCGCCAAAGTTCACAATGAACATTTGATCAGGTTGGAATGCAACAAGACCTTCTAGTGATACTTGTGCCATCGTTTGTTTTAAATCTGTACCTTTTGTTGCTGGAAGTTTTAAGTCGTTAAAGATGATGTCACCGTATCCGAAGCTACCGTATACACGGAAGTTTTGTGGCGTAACTGCGATGAACATAAAGTTCTCATCTTTTGTTTTTTCTTTAATCTTTTTAGATAAAGAGTCTGCTTTTTTATCGTAGTCTGCAATCCATTTGTCTGCTTTCTTTTCTTCGTCAAATAGTTTACCTACTTCTTTAAACTTACCACGCCAGTCTTCTAAGTTTGTTTCTAGAACAACTGTCGGTGCAACTTTTTCTAATTGATCATAAATCTTCAATTGACGATTATTTAAAATAATTAAGTCTGGTTTTAAAGCCGTAACAGCTTCTAAATCAACTTTAGGTGCCCAGTACCAACCTACTGCTTTTACACCATCTAATTTCTCTGTTAAGTGATTTTGGATTTTATCTTTATATGTATTTGCCGTACCAACAGGTTTGTGTCCAAGAAGTAATAATTCTTCTGTTGATCCAGATAAGTCAACAATTCGCTTTGGATTTACTGGAATTGTAGCTTCGCCTTTAGCGTGTTTTACAACTTTTGTTTTCGGTTGTTCTTTCGCTTTTGCTTCTTCTTTTTGAGAAGAACAGCCAACGATAGAAAGAACGACTAGCATAATAGTAAATAAAATAAATAACTTCTGTTTCATCCTGATGTAACCCCTTTAATTAATATTGATAATCATTATCGACTTCTGTATATTAAGGTGCTTCGCGCTTTCTGTCAATGGAAAATAACAGAAGTTTCTAATAGAGAACATTTGTTGGGGTAGTCTCGCTTTTCTATCATTAAATATGTTAAAATGGAATACATGATTTAAGAGGGAGAGATCGTATTTTGTTTGAATATGTTACAGGTTACGTGGACTATGTAGGACCGGAATATGTCGTAATTGACCATAATGGAATTGGGTATCAAATTTTTACACCAAATCCGTATGTATTTCAAAGAAGTAAGCAAGAAATCCGTGTCTTTACATATCATTATGTGAGAGAAGATATTATGGCACTTTACGGGTTTAAAACACGTGAAGAGCGTTTATTATTTACAAAGTTGTTAGGTGTATCTGGCATTGGACCAAAAGGCGCTCTTGCAATTTTAGCTTCTGGTCAAACAGGACAGGTCGTTCAAGCGATTGAACATGAAGACGAGAAGTTTTTAGTGAAATTCCCGGGCGTCGGAAAGAAAACAGCACGCCAAATGATTTTAGACTTAAAAGGAAAACTAGCTGACGTCGTACCAGATGCATTTGTTGATTTATTCTCAGATACAGAACGTTTTGATGAGAAGAAAGGTTCATCAGCTGAGCTTGATGAGGCGCTGGAAGCTCTGCGTGCACTTGGATACGCAGAACGAGAAGTTTCTCGCGTTGTACCAGAGTTATTAAAAGAATCATTAACGACGGATCAGTATATTAAAAAGGCACTTAGTCTTTTACTAAATGGTAAGAGGTGAGTATAATGGACGAACGTCTCCTTTCAGGGGAATCTGCATATGAAGATTCGGATTTAGAATATTCATTACGGCCACAGACGCTCCGTCAGTATATTGGCCAAGATAAAGCGAAACATAATTTAGAGGTGTTTATTGAAGCAGCGAAAATGCGTGAAGAAACGTTAGATCATGTGCTTCTATATGGACCACCAGGACTTGGTAAAACGACGCTTGCAAATATTATAGCCAATGAAATGGGCGTTAATGTTAGAACCACTTCAGGCCCAGCAATTGAAAGACCAGGAGATTTAGCAGCTGTATTAACAGCGCTTCAGCCAGGAGATGTATTATTTATTGATGAAATTCATCGTTTGCATAGATCGATTGAAGAAGTGCTATATCCTGCGATGGAAGATTTTTGCCTTGATATTGTAATTGGGAAAGGACCGTCAGCACGATCTGTACGTTTAGATTTACCTCCATTTACATTAGTTGGAGCAACGACACGTGCAGGGGCATTATCAGCACCACTTCGTGACCGTTTCGGTGTACTTTCAAGATTAGAGTATTATACAGTAGATCAGTTGTCTGAGATTGTAGAACGTACAGCAGAAGTATTTGAAGTTGAAATTGATTCGTTAGCGGCACTAGAAATTGCAAGACGTGCTCGTGGTACACCTCGTATTGCGAATCGTTTATTACGACGTGTACGAGATTTCGCACAAGTTCGTGGTAACGGAACAGTTACAATGGAAATTACACAAATGGCGTTAGAACTACTGCAAGTAGATAAATTAGGTCTAGATCATATCGATCATAAATTATTGCTTGGTATTATTGAGAAATTCCGCGGTGGCCCAGTCGGATTAGAAACGGTTTCGGCAACGATCGGAGAAGAATCTCATACGATTGAAGATGTATATGAGCCATATTTATTACAAATTGGCTTTTTACAACGAACACCAAGGGGCCGAATTGTAACGCCACTTGCATATGAGCATTTCGGAATGGAGATGCCAAAAGTATGACGGAGATGCCAAAATTGCTTATTACAGCAGGTATCTTACTCATTGTTGTCGGATTAGCTTGGAAGTTCATTGGAAGACTTCCAGGCGATATTTTTGTGAAAAAAGGAAACGTTACCTTTTATTTTCCTATCATTACATGTATTGTGTTAAGTATTGTATTATCTTTTATTATGTATATAATAAATCGATTCAAATAAGAAATAGGTGGATATAGTTATGGATATAAATCTGTTTGATTTTCATTTACCAGAAGAACTTATTGCACAAGTCCCGTTAGAAGATCGTGAAACATCAAGATTAATGGTGTTAGACCGTGAAACAGGCGATATTGAGCATAAACATTTTTCAGACATTCTTTCTTACTTACATGAGGGGGATTGCTTAGTTTTAAATGAAACGAAAGTTATGCCTGCTCGTTTACACGGTGTGAAAGAAGATACAGGCGCGCACATTGAAGTACTTCTTTTAAAACAAGAAGAAGGCGATACGTGGGAAACGCTTGTTAAGCCAGCGAAACGTGTAAAAGAAGGAACTGTTATCTCTTTTGGCGAAGGGAAATTAAAAGCAACTTGTACAGGAACTGCAGATCAAGGTGGACGTCAGCTTGAATTTTCATATGACGGCATCTTCTATGAAATTTTAGATGAACTTGGAGAAATGCCACTTCCTCCATATATTAAAGAGACGCTAGAAGATCGCGATCGCTATCAAACAGTATATGCGAAAGAAATCGGCTCAGCAGCAGCGCCAACTGCAGGACTTCACTTTACAGAAGAGTTACTGGAGAAGTTAAAACAAAAAGGCGTCGGGTTAGCTTTCATTACACTTCACGTAGGACTTGGAACATTTAGACCAGTTTCTGCCGATACGATTGAAGAACACCATATGCACGCAGAATATTACCATATGTCTGAAGAGACAGCGGCATTATTAAATCGTGTGAAAGAGAGTGGTGGACGTATTATTACGGTAGGTACGACTTCAACTCGTACGTTAGAAACAATTGCGACAGATCATGCCGGCAAGCTTTGTGCTGCTTCTGGCTGGACAGATATTTTCATGTACCCAGGTTATGAATTTAAAGCAATTGATGGTTTAATTACAAACTTCCATTTACCGAAATCAACATTAATTATGCTTGTAAGTGCATTTGCAAACAGAGATAATGTACTTCATGCTTATAATGAAGCAGTAAAAGAAAAATATCGTTTCTTTAGCTTTGGTGATGCAATGTTCGTTGCATCTCACGCTAAAATGGGAAACAAATAAAAGGAGTAAATTATGACAGCAATTCGTTATGAATTTATTAAAACTTGTAAACAAACAGGTGCCCGTTTAGGACGCGTACATACGCCGCACGGTTCATTTGATACACCAACATTCATGCCAGTTGGTACACTTGCAACAGTTAAAACAATGTCACCAGAAGAATTAAAAGCAATGGATTCTGGCATTATTTTAAGTAATACGTATCATTTATGGCTGCGCCCAGGTCACGAAATTATTCGTGAAGCAGGCGGGTTGCATAAATTTATGAACTGGGATCGTGCAATCTTAACGGATTCTGGTGGTTTCCAAGTATTCAGTTTAAGTGACTTCCGTCGTATTGAAGAGGAAGGTGTTCACTTCCGTAATCACTTAAATGGAGATAAATTATTCTTATCACCAGAAAAAGCGATGGAAATTCAAAATGCATTAGGATCAGATATTATGATGGCATTTGATGAGTGTCCACCATTCCCAGCTACTTTTGAATATATGAAGAAGTCTGTAGAGCGTACAAGCCGCTGGGCAGAACGTTGTTTAAAAGCGCATGAGCGTCCACAAGATCAAGGTTTATTCGGTATCGTACAAGGTGGAGAGTTCGAAGAGCTTCGTCGTCAAAGTGCAAAAGACCTTGTTTCAATGGACTTCCCTGGTTACGCTGTAGGTGGTTTATCTGTTGGAGAACCAAAAGATATTATGAACCGTGTACTTGAGTTTACAACACCACTTCTTCCAGATAATAAGCCGCGTTACTTAATGGGAGTAGGTTCTCCTGACTCATTAATCGACGGTGCAATTCGTGGTATTGATATGTTTGACTGTGTACTTCCAACTCGTATCGCTCGAAATGGTACATGTATGACAAGTGAAGGTCGTCTAGTTGTAAAAAATGCGAAATTCGCAAGAGACTTCGGTCCGCTTGATCCAAATTGCGATTGCTATACATGTAAAAATTACTCTCGTGCGTACATTCGTCACTTAATGAAATGTGATGAAACGTTCGGAATTCGTTTAACGTCTTATCACAACCTTCATTTTCTGTTAAACTTAATGGAGCAGGTGAGACAAGCTATTCGTGAAGACCGTCTTGGCGATTTCCGCGAAGAATTCTTTGAACAGTATGGCTTTAATAAACCGAATGCTAAAAACTTCTAATACATAATTTAAAAGGAGGAAACAAAGATGAATCCAGGTATGATGAATATCGTTATGATTGTTGCGATGTTTGCGATTTTCTATTTCTTATTAATTCGCCCGCAACAAAAACGTCAAAAAGCAGTTGCTCAAATGCAAAGTGAGTTATCAAAAGGTGATGCTATCGTAACAATCGGTGGTTTACACGGTACAATCGAATCAGTAGATGATACGAAAATCGTTATTAAATCTGGTGGTTCACACTTAACTTTCGATCGCAATGCGATTCGTGAAGTTGTGAAAAACTAATGAGGAAGGCCCTGCATGAAATGTGCAGGGCTTTTTTTAGTTATTTTGTTTTGACATATTTACCCCGAAAATACCACCGAGTGTACTCGCCCCCATTAATGCTAATTGATAAAGTAACTGTGAGTTCGATAAAGTTTGAGAGAAGCCTAAATAGTTAACTAGAAAAACAAGTATAGCGAATGTAAGACCTGTTGTGAAACCTACTAGCCAACCTTTCCCCTGTGCCTTTTTGCCGGCAGTAAATCCGGAAATAAGCATAGATAAAAGAGCGAGTATAAAAATAGTAACGGCTAATGTCCCTTCATTCATATCTGTAAATTTTAATAAAAGAGCCATAACCATGCTAATAATTGTTGCCAGAATTAATAAGGTAATGATACCAAAGCCGATTGCAGTTGATAATTTTTTCGTTCCATCCATTTATACATTCCCCCTTTTTAATACAAGCATATTTTCTTTTTGCTGAAGTTAGACTAGTTTATTTTTTATAGGGGAGTCTATATGTAAAAAAGGAGATGTAGAAATGGAATGGGTATCAATTATTGGCCGGACGATGCTTTTGTATATCATCATATTAATTATTTTTCGTCTTATGGGTAAACGTGAAATTGGAGAGCTAAGTGTATTAGATTTAGTCGTATTCATTATGCTTGGTGAAATGGCTGTAGTCGCAATTGAAAATACCGATAAATCACTTTGGCATCAATTAGTTCCGATGACTTTTCTTATGTGTATACAAATCATTTTGTCAGTTATTTCGTTAAAGTATCAACGTTTTCGACATTTAATAGAAGGTGAGCCGGCTATTCTTGTAAATGCGGGAAAGATTGATGAAAAGAAGATGAGAAAGCAACGTTATAATATAGATGATTTAATGATGCAATTAAGGGAGCAGGGAGTCGGAGATGTAAGGGATGTAGAATACGCCATTTTAGAACCTTCAGGAAAGTTATCTGTCTTTCAAAAACAAAAAAGTAAAAAGAGTAAAAATGATATGCCGATTTTTACACTCCCGTTAATTATTGATGGAGAAATTCAATCGAATCATTTACAAATGATTGAACATACAGATGAATGGTTGATTGAGAAGTTAAAAAACTTAGGTTATAACGATATCAAACAAATTTTATACTGTAGCTTTCAAAATGGACAATTTTTTGTTGATGTGAAAGAAAACTAGGGGCTTACTATATGAAATAGTAAGCCTGTTTATTTCAAAAATGAAAGTTTTCGAATGATAGGGAGCCTACTTAACTCTTCTTTTCGAATGAGTTTGAAAGTGAAGAGGAGAACGATATAAACAAGTGTTGTTAAGGAGATTTCCCATAATGTTTGTACACCAAGTGAATGAGAAAAAATAATATACTTATGAAGGTAAAAACCGAAAGAGCCTGCAATGCCGATAGCAAGTCCGCCGAAAATATAGTCTTTTGCGTAAATGGTAAATGTAATTTTCTTTAAAACAGTAGCGTAATGAAGGAATGTTACCGTTACTATATTTGCAGCGATCGCGAGTGCAACTCCCATCATTTGAAATTCTGGCCTTGAAGCTAGTACAAAAATAACGATTAATTTCACGATTGCGCCAATAAATGTATTCATCATCGCAGCCCGTGCTAAGTTTAAAGCTTGTAAAACAGATGTAAGTGGACTTTGAAAGTAATGAAATAAAAAGCAAGGTGCAAGAAGCTGGATGAATGCTGTTGCACTATCCGATCCATACATAAGAGTTAAAACAGGAGAAGCGAATACGTATAATATAACGACTGACCACCCGCCGGTAATTAATGAGATCCGCAGGGCTTGTTGTAGGCGGTGTTCCACTAATTTATGCTGTCTTTTCGCCATCGCTTCACTAATGGATGGAACGAGTGCTGTAGAAAGGGCGTATGTAATAAAGGCTGGCAGTGAAAGAAGTGGGAAGGCATAACCGTTTAATATACCGTATTGCTGGGTTGCGACAGAGGCAGCAACGCCGGCAATCGCTAAGCTTTGCATAACGACGATAGGCTCAAAGAAATATGAAACGGAACCGATTAAACGACTTCCTGTAGTTGGAAGAGCGATATCCATAAGAGAATAAAATGTCCCTTTGCTTTCCTTTACAGTAGTGAAAAACCCAGAGCGTATAGATAAATGTTTTTCGCGCTGAAATAAGGTGAGTAAAAATAATAACGATGCAACTTCACCGAGAACGGCTGATAACATAGCGCCAGCTGCAGCATATTCTACACCGTAAGGTAAAAATAACTGAATGCATATAGCGATAATGGTAATGCGGACAACTTGTTCTATAACTTGGGCGTAAGCACTAGGTTTCATATTTTGTTTCCCTTGGAAATAGCCGCGTAAAACAGAAGAAACAGCAATAACGGGAACGACAGGTAAAATGGCCATTAATGGATAGTACGTTCTTTCATCAGTTAATAATGTTTTTGCTAAAGTAGGTGTGAGGAGCATAATTCCAATTGTTAAAATGATACTAATAACGGATGTAACTGCTAATGATACTGTTAATATTTTTTTAACTCTTTGTTTATCATTCACAGCTTCTGCTTCTGCTACAAATTTTGCGATTGCGACAGGAAGGCCGATTTGTGTTAATGTAATTGCTAGAATGAATGTAGGAACGGCCATCATATAAAGGCCAACGCCTTCTTCTCCTAAAATACGTGCCATTACAATCCGGTTAATAAATCCAAGGATTTTGGTAATAAAGCCGGCAATCATTAAAATAAATGCGCCTTTTAAAAAGCTTTGTCTCGTCATGGTCTTCTCCTACCTTCTCAAAATCAGTGGAATGATTTACAATAATTTATATGCACGTACGAGACAAGAATGACAAGCATTTGAGAGAGTGAAGTATGATCGTGCTCTTGAAAGTAGTTATTGCTGTCCATTAGAGCGGGATTAAAAGCGACTTTTCGTGCTGAAATAAGAAGGAGATGTTATATATGTTAGAAAAAGAGGCTTTGGTAGAATCGTACCGCGGACAGTTACAAGTCGTTTTAGAAAGTAAAGTAGAAGAGTTTCACATGTTTGGTTACGACCGAGTGACAGATAATGATATTTGGAAGTTTCTCAAAGTGAAAAAGTGGAAAAAGATAAACGGTGATGTTAGATTATATGAATTAGTAAATGATGTATTAAGAGTAAGTGCTAACGAATATATGACTTATTTAACTGTTGAAGCATATCAAGCACCACTTTGGTCGTTTGATGAATATGAAAATAATTAACCGACTGCAATTGGTTTGTTCTTCCTTTTGCAGTATAATGATAGGTATTGATAATGAGGAAATAATTATGTCTAAGATTATATATAAAGGGGGTAGTGAAGAGAAAAAATAAATAATGAAAGTGTAGGTATTGTGAGAAACTTACCAACACAGCTAGTGATGAACTAGCAAAATTATAGAAAGGAAGTCTACTAACTAGGCGTATGCACACGTGTAAAAGTGAATCGTAAGAGATTTATTTAAAGTGTTAGTAGCAGAAAGAGGGTACATATGGCAAAGCGTGGTACGAGAATTGCCGCCTTTTTCCTCATCGTTTTATTAATCGGTGGAGTAATTGGTGCGGCAGGAAAAGACATAGCAAAAGGAATTAGTCTAGGACTAGACCTTCGCGGTGGTTTTGAAATTCTGTATGAAGTAAAACCAGCCAAAAAAGGTGATAAAATCGATCGAGACGTACTTGTAAGTACAGTAGGTGCTCTGGAAAATCGTGTCAATGTTCTTGGTGTAAGTGAGCCGAACATTCAAATCGAGGGGCAAGATCGAATTCGTGTACAGCTTGCTGGTGTACAAGATCAGCAAAAAGCACGTGAAATGTTATCAACGCAAGCGAAATTAACATTCCGTGATGTAGATGACAACCTTCTTATGGACGGAACGGATTTAAAAGGCGGCGGAGCGAAGCAAACGTTTGATGAGCAAGGTCGTGCGAGCGTAGGTCTTACACTAAAAAGCGCTGAAAAATTCCGTGAAGTAACTGAAAAAATTTCAAAAATGCCACCACCAACGAATTTAATGGTAATCTGGCTAGACTTTGAAGAAGGAAAAGATTCGTATAAAGCAGAATCTGCAAAACCGAATCCGAAGTTCTTATCAGCAGCAACAGTAAGCCAAGTATTTAACCAGGCTGAAGTATCTATCGTAGGTGGAAACTTCACAGTTGAAAGTGCGAAACAACTTTCATCTTTATTAAATGCAGGTGCACTTCCTGTTGATTTGAAAGAAATGTATTCAACATCAGTTGGAGCGAAATTTGGTCAACAAGCATTAGAACAAACAATTTTCGCTAGTGCGATTGGTATCGCTCTTATTTTCTTATTTATGCTTGTGTATTACCGTCTACCAGGAATTGTAGCGGTTATTATGTTAGGTCTATACATTTTTGTTACATTACTTGTCTTTAACTGGATGCATGCAGTTCTTACATTGCCAGGTATTGCGGCGTTAGTGCTCGGGGTAGGTATCGCAGTTGATGCGAATATTATTACGTACGAGAGACTGAAAGAAGAGCTGAAAATTGGTAAATCCATGATGTCAGCATTTCGCGCTGGTAACCATCGTTCATTAGCAACAATTTTAGATGCAAACGTTACGACTCTTGCAGCAGCTGGTGTATTATTCGTTTATGGTAATAGCTCTGTAAAGGGATTTGCAACAAGCTTAATTGTAAGTATTTTAGTCGGTTTCATTACGAACGTATTCGGTACTCGTTTCTTACTAGGATTACTTGTAAAGAGCCGTTACTTCGATAAAAAACCAGGATATTTTGGTGTGAAACAAAAGGATATTATTCCGTTAACAAAAGGTGTAGTACATCCACCAACGAAATTTGATCGTATTAACTTTGTAAATATCGGTCATAAATTCCTTGTTTTCTCGATTGTAGTTGTAATTGCAGGTGCAATTATTCTTCCGATTTTCAAATTGAATCTTGGTATTGACTTTGCAAGTGGTACACGTATCGACTTGCAATCAAAACAAGCAGTTACTGTGTCTGATGTTCATAAAGATTTTAAAGAATTGAACATCGATGTGAAGGAAGAAAACATTGTACCGACTGGAGATGACAATAAAGGGTTCGCAGTACGTACTTTAGGTGTTCTATCAAAAGATGAAATTGCGAAAACAAAAACATTCTTCCACGATAAATATGGTACAGATCCAAACGTAAGCACAGTTTCACCGACAATTGGTAAAGAAATTGCACGAAATGCATTTATCGCTGTACTGATTGCTTCTGCGGTTATCATCTTATACGTAAGTATTCGATTCCGCTTTACGTATGCATTATCTGCAGTACTTGCATTACTACATGACGCATTCGTTATGGTTGTTATATTTAGTATTTTCCAATTAGAGGTAGACTTAACGTTTATCGCTGCAGTGTTAACGATCATCGGTTATTCTATTAATGACTCGATTGTTACATTTGATAGAAACCGTGAGTTATACAAACAGAAAAAACGAGTTCGCGATATAAAAGACTTAGAAGAAATCGTAAATGCAAGTATTCGCCAAACGCTTGGTCGTTCGATTAACACCGTATTAACAGTGTTATTCCCGGTAATTGCGTTACTTATCTTCGGTAGTGAGTCATTACGTAACTTCTCGTTTGCTCTACTTGTCGGATTAGTTGTAGGTACGTACTCTTCTGTTTTCGTCGCTTCTCAAATTTGGTTAATGCTTGAAAACCGTCGTTTGAAAAAGGGCAAAAACAAGAAAAAGGTTGAGAAAGTAGAATCTGAACCGCAAGTATAAAAAAGATGATGTCTCTTTATGAGGCATCTCTTTTTTCGTTTGTGGATACAATAAGATAGCAACTTTGAAATGGTTAAATGGAAGAAACTGGTGATGTTATCGCTATTTTTGCTACAATAAAGTGAAACTTTAATCAGTGAGGGTTTTCTTCATCCCCCACTGATTATTAGTTGAACCAATCGGACTTTTATGGGCAGTTGATCCCCCATCTAACTTCTTTGCTTGTGCTGAATTTTGAGGTGGGGGTCTTACTGCCCATTAAAGTGGGATAAAAAGATAGGTTAAGAAAAGAAGGGATTTTAATTATGGAAAAAGATGAACGTTTTAAACAGGCCGAGTTTGGTGCTATTGTCGGGATCGTTGGTAATATTATATTAGCGATTGTAAAGGCGGTAATTGGTTATATTGGGAACAGTAAAGCGCTATTAGCGGATGCCGTGCATTCTGCATCAGATGTAATTGGTTCGCTAGCTGTACTGTTTGGATTGCGAGCAGCAAAGCAACCGCCTGATGAAGATCATCCGTATGGTCATGGTAAAGCGGAATCGATTTCAGCTATTATTGTTGCAGTATTATTATTTATTGTGGGAATCGAGATAGCAATTTCGTCTATAAAAGCTTTTTCGCAAGAACTAGAACCACCGAAAGGAATTACGATTTTTGCTGTTGTTCTTTCGATTGTCGTGAAAGAAGGAATGTTTCAATATAAATTCCGATTAGGGAAGAGAGTAAATAGTGATGCAATTATTGCAAATGCATATGAGCACCGTTCGGATGTATTTTCTTCAATTGCAGCTTTAATCGGTATTTGTGCAGCGATTATCGGTGGTAAGTTCGGATTAGATTGGCTTGTATATGCCGATCCAATTGCAGGATTATTTGTTTCACTTCTTGTTGCAAAAATGGCATGGAGTATTGGGGCAGAAGCAATTCATGCAACGCTTGATCATGTTCTGCATGAGGAAGATGTTGTTCCGCTTAGGGAAGCAGTACTTCAAATAGATGGTGTGAAAAAAATCGGTTCTTTATATGCAAGGGAGCATGGCCATTACGTTATTGTTGATATTAAAGTTTCTGTAGATCCATACATTACTGTAGAAGAAGGGCACCGCATTGGAAAGCATGTGAAAGAAACGCTGATGGAACAAGATAACGTACAAAATGTGTTTGTACATATAAATCCGTATTCTCCAAATTAAACATTATTAACATTTTAGTATATAGATATTGCATCGTAGTTTGCATTATATTGTCACCCCTTAATCTGTCTTGTATAATGAACAGGTTAAGGGGTGATTTCGTGTTACAACCGAAGACGCGTTGGAAAGAAAAAGAATATAATAATGAGCGAGTGAGTGAATTAGCAAGTAAATTACAATTATCACCACTTGTCGTTTCGTTATTCCTCGGTAGAGGACTAGATACAGAAGATAAGATTTTAGATTTTTTAAATACAGAAAATCAAGAATTTCATGATCCATTTTTATTAGAAGGAATGGATAGAACGGTAGAACGTGTAAATAAGGCGGTTCAAAATGGAGAGCAAATATTAATATTTGGTGACTACGATGCGGACGGAGTAAGTAGTACGACTGTGTTATATCTTGCCTTGCAAGAATTAGGGGCGGACGTAGAATTTTATATCCCAAACCGTTTTACAGAAGGGTATGGACCAAACGAAGAAGCGTTTCGTTGGGCACATAGCGCAGGGTTCTCGCTAATTATTACTGTTGATACTGGTATCGCAGCAGTGCATGAAGCGAAGGTAGCGAAGGAGCTTGGAGTAGATCTGATTATTACAGATCACCATGAGCCACCACCGGAATTGCCAGAAGCACTTGCGATTATTCATCCGAAATTAGATGGCGGTGTGTATCCGTTCCACTATTTAGCTGGTGTAGGTGTTGCGTTTAAAGTTGCGCATGCACTATTAGGCCGTGTACCAGAACATTTATTAGAAATTGCAGTGATTGGTACAGTAGCCGATTTAGTATCACTTCATGGTGAGAATAGATTGTTAGTGAAGCGCGGTTTAAAACATATGCGCATGACAAAAAATATCGGACTAAAGGCGCTGTTTAAAGTTGCTAACGTTTCGCAAAGTGAAATTACAGAAGAGAGCATTGGCTTCTCGATTGCACCGCGTATTAATGCAGTTGGACGTTTAGAAGATGCTACACCGGCTGTACATCTTTTATTATCAGATGACCCAGAAGAAGCAAAAGAGCTAGCTGAAGAAATTGATGAGTTGAACAAACTGCGAAAAGATATTGTAAAGCAAATTACAGAAGAAGCTATCGCTGAAGTGGAAAATAATTTTCCGCCAGAAGACAATAAAGTATTAGTGCTTGCAAAAGAAGGCTGGAATCCAGGTGTAATTGGAATTGTCGCTTCTAAATTAGTTGAACGTTTTTATCGTCCGACGATTGTATTAAGTATTGATCCTGTAAAAGAAACAGCAAAAGGTTCAGCACGTAGTATTGCAGGATTTGATTTGTTTGCAAACTTGTCAGATTGTAGAGAGTTATTGCCACACTTCGGAGGACATCCAATGGCAGCGGGAATGACGCTACATATGAATGATGTAGCTGAATTGCGCCGCCGCTTAAATGAACAAGCAGAAGTAATTTTAACGGAAGAAGATTTTATTCCAATTACAGCTGTTGATGTCTTTTGTAAAGTGGAGGATGTAACACTTGCAGCAATTGAAGATATGCAAAAGTTAGCACCATTTGGTGTTGGAAATCCAAAACCACGTATTGCAGTGAAGGATGCAGATCTAGAAAGTATTCGTGCAATCGGATCAGACGGTTCACATTTGAAAATGGCTCTTCGTGATGGACAAGCGACGCTGGATACAATTGGATTTGGTTTTGGTGCGTATGCGAAAGAAATTTCTCCAGTTGCAAAGGTATCCGTAATAGGAGAAGCATCTATCAATGAATGGAATAATTTTAAGAAGCCGCAATTAATGGTACAAGATATTGCTGTAGAGGCGTGGCAATTATTTGATTGGCGTAGTATGCGTAACGTAGAGGCGAATGTAGCAGAACTTCCAAAAGAAAAAATAACGATGGTGTATTTTTCTGAAGAGGTATTGAATAAATTTTCTTTAGAAGACTATAAAGAGCATATGATGCATGCATCAGAAGTAACTCATTTAGACGATCAATACATCGTGTTACTTGATTTACCAAAAGGAACAGATGAATTACGAGATTTATTTAAAGTGGGGTTCCCGTCACGAATTTATACGCTATTTTATCAAGAGAATAATCATTTATTTAGCACTGTTCCAACGAGAGAACACTTTAAATGGTACTATTCGTTCTTGAGCCAAAAAGCACCATTTTCTTTAAGACAATACGGAGCACAACTCTGTCAACATAAAGGTTGGTCAAAAGATACAGTAAATTTCATGACACAGGTGTTTTTTGAGTTAGAATTTGTTACAATAAAAGATGGCGTCATTTTTATGGCAGACAAAAAACAAAAGCGTGATTTAATTGAATCGAACACATATCGTGAGAAAATGAACCACTTACAATTAGAAAAAGAATTGGTTTATAGCACATATCAGCAACTATATACATGGTTTGAAACGATTCGTAATCATAAAGAAGTAGAACAGTTAGGGTAAAGGATTTGTATTTACAAACCTTTTAGATCTGAGGAGGATTCAGAAATATGGATTTCAAGCAACATATCGCAATTGTACCGGATTATCCAAAAGAAGGTATTGTATTTAAAGACATTACACCGTTAATGAACGACGGTAAAGCATACAAAGCAGCAACAGATGCAATCGTTGAGTATGCAAAGAAAAGAGACATTGACGTTGTAGTAGGGCCAGAAGCACGTGGCTTTATTATCGGTTGCCCAGTTTCTTATGCGTTAGAAGTAGGTTTTGCACCAGTTCGTAAACTAGGGAAATTACCACGTGAAGTAATTACAGTTGACTACGGTAAAGAATATGGTAAAGATGTTTTAACAATCCATAAAGATGCAATTAAGCCAGGTCAACGCGTGTTAATTACAGATGACCTATTAGCTACAGGTGGAACAATTGAAGCGACAATTAAGTTAGTTGAAGAGCTTGGCGGAGTTGTAGCAGGAATTGCATTCTTAGTAGAGCTTACTTACTTAGATGGTCGTAAAATGTTAGATGGTTACGATGTATTAGTATTAGAAAAATACTAATCACTATATAGGTAAAACTACGGTGATAAGAAGTACCCGTGAATCTCTTGGAGAGGAGCGGGTACTTTTGTATAATTGCACAAAAAAATAAGGTGAAATGTCAGTAAAATCTTTTCCTTTTCACAATTCACAATCATTAGGTTATAATGATAGAATATAATTTATTCTACTTAATTAAGATAAAGTCAATTTTCAATAAAAGGTGATTCGATGGCAAATGAGCAGGTACTAACAGCTGAACAGGTACTCGAGAAAGCAAGTCAATATTTAGCAGATGAAGATATTGAGCTAGTGGCACGTGCCTATGAATATGCACGTGATGCGCATAGCGAACAATACAGAAAATCGGGTGAACCGTACATTATTCATCCAATTCAAGTTGCAGGTATTTTAGTTGATTTACACATGGATCCAGCTACAGTATCAGCAGGTTTCTTACATGATGTAGTGGAAGATACAGAGATTACATTAGAAGATATTGAACGGGAATTTAATAAAGAAATTGCTATGCTTGTCGATGGTGTAACAAAGCTCGGAAAAATTAAATATAAATCTCATGAGCAACAACAAGCAGAAAACCATCGCAAAATGTTTATTGCAATGGCTCAAGATATTCGAGTTATTTTAATTAAACTAGCTGATCGTCTTCATAACATGCGTACATTGAAACATTTGCCTCAAGAGAAGCAGCGTCGCATTGCGAATGAAACGTTAGAAATCTTTGCACCTTTAGCACATAGACTCGGAATTAGTACTATTAAATGGGAGTTAGAGGATACGTCACTTCGCTATTTAAATCCACAGCAATACTATCGTATTGTAAATTTAATGAAGCGTAAACGTGCAGAGCGTGAAGAATATTTAGACGAAGTAATGACTGGTATCCGTGAGAAATTAAAAGAGGTTTCAATTCAACCTGAGATTTCTGGAAGACCAAAGCATATTTACAGTATTTATCGTAAAATGGCACTGCAAAATAAACAGTTCAATGAAATTTACGATTTATTAGCTGTACGTGTCGTTGTAAATAGTATTAAAGATTGTTATGCAGTGCTTGGAATTATTCATACGTGCTGGAAGCCGATGCCAGGTCGTTTTAAAGATTATATTGCGATGCCGAAAGCAAATCTATATCAATCTCTTCATACGACTGTAATTGGGCCGAAAGGTGATCCGCTTGAAGTGCAAATTCGTACGAAAGAAATGCATGAGATTGCAGAATTCGGGATCGCGGCGCACTGGGCGTATAAAGAAGGAAAAACAGCAGAAACAACAGGTACATTAGAGAAGAAACTTACATGGTTCCGTCAAATATTAGAATGGCAAAATGAAGCTTCTAATGCAGAAGAGTTTATGGAGTCATTAAAAATTGATTTATTCTCTGACATGGTATTCGTCTTTACACCGAAAGGCGACGTAATGGAATTGCCACTTGGATCTGTTCCGATTGACTTTTCGTATCGCGTGCATTCAGAGATTGGAAATAAAACAATTGGTGCAAAAGTAAACGGCAAAATGGTGACACTTGATTATAAATTAAAAACTGGTGACATCATTGAAATTTTAACATCGAAACATTCGTATGGACCAAGTCAAGATTGGGTGAAACTTGCCCAAACATCTCATGCGAAAAACAAAATACGTCAATTCTTTAAGAAGCAACGTAGAGATGAAAATATTGAAAAAGGCCGTGAGCTTGTTGAGAAAGAAGTGCGTAGCCTAGAGTATGAGATGAAAGAAGTGTTAGCTCCTGACAATTTAAAACGTGTTGCTGAAAAATTCAACTTTGCAAATGAAGAAGATATGTTTGCAGCAGTTGGGTATAACGGTATCACTGCATCACAAATTGTTACACGACTAACGGACAAGTTCCGTAAGCAACGTGAAGAAGAAGAGATTGTTGAAGTTAAAGAAGTTCGTAAACCGATGAAAATTCGAAAATGGGATTCTGGCGTTAAAGTAAGTGGTGCGGACAATTTATTAATCCGCTTATCAAAATGCTGTAACCCAGTTCCGGGTGATGATATCGTTGGGTATATTACGAAAGGCCGAGGCGTATCGATTCACCGCCGTGACTGTGTAAATGTTCATACAGAAGAAGCTATAGAACGTTTATTAGAAGTAGAGTGGGAAGGTAGCCCTGAAAAAGAAATTGAGTATAACGTTGATATTGAAATTTCAGGTTATGATCGCCGTGGTTTATTAAACGAAGTATTGCAAGCTGTTACAGAGACGAAAACGTACATTTCGGCAGTTTCTGGTAGGAGTGACCGTAATAAGATGGCGACAATTAATATGTCAATCTCTATTCGTAACTTACAGCATTTGAAAAAAGTAGTAGAACGCATTAAACGTGTTCCAGAAATTTATGCAGTACGACGCATGATGCATTAATAGGGAGTGTAGAAAAGATGAGAGTTGTTTTACAACGATCAAAAGAAGCGTCTGTCACAGTAGACGGTGAGATCGTAGGACAAATTCCGTTCGGTTTAACATTACTAGTTGGCATTACGCATGAAGATACAGAAAAAGATGCAACTTACATTGCAGAAAAAATTGCGAACTTACGTATTTTTGAAGATGAGAGCGGAAAGATGAACCATTCTGTACTTGATGTAGAAGGACAAGTTCTATCAATTTCGCAATTCACATTATACGGAGATTGTCGCAAGGGAAGACGTCCAAACTTTATGGATGCTGCAAAACCTGACTATGCAGAGCGTTTATATGATTTCTTTAATGAGGAAGTTCGTAAGCAAGGATTGCATGTAGAAACAGGGACGTTCGGAGCAATGATGGATGTTTCTTTAATCAATGATGGTCCGGTGACCTTAATTGTGGATAGTAAATAGTGTTGCTTAAGAAGAGAGGATGCTATCATCCTCTCTTTTTTATACATTGTTGTATGTTTTGTTCATTTATCAAGCTATTTGTGGACAGTGAACCCCACGGATGAGAGGTTCAATTACTTTGGAATCAATAGCTTTTTCGTTTATGTATAACTCTCTCATCAATATGGAACAATAAAAAGTAAAACATCCATATTGAATGTGAGGGATATACGTATGCGTATGAATGAAAAAGGGCATTCTGTTACAAATGGTGCAAATCAATTGTTTAACGTGAATTTTCATGATTTTATTTCAAAAGAGCAAAACAATACTTCAATGGAGCTCGCTTCTGAGTTTGGAATTTCTCTTCAAGATGTAAAGCGTCTAAAGAAGCAGATTGAACGCTCTTAGAGTACTTGACAATCCTACTCAACAAACGTATAGTAATTTTATATTTACATATGAATATAACCGTTGATAGAGAAGAGTAAATGAGACACACATGGCAAGAGAAGAAATGTCTTAGGCTGAAAACATTTCTACATGATGACTGATTGAATGACACTCTAGAGGTTTCAACTTGAACGGCGTATATGCTTATTAGGGATGAACGCACATTTAAGCGTTATTAAAAAAGTGGAAGCATACGTGCTTCAATTAGGGTGGCACCACGGGTATAATACTCTCGTCCCTACTGTTCAAACAGTAGAGGCGGGAGTTTTTTTATTTTTATTAAGATTAAAACAATTTGAGGAGGAACTGAATATGTCTATTCAAATCCCACGCGGAACGCAAGATATTCTTCCAGGCACTGTTGAGTTATGGCAGTATATCGAAGGGCAAGCACGCGAAATTTGCCGTCGTTACAATTATAAAGAAATTCGTACACCAATTTTTGAACACACTGAGCTATTTTTACGTGGTGTTGGTGATACGACAGATATCGTACAAAAAGAAATGTATTCATTCCAAGATCGTGGAGAGCGTAGTTTAACATTACGTCCAGAAGGTACTGCACCTGTTGTACGTTCTTACGTTGAAAACAAAATGTTCGGTGACGCAACACAACCAACGAAATTATACTATATCGGCCAAATGTTCCGTTACGAAAGACCACAAGCAGGTCGCTATCGTCAATTCGTACAATTCGGTATTGAAGCAATTGGTAGTAACGATCCTGCAATTGATGCAGAAGTAATTGCACTTGCTGTAGAGTTTTACCGCGGCATGGGCTTAAAAAATATTAAAGTTGTATTAAACAGCTTAGGTGATGCAGCGAGCCGTCAAGCGCACCGTGATGCGTTAATCGCACACTTCGAGCCACGTATCGGCGAGTTCTGTTCTGACTGTCAATCTCGTTTAGAAAAGAACCCTCTTCGTATTTTAGATTGTAAGAAGGACCGTAACCATGAATTAATGGGAACAGCACCATCTATTACAGAATACTTAAACGAAGATTCAGCAGTGTACTACGACAAAGTTCAAGAACTATTAACGATGATGGATGTTCCATTTGAAAAAGATCCGAACTTAGTACGTGGTTTAGACTACTACCAACATACTGTTTTTGAAATTATGAGTGAAGCAGAAGGGTTCGGTGCTATCACTACATTAAGCGGTGGTGGACGTTATAACGGACTTGTACAAGAAATCGGTGGACCAGAAATGCCAGGTATCGGTTTTGCAATGAGTATTGAACGTTTAATTATGGCACTAAAAGCTGAAAACATCGAATTACCAATTGAACATAGTATCGATTGTTACGTTGTAGCTCTTGGTGAAAAAGCAAAAGACCATGCTGCGAAAGTTGCGTTTGATCTTCGTAAAGCTGGATTATCAGTTGAAAAAGATTATTTAGATCGCAAAATGAAAGCACAATTTAAATCAGCAGATCGTCTAAAAGCGAAATTTGTAGCTGTATTAGGGGAAGATGAGCTAGATAAAGGCATCATTAACTTAAAAGATATGGCAACAGGCGAACAAGAAGAAGTAGCATTAGATGTATTTGCTTCATACGTAGCAGAGAAATTAATATAGGGGGAACTTACAGTGGCTGAAAGAACACATGCATGTGGAAAAGTAACAGTAGAAGCAGTTGGACAAACAGTTCAATTAAAAGGTTGGGTACAAAAACGCCGTGATTTAGGTGGATTAATCTTTATCGACTTACGTGACCGTACAGGTATCGTACAAGTTGTATTTAACCCAGAAACATCAAAAGAAGCGCTAGAAGTAGCAGAAACAATTCGTAGCGAGTACGTATTACACGTAGAAGGTACAGTTGTTGAGCGTGGTGAAGGCGCAATTAATGACAATATGGCAACTGGTCGTATTGAAGTACAAGCAACGAAAGTAAACGTATTAAATGCAGCGAAAACAACGCCAATCATTATTGCTGATGATACAGATGCATCAGAAGATGTGCGTTTAAAATATCGTTATTTAGACTTACGTCGTCCTGTAATGTTCAACACATTCAAAATGCGTCACGACGTAACGAAAACAATTCGTAACTTCTTAGACACAGAAGATTTCTTAGAAGTGGAAACACCAATTTTAACGAAGAGCACACCAGAAGGAGCTCGTGACTATTTAGTACCAAGTCGTGTACATGATGGTGAATTCTATGCATTACCACAGTCTCCACAGTTATTTAAACAGCTTCTTATGGTCGGCGGATTTGAGCGTTACTATCAAGTAGCACGTTGTTTCCGTGACGAAGATTTACGTGCAGACCGTCAACCAGAATTCACGCAAATCGATATCGAAGCTTCATTCTTAACACAAGATGAAATTTTAGATATGATGGAGCGCATGATGACGAAAGTTATGAAGGATGCAAAAGGTGTAGAAGTGAGTGCACCATTCCCTCGTATGAAATACGCTGATGCAATGGCTCGTTACGGTTCTGATAAGCCAGATACACGCTTTGAAATGGAACTAACAGACCTATCTGAATTTGCAGCAGGTTGTGGATTTAAAGTATTTACAAGTGCTGTAGAAAGCGGCGGACAAGTAAAAGCAATTAATGCAAAAGGTGCTGCGAGCAAATACTCTCGTAAAGATATTGATGCATTAACTGAATTCGTAAAAGTATACGGTGCAAAAGGTCTAGCTTGGCTTAAAGTTGAAGAAGACGGCTTAAAAGGACCGATTGCGAAATTCTTCGGTGAAGAAGAAGCAAACGCGTTAATGGCTACATTAGAAGCTACTGCTGGCGATTTATTACTATTCGTAGCAGATAAGAAAAGCGTTGTTGCAGATAGCTTAGGTGCACTTCGTTTACGTCTAGGTAAAGAGCTTGAGTTAATTGACGAAAGTAAATTTAACTTCCTATGGGTAACTGATTGGCCACTTCTTGAGTACGATGAAGATGCAGATCGTTACTTCGCAGCTCACCACCCATTCACAATGCCATTCCGTGAAGACGTTGAGCTATTAGAAACAGCACCAGAAAAAGCACGTGCACAAGCATATGACCTTGTATTAAACGGTTATGAGCTTGGTGGTGGATCACTTCGTATTTACGAGCGTGACGTACAAGAAAAAATGTTTAAAGCACTTGGATTCTCACAAGAAGAAGCACAAGAGCAATTCGGATTCTTATTAGAAGCATTTGAATATGGTACGCCACCACACGGCGGTATCGCATTAGGTTTAGACCGTCTTGTTATGTTACTTGCAGGCCGTACGAACCTTCGTGATACAATTGCATTCCCGAAAACAGCAAGCGCAAGCTGCTTATTAACAGAAGCTCCAAGCCCAGTTGCAGAAGCACAGCTTGAAGAGTTAAGCTTAAAATTGAGCGTGAAAGAAGAGAAGTAAGAGAAGTAAAAGAAGTAAAAATAAGGTCTAGATGGTTATACTAATACCATCTAGACTTTTTTAATGGATAATTGAGAGAAGAGGTAAAAGCGCGGTTTACACTATGCTTTCCTTCTCGAAATATGTATTTTTAGGAATTCTATAACTTTTTCTATACAAATAGTCGGAAAAACGCTAGAATACATGGTAGACCATTTTTGTAATAGGAGTGTAGAGCTGAATGTTACATCAATTTTCACGTAATGAATTAGCCTTCGGTAAAGAAGGACTTGAAATATTAAAAAATAGTACAGTCGGTATTTTAGGAATTGGCGGCGTAGGGTCATTTTCGGCAGAGGCGTTAGCGCGTTCTGGCGTTGGGCGTCTCGTATTAGTTGATAAAGACGTTGTAGATATTACAAACGTAAACCGTCAAATTCACGCGTTAGTATCTACTGTAGGACGTTCAAAAGTAGAATTAATGAAAGAGCGTATCGCAGATATTAATCCAGAGTGTGAAGTAATTGGACTAGAAATGTTTTATACTGATGAAACATATGAAGAGTTTTTCAAACATGGCTTGGATTTCGTAGTAGATGCATCTGATACGATTACGTTCAAAATTCATTTAATTAAACAATGTTTACGTCGTAAAATTAAAATTATCTCATGTATGGGTGCGGCAAATAAAATGGACCCAACTCGTTTCCGTATTGCGGACATCTCTAAAACACATACAGATCCAATTGCGAAAGTAATTCGTACGAAGCTTCGTAAAGAGGGTATTAAAAAAGGTGTAAAAGTTGTCTTCTCTGACGAAAACCCAATCGTAATTCGTGAAGAAGTACGTAAAGAAATCGTACCAGACGAAAATGCAAAAATTCGTAAAGCGAAATTACCACCTTCATCAAATGCATTCGTACCATCTGTGGCAGGCTTAATTATGGCAAGTCATGTTGTACGTGAACGCATTAAAAACGTAGAAGTGAAACGTGTAGGGCAAGAATAAAGTAAAAGCATATATCCATTTCGGATATATGCTTTTTTGTATGTATTAAAGAAATATGGATATTTGCATTACTACTAGTTCAAATGTAAGCAAAGCTAGTAAGTAATGATCATATTTATCTGATGTATAGGCGGACGTCTTTTTTAAACTGTTAATGGTGAAAAGAGCTAAAGTTAGGACGAGAACACCGAGTGTTATTTTGAAGACTATTAATGAAATAGTAACCATCTCCCTTAAAAGATATATGTTTATAATAACATTTTAGTAAAAAATATCCAATTATTATCCGTGAGTTTTCTTGTATGACAGGGAGGCATATTTCGTCAATTTTTGTCGGTAAATCGATGTAATTTCATGTGCCAATATACTCTTTAACGAAGAAAAAAAGGGATGTCACTTAGTCAAAAAAGTGACATCCCTTTTCTAATTCTCAGCAGAATATATAATATCTAAATTTCCATTTTGATCTGTCTTGAAAATGGGAGCAATCTGTTCTTCTTGTTCTTCAACGGAAACGAGTTTTCGAGCACGGTCCATAATTCTAACAAGCATTGCATAATCTTCTTCGATTGCTTGTTGTTTTTTTGAGAGTACTGCTAATTTTGCTTCGAGTTCATGATTCGTTTTTTGCAGGGATGTGAGCTGAGCTTGTAATACGTCATTTTCAGTTTGTAACTTTGCGAGTGAAGGGTTATTGTGCTCTAAGTTTTGCAAAAATGAAATGACACTTTGCATTGTAAGTTCTTGTTTATTTGGCGTAATATCTTCTGAAAACTCGGCATCGATTACGAGTTGTTTCGTTTGCGTGAAATGCTCTTTTTCTATTTTAGCTTCAGAGCGTTTTAATTCTTTACGTTGTTTTTTTGCAAGTTGCACCGCATCTTCGTAATTCGGTCGTACTTCAGCATTCCATCGAAAGCCGCAAGCTGCTGAAGTGCGGTTCAATGTATCGCCGACTTCATCGAATGCTTTTATTTGTGTACTGCCGCTACGAATATGTCGTAAAACAGTTTCTGCTAAAAGGAGATCGTCTTCTTTTGTCCATGCATCTTGACGTGTTTTCATAAGCGAAGCCTCCATAATGGTGACGTTTTCGCTTATGTTACCCTTTATTTTTCGTTTTATTCGAACTTTGTAATCTTTCATATACAGTAGAAAGTGCTTGCTCAAATTTCCCTGTCGTTTTCGGTTTATAATATTGTTTGTTTTTAATTTTATCAGGTAAGTATTGTTGTTGTACCCAGCCATTTGGATTGTCGTGTGGATATAAGTATCCAATGCCTCTGCCAAGTGATTCTGCGCCTTTGTAATGACTATCTTTTAAATGACTTGGGATGTCGCCTGTTTGACCGTTACGTAAATCGTGTAGTGCAGCATCAAGTGCTTTATAAGCTGAGTTTGATTTTGGTGATAGGCAAAGCTCGATAACAGCATTTGCAAGTGGTATGCGTGCCTCTGGGAATCCAACTCGTTCAGCTGATTCTATAGCTGCTAGTGTACGCGGTCCGGCTTGTGGGCTAGCAAGTCCGATATCTTCATATGCCATAATAAGAAGCCGTCTACCAATGCTCTGTAAATCACCAGCTTCAATAAGGCGTGCTAAATAATGAAGTGCTGCATTTACATCACTTCCGCGCACCGATTTTTGAAATGCCGATAATACATCATAATGAGCATCTCCACCTTTGTCGTGAACGAAGCTCTTTTTTTGTAAGCATTCTTCTGCGATTTCTAGCGTAATTTCCGCAGCTTTGTCATCTGTTGTAAAGCTAGATAAAACAGCTAGTTCAAGTGCGTTATAAGCGGAACGCATATCTCCGCCTGATGCATTTGCAAAGTGATGTAATGCTTCAGGCGTAACAGTTACATCATATTCTCCAAGACCTTTTTCTTTATCTTCAAGTGCTCGTTTTAAGCCAATTAAAAGATCATCTTCTGTTAATGCGTGTAATTCGAAGATTTGACAACGACTTCGAATAGCAGAATTAATAGCATGGAAAGGATTACTCGTCGTTGCACCAATTAAGGTAAGGAGTCCACTTTCTAAATGAGGTAATAGAAAATCCTGTTTTGCTTTATCTAGACGGTGTACTTCATCTAAAATTAAAACGAGGTGTCGATGCATCTTTGCCTCTTGTACGACAACTTCCATATCTTTTTTATTATGAGTAACAGCGTTTAATAGGCGAAAAGGGGTTCCGGTACTCCCTGCAATTGCGCTCGCAATGGATGTTTTTCCAGTGCCTGGAGGACCGTATAAAATCATAGATTGAAAATGATTTGCTTGGACCATTCGCCATAAAATCTTTCCTTCACCAACTAAATGTTGTTGTCCGATAATTTCTTGAATATTTGTAGGGCGCATTCGATGTGCGAGTGGTTGTTTCATTTTTACCGTCTCCCTTAATGTATAATCTCTTTCTATCGTATCATTTTTTTTAGTGGAATTTGAAATAGGATGCCGTTTTGTGGGAAAAATGAATATGAATATTTTCATTTTTCTTTCAATTGTAATAATTTCCGAGTTTTTCAATGTGATTTTATGTTATCATTTTGATACACAAGTTGAAATTTCTTATAATACTATATTATGCTATAATTTCATAGGATTTTAAATTGTGTTCTTTTATAAATAAGATATAACCAATAGAAGTGAAAATTTGAAAAGAGGTGCAAAATAGATGAAGATTTCAACGAAAGGCCGCTACGGCTTAACAATTATGATCGATCTTGCAAAAAAGTTTGGTGAAGGTCCGATTTCCTTAAAATCAATTGCGCAGGCACATGACTTATCGGAACATTACTTAGAGCAGTTAATTTCACCACTTCGTAACGCTCGTCTAGTAAAGAGTACGCGCGGGGCATATGGCGGATATGTATTGTCAGACCAGCCAGCTAACATTACAGCTGGGGATGTAATCCGTGTACTAGAGGGTCCAATTAGTGTTGTAGAAATGATAGAAGAAGAAGAACCAGCACAACGCCAATTATGGATGCGTGTTCGTGATGCGGTGCAAGAAGTGTTAGATAGTACAACGTTAGAAGATTTAGTACGTTATGAGGAAGAAAATCACGGGGGCTATATGTTTTACATTTAATTCCTTGTGAAACGATTTGGAAAGAAGGAGATTTAATGGAACGCATTTACTTAGATCATGCTGCGACATCTCCGACTCACCCAGAAGTGGTCGAAAAGATGATTCCATATATGACAGAAATATTCGGGAACCCGTCTAGTATTCACTTTTATGGACGTCAAACGCGCCATGCAGTAGATGGGGCGAGACGTGTGTGTGCACGTAGCATTCATGCGAATCCGAATGAAATTATATTTACGAGTGGTGGTACAGAAGCTGATAATTTAGCACTTATTGGTGTAGCACGTGCGAATCGTCATAAAGGTAACCATATTATAACGACGCAAATTGAACATCACGCAATTCTGCATACGTGTGAATTGTTAGAGCGTGAAGGGTTTGAAGTCACATATTTACCTGTTGATGAAACAGGACGCGTTCAAGTTTCTGACATACAAAAGGCATTAACAGAAGAGACAATTCTTGTATCCGTTATGTTTGGGAATAATGAAGTTGGAACGATGCAATCAATTGCGGAAATAGGTAAGCTGTTAAAAGAGCATCAAGCTTATTTCCATACAGATGCGGTACAAGCTTACGGATTAGTAGAAATAGATGTGAAAGAGTTTGGCATTGATTTATTATCGATTTCAGCTCATAAAATTAATGGGCCAAAAGGTGTAGGGTTCCTATTCGCTGGTGCAAATGTGAAATTTGAACCGTTATTAATAGGCGGGGAGCAAGAAAGAAAACGCCGTGCTGGTACTGAAAATGTACCGAGTATCGTTGGTTTACAGCAAGCAATTTTGCTAGCTGAAAAAACTCGTGAGCAAAAAAATGCCCAATATGAAGAGTTTAAAGATATAATGGTATCTGTCTTCAAAAATGAAGACATTACTTTCGAGGTAAACGGAAACTTAGAATATCGCTTACCGCATGTGCTTAATATTAGTTTTACAGGAATGAACATTGAACCGTTTCTTGTGAACTTAGACTTAGCTGGCATTGCGGTATCAAGTGGTTCTGCTTGTACAGCTGGTTCGATTGATCCATCACATGTATTAGTAGCGATGTTCGGAAAAGACTCCGATCAAATACGTTCATCCGTACGCTTTAGTTTCGGACTTGGAAATACGAAAGAGCAAATTGAGAAAGCGGCGTACGAAACAGTGAAAATCGTGAAGCGATTAACACAAAATTAGCATAGGAGGTGACATGATGAACAAACTACCTCAAGAAACACGCGTTGTCATCGGGATGTCTGGTGGCGTCGATTCATCTGTAGCAGCCCTTTTATTAAAAGAGCAAGGTTATGATGTAATCGGAATTTTTATGAAAAACTGGGATGATACAGATGAGAATGGTGTCTGCACAGCAACAGAAGATTACAATGATGTAATTGAAGTGTGTAACCAAATTGGCATTCCGTATTATGCAGTAAACTTTGAAAAACAATACTGGGATAAAGTATTTACGTACTTCTTAGATGAGTACCGAGCTGGTCGTACACCAAACCCAGATGTAATGTGTAATAAAGAAATTAAATTTAAAGCATTTTTAGAGCATGCAATTGCGCTTGGTGCTGATTATGTAGCGACAGGTCATTATGCACGCGTTGCTTATATGGACGGCGAATATAAAATGCTTCGCGGCGTTGATGACAATAAAGACCAAACGTATTTCTTAAATCAATTAAGCCAAGAGCAATTATCAAAAACAATGTTCCCGCTCGGTGAACTGAAGAAACCGCAAATTCGTGAAATGGCGAAAGAAGCTGGTTTAGCGACAGCGGCGAAGAAAGATAGTACTGGTATTTGCTTCATTGGTGAGCGTAACTTTAAAGATTTCTTAAGTAATTATTTACCAGCACAACCAGGTGTGATGCAAACATTATCTGGTGAAGTGAAAGGAAAGCATGACGGTTTAATGTACTATACAATTGGACAACGTCATGGCCTTGGTATTGGTGGTAACGGTGATCCGTGGTTTGCTGTTGGGAAAAACCTGAAAGAAAACATTTTATATGTTGACCAAGGATTCCATAACGAACTGCTATATGGTGATGAAGTTATTGCTACGAATATTGGCTGGGTAAGTAATGAAGCGAAAGAAAAAGAATTTAAATGCACAGCGAAATTCCGTTATCGTCAAGAAGACAATAAAGTAACGGTTCAAATCGTTGATGAAAATACAGTTCGCATTCTTTGTGACGAGCCAATTCGTGCAATTACACCAGGACAAGCAGTTGTTTTCTATGATGGAGATGAGTGTTTAGGCGGTGCTACAATTGATGAAGTGTACCGTAGCGGTAAGAAATTGGATTATTTAGGATAAAAAGAGAAGCCTCTGCCGATTCGCGGTTAGAGGTTTCTTTTACATAAAGCGAATTTTCGTTCGCTTGGAAAATACATTCTTTGTTATAATTTGTTGTAGAGGTGAAGGACATGTCAAACAAACTTGAAACAGGTATTCAATATATGCAAGAAGGAAACTGGGAAGAAGCTGCTAAAAATTTCACAGAAGCAATCGAAGAAAATCCGAAAGATGCGCTTGGATACATTAATTTTGCGAACTTATTAGATGTACTAGGTGATAGTGAAAGAGCAATTTTATTTTATAAACGTGCATTAGAGTTAGATGATAAATCTGCTGCTGCTTATTATGGATTAGGAAACGTATATTACGGTCAAGAGCAATTTGCAGAGGCTAAAGCTGTATTTGAACAAGCGATGCAAGCTGGATTACAATCAGCTGATGTAACATTTATGCTAGGTATTACACATGTGCAACTTGGAAATGATCGTCTTGCGCTGCCATTTTTACAAAGAGCAACAGAATTAGATGAAAACGATGTAGAAGCTATGTTCCAGTGCGGACTTTGCTTTGCGCGTTTAGAACATATTCAAGAGGCGAAACCTTATTTTGAAAAGGTATTAGAAATGGATGAAGAGCATGCAGATGCGTATTATAATTTAGGTGTTGCGTACGTATTTGAAGAAAATAACGAGAAGGCTCTTGCTTTATTTAAGAAAGCAACTGAAATTCAACCAGATCACTTTTTAGCTGGTAATGGTGTTCGTTTATTAGAGCAAGAAGCTGAATAAGATGAAAATATAGTTTAATGGGTAGTTATCCCTCATCTAAAAAGGTGGGGGATGTACTGCTCATTAAAGTGAAATGAAATCGGAAAGGAGAGGAAGAATGGGAAATCAACATGCAATGGATTTGTTTGAGGAAGAGAAAAAGTTTATAAAAGCGCAAGTTCTTCATACCATTTTCCACAACGAAGAAAACCTCTATTCCGTTGTCAGTATGAAAGTCATTGAAACGAATGAAACGTACGACGAAAAAAAAGTGATGATAAACGGTCATTTTCCCCGCATGCATGAAGATGAAGTGTTTACATTGACAGGGCATTTTAAAGACCATCCGAAGTATGGGAAACAATATTTAGTTGAAACGTTTAAGAAAGAATTACCGCAAACAAAAGCTGGTATGGTGCAATATTTAGCGAGTGATTTATTTAAAGGGATAGGAAAGCGTACAGCTGAAAAAATTGTGGACCATCTTGGGGAACATGCCATTTCTAAAATTATGGATGATCCTGATGCGCTAAATGGTGTTGTCAACAAACAAAAAGCTCAGGAAATATATGAGACGATTGTTGAACATCAAGGGCTAGAGAAAGTAATGAGCTTTTTAAATGGCTACGGTTTTGGAACGAAGCTTTCTATTAAGATTTACCAACAATATAAAGAGATGACATTAGAAGTGATCCGTAATAATCCATATCAGCTTATTGAAGAAGTGGATGGTATTGGATTTGGAAGAGCGGATGATATAGGACGTGCGTTAGGGATATCGGGTAATCATGATGATCGTGTACGTGCGGGATGTTTTTATACGTTAGAAAATGTATCATTACAACTTGGTCACGTTTATATGGGGAAAGATCAACTCGTAAGAGAAACGATGTCACTTTTAAATAATCAAGAAGGAAGAGTGACAGAAGAAGATATTGTAGGTTGCGTTGAAATGATGCAAAGTGAAGGGAAAGTTATCATAGAAGAAGAACGAGTGTATTTAGCTTCGTTATTCTACTCTGAAAAAGGTGTTGTAAAGTCTATCCGCAGGCTCATGAATCAAGAGGAAACACCTTCATTTCCTGAAGCAGAAGTGTTAAAGACGTTAGGTCAAATTGAAGAACAACTGAATGTACAGTATGCACCATTTCAGCAAGAAGCGATTCAAACGGCACTTCATAAACCGATGATGTTATTGACAGGTGGACCGGGAACAGGGAAGACAACAGTTATTAAAGGAATTGTTGAAATGTATGCATCACTTCACGGGCTATCGTTAAATCCGAATGAATACAGTGATGATAATCCATTTCCGATATTATTAACGGCTCCAACAGGAAGAGCGGCGAAGCGAATGAGTGAATCAACAGGGCTTCCAGCTTGTACAATTCACCGTTTACTTGGCTGGACGCCAGAAGGGTCTTTCCAGCGTAATGAAACGGATCCGGTACAAGGGAAATTACTCATTATTGATGAATTTTCAATGGTTGATATTTGGCTTGCAAATCAGCTGTTTAAGTCATTGCCGACTAATATTCAAGTTATCGTTGTAGGTGATGAAGATCAATTACCATCCGTAGGCCCTGGACAAGTGTTGAAAGACTTATTGAATGCAGGTGCAGTTCCGACAGTAAAGCTTACTGAAATTTATCGTCAAGCGGAAGGCTCATCTGTTATTCAACTTGCCCATGCGATAAAAAATGGAACGCTCCCACCGGATTTAGCGCAAAATCAAAAAGATCGTTCATTTATCGGGTGTACAGGAGCTCAAATTGTTGAGGTTGTTAAGAAGGTTTGTGACAATGCTAAGACAAAAGGGTTTAGCGCAAGAGATGTACAAGTATTGGCGCCGATGTACCGTGGGCCTGCTGGTATTAATGTACTAAACGAAGCGTTGCAAGAAGTGTTTAATCCGAAAAGGGAAAAGAGTAAAGAAATTGCTTACGGTGATGTTGTATACCGAAGAGGCGATAAAGTATTGCAGCTCGTTAATCAGCCGGAGAGCCAAGTGTTTAATGGGGATATTGGAGAAATTGTTTCGGTGTTTTATGCGAAAGAAAACGTTGAGCAACAAGATATGATTATCGTTTCATTTGATGGAATTGAAGTAACGTATACAAAGCCAGATTTAAATCAAATTACACATGCCTATTGCTGTTCGATTCATAAGTCGCAAGGTAGTGAGTTCCCAATCGTAATCATGCCGATAGTAAAAAGTTACAATCGTATGTTACGTCGTAATTTAATTTATACTGGTATTACAAGAAGTAAGAAGTTCCTTATTATTTGCGGGGAGGAAGCCGCATTCCAGTCTGGTGTAAATCGCCTTGATGATGCAATGCGTCAAACGACTTTAGCGAGTCGCTTGCAAGAATCACAAGGAGAAGTACAGATGGTAACAGTTAATGGTGAAGAAATGGACGTGGAAAACATTTCACCGTATGATTTCATGTAACAAGGTGAAATTATATAGTGAAACTTTCAAACGTATAACGTTGAAAGGCTCCAGTAATGTATAAATGAATGCGGTTTGGACATAATGGCGAATAGAATCTGGGAGACTGTAAGGAGATGAAAGCCATATGTTCATTTGTCCAAATTGCAAAGGGAAAGACATTGGAAAAATAGGTGTCAACCAATTTTATTGCTGGAATTGTTATATCGAATTATCGGTTTCAAAGGGGAAAATCCATACGCATCAAGTAGAAGAAGATGGTTCATTAAGCTCACTTGATGATTTATTTGATGAGAACGAAAGAACGATCGGATAACGAAAAGGGGGATTTACTTTGAATCTACGCAATTCATTAATCGCATTAGGTGTTGGAGCGGCAGCATACCAATATGCTCGCAAGCAAGATGTATTTTCAAAACGCAATATGAAAAAAGCACGTAAGATGATTAAATCTTATCTATAAGCGCAAAAAACTCCCTTCATCATAAGGGAGTTTTTTTATGCACTTGTATGCAAATATAAAAGTCCAATTTCAGAGAAGAGATAAGATAGGCCGTAACATCCAACGCCAAGCATTCCGTAATGAAATAATTGCTTCGCTCTTTCTTTTCGTGAGGAACGAATAAAGAAACCTTTCCAAATACCAAACCCGATACAAACCCATTCAAGAATCATAAAAAGTGCTGATAATACGAGCATAAATAAAACCATCATGAACCCTCCTGATTATATTGTTTCATGCTGCATTCTCAGGGGTGGTTGTCCTTGTTATGTTATGTATATGTACGTCTTTACAAAACAGTATGGTCTGGATAAAAAGATTTTAAAACTTTTGCACATAACCTACCCTATTTATTTTCAAAATAAAGGTGGAGGAGGTTTTTCGTGTGAAGAATCTTAAAATTATTTGGATATATCGTTTAGGGTTATTGTTACTCGTATTTCTTTGCTTGCTCGTCTTTTTAAAAATTAAGCCGCTATGGGCACCGATTATTTTTGTATTTAAAGTGGCCATTACACCGTTTCTTATTGCGTGTTTTATTGCGTATTTATTGCATCCTTTAATTGAAAAAATTCATAAGGAAGGGATGCCACGCACACTCGCTATTTTGCTCATTTACATCCTTTTCTTTGGTGGAATTGGTTATGGAATTTATAAAGGAACGCCAGTTGTGATTAAGCAATTACAAGAAATCAATGAACAATTCCCGCAGTTTACAAAAATGTATGATTCTTGGATGGATGGCGTTACGGAACAAACAGCGAATTTCCCGTCATTTATTCATGAAAAGGTGAAACAAATTTTTGGTGGGGTAGAAACGAAGATACAATCACTTTTGAATAAAGTGATGAGCACAGCTCGTGGTGTACTCGATTCGTTACTCATTATTTTTTTAATACCGTTCATTGTATTTTACATATTAAAAGATTACGGTGAGTTTTATCATCTCTTTTGGAAACTAGTCCCGAGTAAGTGGCGGAGTACTGGGCAAATGCTAGCGAAAGAAATTGATAAGTCACTCGGAAGTTATATTCGAGGGCAGTTATTTGTTTGCTTAGTATTAGGGGGCGTATCTGTTCTTTCTTTTTGGTTTATCGGTATGAAATATCCATTATTACTCGGCATTATTATTGGGGTAACGGATATAATCCCGTACTTCGGTCCGATTTTAGGAGCGATCCCGACATTAATGATTGCGGCAACGGTATCAACGAGTTTACTTATTAAGGCGGGAATTACGATTGCTATTTTGCAATTTTTGGAAAGTAACATTTTATCCCCTTACATCGTTGGTAAGTCGCTTCGTATGCATCCTGTTATTATTATGCTGGCATTACTAGTTGGAGGAGAAGTGGCAGGAATTGTAGGATTACTCATATCAGTTCCAATTTT
This sequence comes from Bacillus sp. 3G2, assembly GCF_044324725.1. Taxonomy (NCBI): domain Bacteria; kingdom Bacillati; phylum Bacillota; class Bacilli; order Caryophanales; family Bacillaceae; genus Bacillus; species Bacillus sp. 3G2. The sequence continues at coordinate 4,153,141 of NZ_CP172246.1, read as the reverse complement.
AGCAGTCATTCGTACAGTGATCGTTCATGTAAGGCCTCTTTGGAAAAAAGAAAATGTGTAATAAGAAAGCCCTCTACCTATAAAGGTAGAGAGCTTTCATTATTTTGAGAGTTGCTCGTGTATTTGTTGAACGAGAGAGCTTACATCATTTGTTTGAATATGTTTTATTTTTTTCCATTCATTATCATACATAAAGATAATTTGATTGCTGAAAAGACGCTTTTGTTCTTTTAGGTCAGAAATTTTTTCGAAAGAGTACTCCTCGAATAATGGATTCTTACTTACATCTGGTCCATAAAAGAAGAGCCGTTTGTTCGTTAAAATTAACAGCCCCGGCCTTGCGACGGAACGATAAATAAATATATCTAATGAACATGCTACGTAAAACAATATTGTTTCGTCAGTCGTTAATATAGTTTTTGCTTTGCTTAATAAGGTTGTCATTGTAATCGCTCCTTTATTGTTGATAATTTAATTATAACGAAAATATAATATTCAGAAAAGTTCGTAAGGATAGTACAATTTGTTAATACATGCATAATATATGAAAAGGCTGTTAAGAATGACTAGTAGAATAGCTATGATTAATAAGCAATTGATATAATATAAATGATTATCTACATTGACAAACTTAAGAGAATTCTATTATATTTAGTCATATAATACATTAAATCAATGACGGAACAAGTACGTTACAGTCCATTTATAGAGAGAAGCTTCCATATGGCTGAAAGAAGCTTTAAATGAAGGGTAACAGAAAGCTAATCCTGAGAGCAGCTAATCACTGCCGTTTTGCCACGTTACGGCACCATGAGGTGATGAGTTGATTGTTATAGTAATCAATTCATAATTAGGGTGGTATCGCGAGTTAACTCTCGTCCCTTTTATAGGGGCGGGAGTTTTTTATATTTAAGGAGGAAAATACAATGAAACAACTAACAGGCGCACAAATTCGTCAAATGTTTTTAGACTTTTTCCAAGAAAAAGGACATGCAGTAGAACCTAGTGCATCACTAGTTCCACATGAGGATCCATCTCTTTTATGGATTAACAGTGGTGTAGCAACATTAAAAAAATATTTTGATGGACGTGTAATCCCGCAAAATCCACGTATTACAAATGCTCAAAAATCAATTCGTACAAACGATATTGAAAACGTAGGGAAAACAGCTCGTCACCATACATTCTTTGAAATGTTAGGGAACTTCTCAATCGGTGATTACTTTAAAGAAGAAGCAATTACTTGGGCTTGGGAGTTCTTAACGAGCGACAAATGGATCGGATTCGATAAAGAATTACTTTCAGTTACAATCCATCCAGAAGATGAAGAAGCATTCACAATTTGGAATGAGAAAATGGGTGTTCCAAAAGAGCGCATCATCCGTTTAGAAGAAAACTTCTGGGATATCGGTGAAGGACCAAGTGGACCGAATACAGAGATTTTCTATGACCGCGGAGAAGCTTACGGTAATGACTTTAGTGACCCAGAATTATATCCAGGCGGAGAAAATGAGCGTTACTTAGAAGTATGGAACCTTGTATTCTCTCAATTTAACCATAATCCAGATGGTTCATATACACCACTTCCTAAGAAGAACATCGATACAGGGATGGGTCTAGAGCGTATGACATCTATCGTTCAAGATGTACCTACAAACTTTGACACAGACTTATTCATGCCGATGATTGGCGCAACAGAATCAATCTCTGGTGAGAAGTATCGTAATGGTGACTTAGAAAAAGATATGGCGTTTAAAGTAATTGCTGACCATATCCGTACAGTAACATTTGCTGTTGGTGACGGTGCTCTTCCATCTAACGAAGGCCGTGGTTATGTATTACGTCGTTTATTACGCCGCGCTGTTCGTTATTCGAAGAAATTAAACATCAACCGTCCATTCATGTTTGAATTAGTGCCGGTTGTTGGAGAAGTAATGAAAGACTTCTACCCAGAAGTACTTGAGAAGAAAGATTTCATCGCAAAAGTTGTGAAAAACGAAGAAGAGCGTTTCCACGAAACACTTCATGATGGTGAAGCAATTTTAGCTGAAGTTATCACAAAAGCAAAAGAAGAAAAAACAACTGTTATTTCTGGAGTAGATGCATTCCGTCTATATGACACATACGGTTTCCCAATTGAATTAACAGAAGAATATGCAGAAGAAGCTGGCATGACAGTTGATCAAGAAGGCTTTGAAAATGAAATGGAAAAACAACGTGAGCGTGCACGTGCTGCTCGTCAAGACGTTGACTCTATGCAAGTTCAAGGCGGTGTCCTTGGAGAAGTGAAAGTAGCGAGTGAGTTCGTTGGTTACGGTACAGTTGCAACAGAAAGTAACGTTGTTGCACTTGTGAAAAACGGCGAATACACAGACAGCTTACAAGCTGGTGAAGAAGGACAATTAATGCTTGATGTAACACCATTCTATGCTGAGAGCGGTGGACAAATTGCAGACCGTGGTTACCTTCTTGCTGACGGCGTGAAAGTTCTTGTAAAAGACGTACAAAAAGCACCAAACGGCCAAAACTTGCACAAAGTTGTTGTTGAAGAAGGCACATTAACGAAAGATGCTGCTGTGAAAGCTATCATTGATACAAAGAACCGTAGTAGTGTTGTGAAAAACCATACAGCAACTCACTTACTACACCAAGCATTAAAAGACGTACTTGGAACGCACGTAAACCAAGCGGGTTCTCTTGTAACTTCTGAACGTTTACGCTTTGACTTCTCTCACTTCGGTCAAGTACAAGCTGACGAATTAGAAAAAATTGAGCGTATCGTAAACGAGAAAATTTGGGAAAGTATTGATGTTGAGATTTCTCAAAAAGCAATCGAAGAAGCGAAAGAAATGGGCGCAATGGCATTATTCGGTGAAAAATACGGTGATGTTGTACGCGTTGTACAAGTTGGCGATTACAGCTTAGAGCTTTGCGGTGGTTGTCACGTTGATAACACAGCTTCTATCGGTATTTTCAAAATCGTTGCTGAGTCTGGTATTGGTGCAGGAACTCGTCGTATTGAGGCGGTAACTGGTAAGTCTGCATACGAATTAATGAACGATCAAGTAGGTTTATTAAAAGAAGCAGCAGGAAAAATGAAAACAAATCCGAAAGATATTTTAACAAGAGTAGATGGTTTATTTGCTGAAGTAAAACAACTTCAAAAAGAAAATGAATCTCTTGCAGCAAAATTAAGCAATATTGAAGCTGGAAACTTAACTGATTCAGTAATGACAGTTGATGGCGTGAACGTATTAGCAGCAAAAGTAAATGTTGCAGATATGAACAACTTACGTACGATGATGGATGACCTAAAAAATAAATTAGAATCTGCAGTTGTCGTATTAGCGTCTGTAAGTGATGATAAAGTAAACATCTTAGCTGGCGTAACGAAAGATTTAATTAGCCAAGGATACCATGCTGGTAAACTTGTGAAAGAAGTAGCTTCTCGTTGTGGCGGCGGTGGTGGTGGCCGTCCTGATATGGCACAAGCGGGCGGTAAAAACCCAGCGCAAGTTGAGGAAGCTTTAGCATTTGTACAAGAGTACGTTAAATCTGTTTCAAAATAAAGAGATAGTAGTGTACAATGGTAGGGAGAGGAGAAGTTCTTCTCCCTATACTTACTATATAAGTGAGGTGCTTGAAATGGACGGTTTTGATAAAACAATGAAGTTTAGCATTCAAGATGAAAAACAGAGTGTCCATGTAAATGATGTACTTTTAACTGTGTATGATGCACTTCAAGAAAAAGGTTATAATCCGATTAACCAAATCGTCGGTTATTTATTAAGTGGAGACCCAGCATACATACCTCGCCATAAAGATGCACGAAGCATCATTCGCAAGCTTGAACGTGATGAGTTAATTGAAGAGCTTGTGAAGTCTTACTTGAAACATCATCGTGAGGAGTAATTTATGCGGATATTAGGTTTAGATGTAGGTACAAAAACAGTCGGAGTTGCGATGAGCGACGAAATGGGCTGGACAGCGCAAGGACTGGAAACAATCAGGATTAACGAAGAACGAGGCCACTTTGGTTTTGATCGTATTTCTGAGTTAGTAAAGCAGTACAATGTGGACAAAATAGTAGTAGGTTTACCTAAAAATATGAATGGTACAATTGGCCCACGTGGTGAAGCGTGCCAACAATTTGCAGAAAACCTACGAGAGCTGTTACAATTAGACGTTGTAATGTGGGACGAGCGTTTGTCGACGATGGCAGCGGAACGTCTGCTCATTTCAGCTGATGTAAGCCGTAAGAAGCGAAAGCAAGTAATCGATAAGATGGCTGCAGTCGTAATCTTACAAGGATTTTTAGATAGTAAATAAGAGGTGACCAAAATGGAAGAAAATCAAATTACAATTGTAGACGAAAAAGGTAACGAACATTTATGTGAAATTATTTTCACTTTTGATGCTGAAAAATTTGGCAAAAAATCATACGTAGTCTTCTCTCCAATCGGTGAAGTAGACGAAGATGGAGACCCAATTTATGACGCAATGGCTTATGAGCAAAATGAAGAAGAGGGCGGAAGTTTACTTCCAATCGAATCTGAAGAAGAGTGGGAAATGGTACAAGAAATGTTCAACACTCTAGCTGATGAGCAAGAAGCTGAATAATAAGTACTGAAAAGATGGACGACATATAGTCCATCTTTTTTTTATATGTAAAATGAAAGATTTTTTGTCGAAACCTTGCAATCCTTTGTAGTATAATGAGACGGATTGTAGAAAAATAAAATGTCTATCTAAAAAAGATAAATAAATTTATTGTGTTTTTATGTCGTGTTGTATAGAAAGATATACATGCGGTCTACAATTTAATTAAGGAGGAAGAGTGTTGATAGAGAATCAAGTGAAAAAGAAGCGTAGACGTCTTTTTTTATTTTCGATTATTGCACTGCTTTTAGTTTGTGGTTCAGTCTATGCGTATATTTCATCCGCATTAGGACCAGTTGATAGCGGAAATAAAAAAGAGATTGAAGTAGAAATTCCCAAGGGATCATCTACTAGTAAAATTGGTGAGGTTTTAGAAGAAAAAGGTGCTGTGAAAAACGGTACAGTTTTTAGTTTTTATACAAAGGCTAAATCGAAAAATTTACAAGCGGGTACATATTTATTAAATCCTTCAATGAGTGCCTCAGATGTGATTGAACAAATGTCATCTGGTAACGTTCATCGTCCAGCTCTTTATAAAGTGACGATAAAAGAAGGTGCGCAAGTAACTGAAATTGCAGAGACGGTTGCAAACGAATTAAAGTGGAATAAAGATGATGTTGTACGTCAATTAAACGATAAAGCATTTATTCAAAAAATGCAGCAAAAGTATCCGAAGTTATTAACGGATAAAATCTTTGATAGCAATATTAAATATCCATTAGAAGGTTATTTATATCCTGCGACGTACTCTTTCTATAAAAAAGATACGACGTTAGAAGAAATCGTAATTCCAATGCTTGAGAAAACGAATGCAATCATTGTTCAAAACGAGGCAAAAATGAAAGCGAAGAACTGGGATGTTCATCAGCTTTTAACATTGTCTTCACTTATTGAAGAAGAGGCAACAGGCTTTACAGATCGTCAAAAGATCTCTAGTGTCTTTTACAATCGTTTAGCGAAAGGTATGCCACTGCAAACTGATCCAACGGTATTATATGCACTTGGAAAGCATAAACAACGTGTATTATACGAAGATTTAAAGATAAACTCACCGTACAATACGTATGTTGTGAAAGGATTGCCAGTTGGTCCAATCGCAAACTCGGGTAAACATTCAGTGGAGGCGGCGTTAGAACCTGCGCAAACAGATTATTATTATTTCTTAGCTGCACCAACTGGTGAAGTGTATTATGCGAAAACATTAGACGAGCATAATGCATTAAAGCAAAAATATATTACGAAAAAACAGTGAAATGGGGAGGGGTAGCGAAAAAGGTCGCACATCCCTCTTTTTTGTGGTAAAATATATCGGGTTAAAAACTGGCAGAAGAATCGTTTTTAATATCAAAACGGGACGTACAAGCTAAGGGTGAAAATGGCTTGTATTTTTATTGCATTCTATGTGTGAAAAGACGTCATAGAGGCACTTCTCCATGTAAATAAGGAGGACCATTATGGAGGATGCAGTTAACGAGTACCTATTATCATTTATTGATCCGAAAGATAAATTAATTCTTGAAATGGAAGACTATGCGAAAGAAAATCATGTGCCGATTATGGATCGACTTGGAATGGAATTTATGTTGCAATTTTTACGTTTAATTGGACCAAAAAGCATTTTAGAGCTTGGTACAGCAATTGGTTATTCTAGTATTCGTATGATGCAAGCTATTCCAAATTCGCGTATTGTGACAGTTGAACGCAATCGCGAGCGATATGAAAAAGCACTTGAATATATAGAACGTTCACCAGTTAAAGAACGTATTTCCGTTATTTACGGTGATGCGTTAGAAACAGGCGAGCAAGTAGAAGAACACGGAACATTTGACGTTATTTTTATTGATGCAGCAAAAGGACAATATCGTCGCTTTTTTGACTTATATGAACCGTTATTAAATCCTGGTGGCGTAATTATTTCAGATAATGTTATGTACCATGGCCTTGTAACGACAAAAGAGAAAATTGAAAACAGACGTACACGTGGTTTAATCCGTCGTATTAAGACGTACAATGAATGGCTTATGAACCATGAAGGATATGATACAACGATTTTCCCAATTGGTGATGGAGTAGCTGTTAGTAAAAAGAGAGGGTGACTAAGGTATGAAGAAACCTGAATTGTTAGTAACGCCAAAAGCAGTGGCGGATATCGAACCTCTTGCGAAAGCAGGAGCTGACGCGGTAATGATCGGTGAGCAAAAGTTTGGTTTACGTTTAGCGGGGGAATTTTCACGTGAAGATGTGAAACAAGCTGTGAAGATTGCACATGAAAATGGTGTGAAAGTATACGTAGCAATGAATGCTATGTTTCACAATGATAAAGTAGATGAATTAACAGATTATGTTGCATTTTTAAACGAAGTAAGTGTAGATGCGATTGTTTTCGGAGATCCAGCAGTATTAATGGCGGTCCGAGAAGTAGCGCCAAATATGCAATTGCACTGGAATACAGAAACAACAGCAACTAACTGGTTTACTTGTAACTACTGGGGACAAAGGGGAGCAAAACGTGCTGTATTAGCTCGTGAGCTTAGCTTAGATGAAATTGTTGAATTAAAAGAAAATGCTGAAGTGGAACTTGAAGTACAAATTCACGGTATGACTTGTATGTTCCAATCGAAGCGTTCATTAGTAGGAAACTACTTTGAGTATCAAGGACGTAATCTTGACATTGAAAAGAAAAAATATGAAGAGAATATGTTCTTATATGACCCAGAGCGTAACAATAAATATCCAATTTATGAAGATGAAAATGGTACTCACATTATGAGTCCAAACGATATTTGTTTCATCGATGAGTTAGAAGAGTTAATTGACGCTGAAGTCGCTAGCTTAAAAATTGATGGTGTACTAAAAAGCTCTGCATACATTATTGAGGTAACGAAGAAATATCGTAAAGCAATTGATTTATGTGTAGAAGATCGTGATGCGTATTATGACGTGAAAGACGATTTATATAAAGAGATAGAAGAAATGCAACCAGTGAATCGTCCGTTAGACACAGGATTCTTCTTTAAAGAGACGGTTTACTAAACGAGGAGGGTGTAGGAAATGACTGTACAAGAAATTTCACGAGTAGTCGATGGCAAACGCGTTATTGTGAAGAAACCTGAACTGTTAATCCCTGCGGGTAACTTAGAAAAATTAAAAGTAGCTATCCATTACGGGGCAGATGCTGTATATTTAGGTGGACAAGAATTTGGTCTTCGTTCGAATGCAGGTAACTTTACACTGGAAGATATGGCAGAAGGTGTTGAATTTGCAAAGAAATATGGAGCAAAAATATATGTAACAACAAATATCTTTGCACATAATGAAAATATGGACGGGCTAGAGGAATATTTAAAAGGGATTGAAAAAGCTGGCGTAACGGGAATTATCGTTGCTGATCCGCTTATTATTGAGACTTGTAAACGTGTAGCGCCTTCAGTTGAAGTGCATTTAAGTACACAACAATCACTATCCAACTGGAAAGCAGCACAGTATTGGAAAGAAGAAGGTTTACATCGTCTTGTATTAGCTCGTGAAGCAAGCTATGAAGAAATGAAAGAAATTAAAGAAAAAGTGGATATTGAAATTGAAGCATTCGTCCATGGTGCAATGTGTATCGCATATTCAGGTAGATGTACGTTAAGTAACCATATGACAGCACGTGACTCTAACCGTGGTGGTTGTTGTCAATCTTGCCGTTGGGACTATGATTTAGTTCAAACAGTATCACAACATAAAGATGCAAAAGAGTTGCCTCTATTCCAAGAAGAAGATGCTCACTTTGCAATGAGTCCAAAAGACTTAAATTTAATTTTATCAATTCCGAAAATGATTGAAATTGGAATTGATAGCTTAAAAGTTGAAGGACGTATGAAATCAATCCATTACGTAGCGACTGTAGCAACGGTATACCGTAAAGTAATTGATGCGTATTGTGCGGATCCGGATAATTTTGAGTTTAAACAAGAATGGTTAGATGAGCTTGATAAATGTGCAAATCGTGATACAGCTCCCGCATTCTTTGAAGGGGTTCCAGGACATCAAGAGCAAATGTTTGGAAATCATAGTAAGAAAACAACGTATGATTTCGCTGGTTTAGTGTTAGATTATAATGAAGAAACGGGCATCGTAACGATTGAGCAACGTAATCATTTCAAACCAGGACATGAAGTGGAGTTCTTTGGGCCAGAAATAGAAAACTTTACGCAGACGGTGGAGAAAATTTGGGATGAGGATGGAAACGAATTAGATGCAGCGAGACATCCGTTGCAAATCGTGAAATTCAAAGTGGATCAACCAGTGTATGTGAATAATATGATGCGCAAAAACATACTTCAATAAGAAAGAGTGATAGTCGAATGGGGACGAATAAGCCTGTTGTAATTGGAATTGCTGGTGGTTCGGGATCAGGTAAAACGAGTGTAACGAAAGCGATTTTTGACCATTTTAAAGGTCATTCTATTTTAATCTTAGAGCAAGATTATTATTACAAAGATCAAAGCCATTTACCAATGGAAGAGCGTTTAAAAACAAATTATGATCATCCGCTTGCGTTTGATAATGATCTGTTAATTGAACATTTGCAGCAGTTGCTTGCATATGAGCAAATTGATAAGCCTGTATATGACTATACATTGCATACGCGTTCAGAAGAAGTTATTCCAGTTGAGCCGAAAGATGTAATCATTTTAGAAGGAATTCTTATTTTAGAAGACCCACGTCTTTGTGAATTAATGGACATTAAGCTATTCGTTGATACAGATGCAGATCTTCGTATTTTACGCCGCATGCAGCGTGATATTAAAGAGCGCGGTCGTACGATGGATTCAGTTATTGATCAATACGTAAGTGTTGTACGTCCAATGCACAATCAATTTATTGAGCCTTCTAAGAAATTTGCGGATATTATTATCCCTGAAGGTGGACAAAACCATGTTGCAATTGATATTATGGTGACAAAAATTGCAACAATTCTTGAACAAAAAGTAAATTTGTAATAGCATAGTAAAAGATATACGATAGGAAGGGATTTTTTCCCTTCCCATCGAATACAATGAAACATGCAACCTCATCTATATATAGGTGAGGGCATATTTATATCAACTTTCCATACATATCTTCTTTATATAAAGAAGAATTGGGAATACGGGGTTGTATGTGACAACTCCGCTAGTACAGGCGTGCTAGAAACCTCCGCTATACATATAAGTGGGGGAGTTTTCATATGGAACTCCTCTTTTTTTCGGGGGATTGGTATATAAAAGGAGTGGAAAATATGGCAACAGAAAAAACATACCCTATGACGCAAGAGGGTAAGCAAAAGTTAGAGAACGAACTTGAAGATTTAAAAACGGTAAAACGTAAAGAGGTTGTAGAGCGCATTAAGATTGCACGTAGCTTCGGAGATCTTTCTGAGAACTCTGAGTACGATGCAGCGAAAGATGAGCAAGCGTTCGTAGAAGGACGTATTACACAATTAGAAAACATGATTCGTAACGCAGTTATCATCACAGATAATGGCGAAGAATCTACAGTTGTTACATTAGGTAAAACAGTAACATTTAAAGAGTTACCAGGTGGAGATGAAGAATCTTACACAATCGTAGGTAGCGCAGAAGCAGATCCATTTGAAGGAAGAATTTCTAACGATTCTCCAATTGCAAAAAGCTTATTAGGTAAGCAAATTGGTGAGAAGGTAGCAATCCAAACTCCAGGTGGAGAAATGCAAGTAGAGATTATCTCTGTAAAATAATAAAAAATCACTCGTGTAAAAGCGAGTGATTTTTTTATTTGTATAAAAGAGGAAACACTCCGTCCAAACTATAATAGACGAGGTGTTTTTTTATGAAAATAAAAAGGAGAATTACAATTGTTTTAATTTGTTTTATATGTATCATGTTTATTTTACTTTGTCGTTTAATTCAAATACAAATTATAGATACAGAATCATTTACAGACCGTAAGATAAATTTAATTGAAAAAAGTGTTACACAGCGGACGCAGTCCATTACGGTAGATGATGGACGAGGCCATTTTATAGATCGGAACGGTAAGGAAATAGGTGAGAAAAAGTATCCTGTTTTAATTGTTTTTCCATTTCTACAAATAAAAAATGACATGTTAGAGAAAATTGCGCATATCATTGGTGTGTCGAGACAAGAGATTGAAAGTCAAATGAAAGACAAGAAAAGTGCATTTATCGTGCAAAGGGGAAATGGTCCATTTCACTTGGTACGAGAGCAGATGGAGAAGGTGAATCAATTAAATGTATTAGGTATTGTAGCAGCTGAAGTTCGTTTACGGCAAGCTGACGCGATGAATCATTTAATTGGCGATGTGGGGGAGAATGAACGAGAATTTGAAAAACGATACGGAGAAGTAAGAAATATTTCAAGGCAAACGCCAATTGGCATTTCAGGATTGCAGCAATCATTTGATGAATTTCTTTTGACCGATGGAGAGGCAAAAGTATTGTATCAAGTGGACCGACAAGGAGAACCGATTTTTGGAAAACAAGCGAAATATACTGCGCCTGGAAATCCGTTTTATCCGGTGACGATTCAAACTACTTTACATAACGGGTTACAGCAAAAAGCAGAAGAGGTGGTTGAAGCAAGCGGAATAAAGAAGGGAGGACTAGTATTACTTGATGTAAAGAAAAATGAAATTTTAGCGATGGTCAGTAAACCATCTGTGCAGGTGAAGGATGAGCGTTTATATACCACTACACTTGAAAATCAAATGTTAACACCACATTTTCCCGGTTCTGTTTTTAAAACAATAGTTGCAGCAGCAGTGATTGATCAAAATGAAAATGTGTTGAATCGTACATTTAATTGTAATCAAGATCTATATGGTGAAGACCACCCACAAGTTATGATGGGTACACTTAGTTTTAAAGAGAGCTTTGCTAGAAGCTGTAATAGGACATTTTCAGAGCTAGGTAATGAGCTAATACAAAAGGATGAGATGGTGTTAGAAACTTACGTAGAAGCGTTAGGAGCCGCTGGTAAGGTTGGATGGAAAGGTTCTGTATTTCATACAACTCATTTTGAGCAAATGCCAGAGGAGAAGAAGGTTACGATTTGGGGAAGTGAAGGAAATAAGAATAGTAAAAAGGCGGTAGCGCAAACAGCAATTGGACAGAAAGATGTACGTATGTCACCTCTGGCGATTGCAAATATGATGGCGACGATTGCTAGGGATGGAGAAAAGATGGAAGTGAAAGCTGTGGAAAAAATAAAGTATAAAAATGGAACGGACTTTTATACTTTTGAAGACCATACATTAGGTGGAAAACAGCTTTCGTATGAAGCGGTGAAAACATTACAAGAGTTATTAAGGGGCGTTGTAACAACAGAGAAAGGAACAGGAGCCGCATTCAGGTCGTTGCCACTAAGTGTCGCCGGAAAATCTGGGACCGCGCAAACAGGAAAAGGGGCGAAAGTGAATCGTTGGTTTGCAGGTTATTTTCCATATGAAAACCCAAGATATGCTTTAGTTGTCGTGGATATAGAAACGAATAGCAGTGAAAATAAAGTTACACCTATTTTCAAAGCTATCGTAGAATCAATCTATCGATTAGAGAATGAAAAGTAATCTTGCAATTCATAGTGAAATGTTTTCATTTCGTGAAAATATTATTGTAAATGTTCAACCTTTCTAGATTTAATGTTACAATAGCAAGTATGAAAAACTGCATGGAGGTTTGAAGAATGGCAGGAGGATCTAGATTCCAACAGAAACAACAAAAACGTCGTCAAAACGGTGTTTTAAATATTGCAATTGCAATTGTATTAATATTAGTAGCTATTGTATCATATCAATTGTTTGTTCCTGAAAGAAAAGAACAAGCGTCTTCTAGTGATAAAAAAGTAGCTCAGCAAACAACGAAAGAGAATAAAGCTGAGAAAGCTAAAGGCAAAGAAGAGACGAAGAAGAACGAGCAAGATAAGGCAGATGCTAAGAAGAAGGAAGAAGAGAAGCAAAAGGCTGAAGAAGAACAGAAAAAAGCTGAAGAAGAAGCGAAAACTAACGAGAAAGTAGCAGCTGAAAAAACACAGCCAAAAGCAACTGACGCTTATACGAAACCTTCTTGGAAGCCAGTAGGTACAGAGCAAGGTGCAACACCTGCGATGACGTTTAAAAAAGGTACAGCAGATTGGAATGAGATGAATCAAGCTATTTCAGCTGCAATTGATGTTCCAGTAGAGCAATTAGTTATCCATAGAATTGGAAATAACGGTAAGAATAAAGCTTACGGTAACGTACAAGATAAACAATCAGGCAAGAAATATTATGTGAATATTGATTGGGTAGACAATGAGGGCTGGAAACCAGTACTTGTTCAAACTCTAAACTAAAAAAGAGAAGCTCCTTAGGAGCCTCTCTTTTTTAGTTAGCGTAATTTCTTTAATTTAAAATGAACAACCGCGCTATAATATGGTCTTTTGCTTTCGGGATCCATAACCATTTGATGCGAGATGTGATGAACTTCAAGCATAAGTGCTTTATTATTATCGATTTGTTCACTAATTTTTCGTTCCAAAGAAGCTAAGTCTCCTGCTTCGAAAAACTCTACTTTATCTTCTAACATTTCAAAGGTAAATGACACGAAGACGACCCCTCTCCTATGTAATCAACTATAGTGTAACAAAGAAAAGAAGGAAATACCATGTACATTTCAATTGACATTTTTGGAAAGAGGGCATATTATACTGATAAAACCGATAAGAAAAAGGGGAATTTTTATGGGTACAGAATTTAATGGTTTATTTGATGAGTGGGCTCATACGTACGACTCATTTGTACAAGGCGAAGATATACAATATAAAGAAGTTTTCGCCCGTTATGAGGACATTCTAGAGGATGTAGTTAACAAGTCATTTGGTAATGTATTAGAATTTGGTGTTGGTACAGGTAATTTAACAAATAAATTATTACTTGCTGGCCGCACAGTTTACGGTATAGAACCGTCACGTGAAATGCGCATGATTGCTAAAGAGAAATTACCGCAAGAGTTTTCCATTACAGAAGGTGATTTTCTTTCGTTTGAAGTCCCAAATTCAATTGATACCATAGTAAGCACCTATGCATTTCATCATTTAACAGATGATGAAAAAAATGTAGCGATTGCGAAGTATAGTCAATTGCTAAACAAAGGTGGTAAAATAGTGTTTGCTGATACGATATTTGCGGATCAAGATGCATATGATAAAACTGTCGAAACAGCAAAACAAAGAGGTTTCCATCAGTTAGCAAACGATTTGCAAACGGAATATTATACACGTATTCCGATCATGCAGTCTATTTTTGAAAACAATGGCTTCCATGTAACGTTTACGAGATTAAATCATTTCGTTTGGGTAATGGAGGCAACTAAGCAATAGAAAGAGGGATTAGATTGAGAATTGCTGTAATTGGAGCAATGGAAGAAGAAGTACGTATTTTACGTGACAAATTAGAACAAGCAGAAACAGAAACGGTTGCGGGTTGTGAATTTACGAAAGGACAATTAGCAGGACATGAAGTAATCTTGTTAAAGTCTGGTATTGGTAAAGTAAATGCAGCGATGTCAACGACAATTTTATTAGAAAGATATAAGCCTGAAAAAGTAATTAATACTGGTTCAGCTGGTGGCTTCCATCATTCTCTAAATGTTGGAGATGTAGTTATTTCAACAGAAGTTCGTCATCATGACGTAGATGTAACAGCATTTAACTATGAGTATGGTCAAGTACCAGGAATGCCGCCTGGCTTCAAAGCTGATGAAGCATTAGTTGCATTAGCTGAGAAATGTATGCAGGCAGAAGAAAATATTCAAGTTGTAAAAGGTATGATTGCAACTGGTGATTCATTTATGAGTGATCCGAACCGCGTTGCAGCAATTCGTGATAAATTTGAAGATCTTTATGCAGTAGAAATGGAAGCAGCAGCTGTTGCACAAGTATGCCACCAATATGAAGTTCCGTTTGTTATTATTCGTGCACTTTCTGATATTGCTGGTAAAGAATCAAATGTTTCATTTGATCAATTTTTAGATCAAGCAGCTCTTCATTCTACAAACTTTATCGTAAAAGTACTAGAAGAGTTAAAGTAATGTAACAAAAAGGCAACTGTCTCATATAAAGAAAATACATACAGTTGCCTTTTCTTTATTGGCAAATAAGGGGGAGAACACGATGAATGTATATCGTGGAGTTCATGAGTTGATTGGTCATACACCAATTGTAGAAATTACTCGTTTTTCACTTCCAGAAGGGGTCCGTTTATTTGCAAAGCTTGAATTTTATAACCCAGGTGGAAGCGTTAAGGACCGTTTAGGAAGAGAATTAATCGAAGATGCGCTAGAAAAAGGGCTTGTTACTCAGGGTGGAACAATTATTGAACCGACTGCTGGAAATACTGGTATTGGACTGGCACTTGCAGCGTTACAACATGATTTACGCGTTATTGTTTGTGTACCAGAGAAATTTAGTATTGAAAAACAAGAATTAATGAAAGCACTAGGCGCAACGGTCGTGCATACACCAACTGAGCAAGGAATGACCGGTGCAATTGCAAAAGCAAAAGAATTAGTAAATGAAATACCGAATTCGTACTCTCCAAGTCAGTTTGCGAATGAAGCAAACCCGCGTGCTTATTTCAAAACACTAGGTCCTGAACTTTGGTTGGCACTGAACGGAGAGATTAACATATTTGTTGCTGGAGCAGGAACTGGTGGTACATTCATGGGGACTGCATCTTATTTGAAAGAAAAAAATGTGGATATAAAAACGGTTATTGTGGAACCAGAAGGGTCCATTTTAAATGGTGGTAAACCTGGTTCGCATGAAACAGAAGGGATTGGCCTTGAATTCATCCCACCATTTTTGAAAACATCTTATTTTGATGAAATTCATACAATTTCTGATCGAAATGCATTTTTACGAGTGAAGGAATTAGCCCAAAAAGAAGGGCTGCTTGTTGGGAGCTCGTCAGGAGCAGCATTTCATGCAAGTTTACTTGAAGCAGAGAAAGCGGCGCCAGGTACAAACATTGTAACGATTTTTCCTGATAGTAGTGAGCGCTATTTAAGTAAAGACATATATAAAGGATGGGAATAAAAAATGAGAGCAAAGACAAAGTTAATTCATGGTATTCGCATAGGAGAACCTTCAACTGGATCTGTAAATGTACCGATTTATCAAACAAGTACGTACAAACAAGAAGCAGTTGGTAAGCATCAAGGATATGAATATTCACGTACAGGAAACCCAACACGTTCAGCTTTAGAAGAAATGATTGCTGTATTAGAAAACGGTCATGCTGGTTTTGCATTTGGTTCAGGAATGGCTGCTATTACAGCTACAATTATGTTGTTCTCAAAAGGTGACCACGTTATTTTAACAGATGATGTGTATGGTGGAACGTACCGCGTTATCACGAAAGTATTAAACCGCTTCGGTATTGAGCATACATTTGTAGATACAACAAATTTAGAGGAAGTTGTAGAAGCAATTCGTCCAAACACGAAAGCGATTTATGTGGAAACACCAACGAACCCATTACTGAAAATTACTGATATTAAGAAAATATCTACTCTTGCTAAAGAGAAAGATTTATTAACAATTATCGATAACACATTCATGACGCCATATTGGCAGTCGCCGATTTCTTTAGGAGCAGACATTGTACTTCATAGTGCAACGAAATATTTAGGAGGTCATAGTGACGTAGTTGCAGGCCTAGTAGTTGTAAATAGCCCGCAATTAGCAGAAGACCTTCACTTTGTACAAAACTCAACAGGAGGCATTCTTGGCCCGCAAGATAGCTTCTTACTACTTCGTGGTTTAAAAACATTAGGAATTCGAATGGAAGAGCATGAAACGAATTCACGTGCAATTGCTGAGTTTTTAAATAACCATCCAAAAGTAAATAAAGTATATTATCCAGGTCTTGCATCACATCAAAACCATGAATTAGCAACAGAACAAGCAAATGGATTTGGTGCTATTATTTCATTTGATGTAGATAGTGAAGAAACATTAAATAAAGTACTAGAGAAATTACAATACTTTACACTTGCTGAAAGTTTAGGAGCAGTAGAAAGTTTAATTTCTATCCCATCTCAAATGACACATGCATCAATCCCAGCAAATCGCCGCAAAGAATTAGGAATTACAGATACATTAATTCGTATTTCTGTCGGTATTGAAGACGGTGAAGATTTAATTGAAGATTTAGCACAAGCACTAGCGTAATAAAAATGCACTGCTAATATAGAGCAGTGCATTTTTATTATGTTATTTTGTGAAATAATTCACAAAATGGACATACACAAATGAAATAATTTCATGTATATTAATTTCATGAAGTGTTACTCACGAATAAACTTGTGAAATATTTCACAAACAATGAGGTTCATGTAGGAAAGCAACTCTATTTTTTTTGCGCTAATCGGGACTTATTATGACCTATAGGGTCTTATTTAGTCCACGATAGCAGAATAGGAGGAATTTACATGGTAGTCAAAGAGAAAGCTGTAAATGAAATGCAGGAAGTAAAAGAGATGATTGATACGTTAGTAAATAACGGTCAAAAGGCCTTACAAGCATTAGAAAGTTTTACACAAGAGCAAATTGACAACATTGTTCATGAAATGGCATTAGCAGGTGTTGATCAACATATGCCACTTGCAAAGCTGGCTGTTGAAGAAACAGGTCGTGGTGTATATGAAGATAAATGCATTAAAAATATTTTTGCTACTGAATATATTTGGCATAGCATAAAAAAAGATAAAACAGTAGGGATTATTCACGAAGATCCTCATGAAGAAGTAATAGAAATTGCGGAACCTGTCGGTGTAGTAGCTGGGGTAACGCCAGTAACGAATCCAACATCGACAACAATGTTTAAAGCATTAATCGCGATAAAAACGAGAAATCCAATTATTTTCGCATTTCACCCTTCAGCACAAAACTGTTCCATTGCAGCGGCGAAAACAGTATATGATGCAGCGGTGAAGGCGGGTGCACCAAAACATTGTATTCAGTGGATTGAAAAACCTTCTGTAGAAGCAACGAAACAATTAATGAACCATGAAGGTGTTGCGCTTGTTTTGGCAACTGGAGGAGCAGGTATGGTGAAATCAGCTTATTCTACTGGAAAACCAGCGCTAGGTGTAGGGCCTGGTAATGTACCATGCTATATAGAGAAATCAGCACATATAAAACGAGCTGTTAATGATTTAATTTTATCAAAAACATTTGATAACGGTATGATTTGTGCATCAGAACAAGCAATCATTGTAGACAAGGAAATCTATGATGATGTGAAAACAGAAATGATTGCAAACAATTGTTACTTTGTAACAGAAGAAGAGAGAAGAAAATTAGAAAAGCTTGTTATTAATGAAAATACATGTGCAGTAAATAGTGATATTGTAGGGAAATCCGCACAGTACATTGCCGCATTAGTTGGAATTACTGTGCCTGAAAATACAAAAATGCTTGTAGCTGAAATACAAGGTATCGGAGCAGCATATCCACTATCTCGTGAGAAGCTAAGTCCAGTATTAGCTTGTGTAAAAGCAAATTCACTAGAAGAGGGACTTACATATTGCGAAGATATGTTAAACCTTGGTGGTTTAGGACATTCAGCAGTCATTCATTCTACAAATAAAGAAGTGCAAAAGCAATTTGGATTACGTATGAAAGCGTGCCGTCTTATTGTAAACGCTCCTTCATCACAAGGTGGAATCGGTGACATATATAATGGGTTTATTCCATCACTTACGCTTGGTTGCGGCTCGTACGGGAAAAACTCAGTTTCTCAAAACGTAACAGCGACGCATTTATTAAATATAAAAAGGTTGGCAAATAGAAAAAAGAATATGCAGTGGTTCAAATTGCCACCAAAAATTTATTTTGAAAAACATGCGACAGCATATTTAGCAAATATGCCTAACATTTCACGTGCATTTATTGTAACGGATCCAGGAATGGTTGAGCATGGATATGTAGATACGGTTACGCATTATTTACGTAAACATGCAAATGATGTAAAAGTTGAAGTTTTCTTTGAGGTCGAGCCAGATCCATCAGATGAAACTGTTTTTAAAGGTGCGGAAATGATGAGAAGTTTTAAGCCAGATGTAATTATTGCACTTGGTGGTGGTTCAGCGATGGATGCAGCGAAAGGGATGTGGCTTTTCTATGAGCAACCAGAAACAACATTCTATGGAATTAAACAGAAGTTTTTAGATATAAGAAAACGTACATGTAAATATCCGGAATTAGGGAGTAAGGCACAGTTTGTTGCTATTCCAACAACATCAGGAACAGGATCAGAAGTGACACCATTCGCGGTTATTACAGATAAGAAAAATAATATAAAGTATCCACTTGCAGATTATGAATTAACACCGGATGTAGCAATTGTTGATCCACAGTTTGTAATGACAGTGCCACCACATGTAACAGCAGACACTGGTATGGATGTATTAACGCATGCAATCGAGGCGTATGTATCTGTTCTAGCAAATGACTATACAGATGGATTAGCATTAAAGGCCATTGATCTCGTATTTAAATATTTACCAAGAGCATTTAAAGATGGAAATGACGAAGAAGCACGGGAAAAAATGCATAATGCTTCTGCAATCGCAGGGATGGCATTTGCAAATGCTTTCCTAGGTATTAATCACAGCTTAGCACATAAAATTGGACCAGAATTTCATATTCCGCATGGGCGTGCGAATGCAATTCTTATGCCGCACGTAGTTCGCTATAATGCTATTAAGCCAAGAAAACACGCATTGTTCCCAAAATATGAGTACTTTGTAGCTGATGAGCGCTATGCACATATTGCGAGAATGCTCGGGCTTCCAGCGAACTCAACAGTCGAAGGCGTAGAATCACTCGTCCAAGCAATTATTGAACTTGGAAAAAGTTTAAATATTAATATGAGTATTGCGGGACAAGGAGTTGCTAAAGACCAGTTTGAAGAGGTTGTTGGATTGTTAGCAGAAAGAGCTTTTGAAGATCAATGTACAACAGCTAATCCAAAATTACCTCTTATTTCAGAGCTGAAAGAAATTTATATGGAAGCATATAAAGGGGAGTAATGCTTATGAAAGAGTCGCGATAAAGCGGCTCTTTTTCATTTGGAAAACATCTCCCAGAATGTCTGTATTTACTTGTCTTTAAGTGTAATAGAATATGATACAGTGAAATGGAGGAGTGAGAATATGATGAAAGAATTACAAGAAAAAATAGCAGATTATACTCGGTTCGGACAAATCCTTCTCGCTGTAAGTGCATTGTTAATGGTTGGCTTGTTGATTCCGAATGGAGCAAAAGAAGCAATACAATCTTTTGTTATGATGGGGAGCATCGTTATATTTTTAAGTTTATCCTTCTTTTTCTTCCAGCGTGTAAAAGTGATGCGAGACGAGTTAGAGGGAAATGAATGTGAATAATATTGATAAATAGAGCATTACAAAAAAGAAGGAATCTTTTTTGTAATGCTTTTTGTTTTTTCTAGAAAATGTATGCGTTTTATATTGACAATGATAATCCTTATCAATTAAAGTATAATAGTAGTTAATGATTATCATTATCAGTTAGAGGTGGAAGAATGAAAAAATCTATTACGCTATTCACAGCGATTTTATCTATTTTTTTCTTGTTAATAGGTTGCAATGCAAAGGAAAACGAAAAAGCATCTGCAACAAAAACAGAAAAAGGAAAAGAGAAAATCGAAGTTACCGACCTGTCAGGAAGAAAAGTAACATTCGATAAAGTGCCAGAGAGTTTTGCAACATTAAGTATGGGAGACATGAATATTATTCATGTGTTAGGCGGAAAAATAGTAGGTCGTCCGGATGCAAAAATAACTCTTCCAGAGGATATAAAGAAAGTACAAGTAATCGGGAATGCGCATCAGCCTAATTTTGAGCAAATTGCTAGCTTAAAGCCGGATGTACTTATTGCTAATAATGGGTTCCAAAAGAATGTTCCAACAGTTGAAGGACAAGGAACGAAAGTAATGATTTCTTCTGCGAATTCTGTACAAGATATTCAAAAGAATATTGAACTATACGGAACGATTATGAAGAAAGAAGATAAAGCAAAAGAACTTAACAAAAAAATTAATGATCAAATGAAGACATATGAGAAAAAAAGTGATGTGAAAGCATTGCTAGTGTATGGAGCACCAGGTACTTATTTAGCAGCATTACCAACATCTTTATCAGGTGATATTTTAGAAAAAACAGGCGGGAAAAATATTGCAGCTGATTTTCCTGAAATGAAGGAATATCCGCAATATGCACAGCTAAGTGTAGAACGTATTATTGAGGCAAATCCAGATGTGATTTATTTAATTACACATGGAGATCCAAATAGTGTTAAAAAAGCATTTGAAGGCGAAATGATGAAAAATGAAGCGTGGAAAAATTTAGATGCAGTAAAACAAAATCGTGTAGTGATTTTGCCACCCGACTTATTTGGATCAAATCCTGGAACAAAAGTTACAGAAGCGATGGACTTTATGTATAAAAGTATACAAGATGTAAGGAAATGATACGTATGGAAAGCAGTGAAGTAGTAAGGGAAAAGGAACATCCTTTTGCGAAAAAAAGATGGGTAATAGCAGTTACTTTAGTAGTATTAACAATTTTAGGTCTTTTCTACGGCCTTTTCGCAGGAAGTTTATCCTTTTCATTACGAGATATTCTGATAGGGATACAAGATGAAGATTCGACAGTTCATCGAATTGTATGGGATCTTCGTATACCGAGAGTGCTCGTTGGATTTATAGTAGGAACATGTTTAGCAGCATCTGGTGCCCTGCTGCAAGGGGTTATGAGAAACCCTCTTGCAGACCCTGGTATAATCGGGGTTTCATCTGGAGCAGGCCTTGTAGCAATTGTAATTATGATTTTATTCCCTCAGCACATGGCTTTTTTACCGCTCGGAGCGTTTTTAGGAGCTTTCATAACGGCGATGGTCATTTATGCTTTATCATGGCAAAAGGGGGCACCACCTTCAAGGATTGTCTTAGTAGGTGTGTCAATCAATGCATTAATTGGTGCAGCCACGTCAGCGTTAATGTTATTACATAGTGATAAAGTACAATCCGTGTTGCCATGGTTAGCAGGTGGCATTGGTGGTGTGAGTTGGGCACATTTAAACATGATTATTTATTATGCAATATTTGCTATTATATTAGCCTTCTTTGGTATTAAACATATTCGAGTATTAATGCTTGGAGATGAAATGGCGAAATTATTAGGCCATAACGTGGAGAGAAGCCGGTTTTATTTAATAGTCGTAAGCACATTATTAGCTGGAATTGCGGTTAGTGTTTCTGGTCTTATTGGATTTGTCGGTCTTGTCGTACCACATATGTTACGTTTATTAGTTGGAAATGATTATAAATATTTATTGCCATTATCATGCCTTGGCGGAGGGATATTACTTGTTTTCGCGGATGCGATAGCTCGAAGTTGGTTCGATCCAATCGAATTGCCAGTTGGTATTTTATTATCCTTCTTAGGCGGTCCTTTCTTCTTATATTTAATTCATAGAGGAGGAAAACGAAGTGATTTCCGTTAACAAAGTGTTTTACGCACATTCTGAAAGATTTCAAATGCAAAATATGAATGTACATATTAAAGCTGGAGAGGTCGTTAGTTTAATTGGGCCGAATGGATCTGGGAAATCTACTTTGCTTCGTTTAGTGGCAAGACTACTTAAACAAAGCGAAGGGGATATCATTCTAGATGGAAAAAATATTCATACGATGAAAAGTGCCGATGTAGCGAAGCAATTAGCGATGTTACCACAAATGCATGATCATCAATTAGATTTAACAGTGAAAGAATTAATCGAATTTGGAAGAGGCCCTCATAAATCATGGAGCAGTCGCTTAAATAAAGAAGATGAAGAAATTGTTGATTGGGCATTGTCAGTTACAAATCTTGAAGGGTATGAATATCGTCTTTTACAATCTTTATCAGGAGGAGAAAGACAACGTGCCTGGATTGCAATGACGCTAGCACAACGTACAAATGTCTTATTATTAGATGAACCAACAACTTTTTTGGATATCGTTCACCAATTGGAAGTGATGGAACTTGTGAAACGGTTAAACGAGGAGTTTGGCATGACAATTGTAATGGTTTTACATGATATTAACCAAGCGGCTCAATATAGTGATCGTTTACTTGTATTAAAGCGAGGGCAGCTTCAGTATGACGGTATACCAGAAGAAGTGTTATGTCATGAAATGTTTCAACGTGTGTTTGGCATCGAGGTAGATATTTTTCAAGGAAGCGACAAGCCATTTTTTACACCGAAAAGAATTTCTAAAAGGAGAGAAGCGCGATGCGAACAGAAGAACGTATTACCACTGAGTTAGTAAGAGAATTTGTTATGGCAGCTCACGGAGATTTAGAAAAAGTACAAGAACTGTTGGCTGAATCACCAAGCTTACTTCATGCCTCTTACAATTGGGGCGGATCAGATTGGGAAAGTGCATTAGGAGCAGCGGCACATGTAGGTCGTAAAGATATTGCTCTCTATTTACTAGAAAAGGGTGCTCGAATGGATATTTTCGCGGCCGCGATGCTTGGAGAATTAGAAGTTGTACAAGCTATTTTAGTAGCACAACCAGAGGCATTGCGCGCATCGGGTCCACATGGTATTTCCCTTCTGCAACATGCACGAATGGGTGGAGAAAAAGCGCAGCGTGTATTTGAGTACTTAACGGTGCTCTCTTAATGACCGCAAAGGTTCTTATGTGCGGTAAACTTTTCACTTTCATATAATTGAAAAGTTTACCGCCCGTTAGAACGGGATAAGTATCTAGTATATTTGAAAATCCTACACCCCCCTCAATTGTAGTTTTCTTTATGCTAGTTATGATATGGATGCAGTAGACAATATTTGTCTACTGCCTTTTTTAATTCTTTCGGGATTGAATATTCTGTATTTTATTGTTAGTTCCTTTATAATAGACAGTAACATTTAGTATATATTCAAAACATGGTCGTGTAGTTAAGCACAAATGAGTGGGAAGGAGTGCAGAGATGTTTCATACAGATCGTTTACAAATTCGTAAATATACAATGGATGATTTACAGTTCTACGCTTCGCTATGGGGAAATGAGAAGGTAATGCGCTATATTGGAAATGGGACGTTAAAAACATATATGCAATGTAAAAAAAGTTTGGAGGAGTGGGTGATTCCTAGCTATAAAAACGGCCTCGGTTTATTTGTATTGATTGAAAAGGAAACGGGAATACGAATTGGTCATGCAGGATTAGTAAAGCAGCAGATAGATGGAAAAGAGGAAATTGAAATTGGGTATTGGTTACTGCCTCAGTATTGGGGAAAAGGGTATGCGAAAGAAGCAGCGGCAGCATTTCGAGACTATGGCTTCCAAGCGTTACGAATGAATAAATTAATTTCTCTTATTAATCCGGACCACCCGGCCTCCATCTTTGTTGCTAGAAAAACAGGACTTAGTTATGAGAAAACAACTTCATTTCATGGTATGGATGTTCTCGTTTATTCCATTAAGTGTGTTGGATGAAAAAGGGTAAATTGCATCTTTTGAAGAATGGTATATAAAAATAAAGGGGGGATTACATGTATATTTATCATAATGGACTTATTATTCGTGAGGGAACGAATGGTGTACCTGCATATGCAATTAAAACTTTATTCGAAGATGCCGGTTGGAGCAATGATGATATCCCTTCCTGGCAAATTGAAAAATTCACGATAGCATTTGAAAATTCAACATGGGCATTCACAATTTGGGATGAAGAAGAGATGGTTGCGATGGTTAGAGTCATTTCTGATGGAATTATGGTCGCGAACATAGTAAATTTAGTTGTGAAATGTGAATATAGAGGGAAGGGATTAGGTAAGAAACTTGTCGCTCTTTGTTTGCAAAAGCTGCCACATGGCGATTGGTTTGCACATACATCTGCTAGTAATTTTGATTTTTATAGAAGTTGTGGTTTTGAGGTAAGGGAGTTATCGAGAAATGGGACGTGTGCGTACTATGGGTATCAAGCAGCAAAAAAAGATGGGCACCGATAAAAGTAAGGTAATGTAGAAAAAG
This sequence comes from Bacillus sp. 3G2, assembly GCF_044324725.1. Taxonomy (NCBI): domain Bacteria; kingdom Bacillati; phylum Bacillota; class Bacilli; order Caryophanales; family Bacillaceae; genus Bacillus; species Bacillus sp. 3G2. Next base: position 4,128,372 of record NZ_CP172246.1, on the reverse strand, counting down.
GATCGATGTTTTAATAATATAAACTGAACTGAGACTCATTTTATGATAAAATGAAAGAAAATTCTGTTTATTATTAGGGGGATAAAAATGAGTGTAAAAGTTGGGGATGTATTTAAATACGAAAGAAGATTTACTGAGGAAGAGGTTTTTGAATTTGCAAATATTACAGGAGATAAAGGCAGGCATCATATGGAATATGATGAAAATGGACGTTTAATGGTTCATGGTTTATTGACTGCTAGTATTGGAACGAAAGTAGGCGAAGAATTACATTACATAGCAAGAGAATTAGTAAGTGAGTTTATTAGACCGGTTTTTACAGGGGATACGATCACTTGTGAATTGACTTTAACAAATGTTGAACAGATGGAAGGATACAAAAAGGTTTCAATCGAGTCAGTATATCGCAATCAACACGAAAAGACTGTACTAGTTGGGACGAGCTATGGAGTTATAAGGGGATAAAAAAGAAGCCTAATTTACAGGCTTCTTTTTTATTTAATAAACACGTTTTCGATTTTCTGCATGACTAGAGATGAGTAATAATGCCGTTTCTTCTCCTATATTACGCACGATATGAGGAACACATGCATTCCAAGAGAAAGAATCACCTTCTTCGACAATTGCAATATCTTCTCCGTGTTGAACTTCTAGTTTTCCGCGTAATACAAGGTGACACTCTTCCCCCTCATGGGCATTTGGTGAGTTTTCTTTCGGAAACCCGGCAGGAATTTCTACGAGATTTAGGCGAAGGCCACCTTGCTCTGCAACATGTTCAATTCTTTGTTCATCTTTTCCGTATACACTGTATTTACGCTCTACCTTTTTGACAACTTTCAACCGATCTTTTTGTTCTAACAATAAATAGGGAAGAGGAACGTTTAAAAAATTGGAGATCGTTTCTAAAGTTGAGATAGATGGTGAGGTTTTATTATTTTCAACCTGACTCATAAACCCTTTAGAAAGACCTGTTCCCTCACAAATTTGTGCGATTGTTATGCCTCTACGTTGACGAATTTCACGTATTGCAGAACCAATATTCATAAAATCAAGCTCCTTTTTGTAAACAACTATTTGTATCATAGCAAAAAAAATATATATTTTCCCAGTGAAAATGAATTGACGAATAAAAAAAAGTAGTGTATGTTTTGTAATGTAAATAAAAGTTTTGTATAAGAAAACTATAAAGGAGAGAATGAAATGAATCAACATATCGGTAACTTAATTATTCGTATCGTGTTAGGGGTAACATTCTTTATGCACGGCTTAACAAAATTCCAATCGGGAATTGACAATATTGCAGGGTGGTTCACAAGCATTGGTTTACCAGGAGGACTTGCATACGGCGTAGCAACAGCGGAAGTAGTTGGTGGTATATTGTTAATTCTAGGTTTAGGAGTAAGATATATTGGATTATTATTTGCACTTGTTATGGTTGGGGCAATTGTGAAAGTAAAATGGTCAGCTGGTTTATTAGGAGATGGAAAAAATCCTGGCTTCGAATTAGAGCTTGCATTGTTAGCAATGGGTGCGTACTTATTTGTTGCGAAAGCAGACGGTTTTGTAGATAATTTCTTAAGAGAGAAAATGTCAAAGAAGAACTAAATGAAATGGGGGGGCTAACAAGATGAGTTTTCAACTTCATCCCGACACAACACTTGATGTTGTTCATTTATATGTATCAAATATAAAGAAATCACTAGAGTTTTATACAGAAGTACTAAGTATGAAAGTACTAAAAGAAGATGAAATGGTCGTTACATTTGGGAATGAAAATAACGAACCACTCCTTATCATTGAAGAAAAGAAAGAAGCCATACCAAAGCAAAGAGGGAGAACGGGGTTATATCATTACGCAATTTTATTACCGAGCAGACAAGATTTAGCGAATATTCTTCGTCATCTTGTAGAAATGGTATATCCACTGCACGGCGGAGCCGACCATTACTTTAGTGAGGCCCTTTATTTAGCTGATCCAGATGGAAACGGGATTGAAATTTATCATGATCGCCAAAAAGAAGTTTGGCGTGATGAGAATGGAGAACTACCGTTTGTTAGTAACCCGTTAGCTGGTGAAGAATTATTACAACAAGGAAGTGTGTGGAATGGTTTTCCAGCGGGTACTGTGATGGGGCATGTTCATTTCCATGTAGCTAATTTAGAAGAAGCAAAACGTTTCTATGTGGATGGTCTTGGTTTTGAAGTAACAATCCCAGCTCGTAATGGCGCGTTGTTCGTATCGGCAGGTGGCTATCATCACCATATCGGTTTAAATACGTGGCAAGGTGAAGGAATACCACCGCAAATGCCAAATTCTGTTGGCTTGAAATATTTCACAATTGTACTAACGGATGAAAAACAAAAAGAGCAAGTATGTGAAAGTTTAAAAAATATTGGCAAGATTGCTACGTACAAAGATGGAATATTGCAAGTCGAGGATCCATTTGGACATTGTATCCAATTCAAAGTAAAAGGAGAAGCCTAAAAAGGCTTCTCTTTTTTATTTTCTTATAATCGCTTTTTCGTTTTGTAAAAATAGTTCATCAAATTGCTTTGCAAGCTCAAAATCTAGTTTCGTTAAACCTTTTGCATTCCAAGATGACAAAGTAATAATGACTGCTTTATACTGGATAAGGATAAATGGATGGTGATTATGTTCTTCTGATAGTTTGGCGGCTTCAGAGACAAATTCGACTCCTTTTAAGTAGTCGGAAAACATATATTTTCGTTCAATCCATTTCTCATCTTTTACCATCCATTTATCTACCTTCAATAATTCCTCGTGAACTTCTTCTTCAGTTAATCTTAGCATCATTTTTCACATCCTTTATTGGAAGTAACGCAAGACCATTGTTAATAAGGCGTGTTACAGCTTCGTCAGTTGTGAAAGTAGAAAGTTGATGTAGTAATGTTGCCGATGTTTCATGCCCTTTGTTATGCTCTAAAAGTAACTCTAATACTTCAAGGCGCAGCAACCATTCTTTCGCATAAAATTTATTTAATACTTCTTGAATTGCTACTAATTGATCGATATGCGCGTTGTGTAAGATCCCCTCACTTCGAATGTCTCGAACTGTTTGATACATACGTTCAAGTTCATTCAGTACAAGTGGAGCAGGAATTTCTTGAACTTCTTCATCCATTGGGAAAAATGCTGCTGCATCTGCGGCACCTGGGAATACGGAAGTGATTTGTGAGCCAACAGCCATATCAAATGCGCCCCATGAAGCATCAAATAAAACGCGGGCGTTATAAGTAACTGTGCAATCGATAAAGGAAATAAGAGCAATTTTCTTATTGTTTTTTACAATATCTGTTACTGTTCCTTTTACATGAATACCACTTGCAAAAGTAAACTCAGCGATAGTTCCAATTGTAATTCCTAATGATTGTAGTTGTTCGTCTGTACAGGTTTCTAATGCAATATTTTCAGTGAGTAATCCAATCGGTGTTCCAAATCCATCACTGTGTACAGAAGTAGAATGATTCGCTAACTGTTTATTATGAAGCGCTAATGCCGTTGGCGAATTTGTTCGCATGTAAATTAATTCACCTGCATCGTTTTCAATTGTCTCGCTAAATGTACCTGTAATTTGTAATCCGCTATTTAGCTCAGCTGTTGCATAGTTCTCGGAGCGAATTGCTTTTTCTAAACCTTCTTTTCCACCTGTTTTAAAGGCCATTGTTTTAGAAAATGTTTCAAGCGCATCTGTTAATTCTTCAAAGGATTTACAAACAAATAGTTGTGGTTGCATTTTCGTTACGTCATAAGTTGTCCCTGTACATGATTCGATAGAAAATGGAACCTTTTCTACAGCGTCTGTTAAGCAATGTTTGCTTTCGCCAACAGAAGAAAGGAGGCCAGCACCATATATTTTTGGATCATCTATATTTCCAATCAATCCATATTCTACTGTCCACCAGAAAAGACGTGAAATTTGTTCAGCTTCTGATAAACCAGAAACTAAGTTTTGTTTTTCAATTACAGCATTTTCAGCAGCCTTAACTTCATCACGAGTAGATATAGGGCTTTCTTTTACTATCGTTAATGTACGAACAGCTTCAAATGCATCATGTTCTTCTTTTGTAGAGAAAGCTTTTGCACCAATTTGCCCAAAACGTTTCACATATTTTGCATATGTAGGATCAAGTAAAATCGGTGCGTGTCCTGCTGCTTCGTGTACGATATCTGGAGCTGGTGTGTACTCGATATTTTCTACTTTCCGAATATCTGTTGCGATCGGTAGTAATCCATGTCCTTGAAAATCGAAGAATGCTACGCCGGGAATAAGTCCGTCAATCGTTACAGCGCCCCATCCACTTGGTGCCAAACACTCATTCATTTCTTCTACTTTTGGAATTGCATCTATATTAATACCAGATGATTGTAGTCCGTTTACATAGGCTGGATGAGCAACGTCTTTTAAGAAGCTATGATTTTGTCTCATAATATAACGCCACACAGCGTGATTCACCGGTGTGTATTGATCATAATGTTGTGTGGATACGAATGGTTTTAAATGCGATGGAATTTCTGTTTTCTTTGTCATTTAGACATCCTCCTTTTTTTTCAATAAAATTGAATATCGATTTCGTATAGCTTGTATCACCTCCTTTCATTTTTTGTAAGCGCTTATAAAATTTTATCATAAGATTCGGAATTATTTAACATCTGTTTCTGTGAGAAATAGAAAAAGCCCCTATCGGAAAATCCGATAGGGGCGAAAGAATCGCGGTACCACCCTATTTGTAAGTGAAAATATACTTACATCTCAATTAATGATAACGGAAAAATCCCGTCTTTTCCTTCATGCATAAAAGCACTACGAAAAAGAAGCTCCAGAATTGTAATTCATACTTATATATGTGCTAATTTCCACCGACCATTAGCTCTCTGTAACAGGGATATAAGATACTACTGCGATTCTTTCAACGCGTATATATGAAATTGTGTAAGAGGTTGGGCGCAAAAAAGTCCCTATCGGAAAATCCGATAGGGACGATGAAAATCGCGGTACCACCCTATTTGTAAACAATTAATTGTTTACCACTCACTTTACGATAACGGAAAGATCCGTCTTTCTCTTCATGCATAAAAAGCACTACGGGAAAGAAGCTCCAGAATTGTAATTCACCCTTGTATATGTACTGATTCGCACCAACCATCAGTTCTCTGAGACAGTGATATAAGTCGCTACTAGTATTCCTTCAAAGCCGATATATAATTCGTTCAACTAAACTATGTTTTGTATTATAAAACTATATTAAAAAAATTGTCAATAAAAATTTTTCATCCCATGTTAATGAGCAGTAAAACTCCTACCTCAAAATTCGGTGGGAGTAAAGAAGTTAGATGGGAGACTAACTTCTCGTGAACCCCGATTGGTGAAGGCTAATAATCAGTGGGGGATGAACAAAACCCCACTGATTAAAGTTTCACTTTATTTTACTTCTAAATCAACATTTAAATTAGTTGTATTTCCAGCTGCATCTGTTGCAACAATATGAATTGTATTCTTTCCTTGTTGTAATTGATTACGATCGAAATAAATTTCGTAGTTTTTCTCCCAAGTGTTTAGGAATGCACTCTCCCATACACCATTACCGTTAATCTCATATTGCATTCTCACTGGAATACCAGGTGCAATCCAACCGGATTCTGTCATCCAATCTAGTAGAATATCGTCAACTTTTCCTCTAATTATGAGGTTTTCTTGATCAACTTCGTGCGTTAACTTAGGTGCTGTTCGGTCAACAAACACAGCTCCTGTTTGCTTTGTTTCTCCACCAGAGTTAGAAGCAACAGCTTCGATTTGGTATAAGCCATCAGGCAACGGAGATCCGTCAGTTCTTGTACCATTCCATTTGAAAGATTTATAACCTGGTGTTTCGTTTTTACCTTGATATACCGTGCCTTGATATGTCACACGGTCTTTCGTAATTAAATTGGCATGAAACGCTATATCTTCAACTGGTGTAACTAAATAGTAATTGATTAAGTTGTCATCTAGTATGTTGTCATTATTTGGACTGAAAGTAGAATTAACGATTTCAAGGCCATCGATACGTTTGTATTCTTTCGGATCGATGCTAAATGTAAATGGAATACGCATTTCTTCAGTTTTCCCTTGCTCTTTTACATATAGATTCCCTGTATATACGCCTTGTGGTAAGGAGCTATCTACAGTAATAGTAAAAGGTTTTTCAATATTACTATTCGGTTTTATACTAATAGAAGAAGGGAAAGAAGTCTGGATTTTTGTTTTTGTATCTAATAATTCAATACGAGTTGAAAAGTTTTTCTTTTTGTTAGAAAGATTTTCTAACGTAATATTTTGTGTTAGTTTCAGTTTGCCGCTATTTGGTTTAATAAGACCGAAGCTTACGTTGTTCGGTTTCACTAACGCATCCGTTTGAGCTGCTTTTGGAATGTTAATTAAACCTGACCCTTGTGCCATGACAGGATATGTATTTTCATTGACATCCTTTAATGTTTTTGCAGTGTTGGCAAGAGCAGATTTCAATTGTTCTGTCGTCCAATCAGGATGCATTTGACGTAGTAAGGCAACGGCTCCTGCTACTTGTGGCGCAGCCATACTTGTTCCGTTGTGAGATTCATAGCCGCCTCTTGGTACTGTACTAGTAATTTGTACGCCAGGTGCAACAACATCAGGTTTTATGAGCCAACTTCCTTGTGATGGTCCTCTTGAACTGAAGTTACCAATCAGTTCGGTTTTATTTGGTTGTCCAATCTTTATATTTTTCTTTCGTTTTGTAATTAAATTTTTCAGCTCTTCGCCATTTGTATTAGATAGTTGCATAACTGGAAGAGCTATATCTTCACGTCCAAAATATTCGGGCATAATATTAATTTCTTTTTCATTAGAAATTAATAGCACGCCGAGAGCACCAGCTTGTTTTGCTTGTTCTGCCTTTACTAACGTGCTCGAAGTTCCTTGTAAAACAAGGACGAACTTACCTTTCACATCTTGTTTAGCGTAATCGCTGGAATTACCGTAGCCAACATAAACAAGCTGAGCATCGTTTCCTATTTGGAAGTCTGCTTTTGATAATGGTAATCCTTGATAAGATTTATTAGAACCAGCTACCTGGAATGTTGGGAATGGAATAGAAACAGTAGATGCACCAACAGAGATGACGCTACTCGCGTTACCAGGAGCATCAACAGACCAAGGTTTTGGTCCATCATTTCCATTTGAAACGACTGCAGTAACACCAAGTTTTGCTGCACGTTCTAACGTCATTGTTACAGGTTGATCAGGGACATTCAAATCTTGACCGAGAGATAAATTTAAAACGTCAGCGCCATCTTGAATAGCGCGCTCAATACCTTGAAGAATATCTTCGGTCGTACCAGTACCGCTATCATTCATTACACGATAGGCTAGAATAGACGCATTTGGAGCAACGCCTTTAATTTTTCCGTTACCAGCAATAATGCCAGCTACATGAGTACCGTGTACGTTCCCATCCATCGGATCATTATCTTCATCGACTGCATCATAGCCACCGATATAATTTGCTTGTAGGTCAGGATGCGTATAGTCTACGCCAGAATCAATAATAGCGACTTTCATACCTTTTCCATCAAGCGGTTTGCCAGATGGATCTTTTAAATTCCATGCTTCAGGTGTACCGATTGTCGGTCCGCCGATATTTGGCGCTTCTTCTTTAGTAGCGCTTTTTGCTGTTTCATGCAATTTATATGTTAAGTTCGGATAAACAGCTTTTACTTCAGGCAAAGAAGCTAAAGCGGTAACTTGATCTCCTGGGACAGAAATAGAGAATCCAGAAAATAACGTACTATACGTTTCTTTTATTTTTGCTTTTGGTGCTTTTTCTTTAATTTTCTTTGTAGTATCCTCTTGTGCCTTTTTTAGTTGAGCATGGTATGATTGCACATTTCCATTTTTTAAATCTGGAGCATGCTGAATGTTACTTTGTGAAGCAAGCGGAGCATGTTGCAATTCTACAATGACTGAAATTTCTTTTGATGTTTTTGTTTCAACATTTTGCGCGATTTTGTTTTCTCCCCATTGCTCAATATTGGCCTTTAACTGTGGACTAAATTGCTTCTCCTTTTGCAGTGATTCAGCATGCGCGCTTAAAGCTCCAAAACTAGAAAAGACAAGCGCCATACTTAATAGTGCAGATGTAGTTTTCTTCATTAAAACTCCCCCTAATAAAAAGTGCCAATATTCCGAAAAGTTATCTTACATTTTTGTTATGAAATATAAAACTGAATGTTGGCTAAACTATACTTTCGACATAATTCATACCAATCCTCTTTGAATTAAAAATTTCTTGGGAAATTTTTTGGTATTATGTCGAATGGATAATATTCAGTGTGGGGAGGCCCACCCTTACTGGGCATAAATCTACAACAATTGTGCAATGAATCTGGAGTGAAATTCGCATATAGTAAGCGGAATATGAGGAATGCTATAAGAAAAATGGAGGAACGTATGAAAAAGATTATCGTGAGTAGTAGTGTGGGTTTGTTCATTTTTTTATCTTCAATTTTTAGTATTAGTGCGGAACATAATGGGATGAAAGTTGCTTTCATTCGTCATCATGACCTTTGGATTAAAATTGATGAAAAAGAAAAACAAATAACAAAGGGTGAGTACATAACAGGGCCAAAATGGTCTCATGATGGAGAATGGATATCTTATGCTAAAGGAAAGAAGCAAAACACCTTGGAATTGTACCGACTGGAAGATGGAAAAAAAATTAGCCCATTGCAATCTGAAGTATCAAATTATCAATGGTCACCGAAAGAGAATATAATTGCATTTGTATTTGCAGATACATTAAATACGTTTGATGTCCAAAAAAAGAATGCAGATTTTGAAAATGTATCCGCTGGTGTAGGGGATTATGCATGGTACCCTGATGGAAAGAAGTTTCTTGTATCTTCTGAAGCACACTTACTTCCAACAGGATGGACAGGAGCCCAGCTATATGAAGTGCAACAAGATGCACATATGAATCCTCATAAAATGAAACATTTATATGCATTACCAAATGAACATGATGATTTTCTAGCGCTAGTTGCAAGCGGGTTTGAGTGGTCACCAGATCGAAAGTGGATTTCATTTTTAGCTGTACCGACAGCTTCATGGTCAGCTGATAGCAATACGCTTTGCTTAGTTCGAGCAGATGGCAGTCGATTTGAAAAGGTAGATCAAATGTTATTAAACACACAATGGTTCAAATGGGCGCCATCCCAGAATATATTAGCTTATATTGAAGGAAGCGGGAGAGTTGCGTTAGAGAATAAACATTTAAAAGTAAAAGAATTGCCGGCACTTCAGCAGAACACATTTACGCCGAAAGGATATGTCGATTGGGATTTTGCATGGAAGAATGATAAAGTAATTATCGTTTCACGGGCAAAAGAGGCAGGGATAGAAACTCCGCCAGAAAAAAGGCCACTGCCATCTTTAAATGAGATTGATCGTACAAGCGACAAACAACATCAAATCACAAAGCCACCTCATAAGCAAGGTGATTATCATCCGATTTTTATGAATAAGAGCAATCAATTAATATGGATACGTTCAGACCGTGAGAAAGCCAATGTATGGATTGCAAATAGTGATGGGAAACAGGAAAAGAAGTGGATTGAAAATATAGATGTACCTGAGTGGTATTATGAGAAATGGAATTGGGAAAATGTTATCTCAGTGAAAGCAGAATAAAAAAACGTGCCTAAAAGATAATTTTAGGCACGTTTTTTTATTGTTATTTATGTGTTTTATTTGGCTTTTTTTTCGCTGGGTTCCCGTTTCCCTGACGCTTTCTGTTTTGCTCATCTTTTGCTTGTTTTTCATGCAGTGTATCTAAAAAATCATTCGAGTTACTCATTTTTATATCGCTCCTTTCATTTCGTCCTAATTACTATAACCATTTAGGAGGATAATCATGAGATAAAAATTAAGCACTTAGTTTTCTCCGATAATATATATAAAATATGCCATACGTAATAAATAGCATAAATAAAATTTGTAACTCTACATTTTCTTTTAAAATAGTTGAGACAGAAGATGGTAAGTAAGGGGATGTATCGCTCGTTCCTATACCTAACCATTTGTTTAAGAGGTTAATGGTACAAAACATAAAAACACCAGACGAGCTTGCAATAATTTCCTTCTGTTTAATTTTTGTTTCACGTTCATCATCTGTAATCCAAGGATTAGCAGTTTTATCACTACTGAAAAATCCGTTTATATATCCCCATATAATCGTTCCGATTAAGATAGTTATCCATTTCATATTTGTGATTCCCCTCTCTCTTGTAAAAAGTATTTTACATATATGATTGTAATATTTCCTAATTTTGTGTCAAATCTTTTTTACATATCGTTTTTTCTTATAGCAGGAATAATGGATGAGATAGGGAAGGAATTATGTTGAAGGATTTCATAGAGAGAGGAGGATGGGTATGAAACTCGTCTTTGTTCGGCACGGTGAAGGAGAACATACAAAAGACTTGCCGTCAAGTTTACAAGTGTTGCATCCCCTATTAACGGATGAGGGAAGGAATCAGGCTAAATTACTTCAATGCAATGTGCCATTGCAAGGAACGGATATATTAATTGCTAGTCCTACACTTAGAACTTTACAAACGGCGACAATATGGAGTAAGAAGGTATCTTGTCAAACAATTGTCCATCCATATGTATCCCCACGTATTTTTCCTTATCGAGAAGGAGCGAAAACATTACCATGTGATCACATGGTAGAGCAGGAAATGATAGCAAATTTATTTCCACATTTTTTGATAGAGAAAAACACAAATAAGCAGTTATGGACGGAGGGTATAAATACTATTTCAGAGAATCGCTTTCAGCAAATAGTAGATGAATTTCTTCTTTGGTGTTATGAGCTAGACGCTGAAAGAATTTGCATTGTATCTCACGACGGGACGATTACAGCATATAGGCAATATTTACAGAAAGTCGTTTTAACTAGATCTGATTTTTTGAAGGAAACGGGTATATATGAAATGGAGGTATCCCTTAAAAGTTTGATTGATGAGATCTAATGATAGGATGGAGGGTGTGTATGTTGAATGTTGAATGTTGCACTAGTAGTTGGCTTTAACTCTGATTTAGAGGCGCAATCAATCCGGGCATCGCTTGAATATTTTGGGGCAAAAGTTATAACATACTGGATTGGTAGACCGAAAGAGTTCATCGATATTCTTTCTGGAAAAGGTTTATATAATGATATCGATTATGTTGTCTTTTGCTTTCATGGTGAGGAAGGAAAGTTTGTTATGGAAGAGTTAGGTGAAGATATATATGAACAAAATGAACCGAGGGGATACTTTGGTGCAGCAGAAATTTATAAATATGCAAAATTGCATAATACACATATTGTAAATAGCGGGTGTACGTTAGGGGATCGAAAACTAGCAGAATCTTTTTTACGTAGTGGAGCGAAATCGTATATTGGATCGATAGATTATGTAGATGGGAATGCAGCACTTATGTTTACAATACGCTTATTTTATGGGCTTATTAACCATGAAAAAACGATAGAAGATGCTTTTCAAGAGGCGATATTAATCGATGAGGAGATACGTACATTTCAATTCTATAAATAGAAAAAACGCCTTTATTTTATATTCGAATAAAGGCGTTTCACATTTAACTCACATTTTTTTTACATTTTCTTCAATGAAAATGATTATCACCTATGGTATGATATGTTCAAGTTTTTACAGGTAAAAAAAGTTACTATATAAACGTTAGTTTTTAATGTTTCATACACATGTCACAAATTATTCGTAATTAACATTTTAAAAATAAGTAACTAATGTTATTATATTATCTGTAACTAACTTAATTACAACTTTAGGAGGAAGATATGGTTATTCAATTTTTAAGAGAAAACAAAGCAGTTTCTTTTGTGTTAGCAATAATCCGAGTATATCTTGGTTACACATGGTTAATGGCTGGAATCGGTAAACTACAAGGAAAAGGATTCGATGCAACTGGTTATTTACAAGGTGCAATTGAAAAATCTAAAGGAGCACAACCGGCTGTTCAATCTTGGTGGGCATCGTTTTTACAAGATTTCGCAATTCCAAACGTTGATCTATTTAATACACTTGTAACGTGGGGAGAAATTTTAGTTGGAATTGGTTTAATTGTAGGTTGTTTAACAAAAACAGCGGTCTTTTTCGGCCTTGTAATGAACTTTTCCTATATGCTTAGTGGGTCAATTGGTGTAAACCCTGAAATGGTTATCCTATCAATGTTCGTTTTAGTCTCTAGTATGAATGCTGGTAAATTTGGAATAGATGGTTTCGTTATTCCGAAAGTACTAGGATCAAAAACTCAAAAACGCCAAAAGCAAGCTGCTTAATATATGAAAGCGGGTATCTCAAAATGAGATACCCGCTTATGTTATTTTTCAACTTTGATTGGATTGTTCTTAAAGAATTCTTTTACATAACCTACAAATTCTTGTGGCTCTTGACGAAATGGTGCATGATAACCTTTTTCGATAATATGGAAAGTACTATTTTTTAAGAATTGATGATACGTTTCTCCTTCTTTCCAAGAAACGCTACTATCATTTCTTCCCCATATAATTAAGGTTGGTTGTTTCAGTTCATTTGCATTGATTTGAAGACGTCTAGGCCATAATTTCATTTTATTGTAATGCTCTTCATCATTACGTTTAAAATTCACTTTACTTTCATCATAATCTGCAACAGCAGAAACGGTATTTAAATCAGTCGACAACTGTGGTTTTGGTGAGCCTTGTTTATTAACAAATGTATGAGGCCCACCTGTAGCATCAGTTAAGATAAGGTGGGTAACGGCTTCAGGATATAAATATGTTAAATTAAGAGAAATTTCTCCGCCCATTGAGTGTCCCAGTATTGCAAACGAATCATAACCTAGTTTTTTCATTAATTTATAATATAAATTTGCATGAGTTGGGAAAGAATAATAAAAATCCATCGGCTTAGATGAGCGCCCGAAGCCTAAAGCATCTACAGAAATAATTGTATGATCTTTTGCTAAATCTGAGTAAATCTTTTGAAAACCATCTGACGATCCTCCAAATCCATGGATCATAAGTAAAGGTGGCTTTTCATTACCAATCTTTTTAAAGTAAATGGTTTGCCCATCTATTTCTACCATTTTTTCCTCGGTAGCTAGTTTCGCTGTAAGTGTATTTTTAACTTGTTTTACTTGTTCTACTGGCTTTTCTGCTGCACTACATCCTACTAATAGTGTAAGAGTAAGACAACCTACCATAAAATAGCTAAATCGCTTCAATGAGGTGTCCCCTTTCTAACATAACGCTGTATCTATCATAGCAAATAGCATATTACGATTTCCAGGAAGTTGGCTACCACTTTTTATCATAAGAGGTGAAAGGAGCGTTTCTTGGAAATTTTCTGTTTGAAGAAATTGACGAAATGAAAATTGTGAATGTGGGACATCAATCCTTACTGTGCCATTCCAACACTCACAGATTCTCTTGAATAATTGAATAGCGTCCTGCTCTTGCTTTGCGATAAGTGGATTGACGCACAATATATTACCTTTTTGTACACATAAGGAAAAAGCTTCTATACAGTTATTTCTCTCAATTTTAAAAGAGTGGCTTGCTCTTGGTAAGAGTAATGAATAAAGTAAAGAACGATTAGCACCAGTTGTAATTTGATCGAGAGAAATTAGTGATGCAAGGTCCGATTCTTTTACTTGTTGTGTATGAGCAATATGTGTCTTAGTAGTTTGTTTTTCGAAACGATGAATCGTCGTGACTGTTTGAAATCCGCACGATGTATAAAGAGGCTCGCCAGCCTTTGTTGCAATAAGTGCAATTGGTTGTTTTGGGGTGGTGCATTCTAAGCAGCGATTAAGCAACATACGTCCGATGCCCCGGCCTTGAAAATTAGGATGGACAATTAACATGCCAATAGTAGAAAAACTATCTTTAAAAGGAAATACTCCTCCAGATGCAATCAGTTTATTTTCATGCATATAACCGATAAGTGTGCCGAGAGAAAGATACATTTCGAATTGCTTTTTCATAAATGCTTTATCTTGTAACCATCCGATAGCTTTGCAAAGGTCGAGTAAATCAAAAATAGAAGATTCATCTAGCGTTATTATTTTCATAAATGCTCACCGCGTTTCTATTAATTTTCATGAAAGTAGATTAAAAATGTTGAATAAGAGATTTACGTTAAATGAAATCCAACTTATTTTTATTTTGATTGTAAAGGGGAAGAAGGTTGGTACGAAAAGACAAAGTTATACAAATTATAACTGATATTTACATAAGTTAACAAAAAATTTACATATAACTAATTTTCTCTTAATAGTCTTCTATTAAATTTGATAGTGGGAAATGAATAACCTAATTAGGGGGACAATATAGTGAAAAAGTTTGTAAAAAAAGCATGGCCATTTGCAGTTGTTGCATCGTTAGCTGTTACTTCGGTAGCAACTTGGAATTTTACTCGTTCTAGTGAGGTTAATGCAGATGAGAGCGGAAGCAATGCAAAGATTAAAAATGTCATCGTATTAATTGGGGATGGTATGGGACCTTCATATATGACGGCTCACCGTTATATGAAAGATAATCCAAAAACTTTTGAGATGGAATCTACAGAATTTGATAAGCATCTTGTAGGAACGCAAAAAACATATCCGGAAGATGAACATGAAAATATTACAGACTCTGCATCTGCAGCAACTGCTATGTCAGCAGGAATTAAAACATATAATGCGGCAATTGCAGTTGATAATGATAAAGCAGAAGTGAAAACTGTTCTTGAACAAGCGAAAGAAAAAGGAAAATCAACGGGACTCGTTGCTACTTCTGAAATTACACATGCAACACCAGCTGCTTTCGGTGCGCATGACATTAGTCGTAAAAATATGGACGCAATTGCAAATGATTATTTTGATGAAAAAATTAAAGGGAAGCATAAAGTAGACGTTATGCTTGGCGGCGGTGTAAATAACTTTGTTAGAAAAGATCGCAATCTTACAGAAGAATTTAAAAAATCTGGTTATAGCTATGTAACTGATCGCAATCAATTGTTAAATGATAAAAATGATCAAATTCTAGGTTTATTTGCGCCAGGCGGTTTAGATAAAATGATTGACCGTACCGATAAAACACCTTCATTAGAAGAAATGACAAATGCAGCAATTGAACGTTTGAACAAAAATAAAAATGGTTTCTTCTTAATGGTTGAAGGAAGTCAAATCGACTGGGCTGGACACGATAATGATATCGTTGGTGCAATGAGTGAAATGGAAGACTTTGAAAAAGCATTTAAAGCAGCGATTGAGTTTGCGAAAAAAGATAAAAATACGTTAGTCGTTGCAACGGCAGACCATGCTACTGGCGGATTATCTTTAGGTGCGAATGGCGAGTATAACTTTAAAGTAGATCCAATTAAAGCTGCAAAACGCACACCAGACTTCATGGCAAATGAAATTGCAAAAGGTGCAAATGTAGAAGAAACATTGAAAAAATATATTGATTTACAATTAACACCAGAAGAAATTAAAGCGGTAAATGATATTGCTCCTTCAAAAGATGTAACAAAGATTGATAATGCGATTGAGGATATTTTCAATAAGCGTTCGGTTACAGGCTGGACAACAGGCGGACATACAGGGGAAGATGTAAACGTATATGCATTTGGCCCAGGTAAATACTTGTTCTCGGGTGTTCAAGAGAATACAAATATTGCTAAACGTGTCTTTGATATTATCGGCGGTGGCGATCCGAATAAAGGAAGACGCTAATTATAAATGAAAGTGAGGCGAAATGCCTCACTTTTCTTTTTAGGGGATGGAAAGATGAGGGCTTTTTTCAGAGGGATAGGATCCCTTCTAATAAGTGCATTATTACTAGTTGGGTGTCAATCCAAGGAGAGTCATATAGAACAAAAATCTACTACTACAAAAACTGAGGAAAAGGTACAAATAACGAAAGAAGAAGAGAAATCGATTCAAGATGTTATGGAGAAATTTGTACGGACAACAAATGAAAAAAATCTTGCTGAACATATGGATTTATTTTCAAAGAAGATGCCTAGTGCTGAAGACTTAAAAACACAAAAAGAAGCAACTTTTCAAAAGGGAAATAAGAAAATTGAATTGGAACATATAGACATGAAAGCTAGTAAAGCAGGGTATGTTGTTGTTGAGACAAAGGAAAAAGAAATAGAGGGAGAGATCACTCTTCAGAAGAAAGTACAGTATGCACTTGGAAAAGAAGAGGATGGATGGAAAATTGAAGAGGTTCGCACGATAGAGAAGAAATAAAGTGCAACTTTAATCAGAGCGTCTTCCTGCCTGTAAATAGCGAAATAAAAAAGGTTCTCATTGGCGAGAACCTTTTTTTATAGTGGTAACATAATTTGATTTGAGCATGCTTCGATATCATCAATATCTTGGCGGATTGTTGCCATTTTATTATCGAGGTCTTCAGCCTTCATTGCTGCATCATGTAGTTCATCTTTTAAATACTCAGGTATTTTCCCTTCATATTTATAATAAAGTTTATGTTCTAAACTTGCCCAAAAGTCCATTGCGAGTGTACGCAACTGAATTTCTGCAAATACTTCTTTTGTACCAGAATTCAGTGATAAAGGATATTTAATAATCATGTGTAAACTTTTATAGCCGTTTCCCTTTGGATTAGCGATATAATCTTTTACCTCTATAATTTCCATATCTTCACGCTTTTGAATGACTTCTTTTAAATGATAAATATCTTCTACGAAGCAACATGTAATACGAATGCCGATGATGTCTTGTAAATGCGTTTGGGCATTGTCAACTGTCGGTAATAAATTTTTACGTTCAAGCTTTTTAATAATACTTTCAGGTTGTTTTAATCTTGTTTTTATATGTTCAAACGGGTTGTAATCCTCTAAAAATTGAGCTTCCCGGTTCATAATTTCAAATTTAGTTTTTAACTCTTCTAAAGCAAATGTATATGGTAGTACAAAAGCTTTCCAGTAGTTAACTGTTGATTGATTATATTCCATTTATATACACACCTTTTCCTATTTACAAGTGAGGTTGTTATTATACTAAATACCAAAGCATATAAGCGCAAGCAGCAAATGATGAGATCATAAAACGATATTTAGTTTTCATACTTTCAACTCCTTTCGAGTAAGATTCTATATGAATAAACGTGATTGTTAATAAGTTCACTATGTACAATTCCTATAGTAATAGATTCATGTGAATTTCGTATGAACTAATTGTTTCAGATTTTTGTCTTTTTTTGTAAAGCATCATTATTATCCATAATTTAAAGTGTTTTCATTTGATTTATTTAATTGTATAAATTAATGTATATTTGAATTTATGGTTATTAAGGAGGCTATACGGTGAACTTTGAAGAATTAGCAATTGCTAGACGTTCCGCGATGAAATTTGTACAAGGAATAGAAATCCCTGATGAGGATTTTAAAAAAATATTTGAGCTAACAAAGCTTTCGCCATCTTGTTACAATTTGCAACATACACATTATGTTGTAATTCGTGATCAAGAGCGAAAAGAAAGATTAAAAGAGTTAGCTTTCGGACAATATAAAGTATCGAGTGCATCTGCGGTAATACTTGTTTGTGGTGATAAGAGAGCATACCAAAATGTCGAAAATATTTATTTCGGTATGAAGGTTTTAAAGATGATTGATGAATGTGAATATGAAGATACAATTAGGCAAACGAAAGGGCTATATGAAGGAAAAGGGGAGCGCTTCATGGAAGAGGAAGCGATTAGAAATGCTTCGTTAAGTGCGATGACTTTTATGTACGCAGCTAAATATTATGGCTATGATACGTGTCCAATGATCGGTTTCGATGAAAAAGCAGTACAAAGTGAATTAAATATGCCGGACCATGTAGTGCCTGTTTTAATGATTACGATAGGAAAAAGTGATACTACTAAAATTCGCCCAAGAGGATATCGAAAGCCGATTAGTGAGTTTGTTACATACGAAACATTTTAATATAAGGTATAGATTATTGAAAAGAAAGGGTTCTATTTAGACCCCTTTTGTTTCAATTGACAAATAGAATAAAGTTATATAACATATAAATCGTAATCATTACGTTTTATTTTGCAATCTTTGAAAGAAAGGAGAATGACATATGCGTGTAAATATTACACTAGCTTGTACGGAGTGCGGTGATCGTAATTATATTTCTAAAAAAAATAAGCGAAACAATCCAGAGCGCATCGAACTAAAAAAATATTGTCCACGATTAAAACGAGTAACGTTACATCGTGAGACGAAGTAGAAGACTAGAGATATCTCTAGTCTTTTTTGTTTGTTATAATTACCTTAAATTGTAATAAAGGGAGAGGTATGATGAATCAAAAAGATAAAGAAAGAAAAGAGAAAGTGGCTCATATAATTAATATTCCAGATGATTATAGACTTGCTGTAGATGATGAAGAAGGTGTGGATGACCCGTATCATCTATTATGGTGGGAGCATAAAGAGGATGAGGAGAGAACGATACAAATTACGTTGAATAGACATACTGGTAATTTAATTGAATTTAGTATAGATGATGAAAATTTTTTTTCGAGCGGTAAGAAGGCGCTAGAGGAGAATAAAGCAAGAGAGATTGCAAATGCATTCTTAAAAAAATATACAAAAGAAGGATATGAATTTTATACATATGAAACGGTTAAGGACGACAGGCGTGGTCGGAAAGAAGTAAATTATATGCAAGAAGTGAATGGCTACCCATTGCCGAATACAGGGTGTGTTGTGCGAGTTCATCCTTCAGGTAATGTTGTGCATTTTCGTTATAATGGACAAAAAGCTATCGAGAAAAAACCGTTATGGCCAAGTGAAATCGTTGAAGAGAACGTCGTCTTAGAAAATTTGAAAGCTAGACAAGATATGAGACTTGTATTTGTAGATTTAACACACTCTTCATGTGAGTATGAAAATGGAGAAGAAGTAAAAGGGTACCATCTTGTATATGAACCTGAACCTAGTCATGCGTTTATTAATACAAGTACAGGTAAAGATTTATTTGGACCCGATCATTATAAATTGCCTTCAACTGTAGCTGTTGAAAAACCGAAAAAAGGCAGTAAACAATATGATATATTCGATTTGCTTGACTGGGATAAAGAAAGTTTTACAAAAGTAGCTGAGACGGAAAATGATGATGAAATAAGAATGAAATTTGTTCCGAAAGAGGAACTGCAGAAACAGAAAGAAGAAAAGAATCCCTATTTAATGAATGAATTCTTTAAGAAGCATTTACCGATGTTAAAATATAATAATTTAATTGGCATTACGGTTGATAAATCTACCAATGAATTAATTGGCTTTATAAAATTGACAGAAGATAAAGAAGTAAAATCAATATTGTCTAGAGAGGAATGTTTACAAAAAGCACTTCAATTTTTGGAACAAGTTATTCCAGATGTCACACAATATCTACGCCTTTGGGAAGAACGTGAAGAAGCAGAAGGTGGGATTGAAAGATTTATCTTTTCCGTATATGTGAATGGTATTCCAGCAGAGTATAAGCAATTTATGGTCAACATCAATACAGAAAATGGGGCTGTGATGCATTATTCAGGAGAATCTAGCAATTTTATAAAAGAATTACTTACATACGAAACAACACCAAAAGTAACAAAGGAAAAAGCGTTAGAAATATACAGAGGGGCCATGCGAGTTCATTTAGAATGGTTTTTAGAGAATGATGTAGAGGAAACTAGCTACGAACTATTGTATAAACAAACAACGGATGAAAATTATAAAGAATCCTTCGATTGTAGTCGAGAACTGCGTTATATTGATGCGCATACCGGGGAGAAAGTTTGGAGTAAATACTAGTAAAAGCCAATCGATACGTATCGATTGGCTTTTACTACGTTCTTAGAATCATTTATTAATTGCCGTTAAGTGGTTGAAGAATACCATCTTGCGCTTTTGACCAATCATATAGGTTTCCATCAGATCCCACTGCAAAATTTAGAGTACGAGAGTTCTCAGGAGATTCGCGTCCGTATAAGACGTCGTATATCTTAATACCATTTATTGTGCCAATTAGTCTGTCTTCGCTGGAGCCGTAACGAATTTCATTTGAGCGAGCCCCCATTCTTTTTTCTAGAACTTTTATAGCATCTTCACTTGTGAATGTAATAGTATCAGTTTGTTTATTTGGTTGTTTAGTTGGTTGTTGCTCTTTTTGTGTGTTTTTAGATTCTGCTTCAGGTTTTGTATTATTTTCAGGTTTTGTGTTGTTCTCAGTTTTTGCATTGTTTTTAGTTGTTGTGTTGTTCTCAGTTTTTACGTTGTTTTTAGTTGTTGAGTTGTTTTTAGTTGTTGAGTTGTTCTCAGCTTTTGAGTTGTTCTCAGCTTTTGAGTTGTTCTCAGTTTTTGAGTTGTTCTCAGCTTTTGCGCTGTCTTCAGTTTTTTGGCTATCTTCCGTTTTTGTACTGTCTTTTGATACGGCAGTATCTTGTTTAGTAGCTTCGGTTTTTGTAGGAGACGTTTGTTGTCCACAAGCTGAAAGTAAGAAAAATGATGATGTGAGTATTACAAGGTTTCTAATTTGTGACGTAGCATATCGCATGAAAACACCTCTTTCAAAATTTTGGAATCTTACATATTGTAATACATTGGAAAAAATATTCAAGGTATGAAAGACGTATTTCGTTCGACAAAAAGCTAAGGATTCCATATTTATATCGTACAGACACAAACAACCTCACGCCCACATACACATAGTAAAGACCACTATTTTGGCGGAGGTGAAAGGTTTGAGTCTATTCGCCGCAATTGGATATATGGTTCGAGAAGTGTTTGTCTTTGTTTCTTATGTGAAGAATAATGCGTTCCCGCAGCCGTTATCGTCAGATGATGAGAGAAAGTACTTAGAGTTAATGGAGCAAGGTGATGCTCAAGCGAGAAATCTGTTAATTGAACATAATTTACGGCTCGTAGCTCATATCGTTAAAAAATTTGAAAACACAGGGGAAGATGCAGAAGATTTAATTTCAATTGGTACAATTGGGCTCATTAAAGCAATCGAGAGCTATTCGGCAGGAAAAGGCACAAAACTTGCGACGTATGCAGCACGCTGTATTGAAAATGAAATTTTGATGCATTTACGTGTACTGAAAAAAACGAAAAAAGACGTTTCACTTCATGATCCAATCGGGCAAGATAAAGAGGGGAATGAAATATCGCTTATTGATATATTAAAATCAGAATCTGAAGATGTAATTGATATGATCCAGCTTAGTATGGAGTTAGAAAAGATTAAAGAGTATATCGATATTTTAGACGAACGAGAGAAAGAAGTAATCGTGAAGCGTTTTGGACTGGGGCTTGATAAGGAGAAAACGCAACGAGAGATTGCAAAGGCACTTGGTATTTCCAGAAGCTACGTATCAAGAATTGAAAAGCGCGCTTTAATGAAAATGTTCCATGAATTTGTAAGAGCTGAGAAAGAGAAAAAAGCGAAAGAATAATGTATATTACAAGCGGCCTTATGTTAAAATGGGCTGCTTTTCTTTTTGGAAATAAGGAAAGAAAAAGAGTTGTGTTCAGAAGAAATCTATGTTCACTGTTGAAAATGACGGATTCTATCTGTAATATTAGAGGGTGCTAAACAATTTAAGAATAATACCATGCTTAGTTTTCCGCATGTATAATATGGCAGTTCTATATGATATGTGGGAATAAGAACCAATTTTACATATGATATAGAAGGAAAAGAAGGGGAAGCTAAAGTTATAGACTGATTAGGAGGTTTCGCAATTTGCGACGTACATTATATCGACTTATGATCGAACTTACAAATGGTCGTTTTACTTCTTATATATTACGTAAATTTGCACAATCTCGTTTGAGCTCTATCATTATTCCATCGTATGCGAAAGTTTTTCAAATTAATCAAGATGAGATGGAAAAGGGTTTGAAGGAATACAGAACATTGCATGAACTATTTACGCGTAAGCTAAAAGAAGGAAAGCGTAGTATTGATACAGATGCATCGAGTATCGTTAGTCCTGTTGATGGTGTTTTTGCTGATCACGGTCCTATTGAGGACACAAAAACATTTGATATTAAAGGAAAGCGTTATTCAATCGTGGATATGCTAGGTAATGAAGAACGTGCACAGCGATATGCAGGTGGTACATACATGGTTATTTATTTAAGCCCAAGTCATTATCATCGTATTCATAGTCCGCTTTCTGGCTCCGTGACTGAAAGATTTGTACTCGGTAGAAAATCATATCCGGTAAATGCAGCTGGTATGGAATACGGGAAAGAACCATTGTCAAAAAATTATCGCTCTGTTACAGAAGTAAATAGTGACGGTGAACATATGGCGCTTGTAAAAGTAGGAGCTATGTTTGTTAATAGTATTGAGCTGCTGCATGAAAGAGACACTGTTCAAAAAGGTGAAGAAATGGCATACTTTACATTTGGTTCAACAGTTGTGTTATTGTTTGAAAAAGATATGATAGAAGTAGTGCAGAATTTGAAGAGTGGACAAGAGCTTCGTCTTGGTGAAAAAATTGCTACTCGATTGGCTCATAAGTAAAGAAAACATTTTATAACTGTAAGTAAGAGTTATGGACAAAGATGCTTAATGATGAAATTCCCTAGATGGGAGTACTTGTTTATTCGAGAGCCATCGCAGGATGGCTCTTTTTACAAGTTAGCTAGTTAAAATTTCACTTTATATGTAATCAAGACGATTTGACAAGCTTGTCCTCTAATGAGCGTCTAATCATTTCTTGTTTTATAAGTAAAATGAAGTCGGGATTTAATTTTAGTTCTTTTGCTTTATAATAAGACTCAGTGAGTAACTCAGTAGATAACTGTTCCATATATTTTGTTTTCAAGGTGAGTCACCTCCTAATAATTTAAGGATTGATTCGTTGTTGCATTTAATGTACCAAAAAAATATGACAGTCACAAACGAGTGGTTATCCACATACCTAGGTGGATAAAATGTGTATAGATTGTTAGTAAATTCCAAATTGACTGAAAAATTAATGTGGAAAATGTGTACAATTTTATCCACAGGTCATATATCGAAATATGTTGTCGAAAAATTTTTATGAAAACTCCTCAAAGAGGTGAAAGAAATTGAAGCTATTTTTACCAAATGAATATGTGAAAAATGTATATCATGTTCAACCAGAAGATTTGAAAAAACGTGGAATTAAAGGTGTTATTACTGATTTAGATAACACGTTAATTGAATGGGATCGTCCAAATGCAACGCCACAACTTGAAGAATGGTTTTTGAAAATGAAAGAGCAAGGCATTCAAGTAACGGTCGTTTCAAATAATAATGAGCAACGTGTGAAAGACTTTGCTGATCCATTAGGTATTCCGTTTATTCATAGTGCGCGCAAACCATTTGTTCGTGCATTTAAGCGTGCGATACAAGAGATGCAACTGCAACCAGATGAAGTTGTAGTAATTGGAGATCAGTTACTAACGGATGTTTTAGGTGGAAACCGAGTGGGACTTCATACAATTTTAGTTGTACCGGTAGCACAAACGGACGGATTAGTAACGCGCTTTAATCGAAAAATTGAACGAAGAATTATGAGAAATATGAAGAAAAAAGGTTTAATTAACTGGGAGGAATAAAGTTTGACTGAAACAATTAAATGTATTGGTTGCGGTGTAGAAATTCAAACAGAAGATAAAAATGAAGTAGGATATGCTCCTGCCTCATCTTTAGAGAAAGAACAAGTAATTTGTCAACGCTGTTTTCGCTTGAAGCATTACAACGAAATTCAAGATGTATCATTAACAGATGATGACTTCCTACGTATTCTAAACGGAATTGGAAAATCAGATGCATTAGTAGTTAAGATTGTAGATATTTTTGATTTTAATGGTAGCTGGTTACCTGGCTTACATCGTTTCGTCGGAAATAATAAAGTATTACTTGTTGGAAATAAAGCTGATTTAATACCTAAGTCAGTAAAACATGATAAAGTAAAGCATTGGATGCGTTATAGTGCAAAGCAGCTAGGATTAAAGCCAGAAGATGTCTTTTTAATTAGTGCAGCAAAGGGACAAGGAATTGCTGAGCTGGCAGATGCTATTGAGTATTACCGCGGCGGAAAAGATGTTTACGTTGTTGGATGTACGAATGTAGGAAAATCAACATTTATTAATCGCATGATTAAAGAATTTAGTGATGAGACTGAAAATGTAATTACAACATCTCATTTCCCAGGAACAACACTTGATTTAATTGATATTCCGTTAGACGAAGAATCTTCTTTATATGATACGCCGGGTATTATTAACCACCATCAAATGGCTCATTATGTTGGAAAAGAAAGCTTAAAGCTTATAACACCAACAAAAGAAATTAAGCCAATGGTGTTCCAGTTAAATGAAGAACAAACATTATTCTTCAGTGGATTGGCACGTTTTGATTATGTAAGTGGTGGTCGTCGTGCATTTACTTGTCACTTCTCGAATCGTTTAACAATCCATCGTACAAAGCTTGAGAAAGCGGATGAATTGTATAAAAATCATGCTGGAGATTTACTAAGCCCGCCAACACCAGAAGAATTAGAAAATATGCCAGAGTTAGTGAAATACGAATTTAATATTCGTGAGCCAAAAACGGATGTTGTATTCTCTGGATTAGGATGGGTTACTGTGAACGAACCGGGAGCAAAAATTGTTGCACACGTACCAAAAGGAGTAAGTGTTTCATTGCGTAAATCTTTAATTTAATATGGAGAGGGATTTATGAAACAATTATATGGTGTAATCGGAAATCCAATTGGACATTCATTATCACCCGTTATGCATAACGATGCATTTGAACACTTGAATATGGATGCCCATTATCATGCATTTCTTGTTAAAGAGGAAGTGCTAGGGGAAGCAGTAAGAGGTTTAAAAGCGTTAGGTATTTCAGGATTTAATGTAACAACTCCGCACAAAGTTGCTATTATGGATTATTTGGATGAGATTGACCCACTAGCAAAACAAATTGGTGCAGTAAATACAGTGGTTCATAAGGATGGAAAATTGATTGGCTACAATACAGATGGAATTGGTTTTGTCCGAGCATTGCAGTCAATTAGTAGTGAACCGCTTCAAGAGAAACGTATTTTATTGCTTGGTGCAGGTGGTGCTAGTCGAGCTATTTATTTTTCTCTTGCTGATGTAGGTGTGAAAGAGATTGATGTAGCTAATCGTACAGTAGATAAGGCGAAAGAACTTATTGCTGCGTGTACGGCTACTGTTCATTCTGTTGCTTTATCGTTAGAAAAAGCAACAGAAGAACAAGGGAATTATGATATTATCATTCAGACGACAACAATAGGTATGCATCCACGCGTTGAACATACGCCATTACAAATTTCTTCGTTAAAAAAAGGAACGATTGTATCAGATATCATTTATAATCCATTTGAAACGAAAATTTTATGTGAGGCAAAAGAGCAAGGTGCAGTGGTTCAAAATGGTATTGATATGTTTGTTTATCAAGGAGCGCTTGCATTTGAAATGTGGACAGGGCGTGTACCGAATATCGATAGAATGAAACAATTAGTTATAAGAAAGCTTGGAGGCTAACATATATGTTAACAGGAAAACAAAAAAGATTTTTACGTGCACAAGCACATCATTTAACACCAATTTTTCAAGTAGGAAAAGGCGGAGTAAATGAAAATATGATTAAACAAATCGCAGATACTTTAGAAGTTCGTGAATTATTTAAAGTAAGTGTGCTACAAAACTGTGAATTCGATCGTCGTGAAGTTGCAGAAGAACTTGCACAAGGCGCACGTGCTGAAATCGTTCAAGTGATTGGAAGTACAATCGTTTTATACAAAGAATCTAGAGAAAATAAACAAATTAAACTTCCACGATAAAAAGATTAGCATATGCTATTTTTATCGTTAGTGCGCAATGATGTAGAGAGCGAGACCAATTGAACTTTTATTAACAGTGAACTCTCTTCGGATAGGAATGAAGAGAGTTGCTGTACGTAAAAGGAAGGGGCGTTTCTTTTGAGAAAAATTGGCATCATTGGCGGTACGTTTGATCCGCCACATTATGGTCATTTGCTAATTGCAAATGAAGTATATCATGCTTTGAATTTAGAAGAAGTATGGTTCTTACCGAACCAAATTCCACCGCATAAACAAGGGCGGAATATTACAAGTGTAGAAAATCGCTTGCAAATGTTAGAGCTTGCTACTGAGGCAGAGGAACATTTTTCTATTTGTTTAGAAGAGCTAAGCAGGAAGGGCCCATCTTATACGTATGACACTATGTTACAATTGACGAAGAAGTATCCGGATGTGCAGTTTCACTTTATTATTGGTGGAGATATGGTTGAGTATTTACCGAAGTGGTATAACATTGAAGCGTTACTCAATCTTGTGACGTTTGTTGGGGTTGCAAGACCTGGTTATACATTGCGTACACCTTATCCGATCACTACTGTGGAAATTCCGGAGTTTGCAGTTTCTTCATCTTTATTGCGTGAGAGATATAAAAAGAAGAGAACATGTAAATATTTACTTCCTGAAAAAGTACAGGTGTATATCGAGAGGAATGGGTTGTATGAATCGTGAGAAAGCACTTCATATTGTCAAACAACAAATGCATGAAAAACGTTATATACACACAATTGGTGTAATGGAGACAGCAATTGAACTTGCTAAGTTATACGGTGTGGATGAAAAAAAGGCTGAAGTTGCAGCTATATTCCATGATTATGCGAAGTGTAGAGCGATTTCTGAGATGGAAGAGATTATTAAAAGTGAAGATTTGCCGAAAGATTTACTTTGTTATAACAAAGAGTTATGGCATGCACCTGTTGGGGCATACTTAGTAGAAAAAGAAGTAGGCATTACGGATCCCGAAATCCTGCAAGCTATTACATATCATACAAGTGGTCATGAGAATATGACGATGTTAGATAAAGTAATTTATGTAGCTGATTACATTGAGCCTGGGCGAAAGTTTCCAGGTGTGGAGGAAGCTCGTAAACTCGCATATATGGATATAAACCAAGCTTTATTATTTGCGTTAAAGCGAACAATTCAATTTTTAATGGAAAAAAATCAAACGATTTATCCATTAACATTCCAAACATACAACGCAGTTATCAAGGAGGAAATTAGTAAATGAAAGATAAAGATTTATTAGTATTAGCAGCAAAAGCGGCTGATGATAAGAGAGCAGAAGATATGGTTGTCCTAAATATGCAAGGTATTTCACCAATTGCAGATTATTTCATTATTTGTCACGGTAACTCAGACAAGCAAGTGCAAGCAATTGCGCGTGAAATTAAATCAAAAGCACATGAGTTCCAAATCGACGTACAACGTATGGAAGGTTTTGACGAAGCACGTTGGGTATTAGTTGACCTTGGAGATGTAGTTGCTCATGTATTCCATAAAGATGAGCGTAATCATTATAATTTAGAGCGTCTTTGGGGCGATGTGCCGCGTGAAGATATTACAGACGAGCTAGACCAATGAAATACGAACAATTTGCATTGTTGTACGACGAACTAATGAATGATGTTCCTTATGATAAATGGGTGGAATTCACAGAGGAAAGTTTACAGCAAGCGGATATGAAAGAGGCGAAGATTCTTGATGTAGCATGCGGTACTGGTAATGTAACACTTCCACTTGTACAAAAGGGTTACGAGTTAATCGGTGTCGATCTTTCAGAAGAAATGTTAACGGTCGCTCAGCAAAAACTAGGCGGAGAAGGATATTTTATTCCTTTTTACCAACAAGACATGCGAGAGCTTGATGTTCCAGGTGAGTTTGACTGTGTAACGATCTTTTGTGATTCATTAAATTATGTATTGCAAGAAGATGGAGTACAAGAAACATTTCGAAGAGTGTTTCACCATTTACGTCAAGATGGTTTGTTTTTATTTGATGTACATTCTTTATATAAAATACATCATGTATTTCAAAATGAAACATACACAGTAAATGGAGAAGAAATATCTCTTATTTGGAATTGCTTCCCTGGTGAAGAATCAAATAGTGTAGAACATGATTTAACATTCTTTGTTCAAGACCCGGAGGAAGATGTATACCATCGTTTTGACGAGTGTCATGTGCAACGTGCATATCCGGTTGAAGAATTAACGAAATGGCTTGAAGAAGCTGGTTTTACAGTACTTCGCGTAACCGGTGACTTTGAGCGACTTGAAGTTACAGAACAAACAGAGCGTATTTTCTTCATGGCGAAGAAAAACGGGTAAAACAAAAGCAACCGAGAAGGTTGCTTTTGTTTTGTAAAGAAGATGTAATTTTTGTTCTAGCATAATAAGAAGATGATATACGTGAAGTGTGAAAATGCTAGTTTAAGTAAAAATGTAATGTGAAAAAGTAAGTATTTATAAAAAGGATTTGGAATGACGATGACGTATTTATTATGTGTGTTTATTGAATTGCTGATCAACGCATTTTAAATCTTCATCAAATTTCTCGTGTGTCCGCTCGATTAATTTATGAAACATATCCCCAACATGTTCTTCTAAAACACGAATGCCTTCTCCTGTAACGCCGCCTTTAACACATACTTTTTCTTGTAAAGTAGGCAATGTGAAAATCCCTTTTTCAAGTAGTTTCCCCATTCCAACGACCATTTCACTTACTAAAGTAGTGGCTTCTTCATGTGTAATATTTGTTTTATCTACAGCAGCGTTAATGAAAGATTGTAATAAATAACTAAAGAATGCAGGGCCGCAACTTGCTATATCAGATGAAACGCGCGTTATATCTTCTTTTATTACAAGGGGAGTAGAAATGTTTTTGAATAGGCGAAATAGTTTTTGTTGCCACTCGTCAGAGCATTTACTTCCGAATGTAAATAGTGATGCGCCAGACAGGGCGCGGTTTGTAATGCTCGGAATGATACGGGCAACGTGGCAAGGTACAAGTGTCTCTAATTGTGATGGAGATATTGGACTTGTGATAGAAACTAAGCACTTTTCATCAGAAAAATGTTCAGCATATTTTTGCAAGATCGGGTATATATCTATCGGTTTTACACAAATAAAAATAAGATGTGATCGTTCGATTACCTCATCAATAGTTTTGGCTATATGAACAGAAGGGTATTTTTCCTTTATATGATATGCTTTGGCGGGCGTTCGATTAATGATTGTAAGGCACGAAGGTTTGACAACACGGGTTTCTAAAAATGCATCGATTAGTATATTCCCCATGTTTCCTGTCCCTATAATTCCTATGTTCAATGTTTCATCCCTCCTTCGTAACAGCTTTCTCCTAAACAATATGAATGATGTTATAAATTTATGATTAGAGGTGAAAAATGATGTGGGATTTTCCAAAGAAATGGTTGGGATTAGTAGCTATTATTGGAACTGTACTTTTTCTTCTTTTTTGGAAAACAAACCAGTACACAGAGCGAGCGGTCATTGCAACGGATGTGCAAGCGAAAGAGATAGAGAAAAAAAGTAAACCGAAAATATCGGATACAAAAGAACAGAAAAAAATAATTGTAATTGATATGAAAGGGGCTGTTGTTAAAGAGGGAGTCTATGAAATGAAAGAAGGGGATCGAGTCAAGGATGCCATTGAAAAGGCAGGCGGTTTTTTGCCTGAGGCAGATAGGATGAAGGTAAATTTAGCGCAAATGGTACAAGATCAAATGATCCTTTATGTACCGAATAAAAACGAACAAGTACAAGAAGCTGCGGCTGCCTTAAAGGGAGAGGGGAAAGTTCAAATAAATGCAGCTTCTAAAGAACAACTTGAAAAAATTACAGGCATTGGTTCTCGGAAAGCAGAAAGTATTTTGAAATATCGAGAGGAACATGGTCCGTTTCAGAAAATAGAAGATTTGTTAGAGATTGATGGGATCGGTGTGAAGTCATTGGAAAAAATAAAAGATCAAATTATTATTCCGTAAAAGATTGACGAAGTTTTTCTTCATTCGCTACACTACAAGTAGACAAAAAAGTAGGTGAAAAAGATGGAACGAATTTCATGGGATCAATATTTTATGACGCAAAGCCATTTGCTATCTTTACGTAGTACATGTACAAGGCTTGCAGTAGGAGCGACAATCGTTCGTGATAAACGAATTATTGCTGGTGGATATAATGGTTCAATTAAAGGTGGCGTGCATTGCATAGATGACGGGTGCTACGTTATTGATAATCATTGCGTTCGTACAATTCACGCAGAAATGAATGCTTTATTACAATGTGCAAAGTTTGGTGTGAAAACGGAGGAAGCGGAAATTTATGTTACGCATTTCCCTTGTTTGCAATGTTGTAAGGCGATTATTCAAAGTGGTATTACGGCAGTTTATTATGCGCAGGATTATAAAAATCATCCATATGCAGTAGAGTTATTTGAAAAGGCGAATGTAAAGGTAAAACACGTTCCGCTAGAATATGATATTGCAGCATTAGAGGATCAAAAGCGTCATATCGAGTTAAAAGAACTATTTGCATCTTTAGAAAAAGAGAACTTATCGATGGAAGAATTACAGCATGTATTCACGAAAGCAAAAATGATGCTATAAGGAGTGAGTATAAGTTGCATGGACAATGGGGCTATGTTGCAATCTCATTTATCACAGGGATTGCAATTGCCTTTTCCACTTCAGTTTTATTACTGACTTGTTGTCTCGTTTTGTATGTTTTCTTTTGTTTATATCGTACTTCGCGTAAAACCTTCCTTTACTGTATGATAGCGTGTTTTAGCGGCGCTATGTACACTACGTATGTTCAAGGGCAAAACAAGCCTTTAGGAGAGCCCTACGAAGCTACAAGAGGGGTGATACACAATACACCTCTTATTAACGGGGATCGCCTATCATTTCAAGTTGAAGATCAGAATAAAAATATAGTGCAGTTAAGTTACAAAATTAAATCAGCCTCGGAAAAGAAACAACTGCGACAATTACATGCAGGAGTATCATGTGTATTCGAAGGGGAGAAGAAAGAACCACCAATAGCTCGGAATTTTCATGGTTTTAATTATCGTGATTATTTGTATAAGCAAAATATTCATTTCATATTGGAGGCTACATATATTTCTGAATGCCATAAAACATCGTTGTCACTCGTGCAATGGATTCTTCTTTTGAGACAACAAGCGATCTCGGGAGTTACAGAAATGTTTCCAGCGCAATCAGGTGCTTTTATGAATGCGTTAGTATTTGGTGATAGACAACAAATGACATTTGAAGTTGAAGAGCAATATCAGCAATTTGGTCTTGTACATTTGTTGGCGATTTCAGGATCGCATATCGTATTGTTAATGGTGATTGTGTATTTTATTTTGCTAAGAAGTGGTGTGACGAGAGAGGTAGCGACAGTATGTCTTATCTTTTGTATTCCTCTATATATGATTTTAGCAGGAGCATCACCGTCTGTTATAAGAGCTTCTATAACAGGGATT
The DNA here is from genome assembly GCF_044324725.1 of Bacillus sp. 3G2. NCBI lineage: Bacteria > Bacillati > Bacillota > Bacilli > Caryophanales > Bacillaceae > Bacillus > Bacillus sp. 3G2. The sequence goes on along the minus strand of NZ_CP172246.1, from coordinate 4,096,878 downwards.
TTAATGTTGATTGCTTTCATATGTTCTATTCGTTTATCTAGCTTAGATGCTTTAAGTGCCACAGCTATATGTATGCTTATATTTGATCCGTATCTTGTTTTTAATATCGGCTTTCAGTTTTCTTTCGTTGGTAGTTTTGCTTTACTTTTATCAGCCCCGCTTTTACTAGAGACTAATAATGGAGTAATCCGAAATTCCATTTATATTTCTCTTATTTCACAACTCGTTAGTACTCCGATTTTGTTATATCACTTTGGTTATTTTTCCCCATATAGTATTTTTCTTAATATCATATACGTTCCGTTTTTATCTCTCGTTGTATTGCCGTGTAGTATTTTTATTTTGGTATGTATACCGATCGTCCCATTTCTTGCAAAAGGACTTGCGAATGTACTATCGATAGGTTTGAATCTTTCTAATGATTTTCTAATTTATTGTGAAAATTTACCGTTTATTCGCTTTGTTTTCGGGCAAACACCCTTACTTCTTGTAGCGCTATATTGCGCGAGTATTGTTAGTATATTGATGGTTTGGGAAAGGCGAATGTCGAAGAAAATTACGTTCATAGCTTCGGGTATATTTCTTTTTGTTTGTACATGTCATTATGTATATCCGTATTTTCGAGAAAGTGGGAGTGTGACATTTCTTGATGTTGGACAGGGAGACGCAATATTAATTCGCCTCCCGTATGACAAAGAGATTTATCTTATTGATACTGGTGGAACAATTCGTGTAAATAAGGAAGAATGGCAACGGAAAAAGCATGAATTTTCTGTTGGAAATGATATTTTAATCCCTTATTTACAAAAGGAAGGGATTAAAATAATCGATAAATTAATCGTAACGCATGGAGATGCGGATCATATAGGTGCCGCGCAAGAGTTATTATCAAATATAACTGTAAAAGAAGTTGTATTTGGCCGAAAAGAACAAGAGGCGGTATTAGAAAAAGTGTTAAAGAAACAGGCGTTAGAAAAGGAAGTGAAAATAAGTGAAATGGGAGAAGGAGAGAGTTGGAGTGTAAATGAAGCGGAATTTTTTGTGTTAGCTCCAACAGGAAAAGCAAGAAGTGAAAATAACGCTTCAATGGTAATATGGGCAAAATTAGGAGGGATAAAGTGGCTGTTTACAGGTGATTTAGAAGAAGAAGGAGAGAAGTTTTTAATAGCTACGTATCCAGAGCTACGGGCCGATGTTTTAAAGGTTGCTCATCATGGGAGTAACACGTCATCTATAGCGCCTTTTTTGAGCGCTGTAAAGCCTGATGTAGCGATTATTTCTGCCGGTGAGCGTAATAGGTATGGGCATCCTCATAAGGAAGTTATAGAGCGTTTTGAGAAGATGGGGATTGAAATATGGCGTACGGATAAGCAAGGTGCTATTTCCTATGTTTTTAAAGCGGAACACGGAACCTTTCGTAGCAAAATCACATATGATGAAACACATAATAGATAAAAAGAAGACTGCCAGTAAGCAGCAGTCTTTAAGAACCGATAAATTTAATAACAGTTGCAATGATGAAAAGTGTTGCGAAAAAACCAAATGAGACGATAAATCCTACCCCTGAATCAATAGCGTCATTGCGTTTACTTTGAACGTTTTGTTCAAAATCATTCATTTAGAATCCCTCCCCAACATTCCACTTTAGTATAAAATATTGTCAGAAAAAAATCTACAATTTCCAGTGTGAAGAGAAATCGAGCGTTCTTACTACTTTTAGATCATGAAGGAACGTGAGTTTTTTTGTTTCCAAGCATGTTAACAGTTGGCACTTATACTCGAATTTTTATTGTGAATAATAAAGGGAAGGTGATTACCGCACACCAATAAGAAACCCGGGACTTATTGCGTGGCGTTTAATATAAATAAAGGGACGGGTTATACAGCCTGTTCCTTTGTACTTGTAAAACGAAAGCTAGGGCATTAGTATAAATATATATTGCCAAGTTAGGGAGTAGGAAAAAGTATGAGTGATGTACATAAAAAGATTAAAAAAAAGCAGTTTGCTCCGTTGTATTTAGTGTATGGAACGGAAGCGTTTTTTATAAATGAAACGATAAAGCTTATTACAACAGAAGCGCTTGAAGAGGAAGATCGCGAGTTTAATGTTGTGACATACGATTTAGAAGAAGCATATTTAGAAGATGTGGTTGAGGATGCACGTACACTTCCTTTTTTCGGAGAACGTAAAGTGCTATTAATAAAATCACCACTATTTTTAACTTCACAGAAAGAAAAGTTAGAGCAAAATATAAAAATTTTGGAAGAATATATTGGGGAGCCGTCTCCATTTTCTATTCTTGTTTTTGTTGCGCCTTATGAAAAACTTGATGAACGAAAAAAGATTACAAAATTATTAAAGAAAACAGCGGACGTAGTAGAAGCGAATGCGATGCAAGTGCAGGATGTTCAGAAGTGGATTGTGGCTCGTGCAGATGAAGTGCACGTGCATATTGATAATGCAGCTGTTAGTTTGTTGTTAGAGCTTGTGGGAAGTAATGTAACGATGTTGGCGAAGGAGATGGACAAGTTAACGTTATACGTCGGTATGGGCGGAGAGATTAGCCCGAAACTTGTTGCAGAACTTGTGCCAAAATCAGTTGAGCAAAATGTGTTTGCTTTGACAGAAAAAGTGGTAAAAAAAGATATAGCGGGTGCGATGCAAATATTGGATGGATTATTTACGCAGCAAGAGGAACCAATTAAACTGCTTGCATTATTAGTAAGTCAATTCCGCTTGCTGCATCAAGTGAAAGAGTTACAGCAGCGTGGTTATGGACAAAATCAAATTGCGTCTCATATTGGTGTGCATCCATATCGTGTAAAGTTAGCGATGAATCAAACGAAGTTTTTCTCTTTTGAAGAATTAAAAAAAGTGATTATAGAATTAGCGGAAGCTGATTATAGTATGAAAACTGGAAAAATGGATAAGAAACTTGTGCTTGAGTTTTTCTTAATGCGGTTAAATCATATGTAATGAAACAAAAAAGTTCACGTGCTTAGTGCGTGAACTTTTTTGTATATAAAAAAACGATCCAAATGGATCGTTTTTTAAACGCCTTACGCGTTTACTTGTTTCGCTAAGCGAGATTTTTGACGAGCTGCAGCGTTTTGGTGGATAAGACCTTTACGAGCTGCTTTGTCAAGTTTTTTAGAAGCAGTTTTGAAAGCTTCTTTAGCATTTTCAAGATCGTTATTAGTAACTAAAGCTTCTACAGTTTTAACAGCAGAACGCATGTCAGACTTGATAGAAGCGTTATGTGAACGACGCTCTTCGCTAAGTTTAGCGCGTTTGATAGCAGATTTGATGTTTGCCATACTTTTCACCTCCCTGGTGCAATCGAATGACTCGATTCTTAACATAGAACAAGTGATATTCTATCAAACGGTGAAGAGAATTGCAATAGTATATCAATGAAATTTCACGTAAAGGAAAGAATGACCTTATATAACTTTGGGAAATCTAACGATATTTACTATGAATTACGGAGGAGATACGATGAAAGAACCATTAGATTTAAGTAAATATAGTGTTAGAACTGACCTTGCTGTAGAGGCGCATCAAATGTTGCAAGAGCGCCAAGAAGAGCAAAATGGGATACAAGGAGTTATTGTAAAAGAGAGGGAAGAAGAAGGTATTACCATTACGAAAGTATCGATTGATGAAGTTGCCTCTGAATCAATGGGTAAAAAACCTGGTAATTATTTAACACTTGAAGTACAAGGTATACGTCAACAAGATACAGAGCTGCAACAAAAAGTAGAGCGCATTTTTGCAAAAGAATTTTCTTATTTCTTAGAAGATGTTGGTGTTACGAAAGAAGCGAGTTGTTTAATTGTTGGTCTGGGGAATTGGAATGTAACGCCAGATGCGCTTGGACCGATAGTTGTAGAAAATGTATTGGTAACGAGACACTTGTTTCAATTGCAGCCTGAAAGTGTAGAAGAAGGGTTTAGACCTGTTAGTGCAATTCGGCCGGGGGTAATGGGAATTACAGGGATTGAAACGAGCGATGTTATTTATGGAATCATTGAGAAGACAAAGCCAGATTTTGTCATTGCAATTGATGCATTAGCTGCCCGTTCTATTGAACGAGTAAATAGCACGATACAAATTTCTGATACGGGAATTCATCCTGGATCGGGTGTTGGGAATAAGCGTAAGGAACTTAGTAAAGAAACTTTGGGTATTCCTGTTATTGCGATTGGTGTCCCGACTGTGGTAGATGCCGTTTCGATTACAAGCGATACAATTGATTTTATTTTGAAACATTTTGGACGGGAGATGAAGGAAGGAAACAAACCTTCCCGATCTTTGTTACCAGCTGGCTTCACATTTGGAGAAAAGAAAAAGTTAACAGAAGAAGATATGCCGGATGAAAAGAGTCGGAATATGTTTTTAGGTGCTGTAGGTACACTGGAAGATGAAGAGAAGAGAAAATTAATTTATGAAGTGTTATCTCCTCTTGGCCATAATTTAATGGTGACTCCGAAAGAAGTGGATGCTTTCATAGAGGATATGGCAAATGTAATAGCCAGTGGTTTAAATGCAGCCTTGCATCATCAAATTGACCAAGATAATACAGGAGCATATACACATTGATGGGAAGAGACGATAATCATTTAAGCCGCTTTTCGCTTTTATGTATATGTAGTGCGGCCATATGTTTACTCATGATAATAGCAGGGGTGGCACTTGCTAATCATGGTTTGAAAAGTATGAAAGGTTATCAGCAAATGTCGTATGAACAAATCGCCCATATGACAGGAACAGAGGGTGCGGGTGCAGAATCAGAAATTTTAGGAAGTTCGTTTTCCGTTACTGAAAAACAAAAACAATTAGAAAGCTTAAAGAGTTTTAATGTTGTAGAAGGAATTGGTATGGCAATAGCAAGTGCTACTTATGAAGTAACAAAGTTTGGAACGGATATAGTTATTGGGAAAGTGAAAGAGATTTTTAGTTAAGGGTAGCAAGAAGAACGGTTGTCTTACCATTTTGTACGACAGCCGTTTTTTAATTTGAAAAAGGTTTGTCTCTTATGGTTTGTTCGCATAAGATATAGATAGAATGATTTGTATTGTAAGCAGCACGAGTTTTCATTGAATCTTTGCTGCTCTATTGATATAATCAGTGCTAGTGTATATTGGCGAGACTATTAGGAGTTGAGAACATAGATGAACAAAGAAGAAAGAGCAAAAAGACAGTCCAAAATTCGTAATTTCTCTATCATTGCTCATATTGACCACGGAAAATCAACGTTAGCAGACCGTATTTTAGAGAAAACAAACGCGTTAACACAACGTGAAATGAAAGCTCAATTGCTTGACTCTATGGATTTAGAGCGTGAGCGTGGTATTACAATTAAATTAAACGCAGTACAGTTAACGTATAAAGCAAAAGACGGTGAAGAATATATTCTTCACTTAATTGATACACCAGGACACGTCGACTTTACGTACGAAGTATCTCGTAGTTTAGCGGCTTGTGAAGGTGCAATTCTTGTAGTGGATGCAGCGCAAGGTATTGAGGCGCAAACGTTAGCGAACGTGTACTTAGCGCTTGATAACAATTTAGAAATTTTACCGGTTATTAATAAAATCGACTTACCAAGTGCAGACCCAGAACGTGTACGTCAAGAGGTAGAAGATGTAATCGGTTTAGATGCATCAGAAGCGGTACTTGCTTCAGCGAAAGCTGGTATTGGTATTGAAGATATTTTAGAACAAATCGTTGAAAAAGTACCAGCACCAACAGGTGATTCAGAAGAGCCGTTACAATGTATGATCTTTGACTCTTTATATGATCCGTACCGCGGTGTAATTGCTTATATCCGTGTTGTAAATGGAACGGTAAAAGTTGGCGATAAAGTACGTATGATGGCAACTGGTAAAGAATTTGAAGTAACAGAAGTAGGTGTATTTACACCGAAGACTACGCAGCGTGATGAGTTAACTGTAGGTGATGTAGGTTTCTTAGCGGCATCGATTAAAAATGTTGGTGACACACGCGTTGGTGATACGATTACACATGCGAAACGTCCAGCTGCAGAGCCGTTAGCAGGTTATCGTAAATTAAACCCAATGGTATTCTGTGGTTTATATCCAATCGATTCTGCACGTTACAACGACTTACGTGATGCGTTAGAAAAATTAGAGTTAAACGATTCTGCACTTGAGTTTGAACCAGAAACATCTCAAGCACTAGGATTTGGTTTCCGTTGTGGATTCTTAGGACTTCTTCACATGGAAATCATTCAAGAGCGTATTGAACGTGAATTTAAAATTGACTTAATTACAACAGCGCCAAGCGTTATTTATAAAGTGTATTTAACAAACGGTGAAGATGTAATTGTTGATAATCCATCTAATATGCCAGATCCACAGTCTATCGATCGCGTAGAAGAGCCGTTTGTGAAGGCTTCAATTATGGTGCCGAATGACTATGTTGGAGCTGTAATGGAAATTTGCCAAGGTAAACGTGGAACGTTTATTGATATGCAATATTTAGATGAAACGCGTGTTACATTAACATATGAAATCCCATTATCAGAAATCGTATATGATTTCTTCGATCAATTGAAATCAAATACAAAAGGGTATGCATCATTTGATTACGAGTTAATTGGTTATAAACCATCTAAACTTGTGAAAATGGATATTCTTTTAAATAATGAACAAGTGGATGCTTTATCATTTATCGTACACCGTGATTCAGCGTATGACCGTGGTAAAGTAATCGTAGAGAAATTAAAAGAATTAATTCCGAGACAACAGTTCGAAGTGCCAATTCAGGCGACTATCGGAAACAAAGTTGTAGCACGTTCTACAATTAAGGCGATGCGTAAAAACGTACTTGCAAAATGTTACGGTGGTGACATTTCTCGTAAGCGTAAACTTCTTGATAAGCAAAAAGAAGGTAAAAAACGTATGAAGTCTGTTGGTTCTGTAGAAGTACCGCAAGAAGCATTCATGGCTGTACTGAAAATGGATGACAACTAATAATTGATTGTTATCTCATGCGAATTGATATAAAAAAAAGAAGTCGTCTATACGGCTTCTTTTTTATATCATTACTTTTTAGACAACGTAGCTTCTCTCATTTACAATGGTGAGAGAGCTTTTTAGTTCATATAGAGTTAGGAGTTTGTTAATGTCCGAAAATATTCGAAAAGATATTCACGAGAAAATACAAAATGGCAATTTTAATTGTGAAAAGGAATTGACGCTTTCTATTATTAGTGGGAAGTGGAAAGTTGTGATACTGTGGCATCTTGGTGTGGAAGGGCCTCATCGTTTTAGTGAATTACAACGATTATTCCCAAGTATCTCTCATAAAGTTTTGTCGAATCAATTAAAAGAGTTAATGGAAGATGGGATTGTTGACAGAACAGTATACCCAGAAATTCCTCCGCGAGTGGAGTATTATATGACGGAATTAGGCATGTCGCTTTTACCAATCGTTGAAATGATGTATGATTGGGGAAAAATGCGAATGGAGCAAATTCGTAATACGTTAGAGAAGTAAAGAAGCCTCCCGAGCGCGGAGGTTTTCTTTTTAGAAAGGTAGGAGTTATATTTGGTGCAAGCTGCATATATTCATATTCCGTTTTGTCAGCATATTTGTCACTATTGTGATTTTAATAAAGTGTTTATTGAACGCCAACCGGTCGATCAATATTTAGAGTATTTAGAGAAAGAAATAATAAATACAGTCCAAAAGGTACCGTTTGATAGTATGAAAACGATTTTTGTTGGTGGAGGAACTCCGACAGCGTTGAATATGGAGCAGACAAAAAAGTTACTCGATATTATAAACCGTCGCTTACGTCCATTTGCTCCGAATTGTGAATTAACATTTGAAGCGAATCCAGGTGATTTACCGAAAGAGAAGTTACATGTATTGCTAGAAGGTGGAGTGAACCGCATTAGTTTTGGTGTGCAAACATTTCGAGATGAATTGCTTGAGAAAATTGGGCGCAAGCATACGAGGGAAGATGCGTTTGTAGCAATTAGAGAAGCGCAGGAAGTGGGCTTCAAAAATATAAATGTAGATATTATCTATGCTCTGCCGGGGCAGACGATAGAAGATGTGAAAGAAACGTTAGATATTGCTTTTACGCTCGGTGTACAACATTTCTCGGCCTATTCATTAATTGTGGAACCGAAAACTGTGTTTTATAACTTAATGAATAAAGGGAAATTAAGACTTCCGGGTGAAGACCATGAAGCAAAAATGTACGAAATGGTCATGGATGAAATGGAGAAACACGGCTATATCCAGTATGAAATTAGCAATTTCTCAAAAGGTGATAATGAAAGTAGACATAATCTCACATACTGGAATAATGAAGAGTATTATGGATTTGGAGCTGGGGCACATAGTTATGTAAATGGAGAACGTATCCAAAATGTAGGGCCGCTCAAGCAATACTTCAATAAAATCGATGAAACTGGATTTCCATATTTAGATGTTCACGCGGTGACGGAGAAAGAAAGAATGGAAGAAGAGTTGTTCTTAGGACTTCGAAAAACAAAAGGTGTATCTAAAATAGGATTTCAAAAGAAATTTAATATGGAAATGGATCAAGTTTTCGCGAAGCAGTTACAAAGCAACGAAGAACAAGGGTTGCTTGAAGAGAGCGATGGATATGTTCGTTTAACGCGAAAAGGAAAATTATTAGGGAATGAAGTATTCCAATCATTTTTGATTGACTAATTAAATGTTCCATTGATGTGAAAAAGTTTCATTATTTCGTGACGTTTCCGTTGACAATTGAATGTCAATTTTGGTAAGTTATTAATAGATTTAGCACTCGAAGACAAAGAGTGCTAACAGAGGTGATGATGAGATGCTTACGGAACGTCAGCTCTTAATTTTACAAACAATTATTGATGACTTTATTGGATCAGCGCAACCTGTTGGGTCGAGGACGTTGGCTAAGAAAGATGAAATTACGTTTAGTTCAGCTACTATTCGAAATGAAATGGCTGATTTAGAAGAACTAGGATTTATTGAAAAAACCCATAGTTCTTCAGGACGTGTTCCTTCTGAAAAAGGATATCGTTTTTATGTAGACCATCTTTTAGCGCCGCAAAACTTACCGAACGATGAAATTGTACAAATTAAAGATTTATTTGCTGAAAGAATTTTTGAAGCAGAAAAGATTGCACAGCAATCGGCTCAAATTTTATCAGAGCTTACGAATTATACGGCCATTGTTCTTGGACCGAAGTTAAGCACAAATAAGCTTAAAAACGTACAAATTGTACCGCTTGATCGTCAAACTGCAGTCGCTATTATTGTAACGGATACAGGGCATGTACAAAGTAAAACGATTACCGTTCCGGAATCTGTTGATTTATCAGATTTAGAAAAAATGGTTAATATTTTAAATGAAAAGCTGTCGGGCGTACCAATGGCAGAACTGCATAACAAAATCTTTAAAGAGATTGTTACAGTTTTACGTGGGTATGTTCATAATTACGATAGTGCAATAAAAATGTTAGATGGTACATTTCAAGTTCCTTTATCGGAAAAGATATACTTTGGAGGCAAAGCAAATATGCTTTCGCAACCAGAGTTCCATGACATTCACAAAGTAAGATCCTTACTGACGATGATTGATAATGAAGCCGAGTTTTATGACATTTTGCGTCATAAACACGTAGGTATTCAAGTGAAAATAGGTAGGGAAAACTCTGCGACAGCCATGGAAGATTGTAGTTTAATTTCTGCAACATATTCGATTGGAGAAGAGCAACTTGGAACAATTGCTATTTTAGGTCCGACAAGAATGCAATACTCTCGGGTAATTAGTTTGTTACAGTTATTTACGAGACAATTTACTGATGGACTTAAAAAGTAAATGAGAGTAATACATTCGCTCAAGTAATGAAATTTTCATTGCTGTGTGTAATATATAATGCTTAGGTAATTGTGTTCAGCATAATACCTAATACCTTTTAAGGAGGTGAATATTGTGGAAGAGCGTAACGAACAAGTGGTAGAAGAAGTAAAAGAAGCGCAAGTTGAAGAAGCTGTCACGACAGAAAACAGTGAAAAAACTGTAGAAGAAAAAAGTGAGGCTGCTCTTTTACAAGAAAAAGTAGATGAGTTACAAGCGAAACTAACGGAAACGGAAGGTCGCACATTACGTCTACAAGCTGATTTTGAAAATTATAAGCGTCGTGTCCAAATGGATAAACAGGCTGCTGAAAAATATAGAGCACAAAGTCTAGTTTCAGACATTTTGCCAGCTCTTGATAATTTTGAAAGAGCGATGCAAGTGGAAGCAACTGATGAGCAAACGAAATCCTTGTTACAAGGTATGGAAATGGTGCATCGTCAATTGTTAGAAGCGTTGACTAAAGAAGGCGTTGAAGTGGTTGAATCTGTTGGTAAACAGTTCGATCCTAATGAACACCAAGCTATTATGCAAGTGGAAGATAGTGAATTTGAATCAAACGCGGTAGTTGAAGAATTCCAAAAAGGTTATAAACTAAAAGACCGTGTGATTCGCCCATCAATGGTAAAAGTAAATCAATAATTTACATAAAAGTAGGAGGATTCGCCATGAGTAAAATTATCGGTATTGACTTAGGTACAACAAACTCTTGTGTAGCTGTTATGGAAGGTGGAGAACCAAAGGTTATCCCAAATCCAGAAGGAAACCGTACAACACCATCTGTTGTAGCTTTCAAAAATGAAGAGCGTCAAGTTGGGGAAGTTGCAAAGCGTCAAGCAATTACAAACCCAAATACAATCATGTCTGTTAAACGTCATATGGGTACAGACTACAAAGTAGAAGTTGAAGGTAAAGATTATACACCTCAAGAAATTTCTGCAATCATTTTACAAAACCTAAAAGCTTCTGCTGAAGCATACTTAGGTGAAACAGTTACGAAAGCTGTTATTACAGTACCTGCATACTTCAACGATGCAGAACGTCAAGCAACAAAAGATGCTGGTCGTATCGCTGGTTTAGAAGTTGAGCGTATCATTAACGAACCAACAGCAGCAGCGCTTGCTTACGGTTTAGAAAAACAAGATGAAGAGCAAAAAATCTTAGTATATGACTTAGGTGGCGGTACATTTGACGTATCTATCCTTGAGTTAGCAGACGGAACATTCGAAGTTATTTCAACTGCTGGTGACAACCGTCTTGGTGGAGATGACTTTGACCAAGTTATTATTGACCACTTAGTAGCTGAGTTCAAAAAAGAAAATAACATTGATTTAAGCCAAGATAAAATGGCACTTCAACGTTTGAAAGATGCAGCTGAAAAAGCGAAAAAAGATCTTTCTGGCGTAACACAAACACAAATTTCATTACCATTCATTAGTGCTGGAGCTGCTGGTCCATTACACTTAGAATTAACATTAACAAGAGCGAAATTCGAAGAGCTTTCAGCAGGTCTTGTTGAAAGAACGTTAGAGCCAACTCGTCGTGCATTAAAAGACGCTGGTTTTGCTCCAAGTGAATTAGATAAAGTTATCCTTGTTGGTGGATCTACTCGTATCCCAGCTGTACAAGAAGCTATTAAACGTGAAACTGGTAAAGAACCATATAAAGGTGTAAATCCTGATGAAGTTGTAGCATTAGGTGCTGCAGTTCAAGGTGGCGTACTTACTGGTGATGTAGAAGGCGTACTATTATTAGACGTAACTCCACTTTCTTTAGGTATTGAAACTATGGGTGGTGTGTTCACGAAATTAATCGAGCGTAACACTACAATTCCAACAAGTAAGTCACAAGTATTCTCAACAGCTGCTGATAACCAACCGGCAGTAGACATTCACGTATTACAAGGTGAGCGTCCAATGTCAGCTGACAACAAAACATTAGGTCGTTTCCAATTAACAGACCTTCCGCCAGCACCACGTGGTATTCCACAAATCGAAGTAACATTCGATATTGATGCGAACGGTATTGTTAACGTACGTGCAAAAGACTTAGGAACAAGTAAGGAGCAAGCTATTACAATCCAATCTTCTTCAGGTCTTTCTGATGAAGAAGTAGATCGTATGGTACAAGAAGCAGAAGCGAATGCTGACGCTGACCAAAAACGTAAGGAAGAAGTTGAACTTCGTAACGAAGCGGACCAACTTGTATTCCAAACGGATAAAGTTGTAAAAGATTTAGAAGGTAAAGTGGATGCAGCTGAAGTTGCAAAAGCAACAGAAGCGAAAGAAGCACTACAAGCTGCGATCGAGAAGAACGAGCTTGAGGACATCCGTGCGAAAAAAGACGCTTTACAAGAAATCGTACAACAATTAAGTGTTAAATTATACGAGCAAGCTCAAGCAGCTGCAGGGCAAGCAGAAGGTGCACAAGGAGCACAAGATGCTGGCGCGAAAAAAGACAATGTAGTAGACGCTGAGTTTGAAGAAGTAAAAGAAGATAAGTAATATAAATAAGTAAGATGACAAAAAGTCAAAGTCAAGCGTGCCTTGGCTTTGGCTTTTTTCATGAATGAGAAGAAAAGTGTGAGGTTCTTAAGTTTTTTACTTTGCATACTGTAAGTGAGGAAACTTTGTTGCAAAGCACTTTCTTTCGGTGTTAAAATTACGTTTATGTGAAAGATTCGGGGGTTGTAAATTTATGAGTAAACGAGATTATTATGAGGTCCTTGGACTTAGCCAGGGTGCTTCAAAAGATGAAATAAAAAAAGCGTATCGTCGTTTGGCTAAAAAATACCATCCAGACGTAAGTAAAGAAGAAAATGCAATTGAAAAGTTTAAAGAAGTACAAGAAGCATATGAAGTATTAAGCGACGATCAAAAGCGCGCGCAATATGATCAATTTGGTCATGCTGGTGCAAATCAAGGTTTCGGTGGCTTTGGCGGCGGAGGAGACTTCGGCGGTGGCTTCGGTTTCGAAGATATCTTTAGTTCGTTCTTTGGCGGCGGTGGCGGTAGACGTCGTGATCCAAATGCTCCGCGTCAAGGTGCTGACTTACAATATCAAGTTACTTTAGAGTTTGAAGAAGCTATTTTTGGTAAAGAATTAAATGTCGAGATTCCAGTAGAAGATCCATGTGATACTTGTAAAGGTAGCGGAGCGAAACCAGGAACTTCAAAAGAAACATGTAAACATTGTTCAGGTTCAGGGCAAGTAAGTGTAGAACAAAATACACCATTTGGTCGTATCGTAAACCGTCAAGCTTGTGGTCACTGTTCAGGAACTGGTCAAATGATTAAAGAAAAATGTACGACATGTCACGGTTCTGGTAAAGTACGTAAACGTAAAAAAATCAACGTTAAAATTCCAGCAGGTATCGATAATGGTCAACAAATCCGTGTATCTGGAAAAGGTGAAGCGGGTGTAAATGGCGGACCAGCAGGGGATTTATATGTAGTTGTTCATGTGAGAAATCATGAATTCTTTGAGCGTGAAGGAGATCACATTATTTGCGAAATGCCATTAACATTTGCGCAAATGGCACTTGGTGCTGAAGTGGAAGTTCCTACTGTTCATGGGAAAGTGAAGCTGAAAATTCCAGCAGGAACACAAACAGGAACAGAATTCCGCTTAAAAGGAAAAGGTGCTCCGAACGTACGTGGATACGGTCAAGGAGATCAATATGTAGTTGTTCGTGTTGTTGTACCGACGAAATTAACTTCACATCAAAAAGATTTATTACGTGAATTTGCGGGACAAGAAGAGCAGGATGATAGTTTGTTTGGAAAGCTTAAACGTGCTATCAAAGGGGAATAATGGAAATAAAAAATGGAGTTGGTAAATTGTGAAATGGTCAGAAGTTAGTATTCATACAACAGAAGAAGCAGTAGAAGCTGTCTCTCATATTTTACATGAAGCTGGTGCTAGTGGAGTTGCAATTGAGGATCCAGCGGAGTTGACGAAAGAGCGCGAGCAACAATATGGTGAAATTTATGCATTGAACCCAGATGAATATCCGGCGGAAGGTGTATTAATAAAAGCATATTTCCCACAAACGGATTCTTTACAGGAAACGATTGCGGGTGTAAAATCATCTATTGATATGCTTCCATCTTACGACATCGAAATTGGTACTGGAAATATTACCGTTAACGAAGTCAATGAAGAAGATTGGGCTACTGCTTGGAAAAAGTATTACCATCCAGTACAAATTTCTGATACATTCACAATTGTGCCGACGTGGGAAGAGTATACACCAGCTTCTCCGGAAGAAAAAATTATTGAATTAGATCCAGGTATGGCCTTTGGGACAGGAACTCATCCGACAACAACGATGTGTATTCGTGCTTTAGAAAAAACAGTTCAGTCAGGTGATACGATCATTGATGTAGGAACAGGTTCTGGTGTACTTAGTATTGCAGCGGCAAAATTAGGTGCGTCTTCTGTTCAAGCGTATGATTTAGATCCGGTTGCAGTGGAAAGTGCAGAAATGAATGTACGTTTAAATAAAACAGATGATATCGTGTCTGTTGGACAAAACAGTCTTTTAGAAGGTATTGAAGGTCCTGTTGATTTAATCGTAGCTAACTTATTAGCAGAAATTATTCTTTTATTCCCTGAGGATGCAGCAAGAGTTGTGAAGTCGGGCGGATTATTTATTACATCGGGCATTATTGCGGCGAAGGAAAAGTTAATTTCTGAAGCGCTAGAAAAAGCTGGATTTACAATTGAAGAAGTATTACGAATGGAAGATTGGGTAGCAATTATTGCACGAAATGCGTAATATAGATTTTAGTCTATAATGAAAAGGGGAGTCTCTCACTATAAAGTGAGGGACTTGCCGTTTGTTATATGAAAAATGATAACGTTTCGTTCTTTTCGTAAGTATTGACTTACGAAAGGAACGAAACTCTACTAAGGTGATTATATGCAACGTTATTTTGTAGAAGAGAAATATGTAAATGAGACAAGTATTCGCATTGTAGGTGATGACGTACATCATATCGCAAGAGTGATGCGTATGTCAGCTGGTGATCACATTTATTGCTGTGTAAACGGAAAAACAGCCGTATGTTCAATTGATGAAATTACCAGTGAATTTATTAATACGGCTATTGTAGAATGGGTAGAGGCGTCAAGTGAACTTCCTGTTTTCGTGACGATTGCAAGTGGACTGCCGAAAGGAGACAAGCTAGAGTTAATTTTTCAAAAAGGAACTGAGCTTGGGGCAGCTGCATTCTTACCATTTCAAGCATCTCGTTCTATTGTAAAATGGGATGCGAAAAAAGCTGATAAAAAAGTTGAGCGTTTAAGAAAAATTGTGAAAGAAGCTGCGGAACAATCACATAGAAGTGAAGTTCCAGAAGTACATGCTCCGGCATCATTTAAACAATTGCTTTCGATGAGCGGTGAGTATGATGTTTGTCTTGTTGCTTACGAAGAGGAAGCAAAACAAGGCGAGAAATCTAACTTTGCGAAAGCTTTAACGACGATGAAACCAGGTCAAAAGCTATTGATTGTATTTGGCCCAGAAGGCGGTTTAGCTGAGGAAGAGATTACAACGCTTCGTGAACATAAATTTGTACCATGTAGTTTAGGACCAAGAATTTTAAGAACAGAAACGGCGCCGTTATACGCGTTAAGTGCTGCTTCGTATCATTTTGAATTGATGGGGTGATGATCAATGTCAACTGTTGCGTTCCATACGTTAGGTTGTAAAGTAAACCACTATGAAACAGAAGCCATTTGGCAATTGTTTAAACAAGGTGGATATGAAAGAACTGAATATGAAAAGAAATCTGATGTATACGTTATTAATACGTGTACAGTAACGAATACGGGAGATAAGAAAAGCCGTCAAGTTATTAGACGTGCTGTTCGCCAAAATCCGGACGCGGTTATTTGTGTAACTGGATGTTATGCACAAACATCTCCAGCGGAAATTATGGCGATTCCAGGTGTAGATATTGTAGTTGGTACACAGGATCGTGAAAAGATGTTAGGATACATCGAAGAATTCCGCAAAGAGCGTCAGCCAATTAATGCTGTCCGCAACATTATGAAAACACGTGTATACGAAGAACTGGATGTACCTTATTTCACGGATCGTACACGTGCATCTTTAAAAATACAAGAAGGTTGTAATAACTTCTGTACATTCTGTATTATTCCTTGGGCGCGTGGTTTAATGCGTTCTCGTGATGGGAAAGAAGTTATTAAACAAGCGCAGCAATTAGTAGATGCAGGCTATAAAGAAATCGTATTAACAGGTATTCATACAGGTGGGTACGGTGAAGATATTAAAGATTATAACTTAGCTGGATTACTTCGTGATATGGAAGCGGAAGTAGGCGGATTAAAACGTCTTCGTATTTCTTCTATTGAAGCGAGTCAGATTTCAGATGAAGTAATTGAAGTGTTAGATAAGTCTGGAGTAGTTGTACGTCACTTACACATTCCGTTGCAATCTGGATCTAATACAGTATTAAAACGTATGCGTCGTAAGTATACGATGGAATTTTTCCAAGAGCGTTTAGATCGTTTGAAAGAAGCGTTACCAGGTCTTGCGATTACATCGGACGTAATCGTTGGTTTCCCAGGTGAAACAGAAGAAGAATTCATGGAAACATACAATTTCATTAAAGAGAATCGCTTCTCTGAGTTACACGTATTCCCTTATTCAAAACGTACGGGAACACCTGCAGCGCGTATGGAAGATCAAGTTCCTGAAGATGTGAAGAACGATCGTGTGCACCGTTTAATTGAACTATCTAATCAATTAGCGAAAGAGTATGCGTCACAGTTTGAAGGCGAAGTACTTGAAATCATTCCAGAAGAGCAATTTAAAGAGGGCGACCGCGAAGGGTTATATGTAGGTTATACAGATAACTACTTGAAAATTGTATTTGAAGGATCAGAAGAATTAATTGGTAAACTAGTGAAAGTGAAAATTACGAAAGCTGGTTATCCATATAACGAAGCGCAATTTGTTCGTGTTCTTGAAGATGATGTAAAAAAAGAATCAGCAAGCGCATAAAGTGAAACTTTAATCAGCGGGGGGATGAATCCCCCCGCTGATTATTAGCCTTCACCAATCGGGCTTTTACGGGCAGCCGATCCCCGCCTGACTTCTTTGTTTTGGCTGAATTTTTAGGTGGGGTCTTACTGCCCTGGTAAATAGCGGCATAAAAAGGCATGCAAACGGAAACGATTTGCATGCTTTTTTTGTGGAGAATTTAAGTGCTGAAAAGGCAGGGACATCGAATGAGTAGTTATTTAATATTTTCTTGTATTAAAAAAGGTGTAAAGATAAAAATATAGTTGTCTTCAGAGGGAAAGAATAATAGCTATCTACATAGCTTTTGAACAGGGAAGGGCATCTATTCTTCTTTTATTCTGCCAAATAGTTGACCTGAAGTGATAAAATGTATTATAATCGTAAAAGACATGCTGAAGAAGGGTTTCTTTTTGCATGCTGAAATTAGTATGTAAGTGTGATGTTTCGGAGGGAGGGAAAGAGAATGTCAAAAACAGTCGTTCGTAAAAACGAGTCTTTGGAGGATGCACTTCGCCGTTTTAAAAGATCGGTTTCTAAAACTGGTACACTTGCTGAAGCAAGAAAGCGCGAGTTTTATGAAAAGCCAAGTGTAAAACGTAAGAAGAAATCTGAAGCGGCAAGAAAGCGTAAATTCTAAGAGAGGGTGTAAGTTATGAGTCTTCTCGGTCGTTTAAACGATGATATGAAACAAGCGATGAAGAATAAACAAAAAGAAAAATTAACCGTTATTCGTATGGTTAAGGCTGCTTTACAAAATGAAGGTATTAAACTGCAACATACTCTTACTGAAGAAGAGGAACTAACAGTTTTAGCTCGTGAAGTAAAACAGTATAAGGACTCCCTCCTTGAATTTAAAAAAGCTGGTCGTGAAGACCTTGTTAATAAACTGCAAAGTGAAATTCAGATTTTAAGCGCATATTTGCCGGAGCAATTAACAGAAGAAGAACTAGCGAATGTAATTAAGCAAGTTATTTCTGAAGTTGGTGCGACTTCTAAAGCAGATATGGGTAAGGTGATGACTGCTGTTATGCCGAAAGTAAAAGGTAAAACAGACGGATCACTTGTGAATAAGTTGGTTATCCAGCTATTAGCATAAAAAAACGTCTCATTTCGTATGAGACGTTTTTTTATGCTTTTTTTCAGTTTGGACGTGATATTACAAGCTCTTTTTTCATACATATGGGATGAGAGGGGGTCTTTTGAGATGAAAAAATTAGAACAAATGAAGAATTGGTTAACAAAGCAAATAGACCTGCCAGTGGATGTGCTAATGGATCTACCTCGGATCACGCTTGTTGGGCAAGTGCATATCTATATAGAAAATCATCGGGGTTTATTAGTGTTTTCAGATAAAGAAGTAAGATTGTTATTAAAGCACGGTCAATTATTAATTAAAGGGCAATCCTTTATTATTAAAACAATCCTTCCAGAAGAACTTTTACTTGAAGGAATAATTGAGCAAGTGACGTTTTTAGAAAACGAAAAAAAAGAGGAGTGAGGGAAACTTCCATATGTGAAGTTTTTCTTCGTTATTTTCGTGATTCGACCTTACTATTCAGTTTATCTCGCTATTTATGGGTGGTAGAACTCTTTATTTCATTTTCGTACGAGCTATTTTGCTAATTAAAGCGAAAAAAGTAGTGTGTATACTTTTGGAAAGGTAGTGGAGATAGTAGATGAAAAATAAATGGTTTATAAAGTGGCTTGGATATGTAAAAGTACGAATTGAAGGTAGAGGAGCGGAACGGTTCGTTAACGAATGTGTGCGTAGAAAATTATTAGTTTGGGATGTTAAGAAGATTGCTGATGAAACGTTAGTTTTTTGTATGTTATTACGAGATGTGAAGAAAATAAAACCAATTTATAGAAAAAATGAATGTAAACTATATTTTATTGGGCGTTACGGTTTTCCTTTTTTGAATAAGCGTTTAATTAAAAATAGTGGATTCTTAATTGGTTTTTTAATTTTCTTTTTTGGTATGATTGCATTATCCAATATGGTTTGGAAAATTGAAATTACAGGAGCGAAACCTGAAACAGAATATATATTGATGAAAGAATTGGACAAAATGGGTATTAAAAAAGGAAAATTACAATTCCAGATGCCTAATGTAGAAGATGTACAGCGTCACTTGACAGACAATATTAATGCGATTACTTGGGCGGGACTAGAAATAAGAGGAACGACGTACCATTTTAAAATTGTTGAAAAAAACGAGCCGAAAAAAGAAAAGGAACAAAGGCCGCAAAATTTAGTAGCAAAAAAAGAAGCGATTGTGACAAAAACATTTGTTGAAGTAGGAAAACCCGTTGTCTTGAAAAATGATCATGTCGAAAAAGGGCAGCTTCTCGTATCAGGGATATACGGTAACGAGGAGAGTCCGACGATTGTTTCGGCCCAAGGTATTGTATATGGAGAAACGTGGTACACATCTGAGGTGAATGTGCCACTAAAGACGCAATTTCAAGTATATACTGGCAATGCATATAATGAGCATTACCTTACATTTGGGAGTACGAAAATAAAAATATGGGGATTTCAACATGATAAGTATAAACGCTCTCGTACGGAAAGTGTAAAACACGATGTGAAACTATTTGGTTTTACACTGCCAATCGCGTACGAAAAAGATATCGTGCGAGAAGAGGAAGAAGCGAATCGGGAATATACAGAAAAACAGGCAATGAAAGTAGCGAAAGAGATGGCTGAAAAAGAACTAAAGAAAAAATTGGATGAACATGCTATGATTGTAAGTGATAAGATTTTGAGTAAACAGGTTGAGGCGGATCAACTAAAAGTCACATTGCATTATACTGTGATCGAAAATATTGCAGAGCCACAACCGATATCCGAATCCGATATTCAAGGAGACTGAGTAATGGCAGAACAATTAGTAGAAATGAACCAACAATTGGAAAATACTAACGAAGCAATCGCTCTTTTTGGAGTCAATGATGCTCATTTGAAAGTAATTGAACGGGAACTGAATGTATCGATTGTAACTAGAGGTGAAACTGTTCATGCATCTGGAGCAGTTGAAACTGTGACACTCGTAGAAAAAATCTTACAGCAATTACTTGTTGTGATTCGAAAAGGTGTATCAATTACAGAAAGAGATGTTGCGTATGCAATTCAGCTCGCACAACAAGGGAAAATTGCTCAATTTGAAGAGTTATATGAAGAAGAAATCTTTAAAACGGCAAAAGGTAAATCCATTCGTGTAAAAACAATGGGGCAAAGAAGATACATTCATGCAATGAAGAAGAATGATGTTGTATTTGGAATAGGACCTGCTGGGACTGGGAAAACATACTTAGCTGTAGTAATGGCTGTAAGAGCTTTAAAGCAAGGGTATGTAAAGAAAATCATTTTAACGAGACCGGCTGTAGAAGCTGGAGAAAGTTTAGGGTTTTTACCAGGTGATTTGAAAGAGAAAGTAGATCCATATTTACGTCCATTGTATGATGCGTTGCACGATATTCTTGGACAAGAATATACACAGCGTATGATGGAGCGAGGGGTAATTGAAATCGCGCCTCTAGCTTATATGAGAGGGCGTACGCTCGATGATTCATTTGTTATTTTAGATGAAGCGCAAAATACAACGGGTGCACAAATAAAAATGTTTTTAACTAGATTAGGTTTTAGTTCTAAAATGGTTATTACGGGAGACCCTTCACAAGTAGACTTACCAAAAGGGGTAAAATCAGGGCTTTCGCTAGCTTCTAACATTTTATCTGGTGTATCAGGTCTTTCGTTCATTACATTAGAACAAACGGACGTTGTGAGGCATCCGCTGGTGCAACGTATTATTGAGGCATATGATAAAATGGAATGATCCTATTTGTCAGGATCATTTCTTTTTGTATTAAGGTTGGCGAACGGCATATTTTTTACTATCATAAAAGATAAGAGAAATAAACTATAGGTACTGGTGTATCAAAGTGTTCTCTAAAAGTATCGTTGGCTAGAAGAAATGAAAGCTATAAATAGTTTCACTTTATTTCTGGAGAGGAGAAGGTATTGAAATCATGTTAAGAGCTCAAGAAATTTCTAAGTGGTTTCGTAATTTACAACATTCGAAAAAACTAAGTTGGATTTCTTACGTTTTGTTAGGAGCAGTGCTGTTTTTTGCACTTATGAATAATGTAAAACCAGAGCAATTAGATGTTGATATGTATTCTATTGCGAAAAAAACAATTCATTCTCCTATTAAAATTGAAGATAAGGTTATAACGGACAGAAAAAAACAAGAGGCCGCTCAAAAAGTCGGGGATCAATATACATATAGAAGTGAATATAAACAAAATAGAGTAGATATTGTAAATGATGTTTTTGCTAAGGTAAATGAAGTAATTCAGGAGATGAAAGCTGCTGGGCCTGAAGAGCAAAAAAAGATGACCGATGCAAATAAATTAGAAAAGTTGAAGAAGAAGTTACCATCTAATTTAACAAAAGAATTATCGGATGAGAATTTATTATATTTTATTAATGCAGAACCGGATCAATTAGAATTAGCAAAGAACGCGGCTTTAACGTCTGTTAGTGTTATTATGGGTGGAAATATTAAAATGTCCGAAGAAATAGCAGCAAAAGAGCGATTTGTTAATGAAATGAAAAGCCTCAATGTGAATAGTGGATTGAAGGAAGCTGTGAATGCGCTAGGATCATATGCGATTGCAGCGAATTATTTTTATGATCCGGCTGTAACGAAAGAGAAGAAGAAAGCGGAAGAAGATTTAGTTCCACCTGTTTATATTCTTCAAGGACAAGTTATTGTTAGAGAAGGTGAAACAATTTCAAGTGATATGTATAATCAGTTGAAATTAGTCGGTTTATTAGAGAAAGGTAATAGTTTTCAGCCTTATGTTGGATTAGCTGTGCTCATTGGTGTGTTACTGTACTTTATGCATAAGCAGTTTGAAGTATTTTTACAGCGTAAAAGGGAAGATAGACCGTATATTTTAGCGTATATTACAATTTTGTCTATCACGATTGTTTTAATGAAAATTATTAGTTTGTTTCAAAAGCTTGAATATGCAGGGATTGCGTATGTTGTCCCAGTTGCGATGGGAACAATACTTGTAAAACTAATGATTGGCGATCGATTTGTATTTTTAACAAGTATGATTTTTTCTGTGTGCGGAAGTATTATGTTTAATGAAGGAGTAACAAGTACACTGAATTATAGTGTAGGTATTTATGTGTTATTAAGTTCATTATCAGTAAGCATTTTCTTAAGAGAAAAAAATCGTCGTACGATGATTTTGCAAGCTGGTATACTCGTTTCTATCTTAAATGTAGTTGTCTTAGCGGCGTTATTATTATTACGTAATGGGAATTTTTCACCTCTTGAAATTGGAACGCAATTATTGATGGCTTCCGTTTCAGGGATTATTTCATCCGTTTTAGCGATGGGGATATTACCATATTTAGAGAGTGGACTTGGAATTGTATCAAGCATGAAGCTTATGGAACTATCAAGTCCGAATCATCCGCTCTTGCGTAGAATTTTGTTAGAAGCGCCAGGAACATATCACCACAGTGTAATGGTAGCGAATCTTTCTGAGGCAGCATGTGAAGCGGTTGGAGCGAATGGTGTATTAGCACGTGTAGGGGCTTATTATCATGATGTAGGAAAAACAGTACAACCGCAATTCTTTATTGAAAACCAGATGGGAATTGAAAATCCGCATGATAAATTAGACCCTGTGACGAGTAAAGATATTATCATTGCTCATGTAACAGATGGAGTCAGAATGCTCGAAGAATACCATATTCCGCAAGAAATTATCGATATTGCTGGACAACACCATGGTACAACATTACTTAAATATTTTTATTATAAGGCAATTAAAGAAGATAAAGAAAAATATACAGAAGAGATGTTCCGCTATCCGGGATCAAAAGCAACTTCTAAAGAGTCGGCAATTGTTGGTATTGCTGATAGTGTTGAGGCGGCGGTACGTTCTATGAATCACCCAACGCCAGATCAAATAAATAATTTAGTACAAAGTATTATTAAAGATCGCCTGCAAGATGGGCAATTTAGTGAATGTGATTTGACGTTTAAGGAACTACAAATCGTTGGAAAAACGTTATGTGAAACGTTAAATGGTATTTTCCATTCGCGTATTACATATCCGGAACTACCGGAAGAGAAGGAGAAAGAATGAGTTTATTAATTGATTTCATTGATGAAACAGAAGAAGTGAAAGAAGAATATGTGAATTTAATTCGTGAGATATTAGAAAAAGCAGCTCAAATGGAAAAAATAGAGGATGGTGCGGAGTTATCAGTGACATTTGTAGATAATGAACGCATTCGCGAGATTAATCGTGATTACCGAGATAAGGATCAGCCTACTGATGTCATTTCCTTTGCTATGGAAGAAATGGGAGAAGGAGAGATGGAAATTGTAGGTGCAGAGATGCCTCGTATGTTAGGTGACCTTATTATTTCTATTCCGAGAGCGAAAGAACAAGCTGAAGAGTATGGACATTCTTTTGATCGTGAACTTGGCTTTTTAGCGTTACATGGCTTTTTACATTTACTTGGTTATGACCACATGACAGAAGAGGATGAAAAAGAAATGTTTGGAAGACAAAAAGAAATTTTAGAGGCATTTGGATTAGGTCGATGAAAAAAGGAAAACTTATAAATAGTTTTGGATATGCTATAGCAGGTATATTCTTTTGTCTTCGTCATGAACGAAATATGAAAATTCATTATTTAGCCGCAGTCATTGTTATATGCTGCGGCTTTTATTTCCATATTACGAAAGTAGAGTGGATGGTATTACTTATTGTAATAGGAATTGTAATGAGTTTAGAGATGGTAAATACGGCTGTGGAAAAAACAGTAGATTTAGCGACTACCGATATACATCCGTTTGCGAAAATTGCAAAGGATGTCGCAGCCGGAGCGGTTTTATTGTTTGCGATAATAGCCGTTATAATTGGTGCTATTATCTTTTTGCCGTATGTGGTATAGTTGCATTCCAAAGCTTTTATTAAGCTTTGGAAGTGCCGTAAAGGCCTTTAATCAGAGAGTGTATCTATTCACAGCTGTGGACAGGAAGGATGCGGGAACATGAATAGTGAACAATTAATTCAAGAAGCAATCGAAGCGCGTAAACAAGCGTACGTACCATATTCTAAATTTCAAGTAGGTGCAGCATTATTAACACAGGATGGAAAAGTATATCGTGGATGTAATGTTGAGAATGCATCATATGGCTTATGTAACTGTGCAGAAAGAACAGCTTTATTTAAGGCGGTTTCTGAAGGAGATAAAGAGTTTGTAGCTATCGCAATTGTGGCGGATACAAAGCGTCCGGTACCTCCTTGTGGAGCATGTCGCCAAGTTATGGTAGAATTATGTAAACAGGATACGAAAGTATACCTATCAAATTTACATGGTGACGTTCAAGAGACGACAGTCGGAGAATTGTTGCCAGGAGCATTTTTAGCGGAGGATTTACATGAATAGAAAAGGTTATAAATCAGGTTTTGTCTCTATTATTGGCAGACCGAATGTTGGAAAATCTACATTTTTAAATCGTATTATCGGCCAGAAAATTGCCATTATGAGTGACAAGCCACAAACAACTCGTAATAAAATTCAAGGCGTATATACAGAAAATGATTCACAAGTAATTTTCATTGATACACCAGGAATACATAAACCTAAACATAAATTAGGCGACTTCATGGTGAAGATGGCTCAAACGACATTAAAAGAAGTTGATATTGTTCTGTTTATGGTCAATGCAGTTGAAGGATTTGGTCGTGGTGAAGAATTTATCATTGAGAAATTAAAAGAAACGAAACAACCAGTATTTTTAGTAATTAATAAAATTGACCAACTTCATCCAGAGCAATTATTAGAGTTAATTGATCAATACCGCAAACTACATGATTTTGCAGAGATTGTACCGATTTCTGCATTAGATGGTAATAATGTGGACGCTTTAATTGGAACAATTAAAAAGTATTTACCAGAAGGACCACAGTACTACCCAGATAATCAAGTAACGGATCATCCAGAGAGATTTATTATTGCAGAGCTTATTCGTGAGAAAGTACTACATTTAACACGTGAAGAAGTGCCGCATTCTGTGGCTGTTGTTATCGATGCAATTCAAAAACGCGAAGGCGGGGCAGTTTATATCAATGCAACGATTGTTGTGGAACGTCCATCGCAAAAAGGGATTATTATCGGAAAACAAGGGAAGATGTTAAAAGAAGTTGGTAAGCGAGCTCGTTTTGATATTGAAGCATTACTTGGTTCTAAAGTATTTTTAGAAGTATGGGTAAAAGTGCAAAAAGATTGGCGTAATAAAATGTCTCAGCTTCGTGACCTTGGTTTCCGCGAAGACGAGTACTAAAATAGAGTAAAGCTGTAATCAGCGGATGTTTTGTTCATCCGCTGATTATTGGTTTTTATGAGTTTTGATAAATTAGGAAAAATTTTTCTCACATGAAAATGGACAAAATGGGTCAATTTAATAACAACAAAGGAAATTGGTTTATAGGCTACGCTTATTGAGAAAGGTGGATTCTTATGCTAGATTTTACCTGGAAGTTTTTCTCCAAAACAGGAAGCATTGAAACGTACTTGCTTTTGAAAGAAATGGAAAAAGACGTAAACGATGAGATGGATCAACATGAAGAGGAGCTAGCACATCTAGACTCTCCAATTTCTTGACCCGTTTTGTTCAAACCTTGGATGGTGACGAACATGTTTCAAAAAGTTGAGGGCATCGTTATCCGTACGACAGATTACGGAGAAACGAACAAGATTGTTACAATATTCTCAAGAGAATTGGGTAAGGTAAGTGCAATGGCAAGAGGAGCGAAAAAACCGAAAAGCCGGTTAGCATCTGTTTCGCAACTTATGACACATGGTAATTTTCTTATTCAAATGGGATCTGGACTTGGAACTTTACAACAAGGCGAGATTATTTCAACTATGAAAGAAATTCGCGAGGATATATTTTTAACTGCTTATGCATCATTTATTGTTGAGTTAACTGATAAAGCAACAGAAGATAAAAAACATAATCCATATTTATTTGAAATGTTATATCAAACGTTGCATTATATGTGTGAGGGTGTTGATTCAGAAGTATTATCACTAATTTATCAAACGAAAATGCTTCCGGTATTAGGGATGCGCCCGTATTTTGATACATGTGCGATTTGTCATCAAGAAACAGATTTTGTCGCCTTCTCTGTCCGAGAAGGCGGTTTTCTGTGCTCACGTCATGCTGAGCAAGACCAGTATCGTATACCAGTGGGGGAAGCTGTTCATAAATTATTACGTCTTTTCTACCACTTCGATTTACATAGACTTGGGAATGTATCAGTGAAGGATAGCACAAAAAAACAAATGCGTTTAGTATTGAATACATATTATGATGAATATTGCGGGATTTATTTGAAATCAAGACGTTTCTTAGAACAACTTGATAAGTTTCAAATATAATTTTGGGCCGTATACGGTCCTTTTTACATCCTATCTTTTTCAAATAGCATATTTAGTATATAATATTTAAGAGATAGTATAACTTTTTTCGTTGTGCACTGAAGGTGGTGATTATCATAGAGCTGAATAAACGGCAAGAACATATCATTCAGATTGTAAAAGATCACGGTCCTATTACAGGGGAGTCAATTGCTGCGCAATTGGGATTAACACGTGCAACGCTAAGACCAGACTTAGCAATTTTAACGATGGCTGGTTATTTAGAAGCGCGTCCACGCGTAGGTTATTTTTATACGGGTAAAACTGGGGGACAGCTATTATCTGAAGCTGTTAAGAAAATTAAAGTACAAGATTATCAATCTAGACCGGCTGTAATTGATAAAAATGTATCAGTATATGATGCGATTTGTACGATGTTTTTAGAGGACGTAGGTACATTATTCGTTGTAGATCAATCGACTCTATTAGTTGGCGTCGTATCTCGTAAAGATTTATTACGAGCTAGCCTAGGAAAGCAGGATTTAACCTCTCTTCCGGTTAATATTATCATGACAAGGATGCCAAACATTGCGATGTGTCGTAGAGAAGATTCTTTATATGATATTGCGATGGAATTAATAGAAAGACAGATTGATGCGATGCCAGTTGTAAAAGATACGAAACAAGGTTTAGAAGTGATTGGACGAATTACAAAAACAAATATTACACGTGCGTTTGTAAACTTAGTAAATAACGAATAAGTGTAATTTGTTTAAAGTGAGGTAATGTAATGGATAATAAAATCGTATATGTCGTATCTGACTCTGTTGGAGAAACGGCTGATTTGGTTGTTCGAGCAGCGATGGGGCAATTCCCATTCGCTCCTGATATTAGACGTGTACCGTATGTAGAAGATACAGGGACATTAAAAGAAGTGATTTCAATTGCTAAGAGCAATCAAGCGCTTATTTGTTTCACGTTAGTAAAGCCTGACATGCGCCAGTATTTAGTGACAGAGGCCGCGAAAGAAGGTGTAGAGGCATATGATATTATCGGGCCTCTTATCGATCAAATTGAAGAAATTACAGGGCAAGTACCAAGATATGAGCCGGGTGTTGTTCGTAGATTAGATGAAGAATACTTTAAAAAGATTGAAGCAATTGAGTTTGCTGTAAAGTATGATGATGGTAGAGACGCACGTGGTATTTTAAAAGCAGATATCGTGTTGATTGGGATTTCGCGCACATCAAAAACACCACTTTCTCAATATTTAGCTCATAACAAACGTTTGAAAGTTGCCAATGTACCGCTCGTACCGGAAGTAGATCCACCTGAAGAATTATATCAAGTGGCTAAAGAAAAATGCTTCGGTTTGAAAATTACGCCAGATAAGTTGAATCATATTCGAAAAGAGCGATTGAAATCACTTGGATTAAGTGACGGTGCAACATATGCCAATATTAATCGTATTAAAGAAGAAATTGATCACTTTGAGAATGTAGTCGGTAAAATAGATTGTCAAGTAATTGATGTATCGAATAAAGCGATTGAAGAAACAGCTAACATTATTGTGAATGCAGTGCAAAACCAAAAATTGTTTTAGCACATTTACCAAAGGTGAATGTGCTTTTTTCGCTCATGAAAAAAGCAATGCCTGTTGATTTCGTAATAGATTATAGCGGAGTGGTTATACTTATATTCTTCTGTTTTTTTATTATGCAAAAGCAGGGTTTCGTTATCCTGAAATAGAAGATGAAAAAATAAAGGGATATGTAGCGCAGTTGAAGAAAATATATTATAATAAAAAATTGTGATAAAAACCTATATTTTACGTTTAGACTTTAATTTTTCAGAATAAACTAGGGATAGGATTTACGCAAAGACATGTAATTACGTTAAATCGACAAAATCTATACAAGAAAACGCACATTATGGAAGGATTCGCAGAAGGGATGTAGAATACAGAAATATGCAAAACATCAATATCGTATTAGTTGATGCAGATGCATATCCTGTGAATGCTGAAAATTGTGCAAGTTGGAACGAAAGTTCATGTCGAAATTTTGTTTGTCACATCGTATGCTCATCGTTTAAGGAAGTAGCAAGGGAAATTGGATCTATGTAGATGCTGAATAAGCTAAAGTTGATTTTTTATATGTATCAACATGCAAAAGAAGCAGATCTCGTGATCACATAGGATATGGTGCTTGCTAGTCTTCTTGTAAAAAAAGTGTATATGTATTGTCTCCAGGAGGTACATTTGTAACAGGTGAGCAAATGGATACAATTTTATATAGTAGGTACGTATTTGCGAAATTACGCAGAAAAAGGCCTGCAAAATCGTTTGATAACGTGATCGACAACACTTTCTAATAAGTTTAGAAAAAATATTGTCGAATTATAAAGGAATTTTTTAATTTATATCGAATACAAAATACGACACGGAGATGGATTTATGGGGAACAGAATTCCCGAAGAAGTTGTTGAACAGATTCGGACGTCATCGGATATTGTAGAAGTGATTGGTGAATACGTTCAACTTAGAAAACAGGGACGTAACTATTTCGGCCTTTGTCCATTTCATGGTGAGAATTCTCCGTCATTCTCTGTTTCATCGGATAAGCAAATTTTTCATTGCTTCGGATGTGGAGAAGGTGGAAATGTATTTTCCTTTCTAATGAAAATGGAAGGATTGGCTTTTACCGAGGCTGTTCAAAAGCTAGGTGAAAGAAATGGAATTGCGGTTGCAGAGTATACATCAGGGCAAGGACAACAAGAAGACATATCTGATGACACTGTCATCATGCAACAGGCTCATGAACTTTTGAAAAAGTATTATCATCATTTATTAGTAAATACAGAAGAAGGAAATGAAGCACTTTCGTATTTGTTAAAACGTGGTATTACGAAAGAGATGATTGAGAAGTTTGAAATTGGTTATGCGTCACCTGCTTGGGATGCAGCAACGAAAATTTTACAAAAAAGAGGTTTATCGCTGTCTAGTATGGAACAAGCTGGTCTTCTCATAAGAAGCGAGAAGGATGGTAGTCATTATGATCGCTTCCGTGGAAGGGTTATGTTTCCAATCTCTACGTTACAAGGTAAAGTGATAGCGTTTAGTGGAAGGGCGCTAGGAGATGATACTCCGAAATATTTAAATAGCCCTGAAACACCGATTTTTCATAAAAGTAAATTGTTGTATAACTTCCACCAAGCGAGGCCGTTTATTAGAAAACGTGGGCAAGTGGTCCTTTTTGAAGGGTATGCCGACGTACTAGCTGCGGTAAAAAGTGGTGTGGAAGAAGCTGTTGCGACAATGGGAACAGCTTTAACTGAAGAACAAGCAAAACTTCTGCGACGTAACGTTGAAACTGTTGTTCTTTGCTATGATGGTGATAAAGCAGGGCGAGAAGCAACGATGAAAGCAGGGCAATTATTGCTAAAAGTCGGTTGCCAGGTGAAAGTTACATCCTTGCCAGATAAGCTTGACCCTGATGAATATGTGCAACAATATGGGACAACTGCTTTTGAAAATCTTGTGAAATCAAGTATAAGTTTTGTTGGTTTTAAAATAAATTATTTGCGTTTAGGGAAAAATTTGCAAGATGAGTCTGGCAAAGAAGAATATGTGAAAAGTGTTTTAAAAGAGTTATCGTTGCTACAGGATGCGATGCAGGCAGAATCATATTTGAAGTCATTATCGCAAGAATTTTCGTATTCAATGGAAACACTTTTGAATCAATTGCACCAATATCGCAAAGAACAAAAGGTACAGCAAAAACAAGTAAAGCAGGTTTCTAAGCCGTCTCAAATTGTTCAAACAAAACCGAAGTTAACAGGTTTTGAAAGGGCAGAAAGAGAAATTATTTACCATATGTTGCAAAGTCCAGAAGTGGCTGTTCGTATGGAATCCCACATAGAAGATTTTCACACAGAAGAACATAAAGGGATTTTATATGAACTATACGCATATTATGAAAAGGGAAATGAACCTTCAGTCGGAACATTTTTAAGTTGGCTCTCTGATGAGAAGTTGAAAAATATCATCACTGATATTTCGACGGATGAATTTATTAATCCAGAATACACAGAAGAAGTGTTACAAGGCCATTTGGAGACGCTTAGACGTCATCAAGAAAAACTTGAAAAGACGGAAATCATCTTTAAGATAAAACAAATGGAAAAAACAGATCCTGTAGAGGCTGCTAAATATTATGTAGCATATTTACAAAATCAAAAAGCGAGAAAATAGCTTTTTTGATAAATTTTTAGTATAATGAATGTTTGTATCTCGCGTAAGGAGGGGAACAGATGGCTGACAAACCAGCTCGTTCTAAACAAATTGAAACTGAAATGACCCTTGAGCAAGTGAAAGAACAACTCACTGAGCTCGGAAAAAAACGTGGCGTTCTTACATATGAAGAGATTGCAGAACGCATGAATGGATTTGAAATTGAATCCGATCAAATGGATGAATACTATGAATATTTAGGTGAACAAGGGATTGACTTAGTTGGTGACAACGACAACGAAGAAGGTCCTAATAATCGCCAAATTTCAAAAACAGAAGAAGAATTTGACCTTAATGATTTAAGTGTACCACCTGGGGTTAAAATCAATGATCCTGTTCGTATGTATTTAAAAGAAATTGGTCGTGTAGATTTACTATCTGCAGAAGAAGAAATTCGACTTGCAACGCGTATTGAAGATGGCGATGAAGAAGCGAAACGTCGTCTTGCAGAAGCAAACTTACGTCTTGTAGTAAGTATTGCAAAGCGCTACGTGGGCCGTGGTATGCTTTTCTTAGACTTAATCCAAGAAGGGAATATGGGTCTAATTAAAGCGGTTGAAAAGTTCGATTATCGTAAAGGTTTCAAATTTAGTACGTATGCAACTTGGTGGATCCGCCAAGCGATTACACGTGCGATTGCAGACCAAGCACGAACAATTCGTATCCCAGTTCATATGGTTGAAACGATTAATAAGTTAATTCGTGTACAACGTCAATTATTACAAGATTTAGGACGCGAACCATCTCCTGAAGAGATTGGTGAAGAAATGGATCTTGCTCCAGAAAAAGTACGCGAAATCTTAAAAATTGCACAGGAGCCAGTTTCTCTTGAAACACCAATTGGTGAAGAAGATGACTCCCATTTAGGTGATTTCATTGAAGACCAAGAAGCAACATCGCCTGCGGACCATGCAGCGTATGAATTGCTAAAAGAACAATTAGAAGATGTGTTAGATACACTAACAGATCGTGAAGAAAATGTTCTACGTCTTCGTTTTGGTTTAGATGATGGACGAACTCGTACGCTTGAAGAAGTTGGGAAAGTATTCGGCGTAACGAGAGAACGTATCCGTCAAATTGAAGCAAAAGCACTTCGTAAATTAAGACATCCAAGCCGTAGTAAGCGTCTTAAGGATTTCTTAGAATAGGTTCTTTTTAAGTTTACTTCACCTTTGTGAAGTAAACTTTTTTATTTTGTTAACTTTTGTTAAACTTTAGCTAGCGGCAACGATTACAATTTCTTGTAATTTATTTTACAGAATTGTCTTTTGATTTGCAAATGCTCATTTTTCGATTTTTCGATTAATTTTGTTTATTCTATACAAAAATATATGTAGAAAAGTGAAAAATATGATGAGAAACGTTAATAATTATCGAAATAATAAGCTATATAACAATAAAAAACAATAAACTGAATTTATGGAATATTTTTAACGATTAGCAGTTTACTCTTTTCTGATAGAGCGTTTTCAAGTACAATGGAAATGACTGAATCATCTAACTATTTAGGGGTATAGAGGGGGGAGAAGAGATATGAAACGTAATCCGCTGATTCCGTTCGCTCTTATTGCAGCATTAGGTATTATCGTTATGTTTGTATTTTCATTTCAGGGGCTAAATAAATCTAAAGAGTTAGCTGATGCAAAAAATGGTGGGAAGCCAGCGCAAACAGCATCGAAGCCAGAGGATATTGTGAAGCAAAGCTGTACGAGCTGCCATGGTGACCAGTTACAAGGGGCAGTAGGGCCTAATTTACAAAAGATTGGTGGGAAGCTTTCAAAAGATGAAATTAAAGAAATTCTTTCGAAAGGAAAAGGAAATATGCCACCAAATATAGTTCCAGCTGATCAAGCGGCTAAAGTAGCTGATTGGTTGTCGAAGAAAAAATAAAGTTCCGTATGACAAGCCTTTTGCTTATGCAAAGGGCTTGTTTTTCTATATTTTCTAAAATACGATGAGTGATCGAGAAGTGAATTATTGTTATGGGCTTGCAACAACTACTATAAATTCATTATCATGGAGACAGACTGACAAGAGAAGGAGTAATGGAAATACATGAATGAAGTAAAGCTTTCAAAACGATTAGAAGAAGTTGTGCGTGAAATACCAGTAGGATCTACAGTTGCTGATATTGGATCGGATCATGCGTATTTACCGTGTTATACAATTATAAATAATATTGCTACAAAAGCAGTTGCAGGAGAGGTTGTAGATGGACCATTTCGCTCTGCACAAGCAACTGTAGCTGAAAGTGGCTTACAAGATAAAGTGGATGTGCGTAAAGGGAATGGATTAGCTGTTATCGCGCCAGGAGAAGTAGATGTAATTACGGTTGCTGGAATGGGCGGAGCGTTAATTCGTGACATTTTAGAAAGTGGTAAAGAAAAATTAGAAGGTGTAACGCGTTTAATTTTGCAGCCGAATATTGCAGCGCATCACATTCGTGAATGGTTTATTGAAAATGGGTGGGAACTTATCCATGAAAAAATCGTAAAAGAAGATGGGAAAATTTACGAGATCTTAGTAGGAGAGCGTGGAAACATTGCGATGCCTTACTCTGAAAATAAGCAAGCTGAATTGTTTATGGGTCCATTTTTAATAAAAGAAAAAGGTGAAGCTTTCGTTGAGAAATGGGAAGGAGAATTGAAAAACTTCCAAAATATTCTAAAACAGTTAGAACGTGCGGCTGATTCTGAAGAAACAAAAGCGAAGCGTGTGGAAGTAGAAGCGAAAATGAAAATGATAGGGGAGGTTTTATCATGAGTAAAATTCCAAACGGCCATGAAATTATTTCTTTATTTGAAAGTATGTATCCGAAGCATTTGGCAATGGAAGGAGATAAGATTGGCCTGCAGATTGGAGCGCTTAATAAACCTGTACAGCATGTATTGATTGCGTTAGATGTAACGGAAGAAGTTGTGGAGGAAGCAATTCGATTAGGAGCAAATGTCATTATTGCGCATCATCCTTTAATTTTTAATCCGTTAAAAGCGATTCATACAGATAAAGCGTACGGAAGAATTATTGAAACGTGTATTAAAAATGATATTGCCATTTATGCAGCACATACAAATGTGGATGTCGCTAAGGGTGGGGTAAATGATTTACTTGCTGAGGCGTTAGGATTGCAAAATACAGAAGTTCTGGCACCGACATATGCAGAAGAAATGAAAAAAATTGTTGTGTTTGTGCCAGTAACTCATGCAGAAGAAGTACGGAAAGCATTAGGAAACGCAGGTGCTGGTCATATCGGCAATTATAGCCACTGTACGTTTAGTAGCGAGGGTACAGGTATGTTTGTACCTCAAGAGGGGACAAATCCTTATATCGGGGAAACTGGACAGTTAGAGCGCGTAGAAGAAGTGCGAATCGAAACGATTATTCCAGCTTCACTACAGCGAAAAGTGATTAAAGCAATGGTAACGGCACATCCATATGAAGAAGTAGCGTATGATGT
This sequence comes from Bacillus sp. 3G2, assembly GCF_044324725.1. NCBI lineage: Bacteria > Bacillati > Bacillota > Bacilli > Caryophanales > Bacillaceae > Bacillus > Bacillus sp. 3G2. The sequence goes on along the minus strand of NZ_CP172246.1, from coordinate 4,062,702 downwards.
GTATCCGCTTGATAACAAAGGCGAAACATTAGGGCTTGGGAAAATAGGATACTTACAAGAAGAAATGACACTTGGACAGTTTGCAGAACATGTAAAGAAATCATTAGATGTAAAGGGTGCACGAGTTGTTGGGAAATTAGATGATAAAGTGCGCAAAGTAGCTGTACTTGGTGGCGATGGTAATAAATACATCAATCAAGCTAAATTTAAGGGAGCGGATGTATATGTAACAGGTGACATGTATTATCATGTTGCTCATGATGCGATGATGCTCGGCTTAAATATAGTTGACCCAGGACATAACGTTGAAAAAGTAATGAAGCAAGGTGTGCAAAAGCAATTACAAGAAAAAGTGGATGCAAAGAAACTCAATGTACATATTCATGCTTCGCAATTACATACAGATCCATTTACATTTGTATAAGAAAAATAAAAACCGTTGCTCATATAGGCAACGGTTTTTATTATTGTTCTTTTTTCACTTTTACACGAGGTAATATTTTTTGTAACGGTACTTTTCGAACTCTCTCCCACGTAGCGGGATTCATTGGATCATATTGATCTAAGAAAGCGATAACTTCTTTCGTAATTGGAGTTGGAGTAGAAGCACCTGCTGTAACAGCTACGTTTTCTACACCTTGTAGCCACTCTAATTTAATCTCACTTACGTCTGCGACGCGGTATGCTTTCGTACCAGCGATTTCTTGTGATACTTGTGCTAAACGGTTTGAGTTGTTACTTTTTGGATCACCGACAACAATTGTTAAATCGGCAACATCAGCTTGTTTAGCGACCGCTTCTTGGCGAACTTGAGTTGCTAAACAAATTTCCTTATGGAATTCTGCTGTTGGGAATTTCTTCTGAATGTCCTCCATTAAATGCTGAACATCCCATTGGCTCATTGTCGTTTGGTTCGTAACTAAAATCTTATCCGTTGGAATTTCTAATGTTTTTAAATCATCAGCTCTTTCAATAAGATGAACGATATCAGGTGCGATACCAACTGCGCCTTCTGGTTCTGGATGATTTTTTTTGCCGATATAAATGACATGGTAACCTTCAGCCTTCTTTGCTTCGATAAGGTCATGTGTTTTTGTAACATCTGGACAAGTGGCATCGATTGTCGTTAAACCTTTTTCTTTTGCACGTTGTTTAACTTCTGGCGAAACACCGTGTGCAGTGAAAATAACAGTACCAGATTCGATTTTATCTAAAATTTCTAATCGACTTGGACCGTCTAATGTAATGATGCCATCCTCTTCGAACGCATCTGTTACATGTTTGTTGTGAACAATCATACCTAAAATATAAATAGGTCTTGGTAATGATGTATCTAATGCGGCGTTACGTGCAATAACCATCGCGTCCACAACACCGTAGCAATAACCACGAGGGGAAATTTTAACAATTTTCATATGAGTAATCCTCTCCTTCTAAACAAGGGATACTTTTGTGCATAGTCTTTTACATTATAAAGGAGGAGTGGATAGAAAACAAAGGATTGTTACACATATAGTTTTGGTTTTGTTGCTATTTTTTGAACAGGCTCCTCTCGTAATTCTTTTTCTATGACTGGCTCAATCACTATTTTTTTTCTTTTTCTTTTTTTTTGTGGAGGAGGCGGAGTTGCTACCTCAACCTTTTCTGCTATGTCTTCAGCTTGATCTTCAGTTGGATCTTCTTCCGTACTTTTTCCAGAGGTGAGGATTTTAACGATGCTTGGTAAGTTACGCATAATAGGACCGTACTGTTCGACGACAGGGCTTACAGATTGAACGACTTGGGAGACTTTTTCAATATTGTTTATCATATTAGTTGGATTCGAAATTAAATTCGCAAAAAAACTGCCGATGCCGCTACTGGATGCTGCTGTAGTTGCTGCACCGCCGCGCGTTTCATTTGATTCATACATTTGAGGGGGATTCATTTGCTCTGGATGCCGCTGCATGTATGGTTGATATTGTTGTGAGTATTGCTGCGGGTATTGTTGTTGGTATTGGTATTGTTGTTGATATTGTGGCGGCGGTTGCTGGTGCATCATTGGCGGCGGTCCTTCCATTTGTCGATAAGGTGGAACCATTTGCATGAAAGGCTCGGTGGGATCGTGTTTTTTAAAGAGTTTAGCAAGGAACCCTTTCTTTTTTTGTGCCATCGGTGGTAGTTGTGGAATTGGATATGGTGTATAAGGTTGCTGTCCTGGATTCGGATACATTTGCCTTGTGGGGGATTTTGGAAACATGTGAGAAATCCTCCTTTCTTCAGTTAGGTATATACACATACAATATGCAATAAGAGGGAAGAAGGTTAGTTTTTGAAGGAAAAACCTAAACTAAAGATGGATTTTACTTGTAGATTTCGATATAATGTAGACTTGACTGATTTGTGCGCGCAGTAGAAATTTAGAAAGAAGGTGTAACTTATGACACAACAAACTTTTACACAGTATGATTTTAAACCATTTTTAATAGATGCAGTTCGTGAACTACGCTTTACAGAACCGACAGGAATTCAAAAGAAAATTTTCCCGGTCGTGAAAAAAGGTGTAAGTGTAATTGGACAATCCCAAACAGGTTCTGGGAAAACACATGCATACTTACTTCCTACATTGAACAGAATTAATGCAAGTCGTGAAGAAGTACAACTTGTTATTACAGCGCCTACTCGTGAGTTAGCACAACAAATTTACGAAGAAATCGTGAAATTAACAAAGTTTTGTGCGGAAGATCAAATGATTACAGCACGTTGTTTAATTGGTGGAACTGATAAACAACGATCAATTGAAAAGTTGAAAAAGCAACCTCATGTTGTAGTTGGAACACCAGGACGTATTAAAGATTTAGTAGAAGAGCAAGCGCTATTTGTTCATAAAGCAAATACGATTATTGTCGATGAAGCAGACTTAATGCTTGATATGGGATTCATTCATGATGTAGACAAAATTGCAGCACGCATGCCTAGAAACTTACAAATGCTAGTTTTCTCTGCAACAATTCCTCAAAAACTAAAACCGTTTCTGAAGAAATATATGGAGAATCCAGAGCATATTCATATCAATCCAAAACAAGTTGCGGCTGGGAATATTGAACATTATTTAGTACCTTCTAAACATCGTAACAAAATCGATTTAGTGAACAAAATGTTGCTACAATTTAAACCATATTTAGCAGTTGTTTTCACGAATACGAAGAAGATGGCGGATCAGGTTGCTGACGGATTAATGGAACGTGGCTTAAAAGTTGGACGAATTCACGGAGATTTATCACCGCGTGATCGTAAAAAGATGATGAAACAAATTCGTGACCTTGAATTCCAATATATTGTTGCAACTGATTTAGCAGCACGTGGTATTGATATTGAAGGAATTAGTCATGTTATTAACTACGAACTTCCATCAGACTTAGATTTCTTCGTTCACCGCGTTGGAAGAACAGCACGTGCAGGGCATTCAGGTATTGCAGTGACGATTTATGATCCAGCAAACGAAGAAGCGTTAGATAGTTTAGAAAAACAACGTCATATTGAATTCAAGCATGTAGATTTACGCGGAGATGAGTGGGCGGATTTAGGTGAACGTCGTCGTCGTAAGAGCCGTAAGAAACCAAATGATGAACTTGACGTTATGGCAACAAAAGTTATTAAAAAGCCGAAAAAAGTAAAACCAAACTATAAACGTAAACTTGCAACAGAACGTGACAAAGTGAAGAAAAAATATAGCAATAAAAAAAGATAAGGGGAGCCCCCTTATCTTTTTTTATCTAGCTATTTGCGGGATAATAATCAGTGGGGAATGGAAAAAACACTGATTAAAGTTTCGGTGTAGCCAGTTACAATTTGCGTAGTGTTTTAGGAACAAACAATTCACTACATATTTCTACAAATTATGCTATCATTATATCTATTGTATATTGAAGAGGTGATTGTATGTTAAAGATTGGATCTCATGTTTCCATGAGTGGTAAGAAAATGTTATTAGCAGCAAGTGAAGAGGCTGTTTCATACGGTGCAACGACGTTTATGATTTATACAGGTGCGCCGCAAAATACACGAAGAAAACCAATTGAAGAATTGAATATAGAAGCAGGAAGAAAACATATGGAACTAAACGGTATTGAGGACATTATCGTACATGCGCCATATATTATTAATGTTGGGAATACGACGAAGCCAGAAACATTCCAATTAGGTGTAGACTTCCTTCGCATGGAAATTGAAAGAACATCGGCATTAGGTGTGGCGAAACAAATCGTTCTTCACCCAGGTGCGCACGTTGGGGCAGGAGCGGATGCTGGTATTCAACAAATTATTAAAGGGCTTAATGAAGTGTTAACGCCAGAACAGACGGTTAACATTGCGTTAGAAACGATGGCAGGAAAAGGAACGGAATGCGGTCGTAGCTTTGAAGAAATTGCAAAGATTATTGATGGTGTAAAATATAATGAGAAATTATCAGTATGCTTTGATACGTGTCATACGCACGATGCAGGATATGATATTGTAAATGATTTTGACGGCGTATTAAACGAATTTGATAAGATTGTTGGTATTGATCGTTTGCAGGTACTTCATATTAATGATAGTAAAAATGTACGCGGCGCAGGAAAGGACCGTCATGAAAATATCGGCTTCGGTCATATCGGTTATAAAGCGTTACATCATATTGTGCATCATCCGCAGTTAATGCACGTACCAAAAATTCTTGAAACTCCATATGTAGGTGAAGATAAAAAAGATAAGAAGCCGCCATATAAATTAGAAATCGAAATGCTGAAAAATGGTACTTTTGATGAAGGAATTCTTGAGAAAATTAAAGCGCAATAAGCAATAAGGAGGGGATTTCCCCCTCCTTATTTTAGTAGTTGCTGAAATAAAGTATTTACTTGCTGGGCAGTAGCAGGGGAGGTTACTTTTGCTATTTGTTTTAAGAGCGCTAGCCGTTCGTCATTATCGTAAATGTTAATATTCTTTCCTTTCATAAGTAAAACAATTTGATCGGCTTGGGCAGTCGTAATAGAGACTTCATATTCTTTGCTATATTTCAATAACTCTTTTGTAGAAATATGATTTAATTTTTTATTTACGAGTTGTTTAATGAGGTTCATCGAGTTATCCTCCTTCACACGTTCTTCTATCGAAATATATGAGTACGTAGCTTGTACATATTCGTATAGAGTTTCTTTTTTCATGAGAAAAAGAAGCGTATGTTATAATATAAGGACAAAACTATAGAAAAAGAGTATAGGGAGGATTTATGGAGCAGAAGCAACATCGAAAAGAAAGTGTTATCCATCTTATTTATCGTTTAGTTATGATTATTTTTGGGGCGGCATGCGCAGCGGTAGCGATTGAACTATTTTTAATGCCAAATAAAATTATTGATGGTGGAATTATTGGTATTTCTCTTATATTAGATTATCTTACTCCTAATATTTGGTGGTTAAGTTTCTCTACTTTAGTCGTTATTCTCAATATCCCATTTATGTATTCAGGCTATAAGCAAATCGGAAAAACGTTCATGCTATCTTCGGCGTTCGGTATTGTAGCTTTAGCATTTATTGAATCAACGTTACATGCTGTTCCGCCATTTACAACAGAGCCAATTTTAGCGACAGTGTTTGGTGGTCTTATTTTAGGTCTTGGTGTAGGACTCGTTATTCGCCATGGTGGATCAATGGACGGAACAGAAATTATGGGTATTTTATTAACGAAGAAATTACCTTTCTCTGTTGGTGAATTTGTAATGTTTGTGAACTTATTTATTTTTGCATGGGCAGCATTTGTATTTGGTGTTGAACAAGCTATGTATTCTGTTATGGCGTACTATATTGCCTTCAAAACAATTGATACAGTCATTCAAGGTTTAGATGAAACGAAAGCCGTTTTAATTGTATCAGATCAATATGAAGAAGTATCAAATGCGATTTTGCATCGTCTTGGTCGTGGAACTACAAAGCTTGTAGCGAAAGGCGGTTACACAGATAAAGAAAAAGAAGTTATTTATGCAGTTGTAACGCGTCTGGAAGTGACAAAGTTAAAATCAATTGTGTATGAAATTGATGCGAATGCGTTTGTTACGATTATGAGTACGCAAGAGACAAATGGTGGTAAGTTTAAATCAGCTATTCACTAAAACATGTATCTTGAGGGCAAATAATCAGTAGGGGATGGCCTCATCTGATTAAGGTTACGTTTTATAGGGATATTTTTCGAAAGCAGAGAATTTTTCTCTGCTTTTTGTTATAATAGTAAGGTTTCTTGAAAAAAATGATATATTTTAGGCAGATTGGTTTACAACTATAATAAGCTGTACTATAATTCAAATAGATATAAATCGGAATCATTCTGAATTAAAATAGGTGAGATGCTATGAATAATATATTAGAAATAGAAGGATTGTCATTTCGATATGAAGATCGAAATGTGTTAGAAGATATTAATTTGCAAGTTCCGAAGGGAGCTTTTTTAGGTTTAGTTGGGCCAAATGGTTCTGGGAAATCAACTTTGCTAAAATGTTTATTAGGCGTTTTAAAGCCAAAACAAGGAAGTATTCGTTTGTTTGGTGTTGATAGTAAGAAGTTTAAAGAATGGAACAAAGTTGGTTATGTGTCGCAAAAAGCAAATAGCTTTAATTCTGGTTTTCCGGCAACTGTCTTTGAAGTTGTATCAATGGGACTCGTTTCGAAAAAAGGGCTGTTTCGCTTTTTCACAAAAGAGGATAAGAAAAAGGTAGAAAAAGCGATTGCTGATGTAGGGATGAGTGAGTTTCAAGGGCGCAATATCGGAGAGCTTTCTGGTGGACAACAACAGCGTGTATTTATTGCTCGTGCACTCGTTAGTGATCCTGAATTACTTATTTTGGACGAGCCCACTGTTGGAATCGATGTGAAGAATGTAGAAAGTTTTTATGAGATATTAGAGGATTTAAACAAAAGGTTAGGAATCACATTAATTCTCGTTACTCATGATATGGGAGCTGTTACGGAAAAGGTAACACATGTTGCATGCTTAAACCAACATCTACATTTCCATGGAAATGTAGAGAAGTTCCGAGAGTTAGAAGATGCGGAAATGTCCGTCTTATATGGACATCATGTTCATCGTTTAGAACACGAGCATGAGCATCACGGGAGGATATAATGATACAAGATTTTTTACAATATGACTTTTTACGTAACTCTTTATATGCAGGAGTTTTAATAGGACTTGTTGCGCCGCTTATCGGTGTGTTTGTTGTCATTCGCCGTATGTCGCTTATTGCGGATGCATTAAGTCATGTGACATTATCGGGTATTGCTGCAAGTTTACTACTAGAAAAAACAATTTTTACAGGAGGATTTTTAAATCCTTTATATATGGGAATGGTTTTTTCTATTGGTGGGGCGTTACTAATTGAAAAATTACGTACTGTATATAAACATTATCAAGAATTAGCAATTCCGATTATCCTTTCAGCAGGAATGGGGATTGGGGTTATTTTTATATCACTTGCAAATGGATTTAACACTGATTTATTTAGTTATTTATTTGGGAGTGTAAGTGCTGTAACAAGTACAGATTTAATCATTATTGGCATTGTAGCAATTGTTGTTATTGTAACGATTACTTTATTATACAAAGAGTTATTTTTACTATCGTTTGATGAGGAATACGCTGTATCAACTGGTTTGAGCGCAAAGTGGATTCACTTTATTTTCATTATATTGGTTGCCCTTGTCATTGCAGTATCAATGCGTGTAGTAGGGGTTCTTCTCGTATCATCATTAATGACGCTACCAGTTGCAGCAAGTATTCGTATTGCGAATGGATTTAAACAAACAATTTTCTTTTCCATTTTATTTGGTGAAATTGCGGTAATTGGTGGAATGTTTGCTTCATATCAACTTGATCTAGCGCCAGGTGGTACAATTGTTATGATAGCAGTTCTTATTTTAATTGGTGCAATTTTATGGAAAAAGAAAAAAACTGCATAAAGTAGGGATAGATATGAATCTAACAGAAGCTTTACGCCTAATGAAAGATAAAGGATACAAACATACTGGGAAAAGGGAAGAAATGCTCAGGTTATTTGCAGCTCACAATCGTTATTTAACGGCAAAAGACGTTTTAGAGCATATGAAGGATGATTATCCAGGTCTTAGCTTTGATACGATTTATCGTAACTTAACGGTGTTTGCTGAAATTGGTGTTCTGGAACAAACGGAATTAAATGGTGAAAAACATTTTCGTTTTACATGTTCTATTATGGAACATCATCATCATTTTATTTGTTTAGATTGCGGGGGGACGAAAGAGATTACTTCCTGCCCGATGGATTTTATGAATAAAGATTTTAACGGTTATGAAGTAACCGGTCATAAGTTTGAAATATACGGCCGTTGTCCAAAATGTGCAAAGTAAAAGCTCGTCAGTTATATAACTGACGAGCTTTTTGCGTAGAAAAGAAGGTTGCTCACAAATATTGTGGCAACCTTCTTTTTATTGTTCTTGTGTTTCTTTTTCTTTTTCTCGTTCAGCAGCCATTTCAGCAGCGATTACGTCGATTTCTTTTTTCAGTTCTTCTACCATGATTTCTTCAGGTACTTTACGAACAACTTGCCCTTTACGGAATAATAATCCTTCTCCACGTGCACCGGCAATACCGATATCAGCTTCACGAGCTTCACCAGGACCGTTTACAGCGCAACCAAGTACTGCAACTTTAATTGGTACTTTTAGTGTAGAGATGTATTCTTCTACCTCGTTAGCGATGCTAATTAAGTCAATTTCAATACGACCGCAAGTTGGACAAGAAATAAGTGTTGCTGCATTAGATGCAAGGCCGAATGACTTTAATAGTTCACGTGCAACTTTTACTTCTTCAACTGGGTCAGCACTTAATGAAATACGTAGTGTATTTCCGATGCCTTTATTTAAGATTGCTCCAAGACCAGCGGCACTTTTTACAGTTCCGGCAAATAATGTTCCAGATTCTGTAATACCTAAATGTAATGGATAGTCAAAAGCACGTGCGGCTTTTTCGTATGCTTCAATTGCTAAATTAACATCAGAGGCTTTCATAGATACGATAATATCGTGGAAATCTAAGTCCTCTAAAATTTTAATGTGATGTAGGGCGCTCTCGACCATACCATCTGCAGTTGGGTATCCGTACTTTTCTAAAATGTGACGCTCTAATGAACCTGCGTTTACACCGATACGGATTGGAATACCGCGTTCTTTTGCTGCATTTACAACAGCTTCTACTTTATGGCGACGACCAATGTTACCTGGATTGATACGTACTTTATCAATGCCACCTTCAATTGCTTTTAAAGCAAGGCGATAATCAAAATGAATATCAGCAACAAGTGGAATGTTGATTTGTTTTTTAATATCAGCAATAGCATTTGCTGCGCGTTCGTCTGGAACAGCAACACGAACGACTTGACAGCCAGCTTCTTCTAAGCGTTTAATTTCAGCAACTGTTGCTTCAACATCATGTGTTTTTGTTGTTGTCATACTTTGTATAATTAATTCATTATTACCGCCAATTGTTAAATTACCGACTTTAACTGGACGTGTTTTTGTACGATGAGTCATTTCATTCACGAATAGATCGCTCTCCTTATAAAAGAAGTTTCTTATTTAGTCCCTCATATCAATGATAGTATACGTGATACAGGGCTATAGAAACCGAAGTGCTCGGTTTCACTTTTACTATTGTATCAGCGCCTTTATGTAATTGACAAGGATTAAGTGATTGCTTATTGATATAACGGGAATTTATAAGACTTTCCAATTTGTATTTTTGTAGCAGATGTATTTTTATTTAATTGTTTAAAATCATCAATTACTTTTTCGATAGAAGGGATTTTCTTCTTATTAATCGCTTCTGTAATGGAAAGAACCGTATCACCTGTTTTGACTTCTATTGTTTTATAAGTGACATCTGTTTCTTTTTCTGTTTTGTTCTCTTTATTTTGTTTTGTATCTGTATTTTCTTGTTTTAACGTTTGGGCCGCATTTGTTTTTTTATATGAACTTAACATCGGTAAAGTGCCGATTTTTATATCGTAATAAAATATATAACCAAGAACAAGCACGAATAAGAATATACCTAATCTCTTCATATTCTTCACTCCTTTGCTAGGAATATATGCTTGTCCAAAAAAAAAATGCCTATTTAGGCATTTTTTTCGTTCGGTTTTGGAACTTCTTTAATCGTTAAGTATAGAACAATTAAAACAACTGCGATATAAATGAATGTTGAACCAGGTACAACAATTTTGAATAAATCCATAATCATAAAGAAGATTGTTGGAATTGTGTAGCTGTATGCAGTTAACGTCCATACTTGCTTATAAGATAATTTACGTTGACCACTCATAGCAGAACCTATAAACGCAAGTAAAGTAATTCCTAAGAAAGTAATAAACAATTGGAATAGGTACACTAACACGCCAATAACGGCTAGTAAAATTGGATAAATACTATCGAATACAGAAATAAAATCTTGCAAATCTTTCTTCTCAAGAGATGTCCCTAATAAATCATTATAGGAGTATGTTTGTGTTTGACCATTTCCTATAGAAACTACTTTATCTTTTAAAATAAATAAACCAGTTTTGTTTTGATATTGTTCTATATCTGTTGTATTGGGATCAAATACGAAAAGAGCATCTCCCTCTTCCTTTTGAATAGGTTGTTCAATATCTGCTTTTAGTTCACCGTTTTCGATTTTAAAATCAGGTAAATCTTTTTCAATTGCTTGATTTACCATAGTAACACTATCTTGGATAAAGCTACCGTAAAAGAATGTTCTTGGAATAGTAGTGATTAGACAAAGTAGCATAATATACAAAATGGTTTTTCCGATTTTTTGAAAACGGAATAGCGCCATATCTTTAGGCGAATATACGCTTTTTGCTAATTGGGTAAATATGGACATAGATTCACTTCCTTTATGCATGTATAAAATCATTGTAACGTAGGAATCTAGAGAATCTCAAGATATATTATATTTACATATAGTGGAGATAACTAAATTTCTTTTTATTAATTTTCTTCTTTTAAATGAGAAAAATACAATTGACACTTTTCTTTTTCGTATGGTAAATTTATCTTACATTTCTTAAAGGATATATCCGATAGGAATTCCTTTATTTGATATGTTGTTACATACATAATTGTGGACCCTTAGCTCAGCTGGTTAGAGCAGACGGCTCATAACCGTCCGGTCGTAGGTTCGAGTCCTACAGGGTCCATATCCATTTCACATGTTTATTACGTCAGTAGGAAGCTTCCTTGTAGAAGGGAGCTTTTTTTACGGAATATATGAGCATTTTAATTGAAAAGAAGTGGGAATTTTGCTACGTTAATGATAGCAAGACAATGTGATTTATTTGTTTGCACCCTATGGCAATTAGGGTAGAATGAAGTTGTATGTCACTTAAGTGGCAATACATAAACTGGGAGGAATATAACAATGGCAAAACACGAATTACCAAATTTACCTTATGCGTATGATGCTTTAGAGCCTCACTTTGACAAAGAAACAATGAACATCCATCATACAAAACACCATAACACGTACATTACAAACTTAAACGCTGCTTTAGAAGGTCATGCAGAATTAGCTGACAAAAGCGTAGAAGAATTAGTTGCAAACTTAAACGAAGTACCAGAAGCAATCCGTACAGCAGTACGTAACAATGGTGGTGGACATGCTAACCATACATTCTTCTGGACAATCTTATCTCCAAACGGTGGCGGACAACCAGTAGGCGAACTTGCAACTGCAATTGAAGCGAAATTCGGTAGCTTCGATGCATTCAAAGAAGAATTCGCAAAAGCTGGCGCAACTCGTTTCGGTTCTGGCTGGGCTTGGTTAGTAGTAAACAATGGTGAGTTAGAAGTAACAAGCACGCCAAACCAAGATTCTCCTCTAACTGAAGGTAAAACTCCAGTTGTTGGTTTAGATGTTTGGGAACATGCTTACTACCTAAATTACCAAAACCGTCGTCCAGACTACATCGGTGCATTCTGGAACGTTGTAGATTGGAACGCTGCTGAAAAACGTTACCAAGAAGCTAAATAATTGTAATAACGATAGAAAAAAGCTAGGAGAATGCTCCTAGCTTTTTTCTATGCTTTCCTTTTACATAATTGGGCTTGTCTTTGGAAGACTAGAACATGAAGTAAAGGAGAGTTGTGTATGAAGTGGAAACATATAATTGGTGACGTTGAAGTGAATCGGGATTTAGTGTTATTGCTTCTTATTGGAGGTTTATACACGCTCGCAATTTCTTTATCGAATACGTTTGTTAACATTTATTTATGGAAACAAACACAAAATTATGTGAATCTTGGCTTGTATAATTTGGCCAGCGTTGTATTACAGCCTCTCACATTTCTTATAGGTGGGAAATTAGCGAAACGTATTGATCGCTCAATCTTGTTACGAATAGGCGTAGGCACGTTAGCAATTTTTTTTATCGTTGTTTTAGTAGCGGGAAAAAGCGCTTCTCACTATATTTTATTAATGGGGGCTCTTTTAGGAGTCGGATATGGTTTTTACTGGCTCGCGTTTAACTTATTAACATTTGAGATTACAGAGCCAGAAACAAGAGATTTCTTTAACGGGTTTCTTGGACTTCTTACATCCTTCTCTGGCATGATTGGACCGATAGCAGCTGGATACACAATTTCACGTATGGAAAAATGGAGTGGCTATACGGTTATATTCTTTCTTTCGTTATTGTTATTTGCAATTGCTGTCATTTTAAGCTTTTTTGTATCTAAGAGAGAATGTGAAGGACGGTATGAAATTGTACAAGTATTGAAAGAGCGGCAGATTGATAAAAATTGGGGAAGAATTACACGTGCTCATTTTTTCCAAGGGCTGAGAGAGGGAACATTTATTTTTGTGATTTCCGTGTACGTGTATTTAGCAACTGATAGCGAGCTCGCATTAGGGAAGTATAGCTTAGTAAATTCGGCTGTATCATTTGTGTGTTACTATTTAGTTACTCGTATGTTAAAGAAAGAATGGCGAAAAAAAGCAATTTTGCTTGGAGGCATTATTTTATATGCTGTCGTATTTTTAGTTATATTCAATGTTACATACGCAAAATTACTTATTTATGCAGCGTGTATTGCGATTGCATACCCTATTTTGCTCGTTCCGTACGGGTCCATGACATATGATGTAATTGGCAGAGCGAAAAATGCGAGAGAGTGGCGTGTAGAGTATGTAGTTGTCCGGGAATTATGGTTAAATGCAGGAAGAATTTGCTCGATTTTAAGTTTTTTATGTGCTGTACTATTCTTTCCGCCTGAAAAAAGTTTACCTTACTTATTATGTATTTTAGGTGCAGGACATTTTCTTATCTATTTTGCAGTTAAAAATGTCAAATATGATGAGGGAAATGCGAGTAAAACAAGTGTTGTAACGCAAGCGACTGCGCAGAACCAAACAGAACCAGAAGGTTAACTTCTCGGTTGTTTTATGCTAGAATAGAAAAAGATGTAAGACAGCAGTGAGGACACCTGTATGAAGGTGTCCCTTTCACATTACATAGCTGTTGGTAGAGGGGGTTTGTATGAGCAAGAAGCAGAAACAACAAAAGAAAAAGACTCACGTTCCTTTTCGGTTAAACGTGCTGTTTTTCTGCGTGTTTTTATTGTTCTCCGCGGTTATTGTAAGGCTTGGATATGTACAAATTGTTCGCGGTGAGGAATATAAGAATGAAGTGGAGAGGAAAGAGAACTCGACGATAAGTAATCCTGTACCACGTGGGAAAATATTTGACCGTTTTGGGCGACCTGTAGTAGATAATGCAGCTGTACGTACGATTACATTTACAAAAATGAAAGGATCAACTGCAGAGGCTCGCTTAGAAACAGCGAAAAAGCTAGCAGATTTGATTGAAGTACCGACAGATAAATTAACAGATCGCGATAAAAAAGATTATTGGCTTGCTATGCATAAAGAGGAAGCTAAAGAAAAAATTACAAATAAAGATCGTCAAGAGTTAAAAGATAAAAAAATTGACGATAAAGAATTAGATGAGCGTCAACGAAGTCGCGTGACAGAAGAGGAAATGAATCAATTATCCGCAAAAGATTTAGAAGTACTAGCGATTAAAAGCAAAATGGACGGCGGATATGCAATGACACCTCAAGTCATTAAAAAGGATGCTACAGAAGTAGAATATGCGATTATTAGTGAAAACCTAGCAGCATTACCGGGTGTAGATACGAATGTTGATTGGGATCGAAAATATGTTTATGATGATTTATTCCGAAGTGTACTTGGCGGGGTGTCAACATCTGATGAAGGTTTACCTAGAGAAAGACTAGATTACTATCTTGTTCGTGATTATAATCGAAATGACCGCGTAGGGAAAAGTTATCTTGAGCAGCAATATGAAGATAGCTTGCACGGTAATAAAGCGGAAGTGAAAAATATTACAGATAAAAACGGTAATATTTTAGAAACGATTAATGTATCAAAAGGGCAAAGTGGTAATAATCTGAATTTAACAATTGATATGGAATTACAAAAGCGTGTAGAAGAAATTATCACTAAAAATTTATTGAGATATAAAGGGGGACAACCTCTTTTAGATCGTGCATTCGTTGTAATGATGAATCCAAAAAATGGTGAAGTTTTATCTATGGCAGGGAAACAGTTAGTGGAAGAAAATGGCGAAACGAAAGTGCAAGATTTCGCATTAGGAACGATGACAAGCTCTTATCCGATGGGATCAACTGTAAAAGGTGCGACAGTACTTACAGGCTATCAAACAAATGCGATTCAACCAGGTTCAGTTCAGCTCGATGAACCAATCGTGTTGAAAGGAACGCCGAAAAAATCTTCTTGGAAGACGATGGGATATATTAATGATCTGACAGCATTAAAAATGTCTTCTAACGTATATATGTTTAAAACAGCGATGAATATCGCAGGTGTTCAATATGTGCGAGGTGGTACGTTAGATATACCACAAAAAGCATTTGATACGATGCGTTATTATTTTGGACAGTTTGGACTTGGTGTGAAAACAGGTATTGATTTACCGAATGAATCAGCGGGTCAAACAGGTAAAGGAACTCAGCCAGGTTTCCTATTAGATTTATCAATTGGACAGTATGATACGTATACACCACTTCAATTAGCACAATATGTTTCAACAATTGCAAATGGTGGTTATCGTATGCAGCCGCAAGTTGTAAAGGAAATTCGTCAACCGGCAGCGAAACCAGACGAAGTTGGAAAAGTTGTTCATTCAATGGAACCGAAAGTACTAAACCGTATTGATATGCCTGAATCACAAATTAAACGTGTTCAGGAAGGATTTAGACAAGTATTTAACGATTCTGGTGGTACAGCTGCGAAATACTTTGCAGGTGCACCATATAAAGCTGCTGGTAAAACAGGTACAGCTCAAACTGTGTATGGCGGAGATAAAGAGATTGGTAGAAATGCAAAAGGTGAGCGTAAAGAAACATATAACTTAACATTAGTTGGTTATGCGCCACTTGAAGACCCTGAAGTAGCATTTTCTGTTGTTGTACCTTGGGTAGATGATAAATCAGGTATTAACGGTTATATTAGCCGTGACATTATGGATGCGTACTTTGATTTGAAAAAAGTAGAAAATGGCGAAGCTACACAAGAGGAAATAGATAAGAAAAATAAAAATAAAAAGCAAGATGATGAATAAAAAAGTTGTAAAAAAGCACACTATCTGAAAAGATAGTGTGCTTTTTTTTATGGTTCACGCATACGTTTTAATAAAGTGGACAAGCATATCATATCGGAAAATCAAGGGCCTCATAATTGATACTTGTACATCTTTCTGGAGGATAACGGTTTTATGGACTAATCATCAGTGAAGATGAACAATGGCTACGGATTAAATTTTTACTTAATGTTGATTCTTGTGGAACTTTACAAAACTTTTACAAACAATTAAAACCGAATTAATAGTTTAGCAGTATTCTTATATCTGTAATCCTGTTATTTCCGGTTACTTCTAGGAGGAAGAACACGTGAAATGGATAAGTGCATCGATTAAAGTTTTCATACTGTCGACATGTTTCCTTTATGTTGGCACGTCTACTGCATTTGCTGTGAATGAAATGGGAGAAGTGAGAGTTGATGGATCCTCAACAGTTTTTCCTATTATAGAAGCGGTAGCGGAGGAATATACAAAGGTGCATCCAAACGTGAAAATTTCCATCAGTGTTTCTGGAACAGGAGGAGGATTTAATCGTTTCAGTAAAGGAGAAGTAGATATAAATAATGCTTCGAGAGCAATGAAACAAGTAGAAGAAAATGAAATGAAGAAAAACTCCATTCAGTTTACACCGTTTGAAGTCGCTTACGATGGTCTTACGATCGTTGTAAATCGCCAAAATACTTGGGTAGACAATATGACGGTAGACGAGTTACGTCTATTATGGAGTGAAGATGGAAGCGAAAAGCGATGGTCACAAATTCATTCATCATGGCCACGTGAACAGGTGAAGTTTTATGCGCCAGGTGTAGACTCTGGTACGTATGATTATTTTCAAAATGTCATCTTACAAAATAGTCGCATTGTAAAAAAAGTCTCTTTGTCTGAAGATGATCAAGTTATTATGCAAGGGGTAATGAATGATAAAAATGCCATTGCTTTTGTAGGATATGCTTATTATATGGCCAATCGAGATAAGGTGAGAGCAATAAAAGTGAATGGTGTACTTCCGACGAAAGATACCATTCAATCAGGTAAGTATAAGCCATTATCTAGGCCGCTATTTGTTTATGTGAATAATGCATCTATCCAAAATAAAATGAATGTAGCAAATTATATTGAGTTTATGATTCAGCATGTAGGTAATCTTGCTGAAGAGGTTGGGTATGTAAAATTACCAAAAGAAAAATACAATGAACAGCTGCGGATGTTAACAGAAATAAAAAGGTAATGTCAGGGTGGAAAGGGGTTTTCATCTTTGGCTCATAATGACAAAAGTCAAATTACATTTTCTGTACAACATTTGATTGAAAGAAATACAAAACAAAGAAAAAAAACGCAGCGAATCAATCGAATCGTTCCATTATTACTAAAAATAATTGCTAGCGCGTCTATTGTAACGACACTTGGAATTATTTTCACATTGGCAAATGAAACATTGATGTTTTTCCGAAAAATACCATTACTCTCCTTTTTGACAGGAAAAGAATGGTTACCTTTTTTTGAAGATCCTAAATTCGGTATATTACCACTTATATGTGGAACGTTCCTTGTAACAGCAATTGCCATGCTCGTAGCAATTCCTATCGGTTTAGCCTGTGCCGTATTTTTAAGCGAATATGCTTCAAACGGTGCAAGAAAAGTATTAAAACCGATGTTAGAACTATTAGCAGGTATTCCGACAATTGTATATGGTTTTTTTGCATTAACAGTTGTCACACCGCTTTTTCAACGGATTATACCAGATTTACAGTTTTTTAATGCGATCAGTCCAGGTATTGTTATTGGCTTTATGATGATACCTACAATTGCGTCTCTATCTGAAGACGCGATGAGAGCTGTAGCGAAAGGAACGAAAGAAGCTTCGTTAGCACTTGGAGCAACTCGGTTTGAGATGGTAAAACAAGTCGTGTTTCCTTCGGCTTTTACAGGGATTATGGCAGCGATCATATTAGCTGCTTCCAGGGCAATTGGTGAAACGATGATCGTTGTAATTGCAGCGGGATCTACACCGAATGTATCACTCGATCCTACACACTCTATTCAAACGCTAACAGCCTATATTGTGCAAGTGAGTTTAGGTGATGCTCCGCATGGAACAATTACGTATTACAGCATGTACGCTGTAGGCGCAACGTTATTCTTGTTTACTCTTATAATGAACATTATTTCGCAGTCTATTATGCGCCGCTTTAGGAGGGTGACATAATATGCGAATGTTGAATCATAAAAAAATACAAGAAAATATGGCATCACGTTTTTTTAAGGACCGAGTTTACAAATTGTTATTTTATATAGCAATTTTGTTTTCAATAGTAATACTGCTTATTCTTCTTTTTCAAATTTTTGAAAAAGGTATAAGTTATCTTTCGTTAGATTTCTTTACAAACTTCGCTTCGCGTAATCCGAAAGAAGCTGGGATTGCTGCAGCTTTGTCAGGAACAATATTATTTATGAGTATTGTTATACCAGTCTCCTTTATATTTGGAGTCGGAACTGCTCTTTATTTAGAGCAATATGCGAAGGAATCTATATTTAAAAAGGTAATAGAAATTAATAATCAAACGTTAGCAGGAGTACCTTCCGTTGTATTTGGATTACTCGGCTTAACTATTTTTGTATATGCTCTTCATTTAGGTGAGAGTATTATTGCGGCGGCACTGACGATGAGTTTACTCGTTTTACCGACTGTTGTTGTAGCGAGTCAAGAAGCGATACGATCTGTACCAAGTTCATTATTAGAAGCTTCTTACGGGTTAGGTGCTACGAAGTGGCAAACGATGTATCGAATTGTATTGCCTTATGCTTTCCCAGGAATTATAACGGGTTGTACGCTAGCGATATCAAGAGCGATTGGAGAAGCGGCACCGTTATTAGTTATCGGGGCACTTGCATTTGCAAATTATGTTCCATTTAGTATGTTTGATAGATTTACAGTTTTACCAATTCAAATTTTTAATTGGATGAGTAGGCCGCAAGAAGAATTTCAGTATGTAGCAGCTGCTGGAATGATTGTTTTGTTAGGTTTGTTGCTCTTTATCAATATATTTGTCTTATGGTTACGAAATCGAAAATAAGTTGGAAATGGATGAAAGGGGAATTCAAATGGTAGCAACAGTAGTAAATGTACAGGTGAAAAACGAGGAGAAAATCGAGACTGCACCAAAGAAAGTAGTATTTGATACGAAAAACTTAAATTTATGGTACGGAGAAGACCACGCTTTAAAAGATATTAACTTAAGCATTCATGAGAATGAAGTTACAGCAATTATCGGGCCAAGTGGTTGTGGTAAATCAACGTACTTAAAAACATTAAATCGTATGGTAGAGTTAGTACCAATCGTGCGAACTACAGGTGTAATTGAATATAGAGAGCGCAATATATTTGATAAATCATACCCAGTTGAAGAATTAAGAACTCATGTGGGAATGGTGTTCCAAAAGCCAAATCCATTTCCAAAATCTATTTATGAAAATGTAGCATATGGACCGAAAATTCATGGTATTCGTGATAAGAAAACGTTGGATGAAATTGTTGAAAAAAGTTTACGTGGAGCAGCAATTTGGGATGAGTTAAAAGATCGTTTGCATGATAATGCATACGGTTTATCTGGTGGGCAGCAACAGCGTCTATGTATCGCACGTTGTTTAGCAATTGAACCAGACGTTATTTTAATGGATGAGCCAACATCGGCACTAGATCCAATTTCAACATTAAAAGTAGAAGAATTAATTCAAGAGTTAAAGAAAGACTTTAGTATTGTGATCGTAACGCATAATATGCAACAAGCCGCACGTATTTCAGACAAAACTGCTTTCTTCTTAAGTGGAGAAGTTGTGGAGTATACAGATACAAATAAATTATTTACGACACCTTCAGATAAGCGTACAGAAGATTATATTACAGGCCGATTTGGTTGATGTCGTTGCAAGGCTAAGAGCAAATACCCTCTTAACAGAGGGTATTTCTTATTTTGCTGAGAAGGAATACTTCTCCTATTTTAAGGCTGATTACAGAGATAAGAAGCCTTAAAATAGGAGATTTATATATATAATGGCACATAATATTGAGGGGGAAGAAACGATGGTAAGAGAACAGTTTCAGTGTGATTTAAAAACGTTACAGCAAAAGGTGATTGAGCTTGGAGAGCTAGCGAGGGAGGCTTTATTGCTTGCTATGGAAGGTCTTCATAAAAGGGATGTAGAGAAAGCGTTAGAGGTAATAGATGGTGATTATCGTATGGATAATTTAGAAGAGGAAATAAATGATCTTGCGCTTATGCTTATTACAAAGCAGCAACCTGTAGCAAGTGATTTAAGAAGGATTTTTATTTCAATTAAAACAGCGACAGATTTAGAGCGTATTGCAGATCATGCTGTTAATATTGCGAAATCAACAATTCGTCTAGGGGAAAAAGAAGTGGTTGTTAGTTTGCACAATCTTGATGAAATGTTTGCAATTGCAAATAAGATGTTACAGTTAGCGTTGGAAGCATATGAGCAAGAAAATTTAACTTTTGCGAAACAAATTGCCGAAATGGATGATTCAGTTGATGAAATATATGGGAAAGCGATTCGTGAATTTATATCTTCAGTCCCAGAACAACCAGAAGCGATTACACAAATTACACAATTATCCTTTGTGGCGAGATATATCGAGCGTGTAGCAGATCATATTACAAATATTGCTGAAAATGTTTTTTATTTAGTAAAAGGAAAGCATTACTTATTAAATGAATAAAGAAAAAAAGCAGGTGAAACATCACCTGCTTTTTTTAGTCAAAACATGACAAAAAAAGCTCGTTGTTTCCTTTAGTTTATGATGATAAGATGTATCATAATATAATGGAAAAAATAGGGCATATATGTTATTCATTTCATAAGTAATATTTTACCTAATTAATGGTAAGCGCTTTCTTGTTAGGTGTTTAAAAGGTACATGTATATAGGGAGTTTTACTGCCTGTAAAAGCCTGAGTGGTCAGGGGTAATAATCAGTGGGAGATGCAGCAAAATCCCTACTAATTAAAGTTTCATTTTATACTGCTAGTTAATGCGGGGTAGATAATATACATATCGTATATGAAGTTACTGAACATTATATAAGTGGAGGCTGAAGTATATGAAGGGGGTTATTTTAGCTGGAGGAAAAGGACGACGCCTTAGACCATTAACATGTAATACTCCAAAGCCGATGTTGCCATTATTAGAAAAGCCAGTTTTGGAATACAATATTGAATTATTACGTCAGCATGGTATTCGTGAAATTGCAATTACTGTTCAGTATATGAGCACAGCCATTAAGCAATATTTTGGTGACGGTAGCAAATGGGGCGTTAATTTGTACTACTTTGAAGACTCTCCGCCGCTTGGAACCGCAGGGAGTATTAAACAAGCGGAAACATTTTTAGATGAAACGTTTGTTGTGATAAGTGGGGATGCGTTAACTGATTTTCAATTATCAGAAGGAATTACGTTTCATGAGCAAAAGAAAAGAATGGTAACTATGTTTGTAAAGGAAGTAGAAAATCCACTCTCATTCGGTTTAGTTGTAATGAACAAAGAACAAGAGGTTACACGATATATAGAAAAACCGAGCTGGAATGAAGTAGTCTCTAATATTGTGAATACAGGTATATATATTATGGAGCCAGAAATTTTTTCTTACATACCGCCCCGAGAATTTTTTGATTTCAGTCAAGATGTGTTTCCATTATTGGCAAATAAGAACGCATTATTTGCATATTTGTCAGAAGGCTATTGGTTAGATATCGGTACATTTGATCAATATCGACAAGCACAATTTGATTTGTTAACGAAAAAATTACAAGTGCCTATTCCTTATACGGAAGTATTGCCGATGGTATGGATGGGAGAAGGTGTGGCGATTGGAAAAGGAACGAAAATTCACGGTCCTTCTTTTATTGGAGAAGGAGCAAAGATTGGTGCTGGAGCTGTAATTGAGCCGTACTCTATTATCGGGAAAAATAGTATTGTTTCAAGTTATTCTCATCTGCAAAAAAGTATTGTTTTTGCAAATGCGCACATTGGACAGTATTGCGAGCTATTAGAAACGACAATAGGAGAGCATACAATGGTGGAAGATGACGTTACATTGTTTCAAAAAAGCATTGTGGCGGATCATTGTCATATAGGGAAAAGTACGGTAATTAAGCAAAAGGGAAAACTATGGCCATATAAGGCGATTGACAGCTATTCGGTAGTAGGATCGGCTGGTGTTCAAGAAAGTGAAAAGAGTGCA
This sequence comes from Bacillus sp. 3G2, assembly GCF_044324725.1. Classification (NCBI taxonomy): domain Bacteria; kingdom Bacillati; phylum Bacillota; class Bacilli; order Caryophanales; family Bacillaceae; genus Bacillus; species Bacillus sp. 3G2. Next base: position 4,040,722 of record NZ_CP172246.1, on the reverse strand, counting down.
GGGTGGTTGCAAAAAAGCCGCATTGTAGGAAGAGGTAATGTTGAAATCACTCCTCAATTTATTGTGAAGGTTGCGATGGCGTATGGATCTCTTTTTGCTAAAGGAGAAAGTATATTAATCGGGAGTCAAGAACATATAGAAACGACTTCTTATAAAAATCTCTTTCTTCATGCGATTCATGGTATCGGGGTTCATACGATGGAATGCAAAGAAATGAACGAGTCGCTTTTTCAGTATAGTATTCAGGATTTGCAATGTGCAGGTGGGGTTTTCATTCAAGTAGAAAATGAAAAAGAGGTTGTAATAAAGTTGTATGGTAAGGATGGGGTACAATTAACGTATAAGCAGCAAAAAGCGATAGAACAAGTATATATGTCTGAGTCGTTTTATTACGTATGTGAGAAGGAAATGGGACGGAATAAGCTAGTCCACGTTTCTTTACATGATTATATAGAGGCTGTATTAGAACGTATTGATATTGAAAAAATACAAAAACAGAAGTTTCATCTTCTTATTAATAAAAGAAATGATATGTTACAACATTTAATTATGCTCTTTTTGCAAAGGCTCGGATGCACAGTTACATGGATTTATGCAGGTGAACAAAAGGATCATGTGAAAGCCTTGATGAAATCAAGTAAAGCAAATATGGCACTTATGTTTTCGGAGCAAGGAAATTATTTCGAGTTATATGATAATCATAGTAATATTTACCAAGGTACAGATTTTGAGGAGGTAGATATTCCGGATTTATTGCTTGAATCGGCAGGAAATATTTACCCAATGTCTTTGAAATTAGGAGAATGTTACCTTCTATTTTATACGCAGGATGAAAAGAAGTCGTTTCAAGCGAGATGGAAGAGAGATATTTTATATCGAATAGGAAAATTATTTGAGCTAATAGCATTGCAGGGAAAAACATTTCTCAGCATAGTAGAGCAATCGCCTCCACTTTATTTACTGTGTGATGAAGTTGTATGTTCATGGAATGAAAAAGGGAAAGTAATGAGGAAATTATTAGCTGATATGGAAAGAAAAGAAGAAGGTATATTTGAAGGAGTACAGTTCAAATATACCGAAAAAGAGTGGTCTTATATCGTTTCTGACACAAAACAACCGAAATTTTTAGTGTATTCGCATGCTAGAAACCCAGTGATAGCAAGGGAAAACATGAAAAATCTTATAGAAAAAATTAGACAATATCAAAAGGTGTAGAATTTTTATTTTAAAAGTGGTATTATAGTATAGTCTGATTTAAGTTATTAGTACTGGAGGGAAATAAGAATGCGTGTGAATATTACTCTAGCATGTACAGAATGCGGAGATCGTAACTATATCTCAAAGAAAAACAAACGTAACAACGCTGAGCGTATCGAGCTTAAAAAGTATTGCAAGCGTGACAAGAAGTCTACGTTACACCGTGAAACAAAGTAAGCAGTAGGAATATTTTCCTACTGTTTCTTTTTTTATTCGATTCCTCTGTTAAAAGTGATACACTATCATCGTAGAGAAAAGTATCACTGTGAGGAGGAAAATGTGTGAGAGAAGAGAAACTACGTTTACGTAAACAAATAATAGAGCACATGAATTCTTTATCAGAAGAACGGTATACAACTTTATCAGAGCAAATTGCATTTTCGTTGTATGCACAAAAAGAGTGGGCTGAAGCTAAAACAATCGGAATCACTCTCTCAATGGAAAATGAAGTGAATACATATCCTATTATCGAAAAAGCTTGGGAAGAGGGAAAGAACGTTGTTGTTCCGAAGTGTAATAAAGGAACACGAACAATGTCCTTCCGACAAATTAGTAATTTTGATCAATTAGAAACAGTGTATATGAATTTACGTGAACCAATTCCAGCGCTTACGGAAGAAGTGGGTGCAGATGACATTGATCTTCAAATCGTGCCGGGCGTAGCTTATACAGGGCGAGGAGAACGGATTGGATATGGCGGTGGCTATTATGATCGTTATCTCGTGCATTATAAAGGGAAAACGCTATCATTAGCTTATAGTTTTCAAATGGTGGAACATATTCCAGTAGAGCCGTTTGATAAAAATGTAGAAAAAATTATTACAGAAAAAGGAACAATGGTTAAAAATGGGCTTGTATAGACAAATAAAAATTGACGAGACTTTTTCTTCTTGATTATAATAAAATATGTGAACGTTTTCTTATTATAATTTTTTATAGTAAGTGAGCATAGAGGGTGATGAAATGGTATCTATTTATGATATTCAGCAATTGCTAAAGAAATTTGGTACGATTATTTATACGGGTGATCGAATTGCAGATTTACAATTAATGCAAGATGAATTGCGTGAATTAAATCAATCACAGCTAATCGATCCACAAGACTATCAAACAGCTTTATTTTTATTGAAGCAAGAAATTCAAAAAGAGCTAAATAAGAATTAGATAAAGGTAGGTAAGCAACATGGAAGAGAAATGGTTAGTTGGTGTTGACCTTGGTGGTACAACGATTAAATTAGCATTTATTAATGTGTACGGTGAAATTTTACATAAGTGGGAAATCCCTACGAATACAAATGAGCAAGGAAAACATATTACGCTTGATGTAGCGAAAGCTATTGATAAAAAGTTAGAAGAGTTAGGCGAATTGAAAAGCAAGTTAATCGGTATTGGTATGGGAGCTCCTGGTCCTGTACACGTGGCATCTGGAATGATTTACGAAGCGGTTAACTTAGGATGGAAAAACTATCCGTTAAAAGATTTATTAGAAGTAGAAACAGGATTACCTGTTGTTATTGATAATGATGCAAACTTAGCAGCGCTTGGTGAAATGTGGAAAGGTGCTGGTGAAGGAGCAAAAGATTTAATTTGTATGACACTTGGCACTGGTGTTGGCGGCGGTGTAATTGCTAACGGTGAGATTGTACATGGCGTAAGCGGTGCTGCTGGTGAGATTGGACACATTACAGTCGTTACAGAAAATGCTTTCCCATGTAATTGCGGGAAGTCTGGTTGCCTAGAAACAGTAGCATCTGCAACAGGTATTGTGCGTGTTGCAATGCAAAAAATACAAGAGACTGATAAAGAGAGTATGCTACGTTCTATGTTAGCCGAAGAAGGGCGCATTACATCAAAAGATGTATTTGAAGCACTTGGACAAGGTGACGAGCTAGCAAGCGAAGTAGTAGAAAGAGTAGCTTCTTATTTAGGATTAGCTGTAGCGAACCTTGCTAGTACGTTGAACCCAGAGAAAATTGTTATTGGCGGCGGTGTGTCTAAAGCTGGAGATGCACTATTAGAGCCAATTCAACGCTATTTCGAGCAATATGCTTTTTCACGTGCTGTAAAGAGCACGAAGTTAGCGATTGCAATACTTGGTAATGATGCAGGTGTTATCGGAGGAGCTTGGCTTGTAAAAAAGCACAAATACGAAGCGAAGATGGTATAAGTTGTGAAATATGAGAAGAGGAAGGGGAAACCCTTCCTCTTTTTGTGTGAAATCTTGATGAAGAATAACATGTTAATGAATTAAGCTGCTGGTGGGTACCCGTTATATAGAACAGTCATGATCGTAAACCATCCGAAAACGAGTACAGTTGCAATTGCAAAGCCGCCTGCGAAAAAGTTCTTTTCACGAAGTGTTCTAAGCGTAGCAAATACAGCTAACAGAGTGACTAGCGCAAAAATAATAACAAGGCCCATACAATATCCTCCTCTGTCTACCCATTCCTCAATATGAGTTTTTGGAATATTTACTCTTTTATATTGTACATGTTTTAAAAATGATTGTCGAGATAGCATCCTTTCTTTTCCTAAGAGAAAAAAATGTTGTATCATTGAAAGTAAGTTTAATAATTGGAGGAGATTTTCATATGAAATGGATACAAATGCCGTTAGGCCCATTACAAACGAATGCTTATATTTTAACGAATGATCAAAATGAGTGTATTATCTTTGATCCTGGTCACGAAGGAGAGAAGCTCGTTACATATTTACAAGAAGAACAATTAAAGCCACTGGCTGTTTTATTAACACATGCTCACTTCGATCATATCGGCGCTGTTGATGCGGTAAGAGACGCTTTTCATATTCCTGTGTACGTACATAAAGAAGAAGCAGATTGGTTAGGCGATGCAACTGTAAATGGCTCTCAAATTTTTATGATGAATCGCAGCATTACAGCAAAACCAGCAGATCATATTATTGATGCAGAAGGTGCATTAGCAATTGGTTCATTTAATTTTGAAATTTTTGAGACGCCAGGACATTCTCCGGGCAGTATTTCTTATTACTCTAAAGAGGCAAATGCTGTATTTTCTGGAGATGTATTGTTCCAAATGAGCATTGGAAGAACAGATTTACCTGGTGGAAGTTTTGCTGAATTGATTGGAAGTATTGAAGAAAAATTATTTGTATTACCAGATGAAACAGCGGTGCTATGTGGACATGGTCCAGAAACAAGCATTGGTTTTGAAAAAGAAAATAATCCATTTTTACAGTAAGGAGTCATTATGGGGATGGAGCTCATTTTAAAAGAATGGATGGGGAAAGAGAAGGATTATTCAATTTCGTATAGTACGTATATGAACCTTGTATTGTATACAGAGGGGCATGGTTATTATATGAAAGAACGTGAAAAAATTGGAAGGCAAGGGGATTTTTTTACAAGTAGCAATGTATCCTCTGTTTTTGCAAAAACCTTTGCTAAGTTTTTTATTCGTCTTGTTGAAAGTGGTGAAGTTGCTCCGAATATTTGTGAGATTGGTGGGGGAACAGGAAGATTTGCCTATGATGTTTTACAAGAGTGGAAACAAGTATCTCCAGAAACCTTTATTGATTTAAACTATTCAATGATTGAAATGAGCCCTTTTCATAGAAACTTGCAGCAGAAAAATCTCTGTTCGTTTTCAAATGTGTCGTACTATACGTCGCATAGTGAAATGGGAGAATCGTTCGATGGGATTCTTTTTTCGAATGAGTTATTTGATGCATTTCCTGTTGAAGTAATTGAGAAGAGAAATGGAATGTTGTATGAGGTACGTGTTACGTACACGGAAGAAGGGAAACTTGCAGAAGTATGGAGGCCGTTACATAAAAGCATCGGTCGATACTTATTGAAATATAATATTCATCTTGCAGAAGGCCAGCGTTTTGAAGTGCCAATTGCGATGGAAAAATATATAAAAGAAATTGCGAAATGGTTTCAAAAAGGTGTATGTATTACCGTTGATTATGGATATACAAAAGAAGAATGGATGCATCCTGCACATCAAGAAGGAAGTTTACGAGGGTATTACGAGCATAAGCTAATCCATAATCCTTTAGCACATCCAGGTGAAATGGATCTTACTACTCATATTCATTGGGACGAACTGAAAGAGATGTTTAGCTTGCAAGGCATGAATACATTATGGCATAAGAAGCAGTCTGAATTTTTGTTAGCGGCAGGAATAATAGATCAGCTTACGGGTCACCAAGATAGAAATCCTTTTTCTGAAACTCAAAAACAAAATCGTGCAGTTCGTTCTATGATTTTGAGTGGAGGATTAGGGGATGCATTTGATGTTGTGATACATACGAAACATATGCAACAGTTACGCTTGGAACGGTATTTGAAAATATAAAAAAACAAGACACAGCATATTTCTGTGTCTTGTTTTTTAATACGACTTATGTAGCATCATATATTTCCTCTCATGATATATATTTATATTAAAGATATGAGATGAAAAATATAGAATACGTCCTTTTTCTCTGTTTATGAGTCCCTAACCCAGTAATACGCGAACGAGTTGAATAATTGTCTCGTTTTCTACTTTGTAATAAATTTCCAATCCTTTTCTTTCACTTGAAACGATTTTAGCACTTTTTAACTTTGCTAAATGCTGTGAAATTGTAGATTGTGGCATGTTTAAGCCAGTGTACATTGTAGAAACGTTGCTTGGACCACGTTCAATTAATCCTTTTACAATACATAAGCGAACAGGATGAGCAAGCACTTTCAATAATTCTGCATTGCTTTCATATAGTTCTATTTCTTTTTGAAAGGTTTCTAACATGTTCTTTTCCACCTCCGTGTGAGCTGTTATACCATACTATACATACCAAAAAATTAAAGAAAAGAAAACAGTTGTTGCAGAAAAAAAGTCCTAAAGTAAAGAAATTGTAAGAAAAGAGACCCTGATGTAAATAAAGTAGATAAATTAGCACGGTTTTGTAAAATGACATTTTTGGGTGAAAATTTCGATGCGTTTTAAAAATTGAAAGATATAGATATATTTGTAACACAATTTTATCATGAATTTCTTATTCTTTCAAATGAATATACAAAATTTTTAAAATAATATGACAAAGGAATTATAATGTTATATATAGAATATAAAACAGGTTATAAGAAAAGTAGCTGAATGTAGTCAGCTGCTTTATGGTGAAAACGAAATGTTTGAATATAGCTGATAAATCTTAGAATTACCAAGACATTAGTTATATATTCTAGCGTTCACCTTGTATCAACTGTAAAAATCTGTGATTCCATATATTTTCATAAAAATCAATTGTATCTTTTGCAGACATAAATGGATTATTTAACGTAGAGGTTGTTTTCTGTACCATGAAGTTTTCGTATCCTAGTCCATGAGCGAATTTAATCGTAGCATCCATACAGTACTCTGTTTGGGCACCACAAAATTCAATACGATGTACAGATAATTGATCTAAAATCTCTTTTAAGTTTGTCTTATAAAATGAATTGGCATGTGTTTTTCTTACAAAAAAATCTTGTTCTTGAACATCTAAATCAGCATGAATAGCCCAAAGTTCTTTTTCGGGTACTAAATCATCATCACAATGTTGAACGAAAAGAATTGGTTTATTTGATTTTCTGTATGAAGAAATTCTGTTATTTACTTTTGTAAGTAAGTTTTGTAAATCAAATAAATGTTCTTCGCTATAACATACTCCATTTTGTAGATCGATAACGATTAAAACATCTGCACAAGTATCCATTATTTTTGCCCCCTTTTTTACTTCTTAATATATCAATTAATTTATTAATTGGAAATAGATGGTGCTCTTTCGTTTTTTTATGAACTATACGAAAAGTAAAATATACGCAACAGCATAAAAAGAAGATATGAAAATTTAATTTCATATCTTCTTTTCTCTCTATGCATTTACAGGTTCTTCTACATAAGAAAGGGCATTTTCAAAATCGGATATTAAATCGTCAACATTTTCAAGGCCGACGGATAATCGAAGTAATGAATTAGAAATCCCTCTTTCATCACGAGCTTCTTGCGATAGTGCTGCATGTGACATTTTAGCTGGGTAGGAAAGAATCGATTCGACAGCTCCTAAACTAACGGCAAAGACAGGTAATTTTACTTTTGATAAAAATTGGCGGAGTGCATCTTCTGATTGTAAAGTGAAAGATAGGACAGCTCCGGCTGATGTAGCTTGAGATTGTTGAATGTCAAATCCAAGATGTGTTTGTAAACCAGGATAATAGACATTTTGAACTTTAGCGTGCTCTTGTAAATAGTGCGCAATTTTATTGGCGTTAGCAGCTGAATGTTCAAGACGTACATGCAATGTTTTTAGACCGCGAAGCACGAGAGAACAATCTTGAGGACCTAAAATAGCGCCGAATGCATTTTGTAAAAATCCAAGTTTTTGAGCGAGTTCGGCATCTTTTACAACCGCTAATCCGGCAGTAACATCACTATGACCAGCAATGAATTTTGTGGCACTATGAAGAACGACGTCGGCACCAAGATCAAGTGGCTTCTGGAATAATGGTGTCAAAAATGTATTATCAACAAAAGTAAGGGCATTAATAGATTTTGCAAGTTGAGAAACAGCACGAATATCGGTCACTTTTAAAAGCGGATTAGAAGGTGTTTCCACATAAAAGAGTTTCGTGTTTGACTTAATGTTCTGCTTTATTTCTTCTAGATTGGTCATATCAACAAATGTATGTGAAACACCGTAACGGGAGAGAACTTCAGTTATAATTCGATAAGTGCCTCCGTATACGTCTTCTGAAATGAGTACGTGATCACCTTGTGAAAGAAGGAGGAATGCAGTAGAAATCGCTGCAATTCCCGATGCGAAGGCAAATCCTTTTGTTCCGCCTTCTAATAATGCAATGATATCTTCAAGAGCTTCACGTGTTGGATTACCAGAGCGGCTATAGTCATATTTCCCGAACGTATCTACATCAAATTGGTGGAATGTTGATGTGTTATAGATGGGAACGTTAACAGCTCCTGTTTGCGAGTCATGCTTATATTGGTTGTGCAGTAAGAGTGTATCAATAGAATAACTCATATCCTTACACCTTCTTTTACAAGTTTAATGGCTTGCTTTAAGTCTTGAATTAAATCGTTACTATTTTCAATGCCAACGGAAAATCGAAGAAGACGATTGCATACACCGTTTGCTGTTCGGATTTCTTCAGGAATATCAGCGTGTGTTTGCGTTGCTGGATATGTCATTAAACTTTCAACACCACCAAGACTTTCAGCGAATGTAATTAAGGATAAAGATTGTAAGAATGGATTAATCCATGTTTCATCTTTTAGACGAAATGAGATCATGCCGCCTCTTCCAGGATAAAATACATCTGTTACCCCGTCTTCATCATTTAAATAAGCAACAACTGCTTTTGCATTTTCTTCATGTTGTCTCATACGAAGCGCTAACGTTTTCATACCACGAATTAATAGCCATGAGTCAAATGGGCTTAAGACCGCACCAGAGGCATTATGATAATGAGCGATTTCCTCACAAAGTTCCTTTCCTTTTGCAACGACAAGTCCGCTTAGTACATCGTTATGCCCACCTAAATATTTCGTTGCACTATGCAGTACAATGTCAGCACCTTCTGTTAATGGCTGTTGTATATAAGGCGTGTAGAATGTGTTATCTACAATAAGGAGTAGTCCGTGTCTTTTCGCTACAGTTGCGACAGCGGCAATATCAGTAACTTGCATTAATGGATTAGTCGGAGTTTCTATGAAAATAGCTTTCGTTTCAGTTGTGATAGCTTTCTCAATTTGTTTAATAGATTGTGTATTTACGTATCTACATCGAACGTTCCACTTTTTTTCGTGCTCAGAAAATAATCGATAAGTGCCCCCGTATAAATCTTCAGACACAATAAGTTCGTCTCCAGAACGGAATAGCGAAAGGACGAGGAGAACAGCCGCCATTCCGGAGCTACAGGCATAACCTTGTTCGCCGTATTCTAAGTCTGCGATTGCCTGTTCTAAAAGGCCGCGAGTTGGATTTCCAGTTCGTGAATAGTCAAAACCAGTAGATTTACCAATTCCTTCGTGACGATAAGCAGTTGAGAAATAAACAGGCGGATTAACAGTTCCTGTTGTAGTTTCGCTCCGATTTCCGATTTGTGCTAGTTTTGTTTCAATAGTTGACATGTAAAAATTCCTCCTTTTTAAATTAACAATTAAGTGAATGTAAAATAAAAAAAGCCTTCTAAGAAGAAGGCTTTCGGTTTGAATAGAGTCTTCTTCTCATCTGTCAAATCTTTCACAATTTGCTGGAATTAGCACCTTATTAACGAATGTTAATGGTTGCTGAGGCGTCACAGGGCCAGTCCCTCTACCTCTCTAGATAAGAATGTTCGTATGAAATTTTATTATGTTTTTAACTTTACAACAAAAGATAATTGAATTGCAACTTTATTTTAAATAATTTTTATTTTTCCGCAAGTGTCATTGACTTTTGTATTTGTGCATGCTAAATTTATTAAAAAATTAACAAACATTGTTAAAAGGGGAACGCATTTCCTTTTAGCTACATAAATAAAATAATAAAGACAAACTCTTATTGAGAGCGGTGGAGGGAAAGGCCCTGTGAAACCCGGCAACCTTCAAACTAAATGTTTGAAACGGTGCTAATACCTGCAAAACGAATGTTTTGCATGATAAGAGGAGGATCGATTATGTCCCCCTCTTCAAAGTGAAGAGGGGTTTTTTATATTGATAGAAATGAGGGAGATTTGTGAAATTACTAGATTTATTATCAAAAGGAATTGTAATAGGTGATGGCGCGGTTGGGACGTTATTACATTCACATGGCTTGCAAAGTAGTTTTGAAGAATTGAATATATCTGATCCGGATTTAATTATATCAATTCATAAGCAATATGTAGCTGCTGGGGCTGATGTAATTCAAACAAATACGTACGGAGCAAATGAAGCGAAATTACGTATGTATGGTTTAGAAAATCAAGTTACTGAAATTAATAGAGCGGCAGTAAAATTGGCGAAAGCATCTGTGACAGATAGAAATGCAATTTTAGGAACAATTGGTGGTATGAAACATATCGGAGCTGTTACAACGACTGATATAGAAAGAGAATTTATGCTACTTGAGCAGGCAAGTGCATTACTAGAAGAACAAGTTGATGGACTGCTATTAGAGACTTTCTATGATGAGTTTGAATTACTTCATGCTGTTCAGGTGTTACGAAAACAAACGAATATTCCAATTGTAGCTCAATTAGCGTTACATGAGGCAGGTACGACTCAAAATGGAAATGATGTAAATGAAATATTAAAACAGCTTTTAGATTATGGTGCAAATGTCGTTGGACTGAACTGCCAATTAGGACCACTTCATATGACGGAAGCTTTTAAAATGATATCGATTCCGCAAAATGGCTACTTGTCAGCATATCCGAATGCAGGTCTCCCCAATTATGTGGAGGGACGTTACGTATATGAGGGAAGTCCAGCTTATTTCGAAGCGATGACACCGAAATTTATTGAGCAAGGTATTCGGTTATTAGGTGGTTGTTGTGGCACGACTCCAGAACATATTGAAAGTATGAAACGTGCAATTGCAAATGTTACGCCTGTAATAGAAAAGGATACGATTCAAAGACCGAAAGTAGTTCATACACACGAGAAACGTTCGAAAGCTCATGTCACATTAGCAGAGAAAGCAAAAAAACAAACGACAGTAGTAGTGGAATTAGATCCACCGAAAACGTTAGATACGCAGCGGTTTTTTGAAGGCGCAAGAGCATTGAAAAGAGCTGGAGCAGATGCTATTACTCTAGCAGATAATTCATTAGCATCGCCTCGCGTCTCGAATATGGCAATGGGAGCATTATTAACGAAGCACGATATTCCGGTATTGACTCACTTAACGTGTAGAGACCATAACGTCATCGGACTACAATCTCATTTACTAGGTTTATCAGCGTTAGGCATGGAAGAAGTGCTAGCTTTAACTGGAGATCCAGCGCGTGTTGGTGATTTTCCAGGTGCCACTTCTGTATATGATTTGTCCTCTATTGAGCTCATTAAAATGATCAAAGAAATGAACGATGGGCGCTCCATTTTAGGGAAATCAATAGGTCCAGCAACAAGATTTTCAGTGGGAGGTGCGTTTAATCCGCATGTAAGACATTTAAAGGCAGCGGTTAAGCGAATGGAACGGAAAATAGATGCTGGGGCGGAATATTTCTTAACACAGCCAATTTACGATATTGCGTTAATTGAAGAAGTGTATGAAGCGACAAAGCATTTGGAACAACCTATTTTCATTGGTATTATGCCATTAATAAGTAAACGGAATGCAGATTTTCTTCATTTTGAGGTGCCAGGCATTACGCTACCTGAAGAAATAAGGGAGAGAATGGATGGACATGAAACGAAAGACGCGGCAATTGAGGAAGGGATTCTCATTTCACAAGAATTGATCGATACAGCGATGAAATATTTTAACGGCATTTATCTTATTACACCATTTCTAAAATATGAAATTACAGAACATCTTGTTAAATATGTGAGAGAAAAGCAAGAAGTGAAAGAAGGTATTAACTGATGAAATGTATAGAAGAAAAATTAACAAATAACATCTTAATATTAGATGGTGCAATGGGAACAATGATCCAGCAAGAGGACTTAACTGCGGAAGATTTCGGAGGAGAAGAGTACGAAGGTTGTAATGAATATTTAGTAGAAACAAGGCCTGATGTTATTTTAAAGATTCATAAAGCTTATATTGAAGCTGGAGCGGATATTATTGAAACAAATACATTTGGGGCGACAAATATTGTATTAAGTGATTATGAGTTGTCTCATTTAGACGAGGAACTAAATGAGAAAGCAGCGCGTTTAGCGAAGCAAGCGGTCAACGAAAGTGGGAAGGAAGTATATGTTGCGGGAGCAATGGGACCGACAACGAAAGCGATTAGTGTTACTGGTGGTGTGACGTTTGAAGAATTAATTGAAGCCTATACACGGCAAGCAAGAGGATTATTAAATGGCGACGTAGATGTATTACTCGTTGAGACGAGTCAAGATATGCGTAACGTGAAGGCTGCTTATATTGGAATTCAAGCAGCTTTCGATGAGCTAAATAAAATTGTACCCATCATGATTTCGGGAACGATTGAACCGATGGGAACGACTCTGGCTGGGCAAACAATTGAGGCTTTTTACTTATCGGTAGAACATATGAAGCCATTGTCTGTTGGATTAAACTGTGCGACTGGTCCGGAGTTTATGAGAGATCATATTCGTTCCCTATCTGATTTGTCGGAGTGTTACATTTCTTGTTATCCAAATGCAGGTCTTCCTGATGAAGATGGACATTATCATGAATCTCCATCTTCTCTCGCTGAAAAAGTGAAGCGATTTGCTGAAGAAGGATGGGTTAATATTATCGGTGGTTGTTGTGGCACAACACCAGAACATGTAAAAGCAATGAAGTCTGCGTTAGCGTCTCTTAAGCCGCGTGAACAGCAAGAGAGAGCTGGACATGGGGTTAGTGGATTAGAGGCACTTCAATATGATGATTCTATGAGACCGTTATTTGTTGGTGAAAGAACAAACGTTATTGGATCACGTAAATTTAAACGATTAGTAGCAGAAGGGAAATTTGAAGAGGCTGCTGAAGTCGCCAGAGCGCAAGTGAAGAAAAATGCTCATATTATTGATATTTGTATGGCGGATCCTGATCGCGATGAAATAGAAGATATGGAAAACTTCTTGGCAGAAGTTACGAAAGTTTTAAAAGTACCTATTATGATTGACTCAACAGATGAAAATGTGATGGAGCGAGCTCTTACTTATATTCAAGGAAAAGCTGTTATTAATTCAATTAATTTAGAAGATGGAGAAGAACGATTTAAAAAGGTGACGCCGCTCCTTCGGAAATATGGTGCTGCTATTGTTGTAGGAACAATTGATGAAGATGGTATGGCGGTTAGTGCAGAACGAAAACTCGAAATTGCGAAAAGAAGTTATGAGTTATTGACGACGAAATATGGTATACGCCCGTCAGATATTATTTTTGATGCACTTGTATTTCCTGTAGGTACAGGTGATGAAGAATATATTGGTTCGGCGGCAGCGACGATAGAAGGGATTCGTCTTATTAAAGAAGAGTTACCAGAGTGTTTAACGATTTTAGGTGTAAGTAACATATCATTTGGTTTACCACCAGCTGGACGCGAAGTATTAAATTCCGTCTTTTTATATCATGCAACGAAAGCAGGATTAGATTATGCGATTGTGAATACGGAAAAGTTAGAGCGGTATGCGTCAATTCCTGAGGAAGAAAAACGTCTTGCAGATGCATTGCTTTTTGAAACGACGCAAGCGACGTTGGAAGAATTCACAAACTTCTATCGCGTGGCAAAAAAGAAAGATGTCGTTATCCAAGAAACATTAACTCTTGATGAAAGGCTAGCAAATTACATTGTAGAAGGTACGAAGCAAGGGTTACAAGAAGATTTAAGTCTTGCACTTACAGAAGGAAGAAAGCCTTTGGATATTATTAATGGTCCACTTATGACAGGAATGGATGAGGTGGGACGATTATTTAATAATAATGAGCTTATCGTTGCTGAAGTATTGCAAAGTGCTGAAAGTATGAAAGCTGCCGTAAGCTATTTAGAGCCACATATGGAATCTAGCGATAGTGCGAAAAAAGGGAAAGTATTATTAGCAACTGTTAAAGGTGACGTACATGATATTGGGAAAAACCTCGTTGAAATTATTTTATCGAATAACGGATATGAGATTATTAATTTAGGAATCAATGTTCGCTCAGATCGTATTGTACAAGAAGTACAAGAAAAGAAGCCTGACATTATTGGTCTTTCTGGTTTATTAGTAAAATCAGCGCAACAAATGGTAACGACTGCTGAAGATTTAAAAGCAGCAAATATTGATGTTCCAATCGTTGTAGGCGGGGCAGCGTTAACGAGAAAGTTTACAGAGAACCGAATTTCACCATCATATAAAGGACTCGTATGCTATGCGAGTGATGCGATGACTGGTCTTGATATTATTAATAAGCTTCAAAAGGAAGAAGAGCGCGAGAAGATGAAACAAGATAAAAAAGAGCGTCATCTTCATATCGTAGAAAAAGAGGAGAAGAAAGTAGAGATTCCAGCAGTAATTGAGCCATTACCGAAGGCAGAGATTATAGTGCCTGATTCAACAAAGCGAATTGTATTACGTGATATTCCAGCCCTTCATCTCGCTCCATTTTTAAATAGACAGATGTTACTCGGACATCACCTTGGATTAAAAGGAAATGTGAAGAAGCTTCTGCGAGAGGGAGATAAAAGAGCACACGAATTAAATGATTTAATAGACGAACTATTGCAGGAAGGACAATCTTGGTTAAAACCGAAAGCAGTGTATCAATTTTTCCCAGCGCAAAGCGACGGACAAAATATTGTAATATATGATCCAGAAGATCATACGCGTGTTATAGAGCGTTTCACATTCCCTAGACAAGGAAAAGCACCATATCGTACTTTAGGTGATTATTTACGCCCGGTTGGAGATGAGATGGACTATGTTGCTTTCCTATCTGTTACGGTTGGAGAAGGTGTTCGAGACATTGCTGAAGAGTGGAAGGTGAAGGGTGATTATTTACGCAGTCATGCCATTCAATCATTAGCACTTGAACTAGCAGAAGGACTTGCTGAAAAGACACATATGCTTATTCGTGATCGTTGGGGTATTCCAGATTCACCAGAACTGACAATGGAAGAACGCTTCCGTACGAAATATAGAGGAATACGCGTGTCCTTCGGTTATCCAGCATGTCCAGAACTCGCAGATCAAGAAAAGCTATTTCGCTTAATTCATCCAGAGGAAATAGGTATTTCATTAACGGAAGGATTTATGATGGAGCCAGAAGCGTCTGTAACGGCTATGGTATTTTCTCACCCCGAGGCAAGATATTTTAGTGTATTATAGTCTAGAAGGGGGAGACGTATGAAAAAAATAGTCTTTACAGGTGGCGGTTCGGCAGGGCATGTAACACCTAATTTAGCTATCATTCCACATTTACAAGAACAGAATTGGGATATTTCTTATATTGGTTCTCATCAAGGAATTGAGAAAACGATTATAGAAAAGGAAGGCATTCCGTACTATAGTATTGCCAGCGGAAAGCTACGCCGTTATTTTGATTTGAAAAATATAAAAGATCCATTTCTTGTAATGAAGGGCGTTATGGAAGCATATGTAAGGATTCGAAAACTAAAACCGGATGTGATTTTTTCAAAAGGTGGTTTCGTATCTGTACCAGTCGTAATTGGAGGATGGCTAAATAGAGTCCCTGTTTTATTACATGAATCTGATATGACGCCAGGACTAGCAAACAAAATTGCGCTCCGTTTTGCTTCGAAAATATTTGTTACATTTGAAGAAGCTGCGAAACATTTACCTAAAGAAAAAGTAATCTATACAGGATCTCCTGTACGTGAAGAAGTGCTAAAGGGAAATCGTGAAAAAGGTTTAGCGTTTTTAGGTTTTTTACGTAAAAAGCCAGTTATTACAATCATGGGAGGAAGTTTGGGCGCAAAGAAAATTAATGAAACGGTTCGAGAGGCGTTACCAGAACTTCTGAAAAAATATCAAATCGTTCATCTTTGCGGAAAAGGTAATCTTGATGAAAGTTTACAAAATAAAGAAGGATATAGACAATTTGAATATATACATGGAGAGCTGCCAGACATATTAGCGATAACAGACTTTGTTATTTCGCGTGCGGGCTCTAATGCCATTTTTGAGTTTTTAACATTGCAAAAGCCGATGGTTTTAATTCCGCTATCGAAATTTGCAAGTCGTGGAGATCAAATATTAAATGCAGAGTCTTTTGAAAGACAAGGATATGCTTCTGTATTGTATGAAGAAGATGTGACTGTAAAATCTCTTATAAAGCATGTCGAAGAATTAAATCAAAATAATGAGATGTATAAAACAGCTCTAAAAAAATATAATGGAAAAGAAGCAATTCAAACAATCATTCAACATATTTCAGAGGCATGATGAAACAATCATGTCTTTTTTTATAGGATGAAAGATTCCAAGGATTGATATTTTTATGTTACAATAATGAATGGATTAGTAGGGAAATTCCAATTAAAGAAGCGTGAAAATACGAATGGATTAGGAGTGACTGTGTTGGAGCTAAGTCTCTATGAAAATACTGCACTTATTATATGCTTTGTGTTGTACGTTGGTAGTGTTATTGTTTATATTTCAAGGAAATTTTCGCAAGAAAGAGAGCTTGAAAAATCAGAAATAACAGCTGAACTAGAAATGTTAGCTGATGAAAGTTATAAAAAGAAAAAAATAAAAGAAGAGCATGAAGAATCCCATCATTTAAACGCAAATAAGTTTTAAAGATGGGGATTTTTTTTTGAAGTCGTTCTTTATTATGTGTATAGCAAGTAACGCTAAAAGGAGTTTCCCATACATAATGAAGGAGTGTATATAAATGAATTTTTATGTCGCCTCAGGATTCCAAAATAAACATCTTGTACGTTCTATAGCAAATGAACTGAAACATGCAGGATGGCACCATACATATGATTGGACAAGAAACGAAAGAGCAGTGAATCAAGATCAATTAAGAGAAATTGGTCAGGCAGAAAAGAATGCTATAAAAGAAGCGGATGCCTTTTTACTTATATTAGATGGTGGAAATGGGAGCCATACAGAGTTTGGAATGGCGATTGCGCTAGAGAAAAAGATATATGTATACCATGAAAGAAACCCGCTTCAAACAACGTTCTATCATTTGCCAGAAATAAATATTTTTGAAGGAGATGCAACTGAATTTGCATCTTATGTTATGGATCACGTGAAATAATAGTAGCTGTCTAAAAGGTTATAAAAGTGATCTTTTGGGTACAGTGATGATAAGAAACGTATATAAAGGAGTATATAATATGAAATTAGAAAATGGATGGGAAACGAGCTTTTTAGAAGTCGTACAAAATAGTGAGTTTAAGAAAGATGCACTTCTTAGTCAATTGCTTTGTGAGGATAGTGAAGAAGTTGAGGAGCTTGTTGATGATTATGGTTATGAAGAAATTATTGACCGCGAACATGATGAGGAATTAGCTGATATTTTAGGAGAAGAACTTTTTAGTGAGATGGAACGATACGTATTCTTATCTTCACAGCCAGAAGAAAAACTTATCTCATTCGTAAATGGATTAGGTTTTCACGTGTTAGATTGGATCGTTCTTCTTGAAACAGAATTTGGCATTGATAGTGCACACTTTACGTCGGACGCCGTGAAAATGTTAGAAAAGCGTTTTAGACAGTTTCCATACATAGAAGATAAGACAATTTTTGACATGACATTTGGAGAAGCAATGGATGTATTACAATCCATTACAGGATTACAACTGAAGGAAAAGATGAACGTATAATGTAAAAAAAGAACGTGATATCCTCACGTTCTTTTTTTACATTATAATAATTTTGTCATCTAGCTTTGTCTGTCCGCTAAGAAGTGCGTTTAAATATTCCACTTTTCTTATACAGGCTTGTATATGTCTTTCAACCTCTTGCAACTCTGCTTGGTGATGTGTTTCAATCGGATGAATTTGTACGTTGAATTTTTCAAATTGACTACTATATGTTATTTCTGCATAGCCGCTCATAATATCCATTTCGTTATGAAATAAAAATTGCTTCGTTTTGTCACAGAATGATACATTCTGAAAGCCATATACTTTTAATGCTTCAATTACTTTTTTTATCATTTTTGTATTCATTTTTTTAACCCTCTTTACGAAGTTCTACTTATACATTATACCATAAAAAATTACAGAGAAAGCGCTTCCAAGTGTATTTTATTATAAACTTTACGTTTCAATCACAAAAATGAAATAAAGAAAAAATAATTGTAAAGAAGGGAGGACTCTTTTATTGTTTCGTCATATATATAGAGAAATAGTGCAATGAAAGGAAATTTTCCGAGGTGGAGATCGTATTTCCAATTTGAGCGCAGTAAAAGAGGTGAAAATCTTGAACTTTGATATTGTAGGACAAAAAGCATATATAAAAGATGGACCGCATCGGAACCGAATTGGAATTGTAAAGAAAAACGAGACAAAATTAGAATCGCAGTTTGCTATTGTAATTGGAGAACAAATCATTGATGTAGACCTAAAGGATATCGTGTTAGTTGGAGTAGACGTAGGACAATTTCATAAATGGTGCGAACAAAATGGTTATTTGTGAAAAGGACGGGCTGTGAGATAATGAAATATATTTGAGAGAAGAGAATATGTTATTATATTCTCTTTTTCTATGTGTAAGGAGAGGGAAATGAAGTATAAAGAACGAGATTTTACATAGTATGTGATGCCTTATGTATAAAAGACAAAGAGGAAGATGAAATAAAAAAGGACGCTAACAGTTTTTGTTAGCGTCCTTTTCATTATGAAGCAATTTCACCAGTTTTTGTATCATCTTGATTGTACGTATCTTGATCTAATTCACCAAGCCATTTACTAGAAATAAGACCTGCTGTCATAGAACCACTCACGTTAAGAGCTGTACGACCCATATCGATTAATGGTTCAACTGAGATAACAAGAGCGACAATACCGATTGGTAAGTTCATTGTAGATAGTACGATTAACGCTGCGAATGTTGCACCGCCACCAACACCGGCAACACCGAATG
This sequence comes from Bacillus sp. 3G2, assembly GCF_044324725.1. Classification (NCBI taxonomy): domain Bacteria; kingdom Bacillati; phylum Bacillota; class Bacilli; order Caryophanales; family Bacillaceae; genus Bacillus; species Bacillus sp. 3G2. The sequence goes on along the minus strand of NZ_CP172246.1, from coordinate 4,021,757 downwards.
AGCTAATCGCAACGACAGCGATTAAAGTTAAAATAAATTGTGGTTGTAATGGATCGATTCCTACAGTTGGAGCGACCATCATTGCAAGCATTGCTGGATAAATACCTGCGCAACCGTTTTGCCCGATAGATACCCCAAATGATGCTGCGAAGTTGGCAATCCCTTCGGAAATACCAAGCTTTTCTTTTTGCGCTTCAATATTTAATGGCATTGCACCAGCACTAGAGCGAGATGTGAATGCAAACGTTAATACAGGGAATACCTTTTTTAAATATTGAATTGGATTTAAACCAGATAGAGCAATTAATAGTAAGTGGATAACGAACATTACGATAAGTGCTACGTAAGACGCTAACACGAAGTTACCAAGTTTTAAAATAGCATTAATATCGCTACCAGCAACTGTTTTTGCCATAAGAGCTAATACGCCGTATGGAGTAAGACGTAAAATTAATGTTACCATACGCATTACGATTGCATATACAGCATCAAGCATTTTCTTAAATAGTTCTGCTTGTTCTGGATATTTTCGTTTTACACCTATAAAGGCGATACCGATAAAGGCTGCAAATATTACAACAGAAATTGTTGATGTTGGACGAGCGCCTGTTAAATCAAGAAACGGATTTGTAGGCAATAGTTCTAATAATTTATCTGGAATTGTTGTTTTTTCAATAGAAGTAAATCTTTCTTCAACTAGCTTCAGACGAGCAGATTCTGCATCACCTTGTTGTAGGCCTGTTGCTGATACATCAAATCCAGCACTTGCAGCGATACCAACAGCTGCAGCGATTCCTGTAGTAAGAATTAAAATACCGATAATAAGACCACTAATTTTACCAAGGTTTTTCGTTAACTGTAATTTTGTAAAGGCTGAAATAATAGATACTAAAATAAGTGGCATAACGATCATTTGAAGTAATTTCACATAACCGTTACCGATTAAGCCAAACCAAGTATTTGATTCAATAATTACTTTAGAAGTTGGCTCATAAATAAATTGTAATATAAGACCGAATATAATTCCGACTCCTAAAGCAGTAAATACACGTTTATTAAAAGATACATGCTTACGTTGCATATAATATAATACGCCAACTAAGATGAGCATGACTGCAACGTTAATTCCGACAAGCAGTGTATTCATGTTGATTCCCCCTAATTCCAATCTGTTATATAGAATATAAGGTAATAAAACCTATAAGTCAACTAGGAAATTGCGGAATTAAAAAAAAGATGGCAAAATGCCATCTTTTAATGCCCAGCCCCAGGGACAAGTAAAAACGTCGTGTAGTATGTAAATCCTATGAAGAAAACAGTTAAATATGCCCCAAATACGTATATATACATACGCTCTGTTAAATTTAAATAGCTTAAAAGTACGAAGAATCCTGTTTGTCCTAAAAATAGTAGTGCGGCCTGTTGCATATCCCCTACGTAAAACATAACCGAGAAAATTCCAGTCCAAAAGCCGAGAACGCGAAACATGCGCTCCATGCCATCTCCCTCCTTTTCTAAAAAAAGTAAACCTCACCTCATTATAGTTTATTTTTCTTACTATTGTAAATATTCGTTCATATAAAAAGAAGCCAATTATAATTGGCTTCTTTTTATATGAGAAAATTAAATTGTTAGTTTATAATTACAAGATTTACATCCATCTAGTAGACTGTCATTTCGTGTTAATTCCGTGTTAGGAAATAGGATTTCAAAAATCCCTTTCATCATATCTCCGTGCATATTACAAATTTCAGTTGGGTGATGAACAGCAACTTCTTTAAATGGACAATTGTGTACATCATAGAAAATTTTCGTTCCATCTGCACTTAATTCAAATGCAGGTGATAAGCCAGCTGTTGAGAAAGCTTCTTTTGCAATTTGAACTTTTTGCTCGACTGTTAAAGCATCTTCATTCACATTTAAACGCAGCATATGTTGTTGCATTAATTCGGCTCCGAACTGTTTTCCAGTTTCGTATAGCGCTTTTTCACCAGCAGCACCAAGACTAAGTAAAGAATTAAATGCGATTCTTGCTAATAATTGATAATCACGGAATGGAAATTGTAATTGGATAACATCTTCAGATAATACATATAATTTGCTTGGTCGTCCGCCTTTTCCAGTTTTCTTCGTTTCAGATTTCAGCATATGAACATCTTCTAATTTAGATAAATGTAAACGCGCTACGTTTGGATGAATTTCAAACTCATCTGCAATTTCTTGTACAGTTACGTAACTATGTTTTTGAGAAATATATTTATAAATGTAATAACGAGTTGGGTCAGATAATACACCTGTAATTTTTAAAGCTTGTTCCATGAGGATCTCCACCTTTATCACTTTATCCAAGATAATAACATTATAATACAGATAAACTTTCATATAGGTAATTTCAGACAATAATTCGGAAATTGTTCATAATTTCACAAACATATTTTTCCTTTTTTCTCTGGTGAAAATACAAAAATGCTGATTTTTCTTTTGAATTTTTTCATGCTATATACATAGTGGGGAGGGAAAAATAATGAATGGAATTGAAAGTTTTGCGAATACGATTTTGAAAGAGGCGTGTAGGGTACAAGCTTCGGATTTACATATTGTGCCCCGGAAGAAGGATGTAGCGGTTCAACTGCGTATAGGAAAAGATTTAATGACGAGACACTGTATCGAAAAAAAATTTGGAGAAAAACTTGTTTCACACTTTAAATTTTTAGCATCCATGGATATAGGGGAGAGGCGGAAGCCACAAAATGGTTCACTGTATTTACAAATGGATGGGCAAGAAGTATATTTACGCCTTTCCACGCTACCAACTGTATATCAAGAAAGTCTCGTTATTCGTCTTCATTTACAAGCATCTATTCAGCCGTTATCTCATCTTTCGTTATTTCCAAGTACAGCGAAGAAACTACTCTCTTTTTTACATTATTCACATGGGTTACTCGTATTTACTGGACCAACTGGTTCTGGAAAGACAACAACAATGTATGCATTGTTAGAGGTAATTAGAAAAAAGAAAACACGTCGCATCGTTACACTGGAGGATCCAGTTGAAAAAAGAAATGACGATGTATTACAAATTCAAATAAATGAAAAAGCAGGTATCACATATGAGGCGGGATTAAAGGCTATTTTACGTCATGATCCGGATATTATTTTAGTCGGTGAAATTCGTGATGAAGAAACAGCGAAAATTGCTATAAGAGCAAGTTTGACTGGACATTTAGTAATGACGACACTGCATACGAATGATGCGAAAGGGGCGATACTCAGGTTCATGGATTTTGGTATAACGAGGCAAGAAATTGAACAATCTTTATTGGCTATAGCTGCACAACGACTTGTCGAATTGAAGTGTCCGTTTTGCAAAAGAAAGTGCTCAACTTTATGTAAATCAATGAGGCAAGTAAGACAAGCGAGTATTTATGAGTTGTTATATGGATATGAGTTAAAACAAGCAATTAAGGAAGCGAATGGGGAATGTGTCACATACAAGCACGAAACATTAGAATCTTCAATACGAAAAGGATACGCTTTAGGATTTTTAGAAGAGGATGTGTATGTTTAAGAAAATATGGAGTTTAAGTGATCAAGTAGTATTGCTGAAACGATTAGGAGAACTATTAGAAAAAGGATACCCCCTTTTGCAGGCATTAGAATTTTTACGGTTTCAATTACCTTTAGAAAAGAAAGTACAATTGCAGCACATGATTGATGGATTAAAAGATGGAAAAAGTCTACACGATTCTTTTCATCAATTAAAGTTTCATCAGGAGATGTTAAGTTATTTATTTTATGCCGAGCAACATGGTGATATTTCTTTTGCATTGCAACAAGGTAGCGCACTTCTTTATAAAAAGGATAAGTATAGGAAAGATATGATGAAAATCATGCAGTATCCTATGTTTTTGGCGTTCTTTTTAATAATCATGATTTTGATTTTTAACCGCATTTTATTACCGCAGGTTGATATGGTATATAGTTCATTCGGTTCTACAGCATCGTTATTTACAGAACAAATATTAAGTGCAATTAAGCTACTACCCTATCTTATTTTTAGCACTATTTTTATCGTTATGATTGGTTGTAGCGTATATATATTTTACTTTCGGAAACTCCCGCATATTCAGCAGGTAAAATTTAAGCTCCGTATCCCCCTCGTAAAAACATTTCTTATTTTAAAGCATTCACATTATTTCGCCACTCAATTAAGCGGCTTATTACACGGCGGACTATCAGTATTTGAGGCGCTAACAATAATGATGGAGCAAAAATATCATCCGTTCTTTGAGTATGAAGCAGGCCGAATTGAACGCCAATTAATTGCGGGAGAACCGTTGCAATCTATTATTGCTAAAAGTGGATATTATGAGGAAGAACTTTCTTATATTATTACGCATGGACAAGCAAATGGTAATTTGGCTATTGAATTAGGTGACTATAGCGATCTTATTATGGAAAAGATGGAGCAAAAAGTTAAACGTATGTTAGTGATTATTCAACCAATTTTATTTACGTGTATTGGAGGAATAGTCGTTCTTATGTATTTAGCGATGGTTATGCCAATGTTTCAAATGATGAATTCTATTTAGGGGGTGTTTACATGCAGAATGAGGAGGGATTTACCCTTTTAGAAATGCTATTAGTTATGGTCGTCATAACTGTATTATTACTATTAATTATTCCGAATGTAGTTACACAGCGCTCATCCGTCGAAGGAACAGGATGTAAAGCCTATGTGAAATCTATAGAAGCTCAAATACAGGTGTACCAATTACAACATAATAAAATCCCCTCGCTAAAAGAGTTAAGGGATGGAAAATATATTACAGCTGATGAGTGTCCGAATGGTGAATCCATTCATATTTCAAATGATGGCACAGTAACAACTGGGAAACTGTGAAACAAAAAGGTTTTACTCTTTTAGAAATGCTACTCGTTCTATTTGCAATTTCTGTACTAAGTATGGTCACGTATTTTAACGTACATTCACTACATGAAAAACAAAAAGTCGAACAATTTTTAAGACAGTTTTCAAATGATATTTTGTATATGCAACAATTAGCGATAAATCGGCAAAAACACTATACATTACGATGGCATAAAGATAGACATACGTATTATATAGGGGAGCTAAGTATGAATCTTACTATCATTAAAAGAGAATATGATAGCGATATACAAATTGATTTGAATACATTTCCCAATCCGATGACATATAATCCGAGTGGAAATATTAATAGAGGTGGCACGATTTTACTTTCGTATCGAAATTATAAATATGAGATTGTATTTCAGCTTGGAAGAGGGAGATTTACGTATCGTGAAATGTCAAAAAGGGTCAGTGATGGCTGAGATGCTTGTAGCGTTAAGTATAGTAATGATGGCAGTGACTTTACTACTTCCGCAAACAGTATTGATTATGCAAGAACGAAAAAACATACAAATTCGTTATAAAGCATTTGTATTATTAAAAAGAGAAGCGGCTTTATATACGTATGAAAATGGGGCGAAACAACAACAAGAAAAAGTCGTAAATGGAAATGTATATTACACATATTGGGGAGGAGATGAAGTTTGTGCTATGTGGAAAGATGTGAAAGGAAGAATGGTGGAACAATGCTTTTATGCAGGAGAAAAAATAAATTAGAAGTTGGTTTTACATTAATAGAAATGATCGTATGTTTTTTTCTGTTATCACTGTTCTTTTTACTCTTGCCACGTTTAAATTTTATTGGGATAGAAAACGACCAATCAAAAGGATTAAATAATTGGGAATGGGATGTGTTTTTAGGACAAGTACAGTTAGAGTTTCGTGAAGTATCTTTTGTAGAAAAAGTAGTCAATGAAAATAAAGATAGTCTTTTGCGCTTCCGCCTTCGCACTGGAGATGAAGTGACGTATGAAAAATTGAATAATCACCTGATAAGAAAAGTGAATATGCGCGGAAGAGAATTTATATTACAAAATATTGAAATGGTTTCGTATGAAGTAACACCTCATTTGCTTTTTATAAATGTGAAAGATAGGAGTGGGAAAATATATGAAGGTGTAGCTGTAAGGTATAGCGAAATGGAAATAAATATATGAGAAAACAAGATGGATTTACGATGCCAGGAACAATCATTTTTCTTGTATTATTCACTTCGTTCTTTGTATACGAAACGAATATGTTACTTATAGATAAAAAATTTTATATTGAAATAGAGCAAAAGTTTGTAATGGAGGAACTACTAAATCGATCGATTACAAGTATAAAAAAAGACTTACAGCAAAAAGAAAAGGAAGATATATTTTTCTTTCAATATGAAAAGGGCGAAGCAAGTGGAAATTACGTCTTTGAAAACGATGTTATACTCGTGTCGTTGCAGTGCAAAATTAAACAGGAAATTTTCTATAAAGTAAGCTTTCGGTATAGAAAAAAGGATGAGAAAATATTCGATTGGATAGAAGGATAGTATGTGAAATATACGGATAAAAAACCATAAATTTTCATTTAAAAAGAGGTTATTTTTTCAAAGAAAATGGATAAATAAAACAGTTGAAAGTTTAAATTTTCTCAAAAAAGAGAAAGGTAGAAAGAATGTGATATATTCAAGCTATCCAAACATATTTTTTTAGGGAGAATAGGGAAATGACAAATAACAATCAAATAGGTGAAAATAAGGAACAAACTATTTTTGATCATAAAGGAAATGCAATTATGACAGAAGATAGGGAAATACACATTATTTCAAAATTCGAAGAACCTCTTATTGTCGTGTTAGGAAATGTATTAAGCGATGAAGAATGCGATGAATTAATTGAATTGTCTAAAAGTAAGTTAGCGCGCTCTAAAGTTGGTTCATCACGTGATGTAAATGATATTCGAACGAGTAAGGGTGCATTTTTGGACGATAATGAACTTACTGCGAAGATTGAAAAACGAATTTCTTCTATCATGAATGTTCCAGCGTCGCATGGAGAAGGATTACACATTTTAAATTATGAAGTGGATCAACAATATAAAGCGCACTATGATTATTTTGCGGAACATAGTAGATCAGCTTCTAATAATCGTATTAGTACGCTTGTTATGTACTTAAATGATGTAGAAGAGGGCGGAGAAACATTCTTCCCGAAATTAAATCTTTCTGTGCACCCTAGAAAGGGAATGGCAGTATACTTTGAGTATTTTTATCAATACCAATCATTAAATGAGCTTACGTTACATGGAGGGGCACCTGTAACGAAAGGTGAGAAATGGATTGCAACGCAGTGGGTGAGAAGAGGCGCTTATAAGTAAAAGTGTGTATGAAACGTTTTGTTCTTCATTGTATAAGAAGAACAAAACGTTTTTTTATTAAATAGTGAAATCTTTCGTTATAATAACAAATAATAAAGGATGATTGAGAGGAACGAACATGAAATCTATATACATAACCGGTTATATGGGAGCTGGGAAAACAACAATTGGAAAAGCGTTAAGTAAAGAACTTCATATGGATGTTATCGATACAGACCAAAAAATTGAAGAGAAGCAGGAGAAGGCGGTTCGTGATATTTTTGCTGAAGAAGGCGAAATGGCTTTTCGGGAATATGAAAGTGAAATGTTACGTTCACTACCGAGTTGTAATGTAATTATTACAACTGGTGGTGGAATCATTGAACGAGAGGAAAACCGAAAGTGGATGAAGGAAAATGGAACTGTCGTGTATTTATATTGTGATCCACATGTAATTGCAGAAAGGCTTCGTGAAGATACGACGCGTCCACTATTTCAGAAGAAAGATATAGAGACATTTGTGGAAAAATTTGAATCGCGCCGAGCTTATTATGAAGAGGCTCATATTCATATTGATACGACGAATAAGTCTGTAAAGCAAATTATGAATGAATTAAAAGAAAAGATTAATGAATGAAAAAGTGGACATACTAATCAAGTAGAGGTGATGATAATATGTCTACTAATGATTATGTTCGCTTTGTGACACAGCAGTTTGTGTCGTATATGGATGCTCCAAAAGAAGATCGTAAACAAAAGAAAGAACAACGCCGTGCTGAAAAAGAGCCATTTATGAATAAGTGGTTTGGTGTTATGCCGCTAAGTGCTGCTTTGTTTTATCGAAACGTAAAAGATAAAAGAAAAAAATCAAGTTAACGATTTCGTAATATGTGTAGCAAAATAAAAATCCCCTAGTAGTATGATGCTACTAGGGGATTTTCATTTACTGTACGGATTCTTTTTCTTCTGTAACGGCATGTATTTTATTGTTCACCCAGACAAATCCAATTCCGATACAAATGGAAATGCCCCATCCAACAGCGGTCATAATCGCTCTCATTTCACCATAGCCATCTACACCGAAAACAGAGATGAAATAAATTTTTAAGAAGCTTTTTAATATGAATTGCAGCCCGAAAAATAGCGTTAAATATTGTAGTGCCGGATAGATACGACTATCACGATACAGTTCACGACTTTTATCACGGTCATGGCCTTGCAGTGCGGCAATATCTGCTGCGAAATATAACATAAGTGGTTTTTTTATAAAAATGGTACATATAACGATAATACCTAGTACGATGTGATAATACGCATCGTTCCACAACATGCGTTCAGCTGATCCAGATAATAAATCTACCGTTGTATTAGAAATGAGTGTAATTAAAATAAAGAATCCTGTTACGTTAAACTGTTTTTCTTTTTTAAAGGTATACAGTGTATAAATAATCCCCGGAACAGAGGAAAGTAACATCGCGTAATAAGGATCGATATAAGGTTTTGCAAATTTCCAAATGAGGAATGGGATTACGAGATAAAAGACAAGATCTAATATAGCTTTTTTATTTTGATTCATATAGGGCCTCCTTAAGTCATACATATATTTTATAATATAATTTCTGAAAATTGTATAAGGTTTAATGGGAAAAGAAAAAATATATAGATTTTTGAGGGATTAGTAGATTGAAAAAATTGCCCCTAGCGTAGTAAGTTTTTTTAGTATATAATAAAGGAAACGCTTTCATTTTTAGTTTGTTCACAAAATGGACGGAAAATCACATATTTACTATCGATATGTTGCTTTATAATGAAACTAATTAAATATACATGCATACAATATTGTGAAATAAATAACATAAATAATCTATATAAATGTAAACGTTATCAAAAGAGAGAGGTGGAGACAATGAGTAAATTTTTCTTCAATCATAATCCAGCAACAGTAGAGGATGGAAGGCTTGTTAAATATGCTGAAATTATTTATGGAGAAGGTGGCCGTTCTGTATTAGAAAATTTAATGGTGAAGGCATCTATCAGATTGCGTGATCGTTATCCGAATAAATCTGACGAGCAGATCTCGAACCTTGTAAATAAAGGCATCCATGATATGTTTCAAAAATATGTGAGTGAGTAAGAGTAGCCAATGGCTGCTCTTATTTTTTTGTATAAGGATTGTATCTATAGCTGAAAATAAGGGTGTATTTTGAAAGATATAAAAGGAGTGAAACAGATGAGCAACGGAATTGGCCGTTCAAAAGAAAATCTTCCAACTGATGCAAATCATGTGAGTGCAAAGGATCGTGCGCATCAAAAACGTATGGCAAAGCAAAAACAACAAGAGCGTAATAGCGATAGAGGATAACTCAAAAAAGCTCCTTCTAAAACAGAAGGGGCTTTTTAAGATAGAAAATGATTCGCGGTAACATAAAAAAGTCCACCGTTAATAATTTGCACTGTAATACGTGGCTCGTATTGTTCTTGCAGTGCTTGTTTTTCAATTTCGTAGCTTTCGGGAAGTTCATCACTTTCTTCATAAAAACGATTTAAAAGGTCTAAATCGTGATTCCAGCGCACTCTTGCTTCCTTCGCCCACGTATGGTCATCTTCTGCAATAATATTTTTTAAAGCGTCCTCTATACGTTGTAAACCACTTTGCGGTTTAATGATAGGCGAGAGCGTAAAACAAAAATCAGGTATTTTCGGTGTAAGTTTAATTTTAGCTAATGTTTCATGAAAGTTTGCGATCATTGTGCCAGAAATGAGATGAATCCCAATGGAGTGAAGGATGTCTTTTTTTCGATCACATTGATAGGAAACTTTAATATTTACACCGAGCCAAGGGTGGAGCGGTGTATGTGTTGCCCTGCTATGCCGTACTTCCTCATATAAACGTATGTAAGAGCCTAATTCTTTAGTCGTTTGAAAAATTTGATGAAGACGTGGTGAACCGTAGTGAATAAGCTCGCCATCGTTTTCTTCATTTTCTGGATTTGTAATAAGAGTAAGGCGCATCGGATTCGGTACGCCTCCTGTTTTCTCAAGATAGTGCCAATAAAAAGGGCGATTCATTAATAATTTATCCATCTCAATTGTTAACTGCACATCTAATAGATGAGGGGAGCGCTGTAAAATTTCACAGTTATTCGCCTCGAAAAAATTGTATAAGTAATTATGAATTTCATGTTGCTGCATAGCCTTGCACCTCAGCTTCATTTCGTTTCGCGAAGTCGATAATAGATGTTAAGTTTTCCATCTTAATTCGGATTTCTCCTTCGCTTTTTGATTGCGCAAATATTTCTTGAATGTGCGCGTCGATGTTTTTCATATTAATTCTCGTTAAAATTTCATCAAGTTCACCGATAACACGCTCAAATAAATTGATTTTTTCATATAACAGCTTCAAAATATGTTCTTCAACAGTATGTTTTGTAGCTAAGTTATAAATATGAACATCATTCTTTTGACCAAGACGGTGAATACGTCCGATTCTTTGTTCAAGACGCATTGGATTCCATGGCAAATCATAATTGATCATATGGCTACAAAATTGTAAGTTAATCCCTTCACCACCAGCTTCAGTTGCAATTAATACTTGTGCGTGATTTTGGAAAAGCTCCTTCATCCAGTCTTTTTTCCCGCGTTTAAATCCGCCGCGGAATGGAACGGAAGAAATGCCGTGTTGTTGTAAAAACCATTGTAAGTACATTTGTGATGCTCGATATTCTGTGAAGATGACGACTTTATCGTCAATTTCTTTTATAAGCTCAAGAGCTTTATTCGCTTTTGAGTTGAAAGGAATATGATTAATTTTATCCATTAGCACATCAATATGCGGGTCTTTTATGTAATGCTCATTTTCCTTCTGTCGTTTTTCTACATGTTTTTTTAATGAATAGTAAACGGCCTCACGACTACTACACGCTTCTCGTTTTAAAGTTAACGATGAGAAAGCAGATGTGAAGGCATCTTGACCTCGCCAATTTTCAATCCCGTTATACAAAGCTTGTTCTTCTTCATTAAACTCAACGAAAATTGTACGTACATGTCTCTTTGGCCAATCAATTCCGGTATTATGCCGTCGATTTCGGACCATCACCTTGTTAATAAGAGCTTTTAAATCTTCATCAGATTCGGCTGAACGATTTTTTGAAGCGTAATATTCTTCAAAGTTGGATTGATTGCCTAAATGTCCTGGTTTTAATAAAGAAACAAGGTTGAAAATTTCATCAATCTTATTTTGAACAGGAGTAGCAGTTAGTAATAAGCAAAATTTCTTTTTTAATCGCTGTGCAAATTCATAGTTTTTTGTTTTATTATTTTTAAGTTTATGTGCTTCATCGATAATAATAAGGTCATATTCTAAGTTCAAAACGATATCGCGATGCGGTGAACGTTTTGCAGTATCAATTGATGATACAATCACATCGGCTTGTTCCCATGAATAGCTTTTCCTTTGGGCTACAGCGGGAATGAAAAACTTTGTATTTAGTTCGTATGCCCATTGTGATACGAGAGAGGCCGGGACGAGTATAAGTACTTTTTTCACAAGGCCGCGGACCATGTATTCTTTTAAAATAAGTCCAGCTTCAATCGTTTTCCCAAGTCCTACTTCATCTGCTAGTATCGCTTTACCATTCATTTGTTCAATGACATTTTGAGCGACTTCTAATTGATGAGGAAGTGGTGTGAAATGAGATAAATGTTTCGGTGCTTGTAATCCATCGAAAGTAGGAACAAGTAACGATTTTTCTGTTTTATAAGCTAAATGATATAAATCCCAGTTTGTCCAAGGGCCATCTTCGTCAATTCTATTTAAAAAATTGTTTTGCCACGTTCGATCTACGGAAATATCGACATTCATTACGACGCACCCACCTTTTATAAACTAAAGTAATTATTAAAAAAATCTTTATTATATAAACCTTGTAATAAGGCACTATTACACATACTAAAAGTTAAAGAATAGGCAAAGATAAAGGGTTGAATTTTGAAAGTTGTATTTAATAAGATTAAGAATAAAAAATTCTAAATTATTTTTTATGCTAGAATATTGATGAAATATAGCGAATAATGTTAGGATAATGGTGTGAAATGTGTGGAATCTTTCGTATTTTATCCAAGAAAGTGATTTTTTATTTACGCTTTCATAAAAAAATATAATGAGATTCCGTATATCCTATCTTTTCAGAGTGAAAATGTTTAGATATGGCGAGCAACTTTTATTGATTTGTCAAAGCATAAGGGGGAGAGAGCATGATTACATTACAACGTACACCGTTATTTGATGTATACGCGAAGTATGGTGGGAAAACAATCGACTTCGGTGGTTGGGAATTACCAGTTCAATTTTCAAGCATTAAAGAAGAACATGAAGCTGTACGTACGGCTGCAGGTTTGTTCGATGTGTCTCATATGGGAGAAGTTGAGGTAAAAGGTGTAGATAGTTTAGCATTTTTACAACGTGTTGTTACAAATGACGTTTCTACCTTAAAGGTAGGAGGCGCACAATATACAGCTATGTGCTACGAAAATGGTGGTACAGTAGATGATTTATTAATCTACAAACGTGGTGAAGAGGACTATTTATTAGTAATCAACGCATCAAATATCGAGAAAGATTACGAATGGTTAGCTAGCCATGTAATTGGCGATGCGAAAGTAGTCAATGTTTCTAGTGAAGTTGCACAGCTTGCAATTCAAGGACCAAAAGCAGAAGGCATTTTACAAAAAGTTGTGTCAGAAGATTTGAAAGAAATTAAGTTCTTTAAATTTAAAAACGATATTCTTGTAGATGGAATTCCAGCACTTGTATCTCGTACGGGTTACACTGGTGAAGACGGATTTGAAATTTACTGTAAGAGTGAAGATGCTGCAAAACTTTGGGAGAAACTTCTTGAAGTTGGAGCAGAAGAAGGCTTAAAAGCATGTGGTTTAGGTGCTCGTGATACACTTCGCTTTGAAGCAACATTACCACTTTATGGTCAAGAATTATCAAAAGATATTACACCGATTGAAGCTGGAATTGGCTTTGCGGTAAAACCAAATAAAGAAGCAGACTTCTTTGGAAAAGCAACGTTAAAAGAGCAAAAAGAAAACGGTGCGCCTCGTAAGTTAGTCGGCATTGAAGTAATCGAACGTGGAATTCCTCGTACGCATTACCCTGTATTTATTGGAGAAGAAAAAATCGGGGAAGTAACGAGTGGTACACAATCTCCAACGTTAAAGAAAAGCATTGGTTTAGCACTAATTGATGTAAAATACGCAGCAGTTGATACAGAAGTAGAAATTGAAATTCGTAATAAACGCGTCAAAGCAGTAGTTGTTCCAACACCATTTTATAAACGTTCAAAGTAACGGGGAGAGGGGTAGATTTCATGTTGCATCGTTATCTTCCAATGACAGAAGAAGACAAAAAAGAAATGTTACAAACGATCGGCGTTCAAACGATCGATGAGTTATTCTCTGATATTCCAGAGAGTGTTCGTTTTAAAGGGGATTTAAAAATTAAAGAAGCAAAATCAGAGCCAGAGCTGTTAAAAGAGTTATCTCAAATGGCTAGTAAAAATGCTAACTTAAAAGAATACGCTTCTTTCTTAGGAGCAGGCGTATACGATCATTACGCTCCAGTAATTGTAGATCATGTTATCTCTCGCTCAGAATTTTATACAGCTTACACGCCATACCAACCAGAAATTTCACAAGGGGAATTACAAGCAATCTTTGAATTCCAAACAATGATTTGTGAATTAACAGGAATGGATGTAGCAAACTCTTCTATGTACGATGGAGGTACAGCTTTAGCTGAAGCGGCAATGCTAGCAGCTGGCCATACTCGTAAAAAGAAAATTCTTGTATCTAGCGCAGTTCATCCAGAATCAAGAGCAGTACTTGAAACGTATGCAAAAGGTCAACATCTTGAAGTTGTTGAAATTAATCATAAAGATGGTGTAACAGATTTAGACGTATTACAAAGTGAAGTAGATGATACAGTTGCTTGTGTAATCGTTCAATATCCAAACTTCTTCGGACAAGTTGAAAAATTAGCTGATATTGAAAAAATCGTTCATCAACAAAAATCATTATTTATCGTTTCTTCAAATCCATTATCATTAGGCGCATTAACACCACCAGGGAAATTTGGTGCTGATGTTGTAATCGGTGATGCACAACCATTTGGTATTCCAACGCAGTTTGGTGGACCACACTGTGGTTACTTTGCAACAACGAAAGCATTTATGCGTAAAATTCCAGGACGTCTTGTTGGACAAACTGTAGATTCAGATGGTAAACGTGGATTTGTATTAACGTTACAAGCGCGTGAACAGCATATTCGCCGTGACAAAGCGACGTCTAACATTTGTTCAAACCAAGCGTTAAATGCATTAGCAGCATCAGTTGCAATGACGGCACTTGGTAAACAAGGTGTGAAAGAAATGGCACGTCAAAACATTTCTAAAGCACAATATGCAAAACGTCAATTTGAAGCGAAAGGCTTCACTGTAACATTTGCTGGACCATTCTTCAATGAGTTTGTTGTAGATTGCAAGCGTCCAGTGAAAGAAGTAAACGATGCATTATTACAAAAGAATATTATCGGCGGTTACGACCTAGGCCGTGATTATAAAGAGCATGAAAACCATATGCTTGTAGCAGTAACTGAGCTTCGTACAAAAGAGGAAATTGACACACTTGTAAACGAAATGGGGGCTATCCAATGAAGAACCAAGACCAAGCACTTATCTTTGAAGTGAGTAAAGAAGGACGCATAGGATATAGCCTACCAAAATTAGATGTAGAAGAAGTGAAACTAGAAGATGTGTTTGAGAGCGATTATATTCGAGTAGAAGATGCAGAGCTACCAGAAGTATCTGAACTTGACATTATGCGTCACTATACAGCACTTTCAAACCGTAACCACGGTGTTGATTCTGGATTCTATCCACTTGGATCTTGTACGATGAAATATAATCCGAAAATTAATGAGAATGTAGCTCGTTTCGCAGGATTTGCAAATATTCATCCGTTGCAAGATGAAAAGACAGTACAAGGTGCAATGGAATTAATGTACGACTTACAAGAGCATTTAATTGAAATTACAGGTATGGATACTGTTACATTACAACCAGCAGCTGGTGCACATGGAGAATGGACAGGCTTAATGTTAATTCGTGCATACCATGAAGCAAATGGTGACTTTAACCGTACGAAAGTAATTGTTCCTGACTCTGCTCACGGAACGAATCCAGCATCTGCAACTGTAGCTGGTTTTGAAACAATTACAGTAAAATCAAATGAAAATGGTCTTGTTGACTTAGAAGATTTAAAACGTGTTGTAAACGAAGAAACAGCAGCACTTATGTTAACAAATCCTAATACATTAGGTTTATTCGAAGAAAACATTTTAGAAATGGCAGAAATCGTCCATAATGCAGGCGGTAAATTATACTATGATGGTGCAAACTTAAATGCGGTATTAAGCCAAGCACGCCCAGGAGATATGGGATTTGACGTTGTGCATTTAAACCTTCACAAAACATTTACAGGTCCTCACGGCGGCGGTGGCCCAGGTTCTGGTCCAGTAGGTGTGAAAGCTGATTTAATTCCGTACTTACCAAAACCAATTTTAGAGAAAACGGAAAATGGCTATCGCTTTAACTATGATCGTCCAGAAGCAATTGGGCGCGTAAAACCGTTCTATGGTAACTTCGGAATTAACGTTCGTGCATACACATACATTCGTTCTATGGGTCCAGATGGACTACGTGCAGTAACGGAGTATGCGGTATTAAATGCGAACTATATGATGAGAAGACTAGCACCATTCTATGATCTTCCATTCGATAGACATTGTAAGCATGAGTTTGTATTATCAGGTCGTCGTCAAAAGAAACTTGGTGTACGTACATTAGATATTGCAAAACGCCTGCTTGATTTCGGTTACCATCCACCAACAATTTACTTCCCATTAAATGTGGAAGAATGTATTATGATTGAGCCGACAGAAACAGAATCAAAAGAAACATTAGATGGTTTCATTGATAAGATGATTCAAATTGCTAAAGAAGTAGAAGAAAATCCAGAAGTTGTACAAGAAGCGCCACATACAACGGTAATTAAACGTTTGGATGAAACATTGGCTGCTCGTAAACCAGTTTTACGTTATGAAAAGCTAGCACCTGTACAAGTTTGATTAGCATAACAAAGGAAGAACTCGCTATGTGCGGGTTCTTTTTTTTATATGGAGAATTTGTGCAGAATTAGTGAAAAAAATGTTAAAACTTTATATTTTTTGTTTCATAATGGCGTAAAGAAGCAGTTTTATAAGTGATTTTGTTGAAAAAGTCGGTTTGATAAAAGTATTTATTTTTGTTAGAATTTTATTGAAATTAAGAAGATGTAATGAGATAGCAACGACTCATTTTTATGTATATGTGAAAAAACGAGCAAGTTGGGGGTGGAAATGTGGGATATCGGTGTTATAGAATGATATACCATTTAGAAAACGGAAAAACGATTAAAGATGTAAAAGAATTTTGTTATCGAGACCAAGGAAAAGTACTAGAAAGAGTAGCGCATCGTGTAATGGATAATAGAGAAGTGACGGCAATTGATAAGCAAGGAACGATCATTTCAATAGCATGTGAGGACATTGTAAAGGTGGAACTTGATTACATAACAGAAAGTTAGCCTTGAGTCATATCGAATTATTCGATAAAATATACTGTTGAATGGTGAAGTGAGAAGAGAGGAGTTTATTATGGGTAGTACAAGACACTTTTATATGTTTATCTTAGCGTTTGTTCTTGTTGTCGCATTAACGATTTATTTAATTGTTGATAGCACTTGGTACAACACAGTTCATCCGGCGTTCCTTCTGTTTATGTATGTAGGAATTGCGGTAGTGAGTTTCGGAATGAGAGATGAGATGTTAGATCGCTTTGAAAAGTGATACATATACGAAAGACCAACAGGAAAATGTTGGTCTTTTTTTCTTGCCAAAAATAGGATGTTGTGTATATACTGTGTATATAAGGTATACACAGTATATACACGCACTGGAGGAAAACATGAATATTATTATTTCGAATTCTTCCCAAGACCCTATTTATGTGCAAATAAGAAAACAATTAAGCCAGCTTATTTTAAATGGTGGTTTAAAGGGTGGAGACCAATTACCGTCTATTCGTAGCTTAGCGAAGGAATTACAAATTAGTGTAATTACAACGAAGCGTGCGTACGAGGAGCTTGAAAAAGAAGGATATATAGAAACTGTTGCTGGGAAGGGGACTTATGTTTCACGTAAAAATAATGAACTACTAAAAGAACAGCGGCTACGTTTACTGGAAAGTAAAGCGGAAGAGATTGTGAATGAAAGTAAAGCGTTGCAGCTGTCACTAGAAGATTTACAGCAGATGATTGCGTGTTTATATGAGGGGGAATAAGAGATGTTAGAGCTAAAAAATGTTTGTAAAAGTTATCAAGATTTTGCAGTGAAAAATATAAGTTTTACATTACCACGCGGATATATTATGGGATTTGTCGGACCGAATGGGGCTGGGAAAAGTACGACGATCAAAATGATTATGAATTTAATTCGAAAAGATAGCGGCGATATAAAAATTTTTGGCAAGGACAATAAGAAAGCCGAAAAAGAAATAAAACAAAATATCGGTTTTGTATATGATGAAAATCATTATTATGAAGATTTAACGTGTGAACAAATGAAGCGTATTATTGCGCCGTTATATAAAAAGTGGGACGAAGAGCAGTATCAATCGTATATGCATAGATTGCAAGTTCCGAAGTATAAAAAAATTAAAGAACTATCAAAAGGGATGAAAATGAAATTTGCGATTGCCATCGCACTTTCGCACCACGCGGAATTTATTATTATGGACGAACCGACAGCAGGATTAGATCCAGTTGTTCGAAGTGAATTACTTGATATGCTGCAAGAAATTGTAATGGAAGATGAAGTATCTGTTTTATTCTCAACACACATTACAACAGACTTAGAGCGCATCGCAGATTATATTACGTTCATCAACGATGGAGAAATTATATTTACTGGTGAAAAAGACGATTTAATGGAGAACTACGTAGTCGTAAAAGGAAGTAATGATTTATTAGACCGAGAAGGAAAAGAACTATTTGTTGGATTACGAAAAAATAAATTTGGTTTCGAAGGTCTAGCGAAGGATAAACAAGCAATTGTCGATTGGTTTGGAAATGAGGTTGTACTAGAAAAGCCTACATTAGATGATATCATCGTTTACACCGCGAAAGGGAGAGGTGCCTATGCGTCAGCTCGTATATAAAGATTTGTTCTTTTTTCGAGGGATATGGCCAGTGTATCTTACTATACCCTTTATATTCTTTTTATTTGAAAACGGTGATGGAATGCTGTTTCCTATGAGTTGTTTATTTGTAACACTTTCCTCAGTTACGATATTAATTGTAATAGATGAACGGAATAAAAGCGACATTGTTATGAATAGTTTACCGTTAAGTAGAAAGGATATCGTGATTGCTAGATATATCTCCAGTGCAATATTTATTGTAGGTGGCATGTTCTCTACTTTGTTGCTTATTTTCCTTATAAGAGGTATCGCTGTTATTGGTGATATCGGTGCATATCATCCTAATCTATACATTGAAATTCCATGGTATGGAGTAGTAAATGGGCTTGTTTACGCCGTATTTTTAGTTGTCACCTTTTTCCCTAGTTATTATGCTATAAAATCGAATGTAGTAAGAAGTCTAGTATCAGCAGCATCAATAGGAGTCGGGGGGATACTTTGGATATTTATTAGTGATGGGCTGAATGAAACTACACCTTCATTCATGGAGTGGATTATGAATCCTATGCATATTGGTGTATTTATATTTGGATTCATTGCATTAGTCAGTATTTATATCGCTTCTATGTTTCTTACAATTAGAATTTATGAAGCACGTGATTTGTAGAGAGGAGAATTCATATGAAACAGTTGATTTTGAAGGAGTTTTTCTTACAGAAGAAGATGTTTCCTTTCTATTTTTTAATACCCATTTTATCTATTTTTAAGAATTCCGTCGACCCGATGGGGATTGCGATAGGATTATTTATAACATGTAGTACGATTATATATATTTCTTTTTATTATGACGAGAAAAGTAAAGCAGAAAAAGTATTAGTGAGTTTGCCTATAACAAGACAAGAGATAGTTATAGCTAAATATATTTCAAGCACATTATTTATTATGGTTGGTTTGAGTGCAACTTTTATAGTCGTAATATTAAAAAATATTTTGTTGGACAGGGATATAGTTATGCCTGGATATGCAGTGTTTTCAGCAATAGTAGCAACTTTAATTTATTGTGTAGTAACGATACCTGCTAATTACATTGGGGGATATAAAGGTATTACTATCTTGAATGTGATTATGGTGTTTCCTTTAATGGGTATGATTGGCCTTATGTGTAATATTTTTGGTGATGAAATAATCATGTTAAAAGTACTCCACTCTCAAGAGGCTATACTAGCAATGAGTGTTGTTGGTATCGGAGTGTTAGTAAGTATAGTCATATCAATGTTGCTCTCAATGAAAATGTTTCAGGAGGCAGAGTTATAGAAGGGGCATTTTCATATTAGGAGGGTAAAACATGATCAAGCAATTAGTCTTAAAAGATATGATGTTGCAAAGAAAGTTAGGATTTGTTTATCTTATATGTTTGTTTTTCCTTGCTATTGTTGATTTTCATAGTGATAGTTTCCTTATGTCGATTAGCGTATCTATACCTTTTCTTGGTATGGTACTGTCAATGAGCTATGAGGGGAAAAATAAAAGTGAAATAATAGTAAATAGTTTACCGTTTGAGCGGAAAGATATTGTCATAGGGAAATACATATTTGTAAGTATTTTAGTTGCTTTAGGTGGAGTTTTCTCGCTAGTGATTGGTTTAATTCAGTTACAAAATGAATATATAACTGGACTTATGCTGTGGGGAGCTGTTCTTGGCGGAATAACAGGAGGATTGGTTTGTAGCATAATCGTACTCCCAATTGAATTTTTAGTAGGATATAGCAGTGCAAAACAAATTGCTCCGTTCGCCGGACTTGCGTTGGGGTATTTAAGTGGACTGATTGTAAGTAACGTCTGGTTAGATGTAGAAAATGCTTGGAACACGAGTTTAGTCGTAAATATTTGTTTTATAGCAGGGCTGCTTCTTTTATATGTTATGTCCATGTTTTTCTCAATTCATTTTTATAATGAGCGTGATCTGTGAGGGGGGAATAGCATTGAAACAACTAATTTTAAAAGATTTCATCATTCAATGGAAATTTTTAATTTGGTACATACTGTATCCTGTTTTCTTTTATATGGCTTTAACAGATACGGAAAATCTGTTCATAATTATGTCAGTAATTTTTACAATTGGGGCAACAGTAAAAACATTTGAAGCAGATAGTAAAAATGAGAGTGAAGTTATAGTAAACAGCTTACCAATATGGAGAAAACAAATTGTGTATGCGAAATATATAGTAGCAATTATTATTCTTTTTATAAGCGTAACGGTCGGTTGTTTCACGATGGGAATGAAGAATGGGGTTAACCTATTTGAATTTATTGAAACGAAAATGGTTGCTAGTATTAGCTTTATTTTAGTGTATTTAAGTTTCGTTTTACCAATATCGTTTTGGTTAGCGTACAAAACAACTATTTTTATTACGTTTTTCATACTAATAGCACCAATAGTAATTGGTACCATGTTCTTTGAAATCAACTTGGAACAAATTCAACTATATAACAACTTGTTATTCGTTGGTTCAATATGCATGTTCATAGTATCTATCTTCGTTTCAGTGAAGTTGTATGAGAAGAGAGAATTTTAAAAGGTGCCCTATAAAAGGCACCTTATTCAATAACGACAATATGAAAGTAAGAGTTTATAAACAGAGAGGCTATTCGGTACAACATCTTTTGGAGTATGTAATATAAAGCTGAAAATGATAACGAGAATGAGAAAGAAGAAAAATAAAAATAGGATCTGCTTATGTATAGAATTTTGCATATTATTCACTCCTTTTTTAGGTAGTATGTCCAAAAGAAAGGAGTGTATGAAGAATTTTAGGAGGGGAGAATGATGAACAAAAGAAAATGGTTATATAGAATAGGGATATTTTTATTTTCGATCGGTCTCGTATTAGCGAATTTTTATTCAGATATACCATCACCATTTCCTAATTTGCATAAAGGGATTGGTATCAGTATTGTCATAGTTGGTCTTCTTTGTCTTATCACATCAAACTTCTACAGAAATTCCGAATGAATATAAAAAAGGACAGTTACTCTTTTTCAGAAGTACTGTCCTTTTTAAATAATGTATTCCATAGCTTGGCGATACTCCATATAATGACAATTGCAATGGAGGCAATAATAGACCAAGCAATAGATGCAATTTCAAGTGCCATGCTAGGAAGAAATGTAAGAATGGATATTACTTTATGAAACAACCATTCTATTATGTGAAAACTGATTTGCAGTAGAATGACAATCCCGAGTGTAATCCATGCTAACATTTGTTTTCCTTTTTCTTTCCACATGACGTTCACCTCACGTTAGCTTAATAGTTTTAAGCCAACAGCGCCGCATAGAATGCAGCTTAAGAAGGCAAGTCGACGCCAATCCGCTGATTCACGGAAAATAAGAATACCTAGAAGTGCACTTCCGGCAGTTCCGATTCCGGTCCAAATCGCGTAAGCAGTTCCCATCGGTAATGTGTCCATCGCAAGAGATAAGAAGAAGAAGCTTACGCCGAAGTTAGCGATTAAAATAACTTTTGGTGCCCAGCCTTTCTTTTCAGTGGCTACTTTCATAAAGAGTACACCAATAATTTCACAAATACCAGCTAGAATTAAAAATACCCAAGCCATTTTATGCGGCCTCCTTCGCTTCTTTTTCTTCTGTTACTCGTTTTAGCCCAATTACTCCGAAGAAGATTAAACCGATTAATAAAACTTTTACAATAGAGAAAGGTTCTCCGAAGATGAAAATCTCTGTCAGAACGATCCCGCCAGCTCCAATTCCTGTAAAGACTGCATATACAGTGCCGACAGGTAAATCTTTATAAGCTTTAAATAATAAAACGAAACTAATTGTAATTAATAATGCAACGCCAGCCCATTCAAGTGGTGCCTCCGCGTGTTTTAGTCCAATGACCCAAAAGATTTCAATAATACCAGCTATGATTACATAAATCCATGCCATATGTCATTTCTCCTTCCTACCAGTCGTTAGGTAAAGGGCTTAAAAACGACGCATTGCAAAGGAGCAATCCGTCAGTTTGAAAGGCCTCGCCAAAATACTTGCCAAGAGGCGTTTAAACGAGTCTCAAAGCGATTTAAACCTGCAAATAGTAGCTCAACCATAAGTCCGTCTAGTAAGCATAGAAAAGCTTCTAGAGCGTCTTCTACTTCAATGTTATGCAGTTCACTTTGCTCGTTTGCACGTTTAAATATAGGGAATAAAAGTTTTCCGACGTTCTCAATGTGTGTATTCGCTTTTTCGATAATTTGTTCGCGAAATGCATCGGGCGGAAAATAGGAAGTTCGTAACCAAAACATTGATTCTTCACTTTCACCAAATCGTTTTGCGTAGCCCTTTAGTAACTGTAAGAGCGATTCTTCAGTAGACGAATTTGAAAAATTTTCGATATCGTCTGTGAAGCTCTGTAAATCTTTTTGAAGAGCGGATTCTAAGCATATAAAATATAGCTCTTCTTTTCCTTTAAAGTGTGCGTAAATCGATGGTTTTTTAATCCCAACTTCTTGAGCAATATTTGCTAATGAAGTTCCTTCATAGCCGTAGCGTGCGAAATGAGAAAGTGCTACAGCTTTAATGCGGTTTGCTGTCATTTTCATCCCCTACCTACCGTTCGTTAGGTTCATTATATGAGATGGAAAATATAAAGTCAATAGGGGAATAGCTGAAAAGAGCGCAATAGGTAACGCTCTTTTTAGACAGTATCTCGCTCAATTAAATGGAATGAAAGCTCTTTTGCGTTCCCGACAATTTGCTCGCTCTGGATTTGTTTATGGAATAAAGAAAAAGCATGTGAGCCCATTGCGAGACCAGGATGCTCAATAGTTGAAATTTCTAACGCCTTTGAAATTTCATGATTATCAAATCCGAGGATAGCGAGATCTTCAGGGACTCGAATGCCATGTTTTCGCGCCTCTGTTAATAAACCAGCTGCAACTTGATCGTTCGCTGTAAAAATAGCGGATGGACGATTTTTCATGTTTAAAATACGATGGAGTATTTGTGCACCGTCTTGCATTGTATAGCATTGATGAAAAATCCAATCAGGATGTGCCGTTTTACCTGCGTTACGAAGTGTATCTGCGAATGCTTTTTCGCGCTCTATAGAATTTGCACTCGTTTTTCTTGCTAAACATATCCCGATTTTCTCATGCCCTTTACTGAGTAAATAGGCAGTACCGAGACGGAAGCCTTCGTAATGATCTACATAGATAGATGAAATGAGGGGGTGGTTCATTTTTTCGCATGAAATAATAGGGGCAAATTTGGCGAAAGGTTCAATTTGTTCCCATGAACTCGTTTGAGAGCAAATAATCATTCCGTCGAATTGTTTCATTTTCATCATTTCAAGAACGCGAATTTCTTCAATGCTATCGTAATTCGTTTGGCATAAATTAATGTGATATCCAGCTGCCAACGCTTCGTTTCCAATTCCTTCAATAATGGTACTAAAGTAAGGAACATTAATGAAAGGGAGCATAACCCCGATCGTATAGGTTTTTCCCTTTATTAAATGAATAGCATTTATATTTTTGGCATAGTTCAATTCTTCAACAGCATCTAGAACACGCTTACGTTTTTCTTCTTTTACGTAAGGATGATTATTAAGGACGCGGGAAACAGTTGATATGGATACACCAGCGGTTTTTGCAATTTGTTTTATATTGGCCATATGTATCACCTCTTTCCACTATTATAAAGGGAAAATAATAAGAATGAAAAAATCTTGACCTGAAAAGCTTTTCACAAACTATGTTATAAACATGACTTCTGTTATTCGCGTAACCTTTTTATTTGGGCGTGAGAATGATGGGGGTCTTTTTTGCGTCTATAAAAGAGTTTTTGTCAAAATGTGTGAGAATAACGTGGAAAGTTTTCAAAGGGGGAGTTTGTTAATGAAGCGAATATGAATAGCATATAAAGTGAAACTTTAATGAGTCGGGCATTAACGCTTTATTCATAAAGAGAGCGGTATGAAGAAAGGGCGGAAACAAATTGAAAAAAAGAATCATTTGTTTCGTGTTTTCTAGTCTAGTACTAAGTTCATGTTCGTTTCAGCAAACGATGCAAGAAGAGAAAAACTTTGTGGGAACAACAGGGGGAGCTATGGATCGTGTTACGGATCCAATTCCGCTGAAGGAGCTTCCAAAATATTTTCCAGTGAAATTTAAAGTTCCGGCGTTTTTACCGTATGACATTACGAGTGATGTGAAGGGGGAAGTCAGAACGATTGGAAAAAAGAACACTGTTTTGATGATTAAATATAAACAGCGGGAGTCGGGGAGAAATGAGTATATTGAGTTAAATGTTGCGAACTTTCCTTATAGTTTTCCGGATCTCGTGGAAGAGAAGCGATTTCAAGAACAAATGAAATTGAATAATGGAGCACTCGCTTATTTTAAAAATAAGGATGATACTGAGCGAGGAGACGAATTTGCTACGCTTATATGGAAAGAGAAAGGACTTGAATATCAGATTTTGTATCGTAATGCACAAGAGAATGATAAAGATGTAATTAAGCAAAATTTATTATACATTGCGAATAATATGGAATGAAAAAACTAGCTGAATTATTCAGCTAGTTTTTGTATGTTATTATTTCTTTTTAATTTTTCCAGTCCACGTTTTGAATCCACCTTGTAATTGGTAGAAATCTTTGTAGCCTTGTTTCTTTAAGTATTGAGCCGCACGACCAGTACGGAATCCGCTTTGGCAGTATAAGTAAACTGGTTGATCTTTACGAAGTTCTTTATGACGAAGGCGAATTTGTGATAACGGAATGTTACGTGCGCCTAAAATATGCCCTGCAGTATATTCGTCTGCTTCGCGAATATCGATAAGCTGTGCTTTACGGTAGCCAGCGCGAAACTCTTCTTCTGAAAGTGTTTTAATTAATTTTTTCTGATAGAAATACATCCATACAGTGTAGCCGATGAACGCTACGATTACGGCTAATAAAATAATCCAAGTTGTTGACACGATTCTATCGCTCCCTTTTTTCTTATCCTACTTTCAATATTATAATGCCCGTATGTATTTATGCAACAGATTCATTTGCATAATAAGAAGAAATTTCGTATTCTTTCACAAATTTTGTCGAATTTGGTAGACTAGAGAATGTGAAAAATAATTGGTTATATGAGGTGCAGGATGGGAAAAGAAAAATGGTGTTATATTAACTCTGGTCAATGTTCACCGGCATTTAATATGGCGTTAGATGAATGTTTATTAAATTGGCAAAGTGAAAAGAAAATGCCACCAACCATTCGTTTTTATGAATGGGAAGTACCAACATTAACAGTTGGGTATTTCCAACGTGTTGAAAAAGATATCAATATGGATGTAGTTAACGAAAAGAAATACGGATTCGTTCGTCGTCAAACAGGCGGCAGGGGTGTACTACATGATAAAGAATTAACGTACAGTGTTATTGTGTCTGAAGATCATCCAAATATGCCAAAAACAGTTACAGAAGCGTATCGTATTATTTCGCAAGGTTTATTAGACGGTTTTAAGGCATTAGGATTAGAAGCATATTATGCAGTTCCAAAAACGGAAGCAGACCGTGAAAATTTAAAAAATCCACGTTCAGGCGTATGCTT
Source organism: Bacillus sp. 3G2 (assembly GCF_044324725.1). NCBI lineage: Bacteria > Bacillati > Bacillota > Bacilli > Caryophanales > Bacillaceae > Bacillus > Bacillus sp. 3G2. Next base: position 3,995,586 of record NZ_CP172246.1, on the reverse strand, counting down.
TGATGCACCGTCTTGGTATGAAATTGTAGTAGAAGGAAGAAAAATCGCAGGTAGTGCTCAAACACGTCAAAAAGGTGTGATTTTACAGCACGGATCGATTCCGTTAGAAATAGATTTAGATGAATTATACGATCTGTTTTTATTCCCGAATGAACGTGTAAAAGAGCGTATGAAGAGTATGTTCTCTTCTAAAGCGGTAGCAATTAATGATTTAACAGACCGTACGTTTACAATCGAACAGTTAATTAAAGCGTTTGAGGTTGGGTTTGAAAAAGGATTAGATGTAGAGCTTGTTCCGTATGAATTAACAGAAGAACAGTTACATGAAGTGCAAACATTAGCAAAAGAGAAGTATGAAAGTAAGGAATGGAATTATAAAAAATAAGAGGTGGCAATTGCCACCTCTTATTTTTTTTATAGTAAATTAAGTACTTTTTCTACTTTGATTCCTTTATCTTGTAAAGAACGAAGGCGATTTACAACGTCCATAATTTCTTTGTCGAATGTAACGCTAATACCTTGGTTTTGTAGTTCTTGTTTTAAGCTTTCAATAGAATCATCTATGTCGATGCCAAGCTCGTAATCTTGACAAACTTCAATTGTCTTTTTCACGAGTTTCACATAATTTTCTTGTAGTTTTGTATTTGTTTCAGTCAAAGCAGGTTGCTTCGGTTTTGCAGGCGAAACCGTTGCTGTCTCTTGCTTTGTAACTGGAGTTGGTACTACTTTTTTCACAGGTGCTGGAGTAGATAATTCCACAGCAGCTTCTACACTTACTGGCTTCGGCGTTGGTGCCGGAGTAGGTTTAGGTGCTACAGGTGTTTCTACTCGCGTAACAGGTTTTGGAGCGGCTGTAACTGCTTTTGGAGCTTCTACAACTACTTCTTTTTTCGGAGTAGGTTCTACAACTGTTTCTTCTTGCTCAGCAGCTTCTTTATTTTCTTTGCTCCACATAACGCGTTCAACTTCTAGAGAAACATTGTTTTTGTTCATTGCTGTTAATGTAACTTTACCAACTTCAGCGTTCCCAGTGAAATCGACAATTTTATAAATAACACTCTTGTTCCAATCCACGTTTCCGCTCAAAAATAATTCTTCGTTACATTTCGGCGTTAAGCCCTCGATTTTAATTTCTGCGTTTACACCGTTTTCACTATATACCATAATTAGCGAAGCATTTACATCTTCGTCTGCTAACATTAGTTCACGTACCATTTTGCCGGTGCGTACTTGCGTTTTCTTCTTAACTGACATCTAATTTCTCCTCTCAAAAATTCAGTAATAATAAAAAAATCGTATAACGAAAAATAATTGCTCACGAAGATTTATGATACCGATAATAAAAGCATCACGTCAACAATTAACTTTAATTATTTTGCATTTTTCTTATTTTCTTTATGAAATTTTTCAATTTGTAAAATTAGACAGAAGAAAAACAGCCTATTGAAGGGCTGTTAAAATTTAGATGTTTTATATAAAAATTTGTACAAAATATAAAAAGAAAGTGTAACAAGGGCACCTTGCAAAATCGACAAATTATAAAATAAATATGGTTGTGTTTTGAAAAATACGTTTGCAAAAACTGATAAGACAAAAGGTATAAATACTGATATCAAGAGGAGTGCTTTTTGTTTCCAGGAAACTAATATTGTAAATGAGAAACGTCTAAATAAAGAAAAGGTTATAAAAGCACCAATTGTTAAAACAATAGCAGATAATATTGTTCCGGGAATACTAAATGGAATTCCTGAAGTGTTTGTATTTGAAAATAGTTTTTGCATAAGAGTAGTGAATGTATCGTATCCAATTTGAACAGCTAATAATAAACTAACTGCAAACCCAATAACGGCAGCTTGTTGCAAAGTATTTTGATGTTCTGAAGAGCTAATCAATTCATCGCAGTAAGTTTTTAAATCTTCTCCGAAAATATCATGTGCATTTTTACCGTCTTCTTGTGCTTCTAAAAGATGATCCAATATTTCTAAAAGTAATTCCTCCATTTGCTTTTGTGGAACGCTAGTAAAGCGTAAATAAATAAGCATATCACCATAAGCAGCTTCGTTTTCAGCTGTTAATAACTTTCTTTTTTCATTGTTTAACTTAACCATTTCTTTTTCGGTCATCGTATCGTTACTCCTTTTTAAAGTCTAAATATTCTTTTTTGAAGAAGATTTTGTATAGTGCATAGCAAGAGATGGCCAGTAAAGTGCCAATCCAAGGTGAGATTTGTAATGTAGTATAAGGCTGTTTCATAAATAAAAAGGAAATACCGATTAATAGTACCCATAGACTATGGCGTATTAAAAAACTTCCTACGTGTCTCCAAATAGCTGTTTTATTTTTAAATAAGTCAGTGTTAATAAAGTCAAAGACGAAACGTATGATGAGATGTATGGACAGTATAAATGCAAACAGATAAATGAAATCAATGTGTACAAATTTAAAACGTGTTTCATTTGAAAAGAAGGGGAATACCAATGCAGTCACGGAAGAAATTGCAAAGTATATTGCTAACAAATAACTAGTTATAAATAAAGGAATCGATAATTGTTCCCATACACTTGGTTTCGGTAGGGCAGCAATTAGTTCGTCGCAGTATGCCTGTAAGTCGTCGCCGAAAATATCATAAGCAGTTTTTTCTTCTTGCTGCGCTTCAATAAGGTGATCTAGAATTTCAATTAGCAATTCTTCCGCATGGTATTCTGGCACTTTAGCCAAACGGATGTATATTAACATATCACTATAGGCGTTTTCATTTTCTGTGGTTAATAATTGACGCTTTTGGTTATTTAGTTCGATTAAATCTTTCGCATTCATCCCTATCACTCCCCTTGTAATAAATTGTTCACCGTTGTTGAAACCATTCCCCAGCTTTGTTTAAATTCTTCAAGCTGTTCTAATCCTTTATCCGTTACGTGATAATATTTTCTCTTTGGACCAAGTGAGGAGGCTTTTAATGTTCCTTCAATCAATTTTTCTTTTTGCATACGTAATAATAATGGATATATGCTTCCTTCGCTTACGAATGTAAATCCGTGTTTGTTTAATTTTGTACTCAGCTCATATCCGTACACTTCTTCTTGTGAAATGATGTATAGGATACAACCTTCGAGCACACCTTTTAACATTTGGCTGTGCATGATTTCACCACCTTTTATTCAGGTAACTTGCCTTGCAAGGTAGCTGATATCCAAATTATAACACTTCAGTAACTTGTAACGCAAGTTACTGAAGTGGAAAACTTTAATACGTGTTAAAGTTTCAACGTTTCCCATACTAACGAGAGGAGGGAAGCGTATGAAACCATTTATGCCAAAACTCGTTTACTTTGAACCGAAGGCACTTGAATATCCGCTTGGAAAAGAGTTGTATGAGAAGTTTACGAAGATGGGATTAGAAATTCGCGAAACGACATCTCATAATCAAATTAGAAATTTGCCAGGTGAAAATGATTTGCAAAAGTATCGTAATGCAAAGGCAACGCTGGTCGTTGGGGTGAGGAAGACATTAAAGTTTGATACGTCAAAACCGTCAGCTGAATATGCAATTCCGCTCGCAACAGGGTGTATGGGGCATTGTCATTATTGTTATTTGCAAACGACACTTGGGAGTAAGCCTTACGTTCGCGTGTACGTTAATCTCGATGAAATATTTGAGAAGGCAAAGCAATATATGGATGAAAGAGCACCTGAAATAACACGATTTGAGGCGGCTTGTACATCAGACATCGTTGGAATTGATCATTTAACACATGCATTAAAGCGAGCGATTGAATTTATTGGAGAAAGTGAACATGGGCGTTTACGTTTCGTTACGAAATATTCGCACGTTGATCATTTATTAGATGCAAAACATAATGGGAAAACTCGTTTTCGGTTTAGTATTAATTCACGGTATGTGATTAAAAATTTTGAGCCGGGTACATCACCGTTTGAAGAGCGTATTGAGGCGGCACGTAAAGTAGCAGGCGCGGGTTATCCACTTGGGTTTATAGTTGCGCCACTTTATATGCATGAAGGATGGGAAGAGGGATACCGTGAATTATTTGAGCGACTGTACAATGCACTAAAAGATTTATCCATACCGAATTTAACATTTGAATTAATTCAACATCGCTTTACAAAACCAGCAAAAAAGGTCATTCAAGAGCGTTATCCGAATACGAAACTTGAAATGGATGAAGAAAAGCGTAAATATAAATGGGGACGATACGGCATCGGGAAATACGTATATAAAAAAGATGATGCGGAAGTATTGGAAGAAACAATAAGAGGTTATATACATGAGTTTTTTCCTGATGCAGAAATACAATACTTTACTTAAGAAGAGTCTGTATACAAATACAGATTCTTTTTTGTTTTATATATTTAGGCTTGTTTTCAACTTGTCACGTTATTCTTTCTGGTGTATCATTTTATTGATTGCTTCGTACGGAATGAGCAAAATGAAATTGGATGGAGGAAACCGATGCCTACCCCTAGTATGGAAGATTATATTGAACAAATTTATTTGTTGATTGATGAAAAGGGTTATGCCCGCGTATCTGATATTGCTGAAGCGCTGAGTGTACATCCATCCTCTGTAACGAAAATGGTGCAAAAATTAGACAAAGATGAATATCTAATTTATGAAAAATATAGAGGGCTTGTATTAACATCAAAAGGTAAAAAAATCGGAGAACGTCTCGTATACCGTCATGACTTGCTAGAGCAATTTATGCGTATTATCGGTTTGGATGAAAGCAAGATTTACAATGATGTAGAAGGAATTGAACATCATTTAAGTTGGGAAGCAATTGACCGCATCGGTGATTTAGTGCAATACTTTGAACAAGATGAGGTTCGAGTGGAAACACTTCGTGGTGTTCAAAAAGCAAATGAAGAGAAAAGTAATTAAGGGGAACGTATGTCGTTTCCTTTTTTATTTCAATCGAAAAGGATGGGAGAATTATGAAAGCAATTATTTTTGATTTTGATGGATTAATTGTGGACACAGAAACAATATGGTTTCACTCTTTCAGAGATGCCGTTCGTGAGTATGGCGGGGAGTTACCTTTAGAGGAATTTGCAAAATGTATTGGAACGACAGATGATGTACTATATGCATATTTAAATGAGCAATTAAAAGAGAAGTTTAACAAGGATGCATTAAAAGAAAAAGTGAAAACTTTACATAAAGAGAAAATGAAAATACCAGAAGCTCGTGACGGGGTAAAAGAATATTTAGAGGAAGCGAAAGAGATGGGATTGAAAATCGCATTAGCTTCCAGTTCATCTAGAGAATGGATTATTCCTTTTTTGGAGGAGCTACAAATTCGAGATTATTTTGAAGTCATTAAAACGAGAGACGATGTTGAAAAGGTAAAACCGGATCCAGCACTTTATCGATTCGCGATAGAAGATTTAGGGATTGATCCGTCTGAAGCAGTTGTATTTGAAGACTCGTTAAACGGATTGAAAGCAGCGATTGCAGCAGGATTAAATTGTGTCGTAGTACCTAATGATGTGACACGGAACTTACCTTTTGAAAATCATCACCTTCGAATTGAAAGTATGAAAGATAAAAGTTTGAAAGAAGTACTGCAAAATATAAAAAAAGACCGTATTTCCTAAAAGGAAGCACGGTCTTTCTTTTTTGTTTTTTTACCTTCAATGACAGTTAAATGAGATTGTTTTCTTTTTCGCTTCAAAGTGGAAGGAGTGCCTTTTTTCCCTTTGTCATTAGAAGCGTTTGATTTAAATAAAGAATTGCTTAGGGGTGCTACATTTTGTTTCCCATGTTTGCGGTTCGATTGTTTTGCAGCACGCTTATAAGAGCTTTGCGAATTTGCAGAACCACTAGAGTTTGTAAACATTTTGTAGAGTAAATAAAAGATACCAACGACAGCCAACATGATACCAATATTTCTTAACACTCCCATTGGGTCTGTAATGACAGATGAAACAAGGCCGAATATTGCTAATCCGATAATAAGCACAAATATAGCGAAAGTAAACGAACGACCGTTCATAAGGAACACCTCCTAAAAACATATATTAAAAATAGTATATTAACGATGAGGAAAGGAGTTGAACACCATTTTTAAATAATTATTGTTTGTTTTCTAAACGTAATAATTCTTCAAACGATGCAATGGCTACTTCCACTTGATCATCTGTTGGTTCTTTCGTTGTTAACAGTTGCAGCCATAATCCGGGATATCCAAGTATGCGTAATACTGGAATATCGCGTAATCGATTTGTAAATTGTAACACTTCGAAAGAAATGCCGAGAACGACTGGAATTAATAAAATTCGGTTTATGACTCTGGCCCAAAGTGGATCTGTAGGGACAAGGAAATAAACAAACATTCCAATAATGACTGTAAATATAATAAAGCTACTGCCACAACGATAATGAAGGCGAGTTTGTTTTTGTACATTTTCTACAGTCATTGGAAGGTTATTCTCATAGGCATTAATTACTTTATGCTCCGCACCATGGTACTGAAATACCCGCTTAATAAGTGGGGTTAAAGAAATAAAGTATATATAGCTCAATAATAGCATGAGCTTAATGACACTTTCGACAATGATTTGCCCTGTATGAGAGGGGAAAATCGGTCTTGTTAATTCAGCTAGTAGTGCAGGAACTGCTGTGAAAATGACTTTACCGAATATGAAAGATAAAACACCAACTGCTGCAACTCCTAATACCATCGTTAATTTCGATTGTTCTTCTTTTTTATTTGCAATTTGTTCGTCTTCTTCTGGGTGGACATCAAATCGTTCTGAAGCAAAGTTTAAATGTTTTGCTCCGTTCGCACTTGCATCCACAATAGCGGCAATCCCTCGTAAAAATGGAATTTTTTTCAGGATAGATAATGCTTTATTACGAACGCGTGGTAATCGATAAAATTCAATCGATTTATCTTTACGACGAACCGCTGTAACAGTATATTCTCTACCGCCAAACATAACTCCTTCTATGACTGCTTGCCCGCCATATATTTGTTTTGACTCTTCTGCCATGTTAACACCAACCTGTATTTGTTTCTCTCTTATGTAGAAAAAGAGGCAATTGTCATACTGGGCTCTGTCATTTTGAAATAAGACAATCACCGAGTTTTCTTTATTTTATCGACAAATACAAGTATATGACAAGGAAAAATGTTACGAGAGTCGGACATTTCTTATTCTTTTTATAGACAAATTTCGCAGTATTTAAACATGGTTCAAAATAGTTTCGGGCATACTATTGAGCGGAGGTGTCGATGTGAGTCAAGAACAATTAGGAACAAGGAATTTTGTGCAAATTGGTTTATTTGGTGGAATCTTTTGGGGTGGAATATGGTATTTCCTTCATATATTTTCATTTACGGAAGCGGGACCGAACTATTTACTTTTACCATTTGCCTTTGGAAGCTGGAAAGAAGGGGTATGGGGCAATGTGTCAGGAATTGTTTGTATGGGACTACTTTCGATTTTAATTGCCTTTTTGTATAAAGCGTTTTTAGCAAAGTTTGAAGGAATTCTTCCAGGGATGATTTATGGTCTATTTTGGTGGGCGTTACTATTTTTCGGAATGGGGTTAATAGCGCCTGCTATTAAAAGCGCACTCCATCTACCGAAAGAAACAATTGTGACGACGATATGCATTTTTATATTGTATGGTGTGTTTATAGCATATTCTGTTTCCTACGCAGTAAATACCAATAAAGCTGAGCGAGAAGGGGAAGAGAAGACGAACTATTCAAATAAGTAACTCCTATGTTAAAATGTTGTATAGATATTTAATATTAAGGAGTTTTAAGCATATGAAAAAGGTACTCCTCGTAAACGGTCCTAACCTAAATCGCCTCGGTGTCAGGGAGGTAAATGTATATGGAAAGGGCACGCTAGCGACACTTGAAGCAGATATGAAGCAAGAAGCAGAAACAATGGGAGTGGAGTTAGAATGTTTCCAATCGAATCATGAAGGTGCGATTATTGATCGTATTCATGAGGCGGAAGATATATATGAAGGGATCATTTTAAATCCTGGAGCATTTACGCATTATAGCTATGCGATTCGAGATGCAATTGCGAGCATTTCGATTCCTGTTATTGAAGTACATATTTCTAACATTCACCAGCGTGAGTCGTTCCGTCACGAATCTGTGACAGCAGCTGTTTGTGCGGGACAAATTGTTGGATTTGGTTTTTATGGCTATAAGTTAGCGTTATTTGCATTAATGGAGAAATTGAGGGAGGCATAAAGTAATGGAGAAGATCGAAAGATTAAGAAGTGCATTTGATGAGGCTGGTATTGATGGTATTTTGTTAACAAATGAACATAGTCGTAGATATATGGCTAACTTTACAGGAACAGCTGGTGTTGTACTGATTTCGAAAAACCGTGCTCAATTTATTACAGACTTCCGTTACGTAGAGCAGGCTACTAAACAAGCTGTTGGATATGAGATTGTACAGCATGCAGGATTAATTATCGATGAAGTTGCAAAGCAAGTGAAAGAACTAGGAATTCAAAAGCTTGGCTTTGAGCAAGATACTCTTACATATAGTTCTTATTCAGCTCATAAAGAAGCAATCGATGCTGAATTTATCCCAACTTCTGGGCTTGTAGAAAAGTTACGCTTGATAAAGACTGATTCAGAGATTAAGATATTAAAGGAAGCTGCACAGATTGCAGATGCTGCCTTTGAACATATTCTATCATTCATTCGCCCGGGAGTATCTGAAATTGAAGTGTCAAATGAACTTGAATTTTTCATGAGAAAACAAGGAGCAACATCTTCTTCGTTTGATATTATCGTTGCTTCAGGTCTTCGTTCGGCATTACCGCACGGCGTGGCATCTGAAAAAGTGATAGAAACAGGAGATTTCGTTACATTAGACTTCGGCGCTTATTATAAAGGGTATTGTTCTGATATTACTCGTACGATCGCAGTTGGTGAACCATCTGATAAATTGAAAGAAATTTATAATATCGTTTTAGAAGCACAATTACGTGGTGTGAACGGTATTAAAGCTGGTTTAACAGGCCGTGAAGCGGATGCGTTAACGCGCGATTACATAACGGAAAAAGGATACGGTGAATACTTCGGACACTCTACTGGTCATGGAATCGGTCTTGAAATCCATGAAGCACCAGGTTTAGCGTTCCGTTCTGATACAGTTCTTGAACCAGGTATGGCTGTAACAGTAGAACCAGGTATTTATATTCCAGGTATTGGCGGCGTACGTATTGAAGATGATATCATTGTAACAAGTGAAGGTAATGAAGTAATTACGAAATCACCAAAAGAACTTATTATTTTGTAATACACAGGAGGATTTTTTTACATGATTTCAGTAAACGATTTTCGTACAGGTTTAACAATTTCAGTGGATAATAGCCTTTGGCAAGTACTTGATTTCCAACACGTAAAGCCAGGTAAAGGTGCTGCATTCGTTCGTTCTAAACTACGTAACCTTCGCACAGGTTCTGTTCAAGAGAAAACATTCCGTGCAGGTGAGAAAGTAGAAAAAGCACACATCGAAAACCGTCGTATGCAATACTTATACGCAAGCGGTGAGGCTCACGTATTTATGGATAACGGAACTTATGAGCAAATCGAACTTGGTGAAAACCAAATCGAGCGCGAGCTTAAATTCCTAAAAGAAAACATGGAAGTATCTATTATGACTTACCAAGGCGAAGTACTTGGTGTTGAACTTCCAAACACAGTTGAATTACAAGTTACAGAAACAGAGCCAGGTATTAAAGGAGATACTGCTTCTAACGTAACAAAACCAGCTACATTAGAAACTGGTCTTGTTGTACAAGTACCAATCTTCATTAACGAAGGCGAAATGCTTATCATCAACACTGGTGAAGGTAAATACGTTTCTCGTGCATAGTAGAAAAGCACTCGTGATTATCACGAGTGCTTTTTTTATAGGAAATAGGGTAGATAATAAATCCCCGTTATAACAAAACTAACTAAGACAAGTGAAAGAGTACCCATAATATAGGGAGTCAAAACAATTTGAAATGGTTTTATCTCGCCAGTCTCAACGCCAGTCAGTGTTTTACTGATAGCATGATCTGTAATGTTGTTTCTATGATTACTCATAATAATTAGCCACGTAATTGCAAATATTGCTAAACTACCAAGGAAAAAGGCCTCCATAAATGACCAACTGACCAATAATGAAAAAAGATAAATAAGAGCTAATTCTACTACAATCGTTAAACTAATTTTCAATACCTTCATATTTTCCCCCTCATTTTGTACATATAGTTAATTTAAAAAAATGGCATGATACGATCGTACGCGAGATGACTTTAGTTCTGTCTCTCATGCTGCATCGTCTATACCCCTTTTTAATTAAATGTACCATTAAATAATACGAATATTCTGATTGTGTAAAGGTGTTAGATAAAAATTATGTTTTTACTTCTGAAATAGACAACCTCTGCATATGGTTGTACAAATATACTCTTTTGTAGCAGACAGCATTAGTAACCGTTATGGGAGAAGGTGGGAGAATGAAACAGTGGCTAGCGGCAATGGAAACATCCGTGCTTGTAATGGGGTTACTTCGGTTGTTTTCAGGTAGCGCGGAAATATTCGCCGCTTTGCTTATGCTTTATGTGAATGATGCGAAGAAAGCATTGTTTATAAATGGTATGTTGGCGTTTGTTGGACCGACCGTATTAATTTTAACAATGACAATTGGCATTGCGAGTGTGGCAAGTGAGATTTCTTTTTTGAAACTCTTTTTTCTAGCGCTTGGAATTGGCTGCATTTTTATCGCGTTGTTGAAATAGTAAGTCGAGTATAGTGGGGAGAAGCTGATGAAAGAAGTATTAGAAGTTTTACCGAAAACGATGAAGCAGCTAGTGGAAAGTTGTAAGCAGTACGATGCTCTAGAGGAAATTCGTGTTCGAATTGGAAGACCGCTAGAGTGTATTGCTCATGGCGAAGTGTTTTTTTATGACTATATCGTTACGGCAGAGGATGCCATTTACTTATTGAATAAGTTAAGTCAATTCTCAATTTATACGATGGAAGAGGAATTAAAACGTGGGTATGTGACACTTCGAGGAGGACATAGAATCGGCTTAGCGGGAAAAGTCATTACAGAAAAAAGCGCAGTGAAAATGATTCGAGATGTCTCTTCCTTTAATATTCGTATCGCTCGTCAAAAAATAGGAATTGCTGAACCACTTTTGCCGTATTTGTATGAAACACGATGGTTAAACACGATGGTTATTGGCCCGCCGCAAACGGGAAAAACAACGCTTTTAAGAGATGTAGCACGTTGCATGAGTCAAGGTGTAAGTGATTCGAACATTCCTTCTTGTAAAGTTGGAATTGTAGACGAACGGTCAGAAATTGCAGGCTGCGTGAAAGGTATTCCGCAATATGACTTCGGCACACGAGTAGATGTGTTAGACGCATGTCCAAAAGCTGAAGGAATGATGATGATGATTCGTTCTATGAGTCCAGATGTTTTGATTGTAGATGAAATCGGACGTAAAGAAGATAGTGAAGCAATTATGGAGGCGGTGCATGCAGGGGTTCAGCTTTTTATAAGTGCACATGGATTTTCTTATGATGATGTTGTGAAACGTCCATCACTAAAAGCGGTGCTGGAGCTCGGTATATTTGATAGGTTTGTGGAGCTATCAAAAGCAAGAGGACCAGGAACAGTTATGCAAGTGAAAGATAAATATGGAAAATCGGTATTACCTCATAGAAAGGCTGAGGGCGTATGGTAAAAATATTTGGTGCAGTGTTAATCGTTGCAGTCAGCACCTTTTTCGGATTTTCATACGCAAAAAAATATAGCGAGAGGCCGCGGCAACTTAGATTGTTAAAAGCGGCACTTCAATCATTAGAGGCAGAAATTATGTATGGGCATACACCTTTGTCTGAAGCCGCGGAGCGGTTAGTGAAACAAATGCCGAAGCCGTTAAATTGGATATTTCAAAGTTTCGCTAGAAGGCTAGAAAGTGGAGAACAAACAGTAAGAGAAGCTTGGATAGATAGTTTGAAAGAAAATTGGAAGCTAACAGCATTTCAACAAACTGAGTACGAGATTTTGCAGCAATTTGGTGAAACGCTTGGACAACATGATCGTGAATCACAACAAAAGCATATTCGCTTATGCATTACACATTTAGAGAGAGAAGAAGAAGAAGCGAAAGCGTTACAACTGCAATATGAAAAAATGATTAAGAGCTTAGGGGTACTAGCGGGGCTACTTATCGTAATTTTACTGCTATAGGAGGGAGAAAGGCGATGTCCATTGATGTTGGATTAATATTTCAAATCGCCGGAATCGGCATTGTTTTAGCTTTTATTCATACTGTACTAAAAGAATTAAAGCGAGAGGATATTGCAAATTGGGTTATCCTCGTCGGTTTTGTCGTTATTTTATTTCATGTGGCATTTTTAATTAATACGCTATTCGACAAGATTAAGAGTGTCTTTCTCTTCCAGTAAAGGAGGCGGTTCGAATCGAAATTATACAAATTGTCGGATTAGGCCTCGTTGCTACGTTTTTAGCAGCTGTATTGAATCAGCATAAATCTAGCATTACGTCGTTATTTATTGTGTTCGTAGGTAGCGTGATGTTTCTTCTTTTAATTGATCAAATTCACTCTATTTTACAAATGATTGAGAGGGTAGCGAGTGAAGCGAAAGTTAGCAATGTATATGTAGAAACGTTGCTAAAAATTATTGGGATTGCTTATATTGCTGAGTTTGGAGCACAAATTACAAAAGATGCAGGGCAGGGTGCAATCGCTTCGAAAATTGAATTAGCTGGAAAAATCTTAATTCTAGTAATGGCAATTCCTATTTTGACGGTTGTAATTGAGACTATTCTCGGATTTTTACCGACGGGATAAGGGGGAGTGAATGTTGAGGGGGTTTGGAGCTAAGCTGCTATTTGCTTGCTTCCTTTTCTTTTCTTTACCGGTTGTTGTACAAGCTTCTCCTGTAGAAACAAACGTCGTTGATCAACAATTGGATAAGCTCGGAATTGAAGATGTGAAGCAATTTTGGGACGGGCTTGTTACAAAATATGGAGGTTATTTACCAGAGAGTCAAAAAGGTAGCTTTATGGAGTTCGTAAAGGGAGAAAAAGAAATTTCTATAAAAGAGTGGATGCTAGGTTTATTAAAGTATTTATTTCACGAGCTTGTTGCAAATGGGAAGCTACTTGGAACGCTCATTATGCTTACAATTTTTAGTGCATTGTTGCAATCACTACAATCTGCATTTTCAAAGAGTAGTGTAAGTAAAATTGCCGATGCTGTTGTATATATGGTACTGATTATTTTCGCATTAAATAGTTTTTATGTCGTCATGACATATGCAAGAGAAACGATACAAACAATGGTAGATTTCATATTAGCGCTATTGCCAATCTTGCTTGCACTCATAGCAACTGGAGGTGGTGTTGTATCTGTATCGTTTTTTCATCCGATTATCATCTTCTTAATGAACACGAGTGGGCTTTTGATGAATTATATCGTTCTACCACTTTTATTACTTGCAACGATATTAAGTATTGTAAGTACGATGAGTGATCAATATAAAGTTACGAAATTGTCCAAGCTTCTGCAAAACGTTAGCGTTGGGATTATCGGTATTTTTTTAACGATTTTTTTAGGGGTATTATCTGTACAAGGAACAGCGACAGCTGTTGCTGATGGAATCGCTGTGAAAACTGCTAAATTTGTAACAGGGAACTTTATTCCCGTAGTAGGAAGAATGTTTACAGAGGCGGCGGATACTGTTATTAGTGCATCGGGATTATTAAAAAACACAGTCGGAATTATTGGGCTCGTCATTCTATGCTTAATTGTTGCTTTTCCAGCGATTCAAATTTTTTGCATTGCGTTTATTTATAAATTCGCAGCAGCAGTATTACAGCCAGTTGGCAGCGGAGCAATTATTCAATGTTTAGATATTATCGGGCGAAGCATCATTTATGTATTTGCTTGCTTAGCTATCGTATCATTTATGTTCTTTTTAAGTATCACAATTATTATTGCTGCGGGGAACATTACACTTATGATGCGGTAGGAGGTGAAGGGTATGCAATTTGTTACAGAGTGGATTAGAAATATTATCGTTTTTTTACTCTTAGCAACAATGCTGCATCTTATTCTTCCAAATTCTAATTTGCAAAAGTACGTCAAATTCGTTGTAAGTCTATTATTAGTTGTTTTAATTTTAACGCCTCTTTTTAAACTATTGCAAACAGATGTGAATGAAGTAATCGCAAATTTTAATGAAGAGAAGTACGTAGCAGAAGGATCTGTAAAAAATTCAATAGATTCGAAGAAAAAAGAAATACAAGCTCTAACACGTGCATATAGTTTAGAAGAGATGGCTACCAAAATGAAAAAAGAAGTAGGAAAAGAGTTCGAGAAAAAGTATGGTATGACAGTCTCTGAAATACAAATAGTCGCAGCGGAAAGCACCGCAGAAGTAAAGTCAGCGAAAGATATTCAAACTGTTGTTGTGACGCTGAAAGAAAAAGAACGTAGTAAAAATGATGCAATCGAAACAGTAAAACCAGTTGAAATTAACATGAAAGAACCACCGAAAAAAGTAGAAGAAACGAATGTAGAAATGAAAGACTTCTTTTCAAGCAGGTGGCAACTAGAGAATAAACAAATCCAAGTTCAAATGGAAGGGAGGACAGGTAGAGTAAATGGACAATAAAGATAAAAATTCGAAGTTCTCATTTTTTCGAAACTTATTGAATGGGGATGAAAAAGAAAGCAATGAGAAGGGAAAAAAGGTGAAACCTAAGTTTTTACTTGTCCTACTCATACTTGGGATTTTGCTTATGTTTTCTAGTAATTACTTTTCAGGAAAAAAAGAAGAAGTACCTGTATTTAAAGAACAAAAAACGCAAAGCCAAGAAAAAGACGTACCAACTTTTGGACAAAAAAATAACGATAGTATGTCAAATGTAGAAAAGTATGAAAAAGCGTATGAACAAGAATTAAAAGCAGCCTTAGAAGAAATAGCGGGAGTAAAAGATGTAACGATTAAAGTGAATTTAGATTCATCTGAAGAAAAAATATTAGAAAAAAATACAGTGAAACGTTCACAAACAACAGGTGAAACAGATAAGACAGGTGGTAAGAGGGAAGTAGAAGATGAGTCCCTTGATGAAAAGACAGTTATTATACGTGAAGGTGATAAAGAAACTCCCGTTGTTTTACGAACAGAGAAACCGAAAGTGCGAGGTGTCCTTGTCGTAGCAAAGGGAGTGGATAATATACAAGTTAAAGCGATGGTAAAAGAAGCTGTTATACGGCTGCTAGATGTACCAGCCCATCGTGTTTCAGTTTCGCCGAAAAATTGATAGGGAGGAAATAAAGTGTTAAAAAAACAAACGGTTTGGCTATTAACGATGTTAAGTTTAGTTGTTGTACTATCTGTTTATTACGTAACAACTCCTGACAAAATGAATACTGCATCACCGGCAACAGGTGAAAAGATTGGACAAGAAAAACAAGGTACTGATAAAGCAGTAACAAATGAAGCACCGAAAGAAACGCCAAAAAAAGAAACTACAAGCAAAGAAACATCAAGCAAAGAAACATCAAATAAAGAAACAAATAAAGAAACAGACAAAAAAGAGAGTGCTAACAAAGAAACAAGTAAAAAAGATGCTAACGTAACAGTTCAATCAAGCGATGAAAATTTCACAGCGTTACGTATGCAAATGGAAGATCAGCGAAGTGAACAAAAATCAAGATTACAAGAAGTGATGAATTCAGCAAAATCTTCAGCAACAGAAAAGAGTAAAGCAAAAGATAATTTTGATGCAATTACTACAATGGAAACGAAGCAAGAACTACTTGAGACAGTAATTAAATCTCAAGGTGGATATAAAGATGCTCTTGTAAGAGCTGATGGAACTGACATTAGAGTAACTGTGAAAGCAGCAAAGCATTCACAAAAAGAAGCGAATAAAATTATACAACTTGTAAGAAGTGAAGGCGGATCAAAAGATGTAGGTGTGAAATTTGATCCACCAACAAAATAAAAACTAATAATCCGCGGGGAAAACCTCCGCGGATTATTAGTTTTTACGAATTGGGTTGTTTGAAAATAGTTAGATAAAAATAATAATAGAAAAAAGCTATCATTTTCGATAGCTTTTTTCTGTTTCATCTTTGTAGTTGTTTTTACTATGTTCAACTCGGAACGGAGAAATGCGTTGTGAGTAAAAGATTAGCGGTTCATGGTAACGATGATTACTTTTTCCGGATTTGACGTGGATGAAGAGAACGAATGCCCAGACCATTACGGCAGGTAAGAAGAGAATGAGCCATATCATGTGTCCACACCTCGATACAATATATTTTCTACACTTTGAACATACTATTCTTATATGAAGGAATGATGAACGACGTGTAAACAAAAAAATAATATTTGGTAAAATATGTTGTTGACTATAGATGAGGTGAAGAGTAGAGCGGTAATTTGTGGCATTTTGAAAAAGTAAGGAATGTTTTTTAGGAAGTGGTCTTGCCAATTTCGCATAAAACTTGGTATTATTACTAGGTAATAAATTTTTATTGAAATAATATTTTTACAGGAGTTTCGATTTATTATAAAGAAATATAAATTGGAATGTTTAAAAAATTTATCGTAAGATGGAAATAGCAATTATTTCTATTAGTAAATGAAATGTATTTTCTAATAGAGTACATCGTATTTTTACAGTCAATCTAGTTTTAGTGACGAGAATCTGTAAAAACGGGACAAACAAGAGTATGGGAGTGGATTTTACATGTTTAAAATTCAAGAAGTTCGTGAATTAATTAAATTAATTGATAGCTCTAATATTGATGAATTTGAATACAAAAAAGATGGTACGACAATCAAAATGAAAAAGCGTGGTAATGAAGTTGTTGCTATGCAAACACCTGTAGCAAAACAAGTCGTGCAACCAGTAGCACCTGTTGAAGTTGAAACAACAGTAGCGGCAGCACAAGTGGAAGTACCAAAACAAGAAGAGAAAAAAGCTGTTCAAAATGAAAACCTACATAAAATTACATCACCAATGGTAGGTACATTCTATTCTTCTTCTTCGCCTGATACACCTGCATATGTAAGTGTAGGGGATAGAGTATCGAAAGATTCTATCGTATGCATTGTCGAGGCTATGAAATTATTTAACGAAATCGATGCTGATGTAGATGGTGAAATTGTTGAGATTCTTGTTAATAATGGACAACTTGTGGAGTATGGACAACCGCTATTTCTTGTAAAAGCGTAATAAGGGAGTCTTTGTGATGATAAAAAAAGTATTAATAGCCAATCGTGGGGAAATTGCTGTACGAATTATTCGTGCTTGTAAAGAAATGGATATTGAAACAGTCGCAATTTATTCAGAAGCAGATAAAGAGTCACTTCACGTACAAATTGCTGATGAGGCATATTGTGTAGGGCCAACGATTTCGAAAGAAAGCTATTTAAATTTGACGAACATTATTAGTGTTGCGAAGTTAACAGGCTGTGATGCTATTCATCCGGGATACGGATTTTTAGCAGAGAATGCAGATTTTGCAGAGCTATGCCGTGAATGTAACTTGATTTTTATCGGTCCAAGTCCAGAAGCTATTTCAAAGATGGGCACAAAAGACGTTGCTCGTGATACAATGAAAGAAGCAGGGGTTCCGATTGTACCAGGTTCACAAGGGATTATTAAAAATACCGAAGAAGCGATCGAGCTTGCTAATCAAATTGGATATCCAGTTATTATTAAAGCGACTGCAGGTGGCGGCGGAAAAGGTATTCGTGTCGCACGCCATGAAGAAGAGCTTGTAAAAGGAATTCAAATTACACAGCAAGAAGCTAGTACCGCTTTTGGGAACCCTGGTGTATACTTAGAAAAGTACGTTGAAGATTTCCGCCATGTTGAGATTCAAATAATGGCAGATACACACGGAAATGCCATTCATTTAGGAGAGCGTGATTGTACAATTCAGCGCCGCTTGCAAAAACTACTAGAAGAAAGTCCATCACCTGCACTTGATGAAAATGTTCGCAAGCAGATGGGTGAGGCGGCAGTTAAAGCGGCGGTAGCGGTTGATTATACAGGTGCTGGTACGGTTGAGTTTATTTATGAATATAGAACGAAAAGCTTTTATTTCATGGAGATGAATACGAGAATTCAAGTTGAGCATCCAGTTACTGAAATGGTAACAGGGATGGATTTAATTAAAGAACAAATTCGTGTTGCTTCTGGAGAAAAGTTATCGTTACAGCAAGAAGAAGTACAATTTAATGGTTGGGCAATTGAATGCCGAATTAATGCGGAAAACCCTGCCAAAAAATTTATGCCATCTCCAGGTAAAGTAGAAATGTACTTGCCACCAGGCGGATTTGGTATTCGCGTCGATTCAGCTGTATATCCGGGATATTCAATCCCACCTTTCTATGATTCGATGGTTGCTAAATTAATTGTTCACGGAAAAACACGTGAAGAGGCAATTGCAAAAATGAAGCGTGCACTCAGTGAGTTTGTCATTGAAGGCGTACATACAACAATCCCGTTCCATTTGCAATTGCTAGATCATCCTGATTTTGTAAAAGGTGAGTTTAATACGAAATTTTTGGAAGAGCATGAACTTGTGACGCAGTGATACATTAAAGGAGGTTTTTTTCATGGCTGAACATATGTTAGATATGGGTCAAGATACAACTCTTGGTAAAGTAGAAATTGCACCAGAAGTAATTGAAGTAATCGCAGGTATTGCAGCTGCTGAGGTAGAAGGTGTAGCGGCAATGCGTGGTAATTTTGCTACAGATGTTGTTGAGAAGTTAGGTAAGAAAAATCATGGTAAAGGTGTAAAGGTTGAATTAGCAAACGAAGATATTATCGTTGACCTTTATGTTGTGATGTACTTTGGCGTAGCAATTCCAGTTGTTGCACAAAAGATTCAAGACAACATTCGCCAGGCACTCTTTACAATGACAGGGCTTGAGCCAAAAGAAGTGAATGTTCACATCGTTGGCGTAACATTCGAAACACAAAAAACAGAAATCGAACCAGTGTAAGAATGAAAAAGGTGCCTAGTAACATAGGCACCTTTTTTATCGTTTCATTTCTTCACAAATTAAAACCCTCTAATTATTATACTATTTCAAAAAATAAGAAATAAAAAAAGAAATGTTTCGTTTTTCCAAAAAACGTACATTGTGATAAGATATGGAACTTGAAGTTAATCTTTTTATTATTTTTCAGCCTTGTAACCCGTGTGTGAAACGATAAATTGTGTTATTATCATTGTATTATAAGGTTGGAAAATCAATGAAAACTGTAAGAGTAAGTGAATTGACGGCTTATAAATTATAATAATATAACAAAGCATAAGGAAAGACTTGAAGCATAAAGGAGAGTTACAATGAAACGTAGGACGGCTAGAGAAAGAGCGATGCAAGCATTATATCAAATGGATATTACAGGTGAATTAGAACCGAAAGTAGCTGTGGAAAACACGCTAGATGAAGGTGAAGAAACAAATGAATTTCTAGAATCACTTGTAGTAGGTTTTGTAGAAAATAAAGAAGTAATTGATGAAGCGATTCGTCAAAACTTAAAAAAATGGAAGCTTGAGCGTATTAGTATTGTTGATCGCAGTATTTTACGTGTAGCTGTGTATGAAATGAAATACATGGAAGAAATTCCACACAACGTAACAATTAACGAAGCGATTGAAATTGCTAAAACATTTGGGGATGAGGAATCTCGTCGTTTTATTAACGGCGTTTTATCTAATATAAAAGATACACTGTAATTTCTTTAAGGGGGAATCTTAAAATGGTAGCAGTAATCATCAAAGGAAATGAAGTTGCGGAGAAAAAACGAGCACAATTAACAGAAGAAGTTGTGAAGTTGAAAGAGCAAGGGATTGTACCAGGATTAGCAGTTATTCTAGTTGGAGAAGATCCAGCATCTCGTTCTTATGTAAAAGGAAAAGAAAAGGGCTGTGAACAAGTAGGAATCTATTCAGAGCTAATTGAACTTCCTGAAACAATTACTGAGGAGCGTTTGCTTGCTGAAATCGATCGCTTAAATAGCGATGACCGTATTAACGGCATATTAGTGCAATTACCTTTACCAAAACATATTGAAGAAAAAGCTATCATTGAAAGAATTTCACCAGAAAAAGATGTAGATGGATTTCACCCAATCAGCGTGGGACGTATGATGACGGGACAAGATACATTCCTTCCATGTACACCGCACGGTATTGTAGAATTAGTAAAAGAAACAAACCTTGATATTTCAGGAAAACATGTTGTAGTAATTGGAAGAAGTAATATTGTCGGCAAGCCAGTGGGACAATTGTTCTTAAATGAAAATGCAACTGTCACATACTGTCATTCTAAGACGCAAAATATGAAAGAGTTATCGAAGTTAGCTGATATTTTAATCGTAGCAGTTGGGCGACCTAAGATGATAACAGCTGATTATATTAAAGAAGGAGCGGTTGTAATCGACGTTGGTGTAAACCGTTTAGAAACAGGCAAACTTTGTGGTGATGTTGATTTTGAAAACGTGTTGGATGTTGCGGGTTACATTACACCTGTGCCAAAGGGTGTTGGTCCAATGACGATCACAATGCTTCTTCATAATACTGTTGAATCTGCTAAACGTGCAGGTGTCGTTTGTAAATAATTTGATTCGGCTATGAGGAGAGAGAAATGGAGAAACAATATTTAACCGTTACAGCGTTAACACGCTATATAAAAACAAAAATAGAATATGATCCGCATTTGCAGTCTGTTTGGTTAAAAGGTGAAATTTCCAATTTTAAAAATCATAGTCGTGGTCATATGTATTTTACATTGAAAGATGAAAATGCAAGAATCGCAGCGGTTATGTTTGCGGGTCATAATCGTAATATTAAATTCAGACCTGAAAATGGGATGAAGGTACTTGTGAAAGGGAAAATTTCCGTTTACGAGGCGAGCGGTTCTTATCAAATTTATATTCAAGACATGCAGCCGGACGGAATCGGAAACCTGCATTTAGCTTACGAACAATTAAAGGTTCGTTTAGAGGAAGAAGGTTTATTTTCTCAAGTTTATAAAAAAACAATTCCTCCGTATGCTAAAACAATAGGTGTGATTACGTCGCCAACAGGAGCTGCGATTCGTGATATTATAACAACGATTAAACGTCGTTATCCAATTGGAAATATTATTGTGTTTCCAGTACTTGTACAGGGGGAGTCAGCAGCTCCCTCAATTGTACAAGCGATTCGTACAGCGAATGAAATGGGAGAGATAGATGTCCTAATCGTTGGGCGAGGGGGAGGCTCTATTGAGGAATTGTGGGCGTTTAATGAAGAAATGGTTGCAAGGGCAATCTTTAAGAGTGAGATCCCAATTATTTCCGCAGTAGGCCATGAAACGGACTTTACAATTGCGGATTTTGTTGCCGATTTACGTGCGCCAACACCGACTGCAGCAGCTGAGCTGGCAGCGCCTAACATTATAGAGTTACAAGAAAAGGTATTACAAAGAACTCTAAGATTGCAAAGAGCGATGAGAGAGTTAGTACATAAAAAAGAAGAAAAACTACAAGTATTGCAAAAATCTTATGCGTTCCGTTATCCAAGACAAGTATATGAGCAAAAAGAAGAGCAATTAGATAGAGCGTTAGAACAGCTTGCTTTAGCGAAAGAGCGCTATATTGATAAAAAGGTAAATCAGTTAAAACAACTTTCATTTTATTTAGAGAAGCACCACCCAGCTCAAAAAATTATGCAAACAAAGGTAGCGGTTGAAACATTGCAAAAGCAATTGCAACGTGAAATGCAAACATTACTTCAAACGAAAGAATTTGCCTTTGTAAGAGCAGCTCAAAAACTCGAAGCGTTAAGTCCGCTTAGAGTAATGATGAGAGGGTACGGGCTTGTATATGATGAAGAGAAGCAAGTGTTAAAAAGTGTGAAAGATGTCAGCCTTGGAGATGCTGTTTCAGTTCAATTACAAGATGGAATACTAGATTGTAGCGTAGCAGGCATAGAGGAGCGTGAATTGAATGATGGAAAATAAATTAAGCTTTGAAGAGGCAATTTCGCAACTTGAGCATCTCGTTTCTAAGCTAGAGCAAGGTGACGTACCTTTAGAAGAAGCAATCTCTTATTTTAAAGAGGGTATGGAATTATCTAAGCTTTGTGATGAGAAGTTGAAGAACGTACAAGAACAAATGGCAGTTATTCTTGGGGAAGATGGAGAGCTTGAACCGTTTACTGCTTTAGGAGATGAAGCATAGTGACTGTTGCTTTTGATACTTTTTTGAAAGAAAGTAAAACTTTCGTAGAAGAGAAGCTTGTAAGCTATGCAAATGAATTACAATGTCCAAATGTACTTCGTGAAGCGATGGCATATTCTTTGGAAGCGGGTGGAAAGCGTCTCCGCCCGTTACTTTTATTTGCGACATTACAAGCGTTTGGTAAAGAACGAAATCTTGGAGTAGGTGCAGCTTGTGCCCTTGAAATGATACATACATACTCGTTAGTTCATGATGATTTACCTTGTATGGATGATGATGATTTAAGAAGAGGGAAGCCCACAAATCATAAAGTATTTGGTGAAGCGATGGCAGTTTTAGCAGGCGATGGTTTGTTGACGTATGCTTTTCAAGTTATTATGGCATATGAACAAAAGGAAATCTCTGCAGAAAAAAAAGTAAGACTTGTACTTGAGCTTGCAAAAGCGGCAGGACCAGAAGGAATGGTTGGCGGACAAGTGGCAGATATGGAAGCTGAAGGGAAACAGCTTACGATTGATGAGTTGGAGTATATTCATAAGCATAAGACTGGGAAACTACTTGAATTCGCTGTACTTGCCGGATCGATACTTTCTGATGCCACAGAAGAACAAGAAGAAAAATTACTTGCGTTTGCGAAATATATTGGCCTAGCGTTCCAAATTCGAGATGATATTCTAGATGTGGAAGGAACCGAAGAAGAGATTGGAAAACCGATTGGTAGTGATGTTTCCAACGAAAAGAGCACATATACGACGTTATTTACTCTAGATAGAGCAAAGGATATTTTGGAAGATACAATTGCAAAAGCAAAAGATGCTATTGGTTCCTTGCAATTACAAGATGAATATTTACTATCTATTTGCGATTTGATTGCAAAACGTAATAACTAATATAACAGCGTTTCCATTTGTTGAGTCATTCATCATTTTATGATATAAATGTAGGAAAAGGTTTTTCTTTTCTTGTTATTGGCAAAAATATATGTAGATTACATTGCCGTTATCACTTCGTGTTAGCGGCTATTTTTTTCATCGCCTAAAGAAATATGGTTTATAATAGGATTAGGGCGCAATAGACTGGTTAATTGCAGGACAAGGTGAAAAATAAAAAAAGATAATTTCTTGTTTTGTGTAAATGTTTTTTATAATATTTGACATGTTGACAGATTATGAAATGAAAGTGAGTGATCCATGTGGATCTAACGCAAATTCAAAACCCTAGTTTTTTGAAAGATATGTCTATCGGTGAACTAGAGGGATTGAGTGAGGATATTCGTAAATTTTTAATTGAAGAGCTCTCTCAAACAGGTGGACATATTGCACCTAATTTAGGTGTAGTAGAACTCACAATTGCTCTGCATAAATTATTTGATAGTCCGAAAGATAAATTTTTATGGGACGTAGGACATCAATCCTATGTACATAAAATTTTAACAGGACGTGCAAAGGAATTCGGTACATTAAGGCAATATCAGGGCCTATGTGGTTTCCCAAAACGTTGCGAGAGTGAGCACGATGTATGGGAAACTGGCCATAGCTCGACATCATTATCTGCTGCAATGGGAATGGCTCTAGCACGTGATTTAAAGAAAACGAAAGAATATGTTATACCAATCATTGGAGATGGTGCTCTAACAGGCGGAATGGCTTTAGAGGCATTGAACCATATTGGACATGAAAAAACAGACATGATTGTTATTTTGAATGATAATGAAATGTCAATTGCACCAAACGTTGGTGCGCTTCATAATGTGCTTGGACGTCTACGTACCGCAGGGAAATACCATTGGGTAAAAGATGAACTAGAGTATATATTAAAGAAAATCCCAGCAGTCGGTGGGAAAGTTGCTGCGACAGCAGAGAAAATAAAAGATAGTCTTAAATATTTACTAGTATCCGGTGTCTTTTTCGAAGAATTAGGCTTTACATATTTAGGTCCAGTTGATGGGCACGATTATGAAAAGTTATTCGAAACGTTGCAATATGCAAAGAAAACAAAAGGCCCAGTGCTTGTTCATGTTATTACGAAAAAAGGAAAAGGTTATAAACCAGCTGAGAGTGATGTTATTGGAACTTGGCATGGAACAGGGCCTTATAAAATTGAATCAGGTGACTTCGTTAAACCGAAAGAAGTTGCACCAGCATGGAGTGCTGTTGTTAGTGATACAGTACTTAAGCTAGCGAGAACGGATGAGCGTATCGTTGCAATTACACCTGCAATGCCTGTTGGATCGAAACTTGAGAAATTCCAAAAAGAATTCCCGGATCGTATGATTGATGTTGGTATTGCAGAACAGCATGCTACAACAATGGCAGCGGGTATGGCAACGCAAGGTATGAAGCCATTCTTAGCGATTTATTCAACATTTTTACAAAGAGCATATGACCAAGTTGTTCATGATATATGCCGCCAAAATTTAAATGTCTTTATCGGAATCGATCGCTCTGGTTTAGTAGGAGCAGATGGTGAAACGCATCAAGGTGTGTTTGACATTTCATTCTTACGTCATTTGCCGAATATGGTACTTATGATGCCGAAAGATGAAAATGAAGGGCAACATTTAGTATATACGGCGATGCAATATGAAGATGGACCAATCGCATTACGTTATGCACGCGGTAATGGACTTGGTGTTCATATGGATGAAGAATTAAAGGCGATTCCAATCGGTTCATGGGAAACGTTAAAAGAAGGTACACAAGCGGCTATTTTAACATTTGGTACCACAATACCAATGGCAATGGAAGCAGCTGAGCGTCTTGAAAAGGCTGGAATTTCAGTGAAAGTAGTGAACGCTCGCTTTATTAAACCGATGGATGAAGCATATTTACATGACCTCTTAGGAAAAAATATACCGATTTTAACGATTGAAGAAGCTTGCTTAATCGGCGGTTTTGGAACGGGAGTAGTTGAATTTGCATCTGAGAACGGGTACCATAGTGCGTTAGTTGAAAGAATGGGTATTCCAGACCGTTTCATAGAGCACGGTAGTGTAACAAAATTATTAGAAGAAATAGGTTTAACGACAGAAGCTGTTGTAGACCGTATTCATACAATGATTCCATCAAAACAAAAAAGGGCGTAACAAATGAGTGCAAAAAAAGAAAGAGTAGATGTACTATTAGTAGAGCGAGGACTTATAGAAACACGTGAGAAAGCAAAACGCGCCGTTATGGCCGGACTTGTATATGCAAATGAGATGAGACTTGATAAGCCAGGAGAGAAGATCCCACAAGATACGGAGATTACGGTGAAGGGACAAGTTATGCCGTATGTAAGCCGTGGTGGTTATAAACTTGAAAAGGCACTAGAGACATTTCATCTGGATTTACAAGATAAAGTTATGATAGATATTGGTTCATCAACTGGTGGCTTTACAGATTGTGCGCTTCAAAACGGAGCGAAATTATCTTATGCATTAGATGTAGGATACAATCAACTTGCATGGAAATTGCGTCAAGATGAGCGTGTTGTCGTAATGGAACGGACAAACTTCCGTTACGTGACACCAGCAGACTTAGACCGTGGTTTACCGCAATTTGCTAGTATCGATGTTTCATTTATATCATTAAAGCTCATACTGCCGGTTTTAAAAACAATGCTTATGCCTAATGGAGATGTAGCGGCGTTAATTAAACCACAGTTTGAAGCTGGAAGAGAGCAAGTTGGGAAAAAAGGTATCGTTCGTGATCGAAAAGTACATGAGGCTGTCGTGGAAATGATTGTCGACTTTGCTATAAAAGAAGGATACGACGTAGAAGGTTTAACATTCTCACCAATTACGGGCGGGGATGGTAATATTGAATTTTTAATTCATCTGAAATGGCACGGTGAACGCGAGAATGGCGAAAATCATTCTCCAGTTTCTGTTGAGCAAGTAGTTACAGAGGCGCATGATGTCCTAAAACAAAAAGGAAAAGAGGAATAACATATGTTGTTCCTCTTTTTGTTGTAATTGTATAATGATTGTAAAAACAATTGTGTACAAGCAACGAATTATAAGTTAACATAAATAAGTGAAGTATACCAATGTTTAAACTATGGTAAGAGATAGTGTGAGGTGCAAATGTATGAATAAAGGTCAGCGCCATATTAAAATCAGGGAAATTATTGCGAACAAAGAAATTGAAACACAAGATGAATTAGTTGATATTTTACGTAATGAGGGATTTAATGTAACGCAAGCAACAGTATCGCGCGATATTAAAGAACTGCACTTAGTGAAAGTGCCATTACATGATGGTCGCTATAAATATAGCTTGCCAGCAGATCAACGATTTAACCCGTTACAAAAATTAAAACGCAATCTAGTGGATTCATTTGTAAAATTAGACACGGCAGGACATATGCTTGTGCTAAAAACATTGCCTGGTAACGCTCATTCACTTGGAGCACTTATTGATCATTTAGAGTGGGATGAGATCATCGGAACCATCTGTGGTGATGATACTTGCTTAATTATTTGCCGTACACCTGAAGATACAGGTGTTGTCTCTGATCGTTTCTTAAATATGTTGTAACAAAAAAATCTTGTTTGCTTTCCTCTGTAAAGTGGAAAGTGAACAGGATATTTTTTATTGGTTAAAAATGTGAATTCTTAATTGTAATATAATATTTTCTTTGAATAAAATTAGAAAATAGGTGGATTGACCCGTAAAACAAATGTTTGGTACAATGGAGCGGTTAGAAAAGTAATTTATACATACAAACATATAGTATGAATATTTGAATGAAGAACTGAGAAAAGCCCTTAATAGGGGATTAGTCTATAACGAGGTGAATGGGGCATTGTTATCGGAATTATCGATTAGAAACTTTGCTATTATTGAGGCATTAAATATTTCTTTTCAAAAAGGATTAACGGTTTTAAGTGGTGAAACAGGAGCCGGAAAATCGATTATTATTGATGCGATTAGTTTACTTGTAGGTGGCCGTGGTTCAGCGGAATTTGTTCGATACGGAACAGAAAAAGCTGAGATAGAAGGGCTATTTTATGTAGAAGATGATAAGCATCCATGTATTGAAAAGGCAGAAGAATTGGATATAGAAATAGAAGACGGCATGATTATTTTGAAGCGTGATATCGCTGCAAACGGAAAAAGTGTATGTCGTGTAAATGGGAAACTGGTTACCCTTAGTATATTAAAGGAAATTGGAAAAACACTTGTTGATATTCATGGGCAGCACGAAACACAAGATTTAATGAATGAAGAGCGTCATATGTTTATGCTTGATCATTTTGATGGAGATCGCATTGTTAAACAATTGGGTATATATCAAAATGTATACGCTGACTATGAGAAATTAAAAAAACAGTTAAAATCGTTAAGTGAAAATGAACAACAAATGGCGCATCGTTTAGATTTAATTCAATTCCAGCATGAAGAAATCCGTAAGGCGGATTTAAAGATGGATGAAGAAAATGAATTAACTGAAGAACGATTGCAAATTTCTAATTTCGAAAAAATTTACAAAGCATTAGGCGATGCATATCGCTCATTAAGCGCTGACGGACAAGGATTAGATAATATACGAAGCGCAATGGGACAAATGGAGAGTATTACACATTTAGATGAAGTGTATCAAGAAAACCATGATTCAATTGCAAATAGCTACTATTTATTAGAAGAAGTTGCATATCAACTTAGAGAAAAGCTCGATATGATGGAATATGATCCGAATCGTTTAGACGAAATTGAAACGCGTTTAAATGAAATTCGTATGCTAAAGAGAAAATATGGAAATACTGTAGAAGAGATTTTAGCGTATGCAGATAAAATTGAACAAGAAATTTTTACGATTGAAAATAAAGACGTTCATATTGAAACGACGAAGAAGCAATTAAAGGAACTAGAAAGTGTTATTCTGAAAGAAGCAACGTCGTTAAGTAATATGCGTCATGAGCTTGCAGAGCATCTTACAAATGCCATTCATCAGGAATTAAAAGAATTGTATATGGAAAAAACAAAATTTGAAGTGAGAATTATGAAGCGAGTAGGAAATGCTGAAGAGCCTCTTGTAGAGGGAGCACCGGTAAGACTTACGGCGGATGGCTACGATCATGTGGAATTTTATATTTCAACAAATCCAGGTGAGCCGCTAAAACCACTTTCAAAGGTCGCTTCTGGCGGAGAGTTATCTCGTATTATTTTAGCTTTAAAAAGCATTTTTTCTAAGCATCAAGGTGTTGCATCAGTTATCTTTGATGAAGTGGATACTGGTGTAAGTGGTCGAGTTGCACAGGCTATTGCGGAAAAAATTTATCGAGTATCAGTAAACTCGCAAGTACTTTGTATTACGCACTTACCTCAAGTGGCTTCAATGGCGGATTCGCATTTATTTATTCGAAAACAAGTAGCGAATGATCGAACAATTACATCAGTTACCGTTTTAACTATGGAGGATAAAGTAACCGAAATCGCTCGAATGATTTCTGGTGTGGAAATTACAGATTTAACGACAGAACATGCGAAAGAATTACTTACGCAAGCGCATCATTTTAAACAGACAGCAGAGGCTATCCAGTAATGGATAGCTTTTTTTCTCAAATAATGATTTCTTAATTCTTCCGGTTATAAATAAAGCACTGCAAGGAGAGATTAAAAAGTGAAGCCAAAAGGCTGAATGTGGGGTAGGAGCGAGGAGAGTGAACAAATTGAAATTAGAAAGATTTCGCAAAATAATAGGTATTTGTCTCCTTGTTTCTTTAGTTTTTATTGGGTGTTTTAAACCGCTTCGGACGTTTATTTCATCTCCGAAGCAACTTGTTGTTTTTGAAGGACAACAATCAGAAATAGCGTCATTACCGGTTTTTAAAGCCTCATCTACAGATCGTCATGTGTTTACAGTAAGTTCAAATGAACAAAAACAAGGACTTATGGTAAATTCTCATCAAAATGGTGAAGCAGATATGGTGTTTCAGCTTGCTGGTTTTCCAGTAAAAAAAGTAAATGTGAAAGTATTGAAAGATTTTAAAGTTATTCCAGGTGGACAATCAATTGGTGTGAAGTTAAATACAAAAGGGGTACTTGTTGTAGGCCATCATTTAATTCAAACTGAAAAAGGGAAAGTATCTCCTGGTGAGACAGCTGGTGTGCAAATTGGAGATATGATTACTGAAATTAATGGTAAAACAATTGAAAGAATGAGTGATGTAGCACCATTTATTCATAATAGTGGTGAAACAGGTGAACCGCTTAATCTTGTTTTGTTAAGAGATGGAAAACACATCCGCACTAAGTTAACACCACAAAAAGACAGTGGAGAATCGTCTTATCGCATTGGTTTATATATTCGTGATTCGGCAGCTGGAATCGGAACAATGACATTTGTTCATCCTGATTCTATGAAATATGGGGCACTTGGTCATGTCATTTCTGATAACGATACGAAAAAGCCGATTCAAGTCGAAGATGGACAAATTATGCGTTCGACGGTTACATCAATTGAAAGAGGTAGTCATGGGAATCCAGGAGAGAAATTAGCGAGGTTCTCACCAGATCGTGAAGTGATTGGTAATATTACAATAAATAGTCCATTTGGTATATTCGGGAAATTAAATACAAATATACCAAATGGTGTAATGGATAAAGCAATGCCGATTGCACTATCTCATCAAGTAAAAGAGGGACCAGCAAAAATATTAACAGTTATTGATAAAGATAAAGTGGAAGCGTTTGATATTGAAGTTGTTAGTACAGTACCGCAAAAGTTTCCGGCTACAAAAGGCATGGTAATAAAAGTCACAGACAAACGTTTATTAGCGAAAACGGGTGGTATCGTACAAGGCATGAGCGGAAGTCCAATTGTACAAAACGGAAAAGTAATTGGTGCTGTTACACATGTATTTGTAAATGATCCAACATCAGGATATGGTGTTCATATTGAATGGATGTTACATGAGGCTGGAATTAACATTTATGAACAAGAAAGAAAAGCGAGCTAATGATTAATTAGCTCGCTTTTCTGTTGAAAAATTCGTTGAAATTTTGTAAAAGCTCCGCAAGAGGTGTTTTTTGTTGTAAAATAAAAGAAAAGGGTTGAACGTTTCGTTGTATTTCTATGATGGAATGTGTTGCGAAAGGGAATAAATGAGCGATAAACATATTTTTTTGTGATTTTATCGGAAAGTAACAAACTTTAAAAGGGAATTTTCACACAATTGTCGAACAATTCATGTAGCCTAGAAGGATACACATGTCGGAGAATCGATTCGGTAAGGGAGGAAAAGCTGTGGAGAAAATTAAAGTATGTCTTGTGGATGATAATAAAGAATTAGTATCAATGCTAGAGAGTTATGTAGCTGCTCAAGATGATATGGAAGTAATCGGTACTGCTTATAATGGTCAAGAGTGTTTAAATTTATTAAATGATAAGCAGCCGGATGTACTTGTTTTAGACATTATTATGCCACATTTAGATGGTCTAGCTGTACTAGAGAAAATGCGACATATTGAAAGGCTAAGACAGCCTAGCGTAATTATGTTGACAGCATTTGGACAAGAAGATGTGACGAAAAAAGCAGTTGACTTAGGTGCTTCATATTTCATATTAAAACCATTTGATATGGAGAATTTAACGAGTCATATTCGTCAAGTTAGCGGTAAGGCGAACGCTACCATTAAACGTCCACTTCCATCTTTCCGCTCAGCAACGACAATAGATGGAAAACCGAAAAACTTAGATGCAAGCATTACGAGTATCATTCATGAAATTGGTGTGCCTGCTCATATTAAAGGGTATATGTATTTAAGGGAAGCGATCTCTATGGTGTACAATGATATCGAATTACTGGGATCTATTACGAAAGTATTGTATCCAGATATCGCGAAGAAATATAATACGACAGCAAGCCGCGTCGAGCGTGCAATCCGTCACGCAATTGAAGTAGCATGGAGTCGAGGAAATATTGATTCTATTTCGTCCTTATTCGGTTATACAGTATCCATGTCAAAAGCAAAACCTACGAACTCTGAGTTCATCGCAATGGTTGCGGATAAGCTGAGACTTGAACATAAGGCTAGCTGAGATTAGAATCGGTAAGGAGTTTAAGCTTTAGTAAAGCTTAAACATTCTTAAAATTTATACTTGATATTAAATGTAAAACCAATAAACTTTGTATTTAATGACCAATGAATGTTAGAATTCGTTGGTCTTTTTATTTCCTTCGATTTAAGGGTTTTGAGGGAATATATAAATTTATGTGGAAAAATGCAGTGAACATAAGGATATGTACAGGAAATACGTGAGTTTGACATCATAATCTCTATAACGTATCATTGATTGGGAAAAGTTAAGAGATATAGGAGAATGGATGAATGACTTTTAAAAAAATAGTGAATCGAGCTTACCCAATCATTGTTATGACGGTGTTTTTATTTATATTTTCAATGATAGTAAGTAAATTTTTTATCCCGAAAACAATTTTAATGAGTGGTGAATTTCCTTATCCGACTGAGGAGTATACTCCCAAAAAGGTCGGTGCTGTTATAGGGGCAACGTTGCTTTTATTTGCGCTCTTCTTTATGTATTATAAATGGGTTATTAATAAAATGAAAAGAACGTACACAAGTATTATGATTGCTTTAGGTATCGTAATTATTTTAACGATGGAAATAATTATTACTTCCATAGCATTTAATCCTGTTGTAGGAGACTATGCCATCCTTAAAGAAGGAATTGTCTCTGTGTTTAAGGGAGATAATCATTTTTTAGAAATGGGACAGCTTCTATTTTATCCATATAATACACATATTGTATTATTAGGAGGATATTTTGCTAAATTGGTAGGAAGTGTAGATATAGCAATAAAAATATTACCAATAGTATGTATAACAGGTAGTATCATTTTAAATGTATTGATTGTAAAGAAAATTACAAACTTTAAAGTTGCTCACATATCGATTGTGTTATCTGTGCTAAACATTTTTGTATATTGGCAGGCGCCAGTTTTTTATACGCATACATTAGTAATATTTTTTATTTCAGCAACGATGTATACATATTTATGTTTGAAAACAGCGGAAACCAAAAGAATGAAGATTATTTTATGGATTTTATTAGGAGTTTTCGCAGCTTGTACTTATATTATAAGACCGACAGCATTGGCGGTAGCGTTAGCGATTTTAATTGAAAATATTTTTAAGTTTCGTAAGGAGTATTCCGTAAAGGTATTAAGTAGTGTTATATTTTGTTTAATCCTTATTGTAAGTTTTAAAGGTATAACGACAAAGTTAAATCTCAGCACCGATAATGAAATTGAAAAAATTCCATATACCCATTGGGTACAAATGGGCTTGAATAAAGATACGTATGGTGTTTGGAATCAGGCGGATACAGATTATATTAATGATGAAAACATAAAAAATACAAAGGATTTGGATGAACATAATAAAAAAGTTATAGTACAGCGTTTTAATGAACTTGGCGTAATGGGGTATGTACGGCATTTAAATGAAAAAATAACTAGAGAATGGGTATCGAGTCAGTTCTCCATGTACCGTATTGGAGAATGGTTTGAGCAGAAGAACGACACGATAACTAATTACGTATCGAACTATAGTACAACGAATTATAAAATCGTTACTGTATATTCGTATGTTATCAAATTATTTGTTTATGTAGCTGTTCTGGCGGCTGTTATACTTTATAAAAAGAAAGATGAAAATGAATCGGAAGTTATACGGATTGCGATGATTAGTACGTTAGGGGTGTTTACTTTCTTATTACTATGGGAAACAGCTCCTCATTATACTTATGAAGCATTTGCATTTATGAATATTCCAGCTTCTTTAGGATTATATAAATTGTTTATGATTTTTAACAAAGAAAAGAAAAATGCATAATTTGAGTAATTGAAACGAGTAGTAAGAACCCCCTCTTTTATTAAAAGAGGGGGTTTAATGTATTGATTATAAATGTTTGAAGAAAAGATTAAATGGAATCATAGTATATCTGTTAAAGGATTTTAGTAGGGAAGTCATCCATGATATAATAGAAAATAATAAAAAGCCCTGCAAAACAGGACTGTATTATTCTTTGTCTTTATTTTGTTTTTCTAATTCAACTAACTTTTGAATTAAAATGTGCTGCGGCATGTGCATCAGTTGTTCGAGTGGAACACCTAATGCTTTTGATAGGCGGACTGCAGTGTCTGGAGAAATTTGTAATGGTCTCATAGAAGTACCTCCTTTTTCGTATAGTATAGCATAAGATTGGGGGAGTGAGGATGACTCTTATATTTGCACATCGTGGTGCAGCGGGAACGTACCCCGAAAATACAATGATTTCATTTGAAGCAGCTGAATCTTTTAGAGCAGATGGAATTGAACTTGATGTTCAATTAACGAAAGACGGAAAGGTTGTCGTCATTCATGATGAAACAGTGAACAGGACAACAAATGGAAAAGGTGCGGTTCGAAATTATGTATATGAGGATTTATGTAAATTAGATGCGAGCTACACATTCAGTGATAAAGTAGGATTTTGTAAAATACCTCTTTTAGAAGAGGTGTTAGAATGGATTGAAAAAACAGAGTTGCTACTTAATATTGAACTTAAAAATAATAAAATCCCATACAGAGGTTTAGAAGAAGAAGTTATAACGCTTGTGCGGAAATATAATCTAGAAGATCGTGTTATATTTTCTTCATTTAATCACTACAGTATGAAAAAGTGTCATATGATGGCTCCTGATATTCAAACAGCGATTTTATATCGCGAAGGTTTGCATAGTCCATGGGCGTATGCAAAAAAAATGGGTGCTACAGCAGTACACCCGAATTATCGTTATCTGCAAGATGCCGTTGCTGAATTAACAATGGAGAGTGGTGTAGAGGTTCGTCCTTATACAATTAATGAAGAAACGCTTATGCGAAAATATTTTGATATGAATATTTCAGCGATTATTACTGATTACCCTGAAACGGCAAGAATGTTATTGCCAATAAAAAAATGAGACCGCGTGTAACGGTCTCATTTTTTTATTTTTTATTTATCCCGCTATTTGCGGGCAGTAAGACCCCCGCCTCAAAATTCAGTGAAAGCAAAGAAGTTAGGTGGGAGATCCACTGCCCGTAAAAGCCCGATTGGTGAGGGCTGATAATCAGTGGGGCTTTCTTATCTTCTAAAGCGAGCTTGTACTTTATTTCGTTTACGGTCTCGGTGTAAGACGAAGCCACCAAAAATATAAAACCCGAGTGCGAAGCAAAGAGCGCCAATTAAAAATTGTAACCACAGTATAGAAAGTGGAGGAAATAGAATCCCAAATACAGTATCTCTCATTAACTTAATGCCAAACACAGCTAATGAAATAGGGATGAGTGCTAATAATAGAGCAAGGTAACGCTGCATATAAACGCTCCTTTTCGGATTATTTTGTTTATTTTAATGATGTTATATGGAAAGGGGGTTTGTCAAGAGGGGGGCTGAACGAGTAAGATAAGGGTGTGAAAAATTTTGCAGAGATACTTCGAGAGGAAGTGTAATATATGAAACAAAAAGTGTTAATTGTTGGTGCTGGTGAAGGTGGCAGTACACTGCTCAATCTGTTACAAAGTTCAAATATATTTCAAATTATAGGGATTATTGATATAAATCCGTTAGCGAAAGGATTACAAATGGCTACGGAATATGGGGTTACGATTGGAGAGAGTGTAACGCAGTTTCTTACTATGCACATTGATGTAATGTTTGATATGACAGGTGACGCTGATTTACATAAAGTTTTATTAAAGAAGAAGCATAAAGATACGCTGCTTATACCAGGCGATATTGCGAAAATTGTTACGAGATTAGCACATGAGAAGGAAGATTTAATTGGAAAGTTAGAAGAACAAACGCAGCAAGGGGATTTAATTTTAAATTCTACACATGACGGTATGATTGTGATTGATCGAGAGGGACAAGTTCGTCTGTTTAATAAAAGTGCAGAGCGTATTATCGGATATAAAAAAGAAGATGCGGTAGGGAAATATATTTTAGAAGTTATTCCGACTAGTAAATTGCTTCGTATTATACGTACGAAACAAATAGAAGTAAATTATGAACTGACATTAGAGAATGAAAAGAAAATTATTACAACCCGTATTCCGATATTAAAAGAGGGAGGAGAGGTACAAGGGGCATTTGCTATTTTTAAAGATATAACAGAAGTTGTAGATCTTGCGGAAGAAGTTACAGATTTAAAAGAGATTCAAACGTTACTTGAGGCAATTATTAACTCATCTGAAGAAGCGATTTCGGTCGTGGATGAAAAAGGAAGAGGGTTAGTAATTAACCCTGCCTATACGAAATTAACAGGTTTAACAGAAGAGGACATTATTGGAAAGCCAGCTACAACTGATATTGTAGAAGGTGAAAGTATGCATATGAAAGTACTTCGAACGCGTAGAGCGGTACGAGGGATACATATGAAGATTGGGCAAAAAAAGCGAGATGTAATTGTAAACGTAGCGCCAGTCATTGTGGATGGGATATTGAAAGGGAGCGTTGGTGTAATTCGTGACGTATCAGAAATTCAAAAGTTAACAAATGAGTTGAATAGGGCAAGGCAAATTATTCGAACGTTAGAAGCAAAATATTCATTTGATGACATTGTCGGAAAATCTGATGAAACAACGGCGGCTATCGAGCAGGCAAAACTTGGGGCGAATACACCAGCAACAGTATTACTACGCGGAGAATCTGGAACGGGTAAAGAATTGTTTGCACATGCCATCCATAATGGAAGTAATCGAAAATATAATAAGTTCGTTCGTGTAAACTGTGCAGCTATTTCGGAGACATTGCTAGAAAGTGAATTATTCGGTTATGAGGAAGGGGCATTTTCTGGCGCGAAAAGAGGCGGAAAACGTGGATTCTTTGAGGAAGCGAATAACGGTAGTATCTTTTTAGATGAAATAGGGGAACTATCTGCAAATACGCAGGCGAAACTCCTTCGCGTGTTGCAAGAAAAAGAGATTGTAAAAGTTGGTGGAACGAAAGCGATTCCTATCAATGTTCGAGTAATTGCAGCGACACATGTGAATTTAGAAAAAGGCATTCTAGAAGGAGAGTTTAGGGAGGACTTATATTATCGATTAAATAAAATTCCAATTCAAATTCCATCTCTTCGTCAGCGTAAAGGGGACATACCGGCAATCGCAGAAAGATTAATTCAAAAAATTAATCAAGATTATGGCCGAAATATAGAGGGGCTCACGGATCCAGCTATTTTATATTTACAATCATATGAATGGCCAGGAAATGTGAGGGAGCTTGAAAATATTTTGGGGAGAGCTATTATCTTTATGAATTATAACGAGACCTATATTGATGTACACCATTTACCGCCATTACATAATGAAGAGCAGGTGGAGTCAAAGCAAACTCATTTGTTACCCGAGTTAGAGGAAAAGCCACTTGAACATTTAGTGACAGAGTTTGAAGGGAATATCATTCATGAATATTTAGAGAGGTTTGGCGGAAATAAAACACAAACGGCAAGAGCGTTAGGAATTTCGGTCCGAAATTTATATTACAAGCTAGAAAAGTATGAGTGTGCAAAAAATAGCATGCAATAAATTGCGTACCGTGCAATTTATTGCATGGTATACAAAATACGACAAATCAAGACAGAATATTTTGTTATTTTCCAAAGTATTGATTTTACTGCATTTTGAATGCGTTTTCATTATTGGTAAGACCACTTTGAAAAGTTGGCACGGTATTTGCTTTATAAAAAGACGAGGGACGACGGAAAGGGTTGATTACAAAATATGAAGTTAGAACACTTAATTGATCAAGCAGCAGGACAGCCTAAAAAAACTGTGGCTGTAGCAGTAGCTGAAGATCATGAAGTAATTGAAGCTGTAGCGAAAGCAATTACATTACAGCTAGCTCAATTTCGTCTATATGGAAATCAAGAAAAGATAATGGGGATGTTACAAGAACATGGTTTACAAACTTCAGAACATATTGAAGTGATTGCAGCAGCATCAAGTGCTGAGGCTGCAGAACTTTCTGTTAAAGCTGTAAGAAATGGCGAAGCAGATGTGCTTATGAAGGGAAACATCCCAACAGCAAATATTTTGAAAGCTGTATTAAATAAAGAGTGGGGACTTCGTAAAGGTAGCGTACTTTCACACGTTGCAGCATTTGAAGTTCCAAATTACGATCGTCTAATTTTTGTTACAGATGCAGCGATGAACATTGCACCTGATGTAACACAGAAAGCTGCTATTATACAGAATACTGTAGAAGTTGCCCAGGCAATAGGAATGGATTTGCCAAAGGTAGCACCAATTGCAGCGGTAGAGGTTGTGAATCCTGCGATGCAAGCGACAATTGATGCAGCGATGTTAACTCAAATGAATCGCCGCGGACAAATTAAAAACTGTGTCGTTGATGGACCACTTGCTTTAGATAATGCAGTATCACAAATTGCAGCAGAACATAAAGGCATAGTAAGTGATGTAGCAGGTAAGGCAGACATTTTACTCGTCCCAACGATTGAAGCTGGAAATGTGCTATACAAATCACTCGTATACTTTGCGGATGCAAAAGTAGGAGCAATGATTGCTGGCGCAAAAGCACCGATTGTTTTAACGTCTCGTGCTGATTCAGCAGAAACAAAAGTATATTCATTAGCATTGGCAGTTGCGACTGCTTCAAAATAAACCAAATAGGGTAAAACACTAGGGGGAAACGACAATGACATTAGAAATCTTCGAATACTTAGAAAAATATGATTATGAGCAAGTAGTATTTTGTCAAGATAAAGAATCTGGTTTAAAAGCAATTATTGCAATTCATGATACAACACTTGGACCAGCTCTTGGTGGAACAAGAATGTGGACATATGATTCTGAAGAAGCGGCGATTGAAGATGCATTGCGTCTTGCAAAAGGGATGACATACAAAAACGCAGCAGCTGGCTTAAACTTAGGTGGTGCGAAAACAGTAATTATCGGTGATCCACGTAAAGATAAGAGCGAAGCGATGTTCCGCGCATTAGGACGTTACATCCAAGGACTAAACGGACGTTACATTACAGCTGAAGATGTTGGTACAACAGTAGATGATATGGATATTATCCACGAAGAAACTGACTTTGTAACAGGTATTTCACCATCATTCGGTTCTTCTGGTAACCCATCTCCAGTAACTGCATACGGTGTTTACCGTGGTATGAAAGCAGCTGCGAAAGAGGCTTTCGGTACTGATAATTTAGAAGGAAAAGTAATTGCTGTCCAAGGCGTTGGTAACGTAGCATATCACCTATGCAAACATTTACACGCTGAAGGAGCAAAACTAATCGTTACAGATATTAATAAAGAAGCTGTACAACGCGCGGTAGAAGAATTCGGTGCATCAGCAGTTGAACCAAATGAAATTTACGGTGTTGAATGTGATATTTACGCACCATGTGCATTAGGCGCAACAGTTAATGACGAAACTATTCCACAACTTAAAGCAAAAGTAATCGCAGGTTCTGCAAATAACCAATTAAAAGAAGATCGTCATGGCGACGTGATTCATGAAATGGGTATTGTATACGCACCAGACTATGTTATTAATGCAGGTGGTGTAATTAACGTAGCAGACGAGTTATATGGATACAATAGAGAACGTGCACTAAAACGTGTTGAGTCAATTTATGACACAATTGCAAAAGTAATCGAAATTTCAAAACGCGATGGCATTGCAACTTATGTAGCAGCAGATCGTCTAGCTGAAGAGCGCATTGCAAGCTTGAAAAACTCTCGTAGCACATACTTACGCAACGGTCACGACATTATTAGCCGTCGCTAATCATTCATATATTACTTTTACAAAAGGTGTGGTTACCTCTTATGAGGTTTCCACTTCCTTTTGAATTTATTAGTGGAGGTAGCAACAGTGTCCTTAAATCGAATTCTTGTTATTAATCCGGGTAGTACATCCACAAAAATTGGTGTTTTTGATAATGAAAGACCCGTTTTAGAAGAGACTATTCGTCATGACGAAGAACAAATTGGAAAATATAAGAGAATTATCGACCAATATGAATTTCGTAAAGAAACGATCTTAGAAGTTCTACATTCTCACGGTATTAACATTTCAAAGTTAAATGCAGTTTGTGGGCGCGGGGGATTACTCCGTCCAATCGAAGGCGGAACATACACAGTAAACGATTCGATGTTAGAAGATTTAAAAAATGGATTTAGTGGTCATCATGCTTCAAATCTTGGAGGCATTTTAGCATATGAAATCGCTTCTGGATTAAATATTCCAGCATTCATAGTAGATCCTGTCGTTGTAGATGAAATGGAGCCGATTGCTCGTATAAGCGGTATTGCTGGTATGGAGCGTAAAAGCATTTTCCATGCATTAAACCAAAAAGCAGTTGCTCGTAAAGTAGCTGAAGAATTAAATCACAAATACGAGGATTTAAATTTATTAGTTACACATATGGGCGGCGGTATTACGGTTGGTGCTCATAAAAAAGGAAAAGTTATTGATGTGAATAACGGCTTAAACGGTGAAGGACCATTTAGTCCAGAGCGTGCTGGTACAGTACCGGTAGGGCAATTAGTTGAGATGTGTTTCTCTGGTGAGTATTACCGTGACGAAATGGTTAAAAAGCTTGTTGGACAAGGTGGACTTGTAAGTCTAATCGGTACAAATGATGCGATCAAAGTAGAACAAATGGTTGAAAAAGGTGATCCTGAAGCAACTCTTATTTATAAAGCAATGGCATATCAAGTTGCAAAAGAAATTGGCGGAGCTAGCGCTGTACTTCACGGGAAAATTGATGCAATCATTCTAACTGGTGGACTTGCGTACAGTAAAATTCTTGTCGATGAAATAAAAGAACGTGTGGACTGGATTGCTGATGTTATCGTACATCCAGGGGAAGATGAATTACAAGCATTAGCAGAAGGAGCACTTCGTGTATTACGTGAAGAAGAAGCGCCGAAAGAGTATGTTGTACGAGAAAAACAAACAGTAGCTAGGGGTTGAGATAATGGCAAGAGAATATGATTTAGTCATCGTTGGCGGCGGTACTGGTGGTTATGTTGCTGCTATTCGAGCATCGCAACTAGGTTTAAAAACTGCACTTGTTGAAAAAGAAAATCTTGGTGGTACTTGTTTGCACAAAGGATGTATTCCTAGTAAAGCTCTTTTACGTAGTGCGGAAGTATACGCAACTGCTAAAAAAAGCGAAGAGTTCGGGGTTATTGCAAGTAATGTAGAACTAAACTTTGCGAAAGTGCAAGAGCGTAAAGAGAAGATTGTAACGCAACTTCATAAAGGTGTTCAACACTTAATGAAACAAGGTAAAATTGATGTGTTTGAAGGTATTGGCCGTATTCTTGGCCCATCTATTTTCTCTCCAATGCCAGGGACAATTTCGGTTGAACTTGCAAGTGGAGAAGAGAATGAAATGTTAATTCCAAAAAATGTACTTGTTGCAACAGGGTCTCGTCCGAATTCATTACCAGGTTTAGAATTAGACGGAGAGTATGTAATGTCTTCCGATCATGCTCTAAAAATGGAAACGCTTCCTAGTTCGATTATTATCGTTGGTGGCGGTGTAATCGGTATTGAGTGGGCATCTATGCTTGCTGACTTCGGTGTAGAAGTTACAGTATTAGAGTATGCGAAAACGATACTACCACTAGAAGATCAGGACGTTTCAAAAGAAATGCAACGTCTATTCAAGAAAAAAGGTATTAAAGTGGTAACTGGTGCAAAAGTATTACCAGAAACATTGGTAAAAGATAATGGAGTAACAATTCAAGCTGAACATAACGGTGAGAATAAAGAATTTAAAGCAGAAAAAATGCTTGTATCTGTAGGAAGACAAGCCAATACGCAAAATATTGGTTTAGAGAATACGGATATCGTTGTGGAAAAAGGATACATTCAAACAAATGAGTTTTATCAAACGAAAGAATCTCATATTTACGCAATTGGAGATGTAATCGGTGGCTTACAACTTGCTCACGTTGCTTCTCATGAAGGAATTGTTGCAGTAGAACATATTGCGGGTAAAGAAGTTATACCAATTGATTATTCTATGGTATCAAAATGCGTATATAGCAGTCCGGAAGTTGCTTCTGTCGGTTTAACAGAACAAGAAGCGAAAGAAAAAGGCTATAAGTTAAAAGTAGGTAAGTTCTCATTCCGTGCGATCGGAAAAGCACTTGTATACGGCGAATCAGATGGTTTTGTAAAACTTGTAGTTGATGAAGAAACAAATGACATTCTTGGTGTTCACATGATTGGACCACACGTAACAGATATGATTTCTGAAGCTGGTCTTGCAAGAGTACTTGATGCAACACCGTGGGAAGTAGCACATACAATTCATCCGCATCCATCATTATCTGAGGCGATTGGTGAAGCAGCATTAGCTGTAGATGGAAAAGCGTTACACGCATAAAAATGTGGATTTAGGAGGTTATGAAAAATGGCAGAAGTAAAAGAAAAGCGCCATGAAGAGCTTGGCTTAAGTGATGAGCAAGTATTAGAGATGTTCCGTACGATGTTACTTGCACGTAAAATCGACGAACGTATGTGGTTATTAAACCGCGCTGGTAAAATTCCATTCGTAATTTCTTGTCAAGGACAAGAGGCGGCACAAGTTGGAGCAGCATTCGCTCTTGATAGAGAGAAAGATTATGCATTACCATACTACCGTGATATGGGTGTTGTACTAGCGTTTGGTATGACAGCTAAAGAACTTATGTTGTCTGCTTTCGCGAAAGCTGGAGATCCAAACTCTGGTGGTCGTCAAATGCCTGGTCACTTCGGTCAAAAGAAAAATCGTATTGTGACAGGATCATCTCCAGTAACAACGCAAGTACCACATGCAGTTGGTATTGCATTAGCTGGAAAAATGGAAAAGAAAGATTTAGTAACGTTTGTTACATTTGGAGAAGGTTCTTCAAACCAAGGTGACTTCCATGAAGGCGCAAACTTTGCTGGCGTACACAAACTACCTGTTATTTTCATGTGTGAAAATAATAAATACGCAATCTCTATTCCGGTTGAAAAACAATTAGCATGTAAAAATGTATCAGATCGTGCAATTGGTTACGGTATGCCTGGATATACAATAGACGGAAACGATCCACTTGCAGTATATACAGCTGTAAAAGAAGCTGCAGACCGCGGCCGTCGTGGTGAAGGCCCAACTTTAATTGAAACAGTATCATATCGTTTAACAGCACATTCTAGTGACGATGATGATCGTGTTTATCGTGATAAAGAAGAAGTAGAAGAAGCAAAGAAAAAAGATTCAATTATAACATTTGCTGCTTATTTAAAAGAAGCTGGCGTGTTAACTGAGGAATCTGAAAAACAAATGTTAGACGAAATTATGCATATCGTAAATGAAGCAACAGAATATGCAGAAAATGCTCCGTATGCAGCACCTGAAGATGCATTGAAGCACGTATACGCAGAATAGGGGGGAACGTTTCATGGCTGTAATGTCTTATATTGATGCTATTACATTAGCAATGCGCGAAGAAATGGAACGCGATGAGAAAGTATTCGTTTTAGGTGAAGATGTTGGTAAAAAAGGTGGCGTATTTAAAGCGACACATGGTTTGTATGATCAATTTGGTGAAGATCGTGCGCTTGATGCACCGCTTGCGGAATCTGCAATTGCTGGGGTAGCAATTGGTGCGGCAATGTATGGTATGCGTCCAATCGCTGAAATGCAGTTTGCTGATTTCATCATGCCAGCAGTAAACCAAATTGTTTCTGAGGCAGCAAAAATTCGTTATCGTTCTAATAACGATTGGACTTGTCCAGTTACAATTCGTGCACCATTTGGTGGGGGTGTCCACGGTGCATTGTATCATTCACAATCTGTGGAAGCGATGTTTGCAAACCAACCAGGTTTAAAAATTGTTATCCCTTCTACACCATATGATGCAAAAGGCTTATTAAAAGCAGCAATTCGTGATGAAGATCCAGTATTATTCTTCGAACATAAACGTGCATATCGCTTAATTAAAGGTGAAGTGCCAGAGGATGATTACGTATTACCAATCGGAAAAGCAGATGTAAAACGTGAAGGTGATGATATTACTGTTATCACATACGGATTATGTGTTCATTTTGCTCTTCAAGCAGCTGAAAAGTTAGCACA
Organism: Bacillus sp. 3G2; assembly: GCF_044324725.1. Classification (NCBI taxonomy): domain Bacteria; kingdom Bacillati; phylum Bacillota; class Bacilli; order Caryophanales; family Bacillaceae; genus Bacillus; species Bacillus sp. 3G2. Next base: position 3,952,158 of record NZ_CP172246.1, on the reverse strand, counting down.
AGATGGCATCTCTGCACACGTTCTTGATTTACGTACTGTATATCCATTAGATAAAGAAGCAATTATTGAAGCAGCTTCTAAAACAGGTAAAGTTCTTCTTGTAACAGAAGACAATAAAGAAGGAAGTATTATCAGTGAAGTGGCAGCAATTATTGCTGAAAACTGTCTGTTTGATTTAGATGCGCCAATCGCACGTCTTGCAGGTCCAGACGTTCCAGCAATGCCATATGCACCAACAATGGAAAAATTCTTTATGGTAAATCCAGATAAAGTTGAAAAAGCAATGCGTGAACTTGCGGAATTTTAATCGGGGGGACTATACATGGCTGTAGAAAATATCACAATGCCTCAGCTCGGGGAGAGCGTTACAGAGGGTACAATTAGTAAATGGCTCGTTAATGTTGGCGATCACGTAAATAAGTATGATCCGCTTGCAGAAGTAATGACTGATAAAGTAAATGCTGAAGTACCATCTTCTTTCACTGGTATTGTGAAAGAGTTAATCGCTGGTGAAGGTGAGACGTTAGCTGTAGGTGAAGTAGTTTGTGTTATTCAAGTAGAAGGCGCAGATGAAGTAGCAGCGACAGCTGTCGAAGAAAAAACAAAAGAAGAACCAAAAGCAGAAGTAGCTACGTCTGCAAAAGCACCGAAAGCAAAACAACCAACTGATGGAAAACCACGTTTTTCACCAGCTGTTTTAAAACTTGCGGGTGAGCATAACGTTGATTTAGATCTAGTAGAAGGTACGGGAGCAAATGGCCGTATCACTCGTAAAGATATTTTAACGCTAGTGGAATCTGGAAATATTCCGCAAGCAGGTGCGAAGAAAGAGGAAGCGGTAGCAGCAGCAGTAGTAGTAGCTCGTCCAGAAGCACCAAAAGCAGCGCCAGTAGCACAAAAAGTAGAAGCGGCAAAACCAGTTTCTGTACCAACAATGCCTGGCGATATCGAAATTCCAGTAACAGGTGTGCGTAAAGCAATTGCAGCGAACATGTTACGTAGTAAACACGAAGCACCACACGCTTGGATGATGATTGAAGTAGATGTGACAAACCTTGTGTCATACCGTAATTCAATTAAAGGTGATTTCAAAAAACGCGAAGGCTTTAACTTAACGTTCTTTGCTTTCTTCGTAAAAGCAGTAGCACAAGCGTTAAAAGAGTATCCTCAAATCAATTCAATGTGGGCTGGCGATAAGATTGTTCAGAAGAAAGATATTAACCTTTCTATCGCTGTTGCAACAGAGGACGAACTATTTGTACCAGTAATTAAACACGCGGACGAGAAGACGATTAAAGGTATCGCTCGTGAAATTACAGAGCTTGCAGGAAAAGTACGTACGAAATCGTTAAAAGCGGACGAAATGCAAGGTGGAACATTTACAATTAATAACACAGGATCATTCGGTTCTGTTCAATCTATGGGTATTATTAATTACCCACAAGCGGCTATTTTACAAGTTGAATCAATTGTAAAACGCCCAGTCATTATGGATAACGGTATGTTCGGTGCTCGCGACATGGTTAACTTATGTTTATCACTTGATCACCGTGTACTAGATGGCCTAATTTGTGGCAAGTTCTTAGGACGTGTAAAAGAAATTCTAGAAAATACGTCAGAAAATAATACATCTGTATATTAATAAAAAGCTCGCTTATGGCGAGCTTTTTATCATCTTCTTTCTTCATTTGCACCCTACTATATGTACAACACTTTTCCCGGCAATCTTACAATGAACGAGTATGTATTAGAAATTTACGAAAATACATTGCTGATATATGGTATATAGATATAAAATAAGAAAAGAATAATTTTTTTGGCAAATCTTACTGACGAAACTGTAGTATAATATATTGTATTGTATGAAAAAGAGAGTTATTCTATATAAGTGTTTTATAGATAATGTGTAATCAGTCGTCAAAACATGAAGAATGTTGACTCCTGGTTTTTTATTTTGCTGTAACAATGTTTCAGGAGGATGTCATGAAAAGAAGTACCGAGTTTCTAAAAAGTTTAGATGTGAAATTAATATTAATTTTGTTTGCATTATGTGTTACGAGTATAGCTGCTATATATAGCAGTCAGCAAACTGGCCAATATGGCGCTGAGAATTTTGCTCTGAAACAAGGTGTTAACTACATAATTGGGATTGTAATGTTACTTCTTGTTGCAAGTGTTGATTCAGATCAGCTACAAAAATTATCTTGGCCATTGTATATTGCTACATTTGCTTCGATTATTTTGTTGAAGATATTACCAGTTTCAAACTTTACACCTGAAATACTTGGGGCGAAAAGATGGTTTAGGTTTCCGGTAATTGGATCTATTCAACCGTCGGAGTTTTTCAAAATTGCACTGGTTATGTTAGTAGCAAATTTAGCAGTAAAGCATAATGCACAGTATATGGTTCGAACATTTAAAACAGACCTAATATTAATAGGAAAGGTAATGTTAGTAGCTATTCCTCCTACGGCTGTTGTATATAGCCAACCGGATACAGGTATGGTGTTCTTATATGCTGCTGCAATTGCATGTATTTTATTTATGTCAGGTATTCAGAAGAAATTGATAGCGTTATGTACAATTATTCCGGTGACCATAGTATCGGCGTTAATATTTATTTACGTAAGGTATGAGGATTTCTTCTTTAATAATTTAGTTACGTTACTAAAACCTCACCAACAATCACGTATTTTAGGTTGGTTAAATCCATTTGAAAATGCAGATCAAGGTTATCAAACACAGCAATCGATTTTAGCTGTAGGTAGTGGTGGTATGGAAGGGAAAGGCTTTGGTGAAGGGAACGTCTATATCCCTGAGAAGCATACTGACTTTATTTTTGCTACAATTGCCGAAGAAGGTGGATTTATCGTAGCAGCTTTAGTTGTATTCTTGTTCCTATTACTACTATATAGAACAATTATTATTGGTTATTCTGCTGATAATTTATTCGGTACATTATTATGTGCTGGATCAATTGGGATATTAACGGTTCAAATATTCCAAAACATCGGTATGATCGTTGGATTAATGCCTGTAAAAGGGATTGCATTACCTTTCTTATCATACGGGGGAAGTTCCTTATTCTCGAATATGATTATGATGGGTCTCATATTATCGGTACGGAAAACGTATAAAAAGTATATGTTTTCTGTTAAGTAAAAAGCTGGTTCGTTTAAATACGAACCAGCTTTTTTACATATATGCTCTTAAACGTTGCAAACTAAAACAGAATAGCAGTTTGAGACGGGTAAGGAGTGCAAAGTGATGCATATGCATATTTTTGAAGGGGCACGGCATCTTTCTAATAGTGAGTGGGTTATTCGGGCTATTATAGCATACATATTTTTAATATTAGTTGCGAAAGCGATGGGACAAAGGTCCATCGCACAACTTCGTTTTTTAGATGTCGTATTAGTATTATTGCTTGGTGGAAATATTTCTAACGCATTATCTGATGAAAAGGTCGGATTACTCGGCTCGATGATTACAACGTTCATACTCGTTGTACTTCACATTATAAGCTCAGTTTTAATGTTGAAATGGGATAGATGGAGACGCTTTTTAGAGCCGGCACCTATTATTCTTATACACAATGGTTCCATTGATTTTAGCAATTTGAAAAAAGCGAGAATTACGGTGGAATATTTATTTTCGGAACTTCGTATGCGAAATGTGAGCGATATTCAAACGGTTAAATTAGCATTATGGGAAGCAAGCGGTGTTGTTTCTATATTTCAGTATCCCCAATATGAAGCAGCTTCACGGCTTGATCTGAAAGTGGCGGGAAGAAGATCTCCAGTTTCTTTTGTATTAGTAAAGGATGGGAGCATTCAGCAAGATGTTTTAGCTTTAGTAGGAAAAACAGAAGAGTGGGCGAGAGAATTTTTAGAGAAGAGTGCAGAAGTTGAATCCATTATGTTAGCCACAGTAGATGAAGCTCATAAAATAAATATTTTGTTAAAAAAATGAAAAATATACGCATTTTGTCGTTTCATACATATGATACAATAGTGTGGACAACGAAAAAGGAGGGATACGATGGGATATGTAGAGGAGTTACGAAAAGTAGTTGGTCATCGCCCTTTAATTTTAGTTGGTGCTGTTGTACTCGTTATAAATGAACATGGATATGTATTATTACAGCAAAGAACAGAGCCTTACGGAAAATGGGGATTGCCTGGCGGGCTAATGGAGCTTGGCGAATCACCAGAAGAAACAGCTTGCCGTGAAGTATATGAAGAGACAGGAATAGAAGTGAAGAACCTGCGATTAATTAATGTATTTTCAGGAGCGAACTATTTTACAAAACTAGCAAATGGTGATGAATTTCAATCCGTAACGACAGCCTATTATACAGAAGAATATGAAGGGGAGTTTGTTATGAATAAAGAAGAAGCGGTTCAGCTTACATTCTTCCCACTAACAGAACTACCTGACTATATTGTAGGATCGCATAAAAAAATGATTGTGGAATATATAAAAATTATGGGAAATAAGATATAATACAACGAAAGAGATACAAAAACACAGTTCTGGTCGGTAGTCCAGACGCATGATTACATGTCAGTAACCTTCCCCTCCGGGATGTCCAGTATTTCTAATTTTTTTAAAGGAGGGGCTGTCAATGGATTTGACAGTATATCACGATGGTCAATTTTTCGTAGGAATTATTACGCATAAAGAAAAAGGGAAATTGTATGGAGCACGGTATATTTTTGGAATGGAACCTTCAGATGAAGAAGTACTTATATTTGTGAATGGTCCAATGTTAGCATATTTCCAGCACGTTGCAAAATGTGGTGTGGAAGTGAAAGAAAAACAACGTCCAAAAAATATAAAACGTATCATACGACAAGTGGCAAAAGAAGTAAATGTAAAACGTTTTACTAAGGCACAAGAGGCAATTGGCTTATCTTATGAACTGCATAAACAAGAAAAGAAAGTGCGGTCTAAAGAGATGCGAGAAGCTGAAAAACAAAGAAGACGTTTAATCAAAGTACAAAAAGCAAAGCAAAAGCATCGTGGCCATTAAGAAAAGGTGTTAGAGCAAGAGCTCTAACACCTTTTCTATACCCAAATACAAGTAAACTTACTTGTATTTCATAAACATTAACTGGTAAGATACAAATAGGTAGTTTTAGAGGAGGGAAAAGATTGATTAATTTTAACTTTTTTATGAATGATGTTGTCCGCCAAGCGCGTGAAGAGATTGTCTCTGCTGGATATACAGAATTGACGACGCCGGAAGCAGTAGAAGAAGCGTTTAAAAGAAATGGAACAACACTTGTAATGGTAAACTCTGTATGTGGTTGTGCAGGTGGTATTGCTCGTCCTGCAGCTGCGCATTCCGTACATTATGATAAACGTCCTAACCATCTTGTAACGGTGTTTGCAGGTCAAGATAAGGAAGCAACAGCAACAGCTCGTGAATATTTCGAAGGGTATCCACCTTCTTCTCCATCATTCGCTTTATTAAAGGATGGAAAAATTGTAACGATGGTAGAACGCCATGAAATTGAAGGTCATGAACCAATGCAAGTTATTGCAAAGCTACAATCTTATTTCGAAGATAATTGCGAAGAGCTATAAAAAATAAGCAAAAAGGCGGTACGTCCACAATGAAGTGGATGTACCGCCTTTTTTTATTTAGTATTAAAATTAATCCCGCTTTAATGGGCAATAAGACCCCCACCTGAAAATTCAGCGAAAGCAAAGAAGTTAGGTGGGGGTCGGGCTGCCCATAAAAGTCCGATTGGTGAGGGCTAATAATCAGTGGGTGATGAAGAAAACACCCACTGATTAAAGTTTCACTTTATGGGACATGCATAGTTATATTGTTTTATGCATTATTTTATGCATTACAAACGGTGATAATATTGTTATTTTATTTATTTTTATTTTATATATTGCATAAAAATGAAAGTGCTGATACAATACAAACATCGAATAAATATTCTATTAAACTTTTAAATATACATTATTAGGGGGAAGAAAGATGAAGAAGTTATTATCGATATCGTTTGCACTTATTTTAATTGTAAGTATGTTCAGCGCTTGTAGTAATGGGGAAGAAAAGGCTAGTGGAAAAAATAAAAAAGTACTGGTTATGGGGACTTCAGCAGATTATAAACCATATGAATACGTGGAAGCTTCAAAAAGTGATGAAATTATCGGCTTTGATGTTGATGTTGCTAAATATATCGGAAAAGAACTTGGTTATGAAGTGAAAGTGAAAGATATGGATTTTGGTGGTTTATTAGCATCTCTTAGCTCAGGAAAAGTTGATTTCGTAATGGCAGGTATGACGCCAACGGCAGAGCGTAAAAATAATGTTGATTTCACAGATATTTATTTTGTTGCGAAAAACATGGTCGTTTCTAAAAAGGATTCTAACATTCAATCTGTAGAGGATTTAAAAGGGAAAAAAGTAGGGGTACAAACAGGATCTATTCAAGAAGAGAAAGCGGCAGAATTTAAAAAACAAGTAGATTTCAAAGTTGAGGGACGTGACCGTATACCAGAAATCGTACAAGAAATTAAAGCTGGTCGTTTTGACGCTGCAATTATAGAAGACACAGTTGCTAAAAATTATGTAGAGAAAATGAAAGATTTACAAGGAATTGAAATTCAAGAAGCACCAGAAGAAGTAGGAGCAGCAATTGCCCTTCCGAAAAACAGTGATAAAACAGCAGAATTTAATAAAGTAATTAAAAAAATGCAAGAAAATGGAGAAATGGATAAATTAGTGAAGAAATGGTTTGGCAGCGAAAAATAAGCTGCCTTTCACTTTTCTGTGAGGGGAATGAACAGAATGAACTTAGATTTTTCGGCGATTACGCCTTCGATACCATATATACTAAAAGGCCTAGAAGTTACTTTGAAAATTGTAGCAGTATCAGCGCTAGTAGGATTTATTTTAGGAACGTTATTAGCGCTTTGCAAAATTGCTAGAATACGAGCATTAAATATAGCGGCAGATTTTTATACATCAATTTTCCGTGGTACACCACTTGTATTGCAATTAATGATTATTTATTTCGGTGTCCCGCAAATAATTGGTTATGATATACCAGCATTCGTAGCAGCTGTATTAGCATTTAGCTTAAATTCAGGTGCATATATGTCAGAGGTAATTCGTGCCGGCATTCAAGCGGTTGATAATGGACAAACAGAGGCAGCGATGGCTTTAGGGATTCCTTACGGAAAAATGATGCGAAATATTATTTTCCCTCAAGCATTAAAAAATATATTACCAGCGCTTGTGAACGAGTTTGCGACACTTACGAAAGAATCGGCTGTAGTAACAGTAATAGGAGCGACAGATTTAATGCGCCGTGCTTATATTGTAGGCGGTGAGACGTTTAAATATCTTGAACCATTACTGTTTGTTGGACTAATCTATTATACGCTAGTCATTATTCTTACATTAGTCGGGAAGGCAATTGAAGGGAGAATGAAGAAAAGTGATTAAAATTGAAAACCTTCATAAATCATTTGGAAAGAACGAAGTATTAAAAGGGATTACAACAACGATTGAAAAAGGGGAAGTAGTAGCAATTATTGGACCGTCTGGATCAGGGAAATCAACATTTTTACGTTGTATGAATGTGTTAGAAGCACCGACAAATGGTCAAATTTGGATTGGAACGGAAGAAGTAACGAATCCGAAAACGAATATTATGCATGTTCGTGAAAATGTCGGAATGGTATTTCAGCATTTTCACCTATTTCCTCATATGACTGTATTAGAAAATATTACGTATGCTCCTATCAATGTAAAAGGAGTAACGAAACAAGAAGCTGATAAGAAAGCCGAGAACCTTTTAGAAAAGGTCGGTTTATTAGATAAAAAAGATACGTATCCAAACCGTCTTTCAGGAGGACAAAAGCAACGTGTAGCAATTGCGAGAGCGTTAGCGATGGAACCAGAAGTTATGTTATTTGATGAACCAACATCAGCACTAGATCCAGAGATGGTAAAAGAAGTGTTAGAAGTTATGAAATCATTAGTTACGACAGGAATGACAATGGCGATTGTTACACATGAAATGGGATTTGCAAAAGAAGTAGCAGATCGTGTTCTCTTTTTAGATGGTGGAAAACTTGTAGAAGATAGTGCGCCAGCAGAATTTTTTGCAGCACCGAAAAGTGAACGTGCGCAACAATTTTTACAAAAAATATTGTAATATGTAAAGGTTACGTGAATAATAAGTAGAAAAGGATGACATTGTGTCATCCTTTTTTTATACTAACTGTAAATACGTTTATACATATAGGAGCAGTGCTATGTTCAAAATTGGATACCGTACAGTAAAAACAGCAATAGGGACAGGCGCAGCAGTTTTTATTGCTCAGTTATTAGGATTAGAATTTTATAGTTCAGCGGGCATTTTAGTTATATTATGTGTACAAAATACGAAACGTAAATCACTTCAAGTATCGTTACATCGTTTTTTAGCTTGTGTATTATCAATGGTATTCGCGTTTTGTATTTTTGAAACAATTGGATATACACCGCTAGCAATTAGTATATTGTTACTTACATTTATTCCGACTGCAGTTATGCTTAAAATTCAAGAAGGTATTGTCACGAGTTCAGTTATTGTGATGCATTTATATTCATTAAAACAAATTACATGGCTTATTGTTGGAAATGAAATTGCGATATTAACGATAGGAATTAGCGTGGCTTTATTAGTGAATATGTATATGCCAAGTAGTGAAAATAAGCTAAAAGAGTATCAGGATACAATAGAAAGTAATTTTAAAACAATTTTGTTTGAAATGGTCGTTTATTTACGAAACAGAGAAAGTAGTTGGAGCGGGGCAGAACTTATTGAAACTGAAAATATGCTAAATGAAGCAAGGGATTTATCGTTTAAGAAACTTGAGAATGCATTTATGCGAGAAGATGGCTATTACTATCGTTACTTTAATATGCGTATGCAGCAATTCGAAATTTTAGAGCGGATGATACCATTAGCAGCTTCTTTATCATGGACATATGAACAAGCTGACATGATTGCAGATGTGGTTGAAAACATTGGGAATGCTATTAGCCCTGAGAGTACTGGGGTTATTTCTTTAAGACAGCTGCAAGAAATGAGAGAATTATTTAGAGACATGCCATTGCCAGTTACACGTGAAGAGTTTGAGATACGTGCGAAGCTTGTTCAACTTGTGTATGAAATGGAGCAATATTTACTCATTAAAAGTCGTTTTAAGGGAAAGGATAATATAAAAGAACTTATATAGAAGGTAGGAATTACTTATGCCGTATCTTCTCTCTTTCATATTATGTCTTTCTTTATCACCTATTTGGCCTCTTGGTGATAATCCACGTGCCGGAGATCCTTTCATTATTGTAAATAAAGCGACGAATAAACTAGCTTATATTGACGATGGAAAGATTCAAAAGGTTTTTCCAGTAGCGACAGGGAAAACAAATGAATTAACTCCAGAGGGAACTTTTGATGTTGTAATGAAAGCGAAGGATCCGTATTATATTGCGAAGGATATTCCGGGGGGATCACCGAAAAATCCACTTGGGTCAAGGTGGATTGGATTTAACGCAAGAGGAACTGATGGAAGTAAATATGGAATACATGGAACAAACCAACCTAGTTCAATTGGAAAGTATATTTCACAAGGATGTATACGAATGAAGAAAAACGATGTGGAGTATTTATTTGATCGCATTCCAATTGGAACGAAAGTATGGATTGTGAAGTCGAAACAATCCTTTCAGCAATTGGCAAAACAAAAAGGAGCCATTGCATATGAAAAAGCCAACGAAAAGGTTGGCTTTTTCTATTGTAATAAGTTGTCTTGACATGTGTACATAACCATGAGTTAATGAGAGTATAGAAAGATAAAGTAAAACTTTAATCAGTGGAAGGTTTTTACCCGCTGACTATCAGCCCGCACCAATCGGGATAAAAATTAGATAAAGGGGTTGCTCATATGTACTTGAATCCAAAAATTTCGTATATGCAATTTTTTATGGGATTTCTATTTGTTATTACATTCATATTGGCAACTTTTAATATATGTTCTTATCTTGTAGCAATTGTATGTATGGCATTACTCAATCTTACTTTTGTTATTGGAGCATTTCAGCAGAAACAATATACAAGTTTTATAACAGCACTTATAATGTCATTTTCCTTTAGTATTGTAGCGATTGTGCTTTATATAAAATAAACCATCTCGATATCGAGATGGTTTATTTTATTATGTATAAAAAGTAAAAAAAGGACGAAAACATCGTCCTTTTTACCAAAACATACTTGCGCCAGCAAGTAATGTTGTTACAAGCATAGAAATTAGCATTACATAAACCATAACTTTTTGAGCTTTTTTATGCATCGTTAAACCTCCTTGCAAATCAGTACAATATCATTGTAACGAGAAATGATATTGTGGACAAGGGGAGAGAAGTGACAAAATTCGAGAAGTGTGTGTAAAGTATAACAGGAAATTTGTATGTATGTAGAGAATATATAATAATGATAGAATATAAGTTTTTTGCTATGCAAGCTGAAGAATGGAGATACGATGATGAAAATATACGAAACAAATCGTTTACATTTAAGGGAAATTGATGAGTCGTATGCTGAAAAAGTTCTTCAATATTACGACAGAAATCGTGAATTTTTAAAAGCTTGGGAAGAGTATAGACCGGATGATTTTTTTACGTTAGATTATCAGAAGAAAAAGTTACAAAAGGATAGAAAAGAGTTTGCAGAAGGTAAAATCATCAGACTTTGGATTTTTAAAAAGGGTGATGATACAAAAGTTATTGGGTGTATTTCATTTAATTTAATTGTTCGTGGCATTTATCAATCTTGTGTGCTCGGCTATAAATTAGATAAGGCAGAATTAAATAAAGGCTATACGACAGAAGCGCTTAGAAAAGCTATTCAAGTTACCTTCGAAGAGTTTCAGTTACATCGTATAGAAGCACCGATTATGCCGCGAAATTTAGCATCTATACAAGTAGTGACGAAGATAGGCTTTCAATATGAGGGCGTGTCTAGGAAGATGTTAATGGTAAATGGAGTATGGGAAGATCATATGCGCTGGGTGTTGTTAAATGAGTAATAGAAAGCAGATGGTTATCTAGACATATAAACCGTCTGTTTTTTGTCTTGTATTTCGAAACTTTTGCGAAATTCTGTTATAATTAATAGTGTTACATACATAATGGTAGTGCAGGAGGCGCAGTCTTATGATTAATCAAGAACGTTTAGTAAATGAATTTATGGAATTAGTACAAGTAGATTCTGAAACGAAATTTGAAGCAGAAATTTGCAAAGTATTAACAAAGAAATTTACAGATTTAGGTGTAGAAGTATTTGAAGATGACACAATGGCTGTTACTGGTCATGGTGCAGGTAACTTAATTTGTACTTTACCAGCAACAAAAGATGGTGTTGATACAATTTACTTCACTTCTCATATGGATACAGTAGTTCCTGGTAATGGAATTAAGCCTTCTATTAAAGATGGATATATCGTATCAGATGGTACTACGATTTTAGGTGCGGATGATAAAGCAGGATTAGCATCAATGTTCGAAGCAATTCGTGTTTTAAAAGAGAAAAATATCCCGCATGGTAAAATTGAATTTATTATTACAGTTGGAGAAGAATCTGGTCTTGTTGGTGCAAAAGCATTAGATCGTGAGCGCATTACAGCGAAATATGGTTACGCATTAGATAGCGATGGAAAAGTTGGTGAAATCGTTGTTGCAGCTCCAACACAAGCGAAAGTGAATGCAATTATTCGCGGGAAAACAGCTCATGCTGGTGTAGCCCCAGAAAAAGGTGTATCTGCAATTACTATCGCAGCGAAGGCAATTGCGAAGATGCCACTGGGTCGTATTGATTCTGAAACAACTGCAAATATTGGACGTTTTGAAGGTGGTACACAAACAAATATCGTTTGCGATCATGTACAAATCTTTGCAGAAGCGCGTTCTTTAATCAATGAAAAAATGGAAGTACAAGTTGCGAAAATGAAAGAAGCATTTGAAACAACTGCAAAAGAAATGGGTGGTCATGCAGATGTTGAAGTAAACGTTATGTATCCAGGATTTAAATTTGCTGATGGCGATCACGTTGTAGAAGTTGCAAAACGTGCAGCTGAAAATATTGGTCGTACACCTTCTCTTCACCAAAGTGGTGGCGGAAGTGATGCAAACGTAATTGCAGGACACGGTATTCCAACAGTTAACTTAGCGGTTGGTTATGAAGAAATTCATACAACAAACGAAAAGATTCCTGTTGAAGAATTAGCGAAAACAGCAGAATTAGTTGTTGCAATTATTGAAGAAGTAGCGAAGTAATGTAATAGAAAAAGCGTGTAAATCATAATTGATTTACACGCTTTTTATTTTGATTCGATTGCTTTTACAAGGCGGATCAGCCAATATAAGAAAATCCATGGCAGTATATCATTGGTTATAATGCCCAGTAGACTTGGAAGGATTCCTGCTACGTTTATATCAAAAATAGGGAGTAATAAATAATTTATTAAGATGATTAATATAATAACGAGAAATGTATAGTTGAGTTTACTGTGTGATTTCATAACAAATCACTCCTTTTACAATAATATCCATCACTCGTATTAAGTATAGCAAAAATAGGGGTAAAAAGAATAAGTAATTATTATATTGTGCATGAATTTGATATAATGAAGGAACGAATGTTCTTTGAAGGGGTGAGTATTATGCGAGAAATGTATCCGAAAAATGGTCGTGTTATTTTACATGTAGATATGAATTGTTTTTTCGCATCTGTTGAAATTGCTCATGACCCATCATTACAAGGAAAGCCATTAGCAGTTGCTGGAAATGAAAAAGAAAGAAAAGGAATTATCATAACATGCAGTTACGAGGCGAGAGAGTATGGGATACGTACGACGATGCCTCTTTGGGAGGCAAAGAGGTTATGCCCACAATTAGTTGTAAGGCGTCCTAATTTTACATTATATCGTGAAGCTTCATTTCAAATGTTTCAAATCCTTTCCCGTTTTACGGAAAAAATACAACCAGTCTCAATAGATGAAGGGTATTTAGATATTACAGATTGTTACGCACTCGGTTCGCCTCTTGAAATAGCAAAGATGATTCAACAAGCATTATTAACAGAGTTACAGCTGCCGTGTAGCATCGGAATTGCTCCGAACCTTTTCCTAGCAAAAACAGCTTCTGATATGAAAAAGCCTCTCGGTATTACTGTGCTTCGAAAACGAGATATTCCAGAAATGATTTGGCCACTTCCAGTTGGAGCAATGCATGGAATTGGAGAAAAAACAGCTGAAAAATTAAATGATATTCATATACAAACAATTGAGCAGTTAGCAAAAGGAAACGAACATATCATTCGCGCTAAAATTGGAAAGCATGGTGTTGATTTAAAGCGGCGGGCAAAAGGTATGGATGATAGGGAAGTTGATCCGAGTCAAATGGGACAACATAAAAGTGTTGGTAATTCGATGACCTTTTCAAAGGATATGGATGAAGAGAAAGAATTACTTGATATGTTAGAACGGCTATCAAAATCAGTGAGTAAAAGATTACAAAAGCGAACTCTTGTCAGCTATAATATTCAAATTATGATTAAATATCATGATAGGCGGACAGTAACGCGGAGTAAGCAATTGAAAAATGCGATTTGGGAAGAACGAGATATTTTTCAGGCAGCATCTCGTTTATGGAAGCAACATTGGGACGGTGATTCCGTCCGTTTACTAGGTGTTACAGCTACTGAAATAGAGTGGAAGACAGAATCGGTGAAACAATTAGATTTGTTTTCATTTGAAGAAGATGCGAAAGAAGAGCCGCTACTTGCTGTCATCGATCAAATTAATGATAAATATGGAATGCCCCTTTTACAACGAGGTAGTCAATTATTACGTAAGCAAGAAAAGTCTTTTCAGCAAAAATTAAAAAATAAGTTTATGTAGAAGGTGTCATGAAGCTGTACATATCATGACACCTTTCATTTTTAACTTGCTTCTAAATCTAATGAAGTTTTCCAACCAGCTGCAGTAACGCCAGCTTCTAATAGCATTCTGCTCACTATTTTTTCAATTAAGACTGCTGCATTTGTATTGCAATGTAATGTAGCTTGTATACACACTTTTTGCTTAGAATCTACGTCTTCACTATACAATTCTTTTAAACCAATGCCTTCAGAACTGACCATATGCATAAGTAAAAACCGAATATGGGCTTCATGTTCTTCTGAACAAGTAAGAGAAAGGAAGTAGTTCGTTTGTTCAGATGATTCTTCTTTTGATTTTTGATTCATAAAGAGAGCGATTGGACGTAGTAGTATATTTGCCAGTAAAACGCCGGTTGCACCTAATATAGCTGCAACGAGGAAACCAGCGCCTGTAAGAGTACCAACAGCAGCTGCGCACCATAGAGTAGCCGCAGTATTAAGTCCTCTAATACTAAAACCATCGCGAATAATAACGCCGCCTCCTAAAAAACCAATCCCACTAACGACTTGAGCAGCAATACGTGAGGGGCTAGCATCGTGATCAAGCATGACGGATAATAAAACAAATATACAGGCACCAAGTGATACGAGAGCATTTGTCCGTAATCCAGCCATCCTGTGTCTCCATTGCCGTTCCATTCCGATGCAAGCACCTACAATAATTGCGATAAATAATCTTAATACAATGTCATACCATACCATCATGGTCACCTCCATACATATAAGTCCATGTTATGTTTTTGAGAATGAGTGGGGAGTACCCACTCATTCTCATTTTTATCCCGCTATTTGCGGGCTGATGAAAGCTTCACTTTATAACCAGCTATGAAACTTTTTAATATAAACTTTTTTTAGGAACTGTGTTAAGAAAGCATAGCCTAATAGTATTCCTATTAACCAAGGGAAATAGCTAAGTGGTAATGCTTGTAATCCAACAGCTGCTCCAAGTGGCGAGAATGGAATATAAATTCCGATTGCCATAATACAAGCGGTTAATAAAAGAACCGGTATTGATGCAGTACTTTGAATAAACGGAATCTTCTGTGTTCTTATCATGTGAACAATTAAAGTTTGTGTTAGTAATCCAACGACAAACCAACCAGATTGGAATAATGATTGTTCGCTAGCTGTATTTGCGCCGAAGACGTTCCACATGACTACATATGTGATGATATCAAATATGGAACTAATTGGACCGATACAAATAATGAAGTTCCGTAAATTCGCAGTATCCCATTTTCTTGGTTTTTCTAAAAACTCTTTATCCATTTTGTCCCATGGAATAGACAGTTGTGAAATATCATAAAGCAAGTTTTGAATTAAAAGGTGAATGGCAAGCATCGGCAAGAAGGGGATGAAAGCACTTGCTACTAACACACTAAATACATTTCCAAAGTTAGAGCTAGCTGTCATTTTAATATATTTTAAAATGTTTCCAAATGTAGTGCGTCCTTCTAAAATACCTGCTTCTAATATGGTTAAACTTTTTTCGAGTAAAATAATGTCGGAAGACTCTTTTGCAATATCGGTAGCAGTATCAACAGATATGCCAACATCAGCTTCACGTAATGCTACGGCATCGTTAATGCCATCTCCCATATAACCTACAGTGTGTCCGTTTCCTTGTAATACTCGTATAATGCGAGATTTTTGCATTGGATTTAGTTTAGCAAATACAGTTGTTTCTTCGGCTAATTTTGCTAATGCTTTATCAGGTAAAGAATCGATTTCGTAACCAAGGACAGGCTCACCGATATTTAATCCAACTTCTTTGCAAACTTTTCTTGTCACGATTTCGTTATCGCCAGTTAAAATTTTTACTTGTACTCCATGTTTCTGTAATGCTTGAATGGCAGTAGCTGCAGTTGGTTTCGGTGGATCTAAAAAGCCGATATATCCAGCGAGAATCATATCATTTTCATCTTGTACCGTGTACTCTGTATCATTTATTGGTCTATCTTTTTTATAAGCTACAGCAATAACACGCATACCTTCACTATTTAATGTCTCACTTAGTTCTTTTACATGTGAGCGCATGTCATCGGTAAGAGAAACAACTTTTCCATCTACTTCAGTGTAGTTACAAATAGATAAAATTTCTTCTACTGCCCCTTTACAAACCATTGTATGTTCACCTGAAATATCTTTCACGATGACAGACATACGCCGGCGTGCAAAATCAAATGGAATTTCATCTAGTTTTTGAAAAATGGATGGATTAAACTTCTGGTTTTCTTCTGTATGTTTCATAACGGCTTTATCTATTAAATTTTTCAATCCTGTTTGATAGAAGCTATTTAAATAGGCGAAGTGTAATACACGATTACATGTATTACCGTTTGGATCTAAATGCCGGACAAGTACGACTTTATCTTCTGTTAAAGTACCTGTTTTATCGGTACAAAGAATGTTCATAGCACCTAAGTTTTGAATAGAATTCAGTTGTTTTACAATTACTTTCTGTTTAGACATGTTAACGGCACCTTTAGCTAAATTAGCAGTTACAATCATAGGTAACATTTCAGGTGTGAGACCAACAGCAATTGCGATAGCGAAGAAGAAAGCCTCTTGCCAATCCCCTTTTGTGAATCCGTTAATGAGAAGAACGATAGGCGCCATAATAAGCATGAATGTAATTAAGAGCCAGCTTACTTTGTTTACACCTTTATCAAAGCTTGTTTCTACTCGTTTGCCGATTACCTTTTTTGCTAAAGAGCCGAAATACGTATCGGTACTTGTGGAGATGACAACAGCTTTTGCACTGCCACTTACAATATTTGTACCCATAAAACAAAGGTTTTCCATATCGAGTGGATTGTAATTTTTTTTCATGTTTTTCGGTAACATATGTTTATTCTCTGTATGGTAGCAGTTTTCATACTTTTCCACAGGAAGTGCTTCCCCAGTTAAAGAAGACTGATTCACAAATAAATCTTTAGCTGATAAAATACGCACATCAGCCGGAACGATATCACCGGCTG
Organism: Bacillus sp. 3G2; assembly: GCF_044324725.1. NCBI lineage: Bacteria > Bacillati > Bacillota > Bacilli > Caryophanales > Bacillaceae > Bacillus > Bacillus sp. 3G2. The sequence continues at coordinate 3,935,159 of NZ_CP172246.1, read as the reverse complement.
AAAGTGAAATAATATCGCCAGGTACAAGTTCTTCAATTGGAATTTCCGTTGAATCATTTTGCTTCAAATTCATTACGTTTTTTGTTTCGTGTACAAATCCATCTATTCTAAAGACGCTTGCCGTTGTTCGAACCATAGCTTTTAACTGATCCGCAGCTTTTTGAGAACGAAATTCTTGTAGAAAGCGAATCGTTGCACTTAGTATTACCATTACAGATACGACAATGGTTCCTTGTATGTCATCTGTGAAAAAAGAGAGTGCGCCGAGAGCTAATAAAACAAAAATAAATGGATTTTTAAATGCCAGTAGAAATTGAATGTACCACGGTGATGTTTTATTATGAGCGATTTCATTCGGGCCATATAAAGTAAGTCTACGAGCCGCTTCTTGTTTAGAGAGTCCATCTTCTGTTGTTTCTAAAAGTTGTAACGCCTTGTTTGCACCTTGTGTTGCGACTTCCACCAATAATTCGTTATTTGTTTTCATGCGATCTTGATCGTATGAATGTTTTGTTTCTTGTCTTTGTAAATTTAACATCGGTAGTTCCTCCTTTTTCATGAAGGAGGAAACAATCTGTTACTCGACTATTTAAAATTAGGAGGAACAGCTTCTTTCCTACCTACATGATGAAATATTAATGTGAAACATATGGGTATCTGGGCCGAATCATCAATTGCCAACTGTTCCTCACCTCCGTACAATTTAGTAGTTTCTGAATATGCTATGTTTGTTTCATAGTAAGGTGCATATATAAAAAGACCTTTACTCAAAACGAGTAAAGGTCTGAATTCGCAGTTAAAAGAGTCCACAACAAAGACTGTTAGTAAACATAGATAAAAACAGTTTTTGTGTATGACAAAAATACATGCACCTCTCCCTCGTTGAGTTTTAGCACTGTATAGCATAGGTACTGAAACCAGCTACGTTAAGAAAGGCCTTCATTCCGACCTTTCCTGTTGACCCATTGGCGTCTCTCGACATTTTTGGGCAGCAGCGTTTCTCTATACAGGAGCCTCACCTAACAGAGACCATATTCAATTACAATTTGAATGTTAGCACTGTAAATTTATAGTGTCAATATCTTTTTTTGAAAAATCAAATAGGTTTATGATGGCTATATAGTAGGAAATAAGCGGAGTATTTTTGAAATAGGATTGGAAAATAAATACTGTAGTGAACATAAATAAAAAGCACTGATTACAGTGCTTTTTATTTATAGATTATGAGATTGTAGCATTTTCAAAAATAACAATTTCTGAACTGTTTGTTGTTGAAACGCGTTGTGCGTAATATGTTAAAGCTGAAGAAATATATGTTGGTAACGAATCATTTGTATGTGTTGTTGTATATTCATGGATTAATTCTTTCAAAGTCGTCCATTCTAATTGTGCTGGGTGATCAGACACGAAAGAACTTACCCAGCGATCAAATGAAGATGAAAAATCAGTTTGTAAACGAAATGCTTCTTTCATAATAAAACGCTCCCTTAAAATGTAGTATAATCATTTTAGCATAAAACACGAACGATTGCTAAGTTTTTTGAGTATAATGTTCGTGATATATAGTTGTCTAGATGATTGGTTATGTAAATTCGATTTGCCATTTGAAATAACATTCCGTAAGATGAAAGGTAGATTATATAAAGAGCTGGAGGAAAGAAAGTGGAATTTGTATTTTTAGGAACTGGTGCAGGTGTTCCTTCAAAAGGAAGGAACGTTTCGGCAATTGCTTTGCAATTGTTAGAAGAACGAGGACAGACTTGGTTATTTGATTGTGGCGAGGCGACGCAACATCAAATATTACATACATCAGTACGCCCACGCCGCATTGAAAAAATATTTATTACGCATTTACATGGTGATCATATTTTTGGCTTACCTGGTTTGTTAGGAAGCCGTTCATTTCAAGGAGGGACTACACCTTTAACAGTGTATGGGCCAAAAGGAATTAAACAATTTGTTGAAGTGGCATTATCAGTAAGTACGACACATGTAAAATATCCACTTGAAATTATTGAGATAACAGAAGAAGGTACTGTATTTGAAGATAATGAATTTCACGTGGAAACGAAAAGATTGTCACATGGCATTGAATGTTTTGGGTATCGAATCGTAGAGAAAGATATACAAGGAGCCCTTTTAGTCGATAAATTGCTGGAGATGGGTGTGAAACCAGGCCCGCTCTTTAAACGTTTAAAAGATGGAGAAGTAGTTGAATTAGAAAATGGTACGATACTAAATGGAAAAGACTTTATTGGTCCGCCTCAAAAGGGAAGAATTATTACCATTTTAGGTGATACAAGATATTGTCAAGCGAGTAGAGAGCTGGCACAAGACGCTGACGTACTTGTTCATGAGGCAACTTTTGCAGCAGAAGATGAACAACAAGCGTATGATTATTTTCATTCTACATCTAAGCAAGCTGCGAGTATTGCACTTCAGGCAAATGCAAAACGATTAATATTGACTCATATTAGTTCTCGCTATCAAGGAGATACATATAAGGAATTACAGAAAGAGGCAAGAGAGCTATTTTCTAATACAGAAATAGCTACGGATTTGAAATCATTTCCAGTGGATAGATAATAATGAGGTGAAAAAATGGTGACGAAAGGTTACCATTTTTTTATTTCTAAAAAAAATTAAAAATAAATCTGTTATCATTTTATACTTATATGGGATGAAACAGAAAATTTTTATGATGTGAAGATATAGGATAAAAATACATAGTACCGATTATTTAGAGAAACTGTTATATAAGTCAGACGACATACGAGTGGTACAAATACCAAAAACGGAATGTTATTCAGAACTTTTAAAATTCATTAAAAGTAAGCGTTTTATTAAAAACAAGCTATAATGAGGGCAGATTATAATTTATCCGCTATTTGTGGGCTAATAATCAGTGGGATGGATAAAATCTCTACCGATTAAAGTTTCACTTGTTTATGCTATCCTTGTAAGGGGTTCTGTGTTAAACTTTGGATTGCTACCAGACTTTATTCTGGATTATCTTATATTATTTTTAAATGAAGGTAATGCGAAGTTTCTTATTTATTATGGTCACTAGTATTATTTCAGGATATATTGTTTCACTGTTACTCAAAAACAATCCAATTCGTACAGCGGAACAAATTCGTCGTATAACTGGAAAAGCAACCGATTCGGTAGCTTAATAGAATAGTAAAAAATTTTTTCATAGAGGTTTAGGGGGAGTTATGATGAAGTATCGCTCAGTATTTGATATTATTGGTCCAGTTATGATTGGTCCATCAAGTTCACATACAGCAGGCGCAGCAAGAATGGGGCAAGTTGCTCGCCAGCTGTTTCGTCATGAACCAGAAAGAGTAAGCATTTCATTATATGGATCATTTGCAAAGACGTATCGAGGGCATGGTACGGATGTAGCACTAATCGGTGGAATATTAGGATTTGAAACAGATGACTTACGTATTCCAGAGGCGCTAGACATAGCAAAAGAGCGCAAAATCGAAGTAGAATTCATTGAAGAAGATGCAAATGCACCTCACCCAAATACAGCGAGAATTCGTTTGTATAAAGGTGAAGAAGAAATTGAAGTTGTTGCTTGCTCAATTGGTGGCGGTAAAATTGAAGTTGTAGAATTAAATGGATTCGACCTTCAATTATCAGGCACGAGTCCAGCACTACTTATTGTAAATAACGATCGCTTCGGTGCTATTGCAGCAGTAGCTTCAATCCTTGCGAAACACGAGATTAACATTAGTACAATGAGTGTTTCTCGTAAAGAAAAAGGAAGAAGAGCGCTTATGGTTATCGAAACAGATGAATTATTAGCAGATGAAGTGATTGAAGAGATAAACGCGCAACAAAATATTTGTCAAGTAACTATAATGGAATAATTGCAGGGGGGACACACCATGTTTCGGAACGCAGCGGAACTAGTGGCGCAAGCTAAAGAACAAAATGTAAAAATCGCAGAAATTATGATTCAATGTGAAATGGAAACAAGAAATATTTCACGTGAAGAAGTAATTGCTGGTATGGAAAAGAACTTAGTCGTAATGGAGCAAGCAGTAGAACGTGGTATTCGCGGAGTGAAATCACCAACTGGTTTAACTGGTGGAGATGCTGTAAAAGTTCAGACGTATATGAATAGCGGAAAAGGCTTATCTGGAGATACGATTTTGGACGCAGTGAGTAAAGCTGTTGCAACAAATGAAGTAAACGCAGCGATGGGAATTATTTGTGCAACGCCAACAGCAGGGTCTGCTGGAACAGTGCCAGGTGTACTATTTGCACTAAGAGAAAAGTTGCAGCCTACACGTGAAGAAATGATTGAATTCTTATTTACAGCAGGAGCTTTCGGCATGGTTGTTGCAAATAACGCTTGTATTTCTGGTGCAGCGGGAGGATGCCAAGCTGAGGTTGGTTCAGCAAGTGGAATGGCAGCAGCAGCTGCAGTGGAGATGGCTGGTGGAACACAAGATCAAGCAGCTACAGCGATGGCGATTTCATTAAAGAACATGCTTGGTTTAGTATGTGATCCTGTTGCAGGGCTTGTAGAAGTACCTTGTGTAAAACGTAATGCAGCAGGAGCTGCGAATGCGATGATTTCAGCTGATTTAGCATTAGCTGGTGTAACGAGTACCATTCCATGTGATGAAGTAATTGAGGCAATGTTTAGAATCGGACAAACGATGCCAGTAGCACTTCGTGAAACAGCTGAAGGTGGACTTGCAGCAACACCAACTGGTCGTCGTCTGCAAGAAGAGATTTTCGGGAAGACTAATAACTAAACAATATATATTTATAAAAAAATGGAGCTCAAGTAAGATTGAGCTCCATTTTTTTATTTCTCTTTTGTTAGTTGTTCTAATGTTTTCCCAAGATTATGTGATCGTTGTGTAGCCTGTGTAATACAAGAAATAAGTGCTTGTTGAAATTTATGTTCTTGTAATACTTCAATGCCTGCTTCGGTCGTTCCGCCAGGAGAAGTAATTTCCTTTCGCAAAACAGAAGGGTGTTTTTCACTTGCTTTTAGCATTTCAGCAGCACCAATCATCGTCTGAAGAATAAGTGATTTTGCAACATCTTCTTTTAAACCAATTGTTTTTGCGGCTTCCTCCATCGCTTCCACTACGTAATAAATATAAGCAGGTCCACTTCCAGATAATGCAGTGACAGCATGCATATCTTCTTCCTCTACAACAGAGACGAGACCGATCGTTTTAAATAAGGCTATGGCAGTCTGAATATGTTCCGCTGTTGCATGTTTTGAAGGCGAGATAGCAGTAGCTGATTTTAAAATAGCTGCAGATGTATTTGGCATCGCACGAATAATCGGAACATCTTTTTGAAGTAGGTTTCTAATTGAGTGAGTAGAAACACCTGCTAATAACGAAATAATAAGCAGGTTATTATGTATATCTTCTTTAAAAGGAGTCAGTGCTTCTGCAACATCCTTCGGCTTCATTGCTAGAAAAAGAATAGTTGTATCAGTAAGTAGCTCTTTTTTATTATGTGTACCTTTGACGCCGTATTTTTTATGTAGCTCCTGCAACCTTGTCTCGTTAGAACGATTACTTACAGTAATTTGTTCGCCTTTCACAACATTTGCATGTAACAAGCCACCAATAATAGCTTCAGCAATAGAGCCTGCACCGAGAAAGGAAATGTTTTGAATAGACATGATGTTCCTCCTTTAAATTTGGTTAGAAATTCTTATAAATGTACATACATTCGTTTTTTTATAGGAAACACCTCTTTTTATCTGAAAATAATGACAAATATATGTAGAAGATGTAAACTGAAGAAGTATTCATTTTTGAACCGGAAAGAGACAGGGGGGCTAAGCATGACGGCGATTCACCGAATGGAGATTCCTGTGCCATTTGCAGTTGAAACTGTGAATGTGTTTTTAGTTGAGGGGGAGACATTAACATTAATTGATACAGGGACGAAGACAGAAGGGGCAAGAAGTGCGTTAGAAAGTCAATTAGGTGCATTAGGATATACGATAGAAGATATTGAAACAGTAGTCATTACGCACCATCATGCGGATCATTGTGGGCTTTTAAATATATTTTCTGAGAAGACGAACATTATTGGGCACCCTTGGAATGAGCCTTGGATCACGCAAAATCCAGAATTTCTAAAGCGCTATCATGAGTTTTTTAGAGAGACAGCTTTGCAATTTGGTGTTCCAGCAGCATTTTTGAAAGACGAGGCGTTATTGACGTCAAAGACACTGAAGTATTCTTGTAATAGATCGTTAACGCATACTGTGAGAGAGGGAGATCGTATTGATTCTTTACCTGGGTTTACAGTTATTGAAACACCAGGTCATGCTTCCACTCATATTTCATTATACAGAGAATCTGATGGAATATTAATTGGCGGGGATGCTCTCATTAGTCATATTTCTTCGAATCCCATATTAGAACCACCATATGAAGGACAAACAGAAAGGGCACGCCCATTATTACAATATAATCAAACGTTAAAACGTTTAAGTGAAATGAATATTTCACGCATTTTATCAGGACATGGAGAAGATGTTCTAAATGTGAAACAACTTATTGAAACGAGATTACAAAAGCAAGAAACACGTGCGTTTAAAGTGCTTGAGTTATTAAAGGAAAAACCAATGACAGCATTTGAAGTATGTGTAAAACTATTTCCAGTATTATATAAGGAACAATTGCCACTTACTATTTCAGAAACTGTTGGACAATTAGACTTTTTAGCATATAATCAACAAGTGATGATAGATGAATCTTCACAACAATTGATTTATTATGCAAAGTAGGTGACAGCAATGACAGGACGTTTACAAAATAAAGTAATCGTCATTACAGGTGCTTCTAGTGGAATTGGAGAGCAAGTTGCAATGCAAGTTGCAGAGCTAGGGGCGACTCCAGTATTAATGGCTAGAACAGAAGAAAAATTAAAAGCGTTAGCAGAGAAAATTAAAGAAACTTATAATACGCCTTGCTATTACTATGTATTAGATGTAAGTGAAGAGACGGAAGTACAATCTGTTTTTTCAAAGGTATTACAAGAAGTAGGACGTATTGATATATTAGTAAACAATGCGGGATTTGGTATTTTTAAAACGTTTGAAGAGGCGTCAATGGATGAAGTGAAAGATATGTTCCAAGTAAATGTATTTGGATTAGTAGCTTGTACGAAAGCGGTACTACCTTATATGGTGAAAAGAAACGAAGGGCATATTATTAATATTGCTTCACTTGCTGGGAAAATTGCAACTCCGAAATCGAGTGCGTATGCTGCGACGAAACATGCAGTATTAGGATTTACGAATAGTTTACGCATGGAGTTATCTAGTACAAATCTTTTCGTAACAGCGATTAATCCAGGTCCGATAGATACGAACTTTTTTGAAATAGCTGATCAATCCGGTACATATGTGAAAAATATGGGACGATATATGTTAAAACCAACATATGTTGCAGAGCAAATCGTAAAATCGATGCAAACGAAAAAGCGTGAAGTAAACTTACCGAAGTGGATGGGCATGGGTCCAAAATTTTATGCTCTATTCCCAGGTTTATTTGAGCGTGTTGCAGGCAAATCATTAAGTAAAAAATAGGAGATTTCCATATGGAAATCTCCTATTTTTTTATTTTCCAGCCACATAATCGTAAACGATATCCTCAACTGCCTCGTATACATCAATTTCAGTATTTGAATGAATTATCGTTTGAATATGTTTAATTAGCACTTCCTGATCCTCATTTGACATAGGATTACATTGATATTGTTGAAAACTTTTTATAATCATTTTCTCAATGAATTTCTCATTCATGTTTTTCCCCGCCTATATGTACGTATGTATTGTTTTATTGTACTTGAAGTGAAACAAAAAAACTACTATGCAATATTTATGTATAAAAATTCGGATGTGTATATTGTTTTTCTAGTAAAATTAAGTTTTTTAAGTTTATAAAATTTATAAATATTTAATTGACTCTATAAATATACAATATTATAATCATACTTAATTTAAAGAATTGATATGAGGAGGAGCATATGAAAGTCGCAATTATTGGAGCAACTGGGTATGGAGGTATTGAGTTAATTCGGTTATTAGAGCAACATCCATATTTTTCGATAGCATCTCTTCATTCTTTTTCGCAAGTTGGCGAGTGTATAACAAATGTATATCCACATTTTCAAAATGTTCTTGTTCATACGTTACAAGAAATTGATGCGGAGGAAATAAAGAAGAAAGCAGAAATTGTATTTTTAGCAACCCCAGCAGGAGTATCAACAGAGTTAACCCCGAAATTATTAGCAGTAGGTTTAAAAGTAATTGACCTATCTGGAGACTTTCGCATGAAAGATCCTTCGATATATGAAAAGTGGTATAAAAGGACAGCTGTAAAAGAAGAAGCTCTTAGGGAAGCTGTATATGGATTAAGTGAATGGAAAAGGTCCGAAATTCAAAATGCAAATTTAATTGCAAACCCAGGATGCTTTGCTACAGCTGCATTATTAGCGATATTGCCGTTAGTAAGTAGCGGCATAATTGAAGAAGATTCCATTATTATTGATGCGAAATCAGGCGTATCTGGAGCAGGAAAAACGCCAACAACGATGACTCACTTTCCTGAGTTATACGATAACTTACGTATTTATAAAGTAAATGAGCATCAACACGTTCCTGAGATTGAGCAAATGCTTGCAGAGTGGAATAGGGAAACGAAGCCAATCACGTTTAGTACACATTTAATACCGATATCACGAGGGATTATGATTACACTTTATGCAAAAGTAAAACGAGAAATAGAAATAGAACAGCTTCAAAAGTTATATGAAGAAACGTATGAACAATCGCCTTTCATTCGAATTCGCACACAAGGAGAGTTTCCAAGTCCGAAAGAAGTGAGGGGCTCAAATTATTGTGATATGGGTATAGCTTACGATAAAAGAACAGGAAGAGTGACAGTCGTTTCTGTTATAGACAATATGATGAAAGGTGCGGCTGGGCAAGGGGTTCAAAATGCAAATATAGTAGCGGGACTAGAAGAAACAACAGGCTTACAACATATGCCGTTTTATCTATGAGGGGGACATGATGATTAAAGTAGAGTCTATTACAAAATTAGAAAATGGTTCCATTGTAGCGCCAAAAGGATTTTCGGCAATCGGTACTGCAAATGGTTTGAAAAAAGAAAAAAAGGATTTAGGTGTAATCATTTGTGAAGTGCCAGCATCATGTGCCGCTGTTTATACAACGAATCAAATACAAGCAGCCCCGTTGCAAGTAACGAAAGAAAGTATAGCGGCTGAGGGGAAATTACAAGCTATTATCGTCAATAGTGGAAATGCAAATGCTTGTACAGGAATGAAAGGCTTACAAGGTGCTTACGAGATGCGTGCATTAGGGGCAGCACATTTTGGAGTGAAAGAACATTACGTTGCAGTAGCTTCAACAGGTGTAATTGGTGTTCAGCTCCCGATGGATATAATTCGAAAGGGAATTGTAACTCTTATCCCGACGAAGGAAGTAAGTGAAGCTCATTCTTTTTCTGAAGCGATTTTAACGACGGACCTTATAACGAAAGAAACGTGCTATGAGATGATTATTGATGGAAAAAAAGTGACGATTGCTGGTGTTGCGAAAGGTTCAGGGATGATTCATCCAAATATGGCAACGATGCTAAGTTTTATTACGACAGATGCTCATATAGAGCATGACGTATTGCAAACAGCATTATCACAAATAACGAATCATACATTTAATCAAATTACGGTGGATGGAGATACTTCTACGAATGATATGGTCATCGTTATGGCAAGTGGATTATCAGAAACAAAACCACTCAATATGGAACATGCAGATTGGGAAACTTTCGTAGTTGCTTTACAAAAGGTATGTGAAGATTTAGCAAAAAAAATTGCACAAGATGGTGAAGGCGCTACGAAGTTAATAGAAGTAAATGTGCTCGGAGCTCGAACGAATGAAGAGGCAAAGAAAATTGCAAAGCAAATAGTCGGTTCGAGTCTTGTGAAAACAGCAATACATGGTGAAGACCCAAATTGGGGCCGAATTATTAGCAGTATGGGACAAAGTGAAGTAGCGATTCATCCAAATACAATTGATATTACTCTTCAATCTATCGCTGTGTTAAAAAATAGTGAACCTCAAATGTTTTCTGAAGAGGAAATGAAAAAGAAATTAAAAGAACATGAAATTATGATTGATGTGCATTTACATTTAGGAGAAGAGAACGGATCAGCTTGGGGCTGTGACTTAAGCTATGAATATGTGAAAATAAACGCTTGTTATCGTACATAAGGAGAGGGAAGATGAGCGATTATATTGTAGTGAAATGCGGCGGTAGTATGTTGGATCAATTAAATGATGTGTTTTTTGATTGTATAAAGAAATTGCAACAGAAGTATAAAGTAGTGATTGTCCATGGTGGTGGCCCAGAAATTGATGCGCAATTAAAAGATTGTAACATCAAAGTAGAAAAAAGAGATGGGTTACGAGTAACACCAAAAGAAGTTATGGATATTGTTCAAATGGTGCTATGCGGAAGTACGAATAAAAAATTTGTAATGAAGTTGCAAAGGCATAATTTACTTGCGGTAGGTTGTTCAGGATGTGACGGCAAATTACTTCAAGTTCAACCTGTCAGCGAAGAAATAGGATATGTGGGAGAAGTAAGTTATGTCGAAACAGCCTTACTAAAAGGATTGATAAATTTGAATTATATTCCTGTTATTGCTCCGGTCGGGATAAATGATAATGAGATTTATAACATAAATGCGGATACAGCTGCAGCTGGAATTGCGGCCGCATTATCCGCAAAAGAACTCATTTTTATTACGGATGTAGATGGGATATTACATGAAGGGAAATTAGTAAAGAAAACGGATGAATCGGAAATTATTACTTTAATAGAAAAAGGAGTTATTACAGGCGGGATGATCCCGAAAGTACAGGCGGCACTAACGTCATTAAAAATGGGAGTGCAAAAGATAAGTATTGTGAACGGTACAAAAGATTTTACTGAAGTTACGGGCGAGTGTATCGGAACGACGGTAACGAAAGGAGTAAGTATCGTATGACAAGTCATCTTTTTCAAACGTATGGGAGAAGAAATATTGAGCTTGTAAAGGGAAGTGGAACGGAAGTTATTGATGAAAATGGTAAGCAATATTTAGATTTCACATCAGGAATTGGCGTATGTAATTTAGGACATTGTCATCCTACGGTTATGAAAGCTGTCCAAGAGCAACTTCATGATATGTGGCATATATCTAACCTGTTTACAAACAGCTTACAAGAAGAAGTAGCGTCATTATTAACAGAAAATACAGCGTTAGATTCTGTTTTTTTCTGTAATAGCGGGGCAGAGGCGAATGAAGCTGCTTTGAAGCTAGCTCGTAAGCATACTGGAAAATCTCTCGTCATAACATGTCAGCAGTCTTTTCACGGTAGAACATTCGGAACGATGAGTGCGACGGGGCAAAATAAAGTGAAAGAAGGATTTGGTCCGCTCCTTCCGTCTTTTTTACATATCCCGTTTAACAATATAAAGGCGTTAGAGGAAGTAATGAATGAAGAAGTAGCGGCGGTAATGGTAGAAGTTGTTCAAGGAGAGGGAGGAGTCATTCCTGCTGATCTATCTTTTTTGAAAGCAATTGAAACATTATGTAATAAGTTCGGTTCCTTATTTATTATAGACGAAGTACAAACAGGGATTGGAAGAACAGGGACCTTATTTGCTTACGAACAAATGGGAATAGATCCTCATATTGTTACTGCTGCTAAGGCGCTTGGAAATGGCATTCCCGTTGGAGCGATGATTGGCCGGAAAGAACTTGGAACATCGTTTACTGCAGGATCACATGGTTCAACGTTTGGTGGGAATTATATTGCAATGGCTGCAGCGAAAGAAGTATTGCAAGTAAGTAAGAAACCATCGTTTTTAAAAGAAGTAAAGGAAAAGGGCGAATACGTATTAGAGAAGTTGCGAGAGGAATTACGACATGTTGAATGTATTCAAAATATACGTGGTAAGGGGCTTATGATCGGGATTGAGTGTAAGCATGAAGTTGCAAGTTTTATAGAACAACTAGAGAAAGAAGGACTTCTCGTATTACAAGCAGGACCTAATGTGATAAGACTATTACCACCACTTATTGTAACGAATGAAGAGTTAGAACAGGCAGTATATATGATAAAAAAAGTAGTTTGTACAAAAAACGTATCAATCATATAAGGGGGAAATTCCATGTCAACTGTACAAGTACCGAAATTAAATACGAAAGATCTTTTAACATTAGAAGAACTGACGCAAGAAGAAATCATTTCTTTAATTGAGTTCGCTATCTATTTAAAAAAGAATAAGCAAGAGTCTTTATTACAAGGAAAAATATTAGGGCTTATCTTTGATAAACATTCAACTCGTACTCGCGTATCTTTTGAAGCAGGAATGGTACAGCTTGGAGGACATGGCATGTTTTTAAGTGGGAAAGAGATGCAAATTGGAAGAGGGGAGAGCGTTTCAGATACTGCGAAAGTATTATCTCATTATATTGACGGGATCATGATACGTACATTCTCACATGCCGATGTAGAAGAGCTTGCAAAAGAATCGAGCATACCTGTTATTAATGGATTAACGGACGATCACCATCCTTGTCAAGCGTTGGCAGATTTAATGACGATTTATGAAGAAGTGAAGACATTTAAAGGAATTAAATTAGCTTATGTAGGTGATGGGAATAACGTATGTCATTCATTGTTGTTAGCGAGTGCGAAAGTCGGAATGCATATGACTGTTGCGACGCCTGTAGGATATGAACCGAATGAGGAAATTGTAAAAAAAGCATTAATGATTGCTGAAGAAACAGGAGCTGAAATTGAAATTTTGCATAATCCTGAATTAGCGGTGAGTGAAGCAGATTTCATTTATACTGACGTTTGGATGAGCATGGGGCAAGAAGGAGAAGAAGAGAAATATACTTTATTTCAACCTTACCAAATCAATAAAGAACTTGCTATGCATGCGAAGCAAACATATCGTTTCTTACACTGTTTACCCGCTCATCGTGAAGAAGAAGTAACAGGAGAAATTATAGATGGGCCACAGTCTATCGTCTTTGAGCAAGCTGGGAATCGATTGCACGCGCAAAAAGCATTATTAGTAAGTTTATTTAAAAATGTAGAAGAACTTTCTTAAGTGATGTGCATCTCCAGTTGTTAGGCATGAATAACAATTGGAGGTGTACTTTTTTATGTTGAAATGTCGTATGTATATTTGGTTAATCATCTCTATATCATTTATAATAAAAGGAGTAAACTACATTTGTTTTTCATATCATGTAAGGACATACTAGATAGAAAAAATATAGTTAAAGAGATGATGAATTTGAAAGCACCTAAGAAAACATATTCGTTTTTTCAGCGGATGTGGAGAATATTAAAGTTTCAATATTATAAGTTGCTTCGATCACCAGAAGGAGCAAAGAAAGTATCGTTAGGTTTTGCGATTGGGTTTGGTTTAGAGATGCTGGTCATATATACGGCATCGCTCGTATATATAATATTTTATCCGATTGTTCGATTAGCAAAGGGATCTTTTCCTGCTGCGGTTATTGGGAATATTATTGGGAAAATATCGTTTTTACCGGTATTTTTATTCCCAGTTGCTTATGCGTTAGGAAAAATGATTTATCCATTTCATGTGAAAAAAATACATCATGAACCATTTACGATATCTGACTTGTTTTCAAGCCATATTTTCACAATGTTAAAGAGCTTATTACAGAGTGAAGTGTATGTATTAATTGGTATGACGATAATAGGAGTTGTGTTTGGGGTAATTTCATATTTCGTTGTGCATTATTTATATGAAAAGAACCGTAAGTTACGTTTGAAGAACAGAAAGAAACGAGTGAGAGAACCGCTCGTGCAAATATAAAGAGTGTCACATTCATTTTCTCCTCGGAATATGTTTAAGAAAAAGGAGGAGAGAACGAATGTATTATTATTACGTACCTCAAGTATATCCATATGTAAATTATTATCCGGTTTATGATATGAATAGACAATACGAATTATATAGACAACAGCCATTACAGCAATTACCACAAATACCGCCACAACAATCTACGCAAGAACAAAAACCATATTTAACGACATGGCCATATTCAAATGTATACTACGGTAATTATTACGAATCATAAAGCTGCTTCTATTTAGAAGCAGCTTTATGCGTTTGTTTTCAAAATTAAATTTTGAATGGTTTGAAGAGAGTGAATGAGTTTTTCACGTTCTTCCTCAGATAAAGTTTGGAAATTTTCTTTTAATTTGTCTAAAATGAATTGTTGATATTGATTTACTAACAATTTCCCTTCAGCTGTTAGGGAAATTAAAATGACCCGTCGATCTTTTTCGCTATAATGACGCTCTATTAGTTCTTCTTGAATTAGTTTGTTTAATAGAGGTGTCATGTTAGGCCTTGAAATCGCTAGCCGCTTGCCGATTTCGGAAACTGCTAATGTGCCATTTTCATGCAGAAGTAGTAATACTTGTGTATGTGATGGCGGCATATGTCTTTGAGAAGAAAATTCTCCAGGAAGCATAAATTTGCGATAAAAAAGAGGCACTAGCGAAAGAAGATGATCAACAATACGTTCCCACTCGCGTGATTCCATATAAAGGCCCCCTTCCACACTATCATTGTAACAAAAAAGACAGGGTATAAAAATAGAATTGTTTCATGACAGCTTTAATATTTGTAGGATAACACTTGCTTTGTAAACGTATTAGCAATAATCGCGTAGCCGTTATCATTTGGGTGTACTTGGTCAAAGAGTAAATCTTTTTTATCATTTGATATTAATTTACGAATTGGTAAAACGATAGATGGTTGATTTGCTTTGGAAATGGAATAAACGGATTCATTCCAGCCATCTAAAAACATATCTGCATAACTAGCGATGGAGTCATCGAGTTGTAACGGGTTATAGAGCTCTGAGAGAATGAGTAAAGCGTCCGGGTTTTGATCGCGAACGGTCTTTACAATAGTTTTTATATCCGCTTCAAAATGAGCTTTTTCTTTATTTAACATTTTAATACCGTCTATAACACCGACATCACGATTTAAGCGAAATAAATTATTTCCTCCAATATTAATCGTAATGATATTTGCTGCTCCAATCTTTTGCTTTACATCTTCTGATTGAACTTTTTTTGCGAGACGATCTGTTGTAAGACCGTTTATCCCAAGGTTTTCTACGGTAATGGGCTTATGAATTTGTGCTTCTATTTGTCTAGAAGCTAATTCAGCAAATCCCCCTTGTGTCGATCCATATCCTTTAGCGAGTGAATCACCTAGTACGAGATGATAAAAGGAATCGTTTGTTTGCTTATCAATCCAACTTGGAGTAGATGTTTTTTCTGTTTTTTCTTCGGGTTCATTTTGTTTTGTCTCATCGTTCTTTTCAAAATAAGAATAAGAAATGATTAGAAGGAGGAGACAAACAATTGTTAAGATGACTTTTTTCATAAATTCATCCTCCTTGTAATTGGTAATTGTATCATATTCAGCAGTATTAACAATGTAAGGGCATATTATATATTTATGAAAAGTTTACAATAACTTCACAGAAAATTTGTAGAAGTATGTCAAAAAATATTGACGATATGAAAGTACATTATATATGATAATGTCAGATAAGGTGAAATTTTAATGAGTAGAGCTTTATTTCCTGCTAATTAAGGTTTCAACAATCGGGCGTTTAAGGGGGACTACTCATTAGCGCAGGATGAAATGAAAATCTTGTCTCTAATAAAAGAAAAAAGGTATGTGTTTAGAGACAAATAGAGATTCATTTCATTATTTTGGGTAATTGTATAAGGGGGATTTTTTGTGAAAAAGTCAAAAAAAATGCTAGCTGGAGCAACTCTTGCTATTGGTGTAATAGCACCACAAGTGTTGCCAACAACAGCTCATGCGGAAGAGAACAAAGGGGAGAGTACGGTTAACTTACGAATTCTAGAAACATCAGATATTCACGTTAACTTAATGAATTACGATTATTATCAAACGAAAACAGATAATAAAGTAGGTCTCGTACAAACGGCAACACTTGTTAATAAAGCACGTGAAGAAGCGAAGAACTCTGTCCTATTTGATGATGGGGATGCATTACAAGGTACACCGCTTGGAGATTACGTAGCGAATAAAGTAAATGATCCGAAGAAGACTGTGGACCCTAGTTATACACATCCATTATATCGTTTAATGAATTTAATGAAGTATGACGTCATCTCTCTTGGGAATCATGAATTTAACTACGGTTTAGACTATTTAAACAAAGTAATTAGTAAAACAGAGTTCCCGGTTATTAACTCGAACGTCTATAAAGATGATAAAGATAATAATGAAGAGAACGATCAAAATTACTTTAAACCATATCATGTCTTTGAAAAAGAAGTAGAAGATGAATCAGGTCAAAAACAAAAAGTGAAAATTGGCGTAATGGGATTTGTCCCACCTCAAGTTATGAACTGGGATAAAGCGAATTTAGAAGGAAAAGTGAAAGCAAAAGATATAGTTGAAACAGCGAAGAAAATGGTGCCAAAAATGCAAGCAGAAGGTGCAGATGTTATCGTGGCACTAGCGCATTCTGGTGTTGATAAGAGTGGATACAACGTTGGCATGGAAAACGCTTCGTATTATTTAACAGAAGTTCCTGGTGTAGATGCAGTATTAATGGGACATTCACATACTGAAGTGAAGGATGTATTTAATGGTGTTCCAGTTGTAATGCCTGGTGTCTTTGGAAGTAACTTAGGTATTATTGATATGCAGTTGAAAAAGGTAAACGGAAAATGGGAAATACAAAAAGAGCAATCGAAGCCGCAACTTCGTCCGATTGCTGATAGTAAAGGGAACCCATTAGTACAATCTGATGAAAAATTAGTTAATGAAATTAAAGATGATCACCAAGCGACAATTGATTATGTGAATACAGCTGTGGGAAAAACGACAGCGCCAATTAATAGTTATTTCTCATTAGTACAAGACGATCCTTCTGTACAACTTGTAACAAATGCACAAAAATGGTATGTAGAAAAGTTATTTGCTGAAAATGGACAGTACAGCAAATATAAAGGAATTCCAGTTTTATCTGCAGGCGCACCATTTAAAGCAGGTGGCCGAAACGGTGCTACATATTATACGGATATTCCAGCTGGAACGTTAGCAATTAAAAACGTTGCAGATTTATATGTATATCCAAATACGTTATATGCTGTAAAAGTAAATGGGGCACAAGTGAAAGAATGGCTTGAAATGTCTGCAGGTCAGTTTAATCAAATCGATCCAAAGAAAACAGAAGAACAACCATTAGTAAATATAGGCTATCCTACATATAACTTCGATATTTTAGATGGCGTAAAATACGAAATTGATGTAACACAACCAGCGAAATACGATAAAGATGGAAAAGTTGTAAATGCAAATACGAACCGTATTATAAATATGACATATGAAGGTAAGCCAGTAGCTGACAATCAAGAGTTCATCGTTGCTACAAATAACTATCGCGGAAGTAGCCAAACGTTCCCGGGTGTAAGTAAAGGGGAAGTTGTATACCAATCACAAGATGAAACACGTCAAATCATTGTGAAGTATATGCAAGAAACACCAGTTATTGATCCAGCAGCAGATAAAAATTGGACGTTTAAACCGATTGTTGCAGATAAATTAAATACAACATTCGATTCTTCACCAAATGCACAAAAGTATATAAAGAAAGATGGAAAAATATCATATGTTGGACCATCTGAAAATGAATTTGCTAAATATGCAATTGATATAACGAAGAAGAACGATGATGGTAAGGAAACTGGTGGGGGGAATCCAACAACACCGCCAACAGGTGAAGGAAATAATGGAGGAAATCCAACGACACCACCAACAGGTGAAGGAAATAATGGAGGGAATCCAACGACACCATCAACAGGTGAAGGCAGTAATGGAGAAAATCCAATGACACCGCCAGGATCTGGACAAACTACAACGGAAAATCAAAACTTAAAAGAAACAACAACTGTAAGTGAAAATAAAGAAGAACGTGATTTACCGAAAACTGGTACAAGTGTTGTTTCTACAATTGGAGCAGGCTTGGCGTTTGTTGGAGCGGGATTACTTCTGTTATTTAGAAGAAAGAAAGCAAATAGATAGTCGAGAAATAAAAAAGGATTACCGATTCAGGTAATCCTTTTTTTATTATGAGATTGTAACTGCTTTTTCTTTCTTCCATGAAAGGCCAAATCCAGTAAAGCCAACGATAATTGTTAAGACTGGGCAAGCTAAACAGAAAATTGCGAATGGAAGGTAATCAAATGTCGGAACGCCAAGGACGTTCGATAAGAATACACCACTTACGCCCCATGGTACGAGCGGGTTAATAACTGTACCTGCATCTTCTAGTACGCGTGATAAATTACGACGCTCTAAACCGACTTCATCGTATTTATTAGCAAATGCTTGTCCTGTTAAAACGATGGATAAGTACTGCTCACCAAGTAAGAAGTTTACGCCAATTGCAGTTGAAGCAGTAGAAATAATTAAGCGTGTGCTATTTTTTACGAAGCTAGAGATAATATTCATTAGCTGCGTGATAATACCCATTCCTTGTAATAATCCTCCCATACAAAGAGCTAGGAAAATAAGGGCAATCGACATCATCATGCTTTGCAGGCCACCGCGAGATAGTAAGCTATCAATGTCTTTAATACCAGTTTTAGAAACGTAGCCGTCTTGCATAATTTTCATTAAATCAGCTAAAGAAGTGCTAGGTTTAAAAATAAAGAGAATAATAATTCCTACAACAATTCCTGCAAGTAATGTTGGAACTGCTGGAACTTTTTTAAATGCGAATAAGAACAGTAATAAAATTGGAATAAGTGTAACGATAGAAATCGTTGCATTTTTCTCTAATGTGCTAATAAAGCTTGTGAAGTCAACGTCTCCACTAGTGCCGCCTCCTAAAATGAAAAAGGCGATAAAAGCAATAATGAATGCTGGAACTGTTGTCCAAAGCATGTTACGAATATGCTCAAATAAATCTACACCCGTAACAGCAGGAGCTAAGTTAGTTGTATCAGATAAAGGAGACATTTTATCTCCAAAGAATGCACCAGAAATAATTGCACCAGCGATTAGAGCCGGATCGTATCCGAGAGCACTACCCATGCCCATAAAGGCAAGTCCTACAGTTGCGGCAGTTGTAAAGGCACTACCGATACTTGTTCCAACAATTGCACAAACAACAAAAACAGTCGGAACGAAAATCTTTGGAGATACAAGTTGGAAGCCGTACACCATTAAAGTTGGAATTGTTCCAGCAGCGATCCAAACACTGATTAATACGCCTACAAGTAAGAAAATAAAAATAGATGGAATACCAGCTGAAATACTACTGATCATCCCTTTTTCCATAGTAGACCAAGAGATTTTTTTCATAAATCCAAATGCTAATAAAAGAACGATACCAAATAAAATTGGGATGTGTGGTGAAACTTCTAATTGAATAACACTAAAGCCAATACAGAAAAAGATAAATAATGTTAAAAGAACAGATTCAATTTTTGAAACCATTGTTTTTCCCTCCTAAGTAATCTAAAATAGCTCTTTTTTATATAAAATTCGCCAATATTGTTTATTTCCTTCTAAAATTTAGAATTTTGTGACAAATTACCGGTAATTGTTGATCCTTCAATATGATACGGAAATGATTGGATAAAAAAACGTCCCTGCATATAATTATGCAGGGACGAAGAAATCGCGGTACCACCCTAGCTTGTGAAATGAATGTATCACAAAATAAAGGGTCGTATGATATGCGCTAATAAAATAAAAACGCCCCTGCAATATATGCAGGGACGAAAAATTCGCGGTACCACCCTAAATTGTGAAACAGTTTCGTTTCACCACTCTTTAGATATAACGGTCTATAACCGTCTTTCACTACTCCTTACGTTTCGCAAAAGAAGCTCCAGGGGGTAATTCATAATTCGCTCTGTACTGGTTCGCACCGACCACCAGCTCTCTGAAATCAGAAATCGAAATACTACTAAATCCTATCAATGCCGATTCATATGATGTTAGTTAAATTTTTATCACATTTTCAACTTATATGTCAATAAAAATGTGCAATATTTTTTTAGGGAAATAAAGGTTAAATGTTTTTAATGTTCTAAAATTGTACGTTATAATGAATTTGAAAGGGGAGGAAAGAGTGAAGAAAAAAATAATTCTTTTTACCACCTTACTAGTCATTGGCGGAAGTGCTGGAATTTACACAGCTTTTGCAGCTGAATCAGAGCAGGCGAAGCAAAAGCAAATACAGCAGTCAGAAGTGAAGAAAGTGAAAGAAACGGAAGAGAAGAAGTCGATGGAAAAAGCAGCTGAGAAACTAGGAGTTTCTACTGAAGGGAAAACAAAAGAAGAAGTTACGAAAGAAGTAAATACCGCAAGATTTGAGAAGCGCCATGATTTATTGATTGAACATGCAAAACAACTTGGAATTGATACAGAAGGAAAAAAAGATGAAGAGATTATTTTAGAAATCGGAAAGATACAACACGGAAAGTAGAACAACTTATCGTATGATAAGTTGTTCTTTTTTAAGAACTATTTGATTTAAAAATAATTGACAGTCATTTAAATTTAATGTTAACTATATTTATAAACTAGTTAACATTAGGGGTGACAATTGTGACTGTTAATAGTAATACGACTGAAAAATCGTCTTATACATATGAAGAATTATCGGAGAAAAATAAAGCTTATGTATGGCATCCGTTTACACAAATGAAAGACTATTTAGAAGAAGATCCTGTCATTATTGAACGTGGAGAGGGAAGAAAGCTATACGATGTAAATGGAAATGAATATTGGGACGGTGTTTCATCTATTTGGTTAAATGTTCACGGACATCAAGTACCAGAATTAGATGAAGCAATTCGTGAGCAATTAAATAAAATTTCCCATTCTACTATGCTAGGACTTGCTAACGTTCCATCTATTTTATTAGCAGAAAAAATAATTGAAGTTGTACCAGAAGGTTTGAAGAAAGTATTTTATTCAGACTCTGGTTCTAGTGCCGTTGAAATTGCAATTAAGATGGCCTTTCAATATTGGCAGCATAAAGGAAAACCGAAGAAACAAAGATTTGTTACATTAAAAGAAGCGTATCACGGTGATACAATTGGAGCTGTTTCAGTAGGAGCAATAGACTTGTTTCACCAAGTGTATAGTTCACTTTTATTTGAAGCAATTAAAATGCCTTATCCATATACATATCGTTCTCCTTATGGAAATAATAAGGAGGAAATTGTAAAAAAACATTTAGAAGAAATGGAAGAGTTGCTGAAAGACAAACATGAAGAAATTGCGGCGATTATTGTAGAACCTTTAATGCAAGGTGCTGGCGGTATGATTACAATGCCAAAAGGATACTTAAAAGGGCTACGTAATTTATGTACAAAATATAATGTTTTATTTATTACAGATGAGGTAGCGACTGGATTTGGGCGTACCGGGAAAATGTTTGCATGTGAACATGAAAATGTAACGCCGGACATTTTAACAGCCGGAAAAGGTTTAACGGGCGGATATTTACCAGTTGCAATCACCGTAACGACAGATGAAATTTATAATGCCTTTTTAGGCGACTATGAAGAACAAAAAACGTTTTTCCACGGTCATAGTTATACAGGGAATCCGTTAGGGTGTGCGGTAGCAATTGCGAATCTAGAACTATACGAGAAAACAAATTTAATAGAAGAAGTGGCACGTAAAACAGAATATGTGGCGACGCAATTAGAATCGCTCTTTGCATATAAACATGTAGGGGATATTCGTCAGTGCGGATTAATGGTTGGAATTGAACTTGTGAAGAATAAGGAAACGAAAGAAGCGTTTGAATGGACAGAGAGAGTCGGTGTTCAAGTGTGTAAACGCTCAAGAGAGCTTGGCATGATTTTACGACCACTCGGTAATACGATTGTATTTATGCCTCCTCTTGCTTCTACAATGGATGAGATTGATGATATGTTACGTATTTTATATAAAGCAATCTCGGATGTTACGGAGGGAGCATAATGAGTGGTTTTTTTGTAACAGCAACGGATACTGAAGTGGGAAAAACTGTAGTTGCAGGTGCATTAGCAGGTGTATTTAGAGAATTGGGATATAACATAGGGGTATACAAACCGTTGCAAAGTGGACATGTTGCATCAAATCCAGAGGGAGATGCAGCAAGGCTAAAAGCATTATCGGGTGTACCGACAAAAGAAGATGAAATTTGCCCTTATTCTATTGAAGAACCGCTTGCTCCGAGACTTGCCATGAAAAGAGCTGGAAGAGTAGTACATTTAAAAGACATTATGGATCACTATAAAGAACGTTTGAAAGAATTTAATAGCCTACTTGTAGAAGGAGCAGGCGGACTGGCTGTTCCATATACAGAAGATGCTTTAGTAATTGATTTCGTAAAAGAATTACAGCTTCCTCTTATTGTAGTCGCACGTCCTACATTAGGAACGGTAAATCATACCGTTTTAACGATTGCTTATGCGAAGGCACAGGGCTTAACAGTAGCAGGTGTAATTTTATCCGGCTGCAAAGAATGTGAAATGGAAAGAGTACAAGAAAATAAAGAAATGATTGAAGAACTAAGTGGGGTACCGGTTTTAGGTTTATTACCATTCTTTGAAGGTGCGTTTACAAAAGAAGAAGTCTTGGAATCTGCTAAAGAGTATATAATGATTTCAAAATTAGAGGAGTTTATCCGAAATGAATCAAACGTGGCGCACACATCTTCAATCTAAATTGCAACAATTAAATCAGCAAGGGCAGTATCGCAATTTGCATGTAACAGAACGAGCAGAAGAGACATGGCTTATTCGAGATGAAAAAAGGATGCTAAATTTAGCGTCAAATAATTATTTAGGGCTAGCTGGAGATGAGAGGTTAAAAGAAGCTGCTATAGCATGCACAAGAAAATATGGAACTGGGGCGACAGCATCAAGGCTCGTTGTAGGAAATTATTCACTGTATGAAGAGGTTGAGAGAAATATATGCGATTGGAAAGGCACTAAAAAAGCCTTAGTTGTAAATAGTGGATATACGGCAAATGTTGGAGTGATTTCTTCATTAGTCTGTCGTCACGATATTGTGTTTAGTGACAAATTAAATCATGCAAGCATCGTTGATGGAATTATATTAAGCGGAGCAGAGCATAAAAGATATCGTCATAATGACTTAGATTATTTAGAGAAGCTGTTGCAAGTAGCGCCGCCAAAAAAGAAGAAATTAATCGTAACGGATACTGTTTTTAGTATGGATGGTGATACTGCATATTTACGAGAGTTAGTGCACATAAAAGAGAAATATGGAGCAATGATTATAGTTGATGAAGCACATGCGAGTGGAATATATGGAATTGATGGAGCAGGATTGTCTCATATAGAAAAAGATGTTGCTCAAAAAATTGATATACAGATGGGGACGTTTAGCAAGGCTTTAGGGTGTTATGGTGCGTATTTGACAGGCGATGCAATTTATATAGAGTATTTACAAAATATGATGAGAAGCTTTATTTATACTACTGCTTTACCACCAGGAACGTTAGGAGCGGTACAAAAAGCAATTGAAATTGTGAAAGAAGATAATGTAAGAAGAGAGAGACTTATAGAGAATGGAGCTTATTTTAGGACATATTTGCAAGAAGCTGGTTTTGATATTGGGAATAGCTCAACTCATATTGTACCGATTGTAGTCGGTTCAAATGAAACAGCTTTACGGTTTAGTAAAAGGTTGCAAGAAGTAGGTATTGCAGCAATTGCAATTCGTCCACCAACGGTTCCAGTGAATAGTTCACGGGTCCGTTTTGCAGTTACGTCCCAACATACAATAGCTGATTTGAATTGGGCTATTCAGCATATTATACGTATTGGTAAAGAAGAGGGGTTTTTAGTATGAAAGAGCTAAAGATTATTTTTATTCCTGGGTGGGGAATGGAAGAAGGTGTTTGGACTTTAGTTCTGCCGTATTTTAAAGGATATTCTGTTCAATGTATCAATTGGCGTAATGTGAAAGAACAAAGTGAATTTGCGGGGCGAATAATAGATGTAGCAAAAGATGAAAATGTGATTTTAGTTGGATGGTCACTAGGAGCGTTAGCGGCAGTTCAAGCTCATAAAAAGGTTAAGGCGAAAGGTATCGTATTAATTGGTGGCACTGCTAAATTTACAAATACGAGCGACTATACGTGTGGATGGAATGCTTTGCATGTAGAACGGCTGAAAAAGAATGTAGCGAGAAAGAAAGAAGATACGCTCAAGCGGTTTTATGAAAATATGTTTACAAAAAATGAGCTGAAAGAGAATAAAAGGTTTGAAGATATGATAAAACGCTTTAAAGGTGATTCTATTCAGTCTTTGCAATTAGGTTTGGAGTATTTAATCGAAGCAGATATGAGGGAAGAACTGAAAGGAGTTAAAGTACCTATACTACTTATTCACGGAGAGCAGGATGTCATATGCCCATTATCTGCAGCGCGTAGTATGGCTGAGAATGAGACTGCCACGCTCAAGGTAGTAAGTGAGGCTGGACACGCATTATGTGTAACGAATTTTGAATATTGTGGAAATGAAATAATTCAATTTGTAGAGGGGATACGACATGATCAACAAAACGTTACTACAAAAACGGTTTAACGTGGCAGCTGTATCCTACGATCAATATGCAAATGTACAAAAAAAGATGGCACATTTATTACTTTCTACATTGAAGCGGCGATATAGTGCAAATTCAAGGATACGTATTTTAGAACTTGGATGCGGGACAGGATATGTTACAGAGCAATTATCAAGTTTATTTCCGAAAGCACATATTACAGCTATTGATTTTGCTGAAAGTATGATTGAGGTTGCGAAAACTAGACAAAATGTAAAAAATGTAATGTTTTACTGTGAGGATATCGAAAGATTACGACTAGAAGAAACGTATGATGTCATTATTTCGAATGCCACATTTCAATGGCTAAATGATTTAAAACAAGTGGTAAGAAATTTATTTCATCATTTGTCTATAGATGGGATATTACTCTTTTCGACGTTTGGAAACGAAACATTTCAAGAATTGCATGCTTCGTTCCAGCGGGCGAAAGAAGAAAAAAATATACAAAATGAAACATCGATTGGACAACGTTTTTATTCGAAAAATCAGTTGCGCCATATATGTGAAATAGAAACAGGGGATGTGCATGTTTCTGAAACATGTTACATAGAGAGATTTACAGAAGTTAGGGAGTTTCTACATTCTATTCGAAAAGTAGGAGCGACTAATAGTAATGAAGAATCCTATTGTCAAAGTCCCTCACTCTTTCGTGCGATGCTTCGCATATACGAAAGAGACTTCACGGAAAATGAAGGGATAATGGCGACGTATCACGCTTTATTTATGCATATAACTAAAGAGGGGAAGAGATGAAATGAAACAAGTACAAACAAAAAGGGATTGGAAAAAACTTGCATATGACGTAGTAGAAGAGAAAATGATTACGAAAGAGGATGCAATAGCGATATTAGAAGCTGATGAGACCGAAGTTTTAGAAATTATGAATGCAGCTTACATCATTCGTCATCATCACTTTGGTAAGAAGGTAAAATTAAATATGATTATTAATACGAAATCTGGATTATGTCCTGAAGATTGTGGATATTGTTCACAGTCTATTATTTCAGAGGCGCCAATTGACAAATATGCATGGCTAACGCAGGAAAAGATTGTAGAAGGAGCACATGAAGCAATTCGCCGTAAAGCGGGTACATATTGTATTGTAGCATCGGGTCGTCGTCCGACGGATAAAGAGGTGAATCACGTAATTGGAGCCGTTAAGGAGATTCGTGAAACGACAGATTTAAAGATTTGTTGTTGTTTAGGTTTCTTAAACGAAGATCAAGCAGGACGTTTAGCGGAAGCGGGTGTACATCGTTATAACCACAACTTAAATACACATGCAAATAATTACGAAAGTATTTGCTCCACTCATACGTATGACGATCGTGTTGATACAGTTCAAAAAGCGAAACAAGCGGGTATTTCACCATGCTCTGGGGCGATTTTTGGAATGGGAGAGACAATAGAAGAACGCGCTGAAATTGCATTCGAATTACAACGTATAGATGCAGATTCAATTCCATGTAATTTCCTTGTTGCTGTAAAGGGTACGCCGCTTGAAGGACAAAAAGAGTTAACACCAGTAGAATGTTTAAAAGTGCTGGCAATGATGCGTTTTGTAAACCCAACGAAAGAAATTCGCATTTCAGGGGGGCGTGAAATCAATTTACGTTCTGTACAACCAATCGGTTTATTTGCAGCAAACTCTATCTTTGTTGGAGATTACTTAACAACAGCTGGGCAAGAGCCGACTGCAGACTGGGGTATGATTGAAGATTTAGGGTTTGAGATTGAAGAATGTGCATTATAAGATAGAAAAAAAGCAAACTTGTAAAAGAGTTTGCTTTTTTTGTAAATAAAATGTAATAAATAGTTGTAAACGCTTGATACTATTGATTTTTGAGTGAAAAAAAGAATTTTGGTGGACGAATTTTCCAAGCCCCAATTGTACATAGTAAAGATGTAATTTATATTGGGTTGGAGGATTTTACATGCACAAATATATATTAGCGATTATGACTTGTCTAATTTTATTAAAAGCAATAAGTACTGATTCAGTTAAGGCTGCTGAAAATCCTGAACAAAAAGAGATGCAACAACGAATTGAACAACATTTTCGAACGAAAGCTGAACATTTTGGATTGAAAACAGAAGGTAAAGATTTAAAGGAAGTACGAAAAGAAATTACTATTATAGAAGAAGCGAAGAAAAGAGAGAATGTATGGAGAACAGCACAAACGCTTCGTATACAAACAGAAGGAAAAACAATGGATGAATTAATAAAAAATATACGGAAAAAAGTAAAAAAATAAAAAGAGGCCGCAGCCTCTTTTTTATTTTTTTATGCCCATTGTTTTGATAAGTGAGCCATTTCAATCGCAGCAACGGCAGATTCATAGCCTTTATTACCAGCTTTCGTGCCTGCACGTTCAATTGCTTGCTCAATCGTTTCAGTCGTTAATACACCGAAAATAACGGGGATGTCTGTTTGTATTGATAAAGATGCAACCCCTTTTGCTACTTCATTACAAACGTAATCGTAATGTGTTGTAGCACCACGAATTACAGTACCTAGCGTAATAACAGCATCATACTTTCCGCTACTAGCCATCTTTTTAGCGATTAAAGGAATTTCAAATGCGCCAGGAACCCAAGCAACATCGATATCAGTTTCTTCTACACCGTGGCGCTTTAATCCATCTAAAGCTCCGCCGAGTAACTTACTTGTAATAAATTCATTAAAACGTCCAACAACAACCCCAACTTTTAATCCTGTACCAACTAAATGACCTTCGAATACCATAATGAATCTCTCCCTTTATTATAAGTTTAGTAAATGTCCTAATTTGTTTACTTTCGTTTGTAAATACGTTTTATTCTCTTCTTTTGTTGGCATTTGCAATGGTACGCGCTCGATTACTTCTAAATCGTAACCTTGTAAGCCAGCAATTTTTCGCGGGTTATTTGTTAATAAACGTAAATGTTGTAAACCTAAATCTTTTAAAATTTGAGCACCAATACCGTAATCACGCAAATCAGCTGGGAATCCAAGTTTTTCGTTTGCTTCTACAGTATCGAATCCTTCTTCTTGTAACTTATAAGCGCGAAGCTTATTAAGAAGGCCGATGCCTCGTCCTTCTTGTCTCATATAGAGAAGAACGCCTTTTCCTTCACGCTCAATTTGAGCAAGTGCTGCATGGAGTTGTGGTCCACAATCACAACGGCATGAGCCAAATACATCTCCTGTTAAGCACTCTGAATGAACGCGTACAAGTACAGGCTCTCCTGTTGAAATATCACCTTTTACGAGTGCGATATGTTCTTTCGTATCTAATGAATTAGAATAGCCAATTGCATGGAAAGTACCGAAATCTGTAGGTAATGTAATTTCCACTTCTCTCGTCACTAATGTTTCATGGTGGCGACGATAAGCAATTAAATCTTCTATTGTAATCATTTTTATATCAAATTGTTTTGCACACTGTAGTAAATCAGGTACGCGTGCCATCGTACCGTCCTCATTGATAATCTCGCAAATAACTCCAGCTGGTTCTGCTCCGCAAAGCTGTGCCAAATCAACAGCAGCTTCTGTATGACCAGAGCGGCGCAGGACACCACCTTCTTTCGCGATTAATGGAAAGATATGTCCAGGGCGATTGAAATCAGCACCTTTTGATGCAGGATTTAACAATTCTTGTATCGTAGTTGCACGTTCGTGAGCGCTAATTCCTGTTGTTGTAGAAATGTGATCTATGCTCACCGTAAATGCAGTATGATGCGAATCTGTATTATGAGCTACCATTGGTTCTAACTGTAGACGTTCTGCGTATTCTTCCGTAATTGGTACACAAACGAGGCCACGTCCATGTGTAATCATAAAGTTAATCGTTTCTGGCGTAATATACTCTGCTAAAGCGATAAAATCGCCTTCATTTTCACGGTTTTCATCATCACATACGATAACGACTTTTCCTTGTTTTAAATCTTCTAGAGCTTCTTCAATACGATGAAACATCATGCTTCCCCCTTATAGAAATCCGTTTTCTTGTAAAAAGCTTTCGCTCATTGAGCGTGTTCGTTTTACAGGCTTAGAAATAAAGCGTTCGATATATTTACCGATCATGTCACACTCAATGTTTACGATGTCACCGGCATTCTTTTCTCCGATAACAGATTCACTTACTGTGTGCGGGATGAGTGAGATTGTGATGGAAGATTCGTCTATATCAAATATTGTTAAACTCGTTCCATCAACAGCAACGGATCCTTTATGCAAACAATAGCGCAGCAATTCATCAGCAATAGCTATTTTGTAATAGACGGCATTATAGTGTTGTTTTTTGTTTAATATCGTTCCGATGCCATCAATATGTCCTGAAACGAAATGTCCACCGAACCGTCCGTTTGCAGCCATCGCCCGTTCTAAATTTACTTTAGAGTGTGGTTTAAGCATGCGAAGTGATGTGGATTGCATCGTTTCAGGCATTGCGTCCACTGTGAATGAAGTTGTTGTGAAACTCGTTACAGTTAAGCAAATACCGTTAACCGCGATACTATCACCTAAGTGAGCATCTGATAAAATTTTATTTGCGTGGATCGTTAACTTCATCGCTTCTCCGCTTTGTTGCATGTTTGCAATCGTTCCTAACTCTTCTACAATTCCTGTAAACATTCCGTCACCTCGCTTCGGGCATTCGCAACGATTTTTATATCATCGCCAATTTGTTTCATCTCTTGAATTTTCAAGGAAAGTGCATCTTGTAATGCTGCGAAACCATTTCCGCCAAATAAAGTAGGGGCATCATTCCCGCCAATTAATATCGGGCTTATATAAGTTATAATTTCATTGAAATGCTTTGTTTGTAAGAAGCTTGCATGAATCGATTGGCCTCCTTCAACGAATATAGAAAGAATTTGCTTCTCTCCAAGAAAGAAAAGGAGGTCCTCAATTTCAATTTGCTTCGTTTTCATTTGGAAAATAGCTACATTTTCAGATTCATAAGAAGCTATTTTCTCTTTATTTACATCCTTACCGACAAAAATCCATGTCGGTGCTAAACCATCTGTTATAACATGAGAAGATGGTGGTGTTCGTAAATTGGTATCTAAAATAACGCGTATAGGATGTATACCCCCGTTAGGAATTCTTGTCGTTAAATGCGGATTATCAGCTATAACTGTATTTACTCCAACGAGAATCGCATCATGTGTATGGCGATATTGGTGAACATCAGCTCGTGCTTCTTCACCTGTAATCCACTTACTTTCACCAGTGACAGTTGCTGTTTTTCCATCTAAGCTCATCGCTGTTTTTATGGTTACAAATGGACGTTTCGTTTTCATGTAGTGAAAAAAGAAACGATTTAATAAGGTGGCTTCTGCTTCAAGAACACCGGTAGTTACGTCGATGCCAGCTTCTTCTAATCTCTTTTTTCCATTACCAGAAACGAGAGGGTTGCAATCAAGAGTAGCAATTACAACTCGCTTAACTTCCTTTTCGATGAGTAATTCACAGCAAGGTGGTGTTTTTCCAAAATGGCTACACGGTTCAAGTGTTACATAAACGGTAGCTCCTTTTGCTTTCTCACCAGCCATATGAAGAGCATGAACTTCTGCGTGTTCTTCACCAGCACGTAAATGAGCTCCCATACCGACGATGTTTCCATCTTTTACAACAACAGTACCAACCATAGGATTAGGACTTGTTTGTCCGGATGTTCCTTCTGCTAACTGCAGGGCAACCCTCATATATTCTTGATCTGTCATTCTCTTCACCTCTCCTGAAAAAATCAAAAAACCCCAAGGATTTTATATCCTTGGGGTTTGGGAGACGTGATTTCTAGAAATATAGTTCGAATACGAAAGTATAGGAAAGAAACCTAACGATGATTGATATTTCTGCATAAGGAAAAAACCTAGCAAAATATCGAATTTTCAAACGCTAGTCGTATCTTTTTATTCCAGTATAGAAACATAAGTATACAAAATAAAACATATATAAAGATTCAAAATGAAACTTTAAAAATATGCATACTGAAATAAAAGTGTATTCGCTATATAAAATTACTAGAAAACATATCCTTCTCCCATCCAGACTATACTGTCGGCCCTAGAGTTTCACTAGATCCACCGTTTTCGAGTTGAAAACGGGTCACGGACTTAGAAGTTTGCACTTCATCACCGCCGGTTGGGAATTTCACCCGACCCCGAAGGATGTTGTTTGCTCAAATTATAGCATAAAAAAGATAAAAGGCTAGTAAAAAATATTCGAATGTGAAGAATTGTGTGAAAATATACGTAGGTTGGAATGAGGACAAAAGTATGAGAAATGTTGTAAGGCAAAGGGAGGACGAGAGTTAGTGGAAAGAAAAAACATGCACAAAAAAGTGTGCATGTCACATGTGAAATTATTCTGCCTCTGGTGCTCTAACAACAGATTCGAATTTACCTTTATGCGAAGCATCGCAATAAGGCATATTTTTTGATAAACCACAACGGCATAAAGAAAAAGCCGGTTTTGCTGGGAATACATTCCCTTGTGAATCGACTAATTCCACGTCCCCTGTAACGCGAAAAGAGCCATTATCATTTACTTTAATTTGTACTTTAGCCAACGCTATCCCTCCTTCCCAAACGCTTAATTTCATCATATAATCAAGAGAAGTACTTGACAATATCAAATGAGCACTTTCTTTGGGATAGAAGAGAGTGTTATAATGTTTTTTATAACTGACTAGAGTAAGGTGACGAAAGATGGATAAACAATTACGTACATTACGAAATATTGCAAATGAGCGCACGTGGGCATCATTTTTGAATGATAATCATCCATATAGTTTGTTACACTGGTCCATTGCAGGTGTAGGACAAGAGTCAAAGGATGTTTGGTTACTTCAAGATGAGGTAACATTTCAAACGACAGAATTTCCAACGTTAGATGATGCAATGCAATGGATTTCTGAAAATATGGAACAAGTTACAGACGTTTTAGCGCAATAAAAAAACAGGCTTATGCAAGCCTGTTTTTTGTTTCTTTTACATATGAGTTTAAAAATTGATCAACGGCTGCTTCATACTCTTCTTTATTTTCGTTATAAGAGCAAGCGTGTGCGCCGCGTTCTGCAATATAAAGTTGTTTATTGTTTTCTTTTGCTTCATATAGTGCTTTCGTCATATCAGCTAAAATATAATCATCATCTTTACTGTGAATAAAGAGGACGGGATTGTTAATATTTTTTATACAATCGATTGGTGAAACTTCGCGAATCGTATAACCGTCACGCACTTTTAAAAAAGCATTTGCTAAAGGTAATAAAGGCCATTTAGGTAAATGGAATTCAACCTTTAAACGGTGTTGTAATTGCCCATAGAAATCAGAGAAAGGACAATCTGCAATATAGAAATCAGCACCATCTTCTACAAGTCCTGCGTATTGAAGAAGTGTTGCAGCTCCCATAGATTCACCATGAATACCGAGTGTTATATTTGTTCCAAAACGACTTTTTAGCCAGTCAACTACTGATTTTAAATCATGTTTTTCATAGTATCCATAGCTTGTTGTTTTTCCGCCAGTTTTACCATGACGACGATGATCATAAATAACGACATTATACCCTCTGTTTAAAAATAACCTTGCATATTTTACAGAGTTCATTTTATTTACAGTTACGCCGTGACAAAAAATCATAAACTTATTGGAATGACCAGCAGGAATGTAATATCCGTGAAGATCATAGCCGAATTGCGAAGGAATGTGAATTTCTTCTTTATGAAGAGCATCAAAATCCTCTATACGAAAATGTTTTTTCGTTTCTCTTTCGAGTACTTCTTCCTCTGTTTTTTTCTTTAAGTACATCACTTTATTTGTAAAGAAAATCCCAAGGGCAGTTATCGCACCTAGTATAGTAAACAATGCTGCAAAAAAACGTTTCATACTTTACCTCATCCTCCAAATACCGTTACATGTGATACAATTATATTGTATCACAATGATAGAAAAGGGGAGAAATAGGAAATGGTGTATATACAAAAAATTACGCC
This sequence comes from Bacillus sp. 3G2, assembly GCF_044324725.1. Classification (NCBI taxonomy): domain Bacteria; kingdom Bacillati; phylum Bacillota; class Bacilli; order Caryophanales; family Bacillaceae; genus Bacillus; species Bacillus sp. 3G2. The sequence continues at coordinate 3,902,388 of NZ_CP172246.1, read as the reverse complement.
AGCGATGAAAGAAACAATCCGAATGTTCATGTGTGAGAACTGGGGGAGTTCATTGATGGTGTCACGTGGGAAGGGGCATCAGTTAGAAGAGTTGCCAGGGTTTGTTGCGCTCTTGGATGACAGAATAATCGGAATTATAACGTATGAAGTGACCGGAAATATGTGTGAAATTGTGTCGTTAGATAGCTTTGAAGAAAGAAAAGGAATAGGGACAAAACTTGTGGATTGTGTATTACAGGTTGCAGAAGAAGAACGGTGCGGGCGGGTTTGGCTCATAACAACAAATGATAATATGAATGCGTTACGTTTTTACCAAAAACGTAATTTTGTGATGACAAATTTATATGTGAATGCAGTAGAAGAGGCACGAAAAATCAAGAAAGAAATTCCACGTATTGGGTATGATAATATCCCAATTTTACATGAAATTCAGTTAGAGTATCGTTTAGTATGATGATGTAACAATTTTCAGAAATATAAGTTATTAACCTTGACGAATATTGTAATTTAGGTTACCGTAAAATTGTAATCTATTACCATATTAAGGGGTGACGATGTGGCAACTATACGTGATGTTGCAAAATTGGCAGGTGTTTCAGTCGCAACTGTTTCACGAGTTATTAATGAAAAAGGATATGTTCATGAGGACACAGTAAAACAAGTAAAGGAAGCAATTGAGGAATTACATTATAGGCCAAATAGTACAGCAAAGCCATTGTTTAAAGAGAATTCAACGATAATTGCATTACTTGTAGATAATTTATATAACCCATCAAACATCACTTTGCTACATTGTATTGAGGAAATAGCATATAAAGAAGGATATCAAATCATTGTTTGTAATATAGAGAATAAAGATAGATACATACATATGTTGAAGGAAAATAACGTTGCAGGTGTTATTTTAACAAAATCAGTTTTTAAAAGTATAGGAGAAATTCCATTTCCGTTTGTTGTGATCGACGAAAAAAAATCCCATGCAAATTATTATGAAAGTGGACAAAGAGCGGTTTCTTTATTAAAAGAAAAAGGCTGTCACTTCCTTGCTTATTTCGGTGAGGGAGAAGATAGTGAAGAAATGGAAGAGCACATATCAGGGTTTTTAGATACTGTTTGGAAGGAAGGAATCTCTTATCGAGAAGAATGTGTACAAGGGTATACGAATAAACAGTTTATTACATTATTGCAAACTCATCCGTATATAGATGGCATTGTAACTTCAAGTGATAAGATTACTTTTGAGTTAATGCGAGCAGCGAAAAATTTAAATATCCGTATACCGGATAAATTGAAAATTATTGGACTGAACGGGAGTATAGACAGTGAGTGGACAGGTCCGTCATTCATGCAAATGGAAAGTTGTGTCGAAGAAAATGGGAAAATAGCGTTACAACAATTAAAAGGAAAAATAAAAAAGTAAAAGGTGCGTATAAAACGCACCTTTTATAATGTAATGGCGGCAATAAAGCCGAATATAAGTAACGGTATATTATAGTGTAGAAACGTTGGTACACATGTATCCCATATATGATGGTGTTGACCATCAGCATTTAAACCGGATGTTGGTCCAAGTGTACTATCTGATGCTGGTGATCCTGCATCACCTAGCGCTCCGGCTGTACCGATAATTGCAATTGTGGCCATTGGACTAAATCCAAGCTGCATGCAAAGAGGTACAAAAATTGTTGTTAAGATAGGGATGGTTGAAAAAGATGAACCAATCCCCATAGTAACGAGAAGTCCAATCACAAGCATAAGAAATGCAGCGAGTGGTTTATTATTTCCAATTATATGTGCACTCGTTTGCACAAGAGATTCAACATGTCCTGTTTTTCGAAGAACAGCGCCAAATCCAGCGGCAGCGATCATAACAAAACCAATAAAGGACATCATACGCATTCCACTTGTTAATATCGCATCTGCTTCTTTAAGAGGTAGACTACCACTTACTGATAAGACGATAATCCCTGCTAACGCACCGAAAATCATTGATTCCGTTGCTAATTGAACAGTTAATGTAGCTATGATAGATAATAATCCGAAAGTAATGCTACGTTTTGTGTAGGGAACGATTTCATTTGCGGTAGTATGAACTTGTTCTGTTTCATACGTACGAGGTTTCCGGTACGTAATGAATACCGCTACACATAATCCAATAATCATACCGATTGCTGGAATAGTCATTGCTTTTGGAATAAGTGCGACATCAAATGTAAGACCGCTTTGCGCAGCATTTGTTTGCAATACGTCATGATAAATTTTTCCGAACCCTGCTGGAATCCACATGTAAGGAGTAATCAACCCGAATGTAATAATACAAGTAACAAGTCTGCGATCCACTTTCAGCTCATTTAATACTTTTAAAAGTGCTGGAATTAAGATGGGGATGAAAGCGATATGAACAGGAATCACATTTTGTGAGAAACATGCCATCGTTAAAATGATGAATAAAATAAGTATTTTAGAATAAACTTGTTTTTTCGTGTCTTGTTCATTGCCAATCCATTTTAATGCAGTTTCAATCATGGCATCCGGAAGTCCTGTTTTGGAAAGGGAAATAGCGAAACCGCCAAGCATTGCATAACTTAAAGCGATTGGGGCGCTGTTTCCAAGGCCAGTTGTAAAAGTGTTAATCGTTTCTGAAATACCGAGTCCGCCGATAATTCCGCCTGTTAAAGCTCCAACGATGATGGCGACAATGACCTGGACACGTAACAAACTAAGCAATAGCATAACTGCTACTGCGACGAGTACAGCATTCATAATAAATGTAATCTCCCTAAATTTTTATTGTGCTAAGGCAAGTAAATATGAAGCACTTTGCTATATTTATACATAGTTGCGACATATTATTATAAATTGTTTTCTATGAAATGTAAAAGAGCCTTTGTCACTAATGCTGAAAAGCTAGCTCTTGTTTAATTGCTTGTAAAGAATTGGCGAATAATTCTGGTTCTTCTAAATCAGGAGAATGTGCTGAATTTGGGAACCAAATCATCTTTTTTATGGGTGCTTCTATCACATCGCAATATTCCTGAACGAGGGCATAAGGAGTTTGATAATCATAGCGACCAGAACAAAAATAAACCGGAATAGATAAACTTGAAATAGAAGAAAAGAAATCGATTGTTAGCATTTCTTCCCATAAAACGCCAGATTTTAAATTTCCTGCGAGAAACTTGAACCAATCTAATAGCGTATATTCAGGAGAAAAGAAGCCTTTTCGTATGAAAGAAAAGGAAGATCCGTTTTGGATTGCCCCTCCGAATGTGCCAAGCCACTTTCTTTGAATAATAAGGCGTCTCGTATCTAAAAATGGTGGTTTGCCTAATTTTAAAAGGGACGCTAATGCTTTTTTATGATCATGTTTTTTTGCAGAAAGAATTAAATGCTGATATAGCAATTCTTCGTTTTGTTTCATATGTACAATCTGCCCAATACCGATGTAAGCCTCGATATACTGTGGATATTGATGTGCTATGTTAAGCCCAATAATACTTCCCCAAGAATGACCAGCGAGAAATAGTTTCTGTTTATTGAACTTTTTAAGTACATATTGAATCACTTCTTTTGCATCGGAAACGAATTGTTCGATTGTAAAATTTGCTCCGAAATCTTTCATTGAAAAAGATTTACCTGCCCCGCGCTGATCCCAATTAATAACGATGAAGTGTTTCTCCAATTCTTTTTGAAAATGACGAATAAATCCGATTTGTGCCATGCCCGGTCCACCATGACAGCATAATAAAATAGGTTGCTCTATGTTTTGCCCGCGAATAAGGAGAGTTTGTTTTCGATTATGAATCATAACGCTTTCCATCGTAGCGATACTATTAGGAATGAGTTGTTTATTTTCATTATAAAACTGTGGGGTATGGCTACGAAAAAGCATATTGAAAACCTCCTTTTCTGAAATCGTATGAATCGCACAGGCTATTTGTTTTGCATATACTGTTAGAAAATCATTGTAACATACCATACTAGTGTCATTTCAACATGGGAGGAGGGAAATTGTGACGATTGGAGAAATTATAGATTGCTTAAATAGACGTGAATCCATCGCTATCATAGCAAAACGTCTTGAAATAAGCCCGTATACATTATCAAAGAAATTAAGATTGATTGGATATGAATATGATGGAGAACAGAAGAAACGTATTTTTGTAGGAGATGGAGAAGAACCTCGTCACTTACAACTCCAAGAAGCGACAGCCCTTCAATATGCGAAAACGGATTATCAATTATTAATTTATGAACAATTACAAAGCATTTATGAATTACTAAGTAAGAGAGAAGAAGTAATCGCGCCAATTATGAGTATAAGTACAGAAAAAAAGAAACGTACTTTTTCTATTAATAAAGAAATATTAGCAAAACTAGACGTTATATCAGAAGCGAAAGGAATTCAAAAATCTAAACTTGTAGAAGAGGCGCTCCAACAATTTTTACAGCAATATGACTTTAACAAAACAGCAAGTTTGGATGACTAAAGAAAAGGATACTAAGTTCATTGTAAGAACGAGTATCCTTTTTAGGTTTTACTAATATTGTGGATTAAGTAAGTATAAGTGCGTACCCTTTACAATAAAAATCCGGATCACATATTAGGGAAATACTTAATTTATCTTTTGAATTCTTCCATCAATAACTGGCTGAATTGGTTCTTTTAATTGTTTTACGTAATCGACTAGCGCTTCAAAGTCGTTTGGGCCAGTCTCTGCATTTTTACCATTTTTAAATGATACGAATCCATCACCGCCAGAAGCTAAGAAAGCATTCGCAACTACGCTATATGTTTTAGTTGGAGATAACTCCTCGCCATTTGTTAAGCGTATATTCGTAACCTTTTCACCGTTTGGTTTATTTGCATCCCACGTATATTGAATACCTGAAATTTGAAGCATTCTTGTTGTTCCTTTTTGCCATTGCTGATTTAAAATGTCGCGAATATCTTGACCTGTTAAATCTACTTTAATCAATTGGTTTCCAAAAGGCTGAATGCCATATAATTCGCCCCAAGTAATATCGCCAGCATCTAAGTCATTACGAATGCCACCAGGATTCATAAGTGCGATTTGAGCTTGCATTGTTTGACGCTGTGCGTCGGCAATTACATTCCCAAGAGTAGATTCACCAGCATCATTTTGTTTACGATCGATAGCTGCTGTAGATTTTCCTACAACTTCATTTACAAGTGGTGCGATTTTTTCTTTATATTGATCTATTTTTTGTTTTACTTCTTTATCAGGTTCCACACCTTCATGATATGTTGTGATCACTTCAGCTTTTTTCTTTACAATATCTTTTGTTTTACGATCAATTGTTACATCTACGTCTGAGAAAGCTGTTCCATAAGAGTTCGCTTGGACGATTAGTTTATTATTTACAGTACCATTTACGTACGTGTGACTATGCCCACCGAAAATAACATCAACTTCTGGATCTGTTTCATTTGCAATTCGAGTAAGGTCGCCATTTGTCACGCCAGATTCATCAGTTGTTCCGCCAACATGGGCAAGGACGACGATGGATTTAACACCGAGACGCTTTAATTGTTGCGTTGATTTATTAATTGCTTCTACTTCGTCAGTGATCTGTACATTTTTAAGCATAGTAGGCATCACGACATTTGGTGTATCAGTTGTAACAACGCCAATGAATCCTACAGGAACACCATCTACCATTTTTACAGTAAATGGTGGTAAAAATAAGCGGCCAGTTGATTTGTTATAGAAGTTAGCAGCGACGTAAGGGAAGTTAGCACCTTTGAAATTCCCCGTTTTCTCGTGATATCCACCGTAAATGAGGCGTTTCATTTCATCGATACCTTCATCAAATTCATGGTTTCCGATTGTACCGACATCGAATTTTAAGTCATTCAAAAATTCAATCGTTGGTTCGTCTTGTAACAATGCTGAAACTGGTGGACTAGCTCCGACAATATCGCCAGCATGTACGAGAAGCGTATTCGGGTTTTGCTTTTTACGTTCTTTTAAATAAGTAGCTAAGTAATCAGCGCCACCGGCTTCTTTGTTATTAATTTTTTTAACAGTATCTAGTTGTCCATGGAAATCATTAATACCAAGCATTTGTACGTCTACGTAGCGGTTTTGTTCAGCTGGAGTCTGGGATGGGGGAGCGGCAAATACAGTTGAAAAGGTAATGGTGCTTAAAACGGCAACAGTAGGAATGATTTTTTTCCACATAATTCATTTCTCCTTTTTTTATAATCTGACATCATACGACATAATTTTAATAGATTCATAGGATTATATCTATAAAAAAATTAGTTTTTTCGAAAAATTAACATATTTACAAAAGATGAATAATAGAGTAAAGAACCTTTTTTATTGTCGAGTTCATTGTGTATCTACTATAATGGAGAAAAAAGTAAAAGGTGAGTAGCATGAAGAAAAAGAAACAAAGACAAATGCAAAGACAATCGCAAGTGAATAAACCAGAGAAAGAGTCGCTTACATTAGGCGATCAATTAAATGATTCACTCATGCAGCAATTAAAGAATAAGAAGAAAGAATTGCAAGTGAGAGAAGAGAAAAAAGAGGCAGCTGAACTGGAAAGAAAGCGCCAAGAACAAAAAGAACGTGAAAAGAATAAATCATTTGAAGAACTGCTAAGTGAAAGTAGCCTTACTTGGAAAGACTTTAAATAATATAAAAAAATGATCAGTGTATATCGCTGATCATTTTTTTGACGAGCTTGTAAGAAAAGGGGAGTGTAAAATGAGAAAAATTGTAGTCGTTCCGCATGAAAATCATTGGAACGAAAAATTTCAAATAGAGGCCGAACGATTAAAATCGGCGATGCCAGAAATGGTGAAAGTCCACCATATTGGAAGTACGTCAGTGCCAGGACTGGCAGCTAAACCAATTATAGATATGATTATGGAAGTAGAGAGTATCGACAGAGTAGATCATTGGAATGAACGTTTTATAGAGCTTGGTTACATCGCAAAAGGGGAAAATGGTATTTCAAGACGTCGTTATTTTATTCATGGAACGGAGGAAAAACGCTCGTATCACTTACACGTGTTTGAAAGCGGAAATCCTGAGATAGTAAGGCATTTAGCATTTCGTGATTATATGATGGCTCATTGCGAAGAAGCTGAGGCATATGCAACTTTAAAGAAAGAATTAGCTGAAAAGTATACATATGATGGCACGTTATATTCGGAAGGGAAAACTGAATTTGTACGTAATGTTGATGAAAAAGCAAAAGAATGGAGAGAAGGAAATGTGAATAATTGAGTTCACGTTTTAGTGTATAAAATTATTATGTAAACTGTACATATGTTTTGACTTTTTGATTGAATCTTGTTCAAATAAAGTGGTGGCTTATAAAAAATGTAATAATGAGAGGGAGACGACTGTGCACATTCCAACAACTACACTTCATAATGGTGTGAAAATGCCGATGATTGGTCTAGGCGTTTATAAAGCGAAAGAAGGCGACGAAGTAAAACAAGCAGTAAAAACAGCGTTAGAAGTTGGATACCGTTCGATTGATACAGCGACTGTATATGAAAATGAAAGCGGTGTCGGAGAAGCGGTTCGTGAATCAGGAATTCCGAGAGAAGAAATATTTATTACAACAAAAGTTTGGAACGACGATCAAGGATACGAAGAAACACTTGAGGCGTTTGAAAAAAGCTTAAAGAAATTACAAATGGACTATGTAGATTTATATTTAATACATTGGCCAATAAGAGGAAAGTATGTCGATACGTACCGAGCGTTAGAAAAACTGTATGAAGAAGGTAAAGTGCGCGCGATTGGTGTTTCTAATTTTCATAAACATCATTTAGAGCTATTATTACCAAATTGTAAAGTAAAGCCGATGGTAAACCAAGTAGAACTTCATCCGATGTTAGCGCAATTTGAATTGCGTAATTTCTGTCAAGGTGAGCAAATTCAAATGGAAGCATGGAGCCCATTAATGAGAGGCGGGGAAGTATTCGAGCACCCGATTATTCAGGCCATTGCTACTAAATATGAAAAAACATCTGCGCAAGTTATATTAAGATGGGATATTCAAAGCGGGGTCGTGACAATTCCTAAATCTGTTACACCATCTCGTATTAAGGAGAATTTTACTATCTTTGATTTTTCACTAACAGAAGAAGAGATGACTCAAATTAATACGTTAAATCGTAATTTACATGTAGGAACGAATCCTGATAAATATGATACGCTATAAAAAGACGCTACCAGTATGGTAGCGTCTTTTTAACGATGTAAAGCGTAAGTATCACATTTAGCAATTTGCTGAAGTTGTATATATTCTGCTGTTGTTAACTGTGTTTGTTTACTAGCCTGTACATTTTCTTGTAACTGTTTGATAGAGCTTGCACCAGGTATAACTGCTGCAACAGTTTCGTTATGTAAGCAATATTGAATAGCTGTTCCTGTTAAAGAGCTTTCCCCGATTATCTCTTTTACACTTGCGAGTGTCGCATATAATTCATCGTAAGAATAAGAAAGGTAATCTTTTTCTTTTACTCTTTCTATCTTTCTTGCATTATTGTCAGTTAGAATTCCTTTTGCAAGTGGTCCGCGAGCAATAATGCTAATTTGATGTTCACTGAAAAGTCGGAACCATTCTTCAGGGCGACGATTTAAAAGGCTATATTCCATTAGCACACTAACGATATTTGAACGTTTTGCATACTCACGGATGACATTTGGACGTATAGAAGAAATACCGTAATGGCGAATGATACCTTCTTTTTTTAATTCTTCAAAGGCTTCAATTGTTTCATCTATTGGATCTTCAATCGTCCCGCCGTGAAGTTGATAAAGATCAATATAATCAGTTTGAAGTCTACGTAAACTTTCTTTCACTTCAGCCTTTATGTAATTCTTAGAAGGATCCCAACACCAGCCGTTTTTTTCTTCTGTCCATCGATTTCCAACTTTCGTTGTAAGAACAATTTGGTCTCGCTTCCCTTTTAATGCTTTTCCAACAAATTCTTCGTTTAATCCATAATCGTATAAATCCGCTGTATCAAAAAAATTGATTCCTAAATCGATTGCTTCATCGATAATACGCATAGCTTCTGTTTCAGATGTACCGAGAGACATACAGCCAAGGCCCATTTCTGTAACAAACAAATCTGAGTTTCCTAATTGACGTTTTTTCATAGGTCAACCTCCTTACCTTTATTGTACGAAAGGGAAAAGAGGTTGACAAACATTTACTTTTTACCCTGCTTTAACGGGCAGTAAGCCCCCCACTTTTAAAATTCAGCTCATACGAGGAAGTTAGGTGGGAGATTAACTGCCCGTAAAAGCCCGATTCGTTCAACTAATAATCAGAGGGGGTGAACAAAACCCCATCTGATTAAAGTTTCACTTTATTTGCTGTAATCCACTCTTGTACAGTTGTATACTCTTTGCCATATTGTTTTAGTTTATGGCGAATTTGCCATGCTTTTCCGACTAAAGTGACGCGATTTGGTAAAATATAAACTTTCATTTCTATCACGCTCCTTTCAATGTGGTAAAATGTATGAGGAAAGAATAGGAAATAGAACAGGGAGATGAAGTAGTATGAGTAATCTTGCAGAGAGAACAGTAAAAACTGAGCCGATTTTTGATGGTAGAGTTATAAAAGTTCGTGTTGATGATGTAGTATTACCAAATGGAGCGATGAGTAAACGTGAAATTGTAAATCACCCTGGTGCAGTTGCTATTATTGCTATTACTGATGAGGGGAAAATCGTGCTTGTTGAGCAGTATCGTAAAGCGCTTGAAAAGGCGATTATAGAAATTCCAGCCGGCAAGTTAGAACCTGGTGAAAAACCTGAGGTGACAGCAGTTCGTGAATTAGAAGAGGAAACAGGATATGTATGTGAAAATATGGAGCTTATTACTTCTTTCTATACATCTCCAGGATTTGCAGATGAAATTTTATATGTATATAAAGCAACAGGTTTGACGAAAAAAGAAAATAAAGCCGAGTTAGATGAAGATGAGTTTGTGGAATTGATGGAAGTATCGTTAGAAGAAGCGACTACTCTTATGAAAGATCTTCGTATTCATGATGCGAAAACGATGTTTGCAGTACAATATTTACAACTACAAAAATAAACACTCGCCAAAGGCGAGTGTTTTTTAATTGATTTTTGCGTATACGCGTGCATCACGTAAGCTACCGTCTGGTGCTATGAAATCATTTTCCATTGTACCTTCTAGAATAAATTCTAAACGTTCTGCTAGGTTACATGCATTTGTATTTGTTGCATCAATACGAATTTCGATTCTTCTAGCACTTAGCTTATCAAAGGCAAATTGAATGGCACCTTTAATAGCTTCAGTCATATAGCCTTGTTTTGTATAAGCACTATGCAGCCAGAAGTGAAGTGAAAACTTTGGAATATCCCAGTTTTCAGGCTTAAGCGTTATAGCCCCGATGAATGTACCAGATACTTTATCGTATAAGTGAAAATCAAGTGTTTCACGAAGTAAAAACTGTCCGTGAGCGTTACGAACGATTTCTTCAGCACTTTCTTCTGTTTCAGCGTTAATTGGCATCCACGGTACTAAGTCTTCTAGAGAAGCTTGGATTGCTTCATACACTTCTGCACCATCACCTGGAAATGGCTTACGAACTTGTAAGCGTTCAGTTTGAAATAATGTTGGAAAATCTAATAATAATGGTTTCAAGTGAAATCCCTCCTATTCTCTACTTTTTAGTTTAGCAAAGTAGAGCGGAATTTCAATGTTAATTCGTCATACTTTTTTCTTTCTTTCATACATTTTTAGTAAGAGTGTGAACGGAGGGAAGAAAAATGTGGAGAAAAACTTGGCAAGACCGTGTAATGTCTCACATACAGGAAAACTCTTCATTATATATATTTAACGCTGTTTTATTATTGATGGGAGTAATATTTGGGGCTATTCTCGTAAATAGTCTACAGTTAAATCAAAAACAAGATTTATCATTTTATTTACAACGTTTTTTTGGACAAGTTTCTAAAGGAGAATTTGCTATTGCAAGCGAAATGTTTCGAGAAAGTTACTTTTCGCAATTAAAATACATTGGATTTATTTGGATTTTGGGGATTTCAATTATTGGATTGCCACTTATTTTTATTTTATTGTTTGTAAAAGGAGTAGTTGTCGGATTTACAGTAGGTTTTTTAGTCAGTCAGCATGGATGGAATGGATTATTATTAGCATTCGTTTCTGTATTGCCACAAAACCTCATTATTATTCCAGTATTTCTCGTTATGACAACAATTGCCGCAAGCTTTTCCTTACGCATGATTAGGCATCAATTTATTCGGAAAATAACCGAGCCGCTATTACCGTTATTAATTCGTTATACATGCTTCTTTCTTGTAATTGGAGCGGTGTTAGCTCTTGCTTCTAGTGTAGAAGCTTATGCATCACCAGTTTTAATGAAAGAAGTCGTTGAGGCTATTAATAAACAATAAATACTTTATGAGAATAATTATCAATTTGTTTTTATTGTTTTTCTTTTGACAGAAGCCCTTCTTCTGATATAATGGTGTAAGAGTGGCGAGGAGGGAGTAGTACCGAATGGAAGAAAGAATTGAACGAATTAAGAAGCAATTACATGCAGCGAGCTACAAGTTAACACCGCAACGTGAAGCAACAGTTCGTGTGCTGCTAGAAAATGAAGAAGATCATTTAAGCGCAGAAGATGTTTACCTCCTTGTAAAAGAAAAGTCGCCAGAGATCGGATTAGCAACCGTCTATCGAACTTTAGAACTATTATCTGAGTTAAAAGTTGTCGATAAGATTAACTTCGGAGACGGTGTTTCACGCTATGACTTACGCCAAGAAGGTGCGCAGCGTTTCCACCATCATTTGATTTGTACACAATGTGGTGCTGTACAAGAAATACAAGAAGATTTACTTGGTGAAGTGGAAAGGAAAGTAGAACATGACTGGAGCTTTAAGGTGAAAGATCATCGTTTAACATTCCATGGGATTTGTAAAAATTGTCAAGAAAATGAAACGGATGAAAAATAACCTTTTCCTATTTATCTAGGAAGAGGTTTTTTATTTGAATAAGGTATAAATTGGTGAAAGCTTGGCATATGTTGTAATAACTTATATTTTGGAGGAGTTTACAATGCGCCGAGCTTTAAAATTAACTTTTGATGGAATAAAAGTATTTTTATTATTTACAAGTTGTACGATTTTGTTTTATTTCGCTATACTATGGATAAATGAAGAATATGAAAGCTATCATCGTTATGAAAAGCCACAAGAAGAGACTGTAGAAAAAGTATCAGGGAATGAAGAGCCGGCAAAGGATGCTTTCGTAAATAGAATGATGTTTTTCTATGAAAATGGGGAGTAGTGTAGATTGGAAGATCAATTAAAAGATTTTATTCATTATATGGTTGTCGAAAAAGGGCTTGCGAAAAATACAGTAGTATCTTATGAACGTGATTTAAAAAGTTATGTAAAGTATTTGCAAAATGTAGAACAGGCGAAAAGTTTTCATGAAGTGACACGCTTGCACATTGTTAATTTTCTGCAGCACTTAAAAGAAAACGGAAAATCTTCGAAAACATTAGCACGTCATATTGCATCGATTCGTTCGTTTCACCAGTTTTTACTTCGTGAACGAGCGGTAGAGCACGATCCATCCGTACATATTGAAACGCCGCAAGGAGAACGGAAATTACCGAAAGTACTATCAATCGATGAAGTAGAAGCGTTACTCCAGACCCCAAAAATGACGAGTGCTTTTGGGGTTCGTGATAAAGCGATGCTAGAGTTATTGTATGCGACAGGGCTTCGTGTTTCAGAATTAATTGCTTTAAATTTAGAAGATGTACATTTAACGATGGGATTTGTTCGTTGCATAGGGAAAGGGAATAAAGAAAGAATTATTCCACTAGGGAGTTTAGCGACGGAAGCGATTCAAAAGTATATTGAAAAGGGAAGAAGAGAATTGATGGGTAAAAAAGTAGTAGATGCACTCTTTTTAAACCATCATGGGAATCGATTATCAAGACAAGGATTTTGGAAAATTTTAAAACGATTAGCGAAAGAAGCAAATATTGAAAAAGAGCTTACACCACATACGTTGCGCCATTCTTTTGCTACGCATTTATTAGAAAATGGAGCAGACTTGCGAGCGGTGCAAGAAATGCTAGGACATGCAGATATTTCAACGACGCAAATTTATACGCATGTTTCAAAAGCTAGATTAAAAGATGTATATAAACAGTTTCATCCGAGAGCATAGTGACTATGCTCTTTTTTTCATAGATTCAAAAGGCTATAGTACTTCACAAAAACTTCACAAACATTTCGTACATTGTTTTCAGCAGAAGACTAGAATATTATAATGTATTTACTCTATACTAAGGAAAGTATGAAGGAGGAAATACAGATGAAAAAACTTATTATGACTTTATTTATCGCGATGCTAGCATTGGCTGGCTGTAATACAAACAAAGAAGAACCGAAAAAAGAACAGAAACTAGAAGCTGTAAAAGTAGCAGTTCAAACAAATCCAAAAGAAATTAAACCTGGTGAAAAAACAGAAGTACAAGCACTTGTTACGCAAGGAAAAGAAAAAGTAACAGATGCTGATGATGTAAAGTTTGAAATTTGGAAAGCTGGCGACGAAAAGCACGAAATGTTAGATGGGAAGCATAAAGGTAAAGGTGTTTATGCTGTAGAGAAAACGTTCGAGACAGATGGAGTGTACCATATTATCGCTCACACAAATGCGCGTGAAATGCATGTTATGCCAGAAGTAAAAGTGGCTGTAGGAAATGCAAAAGTAGAAGATGCAAAAAAAGAAAATAGTGATCACGGTGCAGGGCATGGCGATCATAAAAGCGATACAATGATCCACCTTATGGCTGGTGACATAAAAGTAAACGCTGAATCGACTATGAAAGTTCATTTAAAACAAAAAGAAGAAGCTTTAACTGGTGCTGAAGTCCAACTTGAGATTTGGAAAGATGGTGTTGAAAAGCACGAATTTATTCCAGCGAAAGAAGGAAATAAAGGTGAGTATGAAACGAAACATACTTTCAAAGAAAACGGTGCTTATAAAGTGAAAGTTCATGTTAAAAAAGGCGAACTGCATGAACATAAAGAAGAAACAGTAGAAGTAAAATAAAAAGTAGCTCTTTAGAGCTACTTTTTATTTTTATCTCGTTATTTGTGAGTTAATTATTTTTTCGCTTTATATGAAGAAATAAATCATAAAATAATTAGCACTTCTTTGCATAATGGATTACAATAGAAGTGTGAAGAAAATGAGAAAATCTACGAAAATGTATTAAAAAGAAAGCGTAAACATGGTATGATATCCGTATCAGATGTCTGACATCTGACTTAGAAAAAACTAGAAATGTTTTTGAGTCGTTTTAAAGTAAACGAAATAGGTTAGAGAATCATTTAAAGAAGTACTGTTTGACAATGAGAACGAAAGATAATTCTTATGGAGAACAGTTTCACTTTATAGCGTTTTGAACATACTACAAGAAGTAGAACTGAACTTATAGGAGGTCGCAGTTATGAATAAATATAAACGTATATTCCTAGTCGTAATGGATTCTGTTGGAATCGGTGAAGCACCAGATGCTGAACAATTTGGTGATTTAGGATCTGACACAATCGGTCACATTGCTGAACATATGAATGGGTTACAAATGCCTAATATGGTGAAATTAGGTCTTGGTAACATTCGTGAAATGAAAGGTATCTCTAAAGTAGAAAAACCGCTTGGATATTATACAAAAATGCAAGAGAAATCTACTGGTAAAGATACAATGACAGGGCACTGGGAAATTATGGGTCTTTACATTGATACACCATTCCAAGTGTTCCCTGAAGGATTCCCGAAAGAATTACTTGATGAATTAGAAGAAAAAACAGGTCGTAAAATCATCGGTAATAAACCGGCTTCTGGAACTGAGATTCTTGATGAACTTGGCCAAGAACAAATGGAAACAGGCTCTTTAATCGTTTACACTTCTGCTGATAGCGTATTACAAATCGCAGCACACGAAGAAGTAGTGCCACTTGATGAGTTATATAAAATTTGTAAAATTGCACGTGAATTAACGTTAGATGAGAAGTACATGGTAGGTCGTGTTATCGCTCGTCCATTCGTTGGTGAGCCTGGAAACTTTACACGTACACCAAACCGTCATGATTATGCATTAAAACCATTCGGCCGTACGGTGATGAATGAATTAAAAGATAGTGACTACGATGTGATTGCTATCGGTAAAATCTCTGACATCTATGATGGTGAAGGGGTAACTGAATCACTTCGTACGAAGTCTAATATGGATGGAATGGATAAGCTTGTAGATACATTAAATATGGACTTTACAGGTCTTAGCTTCTTGAACTTAGTTGACTTTGATGCATTATTTGGACACCGCCGCGATCCACAAGGATACGGAGAAGCTCTACAAGAATATGATGCTCGTCTTCCAGAAGTATTCGAAAAACTAAAAGAAGATGATTTATTATTAATTACAGCAGACCATGGTAATGATCCAGTTCACCACGGTACCGATCATACACGTGAATATGTACCGTTATTAGCATATAGCCCAAGCATGAAAGATGGCGGACAAGAATTATCACTTCGCCAAACATTTGCTGATATTGGTGCAACGGTAGCAGAAAACTTCGGCGTGAAAATGCCAGAACACGGAACAAGCTTCTTAAACGAGCTAAAGAAATAGGGGGATAAACAAATGAATCGTGAACTTATTACAAAATCAGCTTCATACTTAAAAGAGAAATTTCAAGATACGCCACAAGTAGGACTAATCCTTGGATCAGGACTAGGTGTATTAGCAGATGAAATCGAGAACGCAGTAACAGTACCTTACAGTGAAATCCCTGAATTCCCAGTATCAACTGTAGAAGGACATGCAGGTCAATTAGTATTCGGTACACTTCAAGGTGTAACAGTAGTAGCAATGCAAGGACGTTTCCACTTTTATGAAGGATACGACATGCAAAAAGTAACATTCCCAGTTCGTGTTATGAAAGAACTAGGTGTAGAAACAGTTGTTGTAACAAATGCAGCTGGTGGTGTAAATACATCATTCGAGCCAGGCGATCTTATGTTAATTTCAGATCATATTAACTTCATGGGTACAAATCCATTAATCGGACCAAATGATTCTGAGATGGGTGTACGTTTCCCTGATATGTCTACATCATATACGACAGGGCTTCGTGAAATGGCGAAACAAGTCGCAGCAGACTTAAATATTAAAGTACAAGAAGGTGTATATGTTGGAATGACAGGTCCTGTATATGAAACACCTGCTGAAATTCGTATGCTTCGTACACTTGGCGGAGATGCAGTTGGTATGTCAACAGTACCTGAAGTAATTGTAGCGCGTCATGCTGGTATGAAAGTACTTGGTATTTCTTGTATTTCAAATATGGCAGCTGGTATTTTAGATCAGCCACTTCACCACGATGAAGTAATCGAAACGACAGAACGTGTTAAAGCTAACTTCTTAGCATTAGTAAAAGCAATTGTAAAACAAATGAAGGGGTGACCTCACAATGAGAATGGTGGACCTAATTGCAAAAAAACGTGACGGACATGCATTAACGACAGAAGAAATTAACTTTATTGTTGAAGGATATACGAATGGTGATATTCCTGATTATCAAGTAAGTTCACTTGCAATGGCAATTTTCTTCCAAGATATGAACGATCAAGAGCGTGCTGATTTAACGATGGCAATGGTAAATAGCGGTGATACAATCGACTTATCAGCTATTGAAGGAGTAAAAGTAGATAAGCACTCAACAGGTGGCGTTGGTGATACAACAACACTTGTATTAGGTCCATTAGTAGCCGCTTTAGGTGTACCGGTTGCAAAAATGTCTGGACGTGGTCTAGGACATACTGGTGGTACAATTGATAAATTAGAAGCAGTTCCAGGATTCCATGTTGAAATCGAAAATGATGAATTCATGCGTCTTGTAAATGAAAATAAAATCGCAGTTATTGGTCAAAGTGGAAACTTAACACCTGCGGATAAAAAATTGTATGCACTTCGTGATGTAACGGCAACAGTAAACTCAATTCCGCTTATTGCAAGCTCGATTATGAGTAAAAAAATTGCTGCTGGTGCAGATGCAATTGTTCTTGATGTAAAAACTGGAGCAGGTGCATTTATGAAAACAGATGAAGATGCAAAACGTTTAGCAGAAGCAATGGTGCGCATTGGTAATAACGTTGGTCGTAATACGATGGCTGTTATTTCTGATATGAGTCAACCACTTGGTGAGGCGATTGGTAACGCACTTGAAGTACAAGAAGCAATTGATACGTTACAAGGTAAAGGACCGAAAGATTTAGAAGAGTTATGTTTAACACTTGGAAGTCAAATGGTATACCTTGCTGGACAAGCTTCATCTTTAGAAGATGCACGTGAGAAATTAATTGAAGTCATGAACAACGGTAAAGCGCTAGAATCATTTAAAACGTTCTTATCAGCGCAAGGCGGCGATGCATCTGTTGTTGATGATCCTTCTAAATTACCACAAGCACAGTTTAAAATTGAAGTAGAAGCGAAGGAAGACGGTTATGTATCAGAAATCGTTGCAGATGAAATCGGAACAGCAGCAATGCTTTTAGGAGCAGGACGTGCGACGAAGGAATCTGAAATTGATTTAGCAGTTGGCTTAATGCTTCGCAAAAAAGTAGGGGACAGCGTGAAAAAAGGTGAATCCCTTGTTACCATTTACGCAAACCGTGAAAATGTGGAAGATGTAAAAGCAAAAATTTATGAGAACATGAAGATCTCTACAGACCACGTAGATGCACCAACTTTAGTGCATGGTATTGTAACGAAGTAATAAAAAAGGGCCAAGGAGTATTTCTCCTTGGCTTTTTTTGCTATTTTTTGTTTATAATAATAATGGGTGAAATTATGATTAGAATTTGTGCAATAACAAAAACAAATGAAGTATTATATGATGTTTCGCTAGAGGAAACAAAGAAAGACCATATTGTGTGGTATTGGCTAGATTTATATAAGCCAACGAAAGAAGAGTATACATACATCTTACAAGATCATTTTAAATTCCATCCTCTTGCGATTGAAGACTGTATAGAATATGTACAGAGGCCAAAAGTTGATTTTTATGATGGATATAACTTTTTAGTTCTTCATGCATTTGGTGAGGATGGATTAGAACCGCACGAGATTGATTTATTTATAAGTGATCGTTATATTGTTTCTTTCCACTTTTCTCACAATAATGCAATCGAACGAGTGTGGAAAACACTTGGAGAAAAGAAGCGTATTAAAAATAGTCCCCTGCACGTAGCACATACCATTATCGACCAAATTGTGGACGACTATTTTGCGCCTGTATATTACATTGAGGATCATTTAAATGCCATTGATGATAATTTAACGGGTGAGACAGCAGGAAGTGTGCTAGAAGAAGTATTTGATATACGTGCAGATTTATCGAAACTAAGACGTACAATCATTCCGATGCGTGATTTATTGTATCGTATTTTAAATTCGACTCGTTTTTACGGTATAAGTGATCATGAAATTTACTTTAAAGATATACATGATCATTTACTGAAACTGACAGAAATGATTGAGGCAAGCCGGGAGTTAACGGCAGATATTCGAGATAGCTATTTTTCATTAAACTCACATCATATGAATAACATTATGAAAACATTAACTGTATTCTCGACTATCTTCATGCCATTAACATTTATTGCGGGAGTATACGGAATGAACTTTACGCATATGCCAGAGCTTGGTGGACAATATAGTTATTTTGTTTGTCTACTTCTAATGGCACTAATTGGCGGTGGCATGATGGCTTGGTTTTATAAAAAAGGATGGTTTAAGTAAAAAAACACCGAGGAATTTTCCTCGGTGTTTTTACTTAACCAATAGCATGTAATACAAACATGGCTAAGAATAAGCATGTAACGATATACATAGACGGTGCGACTTCTTTACGCTTTCCAAGAGCAACTTTTAAGATAGGATAAGCAATAAATCCGAACGCAATGCCATCAGCGATACTATATGTGAGCGGAATCATGACGATAATTAAGAACGCTGGAAATCCTTCTGAAAAATCGTTCAGAGGAATTTGCTGAATGCTTGTAATCATCAGGCCGCCAATAATAATTAAGATTGGTGCAATGGCACTATCAGGAATTAGTTTGACAAACGGAAGTGCGAACAGTGATGCAAAGAATAACAACCCTGTAATGATAGACGTCAGACCTGTCTTTCCACCTGCAGTAATACCTGCGGCACTCTCTACTGTCGATACGGTAGGGCTTGTGCCAAATAGACCACATGTCATTGCTGAAATTGCATTGGCTTGGTAAGCACGTGGGAATTTACGGTCATCTTCTAATAAACCGTGCAGAAGTCCCATGTTCTCAAAAATAAGCACCATGCTTAAGGAGAATGTTGCAATCCAAAACGGTAAGGAAGAAAGTTTGCCAAATGACATAGCTCCAAACACATCGCCGTAACTCGCGAATGAGAATGAACTATTTCCGATTTGACTTGTATCAACAAGACCAAATAGCCATGCAATACCAGTTCCTATTGCAATCGTCCATAAAAAGCTTCCACGTACGTTACGAATAAATAGTACAAGTGCAATGATAAGAGTAAGTATTGTCGCAAGAACGACAGGGCTACTTAATTTACCCATTGCAACAGCAGTATTTGGATTCGAAACAACTAAACCACCTTTTTGCAATCCGATAAATGCTAAAAATAATCCGATGCCGACAGTAATAGCTTCCTTTAATGACTTTGGAATCGATACTGAAAGCACGCGAGCGATTGGTGTAAACGCAGCAATTGCAAAAATGATACCAGAGATGAAGACAGCCGCTAAAGCTTCCTGCCAAGTTAATCCGAGCGTATGCACAGCAGTGTACGTGAAGAATGCATTTACACCCATACCAGGGACAAGAATAGCAGGTGCATTTGCCCAAAATGCCATGAGCAGACATCCGACAAATGAACTGAAAACAGTTGCTAAAATTCCAGCTTCAAGAGGAATGCCAGCATCGGATAAAATGGATGCATTTACAATCATAATATATACGATCGTGAAAAATGACGTAACTCCAGCTAAAACTTCTTGTTTTGGTGATGTTTCGTGTAAACCTAATTTAAATGTTCTTTCAAGTATTCCTTTCATGTTAAACCTTCTTTTTCATATCCCTCTCCCACCCGTGATATCTCTTTTGTAAGAGCTCACCGTCCTTTATTATATCAGAACATCATGTTTTTACAACAAGGAAAATGATAACGTTTACTTATAAATGAAATTATTTATAAATACGTAAAAATCGCTCGTATTGTTGAAATGATTTCTAATTCTCCCGATTGAATGGGCGGAGCTGCTTGCGCATGTAAAGTAGCAAAGGACGCAACTTCTCGTGGTAATTGAGCAGATTCTTCAACGAATGAGAGTGGAACAGGATTAATGTTTAAATTGTATGTACTCGCAATAGCACGAGCTTTTTCTACCGCTTGTTGCAGAGCTTGAATGAGAGCTTGCTCATAATATTTATTTGGATGAGATATCCGAAAACGTAAACCTTTTGCTAAGTTTGCTCCATTTGAAACGGCTATATCATATACTTCCCCTGCTTTTTGTACATTTAAAACGGTAATTTCATACAAATGTTCCACACGGTATCCTTGTAGTAATGCTTTATCATTTACATATTCGTACTGGGGCGTAATCGTATATGAAATGGTTTCTATATTTTTGTCGGCAATACCTAGTTGTTTTAGTGCATCTAATAATTGTTGTGATTGCACTGCATTTTCTTCTTGTGCCTGCTTTACATTTTTATGATCTGTACGAATACCAATCGTTAATATAACAACATTTGGTTTTGCTTTTACAACACCTTCACCTTGCACTGTAATGGTAGCTTCTTTTCCAGTATTAGCTGTACGTACATTGTGTAAATAAGGGTTCATTCCACCTTGCATTTTCCATCACCATCCTTATTTATATGTATATGTGTGAACAAAAAAGAAATTTGTATGAAAAAGTTACATAAATGAGAATGTTAAAGAAAGAAAGCATATACAACGAGGGTATTTATAGATTATAATATGTGTAAATATGATAAAAAAGGGACGAGGCTAGTGAACGAAAAAAGAGAAACACTGATTTTAGAGTTATCCGGATCATTTCGAAAGATGATACGTTTATTACAAAATGATATTAATACACGTTTTGCAGAGCATATGCCATATAATGAATTTTCTGTATTACGCGCGTTATTTTTAAAGAGTCCACAGATGGCTTCGCAAATTGCGAGTGAAGTAAACGTAACCTCTAGTCATATTACAGCTGTTACTGATCGTCTCGTACGAAAAGGGTTTGTAGAAAGAAAGCGTTCAAATTCAGACCGTCGTATCGTGTACTTAGAAATTACAGAACACGGAAGAGAAGTAACTGAAAAACTTGAAGCTGTGCGTAAAGAGTATTATAAAGAGAGATTTAAAGGTTGGAGCGACCAAGAAATAGAAATGGTTTTAGATTTATTTGGCCGCGTATTATAATAAATGAGGATAGGAAGCGAAAGCTTTCCTATCCTTTTTCTTTTGAATAAAAACATTTTGAAACTCCAATACTTTAATTAAAAAGAATCGGAGTGAAAAATTATGAAACGTATTTCTATGCTTTTCATTATGATTGGAAGTTTTTTCTGCTTTAATCAATTCGCGGATGCCGCAACGCCTCTTCAAGTCGTTCAAAAAGAATTACAACATATTTCAAATAAGCAACCTGTTTTATATTCAAAACTATGGATTCGTTCAATGCAGAATGCTATTTTATTTCATCATAGTGATAACATTCGGCATGAAGATACGATTAGTAATGTAACAAAGTCTTCTCTTGTAAAAGTAAAACAACTTCCACTTCAGAAAGCATCGCAGTACATCCCGAGATTATCACAATATATTTCTAAGTTTGAGGCTGAGAATGTGCAAGTGTATTATGTTGCAGCTCGTTATGAAGTGAAAAAAGAAAATCCATATCAGTTAAATGGAATGAATTATTTTATGCAGGTGTTTATTCAACAAGGCGGAGAATGGAGAATTGCTGAAAGTATAGTTGCTCCAACAGATCAAATCGTGGCAAATGGTGACGGGTTTGGAACGAAGCAAGAAAAAGAATATGGGAAAAGAAGAGAGAATGTGAAATAACCTCCTTTTGAAGGAGGTTATTTCGTACGAAGTAAAAATTTTTTATTTATGAAATAGTTAAGTATTACATAGCTAAATACCCCTATTATTATGAATCCAGCATAATAACTTAATATCGGGTCATTTTTTCCACCTGTTAACCGGCCCCCTAATAGTGCGAAACATATTGTGACACACGGCATAAATAGACGGTGTAGTTTAGTGAATAATAATATTTTACCGTTATTTTCATTTTTTGTTCGATTATAGAAAAATACTCCTAACGGTAAAAGAATAAGAATATACAGAATCGGAGTGATAAGTTTCCAGATGGGTTGGAATTGGTGGTGTACCTTAACGGATTCTTTTAGATTATTAATGTTTACTTCTTTTACTTCTGGATTGAATGTATAAGATATATAAGTATTATTAGTAGGTGCAAAAACTTCAATGTTCTCTACATATGATGTGTAATTCGCTTTCTTAAGGAAAAATTCAGTTGTAGATATATTTGTGTGAATCCAAGTGAAATGAAACAGCAACATGCTTAGTCCAGATGGTAATATAATAAAAACTAAGCTTAATATACTATGTGAAATGACATTCCCAGCAATTGTTCCAATAAAAATGGCTATTGTAAAAATCGCAATCCATGTAATGGTAACATAACATAATAATGTAAGTATTGGCCCGAAAGATTGATATTGGTTAAACAGATTAATCTTTAGGGTAAAATACATTAAGATGATATTAAGGCTCATTATGAATATAATTGCAATTGTCCCGAACAGCCATTTAGAAAGAAAAAGTTCTTTTCTCGTGAATGGCATTGCGAATAACAGATAATCTGTTTGATTTTGTCTTTCCCAACTTATTAATGAACAAGCGAGTAATATGAAAGTTGGGATGAAGGGGATGATAAGAGTATCCCCATTTAAACTATAGCTGAAATAGTTTAAATGGTTTGCTGAAAGACTTGTTAGTTGAATCTGTAAATCATTAAAATAGCTAATAGGTAAAAACCAAAAACTACTACAAGCAAAGAGTAAAAGAATATACTTACTTTGCTTGTAATGATGTAACCATAAAGCCTTATAAAACATGTTATTCCTCCAATACCCAACATGTGATTATGTTGAATTTAGTTAATATTCCAAGTAAACTTCCATTTTAATATTTTAGGTAGGAAGAAATACATAATGAAACTAGTCACTAAAAATCCGATGTAAAAGCTAGACAATGACTGCGCGCGACTTAGCATTAAACCTCCAACAATCCCACCAAAGAAAATCGCACAAGCTAAAACTACCTTTTGTAGTTTCGGATATAATAAGTAGTTACCATTTCGCTCATTGGCTGAACGGGCATATAAATATATACCGAGTGGTAATAAAACAATGATATGCGCGATAGGTCCAATCAATGTTTTTGCCGATGGAATCTTTGTAAAGTTTGGTTCGTTATGACGCACTCCATCCTCATCGGTATAAGCATTTTGAGGATTGTAATCAAAGCGAATAGTAAAATCTTCTGCTGGACTAGAAATAAGTATGTTTTCCATAATATCATGTATACTACCAGTGTTCTCATGAAAGTCGGCATTCGAGTGAACAGCAATGACGCCTGAAATAAGTACTGGAAGTAATACTGGGAACATGAATAGAGCTGCAGTGAGAAATCCTTGCGATATAACATTTCCAGCGATTGTTCCTATACATAAGGCAAGTGTATAAATAGCGATTAATACAATTAACATGTATATAAAGTAACTATGGAATGGGGAGAATACTTGATATTTATTATGAAAAGTCAACTTTTTCATAATAGCAAGTAGTCCCCAGTTTAAAATGACAACAGCGACGATATTACAGATTCCAAACAACCACTTTGTTATATAAAGGTGTGAACGTTTAAATGGCATAGACCATAACAAGTCGCTAGCGTTATTTTGTCTTTCCCATCCAATTAACGTACAAGCTAGCAAGATAAGCACACTACCTAACAGTATGACGGGATTTATGAGTGTTAAATCAAAATTGTAATGATATACATAGTTCCATTTTTTATTGTCATTTAGAAATTGCTGCTGTTGAATAGAAGTCATATAGTAGTAATAGGACAAAGTATAGAAGCTGACGAGCCAAAATAACCATACAACATATTTACTTTGTTGATATGTTCTTAGCCATAGTGCTTTTTGAAACATAGGATCTCTCCTTTAAAAAACTTTATAATTTGTTAGGCGTGATAATACAACATAAGTAATGATTCCGGTTAGAAACAAACCGATATAGTAGCTAGGTAAGAAAGAAAAATGGTTTATTTTATAGCCGCCTAGTAATGCAAAGTAAATGGTTGTTCCCCATATCCATATTTTTAAATGTTTTTGGAAAATAAATATTTTTTGAGTGTTTTCATTTGGTGATCGTGTATACAAATATGTTCCAAGTAGTAAGTAAACTATTGTATAAAAAATAGGGACTAACATTGATTTTGCTAAATAATACGTATGAGATGCTGGATCCCTTAAAGTAGTTGAGTCATTTTCCTTTTTACGTGATTCAGGATTATAATGGTAATAAATCGTGAAGTTATATATTGGTGCAACTATATTTGTTTTTTTATTGATTTCATAAAGTTGTTCATATAGCTTATAATTTTTAGGGCCGGTAGCTTCTAAATGATTTATCGTAAAAGTGTACACTAGTGGAATAAATGTAAGTCCCATTAGTAGCCATGGAATACAAAAAACAATCTGGGAAATAATGCTTCCAGTAAAAGTACCGATGCAAAGTGCAGCTGTATAGACTGCAACATAAGAAACAATTGCATAAAGAAAGTATCGATGAAACGGACTAAATGATTGATAATCAAAATGAATAGTTGTTCTATAAATAACATACATAAGAATCCAATTTATAAGTAATGAGCTCACAATACAAAAGGAACCGAAAGCCCATTTAGATAAGAAAACATCTTTTCTTTTAAACGGCATCGTCATAAGTAGTGTATTAGATTGGTTACTACGTTCCAAACCTATTAATAAGCAGGCTAAAGCGATGATAAGAACAGTTAACCAAAAACTATTACCTTCTCCTGAAGTAAAGGTATAAAAATAATAATACTGTTTCCCTTTTTCTTGTAATTCGTAATATGCATCGAGTTGTCTTTGAGCACTGCTATAGTAGCCAAAAGATAACAAGTAAAGCGAACTAAAGAAGAATAGCAACACGGCATATTTCCCACGCTTCCAATTCCACATCCACAACGCCTTATGAAACATACCCATCCTCCTCTAGTGTCGTAACGAAGACATCTTCAAGTGACATTGTTAATTCTTCAATGAGTATAGGTTGCTCTTTATAAAACTTCTCCAGTGTTGTAGCCACATTTCCCTCGATTAAGATTGTATATACTTTTCCTGTTTGGTTTAATATTTTAATATTGCTTAAGTTTTCTAGTTTTTGAGGTAATGACCGCTCATAAGCTACTTGTATTTTTGCAAATCGTGATTTTGCATCGTCTAGTGATGTAATAGAAGATATAGTATGGCCTTTTAATATAATGATTGTATCTGCAATTTGTTCCACTTCATCTAAATGGTGAGTTGAGATGAAAATGGTAATCTCTTTTTCTGCAACCTCTCCAACGAGAAACTGTAAAATTTGCCTTTTCACAATAGGATCAAGTCCATTTGTCGGTTCATCTAAAATGATATATTCTGCCTTTGTAGAAACGGCTAAAATGATGGCAAGTAGTGCTTTCATTCCTTTTGAATAGCTACGAATTCGTTTGTTAGGTAAGTTAAAACGTTCTAATAGTTCATAGAAATATGCTTCATCAAATGCGGTATAAACTTCTTTATAAAATTTTACAATTTCTTTTACCGTATATCCGTTCAATATGTTAGTAGAATCAGGGACATATACGATTTTTTGCTTTATTTCAGGACTCTGATGAATGTTTGTATCTTCATATGTAACAGTCCCTTCATCAGGATCTAAAATACCGACCATCGTTCGTAATAAAGTTGTTTTCCCCGCACCGTTTCTTCCGAGTAATCCGATGATACTTCCTCTTTGTAATGTGAAAGAAACATCATCTAAAATCGTTTGATTATCAATTGTTTTCTTCAAGCTCGTCACTTTCAGCATCCGCATTTCCTCCAATCTCTTTGTAGTATGAATCTATCCAATCATGAATTTTATCTTTCGTAACACCAAGATAAGAGGCTTCTAATAGTAATTGATGAAATTGCTTTTCAACCATAGCGATTTTCCTTTCGTCTAATGTTGGGGTAATCGATTGGGATACAAATGTTCCTTTTCCTCGTAATGTTTCAATAATCCCTTGTCGCTCTAACTCTTGGTACGCTTTACTCACTGTATTTGGATTTATAACGAGTAAAGAAGCGAGTTCGCGTACAGAAGGTAGTTTGTCACTTGGAGCTAACATGTTCTTTAACACGAGTTCTTTTATATTTTGAACAATTTGTTCCCATATCGGAGTGTTGCTTCTTGGATCAAGTTGAATATGCAAGAGCAATGTCTCCTTTCTGACTTGTATTAAGTGTACTACTGTGTGTAATACACTTAATACAATATAGGTGATGAATGTATTTGTCAACTTGAAATTTTAGAAAAATATGGTATTAAAAAATAAAAAATTGGAAAAAATAGGTCTGATATAGAATGGAGGGTTAGTCATGAAGCGAGTTTTTGGAATACTTGTTTGTTTCATGTTATTGCTTTCTGGTACTTCAGTTAGTTTCGCACAATCTGAGAAAACGAAGCAGGAGAAAACAGAAGAAACAACGCCGAAGTTAGCGGAACAAGCGTCGTCAGCAATTGTAATTGAACAAGATACAGGTAAAGTTTTGTTTGATAAAAATCCAAATGAGAAGTTACCACCTGCTAGTATGACGAAGATTATGACAATGCTATTAATTATGGAACAAGTTGAAAAAGGAAAATTAAAACTAACCGATAAAGTTAGAGCAAGTGAGCATGCAGCTTCAATGGGTGGGTCACAAATCTTTTTAGAGCCTGGGGAAGAGATGACTGTAAATGAAATGCTAAAGGGTATTGCCATTGCATCTGGAAATGATGCATCTGTTGCAGTAGCGGAGCATATCGCTGGTTCAGAAGAAGGTTTTGTAAATATGATGAACAAAAAAGCGAAAGATTTAGGATTGAAAAACACTCATTTCCAAAACCCAACAGGTCTTCCGGCTAAAGACCATTATTCTACAGCAAATGATATGGCTATAATGGCGAGAGAATTAATGAAGTACCCACTTATTCGCAAATACACAGGTAAATATGAAGACTATTTACGTGAAGATACGGATAAGAAGTTTTGGCTTGTGAATACGAATAAGTTAGTACGTTTTTATCCTGGAGTAGATGGCGTGAAAACGGGCTTTACGACAGAAGCAAAATATTGTTTAACAGCATCGGCTGAAAAGAATGGAATGCGTGTTATTTCAGTTGTTATGGGTGCACCTACATCGAAAGAACGGAACAATCAAGTAACGAAGCTTCTTGACTATGCATTTGGTCAATATATGACAAAGAAATTGTATACACGAGGCGAAAAAATTAAGACTGTCCAAGTAGGAAAAGGGAAAAAAGAAAAAGTAGATTTAGTTGCGTCAGACAATGTGTCTCTTCTTATGAAGAAGGGCGAAAATATGGACAAAGTAAAGCAAGAAGTAATTGCTGAAAAGAAAGTGAAAGCGCCGATTAAAAAGGGCGATGCACTAGGTACACTTGTTATTAAAAAAGATAAAGATGTTTTATTAAAACAAACAATTGTAGCAAAAGAAGATGTTGCTGCAGCGAGCTGGTGGGAGTTATTTAAAAGAAGTTTTGGGATGTTTTCAACATCAAAATAGCGGCAAACATTTTGCCGCTTTTCTATTCGTATGAAAGTAAATAATTGCTGAATGGTTTCACTTTATGGCGAAATAGTTCTTCTTTTGTCAGTAGGAAGGATTCTTATGTTGAATCACGAAAATCTTTATGTATGTAAATGAGTAAAGTTTGAGCATAAGGAGGAAATCGTGTGAGTCTTTCCATGCAATTAGAAGTAAAACGTGACGTCCTATGTGTGAGACTAGCGGGTGAACTAGATCATCATACTGCTGAAGAGTTGCGAACGAAAGTAACAGATATGATTGAGACACATGGTGTTCATCATATTGTTTTGAGCCTAGAGAACTTATCGTTTATGGATAGTTCGGGTTTAGGTGTTATATTAGGCCGATATAAGCATGTAAAGGGATTAGGTGGAGAAATGGTTGTTTGTGCAATTTCACCGCCTGTTAAACGTTTATTTGAAATGTCGGGCTTATTTAAAATTGTTCGCTTAGAAGAAAGTGAAGCGCATGCGCTCGCGACGTTGGGGGTGGCATAAATGAGAAATGAAATGAACCTTCAATTTTCAGCATTAAGTCAAAATGAATCGTTCGCTCGCGTTACAGTAGCTGCTTTCATTGCGCAACTAGACCCAACGATGGAAGAACTTACGGAGATTAAAACAGTTGTGTCAGAAGCAGTTACAAATGCAATTATTCATGGGTACGAAGGAAATGCAGAAGGTGTTGTTTATATTTCTGTAATTTTGGAAGAAGCAATGGTGAAACTCACGATTCGAGATGAAGGGATTGGCATCTTTGATTTAGATGAGGCAAGACAACCCCTTTTTACAACTAAACCTGAATTAGAGCGTTCCGGAATGGGATTTACTATCATGGAAAATTTTATGGATGAAGTAGAAGTTATTTCAAACGAATCTTTCGGGACAACAATCCATTTGACAAAATACTTATCAAATAGTAACGCTCTATGCAATTAAGGAGAATAGCCTATGGACATAGAGGTCAAAAATGAGAAGAAGAAACCTCAGTTAAAGGACCACGAGCTAAAAGCGTTAATTCAACAAAGTCAAGATGGAGATCAACAAGCGAGAGATACAATCGTTCAAAGTAATATGCGTCTCGTATGGTCGGTTGTGCAGCGTTTTCTTAATCGAGGATACGAACCAGACGATTTATTTCAAATTGGATGTATTGGGCTCTTAAAATCGGTAGATAAATTTGATTTATCTTTCGACGTGAAATTTTCAACATATGCAGTTCCAATGATTATTGGAGAAATACAACGATTTTTACGTGATGATGGATCAGTGAAAGTAAGTAGATCTTTAAAAGAAACAGGAAATAAAATTCGAAAGATGAGAGACGAGCTTTCGAAAGAATTCGGAAGGGCCCCAACGATTAATGAAGTAGCCGAAGCGTTAGAACTAACGCCAGAGGAAGTGGTTCTTGCGCAAGAAGCGAGTCGAGCTCCTTCATCTATACATGAAACGGTGTATGAAAACGACGGGGACCCAATTACTATTTTAGATCAAATTGCAGATCAATCTGAAACGAAATGGTTTGATAAAATTGCTTTAAAAGAAGCAATTAGAGAATTAGATGAGCGAGAACGTTTAATTGTGTATTTGCGCTACTATAAAGACCAAACGCAATCGGAAGTAGCGGAGCGAATAGGTATTTCGCAAGTACAAGTTTCAAGACTTGAAAAGAAAATATTAAAACAGATGAAAGATCGAATAGATGAATAGCTATTCGATCTTTTTTTATGCCTTTACTAGGAGGAGATTGTAAACTTTCGTAAAAATTAACAGAATTTATTGATAATTTAGTAAATTTAAAATATAATCCAGGTATGAACTTGTCACAAAGGGGGAAGGAAATATGGAAACGAGGCAACAATGGGGAACGAGGGCTGGATTTATTTTCGCAGCGGTCGGCTCTGCCGTTGGATTAGGAAACATATGGCGTTTTCCTTATACAGCGTATGAAAATGGAGGAGGCGCATTCTTTTTACCGTACTTATTCGCATTATTAACGACTGGTATTTCATTATTAGCGTTTGAATTTGCTCTTGGGCATCGTCACCGTGGTTCAGCGCCACTTACGTTCTTCCGTATTAGTCCGCGTGCTGAATTCATCGGATGGTGGCAAATGTGTGTAACGTTTATCGTTTCAACATATTATGCAGTAATTATTGCTTGGTCTATTTCATATACGTACTTTGCAATTACTGGAGCATGGGGGAAAGACACGCAATCATTTTTATTTAAAGAGTACTTACATGTTGCAGATAAGCCAGGGCAGTTTGGGGGGCTTGTGCCGGAAGTATTAATTCCATTAGCTCTCGTTTGGATTATTGTGCTTGGCGTTGCATTCAAAGGAGTTAAAAAAGGAATTGAAGTGGTTAACCGCATTTTCATTCCTTTACTAGTTGTTATGTTCCTTATTATCGTAGTTCGTGCAGTGACGATGGAAGGTGCGATGCAAGGATTAGATGCATTCTTCAAACCAGATTGGAGTCGTATTTTTGATGGGAAGGTATGGCTTGCTGCTTATGGTCAAATTTTCTTTAGTTTATCTTTAGCATTTGGAATTATGATTACGTATTCTAGTTATTTACCGAAAAACTCAGATACAACAAATAATGCCTTTATTACTGGCTTTGCAAACTCAGGATTTGAATTATTAGCAGGGATTGGGGTCTTTGCAGCTCTTGGATTTATGGCAAACAATATGGGGGTACCAGTTGATAAAGTAGCAAGTGCTGGTGTAGGACTTGCATTCGTAGTATTCCCGCAAATTATTAATGAATTACCGATGTCACCGTTATTTGGCGTATTATTTTTCTTATCATTAACGGTTGCCGGGATTACATCTCTTATCTCGCTTGCCGAAGTATGTTTTGCTGCCGTATCTGAAAAGTTCAGCTTAAGCCGCCAAAAAACAATTGGAATTATGGGGACGCTTCTCGTACTAGTTTCTCTTGTTTTTGCAACACGTGGCGGGCTTATGTTCCTAGATGTTGTTGATTATTTCGCTAATAACTTCGGATTAATTTCAATTGCATTAGCGGAAGTAGTTACGATAGGGCTCATTCTACGCCGTTTACCAGTTTATCAAAATCACGCAAACTTCGTATCTGATATTAAGTTAGGGACGTTTTGGAGGGTGAGTTTACTCGTTATTACCCCGCTTATGTTAGGGTACATGTTAATTGATGGTACAATCCAAAATATTAAAAAGAACTACGGAGATTATCCAACGGAGTTTGTCGTAACATATGGTTGGTCAATTGCAGCAGCATTCCTTATCGTTGCACTAATTATTAGTCTAAAGAAATGGAATGCACAAATACATTCAGATTCTGCTAAGCTTGAAAAAGAATGGAAAGATCGGGGTGTTTCATAATGAGCGGATCAGCGATTATGATGATGGTTATTGGTATAGTAGTCATTTGGGGAGGACTCGCATTAAGTATTGCAAATTTATTTAAGAAAAAGGCATAAACAAAAAACATCTGTACCGAAACGGTACAGATGTTTTTTTGTGAAAAAATTGTATTAGAAAAAAATTCAATAACCATACTACAACTACGAGGAAGAGTGAAGAGGTGAATGGAAATTGGAACAAACAATTTATATTAAAATGCGTAATCGATTAAAAGTTTCGCCTACGTATGAAGTGAAGCTGGGTGATGTTGCTCAACTTGCGGGAGATGCTCTCGTAGTTCAGTCGCTACAGGATGAGGTAATTTACAAAATAACAGCGCATGATAAGACGCATGTCGTAATTGATGTGATGAAAATAATTGAGATTATTAGGCAAAAAGTGGCCCATATACAAATTAATTTACTCGGTTCTGGACAAACTCTTGTTGAAATTATATATGAAAAAAAGAAAGTACATCCAATTTTCTTCGGACTTGTATGGTTGTTACTGTTCATTGGAGCGGCCCTTGCGATCATTTATTTTCATGAAGATGTAAGCATGCAACAAGTGCACCAGCGCCTATATTACATGATTACGGGAGAATTTAAGGCACAACCACTTTTATTTCAAATTCCTTATTCATTAGGTCTTGGGTTAGGTATGGT
Source organism: Bacillus sp. 3G2 (assembly GCF_044324725.1). Classification (NCBI taxonomy): domain Bacteria; kingdom Bacillati; phylum Bacillota; class Bacilli; order Caryophanales; family Bacillaceae; genus Bacillus; species Bacillus sp. 3G2. The sequence goes on along the minus strand of NZ_CP172246.1, from coordinate 3,870,185 downwards.
CTTATTTTTTAATCATGTATTTCAAAAGCGAATTAATGAAGAGCCGAGTCCGTTAGAAGTGGAGATGTTCCAATATCAGCAGTCACTTGACCAATATGTAATTGTTCATGAAAACAAGGACAATATGAAACAACTTGCCGATGATTGAGTCTGGGCTTGTTATTTTAATTGGTTTAGCGGGAGGGATTGCAGTAGGTAGCGGCTATGTCGCATTTTTAGCTGTACTTGGTATAATCCCTCGTCTAGCTCAATTAACGAGAAGTGGAAAGCACATTCAATATTTTGAGTGGGCAGTTATCGCAGGTACGTTAACAGGGGCTTGGTGTAGTTTGAAAAACATTACATTTCAAACGTCGCAATATTGGCTTGTTATATTAGGGATATTTTGTGGCACATTCGTTGGAATGCTTGCAGCCGCATTAACAGAAGTGTTAAATGTTCTACCTATTTTAGCGAAACGAGTAGGGGTAGAGGAGAAAATTGTTGTTTTACTCGTTGCTCTTGTACTCGGGAAAGTAATAGGCTCGTTGTTTCACTGGATTTATTTCGTAAAGTAGGAGGCAATATATAAATGACAGGGCGAAAACTAAAGGATGATTACATAAATAAAGTGAAGGAGTACCATCCGAAACCAAATTATTTCATAAATTGTGTTAAAGCATTTCTTGTAGGTGGACTCATTTGTACTGTCGGAGAAGTATTGATGAAATTTTATATACATTATTTTCATTTCAGTGAACAAGAGGCAGGAAATCCGACAGTTGCAACACTTGTATTGTTATCGGCGATTTTAACAGGTTGTGGTGTATATGATAAAATCGGTCAATTTGCTGGAGCGGGATCGGCAGTACCGGTTACAGGATTTGCGAATTCTATGGCGAGCGCTGCGCTAGAACATAAGAGTGAAGGAATTGTGCTAGGGGTTGCTACAAATATGTTTAAGCTGGCGGGAAGTGTTATCGTTTTTGGGGTCGTTGGTGCATACGTTATTGGGTTAATAAGATATACTTTTAACATTTTTATGTCTTAAAGGAGGGGCTAGTATGAGGTTGACTGGAAAACAAACGTGGGTATTTCAAAATGATATTTATGTGAATGCAACCGGTACTGCTGTCGGTCCAAAAGAAGCTGAAGGCCCTCTTGGAAAGGATTTTGATATTTCATACGATGATTTACATTGCGGAGAGGAAAACTGGGAACTTGCTGAACGAAGATTAATGTCAGATTCAATTCAACAAGTCTTGCAAAAAGGAAATGTAAAAACATCACAAATTGATTTCTTTTTAGCGGGTGATTTATTAAATCAAACAGTGACAGCAAATTATGTTGCGCGTAAGTGGGGGATTCCCTTTTTAGGGATGTTTAGCGCTTGTGCAACCTCGATGGAGACTTTAGCGGTTGGATCAGCCTTTATAGATGGTGGATTCGCAAATCGTGTTTTAGCGACAGTAAGTAGTCATAATGCGACGGCTGAAAGACAGTTCCGTTATCCAACAGAGTATGGGGGACAAAAACCAGGAACAGCAAATTCCACTGTTACAGGTGCGGGATCCATATTAATTAGTAAAGAAAAAAGTGCTATTAAAATTACGGCAGCTACGATTGGAAAAGTGCAAGATTTAGGGATTGCAAATCCTTTAGATATGGGATCAGCGATGGCACCTGCTGCTGCTCACACAATTCAACAACATTTTGAAGATTTGAAGAGAAGTGCAGCAGATTATGATTTGATTGTTACCGGTGATTTATCAGCTATTGGGACACCAATCGCGAAACAACTGTTACTGGAAGAAGGTTATGATATTGGGCATATATATAATGATTGCGGATTAATGATCTATAATTCCGATCAAGAAGAAGTATTTGCAGGTGGTAGTGGCTGTGCTTGTTCAGCTGTTGTTACGTATGGTCATTTATTAAGCGAGATGCAAAAAGGGAATTTACAACGGATTTTTGTTGTTGCTACTGGTGCGTTATTAAGCCCGATGATGATGCAGCAGAAAGAAACCATTCCAACAATTGCACATGGTGTTGTATTTGAGAGAGTGAAGGGAGAGTGAATTGTGGATTTTATATATGCATTTCTTGTAGGAGGCGCTATTTGTGTAATTGGACAGGTATTGCTAGATTTCGCAAAGTTAACACCAGCCCATTTAATGGCTACCTTTGTAGTACTAGGAGCAGCTTTAGATGGATTTGGATTGTACGATAAGCTTATAAAGTTTGCAGGTGCTGGGGCGACAGTTCCGATTACAAGTTTTGGGCATTCCCTATTACACGGGGCAATGCATGAGGCAGAAAAACACGGATATATAGGGATTGGTATGGGTATGTTTAGTTTAACGTCTGCAGGCATTTCGGCAGCGATATTATTTTCATTTTTTATAGCACTTATATGTAAACCGAAAGGATAAATCAAATGAGACGAAGGGTTATTTTGGTCACAGATGGAGATGAATATGCAAAGCGAGCAATTGAGCTTTTAACGAAGGAATTTGGGGGAAGGTGTATTTCAGCATCACAAAGTAATCCAACCAAATTGACAGGGAAGAAAGTTGTTGAGCTTATTATGCAAACGCCATATGACCCTGTATTTGTTATGTTTGATGACAGTGGATTTATTGGAGAAGGATCTGGTGAAAAGGCTTTAAAATATGTAGCTACACATAAACAAATTGATGTACTGGGGATTTTGGCAGTAGCGTCTAATACACATCATTGGGAATGGGCACGTGTAGATGTAAGTGTAGATCGAAACGGGAATTTAACCGAATACGGTGTTGATAAATTTGGACTTCCAGATGGTGAAATTGGCAGAATTAGCGGAGATACAATTTATTGTTTAGATGATTTGAATGTCCCTGTCATTGTTGGAATTGGTGATATTGGTAAGATGTGTGGAAACGATGAATGGGAGAGAGGATCACCTATTACTAGAAAAGCAATTCAATTAATTTTGGAAAGGAGTGGATTTTATGACGAAGCCTAAAAAAGTGGATATCCCTATTTCATCTTTTTTGAGTGATAATGAAAATTATTTAAAGCAAACAGTTGGGCTAGGGGTTACATATGATGTTGGCATACGTAAATTTCAAATTTTAAATAAAGAAATTGGTGTGTTGTTTGTAAATGGACTTTGTGATACGAATTATATTATCCCTATTTTAGAAGAAGCGGTGGATACAAATGAAATAAGGGATGTAGAAGAAGATACAGTGAAGCTTTTAGAGAATCGCTTAATTCATCAACAAGTAAGTAAAGTGAAAACGATGGATGAAGTAATGCTCCAAGTATTATCAGGACTCATCATTATATTTGTGGAAGGTGAAACGGAAGCGTTTGCAATAGATGTTCGTAGTTATCCGGGCCGAACACCGACAGAGCCAGACACCGAAAAAGTAGTGCGCGGTGCGAGGGATGGATTTGTTGAAAATATCGTTGTAAATACAGCGTTAATCCGTAGAAGGATACGTGACCCGCGTCTTCGAAATGAAATGATTCGAGTAGGAGATAGATCGCAAACGGATATTTGTATTACATATGTACAAGATGTTGCAAATCCGGATTTAGTTAAGATTATAAAACAAGAATTAAATAACATCGATGTCGATGGAATTACGATGGCGGATAAAACAGTGGAAGAATTTGTTGTAAAGCAAAGCTATAATCCATTCCCACTTATTCGGTATACAGAAAGACCAGATGTGGCGGCGAATCATATATTAGAAGGACATGTGCTAGTACTAGTTGATACATCACCAAGTGCTATGATTACTCCAACAACATATTTCCACCATTTACAGCATGCAGAAGAATTTAGGCAAAATCCGGCTGTCGGTACATTTTTACGCTGGGTACGCTTTTTAGGTGTCTTATTCTCCTTGTTTTTACTACCATTTTGGTTAGTATTTGTATTTGATCCAACTCTTTTACCAGCAAATCTTGCTTTCATTGGGCCGAATAAGATGACGCATTTACCGATTTTATTACAAGTGTTGATGGCCGAAATCGGACTTGAGTTTTTAAGGATGGCAGCCATTCATACTCCAACGCCGTTATCGTCTGCAGCAGGATTAATTTCCGCTATATTAATTGGTCAAATAGCAATCGATGTAGGTTTGTTTGTACCAGAAGTTATTTTGTATGTAGCAGTTTCTATGATTGGTGCATATGCAACACCGAGTTATGAATTAGGACTTGGAAATAAGATTGGAAAATTATTTGTTATTATTTTAACCGGTCTCTTCCATGAGATGGGATTTGTAATTGGTATGACGATATTGCTTTTATTTTTAACATCGATAAAGAGTTTACAAACACCATACTTATGGCCATTTCTACCATTTGATTGGGGAGCTTTAACGAAGATTCTAATCCGCCCAACAATGTCTAGTTTAAAAGTGCGTCCAAGTATTGTAAGACCTCAAAATGTAAAAAGACAAAAATAAACGGGATTATACACCCGTTTATTTTTTTAGCAAAAATTTATTGTTTTTTAACAAAAATCAAACATTTTTTGTGTACACTTAGAGTAGATATTGTGTATGGAAGGGGAAGAGGACATGATTAAATTATTTGTAAGTGATTTAGATGATACGCTCGTTTACAATGTGAATCATATGCAAAAAGAAGATGAACGTGCAATTAGTTGGTTAGCTGAAAAAGGGACAAATATTTGTTTTGCCTCTGGCCGCTTTACTCATCGAATTGATGAAGTCGTAAATAGGTTTGCATTCCCGTATTACACAACGAGTTTAAATGGAGCGACGATGTTACTGCCGGATGGACAAATATTTCATGAATCAAGTTTTGAAGATGGGATTGCCCAGGAAATATATCGATATATCCATAAAAAAGGACTAGCAGATATTGTTTGTGCAAATGAGCAACGGTATACAAAAAGAAAGAATGAACATCATCATAATTTTGAAACGTATATGGGCGTGCATATTGCTGAGATAGAAGCATTAGAAGAGGAATTTGGTAAGACTGTACATCCTGCGAAATTGTTTGTTTTTGGGGAAGAAGAGACAATTGCAGCATTAGATAAAGAATTACGCGATACATTTCAGAGCGAAGCAGAAGTTTTTATGTCTGGTAAACGCTATGTTGACATTATGCCAAGGGGAGTAAGTAAAGGGAGTGCTTTAAGGCGACTGATGGAACATTTGCAAATTGAAGCAAATGAAGTTGCATGCATTGGAGATTCTTTCAATGATATTTCTATGTTTGAAGTAACCCCGCATTCATTTACTCTTCATCATGCTCATCCATATGTGAAGGAGAAGGCAAATCATGTTGTTCGTTCGGTTGAAGAAGCTGTTATGAAATTGCCGTTACTTGTATAAAAAAAGAAGCTCGTCACTGACGAGCTTCTTTTTACTTGAATAACGATTTAACAAAATCAATGATACTTGAGAAGAAATCTTTCACTTTATCTAGGAAACCTTGCCCTTCTTCAGATCCTAAAAAGGCAGAAACGTGTTCTTTTGCTTTATTTAACTGACTGCCAACTTGATTCCAATCGATATTAAGATTTTTCATTTTATCAAATAGCGCAACTAAGTTATCTAACTGTTCATCCGTTAATGTAATACCAAGTTGATCCGCAATTTTTTTAATTAATGAACGTAAATCTTCAGTCGTTTTTGGCTGTTCTTTGGCAATTTCTTCTTTAATTTTTGCAACAAGTTGAACTGCTTTTTCTTCACCAATTTTATCGCCGAGCTGGGCTGTTTGCACCATTTCTTCATTGGCTACTTTTTTTACTTCCTCAGGAATTGCTTTGTTCGATGTTGTTTCGTAGGCTTTCATTAAACCGGTTAAAGCAGCAGTTCCTGAAACTTTAAATGGTGCAGTAATTTGAATTTCTGCATCTTTTACACCTGCTGTAATAAGTGCGTTTGTGTACATTGCATCTGTTATTGAATTAATGTTTTTTGAACGTACAATGAGACCAGATCCTGGTTTTGTGTATGTAATCATAGAAGAGGAAATTGCTCTCGTACCAATTTGCGCTTTTGGAACAATCCCTTCTAGAAATTTATGTTCTTCCGCATTAGACACAGTAATGATTGTAGCATCTTTTGGTGCTTTCATTTCTTTTAACAGATCTTGTTTTTGTTGTTCAGACAAGTTTTCTCCTAGTGTAACAATTGATTCTCCTTCGATGATGTCTGCAAACGAAGCTGTTGGCATCATAAATACCGTTACAGCTAATAGCAGAGCTAGTAATTTCGTTTTCACGAAAAATCGCTCCCTTTCTCTTTCTAAAATTTTCGGGCAACACAGTTATTATAGTATATATTTCTTATTTGTCACCTAGCTTTTTCCACATTTCAAAAAAGAAGTATGTAGATTGTCGGATTCTTTTTGTTTCTAGTCATGAATGTGGTAATATAGTGCTGAGATAGTTGAAAGGAGACATATACATATGAAAACTTTAGGATACATATTAATGGAAAATGGTGAAAAAATCGATTTAGAATTTTTCCCAGAAGAGGCACCAAAAACAGTAGAAAACTTTAAAAAACTAGCAGAGCAAGGATTTTATGATGGTGTGACATTCCACCGCGTTATTCCTGGCTTCGTAAGCCAAGGTGGAGATCCAACAGGAACAGGTGCAGGTGGCCCAGGTTACTCTATCCCATGTGAAACTGATGGAAATCCTCATAGACACCTTGTAGGATCACTTTCTATGGCTCACGCTGGTCGTAACACAGGTGGTAGCCAATTCTTTGTTGTTCATGAGCCACAACCACATTTAGATGGTGTACATACTGTATTCGGTAAAGCGACAAGCGGTATTGAAACAGTATTAAACATGCGTCAAGGCGATGTAATGAAAGAAGTTAAAGTTTGGGAAGAATAAGTTAATGGGAAAAGAGAGCTATGGCTCTCTTTTTTGTTTTTTTTAATAGGAATGGGGATTTCGTTTGCGGTACATGATACAAGTAGTACTGTTATTGTAGTGAAAATATGGCGCGTATGAGAACAAAATTTTAACATATTACATAGAATACATTAGATTACATGTTTCAATAAATATTTTTTATTACATTTATTTCGCTAGAATTCATTTGCTCTCAGATGATGAATATTGAAGTGATAATGAGCGGTGGATGTTTCTTTTCGCTTTCATATAACAACGTTTCACCTTCTATCTATTTAGAAAAAATAGTACTGAAACATATATTTGACTTTCTTCTTTTCGCTTTGTATGATTATCAAGTTGTTTTAAGCCCTTCTCACTCTGTTGAAAATATTGTAAAATGAATGTGATATGAAAAGAGTGGTTGAGGGGATTAATAGTTTGTAACTTTTGTAAGAAGGGATAAGGGTTATGTTAATTCGTTTTAAAAAAAGTTATGAAAAGATTGCAATGGGGCTTCTTTCATTTATGCCAACGGAAAAAGATGTGAAAACATTACAATTGACTATGAAAGATTATGAAGCAAAAGATGATTGGCAATTGTATTTGTGGAAACAAAACGAAGATTTTGTTGGGATAATGGGGATTGTAAAAAAAGAGAATCAAGTTTTGGAAATTCAGCATTTGAGTGTGAACCCATCTCATCGTCATATGGGTATTGGGACGAAGATGGTACAAGAGTTAAAGAGCAAATTTCTTGAGTTTACAATTTGCGGAAATGAGCAAACAGCAAGTTTTTGCAAAAAGTGTAAAGGGCTTGAACAAAATATACATTCGTGAAAGCAGAGATAAGTAGTTTATTATCTCTGCTTTCTTTTTTGTAATTGCTCGTTTCGTTCAGTAATGACTTCTGTTCGATCACGTAATGTGTGCTTATGTACTATATATTCACTAGAAGAAGCATTCACGTCTTTCCAAGGGAGGTTTTGTTTCTGACATAATTCCATGCAATGCTTTTCTAATGTTGTATCTGATAATGGTAAAAATAACGGTGTGAAATTTTCTTCTTTCTGTATAGATTGCAATCTATCCTTGAGTAAGAATGGGAGTTGTGTGGCATTTATTCCTAAACGTAGTAAAGGTGCACTGTTTTTTTCTAAAATCGTTATGGCACTTTTCATCATCTTTTCTGCGCCATTCCAGTTAGAGCGTCTTTGATGGTATAAAGAAACTGCAATTTGAATGAGACCAACTAAATAATGATCGCGATCTCCTCTTGGTTTTTCTTTCCAATATTCTTCCAGTATTTCATGGCATTCAAAATAATCATAATCTCCGTGAAAATGAATTAAAAATTGTATGTATTCGGTAGGATACATGTTCTTCACCCCTGTTTAACGGTTATAAATACAAGTGTATCATAGAAATATGAACAATAAACGACTAGGGAAATTTCCCTAGCCGTTATTGTTCATATTAGCAGAAGCAAGCTGCCCCTACAATAATTAGTAAAATAAACAATACAACAAGTAATGCGAACCCACCGCTAAAACCGCAATCAACGTGACCCATAGTTTTTTGACCTCCTACATTGTTCTTACTACACTGTTATCATATGAAGCGATGGGCATGATGACATAGGCATCGGTCTATTTTTAATTAAATTTCTTAAAAAGGTTGGATAGAACATGAGTATGCTCTATACTTATGATGTTATAGAAAAAATGTGGTGGGATGCTTTGTGCAGTATAATTTTAAAGTAGAGGCTTTTGAAGGGCCTTTAGATTTATTGTTACATTTAATACATCGTTATGAAATTGACATATATAATATTCCTGTAGCGGAAATTACAGAGCAATATTTATCTTATGTTCATACGATGAAAGAACTACAATTAGATGTTGCAAGTGAGTATTTAGTAATGGCTGCGACTTTATTACAAATTAAAAGTAAAATGTTGTTGCCGAAACACGAAGAAGATGTACTTGATAACGGTGATGACTTTATAGATGATCCTCGTCAAGAATTGATGGAGAGGTTAATTGAATATAAGAAATATAAGCAAGTTGCTACTGAACTAAAAGAAAGAGAACTAGAAAGAGCACAGCTATATACACGTCCGCCAATTGATTTTACATCATTGCAACAAGAAGAGGAGACAAACTTGCCTCTTGATGTTACGTTATATGATATGCTAGCGGCATTTCAAAAATTAATGCGCCGTAAAAAAGCAAAGAAACCAGTAACAACACGTATTACTCGTCAAGAAATACCAATTTCACAGCGCATGACTGATATTTTAAAGCAGTTAGAAATACAAGGTGGTCGTCAAAGTTTTTATGATTTGTTTGTTGATGATGAACGGGAAATAATGGTTGTAACATTTTTAGCGGTTCTTGAGCTTATGAAAAATCAACAAATTATAATTGAACAAGAACATAATTTTGATGAAATTTTCGTATCAAGCTCTACTAAATCTGCATAGAGTTAGTATGGTAAATGAGATAGAAATAGTTATATCTCATGCTAGGTTTGAATGTATCGTTTGGAACAAGAGAAAAAATATTGAACCGAACGCATGAATTGTGATTCGGTTTTTTGATGTGTATTTTTATGGGAAAAATAGGAGGAAGGAGCTCGTAAAATGGATAGAGCAGAACAGAAATCAATCATTGAAGGGCTTTTATTTGTGTCTGGTGATGAAGGAATTTATCCAGAACAAATAGCGAAAGTCCTTGAAATTGAAGGAAATGAAGTAATCGATATTTTAGAAGAAATGCAAAAAGAATGTGAAGGTGTACACCGCGGCTTGCAAATTGTACAGTATGCAAAAGTATATCGTTTTGCTACAAAGAAAGAACATGCTTCATACTATCAAAAATTAATAGATATTCCAACAGCTGCTTCACTCTCTCAGGCTGCTCTAGAAACGTTAGCGATTGTGGCATATCGTCAACCGATTACAAGGACTGAAATGGAAGAGATTAGAGGCGTAAAAACCGATAAGGCGTTACAAACGTTAGTTTCACACTTACTTATAAAAGAAATGGGAAGAGCAGAAGGGCCCGGGCGTCCTATTTTATATGGAACAACGAAAGAATTTTTAGATACATTTGGACTGAAAACATTAGATGATTTACCGGCACTTTCTGAAGAGAATGAACAAATGAATGAAGCAGATTTATTCTTTGGTTCTTTACAGGAGATATCGAAATAAAAGCTTAGCATTTTGCTAAGCTTTTTTTGTATATCAATTTTATACCGTGCCATACTAATTGAAAAAAGGAGACGAGTTATGAGAAGTATGCGAAGTATCTTATTGCTAATTTCTGTTTTGTTATGCTTTTCTTTAAATAGTACATCGGCCAAAAGATATATGATGTCTATTCATACCGCGTCTCCTTTACATACGCAGCGGCAACATTTTGGTAAAATGAAAGTGAGTTTTTTAAAAGTTGGCCAAGGTGATGCAACACTTATTACATTGCCAAATGGACAAACGATGTTAATTGACGGGGGACCTTATGAAGCCGGTGAGGTTATCATTCAAAAACTAATCGAAAAAGGGATTAATCATTTAGATGTTATCGTCAGTACGCATCCTGATATGGATCACATTGGAGGATTGATTCCGATTGTCGAGCAAATGCCGGTATCACTTATATTAGATAGTGGAAAGACCTATAGTTCTTTTACGTATCACACATACCGGAATCATATTAAAAAAAGAGGAATTCCTTTCGTTTCAGTAAAAGAGGGACAATACATACCACTAGATCCGCATGTTTCCATACAAGTATTAAACAATGGGAAATCAAAAGATGAAAATAATGAATCTTCAATTGTGTTAAAGGTACGATACGGAAAAGCGGATTTTTTACTAATGGGTGACGCTGATGTGCGGACGGAAACGGAAATATTAAAGCAATTTGATGTACATGCAGATGTGTTAAAGGTGGGACATCATGGCTCATATACTTCAACAAGTGAAATGTTTCTTAAGAAAGTAGAGCCGCAGTTCGCAATTCTTTCATATGGAAGCAGAAATCCGTATGGGCATCCGCACCAAAGTGTAGTGAGACGCTTAAACAGACATGGTATAATGATATATGGAACAAATAAACATACAGTAGAAATGGAAACAGACGGCGAGCATATTACAATAGGCACTAGTGGATTAATGCCGTTACTTAAATGAGTAATAGGATACGAGGATATTCTCCCTTTTTGGAAAACTGAATAACATATATTATAATTGAGAGAGACGCAGCAAGTGTCCTTTTTGTTAAACAAAAAGGAAATTTCATTCGAATGTCTAGACAACTACTCGTGCATATATTAAGATGGAATTAGGCGAATAAGGTAATAATAACAAGTAGGTATTTCATGGGAAAGGATCGATGAAAATGAAAACGCAAGTTGTCATCAATGCCAAAATTTATACAGGTCAAGAAGTAGTGGAAAACGGATTTATTCGTTACGCAGAAACAATTAAAGAAATTGGTTTGATGGCTCAATATGTATCACAAGAAAATGAAGCGGTTTTAGATGCGGCAGGTAAAATTGTGATTCCAGGTATGATCGATGTTCATATTCATGGTGGATACGATATTGATGCGATGGATGCAAATAGCGATGGATTAGTAACTCTAGGTAAAGAAATGTTAAAAGAAGGAGTTACAACTTACTTCCCAACAACAATGACACAAGCTCCAGAAGCAATCGAAGCAGCACTACATGCTGCGAAGGAAGCGAAAGAAAAAGGAGCACATTTCGAATATATTCACTTAGAAGGACCGTATGTTTCAAAAAAACGTGCAGGTGCACAACCACTTGAACATATTGTTCCTGCGAATATTGAGCAATTTAAACAATGGCAGGAAGCAAGCGGGAATCTCATTAAATTAGTAACATATGCACCTGAAGAAGAAGGTGCGTTAGAGTTTGAGCAGTATCTTGCTGAAACTGGTGTTGTTGGCACAATGGGACATACAGATGCAATTGATGCGCAACTAAAAAATAGAAACATTACACATGCAACGCATTTATACAATCAAATGCGTGGATTACATCACCGTGAACCAGGGGTTGTTGGTCATGTGTTATTAAATCCAGATGTAATGGTTGAAGTAATTACAGATGGTATTCACATTCACCCTGATATGGTGAAATTAGCATATAAATTAAAAGGACCGAAAAAAGTAAGTGTTATTACTGACGCAATGCGTGCAAAAGGTCTTGAAGATGGATTATATGAGCTTGGCGGACAGCCAGTACATGTAAAAGATGGTAGTGCTCGATTAGAAGATGGAACGTTAGCTGGTAGTATTCTAAAAATGGATCAAGCTTTCCGAAATGTAATTGAATTTACAGGTTGTTCAATCGAAGATGCAGTACTAATGACATCAGTTAACCAAGCAGAAGAGTTTGGATTAAATCATAAAGGTGCATTAGCGGTAGGCAAAGATGCAGACTTTGTTGTGATGAATGAAGATTTACATGTATATGATACGGTTCGTTTAGGAATTCATATGAAGGAAGGGAAGTAATTAAATGAATATTCTTGTTGTAAAAACTCCAGAAGAACTAGCAGAAGCAGGTTATAAATTAATTGAAGAAGTTGTAAAAACAAAAGAAAATCCAACATTAGGAATGGCTACAGGAAGCTCTCCATTAGGTATTTATGCAGAAATGCGAAAAAATAAACTTGATACAAGCCGTGTAACCACTGTAAACTTAGATGAGTACGTAAATTTACCACATGAAGATAAAAACAGCTATCACTATTTTATGCAAGAACAGTTGTTTGATCATCTTCCATTTAAACAAACTTATGTACCAAACGGGATGGCAAGTGATTTAGAGGAAGAGTGCAAGCGTTACGAGGGCATTCTAGCTGCTAACCCAGTTGACCTACAGATTCTTGGAATCGGTGAAAACGGTCACATCGGATTTAACGAACCAGGAACACTGTTTAATTCTCCAACAAACATTGTTGAATTAACAGAATCTACACGCCAAGCAAACCTTCGCTTCTTCGAAAAAGAAGAAGATGTGCCAACTCATGCGATTACAATGGGAATCGGAAGCATTATGAAAGCGAAACAAATTCTACTTGTTGCTATGGGTTCTAAAAAGGCAGAAGCTGTTAAAGAATTATTGCAAGGTGAATATAGTGAAGCGTGTCCTGCTACAGTTTTACAACGTCATCCGAATGTAACCGTAATCGCTGATCAAGAAGCTCTATCTTTATGCAGTGAGGCGATTGCTGATGAACATCGACAAGTATTCACCATTTCCGATCTATTATCAGATTCAAGAGTGGGTGAAACAGCTAATTGAGGACGGCGAATGGAAGCCGGGAGATAAAATCCCATCTGAGAATGAACTTTGCGATAAGTTCGAAGTGAGTCGTATGACAATCAGACAGGCGATTAATAATTTAGTGGAACAAGGTTATTTATATCGGAAACGTGGAATCGGTACGTTTGTCCAACTTCCGAAAGTGGAACAAAAATTGCAAGGAATGACGGGATTCACAGAAGATATGATTTCTCGTGGGATGAACCCAAGTAGTCAATTACTTAGTTTCCGCCTAGTTCCAGCTACTGCGAAAATCGCAGACCGGTTGAGAATACAGGAGGGAGAGTCGGTTTATGAAGTGAGGCGTATTCGCTTAGCTGATGATGAACCGATTGCTTTTGAGACGACATATTTGTCGCCAGCTCTTGTAAAAGATATTAACGAAGAAATATTGCAACAATCTTTATATGAACATTTAGAGAAGAAACTGGGCTTTAAACTTGTTAGCGCTACTCAATCAATTGAAGCTTCAATTGCAACGGATAATGAAGCGGAACATCTGCATATTCCTAAAAAGGCGCCAGTGCTTGTAATGCGTCAATGGTCATATTCAGAAGGTGAAGTACCGTTAGAGTATGTGAAATGTATTTATCGTGGGGATCGTTATAAGTTTATTACAAACATCGCACGTAACAAATAATATATTTCAGTTCGTGAAGTACAGTTAATGTCAAATTGTTTAACATGTAAAGAAAAAATACGACTCATCCTTACAAGGAGTGAGTCGTATTTTTATTATGAGCAATTACTTGGTTAACAGCATCTTTAACTGTATTTACTACATAGTGAGCGTGTTCTTTTACTGCTTCATCTGCTTGAGACATAGCAAAACTGTGAGGAGTTAAAGAAAACATTGGGATATCATTATAAGAATCCCCTATGCAAGCAACTTCATCTGGTTGTATTTGAAACTCTTTTAATAAAACAGAAATAGCAGCCCCTTTACTAATATTAGGTGGCATTACATCTAAACATTGTTCTGCTGAAATGAATGTACTAACTTTTCCGTGGAATTTTTCATCAATTTTTTTCTGAAGGAGTTGTAAGCTTTCCTTTGTTCCACCGACAGAGATTTTATTTGGGAAAATTGTATCATCAATCTTCTGTAATAGATGCGGTTCTTCAACAGAAGTCATCGTGACTTGTTGTTCGAGCTCATGAATAAACGGTGTTTTCTCTTCAATGTAATAATTATGCTCATCACTTACATAACGAAAATAAGGATCTTCATTTGTCATTGCTAACAGATCAGGTAGAATACTTGAATCGAATGTTGCGGATAGTAGTTGCTCGTTTTCATGTGTGTACACGAAAACACCATTTACACTAATTCGATGGAAATTTGTATTTACAGCTTTCATTAAGTCTGCAATTTCATTATCAAGTCGGCCAGAAGCGAAACAAAGAATAACATTTTGCTCAGCAAGACTACGAAGTGCTACAAGATCCTGTTCGTCAATTAATCCTCCGTGTTGCATCATTGTACCATCGATATCACTTACAAACATTTTAATCATGTTGTTATCCCCTTTCTATGTACAGTTGCTCTTACATTATACGCATCATATATAAACATGTCTAAAAAATGAATTTTTATGAAATGGTAGATGTTTTACATTGACGACAAAGAAGAATGTTCTGTAACATAAAAGCAGGCTATTTAAGTACGAGGGTGGTGTTATATGAATAATTATCTAGAAATTAAAAAAGTTTTAAATAATAATGTCATCATTGCTAGCCATCCTGAACACGAGGAAGTAGTAGTGATTGGTAAAGGAATTGGATTTGGGAAAAAAGCGAAAGACGTATTGGAGCAAGAACAAATTGAGAAAATGTTTGTTTTAAAAAATGAACGTGATCGTGAACAATACAAACTGTTAGTGCCGCATATAAGTGAAAAATTAATTGAATTAATGAATGATATTATGTTCTACATTCAAGAAAAAGCAAAATCACCATTGAATGAACATATTCATATCGCTTTAACAGATCATATTTCTTTTGCAATTAAGAGATTAAAACAAGGACTTACAATTGATAATCCTTTTTTAGTTGAAACGAAAATGCTCTATCCAGAGGAATATGAAATTGCTGAAGGTGTTGTAGACCTTTTAAATTCTCGTTTGCAAATTATATTGCCAGAAGGAGAAATTGGGTTCATTGCACTCCATATTTACAGTTCACTTACAAATTCAGATTTATCTTCAGTTAATCAAAACTCCCGTCTTATTGCACAGCTTGTATCTTTAATTGAGACAAACTTACAAATTACATTAGACCAAGAAAGTATCCACTACTTACGCCTTATCCGTCATTTACAATATGCTATTGAACGGGTGAAAAAAGGGGAGAAAGTAGAGGAATCACAAAGCTTTGCTGATTTATTAAAGGCGGAATATCCCGTCTGTTATAATTTAGCTTGGAAGCTAGTAAAGGTCATGCAAAAAGAATTGCAACTTCCTGTGTATGAAGCAGAGAGCATATATTTAACGATGCACCTGCAGCGCTTAGTGAAAGCAGAGCATGTGTAAAAAGACATATATTTTTGTCTAAAATGAAAACGTTAAAAAAAATCATTGAATCGCTTACAATAGTTATGTATAATAACTAATGCAAAGTTATACAAATTTCGACAAACACATTAAGGTAAGTAACGAAAACGTTTGCCTTAATTATAGTGAACTTATAAGTAATCCTATTTTTGACACGTGTTACTGATTCGATCAGGCATGAGTGGAGAAAAGTAAGGAATGTAAGCTTGAGAAAGGGATATACTACCCTTTGTATAGCTATCGTTCTATCTTTTTTTCCTCATGTCTTTTTGGCGTTTGTCGGAAGGTATCAATATAGATAAGAGAGGAAGGGTTTCCATGTTTAAGAAGATCTTTGGTGTTCTTCAAAAAGTCGGAAAAGCGTTAATGCTTCCAGTAGCGATTTTACCGGCAGCAGGTATTTTACTTGGATTTGGTAATGCATTTCAAAATCCACAGTTAACAAATGTTATTCCTGCTTTAAAAGCAGATTGGTTCGTAATGGTAGCAAAAATTATGGAACAATCTGGTGATATTATTTTCGCTAACCTTGCATTATTATTCGCAGTTGGGGTAGCAATTGGTTTAGCTGGTGGAGACGGAGTAGCTGGATTAGCAGCATTCGTCGGCTACTTAATTATGAACAAAACGATGAGTGTGTTCTTAGAAGTAGATAAGCTAGTGAAAGTAACAAGTTCTGGAGCAGATCCAGTAAAAATTGGATTTGCTGATCCAGCATATGCAAACGTATTAGGAATTCCAACGCTACAAACGGGAGTATTTGGTGGTATTATCGTCGGTATAGTAGCCGCATATTGCTACAATAAATACTTCAACATTGAATTACCATCATACTTAGGTTTCTTCGCAGGTAAGCGTTTCGTACCGATCGCAACTGCAACGTTCTCTTTAGTAGTAGGTATTATCATGTGTTTCGTTTGGCCATACATTCAAGGTGGCTTAAATACGTTCTCACATCAAATGATTGATGCAAATAGAACAGTAGCAGCATTCATATTCGGTTTAATTGAACGTTCATTAATTCCATTTGGATTACATCACATTTTCTATTCACCGTTCTGGTTCGAATTCGGTCAGTACACAAATGCAGCTGGCGAATTAATCCGTGGTGATCAAAAAATCTTTATGGCACAGTTAAAAGACGGTGTAGAATTAACAGCAGGTACATTTACAACTGGTAAGTATCCGTTCATGATGTTCGGTCTTCCAGCAGCAGCATTAGCAATGTACCATGAAGCACGTCCAGAAAATAAAAAATTAGCAGCTGGTATTTTAGGTTCTGCTGCATTAACATCTTTCTTAACAGGTATTACAGAACCACTTGAATTTTCATTCTTATTCGTAGCACCAGTACTATTCGGAATTCATGCCGTATTCGCTGGTCTATCATTTATGACAATGCAAATTTTAGGTGTTAAAATTGGTATGACATTCTCTGGTGGTTTAATCGACTTTATGTTATTCGGGGTACTACCAGGCCGTACAGCATGGTGGTGGGTAATTATTGTTGGTCTTGTGCTAGCAGTTATTTACTACTTCGGATTCCGCTTTGCAATCCGTAAATGGGATTTAAAAACACCTGGTCGTGAAGTAGCAAATGCGAATGACGGTGCAGGAAAAACTGAAGCGGGTGAACTTCCTCGTGAAGTATTAGTGGCACTTGGTGGTAAAGAAAACATTGCTTCTTTAGACGCTTGTATTACTCGTTTACGTGTTCAAGTTAACGAACAAAAGAACGTAAACAAAGATCGCTTAAAAGAGCTTGGAGCAGCTGGTGTACTTGAAGTAGGAAATAACATTCAAGCTATTTTCGGACCGAAATCTGACACATTAAAATCACAAATTCATGATATTATGTCAGGTCGTACACCTCATGTTGAAAAAGAAGAGCCTGTAAAAGTAGAAGAAGCTCCTCAGCAAGTTGATGAAAACGAAACAATCGTTTCACCAATTGAAGGGAAAATCTTACCGATTACAGAAGTACCTGATCAAGTATTCTCAGGAAAAATG
Organism: Bacillus sp. 3G2; assembly: GCF_044324725.1. Classification (NCBI taxonomy): domain Bacteria; kingdom Bacillati; phylum Bacillota; class Bacilli; order Caryophanales; family Bacillaceae; genus Bacillus; species Bacillus sp. 3G2. Next base: position 3,852,389 of record NZ_CP172246.1, on the reverse strand, counting down.
ATGGGAGACGGATTTGCAATCGAGCCAACAGAAGGAACAGTAGTTTCTCCAGTTAATGGTGAGATTGTCAATGTATTCCCTACAAAGCATGCAATTGGCATTCAATCTGAAGGCGGAAAAGAAATTTTAATCCACTTCGGTATTGATACTGTAAAATTAAATGGTGAAGGTTTTGAAGCACTGGTAGCACAAGGCGACAAAGTGAAACAAGGACAACCATTATTAAAAGTAGATCTTGCATTTGTAAAAGAAAATGCACCATCTATCATTACACCAATTGTCTTTACGAATTTACAACAAGGACAACAAGTCGAATTGAAAAAAGATGGAAATGTTAAGAAGGGCGAAAACGCTATTATTGACATTCAGTAGGAATTTGACGCAAAATGTTTATAATTATAATAGGCGATGTGGTTGACCGAACATCGCCTATTATATACAATAGATGATGTAGTACTCACGTCTATACAACTAAAAAAATACTGTAATTTAAAGGAGATAAATTATCATGGAAAAAATCTTTAAAGTAACTAGCGACTCAGGAATTCATGCTCGTCCAGCAACTCTACTTGTAAACACTGCAAGCAAATTTGGTTCTGACATTAACTTAGAGTATAACGGAAAAAACGTTAACTTAAAATCAATCATGGGCGTTATGTCTTTAGGCATTCAACAAAACGCAGAAATTAAAATCACTGCAAATGGTGATGATGCAGCTCAAGCACTAGCAGCTATCGAAGAAACTATGAAAAACGAAGGATTAGGAGAATAATGACTCTTAACATTCAAGGGATCGCTGCATCAAGTGGGATTGCTATTGCAAAGGCTTTCAGACTTGAGAATCCTGAATTTAACATTGAAAAGAAATCAATTACAAACGAAGCTGCTGAAATTGCACGCTTAGACGCTGCGCTTGAGAAAGCAAAAACTGAATTAGAAGCTATTAAGGACCACGCTTTTGCTGAGCTGGGTGCTGATAAAGCTGCGATCTTTGAAGCACATTTATTAGTGTTAAATGATCCAGAACTAGTAAACCCAGTAAAAGATAAAGTAAATAGCGAAAAAGTAAATGCTGAATTTGCAATGGATGAAGTTGCATCAATGTTTATTTCTATGTTTGAAAACATGGATAACGAATATATGAAAGAACGTGCTGCGGACATTCGAGACGTAACAAAACGCGTTCTTGCACATTTACTAGGAATTAACTTCTCAAACCCTGGTACAATTTCTGAAGAAGTAATCATCATTGCTGAAGATTTAACACCATCTGATACAGCTCAGTTAAACCGTAAGTATGCAAAAGGTTTTACAACTGATATTGGTGGACGTACATCTCACTCTGCAATTATGGCTCGTTCTATGGAAATTCCAGCTGTTGTTGGTACGAAAGTTGTTATGGAGAAAATCCAAAACGGCGATATCGTAATCATCGACGGTTTAGATGGAGAAGTAATTGTTAATCCATCAGAAGAAACTCTTCGTTCTTTTGAAGAAAAGAAAGCGAAATTTGAAGAGCAAAAAACTGAATGGGCAAAATTAAAAGACCAAGCTACTGTAACAAGTGATGGACATCACGTTGAGCTTGTTGCAAATATCGGAACACCAAATGATGTACAAGGTATTATCGATAATGGCGGAGAAGGCGTTGGTTTATACCGTACAGAATTCTTATACATGGGCCGTGACAATCTTCCAACAGAAGAAGAGCAGTTCGAAGCGTATAAAGCAGTTCTTGAAGGTGTAAAAGAAGGTCAACCTGTTGTTGTTCGTACACTTGATATCGGTGGAGATAAAGAGCTTCCATACTTACATTTACCAAAAGAAATGAACCCATTCTTAGGATACCGTGCAATTCGCTTATGTCTTGATGAGCAAGATGTGTTCCGTACACAACTTCGTGCATTACTTCGTGCTAGCGTATACGGTAACTTAAAAATTATGTTCCCAATGATTGCAACTCTTGATGAGTTCCGTCAAGCGAAAGCAATCTTATTAGAAGAGAAAGCGAAACTTGTAGAAGCGGGTACAACTGTTTCAGATTCTATTGAAGTGGGTATGATGGTTGAAATCCCAGCTTCAGCAGTATTAGCAGATCAATTCGCGAAAGAAGTTGATTTCTTCTCTATCGGAACAAATGACTTAATTCAATACACAATGGCTGCAGACCGTATGAACGAACAAGTAGCTTACTTATACCAACCGTATAACCCATCTATTTTACGTCTTGTAAAAATGGTTATCGATGCTGCTCATAAAGAAGGAAAATGGGCTGGTATGTGTGGTGAGATGGCGGGAGATTCACTTGCTATCCCATTATTATTAGGATTAGGTTTAGATGAGTTCAGCATGAGTGCAACATCTATTCTTCCTGCGAGAACACAACTAAGCAAGTTGTCAAAAGCAGAAATGGAAACATTAGCAGAAAAAGCATTAATGATGTCAACTGCTGAAGAAGTTGTTGAACTAGTTAAAAGCATATAATCAATAAAAAAACCTGAGTCGATTTGAAATCGGTCTCAGGTTTTTTCTATGAGAAAAGTAAATCTTATTTTTTTACTATAGAGGATAAGGAACAGAATTAGATAGCGATTGCAACGATATCAGTTGGGCATACACGTAAAATACCAGTAAAAGTATTTCGGTTTTGATTGTTCTTATCGTCTTTATTGTTATCTTTGTTATTGTTATTACGAGCTAAAGCAGAGAAAAGAGCAACACCGTTAGCGAAACCTTCAAAAATTACATTGTTGAATGTGCCGTTACCTCTAATGCTTAAAAGAGAAAGCTCTGTTCCAACTGAAATGTTAGCAAGTACGTTACATACAGCAGGTCGTTGTGGTCTAACTTCTTCTCTCTCTTTCTCGCGATGTTCGCGATGGTCACACTCTCTTTCACGATGATGACAGTCTCTAAAGTTATCACAGCATCCAAATGATCCAAACATAATCCTCATCACCCCCTTCACACTTATAATCTATGTAAGTTCGGTAGTGAGTGACTGGACAGAGAGTGGAATTTTTTCTAGGGGATTTTCTCATTTTAAATGACTAGCTGGGTGTTTATTACGGGATGATGTTTAAAATAGGATAGATATCACAAAAAAGTGTAAGGACCACCGGAATGAATGAAATAGGTAGCCTTTACACTTTTTTGCTTTTATATAAAACGATGATATATACAGGAAGAGCTAAGAGTAGTGGTGCAATGGATCTTGCAGTATGTTTTTCCGCTTCTAATTGAAACGCTTCTTCTTTTGGGAATTGTAACACTGATATGTTTGCAGCATCGCCAATAAAATATAACAGCAGTACAGTTACTATGTAGCTTAAAAGTGCGATAAAGCTTCCGTATGAACTCAATGAAAATCCCTCTCTTGTTATCTATTTGTTATCATTGTATCATAATTGTAACAAAAACACACGGTTATATTTCGCTGTTTTAACAAATTTCGACACGAAACGCCATTTGTATTTATGGAAATAGCATAAAATTTACTATTTCTTTATGTATAGATGTCGAATAATACATTGTAATATTACGGATGTGTGACAGAAGAAAAAGAAACGAAGGTAATGAAATTACCTTCGTTTCTTTTTTATCCCGTATTAACAGGCAGTAAGGCCCTCGCATTGGTTAAAGGTTCACTTTATTATTTTGCCCATTCACTCACTTGTTCTACGCTCATTCGTGGTGCAGGGTGGCCTTTTAAAGTTGATTCACCAATTGTAATAAGCATAATTGGTACGTAACGAGATGAAACATTGAATTCTTCTATAAGTGCTTGTGGGTTGAAACCACCAATAGCACAAGTATCCCAGCCAGTTGCTTTAGCCGCAAGCATAAGTTGCATTGCTGCTAAAGATGCATTTGAAAAGGCTGCATCTCTTGGGAATTGCTCACGAGCATATGCAGACTCAATATTTTTAGCTAAGCGCTCTTTAGCTTCTTCTTTCATAAATCCTTGTTCTACAATTGGACCATAAACTGGTTCAACGTTTTTATAAGCTTCTAAATCACCTAAAATAGCGACTACAGCAGAAGCATCAAGTATTTGTTGTTGGTTATAAGCAATTGGATGTAATCGTTTCTGTACATCTTCACCTTGGAATACGAGGAATTTCCAGTGCTGCAAGTTCCAAGCAGAAGGTGCTTGAGCAGCTCCCTTTAAAATCTCGTGTAACTCTGTAGATGAAATTTCTTTCTCAGGGTTGAATGCACGTGTAGATGTGCGTTCATATAGAACATCAAAAAAATTATCGTTTGTCATTATATATCCTCCAAATTACATATCAAATTATGAAAAAATACATGTAGCATATTCTACTTACATTTTGTAAGTTATCGAATTTAAGAATATAATATCTTTATTTTAATTGTCAAGTTTTAAAGCGGAAGCTAGGGCATTCATACAAACGATACAATTCCGATAATCATACACTAAAAAAGGAATTTATAGAGTGAAAAAGAAAAGAGAACATTCTCAATTAGCTTGTTAATATGTATCCCTCACTCATTAAAATTTTTTGAGAGCAGCCTTTTATAAAATGTTTGTGAGGAATTCAGTAGAACAAGATATATGAAGTGAGTGAAGACTAGTGATGAACATACTACATTTTTTATTAGAGAATACGGTTTTCCAAAATGTATTACAAGATCTTCAGTTAAATGTCCTTTATATAGAAAATGGATGTACACATCAACAAACGATAGAAAATATTCATCCAAAATGTATGTTTATAGCAAATAGTTTTGAAGAAGGAGAATTATTGTTTCAGAGGACTAAACCACATATTGTAATTATGTATGTAACAGATTTTTCTCAAATAAAATATATAAAGAATATGTATAATCCACAGAGTACATTTATTGTCATTTGGGATCAACAGATAACAAGCGAATTTGCAGAGGTGCTTACGTTAGGAATACGTAATATTGTAATAGCCCCTGTGACTCCACAAATGGTGTTAGAGGAAGTGAATAAGAGTTTGTATCAGCTTTCTTTAGTACGGCAAGTAAGTTTGCAACAAGAACTACTTCAAACGATGTTTGATTTTCAAAATGATCTATTATTTATAGTAGAAGACGATGAGATTGTTGATTGTAATACAAACTTTTTAGAGTTTTTCGGATATGAAAATTTGTTTGCCTATCGTGAGCAACATTTAGTATTTGCTGAACATTTTATTAGAGAAAATGGATACTATTCAACAACCCATGATATAACATGGTTAGATGATACATTATCATATGATAGAAGAATTAAGATGTCCAATTATGAAGGGGAAGTGTCAACTTTTTTATTGCGTGCGACACCACTGCCAGAAGATTTATCAAGATTTATTGTGAAGTGTACAGAGATTACAGAATTAGATGAAATCTATCAAGAGCAAGAAAGGCTTGCGATGATAGATTCGTTAACAGAGATTTATAATCGTTTGAAGTTCCAGCAAATACTAGAGGCAGAATGGGATAATGCAATGCGTAACGATGAAAAAATAGCACTCATTTTATTTGATATAGATAATTTTAAAACAGTAAATGACACGTATGGTCATGATTTTGGTGATTTAGCGCTAATTCAGCTTGCAGAGCTTATGAAATCTAAAGTGGAGCAGCAACATGTATTTGCAAGGTGGGGAGGAGAAGAATTTATTATATTAGTAACGAATACAGTAGAAAAAGAGGCATTTCAGGTTGCGGAATCATTACGATTTTTCATCGAAACAAAGCAATTCTCAGGAATTTCGAAATTAACAGCCAGTTTTGGAGTTGCATTATATGAACAAGGGATTACAAGAGAAGAATTAATGCAACGAGCGGATATTGCATTATATGAAGCGAAAAAAAATGGAAAAAATCAAGTATGTGTATATAGAAAAGAAAAAAAATAATTTTTCGCAACAAATTGTTGCGATTTTTTTTTATTGTTTGATAATAGAATGTGAGGGGGATTTTGAACGAAGGAATTATGGAGGAACAATATGATAAAAAAAATAATGACGATAGCTTTGCTGTCTGCTGTAGTTGGTGGTGGAGTATACTATTTTCTCTATAGTCCCAATATAAAGGAAAGCACTGTATTGGCAACTAAAGTGAATCCTACTATTGAATCAGAAGTACAAGAGAATATAGAAGAAAAAGAAGAACAACAAATTGATTATGCTAGTATATCTCAAAAGTTAGATCAATATTTAATAGGAAAGCAATTTAATGGAACAGTTTTAGTGACAGATAAAGAGCATGTTATATTGAATAAAGGATATGGGTATGCTGATGTTCAAAATAAGATAGAAAATACGCCTCAAACTAAATATCGTATCGGTTCTATTACGAAAACAGTCGTGGCCACATCTATTTTACAGCTGCAGGAACAAGGGAAGTTAAATATTCAAGACAATGTAAATAAATATATTCCCTCTTTTCCGGTAGATAAAAATATCACCTTATATCATTTGTTAACACACACATCAGGTTTACCAGAAAGCGGAAAAGGGAAAGTGAATGCCGCTTCTCGTATAAACTTAGTAAATTGGATTGGAAGTCAAAAATTAGAATTTCCACCAGGCACAGGTTGGAGATATACAGATTATAATTATATGGTGCTTGCCTATATTATAGAAAGCATATCAAAAAAACCTTTAGGAGATTACATAAAAGAAAATATATTTACTAAAGCAGAAATGCATGAATCTGGTATGGGAAATATGGCTCAGGGAGATCAGTATTTTGCTAAAGGATATGTAAAGAAAGAGAATGTACTTGAACCTGCACAAAAATTGTTAATGGAGTGGTTATACGGATGCGGTGAGATGTATACGACAGTTGGTGATATGAAGAAATTAGACGAAGCGATTATAAATGGGAAACTTCTTTCTGAACAAAGTATACAAGCGATGTTTTCACCTTCAACAGAACGAAAATATGCATTTAGTTTTTACATATATCCGGATTATTTTCATAATCATGGTGTACTATCTGGTTGGAACACTTTCAATAATTTTAATAAAGAAAAAGGCACTTTTGTTATTTTATTTTCAAATGTGAAAAATAGTATAGATGATGATTTTAATAATGAGTTTCGAAAGATGGTAAGTGATTTATTAGAACAAAGGGGATGAGAAAATGGAACGTAAAAATGTATCAATAGGTTTCATCGGTATTGGTGTAATGGGAAAAAGTATGGTGCGTCATTTAATGCAAGACGGTTATAAAGTATATGTATATAATAGAACAAAAGCGAAGACAGACTCGTTAGTGCAAGATGGTGCAAATTGGTGTGATACACCGAAAGAGTTAGTAAAACAAGTTGATGTTGTAATGACTATGGTTGGATATCCACATGATGTAGAAGAAGTATACTTTGGGATAGATGGAATTTTGGAGAATGCAAATGAAGGTACGATAGCAATTGATTTCACGACATCTACACCAACATTGGCAAAACGTATTAATGAAATTGGTAAAAGTAAGAATATATATACGTTAGATGCACCTGTATCTGGAGGAGACGTTGGTGCGAAAGAAGCAAGACTTGCAATTATGGTCGGTGGCGAGAAAGAAATATACGAAAAATGTTTACCTTTATTTAGAAATTTAGGAACGAATATTCAGTTGCAAGGGCCAGCTGGAAGTGGACAACATACAAAAATGTGCAATCAAATAGCGATTGCTTCAAATATGATTGGAGTATGTGAAGCTGTTGCTTATGCGAAAAAAGCTGGACTAGATCCAGATAAAGTATTAGAAAGTATTTCAACGGGAGCAGCAGGTAGCTGGTCATTGAGTAATTTAGCTCCTCGAATGTTAAAGGGAGATTTTGAACCAGGGTTTTATGTAAAGCATTTTATGAAAGATATGAAGATTGCTTTAGATGAGGCTGAAAAATTGCAATTACCAGTACCAGGTTTAAGTTTGGCGAAGGAATTGTATGAAGAGTTAATGAAAGATGGGGAAGAGAATAGTGGAACACAAGTGTTATACAAAAAGTACATAAGGGGGTAAATGAGATGGATCTTCAAAAATTTGATGAGATGATTGATACTGTACAACGAGCAACTTGTATACAAATTAATGAAAAACAAAAAGAAGCTTTTAAACAAAAATATGATTTTGAGCCGAAATTCGAATATGGAAGAGATGAAAAGGGGCATTATGTTATTCGATCTTCAAAAAAGATGTTAGAAGAAATGGAATTTTATTTGGCATTGAAATATGATCGAGATGGAGTTGATCTATATATGCAAGCTGAGATTGACGGTATATGTCACGTATCTGTTAGCTATAGTGAAGACGTCTTGCACCTACAAGAATTGTTTCAATTTCTAGAAGAAAATAAATAAAAGTCCTCATTTGAGGACTTTTATTTATTTTTAATTTTATAATTATAAGCTAGAAGCCCGGCGGCATCGTTCGATTGGGAATGGAATAACTTGTGCGATATGATTAGGACCGAATTGTTTTGCACGAGCATGGCGTACTATATAAAATGCACACAGAATTGAAACAGGAATAGCACCGAATAAGCCGAAAAATAAAGCGCTTACACAAGATGCGACAAAACCTAAAACACCAACTTCCAACTCTTCCATAATAGCTCCTAGAATAACAGGAAGTGCTCCACACGTAACCCCTAGTATAAGTGCGATAAGTAAACTCATGATTATCCCCCTCTGTTTGCGATATTCTTTTCCTTATTAGTTAATTGTAGTATATCATATACAAAACAGAATTTTCAGAAAAAATTCAAAAAAAGTTCAATAAATGTTCAAAAAGTGTTAAAAAATTCGCTTAAAAAATAGAAGGAGAGATTGCTTTTGAATAGAAGGACTCATATGTTTGAGAAAATAAAAAATCAGGCTTATTTCATTTTTTGAAATAAGCCTGTTCCATAGGAGGATGTATATATGTAGAGTGAATAAAAGGTTGGAAAAGGGGATCCAAGTCCTTTTATTCAACTAACTACCTTAATAAATTGGAACCCAGCCTTCAGTTGTAACAAAAATACGAATAGCTACAACTTGACGATCATCTTGCAAGGTAAAATAATGTCTTGCATTTTCAGGAACAGATATGAGATCGCCTGGCTCAAGTTCAACGTCAAAGAACTTTCCATCTTTTCCTTCAATGGCAAAGATGCCATGACCACTAACAATAAAGCGAACTTCATCATCAGTATGATGGTGTTCTTTTTGGAAATTAATTAATAATTCGTCAAGGTTAGGTGTGCTATTTGAAAGTGAAATTACATCATGTGCTTCATAACCTCGGCGCGCTGAAACATCAGCGATTTCTTTTGAAAACACAGCTAATATTTCAGCTTTGTTTTCATCTGTTAAAGAGTAATTTTCATTTAAATGAGTAGGAAGTTTAGAAATGTTCCATTTCTCATATAAAACGCCTTCCTCTTGTAGAAATTTATATACTTCCACTTCATTTTCAATGCGAGTATTTACTTCATGAATACGAATTTGCGCCATTAGAAACGCCTCCTTGAATTGATAATAGTTTTATATGAAATTGGAATAAAAACTCATAAGCTTCTAATCTTTTCTTTGCATCAAAGCTATCTCGGCCCCATACGGTAATACCGTGGTTACGGATTAATACTGCTCCCGAATCTCCTTGTATGTGCTCGCGGAAGTTTTCTCCAAGCGTTGGGATATGGGCATGGTTTTCGATAATAGGAATGTGAATGGTTGCGCCTTCTTCCCAAATATCGAGAGCCTTAATAATTTCTTGGTTTTGAAGGGTGACTGCATCACTATATAAGTTTGTAATGACATTATTATCAGTTGTATGAACATGAAGTACGCACCCGGCATTCGTATTGTTATAAATATGTGTATGTAATATTGTTTCTGCTGAAGGGCGTAATTCAGTCTCTAATACGGGAACCCCTAGATGATCTACTAATAGAAAATCATCTGGAGTAGTTTTTGTTTTATCTTTACCACTTGCTGTAATAAGAAAAGTAAGTGGCTCATGGCTAACCTTTATAGAAATATTACCACTCGTTGCTGGAAACCAATTTCGTATTGTTAACTCTTTTTTTATCTCGCTTAAGTCATACCATTGACGAAAAAGTTGTTTCATGATTTTACCTCCACCAAATGTTTTAATTCAGTTTGAACATCATGGAATGTTTCAAACGGTGTATAAGCAATATCATTCTCTTCACACTTTGTAATAAGGAAGTCACGAGCAAATACTTTATCTGCTTGTTTCGCAGCTTGTAAATCAGTAATTGAATCTCCAATCACAATATGGAAGTCATTCGTATCACTTAATTTACGGATTAACGATGATTTGCATAATCCGCAATGATTTTGACAATGGTGATCACAAGGATGAGGCCACTTAACGGTAATGAATTCACTTGAAAAGTCTGTTTCATTACAGTAAATTTGCTCTTTTGGAATGATTCCTTGTAAGAGTGGATAGACGAAGAAATCCATTCCACCTGATATAACGTAAAAAGAAATGTTGTTTTCATTTACAAATTGTATAAATTCATGAAAGCCACTACGGATTTCAGCAGTTTCTATTAAAAATTGAATCATATCATCGTGTAGACTAGTAGGTATTAATTGAAATAATTGAGAAACACCTTCTTGAATAGACAGCTCTTGTGATAAAATTCTATTCTTTACTTCTTCCGCTTCTGGTGGTGCAAATTTTTCCATAATGGACATAATGTTATCATTATTTGTAATCGTGCCATCGAAATCACAAAATACTTGAATACTCATAATCTCACCCCATGAGAAGGATTTCCCCATATTTGTAGTGCACTATGCAAATTTATGTCATCTACTTCATGGAGTGGTGTATTTTGCAAAGTAGCATCAATTGCAGTACGGAAAGCTTTACCGCCGCCTTGCGCCCCGCTTGGATGTCCATGTATCCCGCCGCCCGCATTAATAACAACATCTTTACCGAAATCTCGTAGAATAAAGGGAACGAAACCAGGGTGAATACCAGCAGACGGAACAGAAAAACTCTTCTTGAAAAATGGATCGTCTTCAGTTAAATATTTTGTGATAGCAAGAGCTTCCTCTTTTTCTAGTGCAACACTTCCGTATGGAGATGGGAATAATGAAAAGTCAGCCCCAGCATAACGTAATAGCTTTCCAAGTAATAATGGAGATGAAACGCCATATAACTTGGATGCTGAGTAAGCACCACTTACAGCAGGGTGTGCCATAATAGGAACTGGGATTTCATCATCTTCTGCTAGTGATTGTAGTACATCTAGTCCGTAAGCAAATACGTTAAATAATAGAATATCAGCCCCAGCTTGCACGGCGCGTTTCGCATTTTCTTTTAAATCAAAAGTTCGACCTGTTAAATTTACGGCATATAACGTTTTATGGCCGTATGTTTCATATACGGATTGTAAAACCTCTTTTCCAGATACAATGCGTTTCGTAAGTGGTGTTAATGTATTCTCAAATAATATTTCATCATCCTTTACGATATCTACACCACCAATTGCTTGATCACGTAATTGCGTTTTTAAATACCCAATATTTCGTCCAATCATTCCTTTAAAAATGCTCATTAAAAGGGGACGCTCATGTACTTGTAAAAGATTTCGAATACCATCTATCCCGAACTTTGGACCAGGGAAATACTTTTTTAACTCGTCTGAAAATGTTAAGTCAATTAATTTCACTTCACCATCAAGTGACAGTTTTCCGAATGTAGTTGTTAAAATTGCTGGTAAGTCTGGACTGAAGTTTAATAACGGATATTCGATTTTAATAATCCCGCGTTTAACTTTTTTACGTAAATACGAATTGGTATGTTCTTGTTCAGCTAATTCTTCAACATGAATGACGTTGCCTTTATGCTGTTTTAATTGTTCTTGCAGTAAGTGTGGCAAGTGAGTCCAAGAGCCAATTGTTAAACCGAGTGCAATTTGCTCGGCCTTTTTTTCTAAGTTATGTGAATCATCATGGATTAAATACGTTGCTATAATTCCGCTCATTGTTAAAACCTCCTAGTTAAATAAAAAAACCTCTCAGCTAAGGAGAGGTTTTTTTACAACCAGCTCCTTATCTGTCAGCATAACGCTGCGAGAATTAGCACCGTGTCTACAATTGTAGATCGGTTGCCGGGTTTCGTCGGGCTCGTCCCTCCACCTGCTCTTGATAAGAAGTATTTAGAAATGTTTAAATTTTTAAGATAACTGAATTTTGTCAGATATTTTTCGTGTTGTCAATTACTTTTTGAAAAAATTTAATTTATCAATTCGATTAATGGCTTCTCGTAATCTATCTTCTGTATGTAAGAGACCAACACGGACATACCCTTCGCCATGTTCACCAAATCCAACACCAGGGGCAACTGCAACGTGTGCTTTTTCTAGTAAAATATCAGAAAATTGCTCAGATGTATAACCTTCTGGTACAGGAAGCCATGCAAAGAATGATCCTGTTGGAATGTCTACATCCCAACCAATTGAGTGACAAGCTGAAATAAGGGCGTTTCTGCGAGATTCGTAACCATTTACAAGGTCTACGACGCAAGATTGTGAACTTAATAGTGCTTCACGGGCAGCATCTTGAACTGCACCAAAAATACTAACATACATATGATCTTGTAATAAGTTAATTGTTTCAATGACACTTGCATTTCCCACAGCAAAAGCAATACGCCATCCAGCCATATTGAAAGTTTTTGATAAAGTGTAAATTTCAATACCTATATCTTTAGCACCGTCTGCTTGCAAGAAACTAACAGGCTTTTGACCATCGAATCCAATCGCACCGTAAGCAAAATCATGAACGACTAATATATTATGTTCATTAGCAAAATGAATCGTTTCATCAAAGAAATCTTTTGATGCAGTAGCACCAGTAGGATTGTTTGGATAATTTAAAAACATTAACTTTGCACGTTCAGCGATAGTGTCATCAATTTTCGTATAATCTGGTAAAAAATTATTCTCTGCAAGTAGCGGCATTGTTTCAAAATGTGCTTTTGCTAAAGCAACCCCCGATAAATAATCTGGATATCCTGGATCTGGAACGAGAATGGTATCGCCAGGGTTTGTAAAACAAATTGGTAATTCTACTAATCCGGCCTTTCCGCCAAACAAAATAGCAACTTCTGTTTTTGGATTTAATTTTACGCCGTATTCACGATTATAGAATGTTGCCACAGCTTCTTTTAAACTTTCATGTCCACGAAATGGCGGATATTTATGATGAATGGCCTTTTCAGCAGCGTCTTGCAAAGCTTTTACGATATGCTGCGGTGTTGGTTGATCTGGATTACCTTGTCCTAGATTAATAACATCGTGACCTGCTGCAACGACTTTGTTAACTTTTGCAACAAGTGAAGCGAAAAATTGTGTTGGCAATGATGTTACTATCTCAGAAGGTTGAAATAATTTCATACTTTCCACCTCTTTTGAAAGTTGTTACAATTCTAGTGACAAATGATATAATCTTTCCAGTATTTTGTAAAGAAAAAATTAAGAATGGGGCTGACAAAATGAAAGTCGCATGTATTCAAATGGATATTGTTTTTGGAGATGTAGAAAAAAATATTGAAAATGCTAAAAATAAAATAAGTGAAGCGATGAAAGAAAGACCAGATGTGATTGTCTTACCAGAACTGTGGACAACAGGATATGATTTAACTAGGCTTTCTGAAATTGCAGATAGGGATGGATTAGAAACGAAAGAAAAGCTGAAAGAGTGGTCGAAACAATATGGTGTACATATTGTCGGTGGTTCTATTGCGAAGCAAACAGAGCAAGGTGTTACAAATACAATGTATGTAGTAACTAATAAAGGTCAGCTAGTCAATGAATATAGCAAAGTGCATTTATTTCAGCTCATGGATGAACATAAATATTTAATCGCTGGAAATAGCACAGGCGAATTTAAGTTAGATAATATAGAGTGCGCTGGTACAATTTGTTATGATATTCGTTTTCCGGAGTGGATGCGTGTTCATACTGCTAAAGGTGCAAAAGTTCTATTTGTTGTAGCAGAATGGCCATTAGTTCGTTTAGCACATTGGCGTTTGCTATTACAAGCAAGGGCAGTTGAAAATCAATGTTATGTTGTTGCATGTAATAGGGCAGGAAAGGATCCGAATAATGAGTTTGCGGGTCATTCTTTAATTATCGATCCTTGGGGTGAAGTTGTTGTAGAAGCGAATGAAGAAGAATCAATTTTATTTGGAGAGCTTACATTCGAGAAAATTAAAGAGGTACGCAAAGGAATTCCAGTTTTTGCAGATCGTCGTCCAGAACTATACAAATAAAATGTTGACAAGTGATTTTTATTCTTGGTATAGTCTTCAACATAAAGTTAAAAATTCAAAAAATTATACAACTCTTATCAAGAGCAGGTGGAGGGATTTGGCCCGATGAAGCCCAGCAACCGACCGTAATACCATTGTGAAATGGGGCGTATATTTACGCCAAAAGGCACGGTGCTAATTCCAGCAGAAAGTAAAACTTTCTGGCAGATAAGAGGGGAGAAGATAAACTTCAAACCTCTTTCTTTGTGGAAAGAGGTTTTTCTATTTTAGAAAAACCTCTGAATAAAAAGGGGGAGAAGACGATGGGATATTATTCATTAACTGAAACGACAGCTATACAATATGCGAAAGAACACGATTATTTTGAAAAGAAAGCAAATGTAGTTTGTCATGAAATTGGAGATGGCAATTTAAATTACGTGTTCAAATTAGATGATGGAGAGAAGTCTATTATAATAAAACAAGCACTGCCATATGCGAAAGTAGTTGGTGAGAGCTGGCCATTGTCTATAAAAAGAGCAACGATTGAAAGTAAAGCATTACAAATTTTTGCGAAGTATGTGCCGGAATATGTGCCGGTAGTGTACAGTCATGATGAAGAGTTAGCAGTAACAGTTTTAGAAGATTTATCAAGACTAACAATTACAAGAAAAGGATTTATAGATGGAGAGGAGTACCCACTTTTATCCCAACATATCGGTCGTTTTCTAGCACATGTGTTATTTTATACTTCAGATTTCGGGTTAGAGACAGAAGAGAAAAGGGTACTAGAAGGTGCATTTGTAAACCCAGACCTTTGTAAAATTACAGAAGATTTAGTGTTTACAGATCCGTTTGGTCATTACGATACGAATGATTATGAACCAGATTTGCAGCTAGCTGTAGATGAACTATGGAGTGACAAAACTGTCAAACTAAAAGTGGCACAGTATAAATATAAATTTTTAACGAGAAAAGAAGCACTCATTCATGGAGATTTACATACGGGAAGTATTTTTTCATCACCTTCTGAAACGAAAGTGATTGATCCAGAATTTGCAACATATGGTCCATTTGGATTTGATCTTGGTCAATTTATTGCAAATTTATTATTAAATGCGTTATCACGTGAAGAGGAAAAAAGAAATGTGCTATTTTTCCATATTGAAAAAACATGGAGTTATTTTGTAGAAACTTTTACGAAGTTATGGATTGGAGAAGGTGTAGAAGCATATACGAAAGAGAAACAATGGTTGCCAATTATTTTGCAAAATATTTTTACGGATGCCGTTGGATTCGCTGGATGTGAGCTTATCCGTAGAACGATTGGCTTAGCGCATGTAGCTGATTTAGATGAAATAGCAAATAAAGAAACGAGAATTCAGGCTAAGAAACAAGCGTTATCCTTAGGTAAAGAACTAATAAAATATGAATCTAAGAACGCTGATATTCAACTGTTCCGAACACTATTCCAACAGACAGTTTCTGGAGGGGTAAAAGCATGAGTACAATTGTTACTATTCCGAGGTCTGTTAGTTGGAAAGGGGATGCTATTGCAGTATTAAATCAAACAAAGTTGCCACACAGTATAGAATACAAAACATTAACGACGATTGAAGAGGTATGGAAAAGTATTATCATGCTAGAAGTAAGAGGGGCACCTGCAATTGGAATTGTAGCTGCATTTGGTTTGGCGCTTGCATCCAAAAAATATAACACTGTACATATTGAAGAATTTCAAAAGAAGTTTAATAGAGATTGTAATTATTTAGGAACGTCACGCCCAACAGCAGTCAATTTATTTTGGGCAATCGATCGTATGAGAGAATCTATTCGAGAAATTACTACAATAAAAGAAGCACAAAAAAAATTAGAAGAAGAAGCGCTTCTCATTCAGCAAGAAGATGAAGCCGTATGCCGGAGTATTGGAGAACATGCATTAACATGTTTTAAAGACGATGATAACATTTTAACAATTTGTAACGCTGGCAGTATTGCAACTGCTAGATATGGTACTGCATTAGCACCGTTTTATATTGGGAAAGAAAAAGGTGTACGTTTACATGCGTATGCGTGTGAAACGAGACCGGTTTTACAAGGTGGGCGTTTAACAACCTGGGAATTAAAACAGGCAAATATTGATGTAACACTTATTACAGATAATACGGCAGCTCATGCTATTCAAACGAAAGAAATAAACGCGATTATAGTAGGAGCGGACCGAATTGTCGCAAATGGAGATACAGCAAATAAAATTGGAACAATGAATTTAGCTATATTAGCAAAGTATTTTGATATCCCGTTCTATGTTGCAGCTCCGCTATCGACATTTGATATTACGAAACAAACAGGTACTGAAATTGTTATTGAAGAAAGAGATGAAACAGAAGTTACGAAAATTTTTGGAAAACAAGTGGCGCCGATTGGAACTGATGTTTATAATCCTGCATTTGACGTAACGCCGAATGAATTAATTACAGGTATTATTACCGAGAAAGGCATTATACGAGGAGATTATGAACAGGAAATTGCATCATTATTTGAAAGACAAGCTAATACATAATAGCTTGTCTTTTTATGCCTAAATGTTTTCTTTTCTCTTATTTATATAATGAAAGGAGGAGAGAAAGATGGAAGAGTGGATCAGGATGGTAGGTAATGTAGGTTTTCCGATTGTTGTAACATTATATTTACTCCACCGTATTGAAAGTAAATTAGATGGGGTAATTGTTGCAATCGAGAAACTCCCTAAACAGTTACTAAAGTAGGAGGGCCCCTGGGATAAAAAATAAAGTTTGCTCTTTGTGAGCAAACTTTATTTTTTATTGAGCAGTATAACCACCATCAATAACGACAGCCTGACCAGTTATACCTTTCGCTTTTTCGCTCGCTAAAAACATAGCATAATCAGCGATTTCTTGTACTTGTAATAAGCGTTTTTGTGGTACAAGCGGATAAATAACATCTTCTAATACATTTTCAAGTGGTACATTTCGTGTAGTAGCTAAATCTTGTAGTTGATTACGTACAAGAGGGGTATCGACATAACCAGGACAAAGCGCATTAACGGTAATTCCGTGAGTAGCGCCTTCTAAAGCGGCAACTTTTGTTAATCCAATTACGCCATGCTTCGCGCTATTGTAGGCTGATTTTCCTGCAAATCCAACGAGGCCATTAATGGAGGCTACATTAATAATTCGGCCATACTTTTGTTTTTTCATGATTGGGAAGGCGTGCTTAATTGCGATAAAAGGAGCGATTTGCATAATTTTAATAAGTAATTCAAACTTTTCGGTTGGAAAATCTTCAATTGGTGAAACGTGTTGCATTCCTGCGTTATTAATTAATATATGTAATGAACCGAAATGATTAACCGTTTGAGAAATTGCAGCTGTAATTTCTTCTTCAGATGTAACATCACATTTTAAACCGATAGCCTGATAGCCTTCTTTTTGTAATTGTTCAGCAGCTTCTTTTGCACGGTCTTCAAGGCGATCGGTAATCACAACTTTTGCACCTTCTTTTGCAAAAGCGGTTCCCATTTCATAACCAATGCCACTTGCAGCACCTGTTAAAAAGACAACACGATTTGTAACCATGGTGAAAAACATCCCTTCGTAATAAAGTTCTCATATTGCTCTATTTAGAGAGCGGATAATAAAAATCCTGCAAAGATTTGGAAAAATATTGTTAGCTATCTTGTTTTACAAAATAGTCTCTGCTATACTACTTTGTAAAGCAAGATACTTACGCTTGTCTATCTTGTAAAACAAGATAGTGGGAGGATTTGAATTATGTCGACAAGTCAAATGCTGAAAGGGATTTTAGAAGGATGCTTACTTGCTATTATTTCTGAAGGTGAAATATACGGTTATGAAATGAGTGAAAAGCTAGCGAAGTATGGCTTTACAATGGCGAGTGAGGGAAGTATTTATCCGTTATTAATACGAATGCAAAAGGAAGGATTAATAACAAGTGTAATGAAGGAATCTCCATCTGGCCCAAAGCGAAAATATTATACATTAACAGAAAAAGGCGAGGAAGCACTTAATGAATTTATGGATCGCTGGGAAGCGATGCAAAGTAGTGTAGAGCGTCTACTTGAGGGGAAGGGGAGAAAAAAATAATGCTATCAAATGAAGCACAAAAGTTTTTATTAGATATGAGATTATTTTTAGTGGCAAAGGGTGTGAAAGAAAGCGATATTGAAAATTTTATAGAAGATGCAGAACTTCATTTAATCGAGGGTGAGAGTGATGGGAAATGTGTAGAAGATATTTTTGGAAGCTCACCGAAAGAATATGCAAATGAACTTGTAAAAGTAATGGAAAAGGATAGACAGGAAACGTGGAAGCAAATTGGTTTTACAGTAATGAATATCGTATCATTTTGGATCATTGCTTCTATCTTAATAGTGAATAACGGAATGTTACAGATATCAATTATTCAGTGCGTGGGGTATAGTTTGTCATTGATTTTAGTTGTTATGGGTCCTAATTTTTTATTTCGTAAAATGACCTTCGTAACAAGCTTTACAAAAACGTGGTTTTCTATGTGGTTTTTAGTTATGATTGCGCCAATGTTTTTAATAGGAGTTGTTACGATATTAGATGTGATTTATCCTACAAAAATGTTTACATTCACCCAAACGCAAAGTTATATATTAGCTGGAGCTATTTTTATTATTACAATAGCAATAAATATATATTTTGAAGGATGGTTTAAAAACTTATATTTAATCATTCCACTTTCAATTATGTTACTGTTTAAAACATTTACTTCGGAAGATCTCATGCCAATGTTATTTCAAATTATATGTTTATACGGAAGTTTGTTTATTTTAATTTTCCTTGAAATTATGCTGAAGACGAATAGAAGAGAAGCGGTTAAATAAGGGAGGGGTTATCATGCAGATTTCTAAAGAAGGAGAAAAGTTTTTAATCGATACGAAAGTGTATTTAATAACAAAAGGAATGAAAGAAGAAGATGTAGACGCCTTTCTAGAAGATGCAGAACTTCATTTAATAGAAGGC
Organism: Bacillus sp. 3G2; assembly: GCF_044324725.1. Taxonomy (NCBI): domain Bacteria; kingdom Bacillati; phylum Bacillota; class Bacilli; order Caryophanales; family Bacillaceae; genus Bacillus; species Bacillus sp. 3G2. The sequence goes on along the minus strand of NZ_CP172246.1, from coordinate 3,833,094 downwards.
GAGAAAGATGGAAAGACGGTAAAGGATATATTTGGTGATTCACCAAAAGAGTATGCGGAAGAATTAGCGAAAGAGATGGAAAAGTATAAAGGCGGGAGTATAAAGAGTATTCTTGCGATGATAATTGGTATTGGCGGATATTGGCTACTAACTAATATATTATTTGAAAATCCTAATCATGAATTTACATTAACAAATGTACAGTTGATTGGGTATCCAATTGTTTTAATGATTACGATTGTAGGGACTATATTTGCTTTTAAAATGTCTTCATTTAAGAGCAAAGTAAAAGAATTTAGCATTATTTATGTAGCATCTTTGCTGCCAATTTTATTACTAGTATTATTAATGTTTATGAATAAATGGTACGGGACACCTGTATTGCAATTAACTACTATGCAAAGTTATATACTAGCTGGAGTGATTTTATTAGTGCTATTAATAGGTGAAGCGTACATACTTGGATGGATTGGAATATTAGCTGTTATCGTACCGTTATTTATTATGTTTGTATTTAAAGGGTTAGGAGAGAAAAATCCATACTGGGGAATGTTAGAATCTTTACTTCTGTACGGAAGTTTATATGTATTAATGCGATGGTCTTTTAAAAATGAAGAGAAAAAAACTGTAAGCTAGCTTTATATTAATAGAGAGCGAACTGAATTTTTTATTATAGAAAAAGGGCTGCTCTGGATATACAAAAAATTATTTCCAAAGAAATACTATATTTTGATTTTTAGAGGGATTCGGTTTAGGTGTATAGTGTATCCTTTGCAGCCGTGTTTTTGTTTATGGATTGGAATAAGTTGTTTTAAACAGTAACATGACGGTTACTGTTTTTTTCTTTGTAATAAAGAACTTTGTAAAGAGAGTGCTTTTTGTTCGTTCGTTAATAGTGACTGAATATGGACATTTTCAGGACGCGGGACTATCGGATACATAAGATTTGATGGAGAAGGATGGTGCTCCGAGCCAGTTGGGGAATGAGGATCTGCGTGAGTAAGTTTTCCATGAATACGTCTTGTAAATAAAATATGGCCGATTTCATGAGCGAGCGTATATATATTTTTCATAGGGGCAGCCGAATTTGTTAAAACGATATAACCAGTAAGCTGCTGTTGTTTTGCTAAAGAGTAAGCGCAGGCAATTACGGCTGTTTCTTTGAAATAATCACTGCCAATATAACAAATGTAAAGGTCGCATTCAGGAGCTTCATTTACACACGTTTGGAAAAAGGATGCTAATTTTTCCTGACTTTGAATAGAGTTTTTATAACTAATTTCACGGTCAGAAAAACGAAAAAGTTCATTTAAAATAATTACGTCTTTAATTTGAAATGTAATGGGGTGCCAAATTGATTCTGCAACTGCTAAATCTTTTGCGATGCGGTCATCAGAAATATCGGCGCCTGGAGTAATGCAAATACATATATTGACGTATGGATCCATAAGGAACACCTCAACTGAAAAAATTCTTCTTATAATATATGTTGGGAAAAGACCCGATGTATGGATAAACGCCTTGTTTATTACAAGTCGAAAAAATTTCATAGTTCTATAACGTAGTGTGATCATCTTTTTGATATAGTAAAGAAAAGGGGGAGAATATATGTATACATTAAAAATCGTTTCAGACAGAGAAGCTCTTTATCAATTTGCAAGTTATGTAGGAGTTGTACAAGGGGTTGAAGATGTATATGTAGAGGTGGGAGAACCTTTATATGAACATCCATTAATGAAGTTTTATGTACATATTAAGCTGGAGGAAACATATGAGCAACATAAAGCGTTACAAGAAATAGCAAGATTAGTAGAGTTAGGGCGTTTTACATATGTTCATTATCGTAATGATGAAATTGAAGAAGCTTTTGAAGCTGTAAAATATGAAAGTTTTAAGAAATAAGGGTGAAAAAAGGGAGGCGAAAGCTTCCTTTTTTTTCTTGGAAATTACATCAACAAAAGGAGAAAAATTTTGTTATGATAAGGGAGGGTGAGGAAAGGAGAATTTACATAATGGGGTATATTGAAGAGTTACGTAAAGTCGTTGGGACAAGACCACTTATTCTCGTTGGATCAGCAATAATTATACTAAATGATAATCAAGAAGTATTGCTTCAATATCGTTCAGATACATATGATTGGGGTGTACCTGGCGGCGCGATGGAACTAGGAGAAACGACGGAAGAAACTGCTCGCCGAGAATTATTCGAGGAGACGGGATTAACTGCAAAAATAATGCAATTTCTAGGTGTCTTATCAGGAAAAGAAGTATATTTTCGTTATCCTAATGGAGATGAAATTTTTAATGTTATTCATCTGTATCAGGGGCATCATGTGAGTGGAGAATTAAGGCTTGATCATGAGGGATTGAAGCTTCAATATTTTCCGGTAGATAAGTTACCAAAATTGAATGAAACGACAGAGAAAATTTTACAAAAATTTTTATATGCATTAACAGAATAGAAGGTTAATTCCTTCTATTTTTATTATATTAAATATTTTGATTTTTTAGTATGTTTATAGTATGATAGATGTAGACATACATCTTATGGAATTTCACCTAAAAACTGACTAGGGTACATAAGAGAGGGGCAAGTGCAAAATGCATAATGTTGTTATTACAGCTGCAGTTCGTTCGCCAATTGGAACTTTTGGAGGAGCGCTAAAAAATGTAACGCCAGTAGAATTAGCGGTTCCTGTACTTCAGGAAGCTGTAAAACGAGGCGGGGTAGAACCACACGAAGTTGATGAAGTAATTTTAGGTCATTGTATTCAAAGAACTGATGAAGCAAATACTGCAAGAACAGCTGCATTAGCGGCAGGATTTCCTGACACAGTTACGGGTTATACAATCCAACGCCAATGTTCTTCAGGTATGCAAGCAATTATGTCAGCTGCAATGCAAATTCAATTAGGTGTAAGTGATGTTGTTATTGCAGGTGGAGTAGAAGCAATGAGCTCAAGCCCTTATGCATTAAAACAGCACCGCTGGGGACAACGTCTACAGCACGGAGAAATTCGTGATACGGTGTGGGAAGTACTAGAAGATCCGATTCACCATATTATGATGGGTGAAACAGCTGAAAATCTAGTTGACCAATATGAAATTACAAGAGAGGAACAAGATGAAGTTGCGCTTCGTAGTCATACATTGGCGCTGCAAGCAATTGAGTCTGGATACTTTGACGATCAAATTGTTCCTATTACGATAAAAGAACGTAGAAAAGAAATAGTATTTTCGAAGGATGAACATCCACGTGCAGATATTACAGCGGAAAAATTAGCAGGATTAAAACCAGCTTTCCGCAAAGACGGATCAGTAACTGCAGGGAATGCATCTGGCCTGAATGACGGAAGTGCGGTTCTAGTATTAATGAGCGAAGAAAAAGCGAAAGAAAAAGGCTTACAACCGTTAGCTAGAATTGTTGGATACTCAGTAGCTGGAGTAGATCCGAAAATTATGGGTATTGGACCAGCACCAGCAATTCGTAAAGGATTAGAAAAAGTAGATTGGTCATTAGAAGATGCTGATTTACTGGAAATCAATGAAGCTTTCGCGGCTCAATACTTAGCTGTAGAGAAAGAATTAGGTTTAGACCGTGAAAAAGTGAATGTAAACGGTAGTGGTGTAGGACTTGGACATCCAATCGGTTGTACAGGAGCTCGTATTACGGTAAGTTTAATTCATGAATTGAAAAGACGCGGGTTAGAAAAAGGAATTGCCTCTCTATGCGTCGGCGGCGGTATTGGGGTAGCGTTATTTATAGAAGCACTATAAAAAAGAAGCAGCGATTGCTGCTTCTTTTTTACGATTCAAATAGATGCTGGAATAGTCGATCACGGTTTTCAAAGAACAGTTTCATCGTGTGATAATGCTCAGTGTCTTCTAATGTGGATTCATGAATCCCTTCTTGTGTTAAAGAGTATATAGTAGATTCAGGATAAGCCATTAAAATAGGAGAATGCGTCGCAATAACAAATTGCGAACCTTGTTCCGCTAGTTCGTGCATTCGAATGAGCATGGAAAGTTGTCTCATTGGTGATAGAGCGGCCTCAGGCTCATCTAAAATGTATAAACCTTGTCCTGAAAAACGATTCATAAATAAGGAGAAAAATGATTCACCGTGTGATTGGTTGTGGAGTGAGGTACCGCCATATGAGTCAATAATTGGATTTCCGCGTGCTTCTAAATCGGCATCCATTTCATCAATATAAGAAGCAACGTTATAAAATGATTCAGCGCGAAGAAAGAAACCGTCGCTTGGTGTATTGAAACTTTTGGAAATTCGCAGGTATTCATGTAAAGATGAATGTGAATCGTTTGTACTAAAGCGGAAATTCTTCGTTCCACCTTCTGGATTAAATCCTAAAGCAATAGCAATAGCTTCGAGTAATGTTGATTTACCGGTTCCGTTTTCTCCAATAATGAATGTTACATTTGGATGAAAAGCTAGAGATTGTAATGTTCGGATAGCGGGTAAACAGTAAGGATATGCGGAAAAACTAGGGATATTTTCTTTTTTTAATGTGACATTTTTTAAAAAGGGTACGTCAATCAATATATAAACCTCAATTCATAACGGATTTTGATTCTAAAAAAGCAGCAAATACAAGTGTAAGACAACTTGCGAATAAAATTGTATATTGAAGTGCACCAAAACCGATACCTTCCCAGCCAAAAGACAGTCTCTTCCATATGAAAATAAAAAGAACGCTTATAAAACCAACGAGAGCAGGCATGTATTTTATAATCTTGTAGTGCTTCCATAGAAAGAAGCTAATGTATGTACTTAAAAAAAAGATAAACAGAACAAGAAAAAAGACAAGTGTTAATGACACGTGAACCCTCCTTATTTTCTGAATATTTCATGTGGATTATAACATGTAAACTACCATATTCCAATGTGAAAATAAATATTGCATCAAGATCAATTCTCTCGTTATGATAGATGGTATTCTATTGAAGATATGAAAAGGAGTTAAAACATGCCGTTTACATTTGCACATCCAGCAGCAATTCTTCCTTTGGTGAAAAAGCGTTCTCAATATATTTCAGTAACGGCTCTTATATTAGGGAGTATGGCGCCTGATTTTGAATATTTTTTACACTTTAGACCGTATGGTGTTATTGGCCATACATGGCTTGGGTTCTTATATTTTAATTTACCTCTTGTATTTTTACTCGCATACATATATCATTACATTTTAAAAAAGCCGTTTATAACACATTTACCTAAACCGTTTGCTGGCTACTATACATATGCAGTAGATGAGAGGTGGGGGCTTCATACATGGAAGGATTTCTTTGTATTTTGCTATTCCGCTTTATTTGGTATGCTCACGCATGTTGTTTGGGATGCGTTTACTCATCATACAGGCTACTTCGTTATGAAAATAGCATTGTTACAAAGAGAATTACATAGTATTCCAGTGTATAAATACATGCAACACGGAAGTACATGTGTAGGTTTATTATTACTATTATACGTACTATGGAAGTATAAAGATGAAACAGGGAAAGATATTATGATAGCTTCAGAAAAAAGGAAGTATTGGGTTTCGTCAATCATTGTCGCAGCTCTAGTATTTATCGTTCACGCGTTTATAGATCCCTATTTTCATATTTTCCAAATAGGAGGTATAATAGTATCTGGACTGACAAGTTCGTTTTGTGGACTTCTCATTGTTTCTATAGTTTACAAAGCAAGGGACTAATTTACATTACTGAATGATAGTGTTAGGAGAAATTATATGATGAAAGCATGGAAAAGTATTTTTGTTTTATGTAGTTTTCTTCTTATGTTAAGTGGTTGCTTCCATCAAGAAGAAAAGAAAGCTGAACCGAAGAAGAAAGAATCTATTCCTGAAACAAAAGAATATGGTGGGCGTGAGCTGAAAAAAGTAGGACAAAAAGTGAAAGAAACAGGATGGGGTACTTTTAAATTAGAACAGATTCATTCGGTGAATCAAACATTTGAAGTAGCACCAATGAAAATTCACGTACAAGATGTGAAAGTAATCTCTTTATCGCAGATGAGTAAAGATGCAAAAAATACATTAAAAGTATATACGGCATTAACTCCTGAAGAAGTAAAGCGTAGATTAGGAGATAAAGTAAGTCAAGAAGATGCGGAGTTATATGCATCAATCAGTGGTACTGAGATTAGTGATACGATTCGTTACGTTGAAATAACATATAAGGTGGAAAATAGCGGGAATAAAAATATGCAATTTTTCTCTATGAATGATGTTGCGATTAATGATAAGCAACATTTTAAAGTAGCAACTCAAAACTTTTTATATGATGAAGATACGCTCGTTGGTACAAAAAATGTATCAAGAGAAGACTATAAGCCTGGTGAAACAAGAGATGGTATTATCGGCTTAATACTTGATGATGGAAAAGAAAAGGTAAAGGATATTAAGTTTACAACAGATAATGTAATCGCAGCAGATACAGAAACGCAAGATGTTGTAAAAGAGCCACAAACTTTTAACATCTCACTTTCTGAGTAAGAGTTTTTTTAAAATATGTAAGAAAAAACAGTCAGCGCTTAAACTATTATGCTGACTGTTTTTTCTGTTCTTCTATGTATGAATCTACACTTTGAAAAGGAACTTTAATTTTAAACGCATCTTTTTGTTCATTAAATTGCTTTTCATTATAAGGGCCAAACCGTTTATTATGCTTTACATCAATAATCCAATAATGCTCACTTTTTTTATTTGCAATTGCCCCGTCAGGGTTATTCGGATCTGATTTTTCCTCAATTTGTTTTGCAATAATGTATTTATCATCCCAAGCTATGTCTGTAAGTTTTGCAGGAATGTATTGCGTGGCATATACAGCATCTTGCGATGGGAAAAGTTCAAATGCATTTCCAGAAGTACGTATGAGTTCGTATTCATCGTTAATCGTATAAGTTATATGATTTGTATTTCCAGCACAACCGGCTAATAGGAATGCGACGAATAGGATTATCCATTTTTTCAATATGGGAACCTCCTTTATAATGCTGTTGTAACACATTGTACAAGAAAAGTAAGAGAAACGCTAGTTTACAATGTTTTTTAGAAGTGGTACGATGAGACGGGTAAAGAAGGATATGAAGGAGTCGACATAAAATGAAGTTAAAGATGCATCGTCCAGCGCTTGTAATGAATCGCATAGGTGCTTCACTAATTGACATGTTTTTAATCTCGGTTATGTATGGTGCAGTAGTAGCTATTATGACCGGAAATTATAGTGCTATTTTTAATCGCTTTAATATTAGTTTTGGTGATTATAGATATGATCTCGCAGTAGTTTTTATATTAATGGCGATATATTTTATTTTGGTACCCTTTATTTGGAACGGTGTTACACCTGGTAAAAAGGTAACGAGAATAAAATTAATTTCATTGAAGAGTGAAAAGTTAACATTACAAACATTAATTATAAGATTTTTTGTATTGTTATTACCGAACATATTGCTACTTGGAATTCCGATATTATGTAACGTATATATGATGTTATTCCGCAAAGATAATTGTGGTTTTCAAGATTTAATTACAAAAACAAAAGTGATAAGTCTTGTATAATAAAACAGAGACCTTTTTATACATAAAATAAGAGGGTCTTTTTTTATCCCGCTTTAATGGGCAGTAAGACCCCTACCTCAAAATTCAGCGAAAACAAAGAAGTTAGATGGGGGCCGGGCTGCCCATTAAAGTCCGATTGGTGAGGGCTAATAATCAGTGGGGGATGAAGAAAACCCCCACTGATTAAAGTTTCACTTTATTATTCAAATATATTTTAAAGGATATATAATAGGAAAAAGTTAATCCATATCATTTTTGGATTTAATAGATTGAAAATTAAGAAAATGTTATAATAATTAAAATAATATCTTTATATAATAAGGGGGAAATTGAAATGACTGGAGGTAGCGTAATCTTTTGGGGGATTTTAATTTTCATCGGTTTAGTTTTCGATCAGCGTAATAGTAAGAAAAAAGAAGAAAAAAAGTAACCGCTTACAATTAAATAAGCAACTTTTCTTGCTTGCAGACTAATCTCATAAAGCAGTATACTGAATAACGGTAAGACTTATAGAAGGGGTAATGAAAATGAAGCTTGCAGGAAAAGTTGCTATCGTAACTGGCGGTGGCATCGGTATTGGACGTAATACAGCTCTTTTGTTGGCTAAACAAGGCGCAAAAGTAATTGTGACGGACATTGATCAAGAAAGTGGACAAGCAACAGTAGAGGAAATTACGAATCTAGGCGGAGAAGCCCTTTTTGTATCCTATGATATGGAAAAGCAAGGAGATTGGCAACGCGTTATCAGTATTACTTTGAATGCATTCAGTCGCATTGATATGCTTTTTCAAAATGCTGGTTTATATAAAATAGATTCTATTTTTTCTCGCCAACAAGAGAACGATTCCAATGTACTTTGTATTAATGACGTTTGGATAGAGATAAAACAATTAACGTCATCTTTTATGAAACAGCAAGAAGAAGTGGTGCTGAGTGACTTACCGATTTTCGGTATTATTGGCACGAAAGGACAATCATTTCATACAGTAGAAGCCCTCGTATAATAATGAAAACCGCCCTCAAAATATGTGGACGGTTTTTTTGTATGTTATATAGTAGAAAATTACTTTTTAACGAATACGTTGTTCAGTTTGGCTATCAAAGAAATGCGCTTTATTCATATCCAATGCTAGTTTAATTTCGTCACCAGGTGAAAATGTATGTCTTGCATCAACACGTGCTGCAAAATCTTGATCTCCAAGTTTCATATATAAAATAGATTCAGCACCTAGTAACTCAGCAACTTCGATTTTTGTTGTAAAGGCAGTAGATTGTGAAGCTTCTAAAAATAAGAGTTCATCATGAATGTCTTCAGGACGAATGCCTAAAACAACTTCCTTATTTACATAGCCTTGTTCACGTAACATCTTCATTTTTCCTTCAGATACTTTGACCTTTATTGTATTGTCTATAACGAAATCGTTTTCAGTTAATTTACCACGGAAGAAATTCATCGCTGGAGAGCCGATAAATCCACCAACGAAAATATTTTCAGGTGTTTCATATACTTCTTTTGGAGTTCCGATTTGTTGAATCTTTCCATCTTTCATAACAACAAGGCGTGAAGCCATTGTCATTGCTTCTGTTTGATCATGTGTTACGTAAATTGTTGTCGTTCCAAGACGGTGGTGTAATTTAGAAATTTCTGAGCGCATTGCAACACGTAATTTCGCGTCTAAGTTAGATAAAGGCTCATCCATTAAGAAAACTTTCGCGTCTCGAACAATTGCTCTACCTAACGCAACACGTTGACGTTGTCCACCAGATAACGCTTTCGGTTTTCTATCTAAATATTGTTCCAGTCCTAAAATTTTTGCTGCATCTTTCACACGACGATCGATTTCATCTTTTGGTATTTTTCTAAGTTTTAATCCAAATGCCATATTATCATACACACTCATATGTGGATATAGGGCATAGTTTTGGAAGACCATTGCGATATCGCGATCTTTTGGAGGGACATCATTCATTAGCTTACCATCAATTGAAAACTCTCCTTTTGAAATATCTTCAAGCCCAGCCACCATTCGTAATGTTGTAGATTTTCCGCATCCAGAAGGACCGACGAATACGATAAACTCTTTATCTTGAATGTGTAAATTGAAGTCTGTTACAGCTGTTACGTTATTATCATATATTTTATAAATGTTTTCTAATTTCAGTTCTGCCATGGTATTTCCCCCTAGAAATAATTATGCAAACGTTTTCTTTGAGTTCATTATAAACTAATAGATTTAAAAAATAAACAAAAAAATAAAACGTTTTCATTTATTAGAGGAATATGAGTAATTTTCATATGTTTTCTTAGAAAAATAAGAACAAAAGTTGTAAGCGCTATTTTAAATTAAGATAGAATCTGTTATCATTCATTAATGAAAACGTTTGCGCCTTAAAAAAGAGAAAATCGAATTATTAATGAAATGGGGTAGCATAATGGAAAAACAATGGTGGAAAGAAAGTGTAGTATATCAAATTTATCCTCGTAGCTTTATGGATAGTAACGGTGATGGTATTGGGGATCTTCGTGGTATTATTTCAAAGCTAGATTACTTAAAAGAATTAGGGATTGATGTCATTTGGTTATCGCCAGTCTATGAATCTCCAAATGATGATAATGGTTATGATATAAGTGATTATTGTAAAATTATGAATGAGTTCGGAACGATGGAAGATTGGGATGAGCTACTACATGAAATGCATGAACGTAATATGAAACTTATGATGGACTTAGTTGTTAACCATACTTCTGATGAACATAATTGGTTTATTGAATCACGTAAATCAAAAGATAATAAATATAGAGATTACTATATATGGCGTCCTGGAAAAGAAGGAAAAGAGCCGAACAACTGGGGAGCAGCTTTTAGTGGATCAGCATGGAAGTATGATGAAATGACAGATGAATATTATTTACATCTGTTTTCTAAAAAACAGCCGGATTTAAATTGGGATAATGAAAAGGTAAGACAAGATGTTTATGAAATGATGAAGTTTTGGTTAGAAAAAGGAATTGATGGCTTCCGTATGGATGTTATTAATTTTATTTCTAAAGAAGAGGGCTTACCAGCTGTTGAAACAGAAGAAGAGGGATATGTTTCAGGTCATAAGCATTTTATGAACGGTCCAAACATTCATAAATATTTACATGAAATGAATGAAGAAGTATTGTCTCATTATGATATTATGACGGTTGGTGAAATGCCTGGTGTAACGACAGAAGAGGCGAAAATGTATACTGGGGAAGAACGAAAAGAACTGCAGATGGTATTCCAATTTGAACATATGGATTTAGATTCAGGAGAAGGCGGGAAATGGGATGTAAAACCATGTTCACTCCTTACTTTAAAAGAGAATTTAACGAAATGGCAAAAAGCATTAGAGTATACTGGATGGAATAGCCTGTATTGGAATAACCATGATCAGCCTCGCGTTGTATCTCGTTTTGGTAATGATGAAATGTATCGCATTGAATCTGCGAAAATGTTAGCGACGGTGCTTCATATGATGAAAGGAACACCGTATATTTATCAAGGAGAAGAAATCGGAATGACAAACGTTCGATTTGAATCGATTGATGAATATCGAGATATTGAAACATTAAATATGTATAAGGAAAAAGTGATAGAGCGCGGTGAAGATATAGATAAAGTGATGCAGTCTATTTATATAAAAGGCCGAGATAATGCTAGAACACCGATGCAGTGGGACGATCGGAATCATGCTGGATTCACAACAGGTGAGCCTTGGATTTCGGTAAACCCTAACTATAAAGAAATCAATGTGAAACAAGCGATCCAAAATAAAGATTCAATTTATTATTACTATAAAAAATTAATTGAGTTACGTAAAAATAATGAGATTATTGTGTATGGATCATATGATTTAATATTAGAGAATAACCCTTCTATTTTTGCATACGTAAGAACATATGGAGAAGAAAAACTTCTTGTCATTGCAAACTTTACGGCGGAAGAATGTGTATTTGAATTGCCTGAGGACATTAAGTATAGTGAAGCAGAGTTGTTGATACACAATTACGACGTAGAGAATGGATCGATAGATAACATGACATTACGTCCGTATGAAGCGATGGTATTTAAATTGAAATAAGAAAAATCCTTATACCACTTGGTATAAGGATTTTTTATTACCATTTTAAGATTGAGAACCCATATGGAGGAAGTGTAACTTGTAATACACTTGCTTCCGCTGAAAATTCTTCGTTTGTATAAATGTTAATAATTTTCTTTCCAGTAACATGGAGAGGGAGTGAAGCTGTAACATCACTATTAGTCGGATTTAAAACGAAAAAGATAGTTTCATCTTCATATGTTTTCGTATAAGAAATATAATTATGTTCATCATTTGCTTCGATGAATTGGAAAGTACCATGTCCTCCAAATGCTGTATATTGCTTTCGTAATGAAATTAATGTTTGTACATGTGTAAATAATAGATGATCTTGTTCTTTTGTATCCCAAATCATACATTTGCGGCAAGCTGGATCCATACCGCCGTCCATACCAATTTCGTCTCCATAATAAATACAAGGAGAGCCGATGAAAGAAAGATGGAATACATAAAGTAATTTTAATTTATTTTTATCTCCGTTACATGTTGTCAATATTCTTGGTGTATCATGGCTGTCTAATAAATGAAATGCTGCTTCATTTACGTTCATAGAGTAGGAATGTAGAGATTCTGTAATTTGTTTCATAAATTCATTTGCTTTAATGGAATCGTTAGCAAAGTAAGACAGTAGAGCGTTTGTAACAGGATAGCTCATTACAGCATCAAATTGATCTCCTTGTAGCCATGGAAGTGCATCGTGCCAAATCTCTCCTAAAATATATACTTCAGGATTTAATGTTTTTATCTCACTTCGGAATTCTCTCCAAAAGCTGTGGTCGACTTCATTTGCTACATCAAGGCGCCAACCGTCTATATTGAATTCTCTTACCCAGTAACGCCCAACTTCAAGTAAGTATTCTTTTACATCTGGGTGTGCTGTATTTAATTTAGGCATATACGGTGTAAACGCGAAAGTATCATAATTCGGAAGTGGCTCAGTTCTAATTGGAAATTCATGAATATGGAACCACTCTTTATAAGCAGACTTCTCGCCGTTTTCTAGTACGTCTTGGAATTTATCGAAAAAGTATCCACTATGATTAAACACGGCATCGAGCATTACTTTTATACCGTGTGTATGACATGCCTGAACGAGTTCTTTGAACGTTTCTTTCGTCCCGAATTGCGGATCGATTTCCATATAGTCAATTGTGTCATATTTATGGTTTGAATGTGCTTTGAAAATAGGTGTAAAATATATTCCTGAAATTCCAAGCTTCACAAGGTAATCAAGGTTTTGAATAATACCAGCAAAATCTCCGCCGAAAAAATTAGTTGGAGTTGGCTCAGCGCTGTCCCAAGGAAGAGTGTTTTCTGGATTTAGTGCACGATCACCATTCGCGAACCGTTCTGGGAAAATTTGATACCAAACGGTGTCTTTAATCCAAGAAGGTGCTTTGAATACATCATTTGCATGAATAAATGGAAAACAGAAAAAGTTACCAACGTCATCATTTGGAATGGTAGAGAAAAATCCGCGTTCTGCATAAATAAGCGTTTCTGTATCATTTTTTAATTCGAATCCATAACGTAAGCGCTTAAATTTCGGTTCGATAGAAATGGACCAATAATCAAACAATGCGGTAGAACCAGTTTTTTTCATCGGTGTATTTGATGTAATCCATTTCCCGTCTTTCCAGTCATAAGGATCACCGTAAATAAGAGTGGCGCTTTGAACATCGTCTCTTTGAGTACGTATTCGGATGTGAATCGTTTTTTCATCGTAAGCGTATGCGTAATTATCTTTTGGCCTATGATAAATGGCTTCTTTAAGCATATAGAAAATCCCCCTTTAATATCTCCATACATATTGTTCCCTTAAATATAATAATAAAGTATATGTTGCAAACGATTGCTTTTTGCATAGCTTTAATATTGCTTATAAGAGTAGTATTCATTTCATATAAAGTCAATGTATAAGGAGTGTAGTAATAATATTTTTAAATTAATATTTGCAAAATGAATAAAAGAATGTATAATGATAGACAAATAGCGCAAACGTTTTCATAGATTGAGATAGTGTTTGCGCTTCTATTAAACCATTCAATGCAAACGTTTTCAATTAGTAGGGTACATATACAACTTAGGGAGGTTTTTGGGATGAAGAAAGCATTATCATTATTAACGATTTCAGCATTATCAATTGGTATGTTATCTGCATGTGGACCGAAAGATTCAGGGAAGAAAGAAGAAAGTAAAGCAAAGAAAGATTACGATCTTCTCGTTTGGGAAGATGATAAAAAAGGTGTTGCTTTAGAACCAGCAGTGAAAAGCTTTGAGGAAAAATATAAAGTAAAAGTAAAAGTTGTTGAAATGCAAATGACAGATCAAGTGAAGAAGTTACGCCTTGATGGACCAGCGGGGACTGGACCAGATGTTGTAACATTGCCACATGATCAAATCGGAAACGCAGTAACAGAAGGTTTACTTTCAGAAGTGAAAGCTGATGATGCTGTAAAGAGTAAATTTACTGATTCATCAATAGCAGCACAGACATATAACGGGAAATTATATGGTTTACCAAAAGCAATTGAGACACCAATCTTTATTTACAATAAAAAATTAATGCCAAAAGCACCAGAAACGATGGACGAGCTGTTTAACTTCTCGAAAGAATTTACGAAGGATGGCAAGTACGGATTTTTAACACTAGGAGATAACTTCTACTTTGCTAATGCATTCATGGCAGGTATGGGTGGCTATGTGTTTGGTGAAAAAGATGGAAAGCCAAATGCAAGTGATGTTGGATTAAATAATAGCGGAGCAGTACAAGGTGCGGAATACCTTCAAAAATGGTACAAAGAAAAGTTATTCCCGAAAGGTATTATCGGTGAATCTGGTGGACCTGCTGCTGATGGACTATTTAACGAAGGAAAAGCAGCATCTATCATGAACGGACCTTGGGCGTTCCAAGCAATGGAAAAGAACGGAATTGATTATGGTGTTGCTCCAATGCCAAAATTACCAAATGGTCAACCAATGAAAACATTTGTTGGGGTTAAAGGATGGCATGTAACAAGTTTCTCTAAACAAAATGATTTAGCTACAAAGTTCACTGAATGGGTAACGAATGAAGAAAACGCAAAAATTCGATTTGAGAAAACAAAAGAAATTCCTCCAGTAAAATCAGTAATGGAAGATCCAATTATTAAAGATAATGAAGCTGCAAAAGCAGTTGCAACGCAATCTGAAAATGGAATTCCAATGCCAAACATTCCGGAAATGCAAGAAGTATGGAAACCAGCTGGAGATGCGCTTCAATTAGTTGTTACGGAGAAAGAGGCACCAAAAGCAGCACTTGATAATGCAGTGAAGCTAATTAAAGGTAATATTGAGGCAAATCATAGTAAGCAAAAATAAGGTGAAATTCGTGCCTCTAATATGAGAGGCACGAATTCTCTCCCAGAAAAAAGGGGGAAGGAACATGCAAACATTGGAACCAGCAAACGGCTTAAACGGTTCAAAACATAGGAAAATGGCAACCATGTTATCAATCATTCCAGGAATGGGCCAAATGTATAATAAACAATTTGTAAAAGGTCTTATTTTTCTAGTATTAACAGGTTCATTTATTGTAGCATTTGCTGATTTATTAAATATGGGATTATGGGGAATTGTAACGCTTGGTACAGAAGTTCCACGTGACCATTCTGTCTTTCTATTAGTAGAAGGAATCTTGGCACTCATTGTCATCGCGTTTGGACTCGGAATATATGCATTTAATTTATATGATGCATACCAAAACGGGAAGAAACGTGATATAGGAACTCCATTAAACTCTGTAAAAGAGCAATACCGTAATTTACTAGATCAAGGTTTTCCGTATTTAATGGTTTCACCAGGTTTTCTATTACTTATCTTTGTAGTTGTATTTCCAATCATTTTCGTAATTTTAATTGGATTTACGAATTATGATTTATACCACTCTCCTCCAGCTAAATTAGTAGATTGGGTGGGCTTCAAAAACTTTATTGATATCTTTACATTACCTATGTGGAGAGAGACATTTTTAAGCGTATTTTCTTGGACTGTCATTTGGACATTCGTTGCAACGACATTACAAGTTGCGCTTGGTATTTTCTTAGCGATTATCGTAAATCAGCCTGGTATTAAAGGGAAGGCAATTATTCGAACAATCTTCATTTTACCGTGGGCGGTCCCAGCATTCGTATCTATTCTTGTTTTCTCTGGTATGTTTAATGAAACATTTGGAGCGATTAACAATCAAGTATTGGCGTTATTCGGAATCGAAAAGATTGCTTGGATGACAGATCCGTTTTGGGCGAAGATTGCTTTAATTATGATTCAAACGTGGCTTGGATTCCCGTTCGTCTTTGCAATGACAACAGGTATACTGCAATCGATTCCAGGGGAGTTATATGAAGCTGCTACAGTAGATGGAGCTACAGCTTGGCAACAGTTTCGTAAAATTACATTGCCACTTGTTCTATATGCAACAGCACCAATATTAATTACGCAATATACGTTTAACTTTAATAACTTTAGTATCATCTATCTATTTAACGGCGGAGGTCCTGCTGTAGCTGGACAAGACGCAGGTGGAACGGATATTTTAATTTCATGGATTTATAAGTTAACGATGACTTCAGCGCAGTACGGGAAAGCAGCAGCTCTTACAATGATATTATCGTTAATCGTTATTACAGTTGCGTTATGGCAATTTAAGAGAACAAAATCATTCCAAGAAGAGGATATGATGTAAATGAATATTAAAAGACAAAAGATGTTACGTCTCTCATTAAGTTATTTCGTTATTTTCGTAATGTGTGCCATCATTTTCTATCCGTTATTATGGATTATTGGCTCATCGTTTAATCCAGGTGATAGTTTATCTGGATCAAGTATTATTCCACAAAATGCAACGTTAGATCATTATCGTAAGTTATTAGATTTAGAGAATAGTAATTATTTACTCTGGTATAAAAACACATTAAAAGTAAGTGTTATAACGATGATTTTCTCAGTGTTAGCAATTAGTTTTACTGCTTATGCATTTTCAAGATACCGTTTTGTTGGAAGAAAAAATGGTTTATTAACATTTTTAATTCTGCAAATGATTCCAAACTTTGCAGCGCTAATCGCTCTATACGTATTAGCACAGTTAACAGGGTTAATCGATACGCACATTGCATTAATTTTAATTTATGTAGGCGGGGCAATTCCAATGAATACATGGCTTATGAAAGGATATTTTGATACGATTCCGAAAGAATTGGATGAGTCAGCTCGTATGGATGGGGCAGGACATTTCCGTATTTTTTGGCAAATCATTATGCCACTTGCAAAGCCAATCGTAGCGGTTGTGGCGTTATTTACTTTCATCGGTCCATTTACAGATTTCATTTTAGCGAGTGTTATTTTGCGCACACCAGAAAATTATACGTTAGCAGTTGGCTTATATGAAATGGTAGCGAAGAAATTTGGTAATGAATTTACAACGTTCGCAGCGGGTTCAGTATTGATTGCAATCCCAATTTCAATTTTATTCCTATCACTACAAAAATACTTTATCTCTGGTTTAACTGCTGGAGGTACGAAAGGATGAAAAATGGGACGTTACGTCCCATTTTTCTTTTCATCGCCCTATAAAAAATTTTATAGGGCGATGAAAAGAGATTTGACATCACATATGAAAAGAAGTGAAATAAATAGTATATTATAGTATAGGAAAAAAGAGCTATATCCCTTACAATACATGGAGAGGGAGAATATGATAGGTTTTACAAGATAGACTCAATAAAAGTTAATGACTTCTCCTATTACTTGCAACGGGTGCAAGATAAAAATATATATAAAATGGCAGAGAAGTGAGAGGAGGGGGATTTTTATGACAGTTACAATTAAAGATGTGGCGAAGAAGGCTAATGTAGCACCATCTACCGTTTCTCGTGTAATTGCTGATAATCCAAGTATAAGTGAAAAAACAAAGCGTCGTGTTCGGAAAGTAATGAGTGAACTAGGGTATCATCCCAATTTAAACGCAAGAAATCTAGCTAACCAAACAACGAAAACACTTGGACTTGTTATGCCAAGTTCTGCAAGTAAAGCTTTTCAAAATCCGTTTTTCCCAGAAGTTATAAGAGGGATTAGTTCATTTGCACATGTGGAAGGATATGCGCTTTATATGTCGACAGGTGAAACGGAAGATGAAATTTTTAATGGTGTTGTAAAGATGGTACAGGGACGTCAAATTGGTGGCATTATTCTTTTATATTCAAGAGAGAATGATCGAATTATTCAATATTTGCATGAACAAAATTTCCCGTTTGTTTTAATTGGGAAACCATATGATCGCAAAGATGAAATTACATATGTAGATAATGACAATTATACAGCTGCAAGAGAAGTAGCAGAATATTTGATTTCATTAGGTCATAAACAAATCGCGTTTATCGGCGGTGGATCAGATTTACTTGTAACGAGAGATCGTTTGGCTGGTATGAGTGATGCTTTAAAATTAGCAGACATTGTATTACCAAAAGAGTATATTTTACATTTTGATTTTTCAAGGGAAAGTGGTCAACAAGCCGTTGAGGAGTTAATGGGGCTGAAGCAACCACCGACAGCAATTGTGGCAACGGATGATTTAATTGGACTTGGTGTGTTAAGTGCGCTTTCTAAAAAAGGATTCGTTGTACCGAAGGATGTTTCTATTGTAAGCTTTAATAATGCTTTATTATCAGAAATTGCGAGTCCGCCACTTTCGACAGTTGATGTGAATATATATCAACTAGGGTATGAGGCAGCAAAAGCTTTAGTGGATAAAGTAGAGAATGCGGAGTCTACTGCAAAGTGTATTATTATTCCTCATAAATTACTGAAGCGCCAAACTTGCGATCATTATGCATAAAAAAGCTAAGAGTTTAACTCTTAGCTTTTTGTTGTAGAAAGGCCTCTAATCGATCACAGCCTTCTTTTAAAGTTTCAATACTATACGCATAGGACAAGCGAAGATACCCTTCACCATATTCAGAAAATGCTGTCCCAGGAACGACAGCTAATCCAGCTTCTTTTACAAGATCAAGTGCAAAATCAAATGATGAAGATGTTAAATGTCCAACATATGGGAATAAGTAAAATGCACCTGTTGGCTTTTCAACTGTTAAGCCCATTTGAATGAGTCTATTATATACGTAATCACGGCGCTTTTTGTATTGATGACGCATCATTTTTGGTGCATCTTTAGCAGCTGTTAACGCTTCAATTGCAGCGTACTGAGCGATTGAAGTAGCGCACGTTACGTTGTACTGATGAACTTTTAGTATATGTCCTGCTAAATAGCTTGGTGCGAATAATAGACCGATACGCCAGCCAGTCATAGAATGAGATTTTGATAAACCATTAATGACGATAGTTTTTTCACGCATTTCTGGGAAATGGGCGATAGACGTATGCTTTTGTTCATATACAAGTTCGCTATAAATTTCATCAGAAAGGACGAAAACATTTTTATCTTTTAAAACATCTACAATATCTTGTAGTTCTTCTTTTGATAAAGTTACACCAGTTGGATTAGAAGGATACGGCAAAACGACGCATCTTGTTTTTTCTGTAATAGCATTCTCTAGTGCTTCGGCTGTTAAACGGAAGCCAGTTTCACGAACATCGATAAAAATAGGTGTTGCGCCGCATAATCGAATAATTGGTTCGTATCCTGGATAAATAGGCGCAGGTAAAATAACTTCTGTTCCTGGCTCTAAAATTGTTCGGAATGCTACATCAATAGCTTCACTGGCACCGATTGTAACGATGGTTTCGTTTTCAGGTGAATACTGTAAATCGTAGTTATCTTTTACAAAGTTACAAGCTGCCTTGCGTAATTCTAATAAACCAGCGTTATGTGTATAGCTCGTGTAATTTTCTGTAATAGCCCGTTTTGCCGCTTCTTTTACGAGAGAAGGTGTAGGGAAATCGGGTTGTCCAATTGTTAAAGAGATAAGATTATCATAGTTTTGAATCATGTTAGAGAATTGACGGATTCCAGAAATTTGGATGTCCTTTACTCTAGGATTAATGAATTGTTCCATTGTATCTCCCTTTCTTCCGTTTGAAAATTAAGTTCATTTTAACATATTTTCTATGATTTCGCTTGCGTATATGTTATGTAGAAAGAGAGAGAGAATAGAAAAAAAGCCGCTATAAGCGACTTTTTAATATCCGTACTCCCAATCTATTTCATCTTCATTCCATAGTACAGAGGATACTTTGCCAAGGTGAACAACTGATTCATTCACAGCACATGTGCAATTTTCATCTCCTGTTTTATGCTGTAACTCTTCATATACTGATTTTTCAACATTTTCTAGAACGACCAAATTTTCTTCTTTTAAAACAAGCGTAGTACCCGCCATATTTATCTTCCTCCTACTAAAATAATGATCACTTATTTGTAAACATAGATAGTATGGATTATATGCTGTATTTTGCTATAGTTGTCCGTCTCATGAAGTATTTTTTATTTTCTTTGTAATCCGTATTCATTGTATACTGCCCGGCAGAAATTTGGTACAGGGTTTACATTCATTTCGAAAATCTGTAACAATTATTATGTGTTGTTAACAAAGAATTAACAAATATGTTAAGAAAAATCAAAATTTTAAAACAAATAAAGCCGTAAAATGATATAATCATATCAAAATACATATAGGGGATGAGAGGCTATGGAGCTTATCCGTGATTTAATGATCCAAATTGCCATCATTATTTTGCCACTATTTTTATATGAAGCGATTCGCCTAAATCGTTATCAAGAAATGCCTCCGAAGCCGAACCGCTACTTTATTATGTTTCTATCTAGCGTTACACTCGTTCTCTCCATGACATACTCTATTTGTTTTGGTGACATTTGTGGGTATAACTTTCACCCAATCCCGATTGTTAGTGGTTTTTTATATGGTGGGATTGTTGGTTTAATCCCGGCCGTTATTTTTGTTTCATATGAATGGGCACTAAAAGGAATGAACCTTCTTCCAGTCATAGAAGTAATATTTCTATTAATCGTTCCATTATTTTTATCAAAGAAATGGTCTCTATTTTCAAGAGATAAGAAGCTAATTTTAGCATTTATGATTTCATCACTGTACGTACTTGTTTCTCTAGTGATTGGCATGATTACTGTTCTGTTAGAAACGGGGTTTACACCATATATTTCGCACATATATAGCGGATATATATTTGCTTCGCTTATTATGGTTATGACAATGGTATTTCAGGTGTACTTAACAGAATATTTAAATGAAAATGCAATACTGCGTACGGAGATGCAAAAGTCAGAAAAGCTTAATATTGTAAGTGAGTTGGCAGCAAGTGTTGCACATGAGGTTCGAAATCCGCTCACTGTTGTTCGTGGCTTTATTCAATTGCTAGAGAGTACGGAAGATGTGAAGAATAAGGATTATATGCGTCTCGTATTAGCAGAATTGGACCGGGCAGAACAAATTATTTCAGATTATTTAAATTTAGCAAGGCCACAAATTGAGAAAAAAGAACACATTTGCTTATCAGCTCAATTGATAGAAATGACAACTCTGATGTCATCATTTGCAGCGATGCAAGGTGTATATTTGCAAGTTGAGATTTCTGAAAGTCTTTATACGATCGGTGATAAGACGAAATTGAAGCAAGCTATTATGAATGTTGTTAAAAATGGTATTGAAGCAATTCAAGGAAATAAAGGATATTTAAAAGTAACGGCTATGCAAAAAGATGAAACGATTGTAATAAGAGTTAAAGATAGTGGTGTTGGAATGACGAAAGAACAGTTAGCAAGGCTAGGACAACCATATTATTCTTTAAAAGAAAAAGGAACAGGATTAGGGCTTATGGTAACATTTAGTATTTTACAAGCGCATAATGGTACGCTGGAATATAAAAGCGAAAGTGGGAAAGGGACTGAAGCGATTATTATATTGCCAGCTGTACGAAATAAGGAATAAAAGTTACCGTTGGAAGGTAACTTTTTATTTTATATAGGAAAAAATATATGATATTATTCAGTTGTTTTTTCTTGTTTTGTTCGGCTAAATAAACTTCTAAATGATTGGAAAAAGCTTTGTTCTTTTGAAGCTGCAACTAATCGTTTTGTTTCTTGAATTTCACGAATTACTTGCATAAGCTGTGCATCGCGGTTGCTGTCTTTATTATAAATTTGATTTACGAGTTTATTCATTTTTTCTTCTTGCTTAGATTCTCGTTTATACATATGATTCATTAATAAGTCCATCTTTTCTTTTTGCAGGGCATCTGTTTGAGCGGCATGATCTACTAACTCTTGTAGCATTTTTTCTTGAGAGCCTTCTTTTACATAGACTTGTTGCATCAATTCATCTAGCTTTTCATCTTTTAAACGATTTTGGGTAATAAGGGTAGAATTTTGATGAATAATTGCTTCATTTAATTGAGCGAGCATTTCAAGCTTTAACATGAACTCCTCAAAGTTACGCCCATCTTCTTTTTCTTTCGGTTGTATTTCTTGCGTATCTTGAATAACTGGTACAGGTGGGGCCTCTTTTTCTTTTAAAATAAGGGGTATCGTTTCTGAAATGTCTTCTTGCAATGTTGCAGCTCTTTCATGTATGGATTTCAATAGTTTTAAATCGTCCAATTTATAAATACGAGCATCAGCTGTTTTGGAAATCATATAACCATGTTCCTCTAGCAGTTGACTATATTTACGGACTATATGTTTTGGGATGCCTGTTTTATTCGTGACATCTTTCGTTTTATAGGTAGCTTCCATAATATTTCCTCCCCAAAAAGTATCGTATATATCATTTCAATCTTTTACGAGGACTTCCTTTGAAAAAGAATGTCGGAAGGTTATTAGTTTTCTACAGCATTAGTGAAAAGATGAAGAAAAAATGAGAGTTTTTGGCGGAATGACGAAGAAGAGCTAAAATAATGTCTGAAAACATATACAGGAGAAGTTTGTTATAATAACTGAGGAAAAGAAACTGGTAGAATCATGGAGGTATACATGAAGCAATTAAAAGGTATTATCATTTCAATTATTGCAATTCTTTCTATTGTAGTAGCGGTTTATGAAGTACTTGTTCCAGAGGAGACAAGTATCCAAAAAACAAATGCGTATGATCAAGTTCTAGAATTTCCGAAAGAGCGATATCCAGAGACAGGGAAACATATTACGGATGCTATAAAAGAAGGACATTCAGAAGTTTGTACAATCGACCGTGGCGGTGCTGCGGATAGAAGAAAATTATCGTTAGCTCCATACCCATCAAAAAAAGGGTATGATCGTGATGAATGGCCAATGGCGATGTGTAAAGAAGGCGGAAAAGGAGCACATATTGAATATATAAGTCCGGCAGATAACCGCGGGGCAGGGTCTTGGGTAGGAAATAAGTTAGATAAATACCCAGATGGTACGCGTGTGAAATTTGACGTAAAGTAGTAGTTACATATTTCATAATGAAGGAGAAGGGGAACGATGGAGTTAACAATTTCGTATTCGCAATTAATGTTGATGAACTATGACGGTGAGCAGCCGTACGTTGACTGGACAGATGAAGATTTTGAAAGAGGTTATGCGAAGGCGGATGGAACTGTTATTTTTGAAGCACTCTCTGATTATACTTGTGAAGTAAAAGTGACCCAAGGGAAACATATTGAAAAAGAAGAAGTGATTAGAACGGTTACAGTTCCTTTCACAGTTGAAAATGAATGTATCGTTGTAACAAGTATTCTTTCAAATAAATTTCAAATCCCTATTCCAAATGGTGAGTATACAGTTGTATTACAAGCAACTCCTCTTGAAGAACCAACGGATGATGAATTATATAAAATACAATACGAATTCTTTTTTGAAAGTAAAGAATAAAAAATGGGTTATCCTCAAAAGGATAACCCATTTTTGTTATGCGTTTGTTTTTAGTAGGGAACGAGCATCTTTTGCTGCTTGCACCATGTGTTCTAAAGCTGGAATAACTTCTTCTGTTCTTCTCGTTTTTAAACCACAATCAGGATTAATCCAGAAATATTTAGGATCGCATACTTCTAAAGATTGTTCTACGATTTTATACATTTCATCTTTACTCGGTACACGTGGGCTATGAATATCATATACACCCAGACCGATGCCTTTTTCATATGTTGTATG
Organism: Bacillus sp. 3G2; assembly: GCF_044324725.1. Lineage (NCBI taxonomy): Bacteria > Bacillati > Bacillota > Bacilli > Caryophanales > Bacillaceae > Bacillus > Bacillus sp. 3G2. The sequence continues at coordinate 3,809,247 of NZ_CP172246.1, read as the reverse complement.
TTTTAATGTATCAATAAATTCACCGTGACTTCTTGAAGTTTCGATAGAAATCACATCTGCATCTAATGCACGAATTGCGTCAACAATATCTTCGAAGTTACTGTAACACATATGAGTATGAATTTGTGTTTCATTTGCTACAGAAGAAGTTGCTAAAAGGAAGGATTGTACTGCCCATGTAATATAAGCGTCCCAATCTTTTTCTTTTAGCGGCATTCCTTCACGAAGTGCTGGCTCATCGACTTGGATTACTCGAATTCCGGAAGACTCAAGTAATTCGATTTCGTGACGAAGAGCTAATGCAATTTGATACGAAACTTCTTTTCTTGGAATGTCATTTCGAACGAAGGACCAATTTAAAATTGTAACAGGTCCAGTTAACATTCCTTTTACAACTTTCTCTGTTAAGCTTTGTGCATAAACAGTTTCCTTAATAGTCATTCCGTTAATAAAGGCTACATCACCATAAATAACAGGTGGTTTTACGCAACGGGAACCGTATGATTGTACCCAACCGTTTTTAGTGAATGAGAAACCAGCAAGACGCTCACCGAAATATTCGACCATGTCAGTTCTTTCAAATTCACCATGTACAAGGACATCAAGACCAATTTCTTCTTGGTAACGAATCCATTTTTCTGTCTCTTTTTCAATAAATTGTTCATATTGTTCATTTGAAATAACACCGTTACGCCATTCTTTTCGCGTTTGACGAACTTCAGTTGTTTGCGGGAAGCTACCGATAGTCGTTGTTGGTAACAATGGTAACTCCAGGGCAACTTGTTGTAATTCGTAGCGCTTTTCAAATGGAAGAGGACGTGAAAAATCTTCTTCTTTTAGTGCTGTACGTGCTGCTTTCACATCTTCTCGGTTACGTGCAGCAGACGAACGAATTGTATGATGTACATTTCGGTATGTTTCCAGCTCATTACTAATGCTTTCTGTACCTTGAGTCAGAGCGGAATGAATAAGAACTAACTCTTCTAATTTTTGATTTGCAAATGCTAACGCATCAAATAGCTCAGTCGATAAGTGAGTTTCTTCTGTTTTATCGATTGGTGTATGCAATAAGCTACAAGAAGGCTGAACGATGAAATCTTTCGTTTGGACTTGTTTTTGTAACGTTGTAAATAACGTAAGAACTTCATCAAGGTCAGCTCTCCAGATGTTACGGCCATCTATACAACCGACAGCTAAAGTTTTATCAGCTGGGAATCCGTATTTTGAAATAGCATTTAGATTACCTTCTTTACCATGAACGAAATCTAATCCAATACCAGAGACAGGGAATGTAATAATTTCTTCATAGTTTTCTTCTACACTATCAAAATATGTTTGTAAAAGAAGAGTCGCATTTGGAACATCTTTACGAATAGCTTCATAAATTTCTTTTGCTTGTTGCACTTCTTCTTTCGTTAAAGAAGCGAAAATCGGTTCATCAATTTGAATGACTTGTGCACCAGCTGCATGTAGTTCTGAAAGCAGTTGTACGTATGGTGCAACTAATTGTTTTAAAATAGTAGCGAATTGTTCTTGTGTATAACCTTTAGCTAATTTCAGGAAAGTATATGGTCCTAAAATAACAGGCTTTCCATCTACTCCTAATTCTTGTTTTGCCTCTTCGTATAAGCGAAGTGGACGATTATCTTTTAAAGAGATTTGTAATCCCTCTTCATATTCAGGAACGATATAATGATAGTTTGTGTTAAACCATTTTGTCATTTCTGAAGCTACGTGATCTTTAGAGCCACGCGCCATTGCGAAATATACATCAAGGTAAGATGTAAACTCAGAAAAACGTGATGGGATAAATCCTAGCATATAAGCAGTATCCAAAACGTGATCATAATATGTAAAGTCGCCAACTGGAATGAGTTCAATCCCTTTTTCTTGCTGTACTTTAACGTGTTGAAGGCGAATTTCTTTCATCGTTGTTAAAAATTGTTTTTCATCGATTTTATTGGACCAAAAAGCTTCCAATGTTTTTTTCCACTCTCGTTGTAGTCCGATACGTGGATAACCTAAATTACTTGTTTGAATTGCCATTTCAAATTCCTCCCTAATTGAAAGTAAGCATTTCCGTTTACTAGGAAATACCTATAACAAAAAGTATAAAGGCATAGAAAATAAGCCTTCCTTTTTGTTTTAACACCTCATCATCATCCGTGAATCTATCAGTGTTGTTAAAACAGGCAGGTCTCCTGACTTATGCTTCATATAATTTCTTTCACCTTCCCGTTTTCACAGTGGCACTAAAAAGAAATCTCAGCATTTACAGTGGCGGGACCGTGTTGGATTTTCACCAATCTTCCCTTTTAAACACGAAACGAAATTTTCGTGTACCTATTTTCCTTTTGAAAGGAATTTAACAAGCGATATGATATTGAAACAAATTCTAACACAATTTTTGGAATTTTGTCTACTGTTTTAAAATAAGAAAATTCTAAAGTTTTTTATTTTTATTATTCGGATTCTTCTGTTTTTTCAGGCGAAGGGAAATGAAATGAAGAGCGATTAAGCATACAAAGAAGTATGTACTTGTATAGAGATAAGATGCTAGTTATGTTATTTAACAATTTGTCCGTATTCTGGAAGAAGGGAGGGAATTGGATGGCTCATTTTGAAATAGTAAGTTATCACAAGAAAGAACAAGGCTTCAAAGGTACATATACTAAGTTTATAGAAATGGGGAATTTCAATTGGAACAAAGTACACAAAATATTTATTCACCGCCAAAACATATAGTTTCAGCAGCCACAATTGTAATGAATGAAAAAAATGAAATCCTATTAATTAAAGGACCTAGAAGAGGATGGGAAATGCCAGGTGGACAAGTTGAAGAAGGAGAGTCTTTGAAAGATGCTGCAATAAGGGAAACGAAAGAGGAATCGGGTATTGATATTGAAGTTTTAAAATTTTGTGGAGTATTTCAAAATGTGAACCATTCAATATGTAACACATTGTTTTTAGCTAGACCAGTTGGAGGTAAATTAACGACTACACCAGAAAGTTTGGAAGTAGGGTTTTATCCTATTGAGCAGGCGTTAGAGATGGTGAATTTTATGAATTTCAGACAAAGAATTGAATATAGCTTGGATGAAAATCGACAACCTTTTTATATAGAGTTTTAAGAAATAATCTTCCATTATGGGACTATGGTGATGAAGAAATCCTTGTTATATTTTTGAGCGCAGTGAAGTATCTTATAACCAAAATTAAACAAGCATAATCCGTCCTAAATTAGAACGGGGCTATGCTTGTTTTAGATTATAAAATGAAATAACTTTATTATCTTTTACAGTTTCTTCTTTATAACCTCAACCTTCATTTTTATCAATTTCTGAAAGGCGTCCTGCAACTGCATCTGTAAGGAGGGTATTTAACCATTGTAATTCAACTGTAATATGTTCAATAACGCTTTGTAAAATATATAGTTGTGCACGTGGAATTTGTCCTTTGCTACAATCATAAATAGTTTGCATTTTATGTAAATATTGAATGGTATCATTTTTCTTTTTTTCTAAAATCGGAACTAACTCTTGGTCATCACCAAAATGAGCGAAAGAGAGTGCCGAATAAATTGGTTTATATATTTGATTTTTTGCTTCGAATTGTTTTAATAGTAACTTGTGAAATAATTGTTTACCTTCTTCTGTTATATGAAAGATTGTTTTATCTGGTCTATTCGTATCTCGAACAATAGTTGTAATACTAATTGCACCTTGCTTTTCTAATTGCTCGAAGGCGTAATAAAGTGATCCTTTTGCATATTTAATATAACAATCCATTTGTCTTTCTTTCATGATGTGTTGCACTTCATATGGATGTTTATCCCCTTCGAGTAGCAAACCGAGAATGACTAATTTCATGCTCATGCTATCTCAACTCCTATAAATAAAAACTTTATACATATTATAAACGGCATACCCTTTTTCATAAAGGGTATGCCGTTTCTTTTTTCTATACTAACTTACTTGCTTTTGTTTTTGTTTCGTTTTTGGACCTGTAAAGAGGCGTTCATTTCCCATAAGTAAAATACAAATAATACTTAGTACAGCGGGGATAAGTGCCCAGAAGAATGTGCTGGCAATAGATGTTGCTAGAGCCTCTTTAATACCAGTTAATATTTCAGCTGGAATTTTCTCGGTAGCACCTTGTGATAATAAGAAACTTGTGTCTCCACCTTTTGGAGCTAATTTTGCTAGTTCAGGAGGGAATACAGTGTTTAGTTTATCCGTAAAAGTATGATTTTGAATGGTACCAAAAATCGTTACACCAAGAGTCATACCGAGTGAACGGAAGAATGAGTTTGTTGATGTAGCAGAACCACGGTCTCGCATTTCTAACTTGTGGATAGAAGACATACTTAAAACTGAGAACGAGAAACCAACTCCAAGTCCAGTGAGAACCATAAATAGCGTTACAAGTAGACGAGGTGTATCCATTGTTAACGTGCTTAGTAAATAAATACCAATTACGAAGAAAACACCAGATACCATCATGATGTTACGATAACTTGTTCGAGAAGCTAACTGTCCACCTGTTTGACTTCCAATTACAGAGCCAACCATCATAGGTGTTAAAATTAACCCAGCATTTGAGGCCGAACCGCCAAGAACACCTTGAACGAAGATTGGGATATAAACTGTACAGATAATAAAAGCGGCACCATAGAAAAAGGCAACGCCTTGGCTAGCTGCGAATAAAGGCCTTTTAAATAGATGGAAAGAAATGATAGGTTCAGTTGCTTTTCGTTCTACGAAGAAGAAAATAATAAGCATAATAACTACTGTTGTAAATAAACCGATAATTACAGTGGAATTCCATGCATATTCTTTACCGCCAAGTTCTAAGGCAAACATTAAGCACACGATACTAATAACAAGTGTAATAGCGCCGGCCCAATCGATTTTTTGTTTTCTAAATTCTAGAGATTCACTGTAGTATTTAGTAATGAAGAAGAAGGAGATAAGTCCTAATGGAATATTAATATAGAAGACCCAATGCCAACTTATATAGTCTGTAATATAAGCACCTAATAGAGGACCGAATACACTAGATGTCCCGAAAACCGCACCGAATAGCCCTGTCATTTTTCCGCGCTTTTCTGGTGGGAATATATCGTACATAATTGTGAATGCGATAGGCATAAGAGCACCGCCACCGATTCCTTGAATTGCTCTATAAATACTTAGTTGCTCAATACTAGATGCTGTTCCGCAAAGTGCAGAACCGAATAAGAAAAGAATAAGACCACCAATATAAAATCGTTTCCGTCCGTACATATCAGAAAGTTTTCCGAAGATAGGCATCCCTGCCATTGTTGCTACCATATATGCAGACGTGACCCAAACGAACTTGTCAAATCCTCCTAGGTCCCCAACAATCGTTGCCATTGCTGTTGCAACGATTGTATTATCCATTGCCGCCATTAAAATACCAAGTAATAAACCTGCAACAACAAATTTTGTATTGTTGGAGTCTTTTTTTGATAATTGAGATTCCAAATATAACCCTCCTTTAATAATAAGTAAACTATATGAAGTTTTGAGTGCAGCGCATAAAAATGTAAAGTATAGTTCTTTCAAATCAATTTACACAAGTGCACAAGCCATAAAGAATATTATAGTCAAATTTGACTAAAAGGCAAACTTTTTCTTCCGTCAAAATATTCTGTTGTATGGACTGTGAAAGAGTGAGTAATACTTAATATTGGTATAAAGTCAATGAAGGAAATTGTAAAAAAATATTTCAGTAAGAATACCATCTGTGAACAGAGGAAAAATGGTTTTTTCTTTACATTGTCGAATAGGATAAAAGGAAGAGTAATAACTATATATCGTTTGTAACAAGCTTTATTAATATGGTGTAGAGAGGCAGAATAAGGTCGTATGGATATGATGCATCTGAAATGGGGTGAATATTATTATGAAAATATGGAAACGAATTTCGGATCAAGGAAGGCGTTCAATACCGCTACAACCAGTGTTATGGATTGATGGCTCAAAAAAGGAAAACGAATGTCCTAATGTAGCAGTTACATTGCAAATCCGTAGTATGTATAAAGAAAAATTTTCATATGAACTGACCTATGATGTAAATGACATACTTATTATTCGAATGGAAGTTGAAAATAAAGGAATGGAAATGATTTCACGAGTTGTAGTAAGTCATATGATTCGAGATTATTTTGCCTATATTCCAAACTCATTAAAGGCTGATAAGGGGATGAGTGAGTTCCTGTTTCAGCTTGTAAGATGGCGGATTGATAATTTGTTACCGAATGAGAAGGTAGAACTAATTTGTAAAATAAAAGCAAATAAAGATAAAGCACTTAAAAACGCATTATTTCAGGCTACATATACATTTCAATATAAAGGAGTATCATATGGTCCACTGCAAACAAATGAAGTTGTAGTGCGGCAATGAAAAAAAGGAACCTGTACGAAAGGTTCCTTTTTTTAATGGAGGTTGTGTTTTTTGAGTACTTTTTTTTGCTCGATTCCTTTTTTTCCTACATAATTATTTTTATCATTTCCCGACAGAAAACTCCCACCTCAAGGGATGGGTAGGACATGTTCCAATGAGTAGGTGGGAGCTGAATGACGGTTAGGCAACAGCCTAAAGGTTTTTCTTGGTGAAGAATCAGTATAAGGTACCGGTATCGTAATCAGTTCGTTCCTATAGAAAGAAAATGTTATAGCTCAGAGGAATTTTTACATCTACTAAATTGTTTCATTTGTATTTTTTTGAAAGGGACAGAGGACTTTCGACAAAAAAGAAGAAATAATACGTGATTAGTATTATTTGGTTATATCATGATATCGTTCTCATGCATATCGTGAAAAAGATTGTAAACAAATAAAAAAAGGAAGTGAGGTGAAAAGCGGTGCTTATCCATAAAGCGTATCAGTTTCGGATCTATCCTAGTTTAGAACAAAAAATAGCTATTACGAAAACAATTGGTTGTTCACGATTTGTATTTAACTACTTTTTGGAAAAGTGGAATGATAGATATAAAGAAACAGGAAAAGGGTTATCCTATGGTACTTGTTCTTCGCAATTACCTACTCTCAAAAAAGAATTTGTATGGCTAAAAGAAGTGGACAGTATCGCTCTTCAATCTTCTCTTCACAACCTAGCTGACTCGTATGCAAGATTCTTCAAAAAACAAAACAAAGCACCTCGGTTTAAATCGAAAAACAATAAAGTCCAATCCTATACAACGAAACATACAAATGGAAACATTGCGATTATAGATAATAAATTGAAGTTACCGAGACTTGGTCTTGTCAAATTTGTCAAAAGTCGTGAGATAGAAGGACGAATTTTGAGTGCTACTGTCAGAAGGAATCCAAGTGGAAAATATTTTGTCTCGATTCTTGCTGAAGCAGAAGTACAAGAATTGCCGAAGACCGATTCCGCTGTTGGTATAGATGTTGGTGTGAAAAACTTTGCTATTCTTTCAACGGGTGAGGTATTCGGTAATCCAAAATGGTCTCGGGTATTAGAAAAGAAACTCGCTCATGCCCAGCGTATTCTATCTAGACGTACAAAAGGCGGAGCGAATTGGAATAAACAGCGAATGAAAGTCGCTAGTATTCATGAACGAATCAAAAATGCAAGAACAGATTACTTGCAAAAACTCTCTACAAGGATCATCAAAAACCACGATGTGATTGGGATAGAAGATTTGCAAGTATCGAATATGTTACAGAATCACAAACTAGCGAAAGCGATTCAAGAAGTATCGTGGTCACAATTCAAAGCGATGTTGTTGTATAAGGCATGCTGGTATGGGAAACAAGTGATTGTGGTGTCAAAAACATTCGCTAGTTCCCAAACTTGTTCGTATTGCGACTACAAAAATAAAGATGTGAAAAGCCTGAACCTGCGTGAATGGAAGTGTCCTTCTTGTGGTATGTACCATGATAGAGATGTGAATGCAGCGGAAAATCTGAGAAAAGAGGCCATAAGGCTCCTAACCGTAGGGATTACGGGGATTGCCTACTCATAAAACTGAGGGATACCTTAGTGTTCGTAGGAATCCCCCACATCAAACAGTTCGTTAGAGTGTTAAGTGGGGGTAGTTCAAAACCACAATATAGGATAAAAAGAAAGGAAGCAACATTTACAATAGCGTCTATTTGATCGTTGGTAATAAAGTTCACTCCGAAAGAATTAAACAGTAATTTTAATGATAATAGAAAGCCTGCTAGTAAACGTATAATATCTGATAGATTTTCTTTTTGTAGCATACAAATCACCTCTTCCTAAAAACGATATATAGTATATATATGAAATGGAATAGAAATGGTAGACAAGCTTAAGCGGAAATGTACACTCAATATGTACATTTTTTATTTTGTAGAAAAACATAATTGTTATAGAAACATATATTGGTATAGAAGGGAGGGAAAGTATGAAACATAAAGGAAAGATTAGTGGATTATTACTTGGGAATACAGTGGCAGTTACAGAATGGATTGCGCTTCAGGATGTAATTACAAAACTGGATTCGCGATCATTTTATACCGTCTTTATTATTTATATATTGCAAATGATACTCAGCTATTATTTTGGACATTGGTATGATAAAAGAGCGAGTGGGCGTCTGGATACGGAAGTAGGAGGAATGGCAAGTAATGATTTTGTAGTTGATTTCTTTGAGAAAGTAGCTGCTTTATCAGAGCGGGATTCTCATAATATTACAGTGTACATTCTTTCTGTGAAAGAATGGAAAGGACTAAAAGAAACAGTGCAAGAAAAAAAATTGGAGGTGTTAGTACAAAAATTGGAGAGTACGATTGTAAAGACAATTCGTAAAGGAGATGTCGTTACTAAGTGGGATGAAAATAAGTATGTTATTGTGGCGATTGATAACGGACATGAAAAGTCGACAATAACAAACCGATTAATGAAAAGTATTGAAAGCGAAATAGAAAATGGCTTGTTAAGTATAACCTTATTATTTGGGGCTGCTAGTTATCCAATAGAAGGAAAAACTTTTGAAGAATTGTTAAGGAAGGCACAAAATCAATTGTACCAACATAGGGATTTGTAAGAAAACGAGTGAAACTTTGATTTAAAGAAATATGATATGAAGAAGTTTTAAATGTAACATTTTTTTGACTTTTATTACAAAAAGAACTTTTATTGTAATAAAAGTCTTTAAAAATATATGGAATAAGCATATAATTATGATGGATGTGTCAATGCATTTTGCACAATGTGTTTCATTTTAAAAGTGTAGAGGAAAGCATGCTCTACACTTTTCCTTTTTAGGGGATAATAAGAATAATTGTAAGTTGTTGCAAGGTAGCATTTAAACTGTGTAAAATGAACAAAGAAATTATTTGATAGAAAGCGGAAAGGGAATGATAGAATGATAGACGTGAGAGAACAACGAACATCTTTTATCAGGTGAATTATTACTGTTGTTCTTCAAATTATTATAGCTGTGATGAATTCCGTTGTACTTTTATGTAATACATAGTATGAACAAGTTTAAAAAGGTGCCAAGTAAAAGTATATGTAAAGATGGATACGAAATTACTATTGAGTTCAAAGAAGTAAAATGTAATTTCAAGTAATACAATTTGACAAGTATTAATAAATAATATCAATGATTTTCGTAGAAAAGGTGCGAGTGTGGAGTTTATAGAAGCGTATATAATTTTCATAGCTTTTTACACGATGATCGTATATAAGTAGGAGGAAAAGATGTTGAAGTATAGTAAATTAGCAATTGTAACTGCATTATCAATGACTTTATTAGCCGGTTGTTTCGGGCCGAAACCAGAAGAGGAATTATATGTTGCGTTTGAAAATGCTGCAAAGCAAGAAAAAACAATGTTTGAAGATGCAAAAAAACTTGAAACTTTAGAGAAAGAGGGACAAGAATTATATAACCAGATTGTTCAAGAGGGAAAAGATAATAATCAAACTGTTAAGGAAAAACTGAATCAAGCAGTGAAAAATACAGATGAACGAGAAAAAGTGCTTACAAAAGAAAAAGAATCTTTAAATAAGGCACAAGAAGAAGTGAAATCAGCAGATAAATATGTGAAGAAAATTGAAGATAAGAAATTGAAAGATCAAGCAGATAAAGTGAAAAGCACATATGAGAAACGACATGATTCATTTAACAAAATGTATGATAGCTATAGTAAATCGTTAAAACAAGAAAAAGAATTATATACAATGCTACAAGATAAAGGTACAAAATTAAAAGATATTAGTGAAAAAGTAAAAGTAGTAAATCAATCTTATAAAGATATTGAATCAGAAAAAGACAAGTTTAATGAATTTACGAAATCTTATAATACAGAAAAAATAGCGTTTTATAAACAAGCAAATATTAAAATTAAAGAAGAGAAAAAATAAAACAGTTTGGCCTACAATTGGCCAAACTGTTTTATTTTTTTGTATAAGTACGACTATACCATGGGACAGGTTCACTTAATTTTTTCTCTTGTTTCAGTGCTTCAGGACCAATATAATCTTGAAGTGTCTTTTTTGCTACTGTTAAAGATAAGTTTGTTTTCGGATTTCGATAGGAGGATTCAAGATGACCAAGATGTGGTAGGATTCGAAAATCTTCTTTTGTAGGAGGAATATGGAAAAAATAATCACCTAAACGGATAAGAACATCCGATTGTTGTTGGCTAAAGCGTGGATTTCTAGAAAAATGTAATCCTTCTTTAATAGCTTTTTTTTCAGCAATTAAGCGTTCTAAAGCCGTCTTTTTTAACCAATATAAATACTTCGGATTAGTTGCAGCTTTAGCATGACGATTCACAACGAAAATAGATTGAGCTAGTCGATTAATAGAATGTTGGTTTTGTAATTGAGATTGTGGTTGTGAAGGTTTCATATGGAATCTCCTTTCAATTTTTCATTATTATAACATAAATAAAATAGATTTTTATTATATGCAAAAAGTGATTGTATATATTTTCAATATTAAAGCAATATTGTTACAAAAAACAACTATTTTGTATAATAGTAATAGAATGTGCTTTAGAAATTTGATAATGAAAGAGTGAGAAGTTTGAAAGAAATATTAAAACAGCAATATGCAATTATAGATATTGGATCTAATACAATGCGTTTAGTTATTTATGAAAAGCAAAACGGTGGTTTTTATAAGGAGATTGAAAATACGAAAGTAGTTGCTCGGTTAAGGAATTACTTAATCGATGGTGTGTTGATTGAAGAAGGAATAGAGGTATTGTTACAAACATTATTTCAATTTCAAGAAAGTACACGATTCCACCAGTTGAATCATGTACTTTGTGTTGCAACAGCAACAATTAGACAGGCTGAGAATCAAGAGACTATTAAAAAGCTTGTTGAAGGACAAACAGACTTTACTCTTAGAGTATTATCAGAATATGAGGAAGCGCGTTACGGCTATTTAGCAGTTATGAATTCAACTTCGTTCTCTGAAGGAGTTACAGTAGATATTGGTGGAGGAAGTACGGAAGTTACATACTTTCGAAATAGAGAAATTTTAGAGTACCATAGCTTTCCTTTTGGAGCACTTTCTTTAAAGCAACAATTTATTAAAGAGGATATACCTACTGAAGACGAGTTGGAAAAGATTCAAACGTACTTAGAATATCAATTTCGAACATTACCATGGTTAATTGATAAGAAATTGCCTCTTATTGCAATTGGCGGTAGTGCGAGGAACTTAGTGAAAATCCATCAAAATTTAATTTGTTATCCTATAGCAGGGGTACATTTATATAAAATGAAAGAAGAAGATATTAAAAATGTGAAAGAAGAATTGGAAGCATTGTCGTTCATAGAACTTCAAAAATTGGAAGGATTGGCAAAAGATCGAGCAGATACAATTATTCCAGCAGTCGAAGTTTTTCATACGCTTGTTAACGTTATAGAGGCACCAGCATTTGTATTAAGTAGAAAAGGGTTACGAGAAGGTGTTTTCTATGAAGAGTTGACAAAAGATTTGGGGATTTCATATTATCCGAACGTAGTCGAAGAAAGTCTGTATTTATTATCACATGAATATGAAATGGATATGGAATTTGTAATTCAGCTTATTAAACATGGAAGATTGATTTGTCAACAGCTTGAGGAAACAGGGCTAATTTCTATGTCAGAAAAAGACTGGGAAGTATTCCATCAAGCAGCGAAAGTATTTAATATAGGTAAATATATAGACGAAGAAGCGAGTCGCTTACATACGTTTTATTTATTAGCGAATAAAACAATCGATGGTATGATGCATAAAGAGCGAGTTAGATTAGCGCTTATTGCGTCTTATAAATCAAAAATGTTATTCAAACAACACTTGTCCCCATTTGAAGGATGGTTCGATAAAAATGAACAAAAAAAAATTCGTCTATTAGGGGCTGTTTTACAATTTTCAGCAGCTCTAAATATAAGGCAAAGATCGCTTGTTGAATCGATATCTATAACAGATAGTAAAGATGGATTAGCATTTAAAATTGTATGTGAGCAATCGGCATTAGCGGAAAAAGTGCAAGCTGAAAAGCAAAAAAAGCAGCTGGAAAGAGTGTTGAAAACGACTATTCACTTATCCTTCGAATCAAACTGTTAAGTTGTACGGATGTCTTTACAAAAAATTAACACTTTGGAATATTGTAATTTGCTAAAATGAAAGTAACTAAATTATAGTAAAAAAGTTTCAAGGGAAGTGTGAAGAGGATGGAAATGTTGAAGGGGAATATAGTTAATTTAAATGATACAGCTTATTACAATAATCGAGAATTAAGTTGGTTAGCATTTAATGAACGTGTACTGCAAGAAGCACAGGATGAAACGAATCCGCTCTTGGAAAGATTAAAGTTTATTAGCATTTTCAGCTCAAATTTAGATGAATTCTTTATGGTACGCGTGGCAGGATTGAAGGATCAAGTGAGTGCTGGGTTTAACCAACCAGAAAATAAGGCTGGTTTAACACCAAAAAAGCAATTAAACAAAATTGCGATAAAGGCCCATGAATTAATGACTGTACAATATAATACGTTTAAAAATTATGTGTTGCCAGCGCTGGAGCTAGAAGGAATTGAGCGTTTAACATTCCATGATTTGACGAAGGAACAGAGAGAATTTATAGAAGAGTATTTTGATGAGCAAATTTTCCCAGTCTTAACACCTGTAGCTATCGATGCATATCGTCCATTTCCAATGTTATTAAATAAAAGTTTGAATTTAGCTACTCTTTTATATGATGAGAAACAAGTGGAGGAAGAAAACCGTACGAAGTTAGGAATTGTACAAGTTCCTTCATTACTCGAACGTTTCATATTTTTACCGAGTGAAGGGCAAAAGCATAAATTTATTTTATTAGAAGATGTAATTAGTGGTTTTACTCATAAATTATTTACAGGATATAATGTATCATCTGTTACTCGTTTCCGTATTACACGCAATGCGGATTTAACAATTCATGAAGAAGGTGCGAGGGATTTATTAAAGGTAATTGAAAAAGAATTAAAGAAGCGTAAGTGGGGAGCTGCTGTACGTTTAGAAGTTGGCAAAGAGCATATTGATGAAAGAGTATTAGCATTATTATATGAGGTGTTGGAAGTAAAAGATGAAGATGTGTATATAATGGATGGACCGCTAGATTTAACATGTCTATTTTCTTTATATAAAAAACTAGCTCCTTTATATGAACATTTAGTATATCCGGCTCTTATTCCGCAAAGACCTCAAGACTTAGGGGATGCGGAAGATGTATTTGAAAAAGCAATTGAGCATGATATTTTATTACATCATCCCTTTGAATCGTTTCAGCCAGTAGTTGATTTTGTCCGTGATGCGGCAGACGATCCGAATGTACTTGCGATTAAACAAACATTATATCGAGTAAGCGGGGATTCGCCGATTATTCAGGCGCTAAAAGTAGCGGCTGAAAAAGGAAAGCAAGTGACGGTATTAGTTGAGTTAAAGGCAAGATTTGATGAAGAAAATAATGTGCATTGGGCTAAAGAATTAGAAAAGGCAGGCTGTCACGTTATTTACGGTGTAAGTCATTTGAAAACACATAGTAAAATTACGCTAGTTGTAAGAAGAAAAAACGGAAAAATTGAAAGGTTCGTACATCTTGGGACTGGAAATTATAATGATGCAACAGCAAAGTTATATACTGATTTCGGGTATATTACATCACGAAAAGACTTTGGAGTCGATGCAACAAATTTCTTTAATTATTTGAGTGGTTATACAACAAAGCCACATTTTCATCATTTATCGGTTGCACCATTTGATATAAGAGAGCAATTTATGGATTTAATAGATGAAGAAATTCGTTATCATAGGCAATATGGAAATGGATATATTATTGCTAAGATGAATTCATTAACAGATAAACCATTAATAAAAAAAATGTATGAAGCATCACAAGCTGGAGTGAAGGTAGAGCTCATCGTTCGAGGAACATGTTGTTTAAGGCCTGGTATTCCAAATGTAAGTGAAAATATTCGGGTAGTTAGTGTTGTCGGGAGATATTTAGAACATAGCCGAATTTATTATTTCCATCATAATGGAGAGGAAAAGATATATTTATCTTCAGCTGATTGGATGACGCGAAATATGGAAAAGCGAGTAGAAATATCTTTCCCGATATTAGATATTGAAATGAAGGCGAGAATTAAGGCGATTTTACAGCTTACATTAGCTGATAATGTGAAAACGCGTGAACAAAATAAAACCGGTGACTATTATTATGTTATTAATAGTAGTACAGAAGAAATTGATAGCCAAGTGAAGTTGTTTAAGATGGCATATCAAAACACGGATGCTGAATAATGAGAACAAAGTAAAAAAACCTCTTAAAAAAAGAGGTTTTTTTACTTTGTTCTCTACTTATTATATGTTCTCTAAATAGAAGAATCTGTAGAGAGAATAGTTTTTATTGTAAGCATGTTAATAGATCATGGATTGGTTAAGAGAGGGAATAACATTGGTAGAATTGTTACAGTACATTAATAATAGTATGGTTGTTGACAAGGTCCACCATAACAAGGGAAAGGTGTTGGCGGTGGGAAAGGTGGTGAATATGGTGGGTAATACGGTCTAGGACCGAAAGCCAATGCTCCGCCGAGCAGTCCACCAGCAATGCCAGCTAGAAATGGGACGCCAAAAAACGGAAAGAAGCGTGAGTCGCCTACTGGACCAATAGGTGCTGAACGGACTGGGATTGGTTGATAATATGGATACATGAACAAACCTCCTTTATTGGACTCACTTTTATCATATGGTAAATGAAACGTGGATGAGCGCGTACAAGAAAGGATATGTAAGAAAATAGGCGAATTATTGCGAATGTTGGAGCGTGAAAATCGTAATTTCAGGTTTTGACATAAATCGGAATGGGACACGTGTTCTTCCAAGGCCTCGATTGACATAGAGAGCTAAATCTTGAATCGTATAGAAGCCCTCAACATAGTTTTTAGCAAGTGATGGGGTAATAATAGCGCCTACAAAAGGAATTTGTACTTGTCCGCCATGGCTATGACCAGAAAGTTGCAAGTTAACTGGATACTTCGCTATTTGAGGTGCAATATCTGGCTCATGAACAAGAACAATGTTATAAGTGTGTTCCCTTGCGTGCTGTAGTGTCTCCTCTAATTTAGGTTTCCCTAGTAGTATATCATCGAGCCCAAAAATGGAGATTTCACTATTATCCAGTAGACGAATTTTCTTTTCGCTATTTAGTAATAGTTCAAATCCAGATTCACGCATGATGTGCTCGTAGTATTCCGTCCCATATCCACCGTGATCGTGGTTACCATAAATAGAAAATTTACCGAAGGGTGCTTGTATATTTTTTAAAATAGATGCAACGAAAGGAGTGTCAGTATATGTTTGATAATTATCAATGAGATCACCAGTAAAAAGAACAATATCTGGCTTTACATCATTAATTTTAGAAACAATTTGAGATAAATGCTGGAGAGAGAAATAGTATCCAAGATGTAAATCGCTAAATTGAAGAATCTTCATACCATGAAAACTTTTTGGTATGAGCTGTGATGTAAGTGTATGTTCTGTCAAAGCGAGTAAATGAGGCTCAATATATTTAGCGTAATAGTATCCGATGCTAGTGGTTATAAATGAATATAGACAAGTGCGCATGCCAGTTTTTAAAAAATCTCTTCTTGTAATTTTCTTCATAAAAATATGAGTATACCTATTTGACTTATATGACATATGTTCGTTATATTTACAGGTTACTCAAATCTCCTTTCAGTTTATTTAAAATATATTTTAAATAATAAAAAAGTAGTATAGATTACGAAATAAACAAATGAAAAGAAACCTCTTTACGTTAAAATATCAGAAAAGTTTAAAAATATAAAGATTTCTATTAAATAAAATGATAAAATGAATGTGTATTCATTTTTTGGAGGGGATGTATGTGAAAGAAAAGGTAGTTATTATAACAGGTGGATCAAGCGGAATGGGAAAAGGAATGGCGATTCGTTTTGCAAAAGAAGGGGCACGAGTTGTTATTACAGGACGTACAAAGGAAAAACTAGAGGAAACAAAGTTGGAAATTGAACAATTTCCAGGACAAATATTACCTGTACAAATGGATGTAAGGAGTACGGATGATATTCAGAAAATGATTGAACAGATTGATGAGAAGTTTGGACGAATTGATATTTTAATAAATAATGCAGCTGGAAACTTTATTTGTCCAGCAGAAGATTTATCCGTAAATGGCTGGAATTCGGTCATTAATATTGTGTTAAATGGTACATTTTACTGTAGCCAGGCTGTCGGGAAATATTGGATTGAAAAAGGTATAAAAGGGAATATCATTAACATGGTAGCAACATATGCATGGGATGCAGGTCCAGGAGTTATTCATTCGGCTGCAGCGAAGGCTGGAGTATTAGCAATGACGAAGACGCTTGCTGTTGAGTGGGGACGTAAATATGGAATACGAGTAAATGCTATCGCACCAGGACCAATTGAACGTACGGGCGGTGCTGATAAATTATGGATTTCAGAAGAAATGGCTAAGCGCACGATACAAAGTGTTCCGCTTGGAAGGCTGGGTACGCCAGAAGAAATCGCAGGTCTAGCTTATTATTTATGTTCAGATGAAGCTGCGTACATAAATGGAACTTGCATGACAATGGATGGCGGACAACATTTACATCAATATCCATTTTAAAAGGGATGAGAAAAAATGAATGTTTGATTCATTTTTTCTGTGGTTAAATGTGACGGAATTGTGACATATGGAAGAAAAGTGTTTACAAGAGGTCATATATACGTTATATTTAAGACCTCTTTTTTCTTCATAGTAGAATTGCTAATTCCCCTTAGCATTTTACCCCTCTAATCCCTTCAGGAAAACTGAAGGGATTTTTTATTATTTTTCCGTAAATATCATGTTATAATTTTTGAAAAGTAAAGGGAGGGAAGCACGTTGATAGATGCATTAGATGTAATGAGTAACTTGGATAAAGTCCTTCCTTATTATCAAGCTATTTTTAGTGCTGATGAGCATACTGTAATCGGATATGAAGTAGTAGGACGTATTCAAACAGAAGAGGGCATACAAAGTTTAGCTTCTTTCTTTCATGATGATTCTATTCCAAGTGAGTTTCAACTGGAAGCGGATAACATTATAGTAGAAAAAGCTTTAAATCGTTATTTAGAAAGTGATCAAAAACTATTATTATTTATACATCGGAATGCTAACGTATTAATGAACGATGATGATGAAAGTTTACTTCAACTTTTATTGATGTATGAAGAGCAAGGTTTAAATTTGAAACACATTGTTTTAGAAATTACAGAACATGAATGTAAAGAAGATATAGAGCAATTTAATCATTTGCTTATGTATTATCGTACATATGGTATTCAAATTTCGATTAATAAAGTCGGAACGGGTACAAGTAATTTAGAACGTATTAGCGTGTTAGCGCCAGATATTTTAAAAGTAGATTTAACAAACTTAAGGCAAACTGCACTTTTACAATCTTATCAAGATATTTTATATTCTTTATCATTACTTGCTAGAAGAATTGGTGCGACATTGTTGTATGAAGAAATAGATGCTTTTTATCAACTACAATATGCTTGGAAAAACGGTGGTAGATATTATCAAGGTAATTATTTGAAAGAGTGCTTACCTGATTTTATTGAAACGAACGTTTTGAAAGAACGACTTGGTAATGAGTGTCATCAATTTATTCAACATGAGAAGAAGAAATTACAAAAAATTTATAATTTAACAGAAATGTTACGTGATCGAATTGGTGATGTTCTAGCTAAACAGAAAAAGAATGAAGATATAAATGATTGGTTATTACAATTTAGCCAAAGTGTATCACAGTATAGTTTCCGCATATTTATTTGTAACGAAGATGGTTTTCAACAATCAGGAAACGTTATGAAAAAAGATGGGGAATGGATTGTGATGCCTGAGTATTATATGAAGAACTGGAGTTGGCGTCCGTATTTTCTAGAAAATATTATGAAAATGCGTTTTGAGAATAAGGCCAGACTTTCAGATTTATATGCTGATATTGAAACCGGTGAGATGGTACGAACATTTTCTTTCCCAATTGATGATGAAAACTTTTTATTTATAGATTTATCGTATGAATATTTATATGAAGAAGATGTTTTATTTTAATGCACGAAGAGATTCGTGCATTTTTTGTTTGTTTTTATCATAAATTGGTAATAGTGAAAATGGTGATGAAAATGCTGTCTATCGTTGTAAAGATTTTACGAACGAAACCAGCCCTTTCTTGGCATAATCATTGTTACAATGAATACTACAAAGACAAGTTCTCTTAAAAGGAAGGTGAAAAAATGAGGAAATATGGAATATGGTTAGTTCTATTTGTATGCGTTGCCTTTCTAGTTGGTTATAGTGTCACAACTGTTTTAGGAAAAGAGGAAGTGAAAATCGATCAGAAAGAAGTGTTTACAACGATACAAAAAGGCTATGAAACCCAATTCTCAATTCGTGGGAAGCATTTGCCGATGAATAAGATGATAGAAACGTTATCACCATATTTTACAGAGAATTTCCTTCAAGTATTTACAGATGAAAATAGTAGAAGTGATAAACAAAGTGGTGAATATTTACTTCCGGCAAAAGAAGCACCGTTTTCTTTTCATTCAGAAACAAAAATGTCATATGATGAAGAGCATAAAATTTTATATGTATATGAGCGGGCAAAAAGTGGACAATATCAAATTGTAACATTGCAAAGAGATCAAGGGAAATGGAAAATGGCTGGATATCATGAAAGTCAAGAGCTTTTAACTGAAATAAAAAGATTACAACAATTATAAAGTAAAACTTTAATTGGTGGGGGATATTCACTTCTCACTGAGTAATAGCCTGTACCAATCGGGCTATTACTACTCACAAATATTGAATAAGAATAGGTTTTTACCTATTCTTATTCAATATTGAGTAGCTGTTGTAATTTTTCAATTTGAAAACCAGCAACAACTTCTCCATCAATTACAACTGTTGGAGTTGAATATGAATCATAGTCATATAAAAGACGATTGCGTGCAGCGGCGTCTTTTTTTACGTCAAATTCTTCGTATACAACGTTATTATGCTTTAAAAATTCTTTCACAATGACACATGGCGGACAATCAGGTTGTGTATAAACCTCAATTTTTTTCATTGTAATTCCTCCTTTTTTCTGTTTTTTATTATATTCTTCCAGTATAAAAATCGCAATAAAGAAGGGAAAAGATGTTCTTTCTGTTTTTTCCTTCGCATTTCGACAAATTTTTAGTTGAGTTTCTGGCCAATAACCTTTATCCTAGACTGTGGAACATTTTTTCTGTTATGACGGATAGAATGAGTATAGCTGTAAAACCTATTGGTAGGAAGATCAGAGAAAGGAGAGATTTCATGTCTCTACTCCAAGGAATTTTAACTCGACTTGTTAGTCTACAAGAACAAGCTGAAAGCGGTGAAGTAGCACAACGCTATTTTGAAGTGAACGGTGAGCGCAAATGTAGCGTGAAATTTTTCGATAAAAGTGAAATGTATGAGTTAGAAGTGTATCAACAAGGTGAAAAACCTCAAGTGTATCAATTCGATAATATCGACATGGTTGCAATTGAGATTTACGATATCATTTCTTGATACATATAAAAAAGGTGTTGCCATATGGCAACACCTTTTTTAGTTCTATTACTTTTTAGCATATATGTATAGGGATTTTTCATTTTTCCTACACTGGTAATAAAGTAACATTGTAATCAGTAGGGATTCTTCGTCCTATACTGATTATTAGCCATCACCAATTGGCTGTTTACAGATAGCAAAAGCGGGATAAAGATAACGAGGAGGTGTGTTGTATGGAACGTTTACCAGTTGTGATTTGTCCTAAATGTCACAATTCTGCTGAGATTATTCATGTATTAACGGCTCAATCGAATCAAAATGTAATTTATACGTGCCAAGTTTGCCATTATGTAATTCGAAATATTGAAACGAATAAAGGATAGGAAGTTATAATTTTTATTTTTGTCCCATACAATGAGAATACGAAAAGTCTGTCTAATTGAAAGGACGTGACTATGTGGCCGGTGAACATACATTTTATAATGTTTCAGAGAGACATTTAAATTTTGATATGGTCTTTAGCCGTATTTGTAGCTTCATTGAAAAGGATCCACGAAATTTATATCGCTTATCCATTGGGACAGACTCGCAAGCACATCAAAAGGATACGAGGTTTATTACGGCAATTCATATACATCGCGTTGGAAAAGGTGCCTGGGGGTGTTTACACCATAAATCAGTGAAAGATAAGCCAGCAACTTTACGTGAGAAAATATATTTAGAGACACAGTTTAGCCAAGAAATCGCATGCCTATTTACTCCAAAACATATACAAACAATATGGGATTTATTGCATCCATATGCTCAAGATGGGGCTGGATTTATAATGGAAATTCACTTGGATATCGGAAATGATGGTTTAACAAAAGAATTTATTCTAGATATGACAGCGAAAATTCAAGCAATGGGATTAACTGCAAAAATTAAGCCAGATGCTTATGCGGCGTTTAGTTATGCAAATCGATATACGAAATAAAAACAAATTTTATATATCTTTCACTAAAAACTGAATATTACATCTATTAAATAGGCTGGAAATTTTATATAATAAGAGTAACGATGCGAGTATAAGGAGAGGGGTATATGAAAAGGGAAGTTGTTTTAACAGAAGAAGAAGAGAGTTTGTTACTAGATATTTTATTTCAGCAAAATTATGCGAGTGAAATTTTAGCTGTGGAACTTACAGATATTGAGAATGGTTTAAAACGGACAGATGTGACGCAATATAAAAAAATTACAAGGTTATTTTACAGATTAAAAAATAAGGGGTATTAAGCGCTACCGGAACGGTAGTCTTTTTTTTGTGTTGTATGCTAAAATAGCTGTGTAATTTTGTTTTTATTGAAATAAAGTAAGGACAAAATAATAATATGAAAACGCTATCATAAAATGTGAATAGAGTCGGTGATTAAAAGTAGGAAAAAGGGAAGATGGGGGATGTAACATGATTAGTATTCCGAAAGACGAGTTTCAACAAATTTTTGTGAAAGATTTAATGATTTCATCAGAAAAAGTAGCACATGTCCAAATGGGGAATGGTTTAGAGCATGCTTTACTCGTTCTTGTGAAATCTGGATATTCGGCGATACCTGTTTTAGACCCGATGTATAAATTGCATGGGTTAATTAGTACTGCTATGATTTTAGACGGTATGTTAGGGCTAGAGCGCATTGAGTTTGAAAGACTTGACGAAATGAAAGTAGAACAGGTGATGAAGGAAGACATTCCGGTTCTTAAGTTAGAAGATTCATTTGCAAAAGCTTTAGAAATGACAATTGATCATCCTTTTATTTGCGCTGTCAATGAAGAGGGATATTTTGAGGGGATTTTAACGCGTCGAGCTATTTTAAAATTGTTGAATAAAAAAGTAAGACAACATAATCGATAATGTGAGAAAAGTGACTTCATAGAAGCGGAGAAGTCACTTTTTTTTCGTGCATATCAGTTGTGTATGTATTATATTTAAAAAGATAAAAAATATAAGAGTATATAGTTAAATTAAGGATGAAAAGCTTATTGAGATAAGGTGTATGGAAGCTAAGGAAAGAGGGAGAAAGTTGCAAATTGATGATTTTCAAATGATGGTTGTGTTAGCTCAGGAATCAAATATGAGAAAAGCGGCGGAACGTTTATTTGTTTCACAACCTGCGCTTAGTCAACGATTACAATCTATGGAGAAGCAATGGGGAATGAAGTTTTTTATTCGCTCACAAAAAGGATTGACAATTACACCTGAAGGGGAAAAAGTCGCAAATTATGCAAAAGAGATGTTACAAAAAGAAGAGGATATTAAAAGTGAGCTAGCTGTTTTTAGAACAGAAACTCACGGAACGTTAAAAATAGCTGTTGCATCAGTTATTGGTCAATATTGGCTTCCGCCCGTTTTGAAGAAGTTTGTACATAAATACCCTTCTGTGAAAATATCGCTGTTTACTGGCTGGAGTAGTGAGGTGCAAAAGCAATTTTATGAAGGGGACGTTCATGTTGCTATATTGAGAGGCACACAAGAATATAAAGGTCAGAAACAACAATTATTTGAAGATGAACTTTATTTAGTGGACAAAGAAATAAAAGATATTTCGATGTTAAAAGAAACAAATAGACCATTTATTCAATTTAAAAGTGATTCGACTTATTATGGACAAATACAAAATTGGTGGTATGGTTTATTTTCTAATCCGCCTAAGAGAACAATTGTGGTTGATCAAATTGAGACTTGCAAACAACTCGTTTTAAATGGTATAGGTTATGCTCTTTTACCTTCTACTGTTTTAAAAGAAGTACAGGAAAATATGTATAAAACACCTGTTCAATTAACGAGAGAAACATGGTTATTGACGAGTGAATCGGCCAGACAATTGAAGCAAGTACGGGCGTTTTTAGAAATTATAGAAGAAATTCAAATGGAAAAATAGGATTATTATCTTGCTACTCGCTCTATCGTTTGGTAGAGTAACATTATAAATGGATTTAGGAGGCAACAAGAATGAAAATGATGGACGCTAACGAAATTATTTCGTTTATTCAAAAAAGTGAAAAGAAAACTCCTGTAAAGGTATACATAAAAGGGGATTTAAAAGAAGTAACATTCCCTGAAACGGTACAAGCATTTGTAAATAAAAAGTCTGGTGTATTATTTGGAGAATGGTCTGATATTAAGACAATTCTTGATGAAAATAGCAAGCACATTGTTGATTACGTTGTTGAAAATGACCGTCGTAATTCTGCAATTCCAATGCTTGATTTAAAAGGTATTAAAGCTCGTATTGAGCCAGGCGCGATTATTCGTGACCACGTTGAAATCGGCGACAACGCTGTTATTATGATGAATGCAACAATTAATATCGGTGCTGTAATTGGTGAAGGTTCTATGATCGACATGAACGCGGTACTTGGTGGACGTGCAACTGTTGGTAAGAACTGTCACGTAGGTGCGGGTGCAGTACTTGCAGGTGTTATTGAGCCGCCGTCAGCAAAACCAGTTATTGTTGAAGATGATGTTGTAATTGGTGCTAACGTAGTTGTGTTAGAAGGCGTTACAGTAGGTAAAGGTGCAGTTGTAGCAGCAGGCGCTGTTGTAACTGAAGATGTGCCTCCATATACAGTTGTTGCGGGTACTCCAGCACGTGTAATTAAAGAGATTGATGAGAAGACAAAAGCAAAAACTGAAATTAAACAAGAGCTTCGTCAATTAAACCCAGAGAAATAAAAACAAAAAAAGCGTAAGAGCATAACTGGCTCTTACGCTTTTTATAGATAGAGGTGCAAAAAATGGCAGTAAGCAAATTCATTCAAATACGTAGAGACTTACACAAAATACCGGAAATAGGATTTAAAGAGTGGAAAACACAACAGTATATTTTAGATTACATAGGAACGCTTTCGAGTGAGTATGTGGAAGTGAAAGTATGGAAAACGGGTGTCATTGTTAAAGTAAATGGAAAAAATCCAGAAAAAATTATCGGTTATCGCGCAGATATAGACGGTTTACCAATTACCGAAGAAACTGGATATGAGTTCGCTTCTATTCATGAAGGAATGATGCATGCATGTGGACATGATTTACATACAACAATCGGTTTAGGCCTTCTAACAGCAGCTGTAACAGAAAGAATAGATGATGACCTTGTGTTTCTATTCCAACCAGCTGAAGAAGGTCCAGGAGGGGCTCTTCCTATGTTAGAGAGTGAAGAGTTAAAAGAATGGAAGCCGAATATAATTCTTGGTCTTCATATTGCACCTGAATATGCTGTAGGAACAATTGCAACAAAAGAGGGGCTATTATTTGCGAATACATCAGAGTTATATGTTGATTTAAAGGGGAAAGGTGGACATGCAGCCTACCCACATACTGCAAATGATATGATTGTTGCAGCAAGTCACCTTGTTACACAACTTCAATCCGTTATTAGTCGTAATGTGAATCCTCTTGATAGTGCAGTAATTACAATCGGAAAAATAACAGGTGGTACAGTTCAAAATATCATAGCAGAAAAGTCTCGGTTAGAAGGAACGATCCGAACGTTATCAGTGGAATCAATGAGTCGTGTTAAAAGTAGGATTGAGGCAATTGTTGCAGGTATAGAAGCTTCCTTTCAATGTGAAGCGGCCATTGACTACGGGGCGATGTATCATCAAGTATATAACCATGAAGCATTAACGAGAGAGTTTATGCAGTTTGTAAGTGAACAAACTGATATGAATGTAATTACATGTACTGAGGCAATGACAGGGGAAGATTTTGGTTATATGCTTCAAGAGATTCCTGGATTTATGTTTTGGCTTGGGGTAAATTCAGAATATGGTTTACACCATGCAAAATTAAAACCAGATGAAGAGGCTATTGAGAAAGCTATCGCATTTTTAGATCAATATGTGAAGTGGAAAGGGACTAGAAAGTAAACTTACTCGCCAAATTTGCGAAAATTTAAAGTGGGTACTTGTTAGTTCCAAGATGAAAACATCTTTTATATTTGTTTTGGATATACATCGGCATACAAATGGATAAAGTAATGAGCAGTGGTTTTGAGCCGCTGCTCATTATTCATTCTCGCTTATTGAGAAGATGATTAGTTAACTAGCTTATATATGTTTACATTTCGTGTAGAAAGTGTGTAAAATCAATGTGAAACATAGAAAAAAGGGTGGGGAATTACGTGCAAATTAGCAGTGCAATGTTGTGTTTCGTCTTATATGCGTATGTAATTATTGCGGCGGTGTATTTTGGAATAAGTTTTTATGCCTACCGTTTAGTAGATAATCATGAATATGACGAAACATATAAATGGGTGAAGAGATATTTATCACCTGTATTAGAAATTATGAATGGGTTTGTGCTTTTTTTATTTATTGGATTGATTGCTTTCTCAACGAGTTTAGTAGGGAATAAAACGACATTATTTGTACTAGGTATCATTATTTTTATGTTGTTAGGAATACGGATTGGTAACACGGTGTTTTGGAATGAAAGAAAAGTAGATGGTTGGACTGGAATGCTAATCCCGTGTATGTTAGCGGCTATCGTGACAAACATAGAGCATGAGTATTATCAATTGCATTTTTGGCTTATTATCGTTTTAACAATTCTTTCAGTTTTGTATATAAGTACGGTAGTACTAACATACATTGCACATGAAAAAGGTGATGTTAAAGGAACTCTCTTCTTTAGAGGACGAGCATTATTTTGGAGTGTTCCAACGATGGCGGTTATAGGGATTATTGCAATATTAGTAAATGGATACCAATTTACTAATTGGCAACTGTTTTTAGAGAATTGGTGGATTTTCATCATTTCGTTTATCGCTTTTTTAGGTGCAACACATTATTTATTCCATCAACATCATTATATATTGGCATTGCTATTCGCATTTACACAACTATTATTTGCTTTCTTCGGACAAGAAACGTTATTATTCGTTTTTGAAACATTTAGTTCATTTGGAAATATATTTGTATTTGGTATGTTAATTTTCAGTATCGCATTTTATTTACAACAGTATTTTTATATGCAAAAACAAAAATAAGAATGATATACAGGTTTTTGTAGCAAATCTAAAGTATGTTACAATAAAAATACATAGTATTCGATGTTATTGGAGGAATTCCTGTGGGTGAAAAAGAGAAAGAATTTGCTGTCATTGGGCTTGGACGTTTTGGTGGAAGTATTTGCCGGGAACTCGCTCAATTAGGTATGGAAGTAATGGCAATTGATTCAGATGAGGATAAAATTAATGAGTTTGCAAATATAGCTTCACATGCTGTAATCGCAGATTCGACAGATGAGATGGTATTAAAAAGTCTTGGTATTCGTAATTTTGACCATGTAGTCGTTGCTATTGGAGACAATTTAAATTCAAGTATTTTAACAACATTAATTCTGAAAGAGTTAGGTGTAAAAAATATTACTGTAAAAGCTCAAAATGATTACCATGAAAAAGTGTTAAGTAAAATAGGGGCAGATCACATTGTGCACCCAGAGCGTGATATGGGAAAAAGGATTGCTAATAATATTGCATCAAGTAATGTATTAGACTATCTTGAGCTTTCAGATGAGCATAGTATTGTAGAGATTATTGCAAATAAAAAAATTGATGGTCATTCTTTAATCGAATTAGATATTCGTGCGAAGTTTGGATTGAATATTGTAGCGATTAAACGTGGTAAAGAAGTTATTGTATCTCCTCGAGCTACGGAAAATATTCAAGCGGGAGATATATTAATTGTAATTGGTCATGACGATGAAGTAGATCGTTTTAAACACTTTTTAAGATAAGAGAAAAGGACAATACCATGAAGGTATTGTCCTTTTTCTTATATTTCCATAATGATTGGTAAAATCATTGGACGACGTTTCGTTTTTTCATATAGGAATGGTGCTAATGTGTCTGTAATTTCATTTTTAATTTCAGACCATTGTGTTGTTTTACGCTCCATTACTTTTTCTAAATGAGTTGTAATTAATGTTTGAGCATCATTAATTAAATCACTACTTTCGCGCATATACACGAAACCACGTGAGATAATATCAGGTCCTGCTGCAACTTTAAACTCTTTCATATCAATGCTTACAACTACAATAACAAGTCCTTCTTCAGAAAGAATACGACGATCGCGTAATACGATATTACCGATATCTCCAATACCATTTCCATCAATATAGACAGATCCGGATGGTATTTTACCAGCTACGCTTGCTTCATCTGAACGAAGAGCAAGAACATCTCCATTATCCATGATGAAACAGTTTTCTTCTGGAATACCACAATCATTTGCTAACTTCATATGCATACGTTGCATACGATATTCACCATGAATTGGCATGAAATACTTCGGTTTAATTAGACGAAGCATTAGTTTTTGTTCTTCTTGTCCACCGTGTCCACTTGTATGAATGTTTGACAGTTTTCCATGGATTACATCAGCACCAGCACGATACAACATGTTAATTGTACGGCTTACACTAATTGTGTTACCAGGGATTGGTGAAGAAGAGAAAACAACTGTGTCGCCAGGAATGATTTGAATTTGACGATGAGTACCATTAGCAATACGTGAAAGTGCTGCCATTGGTTCACCTTGACTACCTGTACATAAAATAACAACTTTATTAGCCGGCAGGCGGTTTAGCTGAGATGTATCTATGAATGTATCTTTCGGACAGCGAATATAACCAAGGTTTTGTCCGATTTCAATCGCTGCTTCCATACTGCGACCGAATACAGCAACTTTACGATTGTTTTCAACAGCGGCTTCAACAACTTGTTGTAGACGATGGATATTTGATGCAAAGGTTGCGAAGATAATACGACCTTCTACTTTGCGGAAAATATCTTGAATGCTATCACCAACACGGCGCTCAGACATTGTAAAGTTTGGAACTTCACTGTTTGTACTATCAGATAAGAGACAAAGTACACCGTCTTTTCCGATTTCAGCCATTTTTGTTAAGTCTGCTGGTTCACCAACTGGTGTGAAATCAAATTTGAAATCACCAGTATGAACAACTTGTCCTTGAGGTGTTTTCACAACAACTCCGTATGAATCTGGGATACTGTGAGTTGTACGGAAGAAGGAAACAGATGTCTTTTTAAATTTAATAACATCATCTTCTTGAATTTCATAAAGTTTTGCTTTACGAAGTAATCCGTGCTCTTCTAATTTGTTTTTGATTAGCGCAATTGCTAATTTCCCACCATAAATCGGGATGTTTACTTGACGTAATAAGTAAGGAATTCCACCGATATGATCTTCGTGACCATGTGTAATGAATAATCCTTTAATTTTATCTTCGTTTCGCACAAGATAAGTGTAATCTGGTATTACATAATCGATTCCGAGGAGTTCGTCTTCTGGGAATTTAATTCCAGCATCAATAATAATAATTTCATCTTGAAATTGAACAGCATATGTATTTTTACCGATTTCACCAAGTCCACCTAAAGCAAAAACGGCAGCCTGATCATTCTTTAGAAATTTCATATGACTATACGATTTCCGCTAATGTTAAATCAGCGTTTTCTTTTTCATATTCAAGATGAGCACCAGTAACAGACTGAACGAACTCGATATTATATGCGAACTTATTTAATTTCTTACGAACATCCTTTTCAGACGTAGCCTCTAAATATAAAACTTTTGTATTTTCACGTACTGGAACCTCAGTCATTTTGTCTTGATAAAATACTTTAAAAATCATTTGGAAAACCTCTCCTTGTCTATGTTTTGCATTATCTGTTACTTATTATAAAGCAAACAGTCACGATTTTCATGTTTTTTCGAATGAGAATGAAGAAAAAGCCCGAAATGGGCACAATTTAAGCGATTGTCTTTTTACGGACTAAATCTTTTAAATAACGCTTGAGCTTTTTCTTCAGCTTCTTCAGCATGATTACTCCTTCCTTTCCTTACTTTAAACATGCATATTACTAGTGAAAACTCCGTCTCTGATATAAGAAAGAAGACAAAAGTGAATGTTGAATCTTGTCCTTTCTCATACAGGGAAAGTTATTCTATAGTAACGATTAGTAGCCGTTAGTTATAGGTATAGTATGAGAAAGAATAGAAAAGAAAATTCATACGAACAAGTATCCACATTTTTTACTAATATATATATGCAGGTTTCATAAATAAGGTCAGAAAGTGAACGCTTTCTTCACAGATGTTTAATATGTTATACTTTTTTTTAGAATTTGAAAAGCGATAATCAAAATAGGAATATAGAGTAACGGAAAGGATTTTGACAAATGAATGATAAAATTGTCTTTTTTGATATTGATGGAACATTATTAGATCATGATAAGAAGATTCCGCAATCTACACGAGATGCAGTAAGACATTTACAAGAAAAAGGTGTGCATGTAGCAATTGCGACAGGACGTGCGCCATTTATGTTTGAAGATATTCGTGAGGAACTCAATATACACAATTATGTTAGCTTTAATGGACAGTACGTAGTATTTGAAGATGAGGTAGTATTTAATAACCCATTACATCCAGCTGCCTTACATAAGTTTACTCAATTTGCAAAACAAGAAGGATATCCACTTGTATATCTGGATCATCAAGAAATGAGAGCATCAGTGGAATATCATGATTATGTGAAAGAAGGTTTTGGAAGCTTAAATTTTGAGCATCCGGCATATGAACCTGATTTCTATGAGAAACGTAATATTTATCAAACGCTTCTTTTCTGTGAAGTGAATGAAGAGGAAAAGTTTATTAATCAGTATCCAGACTTTCATTTTATTCGCTGGCATGCATATTCAATGGATATTATTCCAAATGGTGGTTCAAAGGCAAAAGGAATTGAGAAATTCATTGAAAAATTAGGATTTAACCGTGAACAAGTGTATGCATTTGGAGATGGCTTAAATGATTTAGAAATGATTGAAGCAGTTGGGACAGGTATTGTGATGGGGAACGGTCATGAAGACTTGAAAAAACTTGCAAATCATGTGACGAAGGATGTTAGTGAAGACGGCATATATCATGGCTTAAAATGGGCTGGATTGCTATAAGTGAATATGGAACCCATTTCATATAAAAAAGGCGGAAGGTTTACTCCCGCCTTTTTTTATCGCTCTAGAGGTTTTGAATCGTCAGGAGCAGCAAATGGATTTTCTTTATTAATGTGGTCATAGAACATAATACCATTTAAATGGTCAATCTCATGCTGAAATACGATTGCTGGTAAACCTTTTAAACGTAATTTTAATTCCTCGCCGTTGATAGATGTTGCTTTCACTGTAATTCTTGTGTAACGAGGGACATAACCAGGTACTTCCCGGTCTACCGATAGACAGCCTTCCCCACTTTGTAAAAATGTACGTTCAACAGAATGACTAATGATCTTTGGGTTGAATAATGCATGACTATATAACGTACCGTCCGTATCTGTTACGTGAACTGCAATCATTTTCTTTGAAATACCGATTTGCGGAGCAGCTAATCCGATTCCAGGGCGTAAACTATATTTTTCAGCCATTTCAGGATCTTGGCTATTGATTACAAATTCAATCATTTCTTTAAGGGCAGTTGTATCTTCTTCGCTCGCCGGCATTGATACCTCTTCTGCAACTTTTCGCAAAATAGGATCTCCTTCGCGAATGACATCTTTCATTGTAAGCATATGTAATCTCTCCTTTCTTCTTTAGTCTACCAAAGGAGATGAAAAAAGTCATCGACAAGTAGGGAAGCACTTTGGAAAGCGTTTTACTATAGAATATTTATGTATATAAGTAAAAAAACAGACGGCAAAGCCGTCTGTTTTTTTCCATAGTTGTTTCATTTTACATTAGCGAATGCAAGCAGCACCAACGATAATTAAAAGAATAAACAACACAACGATTAAGGCAAAGCCGCGTCCAGACCCACCACAAGAATCGCCATAACCGTAGGAAGGATATGAACAAGTTGGATAGCAATATGAGTATCCGTACATGAGATGACCTCCTTTATCATTTCCCGCTAATATTGCGGTTACTATAATGTATGGAGGGAAGAGTAGAAATGTATGGGTAATTACCTATAAAAGGAAGAAGAGTTTGTATATTTTTGTTAAGAAGAGAGAAAAACTAAAGAGAATTAAATCGTTTACATATTATTCTAAGAGAAAAAACAAGTTAAAAAGGGAATAATATAACAGCAGGTTAATGCTTACTAATACAGATGTGAAAAATAAAAACACGTTTGTGTAGAAGAAACCTGCAGATTATTTATAAAAAAACGTATTCAAAGTAATTGACATCGTAATTAGAATAGTTGTAAACTAAAAAACGTGATCAAGATTGTATTAATATGTTTCTGAAAAAACATTAGTACAGATTGTTAGGTACACAAAATTATTCTCAACCGACAGATAAATTTGTTGGTTTACATTGTTGCGTTTTCAGTCTAGCTAATAGATAGTGAAAGCGTTTCAGAATATGGTTCAAGAGAGGAAGAGGTGAACGGAATGGGTACTAAAACAAAAAAGACCCTATTTAATGTTGATGAGCAAATGAAAGCTATCGCAGCTCAATTTGAAACATTACAAATTTTAAATGAAAAAGGCGAAGTTGTGAATGAAGCAGCTATGCCTGAATTATCAGATGATCAATTAAAAGAATTAATGCGCCGTATGGTGTATACTCGCGTACTAGATCAACGTTCTATTTCTTTAAACCGTCAAGGACGTTTAGGTTTCTACGCACCAACAGCTGGACAAGAGGCTTCTCAATTAGCAAGTCATTTCGCACTTGAAGCAGAAGATTTCATCTTACCAGGATATCGTGATGTGCCACAATTAGTATGGCACGGTTTACCATTATACCAAGCATTCTTATTCTCTCGTGGACATTTCATGGGTAACCAAATGCCTGAGAATGTAAATGCACTTGCTCCACAAATCATTATCGGTGCGCAAATCATCCAAACTGCTGGTGTTGCGTTAGGTATGAAACTACGTGGTAAAAAATCTGTTGCAATTACTTACACTGGTGACGGTGGTGCTTCACAAGGTGACTTCTACGAAGGTATGAACTTTGCAGGTGCTTTCAAAGCTCCAGCAATCTTCGTTGTACAAAACAACCGTTATGCAATCTCTACTCCAGTAGAAAAGCAATCTGCAGCTAAAACTGTAGCACAAAAAGCAGTAGCAGCAGGTATTTACGGAATTCAAGTAGACGGTATGGATCCATTAGCTGTATACGCAGCAACTGCTTTCGCTCGTGAGCGTGCAGTAAATGGCGAAGGCCCTACTTTAATCGAGACTTTAACATTCCGTTACGGTCCACATACAATGGCTGGTGATGACCCAACTCGTTACCGTACAAAAGATATCGAGAACGAATGGGAACAAAAAGATCCAATCGTACGCTTCCGTGCATTCTTAGAAAACAAAGGCCTATGGTCTCAAGAAGTTGAAGAGAAAGTAATTGAAGAAGCAAAAGAAGATATCAAACAAGCAATTGCTAAGGCTGACCAAGCTCCAAAACAAAAAGTTACTGATTTAATGGAAATCATGTACGAAAAAATGCCTTACAACTTAGCTGAACAATATGAAATTTACAAAGAAAAGGAGTCGAAGTAAGCCATGGCTCAAATGACAATGATTCAAGCAATCACTGATGCTTTACGCGTTGAAATGAAAAATGACCCTAACGTACTTGTGTTTGGTGAAGACGTTGGTGTAAACGGCGGTGTATTCCGTGCTACTGAAGGTTTACAAGCTGAATTCGGTGAAGATCGTGTAATGGATACTCCACTTGCAGAGTCTGGTATTGGTGGACTTGCAGTTGGACTTGCATTAGAAGGTTTCCGTCCAGTTCCAGAAATCCAATTCTTCGGTTTCGTTTATGAAGTAATGGATTCAATTTCTGGTCAATTAGCTCGTATGCGTTACCGTTCTGGTGGACGTTGGACTGCTCCAGTAACAGTTCGTTCTCCATTCGGTGGCGGTGTTCATACTCCTGAACTACATGCTGATAGCTTAGAAGGATTAGTGGCTCAACAACCTGGTCTAAAAGTTGTTATTCCATCTACTCCATACGATGCAAAAGGTCTTTTAATCTCTGCGATTCGTGACAACGATCCAGTTATCTACTTAGAGCATATGAAATTGTACCGTTCATTCCGTCAAGATGTACCAGAAGGCGAATACACAATTGATTTAGGCAAAGCTGATATCAAACGTGAAGGTACAGATGTATCTGTTATCGCTTACGGTGCTATGGTTCACGCTGCATTAAAAGCTGCTGAAGAACTTGAAAAAGAAGGTATCTCTCTAGAGGTTGTTGACTTACGTACAGTTCAACCATTAGATATCGAAACAATCATCGCTTCTGTTGAAAAAACAGGCCGCGTAGTTGTAGTTCAAGAAGCGCAAAAACAAGCTGGTATTGCAGCTAACGTTGTAGCGGAAATTAACGACCGTGCAATCTTAAACTTAGAAGCTCCAGTTGTACGTGTTGCAGCTGCTGATACAGTATTCCCATTCTCTCAAGCTGAGAGCGTATGGTTACCAAACCATAAAGATATTGTTGAAGCTGTTAACAAAGTAATGAACTTCTAATTTTTAGCTTTTCATGTGCAAAAGAAATCAGCACATGCTGGTTTCTTTTGTACATATTCCATAATAATGAAATGAATCAGGGGGCTGAATTCCGTGGCATTTGAATTTAAACTACCAGATATCGGTGAAGGTATCCACGAAGGTGAAATCGTAAAATGGTTTATTAAACCAGGCGATGAAGTAAACGAAGACGATGTACTTCTTGAAGTACAAAATGATAAAGCAGTAGTAGAAATCCCTTCTCCTGTTAAAGGTAAAGTACTTGAAGTACTTGTAGAAGAAGGAACAGTTGCAATTGTAGGAGATACATTAATTAAATTTGATGCTCCTGGATACGAAAACCTTAAATTTAAAGGTGACGATCATGATGCAGCTCCAAAAGCTGAAGAAGCAGCAGTAGAAGCTCCAGCAGCGGAAGCTACTCCAGCAGCAACTGCAGAAGTAGTAAATGAGCGCGTAATCGCTATGCCATCTGTTCGTAAATATGCTCGTGAAAACGGCGTAGACATTCATAAAGTAGCTGGTTCTGGTAAGAACGGCCGTATCGTTAAAGCTGACATCGATGCATTTGCAAATGGTGGACAAGCAGTAGCAGCAACTGAGGCTCCAGCAGCAGTAGAAGCTACTCCAGCAGCAGCGAAAGAAGAAGCACCAAAAGCACAACCAATCCCAGCTGGTGAATATCCAGAAACTCGTGAGAAAATGAGTGGTATCCGTAAAGCGATTGCTAAAGCAATGGTTAACTCTAAGCATACAGCTCCTCACGTAACATTAATGGATGAAGTAGATGTAACAGAACTTGTTGCTCACCGTAAGAAGTTCAAAGCTGTTGCAGCTGACAAAGGTATTAAATTAACTTACCTTCCATACGTTGTTAAAGCTTTAACATCTGCATTACGTGAATACCCAATGTTAAACACTTCTTTAGATGATGCTTCTCAAGAAGTAGTTCATAAACATTACTTCAACATCGGTATCGCAGCTGATACAGACAAAGGTCTATTAGTACCAGTTGTTAAAGATACAGATCGCAAGTCTATCTTCACTATTTCTAACGAGATCAATGATCTTGCTGGTAAAGCACGTGATGGTCGTTTAGCTCCGGCTGAAATGAAAGGTGCTTCTTGCACAATTACAAACATTGGTTCTGCAGGTGGACAATGGTTCACTCCAGTTATCAACCACCCAGAAGTAGCAATCCTTGGTATCGGCCGTATCGCTGAGAAGCCAGTTGTGAAAAACGGTGAAATCGTTGCAGCTCCAGTATTAGCATTATCTCTAAGCTTTGACCATCGTTTAATTGACGGCGCAACTGCTCAAAAAGCATTAAACCAAATTAAACGTCTATTGAATGACCCACAATTATTAGTAATGGAGGCGTAATAACAATGGTAGTAGGAGATTTCCCAATTGAATTAGATACAGTCGTTGTTGGTGCAGGTCCTGGTGGATACGTTGCGGCAATTCGTGCAGCACAATTAGGTCAAAAGGTAGCAATCATTGAAAAAGCTAACCTTGGTGGCGTATGCTTAAACGTTGGATGTATTCCTTCAAAAGCGTTAATCAATGCAGGTCATCGTTATGAGAATGCAATGCATTCTGATGACATGGGTATCACTGCAGAGAACGTAAAAGTTGACTTTACAAAAGTTCAAGAATGGAAAAACGGCGTAGTTAAGAAATTAACTGGCGGTGTTGAAGGCCTTCTTAAAGGTAACAAAGTTGAAATCATTCGCGGTGAAGCTTACTTCGTAGATGCTAACACATTACGCGTAATGACTGAAGATGCAGCTCAAACGTATACGTTTAAAAATGCTGTTCTTGCAACTGGTTCTACACCAATCGAAATTCCAGGATTCAAATACTCTAAACGTGTTATCAACTCTACAGGCGCTTTAAGCTTACCTGAAATTCCTAAAAAACTTGTTGTAATCGGCGGCGGTTACATCGGTATGGAATTAGGAACTGCATATGCTAACTTCGGTACAGAAGTTACTGTAGTAGAAGCTGGCGACGAAATCTTAGCTGGTTTCGAAAAAGCTATGAGCTCTGTTGTTAAACGTGCTCTTCAAAAGAAAGGTAACGTTAATATCCATACAAAAGCTATGGCTAAAGGCGTTGAAGAAACAGAAACTGGCGTAAAAGTTAGCTTTGAAGTTAAAGGTGAAATCCAAACTGTAGAAGCAGATTACGTATTAGTAACTGTAGGTCGTCGTCCAAACACTCAAGAAATCGGTCTTGAGCAAGTTGGAGTTAAAATGACTGACCGCGGCATCATCGAAATCGATGAGCAATGTCGTACAAACGTACCAAACATCTATGCAATCGGTGATATCGTTCCTGGACCACCATTAGCTCACAAAGCTTCTTACGAAGGTAAAGTAGCTGTTGAAGCGATTAGTGGCCATGCATCAGCAATCGATTACATCGGAATTCCTGCAGTATGCTTCACTGATCCAGAATTAGCATCTGTTGGTTACACTAAGAAACAAGCAGAAGAAGCAGGAATGACAGTAGCTGTATCTAAGTTCCCATTCGCTGCAAACGGTCGTGCGTTATCATTAAACAGCACTGACGGTTTCCTACAACTTGTAACACGTAAAGAAGACGGTCTTCTTGTAGGTGCTCAAGTTGCAGGTGCAGGCGCTTCTGATATTATCTCTGAGATTGGTTTAGCTATCGAAGCTGGAATGACAGCAGAAGATATCGCTCAAACAATCCACGCTCACCCAACATTAGGTGAGATCACAATGGAAGCAGCTGAAGTTGCTCTTGGAATGCCAATTCACATTGTAAAATAATTACAAAAAAACGTCTTCTAAATTTAGAAGACGTTTTTTCTGTGTTATATGCATAGAAAAATAAGAGGTGAATCTCTTCGATTCACCTCTTATTTTTATTCTTTATTTTCAAATTGATACATTTCTTTATTTGTACTAGTGTCATTATAAAGGAATAACACGATATCAGCATTTAGTTTTTCGAGGTCTTGTTTTATATTTTTACTTGCCGCAAATCGTGGATCAATAAATGTTGTTTGTTCAAACTCTTGTGCAAATAAAGGATAAGTTGCATCAGCATAAGAATCTTTAATAATGACAGCATGTAGTTTGTTTTTTGCATCTGGATTTAAGATATTTATCTGTGCATAGTCTGTTTGGTAAACAGAACTATAGTCTGGTGAAAGCTTATTTTTGTCCGCTGCAAAGAATTCCTTCATTGGCATTTGCATCGATTCTTCTGATTTTGGACCGAGATACACAGTGTAATTATCCCACATATTTGGGTTTTGCTTTAATTGTACATATGGGATTGTTTCAGGTGTTTTTATTAAATTGTACAGTTGTTTATTCCAACTACCGATAAATTGTCCATTCGGTTTTTCTGTAGTGATTTTATAATCATCTCGATTAACAGCATTACCTTTAACTATTTTAGATTCATTAGTAAGGTGATTCATTGTTTGTTCGTATGCATAAAATGCACCTTTCATATTCCAATGGTGATCGGTTTTAAAGTATAGATCTTCTAATTGTTCATGAGTAAATTCTTTTTGAAAAGTAGGAAGAACATCAATAACAGGAAAATTTATTTTCTGTAACTCTTGTACAAAGTAATCGCGATGCTTTTGATCGTACCCACGATCTACATATGGCGGGTATTTATACGAAAATGCCGTTAGTTTACTTGGAGCTAACAAGAAATAAAATTCTGTTTTTGGAAATTGAGTTTGTAAGTTTTCTAATTCATTAACAGATTGTTTAATTTGATTACGCATATCTATTTTGGTAGGTGCAGATAAAATGAAACCGTCATCTGCAACATAATTGTTATTTACGAAAGTTCGATTGAATTTCATTTGTAACTTTGTGTATGTTTCAATAAATCTGTCTCGTGCTGCAATGTGATCTGTAAAATGTAACTCAGTATCTTTGAAATATTTTCCGGATTTTATAGTATCGATAGTTAGGACTGGATTCAAAGCTAATTCTCTATTTTCAAAATCAGAAAAACTTTTTTTGTCCCAATATATTATTTTTCCGGTCCATATACACATTCCAAAAATAATAGCGAGAAATCCTGTAATTAATATACGATTAGTGAAATTTTTCATAGTTAGCCCTCCTTTAGAAGCGGAAGTAAATAAATGGATTGTAAGTTGCATTCGTTAAATACATCATAGTTATAATTAAAACACTCAAGTAATAAAGTGGAGATAAAATGACGACCTTTTTATTTGCTAATAGATTCTTGATCCAAGAGAAAATTGGAGCTGATGTAATAATAGCAAGTATAAAGATTCCCCAATAATTCATTACATAGAAATAACTCGTAATGTCAGTTAACGATCCATTTAATCCGAACATTGCTTGTAAAAATTTTGAGCAGTAGCTAAAATTATCAGCGCGGAAGAAAACCCAACCAATAATCACTAAAAACATAACGTATATGTGTTGAATCGGCCACCATAATTTTTGTAATATTTTTTCGAAACCAGCCTTTTCTAAAGCAATTAAACATCCGTAATAAATACCCCAAATCATAAATGTCCAACTAGCTCCATGCCAAAATCCGGTTAACGCCCATACGATGAAGAGATTACGATAGATTTTCATCGTAGATACTCGATTCCCGCCTAATGGAATATAAACATAATCACGGAACCAAGAACCAAGTGAAATGTGCCAACGACGCCAAAATTCAGAGATGGATTTGGAAATATATGGGTAATTGAAATTTTCTAAGAAATCAAATCCAAACATTTTTCCTAATCCAATTGCCATATCACTGTAACCTGAAAAGTCGAAATAAATTTGTAATGTGTAAGCGATCGCGCCAATCCAAGCGGTAGATACGCTCATTGTTGCTGGGTCCATCGCAAATATTTCATCAGCAATAGCTCCCAATTGATTCGCAATTAAAACCTTTTTTCCCAATCCAATGATGAAACGACGAATTCCTTCTGAAAACTTATCAGCAGTAACTGTTCTAACATGTAATTGATGAGAGATTGTATTATATCGAACAATTGGTCCTGCTACTAATTGTGGGAAAATGGTAAAGTATAGTGCGAGATCAAATAGATTTCGCTGGGCTGCTACTTTTTTCTTATAAATATCGATAATATAACTCATTGCATGGAAAGTGAAAAATGAAATTCCAATTGGCAAGGGGATTTTTTCGAGTACAATGTTTGTATGAAAAATTCCATTTATATTATCTACTAAGAAATTAGCGTATTTAAAATATCCTAGTATAGCAATGTTGACAACGATTGCTATAGTAAGAATGACTTTTCTATTTGCACTAGACAGTTGGTCCTTATTAAGCCAAATTCCGAACCAATAGTTGATGAAAATAGAAAAAAGCATTAGGAAGACATATATTGGTTCTCCCCAAGCATAAAATAATAAACTAAACAATAGAAGAACTATGTTTTGTAATTCTTTCCGTACGGAGTAGTACACGAAAAGAATGGCAGGTAAAAACAGGCATAAGAAAAACAAATTGCTAAATACCATGTATCATTAATTCCTTTCTATCTTATCTCTTTAAGGAGTATATCATGCGATAAATGAATAATCTATCTTATAGGAGATATAAGAGAAGTTATTGTTAAAAACGAGGGATATTCGCATTTGAATAGTTGGAGAATTTACAAAAGAAAAAATCCAACGATGAATTAGGTGGATTTTGGAAAAGTCTACTTTCAAAATGTTAAGAGGGAAGAGCTGAAGCATATAATAGGAAGAAGAAGGGGGTAACGCTATGAAAATTACGCTAGCTTCATTTTTTCATCTAGTTTTATGGAGTGGATTTTCAGCAGTGTTATTATTGTCAAGTCGTGATAAATTACATTATAAAATTTTTCTTTTTCTTATATTTTTGTACTTAGCGTATGTCATAGCGTATGTCATACTAAGTGCAAGGAGAAAAGCAATACTTCTTACTTGCACAAATAGTATGATCTTTCTAATCGTTTATTTTTGTTTTTAAATTAACGTTTATAGAAATACATTGTTCTTCCATTAAATAATTGTAATTCTCCTTCTAATTTCTTCGCTAGAAAACGGCAAAATTCATTTGCTTTTCCTTTATCACCAAATGTTGCATTAGGTGGTAAAGAAATCTGAATAAAAGATTGTTCCTTTTCTATACCAACACCAACATAAATGGAGTCATATCGATCGTGAGTAGATTGTAGTTTTAATGTTGTTGCTGATGTTTCTAAAATTTCATAAGGAAAAGCGGTATTTGTATAAGCGTAATTAATTTGAACACCAGTTTTGGAAGTAACTGTTTGATAGTAAAGAAAAAGTTGTTTTATATCATCTATTGAAACAGATTGTTGATTGGATTTAGGTACAAGCGTAATAAAGGCATGTTGCATATAAGTTCCCCCTAACTTAGTAGAATACTATTATTCTACATCCTACTGAATTTTTTGACAATTAAAAGGAGTATTCCTTTTTTTGTTTAATATACTAATGAAAGATGATGTAGAAAGGTGGAAACCGATGTTTGAAAAATTGTATGATGAGCATGAAAGTGTGAAGGTACGATTTTTGGGGTTTATGACACATGATACTCGTTATGATTTTGGTATTATTTATACAAATATGTTTTTTGGAAAGCCACTCATTGTTTGCATGCAAACAGGAAGATCTACTTTACTTGGACGAGATGATGTAGAGAATGTGCAACATATACAGGAAGTTTTCAAATTAGGATCAGAAGAGGAAGCGGCAGAGTTAGCTCAGTTTTTTAAATTTTTAGTCCCATCTACTTCTTTGCATGCGGAATATGAAGAATAATTAATATGAAACAGTCGTATGTATAAATATGGCTGTTTTTTCGTTTGAATATCGCATACTAATTTAAATTAAAAATATTCAATGTGTTATACTAAAAACCTATTGACGTAAAAAGTATAACATATTAAAATAAAGACAGAAAGTTAAGCGGTTACAAAAGTTTTTGGGATTATAAACTTAGGGGGAAATGAAAAATGGGAACGATCGTATGTCAAGATTGTGAAGGTACAATTGCACACTTCGAGGATGAGAAAGTAACGGTACTTTACGGGAAATGTGGATCTTGCGGATGTGATCACACAGAGCATACAAAAGCCCAATAATTGATAGGAAATGGACAGTTAAAAGTTTTTAGGACCATAAACTTAGGGGGAAATGAAAAATGGGAACAATCGTATGCCAAGTATGTGAAGGAACAATCGGTCATTTTGAAGATGAAAAAACGACAGTGCTTTACGGAAAATGTGGTACAAATTGTGACTGTGCTAATAAAGACAAAGCGAAAGCTTAATTATAAATAAGTAGATTATTATTAAAACTCAGGGGGAAATGAAAAATGGGAACAATCGTATGCCAAGTATGTGAAGGAACAATCGGACATTTTGAAGATGAAAAATCAACAGTACTATACGGGAAATGCGGATCTCATTGCGAATGTGACCATAAAGAACATACAAAAGCTTAAATAAGAAGAAGCGCCTACATATGTATATGTAGGCGCTTTTTTAATAAATTGTAGTTGTATGGCCAACTGTTGCAACGATTGCATCATCTCTAATCGGAATAAATCCTATCGATGTCTGTGGAGTGCTAGGCGAGGCGTAGTGGCTCATGAGGCGGCTATCAATACGGGTAATAGTATCGGTCAAGAAAGCTGAAATAAAAGCGTAAGGGACGCGTCGTTCATTTAACGCGTATATAATTTCTTCTTTTGTTTTTACACCTACGCCATGTCCGTAAAAAAAGAAATTTCCTAGATAGATAGTATTTTCTCCTTGCCACTCAATTGTAGCTGGATTCACTTGTGGATTTTTAAAATAAACGAGGTCGCCGGGAACTAGATCGCCACCCGTTTTTGTTATGAGCTTTAAATCTTGATCGTAGTCCCACGTATAAAGTAAAAGGTTTGCAAAGAGACGGTTGAACGTTTCTTCCTCATACAAGGATAGTAAAGCTTTGTAAAAAATAATGATCATAGCGGTGGCACATTCAGTTCCATATAGTTTTCCGTTTTTGAAAATATCTTGTATGGCAATGGAAGGGGGTATGTTTGGGAGGAGCTCGAATCCCCCAAGTGACGTTCTTTTCCAATATTGGGGGTTGCAAAAGGACTGTTGAAATGTGCGAAACTGAAATCCACTTTGAAAAAGTTCTAATGCAGAAGTAATAATATTCACTCGCAAATTGAGATCAAAGCTGAGTTCATCAGAGGTTCGGAAGGAATAAATTTCTTGATTTCCTGCCATTATCGATAAAATTTGTTGTTTCTCAGCTGCAAATGGCTCATATTCATTTGTGATATAAGGATGTACAATAGAACGGCCTATTACAATCATAATAGTATCCCCACCTATACATTACATTACTTCATATCGTATGAGAAAAGGAAAAAAGGGTGAAAGAAAAGCCTATCAACTGATAGGCTTGTACTCTTTAATCACACGTAATGTTTGTAATGTCATATCTTCAGGACCTTGTACAGGTAAACCCGCTTCTAAGTTTTTACGAATATACTCTAAGTTATCTTGTGTAATAATTTCCCCCGGAGTAAAGATTGGAATCCCTGGCGGATAAACCATAACGAAATCAGCTATAATACGACCTGCTGCATTTTCAAACGGAATGACTT
The DNA here is from genome assembly GCF_044324725.1 of Bacillus sp. 3G2. NCBI lineage: Bacteria > Bacillati > Bacillota > Bacilli > Caryophanales > Bacillaceae > Bacillus > Bacillus sp. 3G2. The sequence goes on along the minus strand of NZ_CP172246.1, from coordinate 3,766,903 downwards.
CTGTTTCCGAATAAAAAGCATCTCGAGGAGAAAGTGCTAGCACTGGTATTTCTGGGATTTCTACTTGTATTTGAACACCTTTATCGGCTTTATTTCTAAATGTTGCTGCTAAATCTTGTAATGCTGCAATAAGTGTATTTGTCTCACTTTCTGTATCTCCGAAAGTGACAAGGCATAGTATGTTGTATAAATCGGAGAGTTCTACTTCAATGTTATATTGCTCTCTAAGCCATACTTCAGCCTGATGGCCTGTAATACCTAAATCTTTTACAGATACAATTATCTTTGTAGGATCATAGTTAAAAGTAGCATCCGTACCTAGCATTTCTTTCCCAGGACAGTAAAGATCCTCAATAGCATTAATAGCATCACGAACTTGTTCCGCTAATTGTATTGTTTGTTCTATGAGTGCTGTTCCTTCTGTAGCAAGACGTTTTCTAGCAACATCTAGGGATGCTAACAAGATGTAAGAAGTTGATGTCGTCGTAAGCATGCTAATAATAGATTGAACATGTTTTACGTTTACAAGGCCTTCCTTCACGTTAAGAATAGAACTTTGCGTTAAAGACCCTCCTAATTTGTGAACACTTGTTGCTGCCATATCTGCACCGGCTTGCATCGCTGACATCGGCAATTCATCGTGAAAATGAATATGAACACCATGGGCCTCATCAACGAGTACAGGGATATCGTAAGAATGTGCTAATTGGACAATCTGTTCTAAGTCTGCAGCAAAGCCAAAGTATGTTGGGTTAATAACAAGTAAGCCTTTCGCATCTGAATGCTCTTCAAGTGCCTTTTTGACAGATTGAATTGTGATTCCATGCGAAATACCGAGTTTTGGATCGATTTCAGGATGCATGAAAATCGGTTTTGCACCTGAGAAAATAATAGCTGACATTACTGATTTATGCACGTTTCGTGGCACTAGGATTTTGTCACCAGGACCGCAAACGCTCATCACCATTGTCATTATTGCACCACTTGTACCTTGAATAGAAAAGAAAGTATGATCCGCACCAAATGCAGCGGCTGCTAAATCTTGTGCTTCCTTAATCATACCTTTTGGATGATGTAAATCATCGAGCGGCGCAATATTAATTAAATCAATTGCTAATGCATTATGCCCAATAAATTCGCGAAATGTAGGATCCATACCTTGTCCTTTTTTATGACCAGGAATATGGAATTGAATTGGATTTCGCTTACTGTGCTCAACTAAAGCGGTAAACAATGGTGTTTCGTATTGGGACAATCTATACACCCCTTCTTCTTCATAATATTTAGTATTATTTGTTTTATATAATCCTGTTCTAAAAAAAGTTAAGTTCTTTTTTAGTATGAGGTTTGTTTTTCTGCCATTCACAAAAGTGTTTTTGAGATGGTAGGTTCACTTTGTTTTCTATAAAACAAAAGCATTATATCACCAATAATTATAGATGTATAGAAAAAAATATTTTTACAGTGGGTATGTTAAATAGTTATTTCCAATTATCTTATAGAGGAAGACAATTCCATCATAAGGAATAAATAGTGTATAATGCAAAGTGGCTATAGTGAAGAAGAAAAAATTCCTTTAAGATAGCATATTGAAATAAGAAGAAATGATAAATGAGGTGCAAAATGGAATATCAATATCCGCTAGATTATGATTGGTCAAATGAGGAAATGGTTGCAATTGTGAAGTTTTATGAAGCAATTGAGAAAGCATACGAAAAAGGAATTATAAGAGAAGAATTAATGGGATTATATCGTCGTTTTAAAGAGATTGTTCCATCTAAAGCAGAAGAGAAGAAAATTGATAAAGAGTTTCAAGAAGTAAGTGGATATTCTATATATCGTGCGATTCAAAGGGCAAAAGAAACTGAAGAACAAAAGCTTGTGAAAATGTAAAAAATATTTTGAAAAATAAAAACTGAAGTGATATAATGTGATAACAACTAAAAACGGACAATATAAATTGTCCGTTTTCTACTATCGATTACAAAGTGCATATAAAGGAAGGAGTGATTGCATCGTAGATTCAATCTTAGCAAGGAATTGTTCGTTGGTCATTGCTGAAAACTCCTCTGGTGATATATGAATACCAACTAATAATTCTGCTTTTTTTACAGTAGCTAGACGTTCAATCATTTTTTGTAAGTCTTCTGTTTCAAGTGTTCTATGTAATTTTACACTTGGTTTAGTATGGTCAATGGACCAAACGAAGTCATTTGGAATATTTGTTTTTAAATCATTTATATGTTCTAAGAAGGCGTGAGCCGTCTCCACTTTTTGTGGACACTCATAGATTAATCCAAAGTATATGAAGGCATGAGTACCCCATAATCCAATTTGGAAATGTGGTAGCATTTTATATCCGCGTTTATTTGTTGAAAAAGCAACCCAAGTATCGTTTGGTGGATTGACTTTGCGACGTGCATGTTTTGCTACATGATAAAAAAAGTTCTCATCAGTTTGTTTGGATAAATACGTTGCAAACTGTTCCCCTAAAGCTTCCAGCTTAGGATGAATGTTCGTTTTAATTGCACTCATTCGTTCTTCGAGACCATCAACTGTAAAGACCTCAAAATCAGTTGACTTGAATGTTTGTAGTGTCATGATTGTTCCTCCAACTCCTATTTTGCTTTTATTTTAGCATAGCTTGTACTATTCATAAAAAAAACAGCACAAAAAAATTTAAATAAAAAAATATAATTTTGTTGCATAGATGATTTATCCAACATAGTATAGTATAAAACAAAAAATCAGAAAATTGAATCAATTCTAGTCCGAGGGCAGACGAATATTGGGAGGAGGCAAATAATATGAGACAGGTGATTAATGCGTTAAAGAGAACAGATGCTGAAAAGAGAATACCGGTGCTACGTTTGGAGCTAGATTATGAATTAGCAACTTTATATGATGCGATGATGGAAAATGATAAACTGAAAAAAGAAGAGTGTGTACAAAAGTTAGAAGTGTTAAGACTTGAAATGATTCGTTTAGAGGCGTAATAATAGTATATGTATAAAAAATTAGTTGGTGCGAACCTTATAAAGGGTTCGTTTTTTCTGTGAACAGTATAGATCGGAGTGTTTAAACATGCAAGAAGTATGGAAAGACATCGATGCACACGCCAAACAGTGGATTCGAGATGCAGGAGAGTTTTTAATGGCATCAATGGAAAAAGCACTTATTATAGAAACGAAATCCAATGCAGCTGATTTAGTAACAAATATGGACCGAGAAATAGAACAGTTTTTAATTGGGAAAATTAAAGAAACATTCCCGAACCATAATATTTTAGGAGAAGAAGGTTATGGAGATGAGGTAACTTCGTCTGATGGGGTTGTTTGGTTAATTGATCCAATTGATGGCACGATGAACTTTGTTCATCAAAAAAGAAATTTCGCAATTTCAATTGGAATTTATGAGAACGGTATCGGAAAGGTTGGACTCATTTATGATCCAGTTCATGATGAATTATACCATGCGGTAAAGGGAGCTGGAGCATTTTGTAATGAAGTACCAATACCTTTATTGGAAAAAGGAACTATAGAGCAAGGTATTGTAGCTTTAAATGCGATATGGCTTACCGACAATCGATTGCTGAATAAGGAAAGTATGATGGCACTGGTTAAGAAAGCAAGAGGCACGAGATCATATGGTTGTGCAGCGTTAGAGATGGTATACGTTGCAACAGGAAGAATAGATGCATATGTAACGCCGAGATTATCACCATGGGATTTTGGTGGGGGACAGATAATTGTAGAGGAAGTTGGAGGCAAGGCGACAACATTTGCTGGATCCTCGCTTTCTATCGTAGAGAAGAGCAGCGTATTAGTTGCAAAACCAGGAGTGTATGAAGAGGTGTTACGATTTATAGCGGAGTAACAAAAAAAGTAAGAGGCTGTATAAGCGCTTCTTACTTTTTGACGTTATTGCGATTTACGCATTTTTCTTTTTGTTACAAAACCGTATCCAACTGTAACAAATGTGCCGATAATGCAAATAATAACACCGATGGGACTATTTTCAGCAACCATAATTCCGATACCGATTAAGAAAATAACACCGATAATTGCAGTTAATAAAAAGCGATATTGAATGTGTTCCATTTCTTCACCCTCCAATTTTATTTTACTTTCACAAAAGTAAGAATACAACTATATTTTCATTCTTGATTTTATTTTGATTGCCATTGTATCCCCTTCGCTCTTATAATAGAGAAGGATTAAAAAGACATTAGGAGTTGGACATGTTGAAAAAACGACAAGATTTACGAAATATAGCAATTATTGCCCACGTTGACCATGGTAAAACAACACTTGTTGACCAGTTATTACGTCAAGCGGGGACGTTCCGTGCGAATGAACATATTGAAGAACGCGCAATGGACTCAAACGATCTAGAAAGAGAACGTGGTATTACAATTTTAGCGAAGAATACTGCGATTCACTATGAAGATAAAAGAATTAACATTTTAGATACACCTGGTCACGCTGACTTCGGTGGAGAAGTAGAACGTATCATGAAAATGGTTGATGGTGTTCTACTTGTTGTTGATGCATATGAAGGTTGTATGCCACAAACACGATTTGTTTTAAAGAAAGCTCTTGAGCAAAATTTAACTCCAATCGTTGTTGTAAACAAAATTGACCGTGACTTCGCTCGCCCTGATGAAGTAGTTGATGAAGTAGTTGACTTATTCATCGAACTTGGTGCAAACGAAGATCAATTAGAGTTCCCAGTTGTATTTGCATCAGCAATGAACGGAACAGCAAGCTTAGATTCAAATCCAGCAAATCAAGAAGAGAATATGAAATCATTATTTGACACAATTATTGAACATATTCCAGCACCAGTTGATAACAGCGAAGAGCCACTTCAATTCCAAGTAGCACTTCTTGATTACAATGACTATGTTGGTCGTATCGGGGTTGGACGCGTATTCCGTGGTACAATGAAAGTAGGACAACAAGTTGCATTAATGAAAGTTGACGGAACTGTAAAACAATTCCGTGTAACGAAATTATTTGGTTACATTGGATTAAAACGTCAAGAAATTGAAGAAGCAAAAGCTGGAGATTTAGTAGCTGTTTCAGGTATGGAAGACATTAACGTAGGTGAAACAGTATGTCCGGTTGAGCATGAAGAGGCTTTACCATTATTACGTATTGATGAGCCGACACTACAAATGACATTCCTTGTAAATAACAGCCCATTTGCAGGTCGTGAAGGTAAATTCATTACATCTCGTAAAATTGAAGAGCGTCTTCGTTCACAATTAGAAACAGATGTAAGTTTACGTGTAGATAATACAGATTCTCCTGATGCGTGGATAGTATCTGGACGTGGGGAATTACATTTATCTATCCTAATTGAAAACATGCGTCGTGAAGGTTATGAACTACAAGTATCTAAGCCTGAAGTAATTATTAAAGAAGTTGATGGCGTAAGATGTGAGCCTGTAGAGCGCGTACAAATCGATGTACCTGAAGAATACACTGGTTCTATTATGGAATCTATGGGTGCACGTAAAGGTGAAATGTTAGATATGGTGAATAACGGAAACGGTCAAGTTCGCCTTACTTTCATGGTTCCAGCACGTGGTTTAATTGGTTACACAACAGAATTCTTAACATTAACTCGTGGTTACGGTATTTTAAACCATACATTCGATTGCTACCAACCAGTACACGCTGGACAAGTTGGTGGACGTCGCCAAGGTGTTCTAGTTTCACTTGAAACAGGAAAAGCATCACAATACGGTATTATGCAAGTTGAAGACCGTGGTGTAATCTTCGTTGAACCAGGTACAGAAGTATATGCTGGTATGATTGTCGGAGAACACACTCGTGAGAACGACTTAACAGTTAACGTTGTGAAAATGAAACAACAAACTAACATTCGTTCTGCGACGAAAGATCAAACTTCAACAATGAAAAAACCACGCTTAATGACTTTAGAAGAGTCATTAGAGTACTTAAACGATGATGAGTTCTGTGAAGTAACTCCAGAATCAATTCGTTTACGTAAAAAGATTCTTGATAAGAGTGAGCGTGAAAGAGCTGCTAAGAAAAAGAAATCTGTAGAAGCGTAAAATAATAGAACAGCTACCTTTGAGGGGTAGCTGTTTTTTTATTGTATTTATTTTTGGAATATTTACTCTTTTTTGTGGACAGTATTTTTTTTGCAGGTTACTCTTGTATTAAGTACATAAATAAAATTTGTTTTTTGTGAGAAAGGGGGATGAATGATGTTAGAAAGAATGTCATTTTTTGCGAAATTATGTAAAGTTGATGAAAATCCAGAACTAGGGATGTGGTTACTATATGGCACCATTATTATATTAAGCGCACTTGTGTATAATTTAGGTTTTGCAAGAAAACTATCAATAATAAAAAATATAGTGATATATATATCGTTAGCGATTGGGTGTACAGTTTTAACTTTCTTTGCAGTTTTTTTACCTGTTGGAGAGGGGCTTGTTGTAGCGGCAATTGTACTTGGGATTTATAGGTTGCGTTTACGTCAAGCAAGACAACAAAAAGCAGGGTGAGGGGGCGGATTTTTATGCGTTCAGTACAAGATGCACTATATAATTGGTTAACAATTAAAACAGTTGCCGAAGCACGTCCAGATGATCGTGCTGCAAAGGAAACATATTTGTTATTTCAAAATATGATATATGAAGAACATAAATTAAAAAATGTGGAGGTTAAAAAGAACGAAGAAATGTATTTGATTACATATGAAATGAATGAAGAAAAAAAAACTGCCAGGTTTCCATTAGAAGCTATTGATTGCTTTTTGGATCAAATGAATCGTGAACCTGAAAAATATAAATAAGTCCTTATCTATGTGATTAAGGACTTATTTACATTTTACCAATCGTCTTCGACTTTTTTATCACGATATAATCGGAAATTACCACTTGCATGACGTTCCATCGTACGTTCTGCAATTCGTTCCGAACATTCCATGCACATATATGTATGAATAGGGCGGTTACGCAGTTTTTTTGCCATAGGATTTTCATCATCTAACATATCTTTTTTATCACAAATCATACATTTGACTCTCATTTCGTCACCTCAATACGAATTCTATCAATATAAGTATATCATGGAAGTATAATGTTTTTGAATAATAGCGGGAAAAAATAATATTTTCGCAATTCGAAAAATAAGTTATGATAAGGATATATTAAGTATATTTGGAGGTGGAAATATGGCGAATGTAGTAGAGCCTACATTAACAGATGATTTAGTACAAACGTTACGTACAGAATGTATTGTTATGATAGCAACAACAGACTTCGAAAAACAAGTTCCTAACGTAAGTGCTATTTCTTGGGTGTATGCAGTGAGTAAAACTAGTATTCGATTTGCAGTAGATCAGCGTTCACGTATTGTGGAAAATATACGGCATAGTACTGGGGTGGTATTGACTATAATGGCGAATGAATCCGTATTTTCCATAAGTGGTGCAGGTGAAATTTTGACTGATAGAATGGAAGGCATTCCTCTAAAATTAACTGTAATAGAAGTAAATGTACAAGAAGTACGTGATGTTATGTTTTATGGAGCGAAACTTGCAACTGAACCAACGTATGAAAAAACATATGATATTCGCGCAGCGAAGAAGCTGGATAACCAGGTGTTAGTAGGAATAAAAGAATTATAAATGTGATAAATAAGAAAGTCAGTTATTAACTTTTGTAATCAGTTATTGTGATTTTATGTTAATAATTATAATTAAAAGTAATATATTGAATAGAAATGAATAAAAAATAAATAAAAGGTTTAATGGCTATGGATTTCGATTCTACCTCGTTTATACGGTACATATAATTATAACAATGGTTCGTCCATATTTTATGGATGAAACCCTTGTTCTACAAATTTAAAAGTGGAGTCAGGGGGTAACAGGTTGGATAAAATTTATGTGTTAGATACGAATGTACTTTTGCAGGATCCTTTATCTATTTTTTCATTTGAAACAAATGAAGTAGTGATTCCAGCAGTTGTATTAGAAGAGGTTGATTCGAAAAAACGTTATATGGATGAAGTAGGACGAAATGCTCGTTATGTATCTAAGTTAATAGACAAATTTCGTGAAATAGGAAAGCTGCATGAAAGTATTCCGCTAGAAAACGGCGGTACATTTCGTATAGAATTAAATCATCGTTCATTTGTTCAACTACAAGATATTTTTGTAGAAAAAACAAATGATAATCGAATTTTAGCTGTAGCAAAAAATTTATCTTTAGAAGAGCAAGAAAAAGAGGATGGGAAGTCTGTTATTTTAGTAAGTAAAGACGTGCTCGTCAGGGTAAAAGCTGATGCAATTGGTTTGAAGGCGGAAGATTATTTAAGTGATCGTGTAATTGAAGTAGATAATATATATTCAGGATTTTTAGAAGGGTATATATCAAAAGAGCAATTGGATTATTTTTATGAAAAAGGTGAATTACCTTTATCCGAAATTGCAAATCACCCTTTTTATCCAAATCAATTTGTAGTAATGAAAGATGCATTAGGGGGATCTAGTTCAGCACTTGGTATTGTGGATCACTTAGGTAAGAAGGTAAAGAAACTTATTTTTCACAATGAACAAGTATGGGGGATACGACCACGAAATGTGCAGCAAATTATGGGATTAGAATTGTTGCTTCGTGAAGATATTCCGCTAGTAACGTTAACAGGGAAAGCTGGTACAGGAAAAACATTACTAGCTTTAGCCTCGGGGCTCATGCAAACTGAAGATTTAGGGCTATATAAAAAACTACTCGTTGCAAGGCCAATTGTTCCAGTTGGAAAAGATATCGGTTATTTACCAGGAGAAAAAGAAGAAAAGTTAAGACCGTGGATGCAACCGATTTTTGACAATCTAGAGTATTTATTTAATACGAAAAAGCCAGGAGAGTTAGATGCTATTTTAGCTGGAATGGGTTCGATTGAAGTAGAAGCTCTTACCTATATACGCGGGAGAAGTATTCCGGATCAATTCATTATAATTGACGAAGCACAAAATTTAACGAAACATGAAGTGAAAACGATACTAACGAGAGTAGGAGAAAAAAGTAAAATCGTATTAATGGGAGATCCTCAGCAAATTGATCATCCGTATTTGGATGAGTATAATAACGGTTTAACATATGTTGTAGAGAAGTTTAAAGAGCAGCGTATTAGTGGGCATGTAAAGTTTGTTAAAGGGGAGCGATCGAATTTAGCTCAACTAGCAGCAGATTTATTATAAAAGGAGTGAGCTGAGGCTCACTCCTTTTTCTTCCAAGTATACACTTTAAATAATTGTAAATTTACGGATGTTACGGATTGGATTTTGTCTATTAGATCCATCATTGTAATATAGATGAACAGGTCCATCCTCTTTTAATGGCTTTCCTTCTTTTGAAAAACCAAGAATAGCATTTTCTACAGTTTCTAATGGAAGTATTATTGTTTGATCTACTGTTTCAATTTCGACTTGCGTAGCGTCATCTGAAATTTCGGCGTTAGCAAGGAATGGATGAAATGGTATACCGAACGTTCCAGTAATTAGCTGTTCTTTTTTATATTTCTTTACACTTTGTTGTATCGGTGGAAACGCAGCACCATCACGGATTTCGCGATCCCAATGTTCTGAAGTGTTTTTTAAATAAGCTTCTAGTTCTGATGTGTGTTCTCTTGTTTCATCAAAGTAAGTTGTTAAATCAACTTTTCGATCATCAAAGATCCAAACAGTTGGATCGATAGTGATTGGAAAACGAACTTTTCCATTAATAAATAAAATTTCGCTCATTGTTGTTCCCCCATTTGTGTTATACTCCCACTTTTCAGTATAATAGCATTAGACACGGTTGTCACAAAAAATGTTTCTATTGCAATTTACTAAAACTATCGCTAATATTAATAGATAGGAGAGAGTAGGACGGAAACGGAGGGAATCAATTTGGCGTCTGAGACAGTATCAAATCATCAGGAAAAGGCACTAGCCCTTCTACAAGCGGATGCGGAGAAGATTTTAAGACTTATTAAGGTACAAATGGACAATCTTACAATGCCGCAATGTCCATTATATGAAGAAGTGTTAGACACACAAATGTTTGGACTATCCCGCGAGGTCGATTTTGCAGTTCGCCTTGGTCTTATTGCAGAAGAACAAGGGAAAGCAATGTTAGGAGAGCTTGAACGTGAGTTATCTGCACTTCATGAAGCATTTACAAACAAACAACAATAACGGGTTCAAATAGGGGGGCTCAAACTGAAATAGTTTGGGCTTTTTATTTGTATAATAAAGCAGGAAGAATCAATGTACATATGGAATACAACAATAATTAAATTGAAACAGAAAGAGGAAATGAAATGAAAAGAGTATGGAAATCAATGGATTATTCATTATTACTTCCTCTTGTTATCTTATGTGTGTTGGGAGTTATAATGGTATATAGTTCTAGTTCCATTGTCGCGATTTCGTCGAAATATAACTGGCCAGCAGATCACTTTTTTAAAAAACAATTAGTTGCTCTTGCTATTGGAACGGTAATACTAGTGATTGTCGTTATAATCCCTTATAGATTTTGGAGAGAACAAATCGTTCTAGCAGCAATCGGGTTAGGGAGTCTTACCTTACTGACAGCAGCCTTAGTTTTCGGGCAGGTCATAAATGGTGCAAAAGGATGGATATTAGGTATACAACCGGCTGAGTTTGTAAAAATAACGGTTATTATTACGCTAGCAGCTTTTTTTGCTAAGAAACAAGAGAGGCAAACCCCTTTTTTCCAAGGAATAATACCTCCCTTAGTTATTGTCGGTGGATCGATGGTATTAATTTTATTACAAAATGACTTAGGGACTGACATATTAATAGGTGGAACAGTGTTAATCATGTTCTTCTGTTCAGGAGTTAATGTGAACTTGTGGATAAAAAGATTTTTATTAACATCTATCGTCTGGATTCCGGCGTTGTATTTTATCGGAAATTATAAATTAAGTAACTACCAAAAAGCTCGATTTTCAGTTTTTCTTGATCCATTTAACGATCCTCAAAATGATGGATTTCAATTAGTTAATTCTTTTATTGGAATTGCCTCAGGTGGATTAGGTGGTAGGGGATTAGGGAATAGTATACAAAAGTATGGCTATTTACCAGAGCCGCAAACGGATTTTATTATGGCGATTATATCTGAAGAACTAGGTTTTATAGGTGTAGCTATCATTTTAATCTGTCTACTACTTATTATTATTCGTTCGTTTAGAGTGGCACAAAAATGTAAAGATCCATTTGGAAGTTTAGTTGCAATTGGAATTGCAAGCTTACTTGGGATACAAACTTTTATTAATGTTGGTGGTATGTCTGGATTAATACCGCTTACAGGAGTGCCTTTACCGTTTATTAGTTATGGTGGTAGTTCTTTATTGGCTAATCTAATCTCGATGGGTATATTATTAAATATTGCTAGTCATGTAAAACGACAAGAGAAACAGCAAAATGAGGAAATGAAAGAAAGAGAGCAAGATGGACCACGTCTTGTTGTTGTAAAATAAAAAACACATTGTGCTTTAGAGCGCGATGTGTTTTTTATTTTTTAAAAATATTAAATATGATACATTAATTAGTGTTTACGATAAAAAACATATCACATTAAATCTAATGTGATATACAATTAAGTTGTTAGAAAAGGAAGAGGTATGCTATACTATTTTTGTGAAACAAAATGATCAGAAAACTTATCATTTGTTAAAAAATAAGGTATGATGGATAAAAATAAAGTGAAGCTTTCTAAGTATAATATAATGTAGAAAGTGAAGAACTTCACGCTCTTTATGGTGTGTATATATTTTATCTCTAGAGTGGTAGGAAAGTAGAGGGGGAAAATCATGACAAAGCTGCAACGTATTCAAAAAGTATTGGTAGCTAACCGTGGAGAGATTGCAATTCGTGTGTTTCGAGCTTGTTCGGAACTTGGATTAAAAACGGTTGCAATCTATTCTAAAGAGGATAGTGGTTCTTATCATCGTTATAAAGCCGATGAGTCCTATTTAGTTGGGGAAGGGAAAAAGCCAATTGATGCTTATCTAGATATTGAGGGCATTATTGAGATTGCGAAAAGTAATCATGTAGATGCAATCCACCCTGGATATGGTTTCTTGTCAGAAAATATTCAATTCGCAAAACGTTGTGAAGAAGAAGGGATTATCTTTATCGGTCCAAAGAGTAAGCATTTAGATATGTTTGGAGATAAAGTGAAAGCAAGAACACAAGCGCAGCTAGCACAAATTCCAGTTATTCCTGGTAGTGATGGGCCAGTAAATTCAATAGAAGAAGTCGAAGAATTTGCTGAAAAATATGATTACCCGATTATTATTAAAGCTTCCCTTGGCGGTGGCGGTCGTGGTATGCGTATTGTACGTACTAGTGAAGAATTAAGAGAGTCGTATAATCGAGCGAAGTCAGAAGCAAAAGCAGCCTTTGGTAATGATGAAGTATACGTAGAAAAATTCGTTGAAAAACCTAAACATATAGAAGTTCAAATTTTAGCAGATGAAGAGGGCAATGTTGTTCATTTATATGAGCGAGACTGTTCTGTACAACGTCGTCATCAAAAAGTTGTAGAAATTGCACCTAGTGTGTCACTTTCAGATGATTTGCGTCAGCGTATTTGTGATGCTGCTGTTAAGTTAACGAAAAATGTAAATTATTTAAACGCAGGAACAGTAGAATTTCTTGTAAAAGGTGATGAGTTTTACTTCATAGAAGTAAATCCACGTGTTCAAGTTGAACATACGATTACAGAAATGATTACAGGAGTGGATATCGTTCAATCGCAAATTTTAATAGCTGATGGACATGCATTACATAGTAAAATAGTGGGTGTTCCGAAGCAAGAGGAAGTAGTTGTACATGGATTTGCAATCCAATCTCGTGTAACGACTGAAGACCCATTAAATAATTTCATGCCGGATACAGGGAAAATTATGGCATACCGCTCAGGTGGTGGTTTCGGTGTTCGTCTTGATACAGGTAATAGTTTCCAAGGTGCTGTTATTACACCGTACTACGATTCTTTACTTGTAAAAGTTACAACATGGGCACTTACTTTTGAACAAGCTGCTGCGAAAATGGAACGTAACTTAAAAGAATTCCGTATTCGTGGTATTAAAACAAATATTCCATTCTTAGAGAATGTAGTAAAACATAAGAACTTCTTATCAGGAGAATATGACACTTCATTTATTGATGCGTCACCTGAACTATTCTTGTTCCCGAAACGTAAAGACCGCGGAACGAAAATGTTAAATTACATTGGGACAGTAACAGTAAATGGCTTCCCAGGAGTAGGAAAAAAAGAGAAACCAATTTTCCCGGATGCTCGTATACCGAATGTATTACACTCAGAGCCGATCCAAAATGGAACGAAACAAATTTTGGATGAGCGTGGAGCAGACGGATTAGTAAAGTGGGTACAAGATCAAAATCGTGTACTTTTAACGGATACAACATTCCGTGATGCGCATCAGTCATTACTTGCGACGCGTATTCGTACAAAAGATTTACATCAAATTGCAGAGCCGACAGCGAGAATGTTACCGAACCTATTCTCAGCGGAAATGTGGGGCGGTGCAACGTTTGATGTTGCATATCGTTTCTTAAAGGAAGACCCATGGGAACGATTACTAGATCTTCGTGAAAAAATGCCAAACGTTTTATTCCAAATGTTACTGCGTTCTTCAAACGCAGTTGGTTACAAAAACTATCCAGATAATTTAATTCAAAAATTTGTGGAATGTTCTGCTCAAGCTGGAATTGATGTGTTCCGTATTTTTGATAGCTTAAACTGGGTAGAAGGTATGAGAGTTGCGATTGATGCTGTGCGAGATACTGGTAAAATTGCAGAAGCAACAATGTGCTACACAGGAGATATTCATGATCCGTTACGTAGTAAATATGATTTAAATTACTATAAAAACTTAGCAAAAGAGTTAGAAGCATCAGGAGCACATATATTAGGAATTAAAGATATGGCAGGCTTATTAAAACCTAATGCAGCATATGATTTAGTTTCTGCATTAAAAGAGACGGTATCGATTCCGATTCACTTGCATACACACGATACGAGTGGAAATGGTATATTAACGTATACAAAGGCAATTGAAGCAGGTGTTGACATTGTCGATGTAGCAGTAAGTTCTATGGCTGGTCAAACGTCACAACCAAGTGCGAACACGCTATACTATGCATTAGGTGGAAACGAAAGACAGCCAGACGTTAATATAGATTCATTAGAAAAATTATCTCATTACTGGGAAGATGTACGTAAATACTACGCACCGTTTGAAAGTGGTATGAATGCACCCCATACAGAGGTATACATGCACGAAATGCCAGGCGGACAGTATAGTAATCTACAACAACAGGCGAAAGCGGTTGGTTTAGGAGATCGCTTCGATGAAGTGAAAGTAATGTACCGCCGTGTGAATGATATGTTTGGAGATATTGTTAAAGTAACGCCATCATCTAAAGTTGTCGGTGATATGGCATTATTTATGGTTCAAAACCACTTAACAGAACAAGATATTTTAGAGCGTGGGCATTCTATGGACTTCCCGGGATCTGTTGTTGAAATGTTCTCAGGAGATTTAGGTCAACCATATGGTGGTTTCCCGAAACAATTACAAGAAATTATTTTAAAAGGGAAAGAGCCATTAACAGTAAGACCGGGTGAATTATTAGAGCCAGTAGATTTCGACGCGTTAAAAGAAGAGCTATTCCATAAACTTGGACGTGAAGTGACGATTTTTGATGTCGTTGCATATGCATTATATCCAAAAGTATTTATGGATTACGAAAAAGTTGCTGAGCTTTATGGAAGTGTATCTGTACTTGATACACCGACATTCTTCTATGGTATGAGACTTGGTGAAGAAATCAATGTGGAAATCGAACAAGGTAAAACATTGATGGTAAAACTAGTATCAATTGGAGAGCCTCAGCCAGATGGAAATCGTGTTCTTTACTTGGAGTTTAACGGTCAACCACGTGAGATTGTTGTGAAAGACGAAAGTGTGAAAGCAACAGTGGCACAACGTGTGAAAGGAAACCGTGAAAATCCAAACCACATTAGTGCAACAATGCCAGGAACGGTTATTAAAGTAGTTGTTAAAGAAGGCGATGAAGTGAAAAAAGGCGATTCTATGGCAATTACAGAAGCGATGAAAATGGAAACGACAGTTCAAGCGCCGTTCAATGGTAAAGTGAAAAAAGTATATGTTAACGATGGAGATGCAATTCAAACGGGTGATTTACTGATTGAATTAGATCACTAAAATAGAAAAAGAGCTGTGTACATGCAGCTCTTTTTCTTTAGCCCGCTATTTGCTGGGCGGGCTAATAATCAGTGGAGGATGAAGCCCTCAATTGATTAAAGTTTCACTTTATCGCAAAAAATACCTTGCCAATTCGGCAAGGTATTTTAATTTGAATTTATTTTGTTTGTTTAGAAGTTGATTCAGCTTCTTTTGCATTCGCTTTACTTCTTGTACCTAACATAACTAAATAGCATAGTACAGCAAACAAGCAAGAAATGAATAGTGAATGTAATAATGCCATTGCTAAACTAGCATTTGTAAATACGACTAAAATTCCTACGATAGCTTGAAGTGTAACAAGGATAAATGAAATGATCCATCCCCAGTATACGACAGGCTGTTGTTTGTAATGGCGAATAGCGAGAATCATCGCGTATAGTATCCAAGCGAAAATTAACATCGCTGCAACTCTATGTCCCATTTGAACCCATTCATGGAGTTGAGTTGGCATAGGTCTATTTTTGCTACATAAAGGGAAGTCTGGACAGGCTAAGCTAGCTCGTTCGTGACGTACTAAAGCTCCTGTGTAGACAACGAGATAACAGTAAATTGTTACACCATAAATATGAAATTTCATTTTTTTGTCCATAATAAGTGAACGTGCATCAAATTTTTGGTCAATTTCAAAGATAAGACACGTTAATAAAATAACAGAAGCAAATGAAATTAAGGAAATACCGAAATGGATAGCGAGTACAGCTGGCATTTGTCCCCAAACAACTGCTGCAGCCCCCATTAATGCTTGTGCAACTAAAAATACGAAGGATAAAATTGCTAACGTTTTTGTTTCGCGCACATGTTTATAATATTTCCAGGACAAAATACAAAGGAGAGTGACAAGAATTCCTGCGGATCCTGATGTAAGGCGGTGACTCAGTTCAATAATAGTTTCCATTGATAAATTAGATGGAACAAATTCACCGTTACAAAGTGGCCATGATTTACCGCAGCCTTGGCCAGAACCCGTTTTTGTAACTAAGGCGCCTCCTAGTAAAACTATTAATAAATCAAGACTCGTAATGACTGCTAACCATTTAATAAAGCGTTGCAATCTCTTTCACCATCTTTCTGCTATGAAGTTATTGCGAAATATTTTCATTCCATTATGTATAGAATAAAACGCGCTAGTTCCTATGATATATAAAAAATAATAAAATAGCAAAGAAATGGCGGGGGAAGACAGGGGAGAGAAAATGGGTGTAGAAATAGGATATATAAGGAAAATTTTAGGGGGAAAATAGGCTATTTTGAAAAGAAATGGGGAGAATACGTGTTAAATATGACAAAAAAGTTTATGATAGAAGGTAACATCATGTTATGATAAGGACAAGTAAAAATTAAGTTTTTTATGTTCGACACAAAAAGTTCATGTTTTCTTCACAAAATGTTCGGGAAATATGATTTAATATATTGGAGTATGGGCGTAGATTAGTAGTAGAATGGGTTAACAATGTTTCTACTGTAATAATATTGCTATATAGAAGCGAAATATTTCATTCGAAATAGGCGCAAAAAGAAAGATGAAAGTTTTAAGAGGGGGTTAAAGTGATGAACCATGCAACAAGTGAGCTGCATGATGAGTCTGCTGTTACAAGTGTACCGGAAACAACTCGGTTACAAGATTTAAAAGCACTCGTTAAAATGGGGATTGTAAACTCAAATACACTTACTGTATTTACAGGATTTTGGTTGGCATTACACTTTAATGGATTAAGTGTGATGGACAATCTGGATAAGTTATTTTTTACAATCGTTGGTTCTGGATTAGTTATGGCAGGGGTATGTTGTTTAAACAACTACATTGATCGAGACATCGATCCATTAATGGAAAGAACAAAGACCCGTCCAACGGTTACTGGAAAGTATAAACCAGGATTTGCACTTACATTTGGATTAGTTATATTACTTCTGGGGTTTGTATTTTTATTATTAACAACACCAATGGCAGTGTTAATGGGGTTTATTGGTGCTTTCACATATGTTGTTCTATATAGTTTATGGACAAAGAGAAAGTATACACTAAATACTGTTGTAGGTAGTATCTCTGGTGCAGTTCCACCTTTAATTGGATGGGCAGCAATCGATCCATCTTTAGGCCATCCAATTGCTTGGATGCTATTTTTGATTATGTTTATTTGGCAAATCCCACATTTCCTTGCATTAGCAATGAAACGTGTTGATGAATATCGAAATGCAGGAATTCCAATGCTTCCTGTAGTTCATGGATTTGAAATTACGAAACGCCAAATTATGATTTGGACAGTATGTTTATTACCACTACCATTTTATATGAGTGGTCTAGGGATAACATTTATGGTAATTGCAACATTGTTAAACATCGGATGGATCGTTTTAGGATTTTATGGCTTCCGTAAGAAAGATGACATCAAATGGTCCGTACAAATGTTTGTTTATTCCCTAAATTATTTAACAATCTTATTTGTATCAATGATTGTAGTTACATTCTTCTAAGACAACGACATAATTGGATTTCTTTACGTTGAGATTTACTTTACTTAACTATAAAGTACAATCTAATTCACAAGGAAAGTGGGGGTTGTTTGTATGAAGAAACAGTGGCGACTGCTTTCGTTCGTTTCACTGCTGGCTTTACTGTTAGGGGGATGCGGTAAAGCCTTTCAATCTACTTTAATTCCGCAAGGAGAAGTAGCAAAAATGCAATATGATTTGCTCTTACTAGCAACTGCGATTATGGTAGGAGTAGTACTAGTAGTTACTATTATTTTTT
This sequence comes from Bacillus sp. 3G2, assembly GCF_044324725.1. Lineage (NCBI taxonomy): Bacteria > Bacillati > Bacillota > Bacilli > Caryophanales > Bacillaceae > Bacillus > Bacillus sp. 3G2. The sequence continues at coordinate 3,748,798 of NZ_CP172246.1, read as the reverse complement.
TATATGTAATTGTGCGTTTCCGACAAAAGAAGGGTCAGGAAGATTATATTCCGGAGCAAGTTGAAGGGAATCACAAACTAGAAATTATTTGGACAGTTATTCCGATTATTCTTTTGTTAATCTTAGCTGTTCCGACGGTTACATATACATTCAAACTTGCTGATGTAAGTGCGATGGAGAAAAAGAATATTGATAAAGATACTATCGTTGTTGATGTAACAGCGAATCTTTATTGGTGGGAATTTTCTTATAAATCAGAAAAAATAGTAACTTCTCAAGATTTAGTCATCCCCACAGGTAAGAAAGTGTATTTGAATTTGAAGGGTGCCGATATTAAACATTCGTTTTGGGTTCCGTCTTTAGCTGGGAAAATGGATACAAATACAGATAATGTGAACAAAATGTGGTTAAAGGCAGATAAATCGGGCACTTATAATGGTTTTTGTACAGAATTTTGCGGCCCATCACATTCTTTAATGCAATTCAAAGTGAAAGCTTTAGATGAAAGCGAGTACAAAAAGTGGCTTGCTGATATGAAGAAGATTGATGGGAAGAAAGAAGTAGCTTCAACAAAGGCGCAAGAGGGCCAAGAAATATTTAATAAAAGCTGTATTGGTTGTCACGCAGTTGGATCTAATGATAGTAGACCACCTTCCGCTCGTATCGCACCAAACTTAGCAAACTTTGCGGATCGCGATATGGTTGCCGGTATTGCCGAAAACAATGAAGAAAACTTAAAAAAATGGCTGAAAGATCCTGAAAATATGAAACCAGGAAATAAAATGACTGGTAAATATGGCAACTTAACGGATGATCAAATTGATGCATTAAATGCATACTTACAAACGTTAAAAGTTGAAAAGTAAAGAGGGATTATTCGCGAAGGGGAGGTTGAAAACGTGAGTTCTGTAGCAAAAAAACAGGGGATGGGTGCTGTCATATGGGATTATTTAACGACAGTAGACCATAAAAAGATTGCCATTCTCTATTTAATTGCAGGTGGATTGTTTTTTGTAATAGGCGGAATAGAGGCTCTATTTATTCGCCTTCAATTAGCGATTCCTAACAATGCTTTTCTTGTTGGGGATGCTTATAATCAAGTATTAACGATGCACGGTACAACAATGATTTTCCTCGCAGCTATGCCACTCGTGTTCGCATTTATGAACGCTGCTGTACCACTTCAAATTGGTGCACGCGATGTAGCGTTCCCGTTTTTGAATTCACTCGGATTTTGGTTATTTTTCTTTGGTGGAGTATTTTTAAATTTAAGTTGGTTTTTAGGTGGAGCACCTGATGCAGGATGGACATCTTATGCATCTTTAGCTTTAGCCTCTAAAGGCCATGGTGTTGATTTTTATGTACTCGGATTGCAAATCTCCGGTATTGGTACATTAATTGGAGGTATTAACTTCCTTGTAACCATTATTAATATGCGTGCGCCAGGAATGACGTATATGCGTATGCCGATGTTTACATGGACGACATTTGTAACATCTTCGCTAATATTATTCGCTTTTCCGCCATTAACTGTAGGATTAGGACTTTTAATGTTAGATCGTTTATTTGGAACAAGTTTCTTTAATCCAGCATTGGGCGGGAATACAATTATATGGGAGCATTTATTCTGGATTTTCGGTCATCCAGAAGTATATATTCTTATACTCCCAGCTTTCGGAATATTCTCAGAAATCTTCGCGACATTTTCGAAAAAGCGATTATTTGGTTATTCATCGATGGTATTTGCGACAGTATTAATTGGATTCTTAGGATTTATGGTATGGGCGCATCATATGTTTACTGTTGGGCTTGGTCCAGTTGCAAATGCTATTTTCTCAGTTGCAACAATGGCGATTGCGGTTCCGACCGGTATCAAAATATTCAACTGGCTCTTTACAATGTGGGGCGGAAGTATTCGTTTTACGACACCGATGATGTGGGCAGTAGCTTTCATTCCATCATTCGTAATGGGTGGAGTTACAGGTGTTATGCTAGCCTCTGCACCAGCTGATTATCAATTTCATGATAACTATTTCGTAGTAGCACACTTTCATTATGTAATCGTTGGTGGTGTTGTATTTGGTTTACTTGCAGGGGCTCATTATTATTGGCCACTGATGTTTAATAAAGTATTGAATGAAACGTTAGGGAAGATAACGTTTTGGCTATTCTTTATCGGTTTCCATTTAACGTTCTTTATTCAGCATTTCCTAGGGTTAATTGGTATGCCACGTCGTTACTACACATATCTTGAAGGGCAAGGATTGGAAATGGGGAATATGATCAGTTCTATTGGAGCGGTGTTTATGGCTCTTGGAACGATTGTTCTTCTATTCAATGTAATTAAAACAACAGTATCAAAAGAAAAGGCTGGTCGTGATCCATGGGATGCACGTACATTAGAATGGACAATGCCAGCACCTACACCGGAATATAACTTTAAACAATTGCCATTTGTTCGCGGATTAGATCCGTTTTGGATTGAAAAACGTGAAGGGAATAAAGAGATGACAGCGGCGGAACCAGTTGGTGATATTCATATGCCAAATCCATCGTTTTCACCATTTGTCATTTCTTTAGGATTATTTATAGCGGCATTCGGTGCAATGTATATGCAGGGCGGAAAAGATAAGTTTTGGTTATTAGTAGCAATTATTGGTTTAATCATTACATTTGGCACGATGTTCCTACGTTCAGTAATCGATGATCATGGATATCATATTCATAAGGAAGATTTAGAAGATAAGGGGGGCAAGGCATAATGCATGTAGATGAAAAATTAACGAATGAAACATTTCCAGCAGAGCCTGAAAAAGCAACCCTTGAGGGAAAAAATAAGTTTGTCGGTTTTTGGTTATTTCTTGGAGGCGAAACAGTATTGTTCGCTTCCTTGTTTGGCACATATTTAGCGTTAAAAAATTCTACAAATGGTGGACCAACATCTCAAGAGATGTTCCAAATGCCACTCGTTTTCATTATGACGATGCTTTTATTAACGAGTAGCTTAACGAGCGTATATGCGATGTATCATATGAAAAACTTTAATTTTAAGAAAATGCAACTTTGGCTACTAGTAACAGTGTTGCTAGGTTTAGGATTTTTAGGGTTTGAGATATATGAGTTTTATCATTATACGCATGAATTTAAGCATACTATGAGAAGTAGTGCGTTTGGTTCCGCGTTTTATGCTCTTGTTGGTACGCATGGACTCCACGTATTGTTTGGATTGTGTTGGATTTTAACATTAATCTTTAGAAATGCGAAGAGAGGGTTAAATTTATACAATGCACCGAAGTTTTATGTTGCATCGATTTATTGGCATTTTATTGACGTAGTTTGGGTGTTTATTTTCACTGTAGTATATTTGATGGGAATGGTGGGATAAACAATGGCGATAAAGCAAACGAATAATCCTAAAGTTGATCTTGTTTATCGGAAGAGAAAAAGTGCGGAGGAAATGAAGCATCAAGTTATTACATTTGCATTAATGATTTTTTTAACATTAGTTGCATTTGCAGCAGTAGCATATCCGAAAACTTTTAGTCCGACTTTCTCAGTACCATTTATTTTACTATTAGCAGTGGTACAAGTAATTTTTCAATTGTATTATTTTATGCATATGAGTCATAAAGGGCATGAAGCGGCAAGTTTCTTTCTTTATTCTGGTCTGTTAATTGGGTTAATTACAATTTTAGCTTTTATGACAATTGTGTGGATTTGAAAAGTGAAAAATAAGGGAGCTTGTGTTATCACAGCTCCCTCTTCATATTATGTGAAAGGGTAACCTTAAGAAAGTGGGTGTGACAATGAGTAACTTGTGGATATTTGGTTTTCAAGCTTTATGGAGTCCAATCTTTTTATTATTTATGCTTTCGATTCTTATTGTGTACTTTTTAATTATTGGGCCATATAGAACGCGATTTGAAAATGCGACGAAGGTAAGTAAGAAGCAAATTTTTTATTTTACGACCGGGATTGTTCTTTTGTACTTTGTAAAGGGAGGGCCTATTGATTTAATTGGTCATATTATATTTAGTGCACATATGTTTGAAATGGCAGTCATGTATATTGCAGTTCCGCCGTTATTGTTACTTGGTATACCAGTTTGGTTATATAGTTATATTACTTCTTTTAAGTTCGTTCAAATTATATTAAAGGTATTCGCTAAGCCGCTAATTGCATTGTTTGTATTTAATGGCCTGTTTTCTTTTTATCATTTACCAGTTGTTTTCGATACAGTAAAACAAAGTCAAATTGCTCATCCTATTTGTCTCGCTATACTGTTCTTTACGGCAATCATGATGTGGTGGCCGATGCTAAATCCATTACCAGAATATCAAACGTTAAGTGATATAAAGAAACTTGGTTATATGTTTGCTAACGGTATATTATTAACGCCAGCTTGCGCGTTAATCATTTTTGCGACTGCGCCGTTATTTGCAACGTATACGGATCCGGCTGCTTGGATGAAGGCGATGGAACTATGTGTACCGGCGGGAACTTTATCAGATTTAAATATAACAGGACCAGAATTTTTACACTGGATGCCAGTCGTACAAGACCAACAAACAGGCGGCATCATTATGAAAATTGTCCAGGAAATAGTGTATGGTACAATTATCGGCTATGTGTTCTTTCGATGGGCGCGTCGAGAGCGTGAAAAGGATAAAGAGCAGTTACAGCAATTGCCGCCGTATTTGCAGACGAAATAAAAGTGAGTGCATCATAGATGCACTCACTTTTATTTTATTCAATGATTTGGAACTCTTTTAACTCTTTTTCGACATTTTGTAGGAGTTGTTCGCTTTTTTGAAGTACATTCGTTGGGAAAGTTTCACCATCGCCATATTCAACGCCGTGAGGATAATAATGTTTTCCTAATAAGGGAGGAAGTAGCTTTACTTCAGCGTGTCTGCTACCAATGTCGCCTTCAACAGCAAAACCTTGTACACGCAAATAATAAACATCGTTTAATATTTCGAATTTATAATCGTATGTAACCCGCTCATAATCCCATTGTCCAGCAAGTACAAAATGGTTCTTTTCCATAATCTCTGTTAATAGTGTTAAATCAACGACTGCCCCATTTAATTTCGTATTTGTAAATTGCATATAATACCTCCTCTTTTCATGTTATGTCATTATTTTTATAATAGTATGAATAATAAGAAAGTGCAATTCATATTGAGAGAAAAGGGATAATCCAGACTTTTTTTGCGAAAATATGATATAGTGAAAAGAGTACGGTACACACAAAAAAGGAAAGAAAAGGATTTGTGTATATCTCAATTTTATGTTTCGTGCAGGAGGTATATCGAGTGAAGAAATTATTGCGTATCGTAATGATTACATTTTTAATTTTAGCTATTGATTTATACGGGAAATTACTCGTTTCACAATATATATTAACCCCATCTCAATCAAAGCAAGAAAATAAAATTGTGAAAAAGAAAAAACAAGTAAATGAAGACTCTTCCGATACTGTTTTAAATATGATTGGTGGGGACTCTGAAAATTTATTAGCAAAATGGGGCGAACCATCTCGAATAGAGCCATCTGCTTACGGATATGAATGGTGGGTATACAATCAAGATTTAACTCAGTATGTGCAATTTGGAGTTGCGGAACGAAAAGTTGTAACGGCGTATGTTGCTGGAGAGCAAGTTAAGGTGCCGCCTTATTATATAAATGAAAAATATGAAGAAGTGTATAAAAAGAATCCACTCTCGCATGAGATTTCGTTAAAAAGAGGGAAAAATAGTTATCAATTTGAGTTATCTGACACGGAAGTGATGGAACAACCATTAATACCTGTAGAAGATGGCTGGGCACAATTATATTTTGATCATTTTACACATGAGCTTGTTGGTGTTCGTTATATGGATGATGAAACATTATTACGCCAAAGACCGTATCAGCTTGTTTATTCAGGTGAATTACTAGCTGAACAACCATTGACTCCAGATAAAATGAAACAAATAGAGAATGGGAATATGCAACAAATTTTTGATTTAACAAATATTATTCGAAGTCGTCATAAGTTACCGTTGTTAGCTTGGGATCAACAAACAGCAGATGTGGCTATAGGGCATAGTAAAGATATGAAGGATAATAATTACTTTTCACACGATTCACCTACACTAGGTACATTAGGAGATCGTTTACAGCGCGGGAAAGTAGGGTTTCAACTTGCGGGTGAGAACATAGCGGCGCAACATAGTGATGGAATTGCGGCGGTGCAAGGTTGGTTAAATAGTGAAGGGCATAGAAAGAATGTATTAAATGAACAATTTACAGGATTAGGTGTTGGGGTATACGATAAGTTTTATACACAAAACTTTATTCGAAAATAAAGTGAAATTTTAAGTTGTGTAGGGGACACCTCACGTTAAAGTACTTTGTATTCACTGAATTGTATGTGGAAATCTTACCGTATGCAAATAGCAGGATAAAAAGGTGCATGAATCGTCTAAAAATAGGCGAACCATGTGCCTTTTTTTTCTTACTATATAGTAGATATACATGAAGAGGTGAGGATTATGCCAACAACAAAAGGACCGTTACACCCATCGGTTCAACAGTTTAAAGAGTTTGTAAACCATCACCCTAAAATGGTTCATGAGGTTAGAAGTGGTCACAAAACTTGGCAACAGTTTTATGAAGAATGGTACTTACTTGGTGAAGAAGATCCAATATGGGCAACTTTCAGACCGGATGGAGCGCCAGCTTTTTCTTCGGTAAAAGAAAATAAACAAGAAAAGGAAAAAGAAAAAGATAATCGAACAGAAGAGGAAAAAACTGCTGATGTGATGGGACATATGCTTTCTTTCTTTAAAAAGCTAGATGTGGAGCAGATGCAACACCATTTAGCTAATGTGACGAGTGCTATTGGTAGTGTGCAACAAGTTTTTCAACAATTTCAAGGGAAGCCCGCGCGGCAAGAAGAAAGTACTTCCGAAAATAATCCATTTTTCTTTCAGAAGGATTAGGGGGAAAGCGGATGAGAGCAGAAATTATGGAGTTTATAAAGGCGGATGAGGATTTATCTCGCTATATTAGGGAGCAACCGTACTGGTATAGAAAATTAACGCGAAACCCTGAAGAAAAAGAGGCATTTGAGTTAGCGGCTATGCAACATTTCAAAAAAACGATACCAGATAAAGTTGAGAAATTTCAAAACCAATTGGCAGTGGCTTCCATTATGATCGATATGTTTCAGTATATGAAGCAGCAAAATACAACATAATTGGAAGGGAAAACTATGTCCGTCATGCAGAACTTTTGATACAATAGAAGCGGATTATTTAAAAAGGAGTTGCAGCATGAGCATGACGGAAATTTGTTTAGTACGACATGGACAAACTGATTGGAATTTTCAAGAGATTATTCAGGGACGTGAAGATATTCCACTTAATGAAGTAGGAAAGAAGCAAGCGAGTCAAAGTGCAACTGCTTTGCAAGCGGAAGCATGGGATATAATTATAAGTAGCCCATTAATTAGAGCACACGAAACAGCTAAGGAAATTGCAGGGGCTACAGGACTGGAATCGATTTTATTAGATGAGCGATTTGTTGAACGTAATTTTGGTGAAGCTTCTGGGAAGCCAGTTGCGACTGTTAGGGAGCTAATTGCAGAAGGTAAAGTAGAAGGTATGGAGCAAGATGAAGAGATTGTAACTCGTTGCTTTGCTGCTGTAAAAGATGTTGCAGAAACTCATTCGGGTAAACGTATTATCATTGTAGCTCATTCACATGCGATAAAAGCAATTTTACATGCAATTGCACCGGAAGATATTTCGTTTAAGACACCATTAAAAAATGCATGTATTAGTTACGTGAAAGAAAATAGTGGGAAATGGGATGTTCTGAAATATAATATTGCGGAACATATTAATGTATAATTATGTGCTAGAATTATATGGAAAATAGTTAGAGTGATATCTTTCTGTTTAGTGAGGCACTTCAATTAGTAGTTCTATTCTAAATGTGGTATGATGAATACTCGGAGGTGTCTCTCATGATTGTAGCGACGCTGGAAAGCGTATTGATATTAGATAAGGCAGAGCAGCTTGCAAAAGCGATCATCTGTTCAGATATAGCAGAAGATTATCGTAAGTGTTATAAAGAATTGCATGAAGATATGGAAGTTCAGACGTTAATTCAGCAATTTACAGCGATGAAAGAACGATATGAAGAAGTGCAACGTTTCGGTAAATACCATCCTGATTATACTTTCGTTTCGACGAAAATGAGGGAGTTAAAGCGTTCTATAGACTTACATGATAAGATTGCAGCTTTTAAACGAGTAGAAACAGCTTTGCAAAAGTTGTTAGATGAAGTTAGTGTAGCAATCGGTTCGGAGGTGTCTTCTTCCATCAAAGTTCCAACAGGAAATCCATTTTTTGATGCTGGTGGCTGTGGTGGTGGTTGTGGTACCGGCGGAGGTTGTGGCTGTAAAACGGGGTAAATCACCCCGTTTTTTAGAAGGTAGAAGAAAACGTATACAGAGTGTGTCCTGTAATGTCATAAATTTCTGATTGGTTTTCATAAAATATAAAATATATGTTTTTAAAAGGAGAAGATGGAGAAGATTATGTTCGGGCAACGACAAAGTATGATTGTTTATTTACATTCATTGAAACATGCCAAGATTTTAAGGAAATATGGTAACATACATTACATATCAAAACGCTTAAAATACGCAGTAGTATATTGTGATATGGAACAAATTGAGCATATGATGCAAAAGTTGAACAAACTTCCTTTTGTGAAAAAGATAGAACCGTCGTACCGCCCGTATTTAAAAACGGAATTTGAAAATTCACGTCCTGATCGGGCAAAAGAATACGATTATAGCTAATAAAAAAATCCCTTGCTAATTTTAGCGGGGGATTTTTTATTTGAAATAAATTGTTATTTCATTGGAGGAATGAAATTATTCATTCGTAAAATACCAATTAAATGATTGAAGAACAGTTCTTTTTCTGGGAAAGTTGTGGATGGCTTTACCGTAAAGGTAGTCACTTTTTTTCCTAGTTGTTCTGCTGTTTCTTCAAATAAAATGACGCGTTTACTCTTTTTATTTTCAAGTACAGGAATGCCTTCGCGACATATGTATAATGGCTGGAAATCACCAGTAGTAGTCGGTTTTAATATTACAACAAGTGAGCACACTTTTTTTTCATTTTTAATCGTTTCAAATTGTAACATATGTGTTATACGTTCTTGATTTGATTTGGCAATTTCAAGTAATTCATATAAATCAGAGTAGCCTTCTCCGAGTTCTATAAAGCGTTGAATCATATTTTTTCCTCCTCTTTCTTTTACTTACTGTACCATCTCACTTTTTAAATGAAAAGTAGACAAAGAAAAAAAACCCTGCAAAGCAGGGCCCTTCTTATACTAGCTTGTACTAGTAAGAAGGCAAAGGGAGAGGAGAAACCGGAGGAAGAACTTATGGGGAAACGTAAGTCTTCTCCGCGGTTGGCAACAACATCGAAGGTGATGTTGTTATAATTATTTATGTCCAATCTAAATGAAGATATACATCATGAAATTAAATTTTATGTTTGGCTTTTTATTTTTCTTTTTTTTATTTTATGATAGGATAAAAAAGGTAAAGTGAAATGAATAGTTCGTGTTAGCGAATAGTGAGATGAATACATAAAAATGCTGAGCGGTTATTTTAAGCTAAGTTCTTCTAGTGTTCGTTGAAAGATGAATGGAATCGTATAGTTTGGTAGCGGTTACTGAATGGAGAAAGGCTTTCTATAATTGCTCGATAGATTGAAATAAAGGTAGTGACAACAGATGAGAGTAGTTTCAGGAAAATGTAAAGGGCATCCACTTAAAGCGGTGCCAGGTAATACAACACGTCCAACAACAGATAAAGTGAAAGAATCAATTTTTAATATGATAGGCCCTTATTTTGATGGCGGTACCGCCCTTGATTTATTTGGCGGTAGTGGTGGTCTTGGAATCGAAGCAATAAGTAGAGGGATTGATAAAGCAATCTTTGTTGATCGAGATAATAAAGCGATAAAGGTAATCCATCAAAATTTAGAAAGTTGTCGAATCCAGGAACAAGCTGAAGTATATCGAAATGATGCAGAACGTGCGGTAAAGGCTCTTATAAAACGTGAAATATCATTCGATCTTATATTAATTGATCCTCCATATAAAGATCAAAAAATTGTATCTTTAATTAGTGTGATGGATCAACATGGATTGTTACATAGAGATGGATTAATTATGTCAGAGCATGGTAATGATGTGGTTTTACCTGAGTCTATAGGGAGACTTGTAAAAGTAAGAGCTGAAAATTATGGGATTACAGCAATATCGATTTATAAGTATGAAGGTGAGGGGACGGAATGACTAGTATAGCTATTTCTTCGGGAAGTTTTGATCCAATTACCCTTGGGCATCTGGATATTATTAAAAGGGGAGCAAAAGTATTTGATGAGGTATACGTAGTAGTTTTAAACAACTCGTCAAAAAAACCGTTCTTTTCTGTTGAAGAGCGCTTAGATTTAATTCGAGAAGCAACAAAGGATATCCCGAATGTAAAGGTAGATTCACATAGTGGACTATTAGTGGAGTATGCGAAAATGCGTAATGCAAACGCGATTTTACGTGGGTTAAGAGCGGTTTCTGATTTTGAATATGAGATGCAAATTACTTCTATGAATCGAAAATTAGATGAAAATATTGAAACATTTTTTATTATGACAAACAATCAGTATTCATTTTTAAGCTCGAGCATTGTGAAAGAAGTTGCGAGATATGGCGGAAGCGTAGTAGATCTTGTACCTCCGGTTGTAGAACGTGCTTTAAAAGAAAAGTTTCAAACCCCGTTAAAGTGAACGGGGTTTTTCTTTGTTGCTACGAAAAAATAATAAGATAACATATACATATAAACAAAATAATGTGAATATCGGTCCATAGTGCACAAAAGATGTCCAAATTTCATGCAATACAGAAGAATGATTTGGTAAAAATACGGGGATATCTTTTTGTATAGGTGAAAAAGAGGTTACTTTTTCATAAAATGGTTTCCAAAATATAAGAGTAAAAATAGGAGCAAGAATACTTTGAATAATTCGCGCGAAAAAATAGGGCTTAAATCGGATGTCTGTTTCAGCTAATATGCTAGCAACTTGTGCCTGAATAGAAAGGCCGCTAAATGCTAAAATAAAGCTTGTTACCATAGCTTGCTGCAGGAGGGGTGTTTCATTTACTTGACTAATCATTTGACTTCCGAGTGTCATTTCAAAAATGCCTGATAATATCGGAATGCTAAATTCTGTAGTTAGTTGGAAGAATGATAAAATATGTTGCATAATAAAAGAAAGTGATGCTGTAATATGAAATACAGTAATCATTTTATTTAAAACAGAGAATAAAATAATAAATCCACCAATCATAAGTAACGTTTGAATAGAAGAAACGATAGCGTCCCCAAGTAATTTTCCTATTGGTCTTTTTTCTTGCATGCGTGTCTCGTGTAGGATTGAAAAAGGGTTTTGAAAAGGACGTTTTTTAGTAGTATGTTTATCATTCGTGGGAACGTTGTTATTGCCGTAAAAACGCATCAATAACCCGACGGCAAAGTTACTTAAATAATGCGCGGCAGCTAATACGATTCCTAATTTTGGATTATTGAAAAAACCGATAGAAACAGCTCCAAAAATAAATAGTGGATTAGATGAGTTTGTAAAAGATACGAGGCGCTCTGCTTCGATTTGTGTTAGCTGATTACTTTTACGCAGTCTAGCGCTTAATTTGGCGCCAGCAGGGAATCCTGAAGCCATTCCCATTGCCCAGACAAATCCGCCTATCCCTGGAACGCGAAAAAGTGGTCGCATGAGTGGTTCTAATATAACACCTATAAATTTTACAACACCAATACTAATTAGAAGTTCCGCAATGATGAAAAACGGTAAAAGTGAAGGGAATACAACTTCCCACCATATATTTAACCCTCGAATGGAAGCTTGCAAAGCAGCTTGGGGGTGGAGTACAAGAGAAAAGGTTAAAAACAATGTTGATATGGTAAGGAAAGCCGTTTTCCATTTTTCATACATGTAAGTAAATCCCCCTTTGTCCCAAAAAACGTTCATTTCAGTATACGTGGATACGTGGTGAATTTAGACCATAAGTATGAAAAAAGGAATGAAAAAAAATAAAGGGTGAGAAAAATGAAAGAACCGAAAATTGGCTTAGCTCTTGGGTCTGGGGGCGCAAAAGGATTTGCTCATATTGGTGTTATAAAAGTTTTAAGGGAAAATGGTATACCGATTCATATGATTGCAGGAAGCAGTATGGGGGCTTTAGTAGGTACGTTTTATGCAGCTAGCTCAAACGTTGAAAGGCTGTATAAACTGGCAAATGTTTTTAAGAGGAAATATTATTTAGATTTTACGGTTCCGAAAATGGGATTTATTGCTGGAAAACGTGTCAAAGATATGATTAAAATGTTTACATATAATAAAAATTTAGAAGAGTTAGATATCCCGACGGCTGTTGTGGCTACTGACATCTTGAAGGGGGAAAAAGTAGTTTTTACAAGTGGTCCTGTTGCAGAGGCGGTGAGAGCTAGCATATCTGTACCTGGAGTGTTTGTACCAGAAAAAATAGATGGACGATTATTGGTGGATGGCGGAGTGATTGATCGCATTCCAGTATCGGTTGTGAAAGAGTTAGGTGCCGATATTGTTATTGCTGTTGATGTATCCCCGATTAAAGTGAATGGAGAGGTTACGTCTATTTATGATGTAATTATGCAGAGTATTGAAATTATGCAACATGAGCTTGTGATGAATCGGCAAATTGCATCGGATTTAATGATGCGACCAGCTGTAGAACAATTTAGTTCACGTGCTTTTACAAATATTGAAGACATTATTCGAGTTGGAGAAGTAGAAGCTGAAAAACATGTTGCAAATATTTTTTTATTAATTGAGCAATGGAAGGAGAAACATAATGTTTAAGCGTTTTCGGTTTATATATGCAATTTTAATAGGGGTTATATTGGCGATGTTACTTGTTTACGTACGTTTACCGTATTATGTAACAAAACCAGGAATGGCGGCCAAATTAGAGCCTTACGTTCAAGTGGAGGGTGGAACGAAAGAATCTGGTGATTTTATGCTGGTTACGGTTTCAATGGGACCAGCAAATGTGGTGAATTTAATAGCGGCACAGTTTAATAAATATACACATATTTCGAAAGCAGAAGAAATATTGCAAAAAGGTGAAAGTGATGAAGAATATCAATTTCGCCAAAATTATGCGATGAAAGATTCGCAAAATGCAGCGATCTATAATGCTTATAAACGTGCAAATCGTACTGTTTCTTTTGAAAATAAAGGTGTATTGGTTGCTGGTGTAGCGAAAGGGATGCCGTCAGAAGGAAAGCTTAAACTTGGCGATGTTATCGTAGCTGTCGACGGAAAAACATTTGAAAAGACGGAGCAATTTATTGAATATATGACAGGGAAAAAAGAAGGAGATACAGTAAATGTTGAGTACAAGAGGAATGGAAAACAGTTAAAAGAAGATCTAAATGCAAAGACCATTCCAAATGGAAATGGACGCGTTGGTATAGGGGTTTCTATCGTTACGGAAAGAGAATTAGTGGTAGATCCGAAAGTGAAAATTGATTCTCATGAAATAGGTGGACCATCGGCGGGCCTAATGTTTACATTAGAAATATATAATCAACTTGTGGAAGATGATTTAACAAGAGGGCATGAAATAGCTGGAACAGGGACGATTAATGAAAAGGGAGAAATTGGCCCGATTGGTGGTATTCAGCAAAAAGTGGTCGCTGCAAGTGATGCTGGTGCTGAAGTGTTCTTTGCGCCAAATGAAAAAGGTGCGGAGAAATCAAATTATAAAGATGCACTTGAGGCTGCGAAAGATATTAAAACAAAAATGAAAGTTGTGCCAGTTGATACGCTGGATGATGCATTACTGTATTTGGAAAAAATGGGCGAGAAAAAATAAACCTCTCTGAAAAAGAGAGGTTTTTTTATAGAAATTTTGCAGTTGATTCATCATAACGAATTGGATGGTGTGTTGCATCTTGTTTTAGTAGTTGTGTTCGTAATGGTTCTTGCATGATGGAGAAATATACAGAATTGGCTTTTCTCTCTATATGTAAAGTAGGATGGTCAAATGTTTTTGTATGGGTAAGGATGGGAAGTTCTATTTTTTTCTTGTTTGTTGAAAGGTAAGTTTGTCCTTTTTGTGACATGCCTAGTAGACGAATGTACGGTGCATGCTGCTCTATATTTGCGCTATGTATTTCTTCTTTTGTTGTATTTGTTAAAATGTGTGTACAAGCTCTTTGTAATCTAGTCCACGTGTAACGCTTCGTTTTTAATGATTCCATGAATGAATGGAAGGAAGAACTGGTTTGTATTTTTGATAAAATACGATGCTCTAAACCTTCTTCTATTTCATATATATGTCGTAAGTCTTCTGGAGACATCGTCATGAGTTTGTATTTAAAAAATGAAAAGTATTGTTCCCAATTATGTAATATCCCGTAGTTTTGTTTGTAGCTTGCTAAAAGAGAAGCAGTCGTTTTTGGGATAAAAGGTGCAATTTCTGCAAAAGAACTATTTTCGCTAAAAAGTTGCTTGCGAATACTAGTTGCGCTTGCAATATGTTGATCGCTAAATGTTTCATCATGATAATGAGATGCGAATCTTTTTATCGTTTGTGCTTGCATAGAACTATTTTGTAAGAAAATTGATTTCATGTATTGGAATCCTAATATGTTATTCGGTTGTGACATGTCTATGTTTTTTTCGGATGGTAAAATGTGTAGGAAGGCGTCAGATGTAGCTTTTGCGTAACTGTTACCCGCATTCATAAATTGCTTTACAAGACGATTAAAAGTCTCTTCTTCATTTTTTTGCACAGAGATGGTGTTATGAAAATTTTCGATTTGTCCATCTTCACTACCGAAACAAATTTCAGAAACGTGTAGGGCGTTTAAAATGGAAATAGCACCATTTGCAAAGGTTTCAGCCTTTTGTGTTGAAAAGGCGTATGGAAGCTCTACAACAAGGTCTACACCGCATGATAAGGCCATTTTGGTACGATACCATTTGGATAGGAGCGCTGGCTCACCACGCTGTAAAAAAGGGCCACTCATAACAGCGATTGTAATATCAGCGTGTGTTAACTTTTTTGTTTGTTGCACATGATAATCATGACCGTTATGAAAAGGGTTATATTCAACAACAATACCACTGGCTTTTATGGTAATCTCTCCTTTCGATGTAGCATCTTTTTGAAAAACGTGATACTCTATATATTATTTACTATGATGACTTCATTATAGTGTAAAGAAAAAACATTGACAAATATAAAATGGCTAGCTATAATTTTGTTTGTTGCCTTGAGGTGATATGATATGAAATGGTCCATCCATCAATTGAATAAATTGAGAAATAAAGGATTGACATTGGATGAGATGGTAGATGTAAGTGAGCTACAAGAGGTCGAGAAAGATATTCGTGAAATTAATCCTGTTCATGTAACAGGAAGGGTTGATTTTGGCTCCGGTAAGTTTACGTTCCATCTACATATAACTGGAAGCATGGTTTTACCATGTTCTCGCTCTTTAGTAGATGTGACATTACCATTTGACATTAAAACAACTGAGGTGTTCCAAACTTCACAAGAAGAATTTGAAACTGAAGCTGAAATTCATTGTTTAGAAGGAGAAGTACTTGACTTACTGCCCGTAATCAAGGAAAATATACTTTTGGAGATTCCAATGCAAATTTTCAGTGATGATGTTTCTGGTGGAGCACCGATGCAAGGTCAAGACTGGCAAGTGATTTCGGAAGAAAACAAAGAAAAGACTGTTGATCCACGATTAGCAGGACTTGCAAAGTTTTTTGACAAATAATCGGAAGACTGGTTTAGGCCTTCATATGAAAATAACTATTTCTTTTAAGGAGGTGGGAAGAATGGCTGTACCTTTTAGAAGAACTTCTAAAACAGTAAAAAGAAAGCGTCGTACGCATTTCAAATTATCAGTACCTGGTATGGTAGAGTGCCCAAGCTGTGGTGAAGCGAAATTAGCTCACCGTGTATGTAAAGCATGCGGTACTTACAAAGGTAAAGAAGTAATCAGCAAGTAATTGCGGGAAATAAACGTAGAAGGTATCTTCTACGTTTATTTTTTTTGTCTTATTCTTCATTTGTTGTATTCTATCTTTTCTAGTAACTGCATATGTTTAATAAAAAATGCATAGGGAGGACTAGAGAGATGGCGACAACAAGACAAGATGCTTGGACTGATGATGAAGATTTGCTTCTGGCAGAAGTAGTACTCCGGCATATTCAAGAAGGTGGAACGCAATTATCTGCCTTTAAAGAAGTGGGAAGACATTTATCTCGTACACCAGCAGCATGTGGCTTTAGATGGAATTCTTACGTTAGGAAGCAATACAAAGAACGTATCGAAGAAGCGAAGCAACTACGTAAAGTAGAAAATTATGAAGTGAAAGAGACAAAGGTATTAGAGCCCACGTCAATTACATTGAATGATGTTATTGATTTCTTGCAAAATTATAAAGATGAAAACTCCTTAATGGTGTTGCAACAGCAAATTGACTCGTTACAAACAGAGAGAGAGAGTCTTTTGGAGCGATTATCAGTATATGAGGAAGAATATAGAACATTGCTTGATTATATCGATCAAAAAAGAAGTGTAATGGTAGCAGAAAGAAATAGTGCTCGTTCGAATGGGAAATTAGAAAAGTTAAAGAAATAAAAAAACAGCTGCTATGTAGCTGTTTTTTTATTTCTTATGCAGACTCTTCATTTGTAACCGTATTCAAATTTGTTTCTGGGTTCCAAACATAAAAATCACCATCGGGTACTGATACAGGCTGGAAATTTAATTTATCCCAAAAACCAGCTGAATGGATACGTGCGATCGTTTTGATTGGGAACTGTAGCCCCTTCGCATAATTTACAAGCATTTCTCCAAATCCTTGTTTTTGGAAAGTTGGTAACACTTCAAGTTTATAGAGTTCTAGGTAAGTACCTGTAATTTCGAATGGTTCCCCGCCGTTCCGTTTCATATATAGACTCATACGTGCAATTAGTGATCCGCCATAATAAATACCGTAAAATGGAGATTCACTATCATTTTCAATAATATTTGCTTGTAATTCTTCTAACATGGATAGTTCTTGAGCTCCGCAACCTTTAAATTTTTTAAATTCGTCTAATGTTTTATAATTGATGAGCAAGCGCTCAACTTTTGGGAATCCCATAACATCACATCCTTTTCTTGTCTCGTTGAATGCAGAAAAGTAAAAATATTTATAATAATATTATAACTCATTTTTTTATTTTTATGAAGATTATAGTATATTTCTTTTATTATTTTTTTGAGGATTTGCTAAACTAAGAGTAGAAGCATATGAATAGGTAATATATACATATTGAAGAAGAGTTTGCATTTGTTTGTCAAAGAGCAATAAAATTGTAAACTGTATTCATATAATTGAGGAAGATAAAGTGAAACTGTAATCGGTGGGATTTGTTCACCTGTAGTTAATTATGATTCCGCACCAATCAGGTTTTTGCGGGATGAAAAGGGGGAGAGAAAAGGGACTTATGTATCGTGTTCGTACGAGTTCCTTGTGTGAAAATGAAAATCGGAGTTGTAGGACCAGGAGCTATCGGTTTATTGTATGCATTTTATTTAAAAAAAAGTAAGCAAGATGTTACGTTGTTTACAAGGACAGCTAAACAGGCTGAGGAATTGAATGCAACGGGTGTAACTTGTATGAGGGAGGGGAAATGTGAAACGGTATTCCCGCCTGTTTTACCAGTAGAAAGTATGATAGACCAGCAGTTAGACTATATATTTATTGCTGTTAAGCAATATCATATAACTGACATACTACCTTTTGTGCGAAGGGAATCCTCATTAATCTTTTTGCAAAATGGAATGTCGCATCTTCATGCTATGCAGCAAATCGGGAATGAAAATATTGCGGTTGGGATTGTAGAGCATGGTGCGAAAAAAGAAGAAGAACATATCGTTTATCATACAGGGATAGGTGTAACGAAGTTTGGAATCGTGCACGGCAAGTCTATGCAGTTTGAAAAAATATTTAATTGTTTTCCTTTTCCTCATTTTCCGATTCAAATAGAAGATGATTGGAAGAATGTTATGCACAAAAAATTAGTAGTTAATGTATGTATTAATCCGTTGACAGCATTATTACAAGTTCAGAACGGAGAGTTGATTACGAACCCTTTTTTTTATCGATTGATGGAACAAGTATTTCAGGAAGTCGTCTTTCTCGTTAAAGAAGAAAAAGAAATGGTATGGGAAATGGTACGCCGCATATGTGAAAGAACGTCTCATAATACATCATCTATGCTGGCAGATGTCAGAGCGAATAGACAAACGGAAATTGGTGCGATTGTTGGATATGTGATAGAAGAAGCTAAGAAACAGCAACGATCCGTTCCGACACTTCAATTTTTGTTCGATGCAATAAAAGGATTAGAAGTAAAAGAATAAGTGTAATTCTTTGCTTTTACGTGCAACATTGACTACAATGTGGATTGGTGAGAGAACAGGATACGAAAGGAAGAATTATATGGAGATAAAAGAGATCTCTGTTCCGCAACAAGGTGTTGTAGCGGACTATATGAACGGTAAAAAAGAGATACAGTCGTGTTTTGACTATATGTTAACAGAAGATGCTTTTAAACAGCGTGTACATGATTTGCGTGAGAGGGAGTTTTTCCGCCAAGATTTAGTAGCGCATTTATTAGAATATAATACAAAATTACAAGCGGGAGAAGCTACGATTCAAAATGTAAAAGCGCTTGGAGATGAAAATACATATGTTGTTATAGCTGGACAACAAGCTGGGTTATTAACTGGACCACTTTATACAATTCATAAAATCATTTCAGTTTTACAGCTTGCGAGAGAAAAGGAAGAAAGTTTAGGTGTTAAAGTTGTTCCTGTTTTCTGGATTGCTGGTGAAGACCATGATATGGATGAAATTAACCATACTTTTGTAACGAAGAATAAAAAAATAAAAAAGACTATTTTTCATGATCGTAATCCGAAAAAAGCGAGTGCTTCAGAGTCTGAGCTTTCTTTGGAAGACTGTAGAAAGTGGATTGAAGAAATTTTCAAAACATACCCTGAAACGAATTTTACAAAGGATGTATTGCAATTTATTGATGATTCTTTGGGGAAATCGAATACGTATGTAGATTTCTTTGGCCATCTTATTATGAAAATGTTCGTGAATTCTGGTTTAATTCTTGTCGATTCGCATCATCCTGAATTAAGAAAATTAGAAGTGCCGTTTTTCAAGCAAATTATAGGTAAGTATAAAGAAGTGCAAGAGGGGCTTCATAACCAACAGGAAGTAATTAAAGAATTAGGATATAAACCGATTATTGAAACAAAGTATAATGCAGTGCATATATTCATGGAAATTGATAACGAGCGAGTGTTACTTGAAGATAATCAAGGAAAGTTCGTTGGGAAGGATGGAGCGTATTCCTTTTCGTATGAGGAATTGATGGAAGAGATGGAGAGAAGCCCGGAACGCTTTAGTAATAATGTCGTAACGCGTCCTCTTATGCAAGAGTATGTATTTCCTACGCTCGCGTTTATTGGAGGGCCAGGGGAATTAGCTTACTGGAGTGAATTACAACAAGTCTTCCATACTATCGGTTTCCGAATGCCACCTGTCGTTCCGCGTATTACAATCACTTATATAGAGAGGGATATTGCGACAGATTTACACGATTTACAATTGCAAGACAGTGATCCGTTTTTAAATAACGTAGATACGCTGCGTGAAAACTGGTTATCTAATCAAATAGAGGAACCGATAGATGATCGATTTGTAGAGGCGAAAAAAGAAATAATTGATATTCATACCTCATTACAACAATTTGTGAAGAAAATAGATCCTGGATTAAGTACGTTTGCAGGGAAAAATGAATTCAAAATTAATGAACAAATTGAACTGTTGGAAAGAATGTTGAAAAGAAATGTTGAGAAAAAACATGAAGTGCAGTTAAATAAATTCCGTCGCATACAATTTGCGCTTCGTCCATTAGGGGCGCCGCAAGAGCGTGTGTGGAATGTATGTTACTATTTAAATCAGTTCGGTTTGGATTTTGTTGATCGTGTAATGGAAAACCGGTTTTCTTGGGATGGAAAACATCATGTTATAAAACTATAGAATCTTGCTCTTAGGAGCAGGATTTTATTTTTGTTCCGTTGAATTTACTGTGAAGTGAAATTTTTCTGAATTATTAATTTAAAAACGATGAATATCGTAATTATGCAGGATACTTAAATATATGACAAAATAGCACAAAATGTAAACGTATTATTATCTTTTTCGACAGTTTTTTATTTAAATTCCCGCAAAAGATGATAAAATTTAGTATATAATAAAAGAAAATAGCGATTTGTATAGTATGCTGCCTTTGTAGGCAAGTTAAATGAGTCGTTCTTTCATAGTATTTCGTTCTCTAATCGTGAAATGTGCGTTTAGGGGAAGAGATGCATTCAACATAATTAATTGGAAAAAGAGTAGGTGCAACAATGTTTAAACACGTAACAGTGCTTTTAAAGGAAACAGTAGACGGCTTAGATATAAAGCCAGGTGGTACATATGTAGATTGTACACTGGGGGGAGGAGGACATAGTTCTTATTTATTATCCCAATTAACTGAAGGCGGAAAATTAATCGCGTTTGATCAAGATGAGATAGCGATTCAAAATGCGAAAGAAAAGTTCTCTTCATACGGTGAGCAGTTCATAACAGTAAAAAGTAATTTCCGTTATTTATCTGAAAAACTACAGGAATTAGGTATAACAGAAGTAGACGGTATTTTATTTGATTTAGGTGTTTCATCCCCGCAATTAGATACACCAGAGCGTGGCTTTAGTTATCATCATGATGCACCGTTAGATATGCGAATGGATCAAGATGCCCCCTTAACAGCATATGATGTTGTAAATAGCTGGTCATATGAGCAGCTTGTAAGGATTTTCTTCCAGTATGGTGAAGAGAAATTTTCAAAACAAATAGCTCGGAAAATTGAAGCATATCGTGAGAATAAAGCTATTGAAACGACAGCGGAATTAGTAGAACTAATTAAAGAGGGTATTCCAGCTCCTGCTCGTAGAACGGGTGGACATCCTGCGAAGCGAGTGTTCCAAGCAATCCGTATTGCCGTAAATGATGAATTGAAAGTATTTGAAGAAGCGTTGGAATCTGCAATTGAGATGGTCAAGCCAGGCGGAAGAGTTAGTGTTATAACATTCCATTCTTTAGAAGACCGTATTTGTAAAACGACGTTTAAGCGAAATAGTACAACGCCACAATTGCCGCCAGGATTACCAATTATTCCTGATGAATTTAAGCCGAAATTAAAGCTTATTACAAGAAAACCGATTTTACCTTCTGATATAGAGTTAGAAGAAAATAATCGAGCGCGTTCTGCGAAATTGAGAATCGCTGAAAAACGATAAAAAGGGGAGAGAGGTATGAGTAACTTAGCTGTAAAGTACAAACAACAAGCGCAAGAAGAGGTACAGATTCAAACGCCCCCACAGCAGATGGTTCAACCAAAAGCTAAAGCGAAGATTACAAGAATCGAAAAACTGTTGTATGTAGCATTTATTGGCTTTTTATTGTATGCCTGTGTAGCGTTTATTGGAAATAAAGCAGGCCTTTATCAAGTTAATGTAGAAGCGGCGACGATAGAACAGAAAATTGTACAGCAGCAAAAAGAAAATCAAGAGTTACAGGCTGAAGTAGAGAAGTTGAGCCGCTATGAACGAATCTCTGAAGTTGCAAAAAAACACGGGCTAGAAATTAATGCGAATAATGTGAAGGGCCTCAAATAAGGCAATAGGTGTGAAGGGAAAATGAAGAGAACTATGACTAAATTTCATACCAATAAGGGAGCAGGGTACTTTATGATTTTATTCCTCCTGCTCTTTTTGCTATTGTTAGCCCGATTTTTTTACATACAAGCAACAGGATCTGTTCATAATCATGATTTGGATGAACTTGCTAAGCAAAAGCATAGTAAAACAGGAGTTCTAGAAGCGAATCGCGGGACGATTTATGATCAAAACGGTCATGTATTAGCGCAAGATGCAAACTCTTATAAACTTGTAGCGGAATTAAAAGGTGCGAATCCGGTTAAGGATAAAGAGGATACTGCAAAGAAAATTGCGGGAGTACTTGGAAAAGGTGAAGAGAAGATTTTAGATACGTTAAATAAAGAAGGTAGAAGTCAAGTGGAATTTGGGAAATTAGGCAAGGGCTTGACGAAAGAACAGAAGGAACAAATAGAAGCATTAAAATTGCCCGGCATATCCTTTATTACTGAAAATGCAAGAGTGTATCCAAACGGTGATTTCGCATCTTATGTCGTAGGTCATGCAAGACCTGATGATAAGGGGATTGCTATAGGGCAATTTGGTTTAGAAAAGAGTTTGGATAAGTATTTAGGAGCTTCTAACGGAAAAGTAGCTTATACAGGCGATCGTAAAGGTGTGTCTCTTGACGGCGGGAAAGTGAATGTAGAGGCACCTAAAAATGGAGATAATGTATATTTAACGCTTGACCAGCGTATTCAAAGTTATTTAGAAGACGCAATGAAAGAAGCGAGTAAACATTATGAACCAGAAAGTTTAATAGGGATTGTTGCGGATCCAAAAACAGGGAAAATACTAGGGATGTCTAGTAAGCCTAGTTATGATCCGAACCAAGAGAATAATAAGTACTTTTATAATGACGCAATTGCAAATGCATTTGAACCTGGATCAACAATGAAAATATTCACGCTAGCAGCAGCTATTAATGAAGGTGTGTATAAAGGGCAAGATTATTATCAGTCTGGTACATATCAAGTCGGAAACCGAAAAATAAAAGATCATAACGGCGGCGCTGGATGGGGATCTATCACATTTGATGAAGGGGTAGAGCGCTCTTCAAACGTAGCGTTTGCGATTTTAGGGGATCAAAAACTTGGTCCAGAACGTTTCCGAAAGTATATTCATAGCTTTGGATTAGATGAAAAAACGAACATTGATTTACCTGGTGAAGGTTCAAATACAATTATATTCGATCAGCAAATACAGCAAGTAACAACAGCATTTGGACAAGGTTCTACTGTAACACCAATTCAGCTTGTGCAAGCTGCAACTGCTATTGCAAATGATGGAAAAATGATGAAACCTTATACAGTTGATAAAATTGTAAATCCAATAACAGGCGAAGTGAAATTAGAACATAAGCCAGAAGAAGTGGGAAAACCTGTTACAAAAGAAACAGCAGCGCAAGTAAGACAGTTATTAGAACGCGTTGTTACATCGCCGAAAGGAACAGGAACTGCTTATAAAGTCGATGGTTATTCAGTTGGTGGTAAAACAGGAACAGCGCAAATTCCGGATGGAAAAGGTGGCTATATGACAGGAAGAGAGAATTATATATTCTCGTTCTTAGGTATGGCACCTATGGATGATCCGCAGCTTGTTGTATATGTAGCCGTTAAACGACCGAAATTGAAAGATGATGAGAGTGGCGCACAACCTTTAGCTGATATTTTTAAATATGTAACGAAGAATAGTTTAGAGTATTTAAAGATTAAGCCTAATGAAGTGAAAGATCCGAAGAAATATGTGAAGGAGCAGCAAACTGCTGTTCCAGATGTAACCGGAAAAACGATGGAAGAATCGAAAAAAGCTATTGATAAAGCAAAACTTCGTCCAATCGTATTAGGTGAAGGGAAAGTGCAGCAGCAAGTGCCGAAAGCGACTGAGCAAACATTGAAGGGTGACCGAGTCTTCTTAGTAGGAGATAAACCTACAATGCCAAATATACAAGGCTGGGCACTGCGTGATGTTATGAATTTAGCAAAAACGTTAAAGCTCAACTTAAAACCTACTGGTACCGGATACGTAACTGAACAAAGTGTGGCAGAAGGAACATTGTTGCAACCTGGTACAGAGTTAGGTGTAACACTTGTACCGCCACTTGAACCACAACAAGAAGCAGAAAAACCGTAATGGTAAAAGAGAAGAAGTTCTAATTAAATAAGTACAAGCATATATTGGAACAAGCTAGGCGTAAGGGAGGCTTGTTCCAATATGCGTGTATCAAATGTAACGGTTAGAAAACGACTTATTTTTATACTTATATCAGGTATACTTATTTTCACTATCATCGATATTCGTCTTGGATATGTGCAATTTTTTCTTGGCAATATGTTAACAGATCGTGCGAAGGATTCATGGAGTCGTAATATTACTTTTGAACCTGAACGTGGTAAAATTTTAGACCGAAATGGTGTGGAACTTGCTACGAATAAAAGTGCCCCAACTGTCTTTGTTGTACCGAGGCAAATTGAAAAACCAGCAGAGACTGCAGAGAAGTTAGCTGCAGTATTAGGTGTGGAAAAAGATGAGATTTATAAAAGAATTACAAAAAAAGAATCAATTGTAAGGTTAGATAAAGGTGGAAGGAAAATATCACATGATAAAGCGAAAGAGGTACGAGGATTAAGTTTGAAAGGTGTTTATATCGCAGAGGACTCGATCCGGTACTATCCATTTGGCAACTTTTTATCACACGTATTAGGGTTTGCAGGTAGTGATAACCAAGGTCTTATGGGACTAGAAAAATATTATGATAAAGAGTTAAATGGTGATGACGGTCATGTGCGTTTTTTTGCAGATGCAAAAGGACAAAGGATGCCTAATGTTGGTGATGATTTCAAAAAACCAGAAGCTGGTTTGAATTTAGGTTTAACAATTGATGCACGTATTAATAGAATTATGGAAAGAGAAATGAATATTGCAGAGTCGACATATAATCCAGATGGTATGATTGCGATTGCAATGAATCCGAAAAATGGTGAAATTTTAGGTATGTCGAGTCGGCCGAGCTTTGATCCAGCAGATTTTCAAAGTGTTTCTCCAGAAGTGTATAATAGAAATTTACCAGTATGGAGTACGTATGAGCCTGGTTCAACATTTAAGATCATTACGTTAGCAGCAGCCTTGAATGAAAATTTAGTAGACTTAGAGAAAGATACGTTTTATGATGATGGAGCAGCTGAAGTGGGTGGAGCTAGATTGAAATGCTGGAAAGCGGGAGGCCATGGTAGCCAAACGTTTTTAGAAGTAGTTCAAAACTCATGTAACCCAGGATTTATTGAACTTGGTGATCGTCTTGGTAAAGACCGATTGTTTAAATATATTCGTAATTTCGGCTTTGGACAGAAAACCGGAATTGATTTGCAAGGTGAAGGTAGTGGGATTTTATTTAATTTAGATAAAGTCGGTCCAGTCGAGCAAGCGACAACTTCATTCGGTCAAGGTGTTTCTGTTACGCCAATTCAACAAGTAGCGGCAGTAGCAGCGGCTGTAAATGGTGGAACATTGTACCAGCCGTATATAGCTAAGGAATTTATTGATCCGAAGAACAATCAAGTTGTAAGTAAAAAGACACCTGTGGAAAAAAGAAAAGTTATTTCCAAGGAAACTTCAGAAAAAGTTCGGTATGCACTAGAGAATGTTGTAGCAAAGGGATCTGGTAAAGGTGCTTTCATTGATGGGTATCGTGTAGGTGGAAAAACAGGTACGGCTCAAAAAGTGAAAGATGGTAAATATTTAGAGAATAATTATATAGTATCTTTTATCGGTTTTGCTCCAGCGGATGATCCGGAAATTGTTGTCTATGTTGCTGTTGATAATCCGAAAGGTGTAACGCAATTTGGTGGAGTGGTAGCAGCGCCAATTGTTGGGAACATTCTTCGTGATGCACTTCCTGTTATGGGCGTGAAACCGAGAACAGAACAAGTTGAGAGAGAATATAAATGGGGCGATATACCAACTGTGGAAGTTCCGAATTTAATTGGTATGAAAAAGAAAGATTTACAGACGCAACTCGTCGATTTGAAGCTTGATATAAGCGGAGACGGAGATAAAGTTATTAAACAATCCCCAGAAGCAGGAGCTAAAGTGAAAGAGGGCTCAAAAATTAGAATTTACTTCGGGAATTAAAGGTAACCTAGTACGTTTTATGGTACAATTGGTGGAAGTGAGTTCTTTATAGAAGAGTTACTTAATTTGAGACCGTAAGAGTTTCAATTATAAATAAGTCTATTTATTAGACACAGTAGCACTTACCTCCTATTTTATATATTTAGGAGGTAACGTGTTGCTTATTAAAAAAGAGATAAATACACAATGTAGAGAGGGTTTAGTGAAATGAAGTTGCATACACTTGTATCATGTTTGCATGATTTTCCAGTTGTTCCAAAAGAAAATCCAGAAATCACATCTATAGAAGCGGATTCACGTAAAGTGAAAGAGGGAAGCTTATTTGTATGTATGAAAGGATATACGGTTGATAGCCATGATTTTGCTAAGCAAGCAGCGGCACAAGGAGCGGCTGCTATTGTTGCGGAAAGACCAATTGATGTTGACGTTCCAGTTGTACTTGTGAAAAACACTTTTCGTTCGTTAGCGGTTTTAGCTGATTATTTTTATGGTCAACCAACACACAAGTTACATTTAATCGGAATTACAGGTACAAATGGAAAGACAACAACATCGCATATTATGGATGAGATTATGCGCGCACATGGTCATAAAACGGGGTTAATTGGAACGATTAATATGAAAATCGGTGATGAAACATTTGAGGTGAAAAATACAACACCAGATGCACTAACACTTCAACAAACATTTTCAAAAATGGTTGAGCACGGTGTAGATAGTACAGTAATGGAAGTTTCGTCACATGCTTTAGATCTTGGTCGTGTACACGGATGTGATTACGATGTAGCAGTATTTACAAATTTAACACAAGATCATTTAGACTATCATAAAACGATGGAAGAATATAAACATGCAAAAGGGTTGCTATTTGCACAACTTGGCAATAGTTATTATCATAATCGTGAAAAGTACGCGGTACTGAATAACGATGATGCAGTAACTGCGGAGTATATGAGAAGTACTGCGGCGACTGTTGTAACGTATGGAATTGATACAACAAGTGATATTATGGCCAAAGATATCGTTATGACGAGTGGTGGAACTACATTTACGCTTGTAACACCGTATGAAAGTGTAAATGTTACGATGAAATTGATTGGGAAATTTAATGTATATAACGTACTAGCGGCAACAGCGGCAGGACTTGTTTCAGGCGTAAGTTTAGAAACGGTTATTGATGTAATAAAGCAACTAGCTGGAGTTCCAGGACGTTTTGAAGTAGTTGATGGTGGACAAAATTATACAGTTATTGTTGATTATGCACATACACCAGATAGCTTAGAGAATGTATTAAAAACAGCAAAACAGTTTGCAAAAGGCGATGTATATTGTATCGTCGGTTGTGGCGGAGATAGAGATCGAACAAAGAGACCAATCATGGCAAGGGTTGCAACAAAATATGCAACTCACGCAATTTACACTTCAGATAACCCAAGAAGTGAAGAGCCAGGGGCTATTTTAGATGATATGGTGCAGGGTGCAAATGGGAATAATTATGAAGTAATTATTGATAGAAAAGAAGCGATATACCATGCAATTGCTAATGCGAAAGCTGAAGATATCATCATTATTGCTGGTAAGGGTCATGAAACGTATCAAATTATAGGTAAAGACGTTCATCATTTTGACGATCGTGAAGTCGCTAAAGAAGCAATTACAGAGCGTTTAAACAACGAAGAGTAACAACGTGAGAGGAGGACTACATGTGCTTGAGCAAGGTTTATTAGTAACGGCTGGGGTAGCATTCTTAATTTCTGTTGCCCTTTCGCCATTGTTTATTCCATTTTTAAGGAAATTAAAGTTCGGACAGAGTATTCGTGATGAGGGACCAAAGTCACATCAAAAAAAATCAGGGACACCGACAATGGGTGGTATTGTCATATATGTATCTATGATGGTAACTTCACTTATTATGGCAATTAAATTTAATCATTTAGGTGCAGAGGTTTCGTTATTATTATTAGTGACATTTGGCTACGGATTAATTGGATTTTTAGATGACTACATAAAGGTAGTTAAGAAGAGAAATCTTGGTTTAACATCAAAGCAAAAATTAGTAGGTCAGCTTGTTATTGCTATTGCGTTCTTTTTAATTGGAAAAGGGCAAGCGTTCCACACATACATCATGATTCCGGGGACAGACGTTAAGTTTGAACTAGGTTGGGCGTATTTTGTACTTGTATTATTTATGCTTATTGGTGGATCAAATGCAGTTAACTTAACTGACGGTTTAGATGGTTTATTATCAGGAACAGCTGCTATTGCATTTGGAGCGTTTAGTATTATTGCAGTCGCACAAGAGCAATTTGGAGTAGCGATATTCTGTATGGCAGTTGTAGGAGCTGTACTTGGATTTTTAGTATTCAATGCAAATCCAGCGAAAGTGTTTATGGGAGATACAGGTTCTTTAGCTTTAGGTGGAGCCATTGCAGCTGTAGCGATTTTATTAAAACAAGAATTACTACTTGTAATCATTGGTGGAGTATTCGTAATGGAAACTTTATCTGTTATTATTCAGGTCATTTCTTTTAAAACAACAGGAAAACGTGTCTTTAAAATGAGTCCATTACACCATCATTATGAATTATGTGGTTGGTCAGAGTGGCGTGTTGTTGTGACGTTTTGGTCTGTAGGATTTTTATTAGCTGTGTTAGGAATTTATATCGGGGTGTGGATGTAATTGAAAACTGTAACTGAATTTCAAAATAAAAATATTCTTGTATTAGGCATTGCAAAAAGTGGTTATGCAGCAGCTACGCTGTTACAAAAATTAGGGGCAAATGTTATTGTAAATGACGGAAAGCCTTTAGCGGATAATGTACTTGCTGCAGAATTACAAGCAAAAGGAATGGACGTTGTATGCGGTGGTCATCCTTTAGAATTGTTAGAGAGAAATATTTCTCTTGTAGTAAAAAATCCAGGGATCCCGTATTCTAATCCAATATTAGTAGCTGCGAAAGAAAAGCAAATTCCGATTGTTACGGAAGTTGAATTAGCATATCGTATTTCAGAAGCTCCATTTGTTGGGATTACGGGGTCTAACGGTAAAACGACGACGACAATGCTTACATTTGAAATGCTAAAAGAAGGACAAAAGCATCCTGTAATTGCAGGGAACATTGGAACTGTAGCGTGTGAAGTAGCACAGGATGCAAAAGAAAATGAAGTTGTAGTTACAGAACTTTCATCTTTCCAATTGATGGGAGTAGAATTGTTCCAACCTAAAATTGCTGCGTTTT
Source organism: Bacillus sp. 3G2 (assembly GCF_044324725.1). Lineage (NCBI taxonomy): Bacteria > Bacillati > Bacillota > Bacilli > Caryophanales > Bacillaceae > Bacillus > Bacillus sp. 3G2. The sequence continues at coordinate 3,719,440 of NZ_CP172246.1, read as the reverse complement.
TAAATTTATTTGAGGCCCACTTAGATTATCACGGGACGAAGAAGGAATATGGTTTAGCAAAAGCAAATATTTTTAAAAACCAAACAGAAAATGATTATAGTGTAATAAATGCAGATGATGCAGATGTTATGGCTTTATCTGCTTATAGTAAAGGGCAAAAAGTACTATTCTCGACAACGAAAGAACTTGAAGATGGTGCGTGTATAAAAGAAAATGCTCTTTATTTTAAAGGTGAAAAAGTTGTTGAAGTAGGCGATATCGTTTTACCTGGTCAACATAATTTAGAAAATATTTTAGCAGCGATGAGTATCGCAAAATTATTGGGTGTTTCTAATGAAGCGATTACGGCGGTGTTAAAACGTTTTACAGGTGTAAAACATCGTTTAGAATATGTAACAACTATTAACAATCGTAAGGTTTATAATGACTCAAAAGCAACGAATATGTTAGCGACTGAGAAAGCTTTATCTGCGTTTACACAACCGATTGTGTTATTAGCAGGTGGGCTTGATCGTGGAAATGAATTCGATGATTTAATTCCGTATTTCAAAAATGTAAAAGCGATTGTGACATTTGGACAAACAGCTCCAAAATTAGTAAGAGCTGCAGAAAAAGCGGGATTAGATACAATTGAAAGTGTCGATACTTTAGATGAAGCTGTAGTGAAAGCTTATGCTCATTCTACAGATGGCGATGTAATCCTTCTTTCTCCAGCATGTGCAAGCTGGGATCAATTTAAAACATTTGAAGAAAGAGGAGACATTTTTATACAAGCTGTGCATAAACTTATATAAAGTAAATCAAAACATCAGTAGGCTAACACCTACTGATGTTTTGTTACATAGGCAAAAGTTTCTGCCTAAAGAGGTGGTGTTTATGGGTAATGAAGAAAACGCCTGATTTTATTCTCATCATCGTTACACTTGCGTTGTTAACAATCGGAATGATTATGGTGTATAGTGCGAGTGCGGTTTGGGCCTCTTATAAAATGGGGGACTCATTCTTTTTTGCAAAAAGGCAATTGCTATTTGCAAGTCTAGGTGTAGTGGCTATGTTTTTTATTATGAAAATTGATTATTGGGTGTGGCGTACGTATTCAAAAGTAATTTTGCTAGTTTGCTTCATTCTTCTTATTCTTGTTCTTATTCCTGGAGTAGGACTTGTTCGAGGAGGAGCGCGAAGCTGGATTGGAATCGGGGCATTTTCCATTCAACCGTCAGAATTTATGAAGTTTGCGATGATTATTTTTTTAGCGAAATTTTTAGCGGAACGACAAAAATTAATTACCTCATTTAAACGTGGTTTACTACCAGCACTAGGTTTTGTATTTCTTGCTTTTGGAATGATTATGTTACAGCCAGATCTTGGGACAGGAACGGTAATGGTTGGGACATGTATCATCATGATATTTGTCTCGGGAGCAAGGGTCTTTCACTTTGCAATGTTTGGTTTGCTTGGTGTAGCAGGATTTGTAGGGCTAATTGCATCCGCACCGTATCGGATGAAACGTATTACATCATATTTAGATCCGTGGTCAGATCCGCTTGGAAGTGGATTTCAAATTATTCAATCGTTACTCGCAATTGGACCTGGTGGATTATTCGGGCTCGGACTTGGACAAAGTAGACAAAAATTTCTTTATTTACCTGAACCACAAACAGACTTTATATTTGCAATCTTATCTGAGGAATTAGGTTTTATTGGTGGTTCATTTGTGTTATTATTATTTAGTCTGTTATTATGGCGTGGGATTCGTATAGCTTTAGGAGCGCCAGATTTATATGGTACGTTTTTAGCAGTAGGTATTGTGGCGATGATTGCGATTCAAGTAATGATTAATGTTGGTGTTGTAACAGGATTGATGCCTGTTACGGGTATTACTTTGCCGTTTTTAAGTTATGGTGGATCAAGTTTGACATTAATGTTAATGGCAGTAGGTGTATTATTAAATATAAGTCGCCATTCTCGCTACTAAACCCTGTTTTATAAGACAGGGTTTTTCGTATGTGCGCGAAGAAACATGATGTATATAGAAATAAATACGACTGAAATCAGAAAAGAGAAGCGGAGGAGTTAGTAGTGCGTGTATTAGTAAGTGGTGGGGGCACTGGAGGTCATATTTATCCGGCTCTTGCTTTAATAAGAGAAATAAAAAAATTAAATCCGGAAGCAAGGTTTTTATATATTGGTACGGAGAGTGGATTAGAGAGCACAATCGTTCCAAAAGCAGGTATACCGTTTCAATCTATTGTTATAAGTGGATTTAAGCGTAAAATATCGTTAGATAATGTGAAAACGGTGATGCGTTTCCTAAAGGGTGTACAAGATAGTAAACGATATATTCGTCGTTTTAATCCGGATATTGTGATTGGAACGGGTGGATATGTATGTGGACCAGTTGTATATGCTGCGGCAAAATTAGGTATTCCAACTATTGTACATGAACAAAATAGTGTACCTGGTGTAACGAATAAATTTTTAAGCCGCTATGTTGATAAAGTTGCAGTTTGTTTTGAAGCGGCTGCAGAACATTTTCCACAGCCAAAAGTGGTAATGACAGGAAATCCACGAGCATCAGAAGTAATGGATCAGAATGGAATGAAAGGAAAACGTTCAGTAGGTTTATCTCTTCCTAAAAAGTCCGTACTTATTTTTGGTGGAAGTCGTGGGGCTAGACCGATTAACGATGCTTTCGTAGAGGCAATTGAACAGTTTGGAAATAAAAGTTACGAAATATTGTATGTAACCGGTGAAGTTCATTATGACAAAGTGATGGAAGCTGTGAAGCAAAAAGGGAATCCGAATAATGTTATTATTAAACCTTTCATTCATAATATGCCAGAGGTACTTACAGGTGTAGATCTTGTTGTTTCAAGGGCGGGAGCAACAACGCTTGCAGAATTAACAGCGCTAGGCAAGCCAAGTGTGTTAATTCCGAGTCCTTACGTAACAAATAACCATCAGGAAAAAAATGCGCGTTCTGTTGTCGATAAAGGAGCAGCAAAAATGTTACTTGAAAAAGATTTAACAGCAGAAACGCTTATTCGTGATATTGATGAAATTTTATTAGACGCCCAAACATTACAAAATATGAAGCTGGCTGCGGCAAAATTAGGTATTCCAGATGCAGCAAATAAGCTGTATGAAGTAATGAATAAGCTTGTAAAAAAATAACGTTAGGTGAACGCCCTGCATACTACTGTAATAAGGATAATTAGTATGGGGGAGATTGTTTATGGAGCAATTAGTAAATGAGCTTATAGAAGCAAATGTTGGTCGCGTGTTAGTGAATGAAGCGTTAGCACGTTATACCACTATGAAAATAGGTGGACCAGCTGATATTTTAATTGTGCCAAAGCATGTTGCCGGTATTGAAAAAACGTTGCAGTTAGTAAAAAAATATAAAACAAAGTGGACTGTAATTGGTCGCGGTTCGAACCTTCTTGTATCTGATCTAGGTATAGAAGGTGTCGTTATTCGTTTAGGAGAAGGATTAGACCACTTAGAAGTCGAAAAACATAGAGTAAGAGTTGGTGGTGGGTATCCCCTTATTAAATTATCAACTTTACTTAGTCGTCAAGGGTTATCCGGCCTGGAATTTGCCAGTGGTATTCCAGGAAGTGTCGGTGGTGCAGTGTATATGAATGCAGGAGCACATCAATCGGATATATCAAACATTTTATCAAAAGCTCTTATTTTGTTTGAAAACGGAACAATTGATTGGTTAACGCATGAAGAAATGGAGTTTTCCTATCGTACTTCTGTATTGCAAACGAAACGTCCTGGTATTGTTTTGGAAGCCGAGTTTCAATTGCAGGTAGGAGAGCGTGAAGGAATCGTAAGCGTCATGCAAAAGAATAAAGACTACCGCCGTGAAACACAGCCGTGGAATCATCCTTGTGCAGGAAGTATATTTCGGAACCCAATCCCATACTTTGCAGGAAACTTAATAGAAAAGGCGGGGCTTCGTGGTTATCAAATAGGTGGAGCTCAAATTTCTGAAATGCATGGAAATTTTATTATTAATACTGGGGGAGCCAGTGCGCAAGATGTCTTATCTTTAATTGCATTCATAAAACAAACAATCAAGGATAAATTTGGCGTAGAAATGCATACAGAAGTAGAAATCATTGGAAGATAACGGTTATTCGTTCCGCTCATTATCATTTATGTTATAATAAGAAGATAAGAACGGCATGAGGAACATGCCGTTCTTTATGTTACGTAGGGGGATCGTACATGAAAAATAGTAAAGTGATTAAACTACAGGATCGTGTACCAAAGTTAAAAAATCAACAGAAGAAAAACAAGAAAAATGTTAATCATCGGTTGATTTTATACATATCAATTTTATTTTTATTAGTGCTCTTTTTAATTTACTTTCGGTCTCCACTAAGCAATATCAAAAAGATAAGTGTGTTTGGAAATCATTATATGACAGATGAACAAGTGATGAAGGAATCAGGTGTGACGTATGATACAAGTTATTTCCGAGTGACAGCACATAAAGCCGAAGAAAACCTAACGAAACGAAAAGAAATTAAATCGGTAAATGTAAAAAAACGTTTTCCAAATAAAATTGATGTTCATATTGAAGAATATTTAACGATTGGTTATATAAACAAAGATGGGAAATTACAACCGTTATTAGAGAACGGGAAAACACTCGATGTACTTCCGAACGGAAAACTCCCTGTTGCAGCGCCAATTTTTGAACCTTTTAAAGAGGAGAAAATGAAGGAGTTAATTGCTGAGCTTGAAAAATTAACACCAACTATTTTAAGATCTATTTCTGAGATTCGTTATTCACCGACGAATGCGAATGAAGATCATCTTACTTTATATATGAACGAAGGATACGAAGTGAGCACTACGATTCAAAATTTCGCAAAGCGTATGGAAGCTTATCCGCTTATCCTAAAAACAATTGAGCCGGGTAAAAAGGTGTTAATTGACTTAGAAGTAGGGGCATATACGAAAGAATTAGGAGCGGAAGAAAAGAAAGAATAGAAAGATAGTTTTCACTACGTCATGGTAGAAAAAACGAAACGAATGTTCTGCTTGATGCATCTGAATTTACAAGAATGGTTCATTTGATGAAAAAGATGTAAAAATTCTTAGATTCATACTAGGATTGGTACAAGTTTCACTTTTCTATGAGTACATCTTAGTGTAGACTTATACTTGGCGGTAATCTTTACACTTGAAATAGAATTATTTCAAGATAAGCAGTTATTCACAGTTTACTGCGATATTCTTAAATGAATGTTAAATAAAAATAAGAAAAATATAGGGTTAAAAAAGGGAAACGTATAAAGACGTTGAATATTTTTCTTATAAATAGTAAAGTTGCGATTGTTGTTCCATATATTGAGTTGTATGGTATAAATAAAGAAGGAGGTGCCAAAGAATGAACAGCAATGAAATATATGTTAGTCTTGACATCGGTACATCCAATGTTAAAGTCATCATTGGTGAAATGGTTAATGACAGCTTAAACATTATTGGTGTTGGAAATGTAAAATCAAATGGTTTAAAGAAGGGATCGATAGTTGATATAGACGAGACTGTTCGATCAATTAAAAAAGCAATTGAACAAGCTGAGCGCATGGTGGGTATCCACATTGAGCAAGTTGTAGTAGGTGTCAATGCAAACCAGGTACAGCTACTTCCTTGTCACGGAGTAGTCGCTGTTTCAAATGAAGATCGTGAAATCGGGAATGAAGATGTCTTACGCGTTCTAGATGCAGCACAAGTTGTGTCAATTGCTCCAGAACGTGAGTTTATTGATGTGGTACCTCGACAGTTCATTGTAGACGGTCTTGACGAGATTAACGATCCACGCGGGATGATCGGTGTAAGATTAGAAATGGAAGGTACACTTATAACAGGCTCGAGAACTTTACTACATAACCTACTTCGTTGTGTAGAAAAAGCAGGTCTTGAAATAGTTGATATTTGTCTTCAACCTTTAGCGGCTGCAACAGTTGCTATATCTTCAGATGAAAAACATAGAGGAGTAGCCCTTGTTGATATGGGGGGAGGATCTACAACTTTATCTATTTTTAAAGATGGAGAGTTACAAGCGACGAGCGTATTACCGTTAGGTGGAGACCATATAACAAAGGATATTGCGATTGGGTTGAAAACTTCAACAGAAAATGCAGATCAAATTAAGTTGAAATATGGACATGCTTTTTATGATACAGCATCTGAAGAAGAGATGTTTACGGTTCCTATTATGGGAAGCGATCAAACAGAACAATATTCTCAGTTGGAATTATCGGATATAATAGAGGCTCGTGTAGAGGAAATTTTAATGTTTGTTCAAGATGAAGTGCGTAAGTTAGGAGTAAAGCAAGTAGCTTCTGGTTATGTACTAACTGGTGGAATTGCTTCTATGCCGGGTGTTCTTGATCTTGCATATGATATTTTACATGAAAATGTTCGTATAGCGACTCCTGATTATATTGGTGTGCGTGAGCCCCAATATACAAGCGGAGTAGGATTAATTAAACATTCTTATCAAAAAGCTAAATTACGTGGGAAAAATGTGCAGGAAAAGCAAGAACATTTTGAACCAGTACCAGCACCAGCACCAACGCCGGTACAACAGCAACCTGCGAAACAAAAAACTCGTAATCAAAACAATAATAATCAAAATGATGACCGTATGATGTCAAAAGTAAAACGTGTATTCCGTTATTTATGGGATTAAAATTGGACACGAAAAATGAGGTTCTAGGGGGATTTCGACATGTTAGAGTTTGATACTACTCAAGATCAATTAGCGAATATAAAAGTTATTGGTGTCGGCGGTGGCGGAAACAATGCTGTAAACCGTATGATTGAACACGGTGTACAAGGTGTAGACTTTATCGCTGTGAACACTGATGCACAAGCATTAAATCTATCAAAAGCTGAAACAAAAATGCAAATTGGTGGAAAATTAACACGTGGACTTGGTGCAGGTGCAAACCCTGAAGTAGGGAAAAAAGCTGCAGAAGAAAGTAAAGAACAGATCCAAGAAGCACTTCGTGGTGCAGACATGGTCTTCGTAACTGCTGGTATGGGCGGCGGAACTGGAACTGGTGCAGCTCCAGTTGTTGCTCAAGTTGCAAAAGAATTAGGTGCATTAACAGTTGGTGTTGTAACACGTCCATTTACATTTGAGGGACGCAAGCGTGCAACACAAGCAGCATCTGGTATTGCAGCATTTAAAGAAAATGTAGATACACTTATTGTAATTCCAAATGATCGCTTATTAGAGATTGTTGATAAAAATACGCCGATGTTAGAAGCGTTCCGTGAAGCAGATAACGTATTACGTCAAGGTGTTCAAGGTATTTCTGATTTAATTGCAACACCAGGTTTAATTAACTTAGACTTCGCAGACGTAAAGACAATTATGTCTAATAGAGGTTCTGCTTTAATGGGTATTGGTTCTGGTAATGGAGAAAATCGTGCTGCTGAAGCTGCGAAAAAAGCGATTTCTAGTCCATTATTAGAAACATCTATTGATGGAGCTCAAGGTGTTATCATGAACATTACGGGTGGAGCTAACTTAAGCTTATATGAAGTACAAGAAGCGGCAGACATTGTAGCTTCAGCTTCAGATCCAGAAGTAAATATGATCTTCGGTTCTGTTATTAATGAAGGATTAAAAGATGATATCGTTGTAACTGTAATTGCAACTGGTTTTGATGATAGTGCTGCGACGCAGCCACCAAAACCAATTATCCGTCCGACTGCGAATCACACGCAACAACAGCAACAGCAAGTAGCTCAACCTTCAAAACAACGTGAAGTTAAGCGTGAAATGAAACGTGAAGAGCCGGTTGTGCATGAGCGTCATACAGATTCAGATGACATCGATATTCCAGCATTCTTACGTAACCGTCGTAGACGATAAAAGAAAAGGAGCTTTCATGCTCCTTTTTTGTTTTATACAGGAAAAAGATCTGCTAAGCAGGTCTTTTTTTATTTTATATATATCGATTTATCCGGCTGTTTTTCGGGCAGTAAGACCCTCACCTGAAAATTCAGCGAAAGCAAAGAATTTAGGTCGGGGGCGGACTGCTCGTAAAAGCCTGATTGGTGAGGGCTGATTAAAGTTTCACTTTATATGTAAGCAAACAAGTATAGTATTCTATGAAACATATACTTTTATTTTTTACCGACAGATTCTGTCTAGAAAGCACAAAATAACAAAAAAACACCTCCGCAAATTGACACACTTTCCTATTGGATATGCATTATACTAGTCTCAACTCAAAAAAAGAGGTGAATTGTTTGGTTGTTTACGCCGACGTTGTTTGGTTGCTAAACGCCTGCATTGATTTTCTTTTACTTTTATTAACAGCTACCGTGTTAAAAAAGAAGATCAAAAGATGGAGGCTTGTGTTAGGGGCATTTATAGGTTCAACCATTGTTATTTTTGCCTTTACTCCTTTTGCTTCTATGATGACACATCCAATTATGAAACTACTGTACTCGTTACTAATTGTGTATACAGCATTTGGGTTTACAACGTTTAGAAATTATGCACAAACTGTTTTTACTTTTTACTTTGTAACCTTTATGGTTGGCGGAGGGTTAATTGGCACTCATTTCTTTTTGCAAACGAATGAAATGGTAAATGGATTGGTTCAATCTCAATCCATTTCTTATGGTGATCCAATTAGCTGGTTGTTTGTCGTTTTTGGTTTTCCAGTAATTTATTATTTTTCTAAAAAGCGTATTGAAAGCGTAGAGGTTACAAAAATACACTATGATCAAATTGTGAAATTGAAAATTCAATTAGCTGAAGAGGAACTAGAACTTGCAGGTTTAATTGATAGTGGGAACCAACTTTACGACCCGTTAACAAAAACACCCGTTATGATTATGCATATTTCATCATTAGAACATTGCTTGCCAGCGTGGTTAACAGAGCAAATTTATTCCAAAACAGAGATTCCTCAAATACCAGAGAATGATTCTGGGTGGGCGACAAAATTACGATTAATTCCTTTCCGAGCAGTAGGAGTAGAGAGTCAATTTTTATGGGCCGTTAAGCCAGACAGTGTGCAAATTGATTATGAAGGTAGTTCTATTGTAGTCAGCAAAGTATTGATTGGATTAAATACACAACAGTTGTCAACCAATGGAGAGTATCAATGTATTGTGCATCCGAAAATGTTAATTTCGCAAAAAGTAGTAATTGCTTAATAATGGGAGGCGGGATAATATGATGAAATTAAAATTTTATTTAGTATACCTTTGGTATAAAGTATTGTTGAAATTAGGAATTAAGACCGATGAAATTTATTATATTGGTGGAAGTGAAGCGTTGCCACCACCGTTAACGAAAGAAGAAGAGGAAGTTCTTTTGAATAAATTGCCAAAAGGAGATCAGGCAGCAAGGTCGTTACTGATTGAACGAAACTTACGGCTAGTTGTATATATAGCAAGAAAGTTTGAAAATACAGGGATAAATATTGAAGATTTGATTAGTATTGGAACAATCGGCCTTATTAAAGCGGTTAATACATTTAATCCAGAAAAGAAAATAAAATTAGCAACATATGCCTCACGTTGTATAGAAAATGAAATTTTAATGCATTTGCGCCGGAATAATAAAAACCGATCAGAAGTTTCTTTTGATGAACCGCTTAACATTGATTGGGATGGAAATGAACTTTTACTATCGGATGTATTAGGTACAGACGATGATATTATTACAAAAGATTTAGAAGCTACTGTAGATCGTCATCTTCTAATGAAAGCATTGCATCAATTAAATGATCGTGAAAAACAAATTATGGAACTCCGGTTTGGGCTTGCTGGCGAAGAGGAAAAGACGCAAAAAGATGTGGCAGATATGCTTGGGATTTCACAGTCATACATTTCGCGTTTAGAAAAAAGAATTATAAAAAGATTACGAAAAGAATTTAATAAAATGGTGTAAAGAATAAGACCAGCCGTTATCTAGGCTGGTCTTATTCTCTTTCGTTGTATGGGAAGAGACAACGAAAATGAAAAATGAAGAGAAAACCGCATGCATAAAATCCCCTTCAAAGGAAATACTTTACACTGTACAGCAACTCCCGATAGGAGGGAACACTTTGACGAGAAACAAAGTAGAAATTTGCGGTGTTGATACAGCTAAACTTCCCGTACTAAAAAATGATGAAATGCGTAAATTATTTCGTGAAATGCAAAGTGGAGAGATAAGCGCAAGAGAGAAATTAGTGAATGGAAACTTACGTCTTGTACTGAGCGTCATCCAAAGATTTAATAACAGAGGAGAATATGTTGACGATTTATTTCAAGTTGGTTGCATCGGACTTATGAAATCCATTGATAATTTTGATTTAGGCCAAAATGTAAAATTTTCAACGTATGCTGTGCCGATGATTATTGGGGAAATACGCAGATATTTGCGTGATAACAATCCGATTCGCGTATCTCGATCATTACGAGATATTGCGTATAAAGCGTTACAAGTAAGAGAGAAATTGATTGCAGAAAATTCAAAAGAACCAACAGCAATGGATATTGCAAAAGTGCTTGAAGTGACTCATGAAGAAATTGTTTTTGCTTTAGATGCGATTCAAGATCCAGTTTCATTATTTGAGCCGATTTATAACGATGGGGGAGATCCTATTTTTGTTATGGATCAGTTAAGTGATGAAAAACAAAAGGACGAGCAGTGGGTTGAAGAGTTAGCATTGAAAGAAGGAATGAAGCGTTTAAATGATCGTGAGAAAATGATTATTCGAAAACGTTTTTTCCAAGGAAAAACACAAATGGAAGTCGCAGAAGAAATTGGGATTTCTCAAGCGCAAGTGTCCCGCTTAGAGAAATCGGCTATTAAACAAATGAATAAGACGATTCAAGGATAAGGTTTCACCATTTATGGTGAAACCTTTTTATATGTAATATAGTTTGTCTTCGCTCATAGTAGGGAAGCTGTGTTCATATAATGAAAACCATATGGGGTTAGTGGAGGGTGCTTCCTGCAAATTTGAGAAACGGTGTTTTTTCAATTCGTCATATATAAGGGAGAGGATGAAAGTGATAAGAATTTCGGAGTTGCAGATGAAAGAGATAATAAATGTTTCAGATGGAAAAAGGCTTGGAAATATTGGAGATATCGAAATCGATATAAACACAGGGAAGATTGGGTCTATTATTATTTCCAAACAGGCACGCATGTTTGGGATTTTTGGGAAAGATGTAGAAATTGTAATTCCTTGGAAGGAAATTGTGAAAATTGGGGAAGATGTCATACTTGTTAGAGTAAATTCTGTTAATTCTGTAACAGAATCAATACAAACACCGACAATTTCATAAAGAATATTACAAATTCCTCTTTTTTTTCTGTTGGGATTATGAAAAAATAAAAGTATGGTAAAATAGACAGGAAGTACCATGCTTTTTTATGTTATTTTAATTAAAAAGGGGTCGCTTTGTTATGAGAGAACCATTTAAATATGTGGACGGTATACTGTATTTACAAGCGTGGAAAGAACTTGGAAACATTACTGCTGGATTTACGACAAAAGATGGTGGGATAAGTACGGGCTCTTTTCATGCGATGAATCTAGGATTACATGTGAATGATATCGTGGAGAACGTTCATGAAAACAGACGTATTTTAGCAAATAAGTTACAAAAACCATTAGAAAACTGGATTTGCTCTGAACAAGTTCATGATCATCATGTTGAAAAAGTAGGACAACAGGAAAAAGGAAGTGGCGTCTATTCATATGAAGACGGTATTTCAAAAACAGATGGCATTTATACGACTGATAATGATGCTCTTTTAACATCATGTTACGCGGATTGTGTTCCACTCTATTTTTATGCGCCATCACATGGTATGATAGGACTTGCGCATGCTGGATGGAAAGGGACTGTAAAAGAGATTGCAAAGGAAATGATTCAAAAATGGAATGCAGAAGGGATTTCAAGTGATGAAATTCATGTTGCAATTGGACCAGCAATTGGATCTTGTTGTTACGTTGTTGATGATAGAGTGTTAACAGCAGCAGAGCAAGTAGTAAACGGTTCTGTCCCTTATAAAAAAATTTCTGATGGGCAGTACGCAATTAATTTAAAAGAAATTAATCGTATATTATGTGTACAAGCAGGCATAAAAGAAGAGAATATTGTAATGTCATCTCTTTGTACAAGCTGTGAAGAGCAACTATTTTTCTCTCATCGTCGTGATCAAGGTAAGACAGGGAGAATGTTGAGTTTCATAGGTTTTAAGGAGGAAGAAAGCAAGTGACAGTACAAAAAAATTTAACAACTGTAAACGAAGCAATTAAGCAATCTTGCACACGAGCAGGACGTTCGTTGCAAGATATTAAACTCGTTGCAGTTACAAAAACGGTAGGAATTGAAAAGACAAACGAAGTTATTGAAGCTGGAATTATTGATTTAGGTGAAAATAGAAATGAAGGTTTCTTACAGAAATACGAACATTTCGGTTCAAAAGTGAATTGGCATTTTATTGGATCATTACAAACGAGAAAAGTAAAAGAAATCATTAATGAAATTGATTATTTACATTCGTTAGATCGTCTTTCACTTGCAAAAGAAATCCAAAAACGTGCTGATAAGAAAGTGAAATGTTTTATTCAAGTGAAAACATCATCTGAAGAATCAAAGCAAGGATTGGCAATAGAAGAAACTATTTCTTTTATTCAAAGTTTGCAAGAACTGGATAAGATTGAAGTGGTTGGACTAATGACAATGGCTCCGTTTACAGAAGAAGAGGAAGAAATCAGACGCTGTTTTAAGGAGTTACGTAAGCTACAAACAGAGGTGCAGGAGCTAGAATTATTACATGCGCCATGCAGAGAGTTATCAATGGGAATGTCTAATGATTACACGATTGCAATTGAAGAAGGTGCTACATATATTCGTTTGGGGACGATTTTAGTAGGAAAAGCGTAAAAGGAAGGAGAATCTTATTATGAGTTGGTCAAAAGTAAAATACTTCTTTTTTGATACACCGGAAGAAAAAGAAGCAGCTCAATATAGTTATGAAAAGGAGCAAACAGACATGAAGAAGCAGCAAGATCCGCCAGAACAACAAGATGTTACGTTTCCAAAAGTGCAACCGAAACAAAATGTTGTGAGCATTGAAACGGCAAAACAATCTTCAAAAGTTGTTTTATTAGAACCACGCACATATTCAGAAGCGCAAGGGATTGCGGACCATTTAAAAGGTAGACGAGCTGTTGTAATTAATTTACAACGAATGTCTACTGATCAAGCTGTACGTATCGTTGACTTTTTAAGTGGTACTGTATACGCTATAGGCGGGGACATTCAAAAAATAGGACCGAAAACATTTATGTGTACCCCTGAAAATGTAGATATTGTTGGTGCAATTTCAGAGTTGTTCGGTGAAGAAGAAGACACAAATATAAAGAGGTGGTAATACGCCATGGAAACAGTTTTAAGGCTTTTAGTTTATGCTATCGAGATTTACTCGTGGGCACTTATTATTTACATTCTCCTATCATGGTTCCCAGGTGCAAAGGAATCAACTTTTGGAGATATTCTTGCGCGTATTTGTGAACCGTATTTAGAACCATTTCGCAGATTTATCCCGCCGCTTGGTATGATTGATATCTCTCCACTCGTTGCGATTTTTACATTAAAGCTTGCTACGAAGGGTTTAGTAAGTATATTCGGTTATTTCTTATAGTAAGAGGTTAAATACATGAGCATCTATGAACATTTCAGACCCGATGAAGAGGTCTTTGTGGATAAGGTGTTAGAGTGGAAGCGAGTAGCGGAGTACCATCAAGTGAAGTTAACAGACTTCCTTGATCCAAGACAACAACAAATTGTCACTATGGTGATAGGACAAGGGGATGTTTCTGTACAGTTTGATGGTGCAACGCCTCATGCAGAGCGCAAAAGAGCACTCATTTATCCGGACTATCTAGTAGTAAATGAAGAAGAATTTCAAGTAGAAGTATTGGAAATTGACTATCCTTCCAAGTTTTATACGCTAGAACATAGGCAAATATTAGGTACATTTATGTCTCTCGGTTTAACGAGAGAAAAGTGTGGTGATATTTTGCTTCAAGAAGATCGTGCCCAAATTGTAGTCGCAAAAGAAGTTGTATCTTATATTGAGATGAACTTACAATCTATAGGGAAAGCGAAAGTTTCCTTATCGCCAGTGCAAGGAGAAAAAATTCTACAGATGCAAGAAACGTGGGGAGAGAAATCTGGAACGGTTTCTTCACTTCGTTTAGATGTTATGTTAGCTGAAATGTTACATATATCCAGACAAAAAGTACAACCTTTCATAAAAAATGGTTTAGTAAAAGTGAATTGGAAAACAGTGGAGCAAACTTCTTATGAATGTTATCCAGGAGATGTTTTTTCAGTGAGAGGATATGGGCGAAGTAAATTGTTTTCTGTAGAAGGTAGAACAAAGCGCGACAAATGGAGAATTTTGTATGGTATACTAAAATGATTGGTTTTTTAGAAGGAAATCCTCCTATTTTGTCGAAGAAAAGATATAATTGAAAGAGGAAATTTAGATAATTACTTGGAGGTGGCGTTGTGCCGTTAACACCATTAGATATTCATAACAAAGAATTTGGTCGCGGATTCCGTGGCTATGATGAAGATCAAGTAAATGAGTTTCTTGATCAAATTATCAAAGATTATGAATTAGTCATTCGTGAGAAAAAAGCTTTAGAAGAAAAAGTTGCGCAATTAGAAGGAAAGTTAGATCATTTCTCTAATATTGAAGATACGTTAAACAAATCGATCGTTGTTGCACAAGAAGCAGCGGAAGAAGTAAAACGTAATGCGCAAAAAGAAGCAAAATTAATCGTACGTGAAGCTGAAAAGAATGCAGACCGTATTATTAACGAAGCGTTAGTAAAATCAAGAAAAGTTGCTTTTGATATTGAAGAGCTAAAGAAACAAGCGAAAGTATTCCGCACTCGTTTCCGTATGTTACTAGAAACACAGCTTGAAATGTTAAACAACGATGATTGGGATAAACTAATTGAGTTAGAAGACGAAGTAGATGAACTGTTGAAAAAAGAAGAAACAGTGTAAGCTTGACGTTTTTCTCATTATTACATATAATTTTAAACAACATATTTATTAAGAAAAACGAAGATAGGGATAAGTACCTTTTCATACCTTATATAGCGAACTGAGGATGGTGTAAGCTCAGGATAAGGAGATAATGGGAATATCACCCTGGAGTTCCGCGCTGAACAAATAGAGTAAGCGTAGGCGTATATTCGCGTTAAGAATATAAAGAGGATTGTATACATATGTATAGGATCTACTAGGGTGGTACCGCGGGAGACTTTCTCGTCCCTTTTTGGGATGAGAAGGTCTCTTTTTTATTCCGTTTTTTAAGTGTTTCTTTTATACATGTAAGGAGGAATTGAGCATGGAGTACAAAAATACATTACTAATGCCAAAAACAGAGTTCCCAATGCGTGGGAATTTACCAAAACGTGAGCCTGCAATGCAAGAACAGTGGGCTGAAATGAATATTTATGAAAAGGTACAAGAACATACGAAAGGCCGTCCTTTATTTGTATTGCATGATGGCCCTCCATATGCGAATGGTGACATTCATATGGGACATGCGTTAAATAAAGTGTTAAAAGACTTTATTGTTCGTTATAAATCAATGACTGGTTACTGTGCACCATATGTACCAGGTTGGGATACACACGGTTTACCAATTGAGCAAGCTTTAACAAATAAAGGTGTAAAGCGTAAAGAAATGACAGTTGCTGAGTTCCGTAAGTTATGTGCAGAGTATGCATATGAACAAGTAGAACGTCAACGTGAACAATTTAAGCGTTTAGGTGTACGTGCTGATTGGGATAACCCATACATTACTTTAGAGCCAGCTTATGAAGCGCAACAAATTAAAGTGTTTGGTGATATGGCGAAAAAAGGTTATATCTATAAAGGGCAAAAACCAGTTTATTGGTCTCCAACGAGTGAATCTGCTTTAGCAGAAGCTGAAATTGAATACCAAGATAAAAAATCAGCATCTATTTACGTAGCATTCCCTGTAAAAGACGGAAAGAACGTATTAGAAGGTGATGAGAAATTCATTATCTGGACAACAACACCTTGGACGTTACCTGCAAACTTAGGTATTTCTGTTCACCCAGAACTTGAATACGCTATTGTAAAAGTAAATGATGAAAAATATATTATCGCTTCTGAACTATTTGAGACAGTTGCAAAAACGTTAGAGTGGGAAAATACTGAAGTTGTGAAAACGGTAAAAGGTAGCGAACTTGAGTATACAGTTGCAAAACATCCATTCTACGATCGTGATTCATTAGTTATGCTAGGAGAACACGTAACGACAGATGCAGGTACAGGTTGTGTTCATACAGCACCAGGACACGGGGAAGATGACTTCGTTGTTGGTAAAAAGTATGGATTAGAAGTACTTTGTCCAGTTGATGATAAAGGTGTATTAACAAATGAAGCACCTGGATTTGAAGGCTTATTCTATGATAAAGCTAACAAGCCAATTACAGAGAAATTAGAAGAAGTAGGCGCGTTACTGAAATTAACATTCATTACGCATTCATACCCACATGATTGGAGAACAAAAAAACCAATTATTTTCCGTGCGACAGCACAGTGGTTTGCATCTATTGAAGCGTTCCGTAAAGAATTATTAGAAGCTGTTGCGGAAACAAAATGGGTACCAGCTTGGGGAGAAACTCGTCTTCATAATATGGTTCGTGACCGTGGTGACTGGTGTATTTCTCGTCAGCGTGCATGGGGTGTGCCAATCCCTGTATTCTATGCAGAGAATGGTGATCCAATTATTACAGATGAAACAATTAACCATGTAGCAGATTTATTCCGTGAGCACGGTTCTAACGTATGGTTCGAGCGTGAAGCGAAAGATCTATTACCAGAAGGATTTACACATACAGGTAGCCCGAATGGTGAATTCCGCAAAGAAACAGACATCATGGATGTATGGTTCGATTCAGGTTCTTCTCACCAAGCGGTATTAGAAGAGCGCGATGACTTACAACGTCCAGCTGATTTATATTTAGAAGGATCTGACCAGTATCGTGGTTGGTTTAATTCTTCATTATCAACAGCAGTTGCTGTAACAGGTAAAGCTCCATATAAAGGCGTACTAAGCCATGGTTTCGTATTAGATGGTGAAGGACGTAAAATGAGTAAGTCGATTGGAAATATCGTCGTACCGAAGAAAATTATGGATCAATTAGGCGGAGACATTTTACGCTTATGGGTATCTTCAGTTGACTATCAATCTGATGTACGTATTTCAGATGATATTTTAAAACAAGTAGCAGAAGTATATCGTAAAATCCGTAACACATTCCGTTTCTTATTAGGAAACTTAGATGACTTTAAGCCAAGTGAAAATACAGTAGCTGTAGCTGAACTTCGTGAAGTAGATCGTTACATGTTAGTGAAATTAAATGACTTAATTACAAAAGTAAAAGAAGCATATGAAACATACGACTTTGCGGCTGTATATCATGCAATTCATAACTTCTGTACAATTGATTTAAGTTCATTCTACTTAGACTTTGCAAAAGACATTTTATACATTGAAGGTGCAAACCATGAAGATCGTCGTGCAATTCAAACTGTATTATATGATGTTCTTGTTGCGTTGACGAAACTTGTAACACCAATCTTACCGCATACGGCTGATGAAGTATGGCCATACGTTCCAGGTGTAACAGAAGAAAGTGTACAATTAACTGATATGCCAGAAGCTGTACAATTAGATGGTGCGGAAGAATTAAAAACAAAATGGGATGCATTTATGACATTACGTGATGACGTATTAAAAGCGTTAGAAGTAGCTCGTAATGAAAAAGTAATTGGTAAGTCATTAAATGCAAGCATTACATTATATCCAACTGCAGAAATGAAAGCTATGTTAGAGTCTATTAGTGAAGACTTAAAGCAATTATTCATCGTCTCTGAGTATAAACTTGGTGGCATGATGGAAGAAGCGCCAACAGATGCGCCGAAGTATGAGCATACAGCGGTTGTTGTTGCTCAAGCAACTGGTGAAACATGTGAACGTTGTTGGGTAGTTTCAGAAACAATTGGTAAAGATGCTGAACATGAAACATTATGTGAGCGTTGTGCAACAGTTGTTAAAGAAAACTATGTAAAATAATAAAAAAAACTGACTGTGCCTAAGTGCAGTCAGTTTTTTTATTGACGATATATTGAAATAACTTTCACTCTCTTTCCTATGAAGGAAAAATGTGTGTGAGGTAAGCATAGAAATTTCGGACACACTAATCGTACATTGCAGCTGGGAGGAATGTACACGTGAATGAAATGTATATGGAAATCAAAGAAGAATTGCAATTGATGCGAAAAGAGTTACAAGAGAGGCTAGCCAAAGAGGTCATGCACAAATATGATACAGAGTTTAGCGAAGAGCTTGGATATGAAATTAAGGAAGAGATAAAGAAAAAACTCCTATTACATGATATAAAAGAGGACTTAAAAGATGTAGAACGTGCATTATTTAAAATGGAAATAGATATGTATGGTATTTGTGAAGAGACAGGGAGATTAATTTCGGTAAAACAAATGAAGACGATGCCCACTGCCCGTACCATTCATGAATTTTTCTATGAAAAAGTAAATGTATGAATGCGCACAACGATATTATATTACCTTTTTTTAATTTATTTTATTCTTCTATAAAGGTTCATTGTGAAAAGGTTGCAGCTATGCTAAAATTTTGAGGTACACTGTCTTTGTGGGGGAAATGAAAATGATATATTATGTAATAGCGTTATTTGTCATTGCCATCGATCAAATATCGAAATGGCTAATTGTAAAGAACATGGAATTGGGTACGAGCATTCCGATTATCGATAATGTATTATACATAACATCACATCGAAATAGAGGAGCTGCCTGGGGGATTTTAGAAAACAAAATGTGGTTCTTCTACATTATTACAGTCGTTTTTGTAGCATTTATCGTAATTTATATGAAAAAATATGCGAAAACAGACAAACTTCTAGGAATTTCATTAGGTCTAATATTAGGCGGAGCAATTGGTAATTTCATTGATCGTGTATTTAGACAAGAAGTAGTGGATTTCATTCACGTGTATATTTTCTCGTACAACTATCCAGTATTTAATATAGCTGATTCAGCATTATGTATTGGTGTTGTATTAATTATTATTCAAACATTATTAGAAGGCAAGAAAACGAAGGAGTAATTGAATGAGCGAAGTAGTACAAGTAACAGTTGCAGAAGAACAAAAAAGCGAGCGAATTGATAAATTCGTTGCAGAAATAAACAGTGAATGGTCACGTTCACAAGTACAACAATGGATTAAAGATGATGTTGTTACAGTTAATGGAAAGTCGGTAAAAGTGAATTATAAAGTTAGAGAAAACGATGAAATTACAGTAACGATTCCTGATCCAGAAGAGTTAGATATTCAAGCAGAAGATATGAACTTAGAAATTTATTATGAAGATGCAGATGTACTCGTTGTTAATAAGCCGCGTGGTATGGTTGTACATCCAGCACCAGGTCATACAAGTGGTACGCTTGTGAACGGTCTTATGCACCACTGTACAGACTTATCAGGCATTAACGGTGTAATGCGTCCAGGTATCGTGCATCGTATTGATAAAGATACATCAGGCCTATTAATGGTTGCTAAAAATGATGTGGCGCATGAATCACTTGTAAATCAACTTGTAGCAAAAACAGTAACAAGACGTTACAAAGCGATTGTACACGGTGTTATTCCGCATGATAAGGGAACAATTGATGCTCCGATTGCTCGTGATAAGAAAGAGCGTCAAAGCATGACGGTTGATGAAAATGGTAAGCATGCTGTTACGCATTTCCAAGTGTTAGAGCGATTCAAAGATTTCACACTTGTAGAATGTCGCTTAGAAACAGGACGTACGCACCAAATTCGTGTTCATATGAAATATATTGGTTATCCACTTGCTGGAGATCCAAAGTATGGTCCGAAGAAAACATTAGACATGAATGGACAAGCACTTCACGCAGGTATTTTAGGATTTGACCACCCTCGTACTGGTGAATATATTCAGTTTGAGGCACCGATTCCAGAAGTGTTTGAAGATGCATTAAATATTTTACGAAAATAGTATTGACAAATCATAAGAAAACTGAGATACTGACAACAGTTAAATAATGATCCTTTAACACAGCCCCGTGAGGTTGAGAAGGTAACGGTTTGAAATACATAGGGTATGCTGTACCCTTTTTCAAAAGTCCTCTCGCACACGCTGAGAGGACTTTTTTTATACCATTACTCTCACGCAAGAAAAAAAGCTTGGAGGTGTAGAGCATGCAAGAGAAAGCAGTCGTTTTAGATGACCAAATGATTCGCCGCGCTTTAACACGAATTAGTCATGAAATCGTGGAACGAAATAAAGGTGTCGATAATTGTGTTCTTGTCGGAATTAAAACTCGTGGAATTTTTATTGCACAACGTTTGGCAGAACGAATTGGTCAAATTGAAGGAAAAGAAATGGAAGTTGGAGAGCTAGATATTACGTTATATCGTGATGATCTAACACTACAATCGAAAAACGAAGAACCACTTGTAAAAGGTTCTGATATTCCTGTAGATATTACAAAGAAAAAAGTTATCCTTGTAGATGATGTATTATATACAGGAAGAACAGTTCGAGCAGCAATGGATGCTCTTATGGATTTAGGTAGACCATCACAAATCCAACTGGCGGTTCTTGTTGATAGAGGTCATCGTGAACTACCAATTCGCGCTGATTATGTAGGAAAGAATATTCCAACATCAAGTGAAGAGCGTATCGAAGTTGATTTGCAAGAGACAGATCAACAAGATCGAGTAAGCATATACGATAAGTAAAGCCCTTTTAAATGTAGTCCTGTGAGGCTGCCAAAGGGTCTTGGCTTTCATATGTCAAATTTGGCATACGAAAGTGTAGGACTCTTTGTGCACAGGCACAAAGAGTTTTTTTATTGCAAAGAATTAAACTGAAGGAGGATGTAACAATGGAACAAAAGCCAGTGTTAGACGTTAATGAAGTACCGAAACCGGGAAAATGGTTATTTTTAAGTATACAACATTTGTTCGCGATGTTTGGATCAACAGTGCTGGTTCCGTTTTTAACAGGATTGAATCCGTCAGTAGCATTAATATCAAGTGGATTAGGAACGCTAGCGTTTCTTCTGATAACGAAAGGTCAAGTACCTGCTTATCTAGGATCATCATTCGCCTTTATCGCACCGATAATAACAGCGAAAACAGCAGGTGGACCTGGAGCAGCAATGCTCGGTGGTTTGTTAGCGGGACTTGTATACATCTTAATTTCACTCGGAATTAAGAAGTCAGGATCAGAGTGGATTATGAGATTACTTCCGCCAATCGTAGTTGGTCCAGTAGTAATGGTAATCGGTCTAGCTTTAGCACATACAGCAGTTAACATGGCGATGAACGGTGCGGATGGCAAATATAGCTTTACACACTTTTCAGTAGCGTTAGTAACATTAGCAATTACAATTATCTGCTCTATATTCGGAAGAGGGTTTTTCAGTATCATACCAGTGTTACTGGGCATTATCGGCGGATATATCTTCGCTTACTTCCAAGGGCTAGTAAACTTAAAGCCGATAGCTGAGGCAAAATGGTTCGTTGTACCAGATTTCACAGTACCATTTGTAACATATACTCCGGAATTTTCGTGGAAGATTGTACTCTTGATGGTACCAGTTGCACTAGTAACAATTTCAGAGCATATCGGACATCAAATTGTACTTGGAAATGTTATTAAAAGAGATTTAATTGAAAAACCAGGTTTACACCGTTCAATCTTCGGTGATGGAGTAGCAACATTAATCGCATCACTTATCGGTGGGCCACCGAATACAACGTATGGTGAAAACATCGGTGTGCTAGCAATTACGAGAGCATACAGTGTATACTTATTCATCGGTTCAGCAGTGTTCGCAATCATGTTCGGGTTTATCGGTAAGATTTCTGCACTGATTCATTCGATCCCAACACCGGTTATGGGTGGCGTATCAATCTTACTATTCGGTGTAATCGCATCAAGCGGATTACGCATGATGGTAGATGATAAAACAGACTTAAGTGACAAACGAAACTTAATGATTGCATCAGTAATACTAGTAATCGGTATTGGTGGAGCGGTACTTCACGTAGGAGAATCGTTCCAAGTAGAAGGAATGGCACTGGCAGCAATTGTAGGTGTACTGTTAAATCTACTACTACCAGAAACGAAACAAATAACACAATCTAAGCAGATTGCTTCATAATAATAACCTTTTAATTCAGTCCTGTGAGACCGGAAAGGGTGGCTTCTTTCTTGCACCCTAGTCTCACATGACTAGGGTATTTTTATACAAAGGTTGTTATAAATATACAAAAGTGGTAACATAAAAATCAGAAAGATGAGGGATGACGATGAGCCATTTGTTAACGATGAGTGAATTATCGGAAGTAGAAATTTCAGAAATCCTAAAAGACGCAGAAGATTTCGCGAATGGAAAAGAGAGCAAAACGACAGAGCAAACTTTTGTTGCGAACTTGTTCTTTGAGAATAGTACGAGAACGAGATTTAGCTTTGAAGTTGCTGAGAAGAGATTAGGACTTGAAGTTTTAAACTTTTCAGCTGATGCATCTAGCGTACAAAAAGGAGAAACTTTATACGATACGATAAGAACACTAGAATCAATCGGAACAAAAGCGGTAATCGTCCGCCATGAGCAAGATCGCTACTTCGATGAACTGAAAGATCAGGTAAATATCCCAATCTTAAACGCTGGAGATGGATGTGGAAACCACCCAACGCAGTGCCTACTCGATCTTCTTACAATTAAACAAGAGTTTGGAAGATTTGAAGGATTAAAGATTGCGATAGTAGGAGATGTTCGTCATAGCCGAGTAGCACGTTCTAATGCAGAAGCATTAACGAAACTGGGTGCAACAATTTACTTTGCAAGTCCAGAAGAGTGGAAAGATGAAGACAGCACATTTGGAACATACAAACCATTAGATGAACTTGTTCCAGAAGTGGATGTAATGATGTTACTTCGTGTACAACATGAGCGTCATGATCATTATGAAACAGACATTATGAAAGAGTATCATGAGAAACACGGATTAACAGTGGAAAGAGAAAAGCGTATGAAAGAAGGAAGCATTATTATGCATCCAGCTCCTGTAAACCGTGATGTTGAAATTGCAAGTGAACTTGTTGAGTGTGAGCGTTCACGCATATTTAAACAAATGGAAAATGGAGTTTACGTAAGAATGGCTGTACTAAAACGCGCCTTACCAAATGTATTAGGAGGAATGAAACATGAATTACTTGTTTAAAAATGGTCGTTATATGAATGAAGAAGGAAAAATCGTAGCAACAGATCTTCTCGTACAAGACGGTAAAATCGCTAAGGTAGCAGAAAATATTACGGCAGATAATGCTGAAGTAATCGAAGTGAACGGAAAGTTAATCGCACCTGGATTAGTAGATGTACACGTACATCTTCGTGAACCAGGTGGTGAACATAAAGAAACAATTGAAACAGGTACACTAGCAGCAGCAAAAGGTGGATTCACTACAATTTGTGCAATGCCAAATACACGCCCAGTACCAGATTGCAGAGAACATATGGAAGACTTGCAAAATCGTATTAAAGAAAAAGCGCATGTCAACGTACTACCATACGGAGCAATTACAGTACGCCAAGCGGGTTCTGAAATGACAGATTTCGAGACGTTAAAAGAACTTGGAGCATTTGCTTTTACTGATGACGGTGTAGGCGTACAAGATGCTAGCATGATGTTAGCTGCTATGAAGCGTGCAGCGAAATTAAATATGGCAGTGGTTGCGCACTGTGAAGAGAATACTCTTATTAATAAAGGTTGTGTACATGAAGGGAAGTTTTCTGAGAAACACGGATTAAACGGTATCCCATCAGTATGTGAATCTGTACATATTGCAAGGGATATACTGCTTGCTGAAGCGGCAGATTGTCACTATCACGTATGTCACGTAAGTACGAAAGGATCTGTACGTGTAATCCGTGATGCGAAACGCGCTGGAATTAAAGTAACAGCAGAAGTAACACCTCATCATCTAGTGTTATGTGAAGATGATATTCCATCAGCTGATCCTAACTTTAAAATGAACCCACCGCTTCGTGGAAAAGAAGATCACGCGGCATTAATTGAAGGTTTACTAGATGGAACAATCGATATGATCGCGACTGACCATGCACCGCATACAGCGGAAGAGAAAGCACAAGGAATTGAAAGAGCACCATTCGGAATTACTGGTTTTGAAACAGCATTCCCACTTCTATACACAAACCTTGTGAAAAAAGGAATTATTACATTAGAACAGTTAATTCAATTCTTAACAGAAAAGCCAGCTGATACATTCGGCTTAGAAGCAGGTCGCCTGAAAGAAGGCAGAACAGCTGATATTACAATCATTGATTTAGAACAAGAAGAAGAGATTGACCCAACAACATTCTTATCAAAAGGAAAAAATACACCATTCGCAGGTTGGAAATGCCAAGGATGGCCGGTAATGACAATCGTTGGTGGTAAGATCGCATGGCAAAAGGAGAGTGCATTAGTATGAAAAGACAACTTATCTTAGAAGATGGAACAGTATTAATTGGAAAAGGTTTCGGAGGAGAAATCGAAAAGTCAGGTGAGGTTGTATTTACAACAGGAATGACTGGATATCAAGAAACATTATCTGATCCATCATATTGCGGTCAAATCGTAACATTCACGTACCCATTAATCGGAAACTACGGCATCAACCGTGACGATTTTGAATCGATTCATCCATCTGTAAATGGTTTAATCGTAAACGAAATTTGTGATCACCCATCAAACTTCCGTAATGAAATTTCGTTAAATGATTACTTAAAAGAAAGAAATATCCCAGGCTTAGCAGGAATTGATACGAGAAAATTAACGAGAAAAATTCGTCAATACGGTACATTACGTGGACGTCTATGTAACATGGATGCAGATGTAGAATACATCGTGAGCCAATTAAAAGCGACAGTATTTACAGATCACGTGAAACGTGTATCAACGAAAGATCCATACCCAAGCCCAGGCCGTGGACACCGAGTTGTACTTGTAGACTTCGGAATGAAACATGGTATTTTAAGAGAATTAAATAAACGTGATTGTGATGTAATTGTAGTACCTTACAATACAACAGCAGAAGAGATTTTACGCCTTAGCCCAGATGGAATTATGTTAAGTAACGGACCTGGAGATCCAAAAGATGTACCAGAAGCAATTGAAATGTTAAAAGACATTATCGGTAAAGTTCCTTTATTCGGAATTTGCCTAGGACATCAATTGTTCGCTCTAGCATCGGGTGCGAATACAAGTAAGTTAAAATTCGGTCACCGTGGTTTAAATCATCCAGTAAAACATCTTGCAACTGGAAAAGTAGCAATTACATCTCAAAACCATGGTTACGCAGTAGAAGAAGAATCAGTTAAAAATACAGAACTTGAAATTACACATGTCGCTTTAAATGATGGAACAGTAGAAGGTCTTCGTCATACGAAGTTCCCAGCATTTACAGTACAATATCATCCAGAAGCTTCAGCAGGACCAGAAGATGCAAATGATTTATTCGAAGATTTCTTAGCAATGATTGAAAACTTCAAGAAAGAAGGGGAAGAGTTATGCCAAAACGCCTAGACATTAACACAATTTTAGTAATCGGATCAGGACCAATTGTAATTGGGCAAGCAGCAGAGTTTGACTACTCTGGTACACAAGCTTGTCAATCTCTTAGAGAAGAAGGTTACAAAGTAATCCTTGTTAACTCTAACCCAGCAACAATTATGACAGATACTGCAACAGCAGATAAAGTATACATTGAGCCTTTAACATTAGAATTCGTAAGCCGAATCATTCGTAAAGAACGTCCAGATGCAATCTTACCAACATTAGGTGGTCAAACAGGCCTGAATATGGCTGTTGAACTTGCGAAATCAGGCATACTTGAAGAGTGCGGAGTTGAAATTTTAGGAACAAAATTATCAGCAATTGAGCAAGCGGAGGATCGTGATTTATTCCGTACATTAATGCAGGAATTAAATGAACCAATTCCATCTAGTACCATTATCCATACGCTAGAAGAAGCACATGAATTTGTAAAAGAAATTGGATATCCAGTTATTGTTCGCCCAGCATTTACAATGGGGGGAACAGGTGGCGGAATCTGTAGTAATGAAGAAGAACTAATTGAAATCGTATCAGGTGGATTAAAACATAGTCCAGTAACACAATGTTTATTAGAAAAGAGTATTGCTGGTTGTAAGGAAATTGAATATGAAGTAATGCGTGATTCAAATGATAACGCGATTGTAGTATGTAACATGGAAAATATCGATCCAGTTGGAGTTCACACAGGTGATTCTATCGTTGTAGCACCGAGCCAAACATTAAGTGACCGTGAATATCAAATGTTACGAAACACTTCATTACGAATTATTCGTGCATTAGGAATTGAAGGTGGATGTAACGTTCAGCTTGCACTTGATCCACATAGCTTCCAATACTATGTAATCGAAGTAAACCCACGTGTAAGTCGTTCATCTGCACTAGCATCTAAAGCAACTGGATATCCAATTGCGAAGCTAGCGGCAAAAATTGCAGTCGGTTTAACATTAGATGAAATTATAAATCCAGTAACACAAAAAACATACGCTTGTTTCGAACCAGCATTAGACTATGTTGTTTCAAAAATTCCGCGCTGGCCATTTGATAAGTTTGAATCAGCAAACAGAACGCTTGGAACGCAGATGAAAGCAACTGGTGAAGTTATGTCAATCGGACGTAACCTAGAGCAATCATTATTAAAAGCGATCCGTTCTTTAGAACTTGGCGTTTATCACTTAGAGTTAGCGCATTTAAAAGAGCTTGATAAAGAGACAATGAAAAAACGCATTATAAAAGCTGATGATGAGCGACTGTTTATTGTAGCAGAAGCAATTCGTCAAGGTGTAACGAAAGAAGAGATCAACGATTGGTGTGAAATGGACTTCTTCTTCTTACAAAAAGTTGAAAACATCGTAAATATGGAACGCGAAGTAAAAGCAAATGTAGGAAATATGGAAGTACTACAATCTGCGAAAGAAATGGGCTTCAGTGATCACTACGTTGCAGCAGCTTGGAACAAAACAGAGCGTGAAATTTACGATATGCGTAAAGAAAGCAACATAACTCCTATTTATAAAATGGTAGATACTTGTGCGGCAGAGTTTGAATCTGCAACACCATACTATTACAGCACATATGGTGACGAGAATGAATCGGTTAGAACAGATCGTAAGAGTGTTGTCGTACTAGGGTCTGGTCCAATCCGTATCGGTCAAGGTGTTGAGTTTGACTATGCAACAGTTCACTCTGTATGGGCAATTAAAGAGGCTGGATATGAGGCAATCATTGTTAATAACAACCCAGAAACAGTTTCAACAGACTTCAGTATTTCTGACAAATTATACTTTGAACCATTAACAATCGAAGATGTAATGCACATTATCGATTTAGAAAAGCCAGAAGGTGTTATCGTCCAATTCGGTGGACAAACGGCAATTAACTTAGCTGCTAAATTAGAAGCTCACGGTGTGAAAATCTTAGGAACATCACTTGAAGATTTAGACCGTGCAGAAGATCGTGATAAGTTTGAAGCAGCTCTAACACAGCTTGGTATCCCGCAACCAGTTGGTAAAACAGCAACGACTGTAGAGCA
Source organism: Bacillus sp. 3G2 (assembly GCF_044324725.1). Classification (NCBI taxonomy): domain Bacteria; kingdom Bacillati; phylum Bacillota; class Bacilli; order Caryophanales; family Bacillaceae; genus Bacillus; species Bacillus sp. 3G2. The sequence goes on along the minus strand of NZ_CP172246.1, from coordinate 3,691,595 downwards.
AGCGGTAGCAATCGCTGACAAAATTGGGTACCCAGTATTAGTAAGACCATCTTACGTACTAGGTGGACGCGCGATGGAAATCGTATATCGTCAAGAAGAACTGCTGCACTACATGAAAAATGCGGTAAAAGTTCACGCTGATCATCCAGTATTAATCGATCGTTACATGGTTGGTAAAGAAATTGAAGTAGATGCAATTTCAGACGGTGAGAATGTATTCATTCCAGGTATTATGGAACATATTGAACGCGCTGGAGTTCACTCTGGTGACTCAATCGGAGTATATCCACCACAAAGCTTATCTGCAAAACTGAAAGAACAAATTATTGAACATACAATTGCACTTGGAAAAGGTTTAAATATTGTTGGATTACTAAATATCCAGTTTGTAGTATTTGAAGATCAAGTGTATGTAATTGAAGTAAACCCACGTGCGAGCCGTACAGTACCATTCTTAAGTAAAATTACAGGTGTACCGATGGCGAATGTTGCAACGAAAGTTATTTTAGGTCAAAATCTTGTAGAACAAGGATACGGAACTGGTTATCACCCAGAAGAGAAAGAAGTGTATGTAAAAGCACCGGTATTCTCATTTGCGAAACTACGTTCAGTTGATACAACATTAGGACCTGAAATGAAGTCAACAGGGGAAGTAATGGGGAAAGACTTAACACTTGAAAAAGCATTATACAAAGGGTTAGTTGCTTCTGGAATTAACATTCCAACGCACGGATCAGTAATCATTACTGTAGCGGATAAAGATAAAGAAGAGGCGATGGAAATTGCAAAACGTTTCCATGAAATCGGCTATAACTTATTAGCAACAGCTGGAACAGCACAATCGTTAGCAGAGCAAAACATTCCAGTACAAGTTGTAAACAAAATTGATTCTGAAGACTACAACTTACTAGACATTATCCGTCAAGGAAAAGCACAGTTTGTAATCAATACATTAACAAAAGGCAAACAACCAGCGCGTGATGGTTTCCGCATTCGCCGTGAATCAGTAGAAAATGGTGTGGCTTGCTTAACGTCACTTGATACAACGAGAGCAATCTTACGAGTACTAGAATCTATGACATTCTCAGCTCATTCAATGAAAGAAATTACGCAAACAAAGCGTCACGAGGTGGTACATGCATGATGCAAAAGCAAAATATGATCGTCGTTAATCAAAAAGAAATCGCAAAAAACATTTACGAATTAGTGCTTCAAGGAACGTTAGTACAGCAAATGAACGAACCAGGGCAGTTTGTACACATTAAGGTAGCAGAGGGCATTGCGCCCCTTCTGCGCCGCCCAATTAGTATTTGTAATGTAGATCAAGAGAAGAACGAATTTACAATGCTATATCGTGCAGAAGGACAAGGGACAAAAACATTAGCAACTAGAAAACAAGGTGAAATGGTAGACGTACTAGGACCACTAGGACACGGTTTTCCTGTAGAAGAAGCAGAAGCTGGTCAAACAGCTTTACTAGTCGGCGGGGGGATTGGCGTACCACCACTTTATGAATTATCACAGCGCCTTGTTGCAAAAGGTGTACGCGTAATTCACATCTTAGGTTTTCAAACGAAAGATGTCGTTTTCTATGAAGAGAAATTTGCAGAACTTGGTGATACGTACGTTGCGACAGTAGACGGTACACACGGCACAAAAGGATTTGTCACAGATGTAATTGATAATTATGGAATTGACTTTGATATTCTTTATTCATGTGGTCCGTTAGCGATGCTTCGTGCATTAGAAGGACGTTACAAAGAGAAAAAAGCTTATATTTCTTTAGAAGAACGTATGGGCTGTGGTATTGGAGCTTGTTTCGCATGTGTATGCCACTTACAAGAAGATCCAAGTGGACATTCTTACAAGAAGGTGTGTAGCGACGGACCAGTATTTCCAATCGGGGAGGTTGTACTATGAACAGATTGCAAGTTGAATTACCGGGATTATCATTAAAAAATCCAATTATACCGGCATCTGGATGCTTTGGATTTGGTCGTGAATATGCACAGTTTTACGATTTAAGTGTACTAGGATCAATCATGATCAAAGCGACGACAGAACAACCACGTTATGGAAACCCGACGCCTCGTGTTGCTGAAACACCGGGCGGCATGTTAAATGCAATCGGACTTCAAAACCCAGGGTTAGAAAAAGTAATGAATTCTGAATTGCCATGGTTAGAACAATTCGATCTTCCAATCATTGCGAACGTTGCAGGCTCACAAGCTGAGGATTATGTAGCGGTTGCAAAGGAAATTTCTAAAGCGCCTAATGTCCACGCGCTAGAATTAAATATTTCTTGTCCGAACGTAAAAACAGGTGGTATCGCCTTTGGTACAAATCCTGAAATTGCTGCTGATTTAACGAAGCGAGTAAAAGAGGTTTCTGAAGTACCTGTATACGTGAAGTTGTCACCGAACGTGGCAAACATTGTGGAAATTGCAAAAGCAATTGAAAATGCAGGTGCAGATGGTTTAACGATGATTAATACATTGCTTGGTATGCGTCTAGATTTAAAAACAGCTAAACCAATTTTAGCAAACCGTACAGGCGGATTATCAGGTCCTGCGATTAAGCCAGTAGCGATTCGTATGGTACATGAAGTAAGTCAAGCGGTTAACATTCCAATTATCGGAATGGGTGGTATTGAAACAGCGGAAGATGTAATAGAATTCTTCTACGCTGGTGCAAGCGCAGTTGCAGTAGGTACAGCGAACTTTATCGATCCGTTCGTATGTCCGACAATTATTGAAGAGTTACCAGCACTATTAGATGAATTAGGATTTGATCACATTTCGGAATGTCAAGGAAGGAGCTGGAAGCAAACATGTCACAGTCGTTAATCGTTGCACTAGATTTTCCAGGGAAACAAGATGTAGAGCAATTCTTGCGCCACTTTGAAGGGGAAGAGTTATTTGTCAAAGTTGGTATGGAGTTATTTTATAAAGAAGGCCCTGCAATTATTACGTACTTAAAAGAAAAAGGACATAAGATCTTTCTAGATTTAAAACTTCATGATATTCCGAATACAGTAAAAAGCGCTATGCGTAGCCTAGCTAGTCTAGATGTTGATATGGTAAATGTTCATGCTGCTGGGGGAAGCAGCATGATGAAAGCTGCGATTGAGGGATTAGAGGAAGGTAAGCAAGAAGGAAAAGAGAGACCGATTTGTATTGCAGTTACACAACTAACAAGCACTTCGGAAGCTATGATGAAAAAAGAGATCGGCATTGAGAAAACGTTAGAAGAAGCGGTTGCTCATTATGCAAAACTAACGAAAGAAAGTGGACTTGATGGCGTTGTTTGTTCAACACTTGAAGTTCCAAAATTACGTGAAGTATGCGGAAATGAATTTGTAACAGTAACACCGGGGATTCGTCTTGCAAGCGATGATGTAAATGACCAAGTGCGCGTAGCAACACCGAAACGTGCGAGGGAACTTGGCTCAAGCTACATCGTAGTTGGACGTAGTATTACAAAAGCAGAAAATCCGCTTGAAGCGTATAAAACAGTAAAACAACAGTGGGAAGGTGTAACAATATGAAAAAAGAAATCGCATCGCATTTATTAGAAATTGGAGCAGTATTTTTACAACCGAATGATCCATTCACTTGGTCTTCAGGTATGAAATCACCAATTTATTGTGATAACCGTTTAACTTTATCTTATCCAAAAGTACGTCAAGCAATTGCAGCTGGATTAGAAGAGTTAATTAAAGAGCACTTCCCAACTGTAGAAGTTATTGCAGGAACAGCAACTGCTGGTATTGCGCACGCTGCATGGGTAAGCGATCGTATGGATTTACCAATGTGCTACGTACGTAGTAAAGCAAAAGGTCACGGTAAAGGGAACCAAATCGAAGGAAAAGCTGAAAAAGGTCAAAAAGTAGTAGTAGTAGAGGACCTAATTTCAACTGGCGGTAGTGCAATTACATGTGTAGAAGCACTTCGCGAAGCTGGCTGTGAAGTATTAGGAATCGTATCAATCTTCACATACGAGCTAGAAGCAGGAAAAGAAAAACTAGAATCAGCTAACGTAGCATCATATTCTTTAAGCGACTACAGTGCATTAACTGAAGTAGCAGCAGAAAAAGGTATGATCGGACAAGCTGAAACGAAAAAATTACAAGAGTGGCGTAAAAATCCAGCTAACGAAGCTTGGATCACAGCGTAACACGAAAAAAGACGACCGCGGGGGAACGCGGTCGTTGTTTTTATATTATTGTTAAAAATTCATGTAAAGAACAGATAGTAGGAACATCACAATTGAGTTGCAAGTTATCCCGATTTAACCATACCCCTTGCATTCCAGCTGCTGTACTACTAATTGCATCTGTTTCTAATCGATCGCCAATATAATAGCAATCTTTCATTTCAAGATTCGATTGTAATACAGCTCTTTGAAAAATTTCAGGGTTTGGTTTCGATATACCAATTTCACTAGAAGTAAATATGCATTTGAAATATTGTAGAATGTTTAGAGCGGTTAATTTTTCGACTTGTTGTTCATAGTCACCATTACTAATGATACCTAGTGAGTGTCCACCATGCTGCAAGGTCTGTAATGTATAGTGTACATCTTCAAACAAGGTCCAGTTGTTCTTATATAGTTCTATATATTGATTGAATCTGTGCTGAGATTCTTCGGGTGATAAGTTTAATCCATATGTTTTAAATAAATGATACATTCGCATCCCTTGTTGTTCTTGAAAAGATAATTCCTTGGATAAAAATTTGTTGAAATATTCTTCGGATAATTCATGCCAGACTTTCGTGGCCTCTAATTCATTATCTGAAAAAATAGTACTATGTACTTGAAAGAAATCTATAATACCATTTCTTTCCGCGGCCTCATAATCAAGTAAAGTTCCATCAATATCAAAGAAAATCATATGACAATCTCCTCGTTAAAAACTATTTAGCGTTTTCCGCAACCTCATATCCTCTTACAAACAATAGTGTCATATAAGAAACAATAAATGAGAAGATGCTGTACATGCCAACCCAAAAGAAAAATTTTGGAGTAAAGGCGATAACACCTATTATTAAAAAACTAGCAAACGTTACAATCGGCATGACGTAATACGTTTTCGTCTTGCGTGTTCCAATAACAGAAACGATAAAGATAAGTAATGGACAAATTAATAAGACGAAAATCAATTCATTCATAGTTATGTCCCCTTTTCGAATGGAAGTAATCTGTTTCTCGTAAACGTTTTGAAATAAATACTCTCCTAATATAACTTCGCTAACATATACATAATCCCTTTTGAAAGTCCGCAATAAATGATTGATTTCACAATAAAAAAGTAAGCAAGAGAACACTTGCTTACTTTATAGCATAAACATCGCAACGATGGTGGTGACAATTAAGCCAATCACAACTGGTAAAAAGTTTCGGCGTGCAAGTTCAAACGGATCCACTTTACAAATGGCAGCGGCAGGAATAAGTGCCCAAGGAATTAAAGTCCCGCCTCCGGTCCAGATTGCAGCAATTTGCCCAAGTGCTGTTAATGTAGCTGTTCCATGCCCAAGTGCTGTTCCGAAAAGATTGGCAATTGAACCAGCAAGTGATATACCGGAAAAGCCAGATCCATCTAACCCTGTTATGACACCAACGATAGTTAATGTTCCCGCTGATACATATTGGTTTAAAGGAACAGTTTGAGATAAGGCGATTCCTAAGTCGTTAATGATTCCGTGTGAACCTTTCGGTAAATAATCCCCGATAATTTTTACAAAGCCGCTATCTCCTAAATAAAAGAGTGCAGCAATTGGAATAACTGGACCAAAGATTTTAAATCCAAACTGGAGCCCTTCTATAAAATAATCGGTCGTTTTATTTAGTCCATTACCTTTGTAGGCGATAAGGGAAATGATGATAATCATAATAACAGTCGTCCCACCGATAAGTGCAGTTGCGTCGCTGCCTTGTAGTTTAAATTGAATCATGCAAAGGATATCGATGGCATATATGATCGGAATGCAAATAGCGAGCCATTTTTTTGTCCGAGGAGATAATGAAGTGACCGTTTTAGAAGACTCAGTTGATGGAATAGACTCTTGCATTGATAAGCCTGTATGAAATTCTTTTCGTAAGAAGAAAAATGCGACCGAAGTTGTCACAATACCCATAATGATAACGAGGGGAACACTGGCAGAAACAACGCTTGAAACAGGAAGACCAGCAGCATCCGCTGTTAATTTCGGTGCACCTTGAATAACGAAGTCACCAGATAAGGCGATGCCGTGTCCGAATAAGTTCATAGCAATGGCAACTCCAATTGGCGGAAGACCGACGCGTACAGCGACGGGTAATAAAATAGCTCCCATTAAGGCGACAGCTGGAGAAGGCCAAAAGAAGAAAGAAATAGTCATCATTAAAAGGCCGATAATCCAGTAGGCGAGGGTAGGGGTACGAATCATCTTTGTAAATGGTGAAATCATCGTATCATTTATGCCGGTATGAACGAGTAGATTGCTCATTGATACGATAATGGAGATGATTAATATAGTTGGTAATAGCTCAGTAATAGCGTAAATGAAACTTTGAAAAATACCGCTAATGGCAAGAGGGATAGAACTTGTAGCGGTTAATGCCAATAGAAAGATAAAAACGATACAAATAATCGTCGTATCTTTCCGGAGAATAAAAAAGGCGATAATAGTGAGTAAACAAAGAATATAGAGAGCATGCAACAGCGTTAATTCAACTCCCATAACATTCACATCCTTTAGGCATTCGTGTAGTTTATTGTATGAAAGCAGTGAAAGTATGTGAGTATAGGAAAAAGAAAAAATGAAATTTCATGTACTGTTATGGTAAATGGATGTTACAATACAATTAATCCTAAAAATGGAATTTAAGGAGGGCTTATGCACAAAAAAATTGGGTTTTGGGGATTCGTTATATCTTGTAGTCTATTAATCATTTTAAACCTGTTTACAAACAATGAATGGATCAGTATCATACCTGTTTTCGGGTTTGTGTTTATACTTTTATATAACTGGGATGATATGAAACAATATAGTAAGAAAAGTATTGGAATTATGATAGGTATCATTGTTGTTTGCTCATTTTTCGTAGGGTTTATTTTAATAGAAGGGCAGAAACAAATGGAGAAAATGTCTATTTTTCAACAATGGATGTCGTCTGCAAAAGGTCTTTATATTGTCATTGTAGTAGTTATTTTTCTAAAAATTGTTATAAGCATAGCAAGTTACATATTAAAGAAGAAGTAGAATGGGGTAGTACGATTGAGAGAGAAAATAGGGTATTATGGCGTGCTCGTTTGTTTACTATTATCAGTTGTTTCAGGGCAATTTTTTAAAAGTGAATGGGTGCCAGTTATATTATGTATAGGAGTATTGATTTTTGCACCTATGTATCGCTGGAAAGAATGGAAGGCATATAGCCGAAAAAAGAAAATTGTTTTCAGTATCGAGTTTGTCGTTATAATTAGCACGATTCCATTTTTGTTATTGAAAGGAAATGAGATAATAGATGGAATTGTAATGTTTCAAGGCTGGTTATTTATTGCGAAATTGCTATATTTAATATGCATTATAATATTGGTAGCGGGAGTCGCTAAAAAAGTAAACGAAAAGTTATTCGTTAATGAATAAAAGAAAATGCCACCTTATCTGGTGGCATTTTCTCATTTTACTGAATGAGCTTTTTGCATCTTTTTAACTAAACGAATTTGTCCTCGATGATTGATTTCATCTTCAAATACGTGAAACCACTTAAAGTAGTTATTTGCTGGTTTGTCATACCAAAAGTCTGTCGTTTTAAATAACCATTCATCAGGTAACGATTGAAAAGTCTCGATCGTTTTGGAACGTACTTCTTGTAATGTGTTTATGTAAAATTCTATAGAGTTTCCTTTTATTTTCTCGCGGCCAAGAGCTCCTAACTCAATAGCAGGTAACCACCGTTCTAACTCAGCCTCCGTAGGTTCACGGTCTTCAAAAGTATGAATCTGGTAGTAAAATTCAATAGCGGCCATATGGTACAAAAGCATGCCGACTGAATTTGCTTCTTCATCATACAAATAATCAAGTTCTTCAATTGTTAAACCTTCCACCGCTTGCATTGTTGTATAGCGAGCATAATTCATCATGGAAACAAGTTTGGAAAATTCAGGCTGTAAACCATCTATTTTATCAATTACAAAATTCAATTTAAATTCCCCCTCTTTAAACGATGACTCCAGAGAAAGAATTCTATGTGCAACGAAAAACTCCTTTAAAAAGGCTATGATTTTAACAAGGGATAACAATTAGTTCCCGATTTGATTTTGTAATAACTTCATATCCGTCTTTTGTGATGACAATATCATCTTCAATTCTACAACCGCCCCAGTTTGGTATGTAAATACCAGGTTCAACGGTAACGACCATACCTTCTTCTAAAGTAGCTTTACTTTCTTGGGATAAGCGGAGAGGTTCATGAATTTCTAACCCAAGACCATGACCAGTAGAGTGTCCAAAATATTGACCGTATCCATGTTCTGTAATGTAATCTCTCGTTATATCATCGATACTTTTCGCAGTTTCCCCAGGTCTAATTGCTTCCGTCCCACGTTTTAATGCTTCTCGTACAATATTGTATATCTTTTTGAATTTTTCTGATGGTTCCCCAATTGCTACAGTACGCGTTATATCGGAACAATATCCATCGTAAAGTGCACCGAAATCTAATGTAACGACGTCGCCTCGTTCGATTATTTTATTTGATGCAACTCCATGAGGAAGTGAAGAACGGACGCCAGAAGCTACAATGATTTGGAAGGAAGAGGATGTAGCCCCTTTTTTTCGCATGAAAAATTCTAACTCATCTCTTACATCATTTTCACTAATTCCTGGTTTTAGAAACGTAAGGATGTGGTGAAATGCTTCGTCAGCAATATTAGCTGCGATTTTCATTGTTTCTATTTCAGGCGTGTCTTTAATGATACGAATATTTTCGATGATTTCGCACACTTGAACCATTTCCGCATGTACGTATTTTTGTAAGTTTTTATATTGTTGCAATGTCATGTTGTTTTCTTCAATTCCGAGTTTTTGAATGTTTAATTTCGATACTTGATTTGCAATTTCTTTTTCTAAATTTCCTGTATGCATAATAATTTCAGCATCTTTTATTTGTGATTTCGCTTGATCTACATAGCGAAAATCAGTGATAAAAACAGCTTTATCCGCAGAGATTAAGACGACGCCAGCGCTACCTGTAAAGCCTGTTGCATATTGGCGATTTTCTTTTTTTGTAATCAGTAATCCGTCAATTTCATAGTTTTGTAGTTGATTTTGAATTTTATTAATTTTCAAAGCCATGTTAATTCCCCCTATTCACAGTATTGAATAAAGCAAATAGCGTGCCAAAAAAATATTTTTAGAGAGAAGATAAAAGAAATTGCATATATTTTAGGTAGGGAATTTAGCCCATTATTTGTGGGTGATGGGCTGCTCGTGAAATACAGATTATTTCAATTATCAGTGGGAGAATGAGAAAATATCGACCGAAATTTCACTTTCTTTACAAGGTGTCAAAAAATTTATACAAATTCGAAATAGCACTGTCAATTTTTTTGACAATATGGAAGAGAAGGATAAGAGATTTTTTAGTATATATTTTGAAAGTATGTCCTTTGTTTTGTTCTAATATAAAATTTAATATATAAATAAATGATTGTTGTTGATATAATAGGTAATTGTTGGATTTCTCACGGAGATAGGGAAACGTAACGAATATGAAGGAATAAGGATTGTGGGTATATGAAGAAATTAAGTAAAGTAATGTCATTTTGCTTGGCGGCTAGTATGCTAGTTGTAACAGGTTGTGAAAAAAGTGAAAATAAATTTCAAGTAAATGAAACGATTGAACAGCTTAATGAAGCGCCAGAAGTGACAGAAAAAGAAGCGAAAAAGATTGTAAGAAAGAATGTAGATGCAATAGCAAATGCATTTAATGAGATGGAAAAAGAAAATGGATGGAGCCGAAATAATCCTGGAGATTTAGGAACAGCTAAAAAAGGCGTTAAGGGGTTAGTTTCAGATAAGTTTGTGGAGAAGGAGCTTCCAGGATTGCTTGATACATTTAACAGATCAAGAGAAACTGATATGCTACCATTTCCGATTCATATTGAGCCGGACGTGAGGATAACTTATTCACAGAAAAATGATGTTTTAAAGATTGAGACGCTTACTCTTGCAAATGATATGGGGAATGAAGCGGAGATGTGGGAATTTGTTTTAGTGTATACTGATGGAAATTGGTTAATGGATAAATGGTCATCAAATACGCCAGTAGATTTAAATTTAACTAAAGAAGAAGCTAAAGAACTTCTTAGAGTACAGGGTTTCAAGAATGTCTCTTTCGTTAGAGAAGAGAATAGTGGAAATAAAAAATATATTTTTAAAGAAAGTAACGGAGTAGTTGCTGTTGACGCCAAAAACTCGGTTATTACTCACAATGTAGATGATGAAGAGCAAGAAAAGGTAACGAAAAAGGATTTTATTCAAGAGCAAGAAACAGTTAAGGGGAATGATTCTAGTACTTATACTAGTTCAAAAAAAGAACCTTCGTTAGCGGTAGGTAAAACTAAGGTTTTAAATGAGTTAGCAGCTCTAGAAAACCAAGAAAAACATATAAATGCTATATCAACAAATGACATAGTAAATGAAATAGAAGAAAATTATCAACTGTGGGATAATAAACTAAATGAAATTTACAGCACATTAAAAAATACGATGTCAGCTGATGCGTTTCAGTCGTTGAAAACGAAACAAGTTGCATGGGTTAAAGAAAAGGAAAGTAAGGTTAAAGCCATTGCTACGGATGAAAATAATGGAACGATGAAATACATTGAAGCTGCAGATGAAAAATATAAGATGACAAAAGAAAGATGTTATGAATTAGTGAATGGGTACATGAACTAGTGTGAACGAATACAAAAAATGCGTTGCTCATAAGCAACGCATTTTTTTATATTTACGCTTTTAATTTCATTACAGTATCAGCATCCGGCGTTACATATACGGTTTGCTGATTGTCGTACGTAACAAAACCAAGTTTTGCACCACTCGGTTTTTTGACATGGCGTATTTTAGTGAAATCTACAGGAACAGAACTAGAATCTTTTGCTTTACTAAAATAGGCAGCGATTTTAGCAGCTTCTAACACAGTTTCTTCGGTAGGTTCAAGAGAACGAATGACAACATGAGACCCAGGGATATCTTTCGTATGTAACCAAATTTCATCACGACGGGCAAACTTCGTTGTTAAATAATCATTTTGTTTATTGTTTTTACCAACGAAAATCTCTGTACCATCACTTGCAAAATATTTATCTAATACTGGTTTGGTAGGCTTTTTCTTTGCGTTTTTCGTTTTACGATTGCGCATATAACCTTCTTCAGCTAATTCCTCACGAATTTCTTCAATATCTTTTGAAGAAGCAGCTTCCATTTGTTGAAGTAAGCTATCAAAATAAAGAATTTCTTCATTTGTTTTTTCGATTTGTTCTTCTACAACAACAACTGAATTTTTCGCTTTTTGGTACTTTTGGAAATAGCGTTGCGCATTGTCAGATGGTGTTTTTAAAGGATCTAATGTGATTTTTACAGTTCCGCCATTTTCGTCGTAATAGTTAACGACTTCAATATCTTTATCACCTTTTTTCAAAGCGTACATATTGGCTGTAAGGAGTTCTCCAAATAGTTGATATTTATCTGCTTTTCCGGCATCTTGTAATGTTTTTTCTAGTTTAATGAGCTTCTTCTCATTTTTATTTTTTTCGTTTTGCATAAAGCGCTCTAAATCATAAGCTTGTTGTTTTACACGGTCGCGCTCTGCTTTTCCGAAAAAGAAACGGTCTAGCAATTCACTAACAGATGAGAAGGTCTTGTCTTCTCCTTGCAAGTGTGCAAGAGGGAAAAGATAAAAGAATTCTTTCCCATTTGAAGTAGTCATTGTTGGTGAATATGTATGAGTTAGTAATGGTTTTTGTATGGAGAAAAATGCATCCGCTAATGCTTTTTCATTTACCATACCTGCTTTTTTTACTACTTCTTTTGCGAATAACGGCGATATTCCCGTAAAGGTGCCGACAAGCTGTTTATCCATGTTTCCAGATAGAAAGTCTAGCGGTCTAATAAATTCGTCATTTGTTTCAATCTGAAGTGGGTTAATTTTATGTTGTGCTGGTGGTGCAACATATTCCGCCCCGGCGTATACAGTTCGATGTCGGTTTACTGCTAGAGAAACGTGTTTTAAGCTATCTAAAATATTGTTTGTTTTTGTGTCTACTAAAATGATGTTACTATGTCGTCCCATTATTTCAATTACTAATGTTTTTAGCGATTCGTCACCAATTTCATTTCTGCTGCGAACTGTAATTTGAATAATGCGCTCTAAATCAATTTGTTCAATTTTTTCAATGAATCCACCTTCTAAATGCTTGCGAAGAAGCATACAAAACATTGGCGGAAGTGCGGGTGAATCGTAATTTTGATTTGTTAAGTGTAAACGTGCATATGTCGGATGAGCGGAAAGAATCAGTTTTTGATTTTTTCCGTTTGCTCGAATATGTAATAAAATCTCGTATTTTGAAGGTTGGTATATCTTAGAAATTCTTCCTGTGTAAAGAGAATTTGCAATTTCATGTGTAATTGCTCTTGTAAATAATCCATCGAATGCCATAAATGAACACTCCTTTCTAACTAAAAGTTAATTATAGCATTTTTTTGGACGAGGCTGAATAAGCTTTCAATAGAGTATGTCTGGAATCAGGAGGTCGATAGTGGGATGAACTGGTATGGAATGCGCGCACATGAAGTGGAAGAAAGAACGAATACGAATGTGAAGGTTGGACTTACAGAGAAAGAAGCAGAAGGGCGAATGGAAAAATTTGGTACAAATGAATTGGATGAAGCAAAAAGGCCTTCTGCACTGATGGTGTTTTTGGCGCAATTTAAAGATTTTATGGTACTTGTTTTATTTGGTGCAACAATAGTTTCGGCTTTTTTAGGTGAATACATTGATTCTATTGCGATTGTGGCAATTGTTATTATCAATGGTATTCTTGGTTTTTTTCAAGAAAGAAAGGCTGAAAAGTCATTGGAAGCTTTAAAAGAGCTAGCCGCCCCGCAGGTTACTGTGCTGCGGAATGGAAAGTGGGTAAAGGCACCGTCTAAAGCGCTCGTTTTAGGGGATGTTATTAAATTTTCTAGTGGTGATCGTATTGGGGCGGATGTACGTCTTGTTGAGGCATCAAGTTTATATATCGAAGAATCAGCTTTGACAGGAGAGTCAGTACCGGTGCAGAAGAAGGTAGAAGCTTTGCAAGGGCAAGATGTTTCAATTGGTGATCAAAAAAATATGGCTTTTATGGGTACGATGATTACACGAGGAGCTGGAACAGGGGTCGTTGTAGCAACTGGTATGAATACAGCGATGGGTCAAATTGCAAATATGTTACAAAATGCAGAGCAAATGGAAACACCACTGCAAAGAAGATTAGAGCAACTCGGAAAAATATTAATTATTGTGGCACTTATTTTGACAGCGCTTGTCGTATTAGCCGGTGTGTATCAAGGGAATGAAGTATATCATATGTTTTTAGCAGGCGTGTCGCTAGCTGTTGCTGCGATTCCTGAAGGATTACCAGCAATCGTTACAGTAGCTTTATCGCTTGGCGTACAGCGTATGATTAAAAAGAGGGCAATTGTAAGGAAGTTACCAGCGGTAGAAACGTTAGGGTGCGCTTCTGTTATATGCTCTGATAAAACAGGAACAATGACGCAAAACAAAATGATGGTAACACATATGTGGTCAGGTGGAGAATTATGGAAAGTGACGGGGCAAGGATATGAACCTAATGGCTCTTTTTTGAAAGGTGAAAAAGAATTCGATCCGGCTAAAACAAAAGCACTGTATCAACTACTTACATTTGGCTTACTATGTAATAACGCAAATATTATTCAAAAGAAAAAGGCGTATGTATTAGATGGAGATCCAACTGAGGGAGCGCTTGTAGCTGCAGCAATGAAAGCGGGGATAACGCGTGAGGCACTGAAAGGGAAATTTGAAATTATTCGTGAATTTCCATTCGATTCAACTCGGAAAATGATGAGTGTAATTGTGCGAGATAGAGAAGGGAAAAAGTTTCTTGTTACGAAGGGAGCACCAGACGTCCTCCTGCAAATGAGTCAAACGATTTTATGGGGAGATAAGCAACAACCGTTAAGTGAGTTATATAGAAAAGAAGTACAGGCAGCTATTCATAGTTTAGGTAGTCAAGCGCTTCGAACAATTGCAGTAGCATTTAAGCCGTTAAAAGTAACGGATTCTATTGAACATGAAAGAGACGTTGAAAAAGATTTTATGTTGGTCGGGATACAGGGAATGATTGATCCGCCAAGACCAGAGGTAGAACAGGCTGTAAAAGAGTGCAGAGAAGCTGGTATTCGAACAGTGATGATTACAGGAGATCATAAAGTGACAGCAATGGCAATTGCGGAACAATTAGGGGTTTTACCACCTGGTGGACGTGTTGTTGAAGGAGTAGAACTCGCGAATATGGATGTAGAGGAACTAGAAAGTGTTGTAGAAGATACGTATGTATTTGCTCGAGTATCACCCGAACATAAATTAAAAATTGTTAAGGCGTTGCAAAATAAAGGGCATATAGTAGCGATGACAGGTGATGGAGTAAACGATGCTCCAGCTATAAAAACAGCGGATATTGGGATAGCGATGGGAATTACAGGAACAGACGTTGCGAAAGAAGCTTCTTCTCTTGTTTTGCTAGATGATAATTTTGCTACGATTAAATCAGCAATTAAAGAAGGTAGAAATATATACGAGAATATACGTAAGTTTATTCGTTATTTATTAGCATCGAACGTAGGAGAAATTTTAGTCATGTTATTTGCAATGTTACTTGCATTACCGCTGCCGATGGTTCCCATTCAAATTTTATGGGTGAACTTAGTTACTGACGGTTTACCGGCGATGGCATTAGGATTGGATAAGGCGGAAGGGGACGTGATGAAGAGAACGCCGCGTCATCCGAAAGAAGGGGTATTTGCTAGAGGGCTTGCCTGGAAAATTATAAGCCGTGGTTTTCTAATTGGAGCAGTGACGTTAGTGGCGTTTATTATTGCATATAATCAACATCCAAATGAGCTGAAATATGCACAAACTGTGGCGTTTGCGACGTTGGTACTTGCACAACTTATTCATGTATTTGATTGCAGAAGTGAACATTCTATCTTCCACCGTAATCCGTTTGGGAACGTGTATTTAGTAGGAGCGGTTATCATTTCTTTACTGTTAATGTTAGTGGTTATATATTACCCACCGCTACAACCGATCTTTAGTACAATGCCAATACAAGCGAGAGATTGGTTGTTAATTGGAGGTTTGTCATCAATTCCGACCTTCTTATTAGTAGGTTCTTTATTAACAGGGAAAAAGGGGAAGAAGGAAAAGCCAGTATTATATAAGAAGGGATTAAACTTGAAATAGTCAATGATATGAAAATGTGATATAATTTACAGAAGGTAGTAGAGCCTTGTCTCTATTACCTTTTTCATTGAGTTATTTCATGGCTTGGATGTGATAAAAAATGATTTGTAGTATGACAGGATTTGGAAGGTCAAAAGTAGAAAATGATACTTTTCAAATTACAGTAGAAATGAAATCGGTGAACCACCGTTTTCTAGAGATGAGTATTCGACTTCCGAAGCAAATGATGGTATTTGAAGACAAAATTCGTAAAATAATTGCAGAACAAGTTCGACGTGGACGCATTGAAGTGTCTATTAGTATAACGGGTGAAGGGCTTGTTGAAAGAAAATTAAGTGTGAATTGGTCGCTTCTTGAGCAGTACCAATCGATTATGGAAGATATAAAAGGAAAATTTCAATTACAAGATTCTATTACACTTCAGCAATTAATGGCAATGCCAGAAGTAACAGCGATTGAAGAAGTAGAAAATGTAAATGAACAATTTGAGAACAGTTTATATGAGGCTGTTCGCCAAGCTGCTCATATGTTAAAAACGATGAGAGATGGCGAAGGAGAACGATTACATAAAGATATAGCGTATCGTTTACAAGAGATTCACAATTGTGTAAATGCAATTATTCCGCATGCACCGATTGTTACGCAAAAATATCGTGAACGATTAG
This sequence comes from Bacillus sp. 3G2, assembly GCF_044324725.1. NCBI lineage: Bacteria > Bacillati > Bacillota > Bacilli > Caryophanales > Bacillaceae > Bacillus > Bacillus sp. 3G2. The sequence continues at coordinate 3,675,396 of NZ_CP172246.1, read as the reverse complement.
AAAATCGCTTAAAAGAATTACATAATCAAGAACTAGATGAACAAAGATTGTTAACAGAAGTCGCAATCTTTGCAGAGCGTTGTGATATTCACGAAGAGTTAGTTCGTTTGCAAAGTCATTTAGAACAATTTCGTGAAACACTGCAGATTGAAGAGCCTGTTGGAAGGAAAATGGATTTCATCGTGCAAGAGATGCATAGAGAAATTAATACGATTGGTTCTAAGGCAAATGACTTAACAATTTCAAAATATGTTGTAGAAATGAAAAATAACCTTGAAAAAATTCGTGAACAAGTACAAAATATTGAGTAGCTTTCAAAAAATATATAAAGTTATACGTGGTGGAGAAATCGGATAGACTTACTAGGAGGCGCAAACTATGGCCATGCGGTTTTTAAATATTGGATACGGAAATATTGTATCTGCTCATCGAATTATTGCTATTGTAAGTCCGGAGTCAGCTCCTATTAAACGAACAGTACAGGAAGCACGCGAACATAATGCTTTGCTTGATGCTACGTATGGGAGAAAAACAAGGGCGGTTATTGTTATGGATGATGGGCATGTGGTATTAAGTCCAATTCAGCCAGAGACGATTGCACATCGTTTGAATAATAAAGAAGATTTAAGTGAGGAAGGGTAGGTTTTACATATTTATGAGAAGTAGAAGAGGATTGCTCATCGTTCTTTCAGGACCTTCTGGGGTTGGTAAAGGAACGGTTCGAAAAGAGCTGTTTAGTCATGAGGATACACGTTTTCAGTACTCCATTTCAGTAACGACACGTAAGCCACGTGAAGGTGAAGTAGATGGTGTGGATTATTTCTTTAAAGAGAGAGAAGAATTTGAGGAAATGATTCGTAATGAAAAATTACTTGAGTGGGCTGAGTTTGTAGGTAATTATTACGGAACACCGATTGACTATGTTGAAAAAACATTACAAGAAGGAAAAGATGTATTCTTAGAAATTGAAGTGCAAGGAGCAATTCAAGTTAAGAAAGCATTCCCAGAAGGTGTATTTATTTTCTTAGCACCTCCAAGTTTATCTGAACTAAAGAACCGTATTGTCGGTCGTGGTACAGAAACTGAAGATGTTATTGAAAATCGTTTAACGGTAGCGAAAGAAGAAATCGAAATGATGGACGCTTACGACTATGTTGTAGAAAACGATCAAGTTGAACTAGCTTGTGAAAGAATTAAAGCAATTGTGGTTGGTGAACATTGCCGCCGCGAAAGAGTAGCAAAATATTATAAAGAAATGACGGAGGGTCTATAATTATGTTAAATCCATCAATTGATTCATTATTAACAAAAATCGATTCTAAATATACACTTGTAACAGTAGCTGCAAAACGTGCGCGTGAAATGCAACTTGCTGATAACTGTGTTATCGAGCAACCTGTTTCTCATAAATGTGTAGGTAAATCACTAGAAGAAATCGATGCAGAAGTATTAAAATATGTACCAAGCGAAGGCAAAATCATCGATTAAGACATTCTTTTCGACAAATTAAAACATAGACTTTATAATTTTCTATGTAACGGTAACAACCTATTTACAAGTAGGTTGTTATTTTTTTACGATAGGGAAGAAATATTGGTACTGACGAGCTGGGAATTCTGTTTCAGTATTATAAGTTTGAAAAAGAAAGAGGACGAGCCATATGCTAAAAGGGAAAAAGATACTTCTATGTGTAACAGGAGGCATTGCGGTCTTTAAAGCGGCTGCGTTAACTAGTAAATTGACACAAACTGGTGCTATTGTAAAAGTAATGATGAGTGAGTCGGCAATGAAGTTTGTTACGCCTCTTACATTTCAAGCACTTTCTCGCCATGACGTATATACAGATACATTTGATGAGAAAGACTCAGCTGTTATTGCACATATCGATTTAGCAGATTGGGCAGATGTAGTACTTGTTGCACCTGCTACTGCCAATTGTATTGGGAAGTTAGCTGCCGGTATTGCAGACGATATGATTACAACTACTTTGCTAGCTACTACAGCCCCAGTGTGGATTGCACCTGCTATGAATGTGCATATGTATGAAAACAAAATTGTTCAAAAAAACATGATGACTTTAAAAACGTTAGGATATAAATTTATTGAGCCTGGAGAAGGTTTTTTAGCGTGTGGTTATGTAGCGAAGGGAAGACTAGAAGAACCGGAAGCAATTATTGCACGGTTAGAAGAGGCTTTTTCAGAACAAAAACCATTGCAAGGAAAAAAAATATTAATAACTGCTGGCCCAACTCGTGAAAAGATTGATCCAGTACGTTTTATGACCAATTTTTCTTCTGGGAAAATGGGATATGCAATAGCAGAAGTGGCAGCGAACTTAGGTGCTGATGTCATACTTGTTTCGGGACCGACAGCATTAAACCCGCCATTACATGTGAATACGGTACAAGTGGAATCTGCACAAGATATGTTGGAAGTAGTTCTGCAACAGTATCCAAACGTAGATGTTGTCATTAAAACAGCAGCAGTTGCAGATTATCGCCCGAAATATGTTCATGATAATAAAATGAAAAAGAAAAATGGTGATGCTGTAATCGAACTCGAGAGAACAGTAGATATTTTAAAAACGTTAGGTGAGATGAAGGACAAACAGTTACTAATCGGTTTTGCGGCTGAAACGACAAACGTAGAGGAATACGCAACAAAAAAATTACGTGAGAAAAATGCGAATATGATTGTTGCGAATGATGTAAAGGCGCAAGGAGCTGGATTTGGTACAGATACGAACATTGTAACAATGTATAGAAAAGATGGAGAAGTTATAGAGTTACCACTTTTAACGAAGAAAGAGGTTGCTCGTGAAATATTAAAGCAAATTGAAATGATGTTAGAAGATGATCGTCTATGAAATTTGCAAGTGTAATTGTTGATGTACCTGCACGTCAGACAGATCGACCATTTGATTATATTATTCCTAAAAAGTGGGAAGATATTGTCCAGACAGGCATGCGTGTAGTAGTTCCATTCGGCCCAAGAAAATTGCAAGGCTTTATTATTGGGATCAAAGATTCGGCTGAAGTAGAAAGTAAGAAATTAAAGACAATCCATGAAATATTAGATGTAACACCAGTTTTAAACGAGGAATTATTAAAGCTTGGATATTGGCTTACAAGCGAAACGTTATGTTATATGATTTCAGCTTTTCAAGTCATGCTCCCAACGGCGATAAAAGCGACGTATAAAAAGCGTCTACAACTTCGTAAACAAGAAGAAGTAGCACCTGAACTACTGTTTTTATTTCAGGATAAAGAAGCGATAGATTGGGAAGTTATTGAGACGCAGCCACATCTATATCGCACGATTCAACAAGAAATTAAAAATGGCACGATTGAAGTTGTTTATCAGGTAAAAGATAAAGTGCAAAAGAAGAAACAAAGAGTCGTCCAACCGGAGTTGCCAGAAGATAAATTAGAATTAGCAGCATTCGAACTGAAAAGCAAAAAACAACAAGATGTACTCTATTATTTTGTGGAAAATTATAAAAGTGTGCCGTTGAAAGTGATAACAGAAGAGTTGCAAATAACAGATGCTCCGATTAAAGCACTTGTTAAAAAAGGGCTTATCTCAGAAAAGTATGTGGAAGTATATCGGAATCCGTATGACGAGGATGATTTTGAACAAACGAAACCATTCCCACTTACGGAGGAACAAAAGCAAGTTATTACACCGATTTTATCATCAATTACAAATGAAACTTACAATCCATTTTTACTATATGGTGTTACAGGAAGCGGAAAAACAGAAGTGTATTTACAATCTATAGCAGCGGTGCTCGCGAAAGGGAAAGAAGCTATTGTGCTTGTTCCTGAAATTGCACTAACGCCTCAAATGGTAGATCGTTTTAAAGGTAGATTTGGCTCGCAAGTTGCGGTTCTTCATAGTGCGCTGTCTGTTGGAGAAAAATATGATGAATGGCGTAAGATTTTAAGAAAAGAAGTAAAAGTTGTAGTTGGTGCACGTTCAGCCGTATTTGCACCTTTTGAAAATTTAGGGATTATTATTATTGATGAGGAGCACGAATCGAGCTATAAGCAAGAAGATAATCCGAGGTATCATGCAAGGGATGTAGCTGTGTGGAGGGGACAATATCATAAATGTCCTATCGTTCTTGGTAGTGCAACACCGACACTTGAATCGTTTGCAAGAGCGAAAAAAGGTGTGTATGAATTACTAACGATGGAAAAACGTATGAACGAACAAGCTTTACCAACAGTAGAGATTATTGATATGCGTGAGGAACTTCGTGACGGGAATCGTTCAATGTTTTCGAAGGCACTGCATGAAAAAATAGCAGATCGATTAGAAAAGAAAGAACAGATGGTGCTCTTTTTAAATAGAAGAGGTCATTCTACATTTGTTATGTGCCGTGATTGCGGGTATGTTGTACAATGTCCGCATTGTGATATCTCGCTGACATACCATAAAATGAACCATCGTTTAAAATGTCATTATTGCAGTCACGAAGAGAATATGCCGACTGAGTGTCCTGCTTGTCAAAGTACATATATTCGTTTCTTTGGTACAGGTACACAAAAGGTAGAAGAAGAAATTACAAAACTATTTCCAGAGGCACGAGTCATTCGAATGGATGTAGATACGACAAGTCGCAAAGGAATGCATGAAAAATTATTAAAGGCGTTCGGGGAAGAAAAAGCAGATATACTACTTGGAACACAAATGATTGCGAAAGGATTAGATTTCCCTAAAGTAACGCTTGTCGGGGTTTTAACTGCAGATACGATGCTTCACTTACCTGATTTTCGAGCGAGTGAAAAGACGTATCAGTTATTGACGCAAGTAAGTGGACGGGCAGGCAGACATGAATTGCCAGGGGAAGTTATAATTCAAACGTATACGCCAGAACATTACAGTATAGAATTAGCAAAGAACCAACATTATGATGTGTTTTTTGATCAAGAAATGCAAATGAGACGAACAAGACAATATCCACCTTATTACTATGTTGTACTTGTAACAGTATCTCATCCAGAATTATTAAAGGCGGTGCAAGTGACGGAAAAAATTGTCGGTCATTTACGGGCGCACTGCACGCAGCAAACGATGGTGTTAGGACCGGTTGCTTCAGCAATTCCAAGGATAAAAGATAGATATCGTTATCAATGCATGATAAAATACAAACGGGAACCAAACTTAAAGAACGTGCTCAAAATGGTAAATGAACATTATCAAGCAGAAATGCAAAAAGAGCTACAAATCTCAATTGATTTTAATCCAACAATGTTAATGTAGCGGAGGGAAATATGGCAGTTTTAGAAATAGTAAAGCATCCAAATGAAGTGTTAGAAACACCATGCGAAAGAGTAATTAACTTTGATAAAAAGTTAGTGAAATTGTTGAAAGATATGCATGAAACAATGTTAATTGCGGACGGAGTCGGTTTAGCTGCGCCTCAAGTAGGTGTAAGCTTGCAAGTAGCGGTAGTTGATATCGATGATGAAACTGGGAAAATCGAGTTAATCAATCCATCGATACTAGAAAAACGTGGTGAACAAGTAGGTCCCGAAGGTTGTCTAAGCTTCCCGGGACTTTATGGTGAAGTGGAACGTGCGGATTATATTAAAGTACGTGCGCAAAATCGCCGAGGTAAAGTATTTTTACTAGAAGCAGAAGGATTTTTAGCACGTGCCATTCAACATGAAATCGATCATTTACACGGTGTGTTATTTACATCGAAAGTGACAAGATATTACGAAGAAAACGAATTAGAATAGGTATTAAAAGGAGCGGTTTTTTAATGACAAAAGTAGTATTTATGGGAACACCGGACTTTTCAGTGCCGGTGCTTCGTCGTCTTATCGAAGATGGCTATGATGTAATAGGTGTTGTGACGCAACCCGATCGTCCAGTAGGTAGAAAAAAAGTATTAACACCTACACCTGTTAAAGTTGAAGCAGAAAAACATGGTATTCCGGTGTTACAACCGTTAAGAATTCGTGAAAAAGCCGAATATGAACAAGTCTTGGCATTAGAGCCAGATTTAATTGTAACAGCTGCTTTTGGTCAGATTGTACCAAATGAAATTTTAGAAGCACCGAAGTATGGATGTATTAACGTCCACGCTTCTTTACTACCTGAACTTCGTGGTGGTGCACCAATCCACTATGCAATTATGGAAGGTAAAGAAAAAACGGGTATTACAATTATGTATATGGTAGAGAAATTGGATGCTGGTGATATCTTAACGCAAGTAGAAGTGGAGATTGAAGAGCGTGAAACGACAGGTTCTTTATTCGATAAGTTAAGTGAAGCGGGGGCACACCTTCTATCTAAAACAGTACCTTTATTAATCCAAGGTAAGTTAGAACCAATTAAACAAAATGAAGAAGAAGTAACGTTTGCATATAATATAAAACGTGAGCAAGAGAAAATTGATTGGACAAAAACAGGTGAAGAAGTATACAATCACATTCGCGGATTGAATCCATGGCCAGTTGCTTATACGACTTTGGCAGGACAAGTTATTAAAGTATGGTGGGGAGAGAAGGTCTCTATTACAGAGAAAGCTGAACCAGGTACAATAGTAGCTCTTGAAGAAGATGGATTTGTTGTTGCAACAGGGAATGAGACAGGTGTTAAAATCACTGAGTTGCAACCTTCTGGTAAAAAACGTATGAGTTGTTCACAATTTTTACGCGGCACAAAACCTGAAATTGGAACGAAGTTAGGAGAAAATGCATGAGTAAAAATGTTCGTGAGTTAGCTCTTGATGGCTTAATTCAAGTAGAAAAAAGTGGTGCATACAGTAACTTACTTTTAAACAATCTAATTGAAAAAAATGCAATTGATAGAAAAGATATTGGTTTGTTAACTGAAATTGTATATGGAACGATTCAACGTCGTGACACATTAGATTATTATTTACAGCCTTTTTTAAAAAAGAAGGTTGAGGCGTGGGTAAGAGTATTACTTCGTTTATCTTTATACCAAATGATTTATTTAGATCGAGTGCCCGAAAGAGCGGCTATTCATGAAGCAGTTGAAATTGCAAAGCGTCGCGGGCATAAAGGGATTGCTGGTATGGTAAACGGGGTATTACGTTCGATTCAGAGAGAAGGAGTACCTTCTGTAGATGAAATCAAGGATCCAGTAGAACGTTTGGCAATTGCAACAAGTCATCCAATGTGGCTTGTTCAAGACTGGGCATCTGAATATGGTTTAGAGACAGCAGAGAAAATGTGTGAAGTGAACATGTTACCCCCAGTACCAACAGCGCGTGTAAATGTTGATAAAATAACAGTAGAAGAAGCGATTGAGTTGTTGGCTAGTGAAGGTATTGAAGCGAAGCGCGGCGATTTATCAGAGGATGCAATTCAAATTGAAAGAGGGAATGTAGCGCATACAGATGCGTTCAAAAAAGGTTTTCTTTCTATTCAAGATGAAAGTTCTATGCTTGTAGCGCGCGCTTTAGAACCAAATGAGGGAGATGTAGTTCTTGATAGTTGTGCTGCTCCGGGCGGAAAAACAACGCACATTGCAGAGCGATTAAAAGGAACAGGTCAAGTTATGTCTCTTGATTTACATGCACACAAAGTACGTTTAATTAAACAACAAGCAGAGCGACTTGGTCTAGAAAATGTCGAAACAAAAGCATTAGATGCTAGAAAAGTGCAAGAACACTTTGCAAATGAAACATTTGATAAAATATTAGTAGATGCACCATGTTCTGGATTTGGTGTGATTAGACGTAAACCTGATATTAAGTTAGGTAAAAATAAAGGCGATAGTGAAAGATTATCGACGATTCAACTTGCAATACTAGAAAAAATAGCACCATTGTTAAAACAAGGTGGTCGCCTTGTTTATAGTACGTGCACAATAGAAAAAATAGAAAATGAACAAGTAATTAAGCAATTTTTACAAGAGCATCCTGAATTTGAATGGGATACTACGATAAAAGATCGCATGCCAGAAAAGTTAAATCCGTATATTGATGAAGGTCAAGTACGAATTTTACCGCATTATTTTGCAACAGATGGCTTTTATATTGCTTGTTTAAGGAAGAAGGTGTAGCATCGTGGAAACGACTGTGAGAAAACAAAAGAAAAATCTAGAAACGAAGAAACCATCAATTTATTCTTTACAACTTCATGAAATGCAAGATTGGTTAAAGGAACAAGGAGAACCAAAGTTCCGTGCAGGACAAATCTTTGATTGGCTATATAAAAAACGTGTGAAAAATTATGACGACATGTCGAATCTTTCTAAAGGATTACGCGATAAATTGTCGAATTCCTTTGATATTACTACTTTAAATACATTAGTAAAACAAACGTCTTCTGATGGAACAATTAAATTCTTATTCCAATTATATGATGGTTATTCTATTGAAACAGTGTTAATGCGACATGAATATGGAAATTCTATTTGTGTAACAACACAGGTCGGATGCCGTATTGGTTGTACGTTCTGTGCATCTACACTTGGTGGGTTAAAACGAAACTTAGAGGCTGGAGAGATTGTAGCGCAAGTAGTAGAAGTGCAACGTGCACTAGATGAAACAGAAGAACGTGTAAGTTCACTTGTTGTTATGGGAATTGGAGAGCCGTTTGATAATTACGACAACTTAATGTCATTCTTACGCATTATAAACCATGAAAAAGGAATTCATATTGGCGCAAGACATATGACAGTTTCAACAAGTGGAATTGTTCCAAAAATTTATAAGTTCGCTGAAGAAGATATGCAAATTAATTTTGCGATTTCATTGCATTCTGCAAATACAGAGTTACGTTCAAAATTAATGCCGATTAACCGTGCTTATAAGCTACCAGACTTAATGGAAGCTGTTAAATACTATGTAAATAAAACAGGGCGTCGTATTACGTTTGAATATGGCTTATTTGGAGGAGAAAATGACCAAGTTGAGCAAGCAGAAGAACTTGCTGCGCTTTTAAAAGGTGTAAAATGTCATGTAAACTTAATTCCGGTAAACTACGTACCTGAACGTGATTATGTACGTACGCCACGTGAACAAATTTTCTTATTTGAAAAAACGTTAAAAGATCGTGGAGTGAATGTAACAATTCGCCGTGAACAAGGTCATGATATTGATGCAGCCTGCGGTCAGTTACGTGCGAAGGAGCGTAAAGAAGAGACGAGGTGACGAGATGAAAGCCGTGTTTCTATCGGATAAAGGAAAAGTTCGTCAACATAATGAAGATAGTGCAGGAGTTTTTCACAATTTAGATGGAAATATTTTAGCGGTAGTAGCAGATGGAATGGGAGGTCATCGAGCTGGTGATGTGGCTAGCTCGATGACCATTCAATTATTCCATGATTATTGGAAGCAAACGCATAATATGAATGAACCAAAAAAAGTAGAAGAGTGGTTACATACGAGTGTTGGGATTATTAATGAGCGTATATATGAGTACTCTAAACAACATGTAGAATGTAATGGTATGGGAACAACACTTATAATAGCGATTTGTACGCCAAACTTTGTGACAATAGGTCATATAGGAGATAGTCGTTGTTATATGGTATCAGAGGGGAAAATCTCGCTTGTAACGGAAGATCATTCCCTGGTAAATGAACTTGTGAGACATGGTGAAATTTCAAAAGAAGACGCAGAATATCACCCGAAGAAGAATGTTTTGTTAAGGGCATTAGGAACAGAAGAAAAAGTCGGATTAGATGTGAAAACATTAGTGCTTGAGGAAGATGATCAGTTACTTCTTTGCTCTGATGGATTATCTAACAAAGTTTCTATTGCTGATATGCAACAAATTTTACAGCTAAATGAACAGCTTGAAACTAAGGGACAACGTCTCATTCAATTGGCGAATGATCGTGGCGGGGAAGATAATATCACCCTTGTTCTTATTGATTATGCGGGTTCGACAAACGAAAGTAGGTGAAGTGCAACGTGCTGATTGGAAAACGCTTAAATGACCGTTATAAGCTACTGAAAATGATTGGTGGCGGTGGAATGGCCAATGTGTATTTAGCTCATGATGATATACTTGGCCGAGATGTAGCGGTAAAAATATTAAGACTCGACTATTCAAATAACGAAGAGTTTATTAAACGTTTCCATCGAGAAGCGCAGTCTGTTACAACGTTGTCGCATCCAAATATTGTGAATATGTATGATGTCGGAGAAGAAGACGGTATATATTATCTTGTAATGGAGTATGTACCAGGACAAACATTGAAGCAATACATAATTGAGAGAGGGATGTTACCTATAGGAGAAGCTCTTGATATTATGGAGCAGTTAACATCCGCCATGGCACACGCCCATCACTTTGAAATTGTGCACCGTGATATTAAACCGCACAATATTTTAATTCGAGCTGATGGAGTAATAAAAGTAACAGATTTTGGAATTGCGACAGCTACAAGTGCAACAACAATTACACATACAAATTCGGTACTCGGTTCGGTGCATTATTTATCACCAGAACAAGCGCGCGGCGGGATAGCAAATAAACAATCAGATATTTATTCTCTAGGAATCGTTATGTTTGAGTTGTTAACAGGAAGACAACCGTTTTCTGGCGAATCTGCTGTTGCTATAGCTTTAAAACATTTACAAAGTGAAATTCCGTCTCCAAAGAGATGGAATGAAAATATTCCGCAAAGTGTCGAAAATATTATATTAAAGGCAACTGCGAAAGATCCGTTTCACCGATATCAATCTGCCAATGCGATGAAACGAGATATTGAAACTGCGCTATATCCAGAGAGGATAAATGAGCAGCCATTTTACATACCGGAAGATATGGAAGCGACAAAAGCGATTCCTATTATTCAACAAGAACAATTATTCGAAAGTGTAACTGATGAAACAATTGTTTTAAAAGGAAATAAAGTGGACGAACAAAAAAGAAAAGAAGAAACGGAATTAAATAAGAAGAAAAAAAGAAGTAATAAATGGATTAAAGTTTTAATAACGACATTTTTACTTTTAGCAATTGGAATAACGTTAGCGCTTACTGTTATTCCGGGATTCTTTATTCCAAAAGATGTAAAAGTCCCTGATGTGGCGGGTATGAAGTATGCGACAGCAGTAAATAAATTAGTTGAAAAGGGTTTTGAGGTTACGGAACCTAATATTGTATATACAGATGATGTTGAAGCCGGTGATGTGATAAAAACAGACCCTGTGGCAGGAAGAGTCGTGAAAGAAAACTCTAAAATTACTATCTATCAATCAGGCGGAAAAAAGAAAAGTAAGATGAGTGATCTCACAGGAAAAGATTTTGAGAGTATAAGGGCTGAATTAGAAGAAAAATATAAGCAAGTTACAATAAATTATATTGAAAATGATAGGCCAAAAGGTGAAATCGTAGAGCAAATTCCGACGCCGGATCAAATGGTAGTAGAGGCGGAACAAGAACTGAAAATTTGGGTAAGTAAAGGTCCTTATCAAATTAGACCAGGTGATTTCTCAGGATGGACTGAAAATAGCGTAAATGGTTATTTGAATGAGAGAAAACTAACTCCAGATATAAAACGAGAGTATTCCGATACTGTTGATAAAGGACTTGTAATTTCGCAATCTCCAAAACCAGGAACACCGTTAAAAGAAGGAGATAAAGTGACGATTGTCATCTCAGAGGGTCCTAAGCCGAAAGTAACGAAAACAGTGAAAGTGGATAATATTTCTATTCCGTATGAGTCTTCTATAATAGGTGAGAAAAAACCGCAAACAATAGAAATTTATAAAGAAGATATGCAACAAAAAATGGATAGACCAATTGAAACTAGAACAATTTCAGAGTCGGCAACTATTTCTTTAGAATTTGTAATTCAAGAAGGTACAAAAGGACACTATAAAATTGTACGAGATGGTATAACGATTATCGACAAAGAAGTACCATACCCAACTCAATAATAATGACTTCCATTTTCTTTCTAGAGGGGATGGAATGTATTACTCTTGCCTGTTATGCTGTCCACTTATAGTGGAATGTATAACAGGCAAAAATATATGATTCAAAAAGTTATAAAAGTGATACTGTTATAAATAATATGTTGAATTTGATGGTAGATTAAATATATTAACTTGTATATATGACGGGTTTTGAAATAAGTATTTAAAGCATTCTAATCCATTCAATATGAATTACAGGTTCACTTTATACAAAATAAAGGAGAATTATATGCCAGAAGGAAAAATTGTAAAAGCTCTAAGTGGGTTTTATTATGTGCAGCATGAAGAAGGGATTACCCAATGCCGCGGGCGTGGTGTGTTCAGAAAAAATAAAATTACACCACTGGTAGGAGACCAAGTTGTTTTTCAAGCAGATAATCCAAGTGAAGGATACGTGCTTGAGGTATTTGATCGAAAAAATGAACTTGTTAGGCCTCCTATTGCTAATGTTGATCAAGCAATTCTCGTTTTCTCAGCAGTAGAACCAGATTTTAATCCGGGACTGTTAGATCGATTTTTAGTGCTGATTGAATATCATAATATTAAGCCGATTATTTGCATTAGTAAGATGGATTTAGTGGATGAAAGAATGAGAGAGACTGTTGAATCTTATGCGAATGACTATCGTGAGATGGGATATGATGTATTATTTACTTCTATAAATACATCGGAAAGTATTGATATTTTAAAACCATTCTTAGAAGGCTGTGTTTCTGTTGTAGCAGGGCAATCTGGTGTTGGAAAATCTTCTATGCTTAACGTTTTACGCCCAGATTTAGAATTGAAAACGAATGATATTTCCTCGCATTTAGGACGCGGGAAACATACGACAAGACACGTAGAATTAATTGCGGTTGGAAGCGGACTAGTTGCAGATACACCTGGTTTTAGTTCACTTGATTTCATAGATATAGAGGTAGAAGATCTTACATATTGTTTTCCAGAGTTGAAAGAAGCGAGCCAATACTGTAAATTTAGAGGGTGTACACATCTTTCCGAACCGAAATGTGCTGTGAAGGCTGCGGTTGAAGAAGGAAAAATTACAGAATATCGTTATAAGAATTACAAACAATTCGTAGAAGAAATTAGAGAGAGAAAGCCGAGGTATTAGTTATGATTAAAATTGCACCATCGATCTTATCAGCAGATTTTTCAAAATTAGGGGAAGAGATTAAAGATGTAGAAAAAAGCGGAGCGGATTACATTCACGTCGATGTAATGGATGGACATTTCGTACCAAATATTACGATTGGACCATTAATTGTAGAAGCTATCCGTCCGATTACATCGTTACCATTAGATGTACATTTAATGATTGAAAATCCTGATAACTATATCCCGACTTTCGCAAAAGCGGGAGCGGATATTATTACTGTTCATGTAGAGGCGTGCCCTCATCTGCATCGTACAATTCAGTTAATTAAATCTCATGGCATTAAAGCGGGAGTTGTATTAAATCCGCATACGCCAGTTTCAACGATTGAGCATGTATTAGAAGATATAGATATGGTATTACTTATGACAGTAAACCCAGGATTTGGTGGGCAGAAATTTATCCATTCTGTATTACCGAAAATTAAACAAGTTGCAGAAATGGTTAAAGAGCGCAATCTAGAAGTAGAAATTGAAGTTGATGGTGGTGTAAATGCTGAAACAGCAAGACTTTGTGTTGAAGCAGGAGCAAATGTGCTTGTAGCTGGATCAGCAGTATACAATCAAAAAGACCGCGGTGAAGCAATTCGTGTCATTCGTGGATAATGAATGAACGAGTCTTTATCCCAGTGAAACTTCTAGTGTAGTAAGTTTTCACTATTTATAAAGGATAGAGAAAAAATATGTAAAAAGGCAATCTACCGAATGGCAGATTGCCTTTTTACAATGGAAGGGGAAGGAAACATGATTATTCATATTTTAGCGGGCGGACCTGCGGAATATTGTGCAGATTTTTCTCGATATGAAAGTGAGAAAGTAGTGTGGGCGGCAGTTGATAGAGGCGTATATCGTTTATTAAAAGGAGGAATTACTCCAGCTGTTGCGTTTGGAGATTACGATTCAGTTACTGAAGAAGAATTAGTATGGATGGGCCAGCAAACAAATGACTTACATATTGTTCCTCGTGAAAAAGATCAAACAGATTTAGAAATTGCGATTAACTGGGCGTTAGAACAAAATCCGACATTGATTCGTATTTTTGGTGCCACTGGTGGAAGGCTGGATCACGGTTTAGCAAATATACAGATGCTTTTAAGAGGGTTAGAAGTAGAGATAGAAATGTGTATTGTAGACAATAAAAATGAAATAAGCGTGAAAAAAGTGGGTACACATATAATTGAAGACAATAAAAATTTCCCTTATGTATCTTTTGTGCCGGTTACTGAAATAGTGGAAGGGATTACATTGCTTGGATTTAAGTATCCTCTAACTAATAAAACAATAGAATGGGGATCAACACTTTGTATTAGTAATGAACTCGTTGAGGAAAAAGGTACTTTTTCATTTACTTCTGGCATATTAATGGTGATAAGAAGCACTGATTAAAGAAACAATTTTGCTCCTTACATCATATAGTGAACAAGTGGAGTAATGGGGATTAGGAGGGAAACCATGAGATTTTATACAATTAAGTTACCTAAATTTCTTGGTGGAATTGTTCGTGCCATGTTAAATACCTTCAAAAAAGATTAAAAAAAGCACCTATTACCGGTGCTTTTTTCATTGTCATAGTAAAAAAAGAGCCTAGAGGCTCTTTTTTTTATTATTAAACACGTTCGATTTTGCCAGATTTTAATGCTCTAGCAGAAACGTAAACACGTTGAACTTTTCCGTCGATGCGTACGCGAACTTTTTGAAGGTTAGCGCCCCATTTACGTTTTGTAGCGTTCATTGCGTGAGAACGAGAGTTACCAGAACGAGCTTTTCTTCCAGTGATAGCACAAACACGAGCCATTTATATTTCCCTCCCTTGATACCTTACCATACGTAATTTTTCAATGTTAGTCTTTTTTGCGATGCTAAAAACACTACTATAATTTAACACAACTAAAAAGAGAATGCAACACCGTAGAAAAAAGAAATCAAGAAAAATTACTTGACACCATATGTCGATGATGAAAAGCTGAAATCAAGAAAAATTACTTGACATATTATAGTGGTACATGTTGTATAATAACAATGGACTATTTTGCTCATCATAAAAAATGTGATTTAAAACATAAAATATGAGAGTGAAAAGAAAGAACGATGGAATTTTCTTTAAAAAGATTATATGATAGTAACTAAAGTAGTCTAGCTCACTTTCACCATTTATGAAGGGGGAAACGAGATGTCAATTGAAATTAAAACGAAGTATGGTCAAATTGATATTAGTACAGATGTAATTGCAACAATTGCTGGAGGTGCCGCAGTAGATTGCTACGGTATCGTAGGTATGGCATCAAAAAATCAGTTAAAAGATGGTTTAACAGATATTTTACGAAAAGAAAACTTCACTAGAGGTGTTATTGTTCGTAAAGATGAAGATGAAGTACATATTGATATGTATATTATTGTGAGCTATGGTACGAAAATTTCAGAAGTAGCACATAACGTGCAGACGAAAGTGAAATATACATTAGATCAAACTGTAGGACTAGCAGTAGATTCTGTAAACATCTACGTACAAGGAGTTAAAGTAATAAACTTGTAATGTGCATTAAGGAGGAAAATCTGTGTCAATTCAAAAAATTGATGGGAAACGTTTATCACAAATGATCATGCAAGGAGCGAATAATTTAACAAATAATGTTCAGCTTGTTGATGCATTAAACGTATTTCCAGTTCCAGATGGCGATACCGGTACAAACATGAACTTATCAATGACTTCAGGCGCACGTGAAGTGAAAGAAAATCCTTCACAGCACGCTGGTAAAGTCGGCGTAAGTTTAGCCAAAGGATTATTAATGGGAGCTCGTGGTAACTCTGGTGTTATTTTATCTCAGTTATTCCGTGGTTTCTCTAAATCCATTGAACAAAAAGAAGAATTAACAACAGTTGATTTTGCTGCAGCTTTAGATGCTGGGGTAGAAGCGGCTTACAAAGCGGTTATGAAACCGATTGAAGGAACGATTTTAACGGTTGCAAGAGAAACGGGTAAATATGCAGTGACAGTTGCGAAAAAACAGCGCGACTTTGTTTTGTTTATGGAAGACGTTGTGAAAGAAGCAAATGCATCGTTAAATCGTACGCCAGATTTATTACCTGTATTAAAACAAGTTGGCGTTGTAGATAGCGGTGGTAAAGGTCTTGTTGTTGTATATGAAGGATTTTTAGCTGACTTAAAAGGAGAAACGATTTCTTCTAATGTGTCTGCCCAACCATCTATGAATGACATGGTACGCGCAGAACATCACCGTAGTGTACAAAGCCAATTGAGTACAGAAGATATAAAGTATGGATATTGTACGGAATTCATGGTGAAATTAGAGCCTGAAAAAATGAAGGAACATAATTTCTCTGAACAAAAATTCCGTGAAGATATTAGTGTATACGGAGATTCACTACTTGTTGTATCAGATGATGAGGTTGTTAAGGTTCATATTCATGCGGAACATCCTGGAGATCCTATGAATTATGGACAACGCTATGGTAGTTTAATTAAGATTAAAGTAGAAAATATGCGTGAACAGCATACTGCTTTATTAGATGAGCCTACTATGATGCCTGAGCCGACTAGCCAGTCTAAAGAGAAACAACCGTACGGTATCGTAACTGTAGCTATGGGATCTGGTATCAAAACTTTATTTGAGAGCATTGGCGCGACGAAAGTGATCGAAGGTGGCCAAACGATGAATCCAAGTACGGAGGATATTGTGAAGGCGATTGAAGAAGCGAACGCTGAAAAAATCATTATTTTACCGAACAACGGAAATATCGTGATGGCAGCAGAACAAGCAGCGTCAGTTGTTGATCAAGAAGTGATTGTGATTCGTTCGAAAACAGTTCCTCAAGGTATGGCTGCAATGTTAGCATTTAATCCAGTTGGAACGTTAGAAGAGAATGAAGAAAACATGAAAGAAGCTTTATCTCATGTGAAAACCGGTCAAATTACGTATGCGGTACGTGATACGGAAATTGATGGTGTAGCAATTCAAAAAGATGATTTCATGTGTATCGCAGATGGAAAAATCGTATCAACAAATGCTGAAAAAGTAGGGGCTGCAAAGCAATTACTAGAAGCACTTATTGATGAAGATTCTGAAATCGTAACGATTCTACAAGGTGAAGATGCGACTGACGAAGAAGTAGCTGAGTTAGTTGAATTTGTAGAAGAGAATTTTGAAGATGCAGAAGTAGAAGTACATGCTGGAAACCAACCGGTGTATTCTTTCATCTTCTCTGTAGAATAAGAAAAAATTCGTTTTGAAAATAAATG
Source organism: Bacillus sp. 3G2 (assembly GCF_044324725.1). Taxonomy (NCBI): domain Bacteria; kingdom Bacillati; phylum Bacillota; class Bacilli; order Caryophanales; family Bacillaceae; genus Bacillus; species Bacillus sp. 3G2. The sequence continues at coordinate 3,658,066 of NZ_CP172246.1, read as the reverse complement.
GATTACTTACTTGCTAATGGATAAGAAGTAGTAATATGAAGTTTATTACTAGTTTTTATTCAAAAGGCTAGCATATTGAAGATAAAAAAGAGCCTTGCTGCTAATAGTGAGGCTCTTTTCTTTCGTGTTGCTTATGATGGATTTGAGTAGTTTCTCTTAGAATGCCTATGATAGAATATATAAGGTGAAATAGAGCGATTACAGATGTCAATCGCGTTAATGGATAATGAATCAAAGAAAATAATGTGACGGAGCGTGAGAATCTTGAATGAAGTTGTACAAGTTCCTGTTACGGATGTAAAGGGAATCGGAGGAGAAACATCTGAATTACTACACGAGATGGGAATTTATACAGTTTCTCATCTATTAGAACATTTTCCGTACCGTTATGAAGATTATGCGATGAAAGATCTTGCTGAAGTAAAGCATGATGAACGGGTAACAGTTGAAGGGAAAGTTCATAGTGCTCCTTTACTACAATATTACGGGAAGAAGAAGTCGCGTCTTACGGTTCGTGTCCTCGTCGGTCGTTATTTAATTACAGCTGTATGTTTTAATAGGCCGTACTATAAGCAGAAGTTAAATTTAGATGAAACGGTAACGATTACTGGTAAATGGGATCAGCATCGTCAAACGATTGCGGTATCAGAGCTTCATTTTGGACCAGTTGCACGTCAACAAGAAGTAGAGCCTGTATACTCAGTGAAAGGGAAACTTACAGTAAAGCAGATGCGCCGTTTTATTGCCCAAGCATTCAAGGAGTATGGAGAATCTATAGTTGAAGTACTGCCTGATGGATTGCTTAGTCGATATAAATTATTGCCGCGTTATGAAGCGCTTCGGGCATTGCATTTTCCAGCAGGGCAGGAAGATTTAAAACAAGCACGTCGCCGTTTTGTATATGAGGAGTTTTTCTTATTTCAGCTGAAAATGCAAACATTACGGAAAATGGAGAGGGAAAATTCGAAAGGGACGAAAAAAGAAATTCCTTCAGCGGAATTGCAAGAGTTTATCGATGCACTTCCGTTTCCGTTAACTGGTGCACAGAGCCGGGTAGTAGATGAAATTATGAAAGATATGACATCTCCTTATCGGATGAATCGTCTGTTGCAAGGGGATGTAGGTTCTGGGAAAACAGTCGTTGCAGCGATTGGCCTTTATGCAGCGAAATTAGCACATTATCAAGGTGCTTTAATGGTTCCTACAGAAATTTTAGCGGAGCAACATTATCAATCGCTCGCAGAGACGTTCTCACACTTTGGCATGAAGGTTGAATTGCTAACAAGTTCTGTTAAAGGTGTAAGACGTCGAGAGATTTTGGCTAAATTAGAACAAGGAGAAATAGATATCCTTGTCGGAACACATGCTTTAATTCAAGATGAAGTTATCTTTCATAGGTTAGGTCTCGTTATTACTGATGAACAACATCGATTTGGTGTAGCGCAGCGACGGGTTTTAAGGGAGAAAGGTGAAAGTCCAGATGTATTATTTATGACAGCGACCCCAATTCCACGCACGTTAGCAATTACTGCATTTGGAGAGATGGATGTTTCTATAATCGATGAGATGCCAGCTGGTAGAAAGGTAATTGAAACATACTGGGCCAAACATGATATGTTAGATCGAGTTCTCGGTTTTGTAGAGAAGGAGATAAAAAAAGGGAGACAAGCATATGTAATTTGTCCCCTTATTGAAGAATCTGAGAAACTTGATGTACAAAATGCGATTGACTTACATAGTATGCTGACTCATCACTATCAAGGGAAATGTCAAGTTGGATTAATGCATGGAAGATTATCATCTCAAGAAAAAGAAGAGATAATGGGACAATTTAGTGAAAATAAAGTGCAAATTCTTGTGTCGACAACAGTTGTTGAAGTAGGTGTGAACGTACCGAATGCGACTGTAATGGTTATTTATGATGCAGAACGTTTCGGTTTATCGCAGCTTCACCAGCTCAGGGGACGTGTTGGGCGTGGTAGTGAACAATCATATTGTTTATTAATCGCGGATCCAAAATCGGAAACGGGAAAAGAGCGAATGCGTATTATGACCGAAACGAACGATGGATTTGTATTGTCAGAAAAAGATTTAGAGTTAAGAGGTCCTGGAGATTTCTTTGGAAGTAAGCAAAGTGGTTTACCAGAATTCAAGGTTGCTGATATGGTACATGATTATCGAGCGTTAGAAACTGCAAGACAAGATGCAGCATTACTAGTAGATTCTGAAGCGTTTTGGCATAATGATCAATATGCTTCGCTGCGTACTTATCTTGACGGGACAGGTGTGTTCCAAGGAGAGAAGCTCGATTAAAGGGAGGCGACAAAAGTTTTTGTTGCATTCTACTTTTAATGATTATATACTACTGTTAGTACCTAGTCATAAAAATGGATGGTGCGGTATGAAAAAAAGAAGAAGTAAAAAAGAAAGACAAGAATTATTACAACAAACAATAGAAACGAATCCTTTTATTACGGATGAAGATTTAGCAGAAAAATTTCAAGTGAGTATACAAACCGTACGTCTTGATCGTATGGAATTATCTATTCCTGAATTAAGAGAAAGAATTAAACATGTAGCTACGAAGCAACATGAAGAAGATGTGAAATCTTTACCGTTAGAAGAGGTTGTCGGAGAAATTATCGATATAGAATTAGATAGACATGCGATTTCTATCTTTGAAGTGAAGGTAGAACACGTATTTAAAAGAAATCAGATTGCCCGTGGGCATCATTTGTTTGCACAAGCAAACTCACTAGCTGTTGCAGTTATTGATGAAGAATTAGCTTTAACTGCAAAGTCTACCATTCGATACATTCGTCCTGTAAAATTAGGAGAGCGTGTTGTTGCAAAAGCACGCGTTGAAGATGTAGAGAATGATAAAGGACGGACCGTTGTAAAAGTGCGTAGCTTTGTTGGAGAAGAACTTGTTTTTACAGGCACTTTTGAAATGTATCGATCTAGTAATTATAGTGAGGAAGGTAACAACTTATGAAAATCGCAATAGATGCAATGGGCGGCGATCACGCTCCAAAGGCTGTCGTATTAGGAGCAATGAAAGCTATTAAGGAATATTCTGATTTACATATTACGTTAGTAGGGAAAGAAGAGGAAATTCGTCAATACTTAGCGAGTGAAGAACGAATTACTATACTTCATACAGATGAAAAAATCGAATCGACAGATGAACCAGTAAGAGCGGTTCGTCGAAAAAAACAAGCTTCAATGGTACTAGCAGCGCAGCAAGTGAAAGACGGCGTAGCGGATGCTTGTATATCAGCTGGTAGTACAGGAGCTTTAATGGCGGCTGGATTGTTTGTTGTAGGTCGTATGGAAGGAATTGAGCGACCAGCTTTATCCCCTACAATGCCAACTGTTGATGGAGAAGGTTTTGTTATGTTAGATGTTGGAGCGAACGTTGATGCAAAACCAATTCATTTATATCAATATGCAGTAATGGGATCTGTATACGCTGAGAAAGTAAGGGGAATTAAAAATCCTCGCGTTGGACTTTTGAACGTTGGAACAGAGGATGGCAAAGGGAACGAGCTTTCAAAACAAGTCTTTGCAATGCTTAAGGATGCCCCAATTAATTTCGTTGGGAACGTTGAATCAAGAGATTTATTGCAAGGTGTAGCAGATGTTGTTGTGTGTGATGGTTTTACAGGGAATGTAGCGCTAAAATCATTAGAAGGAACGGCACTTGCATTATTCTCTATGTTAAAAGAGCAGTTAATGAGTTCGTTTACGAGTAAATTAGCAGCAGCGGTATTAAAGCCAAAACTTATGGTATTAAAAGATAAAATGGATTATTCGGAGTATGGGGGAGCGGCATTGTTTGGATTGAAAGCTCCTGTCATTAAGGCTCACGGTTCTTCCAATGACCAATCGATATTTAGTGCGATTCGTCAAACGAGAGAAATGGTAGCGAAAGAAGTAATTCCTACTATTTCAAGTGTAATGGAGAAAGAGCCACTCCAATAAGAGGAGGATTTGAAATGGGAAAACTAGCATTTCTTTTTCCAGGCCAAGGTTCACAGGCGGTTGGAATGGGTAGACAGTTAGCGGAGAATAATAAAGAGGTTGCAAATGTGTTTGCAAAAGCAGATGAGGTGTTGCAAGATTCACTTTCAGAAGTGATTTTTGAAGGACCGCAGGAAAAGCTTACGTTAACGACAAATGCGCAGCCTGCCTTATTAACGACGAGTTTTGCTATTTTGACAGCTTTGAAAGAGTATGATATTACACCAGACTTTGTTGCAGGACATAGTTTAGGTGAGTATAGCGCTCTTGTAGCAGCGGGTGCAATAACTTTTGAAGACGCTGTATACGCTGTAAGGAAACGTGGGGAATATATGGAAGAAGCTGTTCCTGGCGGAGAAGGTGCAATGGCGGCTATTTTAGGTGCTGATCCACATATGCTGAAACAAGTTACAGAAGAAGTAACAAGTGAAGGATATGCGGTACAAATTGCTAATATGAATAGTACGAAGCAAATTGTGATTTCTGGAACGAAGCAAGGAGTCGAGATTGCTTCTCAAAGAGCGAAAGAAAATGGTGCAAAGAGAGCAATTCCGCTTAAGGTAAGTGGACCGTTCCACTCTTCACTTATGAAGCCGGCAGCTGAGAAGTTCCAAAGTGTCCTAAATGAAATTACAATTCAAGATACGAATATTCCTGTTATCGCAAATGTAACAGCAGACGTTATTACAAGCGGTACACATATTCAAGAAAAGCTAATTGAACAGCTCTATTCGCCTGTCTTATGGTACCCGTCCATTGAAAATATGGTGAGTCAAGGGGTAGATACATTTATTGAGATTGGACCTGGGAAAGTACTTGCTGGACTTATGAAGTCAATTGATTCATCAGTGAAAGCATATGCGATATATGATGAAGAGACATTAAAAGATACCATTTCAAATTTGAGAGGAGAAAACTGATGTTAAAAGGGAAAGTAGCATTAGTAACCGGCGCTTCACGTGGAATTGGTCGTGCAATTGCGATTGATTTAGCGAAACAAGGGGCAAATGTTGTAGTAAATTATGCTGGTAATGAGCAAAAGGCAAATGAAGTAGTTGATGAAATAAAGAAATTAGGTTCGGATGCAATTGCTGTAAGAGCAGATGTTGCAAATGCTGAAGACGTTACAAATATGGTGAAACAAACTGTAGATACTTTTGGACAAGTTGATATTCTTGTAAATAACGCAGGTGTAACAAAAGATAATTTATTAATGCGTATGAAAGAAGAAGAATGGGATACAGTTATTAATACAAACCTAAAAGGTGTATTCTTATGTACGAAGGCAGTATCTCGATACATGATGCGTCAACGTCATGGGCGTATTATTAATATCGCTTCTGTTGTTGGAGTAACAGGTAATCCAGGACAAGCAAACTATGTTGCTGCTAAAGCGGGTGTAATTGGATTAACAAAAACATCCGCAAAAGAGTTAGCGAGCCGTAATATTACTGTAAATGCAATTGCTCCTGGGTTTATTGCTACAGATATGACAGACGTATTAGATGAAAATATAAAAGCTGAAATGTTAAAATTAATTCCTGTGGCTCAGTTTGGTGAAGCGGAGGATATCGCAAATGCTGTAACGTTCTTTGCTTCTGATCAAAGCAAATATGTTACAGGTCAAACGTTAAATGTTGATGGCGGTATGGTAATGTAATAAAAGAATTGATTTCAGCTAGTTTTTTTGGCCAATATTTAATATAATATTTGAGGGGAGGTGAATGGAATGGCAGATGTTTTAGAGCGTGTAACAAAAATCATCGTTGATCGTTTAGGTGTAGAAGAAACTGAAGTAGTACCAGCTGCGAGCTTTAAAGAAGATTTAGGCGCAGACTCCCTAGATGTAGTAGAACTTGTAATGCAATTGGAAGATGAATTCGAAATGGAAATTTCTGATGAAGATGCTGAAAAGATTGCTACTGTTGGCGATGCTGTGACTTACATAGAGAGTCATCTATAATGCTTAAGTGAAGTCCCGTTTTTTAGCGGGGCTTCTCGGCTTATATCTGGAGGGACTTATGCCGTACCGAAAACATAGAGAAAAAAAATACGAAACAAAATATCGTGAAGCGTTTAAAGTATTTCAAGAAGAAATAGGTATTACGTTTTCAGATGAAAAATTATTGATTCAAGCATTTACGCATTCATCGTATGTGAATGAGCATCGAAAAAAACCGCATGAGGACAATGAGCGTCTTGAATTTCTTGGTGATGCTGTATTGGAACTCACTGTATCGCAGTATCTGTTTCAAAAATATCCGACAATGAGCGAAGGAGAGTTAACAAAACTACGTGCAGCTATTGTATGTGAACCATCTCTTGTTCGTTTTGCAAACGAATTGTCATTTGGTAGCCTTGTTTTATTGGGAAAAGGCGAGGAAATGACGGGTGGACGTGAACGACCAGCTTTATTAGCGGATGTCTTTGAAGCGTTTATTGGTGCCCTTTATCTTGATCAAGGGCTTGAAACAGTTTGGGGATTCTTAAAAGAAGTTGTATATCCGAAAATTAATGAAGGTGCTTTTTCTCATGTGATGGATTATAAGAGTCAATTACAAGAGTTGATTCAGCGTGATGGTAGTGGCAATATTGAGTATCAAATTTTGCAAGAAAAAGGACCGGCTCATAACCGAGAATTTGTGTCACGTGTTACGTTAAATAACGTGGCCCTAGGTCTTGGTAGTGGCAAGTCGAAAAAAGAAGCAGAGCAACAAGCTGCTGCAGAAGCATTGAAAAAATTAAAAGAACAACTATAAGGAATCCCCCTTTGAATGAGGGGGATTCCTTATGCATAGAATGAAACTTTCTTTTTGTTTGTGAATAAAGGGAAGGGAAATCCGTATAATAGCTCGTTTTTGTATAGATAACAGTTATAACAACGGAGAATAGGAGGAAGGCCTTTCGTGTTTTTAAAAAGATTAGAAATAGCAGGATTTAAGTCGTTTGCTGAGCGCGTATCTGTTGATTTTGTCCCAGGTGTAACTTCTGTAGTAGGACCTAATGGAAGTGGGAAAAGTAATATTACTGATGCGATTCGCTGGGTACTTGGTGAACAATCTGCAAAATCATTACGTGGTGCAAAGATGGAGGATATTATTTTTGCGGGCAGTGATACGAGAAGAGCAGTTAATGTTGCTGAAGTAACATTAACTTTAAATAATGAAGATCAACGTTTACCGATTGAATATAATGAGGTGTGTGTAACACGTCGTGTATCTCGTTCTGGTGATAGTGATTTTTATATTAATAAACAATCATGTAGATTGAAAGATATTATCGATTTATTTATGGACTCTGGTATGGGAAGAGAAGCTTTTTCGATTATTAGCCAGGGGAAAGTTGAAGAGATTTTAAGTAGTAAATCGGAAGAACGTCGTGGTGTATTTGAAGAAGCTGCTGGAGTGCTGAAATACAAACTTCGTAAAAAGAAAGCTGAAGCAAAATTAGCAGATACACAAGAAAACTTAAATCGTGTACAAGATATCATTCACGAATTAAGTAGTCAAGTAGAACCTTTAGAAAGACAAGCTTCTATTGCGAAAGATTATCTTGAGAAAAAAGAAGAATTAGAGAAAGTAGAAGCGGCGCTTATTGTACATGAAATTGAAGAATTACATGAGAAATGGGAAGCGCTTCGAAATCAGTTTGGACATAATAAAAACGAAGAAGCTAAAATGTCAACGCATTTACAAAAAGGTGAAGAAGAGCTAGAGGAATTACGAGGACAATTACAAGCAGTAGATGAGTCTGTAGATTCCTTGCAAGAAGTACTTCTTCTTTCTAGTAAAGAGCTAGAAAAGTTAGAAGGACAGCGTGAGTTATTAAAAGAGAGAAAACAAAATGCAACGACGCATTGTGCGCAACTAGAGCAGTTAATTGTTGAATTAACAGAGAAAGCTACAAGTTATGATGGTGAAATTGAATCCAGTACAGGAGTGTTGATGCAATTTGTAAATCAAGTAAAAGAGTTGGAGACGAAATTGCATGATAATGAGTTACTGCTTGCAACTTTTGCTGACAATTTAGAGGAACAAATTGAGAATTTAAAAGGTGACTATATTGAACTTTTAAATCAACAAGCTAGTCATCGCAATGAGTTATCTATGATTGAAGAACAATCTAAACAACAAAACTCTAAAAATGAACGCCTCGATGAAGAAAATGCGAAATATGTAGAAATGCGTATGGAAATTACCGCGAAAAAGACGAAGCTTGTGGAAAGTTATGAACAAGTGAAAGAAAAAGTAGCTGGTATCCTTTCGAATATACAAAAGACAGAAGCAGCACTTGGGAAATGCAAGACGCAGTATAGTGAAAATGAAACAAAACTGTATCAAGCGTATCAATTTGTACAACAGGCACGTTCTCGAAAAGAAATGCTAGAAGAGATGCAAGAAGATTATTCTGGTTTCTATCAAGGAGTACGTGAAGTATTAAAAGCTAGAGAAAATAAATTGCAAGGTATCGAGGGTGCTGTTGCAGAACTGCTAACAGTACCGGAAGAATATGAAATTGCAATGGAAATTGCTCTAGGTGCAGCAATGCAGCATATTGTCGTACAAAAAGAAGAACATGCTCGTAATGCAATTGCGTTTTTAAAACAAAACAAACATGGGCGAGCAACGTTTTTACCGCAAGCTGTTATTAAAAGTAGATCGTTATCATTTGAACAATTACGTATTGTAAATCAACACCCATCGTTTGTAGGTGTGGCCGCAGAACTTGTGCAATATAACAATAAATATGAAAATGTAGTTTCGAATTTATTAGGTACTGTTATTGTTGCAAAAGATTTACGCGGGGCAAATGAGTTAGCGAAACAACTGCAATACCGTTATCGCATTGTAACAATCGAAGGTGATGTAGTGAACCCTGGTGGTTCTATGACAGGTGGAGCGGTAAAACAGGCGAAATCTTCTTTATTAGGACGCCAACGTGAACTAGAAGAGTGGACGAGCAAGTTAACTGATATGGAAGAGAAAACAACGAAGTTAGAAAACTTTGTTAAAGCAGTAAAGCAAGAGATTCAAGAAAGAGAAGTGCAAATACGCGAACTAAGGCAAAGTGTAGAAGTAGAGCGTGTAGATGAACAGAAATTAAGAGAAGAAATTAATCGCTTAGAATTAGAAGAACATCGTATTAATGATCGTTTATCTATTTACGATTTAGAGATTGAAGGATTCTTACAAGATCAAGTGAAGATACAAGGGCGTAAAGAAGAGCTAGAAAAGATTTTAGCGACTCTTCAAGCAGAGATTACGGGATTAGATAGCAAAATTGTCGCTTTAACAAAACAAAAAAGTGAGCAGCATTCTTCGAAAGAAAAAGTTCAAAAAGAAATGACTGAGTTAAAAGTGTTGGCGGCTGAAAAGCAACAACGCTTATCTAATCAAAAAGAAAAAGTTGAACGATTGACGAAGGAAAAAGAAGAAACGGATGCAACGCTTGTCAAAACGAAAGAGGATTTAGCATTCTTAAAACAAGAAATGACATCGAATTCAAGTGGTGAAGAGCAAATTACGAATATGATTGAGAAGAAAGCATATGATCGTAATCAAACTTCAGAGTTAATTCGCTCTCGTCGTGAACAACGTATATCGTTACAAGAGAGAGTAGAACAGTTAGAGCGTAATCTGAAAGAAACAACAGGTAAGCATAAATACATTCTTGAGATGTTGAAAGATCAAGAAGTAAAAATAAACCGACTTGATGTAGAGTTAGAAAATAGATTACAACATTTACGTGAAACATATACAATTTCATTTGAAGCAGCAAAATTGAAGTATACAATGATAATGCCTGCTGAGGATGCACGTAAAAAGGTGAAACTAATTAAACTATCCATCGAAGAGCTAGGCACAGTGAACTTAGGGGCAATTGAAGAGTATGAGCGTGTAGCAGAGCGTCATACATTCTTATTGGAGCAAAAAGATGACCTAGAAGAAGCGAAAACGACATTGCACCAGCTTATTACTGAAATGGATGAAGAGATGAAAAAACGTTTCTCTACTACGTTTGAAGGAATCCGAATGGAGTTTCAATCGGTATTCTCTGAATTATTTGGAGGCGGTAGAGCGGATTTAGTCATGACGAATCCAGAGGACTTATTAAATACGGGTATTGATATTGTAGCGCAACCGCCAGGGAAGAAACTACAAAACTTAGGTTTACTTTCAGGTGGAGAGCGTGCTTTAACAGCAATTGCGCTGCTATTTGGTATTTTAAAAGTGCGTCCAGTTCCGTTCTGTGTACTAGATGAGGTAGAGGCGGCTCTTGATGAGGCGAATGTTGCCCGTTTTGCACAGTATTTAAAGAAATTTAGTGATGAGACACAGTTTATTGTCATTACACATAGAAAAGGTACAATGGAAGAGTCTGACGTATTGTACGGTGTAACCATGCAAGAGTCAGGGGTATCTAAACTTGTTTCGGTTCGTTTAGATGATGGAGAAGAACTAGTGGCAAGTAATTAGGAAGGATGGGACAGTATGAGCTTTTTTAAAAAATTAAAAGAAAAAATTTCAAAACAAACAGATACGGTAACAGAGAAATTTAAACAAGGGTTAGAAAAGACGAGGAATTCGTTTGCAGATAAAGTAAATGATTTAGTTTATCGTTATCGTAAAGTAGATGAAGATTTCTTTGAGGAACTAGAAGAAATTTTAATTGGTGCAGATGTCGGAGTTTCGACGGTAATGGAATTAATTGATCAATTGAAAGAAGAAGTGCAGCGTCGTAACATCCAGGATCCAAAAGAAGTACAAGCTGTTATTTCAGAAAAGTTAGTAGGAATTTACAAAGGTGACAGTGAATTTAGTAACGAAATTAATATGCAAGAGGATCAATTAACAGTTGTTTTATTTGTCGGTGTTAATGGCGTAGGAAAAACTACGACGATTGGTAAACTAGCACATAAATTCAAAACAGAAGGTAAGTCTGTCCTATTGGCGGCAGGAGATACATTCCGCGCGGGAGCAATTGAACAATTAGAAGTATGGGGCGATCGCGTTGGTGTAGAAGTGATTAAACAAGGATCAGGATCTGATCCAGCGGCGGTTATGTATGACGCTGTACAAGCTGCGAAAGCACGTAAAGTAGACGTATTACTATGTGACACAGCAGGGCGCTTACAAAATAAAGTAAACTTAATGAAAGAGTTAGAGAAAGTGAAGCGTGTAATTGAGCGTGAAGTACCGGGGGCTCCTCATGAAGTATTACTTGTTATTGATGCAACAACAGGACAAAACGGTTTAAGTCAAGCGAAAACATTCCGTGAAGCAACGAATGTTACGGGTATTGTTTTAACGAAGTTAGATGGAACTGCTAAAGGTGGTATTGTATTAGCGATTCGTAACGAAATGGATGTACCGGTGAAATTTGTTGGATTAGGGGAGCAAATGGATGACTTGCAGCAGTTTGATCCAGAACAATATGTGTATGGTTTATTTGCGAACTTAGTAGAAACAGAAGAAGTGTAAGTGAAAGAAGCGGTATTTTCCGCTTCTTTTTCTATAAAAAACATGTGATGTTAAGAAAAAAACTTGACACTCTTTTCTACTCCATGTAAACTAATTCATGTAAAGGGAAATCACTTAACAAAGGATGATCCAACATGCTCGAGAAAACAACGAGAATGAACTATTTATTTGATTTTTATCAATCGTTGTTAACGCAAAAACAAAGAAGTTATATGTCGCTTTATTATCTAGATGATTTATCTCTTGGTGAAATTGCGGAAGAATTTGATGTAAGTCGCCAAGCCGTGTATGATAACATTAAACGGACTGAAGCGATGCTTGAAGAATATGAAGATAAATTAGTATTACTTCAAAAGTTTCAAGAGCGACAGCGACTTGTTGCAAAGCTAAAACAGCTAATCAGCGAAGAAGAGCATGTGAATGAAGAAATGAAACAAGTTGTTGAAGCTATCGAAAAATTAGATTAGGAGGGCGGCAATATGGCATTTGAAGGATTAGCCGACCGACTTCAACAGACAATGCAAAAAATCCGCGGCAAAGGAAAAGTTTCTGAAGCCGATGTGAAAGAAATGATGAGAGAAGTTCGTCTAGCTCTTTTAGAAGCGGACGTTAACTTTAAAGTAGTAAAAGATTTTGTAAAGCGTGTGTCTGAACGTGCTGTCGGACAAGATGTAATGACAAGTTTGACACCTGGACAACAAGTAATTAAAGTCGTACAGGAAGAACTTACAGAACTTATGGGCGGAGAGCAAAGCAAAATTGCTGTTGCTAATAGGCCACCGACTGTTATAATGATGGTTGGTCTGCAAGGTGCGGGTAAAACAACGACGACAGGTAAGCTTGCGAATTTGCTTCGTAAAAAGCATAATCGTAAACCGATGCTTGTTGCAGCGGATATTTACCGTCCAGCAGCGATTAAACAGCTTGAAACATTAGGGAAGCAATTGGACATGCCTGTATTCTCTTTAGGAGATCAAGTAAGTCCTGTTGAAATTGCGAAACAAGCGATTGCAAAAGCAAAAGAAGATCATCACGATTATGTTTTAATCGATACAGCAGGTCGCCTGCATATTGATGAAGAACTAATGGATGAATTAGCGAAAGTGAAAGAAGTTGCGAAACCGGATGAAATTTTCCTTGTTGTCGATGCGATGACGGGTCAAGACGCGGTAAATGTTGCACAAAGTTTCCATGAACAGTTAGGTTTAACAGGTGTTGTATTAACGAAATTAGATGGTGATACGCGCGGTGGTGCGGCATTATCTATTAAAGCTGTAACAAATACACCGATTAAATTTGCTGGTATGGGTGAAAAACTAGATGCGATTGAAGCGTTCCATCCAGAGCGTATGGCATCCCGTATTTTAGGGATGGGAGACGTCTTAACATTAATTGAAAAAGCGCAAGCTACAGTTGATGAAGAGAAAGCAAAAGAACTTGAGCAAAAAATGCGTACGCTTTCGTTTACGCTTGACGATTTCCTAGAACAACTTGGACAAGTGCGTCAACTTGGACCGCTTGATGAATTGTTAGGAATGCTTCCTGGTGCAAATAAAATTAAAGGGCTGAAAAATGCGCAAGTTGATGAAAAACAAATTGGGCATATTGAGGCAATTATTCGTTCTATGACTAAATTAGAGCGAGAACAACCGGAAATAATCAATGCTAGTCGCAAAAAGCGCATTGCCAAAGGTAGCGGTACAACGGTACAAGAGATCAATCGTTTAATCAAGCAATTTGATGATATGAAAAAGATGATGAAAACGATGACTGGAATGCAAAAAGGTAAGAAAAAAGGACTAGGTGGATTGAAGTTTCCATTCATGTAAGGAAAAAAGATGGCTCTGTTAAGAAAAAATACTTTACAAAGCAATAGTCTTTTTGCTAATATAATTATCTGTGTGAAATAAATTCGGAGGTGCTTTATAAATGGCAGTTAAAATTCGTTTAAAACGTATGGGAGCTAAAAAAACTCCTTTCTATCGTGTAGTTGTTGCAGATTCTCGTTCTCCTCGTGACGGACGTTTCATTGAGGAAATCGGTACTTACAATCCGGTTGCTCAACCAGCTGAAGTTAAGATCAACGAAGAAGCAGCATTAAAATGGTTAGGAAATGGTGCTAAACCATCTGATACAGTTCGTAACTTATTCTCTAACCAAGGTATCATGGAGAAATTCCACTTATCTAAACAAGGTAAGTAATTGAGGCAATGACTATGAAGAAGTTAGTCGAGACGATTGTCAAGCCTCTTGTCGATCATCCTGAAGATGTAAAAGTTACACAGGAACTTTACAACGGAGAGATAAAGTATCGATTAACTGTACATCCTGAGGATGTTGGAAAAGTCATTGGAAAGCAAGGGAGAGTTGCGAAAGCAATTCGAATGCTCTTGTATTCAGTGGGACATCATAATGATGAAAAAGTAACACTGGAAATTCAATAAACGTAAAAAGGGCGAGGAGTTATTTCCTCTCCCTTTTTTAACATTTAAAGAGAAGTTGCATGTTCCATATATGAAATGGAAATGCTTAATTTATATAGAAACCAGGGGTGACATACTATTTATGACAAAGTGGTTTAACGTAGGGAAAATTGTAAATACTCATGGCGTAAGAGGAGAAATTCGTGTTATTTCTCGTACTGATTTTCCAGAAGAGCGATATAAAGTAGGAAACACATTATACATAAGTAACGAGAAAAGTACAGACTACCTTCCGGTGAAAGTAACTTCTCATCGTCAACATAAGACATTTGATTTATTAACATTTGAAGGATACAACAATGTAGATGAAGCAGAGAAGTTTAAAGGTTCTTTAATAAAAGTACCAGAAGAGCAGTTAGGTGAACTAGCTGAAGGCGAATACTACTACCATGAAATTATTGGTTGCAGTGTTGTAACGGAAGAAGGAGAAGCGTTAGGAACAATAAAAGAAATTTTATCTCCTGGTGCAAATGATGTTTGGGTAATTAAACGTCCAAAAGGTCAAGATCTATTAATTCCTTATATTGATGATGTTGTACTTCAAGTTAACATTGAGAATAAATTAGTAACCATTCATGTAATGGAAGGATTGCTATAATGAAAATTGACATCTTAACATTGTTTCCAGATATGTTTACGGGTGTGTTTGGATCTTCAATTTTAAAGAAAGCACAAGAAAAAGAAGCGGTAGAGCTTCGTGTTGTCAATTTCCGCGATTATACAACGAGTAAGCATAATAGCGTAGATGATTATCCGTATGGTGGTGGAGCTGGGATGGTATTAACCCCTCAGCCTATCTTTGATGCAGTGGAAGAGTTAACGAAGGAAACAGACCGTAAACCGAGAGTTGTTTTAATGTGTCCACAAGGAGAGCGTTTTACGCAGAAGAAGGCAGAAGAGCTTGCTGAAGAAGAGCATGTTATTTTTGTGTGTGGTCATTATGAAGGGTACGATGAACGAATTCGTGAGCATCTCGTAACAGATGAGATTTCTATTGGTGACTACGTATTAACCGGCGGAGAGTTAGCCTCTATGGTTATTACTGATAGTGTCGTGCGTCTTCTGCCAGGAGTGTTAGGAAATCATGCTTCACAAGTTGAGGATTCGTTTAGTACAGGTTTATTAGAACATCCTCATTATACACGTCCAGCTGATTTTCGTGGTATGAAGGTACCGAATGTATTAATGTCAGGAAATCATAAAAATATTGATGAATGGCGACACAAAGAATCACTACGTCGTACGTACACGCGTAGACCGGATTTACTGGAAGAACGAGAGTTATCTAAGCAAGAAGTGAAATGGCTAGAACAGATTAAAGAAGACAAGTAAGGGCTAGATATATTTTCTATTGCAACAGTCCTAGCAATATGCTATTATAACACTTGTGCTACTGAAATCAGTGGCCGTATTAACGATGTTCCGCTGTAATTTATTAAGACTTTATAAGAGCATCTGTTTAAAGGAGAGAATTTAATATGCAACAATTAATCGCAGAAATTACTCAAGGCCAATTAAAAACTGACCTTCCTTCATTCCGTCCTGGAGACACTTTACGTGTACACGTAAAAGTAGTTGAGGGAACTCGTGAAAGAATTCAGCTTTTCGAAGGTGTTGTAATTAAACGTCGTGGTGGCGGAATCAGTGAAACATTCACAGTTCGTAAGATTTCTTACGGTGTAGGTGTTGAGCGTACATTCCCAGTTCACACGCCAAGAATCGCGAAACTTGAAGTACTTCGTCGTGGTAAAGTACGTCGTGCTAAGTTATACTACTTACGTAACCTTCGCGGTAAAAAAGCACGTATTAAAGAAATTCGATAAGACATGTATGGGAGCTTGTAAATGCACAAGCTCCCTTTTTCCAATCTATATAAAATTTTGATATAATACGAGCAGCTTACATAATCGTGGAGGGGAAATGCATGAAGAAAGAAAAGAGTTCACTTTGGGAATGGATCAAGGCAATTTTGATTGCTGTTGTATTAGCGGGTGTTATTAGACAGTTTTTCTTTGCGCCAATTCTCGTAGATGGAGTGTCGATGGCGTCTACTTTACATGATCGCGATCGAATGATTGTCAATAAAATTGGTTATCACATAGGAGATCCGAAACGATTTGATATTATCGTATTCCGAGCTACGGAAGATAAGGATTATATTAAGCGCATTATCGGTCTGCCAGGCGATGAAATAGAGTATCGTAATGATAAACTATATGTTAACGGAAAGGCTTATGAGGAGCCGTATTTAGACAAGCAGAAAAAACAAATTGCTGACGGACCGCTTACATATGATTTTACTCTTGAAGAAATGACAGGGAAGAAAACTGTTCCAGAAGGTCAATTATTTGTTTTAGGTGATAATCGTCGTTTTAGTAAAGATAGTCGCTCAATTGGTACAATTTCAATGGACCAAGTGATTGGAAAAGCAAATATACTATACTGGCCGTTAAAAGATGCTCGTATTGTGAAATAAAAGAAAAAGAAGGTGGCAACATGGTAATTCAATGGTTCCCGGGACATATGGCAAAGGCTAGACGCCAAGTAACAGAAAAATTAAAGTTAATTGATGTTGTAATTGAGCTTGTAGATGCTCGATTACCTTTATCTTCTCGAAATCCAATGATCGATGAGATCATTACACATAAACCGAGGCTTGTTGTTTTAAATAAAGCGGATATGGCAGATGATCGTTTAACAAAGCAATGGATCGCATATTTTAAAGAAAAAGACCAAATGGCAATTTCAATTAACGCACAAGCTGGACAAGGTATGAAGGAAATTGCAGCAGCTTGTAAAGTGTTGGTGAAAGAAAAATTTGATAAAATGGCTGCAAAAGGTATTAGACCGAGAGCGATTCGTGCATTAATTGTAGGTATACCGAATGTTGGTAAATCTACGTTAATTAATAAGTTAGCGAAGAAAAATATTGCTAAAACAGGAGATCGCCCTGGTGTGACAACAGCTCAACAATGGATTAAAGTTGGGAAGGAAATGGAACTGTTAGATACACCTGGTATTTTATGGCCTAAATTTGAAGATCAACTAGTGGGTCTTCGTTTAGCGACAACAGGCGCAATTAAAGATTCAATTTTAAATTTACAAGATGTTGCTGTTTATGCACTACGTTTTATGGAGAAACATTATCCAGAACGTCTGAAAGAACGATATAATTTAAATGAAATTCCAGAAGATATTGTAGAGTTATTCGATGCAATTGGAAAAAATAGAGGCTGTTTAATGGGCGGCGGAATGATTGATTATGATAAAACATCTGAGCTTGTACTTCGTGAGCTTCGCGGTGGAAAACTTGGAAAAATGACGTTTGAAACACCGGAAGAGTTTGCAGAGCAGACAGAAGATGTAGAAAAAATAGAAGAAGTATAAGACGTGCGTTAGTGCGTCTTTTCTTTTTTGTATATAAAGGGAGTGGCATGAATGCAAAAAGTGACTATTCAAGAAGCTGAACGTTTACTGCATGAAATAATGAGTGAAGAAGATGATCGCTTTCAACTATTAATGAAAGACGAGCGGAAAGGGATACAAAAGCTCATTTTGAAGTGGCATAAACAAAAAGAGCTAGCGCAGAAAGAAAAAGAAAAGTTTTTCGAAATGTCTAGGTACGAGATTGCATTACGTGAAAAAGGGCTCACACTTATCGCGGGTATAGATGAAGTAGGGCGTGGGCCACTAGCTGGGCCTGTCGTGACGGCAGCTGTTGTCCTTCCGGAAGATTTTTATATTCCAGGGTTAAATGACTCGAAAAAGCTGAGTGAGGCGAAGCGAGAGCGTTTTTATGATGAAATCAAAGCACAAGCAATTGCAATTGGAGTTGGAATTGTATCACCACAAATTATTGATGAGATAAATATTTATCAAGCGACGAAACAAGCGATGTTAGATGCTGTTGCGAATTTATCTTGTGCACCAGAATATTTATTAATTGATGCGATGAAACTTCCTACACCAATTCCGCAAACATCCATTATTAAAGGTGATGCGAAAAGTATTTCTATTTCAGCTGCATCCATTATTGCGAAGGTAACGAGAGATCGTATGATGAAAGAACTTGGAGAAAAGTATCCTGCATATGGATTTGAACAACATATGGGATATGGTACAAAACAACATTTAGAAGCGATTGAAGCGCATGGAGTATTAGAAGAACATCGGAAATCGTTTGCGCCAATTAAAGATATGATTCAAAAATAAGCTGCGAATATGCAGCTTATTTTTTTATTTTGGTATATGAACATTACTATTTTCAAAAAAGAATAAAGCGATTTCAGTTTTCTGACACTTTATTGTAGACAGCGTGCCAATCATCTTATACAATGGCAATGTAATGTTTTTTAAACATTAAAAAACTTTTCGAGTAAAACAGGAAAACAGGGGAGGATGGGACTATGAATATCCATGAGTACCAAGGTAAGGCAGTCCTTAGAAGCTATGGGGTTAGCGTTCCGAACGGGAAGGTTGCATTTACAGTAGAAGAAGCTGTAGAAGCAGCGAAAGAATTAGGAACGGATGTATGTGTAGTAAAAGCACAAATTCACGCTGGTGGACGCGGCAAAGCTGGCGGAGTAAAAGTTGCAAAAAATTTAGATGAAGTTCGTACATATGCAGAGAGCATTTTAGGAACTACACTTGTGACACATCAAACAGGTCCTGAAGGTAAGGAAGTAAAACGCTTACTTATCGAAGAAGGTTGCGATATTAAAAAAGAATATTATGTTGGTCTAGTTTTAGATCGTGCAACTTCTCAAGTTGTTTTAATGGCATCTGAAGAAGGTGGAACAGAAATTGAAGAAGTAGCAGAACAAACACCTGAAAAAATCTTTAAAGAATATATTGATCCAGCAGTAGGCTTACAAGGCTTCCAAGCGCGCCGAATCGCATTTAACATCAATATTCCAAAAGAGCTTGTAGGACAAGCTGTGAAGTTTATGATGGGCTTATACCGTGCGTTTATCGAAAAAGATTGCTCTATCGCGGAGATTAATCCACTTGTTACAACAGGTAACGGTAAAGTTATGGCATTAGATGCGAAATTAAACTTTGATTCTAATGCTTTATATCGCAATAAAGACATTTTAGAACTTCGTGATCTTGATGAAGAAGATTCAAAAGAAATTGAAGCTTCTAAATATGACTTAAACTACATTCCTTTAGATGGAAATATCGGTTGCATGGTTAATGGTGCAGGTTTAGCGATGGCTACAATGGATATCATTAAACATTACCATGGCGATCCAGCTAACTTCTTAGATGTTGGTGGCGGTGCAACAGCTGAAAAAGTTACAGAAGCATTCAAAATTATCCTTTCTGACAAAAATGTAAAAGGTATCTTCGTTAACATTTTTGGTGGCATTATGAAGTGTGATGTTATCGCAGAAGGTGTTATTGAAGCGACGAAACAAGTAGGTCTTGAATTGCCTTTAGTTGTACGTCTTGAAGGTACAAACGTAGAGTTAGGTAAGAAGATTTTAAATGAGTCTGGCTTAAATATTGTTGCAGCAGAATCTATGGCAGACGGTGCACAAAAAATTGTTTCACTAGTGGGCTAATAGAAAGCGGGGGAGAAAAATGAGCGTATTAGTTAATAAAGATACAAAAGTTATTGTTCAAGGTATTACAGGTTCTCAAGGATTATTCCACACAAAACAAATGATTGAATACGGTACGAAAATTGTCGGTGGTGTAACGCCAGGTAAAGGTGGCACTGATATTGAAGGTGTACCAGTATTTGATACTGTAGAAGATGCAGTGAAAGCAACAGGCGCAAATGCTTCAGTTGTATACGTTCCACCCGCTTTTGCGGCTGATGCAATTATGGAAGCAGTTGATGCAGAAATCGATTTAGTAGTATGTATTACTGAAGGAATTCCTGTATTAGATATGGTAAACGTAAAGAGATATATGGCAGGTAAACATACACGTTTACTTGGACCAAACTGTCCTGGTGTTATTACGCCTGATGAATGCAAAATTGGTATTATGCCAGGTTACATTCATAAAAAAGGCCATGTAGGTATCGTATCTCGCTCTGGTACATTAACGTATGAGGCTGTACATCAGTTAACACAAGAAGGTATTGGCCAATCTACTGCTGTAGGTATCGGTGGGGACCCAGTTAACGGTACGGACTTTATTGATGCGTTAAAAGCATTTAATGAAGATGAAGAAACGCATGCTGTAATTATGATTGGTGAAATCGGTGGTACAGCGGAAGAAGAGGCAGCTGAATGGGTGAAAGCTAATATGACAAAACCTGTTGTAGGCTTCATTGGTGGCCAAACAGCGCCTGCAGGCAAACGTATGGGCCATGCTGGTGCAATCATTTCTGGTGGTAAAGGAACTGCTGCTGAAAAGATTAAAACGATGGAAGCTTGTGGTATTAAAGTAGCGGAAACTCCAGCGGTTATGGGCGAAACGCTAATCTCTGTCTTAAAAGAAAAAGGTCTATTTGAGACTTGTAAAAACTACTAATCTGTTGAAAGACACCTTCTTGCTTGAAGGTGTCTTTTTACGTAATTCTTGTTTACATAATAAAAATTATGGGTAAGGAGAATTAAGATGAAAAGAGAACGATTATTACATCTTCATTATTTTTTAGCAGATCATTGGAAGGCGATGGAAAGACTACTATATGTCGATCCTGAATTGAAGGGAATATACACTTTTAATGCAACACAAGTGGAATACTACACTGGAATATCCTCGAAAAAATCTTCAGAATTAGTACGTTTTCTTCAAAGTTCAAATCTCTCGCAATATATATCTTATTTAGAGAAAAATCGAATCTTTTATATGACTATCTGTGATGAAGATTATCCACAATTATTACGTGAAATACAAGATCCGCCCTTTGTGTTATATGGAAAAGGTGAGAAGGATTTTCTCAATAAGGCGAATAAATTAGCGGTTATTGGAACGAGAGAACCGACTTTATATGGGCATGAGAGTTTACAATTTATTTTACACCCATTATTAGAAAGAGAATGGCTTATTGTCAGTGGGTTTGCAAGAGGGATAGATACAATGGCTCATGAAATTACAGTAAGACGGCATTGTCCGACTATTGCAATACTAGGACATGGATTATCGTATATGTATCCAAAAGAGAATAGACATTTATATGAAACATGGAATGAATATATATTGTTATTAACAGAGTATCCGCCGCACTATGCACCGAAAAAATGGTATTTTCCAAAAAGGAACCGAATCATTAGCGGTATAAGTAAGGGTGTTTTAGTTGTAGAAGCGAAATCAAGAAGTGGAACACTTATTACTGCGGACCTTGCTTTAGAGCAAAATAGAGAGGTATTTGCACTTCCTGGACCTATATTTATAGATAGTGCATCAGGAACGAATCATCTAATTCAACAAGGAGCAAAACTAGTAAGAAATGCAGAAGATATCTTGGAAGAGATTTTAAATTAACCTTATATTTTCATGTTTTTATTAAACAATTATTGACAAATGGTAGAAAGGCACTGTATGGTATATTCATTCTTGATTGACAAAAACAAGAGAAATCAATAAGATTGATGAAGACTTGAATCCACCTCTTAAGGAGGCACTAGCATGTCAGATTACCTCGTAATCGTGGAGTCGCCTTCTAAGGCGAAGACCATTGAGAAATATTTAGGGAAAAAATACAAAGTTGTCGCGTCTATGGGACACGTTCGCGATTTACCTAAAAGCCAAATGGGGATAGAAGTAAAGAACAACTTCACCCCGAAGTATATTACCATTCGTGGTAAAGGTCCCGTCTTAAAAGATTTAAAATCAGCGGCAAAAAAAGCAAAGAAAGTC
The DNA here is from genome assembly GCF_044324725.1 of Bacillus sp. 3G2. Classification (NCBI taxonomy): domain Bacteria; kingdom Bacillati; phylum Bacillota; class Bacilli; order Caryophanales; family Bacillaceae; genus Bacillus; species Bacillus sp. 3G2. The sequence goes on along the minus strand of NZ_CP172246.1, from coordinate 3,636,258 downwards.
TATCTCGCGGCCGATCCAGACCGCGAAGGGGAAGCAATTGCTTGGCATTTAGCCAATACGTTAAATGTGGACGTTGAATCAGATTGCCGAGTTGTGTTTAATGAGATTACAAAAGATGCAATAAAAGAATCATTTAAACATCCTCGTGCGATTAATATGGATTTAGTAGATGCACAACAAGCAAGACGTATACTAGATCGTCTTGTGGGTTACAATATTAGTCCTTTATTATGGAAGAAAGTAAAAAAAGGATTAAGTGCAGGACGCGTACAATCTGTAGCAGTTCGTTTAATTATCGAACGTGAAAAAGAAATTCAAATCTTTGAGCCTGAAGAATTCTGGACAATCAAGACAGAATTTGTGAAGGGGAAAGACACATTTGAAGCAAGTTTTTACGGTGTAGATGGTGAAAAAGTTCAATTAACTAATGAAACGCAAGTGAATGAAATAATTGAACAAATGAAAGATAATGCGTTTTCAGTTGAAAATGTAACGCGAAAAGAGCGAAAACGTAATCCTGCATTACCGTTTACAACATCTTCCTTGCAACAAGAGGCAGCTCGTAAGTTAAACATGCGAGCAAAGAAAACAATGATGCTCGCGCAGCAATTGTATGAAGGGATAGATCTTGGCAAGCAAGGAACTGTAGGTCTTATTACGTATATGAGAACTGACTCAACACGTATCTCAGAAACAGCTCAAACAGAGGCGCGTACTTACATTACTGAGGCGTTTGGTGCGGAATACATAGGAACAGAAAAGAAGAAAGAAACGAAAAAGTCGAACGCACAAGATGCGCATGAGGCAATTCGTCCTACTTCGGTAATGAGAAGGCCAGAGGAACTAAAGAGTTTCTTAAGTCGTGATCAACTTCGGTTGTATAAACTGATTTGGGAGCGATTTGTTGCAAGTCAAATGGCGTCTGCTATAATGGATACTGTGACAGCTAGACTCATTAATAACAATGTTCAGTTCCGTGCAAGTGGATCGGTTGTAAAGTTTCCAGGATTTATGAAAGTGTATGTAGAGTCGAAAGATGACGGGGCTGAAGAAAAGGATAAAATGTTGCCACCTTTAGAAGTAGGGGAAACGGTATTTTCGAAGGATTTAGAACCGAAGCAACACTTTACACAACCTCCGCCGCGCTATACAGAGGCTCGTCTAGTAAGAACACTTGAAGAGCTTGGAATTGGAAGACCGTCGACTTACGTACCGACACTTGAAACGATTCAAAAACGTGGATACGTAGGTTTGGATAATAAACGCTTTGTTCCAACTGAACTTGGTGAAATAGTAATTGAACTTATTTTAGAGTTTTTCCCAGAAATTATTAACATTGAATTTACTGCTAACATGGAGCAAAGTCTTGATGAAGTAGAAGAAGGAAATGCGAATTGGGTAAAAATTGTTGATGATTTCTACGTAGGCTTTGAACCGCGTTTAGAAAAAGCGGAAAAAGAAATGCGTGAAGTGGAAATTAAAGATGAACCAGCTGGGGAAGACTGTGAATTGTGTAATCACCCAATGGTCTTTAAAATGGGTAAATACGGGAAATTTATGGCTTGTTCGAATTTCCCAGATTGTCGTAATACAAAACCGATTGTGAAAGAAATCGGTGTTACTTGTCCGAAGTGTGATAAAGGTCAAATTATTGAACGCCGTAGTAATAAAAAGAAACGTCTTTTCTATGGATGTGGTACGTATCCAGAGTGTGACTTTGTATCTTGGGATAAACCAATTGGTCGTAAATGTCCGAAGTGCGAAGGTATGCTTGTAGAGAAGAAGTTGAAAAAAGGCGTGCAAGTACAATGTATTTCGTGTGATTATGAAGAAGAACAACAAATGTGAGCGTAACTGCTCACATTTTTTTCGGGAAGAAAAGGAAAGGTGATTAATATGACAACACAAGTAGTAAACGTCATTGGCGCAGGTCTTGCAGGAAGTGAAGCAGCTTACCAAATTGCAAAACGTGGTGTCCAAGTAAAATTATATGAAATGAGACCAGTAAGGCAAACACCGGCTCATCACACAGATAAATTTGCAGAGTTAGTATGCAGTAACTCGCTTCGCGCAAACACATTAACAAACGCTGTTGGTGTTATTAAAGAAGAAATGCGTCTAATGGACTCTGTTATTATTCGTGCAGCTGATGAGTGCTCTGTACCAGCAGGAGGGGCTTTAGCTGTAGATCGTCATGAATTTGCGGCAAAGGTAACGGAGTATGTGAAAAACCATCCGAACGTAACTGTGATGAATGAAGAAATTACTGAAATTCCAGAAGGGCCTACTGTTATCGCGACAGGTCCACTTACGTCTCCTGATCTTGCTGCACAATTAAAAGAATTAACAGGTGAAGATTATTTTTATTTCTATGATGCTGCAGCACCGATTGTTGAGAAAGACAGCATTGATATGAATAAAGTATATTTAAAATCTCGTTACGATAAAGGTGAAGCTGCATATTTAAACTGCCCAATGACGGAAGAGGAATTTGACCGTTTTTACGAGGCTTTAATTGCTGCTGAAACAGTACCTTTAAAAGAATTTGAAAAAGAAATTTTCTTTGAGGGTTGTATGCCAGTAGAAGTTATGGCAAGTAGAGGAAGACAGACGTTAGTATTTGGACCGATGAAACCTGTTGGATTAGAAGATCCGAAAACAGGGAAAACGCCATATGCTGTTGTTCAGTTACGTCAAGATGATGCAGCAGGAACGTTATACAATATTGTAGGTTTCCAAACGCATTTAAAGTGGGGACCACAAAAAGAAGTGTTACAGTTGATTCCAGGACTGGAAAACGCAGAGATTGTACGTTATGGTGTAATGCATCGTAATACGTTTATTAATTCACCTAACTTACTTCGTCCAACATATCAATATAAACAACGTGATGATTTATTCTTCGCTGGTCAAATGACTGGAGTAGAGGGATATGTTGAATCGGCAGCATCAGGATTACTAGCAGGTATTAACGCTGCTCGACTTGTGAAAGGTGAAGAGCCGGTTGTATTACCATCTGTAACTGCAATGGGAAGTATGGCGAATTATATTACTGCGACAAATGCGAAAAACTTCCAACCAATGAATGCAAACTTCGGTCTGTTTGCACCGTTAGAGAAGAAAATTAAGAAAAAAGCAGAACGAAATGAAGCCTATGCAACACGCGCTTTAGAAACAATTCAAAATTTTGTAAATATTTAGTTAAATTTCTTGCAAAGGCTACTAAGTTGTGATACGATTTAGTAGCCTTTATTGAGGTGAATTGTGTGAATGTGAAGAAATTGTTACAATTATTCGTTGGATATTTACAAATTGAAAGAAATTATTCAAAATATACAATTGCAAGTTATCAAAATGATTTAGAACATTTTGTGCAATTTATGGAGCGAGAAGGCATATCCTCTTTTTTAGATGTTACATACACGGATGTTCGTTTGTACTTAACGACGTTGCACGATGAAAAGTTAGCCCGTAAATCTGTCGCAAGAAAAGTATCAAGCTTACGAAGTTTATATCGTTTTTTGATGCGTGAAGGTTATCGGAAAGATAATCCGTTTGCACTTGCGTCACTCCCCAAAAAAGAATTGTCAATCCCAAAGTTTTTATATGCTGAAGAATTAGAGGAATTGTTTGAAGTTTCTGATACGGAAACGCCGCTAGGTCAAAGGAATCAAGCTTTATTAGAATTGATGTATGCGACTGGAATCCGTGTGAGTGAATGTGTCAATTTACAACTTACCGATATTGACTTCGCGGTGGGAACAATTTTAGTAATGGGAAAAGGAAAAAAACAAAGGTATATTCCGTTCGGAAGCTATGCGCAAGATGCTTTAATTACTTATATAGAGAACGGGAGAAAACAGTTAGCTCACAAAACTGAAGAACACTCTCATATGGTATTTTTAAATGCGAAAGGCACGCCGCTAACAAGTCGAGGGGTACGCTATGTATTAAACGAACTCATTAAGAAAGCTTCACTGACAATGCGGATCAGTCCCCATATGTTAAGGCATACATTTGCTACACATATGTTAGATGAAGGGGCAGATTTACGTACTGTACAGGAGCTACTCGGTCATGAGAATTTGTCGACGACACAAATTTATACGCATGTCTCTAAAGAAAGATTGCGTTCGGTCTACATGAAGCATCACCCACGGGCATAAATTGCTTTTAAAGCTATAAAAACATATAAAGGAGTTTTTTCTATGGGAAATTTCCACGCTACAACGATATTTGCAGTTCATCATAATGGAGAATGTGCAATGGCTGGAGATGGCCAGGTGACGATGGGAAATGCAGTTGTAATGAAACATACAGCTCGTAAAGTCCGTAAACTTTTCCAAGGGAAAGTTTTAGCTGGCTTTGCAGGTTCCGTTGCTGACGCATTTACTCTTTTTGAAATGTTTGAAGGGAAATTAGAAGAGTACAATGGGAACTTGCAGCGTGCTGCAGTTGAGATGGCAAAACAATGGCGTGGCGACAAAATGTTACGTCAACTAGAAGCGATGCTCATTGTCATGGATAAAACAACTATGCTTCTTGTTTCAGGTACAGGAGAAGTAATTGAACCGGATGATGGTATTTTAGCGATTGGATCTGGTGGGAATTATGCGCTTTCTGCAGGTCGTGCTTTAAAACAATATGCAAGTGAACATTTAACAGCGAAGCAAATTGCGAAAGCGAGTTTAGACATTGCTGGCGATATTTGTGTTTATACAAACCACAATATAATTGTGGAAGAATTGTAGAATCGTAAGGGAGGCATTTTATATGCATTTACATTTTACTCCGCGTCAAATTGTGGAAAAATTAGATCAATACATTATCGGTCAAAAAGATGCGAAGAAAGCGGTTGCTGTAGCTTTAAGAAATCGATATCGTCGAAGTAAATTAGCTGAAAATCTACGTGATGAAATTGCGCCTAAAAATATTTTAATGATTGGACCAACAGGTGTTGGTAAAACAGAGGTAGCACGACGAATGGCGAAACTCGTTGGAGCACCTTTTATTAAGGTTGAAGCTACGAAATTTACAGAAGTTGGATATGTAGGTAGAGATGTAGAATCGATGGTACGTGACCTTGTGGAAACATCAGTTCGTATCGTAAAAGAAGAAATGGTAGTTAAAGTACAAGATAAAGCAGAAGAACAAGCGAACCAACGTCTTGTAGAAATCTTAGTGCCGAGTCCAGAGAAACAATCTGGATTTAAAAACCCATTAGAAATGCTATTTGGTGGTGCTCAAAATTCGAATCAAACATCTGATGCACAGGAAGATGTTGAAATCGAAAAGAAACGTCAAGATGTGGAAAGAAAGCTTGCTGCAGGACTTCTTGAAGATGAAATTGTATCGATTGAAGTGACTGAACAACAGTCTTCCATGTTCGATATGTTACAAGGAACTGGCATGGAACAAATGGGAATGAATTTCCAAGATGCATTAGGAAGTTTTATGCCGAAAAAAACAAAAAAACGTAAACTTTCTGTAAAAGAAGCAAGAAAACTCTTGACAAATGAGGAAGCACAGCGCTTAATTGATATGGATGAAGTTACACAAGAGGCTGTTTATCGTGCTGAACAGCTCGGGATTATTTTTATCGATGAAATTGACAAAATTGCTGGTAAGCAGTCGAATAGCGTAGATGTATCACGTGAAGGTGTGCAACGTGACATTCTGCCGATTGTAGAAGGATCGAATGTTGCGACAAAATACGGATCAGTAAAAACGGATTATATTTTATTCGTTGCAGCTGGAGCGTTTCATATGTCTAAACCGTCGGATTTAATTCCGGAACTGCAAGGGAGATTTCCGATTCGAGTAGAATTAACAAAATTATCGACAGATGATTTTGTTAAAATATTAATCGAGCCTGACAATGCGTTAATTAAACAATATATGGCTTTATTAGCGACTGAAGGTATAGAAATTGAATTTTCAGACGAAGCTATTCGTAAGATTGCTGAGATTGCTTATCAAGTTAATCAGGATACAGATAATATTGGAGCAAGAAGACTTCATACGATTATGGAGAAGCTCCTTGAAGATTTATCGTTTGAAGCATCTGAAATTACGTTAGAGAAAATAACGATAACGCCTCAGTACGTTGAGGAGAAATTAGCAACGATTGCTAAAAATAAAGATGTGAGCCAGTTTATTTTGTAATTGTGTCATCAGGTGACTCGCCCTAGTTTCCAAGTGATGAAAAAATATGTGAGTAACATGTAGGAGGAACTTTTGAAATGGAATTATTAGCAAAAACAAGAAAATTAAATGCGTTATTACAGAGCGCAGCAGGAAAGCCTGTAAACTTTAGAGAAATGTCTGACACAATGTGTGAAGTAATCGAAGCGAACGTATTCGTAGTAAGTCGTCGTGGTAAATTACTAGGTTATGCAATTCACCAACAAATTGAGAATGAGCGTATGAAACAAATGCTTGCAGAGCGTCAATTCCCGGAAGAATACACACAAAGCTTATTCAACATTACAGAAACATCTTCTAACTTAGATGTAAACAGTGCTTACACAGCATTCCCAGTAGAAAATAGAGAATTATTCGGTCAAGGTTTAACTACAATCGTACCAATCGTTGGTGGCGGTGAGCGTCTAGGTACATTAGTATTAGCTCGTCTTGGCCAAGAGTTCTTAGACGATGATTTAATCCTTGCTGAATACAGTTCAACTGTAGTAGGTATGGAAATCTTACGTGAAAAAGCGGAAGAAATCGAAGAGGAAGCACGTAGTAAAGCTGTTGTTCAAATGGCGATTAGCTCATTATCTTACAGTGAGTTAGAAGCAATTGAGCATATCTTCGAAGAGTTAAATGGAACAGAAGGTTTACTAGTTGCAAGTAAAATTGCTGATCGCGTAGGAATTACTCGTTCTGTAATCGTAAATGCATTACGTAAATTAGAAAGTGCTGGTGTTATTGAGTCTCGCTCTTTAGGTATGAAAGGAACATACATTAAAGTGCTAAACGACAAGTTTCTACAGGAACTTGCTAAATTAAAAACAAACTAATTTATAAAACTCTCCTCATTTTTTGAGGAGAGTTTTTTGTGTATAAAAGATTGCTGGTGTTGGCAAGTAGCGTCATAATCGTGTTTTTCGGAAAAGCTATGAATCGAATTGCATTTCTTTGCTTAAAAGAAATACAGGTTGGTAATACTAGAATTCGAGTGTGAATAAAGAAAGTTTTACATTCTTCGCATTTTCGACTTGATTGTAATATTTCAGTATGATATAGTAAGCAGTGGTGTCAGTACAAAGTACACACGTTTACTGATTTAAGTGTTGGTGCTACGTTTGTAGTTTCGCTTAGAGATGAAGTAAACGGAGGATATCAAAAACCATTTAGGAGGAACTATATTATGTCAGTAATTTCTATGAAGCAATTGCTTGAAGCTGGTGTTCATTTCGGACATCAAACTCGTCGTTGGAACCCAAAAATGAAGCGTTACATTTTCACAGAGCGTAACGGTATCTACATCATCGACTTACAAAAAACTGTGAAAAAAGTTGAGGAAGCTTACAGAACGATGCGCGACATCGCTGCTGAAGGTGGAGACATCTTATTCGTAGGTACTAAAAAACAAGCACAAGAAGCTATTAAAGAAGAAGCAACTCGTGCTGGTATGTACTTCGTTAACCAACGTTGGTTAGGTGGAACTTTAACAAACTTCCAAACAATCCAAAAACGTATCAAGCGTCTTAAAGACATCGAAAGAATGCAAGAAGATGGTACTTTCGAAGTACTTCCTAAGAAAGAAGTTGTTCAACTTAAAAAAGAGTTAGAGCGTCTTGAGAAATTCTTAGGCGGTATTAAAGATATGAAAGGTCTTCCAAGTGCATTATTCGTAGTAGACCCTCGTAAAGAGCGTATTGCAGTTGCTGAAGCACGCAAATTACACATTCCAATCATCGGTATCGTTGATACAAACTGTGATCCAGACGAAATCGATCACGTTATCCCAGCAAACGATGATGCAATTCGTGCTGTAAAACTTCTTACATCTAAAATGGCAGACGCGATCCTTGAAGCAAAACAAGGTGAAGAAACTGTTACTGCGTAACAAAGTTGGAAAGGTGATAAGGGGTTCGGCCTTTTATCACCTTTTTTAAGGTATAAACACCTTTATAAAAGGTATAAATACATATTTTAGGAGGATGAATAGTATGGCAATCACTGCACAAATGGTAAAAGAATTACGTGAAAAAACTGGCGCAGGTATGATGGACTGCAAAAAAGCTTTAACAGAAACTAATGGCGACATGGAGAAGGCAATTGACTTCTTACGTGAAAAAGGTATCGCGAAAGCTGCTAAAAAAGCAGACCGCATCGCTGCTGAAGGTTTAACTTTCATCGAAACAAACGGTAACGAAGCTTTAATCTTAGAATTAAACTCTGAAACTGATTTCGTTGCGAAAAACGAAGGTTTCCAAGCGTTAATTAAAGAATTAGCTGCTCACTTATTAGCTAACAAACCAGCTAACATTGAAGAAGCTATGGCTCAAACAATCGAAGGTGGCAAAACAGTAGAAGAGCACATCAACGAAGCAATCGCTAAAATTGGTGAAAAACTTACACTTCGTCGTTTCGAAATCGTATCAAAAACTGCTGCTGATGCATTCGGCGCTTACCTACACATGGGTGGACGTATTGGTGTATTAACAGTTCTTGAAGGTTCTACTGACGAAGCAGCTGCTAAAGATGTAGCAATGCACATCGCAGCAGTTAACCCTAAATACATCGACCGCGATGCTGTAACAGCTGAAGAAGTTGAGCATGAGCGTCAAGTATTAACACAACAAGCTTTAAACGAAGGCAAGCCTGAAAAAATCGTTGCAAAAATGGTTGAAGGCCGTCTTGGCAAATTCTTCGAAGAAATTTGCTTACTTGACCAAGCATTCGTTAAAAACCCTGATATGAAAGTTCGTCAATTCGTTGAGTCTAAAGGCGGAACATTAAAAGGATTCGTTCGCTACGCTGTTGGTGAAGGTATCGAAAAACGCGAAGACAACTTTGCTGAAGAAGTAATGAACCAAGTAAAAGGTAGTAACTAATAAAGATTAGGGAACACATTGTGTTCCCTTTTTTAAAATAAAGATGTAAGCAATTGGAGGTTCATTATGAGTAAACCGAAATATAATCGTGTCGTATTAAAGCTAAGCGGAGAAGCGTTAGCTGGGGAACAAGGATTTGGAATTAACCCATCTGTTATTAAATCAGTTGCGGAACAAGTGAAAGAAATTGCAGAACTTGATGTAGAAGTTGCTGTTGTTGTTGGTGGCGGAAACATTTGGCGTGGGAAAATCGGAAGTGAAATGGGAATGGATCGTGCTGGAGCAGATTACATGGGTATGTTAGCAACAGTTATGAACTCATTAGCTCTTCAAGATAGCCTAGAGAACATTGGAATTCAAACTCGTGTTCAAACTTCAATTGAAATGCGTCAAGTAGCAGAGCCTTACATTCGTCGTAAAGCAGTTCGTCATCTAGAGAAAAAACGTGTTGTAATCTTTGCAGCAGGTACAGGTAACCCGTATTTCTCTACAGATACAACAGCAGCACTACGTGCAGCGGAAATCGAAGCAGATGTTATCTTAATGGCGAAAAACAATGTAGATGGCGTATATAATGCAGATCCATCTCTTGACCCAACAGCTACGAAATACGAAACACTTACTTACTTAGATGTATTAAAAGAAGGTTTAGGTGTAATGGATTCAACAGCTTCTTCTTTATGTATGGACAATGATATTCCATTAATTGTATTCTCTGTTATGGAAAAAGGTAACATTAAACGTGCCGTTTTAGGCGAAAATATCGGAACAGTTGTAAGGGGGAAATAAATATGGGACAACAAGTATTGAAGTCTTCAAATGAAAAAATGGAAAAAGCAGTTGCTGCTTACTCTCGTGAATTGGCAACAGTTCGCGCAGGTCGTGCAAGCTCGTCTGTATTAGATAAGGTACAAGTTGATTACTATGGTGCACCAACACCTGTTGTGCAATTAGCGAACATTACAGTTCCAGAAGCACGTTTACTTGTAATTCAACCTTATGATAAAACTTCTATCGGTGATATCGAAAAAGCAATTTTAAAAGCAGATTTAGGCTTAAACCCTTCTAATGATGGAACTGTAATTCGTATTGCATTCCCTGCATTAACTGAAGAGCGTCGTCGTGATCTTGTTAAAGTTGTGAAAAAATATGCTGAAGAAGCGAAAGTTGCTGTTCGTAACGTACGTCGTGACGGTAACGATGATCTTAAGAAGCTTGAAAAAGCTGGCGAGATTACAGAAGATGATTTAAGAGGATATACTGAAGATATCCAAAAAGAAACAGATAAATATATTGCAAAAGTTGACGAAATCGCAAAAAACAAAGAAAAAGAAATTATGGAAGTGTAATAGCGATACCTTCGCAAATATGACCCTCTTCTTAAGGGGGTCTTTTTACACTTTTAGGCATACGTCTGCTTGCTGGAGGGTATGAATGATGTTTAAAAACTTTCCTTTTTTTAAAAGTAAAAAGGTCGCATCGTTTGATCATCTCGTTGAAAAAGTGAAAAAAGGATATATCCCAGAACATATTGCCATCATTATGGATGGTAATGGAAGATGGGCAAAGAGGAGAGCGATGCCTCGTATTGCGGGACATCATGAAGGCATGCAAGTTGTAAAGAAAATCACAAAATTTGCAAGCAAACTTAATGTAAAAGTATTAACTCTTTATGCTTTTTCAACTGAGAACTGGAAAAGACCTAAAAAGGAAGTTGACTATTTAATGAGGCTTCCAGAAGAATTTCTAGGTACATTTTTACCAGAATTGATTGAAGAGAACGTACAAGTCCGAGTAATAGGACAACAAGATCGTCTTCCTACGCATACACGCAGAGCGATGGAAAAGGCCATGGAAGATACGAAAGAGAATACGGGATTAATTCTTAATTTCGCGTTAAACTATGGAAGTCGAGATGAAATCGTTTCTGCTGTGCAACATATGGTGAAAGATAGTGAGGAAGGAAAAATTCGTGTTGAAGATGTAAGTGAAGAAATGCTTTCTTCCTATTTAATGACGAGTTCTTTACCTGACCCAGAGTTGTTAATCCGTACGAGCGGAGAGCTACGTATTAGTAATTTCATGTTATGGCAAATTGCATACTCGGAATTTTGGTTTACAGATGTGTATTGGCCAGATTTTACTGAGGAACATTTGCTAAATGCGATTACAGACTTTCAGCATAGAGGGCGCAGATTCGGAGGCGTGTAGAAAGAGAGGGTTTGGTAGTGAAACAGAGAATTATTACTGGAGTGGTTGCTGCCGCGCTATTCATTCCCATCGTAATTTACGGTGGCGTGCCTTTTACGGTTTTAGTGTATGCACTTGCTTCTATAGGTTTATATGAATTAATTCGTATGAATAAGCTTACGCTTATTTCAGTACCAACAGTTTTAGCTGCAGTATTATTATGGATTATTTTAATTCCAAGTAGTGCATCAGAACTGTTTACGCAGATTGGATTAGGTAAATTAGAAATCACATTTGTGATTGTTTTATTACTTTTATCATATACAGTCCTTTCTAAGAATACATTTACTTTTGATAATGCTTCATTTTTACTAATGGCAACAGCATATGTTGGAATGGGATTCCTATATTTGAATGAAACGAGAATATTAGGAATTAAATATGTGTTTTGTGCATTATTTGTTATATGGGCTACTGATTCAGGCGCATATTTCGTAGGAAAAGCATTAGGAAAAAGAAAATTATGGCCAGAAATTAGTCCTAATAAAACGATTGAAGGTTCATTAGGCGGCATCGTTTGTGGAATTGTTGTGGCAGTTGTTTATAATATGTTCTTCCCAGTTGAGGCTAATGTAGGGATTTTAATTGTGTTGACAATTATCATTTCTATTTTTGGACAAATTGGCGATTTAGTACAATCTGCATTTAAACGTCATTATGGCGTAAAGGATTCAGGTACGATTTTACCTGGGCATGGTGGTATATTAGATCGAACAGATAGTTGGTTATTTGTTTTACCAATTCTCTACTTCTTATTACAATATAATTAATAAATGAACGAGGGGTTGGAGTCATGAAAAACATTAGTTTATTAGGTGCAAGCGGATCAATTGGTACACAAACTTTAGATGTATTACGCTCGCACCCAGACCAATTCCGTCTCGTTGCTTTTTCTGTAGGGAAAAATATTGACTACGCAGTAAAGGTAATTCAAGAATTTTCTCCGCAAATCGTCTCTGTGCAAAGAGAGGAAGATGTTTTAAAATTACAAGCTGTTTCTGGTAATACAAAAATTGTATATGGTAGTGAAGGGCTTTTAGAAGTAGCATTACATCCAGATGCGGAGATTGTAGTAAATGCTGTTGTAGGTAGCGTAGGGTTGTTACCAACACTTCGTGCAATTGAGGCGAAAAAAACAATTGGAATTGCAAATAAAGAAACGTTAGTAACTGCAGGGCATCTTGTAATGGAAGCAGCGCGAAAACATAATGTTTCGTTACTTCCAGTAGATAGTGAACATTCAGCTATTTTTCAATGTTTGAATGGTGAAAATGAAAAAAGAATTTCTCGACTAGTTATTACGGCTTCTGGTGGAAGTTTCCGTGATAAAACGAGAGATGAATTGCATCATGTGACCGTAGAAGATGCGCTTCGACATCCAAACTGGTCAATGGGTTCGAAAATTACAATTGATTCTGCTACAATGATGAATAAGGGGCTAGAAGTAATTGAAGCACATTGGCTTTTTGGTATCCCTTATGAGCAAATCGATGTTGTTTTACATAAAGAAAGTATTATCCATTCTATGGTTGAATTTGAAGATCGTAGTGTAATGGCACAGCTTGGCTCACCTGATATGCGAGTACCAATTCAATACGCACTTACATATCCTGATCGATTGCCTCTTTCAGACACAAAACAGTTAAACTTATGGGAAATAGGAACGTTGCATTTTGAGAAAATGAACCAAGAACGATTCCGTTGCCTACGTTTTGCGTATGAAGCTGGAAAAGCAGGTGGAAGTATGCCAGCTGTAATGAATGCAGCGAATGAAGTAGCTGTTGAAGCTTTTTTACAAAAGAGAATTGGTTTCTTAACAGTGGAAGACCTCATTGAAAAAGCAATGAACCATCACAATGTCATTGCACGTCCGAGCTTAGAGGAAATTCTGGAAATTGATGCAGCCACAAGACGGTTTGTGATGGAACAAATTTAGCAAAGGTGGTTATGGAATTGAATACAGCGATTGCCTTTATATTAATTTTCGGTGCACTCGTATTTTTCCATGAGCTAGGGCATCTATATTTCGCAAAAAGAGCAGGTATTTTATGCCGCGAGTTTGCGATTGGTTTTGGTCCGAAAATATTCTCATTTGAAAAGAATGAAACGGTGTATACGATTCGATTGCTGCCCCTTGGTGGCTATGTAAGAATGGCTGGCGAGGATGCAGACACAGTTGAGTTAAAGCCTGGTAAAAAGGTTGGCCTTGTATTAAATGAAAAAGACGAAGTTGCGAAATTAGTTTTTGATGGATATGAAAAGTATCCAAATGTTCGCGTCATTGAAGTCGAACAAGCTGATTTAGAGCATAATTTAACAATTTCGGGCTATGAAGAGTACGAGGAAGAGCTTCAAACATTCCGAGTGAACGAGAAGGCACGTATTATTACTGCTGGTGAAGAAATTCAAATTGCTCCGTATAATAGGCAGTTTGGCTCTAAGAAATTAGGGCAACGTGCTTTAACAATCTTTGCGGGTCCTGCAATGAATTTCATTTTAGCGTTTGTTATTTTTGTGATTCTTGGATTTGTACAAGGTGTTCCTGTTGACAAACCAATGGTCGGAAAAGTAATGGAGAAAAGTGCAGCACAGCAAGCTGGATTAAAAGAAAATGATACAATTCAAGCAATCGATGGGAAAAACACAAGTACATGGAAAGATGTTGTTACCATTGTACGTGAAAACCCGAATAAAGAACTTACGTTACAAGTAAAGCGTGATAGTGAACAGTTTAATGTGAAAGTAACGCCAACGCTTGATAAAGAAGGTAAAGAAGAAATTGGTAGAATTGGTGTTTACACTCCAGTAGAGAAAACAGTAATGGGTTCTATTAAATCAGGTTTTGAACAAACATATTATTGGACGAAACTAATTTTTGAGTCTCTTGTGAAATTAGTAACTGGTCAATTCTCTATTAATGAGTTGTCAGGTCCGGTAGGAATTTATAATCTTACAGATCAAGTTGTAGATTATGGATTTACACGTGTATTAAATTTAGCAGCCGTTTTAAGTATAAACCTTGGTTTATTTAATTTACTACCAGTTCCTGCTTTAGACGGTGGACGTTTGTTCTTCTTCTTAATTGAGGCATTGCGCGGGAAACCAATTGATCGCCAAAAAGAAGGAATGGTGCACTTTATTGGTTTTGCATTATTAATGTTACTTATGTTAGTTGTAACTTGGAATGACATTCGTAAGTTTTTCTTGTAAAATAAAGTGAAACTTATAATGAAATAGAGCTCGTAGAATAAAATCCCTCACCTAACTCGAGGTGAGGGGTTTTCCTGCGTGTAAGAGTAAAATGAAGAGGTGCGAATAGATGAAACAAAGTATGGTATTCAGTCCTACATTACGTGAAGTTCCAGCTGATGCGGAGATTAAGAGTCATCAGTTATTACTTCGTGCAGGTTTTATGCGTCAAAATGCTTCTGGTATTTATAGTTTTCTACCATTTGGATTAAAAGTACTACACAAAGTAGAACGTATCGTTCGAGAAGAAATGGAGCGCGCAGGTGCTGTAGAATTATTAATGCCAGCGATGCAAGCTGCAGAATTATGGCAAGAGTCAGGTCGTTGGTATTCTTACGGATCTGAATTAATGCGTATGAAAGATCGTAACGCTCGTGAATTTGCATTAGGAGCGACACATGAAGAAGTCATTACGGATCTTGTACGTGACGAAGTGAAATCATATAAAAAATTACCGTTAACATTGTATCAAATTCAAACAAAATTCCGTGATGAACAAAGACCTCGTTTCGGTTTATTACGTGGAAGAGAGTTTCTAATGAAAGATGCATATTCTTTCCATGCTACACAAGAGAGCTTAGATGAAGTGTATGATCGTTTATACAAAGCATACTCTAACATTTTTGCTCGTTGTGGCTTGAATTTCCGTGCGGTTATTGCTGACTCTGGAGCAATGGGCGGAAAAGATACACATGAATTTATGGTATTATCTGATGTTGGTGAAGATACAATTGCATACTCTGATACATCTAATTATGCAGCGAACATCGAAATGGCTCCTGTTGTAGCTACGTATACGAAGAGTGATGAAGCAGAAAAGGCACTTGAAAAAGTAGCAACACCGGATCAAAAAGCAATTGAAGAAGTATCTGCTTTCTTAAACATTGAAGCTGACAAGTGTATTAAGTCTATGGTATTTAAAGTAGACGAGAAATTAGTAGTTGTACTTGTTCGTGGTGATCATGAAGTCAACGATGTAAAAGTGAAAAATGTATACGGCGCTTCAGTTGTTGAGCTTGCTTCTCATGAAGAAGTGAAAGAATTATTACATTGTGAAGTTGGTTCATTAGGACCGATTGGTGTAACAGGTGACATCGATATTATCGCTGACCATGCTGTAGCATCAATTGTTAACGGATGTTCAGGAGCGAACGAAGAAGGATTCCATTTTGTAAATGTAAATCCAGAACGTGACTTTAAAGTAAGTCAATATACAGATTTACGCTTCATTCAAGAAGGAGACCAATCTCCGGACGGAAACGGAACAATTCTTTTCGCACGCGGAATTGAAGTTGGTCATGTATTCAAATTAGGAACACGTTATAGTGAAGCAATGAACGCAACATTCCTAGATGAAAACGGAAAAACACAACCACTTATTATGGGTTGTTACGGTATCGGTGTATCTCGTACAGTGGCAGCAATTGCAGAGCAGTTTAATGATGAGAACGGTTTAGTTTGGCCAAAAGCTGTTGCACCATTCCATGTGCATGTAATTCCAGTAAATATGAAATCTGATTCGCAACGTGAAATGGGTGAAAACATCTACAACTCATTACAAGAGCAAGGATATGAAGTATTACTAGATGATCGTGCAGAACGTGCAGGTGTTAAATTTGCAGATGCAGATTTATTCGGCCTTCCAGTTCGTGTGACAGTTGGTAAAAAAGCAGACGAAGGTATTGTAGAAGTGAAAGTACGTGCTACAGGCGAGTCTGAAGAAGTGAAAGTAGAAGAACTTCAAACATATATTGCAAATATTTTAAAATAAGAAGAGGTACCTCGCAATGAGGTACCTTCTCTTTCTTTGTAAACGTATTTTGTAAAAGAAGAAGGGAGAAATCTTTCTTTGTAGTACGTTTCAATTTATAATAGCAAATGGAAGGAGAGTGCTTATGTCTTTAACAAATGAACAACAAGAGCGATTTCAAATTTTGCTCCAGCAGTTGCAAATACCAGATGACCTTATAAAACAATATTTACAAGGCGGTGGTATTGAAAGGCTCGTTATTGATAAAGCGAATAAAAGTTGGCATTTTGATTTACAAGTGCCACGTATTTTGCCTACAGAATTATATGAATTGCTAGAAACAAAGCTTAAGCAATCATTTTCTCATATTGCAAGAACAACATTTGCATTAGAAGCAGAGAATAAACAATTTACAGAAGAAGAAGTGAGGGCGTATTGGCCGCTTTGTACGGAACGAATTACATTTTCACCTATGTTTGCTTATTTAAAGAAGCAGCTGCCGCAGGTGAATGGAGTGAAGTTGCTAATAAATGTGAATAACGAGCTGGAATCTACTGCTTTAAAGAAAAACGTTGCGAAACCAGTAGGGGATCAATACGAAGCTTTTGGATTCCCGCGTTTTCAGTTAGACACACATATACAGCAAAATACAGAAGAAATGCAAAAGTTTCGTGAACAAACGCAGCAAGAAGACCGTGAACGTGTTATACAAGCTATGGAAGAAATGGCGAAGAAGCAAGCTGAAGAAAGTAGCGTTGTGCATGAAGGACCGGTTGTGCTTGGGTATCTTATTAAGCCAGATGAAGAGATTACACCGATGCGAGAAATTCAAGATGAAGAAAGAAGAAAAACAGTTCAGGGGTATGTCTTCCATGTAGAAACGAAAGAGCTTCGTAGTGGCCGTACGTTATTAACGCTAAAAATAACAGATTATACGGATTCAATTATGATCAAAATGTTCTCACGTGATAAAGAAGATATTCCTATGCTGCAATCCTTGAAAAAAGGAATGTGGGTGAAAGCGCGTGGTTCTGTTCAAAATGATACGTTTGTTCGAGATTTAGTAATGATTGCAAATGATATTAATGAAATAACAGGACCGTCTCGTAAAGATAAAGCGCCAGAAGGTGAAAAACGTGTAGAGCTCCATCTTCACACACCGATGAGCCAAATGGACGCTGTTACTCCTGTTTCTCGACTTGTTGCTCAAGCAGGTAAATGGGGACATGAGGCAATTGCTGTTACAGACCATGCTGTTGCGCAGTCTTTCCCAGAGGCATATTCTGCGGGTAAAAAGGCTGGGGTTAAAGTTATATATGGTGTAGAAGCGAATTTAGTTAATGATGGTGTACCGATTGCTTATAACGAAGCGCATCGTTTACTTGCAGAGGAAACGTATGTTGTTTTCGACGTTGAGACGACAGGTTTATCAGCTGTATATGATACTGTTATCGAGTTAGCGGCTGTAAAAGTAAAAGGTGGCGAAATTATTGACCGCTTTGAATCTTTCGCAAATCCACATCAACCATTATCTGCAACGATTATTGAGTTAACAGGTATTACAGATGATATGTTAACGGATGCACCAGAAGTGGACGAAGTGTTTAAAAAGTTTGAAGAATGGATGGGCGACCATACACTTGTTGCTCATAACGCAAGTTTTGATATGGGCTT
Organism: Bacillus sp. 3G2; assembly: GCF_044324725.1. Lineage (NCBI taxonomy): Bacteria > Bacillati > Bacillota > Bacilli > Caryophanales > Bacillaceae > Bacillus > Bacillus sp. 3G2. The sequence continues at coordinate 3,618,270 of NZ_CP172246.1, read as the reverse complement.
TATTAACGTAGGTTTTAAAAAGGCTGGACTAGAAAAAACGAATAATCCTGTTATTGATACGTTAGAACTTGCAAGATTCTTATTCCCAGAAATGAAAAACCATCGATTAAATACGATGTGTAAAAAGCTTGATATTGAATTAACGCAACATCACCGTGCGATTTATGATACAGAAGCAACGGGATACTTACTTGTGAAAATGTTAAAAGATGTGATTGAAAAGGGATTTGAATATCACGATCAATTAAATGATAGCATGGGGCAAGGGGATGCGTATAAGCGTGGACGTCCAAGTCATATGACGTTACTTGCCACATCAGATGTAGGATTGAAAAATTTATATAAACTTGTTTCTTATTCTCACCTAAATTACTTTTATCGTGTACCACGAGTACCAAGGTCACTATTAAAAAAATATCGCGAAGGAATTTTAGTAGGAACGGCTTGTGATAAAGGTGAAGTGTTTGAGGCGATGATGCAAAAAGCTCCTGAAGAGGTAGAAGAAATTGCGCAGTTCTATGATTACATTGAAGTAATGCCTCCAGAGGTGTTACGTCATTTAGTAGAGCGTGAACTTGTTCGAGATGAGGGGCAATTAAAAACAATTATTTCTAATTTAGTAAAACTTGGTGAGACGTTAGATAAACCAGTTGTTGCTACAGGAAACGTGCATTATTTAGATCCAGAGGATGGAATGTATCGCAAAATTTTAGTTAGTTCGCAGGGCGGAGCCAATCCGCTAAACCGACATTCATTACCGCCTGTACATTTCCGTACAACGGATGAAATGTTAGAGTGTTTTTCATTCTTAGGTGAAGACGTTGCGAAAGAAATTGTTGTAACCAATACACAAAAGGTTGCATCATTAATTGGTGATGTTCATCCAGTAAAAGATGATCTATATACACCGAAAATTGAGGGTGCAGATGATGAAACGCGTGATATGAGTTATAAAATGGCGCGTAGCATTTATGGTGAAGAGTTACCTGAAATTGTAGAAGCACGTTTAGAAAAAGAATTGAAAAGTATTATTGGGCATGGATTCGCCGTAATTTATTTAATTTCACATAAGCTTGTGAAAAAATCGTTAGTAGACGGATATCTAGTAGGTTCGCGTGGATCGGTAGGTTCTTCATTCGTTGCAACGATGATGGAAATTACAGAAGTAAACCCATTACCACCACACTATGTATGTCCGAAGTGTAAGCAATCAGAATTCTTTAATGATGGTTCTGTAGGTTCTGGTTTTGACTTGCCGGATAAAGAATGTCCTGCATGTAATGTTCCATACGTGAAAGATGGACATGATATTCCGTTCGAAACGTTCCTTGGATTCAAAGGAGATAAGGTACCCGATATCGATTTGAACTTCTCCGGGGAATACCAACCACGTGCCCATAACTATACGAAAGTACTGTTCGGTGAAGATTATGTATACCGTGCGGGTACAATAGGTACAGTTGCGGAAAAAACCGCTTATGGGTATGTAAAAGGTTATGCAAATGATCATAACTTAACGATTCGAAATGCAGAGATTGACCGCTTAGTATCAGGATGTACCGGTGTAAAACGTACGACTGGACAGCATCCAGGTGGTATTATCGTTGTGCCAGATTACATGGATATTTTTGATTTTTCACCAATTCAGTTCCCGGCAGATTCAATAGGTGCTGAGTGGAGAACGACACACTTTGATTTCCACTCGATTCATGATAATTTATTGAAACTTGATATACTAGGGCACGATGATCCAACTGTTATTCGTATGTTACAAGATTTAAGTGGTATTGATCCGAAAACAATTCCAACGGACGATCCGGAAGTAATGAAAATTTTCTCAGGACCTGAATCGTTAGGTGTAACGGAAGAACAAATTAACTGTAAAACAGGTACACTTGGTATACCAGAGTTTGGTACGAAATTCGTAAGGCAGATGTTAGAAGAGACGAAGCCTACGACATTCTCTGAGTTAGTCCAAATTTCAGGACTATCGCATGGTACGGATGTATGGCTTGGTAATGCAAACGAGTTAATTTATAACGGTACATGTACGCTGAGTGAAGTTATCGGTTGTCGTGATGACATCATGGTATATTTAATCTATCAAGGTTTAGACCCATCATTAGCCTTCAAAATCATGGAGTCGGTTCGTAAAGGTAAAGGTGTACCAGAAGAATGGGAAGAGGACATGAAAAGTAATAATGTACCGGGTTGGTATATTGATTCATGTAAGAAAATCAAGTACATGTTCCCTAAAGCCCATGCGGCTGCTTATGTACTTATGGCTGTACGTATTGCATATTTTAAAGTGCATTTCGCGCTTCTATTCTATGCGGCATACTTTACAGTTCGTGCAGATGACTTTGACGTAGAGGCGATGGCGAAAGGCTCAGCATCTATACGTGTAAAAATTGATGAAATTGCACAAAAAGGTTTGGATGCAGCGCCGAAAGAGAAAAGTTTATTAACAGTACTAGAAATGACACTTGAAATGTGTGAGCGTGGATACTCATTCCAAAAGGTTGATTTATACCGTTCGCATGCAACAGAATTTATTATTGATGGGGATTCTTTAATTCCTCCATTTAATGCAGTGCCTGGACTTGGTACAAACGCAGCTTTAAGTATTGTAGAAGCACGCAAAAATGGAGATTTCTTATCAAAAGAAGATTTACAGCAGCGCAGTAAGGTTTCGAAAACAATTATTGAGTATTTAGATAGTCAAGGTTGCTTAGGCGATCTACCTGATCAAAACCAGTTATCACTGTTCTAATAGGTAGGAAAAGTCTTTGCAAATCAACATTTGCTATGGTATACTATTAACCGAGATAACCATGTCATGTATATTGTGTAAAAAAAAGAGTGGGGAAACCCACTCTTTCGTGTTACTATCTACGTTTTATTGATGTGGAGAGGTAAGAAATTTCTGTCGTATATACATATTTTGTTACAAGTTTTACTTCTTAAATTTGGTAATACTAAGACAGATATTCCCTGCTTAACGGCAGGGGCTTTTGTTAGCTAACGAGAAAGAATAAGATAGACCGTTTTATGGACGGAGTCTTTTCTTGTAAATGGTACATGACGGCAGGAAGGAGGCTGTTTATGGATAAGAAAGTCACAGAAGTAGTAGAAGCATTTGCGCAGCCAATCGTTGAAGAGTTAAATCTTGAACTTGTAGATGTAGAGTATGTGCAAGAAGGACAAGACTGGTTCTTACGCGTATTCATCGATTCTGAAAAGGGAGTCGACATTGAAGAATGCGGTGCGGTAAGTGAACGTTTAAGCGAAGCTTTAGATAAAGAGGATCCAATTCCTCATCTTTACTTTTTGGATGTATCATCTCCTGGAGCGGAACGCCCATTAAAGAAAGAGAAAGACTTCCAGCAAGCGGTAGGAAAACAAGTGGCAATTAAAACATATGAGCCGATTGATGGTGAAAAAATGTTTGAAGGAAAGCTACTTTCCTACGATGGTACTACAATTACACTATTATTAACAATTAAAACACGTAAAAAAGAAATCCAAATTTCAATGGACAAAGTTGCAAATGCGCGACTTGCTGTTACGTTTTAGTTAGAAGGGGGATCTTCATGAGCACTGAGTTGTTAGATGCCTTGCTCGTATTAGAGTCAGAAAAAGGAATTAGCAAAGATATTATTATTGATGCGATTGAAGCAGCGTTAATCTCTGCTTATAAACGCAATTTTAACCAAGCACAAAACGTTCGTGTGAGCTTTAACCCAGAAGTGGGAACAATTCAAGTATTAGCACGTAAAGACGTTGTTGATAATGTGTTTGATCCACGTCTTGAAATTTCTGTTGAAGAAGCAAGACAAATTAATCCAAACTATCAAGATGGTGACGTACTAGAAATTGAAGTAACACCAAAAGATTTCGGTCGTATTGCAGCACAAACTGCAAAACAGGTTGTAACACAGCGAGTGCGTGAAGCAGAACGTGGTGTTATTTACTCTGAGTTTAGTGACCGTGAAGAAGATATTATGGTTGGTATCGTACAACGTCAAGATGCTCGTTTCATCTATGTAAGCTTAGGGAAAGTAGAAGCTTTATTACCTGTAAGTGAGCAAATGCCAAACGAACAGTACAAACCACATGATCGTATTCGTGTATTCATTACGAAAGTAGAAAAAACAACAAAAGGACCACAAATTTACGTATCACGTACACATCCTGGTCTTTTAAAACGTTTATTCGAAATGGAAGTTCCTGAAATTTATGATGGAACTGTTGAAATTCGTTCTGTAGCACGTGAAGCAGGCGATCGTTCTAAAATTTCTGTACATGCAGAGAACATTGATGTTGATCCAGTAGGTTCTTGTGTAGGACCAAAAGGACAACGTGTACAACGCATTGTAGACGAACTAAAAGGCGAAAAGATTGACATCGTTCGCTGGTCAAATGATCCAGTAGAATATGTTGCAAATGCTTTAAGCCCATCACAAGTTGTTAAAGTACTTGTAGATGAAGAAGAAAAAGCAACAACTGTTGTTGTTCCAGACCATCAACTGTCATTAGCTATTGGTAAGCGTGGACAAAATGCACGTCTTGCAGCTAAATTAACAGGTTGGAAAATTGATATTAAGAGTGAGTCTGATGCGAAACAACTTGGTATTGTAACAGAAGAAGATAGCGTAATCGCATTCGGATTCGATTCAGTTGAAGACGAAATCGAATAGAGGTGATGAGTATGAGCAATCGAAAAGTTCCGTTACGAAAATGTGTTGCAACGCAAGAAATGAAATCAAAACGAGAGCTCGTTCGCATTGTTCGTTCCAAAGAGGGAGAAGTGTCCATTGATTTAACTGGAAAGAAATCAGGACGAGGTGCTTATTTATCAAAAGATAAAGATAGCATTCTTCAAGCCCAAAAGAAAAATGTTTTGGAACATCATCTAAAAGCGAAAATCGACGGTTCTCTATACGAAGAGCTTCTTGAGCTTGTTGAGAAGGAGTCGAAATAAGTGTCCGATTGGAAATCGTTTTTAGGACTAGCAAACCGGGCTCGGAAAATTATTTCGGGTGAAGAACTTGTTTTAAAAGAAGTACGAAGTGGCAAAGCAAAGCTTGTATTGCTATCTGAAGATGCGTCAGCAAATACTACAAAACGCATCATGGATAAAACGACGTATTACAACGTACCAATGAGAAAGGTCGAAAATCGACAACAATTAGGGCATGCGATTGGGAGAGATGAGCGAGTCGTTGTAGCTGTGTTAGATGAAGGCTTTGCGAAAAAGCTGCGTAGCATGCTCGATACAAATTACCGGGGGTGAAGGTATGAGTAAAATTCGAGTGCATGAATATGCAAAACAACATAATATCTCAAGTAAAGATCTTATGACAAAACTAAAAGAAATGAATATCGAGGTTTCGAATCATATGACAATGTTAGAAGATGAAGTAGTAAATAAATTAGATAATGCGTATCAAACTGAAAAACCTTCTGTTGCAGATGAGTTTGAAGTAGAAGAAAAAGTTGTTCGTAGTAAAAAGAACAGCAATAAGAAAAAGAAAAAAGGCAAAGGAAATGAAGACAAACGTCAAGATAACTTTGCTGGAAGACAACAAACACAAACTGTAGAAACACCAGATAAAGTTACTTTCTCTGGAAGTCTTACAGTAGGTGAGCTTGCTAAAAAATTAAGCAAAGAGCCGTCTGAAATTATTAAGAAGCTCTTTATGCTTGGAATTATGGCAACAATTAACCAAGACTTAGATAAAGATACAATTGAATTAATTGCTACTGATTATGGTATTGAAGTAGAAGAAGAAGTAGTTGTAAGCGAGACTGAATTCGAAACATTCATCGATGAGCAAGATGATGAAGAGAACTTAAAAGAACGTCCAGCTGTAGTTACAATTATGGGACACGTTGACCATGGTAAAACAACTTTACTTGACTCTATCCGTAATTCAAAAGTAACTGCAGGCGAAGCAGGTGGAATTACTCAGCATATTGGTGCATACCAAGTTGAAGTAAATGACAAGAAGATTACATTCTTAGATACGCCTGGTCACGCGGCATTTACAACGATGCGTGCACGTGGTGCGCAAGTAACAGATATTACAATCCTTGTTGTTGCAGCTGATGACGGTGTTATGCCACAAACAGTTGAAGCGATTAGCCATGCGAAAGCAGCTGGAGTACCAATTATTGTAGCTGTGAATAAAATGGATAAACCAGCGGCAAATCCTGATCGTGTAATGCAAGAATTAACAGAATATGAATTAGTTCCAGAAGCTTGGGGCGGAGATACAATTTTCGTACCAATTTCTGCAATCCAAGGTGAAGGAATTGACAACTTACTAGAAATGATTCTTCTTGTAAGTGAAGTTGAAGAATATAAAGCAAATCCAAACCGCTATGCAACTGGTACTGTAATTGAAGCACAGCTTGATAAAGGTAAAGGAACTATCGCGACATTACTTGTGCAAAACGGTACACTTCGCGTTGGAGATCCAATCGTTGTTGGTACTTCATTCGGACGTGTTCGTGCAATGGTAAGTGACATTGGTCGTCGTGTAAAAGTTGCTGGACCATCAACTCCTGTTGAAATTACAGGTTTAAACGAAGTACCACAAGCGGGAGATCGTTTCATGGCATTCGCTGATGAGAAGAAAGCTCGTCAAATCGGTGAATCACGTGCACAAGAAGCGTTACTTGCTCAACGTGGTGAGAAATCTAAATTAAGCCTTGAAGATTTATTCCAACAAATCCAAGAGGGCGATGTAAAAGAAATTAACTTAATTGTGAAAGCAGACGTACAAGGTTCTGTAGAAGCAATGGCAGCGTCACTTCGTAAAATTGATGTTGAAGGTGTTAAAGTTAAAATTATCCATACAGGCGTAGGTGCGATCACAGAATCTGACATCATTTTAGCTTCTGCATCTAATGCAATTGTAATTGGATTTAACGTACGCCCTGATGTGAATGCGAAGCGTACAGCTGAATTAGAGAATGTTGATGTTCGTTTGCACCGTATTATCTATAAAGTAATTGAAGAAATCGAATCAGCAATGCAAGGTATGCTGGATCCAGAATTCGAAGAAAAAGTAATCGGTCAAGCGGAAGTACGCCAAACATTCAAAGTAACAAAAGTTGGAACAATCGCAGGTTGTTACGTAATTGACGGTAAAATTACACGTGATAGTGGCGTGCGTATTATCCGTGATGGCGTAGTAATTTTCGAAGGACAACTTGATACGTTAAAACGTTTCAAAGACGACGTAAAAGAAGTTGCACAAAACTATGAGTGTGGTATTACAATTGAGAGATATAATGATCTTAAAGAAGGGGACATCATTGAAGCGTACATTATGGAAGAAGTGAAGCGATGATTATCGCTTCACTCTCATTCGAGTGTATGATTTACGATGTGCATTCTTTAAAAGAGAAACGAGCAATTTTGCAACGGGTGCTAACTCGTGTGAAGCAGCGTTATAACGTAGCTGTTTCAGAAGTAGGGCATCAAGATGTATGGCAACGTACAGAAATTGCAATTGTTTCTGTATCCTCTAATCGTGTTATTTGTGAAAAAGAAATGAATCGTGTACTTGAGTACATCGATTCATTTCCTGAAATTGAACGTACAATAACACAATTGGAATGGTATTGAATGAGGTGAAGAGTTATGAAATTACGTGCAAACCGTGTAGGCGAGCAAATGAAAAAAGAATTAGGCGACATCATCAGTCGTAAAATTAAAGATCCACGTGTCGGATTTGTTACAGTAACAGATGTACAAGTGAGTGGGGATTTACAAATTGCTACAGTGTATATTTCTGTTTTAGGTGATGAAGAACAGAAAGAAAGTACATTAAAAGGTTTAGCGAAGGCAAAAGGCTTCATTCGTTCAGAAATTGGCCAGCGTATTCGTCTTCGTAAAACACCGGAAATTTCCTTTGAATTTGATGAGTCTATCGGATATGGTCATCGAATTGATACACTTTTACATCAAATTAATAAAGACGATAAACGTGAAGAATAATGGATAGACATTTGTCTATCCATTTTTTCAATGCAAAATAAATTTTGGATAATTACTATGAAAGAATTATGATGAGGTGAACATATATGGAAGGTGTAGTATTATTACATAAGCCAAAAGGCATGACATCACATGATTGTGTATTTAAATTAAGAAAGATATTGCGTGAGAAACGAATTGGTCATACAGGAACATTAGATCCAGATGTAACAGGAGTATTACCTATTTGTGTAGGACGAGCAACGAAGATTGCACAATTTTTAACAAGTGAGACGAAAACATATGAAGGTGAAGTAACACTTGGATTTTCAACAACAACTGAAGATGCTTCTGGTGAAGTTGTTGAAACGAAACATGTAGATCATGTTATTACTCGTAAGGAAGTAGAAGGGGCTCTTGCTGCATTAACAGGTACGATTGAACAAATGCCTCCGATGTTTTCAGCTGTAAAAGTTAACGGGAAAAAATTATATGAATATGCAAGAGCAGGACAAGAAGTTGAACGTCCAGTTCGTACAATTACAATTCATGAATTTGTATTACTAGATGACCGTGAAGTGTTTGAGGGGGAAAATATTTCATTCCGTTTCCGTGTAACGTGTAGTAAGGGAACATATGTAAGAACGTTAGCAGTAATGATTGGTGAAAAACTTGGTTTTCCATCACATATGTCTCACCTTGTAAGAACAGCTTCTGGAGAATTTTTATTAGAAGATTGCATATCATTTGAAGAAATTGAAGAAAACGTGCAAAATGGAACAGTAGAGTCTATCTTCATTTCAATTGATGAAGCATTAAGTAAGTTCCCGAAAATTGTTGTAGATGAAAAGCAAGCAGAGAAAATAAAGAATGGTATGTTCTTAAAAAATGAATTGCAAATAACAGCACCATTTATAACAGTGTTTGATAAAAATGATCGCTGCCTTGCAATTTTTGAGCACCATCCAAAACACCCTGGTATGCTAAAACCGATGAAAGTACTTGTGAATAATCAAGAACTAAAGCTATAATGAATTATTGGAAGGATTATTACAGAAAAAGGTGAATTCAAGCGTGAAACTTATTCATTTAACTCATCCACATGAACAAAATAAATTAGAATTACCACCGACTGTAATGGCATTAGGATTTTTTGATGGCATTCATTTAGGACATCAATGTGTAATTCGAACTGCGAAACAAATAGCGGATGAACGGGGATATAAAAGTGCAGTTATGACATTTTATCCGCACCCATCTGTTGTTTTAGGGAAAAAGGAAGCCCATGCGGAGTATATTACACCAATGTGTGATAAAGAAAAAATAGTCGAAAACTTAGGGATCGATATATTATATGTTATTAAATTTGATGAATCGTTTGCAGGCTTATTGCCACAACAATTTGTAGATGATTATATTATTGGTTTAAATGTAAAGCATGTAGTAGCAGGGTTTGATTATTCATATGGACGTTTAGGAAAAGGAAAGATGGAGACTTTACCATTTCATGCAAGAGGGGAGTTTACACAGACTGTGATTGAAAAAGTTGAATTTCAAGAAGAGAAAGTAAGTTCTACAGCATTACGAAAGTTAATTCGAAATGGCGAAATGGAACAAATTCCATCTATTTTAGGTAGAGCATATACAGTAGGGGGAACGGTTGTACACGGTGATAAACGTGGACGTCAAATTGGTTTTCCTACAGCAAATGTAGGTTTAAGTGATGAGTATCTATTACCACCTGTAGGTGTTTATGCAGTGAGATTAAAGGTTCACGATGAATGGTACGATGGTGTATGTAATATTGGATATAAACCAACTTTTAAAGAAAATGAGCGTCAATTATCTATTGAAGTGCACTTATTTGAATTTAACAAAGACATATATGATCAAAATGTTACTGTAGAGTGGCATATGCGTATAAGAGAAGAGAAGAAATTCAATGGCATCGATGAGTTAGTTGAACAAATCGCAAAAGATAAGAAAACAGCACAAGAATATTTTGCGAACGAAAAGAATATACTTGCTTTTTCAAATGAAAAGTAGTATTCTATGTTATGTACTTTATGACAACCATTGCTTGGCATTGCGACTCACCGACGCTTGCTAGGTAATTGGGGGTTTAATTAATAGGAGGTGAAATAGGATGGCTTTAACACAAGAGCGTAAAAATGAAATCATTGCACAATTTAGAACTCATGAGACTGATACTGGTTCTCCAGAGGTTCAAATTGCTGTCCTAACGGAGCAAATTAACACTCTAAACGAGCACTTACGTACTCACAAGAAAGATCATCATTCACGTCGTGGTCTATTAAAGATGGTTGGTAAACGTCGTAACTTACTAACTTACCTTCGTAATAGCGATATCACACGTTACCGTGAATTAATCACAAAGCTTGGCTTACGTCGATAGTCAAAGAAGCGGGAATATTCCCGCTTTTTTGTTAGGTAAAAATATATCTACTACCCTTTATAGCTTACTTCATTTTCGGTAATACTAGAGGTAGAATATTGTGATATACTATCCATTTACATAGAAGAATTGAATACTTTAAATTGAGAGGGGTACTTAAATGAGTCAAGAAAAGCAAGTCTTCTCGATAGATTTAGCTGGTCGTCAGCTAACAGTTGAAACAAGTCAGCTTGCGAAGCAAGCGAACGGAGCAGTATTAGTAAGATATGGCGATACAGCGGTTCTATCTACAGCAACTGCATCAAAAGAACCAAAAAATGTAGATTTCTTCCCACTTACAGTAAACTATGAAGAGCGTTTATATGCAGTCGGAAAAATTCCTGGCGGTTTCATTAAACGTGAAGGTCGTCCAAGTGAAAAAGCAATTTTGGCAAGTCGTTTAATCGACCGTCCAATTCGTCCACTTTTCGCAGATGGTTTCCGTAACGAAGTACAAGTTGTCAGCATTGTAATGAGTGTTGATCAAGATTGTTCTTCTGAAATGGCAGCTATGCTTGGTTCTTCATTAGCGTTATCGATTTCAGATATTCCATTTGAAGGTCCAATCGCGGGTGCAACAGTTGGTCGTATTAACGGCGAATTCGTTATTAATCCAACAGTAGAACAGCAAGAGCAAAGTGATATTCACCTTGTTGTAGCTGGTACGAAAGATGCAATTAACATGGTTGAAGCAGGAGCAGATCAAGTGCCTGAAGAAACGATGTTAGAAGCAATTATGTTTGGACATGACGAAATTAAACGTCTAATTGCATTCCAAGAAGAGATTGTACAAGCTGTAGGTAAAGAGAAATCAGAAGTGAAACTTTATGAAGTTGACGCTGATCTTAATCAAGCTGTACGTGAAATGTCTGAGAAGGATATGCATTCTGCAATTCAAGTACATGAGAAACATGCACGTGAAGATGCAATTAACGAAGTGAAAAAGCGCGTAATTGAGCATTACGAAGCGCAGGAAGCTGACGCTGATACATTAGGACAAGTAAATGAGATTTTATATAAAATTGTAAAAGAAGAAGTACGTCGTCTTATTACAGTTGAAAAAATCCGCCCAGATGGCCGTAAAGGTGACGAAATCCGTCCATTAGCATCAGAGGTTGGCATTTTATCTCGTACACACGGTTCTGGTTTATTCACACGTGGACAAACACAAGCATTAAGTATTTGTACATTAGGTGCATTAGGCGATGTGCAAATTTTAGATGGTCTTGGTGTAGAAGAATCAAAACGTTTTATGCACCATTACAATTTCCCATCATTTAGTGTTGGTGAAACAAGACCGATGCGTGGACCAGGTCGTCGTGAAATTGGTCACGGTGCACTAGGAGAACGTGCTCTTGAGCCTGTAATTCCATCTGAAAAAGATTTCCCTTATACAGTACGTCTTGTATCTGAAGTTTTAGAATCAAATGGTTCTACTTCACAAGCAAGTATTTGTGGTAGTACTTTAGCAATGATGGATGCTGGTGTTCCACTTAAAGCTCCAGTTGCAGGTATTGCAATGGGTCTAGTTAAAACTGGTGAGCATTACACAATTTTATCTGATATTCAAGGTATGGAAGATCATTTAGGTGATATGGACTTTAAAGTAGCAGGTACAGCAAAAGGTGTAACTGCACTACAAATGGACATTAAAATCGATGGTCTATCTCGTGAAATTTTAGAAGAGGCATTACAACAAGCGAAAGTTGGTCGTGTGCACATTCTAAATCATATGTTATCTGTTATTGCAGAGCCACGTACTGAATTATCAGCTTACGCTCCAAAGATTATTACAATGACAATTAACCCAGATAAAATCCGTGACGTTATTGGGCCGAGCGGTAAACAAATCAATAAAATTATTGAAGAAACTGGCGTTAAAATTGATATTGAGCAAGATGGTACAGTATTCATTTCTTCAATAAATCAAGAAATGAATGACAAAGCTAAGAAAATTATCGAAGATATCGTTCGCGAAGTACAAGTAGGTGAAATCTACGAAGGAAAAGTGAAACGTGTTGAGAAATTCGGTGCTTTCGTTGAACTATTCAGCGGTAAAGATGGATTAGTTCACATTTCTGAACTTGCACTTGAGCGTGTAGGTAAAGTAGAAGACGTTGTGAAGATCGGTGATGTAATTACAGTTAAAGTTATCGAGATTGACAAGCAAGGTCGTGTGAATCTATCTAGAAAAGTATTGCTAAAAGAAGAGCAAGAAAAAGAAGCTGCTAAAGAAGAAAACAAACAAGAGCAGCAATAAGTGAAAGCCAGTTGAACTGGCTTTTTTTGTTATGTAAAAAATATGATTTATATATATTTTTATGTCAGTATAGGTATAGTTTTCATTATAACGCTCAAATTAACAAAGATAAGAAGAAAAAGGTATTTATATAGTTAATGGGAGGGTTTATATGAAAGCTCGTATATTGGCATACATATGTATATTCTTTTTATATGTCAGTGTAGGCTCTTATTCCGTTTTTGCACAGGATAACTTGTATGAAGAAATTCAAAAACATGCAAAACAATATGAGATTGCACCTCAAAATGCGATGATTGATAAAATATGGAAAGCAACACCGGGATATAATGGAAGACAAGTTGATATCGAAGCATCTTATAATAATATGAAGAAGCTAAAGAAATTTGATCAAAAAAATCTTGAATTCAAGGAAGTATCACCGAGTGTTCACTTAAAAGATTTATCACCAGCTCCAATTTATAGGGGACATCCAAATAAAAAGATGGTGGGATTAACAATAAATGTGGCATGGGGAAACGAGTATTTGCCGCGTATATTAGAGATATTGAAAAAACATGATGTGAAGGCGACTTTCTTTTTAGAAGGACGCTGGGTGAAAGAAAATTTGCGATTTGCAAAAATGATTGTCGATGCAAATCAAGAAGTTGGAAATCATTCTTACACACACCCTAATATGAAAACGCTATCGTCTGATGAAATACGAGACCAGTTACAAAAAACAAATCGAATGATTGAAGTTGCTACGAATCAAAAGGTGAGATGGTTTGCTCCGCCGAGTGGAAGTTTTCGGGATGAAGTTGTGAAAATTGCTGATGATTTCCAAATGGGAACGATCATGTGGACTGTCGATACAATTGATTGGAAACGACCTGATCCAGATGTACTATTGCAGAGAGTAATGAGAAAAATACATCCAGGTGCTATCGTATTAATGCATCCAACTTCATCTACAGCAGAAGCATTAGATACAATGATTGCAAAATTGAAGGAACAAGGATATCGAGTAGGGAATATAACAGAATTACTGGATGAAAAACGTGTGGATTAAATACATTTGCATGACATTCATCCTTAAACTTGTTATCATTAAATAATAGCACTTATTTAGAGAAACTGGCAGTAGGAGGAAAGTTTTTGATTAAAAAATATACTTGTAAAAATGGTGTAAGAATCGTTATGGAGAATATACCAACCGTAAGATCGGTTGCGATTGGTATTTGGATCCATGCGGGGTCAAGAAATGAAAATGAAAAAAATAATGGGGTTTCTCACTTTTTAGAACATATGTTCTTTAAAGGGACGGAAACACGTAGTGCACGCGAAATTGCAGAATCATTTGATAGCATTGGTGGGCAAGTGAATGCTTTTACTTCAAAAGAATACACTTGTTACTATGCAAAAGTGCTAGATGAGCATGCTAAATATGCTTTAGATGTATTAGCAGATATGTTCTTCAATTCAACATTTGATGAGGAAGAACTGAAAAAAGAGAAGAATGTCGTATGTGAAGAAATTAAAATGTACGAAGATGCTCCAGATGATATTGTACATGATATGTTAACGAAAGCAACATATGAAACGCATCCGCTTGGATATCCTATTTTAGGAACTGAAGAAACGCTTGATACGTTTACAGGTGATACGCTACGCCAATATATAAAAGATCATTACACACCTGAAAATGTCGTTGTTTCAGTTGCAGGAAATATTGATGAAGCCTTTTTACAAACGGTAGAGCAATATTTCGGTAGTTATGAAGGAACAACAAACCGTGAACAAGTACATAGCCCAATTTTCCATTTTAATAAGGTAGCACGTAAAAAGGAAACAGAACAAGCTCATTTATGTTTAGGATATAAAGGCTTACAAATGGGACACGAAGATATTTATAACTTAATTGTATTAAATAACGTTTTAGGCGGTAGTATGAGTAGCCGTTTATTCCAAGAAGTACGTGAGCAACGCGGGTTAGCCTACTCAGTATTTTCTTACCATTCTTCTTATGAAGATACAGGTATGTTAACGCTGTATGGTGGAACAGGTAGCCAACAATTAGATACACTGTATGACACAATGCAGGAAACATTAGAAACATTGAAAAATACAGGTATTACAGAAAAAGAGCTTATTAATAGTAAAGAGCAATTAAAAGGAAACTTAATGTTAAGCTTAGAAAGTACGAATAGCCGTATGAGCCGCAATGGTAAGAATGAATTGCTACTTCGTAAGCATCGTTCACTTGATGAGATTATTGAAAGTGTAAACACTGTAACGAAAGCCAATGTTGATGAGTTAATTCGTAACATGTTTACAGATGAATTCTCTGCAGCATTAATTAGTCCAGATGGAAAACTTCCAAAAGGAATAAAACTATAATTGCTTTATATAAAGTATGTAAAAATAACCGTATCTCTTTTAAATGAGATACGGTTATTTTTTTGGGATATACAGAATAGGTACTAATTATAGATAACTTACATTCATAACTTCTGTAGGGGGAGAGAGTATGCGATTAAGTGAATTAAGCGGTAAAGAGATCGTAAATTTAGAAAGAGCAGAAAAAATGGGGGTTCTAGGTTATGTGGATTTAGAAATTGATGAGAAGGATGGGCAAATACAGGCTCTTATCATACCAGCTGGAAAATGGGGAGGTTTTAAAAAGGAACCACAAGAAGTAAGAGTCACGTGGAGCCAAATTAAGAAAGTAGGGCATGATATGATCCTTTGTGATATTACAGATCGTCCAAATTCGAAGTGAAAGATGGCCATTTTGGTCATCTTTTTTTGCGCATTGCCCGTAAAAGCTCACAAGAATCGAGCTTTTACGGGCAATCAATTTCCTACGTAATGTCCTCTCATATGCGGAATTTTGAGGGGAGGTCTTTCTGCATACAAAGAGCGGGATCAATCATGTGTGCTTTTTGTTTTTCAATCACCTAAAACTCGTACATTACATATGATGTGGAGGAAAAAGAAAAAGTAGGCACTTTTCTTATAAATGACAGAAAAAGAAGGTGAATTAGGGAATGTTGACTGAGATGCATATTGCTGTCATAGGAGGAGATGCAAGACAGCTAGAAGTAATTCGCAAGCTAGTTGAATTGGATGCGAAACTTTCATTGATAGGGTTTGACCAGTTAGATCATGGCTTCACAGGGGCAGCAAAAGAAAGTATACAAAATTTAGATTTCACTTCTGTAGATGCAATTATTTTGCCAGTTGCAGGTACAAATGCCAAGGGAGAAGTAGATACTATTTTTTCAAACGAGAAAGTTTCTATAACGAAAGAACAAATTGAAAATACACCAGAACACTTTACTATATATTCAGGTATTGGCACGCCTTACTTGGAAAATCTCGTATCTACTACAAACCGAAAACTTGTTAAATTATTTGATCGTGATGATGTGGCAATCTACAATTCTATTCCAACTGTAGAAGGTACATTAATGATGGTAATTCAACATACCGACTATACAATTCATGGTTCCAATGTAATGGTTTTAGGATTTGGTAGAACAGGGATGAGTGTTGCCAGAGCATTTCAATCATTAGGAGCCCATGTCAAAGTTGGAGCAAGACGATCGGAACATATTGCACGTATTACAGAAATGATGTTTTCTCCTTTTCATATGCAAGACATAGAGAAAGAAGTAGGGAATATCGATATTGTCATTAATACAATTCCGCATCTCGTTGTGACAGCGAATGTCATTTCAAAAATGCCAGCTCATACGTTAGTAATTGATTTAGCTTCTAAACCAGGTGGTACCGACTTTAGATATGCGGAAAAAAGAGGAGTCAAAGCGCTGTTAGCACCTGGATTACCAGGTATTGTTGCTCCGAAAACAGCAGGACAAATTTTAGCGAACGTTCTTTCTCAGTTACTAGCAGAAGATGTAATCGCAAGAAAGGAGAATGGGGAATGAATTTAAAAGGGAAAAGAATAGGATTTGGTTTTACTGGTTCACATTGTACGTACGAAGAAGTAATGCCTCATTTAGAAAAATTAATTGCTGAGGGAGCAGAAGTACGTCCCGTTGTTTCTTACACTGTTCAATCAACAAATACGAGATTTGGAGAAGGGGCAGAGTGGATTAAAAAGATTGAAGAAGTAACAGGATTTAAAGCAATTAATTCCATCGTTGGCGCAGAACCACTAGGACCTAAAATTCCACTAGATTGCATGGTAATTGCACCGCTAACTGGCAATTCTATGAGTAAATTTGCAAATGCAATGACAGACTCTCCAGTATTAATGGCAGCGAAAGCGACGCTAAGAAATGGCAAGCCTGTCGTATTAGCTGTTTCGACGAATGATGCTTTAGGGCTTAATGGAGTAAATCTAATGCGCCTAATGGCAACAAAAAACATCTATTTTGTTCCATTCGGTCAAGATGCACCAGAGAAAAAACCGAACTCAATGGTAGCTCGCATGGAGCTGCTGGAAGATACAGTATTAGAAGCGCTGCAAGGGAAGCAATTGCAACCGGTTGTCGTAGAAAAATTCAGATATATGAATTAAAAAACGAAAAAAAACGGACAATTTTTGATGAAACCATCATTCTTACTGTAGAATATGATAAAATTAACGTTATTAAGATTAGAAGGGGTATTGTATACTCCTTCTGATTCTAAGTTATAGAAGGATTGGTATCTAGAAAGGGGCATAGTGATGGAAAAGCAAAAAACTTTTCATGTCGCTGTAGTTGGAGCAACCGGCGCAGTTGGTGAACAAATGTTAAACACTTTAGAGAAACGAGAATTTCCAATCGGGAAGTTAACGTTACTTTCATCTAAACGATCTGCAGGTAAGAAACTTGTATTTAAAGGCGAAGAATTTACAGTTCAAGAGGCAACTCCTGAAAGTTTTGAAGGAGTAGATATCGCACTATTTAGTGCTGGTGGATCTGTATCAAAACAATTAGCGCCAGAAGCAGCAAAGCGCGGTGCGATTGTTGTTGATAATACAAGTGCATTCCGTATGACAGAAAACGTGCCACTTGTTGTACCTGAAGTAAATGAAAACGACTTAAAAGAACATAATGGTATTATTGCAAATCCAAACTGTTCTACAATTCAAATGGTAGTAGCTCTTGAGCCAGTTCGTCAGCAATATGGTTTAAAACGAGTAATCGTTTCCACATATCAAGCTGTATCAGGTGCTGGTGCGGCAGCGATTGAAGAACTTCATGAACAATCACAAGCAATCTTAAATGGTGAAGAAGTGAAGGCAAATGTTTTACCTGTATCAGGTGATAAAAAACATTTCCAAATTGCTTTCAACGCGATTCCACAGATTGATAAATTCCAAGATAATGGATTTACGTTTGAAGAAATGAAAATGATTAATGAAACGAAAAAAATTATGCATATGCCAGAGCTAGAAGTAGCGGCAACATGTGTACGTTTACCAGTTGTATCAGGTCACTCTGAGTCTGTTTACATCGAAGTAGAAAAAGAAGGTGTAACAGTAGAAGAATTCAAAAACTTACTTGCAAATGCAGAAGGTATTGTACTGCAAGATAATCCAGAAGAGCAGTTATATCCAATGCCAGCTACTGCAGTAGGTAAAAATGAAGTATTCGTTGGAAGAATCCGTAAAGATTTAAATAACGATAAAGGATTCCATCTTTGGGTCGTATCTGATAACTTATTAAAAGGCGCTGCATGGAATTCTGTTCAAATTGCAGAGCGCTTAGTAAAATTACAATTAGTGTAAACGGCTAAGAGAAGGTGCAAAATATGAAAATTATTGTTCAAAAATTTGGTGGCACATCCGTACGTGATGAAAATGGACGTAAGCATGCGCTTCATCATATAAAAAAATCGCTAGATGCGGGTTATAAAGTAGTTACTGTCGTATCTGCTATGGGCCGTAAAGGTGAACCATATGCAACTGATACTTTGTTAAGTCTTGTAAATCAAGAGGAATCTCGCATTTCTAATCGTGAGCAAGATTTATTATTATCATGCGGAGAATTAATCTCAGCAATCGTTTTTTCTAACATGTTAAATGAGAATGGTATAAAAGCAGCGGCATTAAATGGTGCACAAGCTGGTTTTGTAACAAATGATGATTTTACGAATGCTAAGATTATTGAAATGAATTGCGATCGTATACATGAAGAGCTAGAAAATCTAGATGTAATCGTCGTTACAGGATTCCAAGGACAAACGAAAAAAGGTGATACGACAACACTTGGACGCGGAGGTAGCGATACTTCAGCTTCAGCTTTAGGTGTTGCGCTTCATGCTGAATATATCGATATCTTCACAGATGTAGAAGGTGTTATGACTGCGGATCCTCGCATTGTAAAAGATGCACGTCATCTTCAAACGGTAACGTACAATGAAATTTGTAATATGGCATATCAAGGTGCAAAAGTCGTTCATCCACGTGCAGTTGAAATTGCGATGCATGCGAAAGTACCACTTCGTGTACGTTCTACGTATTCTGATAGTGAAGGTACGCTTATTTCAGCATCGGATGGTGCGACAAAAGGCCGTGATGTAGAAGAACGTCCTGTTACAGGTATCGCTCATGTATCAAATGTGACGCAAATTAAAGTGCTTGCAAAAGAAACAGCATATGATTTACAACAGCATGTGTTTAAAGAAATGGCAAATGAAGGAATCAGTGTCGATTTAATTAACATTTCACCTACTGGGGTAGCTTATACGGTGAGTGATAGTGTATCAATTCGTGCAGTTGAATTATTAAAAAAACTTGGATATGAGCCAATTGTGACAGAGCATTGTGCAAAAGTATCTATTGTAGGAGCTGGAATGGCAGGGTACCCAGGGGTTACTGCGAAAATCGTTACAGCTTTAGCGGAAAAAGGTATTCAAATTCTGCAATCGGCAGATAGCCATACGACAATTTGGGTTCTTGTAAAAGAAACTGATTTAGTGGAGGCTGTAAATGCATTACATAGTGCGTTTGAGCTTTCAAAAGAAAAGCAACTGGAACAATAAGGAGTGAGACCATGATAGATTTTGGGACAATTGCAACCGCGATGGTAACTCCGTTTGATAAAAACGGAAATATCGATTTTGCAAAGACAACGAAATTGGTAAATTATTTAATAGATAACGGTACAACAGCAATCGTGGTAGGAGGAACGACAGGCGAATCTCCTACATTAACTTCAGAAGAAAAAGTAGCGTTATATCGCCATGTCGTATCTGTTGTCGATAAAAGGGTGCCCGTAATCGCTGGAACAGGTAGCAATAATACGCATGCTTCTATTGACTTAACTAAAAAGGCGACAGAAGTTGGTGTTGATGCAGTAATGCTAGTAGCACCGTATTATAACAAACCGAGTCAAGAAGGAATGTATCAGCACTTTAAAGCAATTGCTGAAAGCACGCCGCTTCCGGTTATGCTATACAACGTTCCAGGACGATCTATTGTACAAATCTCCGTTGATACAGTTGTTCGTTTATCAGAAATAGAAAACATTGTTGCGATTAAAGATGCAGGCGGCGATGTGTTAACAATGACAGAAATCATTGAAAAAACAGCGGACGACTTTGCGGTATACAGCGGTGATGACGGTTTAACGTTACCAGCTATGGCAGTTGGAGCGAAAGGTATCGTTTCTGTAGCATCTCATGTGATTGGAAATGAAATGCAAGAAATGATTGCAGCATTCCAAGCAGGGGAATTCAAGAAGGCGCAAAAATTACATCAATTACTTGTAAGAGTAACGGATTCATTATTTATGGCGCCAAGTCCAACGCCAGTAAAAACAGCGTTACAAATGGTTGGATTAGATGTAGGTTCTGTACGTTTACCACTTCTTCCATTAACAGAAGAAGAAAGAGTAACGTTACAATCTGTTATGCAATCTATCTCTCGTTAATAAAAAATGACCTAGTGTAGAACTAGGTCATTTTTTATTTGTATGAAAATCTTTGCTGCTCTTTTCTTACCTACATGAATACTTATAAGATTATTAACCGCTTTTTCATTATGTATTGCAATGTGTATAAGAAAATAATAGTACCCTTTTAAAAGGATCAAAAAATCATAGTTATTATAGAATAAATATTTGTATAAACGTAATAACCATCGCTTCTGTTTTTTAGAGAAATCCCCTCAAATGTGACGTAATTCATAAAAAAACTCCATTTTGTAAGTGTTTTTGTTCAATTCTAGAAAAATAAGTCTTGAAACTCCATATTATGAAATGCATTTAGCGTATGTATGGCTATTTCTTCAAAATAATATGGAGTATAAAATTGAAGTAAATATAAAGGAAATACGTTCGATACTTTTGTTATAATTCCGCTCTTTTACCTATTCTTTCGCACGATTTAACTTGTGTTCTATTTCTTGTATCAGGTATAATATGGCTAAGTAGCTTAGTACGGGTATGCTTAGCAAAATTGGTAAAAAATTATAATTTGATTACATTTTCATATCATATCGAATAAGATATTTGATTTATATAATGAAAGAGAGGTGAAACCTGGTTTAAAAAATAAACAAGGACATGATATCGCATAACGGTAAGGACATTCGTCTTGGACGGTGAATATATGGTGGTTGTAGAGTTTCCCCTGGTGTCTCTGCAATTTTAGTGAAATCAGTGTTTGAAAGATTTTTAAACCAGGCAACAACATGAAGAGAAAAGAGAATGAGTCTGTTAAAGTATTTGCTCTTGGTGGAGTAGGTGAAATCGGGAAAAACATGTACTGTGTTGAAATTGATTCTGAAATCTTTATTGTAGATGCAGGGTTAATGTTCCCGGGAGATGAAATGTTTGGAATTGATATCGTTATTCCTGATATTACATATTTAGTGGAAAACCAAGAGCGAGTAAAAGGTTTATTTATTACTCACGGTCATGAAGATCATATTGGTGGTATTGTTTACGTACTTCGTAAATTATCTATTCCAGTGTATGCAACGAAATTAACAGTAGGACTTATACAAGAAAAACTTGGCGAAGCGGGTATGTTAGGCCGTGTAGACTTAAAAACAATCGATTCAAATTCAACAGTAGAGTTTAATACTACAACGGTGTCATTCTTTGGAACGACACATAGTATTCCGGATTCTGTTGGTGTTTGTTTCCATACATCAAAAGGTGCGATTGTATATACAGGAGACTTTAAATTCGATCAAACTCCAATTGGAAATAGTGGAGCAGATATTGGGAAAATGGCGCAAATTGGAAACGAAGGCGTACTGTGCTTATTATCTGATAGTACAAATGCTGAGCGTCCAGGCTATACAGGTTCTGAAAAAGAAGTTGGTGTAGAAATTTCTAAAGTGTTCTATGGCGCAGAAGGACGTATTATCGTTGCTTCATTTGCATCGAATGTACATCGTATTCAACAAGTATTTGATGCAGCTGCTGAAACAGGACGAAAAGTAGCGGTTGTAGGACGTAGTATGGTGAAAGTAGTAGATATCGCAAGACGTCTTGGTTATTTAGATGTTCCAGAAGGTATGGTTATTTCACTACAAGAAGTAGACAATTTCCCAGAGAAAAAGGTAGCTATTTTAACGACAGGTAGCCAAGGTGAACCGATGGCGGCCCTTTCTAGAATGGCGAAGCAAGCTCATAAACAAATTTCAATTCGTAAAGGTGATACGGTTATTATTGCGGCTTCTCCAATTCCGGGTAATGAAATATCTGTATCGAAAATTATCGACTTGTTATTTAGAGCGGGAGCTGAAGTTGTTTATTACGGTGAAAGAAAAGTTCACGTTTCAGGTCATGGTAGCCAAGAAGAATTAAAATTAATGTTAAATTTAATGAAACCGAAATATTTTGTACCCGTACATGGTGAGTTCCGTATGCAAAAAGCACATGCATATTTAGCTGAAGATGTAGGTATTGCAAGAGAAAATATCTTTATCGTAGAAAAAGGCGATGTAATCGGTTTTGGTGACGATGAAGCGAACTTAGTTGGTAAAGTGCAAGCGGGCAATGTATTAATTGATGGATTAGGTGTAGGTGACGTTGGTAATATCGTTCTTCGAGATAGAAAAATGTTATCTCAAGATGGAATATTAGTAGTTGTTGTAACACTTGGTAAGGATGAAAAGAAAATTGTTTCTGGTCCAGAAATTATTTCACGTGGTTTTGTGTATGTACGTGAATCAGAAGCGTTAATTGACCGCTCTACAGAGATTGTACGTATGATTGTTGAGCAATCAATTAAAGAATATTCAATTGAATGGTCTATGTTAAAACAAAATATTCGTGAATTATTAGGACAGTTCTTGTACGAAGAGACAAAGAGAAAACCTATGATTTTACCGATTATTATGGAAGTTTAAAAAAGGTCACCTTTACGGGTGATCTTTTTTCTTTTTAAACTCTATCGAATGAAATTTATAACTTAAGAAATAATAGTGATATACGAGTGAAAGGGGATGCGATATGACAGAACGTGATCGTTATACAAATGAAGAGAAAGAGGCTGAGCCGAAAGAAACTGGAAAAGAAGCTTCAATAGTGGAAAAAATTCAACAGCTTGGACAAACGAATGTACCACAAATGAATGAATCGCGTATTCATTGTTTAACAATCATTGGACAGGTGGAAGGTCATGTTCAGTTGCCACCACAAAATAAAACAACGAAATATGAGCATATCATTCCGCAAATTGTTGCGATAGAACAAAATCCGAAAATTGAAGGTTTACTTTTAATATTAAACACGGTTGGTGGTGATGTTGAAGCAGGGCTAGCAATTTCTGAGATGGTCGCTTCGCTTTCAAAGCCAACAGTATCACTTGTTCTAGGCGGGGGACATTCTATCGGTGTACCGATTGCTGTCTCTACGGATTATTCATTTATTGCGGAAACTGCGACGATGACAATTCATCCTATTCGTCTAACAGGTCTTGTTATAGGTGTGCCGCAAACATTTGAGTATTTAGATAAAATGCAAGAAAGAGTCATACGATTTGTGACGAAGCATTCGAAAGTAACGGAAGATCGTTTTAAAGAGCTTATGTTTGCGAAAGGGAATTTGACGCGAGATATTGGAACGAATGTAATCGGCGGAGATGCAGTGAAATATGGTCTTATAGATGATGTCGGTGGTATTGGAAATGCAATTCGAAAATTGAACGAATTAATAGATGCACGCGGGGAGGATCGTGCAGAAGGGACAATGTTACAATGATTTTATATACAATTATGCCAGAGCAATTTGTCTATCCAGCTGATTATTCGCAATGTGAAAGCCAAAAAGTTGTAAATATAAACGGTGTTGAGTTAATGGTTTCTGAAGAAGAACACGGGTATTATTCTATTGTACGTGTGCTAAGTACGGATCCACTTCACTACTTAGAGTTTGAGCCTGGTCAGAAAATAACCTTTTAGCAAAAAGAAGGATTTTGTTTAGAAGCTATGGTATAATATAAAAAACAAGACGGTTGAGCAGCCATGAGAGGGCTGCTTTCTTCTGTTTATTTAACAATTTACAAGAAGTGTAAAAATAGAAGATATAAGACCTGAAAAAATAGAGAAAACAGTCATATAAGTAGAGCTTTTTTTCAGGAAGTTCTATTTACATGTAGAACACGAGGTGAAGAAATGGCAAAACAAAAGCAAAGAGGGACGAAGGCAAAAGCAAGACGCACAATAAAGCCAACTTTGTATTATGAAATCGTCGGTTTAACTCTTTTTGCACTTTCAATCATTACGATTTTACAGCTAGGCGTTGTAGGAAAATCGTTTGTGTTATTTTTTCGCTTCTTCTTTGGTGAGTGGTACATAATTGGTGTGTTAGGTGTAATAGCTTTATCGGTTTCGTTCGTTATAAAACGTGGATGGCCGAACCTATTAAATAAACGGTTAATCGGTTTTTATTTAATAGTATTGGCGATATTAATGTTTAGTCATATTACATTATTTAACCTTCTTACGAAAGATGGAGCAGTGCAAAATACTTCTGTTATTGTGAGTACGAAAGATAACTTCTTTCTTGAAATGAAAAAGGGTCCCGATAGCGTTCATTTAGGCGGTGGTATGTTTGGTGCGCTTATGTTCGCGACATGTTACTTCTTATTTGATGAAGTAGGAGCCTATATTATTGGAATTATTTTAGTGATACTCGGCATACTTTGTATAACAAATAAGCATATTGGGGAAGTACTTGCCCCTGTAGGAAGAATCCTTAGAAGTCAATTTGAAGTAATGCAAGGGGATTATAAAGATTGGAGATCCAAAAGAACGGCTGAACAAACAGAAAAGAAAAAAACAACGAGAAGCACAAGGAGCAAACGTGCTACAGAACAAGAAGAAATTATTGAGCCGATGGAAGAAATCTCAATTGATCCTCCCATTATTTCGAATTTCACTGAGAATTATCCAGTAAATGAAGAAGAGGATAAACGAATTGGCGAAGTACAGGAAGCAGAGTTGATAACTTCGCCGCCTATTGAAGAGGCTCCGCCTGTTGAAGAATCTAAGAAAAAGCGTGGAGAAAAAATCGTTGAATCGCTAGAGGGTGAAACACAAGCACCTCCTATGCAATTTTCAAATGTAGAAAATAAAGATTACAAGCTACCTGCACTTGATATATTGAAATTTCCTAAGAACAAGCAAGTTACAAATGAAAATGCAGAAATTTATGAGAATGCTCGTAAATTAGAACGTACATTCCAAAGCTTTGGAGTGAAAGCGAAAGTAACAAAAGTACATAGAGGTCCTGCAGTCACAAAATATGAAGTATATCCTGATATGGGAGTAAAGGTAAGCAAAATCGTTAGTTTAAGTGATGATTTAGCACTTGCTTTAGCTGCGAAAGACATTCGTATTGAGGCACCAATTCCCGGGAAATCAGCTGTAGGGATTGAAGTTCCGAACTCAGAAGTTTCTATGGTAACGCTTAGAGAAGTCCTTGATTCTAAGGCTAATAATCATCCAGAAGAGAAATTGTTAATTGGTCTTGGACGAGATATTACAGGTGAAGCTGTATTAGCCCGTTTAAATAAAATGCCCCATTTACTAGTAGCTGGTGCGACGGGTAGCGGGAAAAGTGTATGTATTAATGGTATTATTGTTAGTATTTTAATGCGTGCAAAACCACATGAAGTAAAATTAATGATGATTGATCCGAAAATGGTAGAGTTAAATGTATATAACGGTGTTCCACACTTATTAACACCAGTTGTAACAGATCCGAAAAAAGCATCGCAAGCTTTGAAAAAAGTCGTGAGTGAGATGGAGCGTCGTTATGAGTTGTTTGCTCATAGTGGCACGCGTAATATCGAAGGGTACAATGACTATATAAAAGAACATAATAGTCAATCAGAAGCGAAACAACCGGAATTACCTTATATTGTAGTCATTGTGGACGAGTTAGCAGATTTAATGATGGTTGCTTCATCGGATGTAGAGGATGCGATTATGCGTCTAGCGCAAATGGCCCGTGCGGCTGGTATTCATTTAATTATTGCAACGCAGCGTCCATCAGT
The DNA here is from genome assembly GCF_044324725.1 of Bacillus sp. 3G2. Classification (NCBI taxonomy): domain Bacteria; kingdom Bacillati; phylum Bacillota; class Bacilli; order Caryophanales; family Bacillaceae; genus Bacillus; species Bacillus sp. 3G2. The sequence goes on along the minus strand of NZ_CP172246.1, from coordinate 3,592,110 downwards.
TGATGTTATTACGGGAGTTATTAAAGCGAATATTCCATCACGTATTGCCTTCGCTGTATCTTCTCAAACAGATTCTCGTACAATTCTTGACGGTGGTGGTGCAGAGAAACTACTAGGTCGTGGAGATATGCTGTTTATACCAATTGGTGCATCGAAGCCTGTACGTGTACAAGGTGCGTTTTTATCAGATGATGAAGTTGAGAGAGTTGTAGAATATGTTATTGGTCAGCAAAAAGCGCAATATCAAGAAGATATGATTCCGCAAGATGTTCCTGATACGAAGCAGGAAGTAGAAGATGAATTATATGATGAAGCAGTTCAGCTCGTAGTGGAAATGCAAACAGCATCTGTTTCTATGTTGCAACGTAGGTTTAGGGTAGGTTATACGCGAGCTGCCCGTTTAATTGATGCAATGGAAATGAATGGTGTAGTAGGTCCGTATGAAGGTAGTAAACCACGAGAAGTGCTCATTAATGATGTACAAGAAAAAAGTTCATAAAAAAAGCCTAATTGTTTTTACAATTAGGCTTTTTTATATACTGGTTTTGTTATATACTATATTCAGTCGATAAGAAAGGGCTTACATTTAAAGGGATTCTTTAGAATACGAATGCTTTGAATATGTTTTTAATGAATGTTCGATATTTAATGTAGAAAAATGTTAAATTTTGTTGACACGTATGGGAGCAAGTGGTAAGATTACTTCGAAAAGAATCACTGCCTCATATAATCTTGGAGATAAGGTCCATAAGTTTCTACCTGGCAACCATGAATTGCTGGACTATGAGGGGAAAAGTGTGTAACAAAGGATGTAAGAGATCTTTGTGCCGAACTTTTTCTCGAAATGAGGAATGTTTATGGTGCAAAGTTTTTTTTATGCAGTAAAGAGTGAAAATTTCATCTTAAAAAATTATTAATATTTATTCGACAATTAAGCTTATTTTTAGTATTTAGCAATTTTGATTATGTTGTAAGTTGAAAAAAGAGAAAAGAAGTCTTACATCAGAGGTCGAATAATTGAAATGCGGGGGAGTCTTATGTCAGTAAAATCCGATAGTCGTCACCTATATTTACGGGTGATTGATCACATCAAAGAAAAAATTAAAGATGGAGCTTATAAGGAAAGACAGAAGTTACCATCAGAGTTTGATTTAGCGAAAGAACTTGGTGTAAGTAGGGCGACTTTAAGGGAAGCGCTGCGTATTTTAGAAGAAGAAAATGTTGTCATTCGTAGACATGGTGTAGGGACATTTGTAAATGCAAAGCCGTTATTTTCTTCTGGGATTGAACAACTTTCTAGCATTACAGATATGATTTCTAGTGTGGGGAAAACACCAGGAACTATCTTTCTATCATCATCCACAACAAGTTTAACAGAAGAAGAAAAAGAGAAGTTTAATAGTGACGAGGGTTTTAATGCAGTAATGATTGAGCGTGTGCGTACAGCAGATGGGGAACCTGTTGTATATTGTATCGATAAACTTGCAAAAGAAATCTTGCCGGATTTATCAGGATACAACGAAGAATCATTGCTTACAGTGATACATAACAATACGCATAAACGTATCACATACGCGGTTGCACACATTGAGCCAATTGGCTATCATCCGAAAATCTCACCGATTTTAGAATGTGAACCAGAAACAGCACTGCTAGTTTTAAAACAAATGCATTATGATCAAAATGATGAGCCAATCTTATATTCTATCAATTACTTTAGAGCTGACAAGTTTAGCTTCCACGTATTAAGAAAACGTATGTAGATAAGTTCCATTTTAGGGAGGTGACAGCAAGAAGTTAGGGACAGCAGCGTAAGAATAAAGATATATATATAATTTCAGGAGGGGTTTCTAGTATGAAGAAAAAAACAGGTCTTTTATTATCATTAACATTAGCAGCAAGCACGGTTTTAGGTGCATGTGGTAACTCGGATAAGGCGAGCAGTGACAAGAAAGAAGATAAAGAATTCAAAGTTGGTATGGTAACAGATGTTGGGGGCGTTGATGATAAATCATTCAACCAATCTTCTTGGGAAGGTTTGAAAAAGTTTGGTAAAGATAATGGATTAAAGGAAAAGACAAATTATCGTTACCTACAGTCTGAAAAAGAAGCAGATTATATTCCGAACTTAAAGAAATTCTCAAAAGATAAGTATGATTTATCTTTCGGAATCGGTTATAAATTAGAAGGTGCAATTAAAGAAGTTGCAAAAGAATCTCCAAAACAACAATTCGCAATCGTTGATACTGTTGTAGATGCACCAAACGTAACAAGCATTACATTTAAAGATCATGAAGGATCATTCCTTGTAGGTGCGGTAGCAGCTATGTCAACAAAATCGAATAAAGTAGGATTTGTTGGTGGAATGAAGAGTGATTTAATTAGTAAATTCGAGAATGGATTTAAAGCCGGTGCAAAGGCAGTAAATCCAAACATTGAAATCGTATCTGAATATGCGGAAGCATTTGATAAACCTGAAAAAGGTACAGTTCTTGCATCAGCAATGTATGGTCAAGGTGTAGATGTAATTTATCATGCTGCTGGTGGTACAGGTAACGGCGTGTTCACTGAAGCGAAAAACCGTAAGAAAAAAGGTGAAAATGTTTGGGTAATCGGTGTTGACCGTGACCAAAACCAAGAAGGTATGCCTGAAAACGTAACATTAACTTCAATGGTAAAACGTGTAGATATCGCTGTTGAAAAAGTAGCACAAGAAGCGAAAGATGGTAAATTAAAAGGCGGTAAAGTAGAAGCGTTTGGCTTAAAAGATGACGGTGTTGGTATTGCAAAAACAACTGATAACGTGAAAAAAGTTAACCCTGAAATTTTAACAAAAGTAGAAGAGTTTGAAAAGAAAATTACAGATGGTGAAATTAAAGTACCAGCTACAGATAAAGAGTATAAAGAATATGAAGCTTCTCTAAAAAAATAAATAGAGAAATAGCAAAGGTTAGTTCATAGAACTAACCTTTGTATGTATAAAACTTCCAAATTGCTTAATAAGTTAATAGTGTAATAGGGGAATGTTCCCTGTTAAAAGGAGGAACACAATGGAATACGTAATTGAGATGAATAACATTACGAAAGTATTCCCAGGCATTGTAGCGAATGATGATATTACGCTGCAAGTAAAGCAGGGAGAAATACATGCTTTACTTGGAGAAAATGGTGCAGGGAAATCCACATTGATGAATGTACTATTTGGTTTGTATCAACCGGAACAAGGTGAAATTAAAATTAAAGGAAAGTCTGTAAACATTACCAATCCAAATGTGGCAAATGACCTTGGTATTGGAATGGTTCATCAGCACTTTATGCTTGTTCATAATTTTACAGTTACAGAGAATATTATTCTCGGAAATGAACCGAAGAAAAAAGGGAAAATTGCTGTTGAGGAAGCTGCTAAAGAAATTCAAAAACTGTCTGAACAATACGGATTAGCTGTAGATCCATATGCGAAAATACAGGATATTTCAGTTGGTATGCAGCAGCGTGTTGAGATTTTAAAAACACTTTACCGTGGTGCAGAAATTTTAATATTTGATGAACCAACAGCTGTGTTAACACCGCAAGAAATTCATGAGCTAATTCAAATTATGAAAAAGCTTGTACAAGAAGGAAAATCTATTGTTCTTATTACACATAAGTTGAAAGAAATTATGGAAGTTTGCGATCGTTGTACGATTATTCGTAAAGGAAAAGGGATTGGAACGGTTGACGTTGCAAATACGGATGAAAATAAACTTGCGGAATTAATGGTCGGACGTCAAGTGAATTTTAAAACAGAAAAAATAGACGCGAAGCCAAAAGAAGAGGTACTTTCAATTGCAAATCTTGTTGTTCACGATGCACGTCAACTACCTGCTGTAAAAGGCCTTGACTTAACTGTTCGTGCGGGGGAAATTGTTGGAATTGCAGGGATTGATGGAAACGGACAAAGTGAATTGATAGAAGCAATTACTGGTTTACGAAAAGTTGAGTCAGGTTCTATTGCAATTAAAGGAAAAGAAATAACAAATTGGCCTGTTAGAAGGATAACGGAAGAAGGAATTGGTCATATTCCAGAAGATCGCCATAAACACGGCCTTGTTCTTGATTTTTCTGTTAGAGATAATATAGTGCTGCAAACGTACTATAAAAATCCGTTTTCAAAGAAAGGGATTTTAAATTTTAGTAAAATTACAGAAAAAGCAAAGGCACTTATTGAACAGTTTGATGTACGTACACCTAGTGAGCAAACGTTAGCGCGCGCTTTATCTGGGGGGAATCAACAAAAAGCAATTATTGCACGTGAAGTAGACCGTGATCCAGATTTATTAATCGCGGCACAGCCAACACGTGGTTTAGATGTAGGAGCAATTGAATTTATTCATAAGAGATTAATAGAGCAGAGAGATAAAGGAAAAGGTGTATTACTTTTATCTTTAGAGTTAGATGAAATCTTAAATGTTAGTGACCGAATTGCTGTTATTTATGAAGGGGAAATTGTAGCAATTGTTGATGCGAAAGAAACGAATGAACAACAGCTTGGATTGTTAATGGCTGGAGGAACAAAGAAGGAGCAGGTGGGTACAAATGGCTAAAAAACTTTTAACAGAACGAACGATAAATATTTTAGTCCCAGTACTATCCGTTATTTTCGGCTTACTTGTCGGAGCAATTGTAATGCTAGTTAGTGGCTATGATCCGATTGTTGGTTATAGTGCACTTTGGACAGGAATGTTCGGTAGCCCAAGTGCAATAGGTGAAACGCTTCGTACAATGATCCCGCTTATTCTTGCCGGCTTATCAGTGGCGTTTGCATTTCGTACAGGTTTATTTAATATCGGGGTAGAGGGTCAATTACTAGTTGGTTGGCTTGCAGCAGTTTGGTTCGGTTATGCAGTTTCGCTACCAGCTGTTCTTCACATTCCGTTATCTATTTTATTTGCAGCATTGGTAGGTGGAATTTGGGGTTTCATCCCTGGATATTTAAAGGGGAAATTTCAAGTTAATGAAGTTATTGTAACAATTATGATGAACTATATTGCGTTATACGTAACATATGACATTATTAAGCGTTTCTTGCACGAGGGTAATGATAAAACGTACGACATCAAAGCGAGTGCGTCATTATCTTCAGACTGGCTTGCTGCCATCACTGATGGTTCGCGCCTTCACTGGGGAATTGTTGTAGCAATTTTAATCGCTATTTTAATGTGGTTCTTATTAGATCGAACAACTTTAGGGTATGAATTAAAGTCGGTAGGATTTAATCAACATGCTTCCCAATATGCTGGTATGAAAGTTTCTCGCAATGTAGTATTCTCTATGACAATTGCTGGTGCATTTGCGGGGATTGGTGGTGCGATGGAAGGGTTAGGAACATTCCAAAGTATGACAGCAATGTCTTCGTTTACAGGAGTAGGATTTGACGGGATTGCCGTAGCCTTACTTGGGGGGAATAATCCGTTTGGTATTATCCTTTCAGCTTTATTATTTGGTGGTTTGAAAAGTGCTTCCCCTCAAATGAACTTTGAGGCAGATGTACCATCAGAGCTTATTAATGTGATTATTGCATGTATCATCTTCTTTGTTGCATGTAGTTATGTGTTAAGATGGGCGCTTACACGCATGAGCAAGGAGGGGAAATAAATGAGCTTTTTAGATATATTAGCCATTCTTGTGACGGGTACATTATATACATCAGCACCTATAATTTTTACAGCGCTAGGTGGTGTATTTAGTGAACGATCAGGTGTTGTAAATATCGGATTAGAAGGACTAATGCTATTTGGTGCATTTATTGGAGTTGTTACAAACTTATTAATGGGTGATACATGGGGAACGATGACTCCGTGGATTGCGTTATTATTTGCGGCGATTGGTAGTGGATTATTTGCATTACTTCATGCGGTAGCATCTATTACATTCCGAGCGGATCAAGTTGTAAGTGGTGTAGCGATTAACTTCTTATCTCTTGGATTAACGGTATTTGCAATTAAGAAGATTTTTGATAAAGGACAGACTGACTTTATTCAGTACCGTATTGAAAAGATTGATATTCCAGGCCTTTCGGATATTCCGGTTTTAGGGAAGGTATTCTTCTCGAACGTACCGATAACGTCGTATATTGCTATTATTTTAGCATTCGTTGTTTGGTATGTTATTTATAAAACACCGTTCGGTCTTCGTCTTCGTGCGGTTGGTGAGCATCCAATGGCAGCTGATACGATGGGGATTAACGTATATAAAATGCGCTATATTGGTGTTTGTATATCAGGCGTGTTTGCTGGAATTGGTGGAGCAATTTTTGCAATGTCAATTTCTAATAACTTCTCAGGGGCAACTATTACTGGACAAGGTTTCTTAGCGTTAGCTGCTATGATCTTTGGGAAGTGGAATCCACTAGGTGCATTAGGTGCAGCCCTATTCTTTGGTTTTGCACAATCGTTAAGTGTAACAGGTGGAACAATTCCTGTATTAGATCAAATTCCGAGTGTTTTATTAACGATATTACCGTATGTATTTACAATATTAGCACTTGTTGGTTTTGTAGGTCGTTCTGAAGCTCCGAAAGCATTAGGAACACCTTATGAAAAAGGAAAACGATAAGTATAAAAAAAGCTCGCACATTAGTGCGGGCTTTTTTACATAGACTATATTTAATACGGAATTTTACGATGTTCCTTACAAATGAAAGTTTTTAGAAAGAGCCTAATGTAAGTATAGTGAGGAAGAAAAGTTGATTTTTTATTTCTAAAAACTGTATATTGAAGAGGAATATTCCTACATACGTAAAGGAGGGCTATAAATGAAACTAATGGAACAACAGTTACATGAGTTAGGTGGTTTACGAGTACATATTATTCCAACAGATAAATATAAAACAAATACTTTTGTATTTCGTTTGAAAGCACCTTTAAATGAGGAGACGGTGACAGAGCGTGCCCTATTGCCATACGTATTGCAAAGTGCGACAGAAAAGCTTCCTTCTGTAATTCGTCTTCGTCAATATTTAGAAGAATTATACGGATCTTCTTTGGCAGTAGATGTAAGTAAAAAAGGTGAAGACCATATTATCTCTATTTATGTGGACATTGCAAATGAAGTATATTTGCATGATGCACCACCGTTATTTGAAAAAGCGCTTTCTATGTTATCGGATATAGTTTTACATCCGGCGACAGAGGGGCACGGTTTTCTACCTTCTATCGTAGAAAGTGAAAAAAGAGCGCTCTTGCAACGAATTGAAGCTACGTATGATGATAAAATGCGCTATGCAAACGAGCGTTTAGTTGAAGAAATGTGCAAAGTAGAACCGTATCGTTTAAGTGCAAATGGGAAAAAAGAGAGTGTTTCTTCTATTACAAATGAAAGTTTGTATCAATATTATCAAAAAGTGTTAGCGGAAGATGAAATGGATCTATACATTATTGGTGATATTTCAGAAAACGCAGTGGATCTTGTAAGTAAGTATTTTTCTATTTCAGCGCGTCCTGCGAGAGAAAGAAATGTACTTCTTCATAAGAGAAATAATGAAGAAAAAGAAGTTGTAGAAAAACAAGAATTAAAACAAAGTAAATTACACATCGGTTATCGTACGTTTATTACGTATAAAGATGAAGATTATTTTGCACTGCAATTGTTCAATGGATTGTTTGGAGGGTTTTCTCATTCGAAGTTATTCGTTAACGTTCGTGAAAAAAATAGTTTAGCCTACTATGCAGCATCCCGTTTTGAAAGTCATAAAGGCTTATTGTTTGTTATGTCAGGGATCGAAGCGAAAAATTATGAAAAAGCTGTTGAGATTATTAAAGAACAAATGTTAGCGATGCAAAATGGTGATTTTTCTGAAGAAGAGATGCACCAAACGAAAAGTGTCATTCAAAATCAAATATTAGAGGCGATTGATACACCGCGCGGATTTGTGGAAATGTTGTATCATGGTATTATTTCAGAGCGTACGCGTCCGGTTGAAGAATGGCTTACAGGTATTGAAAGTGTGACGAAAGAAGAGATTGTGAAAGTTGCTAAAAATATTGAACTAGATACAATTTACTTTTTACAAGGAACGGAGGGAGAATAAATGGAGAAAATTGTTTATGAGCAATTAAAAGAGACACTCTATTATGAAAAACTTCCTAATGGATTAGATGTATATATTTTACCTAAGCAAGGATTTAATAAAACATTTGCAACGTTTACGACAAAATATGGTTCTATGGATAATACATTCGTACCATTAGGTAAAGAAGAAATGATTCGTGTGCCTGATGGAATTGCTCATTTTCTTGAGCATAAATTATTTGAAAAAGAAGATCATGATGCTTTCCAATTGTTTAGTAAACAAGGAGCATCGGCAAATGCGTTCACATCTTTCACAAGAACAGCTTACCTTTTTTCATGTACATCAAATGTAGAACAAAATTTAAATACATTGTTAAACTTCGTACAAGAGCCTTACTTCTCTGAAAAAACAGTTGAAAAAGAGAAGGGGATTATTGGGCAAGAAATTCAAATGTATCAAGATAATCCAGATTGGCGCTTATACTTTGGTTTAATTGATAGCTTGTTTGTAAAGCACCCAATTAAAATTGATATTGCAGGGACAATCGAGTCTATTAGTAAAATTACGAAAGACCTATTATATGAATGTTATGAAACATTTTATCATCCGAGCAATATGTTGCTATTTGTTGTGGGTGCAATTGATCCAGAGAAAACAATGGATTTAGTACGTGAAAATCAAGTGAAAAAAGATTATAAAAATCAGCCAGAAATTGTACGTTCATTTGAAGAAGAACCAGATGAGGTAAATGAAAAGAAGAAAATTATTTCAATGCCTGTACAAACACCGAAATGTTTAGTAGGTATTAAGGCGACGAATTTAAAAGAAAAAGGGAAAGCCCTTTTAAAGCAAGAAATTGCGCTTACGTTACTTTTAGATTATTTATTTGGAAAAAGCTCTGTTCATTACGAATCTTTATATAACGAAGGGCTTATTGATGATTCGTTCTCATATGATTATACGGAAGAGAATAACTTCGGTTTTGCAATGGTTGGCGGCGATACGAAGCAACCTGATGAGCTGGAAGAGCGTTTGAAAGGTATTTTATTAAATACAAATTATGATCAATTAGATGAGGCGGCATTAGAACGAGTAAAGAAAAAGAAAATAGGTGGCTTTTTACGCTCCTTGAATTCACCGGAGTATATTGCAAATCAGTTTACACGATATGCATTTAATGAATCGAGTCTGTTTGAAGCATTAACAGTATTAGAAGGGTTAACTGTTCAAGATTTACAAGAAGTAGCGAAAACATTATTATCAGAAGAAAGAATGAGCGTTTGTCAGGTTTTACCGAAGAAATAAAAGGTTTCATAATAATACCCTCATCTTATCATTGATAAATTGTAAGATGAGGGTATTATTTATTTGTAGGATAAAGATTTTGTTGAGATAAGAGAGGAATTATATGAAAAAGTATGCATTAGTAACTGGAGGGAGCGGAGGGATTGGCTCTGCTATTTCAAAACAATTAATTCAAGATGGATATACAGTATATGTTCATTATAATAACAGTGAAGAGAAAGTGAATGAGTTGCAGAAAGAATGGGGTGAAGTGATTCCCGTTCAAGCCAATTTAGCTTCTGCTGATGGAGCAGAGCAATTGTGGGAACAAATTGAACAGCCTCTTGATGTTATCGTATATGCAGCTGGGAAGAGTATATTTGGACTCGTAACAGATGTAACGAACGATGAATTAAATTATATGGTAGAACTTCAAGTGAAGAGTATCTATAAATTATTATCAAAGGCACTGCCATCTATGATTCAGCGGAGAAGTGGCAATATTGTACTTATTTCGTCTATATGGGGACAAATTGGCGCATCATGTGAAGTGCTTTACTCTATGGTAAAAGGTGCACAAAATTCATATGTTAAAGCTTTAGCAAAAGAAGTATCATTAAGTGGAGTAAGAGTGAATGCGGTATCGCCAGGTGCAATTGAAACGGAAATGTTAAACGTATTTTCAGAAGAGGATAAGAATGGGATTGCTGAAGAGATTCCGTTAGGTCGATTAGGACTACCAGACGAAGTAGCGAAAACAGTGTCATTCCTCGTATCGCCAGGTGCATCTTATATAACGGGACAAATTATCGGAGTGAACGGCGGTTGGCATTGCTAAAAATTTCTTACATAAAAAATAAAAAACTGTACAAATTAAGCATGATTCTATTACTAAGTAGTGAGGTGCTTACACATGTCAGTTTTAGATAATTTTGATCAATGGAAGAGCTTTTTAGGAGAAAGATTAGAACAGGCATCAGGAAAAGGTCTTGATGGCGGTGCTGTATCAGATATGGCATTTCGTGTTGGGGATTATTTAGCAAATGAAGTAGAAGCGCGCAACGATCAAGAGAAATTATTGTCTGAGCTTTGGAAAGTTGCTGATGAACAAGAGCAACATACAATCGCAAACTTAATGGTGAAGTTTGTACAACATAAGTAAAAAATAGAGAGGAGATTCTCCTCTCTATTTTTTTTGTATAATAATAACGCGGGTTAGATTATACATTTAGCTTCCCTATTAAGGTGAAATCATATAATATAGTACGTAGGTGTAAAGTAAGCAAGGGGAGTGATCTTGGATGATTGAATGGTATTTTGAATATGAAATACATAAAAACCGACCTGGCTTGCTTGGTGACGTTTCTTCGTTAATCGGTATGCTCGGCATTAATATTGTCACAATTAATGGTGTAGATAATGCACGACGTGGATTACTCCTTATGTGTGATAATCAAGAGCAAATCTCTAGACTTGAATCAATTTTAAATACGATGGATAACATAACGGTAACGAAATATCGTCCGCCAAAGCTAAGAGATAAGCTAGCGGTTAGACATGGTAGGTACATACAACGAGATGCGGATGATAAGAAGACATTTCGATTTGTACGTGATGAATTAGGGTTACTTGTAGACTTTATGGCTGAAATCATGAAAAAAGAAGGTCATAAACTAATCGGGATACGAGGAATGCCTCGTGTCGGAAAAACGGAATCCATTGTTGCCGCAAGTGTTTGTGCAAATAAAAGATGGTTATTTGTATCATCTACTCTTATTAAGCAAACTGTTCGTAGTCAATTGATTGAAGATGAGTATAGCGACGACAATATTTTCATCTTAGATGGGATCGTGTCAACAAAGCGTGCTAACGAAAGGCATTGGCAGCTTGTTCGTGAAATTATGAGATTACCTGCAACGAAAGTTGTGGAACATCCTGACGTATTTGTGAGTCAGTCAGAATACACATTGGATGATTTTGATTATATTATCGAGTTGCGTAACGATTATGATGAAGAAATTCAATATAATTTAGTAGATGAAATTGAGCAAGGTACGCAAAATAATTTCTCTATGTTTGACTTTTAAAGAAATATTGAGGTGTTAGTAGTGACAGAATTAGGACAAAAGCTGAAAGAAGCAAGAGGAACGAAAGGCTTGTCTATTGATCAGCTGCATGAGATTACAAAAATTCAAAAGCGCCATTTAGTAGCGATTGAGGAAGGCAATTATGATGTATTGCCAGGAGCTTTTTATGCGCGTGCATTCATTAAACAATACGCAGATGCGGTTGGATTAAGTGGAGAGGAACTGCTTGTAGAATATCAGAGTACGATACCACAATCTGAAAAACGCGATGTTCCACAAGTATCAACAGGACAAAAAACACAAGAAACAATGCAAAAATCTTCATCATGGCCAATTGCAGATCATATGCCGAAAATTTTAGTTGCGTTGTTAGTAATCGCATTTGGAGTGGTAATTTGGTTTGTTTTCCAAGCGTTAACTGGAAAAGGTGATGAGAAAGTTCCGAACGCTCAAAGTGAAAAAATTGAGGTTAAAAAAGCAGAAAACTCTCCGTTAGATACAAAGAAAGATGAAGTGAAAGCGGAAGAGCCTAAAAAAGAGGAACCAAAGAAAGAAGAGCCAAAGAAAGAGGAACAACCAGCACAGCCAACTGGTCAACAAGAAGTGAAAGTAGTGGGGACAACTGGTAAAGTATCTACTTTGGAAATTCATAATAATAAAACATTAGAACTGGAAATATCGGGTAAAGGTGCGAGTTATGTAGATGTTAAAGATGATGCGGGGAAGGTAATTCTAAACACTACAGTACAAGAGGGTCAAATAGAAAAACATGATGTATCAACATTAAAAGAAGTGCGACTTAATATTGGAAATGCAACGAATATTGAAGTTAAACTGAATGGCCAAGTGGTCGCTTATCCATTGGATCCAGAAAAAGAACTTCACCAAAGATTGGTGATAAAAAACCAAGGGATAGAGCAACCTGCACAATAACAGTCATCGCTTCGATGACTTTTTTCAATGAACAAATGTTTTTGATATGATGGAGGAATAGCTGTGAATTTACCAAATAAAATTACAATATCTAGAATCTTCTTAATTCCAATTTTTATGGTAATTATGTTAGCGCCCTTTGATTGGGGTTCATACACAATTGGTGATGTTGATTTACCAATTCAACATTTAGTAGGGGCACTTATCTTTATTATTGCTTCGGCTACAGATTGGATTGATGGATATTACGCAAGAAAGTATAATCTTGTAACGAATTTAGGGAAGTTCCTTGATCCGTTAGCTGATAAATTACTTGTTTCAGCAGCACTTATCACGTTAGTTGAGATGCAATACGTACCTGCTTGGATCGTTATTGTAATTATAAGCCGTGAGTTTGCAGTAACAGGTTTACGCCTTGTACTTGCTGGAACAGGAGAAGTAGTGGCAGCAAATCAGTTAGGAAAAATTAAGACGTGGACACAAATTATTGCGATTGCAGCGTATTTATTACACGATGTACCTTTAAATTTAATCCATATTCCAGTTGCTGATATCTTTATATGGATTGCATTATTCTTTACTGTTATTTCAGGATGGGATTATTTCTGGAAAAATAGAGCTGCTTTTGTAAACTCAAAATAGAAGTTTATGGGGGAATTGGGATGAATGCTGAAATTATTGCGGTTGGAACTGAATTATTACTTGGACAAATTGCAAATACAAATGCCCAGTTTTTATCTGAAAAGTTAGCTTCAATTGGAATTAATGTGTACTACCATACTGTAGTTGGAGATAATAACAAGCGATTAAAGCAGGCGATTGAAGTTGCGGAAGAACGTGCTGACATACTTATTTTCACAGGTGGATTAGGCCCGACAAAAGATGATTTGACGAAAGAAACGATATCTACTAGTTTGGGTGGAGAGCTAGTGTATGATGAACAGGCATTAGCATCGATAAGCGAGTACTTTAAGCGTACAGGTCGCGAGTTCACAGAGAATAATAAAAAGCAGGCGCTCGTTTTAGATGGAGCAACTGTATTTGCGAATGATCACGGCATGGCACCTGGTATGGGGTTAAATAAGAACGGGAAAGTTTATATTTTATTACCAGGACCACCGAAAGAGATGAAGCCGATGTATATCAGTTATGTAGAGCCTTTTTTACGTAACTTTACAACAGGAGAAAACATTTATTCTCGTGTGCTTCGCTTCTTCGGGATTGGGGAATCTCAATTAGAAGTGAAAGTTCAAGATTTAATTGATGGACAAACGAATCCGACAATCGCCCCCCTTGCGAATGATGGAGAAGTGACACTACGTTTAACTGCCAAACATCAAAATGCTGATGAAGCGGCGAAACTCATTCAGCATATGGAAGATTTGATTTTAGAAAGAGTAGGAGAATTTTTCTACGGGTATGATCAAGAGTTTCTGCATGAAAAGGCGATAGGGTTATTGAAGAAAAAAGGATTAACTTTAGCGTGTGCAGAAAGTTTAACCGGTGGACTCTTCGGGAATCAAGTAACAGAAAGTGCTGGTGTGTCTTCAGTATTTAAAGGCGGTGTCATTTGTTATCATAATGATGTGAAGCAACATGTTTTACATGTACCTGAGGGAGTGTTATCTATTGATGGTGCAGTTAGTAAAGAATGTGCTCGTTATCTTGCTGAAAACGTTAAGGGTTTATTAAAAGCAGATATCGGCATTAGTTTCACTGGGGTAGCAGGACCGGATGCTTCAGAACATAAAGAGCCGGGAACAGTTTTCGTTGGATTGGCGATGAAGGATGAACCAACTGTAGTCTTTCCTCTTAATTTAAGTGGAAGTCGTCAACAAATCAGGGAACGTTCGGCGAAATATGGATTTTATCATTTGTATAAAAAGCTAGAAGAGATGTGAGTCTCTTCTAGCTTTTTTTAATGATTAAATTCAGTTTTATTTAATGGAAAATAAAAAAATCGAATAAATGTTCGATTTTTGTTGGCAAATTGAATTGAAAATAGGTATAATAAGATTAGCAATTCAGTTAAGGAGGAATTTTGAATGAGTGATCGTCAAGCGGCATTAGATATGGCGTTAAAACAAATAGAGAAGCAATTCGGTAAAGGTTCAATTATGAAATTAGGGGAACAAGCGGAGCGTAGAGTTTCTACAATTTCAAGTGGTTCTTTAGCACTTGATGTGGCACTAGGGGTAGGCGGATACCCACGCGGCCGTATTATTGAAATTTACGGACCTGAAAGTTCAGGTAAAACAACAGTTTCATTACACGCAATCGCTGAAGTACAGCGTCAAGGTGGACAAGCAGCGTTCATTGATGCGGAGCATGCGATGGATCCTGTATATGCACAAAAATTAGGCGTTAACATAGATGAATTACTATTATCACAACCTGATACAGGGGAGCAAGGACTAGAAATCGCAGAAGCGCTTGTACGAAGCGGCGCGGTTGATATTATCGTAATTGACTCTGTAGCGGCTCTTGTACCGAAAGCTGAGATCGAAGGAGACATGGGTGATTCACACGTAGGTTTACAAGCTCGTTTAATGTCTCAAGCACTTCGTAAACTTTCAGGTGCAATCAATAAATCAAAAACAATCGCAATCTTTATTAACCAAATTCGTGAAAAAGTTGGGGTTATGTTCGGAAATCAACTACAAGTTGCTTAATCGTAAAGATTAAGGAGTTTACCATGGGTTTCCCTTGCTAGTGATAGCATGTTAAAAAACCTTGTGAACCTTATTGCCTAAGGGTGTAACTATTCATATAGTTGCTAACGGTGAAGCCCACCATTATTTAGGGTAATACCGTGCCAAGCTTCATATTTATATGGGGAAGGTGTAGAGACTACCGAAAAGGACTTTTAGTTAACTGAGTAGGGTACGGCAGATGATAGGCTACTGCTGGAAGTGCAAGGCTCTCTGTAAAGAGATGAAGAGATAGTCCGGACTATAGAGATGGAAAATCTATAGATAGTGCCAGAAACAACTCCAGGTGGTCGTGCGTTGAAATTCTATTCAACAGTTCGTCTTGAAGTACGTCGTGCGGAGCAATTAAAGCAAGGTAACGACATCGTTGGTAATAAAACGAAAGTAAAAGTAGTTAAGAATAAAGTAGCACCACCATTCCGTGTTGCTGAAGTTGATATTATGTATGGAGAAGGTATTTCAAGAGAAGGTGAAATCTTAGATATGGCTTCTGAACTTGATATCGTTCAAAAGAGTGGTGCTTGGTACTCTTATAATGAAGAGCGTTTAGGACAAGGTCGTGAAAATTCGAAGCAATTCTTAAAAGAGAATACGGATTTAAGAGAGGAAATTGCCTTCTTTGTTCGTGATCATCACGGAATTGGTGAAGACTCTGGTGTGGAAGACACGGAAGATTCAAATCTTCAAGATTAAAAAATAAAAGACACGGTCCCGTGTCTTTTATTTTTAATTATTATGAAAGCGTTGTATATCGTTGGAAATAAAATATTTAATTTAACTAAAAGGCTATGCATAAAGAGGAATATATGCATTTTTTATATGAATAAACTGGAATTTACTAAGGTTTTCCAGGATAATATGCTGTCTGCTTTTTAAATTCATATATGTATTAGGGCTGAAGGTAAAGAAAGTAAAAGTAGACAACGCTTGACAATGAAAATTGCGATAGATACAATGAGAATGTATATTTTTTCTTATATACGAAACACTCTTCTCAAGAAGAGAAGTAATATTCGGAGTAAGACTTAAATCTTGCCGAAATAATAATATGACATTTTAATTGTGAAATGAAGAAAGTCCCTTAAAAAAGTGGGGCGACGGTCTTTGCTGTATGTTGGTATTCAATGTACATGCCGACAGTCTTTTTTCATTCATAGCAAGGGGAGGTGAAATCATGAGTAGTACTACAGTTTGGATACTCATCTCCATTTTGCTTGCAACAGTCGGTGCAGTTGTTGGCTTTTTTGTTCGAAAGTCTATTGCTGAAGCGAAGATTAATGGTGCAGCTAATGAAGCGAAACGTATTATAGACGAAGCGAATCGTGAGGCTGAAGCACTTAAGAAAGAAGCGCTTTTAGAAGCAAAGGATGAAATTCATACACTTCGTACAGAAGCTGAATTAGAAATTCGTGACCGTAGAAGCGAATTACAAAAACAAGAAAATCGTTTAATGCAAAAAGAAGAGAACCTTGATCGTAAAGACGAAACGCTCGATAAACGCGAGCTACAGTTAGAAAAGAAAGAGGATTCTCTTGTAGCGAGACAACAACAGATTGAAGAGTTGGAAAGCAAAGTGGGAGAGTTAGTTCAAAAGCAACAAACAGAATTAGAGCGCATTTCCAATCTGACACGCGAACAAGCGAAAGCAATTATTCTTGGTAAAGTAGAAAGTGAAGTTTCTCATGAAATTGCCGTAATGGTAAAAGAAAGTGAAGTTCGTGCGAAAGAAGAAGCGGATAAGAAAGCAAAAGAAATCTTATCTCTTGCAATGCAAAGATGTGCAGCTGATCATGTTGCTGAAACAACCGTTTCGGTTGTAAATCTTCCAAATGACGAAATGAAGGGACGTATTATCGGACGTGAAGGTCGAAATATTCGTACGTTAGAGACGTTAACAGGTATTGACCTAATTATCGATGATACACCAGAAGCGGTTATCCTTTCTGGATTCGATCCAATTCGTCGTGAAACAGCTCGTATCGCTCTTGATAAACTAGTACAGGACGGACGTATTCACCCAGCGCGTATTGAAGAAATGGTCGAAAAATCAAGACGTGAAGTGGACGAGTATATTCGCGAAGTCGGAGAGCAAACAACGTTTGAAGTGGGTGTTCACGGTTTACATCCAGATTTAATTAAGATTTTAGGTCGTTTAAAGTACCGTACAAGTTACGGACAAAACGTCTTAAAACACTCTATGGAAGTTGCATATTTAACTGGACTTATGGCAGCAGAGCTTGGTGAGGATGAAAAACTAGCAAGACGTGCTGGTTTATTACATGATATCGGTAAAGCGATTGACCATGAAGTAGAAGGTAGCCACGTTGAAATTGGTGTCGAACTCGCAACGAAGTATAAAGAGCATCCTGTAGTTATAAACAGTATTGCATCTCACCATGGGGACACAGAACCAACTTCTATCATTGCAGTTTTAGTTGCAGCAGCAGATGCATTATCAGCTGCAAGACCTGGAGCTCGTAGTGAAACGCTTGAAAACTATATTCGTCGTCTTGAAAAGTTAGAAGAGATTTCAGAGTCTTATGAAGGCGTAGAAAAATCTTTCGCAATTCAAGCAGGACGAGAAGTTCGTATTCTGGTAAAACCAGATACAATTGATGATTTAGAAGCTCATCGTTTAGCTCGTGATATTCGAAAACGTATTGAAAATGAACTGGATTACCCAGGACATATTAAAGTAACTGTTATTCGTGAAACACGTGCAGTGGAATACGCAAAATAAAGTGGTGAAACACCACTTTATTTTTTTGTGTTGGAATTGGTTAAAATAAAGGAAATTAGCATACAAGTGAAACAAACTTATCATACATATATTGTAAGGGAATCGCTTGAAGCTATAGTAATAAAAAATGTAGTACATAGGAAGGGTAAGACATATGAGAATATTATTTGTTGGGGATGTAGTAGGATCTCCTGGTAGAGGTATGATTCAACAATACGTACCGGCATTAAAGAAAAAATATACACCTACAGTAACCATTATTAATGGAGAAAATGCAGCAGGTGGACGTGGAATTACGGAAAAAATATATCGAAACTTTTTAGAATGCGGGGCACAAGCGGTTACACTTGGAAACCACGCTTGGGATAACCGTGAAGTATTTGAATTTATTGATGATGCAAAATATCTTGCAAGACCAGCTAACTTCCCAGAAGGAACTCCAGGAAAAGGACTTATCTTTGTGAACTGTAATGGAACAGAAGTTGCAGTTATTAACTTACAAGGACGTACATTCCTTCCTCCAATTGATTGCCCATTCCGTAAAGTGGATGAATTAATAAACATTGCAAAAAAACGTACGAATATTATCTTTATTGATTTCCATGCGGAAACTACAAGTGAAAAACAAGCGTTAGGTTGGTATGTAGATGGTCGTGCTACAGCAGTAGTAGGTACACATACACATGTTCCTACAGCAGATAATCGTATTTTACCAAGCGGAACGGCATATATCACAGATGTTGGTATGACAGGGCCTTACGATGGAATTTTAGGTATGGATCGAGAAGCAGTATTGAAGAAGTTTTTAACAAACTTACCAGTACGATTTGAAGTGACAAGTGGTAGAACACAATTAAGTGCAGTGCTAGTTGATGTGGATCCGAATACAGGAAAAGCTAAGAAAATTCAGCGTATCTTAATTAATGACGATCAACCATTTTTTGAGTAATTCCCGGGTAAATTTTAGAAAAGTTATTATTTTTTAATTTTTTAGAAAAATTGCAGAAATTTAGCAGGAATACGCGTCATTCCTCGTGAATATAAGTTAAAGTGAAATAATTGCTAATACTTTTTATAGAAACGAGGAGGAAACGCGGAATGGAAATATTAAAAGTTAAAGCAACGTCGGTCCCTAATTCTGTAGCTGGTGCACTTGCAGGTGTTATTCGCGAACGCGGAACAGCAGAAATTCAAGCCATTGGTGCAGGTGCATTGAACCAAGCGGTAAAGGCAGTAGCAATTGCAAGAGGATTTGTAGCGCCTAGTGGTTTGGACCTGATTTGTATCCCAGCGTTCACAGATATTATGATTGATGGGGAAGAGCGTACAGCAATAAAATTAATTGTAGAACCTCGTTAAGTTTAAACAACCTGTTTGCAGTATGCAAACAGGTTGTTTTTATAATGGAGGAATGGAAATGAAAATTTTTGATGCTCATTGTGATGTACTCTTTCAGTTATGGAGTGCACAGGGGAAAAAGAATTTTAAAAACGATCCGCAATTACATATTACATTTGAACAATTAAAGAAAAGAAAAGGGAGTATACAATGTTTTGCTATATATGTGCCAGAAACGGTGCTATATGAAAAACGCTTTGAAGTAGCATTACAGATGGTCGATATTTTTTATAATGAAATTTTATCATTACCGGGTGTGAAGTTTATTCAGACAAAAGATGATATTAACATGTTAAAACAGGACGAGATTGGAGCGATATTAACACTAGAAGGATGCGAAGCAATTGGAAAAGATGCAATGAAATTACGGTTGTTTTATCGTCTAGGAGTACGTTCTTTTGGACTAACATGGAATTATGCCAATTTATTAGCTGATGGTGCGCTAGAGGCACGTGGGGCGGGTTTAACGACCTTTGGTAAACATGTTGTACAAGAACTTAATACGTTACATGTATGGACTGATGTGTCTCATCTGAATGAAAGAAGCTTTTGGGATGTGATGGAAATTGCAAAAAATCCTATTGCCTCCCATTCAAATTGTATGAAACTTTGTCAGCATCCACGTAATTTAAAAGATGAACAACTTAGAGCTCTTATAAAGCGAAATAGCATGATTGGTGTTACTTTTGCACCGCAGTTTCTAACAAGTGAAAAACAAGCGAATATAGCGGATATAGTAAACCATATCGAATATATTTGTTCATTAGGTGGAGAGAACAATATAGGATTTGGTTCGGATTTTGATGGGATTTTAGAAACAGTTGTAAATGTATCAGCGTATAGAGAATACGAAAATGTAATAAATGAGCTTTGTAAACACTATGCAGCATCTACTGTAGAGCGATTTTTATATGATAATTTTGTGGAACGTATAAGCTTTTAAGATTTTTGTTTTAAAAATCCAGAAAAATTAGAATTAATTCATTTGATATTATTGCTTTTTTTAAGACCTAATACTAGAATGAAAAACAAAATAGCTTTATACTAAAGATTCAGGGAAATCAGAAGAGGCATAATTTGCGTCCGTTGTAGTTTATTTGTATAAAAAATGCTAAACTATTACTGTAAAAAAATACACTACAATGAATGCAGCCAAAAGGGGTGTAGGAGATGATTAGTCAACTTTCATGGAAAGTTGGAGGCCAACAAGGTGAAGGAATTGAAAGTACAGGAGAAATCTTCTGTATTGCATTAAACCGATTAGGGTATTACCTATACGGTTACCGCCACTTCTCATCACGTATTAAAGGCGGCCATACAAATAATAAAATTCGTGTAAGTACAACAGAAGTACGCGCGATCTCAGATGATTTAGATATTTTAATTGCTTTTGATCAAGAAACTATTGATTTTAACTTCCACGAACTACGTCCAGGTGGAATTGTAGTTGCGGATGCGAAATTTAATCCGACAATACCTGATAATACAGATGTAAATCTATATGTGATACCGTTTACAGATATTGCTTCAGAATTAGGCACATCATTAATGAAAAACATGGTTGCTGTTGGGGCATCAAGTGCGGTATTAGGATTAGATGAAACAGCTTATCTAGATGTTGTTGAAGAGATCTTTGGTCGTAAAGGAGAGCAAGTTGTTCAAAAGAATATGGACGCAATTAAGCGCGGCTCTCAATATATGAAAGAATTGCTAGGTGAAAAAGTAAACATGATGCAGCTTGAAAAAGCTGATGGTAAGAAACGTATGTTTATGATTGGAAACGATGCAATCGCATTTGGTGCGGTAGCTGGTGGGGCTCGCTTTATGTCTGCATATCCAATTACACCTGCATCTGAAATTATGGAATACTTAATTAAAAAATTGCCAAAAGTTGGCGGGACAGTAATCCAAACTGAGGATGAAATCGCAGCTTGTACAATGGCAATCGGTGCAAACTATGCTGGTGTTCGTACATTAACTGCATCTGCTGGTCCAGGTCTATCTTTAATGATGGAAGCGATTGGTTTAGCGGGTATTACAGAAACACCATTAGTAATTGTTGATACACAACGTGGTGGTCCAAGTACAGGATTACCAACGAAACAAGAGCAGTCTGATTTAATGGCGATGATTTACGGTACGCACGGTGAGATTCCAAAAATCGTAATGGCGCCAAGTACAGTTGAAGAAGCTTTCTATGATATTGTAGAAGCATTTAACCTAGCTGAAGAATATCAAGTTCCTGTTATTTTCTTAACGGATTTACAGCTTTCTTTAGGGAAACAAACAGTAGAACCGCTTACGTTAGATAAAGTGGAAATTCGTCGCGGTAAGCTTGATTTAGAAGCGGAATTACCAGAACGTGAAAATAAAGCATACTTCAAGCGTTATGAAGTAACAGAAGATGGCGTTTCACCACGTGTGTTACCTGGTATGAAAAATGGTGTTCACCATGTTACAGGTGTAGAACATGATGAAACTGGTAAACCATCTGAATCAGCAATAAACCGTAAAGATCAAATGGACAAACGTTTCCGTAAAATGGAGAACTTGAAGTTCAATACCCCTGTTTATAAAAATGTTAAGCATGAAGAAGCAGACGTATTGCTTGTTGGATTTAACTCAACTCGTGGTGCGATCGAAGAAGCAATGGGGCGCTTAGAACAAGAGGGTATGAAAGTAAACCATGCTCATGTGCGTTTAATTCACCCGTTCCCAACAACTGAAATCGATCCACTTGTGAAACATGCGAAGCGTGTTGTAGTGGTAGAAAACAACGCAACAGGTCAGCTTGCTAACATTATGAAAATGAATCTTGGTAACGGTGAGAAAATTTCTAGTCTTTTAAAATATGATGGGAACCCATTCTTGCCGAAAGAGATTTACAACGAATGCAAAAAAGGGGTTGTATTAAATGGCAACATTTAAGGACTTTCGTAACAGTGTAAAACCAAACTGGTGCCCAGGTTGCGGAGACTTCTCGGTGCAAGCTGCAATTCAACGTGCGGCAGCTAACGTTGGCTTAAATCCAGATGAACTTGCTGTTATTTCTGGTATCGGCTGTTCAGGTCGTATTTCAGGTTATATTAATTCATATGGTGTGCATAGTATTCATGGTCGTGCCCTTCCAATTGCACAAGGTGTAAAAATGGCAAATCGTGATTTAACAGTTATCGCATCAGGTGGCGATGGTGATGGATTTGCGATTGGTATGGGACATACAATTCATTCTATTCGTCGTAACATCGACATTACGTACATCGTAATGGATAACCAAATTTACGGATTAACAAAAGGGCAAACTTCACCACGTAGTGAAGCTGGATTTAAAACGAAGAGCACACCACAAGGTTCAATTGAGCCATCGCTAAATGTTATGGAAATGGCTTTAACAGCTGGTGCGACATTTGTGGCGCAAAGCTTTTCAAGTGATTTAAAAGAATTAACACAAATTATTGAAGCTGGTATTAACCATAAAGGATTTTCTTTAATTAACGTATACAGCCCATGTGTTACTTACAATAAAGTAAATACTTACGATTGGTTTAAAGAGAATTTAACAAAACTAAGTACAGTAGAGGGATATGATCCGTCTAACCGCATGATGGCTATGCAAACGTTAATGGAAAATAACGGATTAGTAACAGGTTTAATTTATCAAAATACAGCGCAACCTTCATACCAAGAACTTGTAAAAGGCTATAGTGAGAAGCCTTTAGTGCAAGCTGATTTAAATATGGATCAGAAAATGTTTGATGAACTTGTTGCTGAATTTATGTAATATAAGAAGAGGAGGTTGCCATGTGGCAACCTTTTTTCATGAGAAAAATATAGGATAGTCTTATTTACTTAGAAAATTCAGAATGGTAAAATAATATATAAATCGTTGTATGAAAATGGTGAGTTCATTGCTTATGAAATGTAAGATCCAAACAGAGCCTCTTTCTTGTTAAAATTGGCGAAACGCTTCATACTATGGTAATGTTTATAAGGATAAAGCAATATGCTTTTGGGTAGGACAAGAAGAAATGTTAAAAGGGAATGTCTATTTGTGTGTGGGGAAGACTTCATTTTTATGAATGATTAGATTGACTACTCAAGTTTCAAAGGACAAGTTATCTCTCAAGCTATCTAACCATTTTTGAAGTGAGTCAAAGCGCATTAAAATGGACTATAGAGTGTGTATAGTTAAGGGTGAAAGGAGATTACCGATGAACGAGCAACAACGATTAGCAAGTCAACAAGCAAATTCCTCTACGAAAAAAGAAGAGAAAGATTATAGTAAATACTTTGAAAGTGTATACCAACCACCTTCCTTAAAAGACGCGAAAAAACGAGGGAAAGAAGAAGTTAAAATTGAACGGGATTTTGGCTTACCTGAAGAGTTTCGCAATTTTGGTACAGGAAGAAAGTTCTATATTCGTACATATGGTTGTCAAATGAATGAGCATGATACGGAAGTAATGGCGGGTATTTTCACCGCACTTGGATATGAGCCAACCTTTTCAACTGAAGATGCAGATGTAGTTTTATTAAATACTTGTGCCATTCGTGAAAATGCTGAAAATAAAGTGTTCGGTGAACTAGGTCATTTAAAGTCTTTAAAACGAAGAAATCCGGACCTTTTAATTGGTGTATGTGGTTGTATGTCGCAAGAAGAATCCGTTGTAAATAAAATTATGCAAAAAAATCAGCATGTAGATATGGTGTTTGGAACGCATAATATTCATAGATTACCGTACATTCTAAAGGATGCAATGTTCTCGAAGGAGACGGTAGTTGAAGTTTGGTCAAAAGAAGGGGATGTAATTGAAAACCTTCCGAAAGTACGCCGTGGCGATATTAAAGCTTGGGTAAATATTATGTATGGCTGTGATAAGTTCTGTACATATTGTATCGTACCGTATACACGTGGAAAAGAGCGAAGCAGACGTCCAGAAGACATTATCCAAGAAATCCGCCATTTAGCTGCGAATGGTTATAAAGAAATTACGTTACTTGGCCAGAACGTAAATGCATATGGTAAAGACTTTGAAGATTTTGAATACGGACTTGGCGATTTAATGGACGAACTCCGTAAAGTTGATATTGCCCGTATTCGTTTTACAACGAGCCATCCACGAGATTTCGATGATCACTTAATTGAAGTGCTTGGAAAAGGTGGAAACTTAGTAGAACATATTCACTTACCAGTTCAATCTGGAAGCACAGAAATGCTAAAAATTATGGCGCGTAAATATTCACGTGAGCATTATTTAGAGCTTGTAAGAAAAATTAAAGACGCAATTCCAAACGCGGTATTAACGACTGATATTATCGTCGGTTTCCCAAATGAAACAGATGAGCAATTTGAAGAAACGATGTCGTTATATCGTGAAGTAGGATTTGATACTGCCTTTACCTTTATTTATTCTCCGCGTGAAGGTACACCAGCTGCAAAGATGAAAGATAATGTACCGATGGAAGTGAAGAAAGAACGTCTGCAACGCTTAAATACATTAGTAAATACGTTGGCAATTGAAAAGAATAATCGTTACAAAGGTCAAATTGTAGAAGTGTTAGTTGATGGGGAAAGTAAAAATAATCCAGAAGTACTCGCAGGTTATACTCGTACGAATAAACTTGTAAACTTCGTTGCGTCAAAATCTTTAATTGGTCAGCTTGTGAAAGTAAAAGTAACGGATGCGAAAACTTGGTCTCTTAACGGAGAATTAGTTGAAGAGCCGATTGAGGTGGAATAATAGATGAAAGTATATACGAAAGATGATATTGTTGAGCAAGCGAAAGAATTAGCAAAAATGATTTCTGAAACAGAAGAAGTTGATTTCTTTAAGAAAGCAGAGGCGCAAATTCATAAAAATGAAAATGTAAAGCGCGCAATTGATGAAATTAAAGCACTGCAAAAGCAAGCGGTAAACTTGCAGCATTACGGGAAATGGGAAGCTTTGAAAAAAGTAGAAGCTGAAATTGATGCATTGCAGGATAAGTTGGATAGTATCCCAGTTGTACAAGAATTTAAATCTTCACAAACATATGTAAATGACTTACTACAGCTAGTTGCCAGTACGATTTCTAACAACGTAACAGATGAAATATTAATTTCAACTAATGGCGATGTATTGAAGGGTGAAACGGGCGCAGAGGTAGAAAGTAAAAAAGGAAATTGTGGTTGTTAAAGAGATGTCGAATTGACATCTCTTTTTTTAGTGGGTTAAACGTAAGTTCTTCTCGAAAAAAGAATGACACATTCCGCTATTGTCACGCATATGATTAAGTGAATAGTGATTGAGGAGGGTTACGAATGTCCGAATTTAGAGAGATTATTACAAAAGCAGTGGTTGGAAAAGGACGTAAGTATACAAAGTCAACGCATACATGTGAATCGAATAATGAGCCAACAAGTATTTTAGGGTGCTGGGTAATTAACCACTCGTACGAAGCAAGAAAGAATGGAAAGCATGTGGAAATTGAAGGTTTCTATGATGTGAACACTTGGTATTCATTTGATGGTAATACAAAGACAGAAGTTGTAACAGAACGTGTGAACTACACTGATGAAGTGAGTATTGGGTATCGTGATAAAAACTTTTCTGGTGATGATTTAGAAATTATTGCTCGTGTCATTCAGCCACCAAATTGTTTAGAAGCTCTTGTATCACCAAATGGTAATAAAATTGTTGTGACTGTAGAACGTGAATTTGTAACAGAAGTAGTTGGAGAAACGAAAATTTGTGTAAGTGTAAATCCTGAAGGTTGTGTAGAATCAGACGAAGATTTCCAAATCGATGATGATGAGTTTGAAGAATTAGATCCGAACTTTATCGTTGATGCAGAAGAAGAGTAATAGAAAGCTAGGGAGAAGTTCTTCCTAGCTTTTTACTTTACATAAGTAGTGCTTGAATGACCATGATTCCTTATGAAATGTGCTATAATGAAGAAAGACTCCTGAAATAGGAGATATGGATGTCCGTGAAGTGTGACATATATGAATATAGATTATTATGTAAGAATTATGGAGGATAAGTATGACGCAATATACGCCTATGATACAGCAATATTTAAAGGTTAAGGCAGACTATCAAGATGCCTTTTTATTTTTCCGATTAGGTGATTTTTATGAAATGTTCTTTGAAGATGCGGTTAAAGCAGCTCATGAACTTGAAATTACATTAACGAGCCGAGATGGTGGTAGTAGTGATCGTATACCGATGTGCGGTGTACCGCATCATGCGGCTAAAAATTATATTGAACAACTTGTTGAAAAAGGCTATAAAGTAGCGGTTTGTGAGCAAGTGGAAGATCCAAAAACAGCTAAAGGTGTAGTGCGACGTGAAGTCGTACAACTTATTACGCCAGGAACGATGATGGAAGGGCGTACGATTGATGAGAAAGAAAATAACTTCTTAGCAGCATTAACACATTTTGAAGATGGATCGTATGCGTTAGCTTGTAATGATTTAACGACTGGACAAAATACAGTAACGTTGTTAACAGGTTCAGTAGAAGATATTTTATTAGAAGTGTATGCAACTGGTTCAAAAGAAATTGTTGTAGATTCTACATTTTCGAAAGATGAATTAAATAAATTAACTGAAACATTAAAAATGACGATTTCGTATGAAGATGCAACAACGATCCCAGAGGGATTAGAACATCTTGTGAAAAATGTTTCACAAGCAAAGTTAATTAAAGCAATTGGTCGCTTATTTAACTATGTAATAAGAACACAAAAACGTTCGTTAGATCACTTGCAACCAGTGGAAATTTATTATACGAACCAGTTTATGAAAATTGATGTGCATTCAAAGCGAAATTTAGAGCTGACAGAAACACTTCGAACGAAAGAAAAAACAGGATCGTTATTATGGCTATTAGATAAGACGAAAACGGCTATGGGTGGTCGTATGTTAAAACAGTGGATGGAACGACCGCTTATACAAAAAGAACGAATTGAAGAGCGTTTAGAAATGGTTGAAACATTTGTGAATGATTACTTCTTACGTGAAGATTTAAAAGAAAAGTTAAAAGAAGTATATGATTTAGAACGTTTAGCAGGGAAAGTTGCATTTGGTAATGTGAATGCACGTGACTTATTACAGTTAAGACGATCTTTACTTCAAGTACCAGCTATTTTAGAAGCGATTAGTTTGTTAGATAATGCTTATGCAGCAAGGTTAATTCAAGGCGCGGATCCATGTGAGAGCTTAACTGAATTACTAGGAAGAAGTATTCAAGAAAACCCACCGCTTTCTATTAAAGATGGAGATATTATTAAAGACGGTTATAATGACAAGCTTGATCAATATCGTTACGTTAGTAAAAACGGAAAAACGTGGATCGCTGAGCTTGAAAAACGAGAGCGTGATATTACAGGAGTTAAATCATTAAAAATCGGGTACAACCGTATCTTCGGTTATTACATTGAAGTAACGAAAGCGAACCTTGCAGCATTACCAGAAGGCCGCTATGAGCGTAAACAAACACTTGCTAATGCTGAACGTTTCATAACAGATGAGCTGAAAGAAAAAGAAACGTTAATCTTAGAAGCAGAAGAAAAAATTGTACAACTAGAATACGATTTATTTACAGCGCTTCGTGAAGAAGTAAAAGTATTTATTCCGAAATTACAGCATTTAGCGAAAGTAATTAGTGAATTAGACGTACTGCAAAGTTTTGCGACAGTTAGTGAAGAAGAACAGTTTGTAAAACCTGTACTAACAACGAAGCGGGAAATCTTTATTAAAGATGGTCGTCATCCTGTCGTTGAAAAAGTATTGAACGGGAAATTGTATGTACCGAATGATTGTATTATGCCAGAGAAGATGGATGTCTTTTTAATTACAGGACCGAACATGTCTGGTAAAAGTACGTATATGAGACAATTAGCACTTGTAACTGTTATGTCACAGATTGGTTGTTTCGTACCAGCAACAGAAGCAGTATTACCTGTATTCGATCAGATCTTTACGAGAATTGGTGCAGCGGATGATTTAATTTCAGGTCAAAGTACATTTATGGTTGAAATGTTAGAAGCGAAAAATGCAATTGCAAACGCATCAGAAAGAAGTTTAATTTTATTTGATGAAATTGGACGAGGTACATCTACGTATGATGGTATGGCACTTGCACAAGCAATCATTGAACATATTCATGACCAAATTGGGGCAAAAACGTTATTCTCTACGCATTATCATGAATTGACGGTGCTAGAAGAAAGTTTAGATCAACTGAAGAATGTACACGTTTCAGCTATTGAAGAGAACGGAAAAGTAGTATTCCTTCATAAAATTCAAGATGGAGCAGCAGATAAAAGTTACGGAATTCACGTTGCGCAACTTGCGGAGCTCCCAGATAGCTTAATCGCTCGTGCGAAAGAAGTGTTAGCACAACTAGAAGGACAAGAAGAAATTATTATTCCAAAGCGTGTAGAAGTGAAAGCGCAAGAGCAAGAAGTAATTCCAGAGCCTGTAGTTGTAAAAGAAGAACCAGTAGAAATCGAAGAAACAAAGGTAGAGACTGAAGAAGAATCGCAACTATCATTCTTTGGTGGAGAACAGTCTTCGAAAAAACAAGACAAGCCAGTTTTAGATGCAAAAGAAACGGCAGTACTTACGCAAATTAAAAAAATTGATTTACTTGATATGACACCTTTAGAAGCGATGAACGAACTGTATCGCTTGCAGAAAAAGTTAAAGAAAGGATGAGTAAGTAGATGGGGAAAATTCGCAAACTCGATGACCAACTCTCTAACTTAATTGCGGCAGGGGAAGTAGTAGAGCGCCCTGCCTCAGTCGTAAAAGAACTTGTGGAAAATTCTATCGATGCGAATAGTACATCTATTGAAATCCACTTAGAAGAAGCTGGTTTATCAAAAATTCGCATCATTGATAATGGGGATGGAATTGCAGAAGAAGATTGTATTGTCGCTTTTGAACGACATGCAACGAGCAAAATTAAAGATGAGAACGATTTGTTTCGCATTAGAACACTCGGTTTCCGTGGTGAGGCATTGCCGAGTATTGCCTCAGTTAGTGAATTAGAATTAATCACTAGCACAGGTGATGCGCCTGGTACGCACCTTATGATTAAAGGTGGAGACATTATAAAGCAGGAGAAAACAGCGAGCCGAAAAGGAACAGATATTACAGTACAAAATTTATTCTTTAATACACCAGCGCGTCTTAAATATATGAAAACCATTCATACAGAGCTTGGGAATATTACAGATATCGTGTATCGTATCGCAATGTCACATCCAGAAGTATCGTTAAAGCTATTTCATAATGAAAAGAAATTGCTTCACACATCAGGAAATGGTGATGTAAGGCAAGTACTTGCATCGATTTACAGCATTCAAGTTGCGAAGAAGCTTATTCCAATTGAAGCTGAATCTTTAGATTTCACAATTAAAGGTTATGTAACATTGCCAGAAGTAACGAGAGCATCTCGAAATTATATGTCAACGATTGTAAATGGTCGTTACGTTCGAAATTTCGTATTAATGAAAGCCGTTCAGCAAGGATATCATACATTATTGCCAGTCGGAAGATATCCAATTGGCTTCTTATCGATTGAAATGGATCCAATGCTTGTTGACGTTAACGTACATCCTGCAAAACTAGAAGTTCGTTTTAGTAAGGAACAAGAATTGCTAAAACTTATCGAAGAAACATTGCAAGCAGCATTTAAAAAAATAAAGCTCATCCCAGATGCAGGTGTAACAACGAAGAAAAAAGAAAAAGATGAAAGTGTGCAAGGACAGTTCCAGTTTGAGCATGCGAAGCCGAAAGAGCCATCTATGCCGGACATCATTTTACCGACGGGCATGGATGAAAAACGAGAAGAACCACTGGCAGTGAAACAGCCAGCGCAACTGTGGCAACCGCCGAAGCAAGAATGGCAGCCACCACAGTCGCTCGTAAGAGAAGAACAAAGTTGGCAGCCATCTACTAAACCGATAGTGGAAGAACCAATTCGAGAAGAAAAAACGTGGAGCAGTAACGATGAAGACTTTGAATTAGAGGAATTGGAAGAAGAAGTTCAGGAAATAGAAGAGATTGAAATGAACGGTAATGACTTACCACCGCTTTATCCAATTGGACAGATGCATGGAACATATATTTTCGCTCAAAATGATAAAGGCTTATATATGATTGACCAACATGCCGCGCAGGAACGTATTAATTATGAATACTTCCGTGATAAAGTAGGAAGGGTAGCGCAAGAAGTACAAGAATTACTTGTACCATACCGTATCGATTTATCTCTTACTGAATTTTTACGTGTCGAAGAGCAACTAGAAGAACTGAAAAAAGTTGGACTGTTCTTAGAACAATTCGGTCATCAATCCTTTATCGTCCGCTCACATCCAACGTGGTTCCCAAAAGGACAAGAAACAGAAATTATCGACGAAATGATGGAACAAGTCGTCAAACTAAAAAAAGTTGATATTAAAAAATTACGTGAAGAAGCAGCCATCATGATGAGCTGTAAAGCGTCCATTAAAGCAAATCAATATTTAACGAACGATCAAATATTTGCTTTACTGGAAGAACTACGTACAACAACAAACCCGTATACATGCCCGCACGGAAGACCCATTCTTGTGCATCATTCTACTTATGAGCTGGAGAAGATGTTTAAGAGGGTTATGTAGGGATACTGTTCATAGAGAAAAAATGGTTCCCAGTTATTTTAATAATATATAGAGAGAAATAAAAAGGAGCGATAGTAACAAGTCGCTCCTTTTTCATATAATTCTTTTGCAACTATATATATATAATTCATTTATAAACTAGAAATAATCTATTTGTAGTTTATATGTGTTTTCTTATTTTTTTGTAAAGAAAGAGGTTTTTAATTTACAGATTTATCGGAATTATGTAAAGTGTAGATAAAATCATAAAATGGGGTGTTCTTTATGTGTACTAGTTTGACATTACAGACAAAAAACGGTCAGCACCTTTTTGCAAGAACGATGGACTTCACATTAGATATGAATCAAGAAGTAATAATCATTCCTCGACATTACCAGTGGAATAATATAACTGGTGAAGTTATTAATACGAAACATGCTACGGTTGGAATGGGAATTAATCATCAAGGAAGGATCATTATGGCGGACGGAGTAAATGAAGCAGGTATGACATGTGCAACACTCTACTTTCCAGGATTCGCTACTTATAGTCAAAGCATAGATGACAACAATACGAATTTAGCTCCATTTGATTTTGTGACTTGGAGTCTCACACAATTTAATTCTGTAAAAGAGTTAAAGAAATCTGTAGATAGCCTTACCTTTTTGGATATACCATTACCGGATTTAGGACTTACGCCACCGCTACATTGGATTTTAGCGGATAAATGGGGAGATTGTATTGTACTGGAGCCGACAAATGAAGGGTTAAAAATGTATGATAACCCACTAGGAGTGATGACGAATAGTCCGGAGTTTAATTGGCATTTGCAAAATTTAAGACAATATATTGGCCTTAAATCGCAGCCATTCGCGCCAACTGAGTGGAGTAACTTACCATTAAGTGCTTTTGGTCAGGGATCAGGCTCAATGGGACTTCCAGGGGATTTCACCCCGCCATCAAGGTTTGTGCGAGCAGCATATGGTAAACAAAATATTCAAGGTATAGATAGTGAAGAAGAGGGAGTATCGGCCCTATTTCATATCTTATCAAATTGCGAGGTTCCTAAAGGCGGAGTAATAACAGAAGAAGGTGCATTAGATAATACCATTTATACAAGCGTAATGTGTATGGAGTCTGGAACATATTATTATCATACTTACGATTGTAGACAAATTATAGCCGTTCATTTATTTCATGAAAATTTAGATACAGATGAGATTAAATCCTATCCATTCCAGCGGAAACAAAAAATATTTTATGAAAACTAAGTAGCTTTGAAACTGTGTTTGGTAAATTTGAAAATATGTATAACAGAGCAATAAGGGCCTATATAATTCTCGGATGCTTCTTTAACTTTGTGATTCATCATAGAGCTACTCCTTTCTCCAATGCCTCCTACCACTAAAATTCTGCTGGTAGGAGGATTGGCTAAGAAATTGATTTTTAATTAAACTAGTTTTTATTTTTTCTAGAAGGCCCATTAAAGTACCATTAGGTGAAATAAGCATGGACGTACTCCATTTATAAATAGTAAAGAACAAAAAAGGTGTGGAAAATATCCATACCTTTTTTGTTCTTCTATTATCTATGTATAAAAAAGCGCTGTATATCAGCACTTTTTAAAAGTACATGAGTTGTATAAGAAAGATTTATTTATTACCTATAACTATACAAGGTCTAATATAGATTCTTATTTTATTAATTGTTATAAGGGCCTATAAGGTTATTTGTTTTTATTATTATTAATTTTTTCCGTATATAACACCTGTTCTTTATAGTGTTTTTTAATTGGGAAAGTATGTGTACCAGAGCCGTTTTTGAAGTTTTTATTGATGGGATTTTTTAGCGGGATTGTTGTAGTTTCAGTAAATTCATATGGGTAGTTTATTTTAGATTTATCTTCAAACATGAAAATGCCTCCTTTTAGGATTTCCTGAATTCTTTACTATAACATGATATGCATATAGATTTTTTTTGGACTAGTTATTTATAGAGGTTAATGGAATTTAATTCCGTACTTACTGAAATATTTCAAAGAAAAACAATGTGAGAAATGTATGATAATGATTTTTTTTCATTTATTAGTGAAGGGAATATTGCATATATATTCGTTATAAATTGTTTTTATAATATGGTTTATATAGGTTTTTCATGATAATATAATGCGGGAGATTATAGTGTTATTAGGTTATTAGGAACATTTAATGCTGTTTCAAAATTGAAAGGGAATTGAAAAAAAACTGAAACTTTTCTCATAAAAATTCAATCTTACTTGAAAAATGAAAGGAAAATGAAATTTTCCAAAAGATATTCTTTGTTAAGATAAAAAGCATACATACAAAAAGTATTGACATATCTTAAAAATGTATTTTCAAGATATAGTGGGGGAAAAGATGAGAGTAGAAAAACAATTAATAAAAAAGATGTATTATGAAACATTCCTAATGGAGAATGAAACGAAACCACCTCTTGACGTACTTGGGGAAGTTTATGTAAACGAAGAAAGAAATGAGATTTCTGATGGATCTTATATTCGTTTTGCACAAGGTGAGTTTTATTATCGTCATCAAGATTTTGAAGCTGCTATTTTTAAATGGGAAAAAGTTAGTAATGAATTAGCGCCGTGGGCACAAAAAAATATTGCGGATGCTTATTTCGAACTGAATCAATTATCAGTTGCTGAAAATGTGTATACTTCTATTACTACTGATAATAAAATATTGATGACCGAAATTGGATTACAATTACTTTCTCTTTACATAGAGCAAAATAATTTTGATTCCGCTTTCGCTGTTATTAAAGAAGCGGTTTCTTTAAATCCCGATTACCCGAATGTCACAAAAATTGCCCGTTCTTTTTATGAGGAGCAGCAAGATTTTGATAGTGCAGTAGAGCTTGCTGTGAATGAGTTAATTCGAACAGAATCTTATCCGTGGTTTGAGGTTTTAAAAGGATATATTGATAAAGGATTCACTAAACATATTTCACCAGATTATTTCTATGAAGTATTAGTTACGTTAAATAATGTAGATCAAGTACAATTTACGCAAATGGTTTCATCACTTTGGAATAGTTATAAAAATGAACAAAATTACTTAGTATGGCTTAATACAATAAATGAATTTTTCTTACATATTGAAATACATTCGTCCGATATATGGAACAAAATTTCTTCTCTTTACGAAGAAACGTACTTTGAATTAATTCAAGGTCAATATATGCTTACACAATTGCACGACATCATTCCCAACTTGTTAACAAATTGGTTAAAGGTAGTCAATCCATCTTATGCGGTATTTCCATCAGCAGCTGTATTGGCATGGGATGAGATTTTCCCTTCTAAAATAGATTCAGCAAATATAAAACATGCGGAAAACCTGTTGTTATATTCTATTAATCATGTGAATGGCTTAGAGTATAGTTTGCATCTTTTTGAATCTATTACAGGGTGGGCACAAGAGCATAATATAGAAATGGGTCACCGATTTAGATGGTTAGTTGGCGAACTCGCAGATTTAAGCACAAACCGCATTTTAGTAACAGGAACTTCAGGGAACGGAAAAACTACATTTATTAACTCTATATTAGGAGAAAATATAGTAGAAAAATCAATCTCAAATGTAGTAGTTTTAAAAAATGATGCTCATACAGAAATTAACGCCATAACAGACTCTGCAATTACAACAACGGAAGATGTAGCTGATTACCATAATATGATGTCCCAACACCATCAAACATATAGAGATAGAGCATGTGTGGAATTTAAATTACCATGCAGATTTTTAAGTGAAAATAAACTTACATTTGTAGTTACACCTGGCTTTAATAGAAATAACGATACTAGGGATGAGATATTCGAATATTTAAATTCTATAGACGAATTACTATTCGTCTTGAATGCGGATTCACCTTTTACTGACAAAGAACGTGACATTCTATTAAGCATTCAAGAACATACACCAAATTTACAAATTCATTTCTTATTAAATAAAATCGATAACATATACAGTGAAGCAGAAGTGAAAAGAGTGTTATATGATACGCAAGCTAGACTAAACACATATTTCCCGCATGCGAGAATTTTCCCTTACTCTTCGCTATATACAAGTAGTCAACAATTAAATGAGTTAACGGAGTTTATTCATTTAAACTGTAATCATAAAGATATCGATGTAGAACGTACTGAAAAGCTATTGTTTTTCATTCGAAAAACAATTACATATCTTTTGGATAAACGAGTGGAGAAAGAAAATAATTTAGTGGATGCGATTAATTGGAATGAAGATATGCTAGTGAAACTAAATGGTAGTATTAATAATCTTACTGCTTTTGAGAAGGAAAAAATTCATTTCATTACACAATCATATCGTACAATGAAAACTGAAATTATGAATGATCTTACTGAAAATATTCCGAAGTTATTACAGGGTTGTTCGGATTTAATTAGTGAAGAAAGTGATTTCGGGCATATGGATACGGAACTAAATAAAGCAATGAATGAAAGAGTGCATAAATACCTAGAACAAACGGTATTACCTAACCTTGCTCTTTCTATGCAAAATTGGATTGCAACTTCTAATAATGAGCTCCTTCAAAGTCAATCGTACCTAGAAGAACTTAGTGAAGGACTTAATTCTTTATTTGGAGAAAATCGAATACAGTTAGCATGTGATTTTAAAGTGCTTGATGACTGGCGCAGAGATACGGACAGAATGACGACTAGAATACAAATGGATGAAGTAAATATTTTACGTCGATTTACGCCAGCACAATTTTTACTGAAAAGTGCCGGTAAATTATTTGGAGTTCTTCCAAAAAACAAAACTATGCTATATAACAAATACAAACAGTATGTAGAAAATGAAGATTATACCGAGGTAACGGCTTCTATTATGAAGAAGTTTTTCTTGCAATTTGAGCTATTTGAAAACACGCAAGAGAGGGATATTCATATATTCTTTAGGAATCCATTTAATTCCTTGAAACAAGCTGTAGCAAACACTCATTTAGAAATACAAGAAAAACAAGAGATGTTACATCAAATGAAATCAAATCCTGAAGTCTACCATGATTCTATCAAGCTCTTTGAATTGAGATTACGTCAATGTGAAGTGATTTTAAATATAGGTGACGATCATACCTATACAGATGTAACTTTAGAAACAAGCGTAGAATAAAAAGTTCTTATATGACATTGCATCATATGTTATAAGAGAGTAAAAGGGAGCAACTGTAATGAGTTGCTCCCTTTTCATATTTAAATTATTTTTCAGTTTCTTTAATTTTCGTTTGTACTTCGCCAGTTTTAATTTTATTACTTTCTGAGAAACGTAATAAATCACCTTCAATGATTTTGTCAGACATTCGTAATTCATTTTGTGCACGGTTAATGAGTGCTTGTGCTTCTTTTTTTGGTAAATCCACAATTTCACCTGTTATGCGGTCATAGAAAGTGTTGTTTGTGTATGCATACTTGTCCGTAATAAAGCTACCATCACGTAAAACAACAAATCCGGTATATTCATCTGAAAACATATCATGGCCAAAACGAATATCGTTCGTAGTATCAATCCCAAGTAAATTTAGAATAGTAGGTTTCATATCAATTTGTCCTGTAGGCTTTGAAATCGTTTGACCTTCTGTTTGGCCAGGCATATGAATATATAAAGGTGTACGTTGTAAATTTAAAGTATCAAATTCTGTTATTAGATCTTTTTCTAAAAATTGTGCCATTGCGCGATTATGTTTTTCAGAAATACCATAATGATCACCATACAACACAATAATAGAATCATCATACATTCCCTCGGCTTTTAAACGCTCAATAAATTTTTTGATGGATTCGTCTAAGTAACGTGCTGTTACGATATAACGATCAAATACGCCATTACCAGAGTTATATGGTTCAATGAATTTTGTATCTTCATCATACGTAAATGGATAATGGTTCGTTAACGTAAGGAAACGAGCGTAAAATGGTTGATCAACAGTTTTTAATATATCTACTGATTGATCAAAGTATTCGATATCTTTTAATCCCCAATTTAAATTTGTTTCGGGCGTAATTTTGTAATCAAGTTCGTTATAGTAACGATCATAACCAAGAGCAGAGTACATAATGTTACGATTCCAAAATGTTGCGTTATTCGCATGGAATACAGAAGTGTAATAACCTTGCTGACGTAAAATTTCTGGAGTCGCAGTATAATCATTGTTTCCGTGTGTGAAAAATACAGCTCCTCGATTTAATGGATACAACGAAGTATCAATTAGAAATTCAGAATCGGATGTTTTTCCTTGCCCAGTTTGGTGGAAAAAGTTATCGAAGTAATAGCTTTCGTTTATGAATTGATTCAAGAATGGTGTAACTTCTTGACCGTTAACTGATGCGCCTATTAAGAAGGTTTGTAGGGATTCAAGAGTAACGACAATTACATTTTTTCCTTTCGCTGCACTAAACATGTTAGGATTCGGTTCACTTTGGTTTGCCTTTACGTAGTTTTCCGTTTCTTGTAATTTACTGCTATCAGCAAGTGCTTTTTGTGAGCCTGCTTTTACTTGTAGTGTTAAATCATATATTTGATGAGTGTATAGTCCTAAATTTTTAACAAGCATGACTCGGTCAAATGATCTCGTTAATAGTTCAGGTCGCTCTTTTTCTGCAAGATGTAAATTCGCAAAAAATACACCAATCGTTAAAAGAAAATATAGTAAGCGTGCCGGATGAGTTACACGTCCTGTTTGGAAGATTATTGATTTCTTCTTCAATAAAATAAAGAAGAAAATAATGTCTACGAATGCGAGTATAATTTTGTAGTTCAATATTTCTATAATACTGCCGCCTAATTGGCCGAAGTTTGATGTTTGCCCAAGTACTGGTAACGTAACGAAATCACTATAAAAATCATAGAACATTACATTCCCGACCAGTACGATTGTTAATAAGAAATTAATACATAGCGCGATATAATTTCTCTTTCCACCGGTTGCAAATAATGCTAATCCGACAAATGCTAATGATGTAGCGAGAGGGCTAATAAATAAAATAAGCTCTTGTGTAGAAGACTCAATTTTTAAATCAAAACTGAATCTTGTAATAAGATATGTTTTTAACCATACTGCTAAAGCAATTATTAAAACAAAGCTTATATTTTTCATTTGTAAATTGATTTTATTTTTCATTTTTACACCTTCTTCATACAAATTATTTAACTTGTGTTATATATTATGTTTTTATAACTATTAGAGTGTAATGAACCATTTAGCTTATGTTTTCTAAAGGTAATAATGTGAAGTATTCATATACGTACAATGAGGAATTTTAAAGCATAAATCTATTTTTTAGAAACTGAGCAGAAAAAGTCATAGTTGTAGTAAAAAATACTTATAGACATCCTAACATATTAAACACTATGATGATGTTACAAAATATCGAACAAATGAAAAGGGAAATGAATAGAGGCTTTTAAACCTGTTGACATTCAATTTGTTAGAATTGAATGTCAATGGTTATGTTAAATATGTATCTCATAAAATCCGGATTCTTTGCGGCAGAATTGTTAGTAAGCTATTACTATGGAAGTTAACATATTTGATTGCAATCTTAATGAAAGAAATTAAATATGAGATAAATATTTTCCAACATACAACCCACTTGCAGCAGCTTGAGATAATGAATGAGTGATGCCGGAACAATCTCCAACTAAAAATAGTCCATGCACACTTGTTTCAAAGTGGTTATTGATTTTTATCGTAGGAGCATAGAATTTTCCGTCAATTCCATATAATAAAGTATCTGTATCGATCGGTTCTTGGATGAATTGTTCTAAGCGTAATAAAAATTCTTTAAGTCCTTCAATATATAATGGAGGAATTTCTGTATTTAAATCTCCATAATCTCCTTGTAGTGTAGGTTGTACACGGTTATGTTTTATGCGGTCATCCGTTGTAGGTTGTTTATTTAGTAAATCCTCTAAGCGCTGAATAACAATTCGATCTCGTCCTTGGTTAATGTTTTTAATAATTGAACTTGCGTATATATTTGCTTCTTTGAGAGTTGAAAAATAGCACGGGATAAATAAAGTGAAATTTAAGTTAGGTGTGCCAGTTCCTTTCTCTCGAAAATTTTGACCGTCAGGCATAACTAAACCTTCTTCGTACTTTCTAATGATGCGTCCTTTCGGATTCATACAGTACGTAGTTGCTGTGAAGTGTTCATGCTCATAAGAAAGTTTAGTCTCAAATGTATCTTTTAATATAGAACGTAATTGGTGTTCTTTCATCTCTACTCGAATACCTAAATCTACACGAGTTTGTTCCTGAGAGATATGGAGAGAAGTGCACATTTCTTTTAACCAATCTGCTCCGGAACGTCCAGTTGCAAATACTAGTTGCTTAGATGTAATCGTTCCTTCATTTGTCTCTATTGTAAAATAATCTTTCTGTTTCATTATATGTTGTACATCTATATGAAATTGTATATTTATTTTCGTAAGTAAAAATTTATAGAGTTGCTGAAAAATCTCACTTGAAAGGGTAGTGCCAAGATGCCTTACTTCTGTTGTTAGCATTTGTAAACCACACGCTTCAGCTCTCTTATTGAGAGTTGGATTTTCTGTAGAATATTTTGAAACAGAACTTCCTCCGAACTGACATAGAATTTCATCTACTTCAGCCATGAGTTGTATAAAGCCTTCTTTACCGACTTTTTGCTCAAGTTCTCCGCCAAATCCGTTTGTATAATTAAATTTCCCTTCAGATTTTCCTAAACCGCCAAACCCAAAATATTTATCACATGTAGTACAAGTACACGCTTTTCCTTCGTCTAAAGGACAATGACGATCTTCTAGCGCTTTACCTTTATCCAGAATTAAAACTTTTTTGTTACTTTTAGCTAGTGAATAAGCCATAAAAATGCTACTTACTCCAGCGCCGATAATTGTAACATCATACATATTCTTTCACCTGCTAACGAATAGTTTGTTTTTCATTTTTTTAGTGTATAACAATTTTATGAAGTTAAGAAATAGATTTTATTAATAAAGAGGGAGTTTTTGATCTAGATGCTTTTTTATTTCACCGAGTGGAGGAGTAAACACAAATGTTTTTATTTGAAAGAAGAAGTATTTTTAAATGATCACTATGTCCTATGATTAATAAAATCTAACATATAAAAAACAGACCTTTTAAGTGAAGAGGTCTGTTAATGGTTTTAAATCTTATTTAGCAAACACATGGTTACCAATTATTGCTACTGTTTGACGTGTCGTAATCCATTTGTCTGTCGATGTTTTCGGATTATAGAAATAAAGCCAATCAGAATGTATTCCATTTGTGGAGATAGCCTCTTCTACTGCCATTTTTGCTTCTGGGCTTGCAGGCTGATTAATTCTTCCATCTGTAACAGGGGTAAAGGCATATCCGTATTTAATAGGTTCATAAATAACGCCTGTTATTGTATTTGGAAAACCTTTTGCATTTACACGATTTAGTATAACTTTTGCTACAGCCACTTTTCCTTTATAGGATTCGCCACCTGCTTCAGCAGTAACTAAGCGTGCCATTAAGTCTTTTTCTTTTTCTGAAATGCTTGAGTTAATTTTTAAATGTTGTCCTGTATAAAGCTTGTTTCCAGCTGTATTGTTAATTTGTTTTATAGATTGAACGGTAACATTGTAACGATTTGCTATCGTTTCTAATGAATCTCCCTGTTGTACTTGATAAATAATTTGTCCAGAAATGTTCGCAGGTTTGGCATTTTGACGAACGGTGATTTCATTTGAGTTCGTGGACCCTGGGATATTTAACTGTTCACCAATAAAAGTTTGATCGTTTCCTTTATTATTAGCCTGTTTAATAGATTGTATTGAAACTCCGTATTGTTTACTAATGCCCCAAAGTGTATCATTCTTTTTTACTGTATGAATGGTAGAAGCTTCAGCTGTACTTTGATGACATACGAATGTAATTGCAGCTGCAGATAAAGGGATTATATGTTTTATTTTTAATAATTTCACTGTAAATCCTCCTAGAAAAAATTAAGGCAAAAGGTTAAGTAATGTAGTTCAGAATGTTTACACATAATATTTTAATGTAAGTATATTAACACATATAAAATAAATAATCATTATAAGGTTCTCATTTATAGAGTGTAGAGTCCAAATATGAAATATTGCATATGAAAATACATTGAAGTTCATATTGCTGATTACTATAATCTATTTAGTAGAAAGGAAATATGTTATATAAATAAAATTATTATAGATTAATATAATGATTAAATATTATTAATAGGAGGAGTGATGTAATGAATATATTAAAAAGAATATCTATTTCAGCTGTAATCATTTCGACATTTTTAGGAATAGGGGAGACTGTCAATATTGTAAATGCTGATTCTATAGAACAACAGAGTAAATTAGGGATAGAACAAGAAACAGATAAGCAAATCATTGTAAAATTCAATGCGGATTTGAAATTACCATATGAAGATGGTATTGAAAAACAGATACAAGATCAAGCAAGCGATAAAGTACTAGAAGATCTTTTGGTAGAATATCCAAGTGTAACATTCACTCGCTTATTCACATCTGTAAGTCCAGAAGAAATACAAGAACTTGAAGTGAAAGCACCTAATAATGTATCTACAAGTTTATTAAGCTACTATATTCTTCAAACTCAAAATGGTGAGCAAAAAGAAGAACTAGTAGATAAGTTAAAAACATCTTCTTTAATAGAAGATGTGTATATGAAGAAACAAGAAAAAATAACACCACCGGAAGTGCAACCATTAAGTGTAGCTCTTAGCCCTAATAGCAATCCTAGATATAAAAAACAAGGTTACCTTGATGCGGCACCATACGGTATTAATGCGCCTTTTGCCTGGGGAGTCCAAGGTGGTAATGGAAGTGATATAACCTTTGTTGATATGGAATATGGATGGCTATTAAATCATGAGGATTTAATACATCAAAATATTGAATTAATGTCTGGGAGAAATATAGATCAGCATGTTGGACATGGAACGTCTGTACTAGGGATTGTATCCTCTGAGGATAATGAGGTTGGGAATATTGGGATTGCGCCAAAAGCGAAAGCGAAAGTGATTTCTCAAATAAGAGATAACGGACAGTATAATACAGCTGATGCAATATTAAGTGCTGTAAATCAGTTAGAAGCTGGGGATGTTTTATTATTAGAGGCACAAGCTTCCTTTGATGGATATGGTGATAAATATTTACCTGTTGAAATACAACCAGATATCTTTGATGCGATTCGTGCTGGTACAGATAAAGGTGTTGTTATTATAGAAGCTGGAGCAAATGGGTGGAATGATTTAGATCAATTTAAAGATAGAAATGGTAAACAAGTCTTAAATCGTAATAGTAAAGATTTTAAAGATTCAGGTGCAATTATGGTAGGCGCGGGTTCTTCATCTTTCCCTCATGAGCGTATGTGGTTTTCAAATTATGGAAGTCGGATTGATGTGTACGGGTGGGGAGAAAATGTAGATACAACTACAGCCGAGCAAAGTCGAAGTGCTGTAAATCTGTATACTTCAAGCTTTAGTGGAACATCTAGTGCTTCACCCATTATTGCAGGAGCAGCGACTTTAGTACAAAGTATTGCTAAAGAAAATTTAGGACAACCATATAGACCAAGTGAATTAAGAACGATATTAAGTAACCGTAACACTGGAACGAGATCTAAGGATCCATCTTCAGATAAAATTGGTGTTTTACCAGATTTGAAGTCTATACTAGTAGATTTAGGGTATGAACGAAGAGAACCGAACGGTGGGAATGAGTTACAAGTAACAGAAAATGAACCAAATAATGAACGTAGACAGGCAAATAAAGTCTCCTTTCATACACCAATGAAAGGAAAACTAGATAATCGTGATAAGGTAGATGTATTTACTTTCCAAATTGACTCACCCGAAAATATTAAAATTTCTCTACTAAATGAACAAAACATTGGAATGACATGGGTACTTCATCATGAATCAGATTTAAACAACTATGTAGCATATGGTGAAAATGAAGGGAATGTAGTTAAAGGAACTTATAATGCAAAGCCAGGTAAATATTATTTATATGTCTATAAGTATGAGAATAAAGATGGTTCATATGTATTGAACATAAAATAAACAAAAGGAACTTCAGATGAAGTTCCTTTAAATTTTTCTAATTCAGTATATGTGAATGATTTTTTAACTTTACTTCTATGCAATATTTCATATTGATAAAATGTTATTTATTTTTTATGAACTAGCTTATATTATATTCAATAAGTTTAATATAAAACAGAAAAAGGAGAAATAATAGTGAGCAATAAGAAATTTACTTTGAAATTATTCATATGTAGTATGATATTTATCACATCTGTATTTGCTTTACATGATAAGCGAGTCGTTGCAGCTAGCTCTGTTAATGAGTTTGAAAATTGGTCAAAATGGATGCAACCTATACCTGATAACATCCCGTTAGCACGAATTTCAATTCCAGGAACACATGATAGTGGAACGTTCAAATTACAAAATCCAATTAAGCAAGTATGGGGGATGACGCAAGAATATGATTTTCGTTACCAAATGGATCATGGAGCTCGTATTTTTGATATAAGAGGACGTTTAACAGATGATAATACGATAGTTCTTCATCATGGGCCATTATATCTTTATGTAACACTGCATGAATTCATAAGCGAAGCGAAACAATTTTTAAAAGATAACCCAAGTGAAACGATTATTATGTCTTTAAAAAAAGAGTATGAGGATATGAAAGGGGCAGAAGGTTCCTTTAGTAATACGTTTGAAAAAAATTATTTTGTTGATCCTATCTTTTTAAAAACAGAAGGAAATATAAAACTTGGAGATGCTCGTGGGAAAATTGTACTATTAAAAAGATATAGTGGTAGTAATGAATCTGGAGGATATAATAATTTTTATTGGCCAGATAATGAGACGTTTACGACAACTGTAAATCAAAATGTAAATGTAACAGTACAAGATAAATATAAAGTGAGTTATGATGAGAAAGTAAAATCTATTAAAGATACGATTAATGAAACGATGAATAATAGTGAGGATTTAAATCACCTATATGTTAATTTTACAAGCTTGTCTTCAGGTGGTACAGCATGGAATAGTCCATATTACTATGCCTCTTATATAAATCCTGAAATTGCAAACTATATAAAACAAAAGAGTCCTACAAGAGTAGGTTGGATAATTCAAGACTACATAAATGAAAAGTGGTCACCATTACTGTATCAAGAAGTTATAAGAGCGAATAAGTCACTTATAAAAGAATAAAGATGATGAGAGTAAGAAGCGATAAAATACGTCGATTCTTATTGAAAATACAGTGTATTTTGTAAACGGAACAATTATCGAGTTATTTCAATCGATGTTTCATTATGAAAAGACTAAACTTTTAAATCGGATTAATTTTAAGTGAAAAATGAGTATAATTAACTTTGTGAAAAAGCAACTGATCATAAGTGATCAGTTGCTTTTTA
Source organism: Bacillus sp. 3G2 (assembly GCF_044324725.1). Lineage (NCBI taxonomy): Bacteria > Bacillati > Bacillota > Bacilli > Caryophanales > Bacillaceae > Bacillus > Bacillus sp. 3G2. The sequence goes on along the minus strand of NZ_CP172246.1, from coordinate 3,547,747 downwards.
TTTTCAAAGTGGATGAGCAAAAAAACATAAAAGTGGTTGGTCCGTTTTTTGCAAACATCCATTATGATAAGAGAAGAAAGGTAGTATGTTATTAACGTTTTAAAGAGGAAGTTCTTTATTAAAATAGATTGTCTTTAGAGAGGTGAAAATACAATGAGTTTTGCAATTTCACTAGTCGTTATTATTGTAATTGGATCGTTGTTTGGGACCGTGTTAGTTGCACGAAATGTGGAGGAGAATTACGGCAAGTCTACAAAGAGAAATGTGAAAAACTTATCAACTATTTATATTCTCCTTCTTTTCGTACTACTTGTTGGAGTAACGTGGTATGCAGTAGTGATTTAATAGTTTTGAAAGAACAAGGTTAACATTGTATATGATGGAGGAGTATGATTTTGATAAAAAATGAACGCCACGTTTTAATTGTTTTTCCGCATCCAGATGATGAGTCATATTGCGTGGCAGGTACAATTTTAGCTTATGGGCAGCGAAATGTTCCTCTTACTTATGTTTGCTTAACGTTAGGTGAAATGGGGAGAGCAATGGGGAATTCTCCTTTTGTAACACGTGAATCATTATATGCGATAAGAGAGAAAGGACTAAAGAAGGCTACAAATATTTTAGGGATTAAAGATGTACGTATGATGGGATATCGTGATAAAACTCTTGAATTTGAAACTCCCGGAGAGTTAAGACATGTCATAGAAAACTGTGTGGAAGAATTGAATCCTTCATTGGTCATTTCTTTTTATCCGGGATATGCAGTACATCCAGATCATGATGCAACAGGAGAAGCGGTAGCCGAGGCATTGGCTAATATTCCAGAATATAAAAGGCCAACATTTTATGCGGTAGCTTTTTCGAAGAATCATGAAGTAGAAATAGGACCTCCGCATTTTAAAAATGAAGTGAAAGAATATGTCCCCAAAAAGCTCGAGGCATTGCAAGCACATGCATCACAATTTGCGACGAAAGTAACGGAACTAAAAAGAGAGTATGAAGAAGGTGCACCGGAAACAGTAGAGTGGTTAGAAAAGGAACCATTTTGGATATATTCATTCAAAGATAAGAATAAGTGATGTTATAGCTGAAGGTGATGTATATGTATTTTGAATATAAGAATCAAAAAATTTCTTACAATATAGAAGGATCAGGTCCTGTTATATTGTTATTACACGGTCTTGGTGGGAACGCAAACAATTGGCTATATCAAAGGCAATATTTTAAAGAGAATTGGACAGTGATTTCTCTTGATTTACCGGGGCATGGGAAATCTGAAGGGTTGGAAATCCCTTTTAAAGAATACGCAAATGTTTTGTATGAGTTATGCAATTATTTAAAGCTACAAAAAGTAGTCATTTGTGGTCTTTCAAAAGGGGCTAGAGTCGGTATCGATTGCGCTATTCAATATCCAGACTTTGTTTCTAGCCTAATTGTTGTAAATGCATTTCCCTATTTGGATCCTGAAGATCGAAAAAAACGACTTGAAGTATATGATTTACTTAGCTTACATGATAATGGGAAAACATGGGCGGATACATTGTTGAAGGCGATGGGGGTAGCAAATAATGAAGTAATTGTCAGGGGATTTTATCAATCTTTACAGTCTATTAATCCGGTGCATATTCAAAGGTTATTTGCTGAATTAGTAGATTATGATCAAAGACCGTTTCTTTCAAATATTTCATGTCCTACTTTAATTATAAGAGGGGAAAATGATGATTTCGTTCCCGAGAAATATGTAAGAGAGTTTGAAAGACGTTTGAAAAATACAACTTTTATTGAGTTTAAAAATAGTGGACACTTACCTTATTTAGAACAGCCGACTAGCTTTAATATGACGGTAGAAAGATTTTTAAATCACGTAATAAATTAATACTATTATTACAGTGAATACTGTTATTAGCGAATCAAGGATAGTTCGTTTTGAAAGGAGGAAACAGGATGGAATGGAAACCAAATCGTGCAGATAAGACGCCTGTATATAAACAAATAGCTGATTATATTGAAAGGGGTATTTCTTCAGGTGAGTTTCCTTCTGACAGCAAGTTACCTTCTGAGCGTATGTTAGCAAAAGAATTGCAGGTGAACCGGAGTACAATAGTAGCTGCGTATGAAGAATTAAAATCACTTGGAGTAGTAGAACGGCAAAAAGGAAGCGGAACACGGGTGAATACAGACATATGGGGTGTTTCACATAAACGAATACCGAACTGGGGTAGGTATGTTGAGGATGGATCGTTCTTACCTAATGTGCCACTCGTTCAACAAATTCGAACGGAAATACAAAAAGATGACTTAATTAATTTAGCAAGTGGTGAATTGTCACCAGAGTTAATTCCAAGTGATAGATTCCGAACGATTTTGTCGGAGAAAACATTTATGGAAAACCTCGGTTATGACCATCCACTTGGAAATGAAATGTTGAGAAAAACAATTGCAGCACATGTTCAGCAATATAAACAAATTGAAGCCGATTCGAATGCTATCCTTATAACATCTGGAGCACAACAGGCACTTAATCTTATCGTTCAATGTTTATTAAAACCTGGCGATGCGATTGCAATTGAAGATCCGTCGTATTGTTTTTCATTACCGATGTTTAAATCCGCGGGCTTACAAATATTCCATCTACCTGTTGATCAGCATGGAATGAATCCAGATGATTTAATTGATTTGCATAAAAAGCATCGTATTCGCATGGTATTTTTGAATCCAGATTATCAAAATCCAACGGGAACAGTGCTTTCATTAGCAAGACGTAAAAAGATTTTAGAACTGTCTTCTGAATTTGGTATACCGATTGTAGAAGATGATCCGTATAGCTTAACGTCATTTAATGGAGAAGTGAATCCAACATTAAAATCAATGGATCAAAACGGGAATGTTCTTTATATAAGTTCATTATCAAAAATTGTTGCATCAGGATTACGTATTGGCTGGGTAATTGGCCCTACGCGTGTAATAGAACGTTTAGCGGATGCGAAGCAGCAAGTTGATTTTGGCCATAGCGTATTTACGCAGTGGGTGGCAAATCAATTTTTAGAATCAGAAGATTTTCATGCACATATTACAATGCTTCGTGAACAATTGAAAGAAAGAAGAGATGTGTTAATTAGAAAGCTTGAAGAAATATTGGGGGACCAGGTTGAATTTTTTGTTCCAGAGGGTGGAATACATTTATGGTGCAAAGTGCAAGGAACGTTTGATGAATATCATTTATTAGGCGAATCTATACGAAATGGTGTAGCGTTTGTCCCGGGTAGTGTTTTAGGTACTAAAAGTGAATATATTCGTTTTACTTTTGGGAGAGTAAATGCCGAACAAATTCAGCTGGGAATGACAAGGTTTGCTAAAACGTTAAATGAGATTTCATAATAGAGATGCGTAATGTTGAAATGAGGGAAAGAAATGAAGTACGTGACGCTTTTACTTCAAGTAGGCGTGCTATATGTATTTAGTTTAGTTGGTACGTGGATTCAGGGAGAATTCCATCTATCAATGCCAGGAAGTTTAATTGGGATGTTAATGCTGTTTCTACTCCTTGCTACTCGTATTTTACCATTAAAGTGGTTTGAGGAAGGGGCGGAAAAATTAATTGTCTTTTTACCGTTATTTCTAATTCCTTCGACAACAGGGCTGATGGAATATGGGTCTTTTCTTTTCAGTAAAGGGAGCGTTATATTTCTTTTAGTAGTTGTAAGCACGGTAGTAACTTTGATTATTTCAGGGTATATAAGTCAATTATTAGTAACATCAAAAAAATAAAATCGACAAGGTGCAAGATGCAAATGGTCTTAATTATTATTACTGTAGTAATGTATGTATTCGCGACAAAGTTATATAAAAAAATTCCGTTTCCATTTACGTTACCGGTGCTAACAGTTACAGCAAGTATGATTTGCTTATTTTTGATTTTTGGTATTTCTCATCAAGAGTATAGAGAAAATGGGGGGAATATTCTTTCCGGTTTATTGAGTCCTGCAATTGTAGCGTTAGCAATACCATTATTTAAAGAGCGAAACATACTTATGAAAAACTTTTTGTCGATACTTATCGGCGTAGCAGTAGGTATAGTGGCTTTAACGAGTATGAATGTAGTGATTGGCGGGATGTTAAATATAGATAAGGAACTCATATTAACGACACTGCCGCAATTAGCGACGATGCCTATCGCCATATCATTAGCGGATCAAATTGGCGGCATTCCATCTATGACTTCTAGTTTTGTAGTTGTTGCAGGAATAACAGGTGCTATTATCGGACCGACAGTACTGCAGTTTTTCCGAATAACAAGTACGATTGGTAAAGGAGTGGGGATGGGGTGCGCATCACATATTATCGGTGTGAGCCGCCTCGTGAAGGAAGGCGAGAAAGAGGCGACTATCGGTTCGGTAACGATGATTGTAACAGGAATACTCATTAGTATATTTATACCGTATGGAACGAAATTTTTATTTTAACATGTAATGGAGATGAGAAAATGACAACATGGTTTATAGTTACTTTATTTATTTTTGGAGCTCTTAAAGTACTCGTTTCTAGTATGCCAACTTCTGTTGTAGAATCAATTATTAGTAGATTTGAGTTGCATCAAAAACTTGAGGAAGAGAATACCTCTATATCGATAGATGGAAAAAATATAGAGGGAGAAATGAAACTACAAGTTATTCATGAATTTAATGAAGCTTTATTTTTAGATAAACATTATTTCCCACCGCACGGGGAAGGAACACCGATCGTTATTAACACGAAGAAAGGGAATAAAGAGATCAGGTTTTCTCTATATAGCTATGAGGAACATGTTGATGTAATCAAGCAATATAAGAAGAAAATCGTTGCCTACCGTTTACGTTCAAAAAGTCTTCAAAATCCCGCATCATTAGCAATAACTGAAGATTATGCTTAGGAAGAGATCTATAATGGTCTCTTTATTTTTGTATGAAATGATATACTTTCCAAATAAAAGAAAAGAAAATCATATAGCCGAATAAAGAGTATGTATGATTCCAATCCAAGCTATGAATAAATAAACCGAAGCTTTCAGCAACCTGTTCAAAAATACTGGCACAAATACCTATTGAAATAATAAATAGAATTCTAGAAACTGCAGATAATGTTTTTGAAATTTGTATGAAAATCGTTGTTAAAATCGGTAGTACAAACAAAGTAAAGCCGATGTTAACTGAAAATATGGAGGAGAATGGTCTAACTGGGAAAGAATATATTTGTTTCGCAACAAATAAAGCATCTAAGCAAGTTCCAATCGTAGAAGAGAGTAAGATTGTAACGACTAATGCGAAAAGGTTATTCTTCTTCTCGAAGAAGGACGTTTTTCTTTGCAAGAATAGCGAGTTCAATTTTTTCGAGCGTTTTACAGTAATCTTCTGTAATTTGTCCATTTATATTTTCCTCCTTATCTACTAAGTAATTTACAACTTGCCAGTCCGTAAACCAATCTTCACTGTCAACTGCTTCATGCTTCATATCTCGCCATGCATAGATGAGTGCAGGACTGTATATACGATAAGCGCCACTACGCAACTGGCATTTCTTTATTCGACGCTTATAAAACTCACGGGAGAAAGATTCATTTACACTTGAAAATAAATGAGGCCAGTAATCTTTCCTTGATCCTGTATGCGGATGGTGCTGGGCCCAGCTTATTATTTGAGATAAAACATGTGTGTCTCGAAATAATAATGAATACAACCTTTTTCCAATTAAGATTCGTTCGTGTAAGGAAGTGAAATGTTTCATTGTATCACCAAATAGTAATACTTTGTGTTTCTTATCATTTTCGTAGAATGGGAAAAGGATATGATTAAACTGAAAGAAATCAAAGAGTTTAAATCCAATACTATTAAGTACAGTCTTTTTAAATTGTATATTTTGTATCACTCTTTTTTCTAAGTAATTTTGTTCATTAATAATAGTTGCAATGGCTAATGTTTTTTTGTTACCTGTTTTCCAAAAATCATTCCACATCGTTTCCATAAATGTAGAAACATTTAGGTGAGGGAGAAGGTGAAATAGTTTTTGTGCTCTTTTTACACTTTGTTCATAAAGCAGAAATTGAGGATATACATCTTGGAAAATAAGCCAATTCCCTCTTTCTAAAAAAGAAAAAAATGTGATTTGATCTTTCTCTGATAAAATTTTCGTATATAAATCGCCCTTCAAATCAGTCATATTCCAACCGCCGTTACGTGATACCATATGCCCAAGTAGTGCCCAATGTATTTCTGGATATTGAATGTAAAATTGGTAGTATGCGCGTGTTCTTGTAACATTATTTTTATTTAGCTGTTCTGTTTGTATTTTTATGCTGTTGAGGATGAGTTGCTCTTCTTGCGTTAATTTATACATCGTGCCAGAATGAATGAGCTTGCTTTTTTGTTTCAATTCATTTTTTACATCAAATAGGGAGAGAGGCAATGCTTTGGAAAGTCCGTTATATGTATGATTTGAATTGCTTCGGTACATTCCATTACCTCCTTTTTTCATAAAATTAAACATGATTATTGGCTATGAATCATTCTATTTATTTTATTACGAGTATAAGAAATAAATGAGCGGTGTTTTTTATAAGGGTTTATATCATGCAAAAAGTATAAAAAGTCTTACTGTTGTGAGGGGAAATAAAAAACAGAAACTATGTTTAATAGTTTCTGTTTTTTTTATTTTGTCAATTAAATGTAACAAACGACGATTATGATTTAAATCAATTGAAAATAATTCAATAAATTTTATAAATACAATTTTAATTGAAATGTGTGGTAGGAGGAAAAGAAATGCTAAATAAAATAATTTTAATTACTGGTGGTACAGGTTCGTGGGGACATGAACTTATAAAACAACTATTAGAAAAATCACCGGAAGAAATTAGGGTTTTTTCAAGGAATGAAACGGTCCAGTTCGAAATGCAGCAACAGTTTATAAATGATGATAGATTAAAATTTATTATTGGAGATATTCGTGATAAAGATCAACTAGCCTATGCTTGCCAAGGTGTACATTATGTATTCCATCTTGCAGCTTTAAAACATGTTCCAGTATGTGAGTATTATCCTTATGAAGCTATAAAAACCAATATACATGGTACACAAAATGTAATTGAAGCATCTATACAGATGCAAGTAGAGAAAGTTATATATGTTTCAACGGATAAAGCAGCCGATCCATCAAATACGTATGGGATGACAAAAGCAATTGGTGAGAAGTTAATGGTTCATGCGAATGTACAAACGAAGAAAACAAAATTCATTTGTGTTCGTGGTGGAAATGTTTTAGGGACGAGTGGAAGTGTAGTACCGCTTTTTAAACAACAAATTAAAAAATCTTCACAAGTAGGGATTACCGATGCGAATATGACTAGATTTTTCTTAACAGTTGAAGATGCTGTTGGATTGTTATTTAAAGCCGTATATCAAGGTAGAGGCGGGGAAATCTTTGTTATGAAAATGCCGGCATGTAAAATAACAGATTTAGCAGAAATATTAATTGAAGATTCGGAAAAAGAAAACGTTAAGGTAAAAGAGGTAGGGATAAGACCGGGTGAAAAATTAAGTGAAATGCTTCTATCTGAGGTAGAGAGTAAAACAAGTATAAGTTTTGATCAAAATTATTTTGTGGTACTACCGACGATTCCTATAGAAGGACTTCAAGAATATTATTCTAGCTATCCGCTAGTGGATGTGAAGAGTTTTAGTTCTCAACAAGACTTAATTGCAAAACATGAGGTGAAACAAATGCTATTAAAAGGAGGGTTTCTGCAATGAAAAAAAATGCGAGCCTTTTAATAACTGGTGCAAATGGTTTCACAGGACGCCATGCTTGCCAATATTTTTTAGAGCAGGGCTTTCATGTAATTCCTATGTTTCAAAATCGTGCACATAGAGAAAAAATTAGAAATGGTATTACTTGTAATTTAACTAATAAGAGCGAAGTAATGAAGGTAATGAAACAAATAAAGCCAGACTACGTATTGCATTTAGCAGGAAGGAATTCAGTTATAGAATCTTGGACAGCTGCTCTTGAGTATATAGAGATTAATGTAATAGGAACGTTATATTTATTAGAAGCAATTAAGCAAGAAGCCTCGCATTGTAGAACATTAGTTATAGGATCGGCTTTGCAAGCAGATAGTATGAACGAAATGAAAATTTCAAATCCATATAGTTTAAGTAAAACGATGCAAGTCATTATTGCAGAAGCTTGGGGAGGATTAATGGATTCAAATATTATCATTGCAAAGCCCTCAAATTTAATTGGTCCAGGGGAATCGAATGGCATTTGTTCGATTCTCGCAAAGAAAATGGTAGATATAAAATCAGGTAGAAGTAAAGCCATTATTGAAGTAAACAGTTTGAAAGATAGTAGAGATTTTCTAGATGTACGTGATGCGATTAAAGCGTATCATGTGTTATTACGAGATGGAATAAATGGAAAACAATATAATATTGGATCAGGAGTAAAACGGTCTTTATTAGATGTACTAGAACAATACAAAGAATTAACTCAGCTGAATTTTCCCATAAAAGAAGCAGAGCATAGTGGGAGCGAATCAAATGAGAGTTTAGTAATAGAGGATATAAAAAGGTTAGGTTGGGTCCCAGAAATTCAATTCCATCAATCATTAAAAGATGTACTCGAGTATGCGAAGTGTAGTGAAATCTGCATTCAATGAAAAATAAAAAGGGTGTAAGAAATATATGAATGGCTATAAAACAATAGATAATCAAAATACGCTATTTTTTGTAATTGTTGATACGCTGGACTGGGAAGATGAGGAAGAGCATGTTTTGTGTATCTATGAGGTGATAAATAAATGTCGAGCCTATGTGGAAGGTAAAAAGGATGATAGGAAAAATCCAGTAATAGGTACAGGAACTAGGCCTGTAATTCGAGTCTTTGCTCAGTATGAATGTAGTGAGTATGGAAATGATTATTATGATCTCATTAAAGATTTTTTGCAGGATATAGGATTTGAGTTAAATGTTTATATAAATAATAGATAAGTATAAAACAAGATTTTTAATGATAAAGGTGGATATAAATTATGAATAAAAAGATTCTCTTTACTGGGGGCGGTACAGCCGGACACGTAATGATTAATATGGTATTGATTCCTAAATTTATGGGAAAAGGATGGGGAGTTGAGTATATTGGATCTCAAAATGGAATTGAAAAACTATTAGTTCAAAATGTGAAATACAATAGTATTTCAACGGGAAAGCTTAGGAGATATTGGGATTGGGAAAACTTTAAAGATCCTTTTAAAATAATAAAAGGTTGCATACAAAGTTATAAATTGATGAAACGAATAAAACCAGATGTTATTTTTTCGGCAGGAGGATTTGTGTCCGTTCCTGTAGTAATAGGAGCGTGGATGAATAAAGTACCCGTAATAATACGTGAACCAGATAGTACGTTAGGATTAGCAAATAAAATAGCATTACCTTTTACTACAAAACTATGCACAACATTTCCTCAGACAGGAGAAAATGTAAGTAATGAGAAGAAGGTTTATGTAGGACCAATTGTAAGGGAAGAAATTGAGAGGGGCAACATATTGCGGGGAAGAAGCTATTGTAAATTTCAGCAAGATAAACCAGTATTGTTAATTATGGGTGGGAGTCAAGGTGCTCAATGGATAAATGATATGGTAAGGGGAAGTTTAGAAACATTACTATTAAATTTTAATATTGTTCATATGTGCGGTAAAGGGAAGGTGGATTCATCTATTGGCATGGAGGGCTATATACAATTTGAATATATAGGGGAAGAGTTACCGCATATACTAAATATGGCGAGTGTTGTAGTTTCGAGAGCGGGTTCTACTGCTATTTCTGAATTGTTATTTTTGAAGAAACCGATGTTGCTTATCCCGTTAACTAACAGTTCCAGTAGGGGAGATCAAGTTTTAAATGCTGAATATTTTTCTCGACAAGGATATGCAGAAGTTATATTCCAAGACAAAGTAAGTACGAATGCATTCATACATGCAGTAAATAAGCTGTATACAAATAAGGAGAAATATATTCAAAACATGAATGGATATACGAAAACAAATGATGAGGGGATTCATCATTTAATAGATATAATAAATGAAGTGGTGAAGTAATAGAAATGTAAATAGAAAAACAAAAGGAAAGAAGGTATCTTCTTTCCTTTTTACTATATTTGTTCAAATTCATTATTATTTATTCCAATTAGCTATGTACTATGGGCGAATACCGTTTTCTAATAGCTCAGTAAATGCATTAATATGAATAGGTTTACTATAATAGTAACCTTGAATAAACTGACATTTATTTTTTTGAAGGAAATTCACGTGTTCTTTCGTTTCTACACCTTCAGCAATGACAGACATTCCTAATGTATTTGCTAATGTGATGATTGTTTTAATAATTTCCATTCCATCGTCACACGTTTCAGACATTGTAATAAATTCTCTTGGGATTTTTAACGTATCGATTGGATATAAAGGTAAGTAAGCTAGCGAAGAATAGCCTGTACCAAAGTCGTCGATTGAAATGTGAATTCCTAAACTTTTTAGTGTACGCAATTTTATCAATGTTTCTCGCTCATCCATCATTGCAATTCGCTCTGTTAGCTCAAGATCGAGAGAACTTGCTGGTAAACCTGTATTTGCTAAAGTAGAAGAAATAGACTTTACAAAATCTTCTTGTTCAAATTCTTTAGCGGATAAATTTACACCTATTTTTAAATGTGAATATCCGAGTGCGTGCCAACGATTCATTTGCTCACAAGCCTGCTCTAATGTCCATTTTCCTATTGGAATAATTTGTAGTGTTTCTTCTGCAATCGGAATAAACTCGTATGGAGAAATAACGCCTAATTCAGGATGATTCCACCTGATTAAAGCTTCTGCACCGATAATTTTATTAGATTCACTATCAACTTGAGGTTGATACAAAAGGAACAATTCTTCATTTTGTATTGCATTTGGTAAATCTTTTTCTAATCGCAATCGTCTTTCAATTTTCTTAGCGATAACATCATCATAAATAGAGACAGAGTTAAGTTCTTTTGCTTTCGCATCATACATGGCAACATTAGCGTTTTTCAGAAGTGTAGCGGTATCGATTCCAGAATGTGGATAAATAGCGATGCCGATACTAAGTGATAAAGTTAATGTATGCTCATGTATGACAAACGGTTTTTCTATGCTTTCAAATAATTGGTTACATAACTCGAATAAGGAATCTTCGTCAGTATAATTTTCAATTAAGATAGTAAACTCATCACCACCGATTCTTGACAGATGAGTATGTGATGGAAGACAGGATTGGAATCGCTTTGCTACTTCTTCTAATATGTAATCTCCTGACGAATGTCCAAGTGTATCGTTAATTGCTTTAAAGCGATCTAAATCTAAGTATAATAATGCGAACTCACTGTCTGTTGTTTTAGCATTTTTTATAACCCTTTTTAATTTGTTATGGAAAAAGGCACGGTTCCCAATTTTTGTTACAGTATCATGGAATGCTAAATATTTTATTTCTTCTTGCTGTTTTTTTAGTGCAGTAATATCTTTCACCATTATATAACTTCCTGAAATTTGTCCGTCTATTATAATAGGGACGATGGTAACGTATAAAGAATAAGTAAAGCCATCTTTATATTTAGAACTTAGTTGCAAGTAAGCCGATTCTTGTTGTTTCACTTTTTCTAACGCAGATGCTAGTTTATATTTGTCTTCATCTAAAATAATTGAAAAACATGTTTCGCCAAGTAACTCGTTCGTTGGTGCTCCAAGTAGTATACTTCCGGCTTTATTTACATTTAAGAATACTCCATTTAAATCAATTGTAAAAATAGGATCAGGGTGATATTCATATAACGATTTGAATTTTTGTTGTTTTTGAGATAGAGCCTCAGATTTATGAACTAAATCTGAAGTCCGTAAAGTAACTTTTTCTTCTAGTTGAGCATTAAATGCTTGTAGACGTTTTGTTAGAGTATTGTTTTGCATACCTGCAATAAAATGGCGAATAAGTACAAAAATAAAAACGATACAATTTCCTATAATGAGAGTGGAAGATGATGTTTGTTCTTTTAGTGTAAACCCGATTAGTATTGCAACGGCAAGATAGGGGAATACAACTAAAACTTTTTTTCCTAGTTTAGGGTGTACAATAAAGTAATTTTTATTGCTATTATAATCATCTGAAATAGAACCAGCTATTGCAATAAATAATATAGGTATTCTATATAAAAGACGTAATAATGTTATAGCATCCTTTGTTAAATGGCTACATAAGTAGAAATAAATATAGTTAAAAGTTGCAGAACTTATTAATACAAAAATAAAAATATAAATTTTCCGTTTAGACTTAAAAACAGTTGGACGGAAAAAGAGACTAACACCAAGTAGAATAAATAAAAGGTCTGCGATGGGATATAGAAAAGAAAGGAAAATATCTCCCAGTGAAAGGGTAAATATATTTAAATCTGGCTGATTAAATAAATACCATTCTAATGTGAATATGGAAATGAGTACGATACATAAATCACAAATAAAGAAAACTTTTTCCCATTTATCGCATTCTTTTAAAATTTTATAGCAGAAAGCGATAAGACAGAAAAATAGAAAAAACAGGTAAAATACATCAGAAACAGTAAAACGATGTATTGGAATTTCGAAAAAGGTATCCTGATATGTATATACTATTTTTCCTAATAAAAAACTTCCGATTGCTATTGTGATACATATCCAAAACGGATTTGAATTGACTTTTTTAGAATATATAGAGTAAATGAGTGAAATGAATGTAATGGCTTCAACGATAAGTGAAGCGAAGCGTACATTTAAATTTGAAAATTGAGTAGGGAACAGATAGAAAAACATAAAATAGATTGAATAGCATATCAATGTTGCAATTAATATACATAGTTGTAAATTTTTATTTAATTTCAATAAAATCACCTTCTTTAATTATGCACTATATTCGTAATATCTATACATAATAATATTATTTAAGAATTGTAACAGATTTCCTTATAAAAATCATGTTTATAAGGAAAGTGTTAAAAAGTGTAATACTTCTTAAAATTAAAAAAGTGTTGTTTTTAATAATATGTACTTCATCAAGATTTTAAATGGGAATTGTATATTTAGTCATCTTTTGAATTCTATAGGTTTTTTAATAGTTCGCAAGTGAATATGCATAATTGCATAAAGATAATACATTCAATTTTATATAAAATGTTTTTGTTATAAAGTATGAACTAAACTTTTGTATGTATTTATTCTCATACTAATGAGGGATTTCAAAAAGAGGTTACGTATATACAATAATACGTAAGCATGTATGAAATTTTTAGTATGGGAGGAAAAGCATGAAGAATTGGGTGGAATTTCGAATAGCACGTCCAACTGATCAGTTTGAAAAGGTTATAGAATTTTATGAAAAAGGATTAGGGTTAAAACGTATAGGTGAATTCTACGATCATGAAGGCTATGATGGGGTCATGTTTGGACTCCCAGATGAAGAATATCATTTAGAATTTACAAGACATATAGATGGGAGTCCATGTCCAGCTCCGACGAAAGATAATTTACTCGTATTTTATATGCGGGAAGATAGTGAAATGAAAAAGATGAGTAAAAGGCTGCATGCATTGGGATATGATGAGGTCGAACCTGAAAACCCATACTGGAAAGACAAGGGGATAACGATAGAGGATCCAGATGGCTGGAGAATTGTGTTGATGAAATTAGAAGAATAATGTGTGATGATGCTTGAAGTGCAAGTAGGAGGAAATACGTAAAAGAGCTTTCTTTTGAGGGGATACACTCATGGAAGGCTTTTTTGTTTGGAATCTGAAAAATAAAATTTGAAATTATATTCTGAAAAGTTGTAAAATAAGAACGTATATTCCTATTGGTTTAAGAGAAGAGTCTGTAAAGATAAATAGAAAAGTAGGGGGCTTTTTATGAAATGCCGGATTAAGGATACAGAAATATATTATGAAATCATTGGCGAAGGACAACCAGTCATTATTATACATGGCTGTGCACCTGATCATAGGTTAATGCAGAGGTGCATGGAATCAGTATTCGAAAAATATAAAGGTTATCAAAGAATATATATTGATTTACCTGGCATGGGGAAATCGAATGCTCCAGATTGGATAAATAGTTCAGATCATATGTTAGAACTGTTACTTGCATGTATTGAAGAAATCATTCCAACGAAAAACTTTTTATTAGTAGGAGAATCTTATGGGGGATATTTAGCTAGAGGTATACTCACAAAGCTGTTTGAAAGAGTTAATGGATTACTATTAGTATGCCCTGTTGTTGTAGCGGAGCAAGAAAATAGGATTATCCCTAATAAACAGATAATTGTACAAGATAGGGAGTTTTTAAATACACTAACTGCCACTGATAGAGAAGAGTTTTGCGAGTTAGCAGTGGTCGCGAATGAATATACATATACGAGATTTAAAGAGGAGATTAAGCCGGGACTAGATATTGCTAATTATGAATTTATTGAAAGGTTGCAAAAGAATTACTCTTTTACTATGAATTTTCATCATATGAAATATGAGAAACCCGTTCTTTTACTAGCTGGAAGACAAGATATCTCGGTAGGTTATCAAGACATTATAAGAATTATTGATGATTATCCAAGAGCGACATTAGCGGTGTTAGATATGGCAGGGCATAATTTACAAATTGAACAACCTGAAGTATTCGAGAGTTTAGTAGGCGAGTGGATTAGACGAACAAATCAACAAAGTTTATAAAAGATGAATGAATATTTTCAAGGAGGAAGTATGAGTACATATATCTATATGGTTAGACATGGTGAATCACCAAAATTGGAAGGAAATGAAAGAACGCGTGGGTTAACTGAGAAGGGACATATGGATGCCTGTCGAGTAACTGACATATTAAAAGAGGAGAGAATTGATACTTTTATTTCCAGTCCCTATAATCGGGCTACGTTAACGATAGAAAAAGCAGCCGATTTCTATGAAAAAGAAATAGTAGTATATGAAAATCTCAAAGAGTGTATGTTTTCAAATGAGGGCCAGATTATATCAGATAAAGAGGTGTATCCACTTGTAAAGAAGATGTTCTCTGATCCGGATTTTGCACTAAAGGAAGGAGAGTCATACAAGGATTGTCAGGTAAGGGTAGTGAAAGTGTTAAAGGAAATATTAATGAATTTTCAAGGGCAAAAAATTGTAATTGGCACACATGGGCTTGTAATGACTTTAATGATGAATTATTTTGATAAGCAATACGGGTTTGAATTTCTTATACATGCATCGAAGCCCGACATATATAAGTTGGAATTTAAGGATGAGCAATTAATGAATGTAGAAAGATTATGGATAGGAGATAGAAAGAATCTTTATCAACTATTTTTAGAATCTTAAATCAATAAGTAATTATTCAGTTTCTGAATAATAGAATTGGAATTTGGTTTAAGTAAACAATTTTTAATGTAACAAAACTCCAAACGCTGGATTTATATTCAATTGGAGAAAAAGATGTAGAATTTTGTCTTACGGTCCCCGTTTACTTTTCATTTCATTACATATAGGCTTTGTGGTGTAAAGGAGGAAATCACCTTTACACAAAATTTATAAGGAGGACATTGTGATGAAAAAGATTAAAAAGTTTGCGGGAGTTGCTTTAGCGGGGACGATTGGATTAAGTGGACTACTGTTTTTAGAACCAAGTGTAAGCGCTGCAGAAATACAGCAGGTGAAAGAAGAAAACTTCAATGCAATTGATGTAACGATGAATCAAAGTGAATTTTATGTATTGAGTGGTAGAAGTATTGATGTTCTTTCTGGGGATAAAGAAGCAATTCAGCTAAATAAATACACAATTCGTTTTAGTAAACCGGGGAAGTATGTTGTTAGAGTAAACGGTTGTATTTATGATGATGTATATACTTTTATTGTGAATAAATAGTATATATTCTTAAACTGTGGGATGAAAAAGAAACACCCTATTTGCGGTGAGAATCGTAAATAGGGTGAATTTATTTGGATTAAGCTGTACTTTAAATATGTTCACTAATGTTCTTTTTGCTATGTAAAGTATGTAAAAGTGTTTGAAACATCTTAAATGATTGTTGAAAGATTGGACTTTGAATAAAGGTGTACAGAAAAGTTACGATGAAAACAGGACCTCCTAGCATAAATCCAATAACGAGTACAACACATTCTACTATAATTCTAGCACGGCTAATAGACAGCCCTGTTTTGTCGGAAATAGTAAGCATGAATCCATCGCGAGGTCCAGCACCAATCCCAGCCGCAACGTACATCCCTCCCCCGATACCTGTAATTGCAATACCAGCAAATAAAATGAGTAAGTTTATCCATAAAAAATCACTAGCGTTTGGAAGGATATTTGATTGTAAGAAAAAGTCCATAATGGGACCGATAAGTAGTGCATTTAAAAATGTACCCACATTTATATATTTTCGATCTACTAGTAAAGAAATGAGAACGAGACATAATCCACATATGACACTCCACGTACCAATCGTCAATCCAAACCTTTGGTAGAGAGCCATGTTTAAAACTTCCCAAGGATGTAAACCGAGAAATTTAACTTTGACTGCAAGAGCATTTCCAAGGCCGAAAAAAATTAATCCTAAGAAAAAAAGAAAATAGCGAAAGAGAGTTAGCCTCATCTTTAAAACCTCCCATATTGTATAATTATGTATATTACATGTAAGAGTTTTAATGTACAAATATTACGACTTTTTAGCTGGTATTTATAATTTCTAAAATACAAATGAAATATATATTCGCAGTCAAAAAAGTTAAAATATTTCGTTTTAAGGACTATAATAGAGAGAGAAACATAAAAGGGAGTGAATGAGTTTGAAACAAGAACTTATTGAAAGATTTACGAGATATGTAAAGATTGATACACAATCAAATGAAGAAAGTCATACAGTACCAACAACACCTGGACAAATTGAGTTTGGTAAGTTATTAGTGGAAGAGTTAAAAGAGATTGGCTTAACAGAAGTAACGATGGATGATAATGGGTATGTAATGGCAACAC
Organism: Bacillus sp. 3G2; assembly: GCF_044324725.1. Lineage (NCBI taxonomy): Bacteria > Bacillati > Bacillota > Bacilli > Caryophanales > Bacillaceae > Bacillus > Bacillus sp. 3G2. Next base: position 3,530,673 of record NZ_CP172246.1, on the reverse strand, counting down.
TTCCTGCTAATACGGATAAGGATGTTCCAGTAATTGGCTTTTTAGCACATTTAGATACGGCAACAGACTTTACAGGGAAAAACGTAAAGCCACAAATTCATGAAAATTTTGATGGCAATGCGATTACGTTAAATGAAGAGCTAAATGTTGTGTTAACGCCAGAACAGTTTCCAGAATTACCATCATATAAAGGACATACGATTATTACAACGGATGGTACGACACTTCTAGGAGCAGATGATAAAGCTGGTCTGACTGAAATTATGGTTGCAATGAACTATTTAATACATAATCCGCAAATTAAACATGGGAAAATAAGAGTAGCATTTACACCAGATGAAGAAATTGGTCGTGGGCCAGCGCATTTTGATGTAGAAGCGTTTGGTGCATCATGTGCTTATACGATGGATGGAGGTCCATTAGGTGGTTTAGAGTATGAAAGTTTTAATGCTGCAGGTGCTAAGTTAACGTTTAACGGAACGAATACACATCCTGGAACAGCGAAAAATAAAATGCGTAACGCAACTAAACTTGCCATGGAGTTTAATAGCTATTTACCGGTAGAAGAGGCGCCGGAATATACAGAGGGTTATGAAGGATTCTATCATTTACTTTCTTTAAATGGTGACGTTGAGCAAAGTAAAGCGTATTATATTATTCGAGATTTTGATCGTGAAAATTTTGAAGCGCGTAAACATAACGTTGAAAATATTGTGAAGCAAATGCAAGAGAAGTATGGACAAGATGCAGTCGTTTTAGAAATGAATGATCAATACTATAACATGCTTGAAAAAATTGAACCAGTGAGAGAAATTGTTGATATTGCATATGAAGCGATGAAAAGCTTAAATATCGAACCAAACATTCATCCGATTCGTGGTGGAACAGATGGATCACAATTATCGTATATGGGATTACCAACGCCGAATATTTTCACAGGTGGTGAAAACTATCACGGTAAATTTGAATATGTTTCGGTAGATACGATGGAAAAAGCTGTTCAAGTTATTGTGGAAATCGCAAGACGCTTCGAAGAACAAGCTTAAAAAAACCAAGTAGTGCGGATGCGCTACTTGGTTTTTTAGTATAATACTCGCCACAAATAAAAAGTTGCGTAAGACTCCCAGTTGGTCCAATTTGCCGCAAAATCTTTTATTTCACGTTTAGTCGGTTTACTTTCAGAACCTGTTATATATTTAATTGCATTGTGTAAACCAACATCGTCAATTGGAAAAGCGGAAGGAAATCGTAAACAGCGCATTAAAACATAGTGGGCAGTCCACGGTCCTATACCATGTATAGCAGTTAATTGTTTTTCAGCTTGTTTCACGTCTTGTATTTGTAGTAAAGATTCTTTTGATAGTTTTCCTTCTGTAATAAGCTTTGCAATACCGATTACATATTCGCATTTTCTAGTCGTCATTTTTAAGTTTTTGAGATCTTCTACATGTAAATTGGCAATTGTTTCAGGAGAAGGGAATATCCAATGTTTTCTATCATTCCACTCTACATAATTTCCGTAGTGTTCGACTAATCTTCTTTTTAGTGTATAAGCATATGTGAGGTTAATTTGCTGACCGATAATTCCCCAGGAAAGTGCTTCAAATAAGTCTGGAATACCTAAAGTGCGAAGGCCATAATATTGTTCAATTGGTTTTTGAAGGAGTACATCATGTTTAGCTAATGTATAAAAGGGAGCTAAATCAGTAGTTAAATCAAACCACTCTTTCACATAGTTAGCTACAGCTTCGCATATCGATTCTTCAGATATATATAATTCTTCTAAAAAACGTATTTGAATATTTTCATCTGTATTCATACTAATTTCCACTAAAGGATTTACATCCTGAACAGGGATCACTTTATAAATTTTATTATCTTCAATGTGGAACATACATTCATTGTTAGAACGCGATAGATAGCGTAAATTTTCTTGGAAACTAAATTCTGTTGGAACTACTAAAGTTAATGCGCTAGTATGTTCTGCTGTCATATGCATTTACCTGCGACTTTTCTAATATAAGCAATTCTTTCTTCATTGCTAATCCACCTCTAAATCCGGTTAATTTACCATTCTTTCCAATAACACGATGGCAAGGAATCGTAATGAGAAGAGGGTTGGCAGCAATAGCAGTAGCAACAGCACGTACAGCCGTAGACTTTTGCAGCCTTTCGGCAATTTCTGAATAAGAATATGTTTTTCCATACGGAATTTCACGTACCGCATTCCAAACAAATAATTGAAAATCAGTTCCGTAAGCATCGATAGGGAATGTAAAAGTTTCTCGTTTGCTTTCCAAATATTCGGTAATTTCTTTCGCATATGATTGTAGATAATCTGGATTACAGGCCAATATATGTTGTGGCAATTTTTTTCTAGCCCATATATTTAGTTCTTCAAATTTTTCATCTTGAGATCCAATGAAGCATAGTCCGTTTTCTGTTGCAGCAATATGGAACTGCCAATTCTTATGTGTAAGTAGCGTCCAATAAATAAATTTATTTTTGTTGGAATTCATTATTATATCCTTCTTTCATTTCGTTCTTTTTTCGATATTCAGTAGGAGTAAATCCAGTTTTCTTTTTAAATAAAGTTGCAAAATACTCGGGGTTTTCTATCCCGACAGCATTACTAATTTCTTTAATGGATTGATTTGTTTGTAATAGCTGTTCTGCGGCTTTAACAATCTTGAACTGTTGTATATATTCTATTGGACTTATACCTGTTGTTTTTTTGAAAGTGCGTTGTAAATGAAATGGGCTACCATGGCACATTTCTGCAAGTATATCGAGAGTTAATAATTCATCGAAATGTTTTTCGATATAATCTTTAATTTGTTCTACCCACTCTTCATTAGGTAAAGTGATTCCACTTGGTTTACAACGTTTGCAAGGGCGAAAGTTTTCACTTAATGCTTGCTCTGCATGATGAAAAATTCGTACATTGTTTTTATTCGGTATTCTTGATTTGCATGACGGCCTGCAAAAGATTCCAGTCGATTTCACAGCATAAAAGAATTTGCTATCATAGGAAGAATCATTATGAATAATTGCTTGCCAATGCTCATTTGTTAACGTAATCCTTTCATTTTGCAAAGAACATCACCTCTGAAATTAGTATAACCTGAATAAAGTGCGTATGTATGTATTCACAAATGTAAGAGCAAGATTACAAAGGTGAAAATATGATTGTTTTTCTATTTTGTGATAGCATGAAATTTGAAAGTGAACATCAAGAGGAGGACTATAGGTGAAGTTAATTTCGTGGAATGTAAATGGTTTGCGAGCAGTTATCGCAAAAGGTGGATTTTTAGAATATCTTGAGGAATCAAATGCTGATATATTTTGTTTACAAGAGATTAAATTACAAGATGGCCAAATTGATTTAAATCCAGAGGGATACTATACATACTGGAATTATGCTGTGAAAAAAGGCTATTCAGGAACGGCTATTTTTTCGAAACAAGAACCGCTTTCTGTTACATACGGTTTAGGCATCGAAGAGCATGATCAAGAAGGCCGAGTTATTACTGTAGAATTCGAAGGTTTTTATATGATAACGTTATATACACCAAATTCAAAACGTGGATTAGAACGATTAGATTACAGAATGAAATGGGAAGATGATTTCCGGGCGTATATAAAACGATTAGATGAAAAGAAACCAGTTATTTTTTGCGGTGATTTAAACGTTGCTCATAAAGAAATCGATTTAAAAAATCCAAAAAGTAATCGTAAAAATCCTGGATTCTCTGATGAGGAACGAGAGAAATTTACACGTATTTTAGAAGAAGGATTTATTGATACATATCGTTATCTGTATCCTGATCAGGAAGGCGCATACTCATGGTGGTCGTATCGTATGGGAGCGAGAGCAAAAAATATTGGATGGCGTTTAGATTATTTTGTTGTTTCTGAAAGAATGAAAGACAAAATAACAGAGGCGAAAATTAATAGTGAAGTAATGGGATCAGACCATTGCCCAGTTGAATTACACATAAATTTCTAAAAAAAGAAGTATCTCCCTGACATTAGGCGGATACTTCTTTTTTATTCAGTTTGTTAAAATTTTTCAAATCTTTCTTGAAATAATTGCATATTAAATATATACTTAGTAACGATAATCATTATCAATGAAAAAGGTTATCAATGGATGAGGTGTAAAAGAATTATAGTTTAGGGGAAGTGAACGAGAATGAGTTCTGGATAGAATTATTAATCTAATGAAATATATATGTAAGACAAGTTTCATATAGTTAAATTTTATTGAGAATATAGTTTGAAAATTCGAGAGGAGATATATAAAGATGAACAAGAAGTTATTTACATTAGGGATGGTTACAGTATTAAGTGTAGGATTAGTAGCATGTAATAGCGCTGATAAAACTTCTGGGGAGCAAAAGCAACAGACAAAAGCTACGGAAACGAAAAAAGACGAAAAAAGAAAAATTACATATTTAGGTAAAGAATATACAGTGCCAGCAAAAGTCGATAAAATTGCGACAGCTAGTTTAGAGTCAATGGAAGATGCAGCGGTACTTGGTATTAAGCCGGTCGGTGCTATTACTGTTGGTGGTAAATTACCGAAGTATCTTGAAAAAGATTTAGAAGGTGCAAAATCTGTTGGTGAGAAGATGGAACCAAATTTTGAAACATTACTACAATTAAAACCAGATGTTATTACATCAAGTACGAAATTCCCAGCAGAAACAGCTGAAAAGTTCACGAAAGTAGCTCCGACATTCCCAGTATCGCACGTTTCAACAAATTGGGAAGATAATTTAAAGTTAATGGGAGAATTAACTGGTAAAAAAGATAAAGCAGAAAAGATTATTAAAGATTACAATACGGATGCTGAAAAAGCAAAAGCAAAATTAGGAGATAAGTTAAAAGACAAAAAAGTACTTGTCATTAGACTAAGAGCAAACGACTTATTCCTATACCCAGAAGGAGTATACTTTAATCCTGTAATTTATAAAGATCTTGGACTAACTGCTCCAGAACAACTTAAAACGGTAAAAGCACAAGAAAAGATTTCTTTAGAAAAATTAGCTGAAGTTAATCCTGATTATATCTTCTTACAATACGAGGCTAGTGAAAATAATAAACCGAAAGTGTTAGAAGACATTGAAAAGAATCCAATTTGGCAAAGTATGAATGCTGCGAAAGAAAAGAAAGTATTTGTAAACGTTGTAGATCCAATGGCACAAGGTGGTACAGCTTGGAGTAAAACAGCATTCTTAAAAGAAGCAGTGAAAAATCTATCTAAATAATACAATAAGTAAGGTGCGTTGAATGATATGCAGAAAACGAATACGGTACCAGTAACCATTTTATGTATAGCACCCATATTGATTTTATTTACGGTTATACTTTCTATTTTATATGGTGCGAAAAACATTGATGCTGAAACAGTGTGGAATGCATTATTTCATTTTGATTCAAGCGATGTAAATCATAATATTATTATTACTTCACGTTTACCAAGGGTAGTTGCAGCTCTTTTAGTCGGAGCATTTCTAGCCATATCAGGAGCACTTATGCAGGGGATGACAAGAAACTATCTTGCATCCCCTTCTATTATGGGTGTGACGGATGGTGCAGCTTTTGTTATTACACTTTGTATGATTTTTCTTCCGGGAATGTCATCAATTGGTATGGTTTTATGTTCAATGATTGGTTCTGCATTAGGAGCAGGTATCGTGTTTGGTTTCGGCTCGCTCCTTCAAAATGGCTTATCGCCTGTTAGGTTAGCGATTATCGGAACAGTTATTGGAACATTTTTAAGTAGTGTATCTGCTGCGATGGCTTCATATTTCCAAATTTCTCAAAATGTTAGTTTTTGGTTTAATGCAAAGTTAGATCAAGTGGACCCTAATGTAATTAAAATCACGATACCTTTTGGGGTAATTGGGATAGCTTTAGCATTATTAATATCAAAATCTATTACAATTCTTTCTTTAGGAGAAGAGGTATCTATTAATCTAGGACAACGTACAAAACTAGTTAAAGCGATGGCGATTTTATCCGTTATTCTTTTAACAGGAACAGCAGTTGCATTAGTCGGGAAAGTAGGTTTTGTAGGTTTAATTATTCCGCACATTACTCGCTTTATAATTGGGGTAGATTATAAGTGGATCTTGCCATGTGCAGGTGTTATTGGTGGAGTGTTCTTAGCATTATGTGACGTTTTGAGTAGATTTGTAAACTATCCATTTGAAACACCAATTGGCGTCGTTACCTCCTTAATTGGAATTCCGTTCTTCCTTTATTTAATCCGGACAAGAGGGGGAGAGAGACATGCCTAAAAGTTCAAGTCAACGTTTCGGAATGACAATGGGGATTATTATATTTTTAATTTTTGGTGCTATTTATATTAGTTTAACGAACGGTACGTTTGATATTACGATTACGGATGTATTTAAAACACTTTTTAGAATTGATCCAGTACCAGAACATGATCTAGTTATCTTTGATTTTCGTCTTCCACGCATCGTAATTGCTGGGTTAGTAGGATTAGGCCTCGGCGTTGCAGGTGCTGTTATTCAAGGGATTACGAGAAATGGATTGGCAGACCCAGGTATTTTAGGAGTGAATGCTGGAGCCGGCACAGCCATCGTTATTTTTATGTTTTTCTTTCAAGGGCAATTAAAAAGCACAGACTGGATGTCTATTATGATGATGCCAATGTTTGGTTTAGTCGGCGGATTAGGTGCAGCTATCATCATTTATCTGTTTTCATGGAAAAACGGTAAGCTAGATTCGCAACGTCTTTTATTAACAGGTATTGCAATTGGATCAGGATTTGGAGCATTTTCTATGTACTTATCACTCAAAATGAAGTCAACTGATTTCGAAATGGCTGCAGTTTGGGTGTCTGGAAGCATATATAGTGCAAACTGGAAGTATATTGTTGCTATGTTACCGTGGCTTATCATATTAATTCCGCTTATACAAAAGAAAGCTTATTTATTAGATTTATTTCAATTGGAAGAAACGAGTATTACAAGTTTAGGTGTTTCAGTTGAAAGAGAGAAATCTATTTTACTACTAAGTAGTATCGGACTTGTGAGCGCATGTGTTGCTGTTTCAGGAAGTATTGGTTTCATTGGACTAATGGCACCGCATATAGCGAAAAGGCTAGTTGGTATTCAGCATAAATATATCATTCCTACGTGCGGAGTAATCGGAATGTTCCTTGTAATTGCTTCAGACTTTATTGCAAAAACAGTGTTCACACCTGTAGAGTTACCAGTTGGAATCGTTATTTCTATTGTCGGTGTACCGTATTTCTTATATTTACTTTATAAGGCGAAAGCGTAAGAGGAGGAATAAAAGTGAGTATTTTAAGTGCAAAAAATTTAGAAACGAGTTATGAAAAGCTTACAGTGTTTCGCGATTTAAATGTAGAAATACAAGAAGGAAAAGTAACGACAATTATAGGGCCAAACGGGTGCGGTAAATCGACATTGTTAAAAACAATGGGAAGAATCTTAAAGCAAAAGAGCGGTAAAGTATATTTGCAAGGACAGGATTTAAATACAATTCCAACGAAAGAAATTGCGAAGCAGTTAGCGTTACTTCCGCAAACTCCAATTGCGCCAGGAGAGCTTAAAGTAGAAGAGTTAATTTCTTATGGACGCTATCCACATCGAAATAACGTAAATAAGTTAACTTCAAAAGATAAAGAAATGATTGATTGGGCATTAGAAATAACGAAAACTTCTGAATTTCGAACGAGACAAATTGCAAATTTATCAGGTGGTCAAAGGCAAAAAGTATGGCTAGCGATGGCTTTAGCACAAGAGACAGAAGTGTTACTACTAGATGAACCAACGACATATCTTGATATGTCTCATCAATTAGATGTATTACAAATTGTGGAGAAGTTAAATAAAGAACATAATTGTACGGTCGTAATGGTACTACATGATATTAACCATGCAGCAAGGTTTTCAGATGAAATTATTGCAATGAAGGAAGGGGAAATCGTTACAACTGGTAGCCCAGAAGAAATCATTACAAATGAAGTGTTAAAAGAAGTATTTCATATTGATGCGCGTGTCATGATTGATCCATATAACGGATCTCCTGTTTGCTTTGGATACGATAGCGTTGTATCTCAAGAAGAGAAAGTTGAAATATATGTAACGAGTTAAGAGGGGGGATATAGGATGAATACTACTATTGAAAAACAGCAGATTATAACATTTAATACAGAGCAGTGGAAAATGTATTCAAAACTAGAAGGTAAGGAATATCAAATTCATATTTCAAAGCCGAAGCAGCCAGCACCAGAGTCAGGCTATCCTGTTATATACGTATTAGATGGCAATGCTTTTTTTCAAACATTCCATGAAGCGGTTAAAATACAATCAGTTAGAGCAGAAAAAACAGGTGTTTCACCAGCAATTATAGTAGGTATTGGTTATCCAATTGAAGGGGCATTTTCGGGTGAAGAAAGGTGTTATGATTTTACACCTAGCGTAATTTCAAAAGATGCGCCTTTAAAACCAGATGGCAAACCGTGGCCTAAAACAGGAGGAGCACATAACTTCTTTACTTTTATAGAAGAAGAACTGAAGCCTCAAATCGAAAATGATTTTGAGATTGATAAAGGAAAGCAAACGTTATTTGGGCATTCGTTAGGTGGTTTATTTGCTTTACATATACTATTTACAAACGTAAATGCATTTCAAAATTATTTTATAAGTAGCCCATCTATTTGGTGGAATAACCAATCCGTACTTGAAAAAGAAGAGAACCTTATAAGTGAATTAAACAATGCTAAGTTTGAAACAGGAGTGTTCCTTACAGTCGGATCACTAGAACGAGAGCATATGGTTGTAGGGGCAAACGAATTATCAGAGCGCCTTCTCCAAGTAAAACACGATCAGTTTAGATTTACGTTTTATGAGGCTGAAGGGGAGAATCATGCATCAGTTGTGCCGACTTCTTTAAGTAAAGGATTAAGATTCATTAGTCACGTATAAATTGGAATGATTGTCTAATAAAATGCAAACAAAAGGCTATGGGGAAATTCTCCATAGCCTTTCGTTTGTTCAAGTAGAATTGTCCTTTTTGAACGTTTTGTTTCAACTTTTCGTCTAAAGAGACAAAAAGTTGTCACAATTCGGTCACAATTAGCATAAACATAAAATAGACGAAATGAACTTATTTCCAAAAAGGCTTGATTCATTCCATTCATGATTAGTAGAGCTGAAAAAGCATGGATTAAAAGTTCACTATATTCTCAAGGAGGTAGATCGTATGAAAACTATTCTTGCTATCGCTGGGCTTATTTGGGTTTTATCACATGGCATTCCAATTTATGAAGGAGAACAAATTCGCAGTGCTCTAAATAAAAATTTTAATGAATATCACATTATTGATCGGCAAGATAATGTTGTGACAGTTCGTGTAAATGACTGTTTTCATACGGTAACCGTTGAAGGAACTTCAGTAGTGAATGACACAAAAGTATGTGATCAGCAATAATTATATATAGGAAGAAAAAAGTCTCAATTTACACGTGTGTAAATTGAGACTTTTATTATTGTTTTTTGAAAAAAGGCAAGGGTATTATAATAATTGAGTCTGAGAAGCTAATAAGTTGTTAAGAATAAGCATAGAGCGGAAATATACTCATATGGGGTATCATACATAGATAATTAATGTTATAATTGGTATACTCGTAAAAGCAATCGTTTTATTGGATGAAGAGAAACTTTAAGAAGGTGATAATATGGATCATAAAGAGCATGAAGCGGTAACACATAGATCAGAAAAAGAAAAAGAACAAATTATAAATAGATTAAAGAGAATTGAAGGACAAGTCCGCGGTATTCAAAATATGATTGAAAATGATCGTTATTGCGTGGATATTTTAGTGCAAATTTCAGCGATTAATGCAGCAATGAAAAAAGTAGGAATGGGTGTATTAAAAAATCATACAAGTCATTGCGTTTCAGGTGCTATTAAAGATGGTAATGGTGACGAAGCAATTGAAGAATTAATGACAGTATTTGAACGTTTTTCAAAAGCGTAAAAACAAGCTAGTACGTCACTGGCTTGTTTTTTTGTTTACTTTTATATAGGATTTTGGGGTATTGGTATGAAAAAGTGTGTGTAAAATAAATTTTTAGAAAATAATTGAAAAATCATGATACAAAACCATTGATTACCTTAGGGGGGTATGGTAAGATGAAGTTGTAATTAACAAACAATGAAGAAACAAGAGGAGGATTTTAAATGGAACAGTTAACATTACAAGTTGAAGGTATGTCTTGTGGGCATTGTGTAAATTCAATTGAAAGTAGCGTGAAAGAACTAAACGGTGTTGAACAAGTGAAAGTTCAATTAGCAGAAGGAACTGTTGAAGTTACTATCGACTCAGCAGTTGTAACGTTAAAAGATATCGTTACTGTAATTGAAGAGCAAGGATACGATGTTCAATAATTATTTTTAGATATGGAAATAAATCGTACTTTATAGGAAGTACGATTTATTTTGCTAATAATTATACCTCATAAGGGTATATAGAGGTGAGAGACATGAATGAACAAAAAGAGGCCAATCTTCAAATATCAGGAATGACATGTGCGGCATGTGCAAATAGAATTGAAAAAGGTCTGAAAAAAGTAGAAGGTGTTCATGATGCGAATGTAAACTTTGCACTTGAAAAAACCAAAATAATGTATGATCCCCAAAAAACAAATCCGCAACAGTTTAAAGAAAAAGTTGAATCGTTAGGATATGGAATTGTAAGTGATAAAGCTGAATTTACTGTTTCAGGAATGACATGCGCAGCATGTGCCAATAGAGTAGAAAAGCGTTTAAATAAGTTAGAAGGTGTGAACGAGGCGACAGTAAATTTCGCTTTGGAATCGGCTACAGTAGATTTTAATCCTGATGAAATTAATGTAAATGAAATGAAGAGTGCAATTACGAAATTAGGATATAAATTGGAAGTGAAATCAGATGAGCAAGATGGATCAACTGATCATCGCTTACAAGAAATTGAGCGACAAAAGAAGAAGTTTATCATTTCGTTTATTTTATCATTCCCGTTATTGTGGGCAATGGTAAGTCACTTCTCATTTACATCGTTTATTTATTTACCTGATATGCTTATGAACCCTTGGGTGCAGCTAGCTCTTGCAACTCCAGTTCAATTTATCATTGGTGGACAGTTTTATGTTGGGGCTTATAAAGCGTTACGTAATAAAAGTGCTAACATGGATGTTCTCGTGGCACTTGGAACATCGGCCGCCTATTTCTATAGTGTATATTTAAGCATTCAATCTATCGGTTCTTCTGAACATATGACAGATTTATATTTTGAAACGAGCGCGGTACTTATTACACTAATTATTTTAGGTAAATTATTTGAAGCAAAAGCAAAGGGACGTTCATCAGAAGCAATTAAAAAGTTGATGGGTTTACAAGCAAAGACAGCTACAGTTGTACGAGATGGAACAGAAATGAAAATTTTAATCGAAGAAGTAGTAGCTGGTGATATCATTTATGTAAAACCTGGTGAAAAAATTCCGGTAGATGGTGAGATTGTAGAAGGAAAATCAGCGATAGATGAATCGATGTTAACAGGTGAAAGTATTCCAGTTGATAAAACAATTGGGGATGTAGTAATCGGTTCTACAATGAATAAAAATGGATTTTTAAAAGTGAAAGCAACTAAGGTAGGAAGAGATACGGCATTAGCTCAAATTATTAAAGTAGTAGAAGAGGCTCAAGGTTCAAAAGCTCCTATTCAAAGAGTAGCAGATCAAATTTCAGGTATTTTCGTACCGGTTGTAGTTGTGATTGCTATTATCACATTTGCAGTGTGGATGCTATTTGTTACACCTGGTGATTTTGGCGGAGCACTTGAGAAAATGATAGCGGTACTTGTTATCGCTTGTCCGTGTGCATTAGGTCTTGCAACGCCTACATCTATTATGGCGGGATCAGGAAGATCGGCTGAGTATGGCATTTTATTTAAAGGCGGGGAGCATTTAGAAGCAACCCACCGATTAGATACAGTTATTCTAGATAAAACAGGTACTGTGACAAATGGGAAGCCGGTGTTAACAGATGTAATTGTAGCAGATGGATTCCATGAAGAAGAACTACTACGTTTAGTAGGTGCGGCAGAAAAAAATTCTGAACACCCACTTGCAGAAGCGATTGTAGAAGGAATTAAAGAAAAGAAAATTGATATCCCAAGTTCAAAAACATTTGAAGCGATTCCGGGATTCGGCATCGAATCAGTAGTAGAAGGGAAACAATTATTAATTGGTACACGTCGATTAATGAAGAAATTCGATATTGATATTGAAGAAGTTTCTAAATCGATGGAAGCGCTAGAACGAGAAGGAAAAACAGCGATGCTAATAGCAATAGATAAGGAGTATGCTGGTATAGTGGCCGTTGCGGATACTGTAAAAGATACTTCAAAAGCAGCTATCGCAAGACTTAAGAAAATGGGTCTAGACGTTGTTATGATTACAGGAGATAATACACAAACCGCTCAGGCAATCGCTAAGCAAGTTGGCATTGATCACGTAATTGCAGAAGTATTACCAGAAGGAAAAGCAGAAGAAGTAAAAAAACTGCAAGCGCAAGGTAAGAAAGTAGCAATGGTTGGTGATGGAATAAATGATGCTCCTGCACTGGCTACGGCGGATATCGGTATGGCAATTGGAACAGGTACGGATGTAGCGATGGAAGCGGCAGACATTACGTTAATCCGTGGTGATTTAAATAGTATTGCTGATGCAATCTTTATGAGCAAGATGACGATAAGAAATATTAAGCAAAATTTATTCTGGGCACTAGCTTATAATGGGTTAGGAATCCCGATTGCAGCGTTCGGTTTCTTAGCACCTTGGGTTGCTGGAGCTGCGATGGCATTTAGTTCTGTATCCGTTGTATTAAATGCATTACGACTACAAAGAGTGAAATTAAAAAAATAAAAATCTATAGAGTAATTGCATATGCTTTTAAACAAAAAAACAATACTTTGAAATAAGTATTGTTTTTTGTTTATATAGAAAGAAAAAAGATATAATAAAGCAGAAATATTGAATACTAGAAGGTAGAAAAGTTAAATGATAGTTTAGTAAGGAGGTTCATATATGTTAAAAGAAACGATCATTAGAACATTCCATAAAGAGGATTTAGAACAAGTATTACAGTTGTTCTATGAAACAGTTCATACAATTAATGCAAAAGATTATAATGTATTACAGCTACAGGCATGGGCACCAGAGCGACTAGATAGAGAAAGCTGGTTACAGTCTTTAGAGAAGAATATTAGTTATGTAGCGGATCATACCGGTGTAATAGTGGGATTTGGGGATTATAATGATGAGCATTACGTAGATCGTCTATTTACGCATAAAGATTATCAAGGGAAAAGGATAGCGTCATACATACTACAGGAGCTAGAAAAAGAAGCAGTGAACTTGGGACATAAGGAGATATATACAGAAGCGAGTATTACAGCAAAACCTTTCTTTGAAAGTAACGGTTTTATTTGCATAAAGGAACAAAAGAAACAGCATAATGGTCAGATTTTTACTAATTATGTAATGAAAAAAATAGCCCTCTCATAAACGAGAAGGCTATTTTTTCATTATTTTACCGCTTCTTTAAGTTCTTTACCAGCTTTGAAAGCAGGTACTTTAGAAGCTGCGATTTGCATTTCTTCACCAGTTTGTGGGTTACGGCCTGTACGAGCAGCTCTTTCGCGAACTTCGAATGTACCGAATCCGATAAGTTGTACTTTTTCACCAGCAGCTAAAGTGTTAGTGATTGATTCTACTACAGTTTGTAAAACTACAGTAGCTTCTTTTTGAGAAATCTCAGCATTTTGTGCTACGTTTTTGATTAATTCTGTTTTGTTCATGTTTTTCACCTCATATGTAAATAATGCTATTTAAGTTGTTATTATAACGTATAAAACATTCGAGAACAAGTGTACGCACATATATTCGTAAAAAAAATGAAATTTGTAATATTTTTTAGAGCTACTGTATAGACAGTTCATTTAAGCGGATACAGATTTTTTCTTTAATTCGGTTTGCTCTTTATTGGAAGGTAATTTCTTATTATAAGATATGAAATAAGGTAATGCCACAAACAACATACCTCCTACTAAGTTTCCAAAGAAAACAAAAATGAAGTTTGGAAAATATTCAATCCAAGTTAACTGTCCAGCAAAAATTGCAGCTGGGATAACAAACATATTGGCTACAACGTGTTGAAATCCAATCGCAACAAAAGTCATAACAGGGAACCAGATGCCGATAATCTTTCCGATAAATTCTTTACTTCCTATACTGAGCCAAACGGCTAAACAAACGAGCCAATTACATCCAATTGCAGAAATGAAGGCTTGTAGTGGTGTATCTTGTAGTTTAGCTTGTGCAATAGAAACTGTTTTCGCTAAAAAAGCGCCCTCTGTTAATCCAACGATATGACCGAAAAAATAAGCTACGAATACAGCACCTATGAAGTTGCTAAACGTAACAATAATTAAATTTCGTATGAAATGAAATAAAGTAATTTTCTTTTGAAGCCAAGCCATAGAAACTGTCATCATGTTACCAGTTACTAGTTCACCGCCTGCAAGAATAACAAGTATAAGACCGATAGGGAATACAGCAGCGCCTAGAAAACTAGTAAATGATCCCCAAGACTTTGGCATTGTTCCAATAACATGAATATCGAGTAAATACCCTAATGCTATGAAAGCACCGCCAAAAAATCCGAGAATTAGCATAGGGAGTAATGATAAATGAGCCTTTTTTCTTCCGGAATTCGCAGCAAGTTCCGTAATTTCTTCTGGTGTAAATACAGACATGAATAATCTCTCCTCAATAAAATGATAGAATGAATAGAAGGAACATTTTTAAAAATCTATGTATTATAAAAATATGTTATGACTTCTGCATAAGTTTGTCAAAGTGAGTGGGGTAGAATTGGATATAACTAACATTGTTCGTGTTGTCACATTAATGTAACAATAAGGCTGTAGAGTACTTCTAGAGGTGAGAACATGAATACGCATCATGTAAAAAAAGAACAAAAAAAATCAATCATAAAAATATTCATAATCAGTTTTATAAGTATAGTAATGATTTCAGTAAGTTTGTATTTCTATGCGACAGAAATTGAACGAAAACTAGTAACAGTTACGTGGAATGAAATAGAAGCATCTACAATTCCTAAAGAGTTTAATAATAAAAAGATATTGCAATTCTCAGATGTGCATTTAGGGCCAGAATTTACACTGAAACAACTAGAAAATTTGGTGGAGAAGATGAATGCTCTACATCCAGATGTAGTAGTTTTTACAGGGGATTTAATAGATAAGTTTGGATCGTATAAGGCGGAAAGAGAAGAAGCAAAAGGTATATTACAAAAAATACATGCTCCCTTAGGGAAATATGCAGTGTTTGGGAATCATGATAGAGGCGGGGGAGGTAGTTTATTTTATAAAAAGTATATGGAGGAAGCTGGTTTCTCTGTGTTAGTAAATGAAATGCAAAAAATTAAAGTAGAAAACGGAAAATATATTACAATATCAGGTTTGGATGATTTCTTATTAGGAAAGCCGCAAATAGACTCGACTTTAAAACATGTGAGACAACAAGATTTCAATATGCTTTTAGTACATGAGCCGGATGTTGTAGACAAAGTAGCTCGTTACCCAGTTGATTTTCAAATGTCAGGCCATAGTCACGGAGGACAAGTTCAAATTCCTTTTATAGGTCCATTAATTACTACAAAATTAGCTGAGAGCTATGTGGAAGGTATGTATGAATTAGAAGGGAAGAATAAGCCGTTACATTTATACGTAAATCGTGGTATTGGGACAACCCGAATGCCTGTTAGATTTTGGAGTGTACCTGAACTTTCAGTATTTGTGTTAAAGCAAAATAGCAACTGACTATTCTAGAGTAGTAGGACTTTCAGAGAAAGTTCTCTTTTTTTATTAGTTAAACATGGAATATTATGTGAGTTTTATTTAAAGTGTTAACATGGAAAGGAATCTTTTCATCATGTAGAAGTGAAAAAGTAATTTACATAAATAAAAAACCAACAATAGATCATATAAAACCTATTGTTGGTTTTTTTATTATTTTTTCAAGGGAATCGCATCAAAATATGTTCTGTAGTTATTAGAGAATTCAAAGTTGTTTTTTGCATCCCAATTAATAGACCAGGACATTAGGCCGCGGAATGCAGGATAGCCACTCTGATTTGAAAGCTTATACTTTCCTCCGAAAGGAATTCCTTTAATGATATAATCTAAAGCTTTTTTCATTTCAGCTGGAGAAATATATCCGCCACTTGGAGCGGCAGCTGGTGCTGCAGGAAGTCCAATTATGACTTGATCCGAACGAAGAGCTGGGAAAATGTTATTTGTATTACCACCTACAGGAAAACCATGTAAGAGCATATCTGCCATAGCGACTTCGTAGTCTGCAGTACCTTGATTGTAGTTATTACCGTCCATTCCAATCCCGCTACCAGCGTTGTAGTGTTGAACGTGAATGTATGTTAGTTTGTCTTTCACTCCGTAAATAATCGGTAAATATGCACCCCAGATGCTTCCATATGCGCTATAACCGCCTTGAACATAAGCTGTTTCAGGAGCCATGCTTAATAGAAAATTTGTACCATAATGATCTGAGATTGTCCGAATAGCTGAAATAAGATTTACGATTTGAGGAGTCGTTGGGTTTTTGAAATTAGTGTCATTTCCGTTTAAGTAAATTCCTGATTCAAGGTCAATATCTATTCCATCAAAACCGTATTTATCAATTAGAGATTGTATGGAATGAATAAAACGTTGCTTAGCGGCATTATCAGGAAGTAAAACGACCCCATTTTGTCCACCTATTGAAAGAACTACTTTCTTTCCTTTACTTTTTAAATAAGCAATATCTGATTTGAAGTCTGCATCCGTACCATACACAGGAGAAAATTCAACAGTGGAACGATCGCCACCAGTTTCACCGAAAGATATATTGATTACATCCCATTTTGGTGAAACGTCTCTTAATTTAATAATGCCAGTACCATTATCGAAGTTATGCCAGTATCCAACGAGTAATTTTGATCCTAAATTGTTTGCTGCTTGTGCCTGAAAGGGAGCTAGTGGTAGCAGTAAGAAAATTACTAAAGTACAACAAATGAATTTGAACTTGTTTAACATATCAACACTCCTATACAAAAAGTTGTCTAGATGTATAATCTTGTTTATTTGATAATAACTGAAAATTCACTCTTTTGTAAGGTGACTATAATTTTCTCAACAATTGTGTATGGGAAATTATTAAACCTAATGAAATAATTTCTGAAGGAGGTCGAATTACGATTGTTAAATTCAGAATATTTTGATATATTTTAAAGTATAGGACAAGATTTTTCGCATAATACTCTTACATAAATTTCAAAATTAAGTTTGGAAGGGGATGTACAAGAGTTGGATAAAAATCTTAAGAAAGACCTCAAAATCCGCCACATTACAATGATCTCCATTGGTGGCGTAATAGGAGCTGGTTTGTTTGTTGGAAGTGGTGCGGTTGTGCATTCAGCAGGTCCAGGTTCTATCGTTTCATATGCATTAGCAGGACTTCTAGTTATTTTCGTTATGAGAATGCTAGGAGAAATGGCAGCTATTAATCCGACAAGTGGTTCATTTGCAACATATGCAAGAGAGGCAATTGGTCCATGGGCAGGTTATACAATTGGGTGGCTATATTGGTTTTTCTGGGTAATTGTTATTGCAATAGAAGCTACAGCAGGTGCTGGTATTATTCAATACTGGATTCCAGAAATCCCGCTCTGGTTATTAAGCTTAATATTAACGATTTTATTAACATTGACGAATGTTTTCTCGGTGAAATCATTTGGAGAATTTGAATATTGGTTTTCATTTATTAAAGTAATAAGTATTGTTTTGTTCCTTTGTCTTGGACTAGCTGTTATTTTAGGATTTGTACCAGGAACGGAAGCACCTGGCACTTCGAATTTAGTAGGTCAAGGAGGATTTATGCCAAATGGTATAAGTTCGGTGTTACTTGGAATCACCGTCGTTATATTTTCATTTATGGGATCTGAGATTGTTGCAGTAGCCGCTGGAGAGTCTGCCGAACCTGTAAAAGCCGTAAAAACAGCAACAAATAGTGTAATTTGGCGTATTCTCGTATTTTTCATTGGATCGATTGCTGTAGTTGTTACACTCCTTCCATGGAATTCGGCGAACATACTAAAAAGCCCGTTTGTGGCGGTACTGGAACATATAGGGATACCAGCGGCAGCGCAAATTATGAATTTTATCGTTTTAACAGCTGTACTTTCTTGTTTGAATTCGGGTTTATATACGAACTCAAGAATGCTTTTTTCAATGGCAGAAAGAGGAGATGCGCCAAAGGCATTTTTGAAATTGAATAGTAGTGGTGTTCCAGTTCGGGCGGTTTTATTTGGAACTTTCTTTGCTTACATTGGAGTTGTTTTTAGTTACATATCTCCAGATAAAGTATTTTTATTTTTAGTGAATGCATCTGGCGGGATTGCGTTACTCGTTTATCTCGTTATAGCAGTTTCTCATTTCAAGATACGTAAAAAAATGGGGAAAGCGGAACAACAAAATTTGAAAGTGAAAATGTGGCTTTTTCCGTATGTAACATACGTTACAATTGCTGCGATTATAGCAGTTTTAGTTGCAATGCTCGCAATTGAATCTTTACGTTCACAGGCACTATTAACGATGCTAGTTACTGTTCTTATCATAATTTCTTATTTTATTTTCAATAGAAACAAAAATAGTACAGTGTTGAATCCTAAAAGTAAAAATGAGGAATCTGTTCGATTCTAATTTCTTGTTTTAGAAGAGAGTTACACCCAATCATTGCTATAAAAGAATCATATATAATCATAGAAACAAGTAATTACTATTGTCATAGTGAATATAAACTTTTTTCTTGACTTTTTATACGAAGGCGAGCAGAATGGTAAAAAAGGAAGGGGGGATGACAATGGAAGAGTACGTATTAGAGCTATATAATCTGTTATATACGACAGAATGGCAAGATATTGTTTCGTTTCTAGGAATAATGTTTTGTATGAAAATCGTAATTGTATATATGGAAGAGCAAGGTATGTTCTATTCCTTCTCATCCCCATTCGATGTGCAGCGCGAGCCGTTGCCAAACTATGCCAAGATAAATTACGAACAAATTCCTTTTGTTATATTCTTTATGATTCGATTTATAACAGCAATTGTAAAGAAAAAGGAAAGTGACGATGAAGAGTGCCACTCAACTTGTAGTATAGCGACTGCTTTTTAAGCTAAATACAAGGAGGAGATTTATATGTGGTTTCGATTTCTTATGATTGGTTTCTTTTCATTAACAGCAATTTCTTTAATGGGATATCAAGTGTCTGAAATTTTTCAAGCATATAGCAATACGTTTTTCAACAAAAACTAATTACATTGCTATTTAAATAATAAAGCGATAAAATCCTTCTTAAGAAGTTTTATTAAGAAGGATTTTTTTCTTTGCTCTGTCTTACTGTGTCAAACTATTGTCACATTTACACTGTGAATAATATGTTAAAATAGTGAGGTTACGTATACATATTTGAAGGAAGAGGAGTGACCATTTTGGTGGATCAATCAACTAATCAGAAAAGCTATGCTCCTATTGTGATAACGCTTTCTGTAATTGTAAATGCGATTATTTTATTTTTGTTCTTTGGACCTGTTGGCTATGAAGGAGAAGTACATTTTGATGTAACGATTTTACCAATGTTAAATGCAATTTTTAATAGCTTTACGTTCGTGTTCTTATTAGCAGCTTTATACTCGATTATTAAGAAGAATGTGAAAATGCACCGCGGTTTCATCCTGGCAGCATTTACAACGACGTTGCTATTTTGTGTTTCTTATTTATCGTATCATTACTTGGCGCCGGCAACACATTTTGGTGGGGAAGGATTCATTAAATATGTGTACTTCATTATTTTAATTACACATATTATCCTTGCAGCAATTATTGTACCACTTGCATTGTTTGCACTTGTATTTGGTTTTACAAATCAATTAACACGTCATCGTAAAATTGTACGTTGGACGATGCCGATTTGGTTATATGTAAGTTTATCAGGTGTTATTGTTTACTTAATGATCTCACCTTATTACCAATAAAAAATCTCAGCCTGTAGGCTGGGATTTTTTTTGTTAGGCAAATATTTTTGTGAAATGAAAAAAATATGGTATACAAAAGTATAGTTGCTTTTCATATAGAAGGGATGGTAAGGGATATGCAAAATTTTGTATTTCGTAATCCGACGAAACTTATTTTTGGTAAAGGTCAATTAGAACAGTTAAAAACTGAAATTCCACAGTTCGGTAAAAAAGTTCTTCTCGTATATGGGGGAGGCAGCATTAAAAGAAATGGTATTTATGATAATGTACTTTCTATTTTAAAAGATATAAATGCAGAAGTATTTGAATTGACAGGCGTTGAACCGAATCCTCGTGTATCAACTGTAAAGAAAGGGATTCAAATTTGTAAAGATAATGGCGTCGAATTCATATTAGCAGTTGGTGGAGGCAGTGTAATCGACTGTACGAAAGCAATTGCTGCTGGTAGCAAATATGATGGAGATGTATGGGATATTGTAACGAAAAAAGCATTTGCTAGTGAGGCGTTACCATTTGGTACGGTGCTTACTCTTGCAGCAACAGGGTCTGAAATGAATGCGGGTTCTGTCATTACAAACTGGGAAACGAATGAAAAATATGGCTGGGGTAGCCCAGTTACTTTCCCGCAGTTTTCGATTTTAGATCCAGTCCATACTGCGTCTGTACCGAGGGATCAAACAATTTACGGTATGGTAGATATTATGTCACACGTATTAGAGCAATATTTCCACCACGGAACAAATACAGAACTACAAGATCGTTATTGTGAATCTGTATTAAAAACAGTAATTGAAACCGCTCCTAAGCTTTTAAGTGATTTAGAAAATTATGAGCATAGAGAAACCATTTTATATTGCGGTACTATGGCGTTAAACGGCATTTTAGCGATGGGAGTAAAAGGAGACTGGGCAACTCACAATATTGAGCACGCAGTTTCTGCGGTTCATGATATACCACACGGAGGTGGCCTTGCGATTTTATTCCCGAACTGGATGAAGCATGTCGTAGATGAAAATGTAAGTCGTTTTAAACAGTTCGCTATTCGTGTATTCGATGTAGAAACAGATGGGAAAACTGATCTAGAAATTGCGTTAGAAGGAATTGAGGCGTTACGTCAATTTTGGACTTCAATTGAGGCGCCGGTAACATTAGCTGATTACGCTATTGGGGAAAATGAAATTGATTTAATGGCGGATAAAGCGATGGCTTATGGCGAATTTGGTAACTTTAAAAAATTAAATAAAGACGATGTTTTAAGCATATATAAAGCTTCTTTATAAGTAAATCGAGCAAAGAAACCCATTTGATTGTTATATCGAATGGGTTTCTTTTTTTTTGTTTATAACTGTTAGTGATTGGTTTTGATTTTTTATGAGTGTTTATGGTTGATTTTTGTGATCGTTTTCATTATACTGTAATCAAAGAAGAGGTGAATGAAATGTTAACTCCTGAACGTCATCAAATGATATTGCAACTTGTAAAAGAGCTGAAGGTTGTTAAATTACAACAATTAGTGGAAAGAACAGAAAGCTCTGAATCAACAATTCGTCGTGATTTAGCGCAATTGGAAAAACAAAGGTTATTAAAAAGAGTTCACGGTGGTGCGGCTGTTTTAACAGGAAAAGGACAAGAGCCAACGATGGTTGAAAAATCATCCAAAAACATTCAAATAAAACAACAAATTGCGAAGCATGCGGCTAGCATTGTTGAACAAGGTGATTGTATTTTTTTAGATGCAGGAAGTACGACATTTGAAATGATTCCATTTTTAATAAATAAAGACGTTACTGTCGTTACAAATGGACTTATGCATATTGAAGCTTTAGTTGAAAATAATATTCGTGCATATTTACTAGGCGGAATGATGAAAAGTAGGACGAAAGCTTTAATCGGTGCTATGGCGCAGGAAAGTATGCAAAAGTATCGTTTTGATAAATGTTTTTTAGGCGCGAATGGTGTGCATGAACAACTTGGTTTTACAACACCGGATCCAGAAGAGGCGCTTTTAAAACAAATGGCATTAACATTAGCAAACGAAGGATATTTCTTAATTGATGAAAGTAAGTTTTCAGAAGTTGCGTTTGCGAAAATTGCCAATGTTGAAGAGGCAAATATTATTACAAACTATTTAGAAATTGATTTAGAAAAATATAAAAGACAAACCAATGTAATTGAGGCTGATAAACAATGATCTATACAGTTACTTTAAATCCATCTATTGATTATGTAGTACAAGTTAATTCCTTCGATTTAGGCGCAGTAAATCGAGCAGAGAAAGATATGAAATTTCCTGGAGGAAAAGGGATTAACGTTTCTCGCGTTCTTCATCGTTTAGGTGTTGAAAATGTAGCACTTGGATTTACTGGTGGATTTACCGGTCAATTTATTAAAGATGTATTACAGGCGGAAGGTGTAACGACAAACTTCGTCCAGGTAGACGGTGATTCCCGAATTAATGTGAAAATAAAAGGGCAAGAAGAGACGGAATTAAATGGGCAAGGTCCTGATGTGACAAAAGAGCAATTTGAACAATTAATGAAACAGATTGAAAGTATGAAGCAGGGAGATTGTGTTGTACTAGCTGGAAGTGTACCAACGTCTATTTCAACTACTTTTTATGAATCAATCGCAGCGCTCGGAGCTGAAAAAGGTATTCGTGTAGTAGTAGATGCAAGTGGAAGTGCACTGCAGCATGTAATTAAAAATAAGCCATTTTTAATAAAGCCTAATCATCATGAACTTGGTGAGTTATTCGGTGTAGAGATTTCCACAGTAGAAGATATTTTACCGTATGGGAGAAAATTAATTGAACAAGGTGTAGAGCATGTGATCGTATCAATGGCTGGAGATGGGGCTTTACTATTTACGGTAGAAGGTATATATGAAGCAACTGTTCCAAAAGGTGTTGTAATTAATTCGGTTGGGGCTGGAGATTCTCTCGTTGCAGGATTTGTAGGGAAATATGAACAGACGAAAGATATTGAAAAGGCATTTCAATATGGCGTTGCAACAGGGAGTGCAACAGCATTTTCAGCTGATTTATGTGAAAAAGAAAAAGTAGAAGAATTATTGTCGCAAGTAATTGTAACTAAGCGATAGGGGGAAGCAACATATGAAAATTACAGAACTATTAAAAAGGGATACAGTTATTATGAATTTGACAGCTTCAAATAAAGAAGCTGTCATAGATGAATTAGTTGAGAAATTAGACGGCGCAAATCGTTTAAATAGTAAAGCGGAATTTAAAGAAGCTATTTTAAAGAGGGAGTCACAAAGTACGACTGGAATAGGGGAAGGGATTGCAATCCCTCATGCGAAAACAAAAGCTGTTAAGCAACCAGCGATTTGTTTTGGTAGAAGTGTAAGCGGTGTCAACTATGAATCGCTTGACGGACAGTCAGCGCATTTATTCTTTATGATTGCTGCGAGTGAAGGGGCGAATAATACTCATTTAGAAACGTTATCGCGCCTATCTACATTATTAATGGATGAAGGGTTTCGTAAGCAATTATTAGAAGCAAAGGATGAAGAGGAACTTCTTCGTTTATTTGATGAAAAAGAGAATGAAAAAGAAGAAGAGGTTGAAGTTGTAAAACCAGAAGGAAATGAACCGTACGTATTAGCGGTTACGGCTTGTCCAACTGGAATCGCTCACACGTATATGGCAGCGGATAGCTTGAAAGCAAAAGCAGCAGAGCTAGGTATAGCAATTAAAGTTGAAACGAATGGATCAACAGGTATAAAAAACGGTTTAACGAAAGAGGACATTGAACGCGCAACGGCAATAATTGTTGCGGCAGATAAACAAGTAGAAATGAACCGTTTTGCTGGGAAACATGTCATTCAAGTGCCAGTCGCTGATGGGATTAGAAAAACGGAAGCGCTTCTTAATCGAGCTGTAAAACAAGATGCGCCAATCTTTAAAGGAATAAAGGAAGATGGGAAGATAGAGAGCACAGAGAAAGAAAAAGGGTTAGGAATTTATAAGCACTTAATGAACGGTGTTAGTAATATGCTTCCATTCGTTGTTGGTGGAGGAATTTTAATTGCACTAGCATTTTGGGTTGGTGGTATAAAAGCAGAAGGACCATTGGCTGAATTGTTAATGTCTATTGGTGGAGGTAAAACAGGGGCGTTTTTATTCCTCGTACCAATTTTAGCTGGATTTATTGCAAGTTCTATTGCTGATCGTCCTGGTTTTATGCCTGGTGTTGTTGGTGGATTTTTAGCAGCACATGCGAATGCTGGGTTTTTAGGGGGATTAATTGCTGGTTTCTTAGCTGGGTATGTTGTTGTAGGATTGAAAAGATTGTTCTCAGGATTACCAGTACAGTTAGAAGGAATTAAGCCTGTATTGTTATATCCAGTCTTTGGATTGTTGATTACAGGAGTTGTTATGCAAAAAGTAGTAATTCCGCCTGTAGTAGCATTGAATGAAATGTTAACAGGATGGTTAAATGGTTTGAACGGTACGAATGCTATATTATTAGGTCTTATTTTAGGTGGCATGATGGCAATTGATATGGGTGGTCCAATTAATAAAGCAGCATTTACATTTGGCATTGCTGCAATAGAAGCGCAGAACTTTGGAATTCACTCAGCAGTTATGGCTGGTGGTATGGTACCGCCATTAGCGATTGCATTCGCAACTACTTTCTTTAAATCAAAATTTACTGAAGCAGAACGTAAATCTGGTTTAACAAATTATATTATGGGGGCGTCGTTTATTACAGAAGGTGCGATTCCATTTGCAGCTGCAGATCCGATTCGAGTAATAGTAAGTTGTGTTGTTGGTTCAAGTATTGCGGGTGCATTATCTATGTTATTCCAAATTACATTACCAGCACCGCATGGTGGATTGTTTGTTATCGCATTAGTAAATAAACCGGTGTTATATATTTTCTCGATATTGATAGGGACAGTTATTTCAGCTCTTATGATGGGGATTTGGAAAAAGAAAGTTAAATAACATATGAAAAGGAGGAGCTTTTATTAGCTGCTCCTTTTTATTACAAAAAAGAAGGTTAATAATGGAAGAATGATGGATTTTGGTAAAAGATGTAATGAAATATGAATTTTTTGTAACAAAAAAGTAATACTGTAATTTTTTCTGGAAAAAAATTCTGGTGCTTGTATGTGGAAAATATATGAAAACTATTGGGAATTCTATTGGAAATAGAATTCATTAATATGGAAATTTATGTTACAACTCATTAATCGCATATTACGAATGGTTTGTAATTGTGTGATTTTTAAAAATCTCAAAAATCTGTTGCTATAATGAAAATACGAAAACAAAGCAAATGGAGGCTATTCATGAAAAAATTATTAGGTATAGCAACAGCAGCAGTTTTTGGTCTTGGGATTTTTGCGGGTTCTGCGAAAGCAGAAACGATTGTAACAACAGATGTATTAAATGTTAGAGAAAACCCAAATGTAGAATCAAAGCTTGTAGGTAAAATGTTGAGTGGAAATACATTAGATGTTGTAAATACAGAAAATGGATGGACAAAAATTAAATTAAATGGTCAAGAAGCGTTTGTGAGTGCCGAGTTTACAAAAAGTACATATTATGTAACAGCAGGCGTGCTAAATGTTCGTGCTGGAGCGAATACGGACTCTGAAATTCTTGGTAAACTTAATAAAAATGATGTAATTGAAACGACGAATCAAGTTCAAAATGAATGGTTACAATTTGACTATAATGGAAAAACAGGATATGTTCACGTGCCATTTTTAACGGGGACGGCACCTGTGATTGAAAAGAAAGAAGTTGTAACGCAAGAAGAAGCGCCGGAAAAAGTAAATACGCCAGTTAAAAATAATAAAGCAGTTAAGAGTAAAGAGTCTGTTAAGAATGTAGAATCAAGTAAACCTGTGGCAAAAGAGAAGCCAACTGCGAAACCAGTTGCAAAATCTACTGAAACAAGTGCGCCTGCTGGTGGACGTGAAATAACAGTAGAAGCGACAGCGTATACAGCGCACCCAAGTGAGAATGGTACGTATGGTGGTCGTGTATTAACTGCAATGGGGCATGATTTAACAGCAAATCCAAATATGAAAGTCATTGCTGTTGATCCTAAAGTGATTCCACTTGGATCAAAAGTATGGGTAGAAGGATATGGAGAAGCGATTGCTGGAGATACGGGTGGCGCGATTAAAGGAAATCGTATTGATGTTTTAGTTGGTTCAGATGGTAGTGCTGATAACTGGGGGCGCAAATCTGTAAAAGTGAAAGTTATAGAGTAGTATATATGCATGAATATGAAAGGCGGTTGCTTGAAAGTGTGTAAGCAACCGCCTTTTATGGATTATTGAAAAGGATAAATCGTTTTACCTGTAATAATTTTATATGCACTGCAAAATTGATTTTGAATATATTCTGTATTTTTATTTTCTGGATGTAATGTTGTTTCTTGGAGAGTAGAATGAAAAGAACGTAGCAAACAATTTAAGGCAAAGTATAATTCTTCTTGTGAGCAATTTTGTTCTTTTGTAGCAGTAGCTAAAATGAGGTCATTTGTTAAAGATGAAAAATTAAGGGTGGATTGTTTCATAGTCAACTCATCCTCTCGAAGGTATTTTTAATCATGTATATGCGGAATTGGACAAACTATGTTCTTTTTTATTTATAATTTCATGTACCGGAATGAAAGAACTTGCAATCATGCCGTTAAAATTGGTAAGATTGGATATAATCAATAGATGGAGTACATCACATAAAGAGAGTTGAATGATATGGGAGAAGTGCAACGTGAAAAAGTTGCTGTCATCATTGGGCCAACGGCTGTTGGGAAGACGAAGTTAAGTATTGATCTTGCTAAAGCGTTGAATGGTGAAATTATAAGTGGAGATTCCATGCAGATTTATCGTACGATGGATATTGGAACTGCAAAGGTGACGAAAGAAGAGATGGATGGAATTCCACATTATATGGTCGATATAAAAAATCCGGAAGAATCATTTTCTGTTGCCGAATTTCAAGAACGTGTTCGTAAGCATATTCGAGAGATTACAGAGCGTGGTAAATTGCCAATTATCGTTGGTGGAACTGGCCTGTATATACAATCTGTTTTATTCGATTATCAGTTTACGGATGATGCTGGTGATACTATATACCGAGCGCAAATGGAACAGTTAGCATTAGAACGTGGTGTGGAATATGTACATAAAAAGTTACAAGAAGTAGACCCGGAAAGCGCTGAGCGTATTCATGCAAATAATGTACGCCGTGTCATTAGAGCGTTAGAAATTTTCCACACGACGGGTGAAAAAATGAGTGATCAACTTGAAAAACAAGAAAACGAGTTATTATACGATGTTTCCTTGATTGGCTTGACAATGGATCGAGAAATGCTATACGATCGCATTAACTTGCGAGTTGATATAATGATGGACCAAGGTTTATTAAAAGAAGTAGAAGGATTGTATAATAGCGGGATACGAGATTGTCAATCTATTCAAGCGATTGGGTATAAAGAGATATATGATTATTTTGAGGATCGTGTCTCTTTAGAAGAAGCGGTATCACAATTAAAGACGAATTCACGTCGTTATGCAAAGCGTCAATTAACATGGTTCCGTAATAAGATGGATGTCACATGGTTTGATGTTACAGACGGTGAAAAAACGTCAGAAATTTTACGATACATAGAAGGAAAGTTACAACTAAAGTCGAATAATAGTAAGTAGAGAAAAAGAGGAGGATTCGACATGAAGCAATCAATCAATATTCAAGATCAGTTTTTAAATCAACTCCGTAAAGAGAATACGTTTGTTACGCTGTACTTATTAAATGGTTTCCAGCTTCGTGGATTAATTAAAGGATTTGATAATTTTACAGTCCTACTGGAAACAGAAGGTAAGCAGCAGCTTATTTATAAACATGCAATTTCTACATTTGTACCACAAAAAAATGTTTCAATTGAATTAGAGTAGTAATGAATTATTGTACATAACAAAAAAAGAGCGAGTTTCTCGCTCTTTTTTTATTTGCCATAAACAATAGATCGTGGAATTTAAGCGATTCTAAATACAGTAAGACGAATGTTAGTGTTGCCTGTTGCAGGGATCGTAATCTCGTTAAGAGTAGATTGGACAGAAATGTTTGCGCCAGCTCTTAACGTTTCAATTGTAGTAAATGAAAGTGAGTCGCCTATTAGATTTGAAGAGAAGTTGTCAGTTGCGACTGCTCCATTTATTGAAATTCCTACTCCAAGTGGGGCACATCCTGGTGCAGTGGTAGAGATGGATACGCTAATGACATAAATACCAGCGTTGATAACAGTAACTGTATCTGTGCCGTTGAAGGTAATGTTGTTTACGTTAATTGCAGTATTAAAAATGAAGTTGTTAAATTGGAGTACTGTTTGTTGAATGTTGTTTGTAACGACAATTGTTGCTACAGGGAAGCTAGGTCCGGTAGGCCCAGTAGGTCCAGTAGCTCCTATACCAGTGGCGCCGGTAGCACCTGTTGGTCCTTGAATACCTTGAGGTCCAGTAGCGCCGGTAGCACCAGTGTTCCCTTGAGCACCCTGAGGTCCAGTGGCACCCGTGTTACCTTGAGGTCCCTGAGGTCCAGTAGGTCCAGGAGGCCCACCAGAAGGTCCGGTAGGTCCGGTAACTCCTATGCCAGTAGCACCAGTGTTCCCTTGAACGCCTTGAGGTCCAGTGGCACCGGTAGCGCCAGTGTTCCCTTGAACACCCTGAGGTCCAGTGGCACCCGTGTTCCCTTGAGCACCCTGAGGTCCAGTAGCGCCAGTAGCACCAGTGTTCCCTTGAGCACCTTGAGGTCCGGTAGCACCAGTAGCGCCCGTGTTCCCTTGAACGCCTTGAGGTCCAGTGGCACCGGTAGCGCCAGTGTTCCCTTGAACACCCTGAGGTCCAGTGGCACCAGTGTTCCCTTGAGCGCCTTGAGGTCCAGTGGCACCCGTGTTACCTTGAGGTCCCTGAGGTCCAGTAGCGCCGGTAGCACCAGTAGCACCAGTGTTCCCTTGAACACCTTGAGGTCCGGTAGCACCAGTAGCGCCAGTGTTCCCTTGAACGCCTTGAGGTCCAGTGGCACCGGTAGCACCAGTGTTCCCTTGAACACCCTGAGGTCCAGTGGCACCCGTGTTACCTTGAGGTCCCTGAGGTCCAGTAGCGCCGGTAGCACCAGTAGCACCAGTGTTCCCTTGAACACCTTGAGGTCCGGTAGCACCCGTAGCGCCTGTGTTCCCTTGAACGCCTTGAGGTCCAGTGGCACCGGTAGCACCAGTGTTCCCTTGAACACCCTGAGGTCCAGTAGCGCCAGTAGCACCAGTGTTCCCTTGAACGCCTTGAGGTCCAGTGGCACCAGTAGCACCAGTAGCGCCTGTGTTACCTTGAGGTCCCTGAGGTCCAGTAGCGCCGGTAGCACCAGTAGCACCTGTGTTACCTTGAATACCCTGAGGTCCAGTAGCACCAGTAGCGCCTGTGTTACCTTGAACACCTTGAGGTCCAGTAGCGCCGGTAGCACCAGTGTTCCCTTGAACACCTTGAGGTCCGGTAGCACCCGTAGCGCCTGTGTTCCCTTGAACGCCTTGAGGTCCAGTGGCACCGGTAGCACCAGTGTTCCCTTGAACACCCTGAGGTCCAGTAGCGCCAGTAGCACCAGTGTTCCCTTGAACGCCTTGAGGTCCAGTGGCACCAGTAGCACCAGTAGCGCCTGTGTTACCTTGAGGTCCCTGAGGTCCAGTAGCGCCGGTAGCACCAGTAGCACCTGTGTTACCTTGAATACCCTGAGGTCCAGTAGCACCAGTAGCGCCAGTGTTACCTTGAACACCTTGAGGTCCAGTAGCGCCGGTAGCACCTGTGTTACCTTGAACACCTTGAGGTCCAGTGGCACCCGTGTTACCTTGAGGTCCCTGAGGTCCAGTAGCGCCGGTAGCACCAGTAGCACCTGTGTTACCTTGAATACCCTGAGGTCCAGTAGCACCAGTAGCGCCTGTGTTACCTTGAACACCTTGAGGTCCAGTAGCGCCGGTAGCACCAGTGTTACCTTGAACACCTTGAGGTCCAGTAGCGCCGGTAGCACCCGTGTTACCTTGAACACCTTGAGGTCCAGTAGCGCCGGTAGCACCAGTGTTCCCTTGAACACCTTGAGGTCCAGTAGCGCCGGTAGCACCAGTGTTCCCTTGAACACCTTGAGGTCCAGTAGCGCCGGTAGCACCAGTGTTCCCTTGAACACCTTGAGGTCCAGTAGCGCCGGTAGCACCAGTGTTACCTTGAACACCTTGAGGTCCAGTAGCGCCGGTAGCACCCGTGTTACCTTGAACACCTTGAGGTCCAGTAGCACCTGTGTTACCTTGAACACCTTGAGGTCCAGTGGCACCGGTAGCACCCGTGTTACCTTGAACACCTTGAGGTCCAGTAGCGCCGGTAGCACCCGTGTTACCTTGAACACCTTGAGGTCCAGTGGCACCGGTAGCACCCGTGTTACCTTGAACACCTTGAGGTCCAGTAGCGCCGGTAGCACCAGTGTTACCTTGAACACCTTGAGGTCCAGTGGCACCAGTAGCACCCGTGTTACCTTGAACACCTTGAGGTCCAGTAGCGCCGGTAGCACCTGTGTTACCTTGAACACCCTGAGGTCCAGTGGCACCAGTAGCGCCAGTGTTCCCTTGAGGTCCCTGAGGTCCAGTAGCGCCGGTAGCACCAGTAGCACCTGTGTTCCCTTGAGGCCCCTGAGGTCCGGTAGGTCCAGGAGGCCCGCCAGAAGGTCCGGTAGGTCCAGTAACTCCTATACCAGTGGCACCGGTAGCGCCCGTGTTCCCTTGAGGTCCAGTGGCACCAGTGGTGCCTGTGTTCCCTCGAGGTCCAGTGGCACCGGTAGCGCCTGTGTTCCCTCGAGGTCCAGTGGCACCAGTAGCACCTGTGTTCCCTTGAGGCCCTTGAGGTCCAGTAGCGCCCGTGTTCCCTTGAGGTCCAGTGGCACCAGTGGTGCCTGTGTTCCCTCGAGGTCCAGTGGCACCAGTAGCGCCAGTGTTCCCTTGAGGCCCTTGAGGTCCAGTAGCGCCCGTGTTCCCTCGAGGTCCAGTAGCGCCGGTAGCACCAGTAGCACCTGTGTTCCCTTGAACGCCTTGAGGTCCAGTAGCACCTGTGTTCCCTTGAGGTCCAGTGGCACCAGTAGCGCCTGTGCTACCTCGAGGTCCAGTGGCACCAGTAGCGCCAGTGTTCCCTTGAGGTCCAGTGGCACCAGTAGCGCCTGTGCTACCTCGAGGTCCAGTGGCACCAGTAGCGCCTGTGTTCCCTTGAGGCCCTTGAGGTCCAGTAGCGCCCGTGTTCCCTCGAGGTCCAGTGGCACCAGTAGCGCCTGTGCTACCTCGAGGTCCAGTGGCACCAGTAGCGCCTGTGTTCCCTTGAGGTCCTTGAGGTCCTTGAGGTCCAGTAGCGCCCGTGTTCCCTCGAGGTCCAGTGGCACCAGTAGCGCCTGTTGGCCCTGTAGGTCCTTGAATAAATGAAGCAGAATTAACTAGAGCGGTTTGTAATGCTGCTATTAATTTAAGAAGCTCTTGAAGTGTGCAAGGGTCAATTCGGAATAGTTTTGTAATGTATAGTAAATAATTAATTAGATTTTGAAGCTCGATAAATACAGCACTTGCTACGAAGGTTGGATTTTTTAATATAGTTATTAAATTTTTGATAATAGCTAACCCTTGTGCCTTCAGGGAGGAAGTAGCGTCTAGTGAACAAATAAATTTACTTAGTAGGTTCAATGTATCGATTAGATCTTCAATATTTTGAGGAGATGGATTTGCGAAAAGTTTTGGAATTATTTTTGTTAAATCGATAATGATTGCGCGGAATGTTCTAAGTTGTGCCTTAGTAACTGGGATTGATGGAGTATTTGGGATTCGTCCGGCGCTACTTGGAAAGCATGGTTTGGAGAATTTGTTCTGACTGTCGTTAAAATGAGACATTAAATCTCTCCTTTCTCATGAGGATATGAACGAAACTCATCATAGTAGATGCAAAAATTAGTTAAATGGTCATAGTAAAATCGTTTGTTTAAAGAAAAAATAGAAAAAACGCCTTAGGATAAGGCGTTTTTTCTATTTTCTGCGTATTGATAATATCGTTTGAGTGAAACTTTTGATTTAAATCCAACTAGTTTTATAATTTCTGATTCGGGAGTTTCTTTTTTTATTAAGTTTAAAATATAGGTGTTACGAAAGTGTTGTCCTGAGATTCCTTTGCGTAAATTAGCTCTAGATACTTCAAGGCGAATCATTTTTTGGATAGCGATTTCTGTTAATCCCTTTGGTGCATCATTTTCGTATACCCATCTGTATGTTCCGCGATTAAAATCAAATGCAATAAATAATGGATCATTACTATGGTATTTTGGGCGAACGGGCTCTGGGATGCTTTTGTAATAAGTATATAGTTGTTTTTTGTCTTCGCTAGTTAATGTAATTGTTCTTTCTATCCCTGCGGTTGCTGGGATAGATAATGTGTTCGTTTCAAAGTGGACGTGCTGCATAGTTAATGCTGTAAGATCCTGTAAGGATAATCCATAGTCGATTAATAAATTCAAAATAGCGATATTACGATCCATTAATAAAGGGCGCACAGGACGCTGTTTTTCTGAAAGTCCTTCTAATGAAGTGACTATATATTTTAATCTTTTTTCTTCATCAGATGAAATGAAATCCTCATTACGAAGTGTGCGGTCTGGTTGAATAGAAATTTCCATGTTCTTTAATGGATTAGGGATGTTTAGAAAGTGATGCATTCTATTTAATACAATAAATACACGGTGCATCGTTTTCTCTGAGTAATGTCGATTCTTTTTTAAGTCGGAAAAGTAATCTTCATAGTCTTTTGTACAAAGTGTAGCCCATATATTACTGGAAGGGAGCTTTTTGTTTTTTTCTAACCAATGTCCGAAATCTTCAATGTCATAAACATAACGTTTAATGGTTGAAGGTTTTCGGCCTTTATTCAATAAAAAAATAGAAAAGGCTTGTATTGTATCATGGAATTCCGTTGTCTCCATAGTCCCACCACCTTCATTATTTCTTATATTATAGCAAACTTTTCTGAAAATAGTCATTTGCAAGGGAGACAGGAATAATAATATTTGGTGAGTGGATAAAGTGAAACTTTAATCAGTGGGGTATTTGTTCATCTCCCTTGATTATTAGTTGAACCAATCGGGCATTTACGGGCAGTTATCTCTCGTCTAACTTCCTCGCGTTTGCTGAATTTTGAGGTGGGAGTCTTATTGCTTGTTCATGCAGGATAAAATGAGGTGAGTGTATGGAACAATCGATGCGAAAGAAAAATAATAATCAAATTAACATTGTGTTAAATCATCGAAAGAAAATTTCTTTACCGGCCGCGGAAAATAAAACGGTAATTTCAAATGAAACCACTACGAAACATGAGATGCTGCAAAGAATTGAAGAAGAGATGGGAAAGCTCGTTGGGATGGATGATATAAAAAAGATAATAAAAGAAATATATGCTTGGATTTATGTAAACAAAAAAAGACAAGAAATAGGGTTGAAGTCTGAGAAGCAAGTACTCCACATGTTGTTTAAAGGGAATCCAGGTACAGGGAAGACAACTGTTGCTAGAATGATAGGGAAATTGTTGTTTGAGATGAATATTCTATCAAAAGGGCACTTAGTTGAAGCTGAACGTGCGGATCTTGTAGGAGAATATATCGGTCATACAGCTCAAAAAACAAGAGATTTAATAAAAAAAGCAATGGGAGGTATTTTGTTTATTGATGAGGCGTATTCATTAGCTCGAGGGGGAGAAAAAGATTTTGGAAAAGAAGCAATTGATACGCTCGTGAAACATATGGAAGATAAACAACACGGTTTTGTATTGATTTTAGCTGGATATTCAAGAGAGATGAATCACTTTCTTTCATTAAATCCAGGTCTGCAATCCCGTTTTCCATTTATAATTGAATTTGCGGATTACTCGGTAAATCAGCTGTTAGAAATAGGGAAGAGGATGTATGAAGAACGTGAATACCAGTTATCGAAAGAGGCTGAATGGAAATTTAGAGATCATTTACATGCTGTAAAGTACTCATCGCAAATTACATCGTTTAGTAATGGAAGATATGTACGGAATATTGTTGAAAAATCGATTCGTACACAGGCTATGCGCTTGTTGCAAGAGGATACGTATGATAAATATGATTTAATTGGGATATCAAGTAGTGATTTGATGCTTGAAGAGGAGACGCACAGTACATAAACTGTGCGTCTGTTTTTTTGTATAAGTGCTGTTACTCTTTTTTTGCTTTGTCTTGATAAGATTTATGGAAACGTTCCATTTTAGCACTTTTTTCGTGTGCAGAATTAGGGTCATGTCCAATTTGACCTACTGAGCTTTTTTGAGCACCTTTATTAACATGGTTTGTCATTTGTATTCACCTCGCTTTGAGGATTAGTATAAACATTATGTAAAGAAAAACTCGTTAGAAAAGAAAAACCTCTTTACGTTCTGTAAAGAGGTTGGATTGCTATTTATGCACTGAACGTTCGTTTGTGTCTATACGTCTATGCGGTAAGTGCCATTTGTAGTGAATAGAAACCATGCGGAAGCAAACAATTAAAATGAATAAGGTGTATAAAGCCCAATCACTAACAATAATTTGAGCGCCGATTAAGAAACCTGCTAGAATCGTCCAAAAAGCATATACTTCAGCTCGAAGGACAAGAGGTTTTCTACGGGCTAAAAGATCGCGGATAATACCGCCGCCAATGCCAGTTAAAACAGCTGCTACGATCGTAGCGCTAATTGGTAAATTTAATTTCTGAGCATATAATGCCCCTTGTACGGCGAATGCTGATAAGCCGATAGCATCAGTGATGTTTTCCCACTTTTTCCAGTGTCTAATTAATTTATTTGGAAAAAGAAAAATAATTGTCATTGATAAAAGTGCGATTTGGAATAACATGTCTTGTTGCCAAAACGCGACAATCGGATAACCGATTAATAAATTACGAAGGGCACCTCCCCCAAATGCGGTTGCCATTCCTAAAATATACACCCCGAAAATATCATAATCCTCTTCCATTGCAACAATGGCTCCGCTTAGCGCGAAAGCGATTGTGCCTATGATGCTAAAAATCTCCCATGCCATGAATTTTCTCCCCCGCTAACTAGATGAAATGTGCTTCCTCTGCTATTATATTAGAAGGTTTAAATTTCGAAAAGGATGAGTGAACATATTTGATGGAAGAAAAAGAAAAAGTCATATTAGTGGGCTGTCAATTGCCGCAAGAAGATGATGAAAAATTTATGCATTCCATGAAAGAGCTTGCATCGCTAGCAAAGACTGCGCGAGCAGAATTGTTAGTGTCTACAACGCAAAAACGACCGAAGTTTCATCCGGCGACATATATAGGTAAGGGTAAATTAGAAGAGCTTACAATGTTAACTGAAGAATTAGAACCGGATGTTATCGTATTTAATAACGAATTAACGCCGAGTCAAATTCGGAATTTATCCTCGGTATTAGATGCGAGGGTAATTGATCGAACACAACTCATATTAGATATTTTTGCGCAACGTGCGAAGTCGAGGGAAGGTAAGCTTCAAGTAGAATTAGCTCAGTTGCAATATACAATGCCGCGTCTTATGGGGCAAGGATTGTCTTTATCACGTCTTGGTGGTGGTATTGGGACGAGGGGACCAGGTGAGACGAAACTAGAGACGGATCGTCGTCATATTCGATCACGTATTGATGAAATAAAGAAACAACTTGCAGTTGTTGTGGAACATCGGAAAAGATATCGTGAGAGAAGAAAAGAGAATAAAGTATTTCAAGTTTCGTTAATAGGATATACGAATGCGGGCAAATCTACGTTGTTTAATAGGTTGACGGAAGCTGATACATTTGAAGAAAACTTGTTGTTTGCAACGCTAGACCCGACGACAAGGAAAATGCCGTTACCTTCTGGTTATACAGTATTACTAACTGATACGGTTGGTTTTATACAGGATTTACCTACGTCATTAATTGCGGCTTTTCGTTCGACATTAGAAGAAGCTGGTGAAGCGGATGTTATTTTACATGTAGTTGATTCTGCAGATCCTAATTATGTAGGGCATGAAAAAACAGTAAAACAACTATTGTCAGAACTTGAAATTAATCATATTCCTATTATTACGTTATATAATAAAAAAGATGAATTACATCAAAACTTTATTCCGTTTCCGAAAAGTGACTTCTTAATGACTAGTGCTTTTGAAGAAAATGATTTATTACATATAAAAGAAGCGATAGAAACGAAAATGAAGGAAGAAATGAATTGTTATCAAGTGGAAATTCCTCCGAGTGAAGGTAAGTTGTTAACGTTATTAAAGACGGAAACGCTTTTAACAAAGATGGAGTTTTTAGAAGATAAATTTGTATATGATTGCGTAGGGTATATTTTTGCTCATTCATCGCTTAATGTGCAATTAAAGAGATTTTTAGTGAAAGAAGGAGAAAATAAAAATGTTTGATCGTTTGAAAAATGGAGAAAAAATTGCTCCAATCGTAAAAGAAGTAGAGAGCCAAATTACAGAAGTACATAAACGTGCGGATGAAGTAATTGAAAGTAACCAGTTTCGTGTATTAGAAAGTTTTCGTAAACATAAAATTAGCGATTCGCATTTTATTCCGACGACAGGTTATGGTTATGATGATATTGGCCGTGATACGTTAGAAAAAGTGTATGCGGATGTATTTGGAGCGGAAGCTGGTCTTGTTCGTCCACAAATCATTTCAGGTACTCACGCTATTTCTACAGCGTTATTCGGTATTTTACGTCCAGGTGATGAGTTATTGTACATCACTGGTAAGCCGTATGATACGTTAGAAGAAATCGTTGGTGTACGCGGAAAAGGTGTAGGTTCATTTAAAGAATATAATATTGGTTATAATGCAGTTCCGCTTACTGAAGAGGGGCTTGTTGATTTTGGAGCAGTTGCGGCTGCAATTCATAGTAACACGAAGATGATTGGTATTCAGCGTTCAAAAGGTTACGCTACTCGTCCGTCATTTACTATTTCTCAAATTAAAGAGATGATAGCGTTTGTTAAAGAAATTAAACCAGATGTTGTTGTATTTGTAGATAATTGTTATGGCGAGTTTATTGAAGAGCAAGAGCCATGTCATGTTGGTGCAGATTTAATGGCAGGTTCGCTTATTAAGAACCCTGGTGGTGGAATTGTTAAAACTGGTGGTTATATCGTTGGTAAAGAACAGTATGTTGAAGCGTGTGCATATCGTTTAACATCTCCAGGAATCGGTGCGGAAGCAGGGGCATCTTTATACAGTCTACAAGAAATGTATCAAGGTTTCTTCTTAGCGCCGCATGTAGCGGGACAAGCGCTAAAAGGTGCGATTTTTACAGCTGCATTTTTAGAGAAGTTAGGAATGAATACATCACCAGCATGGAATGCGCCACGAACAGATTTAATTCAGTCTGTTCAATTCGATGATAAAGATCGTATGATTGCATTCTGCCAAGCAATTCAATATGCATCTCCGATCAATTCTCACTTCACTCCATATGCCAACTATATGCCTGGTTATGAAGATGATGTAATTATGGCTGCGGGAACGTTTATTCAAGGTGCAAGTATTGAATTGTCAGCTGATGGTCCAATTCGTCCGCCTTATGTTGCTTACGTGCAAGGTGGGTTAACTTATTCACATGTGAAGATTGCGATTTGTTCTGCAATTGATGCATTAATTGAAAAAGAATTATTAACAATTTCTTAAGGGGAAGCTGTCGATTTCGACAGCTTTTTTCTTGTGAAAGTAATGATTTATTTCATTAGAAAAAAGAATGAAA
This sequence comes from Bacillus sp. 3G2, assembly GCF_044324725.1. Lineage (NCBI taxonomy): Bacteria > Bacillati > Bacillota > Bacilli > Caryophanales > Bacillaceae > Bacillus > Bacillus sp. 3G2. The sequence goes on along the minus strand of NZ_CP172246.1, from coordinate 3,492,615 downwards.
AAATTTATAAAAAAATCATGTAAGAAAAGCTAACATCTATTGACACTAAACATAACATGGTATAAAATGAGAAACAGTTAAGGCGAAGGAGGAACTGAAATAATGAAAGAAGATAGACGTTCTGCCCCGCTGTTTCCTATTGGTATTGTTATGGATTTAACACAATTATCTGCACGTCAAATTCGCTACTATGAAGAGCATAATCTTGTTTCTCCAACCCGTACGAAGGGGAATCGTAGATTATTTTCATTTAACGATGTAGATAAGTTGTTAGAGATTAAAGACTTATTAGATCAAGGCTTGAATATGGCTGGTATTAAACAAGTGTTACTAATGAAAGAAAATCAAACAGAAACAGTGAAAGTAAAAGAAGAAACGAAAGAAATTTCAAAAACTGAGCTTCGCAAAATACTTCGAGATGAACTACAACATACAGGTAGATTTAATCGAACTTCATTGCGACAAGGTGACATTTCAAGGTTTTTTCACTAAAGAGAACTGATTCTGAAGGTGTTTAGAGGGACTAAGGAGGAATTTATAATGGCTAGGTACACAAAAGAAGATATTTTCCGTTTGGCGGAAGAAGAGAATGTAAAGTATATCCGTTTACAATTTACAGACCTTTTAGGAGTAATTAAAAACGTAGAGATTCCAGTGAGACAATTAACGAAAGCTCTTGATAACAAAATGATGTTTGATGGATCTTCGATTGAAGGTTTCGTACGTATTGAAGAATCTGATATGTATTTATATCCGGACTTAGATACTTGGGTAATTTTCCCATGGACTGCTGAAAAAGGTAAAGTTGCTCGTCTAATTTGTGACATTTACAATGCAGATGGCACTCCATTTGATGGAGACCCACGTAACAACTTAAAACGTGTGTTAAAAGAAATGGAAGCTTTAGGATTCTCAGATTTCAATCTTGGACCAGAGCCAGAATTCTTCCTATTTAAAGTAGATGAAAAAGGAAATCCAACATTAGAATTAAACGATAACGGTGGATACTTCGACCTTGCGCCGATGGATCTAGGGGAAAACTGTCGTCGTGATATCGTTCTTGAACTAGAAGAGATGGGCTTTGAAATTGAAGCGTCTCACCATGAGGTTGCTCCAGGGCAACACGAAATTGACTTTAAATATGCAAATGCAATTCGCTCATGTGATGACATTCAAACATTCAAACTTGTTGTAAAAACAATTGCTCGTAAACACGGTTTACACGCAACATTTATGCCAAAACCATTATACGGTGTGAACGGTTCAGGTATGCACTGTAACTTATCACTATTCAAAAATGGTGAGAACGTATTCTTTGATCAAAACGGTGACTTACAATTAAGTGATGATGCTCGTCACTTCATCGCAGGTATTTTAAAACACGCACCAGCATTTACAGCGATAGCAAATCCAACTGTAAACTCTTACAAGCGTTTAGTACCTGGATACGAAGCTCCTTGTTACGTAGCATGGTCTGCACAAAACCGTAGTCCATTAGTACGTATCCCTGCATCTCGTGGTATTAGTACACGCGTAGAAGTACGTAGTGTTGACCCAGCTGCAAATCCATATTTAGTAATGGCTACATTATTAGCAGCAGGTCTTGATGGAATTAAAAACAAATTAACTCCACCAGCTGCAGTAGACCGTAACATCTATGTAATGACAAAAGAAGAGCGCGAAGAAGCAGGTATCGTTGACTTACCAGCAACATTAGCGCAAGCATTAGTTACATTACAATCGAATGAAGTAGTATGTGGTGCACTAGGTGATCATTTACTTGAGCACTTCATTGAAGCAAAAGAGATTGAGTGGGACATCTTCCGCACGCAAGTTCACCAATGGGAACGCGATCAATATATGTCTCTATACTAAGAGACTTCAACCCTTGACACATAACGTGTTGAGGGTTTTTTATTTATCGGGTATTTTTATATGAGGAATAGAAAGGGCAAGCAAATTCCGAAATGTACTTGTTAATATCTATGCAAAATGAATATCATTTGAAAAAAGTGAATTGTTTAATATATACGACTTATTTTAATGGGTTAAAAAGCCTTGTTGAAATAAGTTTCAATACAAAGAAAAACTCCTCGATACTGCAGTAATAGGGGGTTTTCGTCATTTATCTACAGTGAATTATGAAGAATATTGTCGTAATTTTTGAACTGAAATTAAGAAGTGTTTAAACAAAAATAAATTATATTGACTCGTTCTATATAAAGAACTAAAATGACAGTAATTAGGGAGTTTTGTATATTCGAAAAATAAAAATAATAATCTTATTTTTGTTTTTTTATGGAATGTTCAACTGAAATCTCATTGGTATTAAATGAGGGGGAGAAGTAATGAATAAGGAAATAAATTTGAAAAATCTATTCACTGTAATATGGAAGAGGGTGTGGATACTACTATTGTTTACGACTCTCACAACGGTAGGAGGAGCCCTGTATAGTATGTATATGAAAACCCCTTTGTATGCTTCCTCGGCAAGGGTAATTGTTCAAGCTAACGCTGAAACGATGAATACATTGAAAGCAATGGTAAATGAGCCTGTAATATTAGAAAAAGTAGCTGCTGAATTAAATATGAACAGATCAGCAGGTGCATTAAGTGGGCAAATAAGTACGGAAAGTGTACAGGGTTCTCAAATTATGAGGATAAATGTAGTGGATATGGATCCTGTGCTTGCACATAAAATTGCAAATACTACAGCGGCTGTTTATAAGCAAGAAGTAGCAAATATACTGAATTTTAATAATGTGAGTATATTACCAGAGGATCCAGTTCAAAAGAATTCTATGCCCATAAATATAAATCACTTTAAGACGATACTAATCGCATTCACGTTAGGTATGGTGCTCAGTATCGGTTTTATTTTTTTATTGGATTCACTTGATGAGAGAATCAAATCAGAACGACGAATTGAACAATTGTTAGATATACCTGTTTTGGGTGGAATTTCTAAAATGAATAAGAAGAATAGGAAAGATAAATTTAGTGGGAAAAATACAGTGCTATTGGGGGAGGGAACGGAGTGGCATACAAAAATAGACGAAAAACAAATGAAGTTAAAGGAGAAAGTATAATTGCGTATACCGCCCCAAGATCGAAAATTTCGGAGCAGTATCGTTCGCTACGAACTAACATTCAATTATCTTCGTCGATTCATAAAAGTAGAACGATAGTGATTACTTCTCCGAGGTACGGTGAAGGAAAGTCAACAATTACAGTTAATTTAGCAGTCTCAATAGCGCAAAAAGGCGAAAAGGTATTGGTAATAGATGCGAATTTACGAACACCAACGATTCATGAAATGTTTGGAGTGGAAAATTCAATTGGATTAACTGACATATTGAACGGAAAAACAAATTTGGTGGGTGCTGTAAAAAAAACAAAGATGGAAAGTCTGGATGTATTAACTAGCGGTCCAGTGCCATTCAATCCGTCAGAAGTACTTAGTTCAGAGGCAATGGATATGTTGATTCAAAAGGCGATGGAACGGTATGACATCATATTATTTGACTCTTCTCCTGTATTAGAAGTAACAGATACGAGTGTATTAGCTGATAAGTGTGAAGGTGTACTTTTAGTGATTCGGTATAATAGAACTGTGAACGAAGATGCACTTGAAACGAAAAGGGCATTAAGTTTTACGAAAAGTAGAATATTGGGTGCAATTTTGAATGGGAAAGTATAAAGGTTAGTTTTAAATTAAACTTTCGTACGTGGAATTGTTCGTTATAAAGAAAAATTAATAGAATTGTGATGTGGTGATGTCTCCTAACCGCTATCAATGGAGGCACTCGATTATGCTGTGGGTTGTGAAAATAACCTTAGATGCCAGTCGTCAAAAGTGTAATGTGAGGGAGGGTTAGATGCCCATGTTTTATTAAAGTTTCTAACTATGTGTTTTTAATAAAGAGAATATAGTTAGGAACTTTAAGTTTGAAAGAGTTAAGTAAGGAATTGATTAAAGGAGGAAGTAATATGACGTATCGCCGGAGGATATCGTTATTGCTTTTAATGGATTCACTGATAGTATTAACTGCTATTTTTTTTAGTTATTTTTTTGTAAATGCTAGCTTCAGTGTTATCACTTTATCATCAGTAATTAGCTCTATCACTTTATTAGTTAGTCATCATTTGTTTGCTTTTATTTATAAGTTGTATAAAAAGGCTTTAGAATATGCAAGTATAGGAGAATTGCTAATTATATGCAAGGTTGTTACATATTCTATACTTACTACAGCGGCTGTGCAGCAACTAATCATGGGGAAAATGTATTTTCGATTGTTAGTTGTTACTTGGATGATTCATATTTTATTAATAGGTGGTTCTCGCTTTATTTGGAGAATGTACAGAGATATTTATTATGTAAAAAAAGGCGATAAGAAAAGAACGTTAATTGTTGGTGCTGGATCCGCTGGGACAATGGTTGCTAGACAGTTGTTGAAGAACAGTGCTACGGAATTAATGCCAGTCGCATTTATTGATGATAATATCAAAAAACATAATCTAGATATTTGGGGGATTCCGGTAATTGGTGGTATGAACCAAATTGATTATGTTATTAAAAAACTGAACATTGAAATGATAATTTTAGCAATTCCTTCGTTAAATAAAAAAGAAAGAAATATTATTTTAAAGGATTGTCTAAAAACAAATGTAAAAACGCAAATTCTTCCAATGTTAGAAGACTTAGTAACAGGTAAAGTTTCAGTGAATGAATTCAGAGATGTTCAAGTAGAAGATTTATTAGGACGAGATCCTGTAGAGTTAGATGTAGATATCATTTCAGATTATATAACTGATAAAGTCATTTTAGTTACTGGTGCAGGTGGATCAATAGGCTCAGAAATTTGTAGACAAGTTGCGAAATTTAAGCCGAAAAAATTGATTTTATTAGGGCACGGAGAAAACAGTATATATTCAATAGAAATGGAATTAAATGAAAAACATAATGATAGGAAAAGCGTGTTTATTCCAGAAATCGCAGATATTCAAGATGAAAAGAAGATGCATGTAATAATGAAAAAGCATCTTCCTCATGTTGTATATCATGCTGCTGCACATAAACATGTACCATTGATGGAAAACAATCCTGAAGAGGCTGTTAAAAATAATTTGATTGGGACTATGAATATAGCAGAGGCAGCAAGAACACATGGAGTAGGAACGTTTGTTATGATTTCGTCAGATAAAGCAGTGAACCCAACGAGTGTTATGGGGGCGACAAAGAAATTAGCTGAGATGGTAATACAACATAAAGATAAAATAAGTCATACAAAGTTTGTTACTGTACGATTTGGAAATGTCTTAGGGAGTAGAGGGAGTGTTATCCCGTTATTTAAGAAGCAGATTCAAAAAGGTGGACCAGTTACTGTTACTCACCCAGATATGGTTCGTTATTTTATGACAATTCCGGAGGCATCCAGACTTGTGGTACAAGCTGGTGCGTTAGCTAAGGGTGGAGAAATTTTTGTGCTCGATATGGGAGAACCAGTAAAAATAGTGGATCTTGCTAAAAACCTCATTCGATTGTCAGGAAACTCCGTGGATGAAATCGGAATAGAATTTACGGGTATACGCCCAGGAGAGAAACTTTTTGAAGAATTACTAAAAGAAGATGAAATGAATGAGCAGCAAGTCCATCCAAGAATTTATGTAGGGCAAGAAATGAATGTTCGTATAGAAGAAATAGAAAAAATAATTTCTGAATATACAGAATTAGATGGATTTGAACTAAGAAAGCGATTGTTAAATTTAGTGAATCAGCGTAAAACTTTAAAACTATTAATACCAGTATCAGGTTAACGACAAAAATTTATAATAAGACGGGTGCGTGGGATGGTGTCTAAAAAAGTTCTATTTTGTGCAACTGTGGATTATCATTTTAAAGCTTTTCACTTACCGTATTTGAAATGGTTTGCAGACCAAGGTTGGGAAGTACATGTTGCAGCAAATGGGAATATACACCTTCCGTATGTAACTGAAAAATATAATATTCCTATTCAAAGATCACCTCTTAGCATACAAAATCTTCATGCATATAACAAACTCAAATCAATTATTCATCAAAATAAATATAATATCATTCATTGTCATACGCCTATGGGAGGAGTAATTGCTCGTCTAGCTGCTCGGAAAGCAAGGAGGGAAGGGACGAAGGTCATATATACGGCACATGGATTTCATTTTTGTAAAGGATCACCGTTTATAAATTGGCTTTTATATTATCCAATTGAAAGAAGTTTGGCAATTAATACAGATTGTCTTATAACAATTAACCAAGAAGATTACCATTTAGCAGTTAAACATCGTTTTCAAGCGAAAGATATTAAACTCGTTCATGGTGTAGGGGTAGATATAGAAAGATTTACCACAGTAACTGAGACGGAAAAACAATCATTAAAGCTAAAATTCAACTATAATCCACAAGATTTTTTAATGTTTTATGCTGCTGAATTTAATAAGAATAAAAACCAAGTTTTTTTAATTCATGTATTGGTGCAATTGAAAAACGAGATTCCACATGCGAAGCTTTTACTTGCTGGCGAGGGACTGTTAATGGAAGAGTGCAAAAAAATAGCGGATCAACTAGGCGTGAGTAATATGGTTCATTTTCTAGGTTATAGAAGTGATATTGCTTCTTTACTACAAATGTGTGACATTGCAGTCGCATCCAGTCACCGGGAAGGCTTGCCAGTTAATATTATGGAAGCTATGGCTTGTGGGCTTCCGGTTATCGCTACAAGTAACAGAGGGCATAGAGAGTTAATTATTAATAATAAAAATGGTTGGACTATAGAACGCAATGACATACAGACGATGGCTGAAAGAATCAATTCTATTTCTAAAAATACTAAATTACAAGCGCAGTTTGGACAGTGTGGACGTACTATTATTGTGAATGAATATTCAGTTAATGAAGTGTTGAAAGAGAAAAAAGAAATTTATACAAGTTATATGGATGAAATGGAGGATTTAAATTGGGCACTCCATTAAGGGTATTACATGTAGTTGTAAATATGAATAGAGGCGGAGCCGAAACTTTAATTATGAATTTGTATCGTAATTTAGACCGCTCAAAAGTACAATTTGATTTTTTAACTTGTAAAGAGGGGGTATTTGATGAAGAGATAGTAAAGTTAGGCGGGAAAGTTCATAGAATTCCATACGTTACAGATGTTGGTCATAGAGGTTATATAAAGGCTTTAGATACTTTCTTTAGCGCTCATCCGCAGTATAAACTCGTTCATTCACATATGGATAAAATGAGTGGTTTTGTACTTCGTTCAGCTAAAAAAGCAAGGGTGCCAGTTAGGATTGCGCATAGTCATAATACTAGTAGTGAAGGTAGTACTGCTGCAAAAATTTATAAATGGTATGCAGGGAGATCTATAGACACATGTGCAACACACTTGCTAGCATGTTCAAACGCTGCTGCAAGGTGGTTATTTTCAGGTAAAGCTGATGTAGCTAAAATCTTAAAAAATGGAATTGATTGTGATAGATTTTTGTTCTGTCCAGAAATGAGACAACAAGTAAGAGAAGAATTACAACTTGAGCAAGACGTTCTTGTTATTGGCCATGTTGGAAGATTTGCTCAACAAAAAAATCATACTTACCTGATAGAATTATTCGCTCAGTTAACTCGATTTAGGCCAAATTCAATGCTTTTATTAGCTGGTGAAGGGCCACTTCGTGTGGAAATTGAAAATCACGTAAGGGAATTGAATTTGGAGAATCATATAAGATTTCTTGGGATACGAGCCGATATAGAGAGGGTACTTCAAGCATTTGATGCATTTGTTTTTCCATCCATACATGAGGGATTACCACTTACTCTCATAGAGGCGCAAGGAGTTGGTTTACCCTGTATTATATCAGATGCAATTACGAAAGAAGTGGACTTGGGAATGAACCTAGTTGAACATGTTCCTCTGACAGATAAAAAGGCTTGGATAGAAAAAATGAAAAATATAGAAATTAGTAATTTGTCGAGAAAAATACCAGCTCAAGTATTTTTAGACAAAGGCTACGATATAAAACATACGGCAGAATTAACTCAGGACTATTATTCAGTACTTTCGAGGTGAGGAATATGGAGAATTTAACGATTTTCACCCCTACTTATAATAGAGCGTATTGTCTTACAAATTGTTATGAGAGTTTAAAACGTCAAACATGTAAGAGTTTTATATGGTTAATAATAGATGACGGATCTAATGATAACACAAAAGAATTGGTCGATAGCTGGATAGCTGAAAAACAGATCAAAATTCTGTATCATTGGCAACAAAATCAAGGGATGCATGGTGCACATAATACAGCCTATGAAATGATTGATACGGAGTTAAATGTTTGTATTGATTCAGATGATTATATGCCAGATGATGCTGTAGAAAAAATCCTTTCTTTTTGGGGTAGCTATGGAAATGCTGAAGTTAGTGGAATAATTGGACTGGACTTGTATACAAATGGGCAAATAATAGGCTCAAAGTTACCAGAGAATCTTAAATACTCAACACTTTTCGATCTTTACAACAAACATGGTGTTACAGGTGATAAAAAACTGGTCTATCGCACACAATTGACTAAGAAATATCCATATCCTATTTTTAAAAATGAAAAATATGTAGGGTTAGCATATAAATACTACATGTTAGATCAACAATATGAAATGTTATTAATGAACGAAGCACTTTGTTATGTGGAATACATGGCTGATGGATCATCAATGAATATGCTAAATCAATATCGGAAAAATCCAAAAGGGTTTGCATTTTATCGTAAGGAACTGATGAAATTGTCATTTACTAATCGATTATTTAAGTATAGGCAAGCTATACATTATGTATCTAGTAGTATCATAGCGAAAAACAAAAGATTTATACAAGAATCGCCATGTAAAGGGTTAACACTGTGTGCACTACCATTTGGGGCAATCCTTTATAGTTACATTACAATGAAAACAAAAATGAAAGTAAACATTTAGAGATTTATTTAGTAAGTAAATGAGAGGAAATAATAATGACTATACTTTGGATGAATCTTGCTATAGTATTCATACTCGCATTTTTTGCAAGGTATTTTGCTATACCGGTCACTAATAGTCTTACATCGATAAAGCCAAATCAGTTTTTAATTTTGATGACGGCGCTATCTCTTGTATTAGTAGCGGGTCTTCGAAATAATATTGGGGATACTTATTTTTATATGCATGCATACACATCTACGGAGTTTAATTGGGAATACATCCAAAATAATAAAGATATGGGATTTAATATTCTGCAAATGATTTTACAAAAGTATACCGAGGACCCTCAGGTCATGGTTTTTGTTACGGCATTGATAACAAATATACTAATCGTATTCGTTCTATATAAGTATTCAAGGTTAATTGACTTAAGTTTATATGTCTATATCACGTCTGGGATGTACTTAACCTCAATGAATGGGATTAGGCAATATTTAGCTGCTGCTATTGTTTTTGCTGCGACCAAATATATTCTTGATGGTAACTGGAAAAAATATATGTTTATTGTTCTGCTTGCATCAACATTTCATCAGAGTGCGCTTGTTCTCATACCAATATATTTTCTAATTCGCAGAAAAGCTTGGTCAACAACAACGTTTATCCTTCTATTTTTAGCGGTGCTTATCGTTATAGGGTTTAATCAATTTTCTGAGATTTTCTTTGCAGCGATAGGGGATACTCAATATGGTCATTACAAAGATTTTCATGAAGGTGGTGCTAATATACTTAGAGTTGTTGTTGAGGCTGCACCACTCATACTTGCGTTCTTGGGTAGGGAAAGACTGAAAGAATTATTTCCAAAGAGTGATTATATTGTAAATATGGCATTACTAGGTGCAGTTTTTATGCTTATTTCAACACAAAATTGGATTTTTGCAAGGTTTGCTATTTATTTTGGATTATACCAGTTAATATTAATTTCTTGGGTTGTAAAGCTGTTCACTGAAAAAGATCAGAAGTTTGTCTATTATGCAATTTTAGTATGTTACTTTGTTTACTTTGTATATGAGCATGTGATTACTTTGCGGATTATTTATAAGAGTCACTTTTTTTGATAACAAAGGTTCAATATATGGAATTGATTATAGGATTGGGGTAGGTTTCAATGGTTAAGGCTAAAAAGGCCACAAGAGTTTTGCACATTGTCAGTGCTATGAATCGAGGTGGTGCTGAAACGCTACTAATGAATGTATATAGAAATATAGACAAATCAAAAGTTCAATTTGATTTTGTTTCACACAGAATTGAAAAGTGTGATTATGATGAAGAAATTGCAGTATTAGGTGGTAAAGTTTATAGAATTCCAAGTCTAGGTCAAGTAGGGCCTTTTGCATATATTAAAGAACTTACAAAGATAATGTCTGATAATCGATATGTAGCCGTACATGCACATACCGATTATCAAGGTGGCTTTGCTGCAGTGGCTGCGAAAATGGTAGGTATAAAAAAAAGGGTTTGTCATTCACACAGTAATAATTGGTCTCAAGGAGTTGGAATTAAAGCGCAAATTACTCTAAAAGTTTTGCAATCGATTATTAAATATGCTGGAACGGATTATTGTGCATGTAGTATTGAAGCTGCACGTTTTTTATTTGGTAAAAGAATAATTAATGATAGTAGGATAGAATTAATCAAAAATGGAATAGATATTAACCAATTTACTGATGTGGACATGAGGGATGTTGCCAGTGTGAGAAAAGAGCTTAATATACCAGATGAGGCGAAAATAATAGGTCATATTGGTCGGTTTTCAGAATCAAAGAATCATATTTTTATCCTACAAGTTCTAAAAGAAATATTAAAGAGTGATGTAAATTTTATCGCTGTTTTAGTAGGTGATGGTCCGTTAAAAAGCTTTATTGAATTGAAGGCAAAAGAATTGGGGGTTAACAACAATATAAGATTTTTAGGCGTGAGGAAGGATATACCGAGACTGTTGAAAGCATTCGATGTTTTCTTATTTCCTTCTTTATTCGAGGGTTTCGGTATTGTAACGTTAGAAGCGCAATGTTCAGGTACACCTTGTATTGTTGCGGATACAATACCTAAAAATACTGATATGGGCTTAGGGATAATGTCATTTATTAGCTTAGATGAAAAGCTTCAAGTATGGTCTGGAGAAATTAATAAAGCTTTATTAAAAGAAAAACCTGAAAGATCAAAGATAATTAACAATATATCAAAATTAGGTTTTGATATTAAAAGTAATATTCCTGATTGGTTATCGTTATATGGAATAGAGTGAGAGGAATATATAAGATAATTGTGTTTCATCAACATGTTACATAAACCAATCCGGATTATATTTGTAAAGAAAAATAGGGGGCTATCATAAGGAATGATAGAAGTTGATAATTAATTTTGTGAGGTATTTGATGATGAAAAAGAAAAAAATATTAATCACTTCTTTTGACATGGCAATCGGTGGTGTAGAACGAAGTCTGATTGGACTACTAAATAAAATTGATTACAACAGATATGACGTAGATTTAATGTTATTTAAACATGAGGGGGAATTTTTCTCGTTATTACCAAAAGAACCAAATTTATTACCAGAAATATCTCAATACACTACATTTAGAAAATCTATTGGGCAAATACTGCAGGAGGGTAATACATCTATGGGGATCATCAGATTGATAGCCAGGGTGATGGGTACTTTACATGGTAAGTGTATAAAGAGTGAAGAACCTGGATACTTGGTTATTCAATACGGGTGGAAAATGTCCCTATCATATCTTCCGAGATTAGAGGAAGAATATGACGCTGCAATTAGTTTTTTATGGCCTCATTATTTCATAGGAAGTAAGGTTCGAGCGAAAAGGAAGATTGGTTGGATTCATACAGACTACTTAAACATACCGCTGAATAAACGTATGGAGTATCAAATGTGGAGAGAAATGGATAATGTCGTAGCGGTTTCTGAAAGTTGTAGGGATTCATTTCTTAGTATCTTTCCTTATATGAATAAAAAATTAGATATTATCGAAAATATTATATCTCCTGAGTTTGTACGTGAACAATCGAATCAAGATGTTACGCATGTAATGCCATTAACTCCTAATCGCATAAAGCTTGTAACTGTAGGCAGGCTTTCACACGCTAAAGGGATTGATGATGCTATATATGCCTTTCGGAAATTATTAGATCAGGGATACGATGTTGAGTGGTATATTGTAGGGTATGGCCCTCAAGAGATTGAGCTTAAAATATTGATAAATAAACTGAAAATTCAGGATAGATTCTTTCTGCTGGGCAAAAAGATTAATCCTTATCCCTATATAAAAGCGTGTGATATATATGTACAACCATCTAGGTATGAAGGAAAGGCTGTGACAGTTCGGGAGGCACAGATTCTTGGGAAACCTGTACTTATAACTAATTTTCCAACTGCTAAAAGTCAGCTAGAGGATGGAGTAGATGGGTGTATTTGTCCAATGGGTATTGATGGGATTATCGAAGGGATAAAAAAACTGGTTGATGATGTCGATTTTAGAAATAAAATTGTAAATAATGCTAGTCAACGGAATTATGGTAATGAAGCAGAAGTAGAAAAGATATATAGGCTAATTGAGGATAATAGTTTAAGTTAAAAATCTTTTATTGGTTTTTAAAATATACTTGGAGGTATTATTTTCATGGATAATGTTTTAGTGTTAGATACGTCGGTCGGTTCTCTTAACAAGGGGGATGACATAATAATGAAGTGTGTAAGGTATCAGTTGTCTGATATAACTAAAAGTGCATATATTTTAACACTACCGACTCATGTTTCACCATTTCATTGGTATCAAGTAGCAAGAGGATCACATAGGGTAAAGCTGTATAGTAATGCTAAATATAAATTTGTAGGTGGTTCCAATTTACTTACAATGGACATGCTTACTCATTTCCCACAGTGGAATATTAATATGTTCAATTACGGTCCTTTGAAAGGTAGTATTCTAGTTGGTGTAGGTGCAGGGAAAGGTAATAAGATAAACGCATATACAAAAATGTTATATAAAAAAGTTTTATCACATGAATATATACATAGTGTTAGGGATGAAAGAACAAAAAAATTTTTAGAAGAAATGGGGTTAAAGGCTTTAAATACAGGTTGTGCAACAATGTGGTCTCTTACACCTGAGTTCTGTAAAGAGATTCCAACCGAAAAATCAGATTCAGTTATTTTTACACTCACTCATCATTTGAAAGACCTAGTAAAAGATCAATTATTAATAGATGTACTGAGAAGAAATTATAAAGATGTTTATTTTTGGATACAGGATGCGAGTGATTTTTTATATTTTGAAAGTTTAAGTAATACAGAAGATATAAAAGTTGTTCCACCTAATATAGAAGCTTATGAAAAAGTGCTCAATACAGATATTGATTATATTGGAACAAGATTACACGGTGGGATATTTGCGATGCGACATAAAAAGCGCACAATCATTATCTCTATAGACGAAAGAGCTAGAGGGATGAGTGAGACATATAATCTAAATTTAATCGAAAGAGCTGATTTTGATAATCTTGAAAAAATGATTAACTCAAAAATAATAACAGATGTTAAGGTGAATTTTGAAGTGGTAGATCAATGGTTAAAACAATTCTCAAATTAATAATACTCAAGAATTTGAAAGGTAACTTATTAGGAGGCTAAAATGAATACTATAATTCTTGATGAAGTTGTTGTAAAAAATAACAGGGTTGATTACTTTTTTAGCGTTAAAGGGAATTTACAAAAATATTTTAAAATAAATAATCATATGTTCCTTGAATATAACTATGATATATCTGATATTCCAAATAGTATTTTAGCTATTCCATTTGTTTCAAATGTAATTCCTCTTGTGTGGATCACTGATTCAACAATATTGATAAATGAATTAGATAAATCTTTTTATGAATGTCTCAATAATATAAAAACTGCATATCAAAATATGTTTCCTAGTGTCAGGTTTAAGGGTTCTATTGTTGTAGATAAAATTATAGATAATACCTATACTCCTGAACTCGAAGCAGCATCTTTATTTAGTGGAGGTCTTGATGCGCTTACTACATTTATAAGAATAAAGGACAAAAACCCATTATTAATTACTGAATACGGATGGCATGAAGATAATATAGAGGAAAGTGATGTGTGGGAGGCAGACAAAGAAAACGCTATAAATTTTGCAAAATGCCAAGGGTTAGAAAACATCCTTATACAATCTAATTATGGTACTTTTATAAATGCAGGAAATATTGATCATGACTTTAGGCGGAAATTAGAGGATACATGGTGGCATGGATTACACCATGGCTTAGCGATAATATCTGCAGCTATCCCAATAGCTTTCAAACTTAAGATAAAATGTATATATATTGCAAGCTCTAATTCTCCTTTATATGAAGTTACTTGTGCATCTGACCCTACAGTGGACAATGAAATAAGGTATGCATCAGGTCAGGTCTTTCACGATGGATATGAACTCAACAGGCAAAATAAGGTTAAGGTAGTTGTTGATCATTATTCGGCCATTAAGGAATTGGTTAATATCAGAGTATGTTTTAAAAATGAAGAAAATTGTTGTAAATGTGAAAAGTGCTTGAGAACTATTATGGGAATTATCGCTGAAGGTCAAGATCCTCGAAGTTATGGCTTTAATATTCCAAATGATATTTTTCGATACATTAAAACTTCTTTGGATAATGAGGTGAAGTTTTTTACAGATACATTCATTGTTATTTATTGGAATATAATTCAAGTTCGAATGAAGGAAAATTATAATAATATATTATATAAAGATTTACTAGATTGGTTTTTAGATTATGATTTCAAAGCACAGCGAAGAAAATCATTACTTAAGTATAGAGTAATAAAGTTCTTTCCTATTTTGAAGAGGAAGGTTGGTACTAAATTAAGTAGAATGTTTGCACAAAACAATTAGAAGTAGAAGGTATTATTATGAGAATACAAAATTCCCTGAAAAATATATTATTCGGTTTGTCAGGCCAAATAATTAGTATTAGTATGGGTTTCATTGTTAGAACCGTTTTTATTTATACACTAGGTATAGAATACCTAGGTGTGGAAGGACTTTTTACAAGTATATTAACTATGCTGTCATTAGCTAATTTAGGTTTTGATACGGCTATAATTTACAGTTTATATAAGCCTTTAGCTGAGAATGATAGTTGTAAAATACAGGCATTAATGAACTTATATCAAAAGGCATATAGATTAATAGGATTAATCGTTTTATTGATAGGATTATCATTATTACCATTTCTTCCTTACCTAATGAATGGCGAGACGACAATTAGTAATATTAATATTATTTATCTGCTATTTTTATTGAGTTCGGTTTCATCATATTATTTTGTGTATAAACAATCTATTATTATTGCTGATCAGCGTAATCACATTATTTCTAAAATACACAGTATATTTACAATTATGTCTCACTCTTTACAAATCATTTTATTAATAATCATCGGAAATTATATTGTAATATTAATGATCCAACTGGTATTAAGAGTAATTGAAAATATGTATATTGCGAATAAAGCGAATAAACTATATCCGTATCTACAAGAGGAAAATAAAGAGAATTTATCTAAAGAAGATAGAAAGCTTTTCTTTGAAAATTTGTATGCTCTATTGTTATACAAAATTAGTGGTGTGGTAATTAATGGAACTGACAATATTGTTATCTCTAAATTTATTGGGATTACTTGGGTTGGTATTTATTCGAATTATCTACTGGTTTTAAATACACTGAATACTTTATTGGGTTATTTGTTTTATTCTATTACTGCCAGTGTTGGAAATTTAAATGTAAAAGAAAATGAAGATGCACAATATTTTATTTTTCGTGTGCTTAATTTTGTTAATTTTTGGATATATGGATTCTGTACAGTTTGTCTTTGGAATTTAATAAACCCATTTATAACTTTGTGGTTAGGTGAGCATTATGTGTTTAATAAGTATATAATATTTGCCATAATATTGAATTTTTTCACTGCTGGAATGCAAAATGCTTCTACAACTTTTAGAGAAACCACTGGTTTATTTAAAAAGGGAAAATACAGGCCTATTATAGCGGCTGTTATAAATATTGTAGCTTCTATAATTCTCGCAAAACAAATAGGAATTGCAGGTGTATTTTTTGGCACTGTTATCAGCAGATTGTGTACCTATTTTTGGTACGATCCATATGTTATATTTAAATTTGTTTTCAAAAAATCGGTAAAATTATATTTTGTTAGATATAGTTTGTTTGGATTTCTGGTTTTTGTTTCTGTAATCATAACAGATGCTCTTGGCAATATCTTTTATACCGATATATTTATAAATATAGTAATACGCAGTATTTTGTGTCTTATTATTCCAAATGTAATTTTTTTAATTACGTTTAGAAAACATGAAGAGTTTAAATACTTACGGGATATAGTAAGACAAATTGCAAACAAAATTTCATCTAAGTTATTAATAAAAAAAACTTATTCCAAAAATATTAAAAATAGTTGAAGAGTGATATGAGGAATAATAGCTTTTGGGTATAGAAAATGTAAATGAATAAACAAAAAATGTCTAACTTAAATTAGTTCTCATGGTTTTATATAGTGAACGTGTGGATTTAGTCAATTTATTTTAGTGGAGGAAATTATGAACGAATGTAAAGGTATGGAGTCACATCTAACTGAATTTTCTGGATTAGTTTCAAAGAACTGTATTGAGAATACTACGGTTCCGCATACAGCATATATCTTACAAGTCCACAAAAATCCAGATCAAGTAAATGGGTTTATTGACCAAATTATCTCAGAAGAACAAGCCGATGTATTTGTTCATATTGATAAAAAAACACACAATGAGTTATGTAGGAAAATATTAAACAATCCTAATGTAGAAGTTTTGGATGAGAATATAGACGTAAAATGGGGTGATATAAGCCAGGTAGATGCTACGATTTTGTTGCTAAAAAAAGTATTAGATAAACAAAAAAGTTACGATTTTGTGTGCCTAAGGAGTGGTCAAGATTTATTGGTGAAAAACGGATTTAGAGATTTTCTATTAAATAATAAAAATAAAATATTTATGACAGCAAATCATATTGAAAGGAGTAATTCAGATGTTGCTTTTCAGAATATCAGTTGGCCAAAGGTAGCAAGGAAACAATACAATGTATTTCATCCTTTTAGAGTTTTTAGAAGAATAATTATGCGTTTGTATGGTTGGGGATTTAATATATTTCCCAACCCATATAAGTTACCTGAAGAGTTTTCACTTTATCACGGTTCATCCTGGTTTTGTATCCCTTTAAATATTGCAAGATATATTATAGATTTTTTAGAAAGAAATGAATGGTACTATGATGCTTTTAAAAATGCTTTATGTCCAGATGAATGGTTTTTTCAGACAATAATAATGAATTCGGAGTATAAATCACAAGTTGTAAATAATAATTTAATTTACTTGAGGTGGGGCCAGACTTTTAAAAACCGAAATCATCCGATTACCTTCACCTTGGAAGATATCAATTCAATAGAAAGCTCAGATCAATATTTTGCAAGGAAATTTGATCAAAACTTTGATAACTCAGTAATAGAGTACTTTATAAATAGAATAAAAATATAGCATGTAAATCGGCTATCATACTATACGTCTTTGTTCTTGTTGTTTTAACTTTTCGACTGTTTAACGGTAAAAATTTGAGATATAAAGTCACTTTATGTTCATCCGTTTTTATTTTTTTCTCTATAATTAATATCCAATCAATTTACCTCGCTAAACATAATATATAGAAAAACAAGAAAGAGGTGTAATTTGATTTGGCTAATCTGGGAGAACTTAGTGACGTAGATGTAACGAGCAAGATGCCTTCGAATAATGATATTTTGACTTATGATAGAACAAAATCAAAATGGGTTCCAAAAGGCCCAGAAGATACATTTAAATCAAACACATATTTGCTTGAATTAAATAGATGGAATGCTAAAAATGATGGCACTGATGCCGTTAACACTTCTCAAGGTATTAATAATGCTTTAAAGTGGGCATCTCAACAAGGATATACAGAAGTTGTATTACCAAAAGGAACGTACTTGATTGATAAAAATAAACCAATTGAACCACAAAGCTACCTAACGCTAAATTTGAATGGTGCAACTTTAAAAATGGAAACAAATAACTTGACGGGATATGCGATTGTAAGCTTCTGTAACAATCAAGTTTACTCTAGGGTTACAAATGGTATTATCCAAGGAGATAAAGATACGCATGATTACACTAGCGGAGGAACACATGAGGGAGGGTACGGAGTTGCAGTGGGGAGTTTTACTCAGGTTGCCGATGGAGGGAACAATACAAGATTTGTATCTTTAGATAATCTAGAGATTTTGAATTGTACAGGAGATGCTATTACACTTAACAGCACTTTTGGTCAGATTTCGCCATTCCCAACATCATTAGCTAGTTCATTTGAACAAGGCTCAATCAGTACAACAGATGGTTCGTTAGTAAGTAGTACGACAAAGATACGCTCCAAATTACAAATTGATATGAAGCAAGCGGCTATTGTAAAGTATGGTTATTTCGGTCTTTATGGGAATGGCTTTGGCGGGTTGGGTACCGATATAATATGTGATTATTATGATGTTATTTTTTATAATTTAAGTAACGCATTTATATCTGCTAAAGTTAATGTGCAATTTTTTGATGAAGTAGAAGTTCCTAATGGAGCAAGCTATGCTAAAATTGTTCTTCATCAAAGTACTGTTCCTGCTTCCACAAATTGTTTAATAAATGTTCGGGTCCCTTCTTTTTCTCAATATACTTATATTGAGAAATGCAACTTACATCATTGTCGTAGACAAGGGATTACTGTAGCTGGCGCAAAAAATGTGTATATTCGTGATAATGACATTCATCATATCGCAGGTACTGATCCACAAAGTGGAATTGATATTGAAGATGGATATGATTTGAACCAATATATCTATATTGAAAGAAATAATTTTCATGATAATCAAAAATATAACATTATTGTTGTCAATGGGAAATTTATTTATATAGTAAACAATTCCCTTATGAATACACTTTCAAATGCTTATGTTGGGGTATCGATTAATGGTGGTGCAGATAGAGTAATTGTAAGCGGGAATAATATCCGACTAGCAAAGGTCTTTTTAGCAGGAGATGTTATTTTCTCTAATAATTATGTGTATGGAGCACAAATAAATGCTCAAGGTGTATATGCAAACAGATCTATTAATATATTTGATAATGTTTTTTATAACAGTAAAATGATTATTGATACACCATTCCCATATGTAGTTAGGGTTGATTCTTGTCGCTTTTTTAATGATGTAGATAAACTTAACTCCTTGTCAACGATGTTTCAATGGACTCTAGAAGTGAAAAATGAACCACAAACGATATCAAATTGCGTATTTGAAGGACAAGATGTATTATATTTAAATTATTCAACAGCAGGAACATTTAAACCAGGATGGATTTTTGAAAATACAATATTTAAAAATGTGAAAACTCCAACTTTATTTGCGGGAACGTATACAAATTGTTTCTTTAAAGACATTGTGTTTTTAGGTGCACAATCAAGTACAGTAAATTCGTTAGAATTAAGAGAATGTAAGATCATTAGTACGGATATAAATAATACGTTACTTACAGTAAATAATTTCAAAACATTCAAAATGATTAATTGTTACATTGAAAAAACAAATGGAACAGTCTTAAATATTCAAAATGTGTCTGATGATATTATATTAAGCGGGAATGTTATAAAAATTACAAATGATACTCTTTCAAGATCTATTATTATTTTAGATGTAGCTTTTGCGGGGAAACAAGCAGTAATTCAAAATAATAATGTAACTGCTACGAACTTAACACAAGTAGGAATTGATAATAGAACAGCAAGTAATACTCTTCAACTTGTAATGAAAAATAATGTGTTAAATAATGCAACAATGATGATTACAGGAAAAGAATTTCTGCAAGGAAATATTGTTTACGGTGTGACGGATCCATACTACCGAATGTCAAGTATTCCAACATCAGGTTATTATAGATTAGGACAAGAAGTGAAAAATTCAAATCCGACTGCCGGGGGATATGTCGGCTGGATTTGTACGACAGGCGGATATGCAAATAATCAAACATGGGTAGCATCTAAATATTATTCGAAAGGTAGTAGAATTAATTGGGGTAATCATGTATATGAAGCGTTAAATGATGGTACGTCATATACAAATGTACCTACCTTTTCATCAGTTTCCGGTATTGTAGTTACTGATAATAATATTATATGGAAGGAAATTGGGTCATTAGCAGTATTCAAAACATTCGGATTTATAAACGAGTAATGTAGTTATTCATTTTTAGTTATTAATAAAAAAAGAAAAGCTATTTTTTCTTTTGATAAGCTGAAGCGCACCTCAAATGTTAGCTACATTTTAAGAATTGGAGGTGCATTTTTTTATGGCCAACCTATATGTTTGTTATATGTCAATTTTTCCAGAATTTATATATGTATCTAGATATCCTATCTTAATTTTTAATTGGTCAATAGTGCTTTTTCTGAGTTCATCATACATAAAAAATGATTTGTTTTTAATAGAATCAAGGGTGAAAGGAAGAGAAGCGGTAGCCCTTCCTTCTTTTTATTTATTATATTGATATGGTTTAGGAAAACGCTCTGAAAAATTTGAATGAGGGGGATAATTATATATGAAGAGACTTTTTGATTTGCTAGTTGCTTTGTCACTGTTGTTAATTCTCTCATTGCCTATTCTAATAATAGCTATTTTAGTTAGGATTAAGCTAGGCTCTCCGATCATATTTAAGCAACAACGTCCAGGACTGTATGGAAAAATATTCTACCTTTACAAATTTCGTACAATGACCGATGCAAGGGATAAGAATGATCAGCTCTTACCTGATCAAATGAGGTTAACCTCGTTTGGGAAATTTCTTAGAAAATATAGTTTAGATGAATTGCCGCAGCTTATAAATGTTGTAAAAGGTAATATAAGTTTAGTAGGACCGCGGCCATTATTAATGGGATACTTGCCGTTATATTCTAATGAACAAGCTAAAAGACATCATGTAAAGCCTGGAATGACTGGATGGGCACAGGTAAATGGGAGAAATAGCATTTCATGGGACGAAAAATTTAAACTGGATGTATGGTATGTTGAGAATCAAAGTTTTCTTCTAGATTTAAAAATTTTATATTTAACTGTTAGCAAAGTCTTAAAATCAGAAGGCATACAAAATGGTAGCCACGCAACTATGCCAATTTTTAAAGGGAGTATTAAACATGATGAAAAATAATATGAATATCTTGTTTACTAGTTCTGGTAGGAGAGTATCTTTAATAAAAAAATTTAAGGAAGTTTTTGAGAAAGAAAAAATGAATGGGAACATCTTTACTGCAGATTTAAAAGAAACTGCCCCGACTGTTCATTTTAGTGATAAGCATTTTATTGTTCCGAGAGTAGTAGAAGAAAATTATATAGAAGAGCTATTACAAATATGTCAAAAAGAAAATATTGGCTTAGTTATTCCATTAATTGATACGGAATTGATTCTTTTAGCTGAAAATAAGCGGATTTTTAAAGAACTTGATGTAAAAGTATTAGTTTCCGGGAAAGAATTAAATGAGATAGCTAATAACAAAGTAAATACTTATAACTTCTTTACTTCTCATAATATCCCCACACCTAAAGTATATAGTGATGAGGAGATTGAAAGAAAAGAATATCAATTTCCATTATTAATTAAACCTTATGATGGCAGTTCTAGTAAAGGTGTAACAAAAATTATGAATGAAAAGGAATTAGAATTCTTCAAGGGGTATATACCTAACGCTATGATACAAGAGTACGTTTCAGGAGATGAATACACTATAGATGTCCTAGTAGATTTTTATGGGAATATAAAAACTATTGTTCCTAGATTGCGTATAGAGACACGAGCAGGTGAGGTAAGTAAAGGTGTGACAAAGAAGGACATTCAAATTATCAAAGCAGCAGAAACTGTAATAAAAGCTCTCCCTAATCCTGTTGGCTGTATCACTTTACAATGTTTTAAAAAGGAAGATGGGCAGATTACGTTTATTGAAATAAATCCTCGTTTTGGTGGAGGGATTCCGTTATCGATTGAAGCGGGAGCGAACTTTCCACTATGGACAATTGAAATGTGTCAAGGAAAAATCTTTACAGAGCAAGATTTCAATTGGAGAGAAGAATTAACAATGCTTAGATATGATGAAGCAGTTTTTACGGAGAGTACTTAACATGGTGATCAAAGCAATTGTTTTTGACATGGATGATACTTTGTATAAAGAAAAAGATTATGTCGTAAGTGGCTTTAAAGCAGTGGATGATTGGATTAAAGTGAATCACAAGAAAACTGAATTTTATAATATCGCAATGCAGTTATTCAATTCGGGGGAAAGAAAATTAGTGTTTAATAAAACACTAGAAAAGTTAAACATTGATTATGATGAAAAATTGATTGTTAATTTAATAGAACAATATAGGATTCATAAACCAGATATTCAATTATTGGATGAAGCAGATTGGGTACTAAATAATTTAATTAATACCGTAAAAATAGGACTAATTTCAGATGGATATTTAGTTGCTCAAGAAAGAAAAATAAATGCATTAAACTTAAAAGAGAGAGTTCATTCAATAATTCTCACTGATAAGCTTGGAAAAGAATGTTGGAAGCCGAGCGAAATCCCATATGAAAAAATAAGTAAGGAATTACAGGTGCCTCATCAGCAATGTGTCTATATAGGAGATAATTTAAGCAAAGATTTTATAACAGCCAAGAAACTAAAATGGTTAACGGTTCACATTAATAGAGAGGATGGAATTTATCATAATCTTATTGTTGAGCAAGCTTATAAAGCACATTATACAATTGATAATTTAAGAAGATTACCTGATATACCAGTGTTAAAGCATATGTTTCTAGATACATAGTATTTAAATATGTATAAAGGATGTGTTTACATGCAAACAATTCAGCATAAAAAACGAATCTATCTCTCTGCACCGCACATGAGCGGAAATGAACAAAAATATATTAAAGATGCCTTTGACTCAAATTGGATTGCACCTCTAGGTCCAAATGTAGATGAATTTGAAAGAGAGCTTGCTTCTTTTGTAGGAGTTAAAAGTGGGGCTGCGGTTAGTTCAGGTACTGCTGCCATTCATTTAGCCTTACAATTATTAAATGTTCAAAAGGGGGATACAGTATTTTGTTCAAGTTTCACTTTTGTAGCGAGTGCAAATCCGATTGTTTATTTGGGGGCTGAACCAGTATTTATTGACTCTGAACCGGAAACATGGAACATGTCACCGCAAGCTCTAGAACTTGCGTTGCATGATGCTGATAAAGCTGGGAGATTACCAAAGGCTGTTATTCTTGTTCATTTATATGGTCAGAGTGCTAAATTAGATGAAATTCTTTCGTTGTGTAATCATTATGATGTTCCTATAATTGAAGATGCAGCAGAATCTCTAGGTTCTACATATAAAGGGAAAGCAAGCGGTACATTCGGAAAGTTTGGTATTTATTCATTTAATGGAAATAAAATTATTACAACTTCGGGCGGTGGAATGCTTGTTTCTGATGATGTGGAAGAATTAGAAAGAGCGAGATTTTTAGCGACACAAGCAAAAGATCCAGCACCACATTATGAGCATAGTGAAGTAGGATATAATTATCGAATGAGTAATATACTAGCTGGTATTGGAAGAGGACAATTAGAAGTGTTAGAAGACAGGGTGAAAGCTAGAAGATCTATATATAAACGGTATTACGAAGCGCTATCTTTCATACCAGGATTTTATTTTATGCCTGAATTAGAAAATACTCGTTCAAATCGTTGGCTCACTACATTGACAATTGATGAAAAGGAATCCGGGATCTCTATTGGAAAAGTGTTGAGAATTTTAGCAGAAGAGAATATTGAGGCACGTCCTA
Source organism: Bacillus sp. 3G2 (assembly GCF_044324725.1). Lineage (NCBI taxonomy): Bacteria > Bacillati > Bacillota > Bacilli > Caryophanales > Bacillaceae > Bacillus > Bacillus sp. 3G2. The sequence continues at coordinate 3,468,574 of NZ_CP172246.1, read as the reverse complement.
CGTGGAAGCCACTTCATATACAGTCGCTCTTTAAAAGGAAGAAGTACTATCCGCACAGAAAAAATGAAGATGTGTCGCAGCACCTATTTCAAAGTGGTGTTTGTTTGCCTTCAGGATCTAATATGTTAGTTGAAGATCAACAAAGGGTCATTCAAGGCGTTTTAAAGGCTCTAGAAGGAAAGAAATAAAAAGTAAGTAAAAGTGGAATTTGATTTGTAAATGTACGAATAAAAGTTCTTTATAATGAATTTTTTTGTGAGAAATATTTGCGAATACTCAGTTTAAATTGACATAAAAAGGATATGGTGCTAGGTTTTAAATATCAAAATCTTAATCTACAAGCGAATTAAAGTAAATAATTGAGACGGTAATAAAATAAGTGGTTTTGTTCTTTAAAAAGAATGATAAAGAGGCATGTTTAACGAATTTAATATATAAATAGTATTTGTATTAACTTTTCATATATTAGGAGGGAAAAATGAGCGCTATAACTGGCATTATTCACTTTAATAACGAACCTGTATCAATTGAACATGGCACACGATTAATGAGTGACTTACAAAAGTACCCTACTGATGATATTCAAATATGGCGTAAAGAAAACGCTTTTCTGGGATGTCACGCACAATGGATTACACCAGAGTCAGTTGGTGAACAATTACCCTTCTATAATTATGAAAAACAACTGGTAATTACAGCAGATGCTATTATTGATAACCGTGATGAGTTGTTTGAAAAATTACAAGTAGATTATGCGGATAGAAAAAATATGACAGATAGTGAGTTGATTTTGCTCTCTTATGAGAAATGGGGAGAAGCAGCACCGAAATATTTGGTGGGCGATTTTGCCTTTATGATTTGGGATGAGAAAAAACAAATACTGTTCGGAGCTAGAGATTTTTCTGGGAGCCGAACACTTTATTTTTATCGTAGTGAGAATAAATTTGCTTTTTGTACTATCATAAAGCCGTTATTTACTCTACCATATGTTGAAAAAACATTGAATGAGCAGTGGATTGCTGAATTTTTAGCTATACCTGTAAATTTCGAGTCAGTAGATCCACAGCTAACAGTCTATAAATATATAGAACAGGTCCCTCCATCACATACTGTTTTGGTAAAGAATGGAAAAGTTGAATTTTCGCGATACTATATACCAACTGCTGGGGAAATGCTTAATTTAAAATCAAATGAAGAGTATGAAGAGGCGTTTCGAGAGGTGTATCAAAGTGCAGTGAAGGCACGTTTACGAACACATCACGAAGTAGGAGCTCATTTGAGTGGAGGGCTAGACTCAGGGTCTGTTGTTAGCTTTGCTGCAAAAGATTTACGCGCTGAAAATAAAAAATTACATACGTTTAGTTATGTTCCAGTAGAAGGTTTTGAAGATTGGACACATAAAGGTAGGATAGCTGATGAAAGACCTTTTATTCAATCAACTGTAGGGCATGTAGGGAATATACAGGATTATTATTTAGAATTGCCGGAGAGAAGCCCACTATCGGAAATTGATGATTGGCTAGAAACAATGGAGATGCCATATAAATTTTTTGAGAATACTTTTTGGTTGAGTGGAGTTTATGAAAAAGCATCTCAGCGTGACATAGGAGTACTCCTTAGTGGCCAAAGGGGTAATTGGACAGTATCGTGGGGGCCTATGTTAGATTACCAGGCAATGTTGTTAAAAAAATTACATTGGATTCGTTTTTATCGTGAACTACATTTGTATAGTAGAAACCTAGGAGTGAAAAAAGCACGTGTTTTTGAAGTGGTAAGAAGAAAAGCTTTTCCGTTTTTTCATCAGTTACTTTCTTCAGAGGAACAAGATGTTTTTCCTATAATAATCAATCCGGAATTTGCAAAAAAAATGAATGTTTTTGATAGACTCAAAGAACAGAATGTTGATATAACAGGTACTTCTATCTCAACTGCATATGACATGAAAAGAGAACAATTTGAAAAACCATATTATTGGAGCATAAATGGAACGTATGAAACGAAATTATCGTTACGTTATGCTTTATGGGATCGTGATCCTACAAATGACTTACGGATTATTCAATTTTGTTTGTCAGTCCCAGAAGAACAGTATGTTCAAAATGGTTTAGATCGATCTCTTATTCGCAGAGCCACAAAAAATTTCCTTCCTGATAAAGTACGATTAAATCAACGCGTCCGAGGTGTTCAAGGTGCAGATGGTGTTTACCGTATGACTCCATTTTGGAACGAATTTATTGAGGAAGTTCAAGAACTTAGTGTAGATCCAATAATCTCTGAATTTCTAAATGTAGAGGTAATTAAGAAAGCTATCTCAAAAATATGTAAAGAACCTCGACCAGAATATGCATTTGATTTAGATTTTAGAATTTTAATGCGTAGCTTAATCTTCTATCGATTTATAAAAAAAAATAATATGAAAGGAGGTGATACGTATGAAAAAGGAATGGAAACAACCTGTATTAGAAGTACTTAATATTAATATGACTATGGCGGGGCCAGGACATAAAACTCCTGACGCAATTCAACCTGATCCAGATGATCCAGTGAAGTATAGTTAAGTTGTTGAACAAATAAAGCTCTTATATAGTTTTATTATATAAGAGCTTTCAAAAAAATTGACAGTGTGGGGGGAATAGGATGATCGATTCGAGGAGAAATGTGTTATACAAAGCCTTCGGGTTAAAAATAGTAAGTGAAATCCCATTACCCGAGTTGTCTCAGCTGAATGAAAAGAAAGAGATGGCAGATGTTCAAATCGAAATAACTGATTTATCTGAACGGTGGGATAGATATGACGAATCACAACAAAAAACCATTGTAGTGGAAGATGATGTAGTGATGTTTCATGTTCCTCAAACTGCAATATTTTCTATCCAAGCGGGCGAGAAAATTACTTTTTCACCTATGTCAGAGGCGAAAGAAGATAAAATTCGATTATACATTCTGGGAACTTGTATGGGGGCACTTTTAATGCAGCGGAAAACACTCCCATTGCATGGAAGTGTAATTGCCATAGACGGGAAAGCGTATGCATTAATTGGTGATTCAGGAGCTGGAAAATCAACGTTAGCCTCGGCTTTTTTGAATGCAGGATATCAACTTTTAAGTGATGATGTAGTTGCTGTGTCTCTTTTGAATAAAAATACTGCAGTAGTTTATCCTTCTTATGCACAACAAAAATTATGGCAAGAGAGCATAAATGAGTTAGGAATGGAAGTAGCGCAATTTAGCCCTTTGTTTGAAAGAGAAACGAAGTATGCTGTTCCTTTGAATTCTCAATTTTTCCCCGATCCATTACCCCTTGCTGGTGTTATTGAATTAGTAAAAACACAGGGAGAAGATATTGAAATGATCCGTATAGAAGGTCTCACACGCTTGTGCAAGTTATACCAACATACTTTTAGAAATTCTTTGATTTCTAAATTAGGATTGATGGAATGGCATTTTGAAACTTCATCTAATGTTGCAAGTGGAATGGAGATGTTTCAATTAAGACGCCCGGATTCAAAATTTACAGCTCATGAGCTTGTGCAAGTTATTCTAAATACTATACAGAAAGGGAGTATGGTTGATGGTTGTTCATTCGAGAAACATATCATTAGAACATAATGTTGTACAGAGTGAAGGTAATATAGTAAGTGATATGGATGGAGAAAAAGTTATGTTAAATGTCCAAAAAGGAAATTATTATAACTTAGGTGAAATAGGCGGAGAAATTTGGGACCTTATTGAAAAGCCGATAATAATTAAGCAGCTTGTTACTATGTTAGTATCTAACTATGATATTGAACAAAAAGATTGTGAAGAACAAGTTCTTTCCTTTTTAGAGTGCTTATTTCAAGAAGGTTTAATTCAAATAAAAGATCAGCCTAATAGATAGATTTGTAATTTCAAAAGAACTGTTAGGAAAGGATTAATGAATATTGTGAAAAGAATAAGGGTATTTTTATCACTGAACATGGAAATAAAGCTTTTATTTTTAGAGGCTTTTATTTTTTTAGGGTGGGCACGTGTGCTAAAAAGTGTTACCTTTTCCAAAGTTGCACCTTCTTTAGGCGATTACATGAACGAAACAGCAGTTGTTCAAATTCAGCCACACGGGGATACACTAAAGAAGGTGTCTGAAGCTATTTCTATTATGAGTCGTTATACTTTTTGGGAAAGTCAGTGCCTTGTTAAAGCTATAGCTGGGATGAAAATGCTCGAAAAACGTCGCATTGAGAGTACTCTTTATTTAGGAACTGCTAAGGATAGTCATGGGGAATTAATTGCGCATGCATGGTTACGAAGCGGTTCTTTTTATGTTACTGGATCAGAAGGAATGGAGAAATTTACTGTTGTTGGATCATTTGCAAAGAGGCTGAGTGAGGACGCTATTAAAGGAGAATAAAATGGAGAAAGATTTTGGTCTTAATGTAGAGTTCATGTCTAAAGAATTGAAACTTCTTTTTACAATTTTGAAGTCACAAGATGATGAAACAATGCAAATTTACAGTAATGAATGGTTTTCGAATATTGATTGGGAGATATTTCTTGAGCAAGCTGTGCATCATCGTGTTTATCCGGTGATATATCAAAAACTTAAGCAGGTGGATGAGGAACTAATTCCTTCCTATGTTGTACAAACCTTGAATAGGAAATATAAAAAAAATACATTTCACATGCTTTATTTAAGTGCTGAAATGGAACAAATAAATAAACTATGTAATGAAAATGAGATTCGTATGATTTTTCTAAAAGGACCTGTACTATCTCAAGACTTATATGGAGATATTTCTTTACGAACATCCTGTGATTTGGACGTTCTAATACCAATGCAAAATTTAGAAGAAGTAGAAAAGCTACTTTTAGAACAGGGGTATGTAAAAGATGATTATATTCAAACGATATTAAATGATTGGAAATGGAGGCATCATCATATAACATTTTTTCATCCAACAAAGCAGATTAAGCTTGAGATTCATTGGAGGTTAAATCCCGGACCTGGTAAGGAACCTGGGTTTGAAGAGCTTTGGAAGCGAAAGAGAAAAAGTACCCTTACGAGTAATTCTGTATATATGTTAGGGAAGGAAGATTTATTTTTATTTCTTGTATCGCATGGTGCAAGACATGGTTGGTCCAGATTACGTTGGTTAGTAGACATAAAAAAAATTGTCGGTCAAGATCTTAACTGGAATGAGATTCATAAATTAATGAGAAAATATCAAGTGCTTCATTTAGGAGGACAAGCATTAATTTTGGTATCACAATTGCTAGGTTTACGGCTAGATGAAAGGATGACGGAATTAGTAGCTAAAAAACAGTCGAAGCAGTTAGCACAAGAAGCACTGTTTTATTTCAAGAAAATGATAAATTTACATTCAGAACCTGTTCCTGAAGAAGTACTTTCCTATCATAGTAGACATTTATTTTCACTGATGTCTAATCAGCAAAAAATTATATTTATTTTGAGCCAACTTTATCCTTATCCAATTGATGCAAAAACATTACCGTTACCTAAATTTCTTCATTTTTTATATTTTCCTTTACGACCGTTTTTATGTCTTTGGAGGAAAACAAAGAAGCTTGCTTTGTTATAGGGGGAACATCGATGAATCATATTATATATTTTATGAAGAAATTATACTCTTCAGCGGGAAAAATACTGTATGTGAATTTATTTGGTATGGTTTTAATAAGTTTACTTGAAGGGATAGGTATTATTTTATTAATTCCTATGATAAGTATGACTGGAATAATGAATATAGGCGAGGAGACTACTTTTATTGCACCTGTCTCTAGATTTTTGCAGGATTTTCCTAAAACAACAAGTCTAGTTTCTATTTTAGGTATATATATACTAATAGTGTTAGGTCAAAATTTACTACAAAGAAATATAACGCTAAGGGATGCGAGAACGCAACAAGCTTTTGTACGAGAATTAAGAATAGAAACATATAGTTTGATTTTAAAAGCAAAGTGGAGTTTTTTTTTAGAGAAAAGGAAAACAAATCTAATAAATATATTAACTACAGAATTGGCTCGAGTAAGTTATGGGGTTAATTTAATTTTACAATTGTTAGCTGCTGTTCTGTTTACATTTATACAGGTGGGGATTGCGTTTTTATTATCTCCCCAAATAACGATATTTGTTTTGGTCTTTGGCTTATTATTCTTGGTAGCTTCTCGTGTTTTTATAAAAAAAGCACGAATACTAGGCAGTAAGACCTCAGAATTGGCAAAAGACTATCTTTCTGGTATAACAGATCAATTTAATGGAATTAAAGATATAAAGAGTAATACTTTGGAAGCATCACGTTTAGACTGGTTACAATTTATAACTACAAAGATGAGAAATGAGCAAATGGAGTATATGAGAATAAGATCGAACTCGCAATTGTTTTATAAAGTTTCAATGGCTATATTAATTGCATTTTTTATATTATTATCGGTAAGTATATTCAAAGCTCAACCGGCCCAATTATTATTAATCATACTTATCTTTTCGAGACTTTGGCCACGATTTATGACAATTCAGTCCAATCTTGAACAACTAGCTGCAAGTATTCCTGCTTTTAAGTCATTATGGGAGCTGCAAGAGGAATGTAAGGAAGTGTTTGAAATGCAGGATATACATCAGCAAAAGCATATAAAGCCGATTTGTATTGAACAAGGTATTGAGTGTAAGGGTGTTCACTTTCGTTATAATAAGCAAGAATCTTTATACGCACTTCAAAATATTAATGTACAAATTCCAATAAATGGTATGACGGCCATTGTGGGACATTCTGGTGCAGGAAAAAGTACATTAATTGATGTATTAATGGGATTAATCCAGCCAGAAAAAGGTCAAGTGTTAATAGATGGTACTCCACTTATAACTGATAATTTATTGTCATTAAGACGGGCTATTAGTTATGTACCACAAGATCCTTTCTTATTTAATGCGAGCATAAGGGATAATTTATTGATGATTGAACCGAATGCAAGTGAGGAAGAAATTTGGGATGCATTAAGTTTTGCGGCCGCCGCTGAATTTGTACAAACACTTCCAAAGGGGCTTGATACACTGATTGGAGATCGTGGGGTGAGGCTTTCAGGTGGTGAACGTCAGCGACTTGTACTAGCTCGAGCTATTTTAAGAAAGCCATCGATTTTAGTATTAGATGAAGCTACGAGTGCATTAGATACTGAAAATGAAGTGAAAATCCAATCAGCAATAGAAAGATTGAAAGGAACAATGACTATTGTTGTGATTGCGCATCGTTTATCTACTATACGCAATGCAGATCAAGTCATTGTCTTAGGAAAAGGTGAAATTGTCCAAAAAGGTGAGTTTAATCAATTGGCTAAAGAGAGAAAAGGTGTATTCCGAAGTTTGTTAGGGGCACAAATGGAAGTTGGTTCTTAGAGGAGAAAAAGTGAATGAAGTTTTGTATGCAAGCAGTTCGAATCGAATAAAAGCCCGAGTAATGGTCAGTTATAACAAGATCTTATTCGGGCTTTTATTTGTACGTTTTCTACATTTAGGGAGTAAATATAAATGAGTACCTTGCAATGAATAATACTAAGTGGTATATTATGGATATAGCAGGTACCGTGTATTGAACAGTACTGAAATGAGAAAGGGGGATTGACCTTGAACGTTCAGTTTAAAAAAGGTGTGTTAGAACTGTGTGTTTTGGCACTTGTGAAACGTAAAGATTGTTACGGTTATGAACTTGTACAGCAAATCTCAAATAAATTTTTAATATCGGAAGGGTCAGTGTATCCTTTATTACGTCGTTTAACGAAAGAAGGGTATTTTCAAACGTATTTGAAAGAATCTACGGAGGGGCCGCCTCGTAAATATTATCAACTAACTGAGCAAGGGGAAACGCAACTAAATTTGTTAGTAACAGAGTGGCGTGATTTTGCAAAAGGCGTACAAGAAATTATTGAAGGGGTGGAATGGGATGAGTAAAGAACAGTTTCTTAAAGAATTATCAAGTCATCTTAGAAAGTTACCGGAAGAAGAGAGGAAAGATATTTTATTTGATTATGAAGAGCATTTTCAGTTTGGGAAAGAAGAGGGGAAAACTGAATCGGAAATAATAAAAGGCCTTGGCTCTCCGAAAGTAATTGCCAAAGACTTACTTGCTTTGTATCGCTTTGATGAAATGAAAAAGGACCCATCTACTTCGAATATAACAAGGGCTGTCATGGCAGCGATTGGACTTAGTTTGTTTAATTTCATTATTGTGTTAGGCCCGTTAGTTGCAATTATCGCTTTTATATTTTCTTTTTGGGTTGGTGGGATTGCTAGTGTAGTGACACCATTTTTTGTTATTGCAAAAGTATTTATGGGTACTTTTATATGGTTGGATGTATTCGTTAGTATAACGTTTGTTGGAGTAGGTTTGTTGTTATGTATTATCGCTTATTATAGTACGAAGTGGTTTAAAAAGTTATGCGTACGTTATGTAATATGGAACTTCAAAATGATAAAAGGGGAGTAGATGATGAAAAAAATATTGTTAGTAGCAATTGCTTGTATCATTATTGGAGTAATAGGGATTTCACAAACATATGAAAAAGCAGTACAAACTGCAGAACAAGGAAACAAAGAAGACGTTATTAAAAACGAAACATTAAAAAATATAGAAGTTAAGTTAGACGCTGGGGATATTGTTGTCCAAAAATCCCCCGACTCTTCTTTTTATGTAAAGCACACAGGAGATGCACGTAAACAAAAGGTTCGTATTGCCGAAGATGGTGACACATTAAAGATTATTGGGGAAAGAGAAAAAGGTGCTTCATTTGATTTTTCTTTTTACAATTTCAAGTTTCAAACGTCTACATTGACTATATTTGTACCAGAACGTTCTTACCATGAGATAAAAGTAAATTCATCTGCTGGACAAATAGAAATAAGTGATGTGAAAAGTGATCGTGTAACTGTTGGGACCCTCGCTGGAGAAGTGAATTTAAAACATGTCACAGCTAAGAGTGTGGAGGGATCTTCAAAAGCTGGTGAGGTGAACTTTAAAAAGGTAATCGGGAAGGTAATAGCGAAAACGGCCAGTGGGGAAGTGCATATTATGGATCATGATCCTAAGTATGATGTAGAGGCAAGTTCAACTGCTGGCGATGTAGATATTACCTTATTAGAAAAGCCGCAAGATGCAGTTATAACGGGGCAAAGCGCTGCTGGCGAGGTGATGATTTTTAATGAAGAAAATAAAAATATAACGATTGGCAATGGTAGTAAAAAGATTAGCGGTAAAACAGCTGCTGGCGATGTGACGATTGAAACTCGTTCATAAGAAATAGAATTATATGAAAATCTATCAAAATACAAAAAAGAAGATAATTACCGTATATAAATAAGGTAATTATCTTCTTTTATTATGCTTAATGTAAATCACGATATACGCCAATTACTTTTCCGATAACTGACACTTGTTTTAAAATGATAGGTTCTAATGAAGAGTTTTCCGGTTGTAGACGGAAATGGTCTTTTTCTTTATAGAAACGTTTAACAGTTGCTTCGTTATCTTCTGTTAAAGCGACTACAATTTCACCGTTGTATGCAGACTGTTGTTGGCGAACAACAACTAAATCCCCATCGAAAATACCAGCCTCAATCATACTATCTCCAGAAATACGTAACATAAACACTTGGTCTGCTCCAGCAACAATGCTAGCTGGAAGTGGGAAGTGATCTTCTACACTTTCAACTGCTGTAATCGGTAATCCAGCAGTAACTTTTCCGATAATTGGAACTTGAATAACAGATTGTGTTTCTGCATCCATTCGATCGTCACCTAAAATTTCAATTGCTCGTGGTTTTGTTGGATCGCGTCGAATATATCCTTTTTCTTCTAGTCGTGATAAATGTCCGTGCACTGTAGAACTAGAAGCGAGGCCGACCGCTTGACCAATTTCACGTACGGAAGGTGGATATCCTTTTTCTTGTACTTTTAGCTTAATAAAGTCGAGAATGTCTTGCTGGCGTTTCGTTAACTTTTCCATGTTTTCTAACACCTCGTTTTCTTTCATTTTTCTTATTAATAAGTATAACATGCGAAAAAACATTCTACAAACATAAGTTCGAACAAAAGGCGAATTTATGTTACACTGGAGGGAAATAATAGTGAGAAAGAGGGGTTCGTAATGAATGCAATTATTTATGCGCGTGTGAGTACAACGAAAGAAGCGCAAGAAACGTCATTATTACGTCAAAAAGATGAATTATTGCATTTAGCTGAGCGCTATCAAATGAATGTTGCTAAGGTAATTGAAGAACAGGCTAGTGGGTATACGATTGAACGTGACGGTATATTAGAAGTGCTGGATACCATTCGAGACGAACAAATTGATGTGCTACTCATACAAGATGAAACGCGCCTTGGTAGGGGGAATGCAAAGATTGCATTAATGCACTGTTTACATAAAGAGGGAATAAAAGTATACACGCATACGCATAATGGAGAATTACAATTATCGGATTCTGATTCGATGGTATTAGATATTATTGGTATTGTTGAAGAGTATCAAAGAAAGATTCATAACTTGAAAATTAAACGTGGTATGCAACGTGCAGTAGAAAAAGGTTATCGTCCAGAAAATAATTTGAAGAATCGTCATTTAAGCGTAGGACGAGAGAAGAAAGAAGTGCCGATTGAGGAAATTGTACGTTTGCGCAAGAGTGAACTTACTTTTGAAGAAATTGCGGCAACGCTTCGCGGCTTTGGTCATAATGTTTCAAAAGCGACTGTACATCGTAGATATGTAGAGTATACAAAGCAATTGCTTGATAAAGAGGACTAACTATTGTATGATAATAATCAGTTTTGAGTAAAAGGGGGATTCGAGATGCAAAGTCACGAACTCATTGAACGCATTAACTTCTTAGCGAAAAAAGCAAAGGCTGAAGGCTTAACTGAAGAAGAACAACGTGAGCGCCAATCGCTACGTGAACAATATTTAAAAGGATTTCGTCAAAATATGTTAAACGAACTTAAAGGAATTAAAGTTGTTAACGAAGAAGGTACTGATGTTACACCGGCGAAATTAAAAGCTTTAAAAAAGCAAGATAATGCAAAATTAAACTAAAAGATGGGCGAAGCCCATCTTTTTTATTTATTATATCCGTTATTTAATAACTTTCCAGTTATTATTGACTGATGCTTCTATCTTTTTGTGCTTCAATATATAGTTAGCGATAAGTTCAGACATATCTGTTGGTATGTCTTTTATTACGGGCTTATTTTGAAACATAAAGAAGTTTCCTCCGCCGCTTGCGCGATAATTATTCATAACGACGTCATATTCTTCATCCATATTAAGAGGAGCGCCTTTATACTGTAAAGATTCTACTCTCTCGCCAATAGGTTTGGAAATGTTTAATACGTACGAAATCCCTTCCCACATATCATAATTATAGTGCTGTGGCTTCGGTTCTATGAAGGTAGGGTTTACGATGATAGTTCCATCTGCATGTAATGTGAAATAAGAAGCAGAGAGTTCAAGGGCGTTTTTTATATCTGCTCCAGTTATTCTAATTACTTTTAATGTATTTGGATAAATATAATTAGAAACGATGTCACGCATTGTTACATGACCAGGGAAACCTGGAGATGTATTATGGAATAAGCTTGTACAAGAAATAGAAACATTAGTTATATCCATCTGTATCTTATTTATGAATTCAATAAAAGGATGGTCTTGCAAACGAGTTTGCATAGCGTCTGAAATTTGCATATCCCCATAGATTAGTCCAATAGGTTGATCGAGCCAATTTTGTGTTTTCTCTTCATAATCGGTAACCAAGGAAAGCATATGTTGGTCCGCTGCAATTCCTCGCACGGGCAATAATTGTGAATAACTCTCTTTTTTTACCCATTTTTGTTCTGTTTTCTCGAATGTTACTGTTATTTTTCCAACAGAGTGTCCATTGCATCCAGTCTGTAAAACTGTTACACCATTTATTACGGTGTGAGCGATTTCCCGGTGTTGGTGGCCTGTTAGTAAAATATCTATGCCTTCAATTTCATGGCACATTGCATAACCTTGGTTTTCACCTGTTAAAACTTCAGTCGGTACCCCGGTTTGTAAATCGTGTTCAAATCCTCCATGATACGCTACGACTAGTAAATCTGGTTGCTCTTGTTCGCGAATGTAAGAAACCCATTTTTTTGTTGTTTCTAATGCATCTTCAAATTGTAAATCTTGAATGTGATGAGGTTGTTCCCAATTAGGAATGTAATGCGTTGTCATTCCTAAAATAGCGATTTTTATATTTGATTCAATATGTTTTATTATATATGGTTTCCCGAAATAAGGTTCTTTTCTGTTTGTATCTAAAATATTTGCTGATAGATACGGGAAGTTTGCAGTAGAAATAGCATGATTTAATACGTCCATTCCATAATTAAATTCATGATTCCCGATAACTGCAGCATCATAACGTAAATAGTTCGCTAATAAGGACATTGGATTTTTCTTATCTTTTGCATATGTAGCGTAATGATAAGTAAAGGGTGTACCTTGTATGAAGTCACCGTTATCAATTAAAAGAACGTTTCTGTTTTCGGAACGTTCTTTTTTTATAAGAGTAGAGATTTTAGCTAAACCAATTTCAGCTTGAGAGTTATCTTGGTAGTGAATTGGATACACAGTACCGTGTATATCACTTGTTAATAAGATGTTTAAAATTACAGTTTGATTTTGATTCAATATCATTCACCTTTTCTATTGTTATCTACTAGTTAAGCATATCAAATATATGAAGAGAATTTTAATGAGAATGTATAGAATGTGTAAAGATTCTGTAAATAAACAATTATTAATAAAAATGTGTGATATATTTCTTCATGTTTACGGAAGGTAATTTATAACAACAAAAATGGAGGCTTTAATATGTTGAAAAAAGTTTTTGCAATGAGCACGACAGTTGTACTGGCGGCGGGATTATTAAGTGGCTGTGGAACGAAGGAATCTAGTGCAAGTAAAACTGAAGATACGAAAAAAGGTTATGTACCGAAGACGTTAAATGTACAATTTGTTCCTTCTCAAAATGCAGATACGTTAGAGGCGAAGGCGAAACCATTGGAAAAGCTATTAAGTGATAAATTAAATATCCCGGTAAAAGTTAGTATTTCAACGAATTACAATACAATTGTAGAAGCGATGGCATCTAAGCAAGTAGATGTAGGCTTTTTACCACCAACAGCATATGTGCTAGCACATGAGAAAAAGGCTGCAAACGTAATTTTACAAGCACAACGTTTTGGGGTGGATGATGAAACCGGAGCTCCTACAAAGGATTTAGTAGACTTTTATAAATCTGAGTTTGTAGTTAAGAAAGATTCAAATATTAATAGTGTAAAAGATTTAAAAGGTAAAAAAATTGGTTATCAAGATGTAACGTCATCAGCGGGATACGTATGGCCTGCGGCTGTATTGTTAAAAGAGGGTGTTGATCCGCTAAAGGATGTGAAACCTGTTACATTAAAAGGACACGATCAGTCGCTTATTGCACTTTTAAATGGTGATGTAGATGCAGCGGTTGTATTCCAAGATGCTCGTAATATTGTGAAAAAAGATTATCCGAATATATTTGATCAAACGAAAATAGTGAAATTTACAGAGAAAATTCCGAACGATACGATTTCGGTACGCTCTGATTTAGATGAAGAGTGGAGCAAGAAATTACAGGATGCTTTCATTGAAATAGGAAAGAATGAGGAAGGTCACAAAATCATTAAAGAAGTATATTCACACGAAGGCTATGTTAAATCTGATGATAGTAAATTTGATATCGTTCGTGAATATGGAAAGAAAGTAAAAACGCAATAATACATATGGAAATGGCGGCTAACTGGAAGGATTTATTTTCAGTTAGTTTGCCGTTTTGAATACATAGAAGGTAGGTAAGATGTGTGATAGAGTTTCGAAATGTTTCCAAAGTGTATCCGAATGGTACAAAAGGATTGAATAATATAAACTTGAACATTCAAAAAGGCGAGTTTGTTGTAATGGTAGGGCTGTCTGGGGCTGGAAAGTCTACACTTCTAAGATCGGTAAACCGTCTTCATGAGATTACAGAAGGCGAAATTATGATTGAAGGTGAGTCTATTACTGCAGCGAAAGGAAAAGGATTACGCCGCATGCGCCGAGATATTGGTATGATCTTTCAAAATTTTAACCTTGTAAAGCGATCAACGGTATTGAAGAACGTATTAGCTGGCCGTGTAGGGTATCATTCGACACTGCGTACAACGTTAGGGCTATTTCCAAAAGAAGATTTGGAGCTTGCCTTTCAATCGTTAAAAAGGGTGAATATTTTAGAAAAAGCATATGCGCGAGCTGATGAATTATCAGGAGGACAACAGCAACGTGTATCGATTGCTAGAGCGTTGGCGCAAGAAGCGAAAATCATATTGGCAGATGAACCTGTTGCGTCGTTAGATCCGCTAACAACAAAGCAAGTATTAGATGATTTGAAAAAAATTAATGAAGATTTTGGAATTACAACAATTGTAAACTTACATTCTATTGATTTAGCTAGGCAATATGCGACACGCATTATTGGATTACATGCAGGCGAAATTGTTTTTGATGGTTCAGTAGAAGAGGCAACGGATGAAAAGTTTGCTGAAATTTATGGAGACGTAGCGCAGAAAAGTGAATTATTAGAGGTGGCAGTTAAATGAATGACGTGACGATATATTCGAAATCGATACCGAGGCCGCCGAGTAAGTTGAAACATATGTTAACGGCTATGCTAGTCATTTTACTGTTGTGGGGAAGTAGTGTACAGGTCGACGCATCATTTTCAAAACTAGTAGTTGGTTTTCCTAATATGATTGATTTGTTAAAAGAGATGGTGCCGCCAGATTGGAGTTATTTTCAAGTTATTACAACAGCGATGTTAGATACAATACGTATGGCGATTATTGGGACGACTTTAGGAGCGATTTTAGCTATTCCACTGGCACTATTTGCGGCAAGTAATGTGTTTACTAGTACATTTTTATACGGTCCAGCTCGATTGATTTTAAATTTTATCCGAACAATACCAGATTTATTATTAGCGGCGATTTTTGTAGCTATTTTTGGAATAGGACCACTTCCAGGTATTTTGGCTCTTACTTTTTTCTCAATTGGGCTCGTGGCGAAATTATTGTATGAGTCAATTGAATCGATTGATCCAGGTCCATTAGAAGCGATGACTGCAGTAGGAGCAAATAAAGTGCAATGGATTGTTTATGGGGTAATGCCGCAAGTGAAAGCACATTTTGTCTCCTATGTTCTTTATACATTTGAGGTGAACGTACGTGCAGCAGCTGTTTTAGGTTTAGTAGGGGCAGGTGGTATTGGATTATATTATGACCGTACACTTGGGTTTTTACAATATCAACAAACTGCTTCTATTATTATCTATACTCTTGTTGTTGTATTGTTAATTGATTATGTAAGTACATTGTTGCGGGAGAAATTATAATGAGTAAAGCGACGTTAATCGTACCAAAACCGAAGAAACCGAGTGTGTATCGCTGGTTTATTTTTATAGCACTTACATTTGTTTATGTATGGGCTTTTTCAGGAGTACCGTTAGAGGGAATCAAAGATACGGCGGGAGAAATTACAAAGGCAATTATGACAGGTGTATTGAATCCAGATTGGGCATATGTATCTTTGCCAGATGGTGAAGATTTATTACATGGTTTAATTGATACGTTGGCAATTGCGATATTAGGTACATTTATTTCTGCCTTTTTATCTGTTCCATTTGCTTTTTGGGCAGCAACGAATATGAGCAGTGGGAAATTAACTTCAGGAACTGGAAAATTTGTACTTAGTTTTGTTCGTACATTTCCTGAATTAGTTATGGCTCTTTTATTTATAAAAGCTGTTGGACCAGGATCTTTTGCCGGAGTTCTAGCTTTAGGGTTACACTCTATTGGGATGTTAGGAAAACTATATTCAGAAGGAATTGAAAATATAGATAAGGGACCGACGGAAGCGTTAATAGCAACGGGTGCGAATCGCTTTCAAATACTTTGGTATGCAGTATTACCGCAAGTATTACCGGATTTTCTATCGTATACGTTATACAGGTTCGAAATTAATGTACGATCCGCTGCTATTTTAGGCGTTATTGGAGCAGGTGGGATTGGTACGCCTCTAATTTTTGCACTGAGTTCACGCAATTGGTCTCGTGTGGGGATTATTTTATTGGGCATCATTTTAATGGTAATTATCATTGATTATATTTCAAGTTCGATACGGAAGAAAATTGTATAATTTATTTTAAGCACCTATAAAAGGTGCTTTTTTATATAATAAGAATAATAAATGTGAGTAATAGGGGGGATAATTTGGCTTTACAGCATGAGTTTGTATTTGTTTCGAATGAAAAAAAAGGATTGGATTTTATAGATATAGATTGGATTGAACGTTGTTTTCTATATAAAGAAGAGGCAACGATAGATGAGTATGTTGTATTAAGTGATGAGCTAATCGTATATATATTAGATTTTACTCATTGGATTCCGACCTACTATCCAGCGAAAAGAGCAGAAGGATTTGGAATTCACTATTATGGTATTACGAAAATAGAACAGCAAGGGGCAGTGATAGCAGAACAATTATTTTGTTCGCTAGTTAGCATGTTTTCTTTAGCGCCAGAAACAATCGAATTGACAGGACAGTTTCAATGGGAAAATGATAAAAATACGGATGGAGAATATGAAAGATACGTATTTGATCGAGATAAATTATGCCAAGATTTACAGTCGTTTATTTATTTGCTTCGCAGAGTGAAAAATGGGGAAGGATATATTTTGCATTATGGAATTTGAAAATGATGAATAAATATACAGATAATTCCCTTTCTTTTTAAAATAAAAACAATGAAAAAGTATGTCATATTGAATGCCCATACATTCCAGAAAACCTTGATTTTTTTATGAAAAACCAAAAAAATATCAACATATTTGTCGATACATGTTGTATAATCTTGCGTGGGAAGCTATCATATAAATGTATAAAACGTTTACTAATATAAGCGAAGGGAAGAATAGCATGTCACATTCAATCGAACAACTTTCTATCAACACGATTCGCACATTATCCATCGATGCGATTGAAAAAGCAAACTCTGGTCACCCAGGAATGCCAATGGGTGCAGCACCAATGGCTTATACATTATGGACTCAATTTATGAAACACAATCCAAATAACCCAACGTGGTTTAACCGTGATCGTTTCGTATTATCTGCAGGTCATGGTTCAATGTTATTATACAGCCTACTTCACCTATCTGGTTATGATCTAACAATGGATGACTTAAAGAACTTCCGTCAATGGGGAAGCAAAACTCCAGGACATCCTGAGTACGGTCATACAGCTGGTGTAGATGCAACTACTGGTCCACTTGGACAAGGTATTGCAACTGCTGTAGGTATGGCAATGGCTGAAAGACATTTAGCTGCTAAATACAACCGTGATGCGTATAATGTAGTAGATCATTATACATACGCTATTTGTGGTGATGGAGATTTAATGGAAGGCGTTTCTGCTGAAGCATCTTCATTAGCTGCTCATTTACAATTAGGTCGTCTTGTTGTGCTTTACGATTCAAATGATATTTCATTAGATGGCGATTTAAATCGTTCATTCTCTGAAAGTGTAGAAGATCGTTACAAAGCATACGGATGGCAAGTAATCCGTGTTGAGGATGGAAACGATATTGAAGCTATCGCGAAAGCAATTGAAGAAGCGAAAGCTGACGAAAAACGCCCAACGCTAATTGAAGTAAGAACGACAATTGGTTTCGGTTCTCCAAACAAATCAGGAAAATCAGCTTCACATGGTTCTCCGCTTGGTGTAGACGAAACAAAATTAACGAAAGAAGCATATGCTTGGACTGCTGAGCAAGACTTCCATGTAGCAGAAGAAGTATATGACAACTTCCGTAAAACGGTACAAGATGTTGGTGAAACTGCGCAAGCAGCGTGGAACACTATGCTAGGTGAATATGCACAAGCATACCCAGAATTAGCAAACGAATTGCAAGCAGCAATGAATGGTCTTCTTCCAGAAGGTTGGGAGCAAAACTTACCAACTTATGAATTAGGATCAAAAGCAGCAACTCGTAATTCTTCAGGTGCTGTAATTAATGCAATTGCAGAGTCTGTACCATCATTCTTCGGTGGATCTGCTGACCTTGCTGGTTCTAACAAAACATATATGAATAACGAAAAAGACTTTACAAGAGATGATTACAGCGGAAAAAACATTTGGTACGGTGTACGTGAGTTCGCAATGGGTGCAGCAATGAACGGTATTGCATTACATGGCGGTTTAAAAACTTACGGTGGTACGTTCTTCGTATTCTCTGACTACTTACGTCCAGCAATTCGCCTTGCAGCATTAATGCAATTGCCAGTAACGTATGTATTCACACACGACAGTATCGCTGTTGGTGAAGATGGTCCAACACATGAACCAATCGAGCAATTAGCAGCGCTACGTGCAATGCCAAATGTATCTGTTATTCGTCCAGCTGATGGTAACGAATCTGTTGCAGCTTGGAGACTAGCTCTAGAATCTACAAACAAACCAACTGCTTTAGTATTAACTCGTCAAGACCTTCCAACATTAGAAGGTGCAAAAGACGATACGTATGAAAAAGTAGCAAAAGGTGCATATGTAGTTTCTGCAAGCAAGAAAGAAACAGCTGATGTAATCTTACTTGCAACTGGGTCTGAAGTAAGTCTAGCTGTTGAAGCACAAAAGGCTCTAGCAGTAGACGGCGTTGACGCAGCTGTTGTCAGCATGCCATCTATGGATCGCTTTGAAGCTCAAACTGCTGAGTACAAAGAATCTGTATTACCAAAAGCAGTAACAAAACGTTTCGCAATCGAAATGGGTGCTACATTTGGATGGCACCGTTACGTAGGTCTTGACGGAGATGTGTTAGGTATCGATACATTCGGTGCTTCTGCTCCTGGTGAGAAGATTATGGAAGAGTATGGATTTACTGTAGAGAACGTTGTGCGTAAAGTAAAAGAAATGCTTTAATGATTTTAGAAAAATCTCTCCGGCATGGAGAGATTTTTCTATGTAAATGAGTTTTTTCGACAGAAAAAGTTTTTTATCTCTCCGCAGTCAGACAATCATTGCAAAATTTCTTCTATATAATGAAGAGAAAAGGTTGTCCAGATTGGGAGGCGAAGGATGAAAACGTATGAATTGTATTTAATTCAAGAGGATATTGCGAAAGCTTACTTTGGTCGTGAATATTTGTTTTTTGATTTATTTGCTCGATTTTCAGAATCTGGGTCCCTTTCGGAAAAAAAAGTGTTATACAAACAAATGATGTATATAACGATGCCATTACAGGTAATGAAAATTCATCATAAATTAGAACAAGCTTTGCGCGTTCTTGGTAAATATGATCGAACACATCATACACATACACTTTATACAGGAGCGGAATACGGCGAAATAATGGTAAAACCACACTATATTCGCATGAATACCTCTGGAAATGTCTCTATGGAAACGACTTTCTTTGAGGTGTTAAGAAAGTGTGAATTAACATTTTTAGCTATGGATTATGAAAATACAAAGTACGGATGGCTGAATCCTCTAAAACAAGTACGAACATATGTGTAAAAAATGTCGAATTGTATCTTGTCTTATTGAAAAGGTTTTAGTACACTGTAAGGTAGACAACATGAAGGAGGAAAATATATGCCGATTTGGTTAGGTATTCTAGTGGGCGTAGTAGCACTAGTAGCAGGTGTGGCGTTAGGATTTTTCATTGCCCGCAAATACATGATGAACTACTTAGAAAAAAATCCACCAATTAATGAACAAATGTTAAAAATGATGATGATGCAAATGGGACAAAAACCTTCCCAAAAGAAAATCAATCAAATGATGAGCGCGATGAGCAAGCAACAAACGAAATAAGCGCTAAAAGACACTCGCTAAGAGTGTCTTTTCTTTTTGTTAGTTATGTAGTTTAAAACTTTTAAAAATTCTGTATTTTTGGTAAACTGAAAACATCGCTCATTTTAAGGGAGGAGGATAAAAATGAAGGTATTTATTAATTTAGCTTGGTTTTTTAAACAAGAAAAACGAGCGTACATAATCGGAATTATTATGTTATTTGGTGTCGCGCTTCTTGAACTTGTAGCTCCGAAAGTACTAGGTATTGTAGTAGATGAAATTAATAATGGAACATTAACATCTGAGAAATTGTTGAATTGGGTGATTCTGTTAGTAGTTGTAGGGATTACTATGTACATATTACGTTATTTATGGCGTATTATGATTTTTGGATCTTCGTTAAAACTAGCCCGTCAATTACGAAAGAATTTATATGAACATTTTACAAAGATGAGCCCATCTTTCTATCAATCACGTCGTACAGGTGATTTGATGGCGCATGCGACCAATGATATTCAGGCGATTCAACAAACTGCTGGATCGGGCGTTTTAACGCTTGTTGACTCTTTAGCCGTTGGTGGATGTGTACTCGTAGCCATGGGCTTTACAATTAGTTGGAAGTTAACATTGTTAAGCTTAATTCCAATGCCGATAGTAGCGATTTCGACAAACTATTATGGAACGTTATTACATAAAAGGTTTCATAAAGCGCAGCAATCGTTTTCGGAAATCAATGATAAAGTGCAAGAGAGTATGAGTGGGATGAAGGTAATTCGATCACTTGGACAAGAGAAAGAAGATTTACAAGCATTCCGAAAAAAGTCAGAAGATGTTGTACATAAAAATATGTTAGTTGCACGTATTGATTCGTTGTTCGATCCGACAATCTCACTTATCGTTGGATTTTCTTTTTTAATTGCAGTATGTTACGGATCAGTATTAGTTGTGAGAGGGGAACTAACTGTAGGTGATCTCGTTACGTTTACAACGTATTTAGGTACCCTCGTTTGGCCAATGTTAGCCTTTGGATGGTTGTTTAATATTATGGAGCGTGGGCGTGCTTCGTATGACCGTGTAGAAAAAATTCTCTCTCAAAAATCAGATGTAGTAAATAGAGAAGATGCCGTGCATACAATAGCGAGCGGTGATGTTACATTTGCGGTTGATTCATTTTCCTATAAGAAAAATGAACTGTTACAGCTAGAAGATGTTCATTTTGATTTAAAGAAGGGTGAAACATTAGGAGTTGTCGGACGTACAGGTGCAGGGAAAACGACTTTATTAAAATGTCTAATTCGGGAGTATGATCATTTTAATGGTGGATTAAAAGTTGGGGAGCGGGATATTCGCGATGTAACACTTTACGGTGTCCGTTCTGCCATTTCATACGTGCCGCAAGATCATTTTTTATTTTCAGCGAGTATTGGGGAGAATATTGCCTTCGGAAAGGCGGATGCTACATATAATGAAATTACCCGAGCGGCAGAGATTGCTTGTATTCATGATGATATCCTCCAATTTTCAGAAGGGTATGAAACAGTAGTAGGAGAAAGAGGTGTTTCGTTATCTGGAGGCCAAAAACAGAGGATTTCTATTGCGCGTGCTTTATTAACAAATGCAGAAATTTTAATTTTAGATGATTGTTTATCAGCAGTAGATGCAAAAACAGAAGAAACGATTTTAAATGCATTAAAGAGGGAAAGAGCAGGGAAAACGACGATTATTACTGCTCATCGTTTAAGTGCAATTCAACATGCTAATCTTATACTTGTTGTGGATGAAGGTAGAATTGTGCAACGAGGTACACATGAGCAATTAATGGAAGAAAACGGTTGGTATAAAGAGATGTATGAGAGCCAGCAGTTAGAAGCATTAGTTGAGAAAGGAGGCGTATGATGACTGAGAAGAAGCAGAGTGATTTAAGTAGATTGCTTTCTTATATGAAGCCATATAAGGGGTTGCTATCTTTAGCATTTATCTTTTTAATTGGTGCAACAGTAACTGAAATGATGGGTCCTTTTTTAATTAAACAATTTCTTGATGAACATTTAGTACCACGAAACTTTGATCAATCGGCACTTGTGACTCTATTTGTTGTATATCTCATTGCTCACTTATTAAAAGTATTATTTACTTATTTAGACTTATTGTATTTTCAAAATATCGCTTTTAAAATTGTTCAAGATATGCGTGTTGAAGTATATGATCATGTTCAAAAGTTGTCATTAAGTTTCTTTGATCGTACGCCGATTGGTACGCTCGTATCGCGCATAACGAATGATACGGAAGCAATTAAAGACTTTTATGTCAGTGTATTATCCACATTTGTCAAAAATGTAGTCTTTTTAATAGGTATTTTAGTAGCAATGTTTTTATTAAATGTAAAATTAGCTCTGTTTTCTCTCGTATTAATTCCAATCATGTTTGCAATTATGGTGCTATATCGTCGGAAAAGTGCAGCTTTTTATTTAGAAGTACGTAATCAATTGAGCGTGTTAAATGCAAAGTTAAATGAGTCTATTCAAGGAATGAATATTGTTCAAGTGTTCAGACAAGAAAAGCGTATGAGAAAAGAGTTTGAAGAAGTGAATAATAAACATTATAGTGCAGGGCGACGGACGTTAAAGTTAGACGCATTACTTTTACGCCCAGCAACGGATTTAGTTCATATTATAGCAATTGCGTTAGTACTTGGTTTATTTGGAATTGATGCGCTGAAGAGTCCTGTTGAAGTAGGAGTTCTATACGCGTTTGTTAACTATATACATCGTTTCTTCCAGCCTGTAAATGAGATGATGATGAAATTATCATTTTTCCAACAGGCACTTGTTTCATCATCACGTGTATTTCATTTAATGGATGAAAAAGATTTAGCGCCAGTTCAAAAAGGGGATGAAAATCCTCAAGTCGTTAATGGAGAAATTGAATTTAAAAATGTTACTTTTTCGTATGATGGAAAACGTGATGTTTTAAAAAATGTATCTTTTCACGTGAAACAAGGGCAAACGGTTGCTTTCGTTGGGCACACTGGTAGCGGAAAAAGTACCATTATGAATTTGTTAATGCGATTTTATAATATTAAGTCCGGAAATATTGTAATAGATGGTGTGGATTTAGAGGGATTTGAAGAACGAGAGATTAGAAAGAAAATAGGACTCGTATTGCAAGATGCATTTTTATTTGCGGGAAATGTAAAACAAAATATTCGTATGTACAATGAAGAAATTACAGATGAAGAAGTAAAAGAAGCGGCACAATTTGTGCAAGCCAATACGTTTATTGAAAAATTACCAGAGCAGTATGAAACAGAAGTAGTAGAAAGAGGTGCTGCATTTTCTAGTGGTCAACGCCAATTAATTGCTTTTGCTAGAACGATAGCAACGAATCCGAAAGTATTAGTACTAGATGAAGCAACAGCAAATATTGATACAGAAACAGAAGATGCGATTCAAACAGCATTACAGCAAATGAGAAAAGGAAGAACGACGATAGCCATTGCGCACAGATTATCTACAATTCAAGATGCGGATCAAATCTTTGTTATGCATCATGGAGAAATAGTAGAAAGAGGTACACATCAAGAATTACTGAGTGAACAAGGGTTGTATTATAATATGTATTTACTCCAAAATAAAGGAAGTTTACAAAAGGCCTTGTAATTACAAGGCTTTTTTATTTTGTTTATAAAATATGTTTGCTCTTTATGTCTATAGTATAAACGTCGTGACCCTTTAATAAAGTTGTACATATTGTATGTATACGAGATGAAAAAAATTGATAGGAGCTTTTATATGCAAGATAGATCTAGTTCAAATATTACGTTTATTGATGTGTCTCATTGGGAAGGGGATATTGATTGGAATGCAGTGAAAGGATCCGGTATTTCGGCGGCGTATGCAAAAGCGACAGAAGGTGTGAATATTCTTGATCCTACTTTGGTTCAAAATGTACAAGCAGCGCGGAATGCGAATGTATTAATCGGTGCATACCATTTTGCACATCCAGAACTAAATGATGCAATTTCAGAAGCGAAACATTTTGTGAGCATATTACAAAGCAATCAGACAGACTTAATGCCAGTTCTAGATTTAGAATCACCGATAGATCCGAGTAATAGTAATTTAACTGGTACTGCTATATCTAATTGGGCAAGAAGTTTCATAAATTATGTGAAACAGGCTACTGGAAAAGATGTCATGTTATATACAGGAGTTTGGTATATTAATGAGTTTGGAATTAACGGATTAAGTGATATTCCACTTTGGATTTCTAAATACTCTAGTACGCCGCCTGCTGATGCTGGTGGATGGACAGAGTGGACAGCATGGCAATACACAGATTCTGGTAAAATTTCAGGTGTAGTAGGAAATTGTGACGTATCAGCAGCGGTTTCATTAGAAGCTTTGCAAGGGAACGGAACAAATGGTGGTGGAAATGTTTCCCCTCCTAGTACTGCTACTGCAGTCTACGGCGTTGCTGTAATTAATGGCGATAATGTAAATTTACGGAGTGGACCTTCTTTGCAATCTAATGTAATCCGTCAGCTAAAGCGTGGCGAATCATATGAAGTTTTGAACGAACAAGGTAGCTGGCTTGCTTTAGGTGGAAACGAATGGATATACTATGATCCAAGTTACATTCAGTATAAACATTATGTGGCGACTATTACTGGTGATAATGTGAATCTGCGGGATGCTCCATCATTAAATGGAAATGTTATAAGACAGTTACATCATGGTGAGGCTTATAGAGTATGGTGTAAGCAAGATGGATGGCTTGGTTTAGGTGGAAATGGATGGATATACTATGATCCAAGTTATATTCAGTATGGTGTACAATAAAATGCACGTAAAAGGTATCTCGCCTGAGATGCCTTTTATTCTGCTATTTGCGAGCAACCTGAAACAATCCAATAGGGCATGGAAAAAATCGCTTATTACAGTCTCGCTTCATTAAAAATATGTAATTTTTACAAAGTGTATATTGAAAGCATAGTATAATATAATGGATGTTTATAAAAATAAATGAAAATGAAATGAAGGAGTAAAAATATGGATTATGTGCTAATAGGTGTGATTTTATTATTATTAGCTGTAGCATTCATGCTGTTCTATAAAAATAAACAGCTAGAATCAGAGAGTCAGCAAGTAGAATTTGAAAAGAAACAAGCAATTGAAACGTATGAAAATGAAATTGCAGCTACGGTTACAGAGCATAAAGAACAACAAAATACATTGAAAAATATGGAACAGAAGAAATACAGTGATTTACAAATAAGTGCAGCTAGAGAACTTGAAAATATGCGTATGATGAAAAATCAATTAGCTGTGCAACATAGTAAAGAACGTAGTGAAATGCAAGGAAAACATAGTAACGAAATACATATGTTTCAACAATTAATTGCAAATTTACGAGAGTATACGAAAAATGGAGCTGAAGTGAATACACACGAAACATTACATTATATGAAACGAGGCTTCGTAGAACAAGGCATAATACTAGATAATGAATTTCATATTATGCCGAATGTTTTTATTAGAAATCAGCACGGCGGAAATGATTTTCGAATTCATCATCTTGTCTTAAGTAAAACGGGCATGTATCTACTTGAGACGAAAGAATGGACAGGTAAATTAATTCATGGCTTAACGAAAGAAAATGCTAGTATATATTCATTTATGATTGATGAAATTGGCAAGTATCAACAAGAAGTAGAAAAAGAAGAGACGTTTGAATGCATAACAAGGGAAGGGTCATTAACGATACAAGTGAAAAATGAAGGGAATCCAGTATATAGAGCGAAGAAACTATCTCATATTCTATACAATTGTTTGAAAGAAATCCAAGTTGATATTGTAAAGGAAAACGTAAAACCAATTGTATATTTTTATAATGAGAGTGGGAAAGAAGTGCTAGATTTTTCTGAAGAAAAAACGCCGAGATTAAAAGATAGAGAGCAAATTGTAACGTTCTTCAGAAATGAGATCTTAACAGGGAAAGTAATATATACAGATCAGGAGTTAGAAAAGCTTCGAGAAATCATTAACCGGATGAATTATAAAATGAATTAAAAAGAGGTGGGCTTTCTGAGTGCTATATTAAGGGGTATTTTGTATGTTTATATTTGTTTGTATATACTAATGTATCTTGCGTTTATGTTTGTTATTGATTCGGTTCATATGTCAGTAAGTGTAAAAAGTATGTTTGTAGTAGTCATGCCATTTGCTATATTAGTTGTGATTCAAAAGTTCGTCTTACGTACGTCTATAAATCGTAATACAGAAAAGAAGCAAATGCTAGGTGTAATGATAGTAGGATGTATTCTATTGTTGGTGTGCACTGCACAATTAAGTATGAATACATACACCTCAAAGTTTAATCAAGATCGGTGGTTACATGCTGAAGAAAAACGGGTACATATGGTAGATGATCTAATGCGAAAATATAAATTAACAGGGAAATCAAATGAAGAAATTACAAAATTATTAGGAACGCCTACTGAAACAAGAAATGGAGAAGAAGGGATTATCACTTCGTACTATCTTGGAAATGAACGTGGCTTTATTTCAATTGATAGTGAACAGCTTGTTTTACAATTTGATAGAGATGGTAAAGTTATGGAATATAAGGTGCATAGAGATTAAAGAAACGTAGAAAGAAGCTATATATTATAGCTTCTTTTTATATTCCAATATAGTAAATGTAGGCAAATAGTAGTCATTCCTATCTATACGAATCGGAATGAGTCTGTTATATTGTAAATGGTTATGTAGTTTAATAGTTTACTAGATGATTTATATTTTAGTTGAGGAGGGGGAATTTAACACGAATTTAATTATGACGTGTTAAGTATTATGATGAAAAAAAGATTTTATAATGTTTTAGCTGCATCGATTGTATTTAGTATGGTAACGATTCCAAATTATTCCTATGCTAGCGAGCTTGAAAAAACTGTGACAGTTTCAACTGATGAACAAGCTTTAAAAAGTATTGAAAACCAAATGAAAGATGAAGATGGTCGAGGAGAAGATAAAGGAGTACAAAATGAAGTGCCAGGTGAATTTCTTGTACATATAGTGAAAGAGGTACCTTTATATGATTCTAGTAATCTTCAAAAAGAGACAGGGGTTCATATTTCGGATCAAGTCGTAAAAGCTGAGAAGAGAAAAGGAAACGCTTACTATGTTCGGACTTCATCCGGAACTGGATGGATACAAAATAGTGAGGGGAATGTAGAGGTTAAAGAAGTTCATACGTTATCAAGTGAAAAGTTAGTTATTAATGAAGAAACCTCTACATACTCTGAACCATTTACTTCATACAAAGAAGAAAATGTATTGGAGCCACAAATCATTCAAGTAATGGGACAGGCGGGAGAATGGTTCCAAGTAAAAATAAATAATGAGATGAAATGGATTTATTCACCTTCAGCAAAATTTGAAGGAACAAAAGCTTCGCTTATTCAAGAGGCAACACCAGCACGTACAAAACGTGCAGCAGTTATGTATGCTGCACCAATAGAAGAGAAAACAACGGATATTTATGGTGTAACTTTAAAAGAAATGATTGTACCAAAAGGAAATGAAAATATCCGTCCTGGTTATGCGATGAAGCCGAAGTATATTACGATTCATGAGACAGATAATTACCGTGTTGGGGCCAATGCTAAAAACCATGCAGTATATTTATATAACCAGGCAACGGGAACGGAAGATCGTTCAGCGTCTTGGCACTTTACGGTAGATGATAAAGAGATTTATCAACATCTTCCATTAAATGAAAATGGTTGGCATGCCGGAGATGGAGCGGAAGGAACTGGAAATCGAGAATCCATTGCGATTGAAATTGCTGTAAATGAAGATGGTGATTATAATAAAGCTGTTGAAAATGCTCGTAAATTAACAGCTTATTTAATGGGAGAATTACATATTCCTTTAGAAAATGTGAAGAAACATCAATTTTGGAGTGGGAAGAATTGTCCGGCTATTATGATTAAAAATAATGCGTGGGAACCATTCTTACAAGGAACAAAAGTTTATTATGATGCGAACCATAAAGATGATATAACAGGTGGTTGGTACGAAGCAGACATTCGTGAATTAGATAAACGCGGTATTATGGTTGGGGATGGAAAAGGCTCTTATTGGCCAGAGCGTCTTGTAACACGTGGTGAATTTGCGAATTTAATTTCAAGATCATTGCAGTTACCTGAAGGGTCATCGAATTTTAATGATTTAAATACAGCACACCCATCGCTAATAGATGGTATTAATCGTGCAGCAACTGCCGGGATAATAAGTGGTAGAGGGAATGGGACATTTGTTCCAAATGATACGATTAAACGAGATGAAGCTGTTATCATGATTGACCGTGCACTGCAATATAAAAAAATTAAAGGTAACTTAGTTCCATTACCATTCTCGGATCAAGATTTAGCATATGATAAACAAGCTGTACAACGTGTTTATGGATTAGGTATTGTAAAAGGAAATGAAAATAATGAATTTATGCCGAAAGGTTCTGCAACACGTGGAGAATCGGCAGCATTTATTAATAGAATGTTAAAAGTAATAGAAAGTAAGTAATGAAAAAGCATTCGCTGTTGCGAGTGCTTTTCTATTTTTTCAATACGTTACGGAAGGGAGAGAAAGGTTTTGGGGTGAATAAGGAATGAAAGCGGAGGTGAGGCATATATATAGATGCGTTGGGTTGTTTTTTATCGTGCATAAACGGGAAGCCCGATTATAATCAGTGCGGAGTGGACTAAACCTTTACTGATTAAACTTTTACTTTATCATATTGTAAAAATGAAGAGGAGGTAAGACGGTGAAAGCTATACCGACTGATGTCCTGAGTAAAGAACTGATGGAACGAGAAGGGGTTATATCTATTACAGTAAAGGAATTTGAAAAGATAGAAGTAGCTGGAGTAGTAGTCGCTGGTCCTGCGGTTATTTTGATTAATCAAGATTAAGTACATAGTATCAATCTAGACAAGTATGAAAGCATCCGTTCAGGGTGCTTTTGAAGTTTTCAATGATTATGACACTAGTTTTCGCTGGATGTATGTTATGGATGGAATAAAAATAATATAGCAAACTAATATGTTTTACGAATGAATTATGTAAGTAATTCATATTTCCCATATAAAAGGATTTGCTTTAATATAATGAGTGTAAAGTTCGAGTATTCGAAGTACTACTTGAATTATATCCCTATCCCTTTTCTAAAAATGCGAACAAGTTTTGCCCTATTCTATTCAATAATTAATTGCATAGAAATATATTGTTCGATGACCATTATGGAACGTACATAATGGGAAAATCCCGATCCTTAAAGAGGATGCCCCTAATCTTCATGTGAAAATATGATCGGATAAGAAAGCTGACCAATTTATGGTCAGCTTTCTTTTTGTTCAAAAGTTATTTCTTCTTTAATTTCTGTTTGCAATAGTAAAGCTTTTCCGAAACGACGTTTGCATTCCGCACGTACTTTTTCAATGGCTAGTAGCTGAGTAGTGGCGGGAACCGTTACGATAGCTTGGCGCGGTTTTCGATTTTCTTCACAAAAGACACATTCCACAACATATTTAGAAATCATATTTTCATCCTTCCGTTTTTAATTTCTAAGAAGGGATTGTCTATGAAGTTGATGTAAATTTTCGTCATTGTTTTACTATTTTCCTCTTTTTTCAAGGGGAAAATAAAAAGGAAGACGAATAGTAGTAGGGGAGGGATGTATATGGAAAGATGGGTAGGTTGTGCGGCAGTATGTGTAAACGAAAGAAATGAAGTTTTAATGGTGTTGCAAGGACAAAAAGGTGAAGAAAAAAGGTGGTCTGTTCCAAGTGGCGGGCTTGAAAAGGGAGAAACACTAGAAGAATGTTGTATTCGAGAAGTTTGGGAAGAAACAGGTTACAATGTGGAAGTTGTAAATAAAATATACGAAAAAGAAGGTATTACATACGGGGTTCCTGTATACGTTCATTATTATGTCGTTAAAAAAATAGGCGGTAGTATGAAAATTCAAGATCCTGATGAATTAATATATGAAATTGCTTGGAAGAGGATAGATGAGATGAAGGAATTAACGCTATCATTCCCGGAAGATTTCGAGATTTTAAATACATATATAAATAAAAAAGCGAGTGTTTAAACACTTGCTTTTTTAATGTATCCACGATAAGAAAAGCGGAACGATAACTAAACTAGCTCCCGCTGTTAAAAGCATAGATAAACTTGCAATCGTTCCTTCTACAGGACCGATTTCGAATGCTTTTGATGTGCCGGTTCCATTTGCACTCGTACCTAACATAATGCCTTTTGCGAGTGCTGTTTTAATACGACATATGCGTATGAGAGAAGGACCGAGCAATGCTCCTGTTAACGCAGTTAAAACAACAAATACGGCTGTTAATTGTGACATACCACCAATCATTTCTGAAATAGCCATTGCAATTGGTGTTGTTACAATATGAGGTGCTAAACTATGTTCTAACGATGAATCAATTTGAAAATAATTTGCTAGTAGTGCTGAAGTAATAACTGATAAAAACGAACCGACAATGACGTTAAGTAAGATAGCTATTCCATGTTTCTTGAGTAAGTCAAAGTATTTATAGATTGGCCATGCAAAAGCAACTGTTGCAGGCTTTAATAATTCAGTTAACCATTGACCACCTGTTTCATATGTTTCATAAGGTGTGTCTAGTCCGAGTAATAAAGCAATTAAAATAATAGGACAGACGAGAAGAGGAGAAAGTAAGCTCCAATTCCAGCGTTGATACATTTTCTTCGATATCCAATATGTGAATAGTGTTAATAATAAACAAAGAAAGCCGATCATTGTGTTGATCCTTTCCGCTTTAGTAGCAATTCTGTTAAGAGTCCCGTAACTAAGGTAACGCAAAGTGTGCTAATCATAATAATTAAAATGAGATCGATTCCATATTGTGATAGTGTATCTTTGTAGCGTATGACAGCGACTGCAGAAGGAATGAAAAATAAAATAAGTTCTTTTAATAAAAAGTCTGCTCCGTCTTGTATCCACTCTTTTTTCACTAGGTTAAATTTTAATGAAATTAATAATAAAAAAATACCAATTATACTTCCTGGAACTGGGAGGTGTGCCTGTTTTGCAATCCATTCACCTGTCCAAGCGAAACAAAATAATAATAAGATTTGTCCGCTTAATTTCCACCATTTCATACAGTAACCACCCCTTTCTTTTTTTACATAAAAATTGTAAAAAAGAATTAACAATTTCTACTATACGTTCATTCAAAAAATTTGTCTAATATATAAATTATATGTTATTAATATATTAGATGTATTAATCGAAAGTGAAAAGGGTGTCCAAAATGGAATTACGGCATTTGCAATATTTCGTTGTAGTGGCAGAGGAGTTACACTTTGGACGAGCAGCTGCTCGTTTACAAATGACACAACCACCGCTTAGTCAACAAATTCAGCAATTAGAAAAAGAAATGGGAGTTATGTTATTTTCAAGAACGAAGAGAAAGGTTGAATTAACAGAAGCTGGAGAAATGTTTTTAAAAGAAGTAAAAAAAGCGTTTGAACAAATTGAAAAAGCAGTAGAAATCGCACAAAGTGCCCAAAGGGGAGAAGTGGGCTCACTTTCAATTGGTTTTGTAGGTGCGGCGATATATGATATTTTACCATCTATCGTAAGGGAGTATAGAAAGAAATTTCCGAGAGTGTCTGTTGCACTACATGAACTGTCAACACCAGATCAGGTGCATGCACTTCACGATAACCGTATTGATATTGGTTTTTTACGTCCGCCAATTCCAACGCAATTGCTAGAGTTAGAACCAATTCAAAGGCTTTCTTGTACGTTATGTTTACCGAAGGCACATCCACTTGCTGAAAAGGATGAAATACATATTGAAGATTTAAGAGACGAACCGTTTGTATTTATTACAAGGCCCGTATGGCCAGCGTTATACGATACAATTTTATCACTTTGCCGTGACGTCGGGTTTAGTCCACATATTGTACAAGAAGCGACGGAATATCAAACAGTTATGGGACTTGTAGCGGCAGGAATTGGAATTACAGTAATACCTGTATCGGCAAATAAATTATATAAAACCGAGGTCGTATATAAAGAGTTATGTGATTCGAATTTTGTTGCAGAAATGTCAGTAGCGTACAAAAAAATGAATACTAATCCAGAACTTTTAGAGTTTTTGAAAATTGCAAGAGAGAAGAAAAGAATAGAAGTTGAGGATGAGATTAATTAATTTGTTTAAAAGTACACCTTATTAAACACTAAAGCGGAAATGCAATAGTATGGCATTTCCGCTTTAGTTTGCTTTTTTTAGTTCTATACTAAAGAGATAAACATGTTCGTTTTCTTGTAATAGTTGGTCAATAGCGTTTTTTTCCTCAAGCATTGGGATTCTTACGGTTTCTTTATTCGTTTTTATTATAGCTGTTAAAGTCGTTTTTTGATTATATTTTAATTTTATAGCAGATTGAAGAGTAGTAGATG
The DNA here is from genome assembly GCF_044324725.1 of Bacillus sp. 3G2. Classification (NCBI taxonomy): domain Bacteria; kingdom Bacillati; phylum Bacillota; class Bacilli; order Caryophanales; family Bacillaceae; genus Bacillus; species Bacillus sp. 3G2. Next base: position 3,436,130 of record NZ_CP172246.1, on the reverse strand, counting down.
CAGAGCTATTTATACTTGGGGGTGCTTCTTCAGGAACGAGCATGGAACTACCCTCAATATTAACATACCAAATTTGTTGCGCTTGTATATTTTTATTGAATTGGGATTGAGGTGGTAAAAAAGAAAGCTTTACTTTCTTTTTGGGAAAATGTGAGGTAGCTGTATTCACAATTTCGTTTGTTTTTTTACCATTTTGATAATAATCAATTGTAGCATGTATTTCATCTTTTTCATTTTTAAGTGTAACGCTATAAAATATGCTGTTTCCTTCTTGAAAAGGGGTCATTTGTAAAATAGAAGATTGCTCTTCTGTTAATTTGTATGGCTCAACAATTGCGATCTCATTGTGTTTAAGTGGGCTACAACTTGTGAGAAATAATAAAAACAAGATTGATAGTACTTTTATACGCATGAGATCCCTCCTTTTTACAATTATATTCTTAATATGATTTTTTTACCATTTTATTTTCTAGGACTAAAGACTTAGAACAAATTCAGATTGTAGTGCGATGTTTAAAATGTCATATTTTTATACACTTGTAGTATAGAATGAGTTTGTTATGAGGTAAGGTAGGGGAAGAACATATGTCTTTATGTCAGTTAGTGAGAAAAAATATAAGAACATTTGCTGCCAAAAGGATGAAGCAATTTATGTGGATTGCCATGAGTACTATGGTTTTGTTTTTTATGATATCGCTCCAGTTTAATAAAGGGGCAATTGGGGAGTTAGGGACTACACTTTTATTTCAAATGTGTTTTTACACGCTGTTTTTTATATTCATTGTTATATGTATTTTTACTACATATAAAATAACGTTTTCTCTTCTACAAGTGAGGAAAGAGGAAATTAAATCTTATGTAGCAGAGAATAGGAACGTACTATGTGTATTATGCCAGGAGCAATTATTTATTTATGGAGCAGCGTTTGTTTTTGGATTAGTTAATGGGATGTTATTTTTGAAATTATTTACGATTATCTTTATGAAAATAGCAGGAATACAAGGGATAAATAGTGCACCGATTACAATATATGCAATAGTAGTTGTTAGTATAATTATGATCGTGATCGTCTTATTATCGATGGTGCAATGTTTTCGATTTGTTCAAAGTTTACAAGATAAAAATTCATTTCATTTCAAGGAAAAGGCATGAGAAATCATGCCTTTTCCTATTTTACACATAAAAATAATCATGTTACAGTGTAAACACCTGACAAAGAATGGGAAGGAAAGGTTGTATAGAATGACAAATGAACAGTCGATTGTAAAGGTTGAGCGATTAACGAAGCGAATCGGTTCAAAGACACTTGTAGAAAATATTAGTTTCGAAGTTAAAAAAGGTGAAGTGGTTGGTTTACTCGGACCAAATGGTGCTGGAAAAACGACCTTAATGAGAATGATGGTCGGCATGATTCGTATGACAGAGGGAGAAGTTTGGATTGACGGCCAATCTGTAAAACAGCAATTTGAAAGTACTGCTTCGAAAATTGGAGCAGTAATTGAGGCACCGGAATTTTATCCTTTTTTGAGCGGCTATGAAAATTTAACATATTTCGGACGAATGAATGGTAACGTGACAGAAGAACGTATCGATGAAGTAGTGAAATTGTTAGGGATGGGACAAGTAATTGACCGCAAAGTAAAAGCATATTCACTCGGCATGAGACAACGTTTAGGAATTGCTCAAGCGCTTATTCACGATCCAGATGTATTGATATTAGATGAACCAACGAATGGATTAGATCCTAGTGGAATACATGAAATGAGAATGTACATAAAGAAAATTGCACATGAACAAGGAAAAGCGGTACTTGTATCTAGTCACTTACTTTCAGAAGTTGAATTAATGTGTGACAGAGTTATCATTATTCAGCACGGAGAATATGTGGCGACGCAAAATATTCAGCATAATCAAAGCGAAGAGATGGAGACAATCCGTATACGTGTAGATGATGCGAAGAGAGCAGCAGAATTGTTAGACCAAGATGTTTTAATAAAAGGTAATGATCTACTTATTACTGTAAAAGATGAAGAAATCCCAAATGTTATTCGTACATTGCTTGAGAAAAATATTCAAGTGTATCGTGTATATGAAGAAAGAAAAACGTTAGAAGAGCAATTTTTAGAATTAACAGGGGGAAAAGATATTGTTTAATTTAGTATATAACGAACTGTATAAAATATTTAAGCGAAAGCGAACGATTATTCCCTTTGCAGTTATTGCAGTATTAATAATTGGATTAGGATGGGTTACGGTAAAGTATCTAGAACCAGAAACAAAAGGATGGAAAGCCGATTATACAGAGCGAACTGTAGAAATTGAGAAAAAACTAGGCATGAAAAAAGAAGCTATTTTAGCAGAGCGATCTGGAGATGAGCTTGTAAAGGAATATCAGCTGAAGATGAAGTATTTGGATACAGATACAGCACCGGCAAGCAGTTCTCCGCTTTCTTTCATGAGAGATACAGGTTTTATCGTATTTCCAATATTGCTCCCATTTATCCTCGTGTATGCAAGTACAATTTTTGCGAATGAATATAGCTGGGGAACATATAAATTTTTAACGATACGACCAGCAAGTCGATTTAAAATTTTGACAGCCAAATTTTTAGCAATCGTGATATTTGCAGCATTATTGTTTATATTTAATATGATTTTCTCCACATTATGTGGGCTTGTTATTTATAAATTCCAGCAGCCTGCATGGAGCGAGTTTATTTTCCAAGACGGAAATATTATAAAACAAAATATTTTTGTAGAAGCTAGTAAGTATTATATTTTATCGTGGTTGCCGACCATTGTGTACGCAGCGTTTGCATTTATGATTTCTGTGTTAACAAGATCTAGCGGAGGCGCGATTGGTATTTCACTATTTCTTGCTTTATCAGGAAACATTGCATTATTAGCAGCAACTAGATATGATTGGGCGAAATATTTATTGCCAGCAAACACAGATTTATACAGTATTGCAAAGAATGGAAGTTTTATTGATGGAGTAACGTTCCCGTTTGCTTCATGTATGTTATTACTGTATTTATTTGTATTTTTAAGCATTTCCTATACCATATTTTTAAAACGTGATTTAACTTAATAAAAAAGGAGCCGTTAAGTATCTCTTAACGGCTCCTTTTTTTATGCAAATTGTTTAAGTGCTTTTTCTGCTAGCAAAGCGAAATACTCTGCACTTATAGGTAATGCTCGCTCGTCTACTGTAAAAGCTGGATGATGCCATTCATGCGTGCCACTCGATCCCATAAATACGAATGAACCAGGTATTTCTTGTTGATAAAAAGAAAAATCTTCTCCGGCCATTGACGGGGTAGGAGAGATGATATTTAAATTCATTGTTTCTGCAACTTGAGTCGATAAGTTTGTTAGAGATGTATCGTTTTGAACAGCAGGAGGACCTGCATAAAAACGAAATTCTGTTTTTACACCTAATGCATCAGAAATCCCTTGAATAATACGTCTCATTAGTGCAGGGATTTTTTCACGTGTTTCAGTTTGGAATGTACGTACAGTACCTTCCAGTGTTGCTTTTTCAGGAATAACGTTCCATGTATTTCCTGAATGGATGTTTGTAACACTAACGACTGTATTATGAGAGGAACTTATATTCCGGCTTACAATTGTTTGGAGTGCCATAACAATTTGAGAAGAGGCGACAATAGGATCTACCCCGGCATCTGGTACAGCTGCATGCGTACCAACTCCGTGAATTTCAATTTCAAATCGATCAACTCCGGCCATGAGTGGACCATCTTTAATACCGATTGTACCGACTGGTAAATCAGGTTTATTATGCATACCGAAAATAGCTTGCACATCACGTAAATGTCCGGCTTCAATTACTTTGCAAGCACCATCGCTACTCTCTTCAGCTGGCTGGAATATAAAGCGTACCGTTCCGCTAAGAGAAGATTCTTTTTCTTTTAATAAATAAGCGGCACCTATAATAGCAGCTGTATGAAAATCATGACCGCAAGCATGCATCTTGCCGTGAATTTTTGAAGCGTACGGCAGATTTGTTTCTTCTTGAATAGGAAGGGCATCAATATCAGCACGGATCGCTATAATCGGTCCGCTATGATTCCCTGAAATTTCAGCAATAACGCCTGTTTCTAAACTAGAATGTATAATCGTAATGTTTTTCTCTTCTAACCAATTCTTTATAGCTTTCGTCGTTTCAAATTCTTCGTATGATAATTCTGGATACTCATGCAAATTTCGACGAATAGAAATGAGTGCCTCCGTTAATTGTTCTAGATTTGCTGCCACTTATCATGCCCTCTTTCTTAAATAAAGTATTTACATTAAGTATACAATAAGAAAAGAGAGGATTCTCAAATGAAAATCCTCTCCCGTTTTATCCCGCTTTAATGGGCAGTAAGACCCCCATCTCAAAATTCAACGAAAGCAAAGAATTTAGGTGGGGGATCAACTGCCCATAAAAGTCCGATTGGTTCAACTAATAATCAGTGGGGGATGAAGCCCTCCACTGACTAAAGTTTCACTTTATGCTGCCAATTTTTTGTGTGTATGATGTTTACGATAACGTCCACGCATTGCATAAGCAATTTGCGGGATTGCAATACCAATTAAAATAAGTGATACACCGATCCATTGTGAAGATAGCACCGCTTCTTTTAAAACGAATACAGACATAATGGTTGTAACCGGTAGTTCTGCTGCACCAAGAATAGTCGCTAAGCCAGAACCGATCTTTGGAATACCAATTGTAAAGGCAATAGAAGGAATAACGATACTAAATGTTCCTAATCCTAAACCGTATTTCCAAAGTCCTTCAGAAATTGCACCGCTAAAAATAAATGTTGGCGGGAATACGATCATTACTAAAGTTAAAGCGCCAGTCATTAAGAGAACACCGCGTGGTAATGAAGGTACTTCAACAGCAACTTTTCCGCTTACGAAAATGTATGTTGCGAATGTAACAGCAGATAATAAACCTAGTATGATTCCAGTCATATCGAAATCACCCGCTGATTTTTCTAGTAAACCACTTGATAAAAATGTACCTGCAAGTAAGAAAATAACGGAAATTACCTTTTCTCTTGAAGGTAATGTCTTTGTTGCGACTGCTTCAATAATAATGCCGACCCAAACGAATTGGAATAAAAGTATAATTGCAATAGATGCTGGTACAGTTTTTAATGAAGCATAATAAAAAATTCCAGTGAAACTTGCAGATGTACCTGCAACGAATAAAATTAACGCTTGTTTTAATGGAACGCGATGTCTAGAAAATAGAAGTGTAATAGCAAGCAAAATAATCCAACCGAACAAATATTGGCTGCCAATTACCTCTCCAAGTGAAAATCCTTCTGCATATGCAAGTTTAACGAAAATAGCTAAAATCCCATAACTACACGCTCCTAATAAAACTAAAAGAGAATAACGAAGCATGAAAAATTCCTCCCATCTATATGAAATTGTTCCTAACGGACATATATAACTAGAGGGAAGTATACAAAATTAAAAATAAAGGGTCAAATAAAAGAAAAGTGTGACATTTTATAGAATAATAATAAAAGTATGATATTTATGCATAATCTTGAAATTAATAATAATAGAAGTATTATAAAATCAGCTTTGTATTGTATAAAGATAGCATTTGAAAAAAATATTTTTTAATCAATATGTATGTAGATGTACTCGTAACGTGCTAATCATTTGAGAAACTATGTTACCTTTGTTATGTTAATAACAAGTAGAGAAGTTTCGTAGTTCAATTGAGATTTTTCTATATAATAGAAGGAAATGAAAACGTTTTTTTAGAAACTGTGTGAAAGAGTAGTTTCTCTTATTATTACGTTGGAAAAGTGATTTCACGAATTGTTCATAGTATTTTTATATGTTTTTGCTACAATATGTAAGGAGAGGAGTGGAACAATGCAAGATATTAGTATTTTTTTAGCGTTTGGCGCCGGGTTTTTATCATTTATTTCCCCATGTTGCTTACCGCTTTATCCGGCATTTTTATCGTACATAACAGGTATGTCGGTTTCTGAGTTGAAAGAAGAAAATGCAATGCTTCGCAAGAGAAGTATGATACATACAGCGTTTTTCTTACTTGGATTTTCAATTATATTTATTGCAATTGGATTTGGTACAAGCTTTATTGGAGGTATCTTTACAGATTATAAAGATTTAATTAGGCAGTTAGGTGGTATATTTATCATCGTGTTCGGTCTTATTATTGTCGGCGTGTTTAAACCGAAATTCTTAATGCAAGACCGTAAATTTACGTTTAAAAATCGTCCTAGTGGCTATTTGGGATCTGTTTTAATTGGATTGGCATTTGCTGCAGGGTGGACACCTTGTACAGGACCTATTTTAGTATCTGTCATTGGATTAGCAGCAACGAACCCAGAATCAGCGATGATTTATATGATTGCATACATACTTGGATTTGCTATCCCATTTTTCGTGCTATCATTCTTTATTACAAAAATGTCTTGGATTAAAAGAAATAGTATGAAATTCATGAAAATCGGTGGATATGTTATGATTGTCATGGGTATCTTCCTATACTTTAACTGGATGACGAAAATTATCGTATATTTCTCAAGTTTATTTGGTGGTTTTACGGGTTTTTAGTATTATTCTGTGAAAATGTTGGAAATACTAACGGAAAAGCATATAATGAAAGTATATTTTGCATATAGCCACAAAAAAGGATGAGAAAATATGAACATAGTTGTTTTATCCAGTATCGTTGCTGTTTGTATGGCTGTCGGTGCGATGTTTATTCGTTTAAAAGCAGCTAAGAAACCTGCAACATTGAAAAAAATTATACTTCCGCCATTTTTTATGAGTACGGGCGCATTGATGTATGTTTTTCCTGAATTTCGATTAACTCCAGCAGAAATGTTAGAAGCAATTGGTGTTGGTTTGATTTTCTCTATTTTTCTTATTAAAACATCTAAATTTGAAATTAGAGGACAAGAGATCTATTTGAAGCGTTCAAAAGCCTTTGTTTTTATATTAATTGGATTACTTGTCGTGCGAATTGTATTTAAAACATACTTAAGTCAATCGCTTGATTTAGGACAACTTAGTGGCATGTTCTTCTTACTGGCGTTCGCGATGATTGTGTCATGGAGAATTGCTATGTACCGTTCCTTTACGAAATTACAAAAGGAAATGGAAAAAGAAGATGGTTTTTATAATGAAAAAGATATGAAATTAACTTAAAAACTGTATATGTATAAATAAAAAGACAGCGTTTTTTGACGCTGTCTTTTTATTTATATTGTTAACATCTTCTGTCCCAGCCACGTCGTATAAAACGTTCCCCATTAAAGAAACAATTTAAATTTGGTGATACAAAAGGACCGATAAACGGAATAATATTTGGTTCTGTAGTCTCATCAACAGGAATCGGTGGTTTAGTAGGATCAGGTCTAAGTGTATAGCGAACGCGGGCAGTATTTTGAATGAGACCGTTTCGTGGCTCTGCTGTTACTTGAACGATAAAACGGACAACAACGGATTCACCTGGATTAACCGTTCCAATAAGAATACCAATAGTTGGATTACTTCCAGGACGTGAAACGCCGTTTACTGTTACTGAATTTGGATAGAAAGTAACTTCGGGAGGAAGTGGATCGGTAATGAGTACATTATTTGCAGGAATAGCGCCATTGTTAGTAAAGGTAAGTGTATATGTGATGAAGTCACCTAGCGAGGCGCTATTTACATCTGCGGTCTTAATAAATGTGTTTGGTTCATTAGGGTTTACTTCTATCGTAATTGGTGGTGTTGTTGTCGTTGTTGTGACAGGTGGTCTAGTAGGATCAGGTTGAGAAGTATACGTAATGGACGCAATATTTGTAATCATTCTATTAGCTGGAAGTGTAATAACCTGTACTTGGAATGAAATAGTTACTGATTCTGTTGGATTAAGAGTTCCAACTGGAATTCCTGTGGATGGATTTGCGTTTGGAACGGGAATGTTATTGATTGTGACACTATTTGGAATGAATGACGTGCCGACAGGAAGTGAGTCTATAACAGAAATGTCAGTGATAGGAATTGTACCTTCATTTTGGAAAGTGATAGTAAATGTAATCGTATTACCTACTGAAACGATGGATTTATCAGCAGTTTTTATAGGATTAATAGTCCCGACGTTTACAGGAGTAGTTGTGGTAGGTGTAGGCTTAGTAACGGATACAGGTGGTTTAGTAGGGTCTGGTTGGTATTGGAAGGAAACGTTACCTTGGTTTTGAATTTCTCCGCTTGGTGGAATTGAAGTAACTAGGACACGGAAAGAAATCGTTGCGGATTCAGAAGGAGCAAGTGTTGAAATCGGGATGCCTGCTGCTGGATTTGCGGTTGGTTGCGGCACAGTGTTAATAGTAACACTATCTTGAATGAACGAAGTTCCGGCGGGAATTGTATCAGTTACCATTATATTATTAGCGGGAAGGGTACCTGTATTTTGGAGTGAAATCGTATACGTAATGATATCACCTAGTGTAACTGTTTCCGGCGTAGCTGTTTTTTGTGGATTTAATATAGCTGTATTTACATTCGTTGTGTTAATTGGAGTAGGGTCTGTAATGGTAATAGGAGGTTCACCAGGAACTGGTTCATATGTGAAAGTAACAGTTGCTTGATTTCGAATGATACCACCAGGTGGTACGCTTGTTACTCTCGCTTGAAATTGAACAGTAATTGTATCGTTCGGATTGACTGTACCTACAGGTATACCCGCTACAGGATTTGCTCCAAGGTCTGGAAAGCCATTTATTACAACGCTACCTGGAACAAATGTTAACCCATTCGCTAATGGATCAGTAATGATAACAGAAGTTGCCGGGACTGATCCGCGATTTTGGAAGGTTACGGTATACGTTATAATCTCATTTATATCTACAATTTGTTTGTCTGCTAGTTTGTTTGGGTTAGGAGTAGGCGTAATAACGGATACTTCAACAGTTGGAGTAGGGTCTGTAATGGTAATAGGAGGTTCACCAGGGTTTGGCTGGAATGTGTAAGTGACAGTTGCAGTGTTTTTAATAATACCGTCTGGCGGGAGTGCAGTTACAGTAACTTGATAAGTTAATGTAATAATTTGCCCTGGAGTTACAGTTCCGACATTTACACCACTATTTGGATTTGCCCCAGGTGAAGAAACACCATTTACCGTAACGCTATTCGGAATGAAAGTAGTACCAGTTGGAGTAGGATCTGTAATAATAACATCTGTCGCATTAATATTCCCGACATTTTGGAACGTAATTGTATAAGTGACAGTATCACCAAGGTTAATAATTTGCGGGTTTGCTTGTTTGTTAGGGTTAGTAGTAACTTCACTTACTTGCGTCTTCGTAGTAGGAGTAGGGGTAGTAACAGACACAGGTGGTCTAGTAGGATCTGGCTCATATTGGAATGAAACGGTCCCTTGATTTTCGATAAAACCTGTCGGTGGTATTGATGTTACTTGAACTTGGAACGTTACGATGACTGAAGTGTTAGGTGCTAATGTACCGATAAGAATTCCAGAACTAGGAATGATACCTGGTTCTGGAACGCCATTTATCGTAACGCTATTCGGAATGAAAGTAGTACCAGCTGGAATAGGATCGGTTACAAGTACATTTGTTGCTGGGACAGTTCCTGTATTTTGCAAGGAGATTGTATAAGTGATTGTGTCACCTAATAAAGCAAATGTTTTATCAGCAGATTTTGTAGGGTTCGTTGTTGCGGTGTTGACATTTGTAGTAGTAGGCGGTGTTGGAGTAGTTATCGTTACTGGTGGTTCACCAGGATTAGGTTGGAATGTGTAGGTGATAGTAGCTTCGTTTACAATAATTCCGTTAGGTGGTATAGAAACAACACGAACTTGGAAAGTTACAACGACCGATTCACTAGGGTTTAATGTGCCTAGAGGGACACCAAGAGCCGGATCTACATTACTAGTTGGAATACCGTTAATTGTAACGCTATTTGGAATGGAAGTAGTCCCTATTGGGATGGGGTCTGTAAAAACGATGTCTGTCAGTTGTACTGTTTGTAAGTTTTGGAAGGTAACGGTGTACGTAATAATATCACCTATATCAACGTTGTTTCGATCGGCTGTTTTTGCTGGGTTAATAATGCTATTAATGATCTCGGTATTAACTGGTGGTGTTGTCTCTGTTTCTGTAATAGGAGGTTCATTTGGATTAGGCTGAGATGTAAAGTTGACTGAACCAACATTTGTAACAACCCCATTAGGAGGTATATTTGTAATCGTTACTTGGAACGTGATGGTTATTATTTGATTAGGCTGTATTGTGCCGATAGGTATCCCAATATTTGGAGCAACACCTGGCTGTGGAATACCATTTACTGTAACAGAATCTATAATAAATTGTGTACCTACTGGTGGTGGATCAATGACGGATACATTTGTCATAGGAATATTTCCGATGTTTTCAAGAGTGATTGTATAAGTGAGTGCATCTCCAATATTGGCGATTTGCAAATCTACTGTTTTCGTTGATTCTAACTCTGCATTTTGTACAATTGTTTCTGCAATTGGAGTAGGTGTAGTTGTTGTAATAGGAGGGAGTGTCGGGTCTGGTTGAGACGTGTAAGTGACATTTGCTTCATTTGAGATGATACCATTTGGTGGTAAAGCAGTTATTTGAACTGCTAAAGTAACAGTCACTATTTGTCTAGGATTTAATGTTCCAACTGGGATACCTGTTTCTGGTGTCAAGTTAGGTTGTGAAATACCGTTAATCGTAATGCTACCAGGAATAAATGTAGTTCCAGTAGGGATAGAATCTGTAATGATAACATCAGTTGCAGGTATATTACCAGTATTTTGAAGGGTGATCGTATAAGTGAGTGTATCACCAATACTTGCAAATGCACGGTCTACCGTTTTTTGCGGATTCGGGTTAGCGGTACGAACAGGTAAGGTGACAGTAGGAGTTGTTACTGTTGTTGTAATAGGTGGTTCGCTAGGATTAGGTTGAGAAATATAGGTAACAACTGCTGTATTTTCTATTTTTCCGTTAGGTGGAATAGTATTTATTTGTACTTGGAACGTAACAGTGACGGTTTCACCAGGATTCACAGTACCGACGGAAATTCCTGTAAGGGGACTTACACCAGGTTGAGGAATATTATTTACTATAACGCTATTTGTAACAAAAGTTGTACCAGGTGGCAAAGAATCTGTAATTGTTACACCTGTAGCAGGTATAGTTCCTTGATTTGTAAATGTGACAGTATAAGTTACGATATCACCAATTTCTGCAAACGTAAGGTTTGCAGTTTTTGTTGGGCTTATGACTACAGTCTGAATAGGAGTCATTGTTTCAGGGGTCGTTTCTGTTTTTGTGACTGGAGGTAAGTTTGGATCCGGTTGATAATTAAATGTTGCACTTCCTTGATTGCGTATTTCTCCACTAGCAGGGATGTTTACTACTCGTACTTGGAAAGTAATGGTCGCTCGTTCGGATGGTGCTAAAGTTCCAAGTGGAATTCCTGATGTTGGATTGGTTCCAGGCTGAGGAATACCGTTAATCGTAACACTATCTGGAACAAATACAGTACCGGCAGGGATAGAATCCATCACGGTTATATTCGTAGCAGGGACAGTACCGGTGTTTTGAAATGAAAGCGTATAGGTAATAATATCATTTAATGCAACGAAGGAACGATCAGCTGTTTTTTGTGGATTTAGTGTTGCTGTATTAACTGCCGTTTCTGTTTCAGGAGTTGTAATAGTTGTTGTAACAGGAGGTTCATTTGGATTCGGCTCATATGTGAATGTTATATTTGCTTGATTTTTAAGGACTCCCCCGGGCGGGATGCTATTTACTATACCTTGGAACGTAACTGTAATACTTTGACCAGGATTTACAGTGCCGACTGGAATACCAATTTCGGGATTTTCTCCAAGCTGTGATGTTCCATTCACGACAACGCTACCTGGAACGAATGAAAAACCGGATGGAAGTATATCTTTCACAATAACATTTGTAGCGGGCACGGTCCCTCTATTTTGAAATGTTACTGTAAAAGTAATCGTATCTCCTAAATCAGCAATTTGTCGATCTGCAGATTTTGTAGTCGTCGGATTTGGATTGTTAATTGGGATGTTCACGCTTGGAGTGGTAGTAGTTGTTGTAACGGGGGGCTCACTTGGATTCGGTTGATATTGATAAGTGAAGGATGCTTGGTTTCTAATTATTCCATCAGGTGGTAAATTTGTAACGATAACTTGATAGGTGATTGTTTTTGTTTCCCCGACAGAAATAGTGCCAAGTTGTATTCCGAGTTCTGGATTGGAGCCAGGATTTGAAACGCCATTAATCGTAACGCTATTTGGAACGAAAATAGTCCCGTTAGGTGTAGGGTCTGTAACGACAACATTGGTAGCTGGAACTGTCCCATTATTTGTGAATGTGACCGTATAGGTAATCGTATCACCTATATCAGCAACTTGTTTATCTGCAGATTTTGTAGGTGCTGTAACAACGGTCCCAACTTGTGTTTCCGTTTTAGGAGTAGGGGTAGTTTTTGTAACAGGGGGTTCATTTGGGTTTACAATATGATTAAATGATACACTGCCCTGGTTTTCTATAAGGCCATTTGGTGGCACACTTGTAACTTGAACCTGGAATGTAATTGTTTTTGCTTGATTTGGATTTAAAGTGCCGATTGATATACCGTTTTCAGGATTACTGTTAGGTTGTGAGACACCATCAATCGTGACACTATTTGGAATAAAAGTTGTACCGTTTGGGATTGGATCTGTTAGTACAATATTCGTAGAGGGAACAGTGCCGTTATTTTGTAAACTAATTGTATACGTAATAACATCACCAATATCAACGAAATTACGATTAGCAGATTTTGTAGGGTTAACCGTAGCGGTATTAACAGCGACTGTAGTAGGTGCTGTCGGTTCGGTTGTTGTAACAGGCGGTTTTGTTGGATCTGGCTGATACGTATATGTCGTTGAAGCTTCGTTTGTAATAATACCGCCAGCAGGAATTTGTGTAACAAGAACTTGAAATGAGAGTGTTTTCGTTTCACCAGGATTAATTGTTCCAATTGGAATTCCTAGTGCTGGATTTGAATTTGGAACGGGAGCATTATTTAAGACTACACTGTTCGGAATGAATGTTGTACCAGCAGGAATTGTATCATTAAAAACTACATTCGTAGCAGGTATCGTACCATCATTAGTAAAGGTAATTGTATACGTAATAATATCACCAATATCAACAGTAGTTTTATCCACTGTTTTAACAGGGTTTGTAATAGCCGTGTTAACAGGAGTAGTGGTAGGTGGTGTAGGATTTGTTGTTGTAATAGGTGGTTTTGTTGGATCTGGTTCATACGTAAATGTTGTGGTTCCGATATTTCGGATTAAGCCATTTTCAGGGAGAGAAGTAACTTGAACTTGGAATGTAACTGTAGCGGTTGTACCAGCAGCGATTGTGCCAATTTGTATACCACCAGCAGGATTTACACCAGGTTGTGAAGTGCCGTTAATTGTGACGCTATTCGGAATAAATGTAGTGCCACTTGGAATTGGATCAGTTACAATAACGTTCGTCGCATCAATGTTTCCTGTGTTCGGTACAGTAATTGTATACGTAATAATATCACTAATATCAGCAATTTGTGGACTAGCTGTTTTTGTTGGATTTACAATTGCAGTTCGTACAGAAGTGTTAGTCGGAGGTGGCGTTGTCGTAGTGGTTGTTGGAGGCTCATTCGGATTCGGTTGCGACGTAAATGTTACATTTGCTTCGTTAGTAATCGTTCCGTTAGCTGGAAGGGAAGTGACTTGGACTTGAAATGTGACAGTTGTAGTTTGACCAGCAGGAATTGTACCTAGCGGAATATTTGTTGGAGTTACGCCAGATTGTGCCGTTCCATTCACTGTAACGCTGTTTGGAATAAAAGTAGTGCCAGTAGGGATAGGGTCTGTGATAGAAACGTTTGTCGCTGAAATATTACCGTTATTTGGAATAGTAATCGTATACGTAATGATGTCACCAATGTTCACAATTTGTTGGTTTGCACTTTTAGTTGGATTAATGATAGTAGCATTAATTTGTGTTTCAACTATATTACTTGTAGAGTTTCTGTTAATTGGTGGTTGGTTTGGTGGATTATATTGAAAGCTTGAAGTTGCACTATTTGGAATAGGGTTAGGTGTAGGGAGGGTATTTACTCGTACTTGGAAAGTAATTGTAGCACTCCCGTTTGCTGCAATCGTTCCTACATTTATACCAGTAGCTGGATTATCGGTAGTAGAAGTACCATTCACTGTAACGCTACCCGGTACGAACGATGTGCCGGCAGGAGGTGTGTCTGTAATGATAACATTATTAGCAGCTAATGGGGCTTGATTTGTGGCCGTAATTGTATACGTAATCGTATCACCGATAGTAGCAATTGTTTTATCTACTGCTTTTGTTAATGCGACATTAGCTGTGAAAATATCTGTATTCACTATATTACTTGTTGCTGTTCGATTAATAGTGGGCGCATTAGGAGCTGGCTGAAATGTGTATCCAAATGCTGCTACGTTACTGGCGACAGGTGGGGTAGGGATACTTGTTACATCTACTTGGAAAGTAATTGTAACAGAACCACCAGCAGGTATGTTATTAATAGGAATTCCAGTTGAGGGATCGCCAGCTGTTGGAGTACCATTAACAGTTACACTGTTTGGAACGAAAGTGGTGCCAGCCGGAATGGGGTCTGTAAATGTAACGTTTTGGGCAGGAAGTGTTCCGGTATTTTGGACAACGATTGTATAGGTTAAACGACTTCCTATTGTTGCAATTGCCATTCGATTCGTCCTTTCTAAATAAATTTAAATCCGATCAATAGTTAGACATTTACAAATAGCATCGATTCAAAATTTAAAACTGGTTCTATTTGTAAAAAAATATGAAAAATGTGCTCGTCATTGCATCCTATTCAAATATAAATGAATAGGAATAGGCAAAGACTTTTTTTTTGCCTAAATTAGCTCGTATGTATATAAATGGAACTTTTTCGTTTTGCTCGCATTAAATGAAATAGCGAGAAAATATTACTTTTACTAGAAAGGAAGTGAGGTTGTTGGCCTTCGTTCAAGCTTACGGAAAAAATGATAATTTATTTATGATGCATACGGGAAATACGATGGGAATGCGCGGTACTGCTAATACAAACTTTGCTTACAATGCACTTATAACATTAAATACTGACACCACTTTTGGAGGGGTTCCTTCATCAACAGATCCAAATACATTTGGAGGCACAACGAATGATTGGACATTAGATGGCTCATGGGCTGAATTAAATCCATCAACTACTATTGTTCCAGCTACCGCGGTTGTAGATTTTGCATTACTTGTTTGGTCCGGTGGATTGGATACGGCTGTTACAACCACTGTTGTTGATGCGAATCCTCCAAATTTAGTTACGCCTGATGGAACTAGTACACAAGTGACCATTAATTCAGCATGGTCATCAGAAGGGACGAATTTACCCTTTATAGCTAATGTTTATAATCGAGCAGCAGACGTTACATCTTTACTACAAGGGTTACCAAATCGAGCAGCAGGAAGATATAGCGTAACAAGATTACCTACACGTCAGCCAGTTGGATATGGTGCTGGATGGTCGTTGATTGTTGTATATCGTGATTCTTCATATCCAATGAGAAATGTGAGTTTATTTCCAGGTTTTTTATTATCAGGTACACCACAAACTCTTTCTGGATTTTTTACACCAGCTACAGGGACGGTGACAGCAAGAGCTTTTGTAATGGCGATGAATGGTGATCCGAATTTTACAGGTGATAATTTTCAATTGAATTCTGTGACATTAACGGGACCAAATAATCCATCAGGGAACTTTTTTAGAGGGCAAGTAAATGATATTAATGGGAATTTAAATACAATTGGTAGTTTTGCAGATCGAAATTTTTCTGGAACAACTACAAATGCAAATGCAAGAGCTGAATTTGATATTACAAATGTGAATGCAACAGGTTCTATTGCATCAAATACGACATCCACACAAGTGAATATTACAGGAACAGGCGATACGATTTATATAAGTGCGGTCGGATTACAAATAGACTTGGCAGAAGCTAGATTAACAGCCGTAAAATCAGTATCTGTAAGTTAAAAAAAAGATTGCTATAAGCTAGCAATCTTTTTTTATTAGAGGGATTTTGTTAATAAAGTTTTATAATTAGAATAATCAATCTCTTTTTCTTGTAGTTTTTTCACTAAAAATTTATGGTCGCGCTTTGGTGTAGCAATAATATACCCTTTAATAATTAAATCTTGTGTAATCTGAGAGGCTTTTTCTTGTAATGCTAGTTCTCCGATTTTTCCAGCAATTTTGGATTTAGCAACATCACGAAATAGTTCTGGAACAGGACTTACGAGCTCTTCTAACAATTGTTTTTGTTCGTCATCCCATAAATGCCTAGTTTTATTAATATAGTGCTCTTCCCAATCTAAAATAGACATACCATCTTCTTTTGGTAGTCGTTTTAAAAATTTTCTGAACATAAAGTATCCACCGATAGACATAAGTCCTAATAAAATAACAGTCCATAGCACAATAAACCAACTGAACCATCCTTCGAGCAAGCGTATCCCCCCTTAATGATTGCGGTTTTCTTTTATTCATATTATAAACAGTGAGATTCATAGAAAGCAAGAACGCTTGGTCATTTTGACCAAGCGTTATCATTTAAACAAAATATAGTTGTTCAACACATAAATTGTTACTATCATCTTCTACATATTCAATGATTAATGTGCCAACTTTACGATCTTTATCTTTAGTTGTGAAAATAGAGTAAGAAGTAAAACGTGCTGTTGATAGGCCGCTTATATGTGTAGGTAAAGAAATGTAGTCGTTATCGCGGAAGAATTCCATCAGTTCAATATCCTCAAATTCTTTTCGGTCAACTTGTTTGTTTGTATAGCGGCGTTGAAGTTGTTTTAAAGACTCATTCCAAGAAATTGCTTTTGTATCGTATACCATTGTTCTATCTCCTTACTGTATGTAATCATTAAGAACATACGTTCTAAACTAGTATACTCTTTTTATTAGAAAAGGGAAAGCAAAAAATAATGTAAGCTTGGATTCCCAAGCTTACATTATTGATGCGTCCGTCATAATCTCTATTTTTATTATAAGTTACATAAGAATAAGAAACAAGATGATATATATATTGTTGATAGTATTGAAAATTCTGTATATTATAGATGTACTAAAGTACAAAGGAATGAGAGGAATGGCGTATGTAATTTCACTACAAGGACCGATGGCAAGCGGAAAAACAACATTGGCTAAAAGGTTAGAGCGATGTGGGCTTTCAGTTATATATGAAAATCCTTATCCAATTATAGAAAAGCGAAAGCAATTAAATTTGGATATGAATTCAAAAGAAGGGTTTATAGTAAATCAAAAAATGTTTATCGAAGCTAAAATAAAGGAGTTTCAAAATGCGAAGGGTTCAGACGTTATTTTTGATCGTGGACCTGAAGATATTGAATTTTATACACTTTTTTATCCAATGATTATAGGGAAAGAGTGGGATATAGAAACTGAATTGAAAGATGAATTATATAAATTAAGAGAATGCCGTTCAGATTCTATTTTTTATTTAGATGTGACGAAAAAGAATGTATATGATAGAAAAAATAACGATAGAACAAGAAACAGAAGTACATTTGAGGAGCAATTTAAATTAGTAGAAATTGAAAAAGATTGGTATAAACAATTTCCTGTAACTTATGTGGACACAAATAGATTAACAGTGGACGAATTAGAGATATATTTTATGAGATGGTTGAAGGAGAGAGGATTATGAAAAAAATACTTTTATTTGTATATCCTACATTTGCGGAGTTTGAAATAACGGTAGCTACGGCGCTGCTGAAAAATAAATTTGAAATCATTACAGCGAGTATAACAAAAGAATTGATTATAAGTGAAACAGGTTTGCAAGTGCAACCACATATAGAATTAAGTGAAGTGCGTGTAGAAGAATATGAGGGGATTATTATTCCAGGCGGAGACGCAATACATATGAAGGATGCTGAAGCGCTCTTTACAGTTATTCGTCAATTTCACGAACAAGAAAAATTAGTAGCTGCTATTTGTGCTGGACCATATGCGCTAGCAAAAGCAGGCTTATTCAAAGCAATCTCGTATACGGTGACTATGGATTATCAAAAATTAGATTGTTTTCCAGTGGAGAATTTTGTATATGAAGGGGTTGTGCAATACTCAAATATTATTACAGCGCAGGGGCATGCATTTGTACCATTTGGAATAGCGATTGCCTCTTATTTTGGAGTAGCAAATGAACATAATATAAATTTTTATGGTGGTAAGGGCAATGTGATGATGGAGAAACTTTTACCTGAGAATGTATAAAAGCTAGCATTTGCTAGCTTTTTTCTTTTTGACATCGATAAATGGCTAACGTTTTCGGATCGCGCCATATACCGTTATGAAGTGACAATTCATTTTCTACTGCTTCTTTTAGCCATTCCTTCATTTCGGCGTAAAGGTGTGTATTATCAGGTATATTTAGCGACGGAAACATACTAGAGATATAGTTTACAATTGGAGTAGCATGATGAAAAACGAGAGCATTATGAATCACTTCTTCTTCAACAGTTGGAAAAACAGACTGTAATATCTCTTTACCATTTTCTAAACAAAATGGAGTAACAGATGATGTTGTTTTCGGCAAATCAAATGCTTCTAACATACGGTTACACATTTCAACTATACGAGGTAATGTAACGTTAGAATTTGTTGTAGCTAAAAGTGAGCCACCAGGGCGAATTACTTTGTGGAATCCTTGAATTGTTTTTTCGACATCTTTCATGTGATATAACATATGTCTTGCGACGATCCAGTCGTAGCAATTAGCTTCAAAAGGAAGATTACCAGCATCACCTAATTTCCATTCAATTATGCTATTCTTTATTGCAGCTTCAGAAAGCATCGTTTTCGATTGATCAAAACCGGTTAGTTTTCCTTTATGGCCGTTAGTTTGCAAAAGGGAAAGGAAATTTCCGTTAGCACACCCAACCTCTAATATTTTTTCGTCACCTTGAAGTTGTAAATGTTCCATGACGAATTCATCTAAATTCACTTGCTTTTCTTCGTAATGTTTATGTGTATCGATACGAGTTTGTAAATGGTTGCTTACGTTGTACTGGCGTTTTACATCATTCATTTTTTCGCATTCCACTTTCGTACAAAATTGCTGAATCGCATGTGTTAATACATCGGTTTTCTTTAAACCTTCGTAATGAAGTGCAGCTTCAAACCTTTCAAGTAATTTTTCTTCAATTCGAAAATGAATATCTTTTCGTTTCGTCATTGAAATATAACCCCTTTGCATTTGTTAGTGAGACTATAGCACACCTGAAAACTTTGTGTGAATAATTTGTGTACACAAATGAAGGAGATGAAAAAATTGTTTGAATGTGAGTTTAAACTATTGACGATTTAACCGTTTTCATATATTCTTAAATTAAGAAATATTCAAATAATTAAAAGAAATGAGAGAGTCACATGCTTCTTCAAGGAACACATCGAATTGGTCGTATGGCCATGCTGTTGGCACTTGCGGATGAGAATGAAAGCCCTGTATTATCTATTCCGAAAGGTTGGAAGTATTGTACAGGGAAAGTGGGTTCGATGAATTCGCAAAAAGTTGTAGCAGCAATGGAAACAGCGGCTAAGAGCAACCAAGTTATTGAAACAGACGTTTACAGAGAAACACATGCACTTTATCATGCAATTATGGAAGCTTTGTACGGAGTGACGAGAGGTCAAATTCAGTTAGCAGACGTTCTTCGTACAGTAGGACTTCGATTTGCAATTGTGCGCGGTACACCATACGACGGAAAAAAAGAAGGCGAATGGGTTGCTGTTGCATTATATGGAACGATTGGTGCACCTGTAAAAGGATCTGAGCATGAGGCGATTGGTTTAGGAATTAATCACATATGATTTGCCCATAGTCTATTAGTTAGAAGGGGGCCTTACTTTTTTTAGGACAGAAGTCTGTCTTAAAAAGATAAGGTCCCCTTTTGCCTTTTTAAGGAGGAAAAAAGAATGATTACGTTAACAGGACATACATTGACAATTGAAGAAATGAAGAGGTTGTTACTTGAAGGAGAAGGTGTAACAGCTTGTCCAAATAGTATGCAAAAGGTAGCAGAGTGCCGCGAAGTAGTTGAGAAAATTGTAGAGGATGGAAAAGTCGTTTACGGTATTACAACTGGATTTGGAAAGTTCAGTGACGTGCTTATTCAAAAAGATGATGTAAAGGCACTTCAACACAATTTAATTCAGTCACATGCATGCGGAATAGGCGATCCATTCCCTGAAGAAGTATCACGCGGTATGTTAATTTTACGAGCGAACACGATGCTTAAAGGGGTATCTGGCGTTAGACCGCTTGTTGTAAATATGCTACTTGAGTTTGTAAATCGTAAAATTCACCCAGTCGTTCCGCAACAAGGTTCACTTGGAGCGAGTGGCGATTTAGCACCTTTATCTCATCTTGCACTTGTATTATTAGGCGAAGGTGAAGTGTTCTATAAAGGGAAACGCGTTCATGCGATGGTTGCTCTTACAGAAGAAGGTCTTGAGCCGATTGAACTTGAAGCGAAAGAAGGTCTTGCATTAATCAATGGTACGCAGGCGATGACAGCTCAAGGAGTTCTTTCTTATATAGAAGCGGAAGCAACGGCTTATCAAGCTGAATTCATTGCTTCGATGACAATTGAGGGGTTACAAGGCATTATTGATGCATTTGATGAAAATGTTCATAAAGCACGTGGTTATAAAGAGCAAGTGGAAGTAGCGAGCAGAATTCGTGACATCCTTCACGATAGTAAGTTAACAACAAAACAAGGAGAACTACGAGTACAGGATGCATATTCACTTCGCTGTATCCCGCAAGTACATGGTGCTTCTTGGCAAGTTTTAAATTATGTGAAAGAAAAATTAGAAATTGAAATGAATGCCGCAACAGATAATCCACTAATCTTTGATGGCGGAGAAAAAGTAATTTCGGGTGGCAATTTCCATGGTCAACCGATTGCGTTTGCAATGGACTTCTTAAAAGTAGGAATGGCGGAACTTGCAAATATTTCAGAGCGTCGTATTGAGCGTTTAGTAAATCCGCAATTAAATGATTTACCTCCATTTTTAAGTCCAGAACCAGGACTTCAGTCTGGTGCAATGATTATGCAATACGCAGCAGCGTCATTAGTTTCTGAAAATAAAACGTTAGCACATCCGGCGAGTGTTGATTCAATCCCGTCATCAGCTAACCAAGAAGATCACGTAAGTATGGGAACAATCGCTTCACGCCATGCACATCAAATTATTCAAAACGTAAGACGTGTTCTTTCAATTGAAATGATTTGTGCAATGCAAGCAGCAGAATATCGCGGTATTGAAAACATGAGTACAGTGACGAAGAGCTTCTATCATCAAGGTCGTCAGCAAGTACCTTCTATTACAAATGACCGCATATTCTCAACGGATATTGAAAATATTGCGTACTGGTTAAAAACGAATTATTCGATAAAAGAAAGATTAGATGTAAACGCAGCACTATAAAATGAGAAAAGGGAGAGATTGAAATGGAAAAAGTTAAACAAACAATTCGCGCGCCAAGAGGTACTGAGTTACAAACGAAAGGGTGGGTTCAAGAGGCAGCACTTCGTATGTTAATGAACAATTTAGATCCTGAAGTTGCTGAAAAACCAGAAGAATTAGTTGTATATGGCGGAATTGGCCGTGCAGCTCGTAACTGGGAAAGCTATCAGGCGATTGTAGATTCATTAAAAACGTTAGAAAGCGATGAAACATTACTTGTTCAATCAGGAAAACCAGTTGCAATCTTTAAATCACATGAAGATGCACCTCGCGTTCTTTTAGCGAACTCAAACTTAGTGCCGAAGTGGGCGAACTGGGATCACTTCCGTGAACTAGAGAAAAAAGGTCTTATGATGTATGGACAAATGACAGCAGGTAGCTGGATTTATATTGGAACACAAGGTATTTTACAAGGAACATATGAAACGTTTGGAGAAGCGGCACGTCAACATTTCGATGGTTCATTAAAAGGTACATTAACACTTACTGCTGGTTTAGGTGGTATGGGTGGTGCACAACCTCTTGCTGTAACGATGAATGGCGGTGTTGTTATTGCTATTGACGTTGATAAACGCAGCATCGATCGTCGTATTGAAAAGAGATACTGTGATATGTATACAGAATCGTTAGAAGAAGCATTAGCAGTTGCGAACGAGTATAAAGAGAAGAAAGAACCGATTTCTATAGGCTTATTAGGAAATGCGGCAGAGATTTTACCAGAACTAGTGAAACGTAATATTACGCCAGATTTAGTCACGGACCAAACATCTGCTCATGATCCATTAAACGGTTATATTCCAGTTGGTTACACGTTAGAAGAAGCAGCAAAACTTCGTGAAGAAGATCCAGAACGTTACGTACAATTATCAAAAGAAAGTATGACAAAACATGTGGAAGCAATGCTTGCAATGCAAGCAAAAGGCGCAATTACATTTGATTACGGAAATAACATTCGCCAAGTTGCTTTCGATGAAGGCTTGAAAAATGCATTCGATTTCCCAGGGTTCGTTCCAGCATTTATCCGTCCATTATTCTGCGAAGGAAAAGGACCATTCCGCTGGGTAGCACTTTCTGGTGATCCAGAAGATATTTATAAAACAGACGAAGTTATTTTACGTGAATTCGCTGACAATGAGCATTTATGTAACTGGATTCGTATGGCACGTCAGCAAGTTGAGTTCCAAGGTCTTCCATCACGTATTTGTTGGCTTGGTTACGGTGAGCGCGCGAAATTTGGTCGCATCATTAATGAAATGGTTGCAAATGGTGAATTATCAGCACCGATCGTTATCGGCCGTGACCATTTAGATTGCGGATCAGTAGCATCTCCAAACCGTGAAACAGAAGCGATGAAAGACGGTAGTGATGCAGTAGCAGACTGGCCAATTTTAAATGCATTAATTAACAGTGTAAACGGTGCGAGCTGGGTATCTGTTCACCACGGGGGTGGCGTTGGTATGGGCTATTCACTTCACGCTGGAATGGTTATCGTTGCAGATGGAACAGAAGCGGCAGCAAAACGTATTGAGCGCGTATTAA
The DNA here is from genome assembly GCF_044324725.1 of Bacillus sp. 3G2. Taxonomy (NCBI): domain Bacteria; kingdom Bacillati; phylum Bacillota; class Bacilli; order Caryophanales; family Bacillaceae; genus Bacillus; species Bacillus sp. 3G2. The sequence continues at coordinate 3,412,889 of NZ_CP172246.1, read as the reverse complement.
CTTCTGACCCTGGTATGGGTGTTGTTCGTCACGTTGATGCAGGATATGACTTAGCTGTGGAAACTGCGAAAGAAAAAGGCGTTAACATTCCAATGATGAAATAAGGAGGAGAAAACATGCTGGACACTTTACTAATAAATATCGGTCAATTACTAACAATGGATCAAGAAGATGGCTTGTTAAGACGGGAAGCGATGAACACGCTTCCTGTTATCGAAAACGGTGTGATTGGAATTGAAAACGGCGTAATTACTTTCGTTGGAACAGCGGAAGAAGCGAAAGGATTACAAGCGAAAGAAGTTATTGATTGCGGCGGGAAAATGGTTTCTCCTGGTCTTGTTGATCCGCATACTCATCTTGTATTTGGTGGATCTCGTGAAAATGAAATCGCACTAAAATTGCAAGGAGTTCCGTACTTAGAAATTTTAGAACAAGGCGGAGGTATTCTTTCAACTGTAAATGCAACGAAACAGGCGTCGAAAGAAGAACTTGTTCAAAAAGCGAAATTTCATTTAGACCGTATGCTATCTTTTGGAGTTACAACTGTAGAAGCGAAGAGTGGTTACGGATTAGATGATGAGACAGAATGGAAACAATTAGAGGCAACTGCGCAATTGCAAAAAGAGCACCCAATTGATTTAGTTTCTACATTTTTAGGTGCTCATGCAGTTCCGAAAGAGTATAAAGGTAGATCAAAAGAATTTTTACAATGGATGTTAGACCTACTACCAGAAATGAAAGAGAAGCAATTAGCTGAATTCGTTGATATTTTCTGCGAAACAGGCGTGTTCTCTGTCGAAGAATCGAAAGAGTTTTTATTAAAAGCGAAAGAGCTTGGCTTTGATGTGAAAATTCATGCTGATGAAATTGATCCTCTTGGTGGTGCGGAAGCAGCGGCTGAAATTGGTGCAGCATCAGCGGACCATTTAGTTGGCGCTTCTGATAAAGGAATTGAAATGCTTGCAAACTCTAATACAGTGGCGACTTTATTACCAGGAACAACTTTCTATTTAAATAAAGAAAGCTTTGCTCGTGGCCGAAAAATGATTGATGAAGGTGTTGCAGTTGCGCTAGCTACAGACTTTAACCCAGGTAGTTGTCCAACTGAAAACATTCAGCTTATTATGAGCATCGCAATGCTCAAGCTGAAAATGACACCAGAAGAAGTTTGGAACGCGGTAACAGTTAACTCTTCTTACGCAATTAATCGTGGGGATGTAGCTGGGAAAATTAGAGTTGGTCGCAAGGCAGATTTAGTTTTATGGGATGCTTACAATTATGCTTACGTACCGTATCATTACGGCGTAAGTCATGTAAATACAGTATGGAAGAATGGTAATATCGCATATACAAGAGGTGAACAATCGTGGAGCACGGCCACTATTTAAAGAAGAATGCAAAGTTTATTGATCGTGAAGTGACAAAATGGAGTGAAATGATTAAAGATTGGGAGGAAGGCGTGGAAATATTCGGTGCTGCCTTAATTGGAGCACCCCTTTCTAAACCATCTATTAGTCATTCAGGAGCGAGCTTTGCTCCAAAAACAATTCGTGCGATGTTAGATGCATATAGCACGTACGCAATTACAGAAGAACATGATATGAAGGAAAGTGTTTTATATGATTGCGGTGATATTACGATGCATGTGACGGATATAAAAGAAAGTCATAACCGAATTGCGAAAACAGTTGGTCATGTAACGAAAGTAAATCCGAACATGATACCAATCGTTCTTGGCGGGGATCACTCGATTAGTTTTCCCAGTATAACAGGATTTGCAAACAGTAAAGGAAAGGTCGGGATTATTCAATTTGATGCCCATCATGATTTACGTAATTTAGATGATGGTGGCCCATCAAATGGTACACCGTTCCGTAGTTTACTAGAAAATGGTGTCATTACAGGAAAACAACTCGTTCAAATCGGAATTCGCAATTTTTCAAATGCGCGAGCGTACCATGAATATGCAAAAGAACATGGCGTGACAGTGTATACAATGAAAGATGTACGAGAGCGAGAAATCAAAGATATTATGACGGAAAGTATTGAAGTATTAAGAAAGCAAGGCGTGACTTCTGTGTACATTTCTCTTGATATGGATGTACTAGATCAAGCGTTTGCACCAGGTTGTCCAGCAATTGGTCCTGGCGGAATGGATAGTACGACTTTACTTGATGCGATTGAATTTCTTGGTAAAGAACCGCTCGTTCAAGGAATGGATATTGTAGAGATTGATCCAACACTTGATTTTAGGGATATGACGAGCCGAGTAGCTGCGCAAGTGATTATGAGTTTTCTTTTAGCGAGAGAAACAGTCCGTAAGCAGGTTAGTATATAGTCGTGAAATTAATAGAGAATATTTATCGATGCTGTATAAAAAACACATTACTACTCATATGTAGTAATGTGTTTTTATGTAAAAAGAGCAGGTGAAATTAGAATGTATATATGTGTGGAAAAGTTAATAAGATTGCGGGTTTTTAGTGATATTTTACGAATTTATTTTCTTAGTTCGAAAGGATTGACATGAAAAATAATTTTATGATAAAATAAAAATTTTGCTAAAAAAGTAATTGTGTGATAAGATTGAGAAGGTTACCATATATGGAGGTGGATTATTTGTTTCAAATTGGCGATAACATTGTTTATCCAATGCACGGAGCAGGTATAATTAAGGCCATAGAAGAGAAGGAAATCGCAGGAGAAAAACAACAGTATTATGTTATAAAAATGTCGGGTAGTAATATGGAATTAATGATTCCTGCAGGGAGAATATTGAGCTCAAATATACGACCAGTCACGGATATAACGGCGATAGCACACATATTGGATATTTTTCAACATGGAGAATCTGATAGATTACTTACGTGGAAACAAAGGTATAAATTGAACACTGATAAAATAAAGACGGGTAAAATACAAGAAGGTGCTGAAGTTGTACGTGATTTATTACGTATGCAGAAAGAAAAAGCACTTAATGCAAGCGAAAAGAAAATGTTAGATAACGCACACGAATTTTTGATTAGTGAACTGGGATTAATTGAAGGTATCACAGAAAGTCAAATAAAAAGCTTTTGTTAAGATTCATTAAAAATAATGTAGTACATCCCAAAAAAGATTTTGAATTTTTTGGGAACATAATTATAGAAAATTAATCATTTCAAAGACATTCAACTCTTTCAAACCACTTTTAGAGCATTAACCTCTTTTGTTATTACTACAATCAAATCCATTTTTATTTTTTAATTCTTTATGAATGTTCGAAGTTTAATTAAATACTTCGATAGAATAGTTACTTGATTTTTGCAATCCTGATTCACACTGGCACGGACGAGGAGCCGTAAGGATGAAAGAGAGGTAGGGCTTTCATTGTTTTAGGTTTATAAGTTATTATTTTTAGAAGAATACTGAACCACTTTCACTTCTATTGTTAAAGTTTTTTATATGTGAAGAGATAATAATTGTTTATTTTCTTTATATAAAAGAGATAAACGAATTGTTAGCCATATATGGTCAACTCAAAAAGGTTTCCTGTCTAGGAAACCTTTTTTTATTTGTATCATTCTATTTTTTAATATTCGAATGTTTGATGGTAAAGGCGTATAAATTGACGTTACTATCTAAAAGTAAGTATGATGCGTTTATAGTAAGAATTTTTTAGGGGGAAGAAAAATGACAAGTTCAAATAATAAAGCAGCAAGTATTTATGAAGGAACAAATATAAACGCTTGGGGATCTTTTAAAAATATTGAAGAAACAAAGTTGTTTAATCCGATTCGAATTGGATCTTGGTCTCTTCGTAATCGCATAGCGATGGCACCGATGACGAGATGTTTCGCAAATTATGAAACGGGAGTAGTTGGTACTGATGTTGTTGAGTACTATAGAAAGCGTGCAGCTGATGGAGTTGGATTAATTATTACAGAGGGAATCGTTATTAGCCCAAGAGCAAAAGGTAATCCAGGAGTACCAGGAATTTATACACAAGAACAAATCGATTCGTGGAAGCCTGTTACAGAGGCAGTACATAAAGAAGGCGGAACGATTATTGCTCAAATATGGCACGTTGGACGTATGAGTCATCACGAAATAATTGGTGGGCAAATGCCGCAAGCGCCGTCTGCAATTGCTGCAGAGGGAAATGTTCCGCGTTTTCGTAAACCGTTCGATACGCCAGAAGCAATGACGTTAGAAGAAATACAAGAAGTGATCGGTCAATATGCACAAGCTGCGAAGAATGCGATTGAAGCTGGTTTTGATGGAGTAGAAATTCACGGTGCACATGGATATTTAATCGATCAATTTACTTATGAGTTTGCAAATAAGCGTACTGATAAATACGGCGGAGACTTAAAGGAAAGGTTAACGTTTATGAAAGAAGTAACGGCGGCTGTAATAGAAGCTGTTGGAGCTAATAAAACACTTCTTCGTTTCTCTGCTTTCAAAGGTGATAATCCTACTTATATGTGGGAAAACCCTGAGCTTGCAATTGAAACGTTTATAAATATGTTCAAAGAAGTTGGATTAACGATGATTCACCCTTCAACGATGAATTATACGGCAGTTATTGCTGACGGAAAGAATTTTCATCAATTAGTAAGAAAATATTGGGATGGTACGATCGTAGGAGTAGGGAATTTAAATCCGAAAGAGGCTGAAGAAGCGTTGCAAGAAGGAACGATTGATGTAGCGGCATTCGGAAGACCTTTAATTGCTAATCCAGATTTTGTTCATCGAATTAAAAATGCTGAAAGTTTAGTTGAATATGATGCGAAAGAGCATCTTGTTACATTAATTTGAATAAAGATAAAAGGAGAACACATCAGGTGTTCTCCTTTTATTATGGATTTTCATAGGAGGAAGCGGGATGAGTGAAACGCTACTCGTTATTATTAGTATATTGCTCTTATTCATGCTACTATTAATCATTTTTTTTATTATTACATTTTTTATTAAAAAACGGACGCATCATTCTATATTAAAGCTACATCCATACTTAGGAAGGATGCGTTATTTACTTGAAAAGATAGGGCCGGAATTTAGGCAATATTGGTTTGATCATGATACGGATGGAAAGCCTTTTTCACGGTATGATTTTCAAAGTGTAATGTTTTTAGCGAAGTACCGTTCTGAAATACTTGGCTTTGGATCAAAACGAGATTTTGATACATCTGGTTATTATATTGCTAATACATTATTTCCGATATTAACAGAAGAATTAAGTGTGAATGTAGCGCAAGGACGTGAAGGGAAAAAGTATGTGATTCATAAAGAAGGTTTATTTTCACGAAGAGAAAAATTGACAGCGGATACAACGAATCTTTGGTTATATGAAGAAGATGATGCGGTTATCGTCGGTGAAAATCGTAAATATCCATGGAAACTGTATGGCATGTTTGGAGCATCAGCAACTTCTTACGGTGCGATTGGCGAAAATTATATATTAGCGAGTGGATTTGGTGCGAAGATGGCTGGCGGTTCGTGGATTAATACGGGAGAAGGTGGTGTAATACCGGAGCATTTACATACAGGTGCAAATATCGTTGCGCAAATTGGTCCGGGTTTATTTGGTTACCGTGATGAGGATGGTAATTTTTCAATGGAGCAATTCATGGAGAAAGCGAAAGAAAGAAATATTAAAGCATTCGAATTGAAATTTGGGCAAGGGGCTAAAATACGTGGCGGTCATCTAGAGGGACAAAAAGTAAATGAGAAAATTGCTTCTGTTCGAAATGTACGAGAAGGAGAAACGATTAATTCACCGAATCGATTTTCATTTTTAAATAATGCAGCAGATACACTTTATTTTATTCAGCAGTTGCAAGAAAACGGAGGTAAACCTGTCGGTATGAAAATTGTAATTGGACAGCTGGGGCCGTTGGAAGATTTATTCAAATCGATGAACGAGTTAAACATCTATCCAGATTTTATTACAATAGATGGTTCAGAAGGTGGATCAGGTGCAACATATAAATCGATGGCAGATAGTATGGGGATGCCGCTTATTCCAGCGTTACTGACATGTATTGATACAGCGAATCATTATGGTGTTCGGGACAAATTTAAAGTGTTTGCCTCGGGGAAATTAATTACACCAGATAAAGTGGCAATTGCTTTAGCTATTGGTGCTGATGCTATAAATTCAGCACGCGGGTTTATGATGGCAAGTGGCTGTATTATGGCGCTTCAATGTAATTCGGGGCAATGTCCATCTGGTGTGGCGACGACGAATCCTCATTATCAAAAAGCGTTAGATCCGTATGAGAAGAAATGGCGCGTAATGAATTATGTTGTTAGTATGAGATATAGTTTGTTCTCACTTGCGGCAGCAGCGGGAGTAAAGAGTCCACGCCATTTAACGAGAGAGCATATTGTGTTTAAAGATGAGGTGGGGCGGGTGGTGCCTCTTTCGGAACTGTTTCCTACTAGTAAATAGAAAATAAGCCATGTTTAATAGATTAAAAGTCATACATTTGTATGGCTTTTTAATTTGGAAATGAGGAGTGAAAAAGTGTATGATGTATTTTCTGAATATTTTTACTTTAATTTGTGTTGAAAGCCGGGTAATCCACTGGGATAAAGGCGTTTATAAAGGTTTTTACATGTAGTGAAATTGGCTTGTTCACTTGAAAGAACAAAAAATGTTTGTTAAGGTAGGGAACCATAAGCGAAAACAAGAAAATAGAAAAAGTCATCTTTCGAAATTTTGAATGGCTTATGTAACTAAGGGAGAGATTGGGTGAAGATTGAAATTATGGTTTCGCTTGCTATTTATATGGCAGGCATGTTGTATATCGGTTATTGGTCTTATAAGAAGACATCCGATTTATCAGATTATATGTTAGGCGGAAGGGGACTCGGTCCAGCAGTTACCGCTTTATCAGCTGGTGCTTCTGACATGAGTGGTTGGATGCTAATGGGATTACCTGGTGCGATGTATGCAACAGGATTATCAAGTGTATGGATTGCGATAGGTTTATTAATAGGTGCTTATGCAAACTATGTAATTATTGCCCCACGTTTGCGAACGTATACAGAAGTGGCAAATGATTCAATTACGATTCCAGACTTTCTAGAGAATCGATTTAAAGATCGTACGAAAATACTTCGTTTTGTCTCCGCTATCGTCATTTTAGTATTTTTCACATTTTATGCGTCGGCTGGTTTAGTTTCAGGTGGACGTTTGTTTGAAAATTCTTTCAACCTAGACTATAAGATTGGTTTATTTGTAACTGTAGGTGTCGTTGTTGCTTATACACTATTCGGTGGCTTTTTAGCAGTAAGTTGGACTGACTTTGTGCAAGGATGTATTATGTTTATTGCTCTTGTATTAGTGCCAATTGTTGCTTTTACAGATGTGGGCGGTGTAACAGAAACATTCAATACAATTAAACAAGTTGATGCATCGCATTTAGATATGTTTAAAGGAACTACAATTCTTGGGATTATTTCATTTTTAGCATGGGGTCTTGGGTATTTTGGTCAACCACATATTATTGTCCGCTTTATGGCGATTACTTCTATTAAAGATTTAAAAACTTCTCGTAGAATCGGTATCGGTTGGATGACGATTTCAATTATAGGTGCAATGCTTACTGGTCTAATTGGTATTGCTTATTACACTAAAAATAATGCGACGTTACAAGACCCAGAAATGGTCTTTGTAACATTCTCAAACATTTTATTCCACCCGTACATTACAGGGTTTTTATTATCAGCTATTTTGGCTTCGATTATGAGTAGTATTTCCTCGCAATTACTTGTTATTTCAAGTGCAGTAACAGAAGATTTCTATAAAACATTTTTCCGTCGTGACGCAAGTGACAAAGAACTTGTATTTATCGGTAGACTGTCAGTATTAGTAGTAGCTATGATTGCAGTTGCTTTAGCGTATCATCCAAGTGATACAATTCTAACACTTGTCGGTTATGCTTGGGCGGGATTTGGTTCAGCATTCGGACCCGCTATTTTATTAAGCTTATATTGGAAGAGAACGAACAAATGGGGCGTTCTTGCTGGGATGATTGTAGGTGCAGTAGTTGTAATTACTTGGGTACAAATTCCAAGTTTAAAAGCAACTATGTATGAAATGGTACCTGGATTCTTCTGTAGCTTATTAGCTGTTATTGTTGTAAGTTTATTAACGAAAGAACCAGTGAAAGCAATTCATCGTGAATTTAATGAGATGGAAGCAGTGCTGGAAGAGGAAACGAAATAAATTGCAAAGAGAGTAAACTAAATTGGTGTTTACTCTCTTTTAATTAAAAATGAAAATAAGGACTTATTGACAATAAAAAATAAGTAACTTATAATAAATCTTGAGTTCGAGATAAATAATAGTTCAAATCAAGATTTATTGTGATTATAGAATGAGAAAATATTTTTTGTATAATATCTCGAATTCGAGATAATTCCGATAAGTTAGACGCTGATGTGTAATTTTATAATTAATATCTTGAATTCGAGATAAAATCATAACGATGGATTTTACTTTGCAGTATGGACAAAATGAATAATGAATTTGAATGTGTAAAAGTTTTTAAAATGAAATAAAAAGGGGCGGAGAAAATGGAAAAGAAAACGATGGGAATTCATCACATTACAGCAATCGTAGGACACCCACAAGAAAATGTAGATTTTTATGCTGGTCTGTTAGGTTTACGTTTAGTGAAACAAACAGTGAATTTTGATGATCCAGGCACGTACCATCTTTATTTTGGTAATGAAGGAGGGAAGCCCGGAACAATTATTACGTTTTTCCCATGGGCAGGTGCTCGTCAAGGAATTATTGGTGACGGTCAAGTAGGAATCACTTCTTATGTCGTACCAAAGGGCGCAATGGAGTTTTGGGAAAATAGATTAGAAAAATTCGATGTTTCGTATACAAAAATGACTCGATTTGGAGAACAATATTTAGAATTTGATGATCCACATGGCTTGCATATAGAATTAGTTGAAAGAGAAGAAGGCGAATTAAATAATTGGAGTTTTGGAGAGGTTACACCAGAAGTAGCAATTAAAGGATTTGGCGGTGCTGTTCTTTTATCTGCACAACCTCAAAAAACTGCTGAATTGTTAGAGCATGTTATGGGTCTTGAGAAAATTGGAGAAGAAGGTGAATTTGTTCGATTCCGTTCTTCTGCTGATATTGGAAATATTATCGACTTGAGATTATCAACAATCGGGCGTGGTCAAATGGGTGTTGGTACAGTTCATCATATTGCTTGGAGAGCGAGTGATGATGCTGATCAATTAGATTGGAAAGAGCTTGTGTCTCGTTTTGGATATCACGTAACGCCTGTACAAGATCGCAATTATTTTAACGCAATTTATTTTAGAGAACACGGCGAAATCCTATTTGAAATTGCAACAGACCCTCCTGGTTTCGCTCATGACGAATCGTTAGAGACGATGGGTGAGGAATTAAAGTTACCGGAGCAATATGAAACACATAGAAAACAAATTGAACAAACACTTTTACCATTTGAAGTGAGAAATTTAGACGAAAAGTGATTGAAAGGGGAAAAGATTATGATGAAACATGTTTTTCAAAAAGGAAAAGATACGTCAAAACCAGTGTTGTTATTACTTCATGGTACAGGTGGTAATGAATTAGATTTATTACCACTTGCAGAAATAGTTGATCCGGAAGCATCTGTATTAAGTGTTAGGGGAAATGTATTAGAAAATGGCATGCCACGTTTCTTCCGTAGATTGGCAGAAGGCATTTTTGATGAAGAAGATTTGATTTTCCGTACGAAGGAATTAAATGAGTTTTTAGATGAAGCTGCAAAAACATATGAATTTGATAGAAATAACATTGTAGCTATCGGTTATTCAAATGGAGCAAACATTGCTGCAAGCTTATTATTCCATTACGAAAATGCATTAAAAGGCGCTGTGCTCCATCACCCAATGGTGCCTAGAAGAGGAACACAATTACCTAATTTAGCAGGGAAATCCGTGTTTATTGCTGCTGGGACAAATGATCCGATTTGTTCATCAGCAGAGTCAGAGGAATTGAAGGTATTATTAGAAAGTGCAACTGCAAACGTAACAATGCACTGGGAAAATAGAGGTCATCAATTAACAATGGGTGAAGTAGAAAAAGCGAAAGAATGGTATGACAAAGCATTTTAAAAAAGAAGCATCTGCTAACAATTAGCAGATGCTTCTTTTATTATTTACGACTGAATCGCAAGATGAGATGAAGAAAGTGGCAATTGAATATCAACGATTGTACCCTTATTTAACTCGCTTGAAATGTGTAATTTACCATGATGTTCTTCAATTATTTTGTAACACATCATTAATCCTAGTCCTGTTCCTTTTTCTTTCAAACTATAAAACGGTTCGCCCAGACGAGAGATACGATCTTCTGGGATACCGCAACCTTCATCAATAATCCGTATTAAAATGAAAGCATCATCAAATGGTTTTGTTTGGATGTAAATATTTCCGCCATTTGGCATTGCTTCTATTGCATTTTTTAATATGTTTATAAAAACTTGTTTTAATTGGTTACCATCACACTGAATATCATGTTTGCAATCAAAATGATCCATAATGATATGGACACTATGCATAATAGCAGTTGGTAAAATAAATGTAACTACTTCTTCAATTAAAGTTTGTATGTTACAAGTTTGGATAGATAATACTTGTGGTTTAGACATCGCCATAAATTGACTTGTAATAGATTCCATCTGTGAAATCTCACTTAACATAACATCGATATACCATTTTTGCTCCTCATTAATTTCAGGGAGTAGCAATGTTAGAAAACCTTTTAGAGAAGTGAGTGGATTTCGAATTTCATGGGCAATTCCAGCTGTCAGTTGTCCGACTACTGCGAGCTTTTCTGATTTTCGTAATAACTTTTCTGTTTCTTTAAGTTCGGTAACGTCTCTACCCATTACGATAAGACCTTTACGCGAGCCGTCAGGATGATAGAGAGGAACTTTCGATATACTTAAGATTAAGTCGAAATCATCTCTATGAATAATAAATTCCTCACCATGAAGAATTTGTCTTTGTTGCCACGCTAGTTCATCAACTTCTTCACAATGTAAAAAAGCTTCTCGGTACGCTTCATTATATTGAATGAGTTCACTATCTTTTTTCCCGTGGTAAGGTACATGGTGGAAATTGAAGCAAGAAAGTGCGTAGTCATTTGCTTCAAGCCAGCGCCCTTCATGATCCTTAAATATAACGAACGCAGGCATGGAGTTCACTAATGTACGTAATCTCTTCTCGCTTTCTTTTAGCATGTTCTCAATTCTTTCTGATTTTTCAAGAGGCTTCATAATGGCATATACGCCAGTTAGACGATTTTGGACAAATATAGGAACTAGTTTAGTCACGACGTCTAATAAGAATCCATTTTTATGATAAATAGATAACATATACTCTTGTTGGTTATCCGCTTTAGTATTCTTTATATTTTGTAATACTTGCTCAGAAATATGAGCTTCTAAAATAGAGGTAATATTTTTCTGTTCTAATTCTAAAGAAGTGTAACCTAATATTCTTTCGACAGAAGGGTTCGTATGTAGAATAACTCCCTCTAAGTTCAATGAAATAATACTATCAGGATTGTGCTCGAACAGAGATGCGTACATTTCTGCTGAAGAACGATCTTGTATATGGTTTCGCAAACGTCCAGAAATGTTCAGATGACGTTTTCTTTGAAATGATGAATATTTTTTACGACTCATAATAGTTCCTCCGTACAAATAGCATCTAAAAAGATTTTTCTATTCATAACTATAATATAGATGCAATGTATATTTCTATAAAAAATGGAAGTTATATAATGAATTTTGTTTTCTTTATTTTGGAAAAGTGCGTATAGGGTGGTAATAAGGGGAGCTTATATTGTTTTATAAAGCATTTGTAAGTTACAGAAGTAGGTTTTCCTTATAATATTAGGATAGAAGAGGGGGAGAGAAAATGAGAAATTATATTCAAGGTATTGATCATGTACAAGTAGCTGCGCCTGTAGGGTGTGAAGAAGAAGCACGAGATTTTTATAGTAATAAAATTGGTATGGAGGAAATCCCGAAGCCAGAGGAATTAAAGAAGCGCGGTGGCTGTTGGTTTAAGTGTGGAAATCAAGAGATTCATATTGGAGTTGAGCAAAACTTCAATCCAGCTAAAAAAGCGCATCCGGCTTTTTATGTTTTAAAAATTGATGAATTTAAAGAAGAGTTAATAAAGCAAGGTATTGAAGTAATAGATGATCATGCACGACCAGATGTAATTAGATTTTATGTGTCAGATCCGTTCGGAAATCGAATTGAATTTATGGAAAATAAAAACTAGGTGGAAATCCACCTAGTTTTTTAACCTTTTCTAAACAATCCTAATACTTCAACCGTTTCTGTAATGTTAACGAATGCATGAGGATCAATTTCAGAAATTGTTAATTTCATACTTGCTAATTCTTCACGAGAAACGACTGTCATAAGTACACGTTTCTTTTCGCTGGAATAAGCACCTTCGCCATCAAGTAATGTAATTCCACGTACAACAGTTGAAAGAAGTTGTTTTTTCATTTTTTCTGCTTCATTTGTTACAATCATAAGTGTAACCTTTCGATGTTTCGTATGAATAGCATCAATAACTTTACCAGTTACATAAATGGAAAGTAAGCTAGTAAGAGCAACATCCCAAGTGAAGAAGAATCCTGCAATGATTACAACGACTGCATTTAAAATAATAAGGAATCCGCCAAGTTTAATGTCACGTTTGCGAGACAACAACATACCGATAATATCAAATCCACCAGTTGATCCATTACAGTTAAAAACAAGACCGATACCAGCTCCGGCAATGACACCACCAAAGATAGATGATAAAAGTGGATCTGTTGCTACGACTTTCACTGGAACATAGTATAATGCAACAGATAATACAATAACAGAGATAACAGTGTTAAAAATTACTTTTTTTCCAAGACCTATGTATCCTAAAATAAGGATAGGTAAGTTTAATACGAAGTTAATAATACCTGTGTTTACAGGAGTTACAATCCCTAAAATAATAGCAATTCCGCCAATTCCACTACTTAAAATTTTGTGGGGGATAAGGAAAAGATTAAAGGCAATCGCAATAATAATAGAACCAATAATAACACCAAGAAATCTGACCATCTCTTTCCCGTCCTTCACTAAAAAATTCATATTATTTCAAGATTATATATGATATTGAAAGTTTTGGGTAAAAACAGTTTATTTCGGAAAATTAGATTAATCAAAAGAATTTGAGTATTTTATCATTTGAAAGGGGATACAGTTGTGAAGATAAAAACATATCAACAGAAAAGCCCGTTGAAGCAAGAATGTGAGGATTCTTATTTTTGTAATGAAGAAAAAAAGATTTATGGTGTATGTGATGGGGCAACACCACTCGTCCTGTTTCGTGATGAAAAGGGACATAATGGAGCATACATCGCTTCACATGTATTTGCAAGTTATTTTAATTCATTCCGCGAAAATCATAGTTTACCAGTTGCAGTTGCAAAAGCAAATGAAGCATTGCAAAGCAAAATGTTAGAATATGAAGTAGACATGAGAAAGAAAGAGCATTTGTGGTGTACATGTATTGCGGCAGTTCAAATAGATGGTGAGAAAATTGAATATGCGCAGTTAGGGGACTGTATGATTGTCGCAATACTTCAAAATGGAACGATGCAAGTATTAACGAAAGACACAGTCGAAGGAATTAGTAAACGAGCAAAAAAGAAGAGAGAAGAAGATCGTCAAAAAGGGTTATCTGTACCAGAAGAACATGTTTTTCAAGATGTGAAAGAACAGTTAAAATACAATCGTTATCTTGCGAATATGCAGGGGGGGTATTCCGTTGCAAATGGAATGAAAGAAGCGATACATTATTTACAACATGGGGAATTACATGTAGATGAAGTGAGCGGGATTTTTATTTGTTCAGATGGGTTATTCCACCCAGATTGGCCACTCGAACAAACTGTTTCATATATAAGAGAGAATAGTATAAATGAATATGTAGCAATTATTGAAGAGCTAGAAGGGGAAAAGAGAATAAGACCAGATGATAAAACAATGATGATTATTGATTTGTAAGGGAGGATATTCAAATGGAAATTAAATGTGTTAACTTAACATTTCAAGATGAATTAGTTCCTTTAGAAAAAGTAAATAAACTGATTATCCACCATACATCCGAAGATGGATGGGATGTCTATAAAACACATGAATTTCATCAAAAAGTAAGAGGCTGGAGCGGGATCGGTTACAACTATTTTATTGAAGAAGATGGAACTGTAGTTGAAGGACGAGGTTTACATATTGGAGCACATGCGAAAGATAATAATAGAGATACAATTGGAATATGCATGACGGGTAATTTTGATAAATATGATCCAACTATTGCACAAATGAATGCATTATATTTTTTATGTAAAATGTTTATGAGGCAGTTTGCTATAAAGAAAGAAAATATACTAGGTCATAGGGAGTTAGAAGGAGTTACAAAAAGTTGTCCTGGCAGTCGATTTTCTATGGTAGAGTTAAGAAACGAACTATCTTAAATATAGAGGAGTAAGAAATAATGATGAATATAAAAATACCAAATGATAAAAAAGAAGAGCTTGTAGCACAAATTCAGCAATTTTTCGTTGAAGAAGATTTAGATGGAATTGGGCGTTTCCAAGCAGAACGTTTAATTGAAGAAATGATTAAATTAGTAGGACCGTTTGCATACAATCAAGCAATAGGAGACGCTAGAAAGCTTGTAACAGAGAAACTATCTAATATTGAAGAAGATTTGTATGTGTTAGAGAAGAGTGAAGGGAAGTAAACTTTCGCCAATTATAAAATAAGTATTTACCACGGCTTCTTTCCGATGTTTTATTTGGAAAGGGCCGTGAAATTGTTTTTGACCATACAAAATAAACCTTTTCTTTTTTACCAAAAGGGATCCTAGAATTTAAAAAACGTTATTCTTTCTTAACAAGCTAGATGAGAAAGAATAACGTTTTTTTAGATTGAGATTAAAAATATATTATCTTAATTTTATCTTTTTTTAATAATTTGTTTATGGGCAATTTATAGTTGCTATTTATAATTCCTATATATAACAGCTATGGGTACTACGAAAAAGAACTTTGGAGGTGTAATAAGGGGAATTGAAAATTTGTATCCAATTCGCTGTAATAAAAATTTAAAACATGAATTGCTCACATAGAATTTTCTTTTGGAAGATAAGTGGTGTAATTCTTTGTTAAATGAAGGAAGGTATTGGGGAGCTATGAATAAAACAATTTTAAAAACATGTATTATATCAGCAGTTATAGGCGGAAGCCTATTAAGTGAAATGAATGGAGAGGTGAAAGCAGAACAGGTTACACCTCAAACGAGTCATACTGATGTATTCAAAGATGTTCCAAAGGGGCACTGGGCATATGAGGCAATTCATCAATTAACAGGTGAGAAAATCATTTTTGGCTATGATGATGGAAGATTTGGTTTTGGAGATAACGTAACACGCGAACAGGTTGCAGCTTTAATGTATCGTTATTTTAATATGGAAGAAAATAAAAATTATCAAAACCCATACGGTGACGTAAGTGAAAATTCAACAAGCTATATAAAGGAAATTTTATCTTTAACAGAAATGGGTGTTTTTACGGGTGATGAGCATGGAAACTTTAGACCGAAGGCATCCTTAACACGCGCAGAAATGGCACAGGTTCTTACAAATGCTTTTCATTTAAAGGCAAAGAGTGATCATACTTTTAATGATGTTTCAACGAACTCATGGGCAAGAAATGCAATTAGTGCTGTTCAAACAAATAATATTGCAAAAGGAGTAGGAGAAGGGAAGTTTGCTCCAAGTATGGATGTGACACGTGAACAGTACGCACAATTTTTATACAAAGCAATACAAGAAACGAAAAAAACTGAACAAACGAAAGGGCAGCTACTAACTAGTATACTTGGTGAAACAAATTGGCAAGGGACAAAAGTCTATGACAAAGATCATAATGATGTAACAAAAGAAAATCAAAATTTCATTGGGCTTGCAAAATATGATGCTAAAACTGCAAGGTATGAATTTTTTAATGCAAATACAGGAGAGAGTCGTAATGATAGCGGCACCTTTTTTATAACGAATGATGGAAAGAAAAGAGTGTTAATTTCTGAAACGCAAAATTATCAGGCAGTTGTTGAATTAACGCAATTAGATAAGGAGAAATTTACATATAAAAGAATGGGGAAAGATGCAAAAGGGAACGATGTAGAAGTGTTTGTTGAACATGTTCCTTACCATGAAAAAGAACTTTCTTTCACGCGACCTGATAAAAACTTAGAAAGTTCGACGGGAAAAATAGTTACAGAAGTTGATGGAGATGAAATTTTATCTAGTACACTATGGAACGGAACGGTGGTATTAGACGAACAGGGTAATAATGTAACAAAATACAACTCAAACTTAATCAGTCTAGCAAAATACGATAACCATACAAATAAATATGAGTTTTTCAATGTGAATACAGGAGAAAGCCGTGGAGATTATGGTTTCTTTGATGTTGTACATGGTAATAAAATAAGGGCTCACGCTTCGTTAGGAAATAATAAATATGGTGCGGTCCTTGAACTTACAGAGTTAAATAAAGAGAAATTTACGTATACAAGAATCGGGAAAGATGCGAATGGAAAAGATATAAAAATCTTTGTTGAGCATGAACCGTATACAGGTGACTTAAAACCAAATTTCACAAAGTAAGATGTAAAATAGTTGTTTATAGACAAAAAGATGCCTGAAGGCATCTTTTTATCGTTTTAAAATAATTTTATGGACAAATATAAACTATAGTAACTTACTACTTGCCCAACCATACATCCTGGTTCTTTTTTATTTATTCTCTCTATGCTCTTTATATTCATGAACTTTCTCTTTTACATTACCTACAGTATCTTTAGCAGTGCCTTTCACTTTATCCCATTTTCCTTCAGCTTGTAATTTCTTATTATCAGTTACTTTTCCGACAACTTCTTTTACTTCGCCTTTTACTTTATCAATGGCACCTTCTACTTTTTCTTTTAAACCATGATCATGCTTAGTCATACACTTCTCCTCCTTGTAGTTTGATTAGAATTTTCTTTTCATATTGCAAGTTGAATGATGTATCTAGTAACAGCGTAACAAATTCAGTTTGAATATTCAAATGATTAATAGGATAGAAAAGGAATTGTTATAGAATGTATAAGATTGTAATGGAAGGAGAAAGAATGTAAATTACATGTCCTTTGCAGTCCATATTGATTTTGTATAAGCAATTTTCATATGGGCACGTTCCATATTATTTTGACTGCCGCTACCGAACTTTGCTTGCCCAATTATTAACTTACAATTGGATTCAATAGCTGTTTCAATTCGTTTTTGAATTAATGCAGTATGACAGCCTTTACGTTGAAATTCTGGTAAAGTAGCAGATGCAGCTAATGAAGCAACACCGTTATTTATATAGAGAACGCCTATACTAGCAGGAGTGTTTTGAACTTCGGCTATGAAAAAATGCCAGCCGGGTTTATTGTAGAGAATTTCGTTATTTTGACGGACGCCATCTTTTGTAAAGGATGGCATATTAAATCCACGTACATATATGTCTGCAAAAATATGAAATTCACTTTCTTTCAGTTGGCGTACTCAAATGTTAGAAGGAAGCACGGATGGATCCTCTCTCGGTATACTATATAAAGCGGTATGGAAGCCAGATTGGTAAAAATCTTTTTGCGATAAGTATTGAAATAATTCAGCTGTACCTTGAGCGGGTGTAATTTCAAAACGACAAGGGATTTGTAGCGATTGATAATAAGAGATGATTTCATCTATCTCATCTGTATTTGTAAATGTAGTACCTTTTACGGTATTAAAAGCAGGACCAGCAATTATTTTTGATGAAAAGGCAGTGGCGTTCCCGAATTTTTTCATTTGTATTTGCATTGGGTTTCCACTTGTTGCTTGTAGTAGCACAAATCTAGAAGAAAGCATATGTATTTCTGCGTTTTCTATTTCTTGTGCTGTATTGAGCGTCATAATTGTACTCATAAAATTCCTCCGTTAATTAATATATTTCATAGTACATATACGATGTTTGTTTTGAGATTCCTGTTGAAAGGTAAGAGAATAAGAGGTTTTTTGGAAGGGAAATGGAAGTGGATTGTCGAAGGGAGTGAAAACAGATTAAAGGTGGTGCTCTCATGAAACAGAAAGACGTGCAGACATGCTCTAATTGTGGTTCTCAAAACATAGGGGAAGGTGAGTTTGTCGGATATGCACAAATACGGAAAAAGGAGACGATGTTCACATCTTCACCAGTAGATGCTTATATTTGTACAGATTGCGGGAATATCCTTTTATTAAAAGTACGACATTATGAAAAGTTTAAGCAGAAGCCGTTATGATTATTGAAAAGTGTTTTTATTAAGGAAGTTAATAGGAGTAATATTTTACATATATATGAATATGCCTTATATAAAGAGATGACAACATATACTGTGTGGGATGCTTATTAATAGTTGCACAACATACAAAAATGTATAGAAGAAATTGTGAATTAATATGAGAAGGAAAATTAGTTCTTCTTGGAATATTTCATATCGAAAACTCCTTTAAATGAATAAGGGGGTTTTTGTATTTTTATAGCAAAAATTACCTTTAATTGTTATAATTGGTTATTGGGATGGAGTGTTTTTATTCACACCATAATCATAAAAGAAAACTAGCTAAATCGTATACAAAACCGCTATTTAACACAATCGCAACCGTAAGTTGACAAAGTGCAACCGCAGGAAGATAGAGATAAGGGCAATGTTTACATACAATTTAGGTAAGAAAACAAAGGGGGACACACATATGGGATTTGGTGAAAAGCTTTTTAAATTAAGAAAGGAAAAGGGCCTTTCTCAAGAAGCATTAGCTGAAAAATTAAACACAACAAGGCAAGCGGTTAGTAAATGGGAAAACGGTCAAGGTTTTCCAGAAACTGAAAAGTTAATAATGATTGGAAATGTTTTTGAAGTATCACTCGACTATTTATTAAAAGAAACTGCAGAGCAAAGTAAAGAAAATGTGGATGGCTATTATGTAAGTCAGGAAATGGCAGAAGGGTATATAGTGTACGGGCAAAAGATTTCAAAATATATAGCGTTAGGATTTAGTTTGCTTATTTTGTCTACAATACCGTATTTATTATTTAAAGAAAATACAACAATGTCGACATTCCTTATCATTATCATTGCTGTCCTTGGAATTGGAGCAATGATGGTACCTGCAACAATAGAAGAGAGTCGATACAATGTATTGAAAAAAGAAGAACTACTATTTGATCAAAACTTTCTAAAAGAATTGACAAAAAGATATGCGATTATTAAGAAGAAGTATGCTGCAGTGATGATTGTTGGATTTTGCTTTATAGCCGCAGGCACAATACCGTTTTTGTTTGAGGAAAAACATATCACTTCAGGAGAATTAGTGCAGTATTATCCGTACTGTGTTGTACTTATTGCAATTGGAGTCTATCTTTTTGTTCGTGTTGTAGGAGTGTGGGAGATGTATCGAATTTTAGTAGAAAATAAGGAATACAGTAATCGTTTTATTTTTAAAATGAAAAAGAAAGTAAGGAAAAAGGTAGATAGTTTATAAAAAATAAAAAACATGTTTCGAATCAACGTATTCAAAACATGTTTTTTTATCGTTCTGAATTATTTCCAGAGGAATAATTCAGAAAATACAGAAAAATTTCGTAATCATTTGTGGAAGTCTGTTATAATAAATGAAAAATGAAAACGCTTTAAAGGAGGATGTAACCAATATGATGATGAATGTACCGCTAACAATTAGTTCTATGATGGAAAGAGCAGAAAAACTGTTTTCAAAGAAAGAAATTGTTTCACGGACACATGATACAATTACGACGTTAACGTATAAGCAGTTAGGTGAAAGGACGAGAAGGCTTTCCAGTGCGTTAAAAAAATTAGGAATTAAAGAAGGCGAGCGTATAGGAACATTAGCGTGGAATCATCATCGACATGTGGAAGCGTATTTTGCTATTCCTGGTATTGCTTCCGTTTTACACACAATTAATATTCGTTTATCTCCTCAACATATTTCATACATTATTCAGCATGCAGAAGATCGAATTCTACTTATTGATGAAGATCTCGTACCGCTCGTTGAAAAAATTCAATCTGAATTATCAACTGTACAAGCCTACATTATTATGACTGATAAAGATGAACTCCCAGAAACTTCACTGGAGCCTGTATATCATTATGAAAAGCTATTAGAAGAAGGCGATCCAACTTTCCAATTTGTTAAAGATATTGATGAAAATACACCTGCTGGTATGTGTTATACGTCAGCGACTACAGGAAATCCAAAAGGTGTTGTATATACGCATCGTAGTACTGTTTTGCATTGTATGGCACTCGGTTTAGCGGATACAGCTGCTTTATCGGAAAGTGATGCGGCGATGGCGATTGTACCGATGTTCCATGTGAACGCTTGGGGACTACCTTTCGCTGCTACTTGGTTTGGAACAAAACAAGTTCTTCCAGGACCGATGTTTACGCCAAAAATTTTATTAGAAATGATTCAATCAGAAAAAGTGACGTTAGCGGCCGGTGTACCGACAATTTGGCTCGGTGTATTACAAGAGTTAGAAAATAATAGTTACGATTTATCTAGTATGACGAGAATACTATGCGGTGGTGCAGCTGCTCCGAAGAGCGTTATTAAAGCGTTTGAACAGAAACACAATGTTCCGTTCATCCATGCATATGGTATGACTGAAACAAGCCCACTCGTAACACTTGCACGTTTAAAAAGTTATGAAACAGAATTATCGTATGAAGAGCAATTAGAAATTCGATCAAAACAAGGGTATCTTGTTCCTGGTGTAGAGATGAAAGTAGTCGGTACAAATGGTGAAGTGAAGTGGGATGGTACGGAGATGGGAGAACTATGTTTACGAGCACCATGGATCGCTGAAAGCTATTATAACGATGATCGTACTGTCGAAGGTTTTCGTGATGGTTGGTTGTATACAGGAGATGTCGTTACGGTTGATGAGGAAGGCTGTGTGAAAATCGTTGACCGTACGAAAGATGTTATTAAAAGCGGAGGCGAATGGATTTCTTCAGTTGACCTTGAAAATGCTTTAATGGCACATGATGCTATATTTGAAGCAGCTGTCGTTGCGGTTCCTCATCCGCAGTGGCAAGAGCGACCAGTTGCCTGCGTTGTTCAAAAGAAAAATAGTACAGTAACAAAAGAAGAAATATATGAGTTTTTAAAACCACAGTTTGCGAAGTGGTGGCTACCAGACGATATTATATTTATGGAAGAAATACCGAAAACATCTGTTGGGAAGTTTTTAAAACAGGCGCTTCGGAAAGAACTTGAGCATTTGCATAAAGAGAAATAATTGAATTCACATTTGTAAACTAATAAAGAAAACAAGTTGACAAAAGCTGAATAGAAAGATAATATAACTCCTATAATATGTTACCTAAAAAATATTTTAAGTTTACAAATAGGAGAAGCAAATATGAATACAAAAAACTTAGTTTTCGTCGCTTTATTTAGTTCTATTATGGGAGTTTTAGGGTTAATACCTCCAATTGCTCTTTCTATTACACCAGTTCCAATTACATTACAATCACTTGGTGTTATGCTTGCTGGTGGGTTGTTAGGATCACGTCTTGGAGCATTAAGTCAGCTTATTTTCTTACTTATTGTAGGAGTAGGAGCACCATTACTTGCTGGTGGACGCGGTGGCCCAGGGGTATTTGTTGGACCAAGTGCAGGATATTTACTTGGTTATATCGTTGGAGCGTTTGTCATCGGTTATTTAATTGAGCGTTTACGTGAAGTTTCTATAATAAAGGTATTATGTATTAATATAATTGGTGGTATTTTCGTAGTTTATGTATTTGGTATTATTGTACAAGCTTTCGTAATGGATATTTCTATATGGCAGACGATGAAAGTAAGTGTCGTATTTTTACCAGGTGATTGCATAAAAGCGATTATAGCAGCGATTCTTGTAACGAAATTACATCGTTCATTGAAACATATTATTACGCCTGCTCTAAAGAGTGGGAAATATACAAATGTGGGATAAGAAAGAGAAGAAACACGTTCAATGCGTGTTTCTTTTTATTATTTTGTAAAGGAAGGACGTCTCAAATGGGAATTACAAAAGAATATAAAAAGCATGCCTCTTTACAATCAAATAAAATAGCGATAAAGGAAAATGATCGAGTTTTAACATATAAAGAATGGTTTGAGTCAGTATGTAAAGTAGCAAACTGGTTGAATGAAAAAGAATCGAAGAATAAAACGATAGCAATTGTATTAGAAAATAGTATCGAATTTTTACAACTATTTGCTGGTGCTGTTATGGCTGGATGGGTTTGTGTGCCATTAGATATAAAGTGGAAACAGGATGAGCTTAAAGAAAGAATTGCAATCAGTAATCCAGATATGATTGTGACAGAGCGATATAAGGTAAATGATCTACCGGATGAAGAAGCAAGATTAATAGAAATTGATGAGTGGAAACGTATGATAGAGAACTACCTGCCTACATATTACTCTGTAGAAAATGTACAAGATGCTCCGTTTTATATGGGGTTTACATCAGGATCGACTGGGAAGGCAAAAGCATTTTTACGTGCACAACAATCGTGGGTTCATAGTTTTGATTGCAATATACAGGACTTTCATATGAAAAAAGAAGATTCAATTTTAATAGCTGGGACGCTCGTTCATTCTCTTTTCTTATATGGCGCAATAAGTGCATTATATGTAGGGCAAACGGTGCACGTTATGAGAAAGTTTATTCCAAATCAAGTGTTGGATAGGTTAGAAATGGAACATATCTCGGTCATGTATACAGTTCCGACAATGCTAGAATCTTTATATAAAGAAAACAGAGTAATAGAAAATGAAATGAAAATTATTTCGTCAGGAGCGAAATGGGAAGCTGAAGCGAAAGAAAAAATAAAGAGTATATTTCCTTATGCACGAAAATATGAATTTTACGGTGCATCGGAACTAAGTTTTGTAACAGCATTAGTTGATGAAGAGAGCGATAGAAGGCCAAATTCAGTAGGAAAACCTTGTCACAATGTGCAAGTTCGAATATGTAATGAAGAAGGAGAAGAAGTGCAGAAAGGCGAGATTGGAACTGTTTATGTGAATAGTAATCAGTTTTTTATGGGATACATATTGGATAAGGTTTTAGTTCCAGAGTTGACTGAAGATGGCTGGATGACAGTACGAGATGTAGGTTATGAAGATGAAGAAGGCTTTATTTATATTGTCGGTAGAGAGAAGAATATGATTTTATTTGGAGGAATTAATATTTTCCCAGAAGAAATAGAAAGTGTATTACATAAACATCCAGCCGTTGATGAAATAGTTGTAGTTGGTGTGCAAGATAGTTATTGGGGTGAAAAACCTGTCGCCATCGTAAAAGGTAGTGCTACGAAACAGCAATTAAAAAGTTTTTGCTTACAACGATTATCCTCGTTTAAAATACCGAAAGAATGGCATTTTGTAGATGAAATACCTTATACAAATAGCGGGAAAATTGCTCGTATTGCAGCAAAAAATATGATTAAAAACTGGGAGAAGATATATGAATAGAGCGGTTATTGTAGAAGCGAAAAGGACGCCCATTGGTAAGAAGAATGGGATGTTTAAAGATTATGAAGTTCAGCAATTAGCAGCGCCGCTTCTTACGTTTTTAAGTAAAGGAATTGAGAGAGAGATAGACGATGTTATATTAGGGAATGTTGTTGGGCCGGGAGGGAATGTTGCAAGATTATCTGCTTTAGCGGTGGGAATTGGCTATCATATTCCTGGTGTAACGATTGATCGGCAATGTGGTGCTGGATTGGAAGCGATTCGCACCGCATGTCATTTCATTCAAGGCGGGGCAGGGACTTGTTATATTGCAGGAGGAGTAGAGAGTACAAGTACATCCCCTTTTCAAAATAGAGCGCGATTTTCACCAGAAACAATTGGTGATCCTAATATGGGAGTAGCAGCTGAATATGTTGCAGAGCGTTATAATATAACGCGAGAAATGCAAGATGAATACGCTTGTCTTAGTTATAAACGGACACTGCAAGCATTAGAAAATGGATATTTACAAGATGAAATACTTTCTATTAATGGATCTTTTGACGAAGCTATAAAACGAGAAATGAAGTATGAAAGAATGATTAAAAGAACTAAGCCCGCATTTTTACAAAATGGTACAGTAACGGCAGGTAATTCGTGCGGTGTAAATGATGGAGCATGTGCCGTTCTTGTAATGGAAGAGGGGCAAGCCCGAAAATTAGGATACAAGCCTGTACTTCGTTTCGTTCGTAGTGCTGTAGTTGGAGTGAATCCAAATCTTCCGGGGACTGGTCCGATATTTGCGGTGAACAAATTATTAAATGAAATGAATATGAAAGTAGAGGACATCGATTATTTTGAAATAAATGAAGCGTTCGCTTCAAAAGTTGTTGCTTGTGCAAAGGAGTTACAAATTCCATATGAAAAATTGAATGTCAATGGTGGAGCGATTGTGCTTGGTCATCCGTACGGTGCATCTGGAGCTATGCTTGTGACACGTTTGTTTTATCAAGCGAAAAGAGAGCATATGAAATATGGAATTGCGACGTTAGGAATTGGTGGTGGAATAGGGCTTGCGCTATTATTTGAGAAAGTAGAAGACTAGTGAGGTATTAACTGTACTATGATTAATAGGGGATAATTAGTTCTATATATGAGTGAATATCCTCTTTTAGTAACCAAAAAACAAACAACTATCATTCTATATTTTTGAGTTACCTGAGGTTAAATTTGTAAGCCTGAGCCTCAGAAAATTGGTATAATGTAGTAATATGGGTGGAAGATGGGTGGAAGATGGAAAAGCTGATATTAGTAAATTGAGCATAAAAATTTCATATGCATCCAGATAAGTATTAATAACATTTCTCTCTCTGAACATAAAACTATACATATATTATGATAGGTAATATAGGCGTTATTCTTATTATATTGCTCTAAAATAATTAAACCAGTTTATTTGAAGAAAGGAATGAGAATATGAACATTGGCGAACGGATTCGACAAATACGTATGCATAAAGAATTCACGCAAGGGGAAGTAGTATCAGGGATATGTTCTATAACTTATTTAAGTAGAATTGAAAATGGACAAATTAAACCTTCAAATTCTGTTTTAAAAAAAATCGCTAAAAATCTAGATATTGATTACAACTTTCTTGTAGGTGTAGATTATGAGGATATTGAAGCTAAGATTCTTGAAATATGTAATAGGTATAAAAATGATAATATTATAAGCTCTAAAGACTTATCATCTTTAGAGTTGTATGTTCGCGATACAGACTCTATTCTCTTATTATTAAAGGCCTATGGTGTTTTAATATACTATCATTCTCGAAATAATAACTTATTACATGTAGCAACGATTGTAAATGAGGCTTTGCAAGTAATTCCAAATCAAGTAGCCTCCCCATATACTCAAGACTTTATATATTATTTAATGGCTCGAGGTCATTATTTTTCTAATAAACAAGACTATATGACTGCGAATGAAATTTATATGCAGACAGAGAGTTTACTTGGTTTAGATGAAACTAGGCTACACGCTGATATATATTATAATCTAAGTCTAACAAATCAAAGTCTTTATAAAGATCAAACGATTAGTCGTTTGTATGCTAAAAAAGCCTACAGATTGTATGAAAAATTAAATGTAGAAAATCAAGTAATAAACATTCTTATAATTATTGCATTACAATATCAAAAAGATAATCTATCAGAGAAAGCTCTTGAATCTTTAAAACAAGCAGAAATTAAAGCAGAGGTTAGCGATAATCCTATGTATTTACCTTTAATTGCATATAATTATGGGAAAATATATCAAGGATTAAAAGATTACACCAATTCTATTAAATGTTATGAAAAAAGTTTACAGACTAGCAATCTTTATCCAGATCAAGCTCAAAAAATATACGCAGTAAGAAACTTAATAGAAATTTATATAGAATCTAAAGACTGGAAAATTGTTAATAAACTGATGGATGATGCATTAGAAATGTTAGCAATTTCTGATATGCCACACGCATATGTTGAAATATATGGACTTAAGGGGAAAATATCCAAATTAAGGGGCGATAATCATGGATATGAGAAAAATATGCAAAAAGCTATTGAAAGGGGTCTAGAAAAAAAGCAATATCCTCTAGTTCGTGAACTCGCTACTGAACTAGGAAACTATTTTTATGATAATCGCGCTTATAAAATGTCAGCAAAGTACTTGAAAATATCTAGTCAACTCCCCACTTAAGCTACGCCTAAGTGGGTTTTTTTATGTATTGATCTAATAGGGAATTAACACCAGTAAAACTACTATGTTTATAACGCTCCCATTCAAGTACATTACTTTCGTCAAATATCTAGTTAGGGGAGTAAATCCTTCTGAAATTTTCAAAAAGGTAAAATATCAAGTTTAAAACAATTGATATTTCGCTAAAATTTTAATGGAATTTTACTAATTGTTATTAACATAAATGAACATGTATATTTTAAGTACAGAAACTCAAACAGCAAGGAGGGAGTTATTCTGATGCAAGAGAAAAAATGATCTACAAATATGATAGACAATATAAATTATCATTTGAATTAGAGTAAAGGTTATAATCAATATTTTAAAATCCTTTCAAATGAACGTGAAGTATTGCCATATTATGTTTATAAACACTCATAGCGGAAACATACATCACAAAAAGAATGGATGAAAAAGACAGTATTTAAGCAAATGCAAATGAGATGAACAAAAAAATTGATGGCACTGAAGATACAATGCAGCATACTTTACTTAATAAATAAGAAAGAGGGATACATATGAAAAGCAACGAAACGGGAACTAAGCGAAAAGTAGTAAGATATACGGGTGGAATTGCAATACTTTTATTATTGATATCCTTTATATATCAATGGAAAAATGGTTTAGAGGTTGATACTACTGAAAACTTCAGTCTGGCATTAGTTGTTGCCATTTTCCTTTCTAGTTTTATTCCTGAAAGAAAAAGAGATAGTTAAATAATTGAATAGGCAATTGGGATCTATTTCTCAATTGCCTATTTATGTAAATATAAATTCAAACTAAGAGATAAATGCTTAATATCGGTGATTACATACTTGAATAACAACTAATTTCTATTCAATATTTAATTATCTTTTAAAGTTTTTTAGATTTAGGCCTTGATAGTAGTGCTACTAGTTTTCTACTCTTTGAGGAATATAAGCGTTGCTACCAGGCTTCGCTTTTATTTCATTCCAAGCAGTAATCGCATCAGCTTTTGATTTCCCTTTGTTATTTGGGTCTTCGAAAAAGTCGCGAGTGAAACGATTGTATTCAAACTGCGCGCTGATAGTTGTTTTATAAGTAGGATCTTTTTTTCGTTCGTTTTCTTCATACCAAAACGTTATCGCGTCTTCATATGTTTTTCCAACATTCTCTTTAAAAAACTTTTGAAGAGCTACTGTAAAGCGGAAGTTTGCTCCGATTTTTTCTTTGAAAAAAGCACGAACATCTTCGCTACAGCGGTGATTGTTAGTAATAATCGTTTGAGGGGAAAGGTCTTTATAAGAGAGAGAAGTTTTACTCGCCTTTTGACCAGAGCTGTTTTTTAATATTTTACCAGTATGTAAATAATGTGAGATACGCTCTGTTATTTCAACCTTAGAGCCACTAGCCGGCAAACCATGCTCACGACAAAATGTTTGCAGTTCTGCTTTTAACCAATAATAGTTTTGGAAATCTTCAAGTGATATAAATTTTGTTAAAGTTGGACGCATGAATGTAACAACTTCTTTCTTCCATAATTTTCTTTAATTATAAAACATACGTTCTTTTTATGGAAGGATTAATTTGTAAATATAACGGGAAGAGGAGATTGCATATGGAAAATGTAATGCAAGTTCGTGTTACGGGAATTTTAATTGAAGATGAAAAGATTTTGTTAGTAAAGCAAAAGGTTGCTAATCGCAATTGGTCTTTACCTGGAGGAAGGGTAACTAACTGTTACGATTTATTTAATCAATTATAACTAAAGTTAATTAAATCTATCAAACCTCATTGAATCTATCGAACGTATGTGCTATTGTAGATTCAATAAGGTAGGAATAATAATGAAATTTTCACGAGTTAGTCAAGTATCGGAATTAACAGGTTTGTATCCTAGTAGTCTTAAGAGAATGCTGGTGGAACACGCTACTATTCAGAAGAACAAACCTTTCATTATCTGAAAGGTGAGTGCCCGAATAATTGCACAGTAAAGGAGTTAAATTCTGATGATATTGGCGAAGAAAGTCAGACTGATTCCAACCCCTGAACAAGAAAAAGTGCTTAGAAACCATGCCGGTGCTGCAAGATTTGCTTATAACTATTGTAAAAGAATGAGTGATAGATACTATAAGCTATTTGGAAAATCTATTTCACAGTTAGCTTTACAGAAACGATTTACAAAGATCAAGAAGCGAAAGAAATATGAGTGGTTAAAAGACATCAATGCACAAGTTCCCAAACAGGCTTCAAAAGATTTTGATACGGCGAGAAAAAATTCGTTCAAAAAGTACAAAAATGGTTCTCACACTTCTTATAAATCCAAAAAAGATTTAATCCAAGGATTTTATGCCAATTATGAAAGACTGATTATAGGAAAAAAAGTAGTTCATATTCAGTCCATTGGAGAAGTGAAAACAAGCCAACAACTACCAAGAAACAAAAAACCATCTAATCCAAGAGTTACATTTGATGGGCGTCACTGGTGGATTAGTGTAGGGTTTCAAGAGGATTTTGCATCCCAAGAACTAACCAATGAGTCGATTGGTGTGGATGTTGGTTTAAAAGAGCTTTTTGTAGCTTCTAATGGTATGAAAGAACGAAATATAAACAAAGATGCCAAGGTTAAAAAACTTTTGAAAAGGAAAAAGTTAGCACAAAGAGATATGTCTAGGAGATTTAAAAAAGGTGTAAAAATTCAGTCTGCCGGATATGAAAAAGCTAAAGCTGAGCACCTGCGGTTATCTAGGAAAATTATTAATATCCGAAATAATCATATCCATCAAGCAACAGCTAAGTTGGTGAAAACCAAACCAATGAGGATTGTTGTGGAAGACTTACCTATCTCAAACCTGTTAAAAAACAAAAAACTATCGAAAGCATTTTCATTTCAAAAATTAAACTTCTTCTTTCAATGTTTATCATACAAGTGCGAGAAGTATGGCATTGCGTATGTAAAAGCTGATAAATGGTTCGCCTCAAGCAAGATTTGTTCATGTTGCGGAGTAAAATACGACCATTCAGTTCAACCAGAAGGACAGTGGAGTTTAAAGATTCGTGAATGGGACTGTGTTGGGTGCAATAGCCATCACGATAGAGATGTAAATGCTTCGATAAATTTATCAAGATGGGTAAAATAAAAGCTTGATAATGTGAGGTAACGATACTGCCTCGTGTGGAGTGTTATACCCCTCGTCCCTTCGGGGTTGCGAGAACACGATGAAGCACTAACTTGTGTAAATTTGATTAAATTGTATAGATTTAGTTAAGTTTATCGTATCGGTAGAGAATGGTGAAATGTTAGAAGAAGCGATGATTCGAGAAATGAGAGAAGAAACAGGATTAGAAGTTAAAATTAAGAAGCTACTCTATGTTTGTGATAAACCAGATGCTAGTCCATCTTTATTACATATTACATTTCTGCTTGAAAAGATTGAAGGTGAAATTACGCTACCTTCTAACGAGTTCGATCATAATCCGATTCATGATGTGCAAATGGTACCGATTAACGAATTAAGTCATTATGGTTTTTCGGAAACTTTTATAAAACTGGTAAATGAAGGGTTTGCAAATGCAGGGACTTATCAAGGATTGAAACGAAATATTGGTTTGTAAATATAGTTGAAGGATAGCTGTTAGCTATCCTTTATAAACATGTTTTACACAGCTGACTGTAAAGAAGAAACAAGTTGGTTTAAAAACTCTTCTCCGGTCATAACCGCTTTTCCGCCGCCGCGCGCACTCTTTTTATTTCCGCCACCTTTTCCTTCAATAGCAGGAAGAGCTTCTTTTAAAAGTGAGTTCATATCAAGTGTGACTGTCTTTCCGCAAGCAAGAATACATTGTAATTTGTCCTCATTTTCAATAACGAAATATGTAATGGCATGCTCTTGTTGTTCTGTAATAATAGCAGAAAGTTTTGCGATTTCTTGCATAGAACGATTTGTAAATACTTTAGAAATAAGTATGCCAGCATGTATTTCTGAAGGCTGTTGCAGTAGTTCGTTTGCTTCTGCATATAATACTTTTTCATTCATTGTTTGTATTTTTTTTTCGTTTTCTTTTTGAGAAGTGAGAAGTTGTGCTACTTTTTCTGGAATATCATTCTCGCTACTGTTTAATTGTTTAGAAACACCTTTTATAATTTGTTGCTGTTGCCCCATTAATTTAAGTGTGCGCCAACCAGCGATAAACGTTAATCGTATGCCACCTTTATTACGCTCCCATCCTAATACTTGAATAGGACCTACTTCACCTGTATATTTCGGATGTGTTCCGCCACAGCCGTTGTAGTCGAAGTTTTCAATTATAACAACACGTATATTTTCTGTTAAAGTCGGTTCTTTACGAAGCGGCAATGTTTTCGCTTCTTTTAAGTTCATCCACTGGATGCGGATTGGATGGTTTTCAAAAACAATTTTGTTTGCAATTTGTACTGCTTTTTCAACTGTTTCTGCATGCAGATTTTCTGTTTCTAAATCAATTGTTACCGTCTCTTTACCAAGATGGAATCCAATTGTAGGTATGTTAAAATAGTCCCAAAAAGCAGCGGATAAAATGTGCTGAGCTGCATGTTGCTGCATATGATCAAAACGGCGCTCCCAATTGATTTTACCTTCAACTTCTTTTGTATGTAATTGTTCTGTAATGAAGTGGCGGATTTCTTCATCGACTTCTTCAACATCGATTACTGCAATGCCATTTAAAGTTCCAGTATCATGGGGCTGCCCGCCACCTGTCGGATAAAATGCCGTTTCGTTTAAAACAACGTATAAGTTACCGTCTTTATCATAATCTTGCTTTATAATTTTAGTAGTAAAGTCTTTCTTATAAGTGTCAGTGTAATATAATTTTTGCTTCAATTTTCTTTCCCCTTTCGTGTTCAATAGTTTCATTGTAAAGCAATTGAAATTAGTTTCCTAATATTTCAGAAGAAAGAAACTATTTTTAGAATTTTCTTGCTATAATAAGGAAAAGAAAATGCGGGGGTGGAATGAATATGTTATATGAAAACGGCGTAGATAAACTACTTAGTTTAAGCAAAAATATTTCTGAATTGTATCGAGAATTAAATGAAATGACCCGGATTTTAACGGACTGTAATCGAGAAAGTGTGAAGTTCGATCGGTTATACGTAAAAGAGGTACTGTGGAAGAAAGAAGATGTAATAGAGAAATATGACCAGCTACTTGTGCAACTTTGTATAAATGAATGCTTTGATCTAAAAAGTGTCATTACAGGGGAATATAAGTATACATATGAAGAAGTAGAAAGTATCGTTTTACAATTTAATGAGAAATACAATGTCGTAATTTTAATTAAAGATGTTTGTAAAGAATTACAGTTTACATACGGCATAGATATGGATATAACGAGAACAACTCGAGTATCAACAGCTCAAGTATAAAAAGGGAAAAGAAAGCAGAACCTTTGCTTTCTTTTTTTATGTAAGAACAGGGAGAGTAGGTTTTTTAGATGAAGGGGAAGTTGCAAAATATTCATCCGTTAGGAATGACAATTATAATAGGGACTTTATTTGCGAGGTTTGCCACGTCAATGAGCATTCCTTTTTTAGCAATTTATTTAACGACTGTGAAAGGCGTATCAGCTGGAATGACGGGTGCTATTATCGGAACGAGTGCACTTGTTGGAGTATTTGCTAGTTTTATCGGAGGGAATTTATCGGATCGGATTGGCCGAAATATGATTATAATATGGTCCATGATCGTTTGGGTGTTTGTATTCATAGGTTTTTCACTTGCAGATCATGTTTTAAGTTTCTTTTTATTAAATGCTTTGAATGGATTATGTAGGTCCTTTTTTGAACCGACGTCAAGAGCATTATTATCAGATTTAACGAAACCAGAGTATCGTTTACTCGTATATAATTTGCGTTACGGTGCAATCAATGTTGGAGTAGCAATTGGCCCACTTGTCGGATTACAAATTGGAAGCGCAAAATCAACAATTCCGTTTTTAGTAGCAGCTGGAGTATACATTCTATATACAGCTATTTTAGCGTTCCAATTTAAGAAGTATCCAATTGAAAAAAAGAAAGTAAATACAGAAAAACCTGTCACAATGTTAAATGCAATTCGGATTTTGCGAAAGGATGTCGTATTTTTAGTTGCATTAGTCGGTATTATTTTGAGTAATTGTGGTTTTTCTCACTTAACGACAACAGTATCTCAATATTTTGCAAATGCACATATATTTCAGGATGGAGTGAAATTATTTTCATATATGTTAGCTTTAAATGCGATTGTTGTAGTCGTAATTCAATACCCTGTTATTCAAATGTGTAAAAAGTATACACCGCTAGTATCCATTATGGTTGGAACTTTATTTGTGAGCGGAGGATTGTTTGGATTTGGAATGGTAGAATCTATACTAGGTGCTGCCATTTGCACAATTATTTTTACCATTGGAGAAGTTCTCATGTTTTCAATGACGGATGTATTTATAGATGGTATAGCTGTTTCACATTTAAAAGGCACATATTTTGGAGCAATGGGATTTTCAGGAATTGGAGCAGTAATTGGTCCATGGATTGGGGGAGTACTTCTCGATTACTACGGGTACCAAAATGGATTTATTGTCTTTTCAGCGCTAGCTATATTTTCAACTGTAGCATTTCCTGTACTTTTAGTTACAAAAGGTTTATTGAAAAAAAGAGATGATAAAAATTGTAATTTAGAATTACATGCGAAATGAAATAAGCCCCAGCAGACGGCTGGGGCTTATTTTTGTATTTATCCCGCTATTTGCGGGCAGTAAAACTTC
Organism: Bacillus sp. 3G2; assembly: GCF_044324725.1. Lineage (NCBI taxonomy): Bacteria > Bacillati > Bacillota > Bacilli > Caryophanales > Bacillaceae > Bacillus > Bacillus sp. 3G2. The sequence goes on along the minus strand of NZ_CP172246.1, from coordinate 3,379,685 downwards.
CATTGATTAAAGTTTTACTTTATTTTACTTCTCAATTTGAAAAAGAACTTTTTCTTCATGTTTATTAGCAACTTCATTTTTCGAAATATGAATGGCTAAATATCCATTCTCTAAGCAGGCTAGCATCTTCTTATAAATAATAGTAGCGGGTAAAGGAATGATCCGCTGTAAAGAACTATTATTATGAAGTATGCAAATATTTAGGCCTGTCTCCATCTTTTTAATAACTACATTTTGTTCGGATACATTTGGTACATCTGTTTCCAAAATGTATTCTTGTTCAGTTTCGCAAAGGTCAATATGAATTTGATTTGGGAAACTAAAGTTACTACAAGAATCAGAACAAAATTGATCCATCCATTCTTCGAAACCATCAACATGAAAAAGACAATCCTTCTTTTTCTTGCCCATGTAAGACACCCTCCGTAAAATCTCAATTCATACTATGTTATGCATGAATGAAGTAGGGGTGAAGAATAAATGGAAAAATATAAACATTGTATGTGGCAAAGGTAGCTAGTGTGAGCCTTTTGTTTTACATATCATGATGTGCATGATTTTTTTGGCGTGAATGGTTACGGTTTTTTACTTTATGAGATCCGCTTAATGGTTCAGGTTGTCCCTTTTTTTCTTTTGCTTCACGATTGTTTTTTCCCATTGTATGTGACACCTCCTCTTTCTCTTTAGAATGAGAGAAGTTTGCAAATTTATACGAGAATGTTTTTAGAAAAAAAGGTAAAGATAAATGGGACTAACTATTATGGAAAGGGGATTATATAATGCCATATCATAAAGATAAACAACAAGCTTTTCAAGCAGCGCAGCAAGGGGTTACACAAGCAGAAAACGCATTTAATAACATTGTGAAAAATGATCCAAACTACGGTCATGATTTAAAAGAGTTACGCCAAGAGGTTCAGGAAGCGTATGAACAAATTCAAAATGCATTAGAGGTAGCTTCAGAAACACAACGCCCACAACTTGAGCAATACGAAAATAATCTCCAAAACATTATGCGAAATGTAGATCAATTAGAAAAGTAAATGAGGTTGTTGTGTATTCGACAACCTTATTACTTTGACGAACGTTATGCTAAAAAAGAAGGTTTTTTTATTCGTTTTTTGTTTATTATGCGCAGTACATATATTTCAAGTTGAAAAAGTGGAAGCGAAAATGTTGCTCAGAAAAGAGCTAGAACCAACGGGCTATGTAACGTGGGAAGTACCTAATAATGAAAAGATTATTGCCATTACATTTGATGATGGACCAGATCCAACTTATACACCACAAGTTTTACATTTATTACGTCAATATAAAGCAGAAGCGACATTTTTTATGATTGGATTTCGAGTGCAGCGTAATCCATATTTAGTGAAACAAGTGTTAAAAGAGGGACATGAAATTGGAAACCATACGATGAATCATTTGTATGCGAGTAATTCATCAGACGAAAAATTAGAAAATGATATTTTAGATGGGAAGAAATATTTTAAAAAATGGGTGAAAGAACCTTTGCTATTCCGTCCACCTGGCGGATATATTAACGATGCTGTATTTAAAACCGCGAAAGAAGCGGGTTATCAAACGGTTCTATGGTCGTGGCATCAAGACCCGCGTGATTGGGCAAATCCAGGGGTTGAATCCATTGTAAATCATGTAGTGAAAAATGCTAAAAGTGGAGATATTGTATTGTTACATGATGGAGGAAATGATCGTAGTCAAACAGTAGCAGCGTTAGCAAAAATTTTACCTGAGTTGAAAAAACAAGGCTATCGATTTGTAACGGTTTCAGAATTACTACGTTATAAACATTAGAAAAAATCCCAAAAGGAAAATGGACCTTTTGGGATTTTTCGTTACTGGTTCTTTTTACGTTTCTTATTATTTTGTCGCTCTGCTGGAGTTAAAGGCTCGTTTGCAAATTCTTCATTGAAACCAGCATCTTGTCCTTGTGCAGATGCCGCATTCATTCCTGAAATAGTATGATTTGCTTTTCTTTTACCCATTTTATTTCACCTCTATAACATTTTTTTGTGTGTTGAATGATAAGCAGTTCATAGTATGTATGAACTGTAAGCAAAGCGCTAATAGAGCACTTTACTTTATGGTAATAGTATTCATAAGGAGCATGAACATTATTCAAATTTAGAAACATAAAGAAAACTTATGATAATCTATAAGTTTCTTATTATTTACTTATTTAGAAAGTTGTAATAAGATATTATCGTAAGGTATTGAAAAGTTTGTCTACATTTTATATTCAGACAACTTAGTCACGTTTAACAGGGGGGAAACATAATGGTCAAACATAATCCATTTCAATCACGTGCAACTTTTGAATTAGATGGAAAAACGTATCATTATTATGATTTGAAAGCGCTTGAAAACGCAGGGGTTGGCAACGTATCTCAATTACCATATTCCGTGAAAGTTTTACTTGAATCAGTACTTCGTCAAGTAGACGGACGTGTAATTACAGAAGAGCATGTTACAAATTTAGCGAAATGGGGAACGAAAGATGTGCAAGATATCGATGTTCCATTTAAACCATCTCGTGTAATTTTACAAGATTTCACTGGTGTACCGGCTGTTGTTGATTTGGCTTCGCTTCGTAAAGCAATGGCAGATATGGGCGGGGATCCTGATAAAATTAATCCAGAAATTACTGTAGACCTTGTAATTGACCACTCTGTACAGGTTGATAGAGCGGGTACGGCAGACGCGCTTGCATTCAACATGGACTTAGAGTTTAAACGTAATGAAGAACGTTATAAATTTTTAAGCTGGGCACAAAAATCATTTGATAACTACCGTGCAGTTCCACCAGCTACAGGTATTGTACACCAAGTAAACCTTGAATATTTAGCACCAGTTGTTCATGCTGTGAAAAATGCTGAAGGTGACTTAGTTGCATACCCAGATTCATTAGTTGGAACAGACTCACATACAACAATGATTAACGGTATCGGCGTTCTTGGATGGGGCGTTGGTGGTATTGAAGCAGAAGCAGGAATGCTTGGACAGCCTTCATACTTCCCAGTACCTGAAGTAATCGGTGTGAAATTAACTGGTACACTTCCAAGTGGTACTACAGCAACAGACGTTGCATTAAAAGTAACACAAGTATTACGTCAAAAAGGTGTAGTTGGTAAATTCGTTGAGTTCTTCGGTAATGGACTAAAGAGCATGCCTTTAGCTGACCGTGCAACAATTTCAAACATGGCACCAGAATATGGCGCAACTTGTGGATTCTTCCCAATCGACGATATTTCATTAGAATACTTACGTTTAACAGGTAGAGATGAAGAGCAAATTCGCGTTGTGGAAGAATACTGTAAAGCGAACGGCTTATTCTATACAGCGGACAGCAAAGATCCAATTTACACTGATCTTGTTGAAATTGATTTAAATACAATTGAATCTAACCTTTCTGGACCGAAACGCCCACAAGATTTAATTCCACTTTCAGATATGAAAGATGCGTTCCACAAAGCTGTTGTAGCACCAGTTGGAACACAAGGACTTGGATTTAATGAGCAAGAGTTCGATAAAGAAGTGAAAGTTACATTAGAAGATAAAGAAGTAACGATGAAAACAGGTGCAATTGCAATCGCTGCAATTACAAGCTGTACAAATACATCAAACCCATACGTATTAATTGGGGCAGGTCTAGTTGCGAAGAAAGCAATTGAAAAAGGACTTGTAGTACCTGAGTACGTAAAAACATCATTAGCACCAGGATCTAAAGTTGTTACTGAGTACTTAGATAAATCAGGTTTAACAACATATTTAGATCAATTAGGTTTCCAAACAGTTGGTTACGGCTGTACGACTTGTATCGGTAACTCTGGTCCATTAGCAGAGGAATTAGAAGAAGCAATCGCAGCAAATGATTTATTAGTAACATCTGTTTTATCTGGTAACCGTAACTTCGAAGGTCGTATTCACCCGCTTGTAAAAGCAAACTACTTAGCATCACCACCACTTGTTGTGGCATATGCACTTGCAGGTACTGTTGATATTGACCTGAAAAATGATGAAATCGGTAAAGATGCAAATGGCAATGCTGTATACTTCAACGATATTTGGCCATCAGCTAAAGAAATTGAAGATGTAGTTCAAAGTGTTGTTACATCTGAACTGTTCAAGAAAGAATATGCACAAGTATTTAACAGCAATGAGCGTTGGAACGAAATCCAAACTTCAAATGAAGCTCTATATACTTGGGATAATGATTCAACTTATATTCAAAACCCACCATTCTTTGAAGGTTTATCAAAAGAGCCAGGTGAAGTTGAAACGTTATCAGGCTTACGCATAGTTGGTAAATTTGGTGATTCTGTAACGACAGACCACATTTCACCAGCAGGCTCAATCGGTAAGCACACGCCAGCTGGACGTTACTTATTAGAAAACGGCGTACAACCAGTTGAATTCAATTCTTACGGTTCTCGTCGTGGTAACCATGAAGTTATGATGCGTGGTACATTTGCGAACATCCGTATTAAAAACCAAATCGCACCAGGAACAGAAGGCGGATATACAACACATTGGCCAACTGGTGAAGTGACATCTATCTATGATGCTGCTATGAAATATAAAGAAGAGGGCACAGGCCTTCTAGTTGTTGCTGGTAAAGATTACGGTATGGGAAGTTCTCGTGACTGGGCTGCGAAAGGTACAAACTTATTAGGTATTAAAGCAGTAATCGCAGAAAGCTTCGAACGTATTCACCGCAGTAACTTAGTGTTAATGGGTGTGTTACCACTTCAATTTAAAGATGGCGAAAGCGCTGAAACATTAGGTCTTGTTGGTAACGAGTCATTTGAAATTCAAATTGACAAAACAGTTAGACCACGCGATCTTGTAAAAGTAGTTGCAACTGATGCAGATGGCAACGAAAAACAATTTGAAGTAGTAGCTCGTTTCGATAGTGAAGTTGAAATTGACTACTACCGTCACGGTGGTATCTTACAAATGGTTCTTCGTGAGAAAATTGAAGAGTCTAAAGTGTCGAACTAAATAATTGAAATGAACGATAAGGAAGCTAACAACTGTTAGCTTCCTTATTTTATGAAAAGGGATGAAACCATTTGGTTTCATCCCTTTCTTTTTACTTTAAAAAATGGAGGAAAGGTCATGAAAAAATATAAAAGAATATTGTTACCGTTACAGAAAGAAAAAATGTTAGTAATAGCAGCTGTATGCAGTGGATCCTTCGCAGCTATTTTAAACTTATCTAGACCGATTTTAATGGGATTAATTGTAGATAACCTTATTCAACGGGAGTTAAAGGAGGTGTATTTTTACATTACTTTGTTTACAGTTAGTCGCTTGCTGATGTGGGTGAACAATCTTTCATTTGATTATATAAGCTCCAAAGTAAGTGAACGAATATTGCGAAAGATGCGTATAGATGTATTACGCCATTTTTTCTCATTACCGTTTGAAGAGAGTGAGAAGATTAAACAAGGAGAGTTAGAGACGTTAGTTGTGTCTGATATTCCAAACTGGGTCAGATTGTATGGTTCTATATTAATAGAATATATACACGCCATTGCGCAATTTATAGGTGCGTTCATAGCACTACAACATATAGATATCATGTTCATATTATGGGTAACTCCGTTTTTATTTTTAAGTGCAACGGTTCCGGTGGTGATGGGGAAAAAGGTAAGAAAAATTGCAAGCGTTGCTCAAAGCGATCAATCAAGTGTTGTAGAGATGGTGTCACAGTTTGTAAATGGAGCACAAGATTTACGTAGTTTGCAAAAAGAAAAGTGGGCCATTCGCTTATTTAAAGGAGTAACAGCCCGATCTTATAAAACAGAAATAAAGAAGACGATGATGCAACACTGCATTGGAGTAGTTGGAACGGTGATTGAAACGGGAGCGTATATCGTTGTTCTCATTATAGGCGCGCAAAAAATAATGAGGGGGGAAATGGAAGTTGGTTCACTTGTTGCCGTGTTAGCCACAATTGAAATGCTCTTTTTTCCAGTTCGCTACGTTGGCAATTTATTAATGATGACACAAGTTGCAGTCGCTTCGGCAAACAGAGTTTTTTCTTTTTTAGATAAACGAGGGGCAGATAGTAAGGTAGAAAGAGCGATGGGGATGACGGTAACAAATGTTTCATTTCAGGCAAGTGATGGAGAGAAATGCAGAATTAAGAATATTGATTTGCAAATTTATCCTGGTGAACTCGTTATTATTGTAGGAGAAAGTGGTGCAGGAAAAACAACGCTTTTAAAATTAATGACAGGGTTGTATAAACCATCTAACGGTAGCATTGCTTATTATGGTAATAAGGCTCGTATGACGACAGTGTGGCAAGAACCTCGTTTCTTTCGGACGACAGTAGAAGAGAATATGTATTTCAGAGAAGCGTATTTAGAAAATCAATTAGAAAAAAATATTGAACTTGTAAATATGAAATCGATTATTAGAGATTTACCTGAGGGGGTTGAAACTGTACTACATAAAAGTGGAGAAGAGCTTTCGGGAGGGGAAAGAAAACGGCTTGCATTATTGCGAGCCATTGTTTCAAATCCAAATCTTATTATGTTAGATGAACCGACTGCGGGATTAGATCCGAGTAATCAAGAAACTGTTTGGAATATGATAGAAGGATTAGGAAGCGGGGTCACGAGAATTGTGGCGACACATGATGTAGAGAGGGCGATGATAGCGGATTGGGTTGTTGTCATGAATAATGGAAGTGTTGTGGAATGTGGGGACCCTAAAGAATTACTAACATATAAGTCATTTTTCAAAAAGATGTTAATAAAAAGATAAGAGCGACATAGTGCTCTTATCTTTATTCACTCGTATTAAGTTGATACGTATAAGACTCAGTATCGTTAGCGTCAAACTCTTTCACCAGAGTAAGTTGGTTTGTATCTGGATTATATTTGAAAATTTTGACCGTATGTTCGCTACTTAGAGAGGGGTTATATTCTTGAATAGCGAATGTATTTTCGGCAATCTGTGTCATATTACTGGTCGAAACATTTTCTGTAGAATCATGATTTGTAGAAATTTCAACGACTTTTTTACTATTGAAAAATAAAAGAACAATTACTAAAACAACTAAACATATCCGTATATGACGAAGTTCTTTACTTATAGGATGTTCTCCCAAAATAATCATCCTTTCTATAACTACTGTATAGTAGTGGTAGTCATAGTCGTCGTGAAGAAACTAAGAAAACCAAGGCCAGCTAATAGGATAAATGAGATTAAAGCGATATAGAGGCAAATACGTCCCACTTGCCTTTTTTCAGGATCTTTACTGAAGAGCGAGATGATCCAAGTAATAATGCCGATTGGGGAAAATATAAAGCTAAGAATATATAATAGTATTTTTTCAAATAAATTCATAAAAACATCATCCTTTTTGAAATTTCTATACGTGCAGTTTTCTTCTTATTAATGCTGCTGTTATGTAGGAAAGTACGGAATAAACAGCACTAAAAACAATCCAAGCATCAAAGTTTTGTAAAGCTAGGTGTATGTCAAATTCAGAGACGATAATGAAAAATATAAAAGGGACAGTAAAAGAAATAATAATAGCAGCCCATTTAAATTTGTATAGCAAACTGCTCAAACAAATACATAGTAATGGTAAAGTGAAAAAAACGAAAGTGAAAGGGTTGATAAGCAATTGTAAAATACATATCACCTCGCAGTTTTTGTATATATTTCTAATTATATGATATAAAGGTAAATATTTCATTTAAATTACAAATATTCCGATTATTTCGACTGTGAATATTTCCAAGCTCGTCCGTATAAGCTAAAATAAGGTATATAGTATTTTGTTGATTAAGTTATAAGAAGACAAACACGTTAGGGTGATATAAAATGTGGCGGAAGTTTACGATTATTGTAGTGTTACTTTGTTTAGCCGGATATGCAGCTTATGAACAGTTTGGTAAAAACGATCAGGTGGTACAAGGGAAGCAAGAAAAAAGTGAAGCTGCTATGAAAGAGATGATTGCAAGTAATGGTATTGAAATAGGGAAGAGTGCTCCGGACTTTACATTAATGAAGTTAGATGGAACGGATGTAAAGTTATCGGATTTAAAAGGAAAGAAAGTGATTGTAAACTTTTGGGCAACGTGGTGTGGACCTTGCCAGCAAGAAATGCCTGATATGGAGGCTTTCTATAAAGAACATAAAGAAAACGTAGAAATTTTAGCAATAAATTATACACCTTCAGAAAAAGGTGGGGGCGTAGAAAAGGTAAGTAATTTTGCTAAGGAAAAAGGAATTACTTTTCCTATTTTATTGGACAAGAATATTGATGTAACGACAGCCTATAAAGTCATTACGATCCCAACTTCGTATTTTATAGATACGAAAGGTGTCATTCAAGATAAGTTCATTGGACCGATGACGCAAAAAGAGATGGAGAAACGGATTGATAAATTAAAATAACGGTGAAAAGGTAGAAGTGGAAAGTTACCATTTCTGCCTTTTCTTTTTCACGTAGTGATAGCAGCATGTTATGATAAAAGAAATATAAACGTTTAGAGATAAAGGAGTGTATGGAGTGGGGAATATATCCTTACCGTTAGATTATGTTGTAATTGATTTTGAAACAACAGGATTTAACCCTTATAATGATAAAATTATTCAAGTCGCAGCAGTGAAATATAGTAATCATGAACTAGTAGATCAGTTTGTTTCCTATGTGAATCCAGAGCGTTCAATTCCGGACCGAATAACGAGTTTAACAGGTATTACAAATTATCGTGTTTCAGATGCACCGACGATTGAAGAAGTATTACCTTTATTTTTAGCATTTTTACATACAAATGTAATTGTCGCTCATAATGCATCTTTTGATATGCGTTTTTTGAAAAGCAATGTAAATATGCTTGGGCTGCCTGAGCCTAAAAATAAAGTGATTGACACTGTGTTTTTAGCAAAGAAATATATGAAGCACGCGCCTAATCATAAACTTGAAACGTTAAAGCGAATGCTTGGCATTCGTTTAAGTTCTCATAATGCATTTGATGATTGTATTACGTGTGCAGCTGTTTATCAAAAATGTGCATCTATTGAAGAAGAAACAAACAGGAAATCGGACACGGAAGTACTTGATGAAACAGCAGTATATGAAGCAGTAAAAAAGATACTTGTACGAAATAAACGTGATATCGAATGGATTCGTTGTATGAATGTAGGAAGTTATTTAGACATAAAAGCTTTTTACCCAGTTATGAGAGTAAAAGTAAAAGGGCGAAAGAAATACGTATTAACAGAGATATTAGAAGATGAAGTGAAGGAAATATGTACGAGTTTAAATTGTGAACCGGCGTTAAAAAGTGAAGTTGGTAATACGAGAATTATGCTTAATACCTTAGAGGACGTTCTGAAATTAGAAAGTTATATTTTAGAACAGTATGATTTTGTACTGAAAGCGCTAAGTGAGTATAAACAAAGTGAAATGAATGCAGATGAAAAGTTAAAAGAGTATTTAAATATGATGGTATAAAAAACTCTGTGTACAAGAAGTTGTACACGGAGTTTTTTTAGGAGTACTAAAACATAAAATTTTCTTACAAATCTGATTAAAGAGTTTTTCATTTGCTCATACTATGTATAGTAAGAATGCGAAGGAGAGAGGGTGAACAGCATGAGAAGAAGTCGCCGTAAATCATTTGACGAACTTGTGAAAGAAAATAAACAACAATTATTAAGCGATCGTGATGCAATCGATCGTATTGAAGAGCGTATTGAAAAACGTTATGAAATGAAACTTTTTAAGCAAGCTGAATAATTCTTAACACTAGTACGATACTAGTGTTAAGGAGGCGATAGTAATGGGTAATCCGAAAAAGAATTCAAAAGACTTTGCACCGAATCATATTGGGACACAATCAAAAAAAGCTGGTGGCAATAAAGGCAAGCAAATGCAAGACCAAACAGGTAAACAACCGATTGTTGATAACGGTTAAAAAGGGAGGATGTTGTCATTCTTCTTTTTTGTGACGGATTTTTAATAGTAAAAAAGGGCTGACTTTTGTCAGCCCTTTTTCGTAATCGTAAAATTTTCAACGAGTAAACGCCAATTTTGCGGGAATGGTAAACCGATCTTCCAGTAACTAATACCACCAATGCCTTGTTCTTTCATTAAGTTGAATTTACTTTGAATAGATCTCGAATCTTCAAACCAAACTTCGTGTTGTATGCCGTTTTCGTCAAAGTAATTGAAATGTGGAGCTTGAGCTGTGAAATCATAGCGGATAGGAACATTGTATTTACGAGCTAGTGCAACAGCTGCGACAGAGCTAACTGCTTTTGCTGGCGGATTCCCTTGTTTGAACGGAAGTTTCCAATCGAATCCGTATAAATTTTGCCCCATCATAATTTTTTGGGGAGGCATTTGAGATTTTGCGTATTGAAGTACTTCTTTTACAGGACCGATAGGAGATATAGCCATCGGTGGTCCGCCTTGCCAACCCCAGTCGTATGTCATAATAACGACGAAATCAACAATTTGTCCTTGTGCTTTATAATCGTGAGCTTCGAAAAATTTCCCTTTTTGATTGGAACTTGTTTTCGGTACAAGCGTTGTACTTAATGTGTATCCGTTAGGTAATCGTGTTTTCACATTTCGTAAAAAACGATTATACGATTCGCGATCTTCAGGTGCCACGCTCTCGAAATCAAAATGAATGTCTCGCATACCGTACTTCTCAGCGGTTTGCAAAATGTTTGTAATAAATTTGTTTTGAATTGTTGCGTCCCGTAAAATAACTGATGTCAGATCGGCACTGAAATTTCCATTTTCAATATTTGTAATAACGAGCATAGGGATGGTTTTGCCTTGCGTTGCAATATTAGCGATTTTAGCTGTTTCAGTTGGCTCTTTTAACGTACCATCTCTTTTTGCCTCGAAACTGAAGTAAGCTAAGTATGTTAAAAATGGATTAATAGCACGCGTAGCACTAACTAAACTTTCTTTAATAGGTATAGTTGAAGGTTGTAAATAAGCGATGGATTCTACTGCTCGTTTTGTCCCTTTCGGTATATATAATTGCTGCCCGACATGGAGAATGGATTTTAAAGATAAGTTATTCACTTTAGCTAAGCTAGCGAGAGGAACGTTATATGTTTGAGAAATTCGATAGAGGCTATCGCCAGGCTGTACATAATAATTATTCCCTTTCGTATTCACGATGAGTGCCTGACCAACGACGAGTGTTTCAGATGGATTTAGTCCATTGTCTTTTACTATTTCATCAGGTGTTGTTCCATATTTTGATGCCAAGCTATATACGCTATCACCGCTACGAACAGTTACAATTTGAATCATATGCTTGCTCCTTTCGGTAAAAGATTCACTGTTTTTATTTTATTTTTGATTCCGCTGTATTATGATTAAATGTATGCAAGGTAGCAGAAGTGAAAGAAGGCGAATAGAAATGTTTGTAGCAGAACATGAAGTTGAAATCCGTTATGCGGAAACAGATCAAATGGGTGTTGTTTACCATTCAAACTATTTGGTGTGGCTTGAACTAGGCCGTACTAAACTTATACAAGATTTAGGGTTTTCATATGTTGAAATGGAGAAAGAGGGAATTATTTCTCCTGTGTTAGACTTGCAAATTTCATATCGTAAAGCGATGCGCTACGGTGAAAAAGCAATTGTGAAAACGTGGGTGGACACTGTGAGTCCGCTTCGCGTTGTATATGGTTATGAAATATATAACGGTGATGGAGACCTTTGTATTACTGCAACTACGACGAATATTTGTGCGAAAAAAGAAGGGTTCAGGCCCGTATCATTTAAAAAGTTATATCCTGAGTGGTATGCGAAATATGAGGAAATTAAGAAAAAATAAAAAAAGTGTGGCTTCTGCCACACTTTTTTTATTTTTCATAATTAAATTGCGGGAAATCATCACCATCGTTAAATGTAACAGATAAATTATGTCCATCGAAGAACCACTCATCATCGCCTTCAATAAAGAAGTTAATACCTTCTTCTTGAGTTTGAACAGCAGGATGTGCAGGGTCATCTTTACGAATACCTAAAGAAAGTCCTTTTTGCACAGTACTGCAACCGCCGTATTGTACGAAAAGGCGTAGTGTTTCACCCGATTGTAAGTTTAATTCGTTTTTATACCATTGTGCTGCTTCTTTTGTTACGGAAAGATTCATGTATAGTTCCTCCAAATTATGTTGCTTTTTCTTTAGTATAAAAAATAACGCAAAAAGACGCTATTAATATGCTTCACGTTTTCTTTTTGCGTTATGTGGGTTACGATCTTATTTTTGCTTTTTTGAAAAGTTTGCTTTCGGTTCAGTTTTATTTATAATTCGTCCGATATTTGCACGGTGTTTATAAATAACCATACCTGCTAATAAACACATCGCAATAATGAAGATTTTATCCCCGCTAACAATGGATGCAATAACAGCAACAACGGCTGTTACCATAGAAGAAAGTGATACGTATCTTGTTGTAAATAAAAGGCTGAAAAAGACAACAGCTAATATTGCAAAAACAACTGGAGAGTAGCATAATAGCACGCCAGCAGAAGTTGCAACAGCTTTACCACCACGGAATTTTGCGAAAATCGGATACACATGTCCAAGAACAGCTGCTAATCCGAACCATAGTGGATGAACATCTAATCCGAAAATAATCGGTAGGCTTGTTGCTAATGTACCTTTTAAAATGTCAGCAATTGTAACGATAAAACCTGCTTTTTTCCCTAGTGTGCGGAATGTATTTGTTCCGCCTAGATTACCGCTTCCGTGCTCACGAATATCGATTCCGTAGCCGATTTTTCCAACGACTAGTGCGAATGGAATCGAGCCAAGTAAGTAGGCAACGATAAATAAAAGATATGTAGTAACCATAAGTTCAGTCTCCTTTATTCAAATGTGTTGATAAAGGGTAAAAAGAGTTTTTCCCGTATATTGTACCATACATTTGTAAAGAGCACATTTCTTTTTTGTAAATGAAAAATTCATTATTTCGTGAAAAAAATTTCACAGGAATGTTACATTTCTCACAGAAACACCAAGACTATATGTAGTAACATTTTAATCAAAAGACAACAACATATTGGTGGAGGGTTATAAATGTTACAACGAAATGTACGTGGAGAAGAATTAATGAAAGTGTTTGAGACGATTGTCCACGGTAGTGAGCAAGATTTAATGCAAGAAAATGCAAATGTAGATGGCCGCTCTCCAATGGGAGTAATGGGAACGTTCGCATCAGAGAGTGCGAAATATTATGCAGTTGAAAATTTATTGTCAGATCAAGTAAAAAAAGCAATAAATCAAAATATATTATATCCACATGATTTAGATTTTTATGCGACAGGAACGACGACTTGTTCGCAAATTCCGTTAGCTCAAATGCTTGCGAACGGTTTTCATACCGGACATGGGCATATGAGACAGCCGCAGGATATTAAAAGTGCCTTGGCTCTTTCGTCTATTATTTTTCAGGCGAATCAAAATATGCAGCACGGTGGTCAATCATTTGCACTCTTTGATATTGATTTAGCTCCATATGTGAGAAAAACAGTAGCGAGACATAAGAAACGATTACAGTCATATCCGCTTACGAAAGAACAAATAGATGAATTTGCATGGAAAGAAACAGAAAATGATACGTATCAGGCGTGTGAAGCTTTCGTTCATAATTCCAATAGTATGCATAGTAGGGGAGGAGGACAAGTACCGTTTATTTCTATTAATTATGGAACGGACACATCAAAAGAGGGGCGGTTATTAGTTAGACAGCTTTTAAAAGCAACACAAGCTGGTCTTGGTAAAGGAGAAACACCAATTTTTCCTATTCAAATTTTTAAAATGAAAAAAGGTGTGAACTTTGAAGAATGTGACCCGAACTATGATTTATTTGAATTAGCGTTAGAGACAACGGCTGAACGATTATTCCCTAACTTTTCATTTTTAGATGCGCCATTTAATGCCGTGCATTATGACGGGCGACCGGAAAGTGAAGTATGTTATATGGGATGTCGTACCCGTGTTATGTCTAACATACATGGAGAAGAAACAGCGATTGGAAGAGGCAATTTATCATTTACGTCTATCAACTTAGTGAAATTAGCGTTAATTAGTGGTTCAAAAGAAGCATTTTTTGAAGCGTTAAATTATTACTTAGATTTAGGAATCCAGCAATTATTAGAAAGATTTGAGTATCAATGTACGAAGCGAGCAAGAGATTTTCGATTTTTATATTCGCAAGGTGTATGGCGCGGTGGAGAAAAGTTACATCCTGAAGATTCTGTAGCATCTATTTTAAAGCAAGGGACCTTAAGTCTTGGTTTTATTGGTCTTGCGGAGTGTTTAGTAGCTTTAACAGGAAAGCATCATGGAGAAGATGAAGAATCATGGAAACTTGGGTATGAAATCATTTCCTTTATGAGAGAGAGAACGGATAAAGCGACGGAAGAACATGAACTGAATTTCTCAGTAATTGCAACTCCTGCAGAAGGATTATCAGGGAAGTTTGTGAAAAAGGATAGGGAAGAATTTGGTGTGATTAGCGGTATAACGAACCATAATTATTATACGAATTCATTCCATATCCCAGTTTACTATAACATTCAAGCGATAAATAAAATTTGTTTAGAAGGACCTTTCCATGCCCTATGTAACGGGGGACATATTACGTATATTGAACTAGACGGAGCAGCTATGCATAACAAACAGGCGTTAAAACAAATTGTACGAGCGATGGCAGATCATGGCGTTGGATACGGTTCAATTAATCATCCAGTTGACCGTTGTAAGTGCTGTAGTTACCACGGAGTTATTGGTAATGAATGCCCCAGCTGCGGAAATGAAGACGAGGCTAATATAGAAAGAATTCGCCGTATAACAGGTTATCTTGTAGGAGATATGTCGAAGTGGAATAGTGCAAAACGTAGTGAAGAGATGGATCGGGTGAAGCATAAATGAAAGTGATGAACATCATTCATGATAGTGTAGTAGATGGAGAAGGGTTGCGGACAGTCGTGTTTTTTGCGGGCTGTCCGCATCGTTGTTTCGGCTGCCATAATCCGAAATCGTGGAATATTTGTAATGGAACTGAAATGACAGTAGAAGAAATTGTGAAAGAGATTGCAAGTAATCCATTAACTGATGTAACATTTTCAGGTGGAGATCCATTTTTTCAAGCTGCTGAAGTGAAAAAAGTAGCAAAAGCAGTGAAAGATTTGAAAAAAAATCTGTGGATGTATACAGGTTATACGTTAGAAGAGATACAGAGTTCTCAAAATAATGATATGATAGAGTTGTTACATTATGGGGATGTTTTAGTCGATGGAAGATTTGAAATCGAGAAAAAAGATTTAACACTTCCATTTCGCGGAAGCTCCAATCAACGTATTATTCGATTGAAAGAGTAAAAAGGCGGGATAGATGATATGAATAAAACAGTATTACTTGTTGAAGATGAAAGAAGACTACGTGAAATCGTTAGTGATTATTTTCGTAATGAAGGCTTTGAAGTAATCGAAGCAGAAGATGGAAAAATAGCGTTAGAATTATTTGCAGAGCATGAAATAGATTTAATTATGTTAGATATTATGTTACCAGAAATAGATGGATGGTCTGTCTGTAGACGAATTAGAAAAGAATCAGCAGTACCGATTATTATGCTGACAGCACGTTCAGATGAGGATGACACATTACTAGGGTTCGAATTAGGTGCAGATGAGTATGTAACGAAACCTTTCAGTCCGAAAGTGTTAGTAGCTCGAGCGAAGACGTTATTGAAACGTGCGGATGGCGTGGTAGGAGTAGCGGAAGAAAATACTATGTCCTTAGCTGGAATAGAAGTAAATCGTCTATCTAGAACGGTGCTAGTAAATGGAGAAGAAATTATATTGACACATAAGGAATTTGAACTTCTTGTTTATCTAATGGAGAACAAAGGAATTGTGTTGTCACGTCAACATTTATTAGATCAGTTATGGGGATATGATTACTACGGTGATGACCGAACAGTTGATACTCATATTAAAAAACTACGAAATAAGCTAGGAGATAAAGCGAAGCATATCGGTACGGTTATTCGAGTTGGTTATAAATTTGAAGAATAACCTTGAAAATACTATGTAATTTGGCTTTGGGATATAGCAAATTTATACTCTCTTTTGTAGGTGGAATGTACAAAAAATACTTTTCTTGTCTACAATGTTAGATAAGAGTATTTTTTTAATTGGATTTCACGATGAGTTCACAAGAAGGACACAAACTGTGACTATACTAAAAGTACGAATTCACCAGAGAGGGGAAATAAAACATGGGATATTACGACGGACCGAATTTAAATGAAGAGCATAGTGAAACGAGAGAAGTGAGAAAATCAGGCGGTAAAAAAGGTTATTTTTTCACAGGTTTAGTCGGAGCGGTAGTTGGAGCTGTCACAATTAGTTTTGCAGCACCATATATGCCATGGGCTCAAAATAATGGAGCGGCCGTATCATCATTCAGTTCGGATTCAAAAGTTGAAGGTACTGTAGTTCCTGTTGTTAATAAAGCTAAAAATGAAACTGATTTACCTGGTATGATTGAAGGCGCAAAAGATGTTGTTGTAGGTGTTATTAATATGCAACAAAGCATTGATCCATTTGCAATGCAACCAACAGGCCAAGAACAACAAGCTGGTTCAGGATCAGGTGTTATTTATAAAAAAGCAGGAAATAAAGCATATATTGTAACAAATAACCACGTAGTAGATGGTGCAAATAAACTTGCTGTAAAATTAAGTGATGGTAAAAAAGTAGATGCAAAATTAGTAGGGAAAGATCCTTGGTTAGATTTAGCTGTTGTTGAAATTGACGGGTCTAATGTAAATAAAGTTGCCACTTTAGGTGACTCAAGTAAAATCCGAGCTGGTGAAAAAGCAATTGCAATCGGTAACCCACTAGGGTTTGATGGAAGTGTAACGGAAGGTATTATTAGTAGTAAAGAACGTGAAATTCCAGTAGATATTGATGGCGATAAACGTGCGGATTGGAATGCTCAAGTTATTCAAACAGATGCCGCGATTAATCCAGGTAATAGTGGTGGTGCGTTATTTAACCAAAACGGTGAAATAATTGGGATTAATTCAAGTAAAATTGCACAACAAGAAGTTGAAGGAATTGGATTTGCTATTCCAATTAATATCGCAAAGCCAGTTATTGAATCACTTGAAAAAGACGGTGTAGTGAAACGTCCAGCTCTTGGAGTAGGTGTCGTTTCATTAGAAGATGTGCAAGCTTATGCAGTAAATCAATTGAAAGTACCAAAAGAAGTAACAAACGGCGTTGTATTAGGTAAAATTTACCCAATATCACCTGCCGAAAAAGCTGGCTTAGAGCAATATGATATTGTAGTAGCATTAGATGATCAAAAAGTAGAAAATTCACTTCAATTCCGTAAATATTTATATGAAAAGAAAAAAGTAGGCGAAAAAGTAGAAGTTACATTCTATCGTAACGGTCAAAAAATGACGAAAACAGCTACTTTAGCAGATAATTCAGCTACAAAGAATCAATAATTGAAATAAAAGAAAGTCTCTTTCATATTGAAAGAGACTTTCTTTATCGGCTATACTAAAGGAATAGGAGGGATAAATTATGACAATTGAAAACCCAACTCGTACGGAAATTGGTGAAGTATTAAAGAAAAGCAAAACGATTGCAGTTGTTGGATTATCGGATAAGCCAGAACGTACATCGTATATGGTTTCAAAAGCAATGCAAGATGCGGGGTATCGCATTATTCCGGTAAACCCAACAGTAGATGAGGTACTTGGAGAAAAAGCGGTTTCTTCACTAAAGGATATTAAGGAACATGTTGACATTGTAAATGTATTCCGCCGTTCAGAATTTTTAATGGATGTTGCGAAAGAGTTTGTAGAGATTGATGCAGATGTTTTTTGGGCACAATTAGGAGTACAAGATGAAGATACATATAAACTGTTAAAAGAAAAAGGCTATACTGTAATAATGGATCGTTGTATTAAAGTAGAACATGCGATGACAAAGTAGTATAGATTTTAAAGAGAGAAAGATTGATTCAGCCCTCGTTATAGATAAGTAGGGCCGATGAACGAGGTGTTCATCATGAGATTTTTTAAAGGCTGTTTTTGGGGATTGTTACTCGTTATCCCATTTTGGATATTGATCATTTGGATCATGATAAAGGTGTGGAATGTGTAATCTTGGCATACATATCCATTTCTCGTTGACAAACGATTATTTTTCTGAAATAGTAGCCTAGAGGAATCCTTGTGAAAAAACAAGGATTTTTCTATTGAAAATGGTATATAAAAGAGATAAGATAACTTGCCAAAACTATAGTCGAGGCGTTATTCTATAATAGAAACATATGTTCTGATTTGATTAGGAAAGGGGCAAGGAGTTTGGCGAAGCATCAGTTCCAATATAATGAAGATGCAATTCAAGTGCTAGAAGGACTTGAAGCCGTTCGAAAACGCCCGGGTATGTATATCGGGAGTACGGATAGCCGTGGATTGCATCATTTAGTATATGAAATAGTAGATAACTCCGTTGACGAAGCGTTAGCGGGATTTGGCGACGAAATTTCTGTCGTAATACATAAAGATAATAGTATTAGCGTTATAGATAAAGGGCGAGGAATGCCTACGGGAATGCATAAACTTGGGAAACCTACACCTGAAGTTATTTTAACTGTACTTCATGCTGGTGGTAAGTTTGGTCAAGGTGGTTACAAAACGAGTGGTGGTTTACATGGTGTTGGGGCATCAGTTGTAAACGCCTTATCTGAATGGTTAGTCGTAACGATTAAGCGTGACGGAAATATTTATGAACAACGCTTTGAAAATGGCGGTGTGCCTGCAACGACGTTAGAGAAAATCGGGAAGACGAAAGAGTCTGGTACGACAATGCATTTCAAACCAGATACAACGATTTTCAGCACGACAAATTACAATTATGAAACATTATGTGAAAGATTACGTGAATCTGCATTCTTATTAAAAGGGATGAAAATCTCAATAAAAGATGAGCGAAATGATTTAGAAGATGTCTTTCATTATGAAACAGGAATCGAAGCTTTCGTTTCATACTTAAACGAAGAAAAAGATTCAATCCATCCGGTAGTATATTTTACTGGTGAACAAAATGGAATTGAGGCAGAGCTAGCATTCCAATTTAACGATGGCTACTCAGAAAATATTCTTTCGTTTGTAAATAACGTACGTACAAAAGATGGTGGAACACACGAAGCTGGTTTTAAGACAGCAATGACTCGTGTGTTCAATGAGTATGCTCGTAAAGTATCGTTATTAAAAGAAAAAGATAAAAACTTAGAAGGTACAGATATTCGTGAAGGTGTAGCGGCTATCGTTTCTGTACGTGTACCAGAAGAAGTACTTCAGTTTGAAGGACAAACGAAGGGGAAACTAGGTACAAGTGAAGCTCGTTCTTCAATTGATGCCATTGTATCAGAGCATTTAGCTTACTTTTTAGAAGAAAACCCGGATGTTGCTACACTTCTTGTGAGAAAGGCAGTGAAAGCAGCGCAAGCACGTGAGGCTGCTCGCAAAGCGAGAGAAGAAGCACGTACTGGTAAAAAGAAAAAGAAATCAGAAGGTACATTAAGTGGTAAGTTAACACCTGCACAATCACGTAACCCGCAAAAAAATGAACTGTACCTAGTGGAGGGTGACTCTGCCGGTGGTTCAGCGAAACAAGGCCGAGACCGACGTTTCCAAGCGGTATTACCATTACGTGGTAAAGTAATCAATACAGAAAAAGCAAAACTTGCTGATATCTTTAAAAATGAAGAGATTAATACAATCATTTACGCTATTGGCGGTGGTGTAGGGAATGAATTCGCTGTTGAAGATATTAACTACGATAAAGTTGTCATTATGACCGATGCCGATACAGATGGAGCTCACATTCAAGTATTGTTACTAACGTTCTTCTACAGATATATGAAACCACTTATCGAGGCTGGCAAAGTATTTATTGCACTTCCACCTTTATATAAAGTAAGTAAAGGAAAAGGGAAAAGTGAAGTAATTGAATATGCATGGTCTGATGAAGAGTTAGATGGTGTAACAAAAAAAGTTGGTAAAGGCTACATGCTACAGCGTTATAAAGGACTTGGCGAAATGAATGCCGATCAATTATGGGAAACGACAATGAATCCTGAAACACGTACGTTGATTCGTGTGAAAATTGACGATGCATCAAGAGCGGAGCGCCGAGTTACGACATTGATGGGTGATAAAGTAGAACCACGTCGTAAATGGATCGAACGAAATGTACAATTTGGTATGCAAGAAGAAGGAAATATTTTAGAAAATGAAATGATTATGGAGACGGAGGTGGAATAACATGCAGGCAGAGAAGTTTCATGACCTCCCGCTTGAAGACGTGTTAGGTGACCGCTTTGCACGTTATAGTAAATATATTATTCAAGACCGTGCCCTTCCAGATGCGCGTGACGGTTTAAAACCTGTACAAAGACGTATTTTATATTCTATGTATGTAGAAGGAAATGTACATGATAAAGCATTTCGTAAATCAGCTAAAACAGTTGGTAATGTTATCGGTAACTACCATCCACACGGTGATTCCTCTGTATATGAGGCGATGGTACGTTTAAGTCAAACTTGGAAAGTACGTAATGTTTTAGTTGAAATGCATGGTAATAATGGTAGTGTGGATGGCGATCCAGCAGCGGCAATGCGTTATACGGAAGCCCGCTTATCACCAATTGCATCTGAGTTGTTACGTGATCTTGATAAAGAAACAGTAGAATTTGTTTCAAACTTTGATGATACGAGTGAAGAACCTGTTGTGCTTCCAGCGATGTTCCCGAACTTATTAGTGAACGGATCGACAGGAATTTCAGCTGGTTATGCAACAGAAATTCCTCCGCATCACCTTGGGGAAGTAATTGATGCGACGATGATGCGTATTGATAAGCCGAATAGTACTGTTGATGATTTATTAACAGTTATGAAAGGACCAGATTTCCCGACCGGTGGTATTATTCAAGGGATTGATGGTATTAAAAAAGCGTATGAAACAGGAAAAGGTAAAATTATTATTCGCGGGAAAGCTGAAGTTGAAACGATTCGTGGTGGAAAACAACAAATCGTAATTACTGAAATTCCTTATGAAGTAAATAAAGCGAACCTTGTTAAAAAAATGGATGAATTACGTCTAGACAAAAAACTAGATGGAATTGCTGAAGTACGTGATGAGACAGATCGTACAGGTCTTCGCATTGTTGTAGAGCTGAAAAAAGAAGTAAATGCTGAAGGTATTTTAAATTATTTATATAAGAACACAGATTTACAAATTCCATATAACTTTAATATGGTGGCGATAAATAATCGTCGTCCTACACTTATGACGTTACCAAAGATTTTGGATGCATATATTGGACACCAAAAAGAAGTTGTAACAAAACGTTCTCAGTATGAATTACGAAAAGCAGAAAATCGTCAGCATATTGTTGAAGGTTTAATGAAAGCATTATCAATTTTAGATCAAGTAATCGAAACGATTAGAGCTTCTAAAGATAAACGTAATGCGAAAGATAACTTAAGTGCCAAATTCGGCTTTACAGAAGCACAATCAGAAGCAATCGTTTCGTTACAATTATATCGTTTAACAAATACAGATATTACAGCACTGGAAAAAGAAGCGGATGAATTAAGTACAAAAATTGCAGAATTACAGGCAATTTTACAAAGTGAAAAAAGACTTCTTCAAGTTATTAAAACAGATTTGAAGAGAGTAAAGAAAACATATAGTGATGATCGCCGTGCTATTATTGAAGAACAAATTGAGGAAATTAAAATCGATGTGGAAGTGATGATTCCGCAGGAAGATGTCATCGTTACTGTAACGAAAGAAGGATATGTGAAACGAACAGGTTGGCGTTCGCATAATGCATCGAACGGGAAAGACTTCGGTATGAAAGAGGGTGACATCTTACTGGAGCGATTCGATACGAATACGACAGAGACAGTCCTCTTATTTACGAATAAAGGAAACTATATATATCTGCCAGTATATGAAATGCCAGAAATCCGTTGGAAAGATTTAGGTCAACACGTTGCGAATCTCGTTTCACTCGAGCGAGATGAAATGATTATTTGGGCGACCGTCGTACCGAATTTTGAAGAAGAAAAACGATTTATCGTATTTGTAACAAAGAATGGCATGATTAAGAAAACAGAATTAAACCAATATAAAGTACAGCGTTATTCAAGGGCGTTCGTTGCTGTAAACTTGAAAAAAGATGATGAAGTAGTAGATATATTTGCAACAGATGGAACGAGTGATATTGTTCTTGCAACCTATGGTGCATATGCACTTATTTTCCATGAAGATGAAGTAAGTCCAGTTGGTGTAAGGGCCGCTGGTGTGAAAGCAATTAATTTAAAAGAAGATGATTATGTCGCTTCTGGTAAACCGTTAAATGGTGAAAAAGATCAACTTATTCTTGTTACGCAGCGCGGTGCTGTAAAACGTTTAAAAGCATCAGAAATTGAGAAATCAACGAGGGCGAAGCGAGGCCTTGTTATTTTCAAAGAGTTAAAACGTAATCCATACCGTATTGTTGGTATTGAAATTGTTCGAGATGATGAACTAGTTTACATGAAGACAGAGAAGCACATCGTAGAAGAAATTGATCCGAAAGCGTATCGAAATAAAGACCGGTATAGTAACGGTAGTTTAGTACTAGATGTTAATGATACTGGTGAAGTTATTGAAACGTGGACGAAAAAACGACCGGAGTAAAGTGAAAGCATCTTGCTATGAATAATAGCAAGATGCTTTTTTCTAGGCAAATTATTATGTCCAAAACAATAATCTTGTTATAATAACTGAATGAAATCGTTCTCATAAAGTGGAGATTTTCTTTATCCCCACTGATTATTAGTTGAAGCCGGACAGATGGAGGGGCAATATGAAAAAAATAGGTGTAGGGATTGTAGGATTTGGTTTTTCTAGTACAACATTTCACATCCCATTATTAGAAACGATAGAAGAATACGATATTCGTGCTATTTTATCTTCAAAAGAAGAACTAGTGAAACAAGTATTACCAAACGCTGAAGTTGTTGGCACAATTGAGGAATTAGTAAATCTTGCTGATATTGACTTAGTGGTCATTACTTCACCGAATACGACTCATTTTCCGTATGTAAAAGAAGCAATTTTACATGGTAAGCATGTAGTTGTGGAGAAACCATTCGTTGTTTCAATTGAAGAAGGGGAAGAGCTTATTTCGTTAGCAGAGCAACATAATGTGGTTTTAAGTGTATATCATAATCGTCGTTTTGATAATGATTTCTTAACGATAAAGAAATTGTTAGAAGAAAGTAGAATAGGAAATGTATACGCATATGAAGCGCATTTCGATCGTTTTCGCCCGAATGTACGTGATCGCTGGAGAGAAAAGAATTTACCAGGATCAGGTATACTATATGATTTAGGATCGCATTTAATTGACCAAGCACTATCATTATTTGGGAAACCAGATGCGATAAGTGCAGATGTGATCAAACAACGACCAGGTGCAGAAATTGATGATTACTTCCATGTTATCCTTCACTACGGTGTGAAACGTGTCACTTTACATAGTAGCAGTTATGTTAAGCAAGCAGGTCCACACTTTACACTGCATGGAGATAAAGGTTCTATCGTGAAATACGGCATGGATTCACAGGAAGAACAATTAAAAAATGGAATGAAGCCAGGCGATAACAGTTATGGAGCAGACGCTGAAGAGAATTTTGCTACTTTAGATGTTGAAGAAAAGCTAGAGCGTATTCCGACAGAAGTTGGCTGTTATGACATGTACTATAAAGGTGTAAGAGATAGTATTGTAAATGGTGAAAAACCACCTGTAACAGCACAAGAAGGCTTAGAAGTTATTAGGCTTATTCAATTAGCGATTGAAAGTAGTGAAACAGGTAGAGTTATCACTGTAAAATAAAAAAGACGCGAATTTCGTGTCTTTTTTATTAGGGAAATGTGAAAATGACTAATTATTTAGCTTAATCGTTTGTCATACATTAGCTGAATTTGTATGCCGTAAGGATCTTCAATAATCCCATATGCTTCACTAAATATATTTTTTTCTAGTGGAGCGATTACCTTCACGTTCTTATCGGAAATTAAATTATTATAAAACCTTTGTATTTCTTCTAAATTAGCGCTTTGAATGCAAAGTGACATATTATTTCCAACGTTATAACGTTCAGTAGGATTCATTGTATCTTCTGCTATCATTAGCTTTGTATTTCCGATTTGTAAAACAGAGTGAGCAATATGATCCTTATTTTCACTTGTAATTTTAAAAGAACGATCTCTTTTCGCCAGTTCTTCATACGTAACAATCATTAACTTCTTAGCTTCTAAATTGCGTGTATAAAAATTAATTGCCTCTTTTGCATGCCCATTCATTGAAAGAAAAATAGCTATTTCTAATGTCATACATATACAACTCCTTTATTAGTTAATAATTATAATATAGACTAAAAAGGTTTCAATACATGACACCTTTCGGGAGGGAAATATGAAAAAAACGGAACGAATTAATGATATGCTTATTTTCTTAAATAATAAAAGGCATTTTAATTTAAAGGATTTAATGGTTAGATATGCTATTTCTAAAAGTACAGCTTTACGAGATATTCAATCATTGGAAGAAATAGGTGTACCAATATATTCTGAATTAGGTAGAAATGGAAGTTATAAAATTATAGAAAATAGTGTGTTATCGCCAATTTATTTTAGTGTGGATGAAATGTATGCGTTATACTTTTCGATTCTCACATTAAATGGATACAAGACAAAACCATTTAATATAGAAAGTATTGCGCTTGAAAATAAATTTAAGCATGTATTACCTGAAAATGTGAGTAAAAATATTTCAATTATGGAACGAACACTTTCTTTTGAAGTAACAAATCATAGTAATTTTAGTCCGTTCTTAAAAGAAATTTTACAGGGGATTTTTGCTGAGCGAGTTTATCATTTAACATATTTAAAAAAAGATGCGGAGAAAGTATTGGTCGCCCAATTTATTCGAATCGAATCTAAATTTGGCCAGTGGTATGCTAAAATCTTTAACTTTGAGACAAATCATGTTCAAATCATTAGATGTGATAAAATTCTTTCTATTGAGGAAACAAGCAATACGAATCCAAAAAATCTTGAAGAATTGTTAAGTTATCTTACTAATTTTCATAGAAAGCCTGATGCAACTGATTTTATTGTCATTGTTAATCAAAAAGGAAAAGACATTTTTGATAAAGAGAATTATCCTTCTATGAAGATAAAAAAAGAAAATGAAAATTATAGTATAACAGGCTATTTTAACAAGGAAGAAGTTGAGTTTATTTCAAGTTACTTTCTGAATTTCGGTGAAACAATTATCTCCATTCAGCCAGTTATGCTAAAAGAGTTAATCTATAATAAGGTATTATCTATAAAGCAGCATTTAACTTCTATAAGATAAATTTTGACATGAAAAAGCCCTTGTGATTTAAATATCTAAAGGGCTTTTTTGTGATGTTATTTGTTCTTTAGAAACATTATTTTTCTGGGACGGACAGTCCATAAAAGAACATCGTAACGATATCTTGTATATGTTTTTCGCGATCTCCTTCAAGAAGCTGTGCTCCAAAATCATCACCTAATTTAGTGAACATTTGAATGTATAGCAACATCATTTCTTTAGTCAGGTGAGGGTTAATTTCATTTTTTTGCTGTGCTTGTTCTAATATTTCTAAATACCAAGGTAGGATTTTTTCGTTTTGATAACTATAAATAAACTCTCGGAGCTCTTCATCTCTTTGCATCATTTGTAGTAACATATCTGGCTGAAATAACCCACCAGTATTCATTTTTCTTACAATCATTTTTTGCATCATATCATGAAAAGGTAATTTTTCCGCTGCAAGATCTTTATAATATTGAAATTCAGATATAATAAACTCTTGTATAAGCTCTCGAAATAACGCTTCTTTACTTCCGAAATGATTATAAATGGTAACTTGAGAAACGTTTGCTTTTTTTGCAATATGTTCTATTTTCACTTCATTAAATCCACGTTCTGAAAATAATAAGAAGGCGGCCTCTTTAATGGCACGTTTTTTCTTTTCTTTCACTTTTTCAAAGCCGTTCAATGCAATCACCTCAATTAAAATATACAAGAAAAAATAATGGAAAACAATAATTTTGAAATATGGACATATAAATATTTCAAAAAGTTGTTGCGAATATGAAAGATGAGGAGTACAATAATTTTGAAATATCACATATTTAATATTTCAAAAAATGAGGTGGAATTATGATTTCAGTTCAAAATGTCACAAAACAGTTTTCAAATGGAAAAGGTTTGTTTCATATTACATTTGATGTAAAAGAAGGAGAAGTATTCGGTTACTTAGGACCAAATGGTGCCGGGAAATCCACAACGATTCGTAATTTAATGGGATTTATAAAACCGACAGATGGCAAAGCGACAATTTTTGGATTAGATTGTTGGAATGAAGCAGCGAAAATTCAAAGAGAAGTTGGCTATTTACCAGGAGAAATCTCTTTTATTGAAGGAATGAACGGATTAGAGTTTTTAAAGTTAATGCAAGGAATGCGTGGGCTTAAGGATACGAAAAGAAGAGATGAATTAATAGAACGTCTGCAATTTGATGTGAAAACGCCGATTCGAAAAATGTCTAAAGGAATGAAGCAAAAAGTAGGGATTGTTGCTGCTTTTATGCATGATCCAGAAGTGTTAATTTTGGATGAACCGACATCAGGGCTCGATCCACTTATGCAGCAAGTATTTATAGATTTAATAGTAGAGGAAAAACAAAGAGGAAAAACAATTCTTATGTCGTCGCATATTTTCACTGAAATTGAGCGTACGTGTGATCGAGTAGCGATTATTAAAGATGGTCGCCTTGTAACGGTTGAAAATATTCATGATTTACAAAGTATGAGACGACAGGTAATAGATGTAACCGTATCATCGCAAGAAGAGATTGAATCTCTGGCGCAATGTAATTTGCAATTTGAAGCGGTGAAAGGAAGAGAAGCATCGATTATTGTACAAGGAAACTATCAAGCTGTTTTACAAACACTTTCAAACTATAATGTAACGGCACTTCAAACGAGAGCAATGGATTTAGAACATTTATTTATGCATTATTACGATAAGAAAGAAGGGGTAAAGCATGAATAAGCAATTGTTTTTAGCTAGTTTGAAAGAAACACAAAAAAGTATTTTGAGTTATGCAACCGGTGCAGCTCTATATTTATGGTTGTTAATTTGGATATTCCCTTCAATGGTATCGGCGAAAGGGTTAAATGAATTAATAAGTGCTATGCCTGATAGTGTGAAAAAAATTGTTGGCATGGAAAGTCCTATTCAAAATGTAATGGATTTTTTAGCTGGCGAATATTATAGTCTATTGTTTATTATTATTTTAACAATATTTTGCGTAACAGTTGCAACACATTTAATTGCTCGTCATGTAGATAAAGGAGCAATGGCATACTTGCTAGCAACACCTGTATCTAGAGTGCAAATTGCAATCACACAAGCGGCTATTCTTATATTGGGACTACTAATTATAGTAACTGTTACGTATGTAGCGGGTATAGTAGGTGCAGAATGGTTTCTACCAGATAATAACTTAAATAAAGAATTATTCCTGAAGATAAATGTAGTCGGAGGGCTCATATTTTTAGTCGTTAGTGCTTATTCCTTTTTCTTTTCTTGCATATGTAATGACGAAAGAAAGGCACTTAGCTATTCAGCAAGTTTAACTATTTTATTTTGCGTAACAGATATGGTAGGTAAATTAAGCGATAAGTTAGAGTGGATGAGAAATATATCATTATTTACGCTATTTCGTCCGAAAGAAATTGCTGAGGGAACGTATAATATATGGCCAGTGAGTATAGGTTTAACTGCTGGAGCCCTTTGTATTTTCATCGTAGCAATTGTAGTGTTTAGAAAGAGGGATTTACCGTTGTAGAGTAGAAAGTCCACTGATAGAGTGGGCTTTTTTTGATGAGGAGGAAGCGAATGAATCATTTGTTCCGGGTTCAGCTATATGTAAATGATATTGAGAAGTCATTATTGTTCTATGAAGAAGTAATTAGTTTACAGTTGTATAAAAGAAGTATGCATGGAGCACGTTTTAATCATGACCAGTTTTCTTTATTATTAGTCAGTGATTCAAGATTGAATGAAAATCACTATTTTTACAATCGAAAAGAAATGAAGGGGAATGGCTTTGAACTAATTATTGTTGTCAATCGGATTGAAGAAGTATATGAACGTTGTAAAGAGAAGCGGTGCACAATACAAGAAGAAATTCAAACGTATCCGTGGGAGATGAGGGGATTTAAAGTTACGGATCCAGATGGATATTTCCTTAGAATTACATCTGAGTAAAGGTAAACATGAAGAATGTTTATCTTTTTTTATGAAAATATTCAAAAAAATGAACCTTTTTCTAGGCTCATCCGTCTAATACATGTAAAGTTAAATTTGAAGTGAGGATGAAACAGGAGGAGCAATTGTGAAAGTAATCCCTTTATATAAAATGATTGTAAAAGAAGAAACCGATGTTTCTTTAGCGAAAAAAGGTAATCATGAAGCGTTTATGGCGCTTATACATACAGAAAAAGTGAAGATGTATCGCATTGCAAAGGCTATGTTACGTGATGAGACAAATATAGAAGATGCGATACAGGCAACAATTTTAAAAGCCTATGAAAATATTAAAAAATTAAAAAAAGAAGAGTTTTTTCAAACTTGGTTAATTCGAATTTTAATGAATGAGTGTAACAATATTATTAGAGCGTATAAAAAGGTAATTGTGACAGAAGAGAATGATTACAATATGAGTGCGTGTGATCAGTATGAAGATATAGATTTGTGTAATGCGATTCAATCGTTACATGAAGAATTAAGAGCTGTTACGGTGCTTTATTATTATGAAGATATGAATCAAGAGAGTGTAGCGAAGCTTTTAGAAATACCAAAAGGAACAGTGAAATCGAGATTATCACGTGCGAGGGAACAACTGCAAAAACAATTAAAGATGGAATAGGGGGTGTATAGGATGGATAACGAAAAATTATTCGATGAGAAATTAAAAAAGAGAATAAAAGAAGAGAATGTGATAGTACCGGCAGAGTTAAATGAAAAGATTAATCGTACACTACATAATCTTCCGGTAAAAAAGAAAGGTTACAGAGTTTATATGATGGTTATAAGTGCTGCTATTCTAGCGCTTTCAATCGTATCTATGTCGGAGTTCTCTGATCAAATTTTTGCTCAAAATGGCGGAGTATTTCAATATGTAAAGAAAAAGGCGTTTTCTGATTATGAAAATGAAGAGGAAATAAAATTGAATATAAATTATCCAGATAAAGAAAAAATTCATGAAAAGATGCTGGATTCTATTGATCATTTTAAAAACATTTCAGGACAATTTGAAGAATATTCTAGCTCGTCAAGAATTGCTACAACATACAAATATGTGATTGATACGGAGCAACAAAGTGGGATCTCTGCGAAAGAAGATAAACTAGCGAAAAAACGAACAATTATATATAACGAGGGCAAGAAAAAAGAATTTGATGATGAAAAGTATACATATAAAGAGACAAAATGGAGCCCAAAAGAAAGAAACTATGAACTATTAAAATTAAATCCTACGGAAAGATTATTGAGAAAATCAGGCGAGAAAAAAAGATATGATGATGAATATGTGGGATTTGCTAAGTATAGTATTCAATCAGAATTTGCTGATCTATTAATTCGATATAAAGATTGGAATTATAAAGAAACGAAGTATCTTGGACTGGATTGTTACAAAATAGAAGGGACAATAAACATAGAAATGCCTGTAAGTACATCTGAAGATTTAAAAGGAAAATTTGAAATGGTTGTAGAGAAAAATACGGGGATTATGCTAAAGTTTCTTAGTTTCCACGAAGGTATGATTCAATATTCGATTACGACTGAATGGATACAAATAAACAAAGGATTGAAAGAGAATGTATTTCAAAAGGATAGCGCTAAGTATGAAAAATTGAAAAACATATTAGATGAATAGAAAACGGAGGGAACTATATGGAGAATACCTCTTCTTCAAGAGAAAAGAAAAATAAAAGAAAATATAAAAAGACAATGATAATAAGTGTATTGTTAGTAGTATTACTATTTGGCGGAGTGGGATATGGTGTTTATGTGTATATGAAAACTTCTAATCTCGTACAAAAATCTAGTTTACATTTAGCACGTGGTGAAAAATCACATTTACGTGAGAAAGCCGTAAAACCAATTGCAAATAATGTTTCACTTTTAATTATGGGAATTGATGAAAATCAAGAACGACAAAAGGAGTATAATGGTGCTTTTCATACAGATGCGCTACTGCTAGCTACTTTTAATAAAGATGATAAGACAGTGAAATTAACGAGCATACCACGTGATACATATACATATGTTCCAGTTGAAAAGAAAAAAGATAAAATAACGCATGCATATGGAAGTGGTTTCGTTAAAAATGGTAAAGATGGAGGACCACAAGCTTCAGTGGAAGCGGTAGAAAAATTGTTACAAGTGCCTGTTGATTATTTTGTGAAGTTCAATTTTAATGCATTTACTAAAATTGTTGATGGGTTAGATGGGATTGAAGTAGATGTCCCAGTTGAATTTACGGAGCAAAATAGTAAAGATGAGCCTGATGCGATTCATTTGAAAAAAGGACTACAAAAATTAACAGGGGAAGAAGCACTTGCACTGGCAAGAACGCGTCATATTGATAGTGATGCAATGAGAGGTCAGCGCCAACAGCTTGTTATTGAAGCGATGTTAAGTAAATTAAAAAGTGTAGGTTCGATTACGAAATTAGAAAAAATGGTTGAGGCGGTTGACGGTGATTTTAAAACAAACTTAGTAATGGATGATATTTTATCATTTTATAAGTACGGTTTAAACGGTTCAGTTGAAAAAATACAATTAGCTGGTGACGATTTATATTTACCTAACGGTCCAAATGGGCAACGTGTATATTATTATAACCCTAATAAAAGAGATCTACAGAGTTTGAGTAATACGCTTAGAACACATCTAGGACTAAGTGAAAAGCAGATTGAAGAGAATTGAAGCAGGCGTAATGTCTGCTTTTTATTTTTGTAGAAAAGAGGTTTGTTACGATATACATTATTTATTAACAATAATTTACAACTGTTTTATAGTGGAGGGATATAAAGGCTATTAAATCAATACATAGAATTCAATGAGATATAGTGTTTCGAAATATTATGGAATTTTTATGAATATTACTGTAAAAAAATAATTTTTTAAAAATTTTCAATAATAACACTTTACAAAACTCAAAAAATTAGTAGAATAATAGTTAATAAGAATCTTCAGATAAATATATAAAGAAAAACAGAATTATCAGAAAATTCTTAAATGAGAGCGTTAAGAATTAGGGAGGGTACAGAAAGTGAAAAAGAAAAAAATCAAAAAACTAACAGCGGTTGTAGCACCAGTTTTAGCAATGAGTATGGCATTGACAGCATGTTCTACATCAGGTGGAGATAAGAAGACAAGCACAAATTCTAGCTCTGGTGGAGATAGCAAATCAGAAGAAAAATTAGCAGCGAAACAAGTGCTAAATCGAACAGAAACGAATGAGATTCCAACAATGGATACTTCGAAAAGTACAGATACTTTAGGTTCTCAAATGTTAGGGAACACAATGGAAGGTTTATACCGATTAGATAAAGAGAACAAACCAATCCCAGCTGCGGCAGAGTCAAGCGCGAAGAGTGAGGATGGTAAAAAATATACATTCAAATTACGTAAAGATGCAAAATGGTCAAATGGTGATCCTGTAACAGCGAAAGATTTCGTATTTGCATGGCAACGTCTATTAGATCCAAAAACAGCTGCTGAGTATGCATTTATCGCATTCCCGATTAAAAATGCAGAAGCAATTAGCCAGGGGAAAGCAGAAGTTTCTACATTAGGTGTAAAAGCGGTTGATGATCTTACACTTGAAGTAGAATTAGAACAAGCAGTACCATACTTCTTAAACTTAGTAGCATTCCCGTCATATTATCCACTAAATGAAAAGTTCGTAAAAGAAAAAGGGGATAAATATGGTTTAGAATCTGATACGACAGTTTATAACGGCCCATTCGTTCTTACTGATTGGAAACACGAACAAGGATGGAAACTAAAGAAGAATGATCAATATTGGGATAAAAAGACTGTGAAATTAGATGAGATTAACTTTAGTGTTGTAAAAGAGCCAGCAACTCGTGTGAATTTATACGATAGTGGCCAAATTGATTTCTCTTTACTGACTGGAGAATTCGTTGACAAATATAGAAATAATAAAGAAGAGTTTGGAACATATTCAGAACCAAGTACATTTTTCATACGTTTAAATCAAAAACGTGGTGGGCAAGATACACCATTAAAGAGCCAAAAATTACGTGAAGCAATTGCTTTATCGATTGATAAAAAGAATTTAGCGAATGTTATTTTAAATGATGGATCGAAACCAGCTGATTACTTAGTACCTAAAGGGCTAGCAAGTGGACCTGATGGTAAAGATTTCCAAGAAACATTCAAAAATGGTATTAAGCCAGATGCGAAAAAAGCAGCTGCTGCATGGGAAGAAGCGAAAAAAGAACTTGGAAAAGATCAAGTTACAATTGAGTTTTTAAACTATGATACTGGTAATGCGAAAAAAGTTGGGGAATATGTAAAAGATCAAATTGAGAAAAACTTAAAAGGTGTAACAGTAAATATTAAACTGCAGCCGTTTAAACAAAAACTAAAATTAGAATCGGATCAAGATTATGATATTTCATATGGTGGATGGAGCCCAGACTATGCAGATCCAATGACATATTTAGATATGTTTGAATCTAAGCACTCTCACAACCAAATGAGCTACTCTGATGCGAAATATGATGAAATGGTTAAAAAAGCCGGCGGAGAGTTAATGAGTGATGCGAAGAAACGTTGGGAAGAACTAGGAAAAGCTGAAAAATTATTACTCGAGCAAGATGTAGCACTTGTACCATTATATCAAAACGCTAGATCTTATGTAATGAAACCGACTGTAAAAGGGGTTGTTAAACATAATATTAGTCCGGAGTACAGCTTTAAATGGGCTTATGTAACTGAAAAATAATAAGTTGAAAAAGCATTCCGAAAGTAGACTACTTTTGGAATGCTTTTTTATTATGAGATTACATGTAAACAAACCAATAAGTACAAGTGGAATGGTATGTTGATAGTAAATGAGGAAAATTTTTATAATTGTTACTATAAAAATTTTCCTCATTTACTATCACAAAAAAATAATTTTTAGAATATTTTAAAAATAACTTTACAAAACCTGAAAAATTAGTAGAATATTAATTAATAAGAATTTTCTGATAACTAGTTATTAGAAAATCTATCAAAATTAGTTTCGTACATATAATTGGGGAGGGTACAAAAATGAAGAAAAAGATGAAAAAGTTCACGGCGGTTGTAGCGCCAGTTTTAGCGATGAGTATGGCGTTGACAGCGTGTTCTGGATCTGGTGGGGAGAAGAAATCAACTACGACGTCTAGTGGTGGTGGGGAAGAGAAAAAATCTGAAATTAAATACGCAGCGAAACAAGTGTTAAATCGTACAGAGAATCAAGAAATTCCGACGATGGATGTTTCAAAATCTACTGATACATTAGGTTCTCAAATTTTAGGGAACACAATGGAAGGTTTATATCGATTAGATAAAGATAATAAGCCGATCCCAGCTGCAGCAGAATCTAGTACGAAAAGTGAGGATGGCAAAAAATATACATTTAAATTACGTAAAGATGCAAAATGGTCGAATGGCGATCCTGTAACGGCGAAAGATTTCGTATACGGTTGGCAGCGCTTACTCGATAAAAATACAGCTGCAGAATATGCGTTTATTGCTTTCTATATTAAAAACGCAGAAGCAATTAATAAAGGTGAAAAACCTTTAACAGATTTAGGAGCAAAAGCGGTAGATGATTATACGCTAGAAGTAGAATTAGAAAAACCAGTACCATATTTCTTGAATTTAATGGCATTCCCGTCATACTATCCTTTAAATGAGAAATTCGTAAAAGAAAAAGGTGATAAGTTCGGTTTAGAAGCAGATACAACGTTGTATAATGGACCGTTCGTTATGGCTTCATGGAAACATGAACAAGGATGGCAGCTAAAGAAAAATGATAAGTACTGGGATAATAAGACTGTAAAATTAGAAGAAATTAACTACAGTGTAGTAAAAGAAGTTGCGACGAAAGTAAACTTATATGATACAGGATCAATTGATTTCACACTATTATCAGGAGAATTTGTTGATAAATATAAATCAAACAAAGAGGAGTACGGTGAGTATTCAGAAGCAAGTACATTCTTCTTACGTTTAAATCAAAAGCGTAACGGACAAGATACACCGTTAAAGAGCAAAAAACTACGTGAAGCAATCGCATTATCAATTGATAAAAAAGGCTTAGCAAATGTTATTTTAAATAACGGTTCAAAAGCAACAGATCAATTAGTACCAAAAGGACTTGCGACAGGACCAGACGGTAAAGATTATCAAGATACATTTAAAAATGGTCTGAAATATGATCCGAAAAAAGGTGCAGCAGCTTGGGAAGCAGCGAAAAAAGAGCTTGGAAAAGATCAAGTGACAATTGAATTACTAAGCTATGATGATGGAACTGCGAAAAAGATTGCTGACTACTTTAAAGATCAAATTGAGAAAAACTTAAAAGGTGTAACGGTTAACACGAAAATTCAGCCGTTCAAACAAAAATTAAAATTAGAGTCAGCACAAGATTATGAAGTTTCGTTTGCAGGTTGGAGCCCAGATTATTCAGATCCAATGACATTTATTGATATGTTTGAATCGAAGAGCCCATATAACCAAATGAGTTATTCGAATCCAAAATACGATGAAATGGTTAAACAAGCGGGTAATGAATTATTGTCAGATCCGAAGAAGCGTTGGGAAGCTTTAGGGAAAGCAGAAAAATTATTCCTTGAAGAAGATGCAGGATTAGTTCCTTTATACCAAACAGGAAGAGCGTATGTAATGAAGCCGAATGTAAAAGGAATTGTGAAACATAACATCAGTCCAGAATATAGCTTTAAGTGGGCTTATGTAACGGAAGGGAAATAATAAAAAAGAGTGTGTTTAAAAGTAAATAATTCACTTTTAACACGCTCTTTTTCTATTCAATTAAATAGAGAAGAATAAGAAAAGTAGTACTGACATATAGTAGATGGGGGAGAATCTGTATAGTAGTAATAGTAAAATACATAGTTACTATGAAAATAAAATAATGGAAACTTCAAAAGTGAGGATATTTACCAAGATGTTAATTGGTGAAAAAGTATTAATAACTAAGTTCATAGAAAATCTCTCAAAGTTAGTTTCGTACATATAATTGGGGAGGGTACAAGAATGAAGAAAAAAATGAAAAAACTAACGGCAGTTGTAGTGCCAGTTTTAGCAATGAGTATGGCGTTAACAGCATGTTCTTCTGGATCTGGTGGGGAGAAGAAATCGACTACAACGTCTAATAATGGCGGGGAAGAGAAGAAATCTGATATAAAATATGCAGCGAAGCAAGTGCTAAATCGTACAGAAACGAATGAAATTCCGACGATGGATACTTCTAAAAGTACAGATACACTTGGCGCACAAATTTTAGGGAATACAATGGAAGGTTTATATCGCCTTGATAAAGATAATAAGCCAATCCCAGCTGTAGCAGAATCTAGCACAAAAAGCGAGGATGGTAAAAAGTATACATTTAAATTACGGAAAGATGCAAAATGGTCAAACGGTGATCCAGTAACGGCGAAAGATTTCGTATTTGCATGGCAACGTCTCGTAGATCCAAAAACAGCTGCTGAGTATGCATTTATTGCTTACTATATTAAAAATGCAGAAACAATTAATCAAGGAAAAGCAGAAGTTGCTACATTAGGTGTAAAAGCGGTAGATGATTATACACTTGAAGTGGAATTAGAAAGACCAGTACCATACTTCTTGAACTTAATGGCATTTGCGTCATACTATCCATTAAATGAAAAGTTTGTAAAAGAAAAAGGGAATAAGTTTGGTTTAGAGTCTGATACAACAGTATATAACGGACCGTTCGTTCTTACTGATTGGAAACATGAGCAAGGCTGGAAATTAAAGAAAAATGATCAGTATTGGGACAAAAAGACTGTAAAACTAGAAGAAATTAACTATAGTGTAGTAAAAGAACCGGCTACTAGAGTGAATTTATATGATACAGGTGCGATTGATTTCGCCCTTTTATCAGGAGAATTTGTTGATAAGTATAGAAATAATAAAGAAGAGTTTGGTGCGTATTCGGAAACAAGTACGTTTTACTTACGTCTAAACCAAAAACGTGGCGGGCAAGATACACCGTTAAAGAGCAAAAAATTACGTGAAGCAATTGCATTATCAATTGATAAGAAAGCTTTAGCGAATGTCATTTTAAATGATGGTTCAAAACCAGTGGATTACTTAGTACCAAAAGGTTTAGCGAGTGGACCAGATGGTAAAGATTTCGCAGAAACGTTCAAGAATGGTTTAAAACAAGACACTAAAAAGGCAGCGGCAGCTTGGGAAGAAGCGAAAAAAGAACTTGGAAAAGATCAAGTAACAATTGAACTGTTAAATTATGATACTGGTAATGCGAAAAAGGTTGGGGAGTATGTAAAAGATCAAGTTGAAAAAAATCTAAAAGGCGTGACAGTAAATATTAAACTGCAACCATTTAAGCAAAAGCTAAAATTAGAATCAGACCAAGATTATGATTTTTCATATGGTGGCTGGAATCCAGATTACGCGGATCCAATGACGTATCTTGATATGTTTGAAACGACAAATTCTCAGAACCAGATGAGCTACTCAGATTCAAAATATGATGACATTATTACTAAAAGTAAGACAGAATGGATGGCTGATGCAAAAAAACGTTGGACAGAGTTAGGGAAGGCAGAGAAATTGTTACTTGAGGAAGATGTAGCGCTTGTACCTTTATATCAAAGTGCTAAATCATATGTTATGAAACCAAATATAAAGGGAATTGTGAAACATAATATTAGTCCGGAATATAGCTTCAAATGGGCGTATATTGAAGAGAAATAAAAAAGAGAAGAGCATTTTCAAGTTGCGGTATTTATAGCACTTGAAAATGCTTTTTCTATGCACTTTTATTCCTTCCTCGAATATATAAAATTAAAAAGGGAGAATCCCATGGAACGAAATGCTTACATCGATTTCCTAGCTTATTACGGAATAGGGAGTGCTCACCCTGGTGGCTTTACGTTAACAAAACAATTGTTGACGCAACTACCTTTTAGATTTGGAGCGAATGTCCTTGAGATAGGGTGCGGTACGGGGAAAACAGCCGCGTATATGACAAAAGAATGTGGTTATAAAGTAACGGCGGTTGAAAAGAATGAGATTATGATTCAAAAGGCGAAAGATAGATGGTTAATTGAAGGACTAGACATTCAGTTAATTGAAGGGAATGTAGAGCAATTACCTTGTGTGCATGATTCATTTGAGTTCATACTCGGAGAATCGATACTCGCTTTTACGGAGAAAGAAATGGTGATCTCAGAGTGCTATCGTGTATTACAGAAGGATGGCAAGCTAGTTGTCATTGAAATGATTATTGACAGGCACATTGAGAAGAGTGAGGAAGAAAAAATTGCCCAATTATACGGGATGAAAGACCTATTAACTGAGAATGAATGGGTGCAATTATTTCAGAAAGCAAATTTTAAAAGAATTACAATTGCTGGCGGTGGTACAATTGCAGAAACAATCTCGGGCTATATAGAAGAGCCAGAATGGAATATATCCGCGCATATTCCCAATGAATTATATGAGGCATGGGTACAGCATGAAAATGTACGACTTATGTACCAACATATTTTAGGTCATCGTATTTTTATATGTGAAAAATAAATAAAAAGAGTTGGCTAAAGTTAGTCAACTCTTTACTATGTTAAATGAAAAATAATGCAGCTAATGTAATTCCGAAGATGAAACCAAATCCGAGTTCAACGCCCCATCCACAACCGCCGCCTCCCCAGCCGCCGCAATTACCGCAACCACGACCGCCACATCCACAGCCGCCGAATCCACCACCACCACAACCAAATCCACAGCTATCACATCTGCTAATGCCGCCGCAAAGATCACAGCCACCGTTTGCATAAGCATCATAGTATCCAAATCCTGTATCAAAAGATGAGCGCTGTTGCACTGGTTCAATCCATACAGAGCTTTTTGTCACATCAATTATTTTACCTAAATGAATGCGACCATCACGATCTTCAATTCGAACGACTTTACCGAAATAACGTTGGCACGTATCGTAACATTTTTGTCTATGCATGTTCTTTCCTCCTTCCCCATTACAGTAATACGATATGTAAAGGGGACAAGTGCGGCTTGTACGAATGCCCTATCTATCATAATTGTTATAGGAAAGGGGAAATATAGGAGAAGGATATATAAGGAGGAAAAGGCAATGAAATCTACAGATCAGTTTCAGACATACGAAGTACCGTGGGAAGAATTTATTGAAGCATTGCGAGAGGAAATGAAGAAGCAAGTAGGGGCAGATATAATTGATACAGTAGTTTGCAATTTAGAAGATGGCTTTGAAGTGTATACATATGTGCAGGGGGATTTGGGTTTTGAATATAAGGAAGCACTTGAAAGAAAATACGGAAGCGATGCAAAAACTCCTAATGTGCTAACAATTATGTTATTAGCTAGTATTTATAGTACAAGTGAAGAGAAAATACGCTTGCATGCGGATAATAAAGATAATCCGGTTGTTGAAGTGTATGTGAAGCAATGAAACACGCTGTGAAAGGCGTGTTTTTTATTTTTATGATAAAATGTTAGAAAATTAAGAAAAGTGGTGATGGTTTGGAAATTAAACATCTTAATTTAACAGTTTCAGATGTAGTAGCTGCTAGAGAGTTTTTAGAAAAATATTTTGGTTTAACTTGTAGTGGAACAAGGGGAAATGGCTTTGCAGTTTTGCGTGATAATGATGGGTTTATATTAACATTAATGAAAGGGAAAGACGTACATTATCCACAAACATTTCATGTAGGGTTTCCTCAAGAAAATGAAGAACAAGTAAATAAGATGAATCAAAGATTGCAGGAGGATGGCTTTTTGGTCGAACCTCCTAAGCATGCACATGCGTATACGTTTTATGTTGAAGCACCTGGTGGATTTACAATTGAAGTGATGTGTTAATTCAAAATCAAACTTTTTGTTATGTGTTTTCAATATGAAAAGTAGGAAAAGTCTGTTTTAAGTGTAGAGCTTAAACAGGCTTTTTTACTTATAGTATCGGATAGAAAACGCTAGAAGGAATCATATTCAGTTTATATAACTGTTTACATAATAAAGTTATGCCATGTTAGTTGTCCTAAAATACAAGTCATATATCTTGTTTCCTCTCATAAATTTAAACATAGGAATTTGTCTACAAAGGTGGCGAAGCCTCATCATGAAAATTCGAATTTGTGCCACATTCATGTTGTTTCTATTTATATGGTTACATCCTTTTTGGACTTTTGCAAAAGGAGAGGAGGCAAAGGAAAGGGTCGTTTCACTTGTATATGATGATTCGGGCAGCATGAGAAATAACGATCGCTGGAAATATGCCAATTACGCTTTGCAAAGTTTAGTTGCGCTATTAGATGAAAAAGATAAATTTTCTTACGTTCCAATGAGCAAGCCGAATGATCCGTTAAACATTTCGTTAACGAAGGATAAGAGACAAACAGAAATTGAGGGAATTGGAGCGTGGAAAACGTATTTAAATACTCCGTTTAGCGCAGTAGAAACGGCGATGCAATCAATAAAAAAGGAAGCAGATATAGATGGAAAACGTGAATTTTGGCTTATTGTCTTAACTGACGGGGCATTTAATGATTTAGAGAAAGATAAGGTTGGCGGAAAAGAACAAATCTTGCAGAAGTTAGCACAGTTTAAGAAGGATATGGATGCAAAAAAGATCTCATTACATCCAATTTTAATTACAATGGAAGAGGATTTAGGACAGCAAGAAAAGGCACAACTAAATACCTTTAAAGAGATATGGAAGAAAGAGATAAACGGAGTAGCGATGCCATCTAGTGGAGAGGATGGTATTGTAAAAAGCGTCAATCAAGTGGCTGCATTAGTTGCAAATCGTGATCCGTTCTCTTCTGTTGAATCGATTGTAAAAACGAAAGTAGTAGGGAAGAAAGTAGAGATTACAACACCATTTCCATTAAAGCGTATGACGCTTGTACGACAATCGCCTTCTCTGCCCGATTATCAGGTCACACAAATTTCTAAACCGTTACAATTACAATCTTCCTATTCCATACATGCACCAGGAGAAGCGAAATTATTCGGAAATATAGTTCATATCAGTACGGAAAATCAGGAAGTTATTAAACCAGGAACTTATACGATAGAGGTGGATCGAGATATTGAGAAAGAAGGACTACAAGTACTAGTTGAACCAGCGCTTAACTATACTGTTTCTACTTATGACAAAGATGATCGTAGTCAAAAAAATGTGGAAGAAATGTACGAAGGTGTTACCGCTGTTATTGAAGCGAAGCCTACCGAATTACCAATTCAGTCTTCATATTTTCAGGCAGAAGTAGAAATAGACGGAAAACAGTACCAGATGAAGTGGGACGATAAAAAACATGTATTTTACTACGAAACGAAGATTGATAAAGGGTTAGTGCGCGGGAAAGTTCATATGAACATAAAGGGATTTTACAGACAGACGAAAGAATTTAAAGTCGAAGTAACGGAAAAACCAAAATTATCACTGCAAACTATTACGAAAGATTATGAAGAAAAAGTAACAAATTTAGAGAATAGTAAACCCTTTATTATACAACCACAGTTAGATGGTAAGCCGATGACAGAAGGGGCTGTAAAGAAACTAATAAAATCTACTGGTGTCACATCTAAACAATCAATCAACTATGAAATAAAACAACATGGTAATCAAATTTATATTTATCCTCGACCTCATTACTCCGACACATTCAATTTTACAGATACCGGCACCGTAGAAGCTACCATCGTAGTGCAGGATTCAAAATTACAAGAAGTAAAGAAAAGTATTTCACTTCATATTCAAAATGCACCGTTTTATGAAAAATATGCGCTTATCTTTAAGTTTGTTATTCCTATCACTTTATTACTGTTAGTAGTAGGAATAATCGTTTTAGGATGGATTGTTCGTCCAAGATTTCACCGGAAAGCACTATTGTATTACGAATGGGATCAAGAGGTAGCGAAAGATTGGTTATATCAATCTGAACCAGAGTTACTTAAAAATAAATGGTGGAAGCACTATTTTGGCATTCCGTTTAGGGCAGAAAGAAAGACTGTGCAATCTGTTACGTTTATAGCAAAGAAAGGATCGAAATCAATATTTGTAGCGAAAGAGTCACAAGTAGTAGGAATGATTATTGATGGGATGTTTATAACAGAGGATGAGGTTGGAATGGAGCATAAGACGCTATATCCAAATGAACTTTTAGTAATTGATAGAGGATATGGTAAAGAGATTTACAGGTACGAGTGTGAATAGTAGATAGGGCAAAGAGGGGTATTTTAGCTTTCCCTCCTCTTTTCAAACAAGCAAGAATAGGAAGGTGGTTCACATGACGTTACAAGTTCCAACGATATTAATTGGTTTAGGTGGAATCGGTAGTACTGTAACACATCAAATATATGAAAGACTACCTGAGGAGCGCCGAAAAAAGGTAGCAATGCACGTATTTGATACAGATGTGAATACATTGAGTAAATTTGATCATATTCGAAAGTTTAAAACACAAACGAGTTCAAGTAAAACGCCAAGAGAGTATATTGCGGGAGATCCAACGATTCCCGAGTGGTTTCCGATGGACCCTACAATACTTGATAAACCACTGACAGAAGGGGCAGGACAGTTACGCGTCATTTCCCGTTTAGCGTTACGAGCTGCGATGAAAGAAGATAAATTGACCTCCTTTTGGCAAGAAATTGAGAAGATTTTTCCGGTTACAAGCGATCAAACCGAATATGGAGTGCGTGTCATTATAGTAACATCACTAGCGGGCGGAACAGGTTCAGGGATGTTTCTACAAATTGCATTATATTTACGTGAAATGCTTCGGAAAAAACTGCAGCATCACAACATTTTAATACGCGGTGCGTTTCTAATGCCGGATGTGTTAGTGAAAACGAGAACGGTTAGTGCGAAAGAGTTTGAAACGGTGCAAGCAAACGGCTATGCATCTTTAAAAGAATTACATGCCATTACGCTTGGTTCTACGGGGGAATTATCAAAACGCGGTGGCGTCACGATTGAATTAGAGTATCGTCCTGATCAAGTAGATGAAGACGGAAGAACGAATCATACGATTAAACAGCATCATTTACCGTACAATTATTGTTTCTTATACGATTACGAAAACTTACATGGACACCATCTGCACAATTTATCGGATTATATGGAGCAAATGGCAAATACGATTTATTTACAGTTATTTAGTCCGATGTCTGCAAATCATTTTGCACAGGAAGATAATCAAATTCAGCAATTAGCAGAATCGAGCGGGAAAGGGCGATATTGCGGGGCAGGAACAGCAAAGATTATTTATCCGTATGAGCACGTGTTAAAATATTGTGCTTTAAAATGGGCAGTGCAAGGTTTAGATGAATCTTGGCTTCATTTAGATCAACTGTTTCAAGAGAAGAAACAAAGATACGATCAAGATGTAAAACGTGGTATGCAGCGTGAAAAGCCAGAGCGTGGGAAGAGTTATTTAGAAGATTTAGAACATCTTGCTACTCGTCCAGAGCAAGCTCATATTTTCTATAGACAAATGTATAATGAAACGCGTGAAGGAGCAGAAGGCGGTAAGGTTGGAGTTGCGAAATCTAAACTGTTTTTAGAAGCTGTAGAAAGTTATGTACAGCGTACGGTGCAAAAAGATGAGGAATTAAATCGTCTGCAGCATGAGTGTAAAATTTCGGCTGCGAAACTGAAAATGATGGAACAAATGAAAGGTGAAGTAGCAAGGGTGGATCATGCGGTTCGTTTATATGCGTATGCGATTCCGAGCCGTGTACATGAACATGTAACGACACTTTTATATGACATGATTGAATCAGACCGTTTTTCACCGAGTGGTTCTGAAGGCCAGTCATATCAATTAAATACATGGTTTTTAAAGAAAACAGATCCAGTTCATCCAGTAGCAACTCGTTTTATGTTGTATGAAATTCGAAAGCAGTTAGTCGAAAAAATGAATCGACTACACGAAAATAATGAACAAAAGCGTAATTTAATTCAAAACTACGATAAGAAATTTAATGTGAGTAACATTGATGGAACGGTAACAGCTGTACGCCGAGTAGAAATTGCGCAACAACAAGGTTGGTTTGGAAAAATGATGAATAATCAGCAGCGTTTATTTAAAAAGGAATTTGAAGATATTGTAACGCAGTACGTACACAAATTAAACGAATACCGTAAAGAAATGCTATTAGAACTCGTGTATCAATCACTATATCAAGCAGTTAATAAAATGATTCAATATTGGGAAAGGTTTTTTGATAATTTACACGAAACACGTGAAAATCTATTGTTCGAAATTCAAAAACGAAGCAAGGAATTTGAAGGGAAAACAAACCCAACGAATGTATA
The DNA here is from genome assembly GCF_044324725.1 of Bacillus sp. 3G2. Lineage (NCBI taxonomy): Bacteria > Bacillati > Bacillota > Bacilli > Caryophanales > Bacillaceae > Bacillus > Bacillus sp. 3G2. The sequence goes on along the minus strand of NZ_CP172246.1, from coordinate 3,335,806 downwards.
CGTATTAGCTGAAGAGAAGTTACAAGAAAAAATATGGCAAGATATGCAGCAACATTTAAATTTAGGAGTATTACCGAAAGATATATCTGCGGAAATTTATATGAGTTTATACGGGGAATATTGCCGGGATGCGAAAACAGAAGAGATTCAATCGAAAAAGGTAGAAGACTTTTATCGTGAGCACATACTAAGTTATTGCTATGATGAATTACAAATACGCTATCGCGATAAGTTAGAACTGAATATCGTTGAGGCGTTACGAAAAGAAGCGGATTATAAGAAGCGTGATCGTGATGAATACGTCCGTGAAAAAATTGAAGACTTGTTCCATTTAGCTAGTCCATTTGTGCCGAAAGTTTCACATCATAGGGAATTACAATATTGGGGTATACATCCATCTTTAAAGAAAGAACTACAAGAGGAATTAATTCAAGAAATGTTTAAAGAAAAAGATACAGTACATGAAGCTTTTTCGCCATTTGAAGTCATTTGTTATCGTGCGCATTACGGTTTATCGTTGCAAGACTTTCCTAAGCTTTCGTCTGGACACATTGCAAATGGATTTATGAATGATAAAGGTGATTATTTTCAGTCATACTATCGCCGTGTAAACAAGTTGAATAGTAAAAAATCTAGTTTAACGCCGCATTTAGATAAGTATTGGCACTTACCAGCATTCATGCCAGACTTAAATGCAACACAAACGAAGTTGGATTACGATAAATGTAATCGAGCTCTTCTATACGCGTATATGTATCGCTGGATTAGTTTAGTTGCTGTTGATGGTCAGTTCGTGTATCAATATAACGGCGTTGGGCGTAGCTTCTTAATTCAGTCGATGGGAAAAAATATTTCAAGTGAAAGTTACAAATTACACAGGGCATTGCTTCATAATCCGTTTATTTATGAAAACATCTTGTCCAGATTTGAAGAAGAACAAGAAAAAGCTATGATACAGGGCGGACATTTATATACACATCCGTTTGTATTAGGTGCTCAAGATATTAGGTGGCTTCGTAAAGAGCATGTCCATAATATTTTAGATATGATTTTAATGTATGATCGTGAAGCGAAATATGACCCAACGCTAGAAGAAACTTCTGATGAATTATTAAGGCTATTCCTTGATGAAATTGAGTTGTATTTTCAAAACTATTACGGTACAGGTGCCGATATGGTTGCAAAGAAAGAGAAAGAAATGTTTATTAAACAATTGTGGGATCGTTCGTATGCGAAAGGATATGTAGACCCAAATAGTGCTCCTTATAAAAAGTGGCAAAATTTATTAAGCGTTTATGATGAAGAGGAAACACCAAAAACGAATGTTTAATGAATGAAAAGGGAATCCTTAAAAGTGGCAATACAACTTTAGAAAAGAGGGATTCCGATGCCGTTTTTAGGAAGTGTATATCAAATATTTGGATTGTATCCAGAAATTTATTATGGAATGATTTCAGCTGAACTTGCGGAGCAGCAAAGATTAGAACAAGCGGAAAACGAAGAACCAGAAACAGAAGCGTAACTGTATAAGAAGTTTCAAAATAAAAATGATAACACGCTACTTACTCTTTACACGTATAAGAGTAAGTAGCGTGTTTTTTCTATTTAATGATCCCGTTTTCTAAAATTTTAATAGTAGGAGTTACTTTCACATTAGCTTTTGAAAAGGCACGTGGCCAATCATCTTCGACAGTTTTCCATTCTTTAAATTGAAACGCTCTCGCATAATCACCAAATCCAAACGGATCAAGTTGCTGCTTTTGAATGTTGTGGATTAAATCGTTTAAATCTTTGTTTAGCTGTTTTGTAATAAGAGAGGTTAATTTCTTTCTATCTTTGTCTATATCCATGTTGAATGTAAGTTCAGATACGGAAACTTTAAAATCCATTGCAATATTAAATTTGAAGTGATTATCGTTATAACCTGTGTGAATGTCACGGTTCATGCTAAGAACATTTATTGTTACGAAATCTTTGCCTTCTGTATCTTTTAAATCACTATTACGTTCAACTTGAGTAGAAGGGATCTTCATTGTAAGAGAAACTGGTGTATTGGCCTTCTTTTGTAATAGAAGAAGGAGGGCACTTTCATATCGATTTAAAGACATCTTATAGATTCCGCGAGAAGTTAATAGTGCGGAACCGGTAACGATAATATCTTTTTTTCCTTTTTTTATTTCTGAGATAGCAGGTGTTATACCTTTATTAAAAGTTTGCCTATGAAATTCATGGAATGTCGTAAACGCGGTTCGATTGTATAGTTTGTTCGTATTAATTAAATCTGTTAAATACTCAGGAAGTGCAGGCTTATCTTTAAAGTTATTATATATAACGGAAGAAATTGGACCGTCAACTGCAACCATGCGCATATTTCCAGTATTTTTAGGGTCGCGATACCAAACATCAAGGTAAGGCATAGCGCCTTCTTGTTTTAAAAACTTCGTGCTAAATAAAATGAGCTGTAACTTTTCTGTAGATACTAAACCGCTACTTGAACTATTAAATGTTGCTTTTGCTTCTCGAGGGGTATGTACTGTCGCTTCATGAGCTTCGTATTTTTTCTCCACATCTTCATTAAAAATAGGGTTTACGTGGTACACAATTAATTTTCCTTTTGCTTTTGCGTCAAACCCATAAATTAATGAAATGGATTGTTTTTCTAAGTCGAGCCGATCTCCTCCACATCCTGTTAAAAAGGTTATGAGAAAGCAAAATATAGTGAAAATAAAGCGTCTCATTTAAATTTTTCTCCTTTTCCAATGCTGATAAAGTGTCATGTATAAGAGAAATACGACTGGGAATAGAAAAACGATAAAATAACTTGCAGTTCCCCAAAATTCTCGTAATGCACTTATTTGATACGAGGATGGGATATAAAAGAATAAAACGAAAACACACCCGAATAATAAAAACAAAACAGGCAATGAACTCCCTTTTTTGTTAAGTAATTGATTGATTCCATCTGAAGCAGTGAAAATATAGGGAATGCAAGAATCAAAAATAATGAAGAGATAAAATGACAAAAAGATAATTTCAAACCGTTCCAGAAATGAAAAGTGAAAGGGTGTAACAAGAGAAAGAGTGGGCCATAAAAACTTTGTTATACCATCCGGGCTAAAATAAACAAAAGAGACGAACGTGACTTGAAGATAAACAAATAGCGTAATCAAATTCGCAAGAACGATTCCTTTTTTTGCAGATGATTTATTACTGAGGTAAGGATAAAGGACAAATGCAAACTCAAATCCGAGAAACGCAATAATAGTTGATTTTACTGTGTTGAAAACGGGCATCCATCCCTCTTTCAGGAGAGGAAGAAGATAAACCCAATGCCCGTCTTTAAGCGGGATAAATAATAATAATGGCATCCAGAGCGTAAAGAAGACAGTAAAAACAGCATAGCGGCTAATAATAAGAACACCTTTACATGCGAGCATAAGCATTGGAATAGATAGTAACATCATAATTAAAAACATGGGAGATCTAGGTAAAATCCAAATGTGAATAACGTATAAGAGGGAGAATATTAAAGAAACAGCTGCAAGTACAGCATATAAAATCCAAAGTAGCATCGCTATTTTTCCTAGCCATTTCCCAAAATTACGTGTTAACACATCAAGTAAAGAATAACCAGGATGTTTCGCCATAATTTGTATAATGCAAAGACTTACACAAGTAGTTATAGCCCACCCAATAATAATTGACATCCAGCCATCGGTATTGGCTCCTTGTGCAACTTCACGTGGAAGTGTGAGTACACCAAATCCAACTTGAACACCACTAATTGTTAGAATGTATTGAAATAAAGTGATCTCCCTCTTTGCGCGATTTGTCACTTCTTTTCCTTCCTTTCCTTCATATCTCGTTGTCGGTTTTCTTGTTTCAAGTTAAGAGAGAGTGGTCGTTTTTTCATTATTTTCCATGGGGAACGTATGAGAATGTCTTTTAAATCCGAAGCAAATGACGGAGAAAAAGGACTACCATATGGTACACCAAGTGATTCCATAGAAAGAATATGGATGATGATAACTGCCATTCCGACCATAATGCCAATGACACCAAATAAAGAAGCGATTACCATCATTGGGAATCGAAGAAGCCGAATTCCTGCCGACATTTCCATATTAGGAATGATGAAAGAAGCGACTGCAGTAATAGATACGACGATAACCATAACATTACTTACGATTCCTGCTTGAACCGCGGCTTGTCCAATGACAATCCCTCCTACGACGCCGATCGTTTGTCCAACGGGACCAGGAAGCCGAACCGCAGCTTCGCGGAGCATTTCAAGTACTAATTCCATCAAAAGTGCTTCTAATATAGGAGGAAAAGGAATTTTAGCTCGAGATTCTCCAATTGTTAACAATAATTTAAGTGGAATCACTTCATAATGAAAGGAAATCATAGCAATATAAAGAGCTGGTGCAAATATTGCAATAAATAATCCAGTGAAACGAAGTAATCGAATGAAAGATGGAATCATTGGCCTAAAGCTGTAATCATCTATCGTCTGAAAAAAAGCTGAAAAGGTCATAGGTCCAATTAATACGCCTGGTGAGCGATCTACAACAACAGCAATTCGTCCATCCAAAATATGATGGGCCGTTGTGTCAGGGCGTTCAGTGATAGATAATTGCGGAAAGAGAGTATAGGAATTATCTTCAACAAATCCTTCTAATTCTCCGGTAGTAAGAATGGCATCCACTTTAATGGATTCGATACGGCATGCCATTTCTTGTACGACATCTTCATTTGCAGTGTCTGCTAGGTATAGCAAAAAAACCTTTGAAGTAGCTCGTTCACCAACAGTGAATTCCTTCACTTTCAATTCGCGATTTGGAATATAGCGACGAATAAGTGCAAGACTGTCGCTCGCTACTTCATTAAAACCTTCGTGTGAGCTTTTTATGGAAGTTTCTGTAGTCGGTTCTTCAATACTCCTTTTTGGTGCAGATTGCGTATCTAGTTCTAAAGCTGTAAGTTGTCCATTAATGAATAAAATGCTTTTTCCGTGTAAAAGGGACTGTTCAATGTCTGCCCACTGCTGAACTTTCTTTATATTCCCGATTGTAACGGAGGATTCCCAAAAATCGTCCTCATTCCACTCTTTAAATAGGAGTGGGCGAAGAATATCAATGTTAATAACAGTTTTATCTACAAGTCCTTCCATATATATAAGTGCAGCTTCTTTGCCGTTTTTTAACGGAAAAGTGCGTGTAATTAATTCTGGAATACCGCTAAACAGTTTGGACAAGTGCTTTAGATTAAGGGAAAGAGAAGAAGAAATAGATTTTTTTAATTGGTGATCAGCTTGCTCTTGTGCAGAAAAAGATTTTTCACCACGTATCCATTTATTATAAGACCCCATTTGTTCGCTTACTCCTTGTCATGTATTATCCCACTTTAATGGGCAGTAAGACCCCCATCTCAAAATACAGCGAAAGCAAAGAATTTAGATGGGGGATCAACTGCCCATAAAAGTCCGATTGGTTCAACTAATAATCAGTGGGGGATGAAGAAAACCCCCACTGATTAAAGTTTCACTTTATATGGGTTATTATGGATAGTTCTATGCGGACATATGCGTAGTTTAAATTTTATATTGTATATTTTTAACTTTAACGCTATAATTATAGTGTTAAAGATGGAATCGTGATATGACCTGTTATGAATCTATCGTTTTATTTATGAATAAATGGATTGGTATTTTAGCAAGATGTGCTAATAAACTACTCCACCATGATAATAACGTGCCGAAATGTGGTGCGTATATTTTCGTGGTGGAGTTTTTTTATTCTCAAAAAGGGGGAAAGACCATGAATAACAACATGGTTCATATTACAATTGACGGAAAAAAGTATACAGCGGAGCCTGGTTCAACGATATTGGGTGTTATTAATAAGAACGGGATTGAACATCCGCAAATTTGTTACGTGCCAGAAGTAGATCCTATTCAAACATGTGACACTTGTATTGTAGAAGTTGAGGGAAAGTTAATGCGCTCTTGTTCGACAGTGGTGACGGAAGGTATGAACATTGAACGTAATTCTACTCGTGCAAAAGAAGCACAAACAGAGGCGATGGATCGGTTACTAGAAAATCATTTATTATACTGTACGGTATGCGATAACAACAATGGGAACTGTAAACTGCATAATACAGCAGAATTAATGGAGATTGAACATCAAAAATATCCTTATGAACCGAAAGTAGATGTAAGTGAAGTTGATATGACGCATCCGTTTTATCGCTATGATCCCAATCAATGTATTGCATGCGGTCAATGTGTTGAGGTATGTCAAAACTTACAAGTAAATGAAACGTTATCAATAGACTGGGAAGCGGAACGCCCACGAGTTATTTGGGATGAAGGAGTAAATATTAATGATTCTTCATGCGTGAGCTGTGGTCAATGTGTAACCATTTGTCCTTGTAATGCTTTAATGGAGAAAACGATGCTCGGTGAAGCTGGATTTATGACGGGATTAAAACCAGATATTCTTGAACCGATGGTAGATTTAATTAAAGAAGTTGAACCTGGATATAGCGGCATTTTTGCGGTATCAGAAGTGGAAGCGGCCATGCGTGATACTCGTACGAAGAAAACGAAAACAGTTTGTACATTTTGTGGCGTAGGTTGTTCATTTGAAGTGTGGACGAAAGGGCGTAAAATCCTTAAAGTACAGCCTTCTTCTGATGCGCCAGTTAACGCAATTTCTACTTGTGTAAAAGGAAAATTCGGTTGGGATTTCGTAAATTCTAAAGAAAGAATTACAAAACCTTTAATTCGTAAAAATGGAACGTTTGTTGAATCTACATGGGAAGAGGCACTAAATGTAGTTGCAAGTAAATTAGGATCGATTAAAGAAGAATACGGTAAAGATGCTATCGGTTTTATTTCTTCATCAAAAATTACGAATGAAGACAATTATGTGATTCAAAAATTAGCTCGACAAGTATTTGAAACGAATAATATTGATAACTGCTCACGTTATTGTCAATCACCAGCGACAGACGGATTATTCCGTACAATTGGTATGGGCGGAGATGCAGGAACGATTAAAGATATCGCAAAATCCGGTCTTGTTATTATTGTAGGTTGTAATCCGACAGAAGGTCACCCTGTTTTAGCTACACGTATTAAACGTGCGCATAAATTACACGGACAAAAATTAATTGTCGCTGATCTTCGTAAAACAGAAATGGCAGAGCGTTCAGACGTCTTTATTAGTCCAAAACAAGGAACAGATCAAGTGTGGTTAATGGCTGTTACGAAATATATGATGGATCAAGGTTGGCACGATCAACGATTTATTGATGAGAATGTAAACTTCTTTGAAGATTTCAAAGAGAGTCTGACAGAATATACACTTGAATATGCAGAAGAAATGACTGGTATTTCAAAAGAAACACTTATTCAAATGGCTGAAATGATTCGTGATGCAGATGGTACATGTATCCTATGGGGTATGGGAGTAACGCAAAATACGGGTGGTTCTGATACTTCCGCTGCGATTTCAAATTTACTTCTCGCAACAGGTAATTATCGTCGTCCAGGTGCTGGTGCATATCCACTTCGAGGTCATAATAACGTACAAGGTGCTTGTGATATGGGTACTTTACCAGGATGGCTTCCTGGATATCAGCACGTGACTAACGATATGGAGCGTGCGAAATTTGAAATGGCTTACGGAGTGAAAATTAATAGTAAACCAGGTCTGAATAATATTGAAATGCTTCATGCAATTGATGAAGGAAAAATGAAAGCTATGTATCTTGTTGGAGAGGATATGGCTCTTGTAGACTCTAATGCGAATCATGTACATGAAGTGTTATCAAGCCTTGATTTCTTCGTTGTGCAAGATGTTTTCTTATCTAAAACTGCTCAATATGCAGATGTTGTATTACCGGCAGCACCGTCTCTTGAGAAAGAAGGTACTTTCACAAATACAGAGCGCCGTGTACAAAGATTGTATCAAGTTCTTCCTACGCTTGGAGATGCGAAGCCAGACTGGTGGATTGTGCAGGAGATTGCGAATAAATTAGGTGCAAACTGGAATTATAGCCATCCAAGTGAAATTTTTGCTGAAATGGCAAGTTTATCACCACTATTCTCACAAGCAAACTATGAAGTACTTGAAGGATGGAATAGTTTCCATTGGGGAAGTTTTGATGGAACAAATACACCACTTCTGTTCCAAGATGGATTTAACTTCCCAGATAAAAGAGCTCGTTTTGCGATTGCTGATTGGGTACGTCCAGCTGAATTCCCAGCGGAGTTCGATCTTCACATTAATAACGGTCGTATGCTTGAGCATTTCCATGAAGGGAATATGACAAATAAATCAACAGGTATTCAAACGAAAGTACCTGGTGTTTTCGTTGAAATCTCTCCAACGCTTGCAAAAGAACGTGGAGTGAAAACAGGTTCATTAGTTCGTCTTGTCTCTCCTTTTGGAGCATTAAAATTACGCGCACTTGTAACAGATCGTGTAAAAGCGAATGAATTATATTTACCGATGAACTCTACAGATAATGAAACAGCAATTAATTTCTTAACAGGTCCTGCAGTTGATACGCGTACAAACACACCTGCTTATAAACAGACGAAAGTGCGTATGGAAGTGCTAGAAGTTGAGGGCGAAAATCCGATGCCAAAAGCGAACCCACGCAATAAAAAACGTCACCCTCAAGCTGGTATTGAGGTAGATCGTAAGTGGGCACGTCCAGGGTATGTGCATTTAACGGATAAGTAGGAGGAGAAAAATATGGCTGCACCTATAAAAATGATTCAAAAACAAGAATTAACTGAGGAAGAAATAAAACAGCAAAAATTAGATGATTTAAAAGAACTTCTAGCTAATAATGAAGAAGCTTTAAATCAAATGTTTAATATTGTCGGTGAATTAAATGACATCGGAATGCTAGAAGCCGCAAATTCTATGCTAAAAGCGAAAGAACCAATCGCAAAAATCGTTCTTGGCCAAGTGACTCGTGAGCCTGTTACAAATTTAATTAATAATATGATGGGTGCTGCAGGTGCTTTAACAGAACTTGATCCGGAACTTACGAAAAAGCTTATAGGTAGTTTATTAGTAGGACTGGAAGAAGGTAATGAACATCTAGAGAGTAATAAAAAAGTAGGGGTATTCGATCTTATGAAAGTATTGAAAGACCCAGACATTAACCGCGCTATCGGGTTTGGGCTTCATTTCTTAAAAGGTATGGGGAAGGGGTTAAAAGACGAATAATCTTCATGAAGTGAATCTTTTTGCCCAAATGTTTGTACGAAATATTTTGGGCGGAAGGCTCATTTTGGTAAAATATATAATAAAGTAAAATGAGGATTTTTTGGAGGTATAATTGTATGTCAAAAAAAGTACATGAATTTAATGATATGATACGAAAACTTCGAAAGGAACTTTTCGGAAAAGGACCGGAACGAATTCATACTGTTTTTGCTGAAAATATGGCGATTGCGACCCTTTACGGAAACTTAACACCTACTGAAAAATTCATTTCAAGTACGATGGACGGTGCGGAAATGGTTCATTTGGCTAGAACGAAAATGATTCAAGAAGTGTATGCTGCGAATTCCCGTGAACATTTGGAGGAACTTGTTGGAGCGAAATTAGTGAATTTATTTTCAGATATGAAAGTAGAAGAAGATATTGCAGTTTCGGTATTCGTTTTTGATAAAAATATAACGTGAGAGAAGGATACTGATCGTGAAACCGATACAGGTAGAAAGAGAAATCTTTCGTTATGAACAAGGGGCGTTTAAACATATAGAGGACAGCATTGTAACAGAGTTTCCAGTCACGATTAAAATGAACGGACAGGAGTTTGTTACAATGGTTAGTACTCCAGAATATATAGAAGATATGGTAATAGGCTTCTTAGCATCTGAAGGAATCATTCGGAAGTATGAAGATATTGATGACATATGGGTACAAGAGAAAGAAGGATTTGTACATGTCACAACGAAAAAAGTGAACCCGTATTACGAACAAATGCAAAATAAACGTTATATTACTTCATGCTGTGGTATGAGTAGACAAGGATTTGTTTTTGCGAATGATGCACTAAGCGCGAAAAAAATGAATGGCGTACATGTACAGGTTGCTACAGAAGACTGTTTTCGTTTAATGAAAGAAATGCAGCAATCTGCAGAGACATTTCGTCATACAGGCGGTGTTCATAATGCATCTTTGTGTGATGTGAATGCTATTATTTTAAGCCGAATGGATATTGGTAGACATAATGCATTAGATAAAATTTACGGTTATTGCTTAAAACATAATATTTCTATGAGCGATAAAATCATTGTTTTTAGTGGTCGTATTTCTTCGGAAATATTATTGAAAGTTGCAAAAATTGGTTGTGAAATTATACTTTCAAAATCAGCTCCAACTGAGTTGGCTTTGCAGCTAGCAGAAGAATTAGGCATTACTACGATAGGATTTATTCGGAATCAATCCTTAAATGTATATACACATCCAGAGCGTGTTTTAAATATAAAATAAGTAAAAGCGAGGCAATAAATATGAAATCTGTCACATTAGACAAACTACAACGTCCTTTAAAGGATTTACGTATTTCTGTTACTGATCGCTGTAATTTTCGCTGTCGTTATTGTATGCCAGAAGAAATATTTGGTCCTGATTATTCGTTTTTGTCTAATGATAAAATTTTATCTTTTGATGAGATTGAAAGGATAACACGTATTTTTGTTTCTTTAGGTGTAAGAAAGTTACGAATTACGGGCGGAGAACCGTTACTTCGAAGAGGTCTTCCGCAGCTTATTGAGCGCCTTAATAAAATAGATGGTGTGGAGGATATCGGTTTAACAACCAATGGATCGTTACTTAAAAAGTTTGCTCCTGATTTATATAAGGCGGGTTTATCACGTGTGACAGTTAGTTTAGATTCCTTAGAAGAAGATCGCTTTTTCTATTTGAATGGTAATAGAAGCAAAGTGCAAAGGGTTCTAGAAGGAATACAGGCTGCAGCTGAAGTTGGTATGAAAATAAAAATAAACATGGTCGTTCAAAAGGGAAAAAACGAACAGGACATTTTGCAGATGGCACAATACTTTAAGGAAAATAAGCATATTCTTCGTTTTATTGAGTATATGGACGTTGGGAATTATAACGGTTGGGAATTAAAAGAGGTCGTCTCGAAACAAGAAATAGTAGATGCGATTCATCAAGTTATGCCATTAGAACGGATAGAAGCGAATTATGCAGGTGAAGTTGCAACTCGTTATCGTTATATTGGAAGTGATGAAGAGATAGGTATTATTTCATCCGTAACAGATTCCTTCTGTTCCTCATGTACGAGAGCACGTATTTCTGCAGAAGGAAAATTATATACTTGTTTGTTCGCTTCTAAAGGAAATGATTTGAGAGAATTACTTCGATCTGAATACACTGACGATGAAATAACATATATCGTGCGTGATATATGGAACAACCGAGAAGATCGTTATTCAGATGAACGCTTAAGTCATACAAGTAACAAAAGAGCGCCTAAAATTGAAATGTCACATATTGGTGGTTGATATAAGAGTGACGCTTTGAGGAAGTATATACAAAATGGAAAATGTGCAACGGTTGTAGATTTTCTATTTTATAGTAAAAGTGATGATTGATATCTCTGTAAAAGATGTGCAGAGAAATTAAGCAGCATTCAAAAACCTTTATTTTGAGGAGGTTTTTTGAAGCTGCTTTTTTATTTGGAGAAAATGGAGGAATTGGTAATGGCATTTCATAAACCGGAACAAATTGCTGAGCTTGTAATTGAGGCCGGTGTTCAAAAAGTAAGTCAGACGTTGCCAGCAATGCTTATTCTCGGTTTTTTAGGAGGAGCGTTTATTTCGTTAGGTTTTTTGCTTAACATTCGCGTTTTAGGTAATTTACCTGAGCGCTGGGGTAGTTTAGTCAATATTGTAGGAGGAGCGGTTTTTCCTGTTGGATTAATGCTCGTCGTATTAGCAGGAGGAGAATTAATTACCGGAAATATGATGTCACTTTCTATGGCACTTTATGCAAAGAAAATTACATTGGTAAGTGTACTAAATAATTGGGTTTGGATTACTTTCATGAATTTCGTGGGAGCTATTTTTGTTGCGTATTGTTTCGGTCATCTTGGCGGATTAACAGAGGGAGATTATTTAAATAAAACGGTAGCGATAGCAGAAGGAAAGTTACATGAAACGTTTGGGAGAACTTTAATTTTAGCAATTGGTTGTAATTGGCTCGTTTGTCTTGCACTTTGGCTCGCTTATGGGACGAGTGATTTTGTCGGAAAAATAATTGGAATTTGGATTCCAATTATGGCATTTGTCGTGATTGGATTTCAGCAAGTGGTAGCAAATATGTTTGTTATTTCAGCAGTTATTTTTGCAGGTCATTTGACGTGGATGGATCTTGCTAGAAATTTTGTTCCTGTTTTTATCGGAAATGTAATTGGGGGAGCTGGATTTGTTGGATTTGCTTACTTTGCTTGTTATCAAAAACAACATTCTAATATGAAATAGAGTTCGTGAGAGGAAGGGTATGTAATGGCTGAGCGGTATTCACGACAACAGTTGTTCAAACCGATTGGGAGTAAAGGACAAGAAAAAATTCGAAATAAACATGTGTTAATTGTAGGAGCAGGCGCATTAGGAAGTGCAAGTGCTGAAAGTTTCGTACGTGCAGGTATCGGCAAGTTGACGATTATTGATCGTGACTACGTTGAATGGAGTAATTTACAAAGGCAACAATTGTACTCTGAACAAGATGCGAGAGAGAAAATACCGAAAGCAACTGCTGCAAAAAATCGGCTAGAACAAATTAATTCGGAAGTACAAATACATGCTTTCGTAATGGATGCAGTTGCAGAAAATATGGAAGACCTATTAAAAAATGTAGATGTAATAATTGATGCAACAGATAATTTCGATATTCGATTTGTAATAAATGATGTATCACAAAAACATAATATCCCGTGGATATACGGTTCTTGCGTTGGATCGTACGGTATGAGTTATACAATTATTCCGCAAGAGACACCATGTTTACATTGTGTGCTGAAGAATGTTCCTTTTACAGGTATGACATGTGATACCGCTGGAATTATTAGCCCGACTGTTCAAATCGTCGCAGCATATCAAGTGGCGGAAGCATTCAAAATTTTAGTAGGAGATTCCGCGGCAATTAGAAAAACATTTTTCATGTTTGATATATGGAGTAATCAAAGCCATTTTATAAAACTAGGGAAAATCAAAACAGACGATTGCCCTTCGTGCGGCTTAAATCGAACTTATCCTTATTTATCATACGAAAACCAAACGAAGGTAGCTGCTTTATGCGGAAGAAATACAGTACAAATTAGGTCAGTAGAAAATAGAAAGTACGATTTTGACGATATAGAAAAAGTATTAAACAAACTAGGGAAAGTAGATCGGAATCCGTATTTACTATCTTGCCAGCTAGATGATTACCGCGTCGTTATTTTTCGAGATGGTCGTGTTTTCATTCATGGTACAAATGATATTTCGAAAGCGAAACAATTATATTATCGCGTATTCGGTTAATAGAAAGGGTTGTCAATAATGGAAAGAAGAGTGCCAATTACGGTTGAAGAAGCTGTTCGTAAAGTAATGGGATTTGCTAATGAGGGATTAAAGGAGTTGCTACCTATTGAATTAGCTTACGGGCGTATATTAGCGGAGGATTTAGTAGCTGACCATGATGTTCCTTCATTCAATCGTTCACCGTATGACGGATTTGCTATTAGAGCAGAAGATACGAAGGTAGCAAGTTATGAAACGCCAATTGTGTTTGAAGTAATTGGTGAAATTGGTGCGGGATCAATATTCCACGAGAAAGTAGGTCCGTTTCAAGCAGTTCGAATTATGACGGGAGCGCAAATTCCGAATGGGTGTGATGCGGTGGTTATGTTAGAGCTGACTCATCAATATGAGAAAGTTGGTAACAATTATATGGAAGTGAAGCGATCATTCAAAACGGGCGACAATATCTCTTTTCAAGGTGAAGATGCTCGTAAAGGAACGGTTCTTGCAAAAAAAGGATCATACATTCATCCGGGTATTTCGGCTCTTCTTGCTACGTTCGGTTATAGTGAGGTGCCAGTGGCGAGAAAGCCTGTAATTGGATTGTTAGCGACTGGTAGTGAATTACTGGATGTAAATGATTCACTACAGCCAGGGAAAATCCGAAATAGTAATACGTATATGATATTGTCTCAAATTCGAAGAGCGGGCGGCAGAGTAAAATATTTCGGGAAGTTTAGCGATGATTTTCATACATGTTTCACAGCTGTAAAAGAAGCGTTAAGCCAAGTAGATATGCTCATTACAACAGGCGGTGTATCAGTAGGGGATTACGATTATTTACCAGCTATTTACGAAAAATTAGATGCCTCTGTTCTTTTCAATAAAGTTGCAATGCGGCCAGGGAGTGTTACGACTGTAGCACAATTAAACGGCAAGTTATTATTTGGTTTATCAGGAAATCCATCTGCTTGTTACGTAGGATTTGAATTGTTTGTAAGACCTTGTATTCGGACGTATATGTTTAATGAAAAAGCACATGTGAAAAGAGAAAAAGCGTTATTAGGAGAAGATTTTCTAAAACCAAATCCATTTACAAGATTTGTACGAGCAAAACTGAAATATAAAGAAGGGCAATTAATTGCTTATCCGTCAGGGTTTGATAAATCTAGCTCGGTTTCTTCCTTAGCAGAGACAAATATATTTATTGTACTTCCAGGTGGTACAAGAGGTTATAAAAAAGATATGTTCGTAGATATTCTCTTACTGGAAGATAATGAAGGTAGTGAATGGCCTGGGACATTTTATAAAGTGAAACTTTAATCAGTGGGGGGGGGCTTCATCCCTCACTGATTATTAGTTGAACCAATCGGACTTTAATGGGCAGTTGATCCCCCACCTAACTTCTTTGCTTTTGCTGAATTTTGAGGTGGGGGTCTTACTGCCCATTAAAGCGGGATAAAGTGAGAGGTGTTTCTAATGGGACAAGCACTATTTGAAATTGTAGATATACCGATTTTAGTTGAAGAAGTAACGAATAAAGTCGCAAGAAGAGAAGCAGGTGCAATTACAACGTTTATTGGTACGGTGAGAGAACTTACAAAAGGAAAACGAACGCTACATTTAGAGTACGAAGCATATAAACCGATGGCAGTAAAACAACTTACAAGAATTGGTGAAGAAATAAATGAAAAGTGGCCGGACGCAAAAGTAGCAATTACGCACCGTGTAGGGCGGCTAGAAATCATGGATCTTGCGGTAGTCATTGCAGTTTCATCACCGCATCGTAAAGTAGCGTATGAAGCGAATGAATACGCGATTGAACGTATAAAACGCATCGTCCCAATTTGGAAAAAAGAATTTTGGGAAGATGGAACGATGTGGATTGGAGATCAACTTGAAAATACGGCATATCCAGAAGGAAAACCGAAGAAGGAAGAATGAGAAGATGATTACAATTTTATTGTTCGCAAATTTGCGTGAGGAAGTCGGATCGGACCGATTCGTAATTTTAGAAAAACGAGAAATGACAGTTCAGCAATTAAAAGAATGGCTGAAAGCAAGTTATAGTTTACAATCGCTTGATAAAGTGATGGTGGCTGTGAATGAAGAGTTTGTAACGAATGAAGAGATGATAAAAGCTGGAGATATAGTCGCATTAATCCCGCCTGTTAGCGGGGGATAAAAAGCTTTTTCGCCAAGAAAATGTTGTATATAAATTCGAATACGAGAAGGGATGAGTGCTATGATTACGCAAGAACAAATAATGAACGCATTAAAACATGTAGAGGATCCGGAGTTACACAAAAGTATTGTAGAATTAAATATGGTTAGAAATATACAAATGAATGGAACAGAGGTTAAACTTGAAGTAGTGCTAACGATTCAAGGTTGTCCATTAAAGGCAAAAATTCAACAAGATGTGGAAGAGTCTCTTCAGGCAATTGGTGCATCTAAGGTAGATTTGACATTTGGTTCTATGACACAAGAAGAACGAGCTTCGCTAACAGAGAAGTTAAAGAAAAATACGAGAACAGAAACTGGTATGCCGAGCATGCTTCGTCTTGATTCAGGGGTACGATTTATTACTGTAACGAGTGGTAAAGGTGGGGTTGGAAAATCAACAGTGACAATTAATCTTGCAACTGCTTTAGCTCGTATGGGCAAAAAAGTGGGGATATTAGATGCAGATATATATGGTTTTAGCATTCCAGCTATGATGGAAACGAATCAAAAACCGACGATGATTGATCAAACAGCAATTCCGGTCGTTAGTCATGGTGTTAAAATTATGTCGATGGGATTTTTTACGGAAGGAAATAACCCGGTTATGTGGCGCGGACCGATGTTAAATAAATGGATTCAAAATTTCCTTGCGAATACGCATTGGGGAGAATTAGATTATTTACTTCTTGATTTACCACCTGGTACAGGAGATGTTGCTATTGATGTTGCAGCAATGATCCCACAGGCGCAAGAAATTATCGTTACAACACCACACAATGTAGCTTCATTCGTAGCATCTAGAGTAGGTGTTATGGCAAAACATACGAAACACGAAATTTTAGGGATTGTAGAAAATATGGCTTATTATGAAGAACAAGATGGATCGAAAAACTATCTCTTCGGAAAAGGTGGCGGCGAAATGCTTGCAGAACAATTGCAAACAGAAGTGATCGCGCAAATACCTTTTGCAAAACGAGAAGAAAACAACGGTTCATCTGTATATGATGAAGACTCTCTTGTAGGAGAAGTGTTTACATCGTTAGCGGAGGATATTATTTATAAAGGATAGAGGGGGAAGTTTAGTATGGCTTGTAATATTGATCATTCTATGGAAGATGTAATGAATAAGCTTGAAAGTCAAAAGGATTTTTTACCGGAAGTGATTTTTAAAGAGGTAAAGGGATTTTTGCAAGGGAATCATTCACAGGAAATATTAAATGATGTCTTTCATCTTCTAAAGAAGTATGACTTAGTGAGTGAAGAAGAACGAGAGATGAGAAATACTCAATTATTGCTGATTATAAAATAAATACGCTTGGGCTTTTGTTTTTGTGCAGAAGGGGTGAATGTAATGAATATGAAAAAGATAATTGAAATGGTAGAAGCAACTAAAGTGACCGACGAAGAATTATCGATTTCTACTTTACATCAAAAGCTTGTGAAGCTGTATAGTCAAAAAGATAGTGTAGAGTATACGGAGTTATTAAAATATATTTTATCATTATCCGTGCAGCTGAAGCTGAATCTCGTATTGAAATACTTTGGTGTGCGTCCGGTTACTGCTGCAGATGAGCGTATGCAATTTCAAGAGATATTTAAATGTTTAGCTAACAAAGATGAAAATGGCGAATGGTTTCTAAATTTCGTTTCTTTATATATAGGACTAATTGTAGTTCTTCATTTTGATGAAAAAGAGATTGAGAGAAGTTTTTTCGATGATATGGTAGTGGGTGAAGGGAAGGAAATATAAGGTTCTGCTCATAACATCCTTCTTTTTAATAGCTATAATTGGCCTTTTGATTGGCTATGTAAATATGAAGGTAACTCATTAATAAAAAGTGTTCTTCAGTTGTTCCCATCGTTTTTTCATGTTACCATTAAGCGAATTTTTCATAGGGAGAGAAAGCGATGAAATGGATTTATTTTATTATTATTAACGTTATAGCTTTTAGCCTTATGGGGCTTGATAAACGAAAAGCGAAGAAGAAACAGTGGAGAACGCCAGAAAGTACGTTGTTTTTATCAGCGGCAGCTGGAGGCGCAGTTGGTGCTTGGATCGGTATGTATATGTTTCACCATAAAACACATAAAAAGAAATTTGTTTTCGGTATACCGTTACTTGTCGTTATAACAGTATGTTTACTTTTTTTTGTATGAGCAATGTCGAAAGAATTGCAGATTGATTATTGGTAAAGTGAGCATGTGGGACCGTATAATGGAGAAAAACGAGAAGAGGAGAAAAAGGAAGATGGGGAGTCAATCAGCACAGCAAAAAAAAGGGATTATATATGCGGCTGGTGCTTATACGATGTGGGGAATCCTACCAATCTATTGGAAATGGGTTGAGGAAGTTCCAGCAGATGAAATATTAGCACACCGCATCGTTTGGGCGTTCGTTTTTATGTTACTTGTATTAGGTGTTACGAAGAGATTTCGTCAGTTTATTGGGGAGTTCGTGAATCTTTTTAAACGACCTAAATTATTAATGTCATTAACAATAGCTTCGGTCTTGATTAGCGGAAACTGGTTTGTCTACATATGGGCCGTTAATCATAATCATGTCATTGAAGCCAGTCTCGGATATTATATTAATCCACTTATTAGTATTTTACTTGGTACAGTTGTATTAAAGGAAAAGTTAAACTTTTGGCAATATGTTGCAGTTGGTTTAGCTGGCGTAGGTGTTATCATTTTAACAGTGCGTTTTGGATCTATTCCGTGGGTTTCTTTATCACTTGCCTTTTCATTTGGATTATATGGATTAACGAAAAAATTGTTAAATTATGATGCGACAATTGGTCTTACGATGGAAACGATGTTAGTGACGCCGTTTGCGATCATTTATCTCGTTATGACAGGAGTACATGGTTTCGGCTCATTTGGATCTATTTCCATGTTATCGACGTTACTATTAATAGGAGCAGGAATTGTTACAGCTTTACCACTTTTTTATTTTGCAAAAGGGGCACAACTTATTCCGCTTTATATGGTAGGCTTTTTACAATATATTGCACCAACAATTAGTTTAATTTTAGGTGTATTCGTATTTGGGGAGCATTTCACATCTACTCATATGATGGCATTTTTCTGTATATGGATTGCATTATTTGTCTTTTCAATAGCAAAAACAAAGTTTTTAGTGCAGAAACAACCGAAATTTATAAAAAATAAATCAGCAAAAGTATCATAATGCGTAGTATTTTCTACGCATTTTTCTTTATACTGATACTATATAGAATTTCCATTATAGTCAGTAGGGAGCTGAGAACGTGGAAACAATTTTACATAATGATCCGCTTATGGCCGCTGTAATTTCATGGTTTTTAGCACAATTAACGAAAGTAGTCTTTAAATTATTCAAAACGGGTGAATTTGATTTTGCAAAGTTTTTCGCTTCAGGTGGGATGCCAAGTTCTCATGCTTCAACTGTTACAGCACTTGCGACAGGTGTTGGTGTTGTGGAAGGTGTGGAAAGTTCCATGTTTGCGATCGCTGCTATTTTTGCCATTATTGTTATGTATGATGCTTCAGGAGTAAGGCTCGCGGTAAGTAAACAAGCGAAAATATTGAATGAGTTTTTTCACGGTAAACAAACAGAATATAAGAAGTTAAATGAACTTGTCGGGCATACACCGTATGAAGTAGTAGTCGGTGCTTTAGTAGGGATAATTGTCGGAGTGGGATATTGTTTATGAGCAGAACATTTTATATGTTCTGCTTTTCTTTGTTTTCATACATATTCAGCTACCTTTTTGAATATCGTTATACGGATTTCGAAAGGGTGGGTGAGTAACTTGTTATTATATGAAAAAGTGCATGAAGAGATAGCAAGAAGAACAACTGCACTTCAAACGATGCAACGGCGAGATGGAACGTGGCACTTTTGTTTTGAAGGAGCACCATTAACAGATTGCCATATGATCTTTTTATTAAAATTATTAGGTAGAGATAAAGAGATAGAGCCATTTGTAAAAAGATTAGCATCACTTCAAACAAATGAAGGAACATGGAAATTATATGAAGATGAAGTAGGTGGTAATTTATCTGCTACAATTCAATCTTATGCTGCCTTACTTGCTTCAAAAAAATATACAAAAGAAGATGCGAATATGAAGCGAGCCGAAATGTTTATAAATGAGCGTGGCGGGGTAGCGCGTGCTCATTTTATGACGAAGTTTTTATTAGCGGTTCATGGAGAATATGAATATCCTTCGCTCTTTCATTTGCCAACACCAATTATGTTTCTCCAAAGTGATTCACCTCTCAGTATATTTGAGTTAAGTAGCTCAGCGCGTATTCATTTAATTCCGATGATGGTTTGTTTAAATAAAAGATTTCGAGTAGGGAAAAAGTTACTGCCAAATTTAAATCATATTTCGGGAGGGGGCGGGGAATGGTTTCGAGAGGATCGGTCTCCGTTGTTTCAAACGTTAGTAAGTGATGTAAAACAAATTATATCGTATCCACTATCTTTACATCATAAAGGGAATGAGGAAGTCGAACGTTTTATGAAAGAACGTATTGATGAGAATGGAACGTTATATAGTTACGCAACTGCCTCGTTTTATATGATTTACGCTTTACTCGCGTTAGGACATTCTCTTCAATCATCAATCATTCAAAAGGCTATAACCGGGATAACATCTTATATATGGAAGATGGAAAGCGGGAATCATTTGCAAAACTCGCCTTCAGCTGTATGGGATACGGCTTTACTCAGCTATGCGTTACAAGAGGCCCAAGTACCGAAAGATAATAAGATGATTCAACATGCAGTAACATATTTATTAAAAAAACAGCATTCAAAAAAAGCTGATTGGAGCGTACATGCACCAGCGCTTGCGCCAGGCGGTTGGGGTTTTTCGGATGTGAATACGACAATCCCTGATGTTGATGATACAACAGCGGTATTAAGAGTATTGGCAAAAAGTAGAGGGAACGAAAATGTAGATTATGCTTGGAAGAAAGGGGTTACTTGGGTTAAAGGATTACAAAATAATGATGGTGGCTGGGGAGCATTTGAAAAAGGTGTGACGAGCAATTTATTAGCAAATTTACCAATCGAAAATGCAAGCGACATGATTACAGATCCTTCTACACCAGATATTACAGGAAGAGTGTTAGAGCTTTTCGGGACATATGCGCAAAATGAATTGCCAGAGAAACAAAAACAAAGTGCAATAAATTGGTTAATGAATGTACAAGAGAAAAATGGATCATGGTATGGAAAATGGGGGATTTGTTATATATATGGTACGTGGGCGGTGATGACCGGTTTACGGTCACTCGGCATTCCATCTAGCAATCCATCATTGAAACGAGCAGCTTTATGGCTTGAACATATACAGCATGAAGATGGTGGCTGGGGGGAATCATGCCACAGTAGTGTGGAAAAAAGGTTCGTTACTTTACCATTCAGTACACCATCCCAAACAGCATGGGCGTTAGATGCTCTCATTTCTTACTATGATAAGGAAACACCAGCAATTCGAAAGGGTATCTCATATTTGCTTGCGAATCGTTATGTGAATGAAAAATATCCTACTGGAACAGGTTTACCAGGTGGTTTTTATATTCGTTATCATAGCTATGCCCATATATATCCGCTACTTACTTTGGCACATTATATAAAAAAATATCGAAAATAAACCGAGAGAATACCTCTCGGTTTATTTTGTTGGGTAGTAGGTCCCTGTTGAAAAGAATAAGGTTGTGCTTTCCTTATTTTTCTGTTGACTGGCGTTTTTGACGTGCATCAGCGGCATTTGCACGTGCGTTTGCTTCTAAGTCATTGTGGTCAGCGAGTTCACGAGAGAACTCAACATCAATGCCATCAGCAGCTTTGTTTTGTTTGAAATTTTTTTTGTTCATTCGACACAATCTCCTTGTGTTTTATGCGACGTTGCAAAGTTAGTTTGACACAAATAGACTTTTTTATACAAAGAGGAATCGGAAGGCAAAAAGCCGAAATATACAGTATAAGTAATAGAAATGGGGGATAGGGATGGAGTTTTTAAATGGGAAAACAGCTGTTGTAACAGGAGCTGCACAGGGAATTGGAAAAGAGATTGCAAGGGTTTATGCAAAATTAGGGGCGAAAGTATTAATTAGCGATGTAAATGAAGAAAAGCTACAAAAAACGACACGTGAGTTATCGGATGAAGGCTATGAAGTGAGTTTATATCGATGTGATGTGAGTAATCAAAATGAAGCGAAGTCATTAATTGAATATGCGGTTCAAAAATTCGGTACATTACATATTTTGGTGAATAATGCTGGGATTACAAGAGATGCAATGTTACATAAAATGGAGAAGTCTTCTTGGGAACAAGTATTACAAGTGAACTTAACTGGTGTTTTTTATTGTATGCAGCCAGCGCTTCTTTACATGAGACAACAAGGGTATGGACGCATTATTAATATATCTTCAATTAGTAGAGAAGGAAATATAGGCCAAGCGAATTATGCTGCTACAAAGGCAGGAGTTGTAGGTTTAACGAAAACAGCGGCGAAAGAAGTTGGAAGTTTCGGTATTACATGTAATGCGATTTGTCCAGGCTTTATGGATACAGATATGACAAAAACGATACCAGATAAAGTGAAAGAAAAGATGGTTGGTGCGATTCCAGTAGGTAGAATTGGAACGCCAGAAGATATTGCGAACGCAGCGGCCTTTTTAGCATCAGAATACGCATCCTATATTACAGGAGAAGTATTAAATGTGAGCGGTGGACTGCAAGTTTAAAGGAATACATAATGAAAAGAACCTGACCGGATAGGTCAGGGTCTTTTTCGTTAGTTCAAGTTGAGCCAAACACTCTTCACTTCTGTATAGTTATTTAATGCGTAAGATCCCATTTCACGGCCAAGACCGGATTGTTTAAATCCTCCAAATGGAGATGCTGCATCAAAGACGTTATAACAGTTTACCCATACAGTACCAGCGCGCACTTTACTTGCAACATAGTGTGCTGTTTTAACATTTTCTGTCCACACACCAGCCGCTAAGCCGAATTGTGATTTATTTGCACGTTCAATTACTTCATCAATATCGTTAAAAGGTATTGCAGAAATAACTGGACCGAAAATTTCTTCTTTTGCGATCGTCATTTCGTCATTTACGTCAGCGAATACTGTAGGAGAAACGAAGTAGCCTTGATCGAATGGATTACTTCCTCCGCAAAGTACTTCAGCGCCTTCTTCAATCCCTTTTTCAATGAAGCCCATTACACGTTTTTGTTGTTCTTCAGAAACGAGAGGACCGATTGTAGTTTCTGGACTTAGACCAGCGCCTTGATTTAATTTTTTAGAATAAAGGACGAGATCAGCCATGACATTATCATACATTTTCTTTGGAACAAATAAGCGTGATCCAGCAGAGCATACTTGTCCTTGGTTAAACATAACACCAGAAAGTGCACCAGGAATCGCGCGAGATAAGTCGGCGTCTGGTAAAATAATGTTCGGTGATTTACCGCCAAGCTCTAAAGTAACACGTTTTAATGATTCAGAAGCTTGTCGCATAATTTGTTTACCGACTGGCGTAGAGCCAGTAAATGCAATTTTATCAACGAGTGGATGATTAACAAGAGCTTGTCCAGCTGATTCACCGAATCCAGGAACGATATTAATAACGCCTTTCGGGAATCCAGCTTCTTCAATTAATTCAGCTAAGTATAGAGCGGATAGTGGAGTTTGTTCTGCAGGTTTTAAAACGATTGTACATCCTGTAGCAAGCGCTGCTCCCATTTTCCACATTGCCATAAGAAGTGGGAAGTTCCAAGGAATAATTTGACCGACGACACCAACAGCCTCATGGCGTGTATAGTTAAAGTAATCACCGGAAACAGGAATTGTTTGACCAACGATTTTCGTAGCCCAGCCAGCATAATAGCGCATATGTTCAATTGCAAGTGGTATGTCTGCTGCCATTGTTTCACGGATTGGCTTTCCGTTATCTAATGTTTCGAGCTGTGCAAGCTCTTCTTTATGTTCTTCCATTAAATCAGCTAACTTGTACATAAGACGGCTTCGCTCAGCAGTGCTCATGCGAGACCAAGGACCTTCGTCAAAAGCCATGCGAGCTGCAACAACAGCTTTATGAATATCTTCGCGACCAGCCTCAGAAACGACGGCAAGTGTTTCGCCGGTTGCTGGGTTAGGTGTTTTAAATGTTTTTCCGGAAGCGCTTTCAATGAAAGATCCATTCACATATAACTTTTTTGTACCTTGAAGAAACTTTTCTACCTTTTCATGAAGATTTACAGCTAGTTGACTCATTGTATAACCCCCTTGAAAATATAATGTAAACGCAGTACGAGACGGCGTTTATTCCGAAATCAAGGATGTGGGAACTAGATGGAAAGCCTCTAATTTAAATCATAATTAACAAATACTGAAAATTCAAATTTCATTTGTGTTACAATTGTAAAAAATATGTAATGTAAGAGAATCTTCTATATGAATTTAAAAAATCCTGCTTGTTTTTGCTTTCTAGTAGGAAAAACTAGAAGAACAATGGTACAATAATACATCGTGAGAGGAGGGAGAAAAATGAAGGATTATCATGATGATCCACGCTTTCGAATCGCCCATAGAGAAGCGTTAATTGGTCTTGGACTTGCTATTATCAATTTTATAATATGGTACGGATTTGCTTATGGGCTTGGTAGTAAAAATCCAAGTGAATATACATATGTATTCGGTTTTCCAGCATGGTTTTTTTATAGCTGTATCGTTGGATTTGTCGTTATGGTTATTTTACTTAGTTTAGTTGTTCGTTTTGTATTTCAAGATATTTCACTCGATGAGGAAGAAAAAAGTGAGGAATAATAGATGAATTGGTATGTAATCATTCCAATGATAATTTCATTTATCGTTGTATTTTTAATTGGTGTATATGCTTCAAGACGCGTACAAGCGACTGCTAATAATAAATTTTTACAAGAATATTTTCTTGGTGGTCGTGAACTTGGCGGTTTATTATTAGCGATGACAATGATTGCTACGTACGGTAGTGCTAGTAGCTTTATTGGTGGTCCAGGTATTGCGTACAATATGGGCCTCGGATGGGTATTATTATCTGCGATTCAAGTTGTAACAGGGTATATCGTTTTAACGGTTATCGGTAAAAAGTTTGCAATTATCGCTAGGAAGATGGAAGCCATTACGCTTATCGATTATTTAAAGGGAAGATACAATAATAAAGCAGTTGTTATACTTTCTGCGTTATGTATTATTATCTTTTTATTTTCAGCAACAGTAGCTCAATGGGTCGGCGGTGGCCGATTAATTGAGTCGCTAACGGGTCTATCTTATACAACAGCACTATTTCTATTTACTTTTTCAGTACTTGTGTACGTATTAATTGGTGGATTTCGTGCAGTTGCTTTATCAGATACGTTATTAGGAATCATTATGTTAGTTGGAACGACAATCATTTTAATTGCTACTGTCATTGCTGGTGGTGGAATTGAAAAGATTATGCAGGAACTTGTTCAAATCAATCCGAATTTAATTACACCGTTCGGAGCGGATGGTAGTTTAACGAAATCATACGTAACATCATTTTGGATTTTAATTGGAATTGGCGTTGTTGGATTACCGCAAATTAGCGTGCGTGCTATGTCTTATAAAAATTCAAAAGCTATGCATCAAGCATTAATAATTGGAACGGTTGTTGTAGGTACAATTATGATTGGTATGCATTTAACAGGTGTATTTGCACGAGTCGTACTTCCGGGTATAACGGTACCGGATAAAGTCATGCCGCTACTCGCGATGGAAGTGTTGCCACCCTGGTTAGCCGGTGTTTTCTTAGCTGCGCCAATGGCAGCAATTATGTCTACAGTAAACTCGTTATTGTTACTTGTAAGTTCATCAATTATTAAAGACATATACGTGAATTACATAAATAAAGATGCAGCAGACAGTACGATCAGAAAAGGAAGTTTGTGGATTACGGGTATCGTAGGGCTGCTCGTTTATGCAGCAGCTATTAAACCACCAGATTTTTTAATATGGTTAAATTTATTTTCTTTCGGTGGATTAGAAGCAGCATTCATTTGGCCAATCGTATTGGGGCTATATTGGAGAAAAGGAAATGCAACAGGAGCGCTTGCCTCTATTTTAGTTGGGGTAGGTTCATATATGTGTATTCACCTTTTCTATCCAAATCCGTTCGGTATACATACAGTTGTCTTCCCAATTTGTTTTGCATTTATCGCTTATATCATTGGAAGTATGAGTGCTGTGAAGAAAAACAGTATAGGTTAGAGGAAGAACGTAGTCCTTATAGAGGACTGCGTTTTTTTATGTGAATTTATTCTTTTTTATTCTGTATATGTAAGGTTATTCATAAATTAATAACAATTGAGGGGATGGAGTTGAGGTCGATGAAAAAAGTATTATTTTTGGGAGACCCGGGAATTGATGACTCTTTAGCCATCATGTATGGAATTATGCATCCTGATATTGATATTGTTGGTGTTGTAACCGGATATGGAAATGTAACGCAAGAAAAGGCGACAAGTAATGCAGCATATTTGCTGCAAATGGCAGGGCGAGAGGATATACCTGTTATTAATGGTGCGAAAATCCCTTTATCCGGAGATGTTACAACGTATTATCCAGAAATTCATGGGGCAGATGGATTAGGGCCAATTAAACCACCAAAAGCTTTTGCGCCAAATATAAAATCTTTTTGTGCTTTTTTTGATATTCTTGAAAAGTATAAAGGAGAATTAATCATTGTGGATGCTGGTAGATCAACGACACTAGCAACAGCATTTATTTTAGAAAAGCCGATGATGAAATATGTGAAAGAGTATTATATAATGGGAGGTGCTTTTTTAATGCCTGGCAATGTGACACCAGTCGCAGAGGCGAATTTTCATGGTGATCCGATTGCGTCACAATTAGTTATGCAAAATGCCAAGAATGTGACATTAGTACCACTTAACGTTACGTCTGAAGCGATTATTACGCCAGAAATGGTGAAATATATTACGAAACATTCTAAAACGAATTTTAATAAATTAATTGAACCAATATTTACGTATTATTATAAAGCGTATAAAAAGTTAAATCCAAAAATAACAGGTAGCCCAGTACATGACGTCGTTACAATGATGGTCGCGGCGAATCCGTCCCTTTTAGATTATGTATATCGCCGAGTCGATATAGATACAGTTGGAATTGCGAAGGGGGAAAGTATTGCTGATTTCCGTCCTCAACCTGACTCAAAAGCTTTAAAGAATTGGGTGCGAATTGGTTGGTCGTTACATTATAAAAAATTTCTTGAAGACTTCGTGAAAATTATGACGTAGACATAATAGGAGAATACAAGTTAAAATAATGGAGACGGTTATTTAAATAACCGTCTCCATTATTTTGTTTTTTAGATAAATAGAGAAGAGTTACACAATAGGAGAGGAATTTTACTTGAAAAAAACTATAGTATGCGCAGTAATTGTGGGTATTTTCGTTTTGCTAATATCGGGTAATTTTTTAGTGAAAAAAGTGTGGAGTTCAAATAATGATGATGCGCAGTATATCGCATCATTTATTGAAGAACATAAAGATGAAAAAAATAGTGCACTTCTAGTAAAGAGAAATGATAAAGTTGTTTATTCTGTAAATCCAAATGTTGTATTGCCAGTTGCTAGTACGATGAAATTAATCGTGGCGCTTGAATATACGAAACAAGTTACAGAAGGGAAAATTGACCCGTCTAGTTTTGTTTCCATTAATGACCTGAATCGTTATTACGTACCGAATACAGATGGTGGTGCACAAGATAGATGGCAAAAGTATTTGCAAAAGACAGACAAGATAACAGAAGGAGCAGTTTCTTTAGAAGAAGTGGCAAGAGGAATGGTCAAATTTAGTTCGAATGCGAATGCTGAATATTTAATGGAAGTGTTAGGATTAGATAATATTAATCGGAATTTACAAAGTTTATCACTTCCAGCACATCAGCCGCTATTTCCGATTGTTTCATCTTTATACATCCCTGGATATTTGCATAAAGAACTACATGTTCCGAAATATAAAATAGAGAAAAAGTTAAAAGAAATGTCTCAAGAGCAATATCGTGAATATGCGATGATTATTCATGAACGCTTAAAAAAGAAGGGACCATTATTACAGAAGGAAATTCCTCTTTATTTAGAGGAACGTTACGATAAAATTTGGTCAGATCGATTACCAGCAGCTTCTGCAAATGATTATATGGTACTGCTTCAAAAGGCAAATCATAAAGGTGGCCTAACAGACGCAGAAGAAAAAGTGTGGGCGAATATCGTTGAAACTGATATGAGTGCTAAGAAATACCGTAAAACATTTAGACATGCAGGGCAAAAAAATGGCTATACGCCATGGACAGTTACAAAAGCAGTTTATGCGATGGATAAACGCGGGAACTGTACAGAAATTGTGTTCTTAGCAAATAATTTAAATGAGGACGACAGTGCGGAAATACGAAAACATTTAGCGAACTTACATTTCCAAGTGTTGCAAAGTGATAAGTATGATGCGACTTTTATTAAGTAAACTCGGTGCAGAGGGCGCCGAGTTTATTTTTATCCCACTTTAATGGGCAGTAAGACCTCCACCTCAAAATTCAGCGAAAGCAAAAAATTAAGATGGGGGATCAACTGCCCATAAAAGTCCGATTGGTGAGGGCTGATTAAAGTTTCAATTTATGTGCAAGCACTTTTTTTCTATCTCTGGGTATGATGGGTAGTAATACTTAGGTGAGAGGGGAAAAGGTGATGAAACAAAGTAAAGAAGAGTTTATAAAGAGTGAAGGCGCTGATTTCCCTGGGAAAACATATGTCGATTGTGTATTACAACATGTATTTCATTTTCAGCGAGATTACTTATTAAAAGATATGTTTCAAGTGCATAAAGCGCATATTGCAATGCTGACGGAAGAGAATTTAATGAAAAAGGAAGAAGCTAAAGTTATATTACATGCACTAAAAAAGATAGAGGGAATTCCAAAAGATCAATTGCTATATACAGAACAGCATGAAGATCTCTTTTTTTTAGTGGAACATTTAATTTTCCAAGAAGCGAAATGCGATTTTGTAAGTAATATGCATATTGGTAGAAGTAGAAATGATATGGGTGTAACGATGTATCGCATGAGTTTAAGGCGGTATGTACTACGATTAATGGAGCATCATTTGTTATTGCAAGAAAGTATATTGCAACTTGCCTATGATCACAAGGAAACGATTATGCCAGCTTATACACATACACAACCAGCACAGCCAACAACATTTGGTCATTATATGTTAGCGATTTATGATACGATGCAAAGAGATTTAGAACGAATGAAACGAACGTACAAACTTTTAAATCAATCTCCAATGGGAGCTGCGGCTCTTTCTACAACAAGTTTTCCGATTAAACGAGAGCGAGTTGCCAATTTACTTGGGTTTACTAATGTAATTGAGAACTCATATGATGCTGTTGCTGGAGCGGATTATTTATTAGAAGTTAGCTCGTTACTTATGGTAATTATGACGAATACGAGCAGATGGATTCATGACTTCTTACTATTAGCGACGAAGGAATATGATGGTATTACTGTTGCGAAGCCATATGTACAAATTAGTAGTATTATGCCGCAAAAGCGAAATCCAGTTTCAATTGAGCATGCGCGTGCAATTACGAGTAGCGCTTTAGGAGAAGCATTTACAGTATTTCAAATGATCCATAATACGCCATTTGGTGATATTGTCGATACGGAAGATGACTTGCAGCCGTATTTATATAAAGGAATTGAAAAGACCATTCGTGTTTTTTGTATTATGAATGCAGTGATTCGAACGATGAAAGTAGAAGAAGAAACGTTGAAAAGTCGTTCTTATAAACATGCAATTACGATAACTGATTTCGCAGATGTTTTAACAAAAAACTATGACATTCCATTTCGGCAGGCACATCATGCAGCGAGTGCTATTGCGAAAATGTCATTGGATCAACAAAAGGAGCTACATGAATTACATTTAAAAGATGTAAATATATACTTACAAGAAAACTTTAAAATATATTTATTAGAAAAAGAGTGGGAAGAGATTGTATCGCCAGAAGCTTTTATTCAAAAAAGAAATGTATATGGTGGACCGAGTAAAAAAGAAATGGAGCGCATGATTAAAAATCGAAAAGAGACATTTCAAAATGAAGAAGAGCTATTTGAAAGGGAAAAACAAGAAATTTTACAAGCTGAAAATGATTTGAATACGTTAGCTTTGAACATTATTGAATCGTAAAAGAAGGATTTAGAGAATTAATCGCCAATACTTTATGAAACTATAAATAGAGAGAAGAGATTGTCGATGATTCAATTACATGTATATGAAGAGATTCTTACTTTTAAAGAAGAAGTTATGCCATTTTTGGAAAAGAATGAGCAGGAAAATAATCTCATATTAGGTGTATTACAAATGATCCAACAACCGATATTTATGGGGGTAGTAAAACAAGAGGAAGAAATTGCAGTTGTATTTCTTCAAACAGAAGAGAAGAAACAAATCATTGTTGCTACGTCTGAAATTGCGGAAGAGGACATCGTGGAACTTGCAAAGGAACTAACGAAAGTATATCCAAATGTTCCTGGATTAATTGGTAATAAGAAAGTTGTACAGAGATTAGCGGAAGAGATTGCGGCGATAGAAAATAAGAAAACGAATGTTGCAATGGAGCAAGGTATATATGAATTAAAGCAAGTACAGAAAAAGTGGAACGGAGATGGAATCTTTCGAGAAGTAAGTAGTGAGGAGCTACCATTAATAGAACAGTGGATATATCAATTTTGCGAAGATGTGAAGCTTCCTACTACGAAAGAAGAAGCGAAACAAACCGCCCATACATTAATTACTAATCGTCGTCTTTTTGGTCTAGAAGTAGACGGGAAACTTGTTTCTGTAGCTGCAAAAACGAGACCAACTACAAATAATATAACAGTTAATTTCGTATATACGCCGAAAGAAGAACGGAAAAAAGGGTACGCATCTAGTTGTGTCGCTGCACTTAGTCAACGTATGTTAGACGAAGGTTACAAAACAACGACTTTATATACGGATCTAGCAAATCCGACATCAAATAAAATTTACCAAGAGATTGGTTATGAACAAATTGCGGAATCTGTACTTATATTTTTAGAGAAATAAAATGAAAGGCACGCTATTAGAGCGTGCCTTTTTGTTATTCATCAATTCGAATTACTTCACCTTGCGGGAAATTCTCAGTTTCTAGTAAGCTACGAATTGCTTTCGCAACGTATTCAGGTGATAGTAGTTTTCCTTCTTCTTTTAGTGTGATGAAGCGATCTAAATGTATGAAGTCTTCTTTATTTGTTTCACGAATTTGTGCTTGCATACTTGTATCAACAACACCAGGTGCAAATGCGACGATTTTTACCGGATATTCTTTTTCTGCTTCTTCGGTTGCTACGCACTGTGTAAACATATTTACACCAGCTTTCGTCGTACAATAAGCGCCCCAGCCAAAGTAAGGATTTTTTCCTGCACCAGATGAAATGTTAATAACGCGTTTATCTACTTTCCAGTCTTTCGTATGTTTCATGAAAGTGGAGGTAAGAATCATAGGTGCAAGTAAATTAATTTGAACGTTCGTAATGAGCAGTTCGCTTTCAGCTTTTTCTATTGGTTTCATTGGTGCGAGTGTACCAGCGTTATTAATTAAATGAATAGAGGATACAGTGTCTTCTGGAATAGATGAAATGATTTCGTTAAAGTTCGTTTCTAAATTATGTACATCTTGAAGATCTAAGGAGTGGAAAATACAATTGCTGTTATATTGCTCTGCGAGTTTCGTAAGTTCTTTATTTTCTCTTCTAGAAATAGAGATGATACTCGTGTTTTCTTCTAACAATTGCGCAGCAATTGCTTCACCTAAACCTTGTGAAGTTCCTGTTACGATAACATAACGCATAGTGTAGTAAGCTCCTCTCGTATGTGCGGAATTTTGTTGGACAAAGTACATTGCATAGTTTGTCTACATTTTATAGTATAGAGCACTTTTTACTATAATTGAAATGAGATGATTGTGTGCCTTTTATAAATCGTTTTACAACAACAGTACCTGGTGCCGTCACGTTCACTGGGAATACGCTGGGACTTAGTCCTACATCACCTGCACCAGGTAATATTTTTGGTACACTTGCTGTGTTTACGACAGTAAATACAGCGTTGCAAGTACCAGGATTCCCAGCAGGGACAACAGATGAGTGGCAATTGAATTCTTCAAGTGCAATTTTAAATCTTCCAGCGGGAAGCAGTGTGTTATATGCAGAATTAGTTTGGGCTGGTACTTTCCGGACTGATACGGAAGATGTTTTACCTTTTTTAAATGATAACATTACATTTACAACGCCAGCAGGGACGTTTTCTGTTACGCCAGATCCTGCTACCGCGCAACAAGGTTCAGTAGGAAACCAATTTTATTACGCTCGCTCTGCTAATGTAACGAATCTTGTTAGTGCAGGTGGGGCAGGAACTTATACAACGGGTGCAGTGCCAGCCGCAAGAACTTCATCTGATCCAACTATCAGTCGTTCGGCTGGTTGGACACTTGAGGTTGTTTATCAAAATGCAAGTTTGCCACTTCGGAATTTGTCAGTTTATGCAGGTCAAGAAATTATCGATGCTTCATCACCACCGGTTGATGCTACTATTTCAGGATTTGCTACCCCAGCCACAGGAGTTGTAACAGGACGAGTGCTCGTAACTGCTCAAGAAGGTGATTCTAACATTGTTGGAGATCAACTTCGCTTTGGACCGAATGCAAATGCTACAGTTGCATTATCCGGCCCGAGAAACCCTGCTAATAATTTCTTTCAGTCACAAATTTGTAACGACATTGGGGAGTTAGATACAACTGGAACGTTTGGAGATTTGAATCAGCCATTAGGGATAGCTTTAGCGGTCCGAAGGCAAGGGTGGGATATTACAAATGTAAATGCCTCTGCATCATTAGTAAACAATCAAACGTCAGCAACGGTTCGATTCGTTACAAATGGAGATGGATACGCTGCAGCTGGTTTTGGGGTTCAAATTGATGCAACGGGGCCAATTATTAATCCTGCTAAATCGGTCAATAGAACAGTTGCAGGAGTTGGGGATATTCTTACCTACACAATTACAGTTCCTAATACAGGTACGGGAAGTGCAGAAAATGTTATATTACAAGACAGTATTCCGAACGGAACGACGTTTGTTACAGGTAGTGTAACAGTAGGGGGAGTAACACAGCCAAATGCGAACCCTGCTAATGGAATTAATTTAGGCACAATTCCAAATAATACGCAAAGAGTTGTTACATTTCAAGTGCGAATAACATCGTTCCCAAACCCAAATCCTATTTCAAATCGTGCAATGGTCTCATATCAATTCCGTCCTTTTGTCGGTAGTCCACCTATTACTAGTATGTCTTCTTCAAATACAGTACAAACGACAGTGAATCAAGCAACTATAAGTATGCAAAAATCTGTAGATTTACAGACCGCAACACTTAATGATGTATTAACATACACGATTAATGTGACGAATAATGGAAATGTCACTGCAAATAATGTTGTTTTTGTTGATAGTATCCCTGGTGGAACAACATTTGTTCCGAATAGTGTTACAGTGAATGGAGTAGCACGTCCAGGAGCGAATCCAGCAAGTAGTATTAATCTAGGAAGTATTAATGCTTCGCAAACGACTGTAGTGCGTTTTCAAGTTCGAGTAACATCTAATCCACTTGTTAATCCAATTCCGAACCGTGCGAGTACGACATTTAACTTTACGCCAGTACCTGGTCAACAACCAGTTTCAGGGCAAGCGACAAGTAATACTGTAGTTACTACTATTAATATAGCTGATATAAGAACGAGAAAAACAGTGGATAGAGCTTTTGCGACAGTGAATGACGTTCTTACGTACACTGTTACAATTGAAAATATAGGGAATGTACTGGCGACGAATGTTATTTTTCAAGATCCAATCCCAATTGGAACGACTTTTATCGCAAATAGTGTAACTGTAGATGGGGTTTCACAACCTGGAGCAAATCCTTCGACTGGGTTTGCGGTAGCAAATATTTCTCCAGGTGGAAGTAGGACAGTGCGTTTTCAAGTCCGAGTGACATCTACGCCATCAGGAGGTACAATTGCGAATCGCGGAAATGTATCTGCTAATTTCGTCGTTAAACCGAATCAACCACCGATAACGATTAATAGACAAACGAATACAGTTGTGACACAAGTGAATACAGGCGGTTTAAATGTAATAAAAGAAGTGAATACAACGCAAGCAGCAGTCGGTGACACTTTAACGTACACGATTGCCGTCCAAAATACAGGAAACGTTCCATTAACAAATGTATTTTTCCAAGACCCTATTCCTTCTGCTGTTTCATTTGTTGCAAATTCTGTAACAATTAATGGAGTACCGCAAAGTGGATTGAGTCCAAATACAGGATTTTCTCTTCCGAATATTTCTGCGGCTCAAACCGTTGTAGTCACATTTGACGTATTAATTGTACAGGATCCAGAAAATGAAGATATTTTAAATCAAGCAAATGTAACAGCGAGTTTTCAGGTGAATCCGAGTGAACCACCAGTAACAATCAATGTTCCGAGTAATGTTGTGAATACAACAGTACAATCAGGGAACTTTGAAGTTGTGAAATCAGTGAACACGGATGTTGCAACAGTAGGGGATGTTTTAGTATATACAATCGAAATTATAAATGCAGGTAGTGTACCAGCTACAAATGTATTTTTCCAAGATTCAATTCCACAAGGGACATTATTTATTGAAAATAGTGTAGTTGTTAATGGTGTTTTACAAGAAGGGGCAGATCCAGAACTTGGATTCCCATTAAATAATTTGCCTACTGGCACGAGTGCAATTGTTACGTTTGAAGTATTAATTGATGAAATTCCCCAAGGAAATAATGTCGTAAATAATGCGAATGTAACTGGAGATTTCCTTGTAAATCCAACAGAGCCACCAATTACTGTAACAGTACCAAGTAATACTGTTATGACAGTGGTGAATTCTTCAGGGTTAAATGTAATGAAGAGTGTAAGCGCTACTGAAGCAGGAGTAGGAGATACGTTAACGTATACAGTTCGTATACAAAATAGTGGAACGGTAGCAGCGACAAATGTGTCATTCCTTGATCCAATTCCATCAGGAACCACTTTTGTAGTGAATAGTGTAACAATAAACGGGATATCTCAACCTGGTTTAAACCCAATAACTGGATTTTCACTTGCTAATATTCCAGTAGGAGGGATGGTAACAGTTACTTTTCAAGTGACGATCACGAGTGTACCACCAAATAGAGTTCTTCCGAATAATGCGAATGTAACTGCGGATTTCCAAGTAAGTCCTCTCCAGCCACCAATTACAATTGTAACGATTAGTAATATTGTTGTGACGCGAGTAAATGTGGGATCACTTAATGTAATGAAGAGTGTAAATACACCACAAGCAGGAGTAGGAGATACGTTAACGTATACGATTCTTATTCAAAATACAGGAACTGTTCCTGCAACGAATATTATTTTTCAAGATCCAATTCCGTCGGGTACTGCGTTTGTAGCAAATAGTGTGACGATAAATGGAGTTGTTCAACAAGGTGCGAATCCTATGGCAGGATTCCCAGTACCGAATATTCCGGTCGGACAAACGGCTACGATTACGTTTCAAGTTACAGTGACGAGTGTTCCGAGCGGTGGAAATATAAGAAACCAATCGAACGTTACTGCAAGTTTTCTTATAAATCCTGCAAACCCTCCAATAACGACTGTTACGAATAGTAACTTTGTAGTGACGCAAGTAAATACAGCTCGATTAAATATACAAAAATCTTCATCTGTACAACAAGCTGCACTTGGAGAAACTTACACGTATTCTATAGTCATTAGAAATAATGGAACGGTAACAGCGACGAATGTGTCATTCCTTGATCCAATTGCTCTAGAAACAACTTTTGTAGTAAATAGTGTAACGATAAATGGAACGCCTCAACCTGGATTTGATCCAAATATAGGTTTTACGCTTCCTAATATCGCTGCTGGAACAGCATTGACTGTAACGTTCCAAGTAACAGTAGTTGCGCCATCCACACGAGGAGCTGTACTAAACACGGCATCTGCTACAGCTACTTTTTTATTAAATCCTTTACAGCCCCCTGTAACAACGACGAATACAAGTAATACGACAGTAGTTACAATACCATTACCTCCTCCTGGTGAAGTAACACCAATAAAAACAGTAAATGTTGCCGCTGGAGCTGTTGGAGATGTATTAACGTATACAGTGCTAATAACGAATGTAGGAATTATTCCTGTTACAGATGTACTTTTTCAAGATGTCATTCCGGAAGGGACAACGTTTGTTGACAATAGTGTAACGATAGGTGGAATACAGCAACTTGGATTAAATCCAGAAATAGGCTTTACAGTTAGTCCATTATTAAATGCTGGAGCGAGTATTTCTGTAACGTTCCAAGTGACGATTACGGAAATTCCAGATAATGAAGTGATATTAAATGATGCTGACGTTACGTTTACTTCACAACCGAATCCGCAAGAACCGCCAATTACACAAACAATATTAACAAATTTAGTTGTTACGACCATCAATGTAGCGTCTATCTTCCCGTTAAAATTAGTAGATAAAGAGGCGGCGACGGTTGGGGAAATATTAACTTATGATGTCCTAATTTTTAACTTTGGAACAGTGCCGGCAACGAATGTTCAATTTCTTGATTCAAGTACGAGTGGTGTAGCATTTGTACCAGGAAGTGTGAGTATAAACGGCGTCCCGGAACCTGGATTAGATCCGTTTATAGGCTTTACAGTTCCCGATATACCTGTAGATGATTTTGTGCTTGTCACATATCAAGAGATGGTAACGAGTATTCCTCAAGGGGGGACAGTTGTAAACTTTGTAGATGTTACGGCTACATTTGCTGTAAGTGAAACAGAGCCGCCTATTACTGAGACAACGACAAGTAACACGACATTAACAGAAATAAATGAATCTGGTTTGAATGTTTTAAAATCAGTAAGTCAACCAATCGTTGCAGTAGGCGATACAATCACTTATACAACAGTAGTTCAAAATACGGGAACAGTGATAGCGACGAATGTTCAATATAGTGATGTATTACCATCCTCTATAACATTCGTACCGAATAGTGTAACGATAAACGGTGTGTTACAGCCTGGATTAGACCCTAATACTGGCTTCTCACTTCCGGATATAACTCCAGGTGGAAGTGTAGAAGTCACATTCCAAGTAACAGTTGTTAGTGTTCCATCAAACGGAACGATTGCTAATACAGCGAATGTTATGGGAAGCTTTATATTAGTACCAGGAGAACCACCAGTTATAGTGAATCAGCCAAGTAACACAACACTTACAACTGTAAATAGAGGACGATTAAATGTTATTAAACAAGTAAATAAAGCAGCTACTCTCGTTGGAGATGTATTAACGTATACGGTTCAAATAACGAATACAGGAACAGTACCAGCTAATAATGTACAGTTTATTGACACGATTTCAGCAGGAGCGTCATTTGTACCAAGTAGCGTAACGATAAATGGAACCCCGCAACCAAATTTAAATCCGATTACTGGCTTTGGAGTTGGAGATATACTCGTTGGTGAAACGGTTATAGTGACGTTTCAAGCAACGGTTACAAATATCCCATCATCAGGAACAATTACGAACGTTGCAAATATAACGGGAAGTTTTACTTTAGTACCAGGAGAGCCACCAGTTGTAGTAACGGAACCGAGTAATACGACAATCACAAGGGTAAATAGAGGTAGATTTAACGTTATTAAATCAGCAAATAAAGAAGCAACACGGTTAGGGGATACGTTAACTTATAGTGTGCAAGTTACAAATACAGGAACGGTAACTGCGACAAATGTACAGTTTATTGATATTCCATCGCCTGATTTAGAATTCGTTCCAGGAAGTGTACAAATAAATGGGATTCCACAAATAGGTTTAGATCCTTTTGTAGGCTTTTCATTACCGAATCTTGCGGTTGGAAATAGCGTATTAATAACGTTCGAGGTAACTGTAATCGCAATTCCACCTTCTAATAGTATTATGAATACAGCAAGAGTAACTGGTGATTTCGAATTGATTCCAGGAGAACCACCGTTCACAATTACAAACTCAAGTAATACGACAGTCACACCAGTAAATAGAGGTAGTTTAGATATGCTGAAAGAAGTAGATCATCCAATTGTTGGAGTAGGAGAAACAGTAACGTATACTGTTCGTATATTAAATACAGGTACTGCTGATGCGATGAATGTTCAGTTTATAGATGTGTTATCTCAGGAAGCTGAATTTGTTCCAAATAGTGTAACGATAAATGGAGTTCCGCAGCCGGGGTTAAATCCGCAGGTTGGATTTACG
This sequence comes from Bacillus sp. 3G2, assembly GCF_044324725.1. Lineage (NCBI taxonomy): Bacteria > Bacillati > Bacillota > Bacilli > Caryophanales > Bacillaceae > Bacillus > Bacillus sp. 3G2. The sequence goes on along the minus strand of NZ_CP172246.1, from coordinate 3,297,541 downwards.
ATACCAGATATTCCGGTTGGTGAGACTGTACTTGTAACGTATGAAGCTACGATTACAAGTTTTCCGGATGGTGGTACAGTAGTAAACGTTGCTGGAGCGTTAGCAGAGTATATTTTAGTACCAGGAGAGCCGCCAATTACGGTAATGGACACGAGTAATACTGTTATTGTAACGGTAAATACTGCAATTTTATTTGTTGCAAAAGGAGCGGATTTTGAAGTAGCGATGGTAGGAGATGTTGTCACTTATGGAATTGCTGTTATTAATGACAGTACAGTTCCTGTGACGAATATTGTTTTAACAGATATCATTGATCCGAATACGTTATTTATAAATGGCACAGTAACAGTAAATGATGTACCTCTTCCATTTGCTAATCCGAATACTGGTATTCCGTTAGGTGATTTTCAGCCAAATGATGCAGCAATTATTAATTTCCAAGTTGTAATAACAGGAGGGCAAATAAATAATCTAGTTACAAATACTGCTACAGCGAATGGGTTTGCAACTGTGAATCCAAATGAACCGCCTGTAGTAGTTGAAGCTGATAGTAACACAGTTGTTATCCCGTTTATTACTCAAAATGTTTCAACGACAGTCGTAAAAACGGCAGATCATCAAACAGCAACGATAGGCGATATTATTACGTTTACGACAGTTATTACGAATACGGGGGATACTGTCATACAAAATATTCGTTTTCAAGATATGTTAGATAGTAGTGTTCGATTTGTTCTTGGAAGTGTAACGGTTGATAATACGCCAGTGCCAAATGTAAACCCAGTATCAGGATTTCTTATAGGAAGTTTAAATCCAGGTGAAGCACGGACAGTTTCGTTCCAAGTAGTAGTTCAGAGCGCGCCAAGTGGTTCAGGGAATTATATTAATCAAGCGAGTATCCGTTTCGAACACCAAGTAGGTACAGTGTTACCACCTGTTACACAAATAATAGAAAGTAATATTGTTGTCATACCGTTCGTCCCAACAATCGAACAGATTTGTGAAACAAACTTTAATTGCTTAGATATAATTCCATTTCAATGTTCTCCGTGTAATCAGTTGCACGGGCATAAAAAATAAAACAAAAAAGAGCATCCTAAAAGAATAGGATGCTCTTTTTATGTGTATTGATCATATAGATTCATTTTCGGGCGAGGTAAAAAATTCGTTAATTTTGTTGGAAAGTAGAAATGGAATGGCTCCTTTTATAACAGAAATATCCCAGTCCCACCATGCGAGATTTTCTAGTTTTTCAATGATTTCCTGTGGGAAACGATATCGAACAAATTTTGCAGGATTACCAGCTACAATTGCATATGGAGGTACGTCTTTTGTAACTACACTCTTTGCGCCGATAATGGCCCCGTTACCAATCGTAACACCAGATAAAACGCAGGATTGATAACCAATCCATACATCGTTGCCGACTACGATATCACCTTTTGAAGAAGGGTGACCAGTAATATGTGCTCCTTCATCAAAAAGTGCGTTAAATGGATAAGTCGTTATCCAGTCCGCGCGATGTTCACCACCAAGTATGAAAACGACTTCTTCTCCTAATGAGCAAAACTTACCTATTTTTAATTTTGTTTCATCATTCCAAGAAAAAATAGTTGGCCCTACTTTACTATAAGTATAATCACCAATATCATATTTATTATATTCAGGTTTTTGATTTAAATATAACATAACGAATTTAGCATCCTCTCTAAAGCAAGTAATGGATATGGAACATTATATGCAGTTTGGAATAAGTCGAACTGTGTTGTATGAATTGGTAATGCACAAATATAGTAGTAGACGCAACGAATAAAAAAGGAGTGGAATGAATGATATACGAAATGAAGTTATATAATAAACCTTTTCAATCAATTCAATCAGGAAAAAAAGTATATGAAGTACGTTTATATGATGCAAAACGTCAGCCTATAAAACAAGGAGATCATATTGTATTTACGAACCTTACGACAGCAGCAACGATGACTGTAAAAGTAACGGAAATAAAACGATACGAAAGCTTTAAAGCAATGTACGAACAAATTGATAACAAATTATGGGGTTGTGAAAATGATAGTTTAGAGGAAATGTTAGAAAGTACATATAAAATATATACGAAAGAACAAGAACAAAAGTGGGGAACAGTTGCGATTGGTATTGAGGTAATAAAATGACAAGAAATCGCGGCGCGGCTATCATTGTGCAGGAAGGGAAAATTGCTCTTATAAAACGTATCCGAGAAAATGAAACGTACTATGTTTTTCCAGGCGGAGGAATTGAAAAAGGAGAAACACCTGAAGAAGCAACGAAGCGAGAGGTTTATGAAGAATTAGGGGTACATATAGAAGTGGATCATCTTATTGCGAAGGTGGAGTATAAGGGTACGGAGTATTATTTTAATGCCCATATTACTGATGGGATTTTCGGAAGTGGTAAAGCTGAGGAATTCGAGCTGAAAGATAGAGGAATTTATATTCCGTTGTGGTTGCCGATACACGAGTTGGAAAAAGTGAATATAAAACCGTATGAAGTGGTCGGAAGTATATTCAATCATTATAAAAAAAATAAGGTCTGACAACATACAAAAAAAACCATTGACATAGTCTTCTGATTTAAGTATTGTATTCGAGTATGTTTATAATCAGGAGGTTTATATGAGCAGTCAAACAACTACACATCATGTGAAAATGACAACAGCGGATCCATCTGGAATTGGACTATTTGGATTAGCGATGGTAACACTTGTAGCATCATCTCAAAAGTTAGGCTTAACAGATGGCGTTTCACTTGTATTACCATGGGCAATCTTTTTAGGAGGATTCGCACAAATCTTTGCGTGCATTCACGATGCAAAGCATAACAATACGTTCGGTACAACAGCATTCGGTGCATACGGCCTATTTTGGTTAGGTGTTGGAATGACTTGGTTAATTCAACTTGGAGTATTTGGCGAAAAATTAGCACAAGCTGCAGATTCAAAACAGCTTGGTGTAGCCTTTATTGGATATTTGATTTTCACAATCTTTATGACAATTGGTGCAATGGAAACACATAAAGTATTATTTATGATTTTCGTCCTTATTGATTTCTTATTTATTGGTCTTTCATTAAGTACTTTAGGTGTTATGCCGCATGCAATGCATAATTTAGCAGCGTATTCTGAACTATGTATTTCATTATTATCTTTCTATGGTTCAGCAGCAGCAGTGTTAAATACACACTTCGGAAAAGTTGTTTTACCAGTTGGAAAGCCGTTTGGTATTTTTAAAAAGTAATAAAAAAGCACAGATGATTGTATAGTCATCTGTGCTTTTTTGTATGAAGTAAACGGAAATAATAAAAAATATAATTGAAATTGATTCTCATTATTAATATAATGAGAATGAGAATCATTTATTGTAAGAGGGGGATGCCGAAGTGGCGAAAATTTTAATAGCTTATGCAAGTATGTCAGGAAATACAGAGAGTATTGCTGATTTAATTAAAGTTAGTTTAGATGCTTTTGATCATGAAGTAGTATTACAAGAAATGGAAGGCATGGATGCAGAAGAATTGTTAGTCTATGATGGAATTATTTTAGGATCTTATACGTGGGGCGATGGTGAGCTACCATTTGAAGCGGAAGATTTCCATGATGACTTAGATAATATAGATTTATCAGGGAAAAAAGTAGCGGTATTCGGATCAGGAGATACGGCGTATGAACTGTTTTGTGAAGCGGTAACGATATTTGAAGAGAAACTTGTAGAACGCGGTGCAGAGCTTGTACAAGAAGGGTTGAAAATTGAACTAGCTCCAGAAGATGAAGAGGATGTTGAAAAATGCAGTAATTTTGCAATTGCATTTGCTGAGAAGTTCTAAGAATGGGAGTGTCAACGTGGAGACAATGCTAAGTGCGACCGCTATCACAAAGTTAAGAGATGGAAAACTTATGTTAGCTACTACATACAATGGCTTATTTATTGAACAAGACGGAGAATGGAAACAAATTTTAAATGGTTTTCAAAAACGAATTAGGGATTTACATAGCGAGGATAATGTAGTGTATGGTGTAGGGGACGAAGGGATTTTTATTCGTAGTATGAATGGTGGAGAGAACTGGACGGTGCAGCGTTTTCCAACAAAAGCAACGAGTTGGAATGTGTGTAGTAATGTACAAGGAACTGTCATTGCTCATGGAGATAAAACGTTGTATCATTCGAATGATTTTGGTTCGACATGGGAAACCATTCATCCATTTCTTGAGTATGGTGGCGAGGCACCATCTATTCGATCGTTATTTTTATATAAACATTACTTATTTATCGGTACGAAAATACATGCTAAATATGGTGGTGTTTGGCTCTTTAATTTGGAGACACGTAAATTAAAGAGGATTAAGGTCGTGATGAATCAGATGATCTCAGCGTTGACTTTACACAATTCTTATATAGTAGCAGCCAGTGGGTCGTGCAAGGGGAGTAGCGGGAATATTTCTTTTTGTAAAATAGATGAAAGTATTGATAGTGAAAAAATATATTGGCACACATGTCAAAGTGAGCAGAAAGCAAGTAGCTATTTAGCCTTAAGTGTAGATCAACATGTGCTATATACAACGTCAACGCAAAATAAGGCGGGGATTAGTACGGTTTGTCGTGTACTCCTAGAAGAAGGACTTGTTACAGTATGTGACTCAGTTAAAGGGCATGGCTGGCGCATCGTTAACCAAAAAGAGGGCTATGTTGTAGCTGGATCAGGTGAATCAAAAGCAATGCATCGGAAGAAAAAAGTTATATAGCAAAAAAAACTTTGCTTTTATTATAGTGATATGATATATTATATCTAAACCATTTTACTTTTAATAATATAGAGATTTAAATGAGCTGTAACTTCCGAGGAGGATAGCAATGTTAAATCTCCTCTGGGGTTGCAGTTTTTTAATGTCTGAAGTATTATTGTAAAGTGGTTGAAAATGAATATGTACATATAGGTACATTGTAGGAGGATTTTTTAAATGCAAAACGGTAAAGTAAAATGGTTTAACTCAGAAAAAGGTTTCGGTTTCATCGAAGTTGAAGGCGGAGAAGACGTATTCGTTCATTTCTCAGCTATCCAAGGCGACGGCTTCAAAACTTTAGAAGAAGGTCAAGAAGTTACTTTCGAAGTAGAACAAGGTAACCGTGGACCTCAAGCTACAAACGTTAACAAGAAGTAATTATGGAAAAAAGAAGGGCTTGCCCTTCTTTTTTTTTGCATTTTTTATTGAATAGCCTCCCATGTACATAGCATAATGAGATTGAATTTTCGTTTTTTAGACGAAGTATTTCATGCATAAAGTGCATGAATGAATAAATAAATACTGAAAATAGAGTATGTGTGTGAAAAGGAATGTAGAAAGAGGTAAATAAATTGGAAAACGCTACACATTTTATTGTGTTTGATATAGAGAGAAATTTTAGGCCGTATAAATCAGAAGATCCGTCAGAGATAGTTGATATCGGAGCTGTAAAAATAGAAGTAAGTACAATGAAGATAATTGGAGAATTTTCAGAGTTAGTAAAACCGAGTGCACGTCTTACTCGGCATACGACAAAATTAACGGGAATTACAAAGGAAGATTTAATTGGTGTGGAGAAATTCCCGCAAATTATAGAGAAATTTATTCAGTTTATCGGAGAAGACTCTCTATTTGTTTCGTGGGGAAGAGAAGATTATCGTTTTCTATCTCATGATTGTACGTTACACGGTGTAGAATGCCCATGTATGGAAAAAGAGAGGAAATTTGATTTACAGAAATTTGTTTTCCAAGCGTATGAAGAACTATTTGAGCATACACCAAGTTTACAATTTGCAGTAGAACAGCTCGGTTTAACATGGGAAGGGAAGCAACACCGAGCTTTAGCAGATGCTGAAAATACAGCCAAGATACTTCTTAAAGTATATAGCGAGAGAGATATTTATAAACGGTACAAAAGGCATGGTGAACTTGAACTTGTAGAGAACGGAAAACTAACAGAAAAAGCGAAAAAAAAGATGCGAAAATGGGTATTTAAAGAATTGAGAAAAAATACAGAGCGTCCTTTCGTTTGGAGTACATTTGAAAGTAGTGACACGTGGGAAAATATAACGGAAAGATACTATATAAGTGAATCTACAATAGAACGATTGAAAAAGCATTTTCCTACGGCGGTTAGAAAGGCGGAAAGGCAGATTAGGCAATTGGCTGAGATGGAGGAGAATGTAGAGGTTAAATGACATTCTCCTCTACTTCTATCTACATAAATTTTACATTATTGTGTTGAGGGATAAATAAAGTATTCATATTAAATAGGAATGGATTTGTTGGAATTGGGCCGTTATAATTGCTTTGAAAATTAAGATATGGTAAAAAATCGAAATATATTAATAAGAACTCATAGTAATGAAAGAGGGTAGGGTTAAATGGAAGCAACCTTTAACATTTTAACCGTTTTAGTTTTTGGGATAATATTTACTACACTATTAGCACTAATTACACTTCCTTTTATAGCCCCAAAAAAGAATTGGAAAACGCTTAATATATCTTTAAATCATGGTGTAATAAAGATTAAAATCGAAGAGTAAGGTAAGAGTTTTATATAAGGGAGTTGTGATAATGATAGACTTGGATATCAAAGACGTCAACGTACAGATGGAATTAAATGGAGTCTTTTGGAATGAGGATGGGATTGCTGAAATGACCGTGACTACAAAAGAAGAGCATTCTATTCTTCTTCGCCTAGTAGTTGACTTAGAAAGTAAAACTATTAGGGCGACGAGTGCCGAAATAGTGAATGGATTCTGCCCTCTGTGTAAACAGAAAAGGGACGAGTGTAGTGAACTGAATGACTTACAAAACAAAATGGATATTTTAGAAGAAGCTTACGATTGGGTAAGAGAGCATCCAGAATATCGTTTTCAATTATCTTTTTACGAGTACAATAAATTTGAGGTAGTAAAGTGAAATTTTCATTTTAAACACATACATAGTGACTACTCTAATGGAAAAACGCTTGTACAACAAAGGAAGGAATCTACTAGATTCCGCAACAAATGTCATCTTGAGTTAAAAAAATTAAAAAATAAGTATATATTGTTATAAAACAGAGCAACCGATTCTTAGTAGAATCGGTTTTTTTATAAATATCAACTATGCCCCAAATAAAAGAGCGCTTGTTAACAGCGCTCAGGAAAAATAGTTATATGGAAGCATTTATCCCGCATTAACGGGCAGTAAGACCCCCCATCTTAAAATTCAGCTGAAGCAACGAAGTTAGGTGGGGGATCAACTGCCCGTAAAAGCCCAATTGGTTCAACTAATAATCAGTGGGGATAAACAAAACTCCTACTGATTCAAGTTTCACTTTATTCAATCCCGTTCGGGTCATAAGAATACTGCTGCTTATTCTCAATCCGTTCAATCACATCTTGCAACTCATCCGGCTTCAGAAACTCAATTGGAGAGAAGCCTTTCTCAAACGTAAGTGTATCAGCCTCAATCATTAATACGTATCGGTCATTTACCTTTGCGATATGTATTTGATCCCCGAAATCAGCGAGCAGGGCCTTTACAGAGATATGGTCTGCTTTTAGCTTTAATTCCACTTCAGGAGCATGCTCGACGATTTGAGCTGTAGCTTCCATTACTTCTTCGGTTGAAAATTGTTCCATAATTTCACGTTTCGGACTAGCAGCCCATACTTCCATCGCTTGGTCGAATTGTTCGCGTTCTTCCGTACCTTCTTCAAATACATCTTCAATTTGGTCGTATACCATGTCCATTACTTGTGTTTTCATAATTTCAGGCATAGAGCGTTCATACTCGACGAACTTTAAGAAGTCTTCAAAGTAGCGGGCGTGTGATGCTTGGTGTATTTTTAGTTCGCCAGGCTCCACCATACCTTCTTCAGGCATGTACGGATATTGGATAGATTTCATGTTTTTTGTTGTTATGGCCATTTCAACGTTACGAATCAGTGTAGATTCATCTGAAATTGAAGCAACTTTCGGTTCAAAGTCACATTTCATAACGAAAACGAATGGATCATCAAAGTATTTGCGTAGTTTTGCTTGCGCAATTAGAAATACACCACCGCGTACAGCACTTGTGTCAAGATATGTATAAACGAGAGGTTCGCTCATATCTTTGAAGTTTTCTTTAGTTTCTGCAAAGCGAATGCGATTAAATAGGTTGTAATGAGGGTTTGAATCAAGTTCGTGTCCTTCTTCTACAATGAAGCGACCGATCTTTGTCGGAGCTTGTTCTGTTTTCGCATGACGTTCTACTTTTCGCTTTGAAATTTTTAATAATTCACCATTCAAAAATTCTTTTAAGGAGCTATCTTCATATTCTTCAGCGTCTAATGTTTGAAAATGTTTGTAACGTTTATCAACAGCTTCACCTTTTCCTTCTACTTGTACAACATAAAAAGAAAGATAATTTATTTCAAAATCCATATTTATCACCTTGTTTCATTTCATTAACTCTTATCAGTATAGAGATGGAAAAAACTTTCGTCAATTTATATAAGGAAGGGGGGGCCCCTTCCTTCACATATTTTTTATCTTTGAAATTAAAATCCGTCTTCTAATGCTGAAAATGGAATGTTCAGTCTGTTTTCTACTGTACGTAAACGTTGGTTTAAGCGGTTTAATCTACGTGTATGACGCTCAACCGTGTTTTCTAATTGACGTACTCTTTGCTCAAGCTCATTTACTCGTCTTTCTAGTTGACGGTTTCCAGTACCAGGAAAAGAGATTGGAAGTTGGAATTGTCGATTTTGATCATATGGATTAACTTGTTCTTCTGGATCTATATATTGTTGGTATTGTGCCTGTAAATCATATTGAGGCTGATAACCATGTTGGTTATATGGATCGTATGGATTGTAGGGGTACATAAAAACATCCTCCATTTCTTTTAAATAGGTTAATTCACCATAATGTATGTGTAAAAGCGGAGTGTGGCACGGCAAATACCTATTTATGTTTACAGGATGTTTCTTTGGAAATAAGAATATGGAGTTTTTACATTTGTATTTCGTTTGTTTTATGGTATATACTGGATAATATAATGAGGTTACATAAAGGTTACAATTCAATCAAACTCAAACTTTTGTGTAAATATGTATAGACATTTGGAAAAGAAAAGGGTAATTTATATAGAGTAAAAAATAACTTGTAACAATTTATAAATATATTGTAAAATGATTGTAACAAAACATACATAAAAATGAAATAATACATAAAAGTAATATTGGGAAAAAGGGGAGAGTATATTGTTCCGTAAAGTAAAGGGTATATTAGTTGGGGTGTTATGTGTAGCTATAGTGAGTGGCTGTGGTGCAAAAGTAAGTGATGTTGCATTAGTAAGCGATATTGGTGGCCACACGGTAGAGGCTAAAGCAGAGGTACAGGATTCTATTAGTTTAGTTGATGGTCGAACTGGTACGGAAGTAAAAAAGCTAGATTTATCAAGTCTAGGTTATTTTGAAGACGAAGCAAAATTTAAAAAATCGGTAGAGAAGGTTGCTAAGGAAGTTGGTAAAAACGTTGACAAAAAGATGGTTCCTTCACGTTTAGCACCTGATGGAAGTTGGCAAGAAGGAAAGCCTTCTTTTGAATTAATGGAAAAAGAGTTAGTAAATAAATTATTAAACGTTGGTATGTGGGATTCTTCATATCAGTTACCTATTGTTGAGAAAAAACCTACCGCAACATTAAATGATGCACAAGGGAGTGGCACGGTAATTGGAAGATATGAAACGAATTTAGGTGGCTCAACAGGTGGTCGTATTGAGAATATTCGTTTGTCAGCAGCGAGCATAAATGGAGTTGTATTAGCAAAAGGAGACAGTTTCTCTTTCAATGCATTAATTGGTGATACAACGCCGGATAAAGGGTATCAACTAGGAAAAGAAATTGTAGATGGTAAATTAGTAGATGGATATGGTGGCGGTGTTTGTCAAACATCATCAACTTTATACAATGCAGCAGATCAAGCTGGTTTGAAAATGGTAGAGAGAACGACACATTCTAAAACGGTTGGTTACGTTCCACAAGGAAGAGATGCTACAATTGCATATCCATACTTAGATTTAGTATTTGAAAACACGAATGATGCACCTGTGAAGCTTTATATGGGCATTCAGGGTGGAAAGTTAGTTGCTGAAGTACATAAAATGAAATAATAATCTATAAAAAATAAAACCATTATTTCTATGTTTAATAGAAGTAATGGTTTTTTGGCGTTTATCTCGTATTAATAGAACCGCTCAAGATTTAGTATACGTGAAGAAATTTGTAGGAAGAAAATATATTATAAAAGGTAATGGGTTTAATTCTTAGTTTTCCTATTGACATTATAGATGATTAACTGTATTCTTCATAATAACAATAAAAAATGGAAAAATTTATTAGTTTTCTTATCGAGAGAGATGGAGGGACTGGCCCGGTGAAATCTCAGCAACAGACTATAAAAGTACTGTGCTAATTCCAGCAAACGTATAATGCGTTTGGAAGATGGGGGGGAAATGGATTAACATTCAACTCTTCTTATATGTGTAAGAAGAGTTTTTTGTTTAGAGAGGGGGGATAAAATGAAGTTTGATGTAGCATATTTTTTTGAAAGTTTTCCGCAATTATTTAAGTATGTATACATAACTTTAGGGATTACTGTAGTTTCAATGCTTATTTCCTTTGTTATAGGCGTCGGTTTGGCTATTGTAACAAAGAATAAAACAAAATTTTTATATCCTATTGCAAGGGTGTATATTTCTTTCTTTAGAGGAACGCCGTTATTAGTTCAATTGTTTGTATTGTATTTTGGATTACCACAAATATTTCCGACATTTACAGTGCTTACAGCAATGCAAGCAACTTTAATTGGCCTAAGTTTAAATAATGCTGCGTATTTATCAGAAATTATTCGAGGTTCATTAAATGCTGTGGAATCGGGGCAAATGGATGCTTGTTTATCAGTCGGGATGACCAAGGCGCAAGCGATGCGACAAATTATTTTTCCGCAAGCTATTCGTGTAGCGGTACCGTCACTTGGAAATAATTTTGTTGGATTGTTAAAAGAATCTTCGTTATCTTTTGCTCTTGGTGTGGCTGAAATTTTAGCGCAAGCGAAAATGCTAGCGGCACAATCGTATCGTTATATGGAAAGTTATTTAGCGGTAGCGATTGTATATTGGATTATTACAATCGTAATTAGTTGGGGACAGAAAAAGTTAGAAAAGAAACTTGATGCACCATATTTGTAATAGAAATGAGGTGATATATGTGATTGAGATAAGAGGTTTGTATAAGTCTTATAAACATAATGAAGTATTAAAAGGAATTTCACTTACTGTAAATAAAGGAGAAGTCGTAGTCATTATCGGGCCTTCTGGTTCTGGAAAATCAACATTATTAAGATGTTTAAACTTATTAGAACAGCCGAATGATGGCAGTATTAGAATTGAAGATTTAGAGATTCATACGAAAAAACTTTATAAAAAAGAAATAATACAATTACGTCAAAAAACGGCTATGGTTTTTCAAAATTATAATTTATTTAAAAATAAAACAGCATTGCAAAATATTACAACAGCATTAACGGTTGTACAGAAAAAAAGTGAAGAAGAGGCAAAGGGAATAGCGAGAGAAATATTAAAGCAAGTAGGCTTAGCTGATAAAGAAAGTTTTTATCCAACAATGTTATCAGGAGGACAACAGCAAAGGGTAGGGATTGCTAGGGCAATGGCTTTAAATCCGGCGGTTTTATTGTTTGATGAACCGACTTCTGCACTTGATCCAGAATTGGTGAATGAGGTACTACAAGTTATTAAAGATTTGGCAAGACAGCATATAACAATGGTTGTTGTTACACATGAAATGAATTTTGCAAAAGACGTGGCAGATCGCGTTATTTTTATGGCTGATGGAATTATTATAGAGCAGGGGACGCCGAAAGAGATTTTCCGAAACCCACAAAATGAACGTACGAAAAAGTTTTTACGGCAATTAAATGCTTCTGAAGAGGGCAATCACTTCGTTATTTAGGAGGAAGAGTTATGAGAAAATCGTCATTATTATTAACACTAGCATTAACTTTATCAGTTGGAGTTTTGTCTGCTTGCGGTTCGGACACAGCAAGTAACAAGAAAGATGAAAAAGTAGTGAAAGTTGGGACTTCTGCAGGGCGTAGTCCATTTATATTTAAAGAAGGCGAGAACGTAAAAGGTTTTGATGCTGAAATTATTGAAGCGGCTGCTAAAAAAGCTGGGTATAAAGTAGAATGGAATGTTTCTGATTTTGAGGGGTTATTCGGTTTATTAGATTCAGGTCGTATTGATACAATTGCAAATGAACTATCAGTTTCTCCGGAAAGGAAAAAGAAATATGATTTTTCAATTCCATACGTGTACTCAGGATCTGTTTTTGCGGTGAAGAAAGATAACCATACAATTAAATCGTTAGAAGATCTAAAAGGTAAGACTGTAGGTGTTGGACTTGGTACAGCAGGAGAGCAGGAGTTAAAAGCATTAAATAAAAATAATGCTTTTACAATTAAAACATTCTCAGAAGATCCGACAGCCGAATTAAATGAAGTAGGACTTGGTCGTGTCGATGCTTATTATAATGATAAAGTTCAAGTAGAAACGACAATTACAAAAGCAAAACTAGATAATATTAAAATTGGATTTGGCCCACTTGAATGGGGAGAGATTGCATTTCCATTTGCTAAAAAGAGCGAAAAGTTGGAAAATATAAATGAAGCATTAAAAGAGTTAGAGCAAGATGGCACATTAAGTGAGATATCGAAAAAATGGCTAAAAGTTGATGCTACGAAAAAACAAAATTAAGGTGTGTTCGTTGAATGGTGCTATCACCTATCAACTAATATAAAAAATAAAGGGAAATAGAGAGGGAGTTATTCATGATACAAATTCATCCGCAAACACGTATTGGCCATGTTGAATTTAAAGTGCAAGATTTAGAGCGCCAAATTGCTTTTTATGAGAGTGTAGTAGGCCTAGAAGTAATTAAACAAGAGGGGAATAAAGCATATTTATCAGGACAAGGTGGAAAGAACACGTTACTTGTTCTTGAAAAGTTAGAGGATGGGGTACTGCAAGAGCCACGTACGACTGGTATATATCATGTAGCCTTTTTAGTTCCGACTCGTGAAGCCTTTGCTTCGGCTTTATTTGGGGTGATTCGTAACAAGAATGTAATTGATAGCCCAGCTGAACAAGAAGGGCGTTATACATATTCTAATGAAATTTTACCAATCTCAAGGTTTAATAGTGCAAGTGATCATACGTATAGCGAAGCGTTTTATTTACAAGATTTAGAGGGAAATGGTATTGAAATTTACGCAGACCGTCCGCGTGATCAATGGGGAGAAGGACCAGGAGGAAGTACGCCGCTAGATTTAAAAGAACTGGCAACACTCGTTGATTATGAGGCTGATGGATTACCTGCTAATACTGTCGTTGGGCACGTACATTTACGAATAGCTGATGTAGAGAAGTCACATGAGTTTTATGTAGAGACAGTAGGATTTGAAGTGCAACAACGCGAAGATGACTGCTTATTCATTTCAGCAGGAGGATATCATCACCATATAGGTGCAAATACGTGGAACGGCGTAAATAATCCACACCCACCCGCACATGCAACTGGACTTAAAGTGTATACAATTGTATTACCGCATAAAGAAGCGTTAGATGAAGTGAAAGAAAGATTAATAGAAAAACAACATAAAATAAACGAAAATACAAACGGATTTACAGTAGTGGATCCTAGCGGTATTACAGTGCAGTTTGAAATAGAAGCAGAATAAAAGAAGTCGGAAGGTGTATAATCACTTTCCGGCTTCTTTTTGATATGTAATCCAAGTAGCACAAGGATTGAAAGGAAAGGATTTTAATATTTCCATTGCATGTATACTCGTTGAATCGAATTCACCTTGAATGAAAGAATAACCGTGTTTACTTGCATACATAGCTTGTTTGAAAACGAGAAGTTTCAGTAAGGATAAATTTTCTGTAGTGTGAGTCCCGCCCCATCCTAGTTCTACTGTAGTATCCTTTTCTGATGTATGGAGGAAAGAGTACGCAATAATTTCATTCTCTTCATCTATTATTACAAAGCTCCCATTTAGTAATGCGTCATCAGCTAAGATCTGTTCTTTCCAAGCTTTGAGCGGGAATGAGGCAACCGGATTTGCTAAGTGAGTATCCTCATAATTCGTTTTTACTAAGTGAGCTAGCTTTTCAAAGAAGCTATTATTGGACAAGATGTTTGATAAGCTTTGTACATCATAATTTGAATGAAGCATTGTATCGATAGGGATGATTTTTTGTACGTCTAGTATTGGCATATAAGTTCTTCGGATTTCCGTAAAATTATGTTCTTCATAATAGGCTTTTAAATGAGCAGATGTTTCCCATATAGAGGTTTGTAATGGTAATTCGAAGTTTTCTCGTTTTAGAATCTCGTTTAATAAAAATTGTTCTATGTGTAGCTCTGAATAGAAAGGGTTCGTATATATTCGAAAGTATGTGCAGTATGGATGGAAGCTACTGCTCCAGGTGAAAAAGATGCCTACTACATCTTTTTTATAGCAGGCAACATACGCACATTTTGTTTTACTATCTCGTAATAAGTTAAATAGATAAGAGTCTTCATTATATAAATCAATAAGTAGTTTTACTTTTAGCTCGTTACTTCTACTATATTTCTCTATAATAAGATTATTTTCATTGGATGACTTTTTCATAGCTCAATCCAAAACCTTCTTACTACATTTCCATCTTCTTCAGTGAAATCATCATCACGAAGTCCACCGTTATGTAAAATTGTTTTTTCAGAAGCAGTATTCACTTCGTCGCAAACGACAAGTACTTTCTCGATGTTTAATTCCTTCGTTTTTTCTAGCGATAATTCTAATAACTTCGTAGCATAACCTTTTCTTCTTTCAGAAGGGCGAATGCCATAACCAATATGACCTCCAGCGTTAAATAAATGTTCGGTTAAACTATGACGTATATTAACAGCCCCTACAATTTTATTTTCATCTGTGACGAGCCAATATGTAGAGTCTGGTACCCAAGATTCAGGAAGATTTATGCCGTTATGCGCATCGTGAAGTTCTTGAATCATTGCCGTGAAATTAGATGGATCTTTTGAGATAACCCATGGAATCATCGTTTCACCACTATTTTTCCATTCTTTATAAAAATCTAAGTATTCTTCTTGTAAATCGGTAGTAGGTGTTAGTAAAGAGACGTTCATTGTTGGTAATCCCCTTTATTTATGTAGTATTTTAAAAAATTATGATACAAAATGAAAGCGTTTTCTAAACTTTCTCAACCTCATTTTATGCAATCCATATCTCGTTTTTAAATGGAAAGTACAGTTTATGATTTTTCGTATAAAAAGTAGGTTGAATTCAATTTATGTTAATATTAAAAATATTAACATAAATCACCTGGGATATTAAGTGTATTTTAATGAAATGCTTTTATATCGATAAATAGATGTGTGTGATAATTTTTGTTTTATCTATCTATAATGAACGAAAGGGGGAAGGACTCGTGAGTGTAGATGTTGATCTAATTATACGAATCGGTGTTGCGGGTTTGTTAGGAGCAATAATTGGTATTGAAAGGGAAATTCGATCAAAAGAGGCGGGATTAAAAACACATTTCCTAGTAGCGGTAGGAAGTGCTTTAATAATGGTCGTTTCAAAATATGCCTTTTCAGATATTATGAATGAGGAACATATGGCTCTTGATCCGAGCCGTATTGCAGCGCAAGTTGTTAGTGGTGTAGGGTTTTTAGGTGCAGGTACAATTATTATACAAAAGCAGGCGGTGAAAGGATTAACGACAGCAGCTGGTCTATGGGCTACAGCCGGAATTGGATTAGCAATTGGTGCTGGCATGTATGTAGTAGGGATTGGAGCGACGATTCTCGTTTTAATTGGTTTAGAGATTGTGAGTCGTATTTTTAAGGTGCAATTTTTATTTCCGCAAAATATAACAGTGCAAATGTGTATAAATAAACATGAAGCGGTACAACAAATAGTAGAAACACTACAAGTGAAAGGTATTCCAATACTTTCATATGAAGTAGAAGCTTTACAGCAAGGTACAGAAATAGTTTATAAGGTAGGGATGCAGCTGAAAAATATATCGTCAGAAGAAAAGAATGAATTTATTCAGCATATGCAAACATTACCGGAAGTTACGTTTATAAAGTTAAAATCATAGCGTTGAAAACGAGGATAGATGTAGCAGGAATTTCGCTATTATCTATCTTTTTTTGATATAAAATTCACATAAAGTCAAGTGTTAATTTTGCTAGGCATGGATACGTGTGTGAACGTTCCCTTATTTTTTCTCAATACAGAATAAAAAGTAAGAATAGTAAAATAATGGTGCGGGACACTAAAAAATGTAAGGTAGGGGAGAGCATGAAAGGCTATTCAAAAAAAGTGTTAGTAGGGGTAAGTTTTGCTAGTTTAATGTTAGGGAGTTTCCAAGGGAGCACATTGGCAGAAAGTACAAAGGGAGAGCAAGTTTCTTATCGGAATGTGCTCAAAATGGAGCCAGTTGGTGTACAATTACCAGTGCAAGAATTAGCTCATTCATCAAAAGTGCTTGAAAATAAGTCTTTTGAGAAAAGGCTACAATTTGCTGATTTGTCGCAAAGACCGCCTGAAGTGAAAAAAGAAAGTAAGCAATTAGCTGCAGCGAAAACTTATACAATTGCTGAATTAAATCAATTAAGCAATCAGCAGTTAGTAGATTTACTTGTAACAATTGATTGGGAGCAAATTACGGGTCTATTTCAATTTAATAAGGATAGCCTTGCATTCTATCAAAATGATAGTAGGATGCAGGCAATTATTGATAAATTGAGGCAGCAAGGACAAGCCTATACGAAGGATGATTCAAAAGGGATTGAAACTTTAGTAGAGGTATTACGATCAGGATTTTATTTAGGATTTTATCATACAGAATTAAGTAAACTAAATGAGCGGAGCTATCATGATAAATGCTTGCCTGCATTAAAAACGATTGCGAATAACTCGAATTTCAAACTCGGTACGTTAGAACAAAATAGAGTTGTATCATCATACGGAAAATTAATAGGAAATGCTTCGAGTGATGTGGAAACGATAACATCAGCTGCAAAGATTTTTAAACAATATAACGATAATTTTTCTACATTGGTAGAAAATCTTTCAGCTGGAAATGCGATTTACGATATTATGCAAGGTGTGGATTACGACATTCAATCGTATTTGTACGATACGAGAAAGGCACCGAAAGATACAGTATGGTACCAAAAAATTGATAGCTATATTAATGAATTAAGTCGTTTTGCCTTAATTGGAACGGTGACGGCGAAGAATGGTTGGTTAATTAATAATGGTATTTATTATACGGGTAGACTTGGTACGTTCCATAGTACAGGAACGAAAGGATTGCAAGTTGTAACAGACGCGATGAAAATGTATCCGTATTTAGGAGAGCAATATTTCGTAGCGGCTGAGCAAATCGCGACGAATTATGGCGGGAAAGATGCAAATGGAAATGTTGTTAATTTAGATCAAATACGAGAAGATGGGAAGAAAAAATATTTGCCGAAAACGTACACGTTTGATGATGGTGCAATTGTTTTAAAAGCTGGAGATAAAGTGACAGAAGAAAAAGTAAAACGTCTATATTGGGCGGCAAAAGAAGTGAAGGCACAATTCCATCGTACGGTTGAAAGTGATCAACCTTTAGAAAAAGGAAATCCTGATGATGTATTAACGATGGTTA
Source organism: Bacillus sp. 3G2 (assembly GCF_044324725.1). Lineage (NCBI taxonomy): Bacteria > Bacillati > Bacillota > Bacilli > Caryophanales > Bacillaceae > Bacillus > Bacillus sp. 3G2. Next base: position 3,279,719 of record NZ_CP172246.1, on the reverse strand, counting down.
TTTATAATAGTCCAGCTGAGTATCAATTTAATCGTCAATTATACGGATATGAAACGAATAACGGTGGCCTTTATATAGAAGGAACAGGTACGTTCTTTACTTATGAGCGTACGCCAGAAGAAAGTATTTATAGTTTAGAAGAATTGTTCCGACACGAGTTCACGCATTACTTGCAGGGTAGATATGAAGTACCAGGACTTTGGGGACAAGGTAAGATGTATGAGAATGAGAGACTATCTTGGTTTGAAGAAGGGAATGCGGAGTTTTTTGCAGGGGCAACGAGAACAGATAATGTTGTACCGAGAAAGAGTATTATAGGAGGGATATCTTCAAATCCAGCAGAACGTTATACGGCAGAGCGAACGTTAAATGCAAAGTATGGAACTTGGGATTTCTATAATTATTCCTTCGCTTTACAATCTTACATGTACAATAAGAGATATGATATGTTTGACAAAATTCATGATCTTATTAGAAAAAATGATGTAACAGCATATGATGCATACCGTTCTGCTTTAAGTAAAGATGCGAATTTAAATAAAGAGTATCAAGATTATATGCAAATGTTAGTCGATAACCGTGAGAAATATAATGTTCCATTAGTATCAAATGATTATTTAGCAACTCATGCACCAAAACCAGTTTCAGATATTGCGGCAGAAATTACAGCAGAAGCAAAATTAAGTAATGTATCAGTTAAGAAAAATAAATCACAGTTCTTTAATACATTTACACTACAAGGAACGTATACAGGTACTACTGCAAAAGGGGAATATGAAGACTGGAAAACAATTACACAAAACGTGAATGATACGTTAAAACGTTTAAGTGCAAAAGAATGGACAGGCTATAAAACAGTAACAGCGTATTTTGTAAATTATCGTGTGAATGCATCTGGACAATTTGAATATGATGTTGTATTCCACGGTATTAATACAGAAGAAGGTGCTGTGAATAAAGCACCAGTTGCGGTTATAAATGGTCCATATAGCGGAAATATAAATGAAGCAATTTCGTTTAAAAGCGATGGATCAAAAGATGAAGATGGAAAAATTGTTGCTTATAAATGGGAGTTTGGTGATGGTACTGTAAGTAATGAACAAAATCCGACTCACGTGTATACAAAAGAAGGAACATATACGGCAAAATTAACAGTAACAGATGACAAAGGATTAACAAATACGGTTACAACGAATGTAATGGTTCAAAAGAAAGAAGATAACAGTGTAGAAAAAGAGCCAAATAACTCATTCCAGACAGCGAATAAATTGCAATTAAATCAAGTTTTACGTGCTAGTTTAGGAAATGGTGACACGAGTGATTATTTTGAAATTAATATAGAAACGGCGAAAAACCTACAAATTAATGTAACGAAGGAAAATAATATCGGAGTAAACTGGGTTCTTTATTCAGAAGCAGATTTAAATAATTATGTTACGTATGCCCAGCAAGAAGGGAATAAGCTAGTAGGAAGTTACTACACGTATCCAGGAAAATATTATTTGCATGTGTATCAGTATGGCGGTGGAACAGGGAATTATACGGTAGAAGTGAAATAGTAAAAAGGTCGCCGTGAGTGGCGACCTTTTTTTATGCGTTATACAAAAATTTCAAATGAAATTTATAAAAGCTTGATAGGCGATACCAATGGAAAATACGGTAGCTACCATATGTGCAGTCCATTTAGGCATATTTAATTTCAATACTGTATTGTACAAGATTCCATATACGATACAAATGATTAATATAAATGCAATGAATTGAAGAACTAGAAAAAATAGTGGTTGTTCTAAAGAATTAATATCATGTTGTTCCATTTATTCTCACTTCCTTTATTTAATATATTAATATAATTTATTCGCAAGTGGAAGATTTATTTCTATAAAGTACCAAAAATGTGATGTGAAAGGTATATTGGTAATTACAAGAATTGATGCAAACTATAGTATAACGCGTAAAAAAGGTCGCCATGAATGGCGACCTTTTTTACACGTTATACCCAAATAACTTTAAATCTTCTCCAGAGTCTGAAACTATCTTTTCGAACTGCAATCCTATTTTTTCTAAAAGCTTTCCTGAATTGATGTTATCGATAGTAGTAATTGCTACAATTCGTTTCAGACCGAGCTTTTGTACACCGTAGTCTATTACAGCAGAAGCGGATTCAAAGCCATACCCTTTTGAACGGAATTTCTCTAAAAAGGCAAAGCCGATATCAACATCTTTTAATGAATCTCTTTTAATAAGACCGCACATACCAAGTGGAGTGAAATCTTCTTTTCGCTCTACTAAGTAAAGACCAAAGCCCATTTTATTATACATATCAACTGGTCCATTTAAGATGTATTTTTTTGCATCGTCTAAGTTTTTAATCCTTTTATCACCAATAAACTGAATCCATGCAGGATCGTTTACTAATTCAAGAATAAATGGAGCGTCTTTTATATGAAACCAGCGAAGAACGAGTCGTTCAGTTTCAAGAACTATCAATCCATTGCACCACCTTTAACATTTATAATAATTAGTATGGATTGCCTAATACGAAATCGCAACATATTTTAATAGAGTCCTGCTTGTTCACATAAAGTTCGTTTGTTTTGTATAAAGAGATATTTTATAATTAGGATTGATTGTAAAGAGTGAGATGCTTATACAATAACTCCTAGGTAACTAGGAGTTTTTACTATATAACTATCATTATTACTAAATATGACACACTACACATTCTACTCAAGGAGGTACATAATGAAAAAATTATATAATGCATCGTTTACGTATTTGATTATCGGTTTATTATCCGGAATTTTCGCTAGGGAGTATGGAAAGTATAAGGGGATTGTAGGATCTACTTTGTTAAATCTTTTGCATACACATACACTTGTACTTGGCTTTTTCTTCTTTTTAATTGCTTTAGGATTAGCAAAAGTATTCGCGTTTCATGAAGCGAAAAGTTTTAATAAGTGGTTTGTTGTACATAATATCGCATTAATTTTAATGTTAGGTTCATTGGCTGCAAGAGGGCTTCTTCAGCTAAATGGAGCGGACTTTAAAGGGTTAACTTATATTGTTGGGTTTTCTCATTCATTGATGGCAGTTACTTTAATTTGGTTTATGCTGTTAATAAAGAAGTCATTTAAAATATAGTTTTCTAGAAAAGAACTTGCAATAGTTATTGCAAGTTCTTTTTGTTTATTCGACAGTAGGAATCAAATTTTATATGTATAAAACTTGAATTATTTAATTTTTCGGATTATTATGTATGAAATAAGTTAACATATTTTGTAATTCGAATTTATAGGAAGTAGGCGAGTATACGATGGAAATAACGGTAGAGCGTTTAGTAAATGAATTAAAGGGTGTACTTCCCGAAGATCGAGTAGTTGTAAATACGACAGTAAGAGAGTTACATAGTAAAGATGAATCTTATCATGCTAGTAGTTTACCTGATGTAGTAGTTTTTCCGAAAACGACTGAAGAGGTTAGTAGATTAATGAAAGTAGCGAGTGAGCATAAAAAACCTGTCGTTCCTTTTGGGGTAGGTTCTAGCTTAGAAGGACATGTCATTCCATATGAAAAAGGAATTACAATGGATTTTTCGCTTATGAATAAAATACTCGAAATAAGAGAGAAAGATTTTCTAGTGAAAGTACAGCCGGGAGTGACTCGCTCTCAACTTAATAAAGAATTGAAAAAGTATGGATTATTTTTTAGTGTAGACCCAGGAGCAGATGCAACGTTAGGTGGAATGGCTGCCACAAATGCGAGCGGAACGACAGCGGTTAAATACGGGGTAATGCGTGATCAAGTTCGTGATTTAGAAGTCGTTCTTGCTGATGGGGAAGTAATACATACGGGAAATTTAGCAGCGAAGTCATCATCAGGTTACCACTTAAATGGTGTTTTCGTAGGATCAGAAGGGACACTCGGATGCTTTACAGAGTTAACATTAAAAGTATATGGCATACCAGAACATGTTATGGCTGCGAGAGCATCGTTTTCAACTATAAATGATGCAGTAGAAGCTGTTATTAATATACTACAAGCGGGTATTCCAATTGCGAGAATTGAACTTGTAGATGAATTATCTATGAAACAAGTAAATCATTATAATGAAACAAGTTACAGAGAAGAACCTACACTGTTTTTAGAATTTCATGGCAATGAAGCTGGGCTAAAGCAAGATATTGAATTCACGAAGGAAATTGTTTTTGATCATAAATGTAAAGAAGTTGCTTTTGAAACGGAAACTGCGGCGAGAAATAAATTATGGGATGCACGGCATAATCTAGCATACTCTTACGTTCATAGCTATCCTGGTAAAAAGCTTATGAGTACAGACGTATGTGTACCAATTTCAGAATTAGCTGGCGCAATCCAACATGCGAAAGAGACGTTAGATAAAGTAGGCCTTGTTGGCGGTATTCTTGGTCATGTAGGAGACGGGAATTTCCACGTGCTCTTAATGATAGATCCAAACGATAAAGAAGAAGTGGAAAAGGGCGACGAAATAAATGAAAGTATCGTTTTATATGCTCTTAAACGAGGTGGGACGTGTACGGGAGAACATGGCGTTGGAATCGGAAAACGGAAGTACCAAGAAGAAGAACATGGGGCGGCATTACTCGTAATGGAAAAAATAAAGAAAGCTCTTGATCCGCAAAATATTTTGAATCCGAATAAAGTTTTTCAGTTGAAGGATAGGGGATGATGGGGTGAAAGTACTAGAAGCGATAAGTAATATAGCTGGAAAGTATTTTGCATTTTGGGTTATTTGTATTGCAGCAATTGCATATTTCATTCCTGGACCATTTCTCGGGTTAACTAGTTACATAACAATTTTACTCGGGGTTGTAATGTTTGGGATGGGATTAACATTAAAGGCTGTTGATTTTAAAATCATTGCTACAAAACCATTGCCAGTTATTATCGGTGTATGTGCTCAGTTTATTATTATGCCACTTGTCGCATACGTAATAGCCTACGTTATGAATCTGCCAGCTGAATTAGCAGCTGGATTAGTGTTACTCGGTTCGGTACCCGGTGGCACTGCATCAAATGTTATGGTTTATTTAGCAAAAGGGAACTTAGCGTTGTCTATTGCAATGACGTCATTATCAACGTTACTAGCACCGATTGCTACACCTCTTATTTTATTATTACTTGCAGGACAATGGATGCCAGTAAATGCTATGTCTATGTTTCTTTCTATCGTACAAGTCATTATCCTACCTATTATTTTAGGATTAGTAGTGAAGAAGTTTTTCCCTACAACTGTTACGAAAGGAATGACTGTTATCCCTTTAATATCAGTTGTAGCAATTATCATTATAGTTTCTGCAGTTGTTTCAGCCAATGTAAGTAGCATTACTTCTTCAGGCCTTCTCATCTTTATTGCAGTTATGCTCCATAATGCATTTGGCTTTTTACTCGGATATATAACAGCGTTCGTACTTGGGCTAGACGAAGGGACAAGAAGAGCTATTTCAATAGAAGTAGGAATGCAAAATTCAGGATTAGGTGTTGCGCTGGCAACAGCACATTTTGGACCAGCAGCTGCACTTCCAAGTGTATTAGCAGCAGTATGGCATAATATTGCAGGGCCGATTTTAGCAACCATCTGGTCAAAAAATGCAAAGAATACTTTTAGTGATGAAAATGTATCGGTAAATATAGAAAAATAGGAATGATGAGTAATGCAAAAACGTATTGTACATATTGAAGGGCTTGTTGTTTTGTTAGCTGCAATTTATTTGTATTCAATATATGAATTTAGTTGGATTATATTTTTTGTATTCCTTTTAGCTCCGGATTTATCAATGTTGGCGTATGGGATAAATAATCATGTAGGTGCTAAAATTTATAATATTTTTCACACATATAATATATCGATAGTAATAGCTATCATAGGTGTATATTTTAAGGTAGATACCGTTATAATGATTGGCTTAATATGGACAGCGCATATTGGAATGGATCGAATGTTTGGATATGGACTAAAATATGAGACGGATTTTAAGGATACTCATATTCAGAGGTTATAATTGTTTTTGAGGAGAAGGATACGTTGAAACAGACAATTACTATTGAAGAATATAACATCAAATGGGAAAATGAATTTAATAAATTACAAATTATTATTAACAATGCAATGGAAGAACTTGTTTTGTCCGTTGAACATGTGGGTAGTACAGCTGTTAAAGGACTTGTATCAAAACCAATATTAGATATTGATATAGTAATAGAAGAGTACGGAATTTTTCTTGAAGTAGTAAAAAGACTTGAAACAATAGGGTATTACCATCAAGCAGACTGGAGCTTCAAAGGAAGAGAGACGTTTGGCAGAAAGGACGCTTTCGTTCCGTGGAGTGAAGAAAATACAGCTTGGATGGAACATCATTTATATGTGTGTGACAAAAATAGTGAAGAGTTAAGAAGACATATAGTGTTTCGGGATTACCTTCGTGAACATGAAGATGTTGCTGTTGAATATGGACGTTTAAAGGAAGAGTTAGCAAGAGAATCGAAAAATAGAGCGAGCTATAGTGAAGGTAAGACGGCATTTATTACAAATATATTGGGGAAAATAAACTAAGGTCGCATTGAGTACATGCGGCCTATTCTTTTTTATTGAAAGCTGCCACTATAAAATAATGACAAACTGTCCCTGTTGATTGATGCGATTACTAAATATAATAGGAAATAAATTAGAAAAGATCGGAAAAGAGGGAGTTTATGTACATACCAAAATATTTTGCAATACAAGATGAAGAGATGAAGTACGAAATAATGGAACAAAATAGCTTTGCGACATTATTTTCTCAACGTAACGGGGAACCATATGCAACGCATTTGCCGTTGTTGCTAAATAGGGAAACACTCACGTTACATGGTCACTTCGCACGGCCGAATGAGCAGTGGAGAGATATTAGGAATCAGCAAGTACTAGCTATCTTTCAAGGACCGCATAGTTATATCTCTCCGTCATGGTATGAAACAAAAAATGCAGTACCAACCTGGAATTATGTTGCAGTACATGTATACGGTGAATTAGAAATTGTTGAGGATGAACAGGAATTAATTGACTCTCTTCAAGAATTAGTACATACATATGAAGATTCAAAGAGCACGTACTCACTAAACGATGTAGATCGGAATTATATGGCAGGATTAAGTAAGGGAATAGTTGGGTTTAAAATAAAGATAAATAAAATAGAAGGAAAAGCGAAGTTAAGTCAAAATCATTCTGTAGAGAGGCGAAATTTAGTCGTGGAAAAACTTGAGAAAGTTGGTAGTGAGGGGAGTAGGGGGATTGCAGGGTTGATGAGAAAATACAGTTTACTTGAAAGGGAAACATTCTAAATAAGTGTATTTAAAAAGACCTTCTTAATTGAAGGTCTTTCGTTTTTTAAAGTGTTTTTTCAGCTGTTGTTGAGTTATAGTCTTTACCTACGTCAACGGATTGAACAAAGTCAGGTTTTTGTGGTGCAGGGAAATGTTCATGTCCAGCTTGGCTTGTCAGATTAACATTTAACCCATAAGAAAAAATACCAGTAAATGCAATACCTAAAGCGATTTTACCAATTGTTTGCTTCATTTTCATAACCTTCTTTCATTCTTTTTTTTAGCTTCAATACTGCTGTAAAAATACTGACTAGCTTTTTCGAAGAGTTCCTTTTTGTGATATAAAGTGGCTATTTTCTCGCAATAATCAGAAGTATAACTGAATAAAGATTCTTCATTGAAATAGTCAATTCCTTCTTGTATAATTCGCTCTAATTGTTCTAATTCAAATTTATTTATAATAGCTTCTAAAATATTAAAATGATGTTTATATTCCTCATTGTTTAGTTGTAAAACAATTTCTTTACCAGTTTGAATGTATTTATTTGCAAACTCCATATTTCCTAGTTTTCCATTTTCTTGTGCAAGTAAGAATAATGCCTTAAAGTGTTTTGGCATTTTTTCTATTACTTCTGAAAGTTGACGAATGGCCTGTTCTGACAAGTTTTTATTCGCATAGAGTGTACCTAGGTTATTTCGTACATGAAGAAGTAAAGACTCTTCGTTGTTTTTTTGTAATATATCGATGGCTGTATAGTATAATTCCTCAGCTTTTTCATAATGACCAACTGCTACATAAGATCCGCCTAGTACACTTAAACAGGAGGTTATATTTCTTTCGCATTCATTTAATGTTTGAAAAATTTCTAATGCCTTAGTAGCATATACGATGGCTTGGCTTGGTTGCTGCATCTGAAAATGATATACTGCATATCGGTAATAGAAATCAGCCTGTTCCACAGTAGAAAGGCTAGCTAAAGATGATTTTGCTTTTTCGAAATAATCCTCAGCTTTTTCAAATTTGTTTAATGCAGTAAAGTAAATGGCTTTGTAATAATTGTATAAGTAGGATAGTTGTAAATCAGCTGGGATAGTAATAGCATCAATTGCATCAAAACTACCCTTTGTAATGGATAGTCCATCAGTGAATACTGCATAACGGAATTTTAATAAGTTAAAAAATAAATGGTAAGATGAGTTTAAACTATCTTCTTTTACAAGAATTTCTTTGTGCTCTTGAGTTGCTGCATGATAGCAGGTTTGTGCTTCTGTAACATTTTGAATTAAGATTGCGTGATACCATGCCTCTAAGTGTTTCGTTGCGTATGTACTTCCAGTTAATAAGGTATTCATAAAATCCCCCCTCAGAATAGTCTATTGAGTTTTGTCTATAATGTTATCATATAAATATGTGAAAATAACGAATATTCACTTGATAAATAATTTTCTTTTAAAAGAGAAAATTTCGGTGTTTTAACTTATATAGTATTTATTTTTTAGGTGAGAAATTAAATATGAACCTAAAAAAATCCCCTTCATGCATGAAGGGGATTTTTTTAAATGTGTTCACCATGATCTTCAAATTTAGGAATTGGTAGATCAGCATGTCCCTCTTGCTTAGGAGCCGGGAAATCGGCATGCCCTTCTTGCTTAGGAGCTGGTAGATCAGCATGACTGTCTTGCTTAGGAGCTGGTAGATCAGCATGACTGTCTTGCTTAGGAGCTGGTAGATCAGCATGCCCTTCTTGCTTAGGAGCCGGGAAATCGGCATGACTGTCTTGTTTAGGAGCTGGTAGATCAGCATGACTGTCTTGTTTAGAAACAGGTGGTCTTCCATGATCTGCTTTTACTACTCCGCCATCCCCAATATTTACATTCAAAAAACCAAAACTAAGTACTGATAGCCCTAAAATAGTTGTACCAATTTTTCTTTTCAAATCGCATCTCTCCTTATAGGATATATATTTTGTTATTCGTTTATAAATTTAGACAGAATAACAAAGATCGTAATGAGAGATTAACCTCTGAAATTACGATACTACATACTTCTATGTAATATTTTGTAAAACCTCCTGTTATTTTGAAAATTAAGGGGAAAATTTCGACAAAAACACCACTATTTCAAGTGGTGTAGGGAAATGAGTATACGGATTATAAATATAAGCCATCAAGTCCCGCAAAAAGTACGATAAGGACGATTCGTAGGCGCAGGTGGAACGCAGTATTCTTCTTGATCTGCAGCATACGCATAAGGATTAGATAGCGCTTCAAGAAGTTTCTCCATTACGCTATAGTCGCCATTTGTGACAGCTGCTTCTAGTGCCTCTTCTACGCGGTGGTTTCTTGGGATGATGGCAGGGTTATTATTTTTCATCATTTCGTAGGCGTTTTCTTTCGATTCTTCTTGTCTTTCTAATCGAGATTGCCATAGTTTGTACCATTCTTTAAATTCAGGACTTTCAAATAGAGCTGTATTTTCGATCGTATTAAGAGTTAATGAACGGAATGCATTTGTGTAATCTGCTTTAAATTTCTCCATCATTTTTAAAAGTTGCTCAATAAGTGATTGATCTTGTTCCTCGTTGCTAAATAGTCCTAATTTCTTTTTCATTCCAAGGAACCACTGATTTTCATACTGTACGCTAAATTTAGAAATTTCGTCTTGAGCAATTTTTAATGCTTCTTCTTCATCTTCGTGCAGAATCGGTATTAAAGATTCTGCTAATCGTGCCAGATCCCATGCGGCCATATATGGCTGATTCCCATATGCGTAGCGACCTTGTGTATCGATCGAGCTAAATACAGTTCCTTGGTCGTAATTATCCATAAATGCACAAGGACCGTAATCAATTGTTTCTCCACTGATTGTTATATTGTCAGTGTTCATTACGCCATGGATAAATCCAACAAGTTGCCATTTAGCGATGAGATTTGCTTGTTTTTTTATGACTTCTTGTAGCAATGCAGTATATCGGTTTTCATGAGCTTCAATTTCTGGATAATGCCTGTTTATTGTATAGTCAGCTAGTGATTGAAGATCCTCGATAGAACCACGAGCTGCAGCATATTGAAATGTGCCGACACGTATATGACTGCTAGCGACTCTAGTTAAAATTGCTCCAGGTAACTTTGTTTCACGATATGTTGGCTCGCCAGTTGTGACAACTGCTAAACTGCGAGTAGTCGGAATATCAAGTGCATACATTGCTTCACTAATAATATACTCACGTAGCATCGGACCGAGTGCAGCGCGACCATCACCGCGGCGTGAATACGGAGTAGGGCCAGAACCTTTTAGCTGAATGTCAAAACGTTTACCTGAAGGGGTAATTTGTTCGCCAATTAAAAGGGCACGACCGTCGCCTAACATATTAAAATGTCCGAATTGATGACCGGCATACGCTTGTGCTAATGGGTGAGCTCCTTCTGGGAGTGCATTACCAGCGAAAACTGCAATTTCAACTTCTTTTTTCAATTCTTCAGGATTAAAGCCAAGAGATATTGCTAGTGAATGATTTAGTTTAATTAGCTCCGGTGAACTTACGGGAGTAGGGGGGATTTCTGTATAAAATGATTGTGGTAAAGTCGTATAACTATGATCTAAATTCCAACCAGCTTCATTTTTTTTAGTCATTGTATCTCCTCCTTGTTTATTTTTTATTATGTATTTGTACGTATGTATTCTTTGTAAAATTAGCTAAAAGTATAATATGATATTTCCCCTTGCAATCTATTGTAAGGACTTCACTGCACTATGTCTATTTAACAGCAAATATAAAAACTCCATTTTTTTAAATGGAGTTTTTATTATTACTTAATTTTTACGATTATTTTTCCTTTTGCTCTTCCAGCCTCTGAATATTCCATTGCTTTTTGAGCATCTTCAAAAGGGAAAACTCGATCGATTATCGGTTTGATTTCACCAGCTTCAATATAGTTTGCGATAGTACGTAATTGATCTCCGCTTGGCTTCATAAATAAAAATGAATATTGCGCATTATGCTTCTTTTCAAGTGCAGTAAGTTTGCTACTTGCTAATGAAAATAAGAGTGTTTTAAAAAATCCAGAACCAAATTCTTTACCGAAACGAGCATTTGGCATTCCTGAAACGGAAACAATGTTGCCGCCGTTTTTTATAATGTTGAATGATTTTTCAAGTGTTGTACCGCCGATTGTATCAAATACTGCATCATAATCTTTTAGCATTTCTTCAAATTTTTCTGTTTTGTAATTAATAATTTTATCTGCGCCAAGAGACTTTACTAAATCAGAACCAGCTTCACTAGCAGTCGTTGTAACGATAGCACCCATTATTTTTGCTAACTGAATTGCGAAAGTGCCAACCCCGCCAGAGCCAGCATGAATTAAAATCTTTTGTCCTTTTTGTAAGTGCATAATGTCATGTAGTGCTTGATATGATGTTAAGCCAACGAGTGGAATCGACGCCGCTTCCTCAAAACTTAAATTTTTTGGTTTTAAAGCTATATCATCCTCATGAATGGCTATATATTCTGCGAAAGTGCCGATCTTATTTTTTCTTGGACGTGCATATATTTCATCGCCGACTTTAAAACGAGTCACTTTTGATCCAACCTTTACGATAACACCGGAAAAGTCATTCCCAAGGATTAGGGGCATTTCATATTTAAGTAACATCTTCACTTTTCCATCACGTATTTTAAAGTCAATCGGGTTAATACTAGCTGCATGAATTTCTGCGAGCACTTCATGCTCATTTATTTCAGGAGTAGGTACCTCTGCTATACGCATTGGAACTTTCCCGTATTTATCAATTATCATTGCTTTCATTTCTTATACCTCCAAATCTCAATAAAAGTTGTGCAATAGCTTTTCAATATCTAATACAAGATTTTTTAATAAACCTAATTTTGTACGTATATCAATATAATAAAAGTTTTTTGTGCCTTCTTTTCGCATTAAAATAATATCGGCTTCTCGTAAAATTCTAAGGTGATGTGATACCGCTGGTCGAGAAAGGTGTGTTTTTTTCGTAATTTCGCCTACACGTAATCCGGTTTGACATTCCGTTTCCATGAGAACGAACAAAATAGCTTGACGTGTTTCATCGCCAATTGCTAATAATACTTTTTGAGAATCAATAAAATCTTTTTTTATAACATTTAATTGTTCTTGTTTATTCATTTCAATCACTTTACCTCCAAAAAATTAGTCGAAAGGTTTAAGATGATGAACCATTACATCGATACGGTAATGCTACATGATTGTTGAATGAGCTGCAATATTGGGAAAGAAAATCGAGACGAATGAAATTATATGTGTTGATAATGATAGGGGATAAAAAAGGGTTACATACTAGAAGGCTTGAAGTTTAAAAAAATAAGCAGTCGTCCCCTGTATAACTTATAGGGTTACGACTGCTTATCATGTTTTTATTATTTTAGTGTTTACTAAAGTGAGTTGTTTCGTTTTACTTTTTCATACACGCATAATTCAAGCAGATTATAGATGTATGAAAAAGTAAAAGTAATTTGGGGCGTAATCTATCTATATGATAATTTAAAATGAAATATAAGTCTATATCTTTGTTGTTTTTTTGATTATATTTATATCACTGAGCTCAGAACAATGATGGGAGGGTAAATATATGAAATCGAATTACGTACCAGTTTTAATTGTTGGAGGAGGATTATCAGGGTTAGCATCTGCGTTATTCCTTGCAAAACATAACGTTGATTATTTACTGATTGAAAGGCACTCGTCTACTGCAATTCATCCGAAAGCAGGTGGAATCACTTTTCGTACGATGGAGTTATTTCGAGAATTAGGTTTAGAACAAAAAATTAGATCGGCGGGGAAAGCATTAGAAAATTGTCGGGGAAGAATAGCGGTTCATACAATAGCTGAGGCAAATAAGGAAGAATTGGCAAAAATGAGGGCCACTCAGTATGGAAACGATGAAAAGTTACTTCAAAAAATAGAAGAGATTAGTCCATCAAAACAAACGGCTTGTTATCAAATTATTTTAGAATATATGATGTTACAAGAAGCGAGATCATTAGGCGGAGAATTATCTTTTTATCATGAATTAGTTTCTTATGAACAAAATGAGCAAGGAATAATAGCAACGATTCGGAATCGTGAAACGGAAGAAGAAAGTATTATTCATTGTGACTATGTAATTGCAGCAGATGGGGCAAAAAGTAAAATACGTGAGCAGCTAGGGATAAGTACCGAGGGACGCGGTACAATCGGTGGCTATTATATGAATATTTATTTTGAAGCAGATTTAAGTGAGTTTATACAAGGTGATGCATTTGGTTTTACTATGGTACTTCATCCGGAAGTTCTTGGTGCACTTATTCCAGTTGATAATGAAAGAAGATGGATTTACCATGTATCCTACGATCCATTAAAAGGAGAGCGACCAGAAGATTTCACTATAGAACGCTGTAAACAAATTATTCAAACCGCAATTGGAAGCACAAATATTGAGGCAGAAATAGTAAGTGTTTTACCGTGGGAAGCGACTGAAAGTACTGCTACAAAATTTCAAGATGATCGAATCTTTTTAGTTGGTGATTCAGCACATATTATGCCACCAACTGGAGGATTTGGTTCAAATACAGGCATACAAGATGCGCATAACTTAGCTTGGAAATTAGCAGCTGTTATAAAAGGAAAAGGAAACCCAAAATTGTTAGAAACATATCATAAAGAGAGATATCCTGTTGCAAAATTAACGACGGATTATGCGAGTAGTTTATTGTTCCGTGCTGCGAATAGAGAAGAAGGCAGTTTGAATAATATGGATGGTTTAGCTGTAACTGTTGGGTATCAGTATCGTTCTGAAGCGATAGTAGATGACTCAGCTACTCCACATAGAATGGATATCGTAGATTTGAGCGGAAAGCCTGGAACGCGAGCACCACATTTCTGGGGAACATATGATGGAAAAGAAATTTCTATACTTGATTTATTAGGAAATGATTTTGTGTTACTTATTGGAGCAGAAAATCGCGATTTGACCGAGTGTGTACAAGATGTTTCATCTAAATTAGGAATAAATATAAAAGTTTACAGCGTTGGTTTAAGAGGAGACTTTATTACTCAAGAAAATGTTTTTCGTGAATTATATGGGATAGAGAATGAAGGAGTTGTACTAATTAGACCAGATGGCTTTATTGGATGGCGTTCGGCAAAAGCGGTGATAAATCCAGATGTAATGCTGGAGGAGGTAATGAGTAATTTATTATGTCGTTTTTAAATAATTACGGAAGCATTGTTTTATATACTTCATTTTACTGAAAAAATAATATTCACAAATTTTAATAGGTTTGGTATGATTAATTTCGACAAGTTAATCGAGGCCGGAGATGTTTGAGATAAGCCATAAATTTATTTAGGGATACAGAAGTGTCCTTTAAATAATTTATGGCTTTTTTTATTGGTTGAACCGTACACAATAGGGAAGTTACATGTGGAAAGGAGGGATAAAGAAAATAAATAGTTTTCTATATTAATAACATAGGGAAAGTATATTCGTAAGACTGAAATTTTAATATAAGCTTATAAAAATAATGAAAGTATATCTTCTATTTCGTGTAAATCTCATTAACTTGTTGAAATTTGCAACGTAGGAAGGGTTAGAAGGATGAGAAAAATTATTAGCGTGTTAGTTATTTTCTTTATGATGGGAAGTATTTATGCCGGGGGAGCTGTTCATGCAAAAGCAGAAGGGAAGCATGAATGGAATACGAATAAGTTTTTAAACATTGCACATCGCGGAGCAAGTGGACATGCACCTGAGCATACTTTTGCTTCTTATGATCTTGTGAAAAAAATGAAAGCGGATTATTTGGAGTTAGATATTCAATTAACTAAGGATGGCCAATTAATTGCAATGCATGATACAGCAGTTGATCGTACTACAAATGGAACAGGTGAAGTACGAGATAAAACATTAAGTGAAATAAAAAGTTTAGATGCAGGATCTTGGTTCAATAAGGCTTATCCAGAAAAGGCTAAGCAAGAGTATGTTGGGCAAAAAGTTCCGACTCTTGAAGAAATCTTCCAAAAGTACGGAAGAAGCATGAAGTATTACATAGAAACAAAATCACCAGATGTGTATCCAGGAATGGAAGAGAAATTGTTAGCGTTGTTAAATAAATATAATTTAGTAGGTCAAAACATGTCTTCTAGCCGTGTTATGATTCAATCATTTAGTAAAGATAGTTTAACAAAGATTCATAGTATGAATAAAAATATTCCGTTAGTTCAACTGCTTTGGTATTATCCAAATGAAAACAATGAGATTGTTGAATGGTCTGGAATTACACATGAACCGAAAAGTGTAACGAATGATGATTTTCAAGAAATTAAAAAGTATGCAGTTGGTATTGGGCCAAACTTACGTAATGATAACGGAGAACTAATTATTGATGAGTCATATATGAAAATGGCTAGAAAAAATGGACTGTTAATTCACCCGTATACAATTAATGAGAAACCAGATATGAGATTGTTAATTAAATGGGGTGCTACAGGAATGTTTACAAATTACCCTGATCGATTACATAGTGTGTTAAACGAAAAATAAATAGGAGAAAAGGTATACCGCCGTTTTGGTATACCTTTTCTATTATGCTAGATTATAGTAGTAGGATACATATTCCTCTAAACCTTGAACTTCTTTTTCAGGTGGTTCAATACCGCCTTTTTTACCGTAGCAAACATTTCTCAAGTATTCTCCAAAAATCATGGAGCGACTCTTTTCATTTTTCATCCAGTTATATCTATTAATTATAAACTCACCATCGAAACTTGTATCAAATGTAAATGGAATACAAGTAACAGTATTAGGTAGATGTTTTTTTAATACTCTATATTGTCGACCAGCTCCTAAACTTTTACATACAAAGAGTAACCGATTAATCTTTGTGAAATCAAAAATCTTTTTCGCTTCAATTACATTAGCGATAGAATGGAGGGAGTTTTTCTCGAACATGATAGCGTCTTTTGGTACGCCATGTTCAATTAATTTATTTACAATTACTTCTGCTTCTGATAAATCCCCGTAATTCCAGCTCGGATGTTTCATGCCATGCAAACTAGTACCACCTGTAACGATAATTTGGTTTCCTAAACCTTGTTGATAAGCTTTTAGAGGAGCTTGCCAATTGCCAGGATGAGAACCGCCGAAAACGAAAATGGCATCACATTTTTGTGGTGTAATTTCTTTTAGAAAAGTGATTTCTGTAATTTGATCGATTTGTTTTTTCGTAAGAGTAGGGACATCAGGATATTTAGGGATTACCATTTGAAAACCTCCTATATAGTAAAATGACAAATTCATTATATAGCGATTTTGTTAAGTGAAAAAAGAGAAGCTTTTAATTAGAAAGTTCCCCTTTTAAGATAACTCTCCAATAAACCAAATTTCTTTTTCATCGATTGTATCCTCATCATAAATGATCTCTTGGAAGTGTAAGGTTTGGAAGGGAGGGCAAATTGAAATCCCCCATGTCTTCCACAAATCAGACTCATTTGAAAGAGAAATCCATTTTTGAAATTCACTATTTCTATTAAAGAAATTATGAAAGTACCCCTCATTTTTAAATATAATAATTTGCGAATCCCACAAACTTTCTATAGAAATGAAAACAACAACTCGATATGTATGTGTATCGCTCGGTTTTATTTTTATCCTTTCCGGCAAGAAGACTCCATCTGATTTGTGTTACGGGTGAAACCTAACAATTCAGGTGGAGATGAATTGCCGTCAGCAGGTAGGCTGAACGCTTTTGTTTCGCTCATAACAATTTTTGAGGGCGAATGTTTGTTTCTTTTTGTCTTACGATATTATGTAGATAAGAAGGGAATAGATTGTAAGGCAACGAAATTAGATAATGATTATCATTCAGCTACTTAAGCCAAAAGTAATGAATACGCTTAATGAACTTTCTAAGAAAGGTGGTGAAAACAATGGCTAGAAAGAAAGCGGTGAAAGTATTACGTAAACAAAAGAAAAGAGAAAACATGCAACGATTCACGCAGAAACAGAATATCGGACGAGCTTGCCTGACTGCAAAAGAATTTCGTTTACTTCAGCGCATGTCGCATAGTTCAAAAGCACTGCGAAATGTTGGGTTGTACACGATAAAACAAAGTTATTTGAACGATAATAAAATAGCTACTGTAAAAGAAGTGGACAATGCTATGCAGGCTGATATGAACTACTCGGGCGTGCAATCAAACTCTGTTCAAGCGATTCGTAGAGCCTTATTTACAGAAGTGAAGAGCTTTTTTAAAGCGTTGGAACAGTGGAAGAAACATCCTGAGAAGTTCACAGGTCGTCCGAGGTTTCCGAATTATTCTCGTTCCACTGACAAACGAATCATTGAAATCTATCAAGTGCCAAAAGTGGATGAGAACGGGTATTGGATCATTCCGATGAATGTTGTATTCAGAAAAAAATTCGGTTCTATTAAAATACGTATGCCTAAAAACGTGAAAAATAAAAAAATCTCCTACATTGAGATTGTACCGAAGCAAAAAGGTCGGTTCTTTGAGGTGCATTACACATATGAAATGCACATTTCTCAAATGAAGAAACCATCCACGACTACGAGTAACGCTTTAGGTTGCGATTTAGGTGTAGACAGATTAGTAAGTTGCGTGACCAATACAGGTGATACATTCTTAATTGATGGAAAAAAACTAAAATCCATTAACCAATACTTCAACAAAACGATACGTAATTTGCAACAGAAAAATATAGAAAATGGACTTTCTAAACGCGTTGTAACGAATAAAATCGCTGCACTTTGGCATAAACGAGAACGACAAATACATGGTTACATTTCACAAACGGTAGGCTTGTTGTTCAAAAAAGTGAAAGCATTTGATATAGATACGATTGTCGTAGGGTATAACACAGGTTGGAAACAAAACTCTGATATGGGAAAAAAGAATAATCAAACATTTGTTCAAATTCCATTTCATAAACTGATGGCAGCGATTGAGAATAAGTGTGTAAAAGAAGGCATCCGATTTTTGAAACAAGAAGAAAGCTATACTTCAAAAGCTAGTTTTCTGGATAAAGATCTGGTTCCAGTTTGGTCTAAGGATGATAGGACTCAGTATCGCTTTAGCGGCAAACGAACCACTCGTGGTCTGTACCAAAGTAAAGCAGGAACATGTCTCCACGCTGATATTAATGGTGCGCTGAATACATTGAAAAAATCAAGATTTGTAGAATTGGATGACAATCTCAAAGTGAAAACGCCGATTCTATTAGAAGTGCAAAAACGTAAGGCAGTTGCCTCGTGCATAGCTTAGTGGGTGCGTCAACCATCCATGTGTACTCGACTTGTCGGGGCTTGTAGCACACGCCGGATTCATCTGAGTGGTGGCTTCTTCTGTAAGGAAGAACTGCTCTTTTTCGAAAGGGTGGTGCAAGTGGGAAAACAATCGTTCGTTGCCAGTACCAACCAAAAACATACTTGGGGTGTTACCATAAGGTGGCATGAATGCTAGAGCGTCAAACTGTCTAGCGATAGACGAAAAGACCTAGCGTTCTAACTCAAGCCCCCACTGAAACGTTTTATCTCAGTGGGGGTAGTTGACTAAATGCTGTGCTTGATTTAATAAGGTTTGTATACACAATCGTTTTACTTTTCTAGGCGTTTTACACGAATCGATAAAAGCTTGGGAAACTGGTAAAGGCATATACCAATATTCATCGTTATAGAAAGCAGAAGGGAACGTTTTTGTATGTTCTTCAATTCTCTGTATCATCGTGTTTGTTTTACGCTTCATCCCACGTATTTTCTTTACACGCATTGTTAAATCATCTCCATAAATTTTTGTAATGCAGCTGAGTGATATATATCTTTTCTAGAGATAAAAGTAGTAGGAACTTTTTTGAATGTATTTGGTAAAGGATTGAATGATAAGTTATGTTCATGCCCCTTTAAAATTGATTTCATCATAATCGCTACACCCATATTTGATTTTACACAGGCGAGTATTGCTTCAATTGTTCCGAACTCTAATACTCGTTTAGGCGAGATGCCTTCTTCTTGAAGCCAGTCTTCTAATAAACTTCTATAATAGCAACCGTGACTAAAAGCGAGTAAATTCATATTTTCTATGTCTGTAAGGGCGGATAAAGGTTTTTTACTAATGAGAACTAATTCTTCTTCACGAAATACATTTGTATGAAGTTCAGTATGCTGAGTAGATCCTGCTATAAATGCTCCGTCTAGTTTTCGTTCTAGCACTAGCCTAATTAGTTGTTCGGTCGTATTTGTTTCTAAAGTTAATTCGACTTCTGGGTATTTTTCATAATAGGCCGTTAATATAGATGGCAGCCTTACCGCGGTTGTAGATTCTGTACATCCGATTTTCAAAGTACCTTTAGGATCAGTTCCATTACTTTGAACCGCTTTTATAGATTGATCCATTAAGTGGGTAATTTGTTTAGCGTATGTTAATAAAATCTCACCGTTAGAAGTTAAAGTTACACCTTTTCCGTTACGATAAAATAAAGGCACACCTAATTCATTTTCTAGTTGTTTCATACGCATTGTTACGCCTGATTGTACATAGTTCAAATTTTTCGCTGCGTGAGAAATATTACTTTCCTTTGCAACTTCGTAAAATACAGTTAAATCTTTTATGTCCACGCATCATCCCTCCGAAAAGGTATCATTTTTTTTGATGGATTATATGATGAATCTTTATTTTATATGATATCAAAACTTTCATACAATGGAAGAAGGGAGGGGTTATTTTGTTAATCGAAGAGAGGATGAATAGTGCTTATAAGTGGATGATGTTAATTGTTGCGACGATTGCTCAAACAACAGCGACACTTATAACATATGGTGTCGGAGCTTTCGCTTTATTTTGGAAAGAAGAATATGCGCTTACGAATATGGAAAGTGGATTGTTAGTAAGTGTTGTAAATATTGGACCGTTATTTTGTATGCTTTTTGTTGGGCGGCTACTTGATCAATATAATGAAAAGTTGTTAATTTCTATCAGTTCATTTTTACTAGGAGGTTCGTTTTTACTAACTAATATAGTAAACGGGTTTAATGGTCTGTTATTTGTACTTTTATTAGTAGGAGTGTTTTATAGTGTGTCCCAGCCGGGAGGAAGTAAAGTGATTTTAAAATGGTTCCCAAAAGAAAATCGTGGATTAGCAATGGGAATAAGGCAAGCTGGTATACCGATTGGTGGCGCATTAGCGGGAGTGCTAATCCCGTTTCTAACAATACAATATAATGTGACTTACGCGATAAATAGTGTGGCATGCATTTGTATAATTGGAGGAATGTTATTTTTTATTTTTTATAAAGAGCCACATGTTCAAGAGGATGCAAGGAAAGAACATATTAAAATTTCTTTTTGGATGCAGCTAAAAGTAGTGATATGTAAAAAAGAGTTGTATCCAATATATATAACGGGTATTTGCATGATTTCATTGCAAATGGTGTTAGTTGGGCACGTCATGAAATTTTTAGTAAGGGAAGAATCCATTACATCTATTGTAGCCGGAACAGTATTTTCAGTGATGTTCTTTTCTGGAATGATTGGTCGTGTTGTATTAGCAGCTATTAGTGATGTGTTTTATAAGGGGAATCGGCACACGCCATTATTTATAGCTGTCTGTGCTTCTATCGGCTTGATTCTATTGTTAGTCATGAGCATGCATACAGTAACGAGTGGAGTATTGTATGGTGTAAGCGCATTGTTAGGCTTCTTTTCAATTGGTTGGTTTAGTCTTTTTATCGTTGAAGTTGCTGAATTGGCAAGTGAAGGATCTGTGGGAATAACAGTTAGTTTGGCACTTACATTCAATCAAATTGCGATTATTGTTGCACCTGTTTTATTTGGTTATATTGTCGATGAGAAAGGGTATACGTATGCGTGGTTGTGTATAGTGATATTATTAAGTATCTCGGCAGTGAGTTTATATCGTAAAAACAAAAAATAAAAGAAAGTTAGTAATGTAAATTTTTTATGAAGAAAGTCTAAAGAAATGCCGAATGAGCGACATTTCTTTTTTTATATGTTGTATAATCAAAATACAAATGAGATTCGTTTTCATTCGTGTTCATTGCCTCATTTGAAATTGCCTGTAACTTTAGCCATAATGAGTTGTTTTTCTGTATCGCTATGTCCATGATTTATTTTGTTTAAAAATTTTTCAGCAGCATTTCCTTTTAATATAATAATTTATTTTCCGTAATATTCAATTAAAAATATATATTTTTTGTTACCCTATAATGAAACATCATATCATCTAAACGATTGCGTTTATCAGTATTTTTCATGTTTATAACTCCTTTTTGATAATGTGTAACAAATGTTACATAAGATATTGAAATTATAGTAGGGTGTATCCGATTGTAAGGTGGAAATTTTGCAAGAAAGAAATACAATAGAGAGTAGTCAAAAACTGAATATGAGAAAAAGGAATCTAGTTTAATAAGGTGAATAATAGATAGATAATAATATAAAGTATCTGAAAATTAATAGATATAGAATAGAATGGATGCGCGTTAAGTGAAACTAGATAAAAGAGGGTTCCTATTATGCTAAAGAAATGGTTAATTGTTTTCTTTATTTTTGCTATTTTTTGTGGGAGTGTTGTTGCACTAATACATGCAAATAAAGGTAAGAAATATGATATAAAAGCATTTTCTAATGTAAATAGTAAGCAAAAGGGCAATATGCAGGAAGTTGATGCAAATGAGAAAAAGCGTTATGAAGTTGCAGCTGGAAAGCTAGATCAATATTTAAAAGATAAAGGATTTAATGGAAGTGTTCTTGTAGCTAGTAAAGATCATGTGATTTTACGAAAAGGTTACGGGTATGCGAATGTGGAAGATAAAGTAGTAACAACGCCAAGAACGAAATATCGCATTGGTTCTATTACGAAAACAGTCGTTGCAATATCTATTATGCAGCTAAAAGAAAAAGGGAAGTTAAATATTGAAGACAATGTAAATAAGTATATTCCATCGTTTCCGGCAGATAAAAACATTACGTTGCGAAATTTGTTAACACATACGTCAGGGTTACCAGATCAGGGACAAGGTAGGGTTGATGCGGCGTCACGACTAAAGTTAGTAACGTGGATTGGGGCGCAAAAATTACAATTCCCTGCAGGGACAGGATGGCGATATACAGATTATAATTATATGGTACTTGCGTATATTGTAGAAAAAATAGCAAATAAACCGCTTGCTGAATATGTGAAAGAAAATATTTTTACTCCTGCTGAAATGCATGAATCTGGAATGGGTGCAACTCTCCCTGAAGATATTTTTTTAGCAGAAGGTTATACGAGAAAAGATAATGAGTTAATAGCTGCACCCCGCTTAAAAATGAACTGGTTGTATGGGTGTGGTGAAATGTATACGACTGTTGAAGATATGAAAAGACTAGATGAGGCTATTATGGATGGAAAGTTGATTTCTAAACAAAGTGTATCAGATATGTTTACTGCATCACCTGTAAGAAAATATGGATTTAGTTTCTATACTAATCCAGATTATTATCATAATCATGGTGTATTAGCTGGTTGGAATACATTTAATAATTTTAACCGGGATAAACGAACGTTTGTAATATTATTCTCTAACGTACAAAATGGTATGAATGATACGTTTAATCAGGAGTTTAGGAAAATGGCGAATGATTTAATAGAAGGAAAATAATAATTTTAAAAGTCGGTATTGATATGTAATTATCAATACCGACTTTTTTATTTGGGAATGTTCAGCTTTCTGAAGAAGTAACTATGAAGGGGGAATATTAGAATAATTTTATATAGGAAGTTAAATGATATGAATGTTAAATATAGGATAGTTTCTGCGTGAAGTTCATCTATCATATTGAATTTATTCGAGAAATTAATTGGTAAATTTTACATTACTAAAAAGCTTGAGCTTCACACTATGTGAAGCTTTACATTATTAAAGTAACGAACAGGAGGTTAGAAAAATGAAAAAAGCAGTAAAGTTTTGCTTAATAGCTACATTATCTACAACGATTATTAGTGGATGTTCTTTGGAAGGGAATAATGAAAATGCTAAAGGGAAAGAGAATGGAAAAGTAGAGGTACAGAAAACCGTCGGGAAATATACGATGCCCGATGAAAAAGATAAACATGAAGGTACATGGCTACAATGGCCTCATGAATACACATATGGTGAAGAGTATAAGCAGGAAGTTGAACCGATTTGGGTTAAGATGGCAAGTACTTTAACTGAGGGTGAAAAAGTCCACATTGTTGCATATGATGAGGAGGAAAAAGAGCGAATTAATAAGCTCTTAATTGATAAAGGATTGAATATGAGTAAAATTGATTTCTTTATCGCCCCTACTGATGATGTATGGGCAAGAGATAGTGGACCAATTTTTGTTTATGACAATAATAAAAATCTAAAAATATTAGATCCAGCATTTAATGGTTGGGGGAAGAAAACTCCTTATAAAAATGATGCTCGTATACGTGAAAATGTTAGTAAACAATCAGGGATCGAAAGAATTGACTGGGGGAAATTTGTCCTTGAAGGCGGCGCGATTGAATTAGACAGCAATGGGACTGCTTTATTAACTCGAAGTGCAGTAACGAATAAAAATAGAAATCCTGATTTATCAGAAAAGGAAATCGAAAAATATATAAGTGAGCTTGGGGTGTCGAACTTTATTTGGTTAGACGGAGTACCTAATTTAGATATTACGGATTTTCATATTGATGGATTTGCTAAATTCCATAATAAATCTACCATTGTAACGATGAAAGAAGATGACCTAGCCGAATGGGGTTTGTCTAATAAAGATATGGATAAATTGTTAGATGCAAAAAATGCATCAGGACAGAAATATAAGTATGAATACTTACCCCTTAGTAAAAATAAAGTTACTTTAGAAAATGGAAAAGCTCTCGATTATAAGGGGTCATATATTAATTATTATATTGGGAATACAGTAGTGTTGGTGCCTAATTATAATGATCCGAATGATAAAATCGCAAACGATACGATTCAGAAATTATATCCAGATCGTAAAGTAGTCGGTATTGATGTGAGAGAGCTTTATAAAAATGGCGGTATGATTCATTGTGTGACACAACAACAACCGATTGCATTGAAGTAATAGATTGGAATTTCGTTATGTTGCTTTTGAGACAAAATAGGTGAAATCCTAATTTTACCTATTTTGTCATTCCTAATTATCTAAAAAAATAAATTTAAATATAATGATAAAAGAATTATGGTGTGTATTCGCTTTTCGTTTTATATAAAAAAGGAGAAAATGTTTGTGTTAAAGAACTTAAAAATAGTATTTTCGTTTTTCCCTATCGTTCTACAGTACATTTTAAATGTAGCTTTGATTTGTTTAGGGGTTGTATTAAGTGTGTTTCTTATGAAAGAGGTCATTCAATTTATACAAGAACTGAAATTAAATGGTGAAGAATCTAGTTATCATTTAATTGATAGTATCGTCGTATTCTTTTTATATTTTGAATTTATCGTAATGATTATAAAGTATTTTCAAATGAATTTTCATTTTCCATTACGTTATTTTATATATATAGGTATTACGGCTATTGTTCGTCTCATTATTATAGACCACGATAGTCCAATAGATTCGTTGTTATATGCCTGCGCGATTCTTGTATTAATTAGTGCTTTATTCATTGCAAATTCTAAAATAATGCGTCGTGATTTAGAAGAGTGAACATTTGTTATTTAAATCAAAAAAAGGTGTTTTATCTTTTCGTAAAAAGGAGTAACCGTATTGAAAGAAATAATTTTAACCAGTTGTCTAATGATAGGGTTTATGATTCTACTATTCAATTGTATACTTTCATAATTTAAAAGAATAAAAAGTAAAAAAGAAAGAGGCTTTTGTAAATATGGTACATTACAATAATCAAAATAGTTTACATCAAATATTTACATTAAAGGGAACGGTAATAAGAGATATTTTCCCGCAAATTTTATTATATATATGTGTTTCAACGGTAGTAACTGTAATTCATTATTATTATGCAGCAATAAAAATGAATCAAACTCCTTGGGTAATTGTTGGTGGGGCTTTAGGTTTACTGTTAGTTTTTCGTACTAATACTGCTTATGATAGATATTGGGAAGGTAGGAAGCTGTTTGGCACGCTTGCTGCCTCTACTAGAAATTTAGCAGTTAGCTTTTTATGTCATTGGGAGTCTGGAGAGGGAAAGACGGATCAGGAAAAACTAAAATTTTTACATTTATTAATGGCTTTTCCAAAGATAGCGAAAGGACATTTGAGAGATGAAAAAGATTTATCTGAAATAAAATCATTGCTTGATATTTGTTCTGAGAAGGAAAAAGAAATGTTGACGGAGTCTATTCATTTACCGATTAGTATAGTTTTTATGTTAAAAACTATACTATCAAAAGGTTTGAAAACGGGTCAAATTCATCCAAATACAATAATTAATATGGAAGCTGATTTGAATAATCTGCTTACGGCTGTGGGTGGATGTGATCGTATCAAAACAACGCCTATTCCTTTTGCATATTTCGCTCATATTAAAATTTTACTGCTCATATTTTGCGGGACTTTATCGATTGGTCTTGTTGATAGTCTTGGGTGGTTTACAGTACTTGCAACTACCTTTATAAGTTTTGCATTTATAGGAATTGAAGCAATAGGAGTTGAAATTGAGGATCCATTTGGTCAGGATCCAAATGACCTTCCGTTAGAAGGAATTTGCATAGGAGTAGAAATGCATTTAGTGAATTTATATAATCAAAACAAATTATTAGAAGTAACTGATTTGAATCGTGATAAAAAAATTATCTAATCATTAATTGTGTATAAGGATGAAATATTTAATGTTGTCATGGAATGTTCTATTTTAAAATCCTGTCAAGAGTCAATTTTTCGCTCAACCACGGCTATATATTTTTTATATAAATATATAATATTTCTCCGTGCTATAATCCATTCATGAAATGTGCACGTTTTGAAAATTGTTATGAAAAGAGAAATAGTTGGCATAGTGAAACTAGTTATTTAACCATTATTAAAAAGTGAGGTAAATATTGTGGAACAAAAATATAATGGAATTATTTTTACTGCAATACCAGATAAATCAAATGAATATTATCGTCCTTTTTATGAAGACCTGGTTTATTTTAATGAATACTTAAATGAAAATAAATCATTTACTGATCATCTTGTCTCTTTATCTGTTGAAGAGCAAGATTTTCATACAAGCTTTTTTGAGTATGATGATATTTGGTTAAGGGATGTTGCACCAGTTGTAACAAATCATTTAGTTAAATTTAAATATCAACCAAATTACTTACCGAAAGATCAATGGCGATATTTAGATCAACAATTTAATAAATGGTTGAAAAAGAACGAATTTGAATATGTGAAATCTCCATTGATATTAGACGGTGGAAATCTTATTTGGAATAAAAAAGATACTGTTATAGTAACGGAACGCATATTTGATGATAATTATGATTGGACGGAAGAAGAAATTATAGAGCAACTGGAATGGGATTTGGATGTAAGCCGCGTTATTATTATTCCTGCTGAAGAAGGGGACGTACTTGCACATGCAGACGGAATGGTTAAATTTATTGATGAACATACGATGTTTATTAGTGATTTTTTAGGTGATCATGAATTTAGACATAATGTACAAGAGATTATTCAAGAGCAAATGCCAGAAGCTAAATTTATAGTTGTTCCCTCGTCATATACAGAGAAAGGGCAATATGATCAAGAAATAGCGTCGGCAAAAGGTTTGTATATAAATATGTTAGAAACATGTGATACGATTTACGTTCCTAAGTTTGGATTAGCTAAAGATAGGGAAGTATTACGATATATTCAACAGCATACTGAGAAACAAGCTATTCAAATCCATGTAGGAGAAATATCGACAATGGGAGGCGCAATCAATTGTTTAACATGGTATTGTCCTCATCATTTGTTACCTTCAAAAATGAAAAGATTGAACAATCAGAATGAAGATTTTTCAGTTAGGAAGATTTTTGATTGGTTTTAAAATAAGCGTATAAGAAAATGTATTCAAGGGGTAAGTATATGTATACAATTACTGAGTTTTCGCGGATTTGTAAAATGAGTACACGGATGCTAAGGCATTATGACAAAGAGGATATATTAAAACCAGCATATGTGAACCCGGAAAATGGGTATAGATATTATGAGCAAGGGCAGTTAGAAATAGCATTGAAAATAAAAAAGTTAAGGGAGTATAAATTCCCTCTACCGAAAATTAAAATCATTCTTCAGTCGTCAGATCAAGATTCATTTATTAAGCATATGCAAGCACAAATTATAGAGTTATCTCATGAAGTAAAACAAAATTTACAGGTTATTTCAGAAATGAATGAAATGGTAAATATGAATCATGCTTTAAATACTGCTCCCCATAGAAATTACGATATATTAGTGGGAATGAGAAATGAAATAACAGTAATTTCTCAAAGACTGCAAATAAATATTGATGATATGGATGATTATTTTTATGACTTATATGAAAAAGTACAAAAGCATGACTTACAAATAGTTGGTTCGCCCTCTACAGTCTTTTATGATGAAGAGTATATCCCGAATGAAAGCGATATTGAATTAAGAATTCCAGTTATGCATGAGAACGATAAAGACGTAGTACAAGAATATGAAATAAAAAAACTAAATCCGCATCAAATCGTTACTACTATGCATTATGGAAGTTATGACTATATAGGTTACGCTTATATAGCGTTAGAAAAATGGATTGAAAGAAATGGTTATGTAATAGAGGATTCACCATATGAGGTTTACATCAAGGGATCTGAATGTGATTGTTTAGTAGAGGAGTATGTGACACAAATTTGTTTTTTAGTGATGAAAATAAACTGAGAATAAGGATTGACATTAACATTATGTCAATCCTTATTCTATTTATGTAAGTAATTCATCATAATAAAAAGGAGAAAGAATATGAAAAAAATAATCATGATTATTTGCCTTATTCTAAGTATGACATGGGTTTCAGCATGTACTCCTGGAGGAGGAGAAGGTGAGAATGGTAGTTTTGTTCTACCTAAGGAGTTGCCTAAAAATGTAGTGTTTAAAAATGGTACCATCTATACTTCAAATGGAAAGCAAGACATTGTAGAGGCTATAGCCGTTAAAGAAGGGAAAATTACATTTGTTGGTTCAAACAAAGATGTAGAAGGATTTATAAATGAAGATACAAAAGTGGTGGATTTACAAGGACGTTTTATACTCCCTGGTTTTGTGGACAATCATAATCATATATTTGAGGCGAAATCACCAGCAGCAGGGAATTGTAGTGTCTCACCAGATGCTTTGCTTCAAGAACAACGCTCGTATTTAAAGGCTTGTAAAAAAGATGTGAAAGATGGCGAATGGGTAAGTGGAACAGGATTTAGTTTGGAAGAGCTGTTAAAAGATATGGACGAAAAGTCAGAACAACAAACGCCATTACAAGTTCTTGATGAGTTATTTCCTAATAACCCTGTATTAATTATGGAAAGAACTTCTCATTCTGTATGGGTTAACACAAAAGCATTGGAAGTAGCGGGAATAAATAAAGAGACGAAAGATCCGCAAGGCGGAAGAATCATCCGGGATCCAGAAACAGGAGAACCTTTCGGGCTTTTGTATGATACAGCAGGGGATATCATAATGGAAAAAGCATGGAATTCTCAGCCTAAACTCTTTGAAAAAAATTATGAAGGTTTGTTAGACGGTTTAGATGAGGTTGCGAAGAATGGAATTACTACAGTCGGCGATGGGCGTCTCTATTGGAAACGAGGCTGGTTAGATGTTTGGAATAAAGTGAACGATGAAAAAAAGTTAACGTCACGAGTAGTACTGCGTCCATGGGTATATCCGAACTTAAATGAAGCAGAACAAATGGAGTATTTCAAAAAAATTAAGCGTGATGATGTATCATCTCGAATGCTTATCAATCAAGTGAAGATGTATAGTGATGGAATTAGCATTAACAGTACAGCTAAAATACTAGAAAAATATAAATTTGAGTGGTTTAAAGGAACACCATATGGTTTGAACTATATTCCAGAAGAAAAAATGAAATGGTGGTTGACGGAACTGAATAAAATTGGTTACGGTGCACTCATTCATACAATTGGAGATGGCGGAGTAAGAGAGAGTTTAAATGCAATTGAAGCAGCGAAAAAAGAAGGGGCGAATCAGCCTTATACACTTACGCATGTTGAAATGGTAGAAGATAGTGATATAAATCGTTTTGCTAAGTTAGGTGTTAGCGCTGATTTCCAAGTAGGTCATGATTTTGCAGAAGATCCTAAACAAAGCTGGGCAAGTACGTATTTTTCAGATCAACAGATGAAACGAATTATGCCGTTAGGACGTATTTGGAAAACAGGAGCAAATGTATCACTTAGTAGTGATTGGGATGTAAATGAACTAAATCCACTTGTGACGATTTCGAATGCGCTAAGTATTGAAGAGAAAGGCTTATCTGATATATATGCAGCTATTGATGCTTATACGATTAAGCCCGCCAAAGCATTAGGCCTTGATAATATTACTGGTTCAATTGAAGTAGGTAAATCAGCCGATATGATATTACTAAATGAAGATATTACTAAAATGAGTGTCGATAAGATTCCAGATGCAAAAGT
This sequence comes from Bacillus sp. 3G2, assembly GCF_044324725.1. Lineage (NCBI taxonomy): Bacteria > Bacillati > Bacillota > Bacilli > Caryophanales > Bacillaceae > Bacillus > Bacillus sp. 3G2. Next base: position 3,249,669 of record NZ_CP172246.1, on the reverse strand, counting down.
TTTAGTGACGGTTTTACAAGGAGAAGTAGTGTATCACAAGGAGAAATAAAGAGACACCTTATAAAGTAGTTGCAAGTACATGAATATATTTCTGTTGACCTTAACACGATGTCAAAGTTTAGACTAAACTTACATTCGAAGAAGGGGTGAACACGTATGAGAAATATAGAAAATAGTTTGTTTTATATGCCAGCTGAGTGGGAAAAGCATGAGGGGACATGGCTCCAATGGCCTCATGATAAAGCTCATAGAGGTGAAGGTTACAGGGCTAAGCTAGATGATATTTGGGTAACGATGGCAAAGGAGCTTCATTACGGAGAAACTGTTCATATTGTTGTATATGATGAGGAAGAAAAAGTACATGTCCAAACGAAGTTACTGGAAGCGAAAGTGGACATGGATAAAATTTACTTTTTAATTGAAAAAACGGATGATATTTGGATAAGAGATAATGGACCGATTTTTGTAAAAGATAAGGAAGGCAATCTCTGCTTAACACACTGGATTTTTAATGGGTGGGGTGAGAAATATCCGTATGAAAATGATGCTGTTATTTCGGAAAAAATAAGTGAAACGTATAGTATTCCAAAAGTTAATGCTAGTGTCTGTCTAGAGGGCGGAGGAATAGAGATAAACGGAAATGGGACCTTAATGGCGGCAAAAACTTCTATTATAAATGAAAATCGAAATTCTACAATAAGTCAGGAAGAGATTGAAATAGAGTTAACGAAGTATTTAGGGGTAACGAATTTTATATGGATAACGGGCATTCGCGGTGAGGATAATTATGATGAAGATACGGATTACCATATTGATGGGGCAGCACGTTTTGTAAATGAAAATACAATTCTTTATGAATATGATCCTTTCGGGGAGAGTGAATCGTACCTTTTGGAGGCGTACGAAAAGCATTATCAAGAATTGAGACAATCAAGAAATATAGATGGAAAACCATTTCAGCTCATACCAGTACCGGTGACAAGAAAAGTGGTAAAAGAAGCAGACTGTAAGGGTTCATATTTGAATTTTTATATTGGAAATGAGGTTGTATTAGTTCCTATATATGGTGATGAGCATGACAAATTAGGGCTTCAAATCATTGAAGGACAGTTTCCAGGAAGAAGGATTGTTGGTATTTATGTAAATGAATTGTTTGCGTATGGTGGCATGATTCACTGTGTCACGCAGCAACATTTGGCATAAAGTAACCGAAATGAAAAAAGCATGCAGAGTATATACTCTGCATGCTTTTTATAATGCTGAAAACTCTTCCACAAGTGAGCTGAAACGATTTAGTGCACTTTCAATCGGTTCTGGCGTAGTTAAATCAACACCAGCTTTTTTCAGTAAATTTAATGGATAGTCCGAACTTCCACCTTTAAGGAATTCAATATAATGTTTTTGAGCATTTGGATCGCCGCTTAATAACTTATCGGCAATTTGGATTGCAGAAGCGAACCCAGTTGCATATTTGTACACGTAAAATGGACGATAGAAATGCGGTATTCTAGTCCAGCCGTATTTTACTTCTTCGTCGAATACGAGAGAGTCGCCATTATACTCTCTAAACAAGTTTTCATAAACTTCGCTAAAGACTTGGGCATTTAATGGTTTACCTTGCTCAGCCATTGAATGTGTGATTTTTTCAAACTCAGCAAACATGATTTGTGTAAAGAAAGTGCCTTTAAATTTCTCGATGAAATGGTTTACTAAATGATTACGTACAGCAGCATCTTTTGCTTCTTTTAATAAATGATGAATTAATAGCACTTCATTTACTGTAGAAGCGACTTCTGCGACAAAAATAGTATAGTGTGCAGAAATTCTTGGTTGGTATCCGTGTGAGTAGTGCGTATGCATACCGTGTCCACATTCATGGGTGAGAGTGAAAAGGCTATTTAAATCATCGTGATGATTTAAAAGAATGAAAGGATGAACGCCGTATACACCAAAGTTATAAGCGCCGGAACGTTTTCCTGGTGTTTCTCTTACGTCGATATAGCGTTTATCTTTAAAGCTTTTTAATGTTTCAATATATTCTTCGCCTAATGGAGCTAGTGATTCAATCATCATGTCAAATGCTTTGTCATATGGAATGTCTTGTTTTACACCAGCTACTAAATCAACGCCTAAGTCGTATTGACGTAGTTCATCCACATTTAATTTTTCTTTTCGAAGTTCATTATAAGTATGTAGTGATTGAATATTTTTTTTCGTCGTCTCAATTAAATTTTCATAAACTTCTTTCGGAACCATGTCGCCAAATAATGACTTTTCTAAAGCTGATGGATATTTTCTTAGCTTTGAAACAGTAACATTATTTTTAATAGCAGCAGATAAAGTAGAAGCGATAGAATTCTTTAATTGAACGTATGGTTTGTAATAAGCTTTATAGGCTTCTTTACGTTTCTCGCGATTTTCATCTTCTATTAACTTTGCATATATACCGCGCGTTAAAGTTACTTTTTCTCCATCATCAGTAGTCACTTCACCAAATAGTATATCTGCATTATTTAACATGCCATATGTATGTTGTGGGGAGGAGAGTGCTTCGCCCATTTGTGATAAAATCTCTTCTTGGTCCTTATTCAATACGTGTTTTTTATAACGGTACAATTCAAATAAGTCTTCTTTATAATATTGTAAACCTTCTGCTGCTTCTATGTAAGAATGTAATGTGTCTTCATCTACGCTAAGTAAGAATGGGGAAAAGAAAGATTTAGCCGCACTTACTTTCACATGTAATTGTGATACTTTATCAACAAGAGATTGAGCGTCAGTATCGCGCGTATCAAGATCAGATTGTAATCGTGCATAAGCGAACATTAAAGATATTATGCTAGAAGTTTCTTCACTCTTTGTTAAATAGGCTAATAAACTATTGCCATCGTGAATGTTTCCATTAAACTCGTGTAATTCTTTCGTTAATACTTCAATTTTATGGAAGTCGCTTTCCCAATCTTCAATTGTATGGTAAATATCTGTTAAATCCCATTTTTCTTTATCATCTACTTGTAGTCGATCTTTAAGTTCAGTCATAATCATTTCCTTTCTAAATATGTAGTTATATTCCTATATAACTATGAAATACAACAAATTGCAAAAAATCCCTGCTGAAAATTAAAAAGCCTTGCTAAATGGCAAGGCTTAAAAAATTATAATGTAATTCCGAATTTTGAATGTAAAAGATTTTTATATTGTACATCTGTAACGTTTTCTTTCGTTTTTTTACCGTTTTTCGCTATTGTCAGACTATCCTTTGTTAAAGATGCATGCCCATCTTCAGTTAGTTTTACAATAAGAGGTACTTTGTTAAATGGTGAGCTCTCATGTTCAACGATAATTTTTTGTGCTGCATTTGCTTTTTCTTCATTCACTTCTTCTATATAAAATGCATAGCCTAACGTCCAATCATCAGCAGAAGATTGATCCAAAAACTCATTATTTTTACGCATCTCTAAAATATAGTTTCCCTTTTCGGTCATTTCTTTACGAATACGATAATCTCCTGTAACGGAGTGAATGACTTCACCTGAGAAAGGGACAGGTGCAAGAGGTAAGTATGACCCAAATCCTACTTCAATTAAATAAAGTTCATTATGATGTGTTAAAACGGTTGCGATATGGCCAGAATCAACAGCCCATATAGAATTTGCAGTATTGTACACTGTTCCTGAAACGAGATGAACATCAAATCCAACGTCTTTAAGGAAGTAATACATAGTAGGATTGAGTTCATAACAAAGACCGCCCCGGTTGTTTACTAAAATTTTTTCTTTTAGATTTTCTTTTGATATTTCTGTAAAGTTGTTTTCGAGTATATTTAAGTTTTCAAAAGGGACAGTTTGCGCCATCGCGTACATAATGTTAGATAAATCTTCAAATGAAACGTTGTGTTTTTCTTCTATATGTAATCTTGAAAAAAATTGTTTTTGAAAGTCCGTCATAGAAACCCCTCCGTTATGCTTTTATAGATAAATTGTAAACAATCTTGAATAAGATGTGAAATAAAAACTATGGTGTAGTATTTGGTGAATATGTGAAGTTAGACTAAAAAATAATGTGGGAGAGTGAGAGATTGCTACTTTACTAATTGTAGAACGAATATTATAATAATTTCGATAAACTATGCAAACGTTTTCTTGGGAGGGGATGTTGTAAATATGTTAAAAAAAATAACAGTAGTCGGCTTATCGGTTGTTTTGTTTTTACCTAGTATACATGGGGGAAGTAAAGTGTATGCAGATACGGTTAACAATGGAACGTTAATGCAATATTTTGAGTGGTATGCTCCGAATGATGGGAATCATTGGAACCGCTTGCATTCAGATGCTGGAAATTTAGCTCAGAAAGGAATTACATCTGTTTGGATACCGCCTGCATATAAAGGAACTACGCAAAATGACGTAGGATATGGAGCATATGATTTATATGACTTAGGGGAATTCAATCAAAAAGAAACGGTACGAACAAAATATGGGACGAAAGCACAATTGAAATCTGCAATCGAAGCTTTACATAAGCGAAACATCGATGTATACGGCGATGTAGTTATGAATCATAAAGGTGGAGCAGATTATACTGAAAATGTAACGGCTGTTGAGGTAGACCGTAACAATCGAAATGTTGAGGTATCAGGTGATTATGAAATTAATGCATGGACGGGGTTTAACTTTCCTGGGCGCGGAGATACTTATTCTAATTTCAAATGGAAATGGTATCATTTTGACGGAACGGATTGGGATGAAGGAAGGAAATTAAATCGAATTTATAAATTTAGGGGTATAGGTAAAGCGTGGGACTGGGAAGTGTCTAGCGAGAATGGAAATTATGATTATTTAATGTATGCAGATCTTGATTTTGATCATCCAGATGTTGCGAATGAGATGAAAAATTGGGGGACGTGGTATGCGAATGAATTAAATTTAGATGGCTTTCGTTTAGATGCTGTTAAACATATTGATCATGAATATTTACGCGATTGGGTAAATCATGTCAGACAGCAAACAGGGAAAGAAATGTTTACGGTGGCTGAATATTGGCAAAATGATATTCAAACTTTAAATAATTATTTAGCGAAGGTCAATTATAATCAATCTGTATTTGATGCACCACTGCATTACAATTTTCATTATGCTTCAAAAGGAAATGGGAATTATGATATGAGAAATATTTTAAATGGAACAGTAATGCAAAATCACCCTGCACTTGCAGTTACTCTCGTTGAGAATCATGATTCTCAGCCTGGACAGTCATTGGAATCTGTAGTAAGTCCGTGGTTTAAACCGTTGGCATATGCATTTATTTTAACTCGTGCAGAGGGCTATCCTTCAGTTTTCTATGGTGATTACTATGGGACAAACGGAAATAGTAGCTATGAAATTCCAGCGTTAAAAGATAAAATTGATCCAATTTTGACGGCACGAAAAAACTTTGCATATGGTATGCAGCGTGATTATTTAGACCATCCAGATGTAATTGGATGGACAAGAGAAGGTGATGGTGTACATGCGGATTCCGGTCTAGCAACATTAATCTCAGATGGACCAGGAGGATCAAAGTGGATGGAAGTTGGAAAGAATAACGCAGGGGAAGTATGGTACGATATGACGGGTAATCAAACAAATACTGTAACAATTAATAAGGACGGATGGGGGCAGTTCCATGTAAGTGGAGGATCAGTTTCCGTATATGTTCAGCAGTGAATTGGTGATAAAAAAGAAGAGGAAGACTGAAATATAAGTCATCCTCTTCTTTTTATATTTTTATCATCCCTAAATTTTTATTTTCATAAATGAATTAGTCGACTTTTAAAACAACGAGAGATGCGTTGGAATAAATAATATCACCTGTGGCTTCTCTTATTCGGACTCGAAGAACGTCTTCTTGGGTTAAAGGTAATAGATCAGTTCTGGTGGATGTAGCTCTTACCCCAGAACCACCACCAACTCGTGTTTCAATCGCGAATTGAATCGAATCGTTTATTGTAAGATTTAATATGCTAGATGAAATAGCTTATATCGCAAATACGATTGAAAAGGATACAGCGTATACACCAGTTATTCCAATTCCAGTAAAACTTGTCGAACCGGTAGGTCCTGTGATTCCAGTGGGTCCGGTCGGAAATGTAAATGGTGGAATTGGTGGTAGTGTGGGACCAATTAAATCGGGTTCAAGAGCAGGCCCATGTAAAATGATGTATTGTTCGCTCATATAGTAACCTCGTATGATTGCTTGTCATAATTATTAAATGTATTAGGGAAATTAAATATTAGTATGTTTTCAACATGATTTTCATAGATATTATATTTGCTTTACGGTAAAATGAATATAGTGTAAAATTACACTATAAGTGTAAAGTGATAATAAATGGGTGTTTTTATACTAGTGGTTATTAAAAGAAGTTCTTTATATAAATCGTAATTTAAAATCCATAAGGACATTTCTGTATAGGAAGTAGTAGCAAAAGGAGAGGCAATATGAAAAGAAAAATAATGAAATATAGCATAATGTTTAGTTTATTACTATTAACATCATGTGATATATCGGATGAAGAAATGGAACAAAAAGCACAAAGCTATACAAAATTGGAGCATGGTATTTCTGTAAAACTAGATCGAATTGAAATAGCCGACCAAGGTAAGGATTTTTTAGGTCCAAACAGACGAATAGCTTATGTACAGCAAGTAGATGAACCATATTTACAATTTCAAATATGGTTCGATGGACGAACCTCTCCAAAGGTAGAGAATGATAATTATAAAATAAAAAAAGGAGCGAACGATTTACGAGAAAGGTTCAATACATATTATGAAGAAAAAAGGAATAATACCATACTTACTTTCGATCGAATGCAGACAGGAGATATTATTTTCGGCAAGGATGAAGAGAAAAAAATATCGAAGAAGCATCCGAAGCATTATGTTACGGCGGTTTTCAGAAGTAATACTGTTTTAGATGTAAACAATTCTGCACATATGGAAACATTAGCGGAGCTTGCAAGAAGTATTCAGGAATTTAATAAAACGATTGAAGATAGTAAGAGTAGTGTGGATGATATAACGATTCAGTTGCCAAATGTTGATAAGGGTGTATTACAACATATTGCAGTAGATTATATAGTAACGGCTGAAGATGCGAAAAAGACCCTTGAGAAAAAGGTAGATTATATGAAAGTTTTACAATCTGCAAGGGAATAGCATGACACCTTTACTTCTCACAAAACATATAGTATGATGATTTCAGTAAATTAGATTTCAATGACTATAATATAAATTAATGAGAGGTGCTTTTTGTGAGTGCGGTAGGTACTAAATAGGAAAAATTTAATGAAATAAATCGGATAAGACCAGGGGATTTTTATGTATATCATACCCCTAATTTTGTCATGGATTTATTTCGATACCTATGAAGATACCTACAATACTTTATAAAGCGTGTAATAGGAGGATTGCCATCCGTTTTTTATGGCTTATTTCCTCATATGTTATTACACATGCCTTGTAAATGTAAAAGCTGCGGTATCCCCGCAGCTTTTTTGTATATATTTTTAATGTATAAAAATGGTAATTGAATAATGTAGAACTCATTGGAATCTAATGAGTAGGTATCTTCATTGATGATGGAAATCAATCATAGTGAGGAGAAACAAAATGAATACGATGACTTTTGAAAAGTTACAATATAACGAATTAAAGGAAATAGTGAAATCATATTGTGTCAGTGGATTAGGTAAGGAATTATTAAATAAATTAGAGCCGAGTACCAGTATAAAAGTAGTGAGGAATCGCTTGAATGAAACGACAGAAGCACGAGCTATAGTAGATGCAGAAGGGCATGTTCCTTTCTTTGGTATTTCAAATATCGCAAGTACAATTCAAAAATTAGAAAAAGGGATGATTTTAGATCCTGAAGAGTTAGTAAGTGTTTCAGATTTTTTACGCGGCTGTAGAAAGATTAAAAAGTTTATGTTAGATAAAGAATTTTTTGCGCCAGTATTAGCTTCTTATGCAAATTCAATGACTGAATATAAAAGTATTGAAGAGGAAATCAACTTTTCCATTAAAGGCAATAGTATTGATGCAGCTGCGAGTAAAGAGTTAAAACGAATTCGCAATAATATCGATTCGGTAGATGGAAAAATAAAAGAACGTTTAACGAAGTTTTTAAATAGTAGTGCAAATAAGAAGTATATTCAAGAATTCTTTATTAGTAAGAAGGATGATAGGTATACAATTCCAATTAAATCTTCTTATAAAAATCAAGTTGCGGGAAGTATAGTTGAAGCGTCTGCTAAAGGTTCTACTGTATTTATAGAACCGCATACGGTTACAAAGTTAAATGCGGAACTTGCAAGTTTGAAAGCAGAAGAAGCGATGGAAGAGTATCAAATTTTAGCGACTTTATCAGGGATGGTAGTAGAAAATATTTATCATATAAAAATTAATATGGAATTAATTAGTCAGTATGATATGGTATTTGCGAAAGCGAAGTATAGTAAATCAATCGATGGAATAGAGCCGAAATTAAATGACCATGGCTACATTCATTTAGTAAATTGTAAACATCCGCTTTTAAGTGGAAAAGTAGTACCGTTACACTTTGAAATCGGTCAAAACTACCGTAGTTTAATTATTACCGGACCAAATGCAGGTGGGAAGACAATTGTATTAAAAACAATCGGGCTACTAACATTAGCGACAATGTCAGGCTTGCATATTGCTGGAGATAAAGAAACAGAAATTGCTATTTTCGAAAATGTATTTGTAGATATTGGTGATAATCAAAGTATCGAAAACGCACTAAGTACATTTTCATCTCATATGAAAAATTTATCTGAGATTATGAGGATGTCAAATAATAATACGTTGCTACTATTTGATGAAATAGGAAGTGGGACTGAACCGAATGAAGGGGCAGCACTTGCAATTTCTATTTTAGAGGAGTTTTATCTTGCAGGATGTATTACAGTTGCGAGTACGCATTACGGTGAAATTAAACGATTCTCAGAAATGCACGATGATTTTATGAATGCAGCAATGCAATTTAATAGTGAGACACTAGTACCACTTTATAAATTAGTAATCGGTAAATCAGGTGAAAGTAATGCACTTTGGATTGCGAATAAAATGAACGTAAAAGAGAGTGTACTGCAAAGAGCGAAAGCATATATGGAAAATAAAGAATATGCTTTAGAAAAACTGAATGAAAGTAAAATTAGAAAACCAAAATTTGTGCAGGAAAAAAGAGAAAACCATTACGAGTACAAAATCGGCGATCGTGTAAATTTATTAGATTATGATGATTTTGGTATCATTTATAAGGAAACAGATAATTTCTATAATGTCGTTGTATATTATAACGGTGAATTCGTTGAAGTAAACGTAAAACGTATTACTTTAGAGGTAGCAGCAAAGGAATTATACCCAGAGGGATACGATTTAAATACACTATTTGTCGATTATAAAGAAAGAAAAATGCAACATGATATAGAGCGCGGATCGAAAAAAGCGCTTCGTAAAATCCAAAAAGAAATAAGAAAGAATAGAGGATAATATAGAATGGTAACGATTAGACAAGAGCAAAAAAACGATTATACAAAAACAGAAGAAGTGGTACAACAAGCATTTTTACATGAAGAATTTAGTGATAAAACAGAACATGAACTTGTAAAACGTATTAGAGAATGTGACGCGTTTATTCCTGAATTATCAATCGTTGCAGTAGATGAGGAAATCGTTGGTCACATTATGTTATCGAAAATTACGATAGAACAGGATGGAACTTCTGTAGAATCATTAGCACTTGCACCGGTTTCAGTTGCTAGGGGTCATCAGAAAAAAGGAATTGGTGGAAAACTTATTGGAGTTGCGTTAGAAAAAGCGAAAGAACTTGGATACGGATCGGTTGTAGTATTAGGACATCCAGAGTATTATCCGAAATTTGGTTTTAAGAAAGCAAGTGAGTGGAATATAAAAGCACCATTTGAAGTGCCTGAAGAGGTATTTATGGTAGTGGAATTAAGAGAGAATGCTCTGGAAGGTGTAGAAGGAGTTGTACAGTATTCGAGTGCATTTGCTGAGTAGGAATATCAGTTAAGGAATGTAATCATAAAAGATGCTATCTTTTTGTAGGGATATACAGAAAGATAGCTTTTTTTATTAAGCAAATTCACTTGCGTATATTTTGCTCAATGAATAATTAAGATGGTAAAATTGATATAGCAATGTAAAGGGAGAGAAAAGGATGAAGAATCGAGAAACAGATAGCAATGAGAATGTAGTTACGTTATATGTTACAAGACATGGTAAAACAATATTAAATACGAATCATCGCGCGCAAGGTTGGGCAGACTCTCCATTAGTAGAAAAAGGTGTGGAAGTTGCCTCTAATTTAGGAACAGGATTAAAAGATGTTCATTTTGCGAATGCGTATAGTAGTGATAGCGGCCGAGCGATTGAAACTGCTAATTTAGTATTAAAATATAGTGAGCAATCAAAATTGAAACTAGAGCAAAGGAAAAATTTACGAGAATTAAATTTTGGTATTTTTGAAGGTGAAAAGCTTGAAAATATGTGGGATGTGGTTGGAAAAGCTGCGGGTGTTACATCACCAGAAGAACTTATGAAGTTTTCTATTCAAGAAGTGATTAATCTGATTAGAGCAGCAGATCCTACGAAACAAGCGGAAGATTGGGAATTATTTTCTACTCGTATAAAAGTAGAGATTGATAAAATTAGTGAAGAAGCTGCTGCAAATGGAGGTGGCAACGTTTTAGTTGTTGTTCATGGGCTTTTGATTACTACATTAATTGAAATGCTAGACAGTAGTAAAACAAAACTTGGAGTAGAGAATGCAAGTGTAACGAAAATTTTATATAAAGACGGGGAATATATCGTCGAGTCTGTTGGAGATATGAGCTATGTTGCAAAAGGGAAAGAAAGTGTGGAAATATAATTAAATCTCAAATAGAAATAAGAAAAGGAGGCTAGAAAATCTAGCTTCCTTTTCTTATTTCTATTTATAAAATTAGGTTGGGGTATTTTAGTGAAAATATCCATTATGTAGAGTGTTTCTTTGTTCAACAGTTGGATCATTTAATTGAATAAGGCTATTTTGTTGAAAAGGATATCTCCAATTTTTAACGAATACAGGGTTATAAATAAGAAAAAGTGGTGAGATAAATAGGGAGAGAATTTAATTTCTTTTTGGAAAATAAAACGGAAAAATGTATCATTAACAAGCTTCAGAGCGCGGGATGTGTTTTCGCAGAAGATGAGGCCCGGTTACTTATGTCAGAGGCACAAACACCAGAGGACCTAAAGAAAATGGTGGAAATGCGAGCTGGTGGTTTACCACTTGAATATGTTGTTGGATACGCAGCATTCTGTGGATTGCGGATAGAAGTGGACCGAGGTGTTTTCGTGCCTCGTCAACGTACAGAGTTTCTTGTTCACCAGGCAAAAGCTCTGTCATGTTTTGATGATATCGTCGTTGATCTATGTTGCGGGTCAGGGGCTGTGGGTGTAGCTCTGGTGGAAGCTTTAGGACGAGTTGAATTGTATGCTGTTGATATTGACCCTATCGCAGTAAGATGTGCAAGCCGCAACGTAACAAATTTCGGTGGACATGTTTTTGAAGGTGACTTGTATAATGCCTTGCCTCATTCACTTAAAGGTCGTGTGAATACCTTAGTTGCAAACGTACCATATGTTCCTACCAAGGCAATAAAGCTGCTCCCACAGGAAGCTCGCCTACATGAACCAAAGATAGCGCTTGACGGGGGAGAGGATGGACTTCACATTCAGCGAAGAGTAGCAAAAGAAGCGTTTCTCTGGCTAGCACCGGGAGGTCATCTTTTAATAGAGACGAGTGAAATGCAGGCAACTCAGACCTTTGAAATTTTTGCTGATGCTGGGCTTACTCCGAAATTGGTTAGAGATGAGGAACTAGACGCTACTGTCGTTATAGGAGTGAATTCTCGTTTTTAGCATAAATTAGTACGTAGTTTTATTTACAAATGAGTACAAAATTTATTTTAAATTTACACGTGCCCGTTATTTGAAGAAGAAAGGACATAACATATGTTATGTCCTTTCATTTATTAATTGTTTCAATTTAGGTCTTGATAAAATCGAATCTAGATTCCTTTTTAAATGGGAAGGATTAAGGGATTAATAAAATCTTCCCTGTACTTTTTCTGCTCTCTAATAATTCATGGGCACGGGCACCGTCTTGTAAAGAGAATGTAGTAGGATTTGCGATTTTTACTTTCTCAGCCATAATCCATTCGAATAATTGAGAGGAGCGTTCTTTTCTCTCTTCATAAGATGTAAGCACGTTCCAAAGGTCTCCGCCAGTTAAAGTTTTTGAAGTATCCATAAGCATACGCGAATCAACGGGCGCAGGATTACCGCCGGCCATTCCGTAAAATACGACAGTACCACCAGTTTTAGTTGTGCTAAAACTTTCCTCTAACGTAGAACCTACTGATTCATATACAACATTTACTCCATCACCGTTTGTTATTTCAAGTACTTCCGCAGGCCATGCTTCCGTATATAAAAATACATGATCAGCACCAGCTAATGTAGCTATTTGTGCTTTTTCTTTTGACGACGTTAGGCCGATTACTTTTCCGCCTAGTAGTTTAATGATTTGAATAAGAAGTTGCCCAACACCACCAGCTGCGGCATGTACTAAAGCTATATCATCTTGTTTTATTTGATAACTATCTTTCGTTAAATAATGTGCTGTTAGACCTTGCAATAAGACAGAAGCGGCTGTTTCAAAAGAGATAGCATCTGGAAGCTTAATTGCTTTCTCAGACGGAACAGCAACTAGCTCTGCATTTGCAAATGGGACATCAGCAAATGCAATGCGGTCTCCGGGACTGATCGTAGTAACGTCAGCTCCTATTTTTTCAACAATACCAGCTCCTTCATAGCCTAATATATAAGGTGGGTTACCAGCGAGATGATAATCGCCGCGGCGTCTATAAATATCAGCGAAATTTAAACCGATTGCTTTCGTACGGATAAGAATTTCATTTGGTTGTATGATTGGGTCATGTATTTCCTTATATTGTAGTACATCCGGACTTCCAAATTGTTCAAAACAAAGTGCCTTCATATGGAATACCTCCATTTGTATTGTTTGTCGATGCTCTTTATCATACAATACAAATATCAATAGACAAAGAGGATTATTTCGATGAAATCAATCGGAAATATCGATTGAAAAGAGGGATGATAAATGGAGATAAAACAATTAATTACATTTAAAGTAGCGGCAGACACTTTGAATTTTACGCAAACTGCGAAGAAATTAAACTTTGCTCAATCGAGCGTAACGGCGCAAATTAAAACGTTAGAAGCCGAGTTAGGTACGCCGTTATTTGAAAGATTAGGGAAACGTCTTTTTTTAACTGAAGCAGGCAAAAAGTTTCAATTATATGCCGACAAGATGATTGCACTCAGTAATGAAGTGAAAATGGCTGTGAAAGATGATGAGGAAATAGCAGGTACGTTAATAATCGGTGCGCAAGAGAGTCAATGTACATATAGGCTCCCATCTATATTAAAGAGGTTTAAAGCACAATTTCCTCAAATAAAGCTTATATTTAAACCAGCACATTCCAATAAAGATGCGAAGGAACAATTGATGGAGGGAAAAGTCGATCTTGCCTTTATTTTGGACGAATGTAAAACAGAAGATGCTTTACATGTGGAGCCGCTTATGAAAGAAGAATTAAGTGTAGTAGCTGCTTCAGGGCATCATTTACTCGAGCAAACTTCCGTTTCTATAAAAGATTTAGAAAGGGAAACACTTTTGTTAACAGAACTTGGTTGCTCGTATCGAACTCTATTTGAAGAGCTATTTCGTACAGAAGGTGTGTATCCAGCAAATAAAATTGAGTTCGTTAGTGTCGAGGCAATTAAACAATGTGTTATTGCAGATTTAGGAATAGCGGTTTTACCGGCAATAGTAGTAGAAAAAGATATACGAGAGGGTACGATAAAAGAGTTACATCTAGAAAATACTATCAATCCAATTTTCACACAAATTGCTTGGCATAAAGATAAATGGATGACAGTGCCACTGCAGCAATTTATTGATGTGACGAGGGAGTTTTTTACGACGGATTAAGTGGAGAAATATTTATTTTATATAATAGTAAAAATGGCAATTTTGTATTAAGAACCGATGCTTGCATGAAACGAGTATCGGTTCTTTTATGTTTTAAATAAAGGATGTTATAAAATGTGTATTTCTCAACTTTTTTTCTTAGACGGATACGTAAATTTCTTTGTATATTCCAATAATCATAAGGGAATTTACAACATTTATTCGTTTCTGTAAGATGCTCTAGGAAGCATGAAAGGAGGGGCGTACATAGGGGATAGATTGTCTTAATTATACGTACTTATTTTGAGGGAGGAAATTGAAAATGTTTAAAAAGCTAATGAAAGTATGTGCGTTAAGTGTAGTGAGTGTAGGGGTATTATTTAGTTTCCAAGGAAGTACATTTGCAGCTACCGATTTAAGTAGTTACTATGACGGGAAAAATCCGGCTACAACGAAAGTATACGGAGGAAGTACAACGTGTGATGCAGATGGATTTAATGCAAAGTCTACAGCAGTGTATGAAGGTAGTAAAAAAGTAGGAACAGTGTATTTACGTTACAGTAATAAATGTCACGCGGCATGGTCTAAGCTTGTTTTAGATCAACCAGCACCTTCTGTTTCTGGAGGAGTATATGCTTACGCTGTTATTAATAAATATAAAAATGGTGTATTCCAAAAATCAGTAGATTCTAATAGTGGTAATGGAGCAATTAAAACGGGGCAAACGAGCACGTATACAGGAATGGTATTTGATTTAACTGCTGATTTTGGTTATACAGCTGATGCTGAAGCAGTGACGATTAATAATGGTTACGGGAAAACTGGACGTTATTAATAAAGGAGTGGAATTCTATGAAGCTTTTTAAAAAGGTAAGCGCATGTCTTTGTCTGGCATTGCTCGTTGTAATTAGTATGTTTAGTACGACGAATAATGATAAAGCATTTGCAGAAGACCATTCATATGATGGAAAAAGCCCTTACTACAATAGCTGTGATCAATCAGCAGTAACGAAAGAAAAGAAGTGGATTGATTCTAATTCATATGTGGAATTAAAATTTAGCACGACGTGTAAAACAGCGTGGGCAAAAGTTACTGTAACTCGTGCAGCGGTTTATAATAACGAAGCTGATGCAAGGATCGTCAGAAAAACCGATGGAAAGGCATATACTTGCGGAAGTGCTGGAGGAAATGGTGTTGTGAATAAAGGGCAAACATCATGCTATACGCCAATGGTCTATGATTTAGATCCAAGAAAGGCACAAGCGCAGGGGAAACATGCCATTCCGAATAGTGATGCTTATAATTATGCGGAGACTATTTGGTATTAATACGATTATAAATGTGTTAAGAGCTGTTATTTGATATAAAAAAGAAAGAGCCTTACTACATTTTATTGTGGTAAGGTTCTTTAAAATTGTTTCATAGATTAAGTACAGTCATTTACAAAGGTCTCTCTATAATCGCTTTTAAGTATGGCCATAATAATTTCATCTGAGTATGTATCGTTATAAAATAAAGATTGACGTAAGGTTCCTTCTTTTACAAACCCAACCTTTTCATAAGCTCTAATTCCGCGTAAATTATGGCTAAATACTTCTAACTGTAACCGATTTAATGATAGTTGTTCAAAAACAAATCTTAAAACAATTGTAATTGCTTCAGTTCCATAGCCTTTTCCTGTTAACGCTATGGAAAGCATTGATATTCTGAATACTGCTCTTTTGTTCTCCTCTTCGATATCTAAAATCGACAACTCTCCAATCATTTCGTTAGTGCTTTTTAAACAAATAGCGAAATCATAGCGACTTGAATCATTATTTATGTGATCTATATGTGTTTTAATTTGCTCCAATGAAAAAGTAGACTTGGTTCCAGTCATATATCTTATTTCTTCATCCATTGTACTTTCTAATATAATGGGTGCATCTAGCTGACAAAGAGGTCTTAAATAAATTCTTTCACTCTCTAATCTCATTATAATTTTCTCCTTAAGGTTAGTAATTATATAAAAACTTCTTGGGAGTTTTATTTTGTGTATTGTTTGAAAAATATGATTATTAATTTGATATTACATGTATTTTATGATGATATGGTATACCTAAAATAAATAATAAAAGTTTTATACACAACAAAATACAGCATTAAACTTTTTGCTATTATCATTATTATTGTTTTTCATTCCGCTTTTAAATGAAAACGAGTTTTTTCTAGATAGTTTAAGTAGAAAATAAGTATGTACCACTAATCTGCATCATAGTTCAACAAGAACTAAATAATTTTATCGACACTTTAAAAGAGCGTGTTTTGATCATTTTTCAAAATAAGCCCTTTCTTTTTGTTTATTCCCGATTAATGGATAGTAAGACACCATATTCGAGTCGCGAATGAAGCAAAGTAGGTAGGGGGAAGTTTGGCCACTCATAAAAGCTGGATTGA
The DNA here is from genome assembly GCF_044324725.1 of Bacillus sp. 3G2. Lineage (NCBI taxonomy): Bacteria > Bacillati > Bacillota > Bacilli > Caryophanales > Bacillaceae > Bacillus > Bacillus sp. 3G2. The sequence continues at coordinate 3,233,105 of NZ_CP172246.1, read as the reverse complement.
GTATGGAAGTTCCTTTAGGGTTTTGGAATAATTTAACATAAGTTGTTTTCTTTCATCCAAATTTATGCTGTAATTAAAACAAAGGAGGCAAGTAAATGGGGAAAGAAATTAAACGATATGTAATGTGCACTTTAATATTTACATGGATACTATGGGGGCTACTAATTAACTTAATAAAATTTAACATTACGACATTTGGTACACCGTTAGCGATGATAGTATTTGTTTTTGGGGGAATCATGCCTGCAATCGTTGCAATTAGCTTAAAGAAAAAATATGGATCAAAAGAAGAGTTCAGAGTGTTTATAAAAAATGTTGTTAATCCTAAGTATCATTTTTTATGGTATATTCTAATCGTTGTTTTGGCTTTTATTAGTTGTTATCTGCCAATAATATTTGGTGGAGCAACGATGCAAAAACCATTATACGTGGCAGTGCTTAGTTTTCCAATAATGATCGTTGGTGGTGGTCTTGAAGAAATCGGATGGAGAGGATTCTTACAGCCTGCCCTTCAGAAAAGGTTTTCGGCATTTTTTAGTACGATTATTGTGAGCTTTATATGGGCTATTTGGCACTGGCCGTTATGGTTTATTCCGGGCACGAATCAAACTCAAAGGGATTTTATAGCTTTTATAATTACGACAATTGCCATATCGTTCTTATTAACTACAATTTATAACGCAACTAAAAGTATTTTTATGTGTCTAATTTTCCATGCGCTTCTTAATTCTTTTTGGAGTGTGTACGTGCCAAATGATAAAGTGTTACCAGCATTTTCAACTTTTATTTTCGGAATTTTCGTGTTTATTTTATATAAAGTCGTAATGAAAAGAAAGAACCATTTATTGATTAGGTAATTGAAATAATAAAAGGAAACATATTAATATATTTTTTTATGGATATGAAACTAATTAATAAGAACACGACACAAACATAATTAAAATATAATACAAGTTTGTGTCGTAAAAAAATTGTAAAACTATAAACAACATTAAAAAGAATGAAGAGCCTTTCTATATACATAAACAATGTTAACGACAGTTCTAGTAGCTCATTTGTTAGAATAATCGAATTAACTAAGATCTGTATCAGGAGGATTGTATCCAAGATGACGAGCCATAGATACAATTTGTCCTTTATGGTGAAATTCATGTGTCTCCGTATGAGTTAAAAGCCATAACGGTGTTGTGACCCAAGGTTCTTTTTGCCATTTCACTTCATTTGCTATATTTTCGAGCCAGCGGTCATTGTATTCATCTAAAAAACGTAGTACAACCTCATCTACTAACTTAAATCTAGCACGGACTTTCTCGACATCTGCATGCTCAATTTCAGCATCACGAGCAAATGAAAAATTTGCTCGATTTTGTTTGAATGCGAACGATCCAAGCCAGTATCGATAGCAATCGGCTACATGAATATGTGTCTTTATAATGCTACCGCTCCCGAAATTCGGAACAGTGCTATGTAATTTTTCTAGTGGGATTTCTTCCAAAAATGAAAATAGAGTTTCTCTTGTAGCGCTAATAAGATGATATTGCTGTTTTAAAACATGTAACATGTAATTGACACTCCTCTATTATTTACTAAACTAACCGTGTAGTAAGTAATTCTATATTTATTAGGGGTGAACCTTTTAAATATTTTTACTAAGCATATTAGATGTATTTCTTCATTGTTTCTGATAGATTAAACAAGGTGAAACTTTAATAAAATGAACATTCTTAGTTCATGATAAATGGTACATGAAGAAGGAGAACGATTAAATGAATAGACTAGTTGGTTTAAAACAATTTGAAATAACGCGCGGGGCATTACTTAAATTTATGGAGACGTTAGATGATAAAACTGCGGATACGCAGCCAGATGGCTTTAACAATACAATTCGCTGGCATATCGGTCATGTATTAACGGCAGCAGAAGTTTTCATGTTTGGAAAAGAATTCAAACAATTACCAACTGAATATCCAGGCATGTTTGGGTATGGATCAAGACCATCTAAATGGAAAACAGAAGGACCGTCATTAGAAGTATTAATGGCCCAATTAAAAGAACAAGCAAAGCGTATTAACGAAATTCCAGCAGAAGCATTTGAGAATAAAATGCCAGAGCCGTTCCTAGGACTAGAAACAGTTGGTGAGCTTTACGGTATGATGCTTTATCATGAAGCAGATCATATTGGTCAGATGAAGGCGATGGAACGTATTATTAAAGTAGGAAAATAAATATGTAAAAAGGTCCTACAGTTTTAAAATTATTAAGAGCTAAATTAAAAATACTAAAAATAGAAAAGCCCTAACATATTATACATGGCTAATATGTTAGGGCCTTTTGTTTTTGGTCATGAGTTTTCTTGAGTAGAAATAACTAGAGTTCCATTAACGGTCGTTTATGGTTAGATGAACTACTCGTATCTTTGTATGTAATGCACATTTTTTGAGATGTAATAAAAGATGGAATAGTTGTATCAGGAGCTTGTAAAATTTCTGGTATCTGCTGTCCCGTATGGAAGAATCTCGTATATTTTTGCAGCAAGTGCTTGGGGAGATTCCTTTGTCCCTCTTTTAAGCCAATCGTTAACAATATTATAGATACCACCTGCTAAAAATAGGATCTGCATTCTACTTATTTCATGATTGCGCGTAATATCTGCTTGAAAGACCTTTTCCATTGTGTAATTCAAATAATCAAGCATCATATTAGATATATTTGAATCCAGCAATTTTCCTGATGGTTTCTGTGCAGACACAAATCCCTCTATGATATATTCAATAATTAGCTGCATACTTTCATACGGATCCAAACTATCAACCTCATTCAAGAATTGTTGAACAATTTCATCCACAGATACTTGCACGACGTCGTAAACGTTGCGGTAGTATTTGTAGAATGTGACTCTGGCAACTCCAGCCTTTTTACAAATAGCTGTTACAGTTATATCTTGCAGTTTATGTTCGTGCAACAGGGCGCTTAATGCCTCCATAATGTATGTCTGAGAGTGTATACTGTCTTCCCTTGACTTTCTCAAAGCTAACACATCCCTTCATTCTGTTCGTTTTAAGTGAAAATCATCACATAGTGCTTGAAAGATGAAAATCCACTGTTATACTTACACATGTAAGTACAATTGTTAGCATGGTGATAACAATTGTATAAAAGGACATTATTGCTGTCAATGTGTACCATCTTCTTTGTTTCCTATTGGCAATTTGGCGCCATTCTGCAAGCTATAAATAGGGAGATATATTCGGATATAATTTATAATTAAAATTTTATAATACGTATATATAGATTATTAAAATAAATGTAAGTGTATTTCTAGATTGCAACGTAATAACAAGAAAAATTTTTGACAAGAATAGGGTGAGTTTTAATTGGCGAAATATTTGTATAATTTAGGGTGTTGGGCAGTAAAACATAGGATAAAGATTGTATTCGGTACACTTGCAATTCTTATTGCATTAGTGCTTTTTGCAATCAACATGGGTTCCGCTTTCAGGGATGAGCTGAGCATTCCAAACACACCGGCAGATAAAGCAGGAAAAGTAATTGAAAAAGAGTTTAAAGAGATGCAACCAGCAGGTGTCCAAGTAAAAGTAGTGTTTAAAGCACAAAAAAACGAAACTTTGGAGTCAGCGGGAGTACAACAGAAAATTGCAGAAGTTCTTGATGAGATAAAAAAAGATTCAGCGGTTGATTCTGTGGTAGCACCGATGCAACTGCAGAATCTTAGTAAAGATAAGAAAATTGGATATGCAGTTGTTACGTACAAAATGAAAGCGGAAAAGGTCACAGGAATTTCTAAGGATAAGCTTTTAAATAGCATTGAAACAACAAGGGATGCTGGCATTCAAACGGAGTTATCAGGAAGTGATATTAAGTTTTCTGACTCAGATACTTCAGGTATGACTGAAATTGTCGGAGTACTTGTTGCCTTTGTAGTCTTGGCATTTACCTTTGTGTCTTTTCTGGTAGCTGGATTGCCAATTCTCACTGCGATAATTGGATTAGCGATTGGGATGCTAGGAATCATGATTGGGACCAATTATGTGGAAATCCAATCAGTTTCTTTATCCTTGGCTGCTATGCTGGGACTCGCAGTAGGCATTGACTATGCGCTCTTCATTATCAATCGTTTTAGACAGCAACTTGCAAAAGGAGATTCTGTTTCGGAATCTGTTGCCATCGCAACGGGAACAGCAGGAAGTGCTGTGATCTTTGCAGGGTTAACAGTTATTATAGGTCTTTTGGGACTGTCTGTTACAAAAATCCCATTCTTGATAGCGATGGGCGTATCCGCAGCCTTTACTGTGCTTATAGCTGTGTTGCTTTCTGTCATCATATTACCAGCAATCTTAGGTCTTGTCGGCCATAAGATTGCACCATCTAAACAAAATCGATTCTTGCAAAAGATGACTGGGGCAGGTAAGAAACATGCTGGTTCAAATAAATGGGGAGAGTTTGTCATAAGACGTCCTCTGATTGTTACAGTTTTTGCAATCGGACTACTTGTAGTAATTACGATTCCATTTTTCCATATGAACCTTGGTCTTCCTTCTGATGGAACAACAAAGTCTACAGAAACAACAGAAAGAAGAGCATATGATTTATTGACGGAAGCATATGGAGAAGGAGTTCATGCCTCTTTAGTGGTAGTGGCAAAATCAGAGGAAGCAACAACTGAAATGCAAAATGCTATGAACACTATTGCAAAAGAATTGGGTAACCTATCTGACGTGAAAAGTGTGACACCAGCCATTCCTGGGCCTTCTGGAAAGATTTATATGATTTCCGTCGCACCAAAAACAGGGCCTGACGATACAAAGACAAAGGATTTGGTAAAAGCGATCCGGGACAGATCGAACCAGACCGAGAAAGAAAATGGAATTGAACTAATGGTAACGGGGACAGCAGCGATGAATATTGATATTGTGCAAAAGCTAAGTGATGCCTTGCCAGTTTTTGCTGCCCTTATTGTGGGACTTGCATATGTACTCTTAGTTCTAGTGTTTAGATCTCTGCTCATTCCATTAAAAGCAGTATTAGGGTTTTTGCTTTCACTTGGTGCTACGTTGGGAGCTGTGGTATTTTTCGTGCAGGATGGGCATTTCCAAAATATATTTGGTTTCCCGGCAGCCGGTCCAATCTTAGCCTTCTTGCCTGTCATTCTGATTGGCATTCTGTTCGGACTCGCCATGGACTATGAGGTGTTCCTAGTGAGCAAGATGCGGGAAGTATATACGCATACAGGCGACCCGAAGAGAGCTATTTTAGAAGGAATGCAAGAGAGCGGTAGAGTCGTAGTCGCAGCAGGGTTAATTATGATGTCTGTATTTATTGGATTCATGTTGGCACCTGATACTATCATTAAATCCATAGGCATGGCACTTACATTCGGTGTTTTCTTTGACGCATTTATTGTGAGAATGACAATCGTGCCCGCGGTCATGACTCTAATGGGTAAGTCAGCATGGTACTTGCCAAAATGGCTGGATAAAATGTTGCCTAACATTGATGTTGAAGGAGAAAGCATTATACATCACAAGGAGGACAAAAGTGAAAAGATATATAAACAGAACAATTAAAGTTAATTCATAGTTGTATTCAGTTAAAAAACCGCTTCTCTATAAAAGAGAAGCGGTTTTTTTAGAAAAAGTATGTAGCATCATGTCATTCTGTATTTCCGAGCTTGAGCAAGGAACATATATCTTTTTTTATTACCATCAACACTTTCTGTACTTTTATAATATCCTTCTTCTTAAAGCATAAGATTATATATTAAAATAGAATTTTTTATAGAGTTTATAATTTTAGAATGTATAAAAAAGAGGACATTATCATCAATATCTTTTCGACGCCTTCAACTGTTTGAGTTGCGTAACAATCATAATGCTAATAACAACGAGTAAAAACCATGAGCTAATTTTGCTTAAGTGAACGAGATTCCACGCTTCTCTTTGATTTGGATATTGCCATGCTCCGAAAAATGTTGCGATGTTTTCCGCAATCCAAATGAAGAACCCGATAAGGAAGAAGGAAAGAACGAGTGGCATTTTATATGTAACGCCTCGTAATGAAAATTCCACAAATGTTCGAAAGAAAACGATGAATAATAGTAAAGTTAATACCCATCTAAAGTCATATAGAAAATGATGTGTGAAAAAATTAAAGTAAATCATTGCTCCTAGCGGTACGGCAAAAATAGCCCTCGGCCAATGGTGCATTTGTAAATGCAATCTTCTCCACGCTTGGCATATGTAACTGGCAACACTTGCATACATAAAACCACTGTAAAGCGGAACTCCAAAAACTTTTGAATAAGCTTCTTCTGGATAACTCCATGAACCGAAATGTACTTTATATATTTCTAGTAGAAGGCCGATGAAATGGAAGACAGTAATTACTTTTAATTCGTCTTTCGTTTCAAGTCCAGTTTTGTACATAATCCACTGCATGAGAAGACATACGATGAGTATGAAATCGTAGCGGTATAACCCTGGGATAGAAATGATTTTTGATAGGGCTAGTGTTAAGAAAATAACAACTGGGAATAAGCAAGATAATGCTTGCTCGTAAGTGAAGTGTAGTAGTTGTTTTATATAGAACATTGTGTCACCTTCGATATTTTTGTTAGAAAACTCAAAATAATGACTAAGTATACTACAATTTAAAAAATAAGCCAGTAGTTTATTTTGCATGTATTTGTAAGTTTTAGACAGGAATTGTAATAAGTATTTTAATATTTAACGAAGTAAAAAAATAGTTTGCTATTTCAAAAAAGTGGGGATATAATATCTAAATGAAAATGATAATTATTATCAGTAATGATTATAAATTAAAAATAATTATAAAAAACAACTGAATATAAAGGATGAAATGAAACATGTTACATAAGTTTGCTGTACATGCTGGCAATAATCGCTGGATACATATTAAGTTCATATGTTTCATGAGCTTAACAATTTTATGTTTAATCGGATCTATATTTTTAGCTATTGCATTCGGTGCAAAGGATATCCATTTGCAAACTGTATGGGCAGCGGTTTTTGATTATAATCCGAAAGTAACGCAGCACCAAATTATTTATGAATTAAGGCTTCCAAGGGTAATTGGTGCAGCAGTGGTAGGAGCAGCTTTTGCGGTCGCAGGGGCAGTTATGCAAGGAGTAACACGAAACCCATTAGCTGATGCAGGTGTGCTTGGAATAAATGCAGGTGCGATGTTTGTAGTTGCACTTAGTTTTGCCTTTTTCCCGCATATGCCATATTCCTATTTAATGATTGTTTCCTTTATTGGAGCGGTTTTAAGTACAGTACTCATTTTTATTATCGGGTCAGCAACATCAGGCGGATTAACACCGATGAGGTTAACGATTGCAGGGGCAGTTATGGCCGCACTTTTGCATTCGTTAAGTTCAGGTGTCGCGATTTATTATGACTTAAGTCAAGATTTAGCGTTTTGGTACGCTGGTGGTGTTGCAGGGGTTAAGTGGGAGCACTTGAAATTTTTAGTTCCTATTATTCTCATAACCATTCTTTTTGCGACAGTGATAGGGCGGTCTATTTCACTCATATCAATGGGAGATGACGTCGCTACCAATTTAGGAGTAAAAACGAACCGAACGAGAATACTAGGGATGATTATAGTAGTCATTCTGGCAGGTGTATCTGTTTCAGCTGTTGGTTCTATCGGATTTGTAGGACTTGTTATTCCGCATATTGCTAGAAAATTAGTTGGTGTGAATTATCGACTCATTATTCCTATGTCAGCGTTATTAGGAGCTATGTTATTAGTTTTAGCTGATTTAGGGGCAAGAACAGTAAACCCTCCTAAAGAACTTGCGATAGGAATTATGGTAGCTCTTGTTGGAGTTCCGTTCTTCCTCTATATAGCACGTAAAGTTGGGAGGGAGCTATAAGTGAAGGATCTTTTGAACACAGATAAAAAGAGAGCTATTACTGTAACTACAATTTTTGGTTGTATTAGTATCGCTGTCATTTTAATTAGTTTAAATACAGGGACACTAAGCATAGCGCCACTTAAAGTAATTCAAACACTTTTCGGTTATGGTGATTTTGAGAGTGCAACAGTGCTATATGATTATCGTATGCCAAGAATTATAATCACAATGTTAGCTGGTATTGGGCTTGGGATTTCCGGTGCGATTTTACAAGGATTATCACGTAATGCACTTGCAGACCCTGGTATTTTAGGATTACATTCAGGTGCATCTTTCGGGCTAATTATATTCGTTACTTTCTTTCATTCTATTAATGAGAATGCATCGATTTTAATACCGTTATTTACATTTGGCGGGGGAGCATTAGCTGCATTTTTAATTATTATACTTGCGAGTGATCGATCAAAAGGCTTACTTCCTATTAGACTCATTCTCGTTGGTATTGCTGTTTCAGCTGGCTTTGGTGCGATTTCGTTATTTTTCTCCCTCAAATTAAATGATGAGACATATACATTCGCTTCTAGATGGTTAGTTGGTAACGTGTGGGGAAGGGATTGGATTCATGTCCTAGCATTATTACCTTGGATTTTCATACTAACCCCGTATGCATGGCTAAAATCTAAAACGTTAAATGCATTGTCACTAGGTGATAGTGTGGCAGCAGGACTTGGTGTTTCTGTTCAAAAAGAACGGTTACTTCTTTTAGCTACAGCGGTTGGATTATCTTGCGCGAGTGTATCGATGGCAGGGGGGATTGGGTTTATCGGTTTAGTTGCTCCGCATATTGCAAGAAAGTTAGTAGGTACTACCTATCAACATTTCCTGCCACTAGCTGGCATTATCGGAATGATTATTTTAGTGCTAGCAGATACGATAGGTCGTTCTATATTCGAGCCAAATTCTATTCCAGCTGGTGTAGTAGTGGCAGCTTTAGGAGCACCGTATTTTCTTTATTTACTTACAAAAACAAAATAAATACTTCAAAGAGGAGAGCATATGAAAAAGAAACTTACTATTTTATTTAGCATGATGTGTATTTTAGTATTAGCAGCATGTGGCCAAACGAAATCTAATGAAGAGGCAACGAAAAAAACTGAAAAAAGTAATGATCCGAAAATCGCTTCTATGTCCATTCACTTAACGAATAATTTACTGGCATTAGGAATTACACCTGTAGGTTCTGTTATTGGAGGAGATTTAAAAGATTTCTTACCGCATGCAAAAGAGCAGTTGAAAGATACGAAGAAACTTGGTGTTGTAACGGATCCGAATATGGAAGCATTACTTCAATTGAAGCCAACTGACATTTATGTGGATGAAAAATACGCGGGCAAAGATTTAGCGAAATACGAAAAAATCGCAAAAACACATTCTTTCAATTTAGATGAAGGTACGTGGAGAGATCAGTTAAAACAAGTTGGTAAACTTGTAAACCGTGAGAAAGAAGCGGATACATATATTCAAGATTACGAAGAGCAATCAAAACGAGTAAAAAGTTTAATAGATAAAGAATTAGGTAATAACGAAAAAGTAATGGCAATTCGTGTTACTGCAAAAGAATTACGTGTGTTTAGTACGAAAAGACCGATGGGACCCATTTTATTCCAAGACTTAGGCTTACAACCTGCAAACGGTGTAGAGAAAATTGATGGAAACCGTCCTTTCGAAGTCATTTCACAAGAAGTATTACCTGACTTTGATGCAGATGCTATTTTCGTTGTTGTAAACAGAGATGATAAGGCAAAAGCTGCATTTAAACAACTTCAAGAAACACCAATTTGGAAAGACTTAAAAGCAGTTAAAGGTAAGCACGTATACATTATTAATGACCAACCATGGCTTGACTATTCTGCTTTAGGTAACAAAATGGCAATGGATGAAGCGGAGAAAATGTTTACGAAATAATATCGATTCGTCGTTAGGAAGATCCTCTAAATTTTGAGGGTCTTTTATTATTGTTAGAATAAATGAAGAATTATACAATGAATGTAATTCAATGTAGAGGAGATGTGCCAATGTCAGCGCTTATTGTAAGTATCCCGTGTATAAAGCAGTTTATAGAATAAAGGGATAAATAGGCTAATAATTATCCCTGTTATTAAAAAAGGGGAGTTTGAAATGACAATGAATCTTTTTCAAAATAAAACGATTAAATTATCAGCTATTAGAGAAGCAGATGCTGAAGTAATGGCTATGTGGCAAGAAGATAGTGAGTATGTAAGAAATGTAGATACAGATGTAGCATTCCCGCAATCGATACAAGAAATAGCAAGTGATGGGCTATTAAAGGGACGGAGATCGAATAGTGTTGTTTTCATGGTAAGGACAGTTCAAGATGATCGCTTAATTGGTTTTGTTGCAATTCATGGCATAGAGTGGAATAACAGAACGGGTTTATTAGCAATCGGAATAGGAGATGCAAATGATAGAGGGAAGGGATATGGAAGAGAAGCGATCCATCTTATCTTAAAATATGCTTTCTATGAATTGAATTTGCACCGCGTTGGCCTCGATGTTATTTCTTATAATAAAGCTGCTATTGAGTTGTATAAAAAAATGTGTTTTCAGATAGAAGGCTGTATGAGAGAAGCAGTTCAAAGGGATGGGAAGTGTTCTGATCGGATTATTATGGGGATATTGCGGGAGGAATGGATAGAGATGCAAGGTAAGAAAGTATATTCGAAATTATATATGTAGTATGCAGGAGATGTAACTGCAATTGGCGAAATTTTACATTGAACTGATTGAATTTATAAGGGGCTATGCAAAATGAATTTAGAAAAAGTAAAACCAGTAAATGAAGAGGTCGCTGAATTAAAGGAATTAATTAAAGAATTACACGGAAGTGTACATCAACTTCAAAGTGAAGTGCAGCAGCTAAGGCACGAAAGACCGGTTGTTGAAGTGAGAAAAGGTGTTCAATTATCACCAGCAATCGTTGGACAAATTGGTGGTATGATATTAGGTGGATTAGCAATTATCGGTATATTTTGGTGATGAAAAAAGGTATGCAATTTAGAGCTGCATACCTTTTTCTTTGTCGTTATTTATCGGTAAGTCGATATAATTTCACGCACTTCAACTTTTACATTAAATAACGTAGATAAATATAAGCGTGTGATAATAGTAATGCAATGATTGTTAACGGTAAACCAATTTTTAAGAAGTCCATATAGGAGAAAGCATGTCCTTCACGTTTTGCAATACCAGCAACGACTACATTTGCGGATGCTCCGATTAATGTTCCGTTTCCTCCTAAGCAAGCTCCAAGTGATAACGCCCACCATAGTACTTCGATTTGCGGAGAGTCGACAGATAATCCGAGTCCTGTAGCTAAATCTTGAATAAGCGGGATCATCGTTGCGACAAAGGGGATATTGTCAATTGTCGCAGATGCGATGCCTGATACCCACAAGATAAGTATCGCAGCGAAACCGATATCGCCATTTGTTACGTCGAGTACTTCTTTTGCGAGTGAAGAAATAAGTCCGATATCAATTAACCCGCCAACGAGAACGAATAGTCCAGCAAAGAAGAAAATGGTTACCCATTCAACGTGGGCAAATACATCTTCAATATCATGTTCTTTTACTCCAATTAGCATAAGAAGTGTAGCGCCTGTCATCGCGACAACGGCAGCGTCTACATGAATAACAGAATGAAGGATAAAGCCTAAAATAGTTAGTCCCAAAATCGTGATTGATTTTAAAAGGAGGCTTTGATCTTTAATATAATCTTTTTCGTTTAATACCATAAGTTTTTCGATTTGCTCAGGTGTTGTTTTTAGTTTGTTACGATACATAAAGTAAATAATGCCAAGTGTAACGATAGAAATAATAATTACGATTGGAGCTAAGTTCAGTAAAAAGGCATTAAAATCTAAATGCTTGTTTGCTGATCCAATCATAATGTTCGGTGGGTCACCAATTAATGTTGCTGTTCCGCCTATATTTGAAAATAGCACTTCCGAAATCAAATAAGGAACAGGGTTTACTTTTAAAATACGTGTAATGGACAGTGTAACAGGAACGATTAGTAAAACGGTTGTTACGTTGTCCAAAAAGGCAGAACCGACAGCGGTTAATAGGGATAGTAATAATAAAATGCGGATTGGTTTTCCGCCAGCTGCTTTTGCCGCTTTAATGGCCACAAATTCAAATACGCCTGATTGACTCGTAATATGTACGAGAATCATCATCCCAATTAAAAGGGTGATCGTTTCCCATTGAATATGTGATGTGAAAGCGGTATGTAAATCTACAACTCCAAAAATAATCATAATAGCAGCGCCGAATAGTGCAATTACAGCACGATTCAATTTCTCAGAAATAATAAATCCGTACGTGATTAAAAATACGGCAATTGCAAAATAATATTGCCAATTTGCTACTTCATGTGCTGATTGTTCCAATCATGTCACCTTCTTTAAAGTATGTATTCAATTGTCGAAATGTATCTCGCTGCATAAATACGGGATAAAATATATTGTAGCAAATTCAAAAAAGAAAGAAAACTATTTAACAAAGTGAAGGAAAAAATATGATTTTTACATATCATATAAAAAATATAAAAAACACAGTGCAAATTATTAGGAAAAGTGGGCGTTGTCCTCTAATATAGAGATAGCAATTTACATTATTTTTGCGTAAAATGGTTTAAAGAGGTGAATTCCGATGGAAATAGTAAAAGATAGTTCTCTTATTCAAAATGAAATTGAACGTTTTGTAAATAAAGATGTATATATTCATTTAGAAACAACGAACGGAGCGTATGCGTCACACTTTAATGAAAAGATGATGACAGTTGGAGCATTCATTCGAAATGCAATTATTCGCTTTGAGCGCGGGAAGATTACTGGAACGAATCCATACCGAGTTGGTTTGAAAATGGATCATGGTTGGGTATATGCAGAAGGTATTACGCACTGGGAAGTAGACGATAAAGAGCGTTTATTACTTGCAGGGCATGATAATCAAGGTCGCTTAGCAGTTGCACTTGAGTTAAGCTTAACACCATTTAAGTAAGAAGGAGGGAAACTTATGGAGAGACATGTACTTGTTGTATTTCCGCATCCAGATGATGAAGCATTTGCGGCGGGAGGAACAATTCGCTTATTAACAGATCAAGGAGTACCTGTAACGTATGCGTGTGGTACTTTAGGACAAATGGGACGTAACATGGGGAAAAACGTATTCGCTAATCGTGAAACGATTCCAAATATCCGTGAAAAAGAATTAAAAGATGCATGTGAAGCGATGGGAATTCAAGATTTAAGAATGCTTGGTTTCCATGATAAAACGTTAGAATTTGAAGATGTTGATTTCGTTGCAGATAAAATTGAAGCAATAATTCAAGAAGTAAATCCATCTCGAATTATTACATTTTATCCAGAGCACGGCGTACATCCAGATCATGATGCATTTGGCCGCGCAGTTGTTCGCGCTGTATCACGTATGCCAAAAGAAGAACGTCCAGTCATTCATGCAGTTGCGATTACGAGAAACCGCGAAGCTGTCTTAGGTGAACCGGATGTTGTAAATAATATTAGTGAAGTATTCGAGCATAAATTAGCTGCACTAGGTGCGCATCGTTCACAAACAGAAGCGATGTTAGAAGAAACACACGCAAAAATCAAAAACAAAGATGCAGCAACATTAAAATGGCTGCAACTTGAACAATTTTGGACTTATAAATGGGAGTAGGCTAGAAGGGAACCTTCTAGTAGCTCTTACATAGAAAAAGCATCGTCATTTGTGACGGTGCTTTTTTAGTGAACAATTTTTATTCTCCGCTAATTGCGAGCAATCTTTACTTTATCCCGCATTAACGGGCAGTAAACCTACCACCTGGAAATTCAGAAAAAGCCAAGAAGGTAGGTGGAGGCGGACTGCCCGTAAAAGCCCGGTTGGTTCAACTTATAATCAGTGGGGATGAATAAAACCCCCGCTGATTAAAGTTTCACTTTATCTCGTACTCCATTCTTTCACGAATTCATCATGATATGCTTCGCTCCAATGGTATGGCTGCAACTCTTTTAACGGTTTAAAAATAACATCTTGTTTAGAATTTGTAATGGCGCATAGTACTTCTGGCCCCCAATAAAATAAACGTTCTTGGCATACACCACAAGGTGATAATACTTTTAACTCAGAATGCTCATTTTCTCTTGCAAGACAAATCGAATGTGTAACTTTCTTATGAAATTTATGTGCTTCTAAAATAGCACCTGTTTCCATACAAAGTTCTGTTGAAGCATTGATTACATCTGGGGCAACACTTGTATAAATGGATCCATCTTCTACACGAATTGCAGCAGCTCCGCCCCAATTATGCGGATACCTTTGTTCAATTAAATTTTTTACTGCATCATATAATTGTTGTTCAATGCTCAATTGTATTTCCTCATTTCTGCTTAATTTTCGATTCAATGACTGTTATTTTTTTAGTAATACCGTTAAAAAAGAATAGACACTCAATTTCAAACTATAAACGCAAGAATTATTTTTCATCTGCATACTTTTCCTCTAAGGCAATTAATAGAGGAATTGATATAGTTACAAGAATGATTAAAGTGGTTATAAAAGATTTAGAAAGAGAAAAAGAACCTTCGATTAAAGGTGATAAAAACTTGAATGAAAGTATACTAGTTATTAAGGAAACTACTAAAAAGCTAAAAAGAGACACATTTTTATTTTTGATAGATGTTTCTATAAAATCTTTAAGACAGCTTATGACGACAAATATAGTTAATATAATAAGAGAAATAAAATAATGTGTTACATTTGTCATACTAATAGTAGGATCGTCTATTATGTAAGCAAGTAACTTAGATATTAACATACCTCCAAATAATAAAATAATAAAAGCAAGTAATCCTTCCGATGTATAAGTGCTGAAATTATCTTTCTTGTTAAAGAGTTTATAATTCAGAGTAGATTGGCTTATTTGAATTAGGAATAGGGTAATAATCCACACATAATATACAATTGGTAATTCTCCTGAGAATAGAGAAATTAGGAAGTTTATTACTGTCCTTAAAATTTCAATCATTACAAAAGTCCTCCTGTTTGTAAGTATTGCGACATTAAAATATGCTAGTCTATCGTGCAATGATTCGATCTATCAATTCAAACTATTCCTAATTATTCCATAAAAAGGTGGTAGCATCAAGTTATCTTTTTAACAAATACTCTAAGGCCTAGCACTAGAAAAAGAAACGCAATATGTAATATAATTGAAAAAGCATATATTAAAATCAATGTTAATATTACCCTCCTATAAGTATTAACATACGTAATTGAGGTGTTTTCTTTGTTGTTTTATGATCGAATTTCTATAATGGCCCCTCCTGTTCCGTAGCTTAGGAAAGTCTTTTTATTTCTGAGATTTTCAAAGTTATAGGAGGGTATGAAAAATGAAAAAAGTCTCAGTACCATCACTTGTGTTAATGATTATTCTTGTGGCATTTCCGCAAATTAGTGAAACGATTTACACACCGTCTTTACCACACATTTCAAAGGCATTACATGTAAGTAATAATGAGGTGCAGTTAACACTTAGTGTGTATTTTGCTGGATTTGCTTTAGGTGTATTTTTTCTTGGATGGTTATCAGATATAATTGGCCGTCGCCCGGCAATGTTATTTGGAATTGTCGTATATGGCGTTGGGAGTTTCTTATGCTTTATTGCAAATTCCATTGAAGTTTTATTGCTAAGTCGTTTTATTCAAGCGTTTGGAGCAAGTGCTGGTTCAGTTGTGACACAAACGATTCTTCGTGAAAGTGTTGAGGGGCATAAACGCCACGTTATGTTTGCTCAAATTTCGGCAGTTATTGCTTTTACACCAGCGATAGGACCGTTAATTGGTGGCTTTCTTGATCAAATGTTTGGATTTAAAATCGTATTTTTAAGTTTAGTAGTTATGAGTGTCGGAATTTTTCTGTATACGTTTGTTTCTCTTCCGGAAACAAAGACGGACTCAGTAACGAATAAAATAAATGTGCTTTCAGTCTTGAAGGGGTTAATTACAAATCCGAAAGTAGTAACATATGGGTTATTAATTGGAGGAGCGAATGGTGTTTTATTTAGCTATTATGCAGAAGCGCCGTTTATCTTTATTGAATACTTTCAGTTATCGCCTAGTATGTATGGATTTTTAGGAATTGTTGTTGCTTCCGCTTCTATTATTGGAGCGAAAGTTTCAAAACGATTGCTTGCTACTTATAAACCAGAGAAGATTATATATATCGGTTGTCTTGTAATGACAGGGGGAGCTATCCTTTTATCTGTTATTACGTTTGTTGGATCAAATCCGAATATAATATATATGATTGTATTTTTAGTAGCGATGTTTATATTGCTATTAGGAATTGGGATAGCGTTGCCTAACTGTTTAAGTTTAGCGTTAGTAGATTTTCAAGATGTTATTGGTACAGCAGGAGCATTGTTTAGCTTAGGCTACTATGTAATTGTGACGATGACAATTTGGGGAATGAGCCAGCTTCATACGGGATCGTTACTCGTGATGCCACTTTATTTTTTGGCTATTGTAGTTATAATGTCAATGTTTACTAAAGTGTTTATTTTAGGTAAACAAACTTCAAAAATGATTTAAATATGAAATGGTAAAAGAGTCTCATTTTTTAATGAGACTCTTTTATATTTTATGAAAATGATTAGTGGATATACGAACAAAAATTAAAGGTATTGTTGATTGATTTAAGTGTAGTTATATTTTTCTTAAAGTAGGGGATGGAGATAGAGAATTTTTAGTTGTGATAACGCGATAAAAAAGAGATACAGAAGTTAGTGACTTTGTAGTTTACTAATATATTAAATTTATACGTGATGTGTTAATTGTATGTGTAATCAATTATAGTACAAACTATAATTAGTGAAGTATATACAGTATGAAACCGAGGAAGAAATACTCTCCTCGGTTATTTATATTGTAATAATATTCATGCCGGAATCATATTGAATAGATGTATTTTATTGTTAATTTAGTTAAAAATTAATCAGACTTATGTATAATAATCTACTGAAAAAATAATTGAACTTTTCAGATAAATGAATTAATATAAGGTAAGTAATTTTAAGATTTATAGAATATTGGAAGATGAAAGGTTTTGAGAATTTTGTAAGGGGCAAAAAAACGATTTTAGGATAGCTTTAAAGTTAGTCTAAAATGACGTTTGCTTCATCATTTTCAGGCCGAAAAGAATTAGGGGAAAGCATCTTGTTTTAAAATGCGGCTATGAATCATCTAAGAGGGGGAAATGAAGTGGCAAACAAAGAATTGAAAAGAGGCTTAGAAGCACGTCATATTCAAATGATTGCTTTAGGCGGAACGATTGGTGTTGGCTTGTTTATGGGGTCAGCCAGCACGATTAAATGGACAGGTCCGTCAGTAATGCTTGCGTATGCAATTGCAGGTATTTTTATCTTCTTCATTATGCGTGCGATGGGTGAAATGTTGTATATGGAGCCGAGTACAGGTTCATTTGCGACGTTCGGTCATAAGTATATTCATCCGTTAGCTGGTTATATGACAGCGTGGAGTAACTGGTTCCAGTGGGTTATCGTTGGGATGTCAGAAATCATTGCGGTTGGGGCATATATGAAATATTGGTTCCCGGATTTACCAGCTTGGATACCAGGTGTAATCGCGATGGTTATTCTTGGCGCAGCTAACTTAATTTCTGTTAAGTCATTTGGTGAATTTGAATTTTGGTTTGCAATGATAAAAATCGTTACGATTCTATTAATGATTATTGCGGGATTTGGACTTATTTTCTTTGGAATTGGTAACGGCGGAGAAGCGATTGGTATATCTAATCTTTGGGCAAATGGCGGTTTCTTTACAGGTGGTTTTTCAGGATTTTTCTTTGCATTATCACTTGTAGTTGGTGCATACCAGGGTGTGGAATTAATCGGGATTACTGCTGGTGAGGCGAAGGATCCGAAGAAGACACTTACAAGAGCGATTCAAAGTACAATTTGGCGTATTTTAATATTCTATATTGGTGCTATTTTCGTTATTGTAACTGTGTATCCGTGGGATCAATTAAGTACAATTGGTAGTCCATTCGTAGCAACTTTTGCGAAAGTTGGTATTACGGCTGCTGCAGGACTTATTAACTTCGTTGTTATTACAGCGGCGATGTCTGGTTGTAATAGTGGTATTTATAGTGCGGGACGTATGCTTTATACGTTAGGTGTCAATGGACAAGCGCCGAAATATTTCACGAAACTTTCTGGAAATGGTGTACCTTTATTCGGTACAGTTGGCGTAATTATCGGTTTAGCGGTTGGTGTTGTATTAAGTTATATTGCACCGAAAAACTTATTCGTATATGTATATAGTGCAAGTGTACTTCCTGGTATGGTACCATGGTTCGTCATTTTAATTAGTCAAATTAATTTTAGAAAAGAAAAAGGGGCAGAGATGAAAGATCATCCGTTCAAAATGCCATTTGCTCCTGTTACAAACTATTTAACAATTGCCTTTTTAATTATGGTATTAATCGGAATGTGGTTTAACGATGATACACGTATTTCACTAGTTGTAGGTATTGTTTTCTTAGCTATCGTAACAATTAGTTTCTACGCTTTCGGAATAGGGAAACGACCTCCGCTAGATGTTCCAAATAATCAAGAGATTTCAAGTAAATAAAGATAGTAAAAAGTCCGATCTCTTATTTAGAAATCGGACTTTTTGTTATTAAAACTTTTCTAAAACGATTTTCCCAATTGTACTTCCTCTTTCAAGCAGTGCATGTGCTTTCTTTACGTTTTCAGCGTTAATTGGTGTGAATGTTTCATTTAAAGTAGTTTTTAAAATGCCTTCATCTAGTAGTTCACTTACTTTATTTAATAGTTCGTGTTGCGTAATCATATCGCCAGTTTCATACATTGCTTTTGTGAACATAAACTCCCAAACGAATGTAGCGCTTTTACTTTTTAAAATACCCATCTCAAGAGGGTGCTCATTTTCTACGATAGAGCAAATTTTTCCTTGTGGTTTAATAAGCTCACATATTGCTTGCCAATGTTGATCTGTATTGTTTAAGCAGAAAATATAATCTACATCTTTTAGCCCAAACTCTAATATTTGATCTTGTAAAGGTTGGTGATGGTTAATAATATAATCAGCACCGAATTTTTCAACCCAGTGTATCGTTTCAGTGCGGGATGCAGTTGTAATTACATTCAATCCAGCCCATTTCGCCAGTTGAATGGCAATCGAGCCAACACCACCAGCACCGCCTATAATTAAAATGTTTTTAAATGTATTCTCATCTTTCTTATTATAATCAATACCTAAACGTTCAAATAAACCTTCCCAAGCTGTAATAGCTGTTAAAGGAATTGCTGCAGCTTCAGCATCATTTAATGTTTTAGGTTTCTTACCAACAATTCTTTCATCAACTAAATGGTATTCACTATATGTACCTTGTCTCGTAATGCTTCCAGCGTAAAACACTTCGTCGCCTTCTTTAAATAAGGTACAACCTTCGCCTGTTTGTACGACTACACCACTAGCATCCCAGCCAAGTATTTTTGCTACATCTTCTTTTTTATCTTTCGGAGAGCGAACTTTTGTATCAACCGGGTTAACGGAAATAGCGTTAATTTTAACGAGTATATCTCTTCCTGTAGCAACAGGTCTTTCAACTTCAATATCAATTAAACTGTTTTCTTCTTCAATAGGTAAGTATTCATGTAAACCAATTGCTTTCATTTGTATTCCCTCCATTAAAGTAAGAGTCATTTTCTCTTTTATTATAGATGGTGAAATGCCATTATGTAAAAAAGTACACTCTTTTTTATTTATGCTGGTATGAAAGTGTGGAAGGAGTTTGTTTCTAAAAAGCAGAATTTTTTACTGTGTTACTTTATCTCAAATTAAATGTAAAGGTGGATACATAATGACAGTAAAGAAGCTTTATTTCATCCCAGCAGGCCGTTGTATGTTAGATCATTCTTCTGTTAATAGTACGCTTTCGCCGGGGAATTTATTGAATTTACCTGTATGGTGTTATCTTTTGGAGACAGAAGAGGGGCTTATTTTAGTAGATACAGGTATGCCAGAAAGTGCGGTTAATAATGAAAACTTGTTTGAAGGGACATTTGTAGAAGGGCAGATTTTACCGAAAATGACTGAAGAAGATAGAATCGTAACTATTTTAAAACGTGTAGGGTATAAGCCAGAAGACCTTCTATATATTATTAGTTCTCACTTGCATTTTGATCATGCAGGAGGAAATGGTGCTTTTACAAATACACCGATTATTGTGCAGCGTGCTGAATATGAGGCGGCACAACATAGTGAAGAATATATGAAAGAATGTAAATTGCCGAATTTAAACTACAAAATTATTGAAGGCGATTATGAAGTTGTACCAGGAGTTCAATTATTGCATACACCAGGACATACTCCAGGGCATCAGTCATTATTAATTGAGACGGAAAAATCCGGTCCTGTATTATTAACGATTGATGCATCTTATACGAAAGAGAATTTTGAAGATGAAGTGCCGTTTGCTGGATTTGATCCAGAATTAGCTTTATCTTCAATTAAACGTTTAAAAGAAGTTGTGATCAAAGAGAAGCCGATTGTTTTCTTTGGGCATGATATAGAGCAGGAAAAGGGATGTAAAGTGTTCCCTGAATATATATAGTGCAAACAGTCATGAGCTCATTTGCTCATGACTGTTTCGTTTAAATAATTTTTTTAAATAAGTTATAAACTTTTTTTGAATTATCTTCATTTAATTGATAATACGTAAGGTTTACATCATCAGGAGTATCTTGCTGAGCAATCATCACTTCGTTGTTGTGATGGTCAACTACCCATATGAAATATTTTTTATAAGTTCCATCTTCGAAAGTAATCCACATATCACAGTCTATTAAATCTGATCCTTCTTCATCTAATGTTAATTTTCCTTTTTTGGCTGTATCCATACTGTTAATGAATGCCTTTAATTCATCTGTTTTTGTAAGAAAGATATCCTTTTTTGTTTTAACTGACTCGACATGTATATCTTTTATTTCCTGTTTTCCTAAAAAGACAGGGGGCTCATTTGGGTCTCTTTGCGTTGAAATGATAGTAGCTTTCTTCTTTGGTTTATTTGCTGTATAGAAATCTTGAATAGATTTTCCCGAGTTGAAAAACCATACGATACCAAAAATAATCAAGGCGCTACCTAGCAGTAAAATGATTTTTTTAATAGAATATTCTCCTCTCTATTACTTCGTATGAAGAGCTTTTCTATTAATATATGATAGGGAAGCGTAAAGTATTATAGTTGAACTTGGTTATGTTTCACAGTTTTTATCGGACGATCCACGAGTAAATTGTAAGTGAGTCCGATTAGTACGAAAATGCCACCGACGACTTTGCCCATTGAGAGTTCGTGTGACAAGATGAAATCAATGATAGTTCCCGCAAATAATTGTCCGATAAAGATGAGTAACGTTAAATAAAATGCTGATATTTTAGGAGTAATATAGTTTGATAACGAAATGACGATAACGCCTACTAATCCGCCTAAGTACACAGCGATAGGAATAGATTGTAACGTTTGCATTGGAATATACAATGAATCTGAACTGAAAATTAAAAATAATGTAGAGAAAAATAATCCAGTAATATAATTAAAAAACGTGCCTTCCCAATTTCCGATTTCCTTTGCTAAATTCGCGTTAATAATTCTAGCAACAACGATAGAAACACCAGCTAAAATAGCGATTGTAATATATAACATTTTTCTGCCTCCATTAATAAATTGTCATGATTATAATTCCGGAAGAGATGAAACATAATCCAATTAGTTTTTTCTTTTCAAACTTTGCAACTTTCATTCCTAATAAGCCGAAATGGTCAATAACGATGGAAGCAATAGATTGACCGAGTAAACTTAATGCGATTGTAATAGAGGCACCAAGGACGGAGAAACTTATATTATTAAAAAGAACAGTGAATACCCCAATCGCTCCAGCACTATATAAAAAAAGTGGAATACTTTTATCAAAATGGATTTTATGTTTGTTTATGATTAAAACGAAAATAACTGCAATTAAACCGACAAGGTGAATGACAACACTTGCTGTATACTTGCCGATTAACTCAGATAAAATCCCATTCAATGGGAGCATAACGGCGATGAGCACACCAATAAAGACAGAAAGAAAGTTATACAATGTAATATCCCCTTTGTATTTCATATTTGTAATGACTGTATCATGCTGAAATTGTGTATTACTATGACATATGTCATAGTGGAAGAAGAAAATTTTGATTACAATGGGGATGAGTTGTAAAGGCGGGGGAACTATGAAGAAAGTATGTAATTCTATTAAATTAGCAGAGTATATGAAACAAAATAATATTGATTCATTTTTTAGTAATGATATGAAGCAGTATATGGAACTTATATTTTTTAAAAAGAATGAATTTATTTGTAGAGAAAATGAAGAGATAGATTATTTATATTTTTTCGTTGAAGGAAAAGCGAAAGCGTTTAATACATTAAGTAACGGGAAATCTGTATTGTTATGTTTTTATGATAGTTTGCAGCTGTTAGGAGATGTGGAGTTAATTCATTCTCAAAAGACTGCTTCAAATGTACAAGTAATGGCAGATTCATATTGTGTTGGTTTACCTTTAGGAAAAGTGAGAAATCAACTATTTCATGATGCGAAATTTTTAAGATGTATTTGCGGATCGTTAGCACATAAATTAAATCGACTTTCAAAAAATAGTACAATTAATTTACTATATCCACTTGAAAATAGGCTTGCGAGTTACATGTTAGCAGCAGGGGAACGAGCGGTGCAGCACGGAAATAGAATTGTATTTAGTGGGAATTTAACGGAAACAGCTGAATTGTTAGGAACGAGTTATCGGCATCTATTACGTACATTAAATATTTTTTGTGATAAAGAGATTATAAAGAAAAACAATGGTTGCTTTGAAGTAGTGAATGTGGATGTTTTGAGGGAATTGGCGGCAGATGTTTATAAATAGGAGGAGAGTATAAATGATTACACCTATATTTAGGATTTTTGATATTGAAAAAGCAAAGCTATTTTACATAGATTTTTTAGGATTTAAACTGGATTTGGAACATCGGTATGAGGAACATATGCCATTATATATGCAAATTTCGTTACAGGATGCTGTAATACATTTATCAGAGCATCATGGGGATGCTTCGCCAGGTGGTGCGATTCGTGTGAAAATAGCGGATTTAAAAAGTTATTATACTATTTTATCAAGTAAAGATTATGAGTATGCAAAACCTGATATAGAGAGAACACCGTGGGATACAATGGAATTAACTGTGATTGATCCGTTTTCAAATAGAATTATATTTTACGAGGAGAGGGCTTAGGCTTACCAAGCAATCCTTTATTAGATTGGACTGTTGCGTTAATGGCTTGGCGAATAAAATAAAGAACTATCATTGAAGATATGGAGCAAAAAAATAGATCAGTAGCAACAGCAGCTACTGATCATCCATATGTACATGAATTAGGAGAGGTCAAACATTTATTAACTTTATTATAATAGATTTTCACGAATAAAAAAACTGAAAATTCTAATTTTGTGTTGAGAAAGTTTTTTGTATCGAAATATATGAAAAAATAGGGATTTTTATTAAAAGAAATAATGATGTTTATATTTTAGTAAATTATGATATAGTCTAAAGGATAAGTATTTCCATAAATGTGATTTCATTAATGTTAATCACATCTATGTGAAGGAGGGAGAAGTAATTATGAAGTTTGATGATCAACGCCTACTAGGAGTACGATTAGGATCAGTACTTGTAACAGAGGAAAATCAATATTTAGTAATTAAGAAAAAAGATCATTATGCATTATTAAATATACATACTTTAGAATGCACACATGTTGAAGTGCAACTAGAACATATTGAAGAAATGTTGCGGGAAGATTTCCAAGAAAGTATAACGGAGATTATCGCACCGGAACATATAAAAATTGTTGCGAAAAATGTAATATAAAGAAAGAAGCTGAAAGGAGCAGCTTCTTTCTTTTCATTATAAGGATAACGTTTTTAAAACGTCACCAATAATCCCTTCCATTTGATGAACGCCGATGTCAGTGTTCGTCATAATAATGGCACCATTACCTCGGTATGGATAGCATACTAGCATACATTGAAATCCAACGCCCCATCCAAGTGAATGAATTTGTAAGTCTTCGTTAGAATCATCTAGAAAGATACCTAATCCAGTCCATTTTGAGCAACCTTGAGGAGAAAGCATATCTTGTATTAATTTTTGAGAAAGTTTTAGTTTGCCCTTTCTTTGTAAGGAATGAATGATTTCGATAACTAAAGCTGATAAGTCTGTTGGTGTTGTCCAAATACCTGAAGCAGCTGCGAATGGATAAAATGGATATTTTTCATCTGTGACAATCCCATCCTTATTATGCCCGCAAGCAAAGGTCTCCATTTTATTTATATCTGCAGTAGAGAATAGCATGCTATTTTTCAGTTGGAGTGGCTGAAAGATATATTCTTCAAGTAAAAGATTGAATGGTTTTCCAGTTATATCTTCAAGTAGTAGTTCAATAATACAAAAGTTTGCATCGGAGTAGTGAAATTCGCTTTCTGGTTTATAAGTTATTTCTATCGGTACTGGGCAATAGGATGTTTTACCGGCAAGGAGTTCAGACATGTTTGGTCGCCCTTGTGCAAATGTATAATGTTCAAAACTATTAGGAGGGTCAATAATTCCAGATTGGTGACTTAGTAAATTTCGCAACGTGACTTTTTTCTGTGAGGTAAATAGATTGGTAGGTATGTTCCAAGATGCGAGTCTATCATTTACGTCTTCATCTAAATGCACGATTTCTTGATCTGATAACGTTAGTACGAGCATTGCAGTGATGAATTTACTAATAGAACAAGAATTGAATATAGAATCCGTAGTGACAGTTCTAGTTGTTCCAGATTCAAGTGTTCCGAAAGCAGCAACTTCGTCTAGTGTGCCATCACGTATAATGGCAAGACTTAAACCTGCAACGGAATATTGTTTCATTTTCTCGTATATGTTGTTACTTATTAAGTTCATAGGGACTCCTTTCTCTAAAAAAGACAGAATGTTAGTTCTATTATACAGTAGTTAATAGAGAGAATGAGAGAAAAAAAAAAACTTCATCTTTTATCGATGAAGTTTTTTAGTTAATTCGAAGTGAATGCTTTAAAAAATTTATCTCGGTACATGTACATTAACCATGAGGCTGTTAGTAAGGAAATAATATTTTGTTTGTTTTGAATTGGCGCATTGAAAACAAGCCAGCCAACGATATCAAATAATAAATGTAGTGCAAATGAAAGAACTACAAATTGTAGTAACGTCTTAAAAAATCTTTTCATAATGTGTCTCCCTAAAATAAAAGGTTTTATCAACAGTGTTGTATATTACTATTATACATTAAATGTTTCCTGTGGTAAAATTTACATAAGTTAGTGAAATAAAACAAATGAAAGCTAATGAGGAGGAATAGTCATGGAATTTTGGATGATCATACCGATAGCGGTCTTTGGGTTTATTTATATTGCTGAAAAATTAAATAGAATTGAAAAGAAAACGGATGCACGTTTAAAGAGGATGGAAGATAGATTACAGCTAATTACGAAAGAAATGGGAATTATAGATAGAGAACCTGAAATTAATAAAGAGTTGCGTCAGCTTATGGAAGAAGGAAAAACAGTTACAGCAGTTAAGAGAGTAAGAGAGGCTTTTGGTTTTTCCTTAGTAGAAGCGAAGCAATATGTTGATAAATTATAAAAAAGATCATCCATTTGGGTGATCTTTTTTCACTGTACCATACGTGTATTTACATAGGCAGCGATTATAACGTGGCCAATTATAATGATAGGAAATAAGATTTTTGCATTAGGAGTAGTGAAGACACTGCCAATTGTGGCAATAGCACCAGCAGTTAAATTATAAAGACCCACTATTTTTGATAACTTCATTTTATCTAATACACGGCGTTCGTTGAATCCTGATAAGAGCCAAGTGTATTGCTTTACTCCGATGAAATAGGCTAGTGCAAATGAAATGATTGCTAGTATGAATAATGATGGGGAAGCGAAGAGAGTCATTGAAAACACCTCCGTTAAAGGGCTGTAAATAAATTATAGTATGGATGTTATAATTTAACAAAATTAAAGCGTACAAAATTTGTGCGCTTTTTAATAATGTTATGAAAAATATGTAAGAAAAGATGGAACAAACATTTGAGATGAATTGTCTAATATAGGTAATAACTATTTTGTTTGAAAGAAAGGGTGGAGAGAATGAAAAAGAGTACGTTATTAAAAGTAGGGGTATGTGTAAGTTTATTAGGATTAACTCAATTTGGTAGTACAATTTCTTCTGTACAAGCGGAACAAAATCTAGAGCAAAAAGTAATAAAAAATGAGACAGGAACTATTTCAATTTCGCAGTTAAACAAAAATGTATGGATTCATACTGAGTTAGGTTATTTTAACGGAGAAGCAGTCCCTTCGAACGGTCTAGTTCTTATTGCTTCTAAAGGGTTAGTACTTGTCGATTCTTCTTGGGATGATAAGTTAACGAAGGAATTAATAGAGATGGTAGAAAAGAAATTTAAGAAGCGCGTAACGGATGTCATTATTACACATGCGCACGCTGATCGAATTGGTGGAATAAAAACATTGAAAGAAAGAGGCATTAAAGCGCATAGTACAGCATTGACTGCAGAATTAGCAAAGAAAGATGGATATGAAGAACCACTTGGAGACTTACGGAGCATTACGAATTTGAAGTTTGGAAATATGAAAGTAGAAACGTTCTATCCAGGGAAAGGACATACAGAAGATAATATTGTCGTATGGTTACCGCAATACAATATTTTAGATGGAGGCTGTTTAGTGAAATCAGCGTCCGCTAAAGATTTAGGAAACGTCGCTGATGCTTATGTAAATGAATGGTCTACATCGATTGAGAATGTGCTGAAGCGATATGGAAATATAAATGCAGTAGTGCCTGGTCATGGGGAAGTAGGGGACAGAGGATTACTTTTACATACATTGGATTTATTGAAATAAAAAATTATGGGAATATAAAAGCGAGGAGAAACAATTTTCTCCTCGCTTTCTTCTAGCTATATTTAAATGCGAAGCCTGCATACGTTATTGAGATTTTAATTCCAAGTATACAAATACCAGTACCGTCATAATTGCTATAACAACGTAAGTAGCATCAAGCATTATAAGTGTTTTTAAAGTTTCAGTCATTCTCATTCACCCCTGGTATAAAAATATAAACATAATCTCTTGTTAATTAGATAAGAGATTACAATGTGCATGAAATTTCTTAAGTAGATTCTATATAAATATATCATATAAATAATGTAAACATTGTAAAGATAGTGTAAATGTATTGTAAAGAAAAAGGGGGCTCATCATGTTTATAAATCTTTTTGTTTGTAAATACTATGTATCTCTCAAGTGCCAGGTAGAAAACAGTTATAACATGTGAAAAAAACTTACTTTGACACATCAATCACGATGCTAGTTGTTACTACATTTTCCTCTATTACTTCTACCTGTACTTGTTCATCGTTTCTCCAATTGATATTGAAGTTGTCTGTCGTATACATTTCCTTAAGAGTGACATCTTTATATTTTTCTAAAATGCTACCTCTTTTCCCATAATAGATTCTTACAGTTGAGCTGGGACTTGGCCCTTTTGATTTTATTGTTTCTCTAAGCTCGATAATATTTATGAGATTTGGAGATTCACTTTTTTGAAAGGTAAAGGAACTGACCACTTTTTGTACCTTCTTAAAAACAGGACCATTGGATTTATTTGATATGTTAAATTCCACAACTTCAGGTACGGATTCTTTTTCTCGTAGCGTTATCGTTGCCTCATAATCATTTTTCCAATCTATGGAGACATCTGAGGAGTCGAGACGTTCCCCGTCATTTGCAATACTTGTGTCAAAATGTTCCCATAAGCCGTATTTAATTCTGACGGGAGTGGGACCAAGAGAAGAGTCTGAATCTAGTTTCACTACTTTAATCGTATTTTTATTATTTGGAGAATGACTTTTTTTAAGTGTAATGTCCTGTAAATACAAAATGTAAGACAAACAGCCTACTACTAAAATAATTGGAATTACGATACGTAAGGCAGTAATGTGACGTCTCCGTGTGGCTTTTTTCTTAGTGCTTTTACTATTTTGTTCAAGTTCTTTTTCAATACTCGTTTGAACCGTTACTTTTGGCGGGCGAATAAGCCACCAAATGAAAGCTATTAGTAGTAAGCAAAGAGGTATTCCTTGAATAAAGAAAAAACCTTTCCAAAAATCTAGTCTCGTACTATACGGTGAATCTGTTGCCATCACCCCTATAAAAAGTGCCATTGGACTTGCAAGTATATTTATCCCTAAACCGATCAATACGAATGAAAGATTTTTATTCCTAATTTTTCGTGACCCAGCCATAATAAACAGAAATACTGCAATACCGAGTATAAGAAACAGTATTCCGTAATAAACCATCATATATACCATATTATCCCTCCATAACTTTAATTGTACCATCAGTAAGGAAAATTTTGTGAAATGTTAGATGGATATGATATTTGTATTCTTTAAAAGTGCATCGATATATGATGCAAATAAATCATGTGCAAGTATGAATATCAGAAGACAGTAAAAATATTATGTCAACAATGTGAACTGTCACAAATTTTTATATGTTATTGTGATTGATATCACATCCTTTTTTTCAAATGGGTATTATGCTTGATTTGTAAGGAATGATTGGGAGAGGGTGGGATAATCATGTTTTGTTATCAATGTGAACAAACGCCAACAGGCGGATGTAAAGTGATAGGTGTTTGCGGTAAGAATGAAACAATTGCAAGTTTACAAGATACGATTGTGTTTGGATTAAAAGGAATTGCTGCTTATCGTACACATGCTGCACAGCTAGGGTATACGGATGCATTTGTAGATGCTACGACGCAAGAAGCATTGTATATGACATTAACCAATTCTAACTTTAACGAACAAGAACATATTGAAATGGCTATGAAAGTAGGGAAATCGGCTTTACGAGTGATGGAGTTGTTAGATGCGGCACATACGAATCATTTTGGTGTTCCAGAGCCTGTTCAAATTACACAAAACCATGTAGAAGGTAAAGCAATTGTAGTTACTGGTCATAATTTATTTGCATTAGAAGAGCTATTAAAACAAACAGAAGGAAAAGAAGTTAATATTTACACGCATTCTGAAATGTTGCCAGCACACGGTTATCCGCAGCTGAAAAAATATAAACATTTAAAAGGGAACATCGGTAAGGCATGGTATGATCAACGACGTCTTTTTGAAAAATTTACAGGGGCCATATTAGCGACAACGAACTGTGTGATGCCAATTAAAGGATCATATTCTGATCGATTCTTTTCATATGATATTGCCGGTTTAGAGGGTGTACAAAAAATTGAAAATGATGACTTCACGCCGTTGATTGAAAAAGCGCTAGAACTTCCAGAAGTACATATGGAGTCGGATGAACAGTTAGTAACAGGATTCCATCATAATACAGTATTATCATTAGCTCCAGAAATTATTGAGGCCGTAAAAGAAGGAAAGATTAAGCGATTCTTCGTCATCGCAGGTTGTGATGCACCAGGAAAAGGCGGAAAATATTATCGTGAATTAGCAACGTCACTTCCACCAGAAACAGTTATTTTAACGACTTCTTGCGGGAAATTCCGCTTTAATGATGTGAGTTATGGTGTTGTACCTGGTACGGATATTCCGCGTTACATTGATTTAGGACAATGCAATAACTCAATTTCTACAGTGAAAATAGCGGCCGCTTTAGCAGATGCTTTCCAATGTGAAGTGAATGAATTACCAGTAAGTATTGTCCTATCATGGTTTGAACAAAAAGCGGTTGCCATTTTACTTGGGCTATTTAGTCTTGGTATCCAGGATATTCGCATCGGTCCAAAGGCGCCTGAATTTATTTCACCTGGCGTGCTTGATGTATTACAAGAAACATTCGGTTTGAAATTGATTACAAATGCAGCGGAAGATATGGAAATGATGTTATCGTAACAAAAGGATGATCTGTCTTATTAAGAGAAGAAGAGCTAACCTATAGCGCCCCAAAACAAAAATGTAGAATATTTGTTTTGGGGTATTTTCTTTTCTTAGCGGGATAGGTAATAGTTGATTTTAGAAAAATATAAAAATCAAGTTGACATTTACAACTACTCAGTCATACAATGTAGAAGTAATAGGTGATACTGAGTAGCGTTGTTTCTCAAAATATTTTCAGTAAACAATAGGTAAGAGCGGATTTTAGAAAAATTTTGAAAAATGGTTGACATTCATTGCTACTCAGTCATACAATGTAGTTGTAATAAGTAATACTGAATAGTGTGGTTTCACTCAAAAACTATTCAGTAAAAATTCGCCTTAGTACTCTGT
Source organism: Bacillus sp. 3G2 (assembly GCF_044324725.1). NCBI lineage: Bacteria > Bacillati > Bacillota > Bacilli > Caryophanales > Bacillaceae > Bacillus > Bacillus sp. 3G2. Next base: position 3,202,618 of record NZ_CP172246.1, on the reverse strand, counting down.
GATACTGAATATAAGTCAGACAGAATAGGGGGTAAAGGAGGATCAGGATATGGAGAATTTAACTGAAATGCTGAAAGGTTCACTGGAAGGGTGTGTACTGGAAATCATTAGCCGCCGTGAAACATATGGATATGAGATTACCCGCCACCTGAATGATCTTGGATTTACTGAAGTTGTAGAAGGGACGGTTTATACTATCCTCGTACGATTAGAAAAGAAAAAGCTTGTAAATATCGAAAAGAAACCATCAGATATGGGACCGCCTCGTAAGTTTTACTCATTAAATGAGGATGGTCGTCAGGAGCTTGAATTGTTTTGGGAAAAATGGGATTTTTTATCTTCAAAAATTAACGTCTTGAAGTCAAACTAGCCTCATAATATAAAATGTTTCGGCACATAATTGGAGAGTCTCTTGTTCTGCTTTATAAAAAAGGAGGAAAATAAGATGTTGGAAATGTTTAAAAAATTAATTGGTGATAAAAAAGAGTACAAAATGATGATGGCACGTGTTGGAGCACTACCGGAAGATTATCAGTTTGTGTTTAAGAAAATTCAAAACTACATGTGGAATTTCTCAGCGGGTAATGGGATGGATATGCTGCACATACAGTATGAATTAATCGACTTGTTTGAAGCTGGTGCAGCGGAAGGCAGACAAGTGCTTGATATTACTGGGGAGGACGTAGCATCTTTTGCTGATGAACTTGTGGCAAATGCGAAAACGTACGTCTCCAAGTATCGTGAAGATTTGAATGAAAGCATTATGAAGAAATTGAGAAAAAAATAAGTGGAATAAGTCATACCGACTGATTAGCTGGTTACCAATGTGAAATGCCGCCATCGCTATTCAGTTATATTTTTAAACCACTACTAAGTAATACAGATTATCAGTGATACTAAATAGAGGGTATAGGTAATTTATTTTATAAGGGGGAAAAAGTATGAGTAATGCAGCGATTTCTGTAAAAGGGATAAAAAAATCTTTTAAAGATAAAGAAGTCTTAAAGGGCGTGGATTTTGATGTGCAGCGTGGCGAAATTTTCGCGCTGCTAGGCTCAAATGGAGCGGGCAAGACGACAACGGTCAATATCCTTTCGACGTTAATGAAACAAGATGATGGTGAAGTAAGTATTTGTGGTTTTGACGTCCAGCGTCAATCAGATCATGTTCGGCAAAGCATCAGTTTGACAGGGCAGTTCGCAGCTTTAGACGGCATGCTTACTGGGAGGGAAAACTTGATAATGATTGCCAAGTTACGTGGTGTTTCTAGTCCTGCCCAAGTTGCTGACAATCTACTTGCAAGATTTAGCCTGACAGATGCGGCCAACCAAAGAGCAGATCAGTATTCAGGCGGGATGAAGCGCCGACTTGATATCGCGATGAGTTTGATCGGGGCACCAGCAGTTATTTTTCTTGACGAACCAACGACTGGACTTGATCCGGAAGCGCGGATCGAAGTGTGGAATACAGTTAAGGAACTTGCTGGCAGCGGCACAACTATCTTGCTCACGACGCAGTACTTAGAGGAAGCCGAACAACTAGCAGATCGTATCGCTATTTTGCATGGTGGAAAAATTATTACGACGGGTACTCTTACTGAACTGAAAGAGATGTTCCCGCCAGCAAAAGTGGAGTATATCGAGAAGCAGCCGACATTGGAAGAAATTTTCCTTGCGATTATCGGTAAAAAGGGGGAGTTGTAAATGAAAAGCAAAACAGGGGTATTACTAGGGCGCTTAATGCGTAATATTATGCGTAGTCCGGATACAATTATTACTGTAGCGATTACACCGATTATGATGATGCTATTATTTGTCTACGTGTTTGGCGGCGCAATAAAGACAGGAACGGATAACTACGTTAATTATTTATTGCCGGGTATTTTGCTAATGGCCATCGCATCCGGGGTAGCTTACACTTCTGTACGATTATTTACGGATGTAAAGAGTGGGCTGATGGCGCGTTTCATTACGATGCCTATTAAGCGCTCATCGATATTGTGGGCTCACGTTTTAACCTCTCTTGTTGCTAATGTACTTACTATCGTGGTGGTTATTCTCGTTGCGCTCTTAATGGGCTTTCGTTCTAGTGCTAATATGCTAGATTGGCTTGCGGTAGCGGGAATACTGGGTATGTTTACGTTAGCGCTAACATGGCTAGCTATCATTCCAGGGCTGACAGCGAAGTCTATGGAAGGGGCGACAGCATACTCTTACCCACTCGTTTTTCTTCCATTTATTAGTTCGGCCTTCGTCCCTACCGAAACGATGCCAAAAATTATTCGTGCGTTTGCAGAGAATCAGCCTGTCACTTCAATCGTGAATGCGATTCGTGCCCTTTTATATGAAGGGACTGTTGGCAACGATATATGGATTGCACTCGCTTGGTGCATAGGCATCATGATCATCTCTTACTTTTTCGCTAGTAAAGCATTTAAACGTCAGTTAGGGTAAAGTGAATGAAATCTACCGAAATAATATATATTTGAAAAAGCACGGGAAGGTTTTCCGTGCTTTTATTATTTGTTGCACATTCATGGTAGAAAATATGGGCAACTGGTAACGAATTAAACTCAATATTTTGAGGTTTAACTGATCAATCCTTATGGGGAATATAAACATAATCGCGCTTGTAAATCGTTTAATACTTCTTCAGGCATTTCCCTGATTGTAATATCTTTCCCTAGGAAAAGTAGCCAATTTGTTATTTCATTCACTGCATCGGAATTGTTAACATCGATAAATGTTTTTAAAATGGCTGTAGATTGATAAGGATTTGTGTAAGATATTGAAACTTTGAAAGGGTGATATTTTTTGAACTGGGTAATTGCTTTCGGACCAAGTTCAAGTACCAGGTTAATAATTTTGTCTTTCTTACTGAGTTTTTCTAAAATTTTTTTCTTATTTAGCCTCTTTTTTGTTGTGTACGGTTCGATATTGATAAGGTCATCAACAGGAAACAGCAGTTTCTTTTCTTCTTTTAAGTCAAATCCTTCAATGATCCAATGGCTTTTTTCTTGATAAAGGTGTAATAGATAAATTGGATAAGACTGGATTTCATCTTCTTCTTTGACAGTAATCAATAAATGTCTATCCAAAAGAAGGATTTCGATGAGTTTTTCTAACATAGGATGGGGGAGGTCAGAAAGCTCAAGTAGATCAGGGTTATGTGGGTTAGTCCCTTCAAAAAGAAAAAGTTGATTTAAAAGAACAAGATCGTCTTGCTGAGTTTCAGAGATGAGTCCTAATAGTTTTTCGGCTAAAGATTGACGACTTTTTAAATAGGGCAGTTGTTGGTTTCTTGTAGCCATAAAGGCAATAAAAAGAGCTTTTACTTCGTTATCAGTAAAGCGAACAACGGGCAGGATAGAATTATGCATGACAAAATATCCACCAGTTCTTCCAACTTCAGCGACAAGTGGCATGCCCATAGCTTCAATTTCTCTAATGTCTCGAATAGCTGTCGATCGTGATATGTTAAATTCTCGTATGATTTCAGTAATTGTAAAGTGAGAGCGATTGTTGATATACCGCATAATTGTATTAATCCGTTCAACTTTTTTCATTGGAGTCTCCTAAACAGTATCATTTTTTGACATGATTTAAAGTTATTATAAACTCATCAGATGAAAAGATAAATCGTTTGATTTATTTTAAAAAAAGGAAGGTATCAAATATGAAAAATTATACGATAGAAGAAAAAGATAGCTTTATTGTGTTAGGCATTGGAACTGAAATTAAGAGTGACTATACAGACTTTGCTGGAATCAATAAAGAAAAGGAAGACTTTTGGTCAGCTGTTAAAGAAGATGGAAGGTTGGACACTTTAAAAGCTCTAGCTACAAACGAATACATTTTTTCTGTGAGCGAAGCAGTGAATAACAAGATGATGTATTATGCTGGTGTCATGACAGAAGCACAAATAGAAGAAGAATCTAGAGTGATCCAGTTTCCGAAGGGAGAATACTTAGTAGTGAAAGGGGAAGATAAAACGGCTGAAGAGCTAAGTAATAAGCTGACTGGCATCGCCTTCGGTCAAGCTTTACGAGAAGCAACAGATTTTGCTTATGTTGGTGGGCCAAATACAACAGTTGAGATGGGGCAAAGAGACGGCTTAGTATTTGGTGAAATGTGGATTCCGGTTGTTAGGAAGTAAAGTGATAAAAGGTACGAATATGGAAAGTAGTGGCTAACAATCTTGAATTGTTAGCCTTTTTGACATGAATATAATATTCATATACTGCTACACATTATGTTCTGATAAAATGGAATAAAAGGAAATTAATGTAAGGTGGTGGCAGATTGAATAAAAGACGGATATTTGAGCTATTCATAGTAGCGTTTGTTTTTCTATTCCTTCATGTAAGTACATATACCAATGAGAAATTTAACGATAAATTTGGTTCTTTTACTTTCATTGTTCTACTTCTTATGGTTTATATTTACGCTTTATTTATAGAGCGGTATTTTGAGGATATACAAAAGTGGGTTCGAAATATCACAATTTGTTTTGCTTTGTTAGTAGTTGCTGTAGTGTCAATGTGGATAGGGTACTTTTAAACCTTAACTTAATTGATCTTTTCTTTCCTCAGTCATGATAAGATTTACAATAGAAAGTTTTATGTAACATGAAGGGGGAAGATTCATGGTCAGCTTTAGTACGTTGTTAGCATTTGCAATTGTTTCACTTAGCATGGTTTGTTCACCTGGGCCTAATATGATTTATCTTACCTCTCGTTCCATTACGCAAGGACGTATGGCGGGATTTATTTCTCTCTTGGGCATTATGCTCGGATTTGTAATTTATATAATCGCAACAATGTTCGGACTTACAGTTCTATTCCTTGCAGTACCCGCTGTCTACGAAGCAGTCAAGTGGGCAGGTGCTGCTTACTTGCTTTGGCTCGCCTGGAATTCGATAAAACCGGGTGCTACTTCTATTATGGAACCTCGTACTATTTCTAATGAGCCACCAAGGAAATTATTTTTGATGGGGCTTATGACTAATCTTCTCAATCCAAAGATTGCTATTTTGTATGTGTCACTGTTACCTCAATTTGAAGATCCTGAGAAGGGATCGTTGCTTATACAAGGTGCAGTTTTAGGCCTTACGCAAATCACTGTTAGTTTTATAGTCAACCTTCTAATTGTGTTTACAGCAAGTAAAATTGCTACATGGTTTGGCACACGCCCAACGTGGCTGCGAGTACAACGTTGGCTTATGGCAAGTGTATTAACGTGTCTTGCTGTACGTCTTGCTTTTGAACGTCGACAGTAGGAGTATCTAAAAATTTGAAGATCTTTTTTAATGTTACGGAAGGAATGTCATTGTTTATTTTAAGGGTAGGATAAAAAGTAGAGGTATGTGAAGACTATACAACGATAAATGAAATTCCTACTTACTAGCGATAAGTCAGTTTTTATATAAATATACGAATAAACCCTTCTCATAAACAGAAAATACTTTTTATGAGAGGGGTTTATTCAATTTAATGCTATTAAAAATGGAATAAAAGCAATGCAAGTTCTCACTTATCTAGAATAAGTGAAAAGATGATGTTTTATTTGTTCAATAAAATACTGATGGTGTATATTATCGTTCGATACTCGACTTGCCATAATAGCGCCCTCCATTGAAGATGCAAGAAAAGAAGCGAGCGATCTAATGTCTATATCTTCTTTAAGTTCATGTTTCTCTATTCCTTCTTTTATGAGAGAAGCCATTAACATTACTGTATCATCATAACCTTTTGCTGCTGCTGTTTGTAATTCTGGAAATACTCCAGTACTTTCAATTGCGCTATTAAGCAATGGACAGCCTCCAGCAATAGGGGGATTATTAGCTGCATCTTGATATACAAGGAAAATGGCAAGGATTTTATCAATTGCTGTCTTTTTATTTTCCATTGCTTTATGAAAATGCCTCCACATAATCTCACCACTTTTGTCGTAGGCAGCAAGGACAATTTCTTCTTTATTTTTGAATCTACGATAAATAGATCCTTTAGGTAGTTCAGTAGCTGTCATTATATCCTGAATGGATGTGCGAGTTATCCCATTAGTATTAAATAAATATAAAGATGTTTCAATAATCTTTTCTTTTACTGTATCAACTTTAGTCATGCTTTGTAGTCCTCCTAATAAAAACGGGCTTAATATTCCAGGTAATGATTATCCTCTATTTTCTTAATTTTTTGTAAGTATAAATAAGTTTGGAGCAAAATATATCGTACCAATTCCTATCTAATTGAAACCTCAAACTGCATTGTCTATACCATTCGAATGAATTTTCTGTCAAAAATACTATAACCAGTTGGTTAATTCAGTCATATTATACAACTAATTTTACCGTATAGACATATGAGTATTATATATAATTTTAATTAATATGTTTAGCTAAAATGTTTGAACTACTCCCATTTTCACTTCGTTTCATTAGGATATCTTGCGGTTAAAAGCCGTATTACTTCATACTATAAAAGATTAATCGTTAATAATGAATGAGTACTGGAACTTGATTGTAAAAAAGAAGCTGATATATAAATTTATTTTCTTTTTACCGTTTTGATTTTGTTAATAATTTATAAAGGGTTTAAAAAAATAGAAACTTATAGTATCATTAGTTTTCGGACCGGACCGTTCGGTTCGAAATTTTATATGAGTATATTTTGAAGGAGTACGTTATGCAGAAAGAAAATTCAAAGATTCTAAGTAATTTAATTATGGAGGTAATAAAGTGAACTTTATTAAAATGAATACAAAAGAACTTATTATGCTAATAGTTTATACACTGTTTGTACCATTTCAAATTGGCTTGTTCATATTATTTGGCATATCCCTTTTAACTGACATCAATTTATTTGAATCAGAATTTGCTCTTAGTGCCATCGGTTTGACTGTACCTGCTATTGTGGGAATAATATTCTTTAGGAAAGAAATTATTGAAAGTTTTACTTATTTTAAAGAGAAGACAATTTTGAAAATAGTAAGTATTCCTATGGTGGTTTTATTTACGGTAATTGTAGAACAGATTGTTATGCGTTTTCTAGCAACTGGTCAGCCAGAGAACCAAGAACAGCTCTTTGAAACGGGCGCGGAGATACCTCTTATATTTACATTGCTGGTATTTGGTATTCTAGGTCCGATACTTGAAGAAATTATATTTCGTCATATAATATTAAATCGTTTTTCACATTATATTGGTACTGCTATTGCATCTATCATTTCGATTATAATTTTTACACTTCTTCATACGAACCAGCTTTCGGATATTGCTATTTATTTACCTGGTGCAGTGATACTTACTGCGGCTTATCTTATTTCTAAAAGATCCCTTGCATATGTCATGGCGATACATATATTAAACAATTGCCTTGGTTTCATACTGTAAGCAATTAGCCTTGCATCAATTACAGAGTTAAAAAACTAGAGACAGATATTGATAAATCATTAGACAGCCAACTAATGATTTATGTAATTCCTTGTACGTCGAAAAACCACAGTTTGGGTGTAAACTGTGGTTTTTTTATAGAGAGACCGAACACATCGTTATCAATCTAAACTCATACAACTTCAATTCTTATTTGGTTAGCTTGATAGAGATGTGGCAAGAGCCCTAATACATTTAAATTAATATGTTCATATTGTTTTAGATAATTTTTTTATTAAAAATTGATATATGTAATGTATAACAGATATGTAATTTTCTGCTACAATCCCTGCACATAATGAAGAAAAGTATAGTAGAAAATGTTTGGATTTAATTACAAAGGCATCAGAGGCATATAAAAAGAAAACCATTGATTAGTCTTTTTCAAATCAATGGTTTTTATTTTTGAAATAAATAAATATTTTTTATAAAAAATATTTTTTGACCCCCATAAAACTTTGTATTCCTACGAATATATATTAGTGAAGAAAATTAATAGAAGAAAAATGATGATGAAAGAATATTGAAGTGTTAATAAAATTACTAGATTAAGTGGGCATCCGAAATAAAAGGATGAAATTACCAATAACATAGAGAAGAGTTATTCAAGTATTGCAGATAAAATAGAAAAGGAGCAAGCAAAACAAGCGGAAGAAAATAAGAAAGCACATTAAAATATAGGCTTAACTATAGTGCCGAGAGAAAAGAGCAATCATTAGGAAAACGGTGAAAAAAGTTAGTCGCGAAAAATATAAGTAACAGCAAGAGGACAAACCTCAAGAAAAGTACTAACAAAATGTGGTTGAATGGTCACTTGTTTAGTGACCTTTTTGCTATTTGAAGGAGGCTGGGAGATTACTAGTGTTGAGTTTAGTAATGAAGATCCTAAGAAAACCGAAAATAGAAGATATCGTATGTGATATACAAAACAACGGAGGAGATAAGGAAGCATTTATCGTACAGTATCAGCCTTTTATTAGAAAATCAATATCGTCTGTCTGTCGCCGATATATTACAGAACAGGATGATGAATATAGTATTGGACTTTTTGCGTTTAACGAAGCAATTGAACAGTATTCATATAAAAAAGGAAAATCTTTTTTAGCGTTTGCTGATCTTCTTATAAAAAGAGATGTAATTGACTATATACGTAAGGAGTCTAAACATAACTTTGTCTTTTTAAAAGAAGATGAGCAAGAGGAAATGTTAGAAATGCAAGTATCGCTCACGGAGTATATGAAAGAGATGGAAAACAGTAACCGTAAGGAGGAAATTCTTCATTTTCAAAGTGTGCTAGCTGAGTTTAAAATCACATTTTCAGAGCTTGCTAAAGAATCTCCTAAGCATCGTGATACGCGTGAGCACCTAATAGAAATTGTGAAGATTATTATAAAAGAAGAGGAAATGATGGAAGAGCTGTTCCGAAAGAAAAAATTACCCTTAAAAGATATTGAACCACGTGTTAGGGTAAGTCGTAAAACGTTGGAACGACATAGAAAATACATTATTGCAATGTGTATTATTTTTGCAAACAACTATACATATATTCTTGATTACATAAGAGGGGAAAAGCATGATGAATAAAGGAATTGTGATGGATATAAAAAAGCAAAACGTAGTTGTTTTAACTCCAAATGGAGAGTTTATTACGTTTAAAAGAAAAGCGCACCCATACATGATAGGAGAGGAAATCTCGTTTAACAAACAAGAACAAAGAGCTCCGCGTTTTTCAATACCACGTTTCTTAAAGCCTGCAACAGTCATTGTTGCTGGTTTTCTATGCGTATTGCTGTTTTTCTACAATCAGCCAGAAGAAAAAGTGTTTGCTTATGTCTCAGTTGATATAAATCCAAGTTTAGAGGCAAGCGTAACGGAGGATCTTCGTGTTATAGATTTACGAGCTTGTAATGATGACGGAAGGCGTATTTTAAAAGAAATGAAAGGATGGGAAAATGAGCATCTGCAAGATGTAATACGTACGATTATAAAGCAGAGTCAAGAGGATAAGTACTTAACAAATGATAAGAAAGTTATGCTAACAGCTGTTGCAAAGGACAAATCGCTAGAACCACAGTTGGAAAAAGCTTTGCAAGAATTAAAGAAAGAGTATGAGATAAAACATATTACAGTTGAATATCAAAGCAGTACGTTGCAAATGCGGGAGGATGCCAAGAAAGCAGGAGTTGGAACGGGCGTTTATATAAAACAAGAGAATGAGAAGAAAAAATCGCTTACGCCACCTGTACCGCCGTCTAATCAAGAAAAGCAAAAGTCATCTTCTGATGCATCATCGGACGCACCTCCTGTAAAAGAAGAAAGCAACGAGAAGAGAGAGTATATAGAACAAAAGCAATATAAGGAACAACAACCGAAGCAGATAAAAGAAAATAATGAGAATCAGCAAGAGAACAATGGAAGAGGCTCGCAAGGAAATAATGGGCACCAGCAAGAGAATAACGGAAGAGGCTCGCAAGGAAATAATGGGCACCAGCAAGGGAATAATGGGAATCAGCAAGGGAACAACGGAAGAGGCTCGCAAGGAAATAATGAGCACCAGCAAGAGAACAATGGAAGAGGCTCACAAGGGAATAATGGAAATGGTCAAGGAAACAACGGAAGAGAATCACAAGGGAATAACGGAAATGGTCAAGGGAACAACGGAAGAGAATCGCAAGGGAATAACGGAAATGGTCAAGGGAACAACGGAAGAGGCTCACAAGGGAATAACGGAAATGGTCAAGGGAACAACGGAAGAGACTCGCAAGGGAATAACGGAAATGGTCAAGGAAACAACGGAAGAGAATCACAAGGGAATAATGGAAATGGTCAAGGGAACAACGGAAGAGGGCCGCAAGGGAATAATGGAAATGGTCAAGACAACAACGGAAGAGACTCGCAAGGGAATAATGGGCACCAGCAAGAAAATAACGGTAGAGGGTCTCAGTAAGGAAGATCCCTATTACATAATATCGAGTGAAAGAAAAATCTATAGAATAGGGAAGATTCCCTCCGTCTGAAAGGACTTTTTAATATTTTTTTAAAATGACGGACATAAAATCGTATATCCTTTCGAATTATATATATGGATATCATTAAAAGTTATATAAAAGGGGAGAAAAAATATGAAAGAAATGTATGAAGAAATCACTGAAGTATTAAAGGTGTTGGCGCATCCGGTCCGTTTATCATTAGTAAAAATAATGCTTGCAAAAGGTCCTATTAACGTAACGACAATGTATGAAATGTTACAAATGCCTCAAAGCACAATTAGTCAACATTTATCAAAACTAAAAGCTACTAAAGTCGTTACAGGTACTCGGAAAGGGTTAGAAATTTATTATGAAGTAACGGATAATCGTACAAAAGCGATTTTATTAAGCTTGGCTTAAAGGGTGACTGTTTAGACTTCAAAAGAAAGTACTACAGTAACTATAATTTTCTTAGTAACGTTAGTCGTATTTGTTGTTGTTGTTTTTTCTATTTGTCTAATGTATTTCATTATTTGGGTCTTGCCGTATCACTATCAAGCTAAATTTAAAATGGACTGTAAAAATGAAAGTTTTCTTATTAAGGTCTTTTTGTTAGCTTGATAGTGATGTGCCGTTCCCACTAGTCTGTAAAGAAATGGGTACGTTTTTTTAGTCATGCAATCTTTTGATTTGATGATCTTTTCCCCATTCACATAGTTCATCCATAATTTGCATTAAAGATTTTCCGTACTCGCTTATTGTGTATTCAACCTTTGGTGGTACTTCTTGATATACAGTACGATGGATAATCCCGTCAGCTTCAAGTTGCCGAAGTTGTTGTGTCAGAACTTTTTGCGTAATGTTTGGGATTTCTCGCCGGATTTCATTTGTTCGCATTTTTCCATCCATCAAAACACATAAAATATGAACTTTCCATTTTCCACCGATAACATCAAGTGTCGTTGCAATTGGGCAGTCTTCATTTTGATTCATATAACACCTCCAAAGGTACTTTAAGGTTCCTATAGCACTTTAAAGTACGTACTTTTCAATTATATGTGACTCACTCATACTAATACGTAAAGGATTGAATAATTTGAAAAGGGGATGGGAAATGATGAGAACACTTGTAATTGTAGCACACCCTGATATTGAAAAATCAAAAATTAATAAAAGATGGATAGAAGAACTTGAGAAACATTCGGATGAAATTACGGTGCATGAATTATATAAAGTAGCACCGAATTGGGAGTTTAATGTGGAAGAAGAGCAAAAGCTATTAGTAGAACATGACCGATATATATTTCAATTTCCGCTTTACTGGTATAGCTCACCACCATTATTGAAAAAATGGTTTGACGATGTATTAACATATGGATTTGCTTACGGATCAAAAGGAGATAAGGTGAAGGGGAAAGAATTTGGTTTAGCTATTTCTATAGGTGGATTAGAAAAAGACTATGAAAATAGCGGAATTACGATGGATGAGTTGACGAAACCATTTCAAGCTACGTGCCTATATACAGATATGAAATTTATACCTTCGTTTTATTTATACGGTGCTGAATATAAATTAAGTGATGAAGAGATTAATAAAAGTGCGCCTGAGTATGTACGATATGTGATGAATAAACAGTATTCTAATATATAAAAGGGAATAGCCATTTACTTGTTAAGTAGATGGCTATTTTTATTGTTTTTATATTCACTAAGTGTAATCTTTAGTAAATTAATAGTTAATCTGGTAAAATAAAAAACCTAACATATATAAAGGGGAGTTTTACTTGAGAACGATACAAAAATTATTACAAAAAAGAGCAATGCAGTCACCAAATTTGGAAGCGCTTGTAGGCGGAGAGAAAAGGTATTCGTTTCAACAGTATAATGAACGAGTAAATCAGCTTGCACACTATTTGTTACAGAATGGTGTACAAAGAGGGGATCGTATTGGAATACTATGCAAAAATAATCATCCGTTTCCAAGCGTTATGATGGCAAGTTTAAAAATTGGAGCTGTATGTATTCCACTAAATCATCAGCTTACTGCTTATGAATTAGAAACGATTGTAAACGAAGCAAAACTAAAAGTGTTAGTTATTGATGAAGAATTTCATGAAGTTTTAAAGATTGATGCTGTAAAAGAAATTCCTTATGTAATTAAAACGACAGAAGAAGGCTTTGGTTCATTTGAATTAACATTACAAGAACAGCCAATGACAGAACCGAACGTAGAAGTTCATGAAGATGATGATGCGATTTACTTATTTACTTCAGGAACGACTGGACAGGCAAAAGCATGTGTAATTGGACATAAAAACTTACATCATTATTTTACTGAAATTGCGGGCCAAAGAGAATTTCCTGCAGGTGAACGCTTTTTATCCGTGCATCCTTTATTTCATATGAGTGGCGTGCTGTCTATTTTAAATTGTATTTATCATGGTGTTACGATGATCTTCTTAGCTGATTCGAATCCTACTCTTATTTGGGATAAGATTGAAGAAGAGAAGATTACGACGATGCTTGCGTTCCCAGCTGTTTATAGCTACATGCTTGATGAGCTAAATAAAAAGGAACGAAACATTTCAACTTTTAAAGTAGCACAAAGCGGTGGTACAAAAGTGCCAGAAACACTTATTCAAAAATATATGGAAAAAGGAATTTATATGGTGCAAGGCTATGGGAGTACAGAAGGTTGGGTTGTAACTTCATGGCATTCAATGATGGGAAAAGAAAAGATGTCTTCTGTAGGGAAAACATTGAAACATGTAGAGTTAAAAATTGTCCATCCAGAAACAGGTGATGAACTAACAACAAATGAAGTCGGAGAGATTCATGTAAGAAGTCCATACATGTTTAAAGGGTATTGGAATAATGAAAAGGCAACAAAGAAGGTAGTAAAAGATAATTGGTTTAACATGGGCGATGCTGGCATGATAGATGACGACGGATTCCTGCATATTATGGGAAGATATAAAGACGTTATCATACGTGGTGGTGATAACGTATATCCAGATCAAGTAGAAGATGTCATTCATGAACTACATGGTGTTTTAGAAGTTGCAGTAGTTGGAGTTCCAGATGACTTTTGGGGAGAGATTCCGACAGCGTACATTGTAAAAGATATGCAAACGCCTTTAACGGAAGAAGAAATTATACAGCACTGTAAAGAAAAACTAGCAAGTTATAAAATACCAGAAGTTGTATTTATGGAAGAATTACCGAAAAATGCTTTAGGGAAAGTATTGAAGAGGGAATTAAGAGAAGATGCACTTGTAAAATAAAAAGTGATTAGATGATGAGGAATCCAGTTATGTACAAAGCATAACTGGATTTTTTGTTTATGATTCTGTTAGTGTATATTGTTAATATTTGAAACTTTTTGTTTATTTTAGTGTAATATTGAAAATAAAGGAAGTTAATTAATTTCAGTACAAGGGGGAGAAAATGTGGCTATAAAATTAGAATCTGAGCATTTATGTATATAACCTTTTACCAATGATGATGTATGTAGAATTAAAGAATTAGCTAATGACAAGGAATTAGCCAATATTCTTGGGCTTCCACACCCATATAAATTGGAGTTCGCGCAAGATTGGGTTGATATGCAACCAGAACTTATAAGGCAAGGAATCGAATATCCTTTAGGAATCATTTCTAAAGAATCAAGAGAAATTGTAGGTACAATTACACTAAGAATTGACAAGGGTAACAATAGAGGTGAACTTGGTTATTGGATTGGTAAAAATTATTGGGGAAAGGGTTTTGCAACCGAGGCTGTAAATAGAATGATTCATTTTGGTTTTATTGAATTAGGTCTAAACAAAATTTGGGCATCTGCTATTTCCAGAAACAGATCCTCGATTAAGGTGTTAGAGAAGTCGGGCTTACGTAAAGAAGGCACATTAAGACAGAATAGATTTTTATTAAATACATATGAAGATGTTGATGTTTATGGAATATTAAAGACAGAATATACCGTTTTAAATCATAGATAACATTGGTAGTGTGATGGCAAAAGGAAACCCTCCAGAACGGGGTTTCCTTTTTGTATGTCTTAAAAATCGGCATTGTAGTTTAACAGAGTTTTGTTTATCAAAAACATAATAATTTACTGGATTTTGTATTTTGTGTAAGATAATAAAGAATATTCAATTAATAATCCGGGGATGAGAGGTAAATGAAGTTACCATTATTAGAAGTAGAAACAGAGAGACTTATGATCCGTCCGTTCCAAAAAGATGATTATGAAAGTTGGTTAGATGGATTTAATAAGAGGCTGCGATCTCAATATAAATACGATGATGGTTATCATGACATGTCGTCTTCAACAAAAGAATGGTTCACGGAATGGATAAGAGGGTTTGATGAAGCAGCACATCGAGATGAGATGTATGTATTAGGTATTTTTCGTAAAGAAGACGGGGCTAATATTGGAAAGCTAGAGCTAATAAAAATTTTACGTATAGATTATCAATGGGCGATGATGGGGTATTCCATACATAATCAATACTGGAAAAATGGATATGGTATTGAAAGTGTGAAAGCTGCGTTATCGTTATTTTTTAATAGTCTTCATTTTCATAGAATTGAATTACATATACATGTTGATAATGAGCCATCCATTCGTCTTGCGGAACGAGCAGGTTTTTCTTTTGAATGCAAGAGAGAGGCATTTTCTTTAGAGAAGGATAAATGGATGGATTTTCTTATTTATTTTAAAAATAAGGAGATGGAAATATGAGAGTTCTAATTACAGGTGGAAATCGTGGATTAGGGTTACAGTTAGTAAAAGTATTTCATGAAAATGGGCATATCGTTTATCCGTTAGTTAGAACTGAGGTTGCAGTTACGCAATTGAAGCAAATGTTTAGTTGTAGATGTTTTCCTATATTGGCAGACTTATCGATTGATGAGAGTACGGGGCAAATTAAGAACCAGCTTAAGGAATATACAGAGTTATTGAGCCGGGTGTGGGGGAATTAAAGTGGTGAAGTACGATCTTACAGTTGTTCAAAGTTTATTTGGTCCTTCGAAAAAAGTATTAAATGGTTTACCAAATGCAGTAACGATTGAAGAGATAGAAGAAGATGCCCTTTATAACGTACAAACCTATAAAGAAAAGATAAGTAGATTTGAAGAAATTTGTTTTAATTGGGAGTTAAAAAGAGCGAGTATTGTATTAAATAAGAGGTTTAGTAGTTATAACTCAAGTGCAAAAGTGTTACTTGATTCTGGTTTTTCTTTGTATGCCGCAAAGATAGAAGTATGTAGAGAATTGAACAATGTAGAAGAGCTTGAAAGACAATATACATATCGATCAATAGCAGAAGGAACGTTATCGGAAAAAGAATTTAAACATATTTGGGAACAATGTATGTCGGGTTCAGGGAATCAAACTTCAATTTTAACTATCGATGATCATTTTTATTCAGTGCAAACAGAGTTAGGTAAGGGCTGGGAAAAGTCATGTATTGTTTTTTATGATAAAAATGAGCCAATTGGTATGTCCATACCGCATATAGAAATTGGAACAGAAAGTGAAGGACGGTTATTTTATTTTGGGGTAATGCCTTATTGTCGCGGGAAAGGAATTGCTTCCCATATGCATCTTCAATCGTTGCATATGTTAAAGGAAATGGGGGCTACTTATTACATCGGAGGCACACATACTTCAAATGAAAAGATGCAGAGGATATTTTGGAGAAATAATTGTTCGTTGAAAACGGAGATAGAGCTTTATTATAAAATTTTTAAAGAAGGTTAGGGGAAAAGAAAATGAAGACTATAAACGTATTTCATTATGACGCATTTACGAATAAACCAAATATGGGGAATCCAGCAGGTATTGTAGTAGATGCCGATGGATTAACGGAAGAGGAAATGCAACGTATTGCTGAAAAAGTTGGATTTAACGAAACGTCTTTCGTTCTTTCTTCAGAAGTAGCGGATATAAGAATGTGCTACTTTACATCTGGTTTTGAAATGGATTTATGTGGTCATGGGACAGTTAGAACAATATTTGCCTTGCGTGAAAGAGGTTTATTAGAAGAGAAAAATAACCTTACGATTGAAACGAAGGCCGGGATTTTACGGGTAGTTAATTCCTCACCTAACTTCTCTGCTTCCGCTGAATTTTGAGGTGAGGGTCTTACTGCCCGGCGAATAGCGGGATAAAAAAGAAAGCCCGGCATACATCCGGACTTTCTTTATCTGTTCAATACTTCAATATACGAAGCATCTCCAGTTGTTCTTAAAGCGGAGCGGAAATTATTATTTTCTAACGTTTCAGCAACTTGTTTTAATTGCTGGGCATCATCATGATGAATAATTAAACTGTCTGCACCACTTTCTTCTATATGAATATGTTCGACATTTCCGATGGCATCATGTACAGCTTTTAAAAATTCAGGTTTCATAGTGACCTCCTATATGTATGTAACGTTGTTGTTAGTATTTCCCTATTTTTGAAATATAAAAGTAAATGAATTTTTGTTATATTATGATTTTAGAAGGTGTTTCCTATTTGTTTGTCAAAGAATAGTAAAGTTGTCTTTTTAATTGAAGGAATCTTCGGAATTAAAGGGTGAGAGAATGGAAATCTCAATAATCGCTACACAACTTGTTAAGGAGAATGTTATTTCACAGTATCCAAATAACGTAAAAGTGCTAAACGGGGGAACGACAAGTACTGTATATTTGTTGGACGAAAAATATGTTGTAAAGCTGAATGAAGCGGAAGTAATACGGGAAGAAGCTAATTTTCTTTCTTTTTATGAGGGGAATACGTTGTTTTCAAAGCTTTTGTATAAGGAACCTTTCCATAAGTATATTGTGTATTCTTTTCTTGAAGGTAGTACTTCTTGCGAACAAGGGCATAAACGAAGTACGCTTCGTACACTTGTAAAAGAAGTTATTAATAAGTATGAAATAGTTTCACGTATAGATGGCTGGGGATGGAAAGAAAGTCCGGTTCAATCTTGGCATGAATTTTTAACGACAAATGTGATGGAAGCTCATGAAAATGTAAAACGTTACATAAGTGAAGAAGAGTATAGAACGGTTCTTAAGTTAGCAAATAGGGACGCTGGAATAAATCAGCCGTTTTTATTACATGGTGATCTTGGATTCCATAATTTTATATTTCAAGAGAATAAACTGCATGGTGTAATTGATCCTTTACCAGTGTTAGGAGGTCCTATATACGATTTAATTTACGCGTTTTGTTCAACTCCGGAAGATTTAACAAAAGAAACGATTAATTATGCGATGAAACAGTGTGTATTTCACAGAAAAAACCGTGATTTATATGAAGAAATAGTCATAGGATTATATTTGCGTATAGATACATGTGTAAGACACCATCCGACAGATTTAGAAGATTATTTAGCAGCTTGGCGTTATTGGATGGATGAAATTGATCTGGCTTTATAGCACAAATATTTTTGGGGGAGATGGTGAGATGAATGTTGCAGAAGCGAAAAAGGAGTTAGCAATCAAAACGAAGAGAGGCTTACCGATTATATTAGCCGGCGTTTTATTCTGGATAGTTATGAGTATAACGGGCTTTGTTCTTTCTGAAAAACAAGTGGTGTGGGTATATTTAATCGGTATGGGATGTGTATTTCCTTTCGGTTTAATGATAGCTGCTATATTGAAAATTGATATGTTTGCGAAAGGAAATCCGTTAGGGACTTTAGCTGGAATAATTGGTGGGATAAATGTATTAAATATTCCGTTTGTATTACTTGCCTATTTTCAATTTCCGGAATGGTTACCTTTTGTAGTAGCGATGTTAATAGGTGTTCATTTTGTACCGTACGTATGGATTTATGAGAGTAAAAGTTATGGTGTATTGTCAGTAGGGACTGTGTTCGTAACGTCAGTTTGCGGGTTTCTTTTTGCAGACAATGGATTTACTGTAATTCCATTGTCAGTTACAGCTGTCTACTTACTGACTCTAATAGGTTTAGTAATTGAAAATAAAAAATTAGATCACTATCAACAAAAATCAGCTTAATAAAAATATAGGGACGGGGGAATTATTATGAAAAATTTCGTTTGTACAACGTGCGGCGTACAGTATGCGGCGAGTGTAGAGGAACCGGTGAGTTGTCATATTTGTGATGAAGAAAGGCAATATGTTAATCCGAAAGGGCAGTCTTGGACGACTTTAGAAAACTTGCAAATAAGTGATACATATAAAAATGAAATAATTGAAGAAGAAAATGGGCTTTATAGTATTACGACAAAACCAGGGTTTGCGATCGGTCAAACGGCATTTGTAGTGACAACAGAATCATATCGATTACTATGGGACTGCATTACTTATTTGGATGAAACGACAATTGCGAAAATAAAAGAGCTTGGCGGATTAGATGCGATTGCATTGTCTCATCCTCATTATTATTCAACGCAAGTAGAATGGGCAGAGACATTTGATGTACCAATTTATATACACGAAGATGATAAAGAGTGGGTGATGCGCCCGAGTAGTCGTATTATTTATTGGTCTGGTGAGTCTTTACAATTAGCTGATGGATTGGTCATTCATCGTTTAGGAGGGCATTTTAAAGGTGGTTCTGTCTTACATTGGGAAGAAGGTAATGATGGGAAAGGAATTTTGTTAACAGGTGATATTATTCAAGTTGTAGCGGATGAGCGGTGGGTGAGCTTTATGTATAGCTATCCAAATTTAATTCCATTACCAGCGAGAAAAGTGGAAGAAATGGTGAATCGAGTGAAGCCGTTACAGTTTAATCGGTTATACAACGCTTTTCATCGCGTAGTAAAAGAGAATGCAAATGAGGCAGTGGAACGTTCTGCTGAAAGATATATTAAGGCGGTAGAAGGTAAGTTATTTCATACGTAAAAAGTAATTTGATAAACAGCAAAGCACTGGATGCTTTGCTGTTTTTATAGTATTGAAATGTCGTTGTTCGTCGGTAAGTGGATATAATGAAAAATCCTTGATATATTTCAAGTTGTGATCGATATATTTGAAAAATCGTCGATATAATTTCATGCACCCAAAAAGAGCAGATAGAAAAAAGCAAAGCGATATCACTTTGCTTTTCATTGTTTTTAGTAGTCAGTCTAGAAATGCTTGTTGCAATGCTTTCAGTCCATCGCTGTAGATGCTATGAAACAGATTTATTGCCTCTTCATCACTAACCTCAACAGGAGTGAATGTACCAGACCACTCTACTAACGATGTGTTACTTTCAGTGCCTTCTTTCACCTGGATTGTAGATAGATAATTAGTGACTGGGAATGGTGAATTCATAATTGAATACGTGTAGTAGCGTTCTTTCTCATTGAATACTTCTAAGCGTTCTATAATTGTATCACCATCTGGATTAGCTAGATGACGTACGCGACCGCCTTCAGTTAATTTACTGCTAGGTATATACGGTAACCAGTCTGGAAGGGAGTTGAAACCTCCGATTAATTGCCATACTTGTTCAGGTGAACCGAAAATTTCCATAGATGTAGTAGTATGTGCCATGTTCATTACGCTCCTTTTTATCTCGATATTTGCGAGCAAATAATCAGTGGGGGATGACCCCACTGATTAAGGTTTCAAATTATTTTACGTTGATAGGTAGTGGTGCATTAGGTGCTACTAGTTTTTGTTCGCGCATTTCTTCCCAGAATGCCGCTGGAATTACTGTGTTTAAGGCGTTTTGATCTTCTACAATTCGTTCCGGTTTACTTGCACCAGGAACAACAGCAGCAACTGCTGGATTCGCTAGTGAAAATTGTAATGCAGCAGCTTTGATGCTAATTTCATGACGATCTGCAAGAGTTTGGATTTTCTCAACTTTTGCAATAATTTCTGGTGATGCTTTTTGATATTCGAAGTGAGCACCTCCAGCAAGAATACCTGAGCTATATGGGCCACCAACAACAATATCCATATTATGCTTAACAGCTGCAGGCATTACTCGTTGCAATGCACGCTCGTGGTCTAGTAATGAATAACGACCAGCTAGTAAGGATATATTTGGCTTCGCTTCTTCTAAATCAAGCATAAGTTCAATTGATTCTACTTTGTTTACTCCAAGCCCCCAGCCCTTAATAACTCCTTCTTCACGTAAACGTGTTAGCGCACGGAATGCTCCTGTTCGAGCTGTTTCAAATTGTGAAATCCACTCATCACCATAAAAGTCTTGTGCTAAATCATGAATGAAAACAAAGTCTAGACGATCTGTTTTTAAACGTTTCAAACTTTGCTCGATAGAACGAAGTGTTGCATCTGCGCTATAATCATTGATCATTTTATTTTTACGACCAAATTCGAACAGTCCACCTTTTTCACCTAAATCACGTGCAGATGGATCTTCTAGTTCATCTGAAATCGTTCGACCTACTTTTGTGCTCAAAAAGTAATCATCACGATTTCTTTTTGATAGTGCTTCGCCAAGACGAATCTCCGCTAAGCCAGATCCATAAAGGGGAGCTGTATCAAAGTAACGAACGCCATTCTCCCAAGCAGCATCCACTGTAGCGATTGCTTCTTCTTCTGGGATATTACGGTACATATTTCCTAGTGGTGCTGTACCAAAACCGATTTTTTCTTTTAGTAATTTACTCATTATAGATATCCTCCTAAAATGTATTTGAAAATTAATTAATGATTGTGAAAATCAATATATGTCATTGCCTCGTCTGACAAAAGGCATGATGAAAGTATATAAACAGTTAAAAAAGTAAGTTAGCACTAAAAGGTAACAGGGGTAATTTCTAACACTGCATGACTCACTCAACTCTTACAAATGCTATTATGAAATGTATTTTACATAATGAAAAGTACGTACTTTAAAGTAATATAGATACTAAAAAGTAATACAGGTACTTTTTAGTGCCGTACTACTCATCTGCTGTTTACGTATGCTATTATGAAACATGTTTAATACAATAAAAAGTACGTACTTTAAGGTGCTATAGATACTTAAAAGTAATATTTAAATCTTTAGCTTAATTACCTTATAACATTATTAAAGGAGATTTTTATATGAAAACATACAATATTCCTGTAGAGGCGACTTTAGAGGTTATCGGTGGGAAGTGGAAAGTAGTTATCCTTTGTCATTTAAAGAAAGACAAAAAGAGAACGTGCGAATTAAAACAATTAATGTCTGGTATTACACAAAAGATGTTAACACAACAATTACGTGAATTAGAAGAAGACGGTGTAATCGAGAGAAAAGTGTATAACCAAGTGCCGCCAAAAGTAGAGTATTCTTTAACGGATTACGGTCATTCTTTAGATTCTATACTGGATTCTCTTTGTCACTGGGGAGAAAATCATCTCGACAAGAATGGGAACACGTCTATGCTTATAACAGCAGCAGAATAAAGAAGAAAAAACGAGCGATAATACGCTCGTTTTTTCTTTTAATTTGTCATGTATATAGAGGGGGAGGGGTAAGCGGCATAATTACTTTTTGGTAATATAGGTACTTTTTTGTGCTGTAGGAACAAAAATGTGCCGTATAGAAAATTATCTGTTTTTACGTAACAATAGAGAAGAAATTTAGTAAAAAGGAGGGGAAATCGTGTGAAACAATATAATATACCGATAGAAGCAACTTTAGAAATTATCGGTGGAAAGTGGAAGGTCGTCATTTTATGTCACTTAACGAAAGGAACGAAGCGAACGAGTGAGTTGCAGCGTCTAATTCCTGAAATTTCTGTTAGAATGTTGACGCAACAATTACGTGAGCTGGAAGATGATGGTGTGATTACACGTGAAATCTATAAAGAAATTCCGCCCCGAGTAGAATACTCCTTAACTGATTATGGGTGGTCTTTGCAAAATGTATTAAATCAATTGACCGTATGGGGAGAACGATGCATAGATAGAAAAAATAGTAAAGTTAAGTGAAATCTATATATGTAATATTGAAAACATCACCTAATGATGAGGTGGTGTTTTTTAGTATAAAAATTTAGAAAGTAAAAGTAAGGATCTATGCCATATTAACAACTGTTTAAGCTGTGATGAATGATTGATTAAAGTTTTAATAGGAACTTAAAAGTGCCTTCATCACTTTAAAGTACGTACTATGCTTCATAATATAACCGTTTTATAATGACACTCGTAGCAAGAAGTCGTAACGGTTTTAAGCTATGTTCAAAAAGACTTATTAACTAGAATAGTTTTTTATTCAATTTTTTAGTAGGAGATGTTTATATGGTTGAAGAACTTTTTTATAAAAAAATACTCAAAAATCTTTTTTTAGATCCAGTTCAAATTACACTTTGGAATGGAGAAACAATCCAATATGGAGAAGGGGAACCTCAATTTCATGTAACATTCCATAAGCCGCTTTCAAAAAAAGAGATTGCTAAGGATCCTTCTATTGCATTCGGTGAAGCATATATGAATGGGGACATTGAAATAGAGGGTAACCTTGAAAAAGCAATTCAATCTATTTATAAAAGGCAGGATAGCTTTTTAGGTGATAGTAAGTTGCAATATTTCAAAAGTAAATGGAATTTCTCAAAACAAAAAAATAAAGATGATATTGCTCATCATTATGATATTGGGAACGATTTCTATAAATTATGGCTTGATGAAACGATGACGTATTCTTGTGCATATTTCCAAAATGAGCAAGATTCTTTAACGACAGCTCAGCATAATAAAGTGCATCATATTTTGAAAAAGTTGAACCTTCAAAAAGGTGATACGCTATTAGACATTGGTTGCGGATGGGGTGAGCTAATTACAGCTGCCGCTAAACAGTACGGTGTAAAAGCGATGGGAGTAACGTTAAGTGAGGAACAATATGCAAAAACTTCCGAGAGAATTAAACAAGAGGGACTTACAGATTTAGTTGAAGTATCCTTACTTGATTACCGCGATATTAAGAATCGTAAATTTGATAAAATTGTTAGTGTAGGTATGATTGAACATGTAGGAAAAGACAACATTACGCAATACTTTGAAACAGTGAATACACTACTAAATGACGGTGGGATTTCTCTACTTCATTGTATTACTTCTCCAGCCAATGGTGGTGCTACGAATGGTTGGATTGAAAAGTATATATTCCCTGGTGGATATGTTCCTGCTGTTAACGAATTAATCACGAACATGACAAACGAACAATTTTTCATTGTTGATGTGGAAGGCTTACGTAGACATTACGGGAAAACATTACAACATTGGGCTCAAAATTTTGAAAACGTACTGGAGGAAGTTCGTAAAACGAAAGATGAGCGATTCATTCGTATGTGGCGCTTATATTTAAATGCATGTGCAGCTTCGTTCTTTACAGGTAATATTGATTTACATCAATTTGTATTTACAAAAGGTATTAACGATACAATTCCGATGACACGTTCTTATATGTATGAATAAGAGTGTGATCTAATAGCTCTTAAACAATGTTTAAATTTATAAATCCATAACTTAAAGTAAAAAGTCGGGATGAAAATCGAAATGATTTGTATCCCGACTTTTTACTTTATTATATACATTTAAAATCAAAACTATATACTTTTAATAATAAAGATATATAATAAAAATAGAAACGAAATTTTATGAGCAAGGAAGTTGAAGAATATGACATTAACAATGGGCTTTATTGGATTTGGAAAATCAGCCAACCGCTATCATTTACCTTATGTAAATACACGTAAAAATATAAAAGTAAAAACGATTTTTGGCCGCCAAATTAGTGAAGAATTAGCGGCTCCATATAAGAGTAAAGGTGTTTATTTCACTACTGATTTGGACGAATTGTTGAATGACAAAGAAATCCAAGTAGTGACAATCTGTACGCCAGCACATACGCATTACGAATTAGCGAAAAAAGTTATACTGGCCGGGAAATCGGTTATCGTTGAAAAACCATTTTGCGATACAGTAGAACATGCGAAAGAATTATTAGCTTTAGGACGAGAGAAAGGTGTAGTAGTTATGCCTTATCAAAACCGTCGTTTTGATGGTGATTTCTTAGCAGTTAAGCAAGTTGTGGAACAAGGATTCCTTGGTGATATCGTTGAGGTTGAATCACATATTGATTACTTCCGTCCTGGTTCAATCACTCACGAAGGTCCAAAAGAAGAAGGTTCATTTTATAGTTTAGGTATTCATACGATGGACCGTATGATTTCACTATTTGGCCGTCCTGATACGTTGACATATGATATTCGTAATAATGAAGTGGAAGGTGCGGTTGATAACTATTTTGATGTTGGTCTACATTACGGAAATCAGCTGAAAATTAAACTAAAAACGAACCATATTGTAGCAAAAGATTATCCACGCTTTATCGTTCATGGAACAAATGGATCGTTTATTAAATACGGTGAAGATCAGCAAGAGAATGATTTGAAAGCGGGTATCATGCCTGAGAGTTCAGGATTTGGTGAGGATTCTCCGATGTACTATGGAATTGCTAAATATCGAAATGCAAACGGTGATTGGATTGAAAAACAAATTAAAACGCCGCTTGGTGATTACGGTCGTTTCTATGATGCAGCGTATGAAACAATTGTAAATGGTGCACCAAAACTTGTAAAAGACGAAGAAGCGGTAACGAATATTGAAATCTTAGAAAACGGATTTGCTGCTCCATCACCTTCAGTTTACAAACTTGAGGCTTTAAACTTGAATGAATAGAAGAGGGAATACAGTATAAAGGAGGTATGGAAATGGCAAGCGGATCAACACAAGTAAAATACCTCGGCATTTACCAAAAAATTAAACAGCAAATTTTAGACGGTGAATATAAAATTAACGAAAAAATTCCAAGCAGTCCCATCCTTGCTGAAGAATTTGGCGTTTCAGCCCTTACTATTAAAAAAGCGCTGGATTTGTTAGTTAGAGACGGATACATCATCCGTCGGCGCGGAAGTGGAACAGTCGTTCAAGATTGGCGTCAGCAGGAAAAGGCACGGATGATTCAAACTTTAACAGGTACAAAAGCTGTTTATGGCAGCGAGGTAGAAAGTAAAATTATCGAGTTTACGATTGTCGGAGCCGAGGAAATCATTGCTGAAAAATTGGGCATTTCAGTAGGGGATTTTGTATATAAAATCATTCGCCTCCGCATCATTCACAGTATTCCGACGATTATGGAGCATACATGGATGCCTATTTCGGTCATACCGGGTGTTGAGGTTTCTGTTTTAGAGGAGTCGATATATTCACACATTCAAAATAAACTAGGTCTTGAAGTAGGGACATCCGTTGTCAGGGTCAAAGGAGTTCGTCCAGATGGTAGGGAAAAACAGTTTATGAACTTAACACATCAGGATTTCCTAATGCGAGTCGAACAGGTAGCCTATTTAACGGACGGACGCACCTTCGAGTACTCTTACGCTGATCATCTGCCGGAAACCTTTGAATTTGAAACAGTTATTACTGCAAAAAATTATAAAGAGACATAAAAAATAGGTTGGGGCAAGTATTGCCTCAACCTAATTTCTGTTTTTAATATAGTAGGAACAGTTATTATTCATCAGCTGTAATAAGCATGGATGTGTTCCCGTTTTTTTCAAGATGAACTTCCCCCCAACTGCAGAGGGAATCGAGTATGGCTCCTAAAGACGAACCGTAATTAGTTAAAGAATACTCTACTTTCGGTGGCACTTGGTCATATACTTTTCTTTGGATTACATCATCTTCTTCCAGTTCACGTAATTGCTGTGTTAACATTTTTTGTGTAATACCAGGCATTAAACGTTTTAATTCGCTCGTTCTTTTTGTACCTTTTTTTAAATGACAAAGGATAACAACTTTCCACTTTCCACCAATAACTTCTAAAGTCGCTTCTACAGGAATATTGTATGTTTTCATAAAAAACTCCTTTGATAAATTTAGATTATAGATTTGGATTCACAAACTATAATTATTTCTTTTTAGTGCCTATAATACTTTAAAGTGCGTACTATTTATTGTGCTAAATATCGTTCATAATAACCGATGTAAGAGAGAAATAAGCAGAACGGCACTTGAAAATGCATACGTTACTTTTTAGTACCTATAATACTTTAAAGTGCGTACTTTTTATTTTGCTAAATATATTTCATAATAGCACATGTAAGTAAGAAATGAGTAAAATGTATTTTGAAGTGCATTGGAAATTGGTTCGCCATAACGCTATGGAGAAGTTCACACAAAAAAATAATTAATTACTCCAAGACTTAACAGTTGATTAATCTTACTGTAATGTTTAAAATTACAGTAAGATTTTTAAAAGTGAGTCGTCATCGTCTGTAAAATGTAGTTTCAATAATTTTATAAAAGTAGCATGAAAAGAAACGAATAGTAGAAATAAACGAAACATTGCCGAATAAATAATATTACGTGTATTTGTTTCTAAACTGTAATCTTTTTTAATACATTTCAATAACTGATATTTAAAATGTACGTTTCATAAAGAACATTAAAGGAGTGAGTGAAATATGGTGGTTTTATATACAACAGCAAGCTGTAGTTCATGCCGAAAAGCGAAAGCATGGCTGGAGGAGAATCAAATTGATTATACTGAAAAAAATATCGTATCCAATTCTATGACAGTGGATGAACTTAAATCCATTCTTCGTTTAACTGAAGAGGGTGCTACTGAAATAATTTCAACTAGATCCAAAACTTTTCAAGACTTAAATATAAATATAGATGAGCTTTCGCTGAATGAATTTTATAAATTAATAATTGAGCATCCGCTAATGTTACGTCGTCCAATTATGCTGGACGAGAAAAGATTACAGATTGGTTTTAATGATGAAGAAATTCGTAAGTTTTTACCACGTAGCGTTCGAACATTTTTGAACATTGAACTGCAAAAGCTGGCTAATTAATAAGTAATATTTTTTAGGAAAAGTTGTATGAAAGGAGGAAGCAGAAAATGATAGAAGTATGTGTTACAGTCAATTATAACGATAGAAATTATCAAACAAATGTTATTGTAAGTAAAGATACGATATGGACAAAAATTAAACAATTGGCAGAAGAACAAGTGAAGAAACAATGGAGTCTTTAAATGTATTTTTAACTTAAAAAGCTAAATGAAGTTATGGCATTTATTTCTTTATGCTAAGAGTGGTTCTTATATATTTTAACGCTCAACTAACCTATCTGTAATATTTATGGCTACAGTATGTTAATATATGAGAAACAATATTTTTGATCGTAGGAGGAAAACAATGAACAGCGACTTTACCTTGGCCATACACAGTTTAACTTATTTAGCTTTACAGCCAGACCGGATGTCAACAAGTAATGCTATTTCAGAAAGTGCAGGTGTTCATCCAGTACGCATTCGCAAAGTGCTAAGTTTGTTAAAAAAATATAAGTTTATACAATCAAAAGAAGGAACTGGTGGCGGTTTTATTTTTGCCCGTGATTTAAGTGAAATTAATCTTTGGAATATTTATCAAATAACCTCTGAAGGTGCATTGCAGCCGAAGTGTCCAGAATCAAATGATCAGTGTATTGTAGGTTCGAACATGCGGAAAGTTCTTTTTGCTATTTTCTTAGGTGCGGAAGAACATCTAGGTGAATATTTAAAGAATTATACAATGAAAGAAGTTGTTGATCTTATCAATCAAGAACGTTAAGCGGCTTAATTATTATGTAGCCGTGAGTTCTTAATACTTAAGTGTAACGAAAAGTATTACAGTTTAATTTCGTTTTTATATATTTTTTATCGTCACAAAAAAATTATAAGAAGGTGAAAAAATATGATGTCAAATAATAATCATGTTTTAAAAGTGGGAGATTGGGTTCGTGGAATATCCAATGAAGGTGAATTTATACTTGGTTACATTGCATCACTTGATGACGTAGAAGATATAGTTACAGTTAGTATTGTGAAACGTGACAATAAGTACACAAAAAACGAAGCGATTTTACTCTTTAGTAAACACGTTAACAAACTCCCTGAATCAAAGGTAATCAATAAGGAGCAAATCCTTTATCTTATAGATCTTGCATTATTAACAGGGGATGAAGAATGGTTTATTGAGCTTTCTACAAAATTAAACTCGATAAAAGAGCTAGTTAACGAGGGGGTTTAAAGATTATATTATCCTGAAGAATGATCAAAAAAACTAAAATTAAGATGACTGTGAAATGATTTGTTTGCCCACTCCTGATAATGATAATTATGTCAATGAGCTGTCCGATATCGGCAGCTCATTTTACTTTTTCATTTAGCAAAATGTTAGAGGTTCTCTAGTTACCATCAAGTTAAATAATGTATATGAATGCAATGTCGATAATATATATCCCGAAAATTGGTTTATACATTTAAAAAGATATTTCTTTTTAACCACGTTAATTATTTAGTGGAATATCTTTTTTAAATTAAAATAAAATTTTTCGATAAAGAAAAATATAAATGTTTTTAAAATGAGTAGCTTAAATAAACAATATTTTACTGTATTTTATGCTGATTAATTCCGTTATAAGTGATAGGAACAAGGGTTGCATGCTAACTGTAAAATATTATCCATGTAAAATTATATCCAATTAATATTTCTGAAAATATAAAAATATTAATTTTATAAATATACACGTTATAATGAGGGCGTCGAGAGAAATTTTATTATCTCTGGAGAAAATATAAAAAATGCGATTACTAGTAAGAAAGGTGTGTGGTTAGAGGCGAAATGTATGTAAAGTGCTTCAGTGGCTTGTGTAATCAATACCATAAATGCTGCCGAAGCGATTAAAGTGATGTATAGAATTGAGAAAGAAATGCCTCATAAATGAAGAGAGGCCGGTTTATCTAAAATTACTGTTAAAAGTAAAAAGAGAAACCATTAAAGTAATACACTGTTATTAGAAATGTTGCAACGTATTATATGAAGTCTATTCAATATTGTTCTCTTAAGCGGTCTTTATATAAAGAGCGGATATTATGAGTAAACTTTTTTGTGAACGCTAACATTTATGTTAGGACGCTAACTAGCGAATGTTTCAATTTGGATTCATTATGATGAAGGACATACAATGTGGGGCAACTTGTAAAGAATTCATTATCCCAAAAGGTAAATATTTGTTAGCTATAAAGAGAGACGCAGGAATAGATACAAGGGGGAGTTATTATATGAACGGGAATACTGCAAAGAAAATAGAAGTTCAAGCTGAAAATACCGCACTAAAAAATGAGCAATATGCAGATCCGAAAAAGTGGCATAAGCAGGATACTACATGGGCACTCAGCCTATTTGGAACTGCAATTGGAGCAGGGGTGCTCTTTTTACCGATTAATGCAGGTTCAGGTGGATTATTATCATTACTACTAATTACATTGCTTGCATATCCAGTTATGTATTACTCACATAGGGCACTTGCTAAAATGATATACGCTTCTAATTCTGCTGATGAGGGGATCACAGGTACAATTAGAGAGTATTTCGGAAATAAAGCAAGTATCATTTTTAACATCGTATATTTCGTTTCAATTTATACAATCGTACTAATGTATTCGGTTGCGCTTACAAATACTGCAAGTAGTTTTATCGTGCATCAATTGCACATGCCAGAGCCTCCAAGAGCTATTTTATCACTTGTATTAGTTCTTGGTCTTATCGCTATATTGAATTTTGGTCAAGATATTACTGTAAAGATCATGAGTATGCTAGTGTATCCATTCATAGCTTCTCTACTGTTTATTGCAATATCTTTAATTCCACAGTGGAATACGTCAATGCTTAGCTTCTCAGCTGTTTCTACTACTTCAACAGGAACAGGATATTTTGGAACAATATTGTTGATTCTACCAATCATCGTATTCTCATTTAATCATTCACCTATGATTTCATCATTTGTTGTGAAGCAGAGAGCTACGTATGGCATAGATGCTACTGATGCTAAATGTGCGCAAATACAAAAAGTTTGTTATATCATGACATTCGCTGTAGTTATGTTCTTCGTTTGGAGTAGTACATTAAGCTTGACTCCAGAGGATTTAAAAATGGCAAAAGAGCAAAACTTATCAATTCTTTCATATCTTGCTAATGAGCTTAATTCACCTGTAATCACGATTGCAGCTCCAATCATTGCTTTTGTGGCTATTACAAAGTCTTTCCTTGGCCATTATATCGGAGCGTTTGAAGTAATGCGTGACATGATTATTAAGTTCGGTAAATCACGTGGGAAAGTAATTGAAGAAAAAACAATTAAGACAATCGTTCTTACTTTTGTTGTATTATCATGCTGGTTTGTTGCTTATACAAATCCAAGTATCCTTGGACTTATTGATTCTCTAAGCGGTCCATTAGTTGCTGCTATCTTATGTTTATTACCAATGTATGCAATCAATAAAGTACCAGTACTAGCTAAATACAAAGGGAAAATGAGTAACGTATTTGTTATTATTGTAGGTGTACTTACTGTTTTAGCAAGTATTAAATCATTATTCTAATTCACGATTTTTAGTTCTAATATAAAATAGAACGATTTTGGGACAGGCTTCTCCGTTTGGAGAGTCTGTCCCTTTTTAAATTAGTGAGAAAAGGTCATCTTTTACTAAGACTCTTTTCGTACATAAGGTTGCTTTATTACGTTACAATTTTATCTTATTGACTTTATAAGATAAAATTGTAACTAAGGGAGATGATTCTAAGTTGAGTAAACTGAATATTAGTACAACGGTTTCGGGAGATATAATTGTTACCCGTCTTATCGGCAAGATTAAAACAGATGATGTGTATGAATGGTTTAATGGATTCGAGCAGGTTTGTCAGCAATTCATTTCCGAAGGACGGAAATACAAATTGCTGGTCGATAGAAAAGGATACATACCAGATCATTTTTCTGTTCAAAAAGCATGGAAAGAGAAGTTTTTCAATGAAACGATTTTGAATCACAGTAAGGCAATTGCTTTTCTCCTTGAAGAAGGGGAGATACTGAATTATTTACAACAGTCCAATACAAAAGAATCTGTAAAATTTTTCGATGATTATGAAGAAGCATTCCTTTGGTTGAATGGATATCCTATATAAAACTTTTAGTGAACCAGTTGCTTAAGCAACTGGTTTTTTATGCTTGTAAGTAGTATCCGGAAGAAAACTTCTATACGAAATGTTTAGCATTAGAGGACATACATTTTTAATGCGTTAAATATAATTCATAATAGCACCAGGAAGAAGAGTATACGCTTTACAGTAGAAAGCTCGTACGATAGAGTCACAGAAATTCAAAAATATCAATGTGGCATAAAGTGAGTAAGGGGGATAAACATATGAGTACTTCAAATTTGAATGAAATAAGTAAACAAATTTTAAAAGAGGAGGAAACGCTTCAATTTTCCTCTTTTACAAATGAAGATGCCTTGCAACTAGGTTTATTTATCGTTGAAACAGCAAAGCGAGAGGGAAAATTGATTGCTGTTGATATAACAAAAAACGGTGTGCAATTATTTCATTTCAAGATGACAGGGACAAATGAGGAAAATACGAAATGGATTGAGCGTAAAAAACGAGTTGTTTCCCTGCATGATCATAGCTCGTATTATATGCAGATACAAAGTGAAATAACTGGAATCTCATATAATGAAAAATATCTTTTAGATACTTCGGAATATGCTGCGTTTGGTGGATGCTTTCCTATCAGGATAAAAAACGTAGGGGTTATTGGAATGATAACAGTTTCAGGATTACCACCAGAAGAAGATCACGAATTGGTAGTAAGAGCAGTTAAAAATCATTTGAACTAATAGTTGTAACTAGTCAATAGATAATTAATTTTAGGGGGCAATACTATGCCATTAATCGAGCTAAATACTTGGCCAACGATGTCAACAGAAGAAAAAAAGGAATTCGTTTATGAAGTAACTGAACTTACAATAAAACTATTAAAAATTGTCCCTGACAAAATTCAAGTGTTGATAACGGAACTTGAGAAAGAAAATTGGGGTAAAGCTGGGGCTGTAGCAAGTGATGCTACCTTTGCTGAGAAAAGTAGGGTGTCCGATTGGGAGACAAAAGAGTCTTACGATACACCAGGTCGTAACGTTAATGGAATGGCTATTATTAAGATTGATATATGGAATACATTTGATCAAGAGACAAAGGATAAGTGGGTAAACGAACTTACACAAGTAACATCTAAATATACTCATGCACCTTTGGATAAAGTGCTAATTCTTATTCGTGAAATGATTCCAGGGAACTGGGGACAAAGTGGTGTAACAGGAGCTAATGCAGATTTCCTTTCCAAAAGTCGTACATTTTAATCATTAAATAAAAAAGGCAAAAATGAACACATTTCTGTTCGTTTTTGCCTTTTTATTATTTGTCTGTGGTAATGAACATGATCCTTTATATGTTTAAGTAATGTTCTCTAAAGTTGCCTCTACGGGAAAGTGTATTTCTTCATTTGAAAGTCTTTTTCATGGAATGTAGATTTCAATTTTTGAGCAAAATAAGTTAGGTTATATAAATGTTACTTTTTAGTACCTATAGTACTTTAAAGTACGTACTTTTTATTATGTTAAATATCATTCATAATAGCACATGTGAGAGGGAAACAAGCTTTATGGTACTAGTAATTAATTATGTTACTTTTTAGTACCTACAGCACTTTAAAGTACGTACTATTCATTATGTTACATGTATTTCATAATAGTACATGCAAGAGAAAAGTGAGACGTACGGTACTAAAAAGTACCTATCGTACTTTAAAGTGCGTTCTTTAAAAAGAGAATGAAACCATTCATAATAGCGTTTATAGAGATTAAATATATTTTTTGAAAGATAAAAGGGCTTTTTTATCATACTATTACGATAGGGATTATAGGGAATAGGGGGAACTCAATTGAATTCATATACAGTATCGTCTTCAGAAGTTCAGACGAATCGAAGAAGTATATTTGCTTTATTAGCGCTAGCAATTAGTGCGTTCGGGATTGGGACAACTGAATTTGTTAGTGTCGGTTTATTACCATCTATTTCAGAAGATTTACATGTGTCGGTTACAACAGCTGGTTTAACAGTTTCTTTATATGCGTTAGGCGTAGCGTTTGGTGCTCCAGTATTAACGTCATTAACAGCTAATATGTCACGAAAAACGTTATTAATGTGGATTATGATTATTTTCATTATTGGTAACGGAATCGCAGCGGTAGCAACAAGCTTCACTGTATTACTTATTGCGCGAATTGTTTCTGCACTTTCGCATGGTGTGTTTATGTCAATTGGTTCAACGATTGCTGCGGCACTCGTACCAGAAAATAAGCGTGCTAGCGCGATTGCCATTATGTTTACTGGTGTAACAGTTGCAACTATTACAGGGGCACCAATTGGAACATTTATTGGTCAACAATTTGGCTGGAGAACATCATTTTTAGCAATTGTGGTAATTGGAATTATTGCCTTAATCGCGAATAGTATTCTCATTCCATCTAATATGAAAAAAGGTACGTCTGTATCATTCCGCGATCAGTTTAAATTGATTACGAACGGAAGGCTGTTACTTGTTTTTATCATTACTGCATTAGGATATGGGGGAACATTCGTAACATTTACGTATTTATCTCCGTTATTGCAAGAAGTAACAGGATTTAAAGCTAATACGGTTACTATCATTTTATTAGTGTATGGAATCGCCATTGCAATAGGGAATGTGATTGGCGGAAAATTATCGAATCATAATCCGATTCGAGCGCTATTTTACATGTTCTTTATTCAAGCGATTATATTATTTGTTTTAACATTTACAGCACCATTTAAGGTAGCTGGGTTAATCACAATTATTTTCATGGGACTATTCGCATTTATGAATGTCCCAGGGTTACAAGTATATGTCGTAATGTTAGCTGAAAGATTTGTACCGAGTGCTGTCGATGTTGCATCGGCAATTAATATTGCGGCGTTTAATGCTGGGATTGCTCTTGGTGCTTATTTAGGTGGTATTGTAACGAATTCGTTAGGGTTAATTCATACGGCTTGGGTAGGCGGCATTATGGTAGTAGGTGCTGTTGTTTTAACAGCATGGAGTATGTCATTAGAAAAACGAGATCAGGCAAAATAAAAGGAGAGAAAATAAAATGAAAAACTTACAAAGTAAAACAAAATTGCATAACGGTGTAGAAATGCCTTGGTTCGGTTTAGGTGTATTTAAAGTAGAAGAAGGACCAGAACTTGTAGAAGCGATTAAAGCAGCAATTAAAGCAGGGTACCGTAGCATCGATACAGCGGCGATTTACGGAAATGAAACAGCTGTAGGTGAAGGAATCCGTGCAGGTATTGAAGCGACTGGAATTTCAAGAGAAGAATTATTTATCACTTCAAAAGTATGGAATGCAGATCAAGGATATGAAGAAACAATCGCTGCATATGAAGAAAGTTTAAAAAAATTAAAACTAGATTATTTAGATTTATATCTTGTTCACTGGCCTGTAGAAGGGAAATATAAAGATACGTGGAGAGCGTTAGAAACACTTTATAAAGAAAAGCGTGTACGTGCAATTGGCGTAAGTAACTTCCAAATCCATCATCTGCAAGATGTAATAAAAGATGCAGAAATTAAGCCAATGATTAACCAAGTAGAATATCACCCTCGTTTAACACAAAAAGAATTACAAGCTTTCTGTAAAGAACAAGGTATTCAAATGGAAGCATGGTCACCACTAATGCAAGGTCAATTATTAGATAATGAAACATTACAAGCAATTGCTGAGAAACACGGTAAAACAACAGCGCAAGTTATTTTACGTTGGGATCTTCAAAATGGAGTAATTACAATTCCGAAATCAACGAAAGAACACCGCATTATTGCAAATGCTGATGTATTTAACTTTGAATTAACGAAAGAAGATATGGAAAAAATCGATGCGTTAAATCAAAATCATCGCGTTGGTCCAGATCCTGATAACTTTGATTTCTAAGATTAAAGAATGAGTAAAAAGAGTGCAAAGTTGCACTCTTTTTTTATTTTCTATTCAATAAAATGTTTCTGTGTATATTATGACTTTTAAATTACTTTAGGTGATCTAAAGAACTGATTTTAAGACAGTATTAAAGTTTGACATGTGATCATGCATTCTATAATATATATGCTATAGCATATATATTATAAGTTATTTGGAGGTGGCATATGGACTTATATGAGTTAACAGGGTATTTTGTTCATTGTAATGATGTGAAGTTAACAAATTATTTAATGTAAGTTATTAATCATATATTCCTTATAAAATTTACCTTTTATATGCTATAGCATATAAAAATCACCTCTTAACTTGTAATGGCAAAAATTAAAATAATATAGAAGATATATTATGAAACGAGGAGATTTTAGTTATGGGAAAATTTATATTAGCGTTTGATAGAGAACTTGTAATTGCAGAAAAAAAAGACTCAACATGGAGCGTCCAATCACAGTTTGTAGGTGCTAATCCAGTTGCGTTAGCTTCTGATCCATACGACCAAGAAAGAATGTATTGTGGTACTTTTGATAGGGGATTATGGAGAAGCAAAGATGGAGGAAGTTCATGGGAAGCGATTGGAACTTTACCTTCTTTTGGTGAAGTGTTCCCAGCCGATGCTATTCATATGAGAGCTATTACAGCAGTTTCTGTATCTCCAGCGAAGGGTGATGACGGTAACGGAATCGTATATGTAGGAACTGAACCGAGCGCCATGTTTGTATCTAAAAATGGGGGAGACAGTTTTGAGCTGCTAACTGATTATCGACAAATGCCATCGTATTCATCATGGTTCTTTCCTCAACGAACATATACGCACCACGTAAAACATATTGAAATTGATGCTAATAATCCAGAAACTATTTATACAACGATTGAGGTAGGAGGATTAATTAAAAGTGTAGATGGCGGTATGACATGGACTGAGGAAAAAGAGGGGAACTATCCTCAAGATATTCACATTCTTAAATCACATCGCAATGCCCCAAATCGTTTATACGGGGTGTTAGGTGATTCATTCTTGAAAGAACCAGGTCAAGAGTATGCGGAGAGTAATGATGGAGGTAAGACTTGGAACTATATGTGTAGTGGGCTAAAGCATCATTACGCATATCAAATGGCAGTTAACCCAAATGACCCAGAAAATATTATTATTGCG
Source organism: Bacillus sp. 3G2 (assembly GCF_044324725.1). Classification (NCBI taxonomy): domain Bacteria; kingdom Bacillati; phylum Bacillota; class Bacilli; order Caryophanales; family Bacillaceae; genus Bacillus; species Bacillus sp. 3G2. Next base: position 3,166,169 of record NZ_CP172246.1, on the reverse strand, counting down.
ACATCGTCAAATCCACACGTAGCACATGATTACAATAATGGAAATTGTGAATCATATATTTATAAGAAAGAAAAAGATCAGCCTTGGGCAGAAATGAATGCAGGTTTACCAGCTCCTAAAGGAACAATTATACCAGTATTAAAGGCAACAAGTGATGGAACGTTCTATCTGTTTAGCAATAAAGGAGTGTATCAGTCAGTAGATGGTGGTTCAAATTGGACATCATTAGAGATTCCTTGGGAGAATAGATTTATGGAACAACATCCTTATGAGATGTTAATTATTAAATAAGTGACGGATATAGTTTTTACTACTATTCATTGGTAATGTTTAGTTGAATTTAAATTAAAAATGTAAAAAGCCAGGTAATGCGTTATTCATGCTACCTGGCTTTTTTGCTGGTTAAAGTTATATTTGTGTAAATATGAAACACGCAGGATATATGAATAGAGAATGGGTAAAATAGTATCGAATGATCACTAGATTGTATCAATGATGTTATAAGACGTTTTTTAGGTAAACTGAAGTGGTTTAAATGAAGCTGTCTAGTTAGATTTAGAATGAATGGCAAATTGGTGTTATGGAGTTCAATGATTTAAAAATGAACTCTTTTAAACGCATATTATCTTTGAGATGTATCATTTTGAAGAATATTAAAACTCAGGAGGAATTGAATTATGACAAAAGATTTCTACACTGCATTGAAAGAAAGACGTACTTATTATGGGATTAATAAAGAGGTACAAGTATCGGATGAAAAAATTAAAGAAATCGTGGAGTTTGCTGTGAAATATACTCCATCCGCTTTCAATTCTCAAACTGCGCGATTAGTTGTATTATTTGGTGAAGCTCATAATAAATTATGGGATATTACAACTGAAACATTAAGAAAAATAGTTGGAGATGGAGATTTTTCAGGAACACAACAAAAAATGGATTCTTTTAAAGCTGGTTATGGAACAGTACTATTCTTTGAAGATGAGGCTATCGTTAAATCGCTTCAGGAAAAATTCGCTTCATATGCTGAAAACTTCCCAATTTGGTCACACCAAGCATCAGGTATGCACCAATTAGTCGTGTGGACAGGTTTAGAAGCAGAGGGATTAGGGGCATCTTTACAACATTATAATCCATTAATTGATGATGAGGTAAAACAAGAATGGAATGTTCCTGCTAACTGGAAACTAATTGCACAAATGCCATTTGGTAATCCAACAGCTGCCCCAGGTGAAAAAGAATTCCAACCATTAGAAGAGCGTGTGAAATTTCACAAATAATTAACTGTTCTCTAAAGGATAGTTTTAAATTAATATCCTAATTAGGATGAATAAATACAAACATTTTTGTTGAAAAAGAATCCATTTTCAAAATGGATTCTTTTTTATGTAGTAGAAAAATAGTCTTATTTATAAATTAATTAGTAATTCTTTGAGACGTATATATTTTATATAGAGGAGAAACAATAATTTCTAGAGACAGGAGTGTAATAGTGACTATGTAGGAGGGGTAGAGGTGATGAAAAAATGGATATTTTATTAGCGATTTTACCAGCGTTATTTTGGGGGAGTATTGTACTCTTCAACGTTAAATTAGGCGGAGGGCCCTATAGTCAAGTACTTGGAACAACTTTTGGTGCACTTCTTTTCTCAATAGGTATTTATATTTTTGTAAAACCAGTGTTAACGCCTATGGTAATTGGGGTAGGAATTGTATCAGGGTTATTTTGGGCATTGGGACAAGCTAACCAATTAAAAAGTATTGATTTAATTGGGGTTTCTAAAACAATGCCTATTTCAACCGGGATGCAATTAGTTTCAGCTACTTTATTTGGGGTAATCGTATTTCATGAATGGTCCACAACTGTGTCTGTGATATTAGGTATTTTAGCACTTATTTGTATCATAATCGGAATCGTTCTCACATCACTCCCGAGTCCAGAAGAGAAACAACAAGCGCAAGCAGGGAACTTAAAAAGAGGAATTTTAATTTTATTGGTGTCTACTTTTGGCTATTTAGTTTATGTAGTCGTAATACGATTATTTAACATAGACGGATGGTCGGCATTATTGCCACAAGCGATTGGCATGGTGTTAGGTGGAATCCTGCTAACATTTAAGCATAAACCATTCAATAAATATGCGATTCGCAATATTATTCCTGGCTTAATTTGGGCAGCCGGAAATATGTTTTTATTTATTTCACAGCCGCGTGTAGGGGTTGCAACAAGTTTTTCCCTTTCCCAAATGGGGATTGTAATCTCGACATTAGGTGGCATTTTTATTTTAGGTGAAAAGAAAACAAAACGTCAGTTTAATGCGATTATCATTGGAATTATTTTTATTGTCGCAGCTGGAGTTATGTTAGGAATTGCAAAAGGATAACGAGGAGGAAAAAAATATGTATACAGATTTAAAAGGAAAAGTAGTTGTTATTACAGGTGCTGCAAAAGGTCTTGGAAGAGCAATGGCAGTTCGTTTTGGAGAAGAACAAGCAAAGGTTGTAGTAAATTATCGATCTGATGAATCGGAAGCGAAAGAATTAGTAGACGAGATAAAAAAAGTAGGGGGAGAAGCTATTGCGATAAAAGGAGATGTAACAGTCGAATCGGATGTTATTGATCTCGTGCAGTCAGCTGTGAAAGAATTTGGTACACTAAATGTCATGATTAATAATGCGGGTATTGAAAATCCAGTACCTTCACATGAAATGCCCTTAAGTGATTGGAATAGAGTAATTAATACGAATTTAACAGGCGCTTTCTTAGGAAGCCGAGAAGCAATTAAATATTTTGTGGAGCATGACATTAAAGGTAGTGTTATTAACATGTCAAGCGTTCATGAGCAAATTCCATGGCCATTATTTGTTCACTATGCAGCGAGTAAAGGTGGTATTAAGTTAATGACTGAAACATTAGCACTGGAATATGCACCAAAAGGAATTCGTGTGAACAATATTGGACCTGGTGCCATTAATACACCGATTAATGCTGAAAAATTTGCAGATCCAGAAAAACGTGCCGATGTTGAAAGTATGGTTCCAATGGGATATATCGGAGAGCCAAAGGAAATTGCAGCGGTAGCGGTATGGCTTGCTTCTTCACAAGCAAGCTATGTAACAGGTATTACACTGTTTGCTGATGGTGGCATGACTCTATATCCATCCTTCCAAGCTGGACGCGGATGAGTAATTGTATAACAAGATTTTTTTTTCAGAGATTATAGAATCAGTTCTTTAAATTGATTTTTTACTTTAGGAATATCTTTCAGAGTGACGGATATAATGAATCTCATATAAAAAATCATGTAACAAAAATATAGATTGATGTTTATATGAAATTTTTATATTAAAACAAAGGGGCATCCAATTAGAGGGTGCCCTTGTTTAATAGTTTTTAGTTTTAACGATGGTAAGTTACTGGAAATTGTTGATGCCATTGTTGCCATGTTTGATGAGGATAATGTTGATGCCATTGATTCCAATTCATATACTGTGGCCACATTGTATGATGCCATTGTTGCCATGTTTGATGAGGGTGGTGTTGATGCCATTGTCCCCAAGATACATAATGAGCAGGGTACATTGAATTCTCAGCTCCTTTATAAAGAATCTATATATTTTATGTTTTTTTACTTATAAAGAGCTTGTTTCTGTATAATATGGGCATCTTGTATTAGAACCCGATGAGCTGATGATTTATTTGGAAATGGTTACACAAGATAATTTAAAAGGAATTTATTAGGGGAATAATAAAGAGCTTGGAACAGCGGAGAATTATAATTTTCGTCTCGAAAAGTTAACTAGGGCTAAATGGTTTAAGCATGAAGTAATCAAATAGATAAAACATGAACAAAAATGTTATTTTAATCTAAAAGATAATTAGGGAAAAGTGGAAGAGGGTGGCGTCAGTAATGACACCTTGCGCTAGCATATTTACGTATATAGCTGAATAAAGGAAAAAGCAATTACTAAACATATTCCAAAAGAACAAGGCTGGAAGTTAGCAACTACTATTAAGGACTTCAGAGTTATTACTTGTAAAAAAGATTACATGGGTGAGTTTAAGTACTTTTACATTAGAAGCTCAGGGCTAAATACCATTAGTGATATGTGTTTGTGTCAGTTTCTAGAAGTATTTGCAATATACAGTACCCAATTTCATGAAAGTATATGTTAATAAAAACGAAAATTAGGTCCTACGTGTAATGGAGGCGGAGCATAAAGCTACAGTTATAGTGTAAATGAGAAAGAAAATGTTATACGAAAGTGGATTTAATAAAAATTCATTTGTTTTTACTAAAGGAAAAGCAGTTAGCAAAAGCTAACTGCTCTGTGAATAAGAAGAACACAATGGTTATTCGTATTCAACCTTGGTGTATCTATAGTATTAACATGTATTTAAAAATCATTCAATAAAAAAGCAGCTAGCAAAGGCTAACTGCTTCATTTAAATTTATTGAAACAAACCAACTTAATTATTGATTAATCAACCACGTCCAGCTTGGAAAGATGGATATAGAGTCATGCCACCATCAGCAAACAGTGTAATACCTGTTACATAGCTTGCTTGTGAAGAAGCAAGCCATGCTGCTACTGCTGCAATTTCCTTTGGTTCTCCGATATATCCCATTGGAACCATACTTTCAACATCGGCACGTTTTTCTGGATCTGCAAATTTTTCAGCATTAATCGGTGTATTGATAGCACCAGGTCCAATATTATTTACACGGATTCCTTTTGGCGCATATTCTAGTGCTAATGTTTCTGTCATTAGCTTAACGCCACCTTTACTTGCTGCATAATGAACAAATAATGGCCATGGAATTTGCTCGTGAACGCTTGACATGTTAATAACACTACCTTTAATGTCATGCTCCACAAAATATTTAATTGCTTCTCGGCTTCCTAAGAAAGCGCCTGTTAAATTCGTATCAATTACTCTATTCCAATCACTTAAGGGCATTTCATGTGAAGGTACTGGATTTTCAATACCTGCATTATTAATCATGACATTCAGTGTACCAAATTCTTTCACAGCAGATTGAATTAGATTAATCATATCAGATTCAACTCTGACATCTCCTTGTACAGCAATGGCCTCTCCACCAGCTTGCTTAACTGCTTGTACTACTTCATTTGCTTCTGATTCGTTTGAATAATAATTAATTACAACTTTGGCTTGTTCTTCTCCAAAACGAATTGCCATTGCTCTTCCAAGACCAGTTGCACCACCTGTAATAACCACTACTTTTCCTTTTAAATCTGTATACATAATTTTTTCCTCCTCTTTATCCTTTTGCAATTCCTAACATAACTCCAGCTACGACAATAAAGATAATCCCAATGATAATCGCATTAAACTGACGTTTTGTTTTCTTTTCACCTAAAATAAAAATTCCACCTAAAGTTGAGATTACAATCCCCATTTGGGAAAGTGAGAAACTTGTGGCCACCCCAACACGTGGCTGTGAAATAAATAAAAACATATTTCCAGCTGCCCAAATTAAGCCAGGAATAATATTACGAATCGCATATTTATTAAATGGTTGATGCTTAAATGTTAGCATCAGTCCACCTAACACCATGCCGATCGCTTGTGGTAATAACGCCGACCATCCGTCTATACCGAATAGGCGAATAATTACTACATATACTAAGTAACCAAGAGTTGAGATTAATAACATCACAATCCCTTTTTTGAAATTTCCTGCTTGTTCTTTGTTTTTCTCCTCTTTACTTTGAAGAGATGTGAGAACGATTCCAACGATGATACATATAAGTGCAAGAACACCTAATATAACAGACGTTGTTGTGGACCATTCATGAAATACAATTACTCCAAATAAAGTAGCTGAAACTAATTGCATCCCTGTTGAGATAGGCATCGTTTTAGAAACACCCATTAAATCAACGCTTTTCAATTGATTTGCTTGTCCTACTGCCCAAAATAGGCCTGAAATAATCCCGATAATTATAACCATTGGTGTCAAAACGGGCTTCATAAAAATATAAACACCGATAGAAAAAACTAGGGCGCCAAGGGTAGTACCTAGGATTTGACTGTAGGGTCCGCCACCTAGTTTAACGTTGAAGAGTACAATACTTCCCCAAAATAAGGCTGGTAAAATCGCTAATAAAATATCCATTTTTTAACCTTCCTAAAACATATTTATTTAGCTGAATTCATATAAGAGACAGCAAGTGTAGTTTGTTTGGTATCTAATTACTTCCTCCTTATTATTTAAAATAAGAACCTATTTAAAAATATATTTTTAAATAATTTATATTAAATATATTTTTGTTAATAGGTTACTTTATGTAACCAATAATAACTACACAACAATTTTATGTCAAGCATTAATTTTCAATTTTAAAGGGTTAAATAAAAAAATTGTAAAAAGCAAATGAAATAGACTTGCTTACTACGAACTTCAATCAATATAGCTGAAGAGGGCACATATTTTGGAGGTTAGGATGTATCCCTTGTTAGGAAACTCTCAAACTGTAGTGAATGGGATAACTACTAAAAAGTTTGTTAAATTGTATATTCCTTTTGAGAAAATAATTAGAGATACTCAAAATGTATAATGAAAAGAGTTGGTAGCATCTTTATTGCTAGAAGGATTTGTTTGGGTATTTATGGAAATTGCGGTGTTCTTTTATAATCAAAATTGGGATGTTGAAAATATGGTTCTTCTTGTAGTTTATGGTTACTTTATGCTTTCACTAAGTGAACCTCCTTAATACTTCTCTAATGAAATTGAAATATTCCTCTTTTTCTGTTGCAATATGAATCTATCTACACAAGAAAGAATTATTATCTATTGTTTGATGCACCTTTAGTCATCATTCCTTTACTAAATTGTTGAAATACTTCAAATGGTTGTGATGCTAATGTAGTTAATTTAAATAGGGGATGTGATTTTTCTTTTTGATATAAACTATTAGACATAATAAATTTCCCTCTCTTTTTGAATGATTTAAATATACTTCCCAGTAAAAAAAAATTCTCAATCCAAGATAAATAAAAGATAAAGGTAATACAGATATATAAATGTGTAAAAATTCTAAAGGAAGTGAGACTATGCAATCACATCCAAACGAATGGATTCCGGTTATATCGTTGGAGCAAATGACTAATAAAGAATATGACGTTTTAATTGTTGGTAGCGGAGCAGGAGGCGGGGCGGTTCTATGGAGATTATGTGAACAATGGAAAAATAAAAAGAAACAAATTGGTCTTCTGGAAGCAGGGGATTTGCTTTTGCCCACTCATGGGCAAAATCTTCCGACAATGAATATTGATCGGTTTTTAAACAATTATTTTCCTAAAGTCGCAACACCTATCGGGAAGCGGTTGCCCCAATATCCGGAAGCAACACTGGTTTTTGCTCTTGGAGGCAGAACCTTGTTTTGGAGTACAGCATCTCCCCGAATGCCTGCTTTTGAAATGGAAAAATGGCCTGTGACAGCAAACGAGATGAAATTCTATTATGTTATCGCAGAAAAAGTAATGAATGTCACTCCGTTTTTCGCCCGAGGATCATCTATGCAAAACATCATGTTAGAGCGTCTTAAGAAAAATGGATTTCCGGAAGCTATAGACTTACCAATGGCTGTTAATCTTAAAGGAACACAACAAGGACAAATTGGTTCCGATGTTTTTTTTAGCTCAATCCATTTTTTAGCCTACGCCTTGAATTGGAGGGCTTTTGATTTAGCAGTCAATTCTCGTGTCGTTCAAGTAGTAATCGATCAAGGAAGAACAGTCGGAGTTCACGTGATTTCTCCTGATAAAAAGTCCTATTTCATTAGAGCAAAAACAGTTGTATTATCAACGGGTGCTCTAGAAACACCTCGAATTTTGCTTTACTCAGGAATCCAAGGACCAGCAATTGGCCATTATTTGACGAATCATTCTCTTCTTAGAGCTATAGGGAAAATAAACCGTAGAAACTTTTCAGAGGAACTAGGAAACTTAGTGATAAATATTCCTCAAACAAAACAATCTCCTTTTCAAATTCAAATGCTCGGATCGGAAAAATACTATGCTTATCAGCCTTTTGAGGAAAAACCATTTCTTGAGGAAGTGAAAATCGCGATAAATACCTTTGGTAAAGTAGAATCCAGATTTGAAAATAGTGTATACTTAGACCCTACTGAACGTGATGAATATGGTATACCACAGATTCAAATCAGCTTTTCTTACAGTGAAGCAGACAATAGGATCATCCAACAAATGGCGCAAGCTAAGATACAAGCTACCTTAGCTATGAAATTATCCTTGACTTCACAAGACAATAGGCCTCCAATCTCTCTAATGTCTCCTGGAAATGATTATCATGAGTCAGGTACATGCCGTATGGGTGATGATCCTTTAACTTCTGCAACCAATCAATTTGGTCAAATTCATGGCATTCCGGGTCTTTATGTAGCTGATAATAGTGTACTCCCTTCCATTGGAGCAGCTAATCCTACTTTAACTACAATTTCATTGTCTATTCGTACGGCTGATTACATTATCCGACAACTAGGGTAAAATAGAGTGATTTACTTATATAAATTTCAATACATAATTGAACGTATAAAGAAATTTTGTACACAGCATGTTAACTGCTGCTTTCGAATTTTACTTCAAATAGCCTCTTTTGTGGGGGCTATTTTTTTGCGTATCGTGTTTTTTCTAAATGCTGAAGATATTCCAAGTTGCACGAGATAGTTAGGTTATTGAAATTAAATAAACATAAACAAGCTATCATGGAATTGATAGCTTGTTTATGTTTATCCCGCTTTAATGGGCAGTAAGACCCCCACCTCAAAATTCAGTGAAAGCAAAGAAGTTAGGTGGGGGATGAAGAAAACCCCCACTGATTAAAGTTTCACTTTATTTATAGTGCAAAATAGCAATTACATATTATTTGAATCAGCAGCTAATTGTAGACTATAAGGATCTGGTTTTGAAATCACCTTATTTTTTAGAGTTACGTATTTAAAAATATTTAGCAATTTCTTTCGCTTTAAGAATAGCATTTTCCTTAATTTCTAATGCTTTTTCAGGAAACTTGTTATGCCCCTCAATAAAGATACCCTCAAAAGATGAAGTTCCAAAAAACTCCATCATAACTTTTAAATAGCGGTGCCCCATTTCTTTTGATGCTTCTGGTCCATTAATATAAATATCGCCACTCGCTTGAATGTGCAATGCTTTTTTACCTGTTAATAATCCAACTGATCCTTCTTTTGTATATTTGAATGTTTTTCCAGATACAGCTACAGCATCTAGATATGTTTTTAAAATGGCAGGGATGGAGAAATTCCACATAGGAGTAACAAACACATATTTATCAGCTAAGACAAACTGCCCACCTAATTCAGCTAGACGTCCGACTTTTGAAATTTCAATAGGTGTTAATTCGTGCAATGGAGTCCCGGATCTAAGTTTATTCCATCCATTAAAGACATCAGCATCCAGATATGGAATATCAGCCTTATATAAATCAAGATGAACGATTTCATCATTAGGATTTAGTTTTTTATAAGATTTAATAAATTCTTTTCCAACCGCCATACTGTATGATTGAGTATCATCAAATGGATGGGCTGTAATATAAAGAAGATTTGCCATATATTTATTCCAGCCTTTCTAAAATGAGGTCAGTTATTACTTGAATATTAAACAGTGTAAATTTTATAAGATAAATTGTCCATTTATTGAACTTATTAAGTATAACTTTTAGTGAATTATACTTTGTCTTTGCTTGAGAGTTATTTCGTTTGTGAATATGAAAGGAGATCTACATTTATTCTTTCATCCAGCTTTCTGCCCATTGACTAATTGGTCCCAGAATTTCCCCTAATGCTGCGCCTTTTTTGGTAAGTGAATATTCTATTCTTACAGGGCGTTCTGCGAGTACATGCCTTACCACTATATCGTTATCCTCAAGTTCTTTCATTCGTTCTGTGAGCATACGTTTACTCAAATCTGGAATCATTGAATGAATCTCACTAAAACGTTTAGGACCACTCATTAGTACATAAATAATTAATCCGGTCCATCTTTTACCTATTAATTCAAAGCTTCTTTCTATTTTAGGTTCTATATCTCGTTGATTATTCATTTCTCACACCTCCGTGCCAATAAATTGTAATTGTGTGTTTATATATGTATTGTAACCATATAAATTATATCAAACAAATAGGATAATTCCGTTATTTATGTAGGAAATCATAAATAATTAGGGGGAAAGTAATCTACGTATTTCTATTTTAATAATATTTTTTTATAATGTGAAGGTTTCTCTGTATTATTTCTAATTAATATGTAAATTTGATAATTTTTTATTTAAGTAAATATTTCTTGACGTTAAACTAACTAAAGATTATTGTGGTTATATAAAATATATGCTAAATAAAAGTAATTAAATAAATTATTGTTATTTGATGATGGGATTGAATCTTTTTCAAGAATTGTCCTCTATAAAAGGTGGAGTAGAGAATGGTATAGATGACATTTATATTATTCGGGGAAAATCGGCGTTTTAGCTGAAAAGGGAAGTTTTCCTACACTCTACAATTTACATGCGAATCCAAAAATTCCCTCGATTGATTTCTATCATTGGTTGAGGGGAAGAGAGATGTTGAATATTTAGGATACATTAAATGGTAAAGATTCATTAGAAGTACAAGCTGTTCAACAAGCTTTTAAAGCAGCTTATATTTAATACGATTGTGACGAATTATAAACCCTTTCATTTTAATATAATGATTCATTTGGATGTATAGACAAAAACCTTGTAGAATTTTTCTGCAAGGTTTTTTTAGAATGTTATGTTACAGATGTGTTATATAGTTTTTTAGTTAATTAGGAAAAAAATAATCCTATAACTGTATGTAAGAATGTGTAATTTTACACTCTTTTCTATGATAGAAAAGGATACTATGTTAGTAAATATAAAGAGTTAGAAATTATAGTTTATAGGGCACTTTTTTGTTCCTATGGAACTTTAAAGTGCGTAATTTTCTTTATCGTTAATATATATCATAATGGTATTTATTAGTTGGTTTTAGCTTTACTCTGCTGTTGATGTGATTTTTTAACATGACAATGATTAGAATCAGAATTATCGAGTAGATCTAAATGATGATAATTTCGATTTTTAATTCAGTACAGAGTGAAATAGCTACATAATTTTCGTTTATACTTTTTTGAAAAAAGGGTGGATCTGCTTATTTTCTGTTAAAGATAAGAGAAGTGAACCACAATATAAACGTAATTATTTATTCAAACGTAAGTCAATCATTTAGCACATGAATTTGGAGGAATCTATATGCATATGCAATTAAAAGGAAAAACAGCACTGGTAACTGGATCTACGGCAGGGATTGGAAAAGCAATTGCCACTTCATTAGTAGCGGAAGGAGCTACTGTACTTATTAATGGACGCCATGAAGAAAATGTTAATCAAACGATAAACGAAATTCGAGCGCAGTATCCTGATGCTATCCTTCAACCCGTAGTAGCTGATTTAGGGACAGAACAAGGGTGCCAAAATGTGATTAAAAAGTACCCTGAAGTAGACATTCTTATTAACAACTTAGGAATTTTTGAACCTGTAGAATATTTTGATATTCCTGATGAAGATTGGTTTAAATTGTTTGAAGTCAATATTATGAGTGGTGTTCGACTTACTCGCTCGTATTTAAAACAAATGATTGAAAGAAAAGAAGGAAGAGTCATCTTTATTGCTAGCGAAGCAGCTATTATGCCATCTCAAGAAATGGCTCATTATAGTGCGACTAAAACGATGCAACTCTCACTTTCTCGCAGTTTAGCTGAGCTGACGACAGGAACGAATGTGACTGTTAATACTATCATGCCTGGTTCGACTTTAACGGAAGGAGTGGAGACTATGTTAAATAGTCTTTATCCTAATGAGCAATTGACAATAGAAGAAGCTGAGAAGCGATTTATGAAAGAGAATCGACCAACCTCTATTATTCAAAGACTTATTCGACCAGAAGAAATTGCAAATCTTGTCACTTTCTTAAGTAGCCCACTTTCTTCAGCGATTAATGGTTCCGCGTTGCGAATAGACGGGGGATTAGTACGTAGTGTATTTTAATAAATTAAAAACAACATAGTATTCTGTAGAAGGTAAAGATGGTAAGACAAATAAATTGTATTTTACTCATTAATAGAAATATACAAAAAGCAAATTGCGACATGAAAACAGCCGGATTTTCTACTATAAGAAAAATTCGGCTGTTATTTTTTACTTGTTGTAAAGGATGGAAGCTTTTAGCGTTGTGGTATTTCTTAAGAAAAAGATAAGGCAAAGCGATCCCGCTGTTATTTTCCTACAACAAACATTTGTTATTTGTATTATTTAGTGAAAGTCACCAAACGTTTTTCAACACTATTTTTCCTATTGCTTTATTTGATTCCAAATACTCATGTGCTTGTGCAACTTCATCAAACGTAAAAGGTTTAGAATCTAGCAATGGTCTAAGGTGTCCTTCTTCTACTATTTGCGTTAGTTTAGTTAAAATTCCCCCGCAAGCGTCACGTTTATCTGTATGTAATATTTTTAACGCCATAAAAGTAACGTGCAGAGTAAGTCCTTTTGCGTGTAAAGGAGAGAGGTCATGGGTTGAACGAGCTGCAATTGTTACGACAGTTCCATTAACTGCGGCAGCTTCAAAAGAATGATCGAGATTCTTGCCACCTACCGTATCAAATATAACTTCAAATCCGTTGCCATTTGTATGTTTTTGCACATATTCTTGAACAGATTCTTCTTTATAATTAATAGCTATGTCGGCTCCTAGACGATGGGCTATTTCCATTTTGTTTTGCTGAGAAGCTGTTGTAAAAACTTTAGCACCTGCCCATTTAGCTAATTGAATGGCTACGTGTCCTACGCCACCAGTAGCTCCATGAATGAGAACATATTGACCAGGTTTAATATTTGCACGATCAAATAAAGCTTCCCAAGCTGTAATTGCAACTAATGGTAGAGCAGTTGCTTCTTCCATTGTTAAATTGTTAGGTTTGTGAGCAATCAGTCGTGCATCAGCAAGCATAAATTCTGCAAGTGCCCCCCCAGTTTCTTTAAAACCTCCGGCACATCCATATACTTCATCCCCAGATTTGAATTTCGAAACGCCTTCTCCTACTTCAATAACAATACCAGCTACATCTCCGTGTAATATAGCTGGAAACTCAGGAGCGACTGCTGAAACGGCACCACTACGCATTTTAGTATCGATTGGATTTACACTTGTTGCTTTTACATGGATTAGAACATGACCTGGTAAAAGTTTCGGTTTTGAAACTTCTTCTAATTGAAATACAGATGAATCCCCAAAAGAATGGATAATTTGTGCTTTCATTGTTTATACCTCCTGTTTGTGGTTATAGCATAGCAAAGTACAAAAATAAGTATAATATTTTGAATTTGGTTAGTGAGGGCTGATTAAAGTTTCACTTTATTATTACTCACTTAGTATAGGTACTTAAAAGTGCCTACATCACTTTAAAGTACGTACTGTTATTGATGTTACGAGCGATTTATAATAACACTCGTAGCACAAAGAAAGTTATAACGATTACAATCGGCAACAATTTGGTGATACAGTATTGCTCATGAATTTTGAGAAGAAATATGAAAAGTAAAGAAAACTATAGATTTATATGAATGAAGGAGAGTGAGTGAAACACATGGAAAAGTTTGCGAACCATTTTGGATATAATCGTATGTTTGCGAAAGATCAACTTACATTAGGAGTTCACATTCCGATTGAAAATTATCAGTTTCATGCTCCAACGATGGAAAAACAAGTAGAGTTAGTGCAAAAAGCAGAACAATATGGTTTTACAGGTGTATGGCTTCGCGATGTATTGCTGCAAGACCCTGATTTTGGCGATCCTGCAACAGGTCAAATTTACGATATGATGATTTATTTGACGTATTTAGCAAGCAAAACAGAAAAAATCGCATTTGGAACGTCGGCAACTGTATTATCGCTTCGCCATCCATTGCGTGTGGCGAAAGAAATTGCGACATTAGATCAACTGTTTCCAGAAAGAATTATGCTCGGCGTTTCATCCGGTGACCGACGTGCTGATTTTAAAGCGTTAGGTGTTAGTCATGAAACAAGAGGTGAAAAGTTTAGGGAAGCGTTTGCTTACTTGGAAGAGATTTTGTATAAAAACTTCCCATCTATCCAGTCGACGCTAGGAGAAGTGCATGGTGCAAATTTAGTCCCAAAACCGTCTAAACATGTTCCAACCTTTATTACAGGTTTTAGTCAGCAAAATATGGACTGGTTCGCTGAACATGGAGATGGATGGATGTATTATCCACGTAGTCCAGTACATCAAGCAGCAGCAATTGGACAATGGAGAGAACTAGTAGAGGATTATCATCCAGATGTATTCAAACCATTTATACAACCGATGCATTTAGACTTATCTGAAGATCCAAATGAACGTCCTACGCCGATACGTTTAGGTTACCGTACAGGACGTAAGGCACTAATTGAATTACTTGATATATATAAAAGTATTGGTGTGAATCATTTATTCCTTGCTTTATTTGATGGTCAACGTCCAGCTGACGAGGTATTGGATGAGCTAGGAGAAGAAGTACTACCTCATTTCCCAGCATTGTAAAGGAGTGGAAAGAATGAAAGCGATAGGACTTATGCAATATGGAGATAAAAGTGTACTACAAGAGATTGAAATGAAAACACCCCTATTGGGAGAAAACGATGTACTGATTGAAGTATATGCAGCTGGTGTAAACCCCGTGGATTGGAAAATACGTGAAGGTTTACTTCGTGATGTAATTTCTTATGACTTCCCACTCGTTTTAGGATGGGATGTTGCAGGTGTAGTTGCTAGTATAGGGCCAAACGTAACAGCATTTAAAGTGGGGGATGAAGTATATAGTCGTCCAGATATTGAACGAAACGGTACTTATGCAGAGTACGTGGCTGTAGATGAGAAATATGTCGCGAAAAAACCGAGAAATCTATCTTTTGAAGAAGCAGCATCAATCCCTCTTGTAGGTTTGACAAGTTGGCAAAGTTTAGTGAAGTTCGCTAATGTTCAAAAAGGTAATAACGTTTTAATTCATGCTGGATCTGGTGGGATTGGTACGTTTGCTATTCAGCTAGCGAAAAGCTTCGGTGCACATGTTGCAACAACGACTAGTACGAAAAACATGCAGTTTGTAAAGGATCTAGGTGCTGATACTGTCGTCGATTACAAAACGGAAGACTTTTCTCTACTTCTGCATGATTACAATATTGTATTTGATGTGTTAGGCGGGGATGTACTAAAGGATAGTTATAAAGTGCTTGCACAAAATGGAAAGTTAGCGTCTATTTATGGTCCGAAAGGTATGGAAATTCCGCAAACTGAAATATCTATAGAGAAAAATATTCAGGCTGAACACATATTTACTGACCCTAACGGATATGAACTTTCTTTTATTACAGAATTAATTGAGGGCGGGAAGATTAAACCTGTTGTAACGCATGTGTTGCCTTTACATGTAGAAGGCGCAAAAAAAGCACATCACATAAGTGAGTCAGAACGTGCTCTTGGCAAAATTGTATTGAAAAAACATTGGTAAAGTATGAGGTTTTAGAGACAGTATGGTGCTAAGTAGCGAATGAGCTTATATATTCTATTCTAGCAATTGTTTTAAAAGGGAGAGAACAAATGGATTCAATGACATTTCTTTTACCCCGCATTAACGGGCAGTAAGACCCCCACCTTAAAATTCAGCGATATCATAGAAGTTATGTGGGGGCAACTGCCTGTAAAAGCCCGATTGGTTAGGGCTGATAATCAGTGGGGGATGAACAAAACCCCACTGATTAAAGTTTCACTTTATCCGGAGCGACAGGGGATTTAGCGAAACGCAAAATTTACCCTGCTTTATACAAACTATTTAGTAATCAAAATATACCACAATCTATTTCGATTATTGGTATTGGCAGAAGGGTAATGTCAGATGCGGAATTTCAAACAAAGGTAGAACAATCCCTTGCTACATTTTCTAGAATATCTACTGATGACGAATCAGAAGTAGAAGAATTTATTAGCACATTTCGTTATTGTCAATTAGATACAGCGAATATAGAGGACTATCAAGATTTATTGCGTCTTGTAAAGATGCGTGAAACAGAATTAAACATTCCTAAAAATCGCATGTTTTACCTATCTGTTATACCAGAAGTATTTGATGTAATTGCTTTAAATATTAAAGAAAGTGGATTATGGGCTACAAAAGGATTGAACCGTCTCATTATAGAAAAGCCTTTTGGTCATAATGTAAAATCTGCTCGTGAGTTAAATACGAAGGTAATTAAAAGTTTTGATAAAGCTGATATTTATTGTATTGATCATTATCTTTGAACATGAATGGTAATTAGGAATACTCCAAGAAAAGTATTACGGAATAAAAAATATTTAATTCAAGACATTTTTATTGACGATGATAATTTATGTGGTTAATATACTAGACGTAAGGTTATCTAATTACTAAAAGTAATTAGATATAAAATGTTTTGTTAAATTCTATAAATAAGTAAGTTGTGGTAGAAATGCTTTGAATTGCCACTATTAATATTGGGGACAATTAGAAAGCGAAAGGTATAAAAAGAATTGGAATTTGATAACTCTTTGTTTTTTATAAGACATGAGCTTCTGTACAATTCATTTTTAATGTATTGACAAGGATTATACAACAAGAGGGGGACTAAAATTGGAATCAATGACCTTTGTTTTATTTGGAGCGACAGGGGACTTAGCGAAACGAAAAATTTACCCCGCACTATATAACTTATATAGAGATCAAAAGCTTCCAAAGCAAATATCCGTTATCGGGCTTGGGAGACGTCAAGTATCTCATGTAGATTTTCAAGGAAGAATAAAAGAATCAATAGAGACATTTTCCCGTCATAGAGAAGAAGGTACTCCAGAACTTGAAGGTTTTTTAGATAATTTTCGCTATTGCCCATTAGATGTGAGTAAGCCGGAAGACTATGAGAGATTATTACAAGTCGTTCGTGAAAGGGAAGAAGAATTACATATTAAAGGTAATAGAATGTTCTATCTTTCCGTTGCTCCTGAATTTTTCGAGACAATCGCTTTAAATATTAAGGAAAGCGGACTTGATAAAACGGATGGATGGAAACGTCTGATGATCGAGAAACCGTTTGGGCACGATCTTAAATCTGCGCGTGAGCTTAACGATAAGCTTAGTCGAACGTTTGAAGAAGACGAGATATACCGTATTGATCATTATTTAGGTAAGCCGATGATTCAAAACCTTGAAGCACTTGAATTTGCCAATCCTGTTCTCCAATCAATTTGGAACAAAGAGCATATAGCGAATGTACAAATTACAGCTAGTGAAACAGTTGGGGTTGAAGAAAGAGCAGGATATTATGATCAAGCTGGAGCCATTCGAGATATGGTTCAAAATCATATGTTACAAATATTAATGATGACTGCTATGAATCTGCCGGAAAAAATTAACGCATGTGAAATTCGAGAGGAAAAACGAAAGGTAATGGAGACGCTTCGTAAAGTGAAAAAAGAAGACGTTCAGAACCATATTATTCGTGGACAATACTCTTCAGGAGAGATAAAAGGCGGGCAAGTTGTAGCATATAAAGAGGAGCCGGGAGTAAATCCTTCATCTAACATAGACACATTTGTTACTGCTCGCTTGTGGATCGATAATCCATTTTGGACTGATGTTCCCTTCTATATACGAACAGGTAAAAGAATGAAAGAAAAGTCTACTCGTATTGTAATCGAATTTAAAAATACGTTAAAACAGCAATATCAAGATAATAACCCAAATGCAGAACCTAACTTATTAATAATTGAAATTAGCCCAGGTGAAAATGTTTCATTACAGTTAAATAGTAAAAATCCATTGAAAAATGGAGAGATTGAACCGATGCGTATTAACTTTACTTGCGAGCAAGCGGATGTGGGAGTACCTGAAGCGTATGAAAGACTCATTCATGATGCTGTGAGTGGAGACGCTACATTCTTTGCACATTGGAGAGAAGTTGAACTTTCATGGGAATGGGTACAACCAATTCTTGAAGCATTTGAGGAGAACTTATTACCACTTCATGAATATGAGTCTGGTTCATATGGTCCAGATGCGTCTAATGAATTATTGCAAGAGAGTGGATTTAAATGGTGGTTAGATCAAGAAACGGAAAAATAAGTACTTTTTTTAATGAAGGTATTTAGGGGGACGATTACTATGACACAAAACATAAATCAATTAGCAGTGAATACACTTCGTACGTTATCAATTGATGCTATTAATGCGGCAAATTCAGGTCATCCAGGTCTTCCGATGGGAGCAGCACCAATGGCTTATGCATTATGGGCGAATCATTTGAATCACAATCCTAATCATCCAAAATGGTTTAACCGTGATCGATTCGTTTTATCGGCGGGACATGGATCGAGCCTACTATATAGCTTACTTCATTTAGCTGGATATGACGTTTCGATTGATGACTTGAAAAGCTTCAGAAAGTTAAATAGCAAAACACCAGGACACCCTGAGTTTGGTCACACTTCTGGAGTTGAAGCGACTACAGGACCGTTAGGACAAGGAATTGCCAATGCTGTCGGAATGGCAATGGCAGAAGCGCATTTAGTAGCGAAGTTTAATAAGGATGGTCACTCTATTATAGATCATAATACGTACGCTTTAGTTGGAGACGGTGATTTAATGGAGGGTGTCGCTTATGAAGCGATGTCAATGGCGGGGCATATGAAACTTGGCAAGTTAATTGTGCTGTATGATTCAAATGAAATTTCACTTGATGGTGAATTAAACATTGCTTTTTCTGAAGATATTCAGAAAAGGGTAGAATCTGCACATTGGCAATATGTAAGAGTTGAGGATGGAAACGATGTTGATGCTATTACAAAAGCGATTCAATTAGCGAAAGACAATACGGACCAACCTACTCTTATAGAAATTAGAACCATTATAGGTTACGGAAGTCCAAAAGTTGCTGGAACGAACAAAGCACATGGTAACCCGCTTGGAGTAGAAGAAGCGACAGCGACAAAACAAGTGTATGGTTGGCATTATGAGGAAGACTTCTTTGTGCCGGAAGAAGTAACAGCTCATTTTAATGAACTGAAACAAAGAGGTACTGAAAAAGAGAACGAATGGAATGAGCAGTTCAACTTATACAGAGAGTCGAACCCTGCACTAGCAGATGAATTAGAAAAAGCGATTACTGGTGAGGTTTTAATCGAAGCGAAAGACATTTTATCCTTCGATACTGATAAAACGATTTCAACTCGCGTTGCAAGTGGAGAAGCTATTAATCATTATGTGAAATCGATTCCTTCTATTTTCGGTGGAAGTGCAGATCTTTCGCATTCTACGATGACAGATATAAAAGGTGAAGCAGTGTATGCGGTAGAATCGTATGCTGGCCGAAATATATACTTTGGTGTACGTGAACATGCAATGGGCGCGGCAGCGAATGGACTGGCTCTTCATGGAGGAGTAAAACCGTTCGTAAGTACATTCTTTGTATTTAATGATTATCTTCGTCCATCCATTCGACTTGCTGCATTGCAAAAGTTACCTGTTACTTACGTATTTACACATGATTCGATCGCTGTAGGAGAAGATGGTCCAACGCATGAACCAATTGAACAATTGGCAGCTCTTCGGGCAATTCCTGGTTTAACAGTTATCCGCCCATCAGATGCAAATGAAACAGCGAGTGCTTGGGCGTATGCTTTACAGCAAACGGATGGTCCAGTCGTTTTAGTACTTAGCCGTCAAAATTTACCGGTTTTTCATGAAACGAAAGCGAACATAGAGAATCTTTCTAAAGGAGCTTACGTATTAACACAAACGAATGAAAATCCGGATGTAATTTTAATTGCGACAGGTTCTGAAGTTTCTTTAGCTGCTAGTGCGAAAGCAAAATTAGAAGAAGAACAAGTTTCTGTTCGCATCGTTGCAATGCCGAGTTGGGAGCTATTCGATCACCAATCGAAAGAATATAAAGAATCTGTTCTTCCGTCTTCTGTAACGAAACGAGTATCGCTTGAGATGGGTGTATCTCTTGGATGGGAGCGTTATGTAGGACAAGAAGGAAAAATATTATCGATTGAAACATTTGGAGCTTCAGGAACTGGAGCTGAAGTCATGAATCTATTTGGATTTACGACAGAAAATGTTGTTCAAATTACAAAAAATGTGTTGAATTCTTAAGCTATGAATGTGAATACCTTTCTGGACAGATCAACTTATCAATGCTGAAAGGTATTCAAAATCGTAGTGATATGAATTTTTAATAAAAGATGATTTGAGGAGGAATTATATTATGCAAGTAGGATTAATTGGTTTAGGTAAAATGGGATTAAATTTAGGGAAAAATTTAATGGATCATAAACACGAGGTAGCAGCATTTGATTTAAATTCAAGTGCAGTGGAAGAAATGAAAGAGTACGGTGCTACAGGTACATCTAATTTAAGTGAACTTGTTCAGTCATTACAATCACCAAGAATTCTTTGGGTTATGGTACCACACGCTGTTGTTGATTCTGTTATTGATGAGGTTACACCACTTTTATCAAAAGGAGATATTTTAATTGAAGCGGGTAATTCACATTATAAAGAGTCAATTCGCCGATATGAGCAACTAAAGAAAGATGGCATTCACTTTATGGATGCAGGAACTTCTGGCGGAATGGAAGGCGCTCGTAATGGTGCTTGTTATATGATCGGGGGAGATCAAGAAGCTTGGGACATCGTTGAACCTATCTTCCGTGATACAGCTGTAGAAAATGGGTACTTATATGCTGGAAAAGCTGGTAGTGGTCACTTCTTAAAAATGGTTCACAACGGAATTGAATACGGTATGATGGCTGCTATTGGTGAAGGATTTGAGATTTTAGAGAAAAGTGAATTTGACTACGATTATGAAAAAGTATCAAGAGTATGGAACAACGGTTCAGTAATTCGCTCTTGGTTAATGGAGTTAACTGAAAATGCATTTTCTAAAGATGCGAAACTGGATGAAATTAAGGGCGTTATGCATTCCTCTGGTGAAGGAAAATGGACAGTAGAAACAGCATTAGACCTTCAAACAGCAACTCCTGTTATCGCAATGTCTCTATTAATGCGCTACCGCTCATTAGACAATGATACATTTACAGGAAAAGTTGTAGCAGCTCTGCGCAATGAATTTGGCGGACATGCAGTAGAAAAGAAATAAAGTGAAACTTTAATAAATAGGGGCTTTATTCCATACCAATCGGGCTTTTACGGGATAAGCATATTAAACATGTAACTCATCAACGTTTAAAAACTGGAGGGAATTGATCATGAAATTTTTTATTGATACTGCAAATCTTGAGGACATAAAAAAAGCATATAAACTTGGAGTTTTAGCTGGTGTTACAACGAATCCTTCTTTAGTAGCAAAAGAGGGCGTTAAGTTTGAAGACCGTATCGCAGAAATTTGTCAGGCAGTACCTAAAGTTGAGTCTGTTTCGGCAGAAGTAACTCCAGATGCTGTTACAGCTGAAGAAATGATTGCTCAAGCAGAAGAATTAATTAAAATTAACGGTGGCGATAAAAACGTCACGATAAAACTTCCAATGACGCTAGCAGGATTAGAAGCTTGTCGCTATCTTACTGAAAAAGGTGTGAAAACGAACGTTACACTTATTTTCACTGTGAACCAAGCACTTTTAGCTGCTCGAGCGGGTGCAACGTACGTTTCTCCATTTTTAGGACGCTTAGATGATATTTCTGAAGATGGTGTATTATTAGTTGCTAAAATTGCTGAATTATTCGATGTTCATCAATTAGATACACAAATTATTGCGGCTTCTGTTAGACACCCAGATCATGTAACTCGTGTAGCGATGGCAGGTGCTCATATTGCAACAATTCCTTATAAAGTAATTGAACAACTTGCTATGCACCCATTAACAGACCAAGGTATTGAGAAGTTTGCTGCGGATTGGGCGAAAGCTCCTAAATTATAATGCATGAAAGTGAAGGTGCTTTCCGAAAATTGCTTTTCATGAGAGGACAAATCCTAAGTAACTTCATCGTTTAAACTGGATCCTGAGTTTGTAGTCTTACTACGTGAAAACAGCAGAGAAGAAAGTGTCATTCACTTTTAAAAAAGGAAAAATTGATCGCGCGAAGCGTTTATCACAATAACATTATAATTATGGAAGAGAAATCCCCTTATCAGAGAGGTGAGTTAACATGTATCTCTGATAAGGGAGATTCTTTTTGTATAAATTATTATTTTGTGAAGATGATTTGTATATCGATATATAAATTCTTACTCATGAAAGAACTATATAGGTTCTCTTAATTGTATAGCAATTTTGAAAGGGTTTACATAAAGGGGTGGAACTGCGTATGAATATGTACCTTTTAATGATTACATTATTATCAATCGTAATTGTTATTTTAGGGGTATCGTGGTGGAGATGGCATGCATTTATTAGTTTAACGATTGCAAGTTTGTTTTTAGCAATTATGTCTGGGATGCCAATGGATAAAATAGTGAGTGCTTATGAAACGGGAGTCGGCAGTGTTCTCGGGCATTTAGTAGGTATTTTAGTATTAGGTACAATTTTAGGGAAAATGATGGCAGAGTCAGGTGCTGGAATGCAAGTGGCAGAGTTCTTTATTAAATCCTTTGGAATAAAAAACTTACCATGGGCTATGTTAATTGCAGGTTTTATTATTGGAATTCCGGTGTTTTTTGAAGTAGGCATTTTAATATTATTGCCGTTAGTAATTTCAA
Organism: Bacillus sp. 3G2; assembly: GCF_044324725.1. Lineage (NCBI taxonomy): Bacteria > Bacillati > Bacillota > Bacilli > Caryophanales > Bacillaceae > Bacillus > Bacillus sp. 3G2. The sequence goes on along the minus strand of NZ_CP172246.1, from coordinate 3,143,312 downwards.
TTCATAAAACTACGAAACAAAACATTTTATTGATAGCGTTACCAGCAATTGCTGGGCTATCTGTCGTACACGGCCTTGTTCCTCCACATCCAGGGGCAATCGTTGCAATTGGTATTTATAAAGCGAACCTTGGGAAGGTACTATTGTATTCACTCATTATTACATTTTTTGCAGCGATTATTGCTGGTCCTATATTCGCGAAATGGATTCACAAACGTGTAATTCCTGAAAATGAGCCAGAATTGATTCGTGTAAATACAAAATCAACGAAATTACCAGGAATAGGAGTTTCATTTTTAGTTATTTTGTTACCTGTGCTGTTAATGGTTTTAGCTGCAGCAGCTCCTTATGTGCCTCTTTCTAATACTTTGATGAAGATTGTCACATTAATCGGTAGTCCTATCATTGCGCTATTAATTGCATGTTTTGCAGCGTTTTATTTTCTTGGATTTCGTCAAGGTATCGATAAAAAGGCTATTAAGAAGGTAACAGAAGATAGCTTATTACCAATCGGTTCAATTGTTGCGATTATTGGTGCTGGCGGCGGATTTAAGCAAATTCTTATCGATAGTGGTGTAGGGAATGCTATTGCTCAAATGTCTGAGCATTTAGCTCTATCTCCAATAGTATTAGCATTTATGGTAGCTGGATTAATTCGAATTGCGACAGGATCAGCGACAGTCGCCTTAACAACAGCAGCTGGTATCGTTTCGCCAATCGTTGAAAATACGACAGGTGTGAATTTAGAGTTGCTCGTCATTGCAACGGGTGCAGGAGCACTCATGTTTTCACACGTAAACGATGCTGGGTTCTGGATGGTAAAAGAATACCTAGGTTTAACAGTGAAAGAAACATTTAAAACATGGACGGTATTAGAAACATTACTTTCATTTATCGCTTTTGGAGGAGTTTTACTACTCGACATGTTTGTTTAACATAAAGATACTTTTATATGAATTTAGAAAGACAACTTTAGCACATAACGTTATGAATAGATAAAATAAATATATTTTTATGGTTCTTATATGATTAGGATACGGTAGCAATTTTTTGTTAGGAGGAAGAAATGGTGAGCTCAAAATATATGATTGGTGTAGATATTGGGACAACTAGTACAAAATCAGTTCTATTTTCTACTGATGGATCTGTTATTGCAAGTCATGGAATTGAATATCCTTTATATTCTCCTACGCCTGAAACAGCAGAACAAGACCCAGAAGAAATTTTTCATGCAGTAATAAATACAATTAAAGAAACTGTACGATCAAGTGGTGTACAGCCGAATGATATTCTTTGTGTTTCTTTTAGTTCGGCAATGCATAGTATCATTGCTGTAGATGAGAAGGGAAAGCCGTTAACGAGATGTATCACTTGGGCAGATAATAGAAGTGCAAGCTGGGCAGAGAAAATAAAGAATGATATGAATGGTCATGAAATATATTTACGGACTGGGACCCCAATTCATCCGATGTCACCACTTTCGAAATTAGTTTGGTTACAGAATGAGCAGGCAGAATTGTTCGCAAAAAGTTATAAATTTATTTCTATTAAAGAGTATGTTTTCTATAAGTTATATAAGGAGTATGTAATTGATTATTCTATAGCGTCAGCAACAGGAATGTTTAATTTGAAATCTTTAAAATGGGATGAAGAAGCTTTACATGTTGCGGGAATTACAGATGAAAAGCTTTCTAAACTTGTTCCAACGACACACAGCTTAATAGGATTAGATGAAGACCTTGCAAATGAGATGAATGTACTTGTTTCTACTCCTTTTATAGTAGGAGCGAGTGACGGAGTACTATCCAATTTAGGTGTAAATGCAATTGATCCTGGTGTTGTGGCTGTTACAATTGGTACAAGCGGTGCGATACGTGCTGTAATAAATCGTCCTGTAACAGATCCAAAAGGTAGAATTTTTTGTTATGCCTTAACTGAAGACCATTGGGTAATTGGTGGACCAGTTAATAACGGTGGTATGATTTTTAGGTGGGCTCGTGATCAATTAGGTACTTCAGAGATTGAGCTTGCGAAGCGTTTAGGAAAAGATCCATATGAAGTGCTTACTGAAATAGCGGCAAAAGTGAATCCGGGATCTGACGGTTTATTATTTCATCCGTATTTAGCAGGGGAAAGAGCTCCTTTATGGAATGCAAATGCACGAGGATCTTTCTTCGGACTTGGGTTGCATCATAAGAAAGAACATCTTATCCGTGCTGTTTTAGAAGGAGTAATTTATAATTTATATACCGTTCTTCTCGCTTTAAAAGAGCTAATTGGCGAACCGAAAAAAATTCAAGCGACAGGCGGTTTTGCAAGATCGGAACTTTGGAGACAGATGATGGCGGATATTTTCCATCAAGACGTATATGTTCCGGAAAGTTTTGAAAGCTCTTGCCTAGGAGCTGCAATCCTCGGTTTATATAGTTTAGGTGAAATAGATACATTATGCGTAGTATCTGAAATGGTTGGGGCGAATTTCCACCATGAACCAAACATGGAAAGTGTGGAAAAATATAAAGATTTAACACCAATCTACATTCGTCTGTCCCGTCAATTGGAAGAAGAATATGAAAGTATAGCAGCGTACCAAAAAAAGTGGGTTTAAAGGCTATTTAACAGGAAAATATGGTAACGTATAAAGAGGTACTCCAATTTTTTTAGGATACTCTTTCAACATAAAATATTTTAAGAAGTACGATGTGCGAAAAATATAGGGAGAGAGGGTTATGAAAATGAAGGATAACAAAGAGTTTATTGGATATGTTGGAACGTACACGAAAGAAAATAGTGAAGGAATATATAAGTTTACTTTAGATACGGAAGCAAAAAAAATTAGTAATGTAACACTTGCGGCAAAGCTAGATAATCCTACATATGTAACGATTAACCGAAAGAATGAATATCTCTATTCCGTTGTTAAGGAAGGAAAATCTGGTGGTGTAGCTGCTCATTCGATTGATAGTAAAACAGGAGAGCTAAAGGAAGAAAACAGACAAGTGGTAGAAGGGGCTTCTCCTTGTCATATTAGTGTTGATAGTGGAAATCACACGGTAGTTACAGCAAATTATCATAAAGGAACGATTGAGTCTTTCGCAGTAAATGAAGAAGATGGATCTGTAAATCCTGCGACCTCTATTATAACGCATAAAGGTTCAGGTCTGAATAAAGAAAACCAAGAAAAACCACATGCACATTACGCGGGATATACGCCAGATGAAAAATATGTGGTGGGTGTTGATTTAGGGATAGATAAATTAATTACGTATGATATAAAAGGTAGTACATTAACAGAAGTGAATAGTTTATCTGTAAATCCAGGGAGTGGCCCGAGACATATTACTTTTCACCCGAATGGAAAGTATGCGTATGTGATGACGGAGCTTAGTTCAGAGGTTATTGTGTTAACATATAATCCAGCAGAGGGAACATTTACAGAATTACAGTATATTTCTACGATTCCAGAAGAATTTGATGGGAATAGTCAAGGAAGTGCGATTCATATTTCATCTGACGGCCGTTTTGTATATGCAGGTAATCGTGGTCATAATAGTATTGCTGTTTTCAGTGTGGATCAAAATTCAGGTCAGCTTACATTTGTTGCACATACATCTACAGAAGGAAATTGGCCGAGAGACTTTGTGCTAGATCCTACTGAAAAGTTTCTTATTGCTTCAAATGAAAAGTCGCATAATCTTGTGTTATTTTCAAGAAATGAAACGACAGGAAAGTTAACGCTTATCCAATCTGATGTTGTTGTACCAGAGCCTGTTTGTGTGAAGTTTTTAAACGTTTAATTTGTCATTGGTAGAATTTCTATATGTCCCAAAAACAGTAAAAAAGCAAAGCGATATCGCTTTGCTTTTTTCTATTTCTTCTTCGGTCTACGTACTAGTTCGCCGCCACAGTTTGGACAAACGTTTTCTCTTTTTTCTGTACATGGTGCACAAAATGTACATTCATATACGCAAATGTAAGCTTCAGAATTTGGTTCGAGAGATTGATCGCAAATTTGACAGTTTGTTTTCATTTGTAGTGCCATAGTAAGTCTCCTTTTAATTTGAATATTTATAATTTAATTATAATTCATTAGATAGAGACTGTCTTTTTCAATTGAAAGGAAATTGCAGGATAAAGTTATGAATTGAAATGAAAGATGCTATTTTATTTTAAAATTGATTATTTAGTGCAGTTGGAATATTATGAAATAGTTAAAAGACAACAGGGGGTATACATTTTGACTAATCATAACGATCATTTAAAAGCAAACTGCGAAAAATGTTTCGGTCTATGTTGCGTGGCGTTACCATTCGCAGCATCGGTAGATTTTGCGGTGAATAAAGATGGTGGGAAGCCATGTTCTAATTTGCAGTCGGATTATAAATGTAGCATACATAAAAATCTTAGAGGAAAAGGTTATAAAGGTTGTACAGTATTTGAGTGTTTCGGTGCTGGGCAGAAGATTTCGCAAGTTACATTTAACGGGATTGATTGGCGGGAAGATGCTAAGCATGCGAGAAAAATGTACGATGCTTTTCCAGTTATGCATCAGCTTCATGAAATACTGTGGTATTTGAATGAGGCTATTCTATTGAAGGCGACACAATCGATTCATAAAGAATTAAGTAAAGCGATTGAAGAGACAGAGCAACTTTCGAATTTAAATGCGGACGAGTTAATGAAAGTAAATATCCCGTTACACCGTGCAGAAGTGAATGTGTTACTTTTAGAAACGAGTGAGTTAGTTTGGAAGGAAATGAATGCAACGCGTAAGAAACGAATTAGTCATCGCGGAGCAGACCTTATGGGGGCAAATTTGAAGAAGAAAGATTTGCAAGGAGCGAATTTAAGAGGGGCTTACTTAATTGCGGCTAACTTAAATGGAGCAAACTTAAGAGGAGCAGATCTTATCGGAGCAGATTTGCGAGATGCAGATATTCGCGGAGCAGATTTTACAAATAGTATTTTTCTGACGCAAGTTCAAGTTAATGCGGCGAGAGGGGACAAACATACGAAATTACCGAAATTATTGTCCCGTCCATCGCATTGGAGTGCGTAAAGCGTGTATACGAACAGGCAGAGATTAAAAATCTCTGCCTGTTTTTTTCATTTCTTTTCAAAAGTAGTAATTAAAACGCTACATATAATAAGAGTACCACCAATAAAAAAGTTACTATTTAATGTCTCATTTAAGAGCAGCCAACCGAGCAATGATCCAACGATAGGTTGGAAGAAGAAAAATAATGATCCGATGCTTGCGTCCATTAATTCTAATCCTTTATTCCAAAGGAAAAAGGCACCTGCCGTTGAGACGACACCTAAGTAAATTACGCCTAATATTACGTACGTATTTACTGTTTCGATAGAGGTTGATTGTAGTTCCCATATCATAAAAGGTGTAATGAAAAAGAGTGAAAAGAATATGGCGTACGTTGTAATCACTAAAGATGAAAATCGAACTGAAGCAATCTTTACATAAATGGATAGTAAAGCCCACGTAATAGCGGCACCGACTAATATGATTGTACCGATAAAATAGGAGTCAATTTCAATATCCCATCCAATGACGATAATGACGCCGATTGTCGCTATGATAGTAGATAGCAGTCTGCGAGCGGTTAGCTTTTCTTTTAAAATGATCGCTGCAAATATAACCATAAATGCAGGTGTAGCTGATGTTACTAGCGAGCCTGTATGAGCGTCCGATAATTTTGTTCCGATAAATTGACATGTAATCGAAATGAAGTATCCGATAAATCCAATCCAAGCGAATAAAAGCCAATCTTTTTTGTGAATGGTTACTTTCTTCTTTTGCTTTTTCTCAGCTATTTTCAAAATTGCATATAAAACAACAAAAGCTATGATAAAGCGTAGCCAAACGAGTGTCAGTGGTGGGATAAAGTCAAGTACGTATTTACTAACAACATACATACCGCCCCATATACTAGCTGCTAATGATAAACATATAGCTCCTAAAATTGTTTGTTTCATGTAAAGTACCTCCGTCTATTTTTAGGGTATTATGAGTTCCCTAAGACGAGGCATAGTGTTATGTGTTATATGAATGCCCGCCTTAGTTTATAGGCGGCCTACAGGTTGATCGTTTTCGAATGAAGTGTTGTAGTACATGAGTGCATTCCTCCTTCATAATTTTATAATGACATTATAACTTAATTTTCAGTTTATTGGGGTGTTTCTTTAGAAAATGGAAATGGTGGTTGTCTAAGAAAGCATAGTATATGGTAGAAAAACATATTTTTAAAATAAAAGAAACCAATGACATAACTGATAAGTATAGTAAGAGTAGGATGAAAAAGTAGATTAATAGAGAACGAGGAGGAGATTGTTATAACTACAACCGTTATTTCTCATTTTTATAACGAAGAATATTTATTACCGTGGTGGCTTGCTCATCATACGAAACTGTTTGATCATGGCATTTTAATTAATAAAGGTTCAACAGATCGTTCGGTTGAAATTTGTAAAAAATTCGCACCACACTGGGAAGTGCGAGATTCTGCAAATCCAGAATTTGATGCACTAGCGACAGATCATGAGGTGATGATGGCAGAACAAGAAGTAAAGGGATGGAAAATGATTTTAAATACGACTGAGTTTCTTTGTGTACAAGATAAAAATCAGTTTTGGAAATCACTGAATGAATTGGGAGGGAGAATGTATTGGCTGGAAGGGCTTATTATGGTCGATGATCTTAACTATAATTATCCGGACCTTAACTTTGGAATACCTTTAGTGAAGCAGCGATTTCACGGTTATTTGCCAGAAGACTGGGCGTTATGGAGAAGAGGCAGATTTATTCATAATCATGCACACGGGAGTTATACGGTTGGAAGACATTTATCTGCGCATGAATCTATGATTTATCCGCCTCTTGCGTGTATTGCATGGTTTGGTTTCAGTCCGTGGAATGATGCGATGAGAAAGCGGAAATTACAAATTGGTCCGACTCTTTCTGAAGCTAGTAAGCATGGGGGAATGGGAACGCATCATATTATAACACCTGAAAAATTAGAAGAATGGTATAAGGATTTAGCGAGAGGAGCGAAGGATTTACGTTTTAGTGAGGCGTATCGTTATGCTTTTTTATAAATGATTCCCACCATAAAATTGTTTCTTCGATTCCTGTATTTAGATTGTATGTTGGCTTCCAGTTTACTTCATTTTTTAAACGCTCTACATTAACGCCGACGAATAAAGGTTCATCTTTAGAGAAAGGGATGGCACCTAGTTTAATGAAATGTTCTTTTCCTATCTTTTTAGCAATGATAGAAGCTAATTCTTTAATTTGTACAGATTGACCAGAAGCGATATTGATTGTGCCTGTAACGTCGTGCTCCAATACTGTTACGAGAGCATCAGCGACGTCACCCACATGGAGGAAATCTCTTGATTGTTTTCCATGTGTACATAGTGCTTCCTCATTCTTTAATAAGGAAGTGATAATGTTAGAAACGAGCCGATTACCTTGTTCGTGAGGGCCATACATATGGAAAATGCGGCCCCAACACATGCTGAGGCCTGTTTGCTCAGCGTATGATTGTAGCCAGGAATGTAGTGCGTTTTTACATAATGAATACGGGGTTTTATAGGAAAGAAGCGGTGAATCTTCAAATAGTACGCCGTTAAACCATTCATATTCTGCGCCAGTACCTGCAACAACAACTCGCTTTCCGCCGCATATTGTGAAGTGTTGAATTAATGAGATGCTGGATGCAAGCCAATAGTAATTATGAATAGATACATAACACGCTGGCGGCACTGCTTCCCAAGCTAAATGAATGAGATGACTAGGCTTCATGTCGTAAATGAGTTTTTTTACTTCTTCATCGCAAAGTAAGTTTACTTTATGCCAATGACAAGAAAGGTGAGAGGGTTTATTTGTATTGTAAGTGGCGTGCACTTCATAGCCCTTTTGTATAAGAGAATTTACAACATATTTACCAATCCATCCACTACCACCTGTTATAAGGATTTTTTTCATGGCTCAATTACCTCAACTTCTGGTATCGTTACTAAAAATTTGCCGCCCCATTCACGAATGAAAGAGCATTCTTTCATAATTTCATCTTTCAAATTCCAAGGAAGTATGAGAATGTAATCAGGTTTTGTACGCTTAATTTCTTCTGGAGATTGTATTGGAATGCGGGTACCTGGTAGAAGGAGATTTTGTTTGTGAGGGTTTTTATCTACTGTATAAGCTAGAAATTCTTTTCCTATCCCGCAATAATTTAAAAGGGTGTTTCCTTTAGCAGGAGCACCGTAACCGATAATTTGTTTGCTTAAAGCTTTTGCTTCGATAAAAAATTTTAAAATATTTATTTTCAATTGTTCGATGTGTTTAGAGAAAAGGAGATAGCAATCTAATGTATCTAGCCCGTGATCTACTTCTTTTTGGATTAAGTTTGTAACATTGGAATGGATAGTGGATGAGTCATTATGATGGTTTATAAAAATACGCAATGAACCACCGTGCGTTGCAAGTTCTTCTACATCGACAATTTGTAAATGATGATGAGCTAAAACTTTTTGAAGACTTATAAGTGAGAAATAGGAGAAGTGCTCATGGTAGATTGTATCAAACTGTTTACATGATATGAGATTTAATAAGTGCGGGAATTCAACTGTTATCGTGCCATCTTGTTTTAATAACGTTTTTAAACCGGCGACAAAATCATGTAAGTTCGGAACGTGTGCCAATACGTTATTTGCGACGATTAAATCTGCTTGCGGTAACTTTTTTGCTAAATTATTGCTAAAAAAATTTACTTCAGTAGGAATTCCTTTTTGGATAGCGATTTCTGCTACATTTTTTGCCGGTTCAATTCCTAGTGTTTCGATATGTTCTTTTTGAAAGTATTGTAATAAATATCCGTCGTTACTCGCAATTTCAATTACTTTCGAATGGTTTGTTAAGTTAAAACGCTTAATCGCCATTTCTACATATTGCTTAGCGTGTAGTAGCCAGCTTGATGAGTAAGAACTGAAGTATAAATAGTCATGAAAAATATTGTGCGGGGATTCAAATTCATCTAATTGTACAAGTAAACAAGAGTTACAAACAAATGTGTGCAGCGGATAAAATGGTTCCATTTTATATGAGTTTTCAGGAGCTACAAATGAGTTAGCGAGAGGGGAAACTCCTAAATCTAAAAAAGTATTTGTGAGTAATGAGTGGCAAAAACGGCATTTTTTCTGTTCCATTTTATAGCCCCCTTATAAATTTTTGAATGCATCGATTTGTTGTCGCGTGAAAGATTTCATATTTTCACCAGATGCATATTTTTTGTACCAATCAACGGTCCAAGCGATAGAATGGTCTGTTGATAACTTAGGTGTCCAACCGAGTTTATTTATTGCTTTTGTACTATTGAGTGTTAAGATAGGTGATTCATAAGGTGTGTTTGTATGAGGAGAAAGGATTGTTAGTGGTCGATTCCATAATTTCATTATAGATTGAACGACATCATGAACGGTTCTGTTAGGTTCATTCATCGGACCGAAATTCCACGCTGCTGCATATTCAGCGTCTTTCCACAGCTTCTCAGCTAAAAGGATATAGCCATGTAAAGGGTCTAATACGTGTTGCCACGGGCGAATAGCGTGTTTGTTTCTAATATTTAACGTACCATCTTGTAAATATGCACGAATGACATCTGGGAATAATCGATCTTCTGCCCAATCACCACCGCCGATGACGTTACCTGCTCTTACTGAGGCAAGTTTTTGAGTATGAGTGCGGAAGAAGGATTTTTGATAGGAAGTTGCAACTAGTTCAGCACACGCTTTACTAGCGCTATAAGGGTCGAAACCACCTAGCCGGTCACTTTCCACGAATGCCCGGTTACCGCTCCCGTCATTTTCATAGCATTTATCACTTGTAACATTAATGATACTACGTATACTTTCTATCTGTTTTGCGGCTTCTAATACGTGAACAGTCCCTAAAACATTCGTTTTAAATGTTTCGATAGGATTTTTATATGAAGTGGTGACGATTGGCTGGGCTGCTAAATGAAATAGTATGTCAGGGTTGTGTTGCTGTAGGGCATGGAATAAAGAATCGTAATCTGTAATGTCGCCATGAATTGTTATGCACTCTTTTGCTATGTTACCTTGTTCAAAAAGGTTAGGAATGGATGGGGGATGAGAAGAAAAGCCAACTACTTCTGCACCTAAAGAAGTTAAAAAAAGGGTGAGCCATGAGCCTTTAAAGCCAGTATGTCCCGTAATAAATACTTTTTTCTTATTCCAAAAAGATGATGAAGACATATTACCAAACCTTCCACGGAGCGTTATTACTTTCCCATAGCTCGACTAATTTATTTTTATCGCGCAATGTATCCATCGGATGCCAAAAACCAGTATGTTGATATGCGGCTAATTTGTTTTTGTTTACTAACTGAACTAAAGTGTCTGTTTCAAAAACTGACTTATCTCCACTAATGTAATTGAAAACATCAGGATTTAAAACGAAAAATCCACCGTTAACCCATCCACCATCCCCGAGTGGCTTTTCTTGAAAAGATGTTACAGACTGTTTATCTAATACGAGAGAACCAAATCTACCAGGAGGTTGTACGGCTGTAACAGTAGCCGTTTTGCCGTGTTTTTTATGAAATGCAATGAGTTCTTTTATATTTACATTACTTAATCCATCGCCATAAGTGAGGCAGAAAGGTTCGTCCCCGACGTAATTTTGTATTTTCTTAACACGTCCACCCGTTTCGGTATTTAGACCAGTATCGATTAGTGTAACTTTCCACGGTTCTACACGATGAGAATGGTTAGTAATTGTATTATCGCTTAAATGTATCGTGAAATCGGACATGTGTAGGTTGTAATTTAGAAAGAACTCTTTAATTGCATATCCTTTATAGCCTAAGCAAATAATAAACTCTGTAATGCCGTAATGGCTATACAAACTCATAATGTGCCACAGAATAGGTTTTGTTCCAATTTCAATCATAGGTTTTGGTTTTAAATGTGTTTCTTCCCCAATCCTTGTCCCGTATCCACCAGCAAGAATAACAGCTTTCATTTTTTCCTCCTAAAATAAAAATTTATAATATATACAGTATTCATATTGTATGCAAATGGTTTTCGTTTTGACTAAGTGCGTAAAATGTGTGGAGCATGAGAGGATGAGAAATATTAAGGTTTGAATTTAGGGAATAATTGTTGATACTCAGGGTGATTACGTAGATCTTGTGTTATGTTACTAAGCTCTAAAAATCGAGTTTCGAGTTCCTCAGAGGACCGTCCATAATGAGTTTGAAGTCCCATTTGAACACCTGTTTTTGAAAGGGTAGGTGTTATTTGTAATTTTCTTGCCCTTGTAGGTTCGTTCCAAGGGCTAAAATAAAATTTAACAATAAATGAAGGGGAGTTATAAACTATATGATGATGCCGAGTAAAGTGTCTACCAGGGAAATATGCGCCATCAAGATGGTTGTGTATAAATCGCCAAGCACATCCGATTTCTGGTTTATAAGGAAAAAGACCGTGGTATCGTTGCTCTACTAATGGAATAGAATATCTTAGTTTTGAATAATTGTAATCATGCTTATCAATCATGACAATCATTCTAATCGCATACATATTTTGACCTAGCGTATGAAGTGAAGAGAAAAATTCTTCTGCATTATTACAACAAAGAAATTCTGTAGTATTTAATACAATCTTCCAACCTAAAACTTCTCGCTCAATTTCCATTACTTCCATATCAGTATTAGTGGGATCAAAATCAAGGAATTTTGAATCTCGTACTTCCCATTGGGGAGCAAATAATTTACAAATCTCAACGGAACGATCTGTAGAACCTCTATTAATTAATATGCCATGGTCAAATATTTTTTTATGATGCATAAGCCACCATGGCAATAAATACTCTTCGTTATAAAAGTGAGAGATAATAGTTTTAGTAATTTCAATCTCCTCCGATAGCATAAATAATAATTCTAATTAAATATTATTATCATATGTTTTTAATTAAGAAAGGTTGAAAGAAACTTATGCTTTCATTCTTTTTATATCCTAGTATATATATGTTAAAAAATAATGTTATGTAGATTGTGAATTTACTAAACGCTAAAATGGTATGTAGAATTGTGTATGAATTATGAATAATAAACCGTCACGTTTGACTGTACAGTTTATGTATTGTATGATAGTAGTAATATAAACAAGGGGGGAAGATCGTTGGGAAGGTGTATCGAATCGGACAGTTGGCTCTCATGGCTCACGTGTCGAAACGAACGATTGATTATTATACGAATCTAGGAATCTTAAAAGCGGAGCGATCTCAATCTAATTATCGCTATTACGACGAAACAGCATTTGAGACATTACAATTTATTGAGAAGTGCAAAGAAATGCATATGCCGCTTTGTGAGATTAAAGAGAAAATCGAGGAGAAGAAGAAGCTGCTCGGTATCAATGAACACGTTTCGAAACAAGTGAATGAAGTGACAGACCATATTCATCGATTAGAAGCAGAGTTAACGGAGTTAAAGCCGCTTTTAGATGGATTGACTGATTCACAACGTGAAAAAATATCGAAATCTTTATCTGGTCAAACGACAGCTTTAATACAGACACTTGCTCTATTATTATAGAAAAAAGTGAAATCCGACCTCTTTAATTTTTGTATCGGGCTATGTTTTCTAATGAACAAATAAGAAAACATTATAGTATACAGGAGGTGGACACCTTAGTTTTTTAAACTAAGGGGATTCATTGGAAATATTTAATTTAGTCATGGTTGCGATTTTAATCGCATTTACTGGATTTTTCGTAGCAGCAGAGTTTGCGATTGTAAAGGTACGTTCAAGTCGTATCGATCAGCTTGTTGCGGAAGGAAAACGCGGTGCTTTAGCAGCGAAAAAAGTAACAACAAATTTAGATGAATATTTATCTGCTTGTCAATTAGGTATTACAGTTACAGCTATGGGATTAGGTTGGTTAGGTGAACCGACAATTGAAAAGTTACTACACCCGTTATTTGAGAAATGGAACTTAAATCCTTCTGTTTCATCAGTATTAACATTTGGTCTTGCTTTTATGTTAATGACGTATTTACACGTTGTAGTAGGGGAATTAGCTCCGAAAACGATGGCAATTCAAAAGGCTGAAAAAGTAACGTTGTTATTGGCAACACCGTTAATGATGTTCTATAAGATCATGTATCCGTTTATTTGGGTATTAAACGGTTCAGCTCGTGTTGTAACTGGTCTATTCGGTTTAAAACCAGCTTCAGAACATGAAGTAGCTCATACAGAGGAAGAATTACGCCTTATTCTTTCAGAGAGTTATGAAAGCGGCGAAATTAACCAAGCTGAATACAAGTATGTAAATAACATTTTTGAATTTGATAATCGTATTGCAAAAGAGATTATGGTACCGCGAACAGAAATCGTTGGTTTCTACCTGGAAGATTCAGTAGAAGAACACATGAAAGTAATCCAAAATGAGCGATACACACGTTATCCGATTTTTGGAGAAGATAAAGATGATATTATCGGTATGGTCAATGTAAAAGATTTCTTTATTCGATATATGACCGAAGATCAAAAGGATTTATCATCTATTCGCTCGTATATGCGTCCGATTATTGAAGTGATGGAAACGACTCCAATTCACGATTTATTACTTCAAATGCAGAAGAAGCGAATTCCGATGGCTGTTTTATATGATGAGTACGGAGGAACAGCAGGGATTGTAACGCTTGAAGACATCTTGGAGGAAATCGTCGGTGAAATTCGTGACGAATATGATGAAGATGAAGCACCACCAATTCAGCATGTGAATGAGCACCATAAAATCGTTGATGGAAAAGTGCTTATTTCAGAAGTGAAAGACTTGTTTGGATTACACATTGAAGAAGACGATGTGGATACAATCGGTGGCTGGATTATGATGCAAAATCATGAAATTGAAGAAGGACAACATGTTGAGGCGGAAGGTTATGCATTTAAAGTGTTAGAAAAAGACGCTTACCAAATTAAGCGTGTTGAAATTCGCAAAATGGAACAAGAGCAAGAAGAAGAGAAAGCAGCAACTGTGTAAGTTGCTGCTTTTCTTCTAACGTATAAAAAATGCGAAATTAGGAGCGGATATTTTGATTCAAGCAGCCTTACGTGTATATCGATTACAATTGTATGTGATCTTTAGTGGTTTACTACTTATGTGGACGATTACTCCGTTTGGAAAACAAGTAACAGGGTTTGGTATCGGATTAGCTGTAAGTGCATATTGTCTTTGGTTATTAGCTCGCAGAGTGGAGAAACTCGGAAAAAGTATCGTAATGAAAGAAAAGGCTCCTGGATTAGGAGTTTTAAACCGATTTGCAGCAGCCATTTTAGGAGCCATTATCATGTATGAAATTGAGCATGAAATGGAAATGTGGGCATTTGGTACAGGCATTTTAGGTGGTCACTTTTTAATGATTGCAAATTTAGCCTATGCGAATATACAGTTAGTGAAAGAGGAAGAGAAGCAAAGGGAACATGCTTCGAAAAACATAGAGCTATGATGAAAGGGGCCTAATGAGGTTCCTTTTTGTGTTTAAAGCGAGCTAATGAAAGGAATCAAATTTACGACAAATATAATACGCTTCTTTTTTACGTTTTTCAATAGTATGAAAAATATTGTGAAAAAATTTAAAAAGCCATCGATTTCTAAAGGTTATGTATGTTATTATGACAAAAGACTTTTTGAAAGAGGTGGATACCAATGTTACAAGCGTTACTTATTTTTGTGCTTCAAATTATTTACGTTCCAATTTTGACAATCCGTACGATTTTGCTTGTAAAGAATCAAACAAGATCCGCTGCTGGTGTTGGATTGTTAGAAGGAGCTATTTACATTGTCAGTTTAGGTATTGTGTTTCAAGATTTATCAAATTGGATGAACATCGTTGCCTATGTCATTGGCTTTAGTACAGGACTATTATTAGGCGGTTATATAGAGAATAAATTAGCAATTGGTTATATTACGTATCAAGTTAGTTTACTAGACCGTTGTAATGAATTAGTAGATGAATTACGTCACTCTGGATTTGGCGTTACAGTATTTGAAGGTGAAGGTATTAATTCAATCCGCTATCGCTTAGATATCGTTGCAAAGCGTTCTAGAGAAAAAGAACTGTTAGAAATTATTAATGAAATTGCACCGAAAGCATTTATGTCTTCTTATGAAATCCGTTCATTTAAAGGCGGATATTTAACGAAGGCGATGAAGAAGAGAGCGTTAATGAAGAAGAAAGATGAACATGCATCGTAAAGAAAAGGGAATAGTGCAGCTTTAAAAGTACGGCATAATCCCCCATATAAAAAAGAGAGGAATCTAGTTTGAAAAAGATTCCTCTCTTTTTTTTATGAAAAATATTTATTTGTTAATTCGAAAAACTAAATCGTATAATTATTTTTTTTACTCATCCTCAAATTAATGATTAGCCACACAACTTGAATAAATATCGGTATGATAAACGCGATTAATAAAACGATAAGTGATATGGATTTAATTTCGGGTGTTTGAGTAACACCAGCACCATCAACATCTCGTAGCCAAATAATAGCGGCCCATACTCCAAAAAGGATAATCCAAAATATGTTACCAATCCACCAAGAAATCCATCGTTTTTTCATATTAGCACCCCTTACATTTACCCTTTGTTAACAGTATATTTTCGTTCGTTGTATTTATAATGAAACAACTTTAAAATTAGTTTTTAACTGTATATCTAACTTGTTTAAACGTTACCATTTCTCCATCCTTATCATCATCTTTCGTTTGCAAAAGTTGAACTTTTGGTTTGTAATCTGTCCTATGAGCATGCTCGATATCTTTAATGTTGAGTTTGTAAGGTTCACCATTCTTTATTTTTTGTTCCAATACTTGTTTATTGGCAACATAAATAAAAGTTATTTTATTTTCATCAATACCTTCAGTCTTAATTTCTAATTCATTATCTTTTGTTGTAATCGTTGGTGTTAATAGTTCCATACTGCCACTACCGGTTTCTAAAGAATTTTCTACTATAGTTGAACATCCTGATAATGTGATTCCAGTGAATAGAAGAACAATTAATTTCTTTTTCATAACATCCCTCGATTTCAAGTGATTTGTGATTTTGGCATTGCTAGGCTGCTAGTGAGGTACGTAAATGTTTAGTTAGCACCTTTCTTGATTGTACCATAATATGTAAATTTAAATGGGCTGTATTTTCAAATTAAGGGAGATTGAAAAGTTTACTTATCGCTGTAAATCCGTGTGTTTTAGCTTCTATTTCAATCGAAATATAGACAGGAGAAAGAAATTTTTTTATAGAAATTACAATTTTTGTATTTTACAATAATGATATGAAATAGATGAATTTATTCACTTCGGAGGTAGTTACTTGAACATTAACGAGAAGGCAATTGAAATGTTTGAACAAAATGAATATGAGGAAGCGATGGAACTGTTTCAACGAGCGGTACACGAATCTAGAGGTGTACAATCCCTCAATAATCTTGCTTGGATGTACTTTTATGAGGAAGAGGATAATGATAAAGCTCTTGAATTAATAAAAGAAGTTGTTAAGTTGAATCCTTCCTCATACTTTCCTTATAACATCTTAGGGGACGTTTACATAAAACAAGAAAAATGGATAGAAGCGAAAGAAGCACTACAAAAATCTATTTCGATTCAACCATCGGATGAAGCATATCACAATGTAGCTGTAGCTCATTATAATCTTGGAGAACTGGAAAAAGCTTCGGAATTTTTCTTGCGAGTTGCAGGGGATTCGGACTATATCATGTATAACTATGTAAAATGTTTAATTGATTTAGGACGAACGACAGAAGCGAAAGAGAAGTTAGATGCTTTTAACAGGAAAGTTGATGATTTTGTAGGGGAAATTAATGTAGCGGATTTATATGTTGAATTGAATTGTTATAACGAAGCAATTGAGTGTTTTGAAAAGGGATACAAGGAAGATTGGAAAAGCCCCAATTGGATTGTTAGATTTGTTTATGCTTTATATAAAGCTAATAATTTCTCCCGTATAAATGAAGTGATACGGGAATCTATTGAAGCGAAGACAGCAGAAATAGAAGATGTTCAGAATGAAGAAGTAGAAGAAAACTGGACAGAAGAAGATAAGAAAGAGTTAATTGAGGAATATACAGAAGAGAATAATTGTTATAAAACAATGATAGAACGTATCAAATCTGGATATGTTCCAGGGTTGGAATTTGAAACGGATTATATAGGGGGTTGTTATTTATTTGGTTGTAAAAGACATAATCATCTTGAATATGAAGAATAAAAAAATTCGACTGTCAAATATGATGGTCGAATCTTTTTATTATAGGTCGTTTGTCTAAAGGTATCATCTCGACTTAAATTTGTTAAAGATGTTTCGTATCATTACATAGGCATGTATCCTCCTTAGGGAATCCTTTTTTTATATTTAAAATATGTAGTGAAATAAAACCAATAAGTCCTATTCCGCCGAAAATAAGCCATGGTGTATACATTCCGTTTAAGTTGGATGTAAAAGATGTACCCGTATAATTACCGATGATAAAACCAAATGCAAGTGATAGTTGATAGAATCCGAAGTAAGTAGCTGTATACGATTCGTTACTGTAATTTGCAATAGCGATATCAGCGTTAGGTAATACGAGTGTTTCACCGGTTGTAAATAAAATTACACAAATAAATAGCCAGTAGGGGTGTTGAAATAAAGGAATGAGTAAAAAGGAAATGCTCATTAATAAAACACCGTATTTAATAATCGAAAGTGTGTTGTATTTGTGAAAGAGCTTTCGAAATAACACCATAAATATGACGCCTGTTATTGCATTTATCGTAATAACGAGTGTAGCAAGCTGATTGCTATTACTAATGTTTTTCATATGAAGTGGAAGTGCGACAGTAAGCTGAGTAAACATAATATAGAAGAAAATCATGATAAATGAAAACAGAAGAAAAGGCTTGTTTTGTAAGATAGCCTGTATTCCTAATGTAATAGACGTGTTTTCAGTAGTGACTTGGAAGTGATTTTTAAGTAAGTAAAAGATAAAAGCGAATAACAGCATAAGTGATCCTGTTAGAGAGAAGGCATAGATTGGATCAAGTAAGAGTAAGAACCCTCCTGCAATTGGTCCGATTATTGCACCACAATTAAAACTAAGGTTTAAATATGTAAATAAATTTTTTCTCATATGAGCTGGTTGTGAGCCGAATATGGCGCGAGCAGCAGGTTCGTAGAATGCAGTTCCGAAGCCAATAAGTGCAGAAGAAATAGAAATTGTATAGAAATCAGAGCATATTCCTAAAGCGATAAATCCGATTCCTCTTAAAAATAATCCAGCTATCATCATAATGATATAGCCTATTTTGTCAGCAATTAATCCTGAGAATAAAGGGATAACTCGTGATGTGATTGTCATAACCGTCAATACTGTTCCTACTTGAATAGCTGAAAAATGAAGAAAGGTTAATAGATAAATAGCTAAAAATGCGTATACAGCAAAATACCCGAAAGACATAAAAAATGAAGAAATAAGCATGAAACGTATTGGTATTGAGAAATTTTTCATATAACTCCTCCTAACTATGTAACCAATAAAATTATTTGATGGTTAACTAATTTATATTATAATTATACATAAAGTCAGAAAAAAGTGAATTTTAAGAAGAAGGTGGATGGAATTGAATCAAAATGCACCAAATGAACTAGAATATATTCGGAGATTTTTAAATACATGGAAAATACCAAACGATACGAGAGAGCCGATTGACTTGCTGCAAACAGAAGAGGATATAAAGCTTTTTATGAAAGAACATTTTCATGAAGAACCTCCATTTCATACGATAGAGGAATTAAAAAGTTTTCGAGAAGGTATTCGGCTGGCAATTGAAGGTGGAAAATCATTGCAAAAGTGGTTAGAGAAATACCCATTTCATGTACAGGTAAAGGAAGACATGAAAGGTATTACATATGGGCCTGTGCACGAAGAAAATGTATATACAAAAGTATTAAGTATTGTTTTAATGGCTGTTCAAGAAAAATTGTGGGGTAGGTTAAAAGCATGTCCAGATTGCCGCTGGGTATTTTATGATCATTCGCGAAATGGAAGTAAAAGATGGTGCGGTATGTATGCTGGAGAAGAAGGAGGAAGAGCGTGCGGGACAATCGCCAAAGTGAAAAATTACCGTGCGAAGAGAAAAGGAAGATCGGATTATAATGTGTAATTTATATTAGAGGAATAAAATGGAATGGGGGAATGTGGAGTATGAAAGATACACAAATGTTAGCGTTAAATAAAAAGTGTTGGGATACAGTAGCACCATACTTCTTTCAAGTAGATTGTTTACCGAAATATGGCCCGTATACAGCGTCTGAAGATGAGATTCATTTGTTCGATTCAATTAGAAATAAAAAGGTTCTTGATATTGGATGTGGAAGTGGGCATTCGTTGCAATATATGGCAGAATATGGGGCAGAGGAAGTATGGGGGCTTGATCTTTCAAGTGAACAAATTAAAACAGCGAATGAAACGTTAAAGAGTTGGAATCCAAAGTTAGTATGCGGAGCAATGGAAGAGGAAGTGGATATTCCGAAAGGGTATTTTGATATTGTATACTCCATTTACGCATTAGGATGGACTTCGAATTTAAGAAAAACGTTGGAACTGATTTATTCGTATGTAAAGCCAGGAGGAAGTTTTATTTTTAGTTGGGAGCACCCAGTATATTCAAATTTACAGTATGGTACAGAAAAAATTGCTTTTAAGTCTTCTTATCATGAGGAAACCCCTATTACGTTTGAAACATTTAAAGGGGAAAATGTACAAGCGACATTATATAAGAGAAAAATAAGTACATACATAAATGAGTTAAATAGAGCGGGATTTACAATTGAGAGAATAGAAGAACCTGAACCATCGAGCTTATTTGATGAAGAACGAGCTGAACCTTCTACGAAATATTATTCTTTATATAAAGCTAGAATGGTGCCAACTACTTTTATTATTAAGGCGAGAAAGTAAAGTGTTTTATAAAAAGAAGCCTATCATTTCAAATAATTGAAATGATAGGCTTCTTTATTTTTAAAAAATGAGGTCAGGTGTGTACTTTTCAGATACAAATGCATTTCATATAAAAGGTGTAATTATTTTTGGGAGGGGGATTGTTGTGCGTCATCATAGAAAGTGCAAAAAATTTGGAGTGGCACTGCCTCTTCCGCCTATAGGAGCAACTGGCCCTACTGGTGATAGTGGCCCAAATGGTCCAACTGGAGGGCATGAGGGGCCGGTCGGGCCTCCAGGAATCACTGGACCTAGAGGAGCAACTGGTCCACAAGGTCCTCAAGGTATCGAGGGAATACAAGGTCCACGAGGGACAACAGGAGCTCAAGGAATACAAGGTGCCATTGGTGATACCGGAGAGCAAGGAATTACTGGTTCGATTGGCTTACAAGGTCCTCAAGGATTAATTGGAGAGCAAGGTCCAGTTGGTGATATTGGATTACAAGGAGTAGAAGGTATACAAGGAATTACAGGCCTTGCCGGTAGTCAAGGTCAACAAGGTCCTCCGGGGATACAAGGAGAAATTGGAGAACAAGGACAAACGGGCGCACAAGGAATACAGGGAGAAATAGGTGTAACCGGGATATTAGGTGTAACAGGCCCACAAGGTCCCCAAGGAGCACAAGGAATCCAAGGGGAGGACGGAACGACAGGTATACAAGGAGAAGAAGGTCCACAAGGCATACAAGGAATTACTGGAGAGCAAGGACACCAAGGTGATCAAGGAATACAAGGAGTAATTGGCCCAACTGGTTCTACTGGAATACAAGGACCTCAAGGGATAAGCGGAATAAAGGGGATAACAGGTGTAATAGGTCCTCAAGGCCCACAAGGTGGTCAAGGAATACAAGGAATAAATGGATCCACAGGTTTTCAAGGAGCAAAAGGAGCACGAGGTATAACAGGAGCAACTGGAAGTATGGGTATGCAAGGACCAGAGGGACCTCCGGGTGCTCCGACGGGAACAACAGGTCCAATTGGTCCATCTAGTGGAGTGACTGGTCCATCTGGCCCACCCGGCCCACCTGGGGGTCCAACTGGTCCAACAGGTGAAACCGGTGCGCCGGGTGTAACAGGCGGAACTGGTGCAATCGGAGTGCAAGGGTTACAGGGTATAACTGGTCCCACTGGCCCTCAAGGTGTAAGGGGAGCCCAAGGGTCCCAAGGTGTAGTAGGTGTTTCTGGAATACAAGGTGCACAAGGTCCTCAAGGTAACCAAGGAATAATAGGAGCAACAGGTGCAGAAGGTCCCCAAGGAACTCAAGGTCCACAGGGAGAAATTGGTCCAACAGGTGCAGAAGGTCCTAAAGGTGTGCAAGGAATACAAGGTATAACGGGTCAGGCAGGAGCACAAGGAATACAAGGAGTCCAAGGAATAATCGGTCCCACAGGCACAACAGGAGCGGCAGGAGCCCAAGGTCCACAAGGAATACGAGGGGAAACAGGAGCAGCTGGAGCACAAGGGATACAAGGTCCTCAAGGAATACGAGGAGAAACAGGAGCAGCTGGATTGCAAGGGATACAAGGTCCTCAAGGAATACAAGGGGAAATTGGATTAACTGGTGCGCAAGGTGCTCAAGGTTTTCAAGGAGTCCAAGGAATAATCGGTCCAACTGGTGCGATTGGTTTGCAAGGTCCTCAAGGAACACAAGGTATAGTAGGCCCAACAGGAGCGCAAGGTTCTCAAGGTATGCAAGGGATACAAGGAATAATCGGTCCGACAGGTGCACAAGGAATTAGAGGGCCCCAAGGAAATCTAGGAGAAAACGGGATAACGGGACCACAAGGAGTGCAAGGAGCGCAAGGTAATCAGGGACCTGAAGGACCACAAGGAAATGTTGGGATTGCGGGGGGAACTGGAGAAACAGGAGCGACAGGAGAAACAGGGGCGACCGGTGCACAAGGAATACAAGGTGCTCAAGGGATTATGGGGATACAAGGAAATACAGGAATGACAGGACCTACCGGTGCAACAGGAGTAACCGGAATACAAGGTGTGCAAGGTATTCAAGGAATACAAGGTCCAACTGGAGTAAGGGGAATAACAGGGGTTAACGGTAGTATAGGTCCAGCTGGAGCGCAAGGTAGTCAAGGGCCGATTGGAGCTGTAGGACCTACTGGAGTAACTGGTAGTCAAGGGCCTATAGGTTTTTTAGGAATTGTAGGTGCAACAGGAGCGACTGGCTTACCTAGCGGTGGCGGTTATTTCTTTTCTACCTCAACAAGTGCAATTGCAGCGAATGCATTAGTACCAATTAATTCCGGATCTACAGTTTTTGGTTCTGATGTGAGTTTAACAAATGCAACAACTGTAACGTTAAGTACGCCAGGAATATATTTAGTAAGCTATTATTTTCAAGGTGATCCAAATGGGGGGAATGAAACGATTTCCGTGAGGCTTACTTTAAATGGAACGCAAGTCGCAGGAAGTTTTATTTTTTATGTTACAGGAGGGACTTTTGTATTAGAACCAGCGATTTCTAATACGATGGTCATTAATGTTGCTTCTTCAAATGCTACTTTATCTTTGCAAAATGGCCCATTAGTTATTGGGCATGTAACGACATTATCTGGTGTGATAACTGCTAGTTTAAATGTATTAAAAATAGTTTGACACGTTAGTTATAACGGGGGGAGATGCTTGTGAGGGATCGAGATAAGTGTAGTAAGTTTCAAGCACCTATTCCTTTTCCAGCGTCAGGTATTACGGGTCCAACGGGTCCAACGGGTCCGACAGGTTCTTTAGGTGGACCGACTGGACCACAAGGAATACAAGGCGTACAAGGGCCAATTGGTCCAACAGGTCCTACAGGAATTCAAGGAGTACAAGGGGTGCAGGGAGAAATTGGTTCAACGGGTCCAACTGGTTTAACAGGACCACGGGGTGCTCAAGGTATTCAAGGACCGATGGGGGAACAAGGTCCACAGGGAATTCAAGGTGTTCAAGGTCTGCAAGGAGAAAGGGGACCGACTGGCCCAACTGGAATACAAGGTATACAAGGAATACCAGGGCCAATGGGAGAAACAGGTCCAACTGGAATACAAGGTATACAGGGCATGCAAGGTGAAATTGGGCAGGCTGGTCCAACCGGAATACAAGGTATACAAGGAGTGCAAGGTGAAATTGGTCCGACTGGTCCAACGGGAAATACGGGTATACAAGGTGTTCAAGGGAATTTAGGAGGTAGTGGATTACAAGGTGTAACAGGTATACAAGGTATTCAAGGTCCGATGGGGCCGACCGGTCCAACAGGTTTACAAGGAATACAAGGAGAACAAGGGCTGATGGGACCAACAGGTGCAACTGGTGTTCAAGGTTTACAAGGTCCACAAGGTGATATGGGCCTAACCGGCCCAACCGGTTCTCAGGGGATACAAGGAGTGCAAGGTGTAATAGGACCAACAGGGGCAACTGGCTTGCAAGGTGATCCAGGTCCAACAGGATCGACAGGCTTAACTGGAGTAACTGGTCCAACAGGATCTGCAACGGGTCCAACGGGAGCAACCGGTCCAACCGGTCCGCCAGGAGGCCCAACCGGTCCAACGGGTCCAGCCGGATCACCGGGAGGTCCAACCGGTCCAACTGGAGCAACGGGGGCAACTGGGGCGACAGGAGCAACAGGCGCGACTGGAATCCAAGGAGTACAGGGAATACAGGGACCGACAGGGGTAACAGGTTTAACAGGTTTGCAAGGCGTACAGGGTCCAATGGGGGCAACAGGTCCAACGGGTGACCAAGGGATTCAAGGTCAACAAGGAGTAGAGGGAGCAACCGGCCCAACCGGAATACAAGGTTTACAAGGAGTACAAGGACCAATAGGAGCAACAGGCCAGGCAGGTCAACAAGGAGTGCAAGGGGCACAAGGGCCAATTGGTCCAACAGGCCTGCAAGGAATCCAAGGAATACAAGGTGAGCAAGGAGTAATGGGAGCAACTGGCCCAATAGGCTTACAAGGTCTGCAAGGAATCCAAGGCCCAATCGGTCCAACTGGTCCTCAAGGTTTACAAGGAGTGCAAGGTCCAAGTGGAATCACTGGTCCAACCGGCCCTCAAGGAATCCAAGGAATTCAGGGGCCACAAGGAGGTATAGGTCCAACCGGTGCGACTGGAATTCAAGGAGTGCAAGGTCCAGAGGGGCCAACAGGTCCAACGGGTGCAACAGGCCCGCAAGGAATACAGGGAATCCAAGGAATCCAGGGTCCAACCGGTCCACAGGGCATTCAAGGTCTGCAAGGAATTCAAGGTTCGATTGGTCCAACAGGCCCAACTGGACCTCAAGGAATACAAGGAATAACTGGATCAACAGGTCCAACCGGTCTAACAGGGGGAACAGGACCGACGGGAGCAACTGGTCCACAAGGAATACAAGGAATTCAAGGGCCAAAAGGGGTAACGGGGCAGGTGGGAGCAACGGGACCGACGGGAGCAACCGGTCCACAAGGAGTGCAAGGAATTCAAGGTCCACAAGGGATAACGGGTCCGACGGGAGCAACCGGCCCTACGGGAGTAACAGGTCCACAAGGAACCCAAGGAATTCAAGGCCCACAAGGTGTGACGGGAGCAACCGGAGCAACCGGAGCAACTGGTGCGACTGGTGCAACAGGACCAACAGGAATCCAAGGCATACAAGGAATAACAGGAGCGACAGGGGGAACGGGAGTAACAGGCCTAACCGGTGCCACGGGCCCAACAGGCTTAACAGGAGCAACCGGATCATCTGCAATATCAACAGGGGGCGGTTATTTCTTTTCTACCTCTACAAGTACAATTGCGGCAAATACTAACATTCCAATTAATTCGGGATCCACTGTATATGGAGCAGGTGTATCTTTAACTAGTGCCACGACTGTTACAGTATCGACGCCGGGAATATATTTAGTAAGCTATTATTTCCAAGGTGACGCGAATGGTGGGAATGAGACTGTATCTGTTAGGTTGCTGTTAAATGGAACACAACTAGCAGGGAGTTTTCTACAAAACGTAACGACATCAACTGTAGTAATCGAACCAGCTATTTCCAATACACTTCTTGTGAATGTAACGAGTGCCAATTCAACATTCGTATTACAAAATGGCCCGTTAGCTGTAGGGCATGTGACCACTATAGCGGGTACCATTACAGCAAGTTTAAATGTAGTGAGAATTTTATAAGAAATATAAAAAACACAAGGAATGTCTGTATAGACACACCTTGTGTTTTTCTCTTTATCTTTTCGGTTGAAAAATATGTTGAAAGAAGTATTTGTGATGTAAGTTATCTACAACTTTATTTGCTTGATATGTGCGGTGTTGTTCGAGTCGAAGTCTTTGCTCCATCATTTTGATTGCGTGATCAGATAAACGTAACATTATACATGTCTCCTTTTCTATAAATATAGGTGTCTATTGGTATCGATTCCATATTTATAATTAAGGAGGTACACTGTGTAACATAGGCAAAAAGCACCTTCCTCTCCCATTACGCTTACGAGGTTAGCTGTCGGACTCGGGAAGTGAGAGTTTCCCTACTTAAATAAGATTCGCCCCAAGTAGCATAGCTACAAAAATGGTTCCCCCGCTCCAAAAAATTGGACTCAGCAAAAGGTTTTATAAAGTAAAAGATAACATAAATAAATTAATGAGTCAAACTATTTTTTGTTTTCTGATTTTTCGAGAGAGGTTAAAACCACACCATCGGGTAATATGATATCCTTTATTTCAATAAAACCATGTTTTTTATATAAAGACAGAGCAGGGGTATTTTCTTTCCCTGTTTGTACAATATATGTTTGGGAAGGGGAGAACATGTCAAATACATATAGTAGTAGTTTGGTGGCAATTCCTTTATGAAAATGATGGGGGGATACTACTAAACGATGAATATCAACTTTCTCTTCATCCATTTTAAAAGAAATAAACCCGGCAAGTGTTTCTTCATAAAAATAGCCGTAAAACATTTCATCACATGATTGAATGTCGGCTACAGTATCATAAAGACGAGGGATAGCGGTACTATTTATATATTTCGCCTCGATTTCATAAGCGGGTATTTGAATGTTTAAAATAGAAGTAGCGGTGTTGTGAGAAGTTGTAATTAATTTTTGAATCATAGGGTAAAACCTCCTTGTAGACTTTATTTTCATAGATTTGACAACATTTTTCTTTATTGGATATAATAATTATAATAGTTACATAACAATTTAGTATGAAAAAGAAATACACCATAATAGAAATGGAGGGCTAAAGATGGGATGGATTATCACATTAATAGTTGGTGCTATTATAGGTGCAATTGCAGGTTCTATAACGGGTAAAAATTTTCCAGGTGGTATGTTCGGAAATATTATCGCAGGTTTATTAGGTGCTTCGTTAGGTGGTAGATTATTTGGATCTTTTGGGCCATCTTTTGGTGGGATTCATGTCGTGCCAGCATTATTAGGGGCAATCGTGTTAATTCTTATTGTATCATTTGTAGTGAAAGCTGCAAGGAAATAAAGACATAGATCGTGATGGAAAGCCCTGAATAAGGGCTTTTCATCATTCGAAGAGGTGGTTTCGTTGGAAAAAGTAAATATAAGAAAAAGAGATAAGTTGAAAAAGTTTTTTAGAGAGCAAAATTATTTAGCGGTGTTACTTGGCTTTGCGTTATTGTTTATTAACATATTATTGCTAACGAAAATTTCTTTTGTGTTTACTCCGTTTATCGTCTTTTTAAAAACAATTTTCTTCCCGGTATTATTAGCGGGTGTGCTATTTTATATTTTGCATCCATTCGTTTCGCTTTTAGAAAAGAAAGGTGTTTCAAGAATCGTATCAATCGCTTCTATATATATAATAGTACTAGGATTATTTGTGTTTTTAGTTGTAACAGTAATTCCGATTATTAAAGATCAAATTGATGCATTAATAGATAACTTACCGTATTTCGGTCATGAAATTGAACGAGCAGCACGTAGATTTGGGGAAAGTAATTTACTAGGGAAAATTCAGGAGAATTTAAATATTGATGTAGCGAGTATGGTAAAAGACTACACAGTTGATTTTACGAAGTCGTTATCATCAGTAACAGGAAATGTAACTGGATTTTTAAGTACTGTTACAGAGGTCGTTTTAACATTTGTAATGGTTCCGTTTATATTGTTCTATCTTTTAAAAGATGGTGAGCAATTACCGAATCATTTCTTAAAGTTTATTTCAGAACAAAGACACCCAGCAGCGATGAGAATACTAGATGATATGCATTATGCGATTAGCTCATATATTAGAGGACAAATTATCGTTAGCTTGTTTATCGGTATTATGCTATTAATCGGTTATCTTATCATTGGTATTAAATACGCGGTACTACTTGCAATTCTAGCGATGATTGTAAATATCGTTCCGTACGTAGGACCAATCATCGCGATTACACCAGCTTTAATTATCGCGTTTATTGACTCGCCGTCAATGGTGTTAAAAGTAATTATCGTTATGATGATTGTACAATTAGCAGAAGGTAAATTCATTTCTCCGCAAGTCATGGGGAAAAAGTTAGACATTCACCCGATTACTATCATTTTCATTATTTTAACTGCCGGAAATTTATTTGGTATTATGGGGATTATTTTAGCGATTCCAGGGTATGCGATATTAAAAGTGTTAGTAACGCACGGTTATCGATTTGTTAAGTTGAATACGTGAAAAAAAGAGCTAAAACAGGTAATACTGTTTTAGCTCTTTTTTATTTGTAGTTTTGTTATAGTAAACACATTCATTTTATGCGTAGGCTTTTAATTCAATAATAGGTAGATTGCTTTCTTTTAGTTTGTAGTCAAATATTAAATCGTCCATGCGAAAATTAGCATCTACTTCAAGAGAAATGAAAGTACCTCCAATTTCTACTTGATTTCCGTTCTCATTTTCAAAAGTGAGCGCACCGTCAAACGTTTCTATGTACTCATCGCAGGTGTATACATATATAGCGATAGGTGTGAAATGTATAATTACCCCTAAAGTATCATCTTGAATTTTATCATCGGATTTAAACACATCAATCTTAAACGTATCATTCTTTTTATTAAACCAACCCATGACATCACCTCGTTTTTGTATTGCAAATCGGTTCTGCATATATTGATTATATATTATTCGGAATAAATTGGTAATCACTATTGCTAAAACCTAACAAAAAAAGAAAATTCAGTTTTAGGTGAACGAGAAATGTGATAAACTGTAAAAAATAACGAAAAGCAATGAAAGAGAAGAGTACATATTCAAAAATTTTCAGAGAGCTGATGTGTGGTGGGAATCAGTAAGGGATGAATATGGAATGGGCCCTGGAGCTTCTTGCTGAAATGAGTAGGCAAAGACGGTTACTTCACGTTAAGAAGTTGAAGCGAGCTATGAATGATAGCTAATGAAGGTGGTACCGCGGGAGTCTCTCGTCCTTTTTTAAGGATGAGAGGCTCTTTTTATTTTGAGAAAGGAGGAGTTAGGTTGAGTGAAAAAATAATGTTAACAGGAATTAAGCCGACAGGTTTTCCGCATTTAGGGAATTATATTGGTGCGATTAAACCTGCGTTGCAAATGTCAAAGAGTAATGAAGGAAAAGCATTGTACTTTATAGCTGATTATCATGCGTTAAATGCTGTACATGATCCAAGTCAGTTTAGTAGTTATACGAAAGAGGTAGCAGCTACTTGGTTATCACTCGGACTTGGAGAAGATGTTATTTTTTACAGACAAACAGAAGTGCCGGAGATTTTAGAATTAGCTTGGATATTAGCTTGCCTAACTCCGAAAGGTCTTATGAATCGTGCTCATGCGTATAAAGCGAAGGTGGAGCAAAATAAAGAAGCGGGGTTAGAAGTCGATGCGGGAGTGAATATGGGATTATATACGTATCCGATTTTAATGGCGGCTGATATATTATTATTCCAAGCAACTCATGTACCTGTCGGAAAAGATCAAATTCAGCATATTGAAATAGCGCGTGATATTGCGACGTATTTTAATCATACATTTGGCATGACATTTACGCTTCCGGAGTATGTCATACAAGAAGAGGGTGCCATTTTACCTGGCCTTGATGGAAGAAAGATGAGTAAAAGTTACGGAAATGTAATCCCATTATTCGCAGAACAAGAAAAACTACGAAAGTTAATATTTAAAATCAAAACGGATTCTTCACTTCCAAATGAACCGAAAGAATTAGAAACGTTATTTATGATATATAAAGAATTTGCGACAGAAGATGAAATGCAGTCCATGCGTGAAAAATATGAAACGGGAATCGGGTGGGGCGATGTGAAAAAAGAGTTGTTTCGCGTTATAGACCGCGAATTAGCTGGTCCCCGTAAGAAATATGAGATGTATATGAATGAGCCGAATTTATTATACGAAGCGTTAGAAAAAGGTGCTGAGCGTGCAAGAGAAATCGCGAAGGTAAATTTAGCGGAAATTAAAAAACGGATTGGATTTGAGAGGGGACGCTGAGCGTTCCCTTGTTTTTTTATAAAAAAATCGAACGAAATTTCAATTTGTTACCAATATAGAGTGAGGAGGGATAGAAATGATTACAACTTTCGAGTTAAAAGTGTTGTTATTCCAAATAGGAACAGAAATTGTACCACCTAGTAATCTAAAAGAAAAAATTTTAATTCAAGTTAATCTAATGGAGGAAATAACATTTAATCATGTTGAGGTGAATAAAGATGAGTGAAATTGTATTAGCAGTTCAAGGTTTAAGTAAGACTTATGAGA
The DNA here is from genome assembly GCF_044324725.1 of Bacillus sp. 3G2. NCBI lineage: Bacteria > Bacillati > Bacillota > Bacilli > Caryophanales > Bacillaceae > Bacillus > Bacillus sp. 3G2. The sequence goes on along the minus strand of NZ_CP172246.1, from coordinate 3,113,490 downwards.
ATGTAGATACAAATGTTAGAGCTTTACAAAATGTATCTTTGGAGTTGAATAAAGGAGAGCTCCTTGCCGTGATGGGAACGAGTGGGTCTGGGAAGAGTACATTACTTAACATTCTTGGTGCTCTAGATAAGCCTGATGAGGGGATTATCTATGTAAATGGTGAGGTACCTGAAAATATGTTCATTGAACCGCATGCGACAGAGTACAGAAGGGATAACATAGGATTTATTTTTCAGTCATTCCATTTATTAAAGGATTTATCTGTAGAAGAAAATATTGCGTTACCCCTCATATTAACAGCTGATTCAGAAGAGGAGATACGAGAAAAAACAAATAAAATATTAGATGTTCTTGGTTTAGTAAATTGGAGAAATCATCGACCAGCTCAACTTTCTGGGGGACAACAACAACGTGTTGCAATTGGTAGGGCATTAATAACATCCCCTCCAATTGTTCTTGCAGATGAGCCTACTGGAAATTTAGATTTCAATACTTCTAATGATATTTTACGAGTACTAGTTGATATGAAACAAAGATTTAATCAAAGTATGATTCTTGTTACTCATGATCCTCATATTGCTACGTATGCAGATCGGGTTCTCTTCTTTCATAATGGAGAAGTTGTTGATGATTATACGTGTTCTCATGGAGTAAATGATATGAATATTATTTTAGATAAATTTAAAAAATTAATGGAGAAATCAAAATGATAAACTCAGTACGGGGATTAAGTTTACGCTTTTTTAAGACGAATAAATTTACTGCTATTTCCTCTATAGTTAGTGTCATGTTGGCTGTTTCTCTAATTGTTACGATGATTGTATTTTCGAATCATGCGAAACAGTCTGTTATAAATGAAGTTAAAAATTTATATGGAGATATGGACTTATCTGTTGGATATAACCCTGATCAAAATAAATTGATGGATAAATCTTTACTAAAAAATATTAAGGAACAAGAAAATATTGAATACATGTCAAAAGTATTAGTAAATCATTTGCAAGTGAATAAATTGAATACAGCTATTTATACAGTAGGTGTTCAAAATGATTCGTTATCTAAAAGTCGATATCACTTCTCTAAAAATCTATCAAATGAGGAAGTAACATTAAATGATGGATTAGCGGAAACTTTACAAGTAGAAGTTGGGGAAAGGATTGAAATAGAAAATAAATCCTATGTAGTAAAAGAAGTGTTACCTGATATAGAAGCTGGAGGTTCAGCTCCGGATATACTTGTTTTATCAGAAGGTGCAGTGAAACAGCACGTATATGAAAAAACAGGTAAACACAATGAGGCTACTTATGTGTTGATAAAAGCAAAAGAGAATGCCGATGTATTAGCATTATCTAGTCAAATTCATAAAATAGACAAAGAATTAAGAATCGATATTGCTGAGGAAGATGAGTTTTTAAAAAGTAACTTAGCGTCATTACATATTTTTATAGTTATTGTATCTGTATTAATACTTATTATTACATCGTTATTATTAATATCTAATTTTGAAGTGTTTTTATATAAATATAAAAACCAATTTGCTATTATGCGATCAATGGGAGCAACAACGAAACAAATGTTTACAGTTATATTTATTCAATGTAGTGTAATTAATTTCTTTGGTGGAATATTTGGTTTGTTACTAGCTGTAATAAGTAACCGTTTTTTACAAAGTTGGCTAGAACAGTTATTTGCTTTTCAAATTAATTCGATGAGTTTTGACTATAAAATAGCGATTGTAACAATGATTTGTAGTATCTTTTTTATTGAATTGTTTATGTTATATCCTTCATACAGAAGTTCGAAAATATTACCAGTAAAGCTTATGCGCGAAAATGAAGAATCCGACTTTTCTAATGAAAAAACACGCAGTATGATGGGGAAAGTCCTTTTAATTTGTAGTATATTTTTAACTGTTTTTGGTGGCTTTGTAGCAAATACAGGAGATACACAGGCGATAGTGATAGTAATTGGATCTATATTTCTCGTTTTAGGATTGTATGTTTTATTTCCTATTTATCTTTCTTCGATATTAGAATTATGTCTACCTATGATGAAAAAAATATTTGGAAGGAATACATTTGTTGCTATTAAAAATGTAATTCCGCAAGTAAGGAAAAATACATTTGTTATCTTAATGATAAGTACAATGATGGTGATAGTTGTCTTTGGCTCCACTATATTTAAAACGATGCAAAAAAATAATGAAAGATATTTAAAACGAGAATTTCCAACACATATTGTTGTGGAAAATCGTTTGAATAATGATTCAACCATTACTTTACCTCATACACAAAATATATTTAAAGAAATAAGTAGTGTAAAAGGAGCTAGTACAATTAGTACGAACTCACTGGCAGAATTAAAACAAGGTGAAAATTATATTACTTTTGACTATAATTTAGGTGATTTAAAGGAAATGGAAAAGCAAGGATTACTGCCAGAAGTACCTGCCAATTTGGAGAATAGTATAATTGTTACAAAAGAGTTAGCGGAGCGGTATAAACTTCATGTAGGTGATATCGTTCAATTGGGTCTATTTTCAGAACAGGAACAAAAAGTTAGATCGACTAGTAAGGTAGAAATCGGATTAATTGTTAATGAGCTACCGAATTCTCCTTCAGTACTTATGGATTGGAGTAATGTAACATATAAACAAGATTATACAGTTTTTGAGCGTGCATTTATTAGTTCAAATAATGAGAGGGAGACGTTGGAGCAATTAAAGAAATTGAAAGCTCAATATCCACAATTAAAAATAAGTAGTTATACTCAATCGTTAAAACAATCTAGTTTAATGTTTCAGCAAAGGTGGTCCATCTTCATTGTTGTTATTGTAGTAATTTTGTTTAGTGTAACATTAGGGGTATGTAATACACTTATAAATAATATTCAATCTAAAAGAAAAGAGTTTGCTATTTTACGAGCAATAACAGTTAAGAAAAAAGGGATTGTACAAGTTATTTTGACGCAAGTTAATTTATATGTACTTATTGGGATTATACTAGGGGCTGTTATAGGCATATTATTAACCTACATGGTAAGTATAATAGATCGTACACCTTTATTTTTTGATTTCAAACTTATTGTAACGGTAATAGCGGGGATGTTCGGAATAGTCCTTATTATTTTTATACCTTTTGCTAATAGAATAGGAAAAAGGGATATTGTTCAAGAGTTAAATAGGGATAATAAATAAAAGAGGTTAACCCAAGTAGCTATTCAGCTACTTTTGGGTCAATCTCTTTTTTATTAACAATTGATTTGCATATTGGTGTGCTCATTCATAAATATATAGTGCAGTATATTAGTTAAATGCCACCGAGTAATATCATTAGGTGAAGTAAGGAGTTCGCATTTCTTTTTCAAACTTATTAGTTGCATATGTTAAAAAGTATGCTACTATAGGGTTACTTATTAAACTTGTTTAATAAGTATAATTAAAGTCACTTATTAAAGAAGTTTAATAAGTGGGGTTCATTTGATTACGAAGGAGAGGAGTGTATGAAAACGGAGAAAGAAAAGATGTTAGCGGGAGAAATGTATATTGCGGATGACGAAGAATTAGTAGCTGATAGGGTGAAAGCAAAACGTTTAAAACGCCTTTATAACGAGGCGATGGAGACAGGAGATAAGAGGCGTTACACTTTATTAAATCAGCTTTTAGGTTCTTCAGCTGATGGAAAAGCCCAAATTAATCCTGATTTTCGCTGTGATTACGGCTACAACATACATGTTGGAAAGAGCTTTTTCGCTAATTTTAATTGTGTAATTTTAGACGTTTGTGAAGTTCGAATCGGTGATCATTGTATGTTTGCACCTGGAGTTCACATTTATACTGCTACTCATCCTTTACACCCGGTAGAGCGGAATTCTGGCAAAGAATATGGGAAGCCTGTAAAGATTGGTAACAATGTTTGGGTTGGCGGGGGAGCTATTATTAACCCTGGTGTTTCAATTGGAGATAACGCTGTAATTGCTTCAGGGGCAGTTGTGACAAAAGATGTACCTCATAATGTAGTAGTTGGTGGTAACCCAGCTAAAGTTATTAAAACGATAGACTTATAGAAATCGTTTTTCATGGGTATATGAATAAACTGGTGTCGTATCGTATAGACAATGTGAAAGGTGTTTTATTATGAAGAAAAATAGTGCGGACAATTGTACAAAGACATTACTTGCTTCTTGAAACGCTCTTTTTCTCTTATTTGTTTTGCCGGGTTTTTCGTTTGCTGTAAGTTTCTATCATCGGTTATACAGCCTTTTTAGTCGGCTGGTATACTAGGGGAATCATTCGGAACACGTAATACCTTGCTAGCTGTTTTATTATTTGCTCTGTTATCTGGAATTGTATGAATACATGAAGCGAAACAGAGAGTGCGTGCAGCGGAAATATATCATCTTTATTGCTTTAGAAAATGATGTATGATATATTGTCAACGCAACTTATTAAAAGTGTTTAATAAGTATGTTGATTAAGGTGGTGAGCAATTTGAGTGAGCAATTTGTTACTCAAAAATCGATTAAAGAGACGATCCTTCGCGGCATACGTACAGCTCTTTTAGAGCGAGGTAGTGCAACGAAAGTTGAGCTTAGTAATGCATTAGAAATTAGTTTTCCAACGATAAGTAAATTTATAGAAAATATGAAACAAGACGGTGAAGTCACTTTAGTAGGTTTAGATGATTCAAGTGGCGGAAGAAGAGCGAAACGATATGCTTATAATCCAGAATATATGTTAGGTTTAGCGATATTTTTAGAAAAAAATGAAACAAACTATGCAATTTTCAACTGTTTAGGGGAAGTAAAAGAACAAGGAAGTACTTCAAGTATGTTAATTGATACGGGCGTAAATCTATTATCTAAACATATTGAAGGTCTTATCGATACATTCCCGAAGATAAGCTCTATATCAATTGGTGTGCCTGGTTCGGTTGATAATGGTCGTATTTTTTATATTCCTGGATATGAAAAGTTCCAAAATTTTAATTTGAAAAGTCATTTGGAGGAACAGTTTTCTATACCAGTAGTAATAGAAAACGATATGAATGCTGCTGTGCTTGGTTATTATAAAACTGGAAACTATGACAATTCCTCTCTTGTATATTTATATTCAGGTCAAAATGGCCCAGGTGCAGGTATTATGGTAAATGGAGATGTCGTACGCGGAAGCACATTTTTCTCAGGAGAGATATCTTTCGTCCCGCAGTATGATAATAAAAATTTCTTGCAAGCTTTGAGAAGTGAAGATTCGAATAATCCAGAGGAATATAACATAGATGCTATTACTCGTTTAATAGCTACATGTATAGCTATTATTAACCCTCATGGATTCATCTTCTGTGATGATGAAGTAAACCAGTTTGTAATAGATCAAATTGTAAAAAGTTGTCCGCAGTACATTCCGGCAGAACATATTCCGAAAATAACAGTGAGCAACTGGAAAGAAGATTATTTATATGGGCTAAAAAGCCTTGGACTTGATCTTATGATTACGAGAACAAATAAAGAAAATTAAATGTACTGGCAATGAAGCATCCAATTGCCAGTTGAATAACATAAAAGAAAAGGTGCCAATTATGAAAATTGAACATGTAGCAATTTGGGTGAATGATTTAGAAGGAATGCGTGATTTCTACAAACTGTACTTCGGTGGTGAAGAAAATAGCTTATATCACAATCCGAAAAAGCAGTTTGAATCTTATTTTATAACTTTTGAAGGTGGTGCGCGTCTAGAACTTATGAAGCAGGTAGGGATAGATGAGAAAGTACAAATACAAACAATAGGATATGCGCATATTGCTTTTTCTGTAGGTAGTGAAGAAAAAGTGAACGAATTAACTAGTACATTAAGAGAAGCAGGATACGCTGTGTTAAACGGTCCGCGTACTACAGGGGATGGTTACTACGAAAGTGTAGTAAGTGATCCTGAAGGAAATCAGATCGAGATAACGATCTAACGTTTTATTTACTAAAAACGAATAAAAATATAAAACTTTGTTGTTCCCCGAATTGTTTTACAAGAAACCTATTATTTCTGCAGAAAGGGGGACATACCACATCGCTATCAAGCTAAGCTCGTACAACGTCAATTATAGTAGGAGTTGTTTCTTTTTTCTAAAGGCTATGTGTAGGAAATTTAAAGATTTACACGCGAAATAAACCCTAACGGGTTTCATTTTTTTGATTTAAGCCGCTTGATTATCAGACATGGTACAATTGTAAACGACACCTAATATATCAAAGACTGTTTTCTTCTCATACCTATGAGATTTTCGCCCGTTTTGCTGTAGGAGATTGAACAGGCGAAGTAACACCTTTGATAATTCTTGGGTGTCTTTCTGTATCGCTTGGAAAAGAAGAAAGTAATCTTTAATCATATATATGGCCTTATATTCACTCAGTTCTCGTTTCTTTTTCATAAGAAGTAATTGCCGCATTTGAAACATGGTAGAAGAACAAAGTAGAATGGCAATCAATTGCCCATACAAATGGCATTCCAATCGTTCTCGTTTTATCTTTTTACAATGATGGATATGAAAGAATGACTTCCACGTTTTAAATAAAATCTCGATTTGCCAACGTAAAGAATACCAATCATGTACTTGTCCCAGCGGGACAATATCTGTAGGGGTATTTGTCATATATATATTGATACCACTGAGTCTTTTACTACGAGGAGAATACTTCATTCCTTTCTTTTTTTCCCTTACAGTTTGATCTTGTAATCGTTTTTGTTGTTGTTCTTTTGTTAGTCGATGAACTATCACACGAGTTGGGACTTTATCAGCCATTCCTACATAAGCGTTGGATATTTCACATGTTTGTCCTGGTTGAAGGGAGTTCATTAAAACCTCCATATCTATCTGGATATACTCTGTACCTTTCTTGATTCTGCCATCTTGAAAATAATCAGGATTAGGATTTTTTTGATAGATACGTGTATTCGATTTGATACGTGAGATATAATAAGCCTTTTTCTCTTGTATATGTTGAAGATCTTTCAAATGAAAATAACCTAAATCTCGGATACATAAATCATTTTCTGTTATAGTTGGGACACACAGGGAACCGTAGGTTCGATCATGTTGTTTACCTGGACCTGTATGAATATGAAGGAACTGTCCACTTAATAAATCATACTCAAGCTGAATCTTTACTCCCGCTGTATGGCTGCATCCACCTGCACCTGGATAAACGAATGAAAAGGGATCTGGAAGTTGAAATGCAGTTGAATCTAAAATACGAATACGCTTGAAAACAGAAGTATATGGAAAGGAAATAGGTATAGATGAGGTCAATTTTTGGTTTAGTAGTTCAGCTAGTAGGTGTTGTAAAAGTTGGACGGCTGCTTTATTAAATCGTTGATTCAGTCCCTCAGGACTGATAAGTACTGAGGTTGATGCTTCTAAACAGCTAGATAACTGAGTTAAAGAAGTCATAGCTATATTTTGACTCACCCATACACAGAAGGCTACTAAATCTTTTGCTTGATACTTACTAGTTCGTTGTACAAAACCAACATCTTTAGCAAGATTCCGTAAGGTATTTGGAGATAAAAGGCTTTGAATCTCCTGAGCAAATAGTTTTAATTCGTCAGAGACAGAAATAGACATAAAAAACGCCATCCTTTCCTATAATTCTACAGAAAGGATAACGTCTTTTTTGCTTTATGGATAGTGAAAAACCGTAATTACTTTTATATAATCGGTGTCGTCAGAAGTGACTTGATTTTTTAAGTATGAAAAAGTTTTCCCTGTAAAGCTTTTATATACCGATCAGCAGATTTTTGAACAGACTTATTTGCATCCTCGACTATTACTCTATGAAATGCATTATACAAGCGATTAAAAGGTAAGTCTTTAATCTTATCTACCATTTCTTTTACTTTATTAGCTGGTAACGGAATTAAATTTGGATAACTATACATAAAACTTACCCACTGACGATCTGCAACAACTTGGATGATATCACCTGTCAGAAGAAGACCTTTTTTGTCACTGCCATCTTTCCAATGTAAAATAGCTCCCCCTTTAAAATGTCCTCCCAAACGATAAATTGTAATCGCATCAGTTAATACCAAAGATTCTCCAGACCAGAAAATAATTTGTTTACTTGAACGATTTACCCACTCTTTATCATCTTCATGAATATAAATTGGAATATTAAAAGTTTCTGCCCATTCTACTTGTGTAGAATAATAGTGAGGATGTGAAAGTACAATTGCTTGTATACCTCCCAGTTTATGTATCTCTTGTATTGTATTTTCATCTAAGTAAGTAATACAATCCCACAAAACATTAAAATTTTGACTTTGTATTAAATAAGCTGTTTGCCCAATTGCAAATTCAGGTTTTGTAGTAATACTATATAAACCAGTTTCTTCTTTTAAGATTTCATTTTTATATAATTTACTTTTTTGCATTTTTTCAAGAGTAGTCCATGATTGTCCAGATGGATTAATATACTGCCTTTCTTCATTACAAATTATACAATCAGAAGGAACTTCTTGACTTTTAGAATATTGAACGCCGCATGTAGTGCAGATGTAATTTAACATATGTATGCCCCTTTGTTATAAACTTTCTCACAAACTAATTATAAACTTTAAACTGAAATTAATCTATTTGTATATTGAGAATCTTTAAAAATGTTTATATATACTCGCCTTTTAGTTAACAAACCACCATTTATCAACAGTAAATCTCATTAGCAGGCATCAAATTATATATCCTTGTTCTCCTTTTCTAATAAACATTTTATATCATTTCTAAAGAATTTAAGTTCATTTTTTGTTTTGGGGGTGACTTAATTTCTTAGCTTGATAGCGATGGGGTCCCGCCAGCTATCAAGCTAAAATTTTATAGTACCCCCCATAATGAAAATTCTATTCATTATTAACTACTGATAACGAGAATTATGTGAAATATGCCCTTTTATAAAAACTATTAAGGTAGGATTTTTATTTTTGGATATATAAACCATTTATTTAAAGGTATAATATGGTTTATATTCTATGGACTGGGGTTGAATGAGTGAGTATTATAAATACAAAAGGTAAAATTAAAAAAACAAAAAGAAAAGTATTAATAACTATACTTACTATGTTAGTAATTATAATTGGATTTGGATATTGGAAATTTTTTAGTTTGCAAGGTGTTCCAAAAGGTGAATTAATTCGAACAGTGAAATCTCCAGATGGAAAATATCTCATTAAGACTTATTTTCATAATGCAGGATCATTAAGTGCGGATGCTGTTAGGGGTGAATTAGTTAACCTTGATACAGATTCAGAGAAAAATATATATTGGAACTATCCAGATACGGATCCATATATCCAATGGGTAAATAAGAATATTGTTAGAATTGGAGATCAAACTTTAGATATTTCACAGAAAGAAACCTATGATTGGCGTGATGATGATAAGCACGTTAAAGAAATGCCTAAACAATTTATTAGATAAAACAAGAAAAATTAAATTTATTCAATTTTATTTGTTTAACCATAGATAGGATTATATGAGTGAAAAGTCCCTTTAGATCTTCTAAATGGACTTTTTTTTAGGTTTCTAGATACGACTACTGATAAATTGATGTTATATTAAGAAGTCTCGCTACATCGTCATCAAGCTTTGAAACCGATGGTTCCCCAAAACGAAAAAACGAGCTAACTTCTCATAGTTAACTGTGGAGAGATAATAATTTTGTTTTGTGAGTCCTTCAAAATATTGAAAAAATGGAGATGGTGTTATTTGTTGTTTAAGTTGATGACTCTAAGATACCAGTTTAATTGACCTGATAGCGATGTATCCGTACTCCTAAAGAATTCACCTTTGGCATCAGGGAAATTAAATAGGGTGATAATTATTATAAGTGGATTAGGTTTCTTGCGAATTTTAAATTAAAGGTCTTATCCAAAGTTGAGAAAAATCCACATACCCAAAATATTTCATCTTAATATTCGTTAAGTCTGATGAAAAAGGAATTTGACGTGTTTCATAGTATAAGGGAATCATAATAGAGGATTCTATCAGTTCTTTTTCAAGATTCTTATTTAATAAAGGCCACTCTTCAAAATGTGTATGTTTGTATTTAGATAGTTGGTTTCTTAGTGATTTATTTGTTTTTAAAACTTTAGCCAATGGTGAATATCTAGCTGTTAAAAAATAATAAAATGATATCTCTTGATTCATCTCGAATACTTCACCATGAATAAAAAGGTCGACTTGTTCATTAAGTTTTTCATCCCTAAGATAGTTTTCAAATGGAACCCATTTAACTTGAAAAGGTATATTTTCTTTTTCTAAGATATTCATTAACCATTTTGTGGTTGCTTCTGTATACTGAGTAGCTTTTATAATAAGTGGTTCTTTAAATTCAGGACGTTTTCTTTTTGGGATATTGATTTGATGATCTATGTCTTTTAAACAGCTTTTAATATTTGGGATTTTTTGAGAATCATATTCATGAATATGATTTATATTGTTAGCGATAATAGAATGTAAGTAATTACGAACATCTATGTGCTGAATGGAAGAATCGCGCCAAGCATTCATAATTATAACGCCAAAACCGGAATTCCTTTCTACTTGAAAAGTAGAATTACATTTATGGTGTTTGGAAGATTGATAAATAGTATCAAATTCCAGAGGGACTTGAATGAATTCTACTGTATCTAGCAAAGGTCTTTCTTGAAAATAATCATGAAATGCTATCAATGATGTTTTCTCCAGGCTATTCTCTCCTATATAAAAACCACCGCTTCCTATGATTTGACCGTTATTTTCTTTATAAATACTTGTATTTATCATACATAACATTTGTAAACAATAACTACACCCCTTTGGGTAATGTATATCAAGAATTAGTGGTGATACAACTTCTATTTTTTCTATGGGTGCCCATAAGTCTTTATAGTATGTATGACTGCGTAATTTTGAGAGACATAATTTCACATCAGACGCTGTTAAGATGGAGCCATCATGAAATTTTATAGACTTTTTTAAATATAGTCTAAGCGTAGATGGAGTTAAATCCCAACTGTGAGCTATTTCAGGGAATATGTTCCCCTTTTCATCCATATAAACAAGTCGATTAAAAACATTCGCAACAATATGTGCACTATGTACATCGGCAGCCTCGAGCGGATGTGTTGTTAAAAGGGGCTTCCTTCTAGGAATAATTAATTTGTCATCTGAATTATGTATATAGCCAAATTTTGAATGAAACTTAGTCATTAAGCGTAGTTTACTGTTTGGAGACCAATTATATAGTAAATATTTACTACTTTTTTCAACAGGCTGTTGGTCCATAATTTCCATTACTTGTGACTCATAGATTTGTTCTACATTTTTCAACCATTGGAGAGAGGAGGGGTTTCCTCTACCTTTTCCAGGAATGAAAGTTAGCCAACCTTCGTCCATCCATTTATGTAAGTAACGTACGGTTTGCTTTGTACTTAAATTTAAAAAATCTGCTAGGTCTTGTATTTTTATATTTCCAGAAGAAAATGATTGCCATAGATTCAGTAAAGTTTTATCCATTTTCCTATCTCCTTTTATAAGTGGACATGTTTTTCTGAAGGTGTCCATTTTTAATTTGATAAGTCTAGTTTAATATAACATTAGACAAGGGGAGGAGATACGATGAATTGGAAAGAATTTGAACAAAATATAAAAGTACGCTTAATTACATCATTTTTTAATCGTGCTGTTACATCAGCAGTAATGCCTTTTATGGCATTGTTTTTTGCTCAAGAAATAAATAAAGTATGGGCTGGTTTATTTTTAATCTTAACGGTTATGTTAAGTTTTTTTTCAAATTTAATTGGAGGTTACATTTCAGATCGATTTCAACGAAAGAAAATCTTATTGTTAACTTCTTTTTCTAGTACTTTGATGTTTTTATTCATGACTTTAAGCTTATATCCGACAGATAAGATGATTTGGTTATTTGCAATCGCTTATGTAGGTTTTATAATAACTAGCAGTCTTGGGCGTCCATCCATGCAAGCTATCATCATAGACTCAACTACACCGAAAAATCGAAAGGCTGTCTATACAATTGACTATTGGCTTATGAATCTTTCTATGGCAATTGGTGCAGCATTAGGTGGTTTTTTATACATTAATCATCAACAAGAGTTGTTTATACTACTGACTTGTGTTTCTGCTACAGTACCGATTGCTTATAAAATTTGGCTAGTTACAGAAGTTAAAGAGTGCTTAGAAAAAAGGCAGGAAAATATAGTACTGGATCTAATTCAAAATTATAAAATTGCTATTCAAGATAGAGCATTTTTAAGAGTTGTAATAGGGTCTACTTGCATATTTGCGGCAGAGTTTTCTTTAAACAGTTATATTGGTGTACGACTTTCAGAAACATTCAATCCAATAAGCATTGGGGACTTTGAAATAGTAGGAGTGAGGATGCTAAGTATTCTTAATATACAAAATATGCTTTTAGTAGTATGTTTAACATTTATTATAAATAAATTTACAGATCATATAAGTGGGAAAAAGGCGTTACTTTTAGGTCTTGTGCTCTATGGGATAGGCTATGTGGCAGTAACATCTTCAAACACTTGGTACGTACTAATTATTTTTAACTTTATTGCTACTGTTGGTGAACTTGTTTACTCACCAATCAGAAATGCAGAACAAGCTAATATGATTCCAGCTGACAAGAGAGGATCATATTCAGCCTTTGCGGGTCTATCAGATATTGGAGCGGACCTAATTGCAAGAATGACTATTATCGTCGGTGCATTCTTAATTCCTACGATGATGTCTGTTTATATTGGTATGATTGTAATAATAGGGGCATTCTTCCTATATAACGGTCTGTTTGTTAGAACTAGTAGTCAATCACAGGAAAGATTGAATAAAATTTTAATATAATATAGTACTTAAAATGAAATATACACTATTCTTTCTATAGAATCGTAGGATAGGTGTGTAAAGAGGGAGAATACAAATTTGGAGGAATTATCATGGTAAAATATATTTCGATTCTTGGTTCAACTGGCTCAATTGGTACGTCTGCATTAGATGTAGTCACTTCTCATCCGGAACATTTTAAAATTATTGGTTTAACAGCAAATCACAATATTGACCTTCTCGAACAACAAATACATACATTTCACCCTCGAATTGTAAGCGTAAGCACAAAAGATTTAGCAGATGCACTTCGGAAGCGAATTTCTACGGACACAAAAGTCACATATGGAACAGATGGATTAATTGAAGTTGCAACTTACCCTGATTCTAATCTTGTATTATCTTCAGTTGTCGGTGTCTCTGGTCTCCTTCCAACAATTGAAGCATTAAAAGCGAAAAAAGATATAGCAATTGCGAACAAAGAAACATTAGTTGCAGCAGGGCATATTGTGACAGATTTAGCGAAACGAAACGGCTGCCGCTTAATTCCAGTAGATAGTGAGCACTCTGCCATTTTTCAATGTTTAAATGGGGAAAATACTCAAGAAATTGAGAGGCTTATTGTTACTGCTTCAGGCGGTGCATTTCGAGATAAAACACGTGAGGAAATGGAAATCTTACAAGCTAAAGATGCCTTAAAGCATCCCAACTGGTTAATGGGAGCAAAACTAACCATTGATTCAGCTACATTAATGAACAAAGGCTTTGAAGTTATGGAAGCACGTTGGTTATTTGATATCCCGTATGAGAAAATTGATGTTTTAATTCATAAAGAAAGTGTTATTCATTCTTTAGTTGAATTTATAGACGGATCCATCATGGCACAGCTCGGTGCTCCTGACATGAGAATGCCAATTCAATATGCATTCCATTATCCAACTAGATTACAATCAAACTATAAAAAATTAAACCTACTAGAGATAGCTAGCCTACACTTTGAAAAACCAAATTTCAAAAAATTCCCTTGCTTACATTATGCGTATGAATCAGGGAAAATTGGTGGTACAACACCAGCTGTCTTAAATGCAGCAAATGAAATTGCAAATGCGCTATATTTACAAAATAATATTTCGTTTTTTGATATCGAAAAAACAATTTATTCTACTCTTGAAGCTCATCATAGCACTGCAAATCCAGATTTGGAAACAGTATTAGACGCCGATCGTTGGGCTCGTGAATATGCAAACGAATTATTAATTAGAAAATGAAATAAGAGCTAGAACAGAACTCGTCTTTTTTAGCTCTCCATTTTACGTGTTCTTTTGTTTTTATACATTTACGTTTGTGGAATTGTAAAGAAATGTGTTTAAGATATCGCATGCAGAAGGATTTATAGTAATTATTAGTTATGCTCATTGGGAAAGTCCTTTTTAATTAATATAAGCTATATACGGAATAAAGAAAACTAAAAAAATTGGAGGTAATTATGAAAACTTTCATATATATGGTTAGGCACGGAGATTCACCAAAGTTTGGAAAAGAAGCAACAAGAGGATTAACCGAAAAAGGAAAATTAGATGTTCAACGAATAACAGATATATTACAAGGTGAGGGGATCGACGTTGTTATCTCGAGTCCATACAATCGTTCAATTCTAACTGTTCAGCAGTTAGCGAAGCAAATAGGACAAGAAGTTTTAGTATTTGAAGACTTAAAAGAGAGAATTTTTATTGCTGAAGAGGAACGAATGTCGGATAAAGAATTATTTCCTTTGATAGAAAAGTCATTTTTAGACCCCGACTTTGCTTTAACGGGAGGAGAGTCTAATGTCGACTGTCAGAAACGTGCTATAAAAGTCTTAAAAGAATTATTAAACACCTATCGAGGACAGAAAGTAGTAGTAGGCACTCATGGAGCTATTATGACGTTGATGATGGGGTATTATGACAGGAAGTATGATTTGAATTTTTTACTACAGACATCAAAGCCAGATATATATAGAATGGAATTCAATGGACAGGAATTGGTGGAGGTTAAAAGATTGTGGGAAATTTCATAGATTGACTTTATTCATCCATAGCTTTTCCTAGTGACGTGTATTATAAGCAATAGGGTTACTGCGGTAACTCTTTTTCTTATGCCACTGACGGGGGACTGATTTCAAAAATCTAAAAAATTCGGTTTCTTAGCGTACAAAATTCACGTTTTGTTCTTGCTATCCCGAGGTGAAATGGGAGGGGATGTTTTTGAACAGGATATCTTTAAAGCTATTTTTTAAATCAATCCTATTTTTTTTCATATGTGGTATTGTTGTTTTTTCTATATTTCGGATTATTTTTGTCTGGAGTGTTTCGACAGGATTAGGAAGGGATGATATAGTCGGATTTTCTGATAATAAGTATGTAATTGGACGTCCACCTGTTAGCTATAATTTATATAAAAAAGATAGTGGAAAAACTATATTAGATAATGTTATTGGTTATAAAAAGTGGAAAACCAAAAGCTATGTTCGGAATGAAGTTGAATTTGTAGTGATAGATGAGATAAAGGGTAGCTATGAACTGTATAAAATAGAAAACGCTTCTGAAAAGGATATAGAACGGCTGAAAGAAATGAAGAAATTAGAATAATAGAGACTATCTGAAAGGTAAAGAAGCACACTTGTTATTGTTAAATCTAAAAAATAGTTTAGAATAATAACTGAGTTTTGTTTCATGAAAAGAGTTATTATTAAAATATAGTATTAGTGGGTCAGTCCCATCGCTATCAAGCTAATATTTTGAAGCACCACCCAAACAAAAATTTTACCTTTCGACAGTTATATTTGAGAATTAAGCTCATTTTTTCGTTTTGGGGTGAATCTGTTTTCTTAAGTTGATGGATGTGGGGACATACCACTGAGTGAGTCAATTTTTATTTTCTGTATATATTGCTTATTTGTATTTTTAATTGGAGTGATGAAAATCGCGAAGAATCCCCTCAATAACTGGATGAAGAGTACTAGGTAATTTATCAAGCGGAAAGAAACGCAATTCTTTTGATTCTGTTTGATCACATACAAACTCACCATTGAATTCTCGGCAAATATAAACAACGAGTACACCATGTACTTGATCGCCGTTTGGATAGATTTGAAAGTAATCTGGTCCAGAGTATGTACGGAATAGTTCTGGATTTTTAATAATAAGTCCAGTTTCTTCATATACTTCTCGCTTTAAAGCGTCTTCTAATGTTTCGTTATATTCTAATGCGCCACCAATAATGCCCCAGCGGTTAAAATCTGTACGTAGCTGCAACAGTACTTCATCTTTTTCATTTAAGATAATGGCGTGTGACCCTATTAAAATAAGTGGTTGATTTCCTACTAAATTTCTCATGTCTTCAATATAACCCATATTTTTTCTCCTTACATTTAATAATAATTAGGAAGTTCTTTTAACATTCTTTCTGTTTTACGTGCTGTATAGGCTAAGTTATGATCATCTTTCGTTCTGAAAAATAATGTACGTAAAAAGGTTTTAATGTTAGCACATAAAATACAATACTCATTAAGCGAAAGGCGTTTCCTAATTTGGGGAAGCCTTTTTATTTTTTTATGAATAATAGAGACTAACTCGTCTTGTGGGAAGTCATGATACAGCATTGCTAGTAACGGCGTAATAATGCGTTCGTCTTCATTATTATGAAAAAGATCCGATGGGATAAAAATTTTATTTAATAAACAATGAATTAATTCTTCATACCATTCAAAGGTCGTATAGGAATTGTGAACAATTTCAGTAAAGGCATCAGATACGTGGGCAATACAATGAGCCCATCCTTTATTTTCGATATAGCCTCGAAAATCTGTTTCTAAGTTTGTGTATGTAATGAGTTTGTTTTTTATTTCTTCGATATCCTCCTCTGTAAAAAAGTAGTGCGAGTTAGCGAATTGGAGTATTAGCGCGATTAACGAAACAGTGTAAGAACGTGTGAAAACCCCATCTGTATGTGGGGAGTGAATGTCACAATATAAATACTCATCACTTAAACAAGTTTGCAGAAGTAATTTCAGCTGATCATCCATAAGGAATTCATGATGAATGAAATAGGAAAAGCATTTATATATAAGTTGGTAACGAACGTAACTATCAGTCGTTCCGACATACTGAAGCATGTTCAATGTTAACACATTAATATCTATATGTTGCAGTTGCGTATAGTCATTTTGTTGTATAAGCTCTAACTGTTGTTGCAATGCTGAAATATCCAATGGAGAACCTCCTCCGCACTTTAAAGATGCGATGTTTTCTAGTATTCTATATATTCAAGGACAATCCTGCTCATGCAAGGAGAACAAGTAGAAATTCGAGTATGACATAGATGAGGGAAGTATATGATGACTATAGAACAGTTAGAAAAACATTTTAAAATAAGAAGAAATGCTTCTTCTATCATGATAAAAGAAAATAATGCAGAGCCTTTTACAGAAGAGCAATTAAAGGAAATCATGCAGTATTGCGTTACTGAGGCTGAAAAAGAGGGAATAGAAAATTTACATTTTGAGATTTCTTCAAAAAGTCCAAATTATGATGTGTATAAAAAATGCTTCGGAACGTATGCATTTGAATATGTTACTGAAAACATAATTGTATTTAAGGATATATATGAAGTAGAAGATGTAGAAAGTGAAATTGATTTTAAGCTTATTGAAGAAGTAGGAGAAAATAATTTTTATTCTCTTTGGAACGAAGTGACGGGAGAACAAATCGATTATGATCAATTTGTAAATATGATGTTGCAAGAAATTGGTGAGCAATGGAAAGAGCATTGTTTAACAGCGAGTATCAATGAAGAGCCGATAGGAATTGTAATCCCGCATATTGAGAGAGGTACGTTAGAAGAGGGGAAACTCATGTATTTCGCAGTCGCTCCAAATATGCGAAATAAAGGGTATGAAGCAGCATTCTTTACAGGAGCAATGTTTGTCTTAAAAGAAATAGGTGCATCTTATTATATTGGCGAGACAAATGTACAAAATGAGTGGATGAAGGATGTTTTTGAAAAGAACGGATGTCAGTTGCTGGGTAGTACTGAGCGATATGTGAGGAAGTTTTAGGAGGATGAATGGTGTATACTCTCGAACTCGTATAGCGGGAGGGGACTATATATGTTAAAGCAATCTATGCATTCATTCGTTTTACTGTATCCAGATGTATTGTTAGAGAATTGGAAAGTTGAAAAGGTTTCAGAACGTTATGAAGGTGAAAAGTGGGAAACTTTTTGGTTTCAGGTTGTTACTCCAACTGGAATGTTTCGGGTAAAAGAGTTTTTTCTAGATATAATGGAGCCAGTATTTCCGGATAGTTGTATTTCTCAAGCAAAAGGAGATTGTTTTCAATATAAATGGCTTGTGTATTGGAAAGGTGTAAATTATAAAGGAAAAGAAAGTTACGTTACATCTCGATGGAAAACACAAATTGAAGTTTCTGTTGATAGCGGATATATAAACCAAGATGAAATGGAACGATTTCTAATTGAATTACAACCGGTAAATATGGAGCTTGCGAAAAGGATATTACATACACCATTTCACTTATTAAGCTTTCAAGCGAAGAGAGGTAAAATGGGTGAGATAGGAAGATGTCGTGAGTGGAATGCTCCCGAAGACGTATCCTATGTTAAATTATCAATTCATGAAAAGTTAAGTTGGAAACTTGAATCAGTTGGTTTCGGAAATGATGAAATACAGTATGTATACTGGGACGAAGATAGTAAACTATACGCACTTTGGGTTTGTCGGCATAAAAACAAAGCGTACTATCCTGTTTCTTCTTGGACAATGAATTATGGCCCAAAACAAATTATAAATGGATTAGAGTTTTATTCGAACCCTGATCGCGGGACAGTTGTATATGAAGATTTGGGTGATGAACAAATTACATACGTATTTCGAGGGAATCCGTGTACAACTTATGAACAAGTAAAAGAACTTCTTGCCTATTTGTAAGATAAAAAGAAAAATGAGAACGACAAAATAGATATTTCTATAATACAATAAAGAAAGATTCGATTATATAAGAAAGCGTTGGTGAAAGAATGGAGCAGCAAAGAAATTGGTTACAAGCGACTGTAAAAAGAAATGAAGATAATACGTTATATATAAAGTGGGAAAATAATATAGAAGAAGTTCGTATTTACTGGAGTACTTCACCAGATCATATCGAAGAAAATGGAGAATTACTTGCAACGGTAAATGGAGAGTCATCATGTACAATTGAAAACCCTAGTGAAAATGAGCGTCCATATTTTAGACTAGTAGGAAGTAATGGACAAGCAGTGACAGTAGCTGAGCGTAGATTGCCATTACAAGGCGCGTTTAACTTCCGTGATATGGGAGGATATGAAACGACTGAAGGCCGTAAAGTAAAATGGGGTAAGTTGTACCGTTCTGAAGAATTAGCAGGACTAACAGAGTGGGATATCGACTATTTACAAAAGTCTGGCTTAAAGCTAATTTGTGACTACCGTACAGACTTTGAAGTGAAGCATAAGCCGAATCCAGAGATTACAGGTGCTCGTCAAGTGTGCCTACCAGTTATGCAAGATTTAGCGAAAGACTTGAACATAAATGAATTTTTCCAAGTTGGTGACCTTTCTATGTTAGGGAAGCCAGGTGAGTATCTTGTGAAAATGAATCAAGATTTCGTAAGTGGTAATGAAGCATTCGTGAGCTTCTTAAACTTAGCGCAAAACCCGGAAAACTTACCGTTAGTAAACCACTGTACAGCTGGAAAAGACCGTACTGGATTTGGATCAGCATTATTATTGCTTTTACTAGGTGTACCAGAAAAAACAGTAATGGAAGATTACTTACTAAGTAACGGCTTCCGTGAAAAGTTAAATGAAAAAATGATGGCCTTTTTAGGTGCAAAACTTCAAAACGATGAAAGTAGAGCGATATTAGGTGCGATGTTTGAAGCTCGTGCTGAGTATTTACAAGCTGCGATTGATGAAGTGAAAAAGCAATACGGTTCAGTTGAAGCGTATGCTGAAAAAGCACTTGGCTTTACGAAAGAGTCGTTAGAGGAAATGAAAGTGTTATTGTTAGAGGATAAATAAGAAGAAGGGAGGCTAACTGGATTAGCCTCCTGTTTCTATTATGAAATTTGTCGTTGCCTTATTATTCCTATGATAACTGGAATAGCTGTCCCAATTAACAATATCGGTAAAAATAATTTTCCGAAACCACCGCTCCAATCTAGAGCGATTGAAATGGTTTCAAATTGGATGAAAGCAAAAATAAGTAAACAGACATTTTTTAATTGATTTAGCATTTTTCTACTATTTAAATAAAACTCTTTAGCATTTGATTCATTCAGTCTTTGTGGATAGTTATGTACTTCTGGAAACTTTTCTAAAGTCTGCATTAAAAGGAGTATGAATAGTCCTATTCCTGGCAAAAGCAAAAGTTCCCACTTTGATCCCCAGCGATCTACAGCCCCATATGCGTTATAATGTGCGGGCACTTCCTCGGGCAATCTTCCCCAAATGATGATCAAAAAAATGATTGATCCAAAGAACAATGAATATCCAATGATATCTCCAATCCATTCACTTTTTGTTTTTTGGATTTGTACTTTAGGTCTTTCCCATGAATTTACTATGTTTTTCCGCCCCTTTCTATTCCTTTATTATCTTTTTAAAAATTAGATTCATTATCCAAATTATCTCAAATTTATAGTATTTTCACAATTAATTATTTTTGAATAACATGACTTGTGTTCCTTAAACAACTGTAAGATTTCTATACAGCTACTATTCATAAAGGAAAAAAGTTCGACTTAAGGGCGAATTAATGAGAAAATACAAGTTGTAAATAACGTACTAGTTGAGGAGATCATAATGAAATATAAAGTTATATTATTCGACGTAGATGATACATTATTAGATTTTCCTGAAACGGAAAGAAATGCATTGCATAACGCGTTTATACAGTTCGGGATGCCTACAGGGTATAATGATTATCTTGCAAGTTATAAAGAGATTAGTAATGGATTATGGAGAGACTTAGAAAATAAAATGATTACGCTAAGTGAATTAGCGGTAGATCGATTTAGACAACTATTTGTGCTTTATAATATAGAAGTAGATGCACAGCAATTTAGTGATGTATACCTTGAAAACTTAGGGAAAGAAGTACACCTTATAGAAGGTGCAGTGCAATTATGTGAGATACTACAAGATTGCAAGTTAGGTATTATTACGAATGGATATACGAAGGTGCAACAATCGAGAATTGGAAATTCGCCTTTATGCAATTTCTTTGATCATATTATTATTTCAGAAGAGGTTGGTCATCAAAAACCAGCACGTGAGATTTTTGATTATGCATTTGAAAAGTTTGGGATTACTGATAAATCAAGTGTACTAATGATTGGAGATTCGCTAACTTCTGATATGAAAGGCGGAGAAGATTACGGCATTGATACGTGTTGGTATAATCCAAGTTTGAAAGAAAATAGGGCAAGCATTAAGCCGACTTATGAAGTGAAGAGCCTGCTACAAATTTTAGAAATTGCGGAAGTGGCGAAAGAAAAGGTAGCTTCATTTTAAATGTGTTGATATTTGTTGGATCGTCGATATAATTTGAGTTGCGGTCAATATATAAGTATGATCGGTGTAATAACTAGAGGTGAGTGAAAGATGTTAACGTTTTTATTTGAGTTAGACAAGGCTATTCCGCAGAAGGATGAGCCAAAGTATGATGCGTATACAAAGGGTTTTATTGAAGGGGATTTAACGATTCACGCGAGTGATAGCGTATTTTTTCAGAAGTCATGTATGAAGGTCGCAGAGCTCGGCATTTATTTAGGACAGTGGATGGAACAAGTGCAACACGGTCAAAACGTACATATGAATTATGAAACGAGTGACCGTGAGGAAGTAATTCTCGGCTTCTTTTATGAAGAGGACGATCAGTGGAGAGTTTCTTCTAGTTGGCAGCAATTTGAACTTCAAGAGCGTATATCCACTACAACATTAGTAGAGAGCGTCGGGCGTTATTTATATGAGCTAAATAAGGAACTGCGCGCGATAGAATATCCTGTGACGTTTGATCAGTACTTAAGAGGAGAGCGAATGATGCAGCTTTCTTACAAACGACTGTGTGATAGTAAAGCGGATACGACGTCGATAGAAGTTTACAATGAAAGCGAAAGAGTAGGCGCAGTACGGGGCTATTATAAAAATACGTTGATGAAAGTGCTAGACTTTATTCCGAAGGTTGGTAGTAATATCATTTACGAAATAAAGGATAGTAAGGACAATATTCGCGTCATTGCAAAGGATGTAAGTAGGCAGCGTCAAAGAAGGATTTTAGTAACGTACATTGATCATAATGATGCGAAGCATGAAATACTTGTATGTGACGGAAAGTTACTAGATGCAAATTTCTTATTTACCTTTACATATAAGACAGAAGAATATGTTGTTCATAAAACTACAATTGGGCTTGGGAAGTTATTACGAAACGGCTATGTAATCGCAGATTGGAATATTCGTCTAGAGGAAGATATGTATGATATTGAGATGACTGTATATGATGAGGGTTATATAGAGGATCAATACTTATTATTAGGCGTATTTCATGCTGTTTTGTATGGGTGATAAATGAGAAATACCGGTGTTCTTTGTAAAAAGAATGCCGGTATTTTTAATTAATCCTCAAAAATAAAAATCTCATCAATCGTACTATGAAGTGCCTTTGCTATATCGTGAGCAAGCTGCAAGGAAGGGTTATATTTACCTTTTTCGAGATGGCTAATTGTTTCACGGCGTACACCAACAGTTTTCGCTAAATCTTCTTGTGTCATGTTCGATTTGGCGCGGTATTCTTTTATTTTCGTTACGAACGCCATGGCGCATCTTCCGTTTCATCAACAGGTTTATCGTAAAAGAATATAGAGAAGCCGAACGTAAGAATGAGTGTGCTGAAAATAAGAGCGATATCAATCTCTTGTAGCGTCGGATTTGGAAATAACATTTCAATAAACATAATGATAGCGGTAGTTAGTAATGTAACGATAAAGGCATTACGGCACGATTTATTGACGATTTGTTCAAATAGTTCATCGTGTTGAACCGTTCTATACGTTGTAAAAAAGGAGAAGAAACAAAACATAGTAAACAATCCTTTTTCATAAAAAAAGCCGAGAAATCCGAAGAAACCGAGAAATCCTAAATATTTAATCCAAGTTGTTTTCACGATAGATTCTCCTTTCAATGTTAGAAATAAAGTGAAACTTTAATCAGTGGGGGTTTTCTTCATCCCCCACTGATTATTAGTTGAACCAATCGGACTTTAATGGGCAGTTGATCCCCCACCTAACTTCTTTGCTTTCGCTGAATTTTGAGGTGGGGGTCTTACTGCCCATTAAAGCGGGATAAATCACATTATGTTATAAATATATCACATATAGAAATGTGTGATAATAATAGTTTTCCAATTCTTTTCATAATAATAGTAAAAAGAGGAAATATACTGCGAAATAAAGAGGATAATATTGTAAAATGGTTGTAAGGAAGGGGAGGAAGGAATGCTAACTTGGATCATGATCGTTGTATTACTTGTAGTCATTACTGTAGTGGCAACGGTGTTAATTGGGCGGAATGGTGATGCGAATTATAGTAAAGCGACAAAAGGGAATATTAAACGGCTGACGATAATCTATATTTTACTAGCTGTCGTTTTAATCGTTGGATTAGGCGTGTATATTTATTTTAAAGGTTAAAAAAACTGAAAAAATATAAAAATCTAAAAATAGAAGTATGCTATAATATTGATATAGTTATTTGGTAATTAAGGAAAGGATTGGATGGAATGATTGAAATTACGAATGTGTCGAAAAGTTATAATGGGTCTACCTATGCAGTAAAAGATTTAAGTTTATCTGTGCCTAGTGGAGAAATCTTTGGATTTTTAGGACCGAATGGTGCGGGTAAATCAACGACAATTAAGATGATTACTGGTATTCATGGGGTGGACAAAGGAACGATTACGATTAACGGTAAAGATATTATGAAAAATCCGATGGAAGCGAAAAAGACGTTTGGTTATGTTCCAGATAGCCCAGATATGTTTTTACGATTAAAGGGAATTGAATATTTAAACTTTATGGCAGATATGTATGAAGTGCCGAAAGAAGTACGACAAGAGCGAATTGAGTCTTTAGCGAAGAAATTTGATCTTTACAATGCGTTATCGGATCAAATTCAAAGTTACTCGCACGGTATGAGACAAAAAATCGTTATTATTGGTGTGCTCGTGCATGAGCCAGATGTATGGATTTTAGATGAACCATTAACAGGACTTGATCCGAAATCCGCATATATTTTAAAAGAGATGATGAGAGAACATGCGGATAAAGGAAAAATCGTATTTTTCTCGACACACGTATTAGAAGTGGCAGAAAAAATATGTGACCGCGTTGCAATTATTAATAAGGGAAATCTTCAGTTTAAAGGGAATTTAGATGAAATGAGAGATCATTTTAAATCCAATGAATCACTTGAAAAAATGTTCTTGGAGATGACGGGCAATGAGTAAAATTTGGACGTTAACGAAAGTATTATTGAAATTAAATTATGCAGATTTTATAACAGATAAGAAGAAGCGATGGGCGTATGTCTTTTCATTTGCAGCCATTTTATTTGTCGGCTTTTTAATCTTTGGTTCGATGACGCACGGAATGTATGAAGGGATGAAACATTTAGGGCAAGACCCAGGAATGATTATCGCAATGGGGCTTGCAATTGCGAGTATATGGGTATTTTTAATGAGCATAACGAACATTTTAACTGTATTTTACTATAGTAATGACATTGAAATGTTATTACCATTACCATTGAAACCAGCACAGATTATTTCGGCAAAATTTTTAACGGTATTAATTACACAATACGTAATGAGTTCATTTATTTTATTACCAATCTTTATTACGTATGGGTTAAAAAGTGGCGCATTTATTACATATTACATATACATGATTTTTATTTACTTACTTTTCCCGATTGTGCCGTTAGTATTAGCTTCCTTACTGATGACAGTTATTATGAGGTATACAAATATAGCGAAAAATAAAGATCGAGGCAATATATTTATTGGAATCGTAAGTATACTATTTATTGTAGGAATTAATGTATTTTTACAGTGGAAAAATAAAAGCTCGTTTTCTGAAGATGCACTTACGAATTATCTTGCGAACAACCAATCTTCACTTTTAGTACAAATGACTAATTATTTTCCAACTACATATTTCGGAGCAGTGGCATTAGTAGAAAATGCAAATTGGAAGGGTCCTTTATACGTAATCATCTTTGCACTTATTTCATTTGTATTCTTTGTGTTGTTTTATTACATTGCAGAGCGTACATATTTAAAAGGGGTTATTGGACTTTCAACGAGTACAGCAAAAAAAGAGGTTATTTCAGCAGAAGGTTTACAGAAATCAACGGTACAAAGTTCACATTTAAAAGCGTATGTGAAAAAAGAATTTAAAACGTTATTCCGTACACCACAATTTTTCTTAAATTGTATCGTACAAACTTTCGTTATGCCGATTATGTTATTCTTTGTTTTATTCGTGCAAGATGGAAACTTAAAGTGGATCACAGGGTATATTGATAATCCAAAATCAGCAGGTCTTGCAATTGGCGTTGGTCTTTGTGCATCGTTATTTTTAATGGGAAGTAACGTTATCGCAACAACATCATTTTCAAGAGATGGAAGTTCATGGTTTGTGAATCGTTATTTACCAGTAAAAGCTTCGGATATCTTTTTTGCAAAAGCGATAACGGCTTGGTTAATTAATGTGTTCATTCTAGCAGTATTCGGTATTACGATGGCAGTTGTAGCAGGAGTTTCACCAGTATTCATGATCCTTTGGTTTTTACTAAGTGCGAACGGGTTATTGTTAATTAATTTAATTGGTACACGCTGGGATGCACAAACTGCAGATATACATTGGGATACAGAGCAGAAATTATTTAAGAGCCGATATACAACTTTGTGGAATTTTTTAGCTAATATCTTTATAGCTTTAGTTATTGTAGCGGGAGTAAGTTTATTATACTTCTTCCTTCAAGTAGGACTGTGGGTTATGTTCATTGTTTTATTTGTATTGTTTACCATTGCCAACTATATTTTAATTAAAATATTAAAATTAGGTGCAGAACGCATATTGGCAAATATTGAATAAAAAGATAGATCCTCTGTATTCGTGCAGGGGATTTATCCATAGATGGAGGAGAAAAGGTGAAGAAAATAGCAATTGTAACAGGGGCAACTCGTCTGAATGGAATTGGTGCAGCTGTATGCAAGGTGCTTGCTCAAGAAGGGATAGACATTTTTTTCACGTACTGGTCTCAGTATGATAAAGCGATGCCGTGGGGAATGCATGACAAAGAGCCCTTTTTGTTGAAAGAGGAGATTGAAAGTTTAGGTGTTCGATGTGAAATGGCAGAAATCAATTTATCGCAGTCGTATTCGCCAAATCGTTTGTTTTATATGGTCTCAGAACGTTTAGGTGATCCATCTATTTTAATTAATAATGCAGCATATGCTACTCATACGAGAATTGAAGAATTAAATGTAGAACAGTTAGATAAACATTACACAGTGAATGTCCGTGCTACTATGTTATTAAGTTCATTATTTATTAAACATTATGCGCTGAAAACGAGTGGCAGTATTATTAATCTTACGTCAGGGCAGTCATTAGGACCAATGCCTGATGAACTAGCATACGTAGCGACGAAAGGAGCAATTGAAGCATTTACAAAATCAGTAGCACCAGTTGCGATGGAGAAGGGGATTACAGTAAATGCAGTTGATCCAGGACCAACGAATACAGGATGGATTACAGAGGAGCTGAAACATCATTTAGTATGGAAGTTTCCGCAAGGTAAAGTAGGAGAACCGGCGGATGCAGCACGCTTAATTTCTTTTTTAGTAAGTGAAGAAGCAAAATGGATTACGGGTCAAGTTATTCATTCAAATGGTGGTTACTCATAAATATATTATGTTAACAACTATTGAGAAACAAAAAAATGAAAGAAAATTTTATTTTTTTGTTTAAATAAAATGTCAGTAAAGATAAAAATTTGATAGGAGAGTATATCGTCATATGAAGATAGTATTTCTTCATGTGACAATATACTCTTTTTCTTTTGCTAGAGCGGAGAAAAATGTAGTAGAAGAAACTCGAATGTTCAAATAGGTTTATCAGTTTTTGTACGTATTATTATGAAGATTACTGTCGGAAAGATGGTAATTCATATGAAAAGGGATTTTTTAAGGGGAAATCGAATCGTAAAGGGGAGGATAAATAAAGTAAACATAGGGGGATTTATATGAAAATGAAAAAGGTCGCTATCGCATCGATAACAATTGGTACAATGCTTACTATGGCAGCTTGTAGTCCTTCAGCAGATAAAGAGAAAGACAAGAAAGAACAAGTAACAGCGCAAAATGAAGGAGAAGCAAAAACGACAAGTGCAGATGAGACATCAAAAACAACGAAAGATAATGAAAAAGAAACAAATACTTCTTCAAATGAAAAAACAGATAAAGATGCAAAAAATACGAAAGAATCATCAGGAACAGAAAGTAACGGTA
Source organism: Bacillus sp. 3G2 (assembly GCF_044324725.1). Taxonomy (NCBI): domain Bacteria; kingdom Bacillati; phylum Bacillota; class Bacilli; order Caryophanales; family Bacillaceae; genus Bacillus; species Bacillus sp. 3G2. Next base: position 3,085,959 of record NZ_CP172246.1, on the reverse strand, counting down.
AAACATCATCTCAAAATGAGAATGTGAAAACAAAAGAAAAAGAGACGACAGGAAAAACGAATGATCAAACGACTAGTGGAAAAACGACAGATCAAAGTACAAGTACAAACGCAAACGGAAAAACAACGAAAGATTCAAAGAAAAGCGTAGCTGTGAAAACAAATGTTAAAGAAGTTGCTGCATTAATTGAAAGCTTAGACAAGCAATTAGCTGCAAACCCTAAATTAGAAACAGTAAATAAACTTGGAAAACAAATTAATGAAAAGTGGGATGTAATCGAGAAAGAGTTAGAAGCATCACATCCAGCTGAATCTAAAACAATCGGACAAAGTATGTATCCGTTAATTGTAGGAGCGGAGAAAGAAAAAATTGATATTAATAAAATGAAATCATTAACGACGAAAACGAAAAAAGATTTAAATCAGTTATTGACGAAACTTTCGTAGTTTCAAAAGCCTACTTGTGAGTAGGCTTTTTTTAATTTGTTTCGATATTGTTCATTTTCGGTGGGCGTTAAGAAATTCATTTGAAAAGAACATCCCGATGAACAAAATAAAACCACTACGGACAATTCACAATGATAATTGTGACGCTAGCCATTGTTCCAGGAGAATCGAGAAGTGAAGCAGTAACGATTACTGTTCCAGGTCCATTTGCGGATAGAAATACAGCGGTAAAGTTACCAGATGCATTGGTGATGGTAGCAAGGGGAACCATGAAAGCAAGAGAAGGATTACTAAATGAAAAGCTGACTACTACCCCTGCAGCAGGACTACTATTTACTAATACTTGACCCGAAAAAAATAAAGTATTATTTCCTTGGGTGGATACACATGCTGTGGTTGCATTAGAAGTTAAGGTAATAGATGCAGGTCCAGCAGGAAGATTAAAACCAGTAGGCCCAGTAGCACCGGTGGGCCCAGTGTTTCCGGTAGGCCCAGTGTTTCCGGTAGGCCCAGTGTTTCCGGTAGGCCCAGTGTTTCCGGTAGGCCCGGTGTTTCCGATAGGTCCAGTGTTGCCAGTAGGCCCGGTGTTTCCGGTAGATCCAGTGTTTCCGGTAGGTCCAGTGTTGCCAGTAGCTCCGGGAGAACCAGTGGGTCCTGTAGGAAATTGAAAAGGTGGAACAGGTGGAAAGGTAGGCCCAATTAAACTTGGATTTAGTGCAGCAGAAGATAAGAACTTGTCCATTATATTTCACCTCTGAAAAGATCGTATTACTAATAGTAAATGTAGAAGTAGAACAAAGTGTTATGGACAAGTGATTGTATTTCAAGATTTTTGCGGCTAGCGTGGTGGGAAGAGAAACTAGCCGGAGTAGCATACTGAATTTTTGATGTAGCAACAATTCCTGTTGTGCGGCCCGAACGTATTGCACCTTCTAAGACGTTGGAAACTGGACGAAATTTGCATTCTTCTTCAACAAAAACTCTCCTCACATAAAACCTATTTGCCTTTTTAAGTTGTACGGTCATGTCAATAAAAAGAATCTTCTCTTTATTTTATGGGAACCATTTATAAAAAGGATGGTGATAAATATGACAATCGATCGAGTTTGTACAATTGGGCCAGCAAGTAATAATCAAGATACGTTAGCGCAGTTAATAAACAATGGCATGAAAATAGTGCGGTTGAATTTATCACATGGCACGCATGAAAGTCATAAAGATATTATTCATTTAGTCAAATCGTTAGATGATTCTATTAAAATTTTAGGCGATGTACAAGGTCCTAAAATAAGGTTAGGTGAAGTAAAAGGAGAACAAATTACACTTCAGGCGGGAGATTCTTTTACTTTGCATACGCAGCCAGTTACAGGGAGCAATAAGGAAGCAAGTGTTGATTATGAAGGAATCGCGAATGATGTGAAAGTTGGAAGTAGAATTTTAATGAATGATGGTGAAGTTGAGTTAATCGTTGAGAAGGTAAGTATGGATAAAATAGAAACAAAGGTGAAAACAGGTGGTAATATCTCCTCTCATAAAGGGGTGAACTTACCAGGAGCAATCGTTAGTTTACCAGCTATTACAGAGAAAGATAAAAAAGATATTCAGTTTCTTTTAGAAGAGGGTGTCGATTTTATCGCATGTTCTTTTGTGCGAAAAGCTGATCACATAAAAGAAATACGTGATTTTATACAGCAGCATAAAGAAACTTCGCCAAATTTAATTGCTAAAATAGAAACGATGGAAGCAATCGAGAATTTTCAAGAGATATGTAAAGAAGCAGACGGAATTATGATTGCAAGGGGCGATTTAGGAGTAGAGTTGCCGTATCAATTTATTCCACTCTTGCAGAAAATGATGATTCAGGAATGTAATCGAACGAATACATATGTTATTACAGCAACTCAAATGCTTCAATCTATGGTAGATCATTCTATTCCAACAAGAGCTGAGGTGACTGATGTGTTTCAAGCTGTGCTAGACGGGACAAATGCTGTTATGCTTTCTGCTGAAAGTGCATCCGGCGAGCACCCGGTTGAGAGTGTAAAAACATTGCGTCTCGTTTCTGAATTCGCTGAGCATGTGAAGAAAGATGGTCCTTTTGTGATGAAAGATGTACTGGAATTGCTGCATGAGTCTCTATATGAGTGATAAAGTGAAACTTTAATCAGTGGGGGGGTTGTCCATCTCCCACTGATTATTAGTTGAACCAATCGGGCTTTTACGGGCAGTTGATCTCCTACCTAACTCCTCCCCATTTGCTGAATTTTGAGGTGGGAGTCTTACTGCCCGGCGAATAGCGGGATAAATAAAAAGAGGGCGGATATGCATCCGCCCTCGTGTTTTTCATTCCTATTCTTCTTGTTCTTGCTCATCCAAAATTTTATCAAAAGCAGCAGATACTTTATCAAACTCTTCATCATTTTCAATGTATGAAAACTCATTATCTTCTTCTACTTTTAAAAAGAAAATATCAATGTCTTCCTCAGATTCTGTTTGAATGTCCTCTACGAAGGCAACTGCGATATATTCAGCACCTTCAACATCCATCGCTCCAAGTACTTCTACTTCCTGATCCTCATTATTCTCATCACTAAGTGTAAACACTTCGCCAACTTCAATATCAGACATATTCATTCTCCTCCTGTTCAACTCTAAAAAATAGAGCGTTTAAACTGCATACATACTAATATATCTTTCCATGAAAAATCAATTTCATACATTGGAAAAACAACTGATTCTTCTTTAGAGTACGTAAATAGCTATAAGGAGTTTTATTAGTGAGTGCTATATTACTTAATCCATTCAACAATTGTATCCATAGTCTGTCTTGTTTTATCACGCTTTGGATCTTCTTTACGGTAACCAAAGGCAACCATAACAGACACTTCAAGATTATCGCCTTGTATAATACCTTCTTGACGAAGTAAAGAATCTACTTTCTCTTTATCAAATCCTTCTATTGGACAAGAATCAATGCCAATTTGAGCTGCACTCGTCATCATATTACCTAAAGCGATATAAGATTGCTTAGATGCCCAATCAAATACAGCACGATCGGATTGTAATAAGTTAAAATCTGATTCCTGGAACTTTTTGAAGAATTCATATCTAATTTTCTGAGTGTCTTCAGGTAATCCAATAATATCGTTCATCATATATTTAATATACTCTGCATCATAATGCATATCTTTAATATTTCTTGAAAGAACAATAACAAAGTGACTAGCTGTTGCAAGTTGCCCACCAGCGCCCCATGAATACGGTTGTAGTTTTTCTCTTAATTCTTTATTTTGTACGACAATAAATTTCCATGGTTCATAACCAAAAGAAGAAGGAGATAATCTGCCTGTTTCTAAAATGAATTTAAAATCCTCTTCTGAAATTTTGTGCATAGGATCGAACTCCTTACATGCATGTCTGAAATGGAAAGCCTCCATAATTTTTTCTTTTGTAATTTGTTTTGTATTTGTCATAAAAGTCCCTCTTTTCATTAATTTGTTTTTGTAAGTAAATTATATTTTTAAAGTAACATAGATACAAGTACGCACATTTATGTGTTATAGTATCAAAAAAGATACTATTGGTAAGGGAAGGGATTTATGATGGATTGTTCGAATGAAAATAATATGAATTACCCATTTCTAAATAAATATTCTTGTCCAGTGGAAGCTATGGTTGAGGTTATTGGTGGAAAATGGAAAGGGGTTATTTTGTATCATTTATTAGATGGTACAAAGAGATTTAATGAATTAAAAAGATTAAAACCTAATATCACACAAAGAATGCTAACACTACAGCTGAGAGAACTTGAAGCGGATGGCATTATACATCGTGAAGTGTACCGTGAAGTGCCTCCGAAAGTAGAATATTCGTTAACGGAACTTGGTGAATCACTGCGTCCAATGATTCTATTAATGATGGAATGGGCAACTCATAATATGGAGAAAGTTTTGGAGAGTAGGAATACGAAAAACAATAGTTAAGAGTTGTAGAAATAAAAGGTGTTTTCCATGCGGGAAGACACCTTTTATTTCTATATTTTTTACTTTTTAACTTCAACTGCTGAAATGGCTACTACTGCACCTACTATTAATTTTTTAAGCATGCATTCATCTCCTTTAAACTTAGATATTTTTGTGTAACTAAAATGTATGTTAATTCATCTTAATTGTAAATATTTAGAATTTCGTAAAATTAAAACAGAATATTCTTTTATTAATTTGAAGTAAGGAATACAAATTTAAATAAAAAAGATTTACTTAAAAAGTAAATCCTTTTTGGGTGTTAGCAATAAGTTTAGTTTGTAAGATTAATTTTGTAATTTGCTAACCTAATTCAAAACTCTACTGATTAAAGTTTTATTTTATCCAGCTATGAATCATACACTTCTTTTGCATTCATAGAAACAGCGTCTAATAAAAGGAAAACGGCCGCTATAATATGTAGAACGATGTCTATATAAGGAAAGAAGGCAATGAGAGTAACGATAATACCGATATAATGAGGGGACGTATTCATGCCTGCTTTTTTAGATAATAAAATAGTAGTGATATGTAAAGCAATCAATAGTAGTAAAGGTATCCCATAAAGGTTAACACGACTTAGAAATAAAAAACAAAAAGGAATCAATAAAAGATGATAGATCCCTGTGGTCCACTTTAGTGCTTGTATGTAAGTTTTCAAAGTAAATCCTCCTAAAATCATTCATATCTATATATTACCAAAAATAATAGGTGATTGGATATTAAATACTTGTGGTTTTTAGTAGAATGTAATTATTTTATGTAAACTAATTGTTTCGTTATCTATAAAATAGAAAAACCACCCAAACGAGGGTGGTTCGTATTATAAATAACTATTTAAAGAAGAAAGGGGAACCTTCACCTCACTACCTTCCTTCATATTCCGCAGCACAACGGTTTCTGTACTAAGTTCTTCTTCTCCAATAATAAGCACATAAGGGATATTCTCTTTATTTGCATAATTAAGGGCGCGTTTTAATTTGCGTCCTGCTAGTTCGAGTTCGACTTTTAAGGAAGTGGTAGCACGTAATTGCTGGGCAATTTGTAAACATTGTAATTCTGTCCCGAGTGGGATGATAAATACATCCGCTGTAGATGATATCGTTTCTTTCTGTGAGAGTGCTGTATAAATAACGTCTAAACCGAATGAAATGCCGACTGTTGGATAGCTCATATTATCGCCACGGAATGCCCCAATAATATTATCGTATCGACCGCCGCTACCAATGCTGGATGTAATTGAGGCGTTTTTTAGAAAGATTTCATATACGGTGCCTGTGTACATTGTAAGTCCTCGTGCTAAAAATGGATTGAATATAGCATTCTCATTTATTCCAAGGGCGATTAAATATTGCTGTAATTGTTGTAATTCGTTTACTCCATCGGTAACGAGTGGAGTATTGAAAGATTCTTTAAAGTCAGCAATTGTAAGCTCTAGACAAGATAAAACGGTATTACATATCGTATCAGCCATTTCTTCAGAAATTCCGCGCTCTAATACATCTTTTCTTACACCATCAATCCCAATCTTTTCGATTTTATCTAATGATAAAATGACGTCACTCGTTCGTTCAGTAGGGATGTTAATGGACTCGAGAATACCATTTAACAATTTTCGGTTATTATATTGGATCGTTACTTCTAAGTTTAACGTTCGGAACAGTTCAAACGCCATGCTCATAAGTTCCGCTTCTGCCATAACTGATTCTACACCGACTATATCAACGTCACATTGAATGAACTCACGAAATCTTCCTTGTTTAATTGGCCCATCTCGAAATACTTTCCCAATTTCATACCGTTTAAAAGGAAGGCGGATGTTCGGATTCATTGCCACGACTTTTGCGAATGGAATGGTTAAATCGTAGCGTAAGGCAAGGTCGCGTTTTCCTTGATCCCTAAGCGTATATATTTCTTTTAAAATTTCATCGCCACCGCCGTACTTGTAAGACATAAGCTCATACATATTTAACGTTGGTGTTTCTAACGGTTTACATCCGTATCGTTCGAACGTGTCTTCACAAGCTCTTTTAATTTTATTTCGCAACACTTGTTCCTCTGGTAAATAGTCTTTCGTTCCTTTTACATTTTTCATTTCCATTATAATCACTCCTTTTTTAAATTAAAGAAAGCTATGCAGGTATAAAAATACCCACATAGCTTTATGAACGCTTCGTGGGTCAACAGGAAAAGCCCTGTACCCACGAAGAAAAAATTTTCTTCGGATACACGGCGTTACGTATGATGATGAAGTTGGAAAGAAGTATTAATATTTCGCATGACAAATCTCTCCTTAACATAAGTTTTTCCAAATTATATCAGATGATTTTTGAATTATCAATATTTTTAGTTTTGAAATATACGTGAAGTTATGTAGGAGAAATGGAAAAGGGTGTATAATAAAACTTAATAATATGAAATAACCTTTTAAGGAGACCGTTATGAAAAAAGATAAAACAAATGCGATGCGAATATTAGATAAAGAAAAAATTGAATATTCGATGATGTCATATGATCCAGACGATGGAAAAATTGATGGTATATCAGTAGCTGAAAAAATTGGACGAGAAGTGCGAGAAGTATATAAAACGTTAATCGCTCAAGGGAATAGTAAAAATTATCATGTGTTTATCATCCCGGTAGATGAAGAACTAAATTTAAAAGCTGCTGCAAAAGCGGTAAGTGAAAAAAAGATTGAAATGATTCCTGTAAAAGATATTACGAAAGTGTCAGGATACATTCGCGGTGGTTGTTCACCAGTAGGGATGAAGAAGTTATTTTCAACATGCATTGATGAGAGTGCGCAATCGCTTGAAACGATCATAGTAAGCGGCGGGAAAATTGGTATACAAATCGAGCTGAAAGTGGATGACTTGGCGAACGTGACGAGAGCACAGTTTGGTGAAATAACGAAATAATGATACATAGGAAAAGAAGTTCTAGTTTTATTAAATTTAGATAATGGTTTATAGGGAAATTAGTCTGTTTTATCTTAGAAAGGTGTAGATTTTTTTGAATACAAAATTAATCATAGTAGAAGGGCTTCCTGGCTTTGGGAAATCCACCACTGCAAGCTTGCTTTACGATATTCTAATTGAAAAAAATATTGACGTTGAGTTATTTCTTGAAGGGAATCCAGACCACCCTGCTGATTATGATGGGGTATCTTGTTTTGATAAAAGTGAATTCGAAAGTTTGTTAGTGAATAGTGGTGATTTTAGGGCAGTAATTAGTGATAGAGCCACGAAGCGTGAAAACAATTATGTATTGCCATATAAAAAAATTAGAAGTGAATACAACTCTAATTTTCCTGAAAATTTATTAAATACCATTTTCAAAAATGATATTTATGAATTACCGCTAGAGAGGAATATTGAATTAATAACTGAAAAATGGAGGGATTTTGTTGAAATAGCCAACACCGAAAATAAAATTTATATTTTTGAATGTTGCTTCATACAAAATCCATTAACAATCGGGATGGTTAAATATGGTGAAAAAAAAGAGAAAGTCATAAGTTATATTAATGCATTAGCGAAAATCATAGAGAAATTAAATCCAGTATTGTTTTATATAGAACAAGATGATTTGGAATTCTCATTCAGAAAGGTATTTAATGAAAGAGATAAAGAATGGTCTGCTGGATTTATTGAGTATTATACAAATCAAGGGTATGGGAAAATGAAAGGCTATCACGGTTTAGACGGAACAATTAAAGTTTTAGAAGCAAGAAGAGATATTGAAAGAGAAATATTTAATATGTTAAATATAAAAAAGACAAAAATTGATAATTCACAGTATGAAGCTATCAAATATAAGTCAATGATAATTGAAAAATTGAAATCACTTGAAATTCTAGATTAAAGTAGTGTTTTAATTGAGCCAGAAACTAAAAATTTTTAACTTCCGCTTTTGAAAATTATGCAAATAAGCTGTTCACTGGATTTACATAGAAAACTGTGTTGAAATGAAATGTTTGATTTTGAAGTACTTCAAAATCTTAACTAGATGGCTATGTATCGGTACCCCACAATAAAAAGGAAGGAACATATCAAATATGTTCCTTCCTTTGATTTTATCCCGGGTAGTAAGACCCCCGCCTCAAAATTCAGCGGAAGCAAAGAAGTTAAGTGGAGGTCGGGCTGCCAGTATTTTGGAAAAATCCCACGCTAAGAGTATGCAAGATTTTATACAGTTTTTTGGCTAATCCAGTAACAAACAAGAACGCTAAAATCGCGTTAGGATAGGAATGTATAAAAAATGTATAGATTCATAGAACTAAAAAAAGATTCCCTTGTGAGAGCAGGGTTCTCCTTTTTCTTTACTACTGATAATAGGACGTTATGTTAACTTCACATGTATATAATATACAGGAAAAATTTTCTTATAAGCGCATTATCTAAGTGATACAATTAGGAAAAGGGAGGTATATGTATGAAAAAGGGTTCTATAAGAAGAATATTCCTGAAGGAATGGACGTTTACTCTGGTACTGATAACAATTTTCCTTAATGTTTATATCCAAAAAACAGGTATAGCACACATTTCCCTTCTCAAATTACTGTTTATTCCGATTATCTTTATCGTTGCTCATTTCAGAGATAAGAAATTTGCAAAGTATGCAAGTTAAGCATAGGAGGGGGCAACAACATTTCGCGAATTTTGTAGGCTAAGGCATAAGGTAGTCATTGATTGAAAAAATTTCCTAGGATTTTATAAATACAAAAACCCACGAGGAATATTCTTTAAAGGAGAGTAATTACTTTATGTTAAGAGAATGGATAAATAAGGTGAAAGAACCTAAGTGTATTCATAAATATAACTTTATTAAAACTCAAGATAGTGAAAATTTTAAAACAGGACAGATCGGTACAGTTAGTTTTTATAAGTGTGAAAAGTGTGGAAAAGAAAAGATTGAATATAAATATAACAGTGATATAAATAGTGACTATTGGAATATATAAGGTAAATTGTTTAATGAAACGGAGATTTACTAATATTAATTATTCACTATCAAAAATGAAAAAAAGATTGCTGTAATACTAAAAATTAGCTTCCTATAACGAAAATCATGCAAATAAGCTGTTCACTGGATTCCCATAGAAAACTGTGGTGAGATGAAATGTTTGATTTTGCAGCACTTCAAAATCTTAGCTAGATGGCTATGTATCGGATCCCAAAATAAAAAGGCAGGAACATATCAAATATGTTCCTGCCTTTCATTTTAGAGAGATGTTTCCTAACAGTTGATTTTGTTAACGAAAGTCGACTTTAAATCCATATTTTGTATAGAATATAGTACATATAATAAAAGTATGAGGTGATACAGTGAGAGAGATTCAGATTCATAAAATTATTGCGGATAAGAGAAAAGAAAAAGGAATTACACAAGAAGAGTTAGCGGCGTATATCGGTATTACGAAGGCATCTGTTTCCAAATGGGAGACGGGGCAGAGTTATCCAGATATAACATTTTTACCACTGTTAGCATCGTACTTTCACATAAGTATTGATGAACTAATTAGTTATACACCACAAATGGAGCAGGAAGATATTAAAAATTTATATCATAGACTCGCAGAAGCTTTTAGTGAAAAACCGTTTGATGAAGTGATGATAGAGTGCAGAGGAATAATTAAAAAATATTATTCTTGTTTTCCATTTTTACTTCAAATGGGACTACTTTTTATTAATCACCATATGTTAACAGAGGATACGGATAAAAGAATTGAAATTTTAGAAGAGGCAATGCATCTCTTTAGAAGGGTGCAGGAAGAAAGTGATGATGTTTCTCTTGTGAAAGAGGCGGTATCGTTTCAAGCAACTTGCTATCTTATACTCAATAAACCGGATGAAGTATTGCAATTGCTTGGCGAAACGATACGTCCTAACGTTCCAGAGGAAGATCTAATCGCACAAGCGTATCAAATGCTTGGAAATGCTGAAAAGGCAAATGAAATAATGCAAATTAGTATGTATCAACATTTAATACAACTCGTTGCGACAATACCGAATTATGTAGTAGTAAATGCCTCAAGCGCTGAAAAGGTAGAATTGATTTTAAATAGAGCTTTTATGTTAATAGACGTGTATGAAATAGAAAAACTACATCCCAATATGACTTTAAAAGTATACTATGCTGCTGCACAAGTATATTGCATGCAAGGGAATTTTGAAAGAGCATTAGAAATGTTACGGAAATATGCAGCGGTTTGTGCGGCGAGCTTTACAGTAAATAGTCTACATTTACATGGAGATTCCTATTTTGATGCGATTGATGGATGGTTTGCAGAGTTTCCACTTGGTGCTAAAACAGTTAGAAATGAAGAGATTATAAAGCGAAGCATGTTACAAAGTATTGCAGAGAATCCAGTTTTCGCTCCTGTTAAAGATGTAAGAGAGTATAAAAATATAATAGCGAGTTTGAAATTTAAATTAGATATAACTGAATAGAAGGAGGGTTCATATAATGACCTTTGACGAATATGGAGTAGCGATAAAGAGTGAATTTACGTTGCAAGGTACAATTACTAAACCAAAAGCTGATGGGAAGTATGCGGCTGTTGTCATTATTGCTGGATCTGGGGAGATTGATCGTAATGGAACGATATTACCGTTAAAGCTTGAGTCGAACATATATATAGATTTAGCCCATGTAATTGCGAAGCTTGGAGTAGTAACGCTCCGCTTTGATAAGCGCGGAGTAGGAAAGAGTGACGGAGAAATTCTGAAGACTGGAATGTGGGATTTAGTTAGTGATATAGAGGCCATGATTACGTATTTAAAAGCACAACCATTTGTTGATTCGGAAAATATCATTTTAGCTGGTCATAGTGAAGGATGTATGTTGGCAACAGTAGTAAATGCAAGAACACCAGTTAATGGACTCATCCTTCTTACAGGAGCTGCGGAATCATTAGAAGAGGCTACGAAAAGACAAAGAGAGATTATTTATAAAGAGTTAAAAGAGCAAAAAGGAATAAAAGGAAAGTTAATGCGTCTTCTCAATATTGAGAAGCGAGGAGAAAAGCAGGCGCAAAAAGCAACAGAGAAAATGATAAACTCAAAAAAAGATATTGTAAAAATTGGTTTTAAGCCAATGAATGCAAAATGGCTTAGAGAGCATTTTCAGCATGACATCTATAAAGATTTACAACAAGTAACATGTCCAGTGCTAGCGATTGCTGGTGATAAAGACTTTCAGGCGAATCCTGAAAAAGCGAAGCGAATTGGTGATTATGTGAAAGGTGATTCTGAAGTATATGTAATAAAAAATATGGATCATACCTTGAAATATTTTGGGGGTGATTTTAAGGCGTTGGAATTTAAGAAGATTTATGCGGAAGGTGCAGATAAGCCACTTCACCCGCAGCTGGAAGAAATCATTGTGAATTGGATGGATACGCATTTTGTCTCGCCGCATGCTGGTAGTAAGACGCCCTTATCTAAATTAGGTGGAGAGTAACTGCCTGTAAAAGTCCGATTGGTGAGGGTTAATTAAAGTTTCACTTTATATAGGCATTTAGGGTACCGTCTAACGGAAGACTTAATTTCAGTATATTTTTCTGGACTTATCGTTCCGGAAAAAATATACTGAATTATATGATAGGAGGTGTTATTAAATGGGGAGAAAGATTAGTTTTAACAAAGAACAAGCTTTAAATAAAGCGATGCATTTATTCTGGGAGAAAGGTTATGATGCTACATATATATCAGATCTTATTGAAACGATGGGCATAAGTCGCTCTACTCTCTACGATAGTTTTGGAGATAAGGATGCATTATTTAAACTGGTTTTAGAACAGTATAAAAACTATGGATCTCAAAAGAGAAGTTTACTTTTTAGTGGGATAGACATGAAAGAATCACTTACATCCTTTTTTTATCAACATATTGAAAAATGTTATTCAGATGACATTCCAAAGGGGTGTATTATAACAAATTCTTCACTGCTTATTGGAAAAATTGATCCTGCCATAGAAGAAATACTCATAAATGATTTTAATGAACTTGAAAAAGTATTTAAGCAAGTTATCGAAGAAGGAAAAAAGAAAGGCGAAATTTCACAAGAGGCTGATACTGAATTAGTTGCATATTCTTTATTAAGTTTAAATCATAGCCTTAATATAATGGCCAAATATAAAAAAGAGAAATATCTAGCCTATAATTTAGTGGATAAGACTATTGAAGAACTATAGTCTTTCTTTTTTAATGATTTCGGAATGAACGTTCCAAAAAGGAAAGGGATGATAACGTTGACTAAAAAGACAAATTTTCTAATATTCATTTTGGCAATTAGTTGTGGATCACTTGTTGCAAATATTTATTATGCACAGCCAATTGTGCAATTCATTGCAAAGGACTTGAATATCTCCTCTGATTTATCTGGATTGCTCACTACTTTGACACAAATTGGGTATGGATTGGGATTGTTTTTTATCGTACCAATGGCAGATTTATTCAAAAGTAAGAAAATAATAGGGATTCTTATCGGGCTTACTATTCTTTCATTAATTGGTACGCTAATTTCGACGAATGGAATTCTTTTTTTACTATTAACAACTATAATTGGCATTGGAGCCTGCGCGGCTCAAATGTTAGTTCCGCTAACAATGAGGATTGTGCCTATTGAAGAGACAGGTAAATATGTGGGGAAAGTAATGAGTGGTTTATTGATTGGGATTATGATTGCTCGTCCATTATCTATCGGAATAGCTGAGTGGTTTGGCTGGAGAATGGTATTTCTTTTTTCATTAATAGTCTTAGTTGTTGTCTTACTGTTAATTATAAAATTTTTACCCAACTATGAAGTAATATCGACTAGTAACATGTTATATCCAAATTTAATAGCTTCTATGGTAAAACTACTACTACATACTTCTTCGTTACAACAAAGAGCTTTTTATCACGCATGTTTATTCGCAACATTTAGTCTGTATTGGACAGTTATTCCAATCTTATTAAGGTCAGAGCCGCTACATTTCTCAAATAATGAAATTGCATTGTTTGGCTTTGTTGCAATAGCTGGAGCTTTATTAACTCCTACTATTGGTAAAATCGCAGATAAAGGCTATATATTTACAATGACTAATGTATCAATGGTACTCGTATTTTTATCTGTCGTACTATTGTTTTTTGTTCAAGATCATTCACTATTTAGTGTAATTTTAATACTTATCTCAGGGATTTGCATCGATATTGGTGTAGCAGGAAATTTATTATTAGGCCAAAAAGTTATCTTTAGTTTGAATCCGGAGATAAGAAACAGGTTGAATGGATTATATATGACTATTTTCTTTTTGGGAGGAGCTTTTGGTTCGTGGATTGGAAGTTATACGTATTATAAAATTAATAGTGAAGTAGCTTTACTCATTGGAGCAGCTTTTCCTTTAATCGCCTTATTCGTTCATTTCATAAAGAATAATACAAAAAAAATATGGAAAACCAAAAGTAAATACATATCTTGACTATTCATTTTTCTAAAAAGTCAGGGTTAAAATTCAATTTTGGGATATCTTTGATGGGCATGGGGATCGTCACATGTCCATCAAGCTAATTAAAGTTTCTTTTACACAGATAGAAAGGAATTGAAATCATGAGAAAATCAATAAAAAGTGAATTAATTGGAATGTTTATCTTTAATGAAACTTTTCATTCTTATAAGATAATGGTGAAATAATAGGTAGAGAGTTACATAGTTTTAACGTATTATCCGAAAGAAATCTCCTTCCTGGGGCGTGTGAAAGGCGATAGTCTAGCGGTAGGTGGATTTAGTTTAGTATTTAGAATATAAGTTTTTTGGTGGTATTTTTTACTTTTAGATGGATGAAAAAATAATTAATCTTTTAAAAACGAACATTAAATATAATTTCAGTAAAAATATTCGCATTTATATTGCGTGAGCACTAAAAGTTTGATATATTACCAATATAATAATTTTATACATAATTACTCGTATATACTCGGTAATATGGTCCGAGCGTTTCTACCTAGTTCCCAATGAAAGAACTGGACTACGGGTTAAAGTAGTCGGTTGTGCTGTTCAATGAGCGCTACCGATCTATAATTTTGCATTTGTTTTACCTTATGCTTAATTAACTTTGACTATCGTAGTTCTAGAAAGTAGAGATTCTTCTACAATTTCTAGAACTTTTTTGTTTGGACCAAAAGTATCGAGTATGGAAAACAACAAGAGAAAGAGGAGATTATTTATGAAGAAGAATACGTTGAAAAAATGTGCTGACCTAGTAACTACTGCTGCATTGTCATTCTCGATACTTGCGGGATGTAATGTGAGTCCGAAACAAGTTGAGGCAAAAAGCAATCAAAAACCAATATTAATTCAAGGTCCAATGCCGATAGAAGCTGAAAAGTTTGCGAAAAGGCTAAAAAATGTGAAGGAAGAAAAATCTGGAACTTTCGTATTTTATAAAGGAACTGTCGATAATTATCCTGTAATCGTAGCGAAAACCGGTAAAGGAATGGAAAATACAGCAGCCGCTACAGCAGTGGCTATTGAAAAATATAAGCCTATAGCGATTATTAACCAAGGAACATCAGGTGGACATGATCCTAATTTAAATGTATTTGATATTGTTTTAGGAAAAAAAGTCGCGAATATAGGTTCATTAAAAACAACAAATATGGATGAGAATCAAGGGATTGAACCGACAAAATGGATTTCAATGGACTTAATGGCTTCTGAAGGAAGTGCAGGAGAAGATCCAAATGCTGAGAAAATCCGATACTACGAGGGAGATAAGGATTTACTTGCAGCAGCTAATGCGGTAAAAGATAAATATACAAAAGGTAAAGTGGTTGAAGGGACTATAGGTTCAGCAGATCTTTGGAATAATGAAGTGGATAGAATTAAGTGGTTCCATACAAAATACGGAACATCTGTAGAAGAAATGGAAGGTGCTGCAGCGGCGCAAATTGCAAAAGCTTACGATGTACCATTTTTAGGGATTCGAGTATTATCTAACAATAAAACAAACGGCGGAAAATACAATCCAAATACAGCGGCGGCAAATCAAGAATATGTATATGAAGTAGTTAAAAAATATATAGATTCAATGCAAAGTAAATAGTAGTAGTTCTGTCCCAGCATAAACGTCAAGTAACTGTAAATGTTTTCGAGATGGATAAAATTGTCTTAGGAATGGTAGTTGAAAAAGAAAAGCTTGTTTCTTATAAAAAATATAAGAAACAAGCTTTTTATTTAAAATAAATTGGGTAATTAAACTATAACATCAATATGTATTGTTGAATATCATAATAATATAATGGAGGTGATGTTATATGGCTCTTACTACAGGACCAATTGAAAACGTAGGAAATCAACCTGCTAATGCAAATAGAGTTAGGGTGAAGATCCTTAACCGTACTGCGGGCCCACTTACTGGAGTAGCTAGAGTATTTAGACTTGACGGTTCATTAGCATTAATTGAACAGGTAAACTTCAATGTGAATTCTAATGCTTCTACTTTTGCAACTCTAAGTCTAGTTCATCCTGCTTTTGGACAAGCATTTGAATATGAAGTTCAAATTGTTCCTAATCAACCTGGTGGACTTTATAGTGTTTATGGACTAACAGCTGAAAGTGTTATCATTACTGCACAACGTGTTGTGAACTCAGAATTGACACAGTTTCTTTAATTAAAATAGATTGGTGCCTTACATGGTATCCAATCTATTTTTGTACTTATTTTTCAGAGGAAAAAGGGTTTTACACAAAAAATAAAGACAGTTATAGAAAAAAGAAAAGTCGAACGATTTATCAAATATGCGTAATTGCATAAAAAAATTGAAATTTATAAGTTAACATTAAACTACTTTTTAATTGTAAAGAATATTTTAATAATCATTACTAGAGAAGGATATTCCTTGAGAAGTAGATAAACCAAAAGTTTGGAAATAATACAGACTCAATAGAGTTTTGTATTAAATAAAAAGAAAAGGATGGGTATGGCTTTCTAAAAGTTTTTGGGGGTTAGAAAGCATTTTGTAGTTAATAGCTTCAAATTATATTTTAAAGGGGAAATGGGTATATGAAGTTTCGAAATACAAAGCTTGCTATGGTTACACTATCTTCATTTTTTATTTTAGGTACTGCATCTCTTTCATTTACAAATATCATACACGGTGAAGTAGCTTCTGCATCACCACAAGAGATTACTGTAAAAAGCTATGGTAATACATATTATAATAATGCAATAGGAAAAACGGGTTTAGAATTAAAGAAGGAACTTCATAATATTATTGATGATCATACAAAGTTATCATACAGTGCGGTTTGGGAAGCACTAAGAGATACTGATGAAGATCCAAATAATAAAAACAATGTGATACTCTTATATACTGGGCGTTCGCAAGGGAAACTTACGAATGGTTCAGGAGTTGATAATTGGAACCGAGAGCATGTTTGGGCAAAATCTCACGGTGATTTTGGAACGACTGCAGGAGCTGGAACAGATTTGCATCATTTAAGAGCGACGGATGTATCTGTAAATAGCTCACGTGGAAATCTGGATTTTGATAATGGTGGTGTGAATCATTCGGAAGCGACAGAATGTAAATACGATAGTGATTCTTGGGAACCTCGTGATAGTGTAAAAGGAGATATCGCTAGAATGCTATTTTACATGGCTGTTCGTTATGAAGGAGACAACGGCGAAATAGATTTAGAACTAAATGAAAAGGTGAATAACAATAAAGACCCATACATGGGCAAACTATCCGTTTTACTAAAATGGAATGAGCAAGACCCGGTCGATGATTTAGAGCGAAAGCGTAATGAAGTGATTTTTACGAAATATCAACATAATCGTAATCCTTTTATTGATCATCCGGAATGGGTAAATAAAATTTGGAACTAAAATACTTAAAGGTATTTTACTTTGAGAGAAGGGATTGATCACTATGATCAATCCCTGTTTATATCTATACTAGAATAAGTGATTTTTATAGGGTTGGAGAGGAGAATAGGATAGATATTTTATCAAGTTAAGTATAATAAGAGTCTTTTAATACGGTCCCCACTCAATATTCACGCCAACAATAAGAAAAATAAGTCCGATGATAAACCAAATGAATGCAAGTGGAGCCATGAATCGAATCCATTTTCCGTAAGAAATGCCGCTCGCTGCGAGTACGCCCATTAAAACACCGGAAGTTGGATTGAGGCAGTTCACTACACCTTCTCCAAGCATAACAGCTTGTACTGTAACTTGGCGTGTAATGTGCATGAAATCGGCAAGTGGAGCTAATATCGGAATGAAAATAACAGATTCTCCTGTCCCAGATGAAATGAGGAAATGTAATGCGGCACTACTTACATACATGCCGATAACGCCAAATACAGGACTTTGTCCTTCGAGAGATTGTGCGAGCTGATTCACAATTGTATCAAGTAATTTGCCTTGTTCTAGAATGACTGAAATACAACGAGCCATTCCGACGATCAAAGCACCGTAAATGAGATTTTGGCAGCCTGCTAGAAAAGTAGAAGCGATATCGTTCGCTTTCATGCCACCTATTATTCCCGCTGTAATTGCTATGAAAATAAAAGTAGCGGTCATTTCGGCGTCTGTCCAATGTAGACGGAAAGCACCTATTAAAAATGCAATTAATGATAAAGCTGAAACGAGTAAAATTAATTTATGACGTATTGTCCAAGGAACTTCAGTTTTCTCCGTTTCTTTCTCACTTGAAAGAGCATTACTTGGAAACCAGTTGTCTCCGAGTATGCTTCCTTTATTCAATTTTTTTAATCGTTTTACATACCAATTAATATATAAAATGGTGGCAATTAAAAAAGAGATATAGATTGCTGTGCGTAAACCAATTCCCGAAAACATAGGAAGTTCTGCGATTTTTTGTGAAATGCCTAAAGGTGAGGGAGATAAAATAGTAGCATTAAAACCAGCATAAGTGCCTAAATAAATAATTGCTACGCCGACGATAGCGTCCCATTTTAATGTGCGTGCAACGATGATGCCGATGGGGATAAAGCCGATAACTGAGTTAACGATAATGCCAGTCGTTCCGAGAATAGAAAAGAGTGCAGCGACAATACAAATGAAAAGTAATTGCTGATTACGAAATTTGTTAATCACATGATAGATTAAACCGTCAAGAGCACCTGTTTTTTCAAGAATGGCAATAGCTCCACCTGTAAATAAAATTAAGAAGATGATAGGAGCAGCAAGCGTCATTCCTTTTTCAATAGCGGTAAAAAAAGAAACAAATCCTACTGGCGATTGTGGAACAGAATGATAACTTCCTGGTATTGTCGTTGTAACAGTACCATTTGTAACTCTTTTAAACTCTCCAGCAGGAACGAAATATGTAGCTATTGCACAAAGTAAGGCAATAAAAAATAGTAGTACGTACGCGTCAGGCATTTTAAATTTTCGTTTGCTCGGCTGCTTTTTTACCTCGGTCTGTAATTGCATAAAAGCCCTCCTTTTTCACTTGGTTAATTTTTAATATTCTGAAATTTATCTGTGAAATAGATTATAATAAAGGTGGCTTCTTAAGGCAATAGTTTTTCTGTCCTTTTCTTACACATACAAATTCTTGCAACATTAGACAGGGAAACGAAAAGAATCAAAGAATATGTTATATAGAAAGAATAAGGAAAAGAGGGAAAAAGATGTGGAAAACTACCGATCTATGTGATGAATTTGAAAAGGAATTACAAATATGTCGCCAGTCTTTTCGGTCGTTTGGGAAGAAGGAACAGTTTTACGGGAAAATTGCAACGGTAAAAGTGAAGGATGATAATGTACTAGTGAAGGAAGGATTGCAAACACTACCAGAAGGAACGGTATTAGTTGTTGATGGCGGAGCTTCTACGAATTGTGCGTTACTTGGTGATAACTTGGCAGCTATTGCGGAGGAAAGAAAGCTGGCAGGAATTATTGTAAATGGATATGTTCGAGATTCTAGTGAACTAAAGAATATTAATATTGGCATTTTAGCGTTAGGTACAATGCCAAATAGAAGTGTAAAAGAGGGAAAAGGCGAGAAGAATATTTCATTGCAATTTGGACAAGTAGAATGGAAAGCGAATGAATATGTGTATGCGGATGAAGATGGCGTTATTATTAGTGAAAAGAGTTTGCATCGTTAAAGGCTAGTAAGTTACTATTCTTAGAAAATAAATCCGATAAAGCATGGACAAAATTCTTTGTCAATAGTAAAATAATACAGAAATTTAAAATTAACAGAATGTATAGGTTTATCGTTTTACGATAACTGAAATGGAAGTAAGTAGCGCCTGGAAAAGTGAATGTTATCACAATGATACGTTCATAAACAAAATTATTTTTCCTATACAAATATAGCCGCGAATGATGCGGGTCGGAGGTGTTGCACAGTTTGTTCGACACTTATAAAAAAAGAGTGTCAATTGCACGCCCTTGAGGGGCCTTTTTTTGTGTAAATAGTAATAAGGGAGGAAAATTTGGGATGGCAATGTTGAAAAAATGGCTGCTTACGTCGTTAATGGCAGTTACACTTGTATTTGTTTCTTTTGCGAATACAGTACATATTACGTTTGCTGAAGGAAATACAGCAAAACTTGCAATTATTGGTGAATCACAAAAGGGCATTATGTTGTGTCCGAAAGAAGAGCAGATTACAGATGGGGAAACAGCTTTAAGTTTGCTGCAAAAAGTCATGGGGGACAAAGTAACAGCAGAGACGATGTCTTTTGGAACGTATGTTAAAGGCATTGATGGTTTAATGGCTGGGGACACAAGCGGCTGGTTGTATGATGTAAATGATAAATCTGCAGAAGTTGGAGCAGATAGTTATAAATTAAATGCTGGAGATGTTGTTGTCTTTCGTTTTGTTGCAGACTGGAGCAATATGAGCCAGGAAACATTACAGCAAACATTAGATAAATTTGGTACTTGTAAAACTGTAGAAGAACCAAAGACAGATGATCCAAAACAAGAAAAACCAGAAGAACCAAAAACGGATGATCCGAAACAAGAAAAACCAGAAGAACCAAAAACGGATGATCCAAAACAAGAAAAACCAGAAGAACCAAAAACAGATGATTCAAAACAAGAAAAGCCAGAACAACCAAAGCAAGAGAACATTCAAATTCCAGCAGCGCAAATAAATGACGCGATCTCTAAGACATCTGAAAAGATGTTACAAGATGGAATTGAAAGTGATTGGGTAGCTTTAGGCCTTTCTCGTTATGGGAAGAATGTTCCAATTGAGGCGAAATTAAATTATGTTAAGTCAGTAACTGAAAAAGTAGAAAAGCGCATTAACCGTTTTTCAGCGACAGATTTAGCTAGAACGATTATTATGATGAATGCAATGAATGCAGACCCTACAAAGGTAGGCGAACATAATTTAGTTCAAAAATTGTACGAATCAGATAAAGTGAATTCTGTTACAGGCTATACATTTGCTTTACTTGCATTTGATACGAAGAAGTATGAAGTTCCAGTGAATTCAAAATGGAATCGAGTTGCTTTAGTAGATGCACTTCTACATGCACAGCATACAGATGGCGGCTGGACTTACGATAGTGCAAGTAGTAAAGACAGTGCTAGTAGCGTTGATGTAACAGGTATGGTTTTATCAGCATTAGCTCCTTATCAAGGTCGACCAGATGTGAAGCCAGCTGTAGAAAAAGCTGTTGCCTATTTATATAACGCACAACTAGAAAATGGTGGTTTCTCTGCTGATGGACAAGAAAATTCTAATAGTGTTGCGCAAGCGATTATTGGATTATCACTTGTGAAAGATGTAGATGAAAATCGTCTACATAAGGCAATGCAAAATCTACTATCATATCAACTTCCAAATGGTGAATTCAAATGGTTACCAAGTGATCAAAACGGTAGCGGAATGGCTACAGAGCAAGCATTCTTAGCTTTACTTCAGTTTAAAGACCTTGGGAAATCGATTTATGACTGGTCAAGTGTATCTGTTCCTGAAATCGATAAGAAACCAAATGTGGATTCAGAAAATGTTGTAGTAGAAAAAGAAGTTACTGAACAGCCACAAGAACAAAAACAAGAAGAAACGAAAGATGACACGCTAAAAGTTGTTGTCGATAATGAACCGGTTAAAAATGGAAAATCTGGAAACGGTAGCACGTTACCAAAAACAGGAGCATCTTCTCATAGTGCAGCTACAGAAGTAGGTATGGGTGTATTATGTATTGCTTCTGCATATGTATTATGGAGACGTAAAGCAGCTTAACAAAAATTAGGAGCAATCATTTGCTCCTAATTTTATTATGAAAGGTGAGAGACAACATGAGTAAGATGAAGTGGTTTATTTCTTTCGTGCTTTCACTTGGGCTACTTGCCGGATGTGAAGAGGCAGCTGTAAAGCCTGAGAAGAAAGTAGAACCAAAGCAAGAAGAGGTAGCAAAACAAGAAGAGAAAAAAGATGAAGCGAAACCGGAAGAAAAACCGGAGGAAAAACAAGCTGAACAAGAGCAAAAGCAGCAAGACGAGCAGAAAGAGAAACAAGAACAAAAAGTAGAAGAGAAGCCGAAAGAAGAAAAGCCACAGGCACAACCGGAAGTAAAGAAGGAAGAAAAACCTCAGGAACAGCCTGCTGTTAATAAACAACCAGAACAACAAAAAGCACAAGAAGAGAAACAGCAACAATCGAAAGCGCCCGAAGTAAAAGAAGAAGCGAAGGTTGTGAATCAGCCGAAAGAAACACCGAAGCAGGAGCAAAAAGTTGATCCGAATAAAGAGGAGAAAACGATACCGACTCCGATCGTTCCAACTCCTGAACCCAAAAAACCAGATCCAGTACCAGAACCTAAAGCAAAACAAGTTACTATCTCAGTAAAAGGTGATAAAGGCTACTTATTAGGTGCGAAAAAGGTTGATGTACAAGACGGCGATACAGTGTATAAAGTATTGCAACGTACAGGTTTAGATGTGGATGCAATGGGCTCTAAAGGTGATATTTATGTAAAAGGTATTAATGATTTATATGAAAAAGATATTACAGATACTAGTGGATGGAAATATCGTGTGAACGGTGCGTTTCCAAACCATAGTGCAGGTGTAGTAACAGTTAAACCAGGAGATACAATCGAGTGGGTGTATGTATTAAAATAAGAAAGGCATTCGGTAAAGGACTATGAAAATAAGTTTTTCTTCTTTACATCCTTTTGTGAATTTTTTCTATTATATCGGGGTGATGATACTATGTATGATGTGTCTTCATCCTCTTTTTTTAATTGGAGCAATACTATTAATCGTTATAATAAATATAATGCAAGGGAATAGCGAAAAGATTAGAAAGATGTTACCGAGCACAATCATTTTCTTTTTTATGGTCATTTTATTTAATTCGTTATTAACGCATAGAGGTCGAACTACGTTATTTTGGTTAGGTGATAGCCGTATTAAGCTTGAGGCGATTATGTTTGGAGTAGTAATGGGGTTATTACTAGTTGCGATTATGTTTACGTTCGCTTCGTATAATGATATTATTTCAAGTCATAAATTTTTATATTTGTTTTCTAGAATTTCACCGAAAGTAGCATTGTTAACGATGATTACAGTGAGGTTTGTTCCTTTGTTTATGAGGCGATTACAGAAAATAACACTCGTCCAAAAAACGAAAGGTGTACAAGTAGATGCAGGTTCAATTGTGGAACGAGTGAAAAATGGTATGCAACTATTGCAAGTATTATTAATTTGTTCGTTAGAAGATGCGCTGCAAACTGCAGATTCTATGCAAGCTCGTGGATTTGGTGTAACGAAGCGTACGACATATATTCGGTATAGAATGGAAAAACGCGATTGGTACACGCTCAGTTATTTAAGTATTCTATTTATAATTGCTATTGTATGTAGTACATATGGCGGAGGAAAGTTAATCATTTATCCGAAAGTCGAATCTATTCTATTTCAGCAATACGATGGAATGATGTTTGGCGTATTTACGATGTTTATTAGTTTACCAATTATAATGGAAGGAAGGGAATGGATATGGTGGCGCATGCAGAAATAAACAATTTATCATTTGTATATGCTGATGAAAACGAATATGCGTTACAGCATATTTCTCTTTCTATTCAAAAAGGAGAGTTTATTACACTTGCCGGCGGATCAGGATCTGGAAAGACGACTTTATTAAAACATTTTAAAAAAGAGTTACTTCCGATCGGTACACGTTCAGGAGAAATTTTTTATGATGATGTTTTATTAGAGGAAGTACCAGATCTATTATCCGCACAAGAAATTGGAATGGTATTTCAAAACCCAGAAAATCAGCTCGTAATGGATACAGTGATTCAAGAATTAGCATTTTCTTTAGAGAATGTTGGATTACCATCACATATTATTCAAAAACGAATAGCAGAGCTCATTAGTTTCTTAGGATTTCAAGATTTATTGCACCAATCTGTTCATACGTTATCTGGCGGGCAAAAGCAGCTTGTCAATTTAGCGGCTGTACTAGTTATGCAGCCGAAATTATTATTATTGGATGAACCAACGGCGCAGTTAGATCCAATTGCAGCGAAAGAATTTTTAGGATTGTTAAAACGTATTAACGAAGAACTTGGCATTACGATCGTTTTAAGTGAACATCGTTTAGATGAAGTGATACCACTTGCTACGCGCGTTATTTGTATGAATAACGGCCGAATCGTGTATGATGGTAGTCCAAAAACAGTTATAGCGAACATGTGGGAAGTTGAAAAGTTCCGTCCATTTATTCCGCAAATTCCAAGATTGTTTTTAGAGTGGAATGCGAAAGATATTCCGTTTACAGTGCGAGAAGCGCAAATGAAACTGAATAACTTGTCAGCGATATCATATGTGAATGAGCCAATAGCACAAAGTGAAAAGCACGAAGTTATTTTAAGTGCAGAGCATATTTCGTTTCAATATGAAAAAAATAGTCCACTTATTTTACGAGATTTAACCGTATCGATTGAAAAAGGAAAATGGGTAGCTCTCGTTGGAAAAAATGGTACAGGTAAATCTACACTGTTAACGATTTTAGCGGGATTGCAAAAAGCGAGAAGAGGGAAAGTAAAGTGGAATGGGAAAGTGATACATAAAATTGATTCGAAAGAACGATTTAAAAGGATCGGGTATGTATCACAACATCCGTACTATCATTTTACATTTGAAACAGTGTGGGAAGAAGTGTATGAACGAGCGCGTGAATTATACGGAGAACAAGGAAAAGAAATAGCAGAAGATATGCTAAAACAGTTTTGGTTGAGCTCGCTTAAAGAACGCCATCCGCATGATTGTAGCGGGGGAGAGCAACAATTACTTGCGTTATGTACAACGTTATTATCAAAGCCAACTTTATTATTACTGGATGAACCGACAAAAGGATTAGATCCATGGAAGAAAGAAAGAGTAGGAGAGCTATTTAGGAAGTTACAACAAGAAGGTACAACTATTGTAATGGCAACGCATGATATTGAGTTTGCAGCAAAATACGTTGATCAATGTATGATGTTATTTGATGGAGCGGTTATTATGAATGATGCACCGAAAGAGTTTTTTAGTGGAAACTTCTTTTATACAACATCTATTAATCGATTCATTCGAAAAGAGTTGCCATATGCATTAACGTGGGAGGATGTGTACGAAGCGTGTCCAAGCGATATGTTGCATTCATAATAGGTATTTTTGCAGTTATTATAGGCACATTACTCTTTACTACACTTATCATGGATGGCTATTACATGTTAAGTAGTTTGTTTTTATTAGTTGTTATTATGTTACCGTTTTATATCCGCTTTGAAAGGAAGGCGTTTGTTTCACGTGAAATTGTTCTCGTTGCTGTGTTAGCGGCAATTGCAGCAGTAAGCAGAGTACCATTTTCTATTTTACCAAGTGTACAACCGACTTCTTTTGTTATTATCGTTTCTGCAATCGTATTTGGAAGTGAAACTGGTTTTATGATCGGTGCAACAGCAGCTATCGTATCTAACATTTTTTTAGGACAAGGTCCGTGGACGCCGTGGCAAATGTTTTCATGGGGGATGATTGGTTTTATAGCTGGATTACTTCGAAATACATTTTTAATGAAAAAGCTATGGGGAAGACTACTATACGGATTGTTTGTTGGATTTTTATTTGGCTGGATTATGAACTTCTGGGGGCTTCTCGGTTTTATACGTGAGGCAACGTGGGAAGCTGTCATTTCGTATTATGTTGCAAGTTTTTATTTCGATTTGAGCCATGCGATTTCGAATGTTATTTTCTTACTATTATTTAGTACGTCTTGGATTACGATTCTTACAAGATTCAAAAAGAAATATGGCATATTAGATAAGCATAACATGGCATAGAAAAGCATATTCATATAAGGTAGGGTCGCGACTTACATATTCGTTTGCCTCTTTCATGCTTCTTACATATTGTAAGGAGCATTTTTTATTGTCAAAAAATCGATTCAATATATGTCCGTTATTATATGAAATTATTTGTATAATAGTAGGTGAGAACTATTTTCAAAAGGGAGGTGTATAGTTAATGAAGTTAGTTATTCCGAAGCAACACGGTGCATGGGCCATGCTCGTTATACCATTTCTATTAAGTGTCATAATTGGGAAACCTACTATGTATCATATTCCATTGTTTTTAGCTTGGTTCTTTATCTATTTAGCTACATATCCATTTCTTACGTACATAAAGCAAAGACGAAAAAAAGAGTATTTACATGCAGCAATTGTATATTTTATCATTGCTTTCGTATTTGGGATGATTTCTCTATTATATGAATGGCGCATTCTTTTATTCGTAGCAGTAATGATTCCATTATTTATAGTAAATATGTATTACGCTCATCAAAAAAATGAAAGAGCGTTACTAAATGATATTAGTGCGATTATTGTTTTCTGTATTGGTGGTTTAGTTAGTTATTATTTTTCAATGAAACTTATAGATAAAACAGCATTATTTATTGCACTTATATCATTTTTATATTTTTTAGGAAGTACGTTTTATGTGAAAACGATGATTCGTGAGAAAAATAACCCGAAATATCGTCTTATATCGTGGGGGTATCATATTCTATTAACAATCATCGTATTTGTTATCAATCCGTGGTGTTCTCTTATTTTTATACCGAGTGTCATCCGAGCAATTATGTTGTATGGTAAAAAGATTTCTATTATAAAAGTAGGGATTTTAGAAATTGCTAACTCTGTATATTTTTTAATTATAACGGTAATAATTATGAAGTATGCCATTTGAAAAAGCTTCCCACCTTATGATGGGAAGCTTTTTCAATCTTGTTCTAAAATGTGAACCGTGTAATCACAACGTTGAATAGCTTGTTCGATCGCATAAAGGGATTGTTCAATACGTGCGCGATTAAAATCTTTTTCAACGGTCTGTAGTGCTGCTTCTAAACAATGTTTTGCTTCTTGTAATGATTGAAAAGAATCTTGTACATATCCGCGAGCATTTTCGTGCATTTTATATTCCTCCTTGCATATTCATATATGTATAGTATGAGCAGTAAAGAATAAAATATTATTTGTTATATTTGTTTGACAATTAAAATGAAATTACGTATAGTAAGAATTAAGTGAATATTTTCTTATCCAGAGAGGTGGAGGGACTGGCCCGATGAAACCCAGCAACCGCGATGCAGGTGCTAATTCCAGCAGAACATATTTGTTCTGGGAGATAAGACGAAGATATATACGTAACTTCTTCTTATCGGAGAGGTTTTTTTGTTGCAAAAAAACCGATTACGAAAATTTATAGTAAGAAGAAAGGGGTTGCGAAGTACTGTGACACTCGAAAAATACGTAAAACTGCGTAGTACAGTTTATGAATATATGATAGAGCAAGATAAGCCAATATCATTGTTAGATATTCAAGAACATATCGTTTCGCATCATGAAGGAAAATTCACGAAAAAGATGTTACATCAATTTTATTTATCAAGACTATTAGATGAACTGAAACTGGATGGGAAAATTACATTAGCTGATGAATATCTCTATACTGAAAAAGGGGTATTTTATAAGGCGGGAAAAGGGAGCTAAGCTCTCTTTTTTTTGAAGTATGTAGAGTAAAAGACTGCTTAAGCAGCCTGATACAAGGGAATGGTGTTGAGTGTGTAGTGTCAAAGATTGAATGTGCCTGAAAGAGGCACTTCATATCGGCTGCAAATGAAAAGAGACACCTCCGCCGAATAGGTGTCAGTCGTTTTGTCATATAGACTTGCTATTTGACAGTTATTAGAATAACATGCAGGGGTTATAGAAGTCAAAAGGGAATTAAAGGAAGAGGTGCTGTTATGTACGCTTACTTATTACAGGATATAACGAAATGGATTCCTAAGTACATTTTGGATAAAGGGTATGAATATTATGAAGAGGGACATGTAGAAGATGTTGAAATACAAGACAAGAAAATATTTGCTTTCGTTACTGGAAATGCAGGAAACTATGAAGTGATTATTGATCTTGAAGATTTTACAGAAAGTAGCTGCGAATGTCCATATGAAAACTATTGTAAGCATATGGCCGCAGTTGTTTATGATATTCAAGGTGCTGGTGAGAGTACGGTGAAAGAGAAATTGAAAGCTTTAGACAAGGAAGAGTTACTTACCGTATTAAACCGTTTATTACAAAGTTCAAAAAACGTGCAAATTGTAGAGAAGATGTTAAAGAAGGGGAAACTTTAACTTATAGAGGGAGTTGTTTTGTAGTGAATGTACTAATTGTATACGCTCATCCTAGTCCTTCCAGTTTTAACGCGGCGATTTTAAAGCATGTGCAAAAAGGATTACAAGAAACTAATCATTCGGTTACGGTACTTGATTTATATAAGGAACAATTTGATCCAATCCTTGTATTTAATGAGGAGAAAAAAAGACGTGATTTAGTAAATGAAGAAGAAACAGCTCGGTACAGAACGTTAGTGGAAGAAGCAGATACGCTTCTCTTTATATATCCAGTATGGTGGTGGGGGATGCCTGCTATTTTAAAAGGATTTATTGATCGTATTTTTGTTGCTGGATTTGCTTATAAATATGAAGGAGCCCTGCCGAAAGGCTTATTGAAAGGTAAGAAGGCATGGGTAATTAATACGTTAGATTCACCGTTATGGTACGTCGCCCTATTATATCGATCAGCAGATTGGATTATGCTGAAGCGAGGTGTGTTACGTTTTTGCGGCATTCGCGATATAAAACGGTCAGTTTTTCAATCTGTGAAAACGAGTAAAGTAGAGAAGCGGGAAAAGTGGTTATTACAAATAGAAGAAAAGGCTCGTACATTATGAGTGAAATGGAACGTATAATAAAGTGCTGCAATTATGATAACGAACTTTTTCGTACATATATTAATTGCTTACTTCAATTGAAGAAATGTAGTGAAACGTTTCAACAAATTCAAATACAATTAAGAAATGATTACTTAATAAGAGGGATTTGTGAAAGAGAAGTGGATGAGGTAGTAAGAGGAAGTAAAGAATATGATACGTATTTTCTTCCTAAAGCGTTACAGTGGAATTTCCTTAAAAACAATCCACATTTAATTGAAAAAGTATGTGAAGACTTTTTTGCATTTGAGGCGTTATATCTTACGGAGATAGAGTGGGAGGACGTAATAAATTGCGTGGGAAATAAGTGATTTATTATGTAAAAAAGCTAGTATAAAACTAGCTTTTCGTTTAAATAAATAAGAAGCATAGACTAATGATAAATCCTGCATATAGTAAGTTAACAACGCAAAATCCCATAATATCACGAGCACCTAAACCAGCTATCGCTAATGCCGGTAATGCCCAGAATGGTTGAATCAAATTCGTCCAAGCATCGCCCCACGCAATTGCCATTGCTGTTTTTGCAGCAGGTACACCAAGTTCAGCACCAGCAGGAATCATAATGGGTGCTTGCACAGCCCATTGACCGCCACCAGATGGAACGAAAATATTAACGATGCCAGCACTTAAAAAAGTGAAGAGCGGGAAAGTCGTTTCGTTTGAAATGCTAATAAAGAAATTCGAAATAGCTCCTCCAAGTGAAAGTCCTTCACTATTTGCTCCAATCATCATTCCCATAATTCCAGCATAAAACGGAAATTGAAGTAAAATACCAGAAGCACTTTTCGTAGAGTCTGAAAAGGCACGAATATATTGAATCGGAGTACGATGGAAAATAATTCCAGAAATTAATAACATAAAAATAACGATGTCTAGCGTAAGGTTAAAGCCTTTCGTATAAAAGTAATTGAAAATATAAATGAGACCTAACAATCCAACGCAAAGTGTAATAATGATACTATTTTCCATTTTTTCGGCGAATGTATTGTTTCCTACTTCTTGAGCGGCAGCTTCTTCATGGAATACGCTAGGATCTACAGTTATCGTATGTTTTTCATCTGGATGCATCGCTTTATTAATGAGAGGCATCGTAACGAGAAAAATAATAACTGGAACGAGAGCGTATGGTGAGAATAGCGTTTCTGTTATGGGAATCGCTTCTTTAATACTTCCAGCGGTCGTTTTAATTAACGTTTCACCACCAGTTGCTAACGTAAGAGGGATAGAAGCAGAAAGTCCCGCATGCCAAATGAGAAATCCAGAGTAAGAAGAAGCAATGGCTAGTCTATAATCTAATCCTTCAAGTTGCCTTGCCACTTCTTTTGCATATAAAACAGATACAACAATACCAAATCCCCAGTTTATGTATGCCCCTAGTAAACTTACGATTGAAATGGCAATAATACCTTGTCCATTCGTTTTCGGTAGTTTGGCCGCTTTCGTTAATCCTTTTTTAATGAGGGGAGCATTTGCTAAAGCAGATCCTGTCACGAGTACAAGTGCCATTTGCATAGAAAAGGCGAGAAGTCCCCAAATTCCATTACCCCAATGATTAATCATTTCCACAGGTGTTTGGTGAGTCGCAAACATGCCGAAGAAAATAACAAAAACAGTTAATAAACATGATAAAATAAACGGCTCTGGCAAGAAACGTTGCACTAAGGCGACGCAACCATTTGTAAAAGAACGAAACAAAATAGATCAACCTCCTTATGTATATGTATTACAATTATTCGAGGTTGATTTTTGGATTACCTTCAATATACTGAAAAATAAGATAATTATACGGATAGAGAAAATAAGAGCAAGATTATTGCGAATATACTATTATAGTATATAAATGTCTAGTATTTGCACCAAAAAACAAAAAGGGAATCCAAAATAACTATTGATTTGAAATAATATCAGTTGTAAAATAGTAGTGAATATTCTTAATTTTGGAAATGAGGGGTGTTGTAATGAACAAAACGAAATTGTTTATTGGATCTTCTTTAATGATTGCTATGTTAAGCACATCAGCTTTTCCAGCTTCTGCGGATTCCCTAGTTACAAATGATATTACACAACAACAAAAACCAATTAATTTATTATCAAACGAGGAAATTCCTGGAGTTAAAATTATTGATATTACTAGAGAACAATATGTTAAAAACGTAGCAAAGAATGAAAATATCTCATATAAAGAAGCTGATAAACTTGTTTCTGCTAGAACAGCTCAAAGTTTAAGTAAAATAAACCCTACTGCTGCAGCTAGTAGTAATGTTGTTTGGAGACAAGCTTCTTGGACACAAACTTATTCTGGAAATTCTAGTTTTAAAGCTGATTTAGAAGGTAGTTTTGAAATTTATTCTTCTGGATCTTTTAGACAAATTAATAGCTCTACTGTTGGTTCTTCTCTTTCTGCGGGTAAATATTCTGCTACTTGGGCACAAAGTAATTCTTGGAAGACAACGGCATATCCAACGATTAGTGTGACATTGGGAGTAACGGGTAAATTTTTTACAACAGTTAGTAATTCAGGTGGAGTAAGTGGTGGGATTGCAGGGTTTTCAGTTAGTAGTACTAGTACTACTAGTGTTACGTACGTTTCAAATGGTATGACAATTCAAAGAGAATATAGTGTTTACTAATAGGTGGTAATAAATCGATGAAAAAAAAATGTGGAATAATCATATTGGTTTTGTTTTTTATTTTGAGTGCTTGTTCTAGTAAAAATAATACTACTTTTAAACAAGCAGATATTGAAAAGGGAATAGTGTATGAATTACTTTCTAAAAATACAAATACGAACACTGAAATATCTTATAAAATAAAAATGACGAATAATACCGATTATGTTATTGCGCAAAATAATGTTATGTTTTCATTTCCTAAATCCCCAACAAAATCTGGTCAAACAACTAATCCATTTAAAGTGTTAGCGAAAGGTAATAAATTAAATATTAAACCTGGGGATAGTGTTGTTTTGGAAGTATCATTTTCTCCTGATTTTTATTCTGAATTTAAAAATACAGAAGTGTCTAAAGCAAATCTATATATAACAGGTTATATCGATAAATTAGCTGATGAAAATCATTTTGATTTTATTAAAAGTATTAATTTAGATTGAAAAAGTGAGCTATTTAACATGTTAGTGTTGAGTAGCTCACTTTTTATTTAGTGTGATGGATATGAGATACGAAATTTGGTAGATAAAATAAGAGCTTGCTACTAACAAATGTACTTTTGAACCATTGTGATGAGGCGAGGGGATTTTCAAATCTGGAGTAATATAATTGATTCAAATAAAACATCCCAACAAGAAAAAGCTTCCACTACTGTGGAAGCTTCTCTAAATGATGTGCAATATCAATATACATATTTGAGTAAACTGAATGGATTTCATTACTTGGTGTAGCGTTAGAAGAGAAGTGGACAATGATCAAATTTGCTGTCGGATCGATGTAAAGAGTTTGTCCGTAACTACCTAACACTTCAAAAGCATCTTGTTCATTGTGCGGAATCCACCATTGATTATGATAAGAAATGGAAGCTCCAGGACCAACTGCAAGTTCACCTTCTTGGACATTTTTTATATCTTCAGAAATAGAAGAAGGGAGAATTTGTTTTCCGTTATATTCCCCGTTGTTTAATAGTAATTGCCCGAATCTCGCCATATCTCTAGCGGTTGCATTTAAGCCTGCGCTTGCTTGTTCTACTTTTGTTTCATCTGTAACGTAATACGCGTTTTCTTCCATACCAATTTGAGACCATATTCGGTCGCTAACATTTTCCGCCAATGATTTACCAGTGATCGATCGAATCACCCAAGCGAGTGTTTCAGCTGATCCGTTATCGTAAGAAAAATCGGAACCAGGCGGTTCAGTTTCTTCTACTTCTCGTAACATATCATAAATTTTCATCGGGCCGTCGTAGTTTTTACCTCGAGGCAAAATATTGCTCGCTAAATATAGTTGTGCATCTTGATTTTCTAACGCTGGATGTTCATATCCATGAGTAGGATATTCTACAGAAACTTGCATGTCCATTAATTGCTGAAGTGTGGCATTACCGAACGGTGTATTTTTTAATTCTTTTATATATGTGTCAGCTGTTTTTTCTAAGTCAATACGGTTTTCTTCAGCGAGGGATTGTATAATTGCACCAGTAAAGACCTTCGCTAATGACGCCATACCATGAGGTTCACTCTCTTTATACCCATTGAAATATCGTTCATATACAAGTTGTCCATTGTGTACAACGACAAAAGCATCCGTTTTATTATCGTCTAAAAGTTTTTTTAGAGGAGTCGTTCCAAATCTACGCTCTACAGCAAAATCGTCTAAGTTTTGTAATGCAGTAGAGAAGTGGGAAACGTGATCCGGGTTATTATTTACCTCATTAATTAAAGTGAATTCTTTCATATGTGTATATGACCAACGTAAGTAAGGATCATCTAACCAATTTTTCTTCGTCACGTTATTTTTCGATGGGATTGTTTTATTATGTTTGAAGTATGTAAAACCGAGCCCTGTAATTACAAATATAAATGTGATTATGAGTAAGAGTAGGGGAGATTTTTTTAGTTTCATAGGGGTCCCTCCTTTTTATTTCTATTATAAGTATACGCTTCTAGTGAAAGAAATACAAAATAAGGAAAGTAAACGGGGAAGTTTACTTTCCTTATTCATGTTAAGCGGAAACTTTTCCGTCTGTATGTTGTTTCTTGAATTTTTGTTTTCGTCCATGTAATCCATAATAGAGAAGTAAAGTGAATGCAACGATAATAGCTGCGATGAAATACATATTATGGTAACTTGATTTCGCTGCGACGATACCTAAAATGAAAGAACCAAAACCGAGACCACTATCAAAGAATGAGAAGTAAGTAGCTGTCGCAGAACCCCGTCGATGGTTTGCAGCGGCAGAGATCGCAATCGTTTGGAAGCTTGGAATTAATGTTCCATAACCTAAACCGATTAGCATACCTGCACCAAGGAACCAAAACGGAGTTTGCGCTTGGCTTAAAATGAACATCCCAATTGTGAAAATAATGATAGCTGGGTAAACAAGTACATTTTCACCGAAGCGATCGAAAATCTTTCCTGTAAATGGACGAGAAATTACAACAACGAGTGCGTATAAAATAAAGAAGTAACTAGCAACTTCTCCTAAACCGAGCTCTTTCGCATAAATAGGAATAAAGGATAAAATACCACTATAAGAAAAGGCTAAAACAAATCCTGTCAGAGCGATCGGAATAGAGGCTGGCTCGATTAAGTCTTTCCATTTCATTTTTTCTCGTTTTTGTTTGCTCACTGGTACTTCATGCGGAATATTTACAAGTAGTCCTAATAAAAATGCAAGCAATGAAAATACGGAACAAACGATAAATAGTACAGTAAATGAAAAATGAGAAATAATTGTTAAACCTAAAAAAGGACCAATTACCATCGGCAAACTCATAAATACGCCGAAATAGGCAAGTGCTTCGCCTCGTCTATGAGCTGGTGCAACATCAGTTACAATTGTTCCTGTGGCTGTTGTTGCCATACCGAACCCAATACCATGTAAGAAGCGAAGGGCAAGTAATAAAAATAAACTTTGCGCACCGAAATACATAACGGTAGCAGCTAAAAATAATGAAAGTGAAATAAATAAAATTTTCTTTCTTCCTAATTCATCAAGCCATTTTCCTGTAAATGGTCTACATAAAACAGATGAAATAAGAAAAACAGTTGCAACTAAACCAATTTCCTCAGGTTTTCCTTTTAGGCCGTCTATTACATAGATAGGTAAAGTAGTCATAAGCATATAAAATGTTAAGAAGAGAAATAGACTACTAAAACAAGTTCCGAGGAAATCCTTCGTCCAAAGTTTCTCACTTTGCATCGTCATCCCTCCAATTTAATCTAAGTTTTTAATGATTTGTTGTAACACTTGAAATGCTTGGTGTAACTCATCTTCGTTAATACCTTCTAGTGTCTTTTCTTCAAAAGTATCAACTTCTTCTTGCCATATCGGAATCATTTTTATCGCTGTTTCTGATAAAGAAATGAGCTTCTCACGGCGATCTTTTCCTTCAGTACGAATAATCCAACCCATCGTCTCCATACGTGTTAACGTACGAGTCATCGTTGGTGATTCAACATTTAAATACTGACATAATTCTGTTTGTGTACAAGAACCGGTTTGATTAATGCGGAAAATAACAGCCCATTGTGCACTAAATAGCCCAGTTGGAGATACACGTTCATTAAATTTCTTTGTGAATTTTCGAGAAGTCTGGCTGACAATGTGAAAAAAATGTTGTTTTTCGTCCATATAGTTAGATCCTTTCAAATTAGTTACCTAGCTAACTATATACTTTTTTATTATAATTGTCTAGTAATAGACATGTTGATTTATGTAAAAATTTCGTATAGGTTTTATGTTGAGAACATACATTCTGCATGTTATTCTTTAAGTAAGTAAAGAATTTTCTTTCTATTAAAAAGAATGGGGGAACTTGTGATGATTAAGCCTGCAACAATGGAGTTTGTTTCACTATCGAACGGAGAAACGATTGCGTATCAGGAAGTTGGAAGGCAAAATACAGAAATTCTTGTACTCATTCACGGGAACATGACATCGTCACAACACTGGGATTTAGTTATTGAAAAGTTGCAAGATCAATACCATATTTACGCTCTTGATTTAAGAGGATTTGGCCAATCAACATATAATCAATCGATAGATTCATTACAAGACTTTGCAGAAGACGTAAAACTATTTATCGATCAATTAAAACTAGAGAAATTTTCATTAATGGGCTGGTCAATGGGTGGTGGTGTTGCGATGCAATTTACAGCGAATCATCCAACGTTTGTCGAAAAGTTAATTTTAGTAGAATCAGTGGGCATGAAGGGATATCCAATTTTTAAAAAAGATATAAACGGGCAGCCAATCGTATCAAGTTTAGTAAAGACGAAAGAAGAGGTTGCACAAGATCCCGTACAAATTGCTCCAGTGCTAGATGCGATAAAAAATATGAATAAATTATATTACCGTACAGTATGGAATCTATTAATATATACACATAATCAACCTGAACCGGATCGTTATGAAAAGTATTTAGACGATATGTTAACGCAGCGTAATTTCGTAGATGTGAATTATGCGCTCATTACATTTAATATTTCGGATGAACATAACGGGGTTGTAGAGGGAAATAAACAAATTCATCATATTAAAGCTCCAACACTCGTCATACAAGGTGACAGAGATTACGTCGTACCGCAAGTAGTCGGTGAGGAATTAGCAAAACATTTACCAAATGCAGAGTTGAAGATATTAGAAGATTGCGGACACTCACCGTTTATAGATTGCTTAGATGTATTTATAAAACATGTTGAGGATTGGTTAGAATAGGAATAATCCCCGAAAGTAAAAGTATTGCATATACTATAACATTTGTATGCAAAAGGGGAGAGTATCAATGCATCACCCATTTTTAGTCGTTTATTCGCCATATAGTCATCATGCATATACAAAAATGGTGATAGATCCGCTGTATATGCAAGTTTCACCAGCTGTGGTTCCTTTACAAATGCAACATACGCAGCCACCAATTACTAACGCACAGCAATACGCATACGGAACTGCATTTTATAAAAATCCGTATTTTAAGCAATTTCATAACAACGTGAAAGCGCAAGTTTGGGAAGGATAAGAAGCTAAAAGATTCATTCTTTTAGCTTCTTTTTTATTGGTAATATTCGTACACGCATTTGAAGAAACAGTTTATAATGAAAAGGGGAAAGCATGAGAAGGAGAGGGACAGGAATGTCAATGCGTTTTACATTTTGGATTATGGTTGGAATCGTAGCAATCTCAGGTTTGTCACAAGGGATGCTCTTACCGGCTATTGCAATGATTTTTGAACAAGAAGGGGTTAGTTCAAGTATTAACGGTATTCATGCGACGGCATTATACATTGGGATATTAGTTATTTCACCGTTTCTTGAAAAACCGATGCAAAAGTTTGGGATGAAGCCAATTATCGTTATTGGTGGGTTTCTCGTTATTATTTCATTATTCTTTTTTACACAAACCTTTTCATTTTGGGTATGGTTTATTCTTAGATTTTTAGTTGGAGTCGGAGATCATATGCTTCATGTCGGAACACAAACATGGATTACAACAACATCAGACCCGAGTAAAATTGGTAGACAAGTATCGATATACGGTGTATTCTTCGGAATTGGTTTTGCCGTTGGCCCATATTTAGCAAGCACTGTGCAGTACGGTCTTGCAACACCGTTTATTATATCTACTATACTTTGCTTAATAGGTTGGCTTTTGTTACTGCCAACGAAAAATGCATTCCCAGCGCAAGATGAAAGAGAAGTGAAGAGCGAATCATCATTTTCTCGTTATAAACAAGTTGTTGGATTAGGATGGATTGCGTTACTTGGCCCGCTTGCATACGGCGTACTGGAAGCAATGTTAAATAGTAACTTACCAGTATACGCGCTTCGTAAAGGATGGTCTGTTTCAGAGGTATCCTTCTTATTGCCAGCGTTTGCGGTTGGGGGCATCATTACACAAATCCCACTCGGTATATTAAGTGATAAATACGGAAGAGATCGTATTTTAACGTGGACGTTCAGCGTAAGTACGGGCATTTTCTTACTTGCAGCAGTATTTGATCAATATTACTGGATCGTCTTTGCCTGTATGCTGTTAGCTGGTATGGTCATTGGATCGTGCTTCTCATTAGGTCTTGGATTTATGACAGATTTATTACCGAGACATTTACTACCAGCGGGTAATATATTGTCTGGAATCGCCTTTAGTTTAGGAAGTATTATGGGACCTGTATTAGGAGGCGTATTTATAGAAAAAATACAGTATACAAGCTTTTTTATTGCGGTTATGATTATAATAGGAATTCTCGCAATGGTATATATGGTCTACATGAAGAATCAATTCGCATCAAGAAAAATAGAAAGTAGGTTAGGGCATGACAAAACAACCTAATAAAAAGAAATTTGAAGTACTCGAAAACGAAACAATTACAGACTGCTTAGCACGTATGGAACAAGAAGGCTATGTACCGTCTCGTCGCATGGAAGAGCCAATCTTTCATGAAGTGAAGAAAAACGGCAAAACAGAAGTTGAACCGTGCGGTAGAAAGATTGTTTTTGAGGGGAAATTGAAGTAATACGTTATATAAAAAGAATTTTCTTTTGGGTACAAGCAAGATAAAACATATAGTCACATAAAAAAACGCTGTTGATTTCAATATCAATAGCGTTTTTATTTTTAACAAATATATAGATCAAAATGAATTTCTGCTTGAATGGAACTAGCAAAATTAATAATCTCTTTTTGCAAATACATTGCGGGTGATTCGTTATTCTCCACTTGAATCACTACCATAAAAAGAAATTCTAAATCATATTTCTTCTTAAGCTGTATTAATTGTTCTGTTTTCTCTTTAAGTGATTTTAGAATAACATGCAACTGATTATTTATATCGTATGATTCTTGGTATCCAGTGCTTAAAGTCCAATCCGTTTCTTTTCTATATAGGGTTTTGGTGGATACAAGATTCGGATTATCACGTCTTGCAACAACATCTCCTTTTTTATAAGTTCTTGTAGGCTCGATATTTAGGGCTTCAGTAATTGCTTCAAGGGGGAATATATCACCCGTTGCACTAAAATAAGCCATAACTTTGGTTTTATCCAGAATGGTTCCTCCTCTATTATTAAGATGTTATTTATATTACATTATAAAAACTTACAAATGTATTTACTAGAATGTAAATGTTTTTTTTATTGAATTTCGGCGTTGGGACATGAATGATAAAGCTAGATATACATACCTTTGTAGGAAAGAACAATTATACAAAAGTAGGATGCTTAAAAATATATTAATTTGTATGATAAAAACAAAATATAATTTAAAAAATCAGAATGTAGGGGAGGGAGCAATATATAATGATACAAAGCATATATGAAACTCATTTACATGTAAGAAATTTAGAAAAAGCGATAGATTTCTATCAAAATAAGTTAGGATTAACAGTAGCAAAAAAACTATTGAAAAGACGAGTTGCATTCTTTTGGGTAGGAGAACGTAAAGAGCAAATGATCGGGTTATGGGAAATGGATATGAATAAAGAGTTTGAGACGAAACACTTCGCTTTTCGTGTAGATTTAGAGTTTTTAAATGCTTCAAAAGTATGGTTAGAGAAGCGTGGAATAGAGGTAGTAGGGAGTCAAGGGAAAGGAAATCGAGAGCCAATTGTTCAAAGATGGATGCCAGCTGCAAGCGTATATTTTCTAGATTGTGATGGAAATAAATTAGAGTTTATTTCTATATTACATGATGATCCAGATGAATTAGAATATGCAACGTATTTAAGTGAATGGGATGCTGAGCATCAAGAAAAATAAAGTTTAAACAGTAGGAGTTTTATAGCTTTGGATTATATTAAATAGATAGAGACAAATAAAATCCCTCAAGAAAAGACATGTTCTTGAAGGATTTTTTATTATATATTTATATTGTTTGTAACTTATTAATTATATTCATGATTAGATATTTCAGCGCGTTGAATATAACCATCAGAGAAGCTGAAATAAAGATAATAGCTTCCTCGATTATATATAAAGCCTTCGCTAGTCATATCCCCTCCGATTTCATCGGGTTCACCAAACCACTCTTTTAATTGATTGATAGTTATATCCATTTTTACCCATATGTATCTTGCGTCCGAAGGGTACATGTCAATATTATAATCGCCGTATACTGCTATATTAGGTGCATCACATTCTGTACATGGTGCTTTTTTCAAAACATCAGGCACTCCATATTCTTTTTTTACGTCAGATAGATCTTTACCCAATGAATTTAATTTAAATGGACCAAACGTTCCATTCTGTAAAGCGGTTGTTAGCATT
Source organism: Bacillus sp. 3G2 (assembly GCF_044324725.1). Lineage (NCBI taxonomy): Bacteria > Bacillati > Bacillota > Bacilli > Caryophanales > Bacillaceae > Bacillus > Bacillus sp. 3G2. Next base: position 3,046,241 of record NZ_CP172246.1, on the reverse strand, counting down.
TGTTTCAATTCTTCTTTTGAATTGATGTTGAAATTATAATCTCTGTTTTTTGCTATTGCATTATATAAAAATTGCGCATACTGCTCACGCTTTACAATCGTATTTCCAATAAAATTACCTGACTCGTCACCTTGTGCTATACGGTTACCACGCACTGCATTTACAGATTCATAGGCCCAATGACCTTTTGGTACATCTTTAAAGTTCCCTTGTCCTTTTAATTCTAAATGAAATGCTTTTTGTAATACTACTGCCATCTCATAGCGAGTTAATACATCATCTGGACGAAATGTACCTGTGCCATCACCTTTCATAATTCCAGCTTGCGCAATGGCTTTAATATCTTTTTCAAACATATGATTCGTAATATCACTAAACATATTCCCTTGTTTATCGTCTGCTTTTAAACCTAAATATCGATTGACTAAAGAAGCTACCTGTCCTCTAGTAACGTTGTCCCCAAAACCAAATTTACCATTTCCATATCCCTTATAAATCCCTGCTGCTGCTAAGTAATCAATAGCAACTTTTGACCAGTGGTCCTTTGGTACATCTGTAAATACAGTGTCATTATTGCTAACTACCGTATAGTTTTTTTCATTAACGTTTGTTTTCGTAGTTGTTTCTGCATTTACTGTGCCTACCATCGTTGTAGTTGCTAGTGCTGCGGTTAGTACGAAGCTAAAAAACTTTTTAACTTTACTTGTTTTTCTGCCCATTTGTGAACCCCCTTGTTATATGAAACGAATTGAATAACCTAAACATTTAATATAATTTAATGTTTACATCGTGATTATAACATGTAATTAACGAATATTTACCATAAATTTCTATGGAATAAATGTCTATTTTTCTAACTTGCATGAAACTTAATCATCTTATTTATAAATCAATTCAACAAAAGCATATAAACTCCTTTTCGCTATTTGTGAACAGTAAAACGCGTCTTTTTTCAATCTACGATAGAAGACAGAACGTATATTTGGTATAATCAAAACATACTATATGAAACGATGTACATGAGTTTGAGATTTATGTAATAAGGTAAGGAATACATAACAATAACTACGCTATAAGATTCAGTTCATGTTATACAAATTAATCGTTAGAAAGGAAAAGAAGTATGAATCAAATTTCATTTGAAGATTTATTTGAAGAAGAAAACGAAAAAGAAAAGGTGGAGGTAGCTGAAATACCAGTACCTTTATCGCCATTGCAAAAAGCTATATTGGAATTAGTGGATTCTGAAGAAATAAGTGCTCTTGAGTTATGCGAACAATTAATACGAGCTGGAAAAATATCAGATGAAAGATTCACAACGAATAAGCCAAAAGCATATGGAGAAGTATGCTTACTATTAGAAGGCTTTGTTAAAGAAGGAAAGCTTATTTTTGTCAAAAGTGATGAGAAAAGAGATAGAGTTTATAAATTGAATGAAGAAGTTTTTAACGGATAAGGTGTACAAGGGGAATTTATACATTTTTCTCATCAAAAAGGTGTCAATCTTGCTTAGATTGACACCTTTTTGATCATTTAACATCTAACATACTTACGTTTGAAACCAAGTCTTCCTCTATCAAGTTCTTTCTGAATACTTTCTGTAGCATTTAGCAAACTGCTCTTTTTATTTTCACGTTTTATTTCAACTATACCAACTTCTTTTGCGATTTCGACTGACTTTTCGTGTAGTGGCACATATGAAATTGCTACCGTGTTTAGGAAATTATTCATAGCGGATTTTGTTCGTTCTGGCGAATCATGAATCGTATTTTTCACCATTTCAAGCATAGCGGCAATTTTGCTTTCGACAAATTCGTTGTCTTTGCGATTTCCTAAAAGCCAACAGTAGCAACTCCAGCCTGCAGACATTCGTAGCTCGTCTCCACTTGCAATCCATTTGTCAGCAACATCTTGTGCAATATTTGACTCTGATAAAGTTACTGCCACTACATAATCGGACAACATATAAAAATATGCTCCGTCTATCCAGCGATCAAAATCCGATTCACTCATAGCTTTCGGATCCGCAATAATGCCTGCAAAGTACATAGCATCGTAGTTACCTGTCGCATAAAGTTCTTCAGCTAATTCTTGATTTAATTTAATTTTTTTAGCGATTGGTTTCATCGCACCTGTGGATACGCCGAAAACTGGCTCGTGTGCTCCATTAGATATGTATATTTTTTTTGTTCTTTCTTTACCAAGGGCCTCAAGCTCTTGCATAACTGTTTTAAAATCCATTGCTGTGCACTTCCTTTCTTAATATAAAGACCATTTTAATTATAAGTATCTAGCCTATGTTTTTTATCATGTCTATCATACTTCTTAATTTTAAATCTTAAGTGAGTAGGATGTCTATTTTCTGTAATTTATCGATAACTCAGTTAGTTATTTTGAAAGTTTAGCTTTTTATAATTGTGAGGGTATTATATCAAAGTAAATGGGAAGAAAATACAGAGATATAGCTTTTTACATAGATTTTTGGGATGAGGGGATGATATCTTTGGCTCCTTCGCGGTATTATCATGTTATTATTTGGTAAGGGGATAAATGGAATTTAAATGTAAGTATGAGGAGTTGCTTATAAATGATAAAGAAATTTACTAGAGTGGTACTAATTACGGTGATGCCAATCAGTTTAATTATGGGTTGTGGGAATGCTGAAAAAACTAAAGCACAAGAGACGAAAGCGGTGCAATCTGAGAAAAAAGACTATATGGATTATTCATATGGTAGCAAAGGTATATTAGTAAGCAGCAAAGCGAAAGAACGTCAACAATACGAGATTGGATTTATAGATGACAACAAGTTAATAGGAATTGATGAAAATATTGAGGACTGTATTATTTTAGATAATAAAGATGAAGCAAGTCTCGTTTGGAAACAAATAGAGCGTGGATCCATTATTGAAGTGCAATATGGTAAGAATCGCAATGATATTGTAGGCGTGCAATTAGTAGGAGATCGTGAGTCATACGAAATTAGTGATAAGTTTGATCGAAATACGATAAATGAGATCGTCGAAAATGTTAAAGAGAATTTGTAATAGATGTATGTCGCTAGTATAGAATCTATTATCATGCAATAGTGAATCGTATACATAATAGTTTGGAATCAACGACATTTTTTATATGAAAATGCCGTTGATTTGTGTTAAAAAGTACATGCTATTCTATAGTTTTGTAGAAAAACACGTATTAAATATAAATAAATTATTCTTCTTTCAGCTTTGATGATCGCCGTAAGGTTATTATCCAAAATAAAAGAGCACAAGCACTAACAGATACACCTAAAAATGTATCTTACAGTTATTTTTCAAGAATTAATTACGAAGGGAATTCGATCAGGTGAACTACAAAATGATTTGAACGCTAAAGCAGTAGCGCAAACATTAGTTACGTCCTTAATTGGATTAACAGTGTTAATGAAATCACGTCCAGAACGTTCTGTTATAGATAATTCGGTATCTATAATAGTGTCGTTAGTAAAATGATTTTTGGGTGAGGTGTTAATCAGCAAATTAGATACTAAGAAAGTCGATTCCTTATTAACATAAGAAATCGACTTGTTATAATTATTTATTTTGTAAGTTATCTTTCCAAAAATTATAGCTATTATCAATAACATCTTTTAATTTGAAATAGTTTTCCCAAGTATCTTGCACATGGTAGAGAGTTTCGCCTTCATCTATAAAAATATTACTGTAATCATTTATATATTTCCAGTCCTCGTCGTGGTTAAAGTAGTACATTGCGAATCGGTTGCCCTCATCATTTAACATGTCATCTGCTAAAACGCCATCCCAGTTCATATAAATTTGTGTGCCAGTCATTTGTCTAAGTTTAAACTGGTCAATTTCGTCTTGAGACTCTTCTTCAAATTCTTGACTACATAAATGATGTTCAATTATCCATCCTAAAAACATACCAGTATGTACAAAAGCTTGATCGATTGGTAAGTCCTCAGGAAAATTACCTTCATAATGGTACTTCGCTTTATCATAAACAATCGTATGTAACAATCAGCTCATCCCCTTTAACGTATTATCTCATAAACTCGTACTGTTTGTTTTAATATTTTAACTATGTTTTCAAGTCATTAGATTATTTGAGTTTGAATATATCATTGAGATTGTAAAGGTTATTTACTTAAACTGACGGGCAATAATGATCAATTAAAAAGAAAGGTAAAGTTAGCGAAAAGGACAAGGGTTGAAGAACGTATGGATTCATTCATTGTAATCCATTATAAGGTTTTTACGTGGCGTGTTATTTGAGAAGTAAGAATGATTTCATCAAAAAAATCCATTGGAGTTCCAATGGATTTATACATTACAATTTTATCGAGACCTCATTCAACATCATAACAAATTATAAATAAACAGTCTATATTTTGGGTTGGATTTTTTATATAGTTTGGTTGACAGCAAAACTTAAGAAAAGGGGTGTTATTCATTGGGACACACTTATCACCTTGATCAATCTGATTTACAGGAGTATATGCAAAAGGTATTTGGTACCAGTTATTTGGTTTCTAATGTAACGAAAATGCATGGCGGTGCACAAAAGGTAGTCTATAAGATTGACTGCAGCAATGGATTTTCCAGCGTTCTGTATGTGTGGGATCTTACCATGAATTATTTTCAAGAAGAAATAGCAAACGGAGATATACATGAACAATCCTATAGTAGTGATTTATTTGAATTAAATAACAAGTATTTAATGCAACAGGGAATTCAAACCCCCATTCTCTATGATCTAAATAAGGAAAGAAACCGTTATCCTTATGATTATGCTCTCGTTGAATATGTAAATGGACAAAAGGCAGAAGTGTATTTTCAAAATTCTGATTCGTATGTAAAAGATAAAGTGTTTCAGCGGTTAGGAGATATGCTGACAGGCATGCATGCCAATGAGAGAAATACTCATGGGAAAGTGAATCAAAGTGGAATCAACACGAAAAAATGTCATCACTTGCAAATGAAGCATGCAAAAAAAGATTTAGATTACGCATCCCAACATATTGACAGCATCAAGGCAAGTCATAGCAAGCTACTCGATACATTGTACGAGCTTGAATCAAAAATTGAGCCAAGAAATCGATATGGATTTATACATGGGGAACTAGGCCCTGATCATGTATTAATTAATGACAAACTAGAACCTTATTTGATTGATATCGAAGGAGCAAAGTTCTTTGATATTGAGCATGAGCACAGTTTTTTACAGTTTCGATTTGGGGATTATTATCGATATTTAAAGAATGATACTCTCGATCCCAACAGGATGTTATTTTATCGGTTACATCATCATATATCCTTAACTTCAGGCGGCTTGAGATTGCTTCACAGAGGGTTTCCGAATCAACAGTTTGCAAAAGATCTAACCGATTATCATTCTCATTGTACACTGCGTTTTATTGAAGGGTGATGTCTTTAAGTTAAATATTATTTTTCCTTATAACGACAAAACTACCATGATAGTAGTTTTGAAAAATTATAAAGATACTTCTTGTTGAAGAAAATCAGTAAAAGGTATCCTCATCTATTTTTGAGAAGTAGTAGTGTGTATGAGGAGAAGTGCTTTTGACGACATTTGCAATTGGTTATAAAATAATGTCTGTTAAGGGATTATATAGAAACTATCATTCACCTGCTGGGGAAAGTATTTATAAAAGGGTGGAATAAACATATTTTTATACATAGTAGATTCATAGTCTTTCACGAATGAGAAAAAATAAAGGGAGGTTAGGATACTTATACGAATTGTGTAGGTATTTCATACAGCAATGAATATTAAAAAACGAGTAATCACACTATCAACAAGTTTAGTAATGTTAGGGAGTGCACCTTTAGCGATATCAGCAGAAGAGAATAAAAATCTTCAAACGGATCAACTTCGTATCGCGCAAGGGGAGAGTGGGACGAGCGGATTAAGTTATTCTGATTTTAATCTAGAAACTCCAGATTACATGCAAATTAATGAAGCGGAAGTATCAGAGAATGAGAAAATTCTTCTAGAAGAATATAAGCATAAACATGATGAAACAGAAGAGTTACATAAAATGAAGGAAGCGAAAAAAGGTCAAGTAGCGGAAGATGAAGCTATTTCAAACATTGAAAAGGCATTTGAACATGTAGACGGTCGAAATGATGGTTCTACTCGCGAAATGAAACCGGTTGAAAGGCCAAGAGCTATTCAATATAGTGCATCGACGACTACAAAGAAATATGGAACACTGGCAGGTACTCCATTTGTAGAGTGGATTGTTCCAGCAGGAAATCCTGATATTCGCCCTGCCAATCCGATGAAAGCACGTTACATTACAATTCACGAGACTGCAAACACAGCCCGCGGTGCGAATGCTGAAAATCATGCGAAGTATTTGTATAAACAAGCAACTGAAGGTACGTTCCGAACTGCTTCATGGCATTTTACTGTAGACGATAAACAAATCTATCAGCACTTACCAACAAATGAAAATGGTTGGCATGCAGGAGATGGTGATGGATCAGGAAACAGAGAATCAATCGGAATTGAAATTTCAGTTAACCAAGATGGAGATTACAATAAAGCGTTAGAGAATGCGAAGCGACTTGCAGGATATTTAATGAACAAAGAAGGAATTAGCGCAGATCACATTTATAGACATCAACAATGGAGTGGAAAAAACTGTCCTGATATTTTAATTTCTCGTGGGAATTGGACTAACTTCGTACAAGGTATTCAATGGTATGCAAATGTTAACGCACAAATTGACTCGCCGTTACAAGAAAGAAACGAGCTATTTGATTCAAATGAATTTAATCCAGCTGAACCTAGCATGGAGCTAGTCGTTAATGGTGACGGTATAAACGTACGTAGCGGTGCAGGAATTGAACATCCTACCGTTCGTAAAGCTTCAAACGGAGACCGTTACAAAGTGTTAGCAGTTAAAAACGGTTGGTACAAAGTAGGAAATGGAGAGTGGATCTTCTATAATCCAAGTTGGATTAAAATTAACTATAATGTACTAAAAGAAGAAGTACAGAAGCCAAAAGATGATATTACAGGTGGATGGTTTGAGGGACATATTCGTAAACTACACAGTCTAGGTATTATGCACGGAGAAGGAAATGGTGTATTTGCGCCTTATCGTAATGTAACGAGAGCTGAGTTTGCGACATTAATCTCAAATGCTCTTAAACTACCAGAAGGAAATAAGTCATTTGTAGATATTAACAAAGCGCACCCATCACTTCATGACGGTATGAAACGTAGTGCAAGTGCAGGAATTATTAGCGGTCGTGGCGGAGGTATTTTTGACCCGAATGCACACATTACTCGTGAAGAAGCATCTATCATGATTGACAACGCATTACAGTATAAAGGTGTTACAGGTGAACTAGTCGCATTACCATTTAGGGATAAACATTTGATCACATACAAACAGCCTGTTCAACGATTATACAGCCTACAGGTAGTTACTGGTGTTGGGAATAATGAGTTTAATCCTAAAGGTACAACAACTCGTGGTGAGGCAGCTGCCTTTTTAGTGAAGATGTTAGATGTAAGTCAAAAATAGAAAGAATGGCAAAGGAGCTATCCAAAATGAAAATTTGGAACAGCTCCTTTTTATTTTAGCCCCTATGAAGCCCCTTCCAAGCCCCTTATAAGCACCTACCAAGTAATAAATCACTAAGAAAAAACAAAACAAAAACAACTACAAGAACAAAAAAGCGCGGAAAAATAAAACCGGTGTTGTAGTAGTTAAAAAAATTTGGAATTCAAATGCAAAAACAAAGCGCTCATTCCTATATGTATATTGAAGGATTGAAATCTGCCTTTTTATGAATGCAAGGGGGAGGTAAACATATGGCGGTGTACCGTAATGTGCAAGTGAACTTTTGGCAAGATGAATTCATATTAGATTTAACGCCAGAGGAGCGTTATTTTTACATATATTTGTTAACTGGTACGAAAACGAAGCAATGCGGTATATACGTATTACCGAAGCGTGTGGCAGAACTTGAAACAGGCTACAATATGGAGACTGTTGAGAAGTTATTACATAGGTTTGTTGAATACGGAAAGATTTTATACGATGCGGAAACGAAAGAGTTATACATACTAAATTGGCTACATTATAACCCTATTTTAAATACGAATATAGAGAAGTGTGTGTTACGTGAGTTAAAGACTGTAAAAAATAAAGAGTTCATACATATGTTTTTACGTACATGTCTTGAAGAAGAATGGAAGATTCCGTTGTTATTACAGCATTTTGGTATGCCGAAAGAAGAGGATAATAGTAGTTTAGAAGTAGTTGCTGAGGAGAAGGAAGAAGGGATAGAAGATGATACTCCGCATAGTGAAGTTTATAAGTTTTATGAACAACATATAAGTAGTCTATCCCCATATATTGTGAAAGAATTGAAAGAGTGGATACAAAAAGTTTCAGGAGAGACAGTACTAGAGGCGCTTAAAATTGCGTTTGAACAGAATAAGCGAACATTTGCTTATGTGAAGGGAATTTTGAGGAATTGGTGTAAGAAAGGGAGAGTAGATTTCATTGAAGGGAAGGGAGGTCTACATAAGAGTCAGGTATGTAGTTTGCATGATCCATAGTATGAGAAAGTATGGGTTTTTCAGCTTTTCTAAAAGGTTCTTCCTTAAATAGAAGCGAATAGTTTGAGAAAGGAGGGGTTATATGGAAGTCGTCATAAAGAAGAAACGAACTAGAGGTAAGAGAATTTTTATTTGGTCTAGTAGTATCGTTCTGTTGTTAATTATCTGCACAGCGATTTTTTTGAACATATATACGCTTAGATCTGTGCCAAAGATAGATGGAACGATAAAGCTAGAGGATCTGCAACGTGCTGTTCAAGTAAAGCGGGATAGTAAAGGGGTACCGCATATTAAAGCGGAAAATGCACATGATTTATATTTTTCGCAAGGGTATGTACAAGCGCAAGATCGTTTGTTTCAAATGGATTTAAGTAGAAGGCAAGCTTCTGGGATGTTGAGTGAAGTTGTAGGGGAAGCAGCTGTTGATCGAGATAAATTGTTTCGAACGCTCGGTTTACGGAGAGCAGCCGAAGCGTCTGTTAGTCAATATGACGGAGAAGCGAAATATGCCCTGCAGTCATTTGCTGATGGGGTGAACGCTTTTATACGCGAAGCGAAAGAGGAAAAGAGATTGCCGGTTGAGTTTACTATATTAGGTTATGAACCTGCTGAGTGGTCAATTGTGGATTCTTTAACGATTGGAAAGTATATGGCGTTTGATTTAGGTGGACATTGGCACGGACAGGCATTTCGATATTGGGCGCTGAAAAATTTACCGAAAGAGCAAGCAAATGAGCTATTTCCTACATATCCGAAAGATGCGCCTAGATTGTTAGCTGAACTGGAAAATACAAATGTGAATGTAGCACAAAGTTTTGCAAAAACGATCATTCCGCCTGAGTTTAACGGTAGCAATAACTGGGTCATAAGTGGTGAGAAGAGTGCATCTGGTAAGCCGATTTTAGCAGATGATCCTCATTTATCTCTTGCGACGCCTTCTATTTGGTATCAATCGCAACTTGAAATGAAAGGTTTGAATGTGAGTGGCGTTATTTTTGCAGGAGTACCGGGTGTTATATTAGGTCACAATGACAAAATAGCATGGGGCGTTACGAATACTGGTCCTGATGTACAAGATTTATATATTGAGAAGAGAAATCCTAATAATGAAAATGAATTTTTGTATAACGATAAGTGGGAAAAAGCTACAGTTGTTGATGAATCGATTAAAGTAAAAGGCGGGAAAACAATTCCGTATAACGTTACGGTTACGAGGCATGGTCCAGTCATTTCAGAGTTTGCGGATAAGGGGAAAGAGAAAACGAAAACAGTATTCGCTTTGAAATGGACTGCTTTGGAGCCTTCCGCTGAATTAAAGGCTGTATTAAATATGAATAAGGCGAAAGATTGGAATGAGTTTGAAACGGCACTTCAAGATTTTCATACACCAACTCAAAACTTTGTATTTGCATCAAACGACGGCACCATCGCTTATAAAGCGAATGGAAATATACCAGTGCGTAAAAAAGGTGATGGTAGTTTGCCTGTACCAGGATGGACAGACGAATATGAATGGGAAGGGTATATCCCGTTTGATCAACTTCCAAAAGTAATAAATCCAAAACAAGGGTTTATTTCAACGGCGAATAATAAAATTGTGGATGATAATTATCCGTACCATATTAGTAATACGTGGGCGCAGCCATATAGACAAATGCGTATTCAAGAATTTTTACAAGAGAAGGAAAAGTATACGGTGAAAGATTTAGAAGAGTTACAGATGGATCAAAAAAATTTATACGGGAAAGAATTTACTCCTATATTGTTAAAAGAGTTAAATAAAGTATCTTTAAATGAAGTAGAGAAAGAAGGTGTAAAACAATTAACAAAGTGGAATTTTTATGATAGTAAAGATGAAGCGGCACCATTACTATTCCATTTATTAATGAAAGAGATTTCGAATACGTTATTTTCAAAAGAAATACCGAAAGATGTGATGGAGTTATTTGAAGGGAAGTCACAAGTAGTTGATGAATTGATTCGAAAAGAAGTGGCAGGAGAAAATAGCGCTTGGTTTACGAAGTACGGAGGATTCACAAAAGTTGTGCATACATCGTATGAAAATGTAATGAAGAAATTACAGAAGGAATATGGACCGAATGTTGCGGAGTGGAAGTGGGGCGATTACCATCAACTGGCGTTCACACACCCAATTTCAAAATCATCTAGTATGTTAGCACTACTTGCATTTAATCGCGAAAAACCAGTTCCAATTGGCGGAAGCCAAGTTACCGTTCAAGCAGCGAGTTACGGAGAAAACGGTATTGTTAATCATGGAGCTTCTTGGCGATTCGTTATTGATACGAAAGATATGTCAAACGGTTATCATATCGTAGGGCCAGGACAATCGGGACATTTTAGAAGTGATTGGTATCATGATCAAATCGATGATTGGGTAAACGGAACGTATCATACGACTACATTGAATACGGATGGGATAGAGGGGAAGGTGTTAACTTTAGAGCCGAAGTGATAATATTTCCACTGATGAAAACTGTTAAATTAGAACATAACCAAGTTTTTAAGTAATTTTAATAGCCTACTATCAGTTAAATTGATAGTAGGCTTTTGTATTTTAGAGGATAAAATTCAATGATTTTATTATGACAAAACAGTATATGTTTTAACATTTCCTTATACGATAACGGGCCTTATGTACTCTGTTACAAAAGAAATCACACAAAGCGTTCTGTTTCTTTGTTACTCATTTTTATACACCGAAAACCATTTTGTTATTCAATAATGCCAATTTCTAGAGCCTTTTGAACAGCTTCTTCTTTGTTACGGACTCCTAACTTTGTATAAGCTGTGGAAGCATAATTTCTGACTGTGCCACTCGATAAATATAATCTTGATGCTATGGTAGTGTAACGAAGTCCTTTTGCTACTAGCTGCAATATTTCTATTTCCCTAGCTGTTAGCTCATAAGCGGTTGCTTTTGAGTGTGGTGTCTCTTTTGGCTCATCAAACTTCTCAAATATTTTGTGAGACATTCCCTGATCAATTAGTGTCCCACCTTTGTGAATAAGTCGGATCGTATTAGCAAGCTCCAACGTTTCAATAGATTTAAGTAAAAAACCATCCGCACCGTTGCGAAGTGATTCCAATGCCTGTTCGGTATCTTGAAACGTTGTAAAAATCAATACGCGGATATGTGGCCATTGTTGCTTAATCTTTTTGGTTGCTTCGACTCCATCCATGTGCTGCATATCTAAATCCATAAGTATAACATGGGGTTGAAGGCGCCCACACAAATCGATGGCTTGATTGCCATCCTCAGCCAAGCCGACTACATTTAAATCTTCATATCTATCGAGTAGTGTCCTCAAACTTTCCCGAACAAATGGCTGATCGTCTACAATTAACAAACGAATAAGTCCATCTTTTATTTCAGTTTGTCGCGGTATGGTGCATGTAACAAGCATTCCTTCCTCTGGCTTTGTATATACAGACAAATGACCTTGCAAGTTCATTGCCCGTTCTTTCATCGCATTCATACCGAAGCCTTCCTGCCATTCTACATTTCCTTTTCCGTTATCTTGAACTTCTAACCTCGTATATTGTTCGTCAAACTGCAATGAAACTATAATTTCAGTCCCCTGACCATGACGTACTGCGTTCGTAAGGGACTCTTGTAAGCAACGAATGAATGCGATCTTTGCTTGCCGAGATAGTTGATATTCCTCTCCGAATGTCCTAAAACTTACATTTACCTGAGCGTGCTCCTGAAATTCGGCTCCAAGATTTTGTAGAGATTGAATTAAGGAAGGCGATTGACACGGAGAATCCATTTGATGTAGGTAACCTCTCACGTCCTCAATACTTTTACGTCCCATTTCAAGCAGAGAGTCTAGCCTCTGTATACCCATTTCAGTAGCAAGTTCGGTACGCAACGTTTCCATCCCCATAATAATAGAAGTATAAGCGTGACCAACTGTATCATGAAGCTCACTCGACAGTCTGTTCCGTTCTTCTGCCAGTGTAATGCGTTCAATCTGAGACATATATTGCTCAAGTACCGCGTTTTGTTTACGAATTACTTCATTTTGCTTATGATTGGCGATTAATAAATGAAAGGCGAATCCCATTACATAAGCGAATCCATAGTAGGTGACCATAGTCCAATAGCTATTACTTGGCGCAACAGCATAGAAAATTCCAGTTGTTATAAAAACTGTTGTTGGAGCTGTCCAATAATAGGACAAATGCTTACTATTTACAGCAATTAGAAACACTGATATAAGAAATATGTTGTAAGCTTCCGGAAATAATGAGGTTAAATATATACATTGTCCACCATATAGCAGTATTTCTGTGAACAAGTAATATTTGTAATTGAACAGTAAGGCTACCCATGGAACAGAGAAGGCAATAATTTCCCAAAGAATAATAATCCAAAGTGGCAATGTTAACCCATCCTGAAAACTTAATGTAGCTAGGATGATAGACACACTAGTAAGTAGACGTATCCCTAACATAATCCAATCGTACCAAAACCAATACTTAACCATATCTAACAAGTCATTTACCCCCTAAGTAGCCTACCTTTTTACTTCATATATTATAATTTAATCCTTCATGCCTATTATACTTTTAAATTTAAAACTGCGATACTACTCAAAGATTGCAAACTTCTATCGATTTAGTTGCCGGATCATGCTACGTGTATAACCCCCAAGTTTCTTAGTCAAACGATCCACTATTTTAATACTTATGGCGGTAAATGCTATACCCATAAACATTACAAAGAGTGACTTGGCAAACGTATCTATCTGTATGAATATAATATTCATTTCGATGTATTGATACAGTAGTGGTGCCAACAGCAACATAAGTGGCATTACATAAAAAATGATTGCGCTAATGAGACTGAACATACCAATTACTAATTTCTGCATTAACCAAAAGACAGCAGACCAATTGCGACGATCAGTAAGCACTAATTTTACCTGAACCCAGTTCGATGTATCTATTGTTATACTTCTATCATAAGAGTCTGTTGAAATATCTGTATAAATTTTCGTCTGTATGCGCTCGAATTGGATAAAAGGTGTCGTAGTCTGTAGTACGCGTATAACTAGTGGAATCCCAATTACCGTAAATGAAAGGGTGAAGCTGAATAGCAGAGCTATTAGATAAAAACAAAAATAAAACAATCCTGTAACGAAAGTTAGCAATAAAAAATAACCATTCTGGATGAATCTTGATTTCATAAAGTTCTCGCTCCTATCTATGTAATAACCGAATTGTACTGCTTTTTTTGTCATTCACACTAGTGTAAAAGTGTCATATGACATTTTTAAATGATGCTAAAAAGGGGAGAGTAACCTACTTCTGGTTAAAAAAGATGCTTATATGAATCACCATAAAACAATCCCGTTCTTGCAGATGCAAGAACGGGATTGTTTTGTACTTTTATTTAATATGAGATGGACTTGTTTTTCGAATATGAAAAATAATATCAAATTGCTCAAGCAATGACTTATCAAAGTATGCCGATTCGTTCGGTAAGAGTCGTGCCCCTATACTTAGTAATGGTCTTTTTCCTTTAACCCATTTCTCTGCGGGCCCTTTAAGGTGACGGTTATCCAATAAAAACATGTTATATGGTACTTTTCCGAGGGTATAATTGAAACTATTTACATTTTGTGGAATCGAATCCGTTATAATCTTATCTCCGGTGTCGTTGTATAAGGTGAAATCTCCCTCCGTAGTTGTACTGCCAATTGTGACATAATTATTGTCTAAACGTTCCTTCAAATACTGCCCCGCAACATAAGGGTATAATTTCTCATCGATAATTCCTTTAGCTATATGAATATTGTGTCCCCATACCATCGTTTTACCACCCAATGTCTCTTGTGCCCACATTGCATGATCGGCCAAGTATTGCTCATGTAGCTTTAACACACTTGGATAGTCGTTAGGAATTAGCATTGTAGTATATTTCTCTATTACACTTGCCGTTGCTTTCGCCCAGATGTACTCGGGTGAAACTAATTCTGTTTTGGCTTGCCCATTTTCATCTTTTAATAATTTGGCTACTCTCTCAGCGTTTGCTTTGAACTTTTTCTTTATTTCAGGGGCGAGGTCCATATACTCCTGTACACCTCCATTAAAAGCCGACAATGCTTTATAATTTTCTTCTACTTCTGCCAGCAAATCTGGTCGATGCAGCCTTACATAATCAATTACTGTATTAAAGCAACCTTGGTCCAATTCCTTTAAGTCGAGCCCAATAAATTGGATCTTTTTTTTATTGGATGGATCAGCATTATAGTCTTTCATCCACTCAATCATGGCTATAATTTCATCAGTAGGATATAACAAGTTTAAAAATTCCCTAGGATTTCCTTTTCCTGTTTGGATATATTCATTTAGTTTTAAGCCGTTTCCCCAATCTTCTTCCATTGTGAAATTTGTAAAACCCATCTCAGTAACCAAATATTTCACAAGTCGAAACTTCATAGTGAAAATTTCAGAGCTTCCATGAGTATTCTCTCCTAATCCTACATATTGTGCGCTCCCAATCATTTTCTTAAGTGGTTTTAAATCTTCAAATGATTTTGATGGCTCTATCGTTTTTAATGGGTAAGCCTGTGATTGTATGGATTTGACTATATTTTTTTGGATTGATTGACCTGAATTTTCGACTGCTACTGTTTGAGCCTTGCCTACTTCTACACATCCTGTGACTAATAAAGCTGTACTAACCATTGCAATTATGCTTTTCTTATTCATTTTTTCCACCTCAATTGAATTATTTGTAAAAGCAAGATTGATTCATGTACTTGCACGAATCAATTGCCTTAATTCAATTGTTATCTATCCCATATCATATTTTCTAGTTACATATTGTCATAAGGTTAATTGACACAAATCATAGATTAATCATTACACTTTTGTACTATCGGCTATGACAACTTATAAATAATAATTGCATGGATGAGTCATAAGTAAGACTAGACTATAAATTGGGGAGGGATTTTAAAGATGAATGAATTTGTATACAAAAATATTTTTTATTCTAAGTTGTGTCTGTAGAAATGACAAGAAGTAAATTCGATAAACAAGTGAATTATAGGGGAAGGGCGGATTACAATGATATTACACGCAAAATCGTTCCACAATAAAGATAAAATCCAACGTGCTAAAATAGGACTTCAACTCTTTCTGAGTATCTTAATCATTACTTCTATTATTTTAAATGTAGGAGTAATAATTACGGAAAGTAGGGCGCTTATTGTGGTATATATGTTTACCCCAGCATTATCTTCTATTTTGACTCGCATAATACTGAAAGAAGGGTTTAAAGATGTATCTTTTAGTCTCGGTAACTTAAAGATATGGAAGGGGATCGGTTTTGCTCTGCTAATCCCTATGATTATTTGTGGAATTACTTATTCTATCGCCTGGTTGAGTGGAATTGCAGGGTTTCAGTATCCCGAAGGTGGTATGATGTTAGAACCGATCTACAATATGCTTGGGCTTCATTATGTAACGGCACCATTCAGCTTCATTTATCTAGTAGTATTGAGCGGCATTTTCGGAAGTTTGCTTAACTTAATCCCAGTTTTGGGAGAAGAAATGGGTTGGCGAGGTTATATGCTCACAAGGCTAGTCGATGCAGAGTTTTCACGGCCCATCCTTACTAGTGGATTGATTTGGGCAACGTGGCATGTTCCAATAGTTATTGCTGGTCTATATGTAGCGGGACCATCTGTCGTTCTTTCAGTACTTGGTATCTATCTTTGTATTGTACCATTCGGTTATATTATAGCTTATTTACGACTTATCACAGGTAGCATTTGGCCTTCGGTTATCATCCATGCTACTTGGAATGTCATTATTCAAGGACCTTTCACACGTGCAAGTACAGGGTATCAAACTGAGATTTGGATTGGAGAATCTGGCTTGATAACCGCTATTATTATATTAATTACTGCAATAATTACGTCTCGAATAGTAAATTTCACGAAATAGCATATGGATGTGTTGTAAATTCAATTAGTGAAATATGACGAGGCGCAATTATGGATGCTCAAAGACATGGAAGTAATACAAATGAGATTCTTATTTCTGCTGAGAACTATTGAGCAGATGAAGTACGTGATTGCTCGTGAATTAGGAGTCACATTAGGACTGGATACATCAGCACGTGCAAATGGTTCTGTCGGTGGAGAAATAACAAAACGCCTTAGTTCGAATGGCCGAAGAACAGTTAACAGGACAATATAGG
This sequence comes from Bacillus sp. 3G2, assembly GCF_044324725.1. Taxonomy (NCBI): domain Bacteria; kingdom Bacillati; phylum Bacillota; class Bacilli; order Caryophanales; family Bacillaceae; genus Bacillus; species Bacillus sp. 3G2. The sequence goes on along the minus strand of NZ_CP172246.1, from coordinate 3,029,396 downwards.
TTACAGTAAGTTAAGGTGATAAATAAAAGAATCTATATATATTTAAATGGATTCTTTTCAGACTGTGGAGAAAATCTTCTCCACAGTCTGTTTTTGTGTAAAAAGAGGAGTAAGGACTTCGGGAAGAAATACAACGGATGCTGAATTAAAGCATGGATTCAATCCTTCTGATTTCATCAGTACTCCAGTTGAAGATTTTTACGATAAGTATAGCATTTTTTTATTTTGAGGATATAATTTTAACTTCGCTTGACGAGCATGTGGCGTTATCCTATTATGTTTTTCTTACGACCATCAATCGAATACCAAAAATTATATTATTAATGAAAGAAATATATTTTTCGGAAATTTGTTGTTTTTGTTAATTTAATATTTAAATGTATAATTGTATTGAATAGATAAATTATTGACAAAGAGAGGGGCCTATAAAATCAATTTCATTGCAAAATTAATAAACCGCTTATTTTATAATACTATCAGTATAAAAACGTGATGTCTTTTATGACAAACGGGGTTATTTTTAAAGTTGTGGGTTATTTACGAAGTCAGTTCATTTTTCTAATGAGGAATTGGAGCTGTTTTTATGATGGGATATACTTTTACTTTTAGGAACGGATATTTTCAAATGATAACCATTAATGAAATAATGATATGTTATAATTTTCATAATATATATGCAAAGAAGGGATGGAATGAGCACACAAATAAAGGTAACACCGGAACAATTAGAACAAGCTGTTAAAACCGTAAGAAATACGAGATCATCATATAGAATATATACATAAAGATTTATACTTTCAAATTGAGTATATAGCTTCTCAGTGGAGCGGAGCAAGCAGTGATCGTTTCTATCAGATGTTTAATGAAGCAAAGCCAAAGATGTTTAACATTTTGTAAGAATTAGATAAAATCGCAGTAGAATTAGAACGTGCAGCGGTTAAATTTCGAGATGCGGATGAATTGTATGCTGGTAATTTAGTTGACTCTGATATTCAAGAAGGAGCCATGTTTGGAAAGCTCCCTCCAAACTCAGAAGAGTCATTTTTTAATAAAAAGGATTTAAATGCTGCGTCGACTGTTATTTCTGCTGGATTTATAGATGGTGTTGTAGATGCATGGGAAGGATTCGTGACTTTAGGAGATAAAGAAACTTGGTTAAATATGCAAGATATGATTGTAAACTATAGTGAGACTATTCCTCCTGCATGGAACACTCTATCAGATACATTTATGAATAATTTTTGGAATGGAGATCTGGAAAGCAGAGAACATTATGCAGCTTACCAAGCCTTGGTGAACTGTAAAATTACGTTTTTCTAGTCGAACCCAGAACCTCTAAATAATGCTGATTGTACATAATCCCTAAGATGTTCCCAAAGGGATCGACCACAGAAGCAGTAATAAACCCCTCGCCGCGCTCTGTGGGTGCCTCGTATTCTTTCGCTCCCATAGATAGCAGATAGTTGAAAGTTGCTGCTACATTATCGACGTGCCAGTACACTACAGCACCGGCCGGTCCTGTCGCTGAACCATTGGGCGCATAGCGGCTATCAATCAGCCCCAGCTCGTGTTGGTAATCGCCAAGACGAAACTCGGTATATCCTGGACGTTCGAAGTAAGGTTTGATGCCCAACAGCTCGGCGTACCACTTCTTTGCCGCTGCTAGATCATCCGTCCAAAAACTGACTGTGGTTAATCCTCGTAATATCTGTGTGTCACTCATAATCGATTTCCTCCTTAATGTTGAGTAGTACGTCCCGATGCTATACTAGATAACAGCTTCTGAATAAACTTCAATTTACTTATGAATATTCCTTTCTATTATTCAAGAAAATGAACCTTTAACCGAATAAAATCACTGGAATTTTTAAATACCTTTATTGTAAATGTATCAATTTTATTTGTAATTAAACAATTGTATTATTACTTAACAGCAGAGGGAATCTACCTATTACTATAATATTGATATCCATTATATACATGAGTATAATAATATTAATAATGTCAGAGCATGCTCTGAACAGTTAGCGTTATAGGGGTATAACAGATGACATTCATTTTTAAAATCATAAAATCGGATTCACTTATATGAAAGATAAAAGTCCTCCTAATTTTAGGCGGGCTTTTATCCTCGAACAAGAATATTTTCAATCGAGAATGGAGGTTGAAAATATGAAAAATATAAAAAGGTTAAATTTTTGACTTTCAATAAAGTTGCTTAACAGTAGACTAAATAAATGAAAAACAATATATTTATAGGTTAGTAACCAGATCTTGTTAAGTCGTATGTACTATTTTTAGTTTAGCTTTGCCCAGAATGTACACCAATTAATCTCGCGAATTACAAGAAAACTATTATTGAAATGAGGCATGCATTGTGAAGTTGGACGTGAATGAGTTAGCAGAGTATCTTTCCAATAATCCTTTCCGAGTAGAAGGAGTATATCGTTATGCTAAAAATACAGGTGTGCCTTGTGCTGAGTCTACAGATTCTTTCCCAGGATTTGTATTTCCACTTACAGGGAAGACGCAATTTCAATTTAATGGTACGCCGTATACCCTTTCCCCAGGAAAAGTTATACATGGGGGGGCAAAAATGACATTAGCCCATAAAATGCTTGGTGAAATAAATTGGGAATATATTCTTGTTTTATATCGGATAAGCAATTCAGAACGAGAAGACTCTGGCTTTACTCATCAGCATTTTGAATTATTAACAGGACAATCTCCTCGTCTTGTCGAATTACTTATGCGTCTTTGGGATGTGTATAATCAGCGTGGAGGCATTTCAATGTTTCAGACCGAAATGCTGTTTCGCGAAGCGTTGAATGAAGCTTTATTAAGTGTTGTCAATAGAGAAAACAGCTATGAGTCGCATACTTTATTCGAACGAATATCTAGTTACGTTCATAAATGCTATTATAAAGATATTACAATAAATTCGCTTACAGAACAAAATAATGTTAATCGAAATCGTCTTTCTTACGTGTTTAGAAAGCATGCAGGTATGGGACCAGCAGAATATTTATTGAACTATCGTATAAAGATGGCTCAAAAAATGTTATGTACAAGTGGTGTGCCTGTACAACAAATTGCGCAGGCTGTTGGAATCGCAGACCCTTTTTATTTTAGTAGAGTTTTCAAGAAGCGAGTTGGTATTTCGCCTACTAAATATCGCGAGAAGTTCATCAATAATCCATACTAACGTCAACAGGGGTCTATTCTTATTTGAAAATCACTGTTCTATACTTATGGAGAGCTAAAGGAAATATTAGATTGAAAGAACTTTCATTGAAATCAATCCTTTGTACGATCTGAATGAAAAGTTCTGGCCTGAGCATTTTCTTTTTAAGCGTAATGACGACTTTTTACTTAGATTACTGTAATATAGTGGAAGTTAAAAATGAGGAGGGATTATTATCCATTACGAACCTATTAAACTAAATGACGAATTATCTAAAATTAACGATTATTGGTATCCACGAGTGATTGGTGAACTGAATGATGATCAAATTCAGCTTTTTAAAGCTAATGGAGATTTTATATGGCATGAGCATCCTAATACGGATAAGCTATTTATTGTGCTTGAAGGGGAGATGTTCATCGATTTTCGTGATGGAAAGGTGAAAATTTCTAAGGGCGAGATGTTTATTGTCCCGAGAGGCGTTGAGCATAAACCCTTCACTGAAAAGGAATCCCACATCATGTTGGTAGAGCCTAAAAGGGAAATGGATTGATAATTGTATCTAATGTTTCGTTGGCAGATAAGAAAGTGTAGATACAATTGAGAAGTTAGGATTTAAATGCTCTATTATGGAATAAAGCATGTATCTTTAATTGATATCCTATTATAGAAATATTATGCAGTAACCTTTTCCTTATTAATTCGCTCGTATTCCTATTCTAATATCTAAAATAAAAATACATCACTATTAAATAGTGATGCATTTTTATTTTAGAAAGAATCGTTGTACGTAGCTGTACGAAAATGAGGTTCTCTTTAATTAATAGATTTTGTATTGAAAATCGTATTCAATATATGTAACTACAACGATTTATTTATAGCAAAGTCATACTTATGAAATTTATAAGAGAATCAATTACTGGCAGGCTAGCCTATCTATCTTGTCTATTTTTTATGTACTATGTATTTAGTTCTGTAAATCTATAGAATTTTAGTTTAGAGTTTCTTGTCCCAATTAAGTTCCCAAAATGAAAGTTTAGAGTTTCTTGTCTTTGTATGTAAAAAGACATTCATGAAGGATCTACTTTCTTGTCTAAAAAATATCAATTTTCATGTTCTTGTACAGTTATTTCTTTTATTGTTAAAAATATAGTTATCTAAATAGAATTCCTATTTGTATTTCATAAAAAAATATCACCACTTCCTTATTACATCATATAAGGTTATTATAATAACTGGAGTATTAATATTTACTAAGTTAATTATTGTAGGGAGAGAACTTAATAGTATGGACATTTTGATAACAATTTTAATGTTTGCTTCAATCAGTTTATTAGTATACTCACTAATACAAAAAATAAGAAAAAAACCAGCTATCATATGGCTGAAAATCGCTGGTATATCATTCGGTCTTGCTTTAATCATATCTGGATTTTCTGTTGGAGTAAGAGGTGGATTTGCCGCAATAACGTTTATTATTGGAGCATGCACTACAGTAAAACTAATTTTACAATTTGTAAAAAAACAATCCGGAAAATTAAAAACTTTCATTGTGGTTCTTATTGCATTTACCACATATACCATACTAGACAATGTAATTCCATATAGTACAAGTGTTGAAAGTAGCGATGGAAATGTTACAAGTCAAAAGAAACCTGCTGTAGATGTGGGGAAAGTAGATGCAAAAGAAGAATCTAGAGAACCTACTCACAAACAGTATAGCACGGAAGAAATTAAATCATTGTTTACTATCGGTATGAGTATAAAGGAATTTGAAGAAAAAAAAGAAGACAGCAAGTTAAAAGTTCGAAACTATAACAATTACGATCCAGCTGGATTATACACATTTGATACTAAAGATGGGCAAATTGTAGTAGTGGTATTAAATGCAAAAGAGGTTATTAAAGTTGAAACGTTAACTGACGAAGCTTCTTTAGGAAATTTCATTAAAGATGAAGAAAATAGAATGAATGAAGAAAAAAGAGTTGCAAAAGAAGAAGCTGATAGAAAGCTAAAAGAATCATACGAAAATAGTAAACAGAAATTAGAAGGATCTGGTGATTCTGTCACAAATAAAGTTAATCTAAAGTCAGGTTTGGCTTTTTTTGATTTTAATAATGCAGGTTCAAGAAACTTTATAATACATTTAAAAGATTCTAGTGGCAAAGATGTTGGATTGTTAGTAAATACAATAGGTAGTTATAAAGGGAAGGTATCAGCTACGATTCCGGCTAGTGGGGAATATTATTTAGAAGTGAAATCGAGTGGCGATTGGAATGTAGCAATAACGCAAGAAACACCACTTGTATCAGAATCGGTTCCAGGGACAATTAACGGGCATGGTGATGATGTAGTATTCATTAATATCCCAAGTGGAAATCATATTGTTAAGTTAAAACATACAGGTTCAAGAAACTTTATTATTAAAGTGAATGATCAGAATTTATTAGTCAATAAAATTGGTTCTTATGAAGGTTCTTCTTCTCACGTTTTCAAAGATTCAGGGATGTATAGTTTTGGAGTAAAAGCAGATGGAGATTGGAGCATTACAATAGAATAGTACTATAAGGGTGGCCACAAATATAGTTATAGCTTTAAAATGAAGTTTAAATTAAAAACCTTCGTTAAATTTAATGAAATATTGATTTAAGAAGTTTTTTGGGAATCTTAGATTAAACCCTTGTATAAAAACTAATTTTATATGTCTAACACGAGAATCTATTTTGATTAATCTTTTTTCAAAATGGATTCTTTTTCTTTATCGTAAAACATGTTTTTATGCAAAAGGCGTTCAAATCTATATTGCAGCGGAAGGACGATGCTTCGTTTTATCTTGTAATCAATATGTTAATAAAGATATGTATCCTGTCGATTTAGCCTGTTATGAAGACTTACTATCCTCTCCTGATGAGATGTGTCCTGGGGGGAGTGCAATTGTTGGTCCTTTAGGGGAATATATTAAAGAACCTGTTTTTGGAAAAGAAGATATTCTCATAGCAGATCTTGATTTACGAGATATAGCATACAGTCAATTTGATTTTGGTGTAGTAGGTCATTATTCAAGACCAGATGTATTTCAACTCTTAGTAAACAAGGAGAAAAAAAGAACGTAAAATGGGAAAGGTATGAATGAATAATAAAATTGTTTACTTTTGATCTGAAAAATAAGAGCCATAGTACATTTGAAATGTAATATGGCTTCTAATTTTGAATACTCACTTGCTCTCCCTATTGTAAATAATTTCGAGTCTGATATATCAGTATTGTTTACTTTATCGTATACGTGAAACAATGTACTTACATTAACGGAGCAGGTTAATTAAATAAGTAGAACAAAACCATCCTATGTAGGATGGTTTTGTTCTTTATCATAAATTTTTGAGGTGGAAGTGTCTATTAATAGGTGTTCTACTATGTTTTTAGTGATTGGTATAAAGTAATTAAGTATTATTCCTCCTAAACAGACAGTTAATAAAGTTCCAATGCCAATTGGACCATTAAAAATAAATGCCACAATCAAGAATATGAGATAAATAAATGTTCTGGATAAAAATATATTTGTTCTAGTTAATTCTTGTATGATTAATGTCAATCTGTCTACTGGAACCGCTGCAAAATTTGTGTGTAAATAAATTGCGGTGCCAAATCCTATAACAACTAGGCCGATTATAAAACAAACAATTTTACTATACCATAGTTCAGGTGATATCACATTTTTCAATAAGAATAGCCACATATCGATACCGATACCTGTTATAAAAGCTGTTAATATCCCCAAAACTTCAGGTCTTTGTTTTTTTAAAAATGAATTACAACCGATCAATATGAAAGCTAGAATGATTTCCCAACTGCCTACTGTTAGCCCCACGCTTTTGGATAGTCCTACCAAAAGTGCATCAAAAGGTGAAGTTCCAAGGTCTGATTGCATAGTGAGAAAAACACCAAAGGTTAATATTAAAATTCCTAATACATAAAGAACATATTTTACTTTACTCACCTCTTTATATTTTTATTGCAAATACAACAATAATGAGTTATGTTTAATATATAAGCTTTTTGTTGTATTTGCAATAAAAAACAGTTGAGGAGTTAATTATGAAAGAGATTCTTCGTGAAATTGGTAAGATTGCAAGAGCATTAGATTCTATTAGTAATATAGAATTTAAAGAATATGACCTCACAAAAGGGCAATATTTGTACCTTGTACGAATATGTGAAAACCCGGGAATCATTCAAGAAAAGTTAGCGGAGATGATAAAAGTAGATCGAACAACAGCTGCACGCGCTATAAAAAAACTAAAAATAAATGGATTCATCGATAAAAAAGATGATGAACATAACAAAAAAATAAAAAAACTTTTCCCAACAGAGAAGGGCAAGAATGTTTATCCTTTTATAAAAAAAGAAAATGATTATTCTAATATGGTTGCATTAAATGGATTTACAGAAGTGGAAATGGAGACCCTATTTAACCTTCTTCAAAGGGTGAGGGGAAATGTAGAAGTTGATTGGGAATTTGTTAAAAAAGGAAACAAAAGAAATTATTGATTATATAAATTTTTTTGCATTTGCAACAAAAAAACAAGAGGTGAAATTTTATGGGTTGGAATTTAAAGAAATTTGACGAGTTAACAAATATTGAACTATACAATCTTTTAAAAGAAAGAACTTTAGTTTTTGTGGTTGAACAAAATTGCCCTTACCCAGAAGTTGATGGTAAAGATCCTTTTTCATATCATCTTTTTAAAGAAAACAATGGAGAAATCATTGCATATTTAAGGATTGTACCTGCAGGTGTTTCTTATCAAGAAATTTCCATTGGAAGAGTCTTTGTAAAGAAGGAATATAGGGGACAAGGAATTGCAGAGGAACTTTTAAAAAAGGGGCTAGATTTTATCCAAAATGAATTAAAAGAAAAAACTGTTAAAATTCAAGCCCAAGATTATTTGAGAAAATTCTATAGTTCCTTTGGTTTTCAAACCATATCTGAAACATATTTAGAAGATAACATCCCTCACATCGATATGGTTTTACAAAGATAACAAAACTGATCATTATTGGGGGGGCGTTAGAGTTATCTTAAGATGTAGAAGAGATTGTTAAGAGTTACACTTAAACAAACGGGTCGCTATTTTAACACAAAAAATTAAAAATCGGTTCCTAAATATTGTAAAGGAATCGGTTTTTATGCTCCATTTAGCTTAACGTTGTAAATCCGCATTTTCCTGACGCTCCTCCTACTAGTGGTAATGCCATTATCTTATTTAATATATTTACAAAAGGAATTGGTTTAACCAAAGCGCTTTTAATCATAGCAAAATCAATTAAATTTTGTTTCTTACTAAACATTGAAAGGGTTACTTGGGAACCTAAAGAGAAACTTTTGCCACAACAGACTTACCTTCTCTTTTTTCTTCTATTTTATTGTCACTAAACAAAAGGGCCCATAATTAATTGTAAATATATAACAGTATCTACCTAATACGAAACTCAAAAAGACACCTTGAAATAAGGTGTCTTTTTGAGTTTCGTATTAATATTAATTCCATATTATCATCTCTTTTTTCTTTTCTACCATATCTACTATACAAGCTGCTAATTCCCGAATCCCATATTCTATTTTATCTTTATTTACCTTGGAGATACTGATCCGAATGGCCTTTTGCTTACTTCCTTCTAAATACATTCGAGATGCATTATCTACATAAATGCGTTTTTCTTTTAACAAATCAATCAACTTGTCCATGTTTATATGTGAAGGTAAGAAAATAGTAAGATACAAACCACCTTGTGGTTTCGTAAATTCTATATAATCTGGTAAATAAGAAGAACAAGCATTTAATAAGGTATTCATTTTATTAATATACAATTTTTTAACATTATCTACATGATAATGAAACATGCCACTTTTTAGATAAATTTCTAAAGCACCTTGTGAGAGTGTCGATGTATTAAAATCAGAAACAAATTTATAATTTATAAATGAATCAACCATCGCTTCAGGTAGTATAACTGTTGCAATCCGTAATCCTGGTACAAAGACCTTCGAAAAACTTTTAACATAAATGACCCTTCCATTAGGTTCATATGCAAATAATGGATCTGCTTTTGAATTCTCATCAAATTCAGCCAAATAATCATCTTCTACAATGTAAACATCATACTTTTCTGCAAGAGCGACCATTCTTTTCTTATCTTCATTTGTATAATGATGGCCAAGTGGATTATGAAATCTTGGCATAGTATAAAAGAATTTAATATCTTCGTCTTGGAACAAAGCTTCTAGTTTACCAAAATCAATACCATCCATTGTTAAATCAATTCCTAGTATCTCGTTTTGATTTAACTGTAAGGTATTTATCATACCATAATAGGTAGGTTGCTCAATTAATACTTTTTTCTTTCCGTTTAAGAAAGGCATGATTGATAAGATATTTAACGCTTGTTGTGACCCCGAAGTAATAACAAGTCGCTCAGGCTTCGTAAACACTTGTGAATGATGTAAGTAATTTATTAACTCTTTTCTCAACGAGAGTAACCCTTGCGGCTCACTATAAGCGAATATTTGTATTTTATAATACTCGATTGCCTTGTTGATACAATGCTGAAAATCTTCATACGGCATGGTTCGTTCATCAGGACCTACAGACAAAAAATCTACATCATGCGTTTCATCAGGTACTATGTGTGTATGAACGACGTAATAACCACTTTTAGGTTTGGAATAAACAATATGTTGTTTTTCTAATTCTAATAATGCTTTTACAACCGTATTTTTACTACATTGAAATTGATCAGCCAATGTTCGGATAGAAGGTAATTTATCTCCAGCTTTAAAATGCTTATCTTCTATTTGTTGTTTCAACCATACTAAAATACCTCTATATTTTGAAATCATATAAATTCTCCCTGTAATCTGTACCACGACAGACATGAAATTCTACTATATAGAAAAAAATTATTAACAATTATAATCATATTTAATTAGCTTAAACAGTTTAATGATAATTATGATGTACATTCATGTATTTGTGAAGGGGGGATGAACATTAAAATTCTATGTTGTTACTTTTAAATCATCAAAACATTCAAACCTACCAAGAATTATAGTAAAAAAGAAAAGTTATGTTGAAAATATTGAGAAAGAAACAAAATGGATAAGAGGCGGACTATGGTGTAAAAGTGATTGATGTTACAAGCTAATATATAACATATAAATCATTTAATCGTTCAACTGTTTTAGTTCAACATATGAAATAAATTTGATAACCAATCCAAGTAGAATTTATGGTGTATGAATTACAAATGTGAGAATTTTTTCTGATTGAACATTTGTTACCAATTGTTTTAGTCACTCAGTAGTTAACATGCAATGTCAACAGTATTAAATGGAGGAGTTATGAAGAAACAGCAAGGAAAGAAACAAGAGAAGAAAATAAAAAATAATAAACAGAATAGACGTATATCTATCCGATTAAATATAATGTTTCTTTTCGTATTTTTACTATTTTCAGCTATTATTATTCAACTGGGAAAGGTGCAAATTATTGATGGTGAGACCTATAAGAATCAAGTGGAGAAAAATGAGAATGCGACAACGAGTATTCCAGTCCCACGTGGACATATTCTAGATCGAGAAGGAAACGCTGTTGTAAATAATCGTTTTATTCGCACGATTACGTATACAAGGTTAAAGAGTGTAACGAGTGATGATATTTTCAAAGTAGCAAATAACCTTGCAAAAGTACTTGAAATACCTGATAAAGATCTAAGTAAGTTAACTGAGACGGATAAAAAGGATTTTTGGATGCAATTAAATAAGAAACACGCGGAATCACTGGTCACAAAAAAAGACATAGAAAAATATAAAGAAAAAGGAATTGAAGGGAAAGAGCTAGATAAAAAAATAGAAGACTTAAGGCGAAGTCGTATAACAGAGGAAGAATTGGCAGAGCTAACAGCACAAGATTTAAAGGTATTAGCTATTAAAAGTAGAATGAGCTCAGGTTATCAATTAACACCTCAAATTGTGAAAAAAGATGCGACAGATGAAGAATATGCAAGGATAAGTGAACATCTCGCTGAATATCCAGGGGTAGATGCAACAGTTGATTGGGAACGTAATTATGTGAATGGGGAATTGTTCCGCTCTGTATTAGGAAATATTACAAGTAGCGAAGAAGGTTTACCAAAAGAAAATTTAGACTCATATTTAGTACGCGGATATAACCGAAATGAGCGTGTAGGGAAAAGTTATATTGAACAAAAATATGAAGATGTACTACATGGTACAAAAGAAGAAGTTAAATATATTACGAATAAATCAGGTAACATCATAAACACGGAGAAGGTTTCTAAAGGGAAAAGTGGCAATAGTTTAACACTAACAATAGATATGGAATTACAAAAGAAAGTAGAAGAAATTATAGAAAAACATTTGAGAGCATTTAAAACTTCAGAACCATTAATGGATCGAGCTTTTGTTGTCATGATGAATCCGAATAATGGACAACTTTTATCTATGGCGGGTAAAAAGATTGTACAAAAAGATGGGAATATAGAACTTCAGGATTTAGCATTAGGTAACATGACGACTTCATATGAATTAGGATCCTCTGTAAAAGGAGCTACGGTATTAACCGGATACCAGACAGGTGCTATTCAACCAGGAACGCAATTTTATGATGCGCCTATGAAGTTTAAAGGTACACGAGTTAAGAAATCTTGGAATGTATCTGGATTTGGTAGTATTAATGAATTGAGAGCTTTACAAGTATCTTCAAATGTCTATATGTTCCATACAGCTTTGAAAATAGCAGGAGTTAATTATGTACCAAATGGCTCGTTATCTATTAAACAAGAAGCATTTGATACAATGCGTTATTACTTTAAACAATTTGGTTTAGGAGTTCAGACAGGGATTGATTTACCGAATGAAATTACAGGACAAACTAGGAAAGTAGATAGTCAACCTGGATTTCTACTCGATTTCGCCATTGGACAGTATGATACCTATACACCATTACAATTGGCACAATATGTTTCAACTATTGCAAATGGTGGATTTCGAATGCAACCTCAAATTGTAAAAGAAATACAAGAACAACCAATAAAACAAGAAGAGGTTGCTAAAGTTATACGTTCTATAGAACCAGTGGTATTAAATCGAATAGATATGAAGACTGAATATATTGATCGAGTAAAGGAAGGCTTTAGATGGGGATTTCAAGAAGGGGATGGAACGGGTGTAAAGTACTTCAAAAATGATCCATACAAGCCAGCTGGGAAGACAGGGACAGCCCAAACGGTTTATGGTGGAGATGACCCAATTGGGAGAAATGAAAAGGGAGAACGGATAGAGTGTTACAACTTAACATTAGTTGGATATGCTCCAAATGATAATCCGGAAATATCATTTTCAGTAGTAGTCCCGTGGCTAAAACATGATAATAAAGGAATCAATTCTATGATTGGAAAGGAAGTTATAGACGCATACTTTGACTTGAAAAAACAGCGTATAAATGGTGGTGCGCCTAGCATAGAATCACCAAATAAAAATCAGTAAAATTATAGTTTTCTTGTAAAAAGATATCCTTTACCAGGGTTAGAGAGACTCTGTTTATATAAAGTTCTTCTAAACTAAATAAAAAACATTAAAAATTAAAAGGAGAAATAGCAACTATCATTGTTACTATTTCTCCTTTTTTTATTTTGTAACGTCTAATGAAATGAAATCAAATCAATTCAAAGGAATATCATGATGTTCATTACCCAAAATTACTTATCTATTATTTGTCATTTTAATTATTCTAAATTGTACAGTTTTACATCTTACATGAATTCTGTACCATGACAGATGCAAAAATCTGTCCTATAGATAAAGTTTGATATCAGTTAGAATCATAATTAATTAGCTTATTCAGTTTAAATATAAAGTACATTTTTGTATCTATAGAAGGAGGTGTGATTGAAAAACAATATAAGAACAGGAATGTTACTTGATGTTATTTGTTTTCGTTTAACACTACCTGTTACTAGAAAAGCCGTACCTTACTTTGGTGCGACAGTTGCTGGATTAAGTAGAACGGGCATTGTAGTAATAATACCCACGAAAAGGCCATTGATTATTGCGATTCGAACTGTACTAGCCTTTCCACTATTATCAACCTACACTATGAAATCGTTACCTGTATCATAAGGTGGCATTGCAATAGTTGGTAAGAATGGTTCTACGTTAAGAAGAAAGCGTACTATAAAAAGCATATACTTATAAATCAGGTAACAAGTTTATAAAAAGCTAATTAAATATTTCAGTTATAAGTATTATAAAAAATTCAATTGAGGAAAATGAAATACAAAAAAATGAATGTTACAAGTTCACTCCACCCTTAATACGTGGGATCTTAAGGTGTATCTAGTTATTCATGAAAAGAAAATTGAAAGTTATGGAGGGACTAACAAGTAATGAATGATGAACAACTTACAGATATATTCAAGGCACTATCAAACAAAAATCGCTTAAGGATAGTACAACTGTTAAAAGATCCAGAAAAAAACTTCCCTCCTCAATTTCCTAATCAAAAAGGAGAAGAATTTCCAGGAGGAGTTTGTGCAGGGGATATACAAGATAAGATAGGTTGGGTTCAATCAACAACTTCTCGACATTTATCATCGCTGCAAAAGTGTGGCCTTCTAGAGAATAAAATTGTGGGAAAGTGGTCTTATTATCGAAGAAATGAAAAAGTAATTAAACAGTTAGATCGCTTCATTCGTAAATTCTTGTAATACAAAAATTTTAATATAGTAAAAATTGTTTAAGGAAGTGAAGACATCATGAAATCAGCTCTAAATAAAATTATTATCTCCTTTATTTTTGCAGTAGGAGGGATGATTTTTCTTCTATTTAATTTAAAAGGAGAGCAAGATTGGATCTTAAGTTGGATAGGGGTATTACTGGCATATCTATCTTTGGCCATTTTAAATGATCTATATAATAAAACAGTTTATTACAAAACATTTCCTAAAATATTAAAAAGAATTTTGTTTATTTCTTTCAATGCTTCAGTATTAGGAATAGTAATCGGTATATCATACCAGCTATTAGGAAAATGGGATCTTAATATAATGATGTTTTATTGGATAATAATTTTATTATTACATCTAATTACTATATTTACATTAGGTACCCTAACACTTTTGAATTGTAATAATGAAAATTATAGCTTGCTATATAAATTTATTATACTTTTAAATATTTTCCTTACTTTAGGACCAGTATTATATCCAGTAGTTATAACTATTATTGGAAACGGAATAAACAGTAGTGCAGGGAATTAAATTTACAAACGTAAAATGAGTTTGTTAAAAAAATCTATTATCTAATAGGATGGTAAAAACTAAACAAGAAAATTAAAGAAATACAATAGGTAGATGAATTGTGTATTTAACCATTGATGCTGGATTAGGGAAATGTGCAGCCTACTTATTAGATATATTTAAGAAAAAGAATGTGGAAGCCACATTCTTTTTCATTGGAGATAATCTGAAAAAGTTCTCTTATTCCGTAAAGTAAGAACATATAGCGCACTAACAAAACTTATAAGGGATGGAATAAGATGCTCTATATGAAAGCACTCATTGAGCATAAAGATATTGGAGGTAATAGAAGTGAACGCTAGGTTTTGCAAGAGATTTATTGTAATAATAACAGTGCTTACATTATTTTGTAGCATGGTTGTTACGTCAGGTAGTGCATCAGCGGAGACATCGCCTGCTATAGACGTAAAAGCAGGATCAGCCATTTTAGTAGAAGCACATTCCGGGAAAATTTTATATCAAAAGAATGCAGATGAATCATTAGCAATTGCTAGTATGACAAAAATGATGAGTGAGTATTTAGTTCATGAAGCGGTGGATAAAGGAAAACTTAAGTGGAATCAAAAAGTTAGAATTTCTGAATATGCACATAAAATTTCCCAAGATCGCTCATTATCAAATGTTCCATTAGAAAATGGTGGCTCTTATACGGTATATGAGTTATATGAGGCAATGGTGATTTACTCAGCAAACGGTGCAACAATTGCTTTAGCTGAAGCGATTGCTGGAAAAGAAGTCGATTTCGTAAAAATGATGAATGCTAAGTCGAAAGAGTTTGGTATGAAAAATTATAAATTTGTAAACTCTACAGGCTTAACAAACTACGATTTAAAAGGACACTACCCCGAAGGGACAACTCCAGAAGACAATAATAAAATGTCTGCAAGAGATTGTGCGATTTTAGCACAACGTCTCATTCGAGATTTCCCAAATATATTAGATACAGCAAAAATCCCCAAAAAAACATTTCAGAAGGGCGGCAAGTATCCAATTGAAATGGTGAACTTTAACTGGATGTTAAAAGGTTTAATTAAGCAATACGAAGGTGTAGATGGCTTGAAAACAGGAACTACTTTAGAAGCCGGCGATTGTTTCACCGGTACAGTAGAAAGAAACGGCATGCGTTTAATCTCTGTAGTGATAAAAACAAACTCTCATACAGCACGTTTTGATGAAACAAAGAAATTATATGATTATGGGTTTGCGAATTTTGAAGTCAAGAAGGTTTATGAAAAAGACTCAGTGATACAAGGGCATGAAACAGTGAGAATAGGAAATGCAAAAGACAAAGATGTATTTGTTCAAGCAAAGCAAGCTGTTTCACTTCCAGTGCAAAAAGGCAACAAAGACGTTTATAAAAAAGAATTTAAAGTATTGAATGAAGAACAACAAGCACCTATTAAAAGAGGTGTAACAATTAGTCAAATGAATATATCGCCTCAAGATAGTACAGATCCTGGGTTCTTATCAGGCAAATCATTACAAGTAGACCTTGTAACAAAATATGAAGTAGAACAAGCAAATTGGTTTATACGCTCTATGCGGGCAATAGGATCTTTCTTTAGCGGTATGTGGAATAGTGCGGTTGATATAGTAAAAGGATAGCTTTATAGGATAAGAATAAATATTAGCAGAAAAGAAAAGGTTTTATAGTAGGATAGATTCTTTTATGAATGAAAGCTAATTCAGAAGAAGTGATTAAACATTTGGCGTAATAACTTATATAGTTATGTATGAGTTAAGTGAAGAATAGAGAAGTTGATTAAGTAATAGACAGTGAATTAAGAATGAAGTAAGCCAATTGCTAAAGAAAATCGATGAAATGTACTTTAGAGAATTTTTCTGAAATTAGTAGGAAACATTAGGGAGAAACATGTTACTGATAGAAAGTGGTCACAATATGTGAGCACTAGAGTTGTAACGCGGGAAACTAAGCTCTCGTCTCTTATTTATTAGAGACGAGAGCTTTTTAATTGGAGGTTAAAAGAATGCTTGAACAGAATAAAAAACTCACCTTAAATATTTTGCTTGGAAACCTGTTTATGGTTTCTTTAGGGCTTGGGTTAGTGATTCCTGTCCTCCCAAGGTTAATAAATGAACTTGATATCAGTGGTTCAACAGCTGGTTATTTAGTGGCTGTATATGCGATCACGCAATTTATTACGTCGCCTTTTTCAGGAAAATGGGTGGATCAATACGGTCGTAAGCCGACAATTATGTTAGGATTACTAATATTCGCTGTTTCTGAATTATTATTTGGACTTGGAAAAAATGTATATGTATTATTTGTTTCACGAATACTTGGAGGGTTCAGTAACGCATTCATTTTCCCTGCCGTTACAGCGTTTATAACAGATGTCACGTCTGAAAATAAGCGACCAAAGGCAATGGGCTATATGTCGGCAGCTATTAATACTGGATTTCTTATTGGACCAGGAATCGGTGGTTTTTTGGCTGACATCAATATGCGAATGCCTTTTTTTATAGCAGCCCTATTTGGAGCTTTTTCAGTAGTTTTTTCTTTTTTATTATTGAAAGAACCTAATGAATTCGAAGAAAAAAATGAGCAAAAAGAAATGGAGATAAAAGGGAATGAATATTTCAAGCAGGTTTTTCAACCTATGTATATAATAGCTTTTTTAATCATTTTCATTTCCTCTTTCGGCTTAACTTCGTTTGAGTCTATATTGTCTTTATACGTTAACCATAAATTCAATTTTTCACCAAAAGAGATTGCTAGTGTCGTATCAGTTAGTTCAATTATTGGGATGATTGGTAAAATATTCCTTTTTGAACATTTTACCAAAAAAATAGGAGAAATTGCTCTTATTCGTTACTCTTTGGCACTGGCAGCTATATTTATATTTCTAATGACGGTTGCGAATTCATATGCAACAATTTTGTTAACCTCATTATTGTTATTTGTAGGATTCGATTTTATACGTCCATCCGTCACAACTTATTTATCAAAAATTGCAGGTAATCAACAAGGATTTGTCGGTGGGATGAACTCAATGTTCACCAGTATAGGAAATATTGGGGGACCAATTGTAGGTGGCACTTTATTTGATATAAATATAAATTTTCCATATTATTTCGCAACAATAGTAATAATATGTGGAACCATTCTAACAATATTTTGGAAAAAACCAGTCAGTTTATAAAGATTATATAACTTTATTTAAATTCTAGAAAAAATCAGTTCGTCTTCTAATACAACTACATTAAACTTTACAAAGAAAAATAGTGACTATCTTAGTTGCTATTTTTCTTTGTAATTTGTAACGTTTTATGAAGTCATATTAATTAAAAAGGACTTGGTACTAATTCTATATTGTATCGTTATATGTTTCCTTTGAAATCTGTACCATGACAGGTGTGAAATTCAATGGTATGGAAAACGATCGATATCAGTTAGAATCATAATGTATTAGCTTACCCAGTTTAACTACAAATTACATTTATGTATCTATAAAAGGAGGATCGAATGAAAAACAACATAAGAAAAGGAATGTTACTTGGTTGTATTGGTGTTATTTGTTTTAGTCTTACACTCCCAGCAACAAGAACGGCCGTACCCTACTTTGGCGAGGCAATTGTTGGGTTAGGTAGAGTTGTCATTGCAGCAATAATAGTAGGTATTATTTTTATTAAAAACCAAGAAAAAATACCAAATAAAGACCAAATGAAAAGCCTATGGATTGTTGCTATTGGTGCTGTACTTGCTTTTCCATTATTATCAACCTACGCAATGAAATCGCTGCCTGTATCACACGGAGCCATTGAGGTGGCATTATTACCACTTGCAACAGCTGGCTTTGCGACGTGGAGGGGGGGAGAGCAACTTTCCAAGCGTTATTGGATTGCAAGTATCATTAGTACAATAACTGTTTTTCTTTATGCTGGGTATCTTGGATTAGGCCAATTACAGATGGGTGATATAGCATTAATTGCAGCTGTATTAATTCTCGGTTTAAGCTATGCAGAAGGAGGCAAACTTTCAAAGGATCTTGGAAGTTGGAAAGTAATCGCATGGGCGAATTTAATCGGTGCTCCTTTCTTTATAATTCCTGTTGGACTAAGCATATCCAGTGATATGCTTCAAGCGCCTATAGAGGCCTGGATTAGCTTATTCTACTTAGCTATCATAAGTCAATTTTTAGCATATATCGCTTGGTACGGCGGCATGTCTTTAGGTGGCATTGCAAAAGTTGGTCAGTTGCAATATTTACAACCATTTTTAATGATTATTTTTTCAGTTTTATTCTTAGGTGAATCAATTACATGGCTAACAATTGTCTTAGCTTTTATTGTTGTCATCTGTGTAATTGTGGGTAAAAGTGAACCTTCAACTAAGAAGGAATCTTACTATGAAAAGCATGTAATTCATAAATAGGGTGTCAAATTTATACCAAGCTAATTAATTATTTCAGTTAGAAACATAATAAAAAATTCAATGTCTTAGAAGTGAAATTCAAACAAATTAAATATTAGATATTCACTCCTCTTTAATAGGGTGAATCTTGAGATATATTTAGTTATCTATGAAAAGAAAATTAAAAGTTACGAGGTACTAAATCGTAAAGGTACTACTAAATCGTAAAGGTACTACTAAATACAAAAAGTGATTGAGGATAGTACAGCTTTTATAATATCCAGAAAAAACTTACACTTTCAATTTGTTAATCATGGTAAAACTAAACAACATGAAGTGGAATAATAGGATAGAAAGAAGAAATAATGTATGAAAATTAGGCTTAAGAAAAAGAGAGTTATAAGTGTATTACTAGCTATTATAGTAGTAGCGATAGGTTATTACATGTTTCAATCTATTACGAATCCTAAGCTAGTAAATGCGGCAGAAGGAAACAGCGTTCAACAAGTGAGCAGTCTACCTAAAAATGAATTAAAAAAATCAATACCTAATCGTTTTGATGGCAAAGAAAGAAAAGTTGTATATTTAACTTTTGATGATGGACCAGGAAAATATACATCTAATCTATTAGATGTATTAAAGAGAAATAATGTGAAAGCAACATTCTTTTTAATTGGTAACAATGTGAAAAGGTTCCCAAATTTAGTGAAACGAGAGCATGTAGAAAACCATTATGTGGGCATGCATAGTATGACACATGATTTTAAAAATCTATACATCAATCAAGAATATGTTAAAGAAATGAAAGAGGACCAATCTTTAATTAGACATGTTATTGGAAACTCACCGAAATTAACACGGCCACCATATGGATCAATGCCTGGCTTAAATGAATCACTTCGAAATCAAGTGATCGGAAATGATTTAAAAGTATGGGATTGGACAATTGATTCTTTAGATTGGAAATACAATAAATTACCCGTTGATGTAGCAGCTGCAAAGATTGTTCAAAATGTCTTAGCAGGTGCGACGTCTTCAAAAGAAATTGTTTTAATGCATGATATTCATCCACAATCTGTTGCGGCAGTTCCAGCAATTATAAAAGGGTTAAAAGAAAAAGGGTATGAATTTGAAGCTTATGATGAGAATAATCATTTTCCAATAAACTTCTGGCATGATAATCGTATATAAAAAGATATGTATTAGTTAAAAGAAACTCAGAATGAAATTGGCAATTTATATAGGGTTTATATATTAGTAAGAGCGTGTTTAGATAAATAGATGAAAACACGCTCTTTTTATTGTGCTATTTTTCGTTAGAAATTGAAGTTAATACTTTCATGTCTTTGGACAATAGCACATTAAGATAGGAGGGGAGTTTAACTCACATCCCCTGAAGTGTTCGTTAAATCCCGATTTAATGAACACTTGGATAATATACGTATCTCTCTCCCTTCTTTATTTTTTAACTAAAAGAATTAATTATAGGTATAATGTTCATGAAGTAATTATTACTTTGTACACAGTTAAGAATTTATTTGTATGATGGTGTAATTTTTGAAAGGAGAAAAAAGGAATTCTTAACTGAAAAGATAGATAATGAAGTAAATGTAATACAAACAAAAATGAATTTGGATAAAAATGTTTTGATACATTTATGAGTATAAAAATTTATTTATACGAAAAATATAATTTAATTAGGTCGTTAGAAGGAATACAATAATTTCAATCGTATCAGGGCGAAAAAGGAGCGGAAATACGCTCCTTTTTTATTTACCTTACTATTTTTAGGAGGTTAGTATGAATAAGGTGTGAATAAAGGATGAATAGCATTTTTTTGGATGAAAATTCCACCCTTTTTTGTATGGAATATATGTGAAACGTTGTATAGAATAAGCAAGTATGTCAAAAATAATAGGAGGGAAGTTGTGAAGAGAAATAAGAGTTTAGTAAGTTTTTTAGGAGTGTGTATGATGTTGTTTTCATTTTGTTTCCAAGGGAATGTACAGGCAGATGTGAATACTGTTCAATCTGGAAAAATAAAGTCAGGAAACGTAACGGTATGGGAAGTTGGAAATGTATCGAAAGTATTAGCAGATGTGAATCGCTTTAATTTAAATACAGTAAATGTACCGATTCAAGTTGATATTCCGAATGTTACTTCTACTAATATGGTAATTAATCAAGCGCAAAAGAAAAAGGCTATTATTTTAATTCAAGAATTATTAAAGCGTAATATTCAAGTTATAGTGGAACCGTTCCCGTATATTCAG
The DNA here is from genome assembly GCF_044324725.1 of Bacillus sp. 3G2. Classification (NCBI taxonomy): domain Bacteria; kingdom Bacillati; phylum Bacillota; class Bacilli; order Caryophanales; family Bacillaceae; genus Bacillus; species Bacillus sp. 3G2. The sequence continues at coordinate 3,008,188 of NZ_CP172246.1, read as the reverse complement.
CAAGGAAATGTTGGGGAAACGGAATGGAATCCTAGTAATATTAATGATTTCTTCTGGAATTGGAAAACGGTTATTCTACAAGACATCTTTCATTCGATTACAAGTAAATACAATGTGTATGGAGTCAAGATTGCCTCTAATTTCGTGAATATGGAATATGCAGAGGGATACTGGAGCGATACGATTGATTTTGTTCGTAAGCAGTATAAAGGAAATGTTTTGTATCAAATGAATTGGTGGTTAACAGCAAGTTGGGATCTTTCGTATGAAGCGAAGTTTAAAGAGAAAATCAATCGTCCATATTTAAAAAAGGTGGATATTGTAAGTATCGATAGTTGGTTCGAAGTTTCAGGGAAAAGAAATCCAACATATGAAGAAGTAAAGAAAAATTTATTTGCGACGACAGTGTATAATCGTGGGCAAAATGTTGTGCAGCAATTGGAACAATTACATAAAGCAACAGGAAAGCCGGTTTATTTTGGTGGATTTAACGTTCCGGCGCGTGAACTTGGATTACAAAATCCGTGGAATCCAGATGTAACAAATGTGTTTTCAAAAGATGTACAACGAAACGGGTGGCGTGCTTACCGAGAAGTGTTAGAAACGAAACCGTATTTTAAAGGTTTTTCTATTTGGTTTATTGGCTCTCATAATAGTACGCATGCGTACCAAATCCATAGTAAAGAAGCAGAAACAATTATACATGGCTGGTACCGAAAATAATTTTAATTAAATAGGTAAGTTTTGAATTTTACCACATATATTTCTAGTGAAAGGCCTTTCACCATCTTATCACCTAGGGGGCAATCATAATGAAATTTTTGTCTTACCTTACAGTAATTTTGGTGATTCTTGGCGGTTTGAATTGGTTATTTGTAGCGTTAGATTACAATGTAGTTGAGAAATGGTTTGGTTCAATGCCGGCGCTTGTGGACACTATTTATTGGCTCTTTGGTCTTTCTGCTATTTATCAAATTTTTGATCGGTTCTTTACGAACAATTAGCTATCATTCTTTTACTATTAAAGTGTTAAGTACGATTATGTACTTAACACTTTTTTGTATGTTTATAAAAAATAGTTTGCACATGCAAGCGATTCCATTGCGTCTTGCGCCGTAATAATAGAAAACAAATTGACCATATATTATATTTTAGGTTATAATTCAGAAAGTTTAAAAAATAATAAAATGAGAAATAGGGAGGTTATTAGGGTGATGGAGAGAGTATATAATTTTTCAGCTGGACCATCAATACTCCCTTTGCCAGTTTTAGAGAAAGTGCAAAAGGAGCTTGTAAATTATAACGGGACAGGCATGTCTATTATGGAAATGAGTCATCGATCTTCTTATTTTCAAAGTATTATAGATGAAGCGAGTAACTTGCTTCGTGAATTAATGAGCATTCCTGATGAGTATGAAGTACTGTTTTTACAAGGCGGTGCGTCATTACAATTCTCTATGATACCGTTAAACTTAATGAATACGTATAAAAAAGCAGGGTACGTATTGACTGGCTCATGGTCTAAAAAGGCGATGCAAGAAGCTGAAAAAGTAGGAGAAGTACAAGTGATTGCTTCTTCTGAACAAGCGAAATTTACTACAATTCCTAAACTGGATGGTTTACGAAATGATGAAAAACTAGATTATGTACATATTACGACGAACAATACAATTGAGGGTACGAAATATGTGGACATTCCACATTTAGATAAAGTACCGCTCGTTGCGGATATGTCCTCAAATATTTTATCAGAACAATACGATGTTACGAAGTTTGGTCTTATATATGCGGGAGCGCAAAAGAATTTAGGGCCAGCGGGCTTAACGATTGCTATTATAAAAAGAGATTTAATTGGGGGAGCAGATCGCTCTTGTCCTACGATGTTAAACTATGAAACTTACAGCAAAAATAACTCCTTATATAATACACCGCCAACCTTTAGTATTTACGTAACGAAACTTGTACTAGAGTGGTTGAAGGAGCAAGGCGGGGTATCTGCGATTGAAGAACAGAATAGAATGAAATCTTCACTTCTTTACAATTTCTTAGATGAATCAAAATTGTTTACTTCACCAGTTGATCTTGCGTATCGATCACTTATGAACATTCCGTTTACAACACCATCAGAAGAGCTGAACAATGAGTTTTTACAAAAAGCGAAAGAACGCGGCCTTGTTACGTTAAAAGGACATCGCTCAGTCGGGGGTATGCGCGCTAGTATTTACAATGCGATGCCAGTACATGGCGTACAGCAATTAGTAAATTATATGAAGGAATTTGAGCTTGAGAATAGATAGGGAGATGGGGATATGTTTCGTGTTCAAACGTTAAATCAAATTGCGGAAAAAGGTTTGCAAGTACTTAGCGGAGATCATTATGAAGTAGGGGATAGAATGGACCACCCAGACGGTATTTTACTTCGCAGCTATTCTTTACATCAAGAAGATTTTTCAAAAGACTTAAAGGCGATTGCAAGAGCTGGTGCAGGTGTAAATAATATTCCTGTTGAGCGATGTACGGAAAAAGGGATTGTAGTATTTAATACACCAGGAGCGAATGCCAATGCAGTAAAGGAACTTATTATCGCCAGCCTTATTATGTCTTCACGTAACATTATTAACGGAGTAAGCTGGACGAAAAATTTAGAAGGTGAAGAAGTACCGCAGCTTGTTGAATCAGGAAAAAAACAATTTGTCGGATCAGAAATTGCAGGGAAGCGTCTAGGGGTTATCGGCCTTGGCGCAATCGGTGCTTTAGTTGCGAACGATGCGTTAGCTTTAGGAATGGACGTTGTCGGATATGATCCTTACATTTCAGTTGAAACGGCATGGCGCCTTTCTACACATGTGCAAAGAGCATTTAGTTTAGATGAAATTTTCGCAACGTGTGATTATATTACCCTTCATATTCCACTTACGAATCAAACGAAGGGGATTATTGGTGAACACGCTGTAGAAAAGATGAAAAAAGGTATGCGTTTATTCAATTTCTCTAGAGGAGAACTTGTAGATGAAAAGGTTCTTCAAAAAGCGTTAGAAGAAGAGGTTATTGCGCACTACGTAACAGACTTCCCGAATGAAAATGTGATAAAGATGAAAAATGTAACAGCGACGCCTCACCTTGGTGCATCTACCTCTGAATCGGAAGAAAATTGTGCGATTATGGCAGCGCGCCAATTACGTGAATATTTAGAGACAGGAAATATTCGTAATTCAGTCAACTATCCAAACGTAGAATTACCGTATATCGGAAAGAAACGAATTACGATTATGCATCAAAACGTTCCGAACATGGTAGGACAAATTACTGGATGTTTAGCAGAGCATCATATTAATATTGCCGATATGATTAATCGTAGTAAACATTCTTGGGCGTATACAATGATTGATATTGATAACGGAATTGATGATATAATAAAAGAGAATATAGTGGAAAATATAAGCAAAATTACAGGTGTTGTAGCCGTTCGAATGATTGTGTAAAGGAGAGAGGAACTTGGCAAAAATCCGACCGTTTCGGGCCATTCGTCCAGTAGAAGAAAAAGCAGCGGAAGTTGCAGCTTTACCGTATGACGTATTAAATAGTGAAGAAGCAAGAGAGGTTGTAAAAGGGAATCCGTATTCTTTCTTACACGTTGATAAAGCAGAAATTGATTTAGACCTGGCACTTTCACCGTACGATGATCGCGTATATGAAAAAGCAGGTGAAAATTTAAATCGACTTATACAAGAAGAAGTATTCATTCAAGACGAAGAGCCAGCGCTATACATTTATGAACTGACGATGCAAGGAAGAACGCAGTCAGGCCTTGTCGTTTGTACATCTATTGATGAGTATGAAGATGATACAATTAAAAAACATGAAAGAACGCGTCATGAAAAAGAACTAGATCGTATTCGCCATGTAGATGTGTGTGATGCAAATACAGGTCCTATCTTTTTAACGTATCGTACAAAAGAAGAGATAAAGCGTTTCATTTCCAGCTGGAAAGAAGAACATGCGCCAATCTATACATTTACAGCAGAAGACGGCGTTAGGCATGTTGCGTGGAAAATAGCTGATGAAGAAGTAGTTGCAAGTTTAGTAAACTTATTTGAAGATATTCCTAATCTGTACATTGCAGATGGGCATCACCGCTCAGCATCAGCGGCGAAAGTAGGGCTAATGCGAAGAGAACAATATCCGAATTACACAGGAGAAGAAGAGTTTAATTTCTTCCTATCTGTTTTATTCCCTCATGATGAATTATCCATTTGGGACTATAACCGAGTTGTAAGAGATTTAAACGGCTTATCAGAAGAACAGTTTTTAAAACAAATCACGCAATACTTTTATGTAGAAGAAGCATCATTTTCACCGTATAAACCAAATGAGCCAAAAACTTTTGGAATGTATGTAAATGAGAAGTGGTATAAGCTTACAGTGAAAGAGGAAACGTTTGATGCGAATGATCTCGTTAAAGGTTTAGATGTATCTATTCTGCAAGATCATTTATTAAGCCAAGTACTTGAAATACACGACCCACGATCTGATTCACGCATCGATTTTGTCGGAGGAATCCGCGGATTAGAGGAACTAGAACGCCTTGTAAAGAGCGGTGAATATAAAGCAGCATTCGCATTATATCCGACATCAATGGAAGCTTTGCTAGCAATCGCAGACGCTGGAGAAGTTATGCCGCCAAAATCAACGTGGTTTGAACCGAAACTGCGCAGCGGGTTGTTTGTACATTCATTAAAATAAATAGACTTCTTTAGATTGAAAAACCGAAATGATTATAGTTTCGGTTTTTCTTATGTTAAAAGTGTTTTTGAGGAGGGGTAGGGATGAAATTACAAGTAGGCGAAAAAATCACCTTTGAGCGAACTTTTACGAAAGAGGACGTTATTTTATTTACGGAAGTATCAAAAGATGAAGGTGTTCATCATGTTACGCCAGATGAGCAGGGGAGATTTGTTGTACAGGGGCTGTTAACATCAACGCTGCCTACAAAAATTGGCGGTGACTATAACGTACTAGCTCGCAAGATGGATTTTGAATTTTTACGTCCTGTTTTTAGCGGTGATACAATTCGTTGTGACGTAACCATTGAACAATTTGAACCCGATGAAAAACATCGCACAAAAATTATTGCGATGTTTATATGTAGGAACCAACTTGAAAAGGAAGTTATGAAGGGGAGTTTTTCGGGGATTATTCTTTAATGGGGAGGAACCAAGTAAAAAAAGTGGGGGGATTGCCCCACACTTTTTTTTAGTTCACGCTACTCTCTAAAATAGAGAAAGACCCATTTTCACAATCAATTTCTGCCATTGCGCCGTAAGGTAAAATGAACTTCGGTTCGGTATGGCCAAAATTTAAATTATAAAGAATCGGCAAATCTTCTAAGTTATATTCCCTCATAACTTTCAGAATTTCATGTTTATATTCTTCATAATATTGTTCATCTTTCGGTTTACCGAAGATGATACCTTTTGCTTTTTGCAGAATGCCTTGCGCTGCATAATTTCGCAACCAATATTTTATATAGCTTGGTTCAGGATGATCTTCAGATGTTTCAAAGAAAAGGATGCTATTCTCCCAATGTTTGTTCTCAGGCCAAAGCTCCGTTCCTTTTGCAAATTCCAATACTTCTATACAACCACCAATTAAGCGTCCTTGTACAGTGGTGGAGCCTTGAAGTAGCTCATATCCTTTGTTTTGTTGCATCGTACGTCTTGTATCCTTATTGACCTCTATCCATTCTAAACGCTCACTCGTCCATTCATGAGCTGGTTGAATTTCGCCAATCGTTTCATTTGAAAAGAGAGTTCGATTTACCATTTCAATTGTATATGGATCCATCTCTACATTTTCGGCAAAATCGGTTAAAATGGCTGGACCGTAAAAAGAGGAAACTCCTGCTTTATGACAAAACAAATGTGAAACGGTAACGTCAGAGTACCCCATAAAAATTTTCGGGTTTTCACGTATTACATTAAAATCTATATAAGGAAGCAAACGGATGCTATCTTCACCGCCAATATTCGCAATAATTGCTTTCACGCGCGTATCTTTAAAAGCTGTCATTAAATCTTCCGCGCGAGCCTGTGGATTGTTATAAATGAATTCGCTACCTTTTAAACTATTTGGCATTGGGACAACCGTAAGACCGAAAACGTCTTCTAATCTCTTTACTCCTTGTTCATAACGCCACCTTATCTCAGAATCGCCTGCGCCTCCCCATGAAGGGCTTACTGTTGCCACGATATCACCTGGCTGTAATCTTTTTGGTTTCTTTAACATGTTAACTCCGCTCCTACATAATATAATGGACTACGACTATACAAACTGTAGCATTGAAAAATATGATGCATCACATTATTTTCTTCATCATCAATTCGTTTACCTGCTGGTATTCAAGAATGTAGCACTCGTGTTAAATATATTTAAAAGTTACAGTATGCAACATTGCATAAGAAAGATGGTTGCTATTTTACATAACCTGTAACTATAATAGTTACAGGTTGGTCGTATCCAATCAAAAAATAAAATCATCATGAATGGAGATGTTTCATAATGGGTATGAAAAAATTAATTTTAGCAGGTGCTTTAGGGATCATAGCATTATCAGGAACGAATTTACCAGGATTAGAACTGTCAAAAGCGAGTGCGGCTTCTATTGAATCGAATTTCTCGACGTTAGAAGGACGAGTAATAGAAGTAGATAAAGGCGTGATTGTTGTAAAATCAAAGCAATATGAAGAACCTGTTAGTGTATACATGGATTCCCTTTCAAATGTGAAGGTAGGGGATGAAGTAAAAGCTACTGGATCCATGATGCGTAATTTCACGGAATACATGATTGCAAATACAGTTGAAAATACTTCAAATAAATTAGGTATGCACATGAAAGAAGATGGCTCTCCTGATTATGTGATTGGGGAAGTATCAAAAGTAGGAACGATGGAAGAGGAGGGAGACGGTTCTACTAAATATGTCGTAGTTGAGTATCCATCACTAAGCGGGAAGAAAGTTATCATTGATGTTTTCTTAACGAAGGGACAAGTATTTCATACGGGTGAGAAAGTGAAAATTGATATGAAGTATGTGGGCTGGGGCGGAAGTTCTATTAACTGGAACACAACGGATCATATTGAAAAAGTGTATGAGGTAAAGAGCAACGCTGAAAATAATGATGATGTTTGGATTTGGTCTTAATTAGACTCTTATAAAAATGTATCATGCAGTACCCATCGAATGATCATATGTATGATCATTCGATGGGTACTTTTTGTTTATTTTATATTCGGTATTAAGGTATATCATTGGATCTATAATAATTTTAAAGCGGGTATACAGTTGAATTGGATAAAACTATTCAGACAAGTGTTTTAACGTACTGCTTATGCATTGATTTCATTCAAAACTGCGGCTCTATTCGTCGTAAATAATAAATAATTTTGTTTTACTGTTTTGATTAAAATCCGATCTGTTGTAGCGTATGCTGTTCCAATTCGGATCACGTTTTCTTCTTCTACACCAGCATAGGTTTCATCTTCTGTAACTTCAATAATTTCACTTAATGGAATTTGAATCTTAGCTAGTTGCCATGAAATAATTAATTCTCCATCTGTTTTTTTGACATCGATACCTAGCATGTTACCAAGACCTTTCTGTATTAAAATATCGCTATTAATTTTATTATACAGATTTAAAGGTTTTATTTCTATTGTGAAATTTGATTTTTCAATTTTTTCACAAGGTATCGTACTACGAACAAAAAAGGGTATCCGCTAGCACCTGCAATCTTTCTGAAATGAAGACGATCTTTTTTATTTTGTGAATTTTTGAGAATAAGAGATTTTTGATTAGAATATGATGTTTAAATCGGAGCAAATTTAAAAAATACAATAATGAAAGAGGTGTTTATATATGGAGAGAGATGAGAATTATTTACGAGCTAAAAAAAGGGTCGAGAATTTACAAGCGTTTTACATTCATTTAACGGTTTATATATTAGTGAACTTAATGCTTTTTATGATAAATATAATCTCTGATTCAAGTAAATTATGGTTTTTATATCCACTTGCAGGTTGGGGAATCGGTATCGTTATACATGGTTTGACAACTTTTCCAGTTGGGATATTCGGAAAAGAGTGGGAAGAACGAAAGATTAAAGAATATATGGAGAAAGATAAGTAAATTTATTATTGGAATGTAATTTGATTATTCTATTTTCAGAATAATGATGAGCATAGGTTATCGTTTTGCTTCAGTATAGAAAAATGGGATAAAAGGCAGTAAGGTGTGACACTGTGGTAAAGACCTTACGGAGGATTTCCATTCATATAAATCTCTTAAAAAAACAAAGATGCGAAGTCTCTTCTATGACTTCGCATCTTTGTTTTTTGTTTAGTAGGATGAATAAACCATTCTCGTATTCACATAAGCGGCTAATAACGATGGAGAAGTGAAGAAATCCATAGCTACACCTTCAAAATGAATTCATGTACATTCTATAAATCGTTGAGCTCTTTTAGAAAGCTTCCGATCTTTCCGCCATATAATCGATGATTCAGACTGATAAGGAAAATCCATTACATCTACTATTTTTATAAATTCTTGCGGGATATGAGATACAGCGCTTTTAGGTAAGATAGAGGCGCCGATTCCAGTCATGATAAGCATAAGGATAAATGCTGAGTCAGGACATTCACATGCTATATTTAATTGAATACCAAGGTGCTTGCATTCATCAATGACGAGCTGATGATAACTGTTTTCTGTATCTTTATGTAAAAGTAAGAGGGGAATATGACTTAATTCGGTTAGAGGGATTGGAAGTTGTGAGTGATAGAGTTCCCATTTAGCAGGCATGACTAATACGAATGGTTCCTTTGATAAACTAATACTAGAAAAAACATCTTTATTAAAGGGCGCGCGCAACATAGCAAGTTCGATATTCCGATTTTCTAATTGCTCTATTAAATATAAAGGGCCACCTTCCCATATTTTTAAATTCACATGTGGATAGTTATCTTGAAAATAGCGAATTTTTTCAGAGAGAAAAGGAATGCAAGAATGGAATGCTCCAATAGAAAGATTACCCCTTAGCCCTTCATCGGTATCTTTAATTTCCGTAATGGTTTCTTCTAATTGTTGAATAATGTTTTTGGCTTTCGTATATAAAATTTTGCCTTCTTCAGTCAAATGCATATTTCGACCGTTTCTTTCAAATAAGCTTACTGATAATTCTTGTTCTAGTAGCGATAGTTGTCTACTTAAAGGTGGCTGTGCCATATGAAGCCGTTGGGCAGCACGGGTAAGCTGTTTTTCTTCAGCGATTACAGTAAAGTAACGAAGTTTTCTTATATCCATTTCAAAGTCCCTTCTATACCTTTTTTGTATACAAAAACAACCTTATAGATAGTTTTCATATAATATCCCACATGATATCATAAACAAAAAGTTTTAAAAATAGAAAATTCTAAAAATTTAAAATTCAATTCGGTAGAGTTACAACTTGAATATAGATTGTATCGTTTTGAGGGGGGATTATTATGAAAGTTTCGTTATTTATTACTTGTTTATCAGATGTGTTTTTTCCTCAAGTAGGTAAAAGTGTCGTAGAAATTATGAAGCAATGTGGAGTGGAGCTAGATTTCCCTGAAGGACAGACTTGTTGCGGGCAACCAGCTTACAATAGCGGATATCAAGAAGATGCAAAACTAGCAGCAAAGCAAATGATAAAAGCATTTGAAAATAGCGAATATATTGTAACGCCTTCAGGTTCTTGCGCAAGCATGGTTCATCATTATTATAAAGAGATGTTTAAAAATGATAGTGAATGGTATGAAAAAGCGGTTCATTTAGCGGATAGAACGTATGAGTTGACGGATTTTTTAATAAATGTACTTGGAAAAAGTGATTTGAAATCTAAGTTGGTTGAGAAGGCTGTTTTCCATCAATCTTGTCATATGAGTCGTGCGCTTGGGATAAAAGACGAGCCCCTAAAGTTATTATCGCAAGTAGAAGGCCTAGACGTAAAAGAATTACCATATTGCCAAGATTGCTGCGGGTTTGGTGGTACTTTTGCAGTGAAAATGAGCTCGATTTCTCAAACGATGGTCGATGAAAAAATAAAACATATTGAGGCGGCAGATGCAAATCTGTTAATTGGAGCAGATATGGGATGCCTTATGAATATTGGAGGAAGGTTGCGCAGGGAAAATAAAAATATGCAAGTGTTACATGTAGCAGAAGTACTGGCGAAGGGGCTGAATAAATGAGTGTGGCGGGGGAACAAGGATTTTTGAAAAGAGTAGATAAAGCGTTGCACGATCCGCAGATGAGAAGCGCAGTACCATTGACACAAGATAGACTTCGGACGGGACGGGAACAAGCTACACATGAATTAGGAAATATAGAAGAGTGGCGTGAGGCAGCATCTGAAATTCGGATGCATACAATTGAAAATTTAGATAGTTATTTGGAACAATTAGCTACTAATGTTCGGAAAAATGGGGGACATGTTCATTTTGCTTTCAAAGCAGAAGATGCCGTATCGTATGTTTCTGAAATCGCAAGAAAAAAAGGAGCGAGAGCAGTAATTAAGTCAAAGTCTATGGTTTCAGAAGAAATACACCTTAATAAAAACTTAGAAGAGATAGGGGTAAAAGTAGTAGAGTCTGATCTTGGGGAGTACATTATTCAATTAGCTGGAGAAACTCCATCCCATTTAATTGCTCCAGCTATTCATAAGAAGAAAGAACAAGTAGCAGAGCTTTTTTCTAAGGAAGCGGGAAGGAGTATCCCAGTTGATACGAATCAATTATTACAATTTGCTAGGGAGCAATTGCGTAAAGAGTTTTTAGAAGCTGATATTGGTATTTCCGGTTGTAACTTTGCGGTAGCGGAATCTGGATCAGTTGTTCTTGTAAGTAATGAGGGGAATGCTCGTCTTACTACGACATTGCCAAAAGTTCATATTGCTATTATGGGGATGGAACGCCTCGTTCCGACATGGAAAGATCTTGATGTAGTCGTTTCGATGTTAACAAGAAGTGCGACAGGCCAAAAGATTACATCTTATGTAACTGGAATTAATGGCGCACGTTTATCTGAAGATATGGATGGACCTGAAGAATTTCATTTAATTATTCTAGATAATGGTCGTTCTGATATTTTAGGAACTGCTTATGAAGAGGTATTAAAGTGTATAAGATGTGGAGCTTGTGTAAATGTTTGTCCTGTGTATCGAAATATTGGGGGCCATGCTTATGGAAGTGTGTATAGCGGACCAATTGGGGCGGTACTAGCACCTTTATTAGAAGGATATGAGGAATTAAAAGAATTACCTTTTGCATCAAGTTTGTGCGGAGCGTGTACAGATGTTTGTCCCGTGAAAATTCCATTACATGACCTTCTCATTGAACATCGTAAAGATGTGGTGGAACAAGGGTTTATAACGAAATTTGAGCAGCTGGCCTTTAAAGGTTTCACGTTTATGGTGAGTCATCCATTCGTTTATGAGAAAGCTATTAAAATGGCACATACAGGTTTATCGATATTTGCAAAGGATGGTTATATTGCGAATGGCCCAGGCCCATTAAAAGGTTGGACAGAAAGTAGAGATTTTCCAAAACCTGCGAAACAATCATTCCGTGATTGGTGGAAAAAAGAAAAGAGGGATTCATAATATGAATACGGATGTACAACAATCTTTTTTAAACAATATCGCACGTAAACTAAACCGAGAACGTCGCTCGGGGGTCACTCCTCCTATGTGGAAAAACAATCCACTCAGACACTTTCCTAAAGAGATAGATCACGAAAGTTTAGTAGAGCAGTTTATTGCAAACCTGAATATTTTACATACAGAAGTAAGTCATATATACCGTTCAGAAATAGAGAGTGCACTTCAATATGTTCTACATAAATTTAATGTTCAATCTGCGGTGTATTGGGATGATGATAGATTACATCAGCTTGAAATAGGAAAATATTTAACAGGAAATTTCGTTTCTCATCGAATTTGGCAAAGTAAAGAAGGGGGAAGAGAACTACGGGATTATGCAGCTCAAGTGGACATGGGAATTACATATGCCGAAATGGGACTGGCTGAGACTGGAACAGTTGTTTTATGGAACGGTGGTGGACGCGGACGTTTAGTTAGCGTTTTGCCAGCAGTTTATGTAGCGATTCTCTCAGAACATACAATTTATAGACGTTTAACTGAAGGAGTAACTAGCATTCACGAACAAGTTTCGAATGGATTACCTGCCTGTATTAATTTTATCACTGGACCGAGCCGGACAGGTGATATTGAGATGGAATTAGCTTTTGGAGTTCACGGCCCCGGAAAGGTTCATGTCATTTTATTAAAGGATTAGAGAGAAAAACAAAAGAATACGAGGGGGAGTGGGGATTTTGATGAAGAATAAATTTCGTTATTATGTCTTTACAATGCTCACGTTTATTACGATGGTAAATTATATTGATCGAGGGGCTATCGCTTATGCGCAGTCTTTCATTATAAAAGAATATGGCTTTGACCCCAAGGAATGGGGCGCTATATTAGGGTATTTTGGTTATGGTTACATGATCGGTTCTTTATTAGGAGGTATTTTTTCAGATAAAAAAGGACCGAAATTTGTATGGATCGTAGCAGCAACCGCTTGGTCTATTTTTGAAATTGCGACCGCTTTTGCTGGAGAAATAGGGATTGCTATTTTTGGAGGGTCTGCTTTAATAGGATTTGCTATCTTCCGCGTTTTATTTGGCTTAACAGAAGGGCCATCTTTCGCGGTTTCGAATAAGACAGCAGCAAACTGGGCAGCTCCAAAAGAAAGAGCTTTTCTAACATCCCTTGGTTTTGTTGGTGTTCCGTTAGGTGCAGTATTAACGGCGCCTGTAGCGGTTCTGTTGCTCTCTTTCACTAGCTGGAAAGTAATGTTTTTTATCCTCGGTACAATTGGGATCGTATGGGCGATTATTTGGTATTTTACATTTACGAATATGCCCGAGGATCATCCACGAGTGACAAAAAAAGAACTAGCTGAAATACGAAGTACAGAAGGTGTACTTCAATCCATAAAGGCAGAGAAAGAAATTCAAAAAGAGCCATGGTACTCCTTTTTTAAAGTTCCGACATTCGTTATGGTTACGATAGCATATTTTTGCTTCCAATATATCAATTTTTTAATATTAACTTGGACACCGAAATATTTGCAAGATGTATTCCATTTTCAATTATCCTCCCTTTGGTATCTTGGGATGATTCCTTGGCTTGGGGCTTGTATCACATTGCCGTTAGGGGCGAAGCTATCTGATCGTATTTTACGTAAAACAGGGAATCTTCGTTTAGCTCGAACAGGGTTACCAATTATTGCTTTATTACTTACAGCGGTTTGTTTTAGCTTGATTCCCGCGATGGACAATTATGTAGCTGTATTAGCGCTTATGTCGCTTGGAAACGCCTTTGCCTTTTTACCGAGTTCATTATTTTGGGCGATTATTGTCGATACGGCTCCTGCATACTCAGGAACATATAGTGGAATTATGCATTTCATCGCTAATATCGCGACAATCTTAGCCCCGACTTTAACTGGATATTTAGTTGTAAGTTATGGTTATCCTTCTATGTTTATCGTAGCTGCCATTTTGGCCGCTATTGCAATGGGGGCAATGTTATTTGTGAAACCAGGGCAGCAAACGAAGAATGAAAGCTTATTTAACTGGAGTAATAAGAAGGGATTAGAGGAACCTCGTGCTAATTTTGAATGAGTAATGAAGTGAACTCGAATAGTGGCATATGAAAAGACTCCTGAATTTGCATACTAAGTATGCGAATTCAATGGAGTTTTTTGTTTGAAGAAAAAAGTAGAAAGTGAAATGATCAATGAAACAAAAAGCATATGAATGAATCTTTTTTTCGAATATACATGAAAAAAGTGCGAGGAGACAGAATGTAGAATTCAATTAAGAGGATATCAGTGATAGTAATCAATACTGAGGTATAAGCGGGGATAAAATGACATATGAATCTCTATGATCACACGCTTGATGCGAAGTTTATTCTATAGCTTCGCCTATTTGCTTTGTATTCAAATTTTGCGCGAGTGAGAGTGTTTATATTCATTTTTTAGGCTGAATGGCTCGTGAAATCAAAACTTTATTTGTAGTACATAATAAATACAGTTGTTTTACTTTTTAATGGCATGTGGATGTAGGATGAAGTTGACTTATTACCCTATATTAAAATAAAAATAAACCACTGTTCGATTTGAATATTCCACGATATAATGGTGAGAGTTTATGACAGAATAAATATTTACATAAGAAGTGAGGTACTGTATGAAAAAAAGAACGACAGACATTATTTTTATTATTATCGGTGCATTTCTTTTTGCGTTAGGTGTCAATTTGTTTGTTATCCCGAACGAGTTTGGTGAGGGTGGAGTAACTGGTATCACGATTATTACGTATTATTTATTTGAATGGTCACCAGGCTTAGTTAACTTAATTTTAAATGCGATTTTGTTAATAGCTGGTTATAAATTTTTAAATAAGATTACAACAATTTATACGATTATCGCTGTAGTTACGAACTCGCTATTTCTTCATTTGACAGAAGGCTGGACGATTGCTTCGGATGAAATGCTCGTAAATGCCATTTTCGGAGGAATATTTATCGGGTGCGGGATTGGTCTTATTATTCGCGTTGGCGGAACAACTGCAGGTACAACCATCTTAGCAAGGATGACACATAAATATTTAGGATGGAGCATTAGCTACGGTCTACTGTTCTTCGATTTAATCGTTGCGTTTTCATCTTATTTCATTATTGGTGCAGAAAAACTGATGATAACAATTATTATGCTATATGTAGCAACGAAAGTGATGGAGTTTGTAATTGAAGGTTTAAATCCGAAGAAGGCTATTACGATTATTTCTGATAACCCGAATGAAATTGCTGGGAAGGTCACTACGTTAATGGGCAGAGGGGTTACGGTGTACTCAGGTCATGGCTATTACACGAAAACTCCGAAGGAAATTCTTTATGTTGTTATTAATAAGCAAGAAGTAGTGAAGCTAAAACGGATTGTTCAAACTACGGATCCAGCTGCGTTCATCGCTATACACGATGTTCGTGACGTATTTGGAGAAGGATTTGTTGATATTTCTAAAGCTTAGAACTTATTTTTCATTAAAATAATCTTAATACTAAAACGTAAGAATCTATTTTGAATAATCTTTTTTCAAAATAGATTCTTTTTCTTTTTCTTGCAAAAAAACCAATTGTTTCTTAATGTAAGAAATGTAGAAGGATGAACAAGAGAGGGTTTAATGAAGATGATACATATTTTATTAGCTGATGATGATAAGCATATTAGAGAGTTGTTACATTACCATTTACAAAAAGAGGGGTTTAAAGTTTTTGAAGCAGAAGATGGAAAGATAGCGCAAGGCGTATTAGAGAAAGAGAATATTCACCTTGCGATAGTGGACATTATGATGCCGTTTGTTGATGGCTATACGTTATGTGAGGAAATCCGGAAGTATCATGATATACCGGTTATTTTATTAACTGCGAAAGATCAGTTAGTTGATAAAGAAAAAGGATTCATTTCTGGTACGGACGATTATATTGTAAAACCATTTGAGCCAGCTGAAGTCATTTTCCGTATGAAAGCATTACTGCGTCGTTATCAAATGCTGAGTGCTGATATTATTACACTGCACGGTACAACAATTGACCGAAAAGGCTTTGAAGTGAAGTGTAACGGTCAAACGATTCTGCTTCCATTAAAGGAATTTGAATTGTTATCACAACTGGCTAGTTATCCGGGAAGAACATTTTCAAGAGAAGAATTAATTGAATTAGTATGGGGAATGGATTTTGAAGGAGATGAACGAACAGTTGACGTTCATGTGAAGAGGCTACGAGATCGTTTCTCAAAACGAACGGATGATTTTCAAATTACGACAGTACGCGGACTCGGTTATAAGTTGGAGTTGAAATAAAATGAAATCACTTTACTCTAGATTTGTTTTTATGACGGTTGGAATCATGCTACTTAGTAGTATTATCGGTTTTTTATTAACAAATGTGTACTATCAAGTGAAGTTAAAACCGTATAACAGTGAAAAGATTTTAATGTATGCGGAAGAGGTAAAATCGTTATATGAAAAGCAAAGTGAAGAAAACAAAGACGCGTACTTACAGTCTATTGCGAAATTAGGATATGAAATTTACATTGTAGATGACAAAAAGAATGGAAAGCGTATCGGTAATGCGTTTCGTAAAACGTCAATTAGTGATGATACCGTTCATAAAGTATTGCAAGGGGAAACGTTTAACGGCGTTTCCACATATCCAACGCGCCTCTTTATTACAGGGTTTTTCGATAATGAATTAATAAATAGTGTCGGTGTACCAGTGCAACACAGTGATAAACAGTACGCTTTATTCATTCGCCCTGACATTCAGAACCAATTTGGCGAGATGAGAATTTTTCTAGCGGTATTACTCGGTTTCATCGTTGTATTAAGTATTATTTTTATAGCGATTGCAGCAGGTTATATCGTTCGTCCGATTCGCACATTTACGAAAGCGACGCAAAAGATTGCAAATGGTGAATATGATATCGAATTAGATGAAAATCGAAAAGATGAAATTGGTACATTGGCAACTAATTTTCAAAAGATGACGAAAAGTATTAAAGAATTAGATGAGATGAGACAAGAATTTGTTTCTAACGTTTCTCACGAATTCCAATCGCCGCTTTCTTCCATTCAAGGGTTCTCAAAAACGTTACAGTCAGAAGAGATAAGTGTGGAAGAAAGAAACCATTACTTACAAATTATTGAGGGCGAAAGTAAGCGAATGTCTAGTTTATGTAAACAGTTACTTACGCTAGCTTCACTAGATAAAGAAGAGAAAGTATTACAAATAAAAGAATTCAATTTGCAGAAGCAAATTAAAGACGTCATTTTTATGCTCGAATGGAAATGGCGTGAAAAAGATATCGCCGTTGAATTTGATGTGCCGGATATTACAATACAAGGTGATGAAAACTTACTTCATCAAGTATGGAGTAACATCTTTACGAATAGCATTAAGTTTTCAAACGACGGCGGAACGATTGAATTTGTTGTAGAAGAATTAGAATCAAGTGTGATGATCTCTATATCAGACAACGGAATCGGTATGGAAAGAGAAGAAATGGACCGTATATTTGATCGTTTTTACAAAGTAGATACAGCTAGGGCAAGAAACGTAGAAGGCAGCGGTTTAGGGTTATCGATTGTACAGAAGATTGTGGAACTGCATCAGGGGAACGTTTCAGTGTATAGCATGAAAGGGGAAGGGACTACTGTTCAGGTGGAGCTTCCGAAATAGATGGAAGAGGCTGTTTGGAAACAGCCTCTTCTTTTTTGTCATTTTGTTTTGGGAGATCGCTGATATATTTTCGCTTATCCCGCTTTAATGGGCAGTAAGACCCCCACCTCAAAATTCAGCGGAAGCAAAGAAGTTAGGTGGGGGATCAACTGCCCATAAAAGTCCGATTGGTGAGGGCTAATAATCAGTGGGGGATGAAGAAAACCCCCACTGATTAAAGTTTCACTTTATGTGTAAAGTGACAAAAAGTTGTTTGAAAAAATGCGAGTCATTCTATTCCGTAATCGGGCCATATTCTTGAATAACAATTTGTGATTAATTTGGATATCGATGTGAATAAATAGGGGTTGTGAAGGAATGTACTTATGGTAACAAGTCAGATTAGTTTAGGAAGGAATATTATAAATAAAATGGAATAATAAATTGAACAACGGAGTTTATAGATAAATTATGTAACTAGGCATCAATTGTTTCAATACGAAAAAACTATTAGAAATGAGGGATTTTTAGATGACACACCCCGCATTAATAATGTACAAATACCACGTATGGGCAAATGGAGTGATAATTGATCGTTTAAAAGAACTACCA
This sequence comes from Bacillus sp. 3G2, assembly GCF_044324725.1. Taxonomy (NCBI): domain Bacteria; kingdom Bacillati; phylum Bacillota; class Bacilli; order Caryophanales; family Bacillaceae; genus Bacillus; species Bacillus sp. 3G2. The sequence goes on along the minus strand of NZ_CP172246.1, from coordinate 2,990,211 downwards.
CAGGACATTTATCATAAGGAAATTCAGAGTGGTTTTTCTTCGGTATCAAAGGTGTTGTCGCACATTTACCTTACAGATTACGCATGGTTTGACATTATCTTAGGTAAAAGTATGAATGAAGCAATGATGTCTACAAACCAATTGAGAGAACAGGTGGAAACGAAAAATATTGAGGAAATGAAAAAAATATTTCAAGACTTATCCGAACGAAACAAAGCCCTTTTAAACAGTCAAGAAGATATTGATAAGGTGATAGTGGTGAACAACCCATATGCTGGGTTGCTTGAAACTTCTATTTCTGAATCAGTACTTCACGTTGTCACCCATGGTTCTTATCATCGTGGCAATATAGCTACCATGTTGCGGCAAATGGGGCAAACCTCCGTTATGCAAGATTTTGGACTTTACCTATATTCAAAATAAAACAGAGTTACTCAAGCGCAAATCTCCTTTAAATGGTTCCGTTTTTAAACCGGTGCGTTAGTCAAAAGGAAACAGGAAGCAATCAAAATCATCATCTTGGTTTTCCACAAATGGGCGCTATTGTTGAATAAAACTTAGATGTTCAAACGACTTTATTGTTATATTTTTTAGTGTAGTAAAGTATCTTACATACAAAATGAAACAACTATATTTTTAACCCCGTTCTAAATTTAGAACGGGGTTATGCTTGTTTGAGCTTTTTAAATTAAATAATTTTATCATAACTAAACATTACGTATTAGATAATATTTTCTTTCTGCTATAAAGCCGTGCCTTTCTCGCGCTCTACTTTAAACCGTGCTCCAAAAGTATCCGCTGTAATTTCATCAGCTTTCGGTAATGATCGTAATTTCGGGTGAAGTAGTCATTTAAGAAAACTGAATAAAATCCCGATGTTTCGTAAGTAAAAAAATATTTGAAAAATGTGAGTCCTACTATGCTACAATTGGACTAATTTGTGGCATAAGATTAGCAGGGAGTTTAATTGAAAATGTAGAATCTCTACAGAGTTATAAGGATTGTATTAAAACTTGAACCGTGTAGGGAGGAAATTACTTTGAAACGAATTGATTTGTTATTAAACGTACTAGATTCAACATTCGATAAAGAGAGTTGGTATGCACCGTTTAAACATGCTATAGAAGGACTTACAGCCGAACAGGCTATGTGGAAACCATCTGGTGAGGAAACGAATACCATTTGGGAGAACGTTAATCATCTCATTTATTACAAAGAGAGGCTTGCTGCAAACTTGGAAGGCCGTGAATGGACACACAACCTTGACGGTAATGACACCTTTTATCTTACTAAGCAATCTAATGATGATACGGAATGGAAGGAAGTCGTTGAACGTTCTGAAAATGCCCAGTGTAATTTAAGGCAGGTATTAAGCGTGATTTCTGAAAAAGAGCTTGAACAAAATTCACTTGAGGAGAAATTACTGGACATCATGCTTCATGATGCTTATCATACAGGCCAAATTATTCAATTAAGGAAAATGCAGGGGTCTTGGCCATCAAATCGTTAATTGAACGTTTTAGTTGGTGCTATTGTTATATTTTTAGTGAAGGGTTTTTCATTCAAAATTAAATAACTACAAACATAACCCCGTTCTATATTTAGAAAGAGGTTATGTTTGTTTCTGCTATAAAGCCGCACCTTTCCCACTCTCTACTTTAAACCGAACCCCAAAAGTATCCGCTGTAATTTCATCAGCTTTCGGCAATGCTCGTAATTTCGGATGAAGTAGCCATACGAGAGAAATAAATAAAATCCCGATGCTAGCGAGCGCGAAAATGAGTTGACTACTGAATACATTTGCGGAGTATCCACCAATTAAAGAACCGAACGGCATAGCAATTGTGCCCATACTTCGCATGACTGAATTGATGCGCCCGATATATTGATTTGGGATTACAATTTGACTAATTGTCGCAAATAATATGTTCGTGGCACCAATTGGAATCCAAGCTAGGCCGAATAAGAGAATAGACAACCACTGAAACGGTACGATCGTAGAGAGAAACCAAAAGATAGCGCCAGTCGCAAAGCCAATAATAGAGACACGGCCAACATTACGTTTACCAACCCATGAACTGAATAATGCACCGATGAGACTACCTGCTGATATAGCAGCTAAGAAGAACCCGTATGATTTCACGCCTCCTAAAGAATCAGCGAAAGAAGGGAGTATAGCCATCGTCATACCGATTGAAAAATTAGCGACTACTGAACCGATTAAGAATACGCCCATTAATGAACGGAAGACGATCGAAAAACCTTTTTTTAAATCAGTGAAATATTGTTTAGTTGATAGCGATGTATTGGTTTCTGCTTGCTTTGGCATTTTTAATGAAAAGAACAAAAGGGCAGTAATCGCGAATGTAAAGGAGTCGATTACATATAAAGTAATTGCGCCAAATAGTGCCACTAATATTCCAGAAAACGTCGTACAAATCAAATCAATTCCTTGATACGCAAATGAGAAGAGTGAATTTCCTATTAATAGTTGTGTTTTATGCAGTAGAAGTGGTAAAGCTTTTGATTGTGCGGGATAGGCGAATTGTTCGATAAAGGCTACGATAGGCATGATGATAAGTAGTAGTTGGACTGTTAGTAGGTCGAAGTAGTGTGTAATGGGAATGATTAAAATAAGAATGCATTGCAAAACTTGTGTGATGACGAGGGTGTTTTTGATTGAACATCTATCAACGAATGGACCAGTAAGAAATTGTAGTGCAGAAGGTAATAATGTAAGGAAACCAGCTAACCCAGAATAAAAGGGATTACCACTTAATTTGTATACGAGCCACATCGCTGCTACATAATACAAGCTATCTCCTATGTTTGTAAAAATTCTCCCTAAAAACAATAAGAGGAAATTCCGGTTTTTCAATATGTCCATTTAATCTACTCCTTTATAAAAATTTTATTCGGTAAAATAAATTTGACCGTTGGTGTAAAAAAAATCGTATTACGATTTTTCTTCTTTTTTAACAAATCGCTGCATTGCTCGTTCGTCGATTTGAAGTGCAGTAGTAGAAATGTAATAAGATTTACTATTTGGATCATTATCCGCATCTTTTGTAATCTCGTTTAATTCACCCATCAATTCATAAAACTTTTTCACCCACACTTGAAATTGTTCGGGCGTAGCATCAAATTCCCAGCAAGATGAAACATAATTCCATTCAGCTGGGTCTTCACTTACTTTTCGTAATGTAAAAGCTTCTTCTGGTGCAGCGAGAATATGGCTTTTCGTCATTTCTGTCATTTGTAAAAAGATTTGGCGACCTGATTCGCTTAACATTTCTAAATGAGGCAATAGATCTGCGGCAGGGGTGAAGCCTTTAGCAACAGATTGATAAAACTTTTGAATGATACCATTCTTTTCTTCTGTATAAACAATTTCTATAAAACCATTCTTTTCTAATTCTTTTAAATGATAATGAATTTTAGCCCTTGAAATGCCGAATTTCTCAGATAGTAATTGTCCTGTATAAGGACGTTCGCATAGACGCATCATCATTTCGACACGTAGTGGATCGCTTATTGCTTTTAGTTGGCTATAAGTAGTGAGTGTTAACATGGGCTTCAAAATGATCGACTCCTTAAATGAAATTACTCGGTCAAGATTATTTGACTGAATTGTATCAAGGATTTTAGTTATTTTCAATACTTTCTGAAAATTAAATCTTCCCCTCTGTAATCTTCTGTTCATATTCCGTTCATATTTCTTTTTTATGATAAGTGCATAGAAAGTAAGAGGAAGGAGCGAGCGAAATGTTTTTAGCTCTGCGTGAATTAAAACAATCAAAATTAAGATACGGATTAATCGGACTGATTATGGTGTTATTATCATTTTTAGTTCTTGTTATTTCAGGATTAGCAAATGGACTATCATATGATAATGCTTCATCGATTCAAAATATGGAGGCAAATAAGTTCGTTTTAGCGGATGATGCGGAAAATAAATTACTTCGTTCACAAATTAAGAAAGATGATGTAGATAACGTAGTAAATCAAGCAGGCGAGAAAGAGGCAGTTCCGTTTCGTGTGAAAGTTTCAACGTATGAAAAGAAAGATAGTTCGAAAAAAGTTGATGTCGCTATTTTCTCAAGTGAACGTGATTCATTTTTAGAACCGAAAATTGTAAAAGGCGAGAAATTAGGTACAGCAAATAACGAAATGGTTGCTGATGAATCAATTAAAGAAAAAGGAATCGATATTGGAGATACAATTATCGACCCTGTTTCAAAGAAAGAATTTACAATCGTTGGATTTACGAAAGACCAAATGTTTAGCCATACACCAGTCGTTTATGTAAATGAAGACGTATGGGGCGCTATTTCACAACCAAACCAAAAAGATTATAGTGCAATTGCACTGAATACAGATAAAGAAATTAAAAATGCACATGTTATCGACAAAAAAGAAGTACTGCAAAGTATTCCAGGATTTAAAGAAGAGCAAGGAACATTAACGATGATCATTGCATTCTTACTTGTTATCGCTGCGTTACTAATCGGTGTATTCTTCTACGTTATTACACTGCAAAAAACACAGCAATTAGGTGTATTAAAAGCAATCGGTACGAAGAATTCTTATTTAGCAAATAGCTTAGTCGTGCAGGCGTTATTCTTATCAGTCGTTGCGATGGTAATTAGTATTGTCCTTGTACAAGGATTAGAACAAATTTTACCAGCGGGTATGCCGTTCTTATTAACAACACCGATGATTGCACAATATGCAGCAATCTTTATCGTAATTAGTATTTTAGGAACACTTATTTCGTTATACCAAGTATTAAAAGTTGATGCATTAGAAGCAATTGGAGGCGGGATGTAATGACTTCATTATTGAAATTAGACAAAGTAAGTAAAGTGTACGGAGAAGGGAATACGGAAGTAACAGCCCTTCATCCGATGTCGCTTGATGTGAAAGCTGGGGAGTTTATCGGAATCGTCGGTCCTTCTGGATCAGGAAAAAGTACGTTATTATCAATCGCGGGTGCATTATTATCACCTTCAAAAGGGGATATTTACATTCGTGAGAAAAATATTACGAAGTTATCGGAAAAGGAAATGACAGACATTCGTTTGAAAAAAATCGGCTTCATTTTCCAATTCGCAAATCTTGTTCCATATTTAAATGTAAAAGAACAATTACTTTACATTGCAAAGCTAAAAAAAGACAATAAACAAGAATCAGAAAAGCGTGCGGATCATTTATTAGCGGCATTTGGATTAGGCGAAAGAAAAAAACACTATCCAAATCAATTATCTGGTGGGGAAAAACAAAGGGTAGCAATTGCTCGTGCGTTTATGAACAACCCAGACTTAATATTAGCAGATGAACCAACGGCAAGCTTAGACTCAAAACGTGCACGTGAAGTCGTGGAAATGATGAAACGTGAAGTGAAAGAAAGTCAAAAAGCAGCAATTATGATTACGCATGATGAAAGAATGCTTGATGTATGTGATCGTATATTGACACTTCGAGATGGGAAGTTAATATAAAGAAAAAAGACAATCGCACAAGTGTGCGGTTGTCTTTTGTATAAGTGCTTTATTTTGAGAATAATGTTTTAATTTTATTACGCGTAAGTAATAAAACGCCGCCTAATACAGATAACATACCTAAAGCCATATCGTTTGATTGCTCACTACCAGCGTTAGGGAGTTCTCTAGCATTATTGTTTGTGTTTGTAGTACCAGTCTTTGTTTCAGTTTGTTTTGATTGAGATACTTCATTAATTTTGTTATCTACATTTTGCTTCGTTGTATGTACCTCAGCTAATTTGTCTTCAATTTTTTTCTCAGTATGTTTAAAGTCGTTAATTTTAATATCTAAGTCTTGTTTTTTCTTTGTTAAATCATCTGAAACAGTTTGTTTCGATTGTTTTATCTCGTTAATTTTATTTAGTAATTCTTCTCTAGCTTTTTGTAATTCAGCAAGTTTGTTTTTTACATCTTGTTTAGCTAGTTCTAAGTTAGCGGAAAGACTATCTAAATTGCCTTTAATTTTCTTAAGTTCTTCTAACGTGTTACCAGTATTCGGCTTATTTTCTTTTAGCTCAGCAAGTTTGTCCTCAGCAGTTTGTTTCGCTTTCTTTAACTCAGCTAATTTTTCATCTACTTGTTTTTTAACTTCCTTAAGTTCAGTAACCTTTTGATCGATGTTTTCTTTATGTTGCTTAATTTCATTCACTTTTTCATCGACAGTTTGTTTATGTTCTTTAATCTCATTCACTTTGTTATCGATATTTTGCTTATGTTCTTTAACTTCAGCAACTTTGTCTTCTACTTGTTTTTTATGCTCTTTCATTTCAGCGATTTTATCTTCGGCAATTTGTTTGTCTTGCTGAAGTTTTGCATCTAACTCTTCTTTACGTTGTTTCATTTCGTTAATTTTTTCATCAGCAACTTGTTTACGCTCATGTAGTTCATTAACCTTTGTATCAACATTTTCCTTAACTTGGTTAAGTTCATTCAATGTTTGATCCACGTTTTCTTTGTGCTGCTGCAATTTCGCATCTAACTCTTGTCTATGTTGCTTAATTTCAGCTAATCGATCTCCCGTACTTTGCTGAGGAGTAGCATCAGTTACTTCCGCATGAGCAGAGTTTGCGCCAGCAATCATTGCTAAAGCTAGTGTAGACGCAGCAATTGTTTGTTTTGTTTTCATATTTTTGTACCTCTTTCCTATGAATGCACTCTATTGTGTAAAATTGAGCATATAATAATAGATTATTACATCATTATATACCATGTACGATGTCTAGAGGAAGTATTTGCATAATAATCTATCATTATGTAATTCTCATAGTCTCCTATTTTGGAGTAGGGGACAAATCTTTAACAAGATGCACAATTTCTTCTATAGTAAAGTTTATATCCTTGCTATTGCGAATAACAAACAAATAATCAGCCTCGTTTTCTATAGGATCTACTACATCTTCTTGTAGTGATTCAGACTGTTGTCGATCGAGTACTTCTTTGAAACTAGAATAACTGCCTCTAAAAATATTCGTACTTCGCGTGCTTCGAGCTACTCTTTCGTAAAGTACATCATCTGGAATATCAAAATGAACGAGTATGCGTACATAGTCTTCTTTTGGAAACAATTCATTTAGCAAATACATCCGGCCATTTCGGCTTCTATTTGAGTTGCAAATAATAAGGTGTAAATTTGTATGTTCTTTTGCATAATCAACAATGAATTTCGAAAGGCCGTGTTTAAATGTATTAGCGCCTTCAGCCGGCTGTAATTTTTCATAATGCGTGTTAATAAATCCAGCTTGGTTATCTTGATCCATAACGAAAGAGTGGGGTAACTCTTTTTCTAAAGCTTTTGCAAATGTAGTTTTACCGCTGTGTGTTTTTCCTACCGTAATAATGACGAATCGTTTCATATTGGCCTCCATGTTTGTTGTTATAATTTGGTACATTCTGTGCGAATCGATAATTTTCCTGCTAGAGAATATACAAAGTGACGGAGTGATAGTAGGCTGGAAACTTGACAAAAAAACTTATTTATGCTATAATTTACCAATATAAAAATAAAGTGTATAATAGGGTTCTCCTGGCCAGGGGAACCCTATTTTTGTTGTGAAAATGAAGGAGTGTATGTGCATGAAAAAAGGTGAAGCAAGTGTAACGTCGCTAGTATCAGCTTTCGGAAGGGCGTATCATAGTGAATTTGATCTTCCTAAAATTTTTGATGATTATGTAGCTAAAGATTTCATTTCACAAAAAGAACGTAACGATATTGAAACGAATATGGTTCAAGGGATCCATTTTTTCAATACAGACATTGCAGAGAAGTTTCAAGATAATCCACAAGAAATATTAAAATGGATTACACAAATTCAATTATCACCAACACCTTTGGCACGCGCGGCATATTGTGAAAGAGTATTACTACATGAAATTATATTAGGCGCAAAACAATACGTCATACTCGGTGCCGGCGTAGACACATTTAGTTTTAGACACCGAGAGTTAGAAAATGAAATAGAAATATTTGAAGTGGATCATCCTTCTACACAAGCGTTTAAAATACAAAGAGTGAAAGAAGCAGAGTATGAAATGCCAAGCAATCTTCATTTTGTTTCGATGGATTTTACTAAAGATTTCTCGAAGCAAAAATTAGTAAATGAAGGATTTGAAAATAAAAAGACTTTCTTTAGCCTATTAGGTGTTACGTACTATTTAACGAAAGAAGAGCTTTCTAGTTTAATAGAATGCTTATTCGAGATGGTTCCAGAGGGGAGTTCTATCGTTTTTGATTATCCGGATGAAAACTTATTTACGGAAAAAGGACTGTCCAATCGAGTTGAAAATATGGTGAAAATGGCTGCGGTGGGCGGAGAACCGATGAAAGCGTGTTTTTCTTATACCGAAATGGAAGCACTGTTAGAGAAGGCGGGCTTACTCATTTATGAGCACTTATCACCAGAGGATATTCATACATTATATTTTGAAGGACGAAACGATTATTTAGAAGCTTTTGAGACGGTGCATTACGTGCATGCGGTGAAGAAGTAGAGGATCATTATTGTGAATTTTTAGTGTAATCAATCGAGATTTCTTAAGAAAGAAGAGATTTTTTCATTTTTATTGTACACATGAATCAGTTTACTTTAATAGGTAGATTAAAATACACTATGATATGATTAGTATTGGATTTCTTAATAAGGGGGTTTTTAAATGACGCCAGAACAAATTGTTAGAGAATTTTTTGAAGAAGTACGTTCAGGGAAGAATCCTGATTATTCAAATCAGTTGATGGCAGAAAAAGTATTGGCACATCAAATTGTATCTGAAGAAGAACAAACAGTTTGCAGAACACCTGAAGATTATGCTGAACATGTAAGAGAGATGATTGAAGTATACGGTAATTTTTCTTTAGAAATTCAAGAGTTTTTAGTACAAGGAAGTAAAGTATATGTACGTTGGAAACAAGTAGGTATGCATGTAGGAGAAATCGATGGATATGAACCTACAGGACTTCCAATCATTGAAATAGCAAGTGCAGTGTATAGAGTAGAAGATGGAAAAATTGCAGAGTATTGGATTCAAATTGATAGGTTAGGAATTCAAAACCAATTAGAGCGCAATAAAAATATTCAGTAGTTAACTTTTAAAGCTATAAGTAGGCATGGGGAGAAATCTCTGTGTCTTTTTTTATGAAAAATAAGAGAGTGAGTTGGTGTAAGTGAAAGGTTATTGGAAGGGGAATTCGCTGGTTTAAAGAATATGTAGTATGAATGTAAAAGTCAAGTAGCAATGATAAAGGAGAACGTGATGTACACAATTGGACAAGTTGCTAAATTTTTAGATGTATCTAGAGATACTTTGAAGTTTTATGAGGAAAAAGATTTGGTCAAGCCACAGCAAAATATTGAGAATGGATATAGAAAATATAATCATTTTGATATATATGATATTACAACGGTCAATTTCTATAGGGAAATGGATATCGAAATAAAAAAAATTCAGGAATTAAGAAAAAGTAAGAGTATAGAGGGAATAAAATCATTGTTAGAAGAGAAAGAACAAGAAGTTTTAGAGGAGATAGAATATAAAAAACTTCTTTTAAAAAAGCTTCAAATTGTAAAAGAAAATTGCGAAAAAACAACGCAATTCTTAGGGAAATACGTAGTAAAAGAAATGAAGCCATTAGAAGTAAACGGAGAAATAGAGCATTTTACTGCGTATGATGAATATGAATCTTTGAAAAAGAATACGGATAGTTTAAAAAAAGCAGTTACTTTAACATCTTTACGAAGAGTTATAAGTTTTAATAAAGAAGGTATTATAGAAGATAAATTTATAATTGTAAGAAAAGTAGAAGACTTTGATAAAGGATTAGAAGGGGAAATTCTATCGCATCCAAAATGTATTTATACAGTTATTGAAGATGGAAGATGGGCAACTGGTGGGAAAAGTATTGATCATAATGTGGAATCCAGTTTAAGAAAAGCAGCAATAGAACAAGGCTATGAGCTTTTGGGGCTAGTGTATATAAACATATTACTTACCACGTATGAAGATGAACTTGAGCGTATATTTTTAGAAATATATGCACCTGTAAAATAATGCAGACATGTATTGACCTGTGAGTAACCCCCAGGTTTAAGCTGAGAGTATCTGTAAATATAAATACTATTATGTTTACGAAATACTTAGTTTGAAATGGGGATTGTGCATGAATAGGGAAAAGAAACTAAAAAAACCAGTAGCGAGTTTTATTGTACTAACCAATATCATTTTTCTACCAATTTTTTTGCTTGTAGGTGCTATAAGTATACTAGGATTCCCAGCATGGGTTTTTGATGTAGTGTTTTGTATATCGTCTTGGTCCTCAACTTTTGCTTTTGCCGTGCTATTTAAGAAAATCTATCCGGGGCAGAGCTTGATACAGTTTGTAAAAGAGAAATTCAAGAATAAACTTAAATTTTCTGTGATTATTACTACAATTATGATTCAAGTCTTCATATTTTTGATAATTTTATTTCTCGTATCTAAAAATAGTAAAGTAGACTCTATTTTTACTGTCTCTTCATGGGGAATGCTAATCTATTTCTTTGTTAAAAACTTTCTTGCGGGGCCATTGGGAGAAGAACTAGGATGGAGAGGCTTTGCACAAATTGAACTTCAAAAGAAGTATTCACCATTAAAAGCTTCGCTAATTATTGGTTTTTGGTGGGGAATGTGGCACCTACCTATTTGGTTTACTACAGGATTTGTAGGAGTTGATTTATTCAAATATATATTATTTTTTATGATTTCTATCATATCCATTAAAATCGTCATGACTGCATTTTATAATTTAAATCAAAATTTAACCATTCCAATCATTATCCATCAATTCTTTAATTTCTTTATTGGTATCATAAACGGAAACTTAATCGATCTAATCATGTATAATGCGATTTTTTATTTAGTAGTTGCAGCTGTTTTAATTGTTGTGAACCCAAAGAGAGTTCTGTATGGAGCGGAAGATATAAATAGCAGGAATGGAAAGTATTAAGTACATTGCTATCGGAAGGCGGGGAATGATGAAGAATTATATAGGGGTAGCCGCTGCCATAAGTATCTTTATCCTTTCAATTGTTTTTCTATATTTTAATCCGTATAACGATCAAGTACTTGATAAGGAAGTATATATCACTGTATTTTTCATGTTCTTACTTCCTTCTTTTCTAGCAGTAATTGCGGCAGTTGTTAGGAAAAAAACTTTTATGATTGCTTGCTGCATTTGGATGTTGCCAGGAACTCTTTATTTAGGTGTAGCGGCGATACCTAGTTTATGGAATACATACGTTATATTTTTCATAATGTATTGTTTAGCTATTGTTTGGACGGAGAGGAGAAATGCTTAAAGAAAGTAGTTCTCTATTTTTATTAATATATTGAAATGGTAGTGAAGGGACGAAGGTGTAATGAAGCGAAAACTATCGGAATTAGCGGATATACTAGTCAACCATTCTACGAAAGTGCAACCTGGTGATCAAGTGTTGATCCAAAGTGTTACAGAGATAGACCCCGCAGTCGTTCGTGAAATTATTAAGTCAGTGGAAAAAGCAGGTGGATATGCGCATGTATCAATGCGTGATGTGTCTGTTACGAGGCAATTAATTGTATCGGGATCTGAAGAACAATTTAAGTTATTGGCAGATTGGGAGTGTTATCGATTAAGTAAGATGCAAGTGTATATTAATCTCCGTAGTCCTAGAAATGCATATGAATTAACAGATGTACCATCAGAAAAAATGAAGTTATATCAAAAGACATTTGGAAAAGCGCATAGTGAAGCAGTGTATAAAACGAGATGGGTGACAACTCGCATTCCGAATGCGGCTTCTGCGCAAGAAGCAAATATGAGCACGGAGGCTTATAAAAAATTCTACTATGATGTATGTACGCTAGATTACAATAAAATGTCAAAAGCAATGGAGCCATTAAAAGAATTAATGGAAAAGACGAAACGAGTGAGGATTATTGGAGAAGGAACGGATTTGGAATTTTCCATTGAAGGGATAGGTGTTTTAAAGGGGGATGGTACGGATAATATCCCGGATGGTGAAATATATACAGCACCTGTCAAAGATTCAGTGAATGGCGTAATAACATGTAACACAGTATCTGTTCAACAAGGTTATGCGTTTCAAAATATAAAGTTACATATGAAGCATGGGAAAATAATAGAGGCATATGCCAATGATACAGAGCGAATAAATCGAATTCTTGATACGGATGAGGGAGCAAGATATATAGGAGAATTTGCACTAGCGTTTAATCCCTACATATTACACCCGATGAATAATACGTTATTTGATGAAAAAATAAATGGTAGTTATCATATAGCAATTGGAGATTCGTTACAAGGCGCAGATAACGGGAATACATCAGCGATACATTGGGATTTAGTAAACATTCAAAGACAAGAGTATGGCGGTGGTGAAATTTGGTTTGATGATGTATTGATAAGAAAAGATGGGCGTTTTATTTTACAAGAGTTATTTGGATTAAATGAAGAAAATTTGAAAAGGTAAAAACTACGTTTATGTAAGTAGGTTACATAAAATAATCAATCTTTTTCATGGGAATTTAAGGAAGACGAAAGAACCCCACACATTTTAATCAAAATGTGTGGGGTTCTTTTTTTTTTATAAAATAAACATTTGTAGTGTGGAATATATCTAATTAACCAAACTAGTATTGTAGGGACATTAACTGAAACTATAAATATAACTGCATGTCTATCCTTTTTATGAATCTAATTGCCCGTGGATAAAGGACAATAATAGTAGAACTTTGATTTTCATTACAATTTTGTAAGGTTAAGTAATAAAAATCGATAGAATGGGATATTAGAATGGGATACTCTGATTGGTGGGTAGAATATTCTGAAAAAAGGGGTAGAGCAAATGAAGAATAGGCAAAAAGCGTCGATAATATGCAAAAGTATTTTATGTTTAATGATTTGTATATTCATTACGAATGAAGCATGGTTTACAAATGTGGCGAGGGCAGAATCGGGCACGTTGACTGATAGAAGTATAGAGGATTTCAAAAAAAAGCTGGATGAACAGGTACCAAAATGGCAGGAGAATTATGAGGTACCAGGGGTTGCAATAGGGATTGTACATGAGGGGCGTATTACTTATACACTTAATTACGGTTATGTAGACAAAAAGACAAAAAAAGCGGTGAGTGATGATACATTGTTTCAAGCTGGTTCCATATCTAAAAACCTTACAGCGTGGGGAATCCTACATCTTGTAGATGAAGGTCGTTTATCACTAGATGATCCCGCTGAAAAATATCTGACCAAATGGAAAATACCTAATTCAGAGTTTCATAATAATGAAGTCACAATAAGAAGATTGTTAAGCCATACAGCAGGGCTGTCTGCACATAAAGGATACCTCGGGGTTGCACCAGGAAAACATCTTAATTCTATCGAGGAGTCTCTGTCTGGAAAAGGATGGCTTAATGAACCAGTGGAGGTTACCAATAAACCAGGTTCAGAAACAATATACTCTGGTGGCGGATATACAATTTTACAACTTGTAATGGAAGAGGTTACCGGAATACCGTTTGATCGTTATATGGAAGAACAAATTATGAAACCTTTAGGAATGAAATCTAGTTCATTCTTACAACGTCCTGAAAACCATAACTTGTCGAAAGCTTATGGATATTTTGGAGAGGAGCTCCCTAGTTATCAATTTACCGAACAGGCTGCTGCAGGTCTTAAGACAAATGTTACCGATATGATGACATTGATACTTGCAAGCATGGATGCAAATAATAAAGGGAATGGTGTCATCAAAAGTGAACGTGTTACGGAAATGCAAAAGCCGGTATTAGGGGAAAATGGTTTAGGTATATTTGAAAAAAAACTATCTAATCAATGGAAATTAATTTATCACTCTGGTGACAATCGAGGGTGGCATTCTTTTTATGGTTTCATTCCTAATACAAAGGATGGATTGGTAATCCTTACGAATAGTGAAGGTGGTATAGACCTGCGACAGGATATTTACCACGCATGGATTGAATATGAAACGGGAAAATTACCTGAAAGTTACTTCTCTCTAGCTGAGCAGAGAAAAAACAACTCTATTACATCAATTGTTATTGGAGCCACACTTGGTTTATATTTGCTGCTATTTGTAATTAGATTGTACAAAGGTAGAAGAACTTTCATTTTTAAGCAAGAAAAGAAACCTTACATAAGATTAGTAGTTAGGGTATTTTTACTTAGTATTACTGCTATCCTCGTTTTTTGTGCTGCCTACTTGTGGAGAGTTTTCAGCTTGAATTCCGGTAATACAATAAATTTTATTCTAATAATGGTATGGATTATAACATTATTAATTAGTGGATTTTTCCCGAAAATTAGAAGTAATAAAAAACAACGTATGAAAATAAAAGATTTAACATCAAAATTTACACGTATGTAATATAAAAGGCTAGAAAGCTAGATTGGCGTGAATCGCTAATTGTGGTTTGCAAAAAACGACAAAATCTCTTAAAAAACACTTAACTTTTAACTCCATCTATCTTTACAATCCCTCCTTATAATGTGAATTGGACAAGCACCTAAGAGAAAGCAGAGCATGTCAGTTTGTACATTCTATTATTAAGGGGAGAATTTGTATGAAAAAGACAGTTGCTTCGTTAGCAGTTATGGCGGCATTATTGCCGACGTTTTCAGCACATGCGGAAGGGAAAGAGCAAGTTCGAAAATCAGCTACAACTTTTAATGTTATTAGTGATATTCAAGGGGATTTAGGAGACTTTGATCATGTGTTAAAAGATATGAACAAAGTGATGCCACTTTCTAGAGCACTTATTATGAATGGGGATATAACGTCAACTGGACAACAGTCACAATATGATGATGTGAAGCGTGTGCTAAACAAAAATAAGCATCCAGAGAATGTATGGTCAACTGTGGGGAATCATGAGTTTTATGCTGGTAAATGGACAGCTGATGGGAAGCTCTCTCAAAGTACATGGCCAAATGGTGTAACGGAAGAAACGTTATTCAACCGCTACTTACAATTTAGCGGGCAAGAAAAGGTATATCATAAAAAAGAATTAGACGGTTATCCGCTTTTATTTTTAGGAACTGAAAAATATATGAAATACCACGATTCAAAAATGTGGGATGAAGTATTTATGAGTGATGATCAACTAGGTTGGTTAAAACAAAATTTAGAAGACTACAGTCAAAAAGATAAAAATAAGCCAATCTTCATTTTCTCTCATCACGTTTTACCTGATACAGTATCTGGATCGAGGCAATCACCGTACTTACAAGATTATTTAAACATCGATAAGTTGTACGATATATTAAAAGACTATCCGCAAGTTGTTTTCTTCACGAGTCACACGCATTGGGATTTAAACTTACCAGATTGGGCTGGTAAAAAGAAAATTGCAGGCGGAGATAAAAAAGGATTTACTGTAGTAAATACAGGCGGAATTGAAACGGGCTGGATGTCAGCCGGACCAAATGGCGGAGAGAAGACTGCTCCTGATGGTTATTCATTTAAACAAGGGCTACAAGTGAAAGCATATGGTAACGATGTAATTGTAACAGCTTACGACTATAAACGTGATAAGGATATAAAGAAGCTATTAATTAGTGATGCGAAGGTCGCACAAATGGCACCAAATGTAACCGCTGATGATAGTAAAAATATAATCGTCGGTGCAACGGAGTATATGGAGTACTCTATAGAAGGAACGAGTGAGTGGAATACGTATAATCTAGGGAATCCACCAAAATTTGATGGGGATAAAATTGTATATGTACGACATAAAGGAGAAATGAATTTAGAACCAGGATTAACGCAGCTACTTCGATTTTCGGCAAATAAGTGATTGGTAAGAGCCTACTTTTGAATGAGTGGGCTCTTTTTGTTTTGTCACTTTTTGTTGGTAAGTCGATATATTTGAAAAATCGCCGATATAAATTTCATGTACCGTAATGAATTTTATATCCTTAATGCAATTTCATGCACCAAAACCGAATTCCAATACATTTTTCCCCCAGAAAGATGACTTCATCATTTTTACATGTAATAATAGTATCGTTACATACATTGTGAAAGAAGTACAAAAGGAGCGTTATTCATGAATTTAGCTAAATTCCCGAGAAAAAAATATACAGAGTCATATACACCAATTGAAAAATTAAACAATTTTTCTGAGACACTTGGTGGGCCGACTATTTATTTTAAACGAGATGATTTACTTGGTTTAACAGCAGGCGGTAATAAGACAAGAAAGTTAGAGTTTCTAGTCGCGGATGCACAGGCAAAAGGTGCAGATACGTTAATTACAGCAGGTGGTATTCAGTCAAACCATTGCCGTCTAACGCTTGCAGCTGCGGTAAAAGAAAAAATGAAATGTATTCTTGTATTAGAGGAAGGGCTTGAGCCAGAAGAGAAGCCAGACTTTAACGGAAACTATTTCTTATATCATTTACTAGGTGCTGAAAATGTAATTGTTGTACCAAACGGAGCAGATCTTATGGAAGAGATGCATAAAGTAGCGAAAGAAGTTAGTGAAAAAGGTAATACACCATATGTAATACCAGTTGGTGGATCAAATCCTACTGGTGCAATGGGATACGTTGCTTGTGCGCAAGAAATTATGGCACAATCATTTGACCAAGGAATTGATTTCAGTACAGTTGTTTGCGTAAGCGGTAGTGCTGGTATGCACGCTGGTTTAATTACTGGTTTTGCTGGAACACAAAGTCACATTCCTGTAATCGGAATCAACGTAAGTAGAGGAAAAGCAGAACAAGAAGAGAAAGTAGCAAAACTTGTAGAGGAAACTTCAGCTCACGTTGGTATTCCGAACTTTATCCCTCGTGAAGCTGTTACATGCTTTGATGAATATGTAGGACCAGGTTACGCGTTACCAACGCCAGAAATGGTGGAAGCAGTTCAATTGCTTGCGAAAACAGAAGGTATTTTACTGGATCCAGTGTATACAGGTAAAGCAGTAGCGGGACTAATCGACTTAATTAAAAAAGGTACATTTAATAAAGAAGACAACATTTTATTCGTACATTCAGGTGGCTCACCAGCTTTATATGCGAATACATCTTTATTTGCGTAAGTGTAAAAAAGCATTGGGTATCCAATGCTTTTTTGTTATATAATGGAATTATTAGGGGTGAGGGGGGAAGTATATGAGTTCAAATGTAAAATGGATTATATACACGATACTCAGCATTTCTATTTTACTAATTTTATTTGTGGCTTATGGAGTTTATTTATCTTTCACTTAAGTGAAATGGTAACCAAACCAAAGGAAAAATAAAATGATTGCTGTGTTAAATAGAGTAAAACATAAACCGATAATGGCTACAATTTTTTTCTCAGTACGGCTACAAAAAGAGATGACCGCTAATAGGATTGCTAGAATAGCGGAAGCTAATATGAAGTAGGCGAAAGGCACGACATATTGTACTCCAACTCGGTCTAAAATAGGTGTGAAGAGAAAGAGATTAATAGTAACGAATATACTTACAATGAGAAACGTATAACTTTTCCAAGTGTATGTTTGTAACTGCATGGAACGATACTCCTTTCTCTTTAATATTTCTATTTTTAAGTTTAAATTAATTACCTTTATTTTACAAATTAAAATATTTTGTATGAAAAAGAGGGTATTAATATGAAATTTAGAAATTGGTCTCTAGTTATTATTAGTATCTGTATATTCATAATAACCGGCTGTTCAAATGTACTAGAAAATGAAGATCAAAGAATCGAAGTGCAAAAACGTATTGGTGATAATGAATATGAAGATCTTAAGGTAGTGACAGATAATAATGAAGTGTTGCAAGTAAAGAAAATATTACATGATACTACTTTTGAAAATAAAAAAGTGGAAATGTCTCGTCCAGCTGATTATCACTTTATTTTTCAATTTAAAAATCCGAACATAGAGGCGAAAGCTGTGTTGTATCAAATTTGGGTAAGTGCTGATAAGGAGAAATTGGAAATAAAGGTGGGGGATAATCAGTACGCTCTATTAGAAGGGAAACATGCAACCACTTTATTTCAAATCGTACAGGGGAGAAGTTAGCCGAATAAACGTATATAGAGTTATAGGAATTCAGTTCGTATTTTTCATTTTGAGAGATACTTATTTTTCAACAAAAATAGTTATCTTTTTATATTGGAATAAATATTGAGAATCGGATAAAATGGAAATTGGACATTGACTTGATGAGCATAGGTTTCTACGCTTATAAGCAGATTCATGCACCTTAAGGTGTGCAGTAATCTGCCAATGAATAATAAAATTAGGAAATATATTGTTTTTACAAAGATTCGATGTTATGTTTAATTTTCTTAATATAATATTTCCCTTATATAGGAGTGGCTATTTGAAGAAGTTAATATTATTAGTTTTATTGGCTACATGCTGCCTCACCATTGCAGGATGTTCTAATAATAGGATTACAACAAAGGATGAGTCTAAAACTTCAACACCTGTAAAGATTAAGCGTATCAATAAAGCGTGGTACAAACATATATAATAGTTTAAAGAATCTTGAAATTGTTGATGATAAAGATTATAAGGTGAAATTAGTTAGGCCGATAGTAAATGTTGTGAAACATGGCGGAAAGCAGGGAGCATGAGTTGCATTTAAATGTATATAATATGCGACATTAAAATAGTCACAAAAAAGAGTCTACATGTAGTCCTTTTTTTGTGGATATTTTTCATAAATAATAAACACCCTATGGTGCTTCCCTCTGATTTGAACGATCTGAAAAGTATTTTATCAAGTTAAGTAGTATCGTTCTTCAAAATTTGGCGAATACGAGGGGCACGTAATAGCTCGATTGTTGTGATCCTTTTTCACTTTATCTATCATTTTTATATATCTTACTATTAAAAAATCTAACTTTAATCGATTAAATGAGATAAATTCTGGTTAAAAACAATGAAATTTTAGGAAAAATAAGGTACACTATTCAATGGTTTTGGTTTAAAAATCAATTGACGTTTATGTATACGGGGGAAAGATTGATGAACAATAATTCAGTAAATGAATCTGTTGAAGAAGTTGAGAAAAAACGGGTAAGAACAAAAAAGCGTTTTACAAATTGGAAACTTATCGCAGCGGGTGGCGGTGTAGTTGCAATTCTTATTGGGGGATTGAGTTATTACCAGGCAACTCACTTCAATTCAAATGTTACGATTAATGATACAAAAGTCGGTGGTTTGAGCGCTGATCAGGCAATACAGAAATTAAAGACGTCTGGACTAGCAAACAAAGTCTATATTGATCAACAACAAATTTTAGATGAACAAGATACAAAAACGGAACTGACGGAAAAAGACTTGCCACAAGTTAAGAAACTATTAAAAAGCCAGTGGACATTTTTCCCTTCTACAAAGGAAAAAGATTATTCATTGTTACCAAAAGAAGCGGATCAGTATCGTAGTGAAACGATGAAAAAACTTGTAGAAGAAAAGCTTGTTTCTATGAATGAAAATTTAAAAGCGCCTCAAGATGCTATGGCGAAGCTCGAACAAGGAAAAGTTGTAATTTCGAAGAGCATTGATGGAAAACAGTATGACGTTACGAATCTACTAAAAGATTACGACAAGCAGAAGCATAAAAGCGAAATTCATCTGAAGTCTGCATACATACAACCTATTAAAGAAGACGATCCAATCATCAAAAAAGAAGAGAAAGCATTACAGAATCTTCTTGGGCAGTCTGTTGATTATAAAGTGCAGAATGAAGTGTATTCATTAAAAGCGAAAGATCTAATTCAAAATGCGTCTATGTCAAAGGATATGAAAGTGACAATCGATGCAAGCGACATTAAGAATAAGATTACTGAAATTAATAAAGCTAAATCTACATTACATAAAGACTTCGCTTTTAAAACACATTCTGGCTCAGTTATTTCAGTCAAGGGACAAGGATACGGCTGGGCACTAGATGTGGAAAAAGAAACAAAACAAGTTCAACAAGCCTTTGAGAAAGGTGAAAAATCGCTTTCTGCTTCTAATATTCACGGAAATGGTTGGGAGAAGGAAGGTATCGGCTATGAAACAACATCGAATAATGGCATCGGAGACACATATGCGGAAGTCTCTATTGCAGATCAACAAATTTGGATTTATAAAGATGGAAAATTAGTCGTTACAACAAATGTAGTAACGGGTAAACATAGCACGGGTGAAGATACATCACCAGGTGTGTGGTACGTTTTATATAAACGAACTCCATACACGCTGAGAGGCAGCGCAGTAGGGAAAGCCGATTATGCAGTGAAAGTAGATTACTGGGTCCCATTCACAAATAGTGGTCAAGGGTTCCATGATGCCGGCTGGCGAAAAGACTGGGGAAATAATGCTTATGTAACAGGGGGATCAGGCGGGTGTGTAAACCTTCTTCCTAATGTTGCAAAAACTGTATATGATAGTTTGAACACGAATGATCCAGTTATTGTGTACTAGAAAATAGCTACGTATTAAGAAACAAATAAAGCGGGAAATCTTACTTGATGGTATATGAAAAAACACCTCTTGCATTCGCATACTAAGTGTGCAAATGTAATGGAGGTGTTTTTATTTGAAGACAAGAGTTCATTGTTTATAAAAAACAAAGTGGGAAGAGATTGAGATGAAAAATAGGTATACAAATAATCAATAAAATTGACATTGAATATCATTTTCACTTAATATAGAATCGTTGCATTTAATTAGACATGACTTTTTATTAATATAATAGATTTCTAATAAGATATCCCATTTAAGAATTAAAAAGTAGGAAAGGGTAATATAAAAATGAACTGGAAAAAAGGCGGATTATGGATTATTATTTTTTTCATTGTAAAAGGTACAATTTCTACACTTTTAATCGTTACAGGTGCTAAATATTTTGATTTGTCATTTATGCAGATTCTCGTACTAATACTGATTTTATTACTGATTTCTCTCATAAGTCGAAAATTGCTGCATAGACATAAACAAAACAAAAAGCAAAAAGAACTAAATATATAATAATGAAATGAATCCGAATAGTGGTATATAAAAAGACACCTCTTGAATTCGCATACGAAGTATGTAAACTCAATGGAGGTGTTTTTCATTCGAAAGTAAAGTTTTATGATTTAGAAGAAATAAAATGAAAAAGGGTGGTCATTCAAATCGATAATCGCTTTGAATAATTAATTACAATTCGGAGAGTGCTCTCTGGACTTTCAGACGATAGTCTTTATTACCAAGTATTTTTGATTCGAAAGAATTCATATTATTTCGAATGAGCATTCCCTGCCACACATTTAGTTTGTCTGTTAAGATAACCATTTCAATCTTATCGCTAGTATGATTTTCTGAGTATAATGCGTCGTTTGCTATAAATGCAGTTGATCCACCTTTTGCACCAAGATGAACAAAACGCTTATGGTTGCCTTCGTTCATCTGCATTGGCCACTCAAGTAAATCCCTTGCTGTTTCAGCAGCTTTCACTGGAAGTTGATCATTTGATATAATTGCTAATAACTTCCCATAATCATTAGCTGATGCACCAATTAGACGATCGGACCATACTCTTTGTAAATCTAAGGACAAATCAAATGAATAGTCTTCACTTTTGATCGTTCCTTTTTTCATTTGCTCACTTAAATCTTTCGCTAATTTCCGGTATTTCTCAATCGGCATCGCATCAAGCTCTTTTACTAATTTTTTGTTCTCTGTTGATCCACTTTTCAAGTGCTCTGAAATTAAGAGGGCACTGACAATCGGATAGACTTCCTCGTGTTGCGTAAGTCCAAGGGATTTTGCCCGCTCATTGATAGCTGTTGCGCCAAGCACATCAATAAGATAATCTGTATTGGCATTAGAGCTATAGCTTATCATTCCTTTTGCAACGTCATGTAGCGTTACTGCATTATTTTTAACTTTTTTTTCACTATCTATCGATTTCAGCCACTCTTCATGTGCATTACCATCCGTACCTTTTAAATAATAACGGGTTAACTCATCAAGTGACACAGTGCTATCTTTATCCAACAAGCCTGCATCAACCTGCATCGCATATTCTACAGCTATTAGCATCTTCACTGTGCTTGCCAATGGTCGAACGACATCTGATTGATAAGTAATTAATTCAACACCATTTTCAGCCAAGTAAAAAGATGTTGTTTGCGGATTGTCTTTCAAATGGTTCAGAACGTAATCAGGATTGTCTCGGAATGTATAGTAGCCTGCAATGCCTAAGATAAGAATAATCGAACCATAAATCAGTAATCTCTTCTTTGTATATGTTTTTTTATCGAATATAATCATTGCAACAAAACCGACCACAACTGCAAGTAAATAATTCACATTGAAAAATAAAACGGCAATGATAATTGTTAGCACAATTACTAACGTCACAATAACTTTTCTAATTTCCTCTTTTGTCCTGTTCTCTTTTTTTAGTAAAGGCAAAGGTGCTGTAATTAAAATTCCTAATATCCCAATCCAAGCCCAAATATTCATACTGCCAACCCCTTTCTTACGATATATAGAAGTAACTTAATATTTTCTTCTTAGTACCGTTATGATGGTTGTATGAAGGATCATTAAACCTGAGATTAAAAACCAAATAACTAATTTATATGTAGCATAATCTAGGTGACTAATGAATTGGTCATACAATTCGATCAAAAACCATCCCAAAGGCATTAAAGGAAATACAATACCATAGGATTTATTTGAAATGCTCTTCCCGCGCTCATCCTTATTCTCTTCGCCCATTTCGAATTTCAGTGAAATAAAGACTGCAATAAAGAAAATAATTACATAACTAATACGAAGAATAGCTAGAAAAATTTCCATATTTATTTCTCCTCCTCTATTTCATATTGAAAAACTTCATGTAAATCCACATTGAACATGAGTGCTATGTCATAAGCTAATTTTAAAGATGGATTATATCTGTTTTTTTCAAGTGAAATAATTGTTTGGCGACTTACACCGAGCTTATCAGCAATCTCTCTTTGTGATAATCCTCGTTCAGCTCTTAATACAACAATCCTATTACGAATCTTTCTTTCGTTACTTAACGGCATCTCAGCTCACCTCTTATATTTAAAAAGGTAATATATTTTTGACCTAAAGTAAAGTTTTTTTTACATTTAGGATGAAATATATTACTTGTATTACTGTGGGTATTAAAAGTATGTATAGAATCTATAAAAGAACTAAACTAGGATGGAATTTTAGTATTAAAAAAGTAAAGTACATAAAAAACTGCTTTTTCCTATGTGGACATTTAGAAATGAAAAATCAATGGAAGCGAAAAAAGATGACTCGTTTTATGCTAAAATTCACTTAGTGTATATTTTCGTTAAAATGTGGGTGGGACCCCATCACCATCAAGCTAAGGGTATCATGACGGTATATGCGAGTGTATTTTTGAGGAATTTCTACGACTACACTAAAAATGTGCATAACAAATAAACCTACCAAGAGGTGTTTTGAAAAATATTATGCGACTTTGAAACTCTTTAACAACGTACACTCATACATAACGCCGAGGATATCAAAGACTGTTTTCTTTTCGTAACGATGAGATTTCCGTCCGTTTTTCTCTAAAAGGTTGAACAGACGTAGGAAAATCTTTGATAATTCTTGGGTGCCCCTTTGTAATCCTTGGTAAAACAATAGATAATAATTCTTTATCATATAAATGGATTTGTATTCACTTAACTCTTTCTTTTTCTTATCCAAGAGTAACTGACGCATTTTAAACATAGTAGATGTACAGAGTAAAATGCTAATAAGTTGCCCATATAAATGGCATTCTAAGCGTTCCTTCTTAATTTCTTTGCACTTGTGAATTTGAAAGAAAGATTTCCATGTTTTGAACAAAATTTCAATTTGCCAGCGTAATGAATATAAATCATGGATATGTTTCGTTGGAACATTTTCTGCAGAAAGATTTGTAATATACACGTTGATTCCACTCAACCGTTTACTTCGTTCTTTGTAGGTAATACCTTTCTTTTTTTCTTTTTTGGCTTGTTCTTTCAATCTTTTCTCTGTTTGTTCCTTTGTTAATCGATGAATAATAACACGCGCTGGTAATTTTTGATACTGTCCAATGTATGCTTCTGAAATTTCTAGTGTTTGACCAGGGGGCAATTGATTCATGAGTTCTTCCATATCTAATTGAATATAGAGTGTTCCTTTCTTCACGGTCCCGTTTCGAAAATACTCTGGCTCATCATTCTTACGATAGATTCGAGAATTTAATTTCAAACGTGATATATAGTAAGCTCCTTTATCATGGATCTTCTGTAAGTCATGTAAGTCAAAATAGCCTAAATCTCTTATATACAAGTCTTTTGGTTGAATGGTTTTCAGGCTTTTTGAACCAAAGGTTTTATCATTTTCTCTTCCTTCTCCTACATAAACGTACAGGAACTTCCCACTCAATAAGTCATACTCCAATTGAATTTTGACACCGGCCGTATGACTACTTCCACCTGAACCTTGATAATGTGAAGAAAACCTATCTGGAAGCTGAAATGTTGTAGAATCTAGAATTCGAATACGCTTAAATATTGTGGTATATTGATGAATTATTTCTTGTGTTGAATGAATTCTTTGGGTTAGAAGGTTAGCTAGAACTTGTTCAAGAAACTTTACTGCGGAAGCATTAAATCGTTGATTAAGTCCTTCAGGACTGATAAGAACACCTGTAGATACTTCTAGACAGCTACATAATTGCGTGAGTGATGTACTTGCGACTTGTTGGCTAAGCCATACACATAAAGCAACTAACTCCTGTGCTTGATATTTACTCTTTCGCTGAACAAATCCTTTTTCTTTGGCTAGGAGTTCTAGATTATGAGGTGACATATGTCGTTGTAATTCTTCAGCAATCGGTTGAAGTTCGTCAAGAATTGAAAGATTCATAAAGAAACGCCATCCTTTCCTATAATTCTATAGAAATCACTTCATTGTTGCTGTATGGGTAGTGTAAAATCTTAGCTTGATATCAATCTAACGTGACCCAAAATGGCGGACAACCTACATTAGATAAAATACCAAAATATACCTTTAAAATGATATAATAAAATATAGAATACTATACATGAAACTACAGGAGGCTATTAATGGATAAAATTTTTGAACATATGAAAACCAGGTTTATTTTAATGTGGGCTATTATCTCTTTTGCAATAATGATGTTTATTTTGCCTTTATTATTCACAGGAATTCCTAAAGATGTAAAGTTGAATATTGCTCTTATTATTTCAATTTATGCTATTCCTATGTTTTGGATTGGTTTTAAATTTAAAAGATATAATATCTCGTTTAAAACTTACTTGTCAAAACCATCTTCCTTTTCTTTCAAAAAAATTTTTGCATCAGCAATTATGACTATGATTTTCGGGTTAGGTATGTTATTGCTAATCGTAATGGTATTCTCATTAATACCAAAGAGCACTTCGCTAGAGGATACAAACGAAATAATTAAAACACAAAGCATGTGGTTTGTTTTAATGAAAGCTATAACTCTTTCTTTCATTGCTCCTATCTGTGAAGAAATTTTGTTCAGAGGCTTTATTCTTAGTCGTTTTACATATAAATTCGGAATAAAAAAAGCAGTTATATTCTCTTCCATCTGCTTCGGTGTTTTGCATCTAAACAATGTATTTGGAACCACAATATTCGGGATTATTTCTTGTTTGATGTACTTAAAAACTAAAAGTTTATTCCCTTCTATAATAGCTCACATGGTTAATAATATAATTGTAGCTTTAAGAGATATCTTTTCTGCTTTAAAATCTACAACTACAAGCACATCTTCAGCACAACCTGAATTAACTATCATTCTTTTAATGTCTGTTGTGCTAATAACAATTGGATTAATGTGGATTATTCCTTTTATTAGAAGACATTCTGAACTATTAAGATATGATAGTTTACCGCCTTTAAAGTACACCACAACCTAATTAAATTTGTTATGGTGTATAAAAACAGTAATAGAAGTTTTGAGTAGTAAACGTAATCACTTGTAATACAGAAAAGGATAGATAAGGCTAAAATCCCTTTATCTATCCTTTTCTCTCATATATTATGTGAAGGATTTTTTTGTTTTGGGGTTAATTTGTTTTCTTAGGTTGATGGGGATGGGGTGGGACCCCTTTTAGCAAAAACGGGGTGGAAATGATGAGTATAAACAGTTTTGTGAGATTGATACAGGACGAATTATTAAAAGAGGTAAGTATTAGAAGTGAGGATGAATTCGAGCCTGTAGTAGTTAAAGATATTCCTAGACTTTGGAAGTGTTTAGGGATAGGTAATTATGCCGCAGTATTTATGCACAAAGAATATAAAGATTGGGTAGTGAAAGTTTACGCACGAGAAGGAGAAGGAATTGAAAAAGAGTCGGAAGTATATCGAAGAATCGGAAATCATCCTTCTTATTCGAAGCTTATATATAAAGGAGAAAATTTCATAGTATTGAAGCGTTTAAAAGAAATTACCTTATACGATGCCCTTCATAAGGGGATTAAAATTCCTAAGCAGGTGATCTTTGATATCAATGAAGCTTTAGAATATGCGAGGGAACAAGGATTAACACCTTGTGATGTTCACGGGAAAAATGTGATGATGGAAAACGGAAGAGGATATGTAGTCGATGTATCTGATTTTTTAAAAACAAAAGAAGATAGTAAGTGGAGAGACCTAGTAAAGGCATATTTTATATTTTATTTGCCTTTCATTTATAAATTTCCATTCCCTATTAAAATACCGTATTTTATGTTAAACATTGTTAGACATTCGTATAGAAAATATAAGAAGCTTAAAAAGAATTTCAAATGACTCAATCACCACATCTTTTGAATTCCCTGAACGTGCTAAACTTAAGCAAAAAATTAACCATCCTATGCAAGAAAGTTGAGGCAGCTAAAAGCATATGTTTTATTGAAAGGGTGTGATTGAATTATGGAACGGCCGAATTGGGGAATTGGAGGATTAGTATTTGTTGGCTGCATGTTTCTTGGCGGCGGAGTGGGATCTATATTAGGCGATACGCATGCTGGATGGCTAGTAGGGATGGGGGCTGGATTTATTGGGATGGCTTTAACGAGACTGATCAGAAAGTAATATAACGGGATTCTTCTTCGGGTAAATAAGGAAATATGTATGTAAGTAATTCATGGTATAGGAGCCCTATACATTATAGTTAGAAACTTCGCTTTTCTAAATTTCTCCATACATAGATATGATTCTCAAGTCGGAGGACGGCACCTTAGGGTGTTTTTTTTATGCTTTCTAAAAATGCCTTACCATATAATAGACTTCGTTAGATTCCGATAATCTTTTTTGTAATAGAATAGATTCATTACCGTTTCAGACTTAAGTATTCATTCATAACCTAATAGTAAAAGGGGGGATGATTCAAGGTATGGCGTGTAATGATGAATTAATTTGTCAACAGTTTGCAAGGATTATCGGTGGCCAAGAAGGATTTGCCGGTGGAAAATGCGTGGCAACAATAAATCGAGATGAAATACAAGCAACTATTTTAGGAAAACGTTTTAGAGTAACAAGTTCCTTCTCATTTGAATCAAGAGATAATAAAACTGGACGGGCATTATGTCTAGGCAGGGTAGCGCTCTTACAAAAAGAAGTCAATGGATTTGTTGCTACAATTATTAAACAAGGAATAATCGTTTCGTCTATACACAATGAGTGGTTATGTGATGATCCAAATTTGATTTACGTTAATATTGAAGACGTTGATGATCCGCTAAGTTTCGCCAGGAAAGTTAGAAGAGCGTTATGCAATTAATCGATTTATTTAGTTAAACGAGCGATATAAAAGGATCTTTAATCGAAAGATCCTTTCATACATAATATGAAGGTTTTTCCTTGTATTTCATTGATTGACTAGCAAACGAACGTAATTCCTTTGCATGAATCGATATAATAATGTCCGTTTTTATTGTAGTGTCAGTTTTTTAGTGGAAATTACATATATACGACAAATTTTGACAAAGAAATACATGTACTTTTGTTATGCTATGAAAGTTATTGATTTGTAATATATACAGGAGGATTTTTTAATGTTAAAGAAATTGTTATTATGTGCACTTATGAGCTTTTGTGTAATGGCTTTAAGTGCTTGTAAAGGTGATGAAGAAAAATTAAAAGTAGCAGAGGATGAGCAAAAAATAGATGAAGATAAAAAAGTAGCAGAGGAAGAAAAACGTAAACAAGAAGAGCAACAAAGAGTAGAAGAAGAGAAGCGTAAGCAAGAAGAGCAACAAAGGGTAGAAGAAGAGAAGCGTAAGCAAGAAGAGCAACAAAGGGTGGAAGAAGAAAAACGTAAGCAAGAAGAACAAAAAAGAGCAGAAGAAGAGAAGCGTAAGCAAGAAGAGCAACAAAGAGTAGAAGAAGAGAAGCGTAAACAAGAAGAGCAGCAAAGAGTAGAAGAAGAAAAACGTAAACAACAAGAGCAGAAGACTCAGCAACAACAGTCCATACAGCAAGAGAGAACACAAAAACAAGAAAAAACAACACAAGCAACAGGTGGGAAACCAACAAGATCACAAATTTCAGTTGGCTCACATGTAGTTATTCAATTGGATAATGACTATAGTAAAACTGTAAGTGGTGTTGTGAAAGACATTTTGACGCATAGTGAAACACATACGTATGGAATTAAAGTTCGATTACAAGATGGACAAATTGGCCGTGTTCAAAGTGTTAACTAGTGAAAAAAGATTTGACGACTTTTCAAATAAATAAAAACTACAAAAAACCGGTCCTTTCGTAAAGGTACCGGTTTTTTGTAGCATGTTGCTTAGCGTACGAAATTTGCGTTTTGTTGATGTCACCACACCTCTATCAAGTTATCACATACAAGGTAATAGATGTTTTTTATAATTTGAAAAACGAGGAAACGAACTTGGAGGGAGTATGTTTGAGAAGATTAAAAGGAAATGGTTTTTAATTCTTGGCTATGGACCTATCCACCTGCTCTAATTAACTAAAAGAAGAACTTTCCCATACCGATTAGACTACTAAGCATTCCGATTCCATTCATGGTGCCTTTTCCTACTGTCAGCAAGTTTCCAAGCATTCCAGGCTGACCGTTACCTCCGTTATTCCCCCATCCCATGGGACTTATTTGACCTCCCCATCCTGGAGAATTTCCAAAAATACCCCAGTGATTATTGGTATTAAAATGAAAAGGATTGGCTGGCGGTGATAGTAAAGCGGCAATATGACCTGGTGCGAACATCCCTGTATGATTGAATGGTTGGGGCCAGGGGAGGGAAGCTTTTTGAAAATTAAAACCTGCATGGCCTGGTAATGGAGCCCAATTAGCAGGATGTCCTTGGGGCATCATCCCTGCATAATGGATTGGCTGACCTAAAGAGAAAGGAGGGGGCTGGGGATTGAAACCCGTATAATTGGCAGGTGAATCCCAACCAAATGGATAGACTCGACAACTCCAATTCTCAGGAATCTTCAGACCATCCATTCCCTCAGCTTTAGTTATTTGAGGCTGTGAATGTAATGATGACATTGAAATTTGGTTATTATATTGCTCCCCGTTTCCATTTGAATTCAAATACCAATATTGGTGCATAAGCTTATTCCCCTCACTTTAAAAATGTAATGTTAAACTTAGCCTATGTAATATTCCTTTTTATGGATGGTTACATAACTAGATTTACAAGCCCGTATTTAAATGTTTATAACGGTTTAATCAATAAAAAAAATTAAAAAGTTATGTTGAGCAAGTTGAATTGCTAAAAAGAGAATATCTATTCGAAGAGTTTGGCAAAATACTGCAAGGACAATGTATTCTTGTGCAGATATGCAAACGATTTAAACGAATCAATGGAATTTATAATGAAGGGGAAAATGAATATATGAGTGAAACATTACATAAAAGACAACCACCATATTTAATGCTTGTAATCCTTTTTATTGGCGCATTTGTTTCATTTTTAAATAACTCGCTTTTAAATGTAGCCTTGCCATCAATAATGAAGGATTTAGACATTAAAGATTATTCAACGATCCAGTGGCTGTCTACAGGGTATATGCTTGTAAGTGGTATATTAATTCCGGCATCAGCATTTTTAATAACCCGCTTCTCCAATAGGAGCTTATTTATTACATCTATGTTGATTTTTATTTTTGGTACGGCCTTAGCAGCTTTAGCACCGAACTTTGGTTTATTACTTACTGGCCGGATGGTTCAAGCAGCAGGTTCTTCAGTCATGGGGCCTTTGTTAATGAATATTATGCTAGTAAGCTTTCCAAGAGAAAAAAGGGGAACAGCAATGGGGATTTTTGGGCTAGTTATGATTACAGCTCCAGCAATTGGACCGACACTATCGGGTTATATTGTAGAGTATTATGACTGGCGTTTGCTTTTTGAAATGATTTTACCGTTAGCGATCATTAGCTTACTGTTAGGGATTTGGAAATCGGAGAATGTCATGAAACAAAATAAAAATGCAAAACTTGATTATCTCTCATTACTATTATCTTCTATCGGTTTTGGTGGTTTGTTATATGGATTCAGTTCTGCAAGCTCCGATGGTTGGACGAATAAAGTTGTTTTAACAACTTTAAGCATAGGCGCTATTGCTCTAATTGCTTTTATTATCCGTCAATTAAAAATGAATGAACCGTTATTGGATTTACGTGTTTACAAGTACCCAATGTTTGCACTTGCGTCTGTAATTGCAATTGTCAACGCAGTGGCTATGTTTTCGGGTATGATTTTAACCCCAGCTTATGTACAAAACGTCCGCGGTATTTCACCGCTGAGCTCTGGGCTCATGATGCTTCCAGGTGCGGTAATAATGGGGATTATGTCACCAATTACAGGTAAACTATTTGATAAATATGGCCCTCGTATTCTTGGTATAGTAGGACTTTCCATTACAGCCGTTTCAACTTATATGCTGGCAAACCTCCAACTCGACTCTAGTCACACACATATTATTCTTATTTACACATTGCGGATGTTTGGGATGGCGATGGTAATGATGCCACTTATGACAAATGGTCTTAATCAATTGCCAACGCGCTTAAATCCGCATGGTACAGCTGTTAATAATACAGCTCAACAAGTGTCCGGTTCGATTGGTACCGCTATTCTTGTTACGATTATGAATTCTGTAACAAAAACAAAAGCTGAAAGTCTAATGGCTGATATAGATCCAACAACCTTCACTGAAACTACGAAGGCAATATTAACTCAGAAGGCTTTATTATCCGGAATTCAATATTCGTTCTATGTAGCGCTTGGCATGAATGTTGTTGCCTTACTATTAGTCTTTTTTGTTAAACGTGTAGATACAAGTGCGGAAGCTGTCGAGAGGTTAAATCGGTCAAGTGAAACAAAACTGTAGATAATGATTTCCACAAGTTTTTTGCTGCTAAGAAACTGATAATTAAAACGGGAAAAGAACTGAAAGAAACAGTGAAATAATTACACATAATGAAAAAGGGTCTGATATTCATATCAGATCCTTTTTCATTAGCAACACAGTATCCTTGCTTATCGTATTTGTTTGAATTGATATGAGAAACTACTGGATTTCCAAATACTACAATCTTTAGCTCTCAACTTCTCATAAACATTATAATAATACGCTTTATTTTAATGTAGTATTTTTTCTGGAAGTTAGAAATCTAATAGCAACAAACAACTTAGATTACCAACCTTATAAGTAATATCATAATCGTGAATAGTTAGGGAAAAGATAAAATAAGGTAATCAATTACATATCTTTATCCCAGGAGATTCATCGCTATCTTCTTTTTATTAAATGGGATATTTTATTTCATGCTTTTTGAAAGGGTGTTTTTAATGGATAAAAAAGTATCTGCCATTCCTCAACCGAAAACATATGGATTGCTGGGGAATCTCCCATTAATCGATAAAGATAAACCGACCCTATCCTTTATCAAGATAGCGGAAGAGTATGGTCCCATTTTTCAAATTCAAACTTTAAGTGATACCATCATTGTCGTTTCTGGACATGAACTGGTAGCAGAAGTCTGTGACGAAACACGATTTGATAAAAGTATAGAGGGTGCTTTAGCGAAAGTTCGCGCCTTTGCTGGAGACGGATTATTTACAAGTGAGACTCACGAGCCTAACTGGAAAAAAGCTCATAATATTTTGATGCCTACATTCAGCCAACGGGCAATGAAAGATTATCATGCTATGATGGTCGATCTTGCCGTACAACTCGTTCAAAAATGGGCACGGCTTAATCCGAATGAAAGCGTAGATGTACCGGAGGATATGACTCGCCTTACATTGGATACAATTGGTCTATGTGGTTTTAATTATCGATTTAATAGCTTTTATCGTGAGACCCCTCATCCTTTTATTACTAGCATGAGCCGTGCTCTAGATGAGGCGATGCACCAATTACAGCGGCTGGATATAGAAGACAAACTCATGTGGAGAACGAAACGTCAATTTCAGCATGATATTCAATCTATGTTTTCTTTAGTAGATAATATTATTGCTGAACGTAAAAGTAGTGGAAATCAGGAAGAAAATGATTTACTTTCCCGTATGTTAAATGTGCAGGATCCGGAAACTGGTGAAAAATTAGATGATGAAAATATTCGTTTCCAAATTATCACTTTTTTAATAGCTGGGCATGAAACAACAAGTGGATTATTATCTTTTGCAATCTATTTTTTATTAAAGAATCCAGATAAATTGAAAAAAGCCTATGAAGAAGTAGATAGGGTTTTGACAGATCCTACTCCAACATACCAACAAGTTATGAAACTAAAGTATATCCGGATGATTTTAAATGAATCGCTACGTCTATGGCCTACTGCTCCAGCATTCAGTCTCTATGCAAAAGAAGATACAGTGATTGGTGGGAAATATCCAATTAAGAAAGGAGAAGATCGTATTTCTGTTCTTATTCCACAGTTACATAGGGATAAAGAAGCGTGGGGAGATAACGTGGAAGAATTTCAACCTGAACGATTTGAAGATCTGGATAAGGTTCCTCATCATGCTTATAAGCCATTTGGAAATGGTCAACGGGCATGTATCGGTATGCAGTTTGCACTTCATGAAGCCACACTTGTAATGGGCATGCTTCTTCAACATTTTGAATTCATTGATTATCAAGACTATCAGCTGGACGTAAAACAAACATTAACGTTAAAGCCTGGTGATTTTAAAATTAGGATTCTACCCCGAGATCGAACTATTAGCCATACTACTGTTCTTGCGCCTATAGAGGAGAAACTGAAAAACCATGAAATCGAACAGCAAGTTCAGAAGACTCCTTCTATTATTGGAGCCGATAATCTTTCGCTGCTTGTTCTGTATGGCTCGGATACAGGGGTAGCAGAAGGTATTGCAAGAGAACTAGCAGATACAGCTAGTTTAGAAGGTGTTCAAACGGAAGTGGTAGCTCTTAACGATCGAATTGGAAGTCTACCGAAAGAAGGAGCGGTTCTTATTGTAACTTCTTCTTATAATGGAAAGCCGCCAAGTAATGCAGGACAGTTTGTGCAGTGGTTGGAGGAATTAAAACCAGATGAGCTAAAAGGTCTTCAATACGCAGTTTTTGGTTGTGGAGATCATAATTGGGCGAGTACCTATCAACGAATTCCAAGATACATTGATGAGCAAATGGCTGAAAAAGGAGCAACAAGATTTTCTACACGTGGAGAAGCGGATGCAAGTGGTGATTTCGAGGAACAGCTCGAGCAATGGAAACAAAGTATGTGGTCTGATGCGATGAAGGCATTTGGGTTGGAACTTAACAAAAACATGGAGAAAGAACGCAGTACATTAAGTTTACAATTTGTTAGTCGTCTTGGAGGATCTCCTCTTGCGCGAACATATGAAGCGGTTTATGCATCTATACTAGAAAATCGTGAGCTTCAATCATCTAGCAGCGAAAGAAGCACGCGACATATTGAGATATCCTTGCCAGAAGGCGCTACGTATAAAGAAGGAGACCACCTTGGGGTGCTGCCAATTAATAGTGAGAAAAATGTCAACCGAATTTTAAAACGCTTTGGATTAAACGGAAAGGATCAAGTCATATTGAGCGCAAGTGGGCGCAGTGTAAATCACATACCCTTAGACAGTCCTGTTAGTTTATATGACCTTCTTAGTTATAGTGTAGAAGTGCAAGAAGCAGCCACTCGAGCACAAATACGAGAAATGGTGACATTCACAGCATGCCCTCCTCATAAAAAGGAATTGGAATCATTATTGGAAGAGGGAGTTTATCATGAACAAATATTAAAGAAACGTATGTCAATGTTGGATCTTCTTGAAAAGTATGAGGCTTGTGAAATCCGATTTGAACGCTTTTTAGAACTTCTTCCTGCGCTCAAACCGCGTTACTATTCTATTTCAAGCTCTCCACTCGTTGCACAGGATTGTCTGAGCATTACGGTTGGTGTTGTTAATGCACCTGCATGGAGTGGGGTAGGGACATATGAAGGAGTCGCTTCTAATTATTTAGCTCAGCGCCATAATAAAGATGAGATTATTTGTTTCATTCGAACGCCACAATCAAACTTTCAATTACCTGAAAATCCAGAAACACCAATTATCATGGTTGGACCAGGTACTGGAATTGCACCATTCCGTGGATTCTTGCAAGCGCGTCGTGTTCAAAAGCAAAAAGGTATGAACTTAGGAGAAGCACATCTATACTTTGGTTGTCGTCATCCTGAAAAGGATTATCTTTATCGTACAGAACTAGAAAATGATGAAAGAGATGGATTAATCTCTTTACATACAGCTTTTTCTCGCCTAGAAGGATATCCTAAAACATATGTACAGCATTTAATAAAAAAAGATAGAATCAATATAATTTCGTTATTAGATAATGGAGCTCATCTTTATATATGTGGTGATGGAAGTAAAATGGCCCCTGATGTAGAAGATACCCTTTGTCAAGCATATCAAGAAATTCATGAAGTTAGTGAACAAGAAGCAAGGGATTGGTTGGAACGTGTGCAAGATGAAGGGCGATATGGAAAAGATGTTTGGGCTGGTATATGAATTTTTCTTAATTAGATAAGTAATATGTGACGAATGAACTTCTTTCGAGTAAGTGAATAAGCTTATTTATATAAATCCCGTGTTTTTATTGAATACGGGATTTTTTATTTTTAATAAGCTCGGCTGATACTGTAGAGAAATAGGTAATTCATTTGACAATTAAAATGACCTACTATAATATATATGCCATAGCATATAATTAGTGAAACAAGCAAATTCACTGTGAAGAATTGACTGGTATGCGATACGCTTTTATATCTTAATTTATAGAGGTGAAACATGAACTTACATGATTTAATAGGCTATCTTGTTCATCGTACTGATGTGAAAATGACTAATTATTTTACGAAGAAATTAAAGCCGTTTGGAGTTACGCCAGAGCAGTGGGGGATTATTAGTGTTCTTTGTAGCCAAAGGGCCACTACTCAAAAAGAGTTAGCAGAAGCGATTGATAAAGATCAAACTACTGTCGTAAGAATGATTCAGTCAATGGAGAGAAAAGGGATTGTAAAGAAGGCTTTGAATGACCAAGATAGGCGTTCACACAACCTTTTTTTAACTGAAAAAGGTGACGAGTTAAAAAAAGAAATCTTGCCTGTAGTGAAAGATGCTCACCATTTTGTGACGAGTAATTTGAGCGAGGAAGAGATTAAAGTATTACAATCATTATTAAACAAATTGTATGATACACGCTATTAATATTTGTTCCTTATTGATGCTATGCTATTTATAAGGAATAAATATTGTTTTAGGTATTATACATGCTATAGCATGTAATATCTTTTTTTCGAGGGATGGGGAGACAGCTTTATTTTGTATGATATCTGATTCAGGATCACTTTTTTCCTGGTACCAGTCAAATTTTCGTATTATATATGCTATAGCATATAAATCTATCAAATAAATAAGAAAGATGTGATTGCTATTTTAATATTAATCAATGTAGTAAAAGTTGTATTATTTCTGTTCTTTTTAATGACAGGAACGAAAATTATATCTGGGAAAATGGCAGATGAGTTCAAACGATTTGGTTTACCTTCGTTTTTTAATTTCTTAACTGGAGCTTTTGAGATTGTAGGAGCGATTGGGATGTTGATAGGAATTTGGGTTCCAACAGTAGCTTTATTAGCAGGATTATTGTTAGGCGGTACGATGCTTGCAGCTGCATTAACTCTTATTGTATTAGCGAAAGATCCCTTTAAGAAAGCAATACCTGCACTTGTTTTGTTTGTTCTTAGTTTAGGGATAAGTTTGTATCACATTTTTTAAACATAGCCAAACTTTATGCGTTCAAGTTGATATTATTTTATAGATAGGGGTGTGAAAATGTATGAATGAGTTATTACTTTTCAAATTCTTAGCGTTTTTTGCTATATTGACAACAAGTATTGTGGCTGGAACAGTTTTTGCTTACTCTAATTCTGTCATGCCTGGTCTGCGTAATTCGGATGATCGTACTTTCGTTCTTTCGGTTAGACACTTTACCTCATCAGTGGCTAATCCGATTTTTCTCTTCATTTCAAACGGAGCTCTTATAGCGCAGATTGGTTTTGTTGTATTAGCCGTTTACCTACAGCAATTTGATAAAGTTATTTTAGGATCAATAGCATTGATTAGTTATGTTGCTACTTTACTGATTACTTTCACAGGAAACCTTCCGATGAATAGAGCGATTATCTCAGCTACACTACCTGTACAGGATTCTGGCTGGGAGGAACTTAGAGTCGAATTTGAATCCCGTTGGACGTTGCTGAATCACACGCGTACCTTAACATGCATTTTGAGTGTGTCGGCACTACTAGTAGCGTTACTCATTAATTAGTAGTATGGATATATTTAGATAAACAGTAAGTAACCAGACAATTCTTAAGGAATACGTCCTTGGAAAATAACTTATCGTTCCAGATAAAAAACTCATGTGGAGAAAAATGGACGATTACTACATTAACAGAGACAAACGATTCCATTTGGTCTTTCAATATATAGGCAAGAATCTCAAGTCTTAATAAATCTCTTTTTTATTCAATAAAGAATAGGGGAAGCCTTACATTAGTACTGGAATAATAGCAGTACTAACTTAAGACATTCCTATCATTCGAATCAAAATAATTATAATTAGTAAAAGAATAGGAAGAATTTTATATTAAAAATAGGAGTGAGTGAAAATGGCATATTTACTACAAGTAGATTTTCCGTTTGAAGGTCCTTTTGGTGAAGAAATGGAAAAAGCATTTCGGGATTTAGCAAAAAGTATTAACGAAGAAGAAGGGTTCCATTGGAAAATATGGACAGAGAATGAAGAAACGAAAGAAGCTGGAGGCATCTATGTATTTGAAGAAAAACAAGATGCTGAAAAATACGCGGAAATGCACAAGAACAGACTTCAAGCATCTGGTGTTAAAGATATTAGAGCAAGAATTTTTAACATCAATGAAAAGTTAACGGAACTGAATCGTGGTTATACTAAATAATTCCGACAGTCGGAGCAAGATTAAAAAGGAGGGGGATGCCCCCCTTCTTTTTTTGAATTCTTAAATTGATGGTGAGGGGGATCTCGCACAAAAAATCCCTATATAGATAGGGATTCACGTATCAGCATATAGTTCCTTGGAAAAGGATGTATTAAGTGTAACATCTGAGAGTTCTTGAATTTGTGAAATTGACGTGAAAGTACCGTGAAAAAAGTTGTATTGAAATAGTTATGTATAAAAGGGTAGGCCCCTTACTGGGAGGTAAGGGGCACAGGAAATGCAAATTTATTTGTAATTTGCTAAGTTCATTATAACATATATACCTGTCTATACATGTTACAAAATTATGAACATAACCAATGTTTAGTAACTAGGAGTAACGAAGGTTGTAGGGCTTAAGTTATTTTAATAAATCCTTGCTTTTCGTGAGATAATACTTTTTGATGAGTCATTTTGTGCATTGCATTGATTATATGACGATCAGAATTGAGGTCAAGTATTACCTCTTCACCTTTAATTCTATCAGTCTGCTTTTCCTTAATGCCTGAACCTGCACACGTACCGACTTTGTAACCAGTAAAAATACCAACTGCTATAGCAATAACTAAGCTTGATGTGATTTTAATCCACTTTTTCAAACCTCGTATCCCCTTTACTGAAGTGTACCATAAAAGAAGAGATCTATCTGTTTAATCTACATAAAGCGTCATTATCAGTAGTCAGTGATACTTTACGAGGAACTCCTTGGTCTGGCATTCTCAAAAAAGAATGAGACTGGTGCGATGATTAAACTAGAGGATTTTGCTCTATTATTCACTCCTGATTATATTCTTAATGAAAAGCTTCAATAACATATGATCATTCTTAAGAATGTCATTAAAATGTTAGTGCAGCAAAATAAATTATGTTATGATGTGAGCAAATATAAAGCTATCTAACGGAGGGATTCACATGCCGCATGTTGTGTTTCGTGGAATTACTATTGAACAATTAAAAAGCATAAGCAAGCCATTAGTAGAAGAGCTCGCAGATATCTGTGAGTGTGGTACGGATAATTTCACCTTGGAACTACCAAGTTCTACGTTTGTATTCAATGGAGAAGAAATAGAAGCGTTTCCTCTTATTGAAGTGAAATGGTTCGAGCGTGGACAGGAAATTCGGGATCGATTTGCCAAGGCCATTACTACATTTGTAATGGATTTTGGACTTCCAGAAGTAGAGGTTGTATTTACGGTTTTCACAGAATCAGCGTATTATATTAATGGGAAGCATTGTGCAAGTTAGAGCTATTTGAAAGATTTT
Organism: Bacillus sp. 3G2; assembly: GCF_044324725.1. NCBI lineage: Bacteria > Bacillati > Bacillota > Bacilli > Caryophanales > Bacillaceae > Bacillus > Bacillus sp. 3G2. The sequence goes on along the minus strand of NZ_CP172246.1, from coordinate 2,951,335 downwards.
TACCCCGCATTAACGGACAGTAAGACCCCACCTCAAAATTCAGAGGAAGCAGAGAAGTTAGGTAGGGGATCAACTGCCCGTAAAAGCCCGATTGGTTCAACTAATAATCAGTGGGGATGAACAAAACCCCCACTGATTAAAGTTTCACTTTATCTCTCCGTTTCAAAAAACTCAATCCATTCTCCGTCAGGACCAGCGAAGAATATGTAACGTGTTCCATCTGGTAATGTTTCGATTTCTTCTCCTAGTAAAAAGGTTATTTCGTGTTTCTTGAGTCTTGTGATTTCATCCACTAATGAATCCACTTTAAAGCAAATGTGATGTACTTTTCCTTCTGCCGGAAGAGAGGGGTTATAGCCTTCAATGAGTTCTAGTATCGTTTCCTTCGATTCTTCTACACCTAAAAAAGCGAGTTTTAAGTCGGGATTCGGGTGACCCATACGTTTAATGAGCTGTAAGCCAACTACTTCTTCATAAAATGAAATAGATGTTTCTAAGTTTGCGACCATAAGTCCAACGTGTTCGATTCTTCTAACTGGCATGTAGATTCCTTCTTTCTGAAAATTATATACAATATGTTATTGAAAATTAAGAAAATAAGCAAGATAAAAACCTTACAAATTTTAGCGTGTTATATGGTATAGTGAGAAAGTATGTTTGGGGAGAAGGAAGGAGATTATACGATGAATACACCTACTCAAACTCCTTCATTATCGGCAACGATGAAAGAGTGGCATTATGCATTAGCGTATGAAATTAAACATTGGAAAACGATAGGTGGTAGTAAAATTTCTATCATGAACGGTCGTTTTTTATATACAGATTATGAAAGTACAGTATACGTATTTCAGCTTATTTCGGAAGTAAGCTTACCTGAAGGTTCACCGATTCGAATTGAGTTTGATGGTGAGGAAGCGACAGGAGAAGTATTATCTGTACACGGATTAGAAATAGAACTGAAATTAAATGATTATATACAAGGTGAAATACGAGAGGCTGTTTTATACAGTGAACCGTGGCAATTGCTAGAGCAACTACAAGAGCGATTGAAAGAGGCACATAAAGATAAGTTAAAACGTAATCGTATAAAGCGTCTTGTTGATGGGACGAGCAGTCCAAAACATATTGAGAAGATGAAAAATCCGAAAAATGAATTGGCGTATCGTTCGTTTTACAATCCGACAACGTACGTGTGGGGACCACCTGGAACAGGGAAGTCTTACAATTTATCACGTATTATTTCAGCGCATTATCAAAAGGGAAAATCGGTACTTGTGCTAGCTCATAGTAATGCGGCAGTGGACGTATTAATGAGTGAAGTAACGAAGCAAATTGAGAAGAAAAAGAAATGGACGCCTGGCGAAATTGTTCGTTACGGTTATAGCCAACATGATCATATACGAAATCATGAAACGTTGCTTGCATCGAAGTTAGTTGAAACGACGAACGGATCATGGGGAGAAGAAAGACTCTATTTAGAGGAAACACGACAAGATCTTCGTGAAAAGATTTTATCATATAAAGCGACTTCTGCTGATAAGAAGCGTATACAAGAGATTGAAAGTGATCTTCGAAAGCAAAAAGCGAAAATTAAAGAAGTAGAAAAAGAATACATTGAAAATGCGAAAGTAATCGGCGCAACTTTATCGAAATGTGCCATTGATTCACTGATTTATGAGCGTACATTTGATTTAGTTGTCGTAGATGAAGTGAGTATGGCATATGTTCCGCAAATTGCATTAGCTGCATCACTTGGAAAACGCATCGTCGTATGTGGTGATTTTTTACAGTTACCTCCAATTGCGATGGCGAACCATGAACTCGTTCGAAAATGGCTCGGGGAAGATATGTTTTACCATGCCGGGATTGTTGAGTCTGTCAATAAATCAGAAGCACATCCAAACCTCTTTATGTTACAGGAACAAAGACGTATGCATGCGGATATATCGAAGTTTACAAACTCATTTATTTATAAAAATAGAGTATATGACCATCCGTCTGTTTCGGAGCGAAAAGAACTTGCGAAACTACAGCCGTTTGCAAATGAGGCGAGTGTTTTATTTGATACGAGCTTAATGGGGGCCTTTTCGTTAAAAGACGCTGCTTCAGGTTCTCGTTTTAATATTATGTCTGGTTTAGTAGCGATGCAAATGATGTTAATCGGACTGTTAGATGGCGTTCAATCGATCGGTGTTGTTACACCTTACAGAGCACAATCCCGCTTTTTATCAACGTGCATTAGAGAAATGTTGCAGAGAACGAAATATCAAAACATACCAGTTTTAGCAGCGACGGTTCATAAGTTTCAAGGTTCTGAAAGAGATATGATGATTTTTGATACGGTTGATAGCTATCCGCAAGAACGACCAGGCGTGTTATTCTTTGACCATAAAAATCATCGCCTCGTCAATGTTGCAGTGACAAGGGCGAGAGGGAAGTTCATTCAATTATCAGATTGTCATTATATGCGTAAAAATCTTTCGAGAAAACAGGCGTTGTCACAATTAACAGCTCATATAGAACGTCACGGAGATGTGTATGATCGCACGACATCAAGACAATTGTGGGAACGAAAAATATCGAAACGATTACGCTGGTTTATGGAAATGAATCTTGAGGAAACGAAAGGGCTATTAAAAGATATTTTAGCCGCAAAACGAAAAATCATAATCTCACTTCCAAGTACAAAACAAGTGGATAAACGAGTATGGCAAGCGTTAATGCGTACAAATGCGCAAATAACAGTGTATAGTGATGGACCAGTTCCGTTAAAAAATGTAAAGTTACAAAGACAAAACAAAGCATTCCCGTTTATCGTAATCGATGATGAAATCTTCTGGGCAGGGGCACCGCTCACATCTCAAATGATGTTTGAAGGTAGTACAGAATTTCCGTACGTATGTGCAAGACTGCAAGCACCCGAAACAATAGGTGTATTAAAAGGATTTTTAGATATTCGGTAAATTCGGATAGGAATTCCTTGACTTTTAATCGGAATGAACTTAGAATGAATGTAATTTAATATAATTTTATGAAAATTCTTATCACGAGAGGTGGAGGGACTGGCCCTATGATACCTCGGCAGCGGATTCGTTATGAATACTGTGCCAATTCCAGCAAGGTAACTTGAAAGATAAGAAAGAAGCTCATTTTGACTGTATATGCAGAAGCCTCTTTCTATCTTTTAGAAAGAGGCTTTTTTATGTGAAAATATAAGGGGGAAGAAAAATGGGAGCGACAGGAGTAACGTCACAAAGAAAAACAATTGAAGAGAGTATTGAAAGAAATAAGGAAAAGTACATAGAAACAAGTCACGATATTCATGCGAATCCGGAGATTGGTAACCAAGAGTTTTACGCATCAAGAACGTTGAGTTTATTACTAGGAAGCGCAGGTTTTCAATTACAACACAATATAGCTGGACATGAAACAGGTTTTATCGCGCGAAAAAGTTCAGGAAAACAAGGACCAGTTATCGCATTTTTAGCTGAGTATGACGCTTTACCAGGACTAGGTCATGCGTGTGGTCACAATTTAATTGGCACAATTAGCGTTGCGGCTGCAATCGCATTATCAGAAACGCTTGAAGAAATTGGCGGGGAAGTTGTCGTATTCGGAACGCCAGCAGAAGAAGGCGGGCCAAACGGTAGCGCAAAATCGAGTTATGTAAAAGCTGGTTTATTTAAAGATGTTGATGCGGCACTTATGATTCATCCGAGCGGAAAAACAGCGACAACGAGTCCGTCACTAGCAGTCGATCCACTTGATTTTCACTTTTACGGAAAAACAGCTCACGCCGCAGCTTCACCAGAAGAAGGAATTAACGCATTAGATGCAATTATCCAGCTGTATAACAGCATTAATGCACTTCGCCAACAACTTCCGTCAGACGTGAAAATTCATGGCGTTATTACTGAGGGCGGAAAAGCGCCTAACATTATTCCTGACTATGCCGCAGCAAGGTTCTTCATTCGCGCAGCAACAAGAAAAAGATGTGCGGAAGTAACAGAAAAAGTAAAAAATATCGCACAAGGAGCAGCGCTAGCAACAGGTGCGAAAGTAAAAATCCATCAATTCCAAAATGAAATCGATGAACTACTCGTAACAAAAATATATAACGACATCGTAGCTGAAGAACTAGAATTACTAGGTGAAGATGTAAATCGTAAAGAAAGAATCGGCATCGGCTCAACCGACGCAGGAAACGTAAGTCAAGTCGTACCAACAATTCACCCATACATTAAAATCGGTCCAGACAATTTAATTGCGCATACGAATGAATTTAGAGAAGCAGCACGTTCAGAACTTGGAGATAAAGCATTAATTACATCAGCAAAAGCACTAGCAAATACGGCGTATCGATTAATTACGGAAGAAGGACTGTTAGAGAAGGTGAAGGAAGAGTTTAGAGAGGCGCAGAGGAATCAAGGGTAAGGGGATTAAGGTGCTTTTTTCGAATACAATCTAATTAATAAGTAGAGATATAAAAAAGAACATTGAAAATCAATGTTCTTTTTTTTGTTTACTAATCATTGATTTTGTTGGTTTTTCTCACAAAGAAAAAACTTTTACTGTTAGCGGAGGATAATACGTATCCCTTTATCAGAACGACAATTTCTCCTCAAACTCACTCTTTAAAACAATTAAAGGAGACGATAATCCAAATTGCATTAAAGAGTCTAAAAATGCAGCTAGAGAATCCATCGAATCGCTCATGACCTTCATCATATAATTAAATTCCCCGCTAATTCGATATAAATCTGTTACTTCAGGAGCGGCATTACAATATTGGATAAAATCAGAGCATTGGCTCGTTTTAAACATGATGAATGCTTGAATGTTTTTATTAATTTTAGAAGGCTCAAATTTCGTTCGGTATGCAGCTATAACACCTTGATCTTCAAGTTTATTAATACGTTCTTTTACAGCAGGTTGCGTCATGGATATAATTCGCCCTATTTCTGAAACAGAAATTCTCGCATTTTCATATAACAAGTTCATTATTTTATGGTCAATTTCATCCAGTTTTACTGCATTTTGCATTGGGTTATCTCCCTTGATTTATTTTCTAAAGTAAATTGTGATTTATAACTATAATATCATAAGTGAAGGAACTAAATTACCTATAAATTTATATTTAAAATGATTGGTGTTTACATGAAAATATAAGTATAGATTTTTATTAAACGGAAATTTAGGAAGGATGGAAAAAATGAAGAATCTTGATGGGAAAGTAGCGTTAGTAACAGGGGCGAGTCGCGGTATTGGTCGGGCGATTGCGATGAGATTGGCAAACGACGGTGCATTAGTTGCAATTCACTACGGCCGAAATAAAGTAGCTGCAGATGAAACAATTCGTGAGATTGAATCTAATGGAGGAGAGGCATTCTTAATTGAAGCAGACCTCAATTCAATGGATGGTGTTAAAAAGCTAGTAGAACAATTAAAGAATGAATTACAAATAAGAGTTGGTACAGCAGAGATTGATATTTTAGTAAATAATGCAGGGATAGGTACACAAGGGACGATTGAAAATACGACAGAAGAAATTTTTGATGAAATTATGTCTGTAAATATGAAAGCACCATTCTTCTTAATTCAGCAAACATTACCGTTACTACGAGTAGAAGGGCGCATTATTAACATTTCATCAGCTGAAGTACGACTTGGTTTTACAGGGTCTATTGCATACGGTTTAAGTAAAGGTGCACTAAATACGATGACACTTCCTCTAGCTAAACATCTTGGTGAAAGAGGTATAACAGTGAATACAATTATGCCTGGATATACGAAGACAGATATAAATGCGAAATTGCTAGATGATCCTGAAATACGAAGTTTTGCTACGAATTCATCTGTTTTCGGGCGAATAGGGCAAGTTGAAGATGTTGCAGATGCAGTAGCATTCCTTGCTTCTTCTGATAGTCGCTGGGTAACGGGGCAAATTTTAGATGTTTCTGGAGGGTTTTGTTTATAGGGGCACTACTTCATACACATCAAGCTAATCAAGTGAATTACTAGTTATGAAACGATCCTTGTTTCATAACTAGTAATTTATAGAAAGGTAGGGATGATAAAGAAGTCTATTAAAACGTGATTTTTTCGCTAGGAAACTTGAATAAGGGGGCTATTTTTCATTATTCGTAATCTAAAATAATCAAATTTTATTTTACAGTAACATTAAAATAAAATTATTGACCGTGTGGTACAAAATGGAGTATTCTATTCATGTTATCTTTAAAATGAGAGGAGGATACGATTGAATAAACGCGGCAGACCTCGAGAGTTTGATTATTCCTCAATTGTAGATGTTGCAATGAAAACATTTTGGTTAAGAGGATATGAAGGGTGTTCTACACAAGATTTATGCAGTGATACAGGACTTGGAAAAGGAAGTTTATACAATACTTTCGGTAGTAAACATGAACTGTATAAACAAGTATTAGAACGCTACCATGAAATTGGGATTAAGGAACAAAGGAAATTGTTACATACTCCAATTCCAGTTAAAGAACGATTAAGTAATTTTTTTGAATGGGCATTGAAAGAAGACTTTGAGAATATGGATCAAAAAGGATGTTTATTGATTAATGCCAGTATAGAAAGTGCTAAAAACGATTTAATGGTACAAGAAATTTTCTCGAAGCATGTTGAACTTCTTAAACAAGCTATTGAAACAGTGATGGAGGAAGGATTGCAAACAGGTGAAATTTCAAAGAAGCAATCAGCTGAGGAATTAGCTAGTCTGCTTTTAAGCAGTTATTACGGATTCCGTGTTCTTAATGTATCGATGCAAAATCGGATGTTGTCTGAACAAGTTATCAAAGGAACAGTAGAGTCTATTTGTGGCGCTTAGTGCGCTCTTTTTTTGCACTATTTTTGTACCAATCATTACAATAATAAACAAGGAGTGTTTTTATGCCATCGATTATTTATTTATTAGCTTTAGCAATCTTTTGTATGACTACATCAGAATTTATGGTTGCAGGTATGATGAATGAACTTGCTCTTGCATTCCAGGTTTCTGTATCATCTATTGGGTATTTAATTTCAGCTTATGCAGGAGCAATGGTAATAGGAGGCCCCATTTTAACTGCAATCCTCTTACGGATGCGCAGCAAACAAGCATTATTGTTTTTAATGTTCGTATTTTTAATTGGTCAATCGCTCGGAGCTATTGCTTGGAACTATGATATTATGATGATTTCACGTATTATAACTGGTATTGCTTCAGCTTCAGCTTTTGGAGTTGCGATTTCCTTTTCTGCAACATTGGTCCACTCTGATTCAAGGGGAAAAGCTGCATCAATTGTACTTGCAGGTTTAATGTTCGCAACTGTATTAGGTTTACCTATAACAACCGTTATTTCGCAATATTTTGGCTGGCGTATTAGTTTTGGGGCTGTTTCTGTTCTTGTGCTAGTATCAGGGATTATGATTCAACGGTTGTTACCATCCTCTTCAAATAAAGAGCAATTAAATTGGAAAGACGAACTTCTGCGATTTAAGAATATTCATCTTTGGGCAGCTTACGTAACAAGTATGTTCATTATTGGTGGTACGTTTGCAGCATTTAGTTATTTCACTCCGATCTTTATAAATGTTACAGGATTTTCAAGCACAAGCATTCCATATTTACTTGCTCTCTATGGTAGTGCGACGGTAATTGGGAATATAATAATTGGCAAGTTCGCTGATAAATTTACAATGAAAATACTTATGGGTGGATTAATTATATTAATCATAGCGTTGTCTTTATTTGCTTTAAGTGCAGAGAATAAATACATTGCAGTTATTTCTACGATTTTTATTGGTTTAACTGGTGTAGCATTGAATCCAGCTATGGTTGCGAGGGTGATGAAAACAGCTAGTAATGGAATAATGATAAATACCGTTCATAGTTCTTTTATTACGCTAGGTATTGTTATTGGTTCGTCACTAGGTGGTCTTGGGATTAGTAAAGGATATGGTTTTGTATCTCCGCTATGGATTGGAGCTTGTTTAGCTATCCTTGGGGTAATTTCATTATTCCCATATTTACATAAGGGAAAGGCAGATTAAGATGTTTAAAATTTCTTTATATGAGGTATCGCCACATCACCATCAAGCTAATACTTTCATATCTCCCTAAATTAAAATTTTCTTTCTCTACAGATAGCTATTATTAGAAGTCTCTCATTTTTTCGTTTTGGGTGCGTTTCTTTTTCTTAAGTTGAGGGGCATGGGGTCAGTTCAACTTTATCCCGCTTTAATGGGCAGTAAGACCCCCACCTCAAAATGCAGCGAAAGCAAAGAAGTTAGGTGGGGGATCAACTGCCCATAAAAGTCCGATTGGTTCAACTAATAATCATTGGGGGATGAAGAAAACCCCCAATGAATAAAGTTTCACTTTATTCAAAATAAGATTTTTTTGCAGTAAAATCAATGTTAGTGGAACTTTTTTAATTAAATTTTTTTCAAAATTAACATAAATGCTTGCAACATTTAAATTAGTACTATATAGTTCTAGTTATGACAAAGGTAAAATTAATGAATCAAAAACGTGTGATTGAAGTAGCTGCAACATTATTTTTAGAAAAAGGGTTTGCTTATACAAGTATGGATGAATTAGTACGTGTAAGTAAAGTTTCAAAGTCTAATGTGTATTATCACTTTTCTAATAAGGAAGTATTATTAGAAGGGGTCGTTGATTATTGGATTGAAATGTATCAATCTGCAATTGATGACGTACTTTCTCAGACCCAATTTTTAGTTGAAGATCGTATCCAACTGTTTTTAAAACAATTATCACAAGGAGTTCAGTCGAGAGAGTATAAGGGGAGCTGTCCATTTATTACTCTTTATATTCAAAGTCCTAAACAGGCCACGCAAATAAAAGAAAAAATAGGTCTTTTTTTTACAGGATTACAAAAGAAAGTTTCTCTATTACTTAAACAAGGGGTAGAGAATGGAGAATTCAGAAATACGATTAATATTGATGAGGTTGCATCACTTTTTATTACAAATCTTGAAGGAGCGTTATTTATTTCAGAAACATTGAAGGATGCAACTGTAATCACGAAAACAGCAGATCATTTTTTAAAATTGCTTCGATAAAAGAAGCATTTTTTTTACATTAAATTAGTACTGATTAGTACTAAAAGGGGGATTTTATATGAGAACAGTATTTTTAACTGGTGGAACAGGCTTTATTGGAAAGCAATTAGTGAAAGAATTAGCCAAAGAAGATGTTAAAATTCTTCTTTTAGTAAGGTCGAAAAGTAAAGCAATACGCATTTTTCAAGAAAGAGGCATCTTAAAAAAGGCAGTTATGCACTTTATTGAAGGTGATTTGACGAAAATAGATTTAGGTCTAAGTGCTGAAGATAAGGAGAGGGTATTGAAAACGGATGTGATTATTCACGCAGGAGGCCCCATGGATATTCAAACGACAAGTAAAGAGGCAGCGTCCGTATTTTTAAATGGCGCCAAACACATTAGTGAATTAGCTAAAAGTATTCATCAATTGAAGGGCTTGCAACAATTTATTCATGTTGTAGGTTATATGAGTCCCTTTGATGATAAAAATAGCAAGATTGCAATTGATGTGTTTCAAGAAGGAAATAATTATTTGAAAATAAAAAATCCATATGAGAGAACAAAATTTTTAGCAGATCTTTATATCCGTCAGCACGCATCAGCAGTAGGTTATCCGCTTTCGGTAATTAATCCGCCAACTGTAGTCGGTAGTAGTAAAACAGGGGGTACAGAGCAGATAGCAGGATTAGGTTTGCTTGTGATGAGTATGCGAAGAGGGCTCATGCCAGTGATTCCTGGAGGTAAGGGATATAGGTTACCACTTATTTCAAACGATGAGCTTGCGAAGTTTATTGTGCAGGTTTTCAGATTGGAACAACCGACTATTCAAACATATACACTTGTTGAAGACAAACAGCACGATCAGAACATTGCTGAATTATTAAGTATTATGTCGGAAAGTATGAATATGAGGGCACCAAAAATCTCTGTCCCAATGCCACTTATGAAAGCAATTATGAATAGTGGGGTAAGTAAAATAACAAAAATTCCTTCTGATGGACTGAATTTTATTACAAAACGAAAATTTTCAAATGTTTCAGCGAAAAAAATTATGGGAGTAGATTGGTTTAAGAAGACGAGTGTAATGAAATTTTTCCCTGCCGTAGTAGCTGATCTGGATTATCGAATGATGTATCAAAATGGCCAGCATAATCATTTATTTAAACGAACATTATGCGATAACAATACCCTTTACCAATTACAAGGAGAGGGTAAACCGTTTATTTTATTACATGGTTTATTGAGTGATGGAGAGGATTTATTTCCTTTAGCACAAGAGCTTCATGAAAAAACTGGTCAACCTGTATGGATCTTGGATCTTCCAGGTTTGGGACGCTCTCCTTTTAAACGAGAGAAAAATCTTCTAGATGTCTATTTGAATGTAGTGAAAAAGTTATTGGAGAAAGCTACGAATGGTGCACATCTAATTGGCCATTCATTCGGTGCGTTTATTCTTCTGGAGGCATTGGTACAAGAGTACATAGATGAGAAGTATTCAATCACTTTACTTCAGCCACCTGTTGCTAAAAAAAATGCTAAATCGCTAAATGTTCCTCAATTTATGAACAAATGGACATTAAAATTGGCAACTACTAATTTGATAGAGCGATATTTATTAAGTAATGGTTTGTTTGAAAGTATGGAAAGCATCCCTGAACATTATATTAAAAAAATAAGTAACAGTTTTACTTCTCCTAGAATTTTAAATACTACGGTTCAGCTTAACAGTTTACTACTGAAAAACGATCAAGGTGATTTCAATGAAGTAACAAAGTATAATCTTCACATTATTTGGGGGGATTATGACAGAGGCTACTCTGCTCCATCGCATCTTGGTAAGGTTGATTTTGTTCCATATGGCCATCATTTTCCTCTTAGCCATCCGAGTGAAACGGCAACATTAGTAATAAAAAATAGTAATACTAGCAGATGAGAGTGTGGGATAAATAAAAGTGTGTAGTAAGATCGTTGTGTCTTTGAAATAAAGTCGTACTGTTTGGGGGCCACCTGATCTGTTAGGTTGATGGACATGGAGTACCGCCAACAAGACGCGAATTTTGCAGGCTAAGAAAAAAACAATAAGCTGTCCACATGGACAGCTTATTTACATAATTCTCGTTATTGGAAGTCAATGTTTCTGAGAATCTATAAAGTTCTAGCGCTTATTTTCAATTAGTTTTTCCAGTTCCTTTAAATACATTTCCATTCTCTGTTCTAGAATATCCTTATTTCCCATTTGCTGTTCAACCTTATAACTTAAATCCTCTTGTTTTAACAGCATATAATGTTCATGAATTTCTAATAAGATCCACAAAAGATATTCATCAATTAGTCTTTTATATAGAGAGTGGTCATTGCCTGCATACCCTTTAACAAAACCCTCTGCTATTCTGTCTAATACGTCTACACTGTTATCATAACCCCTATCTATATATCTTGGAGCGTTGGAATAAGAAGGGAGAAGAAGTTTATAACAAAAGTAAAAGTAACCAGCATACTTTACATCAAAATCTAATCTAGGATATGGATCAATAATAGAAACATTATCCTGGTGGAATACTATATTCTCAGGAGTAACATCTTGATTAACTAAAGATATTTTTTGTATCTTTTTTCCTCGAATAGAAAGGATATCCTGTATTTTTAATTCAACCTGTTTCCGATTGAATGTTAACTCTGAGTTACTTAGCTTTTCTAATGCTTTAAGATAAAAGTCATTATCTTGCTCCCATCTCTTTTGAATATCTAATGCTTCCTCCCCTTCTATATTGTCTTCGTTCCATATTAAATTTCCATACCCCTTTAGCATAGGATCTTTATCGTGCATCTCTTTATAAAATTTTCCCAACAACTGTCCTAAATATAATGATTTGTTATAGTCTAAGCTATGTAACGGCAGACTACTTCCCATAAAGCTTTCTACATTAAATATTATTTTTTCATCAATAAAGTATTTAAATTCGGTGGGACATATTCTCCAAATGCATTTGTTGGCTTGGTTATAATATGTTTTGGTTGATTCATATTCTGTAAGAAGGTGCTGTCTGGTGTAAGTTTGAAGCTGATTATATACTTTCTTTTTTTTAATTCTTATAACAAAATCTTGATTTGAAAATGTTTTTATTCTATAAACTTCATGCCATGCACCTTCTCCAACATGTATCAATTCTTTCAAATCATTTATCATTAATTGTTTTAAAATATAATCAATTTCTTTGTTAGTTAACTTTTGCATACGATATTTTCACCTCCGGATATATTTTCAAATAATTCAATTTTATCATAACTTCAATTTTTTCGTATGTATATCCTATACACTAATAGTTAACATAACGTCCTATTATCGGTAGCAAGTTTTTCATAGAATCCTTGTTTTTACTAAATTTTTTGTCTCTATGTCTATCTATCACTTATACAAGATCTTATACATCATTGATATAGCGGGGATTCTAGGGATCTTCGCTATTCTTTTTTGCATAAAATCTTGTATAAAAAAATAGTTAGATTAGTGTGTTTTACTCCGGTTCATTTCAAAATATAATTGAAAATTCATCTTTAAATTAAAAAAAGAAGTTGTTACCTTTATATATTAATATCTTCGAAATATTGTATAACAGATAATTTTTATCCCGCTTTAATGGGCAGTAAGACCCCCACCTCAAAATTCAGCGACAGCAAAGAAGTTAGGTGGGGGATCAACTGCCCATAAAAGTCCGATTGGTGAGGGCTGATTAAGTTTCACTTTATGCAACTATTGATTAGCATTGCTTATTGTGCTAACGAATCAGGCTAGTGTGGCGACCGACAAACTAAATAGTTGCTTATCCTCAATTATTAGAAGGAAAGCTCTATCATTTCGAGAATTTATTAGACATAGACGAGTGCTATAATTTTCTATATCTACATATAAGAGGTGACTACGCATGAATCAAAGACCGTCAGAAGAAGAATACGCCGGGAACTCCGGCGAATATATCCGTTTGGTACCGGACGGTAACATCATCGACATTCTGCTTACCCAGGAAAAGCAAATGACCGAGCTCCTGGCATCGTTGACCGAAAGCCAGGCCGCATATCGGTATGCGGAAGGAAAATGGACTCTGAAAGAAGTCGTGGGCCACATTGCAGACGCGGAACGCGTCATGACCTACCGCCTGCTCCGGTTCGCAAGAGGGGACCAGACGTCTCTGACTGGTTTCGATCAGGAATTGTTCATGCCTCCTTTCGGAAGTTGGACAACCGAGCAATTGGCCAAAGACTACCGGGCCGTACGGCAATCAACGATCACATTGCTGCGCGGGCTACCGGCGGAGGCGTGGACCCGAAAGGGCACAGCCAACAACCTAAGCATTACGGTGCGCGCCCTCGCGTACGGTATTGCAGGACACGAACTTCATCACATGGGGGTCATCCGAAATCGGTACTTGAGTTAATCGTCGGCTGAGGCCTTTGGAATGGAACTAACACCTCTCATACAACCTTAGATACCGTTCTTATTGGGGTCTCGCCCCACAACCATCAACTTAAGGATTTAGATTATTTTTGAAATTAAAAGCACATTACTATTCTCTTATGTTAATGAGAAAGGGTGACGTGCTTTTTATGAATATGCACCAAAAACAAGAGTTATCTTTATTTGCCAAAGCGTTATATCGATTTTTTTCATTTGGGGGTATTTGTTTTTCTTAGCTTGATGGTGATGAAGCACTACTCTATAATGGTCAAATTAAAATTTAAAACAGTTATAGAGACTCCATTCCTCGGAAATATTGTAACTATTAAGTTGTAAAAAGAACCGTAGTTTTTCATTTTTGAAGAAGCTATGGTCTTTTTTAATTGTAACAAAGATAGGATGCGAGGAAGTTTTTTTAATAAATCAAAAAAACTTGATGAATTAGTTGCATAAAGAACTAAACAGCGTATATACTATAAATATCAAAAAAAGTTGATGAAGGGAAGTGAACTACAGTGACACAAGATTTTCAGTTATATGAGAAAAAATTCAAAGCGTTGGCGGATCAAAAGCGTTTAGAGATTATGTATGAACTTTGCCAGCGAGGCCAGACTTGTGTATGTGATTTAACAGAGATTTTTGAAATGACGCAATCTAAGTTGTCCTATCACTTAAAGATTTTATTAGATGCAGGTTTAATTGTAAAAGAAACAAAAGGTACGTGGAGTTATTATGATTTAAATGATGCGGAAGTAAATAATTTATTATCAGAAGAATTATGTTGTATCTTTAGAAAAACAGGCAAAGGTAGCTGTTGTTAAAATTTTGCACTATTAATCAAAAAAAATTGATTAATAACAAATAAAGAGGAGGAATAAGCTATGAGATATGTTCACGTTGGTATAAATGTTACAGATTTAGAGAAATCTATCGAATTCTACGAAAAGGTATTTGGTGTGTCAGCAGTTAAGGTGAAAGTAGATTATGCAAAATTTTTATTAGAGACGCCAGGACTTAATTTCACGCTGAACGTAAGAGATGAAGTGAAGGGAAATCAAGTAAATCATTTCGGTTTCCAAGTGGATACAGCTGAAGAAATTACATTTCATAAAGAAAGATTAGAAAAAGAAGGGTTCTTTGCGCGTGATGAGATGGATACGACTTGTTGCTATGCGGTTCAAGATAAGTTTTGGGTAACGGATCCTGACGGGAACGAGTGGGAATTCTTTTATACAAAAGCACAGAGTGATGTTCATAAAATTGAAGATCCATCTTGTTGCACGACTTCTAACGTAGTAGAAAAAAATTCTTGTTGTTAATAGGAGATGGAAAATAAAATGAAACGTTTATCTTTTCTAGATCGATATTTAACACTATGGATTTTTCTAGCTATGGCTGTTGGGATTGGTTTAGGGTTTGTATTTCCTAGTGTAGTAGACGGACTGAATACATTACAAGTTGGAACAACGTCTATCCCGCTAGCTGTCGGTTTAATTGTCATGATGTATCCACCATTAGCAAAGGTTCGTTACGAGGAAATGGGCCGAGTATTTAAAGATGTAAAAGTATTGGTTTTATCTTTAGTACAAAACTGGATTATTGGACCTGTACTTATGTTTGTTTTAGCAATTATTTTTCTTCCGGATAAGCCAGAATACATGGTCGGACTCATTATGATTGGTTTAGCACGTTGTATTGCAATGGTAATTGTTTGGAACGACCTTGCAGATGGGGATAAAGAGTATGCAGCAGGTTTAGTAGCTTTTAACTCAGTATTCCAAATGCTGTTCTTCTCCGTTTATGCATACGTGTTTGTAACAGTCATTCCAGAATGGTTAGGAATTGAAGGGGCTATTGTCGATATTACAATGGTAGAAGTGGCAAAATCCGTATTTATCTACTTGGGAATTCCTTTTATAGCAGGTATGTTAACACGTTTTGTACTTGTTAAGTTAAAAGGAAGACAATGGTATGAAAAGGTGTTTATACCGAAGATTAGTCCACTTACATTAGTTGCATTACTATTTACAATCATCGTTATGTTCTCTTTAAAAGGGGAAATGATTGTTAGCGTACCACTAGATGTAGTAAGAATAGCGATTCCATTATTAATCTATTTTATTGTGATGTTTTTTGTTTCTTTCTTTATGGGAAGAAAAATTGGTGCAAACTATCCAGTGACAACAACGTTAGCATTTACAGCAGGTAGTAATAACTTTGAGTTAGCGATTGCTGTAGCAGTTGGTGTGTTTGGTATTCATTCAGGCGCAGCATTTGCAGCTGTTATCGGGCCATTAGTTGAAGTACCTGTAATGATTGCACTTGTAAACGTCGCTTTTTGGTTTAAACGTAAATATTTTAATGATCAACCAGTATAATTTAAAAACAAAGGCGGAAAACAACATGGAAAACAAAAAGACAATTTATTTCTTATGCACAGGAAATTCATGCCGAAGCCAAATGGCAGAAGCATGGGGGAAACAATATTTAGGTGATAAGTGGAATGTATATTCTGCAGGTATTGAAGCACACGGAGTAAATCCAAATGCTATTAAAGCGATGAAAGAAGTAAATATTGATATAACGAATCAAACATCAGATATAATTGATGCAAACATTTTAAATAACGCTGACTTAGTCGTTACGCTTTGTAGTCATGCGGATTCTGTTTGTCCGTCTACACCTCCACACGTAAATCGTGTTCATTGGGGATTCGACGATCCAGCAGGAAAAGAGTGGTCTGAATTTCAACGTGTTCGTGATGAAATTGGAGAACGTATAAAACGATTTTCTAAAATAGGGGAGTAAATAAAGGAAAGAGCCAATCTTCTATTTTATAGGTATTGGCTCTTTTTTATTGATTTAAAACAAATGTTAAAATGAATAGAGAATATTCTGTCATGGTGGTAAAGTTAGAATAGAGCGGTTTCAGGAAGGTGGTTTAACATATGATTTCTGAATTAAACATGAATGATTTTTATAAATGTAACGGTTTAGTAAATGAAAAAGGGCAATTAGAAGTAAAGGCCGTAATTGCAGGGGTGAACCCTGGTCGTATATTTGTAGATAACATCTATTCTCCTAATTCAGGACTTATCTGGTTAGGGAATAATGATGGCTTCTTTTTTATAGGAAGTGCAGAAAATGAAAAGTTTAATAATGAAATGAATAGTTTTATTGATAATGTGATAGAACCTGAGGCGAGAAAGGCTGGACTAGATTGCTTTGAAGGAATCGGGAATCATTCAAAGTGGAATAAAACAATCGAAAGAATATTTCAGCATCGTAAATTAAAGAGTTGGAATCAAAGAGTGTATATGCTAAAGGAAGAGGATTATGAAGGTAATCATGAACCTAAAATTGAACAAGGGTACACAGTGCTGAAAATGAGCAAAACGCTTTATGAAAATCAAAGAGATTCATTGAAGAACATTGAGTTTTTACAATCAAAAATTTTAGAGTTTTGGTCTTCACCGGAGCGCTTTTTCAATGAGGGAATCGGTTATTGCATTGTCTACGATGATCTAATTGTGAGTGTTTGTTTTTCAGGGTTTGTATTTGAAAATATACATTGCATAGATATTGAAACAATAGAGGGGCACAAAGGGAAAAAATTAGCTCAAAAGATAGCTCATAGTTTTGTGAAAGATTGTTTGGAGAATGACATTATTCCATATTGGGACTGTATGGAATTGAACAAGCCTTCTGTCGCAGTTGTGGAAACTGTAGGGTTTACAAATGTTTTTAATTATGTAGGATATTATTTTCCTTTTGAGTAAATTAAGTGTATTTTACAAACCTATCATCGAGGATTTTTACATGTAAGGAGAATCGGATGAAACACATAATAAAAGACGTATTAATGAATTATTTTAAAGAAATTCATTCACTAGCAGTGGAGGAAGAATTACATAAGGATAGTTGGAATACCGATCTACACTATAAAATTATGGTGAATGGAAAGCGGTATTCCGCACGGTTTATGAATAGCAAGCGAACAATCAATCCAGCCTTTGGGGCGTTATCAAACGAACAACTGATAGAGCAAGTACGGTTTACCTATTATTTACGCGAACATGAAATTCCTTTTATGCAGATAAACAAGAATAGGGCAGGAGAGCCATTTACACTTGCCGCTTGGAATGATGAACAATACCGATTTGTATTGTCTAATTGGATTGAAGGAGAACATGTTACGCATTGTACAGAAGCTATCGCAAAAGCCTTCGGAAAGGAAGCAAGAAAGATTCATGATATTTCTAATGCATTTCAAAGCTCGATTTTTCAAAAGAAATCACATTTGGATGGGTATACCCAGTTTATTCATATGCTAGAAAGTAAGGCGAGCGCATGTAAGGAATTACGGGAGTATATAAATTTAGCTACATATCATATAGAGTGCGCATATACGAGTGAATTAGAGTTTATCGTACAGACAGATTTAAATCCTTTGAATGTTTTATGGGACTCAAGTCAACAGGTAAAAGGAATTGTAGATTTTGAATCTATTGGCTATGTAGACCGCATTGAAGGATTGTCCTTTTTAATAAAATGGTATTCTCGAACAGAAGGAATACATTCGCATGAAGTTTGTTCAAATATTGCTGGTGCATTTTTAGAAGGGTATAGGGCTCATAATATTGTAAGATCAAATGATTACAAAAGACTTTCTTCGTTACTATGGCTATCCGGTAGTTTGAATTGGAATTTTGTGAAGAAAACGCTAAATGTAATAAGTGATGAGAGGGAATTAGAAGAACATTTGGAAGTTTATAGAGTGAGAGGAGAAAGACTATCTTCATTATTAATTTGTACATAACATGTATGCTCCTAATTTGGGATTTAAAAAGAAACCATAGGAGGTGTTCAAAAAATGAAAATACAAATTGTATTGTTTGATGGTTTTGGAGAACTTGTCTCCTTTGCACCTTTTGAAGTATTAAACAGAGCGATAGAAGAAGGGGCTCCGTTTACAGTTGAATTCGTTTCCAATGAACCAAAACAAGAAGTTACTACTTCGTTTGGAGTTACAGTTAAATTACATGATTTTTTACGCATGGATAATCGTCCAGATTTGTTAATTGTACCTGGTGGTGGCTGGAATCATAAAGCTGAGAACGGGGCACGAAAGCAAGCAGAGATTGGTACTTTGACCAAAATGATTAGAGAGATGCACAATGAAGGAACGATTGTTGCTGGAGTTTGTACAGGAGGTATGCTACTAGCTGCTTCTGGTATATTGAATGGTAAAAAAGCGACGATGCACCATTTGGCGCAGAATGAAATGAGTGAATATGGGGCAGAGATTCTTCCTTACAGAATTGTGGATCAAGGGGATGTTATTACTGCAAGAGGAGTCACTTCAGGAGTTGATTTGGGACTTTGGATTACGGAAAAGTTCGCAAGTTCTAAAATTGCAGCTGCTGTTGAATATAGAATGGAATACGAGCGGCGAGGTGTTGTTTGGAAGTGATTTGACTGTAATCATAGTTTTACAGGTTTTAAAGAAAAAAGCCTACTCGTATGAGTGGGCTCTTTCGTTTATATACTACTATTTTTTACAGTAATATCCTTTCTGGAAGAGGATAGAATGGACAATGTATTTTGTTTCATAGTGATAATGATTTTTATTATATATTCATAAATTCGTAAAAAGTAGTTTACAAATTTGTATCCGGCTTATATAATTTGACTCATATAAAAAAGTTTCCTTGAGGAAACTTAATTGTGAATTTACATTCATATTATATTTTTTTGTTTAAAAGTTGCCTTTGTGCAAAATAATTATATGAATGAAAAAAAGAAGGAGGAACACATAAAAAATGGATAAGGCTATAATTGTCAAAGATTTGTTTGTATCCTATCAAGGGAATCAAGTAGTTCAAAATGTTTCTTTTGAAATTGGAAAAGGAAAACTCGTTGGAATTATTGGTCCAAATGGAGCGGGGAAATCTACTTTAATGAAAGCTGTATTAGATTTAATTCCGAATGATAAGGGATATGTTCAAATTCTTGGAGAGGGTATTCGAAGCGTTAGAAAGAGTGTCGCATATGTACCCCAAAGAAGTGATATAGATTGGGACTTCCCGATAACAGTTATAGATGTTGTGTTAATTGGAACATATCCATCTTTAGGGATGATGAAAAGACCGAAGAAAGGGGAGCGGGATTGGGCATTTGAATGTTTAAAGAAAGTCGGAATGGAAGAGTTTAAACATCGCCAAATTGGTGAGCTTTCAGGCGGACAACAGCAACGTGTCTTTTTGGCGAGAGCTTTAGCGCAAAAGGCGGAAATATTCTTCTTAGATGAACCGTTTGTTGGAATAGATGTAACAAGTGAAGAAACCATTATTAAAATCCTTAGGGAGTTACGTAAAGAAGGAAAAACAATTGTCGTTGTACATCATGATTTAAGTAAAGCAGAATCGTATTTTGATAAATTACTATTATTGAATAAAAGCTTAATTCATTATGGGGAAGTACGACAAGTATTAGAACCAACTGTTATGTCAAAAGCATATGTGAATCAAGGGATATTGTTTAATCATGCAACGGGGGTACATTCATCATGAAGATTGTAGAATTTATAGATGCGTTAACGCAGTACAGTTTTCTGCAGAAGGCGCTATTAACTTCCGTTATGGTAGGCGTGATTTGTGGGGTAATAGGATGTTTTATTATTTTACGAGGCATGGCATTAATGGGTGATGCAATCTCACATGCTGTTCTTCCCGGAGTAGCGCTTTCTTATATGATTGGTATGAACTATTTCATAGGGGCTGTTTTAACTGGTGTTATTACTGCAGTTGGAATTGGGTTTGTAAGTCAAAACAGTCGAATTAAGCATGATATGGCGATAGGGATTATGTTTACATCTGTTTTTGCCGTAGGGATTATTTTAATTACCTTTATGAAGAGTAGTTCTGATTTGTATCATATTTTATTCGGAAATGTCCTGTCAGTTCGTTCTTCTGATATGTGGATGACACTTATTATCGGAGTAGTCATTATTGGGCTTGTGATGCTGTTTTACAAAGAATTACTCGTATCCACTTTTGATCCAACGATGGCGCAAAGTTACGGATTACCGAATAAATGGATTCATTATGGCTTAATGATTCTACTTACAATGGTTACAGTAGCATCGCTTCAAACTGTAGGAATTATTTTAGTTGTCGCTATGCTTATTACACCAGCGGCTACAGCGTATTTATTAACAAATCGTTTATGGGTCATGATTTATTTAGCTGCAGGTATTGGTGCACTTTCATCTGTAGTAGGGCTATATTTTAGTTTCTCTTATAATCTTGCTTCAGGTGCAACAATTGTTCTTGTCGCAACATTCTTGTTCGCATTGGCATTCTTTTTCTCACCGTCACAAGGTTTGTTTTGGAGAGCTATCAAAATTAGAAAAAATAGAGCAGAGTTGTCATAATTGATTGGAGGATAAAGATGAAATTTAAAAATGTTTTATTATCGATACTTTGTATTTTCGTATTTGCATTAACAGCGTGTTCGAGTAACACCAATGGAAAAGAAGAGGGCAGTGGAAAATTAAAAGTTGTAACTACATACTCCATTATATATGATATGGTGAAGCAAATTGGTGGAGATAAAGTTGAGATTCATAGTCTTGTTCCGATTGGAGCTAACCCGCATGAATATGATCCACTACCAAAAGATGTTATGAAAATGACAGATGCAGATATGGTACTTTACAATGGATTAAACCTTGAAGAAGGCGGAGCATGGTTTAAAAAGCTATTAAAAACGGCAAATAAATCAGAGAAAGATGCACCTGTTTATAAAGTAAGTGAAGGTGTAGAAGCTATTTACTTAGAAACAAAAGGATTAGAAAAAGAACCAGACCCACATGCATGGATGAATATTAAAAATGGTATTGTATATGCTGAAAATGTGAAAAAGGCATTAATTAAAGAAGATCCTAAAAATAAAGAGTTCTATATTAAAAATGCCGACAAGTATGTAGCAGATCTTCAAAAGTTACACGATGAGACAGTGAATAGAATTCATCAAATTCCTGAAGAAAAACGTTTCTTAATCTCTAGTGAAGGTGCTTTTAAATACTTTGGAAAAGCATATGATATGAAGACGGGATACATTTGGGAAATTAACTCAGAAAACCAAGGTACGCCAGACCAAATTAGAGATGTTGTAAGTGTAATTCAAACAAACAAAGTGCCAGCGTTATTTGTTGAAACAAGTGTAGATCGACGTAGCATGGAAACTGTTTCAAAAGAAACAAACGTGCCGATTGCAGGGACAATTTTTACAGACTCACTAGGTAAATCAGGTGAGGATGGAGATACGTATTTGAAAATGATGAAATGGAATATAGATACAATTATTAATGGGTTACAAAAGTAAAATCTAGCTATTGAAGTTTTATCCCGCTTTAATGGGCAGTAAGACCCCCACCTCAAAATGCAGCGAAAGCAAAGAAAAGAAGTTAGGTGGGGGATCAACTGCCCATAAAAGTCCGATTGGTTCAACTAATAATCAATGTGGGATGAAGAAAACCCCCACTGATTAAAGTTTCACTTTATAAAATCAGAAAGAGCCAACTCATATGAATTGGCTCTTTCTTTTATGTATTATGTTTTATTAATAATTGGGCTGAATAGAACGTTGAAACATCACACATATGATAGACGTGTATTACAATTATTAAACTATATTAATTTCATAGGCGTGAAGATGTAATCTAACCATTAACTGAAATGATAAGTGTTTGGTGCTTTCTAACTCTCGTATTCTATAAAAATTATTTGCGAAAAAGGGAATTGGATAATTTTGTCGAATTCATTTATTCTGAAAAAACAATTTTGCATTGGAACTAATTTATATCTAACAATTAGAGGAGATTAAAAATGAATCACTTTTTTGTAGAATTTGGCGAATATGAAGCAAGTGTTTGTGAATGGGGAGATAAAAGTAATCCTCAAATCATTTGTTTTCATGGTTTAGGAAGTACAAAATTAAGTTTTATAGAAATAGCGGAACGTTTAAAAGGTAACTATCATATTGTATCGTTTGATCTACCGGGACATGGAAAAACACCAAATTTTGAGAAGGATGAAGATTACGGTGCATCCCATTTAACAAATTGGGTAGTAGCATTACTTGAGCACATAGGAAAAGAAACCTTTCATATATTAGCACATTCATGGGGCGCAAGCGTTGCGCTTCACTATGCAGCAGAATGTCCAGAAAAAGTGAATAACATGGTTTTGTTAGATGGTGGTTATCATCATGGTGAAATGAATGCAGATTATTTTGCGAAGCTATATAAAGATGCGAAAGAAGGAGAGTGCCCACCGCGGTCATTAGAAGAAGAAATCACCCATTACGAGAAAGATTTTAATGAATATACTTTTGACAGTAAAGAAGCGTTCATCCAATCAGAAAAAATGGTTTACACTAGATGGTCGCCATTAATAGAACGTGCGGTTTATGACTTAATGCGAGAAGAAGATAATAAAGTGAAATGGCATGCTACTGGCGATACCGCTAGAAGTGTGATTAAATTTCAATATACGGTGTATAAAACGTTGAAATCGCATAAAATTAAAAACGATATTTTATTATTGTATTGTGATCTTCCAGATAATTATTTAAAAATAAGAGAATTGCAAATTGCGGAATTTAAGAAGCATATTGATATTACGACTAAGCTTTACATAGATACAGGGCATTTAATGCATTGGGATAGACCAGAAGAGATTGCTGCGGATGTTTTACATTGGTTCATATAAAGAAGGTCCGTTGTTCGAATTTGAGCAACGGATTTTCTTTTGAAAGACTTAATGTAGTTGTTATGGCGAGTTCCTTGTAAATAGATACAATAAAACCTAGTTATAAGTTCAAAAGGTTGTAAGCCTAATATTCATGTATCTCGGCTGTACCACATCACCATCAAGCTAATATTTTAAAGTACCCACTAAACAAAAATAGCATCAAAGTTCACTTTTATCGTTTTAGGGGCAACCTGTTCTGTTAAGTTGATGGATATGTGATGCTAACCCAATTCATTTTTTTACTTTTGTTTAATGTTTTTATTTAATTTTTCTTTTATTATCATCATGGAAATACGAATCTCATTAATCTCACTATCACTTAGTCCGTTAAACAATTGATTTATTTGTTCATCTGACTGAATATGAATTAGATCTAGTAGTTCCTCTCCTTTTTTTGTCAAAAAGAGCAAGTTTTTTCTGTTGTCTTTTAGTGAGCTTCGTTTCTCTATTAATTCTTCCTTCTCAAATCTACGTAAAATTCTACTCATATAGCTTCTGTCAATATTAAGTTCTTGCACAAGAGTATTCGCAATACACTCTGTTCTTTCGCTTATTTCAAATAGTATTCGTGTTTCGGTTAATGAATAATCTGTATCTAGAATTTGATTATTAAATAAACCAAGTACCTTTGTATAAAATCGGTTGAATTGTCTGATGTCATAAATAATTTTTTTATCCATAGAGTCTCCTTTAGTTGACTAAGTCCACGTTTAATATTAATATAACTGTACCTTTAAAATGTGGACTTAGTCAACATTTCAAGGGGCCATTTTCAAAAATCTGTCGTAATCTTTAATAAAATTTAATTGAAGGAGATCGTATATGATGATTCGAGAAATGAAAAAAGAAGACAATGCAAAAGTAAAAGAAATTATACAAGATTCATTAAAATCACTTGGATTAGCGCTTCCTGGAACAGCTTATTTTGACCCTCAACTTAATGACCTACACCAATATTATAATAATCTAAAACATGCGAACTATTGGGTAGTAGAAATGGAAGGAGAAGTTGTTGGTGGAATTGGTATAGCACCGTTTAACGAACATGATAAAGTTTGCGAATTACAAAAGCTATACTTAAGTCCAAAAGCACAAGGTTTAGGGCTTTCCAAGAAACTAATGGAAACAGCTTTGTCATTTGCCGCTACACATTATGGAAAGTGCTATTTAGAAACAATGCATGAATTAAAAACTGCATGTCTATTATATGAAAAATTTGAATTTATACTTTTAAATGAACCCCTACCAGGTTCTGAACACTCTACTATGGATGCATGGTATATAAAATCTTTAAACGCCTCTATTTGAAAAGAAAGAGCAGGAGTTGAGCGAATACAAAGCGATTTTTATAATTAAAGATTACTTTCCGTTACTGTTTCAAGCGAACAAATCACGTTTTAATAGGCTTCTTTAGTATGCCTACTTATCTATCAATTATTAGATGCGAAACAAGGATCGTTTCATATCTAGTAATTTACTTTGTTAGCTTGATGAGCATGCGGCTGTACCTATTATTAGAAAAAACGATATTTTGATGCAAAGTTATGGTACAGGCAAGAGCATTAAAGTTCTATCGCCAATTCTTTTTTTGATATAATAGATGTGAAGCAGAAAATAGATAGAAAGATACTGCTAGTCATTTATATTTAAAATGTTGGGAGATTGAACAGAGTTATGGGGACAGAAAAAGAAATTAGTTCCGCTAAATTAATATGGAAGATGACGCGCCCGCATACATTAACGGCGACGTTTTCTCCTGTAATTTTAGGAACAGTAGCATCACTTTATGTTACAGACATTCATTGGCTTTTATTTATTGCGATGATGGTTGCATGTTTAGCATTGCAAATCGCAACGAACTTATTTAATGAGTACTATGATTTCAAACGTGGATTAGATACCGCTGATTCTGTTGGCATCGGTGGTGGAATTGTCCGTCACGGATTGAAACCGAAAAATGTGTTAACAGTTGCGCTTTTATTGTATGTAGTAGCAGCAATTATTGGAGTTTATATTTGTATGAATAGCAGCTGGTGGTTAGTCGTTATCGGTTTAATCGGGATGGCGGTTGGCTATTTATATACAGGTGGTCCATTACCAATTGCGTACACTCCGTTTGGAGAATTAGTTTCTGGATTGTTGATGGGGACATGTTTTGTACTTATTGCTTTCTTTATTCAAACGAATACGATAACGATTGAAAGTGTATTGATTTCCATTCCAATTGGAATTCTAGTCGGTGCAATCAACATGTCGAATAACATCCGAGATATCGAAGAAGATATTAAAGGTGGAAGAAAGACATTAGTAATCCTCCTTGGGAGAGAAAAAGCAATCGTAACACTAGCTGTAGCATTTTTCATTGCTTATTTATGGATCGCTGTAATTGTATTGATGGGTTATATAAGCCCTTGGGCATTAGTTATGTTCCTAGGTTTGAGAAAACCAATCTCTGCCATTCAAAGCTTCCAAAAAGGAGCAAAGGATCCCGGATATATGCGCATCGCAATGAAATCAACAGCGATGACAAATACGATTTTCGGCTTTTTATTATCAGCAGGGCTATTAATTAGTTACTTGTTTTAATAAAAATATTGTTAAATGACTTAACCCCGATTTCTCCATTTTAATGTAGAGAGATTGGGGTTTTATTTTGAGTTTTTTTACGTTACAAACTATTCTCATTTGAAATGAAAATACCAATAAATTCTTCTCAATAATTGAAAATAAAATCAATCCAGATTATTATATTGTTATTGTAAATTTATTTTATTGAAGGAGGATACATTGATGAAAAGCTCAAAAGGCTCTATTGAATCAGAGATAAGCAAAGCAATTACTCACTGGGAAAAGGACTACCTAGGACGCGGGTCTATATCAGTTAAGACAGACATATTACGGGATATGATTATCGTAAATTTACAAGGTATTTTAACACCAGCTGAATATACTGTTTGCGAAACAAAAGACGGTATGCTAACGATAAAGAAAAATCGTTCAGAGTTAGTTGAATCTGGAATCGAAGATCTAAAAGAGATTATACTAGAATTAACTGGAGAGAAAGTGAAAAGCTTTCATACAGATATAAGCTCCCGTACAGGTGAACGAGTAATGATTTTTAAATTACTTCATAATCTTGAGGAAAATTTTTAAAAATAAAAAACACCTTAAGGTTAGGAAAAGGAATAAGAAACCTACAAGTTTTGCACTTTATTAACATACTAATAATTAAAAGTTTGAAGTTATTTAAGTATAATAAATCTTAAAAACTGATAAAGAAATTGACAAACTGCTTAATATGGTTTATCTTATAATTGTTTTAAAAAATTGATAGATGCTCATTTTAACAGTTTGCTATAATTAAGGCTTTAGCATTTTTTTAATATGTAATATTGACTAAATGAAAAAGTTTCTTAATTGAAAGATAGCGCATAACATAAATTGATATATTGATTGCATAATCTAGGAGATCAGAAATATACTTTTCTTTTTAATAGGAGTAATACATACATTCCTTTATAAAATGGGAGCTCTTCAAAAAACTTTATTGAAGTTAGTTGAAGTGAAACCGACAATCTCCATAATTCAATGATGATATAAAATCATTGAATTATGGAAGTTGTCGGTTTTTTTTATGGGAAAAAACGATGTACTAAAAAGAGTGAATGAAAATTGAAATTAAAAAAATTATCGTAATGAAAAGGAATTCTTACAGTTTATTTTCGTTTAGAAGGGAGTATTTACATGTTAATTTCGCTAAGTTCATCAACACTGTTAACATTATTTTTTATGGCGCTTAGCGCTTCTTCGCTAAGTGGATTATTGTTTTTACATGCAAGGATGCCTTTACGTTTTGTTCATATCCATATTGGTATCGCTGCATTGCCTTCATTGGTTTCTTTACTCGCACTTGTTAATAAGAATGGAGATAGCGTTGTAGGGCCTTGGCATTTAGATACTTTAGCTTGGTTCATGGCTTTCTTTGTTCTTACAATTGGCTTAATCATTCAGCGTTTTTCTATACGTTACTTACTGGGAGATCGCTCATATCGAAAATACTTTGCACTTTTTACATGTACTACAGGTGTATCTTCGGTTGCATGGTTAAGTAATGATCTTCGTTTTATGATTATTTGTTGGGGAGCAACTCTTATAGGGTTGGTTCTACTCATAGGTCTAAATAAAGGGTGGAAAGTAGTTAGTGAAGCAACAAAAATTTCTAGTTATTTATTTACAATAAGCTGGATCGCCTTGCTAGCAGCTATCATTTGGCTTTTTCAAGTCACTGGACAGTGGCAGTTAACATCAGTTTTAACGAATGAAAATGTAGCTCAATTTGGAACATTGGAGAAAACAGGAATTAACTTATTGATTATAGTAGCTGTGATGATTCCAGCAGCACAATGGCCTTTTCAAAGATGGTTAATTGAGTCAGCTGTTGCTCCAACTCCTGTTTCTGCTATTATGCATGCTGGTTTAGTAAATGCTGGCGGTATCATGTTAACTAGATTTTCACCTCTTTTTCATAATGATATTGCACAAATCATTTTACTAATTTTCTCTAGTATTTCTATCTTAATAGGTACAGGAATTAGCCTAGTTCAAGTTGATTATAAACGTCAGCTAGTGGGATCAACTATTGCACAAATGGGGTTTATGCTTATTCAATGCGCATTAGGAGCCTATTTAGCGGCTGTTATTCATTTAATTTTACATGGTTTGTTTAAAGCTACACTGTTTTTACAAGCTGGTTCTTCCGTACAACGTTTTGGGGCAGTGAAGCAGTCTAATGAAGAGATATCTAATTTATGGATTATGGTCGGACGTGTTTTCGGATTATGTATAGCGATTGCTTTTTGGTTTACGACTTCTAGAGAAGGGTATCAATTAGTTAGTGCGTTTATCTTAGGGTGGTCATTGTACTTTTCATGGAAACAGCTTGTTGTTTTTGGAGAGGGAAGAATGGGACGAATTGTTGGCGTATTTATTTTAGCTGGATTTTCTCTCATTTACTTTACCGTTCATAACTCGCTTTATAAATGGTTGCATACTGACATGTATCAAAATGTTCAACCTTCAGCTTCAGCCGTTATTTTTGTTATATGTCTCTTATTATTTGGTAGTGCTATTAGTACTCTCGTTACTCGTAATCAATCCTCTACAATATTTGCTGTAATGTATCTTTGGTTCGTTCGAGTAGGTGAGGCGAGACAAAAGTCAGTAGAAAGTCATCCAAGCTATCTGAAACATTATGTATCAAAGGGAGGTAATCAGTGATGAGCATATCGTCAGTAACGAAAGAAACTTTAAAAAAGAAAGATACAAACATTGAAGTACAAGAAAAGAATATGAATAATTTAGTTGAATCTGCTAGCCGAGTTGTTGCACCACTTTGGCCGATCGCTACATTTGCAGCTCATCACCCTTGGATGGGACTTGAAAAGCAATCATTTGAACAAGTCGCAAATTGGTTAAAAGAAATTCGTAATGTGGATATATATCCTAGTGCTTCTATGATTCATTCGGCAAAGGCAAAAGGGGAGATTAAGGAATCATTTTTACAAAGAGGCTTGTCTCGTTGGCTTGATTCACAATCTTTTCATATCCCGCGAAAGAAAGCGGAGCAGTTTTGCCAAGCAGCTTTAAAATTAGAGGAATTACCTTCTAGTCTATTATCATTGCCACAATTAAATAAACTAGCAGAAGAAATGAGTTATATAAATACAGGAAGTATGAAAGACTCTTCTATGCAACCTGTAAGTTCACTTATAGAGAGGCAAAAGGGTGAAAACCTATCTGATATTCTTAATTATCATATCATTAAATGGTGTAAATTATATCTTGATGACTCTGGTTCAAATTGGACGATGCCAAATCGAGAGAAAGGTTTGTATCGTGCATGGCATCACCTTATTACATTTGATCCAGCGCTCAGTAAAAATGAGCGTAAAGTTTTAAAGGATTGGCCACAAGATGCCCAGGGAGCTTTAACAAAAGCATTATCTGAACTAGGAATTTCTGAATCTAACATGCAAGCTTACCTTGAAGGACACTTGCTTGCTTTGCCTGGGTGGGCAGGAATGATACTATGGCGTTCCCAACAGTCGACTCAGGAGCAGGAACTTCTCATAGAATATTTAGCAGTTCGAATTTCTATGGAGCTGGCCATTGTCAAACCGTATTTACCTATAAAAAATCAAAAGGCTGAGAAAAAAGTTGCGATTGTTCCACTTATAGCTTCTTGGACCTATTGGGGGAATATTTCAACCCGGGAATGGTCACAAATGTCTGCAGCTGAACAACGTGAATTCTTAGCATTTGCTTATCGTTTTGATGAAAATATTCGCAGGAAACTTTGGCTGGAAGCTTGGGAACAGACGCATGCAGAGCAATTAAGGGAAAAGATTGTTGCTAAACAACGTGCAACTAATGATAAAAAACGTGTATTAGCTCAATTAGCATTCTGTATTGATGTACGTTCAGAACCGTTTCGTCGCCACCTAGAAAAATTAGGTCCGTTCGAAACGTTTGGAATAGCTGGTTTCTTTGGGTTACCAATTGCGACTAGTGAACTAGGTAGTAAAGACAGTCATCCTTCTTTGCCAGTTATATTAAAACCGAAACATCAAATCAAAGAGCTCACGGATGAAAATGAATTTAAAAATTATCAACAACGCAAGAAGATAGACAGCTCAGTAAGTCATACGTTTAAAACGATGAAACAAAATGTACTGACAAGTATGTTACTACCTGAGGTAAGTGGCCCTGTACTTGGTTTACAAATGGTGACAAGGAGTTTTGTGCCAAGAAGAGTAGGTAGTTTCATTCGTAACCTTCGTAAAATGATGTTACAAAAGCCTGATACAACATTCTCGCTTAATCATGTTCGTGATACAAAATGTGAGATACCTATCGGTTTTACGAAAGAAGAAAAAGTGAACTATGTGCGCCAAGCTTTAAAAATGGTGGGATTGACAGAAAAATTCGCGCCTTTAGTTGTAATGTGCGGCCATAGTAGTCAAAGTACGAACAACCCTTATGCTGCAGCACTTGAATGTGGTGCTTGTGGCGGAGCGGCGGGGGGATTCAATGCAAGAGTTTTTGCTGCTTTATGTAATCTTCCAGAAGTGAGAGAGGCTTTGTCTGCTGAAGGTATTAACATTCCGGAGGATACCATTTTTGCAGCAGCTGAACATAAAACAACAGTGGATGAATTGGAATGGATTTACGTCCCAGAACTTTCGGAAACTGCGCAAGAAGCATTTGATAGTATTGAGTCGGTTATGCCAAATGTGAGCCAACATGCAAATAGAGAGCGTTTAACACAATTACCTAATTTTAAAACGAAAATAAAAAATCCGAGTAAAGAGGCACATCGATTTGCAGAAGATTGGAGTGAAATACGTCCAGAATGGGGACTAGCCCGTAATGCATCTTTTATTATCGGGCAACGAGAATTAACGCAGGATTGTGACTTAGAAGGAAGGGCTTTCCTTCATAATTATGATTGGAAACAGGATGAAAGTGGCGATATATTAACTAACATCATTGCAGGACCGGGAACGGTAGCTCAGTGGATAAATCTCCAATATTACGCTTCAACTGTAGCGCCTTATTATTATGGTAGTGGAAACAAAGCAACCCAAACCGTAACGGCAGGTCTCGGTGTTATGCAAGGAAATGCAAGTGACCTGTTGCCAGGCTTACCTTGGCAATCGGTTATGCAGTCAGATAGTGAGACGTATCATTCACCACTTCGTTTACTCATTGTAATTCAAGCGCCTATTGAATATATAGAGCGTTTGCTAAATACCAATCTCACATTTCGAGAAAAAGTTCAAAATGGATGGGTTAGACTGGCGAGTGTTGATCCAGAAGGACAATGGAAAAATTGGTCATAACCATGTAATGAATAATGAACTATCCTTACTAGTTTAAAAGTTCTATAAATACAATAATGAAGAAGGAGTGCTCCATATGAATTCAAAGAATAAAAAAGTATTATTATTAACAGACATTGAACATGGAATAGAGCCTATTATCCAACAAGAAACTAATATTCAACAAGAAAACATGTTGAATATACACAGCTATGATTCTGTAATTGTACATCCTTATGGAGATATAATGAGATCTATTATTATTGCTATTTATGAAGAAAATGTGGAAGAAATTTTTGTTGTAGGAATAGAGGATAAAGCAACAGATGTAGTTAATCTACAAATTCAACGTGATTCGATAAAAAATAACAGAGAAATAGACTATCTCTTTAAAAATTGCATGCCTGAATTTTCAAGTGGTAGCCTGAATGCATGGCTAAGTGGACAAGAAAATGTTGGTGAAAATATTGAGAAGAGTATAGATATGATCCGTAATCATCCGTTAGTACCTTCTGATATTAAAGTTCATGGTTTCATGATTGATCGAACAGGTGAAAAAGAAATGGTTGCTAAAATTTCTACTAATAAAATAGTTGAAAAAGTTAATTAATCTATGAAAGGCAAATAAATTTTTATGTATAAATCGCTGTAGTATAATAAATTTTATTATATTTTAAGAATTAGAAGAGGTAGTCATGCAAAATAAAATTATTGTTATGTTTCAAAAAGATTTTCGTTTATATGATAACCCAGCTCTATTTGAGGCTGTTCAGTCTGGTGAGGTTCTTCCGGTATATGTACAAGATGAAACTTTTTCAATAGGTAGTGCATCAAAGTGGTGGTTACACCATGCTATAATAGATGTCCAAAAGCAACTTGAAGCATTGGGCTCTACTTTAATAATTCGCAAAGGAAATACACAGGAAGAAATACTTTCTCTCATAGAACAGTTAGGTATCACGGCTGTATATTGGAATATTTGTTATGATCCGGACAGATTACAATCTAATGAAAAAATGAAAATGATGTTAGAAGGTAAAGGTATTGTCTGTAAGGAATTTAATTCGCATTTATTATTAGAACCGTGGATTATAAAAAAGAAGGATAACACTGAATATAAGGTGTTTACGCCTTTTTACAATGCATTTCAAAAGCAGGTAATACCTAAACCTATTAGTAAAGTGCAGAATATAAAGGGAGAAAGCTCTTTAACATTAAGCTTATCTGTTTCAGAATTACACTTGCTTCCGACAATACCGTGGACATCCCATATTGAATCAATATGGGATCCTACAGAAGAAGGGGCATACAAAACATGTAAGAAATTTTTCTCTAGCAAATTAGTCTCTTATAGTGAAGGAAGAGATTTTCCAAATGAAAATGCTCATTCGATGTTGGCACATTATCTTTCATTTGGCCAAATATCAGTGAGATGGATGTATCATTACTTAATCAATAAAAGTACCGAAAGACAATGTAGTCTTTTTGAAAAACAAGTGAATAGTTTTATCCGTCAATTAATTTGGCGAGAGTTTTCTTATTATTTACTATATCATTATCCATTTACAGTATATAAACCTCTTAATAAGAGCTTTGAACATTTTCCGTGGAATAATGACGAGGTGTTATTAACAGTATGGCAGAAGGGTAAAACTGGTTATCCGTTTATTGATGCGGGAATGCGTGAACTATGGCAAACAGGTTTTATGCATAATCGAGCAAGAATGGCTGTAGCCTCGTTTCTTGTAAAGCATTTGTTAATTCCGTGGCAGGAAGGAGCAAAATGGTTTATGGATACACTACTAGATGCTGATATTGCAAATAATACAATGGGATGGCAATGGGTTGCTGGAAGTGGAGCAGATGCATCACCGTACTTTCGTATTTTTAATCCCATCACACAAGGAGAAAAGTTTGATAAAGATGGGGAGTATATAAGAAAATGGGTACCAGAATTAAGAGATATGCCTAATAAATATATACATAAACCTTGGGAAGCACCTGAGCATATGTTACAAAATGCCAATATAGCGCTTGGTCATACATATCCTTTGCCAGTTGTTGATCATAAGGCGGCACGAGAGAGAGCACTTTGTGCATATAAAAGTATGAAAGAATTCGTATGAAATAGATTAAACAATATGTATTTGAAATTTAAATATTAGAATGTTATCCATTAAAGGGACAGAATAATCATATAGAGTTTCTAAAACCTTCTATTGAAAAAGGAGAATGTTTATGAAAAAGTCTAGTATTATAGTGTTCTTACTAACGTATGGTTTGTTTTATGTTTCTAGTATTTTATTTCCTATTGATCGTATGTGGTACGATGCGCTAGAAAAGCCGTCTTGGACACCTTCTGGTATGACAATCGGAATAGTTTGGGCTGTCTTATATGGACTTATTGCATTAGCGGTTGCAATTATTTACAACAAATATGGATGTAAGCCAAAAACATTTTGGTTTGTATTCCTTTTAAATTATATGTGCAATCAAGCATTCAGCTACTTTCAATTCAGTCAAAAAAATTTATTTTTAGCAACAGTAGATTGTTTACTAGTCGCTATTACTACGTTACTTCTCATAGCTGTTTCTTCCAAATTATCTAAAGTATCGGCATGGTTGCTAATTCCATATTTTTTATGGTCTACATTTGCTACATATTTATCTTGGACCATTTATAGTATAAATTAAAGACGTAAATAAAAACTTGAGCATAATAAAAATGCTCGAGTTTTTATGTTTACTAATGAAAATTTAAAATATAGAATATATACATCTTAGGGAGGTCATCTTTGTGAAGAAATGGATAAAAATTATGCTGTACTCTTTATTAGGTATTTTACTTATAGGAAGTATTAGTTTTTTTGCTTGGTCTCAGTTTACTTATAAACCAACGAAAGAGGCGTTGTCGTTAGTAGATGATAAAAAAGATGAAGATCATATCGTTTTTGGAGAGAAAGATGCTAAAGTAGGGGTTATTTTTTATCAAGGAGCTAAAGTAGAAGCTGAGGCTTATAGTTACTTAGGGGAAGCTCTTGCAAAAGATGGACATTTTGTAGTAATGCCTAAGTTGCCATTAAATTTAGCGATATTTGGAATCAATGCAGTAGATAGTGTAATGGAACAGTATCCTGAAGTTCAAAAATGGTATGTTGCAGGGCATTCAATGGGAGGAGCTATGATTTCTAAGTATGCCTTTCAACATGAAGACAAGGTAGACGGGATCATTTTCTTAGGTTCGTACCCTGCAGATGATTTCTCTACGAAATCGATGCCGATGTTATCTATTTATGGAGAAGTAGACGCTTTAGCAACTGTAGAAAAAATAGAAAACAATAAAAAGTTTATGTCAAAGAATACAACTATGCACATGATAAAAGGCGGAAACCATGCTCATTTTGGCATGTATGGTGAGCAAAAGGGTGATAATGCGAGTTTAATTACGGCAAAAGCACAACGAGATGAAACAGTGAAAGTAATGGAAGAATGGCTATTAAAACAGTGATAATTAATTTAATAAATTTACAGAAAGAACTCTCCTTCCTCAAGCGATAGCCCAACGGTAGAGTAGGTAAGAGAGAGAAAAACTGGAAACAAAGAGCCCACTCATATGAGCGGGCTCTTTGTTTATATACTATCTTCTACTTGTTTTCTTATTTTCTCCGGAATATCCTTTTCAGAAATAGCCTCGTACGAGTAAACATACCTACCTTTCACATGAATTCTCAAGTAAGTTTTTCTTATGAAATCATTAGGAGTATTCGTTCCTACTGTATACTCTTCTTCATTTCCAGATTCATCAATGCCTTTTAACGAGTACATAGCTCTACCGTTCGTATGGTAATCCGGAACACCATATCCTTCCGCAACGGCATATACATTTTTTTCTTCAGTGAGTGGATTTAATATGTCTAGATCCCCGCGTAACATGAAGGGGAGTAAGTATATAAGAAGGCCTATTCCTATTATGCAAAGTATAAATTTCTTCATGATTGTTTCTCCTTTTGTTCATTTACATGATTCAGTATAGAAAAAATTTCTTATGAATTTAGAAGTGAATTTCTTAAGTTTTTCTTAAATAGGTTTTTAAAGGAGGGATAACATTGTATGGTTATTCTCTTGTGCAAATCGTGTTATGAGCTTAGATTTGCAATGATAAGTGTTTTTTCATTAGATAATTACTTTACTAATAATCGAGATGTTTGCGGATACATTTATTTTTGGGATACATAATTATATTTAGAGAATACCCAGTTACAGTATTTGAATTTTTAATAAGAAGGGATGCGAAGGAATGAACTCACAGAGACAAGGCTATGGAGGCTGGTGGCAAGGCGGACACGGTGGTTGGCCGGGTGGACACGGTGGTTGGCAAGGTGGACACGGTGGTTGGCAAGGCGGACACGGTGGTTGGCAAGGCGGACACGGTGGTTGGCCGGGTGGACACGGTGGTTGGCAAGGCGGACATGGTGGTTGGCAAGGTGGACACGGTGGTTGGCAAGGCGGACACGGTGGTTGGCAAGGTGGACACGGTGGTTGGCAAGGTGGACATGGTGGTTGGCCGGGTGGACACGGTGGTTGGCAAAGTGGACATGGATATTAAAAAGATGCTATAAAATCATTTTTTTATGCAAAGTTTGTATATTTTCATTTGTATAGTAAGTATATAGTGAAAACAGCAAAAAAATCCTGTGAAGTAAGGATTCTATTGTGATATGAACCATAAGTTTGCCGGAACGGCAAGCTGATGGTTCTTTTTGTTTGCGGCAAACTTATGCTTCCAGGATTTGAAGAATATTTTTAATGTCTCTTTTAAATAAAGTCACAGTGTTTATAAAAAAGACGCGATGTTTTGTCCCTTTGGATCTGTTTATCTAAAGGGATGTTTTTATAGTGAAAAGAAGATCTGAACTGAAAGGCGGATTAAGGAACTGTTGAGTAGCAATAAAGTTACTCCACTAAAGGGCCAGATTGTGAAATAAGAAAGGACTATTGAGGATTATTCTTGAATTTGTAAGTTATTCCTTTAAAGGGAAAATCGGAGTTAAGATTACAAGGTAGAATCATGAAAGGGGTATTCCCGTATGTTACCAATGGATAAACCTGGACAAATTGTTATTATGAACGGCACCCCTAGATCTGGGAAATCCAGCATCGCCACTGTAATCCAGAGCACATTTAAAGGTGTGTGGATGAACTTAGGAGTAGATTGGTTCATGCAAATGACCCCAGAACGCTATCAGCCAGGTATTGGATTACGTCCTGGTGGCGAGCGCCCCGATATTGAGCCCTTGGTTATACTTATGTATAAAGCCATGTATGAGTCTAATGCTACACACAGTCGTTTAGGGATAAACGTCGTAGTTGATGTCGGTCATCATGACAATTATTCCGTCCCACGGGGAATTCTGCCCGAATGTGCACGGATACTAAAGGGACTGCCAGTTATGTTTGTGGGGGTACATTGTCCAATTGAAATTATTATGAAACGACGGATAGAAACATGGAAAGTTGGTTACTCAGAAGGTGGTTCAATCCCATTACCAGTAAAACTATGGCAAGAGTCCGTCCATGAGCCCGGTATTTATGACTTAGAAATCGATACTTCAGTACTAAACCCTGAAGAGTGTGCTAATTTAATTCGCTTGAGGCTCGAAAATGGTCCACCTCCGACAGCATTTCAATTAATTGAACAAATGGGAACTGGCTAATGCTTTGTTATGGCACGGATTACAGTATAAACCGGGGTTTTTCTATGAATCAGGTGACTACTTCACTCTGATATTGTAGATCAATCTTCCATTAAAGGGCGCGATTGTTGAGCAAACACAGGTAGAAAAATGATTAAACTTTTTTATAAAAAATTATTCACTAGCAACAAATAACCCAAGCATTTTGATCAAACTTTTTTCGAAATGTTTGGGTTTCTTCTGTTGAAAAATCAATTTTTGTAGCATGCTTTTGATCAAACTTTATTACAAACCAACAGCATTCACGGCAAGCTTATGGGTTAATAATTAATCCACGGCAAAGATATACTTCCTTTCCCCGCGAATAATCAACTAAATCTCCTCAAAAACATGTGATTTCCGGCAAAGATATGCTTCCTTTAGCGGCAACTTTATGGGTAAAGTTACATCTATCCGTAAAATTAAAGCAGTGGAAATGTCAAAAGAACAAAAGACACCGCTTTTTATTATTTAAGGAGAAAGAGACTATTAAGTTTAATCGAAAATCGAAATTCCTCTTTGGAAAGAACAGCTAAAAAGAACGAGATAACATTGATTATCGACTATATCCAAAGTTAAATCTCTTATTTATAGAAGGTTATGGAGAAATAAGTAGACCGGATGAATATTATAATTCTGCTAATATCCCTGAGTGTGTTATAAATGATAGTGCTGCTTGGGTGCAAGGAAGAACGAAATAAAATTAGCAACCATATGTTTTAATAACGACTTTCTTTCTGTAATCAAAATAGAAACATCTTTATTAGGTTATATGTTTTTTAAAAGCACTCTTTGAAAAGGAGTGCTTTTTTATTTTTCTAAATAGAAATTTTCTATAAAATAAGGGGCTTTTCTTTTAAATAAATCGTTATTTGTAACACTGCTATTAAAGGAAAGTGCTCGTGACATCTCGTTAATATTGAAAAACATTAATAACCTATCGTATTAAATTTTTTGAAAATTTAGGTTTAACATCTTTAAAGTAGGTGTATTACATATTACATAACAACTAAATAAAAAAATCTAAAGGAGGAAATATACAATGCATAAGAATGAAAGAAAACCGGTGGTTCATGAATATGAAAATGAACATGAAGTAGTTATGAAAGTAAAAGAGCTAGAATTGCAAGGGATTCACCAAGATGACATTTACGTCTTAGCACATGAAAAACATCTAACAAAAAAGATTGCGGATGATACAAACATAAATACGATTGGAGTAAAAGAACAAGGATTAGGAACAAGTATTATCAACTTTTTCTCCAAAAAAGGGGACGAGCTCCGAAATCAAATGGAGGAAATGGGGTTGTCGAAGGCGGAAGCTAATTTATATGAAGAAAAACTAGATCAAGGGAGAATTTTACTTCTAGTAACAGCTGAAACACCAACGGCGACTGATAGGCAGCTGCAAAACTATCATTCTCTCTAATAGATTGCAACTTCTGATAAATAGTTAAGGTAATTATTTTAGGTTGTAGCATGGAAGAAAATAAAAGTAGAGAAGGGTGAGAGAAATGAAACATACAATATTTAAATATGCTGTGATTGGAATTACGACCGGAGTCATGGTCTCCCTATTAAAAAAAGAAAATCGGAAAGCTATACAAACAACAGGAAAAAGCGTAAAAGACAAACTAAAAGAAGGAAGCATAAAGGAAACATTAGAGAAGGTAACGGAGACAAGTAAACAATTCTCTGTAACTGCAGCTAATGTTGCAAAACAAACATTACCACAACTGCTTACAGCCACACCGGTTGTCATTTCTACTATTAAAGACTTAACAGAAAACGAAAATAATAAAAAGAAAAAAGATGAAAAGGATTACGAAATAAATCAAAATAGTAAGGACATAGACGAGGGAAAAACGAAAAATGAAAAGCAATATATGAAAGAAGGGAAAGAAGAGAGTGCTTAGATTTAATTCTAAAAATAGAAAGTGAGGAAAAAAGTATGAAATCTCTGTATGCAATTGATGTAGGAATTGGTTTTACTAAGCGGGCATATCGACAGGATGTAGATTCTGAGGTGACGATTAAGAGTGAAGCTTCCACACTAGCCCCTGTACCTAATCATGTTGAAAGTGAAGATTTAACAAAGGTAAGTTTTATAGACTTAGACTTTGCATACTACATGGGAAATGAAGCACATCAATCGGACGCTTCATTTCTCCCTCCATTTGACGAAGAAATAGAAAATTATTATGAAAGCGAACAGTTTAAACAACAAATATTTGGTTGCATTGCAAAGGATTATAAAGAAAATGTCGTGTTACCTTTAGTTGTTACCGGGCTTCCCGTTACTTGTTTTGGTAGTCAGCATGAGCAATTACAACGTGCACTAAAAAAAGAAACTTCCGTGCAAATTGATGGGAAATTTATTAATATTACGGTGGAAAATACTTTGATTCTTCAGCAACCAGTCGCTTTACATGCCTATTTCTTAAAAGAGGGAATCATTCAGGAACAAGATCGTATCTTAATTATTGATGGTGGATTTCGTACATTAGAAATGACAGATATGAAACAGAATGTCATTTTAAATCATTATGAGACGGAACTAGGATGTAGCAAGCCTTTGAAAAATATTAAAAATATCCTGCAGAATCATGCAGGGGAAAGTGTTCACTTGCATATTAACGACATACCAAAAGTATTAGAAAAAGGATATGGAGGTCAAGAAGAAAATCATCAGACGAGTCAGGTTAATACTTTGATTCAAAAAGAGTTGGATACACATTTCCAAGACGTTATGCGTGTATTACAAGAACAATTTAAGTTAGACCAGTATGACACTATTATTTGGACAGGAGGAATAGTAGATATCCACAAAAAACGAATTGAAAAAATGCAAGGTGAAATTTCTTCTTTCCGTATGGTAGACGCTTCGAAAGAGGCTGCACTTCATGGATACTATATGATTGGAAGTCAAGTATTTGACGACATCACCAATCAATCTGCATATGAATCCAAATTATAATAACGACCGAAATGAAGTTCGTTGAATTGACTTGCCAAAGTATGTGGCTTCTTTTCCACATATAAATAAGAAAAGATGACAAGTGCTTGTATAGAGGAAATGTTTAAAATTTAGAATCCAAATAACTAATATATAGGGGGTCTTCCTTGTAATAGAAGAAGACCTCCTATGCCATTTAGTTTGTAATTTAGAGGATCTAAAAACTTTTCCTCCAAGACATGAATACCTACATATAAATTTCATATTACGGATATTATTCGATCAAACATTAAACTATTCAGAAAGGAAGAATAAGATGGAATGCATAAAAATGCCGAAATGGAATTGGTATCATGTGAAAACTAGTGAACTTGAAAAACTTTCTTCTATAATCTCTCCTGATGTAACATCTTATTTCTCTCAATTTGTAAAAAAAATAAGTTCTCCTTGTGAAAATGGATTATATGTTTATACGTTTTCCCCAAGTCAGACTTGTGTATATGGTTCGTTTTTATATGATCAAGATAAAAAGGACGCCAAAATCCAAAAGTTTCTTCATTATTTCGTAGCGCATGGAATACTGATAACAGTCCAGGAAAAAGAGGAAGAGGATTTACAAAAATTACTACATAATTTCCCTATAGGTATAAAAAATTGTAATAGTTCCGCTGAAGGATTATGTGCCATCTTATCAATGTTTATATCTCACTATTTACGAAAGGTTGACTATTTTGAAAACAATTTCAGAAATGTATTATGGGATTTTTATCATCATAATAACATAGCAGTTTTAGAAAGAATTTATCATATTCGTCATGAATTATTTATGAACACACATGTGTTTCGCTTAATACAAGAAGTGTTACAAGGCTTGGAGGAAGCTTGGCTAGAAAACCTAACAAACACCCTTTGTTATAAACAAACACACGTAAAATTAGAGCGTGGATTACAACTCGTTAAAGAGTACCAAGAAGAATTAGACACGATGATTCATTTACAAGAAGTTGTTTCTTCTCATCGTGGGAATGAAATTATGAAAGCTCTTACTGTATTAACTGCTGTAAGTACGCCGTTGACAGCTTTAGGAGCATTATGGGGTATGAACTTTAAATATATGCCTGAACTAGAATGGAAATATAGCTATTTAATCGCTCTCTTATTTATTATTTTCACAACAGGGGGTATGTATTTGTATATGCGATTCAAGGGATGGACAGGTGATTTATTACGAGTAAAGAAAAAGAAATCTTTTTTTAAATCTAATTAATCTTATTTTTAAAATATATGATAGATATTAACATAAATATGGTTAGTAATATTTATGAAAGATTAGAGCTCTTCTTTTTGTAGGAGGGCTCTAATCTTTTTTAAACTATATCATATACATAGGCAGGCGCATCATCTGCAATTTGTCCCGATTCAATTTAGAATATGACAAAAGAGAACTTGCGTTAGAAGACAAGCTCTCTTTAAAAGAAATAACGTAATTGAGATACTTATATAGTAACAATTGTTTTCTTTTAATTCCATATGTCTTATGTTGAGAAATAAATTATAAGTGGCTTGATAACGCTAAAACGGATTGTTGACATAATATTTTGACGATAATATAATGAATCTCGAATTCAAGATAACTTGTAAAGGATTGGGAATTGTGAGCGTGATTAAAGATGAAAGCTTATCTTTAAAGTTACTCGTTATATTATCAAGGGCAGTACAGTCAATCATTAAACGTAGTGAAAAGGTTACAAAAATTTATGGACTTAATCCAACTGAATTTGCAGTGCTTGAGCTATACTATGCAGTAAAAGTGATCAGCCTATACAAAAACTTAGAGAGAAGTAGTATTACGTATGCGTCAAATATTTCAGAAGGTATTGAATTGATGGATACTATTTTTCCTCAGCATAAAGAGGGATTCGGCAAATATTTGGTAGTTTGGACTATATTGAGAAAAAATGATAATTGAACAGTTGAAAAAGTTAAGATATTGCACGCAGGAATTGTAAGTTTTTAGAGGTTATTTCTGTTTATTGATATCCTAATTAAATATAAATTAAATAAATAGGAGGAAAAATTAATAAATGGTAGTAAATGTATTGTAATGCAAAATGAATAAATCATGTAATTACAATTGATATAGTAGGAAAGATAGTTGTCATGTATAACGTATACATATTGTCCTTTTCATTATAAATCTTTCATAAAGCGGAGAGTGGGTATCAAGAATGGAATTACGTCATTTAGAGTATTTTATTCAAGTTTGTAATAATAATAGTTTTACTAAAGCTGCGGAAGTTCTAGGTATTTCACAGCCGACTTTAAGTCAACAAATCCGTGTGTTAGAAGGGGAACTAGATACACCTTTGTTTCATCGAGTTGGAAGAGGTATCAAAATGACAGAAGCGGGTAAGCTGCTATTTGATAAAGGAAAATTTATCATGCAGCAATTTGATGACGTTTATAATGAAATTTTTGAATTAAAGGGTGTAAAAAGAGGTGTAATTACTATAGGAGGTTTATTAGAGGATCTCACCTATTTAACACCTTATATTATGAAGTTTCAACAACATTATCCCAACATCGTAGTAAAAATTATAGAATCCGAAGTTGCTGTAAATCAAATCGTTGATAAAAATATTGATATAGGCATCACACGTAGTGCTCAAATTCCAGACACATTAACAAGCACTCTTTTGTATAGCGAAGAGCTCGTCCTTGTCATTCCAAAAAATCATCCTTTGAATGAAACATCATCGGTTTCTTTTCGAGAATTAGTAGGGCTAAGTAGAATAATGGTTTCATGTAGTTGTCGTGAATCTATAAAAATATATTGTGAGAGTTTAGGGCTATCTTTATCTGAAGCAAATATAGAAACAAAATCTTCTATTTCTCTATTGAGCCTTGTATATAATGGACATGGGGTTGCCATAATACCTCTTTCACTAGTTGATTTTGTTAATAATGATACTTTGAGCATAGTTCATATTACTGATCCAACACCAAGTCAAGATATTAATCTTATTCACTTTGATGATAAATTTTTAAGTTTTGCAGCACGTATCTTTATGCAGAATTTAAATGATCCTGAAAAAGTATCAGTA
The DNA here is from genome assembly GCF_044324725.1 of Bacillus sp. 3G2. Classification (NCBI taxonomy): domain Bacteria; kingdom Bacillati; phylum Bacillota; class Bacilli; order Caryophanales; family Bacillaceae; genus Bacillus; species Bacillus sp. 3G2. The sequence goes on along the minus strand of NZ_CP172246.1, from coordinate 2,908,314 downwards.
TAGTAGAAGCAATCATGATTCTAGTGTAACAATTAAAAAAATCTATAAGTTTTGAGATGAAATCTATATTAAAATCAAAGGGCAGTGGATTTATATGTGTGGTGTAGTCGACCAAAAGAGAAGACTGTCAAAAACAAGTCAAGTTAATCCATCAACTCTTCGGTCTTATCGTATAGTAATACATTCCATTAGGGATATACATATCCTTATTGCACAAAGAAAACCACCGGCATTATACCGGTGGTTTTGACTTAGAAAGCAAAGCAAGTACAACCAATACCCCATTTAGTTCCATCTTTTCCTATTACGGTATGAGTGTGTTGGTGGAGAGGGTTACTGCAACTATGTAACTTGTGATCATGGGCATCGTGAGAAAGTATAGTGTGGGCTATGTTAGCACCACCATAACCATAAACTCCCGTCGGTGCCCAATCAGGTGATGCTGGTGGTAATTCAGGTGATAAATTTTTAAATTCATCATTTCCATAAACAATCTGCCCACCCATAATGGTGAGTAATGATTCAAGGTTCTTGATTTCTTCTTCTGGCACAGTAAAGTAATCAGCAGACAATACAGCAAGATCAGCAAACTGACCTACTGCAAGGGTTCCTTTTTTACCTTCATCACCAGAGAACCACGCACTTCCTTTTGAATATAATTCCAGGGCTACTTTTCTATCAAGTTTATTTTTTTCATCGTATATTGAAAGTCCACCAATGGTTTTTCCGGCAACCATCCAGTAAAGAGCGACCCAAGGGTTATAGCTAGAAACCCTAGTTGCATCACTTCCAGCGCCAACAGGTATACCTAGGTCTAACATACGATAAATTGGAGGAGTACGCTTTGCAGCTTCCTTCCCGTATAAATCAACAAAGTACTCACCTTGAAAAGCCATGCGGTCTTGGATGGCAATACCGCCATTTAAAGCTTTAACACGCTCCATACTACGATCTGAGATTGTTTCTGCATGGTCAAACCACCATCGTAGACCATTAAAAGGAATTTCTTTATTGACTTCCTCAAATACATTTAAGAAACGTGTGATTGACTCGTCATAAGTTGCATGTAAACGGAATGGCCAACGGTTTTCCACCAATAAAGAAATTACTTTCTTTAAGTCAGCTTCCATCATCGTAGCTAGTTCAGGCCGTGGCATTTGAAATTTTTCAAAATCGGCTGCTGAGAATACTAACATTTCTCCGGCACCATTCATTTTATACTTATCAGTTCCTTGACCTGGAGAAACAATTTTTGCCCATGAAGCAAAATCTTCATATTCATGATTAGGATTTTGGGTAAATAGATTATAAGCAATACGCAAAGTTAATTGTTCCTTCTCGGCTAGATGTTCAACAACTTTGTAGTCATCAGGATAATTTTGGAACCCGCCACCTGCGTCAATAGCACTTGTAATACCTAATCTATTTAATTCGCGCATAAAATGGCGAGTTGAATTAATCTGGTCGTCAAAATTAAGTATTGGTGCTTTACCCAAACTTGAATAAAGAATAGAAGCGTTAGGATTTGCAATTAAAAGGCCCGTTGGATTCCCTCGTTTATCTCGCTCAATTAAGCAGCCTGGAGGGTCTGGGGTATCTTTTGTGTATCCCAGTGCACGCAGCCCAGCACGATTTACAAGTGCTCTATCGTAAAGATGTAGCACAAAGACAGGTGTGTCTTCAGAAACAGCATTAATCTCTTCCAAAGTTGGCAACCGTCTCTCTTTAAATTGAAATTCAGACCAACCTCCAACTACTCTTACCCACTGAGGAGCAGGTGTACGCCTTGCCTGTTCTTTGAGCATTTCGAGAGCTATGGCAAGTGAAGGTACACCTTCCCATCGTAATTCCATATTATAATGAAGACCGCCACGAATAACGTGTATATGAGAGTCATTCAGGCCTGGGATAACTCTCTTTCTTTTAAGGTTTATTTTTTTTGTTTTTTCTGTGGCACTATTAAGAATCTCATCTCCACCTACTGCAGTTATTAAACCATCAGTTATGGCGATAGCAGATACCTCAGGTTGAGAGGGATCAAGGGTAGTAATTTTTCCGTTATATAAGATCATATCCGGTACATTCATATTCACACCTCGTCTACTTCCTATTATTTTGTAACCACGGATGGAATAATTTACCAAAAATCGGCATAACTACCCATGATAGCAAGGACACTATACATACAGAAACGAAAAAAGCGGACATAATAGGATTCATATGTTTTATAATAGGTCCTATCAATTTAGGAACTAACATGCTAAGAGGCCATACACCCAGAAGGGTAACGATAGACATTTTCCATTTTGACGGTGGAACTGGCGTTTTCGGAGTAACAAACCAATAAGCCAAACTGCTTTCAGTTTTGTAACTCGGATTAGTAACTTGAAATTGTTCTGCCGTTTTTAACAAATCTCGGCGAACATCTGATTCTTGCCAAGCACGTAGATGCTCATACGTATCAAAGCGAAAAATAACAGTATACTCTCTGGATGCATTATTAGGGACTATTAGATTTACACCTAAATGCCCTGGGAATTTAGTAGCTGCAGCTTCGATTTCATGTCTCCATGTTTCAAACTGTTTTTCTTTACCTTGTTGAATTTCCCATGTAACAATCGTTGTTACTGGATCGGCAGCATCCATTGTGTTCTCTGTATGAGTCTCTTCGACAGCTACTCCTTCTTGTTTCATATTTTCCTACTTGGAAGCGCGCCATGCACCATAGTATATGCGTATTCTACACCTTGACCATACGCACCAGTATGTTCCTTTACAATCTCCATTACAGCATCATAAGTGTCTTTGTGTGCCCAGTCACGTTGGTATTCAAGTAAAACTTGAATTGCTGTCACTGGAATTGCGCCGGCTTGTTCTACACGACGCATAGCAGCGTTATGTGCTGTCAAACTAGTACCACCTGAAGCATCATCAACTGCATACACCTCATAGCCAGCTTTAATTGCTTCAAGCACAGGGAATGCAAGGCAAACTTCAGTCCAAAGTGCTGCAAATATTAATTTTTTTCTACCTGTTGCTTTAACTGCTTCAACAAATTTTGGATCTTCCCAAGAATTCATTGAACTGCGTTCTATAATTTCATGGTTTGGGAATATGTCAAGAATTTGCGGCCAAAAATAACCAGAAAAGCTGCGTGTCTCAACTGTAGTAAGAATAGTAGGTACGTTAAAAGTTTTTGCTGATTTAGCAAGCAGCATAACGTTATTAATCAATGTTTGTCTATCAATACTTGCAACGCCAAAAGTCATTTGGGGCTGAAAATCAATCAAAATTAAGGCACTGTTCTCCGGATTTAACAATTCTAAATTACTCATAATAAAACGCTCCTTTTTTAATTGTTTAAAATTATTTATTGAAAGTAATGTATCTTCTGTTAATTAAAGCTCTGCTGTACTTTTTAATGTAAAATTTAGTGCTGATTTAATCAGCACTAAATCTATACGGTCTACTTTTAAAAAGTAATTTAAAGCTATTTCTTTGGAATACATTTATGCATTTTGTTTACTAAGATCGCGCTGAGCTCCCCTATAGCTTCCAATTATATTTTGATAACCTGGAAGATTACTAGCAAGTAAATTGCCAAAACCTTCAACATCGTTGCGCCAATCTCGTTGTAATTCGCAAGCTACGCTAAACCAGTTCATAAGTTGCACACCATTATGTGCCATACGCGTATTGGCAGCATCTGCAACTTGTTTGCTGAAAGTTCCTGAAGCATCAGTAACAGCAAATACTTCATATCCAGCTTTTATAGCGGAAAGTGCCGGGAAAGCAACACAAACGTCCGTAACTACGCCTGCGATGATAAGTTGTTTTTTTCCAGTTTCTTCGATTGCTTTTACAAAATCATCATTATCCCATGCGTTAATTTGTCCAGGTCGAGCTATTTTGGGTGCGTGAGGAAAGAGATCAACCAATTCTTGCATTAAAGGCCCATTAGGTCCGTTTTCAAAGCTAGTTGTTAAAATAACTGGTAAATCAAAAAACTTAGCAGTGTGAGCAAGAGCTAAAACATTGTTCTTAAATTCATTAACACCATAGTCACGTACTAGTCCGGACATAAGACCAGTTTGATGATCTACTAAAAGCACGACAGCATCATCTTTGTTAATACGAGAATAGAGATCAGTCATTATGTATTCCTCCTAAAAATTAAGTAATCGAAGAAATTTTAAACAGTGGAATATTATCCTAAATTTCTTCGTTTGTTACGATTAGTTTGTAACTAAACTGAAAGTTAATATAAGTTATAGCAGCATTCACGGAACATGAAGCGCTATACAAATTTATAGTATTTGAAAACCAATTGGTTAATCAATTCTAAATTATCTATAATTTGCATAGGTGGTAACTATAGTTATTTTCACTATAAAATGAATTGGTTTTACCTATAGATTCTATAGATAGAACGATATTGATAGTCTCCTATTTTTGTTATTAGAATTGAATAGGAGGAATGTTCAGCAAATGCTTTGTGATGAAAAAGGTATGAGATGGGGAAGTGTTCCATAAACAAAAAATGAATTCATCGGAACAATAGAGTTTCATGCTTAGCGTTCACAATATAAATGTGCATAAATAGGTTATGAGATTCATCCGGATTATTGAAGAAAAGGATATATATTAAAGGAGGTAGGAGAATGGCAAAAATTACTGTAGGAACCGAAAATCAAGCGCCAATTGAGATATATTATGAGGATCATGGCATAGGAAAACCAGTTGTACTCATTCATGGTTGGCCGTTAAGTGGTCGATCTTGGGAATACCAAGTTCCCGCTCTTGTTGAGGCTGGATACAGAGTTATAACATATGATCGTCGTGGCTTTGGAAAATCATCTCAGCCGTGGGAAGGGTATGAATATGATACCTTTACTTCTGATTTACATCAATTATTAGAACAGTTAGAGCTTCAAAATGTCACACTTGTTGGTTTTTCTATGGGTGGAGGCGAGGTAGCACGATATATTGGGAAATATGGAACGAATAGAGTAGAGAAGGCTGTATTTGCAGGAGCTGTACCGCCATTCCTGTACAAGTCTGCAGATCATCCTGAGGGTGTATTAGATGATGTAGCAATTCAAGGATTTGAAAATGGAGTAAAAAGTGATCGCTTAGCATTTCTTGATGAGTTTACGAAAGGATTTTTTGCTGCTGGAGATCGAACTGACTTAGTTAGTGAACCATTTCGACTTTACAATAGGGATATCGCTGCGGGTGCATCACCTAAAGGAACACTAGATTGTATCGCTGCTTTCAGCAAAACAGACTTCAGGGGCGATTTAGCCAAGGTTAATATACCTACCCTTGTTATTCATGGTGATTCAGATGCAACTGTACCATTTGAATATAGTGGGAAGTTAACACATGAAGCAATTCCTAATTCTAAAGTAACGTTAATAAAGGGTGGTCCACATGGGCTAAATGCAACGCATGCCAAAGAATTTAATGAAGCACTCCTATCATTTTTAAAAGACTGATTACAACTATATAATTGTTAATTGATTATTATAAACAAGTTAAAATAAAGCTTTATAAAAGATGCTCTTGGATAAATCCAGGAGCATCTTTTTAAATAGTGATATTGGGATGTTAGGTTGATAAATCTCCATTAGTTTCGAATTGAATATTCTTCTTAATAGCTAAAATGTAAGGATTAGCTTTTTTAGGTCTCTTATATGTATTTATGTATTACTATATTAATATAAAAAAATAACTTGAATAACCCTCAAAACAAAGATTTTTTGTCAGAAAAAAATAAAACATTATTAATTTTTATAATTAGTTGAATTTTTATAGAAATAATTCTCTTAATATATTAAAATAACATTGTATTATGTCAGATTTTAATTAGGGAGAGAAATTTTATGTTGAAAAAAATCATTCCAGTTGCTTTAGCAATAAGTACAGTTACTTTTACTAGTGTATTTGCTGCGCCTTCAGCACAAGCAAGTACAGAACCAAACCGCTACATAGATGTGCAAATGCTCGGTATTAACGATTTTCATGGGCAACTAGACACTGTAAAAAAGATTAACAATAAAGATGCAGGGGGAATTGAGTACTTAGGGGCTTATTTACGTGATCGTGAAAAACAAAATCCGAATACATTAAAGGTACATGCGGGCGATGTTGTTGGAGCAAGTACTCCTGTTTCAGCATTATTACAAGACGAACCTACGATTGAATTTCTAAATGATTTGAAATTCGATGTTGGGACTATAGGAAATCATGAATTTGATGAAGGTGTTGCGGAAATGAACCGCCTTATTTATGGTGGATACCATGAGAAAACAGGAAATTTTAAAGGAGCAAAATTCCCATATGTTGCTGCAAATTTCTATAATAAATCCACCGGTCGTTTATTTTTACCACCATTCACGATAAAAAAGGTGCAAGGAGTTCCAGTTGGATTTATCGGAGTCGTAACAACGGATGTTCCTAACCTTGTTATGCCTACTATGCTAAAGAATGTAGAAATTACAGATGAAGTTGAGGCTATTAACAAATCCGTAAAGCAATTACAAAAGCTAGGCGTTAAATCTATCGTTGTTCTTGCACATAACGGAGGTACAACAGATGGGAACGGCGTAACAAATGGTGATATCGTCCGATTAGCAAATGAGACTGATCCAGAAGTTGATGTTATTTTTGGTGGGCATAGCCACACTTATGTAAATGGAACTGTTAATAATAAACTTGTCGTACAAGCAAATTCTTATGGTATGGCTTTTGCTGATGTTGATGTAAAGATTGATCGTAAGACACAAGATATTGTTGAGAAAAAAGCAGAAATTGTTACAACTTACCATGAAGGCATGGAGCCTGATAAAAAAATAAAGAAGAAGATGGAGAAATATCAAGCAAAAATCGCACCTCTTGTTAATGAAGTTGTAGGTAAGTCTATTGCGCCACTAGATCGTAAACTCAATACGGCTGGTGAATCTACTCTTGGAAATTTAGTTGCTGATGCTCAGCGCGCAACAATGCAATCTCAAATTGCACTTATGAATCCTGGTGGTATTCGTAATGACTTAGATGCTGGTGATATTACATGGGGAGAGATATATGGTATTCAACCATTCGGAAATCAATTAATAAAAGTAAATTTAACAGGCCAAGACATTCGTGATATCTTAAATCAACAATGGCAAAAAGACATAACAAGAATGCTTCAAATTTCAGGGATCCAATACACTTGGGATGCAAACAAACCTAATGGAGAAAAAGTAACAAGTATTCGCTTAACAAATGGAGAAGAAATTATTCCTTCTAAAACTTACAGCGTCGTTGCTAACGCATTTCTAGCTTCAGGTGGAGATGGATTTGTATCCTTTAAAAACGGTAAAGATGCTGAAACAGGACCAACTGATTTTGAAGCATTAGTAGATTATATAAAAAAATCAAAAGAACCAATTCAGTCTATTATTGATGGAAGAATTCAAAAAATAAATTAGTTTTTTATTAATCTCAAAAACAACTAGATTACCTGTGCGCTATACTTTTTAGTGTGCGGGTAATCTATTTTTGTGGGTTTGAAATAAAGTCTTACTGTGGCCAATGGGTATACCGTCTAGATGCAGAGTGCAGAAAACAATGAAGTAAACAAAAGCTGATATCTTGAACGTACATGGAGTTTTTTTTCGGATACAAAGTGAAATAATTTTATTATGTTCCCACATATGGCAAATGTAATGTGTAAATATACCCGAAACACCAATCATTGCGCCTCATTATTCGCGATAGGATAGCTACGTAAGGTCAAAAAAGAATGGGCTAACTTTTGTGCAAAATGTAATGGAGGCTCTACCGATTGGATATGAATATACATAATTAAGGGATCCATGTACAGCCAGTGATTATGTAAAGCACTTACAATAATTCCTTGTTGTACAATGGATTTCATAAATGCAGGAATTTCTTCTTGTAGAATAGCGATTTCGCCTAAATTTAATGCATTACCATTTGGATCTAACGATTCAAAACTTACTCCGACAGGCACTACAGAAGTACTCGGTTTTCCTTGAACAAGCACCCTAAAATCGCGGTGAAAAGACACCGAACAACCACCTTGAGTTCTTTTACCTTTCCCTTTAAGTATTGTAGCAAATTGTTCACAAAGGAAATTAAAATTGTGCATAAATTCAATTCCTTTCTTGTACAAAATTATGTAATTAGAGATTCGGTTGAGGAGATACAGATAAAGTGAAACTTTAATCAGTGGGGGTTTTGTTCATCTCCCACTGATTATTAGTTGAACCAATCGGGCTTTTACTGCCCGTTAATGCGGGATAAACAATCTTTCTTCAACATACAAAAAAACAGGCTGTGATTTTAATGTATCCAATGTTTATTTTCAAAGAAATACACGCGATATTACTTGGATATTCAGAATTTCATTGAAGATGATTCATGTATCCGGGTTAATAAATTTATAAAGTATGCAATTATACGCTTTTAGTTTATGTAGGTTAGATAAATAGGTGTCTAAATTTGAGTGATAAAACTAGAAAAACAATGTTGAGAAAATAACCAATAATAATTTATTTTCTATAAACAAGCACTGCTAAATAGTACTCTTTTTCGGAATAAGTCTTTTTTATATAAGTATATTGCTACTATGAAAATATCTATTTACATTTTAAGTATAGAAAACAGTTCTTATGAATATGGAGGAAAATTCTTCAAGTTTTTCTTAATAAGATTTTAATAACGGTTATTTTAACCAAAAATTTCATAAAAATACCTTTAAAAAGAACAAGGGTTCGTATATAATAAGAACAAATGTTCTTTTGTTAGGAGTGATAACCTTGTATGATTATTCTCTTTTACCGAATCGTATTATTTTATGTGTAGATCTTCGTAGCTTTTATGCAAGCGTGTCATGTATTAAAAAAGGACTTGATCCACGATATACAAAATTGGCTGTTGTAGGAGATGTAAACCGGAGTGGATCAATCGTATTAGCAGCAACACCGCCATTAAAAGGGTTAGGAATAAAGAAGATGGCAAGATTGTACGAAATACCGAAGCGGCCAGATATTATTATTGTGAATCCAATTATGCATACGTATATGAAGTGTTCAACCTATATAACAGGCTTAGCTTTACAGTATGTTGCGCCCGAAGATTTTCATCAATATAGTATCGATGAGTTTTTTATGGACATGACCGCAAGTATTCATTTGTTTGCGAGTAATCCGTGCGATTTCGCATTAAAGTTTAAGCGAGAAATATATGAACGTACACGGATCGAAAGTACGATTGGTATTGGACCAAATTTATTATTGAGTAAAGTAGCGATGGATGTGGAAGCGAAAAAGAATAACGATGGAATAGCGCAGTGGACGTATGACGATATACCCGAGAAGTTATGGAGTATTAGACCACTCAGTAAATTTTGGGGTATATCGTATAAAACGGAAATGAAGTTAAATCGAAAAGGTATACATACGATTGGGGATTTAGCACAATACCCGTTGAAGTATTTAAAACAATCATTTGGTGTAATAGGAGAAGAATTACACTTACATAGTAACGGGATTGATTTCAGTAGAATAGCAGAAAAATACGTTCCAGCAACAACATCTATAGCAAAAAGCCAAATATTATTTCGTGATTATTCAATAGAAGAGTTCATCGTTATTTTATTAGAGCATGTAGAAGAAGTTTGTTACAGATTGAGAAGCGAAAAGAAATACGCGCAAACGATTCATTTTTCAGTTGGATATAGTAAGGAATACGGAGGAGGAATAAAAAAAGCACATACGTTAAATAGAGCAACAAATTTGACGATGGATATTTACAATGTTTGTACCTATTTTTTATACGAGAGGCATACAGGAGAGCCGATTCGATCGATAAGTCTTTCATTAACAAATTTAATACATGAAGGGGAAGAGCAAATTTCGCTTTTCGATAACATTATACAAAGAGAAAAAGAAATGAGATTAACGAAGGTTATGGACGAAATTCGAACACGATTTGGTAAGAACAGTATTTTACGTGGAATTTCCTACACAAGCGTCGCAACAGCAAGATATAGAAACACATTATTAGGAGGACATAAATCGTGATGAATGCTAATATGCCAAAAGGAAGAGGAATGGTTAAGTGGCAACCGTTTGCTAGTATGCCAGAGCAGTTCGTCTGTATTAAAGACATGATACAGGAGCAAACAAAAATCTCGCGTCCAATCTTAACGCAAGATGCCAAAGAAAGGATTGAAAATAAGCTGTTAATTTCATATTTAGGTGAAGAAGAGGTTTTACTTACATATTATAAAAATGGCTATCTATATAAAAATTACATAACAGTAGCTGATATAAATCCATTAAATAAGACGATTACTTGTACCGATGTTTTTCGTAATCAAAGAATATTAAAGTTTTGTGATGTAATTGAGATTGATTAAATTATGCTTTTCTATGCAGCAGGCTTATTTTTTCGAGCTAGTCCAGCTGCATAGAAAGGTCCGTAGGTGTTTTTTAATGGCTATTAACAGCCCTTTCAGTGGTACGAATATAACATACAAAAATTATCCTTCTGCATAAGCAATAGTTAATTATTATGCCATTATTTTTATTCTTCACTAATAAAAGGAGTAATTATCTTTTTTTCATAAGAAGATAACACAATATTCGTTGATGGAGTACCATATTGCATTGAATCATCAATAAATTGTTCTAAACTTTCTACAGAATGTGTTGCTATTTTGACAATATAGCTAATTTCTCCTGCTACTCTGTAACACTCAAGTACATCTGGATGATTGTAGCAAAAGTTAGATAATGATTTACAATTTGTTGATTTAAACAGTATAAGTGCAGAAATTGGACGATTTATTTTTTTTAGAGAAACATGTGCATGGTAACCTTCAATAATTTGTTGTTCCTCTAACTTTCGTACTCGCTCAGTTACTGACGGGGAAGATAAATGAACCGCTTCCGCTAAATCCTTCATTGATATTTTTGCATTTGACTGTAATAGTCCAACGATTTTTTTATCAATTTGATCCATAAATTATCCAACCTTTTTTTATAAAATAGAATAACCTAAATTCTTTATAAAATAAAGCCGAACAATCAAATATCCTTATTGAACTTATTTATCAGCCTTCTATACTTGTATAAAATAAGGGTAGAAGGAGGCGGTTTACGATATGAAAAAGATTTTATTATTATTAGCTGACGGTTTTGAAGCAGTAGAAGCTAGTGTATTTACAGATGTACTAGGCTGGAATAAATGGGAGGGAGATGGATCAACCGAGGTCGTAACAGTTGGTCTTCGGAATAAATTAACTTGTACTTGGAATTTTACTGTCATACCCGAAAAAACAGTTGATGATATTCAATTAGATGAGTTTGATGCGCTAGCTATTCCAGGAGGGTTTGAAGAAGCTGGTTTTTATCGGGATGCATATAGTAGAGAATTCTTACATGTTATTCAACATTTTTATGCCAAGCAGAAGCCTATTGCCAGTATTTGTGTTGCATCATTAACGCTTGGAAAAAGTGGAATTCTTGTAGGTAAAAAAGCTACCACATACAGTCATCCAACGAGTAAACGAAAAGAGCAGTTAAAGAATTTCGGTGCAATAGTACAAAATGATTTAATTGTACAAGATGGAAACATTATTACATCATCAAATCCAGGCACAGCTTTTGATGTTGCGTTTTTATTACTTGAAAAATTAACATCTAAAAAGAATGCTGAACATGTAAAGGATCTTATGGGATTTTAGGCATTTATTCTTCTTGTGAGTTTTTGGTGCTTGCTAGAAGTAAGGTGAAAAGTCGCCGTGCTCTATTTACTGAACTAGAAAAAAAGAGAAAGGGTTAATTATTACAATACTTATAATAGGAGAATTTTTATGATTATAACACTTTTCACATATATTTTGTTAGGTCTATCTTTAGCGATACCTGCAGGTGCTATGACAGTTCAAATGACGAAACAAGGAATGAGAAATGGCTTCGTACATGGTTGGTTTGTAGGTATAGGAGGAATGACTGTAGATTTATCTTTAATAGTCCTGATTTATTTAGTGAAGAGTGTCGAGTATGTAATTTAGTTTAAAATTACATGTCCATCAATTTAAGAATTATATAACGCCTTCAAACAAAACTGTCCATTTTCACTTGGAGGGATAGCATCAACAAAACGTGAATTTCGTTCACTAAGCAATTTTTCACATAGAAAAGGCCGATTCCCTGTACGCTAAGGGAATTGGCCTTTTTTATCAGTGTAAGAAACATTCAACCGTTGTTACAAAGCATCATTAAAATACGAACGTATATACTTCAATAACAGCTAATCAAATGATAAGAAAACCACTGTAGTATATTTAACCGTTTGCTAGTATGCCAGAGCAGTTCGCATGTATTAATGACATGATACAGGAGCAAACAAAGATCCTGCGTCCAATCTTAACACAAGATGCAAAAGAAAGAATTGAAAATGAGCTGTTAATTTCATATTTAGGTGAGGAAGAGGTTTTACTTACATATTATAAAAATGGCTATCTATATAAAAATTACATAACAGTAGCTGATATAAATTCGTTAAATGAGACGATTACTTGTACGGACTTTTCATAATCAAAGAATGTTTAAGTTTGGGGATGTAATGGAAGTGGATTAAAGGGCGGAAATATCTCTTCCTAACTTAATTATATCATGTAAATCAAGTTCGAAATAGACTGTTTATTCATATTGACTACTGCTACAATCAAGAACACATGCAAAGTAAGGAGAGATGTTACATGAGTTCTTTCGTTCTCGATTTTCAGGAAATAGAAAACACGCAGCTTTCGCTCGTCGGTGGGAAAGGTTTGAATTTAGGGAAATTAACAAACATTCAAGGTATACAAGTACCTGAAGGTTTTTGTGTTACAACGGTAGGATATGAAAAGGCTAGCGAGCAAAATGAAGAGCTTCAAACTTTGTTGCAGCAGCTAACCAAGTTGAAAAAGGAAGAGCGAGCTCAAATTGGTGAAATAAGTACGAAGATTAGAGAAGTTATTATGCTAGTAGAAATCCCTTCTGATGTAGTGGAAGCGGTAACTCATTATCTCTCACGTTTTGGAAATGAACATGCGTATGCCGTGCGTTCTAGTGCTACGGCTGAAGATTTACCGTATGCCTCATTTGCTGGTCAACAAGATACGTATTTGAATGTTATCGGAGAAAACGCAATTTTACAGCATGTAAGAAAGTGCTGGGCTTCTTTATTTACAGAGCGAGCAGTTATGTACCGCATGCAAAATGGTTTTGAACATAATCAAGTTTCTATATGTGTTGTCGTTCAAAAAATGGTTTTCCCTGAGGCTTCGGGCATTTTATTTACGGCTGATCCGGTTACTTCTAACCGAAAGGTGCTATCAATTGATGCAAGTTTTGGACTTGGTGAGGCGTTAGTATCAGGACTGGTTTCTGCCGATAATTATAAAGTAAAAGAAGGCGAAATTACTGAAGCGATGATAGCGACTAAAAAAGTAGCTATTTATGCTGTAAAAGAGGGCGGAACAGAGACGAAACAGATTAATCCGGCACAGCAAAAGCTTCAAACATTGTCTGAACAACAAATTTTACAACTAGCAAGTATCGGAAGGCAGATTGAAGCTTATTTTGGCTGTCCGCAAGATATTGAATGGTGTTTAGCCCATGATACATTTTATATTGTCCAAAGTCGTCCCATTACGACGTTATATCCAATCCCTGAAGAAAATGATGGGGAAAATCATGTATATATATCAGTTGGTCACCAACAAATGATGACCGATGCGATGAAACCACTAGGGTTATCTTTTTTCCTGTTAACGACTAATGCCCCTATGCGTAAAGCGGGAGGAAGGCTATTTGTGGATGCTACACAAAGATTGGCTTCACCTGCTAGCAGGGATTACCTAATAAATACGTTAGGAAAATCAGATCCGCTTATAAGAGATGCATTAACGACTGTAGTCGAGCGAGATAATTTTATTACATTGTTACCGGATGAAGAAACGGAAAAGAGTGCTAGTAAAAGTAAGCCACCAGTAAGTTCGCAACCAGAAATTGAAAGTGATCCAGCAATCGTTACGGAATTAATACAGAATAGTGAAGCATCACTTGAAGAGTTAAAACAAAATATGCAACTGAAATCAGGAGTGGACATACTTGATTTTATTTTGGAAGATATTCAGCAATTAAAGAAAGTATTGTTTAATCCGCAAAGTATAGCAGTTATTATGGCAGGTATGAATGCTTCAACATGGATCAATGAAAAAATGGAGCAATGGCTGGGCGAAAAGAATGCAGCGGACACCCTTTCTCAATCGGTGCAAAATAATATTACGTCGGAAATGGGTTTAGCATTAATGGAAGTTGCTGATGTGATTCGGCCGTACGAAGAAGTTATTGCGTATTTACAACATGTAGAAAATGATAGCTTTTTAGATGAATTCGTTCAGTTTAAAGGCGGGGAAAAAGCTCGAGAGGCAATAGATGCTTTTCTAAATAAATACGGAATGAGATGTAGTGGCGAAATCGACATTACGAAAACGCGCTGGAGTGAGAAGCCAACAACCATTATCCCGATGATTTTAAATAATATAAGAGATTTTGAATATGGTGCAAGTAAACGGAAATTTGAAGAAGGACTGCAAGAAGCTTTGAAAAAAGAAGAAGAGTTAGTAGATCGATTGCAGCATTTACCAGATGGTACACAAAAAGTAGAAGAAACGAAGCGAATGATTCGCAACATCCGTAATTGTATCGGTTATCGTGAATATCCAAAATACGGCATGATTAATCGTTATTTCATATATAAGCAGGCGTTATTGAAAGAAGCTGAGCAACTTGTGCAGAGCGGTGTCATTCATGAAGTCGATGATATATACTATTTAACTTTTGAAGAACTTCACGAAGTTGTTCGCACGAATAAATTAGATTACGAGCTTATTCATAAACAAAAAAATGAGTACAAATTATATGAAAAACTAACGCCTCCGCGAATTATGACATCTGATGGAGAAATCATTACAGGTAAATATAAACGAGAAAATATCCCGGCTGACGCGGTTGTAGGTTTGCCTGTTTCATCTGGAGTTATAGAAGGAAGAGCTCGCGTTATTTTAAACATGGAAGAAGCGAATTTAGAAGAGGGAGATATATTAGTTACTGCTTTTACTGATCCGGGCTGGACACCGTTATTTGTTTCTATAAAAGGGTTAGTCACTGAAGTTGGCGGACTTATGACGCACGGAGCAGTGATTGCACGTGAATATGGATTACCAGCAGTCGTCGGAGTAGAGAATGCTACGAAACTAATAAAAGATGGGCAACGAATTCGGGTACATGGAACAGAAGGGTATATTGAAGTGTTGTAGTTGCACCATAGATAATAAAGAGATTAATCACTATAATTAGTGACTAATCTCTTTATTTTTGTAGCTAGCAATTACTACCTGGAACATTGATGAATCAGAATGTATACCAATTCGAACGAAAGAATATTTTCAAAAATATTACAAATTCAGACAATGTATTGTAAATTATCTGAATTTTCATTATTATATAAACGTTATAACGTATTTAATATTGGGGAGGAATAGGGATGAAGAAAAAACCTTTTAAGGTGCTGTCTACGCTTGCGGCGACAGCTGTGCTTAGTTGCACATTTGGATTTAGTAGTCAATCTGTTTATGCGGCAACGCCGTCTCATACAGGAACTGTAAGTCCAATTGATGAAAATTTAGTTCAAGAGGATCGTTTAGCAGATGCGCTCAAGAAACGGGGTGTAATTAGTGAATCTGCATCGAAAGAAGACACATTAAAAGCTGTTGAAAAATACGTAGAGAAGAAAAAAGGCGAAAATGCTGGAAAAGAACCAGCAGGGGATAGTGTCTCAAGAGAAGCTTTTGACTTTTTGAAAAAAGTTAAAGATGCCAAAGCAGATGCGCAAGAAAAAGTTGATCAACCTGCTGGTGGTCCAGTAGTCGGTGAAGCGCCGGTTAAAGGGGGATTAAACGGCAAAGTACCAACTACTTCAGCGAAGCAAAAACAATATAATGGTGATGTTCGTAAAGATAAGGTTTTAGTATTGCTAGTAGAGTTTGCTGATTTTAAACATAACAATATTGATCAAGTACCAGGTTATATGTATTCAAATGATTTTAATCCAGAACATTATCAAAAAATGTTATTTGGTGATGAGCCGTTTACACTCTTTGATGGTTCAAAAGTCCCAACATTTAAACAATATTATGAAGAGCAATCTGGTGGTAGTTATACAGTCGATGGGACAGTAACAAAGTGGCTTACAGTTCCTGGTAATGCGGCGGAGTATGGCGCAGATGCCGGAGATGGTGGTCATGATAATAAAGGACCAAAAGGACCACGTGATTTTGTAAAAGAGGCATTAAATGCAGCTGTAGAAAGTGGAATCGATTTATCTGAATTTGACCAATACGATCAATATGACAATAATGGCGATGGCAATAAAAATGAACCCGATGGTCTAATTGATCATTTAATGGTTATTCACGCGGGAGTTGGACAAGATGGAGGCGGCGGTAGACTAGGTGATGACGCAATTTGGTCACATCGATGGAACCTTGGAACACCATATCCAATTGAAGGAACAAAAGCAAAGGTTGATAACTGGGGCGGGAAAATGGCAGCATACGATTACACAATTGAGCCTGAAGACGGAGCAGTTGGTGTATTCGCACATGAGTTCGGTCATGATTTAGGCCTTCCAGATGAATATGATACGAAGTACTCAGGAGCAGGTGAGCCAATTAATTCTTGGTCTGTTATGAGCGGCGGTAGTTGGGCTGGTAAAATTGCAGGTACAACGCCACCAAGTTTTTCCCCGCAAAACAAAGAGTATTTTCAAAAGAACATGGGTGGAAACTGGGCAAATATTGTAGAGGTTGACTATGATAAATTAAATCGCGGTATCGGTTTTGCGACGTACTTAGATCAAAGTGTAACAAAATCCAATCGCCCTGGTTTGATTCGCGTTAACCTACCAGATAAAGATGTGAAAAATATCCAACCTGCATTCGGTAAGAAATATTACTATAGTACAAAAGGCGATAATCTTCATACAACATTAGAAACGCCGGTGTTTGATTTGAAAAATGCAACGAATGTGAAGTTTGATTACAAAACATTGTATGAAATTGAAACGGATTATGACTTCCTTGAAGTATATGCAGTGACAGAAGATGATAAGAAAACATTAGTGGATCGAATTGGCGAAAAGAATGTGAAAAATGGCCTAGATACAACGGATGGTAACTGGGTAGATAAGTCATATGACTTAAGCCAATTTAAAGGTCAAAAAATAAAACTAGCATTCGAGTACATTACAGATGTTGGTATAGCACCGAAAGGTTTTACTCTTGATAATGCCACATTAACTGTAGATGGAAATGTTGTGTTCTCTGATGATGCAGAAGGCGAAGCAAAATTAAAATTAAATGGTTTTGTTGTATCGAACGGTTTTGAGAAAAAGAAACATAACTACTATTTAGAGTGGAGAAACTACGCTGGTGCGGATCAAGCGTTAAAGTATAGCAGTGGTGTACCATATAATACAGGTCTTGTCGTATGGTATGCAGACTCTAGCTTTACAGATAATTGGGTTGGTCTACATCCAGGAGAAGGTTTCTTAGGAGTTGTAGACTCTCACCCAGAAGCAATTGTTGGCACGCTAAACGGCAAACCAACTGTAAAAAATAGTACACGATACCAAATCGCAGATGCGGCGTTCTCCTTTAACCAAGCGCCAGCATGGAAAGTCGTATCTCCAACACGCGGAACATATGATTATAAAGGATTACCAGGTGTAACGAAGTTTGATGATTCTAAATCGTATATGAATGATTTAATCCCAGATGCAGGACGTAAATTACCGAAGCTTGGCCTGAAATTTGAAGTAGTTGGACAAGCAGATGATAATACTGCAGGTGCAGTTCGCTTATATCGTTAATAATGGAGAAGCTGTTGAAGGGGATACCTTTCAACAGCTTCTTTTCATAGAAATATGAATTTCATCTAACAATTTGTTGCTGTTCAAATTGATCAAAAAATGTTTTTATGCTGGCCGACTTATTTCTTTAAACCAGCCGCATAAAAAGGTCCATGAACTGCGATTGTAGATAAAATACGAGCAATTTCCTCAGGTGTTTCTTTTTGCCCATTATTTAACCACTGCTGAATAACACCAATATGAGCAGATGCCATATAAGAAGCTAAGTATTGGCTTGGGACAAGTAAATTCTCCTTATTAATGAGAGCCCCATTCGTATCTTCAAATATTGTTTTCCACATAAAGTCTTTCAGTTTTGTTTGGAAAGATAAATCTCCTTTTGGGCTTAATATAGCTTTCATAAAATCACTATTTTCATTTAAAAATTCAAGAACAGAAGTGATAAGTAGAAACGGCATTGTTGGAGAAGGATTGGAACCAAGATCAGCAATAACTTCAGGCAATCTCTGTTTGGCGATGCTAGAAACCTCATACATAATTTCTTCTTGGCATTTCGTCATTAAATCAAATTTATCTTGATAATGCGCATAGAAAGTACCGCGATTTATGTTTGCTTTCGTTGTAATATCTTTCACCGTAATGGCGTCAAAACCTTTTTCTTCAATTAACTCAACCAATGCATTTCGTATGGCAGTTTTTGTACGAATAACACGTAAATCTAAATTACTATCACGCAAAGTATGCCCCTCCTTCATTTTAGCCAACACATTTCAAAGATGTGTCTTATAACCGACACATTCACGGTTTTTGATTATTGTATAAGGTTCAACTCGAACATATAATTCAAATATAAATAAACAACACGTTGTTGGTTATTATAAATCAAATGATAGGAGGAGAAAAGAAAATGTTTAAAAATAAACTGTTATATGTATCACCAGCTATTGCACTACTTGTTGTTTTTATTTTTTCATTAACATTATTTCCAACTGTTCAACCTCAGCCGAAAAACTTGCCAATCGCAATTGTAAATGAGGATCAAGGAGTAGAAATTCCGAATCAACCGAAGATGAATATGGGGCAGACGATTGTTGATAATATGAAAAAGACATCAAAATCAGAGGAAGAACCTGCGGTGAAGTGGGTAGAAGTAAAAAATAAAGAAGCTGTGCAAAAAGGATTAAATAATCAAGAGTATTACGCAGCATTAGTTATTCCGAAAGACTTTAGCACAAAACAAGCATCATTACGAACACCACAGCCATCTTCTCCAGAGCTAGAAATATTCATAAATCAAGGAATGAATACAGCGGCATCAACTATGGCAGGACAAATGTTAAATGGTGTAGTTGATAATATGAACAATACTGTTCGCGCGCAACTATTAGAAGGATTGAAAGCAAAAGGAGCTACAGTAACAGCAGATCAAGTTTCAAATGTAGTAACACCGATTGCAAAGAAAGTGACAAATGTGAATGAAACCGGCAAAAATAGCGCGAATGGTAACTCGCCAATGTCTTTATTTCAGCCGTTATGGATTGCAAGTTTAGCGAGCGCAGCAATTATCTTCATTGCGATAAGTAAAATGCCAGTAGGTACAAGAAAAGAAAACTTCGTATTAAAACTAAAACAGATCATAACAGGAGCAGTTGCGACACTTGTCATTGGGTTCGGTCTTACATGGATCGCGGATGGTATGGTAGGGCTAAATATTTCGAACTTCACAGATACGGCTTTATTTCTATCCATTACATCGTTTAGTTTCTTCTTAATGATATCAGCGGTACTTTCATTAGTTGGACTAAAGGGAATCGGTGTATTCGCCCTCTTACTATTCTTCGGTGCACCGTTATTATCATTAGCGCCTGAAATGTTATCGCCATTTTACCAAGACTGGGTGTACGCATGGTTGCCAATGCAATTTATGATTGAAGGACTTAGAGAAATCTTCTTCTTCGGGAAAGGGTTAAGCTGGAGTACACCTGTAACAGTGCTCGTGTGGATTGGCGTAGTAAGTATGATGATTATTTTAGCGACTGCATTCAAACGTAGTGTAGTAAAGGAACATAAAACGGAAGTAAATGCATAAAAGATAAAAACGTTTCACTAGGAGTGAAGCGTTTTTATCTTTTTATTAACTTATAGGTTAAAGGGAATAGAAGAATTCGGATTTGCGGTTCCTTATTTTATACATGCTCCTGCTATTTCAAATTGCATAAAATGTTATGTGAAATAATGGAGGGGATACGATGGATAATTCGAATTATTATGATTGGTATAGGCAAAATGATAAGTTGATTCGTGATATTGAGAAAGCAATTAATGGAGAGTTTAGTGCAATAAGTTGCTATGCGAAATTAGCTAACATGGCTCCAAATGCGGCGGAACGAAATCAAATTCTTGAAATTCGTAACGATGAAATAAAACATTTCCATCAGTTTGTACAAATCTATACAAATTTAACTGGTCAGCAGCCGAAACCACAAATTACGGAAGAATGTCCAAATACGTACTTACAAGGATTAGAATTCGCTATACAAGATGAACAGAAGACAGTAGATTTTTACTTGGAAATTTCAGATGAAACATCGGATGCGCAACTAAAAGAGTTATTGCGCAGAATAGCTGCAGATGAACAAAATCATGCGGTGTGGTTTTTATATTATTTTGTGAAGACGAAGTGAATGAATTGGAAAATAGAAAGGGAAGTACCTTGGTTTATATGTCACAACTGAGGTGCTTTTTCTTGTTTTTTAATGAATAATATGCTTGATTAGATAATAATCATCTATTTTGTATTCGGGAAAGAAATAAGAGTATTTATGGCTTATAAGGGAGGTACAAACAAATGAAACGAGGGGTTATTGTAGATATTCCAAATGAATATGATAATCTACTTTGGAAAGTGCTAAAGCCAATCGATATTACGTTATTTGATTGGCGAGTGGAAAATGAGGAATCTTATTTCGTATTATCTGATGGGCTAGGACCGGAATTATTTTCAGAAGATAACAAGGTAATGAGTGGATTAGAATTGAAAAAATTAATAAAAGACAATATATATTATCTCATTTTTGCAGATTTAAAAGCATACCCAATAGGAGAAGTACTAGAAGAGATTGAAACATATGAAGAGTTTAAAGAAAGTAAGTGTGAATTAGTTTTACTAGTTGCGGATTGTACATACGTCACAATTTACGCTAAAGATCAAAAAGCGATTGAATTGATGTATGAAAACGCACGGAATCAAGGTTTTTACGTTGAATATGTGACAGACGAAAATGACGGTAGAACACGATTATCAGTATGGTAGTAATTTGAAAGGGGAACAGCAATATGGAGAGAAATACAGTTAAAGAATATACAATTCGAACTGCTACTGAAGAGGAAAGCGATAGCATTATTACTCTATTAAAAGAAGTAGCAGAGTGGCTACAACATAAAGAAGTGGATCAGTGGCAGTATTTGTTAGGCGGAGAAGCTACGGCGGAAATACTAGAAGGTATAAGAGAGAAATATACATATGTGGTGATGAAAGAAGATGCAATTGTCGGTACAGTTACAGTATCTCCTAAACAAAATGAATGGGATGAGCGTATTTTTGGTAAGGAGGAAGTTTCAGATTCTTTATACATTCATAGATTTGCGGTGAAACGGAAGTATAAGGGGAATGGCATTGGAGAATGGATTTTACGGTGGGTAGAAGCGAATGTACAAAATGACAAAGAGTTTTTGAAACTAGATTGTGTTGGGCATAATCGTACGTTGAATGATTTTTATAAGAAAAATGGTTTTGAATATGTTGGGAGTACAGATGGCCTTAGTAAGTTTCAAAAGAAAAGGAGAAAGTAAATGACTCAAATACATACAGATTTAGCTAAAAGGTTGATAGGGGAACAGTTTCCTGAATGGGCACATTTAGAAGTGAAGCCTGTAAAGTTTAGTGGGCATGATAATAGAACGTTCCATCTGGGTGATGAAATGAGTGTAAGATTGCCAAGTGACGCGGCATATGCACCGCAAGTAGAGAAAGAAAATAAGTGGCTACCTATATTAAGTAAAGAGCTTTCTTTACCGATTTCTGCACCAGTTGCGAAAGGAAATCCAACTGAAGAGTATCCATTGCCTTGGTCTATTAATAAGTGGATAGAAGGAGATACTGTTACGAAACAAAATGTCCGTGACCTAAATGAATTTGCGGCGGACTTAGGTTCATTTTTAGTGGAATTGCAAGCTATTGATGCGAGTAACGGCCCAATAGCTGGAGCACATAATTTTTACCGAGGCGGGCTTATATCTATATATGATGAAGAGGCGAGAGGTGCGATCGAAAATAATAAGGACGTTTTTGATGAAACTGTATTAAAGCATCTTTGGGATTTAGCCCTTCAGTCAACGTGGGAGCGTAAACCAGTTTGGGTTCATGGAGATGTTGCACCAGGAAACTTACTCGTTAAGGACGGAAAGCTTTGTGCCGTAATTGATTTTGGTATTTTAGGAGTAGGCGATCCGGCTTGTGATGCAGCGATGGCATGGACATTTTTTGATAAGAATAGCAGAAACGTATTTAAAGAAGTATTGCGCATAGATGAAGAAACATGGAATAGAGCAAGAGGATGGGCGCTTTGGAAAGCGTTAATTACATATGATGCGAATAAGACTAGTAATAAAATAGTGGCAGACGAATTGTATCGTGTCATTCAAGTGATTGTGGATGATTATGAGAAGTAGTAGAAAAAGCCTATTTTAAAATAGGCTTTTTTCTATGCTGAAATATTAGAAATGGAAAGAAGGAATCTAACATTATTATACAGAATATTTAGATAATAGGAGGTGTCGAATTTTGAGTGAAATTGAATTAAAAAGGAATGTAATTAAGACTGGGAGTGAGAAGGGGGTTATTCTCCGGTTTATACTCGCTAGTCTAGTTGGGGTGTTTATGTTTTTCGTACCAGTTACGATAAATGGTGCTTCTTCCATTATGATTGATCATATCGTATCATGGATTCGGACTTCGGTTCCGAGCGTCGTACCTTATTACGCTCTACTCGTTATGATAATGGGTGCAATCTATCCGTTTTATACGAAAAAATGGAATGCATCTATCGTAGATATTTGTTTTTCTATTTTAAAAGTAGTTGGCGTCGTTTTTGGTGTATTATATTGTTTGAAAGTAGGGCCAGCTTGGTTTTTTGCACCAGATGTAGGGCCGTTTTTGTATGAGAAACTCGTAATATCGGTAAGTTTACTCGTGCCAATTGGCTCAGCCTTTTTAGCGTTATTAGTCGGGTACGGATTACTTGAATTTATCGGTACGTTTTGCCGTCCCATTATGAGACCGTTATGGAAAACACCAGGACGATCAGCAATTGATGCGGTTGCGTCCTTTGTGGGGAGTTATTCGTTGGCTTTATTAATTACAAATCGCGTGTATAAAGAAGGAAAGTATACGACAAAAGAAGCAGCTATTATCGCTACAGGTTTTTCTACAGTATCCGCAACATTTATGATCATCATCGCAAAAACATTAGACATTATGCATTTATGGAATGTTTATTTTTGGACTACTCTCGTTGTAACATTCATCGTAACTGCTATCACCGTAAGAATCCCACCACTTAGTAGAAAACCAGATACATATGTAACGAAAGAAGGGTTCCCAGAGCCTGTTTATAAAGAAAAAATGTTAGAACGCGCTTGGGAAGACGCGCTAGAAGTATCGAAATCTGCACCGAGTATTATGAAAAATATCGCAGTGAATTTAAAAGACGGTTTTATTATGACGATGGGAATTTTGCCATCTATTATGTCAGTAGGATTAATTGGTATCGTCTTAGCGAAATTCACGCCAATATTTGATTGGATCAGTTATATTTTCTATCCATTTACGTGGGCTTTACAATTACCAGAAGCAGAACTAGCTGCTAAAGCGGCATCTGTTGGTATTGCGGAAATGTTTTTACCTTCTCTTTTAGTTGTAAGTGCACCACTTGTGACAAAGTTTGTCATTGCGGTTGTTTCGGTATCATCTATATTGTTTTTCTCAGCTTCCATTCCTTGTATTTTATCAACAGACATTCCGCTAAAAGTATCGGAACTTATTATTCTCTATGTACAAAGAACGATATTAACGTTACTTATTATTACACCGATTGCATATTTGTTGCTGTAAATTTTTAAAAGATAAAGTTATAACAAAAGAAGCCTTCTGTAAAAGGAAGGCTTCTTTTGTTTAAAAGCGGGGTATTCCCACATCACTATCAAGCTAAGAAAATCAAATATCCTAAAACGTGAAAATGTACTATTTTCTGTTTTTGTGATGTTTTTATTTGTTTTTTGAATATGACGTCATGCTTCTTAAGAAGATTCCTAGTCCTGCAAAAAAGAAACCTAAGCATAATAAGCTGCCTGGCGTGCCCCAAGTAATTTGATCTAGCATTTTTATCCCCTCCCATTTATCATTATATAGTATTTATTGGTAATTATCTAAAAATTCTTTTTCGAATGGTGTGATAGTAACGATTATCGATGAGCATTCCCAACCTATAAGGGAAGAGTATATTCGAAAAGTGATTCTTTTATTTACATTTATTTATTATTATAATACGTTATTGTTGCGTATGTTATAGTAACAACAAAGGGGGCTTACAAATGGAAATGATTCATGAAAGAGTAAAGTTACGGTTAATAGATAGTGATGATGTCGAAACTTTGTTTTCGATTGTAGAAGGAAATCGGGATATTTGGGCGTATTTAATCTCTAAAATGGATACTGCGCAAGATATGCAGCAATATGTGCAAAAAGCGATACAGGGTTATGGAAAGGGTACTCAAATACCCTTCGTTGTAGTGGATCAACAGACGAATACGATTGTAGGAAGTACACGTCTATATAGTATTTCAGTAGAAGATAAAACAGTCGAGTTAGGACAAACGTGGTATCATCCAAGTGTGCAACGTACGAGTATCAATACAGAGTGTAAGTATATGCTTCTCGAGTATGCTTTTGAAAAACTGCATATACTGAGAGTACAAATTAAGACGGATGCAAGAAACGAAAAGGCACAACGAGCAATTGAAAGGTTAGGTGCAGTAAAAGAGGGTGTGCTTAGAAATGAAAGAAAATTGCCAAGTGGTCATGTGAGAGATGCAGTTGTGTATAGTATTATCGCAAGTGAATGGCCAGTTGTGAAAGCACGTTTATTGGAAAAATTAGAATTGTATAAAGAAAAGTTATAATTCGTGTTTTGAAAGGTATATTGTTCGTGATGTATGAAAAATATACCTTTTTTCTTACAAAATGCTACTTTATTTTAATTCCTTTTGTTTCATCGTTCCCTTCTGAGAAAAAATTCGTTACAATGTAGTTGTATGGTAATAAACTTATGAATTTAAAACATGTAATGAAAACCGCAAATAAAAATGAATTGATAATCCTCAATTTTAAATGAAAACCCTTTTATACATAAATAACAAGTAAAGTTCCTTCTTTTAAATAAACTCAAACAAAACGATTTGATATAAATGTTTTTTTATAGAAGTATGGATGATGTACGGAGGCAATTACAAATGAAAGAAAATAAGAAGAGTAAGAAAAGACGAATCTTTCAAGTATTTTTACTAATGATTTGTTCTGCTATTTTATATGTAAGTTATGCAGCTTACGATATTTGGAGTTATCGTTTTAAAACAAATGATGGCGTGAAAACGGATGCTGGTATCGTACTAGGAGCGGCTTCATGGAACGGAAAACCATCTCCTGTATTTAAAGAAAGAATTAATCATGCAATTTCTTTATATAAGAACGGAGATATTAAAAAGATTATTTTTACAGGTGGTACAAAGTTCGAGGCAGAGCTTGAGGAATCGCGTACTGCAAGAGTATATGCAATGAAACAAGGTGTAAAAGACGAAGATATTTTAATTGAAACAAAATCCCTATTCACTGAAGAAAATTTAAAGAATGCGAAGGAAGTTGGAACAGAGAACGGAATACGCACATACACGATTGTAAGTGATCCACTTCATATGAAACGCGCAATGAGAATCGCAAAACATATTAATATTGAAGCGTATGCTTCACCAACGCCGACATCAGCATATAAAACGTTAGACACAGAAATACCATTCTTCTTTAAAGAATTATTCTCGTACATTGGATATGTAACCTCTTTGCCATTAAAGGCATTGAAGGGAGACTAACATAAGAAAAGAACCTATCTTAAAATAGGAACTTTTCTTATTGGTCAAAAACATTGTATTTTTATCGGAATAGTGAAACAATAGAGAGGTAGCTTCATATAATCATAATGAAAAAGTGAGCGGTTGATGAATCGAACATAAAGGAGATTATAGTATGGCACTCTCATTTGTTGAAACAGAAGAACAATCTTTCATTATTGAACAAATAAATAAATTGATTCCGAAGTTCATGGAAAGGGAGCATCAACTAAGTGAATTAGGATCATTTCCGTATGAAAATATGAGTGATTTGAAAAATATCGGATATACGAAATTAACGTTACCGAAGGAATTTGATGGTAGTGCGATTTCTTTATATGACTTCGTTTTATTTCAAGAGAAAATCGCGGAAGGCTGCGGAGCTACGGCATTATCGATTGGCTGGCATCTGGGTATTGTGAAAGAGTTAGCGGAAAATCGCTCTTGGAATGATGAGATGTTCAAATGGTTTTGCGAAGAAGTGCGTAACGGTGCACTCTTTAACCGTGCAGCAACAGAGCCAAAAACAGGAAGTCCGACGCGTGGCGGTAAGCCAGAAACGATAGCGGTTCAACAAGGCGAGAAGTGGGTTATAAATGGAAGAAAAACTTTTACAACGATGGCGCCAATACTTGATTATTTTATTATTTCAGCAAGTATTGAAGGCCGAGAAGAAGTTGGTGAGTTTGTCATTCCAAGAAATACGCTCGGTGTATCTATTGAAGAAACGTGGGATAGCGTTGCGATGCGAGGGACTGCTAGTCATGACCTTGTCTTACAAAATGTAGAGATAGAAAGTCGCTTTTTTACGAATGTATCGGGCGGGAAAGTAAAACAAAAGGGTATTGGCTGGTTGCTACATATACCAGCATGTTATTTAGGAATTGCACAAGCAGCCAGAAATTATGCAGTTCAGTTTGCGGGATCATACAAGCCAAATAGTTTAAATCATTCTATTAGTTTATTGCCGAATGTTAGAAGATTAGTTGGAGAATTAGAACTTGAGCTTATGCAAGCTCGCGTCTTTTTATATCAAATTGCGAAAAAGTACGATGAGGCAGAGGATAAACTATCATTACAAGCCGAACTAGCGGCAGTAAAATATGCCGTAACGAATGCGGCAATATCTATTGTAGATAAAGCAATGCGCATCGTAGGAGCAAAAAGTTTATCAGAAAAAAATCCGCTTCATCGCTACTATTTAAACGTCAGAGCAGGATTGCACAATCCGCCGATGGATGATGCAACACTGTCTATATTAGCGGATGCGGCGTTTCGGTCGTAATTATTTTAAACTTACATTTTATCCCGCTTTAATGGGCAGTAAGACCCCCACCTCAAAATTCAGAGAAAACAAAGAAGTTAGGTGGGGATCAACTGCTCATAAAAGTCCGATTGGTTCAGCTAATAATCAGTGGGGGATGAAGAAAGCCCCCACTGATTAAAGTTTCACTTTATTGTTTATGGGTAATATAGTTGTTTTGAAAGCACATGTTTGGTTAGTAATCGAACACGTGCTTTTTATTTGTTTGCCATCCTAAATGCATTCTTTAGCGAAATGCCCCTTATTTTCATACAATGACTTTTTAAAATTTCTGACAATAAGGTGATTGACCGCTTAAACGAATGGATCAAAGGATAGAATGACAAATCGGTCAATTTTGTGAATAGAACCTTTATGATTTGCTTGATTTGTTATGTTAATTTCATAAGTCCGACTAAAGTGATAGAATCAACTAAATGTTCGTACTGGGAAGATAGTATATAGTAGTCCAGTATTCAAAATTATTCAAAATAATAAGTGATAGGGGATAAATTACAATGGAACGAATAACTAAAGGGCTTTTATTGAAGATGTTACAAAATACTGAAGATGACGCAGTTTTTAGTTGTAGAAGACATGATAAGGATTACTAGGAGGTGAAACTTGGAAAAAGAGATATAGAAGCATACCTACATAAAACGAAACATCTAGCATGGAACAACATAAACGAATTAACCTTAGATGATAATTTATACGTGTAATTATCTAATTTCTATAACAATATTAACTACAATACCACTCCAACTGAAGGGTATAAGGAACTATCGTATAGCAGGAATAAAAATTTCAACGTCTTTTACAAAATTGATAAAGAAAAAAAGCGGTTTTCCTTTAAATTAGGTGATTTTGAAAAAGAAATAGAGCTAGTTAATAGGGAAGAGTTAACATTAGGAGACTTAGAAAAACTTGACCAAAGAATACATGATAAAGATATGGAATTTTAGACTATATTCTATGGACGCTTGTTACTACAACTGCCAGTAGTGGCCTAGTATAATTTATAAAACCAGATGCATTTATTGCATCTGGTTTCTTATTTCAGCAACAATAAGTTTCAATTGTCCAATACATACATAAAAGGAGGAGCAGTTATATCTGCTCCTCTTTTATTAAGCCATTTTTCTAGCGGATTATAGGTATTACATTTTGTGATTGTTTGTAAACTGTAAGAAATTATCTTCTTGTTTTGGAGAAATAACAGTTTTAAGGAAAAACAATGGATAGATAAGCAAATATCCATTAAATATCCACCAAGTGACATCAAAATCATTGCTATAAGCCCAAAATGCAATAGCTTGCAGACCAGAACAAAATGTTAAAATGAGCGATATTAAAGCAAGGGAACTCCAAGAAGAACGTTTCTTGTTATATAGGTATATGCTGGTTAGGCCGGTAATAGAGATTAATATATCCAGAGGGAAAAACGACCAATTCCATGCTACGATGATTGGATTATCATAATCCTTAAATGCCCAACTTTCGGGGATAAGGTGGAACATAGTAACTAGCCAATAAATAATAAACCCAATATCAGTTACAAAGAAAAACGGTTTTAAATATCTCATTCTTTCCTCCTAAAAAATTAGTTTTTATTATTCCTTAATAATGATGTGAACTATATAATCTTGTTTACCTTAGGAATCCGGAGTAATAAAACACTTATCCCAAGTGATAAAGCAAACGTCAAACTTGTAACATAAATCGTTTTCAAAATAATATTCATTTCAAGCGTACTAGACATAAGTTGTAACGCAACAATAATAGGTCCCTGAATTATATATATAGAATAACTAGAACGGCTAATTGTACTAAGTAGGGGAGTAGTAAAGTTCAATTTCTTCTTAAACAGAACTAGCAACTTTAATATTATGCCTACAAAAGTAAATGGTTCCCAAAAAGAATAATACAGCGATTCTAGAGTAACCCCACCGTAGAAGTTATCTACGTTCCCTTCATTAAAGAGGAATACAATAGGCATTGTTATGAAAGAAACTATTGAAATTCTAAAATAGATCGATGCCGTTCTTTCACTTATTTGATTCAGCCAGTTATTCCTGTATGCAATGACTCCAATTATAAATAATGCTATGTATTGAGGGAAATACCCCAGTGTGAAGTCATGTATGTATAATCGATCAGTCGGAAAGAGTAATCGAACAATAAAGTTACAGATACCCATAAATAAAATGAAAAAGAATATTTTATTTATGCCGGGGAAACTATTCTGCGGCATTTTTATTGTCGTAGTCTTTCTGATAATTGCATATGCCACAGTAAAGTAGAATAAAGCCATTACAAACCATAAATTATAAAATCCTAGAGATGAGAGATAACTTTGTTTTTTTACAAGATTGATACTTATGGGGTTTAGCACAAAGAAGTAAACAAAAGCAGGGATAAGTAGTTTAGGAACTCTATCTCTCAAAAATTTTGAAAAGCCTTTATTGTCATAAGACCTTGGTGAGAAATATGCTGCGATAAAAAAGAAGAGACCCATAAAAAAGCTTTGGCATAGCGCGTTTATTAGAGTAAGTATCGATATGGAGATGGCATCATCCGATGGCTCTATATAATACCATCCTCCAGCTCCACCATAGGCGCTACTTGTATGAAACAAGACAACTAAAATAGCAAGAAAAGCTTTCAAGTTGTTTATATAATGGAGTTTTCCATTGCTCATTTACTTATCTTCCGCCTTTCATACACCGCTACCTTTAGATGCTATACCTGCAACAAATGTATGACTTAATTTAAATTCATTGCCCTGTTGAATAAAAACATTAATTTGGTCAGTGATTTTTTGTAAAATCTCTTCTTCTTTATCTCTATCTAGTACATCTAAAAAGCCAGCTGCGGCACCAGAACGGAAAACCCATTCCATCGCATCTTCAGCAGTTTCACAAGGTAGAATTTGTTCTCCTTCCCAGCGGTCAATTGTATTTAAGCTACCTTTAGTAAACCATTTTTGAAGAACAAGAGAATCTATTGGCAAGTTTATACTAATATAACGTTGCAAATATTCAGGATGATTATTAAGAACTTGATCAAATGCCTTCATCAGAATTTCCTCAGAATCACATCTTGTTTCTATAATTCCAACTTGGCCATTAGGCTTCAGAACTCGATGAATCTCTTTAAGAAAAATAGTTGGATTCGTATAGCAAATAGCCCAACCGCACACCACTGTATCGATACTTGAACTAGGGATTTGTTTTAAAAATTCCACCATATCACCTTGGTGCATATTTACTTCCAGTCCAGAATATTTAGATATCTTACCTCGTGCGACATTTAGCATACCAGCAGATTGATCGACAGTGGAAATAGTCCCTACACCGTTTAGTCGATTAGCTACTTCCTCAGTAATAAAACCTGTTCCACATGCCAGTTCCAATACGTGTTGCCCAGGATGTATATCCATTTTATTTAGTAAACCTAGTGAATGTTGTCCCATAATACTAGAAAAGAAAGAATCATAATCATCACTAGCTTTATCGTAATCTTTGGAGCTATCTGCATATTGATTTGAAACTTTGAACCAAGCAACTTTTGCTGCTAATTTTACTTTGTTTAACATGAAATTCCCTCCGTAAATAGTTGATTAGTGATTAAAACTGATTGGTACTAACGACACTGGGATTACTGAATAGTATGATATTTGTAAAAAAACGGAAATTTAATTCCAGAATTTATGCTATCACTGCGAGAAAATTTCGTCAAGTTGGATTTATTCAAATAAAAAAGTTTACTAATGTTTCACGAAAAGTAGGTTGTAAGATTAACAATTACACTAAATAAAAGTCTTAAACACAATAACATTGAGGGGTATATTACATTTTTCTAATTAATTAACTAGAAGTAATTGACAGATAATACCATGTTGTCATATCATAATTTTCAGACGAGTCAAAAACGTCAATTATTTCCAAAAAATAAATGGGAAGGAGGATAATTCTGAGTGACAAAGTTTCAAAGGCTGAAAAAAAATCCACTAACTGGTTTGCTTATAATCGCTATGGCGGTATTTATAGATATGCTTTTATATAGTTTAGTGGTTCCTATCGTACCGTTATATGTTTCTAAATTCGGAGCTTCGCAGACTACTGTTGGAATTTTGATAAGTTGTTATGCTTTCACTTTTATAGTTTTCACCCCGATTTTAGGAGTTGTTTCTGATAAGTACGGGAGACGAGGTTCTATGCTATGGGGAATGGTAGTACTAATAGCAAGTACTTTAATGTTCGCCTTTGCAAATAACATGTACATACTGATTCTCGCAAGGTTATTACAGGGGATTGCTGCTGCTGCCACATGGACGGCTGGTTTAGCCCTTATTACTGATTTATATCCAGCTAATAAAAGAGGGAAGGCTTTAGGTACCGTAATTACTTTCATGTCTGCTGGAACGCTTTTAGGCGCTCCTGTTGGTGGATTGTTATATGAATGGGGAGGCTATCAATTACCTTTTCTACTTGCAGCGGGTATTGCTTTATTAGATGGTTTAGCAAGGATGTTTTTACTAGAAGATCCACCAAAAGATAAAGAAGCAAGTAGTGTAGACATCGTGAAAATATTTAAGGACTTTGAAGTCCTAAAAATATTCGGTGTTGTTTTACTTGGGTCTTCAGCAATCAGTATCCTTGAACCAACCTTACCTATTTATCTCATGGAAAATCTAGGTGCAAGTACAGTACATATAGGTTTTCTGTTTGGGATTACAACTCTTGCATATGGGTTAGCAAGCCCAATAGCTGGTTGGTTATCAGATAAAAGTGGGACATTCCGTATTATGATGATAGGTTTACTCATTTTGGCTGCATGCTTACCTTTCGTAACAATCCCTAACACCTTGGTATTAGAAGGGGTTGTACTATTCTTTTTAGGGGCAGCGGCTGGTTTGGTTTTAACACCTACATTACCGGAACTAGCAAATTCCGTTGACCGCCTAGGTGGAGGAGCATATGCTACTGCCTTTGCCGTATTTAATGTTGCGTATTCAGTCGGAATGATGATTGGGCCAATATTCGGTGGCTTCTTTGCAGACATGTTTAATGTATCAATCGCCCTTTATATTTTAAGTGCCTTTTTGGTCTGTTACAGCATCTCGCTAAGAATAATGAAGAGTAAACCCAAAAAGATCGAACATAAAAATTCTTTATAATAAAGTAGCCTGTTAACTTAGTTTTTTAATCTTTTTTTAGAGAAAATGGAAAAAGCAATTAAAAAATGTAGGTTAGCAGGCATAAATGGAGGATAACAATGGACATATTTAAAAAGTGTTATGATTACGATTTCATAAAAGGATTACGAGCAAATGATATGTATCCTTATTTTCAAAATATACAAGATAAATTCGGGACAGAGATAGTTGTGAATTCCAATAAGTTATTGATGGTGGGTTCTAATGATTATTTAGGATTATCTAACGATCCCCGCTTAATAGAGGCAGCTGTGGAAGCAGCTACAAGATACGGTACTTCTTCATCTGGTTCTAGGCTTTTAAACGGAACTTTATCTATTCATGAAGAATTAGAGTCACGTCTAGCAAAATTTTTAAGAAGAGATAGAGCATTGGTGTTTTCAACAGGATTTCAGACGAATTTAGGAGCAATTGCCCCTCTGCTAGGACGAAACGATTACGCAATTATAGACCGAACAGTTCATGCTTCTATTGTGGACGGTATACGTCTAGGTTATGGAAAAATGAAACGCTTCCGTCATAATGATATGGAAGACCTTGAAAGACAACTTAAAAGTTGTCCTGAAAACGCAGGTAAACTAATTATCGTTGATGGGGTATTCAGTATGGAAGGTGACCTTGCAAAGCTCAAGGAAATCGTACAATTGAAAAAGAAATATGGTGCACGTTTATTAGTGGATGATGCGCATGGTATCGGAGTACTTGGTGAAAATGGCCGTGGTACATGTGAGCATTTCGGTGTTGAATCTGATATTGACCTTATCACTGGTACATTTAGTAAATCTTTTGGTAGTTTAGGAGGATTTGTTGTTGGAGATGCTGACATTATCGATTTTATTCAGCATAACGGAAGAAGTATGATCTTTAGTGCGAGTATGACTCCATCTAGCGTAGCTGCCACAATAAAAGCAGTGGATATTATGGAAACTGAGCCTGAAAGACGCGAAAGATTAATGCAAATTACTAACAAAGTGTGCGGTGAATTAACAAGATTAGGTTTCGATATAGGTGAAACAGAAACGCCTATTATACCAATTATTATAAGAGACACCGAAAAAGCATTTTCGTATTGGCGAGGCTTAATGCAGAATGGTTTATTTACAAACCCAGTTATCTCCCCAGCAGTACCAGAAGGGACCGAATTACTACGTACATCATTTATGGCTACCCATACAGATGACCAAGTTGACGAGATCCTAAATATTTTTGAGAAGGTTGGACACGAATTTAACATAATTAATAATAAAGTAGGTACATTATCCACCAACTAATGCAAATCACCTCATACAGACGTATATGGGTAAATTAGTAATTTCCCTAGAAAACTCATTGAACAACATGTAAATTTCTGGTAAAATAGTAATTGCCTTGTCCTACTACTTCGTAGTAGTAACAAAAAACTAGAGAATTCTTTTTCTCTAGTTTTTTGTTTAAGGAAATTTTGTATCTCTCATTTAGATGATGTGATTATCCAGAGATACGGTACTTAAGTGAATTCATATATCCATATGGAAGTCCTGATTTTTTACAGTTAATTTCAAACTTAAGGAATTTCTTAGGATTAAGTAAGATACTAGATAGGATTGTTCTGTATGATCAAAGTATATTGTATAAATCGGTTTTTAGAGTATAATCTCGAAAACTAATCGAAAGAAGGAGTAACACATGAAAGACCGTATAGCACTAGTCATTGAATCATCAGCAAGAAAAGATGAACTCATGATTGCGAAAGAATTTTACAAAGCTCCAAGGAACAGATGGATCAATAATATTATTTGATACATGGAGTCTAGAGAGTTTGATGAAAGCTCAATTTATTTCTTAAGCTTCTATAACCACAGAATTATTCCATATTTGAAATGTAGCGTTTTAATTTAAATGATTATCATGATTTGGTGAATGTTGCTTGAAGGAAAACATTTCAATGTAATGCCAGTTTGGAACCTTTGTAAATAATTACTGAATTTAATCCCAAATCAATGGTCTTTCCAAATCTACCATTCGCAAATATTGTAAAAACTGACCTGCATGGACCGCATCATGATAGGCAATTCGTAATAGCATGTCGCCTAAATATCTTTGATAGCCAACATCACTTCGATCAATAAGGCGTGAATCTAGCTCAGCGATGCTTATGGATTGAACGTATTCTATGAAGTCAGTAAAGTATAGTTGTGCCAATTCAATTTCTTTTTTTACACAAGTAATTGGCTCGTTATCATACGGGATATGTATGTCATGTATTGAGCCGTTGTTTTTTAAAATCATATGATAGTAAAAAGTTGAGGTCCAAACATGACGAATCATCTCACCAAAGGACATAGCCTCATGATCAGGCTTCCAATTAAGAAAATTATCGGGAAGAGAATTCCATAATTTTTCTGAGCGCCTTCTCGTTTCTTTCAAATTTAATATACTAAAATCAATTGCATTCATAATACATTCTCCTTTACTATTAAGCTTAAAATAATTGTATCAATTTAACAGTTAGGGTATCATCGAAATATGAATGTATATCCGAATATCTCATATATAGCTAAACTAATTGCTGAACCTACAAGAGCGATTATCTTAGATTGTTTAATGAACAATCAGGCACTACCTGCTAGCGAATTGGCTTATAAGGCAAAAGTGTCACATCCAACGATTAGTTCTCATCTTTCTAAATTAGTAGAGGGGAATCTACTTACAGTTGAACAACATGGTAGACATCGTTACTATCGACTTGCTAATCAAGAGGTAGCAGAAGTTCTTGAAAAGTTAGGAACAATTGCACCAACAGTCCAAGTTCGTTCTTTAAAACAATCGGATCAACTAAAACGAATTCGTTATGCTCGAACTTGCTATGATCATCTTGCAGGCAGGCTCGGTGTAGAGATAACTGAAAAATTACTACATAGGGAATTTATAATTTTAAAGGAAGGAGACTACATTGTAACGGAACAAGGTAAGCAGTGGTTTCTGAATTTTGGAATAAATATTGAAACGGCAAATATAAAGAGAAGGATATTTGCAAAACCTTGTCTTGATTGGAGTGAACGACGCTACCATATTTCTGGTTGGTTAGGATCTGCAATAGCAAAACTATTTTTTGAACAGGAATGGATTACAAAAACGGATAAAAATCGGGCTGTTCATCTTACCCAAAAAGGTATGAAGTTATTGAAAGACCAATTAGGCATTGACATGGAAGATAAAAAAGGCCATCAAAATACAGTGCCTCCTATCGAGTAAACAGTATTAAATAACCTGAGTTCTATATTTATATAGACTCAGGTTATTTAATTTTTAAAAAAATCCTTGATAATATTTGCGCACGGCAACTTTAACCTCATTTGCCTTACGGAAAGAGGTTAAATGAAAACATAGTAGTTGAGGCAATTCTATTAAATTAGTAATCATATTACTTAAAAATTATGCGTAAGAATATAGTAAATGAAGGGAGATATAAAATGAATAAAGTGAAACTGAAAGTATTGAATGTAAGATATGTAGTGATATGTATTTTATTCACGATTATATGTATCCTCACTTCATTCTTCATTTCTAGTAATTCCAGCGTATTTAAATCATTTTATATGAATCAGTTATTAGGAACGAATTCTACTAAAGGCCTTATGTATATGATAGGAAGTGAAAACCGTTATTTCGCTGAAGAATTTCATAAAGAAAAAGGACGAGCGTCTTTGGAATCTTTTTTACTGTCACTTTCTACAAACATTAATGTAAATGATCTTCGAAGTTTATTAACCCGGGAACTTCCTAATATGAATCAATTTTATTCGGAAATATTAATTGCTGGGGAAGGAACTGATTATACGAACATTCCGGAAGAATCCAGTGTTCCTTTAGATAACATTAAAGATAAAGGTACTGCTATTGAACATCCAAAGAGTGGGAAAGAAAACAATTCTACTGGTGAAAATTCAAATACACAAAATAACGGTGAAAATAAAGTTTTTATTTATCATACACATAGTTGGGAAGCGTTTATTCCTCTCATTCCAGGTGCTTCGATACCTGACGATGCTTCCAGTACAAATAATGAAGTGAATATTACGTTTGTTGGAAACTATTTAAAACAAAAGTTAGAAGAAAAAGGAATAGGTGTTTCACATGATACGACAAATATGAGGGATTTTCTGCGAAATAAAAATTTAAATTGGGCCCAATCCTACAAAGGTTCCCGTCAAATATTACAAGATAAATTGGCACAGGATAAAAATATTATGTTTCCAATGGATCTTCATAGAGATGATGCCCGAAAGAATACTACAACAAAAAATATTAACGGAAAGAATTATGCTCGGCTTTATTTTATTTTAGGACGAGAAAATCCTAACTATGAAAAAAACAAAAAAATAGTAACGGCAATAAATTCATATTTAGACGAGAAGTATTACGGTTTAAGCCGAGGGATTTTTATTAAAGATCGTAAAAGCGGGAACGGAGTATATAATCAAGACCTTTCTCCCAATGCATTACTTATTGAAATGGGAGGGGTAGATAATACACCAGAAGAATTGTATGCGTCAGTTGACGCATTAGTAGAAGCATTTAGCTACTATTATAATGGAGTAACGAAGAAAAATAATTAAAATAAAAAGGAGTGATACCTAGTCAAAAGTGCTAGGTGTTACTCTTTTTTTGTAGAATATAAAATCACCAATAAACGTCATCGAATGAAAAAAATCTTTCTTTTCATTCTTCTTTTTACAGATTTATAGGAGAATGCTAGGTTTCTTATTTTTACTAATGTTATAATAAGAAAAAAGCACGAAAAGAGGTCATCTCATGCTAGAGGTTATTGCAACATGTTTAGAAGATGTAAAGCGAATTGAACGAGCTGGCGGGAAGCGAATTGAATTAATTTCATCTTATACAGAAGGCGGTTTAACGCCGAGTTATGCATTTATTAAAAAAGCGGTAGAAGCGGTACATATACCGATTCACGTTATGATTCGTCCGCATGCGAAGTCTTTTACATATACGGAAGAAGAAATTGAAATGATGAAGGAAGATATCATCATGGCGCAGAAGTTAGGTGCAGCTGGTGTTGTATTAGGTGTATTAAACGAACGAAATGAAGTGGATGAAGAGAAATTAGCGGATTTACTATCTGTTGTAGATGGAATAAATGTAACGTACCACCGTGCGATAGATGATATAGAAAATCCAGTAGAAGCGATGAGGATTTTAAAGAAGTTTCATAAAGTGACTCACGTGTTAACTTCAGGTGGACAAGGAAATATAGTAGAGAATATTCCGGTGCTTGCAGAAATGCAAAAGGTAAGCGAAGGTCAAATTCAACTTGTTGCTGGAGCTGGTGTGACGAAAGAAAATATAAAGCGATTGCTAGATGAAACTGGAATTACGCAAGCGCATGTCGGTACAGCGGTAAGAGAAGGGAAATCATGTTTTTCTGAAATTGATCTTAATTTAGTACAAGAATTAGTTCAAATCATACAATAAACACGTAAGGAAGAGGAGAAACGATGAAGGAAAATACGAAGAAAGAATTATTCTCATGGGCTAAAACGATAGGATTTACACTAGTATTAATCGCTATTATTCGCGGTGTTTTATTTACACCTTCATTAGTACAAGGCGAATCGATGATGCCTACTTTAGAAAATAACGAACGAGTGCTCGTGAATAAGATTGGTTATAGTATAAGTGGATTAGAGCGCTTTGATATTATCGTCTTCCACGGTAAAGAAGGGTACGATTTAGTAAAACGAGTAATTGGTTTACCAGGCGATACAGTTGAGTATAAAAACGATGTGTTATATGTAAACGGAGAAGCGATGGAAGAACCATATTTAAAAGAGTTTAAAGAAAAAGCGGCAGGCCGTGTATTAACTCCAGACTTTACGTTAGAACAAATTACAGGAAAAACGAAAGTGCCAGAAGGCCAAGTGTTTGTTTTAGGAGATAATCGTGAAGTTTCGAAAGACGGTCGTATGTTTGGATTTATTTCAGAAGATGAGATTGTCGGAAAAGGACAAGCTGTTTTCTGGCCGTTGAAACAAGTAAGAGCGTTATAAAGCATATATGGGAGAAATATTCTTCCGGTGGATTTAAATCACATTTTTTGTAAAACTGAATGTTCATTTAAGAAAGAAAGAGGTCATTTTGATTATTATTTTTCAAAATGGCCTCTGTTTATTTGAAGATCGTATTGCAAGGAGGGAATTTAAATGATAATGAAAGAAACAGAAGTTATCTTAAACAGGAAAGGAGCCAGGAAAGTAAACGAAATTCCTAAAGAGGTCTTACAATTACTACAGCAAGGGAAAGTAGAAAGTGTAAATCTAACAGAATGGCTAGCAATAAATCATATTGAACTACTTAAAAATGTCTTACCTTCAATAGGACTCAAGAAAAGTTTGGAATGTATAGTAGCTGAATTAGAAAAACAGAACGTTGAAACAGGAATGAAAGTCATACGAATAACAGGAACTTTATTGGATGAAATTATACTCAAAGAGTATGAAGGAAATAAGGAAGACATACTGTTAAAATTATCTGATCATATTTCAGATAGTGTACGATGTTGGGCAGCGTTTATGAATAAAAAATCAAATAACACATTAAAAGATACATTAACGTACATTCAACCTTTTGCGGCGGATCATCATTTTGGTGTTCGAGAAATTGCTTGGATGTCTATTAGAGAAGATCTTTCACAAAATATAGAAGAAAGTGTGGAATTGTTAGTAGAATGGGCAAAAAGTGAGGATGAGAATATTCGTAGGTTCTCTGTAGAATCTATTCGTCCTCGAGGTGTATGGAGTAAACATATTGAAGTATTAAAACAAGAACCTGAAAAAGCACTTCCCATTCTTAATTTACTTAAATCAGATCCATCAAAATATGTACAAGATTCGGTTGGGAACTGGTTAAATGATGCAAGTAAAACGAAACCAGATTGGGTATTGAACCTGTGTGAAGAATGGGAAAAGGATACTGATATAAAATCAACTAGTAGAATTATTAAAAAAGCTAAAAGAACGATTTTGAAAAATAAGTAATATGTAACTAATAGACTTGTTAGTTGTACGAAGGAACAATCAATCGTATTAAAAAAAGAATATTTTGAATAACTAGGAGAAGAGCATGTATTAATCAATACATGCTCTTTATATATTTTTTTATATTAGTGTTATGAATGAAAGGTGATCAAATTTCATTTCAAGTCTAAACTTCCGTACTTTTTATTGAAACTTTTATTCTAATAGTTTTATGGCAACATGTACTTTGGAAAGTGAACCGTCTCTATTTCTAAAAATAATTTTATATTCACCGTCAGGAAGCCAATCAGTCCAGTGAATATCGAATTCGCTTATTGCTTGTTCCCCAGGTTTTAAAGTTCCGTCAATCATCCAAGCACCTTTAGCGTTATACAAAGTATAACTAAAAGGAGAATCACCTGTATTACGTACAAGAACGCTTAAGTTATCTCCATTAAAATAGTTGAAATTATAAGTGGTTGATCCGAAAAATGCAACGTCTTCGTTAGTTATGGCACGT
This sequence comes from Bacillus sp. 3G2, assembly GCF_044324725.1. NCBI lineage: Bacteria > Bacillati > Bacillota > Bacilli > Caryophanales > Bacillaceae > Bacillus > Bacillus sp. 3G2. The sequence continues at coordinate 2,868,037 of NZ_CP172246.1, read as the reverse complement.
TGTTCAATTTGAGAGTTTAGCTTCGTATCCTCATTTGTCGCAAATATTACATTATAACCTATACAAAAAGATAACATAATAGCGGGAATCATTAGCAACTTTTTCAAAAGAAACACTCCTTATATTTAGTTTTATGTATATTATGATAAACAAAATGCATTAAGAATGTAATAACTTGATGTAAAAATTTACAAATTAATGTAATTATTTACGTTTTTAAAATCACTGACAAATATATCGGATCATGAGCTTGAAAAAAATATTGATAGAATTGAAAGAATATTTTATAATTTTAAATTATATATTTGTTTCGAAATACGGAATTAAAGTTCCGAAATTCGGAACAAGAGGGAGATAGAATGAGTATAAATAAAACGGCAGTTAAGACAATGGATATTTTAGAGTTGTTTTATGAGCATGAAGAGCTAAGTTTAACAGAGATGGTCCAGCTTACGAGTATGCCGAAAACATCTGTTTATCGTTTAATTGGCTCGTTAGAAGAAATGGAGTTTTTACAAAAAAACGAGAAGGGGAAATATTGTCTCGGGGTCGTTTTTTTACGCTTCGGACAACTTGTTTCACAAAGATTATCCGTAAGAAATATTGCGATTCCCTATATGAAAGAGCTTAGAGATAGTTTAGGGCAGGCGGTTAATTTAATTATTCAAGATGGTAATGATGCGATTTATGTGGAAAAGATGGAAGGTGCTCAGCCTGTACGCGTGTATACAGCGGTGGGAAGAAGAGCACCACTTTATGCAGGTGCATGTCCGAGAATTTTACTATCGTATTTCTCTGAGGAAGAGAAAAGAAAATACATAGAGGAAACGGACTTAAAACAGTTTGCGGATGGAACCATTGTGGATAAGGAACAATTGCTAGAAGTGTTACAAATGGCGAAAAAGGAAGGACACACGATTAGCTACTCTGAGTTAGAAAATCATACAGCCGCTATAGCAGCGCCCATTTTTGCAAGTGATGGAACGGTTGTAGCGGGGATTAGTATTTCGGGATTAGCAATTGAGTACAGCGAAAGTAACATTTCATATTTTATTGCGAAGGTGAAAGAAACAGCACATCGCATTTCGAAAGAACTCGGCTTTTTGGCATAGAAAGAGGGAGTGGGATGAAATTTTCTGCGTTAGGGGATCAAGCAATTATTGTTACATTTGGTGAAGAAATGGGGATGGAGACATACGAAAAAGTGCAGCGATTGTTTCAAGCGTTAAGGCAGCATCCGTTTACAGGAATGGTTGAATGTGTGCCATCTTTCACTTCATTAGCTGTCTACTACAATGTATACGAAGTATGGAAGCGAAATGGGAGAAGTGAAGGGCCGTATCATTACGTTTGTCAATATATAAAAGAGCTGTGTGATTCGTATAAAGAAGAAGTGAACCAAGATGTGAAACATATTTCTATACCTGTTTGCTACGGGGGAGAATATGGACCTGATTTAGAAGAGGTCGCGCATTGTAGCGGATTACGAGCAGAGGATGTCATTCGTATACATAGTGAAACAACATATTTTGTGTATATGTTAGGTTTTACACCTGGATTCCCGTATTTAGGAGGACTATCAAAAGAACTAGAAACACCTAGAAAAGAAACGCCACGCTTACAAATACCTGCTGGTTCGGTAGGCATTGGTGGAAATCAAACAGGTATATATCCGCTTGAAACGCCGGGCGGATGGAATATTATTGGCCGAACACCCATTTCATTATTTAATCCAGAAGAAGAAACACCAACCTATATTCAAAGCGGTATGTATTTACGATTTATCCCAATAACGAAGGAAGAGTACGTATCACTTGAGGGGGCTAAAGAATGGATGTAGAGGTTTTACATGCAGGAATGTTTACAACAGTCCAAGATTTAGGGCGATCTCATTATCAACAATACGGTGTACCAGTTGGCGGGGCCATGGATCAAAGTGCACTTCGGATGATCAATATGTTGGTCGGTAATGAAGAGAATGAAGCAGGACTCGAAATGACAATTATGGGACCTAAATTGTTAATTAAAAAAACGACTTTACTTGCGGTTGGCGGAGCGGATATGGAACCTTTACTGAATGGGAAGCGTATTCCATTATGGCGTCCCATTTTAGCAGAAGAAGGTAGCATGCTTTGCTTCGGAAAAGTGAAAAGCGGTTGCAGAGCGTATGTGACTTTTGCAGGCGGTATACATATTGATCGTACGATGGGAAGCAAAAGTACTTACATACGTGCTGCGATTGGTGGTATAGAAGGAAGGATGCTGAAAAAAGGAGATTATTTTCAAATTGGTACGCACTCAGAATTAGCGAGTCGTTTCATTCAAGACTTACAAAAAGATGAGCGAATCAAAACAAAATGGGTAATTAGCAGCAGCGTACTGCCAAAGTATATGAAATATCCTAAGCTGCGTGTCATAACTGGTTTTGAATATGATCAATTTACAGAAGAAAGTATAAGGGCATTTTTTACGAAAGAGTATAAAGTATCTAATTACGCTGACCGAATGGGTTATAGAGTTGAGGGAGAAGTTTTAAATAGAGTGGAAGAAAAAGAGATTTTATCGAGTCCCGTTACATTTGGGACCATTCAAATTCCAAATGGTGGACAGCCAATTATATTAATGGCAGATAGGCAAACGACAGGTGGCTATCCGAGAATGGGCAATATTATTTCAGTAGATTTACCACTTCTTGCTCAATTAAAACCGGGGGACTATGTTTCTTTTGAGAAAATTACGCTGGAAGAAGCGGAACAATTGTACATAGAACAAGAAGTAAATATGAATCTATTAAAGAAATTCATCGCTTTACGAAGCTGACATTAGGAGGGGAATATCGTGACGACAATCGATTTAAACTGTGATTTAGGAGAAAGTTTTGGAGCTTATAAAATGGGGAATGATGATGAAATTCTTCCGTTCGTTTCCTCTATAAACGTTGCTTGTGGTTTTCATGCGGGTGATCCGACTGTAATGAGGCAAACGGTTGAAAAGGCACTGCAGCATAATGTAGCAATTGGCGCGCATCCTGGTTTTCCTGATTTAATTGGATTTGGAAGAAGAAATATGAACGTTTCACCAAATGAAATATACGACTATGTATTGTATCAAATCGGTGCATTAGACGCTTTTGTGAAAGCAGCAGGCGGGAAAATGCATCATGTGAAACCACACGGTGCTTTATATAATATGGCGGCGACTAATCCGGAAATTGCAGGTGCAATCGCAAAAGCAATTTATCATAGTAATCCAAATCTATTATTTTACGGATTAGCAAATAGTGAGGCGTTTATACAGGCTGCGGAAAAATACAATATAACCCTCGTACAAGAAGCTTTTGCTGATCGGACGTATAAGCAAGATGGGACATTAACGAGCCGGACAGAAGAAAATGCGCTCATAAAAAATGAAGACGAAGCGATAAAGCAAGTGCTTCAAATGGTGAGAGAGGGCTATGTAAACGCGGTGAATGGAGAGAAAGTGACAGTTCAAGCGCAAACGATTTGTTTACACGGCGATGGAGAGAAAGCGGTTCAATTTGCGGGAAGAATATACAGAACATTCGAACTTAATGGTGTTTCAATTTGTGCACCGAAATAAAGCGGGATAAAAAATAGGGGGAAGTGCTGGAATGATTAAATTAATCGGGATACTACTTGTTGCAGTGGGCTTTTTATTTAGATTAAATACACTATTAGTAGTTATGGTTGCAGGTATTGTTACTGGTATGGTTTCAGGATTAAGCTTTTATGATGTGATCAGCATGTTCGGTAAATTTTTCATAGAAAATAGATATATGTCTATGCCAATTATACTAACTTTACCGGTAATTGGAATTTTAGAGCGTTACGGTTTAAAAGAAAGAGCAGAAGCACTTATAACGAAATCAAAAGGAGCAACAACTGGAAGAGTATTAATGTCATATTTTACGATAAGAGAATCATCAGCAGCACTTGGACTGAATATTGGTGGTCATGCGCAAACAGTAAGACCGCTTGTTGCGCCAATGGCAGAGGGAGCTGCGCAAGGTAAATATGGTAAGCTACCTGAAAAGTTAAGAGAAAAGATTAAAGCAAACGCAGCAGCTGCGGAAAATACAGCTTGGTTTTTCGGAGAGGATATATTTATCGCGACTGGTGCGATTTTATTAATGAAAGGATTCTTCGATTCAGTAGGTATGCATGTTGGTGTATGGGATATGGCGCTTTGGGGTATTCCAACTGCAATATCAGCGCTTATTGTGAGCTGGATCAGATTTAGAAGATTTGATAAATATATAGAGAAAACGATGAAATCAAAAGAAAAAGAAGAGAAGGAGGCAATATAAAATGAACATTATCACAATGGATACAATTTATTACGTATTAGGTATAATCGTTGCCTTTATCGCTGTTCGTATTGCATTTGATCGGGAACATCCAAATCGATTTGGTTCTAGCTTATTTTGGGCGTTATTTGCAGTTACATTTTTATTCGGAAATGTAATCCCTTCGTTTTACGTTGGCTGTATCGTGCTAGCTATGGTCGTATTAGCTTCATTAAACAAAGTAACAAAATCAGAGGAGAAAGAAGTACCAGTACAAGAACGTGTAAAACATGCTGAGAAATTAAAAAATAAAGTTTTCATGCCTGCACTATTAATTCCTATATTTACAATTATCGGTACGTTAACGTTAGGAAAAATCAAATGGGGAAATGTTTCCCTTGTTGATCCAGATAAAGTAACGCTAGTAGCATTAGCACTAGGAGCATTACTTGCATTCGTTGCCGCGATGCGTATTACAAAGTCGAAAATAACAACGCCTGTACAAGAAGGAAGCAGATTATTACAAGCTGTCGGCTGGGCTGTTATATTACCACAAATGTTAGCAGCACTTGGCGGTATTTTCGCAAAGTCTGGCGTTGGACAAGTCGTTTCTGATTTAGTCGGACAAGTATTACCGACAGAGTATCCGTTCGTTGCTGTTATGGCATATTGTTTAGGAATGATGCTCTTTACAGTCGTAATGGGAAATGCATTCGCAGCGTTTGCCGTAATTACTGGCGGAATTGGTTTACCTTTAATTGTACAAATGCACGGAGGAAATCCGGCAATTATGGCAGCACTCGGTATGTTTGCTGGATATTGCGGAACGCTACTTACTCCAATGGCAGCAAACTTTAATATCGTTCCGGCAATGCTTTTAGAGCTAAAAGATAAGAATGCAGTTATTAAAGCGCAAGTACCAATTGCTCTTTCCATCTTTATTATCAATATGTTTATTATGTACGGCCTTGTATATCGTTTCTAATTAGGAGGGAAAACTATGAAAACAGTATTATTAACAGGGTTCGACCCGTTCGGCGGAGAAAGCATCAATCCAGCTTGGGAAGTCGCAAAAAGTTTGCATGAAAAAACAATCGGAGAATACAAGATTATTAGTAAACAAGTACCAACTGTATTTCATAAATCAATACAAGTTTTAAAAGAATATATAGAAGAACTAACACCGGAAATAATTATATGTATCGGACAAGCTGGGGGCAGACCAGATATTACGGTAGAGCGTGTCGCAATTAATATTGATGATGCAAGAATTGCTGACAATGAAGGGAATCAGCCAGTAGATGTGCCGGTTATAGAAGAAGGACCGGCTGCTTATTGGTCTACACTTCCGATGAAAGCAATTGTAAAAAGACTTCACGAAGAAGGGATACCAGCTTCCGTTTCACAAACAGCAGGTACATTCGTTTGTAATCATTTATTCTACGGTCTCATGCATGAACTAGAGAAACAGGATAAGAAAATAAAAGGCGGATTTATTCATATTCCGTTCCTACCAGAGCAAGCGAGTAACTATCCAGGCCAACCGAGTATGTCACTTTCTACTATTCGTAAAGGGATAGAATTGGCAGTTGAGATAACGACGACGGTTGAGGTGGATATTGTGGAAGTTGGGGGTACGACACATTAAGTAAGATGTTGGGGTAGTACCGAAGTGCGTATGTAGTTGTTATTTTTGTTTGAAGGAAAGATGTATCGTTAGGTTGATAATGATAGGATACATTGCACATTTTAAACTCTCCTATTTTCATGTATAATTATTATAAAAATCGGAATTTTTAAAAATGAGGTGGGTATCTTGAAAAGTTTTGGTATGTTAGTAATCTCTACCGTGCTTTCAGCGGGCCTATTATATTATAATGCTCAATCCTTTTATAATATGTTTGCCTCTGGAAATACATATTATTGGGTAAACGGTATCCTAGCAGTAATCTTCTTTGTATTCCTTTACAAAAATGCAAAAGATATCATCAAGAAAAACTATATAAAATAAGGAAGTTTAAAGAGTTCTTTATACAAAGACAACACCTCCTGTAAACAACTGGTATAATAAGTATAGCAATATACATAGAGGTGATTTTTGTGCAATTTGAAGAAGTACGTTCAATTTTAGAAAAAGCGAAGAAAATTACAGTGTTAACAGGTGCTGGTGCAAGTACGGAAAGTGGTATCCCAGATTTCCGTTCAGCAAATGGATTGTATGCCGATGCGAATGTGGAAATGTATTTATCAAGGGGATATTATAATAGGAGTCCGAAAGAATTTTGGAAGCATTATAAAGAAATCTTTCAAATTAATACGTTTCATCAATATAAACCAAATCACGGCCATCGCTTTTTAGCTGAATTAGAAGAACAAGGGAAAGATATTACGATTTTAACGCAAAATATTGACGGTTTACATCAATTAGGCGGTAGTAAGCATGTCATTGATTTACATGGAACACTTCAAACAGCACATTGTCCGAAGTGTAAAGCGGGATATGATTTGCAGTATATGATTGATCATGAAGTGCCTCGCTGCGAGAAGTGTAATTTCATTTTAAATCCAGACGTTGTTTTATATGGAGATACATTGCCGCAATATCAAAATGCGATAACACGTTTATATGAAACAGATGTATTTATCGTTATGGGAACGTCATTAAAAGTGCAACCCGTCGCTTCATTCCCGCAAATCGCAAAGAGGGAAATAGGGGCAACGACAATTTTAGTAAATGAAGAGTTAACAGGGCAAGAATATAACTTTGATTTTGTTTTTCAAAATAAGATTGGTGAGTTTGTTGACGGGGTATCTTCAATGAAATAAGTTATCGAAAAAACTGAGGTATTCACCTCAGTTTTTTATTTGGGTAATCACTGTTTAAAACATTTCAATAATGTAGCAACCACATCTCTATAACCTATAAAAAAGGTTTTGGTTGGCACAATAGCAGAATAGGAAGAAATGTTTTCTTTAGCGAATACACAGTCGTCATATAGTAAACTAATATGTAGCTGTTGTAAAGGTTCTATTTCGTTTTGCTTTAAGTATAAAACTAAGTCATTATAAAGTTGCGTGCTATACTCACTTACAGACCATTCTAATGAAAGCTGACCTGCTATGCTAGTCCACCATACTTTAAAACTACATACTAATTCTTTAAAGGAGTCTTCATTACATAATTGAGTGTCAAAAAGTTTTTCATAAAAGATATGGTTTTCCTCATGAAAAATTTGTAAATCATATCGGTCGTTAGCAATTTGTTTACGAAGTGTATGCCATAATTCTTTGAAATTATCTTCAAAGTCAGTAGAGAAATTTACTTGTTTTGCTATATAAGGAAATCTCAAATTTTCCTTTTTCTCTTTTTGGTTAAGATACATATTTTGAATATAAATCATAAAGTTTAAACAAAATGATGTATTAGTATGTATTGTAAATAAATCTGTCATTTCATTTTCTCCTTAGTAGTGTCTTTTATTGTAGTATACAAAGAAATGTAAATGAATGGTATGAAAAAACAATCTTATACACGCTTTCTTTCAGAAGAAAATTCATGTAATGGCGATTTAAGGGAATGGTAATAAATAGGTTATAAAATTAAAATACTGAAAATTAAATCTTTTATTTCTTTAGTAATTAATATAAAATTCTATATATATCATATAAATAAATTTGATACATAATGGTTCTGTGTAGAAATGTTAATAGAATGAAGCGAGGGAGCGAAATGAGACAGAAAAAGGAGCAGAAGAAACAATCGAAAAAGAAAAAGACTCATATTCCTTTTCGATTAAATGTACTATTTTTTATCGTCTTTCTTTTATTTTCAGCTATTATAATTCAATTAGGTAAAGTACAAATCATTGATGGAGAAACGTATAGAAATGAAGTGAACAAAAAGGAAGATGTAACGGTAAGCACTCCTGTTCCTAGAGGGAAAATGTTTGATCGGCAAGGTCAAGTGATTGTAAATAATAAACCACTACGAACCGTTACATATACGAAAATGAAAGGAGTAGATTCGAAAGAAGTTTTACAAGTAGCAAGACAGTTAGCTCAGCTAATAGAAATGTCGCCAGAAGATATAGCTAAGTTAACAGAAACCGATAAAAAAGATTTTTGGATGCAGTTAAATGAAAAACGAGCAGCAGAAAAAGTAACGAAAGAAGATGAGAGTGCATTTAGGAAGCAAGAGATTGAGGGGAAAGAATTAGATAAAAAAGTTGAAGAGTTGCGCCGTGAAAGAATTACGCCAGAAGAATTAAGCGAACTATCAAAAGAGGATCTAGAAGTACTAGCAATTAAAAGTAGGATGAATGCGGGATATAAAATGACGCCGCAAATTGTAAAAAAAGATGTAAGTCAAAATGAATATGCAATCGTAAGTGAAAGATTGGCAATTTTGCCAGGCGTGGATACGACAGTGGATTGGGAACGAGAATACCCAAATGATAAAATACTTCGTTCTATCCTTGGTAGCGTTTCTACTGAAAATGAGGGTTTGCCGAGAGAACAGTTAGATTATTATTTAGTGCGTGATTATAACCGAAATGATCGCATTGGTAAGAGTTATATCGAGAAACAGTACGAAGATGCATTACATGGAACGAAAGAACAGTCTAGAAATATTACGGATAAAGCGGGAAATATTATTCGGACAGAAAAAGTGACTGAAGGAAAAAGTGGAAATAATTTAATGTTAACAGTGGATATGGAGTTACAGAAAAAAGTAGAGGAAAGCCTTGAAAAGAATTTACGAGCATTTCATTCGGCAGAGCCAATGATGGATCGTGCGTTCGTTGTAATGATGAACCCGAAAAATGGGCAAATATTATCAATGGGTGGAAAGAAAATTGTAAATAAAGATGGCGGTATGCAAATAGAAGACTTTGCTTTAGGAACGATGACAAGTTCTTATGAGTTAGGGTCAACTGTGAAAGGGGCTACTTTATTAGCCGGATATCAAACTGAAACAATTAAGCCGTATACGCATTTCTTTGATGCACCAATGTATTTTAAAGGAAGTTCTAAGCCAAAGAAATCGTGGAAAGACTTTGGTGACATTGATGATTTAAGAGCTTTACAAGTTTCATCGAATGTGTACATGTTTAACACTGCTTTAAAAATGGCAGGTGTAAATTATGTACCAAACAATCCGTTAGACATTAAACGAGAGACATTTAATAAAATGCGTTACTACTTTAGACAGTTCGGATTAGGTGTACCGACTGGAATTGACTTACCGAATGAATCGATTGGTCAAATGGGGAGAACTGATAACATACCGGGTTTCTTACTTGATTATGCGATTGGACAGTACGATACATATACGCCGCTGCAACTTGCTCAATATATTTCAACAATTGCAAACGGCGGTTACCGAATGAAACCACAAATTGTACAAGAAGTGAGAGAGCAACCACATAAACCAGAGGATGTTGGAAAAGTTGTTCGCTCTATTGAACCGGTTATTTTAAATCGAGTGGATATGGACACTTCATATATTAATCATGTAAAAGAAGGATTTAGAAGAGTTTTTCAAGAAACTGACGGGACAGGTACTGCAACGTTTAAAGGATTACCGTATAAACCAGCTGGAAAAACAGGAACAGCTGAAACAGTATATGGTGGAGAAAGTGATATTGGAAGAGATGAAAACTATAACCGAAAAAAATGTTATAATTTAACTCTTGCCGGTTATGCACCATATGATGCTGATCCGGAAGTTGCTTTTTCAGTTGTTGTACCTTGGGTGAATGATGACAAATCAGGAATTAATTCCGCGATTGGTAAAGAGATTTTGGATGCGTATTTTGAATTGAAAGCGAAAAGAACGGGTGGAAATCCAGTCCCAGTAGAACAACAGAACAAGCCACAGTAAATATAGTATCACTGCATGGAGACTTATTGTGCAGTGATCTATTTTTTGAGTTAAAAAGCGTTTAAATAAGGTGGGAATGGATATGAAGCAGGAGATGAAAAGAGGCTGGGGGAAATACATACTCTTCGTGTTTGTTTTAGTAGTAGCTTATCACTCTTTTACTTTATGTAAAGTGGAAGGAAAATCAATGCAACCAACTTTATATGAAGAAGACTACGTATTTGTAAATAAAGCAGCAGTACATTTTTCTAATTTAGAGCACGGAGAAATTGTCATTATAAAGGAAGAGGATGAATCGAAATATTATGTAAAACGAGTAATAGGACTTCCTGGTGACGTAATTAGCATAACGAATGGATCAGTATATGTGAATGATAAAAAGCAAGAAGAACCGTATACAAATAAAGATTTATTCAATAATACGCAAGTGTTTTATAACTTTCAAAAGACAAAAATCCCGCCAAATAAGTTATTTGTAATGGGTGATAATCGTGAACTTAGTAGAGATAGTCGAAACGGCTTAGGGTATATTGAAGAAGATAACATAATAGGCAAAGTGGAATTTGTATATTATCCTTTTTCAAAAATGAAGATCATAGAATAAGTGGGGTTTTGTATAACCCCACTTATTAAAGTTTCACTTTATCTTCTTTAAATAACCTTTTGGATTAAATGATATGAAAAATTTATGTTTAGATTCATCGATTATGAAGTTGTTATTTTTAGCTAAAAACTCTTCTACAGCTTCCATTGGACCAGGGCCCCAATCAGGATAGAGTGGATTTCCGTTAATACTTGTATCTTCTACAATCAAGTAACTGCCTTTTGTTACAATAGATTTATAAAGTAACAGTTCTTTTGATACATGCTCTTTACTATGGTCTGAATCTAAAATAACTAAAATCACATCATCAGGTTTGCGCATATTTAATATAGTTTGAACGGCCTGTACAGAAACAGAAGAAGCTGTTACATACGTAATTCGGTCATGGGTTGGACGATTTGGTTGAGGGAATATATCAATAGTAACAACGTGTCCCTTTCCGATTAAATCTAATATAGAAGCTAAATACAATGCACTACCACCATAACATGTACCACATTCAATAATTAAATCTGGTTTTAATTCGTAAATAATTTCTTGATACAAAAAAAGATCAGAGGGAAGTTTGAAAATGGGGACACCGAGCCAGTGTGTATCATGTAACCAAACGTTGCTGTCGTAATAAAGTTTTAGAAACTCATTGCTTATACTTATAGTATCGATGTTAATTCTCCTTTCTAAAAAGGATTCTTTCGCTTTACGTAAAGTGTTTACGTATGAAAGTTGTACTATATATTATGTAGTAAGGAATTGTAAGGCGAGTGTTTTTACTTAAAAATAAGCTAAATAACTCATGTGTAACTGAAAGGAAATGGACGTATGTATAAGTACACAATTTTCTTCATTAGAAAAGGAAATGGAAATGATGTGAAGGAGATAATTTAAATTATGGTATTCAAAAGCGAGGAAGAACTAAATAAAGCTTTCGAGGCAGCTAAAGCGACTCTAGCAATAGAAGGTATGATTAGTACAAAAGAAATGGAAAAAATTAATAAAGCGAAGGTAACAGGAAAGATAACGCACGAGCAATTTATTACATTAGCTGATGCGATTGCGAGATGTGAACTTACTTAACAATCTAAAAGGCACCACAAACTTTTGCTAAATAAACGGGAAAAAAGAGAGGGTAGATCCAACTCTCAGACTGTAGACAAACTATGTTTGGAGAGTTCAGATGCTAAAAATAGTTTGTCACTTGCTTTATGGAGAATTTATCCAATAATATATATAATTAGTACGTTCTGTGCTACAATTTACTATAAGTGAGGAAGGTGTCTTATGAAAATATCTGTTTATGTTGCAAGTGCATTTAGCAAGGATCATAAAGGCGGAAATAAAGCAGGAGTGGTATTTATGGAGAATATATTGACCACTACTCAAAAAATGGCTATAGCCAAACAACTGGGCTATGCGGAAACCGCATTTATATCAGAATCTGAAATTGCTGATTATAAAATTGAGTATTTTACACCGAAAGAGGAAGTTGATTTATGTGGTCATGCGACAATTGGCTCTTTTGCGATACTGATGCATGTAAATAAACTTTTCAAGAATCGCTATACGATTGAAACGAACAGCGGTGTTCTTACTATTACCATAAAAGATGACATCATATTCATGGAACAAAATGAACCGATATTCTATGATGTTATATCTCCAAATGAGTTGATCGACTGCTTTGACATTAAAGATATAGACAATACATACCCAATTCAAATTGTCTCCACGGGCTTAAAAGATATTTTAGTTCCTATAAAAAGCGAAACACAATTACATACACTGGAACCTAATTTTGAAAAAATTAAAGAAATCAGCAAGTATTATAATGTTGTCGGGATGCATCTATATACTTTTAATGACAATCGAATTATATGCAGAAACTTTGCTCCGCTATACGACATCAATGAAGAAGCAGCGACTGGAACTTCAAATGGTGCATTAGCTTGCTATCTTTATGAACAGCAATACTTACAAAAAGAAGACTATGTATTTGAACAAGGTTATTCTTTACACTCGCCTTCCGAAATATTAGTTAAATTAGCAACCGATAGCGAGAATAAAATAGAAAAGGTTTATGTTGGCGGCAAAGGCTATTACTGTGAAACTAAGTATTTAAATTTAGAAAATATTGAGTGAAAATAAAAAAAGAGATGGTAGATCCATCTCTTTTTCATATGCTCCATGATTAACTACGAATCGCCTTAATCATAAAACGATGTTGCTTCACATCAAAATAACCTTTTTGTAAGATGATTTCATGTATACGATATAATTCCTCATAATACCTTTCAACAGTGAAATCAGGAATTTGCCACGGAATCGCTTTTAAATAATAGACGATAGCGCCAATGTCATAAAAGCGTTGAAAAGGGAACTCTCCTTTTTCTTCTAAAATAGTAAATCCATTTTCATTTAACTCACAACATGCAGTTTCAAGCGACCAACTTACAAATTCGCTATTTAGCGGTGAGCAAAACTGCTCATTAAGTTCCGCGCAATCGAGACCGCCAACTTGTTGGGTAAGAAATATTCCATTAGGAGCAAGGAGTCTGTTTACCTCAGAGGCAGCATATGATTCATGTTGATTTATGATCAAATCAAACTGACTATCTTGAAATGGTAAAGTAGTATCATCCGTTACCTCTACAACTGTAACCCCTAAAGGCTCTAATTTCTTTCGAGCAATTGGCACGTTTGGAGCGTAGCCCTCAGTAGCATAAATAGTTGACGGGAACGGTTGTAACATAGATAAAAACTCTCCGCCGCCAGTCCCCATATCAAGCATTGATTCTGCATACTGCATAAGCTGGAAAGCTGTACTGCCATATGACCACGATAAAGGCTCGCTCTTCATTCGACCCGTTTCTGAAATAAAAGAAAAATCCCAACCGCTAAAATTTGTATTAGCACTTTCTAATAAAGTTAAAAATAATGGATCACGTTTCATAATTGTATCCTCCTATTTTGTAAGTAAATGATATGGTGAGAAAAGAAAAAAGGAGGACCTCTTATGAAAGGGGAACGGTTTTACGTTTCGTGTTCGAATAGATTCATATAAATTCGCTCCTTGTGAGAATGGTAATTCATATATTCGGGATAACCGAGTGGAAATCCTTTGAAATTATGGGGGAAGGTAGTTGTTTAATGAAAGATCGGATGGAGTGTACAGAAAAAGGGTGCACTCAAACTTTAGAAAAGGTATTTAGTAAACTTAAATTTCCGCCAAGCCCTTTTATTAGATATGTGATATTTCTCACCATAAAGTCGTACTGTTTATAAAAGAAGCGACGTTGTTGTATCCCTTTTGATTTACTTATCTATGGGATAAGTAAGAAGTAGACATATAAACCGAATATAAAAACGTTTTAATTCTTTGAAAACATTCCATAATTTAGTATTGTTATATATGGAATAATTTATTAGCACGAAAAGAGGAATAAGATGTTTATACAAAAGTATAAGGGTTTGATACTAGGGATAGTTAGTAATATCCTTTATTTATTTTAAAGATTTAGATTATATAAGACGGGCCTTAAGTTATTATCTGTAACATTAATCATTATAGGTCGGGTTATTGCCTGTAATTCGACCCGTTTCAATAAAAAAGAGAATAATAACGTATAAGATTATTATTATATAAATTTAGCTTGTTGAGCATGGGGAATACTAATCTTACAAAATTGTAAGATTAGAAGTCACATAGTTAGATAGAAGTCATTAACTTATGAAAAAATCTCATCTATAATCCAGATATAAATTATTTATTAAAGGAGTATTCTAATGAAAAAAATTATAAGTTATACGGTTGTTATTGCTATTTTTATAGGAATAGGATTAGGAGTAAAACGTTATGTGCAAGGTCCAGGACAACCAGTCGATGGGATTCTAGTTAGTGGTACTGCAACTGACGTAGAAAAAGTTAAACAAGAGTTTAAAGATGACACTAAACAATCAATAGACTATAAGGTAAAGTACGTCACAACAACAAAAAGGATTCCATTATCAGAAGAAGATAAGAAACAAAATGATACAACAGAAGAATTTAATATCGATGCTAAAGAATATGCGGTTATTAATAGTTCTACCGCTGTAAAATTATTTAATAAGGGACTTCTAAGAGCTAGAAAAGATCCAAATTCAACGACTACTATTTCTGAGATGGTAAAAGATAAAAATAAAGTATCTAGTGATCAGAATCTATTATTTTCTTTTGCGGCTAAGGATTCTATGGTTGATAATTTTGAAAATAACCAGTTAAATTTGAACGGTAAGATGGTATCTGCCCAGTATGTGAAACAGCAAATTTGGATTGGGTATGCCCCAATGAATCTTGTTATCCTAAAAGACCAAGACTATAATGCAATTTCTGAATCAGAGTCAATAATGAAATTAATTCAATTTAAAAAACGTGATTTTGATTATAAAAACAAACAAGAAGTAGATAAAGTTTTACAAGAGATTGATAAGGTCTCATCGAATAATCAGCATAAAATAAACTTTGTAGAGGTACAAGACTAACTTAAAATGATAAGAAGGTGATATAAATGGAAATCGTAAGAATAGAGAATGTAGTCAAAAGTTATGGTGAAGGAAATAGTAGGGTAGATGCTTTGAAGGGCATAAATCTTTCTATACAGCAAGGGGAATTTGTCTCAATCGTAGGAGCTTCTGGCTCAGGTAAAAGTACATTACTGCATATTTTAGGAGGGTTGGACTGCCCAAGCTCAGGAAGCGTGTTTATTGGAGAGAATAATATTTATGATTATACAGATAATGAACTTTCGATATTTAGAAGAAGAAAAGTTGGTTTTATATTTCAGTTCTTCAATTTAATTCCTGTATTGAACGTGCAGGAGAATATAGCTTTACCTACTTTACTGGATAATGAACCTGTAGATAATCCTTATATGGACGAAATTATTGAAATTCTGGGACTTCATGAAAGAAAAAATCATTTACCATCTGAATTATCAGGAGGTCAGCAACAACGGGTTTCGATTGGGAGAGCACTTATAAATCGCCCACATTTGATTTTAGCTGATGAGCCTACAGGAAATCTGGATACTCAAAATACAAAAGAAGTCATGGATTTATTAAGATTGACAGCAAAGAAATATAATCAAACTATTGTATTGATTACCCACGATTTAAATATTGCATCAACTTCTGACCGTATTATTACAATTGAAGATGGCCAAATCGTTTCCGATCAGTGGCTATCCACGAATAAGTCTAAGACGGGAGGAAATTAATTTTGATTGGTCATTATAAACAATTAAGCAGGAGATACTTAAAGGGGAATATGAAACGAACAATTTTCACTTTGATCGGAATTATACTCTCTGTATCTTTAATTTCTACAATCGGCCTATTTATGAACGGCACTCAGATTTCTCAAATCGAGAATACGAAAAAGAATCAAGGGTATTCTTTTCATGCTGTTGTATTAAATTACGACGAATCGATATTGAAAAAAATTAAATATAACCCGCAAATTGAATCACTTGGTTTAATGTCACAGGGAGAAACAGTCAAAGTCGGAGAGGCTGCTGTACAAATGAATTTTGCTGATGATAACGCCTTGGAGTTTTTAAAATACAGTATTATTAAGGGGACAGTGCCGTCTAATGATCGAGAAGTTGCTGTGGATCCCTGGGTATTACCTTTTATAAAAGAAAATATCCAAATAGGTGATTCATTTGAATTGAATGAAAAAAAATACAAACTGGTTGGTTTTCTAAGTGATAGTGCATATACACAGGAAAATAAAGTGGGACGGGTACTAACCTATAAGCGTGAGTTTAGCGCTGGAGAAGGAAAAATATTAGTTGGAATTAACTCAAAAGCAAACTTTAATGAGGTTTTAGAGGGAATTAAGACCATTTCCGGAGAGAATAATATTAATATAAGCGAAAAATTAATTCAACTAGAGAAACCAGGTTACAATGATTCGATTATGGCTACGCTAATTATTACAATCAGCATTGTTGTGATAGCGACAGTTGTTGTGATTTACAACGCTTTTCAAATCAGTGTCGTGGAACGAACGAGGCAGTTTGGTTTGTTGAGAAGCATTGGTGCAACACGAAAGCAAATTAGACAAATCGTGCTGAGAGAAGCTACTTTTCTAGCTGTTATCGCTATACCTATTGGAATTATATGCAGCCTAATAGCGCTTGCCTCTCTTCAGTTTATTTTTTCACTTTTAATGGAAAATAGTAAAGAGGTCTCAATATTCCATGTTGATTGGAAGATTTTATTAATCAGTTCGATTATTACCTTCCTTTCTGTAATAGCGTCAAGTCTGTACCCAGCTTATTTTGCAGGCAAAATCTCCCCATTATTAGCAATCAGCAGCAGGTTGTCAATTAAAAAAGAGCGAATCAAAAAGCAAAAGAATTCCATGTTGAAAAAACCTTTATCTTTTCCTTTGAGCATGGCTATAAAAAATGTGAAGCGAAATAAAAATCGCTATACCATTACAATCTTATCAATTATTATAAGTAGTGTGTTATTTATTACTTTCTCGTATTTAATGAATGTTGCATTTGCATCTAAGTCTTTCAATGATTCATCTATTAAATCAGATATTACAATTCAAATAGAAGATAAGAATCCAGATCATTTAGCTGAAATTACACAAGTTTTGAATCAGTTAAAATCACTTGGAAATATATCTAATGCATATGAAAAGAAGGGCAATAAAATTGAAACTAAATTAAAGGATGTAACTCAATCTACCGCGACAGTTTTGGAAATAAAAAATACGATTGGAAAAAATCATACCATTACAATCGTAAATAATTATCAAGAAAATAAAACAAAAAAAGAAGGAAAACTTACTTTACAAGTGCTTGCATATGGTTTTATCACAGTCATTTCTTTAATTAGTAGTGTTAATATCTTTAATACTATAACTATAAGCATTATGACTAGACGAAA
This sequence comes from Bacillus sp. 3G2, assembly GCF_044324725.1. NCBI lineage: Bacteria > Bacillati > Bacillota > Bacilli > Caryophanales > Bacillaceae > Bacillus > Bacillus sp. 3G2. The sequence goes on along the minus strand of NZ_CP172246.1, from coordinate 2,850,301 downwards.
AGAACTGGCCGCGTTCAAATCCATTGGTATGTCACAAAAGGATTTGAAAAAAATGATTACCTATGAAGCTCTGATTTACGGTTTTTCTGGAAGTTTACAAGGAATCTTTTTTGGTTGTATATTGTCTTATATTATATATTTAGCTATATCTGATACGTTGAAAATGGCATGGACGATTCCCTATGAAGCTTGTATTATTACGTTTGTTTCAGCTTTAATAATTAGTTATTTATCAGTCTTAAATCCATTGAAAAAAATTCAACAAGATAATATCATTGATACTATCAGAGAAGAGTAATATTATAGGCCTGGCTAGATTATAGTCAGGCTATTCTGATTGGAGAAAAAGCTAGGGGAAGAAAAAGGAGAGGACATACTTGAATAAAAAAATATTACTAGTTGAAGATGATGAAGCTCTTGGTCTAGCCATCGAATTTTCATTGAGGAATGAAGGTTATGAGGTGATTAGAGCGTCCAGTGTAAAAGAAGCTAAACACCAGTTTGTTCACAATACATTTGATTTGTCCATCCTTGATATCGGCCTACCAGATGGTAATGGTTATGACTTATGTTTGTATTTTAAAAAGCAAAACGAGAATTCGATTATTATTTTCTTAACTGCACTAGATGAAGAAGCAAATGTGGTAATGGGGCTGGATATAGGCGGTGATGATTATATAACCAAACCTTTTCGGGTTAGGGAACTCATGGCCAGAGTGAAAGTACAATTGCGTAAACAAGCGTCGCTAGAAACACCATCTCAAATTTTAAAATCTGAGAATATAAGAATCGATACGAACCTAGTCAAGGTTTATAAAAATTGTGAAAGTATTACATTGACGAATTTAGAATACAAACTGCTATTGAATTTCATGAAGAATTCTCACAAAGCATTAAAAAGAGATGAACTCCTACAACAAATAACAGAAGGAGATAATGTTTTTTTTGATGAAAACACGTTATCTGTATACATAAAGCGTTTAAGAGCTAAAGTTGAAGACAATCCTCAAAAACCACAGTTTATCGTTACCGAAAGAGGATATGGTTATCGTTGGAGCAAGGATGTGATTGGGTGAGCAAGATAATGAAAAATACCGAGTTAAAAAGCTATATGGCGATACTGGCCGTCCTTTTATCTATATTTGTGATTTACCAATTTATTATTCAACAATTATTTTATGATCATTTGAAAAGAGACTCTATTGCAACATGGGGGGAAATTACAGCTAGGTTGGTAGAGCAGAATCCAGAAAATGAAGCGGAAATTATGAAAGTCTTATCAAGTCATTCGTCTCACTCAAGTGAATATCAGGAAAAAGGGACAGAGATCCTAAAGCAGTATGGATTATATGAAGACTTGGAATCAAAATTTTTTCCTCACTTAAATAATCTAATTATTAATCACAATCAATTTATGATTTGGGGATTGATTGCTTTTGGATTTTTACTTTTTGTTGCAAACTACATGCAACAAAAAATTATTTTCAATAAGATTAACCAGCTTACTAGAGCTGCAAAAAAGATAATCGAGGGAGATTACTCGGTTGTCATCAATGAAAATAAAGAAGGGGATTTCGCAAAACTGGCGATTTCATTTCGTTCAATGAGGGATATTATTAGAAAAAATATGCATGATTTGCTTGAAGAGAAGCGGTTTTTAGGAGAAATGTTGCAGGATATATCTCATCAGTTAAAAACGCCGCTTTCAACTATTTCTATCTATAATGAAATGTTGTTAAATGAGAAACTATCCCGAGAGCAACAAGCTCAATTGCTACAAAATAATGATACTCAGATTTCTAGAATGAATGTCTTAATTCAGAATTTGTTAAAAGTAGCAAAAATTGATGCTAAAGCGATTTCGTTTGATAAAGAGCCAGGGAATTTAGTAGATACGACTGAGGAAGTACTAAATCGCTTGCAAAGCATGATAAGTGATAAAAATATTTTGATTGATTGGAATGCACCAAGAGAAATAGTCGTTATTCATGACAAATTATGGATGCAGGAAGCTTTGTTAAACCTGTTGAAGAATGCAATCGAACATTCTAAACCCGGAGGTAAAATAATGATTCAGACCAAAAATTCCCCAATCTATACAGAACTAGTAATCCAAGACTTTGGAGAGGGAATTTCAGCTGAAGAATTACCTCATATTTTTGAACGATTCTATAAATCAAGTAGTTCTAAAAAACACGGCTCGACCGGAATTGGATTGGCACTTGTCAAAGCTATTATAGAGGCACATCACGCCTTAATTACAGTTGAAAGTGAAAAAAATGCCTATACAAAATTTACAATTATTTTTATGAAATTTTAATAACAGTTTGGTATATATTTTAATCTTTTTAATATAAAGGGGTTTTTTTATGTTTAATAGATTGAAGTGTTTTCTTTTATCTGAGAAAGAAATAGTTGATACTGTGAAAAAATACAAGGAGGAAAAAATACACGTTTCCATAATAAAAGATTTTTTAGGAGATTTAATCTTAATAAGAACTTTTATATTTTTAATGTTTGTTCCAGTATCAACTTTTATTTTTTCAGTTATAATTTATGGAGCTGTTTTCTTTTTATCAGGCATTAAGATTACTGTTTGGGGCATCACTATAATGTTATTAGTTCCAATAACATTACTTTTCTATATGAATATAACTAATACATCAATTATTATTACTGATTTAGTGAGAAAATTTTTAGTAACCATAAAATATCTAAATCCATTTTACTCAATAATAAATAAACCTTGGCTATTTATTTTTGAATTATTATTTGGTTTTTTATATGTATTTCTGCTATCTTTATTTTCTATTTGGATAGTATTACATTCATTAGAAATCGATTTTTCTGAATTTAGTTCGGAGGACAATCGAAGTTTCCAATTTTCAATTATTATTTTACATACAGCAATTTATTTGTTTATAAGAGTTCATGGCCAGTATTGTAAGACAACTAAGCAAAAAATTAAAAAGCTGAAAATGAAATTTTATTTATGGTTTTGTTCTATGATTGCAAGTATTGTATATATATTCGAATCACTCTTTAATTATATGAATGGAATCCAAGCAATTTATTTTATTTTTGTTTTAATGATTGCTTTAGAAAGAACAGTGACACATTATAAGAAATTTATAGATTTTTTAGAAGGTGAAAATTTGTATGAAAAATATTTTTAGAGGGAAAAGTCTTTTGAAATATAAAAAGTTATACCTACTAAGTACTGGACGAGTGAAAAAACGCTATTCTTTTTCTAGAATCATAGGAAAGGATAGCGTTTTTGTATAAAATACTCAAAAAGAAAAATCTTTTGGCAAAGTACCACTTTTTATCATCGTTCTTAACCCATGTTTTATAATCCAAGGGTTAACCGGATGCTGTTTATCACGTAATTGTTGTAACCATTGCAAAACGAGTTCTTTATCTTCTTACGTAATATCGTTAATATGATTGGCTACTGATTTTTGGACATATTTAGACGGATCATTCATTAATGGTTCAAGAAGTTGTAAATTGTTCTTAAAGTCACCTTTCAGAGCTCCTATTTTTTTAGCCCAAGGAAGTCTTGGTCTTGTACCTTCGGAAACTAATCTCCTAATGTGGCTGTTTTCGTCATGAATCCACTGTTGTAATATGTCTAGTGTGTCTTCATGGTATGTTTCAAGAAAAGGCCGAATGGCATATTCAGCAGTATTTCTTTTTGTTATTTCATACATGGCGTTGAAAGAGGATTCAAAATCGTTAAGCCATATTTTTCAACGTATTTTGCGATAGGCATGTACATATATCCGTTTGTAAATGTGCCTACTTCTGTTGTATTTTCTGGTCCCAATGTTTTCAGTAATATATGTATAGCTGCATTTAAATCTTTTTGTAAAGCATTGTGTAATTCATCTACCATTACTTCAATACGTTGCTTTAACTCTAAATTTTCAACTTTACATGTTACAGAATCTACAAAGATGCTTTTAGAGAAAGTAGGATCGTGTTTACAAATAGAATCAGCCATTTTTTCTGCTAATTCTTCATTAAATAAAAATTTTAACGGAACATATTTACCCATTTTTTCACCTCATTGGTCAGCTAAAATAATTTTTATTTTTTAATCGACAGCCCATAAACCAAAGTCTCACTCGGCGTCGTAATACTAAAGCCTGTCGTCTTATAATCAAGTTTCACCGTATCACCAATGTAGTCTTTCGTAAATAAATCCATTTGTACGGTAAAATCAGCGTCTTCATATACAACGTCATCCGCATTATATGTATCCCAAATTAAATCCACATCAACGAAAATACTACAAGAGTTTGTCATTGTCCCTCTAATGCGAATGATCTTTTTATCTTCACGTTCTAATCTATGTATAGCTGCTTTTGCTTCATCAGTAATGCGAATGTTCATCGTATCCCAACCTTTATATTTATATTTCCTTTATTATTGCAAAAACAGGAGCAATAGGGAAGGGAGAAGCATCGGAATAAAAAACGAGCAAACAAATTTGTTTGCTCGTTTTACTTTATTTTAGTTCACATTTATCAAGCGGAATCACTTTCGTTTTCTTCGTAAATTTATATCCTAACCATAATACTAAGAAAAGTGGTAAACCGATATAAGAAACGAGTACGCCGTTCCAATCGATTGCTTCGCCCATAAATGCGCCGTAGTTTTGACCTAAAATGACGATGACACAAAGTGCAAATGCGAAGATTGGACCGAATGGGAACCATTTTGCTCTATATGGTAAGTCTTTTAAATCTTTACCTTGTGCGATATATGCTTTACGGAAACGGTAATGACTTATTGCAATTCCGACCCATGCGATAAAGCCAGACATTCCAGATGCGTTTAATAACCAAATGTATACAACACCGTCACCGAATAAAGAAGCAATGAAAGCGATACTACCTACAATTGACGTTACGATTAATGCGTTAACAGGTACACCGCGGCTATCTAATTTGCCTAAGAATTTTGGTGCTTTTCCTTGGCGAGCTAAGTCCCAAAGCATACGAGTTGATGCATACATTCCAGAGTTACCAGCAGATAGTACTGCCGTTAAAATAACAGCGTTCATAACAGAAGCAGCAAAAGCAACACCAGCTTTTTCAAAAATAAGTGTAAATGGACTTACTGTTACATCACTTGCAGCAAGGCTTTCAGTTGTATAAGGAATTAATAAACCGATAACGAGAATCGCAAGAATATAGAATAAAAGAATACGCCAAAAGATTGAACGAATTGCTTTCGGAATATTACGCTCTGGATCAGCAGTTTCACCAGCAGCTACCCCTAATAATTCAGTTCCTTGGAATGAGAATCCAGCAGCCATAAATACACCGATAATTGCCATGATGCCGCCGTTAAATGGTGCATCTGCAACAGTGAAGTTTTTGAATCCAACAGTTTCGCCACCCATAATTCCGAAAATCATCATGAAGCCGACAATTAAAAAGATAATAATAGTAACTACTTTAATAAGTGCAAACCAATATTCAGATTCACCAAACCCTTTAACAGATAAATAGTTTAAAAGGAAAATAATAGCTAAACATAATCCGCTCCAAATGAGGGAAGGGGTATCTGGGAACCAAAATTTCATAATTAATGTTACAGCAGCTAGTTCAGCAGCAATTGTAATGGCCCAGTTATACCAATAGTTCCATCCAAGTGCAAACCCAAGGGACGGATCAACAAATTTTGTTGCGTATGTGCTAAAAGAACCGGTAACAGGCATGTAAGCTGCGAGTTCAGCTAAGCTTGTCATTAAAAAGTAAACCATAATCCCAATTGCGGCGTATGCAACTAATGCACCACCAGGTCCAGCTGAATGGATGACACCACCGCTGGCAAGAAATAATCCGGTACCAATTGTACCACCGAGAGAAATCATCGTAAGGTGTCTTGATTTTAAACTACGTTTTAATTCACCTTTTCCTTTTGTAGTTTGCGTTTCAGAGGTAGTTTGATTCGTTGCGCTATTCATGTTCAACACTCCTTTTCTTGTAAGATAGGAAGGAGCGGGGGAGAAAAATACAAAAAACCGCCAAAGGAATTTGGCGGAACGTTTCACAAATAACCACCCCATCATACCCTTCCGTTAAGATAGCACCCCACGTTTACACGGTAATTTTGTAAACGTGACAGTTCTGTTCCTTTCGGAGACAGCCCCAGCTCATATTTCCAGAGAAGAAATATAAACTTCGGCAACTTTTCCTTTCAAACGGAGTCGGTGACGTTCTCTGTGTCTCGTCCGTTTTACTCTTAAAAGTCGCAACCTCTACCTCATCGGATTGATGAGGATTTGATATATTGCTAAGATTTTTAATATATGGCAATTGTAATGACTTTCTGAATATATTGCAAGATATTTTGTTAGGAAAAGTCAAAAAATATCGGTTATTGTATAGGAAACGCTTGCAAAACTCCACCCGAACCTACTGTTATGTAACAAAAAATAAAGAAAGCAATTGTTATACAAATGTTTCGCAAAAAATATTGAAAAACCCTTTAAAAAATAAAGAAAATTCTGAAAATATAATTCGACATTCGTAATAAGGTCATATTTTTTGATATAATTAGAGTAACGTTTAATCAAAAAAGGGGAAATCAATATGAAATTAGAAACAGAAAGACTCTATATAGTACCGTGTACAGAAGAGGGGATGCAAGTTGCTAACGAGCAAGGATTTAATAGTGGTCCACATATTGTAGGGCATGTAGAAACTGTAAAACAAGATGCGGCTTTATTACCTTGGGGGGCGTGGTATGTCATTCGAAAAGAAGATGACATCGTTCTAGGTGATATAGGGTTTAAAGGGAAACCAAATGAGGAACATACAGTAGAAATTGGTTACGGATTTGTTGAGAAATATTGGAATAAAGGGTATGCGACAGAAGCTGTAAGAGAACTAATAAATTGGGCTTTTCAAACAGGAGAGGTAGAAGCGATTATTGCAGAGACACTTCTTGAAAATAACAGCTCGATTCGTGTATTAGAGAAATTACATATGAAGAGAATTGACACTACAGAAACAATGATCAATTGGAAAATAGAAAAATAAAAAATACCGCTCGAAGTATATCGAGCGGTATTTTTATCATTATGGTAGCATTTGTTTTTGATCATTCGGATATCCAGCTGTCGGTGTGTTTGAACGCTTGGAATGATTACGAACAGCAATGAAAATAGAAATAATAACGACGAGACCAACTGCGACGTAAGAAAGTGAAATAATAGTTGGATCCACTTTAAATGTAGTAAGTAGTGTACGAATGTTTGTAAAGATAATAAGGCCACCAACTAATACGCCAAGTAAATGAGAAGGAACGATGCGTACTAACCATGCAGCGATTGGTGCCGCAACGATGCCACCGAGCATGAGAGAAAATACCCAAACCCAACTTACTTGTTCCCAGCCAAGTGAAATGAAAAATCCGATTGTGGCAGCGAGTGAAACAGGAAACTCGCTCGTATCTACTGATCCGATAACTTTTCTAGCTTCATTTCCTCTTGCTAAAAGTACAGGTGTTGTAATCGGCCCCCAGCCACCGCCCCCAGTTGAATCAACGAATCCAGCGAATAAGCCAAGCGGAACAAGCTGTTTAGCAGACATACGTTTATTTGAAGTAACGATTTGTTTTTGAATGATGAATCGTAATAAAATATAAACCCCTAAAGTAAATAAAAATATGGAAATGTATGGTTTAATTACATCACCAGGTAAATTGCTCAAAAAACATGCCCCAATAAATGCGCCAATTGCTCCTGGTAATGTAAGCCTGGAAACGGTATATTTATCCACGTTTCCGAATTTGATGTGTGATGCACCAGAAGCGGCAGTTGTAACAACTTCAGCTAAATGAACTGATGCAGATGCAACGGCTGGTGCAATACCAAACATTAATAAAAGCGAGGTAGATGTTACCCCGTACGCCATTCCAAGCGCTCCATCAATTAATTGAGCGAAAAATCCAATAATAGCAAAGACAATTAATTTCTGCATAAATAATCCCCCTGTAATAATAAATGAAAAAGACACTTTTCCCGTATGAGAAAAGTGCCTTTGGTTTTTCCAATCAGCAATAATTAAATTTGTTTTATTATAATACATATTAATCGTATAAATCAACTGGGTTTTGAAGTTTTTGAATTGAATGAAAGAAAAATAAAATATACAATAAAAGGATGGAGGGAAAGGGGAGAAAGACATGTTACGATTTGATCATCTCGTACACGCAGTACATGGTACACCGGAGGAAGTGGCAAACCAAATGCAGAAGCATGGATTTCATACTGTAGTAGGCGGAGAGCATACGACTTGGGGTACTTGGAATAGTTTATGTTATTTTGATTTATCATATATAGAATTTTTAGCAGTTCAGCATGAAGAAAAAGCGAAGAAAGCAGAAAACCCATTAGTACAAGAAACGGTAGTGAAATTACAAGATGGAGAAGGGATGCTACAAATCGCCATTCGAACAGACGCAATTGAAGAACTAGCAGTTAAGTTTAATAAACATGGATTACATACGATAGGACCATTTGAAGGGAAACGAATGAGAAAAGATGGCCGCCTTTTAGAGTGGAAAATGTTATTTGTAAAGCAAGAAGAGAATGGGCCGAAATTGCCTTTCTTTATACAGTGGAACGAAACGGATGAAGAAAGAAGAAACGATTTACGTAACATAGGAACTATCACTGAACATAAAAACAACGTACAACAAATTGAAACGATCCATTATGCAGTGAAAAATGTTCGAGAAACAGTACAAAAGTGGAAAGAAGTAATGGCGCTAAATGCAAGTCCGGTCGTGAAAAATGAAGAATGGAATGCGGAATGTCAAAGTGTATTGTTTGGCGCCATTCATGTACAGTTTTGTGAAGCAATTGGAGAAGGGCTAGTACTAGAACGATTGAAGCATCATGGCGAAAATCCATTTGCAGTGGAGTTTACAGGAGAAAATAAACGAGAGCATGAAGTGTTAGGTAGTTTGTACATATTTTGATAGAGGTGAGTTTTGTGGAAGAAATGCTTAGAGCGATAGAGAGAAAACTAGAATGGCCTCGTATTGTAAAGTGTACAGCTATTTCAAAAGGTTTTTCACATGAAAAGAAATATAAAATAGAATTAGAAAACAGAGTAACATATTTTGTAAAAGTATGTGATGCTGTAAACTTTGAACGTAAACAAGAAGAATATACGTATATGAAACAATTAGAGTCATTACATATTTCAACGCCCAAGTTAATTCAATTCATAAAACTTGAAGAATTAAATAAATGTGTTCAAGTATTTGAATGGGTCCAAGGTGTAAACGGTGAAGAAGGTTTAGGGAAGCTATCAGTGGAAGAACAGTATCATGCGGGAAGAAAAGCAGGGGAAGTATTAAAGAAGATTCACTCAATTGAAAGAGAAAGTGCAAGTAATAAATGGGAAACGGTTCGATGGAATAAATACGAAAGATACGTAGAAGCGTTAGTAAACTATGAAATAGATTTCCTTGATTTGAAGCCAGTATTAAGATTTGTAGAGGAGCATAAACAATTATTGAAAAATCGTCCAATCACATTTTTACACGATGACTTCCATCCAGCAAATAGTATGATTCATAATAAGGAGTTTATCGTAATCGATTTTGGTGGATATGATTTTGGCGATCCAATACACGATTTTTATAATGTAGCGATTTTTACGACAAGAATAAGCAAACCCTTTGCGGTTGGGCAAGTTCACGGATATTGCGGAGGCGAACCATCGCTTCATTTTTGGAAACTGTATTCATTATACGCAGCAATGACATTCCCAGCTGATATCGTATGGACAAACCGAAGCACACCTCATTTAGTAGATGATATGAAGGAAAGATTGAACCGAATTATAGAAGATCATAATCATTTTTCATCCTATATTCCAAAATGGTATCAATCAAGTGAATTTATTAAATAACGGAGGAATTTAAATGGATAAAATAGCGATCATTTCAGATATACACGGGAATATCCCGGCATTAGAATCTGTACTGCAAGATATTAAAGTAAGAGGAATTGAGCGCATCATTTGTCTTGGGGATCTAGTGGGAAAAGGTCCTCATTCTAGCGAAGTGATTGAAATCATTCGTAAGAAATGTGAAGGCGTTGTAATGGGGAACTGGGATGATTTTATTACAAAACCGACTGAATTTGAAGCGTTAAAATGGCATCAAAAACAACTATCGGAAGAACAAAACGACTACTTAAGAAGCTTACCATTTTCAATCGAGTTTTATATGAGCGGTAAACTGATCCGTATGTTCCACGCTTCACCGAGAAGTTTATATGAAAGAATTCAACCACACGCTTCAAGAGAAGAACGAGTTAGTATGTTCGAAAACAGTGAGCTCACAGAGAATATAGAAGGAGAAAGAAAACCAGATGTCGTTTGCTACGGTGACGTTCACCAAGCATTCGTTCAAAATTTTAGAGGGAAAACGTTATGTAATGCAGGTAGTGTAGGCAATCCACTTGAAATTACACAAGCTTCCTATTTAATATTTGAAGGAACATACAATGAAAAAGAAGCCGCAAGCTTTTCCATTCAACTCGTACGTGTACCGTATGATATTGAATTAGCTATCAGGCTAGCAGAAGAACTCGATATGCCAGAAATAGAGGAATACAAGCAAGAATTACGGACAGCTTTATATCGAGGGTTTAAGGGAAAGTAAGCCAATCATAACTTAAAATATATCGGCGATTTTTTCGATATATCGATGATTCGACAAAGGATATCGACTTACCGACAAAAGTGACATTATTACTCATAATAATATTATGTAAACTGATTACGGGAGGAAATACTATGAATCGAAAACAACGAATCAAAGAAATTGCAGATGATATTTTAAAATTAAATGTAACCCATCCAACAAGAGTAGGAGTAAGTGGTATTACAGCTTCAGGAAAAACAACATTTGCAAACGAACTAGCAGAAGAAATAAAAGAACGAGGGGTACGAGTAATACGCGCCAGCATCGACGATTTTCATAATCCGAGAGCAATTCGATACGCGCAAGGAAAAGAATCGGCAAGAGGGTATTACGAAGATGCACACAATTATATAGCTTTCAAAGAAAGATTATTAAAGCCTTTAGGACCAACCGGAAATTTACTATATGAAACGATCTCTCATAACTTAATAACGGATATGCCTGTACATAATGAGCCGTTATTGGCTCAATCCAATATGGTATTAATAGTGGATGGAACGTTTCTATTGAAAAAAGATGTTGTGCATTTATTTGATTATAAAATCTTTGTAGATACAGATTTTGAGATTGCGAGGAAACGTGGTGCAAAGCGCGAGACTGAGGCTTTTGGAAGTTATGAAAAAGCTGAGAAAATATTTTTAAACAGATATCATGCGGCCTGTAAAATGTATATAGATGAGCATAACCCGAAAATCTGTGCGGATGTTGTATTTCGGAATAGTGATTTTGATGATTCGATAGTTGTATTTAAAGGAATATAAAATCATTTATATAACAAAAAAAATCGTGAAAGGAGATGCTTTGGATGGATAAAAAAGATAATCCGAACGATTGGCCTGTGTGGGCGAATGAGTTAGTAGAGATAGTTAATGCAAATCCTGATTGGCAAGATAAAGGCCGATGTGAAGAACAGCAACTATATGAACTGCTTGCTCCTCTCGGTATAAGCAAAGTAATACATATAGGAAGTACATCCATACCTGGTTTACCAGCAAAACCTATCATTGATTTAATGGGTGAAATAGACTCATTTGATAGAGTACAACATATTTCAGCGAAATTGGCCAAATATAATTGGCATTATGTAAGCCCAGAATTAGATGAAAGACCTTGGAGAAGGTTCTTTGTGAAAGTTAAGAATAATAGGCGTGTAGCGCACCTGCATTTGATGGTTAAAGGAACTGAGCGATGGGAGCAACAACTTTTATTTCGTAACCGCTTACGAGAAAATCCACAATTAGTTTATGAGTATTCAAATCTTAAACAAGATTTAGCTAAAAGATTTAACCAAGATAGAGAAGCCTACACAAAAGCTAAAACAGAATTTATAAAACAAGTTCTAAAATGATTTAATTCTTAATTGTAATTACGTTTGAATATAAAAGAAAAAACATACTTTATTTTACAACTTAAACTGACATGAAATGCATGTAAACAAAGTGAGAGACTGCGATGTTCTAATGTATTTCCTTTTATTTATCATGATAAATTTTATATAATTGAATCACGTTCATAGAAAGATAGGTACCAAAACGATTCTAAAAATCGACTTGATTTGATGAAAAAAATTAAAGGGAATAAGGCGAAAATATGTTAATAAAGTAAAAAGGGGACCAGAAATATAATGAATGAAGTACTAGAACTAAAAGAAGAACTACTACAAATTAAAAATAATAATTATGCTGTACCAGAAGACGTAGATGCATATCCATATGCGCAGTGGATGCTAGATTATATCGGATCACCTGATGCTGAATTACGTGATGATTTAATTTATAGTACGCTTCATACATGGATTACAAATGATGTGTTTAGACAAAAAGAATTACGAGGATTAATGCTACAAGCAATTAGTCCTGATTATTTATTTTATAAAATTGGTGAAAAGGGAACAGACTCTGTATTTAAACGTGCATTCTCCGTATTAATCCCACCACTTATTTTATCTGTTCATGAAAGAGAACCGTTGTTATCTGAAGAGCAACTGTACAGTGTGGCAGAACAAGTACTGGAATATGTATATTTAGAAGAAGATGTAAGAGGCTACGTAGAAGGAAAAGGTTGGGCACATTCTACTGCACATGCAGCGGATGCACTCGATGCTTTAGCGCGTACAATACAAAATCGTGAGTTTTCATATGCAATACTAGCTGCTGTTCGTCAGAAGGTTCGATTGAGTGATTACGTATATGTACACTTTGAGGATGAGAGATTAGTAAAACCAATTATGTCATTACGCAACCAAAATCTTTTAACAGAAGAAGAGTGGAGCAACTGGCTACATAGTATAGCAACTGTTGAAGATATCCGACATCCGCAGCATGCTATTTTAGTACAAAATATTAGAACTTTCTTAAGAAGTTTTTATTTCAGAGTTTTAGAGACAGAAGGTAGTACAGCCTTTACAGATGATATATTGGAGACTTTGAAGGGTTTGCGTAGGTATTAAAAATGGTCCATCCTTAGAAACAATGAATAGATATTAATTTTGAAAATTTATTAGAAATTTATTTTTATATTGTACCCTTTCATTATAGGTTGAAAGGGGTGTCAAATGAAAAAATTATTAAAGTCAGTGAAAATAATATTTTTAATGAGTGTTAGTATGATTTTCTTTGGAACAGGCGTTGTATTTATATATCATAACTATCAATTAAAAATGGAATCGAAATTAATGAAGAATGAAGGCGAATTTGTTAATTTCGATAATAAAAAAGTGAATGTTTATAATGAGGGGAGCGGGGAGGATACGTTTGTATTTATGGCCGGATCTGGAATTGCCGCTCCTGTTTATGAATTGAAAGGCCTATATAGTAAATTTTCGAAAGAAAACAAGATTTCTGTAATTGAGAGAGCCGGTTATGGATACAGTGATGTTTTTCAAGATGATAGAGATATTGATACGATATTAGAACAAACGAGAGAAGCGCTTATACGAAGTGGAAATAAACCACCTTACATTTTAGTACCACACTCTTTATCAGGTATAGAGGCTATTTATTGGGCACAAAAATATCCAAGTGAAGTAAAAGGGATTATTGCGTTAGATATTGGTTTACCTAAACAGTACGTGACTAATAAAATAGGTATGGTTGATTCATTAAAAATAAAAGGGATGAATATTTTAACGAAAATTGGTTTTCAGAGATTAGCTCCCTCTTTTACTTATAATCCCGAAGTCATTCGTCAATCTTTTTTAAACGAACAGGAAAAAGATATTTATAAAGCGCTTACGTTTAAGAGGGCTTTTAATGATGATATGAAGCAAGAACTTTTACAAAGCTACAATAACGGTAAAAAATCAAATTCTTTATCGATCCCAAAAGAAACACCTATGTTATTTATAGATGCGATTGCTAGGCAATATAAAGATTCGAAGTATACAAGGCAAAAAAATGCAGATTATAAGGAGTTTGCTAGCAACTTATTAATAGCTGATGTAAAAATAATTGAAGGTACACATAGTATTTATTTATATGCTCCTGATGAAATATACAAAATTGCTATGGATTTTATTAAGAATAAAGTAGTGAAGAACTAAACAATTGTAACTTTAGCGATGAAAGGCTTACATAATGAAAGTATATAACATATTAATGGTTATCAAATTACAAAGAAAATAAAAAATCTAGGATTAAATATTCCAATTATATTTCTATCAGCAAGGAATGATATGGATAGTAAATTAAAAGGTTTGACCATTGGAGAAGAATACATGATAAAACCTTTTGACCCTAGAGAGTTGTTGTTAAGGATTCAGAAAATGTTAGATAATCAATATGGTACGTTCACGCAAATTAACCATTTATTTATAGATGCAGAATATAAAAGAGTTTTTATTAATGATTTGCGTAATGAAGTTGCTTTGACAGCAATTGAAAGAAAAATATTCTTCTATTTATATGAAAATAGAGATAGAACTTTATCTAAAGAACACTTCTATGATTACCTATGGCAACTCGAAGATAGAAATCAAAATATCATGAACGTACATATAAAGAAAATCAGAACCAAAATTGATGATAAAACAGGTGATATTATTCAGAACATATATGGAGAAGGGTATAGATTAAATACCTATATGAAGAAATGAACTTAAAGAAAAAATATCAGTTACTATTATTCTCCGCTATTATTAGCGTACCACTGTTATTGTTGTCAATTAGTATCTTTGTATCAGTTATTTATAATGTTATCTTTAAAGCTAAAAATCAGAACATTCCTTTTCACGAATCCTATGCATATCCTACGATGTTAATCATATTTTTATTATCACTATTAATATTAGCTTTTGTATTTTCAAAATCGATTAACACAGTATTAAATAAAATTAATGTGTTAAATCAAACGATTCGAGATTTAGCTAGTGATAAAAAAATCCCTAATATTATAAATGTTAAAAGCGATGATGAAATGGGAGAGCTGATTAAATCAGTGAACTTGCTTATAGAAAGAACAACTTATCGAGAATTAGAACTACAACAACAGGAACAAATAAAAAAGGAACTATTAAATAAATTACGGCATGATATTAATACACCCTTAACAGCGGTCAGATTACAATTATATTATTTAGAAGATGAGTACAAGGAACAAGCACCAGTACTTGAATCAATGTATGAGCAGATACAATATATAAGTGATTTAACTAACGAATTTAATATTCAATCTACAGAGACCTTAGAGAATACTTATATTGTGAATGATGAAGTTAATATACATAATTTAATAGAAAATATGATTAAAAAATGGAGCTATTTGTATAGCATTCATAAAATTGAATTCGTATATAATCCACAAGATAAAGAGTTGATTTGGAATAGTAATGAGTTATGGATTCAAAGGTTATTTGATAATATTTTTCAAAATGTCCTTAAACATTCAAAAGCTAAAAAACTCAAAATTAAAATAGATGAAGATATTGTTTCCTTTAGAGATAATGGGACTGGGTTTGAAAAATATTGAAGATATATCAAAGATATTCGATATAAAATACACTTTACAATCAAATAGTGAGGGTACTATGTTTTCATTTGAAAATACAAAAGTTTAGAGAAAATTACATAAAACCAACACATCCCAACCATACTAATAAAATGTGTTGGAGGTGAATGTTATGGACAATAAAGACTTTGAAAAAGTGTATAATGATTACTTACATCAAGGAGAAGAGCAAGCTAAATTTGAAGTAGACCATGAAGTCAATTCAGGAGCAGAACAAATTGTTGCCGTTCGTAAAAATGATGATGGTGATTTAATAGCGTTTAAAACAAGTAGCGGGAGAGAGTTAGATTATATGACTGCTCTTAGTGAAGCGAAATCAGGGAAGTTAGCTCATGTGGACGTATTTCATAAGTATGGTAGAGATATTATACGTAGTGAAGCGGATGGAATAAAAGAAAATAACTTAGATAATTTACCTTCATTTTAAACGGGTAAACCTCAAGAAGAGAATGTTCATCCTGATATTCTCTTCTTTTTTTACAGCTTTCCCTACAAATGGAAGGTTCATTTTTATAGTGCAATTATACTTTTAAAGAGCGCTCTAAATTTCTCTTTATCTTCTGCTGTAAATGGTTTCGGTCCCTTTGTACGCTTACCGCTTTTTCGAACCATTGCACTTAAATACCGTGTTTGTAATAGTTGGTCAATGTTTTCATTCGTATACTTATAGCCTTTATGGTGTAATACGATACAGCCTTTTGCTAAAGCGAGCGAAGCAAGACCGTAATCTTGTGTTACGATTAAATCTTCTTTTTTTGCTAACTGCATTATACGGTAATCCGCAGCATCTGCTCCAGAATCAACATAAATCGTTTCTACACCTTTTGGTTGCTGAGCATTAGAGTAATGAGAAAAGCTAGTAACGAGGGTTACAGGGATTGCTGCATTCGTAGCCTCTAAAATAATCACATCTTTTACAGGACAAGCATCTGCATCAACGTAAATTTTCATTTTTATCGCTCCTATAAAGTGAAACTTTAATCAGTGGGGGAGTTCATCCTCCACTGATTATTAGTTGAACCAATCGGGCATTTACGGGCAGTTGATCTCCCACCTAACTTCTTTGTTACAGCTGAATTTTGAGGTGGGAGTTTTATTGCCCACAAATAGCGGGGAAACTAGGTTCGACTTGATGATAATGGTAGATTTTTCTTTTGTCAAACGAGAAAGCTTTATGTAAATTTATTTTCCACAAATTAAAATAGCCTCACGTAAACGAGAAATACCTTCCTCAATTTGATCAATATTCACTTTTCCATAAGATAAACGAATATAACCATCTTTCGCGCCGAAAATACTACCTGGCATAAATGCGATTTCTTGTTTTAAACTTTGCATAATGAGTTGTTTTTCGTTTATCGGTTCGTTTAATTTTCCCCATATGTATATACCGCCGGTCGGGTTTGAAAAAGAGATTTTATCGTGAAGTTGCTCGTTTAGGGCGCGAACGATAACGTCTCTTTTTTCTGCTAATTGTTTTCGTAACGGGACGATATGAGACTGAAATGGTACAGTTTCGAAAAATTGCTGCATAAGCCACTGCGGGAAAATGCTCATACCTAATTCCATTTGGTGCCTTGCGTCGGATAACCTTTCTACTACAGACTGCGGGGCGACAAGCCAGCCGACTCGTAAGCCTGGCGCAATCATTTTTGATAAGGAATGTACATAAATGACTGTTCCATTTTCATCAATTGATTTTAAAGTAGGGCAAGGTTGTTTCTTTTCTAGCGTAAGTAAACTGGACGGATCATCTTCCACAATCGCAATTCGTAAATCTGCGCAAAGTGATAACAGTTTTTTTCTACGGTTTGGATGCAGCATTGTGCCCGTAGGATTTTGGAAATTTGGATTTAAAAAGATCATTTTAATACGATGCTTTCTATATAATTCTTGCACATCGTCTGGATTAATACCGTTTTCATCGACAGGTAACGGGAAAATACGAATACCCGCTGATTGGAATAACGGTAAGGAATAACAGTGTGAAGGACTTTCGAAAGCGACCGCATCACCTGGATTTAATAAACATTGAACGATAAGGTGAAGTGCTTGCTGTGCGCCGGATGTAATCATAATGGATTGTTCAGTCGCTTCAACTTTTAAATATTCCTTCATATATTTTACGACGGCTTGTCTTAACGGGAGATACCCTTGCGGATGATCATAACTTAATGAATGCGTTAACGGTTGTTCTCGTAAAATCGTTTGTAGTTGATCGTGAGGATAGAGGTTACAACCGAGCTCCCCGTTTGCGAAATCAATGATGTTCTCATTTTGTTGTACTTCCGCACGAATATGGCGAAGTAACGGTAAGTTTGGTAAAAACGTACCACCTTCTACGAAATTTCTCCAGTTTGGCGTTAATGTTGGAGAGACGCCCCACATATGTGTACTTACACGTGTACCTTTACCAGTCGTACTTTCTACAATTCCCATAGCGCGTAGTTCATTATAAGCAGTCGTTACTGTACTACGGTTTACATTTAACTGCGTAGCTAATTTCCGTTCAGAAGGGAGGAAGCTACCAGGTGGAAGTTCTCCGTATGTAATACGTTTTTCAATAAAGTCAACAACTTGCTGATAAATTGGGATTTTACTGTCGTTATCTAGCTTCCATTCCATACAAACACCTCCGCATCTCTTATATACATTCAGTATAACAAATTGGCTGGGTAAAAAAACAGCCAATTGGACGGTGTTATATCCAGCCAATTTTACTATGCTAAATATGGAAGGGGAGATTCGGATGAAAAGATGGCAAATGGAATGGCTCCTAGTATCAGTAGCATTAGTATGGGGAGCAAATTATACAATAGGAAAGTATGGCGTGGCATATATGTCATCCATTCAATTTAATAGTTTACGATTTTTAGTAGCATCACCGGTATTATTACTTATTACATTTATGATGGAACGCTCATTACGTATTGAAAGAAAAGATTGGTTACGATTAGTAGCAGTCGGTATCGTTGGTACGGCGATGTATCAAACGATGTTTATGCTATCTGTGAAATATACTTCCGCAACGAATGCCTCATTATTAATTGCGATGTCACCTATATTTACAGGGATATTAGCAGTATTACACAAACAAGAACGTTTTTCGATGAAAGTACAAATTGGTTCAATAGTAGCGTTTATTGGTGCAGCATTCGTTCTATTAACAGGACATACAGGAGGAGCTACTTATGAATATGCGTGGCTCGGAAATGTAATTGGATTAGTCGCAGCAATTGCGTGGGGTTGGTATCCAATTTTAGCGCAACCTCTTATTACAAAATACTCCGCAATGAGAGTCACATCATGGTCTACTTTAATTGGAATTGTACCGCTAGTTATATACTGTTTATTCAACGTAAATACTTTAACGTGGCCAGTAGATGCGCCAAGCTGGGGGTCGCTTGCATATTCAATCATCTTTGCGACCATCTTCGGACTAGCAATGTGGTATGTTGGTATTAGTAGAATAGGCTCAACGAAAGTAATGGTTTATATGTATCTCGTACCATTATTCGCAGTTATCTTTGCGGCAGTAACAATTGGAGAGCAGATTAATATGATGCAACTCGTTGGCGGACTTATTATTTTCATCGGATTATATGTTGTAAAAAAAGGCGGAATGAAAAAGCCAGCTCTCAATTTGAAAAAAGTAAGTTAACAGTAAAAATGATCTCTTTCATATAGAAGGAGATCATTTTTGTTTTCGTAATAAAAGCGCTTGTTCAACAGCCCATCTTTGATGATCGTGAAGGAGAAGTTCTACAGCAAGTGAAGGAGACATCCACCTTAGAACATGATCCTCCTCACTGTTTTCAGTTTGTTTCTGCACCAAGTTCGCAATATAAAAGAACCCATCATTTAAGTAATATGTATCTTCCTTTTCAGCATAAAAATATCGAGCTGCATTACCGATATACTGATCAATTTCAATTGCCCATCCTAATTCCTCTAGTAGTTCACGGTGCACACATTCTTCTTTAGTTTCATTACCTTCGATACCGCCACCAGGTAAAAAGTAACGGTCACCTTTTTGGATAACGGCAACCTTTGAAGAAAATGAATGGAAAATGATCGCATAACAACTAGGTCTTAATACATAATGAACGGTAGATTTTTTTGAGCCAAACATGAGTTTGGAAATCATAAAGAACGACCTTTCTCTATAAAATACATAAAAGGAATATTAAGGTAAGTAAAGAATGATATAAGTATAATCTTAATAGATTGGAGTGGTAACAACATGATAAATCGAAAATGTTCAAGATGTAAAGAAATAACGGGTACAATACATGGGGGTAAAAAAATAAAGGAAGAATTTTTATGTGAAGACTGTTTGCAAAAAGGAATTGAAAGCGGGGAAATCGAATTATCACAAGTGGAGCAAGAACAAACTTCGTATCTTTCTATAAAAATATTAAAAATAATGAGTGTGATTTATTTAATAGGATCAATTTTAATGGCTTTTTCAACCGGTCCATTTATACATAATATAGGATTTGATGAAATGTCCATTTCAGGCTCAGAATTAGGTTTAATAAGTATTGTTATGTTAGGTTCTATATTCCAGTCTGTTCTTGTATTTTGCGGGATTTGGGTATTCATCCTTTTAGTAGAAACAGTCATTAAAATATATGAAAAAATGAAGTGAGCGAGAGGGAGAAATATATGCGAGTAAGAAACATCCAAGGGGAAGATTATGTAAAGATTCATTCTGTTTTAAATGATTGGTGGGGCGGAAGAGATATGGCTGACATGTTGCCAAAACTGTTTTTCGTTCACTTTCAAGAAACGAGTTTTATCATTGAAGAAGATGGCGAAACGTTAGGTTTCTTATGTGGATTCTTTTCGCAAACATATAAAGATGAAGCATACGTTCATTTTATCGGTGTAAATCCGAAGTATAGAAGAAGAGGAATCGCATCGACATTGTATTCTTATTTCTTTGATGCCGCTCGTGCAAATAATCGTAAAGTTGTAAAAGCAATTACGTCACCAATTAATAAAAAGTCGATACAGTTTCATCAAGAAATCGGTTTTCGAATTGATGCCGGGGATGATGAGATAGAGGGTGTATCGGTACATACAAATTATGATGGGAACGGCGGTAGTAGAGTTTTGTTTTTGAAAAATGTGTAAAAGTAGGCTAGCTTAACGTTAGCCTTTTTGTTGTGAGGAGATAAAAGTATGGAGAGTAAACAAAGTAGAAATGAGTACTTACGACGCATTTATAAAGTGCAAGATTATATAGAATCACACATAGATGATCCAATTTCAATTGAAAAGCTAGCGGATGTAGCAGGATTTTCAAAGTTTCATTTTCATCGTATTTTTAAAGGTATAGTAGACGAGCCATTATCACGGTATGTAAACCGATTAAAATTAGAAAGAGCAACACATCTACTTACATATCGCGCAGATATGACGATTACGGATATCGCTTACCATTTTGGTTTTACAGATTCAGCAGTTTTCTCTCGAACATTTAAAAGTCATTACGGAGTAAGTCCGTCTCAATATCGAAACGACAATAGCAAGAATTGCAAAGACGTAAGCAGAACTTCTCAATACAATGAGTGTAAGAAGGTTCGAGGAAATGTTGAAATTGTATCAGCGGACGATATACACGTCGCATATATAAGACATATCGGTACATATGAAGAGTTAACGATAGCTTTTCCAAAAATGATAGAGAAATTATTTCATTACGCAGCTGAGGGAAACTATCATGTATTTGAGGATACGAAAGTATTAACCATTTACCACGATCATCATGAATTTACTGAGGACAATCATTTAAGAACTAGTTTATGTATAACAATTCCGGATGGGTCCGTAGTAGAAACAAGCGACATTGGAATAATGGTAATACCTTCTGGAAAGTATGCGGTAGGTCATTTTGAAATATTTCAAGATGAATACAAAGGGGCATGGGATTTCTTATACGGTGAGTGGCTTCCAAACAGCGGATATAAACCGAGAGATTCGTATCCTTTTGAAATGTATAAAAATGACTCAAGGCAGCACCCGGAAAATAAACATATAGTTGATATATATGTACCTATCGAACCTTTTTAATCATGGGTTAAAGGGGAATGAATAATGAAAACTGCTGAAAAGTTAGATCTGATTATAAAAGAAGAATATAAAAATGTTAATGGGATGTTAGTAGTACAGAGAGGCAATGTTGTTTTTGAAAACTATTATAATGGTTACAGTCCAGATGATGCATTTCATATAGCCTCAGTCACAAAAACGATTATTTCTGCGTTAATTGGGATATGTGTAGATAAAAGGTATATAAAAAGCGTTGATCAAAAAGTAATAGAATTTTTCCCGGAATATAACGTTCATTCATCTGAAATAACAGTAGGGCATCTTCTTACGATGACAGCTTCACATCCTTTCGTAGACTGGCAGGAACCGTTAGAAGAGCTATGTACGCAACGAGATTGGGTACAGTATACGTTAAATAGGATAGGAGCAGGCGGAGAAGTCGGGGGTTTTAAATATTCATCTGCAGGAGTTCATTTACTATCAGCAATCATAACGAGTGTAACAGGAAAAAGTGCGCGTGAATTTGCGAATGAACACTTATTTCAGCCACTCTGCATGAGAGAAATTCCAAACTACAATATGAAAGCATTTGGATTTGATGACTTATTCGGAAAAGATGTAAAGGGATGGGTTCATGATCCAAATGGTATTTCGACAGGCGGTTGGGGACTAACGTTAACAGTTAAAGATATGACTAAGTTTGGACAGCTGTATTTGAGTGAAGGTATTCATAATGGAAAGCAAATACTATCAAAATCATGGATAAAAGAATCGACAGAAATGAACCAAAATCAATATGGTTACTTATGGTGGTTACGAGAAGAGGATGGAATCTTTTCATACTGTGCAATGGGCGATGGTGGGAATGTAATTTGCTGCGTACCAGAGAAGGAATTGGTGGTGGCGATTGCTTCTGGAGTCATACCAAATGCAGAGGATAGATGGAAGTTAATTAAAGAGTGCATACTTCCTTATTAAAAGATTAATATGGTTATTTTTATAAAAACAAGAATAAAAGGTTTGGTTAAACTTGTTTTGTTCTTCATGATAGAAAAAAAGTGTTATATTAACCAAGTTGAGCAACTAAGATTAGAAAACTTCAACACCTATACGATTATTGAATAGGTGTTGAAGTACATTATAATTTGTTTAGGTACTTTTAACTTTTCGATGTATTAGATACATCATGCCAAACACAATTACGAGCAAGATAAATTTAATTAATTCCATTAGGCTAATACCCCATGTTGTTGCTACTCCATCTGTTAAATAAAATACATTAAACATACCATGTAAAATTGCAGATGTTATCACAGAATGGCTATACTCTCTCGTATACGTCAAAATTATAGATAAAATAAATAATAACGAGAGATAGCTTAATATACCTACAAACCATAATTCATAGTTTTTATAAAAGATTGATACTGGTAAATGCCATAATGACCAAAGTGATGCAGTAATGATTGCTGTTTGTTTTAATGAATAATTTTTTCGTAAATGGTAATGAAAATTTCCACGCCATATGATTTCTTCTAAAAATGCAGACAAAGCGGCAATTGTAAGACCGATGAGCAAGAGAACTCCTAATTCATTCCAATGATGAAATAAGAAATTTATATTATAAATATAAAAATAAAAATGGAGACATAGTCCTAGAAGTATGGGGGATAAAATGGAGAAAATTAGTATTTTTATTTTTGGTCGTGAAATTCCAAATGTATGAACTATTTTTTGTTTCTTATATAATTTCTGATATAAAATAGCAGCTAAAAGCGGAATGACCATCGTAAACCCTAAATAATTACGACCATTTTCTATGTTCAGTAAGATGATATATACAAGTGATGTGAGGCAATACATACAAAATGTTGAATGATAAACTATGTTTCTATTCATATTGTTCACCTACTTACATGTATAAGTGATTAATCAAATATCCGATATTTTAATTATATATGAAATGGAAATTACATATGTTGAACTTGTAGAAAAAGTTAGACTAACCCCGTAACTTTTCACAGCAAAAAATCGTTTAACACAAGTAAGGATTTTCAATCACGAATGGGGGAGAACTATGAAGATTCTAATTTTAGGTGGTACACGATTTTTAGGAAGAGCTTTTGTAGAAGAGGCATTAAAAAGAGGGCATGAAGTTACATTATTTAATCGCGGAACGAATAAAGAAATTTTTCCTGAAGTAGAGCAGTTAATTGGTGACAGAAATGATGATGTTTCAAGTTTAGAAAATCGAAAATGGGACGCGGTAGTCGACACGTGTGGGTTTTCTCCGCATCACATTAGAAATGTTGGAGAAGCATTACACGATAATATAAAGCATTATATATTCATTTCCAGTCTTTCCGTATATAGAGACTGGATTCCGCATCATATAAAAGAAGATTATATATTACAAACCGAACCTACAGGTGATCAAATAAAGGCTGTAGAGAATGGTGAAGTTTCTCCTTATGAGTATTACGGTGCGCTGAAAGTATTGTGTGAAAAAGAAGCAGAGAAGTATTGGCCGGGGCGTGTTTTACACGTAAGAGCAGGACTTCTTTCAGGGATGTTTGATTATACAAATCGGCTTCCATACTGGATTGGGCGTGTAGCAAAGGGAGGAAAAGTGTTAGTTCCAGGAAGAAAAGACCGTTCAGTGCAGATAGTTGATATAAAAGACGTCGCAAACTGGGGATTAAACATGGCAGAAAACAATAAAGCAGGTACATTCAATGTAACAGGTCCAAATTATGAATTAACGATGGAAAAGCTATTAAATATGTGCAAAAAGGTTACGAATAGCGATGCTGCATTCGTTTGGGTAGATGAATCATTTATGAATGAACATAAAGTACAGCCTTGGACAGAGATGCCTTTATGGCTTCCAGAAACTTTTTCATTGGAAGGTGAGACGAAGCCGTGGAAAGGTGGTTTTTCTATTAATATTGAAAGAGCTATAAAAGAAGGACTTACTTTTAGAAGGTTAGAACATACAGTTACAGATGTGTATGAGTGGATGAAGAGTGTGGAGGAATGGGAATTAAAAGCAGGTATTTCAGGAGAGAGGGAGAAAGATTTGTTAGAAAAGTGGTATCAGTAAATTTAGATGAGCCCTTTGAATATACTTGATTGCACATAAGGAGGAGAAAAGGTGATGTGGAAAAACACAATTCACAGTATCTCACAAAACTTAAGTTTCAATAATCCAGCTACAAAGGATGAACTTACTGATATACAAAAATGTTTACATTTGGAATTTCCAAATGATTTGTATCAATTATTACAGGAAACAAACGGTGTAGAAGGTGAATACGGGGATTTTATTTGGTCTACTTCAAAAATTAAAACTGAAAATATGAATATGAGAAATATAGTTGATTTCAAGGATTTATATATGCCTTTTGATTGTTTATTATTTTTTGCTGATGGCGGAAATGGTGATTTGTTTGGTTATTCCATTTTGAATGGAATCGTGCAAAGAGAGGATATATATGTATGGAATCATGAAAATGATAGTAGAACTTGGGTTGCTTCTTCGTTAGAAACGTTTATGAAGTGGTGGGAAAGTGGGAAGATAAAAATTTAAACATAGTATCATGAAAAACGCCTTGTTACGAAAGAAACAAGGCGTTTTTGGCAATTAACAAATCTACGACTCTATCGATTCTTCCCCATACATGTTCCATAACTTAGGAAACATCTTTTTTTATCTTTCTTCGTCATCTTCATTCCAGTCTAACTTGATATCAACTTCCTCAGATTGTTCTTCTGTTTCAAACTCTTTTGCTTTCACATTACCAGCTGAGCCAATTTCTCCGTAAAACACAACGTAGTCTTTATACCGCATTAGATAGCAGTAAGACCTCCACCTCAAAATCGAGCAAATACGAGGAAGTTCCGTATAAATAAGTTGTATGAATTACATTTATTATTAGATTGTACTTACGACTGTATTTTGGGAATTTTCTGTTGATTTAAAATGTGCGATAGTATATATTGTATATAAAGTATATATACAATATTTTTTAAAAAGAGGTATTTGCATGCAAATCGTTATTACGAACACTTCAAAGGAACCTATTTATGAACAAATTGGTGTCCAAATAAAAAAACTTATTTTACTAGGTGATTTAAAGCAAGGAGATGCTCTTCCTTCAATGCGTCAGTTAGCAAAAGATTTAAGAGTAAGTATTATTACAACGAAAAGAGCATATGAAGAACTGGAAAAAGACGGTTTTATTTATTCAATTGTCGGAAGGGGGTCCTTTGTAGCAGAACAAAACATTGAAACTATGAAAGAAAAAAAATTAAAGACAGTTGAAGAAAAGTTGTGTGAAGCGATTCAAAATGCTAAACAAATGGATGTTTCTTTAAATGATCTAAAAGAAATGCTTACAATTTTATACGAGGAGGAGAACTCTTGGAAAATGTAATAGAACTTCAAAATGTCAGTAAATCTTTTAAAGGATTTCAAATTAAAAATTTTTCGATGGAAGTAAAAAAAGGATTTGTTACGGGTTTTATTGGGGGAAATGGATCAGGTAAATCTACAACGATTAAACTGATTATGAATCTACTGAACCCGGATAGTGGAAATGTCTCCTTATTTGGCATGAACTATTCGACTGATGCGAAGCGAATTAAAGAAAGAATTGGTTTCGTTTATGACGATAATGTGTTTTATGATGAACTCACATTAAAGGAAATTACTAAAATTATTGCGCCTGCTTATAAAAAATGGGATTTTAACCAATTTACATATTATAAAGATCTGTTCGAATTACCATTAAATAAAAAAATGAAAACATTCTCCAAAGGAATGAAAATGAAAGCCTCTCTTGCAATTGCTCTTTCACATCATGCTGAACTAATTATTATGGATGAGCCTACTTCCGGACTCGATCCGGTATTTAGGAGAGAATTATTGGATGTTTTACAAAATATTATGCAGGATGGTGAGAAAACTATCTTTTTCTCATCTCATATTACAACGGATTTAGACCGCATTGCCGATTATATTACATTTATTCAAAATGGGAAGCATATTTTTACAAAAGATATTTATGCCATTGCAGAAGATTATATTTTGGTCAAAGGACCACTAGATATGTTAGATTGTGATACTGAGCGTGAATTTATATCTGTATGTAAGGCAAATACAGGTTTCGAGGGATTGATTGAAAATGTAAATTCTATCGAAACTTTATTTAATAAAGAAGTGGTGATTGAAAAACCAAGTTTAGAGGATATTATGTATTTCATGAAAAAGGGGGAGTCAAGATGCTTAATTTAATTAAAAAGGATTTGATTTTACAAAAAACTTTTTTACCTGCTTATCTTTTATTTCTAGTTACCTATTTGTGGGCCGGTATGGATGTAGCATATGTCATAATCATTTGTAGTGCCGTTTTTGTAATTAACACATATCAATCTGATGATAAAGATAATGATAATATTTTAGTAAACTCATTACCGTATACTAGGAAGGAAATTATAAGTTCAAAATACGTTGGAACCTTATTTTTTACAATAGTAATCATCCCATTTTGTTTGGTTGGAAAATATTTCATTTTAGACAGCATGGAATTTCAACTTTCCTTAGAAAGTTACATTCTAGGCTTCTTGGCAGTCATGCTGATTACTGCATTTTACATCCCATTTTTTGTTGCATTTAAAGTGAAAACACTTGTACCAGTTTTTATATTTTTATCTATTGGAGTTATATATTTAATGCGAAATACTCCATATTTATTAAATAAATATGCTAATGGTGTACTGACCTTTTTAAAAGAGATTTCAGACTTGAAATTATTTCTTATATTTGCTGTCATAGCAGTGGGGTGCTATGGGGTTTCATGGATATTATCTATTCGTATCTATCAGAACAAGGCTCTTTAATAGCAAGTTCTAAAAGGAGGATCATTTAAATGACATCAAAAAAAGAGCATCCTATTCGAATACGAAATTGGCTGAAAACTCTTGGTGCATTTTTCGTTATGCAACTAATTTTTATCATCCTTGATATGAATTCGTGGATACCGAACTTCAAGGAAGGAGGAGTTGGGGAGCGTCTCGTTAATTCAGAGTTCTTTACGGAATGGTTCGCTCCTTATAAAACAAAGCAATTTAACGTATTAACGGCAGCTATGGCTATTTTATTATTCCTAAATGTATTAACAAGTGCAATAAAAGACGCTTTTTCTAGAAAAAGAATTAATTAGCACATAAGTTGACCTTGCGTTTTTTAATAATGTCTTAACAATATTTAAAAACAACAGGGGAAAGATAAAAACTCCACTTATCACTTATTGATGTTTCACTTTATCTTTACAATGATTCCTTGAAAATTATTTGATTTTTCAGTTTTCTATATTGATAGAGATGCATTCGTCCCCCATAATGCTTCCGAAGTGTGCGCAGTAATTGTGACATATGTATTTATACTTGTGATGACAAATGATGTGTATTGTTTTTGGAAAGTTCGAAAATTATTGAACGAACTAGAGAAATTTAGTAATCTTATTTGTACAGCACATACATATTAGTTTTGTAATGTTCGATATTTAAAAAATATGTAAGGGGGAATGGGTGTGGATCTTACGTTTAAAGTTGAGGAAACATGTTTTAATTACCGAGTCGGAGCAATTTGTAAACAAGGTAATAAAATCCTTATATTGCAAGGTGACGGTGAAGATTTTTGGTACGTACCAGGCGGAAGAGTGAAAATGCTAGAAAATAGTGAAGATGCGTTAAAGCGAGAACTTGCGGAAGAATTAGCAGTTCCTATTGAGGTGAAGAGATTAATATGGTCGGTAGAAAATTTCTTTACACTTTCTGAACGAAAGTTTCATGAAATTAGTTTTTACTATGAAGTAGAGCTGAAACAATTACCTGCAAATGGGGCAGACCAGTATATTCTTGAAGAAGAAGGTAGAACGTATTTCTTTAAGTGGGTGCCGGTAGAAGAGTTAGATATATATAACTTACAGCCAGCGTTTATAATAGAGAAAGTAAAGGATGTATTCGTTCATACAGAACATATCGTTTTACAAAAGTAAATGTATGCGGAGGGGAAAAGGATGAAGGGGACTAAAAAAGAGATTCATGTAGATAGCAAAGTAATTCCATATACACATATCGAAAAAGGTTCCAGTACGGTTTGCTTTATGTTCTCAGGTTCAGGATACAATTACGATAAACCGTTATTTTATTATGCGACGATGCTAATGCTCGAAAATAAAATAGATGTAGTACATATTCATTATTCTTATGACGAACAGGTAATGAATAAATCAATGGAAGAAATAACGAAAGTAATGATGGATGATATTAATCCTGTAATGAAGGAAGTATTAAAAGGTGAGCAATACAATCATACGATATTTTTAGGGAAGTCACTGGGAACAATTCCGATTGCAAATGATTTAATGAAGAGAGAAGAGTTTTTACAGTCAAAAATGATACTACTTACACCTTTACTAACTATTGATTCTATTTTTGATTCAATCCTACATAGTCATCATAAAGGGTTATTAGTAATTGGAGACAAAGATCATCAATATAATGCAAATCAAATGGTGCAATTAGAGAAATCTAAATTTAAGATAGAGGTTATTAAAAATGCTAACCATTCTGTGAACGTAGGAGAATTTGAAACCGAGAATTCAATCGAAGTAATAGCAAAAATAATAGGAAAACTTAAAGAAGTTGTTAGGACAAACTAACCAATTAATACATGCAAAAAGAGGTGCAATTTGCACCTCTTTTTATTTAATAAGCCCTCAACACATGAAGTAAATAATCCTTACGATTCAGCGGATTATAATCAACACGTTTTCGAGTAGGGAAGGGAGCCTTCAGTTTTGTGTAACCAGTGGGATTCACTGTAAATATACCGTCTCCTTCTGTAAATGAATGAAGCATTCGCTTAAAATGCTCTGTTTTTGCAACAGGTAATGAGCCTGTTAACTGGTAAGAATTAGTGTTTAATATAGGCTCACTAAAAGTTGCTGGAATAGCAGCGAGCTTATACATCGCGGTACTAATTGCGTACTCCGGTACATTCAATTCAAACTCGTTTACTGGCTCATATACACATGTCTTAGCTTGCTTTAAAGCATCCATTAAAACGAGTGGTGTTAAGTTTCTAAAGTCACTCGCTGTTGTAACAGGACTAGCATAACCTGTATGTGTTAACGTGACGATCATGTCCGTAACTTCCCAGCCGTATAAACCTTGTTTTAACGTTTGAAACACTGTATCTTCAATCGCTTTATGAAATGCTAATGGAAGTGAGCCCAGTTCAACACCTAACTTATATGTTATGCCAGAATTAAGTTCACCACGTTCGATATTAAAGCCGATTGTTGCGTAAAATGGATTCGCTTTTTCGCCCATTACTTCAACGCTATTCCCTATGCCAATGGGTTTCTCAATACATACGACACGCGTATTTGAGAAAGTCACCTGCAAATTATATTTCTCAAAAAGAGTTGTTTCAATTACTTCTTTTTGTACTTCACCGAAAAGGCGAATATATAGTTCATTATGAACATCATCTTTCCACACTTTAATGAGCGGATCTTCTTCACATAACTCCATAAGTGCAGCGTATAGATCATGAATTCGTTCTTTTAGTACTGCATCAATAGCAGCTTCTATTTGTGGTTCGGCAAAGTGAATGTCTTTTATATAATCCGTTCGTTCACCGATAATATCACCAATTTTAATATCACTCAGTCCCCACACTTTGCAAAATTCTCCGCTAGGAACGATTGAAGCTTGAACTGCATTTCCGTTATGAAACATGCATATTTTCTTAATCTTTTCTTTATGTGCCAGAGCGTCATCACGCTGTATATCAACATATTTTCTAACGTGTAAACGACCAGAAAAAACTCTTACATATGCAATCTTTTCACCAGAAGGTTCACGTTCAATTTTAAACACAACACCGGATAATGTTTCATTTTCAGCAGGCTTATTAGCTGGAAATAATGATGAAATATTTTCGAGCAGTTCAGTTACACCTATACCTGTCATGGCTGATCCGAAAAAGATAGGGAACACATTTGCTTGTTCTATTTGTGTAATGAGCTTTTCACTTAATAATGTATCCGGTACGATTTCGTCATTTACATATGATTCAAGTAATGATTCATTATATGGTACTAACAGTTCCATACAGTCGTCATATGATTTGTATTCAATGATCCGGGCTTCTTTCGTTCCTTCGTTTAGGACAGAATAGAAGGGAAATGCTTCATTTGAAAGAACCTCTTTTATTTGTTTCATAACTTTTTCAGTATTTGCACCACTACGATCAATTTTATTAACGAATAAAATAGTCGGTATGTTTAGTTTCTGTAATGTTCGCATTAAAATTTTTGTTTGTGCTTGCACACCTTCAACGGCAGAAATAACTAAAATTGCACCGTCTAGAACACGGAATGATCGCTCCACTTCAGCGATAAAATCAGCGTGTCCAGGTGTATCAATGACATTTACTTTTAAGTCATTGATACAGAAAGAGACGACAGATGCTTTAATCGTAATTCCGCGTTGTCTTTCTAATTCCATTGAGTCAGTTTGCGTATTACCACTATCTACTCGGCCAATTTCTTTAATCACATTCGTTTCATAAAGAATACGCTCAGTCAAACTCGTCTTGCCAGCGTCTACGTGCGCGACAATCCCTATATTTATTGTTGTCATATGTGAATATCCTCATTTCATTTTCCATTTTTAATTCCTCATTTCTATTTGTGTATTGCCGCATTACAATCACTCTCCAGTTCTTTAAATTAGTACTATTATAGTGCAATTAACATTATTTGTAACGCGACAAAGCGCCTTAATTTGGAAAAATAAAAATGAAAACAAAATGCTTGCATTCTAAATCGATATAGATTATATTAATTGACATATCAACTATTGATACATCAAACGTTTTTTACTTTGTATGTAAAGGAGGGATAGTTTGACAAGTTCATGCTCTAAAGAAGCGATTATTTTATATAAATTACACTTTTTAAATAAAGAAGTAAGTTCGAAATTTGAAGGGTGTACGGGTATGAGTCAATCTAGACTAGAACTTATACTTCAATTATATGAAGTAGGTGAAATTAGCCAAAAAGCACTTCAACAAGAAGTGAATATTGATAATGCTGCGATAACGAGGCATTTAAAGCAGCTTGAGGCAAATGAAATGATAGTAAGACGTAAAAATCCAGACGATAATAGAATTACATTAGTTTCTCTAACTGAAGAGGGACGGAATAAAATTCAAGCATTTCAAGAGGAAAAAGAACGTTTTGCAGCTTCAGCATTTAAAGGGTTAAGTGAAGAACAGCGCGATAATCTTTTAACTATGTTAAATCACATTCAAGAAAATATAAAAGAACTATAAAAAAGGGAGAATTCAACTATGACTAACTCAGTAAAAACAAATGATTTTAACGAAATTTTAACAGGACGCCGTTCAATTCGTAAGTACGATCCTTCAGTGAAAATTAGTAAAGAAGAAATGACAGAAATTCTTACAGAAGCAACACTTGCACCATCTTCTGTAAACATGCAACCATGGAGATTTTTAGTGATTGAAAGTGACGAAGCGAAAGCAACACTTGCGCCACTTGCGAAATTCAATCAATCACAAGTAGAAACATCTTCAGCGATGATCGCTTTATTTGGTGATTTAAACAACTTTGATAACGCAGAAGAAATTTACGGTACAGCAGTAGAGCGTGGTTTAATGCCAGCAGAAGTAAAAGAAGATCAAATGAAAAAACTTTCAGGTTACTTCTCAATGGTTACACCAGAAGTAATGAAAGACACAGTACTAATTGATGGTGGTCTTGTAGCAATGCAATTTATGCTAGCAGCTC
Source organism: Bacillus sp. 3G2 (assembly GCF_044324725.1). Classification (NCBI taxonomy): domain Bacteria; kingdom Bacillati; phylum Bacillota; class Bacilli; order Caryophanales; family Bacillaceae; genus Bacillus; species Bacillus sp. 3G2. The sequence goes on along the minus strand of NZ_CP172246.1, from coordinate 2,817,608 downwards.
GTGCACACGGTTATGATACTTGTCCAATTGGTGGATTTGAAAAAGACCAAATCGCAGAAGCATTCGGATTAGATAAAGAACGCTACGTACCAGTTATGTTAATTTCAATCGGAAAAGCTGCTGACAGTGGTTACCAATCAGTACGTCTTCCAGTTGAAAAAGTTGCCGAATGGAAGTAATTTCAAAGAAATAAGTGGAATATGAGAGGGGAAACACCATGATTATTATTCACGCAATATTTCAAGTAGATCCAGCAAAACAACAATCATTTTTAGAAGAAATTCGTCCGCTCATTCATAGTTCAAGAGAAGAAAGTGGAAATGTATCTTATGACCTTTATAAAGATACAGAAAAAGAAAATGTATATACAATGGTAGAAGTATGGAAAGATGCAGAGGCAGTTGCGAGTCATAATACGAGTGAACACTTCACATCTTTCGTTAGTAAAGTAAAAGAGTTTTTAACTGCTCCTCTTGATATAAAAGCTTATAATGGAGAGTTAGTAAAATAATTTGGTGAAAAAGATATCCTAAGCGCTTGCTATGGGTATCTTTTTTTCCTTTTCGGCAATAAGACTCCATCTGATTTGTGTTACGGGTGAAGCCCAACAATTCAGGTGGAGATGAATTGCCGTCAGAAGGTAGGCTGAACTCTTTTGTTTCTTTTGTCTTACGATACAATCTGCCCTTAGATAAGGAGGGAATAGATCGTAAGACAACGAAATTGAATAATTATAATCATTTTGTTACTTGAGCCAATAGGAATTTGCGATGAAGGCCCCAATATTAATGTGTCAAAAGTAATGAACTCTCTAAGAAAGGTGGTGAAAACAATGGCTAAAAAGAAAGCGGTGAAAGTATTACGTAAACAAAAGAAAAGAGAAAACATGCAACGATTCACTCAAAAACAGAATATCGGACGAGCTTGTCTCACAGCTAAAGAATTTCGGTTACTTCAGCGCATGTCACATAGTTCAAAAGCGTTGCGAAATGTTGGATTGTATACCATAAAACAAAGTTATTTGAACCATAATAAAATGGCTACTGTAAAAGAAGTGGACACTGCCATGCAAGCCGATACGAACTACTGGGGCATTCAATCAAACTCTGTTCAAGCGATTCGTAGAGCCTTATTTACAGAAGTGAAGAGCTTTTTTAAAGCACTGGAACAATGGAAGAAAAATCCTGAAACATTCACAGGTCGTCCTAAATTTCCTAATTATTCTCTTTCAACTGACAAACGAATTATTGAAATCTATCAAGTTCCAAAAGTGGATGAGAACGGGTATTGGACGATTCCAATGAGTGTTGCATTCAGAAAAAAATTCGGTTCTATTAAAATACGTATGCCGAAAAACGTAAGACATAAAAAAATCTCCTACATTGAGATTGTACCGAAGCAAAAAGGTCGGTTCTTTGAGGTGCATTACACATATGAAATGTACGTTTCTCAAATGAAGAAACAATCCACGACTACGAGTAACGCTTTGAGTTGCGATTTAGGTGTAGACAGATTATTAAGTTGCGTGACAAATACAGGTGATACATTCTTAATTGATGGGAAAAAATTAAAATCCATTAACCAATACTTCAACAAAATGATACGTAATCTAGGGCTGAAAAATATTGAAAACGGAATTTCAAAACGAGTTGTAACGAATCAAATGGCTGCACTTTGGCATAAAAGGGAAAGACAAATAAATGGTTACATTTCACAAACTGTAGGCTTGTTGTTCAAAAAAGTGAAAGAATGTAGCGTAGATACGGTTGTAGTAGGATATAACGTTGGTTGGAAACAAAAATCTGATATGGGGAAAAAGAATAATCAAAAGTTTGTTCAAATCCCGTTTCATAAACTGCTTGCGGCAATTGAGAATAAATGTATAAAAGAAGGCATCCAATTTTTAAAACAAGAAGAAAGCTATACTTCAAAAGCTAGTTTTCTGGATAAAGATCCGGTTCCAGTTTGGTCTAAGGGTGATAGGACCCATTATCGCTTTAGTGGCAAACGAATCACGCGTGGTCTGTATCGAAGTCAATCAGGAACATGTATTCACGCTGATATTAATGGTGCTTTGAATACATTGCAAAAATCAAAAGTTGTAGAATTGGATGAAAGTCTTAAAGTGAAAACGCCGATTCTATTAGAAGTGCAAAAACGTAAGGCTGTTGCTTCGCGCATAGCTTAGTGGGTGTGTCAACCATCCATGTGTACTCGACTTGTCGGGGCTTGTAGCACACGCCGGATTCATCTGAGTGGTGGCTTCTTCCATAAGGAAGAATTGCTCTTTTTCGAAAGGGTGGTGCAAGTGGGGAGAAACGATTGTTCGTTTCAAGTACTAACCAAAAACATACTTGGGGTGTTACCATAAGGTCGCATGAATGTTAGAGCGTCAAACTGTCTAGGGATAGACGAAAAGACCTAGCGTTCTAACTCAAGCCCCCACTGAAATGTTTCATCTCAGTGGGGGGAGTTGACAGGTGAAGCGAATGTGTGCAAAATGAAAATTTCAAACAAGTCTTTATTCCCTATTTTCAATATCGTATTTCGATTTAAATGTGAAAATAAGCTAACTTGGAATCATGATGAAATAAACAAAAATACGAATACAGGTTCAAATTATTATATGAATTTTAATTTAAAAGGAAGAGAGTCAGTTTCATTTGATTTGCAAGCTGTAGCTGTAAAGAGAGGAATTGCGAAATGGGAAAGAACTTTACCATTTCACGAACAGAGAAGGTCATATGAAACGATGCAACAATGGTTAAGTAGAATTTGTAGAACGCGAGATATTATTCCGATATATGAGTCTGTCCGTTATGGAGAAAAGACGTATACGGAGTTAGATGTAGAGAAGACTGTACGATGGATAGAGCGAGACGGGAAAGCGTGACATTAATATAAGTAAATGAAATTAACTGTAAATTAATTTCATTTACTTATATTTAATTACATGGTAATGTATACTTACTTTTTTATCCCGCTTTAATGGGCAGTAAGACCCCCACCTCAAAATGCAGCGAAAGCAAAGAATTTAGGTGGGGGATCAACTGCCCATAAAAGTCCGATTGGTGAGGGCTAATAATCAGTGGGGGATGGAGAAAACCCCCACTGATTAAAGTTTCACTTTATATCTCTACCAATGGAAAAAGGTTGCCTTAGTAGAGTATTGCGCGTTAAATTTATATGAGTTTATCTTCGTTTCATCAATATAGAATGAAAAAGAGATGAATCAATTACGGGTATCATGTAAATAAAAAATATAATTTATATTTAAATTTTTGTAAGGGTGTGAAAATAGAATGAAACCGGTATTAAAAAACATACTCCTTTCCTTTGTTTTTTCTGCAGCAGGGATGTGTTGGTTTCTGTTTATGTTAGTTAGAGGAGGCGGAGACTGGTTATTGTCTTGGATAGGTGTATTAATGGCCTTTTTATCTTTATACACGTTAATAGATTTATATTGTAAGTATACATACGATAAAAAATTAAGTAAATTGTTTATCAAAGCAACAATTACTACCTTTAGTTTTGCAGTATTGGGAATCACATTTGGTATTGTACACGAGCTATTACAGCCATGGAGTCTCAGTTTAATGGTTTGGTATTGGTTGTTAGTGTTACTTTTATTTGTAACGACTATAATATTATTAGTTTTTGTATTATTTGTTAATCGTAAAAATTATAATATTCCTGGGAGATATAGAATACTTATACTGCTTAATCTATTTCTTACGTTAGCACCAGTGCTGTGGCCATTACTACTTACTATTATCGGAAATGGCATGAACGCTAGTGCAGGATGGTAAAAGTGAATGAACTAAAAAGTTGATATAGGGTTTTAAGTATGTAAGAGAACGTGTTTTGATAAATTGAAAACACGTTCTTTTTTTTATTTCATACATTACTTTTTCCCATCTGATCGTCTAATTTTGAAAGTAAGTATTTCGTAAGGAATGGATAAGAAAAAAGAGAGTTTTATCATTTAGGATGAAAGTATAACTTGAATCAATACGATATGAATAGAGGAGAGAAAGCCTTATGAAAAAATGTTATTCTATTAAGTTAGCGAGTTTGGCAGTTTTATTAGCAGGTACTACTTTATTCACACCAGGTTTTACTGTGAAAGCAGAGTCTACTCAAAATATTTCTAATTCGTCAGAAGCACATGATCAAAAGAATCGGAATGGATGGAAACGAGTCATGCAGGAAACAATCCAAATTGGAGCGCCAGGGGTATTAGCTAAGACGTCTAATAAAGGGAAAATTAATAGTTATACTGCTGGCGTGGCGGATTTAAGTACAAAGAAACCGGTGAAATCGGATTATCGCTTTCGGATTGGTAGTGTGACGAAAACTTTTACCGCCACGACTGTTCTTCAATTAGTAGGAGAAAATCGCGTACAACTTGACGATCCAATTGAGAAGTGGCTACCAGGTCTTATTCAAGGAAATGGGTATGATGGTAATCAAATTACGATACGCCAACTTTTGAATCATACGAGTGGTATAGCTGAATATTTAAAATCAAAAGAAGCTGATATTATGAATTCGAAAAAAACATATACGGCAGAAGAAATAGTGAAAATAGGACTTTCTCTGCCTCCAGATTTTTCGCCGGGTAAAGGCTGGTTGTATTCAAACACAGGATATGTAATATTGGGAATGCTAATTGAAAAAATAACTGGTAATAGTTATGCGGAAGAAATTGAAAAGCGCATTATTGAACCTTTGGATCTATCAAATACGTTTTTACCAGGGAATTCACCTGTTATTCCAGGTAAGAATCATGCTAGTGGATATATGAAAATTGATGAAACAAGTGAATTGAAAGATATGACGTATTATAATCCGAGTTTAGCTAATGCAGCTGGAGATATGATTTCTAATGCGGACGATTTAAATAAGTTCTTTTCATCTTTACTCGGTGGTAAGTTACTGAAGGAACGAGAGCTAAAAGAAATGCTTACTACAGTTCCTGTAGAAGGAAAAGGGGTTGGTGATGGATATGGTCTTGGAATCTATGAGACTAAACTTCAAAATGGTGTCTCAGTTTGGGGGCACGGAGGGTCAATTCCTGGGTTTATGACTTTTGCTGGTGGAGTAATTGGAGGCAAGCATACATTTGCTGTCAATGTTAACTCTTTAGGTCCGGTTGATATTCTTACACAGTTTGATAAAATGATGCAAGTTGAATTTAATAAATAGATGAAAAGAAAGTGAATGACATTCTGCTGTAAAGGCCAGTATTAGCATTCATAGAATGACATCAAGTGTAATTCAACCTTATAGTTTAGTAGTAAAAAGGATGTCAGTTACACGACATCCTTTTTTTTATTGAGGATCAAAAAGGTATCTTTTTAATTCTGAAAATTGTCATTTTTAATATTATTTAATATAATGAAGTTTATAGGGGTTATACAGGGGAGTTATGAATGGAGAATACTTTAGTTTGTTAATTGTTTTAATTTTAATAAATAAAAGTAAATTGATTTGGAGTGAAATACATTGGGACAAAATCAGTTTAGATGGAGTAACAAGCAATTACGAGAACATGTTGAAGTAATAGATGGCAAAAGAAGTCCGCACATTTTATGTAAGAACGCAACATATTTAAATTCCTATATGCGCGAGTGGATGCAAGCAAATATTTGGATCTATGATGACCGCATTATATATGTAGGAGAAAAACTGCCAGAGCAATTACATGAATGTGAAATCATTGATTGTGATGGAAGGTATGTAGTTCCTAGTTATATAGAACCGCATGCACATCCATATCAATTATATAATCCTGAAACTTTGGCAAATTATGCGATGCAATTTGGAACGACGACATTTATTAATGATAATTTAACTTTATTTTTCACATTACAACGTGAAGAAGCATTTCGTTTATTAGATGAGTTTGAAAAGATTCCAGCAAGTATGTATTGGTGGTGCCGTTTTGATGGTCAGACTGAATTGCAAGACGGGGAATCTTTGTTTAATAGTGAAGAAATAATAGAGTGGCTTAAGCATAAAGCAGTTCTTCAAGGCGGCGAGCTAACAGCGTGGCCAAAGTTATTACATGGCGATGATGAAATGTTACAGTGGGTGCAGGAAACGAAACGATTACATAAAAAAGTAGAAGGGCACTTTCCAGGGGCATCTGAAACGACCTTAGCAAAGTTAAAGTTGTTAGGTACAGATTGTGATCATGAAGCGATGACAGGGCAAGAAGCTTTCACTCGTCTTATGCAAGGTTACACGGTTTCCTTAAGAAATTCTTCAATCCGCCCAGATTTAGAAGTGTTACTGAAAGAATTGTTGGAACTAGGAGTTAAACAGTTTGATAGATTCATTCTTACTACAGATGGCTCACATCCTTCATTTTATGAAAATGGAATGACAAACGTAATGATATCTACCGCGATAAAACAAGGAGTGCCAGTTATAGATGCTTATCATATGGCAAGCTATAATATCGCTCGTTATTATAATATGGAGCATCTACATGGTTCAATTGCGACAGGTAGAATTGCTAATATTAATATTTTGGAAAGTAAAGAAAACCCGGTTCCAATAAGTGTAATTGCAAAGGGGAAATGGGTGAAGCGTGACGGAGTAAATAAAAATGAATCATTACAAATAGACTGGAGTAAATTCAAAGTAACTCCATTATTATTAGATTGGTCCATAGAAAAAGAGGATATGATTTTTTCGCATAAAATGGGTATACAATTATTAAATAACGTTATAACTAAACCATACACGACTGAAATTGATTTAAACTGTGATGAACTTTCGCTAAATCATGATGAGTGTTTTCTTATGATGATTGCTCGTGACGGTACATGGCGAGTGAATACAGTTGTGAAAGGTTTTGCGAAAGAACTTGGTGGGCTTGCTAGCTCTTATTCTGGTACCGGTGACATCATTCTTATTGGGAAGAACAAAGAAGATATGCTTACAGCTTTTCGTAGAGTAAAAGAGTTTGGCGGGGGAATGGTAATAGCTGAAAAGAACGAAGTATTACACGAAATCGCATTACCATTGCTCGGGATTATGTCTAAGTTAAAAATGAGTGAATTAATACAGGAAGAGAAACAGTTGGTGAAATTATTGCAAGAGCGTGGCTACGCATATGACGATCCTGCATTTACCATTTTATTCTTTTCTGCGACGCACTTACCTTTTATACGAGTAACGCCTATAGGACTATATGATGTGAAAAATAGTAAGGTACTGGACTCACCGGTGAATTTAATAAAGCAGTTTTAGAAGGAACTCCCTTGCTCTAGTAGTTATGTAAAGTGGGGGAGTTTTATATTTTAAGTGTATTGTTATGAATGGAGTTACATATAAATAATCTAAAAAATATTAACAGGAAAAAAAACTTTAAAACCAACTTGACAGATAGGTATTAGTGGATTAATATGTGGATATTACTTATTTTACCACTCATTATTTTAACGCTAAAACAATTTGAATAGCTGATTGGATAACCAAAGGCACGTATACATTTCGTAATTTTGAAATGTGTTCGTGCCTTTTTGTATTATTCATAGAGCAAGGAGCGGAGGAGATATGAACAAAACGATGCCAACATTAATCGAAGAAACAGACTGGTTGTTTCGTAAAATGGTCCGTAAATTTGTGAAGGAGCGCGACAAAATAAAGATTGAAGGTATTATGTTGCCGGGCTTCTTAATATTAAACAAAATTATTCAAAATGGTGAGCAACGTCTAACTGATTTAGCAGAAGAACTTGATTTGACATCAGGAGCGATTACAGCATTATGCGATAAATTAGAAGAAAAAGGATTGGCTGTTCGGAAGCGGTATCAGGAAGATAGACGAATCATTTTACTTGATATTACTGAAGATGGCCTAAAATTTATAAAGCGAAATCATAATATGAGAACGAGCTTTATGTCCGTTTTATTTGATGGATTTTCACCAGAAGAATTACAATTGCAGATCGAAGTTTTTAAACGCTTAGCCCATAATTTAGAACATCTTTCTCATACGATTATGAAACAAAGTAATGAGAATACGGAGGAGTAACAAAGAATGTTATTACTCTAGTTGATTAGGTCTGAAAATTCAAAAATATAATTTGTTAATAATATGAATAGGAGTGGAAAGAATGGGACATCCAACAATTTATCCAACAGGAGCAACAGTATATAATCCTGGGAAAGCTTGGAGTGGTTATACAATTTATCAAGCTGCAGATCATGGCGCGCTATTAATTGATATGAATGGGAAGGAAGTACACTTATGGAAAGGACTACGCGGGTTTCCAAATAAGGTGTTACCAGGAGGCTATGTGTTTGGTCATACAGCACAAAGAGATCCTGAGTATGGTTTTCAGGATGAAGTCGATTTAGTTCAAGTTGACTGGGAGGGAAATATCGTCTGGAAATTTAACCGCCTGGAACATATTGAAGACCCAGGTCATGCTCCTGAGTGGATGGCTAGAGCTCATCATGATTACCAACGTGAAGGAAATCCTGTCGGTTACTATGTACCAGGATTAGAGCCAAAAACAGAAAGTGGAAATACGTTAATTTTAGCCCATAAAAATGTACATAATCCAAATATCTCCGATAAGCCGTTATTAGATGATGTAATTATTGAAGTAGATTGGGAAGGAAATATTGTTTGGGAATGGGCTGTTAGCGATCATTTTGAGGAACTTGGATTTGATGAAAGTGCTAAAAATGTATTGTTCCGTAATCCGAATGTAAGGTCCTTTGGTGCGAATTCTGATGGAGATTGGATGCATATAAATTCTATGTCTACAATTGGTCCGAATAAGTTTTATGATCAAGGAGATGAACGTTTTCATCCAGATAATATTATTTGGGATGCTAGGGAATCAAATATCATTGCTATTATCGATAAAAAGACTGGAAATATAGTTTGGAAACTTGGTCCAGATTATTCAAGTCCTGATGTTAAGCATTTAGGATGGATCATTGGACAACATCATGCACATATCATTCCGAAAGGATTGCCAGGAGAAGGAAATTTACTCGTATTTGATAATGGTGGTTGGGCAGGATATGGCCTTCCAAACCCAGCATCTCCATACGGTTCCAAAAATGCTGTTCGTGATCACTCGAGAATTTTAGAAATTAACCCAGTAACTTTAGAAATTGAATGGCAATATACGCCAACCGAAGCGGGATATCAAGCTCCTTTAGATTCGTACCGATTTTACAGTCCGTATATTAGCTCCGCCCAAAGGCTGCCAAACGGAAATACATTAATTACAGAAGGTGCTGATGGTCGAATTTTTGAAGTTACTCGTGAGCATGAGCTTGTATGGGAGTATATTTCACCTTATAAAAACAAAAGGAACTCAAATATGGTTTACCGCGCGTATCGTGTTCCGTATGAGTGGGTGCCTCAATTAGAGAAACCAGAGGAGAAAGAAATCATTCCTCTTGATATAGCTGCATTTAGAGTGCCAAATGCAGCAGAAGCTGGTACGGAATCTGTTGTGACAGTCGAAGGGACACAATCTTACGGCACTGGAGATTTTTGTGTAGCGACATTAGATGAAACAAATAAAAAACGAGATTAATGCTATGGGTTAAAAGTGTGGGGAGAGTAATTTCCCACACTTATAAAAATTAACTGGATAGGTTTGTTATATGAGAAAATGTTGCCATTTCTTTATTTGTAATAATTTAACGTGATATTTTAGTGGGACAAATCGTTATGGAGGAATGATAAATGGTGAAACTAAAGCCTTTATTTTTAAGTATATCAATGTTAACTAGTTTAGCTGTAGCAGGATGCTCGAATGAAAGTGCGGGAACGACAAAAAGTAATGAGAAAGAAACGACCACAGTAAAATTGGCTATAGATACAGCTGCGGGCGGATCTTTTCAATTTAGGGCTGCTGAGAAACAAGGCTATTTTGAGAAAAATGGTATTAAAGCTCAACTATCAAATTTTGCTTATGGCATTGATACAGTTAATGCGGTATTAACTGAACAGGCTGATACAGGTCTTGCTGCTGATTATGCACTTTTAAACTCTTTAGGAAAAGGGGATATGGTCGTAATTTCAACACTTACCCGTGGAAATGAAAAATCATCAAAAGATAATGAACTTCTAGTTAGAGAGGGCATTAAAACAGAAAATGATTTAAAAGGTAAAAAGTTAGGTGTACCTAAAGGGACAGTAACCGAGTATGTATGGGCGAAATATTTGGCAGCAAAACATATCAATGAGAAGGATATTACTTTCGTTCCATATAGTACACCAGACGAAGCTATTGTAGGAATGAAAAATGGTGATATTGATGCGGTTTGGAGTTCTGGTGCACTAAAAGATAAATTTAAAAATATAAAAGGTGTAACAAAATTAGGTGATTTAGAAAGTGCGGGTGTCACAATTGACAGCTATCTACTAGCAAAAAGATCATTTGTGGAGAAGAATCCAAAAGCTGTTGAAAATACACTTAAGGCTCTATCTGAAGGGATTAAATATGTAGATAACAATAAAAAAGAAACTGCTAAGCTAGCTTTTGAACAATTGAAACTACCAGAGAAAGATGCGTTAAAAGATATTGAAAGGCAAAACTATGTTCTCGGATTTACAAAGGAGGACGTGAAACATTTAGAAGATATGAAAGTATGGTTAGAAGAGAAAGGGAAACTAAAAGATAAATATGTATTGAAAGATAAAATTAATCTTGAAGCACTTAAGAAAGCTTTTCCTGAATCTGTTACTTATAAATAGAATAGGAGTGAAGTATGGTGAGCACAGTAAGTGAAAAAGAAGTATTGAAATCTCCTGTAGCTATTTCTATTTCTGGGTTATCTAAATCATTTAATAACGAACAATTTGTTTTAGAAAATGTAAATTTAACAATTGGGAATGGTGAATTTTTTATATTACTTGGTCCAAGCGGATGTGGAAAATCTACGTTACTCAGTATGGTTGCTGGATTTGTTGAAAAGACATCAGGAGAACTTATGGTAAATCATGAAGAAATAAAGAAGCCGGATAGAAATCGTGGTGTCGTTTTTCAACAAGCAGACGCAGCTCTTTTCCCGTGGCTGACAATTAAAGAAAATGTTGAATTTGGTTTAAAAATGAAAAAAATGATAAAGCACACCAGGAAAGAAATATCCTCTCACTATATAAAACTAGTTGGCCTAGATGGGCATGAAGGAAAATATCCGAGAGAACTTTCTGGAGGAATGAAACAAAGAGTTCAATTAGCACGTGTTTTAGCCAATGATTCGGAATTTTTATTAATGGATGAACCGTTTGGAGCACTCGATGCAATGACTCGAAGAACGATGCAAATAGAGCTAATTCGAATTTGGAAAGAAACGAACAAAACTATTATTTTTGTCACTCATGATATTCAAGAAGCGCTATTACTTGGGCAAAGAATTGGGGTAATGTCTAAGGGTCCCTCTTCTAAAATTGAAAAGATATATGATATTCCACTGCCATATCCAAGAACATTTACAGATAAAGAATTTAATTACTATTATCAAATGATTCAATCACATTTTGATTGAAAGGAAGTCCGAAAATGAGTACATTGAAAAATGAGATTGTAAACAAAGAGACGATTTATGCAAAAAGGAATTTCAAAGAGGGTTTACAAAAGAAGCTATTACAAAGTGGAGTTATCGCTTGGATCCTTATTCTTACAATATGGAGCGTAGTAGCAACTTTTTCTGACCCGCAATTTTTACCAAGTCCGATAGCAGTTTTGTATGGGGCAATTGAACTGAGTCAAAATGGCTCCTTATTTATATATATAGGCGTTAGTTTTTTAAGAGTAATAGCAGGGTGGGCTTTAGGAAATCTTGTAGCTATTCCAATAGGTTTATTAATTGGTCGGATACCATGGTTAAGAGCGCTTTTTGATCCGGTCATCAATTTTATCCGCTTTATTCCACCTCTTGCATTTATAACATTATTTATGCTTTGGTTTGGTATTGGAGAGCAATCGAAAATCTTCCTCATTATGTATGCAACTTTCTTTATCGTTACGATTAACACGATTACCGGTGTGCAAGCTGTTGAGGAAGATAAAATTCGTTCGGCGAGAAGTATGGGAGCATCGGAATGGCAAATTATGTTCCATGTCATCATACCCGCTGCACTTCCGTATATTTATACCGGCGCAAAACTTGCGATGGGATCATCTTTCATGGCGATTGTTGGTGCAGAAATGGTTGCAGCTAATGAAGGTATTGGCTATATGATTTGGAATGCTCGGTTATATTTCAAAACGGATTGGATTTTTGTCGGTCTTGTTGTCCTTGGACTAATGGGATTCCTTATGGATCGCATATTTAATCAATTTGGCAGAGTCGTCCTCAAACGATATAATGTTGTGAAAAAATGAAAAGAGCCCTTCGCCTAATCAAAACAGATTAGGCGAAGGGCTCTTTTGTTCAAATAAAAGTTGATGTATGTCACCTTTTAATTTCGATTTCAATTTTCTGCGCTAAATCAGCTGACACTTTATGAAAATACCCTAAAATGACCTTTCTAATATCTTCGGAGATAAATTTCAAATCACCAGCTAAATTTTCAGCAAGATGTTCTTTTTCAATCGGTTGTAACTGCGCATAAAATTCACCGGGCTGCGTAAAGTCATCCTGTTTCGTAATAGAAGTTCTTTCAAGTTTACCTTCAACGTATCTTCCGTCTCCGCTCGTAATTTGATTAGCAGGTGTCCAATTTTGCTGTTGGTTAATCGGTAATTTACGGAATTCAGATCCAATTCTTCTTCTTTGAGAATCACTATAAATGTTAGCGCGACCTTGCAACATTTTATCATCTGATAATTCAGCACCGTCCAGTAAATTAGAAGGGGAGAAGGCGACTTTTTCTACTTGCTCCATATAATTTTCAGGATTTTTATTTAATACCATTTTGCCTACTGGTATAAGAGGATACGACTTTTCATTCCATACTTTTGTATCATCTAAAGGGTCATAAGAAAGATGTTCTTCATCTTTCGGATCCATGAGCTGGACATATAAACCGTATTCCACTGGCTTACCATTTGCAATCGCATCATATAAATCTTTCCCGCTATAATCAGGGTTTTCGGCAGCTAGTTTATTCGCTTCCTCATTAGTAATGAATTGTACACCTTCAAATGGGTACCAATGATACTTTACATACTTGCGGTTACCTTCTGCATTTCTCCAAACATATGTATTTACACTATGTCCTGGGATACGTCGAAGACTTTTGGTCGTACCAGCATCAGAGTATAAATGGACAACGAAATGAATGGATTCAGGTGCTCTAGCGACAAATCTCCAAAATCTATTCGGGTCTAGTAAGTTATTTTTAGGTGAAGGTAATAACGCTTGAATTGTTTCTGGGAAACGCATTGGATCACGAACAGAAAAGACAGGGATGTGGTTACATAAAAGATCGAAAATGCCTTCCTTTGTATAAAATTTTGTAGCAAAACCGCGTACATTTCTTAAAGTGTCAGGTGTTCCTTTCGTACTAACAGCTAATGAAAATCGCACCATAACAGGAACTTTCTCATTAGAATTTTGTAGAAAGCTTAGTGTCGTATGTTCAGACATGGGATAGATCGTTTGAAAATAACCGAACGCACCAAATCCTTTTGCATGAACAGGTCTTTCTAAAATTTTTTCGTGAATAAATTCTTGTAACGTCTCGTGAAGTACACTATCTTGCTTTAGAACAGGTCCACGTGAACCAACTGTTTGAGAGTGAAGTGTAGCTTGTTCATTACGTTCTCCACTTTCATTAAAGTCTTTCCCTAGTAAAGGTTTCTCCTGTTTATCGTTGTTTTCATCCATCGATATAGCCTCCAAATTTTTTTGTCCATTGTTACTAAATATGATTTTATAGCGTTGATTATGAATGACACGCAAAGTTCAAAATGGCTACAGACCGCTAGATGAAAAAAACGAGTATGTAGTGGACCTGTTGGAATAGAAGAAATTATGGAAAAATGAATATCGTGAAGAAAATTACTATTAAAATTTCAATCTTAAAAATGAATTTATACATGACTTTATAGAAAATGAACATAAATAAACAGGGAAAATAACTAGGAGGAATTTAAAATGTCGGATTGGTTTCAATTAGATAAAGAATATATGATGCCTACTTACTGTCGTACGAAGGTTGCGATAGAAAGAGGAGAAGGATGTAAGCTTTATGATGTGGATGGTAAAGAGTATGTAGACTTATTTTCTGGTGTCGGAGTGAATGTATTAGGATATAATCACCCGAAAATCGTGCAAACGACAATGGAACAAGTTACGAAATCGTTGCATCTACCGTTTCATTTTTTAAACCCAGTTGCAATTGAATATGCAAAGAAATTAGTTGATTGCTCTTTAAAAAACGGAAAAGTCTTCTTTACAAACTCTGGTACAGAAGCGACAGAAACGACATTAAAATTAATTGATAAATATAGAGCTAATAAGGGTGAAGAACGTGAAGGAATTGTTGTGCTGAAGAATAGTTTCCACGGGCGTACGTTAGGAGCACTTCATTTTACGAGACAGGAAAGTGTATATCAAAACTTCCCTAAAACATCGATTCCAGTATATGAAGTAGAGCGCGAGAATATAGAGCAATTAGAAGAAACAATTGTTAAAGAAAATCCAATTGCGATTATGCTAGAGCCTGTTTTAGGAAGCGGGGGAATTTATCCTTTATCAGGTGAATATTTACATGGTGTTCAAAAATTATGTGATAAATATAATGTCATTCTTATCGTTGATGAAGTTCAAAGTGGTATGGGGAGAACTGGTAAACTATTTGCTTATCAAAATTTCAATATTACACCAGATATTATTCAAATTGGTAAAGGTGCAGGAGGCGGGATACCGCTTGGCGGAATTATTGTAGGTGAAAAGTTATGTGATGTATTCGCACCAGGAGATCACGGCACAACATTTGCGCATTCATCAATGGGAACGGCTTTAGGGTTAACGGTATTAAACACATTGATTGACGATAGTTTAATGCAAGAAGCGTATGAAACGTCACTTTATTTGAATGATAAATTGCAAGAAATTCAGAAAGAAAATTCTTATTATATTGGGGAAGTACGTCATGCTGGCATGATGTTTGGAATTAGTTTGAATGATACGAATGAAAATGTGAAGAAATTACAGGTAGAGCTAATGGAGAAAGGCATGTTAGTTGACGTTACACAAGGGAACATCATTCGTTTACTTCCTCCATATATAATTACAAAAGAAGAAATTGATGCATTTGTTAAGGAGTTTATTTCTTGTATGCAAAGTTTAGCAGCTACAAGTGTTTAAAAAATTTAATGAAAAAGTACCTTGTTTTCTATTCAAATAAGAAGAAAATAAGGGAGAAAAAAATAAATTTACAAATTAAATTAAAAAGCTGAAAAAGGTACTCATATAGCGCCTTCTTCAGCTTTTAATTTTTAATAAATTACTTAACCTAGAGAGCATCTCATTGGACAAATAATTAATTATGTGAAACAATAATAACAGATAAGGAGACGTTGATTTTCCTTAAGTGCTTCGAATTAATTTTATTCAATAAGAGAAGGTGTGCTTAAAGAAGTTAAATTAAATAAGGAGCTGTTTTATTATATGCAACAAAATAATGATTTAAATTTTGAACCTCAAGACGTTAATATTGTCAATCCTAAACAAGCCAGGAAAGCAGTAATTGCTACTGGTATTGGGAATGCAATGGAGTGGTTTGACTTCGGATTATACGCGTATTTAGCGGTAATGTTAAGTCAATTATTCTTCTCAGGTGTTGATAATAGTGGATTGCAACTTGTACTTACATTCGGTACATTTGCAGCAGCCTTTCTCGTTCGACCAATCGGAGGTGTATTCTTTGGTAGAATAGGAGATAAGTACGGCCGAAAAATCGTGCTAAGTACTACTATTATTTTAATGGCACTTTCTACATTATTCATCGCATTACTACCAACCTATGAACAAATTGGTGTATGGGCACCAATACTACTTTTAGTTGCCCGAATGATTCAAGGCTTCTCTACAGGCGGTGAATATTCAGGTGCAATGGTTTATATCGCAGAATCTTCTCCAGATAAAAAGCGTGGTATACTCGGTAGTGGTCTTGAAATTGGAACACTCTCAGGTTACATTGCTGCATCGGTAGTTGTTACCATTTTAACGTTATTATTAACAGATGAGCAAATGCTCAGCTGGGGCTGGCGTATTCCTTTCTTAATAGCTGCACCAATTGGTTTGGTCGGTTTATATTTACGCCGTCATTTAGATGAATCTCCCATCTTTGAAGAGATGGAAAAAGCACAAGAAGAATCTGAAGACAACGAACAATTTTCATTTATGGATATATTAAAATATCACAAAAAAGACTTCTTATTAAGCACAGTAATTGTCGCCTTCTTTAATATTACGAACTATATGATTCTTTCGTATATTCCTTCTTATCTAACTCAAGTACTTAAAGTCAAAGAAACAACTGGCTTATTAATTATTTCTATTACGATGGCACTTATGATTCCACTGGCACTTTATTTCGGTAAATTAAGTGATAAAATTGGTAATAAACGTGTCGTGCAAATTGGTTTACTCGGTTTAACTGTATTCGCAATTCCAGCATTTTTACTAATAGGTAACGGACATATTGCAGCTATATTTGCAGGTATTTTCGTATTAGGTTTCTTCCTAAGTGTGTATGAGGGAACATTACCTTCATTATTACCATCACTCTTTTTCACTGATGTACGTTATCGAGCACTTTCGATCTCCTTTAATATTTCTGTATCGATATTCGGTGGAACAACACCGCTCGTATGTTCATACTTAGTTCATGCAACCGGTAACCCGCTTGCACCGGCATTCTATTTAACAGGTGTAAGTATTATTGGATTAGTCGTGTTTAGTGTACTATTCGTTACAACATCAGGACGTGCGCTAAAAGGTTCATATCCTACAGTAGAATCGAAAAAAGAAGCACACCAAATTGCTAAAGAAGATCCTGAAGAAACACTTTGGTGGCATGAAGAGTCATTAGAGATTGAAGCAGGGAAAAACGCTTCAATTTAAAAAGTAACGTAGAAGTATAGGAAGACTCCTATGAAAATAGGAGTCTTTTTGTTATGTTATTTCTTTCTTTTCTTCAAACTCTTCTGATACACATAAAGCTTATGAACCTCTTCCTTAAATTCCTGAAGTAGAATCATATTTTCACCATTTGAATAACGCACTGTATTATAAGCATCTATAATAATATGACTCTCAATATTTACATCTTCTTCAATATTTATTCTATCTAACCATGCTTCAATAGTTTCTCCTCGATTTCTATTTAAAGGGGGAGTTAACTTACTTTCAAGCTTAAAAATCTCTTTTCGAATTTCGTTATGTGGTGGTTTGTTTCGTTTCAAACGTTTTTGGCTCATTCCTTCTTTATCAGTGATAATAGTAGATTCGAAGGCAGGCATATTTGGTAAACTAATTTGTTTTCGTCTTTTTATTATTTTCCAAACGACGTAAATAGCAATAGTTGTACATACTAAAATTGTAATGCTATTTATGAGAGTTGGATCAAAATCACGCTGACCAAATTCCTCCTTAATTTGAGGGTCTTTTAGATTTCCTTTATTCGACCAAAAATCGTCTGTCTCTTTTGATTCAGCTGCTGAAAATAACGGATTGATCGCATATCCGAATCCTAATGCAACTACTTGGACAATATAAGAAAAAATAAGACGTACATAAGGAAATACTAGAATAAGTAAAGCGCTAAATGTTCCAATTGTAATAATAGAAGTAAAACGTAATAACTGTTGATTACGATTGGAACCTGTTAACCAAAATGCAATCATAATGTGTAAGACTAATAGTAACAATTTCCATAATGGTGGAAAAGGTGCATAAAATATAGCTGAAAAGACGAAACATACTATACCACCTAATGACTTTTGAACTGGATATCCAGGACCGACTACATGTACGATAAAGAAGAAAAGCGGTAACATAATTGTGCCAAATAGAGAGAAAGGGAGAAAGATTGAGCAACCAATTATTTGAGTAATTAACAGTATGACAAAACCTGTTGTTTTTTTCTTCATTAGTTTATAGATAAGAAGTACTCCTACATATCCTGTTGCTATAAATATAGCAACAGCAACAAGTTCATCTCTTTCCGTTAATAATGAAAGGAGGAGCAGCAGAATAAAGTCATGAACGTGATAGAGCCAAGTTTTCAAGCTGTTCCACCATCCCTTCATTATTTATGAAAAACGTAGGTTGAGAGAGAAGAGGGAGTTCATTTCTTTGTAAACCAATATATATCATTGTAGACGAACGTTCCCTTTTTCTCTCTACGTAGTGAAGGAATCCTTGTTTCGGAAGTAACGTACTATCATCTGAAATACGCGCTAATTCCTCTAAAGATATTCCGTAATGTGTTTGCCCTGCGTTTAATGGTAAATGCAGAGGACCACCTTCAGCTAATACACTAATAAATAATTCAAATGGTATTTGATGCTTCGTTGCGTATTGGCAAATGTATGTAGCAAATGATATAAGATCTTCTATATTATCCTTCCAACCAAATCCGCGATCAGCAGCTAAAGAAAGACAGATCGTCCAACTATAATTTTTTACAGGTTCATATTGCTTTGCCTGTAATGCCTGCATTTTAGCAGATGCTTTCCAATGAATAGAACGGAAAGATTCACGCTCATATCGTTTAACACCGATAATAGATGTTTCATCATTGTAAAAAGAAAAATTCGTTCGATAAGATCCTGTTAAAAGTTGCTGAAGTTCTTGCAAACCTGCTACTTCTTTAGGAGAAGGGTACACAATAATTTCAGTCCGTAATTTATCGAAAATAGGTAAATGTACAGTTAAAAGATGAAAAGGATCTTTCAAAACGCATTCGAACTGTTCAATTTGAAACACACCACGCTTCGTTGCGGTTAATGTTAAATCCCACTTTTGCCCCGAATGAGCAGGTTGTGAAAATGGAAAAGAAAATAACGTTTTTGATATTTGTTCAATTCCTTGATCTTTTTGTGGTAGTAATGTCGGACTTAAATGAAAATAACAAACACCGTTAACGAGTGGTATATTTGCACCATTTTTTAAATGAATAAAAAACTGTCCAGATTCATTAGGGAATAACCGAGTTATTTGTTTCTCGTTTATCACTTGAAACCTTTTCTCTATATAAGCGACATATTTATAAATGAAAATCGCAAGTAAATAATAGAAGAAAAAGAGAAACATAATAATTCGTTGCGGCATAAAAAATGTAAATAGTATAGCGCCTGGGACAGTTAATTGAATAATATGAAGTTGGAAAAATAACGGTACAGTTACAACGCGCTGTCCATTCATGTTTGCTCAATCTCCACTGGTACGTCAACTTCTTTTAAAATCCTTTGCATAATTTCATTTTTTGTCGTACGTAATGCACCTTCCATTGATAAGACGATACGGTGATTCCAAATAGAAGGAACTAAAAATTGTATATCTTCAGGCGTACAATATTCTCTGCCGCGTAAAAAGGCTAACGCCTGTACTGCGCGCACTAAAGCAAGTGTGGCACGTGGACTTACACCGTTAGCGATGTAATCATGATTTCTTGTAGCATGAGCAAGTTTAATAATGTAATGTTCTAACGGCTCTGATACGAAAATTTCTTTTACTCGTTTCTGTGCCTCTAAAATGTCTTCTAAAGAAATAACAGACTTGATGCTTTCTAGTGGTACGTCGCTACGGAAACGTCGCATCATTTGTAGTTCATTCTCTGGAGATGGATAACCAATTGAAATTGTCATTAAAAAACGATCAAGCTGTGCATCTGGAAGAGGAAAAGTTCCTTGTGATTCAATTGGATTTTGCGTGGCAATAACAAAGAACGGTTTCGGAAGAGGAGTAGATTGCTTTTCAAGCGTTACTTGTCGTTCTTCCATCGATTCTAATAAACTAGACTGTGTTCTCGGCATAGCGCGGTTAATTTCATCGGCAAGCAAAATATTGGTCATGACGGGTCCAAGTCTTAATTCGAATTCACTCGTTTTCGGATTGAAATATTCAATACCTGTTACATCACTCGGAAGTACATCCGGTGTAAATTGAACGCGAGAAAACTTACCACCTATACTTTTAGAAAGTGTTTTCGCAAGTAACGTTTTCCCCGTACCAGGCACATCCTCAAGCAGTACATGTCCATCAGCAAGCAATGAAACGAGTAATAAATCAATAACATTTTCTTTACCGACAAAAACTGATCCTATGTTTTCTTTCAATTTATTTATCATATGTATCATTCCTTTCAAAATAAAA
The DNA here is from genome assembly GCF_044324725.1 of Bacillus sp. 3G2. Taxonomy (NCBI): domain Bacteria; kingdom Bacillati; phylum Bacillota; class Bacilli; order Caryophanales; family Bacillaceae; genus Bacillus; species Bacillus sp. 3G2. The sequence goes on along the minus strand of NZ_CP172246.1, from coordinate 2,797,284 downwards.
ACGGATATTTCTATATTTTAACAAATTATTCAGAAAATTGATATGATTTTTTAATTCGAAGAAATAAATATCCAATTATTAAATTATACTTGCATATTTTGGAATGTAATTATACAATATCGGTATACGATGTATCGTAGGTCGATATATCACAAAGCGATGTATCGGAGGTGGTTATAATGAATACGAAAGCGAAAAAATATATTCCGTTAACAGAGGCGACATATTACATATTGTTATCACTAGTGAAACCAATGCACGGATATGGAATAATGCAAATGGTAGAAGAAATGACAAATGGGGAAGTAAAGCTCGGTCCAGGTACTTTATACGGGAATACGACAAAGTTACTAAAAGAGAAGTTAATAGTTGAAGTGGCTTCTACAGATAGAAAAAAGTGCTATGAATTAACTCCGTTTGGGAGAGAAGTGTTGGAGCTAGAGTACAACAGATTACAGCGTTCGGTTAAAAATGGGAATAGTATATTAGGGCAGTGAATGGAAGATGGAGACAAAAAGGGTATTCAAATTTTTTACGGCATGGAATTTAGAAAAAGAAGAAGCTTTTTTACGAAATATGCATCAACAAGGTTGGGCATTACAAAAATACAATTTAATGTATACGTTTAAGAAAACTGAGCCAAAAGATGTAATATATAAAGCTGATTTTAGATTGGTTTATAGGGATTCGAAAGAACAACAACAAGAGTACTTCGAAATATACGAAATGTCAGGTTGGGAACGCGTAACAAGTTTTACAAGCTGGAATTATTTTTGTAAAGAAGTAGAAGAGATAAATGAATTACCTGATATATACTCAGAAAAGGAGACGAGGGTACAAAAACTAAATGAGTTATTGCTATTCCTTCTTATTATATCAGCAAGTATATTACCATCGATGTATAACCTATTTTTAAGCCCGATGGAATCAAGAGTGCCAATTTGGGCGAAAGTTATGACAGGTCTTACAGGTTGCATGTGGATATACTTCTTTATAAGACTCTTTTGGAAAATTAAGAAATTAAAAAGTGAAATATTATAATAAAAAGCAAAGTTAAAAAGAAGTTGATTTTGTAGGGCGAGAATTATCGGGATCAACTTCTTTTGTCTCTATATTATTGTATTTTTGTTCACTCTTTTTTACATAATAAAAATTTATATAAAGGCGCAAAATTAACTATTATGAAGAACCAACCCGGAAATAATAAATGAAGTAAAAACGATTCATATCGAAGATCAAAAAATAAAAGATGACTAAAAAGGCGTGGGGTGTAACTTATAATAAGGAAGAAAAACATTTTTGATTAACATATTAAATGGAAAACCCCCCTATAAAAATTCCATAGGGGGGAATAAAAATGTTTAAGAAAAAGATTGATTTTGCGCAGGTTTAATAAATTGCTCCGGGTTTTCAACAAGTCCGCATACAGCGCATTGGACGCGATAAGTAGGTCCTTGATAGGCCATATGAAAAGCATTCATCGTTTCATTTGTGTATTCTTCTTCTACTTGACCAGTTTGTGGATTTAACTTGACTGGTTTTACTTGTTGCTCAAGAATATTAAAGCGAGTACGGTTCGTTTTACAGCTTGGACATAGCATTGGTTCCATATGTATACACCTCCATTTGTAGCATTTCTTAAACTTATTAATTTTATGCAAGCAAAAAACTTTCTCAATATAAATGGGCATTTAAAGTATTCAAAATTCAGAAAAAATAAAATATAATAAGGGTACGAACTGGTTATGTCCAAACCAAATCTCCTGTTTTATGCCAATAAGCTGGGGGGCCGAGAAATCGGCCTCATTTTTTTGTGCTCATTACTATAGGAAACAAGGTTTTTATGAGACTTTTGTCGAAATTTTAGGGATAGATATAAAGGGGGATGTAAAATGAATATAAAAATGAAGTATATCATTTTATACGTAGAAAAGTTTGAGGAATGTCTAAGATTCTATAAAGATGTATTACAGTTACCTATAAAAGCAGAGCATGGTACATATATTGAGTTTAATACTGGTTCTACAATTTTAGCGATGAACACGAGGCAAGATGTGAAAGAATTAACAGGACTACCACTTACAGAAGGTGAGTTACAATCTTCTCATTTTGAATTGGGATTCGTTGTTGATCATGTACAAGAAACAATCGAACAATTTAGAGAGCAAGGAATTAAGATTTTAGTTGAACCAATTGTGAAACCATGGGGACAAACAATTGCATACATTGCCGATCCAGATGGAAATTATATTGAAATTTGCAGTTCATTAGAATAGAAGGAGAAAAAGAGATGGGGTTTCCGAAACTAGAAACAGAACGTTTATTATTAAGAGAACTAACACTGTTAGATGCAGAAACGATGTTCCGTTATTTTTCGAAAGAATCTGTTATACGTTATTTCGGAATGGATTCTTTCGAAAATATTGAGCAAGCGAAAACAACAATTCAAACGTTTAAAAATCGTTATGAAGAGGGAACAGTATTTCGCTGGGGAATTGAGAAAAAGGGCACGGGCCAATTAATCGGAACGTGCGGATTTCATTTAATAAATAATCATCATAAGCGAGCTGAAATTGGTTATGAATTAGACGATACATATTGGGGACAAGGGTATGCAACGGAAGCGTTACAGGCAATTTTAACTTACGGATTTGAAACGCTGCAACTGATAAGAATTGCAGCTGTTGTATATGTAGAAAATAAAGCTTCTCAAAAATTATTAAGTAAAGCAGGGTTTCAAGAAGAAGGATTACTTCGAAAACATATGATTCAAAATGAAGTTGCTCATGATACGATTTTATATTCGTTATTAAAAGAAGAGTGGAAGAAGTAATGAATACAAATGAGCTTATAAATATAATGAAGAAACATAAAGAAAATCGATTTATTTTAGGTATTGATGGCTTAAGTCGATCAGGAAAAACAACGTTTGTAACAAACTTAAAGGAAAATATGAAAGAAGAAAGCATTCCGTTTCATATTTTTCATATTGACGATCACATAGTAGAGCGTAATAAACGGTATCATACTGGTTATGAAGAATGGCATGAGTATTATTATTTACAATGGGATATTGAGTGGATTCGGCAGAAGTTTTTTCAAAAGTTACAAACTGAAACAAAACTGACTTTACCGTTCTATTATGATGAGACAGACTCAAGTGAAATGAAAAAAGTACAGATTCCTATAGTAGGTGTAATTGTAATTGAAGGTGTTTTTCTACAGCGAAAAGAATGGAGAGATTTCTTTCATTATATGGTGTACTTGGATTGTCCAAGAGAGACAAGATTTCTGCGCGAGAGTGAGGAAACGCAGAAAAACCTTTCAAAGTTTGAGAATAGGTATTGGAAAGCAGAGGATTATTACTTAGAAACGGAATTGCCGAAGGACCGGGCGGATTTAGTCATACAATGATTGGAAAATAGAAGGTGAACAGAATGAATATTTTATGGGATTTTGATGGGACGTTATTTGATACGTATCCAGTTTATACAAAAATTCTTTCTCAAGTTTTAGGGAAGGAAATAAGTGAAGAAGAAATCTATACAAAGTTAAAGGTTTCATTTTCACACGCAATTGATTATTATGAAATATCTAAAAAACAATTAAGTAAAATTGATGTATTAGAGAGTTGTATTAGGATAGAAGATATTAAACCATTTGAAAAGGTGGAAGAGGTTTTAAAGTTTGCTGATAAAAATGTAATTATGACTCACAAAGATAGAGCCGGGGTATTATCAATATTAAATCATTACGGCTGGGACAAATACTTCGTAGACATGGTTACAATTGACGATGGCTTCCCCCGAAAACCGAACGCTTTATCTTATGATCATTTGCATAAAAAGCACAATATAGACTTAGCTATTGGTGATAGAGAATTAGATTTACTACCTGCAAAAGAATTAGATATTTCAACATGTATGTTTCAAGGGAATTGTGATGTAGCAGATTATTCTCTATCGCATTACTCGGAATTTTTTAATGTAATAATTGATAGAGAGGTTATTTTATAGATGAATTAAATAAAACCTCTACTTTTTGCTTGAAAGTAGAGGTTATTTTCTATGCTTTATAAAAACGATAGAAAATTAATACTTACAAATATTTAGAAGAGGATTGGTATAAAGATTTGAATTATATATTTATAGATAAATCTATAAATAAAAAGATTTCTATAAAGCGAGTGATCACATGAGTATTTTCATTTTAGAAGATGATGTCATACAAGCGCAGCAAATGAAACGGCTAGTTGAAGAGATTTGCGAGAAATATATGTTGCCTTTTGATTTTATAGAGGTAACTAGTAAAAGTGAAAACATCATTACTAACATTTCTAAGGCGAAGTATATCCCAATCTATTTTTTAGATATAGAGATAAAAAGAGAAGAACGGAAAGGGTTACAAGTGGCGCAAGAAATACGAAAGTATGATACGCAAGGGATTATTGTGTTTGTAACGACACATTCTGAATTTGCACCTATTTCGTATCAATACATGGTATCAGCTTTAACATTTATTGATAAAGGATTGCCATATGAGGAGAGGCATAACGTTTTTGAGCAATGTTTACTCCAATATGAAGCGCGTAATAAGCATCTTATTCCGTCCGATGACTTTATCGTTGAAAATAGTAATGCGACTGTGCGGGTTCCGTTTCATGAAGTTGAATATGTTATGACTGATGAACCGCACCGTTTAGCATTAGTGACGTTAGATCGAATCGTTTCTTTTTACGGGACTTTAAAAGAAATTGAAATAATAGATGAACGTTTATTTCGCTGTCATCAATCATATATTGTGAATACGAAGCAATTGTCTTCTTACGATGCGAAGCAAAAAATGATAGTTTTAAAAAGCGGGAAACGTATTCCAGTATCACGTCGTTTAGTGAGTAAAGTACGTAACATATTAAAGGGTGAGATGTAATGTATATTTATGATCTATTTGCAATACTGCTTACTAGTATAAGTCATACGTTTTTATATATTCAATTAATCCGGTACAATAGATTGTCAGTTAGAATGTTAATAGCTTTAAGTGCAGTATTCATTCTTTTACTTGCAGTTGTTGTAACGGTAACTAGATATCCAGAGTTGAATAGTACGATTGTGTTATTTTTAATAAGTTTAGGATTAATGCAAAATGAATTGCAATTTAAGCATAATGTATATTTTGCACTTGTGAGTATGGTAATTATTACGTTAGTGAAAATGCTGCTATTTGATTTAGGGATGAAAATCTTTATGTTAACGCCATTCAATTTATATTTATGGACAGGTAGTATTATTCATCTTATCGTATCAATCCTTACTTTTATCGGTATTTTAGTAGCTCGTAAAAGAATCCAAAAAATTGCTCAATATATAGTAGGTAGTCCGCTATACTATGTAACTTATATTTTATTAATTGCCGGATTTATTATTGAACTAATCTTAACTCAGCCATCTTCTGCGTTATTAGCACAATTAAATCAACAATACAGTGAAGTAAGTTATATTTCAGCGATTATTATATTTTTATTATTACTAATCATTGTGTTAATAAGTTCACACTTATCGAAAGAAAAATTACAAGAAGAGCATGAAAAACGCTTAGATAAAGAGTTATTAGATTATGTGGAGAGGTTAGAGGATATGCATGACGAGCTTACTAGTTTCCGTCATGATTATATGAATGTATTACTATCGTTAGAGGAGGGCATACGTACAAAAAATGTGAAAGAAATTGAGCAAGTGTATTATGACGTGATAGCTCCTACATTAAAAACAATAAATGATCATGAACTTGATATTGCGAAATTATCTCGCATACATATTCCTGAAGTGAGAAGTGTATTAAGGGCGAAAGTTAGCACTGCCCAGCACCAACAAATAAAAGTAATGCTCGATATACCAGAGAACATCGAAAGTGTTTCGATGACGATTATTTCATTTATTCGTATCATTTCAGTTTTAGTAGACAATGCAATTGAAGAAGCAGTACATAGTGAGGAAAAGATATTGCAAATCGCATTCTTTGAAATGGATTCACGACAATATTTTATCGTGCGTAATAGTTCAAAGAGTGAAGCGATTGATTTGCAAAAAATTTATGAGAAGAACTATTCAAGTAAAGAAGGTACTCGAGGATACGGGTTATTTTCGTTAAAACGGATTATGAATAAAACAAATAACGCGACGTTAGAAACAACTTATGTAAGTCCTTATTTCACGCAAACATTCATTTTAAAAGAGATGAAATGACCATCTAAGATGAAAATGAAACCGAATAGGAAAGAACTACATACTTCCTTCACTCGTTTATATACACTTTAAGTAAGAGGTGAAGCGAGATGAATGGTCTTATTTTTACAACAATGATTAGCTTTGGTTTACCGCTTGTAGCACTTTTATATGCTTTTTGGAAGAAACGCTATATTCCATATATGTTAGGTGTATTGGCTTTTGTTGTATCACAAATATTGATCCGCATACCAATACTGAATTATGTAAATGGAACTAGCACAAATTTTCAAATGTTTTCTGTTATGCAGCCTGTACTATTTGTACTTTTGCTTAGTTTATCAGCTGGAATTTTTGAAGAGGTAGCTCGTTTTATTGCAATGCATTATTTTATGAAGCAACGAGATTGGCAGTCTGGCTTTTTATTTGGAGCAGGGCATGGTGGTATTGAGGCGGTGTTGATAGTTGGAATTCCGGTAATATCTCTATTATTTTCACAAACAGTCATTCAAAATGGCGACAGTTACTATTTCGCCGGTATTGAGCGCATCTTCGCGATGGTATTGCATATTGGGCTTTCCTTCATTGTATTGCATGCTGTCGTCCAAAAGAAATTTCGTTATGTTGTATATGCAATTCTCATCCATGGGACTGCAAATGCAATAGCTAGCATTATATTGTTATATGTACCAGGAAAAAGCGGGATCATTATGTCAGAAGTTTCAATAGCAATTTGTGCTGTACTCGTTTTTAGTTATAGTTTTATTTTAAAAAGAAAGGGTGTATGAAAATGAGAAGAATGTTACTAATTATAATAAGTGCTATCGCGGCGTTCGCACTCGCAGCTTGTACCGGTAATAAAGTAGATGAAAGTACGTCAAAAAAGTTTATTCCGAAGGCGGAAGAAATTGTAACATTATTAAATGAGGCGAAGTATAAAGACGTGCATGAAAAATTTGATAGTAAAATGAAAGCTGGATTGCCAGAAGAAAAAATGAAAGATCTTACACCTGTAATTGAGAAAGCCGGTACGTTCGAAAAAATTGAAAAACAATCGATTGAAGAAAAAGATGGTCTATATACTGTTATTCTTGTAGCAAAGTATAGCAAGGAACAACGGACATATATTATAACTTATAATGATAAAGAAGAAATAGCAGGTTTATTTATTAAATAAAAACAGATGCAGTGGAGGTTTCCGCTGTATCTGTTTTTTTGATTTTAACCAAATTATGGTTATTTGTGTTAATATGAACACATAGCTATAGAGAAGGGTGGATGAGTATGAAAACTGAAATAGTTCCTAAAAAGAAGTACAGCATAATAAGTTACATATCTTTACTAATCGGTATTTTATGTTTTCTGTTCGTTTTTATTACACCGACAAGGATAGCGAATGTAGGTAATGTAGTGGGAGATTATATTACAGTTGCCCTCACAGTTGGAGGTATCATACTTTCTAGCATTACGATGACGAAACAAACAGAGAAGAAGGGGATTGCTATTATTTCAATAATATTGTCCTTATCATTACTTATATTTTGGATGATCACGATTATATTATTATTTACTGGTCAAATTAGTTTTGCGCCGTAATGTGCAATAAAAAGAGTCCTTCTTGTAGGAAGGACTCTTTTTATTCGCTGTCTTCCGGCTGATATTCTAAAATATCCCCTGGTTGGCATTCTAACGCTTTACAAATAGCATCTAAAGTTGTAATTCTAATTGCTTTTGCTTTTCCATTTTTTAATATAGAAAGGTTAGCCATTGTAATTCCAACCTTCTCTGAAAGTTCAGTTACACTCATTTTTCTTTTCGCTAACATTACATCAATATTAATTATTATTGCCATGTTATTCACCTCAGACCGTTAAATCATTTTCTGATTTTATATCTATCGCATCTTTTAAAAGTCTTTGGAGAACGGCAGCAAAGACTGCGATAACCATTGAAGCAAAGATAAGGATCATCCCAATTATAATAATACCTGGTGCATCATCTCTCTCTGCTACAAGATAGAAAAGTGGCATGCCTACTGCATATAATATACTAATTGTAACAGCACATTGTTTTATTTTCTTTAAAGCTCTAACAGATAATTTCGAGAAGGCGTTACCATTGTCAATGTAGCTTACAAGTTTAAAGGCTTGATATAGAGCAAAATAAAAAGGTATCACTGTTGCATATAGATTGATTAAAACAAGATATTTTATATATGCGACATCCGGGTACAATTTCGCTGTATAATTCCCGATATTAGGAATTAAAAATATACACAAAGCAAAAACAGGAATACCGATAAGGATGATTGCTGTCTTTAAAAAGAGTGTTGATCCTTGTTTCATATAAAGCACCTCATTTTTAAATTATCTCTTTAATTTAACATGAAATTTATCGTTTAACAATAAATTCTTATTCATTTTAATCGGATTTTTATTGAGAAATACAATTTAGGGAAGAGGATGATAAGACGATTTTATAAAAAGGTGTGGTCTCTAGTTATTTGAACATAAAAAGCTATGATATGTACGGTTATTTTACTAATAAAAGAAAGTGAAAGTAATGATTGTTAGCTTCATGAAAATTGGGGACTAATAAAACATATATAAATGAATGTAAAACATACGGAGGAACAACAATGTCGAATTTGGGTTTACTGATGAAGAAGTTACTGTTAGTAGGAACAATCACACTAAGTATTTTATGTACGGAAAGCATGATGAATTATTATTCGGTGGAAGCGAAAGTGAAAAAAGTAGAACGTCAACCAAAAAATATCATCATAATGGTTATGGACGGAACGAGCTCCTCAGCAACGACATTAGCTCGTTTGTATAAAGGGAAACCACTTGCATTAGATGAAATGGTAACAGGAGGGGTTCGTACATATTCGGCGGAATCAGCTATTACAGACTCAGCCCCAGCAGCTACAGCTTTAGCGACGGGGAATAAATCGAATTCAGGATATGTAGGTGTATTACCTTCTATTGTAAGTTCACCTGGTTTAAAACCAATAAAAGAAGAGGACAAGTTACGGCCAGTTTCCAATGTTTTAGAAGGTGCAAAACGTACTGGTCGTGCAACTGGAATTGTTGCTACAGCTGAAATTCAGCATGCTACTCCGGCCGGGTTTTCTGCTCACCATGTCAACCGCAAGCGTTTTGACGTAATTGCAGAGCAACAAGTATATCAAAATATAGATGTCGTATTAGGCGGGGGAAAATCGGCGTTACTATCTATAAATAGAAAAGATGGTGAGGATTTAGTAAAGGTGATTCAAGACAAAGGGTACGATTTTGTTGAAACGAAAAATGCATTATTGAACTCTAAATCTAAGAAGATTTGGGGCTCTTTTTCACATAACGCTTTAGCGTTCGATATGGATCGTGAAGCAACAAACCCGGAGCAACCGACACTTTCTCAAATGACGGAAAAAGCAATTCAAACGTTATCAAAAGATAAAGATGGTTTCTTTTTATTTGTGGAAGGAAGTAAGCCAGATTGGGCAGCTCATGTGAATGATCCAATTGGGATGATTAGTGATGTATTAGCATTTGATCAAGCGGTAGCAAAAGCATTACAATTTGCAAAAAATGATGAGAATACACTGCTCATCGCTTTAACTGACCATGGTAATAGTGGGATTTCTATTGGAAATATGAATACGACAAAGGGATATAATATAACACCAGTAAATGCTTACATAGGGCCATTAAAAAAAGCGAAAATGACACTTGAAGGGGTAACCCAAAAAATAAATAATGATTTATCAAATATAGTAGAAGTTGCTTCACTTTACGGTTTAAATAACTTAACGGAAGCTGAAAAAGGAAAATTAAAAGTTGTACAAAAGAAATCGGATATTGGTCCAATACTTACTACATTACTAGCTAACCGTGCAAATATTGGCTTCACAACAGGAGGGCATACAGGTGAGGATGTGTTTTTATATTCTTACGGTCCTCAAAAGCCATACGGTTTGATCCAAAACACAGACGTTGCGAAGACGATGGCGAAAGCGATGGGCTTTAACTTAGAAGAAGTAACAAACAAATTATTTGTAGAGAGTGAATCAGGCTTTAAACAAAACGGTACAACTGTAACAATAGACAAAACGGATGCAGAAAACCCGGTGCTCATAGTAAAACGTAATCATGTAAAAGCTCAATTATTTGTAAATAAAAATATAATTCGTATTAAGAATAAAGAATATGAATTAGGTAGTGTAGTTGTAGAAAGTAATGGCAAGTTCTATGTACCAGAAGAAGCAATCCGTTTATTCATAAAGCATTCTCGTTAAAGAAATGTCAATTCCTTAGCTAGTACTTAGGAATTGGCATTTTTTGTGTAGCTGAAATTTCATTTGAAAACAAGAGTAAAGAGAATCACAACTTCTAAAATGGACTTCTTGTAAGTTTATTTATCTTATATTTTTCACCCTAAAAAATATTTCTCAACATTTTAGCTCTTTAAAAAGATTGAATATTCGTATTATAACGAATATTATGTTCCTATCGGCAAAAAAACGATAATTTGCAACCACTGGGGAGGAAGAGCATTGAAAAAGAATAAGAAGTTAAAACCATTATCAGTTTTAGCAACAGCGGCAGTGCTAAGTAGTACGTTTGCTTTTGGAAGTCATGCAGCGTATGCTGATACGCCACCATCTCTACCAATTGATGAGCATTTAATACCAGAGGAGCGTTTGGCAGAAGCGTTGAAACAAAGGGGAGTAATTGATCAATCTGCATCACAAGCTGAGACATCAAAGGCTGTCGAAAACTATGTTGAGAAAAAGAAAGGGGAAAACCCTGGAAAAGAAATCATAACAGGTGATAACCTTACGCAAGAAGCTTCAGATTTTATGAAAAAAGTAAAAGATGCAAAAATGAAGGAAAATGAACAGGCACAGCAGCCCGAAGTAGGACCGGTAGCTGGACAAGGTGCAGGATTGAACCCTGGAAAATTAAATGGAAAAGTACCGACTACACCAGCGAAGCAAGCTGAGTACAATGGAGCTGTTCGAAAAGATAAAGTACTTGTTTTACTCGTAGAATTTAGCGATTTTAAGCATAATAATATTGATCAAGAACCAGGTTACATGTATTCTAAGGACTTTAATCGTGAACATTATCAAAAAATGTTATTTGGTGATGAGCCATTTACGTTATTTGATGGATCGAAGATTAATACATTTAAACAGTATTATGAGGAACAATCTGGCGGTAGCTACACAGTTGATGGAACTGTAACAGAATGGCTTACTGTTCCAGGAAAAGCATCAGATTATGGTGCGGATGCGGGAACTGGTCATGATAACAAAGGTCCTTTAGGGCCACGTGATCTTGTGAAAGAGGCATTAAAAGCAGCTGTAGCAAAAGGTATCAATTTAGCAGATTATGATCAATTTGATCAATACGATCAAAATGGTGATGGAAATAAAAACGAGCCAGATGGAATTATTGACCACTTAATGGTTGTACATGCGGGCGTGGGTCAAGAAGCTGGCGGTGGTAAATTAAAAGATGATGCGATTTGGTCTCATCGTTCAAAACTAGGATCAAAACCATATGCGATTGATGGTACGAAATCTTCTGTTTCGAACTGGGGCGGCAAGATGGCTGCATACGATTATACAATTGAGCCTGAAGATGGAGCAGTTGGTGTGTTTGCCCATGAGTACGGTCATGATTTAGGATTACCGGATGAATATGATACAAAGTACTCTGGACAAGGTGAACCTGTTGAATCATGGTCTATTATGAGTGGTGGTAGCTGGGCTGGAAAAATTGCAGGAACAGAGCCAACGAGTTTCTCACCACAAAATAAAGAATTTTTCCAAAAGAATATGCAGGGTAACTGGGCGAATATCGTTGAGGTAGATTACGATAAACTACGCACAGGAATCGGTACTGCAACATATTTAGATCAAAGTGTTACAAAATCAAAACGACCAGGAATTATTCGAGTTAACTTACCAGACAAAGATATAAAAAATATCGAATCGGCATTTGGTAAGAAGTTTTATTACAGCACAAAAGGAAATGATATTCATACAACACTTGAGACACCAGTATTTGACTTAACAAATGCAAAAGACGCTAAGTTTGATTATAAGGCATTTTATGAACTGGAAGCGAAGTATGATTTCCTTGACGTAAATGCGATTGCAGAAGATGGAACGAAGACGCGAATTGATCGAATGGGCGAAAAAGATGTAAAAGCCGGCGTAGATACAACGGATGGTAAGTGGGTTGATAAATCATACGATTTAAGTCAATTCAAAGGAAAGAAAGTAAAACTGCAATTTGAGTATGTAACAGATATTGCAGTAGCTTATAAAGGATTTGCGTTAGACAATGCAGCATTAACTGTAGATGGAAAAGTTGTATTCTCTGATGATGCAGAAGGCCAGCCAGCAATGACGCTAAAAGGATTTACTGTGTCAAACGGATTTGAACAGAAAAAAAATAACTACTATATTGAGTGGCGAAATTATGCTGGATCTGACACGGCGTTACAACATGCACGTGGTCCAGTATTTAATACAGGAATGGTCGTGTGGTATGCGGATCAAAGCTTTACAGATAACTGGGTAGGTGTTCATCCAGGCGAAGGATTCCTTGGGGTAGTAGATTCTCATCCAGAGGCAATTGTAGGAACATTAAACGGTCAACCAACTGTGAAGAGCAGTACGCGTTATCAAATTGCCGATGCGGCATTCTCATTTGATCAAACGCCAGCATGGAGAGTAGATTCACCAACTCGCGGCATCTTTGATTATAAAGGATTACCAGGAGTGGCGAAATTTGATGATTCTAAGCAATACATCAATAGCGTTATTCCAGATGCCGGACGTAAATTGCCGAGACTAGGATTGAAGTTTGAAGTAGTAGGTCAAGCTGATGATAAGTCTGCAGGTGCAGTTTGGATCCATCGCTAAAATAAAGTGAAAAGGAGCTGTCATAAGTCGGTGAAATCTGACTTGTGGCAGCTCTTTTCTTCTTGTGAGAAAGAAATTGCTACAGAAATACAAATTGAAAAATCATTTGCCAATTAAAGGGATAAAAAGATGTGCAAAAGTGAAAAAGTTCTCTGTTTTTATATATATTTATTGGAAAAAATATAAGCTTCTTTCATAAATGAAATGCTTTATTTTCCTGATTATATAAGCTATTTTGGACGTAAGTAAATTGTAAGTAATGAGTAAGAAAAAAGAGATTTTTATAATATATAATATTTATTACATCTACTTTTAACACCTGATACTAATAGTATGCTATAATGTGAATTAGCAACATAAAGGAAAGGAATTAGACCAATGACATTAGAAAATACTAAAAATTTAAAAAAACAAGTTGCTCCGTATGAAAAATCAACGATTAAAAAAAGTGTGTGGCAACTTTTTAACACAATTGTGCCATTCATTATTTTATGGTACCTTGCTTATAAAAGTTTGTCCGTTTCTTATTTGTTATCAGTAGTTCCATCTCTGTTAGCCGCTGGTTTTATGACGCGAATTTTCATTATTTTTCATGATTGTACTCACTATTCATTCTTTAAAAGCCGTCGTACAAATAGAATAGTAGGGACATGTATGGGTGTTTTAACTTTATTCCCATTTGATCAATGGGGGCATGAACATTCTATTCATCACGCTACAAGTGGTAATTTGGATAAGCGAGGTACAGGAGATATTTGGACGCTTACTGTGGATGAATATGCAGCTGCGCCATTTAGACTTCGTTTAGCATATCGCTTATATCGCAATCCATTTGTTATGTTTGGATTAGGGCCGATTTATGTTTTCTTGCTTAAAAATAGATTTAACCGAAAAGGTGCTAGACAGAAAGAACGTATGAATACTTATTTGACGAATATTATAATCGTTGCTTTAATCGCTATACTTTGCTGGGCAATTGGATGGCAATCGTTCTTACTAGTACACGGTACGATATTCTTAATAGCAGGTTCAGTAGGGATTTGGCTGTTTTACGTACAACATACATTCGAGGATTCTTATTTTGAAGAGGATAAAGATTGGGAATATGTGAAAGCTGCAGTGGAAGGAAGTTCATTCTATAAACTTCCAAAAATCTTGCAATTCCTAACTGGTAATATTGGATTCCATCATGTTCATCATTTAAGCCCAAGGGTACCTAACTATAAATTAGAAGAGGCACACAATAATACGCTTCCGTTAAAAAATGTACCTACGATTACTCTTGCTACAAGCTTGCGTTCACTTCGCTTCCGACTATGGGATGAGAAAAGTAACAATTTTGTTAGCTTTAAAGAGTTCAAAAATATAATTAAAAACAATGTTTCTGTTCGAGTGAAATCTGAACTATAATTTTATCTTATATAAAACTCCCCTTAATCATTTTCGATGTAAGGGGAGTTTTTGTTTAAATAATATATGGACTATATTGAGGGTGAGGGAAGCTCATGTATAGGTATAAATCCAAGAAGACAATAATTATATTATGCAAACAATTTAAATCATAATAATTTTTTATTATTGTGAAGGACATCGTACATATATAATGGAAAGCAGAAGGTGGATGATAGTAAATATAAGAACAGAAACAACGTAATAAAATAATTCTTTCAAAAGGAAGGGGAAATGAAAGATGTTGAAATTACAAGGGAAATACAATGAAGCGAAAGTATTTACGAATAACGTTGATGAGACTGCGACTGGGCAGATTATTGATCTTTGTAACCAAGAATTCGTAAAGAATAGTCAAATTCGTATTATGCCAGATACACATGCAGGAGCAGGTTGTACGATTGGGACAACAATGACAATACAAGATAAAATTGTTCCTAATCTTGTAGGGGTAGACATTGGGTGTGGAATGGAAGTTGCTGTGATTGATAAGAAAAAAGAAGAAATTAATTTCGATTGTTTAGACGAAACAATTCGTAAATTTGTTCCAAGTGGTTTTCGTATCCGAGATAAAGAACATCGATTCTCAAAAATGATTGATTTTGATGGTGTAAAGGCGCCATATACATTACAAAGGGCTCAAAAAAGTATAGGTACTCTTGGAGGTGGAAATCATTTCATTGAATTAAATGAAGATGAAAAAGGGAATGTATATATTGTCATTCATAGTGGTTCTCGTAATTTAGGTAAACAAATAGCAGAGTATTACCAAAATTTCGCATATGAACAATTAATTGATGTCACATCAATGAAAGATGAGATTATTAAGAGATTAACTGAAGAAGGGAGAGCAAAAGAAATACAAGAAACTTTACGAGGAATTCAGAAGCCTAAGATTCGTAAAGAACTAGCTTATTTAGAAGGGCAAGGATTCAAAGATTATATGAATGACATGAATATTGCCCAAAAGTATGCTGCGTTAAATCGAAAAGCAATGATTGATGAAATTGTTACGAAAATGGACTGGAAAATTACGGATCAATTTACTACAATACATAACTATATTGACATAGAAAATATGATTCTACGAAAAGGTGCTATTTCAGCTCAGAAAGATGAACGAGTCATTATTCCAATTAACATGAGAGATGGTTCAATTATTGCATTTGGAAAAGGTAATCCAGACTGGAACTTTTCTGGTCCGCACGGGGCAGGACGTATTATGAGTCGTAAGAAGGCTAAAGAATTATTGAGTCTAGAGGACTTCCAAAATACGATGACAGAGGTTTGGACTACATCAGTAGTAGAAAGCACAATTGATGAGGCACCAATGGTTTACAAGCCAATGGATGAAATTATCGAAAATACGAAAGAAACAATAGATATAAAGCACATTATTAAGCCATTATATAATTTTAAAGCGAATTAGTATGATAAAAGACCGCACATAACGTGAAAGCTATGCACGGTCTTTTATATATAAGTATAGTATTACATAGTCTTGCTAATTTTAGTTTCACTTTGAGTGTTAGTAGTAATTCTTTTCTTAACTTTAAAGTGATAGTACGTGTAGCAAAAGATGATAAATGGTACAGTGCAATAGATTCCAAGTCGTTGTTCAGGGATAAAGATAAGACTGATTAATATAATGCCATACAATCCAAAACCAAGAATTGGTACAAGTGGATAAAGTGGAGTTTTAAATTTTAAGTCTTCTAGTCTTCCACCGTCTGCTAAATAATGTTTACGGAAAAAGAATTGAGAGACACAAATTGACATCCAAACAATGATTGTTATGACGCCAGAAATGGAAATTAACCATAAGTAAACCGTTTCAGCAGCTACAACGCTTGTCAAAAGGGAAAAAGCAGAAATAGAAATTGTCAAAATTAAAGCGTTTAGAGGTATTCCTCGTGATGATAATTTCTTTAAAAAGGCAGGAGCCATTTCATTTTTTGATAACGACCAAAGCATGCGAGTTGCGGCATACAGTCCAGAGTTTGCGACAGAAAGAACAGCAGTAAGAATAACAAAGTTCATAATATCAGCTGCATATGGAATACCGATATTATCAAATACAGCAACGAATGGACTTTTTGTTAACCCTGCTTCTTCCCAAGGAATTAAAGCAACGAGAACAAAGATTGCTAAGACGAAGAAAAACATCGTGCGCCATATAATATTTCTAATAGAACGTGGTAAAGTTTTTGCTGGATCTTCACTTTCACCTGCTGCGATTCCGACAAGTTCTGTACCTTGGAAGGAATAATTAACTGTAACCATTGTTAATAGGATTGCTGCAAGTCCATTTGGGAATAAACCACCATGATTCACGAAATTTGAAAATAGCGGAGCTGGTTCGTCGCCTTTTAAATCAATAAAACCGAACATAGCGGCGCCGCCAAGAATAATAAAAGCTATAATGGCAGATACTTTTATACTTGAAAACCAAAATTCTGTTTCTGCATAACTACGAGCAGATAATGCGTTTATAGTGAAGATTGTAACGCCAAATATTAAACACCAAACCCAAACAGGAATATCAGGAAACCAGCGCTGCATTGTAATGCCGGCCGTTGTAAATTCAAGACCGGTCGTATTTGCCCAGCTTAACCAATATAACCATCCGATTGTAAATCCAGTTGCAGGATTAATGAACTTAGTGGCATATTCCTGGAACGAACCTGAAACGGGCATAGCTACAGCAAGTTCACCAAGACAAAGCATAACGAAATACATTAATAATCCACCAGCCATAAAGGCAAGTACGGATCCACCAGGTCCAGCTTGACTTATAATAAAGCCAGATCCGTTAAATAACCCCGTTCCAATCACACCACCGAGTGCAATCATGAATAAGTGTCTACTTTTCATCGTACGTTTTAATTCATTGTTTGTATTGTTTACTTGCGACATTGTTTTCCTCACTTTCGTAGTTGATAGATTAAAGTTTAATATTTTTCCGTATTGTGGAATGTATTCCGTGATGTGAAATCTTGTTATAATTTTCAGATAATTAAAAAGAAAAGTCAATATTTTTTTGTTTGCGCTTTCAAATTATTATTAGCGACATATTTTTATTTTTAGAAAATTGAATAAACAGATTGATTTCATTTTGAATTTTTGTTAAATTGATAGGTAATTGAGCGTACTAACATATTACAAGTCAAGTTGAGGTGAGTTATGGTACAGTCCATTGATCGAGCGATAAGTATTATAAAGTTGTTAAATTCTACTAATGAAAAAGAGTATTGGGCTATTTCTGATATAGCGGATAGAACACATCTCCCAGTTAGTACAGTACATAGATTACTTAATTCTCTAATCGAGCATGGGTTAGTTACGCAAATTTCAGAAACGAAACAGTACAAAATTGGGCCAATGTGGATGGAAATAGGATTACGTCAATTGGAGAAAGTAGACTACAGATCTGTAGCAAGAGAAGTGATGAAGCGGTTAGCTTCTGAGGTCGAAGAAAGTGTGTATTTGAACATTCCAAATGGAACACATTCTATTATCATTGAAAGAATTGATAGTCCTTTAAAAATTCGAGTTATCGATAACTTAGGGGAACAGATTCCACTTTCAATTGGTGCTGCAAATAAAACGATGCTTGCCAATATGAAAACGAATGAAACGGAACATATTGTAGAACATTTACTTTCTTCTTTACCAGAACAAAAGCGCATTCTTTTAGAGCAAATAAAGCAAATAAGAAATGAAGGATATGCGGTAAGTTATGGTGAAAAAACAGAAGGGACAGCTTCAGTAGCTGCACCTATTATCGGATTTAATCATAAAGTAGTAGGAGCATTAAGTGTTGGGTTAATTAGTCATCGCATTAATGATGATCGACTATCTTTTCTTATTAGTAAGGTAAAACAAGCAGCTCATGAAATATCAATAAAAATCGGCAGTACATCAGAATTATAATTTTGATAGCTGTCGTCATTTTTTATTCATATACTGGAATTCATTTTCATAATGCGGAAAAATAGGGGGATTACTATGTCAAAGTGGCAATCAAAAGAACAATTGATTCAATTATTAAGCGGTCTTGTTGAAATTCCTAGTATTACAGGTACAGAAGCTGAAGTTATATTGCCAGATTTTGTTGTGGAACAATTATCTGATTTACAGTACTTCAAAGAAAACCCGCATCATTTGCAAAAAAATCCGACAGGAGACGGACGATATTTTGTTACAGCCCTCGTAAAGAAAAGCGATAGTACAAAAAATACAGTAATTCTAGTTAGTCACTTTGATGTTGTAGATGTACAAGATTACGGCGTGTGGAAAGAAGATGCATTCAATCCTAAAAAGTTAACGTCTATGTTTTATTCTCATAAAGATGAACTACCAGATCATGTACGTGAGGATATAGAACAAGGAGATTGGTTATTTGGTAGAGGAACAATGGACATGAAATGCGGCCTTGCGTTACAAATAGCGATGATTGAGCAAGCTTGTGAAGGAAGATTTGACGGGAATGTTCTTTTGTTAGCTGTTCCAGATGAAGAAGTGAACTCTGTAGGGATGAGAGCTGCTGTTCCAAGACTACTAGAGTTAGCAAGAGAACATAACTTGGATTATAAAACGGTATTAAATTCAGAGCCTATGTTTTCACGACACCCTGGTGACCAAAATAAGTATATTTATACTGGTACTATTGGTAAAGTGTTACCTGGATTTCTTTGCTACGGAAAAGAGACACATGTAGGTGAACCATTTGCAGGCTTAAATGGGAGTTATATGGCTTCATTAATAACAGCAGAATTAGAGTTGAATACAGACCTTTGTGATATTGTAGAAGGGGAAGCGAGTCCTCCGCCAACTAACTTACTTCAAAGGGACTTAAAGGAGGATTATTCTGTCCAAATTCCGCATCGTGCTGTTACATTATTTAATTTGTTTTTACTAGAAAAATCAATGACAGATGTCGTTTCATTGTTACGTCAAAAAGTAACGAAAGTAGCAGAGAAAATAGAAGAATCATATGAAAAGCAAGCATATCGTTTTTCTAAATATAATCCGTTTATACCGCCTAATATGAAAGTAAATGTATTAACATATGAAGAGCTTATCGCTTATGCAATTGAACAATATGGGCAAGAGAAAATAGATGATATTCAATCTAGTATAATAGAAAATAGGGAAGATAAAGATGATCGTGCGGTAACAATTGATTTAGTAGATAAACTAGCTATTTTATGTAAAGAAAAGGCGCCGATGATTGTAGTTTTCTTTGCTCCGCCATATTATCCAGCTGTAAGTTCCCGTAACAACCCGTTAATTAAAGAAGTAGTTGCAGAAATGGAAAAGTATGCACATTACAATCATAACATTACATTTGAAAACCAAAATTATTTTGGAGGAATTTCAGATTTGAGCTATGTGGGCTTACAAAATCCACTAGATTCAATGAGTTCACTTGTAGACAATATGCCATTATGGGATAAAGGTTACTCGATTCCGCTTCAGGAATTAGAAGAGTTTGATGTTCCAGTATTAAATATGGGGCCGGTAGGAAAAGATGCACATCAATGGACAGAACGTCTAGATGTAAATTACGCATTTGAAACATTATTAGATATGTTACCGAAATGTATTGAAAAATTACTTATTTCTAATAAAATTACACAATCATAGTAGGGAATAAGGAAGGGATAAAACTAAAATCTCAAAAGAAGAGATAAATAAAATTATCTCAATATAACCAAAAGAACGGACAAACTCAAGTATCTATGAGTTTGTCCGTTTATCATTTAGTGAAAGCGAGAGAGTACGTAATACACTATTTTTTAACTAAATTCATAACAAATGTAATCTCTTTTATCGTTTTATTTTTTTGTTTGACCAGACAGTTCAACAGACTTTTGTGTACAGCGTTTCATTGCTGAAATGATAGCTGTTCGTAAGCCTTTTTCCTCTAATGTTGCTACAGCTTCTATCGTTGTTCCACCAGGAGAACAAACCATATCTTTCAATTCACCTGGATGTATTCCTGTTTCTAGTACCATTTTAGCAGAGCCTAATACAGCTTGAGCTGCGAATTTATATGCTTGACTTCTTGGCATACCGTCTAGTACAGCAGCATCTGCCATCGCCTCTATAATCATATATACGTATGCTGGTGAAGAACCACTTACTGATGTAACAACATCCATTAATTTTTCACTTACGATCTCTGCTTGACCAAAGCTATTGAAAATGTTTAGCACATCTTCTAAATCTTTTTCTGTCACCATTTCATTAGGACATAATGCAGACATTCCTTCTCCAACAAGAGCAGGGGTATTAGGCATTACACGTACAACTTTTAATTTCTTATCAAAAGATTCCTCTGTACTTTTGATGCTTTTTCCAGCAGCGATTGTTACGATGATAACATCGTTTTTGATTACTTCTTTGATTTCGTTAATGATTGATGCGTATAGGTCTGGTTTAATTGATAAAATTAAAATATCAGCATTTTTAGCTACTTCATTATTGTCAGTAGTCGTAGTTAGCCCATATTTTTCGCTAGCGTGTTTTAAATTCGTAGTGTTTAAATCCGAACAAATAACATGATTTGCAGACACTATCTTTTTGTTTAGCATCCCGCCAATGATAGCCATCCCCATATTTCCGCATCCGATGAATCCAATTTGTTTGTCCATAATTACTCAATCTTGCTCCTTTTATAATAAATTATATCCTTTTGAAATTATTATCTTAAAATAACAATAACATCTACATGCAATATAAAGAAACATTCTAAGAGAATATATTCCTTTTTGCAACACCAAAAGTTAAAAATCAATTATATTCGACATTATGTAAATATATACACTTTAATTTAAGGTACTATGTTGATGAATCTGAGTTAAATTTATATCGATTTGTATTTTCATTCAGTAGGGTAATAATCTCATACAAATAATTTGCCGCTCTATTTATTTTTATAATACCTCTTGACACCAAATTAAATTATATCGCATAATATAAAAAATTAAACCGAAAATCGTTGAAGGGAAATAGTACATATGTCTTCTTGCGAAAGAGAGTGGAATTCACCGGCTGAAAGATTCCTCGTATAGAATATATCGAACCTATCCCTGAGTCTTAAATGAAAGTTTAAGCGTTCGCCTGCGTTATAGGCGCCAAGTGGATATCTATGTATATCAATTAAGGTGGTACCGCGGAACAATGACCGTTTCGTCCTTTTTATTTTATTAAGGGCGAAGCGGTCATTTTTATTTTGCTCTTTAATAGGCTAGGTGCAGCATTTGTGAGAATAGAAGTCGCTGCAAGCCGAATGAATAAAAGTGTAATCTATAAAAAACTTTGATTTTAGACTTGGGGGATATAAAAGTGAAAAAACAACGAATTGTTGTAAAGATTGGGAGCAGTTCCTTGGCAGATAGTCACGGAGGCATTTCTAAAGAACAACTTTCAGATCACGTTGCTGCATTGGCTCGATTGAAAGAAGAAGGGCATGAAGTTTTGTTAATTACATCTGGGGCCGTCGCTGCAGGTTTTTCTGCTCTAGGCTATCCTAGCAGACCTGTGACGATTAAAGGAAAACAGGCTGCTGCTGCTGTTGGACAAAGTTTGTTAATGCAGGCGTACACGGAGGAATTTCGTAAATATGACATCGTTACTGCGCAACTATTGCTGACGAGAAGTGATTTTTCTAGAAAAGAACAATATAGTAATGCTTACGCTACTTTAGGAGAGTTACTAAACCGTTCTGCTCTTCCAATCATTAATGAAAATGATTCCATCTCATTAGAGGAGCTGACGTTTGGTGATAACGATATGCTGTCAGCTTTAGTAGGCGGGCTTGTTTCAGCAGATATGCTAATGATTTTTACGGATGTGAACGGTTTATACGACAAAAATCCTCAGAAAAATGTGGATGCGAAAAAGTATTATTTCCTTCCTGAAGTTACAGAAGAAATCGCTTCTCTTGCAGGAGATGCTGGGTCCAAACTTGGGACTGGCGGTATGAAATCAAAAATTGATGCTGCGAAGACGGCACTTTCTCTGGGCGTGAGTGTATTTATCGGAACAGGGCGTGGACAAGAGAAATTTGTAGATGTTTTAAAGGGCAAAGGTGATGGAACGTATGTCGGAAATGCTCCTCAAAAAGAAATGAAGATGAACAAGCAATGGATTGCTTTGCATTCGCTTGTTAGCGGACAAATTGAAATAGATGCTGGAGCAGCTACTGCTATCATTCAGCATGGTAAGAGTCTTCTTCCTGCTGGCGTTACAAATGTGTCAGGATTTTTCAAAGTTGGCGATGTCGTAGAAGTTATGACACAACAAGGGCGCGTCATTGGAAAAGGGCAATGCACATATAGCGCAGAGGAACTAAGAGATGTAAAAGGTATGCAAAGCCAAGATATTCAAGCAAGAGGCGATAGGCATAATTATGAAGTCATTCACAGAGATTATTGGGTTTCACTTTAAGAATAGTGATTTTAAAAAGGAGGAAATAAAAATGAATGAAGTGTTGGCAAAAGGAAAAAAAGCGAAAGAAATTGCTAGAGAACTTGTACTAAAATCTACAAATCAAAAAAATGAAGCACTTGCTGCAATTGCGGATCAGTTAAGAGTAGAAGTAGCTTATATTTTAGAGGAAAACAAACGTGATTTAGAAGAAGGTAAGGCAAAAGGATTTTCTGATTCACTTCTAGATCGTCTAATGTTGAATGAACAGCGTATTATTGATATGGCAGAGGGGATTAAGCAGTTAATTGAATTACGTGATCCTGTTGGAGGATGTGTAAGTGAATGGGAGCGACCAAATGGATTATTTATTCAGGAGATACGTGTACCACTGGGTGTTGTTGGTATGATATACGAAGCAAGGCCGAATGTAACAGTAGATGCTGCTACCATTTGTTTGAAGACAGGAAACGCAGTAATATTACGCGGTAGTTCTTCTGCTATCAATTCTAACAAAGCTATCGTTGCTGTTATTCACCGAGCGCTCAAACAAACAAGCTTGCCTCCAGAAAGTGTACAGCTTATAGAAGATACAACGCGGGATAGCGCAAAGCAGTTGTTTACATTAAACGATTACCTAGATGTTCTTATTCCAAGAGGTGGCAAACAATTAATTGATACTGTAGTGAGAGAAGCGTCTGTTCCAGTACTTGAAACGGGTGCAGGAAATTGTCATATTTTCATTGATGAAACAGCGAATAAACAAATGGCAATTGATATTATTATAAATGCAAAAACGCAGCGTCCATCTGTATGTAATGCAATTGAAACGATTGTACTTCATGAGAAGTGGGCGCAGCAATTTGGTAGCGAATTGTTTTCATCATTGAAGGAAAAAGGCGTGGAGTTACGTGGTGATCAAAAAGCACTGGCGATTGATTCTTCAATTGTACTTGCTTCAGAAGAAGACTGGGGTACTGAATTTTTATCACTCACGCTGGCAGTGAAAGTAGTTTCTTCTATAGAAGAAGCGATTCATCACATAAATACGTATGGATCTATGCATTCTGAAGCAATTATTACAGAAGACGAGGAAAACGTCGGTAAATTCTTCACAGCTGTAGATGCGGCTGCACTGTATCATAATGCATCAACTCGTTTTACTGATGGATCTGAATTCGGATTCGGCGCAGAAATTGGCATCAGTACACAAAAGCTACATGTAAGGGGACCGATGGGACTTCCTGCATTAACTTCTACTAAATACGTGATTCGTGGAAATGGACAAATTCGATAATAATAATAAAAGACACTCAATTACCTTGAGTGTCTTTTATATATTTACCATACAAATAGTCCAACGAGCATAGCACTTAATAAGGATACAGCCATTCCGCTAACAAGAAGCTTCCAAACATTTTTACCGATTATGGATGATTTTTCTCCGCCAAATAATGAATTGTAAGTTCCGTAAATCATACCTACTGTACTAAAGTTAGCAAAAGAAGCTAGAAATGTCGTTGCAACCGCAATCGTATGTGGTTGTAACGACTTTAGATTCGATTTTAAATCCATCATGGCAACAAATTCATTCGTGGTTATTTTGATCCCCATTAATTCAGCTACATACATAGCATCATTGCCTGATAAGCCGAGTAAGAAAGCAAAGGGACTAAAGATAATAGAAAAGATTTTTTGAATTGTTAGGCCTGTTATGAAAAAGCTTAAAATACCGTTTAAACATGCAGTTAGTGCCACGTAACCAATTACCATAGCTAAAATAACGATAACCATATTCATCCCGACTAACATACTGTTTGAAATAGTAGAAAAGAAATCTTTTTTTTCATCTTTTGAAGGTGTATATACGACATCATCTTCTTTCGTAACTTCCACAGGATTTAATACATTGGCCAAAATTAATGCGTTAATACAGTTTAAAGGGATTGCGCTGAAAATATATGTTGCCGGAACCATTGATAAATAAGCACCAAGAATGGATCCGCTAACGCTACTCATACTCATAATTCCAAAAGTTAATAAACGATTTTCTTTTAAAACAGATAATTGATCACGGACAACGGCAAGTGCTTCAGTGTTTCCTAAAAACATCATTTGAATCGAAAAGAAACTTTCTAACTTTGGTAAACGAGAAATCTTTGAAATAATTGCACCTACTTTATCAATAATCCAAGTTAAGATTCCAAAATAAGAAAGAATATCAAAGAACGTGATAACAAAAATGATAGGAAGTAATGCACTAAAGAAGAAATCAACAGTTTGATTTTCCATAGCGGAAGGAAATGCAAACCGAATACCTTCATTCGCGCATGATAGTAACCAACTGAAAAATGAAGCAATTTTATTAATGATAATACTGCCAAGCTTCGTACCTAACATAAACCACGTAATAAAGAGCTCCAATATGATGAGAATAACGATTGGTCTCCATTTTATTTGTTTTTTATTAGGCGAACATAGGAAAACGAATAAGATTACAATGAAAATCCCTAACATATTTAATATGAAATGCATCTCAACAACTCCTTGAGAGTTATTATTTGTATATAAAAAAGCTCCTATTCTTCCTAATTTAGATTACAACGAAAAGTTATGAAGAATGTAAATGATGTTAGGGATCCATTCATATTGTTTTTAAATACTGAAAAAGAACCATAGCAAACAAGCAGGTAGAATTGAAAGGTTTTTAAGTAACGAGTAGAAAAGGGAAACTAATAACTAAATCCATTTTTAAATTGTTTAGGTGAAACACCTGTATGTTTTTTAAAGACTTTTGTAAAATGGCTCTGGTCATGGAAATTTAATAGTGTAGAAATTTCGGATATAGAATGTTTTGTGTAGGTCATTAAACTTTTTGACTCATCGATTTTAGCGCGCTGTATATATTCGCCTAGTGACATTCCGATTTCTTTTTTGAAAAGAGAAGATAGATAACTAGGATTTAATCCGACTATTTGTGCAAGTTGAGATAGTGTAATTTCTTCGTAAAGATGAGTAAATATATAATTTTGACATACGTTTATAGGTTTTGAGTGTTTTTGTATCGTTCCATTCTTTACTCGTTCTGAGAACTCAAGTAAAGCAGTCTCCAAAAATGGAAAAATGGCTTCACTTTTATTTATTTCTTCGAGTTTTTGAATAAATAAATCACTAAGTGTATATGCGATTTCAGGAAATAGTCCACCATCTATAGCTGACCTTGTCGCAAGTGTAATTGCTGCGATGGCAGAGTTTTTCTGGCTGCGCAAGTGACTTGTTTTTGACAATACCCCAAGATCTCCTGATTCAGGTAGACTCCTTAAATTTTTAATTAAATCATCTTTTTTTCCCTGCTTAATACATTCAAATATTTTTCTTTCAGCCTGAGGGTCAATATGAGTTAATGTACTTTGACGTTGCGTCGATATATGTATATCGGGTTGTTCAATTTCAAATTCTGTTTTTTTTACTAGTATATTTTTTTGCAGAATATCAGCAATGTCTAATTTTTGTTGATACAACATGTAATATAAAATCATACTTACATTTATAAATTTCAAACTGCTTAAAATAGGGAGGGATTGATAATATTGAACCATTTCCTCCGTGTTTATTTTTAGATGAAGATCATTTATGAGACCTTTAATGGAGGCTTCCGATAGTTTGGAATAAAGTACGGGTCCAACGATAATGTTCCCACTAAGTTGATCATTCAAACGTAAGTTAATGGAGAAAAAATTTTCAAGAAAAGAAGTTTCTTCTAGTACCGGGAAATTATAAGCGGAATTTTCTTTGAATAGTTGATTACATAACTGCTCTTTTGAAGAATAGAAAGGGTGCTGCTGAAAATTAGGCGAGATTTCAAATGCCAAATTGCCTTTGTTATCAATAAAAAAGATAGGTGTTTTATGTATGTCAAAGACTAACTTACAAATATAATATAAATCTTCTAGTTTGGAGCCATTCATGATTTTAACCTCTATTCTATAAAAATTAGCCAGTGTGAGTGCGGATAGTCATAAATAATTAACTGAAATTTTTACAAGTATTCTAAAGAATATACCATAATATCTAAAAAATAATAACTATAATAACGTTAGGAAAGCGTTTACTTAATTGCTTTTTAGGAGGGCTATCTATTATGACAAGAGATATCAAGAGAATTATTTCGCAAATGACATTAGAAGAGAAGGCAAGTCTATGTTCTGGATTAGACTTTTGGAATACAAAAGGAATTGAGCGATTAGGAATTCCTTCTATTATGGTAACTGACGGACCACATGGTCTTAGAAAACAAGCAGAGGGAGCAGATCACTTAGGGATTTATAACAGCATCCCGTCGACTTGTTTCCCATCGGCAGTAGGGTTAGCAAGTACATGGAATAAAGAGCTAATCAATCAAGTAGGGGTTGCATTAGGAGAAGAATGTCAGGCTGAAAATGTAGGGGTTCTTCTTGGTCCAGGTGCAAATATAAAACGTTCGCCACTATGTGGAAGAAACTTCGAATATTTTTCAGAGGATCCATATTTATCATCACAAATGGCTGCAAACCATGTTAAAGGTGTACAAAGTCAAGGGGTTGGAACATCATTAAAACATTTCGCTGCTAATAACCAGGAGCATCGCAGAATGTCTGTAGATGCAATTGTTGATGAAAGAACATTGCGTGAAATTTATCTTGCTAGTTTTGAAGATGTTATTAAGGAAGCACAGCCTTGGACAGTAATGAGTGCTTACAACAAAATAAATGGAGAATACGCTTCGGAAAATACGTATTTATTAAATGATATTTTAAAAGATGAATGGGGATTTGAAGGCTTTGTTGTATCTGATTGGGGCGCAGTAAATGAGCGTGTTGCAAGTTTAGCGAACGGCTTGGAGTTAGAAATGCCTTCAAGCTTTGGGATTGGTGAGAAGAAAATTATTGATGCAGTTAACGGTGGTGAGTTATCTGAAGAAAAGCTTGATCAATCAGTAGAGCGTCTTCTCAACATTATTTTTAAAGCCGTGGATAATCAATTAGAAAATGCTGTGTATAGTAAGGAAGCGCATCATCAGCTTGCAAGAGAAGTTGCAAGTGAAAGTATGGTGATGTTACAAAATGAAGATTCCATCCTTCCGTTGAAAAAAGAAGGAACAGTAGCAGTAATTGGCGAGTTTGCAAAGCAACCACGTTATCAAGGCGGTGGAAGCTCTCATATTAATCCAACAAAGCTTGAAAGTATTCTTGAAGAAATTGAAATGGTATCAGGTGAAAAAACGAATATTTTATTTGCACAAGGCTATGACCTTGCAAGTGATGATGTGGATGAAAACATGATTAATGAAGCGAAAAAAGTAGCAGAGAGTGCAGATACAGCTGTTCTTTTCGTTGGACTTCCAGATCGTTATGAATCAGAAGGATTTGATCGAAAACATTTACAAATGCCAAAAAATCACGTGCAATTAATTGAAGCTATCGCTAAAGTACAAAATAATATCGTTATAGTTTTAAGTAACGGTGCGCCAATTGAAATGCCATGGATAGGCAAAGTAAAAGGAATACTTGAAGGCTATTTAGGAGGGCAAGCGTTAGGCGGAGCGATTGCTGATATATTATTTGGGGACGCGAACCCAAGTGGGAAACTAGCAGAAACATTCCCGAAAGTGTTAAGCGATAACCCATCTTACTTAAACTTCCCTGGTGAAGGTGACAAAGTGGAATATAAAGAAGGTGTGTTCGTCGGCTATCGTTATTACGATAAGAAAAAGATTGAACCATTGTTCCCATTTGGTTTTGGATTAAGCTATACAAACTTTGAATATAGTAATCTTTCAATCGATAAGAAAGAAATAAAAGATACGGATACGGTTTCTGTTCGTGTAAACGTGAAAAATACTGGTAGTATAGCAGGGAAAGAAATTGTTCAGCTTTATATAAAAGATGTTGAAAGCAGTATGATTCGTCCTGAAAAAGAATTAAAAGGGTTTGAAAAAGTAGAATTGCAACCGGGAGAAGAAAAAACGGTTAGTTTTATTCTAAATAAACGATCATTTGCTTATTACAATGTTGAATGGAAGGACTGGCATGTTGAAACTGGTGAATTCGAAATTTTAGTAGGGAAATCTTCAAAAGAGATTGTTTTACATGATAGCATTTTTGTTCAATCAACAACTATAATTCGAAAACCTGTACATCGTAATACGTTACTAGGGGAAATATTTATGGCCCCAACCTTAGCGCCAATCGCAAAAGAGCTTATGGAAAAAGCATTAAAAGACAGCCCGTTTAGTAGTATGGCTGAAGGGGATAGTGATGCCTCTGAAATGATGGAGGCTATGCTGAACTATATGCCGTTACGAGCGTTAGTGAACTTTAGCGCCGGTGCTTTTACTGAAGAAATGTTGAGTGAAATCATTGGGCTATTAAACGATGCGCAAATGAATCAATAAGTAACGAATAACATAAAAAACGCAGCTTGCAACTAAACTGCGTTTTTTTTACATTCGATAAAGTTTTAAAATTCTAAAAAAATAGAAGGTATAATTCGATAAAAATAGAATTTAATACGTAGTAAAATAAGGAGGGGATAAAATGGAAGTCTTTCACGTAGCGAGTAGAAAGAGGGAAACGTACAATGTTCAAATAAAGTATTCGATACTATTCGAATGTGCACTAGGCATTGCGGCAATTACTCATAAAAGGTTAATCGATACTCTTGAAAAGAATCAAAATGAATGGGAAGAAATTAAGGAATCATTAACAGAAGAAATGAGAGAGCACTTACTGTTTGTAGAAGAACATAATACGTGGAAAGCGTTGCTTCAGTTATTGTACGAAAGAGAGTTTCAGGACTTATCACAGTTTCATGCTACAATCGATTCGCTTTCAGAAGAAGATTTGAAGTATATATGTTTACCGTTTTTAGGTGAGAAGTATGAAGAGAAAAGACATTTAGCAGCAAGTGGAGACGTAACTGCAATACATGAACTAATGGAACTGACACATGATCATCAGTTTTTCTCCGCGTATATTCGTTTTATATGTGATGTTCATGTACAAGCGCTGAAATCTCATTTAATCGCTGTTATGACAGGATGGTATGAAAGTGTTATTCAGAAAGAGGAAGAGCAAATACTATCTATATTAAAACGGGATTATGAAGCGAAAAATGAAATGAATAAAAAGATGAAACCAGAGGAGTTTGTCGAGTGGGCGACCGGTGGTGTGCACTATATGCCAGAGCCAAGTGTTCATTACGTACTTCTTATCCCGCAAATGATATACAGACCGTGGAATATTGAGGCGGATATTGAAGATACGAAAGTATTTCATTACCCAGTCGCAAACGAAAGTATCCATCCTGAAGATCTGTATGAACCGAATTATTTTTTAGTTCAAAAACATAAAGCACTTGGGGATGAAGCGAGATTACGCATTGTAAAAATGTTGTTCGAAAAAGAACGAACATTGCAGGAAATTACAGAAAGACTGCAACTCGGTAAATCGACAGTACACCATCATTTGAAATTGTTGCGTGCAGCGAAGTTAGTTGATATACATGACGGGAAATATGTATTAAGAAAGAAAGCAGTACAGTCGTTAGCGAAAGAATTAGATGCGTTTTTAAATAGATAATATGCAACTAGAGAATGTACATAAAGGGAGGAATT
This sequence comes from Bacillus sp. 3G2, assembly GCF_044324725.1. Taxonomy (NCBI): domain Bacteria; kingdom Bacillati; phylum Bacillota; class Bacilli; order Caryophanales; family Bacillaceae; genus Bacillus; species Bacillus sp. 3G2. The sequence goes on along the minus strand of NZ_CP172246.1, from coordinate 2,766,578 downwards.
TAATAGAAAAGTTGGTGTATGAAATTGAAAAATCGTTCGTTTTTTTTTATGTGGATTGGAAGCGCGATTTCAGAATTGGGCGGGGCTTTCGGAACGATATGTAATTCGATTCTTGTTTACGAATTAACAGGGTCAAAAACAGCATTAAGTAGTATGTGGTTACTATATTTTATCCCATCGCTCATACTGCAACTTATAAGTGGTCCATTTATTGATAAATGGAGCCGGAAGTGGATTATGATATTTTCGCAATGGATACGGGCTTCAGTTTTTTTACTACCGTTAGTCATGCTACTTACTAGTAGTATAGAAGTTTGGCATGTGTATGTCGTACAAATTATAATCGGGCTTATTACGCCGCTGTATACACCTGCAAGTCAAGCGATTACACCGAGCATTGTAAATGAAGAACAACTTCAAGACGCAAATGCATATATTGATGGGATGGCTCGACTTATGATGTTTCTTGGACCAATATTAGGCGGAGTGACCATTCATTTGATTGGAGTAGAACTTACACTATCTTTCGTATGTATTTGTCTATTTGTTAGTGGCGCTTTTTTACTTTATATAAAAGAAAAGCGAACAACACAATCCATTCGGAAAACGTGGCTAGAACAGTTTCTTCACGGTTTTACATATTTTTTCACAAAACCAGTTATCGTTTGGCTCGGTTTCTTTCTTACTTTCGTGCAATTTGGGGTGGGGGTAACGCTGGTTACAAATCTTCCTTATATAAAAGATGAGCTGTCAGCAGGGTATGCGGAGTTTGGTTATTTTATGGCTGGTTTCCCGTTTGGCTATGTAATTGGATCTATACTAGTCGGAAAAGTAGCATATAAAAGCCGGCGTATACTTATGCTTGGTGGATTGTTTATAGGAGGACTAACATACATTTCTCTAGGGTTCAATCATAGTATAGTAATTGCGGTGTTCATTGAAGTAGTTGCAGGCATTTGTATTTCATTTTTCAATGTTCATAACACAACAATTTGCCAACAAACAGTACCAAACAATATGATAGGACAAATATTTTCAGTGCGTTTATTTTTCATAAGATCCGCTATGCCGTTAGGTGTGTTATTAGGAGGCATTTTAAGTGAAATATGGGGAATAAGAGCACTATACTTTATTATCGGTGCGATTATATGTGTTACTTCTTTAATAGGATTATTCCTTCCATATTTCAAATTTTTAGATGAAGCTGTTGAAGAGAAAACAGCATAATTCAAACAATTAAAACTTTTTAATTGAAAATAATTATCATAATCAACTATAATAGAAGAATACTAGTATTCGTATTAAAAAGAGGGAGTGGAATATATGTTTATCGAAACGAAAACATTTACAGTAAAAGAAGGTACATCAAATATAGTTGTAGAACGTTTCACTGGAGAAGGTATTATTGAAAAATTTGAAGGATTCATCGACTTAAGTGTTCTTGTGAAAAAAGTAAGACGCGGAGATGAAGAAGTTGTCGTTATGATTCGCTGGGAATCTGAAGAAGCATGGAAAAACTGGGAAACAAGTGAAGAACATTTAGCAGGGCATAGAGCGAGTCGTGGTAAACCAAAACCAGATCATATCATTAACGTTGATCACGCAGTTTATTATGTAAAATCATCGAAAGCGGCTTATCAACAGTCGTAATATATATGTAAAGGTAGAGGATATTTGTTTAGTAATAAACAAATATCCTCTTTTTTTGATTTATAGTAAAATATGGATGTGATATATGTTTTATTGTTTCGTTATAAATGGAGGTAAATGAAGTGAAAAAAATGTTTGGAGGTTACAAATGTTAGAAGCACAAACATCTATTAAACATGAACAACATAAAAAATTAGTACAAACAATAGTAGCTGAAATCTTATCAATAGATAAGGTAACTGGGTGTATGCTTATCGGTTCTGTCGCAAGAGGCGATGCATATCCTGATTCGGATTTAGACTTATATATTCTGTTAGAGGACGGACAAAAGAAGAAATTTCATTCTGAAACTAGAGAAGATATTTTAGTTGAATATAAGTATGCAGACGTTAATCAAATACTAGTAAACTTTAAAAACAATCCGATGGAACTATACTCATTTTTAGAAGGGAAAATTTTATTTGATAAAAGCGGCGAGTTGAAAAGGTTAAAGGAGATAGCTACCTATGAATTTGAAAACTATCGTGTTTCTAGTGGCAAAGTGAAAGGTATTTCTCATTGGTTGCATAGTTCGCTCATTAAAATTCAATCTGCTTTGAAAGCAAATGATGAGTTAAAAGCTTCATACATCGTTCATACGTCAACGTGGACATTGTTAGAAGGGATATGGGCTATTAATAACCAACCCACGCCGCCAGCGGGTTCGGTTTTAAGGTATATTCAAGCGTTGCCTAATAAACCAATTCAATTGGAGGTATTGCTTCAAAAACTATTTTTAGGTGCTACGAAAGAACGTACCTCTTCAGCAATTTTCTTGATTGAGTGGGTTTTACATAATTTGAAAAGTAAATAATGCGGCTATTTTATATAGTACATTAATATTTCACGTTGAATGGTTCATGTAATTGCATTCATTAAAAAATGTTCTAGGTCATAGAGAAAAGTATTAGACTATAAAGCATAGTCTTAGATGGAACGCTTGAATATCTTACCTTGCATATTTAAGTGTTACGAAAATGAGTCTACATACCCTGTGCTTAAAAGGAGATGAGTGAATGAAGTTAAATCATTTGAATCTATGTGTTGATGATTTATCAGAAGCGAGACATTTCTTTGAAACATTTTTTGATTTTCAATTTTTGGAGCAAAAGGGAAAGGCACTAGTAGTGATGAGTGATGAGAGTGGATTTCTACTTGTACTAAGCGACCCAAAAGCATTTAAGGGAAATAAGGAAGTTATGTATCCTGAAGCTTTTCATATTGGTTTTTTAGTGGATACTTCAAATGAAGTTGATCAAGCATATAATCGTTTAGTATCTGGCGGCATTGAAATAGAAAAGGCACCGTATTCTATGAGAGGTAGTAGTTACGGTTTTTATTTTACAATGTTTAACGGATTGTTAATTGAAGTGTCCTGCCTTGACTATAAAGATGGTAAGAAAATTCAATAGCAACCAACAAGAGTAATTATTTAATGTTGTAAATATAGCCCCTTATCCAGTTTGGAAAGGGGCTTAATCATTTTAAGGGACATAAAAGTAAAAATAAACGAATTTTAGTCAGGAAAAGGGTTTGTGAGACAGCCTTTTTATTAATCTATCTGAATCTCAAATTCAATCACAGCTTGATCTTTCCTAAACGGTAGATTAAGTTCTTTAAATCGTAAGCTTATTCCAGAAAAATTATCAGAAAGGGCAGGAGATATAACGAAATGATGACTAAAATGTCCATCAGTTCCTCCACCACATTCTGGCCAGCAATCATATGTATCATCTATTGATAATTGGAAGAAACTATGAGGTTTATTTTCATTAAAAACTTCATCAGTGGAATCCCAATCGCTATATAAATAAACTACACTAGCATTTGCATATTGCCGAATAAAAGTTACTGTATACATGATACCATTATGTTCATGTGTTTTAAAAACCGGTATATATTTTTGGAATGTAGTTGGTTCAACGCGAGGTTTAAATTCCCCTTCGTCCATCATGGATGAGAAAAGTGAATTTAGATAATCTAGATAGAATCCGTATTGCTTTGCCCATTTGTAAATCGCTTCATCATGTGGAAAACCTGGATCACCACCTGAAAGTTCTTTCCGTTCTTTTAATAGGGCACAAATTTTTTCATCGATAGTATATAATCTTTCATCGTAATAATCAGTAGGGCGCTCAAAACTCATTCTTTTCATAATTATTCCTCCTTTTCTTTATTTTAACAAAAAGGAAAGGGCGATACATTTTTAAATATAAATATTAATTGTAAATGTAAGATCATTCATAACTCAAATATTGTAGATTTAAAATGAAGTCTGATAACAAGGTCTATTTTGCAGAGGAATTGCTTATGCATAAAATAATAATAATGTATGAATCAAGCAGGTTTCCCATATGGTAAAGTACGAAACTATTATAAGTAGTACAGTGATATGAATAGGAGGTTACCGCTATGACAGCTGTATTTAAAGCTATGGCATTCCAGCTAAAAACGGAACGACTCGACCTGAATATGTGGGAGGAATCAGATGCAGTCTGGCTGAGGAAATTAATTGGTGAACGTGGTGTGGACATGCCAACCATTGAATCTGTTCGTAGCTCTCTTATCGAAATGCGCAAGAAAGCAACTGAAAATGGTATTTCTCTACTTACTATACGTAGGCGAGAAGAAGGGGATTTCATCGGATATTGCGGCTTAATCATCGGTCGTTCCACGCTTGAAGAGCCGGAGATTGCATATGAGTTGTTCCAAAGTGCTCATCGCAAAGGTTATGCGACAGAGGCAGCATCAGCAGTGCTTGAGGCTGCGATTGCTACGGGTCGTCATAGACTTTGGTCTACTGTAGGTGCTTGGAATACAGCGTCTTTCCGAGTATTAGAAAAGATAGGATTTAAGCGACATCACAGTACGTTTGGTGAACGCGGTGAGATTGTTTGGAATGTGCGCGATCTGTAGATTAAATTCAAAACAATGAAAAATGTAAAAGAAAGCCCATATGTTAGATTACTGAGTAATCTAACATATGGGCTTTTCCTTTAAATGCAATAGTTTGTTCGTTTGTTTTAATTTTTTACATCTTCATATAATTGGAGTGCCTCTTTCACATTCATTCCATTCTTCACAATGCCATGAATCGCTTGAATCATGGCAGCAGGATGTTCAGATTGCCATATGTTTCGGCCCATGTCTACGCCGATTGCGCCTTCTTGCAGTGCATTGTACGTAATGTTTAATGCGTCTTCAATTGAATCTAGTTTTGGACCACCAGCGATTACAACAGGGGCAGGGCAAGTGCTTGTTATTTTTTCGAATCCTTCGCAGTAATACGTTTTAATAATGTCAGCACCCATTTCAACACATACACGGGAAGCGAGTGCTAGAAAGCGTGCTTCACGTTTTTGTAATTCTTTCGCAACAGCAGTAATACCGAGAACTGGTAGACCGTAATCGTGAGCTTCTGAAACTACATTTGCGAGATTTGATACGGTTTGTGTTTCATAGTCTGATCCGACGAAAACAGAAACACCGACGCCAATTGCGTTTTGTTTTACTGCTTCTTTTACTGGTGTAACAATTGTTTCATTCGCTAAATCTTTACCGACGACAGTAGCTCCGCCTGATACACGCATAACCATTGGTGTGCTGCAGTTTTCAGGAATACAGGAGCTAAGTACACCACGCGTTAAAAAGAGGGAATCTGTGTAAGGAAGTAAGTTTTTAACTGTTTCAAGTGGCTGTTCTAGCCCATGAATTGGTCCTAAAAAGTAGCCGTGATCTATCGCTAACATAACCGCTCTTCCATCAGGTAAAATTGTATTTAATCGATTTTTAAATCCCCAAGTCATTAGAAATCACTCCTTCGTTAATGTTGGATTTTCCGTTTGTACCGTATCCTTATTTGGTAAATGTGGTGACTTAATAAAAACTGCTTTAAAAGGTTTGTCAGAATGGTTAATAAGATAGTGAGATTCATGAGGGCGGACTTGCAACACATCGCCTTGTTTAATCGGAACTCTTTCGTTATTCACATAGAAATCAATTTCACCTTCTAATGCATAAAAGACTTCCTCGCACGTCGTATGGTAGTGATTTTGAAACTCTTGCCCAGGCTGAATGACAACAAGGCCAAGATCAATATTCGGCCCTTGTATTAAATATTTCGGCCCATTATCACCGAAGCGATAAGAGAAGTCATTTTCATTCGCTTTTAACATACTTTTCACTCCCTTATGTAATGTGTTAAAGAGCACCAGGCGCAATCCACATATGTGAGGTGAGCCCTTTATCAGCTAAAGCGAGTTGACTGTCATACACAGTTTTCCATGTTTCATAGAATTCTTTATATAGTTCATGATTTTCAGTAATTGGCTCGAATGTGTGCTCCCACTGTACAAACTGTTCAGCAGTTTCTTCCATAGATGAATATATACCAGCGCCAACTCCAGCAGCAATCGCAGTTCCTAAAGCAGCTGCTTCTTTCACAACAGGTACATTCACAGGAATACCAAGGACGTCCGATAAAATTTGTGGCCATAGTTTTCCTTTAGCAGCACCGCCAGCAAAAATGACTTCAGAAGGGAATGTTCCTGTGAGATTTTCTATTAATTTTAAGTTACCAAGTGTAACGAAGGCAGCGTTTTCTTCAATAGCACGGAACAGTTCTTTTTTTCCGCATTTGTCTGCATCTAAACTTAAATTTAAAAAAGAAGGTGCGGCATGACGCCAAGAAATGTAGTTCATTACGTTTGAAAAAGTAGGGATAATACCATGTGAGCCGACAGGTACGTCTTTCGCTTGTTCTTCTAATAAGGCATAAGCATCTACCCCGAGCTTGTCAGCAAGTTTCTTTTCCTCGTGGCAAAAAGCGTCTCGAAACCAGCGCATAACAAGGCCTGGAAAAAAGGCAATCGTTTCATATTGCCAAAGGTTAGGTACGACGTGACAATTTACCCGAATGGAAGCATGTGGATCTGTTTTTGGTTCTGTAACATTTACTTCTTGCTGCCAGAAACTACCGCCGCATATTAATGTTTGATTAGATCTAACTACTCCTGTTCCAAGTGATGCCATTTGTGCATCTCCGCCCCCGGCGACGACAGGAATTCCTTCACATAATCCAGTTAATGCTGCACAGTCTTTTGTGACGGTGCCAATTACTGTACCAGCTTCATTTACTGTTGGTGAAAATGGCAACGTTAAACCGCACTCGATAGCGACATCGTTATCCCATACTCTATTTTGTAGGTCAAAAATACCGGATGTACATCCATTTGAAGGATCGATTTGTAGTACGCCGCTTAGTTTATATAAAATCCAATCGTTTAACATCGTAAAAGAATGAATATTGCTATAGACGTCTGGTTCATGTTTTTTAATCCAAAGTAGGCGAGGTAAAGCACCTAATGAAAAAGTTTGACCAGATCTAGTATATAAATCTTCTTCAAGATGTGACCGTATTTCTTTTAGCTCACTAACTTCAGCGGATGCACGCCCATCAACATTTGCGCAAGCCCATATTTCTTGCCCACCTTTATCATATAAAACAAAACCTTCTCGCATACTAGTAGCGCTAATAGCTAGAATAGAAGAGGGCGTGACATTACTTCTGTGTAAAACTTCTTTCGTGCACTGTTGTACTAGCTTCCAGTTTTCTATTACATCAAAATTCATAGAACCTGGGTAACGAGGATCTGTGTTATGAACCCATTCTTTTTGACTGACCGCAATTTGATTACCTAATAAATCAAAAAGAACAGCTCGAATGCTTCCTGTACCAGCATCAAAAGCTAATAAATGAGACATTAACAATCACCATCCTTTCGTAATAATGAGAGGGCCGTTTCCTCGTCGGTAATTAATGTATGAATGAACTTTCCTTTTAAGGCACCATAAATTGCATCTATCTTTTCTATACCTCCAGCAACACCAACAACATGTTTCATTTTGCGCAGAATTGTGAGCGGCGTACCAATTAGTCGATTATGATGCGGGAGGTTTAATAAATCACCATCCGTATTATAAAACTGCCCTAAAATATCGCCAGCACCGTTTTGACTACGAATATACGTCATCTCACGTAGCGTTAATTTTTCTTCTTTTACAATCGTAGCGTCTTGAGATAATCCTCCAATACCGACAACTGCCGTATGTGCAAGTGAAGCGACATGAAGCATATCTTTTACACTCGGTTCCGATAGAATACTTTGTGCCATTTCGGTTGTAGATGCTAGAAACGGCGTAGGGATAATGTGAAGATCGCCTTGCATGTAGTGTAAATAGTTTTGTTTTCTTGGGAGATAGTGATTTACTCCGCCAGTTAGCGTTACGATTGAAAGATTAATAGAACTTTCAAAATGAATATTTTCTAGCATTTTGCTAATCGTTTCGCCCCAGCCAATACCGAGTAAATCGCCTTGCTGGAGTTGAGTCTCTAAATATTGTGCAGCAGCTTTTCCGAGTGAGGCGGCATAATTGTCTATTGGAGTAGGGATAATGAAAGCATCTTTTAAGTGGAACTTTTTCATTAGGTCACGTTCAATACTTAAACAGTGCAAGCCAGTACCTTTTACGTGAAATGTAACGATACCTTCACTGCGTGCCTTTTCTAATAACCGGACGACTTTATTTCTAGAAATATGAAGAAGTGAAGCGATCTCCTGTTGTGTTAATTGATCTTTATAATAGTACCAAGCTACTTTAGTTAATAAATTCTCTTCAAAGTTCAGCTGTGTCATACTCGTCATCCCTTTCAACAATTGACCAATGCTTAAACATATGTGCCGTATATTTTGTTTATTCCAGTTGAAAATTGAATAGGTGGGGGTTTTATTCATTACCGTTAATTAATAGTATGACTCCCACTTAACTTCTTTGGCCAAGATGTATATTGAGATGGGAGTCATACTGAACGTTAATGTGCGTGAAAAAAATGTACAAAGTCTTTATCGGTAGGGGATAGCTTAGAAGTAAAGAGAATTGGAAATATGTATGTCGAGGAGAGTTCTATTAGTGAGGATAAATTTCAGTTGAGAGCTAATATTTATTTGTCGTTTTTTGTAGGTAAGTCGATATTCATTGTCGCATCGTTGATATATTGAAAAAATCGTCGATATAATTTCATTCACAATACTTTTTCGCCAGAGAAATTAAAAAACGTCCGAATATATCGGACGTTTTTTCTTTAGTTATGAACCGTTTCTTTTTCATTTAATCCAAGTGTACGACCAGTCGAAGTGTGAAGGTCTTGGAACAATCTTGGGTTTTCAGTTAATGAAATGCCGTAAGAAGGAATCATTTCTTTTATTTTTCCTTCCCATTCTACCATGCGGCTTGGGAAACATTTTTCTAATACTTCAAGCATGACGTGAACAGCAGTAGAAGCACCTGGTGAGGCACCAAGTAACGCAGCGATTGATCCATCAGCCGCACTAACAACTTCTGTACCGAATTGAAGTGTACCTTTACCGCCAGCATCAGTATCTTTAATTACTTGCACACGTTGCCCAGCAACTACAATATCCCAATCTTCACTTTTCGCGTTCGGAATGAATTCGCGTAATTCTTCCATACGCTTTTCATGTGATAACATAACTTGCTGAATTAAGTATTTTGTTAGTCCCATTTCTTTTACACCAGCTGCTAACATCGTTAAGACGTTATTCGGTTTTACAGAACCGATTAAGTCAAGGTTTGAGCCGGTTTTTAAGAACTTAGGAGAGAACCCTGCGAACGGTCCAAATAGTAAAGCTTTTTTATTGTCTATATATCTCGTATCAAGGTGAGGTACAGACATTGGCGGAGCGCCAACTTTAGCTTTACCGTATACTTTCGCATGATGTTGCTCTACAACTTTTTGGTTTTTACATACCATAAATAGTCCACTTACTGGGAATCCACCGATATGTTTTGATTCAGGAATGCCAGTCTTTTGTAGTAGAGGTAGACTACCACCGCCGCCGCCAATAAAGACGAATTTTGCAGTATGATGTTCAATTTTACCACTATTCATATCGTGTACTTTTACTTCCCACAAACCATTCTTTGTGCGTTTAATATTTTCGACACTATGTTTGTAGTTTAGCTCGACATTTTTCGTTTGTAAGTAATCAAACAACATACGAGTTAATGCACCGAAGTTAACATCTGTTCCAGAGTCAATCTTCGTTGCAGCCATCGGTTCGTTAGGTGTACGTCCTTCCATAATGAGTGGAAGCCATTTTTTTAATGTTTCAGGAGCATCGGAAAATTCCATACCTTGAAACAGTGGATTTTTTGAAAGCGCTTCAAAACGGTTTTTTAGAAACTCAACATTTTTTTCACCTTGTACTAAACTCATATGAGGTAGAGGCATAATAAAATCTTGTGGATTACGAATTAATTTACTTTTTACAAGATATGCCCAAAATTGTCTTGAAAGCTGGAATTGCTCATTCACTTTTACAGCCTTACCAATATCTATAGATCCGTCAGATTTTTCGGAAGTATAGTTCAGTTCGCATAGCGCAGAATGCCCTGTACCTGCATTATTCCATTCATTAGAGCTTTCTTCCCCGGCACTTGCGAGTTTTTCAAAAACTTTAATTTCCCATTCAGGTGCTAATTCTTTTAGTAATGAGCCTAACGTTGCACTCATAATTCCTGCACCAATTAAGATAACGTCTGTTTTTTGCTGCATGTTGCTCATGATAATCTCTCCATCCCCTATATTGGCAAAAAAGAGTAGGTGTTTACTGTGTCTAAGCCGTAAAAAGAAAACACCGCCTAGGCCCCACCTAGGTATTTACCTTTTTTGTCTCAATTGTATAACCATCTCATACTCTATTATAATAATTAATAGACTAAAATATCTAGTGTTATCTGATAATTTTAAACTATTTAACGTTTTATTCGCCAAAAATCTTATTTAACAAGCTCTTTTAAGGTGATAAATAGAAAAAAATTACAGTTTGAAATTATCTCGAAAAAGCTTACGTATCCAAAAGCGGGTAGAAAGTATACCTTTTTATGGGATTTTTTGCTCTGTTTATTGTATGATTATTCTGAAATTTAAAAAGGAGGGATACACATGCGTACACAAGAACAAATCGCAAACTTATTTCGAAATTTTTCAATAAAGGAATGTAAAGGGTCAAGTGACTTATATGAATACTTAGCAATACAAATTGCTGAAGATGAGGAAGTACTTACACTATCTTCCTACGCTCAAGCAGGTCAACCAGTCCCAAACTTATTATTAGGTGCTGTACATTATTTATTACTAGCAGGGAAAGAACATCATTTAAAAACGTATTATAGTAGCTTAGTTGAACATGCCAATACGAATTTAAATCAAGCTTTTGATCATTTTAAAGATTTCTGTAAAATGTACAGAGAAGAAATTATTAATTTATTACAAACGAAACTTGTTCAAACGAATGAAGTAAGACGATGTGCGTACTTATATCCAAGTTTCAGTTACATATTTAACAAAGTGAATAAACCGTTAGCGTTAATAGAAATTGGGACAAGTTCTGGATTACAACTATTTTGGGACCAATATAGCTATTCGTACGGTACAGATGAAACATACGGAAATATAAATTCGAATGTACATGTAACTTCTGAAATAAGAGGGGAGAATGTGCCTCAACTTTTAAAAGAAAGTCCACCTGTCGTAGAAAGAATCGGATTAGATTTACATGTAAATGATTTACATAGTAACGAAGATTATTTATGGCTACGTGCACTTGTTTGGCCAGAACATAAGGAAAGGCTTGAACTCTTTGACAAAGCTGCATCTTTAGTAAAAAATGAATCTGTTCAATTAGTAGAAGGAGACGGTGTGGAGCTATTACCATCTATTATTGAACGAATAAGTAGCGATGCTGTTATCTGTATTTTCCATACACACGTCGCCAATCAAATACCTGAACAAGTAAAACGTAAGTTAGAAAAACAAATCCAAGAAATTGGCGCAAAACGTGATGTATTCCACCTGTATAACAACATGTGGGATCGTGACCTTCATATTGATTATTATATTAACGGAAACGAATATCGTGAAACGGTTGGAGAAACAGAAGGGCATGGGAGATGGTTTAGCTGGAAACTTGGGAATGAGACGCTTTGTTAATATTTGAGAAATTTTTATTTTCAAGAAATTAGATAATGAAATTCCAGAAAAATGAAAGTAACTAGTTACTTTCATTTTTCTTTTGTGATAATATGTTAGTAATTACTTACTAACATATTGGATGGAGGAATAAAGATGGGGAAATTAACAGCACGAGAAAAAGTTATGGAAGCTGCTACGTTATTATTCGGGGAAAAGGGGTATACAGCGACAACAATTCGTGAAGTGGCAGAAAAAGCTGGGGTAAGCGAGTTAACGATATTCCGTAATTTTAAAAATAAGGAAAATTTATTTAGAGAGAGTATTATTTTACGGACGACACCAGTGGCTTTGTTAGAGGAAATTGAAGAACAATTTACTGGTGATTTACATAAGGACCTTACGAAAGTGGCAGAAACATATATTCAAACCAATTTGCCAAAGCTGAACTATATTTGGGCTGCATTAATAGAATCAAGACAAAATAGTGAAATGAAAACATTACTACACGAGTTGAATTCACATTTAGTAGATCACCTAGAAAATTATTTAAAGCAACTTGGAGAGAAAGGACACATTTCCCCGTGTAATTACCGTGTAATAGCGAATATGTTTTACGGACAACTGTTTTTATACATTATGAACGTTAGTATAACGGAAGAAGAAATTCAGTTAGAAGAATATATAGAGACGTGTGTAAATTTATTTATGAATGGAATTTCAAATAAAGAAAACGAATAGGGGTGGGAGAATTGCGGAATACATTTGCATTAATAGCTTTAATTGCAGGTTTTTTTATGGCAATTTTAGATTCAAATATTGTGAATATCGCATTACCAGAAATGACAAAGACATTTCATTCGTCAATTGATACAATTTCATGGATTGCTAATAGTTATAACGTCGCCTTTGTATCGTGTTTATTAATTGCAGCACGTCTTGCGGACCAGTTTGGTCGCAAGAAGCTGTATATTATTGGTTTATTGGGGTTTTCTGTTAGTTCGTTTATGTGTGGTATAGCCACTTCTTTTCATACATTAGTAGCTTTTAGGGTAATACAAGGAATTTCAGCCGCAGTTATCGTACCAGTTGCTATGCCATTAGGCCTTAATTTAGTACCGAAAGAGAAACAAGGTATGATAGGAGGTATCATGGGAGCTTTTGGGGGATTAGCAGCGGCAATTGGCCCTTCACTTGGAGGTATTTTAACTCACAAATTGAATTGGAGTTGGGTGTTTTTTATTAATATACCAGTTGGTATTTTATCTTTCATCTTCGTGATTCTTTGTATTAAGGAATCCTATGATCATGCTGCAAGCTCTAAAATAGATTGGGCAGGTATGATTACTTCTGCATCTGCACTATGCTTACTCGTATATGCACTCATACAAGTAAATACAAATCATTTAAGCATGATAAGCTTAATACTTCTTTTTATGCTCTCACTCATAGGTTTTATATTATTTTTTATTATTGAAAAGAAAAGTGAAAATCCAATGTTGCCATTAAAGTTATTCACAAATAAAGAGTTTTCAATCTCGAATTTTTCTTTATTCTTTGTTGGAATGGGATTAATGAACTTTTTGTTTATACTTGCTTTTTATTTCGTTCAAGTAGGAGGTATGACTGAATTACAGTCAGGTTTAATAATTAGCACGCTAGCGATAGTTTCAATGATTGTTACATCAGTAGTGACACCAATTGCAGCAAAGCGGGGAAGTTCATTAATAGGTAGTGTAGGACTACTAATATTTATCATAGCATCATATTTATTTAGTCAAATAGACTCCACCTTTACTACATGGGATTATATTTGGCGATTAATGATTGTGGGGATTGGAACTGGCTGTACAATAGCACCGTATACAACAACGGCAGTTTTAAGTGTGCCAATTGAAAATTCAGGCGTTGCTACAAGTGTATGTAATATTTCTAGAACAGTTGGAGGTATTGTTGGGGTAGCGATTCTGGTGATGTTTTTGAATCATCAGTTGTTAGTTGAAAAAGAGAAGATAAATAAGGAAGTAGTGACTATGATTAAAAATAGTGATTTGTCAAATTTAGAAAAGGTACAAGTAGTGCAAGCGATAAATAAAAAACAGCAAATCGACTTAAAAACTGATGAGGAGGGCAAAATTTACAAACAACTAAATGCGGAATATAAGAAAGGAATTATTCGTAGTTATAATTTAGCATTTTTAATCGGAGCTACTATATTTTGTCTCGCATTGATTTTTAATATAGTAAGATTCTTAATAGATAAGAAAATAAGTAAAGAAGTAAAATCTTATGTTTCGTAAATGTTATTATATAAATTAAAAGATATTGTTCAAACTGCTAAATATAACATGAATGTTTATTTAGCAGTTTGAACAATATTAAAGCAGTTAAAAAGGCGGAATACTTTGCGGGAAGTTAAAAACATTTTTCGGATCATATTTTGCTTTTACTTCCATTAATCGGTCAAAGTTGCAACTGAAGTATGCATCTGGCCAATCTTTAATGGATAGGTCGGGAGTATTAACATAGACACCTTTTGTAAATGGCAGCATTGCTAAGCGAAAGTCTTCCACCCATCGAATACTTGCAGCAGCACCTTCTGGTTGCCCCCAAGTGGCGAAGATTGACATATTTGATAGTGCTTTTCGGTAAAAGTAAGCAGTTGCCTCATTTGGCACCTCAGCAACAGCCCCGCCTAATCCGTGGAAAAATACGGAGGTGGTGGCATGGGGAGGTGAATTTTTAATAAAGTGATCAATTATGGATAGGCCTTCTTCTGGTAGGAGTTCATATACATATGGACCAACACTTTTAAAGGGTAAAGGTGTTGCAGGTTGCTTTTCGGCTATTTTCGCTGCTGCTTCTGCCCATGGTATTTCTTCTATAGTTACTTGTAATGCTGAACCGGCGTTTAATAATGGCTGTAGCAGTACCTGCAATTCTTGAACAGAGCCGAGAAATACACCTTGCATTAATAAAGATGGTTCGAACTCTGCAGACATGAAAAGAGTAGTTGTAAGTCGTTTATCAGCGCAAGGTAGTGTGTAAGTTTGCCAAGTGTTTATTACGTCTTTTAAATCGGATATTCCCCAGCTTATTTCTGCAAAGCCTACCGTATTAATTTTATGCGTTCGAAATTTGAACGAAGTACATATGCCAAAGTTTCCACCACCAGCACCTCGTGAAGCCCAAAAAAGGTCAGAGTTACACTTTGTATTAGCACGTATTACACAGCCGTTTGCGTCTACCATTTCAAATTCAATTAAATGATCGAGAGTTAATCCAAACGGACGGGAGAGAATGCTATGTCCGCCTCCTAAAGTAACACCTGCAATACCAGGTGTCGGACAAACTCCACTTGGCACAACTAATCCTTCAGCTGCAAGTGTTTCAATTAAAGAAATGTTCCTCCAGCCTGTTCCGATTGTTACAGTCTCACTTTTGTGATCTATTTCTAATTGTTTCATTTCACTTACATCAATTACAAGGCCAGCATTACTAACGGATAATGCCTCATAATTATGACGTCCAGAGCGCATACGCATAGGGATGTTATGTAGCCTCGACCAGCGAACAGCATTCACTACATCTTGCGTATTTTGAGCAAAGACAATGATTAACGGGAATTTGTTAAAGAATGTGTTGAACTCTTCACGAGCTGAATTATAGTCCGGATCATTAGGTGTAACGATACGACCAGTAAGTTCGATTTTTGGATTACTCATTTTCTCTTTCTCTCCTTGTTACAAAATAAAATGCTTACAATTTGGAAAAGCAGTAAGTAAACAATGACTATACTTTAAGATTAAATGAAGAAAGGAAGGGGAATATTCCGATAAAGAAAAAGGCAGTGCTTCATATATGTAGCACTGCCTTTTTGTAATTATATATATGTACTCAAAATCTCCCCAGGCAATACATCAATCTCCCAAACTTTTTCAGATATAAAAACTACATTTATAAAAGATTAACAAAAGTAATTGTTAATCTTTGGTTAGTATCGTACATACAATATGTAATTAAGTAAGTGTACTATGGAGCGAATACAGAAAAGGGTGAATGAAGCATATGAATTCATTTGAGCAAATGATGTACGTTGGTATCATCATGTCTATTGTACTATCTGTAATGATTTTAGGATCTTTATATTATAATCCGCGTCTTTCGTTAACTGATTATCCAAAAGATATTCAAAAGGTAGTTTTTCCAAAATCGATTTATGAAAAAAAGCAAACAATCTACTTTAATATTGCATATCATGCGATTCTTTTCGGTACACCTTTCGTTTCTACATATATACTTCATAAACATGAAAAATTATTGTATATAGATGCCTATTTACATACTTTTGGTATTTTAATGATTTTTAATTTAGTAGATTTGTTTATACTGGATTGGCTAATCTTTTGCTGGATTACTCCAAGATTTGTTGTTATTCCTAGTACAGAAGGGATGAAAGGATATAAAGATTATAAGTTTCATTTAAGAGGTGCTATAGTAGGCACAAAATTTTTAGCAATCGTAAGTTTGTTTTTGGCGGGAATTGCGACAACGATTTAGTATGCAAAAGGGCATGAAGAGTTTATAGAAGATGAAGAGATTGATAATGTATAGAATTAGAAATGAGAATTTGATACTATTGAAGTAGGAAGTTTTAAAAACAGTATATTAAGCGGTATTAATATACTATTGCAAATGTTTTGATACGCTGTGGAATTTCCTGGTTTTATGGAAATTTTTCATAGAATACAAAAAACGTAATGGAGGCTAATATGAAAAAAGTAATTGGAGCAGCAACAGCAACTGTTTTTGGGTTGGGGGCTTTTACCACAACTGCTATCGCAGAAACGATCGTAACAGCAGATGTACTCAACGTACGTGAAAAACCGACAACGGAATCAAAAGTTGTTGAAAAGGTAAAAGAGGGACAAGAGTTAAAAGTAATAAATACCGAAGATGGATGGTCAAAAATTGATTTAAACGGTAAAGAAGTGTTTGTAAGCTCAGAGTTTACAAAAGATGTGTATCATGTAACAGCGAATTTGTTAAATGTCCGTTCTGATGCAAATACAGAATCAGAAATTCTTGGCAGACTGAAAAAAGATGATGTAATTGAATCAACGCATCAAGTAAAAGACGGTTGGCTACAATTTGAGTATAAAGGAAAAACAGCTTATGCAAATGTTTCTTTCCTATCAAGTACAGCACCAGTTGAAAAAAAAGCTGAAGAGAAAACGAAGCAAGTAGCGAAAGTCCAAAAAACGGTTAAAGCTAAGGGAGAAGTAAAAACACAAAAAGTAGCAAAAGTGCAAGAAGTAGCAAAGCCTAAGGAAGAAGTGAAAGTGCAAGAAGTAGCAAAGCCTAAGGAAGAAGTGAAAGTGCAAGAAGTAGCAAAGCCTAAGGAAGAAGTGAAAGTGCAAGAAGTAGCAAAGCCTAAGGAAGAAGTGAAAGTGCAAGAAGTAGCAAAGCCTAAGGAAGAAGTGAAAGTGCAAGAAGTAGCAAAGCCTAAGGAAGAAGTGAAAGTCCAAGAAGTAGCAAAGCCTAAGGAAGAAGTGAAAGTCCAAGAAGTAGTAAAACCTAAGGAAGAAGTGAAAGTACAAGAAGAGAAAGCCCAAGAGATAGCAAAGGCTAAAGAAGAAGCAAAAGCCCAAGAGATAGCGAAAGCTAAGGAAGAGGCAAAAGCTAAGGAAGAAGCAAAAGCCCAAGAAATAGCGAAGGCTAAAGAAGAAGCAAAAGCCCAAGAGATAGCAAAGGCTAAGGAAGAAGCAAAAGCCCAAGAGATAGCAAAGGCTAAAGAAGAGGCTAAAGCAAGAGAAATAGCAAAGGCTAAGGAAGAAGAGAAAGCAAGAGAAATAGCAAAGGCTAAAGAAGAAGAGAAAGCAAAAGAAGAGTCTAAAAATAACATACAGTCTGCTAAACGTGAATTAACGGTAGTAGCGACAGCATATACTGCTGATCCAAGTGAAAATGGTACATATGGTGGACGCGTTTTAACTGCGATGGGGCATGATTTAACGGCTAATCCGAATATGAGAATTATCGCAGTTGATCCGAAAGTAATCCCATTAGGATCTAAAGTATGGGTAGAAGGTTATGGCGAAGCTATCGCTGGTGATACTGGAAGTGCTATTAAAGGAAATCGTATTGATGTTTTAATGGGCACAAAAAGTAAAGCTATGAATTGGGGAAGACAAACTGTTAAAGTTAAAATTTTATAATAAATATAGTTAACTAGATAGAAGTCAGTTCTCTTTATTGAGACTGGCTTTTATTTTTGAGTTAATATGATTGATTCATGGAAAGAAAAAGTAAATTTATTATATATCAAATCATTTACTATGTATTTTCACTTGTAATAGTGTAATTATGTTTAAAGTATAGGTGTATTCTAGTGTTAATTCTTTTTTAATGAAGTGGATTAGATTTATGTAAAGCGAGGATGGAATATGACAATGGAATTATATGGGGAACAGTACAATGATATGAAAGGGTATAGGGTAGTAGAAGGTAAAGAATCCTACAATCATTACTTTGGTGGTGAAGAGTGTAATTTACCATTTTGTAAGTTATGTGGTGAGAATATGCATCAAATTCTCTGTTTTGATTTAAAAGATGAGAGGATTGCTGAACTTAAAAGTAGTGAGCTAGACATTTTACCTTTAGTTTCATGCTTGAACTGCGCAATGGTGTGGGGTCCACAATATTTCCAGCTAAGTGATGGAGGTAAGACAGTTCAAATGATAAGGCAAGGTAATTCAGAAGAATGGATAATGGAAGAGGAAGATAATTTACCAGTTGCATTACCAAAAACAGCGGTAATGCTTATAAATATGGAAAATGGAGATATACCTACAGATGAAGATAGTTACTGGGAAGCTTTCGATTTGTTCGGTTCGGAATATGTATGTAGATTATTAGGGGCACCATTATATGGTGATCTTCCAGAGGATTTGGCGTGTCCAACTTGTTCTAAAGAGATGAAATATGTTGCTACAATTACACAAGATATTGAGGAACGTGAACTTATTTCAGTTGTTGATTTCCAGTTCGGGGAAATGAATATCTATTTTTATTTATGTAAAGATTGTTCAATTATAAAAACTGAAATGCAAAGTACATAATAAAAATAAGACTGACATATTCTGTCGGTCTTATTTTCGTACCATAATATCATTAAGAATCGCATCAAATATATCTTTTTGCGTGAAGTTATCTGTAAAAATAGTTTCGCTAGCAACTTCAATTGTATCGTGTGGATTATACCATTTTTCTAGGGAATCCTCACCAAATTCATGCCGCTTTTCCCTTGTGTTATGTCGTCGAATCGTTTCTTTTAACGATAAATCAAAGTAATATGTATAAGCGTTTCCTTCAAAATAATGTATTAATTCTTTTAACATTTCACCGTATCTTCGACTGTTTAAAATACCTTCTAAAATAACAAACTCACATTTTCCTTTTCCGTACTTTGTAATTTCAAATAGTAAATCATGTGATAAATTCCCCATCGTGTCGTGTACTCTAAGCATATCTCTACGTACAACATCCTGTGATACTAAAAGTGTACCTTGTCCGAAATGTTCTTGTAGTTGCTTTGCGATTGTTGTTTTACCACTTGCGGAGTTGCCTCTAAGAATGATTAAAGTTGATTTAAGTAAAGGATTAGACATAATGTATTCCCCCATCGTGAATGAGTATATAGAAAATTTTAACAAAAAAAGTGCGGAAAGTGTATAATTAATAGGATTGAAATAAAAAGGTGGGAGTTAGATGGAACATGAATTAAATAAGGCGCAGCCGATTTGGAAACGGACATGGTTTCGCTATCTAGGGGTATTTATAATTGTTCAATTACTATTTATTATTTGTGAGATTACAGGATGGGCACCAAATTTTAAGCCAAGTGGAGAGTTTTTAAATAGAATTTTACATTCTGAATTTTTCACGGAATGGTTCACTCCATATGAAATTCCTCATTTTAATGTGTTTACAGCATTTTTTGCGATTACATTGTTACCATACGCATTAATAGGTGCAATGAAAGATTTTACAACAAGGAAAAATATAAATAATTAAAAAGAGGTATTATATGCTATTTCAAAAAGATCATGTATCGGTACGGTACGTAAAAGAAGAGGATGCACAGGTCATTTCAAAATGGTTAACAGCCCCAGAAGTCTTGCAGTATTACGAAGGGCGAGATAATCCGCAATCTGTAGAAATGGTACTGGATCATTTCATACATAATCCCAATAGTCATGAAAAAAGGTGTGTAATAGAGTTTGATAATATGCCGATTGGTTATATTCAAATGTATCCAGTTGATTCTGAGTGGAAAGCATTATATGGCTATGAAGAATCTCAAAATATTTGGGGAATGGATCAATTTATCGGTGAGCCGACTTATTGGGAAAAAGGAATTGGAACGAAACTCGTTCAGGCAGCAATTACATATATTATGGAGAACATGGGAGCAGAAGCAATCGCAATGGACCCGAAAGTAAATAATGAACGCGCAATAAACTGTTATGAAAAATGCGGATTTAAAAAGGTGAAGATATTAAAGGAACATGAGCTGCATGAGGGGAAATTAGAAGATTGTTGGATGATGGAATATAAACGTATAGAGGATAGGTGATAAAGGTGAAGGCGCTACTTGTATTAGATATGCAGAAGGGGATTTTAGAGTGTAAGGATTTTTCTATTGAAAAAGAGTTAATTGCAAATGTTTTAAAACAATTTAAAGCTGAGAATGAACCTATTATTTTCTTAAAACACAGAGATCATAATCCAGAAAGTACGTTGTATTATGAATCAACTGGAAGTGAATTAGTAGAAGAATTTACTGGGTTTGCGGATTATATAGCCGAGAAGACGACACCTAGTGCGTTTAAAGATACAAGTGTTGAAGAAATATTAACGAAACATAAAGTTGATCATGTTGTTATCGTTGGATTTAATACGGAATTTTGTTGTTTATTTACAAGTATCGCTGCTTTTGAAAAAGGATATAAAGTTACGGTTATTGAAGATGCGACGGGAACGGCTAATGATGAAGAAGTATATGAAATGCCTGGGCTAGATATAAAGGACTTCGTCGGATCAATCTTGAATTGGTCCAGTGTAATTGAAGTACTATATTATGATGAATATGTAGAGGCCTATACAAACAAAGGGAGCTATGCGAAATGAAAAAAGCATTAATTGTAATCGATGTGCAAACGGGAATGTATACAGTAGGAATGCCTGTACATAATGGGGAAAAGTTTTTACAAACATTACAAGAGCTTATCGGGGAATGCCGTTTAAATGATATACCGGTTATTTATGTACAACATAACGGACCGAAAGATCATCCTTTGGAAAAAGGTACAGATGGTTGGAAAATTCATGCGGCAATTGCTCCGCAAGATGGTGACAGTATCGTTGAAAAGACGACGCCAGATTCATTCCATAAAACCAATTTAAACGAAGTATTACGAGAAAAAGGAATTGAGCAGGTTATTCTTTCAGGAATGCAAACAGAGTACTGTGTGGATACGACAACGCGTAGAGCGTTTAGTGAAGGGTATAAAGTAACATTAGTAAGTGATGCGCATAGTACGTTTAATACAGAGGTGTTACGTGCAGAAGAAATTGTGAAACATCATAACGCAGTATTAGGAGCGTTTGCGGATGTCATTACATTAAAAGATTTGAAAGGAGCTGTCTCTAAATAAGAGGCAGTTTTTTATTAGAGGAAATCGTGTCAAATATTGTCGGTAAGTGGATATATTGAAATAATCGTTGATATAATTTCACGTACCATATTGAAAACATAAAAAAGGAGCACCACAAAATTAAAAAGGGCGCTCCTGCATCAAAATGTTACTTCTTCTTATCTTTATCCAATATATTCTGCTCTTCCGCAAATTCCGTACCATATGCAAAGCGGCGATTAATATGAATGTTATCATTGTTGTGCCTTGTGTGTGAGCTAGAAAAGCGATGAACGATTACTTCAGATAATGTAAAGACTGTAGCGGAAAGGAAGCTGCCCCATGCTATTTGCATGTAATTGTCTAATAAAATATTACCGAAAATCCATACGCTTAAATACGGTAGTAAGAAATCCGACATAATGGCACCAGTATTGCCAATTCGGTTTAATATGATTTTATCGACGAACATATAGGATACGATTGTAACAAAGAGACTAAATGAAATAATTTGGACGAATGTTGCAGGGAAAAATAAAGCAAGTCCAATACTAAATGCGATAATGCACGATATAAACTTAATAAGAACTACAGTAAAACCATTCAATATTTACACCTCCGATTTATACATAGTTTTACAATAAATTTAGGAGTTCATACATTGTAACAAATATATTTACATAAAACTTTTTCACGTTCGTTTTTGTCTAAATATTAAAAAAACAAAGAAAAAATGTTATAGTAAAATGAGAGTATATGACATTTTTAGGTAAGGGGGAATCCATGGTGTGGATTACTTCAGAAGTAGAAATTCCAGATGAGTTAATTGATCATCTTGAACAAGGAAAGTTAGTACTATTTGTTGGAGCGGGAGTTTCTATGAAAGGGAAATCAAACTTACCGAATTTTGATGATCTAGTTGATGAAATTGCGAAAACGTTATATGTGGAAACGCGTGAGATAACAGAACCACATGATTATTATCTTGGTAAAATTGCGAAAACAAAAGATGTACATCAAGTTGCAAGAGATTTAGTTCATACTGAAAAATCAAAACCGAATCCGCTTCATTATGCGATTCCGAGGTTGTTTCCTTTAGATACAGAAGTCCGTATTGTAACGACAAATTTTGATCGGCATTTTACAACTGCGATGAAAGAAATGAATAGAGAATTAAACGTATATTACGCACCTGCGTTACCTACAGGTCGAGCGTTTAAAGGACTCGCTTACATACATGGCAATATAGAACAAGAGAAAGAAGCATTAATATTAACAGATGGTGATTTTGGAAGGGCTTACTTGACGGAAGGATGGGCAAGAAGATTTTTAGTTGATTTATTTTCGAATTATACCGTTTTATTCGTTGGATATAGCCATAATGACCCCGTAATGAAATATTTAGCGACAGGTTTACCGCCAAGTACAAGGCGTTTTGCATTTGTTGCACAAGGGGAAAATACGTACCACTGGGAGCATTTAGGAATACGGCCGATTGTATATCCGAATAAAGGCAATAATCATCAATCTCTCGTTAAAGCAGTGAAGCGATGGGCGGAATTAATGGGAGATAATTATATTACAAAACGAATGCGGATTCGTGACATAGTAACAGTTCCACCGTCAGTAGAGCAGGAACAATTATCATACATAAAACAATCCATAAAAAAAATTGAAACAGTCCGCTACTTTGTTGAATTTGCTCATGATTATGAATGGGTGGAATGGCTTGAAGCAGAAGGGAAATTACAAAATTTATTTTTAGTTACATCAAATGATAATGAGGTAGATGAATTACTTGCAGAATGGTTAGTGGAACAATTTCTTTTTAGTCATCAAAAAGAATTATTTCAATTAATTTTTAAAAATCATTCTAAACTATCTCCGTTATTATGGAAAACAATTTGTAGCTACTTAAACGAGACGAAAATTGAGATGGACCCGTTGTTGTTTGCAAGATGGACACTTCTTTTATTAGAAACAGCTGAAAAAGATAGTAAATCAATTGAAAAAATTTCTTACTTACTGCAAAAATGTTCTTTTCCTGAGCACAAAGAGATTGCTTTATTATTACTAACGTTTATTTTGGATGGAAAGCTTAAGTTGAAGCGGGAAAGAAAATGGGGAAATGATACACAAGAATCGATAGAACTTGAGGAATCGAGTCGTTTACCATTGTCTACATTTTCTTATGTGGAGCAAATGTGGAATGAGAAGATGAAACCGTATATTGCCTATTATGCCGTACCCATTATGATGATGGGAATAGAAAAGATGCGACTGTTATCACTACGACAAACGGCTTTGAAAAAAAAGGATAAGGAAAATGTTGAAAAAGAGTTTCAGCAAAATGATCTTGCCTTTTTAATTCAAATTGTAAAAGAGTGTTTAGCTTATTTATGTGAAAACAATGAGAAAAAAGCAAATTATTATATTACAGAAATGATAGAAGCAAACAGCGTGCTTCAGACCCGAATTGCAATTGATGCAATGAATAAAAATATATTTGTTAGCGCTGATGACAAAATAAAATGGTTGTTACAGGAAGGACTTCTTTTAGATGTCACGTATAAACACGAAGTTTTTCAACTTATAAAAAATCATTTCGCATCTTCTTTAGAAAAAACAAAGGAAGAAGTCATTCAAATTGTACTGAAAGACCTTGCAAAGGAGAGAGCATTTGATGTTTGTTTAGTATTAGATTTATTATTCACTTGTGATTCAAATAGTCCATCTACAGCAAAAGGTTATGAGGTAATGAAGCAAAAACACCCGCACTTTCATTCTGAGCGATACAGTTTACAAAAGAAAGAAACTACAGAACAAAGTATTACTTGTAATGTAACTGCTGATGGATTATTACAGCTGAAAGACGATGAAATTATGAAACAAGTTCGGCAATTTTCTCAAGACGGAGTTTTTGAACAACGTCATTTTTTAGAGATGTTATCGAAAGCATGTAAAATGAATACAGAATGGAGTATTTCATTTGCTTATCAATTAGTTAGCATGCATGAAATAAGTAATGAAGTATGGTTTGTTTGTATTAGAGAGTGGCGAAATAACCGAGGACTGACAAATGAACAAATCCAAAAAGTTATTCCGCTATTGCAGAAATTTGTTAGAAATACTGCTTTTCATTGGTTAATTAGTAGTTTTCTATATGAAATTAGTAATCGATTAGAGGAGTTAGAGGAAAATAGCATACGCAATGTGAAACGGTTTGCTTTTTCGGTATTCCCTCAAGTAATGAAAAGTAATACAGATTTTAAGCTTGGAAAACAAGATTTTTACAATGAATCAATCCAGCATCCTGTTGGGAAAATGACAGCTGTATTATTAAAACTGTTATCATATGATCATTTATACGATCGAAACGTGTATGAATATTTATTTTTATTTGAAGAACAAGTAAGAGTTAGTTCAGAGCGGACAAATTACATGTTAGCTCGTTTAGTAGCAGATATAACATTTCTTTATCATATTGAGAAACAATGGTGCCGCAAATATTTGTTACCGTACTTAGATTTAAAGAAGGAAAATGAAATTACGAAATATGCATGGGCAGGCTTATGTTACACGCAAATCAATTTGCCTTTATTTACAGAAATGAAGCGATTTATTAAGTATGCGGTAGAACATTTGGAAGTATTGCACCCGCATACGAGGGAAGCTTTCTTGAAATGGCTTAGTTTTGTATTTATTAAATGTGTACTGTATTGGGAGCAAAAAACAGATTGGTTATACCCGTTACTTATACAAGAAAATGAAGAAAATAAAATTAAATTTATGCAGTTTTTATGCTATTACGTCAAAACGTTAAGTGCAAAAGAACAACAAAAATTTTGGGCATCTTGGCTCAGTATATTTTTGCGAGAGCGACCGAAAATGGGTGAAATCACAGCTAGAGAATATGTAATGCTTTTACGTATTATTTTATTTATGGATGAAATAGTAGAAAGAGGATTATCGATAATATGTAAATCATTTTCGGACGTGGGTGGAAAAGGGAATCAAACGGAGATAAAACAGTTATTGAACGAAATACTTGAAAAGACAGAGCGTATAAAAATGTCCAAAGATTTGTATGCAAATGTATTTTTTACTTTACTGCAAACGCTTCAGGAAGCCGATTTACTTGAAACGGAAATCATTCGAATAAAAGAAGTATTAATCCGGTATGGAGTAGAAAAGTATGTATTAAATGCAATAGATAATGAGATAATTCGCATCGGAATTGTTATGGAGAATTTACAAGAAGAAATGTAGGGCGAAAGTGGAATTTTAAAAAATATATAAAAAGTTGTTGACAGTGTTTTGAAAAGCGTTCTATAATACGAATCATACTTATTCAATTTCAAAAAACATTTGAATAAACAAAGTGCAATGAAGAGATCACAGTAGTGGTTAGTCTTACTGTAACAGAGAGCTGGTGGTTGGTGTGAACCAGTACAGGGATAATCATGAATTACAGTCTTGGAGCATCTTTTTCGTAATAAAGATAGTTTCGTCTTTATGAAGAAAAAGCGGTCAATTGATCGTTAACAGTGAAGAGAGGTAGACGGAAAGTTAGTCTACAACTAGGGTGGTACCGCGATAAATATCGTCCCTACTGATTTATTCAGTAGGGACTTTTTGTATTTTAGTGGTCCAACTTGAAAATTAAATATACATGCGTTGAAAGGAAAAGCAGTAGTTGTTGTTTCCCTGTAACAGAGAGCTGGTGGTTGGTGCGAACCAGTACAAAAACAAGAGCGAATTACAGTCCTAGAGCATCTTTTTCGTAGTAAAGATAATATTGTCTTTATGAAGGGAAAGACGGTCAGATGATCGTTAACAATGAAGAGAGGTAGACGAAAGAAGTCTACAACTAGGGTGGTACCGCGATAAATATCGTCCCTACTGATTGAATCAGTAGGGATTTTTTGTACAAAAAAGTGGGTTTTTATCTAGTAGATAGTGTCCTTATGATAAGTATTCGTTTAAAATAAGAAGAGGTATCGATTCCACTTAAAATTTGTATAATTTATCAGTTCAGAAAATAGAGAATTTTTCATTCTCTTACTATACTTTTAAAACATTAGAGGAGGATTTCCAAATGGCAAATCATGAATTAGATCAATTACGTAAACAGGTAGATGAAATTAACTTACAACTATTACACCTTTTAAACAAACGTGGTGAAATCGTTCAAAAAATTGGGGAGCAAAAGCAGGTACAAGGTACGAAACGCTTTGATCCAGTACGTGAGCGTGAAGTACTTGATATGATCGCAGAGCATAATGAAGGACCATTCGAAACGTCAACAGTTCAACACATTTTCAAAACAATCTTCAAAGCTAGCTTAGAATTACAAGAAGATGATAACCGTAAAGCATTACTAGTATCACGTAAAAAGAAACAAGAAAATACAATCGTTGATGTAAAAGGTGAATTGATTGGAAACGGAACACAAACGTTCATTATGGGACCTTGTGCGGTAGAAAGCTTAGAACAAGTTCGCCAAGTAGGGCAAGCGATGAAAGACCAAGGCTTAAAATTAATGCGCGGTGGTGCTTTCAAACCGAGAACATCTCCTTACGATTTCCAAGGTTTAGGAGTAGAAGGATTACAAATTTTACGCCAAGTAGCAGATGAGTTCGACTTAGCAATCATTAGTGAAATTTTAAATCCGAACGATGTTGAAATGGCATTAGACTATGTTGATGTAATTCAAGTTGGCGCACGTAACATGCAAAACTTCGATTTATTACGAGCTGTAGGTAAAGTTAACAAGCCAGTATTATTAAAACGTGGATTAGCAGCAACAATTGATGAGTTCATTAACGCAGCTGAATACATCATTGCACAAGGTAACGACCAAATTATTCTATGTGAGCGCGGTATCCGCACATACGAAAGAGCAACACGTAACACATTAGATATTTCAGCAGTACCGATTTTAAAGAAAGAAACACATTTACCAGTTATCGTTGACGTAACGCATTCAACTGGGCGTAGAGACTTATTATTACCAACAGCGAAAGCAGCACTTGCAATTGGCGCAGATGCAGTAATGGCTGAAGTACATCCAGACCCAGCAGTTGCATTATCAGATTCTGCACAACAAATGGATATTCCAGAATTCCATAGATTCATGGATGAGTTAAAAGGTTTCAAAAATAAATTATCTTAATTCAATATCATATATGCGCTGAAGAGGAAACAGTAGTGCTTATCTCCCTGTTAAAGAGAGCTGATGGTCGGTGTGAATCAGTACAAAGGTAAGCATGAATTACAGCCTTGGAGCATCTTTTCCGCCAACTGTTGGAGGGAAGGACGGTCGAATGATCGTTAAAGAAGAAGAGAGGTAGACGATAGTTGTCTACAACTAGGGTGGTACCGCGATAAACATCGTCCCTACTGAGCGCTCAGTAGGGATTTTTTTGTACAAAAAATAGTAAAGGGGCAAGAGAAATGAGATACATTACAGCTGGAGAATCACATGGGCCGCAGTTAACAGTTATTTTAGAAGGTGTACCAGCAGGTTTAACATTAACAGCGGAACATATTAATAAAGAATTATTAAGAAGACAAAAAGGGCACGGACGCGGAAGACGTATGCAAATTGAAACTGATACAGTTGAAATTGTAAGTGGTGTTCGTCATGGGATGACACTTGGCTCGCCGATAACGTTAATCGTAAAAAACGATGATTTCAAACATTGGACGAAAGTAATGGGTGCAGAGCCAATTTCGGAAAAAGAAAGTAAAGAAATGAAACGTACAATTACAAAACCACGTCCAGGACATGCGGATTTAAACGGAGCAATTAAATACGGTCACCGTGATATAAGAAACGTGCTAGAGCGCTCATCTGCAAGAGAAACGACAGTTCGTGTAGCTGCTGGTGCAGTTGCGAAACAAATTTTAAAAGAATTAGGCGTAGAAATTGCAGGGCATGTACTTGAAATTGGCGGAGTAAAAGCAAAACATATTTCAAACTTATCAATTGAAGAGATTCAAACAATTACTGAAAACTCACCAGTTCGATGTTTAGATAAAGAAGTAGAACAAGAGATGATGGATGCGATAGATAACGCTAAAAGTAGCGGAGATTCAATCGGCGGCATTGTTGAAGTCATTGTAGAAGGCATGCCAATAGGTGTTGGTAGTTACGTTCATTACGATCGTAAATTAGATGCAAAACTAGCTGGTGCAATTATGAGTATAAATGCTTTTAAAGGTGCTGAAATTGGTGTTGGTTTTGAAGCAGCAAGACAGCCAGGAAGTAAAGTGCATGATGAAATTTTATGGGATGAAGAACAAGGATACACGAGAAAAACGAATAATGCCGGCGGTTTAGAAGGCGGTATGACAACAGGCATGCCAATTGTCGTAAGAGGTGTTATGAAACCAATACCTACATTATACAAACCGTTAGCAAGTGTTGATATTGATACGAAAGAATCATTCCAAGCGAGTATTGAAAGATCTGATAGTTGTGCAGTACCAGCAGCAGGTGTAGTAGCTGAATCTGTTGTAGCATGGGAACTTGCACATGCACTAGTCGAACAATTCGGAAAAGATCGTATAGAATTAATTCAGCAAAACATTACGCAACATAACAAATATGCAAAAGAATTTTAATAAAAAGGTGGTTTTAACATGCAAGTAAAAGATCAACTCTCATCATTACAACCATATACACCAGGTAAATCACCTGAACAAATGAAAGAAGTGTACGGAAATCATGAATTTGTGAAATTAGCATCGAATGAAAACCCATTCGGCTGCTCACCACGTGTTTTAGATGAGTTGCAAAAATCGTGGTTGGAACATGCTTTATATCCTGACGGAGGTGCTACAACGCTCCGTCAAACAATTGCAAATAAGTTACATGTTCAAATGGAACAAGTACTTTGCGGTAGTGGATTAGATGAAGTCATTCAAATAATAAGCCGTGCAGTACTTAAAGCAGGAGAGAATATCGTGACGGCTGGTGCGACATTTCCTCAGTACCGTCATCATGCAATTATTGAAGGCTGTGAAGTGAAAGAAATTCCTTTAAATAACGGAGTATACGATTTAGACGAAATTTCGTTAGCGGTAAATAATAATACGAAAATCGTATGGATTTGTAATCCAAATAACCCGACAGGCACATATGTGAATGATCAAAAATTGTCTCAATTTATTGAAGGTATTAGTGAAAATACGTTAATTGTCATTGATGAAGCGTACTATGAATACGTAACAGCAAAAGATTTCCCAGAGACATTACCGCTTTTAGAAAAACATAAAAACATTCTTGTACTTAGAACGTTTTCTAAAGCATACGGATTAGCTTCTTTCCGCGTTGGATATGCGATTGGACACGAAGAGCTAATCGAGAAATTAAATGTCGTACGTTTGCCATTTAACGTATCTTCATTAGCGCAAAAAGCAGCGACGATTGCTTTTGGTGATGACGAGTTTATTGAAGAAATAGTTCGTGTGAATACAGAAGGATTACAACAATACGAAAGCTTTTGTAAGGAAAAAGAAATTCCATTTTATCCATCGCAAACAAATTTCATCTTCATGCCAGTGGAGAATGCTGGGGAGATTTATGAGGCTTGTGCACACGCAGGATTTATTATTCGTCCGTTCCCAAATGGTGTCCGTATTACAGTCGGAACAAGGGAACAAAATGAAGGAGTGATTTCAGTGTTACAACAACACTTTGAAAATAAAAAAAGAAAGTCTCGAGATGAGGCAAATGTGTAAAAAGGTAGTTTTAATTGGTACGGGTTTAATCGGAGGCTCACTTGCATTAGCAATTAAGAAAGAGCATGATGTAACGATAACAGGTTATGATATTTTTCAAGAACAAGTAGAGCGTGCAAAAGAATTACACGTAGTAGATGAAGTAGCGGTAGATTTACAGCATGCGTGTGAAGAGGCGCATTTAATTGTTTTTGCTTCTCCAGTTGAAGAAACGAAGAAGTTATTACACAAATTAGCGTCATTTCGTTTACGAGAAGATGTTATTGTAACCGATGTTGGTAGTACAAAAGGGACGATTATGAATGAAGCGGAAGCTTTATTTTCAAAGGAAGTTTCTTTCATTGGTGGACATCCAATGGCAGGTTCTCATAAAACGGGCGTTGAAAGTGCAAAAGCACATTTATTTGAAAATGCATTTTACATTTTGACACCGATGAATCATGTGCCAAATGAACATGTGGAAGAACTAAAGCGTTGGTTACAAGGGACAGGATCTCATTTTCTCGTTTTAAATACGGAAGAACATGATTATGTAACAGGAATTGTAAGTCATTTTCCGCATCTTATTGCAGCAGGATTAGTAAAGCAAGTGGAGAAACATGCAGGAGATAATCCACTTATTCATCAACTAGCTGCTGGAGGTTTTAAAGACATTACACGTATCGCATCTAGTAGCCCAAAAATGTGGAGTGATATTGTTAAGCAAAATCGTGAGCATTTAATGGTATTATTAAAAGAGTGGATCTCTGAAATGGAAGATTTATATGATACAGTTTCTACCGGAGATGCAGGCGAGATTCAAAACTATTTTGCAGATGCGAAAGAATACCGTGACTCTTTACCAGTACGAAAAAGAGGGGCAATTCCTGCCTATCACGACTTATACGTCGATGTTTTAGATAAAGTAGGAGCATTGGCTCACATTACGAGCATTTTAGCGCGCGAAGAAATTAGTATTACGAACTTGCAAATATTAGAAGCGCGTGAAGGATTGCTTGGGGTATTACGTATTAGCTTCCAAAGAGAAGAAGATCGTATGAAAGCAAAGCTAGCGCTTGGAGAAGAAAAATACCAAACTTATGAAACAATTTAAATGAGAAGGTGAAAACGTGAAGGAAAGAACGATACACCCTGTTAATAACGGATTAAATGGAAACATTACAATTCCAGGTGATAAATCCATTTCACACCGCGCTGTTATGTTCGGCGCGATTGCAGAAGGAAAAACAACAATTAAAGGTTTCTTACCCGGTGCAGACTGTTTAAGTACGATCTCTTGCTTTAAAGAAATGGGAGTAGACATCGTGCAAAATGGTGATGAAGTCACTGTAGTTGGTAAAGGATTAGATGGTTTACAAGAACCGAAAGCTGTATTAGATGTTGGTAATTCTGGTACAACAATACGTTTAATGTCAGGAATTTTGGCGAATACACCATTTTTCTCTTGTGTACAAGGTGATGCATCTATCGCAAAAAGACCGATGAAACGTGTTACAAATCCATTAAAACAAATGGGTGCAAACATTGATGGCCGCGAAGAAGGAACGTTTACACCGTTAACGATACGTGGCGGAGATTTAAAAGCAATTGAATACACTTCACCTGTAGCAAGTGCACAAGTTAAGTCAGCTATTTTACTTGCAGGACTTCGAGCAGAAGGTGTAACAGCTGTTACAGAACCACATATTTCACGCGATCATACGGAAAGAATGCTTGAAGCATTTGGCGTTAAAGTAACGCGCGAAGGAAAAACAGTAAAACTTGCAGGTGGACAAAAGCTAACAGCAACAGACGTTCAAGTGCCAGGTGACGTATCGTCAGCAGCATTTTTCCTAGTAGCGGGCGCAATCATTCCAAATAGTAAACTAGTATTACAAAATGTAGGGATGAATCCAACTCGTACTGGTATTATTGATGTATTAGAGAAAATGGGTGCTACGTTTACTGTAGAACCAATTAACGAAGGAGCATCAGAACCAGCTGCAAACATTACAATTGAAACATCCTCATTAAAAGGAACTGAAATTGGCGGAGATATTATCCCAAGATTAATTGATGAAATTCCTGTAATTGCTTTAGCAGCAACACAAGCAGAAGGAATTACAGTTATTAAAGATGCGCACGAATTAAAAGTTAAAGAAACGAACCGTATTGATACAGTCGTTGCAGAATTAACGAAGCTAGGAGCTCGCATAGAAGCAACTGACGACGGAATGATTATTTACGGTAAATCAGCTCTAAAAGGTAGTACAGTAAATAGTTACGGTGACCACCGCATCGGAATGATGCTTGCGATCGCTGGATGTATCGCAGAAGGAAAAACAACAATTGAAGATGCAGAAGCAGTAGGCGTTTCATATCCTACATTCTTCGACGAACTTCAAACGTTAGCTAAATAAAGTAATAAAAAAGCAGATACGGGATGTATCTGCTTTTTTATATTGGATTCGTTTCGTGAAATCGGTATAATTTCATTCACTGCACTGTAATATTGAGAATTATGGTACAATTCAAACAAGGAATGGAGGAGAAATATATGAACGTTATACGATTAAAAGAAGATAAATTTAAAGAAGCATTATGCTTATCAGAATACGCTTTTCAATATAAAGTTGAAGAGGAACGATTGCAGCAGCAACTCACAAAGATGAAAGAAAGTCATGAAATATACGGTATTATAGAAGGGGAAGATTTAGCAGCAAAACTGCATCTCATTCCGTTTCAAATATACATAGGCAAAGAAAATTTTAAAATGGGTGGCGTTGCAGGGGTAGCGACGTATCCAGAGTATAGAAGAAGCGGGTATGTAAAAGAATTGCTTCAACACTCACTACAAACGATGAAAAAAGATGGATATACAGTATCGATGCTACATCCATTTGCCGTTTCATTTTACCGTAAATACGGATGGGAACTTTGTGCGAACCTCCTTGTATGTCAAATGACAAAAAGCGATTTAGTGATGAAAAAACAAGTAAACGGTACTGTGAAACGATTCAATAAAGAAAATCACTCTGAAGAGGTCGAGAAACTTTATGAAACATTTGCAAAACGTTTTTCCGGTATGCTAGTTCGCGATGAAAAATGGTGGTTACAAGCTGTATATGATGATTTAACATTAGCGATTTATTACGATGAAAATAAAAGGGCAGCTGGCTACATGCTATATAAAATTGAAAACAGCAAAATGACAGTAGAAGAATTTGTTCCACTGCATAATGAAGCGCGAAATGGTCTGTGGAACTTTATTTGTCAGCATGATTCTATGATTAAAGAACTTGAAATGACTATAAGTGAAAACGAACCGTTATTATATACACTACAAGAGCCGCGAGTAAAGGCAGAAATAAAGCCGTATTTTATGGGAAGAATTGTAGATGTAGAGCAGTTCCTAAAACAATATGAATTAAATTGGAACAATGTACAGCAAGAAGTGATTTTACATATTACAGATTCGTTTGCACCGTGGAATAACGTATCAGTGAGGCTTGCGAATCAAGAAATAACAATTATGAAAGAGGAAACAATAGATAAAGGAATTAAGCTGGATATAAATGCATTATCTACAATAATGTTTGGATACAAACGTCCGTTAGAACTTAATGAACTAGAATTCATTACCGGAAGCGAAGAGGAAATACAAGCATTTGAAAATATAGTTCCAGCACGTAAAGCATTTATTTATGATTTCTTTTAAGATTTAAATAGGAAATGGGGCTGTCTCAAATAAAAATTTGGGACGGCGTTTTCTTTGGTTGTCGGTTTTTATCGGTAAGTCTACCTATTTTGAAAATCGCTGATATAAATTGATTCACAGACAAGGGATTAAAATTGCAACTATACGTAGTTACGCACTTGACTTTTAGTCCCTGTAATTTATAATTAAAAACGGAATGAATTTTCATTCCTGAAAATAGAGGTGGAAAAAATGGCTAAAAACAAACAAGAGGATATTTTTGATGCTGCGATGAAACTTTTTGCAGAACGTGGTTACGATGGTACGACAATTCCAATGATCGCTGAAAAGGCAAAAGTCGGTGCGGGTACTATTTATCGCTATTTTGAAAATAAAGAGGCACTTGTTAACTCATTATTTTCAAAAAGTATGTTAGAGCTTTCTGAAATGATAAAAACAGATTTTCCTGTTGAAGCAAATATTCGTGAACAGTTTAGTCATACGTACAACCGTTTATTTGAATTTGCGAGAAACAATGTGGACGCTTTTTTATTTACAAATTCTCACTGTGACAGTTATTTTCTTGATGAACAAAGTAAGAAAATATTTGACGATTTTATAGGCTTCTTTATGAATATTATTGAAGATGGAATCGCAAAAGGTTTTCTTCGTCCATTGCCTCCAGTTGCTTTAATTATTATTGTATATCAACCGTTAGAAAAATTAACGAAAGTAATTGCAACAGGGCAATTAGAATACTCGAAAGAGTTAGTAAAAGAATTGGAAGAAAGCTCTTGGAATGCTATTAGAATCATTTGATTCTATAGCTTTATAAGGACAGGAATGAATATTCATTCCTAAATAGATTTAAAAAATGAAAGTAGGAGAGGATATTTGTGCAACTAAGGGAATGAACATTCATTCCGGGAAGAGTAGTTTAATAGAGTTTATAAAATAAATTAATAGAATGATAGGAATGAACGTTCATTCCTAAACTAACGTGAAACTTTCAAAACGGGAGATGATTAATATGAGTAGGCTGAAAAATTGGAGAAGTTTATCTTTTCTATTATGGATAGTTATTACTATTACAATGATCGTAACGATGCCAAATATGGATAAATTAGTGAAAGAAAAAGGGCATATTACGATTCCTAATACAGAGCAAAGTAGTATCGCTGACAAAATGATAAGAGAGATGGATAAAGACGGGACAGAAAAATATGATGTTATAGCTGTTTTTAATAGTGGAAGTAAAGCAGCTTTAACAACTGAGCAAAAAGATGAAATAATAAAAACAATCAACGCTTTACAAAATGAAAAAGAGCAATTAGGAATTAAGGAAGTTGTTTCACATTTAGATAATAAAGACTTGGAAAAACAATTGATATCTAAAGACAATACTACCATTTTAACGCAAATCTCTGTGGATAAAAAACATGGTGAAATATCAAAAATTGCAAATGGGCTTCATAATAAAATTAAACCGAAGGGTGTTAAAACGTACTTAACAGGAAGTGATTTAATAGCGGGTGATTTTCTTACATCCTCTCAAGAGGGAGTGAAAAAGACAGAAATTATTTCTATCATTTTCATTTTAGTTGTATTAATCATTGTATTTCGTTCACCAATTGTTCCAATCGTTTCTCTTCTTACAGTTGGTGTATCATACTTAGTTTCAATGGGGATTATTGCCCATTTAGTAGATCAATTTAATTTTCCGTTTTCTAATTTTACACAAGTGTTTGTAGTTGTTGTCCTGTTTGGGGTTGGAACAGACTATAACATTTTATTATATACAAGGTTTAAGGAAGAATTAAGTAAACAAGAAAATGCATTTTTAGCTACGAAAGAAACGTTTAAATCGGCAGGGAAAACCGTTTTATATAGCGGAATAGCAGTACTAATTGGTTTTGCATCTCTTGCTTTAGCGAGTTTTAAATTATATCAATCTACTTCAGCCGTAGCAATTGGTGTCGCAGTATTATTACTCGTATTAACTACGTTAAATCCATTTTTCATGGTGCTATTAGGAAAAGGAATGTTTTATCCAGTAAAAACATTTAAAGGCCATGAGGATAGTCGTTTATGGGGATTTCTTGCGAAAAACTCAGTAGTAAGACCATTTGTCGCTTTAATCATTGTATTTGTGATATCGATTCCTTTCGTATTGAAATACTCTAATACACTAAATTACAATGATTTATTTGAAGTAGATAATAAATATGAGTCGAAAATGGGGATTAACGTAATAGAAGAACATTTCCCACCTGGTTTTTCTTCACCAAGTACGTTAGTCATTCAATCGGGTAACAAGTTAGACGAGGCGAGTTCTCTTCAAACTTTAGATGAACTAACTGATAAGATTTTGAAAGTGAAAGGTGTTTCAGAAGTATATTCACCGACGCGTCCAACTGGTGAAAGGATAAAAGAACTATATATAAATAAACAAGCGGGAGAACTAAATACAGGTTTAGGAGATGCCAATGGTGGTATAAAGGAAATTAATGATGGATTAACTACTGCGAAAGATAAAATGGGTAGTAAAGACTCAAATAGTCTTACAAACGTTCAAAAATTAATTGATGGAACAACGGAAGTGAAAAATGGAGTGTCAGCATTAGGAACAGCTTTAAATCAACTTTCAAATGGCATAAATGACGGAGCACAAGGTGCGCAGCAAATTGAGAGTGGATTAACTTCAGTAAATGAAAATATAAATGTTTTATCTAATGCAACTTCACAACTTCATGCTGGTTATTCGCAGTTAGAAAAAGGTTTAAGTTCTTACGATCAATACTTCGGAAGTATTTCTCAAGCCATTGATGGTGCGAAAAAAGGCTATGAACAAATTGAAATGCTAATGACCAATTTCATTCAAACGAAACCAGAATTAGCAAATGATCCGAACATACTACAAACGATAGGAATTGCTAAAGAGGCTCAAAAGCAATTAAGTGTGCTTTCCAATGAATTAAATCAATTAGCAACACAGCATAAAGCGGCGATGGGCTCATTTAAAGAAGCAAATCAATCGTTATTGAAAGTGGATAACGGCTTAAAAGAAATGAACAATGGAGTTACTAAATTAGAAAAAGGAGCAGCTGATCTTAAAAATGGGTTAGATGAAGGTGCTTCAGGTTCAAAACAAATTGCGAACAAGTCATCTGAGTTACAAAACGGATTAACAAAAATAAATGATGGGCAAGGCCAATTATTAACCGGGCTGAAAGACTTGCAAGAACAGATGGGGCAATTACAATCAGGATTATCTAAAAGTACAGAAGGGCTCGAAAAGGTAAGTAACGGACTAGGGGATGCTCAGAAATATTTAGGAGAACTGAATGAATCAAAAAGCTCTGAGAAATTTTATATTCCAAAAGAAGTTTTAGAGGGAGAAGATTTCCAAAAAGCATTGAATACGTATATGTCACATGATAGAAAGACTGCTAAAATGACAATCATTTTAGACGTAAATCCGTATTCAAAAGAAGCGATGCCAATCATTGAAGAAATTAATAAAACGATAGACGGTACGTTAAATGGTACAGAATTAAAATCAGCAAAAAAAGCGATCGGTGGTACAACTGCTAGAAACGTTGATTTAAAAGAAGTAACAGGTCAAGATTTCTTACGTACAGCTACGATTATGTTAATTGGAATTGCGATTGTATTACTCGTTATTACACGGTCATTTTTAAATACAATCTTTATTATTGGATCTTTAATATTAGCTTATTTTGCATCACTTGGTATAAGTGAACAAATTAGTGCACACTTACTAAACGTAGAGTCACTAAGCTGGAATGTACCATTCTTTAGTTTTATTATGATTGTTGCTTTAGGTGTGGATTATAGCATTTTCGTAATGATGCGATACAATGAGTTAGAAGGGGACCCGGCAACGAAAATTGTAAATGCATCTCGTCACATAGGAGGAGTCGTATTATCAGCGGCACTTATTTTAGGTGGTACATTTGCTGCATTAATCCCTTCAGGTGTATTGACACTTATACAAGTAGCATCTGTTGTTGGTGTTGCGCTGTTACTATTAGCTATCATTGTAATGCCAATATTGATACCTGCTTTAATAGGGTTAACGAATAAAATGAAGAATTATACGAAGAAATTAAGTAAAAGAAAATAAGAAGAATCCCCTTTTAAAAGGGGATTCTTCTTATTTAATAAATTTGTCCATCACATCTTTATATTTTGCAAATTCTTCATCTTTCATATCGCCATTCATTTGTAAAAGAAAATTGCCTCTTGCGTGTGTATGAGAGAATAACATAGGAGCAGAAGTTCCTAATTCATCGTAATATTTCTTAACTTTTTCTAGGTCTTCTTTTTTTGTAATTTCGAA
The DNA here is from genome assembly GCF_044324725.1 of Bacillus sp. 3G2. NCBI lineage: Bacteria > Bacillati > Bacillota > Bacilli > Caryophanales > Bacillaceae > Bacillus > Bacillus sp. 3G2. The sequence goes on along the minus strand of NZ_CP172246.1, from coordinate 2,728,353 downwards.
TAAACGACCGCCTTTATCTTCCCCCAAGAGCAGGTACGACAATACGTTTTCCTTCTTTTCGAAGATTGCCAAATTCTTTTTGCGGTAGATCGGTTGGATTTTCTGCTTGGAGACCAGTATTTTTAAATTCAGAGATAATCGAATCGACAGTTATTTTCGTTTCTTTTTTTTCTTGTTTTGATTCAATAGGTGTTTTTACATTGTTATTACTACTACATGCAGTTAAGGAAGCAATTGATAAACATAATGCTACAATTATAAATATTTTCTTTAAAATAAAGCCTCCTTAAATTGTATAATTCGCTTCTATATAATATTATTTCGTTAAAAACATACTTTTTATTCAAGGTAGAAAAGGGATGAATAGCAATCAACCGTTGCTATTCATCCATCTTCTACTATATAATAGCTATAGTCTACAATAATTGAGTCGTAATATGCGATTTTTTAAGACAATCGGTGAGAAAACGCTGAAATAAGCGGTATTAGTAGGAGGACACAAATGATTACAGTAAGTAACGTTAGTTTGCGTTTCGCGGATCGCAAATTGTTTGAAGATGTTAACATAAAATTCACGCCAGGTAACTGCTACGGCTTAATCGGAGCAAACGGTGCTGGTAAATCGACATTTCTAAAGATTTTATCTGGAGAAATTGAAGCATCAACAGGTGACATACATATTACGCCAGGTGAGCGTCTAGCAGTATTAAAACAGAACCACTTCGAATATGAAGAGTTCCCAGTATTAGAAACAGTAATTATGGGTCACACGCAACTTTATAAAGTTATGCAAGAGAAAAATGCCATTTACATGAAAGAAGATTTTAGTGATGAAGATGGTATGCGTGCTGCTGAACTTGAAGGTGAGTTCGCTGAGCTTAACGGTTGGGAAGCAGAATCAGAAGCTGCAATCCTTCTTAAAGGTTTAGGTATTGGTGAAGATCTTCATGATAAGAAATTGTCAGAATTAACTGGGGCAGAGAAAGTAAAAGTATTACTTGCTCAAGCTTTATTCGGTAAACCAGACATTCTATTACTAGATGAGCCTACCAACCACTTGGACTTAAAAGCGATTCAATGGTTAGAAAACTTCTTAATGAACTTTGAAAATACAGTAATTGTTGTATCCCATGACCGTCACTTCTTAAATAAAGTTTGTACGCACATGGCTGATCTTGATTTCGGTAAAATTCAACTTTATGTTGGTAACTATGACTTCTGGTATGAGTCAAGCCAATTAGCTTTAAAATTAACACAAGATGCTAATAAGAAAAAAGAAGAGAAAGTAAAAGAGTTACAAAACTTCATTGCACGCTTTAGCTCAAACGCATCTAAAGCGAAACAAGCAACTTCTCGTAAAAAATTATTAGATAAAATTACATTAGATGATATTAGACCATCATCACGTCGTTATCCATTCGTTGGCTTTACACCTGAGCGAGAAATAGGAAATGACTTATTAACTGTTGAAGGTCTTTCTAAAACAATTGATGGCGAAAAAGTGTTAGATAATGTGTACTTCACTTTAAATAAAGGTGATAAAGTTGCATTTATCGGTCGTAACGATATTGCGATGACAACATTATTTAAAATCCTTATGGGTGAAATGGAGCCAGATAGCGGTTCATTCAAATGGGGCGTTACAACATCTCAATCTTACTTCCCAAGAGATAACTCTAAATACTTTGAGAACAGTGACTCTAACTTAGTTGATTGGTTACGCCAATTCTCTCCACAAGATGAGTCAGAAAGCTTCTTACGTGGTTTCTTAGGCCGTATGTTATTCTCAGGTGAAGAAGTTAAGAAGAACGTTTCTGTATTATCTGGGGGCGAAAAAGTTCGTTGTATGCTATCTAAAATGATGTTAAGTGGTGCGAACGTAATCACACTTGACGATCCAACGAACCACTTAGACCTTGAGTCTATCACTGCATTAAACAACGGTTTAATCGCATTTAAAGGTACAATGTTATTCACATCTCATGACCATCAGTTCGTACAAACTATTGCAAACCGCATTATCGAAGTAACGCCAAACGGTGTAATTGATAAAGAGGCTACTTACGATGAGTTCTTAGAAAATGAAGAACTTCAAAAACAAGTAGATGCAATGTACAAAGGTCAATAATAAATGATGAAAAACCTTGCTCTCGTAATGAGAGTGAGGTTTTTTTATAATCATTGATTTTATGAATTGCGAATAATTATACAAAAATAACTTTAGAGGTTGAAAGATATTTTGATGTTGCATATAGAGAAATGGCTGCAGCATGAATAAACTTGAATTACATGAAAGGATGTAATATACACGGAAAAAAACTAATGCTATCTACTGTGAATTTCATTATATTACATTAATGTTCCAGAACTGGAGACATATTTATTTGCGAAGCAGTGAATAAAGGTTTATAGTATGTGGAGTCATAATTAGTGGATGAGACTTGGGAGAAAACAGAAAATGTTACAAAAGTATTTTGTTAAATAGAAACCAAGGTCAAAATATTTGAAAAGAAATAGTTGAATAAATAAAAGCTTCAAATTATAATTACTAATATTCTTCATATAGTAAAATAAATAAAAATCTATTTGGAGATTAAAAATTGAATAGAGAGACAGACTTATATCAAAATAAGCCTTGGATGATCAAAAGAGGTGGAGAGATGAAACAATTACTATTAAAGAGTAAGCGAGTGTTAAGCAATCACTTTGGATTTTTCGTGTTTGCCATTATTTTATTCTGGTTAAAAACATACGCAGCGTATGTGACAGAATTTAATTTAGGGATATCCAACACAATCCAAAAGTTTTTACTGTTTTTCAATCCGTTAAGCTCAGCAGTTCTATTTTTAGGGCTCGCATTATTTGCAAAGGGGAAACGTGCTTACATTTGGTTAATTGTTATTAATTTGTTAATGTCTATACTTTTATACGCAAACGTAGTATATTATCGCTTTTTCAGTGACTTTATTACGTTCCCGACATTAACACAGACGAATAACTTTGGAGATTTAGGTGGTAGTATTTTTGCATTGCTACACGTCTATGATCCACTATATTTCTTAGATACAATCATTTTAATTGTTTTAGTCGCAACAAAATTTGCAAACCCAAAACCAATTCGTGTTGCGAAGCATAAATTATCACTAGTATTTGTAGCAGGTATTTTATTATTCAGCATTAACTTAGGTCTTGCAGAATCTGATCGTCCTGAACTATTAACTAGAACATTTGACCGTAATTATATTGTGAAATATTTAGGGGCATACAACTATACGATTTATGATGGCATTCAAAGTGCGAAAGCATCAACAGAACGAGCGTTAGCTGATGGAGATAATATGACAGAGGTTAGAAATTATCTTGCGTCAACATATGCAAGTCCAAATCCTGAGTACTTTGGTAAAGGTAAAGGAATGAATGTAATTTATATTCATTTAGAGTCATTCCAAAACTTTTTAATCGATTATAAATTAAATGGGCAAGAAGTTACACCGTTCTTAAATTCATTTACAAAAGATGCGAATACGTTATACTTTGATAACTTCTTCCATCAAACAGGACAAGGTAAAACATCTGATGCGGAGTTCATGCTAGAAAACTCAATGTTTGGATTACCACAAGGATCTGTTTTTACAAATAAAGCTCATAACACGTATCAATCAGCACCAGCTATTTTAGGGCAACAAGGATACACATCAGCAGTGTTCCACGGTAACTATAAAACATTCTGGAACCGTGACGATATTTATAAATCATTTGGTTTTAATAAATTCTTTGATGCATCATACTACGATATGAACGAAAAAGATGTAGTAAACTATGGATTAAAAGATAAACCGTTCTTTAACGAATCCATTCCATTATTACAAACGTTGAAACAACCGTTCTATACAAAGTTCATTACGTTATCGAACCATTTCCCTTATCCGATTGATAAAGAGGAAGCGACGATTGAACCAGCTAAAACAGGTGATTCATCAGTAGATACGTATTTCCAAACAGCACGTTATTTAGATGAGTCTGTAAAAGGATTCTTGGATTACTTGAAACAATCTGGTTTATACGATAACTCAATTATCGTTATGTACGGTGACCATTATGGTATTTCTGATAATCATGGCGCAGCAATGTCTCAAATAATGGGTAAAGAAATGAACTCATTTGAAAATGCACAACTGCAACGTGTACCATTAATCATTCGTGTCCCAGGAATGAAGGGCGGCGTACAGCATCAATACGGCGGAGAAATTGATGTTCTTCCAACGTTATTACACTTACTAGGTACAGATACAAAAAATTATGTCCAATTCGGATCAGATTTATTATCACCAGAGCATAAACAAGTTGTTCCATTCCGTAACGGTAACTACGTAAGTCCAACGGTTACTGCACTGAACGGCAAATACTATGATACAGCGACTGGTAACCCTGTTGAATTAACAGACGAAATAAAACAAAATGAACAAATGGTTCAAAAATCATTGAAATACTCTGATCAAGTTGTAAACGGTGACTTATTACGATTCTATACACCGGAAGGATTTACGCCGGTAGATCGTTCGAAGTACAACTATAACCATCGTGATAAAAATAAAACGAAGGTAAAGACGACTGAAGACGGGGAAACGAAATAAATATTAAAGAGCGCTACTCCTATGAGTAGCGCTTTTGTTTGTACATATAACGTTGTCATGATATAGAAACATCTTTCGTTTTTTGTTTCATCTTTCCAAAGAATACTACACCAGCAATGATAATAATGATAAAGGCCCATTTTATGAAAGGGTTACTTTCGAAAAATCCAGCGAACCATTTCTCATCTACAATCATTTTCGCGGCAGTATAAGCTAAAACAGCTGCTCCAATTGTAATGATGACAGGGAACCGATCCACCCATTTTAAAATTAATGTACTACCCCATACTACTACTGGAATGGATACCAATAGTCCGATGATGACTAAAGAAAAATTACCATGCGCAGCTCCTGCAACAGCGAGTACATTATCAATACCCATTAACGCATCAGCAATGATAATGGTTTTAATAGCAGACCAAAATCCTTCTTCTGCTTTAATATCATGATCTTTGCCTTCAGCAATTAATTTGTATGCAATCCATATGAGGAGTACACCACCAATTAGAAGTAGCCCTGGTATTTTTAATAACCAAACGACAACTATGGTAGCGAGGGCTCTAATCGCGATTGCCCCGATAGTTCCCCATATAATCACTTTCTTTTGCTGATCTTTCGGTAATCGCCTTGCTGCTAATCCAATTACAATGGCATTATCACCGGCTAACACTAAATCAATTACAATGATGGCAAGTAGGGCAGACAAATATTCAGCTGAAAGAAAATCCATATACACATCACTCCTTAAGAGTAATATGTGCTAAAGCGTTGATAATATAAAAAATAGGATTGAATTTGTATATTCAATCCATAATTTCTTGCTATATTTTGATAAATCTGTTTTAATTTCGTATAAGTCGCTTTTGCAATCTTTTTTGCTTGTCGTTTCTTTTTCTTAATTTTCGATGCATCTTTTTAATACGGTTTTCTTTTCTATTATCCCAGTTATCACTTCTGATTTTACTAATAGACGTATCTGTCTTAGCACGAAAACGTCTTAATTTTTTCACGAAGGAAAGGGGTGTTTTGCCGATAACACCTTGTTTTTCTAACGAATCCTCTTTACCTAGACACCAATCAGGATGAGATAATAAATAGTCGAAATCGAATAGTATCCCGTATTTTTTATCCATAGAGGTATACCATTCATCTATTGTACACTTATTTTTTGTATGTAAATATATTGATCCATCAGTCATAGCGCAACACCAATAGTCAAAATAGCTCCATAGTACCCATTCTTTCGGTACATCTAGTGTTAAAATTACCATTTTTGAATTTTGTCTACCCCAAGCTTTATGATTTCGGTTTGGGTAATTAGTTTCTTCCCAGACCCAAATAGGATAGTTCCCTTCGTAATGAGGCAATCTTGTTTTAGCAACGCGCACCATCCAGTCATATGAATATATATCATCTGGATCGATCACTTCTTTATTACCTTCTAAATAACCAAGTTTTTTAAATTGTTTCCATGCTGCTTCAGTTTGTACTGTATATACGATCATATAACACCTACTTATTTAAACTAGGCTATAGTATAGCATTTGATATTTCAAAGGTACATTTATTTGATTTTTTCTTGCTAAAAGGGAAGGGACATACATTATAGAAATGCTGAATTTCTATATGAGAAAATTCCCAAAACGATAAAAAAAGACTTGATAACCTACAAGAGGGAATCAAGTCTTTTTATTACATACGATTATCATGCCAGAAGTTTAATGGGAAGTGTTCGTTCTCACTATAGGCTTCTAATTCATATCCTTTTTCCTTCAGTCCTTTAATAATTCCAGGTACTGCTTTTACAGATTGTGGATGAATATCGTGCATAAGAATAACTTCTGTTGGGTTTGTAGCACCATGTAGAACGTTTTCTACAATTTTAGCTGATGCAGCATCAACTTGCATTTTGTTGTATTTCCAGTCTAAAGAATCAATTGTCCAATCCCAAACTTTTAGTCCATTCTCAACAACTTTGTTGCGAAGAGCTTCGTTTAATCCTGGCATTGAGCCGTAAGATGGACGAGTTAATACTGGCGATTTACCTAGAACGCCAGCAATTAAGCCTTGGTCTTCCTTCATTTCATCTACGTAATGACCTTCTGTGTAAAGTTTCTTGTAGTTATGAGTCATACTGTGCATCCCAACATAGTGGCCTTCAGCATCTTCACGTTTTACAAGTTCCGGGAATGCTTTTACGTTTGAACCAATTAGGAAAAATGTTGCTTTTGCATTTTCTCTTTTTAACATATCTAAAAGCTCAGCTGTGTATTTTCCAGGACCGTCATCAAATGTTAAGTAAGCTACTTTCCTAACTTGCCCGTTATATTGTTTTGGAGCTTCTTTTGGTGCAAGAGATGATTGAATTTCACTTACAAGTTGAACAGATTTTGTTTCATCCTCTGTACTTGCTAGAGCAGTATGTGCTGATCCTAAAGCTGCTTCGTATGTAAATAATACCCCCGCGCAAATCAACATAGCCCTTTTTACTAAAGTTGTCATCCGAATTCCATTGTGCATAATTTTCCTTCTCTCTATAAAAGTTCTACTCTACTATATTAGCAATTATAGGGAGGTAATTGCAAAAAAACTTTTTTACAAGCGCAAAAAAGTTTGTCCAATAATATGCAAGATTTTATTATTTTACAGGTTTACTAAAATGAAAATAGAATTGAATGAAAAAGCATGTAATTTGTTCATATATATAGTAAATCCAATGAGTAAGTTAGTAGGGTATTGTATACAGAATATGCTAGCGAAGAGGGTGTCTGTTACATTAAAACGCATCTATGAAATTTCACATACCGTATTTAAAAAATACATATAGGAAAACAAAAAAGTAATGTAGAATATATCGTACATGCACATATGAAATCAACATAAAAGATAAAGAGGTGGACATATGTTACTTGAAGAAGTAATGCAGCAACTAGAGGAATATGGAACAGAACAAAATCGTAAGATCTTTAAAAATCATGGAGCGAGAGAGCCATTATTTGGAGTTAGTTTCGCCAATTTAAAATTGTTAAAAAAGAAGATAAAAAAAGATAATGATTTAGCGATTTTATTATGGGAAACAAAAAATATGGATGCAATGACTTTAGCGACGATGATTTTAGATCCGAAGAAAGTTACGACAGAACAACTAAATAAATGGGTACAGGAAGTTGATTATTATTGTTTAATGGACGTATTGATGACCGCTATTTGTACGTCGCCAATCGCGATAGCAAGAATGGAAGAATGGACAAAGTCTGATGATGAATGGATCGGAAGAGCAGGTTGGTCATTATTAGCGAATATCGCGATTAAAAATAAAACGTTACATGATGATTTCTTTTTACCGTATCTAGAAGAGATTAAAACTTATATACATAATGAAAAAAATCGTAAAAGAGAAGCGATGAATAGAGCTTTAATTGCAATAGGAGTTCGGAATGAAAGTTTGGAACGACAGGCGATTGAAACTGCACGCGTGATAGGAAAAGTAGAAGTTGATCACGGTGAAACGTCATGTAAAACACCTGATGCAGAAGCCTATATTAAAAAAACAAAAGAAAGAGCTGAAAAAAAGAAAGTGAAATAAGAAAAGGGGAACGGTTATGAAACCAATGGAAGCGGCACAAAGCATAATTACATCACAATTTCCGAATTGTGATGTAGCTTTACTGGGAGGAAGCGTTGTACGAGGGGAAGCGACAAAAACATCTGATCTGGACATTGTAATAATAGATTGTAGTTTGTCATCTTGTTATAGAGAATCTTTCTATAGTAATGGATGGCCAGCCGAAGTGTTTGTACATAATTTTGAAACGTATAAAACCTTTTTTAAAATGGATTGTGATCGAGGAAGACCTTCGTTGCCACAATTAGTTTCAGAGGGAATTGTATTAAAAGGTGAAAATGAAATTGTTGAGGAATTAAAAAGAGAAGCAAATGATTTACTAAATAAAGGACCAGCTAAATGGACTGAAGAAATGATGAAGCAGAAGCGATATTTTATTACGGATACTTTGGATGACTTTATCGGGGCGACAAAAAGAGAAGAAGAATTGTTTATCGCGAATCTATTAGCTGATTTAGTACATGAATATGTATTAAGAGTAAATCGTAAATGGCTTGGAAATTCAAAATGGTTTATAAGGGTACTTAGAAGATATGATGAGCAATATGCAGATCAATTTGTAGCGGCGTTTGATCATTTTTATACAACGGGAGAGAAAAGTAAATTAATTACTTTTGTAGAAAAAACGCTAGAACAGTATGGAGGAAGAATGTTCGAAGGATTTTCTATAGGAAAATAAAAAGGGGATAGCACAATGAATGTACCATTCGTTCAATTAAGAGAACTGACACTAGATGATGTAGAAGATCGATATCAATGGTCATTAGATACAAAAGTAACAAAACATCTAGTTGTACCAGATCAATATCCACCGTTTACTCGTGAAGAAACGAAAAAATGGATTGAAGCATGTATAAATCGGAAAAATGGCTATGAACAAAGAGCTATCACTGCAGAGAACGGCATACATATTGGATGGGTAGATCTTAAAAATTTTGATAAAACAAATCATAATGCAGAACTGGGAATCGCGATTGGTAATAAAGAATACTGGGGTAAAGGGTATGGAATAGCGGCTCTATATAGTATGTTACATCTAGCATTCTATGAATTTGAATTAGAAAAAGTTTGGCTACGTGTAGATGAAGATAATTTTCAAGCTAGAAAGAGTTATGAAAAGGCTGGTTTTGTTTGTGAAGGGCTAATGAGAAACGATCGATTACGTCAAGGGAAGTTCATTCATCGTTATCGTTATAGTATGTTAAGAGAAGAATACGATTCTTTAAATAGTGGTTTATAAAAATATTATGTTAACTTAAGGGGCTGAAGAAATATGATTCGATTACTTACGAAAGAAGATGCGAAACAATATTGGGAGTTACGTTTACAAGCATTACAGGTAAATCCAGAGGCATTTGTAACAACTTATGAAGAGGCGATTCGCCAGCAAAATCCGATTAAGCGAGTGGAAAGTAATTTAACAGCTAATACTAGCTGTACATTTGGTGCTTTTAATGAGGGTCAACAATTAGTTGGAGTTGTCACTTTACTAACAGAAGAGAAAGAGGCGTATAAACATAAAGGTCATATCGTTGCGATGTATGTAGATGCAAGTAATCGAAGAAGTGGCCTTGCACGTGAGTTAATACGTAAGGCAATTGAAAGGGCAAGTGAAATGAATTTGGAACAATTAAATCTAGGTGTTGTGTCCACAAACGAACCAGCAAAAAAATTATACGAATCAATGGGCTTTCAAACGTATGGAATCGAAAAAAGAGCTTTAAAAATGAACGGTGTATATAGTGACGATGAATATATGGTGTTATTCTTGTAAGAAAGGGAGTTTAGTATGAAAGATCTCCATCTAGAAAAAAATATGAACCCGCAAGTAGCGATTCTATATGCGACGGTTACGGATACATTTAAACGATTGCAAAAGTTAGTAGAAGGTACTGATGAGAAGGAACTGTTTTTTAAGGGGTCAGAAAATAATGAAAATAGCATAGGGCAACTACTTCAACATTTAGCAGTTGTGGATTTACATTGGGTGTATCGCTTAAAAGGAGAAGCAGTTCCACTGGCACTTGAAAACATATATGGGCCTATGTTAAATGAAGTAGGAGAACTGCCAAGTTTAAGAAAATATACGCTGCAACAATTAATGCAAGATTATGAAGCTGTGCAACGTATGTTATATGAGGAATGTATGAAACTAACAGAAAATGATTTAACACGGGAAGTTTTTTATGAAAAGGGAGAAAGTGCGACTATAAGGTGGGGGATATGGCATATAGCCGATCATAATCGGTACCATCAAGCTCATATTAGACAGTTAAGAAAACTATATAGAGCTAGAATAGATGCGAGATGAAGATTTTGAATTTTAATTATATTAAATTTGTTGTATAGTATTAAGAAGAAACTAAACAAGGGGTTTTATAATGAAAGCTATTGCAGTAGGGATATTGGCATCATTTTTCTTTGCCTTTACCTTCGTTTTAAATCGGGCAATGGACTTAGAAGGTGGAAGCTGGATTTGGAGTGCATCATTACGGTACTACTTTATGGTTCCAATGCTTTTACTTATTGTCATGTATAGAGGAAACTTAAAGCAACTCTTTCAATATATGAAAAGTAATCCGAAAGAATGGTTAGTGTGGAGTATCGTTGGATTTGGACTTTTTTATGCTCCGCTTAGTTTTGCTGGAGCTTTTGGACCTGGTTGGCTAGTTGCATCAACATGGCAAATTACAATCGTCGCAGGAATTTTATTAACACCATTTTTTGCTGTAGATCCATTACATAAAAAACTTCCAATGAAGGAATTAGTTATGTCGGGTATTATTTTATGCGGTGTTGTACTCATGCAAGTAGAACATGCTTCTTCATTAGGAATTCGTGAAACTGTTTTATGTGTAGTTCCTGTCCTTATTGCAGCGTTTGCGTATCCTCTTGGAAACCGGAAAATGATGCAAGTTTGTAAAGGGGAATTAGATGTGTTTCAGCGAGTTCTCGGTATGACATTAGCAAGTTTACCATTTTGGTTTTTACTATCTGGTTATGAAGTATCAACAGGCGGGCTACCGTCAAGTAGTCAAGTTTTTCAATGTTTTATAGTAGCGGTTAGTTCAGGTTTAATCGCGACTGTCTTATTCTTCTTTGCGACTGATCTTGTAAAAGATGATCCACAAAAACTAGCAACAGTGGAAGCAACTCAGTCTGGTGAAGTTTTATTTGCGCTAGCAGGAGAGCTCATCTTGCTATCCGCGCCAATTCCATCATCTTTATCTTGGATTGGTATGAGCCTAGTTATTGTTGGGATGATACTACATAGTTATGTGGCTGTCGTTGTGAAAAAAGAAGAAAAAATAACGGCGTAATGAGACTAGCTCTTTTTATAAAGAGCTAGTCTTTTTTCATAGAAAGGGATGGAAGTATGAATTTACAGTGTGTTGAACAAATTGAAAAAGATTCAATTTTACATGTACTACAGTATGCAATTGGTCCAAGTGAAACTAGCTTAAAGAAAGCAGTTTTATTCTATGAAAGGAATAAAGGGACTTTTTACAAATATGAAGAAAAAGGTTGTATAGGTATTGAAATAATCGGAGCAAATAAAGCGAGAATTTGCCATATAGCAGTCGCTCCGCAATATCGTTATAAAGGAATTGCATTGCAAATGATAAAGGAAGTATTAAGAATACATCAATTGACTTATGTAGAAGCAGAGACAGACAAAGAGGCAGTAGAATTTTATAAGAAAATTGGTTTTCTGATTAAAAGTTTAGGAGAAAAATATCCGGGAGTCGAAAGGTTTCAATGCTATCTGGAAGGATAGCATTGAAAATATGCAAATATACATATTGAGTATAGTTTGAAAAAAGTAAGAATTACATTATATAATAAAGGTATCTGGAAAAATATAGATAAAAGAAATTAGGTGTATAACACATGAGAATGGATAAAAGTAAATTTATAAAAATTGCTACTTCAATTGGGGTGTCATCTTTTTTATTAACAGGCTGTGGCGATTATGAAGAAGAAACGGCCCAGAAAGAAAGTACTGCTGTTAAAACAGATGGTGGAAAACAAGGGAATGAACAAGAAACATTAAATTGTGACGATAAAACTCCTACTAATGAAAATGTAGAAAATGATGAGTTATGCAAGGAAAATAATCCATCATTTTCATCGTATAATGAAACTTCACATTTACCAATACTTCCATTCGTAGCAGGATATTTATTAGCAAGCAGAACTTCAAATATGAATTATACAGCAAAACCAAATATAATGAAGAAACCGTATGCAAATAATATTATTCCATATCGTGAAAAAGACCAAGGTAGAACTGGTGGCAGCGGTGGAGGAGGATACTACGGCGGAACTAACAGTAACAACAATAATTCTTCCAATAAAGTGGATTTAAATAAACAACAGCCAAATTCCTCAAGTAAAGTAACGCCAGATACAAATACGCCGAAATCATCTACGACTCAAACGCCGAAAGTGAATTCTGGTTCCAGTGGAATTGGGAATGCAAAAGCGCCAGCCGGATCATAATACGAAAGGATAATAGGATCATGTATACAGAACAAGAGCAGAAAGAGTATATGAAAGTATGGTTTTCACTTGCGGAAGAGGCTGGTCGGAATGGATTTACGTGGCCGAGTCTATTAGAAAAAGAAGAATGGAATCAATATATGGCAACAGGTATGTATCGTATGCCGGTAAAGACTTATACTGCTATTTCAAAAGCGACAGAAGAAATTATGTATGTGTTATATAGAACGTATCAATATATTGTCAATACGACAGAAGATTTTCAAACACTAGGATTTCCAGCTGAAACGTGGGAAATTGCGAGAATGAAACATACTGGTTTGTTTTCATATTTTACGAGGTTTGATTTTATCGTAAATGGTGAAGATATAAAATTAATAGAAGTAAATTGTGATACACCAACAGGTTATTTAGAGCCATCTGTCGCAAATGAAGTGTTGTGCCGTTATCATGACGTGAACCATCCGAACCATATAGAAGAGCATATTGTGCAGGCGTGGGAACAAATTAAACATGACTATAATATAAGTCCTATTGAGACGATATATTTTACTAGTTATGATTGGCATGATGAAGACCATCAAACAGTTCAATTTTTAAGAAGCTATTGTTTAGATCAATCAACGGACTATATAGGCATACAAGATATCGTCGTTGCAGATGATGGTATATATACGCAAAATGGTGAACGAATCCATTATTTATATAGACTATATCCAATTGAATATTTAGTTTCAGATGCCGATAAAAATGGGAAAAGAATTGGACTTCAGTTTTTAGATCATATAGCGCAAGGAAGAGTGAAAATTATTAATCCACCTGCAGCTTTTCTTATGCAAAATAAAAGTGTACTCGCATTAATTTGGCAACTGTTCGAAGAGGGAGTTTTCTTTGAGAAAGAAGAGAGAGAAATCATTCAAAACTACTTCATACCAACATATTTTACAAATAAGCCGTTTATAGAAAGAGATGCATCATATGTTTCTAAGCCTTTATACGGCCGTGAAGGCGGAGGAGTATCTATATACGATAATTTTGAACTATTAGCTGAAGATAAAACGGAGTACTACTTTGAACAGCGAAAAATATACCAGCAATATATAGAAATGCCTGACTATACAATTGACACATGGGATGGTCCGTATACTGGTAAACTATTAATTGGTTCACACTGTATTAGCGGGAGAGCCGCAGGGTTATTTTTACGTGTAGGTGAGAAAATAACAGGAAACTTATCGATGTTTACAGGGGTTACGATTGAAGGGTAAGAAATATATATAAAGCATTAATGGTAGAGCACTTTGAAATTAAAAGTGCTCTTTTTATTTTGAAAAAAATATGATTAAAGATCGTTGATATATATTAATTAAAGTGGGACAAATCATAGAGATATTAGTATAATTCGATAGTGGTATATTTAATGGGAGATGCTATGATATTTAATTTTTTTGAAATGGAGAGAAGCACATGAAGAGTGATAATATTTCAAAAGCTACTTCACTTAGTACACAAGTATTAAATCAAGGGGAGGTACTTGCTGCATTAGAACGTTCACTAGCTATGATTGAGTTTGATCCCTATGGAAAAGTAATATGGGCAAATCATAATTTTGCATATGCAATGGGCTATGAAGTGGATGAACTATTAAACAGTCATCATCGTCAGTTTTGTACTTCACAGTTTGCTCAAAGTCCAGAATATGATATCTTTTGGAGAAATTTTCGGAATGGAGTCTCATTTCAAAGGAAAATACAGAGAATCACTAAACAAGGGAAAATTATATGGCTAGAAGCGACATATACCCCTGTTGTAGATAAGAATGGAAAAATTCAAGCGGTTATTAAAGTCGCTACAGATATTACTGCGCGTGAGAATGGGACGGCAAAGGTAACACTTGAATTGCAAGAGATGGCGGAAAATCTAAAGGGACGTGCGCAAGAAGGGATTAAGCGTAGTCATATGGTTTCCGCGGCCATTAAACAAATAGTCGAACAAACTAATGACAATATGAAGTTATTACAAGAGCTTAACGTACAAACTAATATGATACGCGACATGGTGAAAACGATTAATGAAATTGCCACACAAACTAATTTATTGGCCTTAAATGCTGGAATTCAGGCCGCCCATGCTGGTGCCTATGGTAGTGGTTTTAATGTTGTTGCAAGTGAAGTTCGTAATTTAGCAAATAAAGTTAAAACTGTAACTAAAGATGTACACTTTAATGTTGAGAATATAACTAAACAGGTACAAAAGATTAGTGCAGGGACCCTTCAATCAGAAAAGAGAGTTACTGAAAGTTACTCATGTATAGAACAAGCAGTTCATGAATTCAATGGTATTGGTGAAGCGGCTCAGAGACTTGATACACAGGCAAAAACTATAGTAGAGCAACTACAAGGGCAAAAATAACTTCAAATGTTCCTGAAGTTCGAGGTTTAAATACATAAATTGAAAAATATTTATAAGAAACACATTTTAAAATTAAATATGCCATTTTTTTGTTGAAATGGTGCATCGTTATCTTATAGAAAAAGAATCACTAACATAATATGTGATTCTTTTTTTCGGTGTTATATTTGTAATTGATTTGAAAAATATTTTTGTTAATTGATAAAAACTACACGTTTTTAAGAGGTATTAAATGCTTTTTCTGTATATGCTAAAAATCAATTTGTTTTTATAGTTCGCTATTTTATAAGTATGAAAAATGATTAAGTTAAAAATTAAGAAAAATATGATAATATATGTATGTAGTAGTTTAAAACAAAATGGGGGAACAATCGTGAAAATGAATGACATAGTGGCAAGTACACAATTGCCAAATACAATCAAAACAATTACAAATGATTTAAGAGAATTAGGGTTAGAAAAAGGAATGACGGTTATTGTGCATTCTTCGCTCAGTTCTATTGGCTGGGTATCTGGCGGAGCAGTTGCAGTAGTAGAGGCGTTAATGGAAGTTATTACGGAAGAGGGAACAATTATTATGCCGACACAATCTTCGGATTTATCTGATCCGAAACATTGGTCAAGACCACCTGTACCTGAAGAATGGTGGCAAATTATCAGGGATAATGTCCCGGCATTTGAGCCACATATTACACCAACAAGAGCAATGGGAAAAGTAGTTGAATGTTTTCGTACATATCCGAATGTAGTACGTAGCAACCATCCATTAGGAAGTTTTGCCGCATGGGGAAAGTATGCAGCAGAAATAACGATGAATCAGTCGCTATCAATGAGTTTAGGAGAGGAATCTCCATTAAGAAGAATATACGATTTAGACGGATATGTATTATTAATTGGTGTTGGATATGATTCCAATACGTCTGTACATTTATCTGAAGTACGTACTGGTGCATGTGAGTTAATAAAAGTAGGAGCACCTATTATAGAGAATGGTGAAAGAGTATGGAAAGAGTTTGTTGATATGGATTACGATTCTGATAAGTTTGTAGAAATTGGTGTAGAGTTTGAGCGAAAAGGAACTGTAACAAATGGAAAAATAGGAAATGCAACGTGCCGTCTTATGAAGCAACGAGATATCGTTGACTTTGGAACGGAATGGTTTCGTAAGAAAAATCAGTAAGGGATGGTTACAATGAAGGGGAAAAAGGTATTAATTACGAGTGGTGGTTGTTTAGAAAAATGGGACCAAGTACGCGGGCATACGAATATGGCGAAAGGCACAATTGGGAGAATAATCGCCGAAGAGCTTATAAATAAAGGGGCACATGTTATTTATTTACACGGTTATTTCGCTGAAAAACCGAACGATATAAATAATCAATTGGAATTACATCCATTTGAAGGAATTGTTGATCTACAAGATAAAATGAAAAGTATAATTACGCATGAAAAAGTAGATGCGGTTATTATGGCAGCCGCTGGATCAGATTGGATTGTAGACAAAATTTGTGATCAAGATGGTAAGGTACTTGATATGAATGGGAAAATTTCAAGTGATATAGCACCAATTATTCATTTTCAAAAGGCTCCAAAAGTATTAAAACAAATAAAAGAGTGGGATCCAGAAACGGTACTCGTTGGCTTTAAACTTGAAAGCAATATAAATGAAGAAGAACTGTTTGAAAGAGCGAAGAAAAGAATGGAAGAAGCGAAGGCAAGTGTAATGATTGCGAATTCACCACATTCTTTATATTCACGCGGAGCGGTACACTACGTAATTGGACAAGACGGTAAAGGGAAGTTATGTAATGGGAAAGATGAAACAGCGAAAGAAATTGTCAAAAGGTTAAAAGTACTATGTAATCACATTACTGTTTTATAATTTTAAGTATTTGGATAAGAATGAATCCGCATAGTATATATAGGTAAGCGAAACTTTAATTTATGGGAAGTTTACTTTTTCACGAACATTAAACGTTAACCATTCAAGATGGATACATAGAATAATTGGTTAGGAGTGGATTCTATGGAACATTTATTAAAGCAAGCTATTAAACTTAGAAACGAAAAGAAATATGCACAGTCTAAGGAGATACTTATCGGATTAACAAACTTTACTAAGGATGCAGAAGTACTGTATCAGTGTGCTTGGATACATGATGTAATGGGGCTTGAAACAGAAGCGGTTCCGTATTATGAGCAGGCAATCGCAAATGGACTTGATGGCGAATCGCTTTGCGGTGCTTATATTGGTTTAGGAAGTACATATCGTTGTATAGGGGCTTATGAAAAGGCGATTACAGTATTAGAAGCTGGAGTGAAAAAATTCCCAGAGAACGATCCAATGAAAGTATTTTTGTCATTAGCAAAATATAACGTAAACGATCATGAATCCGCGATGAAATTATTACTTGAAACAGTTGTAAAAGTAGAAGAAGTTAAAGAATTTGAACATGCCATTTCATTTTATAAAGACCATTTAAACGAGGTTTTTAAATAGAGGAGTGAACGTATGAATGCCTCACTATCACGAAGGCGAAAAGGTATTTGGATTGGACTCGTAACTGTAATTATGTTATCAAACTATTTATTGTATGCTCTTCCAATTATACCAGCTGCTCCGAATGAAGTTGTGCTTGGTTCTTTGTTAGATTGTATGTTTGTCATTCCGGTCATTACGTATTTCTTAATTATTAGAAAAAGATACTCGTTAACGTATATACTTCCTGTAGTAATAGCTGGTTATATTTTTGCAAGATTTATTATTCCAAGTGACTATTTACAAGCTTTTGCATATGTTTCTTATATTATAGTAGCGGGAGAAATTGCTTTTGTATGTTTAGAGTTATTCCTTCTATATAAAATCGTTAGAATGCTTCCTAACATAATAAAAAAATATAAAGAATATAAAAGAGAGTATTCTTCATTTTCATATGCAATTGATGCAGTGTTTGATGCTACTATGAAAAGAAATAAATTAATAGATATCATTGTAACAGAGTGTAAGTTAATCTATTATGCATTTTTATCGTGGCGTGTAAAAGTACCAGAAGGTGAATCCATTTACTCGTATCACAAAAAAACGGGTGCAATAGGTGTATATATCATGATGATCCATGCGACCTTAATAGAAAGTATCGGTTTTCATTATTTACTTCACGAATGGAATCCGGTAATAGCATGGATTTTACTTATGTTAAACGTATACGCAATGTTTTATTTTTTAGCTGAAATACAAGCAATGCGTAAAAATCCAATTATCATTACAGAAGAACAAATAATCATTCAAATCGGATTAGGAAAGAAAATTGTTATACCATTTACACGAATTGATAAAATTGCGTTTTATAAAGGAGAATTTTTAAAGAAAGAGAAAAAGGTCCTTGACGCAACTGTGATGGAATTTATAAAGGAAGCGCCAACATTTGAAATAACACTAAAAGAGCCTGTAAAAGCGCAATTGTTATATGGATTTTCTAAAACAGTAACACGTGTTCACTTAAATGTTGATGAGGAACGGAAGTTTTATGATGCGGTTATGGAGAAGTTAAAGCATGAATAATGCTACTAATTTTCATCGTGCGTTTGGTGTGTACGGCATTTGTATTGAAAACAATAACATATTAGTAATTGATAAAATTAAAGGTCCATATAGAAATCGGTATGATCTACCTGGTGGTAGTTTAGAAGATGGGGAATCATTATTAGCTGGACTTCATAGAGAGATAAAAGAAGAGACTGGGATAAAAGTAAAGGTAGTAAAACAAATAGGTACAATTGATTTTCAATTTCCATCAAAATTTAAGGAGTACACACATGTACATCATATCGCAGTTTTATACCGCGTTGAAAAATACGAAGGTGAATTCAAAGTACCTGAACAATTTGAAGAGCAAGATTCAATAGGAGCTAGATGGATTCCGATTGAAAGTATTACTGAAGATAATTCATCTCCTCTTGTATGTAGTGTAGTAGAATGGCTGAAAACGAATGAGCTTTCAGTAGAAGTGAAACAATATGAAACATGGACAGTGAAAAACTCCTTCTAAAATAAGAGGGAGTTTTTATTGTGTATTTGTAGGCCAAATACTTCTTCCTGACTAAATAAATCGATATAATTAATACTAGACTTAGCATAAGGGGAAACATACTAATGAATAAATTACAAACAGCAAGAAGTGAAATTATAGAAAGAAAAATCAGGTATGACTCGACAATAGTAGATCACACTTGCTTATTACTTGAAAAGCAGTTGCAAAGTATCGTGTTATTTCATGAGGTTCAGTATTCATTTACAATGACTGCACATCGTGCGAGTTTAACAATCCAAAAAGGAAGTTACACCATTGCATACTACTGGGAAGATCGTCCGTACAATTTATACATATGGAGAGATAAGAATGGAATGTATGTAGGCTCTTATTTTAATGTTGTAAAAAATACGCAAATAACAGACGAACTAGTGTCATTTGAAGATTTAATTATTGATATATTGGTACTTCCAAGCGGAGAATATTTTATTTTAGATGAGGATGAGTTACCTGAGCCTTTAGAGGGTTTTGAAGGTGGCTATGTGGCTGAAGCTCTTAATGTATTGGAGGAAATCATTCAAAAAACGCTTCTTCAAATGATTG
This sequence comes from Bacillus sp. 3G2, assembly GCF_044324725.1. NCBI lineage: Bacteria > Bacillati > Bacillota > Bacilli > Caryophanales > Bacillaceae > Bacillus > Bacillus sp. 3G2. Next base: position 2,708,545 of record NZ_CP172246.1, on the reverse strand, counting down.
TAGAGACTGAAATGGTGAGGTTAAACTAAAGTGTAATTGATTTGAAACTAGAATACTTGATTAATGAAATTGAGTAGTCACAAGTTATATGATCTAACTTTTTTGACAAGTCTAAGGTTAGATGTATATTTCTTGGGATTACTCTTTTTTTGTGGAAACCAATATTGACTGAATATAGTTCAGTCGTTTATGATTGAATCAGATTCAGTCGAAGGTAAAACATATTAGGAGATGACCTATGAAAAGAATATCAAAAGAACCAGATATAAGACGACAAGAGTTAATGGATATTGGTTTTGAACTATATATGAAAAATGGTATGAAAGGATTTGGCATAAAAGATGTTGTGAATCATGCAGGCGTAGCAACGGGCTTATTCTATTATTACTTCAAGTCTAAAGAGAATTTTGTTGATGAAGTATTAAATGACTTTATTGTAAAAAATATGGAATTAATTGAAGGGATACTTATTTCTAATGAACGGTCTGTCATGCAAAAGATGAGAGATTCTCTAAATATATTTTGGGCATTTATCGAAAAATTAGCACCTTATAAAAATGTGAGTTCCTTTCAGACGGAACAACATTTTCAACTGGAACAGAAATTATTCACGCGAATGCAGCCATTAATCCGACAAGTCATCGAAGAAGGGGTGAAAACTGGGGATTTTAATACTGATAACTCATTACTAGCTTCAGGATTTATTTTATACGGTCTTAGCAGTATTGCTCATTCAGACGTGGATTTAAATTTAGATACGAAGCAAGAAATGATTAATTTAGTATTAAATACACTACGATACAATCAAAGCGAGGGAGAATGTATATGAAAATTATGATCGATGGAAACAATATTTCGAATGAACAACTTACAAAGTGGAAAAGAGAACGTATTAAAAAAGTTTTAAATACATTAGGACATAAAGAGCTAGAATTAAATGATACAGACGTTATGATAAAAAAACTAACAGAAGTAAAGCTAAATTATTCATATAATGAAATGTATGATAAGTTGAAATTTAAACTTAAATTAAGTGCAATGGGTATGCGTATTTGTACTGTTTTATCTGGCGATAGACGAAAATTTTCAAAAACAAGTATTTATTTAGATGGGATTACGGCAGAAGAAGCGATAAATGGAATTGATAGTTTTATGCTTGAACAATCACGTGAAAATGATCAAGTGAATTTATCAGCTTGTCCTGATCATTATGTACTAAGACCCTTTGGGGAAAATGAATTAGAGGTTATCGAAACTACTGGTAATTCGCCATTTCCAGTTCAATTTTTTATTGTTTTTGGTGACGAAACAGGATTGAAAACACCTAGAGATAAGTCTTATCAATACCAATCAACAGGTGTTGCACGTATGAAAGACGGTACTACTATTGGTGGAGTTCGACATCAATTTAAAGATACAGATACTGGCATAGAGGTAAGTCTAGTTGTAGAGTTCCCAGCACTTTGTCCGAATAGTCTTATTAAATCGCATCAAATGCATTTGGCATGTGAGTTTTCTTATTGGTTACAGTGGATTAAGAACTATAAAAAATAATTTTTAAATACATAACAATAAGAATGTTCAAACGAATCATATGTATTTTTTTAACAAAACCGAGTTGACTTATCGGAAATATTTGTATAATATGTACTTAATTCTATTACGTATTGCTGATTGGAGAAACCAAAGGCATTTTATCTATTGATAAAGTGCCTTTGGTTTTTTTATTGCACAAATACTGAATCTGTTCATTTAGATGAATCATTTCAAGGAGGAGAAGAAGTGACTGTTTCAATTGATGGGGTATCAAAATATTTTTCGAAACAAACTGGTACGGTCCAAGTGTTAGAAGATATTAATTTTCAATTAGAGAGAGGGGATTTTGTCACTGTAATCGGACCGAGTGGTTGTGGGAAAAGTACGCTTTTGAAAATTGTTGCGGGATTAGATGACGAATTCGAAGGTAAGGTTGTTATCGATGGGGAGCAAATCGTAAAACCGAGTAAGAAACAAGGGTTTATTTTTCAAGAACACCGCTTGTTTCCATGGCTAACAGTTGAAGAAAATATTGCTGTAGATCTATCGTTAAAGGATAAGTATGTAAAAGATAAAGTAAAAGAATGGGTTGAAATCGTTCGATTAGACGGTTTTGAAAAATCTTATCCGAAAGAAATTTCAGGCGGGATGTCACAACGTGTTGCGATTGCGAGAGCTTTATTAAGAGATCCGAATGTATTATTACTTGATGAACCGTTTGGGGCACTTGATGCATTTACTAGAAGTCATTTGCAAGAAGTACTATTGAACATTTGGGAGCAGAAGAAAACGACAATGTTATTTGTTACTCATGATATAGACGAAGCGATATATCTTTCAAACCGAATGATCATCATGAGTGCAAAGCCTGGAAAAATACATAAAGTGATTGAAAATAATTTACCTTATCCTCGAAATAAAACTTCTCAATCGTTCCAACAACTTCGAACAAAAGTGCTACATCAGTTTGAATATGGGGGACTGGTTCAAACGAGTATATAGGAAAAGGGTGGATTATTTATGAATAAAACATGTAAAGTTCTTTCATTTGCGTTAGCTATATCTTTATTTTTATTTGGATGCGAAAAAAGTACAGCAAGTAGTAAGAAAGAAGATGTAACCATTCAAATAGGTATACAACAGGGATTAAGCCCGCTCTTACTGGCACAGAAAAAGGGATGGTTTGAAGAGGAGTTTAAAAAAGAAGGAGTTAAGGTGAAATGGACAGAGTTCCAAAGCGGACCTCCTTATTTTGAGGCAATCGCATCAAATCGATTAGACTTTGGTGAAGTTGGCAACTCTCCGGTTATTTCCGCTCAAGCAGCAGGTATCGAATTTACTGAAATTGCCAATACAAGTTACGCGAGAAAAGGAACAGGCATTCTTGTACAAAAAGATAGCAAGATTACGAGTGTAAAAGATTTAAAAGGTAAAAAAATCGCAGTAGCAAAAGGAAGTAGCGCATTTAATTTATTATATCGAGCATTAGATAAAGAAGGTATCAATACGAAAGATGTAAATGTCATTCAGTTGCAGCCAGATGAGGCACAGCCGGCATTTGAATCAGGATCAGTAGATGCATGGGCGATTTGGGATCCATTCATTTCGCTACATACGTTAAATAAAGGCGCCAAGGTTATTACAGATGGTGAACGATTAAATGTTTCTTCTCCAGAATTTTTAATTGCGAGAACAAAATTTGCGAAAGAACATCCAGAACTAGTTGAGAAATTCCTTAAAGTTTATGAAAAGGCAAGTGTATGGCAAGAGTCAAACTTAGATGAAGCAATAAAAATATATACTTCTGCAAAGAAAATAGATGCTGAAATTGTAAAAGAAGTGTTCGATCACGACAAGCCAATTTTAGTTCCAGTAACGAAAGAAATAATAACCGAACAACAAAAGACAGCCGATTTTCAATATAAACTCGGTTCTATAAAGAAAGAAATAAAGACAGATAAAGTTGTAGACAATTCTTACGTAGAAAAAGCGTTAAAGGCGAAATGAAAGGAGGTTTTGTAAATTGGAGAATACGAAAGCTGTTATGAAAAGGGCGAGTATAACGATTGGCAAAAACAATGTAAAGAAAGTACGGAAAACGAATGTAAGGGTGTTAGTAAGAGCGATTACGATACCAATTGTCGTATTAATTATTTGGCAGTTAGCTGGCGTATTCGATCTAATCTCTAAAACAGTATTACCAACGCCATTAGATATATTTTTAGCTTTTCAAGAACTTATAAAAACAGGAGAGTTATTCGGTCATTTAAGTATTAGTGTATTCAGGGCTGCGGCTGGCTTCTTTATCGGCGGAAGTTTAGGGATTATTTTAGGAACGATTGTTGGATTTTCAACGAGAAGTGAGCAATATTTAGATCCGTCTGTACAGATGTTAAGAACTGTGCCCCATTTAGCAGTTGCACCGCTTTTCGTACTATGGTTCGGTTTTGGAGAAACATCGAAAGTATTATTAATTGCGGACGGCGCATTTTTTCCTTTATACGTAAACGCGTTTTTAGGGATACGAGGTGTAGATTCAAAATTATTTGATGTTGCGAGAGTGTTAGAGTTTAGTAAAAGAAAATTAATTACGAAATTGATTTTACCTGCCGCATTGCCAAACCTATTACTTGGAGCAAGATTATCTTTAGGAGTTGCATGGGTGAGTTTAGTAGTAGCAGAACTTATGGGATCTACAGAAGGTATCGGCTATATGATTATGGATGCAAGGCAATTTTCAAACACAGATATCGTATTTGTCGGTATTATTATCTTTGCATTCGTCGGGAAGTTTTCTGACTCACTCGTACGTTTACTAGAAGTGAAATTTTTAAGATGGCGAGATAATTTTAAAGGGGAGACAGGGAATTAACATATAAATTATTAGGGGTAATTTATATAGAGTATTTCAGTGTACGTTTTAATAAAAATAAGGGATGTGTAAAGATATGGATTTGTTATGGTTTATTCCAGCTTATGGAGATGGTCGATATTTAGGAACGACAAAAAGAGGAAGAGCAGCTGAATATGGTTATTATAAACAAGTTGCACAGGCAGCTGATTATTTAGGATATACGGGTGTGTTACTTCCAACTGGTCAAGGTTGTGAAGATCCATGGGTATTAGCATCGGCACTTGCCACTGAGACAGAGAAATTGAAATTTTTAGTAGCAGTTAGACCAGGACTAATGTCACCGACAGTAGCAGCGAGAATGGCAGCTACATTTGATAGAATTTCAGATGGGAGGTTACTTATTAATGTAGTAGCTGGAGGTGATCCAGTCGAACTGCAAGGGGATGGATTATATCTTGAACATGATGAAAGGTATGAAGTAGCAGATGAATTTTTAAAAGTTTGGAAATCTACGCTACAAGGAGAAAGTATTTCTTTAGAAGGAAAACATATTAAAGTTACAGATAGTAAAGTTGTGTTCCCGCCAGTTCAAACACCGTATCCACCAATTTATTTTGGCGGATCGTCTGCTGCAGGTAAAGAAGTTGCAGCTGAACATAGTGATGTATATTTAACGTGGGGCGAACCACCAGAGCAAGTGAAAGAGAAAATCGAAGAAGTAAGAAAACTTGCAGAAGAGAAGGGGCGTACAGTAAGATTCGGTATCCGATTACATGTAATTGTAAGAGAAACAGAAGAAGAAGCATGGGAAGAGGCTGAGAGGTTAATTCAATATGTAGATAATGAAACAATTGAGCTCGCTCAAAAAACATTTGCAAGATATGATTCAGTCGGTCAAAAACGAATGACGCATTTAAATAAAGGTACGAGAGAGTCGTTAGAGATAAGTCCAAACTTATGGGCTGGCATAGGGCTTGTAAGGGGTGGTGCAGGTACTGCTCTTGTAGGAGATCTGCATACAGTAGCAAATAGAATAAAAGAATATGAAGCGTTAGGAATTGATACGTTTGTTTTATCAGGATATCCACATTTAGAAGAAGCGTATGAAGTAGCAGAATTATTATTCCCATTATTGAAAGACGAGAAGAAACAAGAAAATAAAATTGTTGGTGAAATGATTGCTGATGCATATGCATTAAAAAAATAGTGAGGATTAAAGTTTCACCTATGTTTTGCTTCATTTTGTTTACTGCCTGTTAATACAGCATAAAAAACCCGCAAGTATTTCACTTGCGGGTTTTCATCGTAAACTATTAGAAAATATGGTAAAATTAAATAGTAACTTAAGGTACGGTTGGTTGTTCAATTATCACTTCTCCGAATAGGAGGGGGGTGATAATACGTGAGTGAAATAGCGTTGCTACTGCAGGGTGGACTGTTTCTCGTTGCATTGTTAACGTTCGTCGTCGTTTTAATAGACAAGCTCAAAAAATAACAACCCACCTATGCCAATAGAATGTGGGTTGTTTTGTTTGTAAGAAACAAATAGGATAAATGAACAATCCAATCTGCTAAGTTACGTGGACTAGTGTGTAGCCGCACACTAGTCTTTTTTATTTATATACAATTAATAATTGGTTTATGTGATTGTATTGTTCTTTTCATACTTATTATAACACAGTGTCTTTTCATCAAGAAAGGAGACCGTATGTTCTGGTTCTGATTAAATAGAAGTAGTTTTTTCTTTAAATAGCCCATCCATATACTGTTTTAAAGTTTGGACATAAAATTCCTGCCTACTTACATTATTTACGCCGACAATAGGCGATGAAAGTTCATATCTCTTTTCTGATAAATGAACGACAACGTCAAAAATATCAAATAGACGAATGAAACAGAACAGGCCATCTTTATCACTTAATAAAATAAAGTAATGGTTTTCGCTATTTGTATTTAATGTATTCCATAAAGAACTTTTACTTAAATCACGAACAATGCTCTTTTCTTTTAGTTCCATGAAATCCGCATTTGATAGAATGTTAGAAATATCAATCGCATCTGGATCTTCAAAATAGCCATCAACAGCTTGAACAGCGAAAGTATAAGCCATTTTTAATACACTCATTTTGTATTTACGGTTATCTAAAAGTAATTCACGTTGAATAGAGCTAGCTACCTTCGTTACACGTTCTTCCTTCCAAATTTCATTATGTAGTGAAATACCGTGTTTTTTACATAGTTTCATAATTAATGCATTGGAATAAAGTATTTCATCACTTACTTCAACAACATCTGTCTCAGCAGCCGCAAGTTCCTCACCATGCTCATTCGTATAGAGAGGGGAATCAATTTGTTTTTTCATTTGCTCAATCTTAAATTGACTTAATTTATGTCGAATTAAGGGACGATCAATATTTGTTGTCATTTGTTCATGGCAAGTATCACAAATTGAGTTTGTGAAATAATATCCACATAATATTTCTGGGATGACATATTGTTCACTAAGTTCTTTCGTATCTTTTCTGCAAATGATGCATTGTGTCATTTTTATCACCTTTACCTGCAAATTTGTATGTAATCTCATTGTAGTGTATTTATTGGCATTTTGGAATATTGTAAAGGAAAATATTATGTGAAATTCTTTCTTATTTTGGTACAATGAAGAGAAGTGCTAGTTTAAAGGAGGACGTTTTTTTGAAATCGAAAGTGCACTTTTGGACATTAGAAGTGCTAATGGTTGTAGCGATCATATTTATTTGCACAAAAATATCGTTTTTATTTCAACCGATTGGTATCTTCATATCAACGCTGTTTTTCCCAATCTTAATCGCGTTATTTTTATACTTCATATTTAACCCATTGTTAGTCTTTTTGGAGAATAAAAAAGTACCTAGAGGTTTAGCGATTTTACTACTGTATCTTTTTATAATTACATTAACTGGAGTGGCTATTGGAGTTGTTGTTCCAACCATTTCCCAACAGCTAATGGATTTAGTGAAAAACATGCCAATGTATATAAAAGAGGGAAAACTATACATACAAGATTTATCCCATCACAGATTATTTGAATGGTTATCTACACAAAATTATGTTTCCATTGAAACAATTGAGAAAAATGCGATTGAATACTTAAAGGGTATACCAAACACAATTACGTCGAGTGCAACGGCTTTATTTGGTATTATCACGAACGTTGCATTAGTTATCTTCACAGTACCATTCATTTTATTTTATATGTTTAAAGATGGACATGCCTTTCCAGGTAAAGCAGTAAGCTTATTACCAGAGTCTTACCGTGAAGAAGGACTTCGCATCATTAAGGAAACGAATGAAACATTATCTGCATATATTCAAGGGCAAGCGCTCGTTTGTATATTTGTAGGTGCTTTTACTTTTATCGGTTATTTAATTATCGATTTACCGTATGCTTTCGTTTTAGGAATTATAGCAGCATTTACAAATATCATTCCTAACTTAGGTCCATTTATCGGTGCAGCACCAGCTGTAATTGTGGGTCTGTTCGTATCTCCGATGCAAGCGTTGTACGTAATTATTATCGTAACAATTGTACAACAGTTTGAAAGTAACATCATTTCACCGCGTATTATGAGTTCAAAATTAAATATCCATCCGTTAACAATTATTATTTTAATTTTAGGGGTAGGTAATTTTGCGGGAATTATCGGAATGATTTTAGCGGTGCCAGTTTATGCAGTAACGAAAACAGTTGTATCGAACTTAGTGAGACTGTTTAAGACGAAAAGAAGTAATCGAAAATAGTATATGTTGAGAAAGATACACCGCTTTTTAAGTGGTGTATCTTTTTATTTATTACTAAAAGTTAAAAGCTTTAAAATATAATTTTATTATATATTTATTACACATCAAACGTAACGATATACTTGTGTGATAATATGTCTATAAAACTATGTGGAATCCCTCTGAACTATCCAAATCATTTCTTTAGAACGTGCTATCAACATCATAATTGACTCCTTTCAATTTTTATATTTAAAGATTTATAGGTGAGAGTAGTATTTGCTTCTACGATCTCGAATTTCGTCCATAATCTGTTTATATTGTTGTTCTTGCTTTAATTCAGTTTCAGAAAGGGTTTCTTTCTGGATTGTGATTGTTAAAAAGAAAAGGTGAAACTTCATAATACATTCCTCCTTTCGAAAGGAATTATAGATGGCTACAGTAGTGACTTTGACGTTCTTTTACATCTTCCATAGCTTTATTAATTTGATGATCATGCAATTTCTCACTGTCCGAGAACTTAGTTTTTTGAATCATAATTGTTAAAAAGAATACTTTAAATTTCATTAGTTTTTTGCCCCTTTATAAATTATTTAGAAAAGACGATTGTAATAAGATGCTTGGCGTTCTTTTACTTCGCTCATAATCGATTGAATGTGTTGCTCGCGTAAAATTTCTTTCTGTGAAAGCTTACGTTTTTGAATAGTGATAGTTAAAAAGAATGCTTTAAATTTCATTAGGATATTGCTCCTTTATAAATTATTTAGAAAAGACGGTTGTAATAAGAAGCTTGGCGTTCTTTTACTTCGTTCATAATCGATTGAATGTGTCGCTCGCGTGAAATTTCTTTCTGTGAAAGCTTACGTTTTTGAATGGTGATTGTTAAAAAAAATGCTTTAAATTTCATTAGGATATGCTCCTTAAAAATATATTTTTAATACATTTGTGTGTAGTATGAACTTTTAATGTCAATTATTTTATCAGTCAGTTTTTTTAATTGTTGTTTACGATCAATTTCGTCTTCAGATAAAGTGTTTTTCTGAAGTACAGTCGTAAAAAAGAAAATATGAAAAGTCATAAATGAATTCCTCCTTTCGAAAAGGAATTACAGGTGATCACAATAAAGCGCTTGGCGCTCCTTAACATCATTCATAGCTTTTTCAATTTGTACATTATGAAACATTTCATCTTTGGAAATTGGATTTCTTTGAATCGTAATACTTAAAAACAATACGCTAATAGTCATCGAATGTTGCTCCTTTCTAAAAAAAATGATGTAAGAGGCTAAAAAATCGCACAAAAAAGCCACAGGAAGATATAGTTCTCCTATGGCTGGGCGTGAAAAAGCCACAGGAAAGTATACGACCTCCTGTGGCGAATTTATGAATTAAAAGAAATAATGTACGATTTTCAATTCTCCATTAGGGTGGTCGAATTCATATTAAATTGTCCGAAAAACACAGGTGCAGTTAACGCTAAAGTTAAAGCATGTAATTGTAATTTCATCATTTTATTCGACCTCCTTTTAGAATTTTTTCTTACGTTAGTAAGTATATACAATTAATGGATAATTGTAAACATAAAAATTGAAAATTTTTAATTTTGATTAAAATGCGTATGTTTTAAAGGATTTTGAGAAGATGTATTGTAGTTAACAAAATATCGATAAAAATGGGGGATGCTAAATGAAATATATGCATCGTAATGTGGTTGTTATGCTAACAATTTTTTTATTTATTACTGCTTGTTCTAGCGGAGAAAGAATAAAAGAAATATCTGATGTTGAACCTGCTGCTTTTAAGAAATATGCTGGGACATATGTTGGTAATAATTCAGATGTAGTTGCAATTGTTAATCATTTACCCGGTGGTGAAACATTTCAAAGTATAAGTTTGGAGAATGAAAGCATAAAGGTGAACTATGGTGCAAAAGGGAATGGCCCCCTTACAGAAGACATTGTTGAGACGTATTGGTTTGATAGTAAGGATACGATGAAGAAGAATTTTCTCTTTAACGTTATTTATTTAGCGATTTTAGTACCAAATGCGAAAAGTTACGAGTTTCATGTAGAAAATAAAAATTTCGCGATAAAGAGAGAAGAAGTACTATCAATCCTGTATGAAAAATTTGATGATTTTCCAAAAGAAAATGATATATGGGATAAAAAGAAAGTAGCAAAGTTCCTTAACGATAATAACGAAAAAATTACAATGCTTATAAATGATAAAGATTTTCGGAAACCTTTATTTGTTAAATATCCAGTGCAGTAGTTGAAATAATGGGAGGAGAAAAGGTGGAGTTAGTATACAAAATTATTTATCATCGAATGCAAGATCATTATTTACCTAAGCTAGTACAGGCAATAAGACTCATTAATGAAGAAGATTTGTGGAAACAAAGGGACTCTATTAATTCAATTGGTGGAATTGTACTGCATATTTGTGAACATTTACAGAGAAATACAAAGCGTTATAAAGATTCAAATATAGTTTTTGAAAATGGAATTGAGGAGTACTTTCCGGTAAAACAAGTAAGTTCCGAAGTTTTGCTAATAACGGTTGAAGAAATATTTGATGAATGGGGAAAAGCATATATACAGGTATGGGAACAAAATAGACATATGGATCTTCATAGTTTATTACATTTAGCGGAGCATACAAGCTATCATTTAGGGCAAGTAGTAGATCGTACAAAGTCTATAAAGGGACAACAGTTTAACTTTTGTCAAAATGGTATAAATGAAAAGAATTTGAGAACAAGAGTTGAAACTTTAAAATTTTAGAAAGAGAGTCATTCTTAAACGAATGACTCTCTTTTTTATAAAAGAAATTTATGGAAATAAACATTTTTATGTGATATGGTTAATTACATAAGTAACGAACCTATGAACCTAAGGTGGTGAAGTTGTGCAACCTACTCTGGAGCAAAATAAATTAATATACTTACAAATAGCAGAAACGATTGAATCTGATATTTTAAAAGACATATTACTGGAAGAAGAACAAGTTCCATCAACAAATCAATTTGCGAAAATGTTACAAATAAATCCAGCTACTGCAGCTAAAGGGGTAAATGTATTAGTGGACGAAGGGATTCTATATAAAAAGAGAGGGATCGGGATGTTTGTTGCAAAGGGAGCGAAAGAAGTCGTACTTAAAAAAAGACAAAATACTTTTATGACCGAATATTTACCTAAAGTATGGGAAGAAGCAAAAGTATTAGAAATATCTAAAGACGAATTGATGGATATGATTCAAAAAATTACGAAGGAGGGCAAAGAGGGATGATTGCACTTGAAACGAAAGATGTAACGAAAAAATATAAAAAGAAAGTAGCAGTAAATGAAGTAACGATTTCACTGGAAGAGCATAAAATATATGGTTTACTCGGTAGAAACGGTGCAGGAAAAACGACACTATTAAATTTACTTGCAGGCCAAATTACTTCAAGTAGTGGTAGCGTATCAATATTTGGTGAACATGTTTTTGAAAATAGTAAAGCAATGCAAAATATTTGTTTTGTTAGAGTGAAAGAAGCTGCATATCTAAATGATAAAATTAAAGAAATTTTTAATTTATGTAACATGTTTTATAAAAATTGGGATCAAGAGTTTGCTGAAGAACTTGCTAGGCAATTTCAACTTAATTTGAAAGAAAAATACCATAAACTATCACATGGAATGCAAACTGTTGTAGGAATTATTCAAGGATTAGCAAGTAGGGCGCCAATTACAATTTTTGATGAACCAACTACAGGTTTAGATGCAGCACATCGCGAGTTGTTTTATAGTTTATTACTAGAAGATTACGGTGAGCATCCCCGAACCATTATATTATCAACACATTTAGTAGAAGAAGTAACTCATATTATTGAAGATGTAATCATCATAAAAGAAGGAAGATTGGTTGTTCAATCATCAGTGGAAGATTTGTTACAACAAGGTCATATTATTTCAGGAATAAAAGATAAAGTGGATGAGTTTTCAATCAATAAAAAAGTAATAAATCGAGAGGTTTATGGAAATAAGGGGATTACTGTTATATGGGAAGAACTTTCTAATGAAGAGTATTACTCTCTTGAAAAAGAAGGTTTAGTAATTGATAAAATTACATTACAAAAACTATTTATACATATAACCGGTGGTGAAGTGAAATGACGATGTTAATGAATCAGTTGAAGTTACATATAAAATATCATTATAAAGCCATTCTTATCTTTTGGACTGTAGCATTACTTATAAAAGGGACGATGACTGCAACTGATTTAAAGGGAATAAAGGTAGCATTTTTACATGATATCTTCAATAATTCATCAATTGCAATCGTAATGTTTATTGTGATAAGTGTGTATCTTATTCAACTTGATATTTTTCCTACAGTGGTCTCGTTTGGTGTCACTAGGTTGCAATTCTTGATTGGTTCAATATGTTTTATTTTATTGCAATCTGCATTGTTTTCAGGTCTTCAAATTTTATTTTTACAAGGTACATTTTATAAAACAGAACAGATAAATTTCGGATCATATGCAATTGAACAATTCTTTGTGCAGTTCATATTTTATAGTACATTAGCTTGTTTATTTCAATCAACAACAATTTTTCAGAAGAGATTTAATTGGTTTGGATTAGCTTTTAGTATAATATTTTTATTCGGATTGGCTAGTACAATGTATGCAGGGATAGGTATAAAAGAATTGGTGTTTATTAACAGTAAAATGTTACTAGAAATACCTAACTTCATTTCAGTATCGATAGTTCTTATTTTCGTATACATTGCAATTAGCGCTCTATTTATTCGTAAGGTTTCGTTTGAAGATACAATTTAAATACAATTATTTTAGGGGAGAAGGAAAAGTAAATGGGAGATACTTCTTCATTAGTAACCGTCTTTTTATGTATTGCACTACTAATATTTTGGCGTCGTTATCGTTCTATGCATAAGCCAATTAAGGGGACGGGAAAACGTATTTTGTGGCCATTATTATTTTTAACACCAGGTGCTTTATGGTTTTTTGGTCCTATGCATCCAGCTATTTTACAAGTTATTATAGCAGCATTTATTGGAGTTCTTTTCGCCGTACCACTTATAGTTTTAACAAATTATGAACGAAGAGATGATGGGAATATTTATACGAAAAAAAGTGCTGCTTTTTTAATTACTTTTATTGCACTTATCATTTTGAGGTACGGTTCAAGACAATTTATTGTTGACCTAGATCAGCAAACGATTGGTTTATTATTTTATGTTGTTGCAGTATCGTATATTATTCCTTGGAGAATTGCTTGTTATATAAAGTTTAGGAAAGTTTGGCGGGAAAATAATAATCACACTATATAAAAACTTCTCATTTGAGAAGTTTTTTATTCTTACATGTAAGCAAAACAAGTTGTTGAAGGGTAGACTGACATAGATTATGATAATGAGGGGAAGTTGAGGGGATAAAAATGCGTACAATTTTAGTTTTTCTAAATAACATGTCCATCGATAAAATAGAGAATATTAGACATAAACATGATCCTTTATTTAGATTAATCCCTCCACATATAACAATCGTATTTCCATTTGAGAGTAATATATCAAATGATGAATTAAAATCTCATATTTTGAATTTATCAAAAGGGGTAGGTAAAATTGAAATTGAGTTTGCAAATCGTATCACGAGTGTAGGAAGCTATTTGTATTTAGAAGTTGAGGAAGGGAAAGAACAAATAGAAGAACTACATGATATGCTGTATACAGGACCTTTAATACAATTTTTGAAAGAAGATATTCCGTACATACCGCATGTAACAGTCGGGAGAAAAGAAAGTGCTGAGTTAGCTGCTGAAGTAGCTAAAGATATTCAAAGTTTCCCTGAAAAGTTACAATGTGTAGTTGATAGAATTAGTGTAGAGCGAATTGGAGAGAACGGGGAATCAATTATTGAATTTGAAGTACCGTTGCAAAAAAGCTGACAAGTGTCAGCTTTTTTTATTCGTAACATAAAGTAAAGCACCAATCGCACCGCTATTACCACCATCGCGTAAAAAGATTGGTGTTTTATTTTGATATTTTGTGTAGTTACTAATAATATTTTGGAGGTGTACGTTATTACATAGAGTGGAACCAATATAAATAATATGGACAATGTTTTTTGTTTCGGCGAATTGAAGGCTTAATGCAGTAACGACTTCACCAACAAGTCCTTGCACAGTTGCTAGTATATCAGAGCTACTAAAATTCGAGTCTGTTTTAGTAGCTTTGCCGAAATTACTTGCAGTTAAGCTATTATCAATAGGAGAGAGAATGCCATCATAAATATCTCCAACCGAGATATCTAGTGCTTTTCTAGAACCTAATTTTGTTAACGGAATCACATCTTCAAAATGATCTATATTTGTTAATAATTTTGAAAGCCCCATAATAGTACCACCGCCAACACCGGTTCCGCCAGCTCGAACATATTTGTCGTTATAAACGTAATGGATGGAAGTACCTGTACCGATATTTGTTAATATAAAGTTATTTATATCATATTTTTCTTTTTTTAATATGTATTGGACACCTACTAGAGTAGCTTCAAATTCGTTTCGTTCTACTATTTTATATGAGTGTGAAAGTAGTTGCTGTAATTGTTTTGCTTTACCACCTGTTATACATATTTGTTTAATACGAGTGTTTTTCTTAAGCCAATCTATTATTTTATCTTGTTCATTTGAATAAAATTTTTCAAAAGCTAATTGCTTTTGTTCGTTCAAATAAGCAATTTTCGTTAATGTTCCTCCAGCATCGATACCGATAGTACTTTCCATTTTCTTGCTCCTAACCAAGTGATTTGTTTACTCTGTTCATGTTGGTGAGACGAATTTGTAGGAGGTAGATACCCCGCGGATTAAATCGTCTCTAATCTGCTTGATATATTAATAGCTTTTCCACAGTTACAATCGGCTGATTATTAACAGTTGCAGTACCTTTACCGAGAATAAAACCTCGACGATTGCGAGTTAATTCATAATGTAAATCAAGTTTATCACCGGGATATGCGTTTCCATGGAATTCAACCCCATCTAATGAGGAGAGAAACCCTAGACCTTCAGAGTCATTTGGATGTACAAATGCACTAAGCTGAGCAAGCGCTTCTACAATTAGCATATGAGGCATATGTTTTTGATTATCATTTATAAACCATTCATTATTTGTAATGAGTTTATATCCCGTAACGGATTCCCCATGTTTTACATTTGTTACTTTATCAATCATTAAAAATGGATAACGATGAGGAAGAGTGTCTTTAATGTGCATATGAAAGTACCTCCAATGAATAAATACCCCTGCTACAGTTAAGCAGGGGAGTTACCATTAATTTTTAACTAATTCATTTACTTTTTCAAGAGAAAAAATACCACTATTTCTAATATTTTCAACAACTTGTTGTAACACTTCTTTATCTTGAACGAGTGCAATACGTACAAAGCCTTCTCCGTGAGGTCCAAATGCATGACCTGGTGTAACAACGACATTTGCACGATCCATTAACGCATAAGCGAAATCTATAGAAGTCCAGCCTTTCGGAATTTCGGCCCAGACGAACATACTACCAGCTGGTTTATCGACATTCCAGCCAAATGTGCGGAATCCATCAACTAAAGTATCTCTACGTTCTTGATAAATACCGCGATTTTTCTCGCAAAACGAAGTGCCATTTCTTAGTGCAGCTGATGCTGATTTTTGAATGGGTAAAAACACTCCGTAATCTGTATTTGATTTAAATTGCGTAAGTGCACGAACAATTTCTTCATTACCAATCATATAACCAATACGGCTACCTGCTAAACTATAACTTTTTGACAAAGAGTTGATTTCTACGCCAACTTCTTTAGCCCCAGGTACAGAGAGGAAGCTAATTGGTTTATTACCATCAAAATAAAATTCAGCATAAGCAAAATCATGGACGACAATAATGTTATGCTTTTTCGCGAATGCGATTACTTCTTTAAAGAAATCTTCATGAGCCATTGCTGGAACCGGATTCCCTGGGAAGTTTAAAATCATCATCTTCGCTTTATCGGCAATTTCTTCAGGAATTAGCTCTAAGTTAGGTAAGAATTCATTCTCTTTCTTTAATGGCATGTAATAAGATGTTGCACCAGCCATTTGAATACCTGTTTCATAAGCTGTATATCCAGGGTCAGGAACTAATATAATATCTCCTGGATTTGCATAAACCATAGGTAAATGAACGAGTCCGTCTTGTGAACCCATTAATAATAAAACTTCTTTATCGGCATTTAAAATAACGTTATGAGTGTTGTTGTAATATTCAGTTACAGCTTCGTGAAATTCTTGAATACCGCTTAATGTGTATCCATAGCTTTCTTTTTTACTTGCTGTATGTACCATTTCTTCTCTTACGAAGTCAGCAGGCGGCATATCAGGATTCCCGATACTTAAATCAATCATTTTGTGACCTGCTGCAATTTTTTCTTTTTTATAAGCTCCTAATTCACTAAATATAGAAGATTGGAATGCTTTCATTCTAGTTGCTAACGTGTAAGTCATCAAAACCCCTCCTAAAAACAGTGTTTTCTTTCTGCATTTTTAATTATTCTGAAAACACATGGTTACATTTTATCATTTTTTTATGAAAATTAAAACGATTGACAAATTTAGAGGGAGGATAAAAATAACGCAGAAAATATTTTCTACGTTTTAAATGAAGTGTAATCATTTCTTTTTATATGTACATAATTTTTCAACTGCATAAAAGTATACGTTTAATTTGCCATCGACAATTTGTAAAGTTTGATCTGATGTAAATGAGTTACCATAATCAATGCGATACACATTAGAATCCTTTACAAAGGAACCTTTGTATAAATCTTCTTTTTTCTTCGTTGTTTGCATTTCCACTAAGTTTTGCACAATTTTTTCTTTCTTTTCTTCTTTAACAACTGTTTCAAATTTATAAGATGTAGGACAGAGACCGTTTTTGTTATCAATGACTTCCCAAGAACCGTATATGTCATTATTGCTACATCCGCTAAGTAGAACGATGAATATAGGAATAATCAATAGAATCTTTTTCATTTTGTGCTCCTTTCATTTCGTTTTCAATAAACGTGCGAATACGATAGGGATATTGTAATAAATAAAGTTTAAATTTTTATAAAGAATTATTTAATTTCACATAAAAATTAGGGAAAGGGGAGGTTTTTAAAATAAAAAGGCATGAATCTAACGTAATCCAGATTCATGCATAGTGTGCTATCTTATATTTTGTTTTTTGAGGATAAATGATGCAGAAAAAAGGATGACAATACCGTTTAAAATATACACGTTTATAATAGAAGAGGATAGGTTAATTGCTCCAAAAACAGCGTTATCGAATATAGAAGTGAGTGCAGTTGTTGTCAAAAAAATAATAGGTGTTAGCAGTAAAAATATGAAGCCTGCCAC
Source organism: Bacillus sp. 3G2 (assembly GCF_044324725.1). NCBI lineage: Bacteria > Bacillati > Bacillota > Bacilli > Caryophanales > Bacillaceae > Bacillus > Bacillus sp. 3G2. The sequence continues at coordinate 2,690,962 of NZ_CP172246.1, read as the reverse complement.
AACTCTCCTTTTAAAGCTATGTTGAGATAGGGAAATTGCTAAAAAGTTTATGATGCTAAACTTAACAAATACAACAAGAAGGATAATAAATAACTGGATGCCATCAGACATTTTGCGCCTCCTATATACCTCATTTATATATTATATTCGAAAGAAAAATGAAGTACTCCTTTAAATCATTTCAGTAAAAGTAATAAATAAGATTATATATAACAAAGAAGCATGGATCATTAGATTAATCCATGCTTCTTTGCTATGCTATAAATTCGCAGATTGCGAAGGTTGTTTTTCATACTGTTTCTGTTTAGATAGTGATATGAAAATAATTAGTAATGAAATAACTCCGAAGATTAGAACCATATATTGCAATCCAATCGTATCTAAGAAGAAGCCTGTGCCAAGTAAGACAATTTGGAACATAACTCTCTCAAACATATTACGGAAAGAGAAAAGACGACCGTGATAGCTTTTTTCCACTTTCGTTTGGAAAATTGTCGACATAATAGGGAAGAAGCAACCGACACTAAAACCAAACAAACCAAATGATGTAAGTGACATCCATTTTATATCGCTAAAGAACAAGGAAAGGTGTGCAAAAGCGGTACAAACTGCGAAGAAATATAATAATTTTTCAGGTTTGAAATGGTCAGATAAGCGTTTAATAACGAAGGCCCCTAACATAAATGCGACACCTTCAATTGTATATATAAAGCCTTTAATAGTTGGATCATGTTGCATTTCACTAATGTTGATTACCATTAAATTAAATCCGGCTATAAATAATAGAGGGATAATACTTAATATAAGTGCTGTAAAAGCAATAGGAATTCCTTTTAAAATACGAAATACTTCCATAAAGCTATTATCTTTTGCAGCTTGTTTACTTGGTGTTGTTGATTTCTTATCCTCGAATTGTAGGAAGAAAGTTGAGAGGAATAATAAAGCGTATGCTGCCATCGAGAAGGCATACATATACTGTAAACTCATTACAACTAAAAGAATTCCACCTAGTGAAGTACCAGCAATACGAGCAATTGTACCTACATTCATATGTACACCGTTCATCTGTAATAATTCATGCTCACGTACGATGAGTGGAATTACAGATTGTAATGCAGGGAAGTAAAATGCTGCTGAAATTTGAAGAGCAACCATAAATGCAATCATAAAGGCGATACTTTCAAATTGGATTGCGAAAAACATAAAGATAACACTAATAACACGACCGAATCCAGCGTAAAGAAGAACTTTTTTCTTTTCATACTGATCAATGACACGACCTGCCATAGGGCCAACTAGAACACCTGCTAATAATCCGATAAATAATATAACTGATTTCATGAAATCAGAAGGGACATATTTTTGCATAAATTCAAGGTTGCCAAGAATACCAAGCCATAACCCTAGACCAGCAATAAACTCCCCGATTAACACAATCCAAACATTTTTATTACGCCACATAATGTAAAACCTCTCCGTCTTTTAAAATGAAAAACTCGTATATAAAACCTCCTTATTTTATGTATTTTTATTAACGAACTTTTTTAGAGTCAGAGTCTATATTACGTGTTTCATGAGTGGATTTCAATCTTTTTGATTTGTCAAATAGATGATTTGTTATTTGATGAAATAAGCAATGAAAATGAAAAAGAAATGTGATGAAGTGTTATTGAAAGTAAGGATAAATTTGAACAAAATAAAAAAGCAAGAACGTACATACTACGTCTCGCTTTTCTCAAGTGCAATATTAAATTTTAGATTGTTTAGCAGCATTTACGCTCTTGTCCAATAGCTAAAGCGCTAAAAGATAGAGGACCAACAACTTCTGCACTTGCACCACTAGTTAGGTTTTCTACAGTTAATGAATATTGGTGTGTTCCACTGCCAACGTTTTGATCTATAGCTTGAAATGTTTGAGTGTAGAATTGCTCTGAACCTGTAGATTCAATCCCTACTTGTGTATTGAAAATTTCAGTGTTATCACGGAAAATTCTAAACAATATTTGTGCTATATTCGTTATACCTTCAACTCCAACTGTAGCAATTAATTCAACACGATTATTACGTGCATCTCTTTTTGAAATTTTTAATTTCAAATTTGCTAGAATTGCTCTATCTGGAGAAGCTGGAATTACAAAAGTTGTTTCACCAGTTTTACTTAAAGGTTGAGTAGCTTGATAATCAATGATATGAGTCATATTCGTCACCTCCTCATATACTAAAATATGAAATTTACGATAAAATAGCTTGGACAAATAATAGAATATTTTAAGAGAATGGAGCACAATTGTTGAAATGAGGGGGATTATATGGGGGAATTAAGAATATCGCACAATTAAGTGAGATATTCTTAATACCTTTTGTAATTAAGCAGAATATTCCTCTTTACGTACTTCGAAAAATTCGTTACGACGTAAGTAATTATAAACTTTCTCGGAAACCTTTTCTTCTTCAGACATTAAGAAACGACGATCAAAAGCATAGAATGATTGACCTTTAATTAATTTTACGTAGTAAATTTTACACGCCTCCTCTAGCAGAATTGGAACTTACCTAATATTATGATGGCCTATATGCTTGTGAATCATACTTGAAGTTTTAACGGATAGAAGCTAAACAAATTGAAAAAGCTTACAAAACTGTAATGTTGTTGTCACGTTTTCCGATAGTTAAAAACAATCACTCCGATCTATACTACAAATAAGTTACATAAAATAAGGGGGTAAAAAGATGGATGAAGTAATTGGAGAAGTAGTAGCAGGTATTTGTGAATTTGTGGTGGAAGTAACGGCGGATGCTATTGGTAGCATAACTTCAGAAAATGAAAAAAGGGAAAAAGAAACTATATAGAAAGATTTAAAAAATAGATTTTAGCATACTTAAAAAACTGTGAGATACATTCTTACAGTTTTTTATTATTTTTTTCAAAATACTAAATGACATATGTTTAAAAGAGGAATTGAAAATATGAAATAGAACTTATTAGTTATCTGAATCGTGTACAAATAACAATAGAAAGAAGATGATAAAATGAGTAAAGAAGAGCTTGTAAAACAACAGTTTGGTAATAATGCGGAAAAGTATGTGAAAAGTAAAATTCATGCTAAAGGGCCGGATTTACAATATGTAGTTCAACAAGTTGAGTCTCGTTATAATTATCGTCTTCTTGATATCGCTACTGGCGGCGGACATGTTGCGAATGTATTAGCTCCATTTTTTAAAGAAGTAGTTGCCTTAGACTTAACTGAAAAAATGTTAGAGAGTGCGAAAAAATTTATTATAAGTAATGGACATGAAAATGTATCTTTTGTCGCTGGAAACGCTGAAAGTTTACCATTTACAGATAGTTCTTTTGATGCGATTACGTGCCGAATTGCAGCACATCATTTTACGAATCCATCTCAGTTTATATATGAAGTAAATCGTACGTTAGAAGATAATGGATTGTTTATTTTAATAGATAATGTTTCACCGGAAAATAATGAATTTGATACATTTTATAATTTTATAGAAAAAAAGAGGGATCCGAGTCATGAACGGGCGCTGAAAAAAACAGAATGGATTACCTTGTTAGAAAAAAACGGTTTGCAATTGCAGTCATGTCTTACTTTTGACAAGAAATTTGAATTTGAATGGTGGTGCGATATGATGAATGTACCTTTGCAGAAACGCGTGAAGCTAACAGAATGTATGATGAAAACATCAGTTGAAATGCAAGAATTCTTTAACATTGAATATGAAAATAATAAAATTATATCGTTTTATACTGAAATGGCACTGTTTGTATGTAAAAAAAGCGCGACATTAAAAAGATAAATTTCTTGCAGTCTTTTCAAAGTACGTTATACTTAGTACAGAGAAAATGAGAATTGGGGAAATATAATAATGATTCGCGTACGTATTGAAGGAACTGAAGAAGAAATGCTTGAATTTATGGAGAAAATGCCGGATATTCCTGGATTTGAAAAAACACATATGAGAGAACCGAGAAAAGGAAATAATCCAAAATACGATTCAAGTAAAAATGTACTAGCATATTTATCTTATAAAAAGATTGAAGTCGCCAATAAATAGGCGGCTTTTTTAGTTTGCACCGTTTCACAGCCTTGTCTTTTTCACATAATAATAATAGTAGATTATGCTAAAGAGGGGTGAGGATAGTTAATAAGAAAATCATCTTTTTTGGAGACTTTGGTATTGACGATGCGGTGGCATTAATTTATGCAAATAAAACATGTAAATTAGATATTATAGGTATTGTTGCTGAATACGGGAATGTATCGCGAGAAATTGTAACGGAAAATGTATATTTTTTAGAAAGATACTATGCTACAGAAGTAAAAATCATAGAAGGTGCGGCAAGACCGATGACGGCTGAAGAGCCTTTGTTCTTTCCTGAAATTCATGGGGATCACGGTTTAGGACCTATTATTCCACCTGAAATGAGGATTTGTAAACGGGAAAATTTTTGTGAATTAATTAAATTAATTGAACCTTGTCCAGAAGATATTATTATCGTAGCGACAGGACGATTAACAACATTGGCAACGTTATTTTTATTATACCCCAATGTAATGGATAAGGTATGTTCGTATTATATTATGGGCGGTGCTTTTTTATTTCCAGGTAACGTTACTCCTGTATCAGAAGCTAACTTTTATGGAGATCCAATCGCCGCAAATATTGTGATGAAGTACGCAAAGAATGCGACTATTTATCCGTTAAATGTAACGCAAGGAGCCCTCATTACTCCTGAAATGGTGGATATTATTAATAAAGAAGGAACAGGGCAGGCTAAGCTTATTAAACCAATGATTGATTTTTATTATGAGAACTTTTATAAAAAAGAATATCCAGGTATTGCTGGAAGTCCAATTCACGATTTACTTCCGTTCATTTCTTTTATAAATGACGATATTTTTGAATATAAAAAGTCTGCAGTTTGGATTAGTACGACAAATGACGTAACAAGAGGACAAAGTGTGGCGGATTTTAGAAAAATAGCTGAGCCGACAACGTTTGATAATAGGCCAATTCAAAAAATTGCGGTTGGTTTTAACTATCCAGCTTTTAAAGAAGAGTTTATGCGGACCATATTGAAGCCTGACTGTCCCTAATATGTGAAATAGGAAATGTATCAATCACACGTCAAAACTGGTCGTTCATTATTTTGAAATAATCTAATAGTTGGTTTGTATGAATAACTAATGAAAAGTGTAACATAACTAATGGTAAGCAGTTGTTTCTAATTATATTTTGATCTGTGAAATTTAAAGGAGGTTATCATATGATTTGGTCTTTAATCGTCGGTGGTATATTAGGATGGTTTGCAAGTTTAATTACTGGAAAGGACGTACCAGGTGGTGTAATTGGTAATATTATTGCTGGTATTATCGGTTCTTGGATTGGTTCGAAATTATTTGGTAGTTTTGGCCCTGTAATAGGCGGTTTTGCAATTATTCCAGCTTTAATTGGTGCGATTATTTTAATTTTCATCGTAAGCTTTTTATTACGAGCAATGCGGAAATGAATGTATGGACTGTTTACATTTGTAAGCAGTCCTTTTTATATGTTATGCTAGTATTATACAATCAGGAGGTGTCAGCATTGAAAACATTTACAGTAAATTTCCATCAAGAAGATAATGCTAAAGCGACAACAGTACATAAATTAAGTGAAGAGGACTTCAATAAAGCAACAGAAAAAGGTACTCGTCATCTATTTGATTTAGATACAAACGTTGGATTCTTCGTATTCTTTGACGCGGAAGATGCAGAAGGTAATGATCAATACTTAATGTTACAATACGAAGGGGATCATGAAGAGCCAACTGCGTGCTACGGATTTGATTTAAAACTATACTATCAATTTTTAGCACTATACTTAAATGATCTTGAATTCCACGGTGAAACAGATGAGGAAGAGGAAGAGTATGGCCCAATTCATCATTTAGCTCACTTACTTTATCATATTGTTGAAGATGGTAAGTCAATCGAAGTGTAAAAATACATATGTAAAGCTGTCCTTTTTGGGCAGCTTTTTTCATTTTTTAAGCAAAATATACAAAAACTTTGCTATAATTTTTATATATTTATATGTTATGAATAGGAAGTGAAGTATTTGTTTACAATTGAGAACTATAAAAACTCTTTAATAAAAGGGCTCGAGACAAAATCCTCTGATTTGATTGCAAGGTTAAAAGCGACAACACAGTTTACTTATTATAAAGAAATAGATTTATTAGATTTTACTGCTTTTGTTCAGTCATTTGAACTGTCTATCGTTATGTTTTCAATGGATGGAGGTGCTAATGAAGTTTTTTATGAAGGAACTGATGAAGGGTTTTTTTCTGGTAGCTATATTGTAATGGATGACGTTACATATTATACGTTCAGTGATGAAGAATCTGATGAGTTCTGGGATTTTTACGAAAAAAATGATGAGAAGTTATCTGAAATTGAAATGAAAGTTATAGTAGAATGGTTTGCTACATGCTGGAATAAAGCTGGTGGTATGAATGTTGAATTACCTTCTTACTTTAGTTTTCATGATTATGAAGAATGTTATGATTTACATAATGGTAAATGGATTTCTGACGGTGATAGATGGTTTGATTAAAAAGAAAGAGCAACAAGGAAGGCTCATCCTTCTTTGTTGCTTTTTCTACATTTAAAGGGAGGATTTTAGTGTAAATGGCGAGAAGGGATATATTAAGGAGATGGGAAAAATGATAAATAATACAATCCCGAATTTTTTAAAATTATGGGAAAGTGACAATGTAGAATTAGAAGATCTTAATCAATATTTTACTTCGCATCCTGAGGTATTTGAAGAATACTTTAAGTATCATTGTCCTAAAACGAGAGAACGTCTTTCGAATGCCATTAAACAATATCCCGAAAAAATAGAAGATATTCGTATCATTGCAGAAGCATTACCGACTATTATTCAAGAAATAACGGATGCATATCATTATAAATATAACTTTGATGTAAATATGAAGTTTCATCTGTTTGTTGGAGGATTTGGTTCTAATGCATTTGTAGAAAGGAAAATTATTGGTGACATATTTTTTGCGGCAGAAAAATTATCTCCAGATTTAAATCACCTTCGTGTAATCGTCGCTCACGAAATAGGACATATATATCATAATGTTATGTTAAAAAATGATGGAATGGACTGGGGGGAAGCCGAGTGGGCCGATGCGACGGTTAATTTGTATCGTGAAGGTGTCGCAACATATTTATCAAAGCATATTATGAAAGGTTTAAATGGATCAGTGTATTACTCATATGACAATCAGGGTGAACGTTGGTTACAATATTGTATAGAAAATGAAGAACATATAAAGAAACGTTTTTTGGAAGATTATATAGAAGGATGGACGTTTGATAAAGAGAAAGAGTGGTTCCGGTTATCTGGCGGACAATATTTTGGGTACAACCGACTCGCTTATTTTTTAGGAACTGCTTTTGTAGAATATGTTGTGCAAGCATTAGGTGAGAGTGAAGCATTTACTTTTTGGAACAAACACAACTTGAAAAGTAGTGTAATGGATTGGGTATCGAAATGAATAAGATTATAATAAGGGGCTGAAATGTATGAAATTGTATGTAAAGATAGCTATGTTATTTCTCGCTTTTACATGCATATTTGCATTAGCAGCATGTAAAGGGACAGACGAAAAAAAGGAAACAAACCAAACATCGGAAAATAGTAAAGACGAACAGAATAACTCTGCTGAAGAAAAGAAAGAACCTGATGCAAAATCAAATAATGAAGGATCAACAAAACCAAAGGTAGATTCAAGCACGAAAGATACAGTAATAAATCAAAAATCAATTAACCACGTTAAAGAATTATTTGAACTAGCGAAAGAAGGAAAAGTACCTAACGTTCCGTTCGCAGCACATACAGGAGATATTGAAGAAATTGAAAAAGCTTGGGGGAAAGCAAATAAAACGGAACAAGCAGGTAACGGAATGTACGCTACCTTTACAAATAAAAATGTTAGCTTCGGTTTTAATAAAGGGTCACAAGTTTTTGATGTACGCTCCTATCATGCTGAGCTACAATCAATCACATTACAAGAAATAGAGAAAGCATTAGGAAAACCAGCTTCAGTTAAAGTAAATGGGGAAGATAAAATATATGTATATAAAGTAAACAATCAGTTTGAGTTAAAATTCATTATTCCAAAATCGACTGGTAAGGTAAATCATATTTCGGTATTTTCGCCAGAGGATAGTATTAATAAAATGGCAGGGTAATAAAAAGGATGTCACAAAAGTCTCGAGATTTTGTGACATCCTTCTTTTTATTAAGAAAGCATCTTATAAAATATGAGGAGTATGCTCCGAAACATCTTTATTTATTTTACTACGTTCTACATTTTGAATAAACAGTGCTTGTATAATGCCTCCGGCTATTAAGAAACAAGCGCAAATATAAAATAGCATGCTACCGTTTAGTTTACTTAATAAAACCGCACCAAATACAGGACCGCACGTTCGAGCTATATCCCAGTGTAACCCGTAAATTGAAAAATACATTCCACGTTTATCTGTAGGAGCGATTTCTGAAACGAATCGAAGTAAATGGTTTAAAGCAATACTTTCTCCAATGACTAAAAAGAGTAATGTGAAAAATAGTGACGAGATTGTTGCTGAAAATCCGTAGCCAATTGCAGCTATTGTAAAGCAGGTGTAAGAAATGAGTATAATTTTCGTCATGGAAAATCGTTCAGACCATTTTACAAGGAAAATTTGTAGAATGATTTCCAAAATGGCTTTGCATGTTGAAATAAAAGCGAGCATGAATACGAAATCTGGAAATATATCTTTAGCGAAAATGCGATAATTTGTCTCAGTTTGCGCATAAAAAAAACTAATAGGAAGCGTAGTGATCATAAGTCCTAAAACGGCGTAATGTTTGTGTACAAAGTGTTTTGGAGATGATAATTCAAGTTTTTGCTTTGGCGGTGTAAGTACTGGAGCAGTTTCTGGAAGCTGCGTCCAAACAACGACTGCATATATCATAAGTGTAATACTTTGCATAATAAATAAATATTTAGGGTGCGTACGATAAAAGATAGCACCAATTATTGGACCGATTACGGAACCAATTGCAGCCATCGTGTGCAAAAGAGCAAAAATTTCTGCTTGCTGTTTTTGTTGTGTTAAATCAGCAATTTGTGCACGTTGAGCGGGAATATATAAGGAACGGCCCACCCCATTTATGACGTATAACAATGCAAATATAAAAACAGATTGAGCAAAAATGAAGCTTCCGATTGCAACGCCTTGCAGAAGTAAACCGAGTAACATAATTTTCTTTCGCCCATATTTATCAGTTACTCCTCCAGCAATAAGTGTAAATACAATGTCTGAGAGAGGTTGCAGTCCAAAAATGAGCATAGTAATTATTATATTACCGTTTAACATTTTATTAACGTAAATAATCATAATGAGAGCTAACATAGATTCAGTTGTTCGGGTTAATAATTCGCCGCACAGTCTAATAATAATGGGTTTATTATAACGTAGTATGAGATTGTTCAATATTAATTCCTCCTTTCTATATTGAAATGATAAGATGAAAGGAGAGGTGGAAAAAGGGTAGAAACAAAAGGGGTTATTTTTCACCTTTTAGGGGGAGTATGATGTTTATTTTAGATCAATATATTGAACTATGGTGTGCCTATGGTAAAGGTAGAAGAGAAGGAGAGCAATTAGAAGTAACAGTACAAATGATAGCAAAAACATTATTTTGTACGGAGCGTAATAGTAAACTAATAATAAAAAAATTAGAAGAGTTACATTGGATCTCTTGGTTTCCAGGACGCGGGAGAGGGAATCGTTCTAAATTAATCTTTCAAAAGCAACCAATTCCACTAATTTTAGAAAAAGGAAAAGAACTAACGAAAAAAGGAGATGTGAAAAGTGGAATCTCATTTATAGAACGCTACAGCTCACAATTTCCATCAGTAAAGAAAGAGTATGAAGTTTGGGTAGATTCCATATTTGGTCATCAAATAGAACGGACACCTGAAGGAAGAAAAGACGTACTTCGTTTGCAAGTACAGATGAACCTGGACATCGCTTTAGATCCAGTTTACGCAACAATGCGCTCAGAATGTCATATGGTTAAACATATTTTTGATACACTCGTATATGTAAATGAGGAAACAAATTGTATAGAGCAAAGACTTGCTTTTCACTGGGAATATAATAATGCTGACAAGGTTTGGACATTTTATTTAAGAAAAAGCGTATATCTTCATAATGGAAAACGACTAACTGCACATCATGTTATACATTCATTGAATCGATTTATGAAAGCAGAAAACAACCCACACGCATGGATGTTACAACATGTTGAAAGTGTCCGTGCAGTGGATGAATTTGTTGTTGAAATTCAATTACATACGGAAAATAGGATGTTTTTACATATGCTAAGTGCAGAACAGTGTTCTATCGTACATGAAGATGAAACAGGAATCTTCATTGGTACAGGTCCTTTTATATTACGTGAGAAAAATGCACAGTTATTTGTATTAGAAGTGCATGATTTATATTATCGTGAAAGACCTTTTCTTGACCGAATTGAACTAATGAATGTAGAGCAAAATGTAAATACGTATGATGTATTAGTAAAGGCGCAGTATAAAGATAAAGAGAAGCCTAATAAAGAGTTGTCTCGGCTTGAATCGAACGTAACATATGTAACGTGCAATCTTGTAAAAGATGGACCAATGCAAGATGAGTTGTTTCGAAAGGCGCTATATAAAATTATTCATGGTGATATAATTGTTCAAGAGCTCGGCGGTGAACGTGGAGAATTGGCAAAGAAATTAATATTAGCAAATGAGAGCATAGTAGAGATTGAGGAAGATATAGCTAGTTTAATGAAAAGGAGTACGTATCAAAATGAAGTGTTGCAACTCTACACATTTACAGGACGAGATCACGTTGAAGATGCAATATGGATACAAAAAGAGTGTGCGAAGTACGGGATTCGTGTAGAAACTAATTTTCTTGAAATAGAAGAGCTGTTGGAAATCAGTACGATACAAAAGGCTGATATGATGCATGATAGTGCAACTATTAGTGAACGAATTGAAGATAGTCTGCTATATATGTTTCTTACAAAAAATAGCTTTATTCATGGGCAAAGCAGCATGGACTTTCATAAAACGTTGTCACCGTATTTTAAACAAGAACAAGTAGAAAAAAGAGTTACATTGTTACGCGATATTGAGAGTACATTGTTACGTCAAATTCATATTATTCCTTTATACCGGAACAAACAACAAGTAACTTCTCACGAAAAAGTACAAAATATAATGATTAATTCACAAGGGTGGATTGATTTTTATGAAATATGGTTTACATGTTGATATATAAGGGTTTTTACGCATTTTATAGGATGCGTGAGAACTCTTTTTTTTGTGTGAAATATGGTTGTTTTACACATTGTTACGTTACTTGTGATAAAAGTCTGTTTACAGCGTAACAGTGTTATGTTACATTGTTATCAGGAAGGAGTGTTATACAGTTGAGTACAGATTTAATTTCAAAAAAAGATTTATTAGAACTAACTGGTATTTCATACGGACAGTTATATAGGTGGAAAAGAAAAAATTTAATACCGGAAGATTGGTTTGTACGAAAGTCAACATTCACGGGTCAAGAGACATTTTTTCCGAAAGAAAAGATATTAGAGCGTATTGATAAAATTCAAACGATGAAAGAAGATTTATCCCTTGATGAACTAGCGAATATGTTTTCACCGAGTGTAAGTGAAATTCTTTTAACTAAGGAAGACGTCTTACGTAAAGGGATTGCATCAGAGCCAGTTTTACAATTCTTCATAGAACAAACGAATAAAACAACAGAGTTTCAATTTGTAGATATTCTTTATGTGTATATGTTAGAAGAATTACTACAATCGGGAGAGATTAGTTTAGAAGAAGGAAAAATGGTCTTACAAGTTTTACGTGAAAATTATGAAGCGATTAAGCATAAAACTTGTGACTTAATCATCGTCCGGAAGTTAGGGATTTCTACATGTTTCTTAGTTTCAAACGTGGATGATTTAATTTTTGAAAAAGGAACCAAAATTGTTTTACGCGAAGCGATTATGAAATATACCGAAGCATTAAAAACGAAACTATTATAGTGGAGGAGAAAGTATGCGTACAGATAATTTGATTATAAATGGTTACGGTTCATCGAATGGCGGCGAGTTTCATAAAGTGCAATTAAATGGAAAAGGGACTGTAACTGGAAATATTGAATGTGACCAGTTTGAATGTAACGGTTACGGTGCCGTTACTGGAAATTTGAAAAGCAGCAATGCAAGAATTAGTGGATCGGGTAAAGTCGATGGTACAGTTATTGCGGAAACAATGCGAATTGATGGAAAAGCAACAATTACGCAAGATGTGAAGGCGAACAGTTTAAAAATTGCAGGAAAAGGTACGATAGGTGGAAATGTAACTGGTGAAGAATTTAAAGTCAATGGTCAAGCAACGATTGATGGTAATTGCGAAGTTGATACTTTTTCTTCAGAAGGACAATTTACAATTGGTGGATTATTAAGCGCCGATGAAATAAATATTAATATTCACGGTACATGTCGAGCGAAAGAAATTGGTGGTCAAACGATTAAAGTAAAACATAGACTAAGTACTTTTAGTAGACTGTTTAAATCAGTATTTGGTATGCAGTTAGAGGCTGAACTATTAGAAGGTGACAATATTGATATTGATTATGCGCACATAAGAACGGTAAGAGGAAACAATGTGACAGTAGGAGCGAACTGTGAGATCGAACTCATTGAATATACGGGTGTTCTTACTGTCGATAAAAGCGCAAATGTAAAAGAAATTAAGCAGGTCTAATGGGAGGGGAAAAGTAATATGGAACATCAACATAGTCTTACTGTCAATGGTTCTGGTAGTTCAGCAGGCGGGGATTATAACAAAGTGAAGATACGCGGCGAAGGAACGATTTGTAATGATATGAGTTGTAATGAATTTAAAACATACGGAACGAGTGATGTACAAGGTAATATGAAAGTAAAAGATTATGTTGTGTATGGAGATAGTGAAATACAAGGAAATGTAACTGCGGAATATGTAAAAGTATATGGAAATACACAAATGAATAGTGATGCTCATATTGAAAAAATGAAAGTAAGAGGTATGATAGAAGTTAAAGGGAAGTTTACTGGTGATTTCGTAGATGTGAAAGGCGCTTTAAATGTGAAAGGAGATATTGAAGTAGAGGAATTATCACTAACGGGTGGCCTTGAAAGTGATGGATTACTTAATGCTGAAAATATTGAAATTTCACTTCGTTATGAAGGAAGTAAAGTGAGAGAAATCGGTGGTAAGAAGATTACCGTTCGTAAAAAAGCAAGATTTATTCCATTTACAAGTCACGCAGGAAGCCTCCAAACGTCTATCATTGAAGGAGATGAAATTTATTTAGAGCATACTATCGCTGAAGTAGTTAGAGGAAACAACGTTACCATTGGACCAGGGTGTGAAATTAGTGTTGTAGAATATCATACTAGCTTTAACCAAAAAGGTAATGCAGTTGTAAAAGAACATAAACAAATATAAGTAGTACGAGGGAGAGCAAGGTTATGGTTGAGAAGAATAATAAGCTCGGCTTTGTTGTGGCGGGCTTATTGCTAGGTATTTTAATGGCATCAATGGATAATACCATTGTCGTAACAGCAATGGGAACGATCGTTGGTGACTTAGGAGGCCTTGAAAACTTTGTATGGGTCGTTTCTGCCTATATGGTCGCAGAAATGGCAGGTATGCCGATATTTGGTAAACTATCAGATATGTATGGTAGAAAAAGATTCTTTATTTTCGGTTTAATCGTCTTTATGATTGGTTCAGCACTTTGTGGTACTGCTGAAAATATTACACAGTTAGGTATTTATCGTGCCATTCAAGGTATTGGCGGTGGGGCATTAGTGCCGATCGCGTTTACTATCGTTTTTGATATTTTCCCTCCTGAAAAACGCGGGAAAATGGGTGGATTATTCGGAGCAGTATTTGGTTTATCAAGTATTTTTGGTCCGTTACTTGGTGCATATATTACAGATTACATTAGCTGGCACTGGGTATTTTACATTAACTTACCGCTTGGCGTTTTAGCACTTATTTTTATTACATTCTTTTATAAAGAATCACGAGTTCATAGAAAGCAAAAAATTGATTGGTTTGGCGCAATTACTTTAGTTGGTGCAGTAGTTTGTTTAATGTTTGCTTTAGAGCTTGGCGGACAAAAGTATGATTGGGATTCTAGCTTTATTTTAAGTTTATTTAGCGGATTCGCTATTTTAATTATTGCATTTATTTTTATTGAACGAAAAGTAGAAGAGCCAATCATTTCATTCGAGATGTTTAAACAACGTTTATTCGGAATGAGTACCATTATTGCATTATGTTACGGTGCTGCGTTCATGTCAGCAACTGTATATATTCCATTATTTATTCAAGGTGTATATGGCGGTACTGCAACAAATTCGGGATTATTACTTTTACCGATGATGTTAGGATCAGTCGTAACAGCGCAGTTAGGTGGATTTTTAACGACGAAGCTTAGCTACCGAAACATTATGATTATTTCTGCGGTTATTATGCTAATTGGATTATTCTTATTAAGCACATTAACGCCAGAAACAAGTCGTATATTATTAACGGTTTATATGATTATTATTGGATTTGGAGTAGGCTTCTCATTCTCTGTACTAAGTATGGCAGCTATTCACAACTTCGGTATGGAACAGCGCGGATCTGCAACTTCAACGAGTAATTTCATTCGTTCATTAGGAATGACATTAGGTATTACAATCTTTGGAATGATCCAAAGAACAGGTTTCCAAGATCATTTAGAAGAAGCATTTAAAGGGATAAGCGGGGGAATGAATACAAACGCTTTAGGAGATTCAAGAGCTATCCTATCAGAATCGGCAAGATCTCAAATCCCGCCGCAAATATTAGATAAAATTATTGACGCTCTTTCTAGCTCCATTGTTCAAACATTTATGTGGGCATTAGTACCAGCTGGTTTAGCATTCGTATTTATTTTCTTTATGGGAAATGAGCGCATGGTAATTAAGAAACAACAAACAAATAAAAAGAGCGAAACATCAAAAGCGTAATGAAAAAGCTACTTTCCAATTGGAAAGTAGCTTTTTCATATGTACGGATTTAGATTAGCCTTCGATAATTTCGTATTCTTCGTCTGCTAATAATAAAATTTGTGTTTTCTTACCTTTGTTTTGAACTTCGATTACATCGTATGCACCTAAGTCTCTTAGTTTGTTTTGAGAAGCGTTAACCATAACTTCCATAGAATCAATTAAGATATCTTCTTCAATGTATGATTCAGGCAATGCCATATCTTCTGTTTCTAATACACATGCATATAGATTTTGTAAGTTTTCAGCAGTTGGGTTTTGTTCCTCAACATCAATGATGTTTTTTACTGCTTCCATATTTTCTTCTTTTGCTTGGTATACTTTAATTTTAGCCATTGTTTTATTCTCCTTTATAACGTAATCGTAGAGGCTACACCTTATTATAACGTTTTTTTCATGAAAGATGAAATTGTTATATGTATTTATAGGAGAATTTATGTGTTATTACTTATTATTGGCGTAATTTCATTATTAATGTGATGAGTAAGTAATTATATTCCTAGCTTAAAGTTATATTGTCCAAGCTTTTTTATACTCCGTTCATATTATATGTATTAGATAAAATATAAAGAGAAGGGATGGAGTGTAAGTGGGTTGTGAGCCGAAACGAAGTCGTCGATGTTGTCAAAAAAGCATATGTGAATTTTTACAAAGTCTAGAACCGTTTACGAAAGTGGAGAGTATCGTAATAGGTGGAAACAAAATTGTTGTATCTTATTTCCTTTCATTTAATGAGAGGGAAGGTATTGTATCATTCGTACAAGAGGATAGTGAGGTTATCTTTGTAGATTGTTCGAGAATTGATGCAATCCGAATAGGGAAAGTTTGTAGCTGCAAAACGAAAGTTAAATATATCGAAGAGGACTTTAGCTTGCTAGGAAATGTTTGTCCACAATGTTTAACAGAGGGGAGTACAATCTTTTTCGATTTTAATATCCCTGAATTAAATGTATCTTTACAAGCAGCAACAATTAATCCACCTAGATGTACTGAATTTACAGATGAACTTGGGAATGTCGTTAAGCAAATTACTATAGTCGGTAAGGCGATTGTTTCTAAAGATTTTGTTCAAGTTCCTCAACTGTTAAGTTTTCGATTGCTTTTATCACATCCAGCTGGGGATCCTTTAAACTATGGATTGCTATTTATAAATTTCCCTGATGTTACTTATATTTTTATTTTGGCATCAAGTGGATATCTTTCCATTTCAAACTGTTTAAAAATAGAGAGTGGGACTGGTAATACGGAAATAGAAGAGATGAAAAAGATAATAATGAGTGAAAATAATACGTATAAATCCGTTGTTAAATTAACGAAAGTATATAACAACGGAGTAACAGAATCATATATTTATAAGAATGAGTAACATATGTATTTAAATGAACCCTCAAACCAATGTTGAGGGTTGTTACATAATAAAAGATTATAGATTGTAAATTATTATTAAGTATATTAACTGTTAACCTTTATAAAGGACAGTCAATTACTATTCATTAGATGTTATAATAAATTTATATTTATATAGAATTTAGTAAACGTTTGCTTATATGTAGAATAAACAGACTTATGAAAAAGTAGGGGTACATTGATTCTAACGAAAGAAGGAATTTGAATGATATATGAAGCGAATATACATACGAGAGAAAAATTAGTTACTATGTTCGAAGATTTCAATAATGTTGTTTTACTTTCTTATTTACAAGGACATATGGGCACTGCTTGGGTAAATGATCTTGAGAATCCAACAGTAGCGCAAGTTACGGTAGGGATCTTTACATTTTACGCTGGGGATTCGAATGCGAAAGAAACTGAAGAATTAATACGTAACATTCCTGATAGAATGTTAGTAATCGCAAATAGTGAAGAGTGGAAAAAACGCATAGAAACATGTTACGAAAGAAAAATAGATAAGTTTTTACGCTATAAATTCAAACGTAATGCGGAAGTTTTTGATCGTTCAAAATTACAATCTTTTATATCGGCGCTTCCAAAAGGATACGAGTTACGAAAAATAGATGGACATATCGTAAATACCCCTACATTACATAAGGTTTCTGAAGATTTTACAAGTCAATTTCAATCAGTAGAAGATTATTTAAACCGAGGTATAGGGTATAGTATTTTGTACAATGGAGCAGTTGTATGCGGTGCATCATCATACAGCATTTATGATAATGGGATTGAAATCGAAGTGGCGACTGATCGCAATCATAGAAGAAAAGGATTGGCGACTATAGTTAGTGCATCGTTAATCTTGGATTGTTTAGAAAAAGAGATATATCCAAACTGGGATGCAGCAAATACTACATCTGCTAAACTAGCTGAAAAGCTAGGATATGTTTTTGATAAAGCGTATGATACGTATTTTGTGGATAATAGATAAATTTCGTCTTAAATAAAAGAGCAGCTAGCAAAAGCTAACTGCTCCTCTCCAAGGGAGAATGGAGAAATACAATCATGTTATTTACATTATTGACGGAACAGTAATTTTTAATCAAATAACTATATAAGTTTAGATAAAATATCTTTGATTAAACCTGAGGCTCCGATTAAGAGTACTGATAAAAAAACGATTGAAAATATACTTTTTTTAGGTTTATTAAATTCTAGGTAAATGTTAATAATGGCACCAATTGCAACTACAATAAAGATAACGAGTCTTACTACATCTATCATGAATAACGCTCCTTTTAATTACTTAATTGTATTATATAGGAATTCTCCTTCTGATTAGTTTGTTGGAATACGATTTAAGGTAACTTTAAACAAAATAATCTTTTATACGAATGTAATGTTAGGAGAAAAAGGAAGCGTATGTAGTAATTGTATCTCTTGTAGAAGCTGATGGTGACCAAATAAAGTACGGTTTTTAGTTGAGTGGGAGAAATAATTTGTATTTTGATATACGATCTTTTTAGGCGCACTTACAGCTTACATAATAAAACATGCTTATCATAATGATCTAAACACCAATTATATTTTTTTAGAATAATTGGATGAACCGCTTCTTTCGTAGTATCGACCTCAGTATAGCCATATTTCTTATAAAAGTTTTCTAATTCCTCAAAAGGAAGACAATATACATGTTGTACATGTAATTTCTTCGCAGTTTCTACTAAAAATGAAACAAGTTCCCCAGCTAATTGTAGACCTCTAAATTGAGGGAGAATAAAAATCCCACCCATTTCTATAGTATCTTCACCTATTTGGACTAAACGACCAACACCTGCATATTCATTGTTGTATGTAATGATTGCGACTTTCTCTCGATTTAAATCACTTCGTACAAATCCTATTGAGTCATATTGTTTATTAATCCATTCTAAATCATTAGAGGTGGCTAATTGAATACTCATTTGTATCACTCCTTTGGAAAATTCGATATATTTGTATTATACAGAATGTAAAGCGGTTAAATTTAGATGATTTTTAATAACAGTTCAAGTTTTGAAGAATAGTGCATACAATATAAAGTCTTTTCCTTTCTTCATTTAAGTTTTACGTATATAATTTAAAAGTACTATTTTTATTTTATATTTTTTATATTTATAACAGAATAGAGGTTTAAAAATGGGTGTTAAAATCATTACGGATAGTGCGGCGGATTTACCGGTAGAATTGCTGCAAGCATATGATATTGATTTAATTCCACTCCGTGTTTATGATGAAGCAGAAACAGAGTATTTAGATGGAGTTACATTAGAGTCAGTTACATTATTGCAAAACATGAGAGAAGGCGCTGTTTATAGAACGTCATTGCCTTCACTTGAAACTTTCCAAGAAAAATTTGTTTCTTATGCAAAAGAAGGTAATCCTTGTATATATTTAGCTTTTTCATCTGAACTGTCCGGTACATATCAATCGTCAGTTGTTATTAAAGAAGAAGTGAAAGAAACATATGCTAATTTAGATTTAGAAATTATTGATACGAAATGTGCTTCGCTTGGTCAAGGACTTGTCGTATTAGAAGCTGCTAAAATGGCGAAAGACGGCGCATCAAAAGAAGATATTTTAAAACGTGTTGATTTTCTAATGAACCATATGGAACATATCTTCACTGTAGCTGACTTACAGTATTTAGTGAGGGGTGGGCGTTTAAGTAAAGTAGCAGGCTTTATCGGTGGTTTACTAAACATTAAGCCAATCTTAAACGTGGAAGAAGGAAAACTTGTACCACTTGAAAAAGTACGAGGAAAAAAGAAAGTATTAAGCCGTATTGTAGATATTATGGAAGAGCGCGGAAAAGACCTTCAAGGTCAAACAATCGCTATGACTCACGGTGATGACTTAGAAACAGCTGAAGCATTAAAAGCATTAATTACAGAGAGATTTGGCTGTGAAGTATTTATCGTAAATACAATTGGTGCAGCAATCGGAGCACATACAGGACCTGGCGTTATAACGTTATTTTTCTTAAATGAAGTAGAGTAAAGGATTGATCTTTTGATCAATCCTTTTTTTTTATTATTAATCTGTAATAATCGGTCGATATGGTATTGGTGAAGATAAAATCATCGAAGTTTTCACCGTACCAAAAGGAATAACGATATCAATCAATTCCTCTAATTCCTTCATAGAGTAAACTGCTACTTTTAAGAAATAGCTACTTTCACCTGTTACTCGATGACATTCGAGTATTCTATATTCTTCGTAGATTTTCTCCTCAAATTTTTTACAAGGAATCTTTAGATTTTCAATTCTTAAAAATGTATTTGTAGCTTTTATCATTTGTTTAGGGACGACAAATGCATTTATTGCAAGTATGGGGCGCTTAGGTTATTCACTAGGAAAAGAAGAAGTTGCACCACGTTATCTAGCGCATATTAATAAAAATAGAGAAACACCAACAAATGCAGTAAAAGTTGTAGGTTATATTGCAATAATAGGTTTATTAATAAGTTTTATTTTTCATATTAGTATAGATAAAATTGTATTAATACCAAATTCGTTAGGAATTGTAACATATATAGTCGGTACTGCGGCTGGAATGAAGTTAATAAAGAATAGGTTAGGCAAAATTTTTTCTATAGTAGCTTTTACATGTAGTGTAATAGTTTATCCCTTTATTGGAGGAGTAGTACTTATTCCAGTGGTCGTATCATTCATCTGTTTATGTTATATGCGTTTTAGTAGCAGAGGAAAAGAATATAAATAAGAATGCGTTTATAGGAATCTAAATATTTAAAGATATTAAAATTTTTACATTTCATTTATAATTGTGAGGGGGGAAATATCTGTAACTATTTGTAAAAATAGGAGGCGGCTAAAAAATGCATGAAATTGCTAGATGGGATTTAGATCGATTGTATGCAATTGAGGATATTCTAACTCCAATATTGGAGTTGAAAGAACAATATTATGTGACAAAAGATGTAGCGATTCTTTCAAAACTTATACAAGCTATTGAAAAAGCAGAATACTATATGTATTGCCGATCGGCTGAAGAAAGTGTTACATCTGAACTTGCTATAGCGTCTACGACAGTAAAAGATTTGAAAAGAGAAGTGCAGCAAGTAATGCAGCAAAGTGAAATGGAAACTTCCAATAATATTAATACTAATTTAATAAAAGATGAACTTGATGCATGGGAAAATATGTACATACAATTAAGAAATAAGATAGAAATAGAACACAATAATAAACAATTATCATTTGGCCACGCAAATAACATTGCAATGAATAGTGATAATGAAAAGGAAAGATTAGAAGTATTCGAGTTATTAACAGGTGCTTTATATAAGGAAAAAGTAATCTTTGCTACTGTATTAAATCAAATAGGGAAATTGCGTAATACAAAGAGTAATGAATTAGAAGATAGAGAGATTTTAACGCAATCTCTACATGCGAATGGTATTTCTGAAACTGCATTATTACAAATGTGGAATGCGACAGAAGAAAATCTTGATACATTAGTAAGTGCTTTAAACGTGTATAAGAAGGGGAAAGCTTCGATTACATGGCATGAACTTATGACAGTAAAAGAACATAATGAGACTTTTATACCTTTTTCAGTTGCAGTGCAGAACATATACGATGCATTACAAAATCTTGATAAAGAATTAGCAGAATTTGCACGTAATGCAATCGAGAGTGGATGGGTGGATGCGGAACCGAGAGATAATAAACCACCTGGTGGATTTTGTGCTCCTTTTTTCAGTGAAAAAGAATCACGAATTTCTATGCGTTATGACGGAAGTATCGATAGTGTAAGAGTACTTGCGCACGAACTAGGACATGCTTGGCATTTTTATAATATGAGTTTTGAGCAATCTACTTCTTTTTTAGATGATTATTTGCCAATGAGTACGGCTGAATCGGCGTCTATTTTCTTTGAAACCGTGCTTATAAACTATTTAATTCAAACAACAGATAATATAGATATGAAAAAGTCATTGCTTAGTTGGAAAATAAGAAACTTTTTTAATTATGTAATGGCAATTCGAGCATCATTTGAATTTGAAATGAATTTTTATGAAAAATGTAAAGAAGGTCCCTTAAGTGCTGATGAAATCGAGAAATTATCAATAGTAGCCCAAGAAAAAGCATACGGGAATGCATTATTAGAATATCAGCCGTTTGTTTGGATGAAATATGTTCAATTTTATATTGCAGATGTTCCTTTCTATAATTATCCATATACATTTGGGTATTTAGCTAGTTTTAGTTTATTAGAAATAGCTCAAGAAAGTAAAAGTACTTTTCATTCAAAATATAAAGAGTTTTTACGAGAAACAGGAAAATCTCCAGTGGAAGAGCTTATGAAAAAACATTTTGAAGTAGATATAGCAAGTTATGCATTCTGGGATAAAGCTTATAAACAAATTTCTAAAGATATTGATGAATATTTGCAACTTATGTAAGGGGAGAGTATAGTGGATCACCAACTTATAAAGGGGATACCTTTTTCAACTTTAGAATATGAAAAAGCTATAAGTTTATTAAAAGGTTGGCTACATGAACAACAAGAGAAACCAAGGTTTGTAGTAACTGCAAATCCTGAAATTGTTATGTCTGCAAAGGAAAACACGAAAAAATCAAAGCAGTTTAAAAAGATGTTACTATCTGCGGATTTAATAACAGCGGATGGCATTGGTGTCATAATTGGCTCGAAAATATTAAAAGGAGCTTTGAAAGAACGTGTTACTGGAGCAGATATCACTCATGATTTAATCAAATATTGTAACGACAATGGATACCGTGTCTTTCTTTTTGGAGCTGCACCAGAAAGTAATAATAAGGCAATAGTAAAATTAAATGAGCAGTTCCCAGGAGCACTGTTTAAAGGACAGCATGGATTTGTAAATAGTGAAGAAATAGAAGAAGTAAAAATGAAAATTAAGCAATTCAAGCCGCACTTATTGCTAGTCGGACTAGGTTCACCAAAACAAGAAGAATTTATCTATGAAAACATACAAACATTAAATGTTCCGCTATCTATTGGTATTGGAGGCATGATTGATATAATATCTGGTACTGTAAAAAGAGCACCAAAAATTATGAGGGATACTGGAACTGAATGGCTGTATAGGTTACTCTCACAGCCGAAAAGGTTAAAGAGACAACTTGTACTTCCGAGATTTTTATTTTCAGTTATGTCTGAAAGAATTAAGGGAAGTAATTAATAAAGGGGACAACATACATGAATAGAATCGGAATTATCGGAGCAATGCAAATTGAAATAGACTTACTTTTAGAAAAACTAGCTATACAAGAGGAACAGACGATTGCGGGAATGCCTTTTTACATTGGCGAATTTATGGGGACAGAAGTAATTATTACACGTTCTGGTGTAGGGAAAGTTAATGCAGCCGCATGTACGCAAACATTAATTCATAAATTTAATGTAGATGCTATCATAAATACAGGTGTTGCTGGCGGTTTACATCCAGATGTAAAAGTTGGTGATATCGTTATTTCAACGAATGTTACCCATCATGATGTAAGTAAAACTCAAATGAAAAACTTATTCCCGTTCCAAGAAGAATTTATGGCAAGTAAGGAATTAATAGAGTTAGCATGTAAAGCATGCAATAGTAGTTGTTTACATATGGAGATTCATGAAGGAAGAATCGTCAGCGGTGAATGTTTTGTTGAGGATTCAAAACTAAAAGCTAAATTAATAGATGATTATGCACCTCATTGTACAGAAATGGAAGGTGCAGCAATAGGACATATTGCTTACATAAATGACGTACCATTTCTCGTTATAAGATGTATTTCTGACAGTGCAGACGATGAAGCTCAAGTTTCCTATGATGATTTCGCAAGAACTGCCGCAAATTATTGTTCAGAAATTATCGTTGAGATGCTGAAAAATATATCGAGTAATACTTATAGTTCAAAAGGAGAGAATGACATGTTACAAGCATTAATTTTTGATATGGACGGTACGTTATTTCAAACAGATAAAATTTTAGAATTATCGTTAGATGATACTTTTGATTATTTGCGTTCATTACAATTATGGGATACGGTAACACCTATTGATAAATACCGTGAAATCATGGGTGTGCCGTTACCGAAAGTTTGGGAAGCTTTATTACCGGATCATTCTCTTGAAGTAAGAGAACAAACAGATGCATATTTTTTAGAAAGATTAATTGAGAATATTAAGAGTGGAAAAGGTGCTTTATACCCGAACGTAAAAGAAATTTTTACAAATATAAAAGAAAATAATTGTTCAATATATATTGCTAGCAATGGTTTAACTGAATATTTACGAGCAATTGTATCTTATTATGACTTAGACCAATGGGTTACTGAAACGTTTAGTATTGAACAAATAAACTCACTTAATAAAAGTGACTTAGTAAAAAGTATTTTGAACAAATATGATATAAAAGAAGCAGCGGTAGTTGGAGACCGTTTATCTGATATAAACGCAGCGAAAGAGAACGGTTTGATTGCGATTGGATGCAATTTTGATTTTGCACAAGAAGATGAACTTGCTCAGGCGGATATAGTAATAGATGATTTATTGGAGTTGAAGGGGATATTGCCTGAAGTAAAGAATAAGCATGTTACGAATTGAATAAAATAACAATCATAAAAATGCTCAGAATAAATGATTCTTGAGCATTTTTATGTATTTTCAAATTAAGGGGGAAATCAATTGAAAGATATACATATTCAACAAATAGAAGATTTAATGATATATGAACACGATTATCTTGTTCAAGAAAGCAAAGAAGAAGGATTTAATTTCCTAGTAAAACTAATAAGTGAATATGAAAATAAAATAAACACATTTAATAAAACTGGTGAATGTTTATATGGCATTTTTCAAGGGGAAAATTTAATTGGAATAGGAGGGTTAAATGAAGATTCATATACAGAAAACAATAAGATTGGCCGATTAAGGAGATTTTATATTTCAAAGGACTATCGTCGTATAGGGTTAGGGAACTTGTTATTAAACCGATTATTATTTCATGCAGAAAAGTATTTTAAAGTGGTTGTTTTACATACGGATACGAAACAAGGTAATGCGTTTTATACTGCAAATGGATTTGTGAAAGGAGAATTTTATAAAGGGTCTAGTCACTTTAAAGTATTATATGAGTAAAACAAGAGACTTTATAAGCTTATAAAGTCTCTTGTTTCTATTTAATTATGTTTCACATTCATTTCTTTCAATAATCCCTTCGGATCACCTTTCACATAATAAAAATGCGGGTTGTTTTCATCATCGTAAAGCATAATATAAGGTTTTTGATTAAGTGGTAGAAGAATTAGAACTTCATCAATTGTTGTATGTAACCATTGATTTGTAATAGAAACTGGTTTAGATAAAGGGATTTTTATCATGTGACCATCTTTTGGAACGACGTTTAAGTTTTTGAACGGGCCAGTAATGGATTTAGCATATTGAACAGCTTCTTTTTGAATAGCTGGATCTAAAGATTGTTTTTGAACGACCATTTCTTTTTGACAATCAAATACTTCAATTTGTTGATTAGTATTTGCGAACGCATTTGTTGATAATAAGAAGAAAAGAAGAGTAATGACCCCGATTTTTTTCATCATAGTACAACACCTCGTTTTTACTATACCCTTAAAAGGTTCAAATATTTTTCTGTCACATTTATGTAACGAAGAAGTTGTATAATACAATTGGTTTTTGTTTAATAGCAATGGAGGATCATGTATGAGAGTATTAATCGCAGATGATGAACAAGATATGTTAAGGATTTTAAAAGCTTATTTCGAGAAAGAAGGCTTCGAAGTTTTATTAGCAAAAGATGGAGAGGAAGCACTTCAAATATTTTTTGATGAAAAAATTGATTTAGCTATTTTAGATTGGATGATGCCGAAACATAGTGGTATTACAGTTTGTCAGGAAATAAAAAAGAATTCAAGCGTAAAGGTATTAATGCTTACGGCGAAAAGTGAAAGTGAAGATGAATTAGCAGCGCTTCAAAGTGGTGCAGATGAATATGTAAAAAAACCATTTCATCCAGGCGTACTCATTACACGAGCGAAAAAGCTAATACAACTTGATGATGTCATTCAAGTTCAAGATTTGAAAATAGATTTCACTAAAAATAAAGTTTATAAAAATGACAAAGAGTTGGATATTACAAAAACAGAGCTAGAATTAATAAAGTGTTTTTTAAATCATAAAGGCATGATTTTAACTCGCAAAAAATTGTTAGATATCGTATGGGGATTTGACTATTTTGGTGAAGAGCGAACTGTTGATACACATGTAAGAAGATTACGTAAAAAAGTAGGAGAGAATATCATAAAGACGCACCGCGGGCTAGGATATAGTTTGGAGGAGCAGAGTGAATAAACTTGGAAAAAAGCTATTTCTCAGCATTTCTTTAACTGTTATTCTTATTTTTACAATCTCTTTATTATTAATTAACTATCTTTTACCGAAATATAATATTTACAAAACGCGAGAAAGCTTAGAAGGTATAACAGCACAAATACAGTCCATACCGAGTAAACAACTGGATGAAGCAATTACTAGCATTGAAAATGAAGGAAATGTTACGATTGCGTATACATCCATAAAAGACTCAGAAGATCATATTAATGATGAATTACGAATGCAACTTTCAAGGAAAAGAGTTGCACTTAATAAACTTTGGATTACTAAAGAAGAAATAATGAAAGTAAAGCACTTCGGGAAATCGAATAAAATATATGATCAAGAGAAGATGAAATCTAGCTTTTTTGTGAAATACATTGCGAAAGAGGATATGTTGATTTTAGTAGGGGTTTCGATTGCACATTCTAATGAAGTAATCAAAACGTTAAATTCATTTTATTTGTACATTTTAGGCATTACGATTTTTCTCATTATCGTACTTGTATGGATACTTTCAACAACAATCACTAGACCATTGAAAGAATTAAGTGAAGTGGCAGAAGATATTTCAAATTTGAAATTTGAACGAGCGAAAGTGAAAACAAATGATGAAATAGGAGAATTAGCTAATAGTATTAATGTCATGAGTGATAAACTACATGAGGCACATGAAGATTTAACAGATCGAAATGAACATTTAAAACGATTTATGGGTGATGTGACGCATGAATTAAAAACTCCAATCTCGTTAGTTAAAGCATATTCTATGGGAATAAAAGATGGTTTAGATGATGGTACATACATAGATACTATTATTAAACAAACTGATCACATTTCGAACTTAATTGAAGAGTTATTACGATTTTCTAAACTAGAGAGAGATGTTTTACAAAAAGAACAATTTTCTATTGTATCACTAGTCCAAAGTATATTAGATAAGCATAAGATTGAACTGGAATCGAAAGAAATTGATTTGCATGTGAAATATAATGTTGGCGATGCAATTATTTATGCAGATATAAATAAAATGAGAATGGTGTTTCAAAATTTAATATCTAATGCAATAAAATATACAGCAAATCAACATATAAAAATTACTTTAGAAGAACGAAATGACAGTGTATATTTTCAAATTCAAAATGGTATGAATGTAGAACATATAAAAGATATTGATAAAATTTGGGAACCTTTTTATGTCTTAGAATCTTCTCGTAGTAAAGACCATTCTGGTACAGGACTAGGTTTAGCGATCGTGAAAAGTATTTTAGAAAGACATGGTTTTGATTATGGTGTCTATACAATAGAGGGAGATATACGATTTTATATTAATATGAAGAATGACTAATTCAATACTATTAGAAACATCGTCTATTATTAGGCGATGTTTTTTATTGATTATATGAGAGTAGTAAATCAGAAAATATAACCTCGAAAGCTCATTTGAATGGTGCTCTACCAATTTTTTAAGTTATCGAATAAATATAAACTGAATTTTCAGTAATTTTGTTGTATAGTAAAAAGGAGACATATATGGGGAGGAAAGAATATGGGGAAAAAGAAAATAGCAATTACATTATCAACAATCGTATCTTTATCAGTCACATCAGGAGTTTCTAGTATGACTGTGTATGCAGAAAAGAAAGAAACAAACTACATAAATGAAAATGACGTGAAGTTAAATGGGAAAGTTGCAGAAGGACTACAATCAAATACGAAGATCGAATTAGAAAATGGGATGACAAAGCCGATTTACTCGCTTGATGAAGCAATTATCGAAAATCTATTTGTAGAGACGGAAGTTGATAGTGATCGAGATGGAAAAAAAGATCGTGTATCAGTAAAGGTTATGCGTCCTAAGACTGATCCTAATGTGAAAGTTCCTGTTATATATGAAATGAGCCCATATCGAGCTGGTTTAAAAGATGTACCTGTATATAATGTAGACGAAGAATTGTATGCGTATGAAGGCAAACCGTATGGAGCTGTTAATCTTGGTTCATACGGCAATTATTATGTACCAAGAGGCTATGCAGTCATTTTAGGTGAAAGTATTGGAACTGGAAAATCAGACGGATGTCCAACTACTGGGGATGAGCAAGAAATATTAGGGACAAAATCTGTTATTGATTGGGTAAATGGACGTGCGAAAGCATATACAGAAAATGGTGAGGAAGTTAAGGCTGATTGGTCAACAGGAAATGTAGGTATGACAGGAGTATCTTATAATGGTACGTTACCGAATGCTGTTGCGACGACTGGTGTTGAGGGGTTAAAAACAATTATTCCAATCGCAGCGATTAGTAGTTGGTATGATTATTATCGTGCAAACGGTGCAGTCATTGCGCCAGGTGGATACCAAGGAGAAGATACAGATAATATGGCAGAAGCAGTACTAACAAGAGAAAATCCTGAAGTTTGCGGACAAGTAATAAAAGAGTTAACATCTGGACAGGACCGGAAAACTGGTAATTATAATGATTTTTGGGATAAACGTAATTATGTAAAAGATGCTAAAAATGTAAAAGCAAGCGTATTTGTTGTTCATGGTTTAAATGATTGGAATGTTAAGACGAAGCAGTTCGCGCAATGGTGGGATGCACTTGGAGAAAATAATGTTCCTCGTAAAATGTGGTTACATCAAGGTGGACACGGTGGGACATCAACGAATGACTGGCAAAAAACACAAAATAAATGGCTCGATTATTGGTTGTATGGAATTGAAAATGGAATTATGAATGAACCGATGGTTGATGTACAACGTGAAAATAAAACTTGGGAAAAATTAAAAAACTGGCCGGATCCATCAGCTGTGCCGTCAAAAGTTCGTATGTATTTAAGTAACAAGGTAGTTAATTTACCATTAAGTATGGGCTCTGCAAATAAAGTTTTCTCATTCGTAGATGATGCAAAATTGAAATCAAATCAATTAATAGCAAACCCAGAATTAGAAGTAGCAAATCGATTAGTGTATACAATGCCGGTATTACAAAAAGATATGAGAATTAGCGGGACACCAAAGATTTCAATTACAGGAAATATTGATCGTCCTGTATCAAATTTAACAGCATTACTTGTTGATTATGGCGGAGCAAAGCCTGAAATAGTTACGAGAGGTTGGATGGACCCACAAAACTTAAATAGTATAAAAGATTCAACAGCACTTAAACCAGGTAAAGATTATACATTCACATGGGACATGCAGCCAGATGATTATGTATTTAAAGCGGGGCATCAAATAGGGGTTGTTTTACTCGCTAGTGACTATGATTATACAATTAGACCGAAAGCGGGAACGAATCTTACAGTGAAATTAAGTGAAGTGACATTGCCAATTGTAAAATAAATAGTTATGGATAAAGAGCTTACTGCATAGTAAGCTCTTTACATTTTGAGATAGGGAGTTTAATGTGAATTTTTATTGGTGGATACAAAAATGCTTACAATAAATAAAAAAATTGCATTTATGATCAATAAACCACTAAAGGTAAGCCCAGCAAAGCCTCCGGCGAATCCATCTCCTACTTTTTCACCAATTACGTGTAAAGCGGTGAAGAAAACAATAGGGGAAGAAAGAATGAAAATACCACTGGACATTTTCCATATTCGTGGATATTTCTTTGCTATAATGAAAATCAGTATATTAAAAGAAATAAGAAGAAAAATAAACCCAATTAATGAATTCATCATATCCTCCTTTTAGTATAAATCTGAATTTTCATGTATTAATTTCGGGTGGAATATTATAAAATATAATTATATTTTATGGAAAGCGAGTGATATATTATGACAGTCAGCTCTTTCGAATTTTTATTAAAAATAAAGGTACAGGAAGATTAATTGAATGAAAATCTTCCGTACGTAAAAAACGGAGGAGAAAATAAATGTTTAGTTTTTATAGTACACTTTGCACGGAACTGTATGATTACACAAAGCCTGTCGGTTATTCTTTAAATGGAGATATTGAGTATTACGAAGAACGTTTAAAAAATTGCACCGGAAGAATTCTCGAAGCGGCAGTTGGATCAGGGCGTGTTATCATCCCACTTCTTGAGGCTGGTTTTACAGTTGATGGGATTGACTATTCGCCTGAAATGCTAGAATCGTGCCGCATACGATGTAAAGAAAGAAGCTTACATCCTCATTTATATGAAGGAAGCTTACAACAATTTTCACTGCCACATAAATATGAGGCAATTATCATTCCAACTGGATCTTTTTGTTTAATTGAAAATCGAACGGATTCTATAAACGCATTGAAATGTTTTTATGAACACCTTAATCCAGGTGGGCGATTAATCGTAGATATTATGCTTCCGCATGACTGGAAAACAGGAGAGATTCATACATCGACTTTTTCTTTGCCGAGCGGAGACGGAATTACATTAGAAAATAAATCAATTGAAATAGATTGGTTGAACCAAGTTACTCTATCCTATTTAAAATATGAAAAATGGAGTAAAGGACAGTTAGTACAAACAGAATTACAACGCTTCGCGCTGCGCTGGTATGGAATAGAAGAGTTTAAACTTCTGTTAGAAAGTATAGGTTTCTCTAACATTACTTGCTCCGCTGACTATGTTTATGAAAAAGAACCGTCAAATGCAAATCAAATGTTTACTTTTGAAGCTGTGCGAAACGAAAAATAAAGAACTATGTATGAAAACAAGGGAGTCGATATAATATCGACTCCCTTGTTTTAGATGTGATTTCCTTGCAGGTTATTATATATGCATTGTCCAAGCATTCTTCTACTAATTACATATACTATTTATGTTAAAGTCAGTCATTATTTTAAATAGGGCTGTCAAATTACTATAAATGATATTTTAGTGAAGGGTGAGGAATCAAATTGGAAAATGAAGAACAAGGTAGAATTGAAGATCAAGTGTATTCAAATCGGGTAGTAAGATCTGAATTTGATGCAAATTGGGAAACGTGTATATCAAAAAGTGGTTATGTAATTTATGTAGCAACGAGTAATAATGCTGAAGTAATAGTACTTCTGGCTGATGGTTCAAGTAAATTATTAATTTTTGAAAAAGGTGGAAAAGTAGCAGTAGGCGGCGGTGGAACAAGTCATTACAGTAAGCCGCATATTGCAAGAAATATATAAGGTAGAACATATTAATTGAGAAGAAGCTGGAAGACGGTTAGTCATTTAGAATGACTAACCGTTTTTATTTGAATCATTTTAAAAGAACTTGATTTGTTATAAATACTTTTAGATGACCAGAGAAATTAGGAGGGAATTGTACGGGTAAGAATTTAAGAAATAATGAAGGTTTGGAAGTACCATATTAGTAATATAGAAAAAGCATTTCCTATTTCGGGAAATGCTTTTTCTATGTTATAGTATAATAGTGTTTTAAAACGATGTTATTTTAATATACCTCAATTTTTGTTGTGTAGTATTTTTATATTAAATTAGGGGTGTAAGTATTTTTTTATATAAGGAGTAATAAATAGAGAAATGAAAAATATAGACTTTATACTAGAAAGTGACGAGGCATTAAAACCGTCTGAACGATTAGTACTATTATTATTAGAGAAGCATAGAATGTTATATACGAACGATCTATTAGCATTATCTAATTTATCATATAAAACATTAACGGATTCATTAACGGCGCTAGTTTTAAAATCATATGTGTTAAAGGAAACAGGTAAGGGAAGAAGACAAAATTGTTATAGATTGGTATGATAAGACTGCTGAATTTAGAGAGTTTATAATAAGTTTTTTCAAATATAATGAGAAATTTCGTTTTTTGTTTTCAAATGAAAAACGTACTACAATACGTGCTTTAATATTCGGATTTCATTTTTGTTAATGATAATTCTATTAGTGTTAAAAATAGAAAAATATAATACACTGCATAAAAAAGAAATAAAAAAACAATCCGTTTTAAAAAACGGATTGTTTTTTTATTGGAATAATATTATTTGATATGTTGAAAGTATGAATGATTATTCTACTTCGCTTGTATACTTTTCAGGTAATAATTCCATTACGTTACATTTTACAAGTTTACCATTATAAGAAAGTATAACATTCGTATTTTTTCCATAATCACTTATCAATTCACGACACATACCACACGGAGCAACAACCCAACATTTTTCTATATCTTCATGAGGGTGTGGGTGAGCAACAGCTACAATGGTATCAAATTCATGATCGCCTTCTGAAATAGATTTTCCAATCGCCATAGCTTCACCACACACTGTTATTCTTCCAACATTCGCTTCAACATGCACTGCTGCATAAATTTTACCTGTTTTAGTTCTTACAGCTGAACCGATATGATGACGGCCATATTTATAGTTTTTTTCAATTACTTTTTCAGCAGCTGTAATTAAATCATAGTCTTCACTATTTAAAGGCATTACTTGTAACATAATTTCTCCTCCGTATTAAACATGATAATTTTATTTTAACAGAAAATTTTAATATTTAAAATAAAAGATGAGAATCGTTTAGATAATATTATTATGTAAACTTATGTTTTAACAGGAAAATAGCATAATCAATAGAACTTATAGAAGAGTATGCTTAAATATTTGAAAGATAGGAGATTATTATGGGAATTTTAGAATCAATAGTACAAGCTGTTATAAGTGGTAATAAGGAAGAAGTGGTGGATTTTATAAAGACAAATTCAAGTGCTGTTAACGAATTTAGTGACGATGGCTGGACTCTCCTTCATTTAGCGGGCTATTTTGGACAAAAAGAGATAGCAAGTTTTCTTTTAGAAAGTGGAGCAGATATACATAATAGAGCAAAAAACGAAAATGAAAATACACCTTTGCAAGCTGCCATCGCGAATAAGCAAAGTGAACTTGTTGCTTTTTTAATTGAAAAAGGGTCGGATGTAAATGTTATACAAAGTGGAGGGTGGACAGGGTTACATGAAGCAGCATTATTAGGAAGTGAAGAAATAGTTATGCTACTTCTTGAAAATGGAGCTAATAAAGCGATTAAGAAAAATGATGGAAAAACAGCATATGATATTGCATTAGAAAAAGGATATGATCACCTTTTACATCATTTAAAACAGGAAATGAACGTATGATAAATAAATGGAGTGTAGGCATATTTTTATTTAATGATGTAGAAGTGTTAGATTTTGCAGGACCATTTGAAGTCTTTTCTGTAACCGAAGCGGATAAAGACAAACCATTTACTGTTTATACAGTTAGCCAAAATGGAGAAATGATTACAGCAAGAAACGGATTAAAGGTACAGCCGGATTATAGTATTGAAGATTTACCACCAGTTGATATTTTAATTATTCCAGGTGGAAAAGGCGTTAGGGAAAATGAAGTGAAAAATGAAGCTATAATAAATTGGGTTCGACAGCAAATGAAAGAAGTAAAGCTAATGACTTCAGTTTGTACTGGAGCGCTATTACTCGCGAAAGCTGGTTTACTAGAAGGGTTACAAGCAACAACGCATTGGGCTAGTATTCAAACTTTCAAAAAAGACTTCCCGAATGTAGAAGTAATGGAGAATGTAAAATTTGTAGATGAAGGACACATTATTACATCGGCAGGTATTTCAGCTGGTATTAACATGTCATTTCATATTGTGAAAAATTTGTTAGGTGTGGAGGTTGCTGAGGAAACAGCGAAAAGCATGGAATATGATATAGATTTGTAAAATAAAAAAGCCCAATTTGGGCTTTTTTATTTAGCTAAGTTTTTTACAGATAATCTATGCTTAAAACCTTAGTTCCGAAACAGTAATTCCAGTTTTATCGAATATACGACAATTTATCTTTTCTCTCCTTGTAAGCATGTTATTACGAGGAGAAATTTCGTATGTAAAAAAACTCTTCTACAATAGTAGAAAAAGAATAACAGAAACTACTATTTTATGGCAGCATACATAAAAAAAATTAATGTAAATATGGAAATGTCGTCGAATGCTATCTTTAATTGGTTAATTTGTGAGATATTTTTGTGAAGGAGCTTATTTTATAAGAATAGAATTACAGTTAGTAAGAGATCATGCCGATGGTAGTGAAAATATATGTGTTAGGGGGATTTCATAATGAGGAAACTCAAGCGAATAAATGTTCCTAATATACAAGAACAACTATCACAGTCTAATGAGAACCGAGCAGTTAATAAGAAAAAACTAAGGCGATTTATATTCATGTTTATATTTATTGCGGCGGCTACTTTGTACGTTCAATTTATTTTAACGAAACAACAAGAAATAATCGTAGAAAAAAAGGATACAATAACGAATCAAAAAAAGCAATTGGTTTCTTTAAAGAAAGATAAGACTTCTTTAAAGACTAACATAGAAAATTTAACAGATGATGAGGAAGAAATATTAAAATTTGCGAGAAAAGAATATCAATTTTCTAAGTCAAATGAAACTATATTTGTGTTGCCGAAGTAGTGTCATAGAACAGTTAGCGATTGCTAGCTGTTTTTTCATGTATGGATGGCATGGTACAAGAAACAATCACATATTGTAAAAATGAAGAGTTTGAATTGTTTTCATAATTATGGAATATATACCGAAATAAATGTTGTTAAAATTCTGTCAATTGTTTTATAATACAAGGTAAGCGGATACATTTCTTAATCAACGTTGAGTTTATCGCTCATACGACTATTAAGAAAACCGTTATCCCGTATTAGAAAGGAAGATAGCTGTGTACGCTTCAAATACAATTTATGTCGTAGGGGATGCGAAAGCACCTCAAAATAATCCTATTACCGAAAAGTTCAAAAGTTATTTTGTAGCGTTTGTACTTGTTAAGGAGACAGGGGAAATTGTAGATGCAGATTGCTCAGCGACAATTGCATTAACATCACAATTTGTTAAATATTTGTTTCTACATAAAAATATTAATGATCCACTATTGGTAACAGAAATAAAAAATAGATATTTTGGTTCGTCTCAAAAAGCACTTCTTGTAGCATTAAAAGATGCGCAGAAAAAATATAATCAAATCGCTGCTTTGTCTACCCATTCCTAGACGAAATCCAGCCGTAAGAATCTTCTTATGGCTGGATTTTTTTATTTCACATTAACCTTTTACATGAAAAGTAAGTGAAAGAGGAGATTTATTACTCCAAAAAAATTGGGAATTAAGGTTCCACTTTGTCAGAGAACGAAAGGATGAACAATATGAAAATTACTGATGTAAAAGTAAATCGTAGACGTGTTAATCTTCATACACCGTTTAAAACGGCGCTTCGTACCGTAACCGAAATAGAAAGTATAGATGTATATATTCATACAGATGAAGGAATTGTTGGCAAGGGGGCAGCAGCGGCAACACCAGTTATTACGGGGGATTTCGCTAACGGGATTGAAGCAGCAATTTTAGGACCGATGCGTTCCTGTTTAATTGGTCAAGATATCATTCAGTTTCAACAGTTACTAAAGCACATTCAAATGAGTTGTATTGGAAACCCAAGTGCGAAAGCGGCAGTAGATATCGCTTTATATGATGTGTATTGTCAATATCAAAACGTTCCACTTTACGCATTCTTAGGCGGGAAGAAAGAAATTCACACAGACATTACGGTGAGTGTAGATGAGCCTTTCGTTATGGCAAAAGAGGCAAAGCAACATGTAGAAAAAGGATTTCAAACTTTAAAAATTAAAGTGGGGAAATCTGCTCATTTAGATTTAGAACGTATTGAAGCGATTCGAAATAGTGTACCAAAAAATACGACGTTACGATTAGATGCAAATCAAGGGTGGAATCCAAAAGAAGCGGTTACGATTATTAAAGAGATGGAAAATCGTAATTTAAATATCGAATTTATTGAACAACCTGTTCATGCGAAAGATTGGGATGGATTAAAGTACGTCAAAGACCATGTACAAACGCCCATTATGGCAGATGAAAGTATATTTTCAGCAAGTGATGCATTCAAAATTGTTCAAGGAGGATATGCAGACTTGCTCAATATTAAATTAATGAAATGTGGTGGCATACGTGAAGCGTGGCGTATTGCAGATATCGCTGAAACTGCGGGTATAAAATGTATGGTCGGTAGTATGATGGAATCTTCCACTTCGGTTAGCGCTGTAGCCCATTTAGCTGCTGCACACCCTAATATTTATTACTTCGATCTAGATGCACCACTTTGGTTAATGGAAGAACCGGAAGGAATGACTTATTCAGGGTCAAAGGTAAACCTTCAATCGACAGTGAATAGTAAATCTTAAGAGAAGAGACTAGTAAACTATCTTTTAAGGGGGATATGTATGAAAAGAGTAGGAACTGCATTTTTAACAACTTTATTTATATTTTCAGCGTTCACATCAGCACATGCTGAGGAGAAGAAAGATAGTAAAGCGTTTATCGATGTATCTGCCGCAACACTTTGGACTGCACCTGATTCATTACGGCCAATTGATGCACCGAGTGCTACAAATCCAGTTGATTTGTGGAAGTGGACGAAATCAATGACGCTTAATGAGAAACTTTGGTTAACTAATGCAAATAAATTAGAAACGCAAGCGTTATTAGGTCAAGAAGTAACGGTTGTTGATAAAAAAGGAGACTGGGTGAAAGTGCTAGTCCATGGTCAGCCAACACCAAGAAATGAAGAAGGTTATCCAGGTTGGATGCCTGAAAAACAGTTAACGTATAATCAAGAATTTGCAGATAAAACAAACGAACCTTTCGTTTTAGTAACGAAACCGACAGCCATTTTATATATAAATCCTTCTGAAAAACATAAATCGCTTGAAGTGAGCTATAATACGCGACTACCACTACTGAGTGAAGATACAATTTCATACCGCGTGTTGTTACCAAATGGGCAAAAAGCTTGGCTACGAAAAAATGATGGAACGGTTTATCGTTCGCAAAATGATATTCCAACTCCGGTGGCCGATGATTTAATAAACACAGGGAAAATGTTTTTAGGATTACCGTATATATGGGCTGGTACAAGTGGTTTCGGATTTGATTGTTCTGGATTTACACATACAATTTATAAATCACACGGTATTACAATCCCGCGAGATTCTGGTCCGCAATCGAGAAATGGAGTTGCGGTTGATAAAGAAAACTTACAAAAAGGAGATCTAATTTTCTTCGCACATGATCAAGGAAAAGGTAGTGTTCACCATGTTGCTATGTATATTGGTGATGGAAATATGATTCACTCACCGAGAGCTGAAAGATCGGTAGAGATTATACCGCTAAATTCACCAGGATATATAGAAGAATACGCTGGTGCTCGTCGTTACTTACCTTAAAAAATAAAGGGGGTTTTCAAATGAAAAAAGTTGTTCGTTACTCATTAGTTAGTACTCTCTTAGTTTCTTCATTTTTAGTTGGCTGCGCAAAAGAAAAAACAACGACAAAGCCGAAAGATGAGAAGAAAGTATTACAGTTACTAGAAACGGGTGAAATTCCGTCGTTAAATTCAGGGAAAGTAACAGATGCGGTATCGTTTAACGTTTTGAATAACGTAATGGAAGGATTATTCCGTTTATCGAAAAATGATGAACTGATTGAGGCTGGAGCACAAAAATATGAAGTGAGTCAAGATGGAAAAACTTATACATTCCACTTGCGTGATGCGAAATGGTCTAACGGAGATCCAGTAACAGCACAAGATTACGTATACGCTTGGAAGCAGCTTATTAATCCGGATACAGCTTCTCAATATGCATACATTGCGTACGATGTGAAAAATGCGGAGAAAATAAATAAGAAACAACTAGGGCTAGAGGAATTAGGAGTGAAAGCGAAGGATGATAAAACGTTCGTAGTAGAGTTAGAACATCCTGTACCGTATTTTACGAAACTACTTATTTTACCATCTTTCTATCCAATTAATGAAAAATATGCGAAAGAACAAGGTGATAAATACGGATTAGAAGCAAATAAAGCGGTATATAATGGGCCGTTTACATTATCTGATTGGAAGCATGAAGCGAGTTTTACAATGAAGAAAAACGATAAGTATTGGGATAAAAAAGAAGTGAAGCTTGATGAAGTAAATTATCAAATCGTTAAAGAAATTTCAACCGCGGTAAATTTATATGAAACAGATAAAGTTGATAGAGCTGTCATTTCAACAGAATTCGTAGATAAATATAAAAATAATAAAGAACTAAAACAGTATACAGATCCGGTTATGTACTTCTTCCGATTCAACGAAAATGTACCGATTCTTAAAAATAAAAATGCAAGGCTTGCGCTAAGTACAGTGTTTGATAAGAAAGGGCTTGCGACTTCATTTTTAAATGATGGTTCGGTAGCTGCAAACTATTACGTGCCAAAAGGATTTTTAAAAGGTCCAGATAAAAAAGACTTTAGAAGTACGGCTGGTGAGTTTAATAAGACAGATGTAAAACAGGCGAAAGAATATTGGGAAAAGGCGAAGCAAGAGACAGGTACAAATGAAGTAACGCTTGAGTTATTAAACTATGACTTAGAAAACTTCAAAAAAGTAGGAGAATACATTAAAGAAGAGCTAGAGAAAAACTTACCAGGCTTAAAAGTAAATGTAAAATTACAACCACATACGCAAAAACTGGCGTTAGAGAAGAAGAAAGAATATGAAATGTCATTATCACGTTGGTTACCGGATTATCCAGATCCAATGACTTATTTAGAAGTATTCCTTTCTGGAAGCAGTGTAAACAATACAGAGTATGCAAATCCAGAATATGACGCATTAATTAAGAAGATTAAAACAGAATTAGGTAATGATGAAAAAGCTCGTTGGAAAGCAATGCAAGATGCTGAGAAAATATTATTGGATGACGCAGTAATAGCACCAGTATTCCAGCGCGGGTTATCATACTTACAAAAGCCATATGTAAAAGATTTATATGTACATCAATTCGGTCCAGCTACAAGTTTAAAATGGGCAGATGTACAAAAATAAAAGTATGGAAAAACAGACCTCACATGTGTGATAGTCTGTTTTTCTTATTTAAAGTTAGATATATAGTTTCTAGTATGATTTACCAGTCTGTGAACAGGGTATGGAGTGAAATGATGTTGCTTGTTTTCGACGTAGCTTATTTTATATTTAATACATCATCTAAGAGATTATAGACATTTTATATGTTTTTTCACTGCTTAAAAATAAAATTATTACATAAATTCCAGTGTGAAATTCATGTAGAATCTTGTATAATTAACGTGTTTCTATGGAAACATTTTCTTGCGCTATTTGTATAGGACTTAATAGAACAAGAAAAGAAATACATACATGTATATAATAGATAAATAGAATGGAACATGTATAGAGAAAAAGGAGAGAAATGATGGCGTGTCAAAAACAAGGGTTACAATTTAATAGCGATAGAAAGAGGAAGAGACGATGAAAATGAAGCATGCTTTTGGCCCGATAATTTTAGCGTGTGTGCTTTTTTTCATTATCATACTCATTCCATCAAAAAGTTTAGTATCACTTATTAGTGATAAGAAGGTAGAAGATGCGGCAACTTCCTTACAAAAAGAAAAATTACAAAGTGTTTTCTTACAGCAAAAAATGTTAGAGAATTCGCAGTATTTACCGATGTATGGTTCATCTGAATTTTTACGAATGGATGCATATCACCCATCTAATTATTTTAAAGTAAATCCGGCAGGTTTTACACCATATTTAATGGGGATTGGCGGTACGCAAAGTTTAGCTCATATATTAAATATGACGTCTACAATGGATGAGTTAGAAGGTAAAAAAGTAGTCTTTGTTTTATCGCCACAATGGTTTACAAAGACTGGGGTATCACAGGGGGATTTCACAAACAATTTCTCCAAACAACAAGCATATCATTTTATTTTTAATGATGAAATAAATGCTCAAATGAAGAAGCAAATTGCGAAACGACTATTAGACTATAAAGTTGTTCAAAAAGATGATATATTAAAAAATTCTTTAGAAGGAATTGTATATAACGATACGAAACATAACATAAAAGCAGGTTTAGTCAAACCACTTGCTTATATGCATCGAAATATTTTAGATCATAGGGATTTATTTAACTCCTTATTTAAGATTGAACCGATGAAAGAAAAAACAAATATGGGATTACGTTCGATTTCTTGGGTAGATGCACGTAAACATGCAGAGGAAGAAGGGAAAACGGAATCTACTACAAACACATTCGGAATTGAAAATCCGTATTACTATAAACATAATTTAAAGAAAAAATTAAAAGGTTTAAAAAACTTTAGAGCAAATGAATCGTATGAAGAATCACCAGAATATGATGATTTACAAATTGTTTTAAATATTTTTAAAGAGAAAAATGTCAAACCACTCTTTATTTCTGTACCTGTAAACGGACCGTGGTATGATTACGCTGGCTTCCCAAAAGAACGCCGTGAAGTATATTATAAAAAAGTCCGAGAGCAAGTTGAGAAAGCAGGATATCCAGTAGTTGATTTCTCTGGCCATGAATATGATAAGTATTTCTTAAAAGATACAATTCATTTAGGTTGGAAAGGCTGGATTTACTTTGATGAAGCAGTGCAAAACTTTTATACTGAAAAATAAGAGTGGAGAAGAAGGAACGGCTATAAGCTGTTCCTTTTTTAGTATAGAGTATTTTGATGTGGGCAATTCGGAAAGGCATGTATATCTTGAATTTGTCTAAAATCATAATGCTTCATTGCGAACTGCGCTTGATAAAGGTATTCATACACATATAATTGACCATCATGTGCTGAACATAATACACCAGAAGTTCCTTGGCCGTTCATGAAGGAAATGCCGATAGGGCGTCCGATTAAGTATTGTATTTTTTGTTGCCAATGCATAGGGAAATCACTCCTTTTTGAGATAATATACGAAATGGATGAGTGAAAGGTTGCTTATCCATGTAAATGTTAAACTGAAGGACTTTCTTGTCATTTTTAAAGATTAATCAATTTTAATAAAAAAACCGCTAACATTCGAAATGAATTTTTAGCGGTTTTTATTATTTTAAGCAAGATTTTTACGTTTTTTTGTCCATTTTTTAATGACGAAGTATAAAAGAATGAGTATGACGCCACCTATTGCGAACGATTTCACATACGGTCCAGCAACATCGTTAATATTCTCCCAATTCTCACCTAGTTTTTCACCTAAGTAAATGAAAATGATAGACCAAGGGATGATTGCTAGTGCTGTTAATGTAGTGAAACGCAGGAATGACATTTTTGTAATACCAGCAGGAATTGAAATTGCATGGCGTACTACTGGAATAAAGCGTGCTGTAAAAATTACGCCAGTTCCGTAACGATTAAACCAATCTTCAGCTGCATCTATTTGTTTTTTATGAATGAAAATATATTTTCCATAACGTTCTAATATAGGTCGTCCACCGTATCGTCCAAGCCAATAAATAAAGATTTGCGCAATAACACCACCAATTGTCCCAAATACAACTGCGCCTACAAATGAGATACTACCGTTAAATACTAAGTAACCTGCATAAGCAAGGACAATTTCA
Source organism: Bacillus sp. 3G2 (assembly GCF_044324725.1). Classification (NCBI taxonomy): domain Bacteria; kingdom Bacillati; phylum Bacillota; class Bacilli; order Caryophanales; family Bacillaceae; genus Bacillus; species Bacillus sp. 3G2. Next base: position 2,649,470 of record NZ_CP172246.1, on the reverse strand, counting down.
CTTGGAATAATCTCAATCATAAGTCCAAGCATAATGCCCCAATAACCTAAACCTTCAAAAAACGTTAATACTGAGTGAATAAAACTACTTAACATTGTTGCACCTTCTAATTTATGGATTTTTGAATATATGCCCCTTTACTTAACAATATAAAAGGTTCACTATATGTAGATTATACCTTATTTATATAGGGGATTGCTATTTCAATTCTTTTATGTCTCTCATACGTATTATAGTAAAGGATATAAGCCCGGTTTTCATGAAGAGATAATGAAAAGATTATTAAAAATTTCTCATAAATAAATGATAATGTTATGGGCTTTTAATTTACAAAGTGAGAAGAGTAATGTTTACAAAATAAGAATCAAATTTATGGACTATTTTCTATTTGGGATAATGATATGATTCGATTGATAAAAGAAAAAGTATTTCAAGGGTTGGCTTATAGGTTCAAAAATATAAAAATAATTCAAGGAGAATAAAAACATAAAAATTCTCTTATCACCTAGACAGGTACTTCACTTTCAAATAACGAATTATAATGTTAATAAAATTTTTATAGAAAATTAACATGATGAAGGTGAAAATATGAAAAAAGTATTATTAGAAAAGGCCTCATATCTACATAAAGAAGAAGTAGAACAATTAAAAAAAGCTATATTAGTTTCCGAGAAAGCACATGAAGGACAATTCCGCGTTTCCGGTGAGCCGTATATTACTCATCCATTTGCAGTTACAGAAATTTTGTTAGATTGTAAGGCAGATATTATAACTTTAGTTGCAGCATTACTACATGATGTGGTGGAGGATACAGATTATACAATTGACTATATACGTGATATATTCGGTAAAAAAGTTGCAGATATTGTAGAAGGATTAACTAAAATTGATAAAAAACAAATCCCTAATAAAGAAGAGTATGAAGCAATAAATTTAAAGAAGTTATTATTAGCTACGCAAGGAGATATACGAGTAGCTATTATAAAAGTGATAGATCGTCTACATAACATGAGAACTTTACAGGTGAAAGCTGTAAAAAAACAAGTTCCTTACGCAAATGAAACACTCAAAATTTTCGCTCCGATTTGTAAAAGACTAGGGATATTACATATTCAACACGAGTTAGAAGATTTAGGTTTTTATTATCTTAACCCTTCTAAATATAAGGGAATGAAAATTCTTTTACAAAATTATGTTAAGTTATTAGAGGGATTGTCTCAAAATATCATGCAAGATATAAATAATTTTCTAAATCCATCTTTAATATTTGAAGTTAACTATGAAGTAAGCCCTATTTATACAGCTTATTCTCGTCTCCAAGATATTCAAGACATTACAGCAGTGTCAAAAATAATTATCACGGCCTCAAATAATTTAGACTGTTATAAAATATTAGGAGTTATACATCAACTATACCAACCAATTCCATGTCAATTTGAAGATAATATAGCAATTGAAAGTGATGTATTAAACAAATACTTAAAGACTAAAGTGGTGATCAATAACCATGAAATAGTGATATGTATTGAAACAAAAATAAATCAGGAGATACGAGATAAAGGAGTATTTCATGTACTTACAAAAAGTATAACTGATAAGGAGATGCAAAATATAATTCATAAATTGATGGATCATTTTATTAAGACAAATGATCTAGTAACTCAAGATGCGATTGAATTTTATGATTTAGTATCATATGAACTATTCCAAGATAATATTGTTGCATTTACTCCTAAGTTAGATTCCGTAAACTTACCGCAAGGTGCTACTGTAATTGATTTTGCTTTCGCATTGAACCCTGAGATTGCTAAGTATATGTCAGGTGCTAAAGTTAATGGTATAAATAAATCGATAATAACGAATATTTCACATCTGGATATAGTTGAACTTTTGGTAACTGAAAACATTAGTAATGTAAGACAGGGTTGGTTAAGTTTTGCTAATAGCTCAAAAGCTCAAATCGAAATTAATAAAGAGTTACAAAGATGAAGGAATTAAATTTATCGAGAAAACTTGTTCGAAATATAATAGAATGAAATGATCATTTTTGAATTAATAATAGGCGATTATGGTTTTTTATAATTAATACCTAGAGAAACAAGCATTAACCTGTTCTAAGTATGTAACAGGTTGATGCTTGTTTTCGTTATAAAAAAATAGAAGCATTTCTGCTCCTATTTTTACGGTTTCACATCTAAATTTTGTAAAAATAAAGTTGCTGTTACGTAACGTTTTGCTAACATTTGTACATAAGCCGTATGGACAGATAATGTGGCAATAATAATCGCGTTACGAATCGCTTCACGTTGCTCGTTATTAATTTGATCGAACTTGCTTGCAATTTTGTCAGCTCTTTCTTTTACGATGTTTTCAATTGTATGGATTGTATCTGTTGCATTTAGTTGTAAGCAGTTCCCTTGATTGAGTTCTTCAAATAGAGAAGAGTATGCTCCATATAAATGAACAGGATTGATTAAGTCATCACTTCGATCGGCTGGGTCATTTACGATAAGGCGTAATAGCTTACGAATGGATTCAAAATCAAGTGCTGTTTTTAAATCTTCGACAATGAATAGTAAGGCTGCTTGTTCAATTGAATATTTTTTCCCTTTTTGAGGGGAGCCAATCATTTCTTTAATATCTCGTTTTACCCAGTTTTGCATGGCCGTTACTGAGAAACTTGTATTTTCGATTTGATTTCCAAGCGCAACTATTTCATTTAATGAAAAACCGACGTCTGTATCATCAATTTTAATCAGTTTTTCAAAAATAGGTGAAAGTGCGGTAGTAATAAAAGCAGTTACGCTTTGTCCGCTTTCAATATCTTTTTTATGTGACTTTGCCCACGCTTCTTGTAAAATACCGAGAGGCTTTTTCGTATTCCATCCTCTTAATGATAGAAGAAGGGTAGCCATTTCGTTTCGTGTGAGATGAAATGTTTCCATCTTTTCACCTCCAAAAATAATAAAAAGTTCTTATGAACCTATAATATGTTTTGTTGCATTTAAAGTCAATTCTGTTTTGCTTAATTTTTCCTTTGTCACCAAACTGTCGTAAGTAAATAATACTTGCATATTTCGACAAAAGTTCATATAATAAGTTCATAAGAACCTTTAAAATGTTTTTAAAAACAAATCTATCATTCTGAATTTACTAGAAAGGTAGATTTCACATATATCTATATAAAAGGAGAATGGATATAATATGTTGAAAAAACTTGTAGCAGTCATGACAGCATTCATGGTTATCTTTGGAGCTAGTAGCTTCATGTTTGTAGATCACGCAGCAGCGAAGAGTTACAAATCTGGTAAAAAATCATACACACCAAGTTCTGGTCAAAAGTCAAAAGTTGATTTGAACAAAAAAGATAGTAACGTGAATTCACAAAAAACAACAACAGATTCAAAAACAAAAGCAACAAACACAGCACCAAAAAGTAATAAAGGAAGCTTTATGAAAGGTTTATTACTAGGTGGTCTTGGTGGTTTACTAATGGGTAGCTTATTTGCAAATATGGGAGCTCTTGGTTCTGTATTAGCGTTTATGGTAAATATGTTAGTAATGGCTGGTATCGTAATGTTAGCAGTTCGTGCATTTAAATACTTCAAAGATCAACGTAAGAAAAAGGAAGATGAAGTAGCATGGAAACAATAAAAATTTCTGAACAAGAACTTATCAATGCGCTTTGCGTATATATCGCTGAAAAAAGACAAGTTGGTCCAGAAGAAGTTTTTGTTGAACTAATGTATGACGATGACTACGGTTTCTCTGCTGAAGTAGAGGTAAATGGCCGCAAACAAATTTTAATTCAAGCGAACTTAATCGAAGCACTACGCTTATTGCTTGACAGAGAATATAATGTCAATTCATTCGCAGCAAGATTACAACTTGAATTAGACGATGAAGAAGGCATTTACGCATTAGCGAAATTTAATAACTCAGAAGAGTAGAAAAAAGAGCTGTTGAGAGTAATCTCAGCAGCTCTTTTTAGTATGTGCATATGCCAGGGAATAATCACGCCAAATTTCATTCATTTTCCGTCTACCGACCTCAACACCCTGGTTAAATTGAATGGCAGCTTGCTGTCGCACGGTATGTACATGTTGGATCGCTTGTTGCAAGTGTTTTTCAACCGAATGAGATTTTGTATTTGCTTGTTTTACGATTGAATATCCAGCAACAGTTCCTTGTGCCATTGCGATTTTCCCGCTTTCAATGCCAGTTATATTACCGGCAACAAATAAACCGGAAAGAGGGGTTTCCATCGTTTCGGAATGCAGTGGAACATGTCCGCCTAATTCCGGAATGTAACGGAAAGGACAGCCAGCTACAGCAGCAAGCTCAGCGAGAGGGTATAAGCCACCTGCAATACAAACGAAGTCTGCTTCATATATTTGTTCCGATCCAGTTATTATGTTTCCTTTCGTATCGATATTAGCAACGCGTACACCTTCAACTTGCTCTGTACCGATAATTTCTAGGGCTGCTTTTCGAAGGTGAAGTGGTGTGCCATTTATTTTCATACCGTTATTTGGATAGAAGTTTAATCCAGCTTGTTTTGCCCAATTATATTTCATCAATCGACTACCTAAACGTAATAAAGGTGAGGGGGCAAGGTGTGCAGCATGTAATAGAGAGTTTAAAACTTCTTCTGGTTCACCAGCCTTTTGACTTAATTCACTTTTTTCAGGAAGTACGATATGTTCCACTTTAATTCCTGCTAATTGTAATTCATTTAAAATAGCGAATGACAAAATGTTAGCACCAATAATTATTCCTTTTCGCCCAACTTGAACGCGATGTACATTTGTCATTACTTGGGCTGCTCCGATTGACATAACTCCTGGAAGTGTCCAACCAGGAAGGGGAATAGAGTACTCAGCAGCACCAGTAGCAAGTAAAATGAACGGTGCTTCTAACGTACCGATATTCGTATGTACGTACCAAGAACTTTCATCTTTATCTAAATTATAGACGGAAATACCACATCGAATATCAACTGAAAGTGATTTTGCTTCTTCGTGAAGGCGTTTTGATTCTTCTATTCCGTTCCACCATTCTCCAGTAGGTTCTTGATGTAATTGTCCGAGTAACCTTCCGCCAGGCTTCATAAATTCATCAATAACAAGTACATTTAGTCCAAAACGAGCACAAGAGATGGAGGCCGATAAACCTGCTGGTCCAGCTCCGATAATAATGACATCGTTCATCGCTTTTTCACCATCTCTCTGACGATATTGGGATGCTGTTTGCCGCTATCAACTACCATATCTTTTTCAACAACAGTTAAGCATGCTCGTACGTTCGTTTGATTGTTTACTGTGACGCGGCATTCAGAACAATGTCCAATATTACAGTAAATACCTCGTGGCGCTCCACTATCTTCATGCACTCTTAAAGTTCTTATACCGTTTGCAAGTAAAGCAGCCGCAATCGTTTCATGTTCATATGCTTCATATTGTTGTCCGTTAAATTGGAAAGTGATGCGCTTACTACTATTTAAACTCCCTAAAATAGGATGATGTGTAATTCTATTCATTGATTTTCACCTACCGCTCCAAAGGTAACTGCTCGCACAGGTGGTTGATATTTTAATGGGATTTCATTAGTAGTTACGCCAGGGTTTGCACTTTCAATCATTCGATCTATCATCATTCTACATGTGCGGCCACCGCAAAATCCCATGCCAGCACGTGTTCTTAGTTTTAATTCTCTTGCCGAGCATTTATATTCAGCAATTGTCGATTGAAGTTGACCGAATGTAACTTCTTCACATCGACAAACAATTAAGTGATCTTTATTCGTCATATGAATTCCTCCTCTAGTTCGGTTTGCACAAATTATCATGCAAAAACTATGCCAATATAAAGGAGGAAATGGTTATTGTAACCCAAGTTTTTTTAAACGATTATATAAAGTAGCCCTCGTAACACCAAGCTGTTTCGCGCATTCTAATTTATTCCCATTCAAAATACGTAATGCTCTCTCGATTACTTTTTTCTCATGTTCATCCATCTCTTCTTGTAAAGAGAGGATTGTATGATTGTTGCTGAGTAATAGGGAATGAGCCGTATAATTGTCTAACGTTTCATTTGTATGAAATGGTAAATATTCTTGTTTTATAATACCGTCAGTCGCAAATACGACAAGCCTTTCAACAACGTTACGAAGCTCGCGAATATTACCTGGCCAATTGTAATGAAGCAGTTCATGCATAATGCTTGAAGGTAAGTCACGAATTGGTCTGTTATAGTTAATTGAAAAATCGTTTAAGAAAGAGTAGGTTAATTCAATAATATCTTCGCGTCTTTCGCGCAGCGGTGGAATATGCAAGCTAACTACATTTAGGCGGTAGTATAAATCTTCTCGGAACGTGCCTTTTCTCATTTCTTCTTGTAAATCACGGTTTGTAGCAGCGATAATACGGAAGTCAATATTAATTTCTTTTTCTCCGCCAACTCGGTAATATTTTCGTTCTTGTAGTACACGTAAAAGCTTTACTTGCATATCGAGCGGCATTTCTCCTATTTCATCTAAAAATAATGTACCACCTTGCGCGAGCTCTATTTTACCCTTTTTGCCTTTACTACTTGCACCAGAAAACGCCCCACGTTCATACCCGAATAATTCACTTTCAAATAACGCTTCTGGAATGGCGCCGCAGTTAATTGAAATGAAAGGTGCCTTAGCTGCCTCACTAGCTTCATGTATCGCTTTTGCAAAAACTTCTTTTCCAACTCCACTTTCTCCGAGTATTAAAACAGTTGATTTCACTGAACAAACCTTTCTAGCTAATTGGATTGTTCTTTGTATAACAGGGCTCTTTCCATTCATTGCAAGGAATGGATCTGATTCATCTTTATATTTTGCGACTTCTTGTTCTAATCGGTGCATTTCATGTGACATATTGAATAGTTTTTCGTTTAAAGCAACTTGATTTGTAACATCTGTTTCTGAAACGACCGCTCCTATAATTTCATCGTTACAATACACTGGATTTGAATTTATTAATACGAACAAATCTGGACGTGGCTGATGGAACTGAGCGATTATGCTTTTTCCGTCATGTAATGATTGCAAAATTTCTAAATCTTTATAGTCAAAAAAACGAGTGATAGGTTGTCCAATAATTTCAGTATGGTTGACTGAAAAAATCTTTTCGGCGCCGTCTGTCCAAGTACGAACACATTCTTTATCATCGATGACTGTAACAGAAGAATCAGTTGTTTGTATTACGGTGTTATAGAAAGATTGTAGTTCATAGTACGACTTAACTAGAAACGGAATGATTTGCTGAGTCGTTATACAGCATATAGGTTCTTTATTTTCGTTCATTATGATAACGACTATTTCATTGGAGAATGCGTCAATTAAAGCGGTGAATGAGTCATCTTCATATATTACTGCACAATTATATTCTTCTGTAGTAGAAGGGCGGTAATAATACTTTTCGTTAACTTGCTGGGTATGTTGCAAGCTGTATGTATAATCAATTGATAAAGTTTTTAGAAATTCTTTTATTGTAGGAAATGAGAATGCCATATTGTCCTCCTATTATGTATAAAAATTTTGACAGTGATAAAAAAATAATACACCTATTTACGATAAATTTAAAATATTTTTACAAATAAAAATATTATTTATAAAAAGTGTATATATGTACAGTTGGCACGTCAATTGCATAAAAGAAAGTGAGAGATGAAAAAGAAGGGAGGGGTGCTACGTGAGGCACTGTGACGTTTTAATAATAGGTGGTGGTATTATAGGTTGTTCTATCGCTTATTACACATCAAAATACGGAAGAGACGTAACAATCATTGAAAAAGGAGAATTTGTCAGTGGGACGTCTTCACGGTGTGACGGGAATATTTTGGCTATTGATAAAGACCCAGGATTTGATAGTCAAATGTCGTTAGTAAGTCAAAAATTAGTTACTGATTTAAGTGAAGAGTTAGAGCACTCATTTGAATATAGGGCGCCAGGAAGTATTCTCGTATGTGAGTCAGACGAAGAAATGGAAGCAGCGCAGCAATGGGTGAATCGTCAAAAAGAAGCTGGTTTACCGTTCCGAATGCTTGATAGGCAAGATATAAGAGAGGAATCGCCATTTTTTGCGGACGATTTATTAGGCGGGTTAGAATGCGCAACGGATTCGACTGTAAATCCATATCTCCTTGCTTTTTCACTTCTTGCAGAATCGAAGAAGTTTGGTACGAAAGCTTTTAATCATACGGAAGTAAAAGAAATGAAAAGAGATATAGACGGTTTCTTTATTGTAGAAACGACTAACGGGACGTTTACTGCGAAGCAAGTGGTGAACGCAGCTGGTGTGTGGGCTCCGAAAATCGGAGAAATGTTGGATGTAAATATCCCAATTGAACCGAGAAAAGGGCATATTATTGTAGCTTCAAGGCAACAACACGTTGGTTGCCGTAAAGTAATGGAATTTGGTTATTTAATTTCTAAATTTGGCGGAAAACGAAAAGTGGATGCTTTAACTGAGAAATATGGGGTAGCTCTTGTATTTGAACCGACAGAAAGCCAAAATTTTTTAATTGGTAGTAGTAGAGAGTTTGTAGGTTTTCATACGAAGATAAACAACGAGGTTATTAAATGTATTGCAAACAGAGCAATTCGTTTTTATCCGAAAATGGCGGATATGATGGTGATTCGTTCATATGCTGGATTACGCCCGTGGACAGAAGATCATTTGCCAATCATTTCACGTGTGGAACATATCCCGAACTACTTTATAGCAGCGGGGCATGAAGGGGATGGCATTAGCCTTGCAGCGGTTACTGGAAAAGTAATTGAAGAGTTATTAAATGAAAAAGAAACAATCATTCCTATTGAACCACTTCGTTTGAGTCGTTTTACAGAAAGGGTGTTAAACGGATGAGGTCACAAAGAGTCTTTACGACGATTGATACACATACGGGCGGGAATCCAACGAGGACATTGATAAGCGGACTTCCAAAGTTAATTGGAGAGACGATGGCAGAGAAGATGCTACATATGAAAAAGGAGTATGACTGGATTCGCAAATTGTTAATGAATGAACCGCGTGGTCATGATGTAATGTCAGGAGCACTATTAACAGATCCATGTCATCCTGAAGCAGATATTGGTGTTATTTACATAGAAACTGGTGGATATTTACCGATGTGTGGTCACGATACAATTGGTGTATGTACAGCTTTAATTGAATCAGGCTTAATTCCGGTAGTTGAACCGATTACTTCGTTAAAGTTAGACACGCCAGCCGGCTTAGTTGAAGTGGATATCTTTGTTCAAGATGGAAAAGCAAAAGAAGTTTCCTTCTGTAACATACCAGCTTTTTTACTGAAACATATCACTGTACAAGTCGAAGGAATTGGAACTGTAGAGGCCGATATTGCGTATGGAGGGAATTTTTATGCCATTATTGATGCGAAATCAGTAGATTTAGAGTTAGTACCAGAAAACGCATCTACAATCATCGATAAGGCAATTCATATTAGAAATATCATAAATGAGAAATTTGAAATCGTTCATCCGGAGTATTCGTTTATTAGAGGATTAACTCATGTTGAATTTTATACAAGTCCTACCCATGAAAGTGCGCATGTAAAAAATACAGTTGTCGTTCCACCAGGAGGCATTGATCGTTCTCCATGTGGTACAGGAACGTCAGCGAAATTAGCGGTATTATACGCTAATCAAAAAATCGAGATTAATGAAGAGTTTATTCACGAGAGTATCGTTGGCTCTCTATTTAAAGGGTACGTCATAAATACGACAAATGTTGAAAACATTGAAGCTGTCGTAACAAAAATTACAGGTTCAGCTTGGCTTATGGGAATGCATAGATTTTTTTACAATGAAATGGATCCACTTAAAGAAGGCTTTTTGCTAATTCCGCCGATGGAACATGAAACGGAGGATGTAAAATGAACATTCAAAAAATGTATACAGCAGTAGACGTACATGTAAATGGTGAAGCATTTCGTGTAATAAAAGATGTACCATGCAAATATTACTACAGTTTAGAACATTTAAATGAACAATTTTCAGGGGAATTAGCAGAAGAAATGAAGCTTTTATTAAATGAACCACGTGGTTTTATCGGTTTAAATGGATGTATCGTCGTTCCTTCTATTCATGCGGAAGTCGATGCAGCTGTATTATTTTTTAATCATGAAGGTTCCATCCCTCTTCATTATGGAGGCATTGTCGCAGTCATTACGATGTTACTAGAAAGCGGTTATTTAAAAAAGAGAGATACGAATCAATACAAAATTGAAACGTTATCTGGCATATTTTCAGTCCATGCGTATGTAGAGAATGATGAAGTTGTATCTGTTTCATTTGAAAGTAAATTATGTTATATGATTGAGAAAAATTTACAAATTGGTAATATAAGTTACTCCCTTATACAGGCAGATAAAGTATATGCAGTTGTAGAAAAGGATGCATATTCACCAGAAATCAGCATTGAAAACATCTCTAAATTAAAAAAATGGGGTGAAGTTACACTTCAAGCTATACAAAAACAGTCATTAATAAAAAGACTTATTTTAGTAGAATCTATGCAAACAGAAAAGAACCATATAAAGTCGATTACATTTCATGAAGATAACTTTATCGTACGTTCGCCTGGTTTTGTTTCTACTATTGTATCTTATGTTCATACATTATTTAAAAATGATTATATAGCGGATAAACCTTTTAAAAATGAAAGTATTTTTAATAGCTTTATAACAGTGGAACAAGTGAAGAAAGAAGAACTAGGCTACATTTTCCGATTTGAAAGTAGAGGATTTATTACAGGAATGCAGACGTTTCTATTAGACTCTACAGATCCGTTTCCGACAGGATTTTTATTAAAATAAAATAGTAAAGGGAGAGATAATTATGAAAAACATTAAAGGGGCATTTCCAGTATTAATCACACCGATGGATGAGTTGCAAGAAATTAATTGGAATGGTGTAAAACAAAACGTAAACTACTTTATTGAGCAAAAAGTAGCTGGGATTATTATTAATGGAAGTACAGGAGAGTTTGTTAGTTTATCAAAAGAAGAACGATTTAAAATGGTAGAAACAGTATTAAAAGAAGTAGATGGCCGTATTCCAGTTATTGTTGGAACTGCAGCAGAAACGACGAAAGAAACGATTGAATATACGAAACATGCAGAAGCACATGGAGCAGATTGTGCATTAATTATAAACTCGTACTATTGTAAACCGAAAGAAGAGGAAATTTATTTTCACTTTAAAGAAATCTCAAACGCTGTAAATATACCAATTATGTTATATAATAACCCGTTTACATCCGGTGTTGATATGAGTACGGAGCTCATGCTACGTATTGGAAAAGAATGTGAAAATGTTACACATATTAAAGAATCAAGCGGAGATATTCGAAAAGCTAGGGATTTAGTAAGACAAGGCGAAGGTGCTTTTCAAGTCTTCTGTGGGTCTGAAGATTTAGTTATGGAATCCTATTTAGTTGGTGCCACGGGATGGGTTTCAGTGGCAGGAAATATTGTACCAGGACTTGTTACGAAAATGTATGAGCATTTCCAAAATGGTGAATTAGAAAAAGCTTGGGAAATAAACGATGCGATTTTACCACTTTGTGAGTTTCTTGAAGGGTCAGGGAAATATGTACAAATCGTTAAACGCTCAATGGAATTACACGGGCAAGCCGGGGGACCTTCTCGTTATCCAAGACTCGGATTGACTGAAGAAGAAGATCAAAAACTTCAAACGATTATTTCAAAAATTGCAGCTCATGCAGCTGTTTAAATAAGGAGGAGATCATATATGTTAACGACAAACATTGAGCTGAGACCAAAAGTGAAAGCGTTTTTAAATGAAGAAATTAAAATGTTTATTAATGGTGAATTTGTTCCTTCCATTAGCGGGAAGACATTTGAGACATTCAATCCAGCAACAGAAGATGTTCTGGCTGTCGTATGCGAAGCGCAAGCAGAGGAAATTGATGTCGCAGTTAAAGCAGCAAGATCTGCATTTGAATCAGGACCTTGGGCAGAAATGACTACCGCTGAAAGGGCGCATCTTATTTATAAATTAGCAGACCTAATTGAAGAACATGGAGAAGAATTAGCACAGTTAGAAGCATTAGATAACGGGAAACCATATCAAGTAGCACTGGATGATGATATTGCAGCAACTGTAGAAAATTATCGTTATTATGCGGGATGGGCTACAAAGATTATCGGGCAAACAATTCCGATTTCAAAAGATTACTTAAATTACACACGCCACGAACCAGTTGGGGTTGTAGGTCAAATTATTCCTTGGAATTTTCCGCTCGTTATGTCTTCTTGGAAAATGGGAGCTGCATTAGCAACAGGTTGTACGATTGTCTTAAAACCAGCAGAACAAACGCCTTTATCGTTATTATATACAGCGAAACTCTTTAAAGAAGCAGGTTTTCCAAACGGTGTCGTAAACTTTGTGCCAGGTTTCGGCCCTGAAGCGGGAGCTGCAATCGTAAACCATCATGATATTGATAAGGTAGCCTTCACAGGTTCAACTGTTACAGGGAAATATATTATGCGTCAATCTGCAGAAACAATTAAACATGTAACGTTAGAACTTGGTGGTAAATCACCAAATATCATTTTAGAAGACGCTGATTTAGAAGAAGCGATTAATGGCGCATTCCAAGGCATTATGTATAATCACGGCCAAAATTGTAGTGCTGGTTCTCGCGTGTTCGTTCACCGAAAACATTACGAAACAGTCGTAAATGAACTAGTAAAAATGGCGAATAACGTGAAACTTGGAGCAGGTATGGAGAAGGAAACGGAAATGGGTCCACTTGTATCTAAAAAGCAACAAGATCGTGTGCTACATTACATTGAACAAGGAAAAGCAGAAGGCGCTACTGTTGCTGCTGGTGGTGAACGGGCATTTGAAAAAGGATATTTTGTACAGCCAACAGTATTCATAAATGTTACTGATGATATGACAATTGTGAAAGAAGAAATTTTTGGACCAGTTGTCGTTGTACTTCCATTTGATTCAACAGAAGAGGTCATTGAAAGAGCAAATCGCTCTTCATACGGACTCGCTGCAGGCGTATGGACACAAAATATTAAAACAGGACATCAAGTTGCCAATAAATTAAAGGCAGGAACAGTATGGATCAATGATTATAACTTAGAAAATGCAGCTGCACCATTTGGTGGCTTTAAACAATCTGGTATCGGTCGTGAGTTAGGTTCATATGCGCTTGATAACTATACAGAAGTGAAAAGCGTTTGGGTAAATATAAAGTAATAAAGTATCTAACTGTTAATAAATAGAAGGATGAAATAATGAGAGATACGGACAACTGTAAGGTTTAATAATAGTTGTCCGTTTTCTTATATATAAAATAGTTTTCAAAAGAATGTTAAGGGGGATTTGGATGGAGCAATTAGTAGAGTGGTTAGTAGGGCAAGTATGGAGTATTGGGTTAGTTGTATTTGCATTAGGAGCAGGTGTGTATTTTACAATTGCAACTCGTTTTCTACAAATTCGTTATTTTAAAGAGATGATTAAACTATTATTTGAAGGGAAGAGCTCGGAGACAGGGATTTCATCCTTTCAAGCATTTTGTTTAGCGTTATCTGGTAGGGTTGGAATAGGTAATATTGCAGGGGTCGCGACAGCTATTGCTTTTGGTGGACCTGGAGCTGTATTTTGGATGTGGGTAATGGCACTTTTAGGTGCAGCGAGCGCATTTGTTGAATCAACATTATCTCAAGTATATAAAAGTAAGGTCGGAAATGAATACCGCGGTGGTACACCATATTTCATTGAAAAAGGCCTGAAAATGAAATGGTTTGCAGTCATTGTAGCGGTCGTTGTAACACTTTCATATGGTGTTTTACTACCAGGTATTCAATCTAGTAGTATCGCAGTTGGTTTTGAAAACTCTAATGGCATTAGCAAATATATAACTGGTATATTGTTAGTCGTACTATTAGCGGCGATCATTTTTGGTGGCGTAAAGAGAATTGCTGGCGTTTCGCAAATGCTTGTTCCATTTATGGCAATAGGTTATGTAATTGTTACATGTATCGTATTACTTGCGAATGTAACAGAAATTCCAAGTATGTTCGCTTTAATTTTCTCTAGTGCTTTTGGTGTAAATGAAATGTTTGGCGGAATCGTCGGCGCAGCAATCGCATGGGGAGTAAAACGCGCTGTATTTTCAAATGTTGCTGGCGTTGGAGAAGCGACGTATAGCTCAGCTGCCGCTGAAGTATCCCATCCTGCCAAACAAGGGTTAGTTCAAGCGTTTTCTGTATATATCGATACAATTGTTGTTTGTACAGCGACAGCTCTAATGATTTTAATAACAGGCATGTATAATGTTATACCGGAAGGGAAAAGCGCTATTGTAACAAATATAGGGAATGTTGATGCAGGTCCGATCTATACACAACAAGCAGTTGAAACTGTTATGACAGGGTTTGGTCCATTATTCATTTCAATTGCAATCTTCTTCTTCGCATTTACAACATTACTTGCATATTACTATATCGCTGAAACGACACTTACTTATTTAGATCGTGAGCTTAAACATAGATGGTTAAAACCAGTTTTAAAAATTGGATTTTTAATTATGGTTTACATCGGTAGCGTAGAATCAGCTTCGCTTTTATGGAATCTTGGAGATTTAGGAATTGGTAGTATGGCATGGTTAAATCTAATCGCGATTCTACTACTAAGTAAGATCGCATTAAAAGTGTTAAAAGATTATGAAGCGCAGAAAAAAGAAGGGAAAGATCCCGTGTTTGATCCTAAAAATGTGGGAATTGAAGGATTAACATTTTGGGAAGAGAGAAGTAAAGAGATTGAAAGGAAAAACTATAAGGAACAATCAGTAGTGGATGATAGTCTGAAATTGTAGTTATAATAAACTGAATATTCATTCTTTTTGTTAAGGTATATTGCCTTCTTTTCATCACATACTACAATAGGTACACATAATTTGAATGGGGGTAATAATAAGATGGAACACGAACAACATAGTTCAGTAAATGATGTTCTACATCATTATAAAGAAGGAATTGGTAGTTTTACAAACCAAATTCCTGAAATTGCTGAAACGTATAATGCATTCACGCAAGCTTGTTTTCAAGAGGGTTCTTTAACAAAAAGAGAAAAACAACTTATTGCATTAGGAATTAGTCTAGCAACGCAAGACGAATACTGTACTATTTATCATACAAAAGGTTGTCTGGATCAAGGATGTTCAGATAAAGAAATTCTGGAAGCGTGTGGTGTATCAGCAGCATTTGCTGGTGGAGCTGCAATGAGTCAAGCTGTAACTTTAGTACAGGAATGTTTAACAGAAATGAAAAATCAAAATCATTGAAAGTAAAAAAACGTTTTAAACTTTATGTTTAAAACGTTTTTTATGTGAGATTGAATTTGCGTATAAAAATTACCTGGTATGTAATGTATTAAAGTAAGAATTTTAAATTTAGTGGGAATGAGAAATAACAACTATTTATTTAGTTTTAAGTTTTCCGAAAAAGTTTCAATTGTTTCATATAATCAATAGCTTTTGTTTTGTTCTTTTGTTTACACACATATTCGAATTCATTCTTATCCCTATAATAACTATTCATCATGTCTTCTGTAACAATTCCATCGGAAATAGCTTTTTTAATTGCGCAGTGTGGTTCATTTGTATGAGAGCAGTTAGAAAATTTGCATTTCTTACATATCGCCTCGATATCTTGATATCCGAGATCAAAGTTATCCTCATGATTAATTAAGTCAAATCCTATTTTACTAATGGTTAATCCCTCCACTTTTCAATGATTTCTTTAGAAGTACACATAAAAATTCTATCTTTTTTAAGTTGTATGTAATTTAACATTCCATATTTTTATAAATCGACTTCTCTATGTCAGGAAGAACTTTGTATATGCTCTTACCGATTAAAGATTCTAATTCATTCTTAATTGTATAGAAACCTTTCCAATGTAAAGAAGAATGAGAGGTTGTTCCATGTCGTAAACCAACTGAAATCAATCTTTTTTCAAGAGTAGTAAAGCCTTCCGCATCAGCAAGTGCGTCACAAAGGGTAATGACCTTATTGTATAAGTCGTAGTTACTATTTTCATTTAATATTTCAATTAAGCGGCTTTTCATATAATCAGGAACAAGGGCCCACTCCGCTGCTATATCTAAATGCTCATTTTTGCACGGGAATGAATGTGTCACGCAAATAATCGCGTTTCCTTTATACCCTAAATCATTCATATACATATAACCATCATAGGAATGAATAACAGATTTAGTAAAACCTTTATACCTTCCTATATCATGCAGGAGGGCAGCATTATATGCTATGTCAGCATTTAGGTGATAATGCCCATTATTAATAAGTTCTACAACTATCTTTTCAGTTGCAAGAGCAACATTAATTGAATGTTCGAACCACGGACCTGGGTTTTGTTCATATGCCCATTCGAGAAGTTCTCTTGCGTAAGTCCTATCTAATATATACTTCATATATAAGTATCCTTTCTCTGAAAAATTGTACCTTAAATAATTTCATCTTAGTAACCTGTTATTCCTTCTATAAAACTTGGTACAATGAAACAAAAGGGGGATTAGTAATGCAAAATGTAAGAATTGAAGAGATTAAGCAAATAAAAGATGATGTGGAAGAGCTTTCTAAACTTTTGAAAATGGTTGTAGATGATGGGGCGTCAATTGGTTTTTTACCTCCACTGGAACAAAAAGAATCAGCGAAGTATTGGGAAACTGTATTAGCACCAGAAGTAATCTTATATGTTGCTAAAATAAATAATGAAGTGGCAGGGAGTATTCAATTACATTTAGTTACAAAGCCTAATGGGATTCATAGAGCCGAAATTTGCAAATTAATGACTCATCCAAACTTTAGGTGTAAAGGCATTGGACGTTTACTTATGCAAAAAGCAGAGGAACGTGCAAAACAAGAAAATAGGTCTCTTATAGTACTAGATACGAGAGAAGGAGACCCTTCTAATATATTGTATAAATCATTAGAGTATCAAGAGGCTGGAAAAATACCAGGATACGCAATTTCTCCGAGTGGTAATTTAGATGCGACAGTTATTTATTATAAAGTTTTATAGTTATCATGCTCAAAATAATAAATCCCGATTTTTAACACCGTCTATATTTCTCTAGCAGTGTTATTTGAATTTGTTTAATGTACTAATTGAATTTGAGAAAGTTTTTAGAGGGTTCATTTCGTTATGCTCCTCGACTTATAATGGATGTAGAGAAGATGACTAGCCGACTATAGTTATTTTCGCTTAATTATGGGAAAGGGGATGACGGGATGAAAACGAAAGGTTTACAGAAGGCGAAGAAAGTTATATTAAGTGGTGGGATATTACTTACGGGATTATTGACTTTCGGTTTTGCAGAAAAAGCTTCCGCTCATGGATATGTAGAATCACCAGCGAGCCGTTCTTATTTATGTAAGCAAGGTGTGAATGTAAATTGCGGTCCGATTCAATATGAACCGCAAAGTGTAGAAGGGATAGGTGGATTCCCGCAATTAGGACCTTCTGATGGGCAAATCGCAGGAGCAGGCCATTTCCCTGCGTTAGACGTTCAAACAGTAGATAGGTGGAAGAAAGTTACGTTAAACGGCGGGACGAATACATTTAAGTGGAAACTAACCGCACCTCATAGTACGAAAGAATGGAAATACTATATTACGAAAAAAGATTGGAATCCAAATAAGCCATTATCACGATCTGATTTAGATTTAGTACCGTTTTATGTGAAAAATGACGGAGGAGCTAAACCAGGAACTTCCGTAACACATGAAGCAAATGTACCTACTGATAGAAATGGATATCACCTTATTTTAGCTGTATGGGAAATTGCAGATACGGGGAATGCATTTTACCAAGTTATAGATGTTAACCTTGTAAATAACGGTTTGGCATCGAATTTCACGCTAAATCATGTAGTTCAAGCACCTAGCTTATTTTAAATAAACTATACATTTTGATCATCTAATTTATTTTAGATGATCTTTTTTACGAAAAACGATGAAAAATATAGAAGAAAGTGCAATTATTTATAAAAAATTGGGCTTTAAATATTGTCATATTTGCTTCTTTAAGATATCCTTTTCATGAAGAGGTGGAAAACATGGAAAAAGTACTAGTTTTCGGGCATAAAAACCCAGATACAGATGCAATTTGTTCTGCAATTGCTTATGCAGAATTGAAAAAAGAATTAGGAATGAATGCTGAGCCTGTACGTTTAGGCGAAATCAGCGGTGAAACTCAACTTGCGTTAGACTATTTTAAAGTAGAAGGACCGCGTTTTGTTGAGACAGTTGCAAGCGAAGTGGACAACGTTATTTTAGTTGATCATAACGAGCGTCAACAAAGTGCTAACGATATCGAATCTGTTCGTGTGTTAGAAGTTATTGACCATCACCGTATTGCTAACTTTGAAACAAGCGATCCTATTTACTACCGTTGTGAGCCAGTTGGTTGTACAGCTACAATCTTAAACAAAATGTACAAAGAAAACGGCGTTGCAATTCGTAAAGAAGTTGCAGGTTTAATGTTATCTGCAATCATTTCAGATTCTTTACTATTCAAATCTCCAACTTGCACAGAACAAGACGTAGCGGCAGCTCGTGAATTAGCGGAAATCGCTGGTGTAGATGCTGATAGCTACGGCTTAGAAATGTTAAAAGCTGGTGCTGACTTAAGCGGAAAAACAATGGAGCAATTAATCTCTCTTGACGCTAAAGAATTCCAAATGGGTAATGCGAAAGTTGAAATCGCACAAGTAAACGCTGTTGATACAAACGACGTTCTTGTACACCAAGCGGAACTTGAAAAAGTTATCTCTGCAGTAGTAGAAGAAAAAGGTTTAGACCTATTCTTATTCGTTGTAACTGATATCTTAACTAACGATTCTGTCGGTCTTGCGATCGGTAAAGCAGCAAATGTTGTTGAGAAAGCATACAACGTATCTCTAGAAAACAACACAGCTACATTAAAAGGTGTTGTATCTCGTAAAAAACAAATCGTACCAGTATTAACAGAAGCATTCCAAGCTTAATAGTATTGAGTACGGTTTAACAAAAAAGGACAAGTAGTCAGATTGGCTACTTGTCCTTTTTTATCTCTAAAAAACAGAAAATTAAAAACGGGAGGATTGTGTATGCTTAATGATTTAGAAAGTAAATTACAGTCACTTTTAGAGCGAAATATTACTTCTGTTTCAGAGTTAGAGCGTTGGCTTTTGGAGGAATTGCGTGTAAACGCTGAAGTAGAAGAGGAGATAACAAGTAGTTTAATCGCCAAGTATAGAGATACAAATGACAGAAATATACGTGATTTACATATGTATAATCAAAATACAATTCAACCACTTTTAAAAAGATACAATGCAAAATTTGACCAGAAATTGAGAGAGTGTCCATTTTCTAATTTATTAGATGAGCAGAAATATGGATTTATGAAAAAAGCAAGGGTAGTAAAAAGTAAAATGTTTAATGAAAAGAACATTGCTCTTTCCATTAAAGAGCAAGAACTTATTACGAAATATAGAGAAATAATGTCTAATATTTCTATTAATTGGGAAGGTGAGCAAAAGACGTATGCATACATAAAAGCAAAGCTAGATAACCCCAATAGAGATATTCGTGAAAAAGCTTGGTACGCTTTATGTGCAGCAAGAAGTGTAGTAAAAATAGAAATAGATTGTATTATGAATGAACTCGTACAATTGCGGAATGAGATAGCTTTACATGCAGGATGTAATAATTATAGTGAATATGATTTTAAACAAAAAAATAGGGATTATAGTATTGAAGAGTGTTATAAACTTCATGCATCTATAGAAAAGTATGTTGTACCGATTTGGAAACAGTTAGGAAGTCTTTCTAAAAAGAATCTCGGTGTAAAAACGTATCACCCTTGGGATCTAACGCCTTGTAATTTACCAAAAGCCCCATTTCAAAATACCGTTGATTTATTGGATGGGGTGGAAGAAATGTTTCAGAAGACTGATTTATATTTTTATGAGAAATTTCTTCATATAAGGAAAGTTGGATTCATTGACGTAGAAGAACGTGAAAATAAGGCGCCAGGAGCCGCTTGTTTTACCTTGCCTCATAGTAAAGAGGTTTTTGTGTATTCTAATTTTAGTCCATCATTTTATGCAATTAATGCACTCATACATGAAGTAGGGCATGCCTTTCATTTTTATAGACAATTTAACAATGATAGTAGCATGCAGGAAAGATATCTTCGTGAAGAAGTGGCTGAGCTTTACTCCCTTAGTCTTGAGTTGCTAGTAATGGACAAGCTGGATATCTTTTATAAGCAAGAGGATGAATATAAAGAAGTGCAGCGCGTACAATTATATCGTGCTTTGTCTCTGTTAATGTCGTCAATTACAGGAGATGTATTTCAGCACTGGCTCTATACAAATCCAAATCATACACCAGAAGAACGTGATAAGAAATACGCTGAAATATGCAAAAGGTATCAATATTCATCAGTCGATATTACAGGATTAGAGAATGAAATCGGTGCAAGCTGGTTAGAGTCATTTCACTATGTTCAGTTTCCTTTTTATCAAATTGAATACGCCATTGCACAAATAGGAGCAATGCAATTGTTTCAAATTTATCGGAAAGATCCAGAAAAAGCGATTGCTTTCTTTAAAGAGGGAGCGAGTGCAGATTGGAATTTAACTATACAAGAAATATATGAAAAAACAGGTGTCACGTTTGATTTTTCGGAAGAAAGGATAGAAAGTA
This sequence comes from Bacillus sp. 3G2, assembly GCF_044324725.1. Lineage (NCBI taxonomy): Bacteria > Bacillati > Bacillota > Bacilli > Caryophanales > Bacillaceae > Bacillus > Bacillus sp. 3G2. The sequence continues at coordinate 2,628,655 of NZ_CP172246.1, read as the reverse complement.
CTGCAAGTGTAATTTTTGATCTGATTCATGAATTAAAATAAGGATAGCATTTGCTATCCTTACAACTGTTTATTCGTAGACTTTTTCCTGTTTATATAAAATGTAATAATAGCTGCAATGATGAAAATAGGTATGGCATACGCTTGCCCAACAAACAATTTCCAGCTAACATGATTATAACCTTCAGATGCTGGAGCAATCATAGCGATTATGCAAACAATAATATAGAGTAATAGTGCAGGGATTATATTTTTCATTTGTTCACCTCCTTTTCATAAAATCATTACATGTATATTTATATAATACATTGTAGTTCGAGAAAAGGTATATACTTTTCTGACATTTATGTAAATAAAAGGGTTGTTTTTAAGTGGAATAGAATAGGTGTATGTAGAATGATATAGGGGGGTTACATATAATGAACAATATTTTAAATCGAATAAAGAAAAATGTAAATATAGAATTATTGAATACACTATGGCCTGGTTTCAATAGGGCTGCATTTGCATTATATAATGATGAGCATGTGTATGTATTTCATCATCCATTATTTTTGAAAGATGAGAGTGAGTATGCCGTTTTAAAGCGGGATGAACAATTTAAGGGTGATACATTTATCCTATTAAAAGATTATCCGACTGCCATTGTGAATATGAATAGGCATAGAAATTATAGGAATTTACATGCAGTTGTGGTGCATGAACTTTTTCATTGCTATCAATATTGGAATAAAGAAAGTAGATTTCCAAATGAATCTCTAGGATTTCAATATCCTATAACAGAAGAAAATATAGAATTGCGAAATAAAGAGCGAATTTGTTTATATAATGCTGTGCATTGTAAGTCAAAAGCTGAGAAATATAATTATACGAAGCAATTTATCGAATTAAGAGAACAAAGAACTCGTTTTATAAAAGAAGAGTTTATAACTTATGAGTGTATGGTTGAAAGTATAGAGGGGCCTGCTTGGTATGTTGAAATGAACGCCCATATTGCAGTATGTAAAAATGATGAAAGTGAAACATTACGAAAATATAGCGGACTTATTTTAGATACATATGATGCTAATTATAACATTAGGAAGAGCTGCTATAGCTCAGGAATGCTTTTATGTTTATTATTAGATGAAATCCATCCTGAATGGAAAACGAACTTCTTTAATAGTGATAAATCGTTATATGTTTTTTTAAAACAAAATATTAATGTTGTTTTAAGTTTAAATAATGAATTTGCAATAAGCAAAGAAACGAAGCAAATTTTTTATTTTGTTCAAAACGAAAGAGACAAGGAATTTAAACAATTTTATAAGGAAAAAGGATATCATTTGTATATTGTAGGGAATATACAATTAAATTCGTTTAATCCAATGAATGTAAAATTAAACAAAAATAAAGCGTTACATAAAACCTTTTTAAGTGTAAGTATACATAATAAAACATATATGATAAATCAACCTGTTTTAGCATCTTTTGAAGAAGATTTTAAAAATATGACACAAGTTCATATTATAATGAATGAAAAGCCGATAGAAACCAATAATGGTTGGAACGTAGTGGGTATTGGAGATATAGAAGCTGAGTATGAAGAAGTAGGGAATTCAATATTTTTATATTTAAACAGTTAGAAGTGAGGTAAGAAATAACGATGAAAAGGTTATGCATAATTCCATGTGGAAAAAAGAAAATTTGGGATAAGTATCCAGATTACGGGCCGATGGAGGCAAAAGATGTATATGTTAGCCCATTCGGAAAAGCATGTCAGGCGTATGCAACTATGTTTTTTGAGAATTGGGTTATATTATCAGCGAAGCATGGATTTTTAAGACCAAATGATATTGTACTAGAAAACTATGATCTTGCCTTTGATTCAAAGAGCGATGAAATTATTAGTATGGAACAATTAAAACAACAATTGATTGAAAAAGACTTACTTCAGTATGATGAAATTGTTTTACTTGCAGGCAAGAAGCATAAGAAAGTAGTGACACAATTGTATCCAGAAGAAATTATTACGTATCCGTTAGCAGGATGTAAAGGAATTGGGTATATGTTGCAGAGGTTGAAGCGGGCAGTGGAGGCGCAGAAGGAAGTATAGGGATAAATTAGTAATATAGATTCAAATTATACCAAATGAATACATTTAAAATAGACTAGTAAACAAGCCTTTTTCGTTTTTAAACATAGAATATGATGAACGCTATAGAGGGGAGAGTCATATTCATGTGTAATAATTGTGGTTGTAGACGTAGAGATTGTAATAGATTTTGGGATGATTTAATGTTTGGAAGATGTAGACGCAGAGATTGTGATGATTGTGGTTGTAGACGTAAACGTGACTGTGATTGTGATGATTGCCGTCGTAATCGTAAACGTGACGAAGATGATGATAAATGTCGTAAGTGGTAATATTTTTAAAAGAGTACTTTGAAGTAAAGTACTCTTTTTTTGTATGAACCTTTTAAATTCCATCTTGAACAGATTTTTTTACAATTTCCCACGTGTCTTGTTTTTTAATCTGTATAACTACATTAGTTCCGGTAGACTCCGTAAAAAAAATATATCCATTGTTCTCATCCACATATGTTAATGGTTCACCTATGCAAGCTCGCGCACAAGATGTATTAATTAGCTCGATTAGTGATAGTTGGCTCGGATCGGTTTTACTTGAATCTATAATAGTATCAAGGTCTGTTTTACGATAACCTTGTAAGTTCACATGGAAATTTTGTTCAATTTCTCCTGTAATACTAGTATTCATTACTTCAACTGAATTTTTCTTTTCTTGAAGAAAGCCGTTTTCATAAAGTAATTTTGTATATCCAAGCCATCCAATTAAAACTAGCATAATAAACATACTACATATTTTAAGTGTTCGAAGACGTTTACTAACAATTGTTTCTGAGTATTTCATTCAATTTAATCCTCCATTGTTTTTAATTAAAAGTATGCCTAGATACATACTTTTAGAAGAAGGATAGAACTTAACGAGTTCTAGATTCAAAAAAAGAAAGCATCCGAAGTTAGATGCTTTCTTTTTTGCGTATTTTTCACTATCTGTTCGTTACTTGTTTCATAAGTGGTCTTATTTCTTTAACAGGTGGTTTTTTATCATAGGCATCCACGTAAGAGAAATAGTAATTCAAGTTTCTGAGAAGACCTTTTCCTATTTTAGCGCTTAAGAATGGAAATACTTGTCCAGTATAATCGTCGAGAGATTTACAGTAGTATTTTTCATCTAAATATATACTGTATTTACATGTTAGTTCTACTAGTGAGTTTCCTTCATCATCAATTACTTCCTTAGAATCAATAATGTCTATTAATGCGAATTTTTCATTTAGATAAACTTTCTTTTTTTTCTCGTGTTTATTTGTGAGTATAAATACAAGACCAATTGCGTTAATCAAAAGATTTCCTCCTATAAAAAACGGATATAAATAAAATATATCGATATACGTTAAATGTAAAGAGGAGAGGTGAAATTTCATTGACAGAAAGTTTAATAAGCCGATTTGTTTTTTCAAATCGGCTTATTGTTATTGAAATACTTGCGGGAATTGCTTTACGATTGCATTTGTTATCATATCGGCCATTTCCAATGCCTCTTTTTCAATTTTATCATATAGTTTTACGCTTGCTTCAAAATCTTTATTTAGGAAGGCAAGTGCTTCTGCTTTTGTTAAGGCTAAATGTTCATAAAACATTTTCCGAAATGCTTCTTTTTCTATATATGGGTTGATACTGTTAAGAAAATCGACAATTTGATCAGCGTTAGCATACCATTTCTTCTCTATAGCGGCAGCGGCATTTTGGTCACCAGCTTTTGCGGCTTTAACAAGATCTGCTGCAATGACTAAGTGGTCTTTAATTAAAGCACTATATTTTTTTACAGCATCTTCACCATAGAATGGTTCAAGTGATAGTCCCATATGTGTTGCGTTTTGAAGAAGTCGCCCAACCGTAACGTTAACGTCTGGTAAATTAAAGACAATACTTATAATAGCTAATCTCGTCCAAGCAACGTGTTGTTCCCATAAAGAACGCATATAACCTTTTAAAAAGTTTTCGTTTTTACTAATTCGGTAATTACGTACAGATGTATCAAAGTGTACATAAGGGTTATGATAGGGAGAGTAATACGATTGCCAATAAGAATACATAAACGGTAACACTCCTTTGAACATGTATAACTCAAAGTATGTTGGGAATTTATTTTTAGTTACGTGTCCTAAATTAATTTCAGAAATTGATGTGGAAGATGATGAAAAATTTCATTGTGGTATATATAAATAAAATGAATATAAAGTAAAAGAGGCTCTGCAAGGGAAGTTGCAGAGCCACAAAGGGTATTGCCGAGATGTCGGACTCGACTAAGTAATATTATCATAAAATTCTTTTAAAAAAACCTGGTAAATGTGTCCAAATGAAAGTGAATCTTTAATAAAGTCAAAGGGATCCGCTTCCCGCAGCAGATCCCTTTAACTAGATAATGTTGATGAGCAAAAACTCATCTGGAGTATTTTTATAGTAACAAGTGAAAATCGTTTTGTGTATTGAGAAAAAAAGAATTGAGTAATTAAATGTTAAGAATTTATATTTTACCTTTTGTGATTATCACCATTTGTGGCGAGTGGAGTTTGGTAATAAAATGGAGAAAAGACTTGCAAACATTTATAAGTGTACTGAAATATACAATATTCAAAAAAGACCTGCTAATATAGGCAGGTCAACTTAAGGGATTTATAAAAGCAGAATATTTCATAGGATACCAACTGTATTGTAGTAAGTCTATAAGGTAAATATTGAGAAAATTATTATGGATGATAAATCACACACATTAACGTTTAAAAAGTTGAGAAAGAAAATGAAAAAGTTTTCTATAAGAAAATAATGGTTGGTATTTATAATATGATTCATATTTCCACGCATCATGATCCGAGAATTGGAGTGGATTCGGTACTGTTTTCTGCTTGATGGAACTAATATTCTGCTGCTTCATATAGTAACCTCCTGAATTCATATGTATAAGATTAGTAGTATTCAAGGAAGAGTAATAAAATGTATATTTATTTTGTAATTCATATTAGATATGCTTGATTCAGGTATTAAAATTCATAGACATAAATAGCAATTAAAACACCACTGCTAAACAACTTTTAAAACGTAGAGAAGCGTAAAATAATGAAAAGCAAGCTGTTAGTCATGTATTCATCACTTTCAAGACGCTTAAGTGATGATATAATAGGAAGAGATGAAAGATATAGAAAAGCAGGTGACTCTTTTTTGTTTACAAAAGCACAAGAACTTTTAGCGTCTTATTTCGGTTATTCATCATTCCGAAGAGGACAAGATGAAACAATTAAAAATGTATTAGATGGGAAAGATACAGTTTGTATTATGCCTACGGGCGGTGGTAAGTCAATTTGTTATCAAATTCCCGCATTAGTATTCGAAGGAACGACATTAGTTATTTCACCTTTGATTTCACTTATGAAAGACCAAGTAGATACATTAGTACAAAACGGTATTTCAGCTACTTATATTAATAGTTCTATTTCTATTACAGAAGCAAATCAACGTATTCAATTAGCGAAACAAGGTCATTATAAGTTACTTTATGTGGCACCAGAGCGCTTGGATTCAATGGAGTTTGTTGACCAACTTATCGATATGAAAATCCCGATGATTGCAATTGATGAGGCACACTGTATTTCGCAGTGGGGACATGATTTCCGTCCAAGTTATTTACATATACATCGCATATTAGATTATCTCCCAGAAAAGCCGCTTGTAGTAGCATTAACTGCGACGGCAACACCGCAGGTTCGTGAAGATATTTGCAGCACGCTTGGAATTAATCAAGAAAATACGATTATGACAACGTTTGAGCGTGAGAACTTATCATTTTCTGTTATTAAAGGACAAGATCGTAATGCATATTTAGCGGATTATATTCGTCAAAATCAAAAAGAATCTGGGATTATATATGCAGCTACTAGAAAAGTAGTTGATCAATTGTATGAGGATTTAATGAAAGCTGGAGTTTCGGTATCAAAATACCACGCTGGTATGAGTGATACCGATCGAAATGAACAGCAAGAACTTTTTTTACGTGATGAAGTGAGTGTAATGGTAGCGACATCTGCATTTGGGATGGGGATTGATAAATCGAATATTCGTTACGTAATCCATTATCAACTGCCAAAAAATATGGAAAGTTATTACCAAGAAGCAGGACGTGCCGGACGTGACGGATTAGATAGTACGTGTATATTGCTATATTCTTCTCAGGACGTTCAAGTACAGCGCTTTTTAATTGATCAATCGACTGGAGAATCTCGTTTTTCAAACGAACTTGAAAAACTGCAAAATATGACTGACTACTGTCATACAGAACAATGTTTACAATCATTTATTTTGCAATACTTTGGAGAAGAACCGAAGGAAGATTGTGGCCGCTGCGGTAATTGTACGGACGACCGCGAAAGTATCGATGTGACGAGAGAGTCACAAATGGTTTTATCTTGTATGATTAGAACGAATCAACGATTTGGTAAACAAATGATCGCACAAGTGCTAACTGGATCTAAAAATAAGAAAGTTATTGAATTTAATTTTCATACTTTACCAACATACGGATTACTATCAAATCGTAGCGTAAAAGAAGTCAGTGAATTTATTGAGTTTCTAATTTCAGATGAGTTAATTGCAGTTGAACATGGTACGTATCCGACATTAAAAGTAACGGAAAAAGGGAAAGAAGTGTTACTTAGTAAAGTGAATGTTTTACGTAAAGAACGAGTAGAGACAAGACAAATTGTTCAAGATCATCCTTTATTTGAAGTACTTCGTGAAGTACGTAAAGAAATTGCGCAAGGAGAAGGTGTACCTCCATTCGTTATTTTCTCTGATCAAACGTTGAAGGATATGTGTGCAAAAATGCCGCAAAGTGACTCTGAACTTTTAACTGTAAAAGGGATTGGCGAACATAAACTTGTGAAGTATGGTTCTCATTTCTTACAAGCAGTTCAGCACTTTATAGAGGAAAACCCAAACTATGCTGAAACAGTTAAAACAGAAGTGGTGACAGAGCGGAAAAAATCAGGGAAAGCTTCAGCAAATTCTCATTTAGAAACGTATGAAATGTACAAACAAGCTATTGATCTAGATGAAATTGCGAAAGAACGTGGCTTATCAAGACAAACAATTGAAAATCATTTAATTCGCTCTTTTGAAGATGGAATGGAAGTAGATTGGAACAGTTTTGTTCCTGCCAAATATGAACAAATGATTGAAACTGCTGTGCAAAATGCAGAGGGTGGCTTGAAATCAATTAAGGAACAACTTCCAAATGAAGTGAGTTACTTTATGATTCGTGCTTATTTACAAATTAGAAAATAGAGACATATAAAGGGGATAGGGATATATGCATCACGTTTTCGTGTATGGCACGTTAAGAAAAGAGCAAACGAATGCTCATTTTATGCAAGGTGCAATATGCATCGCAGACGAAGCATGGATGTATGGAAAATTATTTGATACAAACGAAGGGTATCCGGCGATGATTTGTTCAAATGAAGACAAAGTATATGGAGAAGTTTACGAAGTAAATGATGATGTTCTGCAAAAATTAGATGAACTTGAAGAATACACAGGTAATACAGAGAGTGACCTATATGACCGAATCACCGAAACGATTTATTTAGCTGATAGAGAAATACGTGCATTTGTGTATGTTGCTCAAGATAAAGAGATGCTGAAGGAAGTTATCGTTTCGGGTGATTGGATGAAGTATCAACAAGGATAATAAAGGCAGCGTAGAAGCAGATAGTGGGAACATCCATTATCTGTTTTTTAAATTGATACTTTATAAATTCTGATTATTTTGATAAAATAAAATAAAAGGAAATCAAAAGGAGGATTTTTCATGGGTATCAGAAATTTAGTTTCTCACCTGTAGCAGAAAAATAATATACAGGAGGAGAATATTAATGAACGAATTAAATGTAAAAGAATTTTATAAAAAACAATTTGAACTACTAAGCTATGATGTAAATAATGAAAATTGGTTACAGGAAGTTGCTAAAGAAGTAGAAGAACAAGTTGGATATACATTTCAGTCGATGTTAGAACTAGGAGCAGGAAATGGTGGATTTGCAAGAGCGATGTCTAATTTGAATGTAAAGATGACTACAGTTGAGCTAGTACGAGAGTTAGTTATGTTTGCGAAAGAACATTCTACTAATGATATTGTTATTCACTGTGCTGACTTTTATAAAATTAATTTTGAAGAAAAGTTTGATGTCGTTACTTATTTGGACGGATTTGGTGTAGGAACGGATGCAGAACAATTATTTTTATTAAAACGCATCCATAGTTGGTTGAAAGATGATGGGTGTGCACTTATTGATATTTATCAACCTTTATATTGGGAAAAAGCAAATGGACAAGAAATGCCGATTTATTCTGCAATGCGAAAATATGAATATGATAGTGAAAATGCTAGAATGCTGGACCATTGGTGGGAAACGGATTCTTCAAATGATATTGTAACACAATCTTTACGTTGCTATACTATAGATGAGATTAATAATTTATGTGCAGAGGCTCGCTTCAGTATAGTTGGGATTTTCCCAGGAGGGGCGTATGACTTTGAAGAGAGAGAATATAAAGAGCAAGCGTCATTAAATGAATGTTTATCATATCGTATAAAAGTAAAAAAGAGTAAGGGTTAATTCCTTACTCTTTTTTACTTTTATAGTGTGAATAATTGACTGTCTTTCGTATTTAATTGCCGTTCTTTTTTATCCTTATGGACCTTAGTACAATCCCGATGCCCAGAAATAAAACAGTGGCAACGAAACCATTAATAGGATTTAACCAAAAATCACTACTATTTGTAAGCGTAATAATACCGGTTATAGTTATTAAAACAGTAGGAACGGCATCTTCAATTGCATGCATGATAACACATGGCCATACTGACTTTGTAAGTCTATATATTTCAACATACATAATAGACCAAGAAACCATAAGTATGCATCCTGATAAAAGCATATTTAACCTAGAAATAGATTCAAAATATTCATTTGGTAAAAAAACTAAATAATAAGCGGCATGCCAAAGAGCCCAAATTAAACCAGAAATAATATAAATAAACCAATCGTTTAACTTTAGTTCAATCAGTTTTGGAGTTAAATAACCGCGCCAAGAGAACTCTTCGAAAATATTTTTAATAAAATTACCTATAGTAGACATGAGTATGAGAGAACATAATGAGGACATCTCAAAGTTAGATATGTTAACGACTCCGAAAAATAGAGCTAAGCATATAGTTATTAGTGTAACGAATGGATAAATAAGTATTGCTACGAAATACCATTTAAAGTTTCCTTTTAAATTTGGTTTGATACCAAAATCATTCCAATCTCGACCAATAATTCTAAGTAAGATACTTGCGAGAAAGGGTAATATTAGCCATAATCCCATACCTAAAGAGTTTCCTTCAGGCTGATCTATTAGAAGAGAATCAAGAAATACACCAATCCAGCCACTTGCTAGCACAATTAACACAAAAATAATTAAATGTAACTTTAGAGGGTTTCTTTTAATGGCAGTTATTTTTTATACACTCCTTTACTTTTTTTTTTGAATTTTGTAGTCTTGTTTATTTTATATATGAAATAATAGATAACTAGAAATGAAGTTGGAGAGCATGTAAGAGAAACTTAGTTAGATAGTATATAGTTCTTTAAATGAATAGAAAATGGCAGCTTTTGTATGAATCACTATATTATATGTGTAGTAGAATGATTTAGATGTTGTATATTGTTATCATTTGAATTTTAAAATAAGAAAGCTAAAAAGTGGTTTTTTTCAGAAAAATTAAATTGAAAGTCTTGACTTTATAAATGGATTTTTACTACAATTGTATTTCGACTGAAAAATTAGAACGGACAGGAGGGAATCATCAAATGAACAACATTTTTGAAGAAGAGTTACAAAGGATGAAAGAAATATTACATACGATGGATGATCAATTAGAACAGCTCGAAAACATTCCGGTTTATTATGGAGAAGATTTTAAAGAACAAATTCTAGAAAGTATGAGAGAATCTAATAGGCAAAATTTACGTATCGGTGTACAAGAACCGTACTTCGGAAGATTAGATTTTCAAGAGGACGGCAAGGAAGATGTTATGCCGATCTACATCGGTAAAGTAGGTGTTTCACATAAAGACACAATGAAACCAATTGTAATTGATTGGCGGGCACCTGTTGCAAGTATGTTTTATTCATTTACCGGTGGGGAGGAATTAGCGTTTTATCAATCACCAGACGGATTAGTAGAAGGTGATGTGTATTTAAAGCGAAACATCTCTATTCGAAAAAGAGAACTAGAACGTGTTGTTGATACATATGTAAAAGGAAATGAAGATGTCTCGCATGCCGATGATTTTCTTCTATATCGATTAGGTGAGAATAAAGATAATAAACTAAAGGATATTGTTTCGACGATACAATCGGAGCAAAATGATATTATTCGTGCGGAAAGAAACTTACCACTACTTATTCAAGGGGTTGCAGGGAGCGGAAAAACAACGATCGCTTTACATCGCCTTGCTTTTTTAATTTATGAATACCGTGAGCAATTAGAAGCTGAGAGAATGATTGTATTCGCTCCGAATAGTCTGTTTTTAGACTATATTTCGAGTGTGCTTCCGGAATTAGGTGTAGGAAACATTAGTCAAACAACATTTGCAGATTGGGCATTACGTACGTTAGATGATTCGGTGAAATTAAAGCAAACAGAAGAAAAGTTGAAAGAAGCATTTTCTATTAATCGTGATGAAGAAAACGTTATGCTCGGTAAATTGAAAGGCACGCTGGAATTTAAGTCCTTTATTGAAGAGAGAATGGTCCAATTTGAAAAAGAATTCATACCAACAAACGATTTTGAAGCATGGGACAAAGCAATTATTCCAGTAGAAGACATAAAAAAATGGATGCAAGTTGAATATAAACATTATCCATTAAAGAAAAGAAGAGAAAGATTAGTCGGCCGAATGAAGCGCTGGATTGAAATTGAACTGAAAAAGTATGGAGAAACAAACGAGAAGAAATTACTAAAAAAAGAAGCGACAAAGAGATTGAACACATATATGAAGTTTTGGCCGAAAATGAGCGCACTTTCACTATATAGTTCAATATTGAAAAGTAAAGAAATACTCGAAGTATTACCTGAAGAACTTGTGAAAGAAACTGAAAAGAATTGTCGTAAAAAAGAAGTGTATGTAGAAGATTTACCAGCTTTAATTTACATACATCACCGCATAACAGGTATTGAAATTGGACAGAAATTCCATCACGTTGTTATTGATGAAGCACAAGATTTCTCGCCATTCCAAGTGTATGTATTAAAAGAAATTACACTAGGTAATTCTTTCACTATATTAGGTGACTTATCTCAAGCAATTTATGATTATCAAGGGATTGAAGATTGGAGTGCTTTTAAGGAAGTATTTCAAGAAACAGGTTATTATGAACTAACGAAAAGTTATCGCTCTACAAAAGAAATTATTGAATTTGCGAATGAGATTATTAAAAATGCAGAGATTCCAGTTGGGCTCGCAACACCAGTTTTTCGTAGTGGTGAAGATGTTAAAGTAATCCATGTAGAGGATCAATTTAATGAGATTATGAAGACGTTAAAACATCTACAAAATGAAGATGTGAAAACAATTGCGGTAATAGGAAGAACAGACGATGAATGCCGCGATATTTATGAGAAATTAACAACTGCAGGATTAGCTGTAAACGTCATTGAAGCAGATCAAAGTAAATATGAAGGTGGTATTTCAGTAGTACCTGTATACTTGGCGAAAGGGCTAGAATTTGATGCCGTTCTATTAATCGACGTTGATGAAGAACATTATAAAAATACAAAACACGATGCGAAGTTATTATATGTTGGATGTACAAGGTCGCTTCATGATTTATGGATTTTCCATAGCGGAGAAGCATCGCCTTTAATAAAAGGATTAAAATAAATATAAAAACAAGAGGATTTTCTAGTAACAAAAAGAAGAACCTCTTGTTTTTCTATATAAAGAGATGGAGAGAAACTAACTATGATTACAAAGGTAATAACAAAAAGAAATTGGGAAATTGCAAAGATAAATGGAGAAATTAATGAAATTTCACTAAAAGAAGAGGGATTTATTCATTGTTCATTTTTAAAACAAGCTTTAGAAGTTGCTGAAAAACATTTTAGTCATGAAGAAGATGTTTTAATACTGACAATTGATCCATCCTTAATAAAAGCAGAAATAAAATATGAACTCGCTTCTAACGGTCAAGAATATCCGCATGTATATGGAGTAATTCATATTGAGGCAATTGTAGATGTTATCCCATTTATTAAAGAAAGTGGAGAGTTTATATTACAAGAGGTACAAAATTAAGATTGTTATAAGCATTTAAATAGCCAGAAAAGCACAAATTATATAGTTTGTGCTTTTTTATTATCTATTTTTTGGTAAATTAGTATTGTTTTTATCACCACAATACTGTACGATACATAGTATAAAACACATACTGTATGACATATAGTAATGAAAATGAGGTGAGTGAATGGATGCTTTATTAAATTCGTTAATTACTGAATTAAGAAGAGGTACATTAACATTAGCGGTTTTAAGCCAGTTAAGAACGCCGCAGTATGGGTATTCACTTGTCCAATTATTGGAACAATCAGGGATTACAATCGATCAAAGTACGTTATATCCACTACTTCGCCGATTAGAAAAGCAGGAGCTAGTAACGAGTAGCTGGGATAAAACGGAGAGTAGACCTCGTAAGTATTACGTTTTAAGTGAATACGGATTAGAGATATTTTTGCAGCTGAAAAAGGAATGGATAAAGGATTCGAAAGAACTGTATAACCTATTAAAGGAGGAGGACATAAATGAACTTGATTGATATTTATGTTGAAGAAGTTGCGAAGAGATTACCTGAAAAAAATCGTGAAGATATTATTCTTGAACTACGGTCAACAATCGAAGATATGTTACCTGTTAATTATAGTGAAAACGATGAAAAAAGGGTTCTTGAAAAATTGGGAAGTCCAGTTTCATTGGCGAATGGGTATTTGGATAGACCGATGCATTTAATTGGACCACGTTATTTTGATGTATATACGACGTTATTAAAAATGATTATACCAATTGCAGCTGTTATTGCACTCATTGCAATGGTTGCAGAAAATTTTGTAGGATATAATGGTGAGCAAGCGGTATTAAATGTTATTTTAAATTTGATAGGTAAAGGTATTGGGGAAATTATCGAAGTAGGCCTCCATGTATTCTTCTGGTTGACACTTGTATTTGCAATTTTAGAAAGAACAGATAAAGCCAAAGGTACCCAACCGTTGACGACAAGTTTAAAAAAATGGACGCCTGATGATTTGAAAAGTACTTCGTATGTTCCAAAGAAAAAGTCGATCTCAAAGTTCGAAGTATTTGGCGGGTTAATGTGGACAGCAATATGGGCAACACTTTATTTTTATGCGAATCATCTTGTAGGTGTATATCATGGTACAGAAAACGGACTGAAGTTTGTCGCGCCAACTTTTAATCAAGATGTGTTACTTCAGTATTGGCCAATCGTTGTAATTATGATTGTTTTTGAAATAGGTATATCTCTTTATAAGTTAGTACAGGGACAATGGACGAAAAAGTTGGCAATTGGGAATGCTTTTCTTCAAATAGCCGGAACAATAGTATTCATTGTAATTGTAGTAAATCCACATTTATTTAACGAAGGATTTATTACGTATGTGGCAAATGTGTTTACTACTTCTCCAGAGGAATTTAAAAAGTGGTTAATTGGTGGAGGTATTATCATTTACATTTTATCTGCTGTCTTAAATATATTTGATGGTTTCCGAAAAGCTCGTATTCGTATGTAGGATTGAAACTAAGGAAGATATACTTTATGAAAGGAAGAAAGCAATGATAAGGGAAGCAACGAGACAAGATGTAACATACATGTTAGATATTTATAATGATGCCATACTGTATACAACGGCCGTATATACGTATAAACCTGTAACCCTTGAAAATAGAATAGACTGGTATGAACAAAAAATGGCTGGAGGTTACCCAATTTTAGTATACGAATTAGATAATAAAGTAGTAGGGTTTGCGACATTCGGGCCGTTTAGATCTTGGCCTGCCTATAAATATTCAATTGAGCATTCTGTGTATGTTCATAAGGAATATAGAAAAAATGGGATAGGAACTTCTTTAATGAAAGCATTGATCACAGTTGCAAAGGCGAGGGGATATATGACCTTAATTGCTGGAATTGATGCAGAAAATGAGAAAAGCATTGCCTTACATGAAAACTATGGATTTGTTCATGCGGGGACAATTAAGAAGGCTGGTTATAAGTTTAATAGGTGGTTAGATTTAGCTTTTTATCAATTGGAGCTTAGTGGTCCTAAAAAGCCTACTGAAGAGTAAATGTTTACGTAATATTTATTTTAGAAAGATAGCATGGGGAAATTTCATGCTATCTTTTTTATTGAAAAAGGTTTTTTATATTCCATATCGAATTTTGAGAAGAAGATAAAACAATATAAAAAGAGGTATGAATATGCAGACAGTCATAGAAAAAATGAAAGAAATACAATCTGGTCAACTTAGAGTGGTTGTGTACGCAACAAAATATGATAATATAATTGCCTCCTATAATAATGAACTATATGTTCCTTTAGCATCAGCAGCAAAAGTAGTAATTGGATTTGCTGTAACAAATATGGTAAAAGACAAACAAATTAGTTGGGATGATATACTTCACCAAATTAAATTTAATCCAAAAGAGGATAGCGCACAATTATATCCACATTTACAAGGAAGAGATACATTGTTACTTAGTAAAGCTGTTGAGGTGATGATAGCGTGTCATGATAGTTATATTGCACAGTCAGTTGTAATGCACTGCGGAGGATGGGGGGGTTATTAGAAAGTATGTTTCAACGTATTTTTCCAAGATACACGTCCAAAAAAGCCCTAGAGATGAACAGAATGTTGGAGAGTTAAATCAAGTACATTCACTTTTAGTACATATTTTTAAATGTTATAAAAGTGATCCAGAATTATGGGAACCAATAATAAATGGAATGGTAAGGAAGCAAGGAGAATATGAGGGGATACCGTATTATCATATAGCCCATATGACAGGTGGATTGCCCACAGCAATAATAAATGTTGGTATAATGGGAAAGTTCCATGAATTTCCGTTTCTTTATGTTATTGGAGGGACAGATTTGCCTAATCGATTTGATAATAAAGAAACCGATGAAACTATTGCATTAGCTATGAAGTACATATACGACATATATAGTGAGGGCATACTAGGGGGCAACTAATTGAAACGAAACTTAAAAACTTCAACAATAATCATATTAATCTTAACAATTATTGCTTTGGAAGTTGGAATCGCGATTTACGATCATACTCTGTCATTAGATACGATTTACTTTGCAGCAATCCTTATTTGTATTGTATTGCTTTTTGGCACACGTGTTTCTGAAGAGAAAGAAAGTACATCGAAAGAGAGACGAAGAAAAACAGCTCTTATATTTTGGCCATCTATTTTATTGTCTATCGCTTGTTTTGCCGTTATTAGTTATATAAGAATAGGTTATGTCTCTGTACCAGGGATAATTGGTTTTTCATGCGTTGTTACTTATGGTGGATTCGTGTTTATTAGTATTTTAAAAAGGAAAAGTAAAAATTAAAGGTAGCTTATTAAGTTGGAAGGAAAAAATATATGAAACACATTGAAAATGGTACTCGCGCTGAAGGAGAATACATTAAAAACAAATTAATTCAATATAACATGTCTATTTTAACAGATGAAGCAAAACAGCCGATGGAACAAGTGAGTTTCGTAGTGAAAGATGAGGATGGGAAAATATTTGGTGGGGTAACAGGAACGATGTATTTTTATCATCTTCATATAGATTTTTTATGGGTTGATGAAACAGTTCGTCATGATGGTTATGGTAGTCAACTGTTACATAAAATCGAAGACATTGCGAAGGACAAAGGTTGTAGATTAATATTATTAGATTCATTTAGTTTTCAAGCACCAGACTTTTATAAAAAGCACGGCTACCGAGAATACGGTGTTGTTGAAGATCACCCTAAAGGACATAGTCAACACTTTTTAGAGAAGAGGTTATAGGTATCGTATTCGTGCTCTAGAAGCAAAGTGGATATTAAAAGCATCACCAATAAGGTGATGCTTTTTTCTTTTGTTTATAGCAATTACTCAAGCTGATGCACTGTTGGGAACAAATAGTACGATTCGAATAACTATGATTTTCTTTTTTATTGGAAATGAGTTACTGTCTTTGTAGAAGACACTTGTAGTATAGGTTTTTTTCTAACAAGAGCTGTTGAATTCATAGGAGCAGAAGAGCAATAAGACGAGCTTTGAATACAATAATAAAAAAGGAGGTGTTAAGCAATGGGTTATATTGTAGATGTTTCAAAATGGAACGGTAACATTAACTGGGATGTAGCCGCTCCACAACTAGATTTCGTAATTGCTAGGGTACAAGATGGATCAAATTATGTAGATCCTTTATATAAAAATTATGTCCAAGCAATGAAAACTAGAAATATTCCTTTTGGTAACTATGCATTCTGTCGCTTTATTTCAATTGCTGATGCGAAGAAGGAAGCACAAGATTTTTGGAATCGCGGTGATAAGAGCGCTACAGTTTGGGTGGCTGACGTAGAAGTGAAAACAATGGATGACATGAGAGCTGGTACGCAAGCCTTTATCGATGAGTTACGCCGACTAGGTGCTAAGAAAATTGGCATATATGTTGGGCATCATGTATATGAGCCTTTCGGTATGGCGAACGTAAAAAGTGATTTTGTATGGATTCCTAGGTATGGTGGTAACAAGCCAGCATATCCTTGTGACATTTGGCAATACACTGAGACTGGTAATGTACCTGGTATCGGTAAATGTGATTTAAATCAATTGATAGGAAATAAGCCGCTTTCCTGGTTTACTGGATCAGTGTCTATACAAGAAAATGTCCAAGCACAAGTTTCTAAACAAAACATCATTCAATCAGGTGCTTTTTCACCATATGAGGCTCCTGAAGCTATGAAGGCTTTAACATCGGTAAAAATGACTGCGACCTTCATTTTACAATCAGATGGCTTAACGTATTTTATTTCCGATCCAACTAGCGATGCGCAATTAAACGGTATGAAAGGTTGGCTTGATAGGAAGGGTTGGTGGTATGAAGTTAAATAATAAAAAATAACAAGCTATTATTTGAATAGAAAAAAAGAGCCATCCTTTTGGAGGGCTCTTTTTTTCTATTCAAATAGCTTATTCATTAAATCTTGGATTTCACATCTTCTTTTATCTGTTTCGTTCTTATCAATTGTATACTTATCATTCTCGATTATAAGTACATCACCTTCTTTTGCAGTGGAAGGGAGTTTGGATTTAGGTACATCAATTGTTACGTTATTCACTTCAATAACTGCTAGTTCACCTTCAAAACGGTCAATAATACCTTTTTTCATAATTATCTCTCCGTTCTTACAGAAATATTTGAACCATCACTATTAATAACTACAGTACCATTTAAATCTGTTCTATATACCTTAACAGACATTGAATTTAACTTTGCTAAAGTTTCCTGCGTAGGATGGCCATAGCGGTTACCTGCACCTGCACTAATCACAGCGATACTTGGTTTCACTGCATCTAAAAACGGCTGAGAAGAAGAAGTCTTACTTCCGTGATGACCTGGTTTTAATACATCTGATTTTAGGTTAGAACCATGTGTTGCAACCATATCTTTCTCACTTTTAGATTCAGCATCACCTGTGAATAAGAAGGATTTGCTACCGTATGTTACTTTTAATACAGCACTCCACTCATTTAGATCGTTACCGTATTCTTTAACGGGAGCTAAAAATTGTGAGTTTAAACCGTTAATTGGTAAAGTTACACCAGATTTCGCTTCTTTAATTGTTAATCCTTTGTTTGCTACTGCAGTTAGGAAGTCTTTAAACGTTTGTGTCGTATGACTTACTTTAGGAGCGTAAACGTTTTTTACATTCATAGAATACAGGACTTCATCTAATCCACCTACATGATCAGCATCAGGATGCGTAGCAATCATGTAATCAATAGTTTGGAATCCTAATCCTTTTAAATAATTTGCTACTACTTTACCTTTTCCGTTGTTACCAGCGTCAATAAGGATAGTTTCTCCACTTGGGGATTTAATAAAAGTAGCATCACCTTGTCCGACATCAATATAATGAACCTCTAAATTACCTTTAGGCTTAGGAAGAGTTGGACGGAAATTTGGTTCTAATACACGAGCCAAGAATGCAGCGAATTGCTCACGAGTTACTTTTACATCTGGACCAAATGTACCATCAGGAAATCCAGCGGTGATATTATTTTGAGCTAAAATTTTGACATAATTGTAACCCCAGTGATTAGATGGAACATCAGGGAAATTGACGTCGGCACCTGTAGGTTTCAAATCAAAGGTTTTAACAAGAACTACAGCCATTTCTGCACGAGATAATGAGCGATCTGGGAAATAGTTTTTTTCACGTTGTACAATGTTATTGTGTGCTAGCTTATGTACAGAATCGTAATAATAGATACCTTTAGTTACATCTGAAAAAATATGATTATAACTAGATGGCTTTTCTAATTTTAAGGATAAATCTAGCATTAAGGCCATTTGTCCACGCGTTACATGATCGCTAGGCTTAAAATATCCTTCTGGAGTACCATTAATAATACCTTTATCCGATAAATAGTTAATTTCTTTAATTGCCCAATGATTAGATTGGACATCTGGGAAAGCTTTAGCACTTGTAAAACTAGGGATGCATAACGATAAGATTATGACAAATGCTGTTAGTAATAAACTAAACTTTTTCAAGAAATCGCCTCACTTTATGTATTTTTTACCTAATTAACTTTACCAGTTCTTGAAAGAAATTCAAGGTTTAATAGTTAAATATAATATGAGAAATGCTTTTGGGACTATATTCACTGGTTTTTCTTATTCTGTATATTCAATATAAGGAATGTTAAAAGGAGGGTAACGATTGCAATTGTAAAATCAATATTATAAATTAATCTTATGTAGGTGTTCATAACAAGCTGGATTCTATAGTTTTTTATTGAAGAAAGTAAGACAAAATAAATATAATGAGCAGTTTGATGGGAGAAAGAAAATGTACACGTATAAATTGCAACATGAACAGCCAATCTGCGTAGGCAAAATAAAAAAACTTTATGACTCTGTCGGTTGGTGGCCAGAAAGAAAAGAAATCGATATTCAAAATATGTTAAAGAATAGTATAGCGATTGGAGTATGGGACGAAAAGGAATTAATCGGATTTGCTAGAGTTGTTTCTGATGGTGTTTTTCGAGCATACATAGAAGATGTTGTTGTGCATGAGAGTGTAAGAAATAAAGGTGTTGGGGAGAAGATGTTAACAATATTACTTCAGGAGATTTCTCATGTTCATATTGTTAGTCTATTTTGCGGAGAGAAATTAATTAAGTTTTATGGTGAACAGCAATTTCAAGCGACGAAACAAATTGTAATGCATCGTAATCAAATTGTTAAAGAATAAGAGGTGCAAATGAGAATGAATGCAACTAGAACATATTGTTTATCAAAAAGAAAAGCGACAGAAGATTCTCCAGATGGTTGGAATGCAACATGTATGAGGCTTAATAATAAAATATTTGCGATAATAAACCATGAAGAAGGAGAAAAAGCTGCGATTACATTAAAATGTGATCCAGAACTTGCACTAAGATTAAGAGAAGAGTATCCAGAAGCAATCATTCCGGGGTATCATATGAATAAAAAACATTGGAATACAGTGTATATACATAAAGATGTAGAGCAGGAGCAAATTAATAAGATGATTGATTGGTCATATAATTTAGTTCTACAATCATTTTCAAAGAAAAAGCAGCAAGAGTTATTAGATTAGTATGTATAAGGGGTGGGCGTATTGAAAGACACGATCAAAGGTACATATGATAAATTAGCGAGTACATATAAAGAAAATCTAGACTCGGCAAATCCATATAACAGTTATTATGAAAGGCCAGCGATGATAGAGATGATTCCAAAGAATTTAGAAGGGAAGAGCATACTAGATGCTGGATGTGCAGCTGGATGGTATACTTCCCAATTTATAGAAAGAGGAGCAAACGTTACTGCAATTGACGTAAGTTCTGAAATGGTAAAAGCTGCAAAGGAAAGTATGGGTGATAATGCAACGTTTCTTTGTCATGACTTGCAAGAAGTATTACCATTTGCAGATAATACATTTGATATTATTGTAAGTTCGTTAACGCTTCATTACTTAGAAAATTGGAATAAAGTATTTAAGGAGTTTCGCCGAGTATTGAAGCCTGGTGGAGAATTTATATACTCCATTCATCATCCTTTTATGGATTTTACAAAGTTTACTAGTGAAAATTATTTCGAAAAACAATTATTAGTAGATACTTGGGTTAAACCAAATATTACAATAGAAGTTAGCTTTTTTAGAAGGGCACTTCAAGACATAATTAATGAAACAACAAATTATTTCGTGTTAGAAAAAATGGTGGAACCGAGGCCGGTTGAAAAGATGAGAGAAGTAAATGAAAAATCATATCATTATCTAAATACAAATCCACATTTTCTTATTATGAAAGCCATTAAAAAATAGGTAGTAAAATAATTATATTTTACTACCTATTTACAATTTTAAATTACATATTAGGAGATCTTGAAATGAAAACGAAGCGAAATAGACTATTGTATGCACTGTTTACTATCGTTGTAATTATTTTAGGTCTTAGCTCAAGAAAGTTAGCTTTTGCGTTACCTCATCTATTAAACGAGTACTTAGGCGATGCTTTATGGGCATTGATGATTTTTACTGGATTCGGATTTTTATTTCCTAAAATAGAAACGAAGAAATTGGCTTTTATTAGTTTGCTATTTTGCTACGGGATTGAAGTGAGCCAATTGTATCATGCTGAATGGATAGATAACATTCGTGCAACGACTTTAGGTGGACTTGTATTAGGTTACGGATTTTTGTGGAGTGATTTAGTTGCTTATACAATTGGTGTTGGAGTAGGATTTATTTTTGAGTTTATATTACGGGAGAAATAAGAGATGTAAAAAGGGGTATTTATGAAAAAAATAATATTAATAGGTTCTGGTGGTTCAGGAAAATCTACATTAGCTAGGCAGTTAGGTAATAAATTAAATATTAAAGTGCATCATCTTGATGCGTTATTTTGGAAACCGAATTGGGAAGGTGTACCGAAAGAGGAGCAAAGAAAGGTTCAAAATGAATTAGTTAAAGAGGATGAGTGGATTATTGATGGGAATTATGGCGGGACAATGGACATAAGAATGCACGCAGCTGATACAATTATCTTTCTTGATATTCATAGAACTATATGTGTTTATCGTGCTTTTAAAAGAGTTATACAATATAGGAATAAAACAAGACCGGATATGGGTGCTGGATGTGAAGAAAGGTTTGACTTACAATTTTTCAAATGGATATGGGAATATCCTAAAACGAAACGACCTTCAATTTTAAAGCGGCTAAATCAATTGAGTAAAGATAAAGAAGTTATTATTTTAAAATCTTCAAATGAAGTAAGACTATTTTTAGAGAAGTACGATACTATAAATAGTTAGATTATAAAAAGAAATAACATGGGGGGATAGGATTGAATAGATTCATTGGCCCAGTGGATTCAAATATGGTGAAAATTCCAGAAGGAAAAGTAGTATTAAGAGATGATCGAATTAAAAAAGAATGGCAAGTCCAAGTTAAACCATTTCTTCTAGCAAAGTATGTTGTAACGATGGAATTATATGATGCGATTGCGAATAATAAACCAAATTTATTCAATGATAAAAATAAACCAAATTTATTCAATGATAAAAATAAACCAGTTGTAAATATTTCTTGGAATGATGCCATTTTATTTTGTAATTTACTTTCAAAAAAAGCAGGATTAAAAGAATATTATTCTATTAGTGATGATGGTCTAATTGTTAGTTGTAATTTAGATTCAATTGGCTACCGATTACCTTTTGAAGCAGAGTGGCAATATGCATGTAAAGCGGGAACTACTGGATACATATATGGAGATCTGAAAGGAATTGCTTGGTATAATGAAAATTCAGATGGACGTATTCATGAGGTTGGAAAAAAAGAGCCGAATGCATGGGGCTTGTATGATATGTTAGGAAACGTTTGGGAATGGTGCTATGATTTGTATGATGAAAATGTATATGGATCGTACCGAATTTTCCGAGGCGGTAGCTGGGCTGAAGCAGCTAGGGGTTGCGGTGCAACTTGTCGTCGCCGTAGTCATCCTACATTTCATATAGATGACCTTGGATTTAGGCTTGCAAGGTCAATTTAATAAAATTATGGTATATAACAAAGTGTTTGGAGAGTATTTATATTCTTAACATAATTGACAAGATTTGACGTAAGGGGTGTTCATAATGGCACGTGTTTTATTCATTAATAGTGGATCAGAAGGACATATTAATCCAACATTGCAAGTTGTAGAAGAATTAGTCTCACGTGGGGAAGAGGTAGTTTATTTTTCAATAGAATCTTTTAGAGAACGTATTGAAAAGACAGGTGCTACTGTACGAACAATTGACGAGCAAAAGTTTATAAAAGCTTTTCTTTCCGGTGGTCGAAATTATTTATTAGAGAGAATAAATGGTCTTTTACATACGGCAGATGTTGTAATACCAAGTGTTCTTGAACAAATTGAAGGCGAACATTTTGATTACATCATTCATGATTCGATGTTTGGTTGTGGACGTATAATTGCTCAAATTTTAAAGCTTCCAGCAATAAATTCTTGTACATCTTTTGCACAGGATGAAAAAGCATTTGAACAAATGTTAGCTCACTTGTCTAAAAATATCCCAGTGGAAGTTCAAGATAGGATACATAATGATTTTGAAAGCTTAACTAAAGGAATTGTGGAAAAATACGGTATTAAAATAAACTCGCCGTATGAAGTTTTCTGTAATCCAGCGCCACTTACTATTGTGTATACAATAAAGGAGTTCCAACCTTTTGGAGATAGGTTTGATGAAACATTTAAGTTTGTAGGTCCATCTATCTCTACACAAGTAAAAAATGAAGAGTTTGATTTTCCTGTAATTGAAGAAAAAAGCCTGATTTACATTTCACTAGGTACTGTTTTTAATGAAGCGCTTGATTTTTATAAACTATGTTTGAAGGCGTTCGAGAATAGTAATCATTCTATTGTGATGTCTATTGGTAATAAAACGAAAATAAGTGATTTAGGTGAAATTCCTAAAAACTTCATGGTGAAAAATTATGTACCACAAACGAAACTACTTACATATACAAAGCTATTTATTACACATGGCGGGATGAACAGTACACATGAAGGATTATATAAAGGGATTCCACTCATTGTAATTCCGCAAAGCGCAGATCAGCCAATTATCGCAAAGCAAGTGGAGAATCTCGGAGCTGGGGTTCAGTTGTCGATGAAAGAATTAACTGAGGAACAACTACGTGAAAATGTAGAACTCGTATTAAATAATCCTTCATTTAAAGAAGCTGCTTTGAATTTAAAGGAGTCTCTTCGGAAATCTGGTGGGTATAAGGAAGCTGTTGATGAGATTTTTACATTTATAGGTCAGTAATAAATACAAAATTTCACATGAGAAGAGTGTTTATATGAAATGATATAGACACTCTTCTTTTATATGAAGCGGAGAATGCGTTGTTTTGAAATGTTAAATATTCTGTTTTGTAAATTCGGACCATAGTTTTACGTGTTACTAATGCTTTCATCATTTCTGCACAACTTCTGCACATACTTTGATGATTTTTATGTCATGATATATTCATCAAGTGAAATATTTCACAAGAAATGAAATGTATTTTCACTGCGTTGTATGCGTAATTAACACATACAACGATACAAG
The DNA here is from genome assembly GCF_044324725.1 of Bacillus sp. 3G2. Lineage (NCBI taxonomy): Bacteria > Bacillati > Bacillota > Bacilli > Caryophanales > Bacillaceae > Bacillus > Bacillus sp. 3G2. Next base: position 2,604,550 of record NZ_CP172246.1, on the reverse strand, counting down.
ATTGCCTCTCGTTATTCTTTTACATCGAAGCCCACATTACACTACGAAGTATAACAAGAAGGGGACAGGAACATGAATAATCGATTTTTAAAACAACTACAAAATATGAAAATGAACAAAAAAAGTCTAGGAGTTGTTGCATTAACAGCCGGAATTATTGGCTCGACACTTATTCCTCAAAATGCATACGCGCACGGTTTTGTTGAAAAGCCTGGCAGCCGATCTGCTTTATGTAGTCCAACTTATGGCGCACTAAATGTAAACTGCGGAAGTGTTATGTATGAACCGCAAAGCTTAGAAGCACCAAAAGGATTCCCGCAAGGTGGCCCAGTTGATGGACAAATCGCTTCTGCAGGCGGAAAATTTGGCGGTATTTTAGATCAGCAAACTGAAAATCGTTGGTTTAAAAATACAATCACAGGCGGAGAAAATAGTTTTACTTGGAAATATACAGCGCCGCACTTAACGAGTAAATGGCATTACTATATTACCAAAAAAGGATGGAACCCAAATAAATCGCTTACAAGAGCAGATTTTGAACCGATTGGAACTGTACAACATGATGGTTCTGCAGCCTCAAATCATTTAACTCACAAAGTTAATGTACCTACTGATAGAAGTGGATACCATGTGATTTTAGCAGTATGGGATGTAGCTGATACAGCAAATGCATTCTATAATGTAATTGATGTTAATCTTATCAATGATGTGAAACCAGATATAGAAGCTCCAAGTAGTCCAAATGGAATTCAGGCACAAAAAGTAACAGCGAATAGTATAGAACTAACATGGAACCCTTCTACGGATAATGTAGGGGTAAAAGGGTATCAAATCTTCCGTAACGGAGAGATGATTGACACAGTACCAGGAACTCATTTTATTGATAAAAAATTAAAACCAAGTACAGAATATTCGTATACTGTAAAAGCAATTGACGCAGCTGGAAATGTTTCGAAAGAAAGTACAGCACTTACAGTGAAAACAACAGTTGAGGCTCCTGATACAGAAGCACCAACACAACCAAAAGGATTACATAGTATGGGAACGACAGTGTCAAGTGTAGACTTAATGTGGAGTCCATCTGACGATAATATTGGTGTAGACCATTACGATATTTATAGAGAAATAGAAGGATCAATGAAAAAGATTGCAACATCCAATACTACTTCTTATATGGATAAAAATTTACTCTCCAATACTACTTATAAATATGTAGTGAAAGCAGTTGATGTAGCTGGAAATGAATCTGTACAGAGTGATATTTTCACAATCACTACTAAAAATGAAAGCGTTTCATATGAAGAGTGGGATGCGAAGAAAGCATACGAAAAGGGAGATAGAGTACTACACGAAGGAAAAGTATATGAAGCAGTCCAGGGTTATCAAGGAAATGGGGATCCAAACTGGATTTATGCCTTATCATTATGGAAAACAGTGTAAGCTTTATCTAGGTATAAACTAAGAGATGTTGGGCTTTGATGCAAAAGGAAATCTTGAGAATTCACTTTTCTATAATTAAAAAGGGTAATATATGAATTCGTAAAATAGTTTCATATACTACCCTTTTTATTATGATAATACTTTCGTCATGAGAACGTGCGGAATACCATCTTCCATAAATACATCAGAAGAAGTTTGATAACCTAATTTTTTATAAAATCCTTCAGCATGTGTTTGACCGTGTAGTTTTACTTTTGTAGCTTCTTTGTCACGAGCAATTTCTTCTAAAGCCTTAATTATTACTTTTCCTAATCCGTATTTACGATAGTCTTTTAATATACAAATACGTTCTAATTTTCCTGCGCCGTCAACAAATCGTATACGACCTGTACCTACAGGAAGCTCGTTATAATAAACTAAAATATGTTTACATTCCTCACCGATTTCATCGAATGTATCGAATTCATCCTCCAGAGGGACATTTTGTTCTTTTACAAATACTTCTTTTCGAATATGAAAGGCAGTTTCTAAATCTGTGAGTTCTGTTATGAGTTTGGAGTGCAATTTGTTCAGCCCTTTCTAATGTGATGTGCGTTTGTTTTCATAGTATATCATAATGCTACGCTATAAAGAGAAAATATAAAAAGCTGACTGTAAGAGTCAGCCTTCATTATAATTGCTTTATTCCATTTTTTGTTCCAATAATCGCCTTACTAGTCATATTAACAAATAACCCTGTTTCAACTACGCCTGTAATCATTTTTAATTGAGTATGTAAGTTGGCAGGATTAGATATGTCATGAGGGAATACACAATCAATAATCAAGTTATTGTTATCGGTAATAAACGTTTCATTATTTTTTAAACGTAACGTTGTTTGACAACCTAAAACTTGAATTTTACTTTCCGTTTGTTTCCATGAAAAAGGTGTAATTTCAACAGGTAATGGGAAAGTACCTAAATGCGTTACAAGTTTTGATTCATCAGCAATGATAATTAGTTCTTTAGAGGAGGAGGCAACGATTTTTTCGCGAAGTAATGCGCCGCCACCACCTTTTATTAATTGTAAATTTGAATCAATTTCATCTGCACCATCGATTGTGAGATCGAGTATACCCATTTCATTTAAGGGGATTAATGGAATAGATAACTGTTTAGCTAATACTTCCGTTTCTTTTGAAGTTGGTACAGCTTGAATTGATAATCCTTCCTTTACACGCTCACCTAATTTTTGTATCAACCAATATACAGTAGAACCTGTACCAAGTCCAACTTTCATCCCATCTTTTACAAAGTTAGCAGCATATTCACCAGCAAGCTGTTTTAAATTCATCATATTATTCTGCTGGACGCGGGCCTGCATCAAGACCTGAATTTTCTACTGTAAGTATAGGGCGAACGACTATATCTTTATGTACGTGCATTTGGCATGATAAACGTAAGTGATCTTCAATTCCTTTTTCCGTAATCGCATTTTTTTCATTAGAATTCGCTTCACAAAACTCACCTGCTATAATTTCTACTCTACAAGTTGTGCAGCGGGCTTTCCCGCCGCAGCGATGGAGAATGTGTACACCGTTATCTTCAATCGCTAATACTAACTTTGTGCCTTCTTTTACATCAAAAGTTCCCGCACCTTCAATTGTTAATTTTGGCAAATTTGTTCCTCCTCACGTAATATTGTACATAACATATTTATGACCGCGAATTATTAAACATAAACATAATTTTTTTATATGCCCCGTAACTTTTTTATTTGTTGAATCGTTAATTAAGTAAGCGCTGAAAAGGAGTGGTTATTTTGTGCACAAAAGTAACTCATATTTTTAAAAATCATATCGATATGAATCATTCAAATATAAATTTTTTAATTGAGCAATACGGAGAATTAAAAAGGTACTGTACATTTTTAACGAAAAACAAATGGGACGGCGAAGACCTTGCCCAAGAAACTGTTTGTAAAGTTCTTCAAAAATATAGTAATAAAGATATTTGTATGACACTTGTATATAAAATAGCTCGCAATCGCTGGATAGATCAGATGAAATCAAAATCAGTTCATGAAAAAATAAAGGGACAAATTACTTTTGAAGAACCACAAGAGAACATTGCAGATTTGCATGAAATGGTAGGAAAAGTATTATCGTCACTCAATGTACAACAATCCGCAATTTTATTATTAAAGGATGTTTTTCAATATAGTATCGCTGATATTGCTAAAGTATGTTCCATATCGGAAGGTGCAGTAAAAGCTTCTTTATTTCGGAGTAGAAATAGGCTGAAAACTGTAAGTGAAGAAGGGATTGAGATAGTCGAATTTACAGATGATATTGAAGTTGTAGTAACGTCTATTCGTGAGGAAAAGCCGGAATTGTTAACAAAGCTTCTTCCGACAATAGATTTTACTAAATTACCATATAAACAGCCAGTCTTATTATTTAATGCAAAAAAACCTTCTTCCTACAGTTGTATGCTTTGCGCGGCATAACAATTATTGGAGGGATTAAAAATGAATGCAATTCCATATGTAGTAGAACAAACGAAATTAGGAGAACGTTCCTATGATATATATTCAAGGTTATTAAAAGACCGCATTATTATTATCGGTTCAGAAATAAATGATCAAGTAGCAAGTAGTGTCGTAGCTCAATTATTATTTTTAGAAGCGGAAGATGCCGAGAAAGATATATTTTTATACATTAACAGCCCAGGCGGCTCAACGACAGCAGGTTTTGCCATATTAGATACGATGAATCTCATTAAACCAGATGTACAAACGCTATGCATGGGATTTGCAGCATCATTTGGTGCATTGTTATTATTATCAGGTGCAAAAGGGAAACGGTTTGCACTCCCTAATAGTGAAATTATGATTCATCAGCCACTAGGTGGAGCGCAAGGGCAAGCAACGGAAATTGAAATCACAGCAAAAAGGATATTGAAGTTAAAGCATGATATTAATAAAATGATTGCAGAAAAAACGGGGCAACCGATTGAAAGAGTAGCACATGATACAGAAAGAGATTATTTTATGACTGCAGAAGAAGCGAAGTCATATGGGATAGTAGATAATGTTGTTACGAAAAAATAAGACGAAAACAGGCTAGAGGATATGTTAATCCTCTAGCCTGTTTTATTAATCTTTTACCCATTCATCAACTAGCGCTTGATTCTTTTTTATCCATTTTCGCGCTGCTTCTTCAGGGTCTTTCGTTTTATTTAACTCGACCATTAATGTACCAAGCTGTTCATCGTTCATTTTCCATTTGTCAAAGTATTTTATGATATCCGGATGATCTTTTTCGAAACCTTTACGAACAGAGTAATAAATGTCATCTTTTTCACCATATACTTTCTTAGGGTCTTTTAAATATTTTAAGTCAAATTCCGAAAAGCCCCAATGCGGATTCCAAAGCGTAACAGCGATTGGTTTCTTTTTCGTATATGCTTTCTTTAGTTCACTCATCATCGCAGCTTCAGAAGATTGGACAAGTTTTAATTTAATATCATATTCCTTCATTGCTTTGTTCGTTAAATTCATAAGACTACTACCGGGTTCGATGCCGACAATTTTGTTATCTAGCTCATCTTTATGTGCATTTAAATCCTCAATATTGTTAATGTTTTTCATATAAGAAGGGACGACGAGGCCAAGTCCAGTACCTTCATACCATTTGGATTTTAAGACAATATCATCTTTATAACGAGCATTTAACGGTTTATCCGTAACGGGTAGCCACACTTCTAAATTAGCATCAACATCACCACGAGCGACACCAGTCCAAATTGCCGCTTTTTCTAAATACATGAGTTCAACCTTGTAGCCCTTTTGTTCTAATAAAACTTTCCACATGTTTGCCGTGGCGATGTTTTCTTTCCAACTTGTTACACCAAGTTTAATTTTTCCTTTCGAATTTGCATTTGTTGCATTACATGAAGAGAAAATCATAGTAATAAATAACGAAAGGCACATAAGCCATATTTTCTTTCTCATTGAAAACCTCCTAAGAAACGTTTGCCTTTTTAAATAAATGTATAAGTAAGCATTCTTATTATGAACGGAAACAAGAATTTTAAAGAAATCTTATGAATGTCATTTTTATGTAATATTTCTTTGTAAAATCGCAACACTATGTGAATAGATGGGTAGAAAAGGAGTAGTGACATGGATAATACAAAGGTGCGTGTTGAAAACGTAACAAAAGTATTTGGGAAACACCCGCAAAGAGCGCTTACCTTATTAAAAGAAGGAAAAAGCAAATCGGAAATTTTGAAAGAGACAGGAATGAACGTTGGTGTGAAAAAGGCAACGTTTGAAGTTTATACGGGAGAAATTTTCGTAATTATGGGGCTGTCTGGTAGCGGGAAATCTACGTTAGTTCGTATGTTAAACCAATTAATTAAGCCAACTGCAGGACATATATACATAGATGGGGAAGATATCGCAACGATGGGAAAAGAAGAGTTGCGAAGAGTGAGAAGAACGAAGATGAGCATGGTTTTTCAAAAGTTTGCTTTATTTCCGCATCGTACAGTGATACAAAATGTTGCGTACGGATTAGAAATTCAAGGCGTTCCAGTAGAGGAACGAGAGCATAAAGCATTAGAATCGCTACAGTTAGTAGGACTTGATCATCATAAAGATAATTATCCAAGTCAACTTAGTGGCGGTATGCAACAGCGCGTTGGAATCGCAAGGGCATTAACAAATAATCCCGATGTATTGTTAATGGATGAGTCATTTAGTGCATTAGATCCACTTATTCGAAAAGAAATGCAAGATGAGCTGTTAGAATTACAAGATAAAATGGAAAAAACAATTATATTTATTACACATGATTTAGACGAAGCGCTTCGAATTGGAGATCGGATTGCATTAATGAAAGATGGGGAGATTGTTCAAATTGGAACGCCAGAAGAAATTATGATGAGCCCTGCCAATGAATTTGTCGAGAAGTTCGTGGCGGACGTGAATTTAGGAAAAGTCATTACGGCGGAATCTATTTTAAAACGACCAGAGACATTATTGATTGATCGTGGACCACGTGTAGCACTTCAAATTATGAGGAACGCTGGTGTATCAACTGTATATGTTGTTAACAAAAAATATGAATTTTTAGGTATATTAACTGCGGACGATGCGAGTAAAGCCGTTCAAAAACAGTGGCCAATTGCGGATTTATTACTTAACGATATCCCGCACGTGTATGTAGATACTTTGCTTGAGGAAACATATGCAAAAATGGCGGAGATGAAATATCCGTTGCCAGTAATTGATGAGAAGAAAAGGCTAAGAGGAATTATTAAACGTGAAAGTGTCATTCAAGCTCTTGCGGGTAATATTGAGGAAGAGGTGAAAGACGATGAGTAGTATACCACGTATTCCATTAGGCGAATGGGTCGATTCATTTGTGGCAAGTTTATATGAGCACTTTGAAGGCTTATTCCGAGGGTTCTCTTATATTATCGGCGGATTCGTTGATTTACTCACTAATTTTTTAACAATAATACCAGCCATATTGATGATTATTATCCTTTGTTTCCTCATTTGGTACACAACGCGAAAAGTATCTTTAGTTATTTTCACACTGATCGGTTTATTATTTATTTTAAATATTAACTACTGGGCACAAACGATGCAAACATTAGCACTCGTACTTACATCTGTTATTATTTCAATCATTGTAGGAATCCCAATCGGAATTTTAGCTTCTCAAAATGAACGCTTCTCAAAATTTTTAAAACCGACATTAGATTTTATGCAAACAATGCCGGCTTTCGTATATCTTATTCCTGCGATTACATTTTTCGGAGTAGGAGTAGTACCTGGGATTATTGCATCCGTAATCTTTGCAATGCCCCCGACAATTCGGTTTACTGACTTAGGAATTAGACAAGTTCCAGAAGATTTAATAGAAGCAGCGAATGCGTTTGGCTCTACCGCATCACAAAAATTATTTAAAGTACAATTACCACTAGCAACTGGGACAATCATGGCTGGTGTGAACCAAAGCATTATGCTTTCTTTATCGATGGTAGTAACAGCATCTCTTGTAGGAGCACCAGGTCTTGGGGTTGATGTATACCGCTCTGTAACACAAGTAAATATCGGAATGGGATTTGAAGCCGGACTAGCTATTGTTGTCATTGCGATTATATTAGACCGTATTACACAAGGTTTTCATCAAAAAAGAAGATAAACAAAAAACACACTTTATTATACAAAGTGTGTTTTTTGTTCGAAAAAATTACATACGAACGATAACAGAACCACCAGCTGGTGCACAAACTTGGTTTTGTTGCTGTTCCATTGATTTAATTAAATGATTATTTTCTTCGATTAATGAGATTAATTTCGCTAATTGGCTTTCAAGACTTGCGATACGCTGCATCATATATTGCGAATCATGATGCAAGGTATTCCTTACGGGATGGGGGAATACACATATTGTTGATTTATATTTGGATTCCAATGAGGATGCATTTGAATCGTTCCTCCTTAAATAAATTACTGGTCTTTCTTATAGTAAATGCCTATATATATTCAATGGTTACTTGAATTTTTTCATTATAAAAGGAGTATGTACAGAAAATGGAAAATATTAAATGTGAAGTTAAAGTACATTTTTTAGAAATATTCAAGTGAAACAGTGAATATTTAATACATTCAAGTAAATGTATGTTATTTAGGGAGAAATGATGAGAGGAGATGCAATTGTGGCTAAAAATAATAAAAGGAATGATGCATTGGCAATCGGTGTCAGTATAGGGGTTGTAATCGGTGTATTTCAAGGATTCTTTACTAATAATTTAGTAATCGGAATTGTGATTGGAATAGTAATAGGAATTGCGTTTTTGAAGAAATAGTAAGTTTTAAATTTATTTCAAAAAATGCCTAATTAAAAGAATGAATTTTCGGAATATAAATCCTGTTTTTCCTTTTTTTATGATATTATTAATAAAAAAGGATGGTGAAGGATATGTCAACAAACAATCAAGTAGAACAAAAATGCTTTATTTGCGAAAAACATAGAGGAAACATTACAGTTCCAGGTGGAGCTATTTACGAAGATGAACTCGTTTACGTGGGACATGTCCACTGGGATAGGGAAGAAACATACCTTGGTTATGTAATGATAGATATAAAAAGACACGTACCTGGCCTTGCCGAACTAACAGATGAAGAAGCAAAAACGTTCGGACTTATAACAAGTAGAGTAAGTAAAGCGCTAAAAGAAAGTGAAGGTGCAGAACATATTTACACTTTTGTTTCAGGGAATGGTGTACCACATATGCATATGCACATCATACCGCGTTATCCAAATACACCTAAAGAGTTTTGGTCACCAACTGAAGTAGCGAAATGGACTGGTGCGCCATATGGTGACGCAAAGAAAATCAAAAAGCTATGCGAAAGAATACGAAAGTATATGGTGAGTGAATATGCATACAACAAATAATAGACAATATTCATGGGTTGGAAATAAGAAGATGTGTTTAGACGAAGTTTCAGTAAAACAATATGGTGATATCGTACTTGGTACATATGGCGGTAATATAAACGCTGGAGCAAAAAAGAATGAAGATGGTGCGTTAGTTTGGTCGAATAGTGATTGGGAATTTACAGCTATTTTAGATGGACATAATAGTGCGGAAAGTGTTGATTTAGTAGTAAATACAATCCAAAAGGAATATGAAAATATAAAAGTAATGATGAATGAATCGATTGATACAGTATTTCGATCTGTTGAAAATCATCTACTTACAATCTTTAAATCCTCTTCATTTAAGGAAAAGTGCCAAAAAATTAAAGGTGAAACAGCTTGCTTATTATGTGTAAGAAAAGAAAATTATATATGGTGGTTGTCTATTGGTGATTGTTTAGTGTATGTATTTCATGAAGAGCTACATAAGTTAGGACAATATGCATTAAATCAACGTCAGTTTTACGAATGGATAGGAAATGTAAACACATTTAATTTACCAGTCCCTTGCTACTCAACAGGCATTCGTGAATTACGTACTGGAAAGAATCGAATTGTCATGGTTACAGATGGGGTATTAGAATGCGGGGAAAGACACTATGAAACACCATTAAATCTGTATAACGATATGAACAGAAATACAATAGACCTTGAAGAAAGTGTTCATCATGTATTAGAGCACGTTCATCATCAATTCGGACGAGATAGTGCGACAATTATTAGTTGGGACGTAGAGAACAAAATGAGTAGTACGTATCCGAGTGATCAGCCGGATAAAATCCAGACGATAAGATAAAGGAGGTGATCTCTCTAATAATGCATGTGAAAGTAATTGTATTAGTTTTATGGATCATATTATTATTTGTTTTAGAAAATATAGTGAGAAAAAGGCTACATATACCGAAACAAAAAGGATGGAATCATAAATATGTAAATAAGCTGCATAAATGGGGAAACAGGACCATTATTTTTTCGTATATAGTGGTTATAATTATATGCTCTTCTCTTTCGAACTCTCTATACATGGGCTTCCTACCCTTTCTGCTTTTAATTACGTTGTATAGTTTCGAATCGTATATGGAATGGAAATATGATAGAGAATCAAGGGAGTTTTTGATGTCCTTAGGCGGAGTTGTATCACTATTGATAACGGGGATAATTCTATATTTCTTTATTTAATACGTATTGATTAAGACACTCTGGGAATATCATAAAATGAGCAATTATAGGGAGAGAAGAAATGAAAAGTCCTCAATTACGTGCTGAAGTAATGATTTTAAATGAAGATCATTCTAAAGTACTTGTACAATGTGATTTAAATGAAACATTTTATCGTTTCCAGGCGGTTCTATTGAATTTGGTGAAACAGCAAAAGAAGCAATAGTAAGAGAATTAATGGAAGAATCCGATTTGAAGATTGATGTTCAAGAATTAGCCGTTGTAAATGAGCATATTTTCGAGTAGAACAACGAAAAAGGACATCATTGCACATTGATACATTGGGGAACTGTTCAAGAGAGAATTACAAATGAAATAAGGCATAAAGAATATGATGATATTATATTAATTTGGAAAAGTCTAGACGAATTAAAGGAGAAATCAACGTATCCTGAAGGAATTGTAAGTTATTTAGAAGAGAATAACCAAAATATAGTCTACTTTATTTCTAAAAATAAATAAAGTAATAGGCGGGGATTACAATGGGTACCTCTACAATCTTGATTATTATTATTGGACTGGGGATAGGTGGTTACTTTTTAGAACAGTTTTTAAGAAGGAAATTAAATATGGAGAAAAGAGGCTTCTTTGGATATAAGCATGTGAATAGTTTACATGTAAAATTAGAAGTAGGACTTATTATTATTTATGTAATAGGTAGTTGTTATTATATGTTTAAATTTGAAAACGCTAAAATGGTTTATGTCATGTTCACTTATTTAGGGATATCATGTACTTTAAGAGCATGGATGGAATGGAAATATGATAGAGAATCAAAAGAATATATACTTTCGATAACGGGAATGGTTGCATTTATATTGATGATCTCAATACTAGTGTATTTCGTTCCACCTGCTGCATAATAAGGTGATTATTGATGGTACAAATAGTGAAATAACTAATAAATAAGAAACCATTTACTATTAAATGGTTTCTTATTTAAATTCATCATTTATTTTGGCTAATATGGATGTAACGAAATTTGTTTTATCTTCTGCATATTGATGTTTATCATTTGGATTAGCTTGTGAAAGTAGAATCTTTAACTGCTCATACTGTATACGAGAAGTTTTGTTGTTTATTAAGTAATCTCTGAATTGCAATTGTTCTATTAAATATGTATTGCCTTGTTCATACATATGAATTTGATGAGTTCGTGGTTCTCCTTTATTAAAATAATATCGTTCAGGCAGTACATCTTTTCTGTATTTATAGTTTAGCAGTTCTAATTTATTAATACATTTTAAACCGTCCTTATAATCATTTAGTTCGATTGCAATATCAATAACTGGCTTTGCACTTAGATGTGGAATAGAGGTACTACCAATATGGTGTATCGCTAAAATATGTTCGCCAATTTGTTCCTCAATGAATTGTTTCTCTTTTATAAACTCAATTTCCCATTCTTCAGTCCACGGAACTAAAAATACTTTCCCATACGGTAAACCTAACATTTGATTAGCACCTCTTTCAAAATGGTTTTCAAAAGTCTATTACATTTTCTTAAAAGTTCTCAAAACAAGGTATTCCCACAATCTCCATGGAAGAATCTTCTTCGCAAAGATCATAAATTTTACACCTTTGCCAATCGGATATCGTAAATTCGCACGCTTAGATTCAGCGATTTCTACGATTTTATTAGCAACATCTATCGGATTACCAAATGTATCACTACCGCTATTAATATGTTTTTGTATTTTATCCATATATTCTTTGTAAGGAGAAGATGTATCAGATTGGTTTGTAGCTAGTTGTTTACCAACTTCCCAAATATTTGTGTTATAAGAACCTGGTTCCACTAAAGCAACATCTATTCCGAACGGTTTTACTTCTAAACGAAGAGATTCACTCCAGCCTTCTAATGCATATTTTGAAGAAACGTAAGGAGATAGACCAGGGAATCCAACTTGACCACTAATGCTACTTATATTAATGATTTTCCCACTTTTTTGTACTCTCATAAATGGTAAAACAAGCTGAGTGATTGAAATAGCGCCAAAAAGGTTCGTATCAAATTGTTTACGGTATTCTTCTACTGGAATTTCTTCTACAAAGCCCCCATTTGCATATCCTGCATTATTAATAAGGAGGTCTACTCTGTTTATTTCTTTTAAAAATAATTGAAAGTTATGTAAAGAGCTTTGATTGGTTACATCTAATTGTTGAATTTTAATGTTTTGCTGCAAGTTGAGTTGAGTAGCTTGGGATATTAAGTTCACTTGTTTTTTTAGGTTCCTCATTGTAGCGATAACTAAATAATCTTTTTTTGCGAGTTCGAGTGTAGTTAATAGCCCAAATCCACTTGAAGCCCCGGTTATAACTGCGATTTTTTTATTCATTTCCCGCCAGCTTTCTTTTTCTTTTATCATAACGAGTTATGATAAGAAAATCTATTATTGTTATATTCTCTTTGAGAGCAATTCCCTTTAATTCTATATTCTATGAGATTTTTAAAAGAGGGAATCATACGGACTTAGCGTATATAGAGAAGTGAGTGTGAATACGTTAATGAAATGAGGGAAGAAAAATGACCCATGTGAAAGATGTATTAGCAGATCAATTATTAGCGAATGCGAATGATCCTAGTTGGTATATGCCATTTTCAGATGCAGTGAAAGATCTATCTGAGAGAGAAGCTTTCTGGAAACCGAATGAAGAGAGTAATAGTATAGCTGAGATTGTACAACATTTATTGTATTGGAACTCAACGTGGCAAACTAGGTATAAAGAATCGAATGTAAATGCCGTACCCGCGATTGGTGATAATAACAAAAGTTTTATGCTTTCAGATAATCAATCATTCGATGAGTTAAGAGAAAAACTACTAGAGAAACTGTTACAATGGCAAAAGCTTATAAATGAAGAGAAGGTTGAAAGCGATGTAGTTGGATTTCCCGTAAATGCGAAGTGGTGGGAAGTGCTTAGTAATGTAACGACTCATAATGCTTATCATATTGGTCAAATTATTTACATCAGAAAATTACAGAAAAGTTTTGATAATGAATAAGATCGTAATTCTCAAATTAGGTGAACAAAAGTGGACAAAACGAGACATAAGTCTCATTTTGTCCACTTTTTTATTTTGAAAGGAAAGAGAAAAGCCATGAAATCAATGATTAGAATTTGGCACAGTACTTGCAATATAAAAGATGAACAAGAAAATAGGAGGGCTGGACATGTTAAAAACAACTGAAAGTAAAGGGAATGAAATTACGAAAGAACAAGCTCGTTGGATGTATGAAAAAATGTTAGAAATTCGTAAGTTTGAAGATAAGGTACATGAATTATTCGCGCAAGGCGTTCTGCCAGGTTTCGTTCATTTATACGCAGGTGAAGAAGCGGTAGCAGTTGGTGTATGTGCCCACTTAACAGATAGTGACAGTATTACAAGTACGCATAGAGGGCATGGACATTGTATCGCAAAAGGCTGTGATTTAAACGGGATGATGGCTGAACTTTTTGGGAAAGCGACAGGGTTGTGTAAAGGTAAAGGCGGTTCCATGCATATTGCCGATTTAAATAAAGGAATGCTTGGTGCGAACGGGATTGTAGGCGGAGGTTTTCCACTTGCTTGTGGCTCAGCATTAACAGCTAAATATAAAGGAACGAAAGATGTAAGTGTTTGTTTCTTCGGTGACGGAGCAAATAATGAAGGGACATTCCATGAAGGGGTTAACTTAGCAGCAATTTGGAAGTTACCAGTTATTTTTATCGCAGAGAATAACGGTTACGGTGAGGCGACAACATTTGAATATGCTTCAAGCTGTAATTCAATTGCAGATCGCGCGAAAGCTTACAATATTCCAGGTGTCCAAGTAGATGGAAAAGATTTACTTGCAGTGTATAAAGCAGCGGAAGAAGCGGTGGAGCGCGCACGTAATGGCGATGGTCCAACAATAATTGAATGTATGACATATCGGAATTACGGTCATTTCGAAGGTGAAGCGCAAACATATAAAACTTCAGAGGAAAAAGAAGAACATTTAAATGAAAAAGATGCGATTGTGAATTTCCGTAAGCATTTAATTCATGAAGCTTTATTAACTGAATCTGAACTTGTGGATATGGAAAAGGCAGTAGATGAAGCAGTACAAAGATCAATTGAATTTAGTGAAAATAGTCCATATCCAGAGGATGAAGAATTATTAAAAGATGTATACGTTTCTTATAAATAAGAGGAGGGTGAAAAATAATGACTAGAACAGTAAGTATGTCAACTGCAATCAATGAAGCGATGAAAATATCAATGCGTCGTGATGAGAACGTAATTTTAATAGGAGAAGATGTTGCAGGCGGTGCACAAGTGGATCACTTACAAGATGATGAAGCATGGGGCGGTGTACTCGGCGTTACGAAAGGGCTTGTACAGGAATTTGGCCGGAATCGTATTTTAGATACTCCAATTTCTGAAGCTGGTTATATGGGAGCAGCAATGGCAGCTGCGGCAACGGGATTACGTCCGATTGCTGAATTAATGTTTAATGATTTCATCGGAAGTTGTCTTGATCAAGTATTAAACCAAGGTGCAAAATTCCGCTATATGTTCGGTGGTAAAGCGAAAGTACCAGTTACAGTACGTACGATGCACGGCGCTGGTTTTAGCGCAGCAGCGCAGCACTCACAAAGTTTATACGCATTATTTACGAGCATTCCAGGTATTAAAGTTGTCGTTCCTTCCACTCCATATGACGCAAAAGGCTTATTATTAGCGGCAATTGAAGATGATGATCCAGTAATCTTCTTTGAAGATAAAACACTCTACAATATGAAAGGTGAAGTGCCGGAAGGGTACTATACAATTCCTTTAGGGAAAGCAGATATTAAACGCGAAGGTTCTGATGTAACAATCGTCGCAATTGGAAAACAAGTTCATACAGCACTTGCAGCTGCTGAGCAATTATCGAAAAAAGGACTTGAAGTAGAAGTAATCGATCCACGTTCTTTATCACCGCTTGATGAAGATACAATTTTAGCATCTGTTGAAAAAACGAATCGCTTAATTGTTATTGACGAAGCAAATCCAAGATGTAGTATTGCAACAGATATTGCGGCAATTGTAGCAGATAAAGGATTCGATTTGTTAGATGCACCTATTAAACGAATTACAGCACCACATACACCAGTTCCGTTCTCACCACCACTTGAAAAGTTATATTTACCAACGCCGGAGAAAGTAATTGAAATTGTATCTGAAATGATCGGAGACCAATCTTTATTACATGTGTAATGAAACGATGAGAAGGGAGAGAGAAACATGGCTGTAGAAGTTGTAATGCCGAAGTTAGGTATGGCGATGAAAGAAGGTATTATTACGAGCTGGAATATTAAAGCGGGTGATCATGTAGCAAAAGGTGAACTAATTGCTAGTATTAACTCGGAAAAAATCGAAACTGAAATAGAGGCACCAGCAGATGGAACTGTTCTTGATATAGCTGTAAGTGAAGATGAGGGAGTTCCACCTGGCACTGTAATTTGCTACATCGGTAAGCAGAATGAAAAAGTAGAAGTTCATGAAAGTACACATGTTGTAGAAGAAAAAATACCTAATTTAGAATCTGAAAATGTACAACATCCAGAACCATATGCGAAAGAAGTAGCAAAGCAAAGAATTAAAATTTCACCTGTAGCGAAGAAAATTGCAAAGTCTGAAAATCTGGATATAAAGGTAATGGTTGGTACAGGTCCTGGCGGAAGAATTACAAAGGTAGATGTATTAAAGGCGCTTGAAGAAAGAGTGCTGATTCCAGAAGTATTTGAACAAGAAGAAAGTAAAGTCATTCCTGTTACTGGTATGCGGAAAGCAATCGCAAACCGTATGCATGCAAGTATACAAAATAGTGCGCAATTAACATTAACGATGAAAGTAGATGTGACAGATTTAGTGGCTTTACATAAAGACATAGCGGAAGCTGTACAAAAACGATACGATAACAAATTAACCATTACGGATTTTGTTTCTCGTGCTGTAGTATTAGCGCTTGGAGAGCACAAAGAAATGAACAGCGCGTATATAGATGACGCAATTCATCAATTTGAACATGTTCATTTAGGCATGGCAGTCGCGTTAGAAAAAGGATTAGTTGTCCCAGCTATTCGCTTTGCTAATAATCTATCTGTAGTAGAGTTATCTAAAGAGATTAAGAATGTGGCACAAAAAGCACGAGCAGGCAGTTTAAGTAGTGATGATATGCAAGGAACAACATTTACAATTAGTAATTTAGGTAGCTTCGGTATTGAATATTTTACGCCGGTATTAAATACACCTGAAACTGGTATTTTAGGTGTAGGTGCAATTGAACATGTTCCTGTATATAAAGGGAAAAAATTAAGAAAAGGCAGTATGTTACCTTTAAGTTTAACATTCGATCATCGTGTATTAGATGGTGCACCAGCAGCTGCATTTTTACGCACAATTAAACGTTATTTAGAAGAACCTGTAACAATTCTTTTATAAAGAGAAGGTGAGAGAATGAGTAAATTAGTTGTTATTGGGGGCGGTCCTGCTGGCTATGTAGCAGCAATTACCGCCGCTCAAAACGGAAAAGACGTCACTCTTATTGATGAAGCTGACCTTGGCGGGACTTGTTTAAATGTTGGTTGTATGCCTACAAAATCATTGCTAGAAAGTGCAGAAGTGCATGACATTGTGAGAAAAGCGAACTATTATGGAATTGCTCTTAATGAAGGAAGTATTTCAGTAGATTGGAAGCAAATACAGGTGCGGAAATCACAAATCGTAACGCAACTCGTGCAAGGAATTCAATATTTAATGAAGAAAAATAAAATACAAGTTATACAAGGTAAAGCGAGATTTGAAACAGATCATCGAGTGAGAGTTACACATGGTGATAAAGAAACTGTAGTAGTTGGAGAACAATTCATTATAGCCGCAGGTTCAGAATCAACTGAATTACCTTTTGCTCCATTTGATGGGAAGTGGATTTTAAATAGTAGCCATGCAATGTCCCTAGAAAAAATACCAAAATCATTATTAATCGTTGGCGGTGGTGTAATAGGTTGTGAGTTTGCAAGTATTTATAGTCGTCTTGGAACAAAAGTTACGATTGTTGAAATGGCACCGCAATTATTACCTGGTGAAGATGGAGATATCGCACAAATATTAAAAGCGAAACTAGAAAATGATGGCGTAGAAATATTTACTGGAGCAGCTTTAAAAGGATTAAACAATTATAAGAAACAAGCTTCATTTGAATATGAAGGAAATATCCAAGAAGCCAATCCGGAATATGTACTTGTTTCTGTCGGCCGAAAACCACGTGTACAAAACTTAGATTTAGAAAAAGCAGGCATTCAATTTTCAAATAAAGGGATTGCTGTGAATGAACATATGCAAACAAATGTATCACATATTTACGCAGCAGGTGATGTGATTGGTGGAATCCAGCTTGCTCACGTTGCTTTCCATGAAGGAACGACAGCAGCATTACATGCGAGTGGAGAAGATGTGAAAGTAAACTATCATGCTGTACCTCGATGTATATACACATCCCCAGAAATCGCAAGTGTCGGTTTAAATGAAAAAGATACAAGAGAGCAGTACGGTGACATACAAATTGGAGAATTTCCTTTTACAGCAAACGGAAAAGCGCTTATTATTGGTGAACAAACGGGGAAAGTAAAAGTTATTGTGGAACCTAAATATCAAGAAATTATAGGGATTTCAATTATCGGTCCTCGTGCAACCGAACTGATCGGACAAGGAACTGTAATGATTCATACAGAAGTTACCGCTGATATAATGAGAGATTATATTGCAGCGCATCCAACTTTATCTGAAGCGATTCATGAAGCATTATTGCAAGCGATAGGACATGCTGTACATGCTTAAATGAAAATATAATAAACCACTATTCTCTAAATGAATAAGAGAATAGTGGTTTGGATTTTCACAGAAAAAATTGAATATCCTATTATTTTTTTACGTCAATCGCTGAAGTAATATCGTTCCAATCAGCAGCTAAATTAGCAGTTTTACCGTACCAATCAGCATGTTTAAATACAACACCTTTTCCATATCCTTGTGTAGAAGTATGCTCCCAAAGTGTCGTTGAATAACTTGCTGAAGGCGATGCTGTACTTACAGAAGAAATTCTATCATTCCAGCTAGAAGGTAGGTTTTTAAAACCGCTGCTCCAGTAAATATATTGGCCACCTTTATCTTTATGTTCATAAAAATCAGTACTACCAGCACCGCTACCTAAAGGATTAATTTTATTTTTAAGTGCTTTTTTATCCTTTTCAATATAAGCATCTAATGTTTCACGGCTAGTAAAACCATAAGCTAGCCAATCTCCATTTTCATTTTGCTCTGGTAATACCATTGTAATTTGGATGTTTTTCTTATCCTGATCACTTAATTTTGCAAATGAATTAACATTCTGTTCATCCACTTTTAAATAGTCAAATGACTTAATTGTGTTACTTTTTTCTTCAGCACTTACTGCACCTAATCCTCCAGTTAATGCAAATCCCGCTACTAATGTCCCTGCTACTAATTTCTTCAACATATAACCATCCCTTTTTGTTTAGATTTTTGTACAGGTGAATCTTTGTACTAGTAAAATGTATTCCAATCGAGAACTATTGTAAATATTCTGAAGTTTTAGAAATAAAAGGCGGAATATTTACATTTTTGCATTTTTTCTTTAGAAAAAATAGTTATTGGAATGATATAATAAATAGATATATCGCTTTTGTTGGATGTTAAAATGTTTTAGGAGGGAAGCTATTGAAGTATTTCAATAAAGATTGGTATAAAGAAATGCAAGTATTTAGATTTTTAATTTTCCCAGAAACAGTAGAAGAATGGGAAGAGATTTTGCGAGAGAGCGAAAAAGTAGGAATGGATTATAAGCAAAGTTTAAGAGAAGACGTGGAAGAAAAGAAAGAAGATCTATTAAAGTTTCTCCCTAAGTCATTACATCCATACATTCATGACAATACCATTAATTCAGAATACCCATCGAAACAATTAAAGAAACTTATGCTTGAGTGGACAGTAGATTATGAGAAAAGAATGAATGATTTAGAACAAGCTTGTATAGATAATTATAATAGTATAAAAGAAAAGCTCTCGCAGAATGTCGTTCAACTACATGATTACTCACTACATGATAGTGTAGTCAAATCAGTAGAGAGAAGATCAAAAGATACGCTAATTATTACTTTAGATTGCATTGGTACTTTCAGTGAATTTGATATACTGCAAGTAACTTTTACAGGCGTAACGAAGTGTTCAATTCCGGAAAATTTTGAAGGTGCTTGATGGTTAAGTCATGAAATAGATCTTACTAATGAAGGGTTCGAATTAGGTGTTTTATTTGATTGCCCATTTGAAGAAGTGACGATTTGTGCAAAAGACGTATTGCTTGAGATAGGTAACTAGTAAACTTTATAAATTTACAAACAAAAAAACAGTCTTATAAGACTGTTTTTTACTTAGATGCTAAATTATCAAGTTTCCAAAATGTATCTGTTAACGGTGCAGCTTTACTATCTATGTATAAATACATAGAATTTAAATCTTTTGGTGAAGTTTTCATATTAAATACAATGTTGCTAGTTAAAGAAAACTCAGAAGGAACCTTTTTAGCATTTTCATTTTGTATAACTTCACCTTCGTATTTTTTACCCGTTTTTTCATCTTTTATGAAATATTTTATTTCTGAAAGATCTATCGTTTGTCCGTCAGTACGAGCATTATTTAAAGTAACGCGAGCTGTGAGACGCCACACTTTGTCTATTTTCTCGAATTTAGCATTTTCAACAGTTGCTCTATAGTATTCGTTTTTAAATATTTCCCCATAGTGCATTGCATTCTTTTCAAAAGCGCTCTTTTCTTGTTTTGGTGCAGTATTACCATTGCATCCTGCCATTAGACCTGTAAATAATAATGCTGTACAAGTTACTTTAATTATAGATTTCATAGTAATTCCTTTCTGTGTTAAAAAGTAAAACATAGGAATAATTTTACATCAATAGGAAGATAAATGGAAGTGTATTTGTGAAATATGCAAATATGCATTTATTTCGTTGTTCAGTTAACGGAATAGAAAGAGGGAAAAAGCTGAATAAAACGGAGTGAATAAGAATTGAAAATATTGTAAAACGGAAGAGACATGCATATAATTAAAATAAGGATGAGATTTCAGAATCTTCAATAACGGCGGTGGGACATGTTTACTGAAGAGCGTAGAGAGAAAATTTTAGAGTTACTTAAGAAAGATGGAAGGGTAATCGCAAAGAATCTTGCGGAAAGTTTCGATATGTCTATCGATTCTATAAGAAGAGATTTGTCTATTATGGAGAAGGATGGCTTGTTAAAAAGAACACATGGAGGTGCAATTGAACTTGCTAGAGTAAGGAATTTAGCCGCCGAGCCATTTGAGCGTTATCATAATGGTTCTATATATGAAGACGCAATTGCAAAAAGCGCAGCTTCTTATATACAAGAAGGAGATTCCGTTTTTGTTGGCGGAGCATCTATTCATTATGCGATGTTAAAGTATTTACCTGAAACATCATTTACAGTGGTTACGAATGCTTTAAAAATTGCTAGTACGTTATGTGAATATAAGAACATTGATACGTACTTAATTGGTGGAATGGTGAAACTATCAGGAAATATGACAGATACACTAGCATCAGAGTTGATAAGTAGATTTTCTATTGATCTTAATTTCTCCACAGGTGGTGGCATTTCATTGAATGGTATAAGTACTGCAACGCCAGAAGTTGCTCATTTTAGTAAAACAGTAAGTAAGATTGCTAGAAGAAATATTTGTTTAGCTCCTCATAATAAACTTGGAATAGACTGCTTTATAAAAGGAGAGGAACTGATTGAAATTGACCTTATCATAACAGATGAAGAGGCTAGTAAAGAAACGATTCAACAATTTGAGAAACAAGGTAAAGAAATTGTAATAGCGTCAATAGACCTCATTTAAAAGGAGTTTAAAATGATTATAAAAGAACAAGAGTTTCATATAAATGGATTAACTTATACAATTCGTTCTGCAGCTGAAACGGATGCTGAGCAATTATCGGAAATTAGAGTTCAGATCGATGGCGAAACTGAAAATATGGATAGAGAAGCTGGAGAGGGATTTATAGATAAGAGAGGATTTCAAAACATAATAAAAACAGATAATGAAGAGACGAAAAATCTCTTTTTAGTTGCAGAAGTGCACAATCGAATCGTTGGATTTTCAAGATGCGAAGGATCAAATTTGAAGAAATTATCTCATAAAGTAGAATTTGGCGTTTGTATTTTAAAAGAGTTTTGGGGATATGGAATGGGTAAGAGTTTACTGCAACAATCTATTCAGTGGGCTGATGAAAATGAAGTAAAAAAGATATCATTACAAGTGTTAGAGACAAATGAAAAAGCCATTCATATTTATAAAAAATTAGGCTTTGAAGTGGAAGGTATTTTGAGAAATGATAAAAGACTGTCGGATGGGAAGTATTATAATACAGTTGTAATGGGAAGGTTTATTCATACATTTCATAAAAAGGGTGTAGTGGAATGTTTTACAGAAGAAAGTACTATATAGTAAAGAATGAATTTATAGAAATATTTAATGAGCATTTTACTAACTCGAACTTACCTAATCAATTGAAGCATGGTTCTAGACTAATAGGACGCTGGATGAAAGATAATAAGAATGGTACGACTGAAGTGTTTGCCATATGGGAATATGATAGTTATGAACAGTATAAAGAAATTGAATTGAAAATTAGAAGTGACGAGAAGCATACTAGAAGAATACATGAATGGTATGAAAAACATGGCGGAAGAGAATATGTTTTACAGAAGTACATATTAGAGTTAAAAAATGAAGAGTTAGTATGTACTGTAAAGTGATAGAGGAGTGAGGAATGATGAAAATTAAAACAAAATTATATTTTAGTTTAGCATCTACCATATTATTTTCAATAGCGGTCATAATTTTCTTTATAAATGATACTCCACAAAAGTGGTTTTGGTTATGTATTTTCTTTGCGTCCATTATACAAAATATAGTTTTACTAAAAAAGAATAAAGAAGTTAATTAATATATGCTAATTGTTAACATTTTTGTGTCGTCTTTCTAGTTTTATTGAAAACGCTTTTATTCAGTTTTATAATATAACTATGTTTTTACAGATCTCCAAAACAATGAATAGGGAGATGATACAATGTTAGCTTCACCGTTTTACTTACATACATGGAAAAAGTTTGTTGATGAAGGTGTCCTTGATTCGAACCGTATGAACGAAAGAATTTCAGAGTCATGGCATCGATGTAAACAAGCAAATGTGAATCCTCATATGAATAAAGGTCAGAAAATTTTGTCTTCTCATATTTTTCGAGAACAAAAGAAAAAGAGTGAAATTTTCCTTGATATAGCACTACCTCAAATACAAAATATGAGAAAAACCATTGATGAACTACAAATGATGGCATTATTAATCGATCCAGATGGCTATGTTCTATCCTTAAGTGGAAATCAACAAACGTTAAAGCGAGCGAAACATATTAATTTTATTGAAGGTGTAAAATGGACGGAAGCAGCTGTTGGCACAAATGCGATAGGAACCGCGTTACAGATTGAAGAGGCTATTATGATAAGTGGTACAGAGCATTATTCTGTCGCTTCTCATAGCTGGAGTTGTGCGGCCGCTCCCATTCATAATGATGATGGGAAATTAATTGGAGTTCTAGATTTCTCGTGTCCAATTGAATTTTCACATCCATATATGCTCGGTATGGTAACTTCGCTTGCACATGCGATTGAACGTGAATGTAGTATTCGAGTACATCAAAATGAGTTACACTTAATCCATCGTTTTTTAGATGTAATTGACAGTGATGAACAAGTTGTAATTTGTAATCATCGTGATGTTATCGTTTCTGCGAGCAAGAGTGTTCGGGAACGAGTATGCAATTGGTCACGAATGAAACTTGAAGATTTAATGCAAAATGGATTGAAACCTAAATTAGAAGTACCGGTATATGGTAATGGTGGAATGATCGGGAAATGTATTTATGTAAAGGAAAATAAACAAGGGAATGTATTTTCAACGTCCACATTTATAAGCGGAATCACTTTCCATGGCGTTATTGGGACAAGCAATGCATTTCAACATACTTTAGAAGAAATTAAGCTTGTATCTCCAACTGACGCTAGTGTATATGTTTGTGGTGAAACAGGTGTAGGGAAAGAATATGTAGCGAGAGCAATTCATGAAAATAGTCCAAGAAAAAATGGTCCTTTTATAGCTGTTAATTGCGGTTCATTGCCGAAAGAATTAATGGAAAGTGAATTATTCGGTTATGCTGAAGGAGCGTTTACAGGTGCGCGGCGCCAAGGATATAAAGGGAAATTCGAACAAGCAGACGGAGGAACAATATTTTTAGATGAGATTGGTGAAGTACCGCCAGAGATGCAAGTAGCATTGTTGCGTGTTTTACAAGAACGAACAGTAACCCCAATTGGCAGTTCAAAAGAGGTACCGGTAAATATTCGTATTATTACTGCGACACATAAAGACTTACTGAGATTAGTAGAAGAAAGGAAATTCCGTCAAGATTTATATTATCGTTTACATGTGTATCCGCTATATGTTCCATCGTTAATGGAAAGAAAAGAGGATATTCCGTACTTCATAAAACATTTTTGTGAACGAAAAGATTGGAATGTGGAATTTCCAACGAGTATTTGTAATCAATTTTCACAACATGTATGGCCCGGAAATATTCGAGAGTTATTAAATGTATTAGAACGTATTTACATTTTGTCGCAAGGTCGGGAAATATGCGAAAAACAACTCGCTTTTTTATTACAAACAATAATGGGAAATCAACATCAACGGGCATTGCAAGTTGAAAATAAAACGGAGCATACATTAAATTTCCGTGAAAAAATACAGCGTGATAGCATGATTGAAGCGCTAGAAAAGACGAACGGAAATGTATCATTAGCTGCAAAACTGTTAGATGTACCTCGAAGTACATTTTATAAACGAATGCAAAAATATAAGTTATAAAGTAGATTTTTGTAATTTACTTTTTCTTTGTGGGCTCATGTTCTGTCGGAATGTGCGCTTACCGGGGAAATAATAGAATAGTTAGAAATTAATTTCCGAAAGGGGGACTTTTGTGAAGTATATTGAAATTGGCATCGGAAATAGATGGTTCGTTCGAACGGAAACTGAAAATATAGATGGAACTGAATTTGAGGAACGAGGAATGATCAAACCTATTTATTTTGAGTCTTTATATGTACGAATTTGGTTTCGGAAAACGTGTTTTATTTTTGATACAAAAGAAGGGTTTAAAAAAACTAAGAAGAGGAGGATTGAATATAAATTTATAGTTGGAATTGTAAGTAGAATAAATAAAGAAAAAGTGTGCTGATATACGTTATTATATTGACCAGGAAATTCTTTGGACTTATATCAAATTCATAAAAAGCAATTTTACTAAATATAAATTGTTAATAAAACCACTATAAATTATTATCAAGACCTAAAAGCTAAAAATCCTAAAAAAATAAAGGTGAGCGCATATTAGTCATGTATAATATGTACTCACCTTTATTTTCTTGTTCAAAGCACCCGTTAGTCACTCATGGAACATGGAATAAAGTGTGGTATTGATTTAAAATAAAGTTTGATAATTTATAAAAAAGATTGATAAAACCCTGTATTAATAGTACATTTTTTCACAAATTTAAATGGGGAAATTTCCCCATTTTTTATACCAGCTTAACGTTGATTCGGGAATATTGAACTTCGTTACCTGCTAATTGAATTCTACTTCATCTGGAGACCTTTAAATTAAAAGGTTTCCTTTCTTCTGACAGACTTATTAAATTTCGAAAACAATCAATTCAATCATCTTTTCGTATAGAAAAACTTATTAAGAAACATGCACTAGAAAAAATATAAATCATATATAGGAGATATCCCGTTTGAATGCTTGAGGAGGATATTATGAAACCTATGTTACCTAGTGAAAAATATTTCGGTAATTTAGAACTAGTTTATGCATTTTATGGGGCTATGCCTACAGGTGTTACTGTTTCAGAAACCGGTCGTATTTTCATTTGCTTTCCGAAATGGGGAGACGATGTTAAATTTACGGTGGCGGAAATTTTTGAGGATAAATTGCAGCCTTATCCTAATTTACAAACCAATTTGGTTAACCCCGAGAATATCCCAATGTCTTTCATCAGTGTCCAAAGTGTAGTTGCTGATGGAAGGGGAACGCTTTGGATATTAGATACAGCGGCACCCCATTTTTCTGAACCTATTAAAGGGGGGGCAAAATTAGTCGCTGTTGATTTAGAAACTAATACAATAAGAAAAGTATATACCTTTACAGAAGATGTTGTCCTGCCTACAACTTATCTGAATGATGTCCGTTTTGATTTTCGTGTTGGAAAAGCAGGTTATGCCTATATAACGGATTCTTCTTCAAGAGGACCAGGAGCTATTATCGTCGTAGATTTATCAAATGGAAACGCGTTTAGACGGTTAAATGGAGCAAATTCAACTTCACCCGATCCCTATTTTTTACCGAAAGTAGAAGGTCAAATTTTAATGAATCGAAACAAAGACGGTTCAACTTCTCCATTTAGGTTGGCGTCTGATAGTCTTGCGATTTCTCCCGATGGAAAGATATTATTTTTTGCTCCACTAACCAGTCGGCATTTGTTTTCGATCTCAACAGAAGCCCTGAGAGACAGAACGATACCGGACATGAATTTACCTTATCATGTGGAGTATTGGGGAGAAAAAGGTGCGTCTGATGGAATGATCACCGATGCAAAGGGAACTGTTTATGCTGGAGATTATGAAAACAACAGTATCCGTAAGATATTGCCAAATGGCATAATGGAAACTATCGCACATGATCCGAGAATTTTGTGGCCGGATACTTTTTCAATTGGTCCGGATCAATATTTGTATGTCATTGTGAACCAATTACATCGACAGCCTAGATTTCATTATGGAAAAGACTTACGACAGAAACCTTATAGTTTACTTCGTATCAAAATTGATGAATTTCCTGCTCCGACCTTTTCATAATAAAAATAGTCAATTAATTGTTTTCATTGATAGAAAATGATCAAACTTTTTTATAAAACCAAAACATAAACCTGCTGGATAAGAATCCATTTTGATCAATCTTTTTCAAAATGGATTCTTTTTATTTACCATAGAATACGGGTTAACACGATATTTTTAATCAAACTTTATTTTAAAATTACGAAGAAACTCATGAATGTTTTAAAAAATATGGTGAAGTAGTAATACCCAAACTTATGAGTGAAATTAATGAAAAGTTAAAATGGGATGTTGTTAGTTATGTAGATCATAAGGAGTATGCTTTATGGCCACTACTAAAATATTTTAAAAAGATAATTAAACAAGATTCACAAGAATGGAAAAAGCGAGGTTTAGAACTGTATAAATTATCTAGTGTAGCAGATATAAAGGGGAGTAATAAAGCCTCGTTCGATATACAAAAAGAAATTGCAACTGCTGTAGTAAAAAGTGGGAGTAATGATATATGGCAAGTTAGACAACATGATGAAGAATTTCGTTTCTCGTTAAATTTAATATATAATCAATTTAGGCCATGAACTAATTCTAATACCGAGTGTAGCTGCAGTTATTAAAAATGAGCAGGGAGAAATCTTATTTCAATATCCTGGAGGAGAATACTGGAGCTTGCCAGCTGGAGCAATTGAACCTGGAGAAACTCCAGAAAACTCGGTAGTTCGGGAAGTGTGGGAAGAAACGGGTTTGAAAGTGCAAGTGAAAAAAACAAAAAGGAGTATTTGGAGGAAAAGAGTACCGCCATACATATCCTAATGGTGATGAAGTAGAATATATTGTTGTTGTTGTTGTTGTTGTTGTATTTGAGTGTGAAGTTACTAGTGGCGAGCTAAGATCAATAGATGGTGAATCCTTAAAACTACAATATTTCTCTTTATCTGAAAAGCCACCATTATCGTGACCATACCCAGATAAAATATTTTTATAGAGGTAAAATAGCACACATTACTTATTGAAGGTGTGCTATTTATATAACCCAGTCGTATACATTTCCGTCAATGTATGTACTATCTCTTCTAACTCTAATTTTCTATCATTTTTCACAATCGTCCAAAGAAACATCTCATTCATCGCGAACCAAGCACGTGCTACAATTTCTTTATTTAATTCAGGCTGTGCTAATCCACTTTCTTGAGAGTACTTAATATCCTGCGTAATATTGTTTATAAAGCGTTCCCGTATCTCGTCCCATTTTTGACGTATCTCTTTTGATAATCCAATCGCTTCTTCTACAATTTGTAAAATAGGTCGTTCTTTCTCTGCTAATTGTAGGAATGCTCTAACTTGATTTTGAATCATTATACGTGCTTCTTCTTTTGTTTGGGGCGAAAAGGAGCGTTCAGCAATATCATAAAATTGAATCATGACATCTTCCATTAAAACAATGAGGAGATCATCTTTGTTTTTAAAGTATACATATGCCGTTCCATAACCGGTTTCTGCATGTTTAATAATTTGTGTAATTGTTGTTTTTTGAAATCCGTTATGTATAAAAATAGTGTAACCAGCGTGTAATAGTTTCTTCTTTGTCTCTATGGAGCGGTGTTTTCTTGATGAAAGAGTATTGTTTTTCAAAGAACCACCTCTTTATACTGAAATATCTGAAAATATAACTGTATTGTAAAAGAAATGCATATATAAAGTCAACTGACATAATATCATTGACGTTATATCAACTAAGGTGATATATTTCAATTAGTTAGAATAAAAAGAAAATTAAAAGAAGGTGACACCATGTATAAAGAACCATTTCAACCAACTTATGAATATGCGCTTGAATGTGATAAACATGATGAACTGAAAGATTTTCAAACTGAATTCTATAAAAAAGAAGGAACAATATATCTAGATGGAAACTCATTAGGACTACTTTCAAAAAGAGCAGAAAAATCGTTACTTACGTTACTAGATTCATGGAAGGAGTATGGTATTGACGGTTGGACAGAGGGTGAGCATCCATGGTTTTTCCTTTCGGAGAAATTAGGTGAATTGACAGCACCGCTTATTGGGGCTTTACCAGAAGAAACTATTGTAACCGGTTCCACGACAACGAATATTCATCAAGTAATCGCAACTTTCTATGAGCCGAAAGGAATACGCACAAAAATTCTTGCAGATGAGTTAACATTCCCGTCAGATATATATGCACTTCAAAGTCAAATTCGTTTAAAAGGATTAGATCCAGATGAGCATTTAATACGAGTGAAGAGCCGAGATGGTAGAACACTTTCTGAAGATGATATTATTCACGCAATGACAGATGATATCGCGTTAATTTTATTGCCTTCTGTACTATATAGAAGTGGCCAAATACTTGATATGAAACGTTTAACAGCGGAAGCACATAAGCGTGATATTCATATCGGATTCGATTTATGTCACTCAATCGGTTCTATTCCGCATCATTTCAAAGAATGGGATGTTGATTTCGCTATTTGGTGTAATTATAAATACTTAAACGCAGGACCTGGTGGCGTTGCCGGTCTTTATGTAAATAAAAAGCATTTTAATAGACTTCCAGGATTATCAGGTTGGTTTAGTTCTAGAAAAGATAAGCAATTTGATATGGAACATACATTAACAGCTGCTGATCATGCAGGTGCTTATCAAATTGGTACACCGCACGTATTAAGTACTGCACCGTTAATCGGCTCTCTTGAAATCTTTAAAGATGCTGGTATAGAACGTTTACGTGAAAAATCGCTACATATTACAAGATACATGCTTAATTTAATTGATCATGAATTAAAAGACTTTGGATTTACAATTGGAAATCCATTAGAGGATGAAATACGAGGCGGACACATTTATTTAGAGCATGCTGAAGCAGCGCGCATTTGTAAAGCGCTAAAAGCAAATGGAGTTATCCCTGATTTCCGTGCACCTAATGGCGTAAGACTTGCACCGGTCGCTTTATATAACACATACGAAGAAGTGTGGAAATCTGTACAAATATTAAAGAAAATCATGAAAGATGAAGAGTATAAACAGTTTGAAAATAAGCGAGAGGTTGTGGCATAAACATGAAATCATCAGAGTGGATTGATATTTCACAACCGCTAAATAATGATATTGCCACTTGGCCAGGGGATACACCGTTCTCATATGAAGTTTCATGGTCAAAAGAAGAGAGTGGATCAGTAAATGTCGGAAAGTTAACGATGAGTATTCATACAGGTACTCATATTGATGCACCTTTTCATTTTGATAATGATGGAAAAAAAGTAATAGATTTAGACGTTCAAGTTTATGTCGGCCCAGCGCGCATCATAGATGTTTCTAATCTAGAAAGCATTGGGAAAAAGGAATTAGAAAGCTTTCATTTAGAAGGCGTAGAACGATTGTTGTTACGCACATCTTCACATGGTAAAGCGAATGAATTCCCAGAGGTAATCCCGCATTTACGTGCGGATATAGCACCGTTTCTTTCAGAGAAAGGTATACGTTTAATCGGGGTAGATGTACCGTCAGTTGATCCATTAGATGATAAAGAATTAGAAGCGCATCATCAATTGTTTAAACATGGCATACACATTTTAGAAAATGTCGCACTAGATCATGTAGCAGACGGCGATTATGAATTGATCGCATTACCACTTGCCTTAACAGATGCAGATGGAAGTCCAGTTCGAGCAGTTATTAGACCAATATAAGTAGAAATATATAAAAGGGGCGTTTGGCTAATATGAAAGAAAATGAAAAGGTAATTATGGAAAAAGGAATTCATACAGACTTTAAAGAGAATATGACGTACGGGGAGTATTTACAATTAGATAGTTTACTATCTTCTCAAAAGAGATTATCAGACCATCATGATGAAATGTTATTCATCGTGATTCACCAAGCAAGTGAACTTTGGATGAAGCTTATTTTACATGAGTTAAACGCAGCAATCGAATCAATTAAAAATGATAAATTACAACCAGCTTTTAAAATGTTAGCACGTGTATCAAAAATTCAGTCGCAAATTATTCAATCTTGGGATATTCTTGCGACATTAACGCCATCAGAGTACATTGAGTTTCGTGATTCACTCGGTCAAGCTTCAGGCTTTCAATCGTATCAATATCGTATGATTGAGTATGCGCTTGGCTATAAAACGCCGCATGCATTAAAAATTTATGAAAAAGATCCGGAATTACACGCTCGACTTCATACAGCGCTACATACACCCAGTTTGTATGATGTCGCAATTCAAGCTCTTGTAAAAGAAGGATTCCCGATCCATCAAGATGTGTTAAACCGTGATATTACGCAGCCTTATGAAGAAGATGCAACAGTAGAAGCAGCTTGGATTGAAGTGTATGCGGATGTGAAAAAATATTGGGATTTATATCAACTTGCTGAAAAATTAATCGATATTGAAGATTGGTTACAACAATGGCGTTTCCGTCATATGAAAACGGTAGAACGTATTATTGGACATAAAATGGGAACAGGCGGCTCTTCTGGTGTATCTTATTTAAAACGAGTACTTGATCAACAATTCTTCCCAGAACTTTGGAATGTTCGTACAAAATTATAAAAAACAAACCTGTCAGTTCATAACTGGCAGGTTTGTTTTTTATTTGAACGCAACTATGTTTTAATGAAAGCTACAAGTTATAATAAATCAAGTAACAATCTAATTGGAGGTAAAGTTTTGGATTTTAAGCAACTAGAAAATAAATTTGAAAAGAAAAAAGTAAATACATTTCTTGTTTATCAAAAAGGTGAGTTAACAACTGAGTATTATAAAACGTTAGAATGTGAAAATAATCTATTTAAAATAAATTCGATTACAAAAAGCATCGTATCTATATTAATTGGTATTGCAATAGATAAAGACTATATAAATGATATACATACACCGATTACAGCGTGGATTGAAAATGTATCTGTTGAAAAGCAGAAATTGACTCTGTATCATTTATTAACGATGACTACAGGTGAGGATTGGAAAGAGTTTGGAAATGGAGTAGTGTTCCCAAATGATTTTGTAGAATCGGAAAACTGGGTCCAGTATGTATTAGAAAAACCAATTATTGAAAAACCAGCTACAAAAATGAATTATAACTCAGGTTCTTCGCATTTGCTTAGCTACATTATCCAAAAAGCTACTGGAATGTCGACAGAACAGTTTGCGCAAAGGTACTTATTTGAACCGTTAGAAATTACTGAATATGAGTGGCAACAAGATCCCAAAGGTATACACGTCGGCGGGTTCGGCATGAAAATGAAATCTAAAGATTTATTAAAACTCGGAATATTATGTTTGCAGAATGGATATTGGCAGGGAAATGAAATTGTATCATCGAAATGGTTAGAAGAATCAAGTACAGCTCTATTTGAAACGTATGAACATGTCGGGGCGTATGGATATCACTGGTGGGTTTTGAATAACGAAAGATTTCACATACCGTATTGTATATATTTTGCTATGGGATACGGCGGACAATACATCGTTATCATTCCGCAGTTAGAGCTTGTTGCTGTCATAAGTAGTCATATGCCAAAACGAGGACTCGTTCCATTGAAGTTATTTATGGAGCATGTACAGGAGAATAATAAGTTTATATAAGAAGAGGAGAGAATGTATGAAAGGTGTAAAAACATTATCTTTATTTAGACTATGTTTAAGTCTTTTAGCATGTAGCGCGATTATTACGCAATTTATAATAAGAGCACAAGTGAAACCATTCAATCCAGTTAATTTTTTTAGTTTTTTCACGATTGAAAGTAACATCTTAGTAGCAGTTATTCTCCTTCTTAGTAGTATTGGAACAACTACATTTGGTCGATCAGAGCAGTTTGGTATACTTCGTGGTGCGGCAACGGCATATATACTTACTACAGGACTCATTTATTTTTTACTATTAAGAGGATTAGAAGAATCACTTCAAACTGCAATACCATGGGTAAATACGGTGCTGCATTATATCATGCCAATTGCCATGCTTTTAGATTGGATTTTAAATCCACCAAGTAAGAAGATTACTTGGAAACAAGCTGCAAGTTGGCTCTTATTCCCGTCTTTTTACGTTGTATATAGCTTAATTCGTGGTTCAATCGTAAATTGGTATCCATATCCTTTTTTAGATCCGAGAATAGGAGGATATGGTAGAGTGCTTTTATACAGTATAGGGATAGCAGTTGTAATTGGCGCTATTTGTATATTGGTAAGGTTTTTAGGGAATCGAAACTTTAGGAAAGAATTTTAGAAATGAAAGAAACCGACTGTTTAAAATATAAACAGTCGGTTTCTTTCATTTTATCCCGCATTAACGGGCAGTAAGACCCCATCTCAAAATTCAGCGAAAGCAAAGAAGTTAGGTGGGGGATCAACTGCCCGTAAAAGCCCGATTGGTTCAACTCGTCTTCTGAAACGACATTTTTATAAATTTATCTGTCTTCGTTTCAAATTCTACATCAACAAAAACACCATATTCTTTTCCCTCTTCACGTAGCCACAATTTAAATTTTTCGACTGTTATTTGAACGGTTTTTGGTTTTCTACCTATATGAAGGTAATCAATAATCTCAGCTTTTGGGTATTGTTCTTTCGTCTTTTCTACAGCAAGTTTACCCCATTTGGCATAAGGAGGCTGTGCATGAACAATTGATGGAACGGTATATATGTTTGAACATGTTGTTATGAACAGGATGACGAGTGCGATTCGTTTTAACAATTTCTTCATAATAAACTCCTTTTATCTTTTTCTTTATTGTTTACATATTTTTTTAACGATATGAGTTTGGATTTTTTTGTCTTCTTTACATAAAAGCGAGTCTTTTACAAAACATAACCAAGAAATCATTTCTGTAATCAAGGAGGGAAAATTATGCGTCAAAAAGCTATTTTTAAAATAGCAATTTTACTTGCGTTCATCGGACTATCTTTGATGGTAAGTAGTATACAACTAAAAAATGTAGAAGCTTTTTCTAATCAAGTCATTCAAAGAGGAGCATCTGGTGAAGATGTAATTGAACTGCAATCTCGTTTGAAATATAACGGATTTTATACGGGAAAAGTGGATGGGGTTTTCGGATGGGGTACATACTGGGCACTTCGAAATTTTCAAGAGAAATTCGGATTACCCGTTGATGGTTTAGCTGGAGCTAAAACGAAGCAGATGCTTGTGAAGGCAACGAAGTATGACAAGTCGACTGCTAATAAAGGAACAACAACGAATAAAGGAAATAGTGGTGGTACTGCACAAGAAAATAAACCATCTCAAAATAAAGGGACAAATGTTCCGAATGGTTATTCTCAAAATGACATTCAGCTCATGGCAAACGCAGTATATGGAGAATCTCGTGGTGAGCCGTACTTAGGGCAAGTTGCAGTAGCTGCGGTTATTATAAACCGAGTTACAAGTGCATCATTTCCAAATACTGTTTCAGGAGTAATATTTGAACCGAGAGCCTTTACGGCGGTTGCGGATGGACAAATATATTTAACACCAAATGAAACAGCGAAAAAAGCTGTATTAGATGCACTAAATGGATGGGATCCAACAGGAAACGCATTGTATTATTTCAATCCAGATACAGCGACAAGCAAATGGATTTGGACTCGTCCACAAATTAAAAAGATCGGAAAACATATTTTCTGTAAATAGAGCGGAGGTGGAACTATGTTACGAGGTATTATGATCGTATTATTAACAGTCGGTGTAGTTGGAACGGGTTACTGGGGTTATAAAGAGCACCAAGAGAAGAATGCAGTATTAATTCGAGCAGAAAATAGCTATCAACGGGCATTTCATGATTTAGCGTACGAGGTAGATTTATTGCACGATAAAATTGGAACAACGCTTGCAATGAATTCACGTGCATCTTTATCACCTGCATTAGCAGACGTATGGAGATTAACATCTGAAGCACGTTCGGATGTAGGGCAATTACCATTAACGTTAATGCCATTTAATAAAACGGAAGAATTTTTAGCGAATATCGGTGATTTTAGTTATCGTGCAGCCATTCGTGATTTAGAAAAAGAGCCGTTAAATGATCAAGAATACAAAACGTTGGAAACTTTATATTCAAATGCAGGAAATATACAAGATGAGTTACGAAAAGTACAACACCTAGTTTTGAAAAATAATTTACGCTGGATGGATGTTGAGATGGCACTCGCATCAAATCGTGACCCTGCAGACAATACAATTATTGACGGTTTAAAAACAGTAGAGAAAAACGTAACATCCTATTCATCTACAAACTTCGGACCTACCTTTACTAGTGCACAAAAAAATAAAAAAGGCGGATTTGAAGCAGAAGGGAAAGCAATTTCTAAAGATGAAGCAGCGAAAATTGCAAAATCGTTTTTGAACTTAAAAGGAAATGAAAAAGTAGATGTTGAGAAAAGTGGAAAAGGTGCGAAAGAATCTTTCTATAGTGTGAAAATAAAAGATCCAGTAGCGAATAATGAGTTTTATATGGATATTACCGGAAAAGGCGGATATCCAATTTGGGTTATGAATAATCGGGAAATTAAAGAACAAAAAATTAGTTTAAATGATGCAGGAAGTAAAGGTTTAACATTTTTAAAAGACCATAAATTTAACAATATGGAGCTTTATGATAGCTCGCAATATGATAATGTTGGTGTATTTACGTATGTAGTAAATGAGAATGGCATACGAATTTATCCAGAAGCAATCCAAATGAAAATTGCATTAGATGACGGTTCGATCGTTGGATTCTCCGCAAAAGAATATTTGGCATCACATCAAAAACGAACAGTTCCATCAGCAAAGCTAACTGCAGCAGAAGCAAGAAAGAAAATCAATCCAGATGTTAAAGTTATGGAAGAACGAAAAGCTGTCGTAGTAAATGATTTGCATAATGAAGTACTCTGCTATGAGTTTATAGGCACTTTAGGAAAAGATACGTACCAAATTTTCATTAATGCAAATAGCGGTGCAGAGGAAAAAGTGAAGAAAATGCAAGCTGTTGAAAAAATTTATGATTAAATTTTAATAGTAAAGTGGTGAGAATAATGAAGAGCCTAATATATATGTTGATGCTTTGCTTTTTAATAACTGGATGTAGTATTGGAAAAAAGGACAATCCAAACGAAAAACCAGAGCAAAAAAATGTTTCGACGAAAAATGTTAATTACACGAACAAACCAAATAAGCCAAATGAAAAAGCAGCGGACCATTTAGCTTCTTTAGCCGCTAGTGTGCCAGGTGTGAATGATGCAACTGCCGTAGTAGTCGGCAAATATGCAATTGTAGGTATTGATGTAAAAGCAAAACTTGATCGAACTCGCGTTGAGTCTATTAAATACTCTGTTGCAGAAAGTTTAAAAAACGATCCTGATGGTGCTAATGCAGTCGTTGTAGCAGATGTTGATACGTATGAACGACTGAAACAAATTGGAAAGCAAATTAAAAAAGGAAAAACAGGTGAAGGTATACTTGATGAGTTAGCTGGAATCGTTGGCCGCGTAATGCCGCAAGTTCCAAATGACATGATTGAAAATCGAGAAACGAATCCAATTAAAGATAATGATAAACAATTACCAAAAGAGGAAGAACAAGAACTAAGAAAAGAACAGAATGACCAATCAAATAATCATTTGAATAAATAAAATTAACCCCGTACTTAATTGTACGGGGATTTTTCAATATAATATTTAATATTCAGTTTATTTTTAAGGGAATATATGGTTTAATGATGATGGGAGGGACAACTGTTATGATGAAAAAAAGCGCATTAATAGTATGTAGTTTATGCTTAGGTTTCAGTATGACAGCGTGTGAACAGAAGAAAGAAGTGAAAAAACGAACAGCGACTTCTTCTACTGTGTTGGAAAGTGCGAAGAAAGAATCTATCAATATAAATCATTTCTCGAACATAAATGAAGGAATGACTTATACAGAAGTGAAAGATTTAATTGGCTTTGATGGTAATTTACTTATAGAAGAAGGTGTAGAAGATTCTACACAAATTAAACAAATTTTTTCTTGGAAGGGAAGCGACCCAACTTCATTAGTTGAAATTACTTTTTTAGATGGAAAAGTGCATTCAAAAGCACAGCAAGGTTTAAGTTAATATGTTGAAAAGTGGGAGAGTTTAGCATGAACATACATACAGGGGAAATTCAATTAGTTCCGTATAAGGAGAAATATAAAGAAGTTATACAAACTTTTACTTTACCAAGTGAACAAGTTCAATTCACATCTGATCCAGGTAAATTATTGGAGAAAGCAAAAAGTGATCGAACAAAAAATGTGATTGTTATTTTAGATTACAATGGGATACCTGTTGGTCTTTTCGCATTGCAAACAGGAGATAGAGTACAGGAGTTCACAGACAATCAAGATGCTTTACTTTTAACATCGTTTTCTATAAATCACAATAGACAAAGAAAAGGATATGCTAAAAAGTCATTGGCACTATTACAAGAGTTTGTAAAACGTTATTTCCCGATAAAAAATGAGGTTGTACTTGCTGTAAATGAAAAAAATATTCCTGCACAAAATTTATATGAAAAAGTCGGCTTCCAAGATAAAGGCTTTAGGAGAATGGGACCAATCGGTCAACAAATTATAATGCATTTACCTATCATGAAATAATGAGAAGAAAAACTTACTCTTGCATAATAAAGTAGTAAGTTTTTTTATGTAGACAATAAGAGAGTACATATTAATAGGCTATATTTAAGAGTAATGAAATCATAGATAGTTCCACAAAAAATAAAGTTACTTGAAATACATTTATTGTTATAGTGCGACAATCAATAATTAATACTTTTGGGAGGCGTAGCTTTATGGAAATCATTCAATTACTAAAGAACGATGACTTATTTAATAAGGCAATAGATGTTTTTTGGAAAGAATGGGGTGAGGAAGGTGGGCGTGCATTCTATAAAGATTGCATGACTAATGCTTTAACCAATCCAAATAACATACCAAGTTTTTATATTGTAAAAATAGATAATGAGATCATCGGAACGTATGCATTAATTCTCAATGATTTAAATAGTCGTCAGGATTTGAGCCCATGGCTAGCATGTTTGTTTGTAGATGAAAAATTTAGGGGTAACTCTATTGGTGAAAAATTGTTGAATCATGGACTGCTAGAAGCTGCAAAAAGAGGATACCATTTTCTTTATCTTACTTCAGATCTTAACGGCTATTATGAAAAATATGGATGGGATAAAATTGGAGTTGCTTATGGGCCTAGTGGAGGGTGCATACCTTTGTTTAAAAAGTCAACGGCTCTATAACGAAAGCACTTTTTATTCAACAAACAGATGCTTTCGTTGAATAAAATTTAACCACTACAAGAACCTTACTATAATAAAATGTAGTAAGGTTCTTATAGCGTATTAAATATCTTTACATCAACTTTGAAACACATTTAAATGAGGAGAAATGATATGACAATTTATATTGCATTACTAAGAGGAATCAATGTAGGCGGGCATAAGGTAATTAAAATGGCTGATTTAAAACAAATGTTTGAATCCATAGGGTTAAAACAAGTAAAAACATATATTCAAAGCGGTAATATCGTGTTCGAATCTGAAAAAGATATTGATTTTCTAAATAAACGAATACAATCGGAAATTAAAAACGTTTTTGATTTTGATGTTCCAGTCATGTTAAGAACACGTGATGAATTTATAAATACGATAAAAAGGTGTCCTTATGAAGTCGATTCATTGCTTGAGGGGGAAAGTATACATGTTGCCTTCTTAGCAAATGAACTTTCTGAAAAAGAAAAGGATCAGCTATTTATGCAAAAAAATGAGACAGAAGATTGTTTTATACATGAAAAAGTTGTGTATTTATTTTTCAAAAATAGTATTCGAAATTCTAAATTAATGAGTCAATTTCAGAAGCTACATACAGCAGCTACAGTAAGAAATTGGCGGACAGTGAATAAATTAAAAGCGATAGTTGAGGGTATATAAATAAAAAGGTGAGATTTTCTGTATATAGAAAATCTCACCTTTTTATTTATATTGTTTTGCGACTATAAGTTCGACAATAGGATAAATAAAGAAAGAAGAACAAAGAGCGATAAAAAGAGGAAGATTCTTTATTTCATCGAGTAATAGGAATGCAAATCCTTCTGATGCTATTAAAATAAAAAACATAAGGCATATTAGTACAAAATAAGAAATTTTAAAGCTTTTATATTTAATTTGTTGTCCCATTTCATCTTGGCTTTCTTTCGATACTCCGTTTGGATCTCCCCAAGTAATTTGATTAATTAAATTACCAAGTATTAACGAAAAAGCGAATATTGTCCCTCCAAAAATCGAACCTTCTGTTACATATTTATATGCGCCATATATAAGGACTCCGATTAAAGATAAAACGATAATGATGAAAATAAACTTTTTATGATTCAATTTAGAAATGACACCTCCTATCATGTAAAAAACTCTTTACATCTATAGTATAAAATTGGAAAAGTTTTATGTCAAATACTTTTTACATGAAGGGACAAGAATATGATATTTTGTTTTTACGATAAACAAAAAATTACATTACATTTGAATGTAAAAGAATGAGCTCGCATATATTTGGAAGGGATGTCAGATTAATTTAGGGGGTAGTTATGTCTATTCTATTAAAAGCTGGTGCTGATGCAGGAAATAACGGTTTGAAGTTAATGGTGAAAGGGCAAGACCCTATTTTTATTCCGAGTATATATTCTTTATATATAGGAGAGCCTACAGGATTGTTAGATGAGGGGGATGTTTCATTATCTGAATTAGAAAATCACATTGACGTGACCATTAGTTCTCCATCACTAATGTTAAATAACGTGCGGTATATTGTTGGAGAAAAAGTCATTCAAGATCAATTAAAAGGTACTGAGGTTGAGAAGAAATCGAATAAGTCAACTGATGAGTTAATGGTTATTACAATTCTATCTGGTTTAGCGGTAAGTGCTATGCGTCAAAGTCCAACTTCTAGTCATATTAATATTCGTTACGATTTATCTGTTGCTCTTCCTATGCAGCTTATTACACAAGAAATAGCTGCGGAAAATGCGAAACGCTATATGGGTAATCATAAAGTTGTGTTCCATTATCCAAACGGACGTGATGTTACGATTAATGTATCTATCGAGTTTTGTAAATGCCTACCTGAAGGTGCTTCTGGGACGTGGGGCATTGTATATGATGAAGAAGGAAATGTTGTAAAACATAAAATAGAATGTGAACAAAATCAAGTTTCAGAAATTGATTTTGTTGATAAAACACTATTATCTTTTGATATTGGTGCAGGGACGACAGAAGAAGTAGTTTCACTTGGCGTCAACTTTAGGCCACAACTAAGTAAGGGCTTATCATATGGTGTGAAAGAAACGTTGCTACAGATTATTACGAGATGGAACCGGAAGTATCCAACAAAAACGATTGATAGCATTACAGAATTTAACCAAATTTATTTACATGAAAAGCACCCGCGAAATGCGTTATTAGTTGAAGAATCACAGCCGGCATTATTAGGTTTAGCAGCGCGTGTCGCAACGGATATCATAAATAAAATTGATGATATGAAAGATGATCCATACGTATTTATTTATGGCGGGGGCGCAGTAATTATTAAAAACAGTTTGAAAATGATTTTAAAGCAAAAAGGACGATTAACAAATGTAATTTTTGTAGATAATCCGTTATTTACAAATGCACGTGGATTATTAGTATACACTTGTTCACCAAAATATAGAGAGCATAAGCAAAAAGAGTTAGGGTTTACAAACTTAACGATAAGTTAGTTGGTGGAAGTATGCGATCTAGGCGATATAAACGTGGTGATCGGGTAAAAATCAATATTCATAAGTCGGTATCACCTGAAATGCTTGCATGGCTAAATAAACAATCGAACCCAACGAATTTCTTTTTCTTTGCAGCGCAGCAACTTTTTAAACAAGTAGGAGATATTGATGTGTCAAAAGCTATACCTAGTAGCCATGTTTTCTCATTATACGTAGAGCCATCTTCCATATTAAAAGTTGAAGTAAACCCTTTTAAAAACGTACCACTAGAAGCTAATAAATCCACCGAAAATATAAAAAAAAAATCATGGGAAGCTGTTGATCAATTAGATTGTCCGTTTTTTTAACGAATTTCCCGAAAGAATTCTCCTTCCTGGGGCGTGTGAAGGGCGTAGCCCAACGATAGGTGGGAGATGAATTTCGGTTTGTCGGTAGTCAAAAAATTCTGATAAAGCATCTATATGAGGTTCTTTGATAACTTGATATAGAAGGTTGCAGGAAGAAAATAGCGTGCGAAAACCAAGCCATTCGGTTCCTGCGTAAAATATCAACCGTATAAAGGGAACTTCCAAGCGTTGGTCATCTAGGGATGGAACGCCCCGAAGTAACGCTCAGGGAGACGAAAGGTTGCTTTCGTCGTGGAACTGAGAAGCTCCCACTTCAAGCTTTGCTAAGTGGTGAGTAGTTCACACATAGAAAAATATAAGTATTGCCTATCACTATACATACAGATACAGTGATGGTTTTTTTTACATGTAACGAATAAAAGGGGCGCACCATAATTTGTGCCCCTTTTATTCGTTATTTATTCATATTTTAGCTGTATGTTCAGTAACAGCATGAATTATGTCTTTCCAGTCATCAGGATGATTCTCATGTCCTGCGCCTTCGAGGGTTAATAGGACTGAGTTAGGAATTTCATCAATAAGTGCGAGAGCATGTTCAAAAGGGAGTGCGGTATCGTCTGTTCCGTGAATGACTAATGTAGGTGCTTGTAGGGAGTGAAGCACACCTTCATATGTATCATCTCCTCGTAGTAGAGCGTGGTTAAACATACTTAATAAATTGTTAGCTCGTTCTATTTCTTGTTTTACCTGTTTATAGACTCTTTTTTCATCTAATGTTCGTTTTGATCCACATAAAAGCCGAGATCCTGAAATTAAATATTCTGCTATAACTTTATCATTTGTCCAATCTAAATGCGTGCCATTTGCGTGATGTGTTAAAATCCTTTCATCCATCGGAGGTAAATCGCGCGTGTTATCGTCAGAGCCTATTACACTTGTAGCTAGTAATGTTAACGACAATATTCTTTCAGGATGTATTACAGCAGCAATTTGAGCTATCATACCACCTAATGACATGCCAAATAGATGTGCTTGATCAATATGATAAGCATCAAGTACTCCAATTGCATCTTCTGCCATATTTGTAACTGTATAATTGGAAGTACCGGGTTCATATGCAACAGAGCGCCCTACATCACGGTTATCAAAACGAATAACAAATTTCCCGGTGTTAGCCAACTGTTCACAAAATTCTTCATCCCAATAAACCATTGAACACGTAGCGCCCATAATTAATAAAATAGCTGGATTTTTAGGGTTCCCAAAGCTTTCTGTACATATATCAATCCCGTTTATTTTAAATATCTTTTCAGTCATAAAGTTTTCCCCATTTCTTTTTTAATGTAATTAAAAATGCAGTTTCGAATGATTCTAATGTGTGTGTAAGATTCATTTTGGAATTCATAATGTTTCTTACGTAATTACCTCCAAAAATAAGTTTATGATAATTCAAGGCAAAAAATTTTGAGAAATATTTGTATGTTATTAAAATAAACAGCAAGGAGGAATGGAAATGAAAGCAATTGTAATAGATCAATTTGGGAGTGTTGAAGAATTAAAAGAAAGACAAGTTTTAAAACCGGTTGTTAAAGATAATGAGGTATTAATACGTATTCTCGCAACATCTGTTAATCCTGTTGATTGGAAAATAAGAAAAGGAGACTTGCAACAACAGTTACGATTTTCATTTCCAATTATTTTAGGGTTAGATGTAGCTGGAATTATTGAAGAAGTTGGGGAAGAGGTAGAGTGTTTCAAAATAGGAGATAAGGTGTATACGAAACCTGAAAATATAGGACAGGGCTCTTATGCTGAATTCATTACAGTAAAATCAGATTTAGTTTCCTATATGCCTACAAATCTAAGTTTCGAAGAGGCAGCTTCAATTCCTCTTGCAGGACTTACAGCGTGGCAAAGTCTTGTAGATTACGCAAAAATAAAAGAACATGACCGAGTACTTATTCATGCTGGAGCTGGTGGAGTTGGAAGTTTAGCAATCCAAATCGCAAAATCATTTGGGGCTTTTGTTGCGACAACTGCAAGTAGTAAGAATGAAGAGTTTTTAAAGTCATTAGGAGCGGATCTTGTTATTGATTATAAAAAAGATAAATTTGAAGAACTACTATCAGATTTTGATATTGTGTTAGATACAATTGGTGGCGAAGTACAGGAAAAAAGTTTTCAAATTATAAAACCTGGTGGTGTGTTAGTTTCAATTGTTCATGAGCCAATTCAAAAAGTAAAAGGGATAAAATCAGGTTTTTTATGGCTAAAACCAAATGGAAAGCAACTAGAAGAATTATCAGATTTAATTGTACATGGAAAAATAAAACCAATCATAAGTAAAGTTGTTCCGTTTAATGAAGCAGGGGTTAGAGAAGCTCATATTTTGAGTGAAGGTCAACATGTTAGAGGTAAGATTGTAATGAAAGTCGGAAGATAATATTTGAACCACGAAAAAACTCAGAAACAAATACTATCCCAAAAGTCACATTTTCATTTTGGGATAGTATTTCTTATTGGATATGTAATGTTATCTCTATCATATACAGTTTCGTATTGTATCATATAATCTCTCTAAACCAATTAACATATCTTTTTCATTTAACAGAGAATAGCTAATCCTTAATTGGTGATTATTGATTTCGGGATTTAATAGACAAGCTGTTCCTGGTAAAAAAGAGACATCTACTTCATTTGCTTTTTGTAATAAGGTAAAGGGATCTATCGGATCAGGAAGTGTAATCCATAAATTAAAGCCACCATTTGGTATTTCAAATCTTATTTCTTTAAGTGGTGATAACAAATCAATCGTTATATCACGTCTAATTTGTAAAGCCGTACGCAATTTTTCTAAATGGTTTTTCATACGTTCTGCACGCAGGAAAGGTAGAAGTGCTTTTTGTGTTAATAAAGGGCTACCAATATCCATTGAACCTTTTACAGCATATAACCATTCGAAAAT
The DNA here is from genome assembly GCF_044324725.1 of Bacillus sp. 3G2. Taxonomy (NCBI): domain Bacteria; kingdom Bacillati; phylum Bacillota; class Bacilli; order Caryophanales; family Bacillaceae; genus Bacillus; species Bacillus sp. 3G2. The sequence continues at coordinate 2,561,231 of NZ_CP172246.1, read as the reverse complement.
AGGTCCATCTGCAATAAGTGCTGCGATACGCAGTCCGGGTGCTAACGTTTTACTAAATCCTTTTATATATATTACGTGGCCATTCCTATCAAATTTTTTGATAGGAGGGGGAACAGTCGCACCCTCAAAATATATTTCTCCGAACGAATCATCTTCAATTATAAAAAATTTATATAGCTCTGCTAGTTCTATTAGTTCCATTCTTCGTTCTTTACTCATTACTGCACCTGTTGGGTTCTGAAAAGTCGGATTCGTATACAATAATACGGGATTTTTACTTTGACAAATATCATCGACTAAGTCAGATCGAATTCCATGATTATCAAGAGAAACTGGAATGATTTGAGCGCCTTTATTGATAAAAATATCAAGTGCGGCACTGTAACACGGACTTTCCACTAATACAATATCACCAGGTTTTAATAATGTTTGAGCAATTAAATCAATTCCTTGTTGAGCGCCGCTTGTAATTAATAATTGAGAGGGGTCTGTCACTAATTGCTGGTGTTCTTTTAAGTAACTTGCTATTTCAACTCGCAGTTCATAATCGCCTTGAACTGGACCATACGTTGCTAGGAGCATTTGGTCTTTATTCAGTATTTTATGCATTTCATCAGCTAAGAATGGATTTGGTAATAAGCGAGGATATAAAATCGCTTGTGAAAAATCGTAATATTTCCGGTGCTGATTCATTGTATATTGAGATCGCATAACATTAATCGTTTTCGTTTGTTGCCATTTATACGGAATTGGTTTGAAATCTTTCTTTCCATGTTTATGTATATAAGCACCTTTTCCTTGCTCAATGCGTATATATTCTTTCTTTTCTAACTGCTTATATGCTTTACGAACTGTTAATAGGCTAATCTGTAAATCTTCGGCCATAGTGCGTAAAGATGGAAGTACGTCACCATGTGAAAGCATGCCACTTTGTACTCTTTCAACGATTTGCATATATATTTGCTTGTAATACGGTATGTTGGATTCTTTACGAAGAACAATCTTCATGGTTTCACCTTCTTCGTTTTTATTTAATTAAAGCGAAAAATATATAGAGAATCAACTACAATTTTAGGCAACTGTTATATACATAGTTACACTGTTATACACTATCCCTTCTATACTCATGTTAAGAGTAAAAAGGAGGAAGAAAAATGGTCATTTTCAATTATATTTTAGTATGTATTATTTTCGGAACAACATTTTTAACGATAAAAATCGGAATTGAAGCAGGAGCACCTCCATTGTTTTCAGCAGGCATTCGTTTCTTTTTAGCAGGAGTAATTCTAATGATTATATTTAAGTTAAAAAGGAAAGAAATTATGCCACATGTATTTTCGAAACGTATTATGTATGCTGGTTTTTGTTTAACATTTATGACATTCGCATCACTGTACTGGGCAGAACAATTTATTTCTTCGGGATTAGCTGCTGTGCTTTCTGCAACGGGACCGATGATGATTTTGTTATTACAGGCAAGGAGAAATAAGACAAAATTACAAAAGGAGCAATTTTTCGCATTAATTATAGCACTAATAGGCGTTGTTTTTGTTTCTTTACCAGGCATGCACCAAGAAGTAAGTTTCATATGGAGTATTGCTTGTGTTGTTTTAATAATAGGAGAGTTATTTTACGGAATAGGCTCTATTCGATCAAAAGAAATACTTTCGGATTTACAAAGTGTATCACCATTTCTCATTAATGGTATTCAAATGTTTTATGGAGGAGTTTTACTATTAATCGTGTCTGCCGTAGTAGAACAACCGAATGTATCTGTATTAGCCTCTTGGAGTGTACAGTGGCCTATTTTATATCTAATCTTTATCGGATCAATTGGTGGGCACGGATTATATTATTGGCTCTTATCAAAAACAAATCCTGTATTCCCGTCAACGTGGTTATATGTCTCACCGTTAATTGCTATTATAGTAGGCTATATCATATTAGGAGAACCTTTAAACCCCACAATGGGAATAGGTGCATGTTTCATTTTGGTTGGTGTATTTTTAGCTAATCAATCCACACTCCGTACTTATTTCAAACAAGGGAGATTATTTGAGAAGGAAATGTAGTTGTATAAAGAAGCAGCCCTGTATAAAATAGGGCTGCTTTAATTTTATTAAAGATACGGATTGACTTTATTTATTGGAAAGTCGTAATATTATTAAGCTATATGAAAGAGAACTATAAAAGAGGGGGAGTTATTATGAAAATAAATTGGACTGAAGTAAAGCAAAAAATTCGACCGCAAATTTCAAAACCATCATATGAAACTTGGTTTACTAATACAACTGCTTATTTAGAGGATGATATATTAACGATTTATGCTCCAAATGAATTTGCACGTGACTGGTTAGAATCTCATTACAAAGAGTTAGTATTTCATACATTAAGAGAAATGTTTAATACGACGTTTGAAATTCAGTTTGATCTATGTAATGGCGAACCATCTAAGTTGAAAGATATTCAAAAAGTAAGGCTTAGTAGCTGGGATGAAGTAAAGAAAGCATTAAGGCCAAAATTAGCAGAGAAAACATTTATGAAATGGATTAGAAATACAAATGCTACGATAAAAGATAATACATTAATAATCTTTTGTGAAGATGCGTTTCATCGTGATTTGCTTGAAGGAGAGTATAAAAATATAATTTCAAGTACCGTACAGAATCTTACAAATGAAGAATATCAAATTTGGTTCGAAATAGAATCAAAAACCACTTCTATAGCACAGATTCTTAACATGCAAAATCATCCACTCACTTCTGGACAAGAGGAATCCAACACGATTTGGGATGAAATAAAAGATAAAATCCAATTAACAATTTCAAGACCTTCATATGAAACGTGGGTTAAAGAAACGACAGCCAGAATAAATGAAGATTCATTGATCATTTATTTTGAAAACGAATTCCAACAAGGTTGGGTTGAAAAGTCTTATAAAGATTTAATTTCAAAAATAGCTAAAAAGTTAACTGGAATTACATATGAACTTCAATTTGAATTAGAATCAAATAAAGAAGCAGACATTAATGATGAAAAATCAAAATTACCTACTGAAAATACTATTTTCGAATTATGGGAGCAGTTCAAATCGTCCAATGATGAGTTAAAATATAATAATGTAGTGGATAGCGAAAAACGCATCCAAGCATTAGAAGAAAAAATAGTGAACTTAGAAAAAGTGATTGATACATTAGTGGGGAAATTAGAGGTAGCAGAATCAAAAACACAGTTGAAAAAATAACCAACTGTGTTTTTTACTTAATTTACTTTTTTTATAAACCCTTTATAATGACGTTTCACAAGCTGACTTTCTAACGTCTTCATTGTTTCAAGTGCAACACCGACGATAATAAGTAAACTTGTACCACCAATTTGTGCAGAAGGTGGTAACGTAGCAATTTTTGTGAATACGAGCGGCAAAATGGAAATTGCACCTAAGAAAATTGCGCCAATAAATGTTAATCGATATAAAATTTTCGTTACATATTGTTCTGTTGATTTACCAGGGCGAATACCAGGCACATATCCATTTTGCTTTTTCAAATTCTCAGCCATTTGTTCAGGATTTACTTGAATAAATGCGTAGAAGTATGTGAAAGCAACGATTAGACCGACATAAAGTGTCATTCCAAATGGATGTGCAAAATCAAGATTTGCAACGATCCATTTTGACACGCTTGAATCAGGGAAGAGCTGCGCAATCGTACGCGGCGTCATTAAAAATGCAGAAGCAAAGATTACTGGAATTACACCAGCACTATTTACTTTAAGAGGTAAATGAGTGTTTTTTGCTCCTTGATATTGATTGTTTCCTGAAACAGCTTTTGCATATTGAATCGGTATTTTACGCACGGCTTGTTGTATGTAAATAACGCCAACAACTATCGCTAAAATTACGAGACCAATTAAAACCATCTTTATGATGTGCATGAATAATTGATCGCCTGCATTTTGGAATTGCTGCAAATAAATTTGGTTCGCAACATTTGGAATTGCTGCTACAAGTCCTGCGAAGATAATCATCGAAATACCATTACCAACTCCGTTAGCGGTAATTTGTTCACCTAACCAAAGTAAAAATGCAGTACCTGCAGTTAAAACTGTCGCAATAAATAAGTATGTAGTCCAGCTTTGATCTGTTATTAATTGTCCACCTGCTATATTATTAAAGCCATAAGACATTCCAATGGCTTGTATGAATGCGAGAATGATTGTAAAGTATCGAGTGAATTGAGCTGATTTCTTACGGCCCATTTCTCCTTGCTTTGCCCATTCCGAAAATTTAGGTATAACGTCCATTTGTAGTAATTGTACTATGATGGAAGCTGTAATATAAGGTGTAATACCTACAGCAAAGATTGAGAAGTGTTGTAGTGCCCCTCCGCCAAATACGTTTAGCATACCTAAAACGTTAGCTTGATCTTGTACTTTTAATACCTCTGCGTTAGTATGAGGAACTGGAATAAACGTGCCAATTCGAAAAACGATTAGCATTGCTAGTGTAAAAAGAATTTTGTTTCTTATCTCAGCTACTCTCATGAAATTTGAAATCGTACGAAACATTATGTCGCCTCCTATATTTTTATCAGTTCAAAACTGATGATTATATCCCGATGAAGTAACCACAAACCTCCTTCCGCATTAAATTCATTTGACAAATGGAATTTTATACATTTTGTAGTTTTCTCGGATATAAAATATAAGGTGTTTTTTAGCGACCAATAAGCTTTTCGTAATCATTCAATACACATAATATATCGAATAAATTAACAAATGTACATACATACGCATGAAAAATGAATGAAGAATGTTATTTTTCACATTAATTTAATGTTTAATTGATAGGATACGTTTTAATTGTTATAATTTTCTTAATAATTAAAAGGAGGTGAGTAGATCGGATGGAGACTTTAAAAAAGAAACATGTGGAAATACATCTAGATCTTTCTCACGTAATTGATGGTGTATATATTAATAGGTAATAAATAACATTTTATACATCATACATAAAGTACATTTCCACATTGTTTTAAAAACAAGATGAGGTGGATTGTATGATGAAATTAAGTAGAATGCTAAAAGTCGTCGCAACTGTTGACGGAAATTGGAGAAGTTCGTTTGCCGAACAAATTTTAATGAACTGGGAACATGATGAAGACTCTCTTTATTACATTCGTGCTAGTGCAAATTTTGTGTTTGTTTTTCAAAACAATGGTGAGCGTTATTACCTTAGATTTGTAGAAAGAGAGGAAAAAAATATAGAAACTATTCAAGCTGAAATTCATATTTTGCAGTATTTATCGAGCTGTTCATTACAATTAAATGCTCCGGTAATATCGAAAAATCAGCGTTATATTGAGGAGATTCATACAGAATTAGGAATTTTTTATGCGGTTGTATTGAAAGGCTTAAAAGGAAAACATTATGCAATAGAAGACTTAACTAAAGATCAATTCTATTTATGGGGTAAACAATTAGGGCGTCTACATGCAGCTTTTAAAACAATGCCAGAAGAATTGACAAAAGATAGAATAACATGGCGGGAACATTTAGCGTATATTGAAAACTCAATACCTCAAGAAGAATTCGTTTTACGAAAAGAGCTTGAGAGAATTGAAGAATGGATCCATACATTGCCGATTACAGATGAGAATTTCGGATTCATTCACTATGATTTTGAATTAGATAATTTATGTATAGATGGAGACATCATTGGAATTATAGATTTTGACGATTGCGCTCATTATTGGTATATAGCTGATATTGCATATGCTTTACGGGATATTTGTAATGAAAAACTAGAACTAAACCCTCTTTATTTTGAAGCGTTTTTACAAGGGTATAGACAGGAAACAACTATTGATCATGCGATGTTAAAAGATATACAGTGGTTTTTACGAATGCATCGTTTAATGATGTATGCGAGATTGACTCGGACTGTTGATATTCCGGATTCAGAAGATTATCCATTATGGATAAGGGATTTAAGAGGTAAACTATTTTATTATATAGAAGATATTAAGCAGCAAGTCAAAAACGTTACACTGTATGAGGGTAGCACAATAAATAATAATTAAATAATAAAAAATGCAGTTCAATTGTTAGACAAAAATAACAGTTGAACTGCATTTCGTTTTTATTCGATTTTATAAATAACTATTATTTATTCAAACGTGCTAGTTAATAGTTCCTCCTAATCTTTGAAAGATACATTATCAGTTATATGCTTTAATGCATTAGTTCTAAGCTATTACCATCCGAATCGATAAAATAAACAGATGCATTACCTTAATGTGGGCGGACAAAGGGTTCAATGGATGAATTATTTCCAAATGGAACTGCATTAATTTTGAGTGATTGTAACCAATTTAACGATTCCTTTAAATCTTCATATGACACCCGAAAGTCATAAGTGTCGGCACGATGCGTGTGTTACGATTCCTGAAAGCTTTGATAAAGAAAGACATCATGAGGTGCAATTTTAAAAGTTTTGATGTAGGTCTATACGCTCTATACCAGTTCTATGATGGGCCTCATAAATTAAGTGTAGCGTATCAAAACATGTACGCAGATTGGCTACCAAATAGTGAGTATGATGCAGATTACGATAGAGAGAATTTAGAGTTTTGCTTAAATAATGTAGCGGAAAATCTAGAAGGTAAGCTAAAGGTTGATTTATTTGTACCAATAAAAAAAGAACCAATAAACAGAAATTTAAATAAGTATGTATGTATCTTGAATTATATATAACTATATCTTATATTTACTAATCAAATAGTAACGGAGGATGCCAATCTATTAGATGATGCATTTTTAAAAGGGTATTGTGCAGAGAAATTACCAAATAAACAAATGGATGAGACAATGCATATATGTTTATAATCGCATTTAAAGAGCGCCTTAGGGAGCTCTTTTTTCATTGAAATTAATGCACTTTTATGAGTTGTTCTTTATTTATATTTTCGACCTTACATTATGTAATTTTGCATAATGTTACATAAATTGTGTATTTTCCCTTTTTTTCGATAGAAACAAAAAGTATACTTTGTACAAGCTTTCTATTTTAAAAATTATACGAGGTGAAAAAATGAAAAACAAAAAGACATTAACTAAGGTAGCATTAACAACAGGATTAGCTTTAACAGCTGTAGCACCATACGGAGTAGGTCATGCAGAGGAAACAGACCAATTACAAGTTCAAATTCAGGAAGAATCGTTCCGTTCGGGTGAACTTACACAACCGTCACAAAAGGCACCAGAGAATGTAGTAAAAGATGCTCTTAAGGAGAAAACAGAACAAGCTCTTTCTCCAAAGCAAGTCAATGGGGAAACAGGAGTAGATTATAAAGTTCTTCAAAAACGTGGTTCATATGATGGGACTACACTTGTACGTATACAGCAAACATACGAAGGAAAAGAAATATATGGTCATCAATTAACTGCACACGTAGATAATAACGGTGTTATTAAAAGTATTTCAGGTGATAGCGCGCAAAATTTAAAACAAGAAGAATTGAAAAAACCTATCAAACTATCAAAAGATGAAGCAACACAATATATTTATACGAAGTACGGGAACGATATCAATTTTATTACTGAGCCAGAAGTTAAAGAAGTTATTTTTGTTGATGAAAATAATGGACAAGCTAGCAATGCATACCAGGTTACATTTGAAGCTGCAACACCAAACTATGTTTCTGGAACTTATTTAGTAAATGCACAAAATGGTGATATGTTAAAAAATATGGTACAAGAATCTAACTTAAAAGCAAGTGAAAAACTAGTTGGAGCATTAAAGAAAAGTAAAAAAAGCAATCTTACATCATTAACTGGAACAGGAAAAGATGATTTAGGTATATCACGTACATTTGGTATCTCTAAACAAAGTAATGGCAAATATGCTCTTGCTGATTATACAAGAGGGCAAGGAATTGAAACATACGATGTGAATTATAGAGATATTACTAAAGAAGAAAGCTATTATCCTGGTACATTAGCAACTAGTACTTCGGCAACATTTAACGATCCAAAAGCAGTAAGTGCTCATTACTTAGCAACAAAAGTATTTGATTTTTACAAAGATAAATACAAGCGTAATAGCTTTGATAACAAGGGACAAAAGGTAGTTTCAGTTGTACATGCTTGGGATTCCGGAGATACGAATGATCCGAAAAATTGGCAGAATGCTTTAAGTGCGAATAATGGAAGTATGCTTGTATATGGAGATCCTATCGTCAAAGCTTATGACGTAGCTGGCCATGAATTTACACATGCTGTTACTTCTAGCGAATCTAATCTTGAATACTACGGTGAATCTGGTGCGATTAATGAGGCGCTATCTGATATTATGGGAACATCTATTGAGAAATACGTAAATAATGGAAGCTTTAACTGGACGATGGGAGAACAAACTGGATCTGTTTTCCGTGATATGGAAAACCCGGCTTCTGTTCCATCTTCACTTGGTGTACCTTATCCAGATGATTACAGTGAATTTAATGATTTTAACGGATGGGATCAAGGTGGCGTTCATTTTAATTCAAGTATTATTAATAAAGTTGCGTATCTCATTGCAAAAGGTGGAACTCATAACGGTGTAACTGTTAAAGGGATTGGTGAAGATAAAATGTTTGATATCTTCTATTATGCAAATACAGATGAGTTAAATATGACTTCTAATTTCAAAGAATTGAGATCAGCATGTATTCGAGTGGCAACGAATAAATATGGAGCGAATACAGCTGAAGTTCAAGCAGTTCAAAAGGCATTTGATGCAGCAAAAATTAAGTAAGATTAAGTAAGTTAGAAATATAGTTTTCATTCATATATTATTACATTATGAAAAACAGCTACTGTCATTTTAAAGATAGTAGCTGTTTTTTTATGCAGCAATGTATGAGTAAAATAAACTTACTAAGTGATAATGAGGCTGTCTATTTTCAATAAGTTGTGACAAATATATAAGGATTAAAATTAAAAAACTGAAAATTAATAATATATTGACCTATTGCTAGGGAGTACTATAGAATGAAAGCGATAACAAACGATTGCTTTAAAATAATTTCCCTGATCTTTTAGTAATTACGAATATATGTAGACGTAATCAAATCTATTTTTTTAACAATTAATGCAAACGTTTTCGTAATGAAAAAGATCATTGAAATACATATGTGAAAATAGCCAATATGGGGGTGAAGTAAAAGAGATTTCTAGATTAATTTAACTAGTGTAATTTAGTACGAGCATAATAAATTGTGCCTACTATTTAAAGAAAGGGTGTATGTGGTGCAAATGGTAAAAAGATTAGTTAACAAATCAGTTTTATTACTTACTATAATCGTAATGTTATCATCTGTTTTCTCTTTTCAAAGTGTAAAGGCAGTTTCAAATTCGAAAACAACTGAAGTTATCATTCATTACAAAGAGCAATCTGGAAATATAAAGAACTGGAACCTTTGGACATGGGGAGAAAACGCAAATGGTAAATCATATGAATTTACCGGTGAAGATGAATTTGGAAAGTACGCTAAGATTAATATAGATGGTGAATATAATCGTGTAGGATTTATCATTCGTACAAATGAATGGGAAAAAGATGGTGGCGATCGTTGGATTGAAAATATAAAGGACGGTCGTGCTGAAGTGTGGATTCTTTCTGGTGATGATAAAGTATATAACTCTAAGCCTTCTTCGGATCTATCAATTCAAAAAGCAACTATTGATAGTTTCAATGAGATTACTGTAACGACTAATGTCCCGTTTCATGTTAAGGAACGGAAAATTGAAATTGAAGGCATTAAAATAAAGAATATTAGTCCTTATGATAGAAAAAGTGGAAATGTTACAAATAAGTTTAAAATAATTACGGAGCAGAAAATTGATTTAAAACAATCATACAAAGTGAAAATCGAAAACGTAGCTGATGCGTATACGGAAATCGGTAAAGTAATTCGTAGTGCGGAATTTGATCATTCATTTTATTATGGTGGTAACGATTTAGGTAATATATATACGCCGCAACATACGAAGTTCCGTGTATGGGCTCCTACTGCGAGTGAGGCGAAGTTAGTTACATATAAAAAATGGAACGATAAAATAGGTACTGAAATAAACATGCAACAAGGTGAAAAAGGCACTTGGAAAGTAGAACTTAAAGGGAACCAAAAAGGTATCTTTTATACGTATAAAGTGAAAATTGGTGATAAGTGGACTGAAGCAGTTGATCCGTATGCACGCGCTGCTTCTGTAAATGGAGATAAAGGGGCAGTTGTTGATTTAAAAGAAACAAACCCTAAAAAATGGAAAGTGGACAAAAAGCCAAAATTTAAAAACCCGGAAGACGCAATTATTTATGAATTGCATGTACGTGATCTTTCAATTCAGCCCGAAAGTGGCATTAAGCAGAAAGGGAAATATTTAGGCGTAACAGAAAAAGGAACAAAAGGGCCTGAAGGTGTGAAAACAGGACTTGATCATATAAAGGATCTTGGTGTTACGCACGTACAGCTTTTACCGATATTTGATTATGCATCAGTAAATGAAGAGAATTTAAACGAACCACAATATAACTGGGGATATGACCCGAAAAACTTCAACGTTCCAGAGGGATCCTATTCTACAAATCCATATGAGCCTACTGTACGAATAACTGAATTAAAGCAAGTAATTCAAACACTACATGATAATAATCTTCGTGTTGTGATGGATGTAGTATATAACCATATGTATAATGCTACTGAATCTAATTTTCATAAGTTAGTTCCAGGTTATTATTATCGTTACAATGAAGACGGAACATTTGCAAATGGAACTGGAGTAGGAAATGATACAGCTTCAGAACGAAAAATGATGAGAAAATTTATGGTGGATTCGGTCACATACTGGGCAAAAGAATATAATTTAGACGGATTCCGTTTTGATTTAATGGGTATTCATGATTATGAAACAATGAATGAAATACGTAAAGCTATTAATCAAATTGACCCTACTATTATATTGCATGGAGAAGGTTGGGATTTAAATACACCTCTTGCAGCTGAGTTGAAAGCAAATCAAAAAAATGCAGAGAAAATGAAAGGGATCGCTCATTTTAACGATAATATACGTGATGGATTGAAAGGTAGTGTATTTGAAGAGAAAGAAAATGGCTTTGTAAATGGGAAGGAAAACATGGAAGACCGTATTAAAAAAGGGATTACAGCAGGCATTGACTACGATATCAATTCGTCTACTTATCAAGATCCGGAGCAGGTGCTAACGTATGTGGAAGCACATGATAATCATACATTATGGGACAAACTTGAGTTGACTAATCCAGGTGACAGTGAAGAAGTGCGAAAACAAATGCACAAATTATCTTCTTCGATTTTATTAACATCACAAGGTATTCCATTCTTACATGCAGGACAAGAGTTTATGCGCACGAAATATGGTGATCATAACAGTTACAAATCCCCTGATACAATTAACCAAATGGACTGGTTGCGCCGTGCAGCATTTAATAATGAAGTAGATTATATGAAGGGCTTAATAGAATTACGCAAAAAGTACCCAGCTTTTCGAATGACATCTGCAGAGCAGATTAAAAAGCATATAACTTTTATCCATGTTCCAAAAAATGTTGTAGCTTATACAATAGATGGAAAGGGAAGTGGGAATAAAAGCGAATACTTTATGGTGGCTCACAATGCAAATAAGGAAGACATTGACATAACGCTTCCATCGAAAGGTCCTTGGAAAGTACTTGTGGACGGTAAAAAAGCAGGTAGTAAAACACTTTACGTTGTTCATGATAATAAAATTAAAATTCCTGCGTTAAGTTCATTAGTTTTAAAAACAGAGAAAACGATTAAATAATTACAAAAAGCGGAGTGAAGATTGTTTTCACTTCGCTTTTAAAGTTAAAGTAATATAATTTCACGTACTGTAATTTTATTACAATTCAATGAAAAACATAAGTAAATTTTGTAATTGCTGAGGTGATTGGAAAAATAGCAGGGAAATTCCATCTAAATTATCAACCGTTTGCAATATTGCCTGATGTGAATAAACTTGTCGACCATACTGTAGATAATTCATTTCCTAGTGACCATACGATTCTCTTTTTTTCAATTTGTTTTTCGTTTTGGCTTGTTCGTAAGAAAGTTGGTTGGTTATGGCTTATACTTGCATTTTGTGTAGGAATCTCTCGTATTTGGGTAGGAGTTCATTATCCTTTTGATGTTGCAATAGGGGCTTTAATAGGATGTGTTTCAGCATTGTTTTCTTATTTGTTAGTACCGAAATTTTCTTTTATCAAGAAATTGCTTACGATATATGAAAGAGTAGAGAAACATGTTTTACCATCCAAAAATAATTCAAAGGGATTTTGAGTATAGAAGTATAAAAAAGACTTTATCGATATTGCAAAATATTAGATTGATAGTGATGTATCGGGACTCTATAGTTAAATATAAGTTTCTTCAACTCTATCCAACCATTCAAAATAGCTTATTTTTTATTAAAGGATGCACCTTTTAAAATGACGTGATTTCTATATAGAAACATTAAAAGATATCTATATATCTTCCTCTATATTTATTGCATAGAAATTACACAATAAATATATTTTTCATCTTACATACATTAAATTAAGCCCAACTTTCTTCTTTTTCTATAAGTCCTTTAAATGGACAAACTTCTTACCAATATTCAAAACCGCTTACGCTTTTAGACTGTTTTTTCGGTTTTTCTTGATTAGGTCAATGAATAACTACACATAAACTCCTTATATCTATAGATAAACTACCGATTAGCTCCATATAGACTCTAGATAACATATATAGAATACAAGTTATCAAGGAGGTAAGAAAAAATGAATTTTATGAAACGCGCAATTCTCAGTATGAAAAAAAGGATAGGAACATCATTAATTTTGATGGCAGTATTTCTAATTGTTACAAATTTGGTTCTTTCAGGATTCACAATCCAAAATGCATCAAAAAAGGCAGCTGATGCTGCAAGAAAAAAACTAGGTGCAGATGTTACTTTAGGTCTTGATTTTGACAAATTAGTTCAAAAATCTAGAGAAACTGGAGAAATGCCAAAACCGCCGCAGCTCAATGTAAAAGAAACAGATCAATTAGCGAAGTCAAAATATGTAAAAGACTATAATTACATAACTAACACTTTCGGAATTTCTGATGGACTTAAACTAGTAGGAGCCTCAGATGAAGAAGAAGGGAAAGGTAAAGTGGGAATGGCGGCTGTACGAGGCGGTTCAAGCTCAGGAACAGAAATAGATATGAATGCATCTTTTACGATTGAGGGAGTTCGCAAGACAGCATTACAAGAAAGTTTTAAAAACGGAAAAAGTAAAATCATTGAGGGAAAACCAATTACAGAACAGATGAAAGATCAGAATGTAGCTTTAATGGAAAAACGATTAGCAGAATTAAATAATTTGAAAGTAGGAGACAAAGTAAAAGTGCAATCAGGGGATAAGAAGGAAACCCTCGAGATTGAAATTATCGGTATTTACGAAACGAATGAACAAGCAATGGGTCAACAGGCCCCTCCTATAATGGATCCAGCTAATAAACTATATATGCCGCATTCAACTATGAAAAAATTAGAAGTAGATCAAGGTATAAATAATGTTCAAGTCGTGTATTTCTTGAATGATCCACAATACATTGATGCATTTAAAAAAGAAGCAAAAAAATCTGATATTGATTTTAATTATTTTAAATTAGATGCACATGATTCATTGTACAAACAAATGATTGGTCCTATCGAAAATATCTCTTCTACTTCTCAAATGATTATTTATATTGTATCGATTGCAGGTGCGATTATATTAGGGTTAATCATTATGCTATCAATTAAAGGCCGCCGTAAGGAAATGGGGATTCTGTTATCTATTGGAGAGAAAAAGTGGAAACTGATGGCGCAGTTCGTAATAGAAGTAGTATGTATCGCTATTTTGGCATTTGGATTATCCCTAACAACAGGAGCCAAAGTTTCTCAATATATAGGGGATAATTTACTTTCGAGTGAAATCGCTATAGCAAGCGAAGAAACAGCCCCCACGCAAAATGGAACTGTAATGGTGTCTGGACCTGGTGGCACGCTACAAAATCAAAAAGAAGATCCGATTGATAAAATTGATGTAAGTGTAACAGGAGAAGATGTAGGGAAAATGGGAGGGATTGGACTAACTATTGCTATAATAGCAACGCTTCTTCCGGCATTATCTATTCTACGTTTAAACCCAAAACAAATTCTTTTAAAAGATGAATAAGGAGGCTTAACATGGAAACGATTTTACAATTTAAAAATTTGGATTATTATTATGAAAGTAATGGGAAAAATGTAGCGATACTAGACAATGTTAACTTTTCTTTTCAAAAAGGGCATTTCTACACGATTTTAGGACCATCTGGGTCTGGTAAAACTACAACTCTAAGCTTAGGTTGTGGACTGGATGTCCCTAAAAATGGTTATGTACTGTATAATGGCAAAGATATTCGAAAAATTGGTTTGGATCGATATCGTAATAAAAATGTATCTGTAATTTTCCAATCTTATAATTTGATTACTTATATGACTGCTCTTCAAAATGTCCTAACAGCGATGGAAATTACAGGTGTCAAAGTGAAAAATAAGACGGTAAGGGCATTAGAATTATTAGAGAAAGTAGGACTCACAGAAGTAGAAGCGAAACGAAACGTCTTGCAACTAAGTGGCGGGCAACAACAACGTGTAGCAATCGCTCGAGCATTATCTTGCAATGTTGATTTACTTATTGCAGATGAGCCGACGGGAAACCTCGACGAAGAAACGGCAATGGATATTATAGAACTGTTTCAAGAACTTGCACATAAAGAGAATAAATGTATTATTGTTGTAACGCATTCACAGGAAGTTGCAAAAAAATCCGATCGTGCAGTGTATTTAAGTAAGAAGAAGTTGGTCGTAAACCAAATCTAATACAAATATCTTAGTTTTTTAATTCACATAATTTTCAAAAACTAACTATTTCAAAAGCTTATATTTGATATATAGTAAAATTAAACCATAATCAAAATGGTCTCCCTGTATTGAATGTGAAGATAGTTTTTTGTTTCCTTTTTAACAATATTTGAAAAAGAACTTGTAGGATATTCTACAGGTTCTTTTTGTTATGATTAGTTACCTATATTATTGTCCCGTTTAACTGTTTATCAACATAGTTATTGAAGAATTAAACCTACTATCATAATTAAACTAAATACAATCATCCAGCCAAATGCACAATAGCCGAAGATTCTAATCCATTTAGGTAATTGATTCATGTTAACTTTATTTGTGGGAACTCCTTGCATAGAAAACATCATTTTTTGGTCTCTATCCCTATTATTTTGTTGTTCATACATAACATCATCACCTTTCTAGAACTATTGTGTTTATTGTATATCTGCCTGAAGAAATTATGTACAGAATAGAAGGTGCTAGCTTATATCTAATGTGAAAAATTTTATAAATAAAGAAGTTTAATTATCCATGTCTCTATGCGCTAACCATTTGGAATAAAGAAGTGATGTATCAGTTATACTATGTAATATTTCTTCATTACTAAATATGGTGGTAAATATGACTAAGCAAACAATTACTTTATTTCAAGTTTCTATGATACTCATTGGTAGTATTGGGATAATTAATCATGTCATTATGATTCCTATGTTATTAGATACATCAGGTAGAGATTCATGGATTTCTATCATATTAGTAAGCATCCTATACTTGCTTTGGATTTCAATAATATTCATCATATATAAAAACATAAAAAATGAACATTTGTTTTTGTGGCTAAAAAATAATTTCGGGAAATTCAGTGTATATCCAATCATATTCATAGTTGCACTTTATTTAATAACGATTGGTGTCGTTGCACTAAAAGAAACCTTAACCTTTTTCTCTTTTTATTTACCAGAAACACCTCACTTTGTATTAGGAATACTTTTTTCGTTGATTTGTCTCTATAATGCTACAAAAGGAATTCAATCTATTGCACTTACAACAGGTGTTTTGTTACCAATTGTATTTTTACTTGGTTTTTTTGTAATGTTTGCAAATGTTCCACATAAAGATTATTCTTTACTTCAGCCAATGATGGAAAATGGAATGAATCCAATATTTAGGGGAATGGTTTATCCTGCAGCAGGATTTCTAGAATTAATTTTTATTCTTTTTTTACAACATCATATTTGTTCAAAAATAAAATTATATCAATTGATTGCTTTAGGTATTGTTATTATTGGTATCACAATAGGCCCAGTTATGGCAGCTATTATAGAATTTGGTCCTTTCGCAGCAGCAAACCAACGATATCCAGCATTTGAAGAATGGAGACTTGTGTCAATAGGTAGGTACATTGAAAATTTAGACTTTCTCTCCGTGTATCAGTGGCTTGTAGGAATCTTTATTCGTCTATCGCTTGTTGTTTTTCTCATTCCAGATTTGTTATCAATTACAAATCGGAAAACAAGAAATGGGGTTATGTTTGTAATACTTTCATGTATTTTAGTAATAAGTATATTACCCATCAGTGACTCTAGTTTCTATTGGTTTGTATCTCAAATTGTTTTGCCAGTTTCAGCATTAGGACTATTTTTGTTTTCTATATTACTAATGGTGTTTGTGTGGGTTGTTAAATTTAAGAAAAGCTCTTGAAAGAGTATGAGAATGTATTTTATATAAGGTTGCTGAGTTTGAAGGAGACAATGTAGATGAACAAACGAGTAGAATTAAACAAGAAGATAATACTAGAGTGGTTTGAAGGGTGCAACGATGTAAAAGTAATAAAGCGTGAATTGGATGAAAAAGAAAAAATAAGGTCAGTATTGTTTATTTATTGTCAAAACTTAATTGATAATACAAAATTAAAACAAGCCACATCATCTCAAGTTTGCAAAAAGCTTTTAAGTAATTCTATAGAAGAATTAAACCTTTCAACATTAATTCCTCAGTTATCAGTAAAGAAATTAGATATAGTAAATTCGAATGAAACTATATCTAAGATTATATTTGAAGGTAACCTCCTCATAATTTTTGAAGAATCTAAACAAGGGTATATAGTTGATATTGCCCAAATACCTACAAGATCAGTTGAGCAAACAAATACAGAAATGACCATTCGTGGTGGACGTGATGGATTTGTTGAAGAGTTAAACACAAATATAGGATTAATTAGAAAAAGGTTAAAAACAAGTTCTCTTAGTTATGAAGAATTTATTATTGGAGAAAGAACACAAACTAAAGTAGCCCTCTTGTATTTAAAAGATATTGCATCCCGAGATATCATTAATCAAGTTCGATTAAAATTAAGAAAAATTAAAATAGATGGGATTGTTTCAAGTGCACAGATTGAAGAATTAATTACAAACAATCAATTTAGTGTATTTCCTTTAGTTGAATATACAGGACGTCCTGATTATGCTGTGAATTGTTTGTTGTATGGGCGTTTTATTTTATTAGTCGAAGGGTCACCGACAGCCACTATTGCTCCAGTTACATTTCCTTTTTTTGTGAATACATCTGAAGATCAAGATTTTTTCTATATATTCGGTAGCTTTGTACGGCTTGTAAGTCTTTTTGGGATAGCAATTTCTATATTTCTTCCAGGAATTTGGATAGCATTAATTACATATCATCCAGATCAGATTCCCTATACGTTGTTAGCTACATTAAGCTTATCAAGAGAAGGGATTCCTTTTCCTGCTCCTTTAGAAGGCCTAATAATGATGACCCTATTTGAAGTTTTGAGGCAAGCAGGATTGCGTGTTCCTGCGGTATTTGGTCAAACATTATCTGTGGTAGGGGGATTGATTATTGGACAAGCCGCCATTAGTGCTGGAATTGTTTCAGCATCTATGGTCATTATAATAGCAATCTCGGTTGTTTCGACATTTGCTTTAACTAATCAGTCGGTAACAGGGATAATAAGTATATTGCGATATATAGTATTTGTAGTGTCTTCTTTATTAGGTATAGTAGGATTTATCTTCTGTGTTCTTGTGATGGCGATACATGTAGTGAATTTACGATCTTTTGGAGTCCCATTCTTTACACCATATTCACCCCCTGTATTTAAAAGTATGCTAGCAGCCACATTTAGAATTCCTTTCACGTATATGAAAAAAAGACCAAAAGAATTGCATACTCAAGATAATACAAGGAAAAGAGAGAGTACCGATGAAGAAAAATAAAAGAATAGTTATATTTCTTTTTATGATGTGTACATTTCTAACAGGGTGTTGGGATCAAAGAGAGTTGCATCACGTTTTGTATATAAATAGTCTAGGTATCGATTTTAAAGATAATAATTATATCATTCGTCCGCAATTTATTAATTTTTCTAACATAGCTAAACAAGAAGGGAGCACTACTCGTAATTATAGCCAGGCCTATATTGGAAAGGGAAAAGGACCCATTTTAGATGAGGCAGCATTTGATTTTTATAAGGGGGCTCAACAAGAAATCTCATGGGAGCATCTCAAAACAATTGTTGTAACAGAGCGATTTTTAAAACATGGTGACATAAATCAATTTAATGATTTTTTCTCTCGTTTTTTTCAATTTCGAGACACTATGTGGATATTTGGAACTAAGGAACCTCTAGAAAATATATTAGCGAACAATAATATTTTAAATATTTCTCAATTATATACAATCATTAATTTACCAAAAGAGATAACCAAGCAATATACAATAATAGATCCTTTACCTTTATATAAATTCCAAAGAAATTATTATGAACCCGGGATGACAACTCGTATTCCTTTCTTAGCTACGACTAAAGCATATTGGAAAAAAGGGCATACATCATTTCCAATGTTAAAATTTAGTGGTTATGGTTTTATAAGTGATAAATCCTATATAAATCATTTAAACAGCCATGATATTGCTGGGATTCGCTGGACGGATGAAAATACGAAACGAGCTCCATTACTTTTAAAATTTAATCAGAAAATTATTGGACATATAGTATTGAAAAACCCGAAGATAGATACAAAATATTTTGTGAAAAATGGAAAGTTACACATGCTTATGAACATCCATTTCGACGCTGATATTTTTCAATTAATACACTCTATGACTGTAAATGATATTAAAAAAATTGCAGAGGCCCAAGTTGAAAAAGAAATTAAAAAAACGTACCGAAAAGGAATCGAAAGAGGGATTGACACGTATCAGTTATCCCATTCTTTATATCGGCAGAATAATAAATTATGGAAAAAACACAAAAAAGAGGGGGGGATATCCCTTCAAAATAAAGAATTAGATTTAAATGTCTCGATTAATATAGCTACAAATGGAAAATCTAAAAATAAGCGTAATATGATTGAGCATTAGAATGGTTGAAGGTGAGAGGAAGCATAAAATATTAACTCTAAATAGGAGATTCGAACGTGAATGACCATTCCGGTGTGGTGGCATCTTCAATAGGATTAAGATGAGAATTTGATTAGATCAGAAGGAGGATATTGCCTCCTTCGTTGCCTAAAAACACGCTTACATTTCTTGGTGTTTAGATAAAGTAGAAGTCTTTCAAACTATATGTGCTGCAAAATAGGAACGGCTTAAACTCATTACTTTGATTTATTCTTTACTTTTAAAGAATCTAACACTATTTTAGTTGCGTCCGCAATAAGTTTATCCTCATATTTCGCATCCTCTTTAGCATGATTAGAAAGTACCGCAAGAACAATTGGCTTTTTATTTGGTGGCCAAATAATTGCGATATCATTCCTTGTTCCATAAGACCCAGAGCCAGTCTTATCGGCTACTTCCCATTCTTCTGGAACTCCAGCACGGATTAAGTTGTCCCCCGTAGTATTTTTTTTCATCAAATCTATTAAAAAGTTCCGTTTCTCAATTGGAAAGATATCACTTAGCGCGTAAGTTTGAAGACTAGTAGCTAAAGCCATTGGGGTACTGGTATCACGAGTGTCACCTGGCTGCACTTCATTTAATTCTGGTTCAAAACGTTCGGGATTTGTAATGGAATCTCCTATTTCTCTTAGTGATTTTTTGAATTCACTTGGCCCACCTAATTGTTTAAGAATAAGATTTTGTGCAGTATTATCACTATATCGAATGGAAGCATCTGCAAGCTCCTTCAGAGTCATACCTGTATCTACATATTTTTCTGTAATTGGATTGTAATTCACAAGATCTTTGCTGGTATACTTAATTTTTTGATCTAAATCTTCTATTGATTTCTTTTGTAACAGTGCTCCAACAGCAAGGGCTTTGTGGGTAGATGCGTATGCAAAGCGTTCATCTGAACGATAAGTAACAGTTTGATTCGTACCTGTGTCCAATGCATAAATACCGAGTTTAGCATCATATTTTTTTTCAAGCTTTACAAAAGAATGCCTACTTGTATTTTCTTGTTTGGCTTGTTTCGGTGGTTCAGATTGAATATTACTATTGGAACAACCTATAAGCGTTACACATGAAAGTAATACTACAGGTAGCACCTTTTTATAATGTGCAATGTGAAAAAACTTCTTTGAAACTATCATACATTTTCAACCTCTTTCAAGAATATATGGATTTTGTATACCTATACAATTAACAAATGCACTGGATAGCACTCCTCTTGTATTTCTTATATTACAAAATGAGAGGACTATCAAGAACACCTTTTTTATACGTAATAGACAATCTAAGTAACACATTTGTTCCATTTATAATCAAATTTTTTAACATATCTATATCTATTAACTTTGTTTTTAAGCATCGCAAACTCCATTTTTTGAACTTCACTTTACTTAATTTAATATGGATTTAGATTGAGTTTTTCTTGTAACGGGAATTTCAATTGGATAGCCCATATATAACAAACTCGTTTCGGATAGAATAAGTAATAACAACTACTGATTTTATTTTAAGATTGGATGGTAGAAATAAAAATCTTAAAAAAACGAAAAGTCCACTTATTGATTCCTAATAAGATTATACTTGCTACAAAAACAAACAAACTCGTCCTACTAAGAGGGGAGTTTGTTTGTTTTTTGTTTAGATAAAGGAATGTTCATGCAAAATTGCACACTTTGTTCCATATTTTTTATGGAATACTTTATATTTAGCGTTTCAAGAATTTGTTTAACAATATATAGCCCCAAACCACTTCCTCCAGTATTTCGATTCCTAGATTTTTCAATTCGATAAAATGGTTTGAAAATTTGTTGTATATCTTCATCTTTAATATTGATACCTGTATTTATAATTTGCATTTTGATTTGACCATGTTTAGAATCCTTATTTAACTTTATATAGACTTTTTCATTATGTGGTGAATACATAACTGCATTATGGATAATATTTTTACATGCTTTTTCAAAAAGAACACGATCTGTATAAACAGAAAAGTCAGAGTCAATTTCTTTTATTATTTGGATGCTTTTTTGAGAAGCGAAAAATTCGAGATCTTTTGTGATTGTACCTATTAACTTTGAAAGATTAACCTCTTCTATTTTTAGTTTAAAAGTGTGTTGTTCTAACTTTGACATACTTAAAATTTCACGAACTAATTGTTCCATACTTTCAATAATTTGATGATTTTTCTTTAAATATTGATCACGATTTTGATAAGGCCCAATATTGTATATCATCCCTTCTAAGTATCCTTTCATTACAGTAAGAGGGGACTTTAATTCATGTGCTACAATCGCAAAAAACTCTCTGCGTTTAGTTTCTATTTCTCTTTCTTTTTCAATATCATTTTTTAATTGTTCATTTGCTTTTTTTAAATCAAACATAGCTTGTTGTAAGTTAATAGACATGTCATTCAAACTATTAGATAATTCTCCTAACTCATCTGTAGAGCGAACCTCAATTTTTTCGGAGAAATCTAAATTTGCCATCTTTTGTGCACCCTCATTAATATAAATAAGTGGCTTTGTAATAAACCTGGAATAGAAATAAGCACTCCCTATACCAATTACGAGTACAATGATACTAATATAGGGGAGAAAACGTACTAATACTTGCGAAGCTTCATCTATCGGTTGAAATGTTGCGAACACTACAAGCGTTAAACTACCATCTTGGAATTGGATTGGTTCCGTAGCATTATATGAATTGCTAATGGTACCTACATTCTCAAATCGTGTGGCTTTAGTAACTACTGTTGTTTGTGTACCACTTTGAATAAAAGAAAATGAAGGCGAGTAAATAATAACTCCTTCTTTATTTTGAAGCGAAAGCATCGCGTTATTTTTTTTTGCGTATTCATCAAAAAGTGGTATCGCATCTTGAAACGTAAGATCTTTGGACTTAGCAATTATTTCTTTTATCCCTGTTTGAAGTTGATCTGTTTTGTATTGCTCATAAAACGTAGGGAGAAAGAAATATAAAGTTAAATAAATCAACACTGCAAAGGATAACAAAATGAGAGATGTAGTCATAAAGAGTTTATAAGTAATTTGCTTCATCTTCATGACTTTTAAAATTCTATTCATCAACTTTATAACCAATGCCCTTTATTGTTTTAATGTAGGGGATAGCTAGTTTTTTACGTAGGTTTTTAATATGTGTATCTATTATTCGTGTTTCCCCAAAATAATCGTATCCCCAAACTTTTTCTACGATATTTTCTCTTGTCAGTACTTTTCTCTCATTTTGAAATAGTAGTTGTAGAATTTCGAACTCTTTTGTCGTTAACAAAATTTCAACATCATTTACATATACTCGATATGCATCAACATCAATGCACACTTCTTTAAATACCAAATGATTATTTACATTTTTATCATAACTTCTTCTAAGTACAGCTTCGACTCGTCTAATCAAAACATGAAACGAAAAGGGTTTTGTTATATAATCATCAATCCCAAGATCGAACCCTTTCATTTGATCTTCCTCTTCTTCTAACGCAGTTAGCATAATAATTGGTATGTTTGACTGACTTCGAATCATTTTAGCAACTTCAAATCCATTAAGATTGGGCATCATTACATCTAGAAGAACTAAATCAAAGTATTGCTTATTAAATTGTGTCATACCCTCTAGTCCATCTGAAGCAACTACCACTGTATACTGTTGTGTCATTAAAAATTGTTTAATTAATTCCTGAATTTCTTGATCGTCCTCAACCACGAGGATATGATAGTTTTTCATAATATCACCTCTGGTAGTCATTATAGCCGTACTATCTGTAGTTTATGTGGAGATACAGTAGGAAACTTCATAAGACGTTTAACATATTAACTCCATTTTTCAAGATTGTGTATTCTCCGTAAAAAAGTATTATTACCCATATTCCCTTTTTATGGAGAAATATTTGTGCGCATAAAAAAACTTATTATATAAAAAACTGACCGATTAATATTTACGAAAACTAATGTATAATAATGTAAAATGTATGTAGTTTTTTAAACTTTTCGAAAATATACTTTCGGAACTTTAATAGAAGGGAGAAAGGGAAATAAATTTAAATATAAAAGAAGCTAGCGAAATTCTAGAGCGTACGCCACAAACTTTGGAGTTTTTTTGCTAATTTAGTAAAGGCCTAAGGTGCGAACTAAGGATTATTTAAATTATGTGAGAAAGGTTGTGAAATTATTTAATGAGTTATAAAGCGATGCTATTTGATTTAGATGATACGTTACTTGATAGAGATAAAGCAGTAGATACCTTGTTTTTATTAGTTTTAGAAAAGTGTTATGAGGATGTTAGTGATACGGTCAAAAACAATATGCTACAGAAATTCAAAGAGTACGATAAAAGGGAATATGGCATTAGTAATAAAACTATAGTTATAGAATCTTTATTTGATGAATTCGCGCCGAAATATAGATTGCCACGCAATTATATCCAAGATTTTTGGAATGAACATTTCCCTAAATGTTTTTCAATTGACCAAAATACTATTCATTTCTTAAATCATATAAAGAGGCACTTTAAAATGGGAATAATAACAAATGGCTCAACTCAGAGGCAAAAGGCTAAAATAATTAATACGAATTTAAACAATTACTTTGATACAATCATTATTTCTGAAGAAGTAGGATTGAGTAAACCTGATAAACGTATATTCGAACTAGCATTAAATAAGCTAAATGCACAGCCGGAAAATACCTTATTTGTTGGGGATGACTTAGAAAAGGATATTGCTGGTCCTCAAAATGCAAATATAAAAGGTGTGTGGTTTAACCCTCAGAAAATCAAGAACACAACAGAAATACAACCGTATGCCGAGATTTATACTTTGGATAGTTTGTTAAGTTATGTTACATCACAATATTTTTATAACAAGTAAAACCAATCTCGACATTTAATAATTTCATTGACCGTACTAGTATTATAAATAATCTATATTTAAAATAAAAAGAGCCTACTTTATTCGCTGTCTCTAATTTGAATTATGATTAATATGAAGAGCTGCAATACAAATTTATTCATACTGTGTAAGTAATAAAGGGGTGGGATTATGGAAATAAAGAAATTAGTTATCGATGGAATAAATATTGCTGTCATAAAAAACGATAAGGTAGTAATTTCCGATGTTCAAACTGCATTGGATCTTATGGCAACAGTTCAATATGAGGTGGATGCGAAACATATTATCATTGACAAATCATTAATAAGCGAAAGTTTCTTTGACTTAAAAACACGCCTTGCTGGTGATATTCTTCAAAAGTTTATAAACTACAGAGTAAAGATTGCTATCATTGGAGATTTTTCTATGTATACTAGTAAAAGCTTAAAGGATTTTATTTATGAATGTAATAAAGGACAAGACATTTTTTACTTTGCAACTGAACAGCAAGCAATTGAAAAAATAAGTACATTGAAGCTTTAATAATTCCCAGTAAAATTTCTTTCTTTTTCACGTCGCTTATTATTTACATCATATAAGAACTGATGTTTGTGATAAACTAAGAGGTGAATAAAGGGGGAATTTTCTTGAATAAATTTAATGATGTAATCCGAAATTTAGACAATATAATTTACAAACCTAACGAATTAATAATCACGAATCTAAAAGAAGAACAGCAAAACGCAGAATATGCGGGTTGTTTATTTCACTTAAATAACAAGACTATTCGTTTTAGAGTATCAAAAATTACGCCTAATAAAATTGGGCAATTTGTTTCTTTTTGGGAGAAAGATGACAATATGCAAAATCAAGCGTTTTCTTATGACGCTGCTCCTGACCTATTAGTTATTACTTGTATTGATGATAATAAACTAGGACAATTTATTTTCCCTAAAGAAATTCTACTTAAAGAAAAAATATTGAAAACGCAAAGTCAAAAAGGAAAGATGGCTATGAGAATTTATCCGCTTTGGGATACTCCTGTTAGCAATCAAGCGAAAAAGAGCCAAATGTGGCAACTGCAATATTTTGTTGATTTAAGTGATCCAAATAATTTAGCTATTGACAAACTATTACATTTGTATTCGTAGCTTCTTGTTTTAGTTTTGAATGTCAATTCGTTGCCGAATGCCAGAGTATGATAATAATTTTTCTCGTAGAATATTTTTTGTACCGGTACAGTTAAATGAAATGTACATTGTTTCAGTACCCCATCAAATTTACAATCAGCATATACTATTTTAACTTATACATGTTAAGGGGTGCTTACTATGACAAATCTACAACATAAGCTTTTTACAAGATTGAATCTTGCAAACCGTACTGAAGTGAAGTTTGAAGAATTAAATACAATTCTCTTTGCATTTGCACACACTATACCATTTGAGAATTTAGATGTTATAGCACGTAATGCGAATACAATTACTATGGAAAATTTACAGAATAAAATTTTAAATACGTCCCGCGGCGGACTTTGTTATGAATTAAATACTCTTTTTTACTACTTTTTACAAGATTGTGGTTATGATGTACAGCTTGCACTTGGTACTGTATATAAAAATGATATAAACGCATGGGCACTTGAGGATGGACATATTACGATTATTTTAAATTATGATAACGTACGATACTTAATTGATGTAGGTATTGCTTCTTTAGTACCTCTAGTCCCTGTACCTTTTGCAGGTGGAGCTGTTTCCTCTAAAAATGGTACGTATCGAGTGAGACGAAAAGATACCAGTAAAGGAAATTACATTCTAGAAAGAAAAGATACAAACGGTGAGTGGAAAGTTTGTCATGCATTTTATAATCGTATCATTGATGAGGCGGTAGTGAATGATGTTCAAAAAAGAGTAATAGAAGATGAGAAATCTATTTTCAATAAAAGACCAATTGCAGTTAAATTGACGGTCTCTGGCCATGTCTCTTTAACGAATACGAGTTTAACTGAAATGATTCATGGGGAAAAAACAAAATGTGAAATTACAGAAGATCAATATAGAGAGCTATTAAATACTTTATTTGCTATTGAGTTGTGGTGAAACAAATAGCTAGCCGGTTCTTACGCAGAATCGGCTATTTTTATTAACTTTAATTTGAAACTAACTATTAAAGTTTGATTTTCTAATTAGATATAATACACTAGAACAGTATGGAAAATTATAAACAATGAATTTTGAATGTAAAGGAAGATTTTTATGTCAATTATTGATAAATTGAAACTGAATAAGTATACAAATATGGTCGTAATTAATGAACCTAGTGATTATGATATTTTTACAGGGAAAGAAACTGCATTTTCAAAAGAACACGATGCCATTTTTGTTTTTGTAGAAACACTTGATGAAATGGTGAAACAAACGAATTATATTATTAGTAATGAAGAATTACTAATTGAAAAAGGCTACATATTCTTCGCGTATCCGAAAAAAGGGAATTCTCGTTACAGTACGTTTATTCACCGTGATGAGATGTTTCCTGCATTAAGCGTTGGCGAAGATGGGTATGTAGGACAGAGTGATATTAAATTTGCACGAATGGTGAGTATGGACGACGTCTTTACTGTTGTAGGTTTAAAGCGTGAAAAGAAAAAAGAGAAGAAAACGCCTGCTATGAGTCAATGTGTTGCCGATTATGCAGATCGTATTAAAGACGTTGAAGCACTATTGGCTAATCATCCAAATGAACTTAAGTTTTATCAAAGTTTAACACCTGGGTATCAAAAAGATTGGGCACGTAATTTATTTTCTGTAAAACAAGAAAAAACACGCGATAAACGTCTTGAGAAAATGATTGAAATCCTTTCACAAGGCTATAAAACAATTGAATTATTCCGTAAGAAGAAAAAATAATGGTTAGGAACGTCACAATGATGCAACAATTAATGTCACTTTGCACATTGAAAATAGAATTCCTTTCAGTATACTAAAGTATGTTCTTATATTTAAATAATTAGTAAAAGAGAAAAGGTGTTTGAAATGAAATCGTATATTGTAGTTGGAGCTGGAATTTTAGGAGCGTCTACAGCTTATCACCTTGCTAAGGCAGGTGCGAATGTTACTATCGTAGATCGCCAACAATTAGGTCAAGCAACTGATGCAGCAGCAGGTATTGTATGTCCTTGGCTTTCACAGCGTCGTAATAAAGAGTGGTATAAAATCGTTAAAGGCGGTGCACGTTACTATTCTTCGTTAATCCAACAATTAGAAGAAGACGGTGAAACGGATACAGGTTACAACCGTGTAGGTGCAATTAGTTTACATACTGACGAGAAAAAACTAGATCAAATGGAAGAGCGAGCTTATAAACGACGTGAAGATGCGCCAGAGATTGGTGAAATCACTCGCTTATCAGCTGAAGAAACAAAAAAATTATTCCCAGCATTATCAGAAGAATACAGTTCTGTTCACATAAGTGGCGCTGCACGAGTAAATGGAAGATTATTACGTAATGCTTTAATAAGTGCTGCGAAAAAACATGGTGCTACTTTTATAAAAGGAGATGCTGTATTAGTTCGTGAAGGTAATGTTATTACTGGAGTTACAGTAAACGATGAAACAATTGTAGCAGAAAAGGTAATTGTAACTGCAGGCGCATGGGCGAATGAAATCTTGAATCCGTTAGGAATTAATTTCTTAGTTACATTCCAAAAAGGACAAATTGTTCATTTACAAATTGAAAATACAGCAACAGAAAATATGCCAGTTGTTATGCCGCCAAACGATCAATACATTTTAACATTTGACAATGGTCACGTCGTAATTGGTGCAACACATGAGAATGACACTGGTTTCGATCACCGTGTAACAGCAGGTGGTTTACATGAAGTATTCCATAAAGCATTAACAGTTGCGCCTGGTTTAGAAAATAGTACTATGCTTGAAACGAGAGTTGGATTTAGACCATTTACTCCAGGATTCTTACCTGTTATCGGACCATTACCTAGCTTTAAAGGCATTCTCGTTGCAAACGGATTAGGTGCTTCTGGTTTAACTGCCGGTCCATATTTAGGATCAGAACTTGCTAAATTAGCACTTGGCCAAACAATAGAATTAGATTTAAACGATTATGACGTTGCTGGTGCAATTGAATAACATGGAGTACTTAAGCAAATTCGACAGGAATACATTTCTTTAAAAATAGAGGGTCGACACAATAAATCTGCATTATTAATGTAGATTTTTGATGTCGGCTCTTTATTCATTTTTATTTAAAGCTTGATTTCGAGATAAGGTTAAGTAATGAGAGCACCATATCAAGTATTGGTATTTCCTTATATAAAAACTGATGATTCTATTCAATATGATATTTTCAACCAATGTCTTTAACATTTCTAATTCCTTCTTATCCAATTTCTCCGGTATTCACTTTAGTCGCCCTCTGGCCCTTGGTGTAGCACGACCAGCTGCTGAGCACCCATGAATAAGATTACACTCAAATTCGGAAAAGGCTGCAAAAAGTTGAAAAATAAGTTTTCCCGTTGTACTAGCCTTCTCCATCATGATGTTTTCCTGCAGACTATGGATACTAATCCCACGATCACTGAACTAAAAAGATAAAATGCCCTCATTTTTTAAAGGGAATAATTATAAACTTGGAGTATATAAGATGAAATGGAATTCTTAAGCGTCTAATTAATTTAATATTTTGATAAAAAATATAAATTTTTTTGCGGATGTGTCGATTTTGTTTATAGTGATTCGTCATCTTATTAGAACCGGATATAATCCGTAAAATATTGGAGGTTAAATATCTAAAAATCAGTTGCAACGATAAAGGAGGAAAAATTTATGTATTCAGTTGCTTCAAAAGATGGAACGAAAATCGCTTATGATAAAGTTGGTCAAGGACCAGCTCTCATCATGGTAGCAGGTGCCTTCAGCTACCGAAAATTTCCCCAGCAGGTGGAGTTGGCTAATCTGTTGTCAGAGTACTTCACGGTTTACAACTACGACCGCCGTGGCCGAGGAGATAGCGGTGATACACAGCCATATGACGTTGGGCGTGAAATTGAAGATCTTCAAGCTTTGATTAATGAAGCTGGTGGAGCAGCATATGTTTGGGGATTATCTTCGGGAGCTGTTCTAGCCCTGCTAGCGGCAAAAAAAGGAGTAAATATTACTAAATTGGCTCTACACGAACCTCCTTTCGTGGTAAAAGCGGAGGATCATAAGCCGCCGAAAGATTTTACAAGACATACTGCTGAACTTATTGCCAAGGATAACAGAGCTGAAGCCATTAAGTACTTTATGACCAAGGGTATGGGGGCACCATCATTTATTGTCAGCATGATGCGCATCATGCCGGGTGTGTGGTCGAAGCTTATAACGGTTGCACATACGCTTCCATATGATGCTGCTTTGCTGGATGGTTATATGGAAGGAAAAGAATTGTCTGCTGAATGGTGGAGCAGTGTTACGATGCCAACGTTAGTATTAGAAGGGACAGAGAGCCCTGCATCTCTACGTCATAGTGCTCAAGCATTGGCAAACGTACTCCCCAATGCGCAATTACTGAGTAAAAAAGGTCTCGGCCATACTAAGAAGCTTGATACAAAAAAGATATCGCCGGAGCTTACAGTATTTTTTTTGGCTAATCACTAATTAGGTAAAAAATATCACAAAAAAAGTATGAAAAAAATAATTTCAATTGTCGATTTAGCAGGCAGGTATTCGTTGTATAAATAGAAACGGATTTGTTGATGCGATTTTACACCAATTAGAATGAAGCTTTACCATAAAATATAGGAGGTTATTACTTATGAGATTTATGATGATTGTAAAAGCGACTACAGACTCAGAGAAAGGAAAAATGCCCGGACCGGAGCTTATTGAGGCGATGCAGAAGTATAACGAAGAATTGGTGAAAGCGGGTGTTTTATTAGCAGGAGATGGACTACATCCTAGTTCAAACGGAATAAGGATTTCTTATCCGGAACCAGGTGGGAAACCAAAGATTATGGACGGTCCGTTTACGGAGGCAAAAGAATTAATTGCGGGATATACCTTGATTGAAGTTAAATCAAGAGAAGAGGCTATTGAATGGGCATTACGGATGCCAGATCCACATGGATTTGGACAGGGTGAAATTGAGCTTAGACAGGTATTTGATGCGGTAGATTTGACAGATAATCCAGAATTTCTGGAAAAAGAAGCAGCACTTCGCAAGCATGTAGAGGAGCGAAAAAAGGCGTGAGTTTGTCCAAAACACAACGAACGATTGAAGCGATATGGCGAATAGAGTCACCAAAACTCATTGCAAAGTTAACTGGTATGGTACGGGATGTTGGGCTTGCAGAAGATCTAGCTCAAGATGCCTTGGTGGTTGCTCTTGAAAAATGGCCTCATGCTGGGATACCAGACAATCCCGGCGCATGGCTGATGACGACGGCGAAAAGGCGTGCGATTGATTTTTTGCGAAGAACGAAGATTCGTGATCAAAAGTATGTAGAGATTGCTAAAAATACGGATTTATATACTGAAGAAGACCTAGATCATGTACTGGATGGGGAGATTAGTGATGATCTCCTTCGTTTGATTTTTATGACTTGTCATCCAGTATTATCACAGGATGCCAGAGTTGCCTTGACACTGCGCCTGTTATGCGGACTTACCACGGAAGAAATTGCACGTTCATTTCTCGTCGCGGAATCAACCATTGCTCAGAGAATTGTCCGTGCTAAGAGGATCCTTAACGAAAAAAAGATTCCTTTTGAGGTACCACTTGGAGAGGAACTTATTGATCGCCTGTCGACCGTACTTGAAGTGATTTACCTTATGTTTAATGAAGGGTATTCAGCAACTTCCGGAGAAAGCTGGATCCGTCCTTTACTATGCCAAGAGGCACTAAGACTCGGACGTGTCCTTGCCGAGATCGCACCTAATGAACCGGAAGCTCATGGACTAGTTGCTTTAATGGAAATTCAATTTTCTCGGTTCAAAACTCGAGTTAATTCGAAAGGAGAACCTGTTCTTCTAATGGATCAAAACCGGGCACAGTGGGATCAATTATTGATTCGCCGTGGTTTGGCAGCACTGGAGCGCAGTCGGAATTTAGGACGTTCACTTGGGCCATATTCTTTGCAGGCAGCCATCTCTGCTTGCCATACTCAGGCACCGACCCCAGAGGAGACGGATTGGCCCCGAATTGCTGCACTTTACGAAGCGCTTTCGATTGTAATGCCCTCGCCAATCGTAGAATTAAACCGGGCAGTTGCTATATCCATGGCATTCGGTCCGGACATTGGCATTCAAATTGTAGACGAGTTGAATGCTGCCCCATCCTTAAAGAAATATCATCTATTGCCGAGTGTTCGCGGGGATCTCTTGGTGAAGCTAGGGCGTTACGATGAGGCTCGGACAGAATTTGAACGTGCTGCATCATTAACTCAGAATGAAAGTGAACGAACCCTTCTACTTAATCGTGCAATGGAATGTGGAAAAGGAACATCTACATAATATTATTTTCCAGCCTTGTCGATTATCTTGTTCCTTATTCGTAGTGTTGGTAAAGGAATAGTTGAGCAGTCTATTCTGCTCTTCATTTCTTCCAACTAAAACGAGGAGGGGAAAACAATGAGATTTTTATTGATTGTCAAAGCCGCAGAGTACACGGAGGCAGGACTGGCCGACAGAATGGATTACTGCGAGGCAATGATTTCGTATAAGAAGTCACTGGCTAAAAAAGGTGCACTTCTTGCCGAAGAAGAGCTTCAGCCAAGTTCAACCGGTTTAAAAATAACGTATCCAAATAAAGGTGGGAAACCACAAGTATTAGCTGGTCCGTTTCCGGTAAATCAAGACCTTATCATGGAATATATGTTGATTAATGTGAGTACTGAGAACGAGGCGCTAAATTTGGCGCTAAGAATGCCGGTTCCAAAGTTGAGAGGCAAGTACGAGATAGAATTGCGAAGAGTAAAAGAGAAACTAGAGTCCATAGAAGCCCCCGGAATAAAGGCGATGGAAGCCTCTTTACAAGATCACCTTAATATGTTGAAAAAATTTTAAAAAAGTTTTTTCCTTTGTCGATTTCACCAATGTATATTCGTCGTACTTATAGAAAGACAAATTAAAATGGAAAGGTTGTTGAAAAAATGGGAGCACAATTAAACTCTTATCTAATGTCGGAGGATGCAAGAAGCCAGGCGGATTTTTACGTGGAGTCACTTGGTGGGGAAATTCTATCACTTAAAACATTCGGTGAGGTACCAGGAACTCCAGACGCTATAAAGGATAAAGTTATGCATCTGTCTTTGATGGTAGCTGGAACGAATACGCTAATGATCTCCGATTCCTTTGAACAGGTATCCAGTAGCCGTAGCATCAGTCTTGCCTTAACCTATGACGATGAGTCTGAAGCTAAAGAGGCATATGCCAAGCTTTGTGAAGGTGGAGAAAACAAGTATCCCTTTTCTTTGCAGCCATGGGGTGCATTCTATGGAGAAGTTATAGATAAATTCGGTGTTACGTGGATGATCACCAAACCGTAAACCATCCCAAATTCAAACAATTCACTATGTACAAAATTGCTTAGCGTATGTTTTCCTCGTTTTGTTAGTGGGCCCCAATATAAAACGAGTCATCTTTTTATTTGAATAAGAAAGATGACTCGTTTTATGCTAAAATTCGCTTAGTGTATATTTTCGTTAAAATGTGGGTAGGCCCAATTTTAGCAAAACCGGAGTGGAAATGATGAGAATAAATTGTTTTGTGGGATTGATAAAGGATGAATTATTAAAAGAGGTAAGCGTAAGAAGTGAAAATGAATTCGAACCTGTAGTAGTTAAAGATATTCCTAGAATTTGGAAATGTTTAGGGAAAGGTAATTATGCCGCAGTATTCATGCATAGCAAATATAAAGATTGGGTAGTGAAAGTTTACGCGCGAGAAGGAGAAAATTTCATCGTATTGAAACGTTTAAAAGAAATTACCTTATACGATGCTATTCATAAAGGGATTAAAATTCCTAAGCAGGTGATCCTTGATATCAATAAAGCTTTAGAGTATGTAAGGAAACAAGGATTAACTCCTTGTGATGTTCACGGGAAAAATGTGATGTTGATGTATCTGATTTCTTAAAAACAAATGAAGATAGTAAGTGGAGAGACCTAGAAAAGGCATATTTTACATTTTATTTGCCTTTCATTTATAAATTGCCTTTCCTTGTTAAAATACCGTATTTTATGTTAAACATTGTTAGACGTTCGTATAGAAAATATAAGAAGCTTAAAAAGAAATTCAAGTTGTAAAAGGATAACATACTTATAAGTGAACCACTAGTAAACAAAAGGACCATACATTTTAGATATGTTTAAAATGTATGGTCCTACTCTTTTTTATGTATACATATTTTTGATAGTTATTTCACTATCAATTCCAAAACGGGATATTTTGAATAAATGAAACCGTCAAAATAAGTGTTGATGTGGAACCAGCAGTTAATAACATTACTATTTTTTGTCCATTCTGTTCTTTTGAAGGTTTTATCAGTTCTGTAATCAACACAATCCATATTATTATAGAAACTATAGAAATAATATTTATAGACATATGTAACACATCCCTCCGTTTTTTACATAAACATTTCTTTTTTTATAAATGAAAAGCAGTTTAACTATAAAATATGTACAGCATTACAAATCAGTATTCGCCTGTTAAACCACCTTTTTTAAATAGAAATACCACTGATACAACGATAACAACGGACTTCAAACTGCCCCAATATGGATAAACAGCATGACTTGTTAAATTAGCATATTGGAAGATATTCTCTAAACCGAAAATCCCAATAACGACTGCTAAGAGAAAAGCGGCTTTTCCAATCGTACTATTACGATAGAGGGTAAATAAGTATATTACACATATAAGTGGTACGATGATTTGTAGTAAGATTGCCATGGATTGTCCCCCTAATTTATATTTTATACTTACATTATATTAAAAAAATTCAATAAAAAGTAATATAAGTTAATTGATGCTAAGTAGAAAACAGACTTGTACGAACAGGGATATCACACTTTCACGTCTATAGTTTTGATACTAATTGAACTACTCTAATCATATTCTTCTATTAAAAAGAATAAAAAGAGGTGTACAGTTAATTGACAAAAGTTAAGGTTCGTTTACAGCCCATCGTTCATAACTTAAATTTACCAACTGTAATAAAAACAGCTATACTTCCAGGTGAATCAACTGAAAGGCTATTTATCGGAACTCAATTAGGAGAGGTTTTTTACATAGGAGACCGAACTATAAAGACATTTTTAAATATTCGTCACCGAATTATTAAATTAGGAACATTTGAAGAGGGTGTTGCTAGTAGCGGTTATGATGAACGCGGATTGCTGGGATTAGCGTTTCATCCGCAATTTAATCATAATGGCTTATTTTATCTTCATTATTCAATGGCTGGGACTCAAGGACCAGGTGCGCTTTCAGAACAATTTAAACCAAATCCGTGTGACCCAAAAACTTTAAACTTAAAGTGGATAAAAAGAGATACTCAATATGATCATATTGATACAATTGAAGAATGGATAGTACAATCAAACGGTCAACCTCAAAAGCGACGAACATTACTGAATATAAAACGGCCATTTTTTAATCATAATGGAGTAAATAGCTTAAACTTTTCACCTGAGACTGGAAAACTGATTTTTACAAATGGAGATGGCGGTTCAGGCTATGATCCATTTAATTTAAGTCAGGATGATTTAGAAATAGCGGGTAAAATAATTGAAATCGAAGTAAGTAAAAATATGTCCATAAACAATCCTCCAGTAGTTACACGCTTTAATGAACTTCCTTTATCTATACAAGAAACACTTACAGTAATTGCAAAAGGCGTTCGAAATATAACAGGTATTTCATTTCAAAGGTTTTATAATCAATATATCAAATATGCCGGAAATGTCGGACAGGATATTGTAGAGTCTATTTTTTCTTTTGTTCAATATAAACCAATACCAGTTACCGAACTTGTTCAAAGCCATTTAATAAGAGATACTCCCGATCAATATGGATTTATCAATTTTGGTTGGAGAGGGTGGGAAGGAGAATTACCTACTTCTTTTTTAAGGCACTGTTCTGAGAACCCTACTTTAGATGAGAGAACAATGGCTTATTATAATGAAACAATAGAAACATCCGCAAAGCGTATCCAGCCTCTAATCAGTTATTTTCATAAAGACTCCAGAATAGATAAATTTGGAGGAACTTCACTTACAGGAGTCCAGCCATATATGGGAACTGCAATACCTAATTTAACAGGTAGTATCGTGTTTACTGATCTTGCTAAGAAAGAAAAATCTCAGTCTCCAGTAAAGGGTGCGTTAGCTTATTCTAGAGCTGGTATAGACGGAACACGTAATAATTTTCAAGTTATTGAAACTAATTATGATTTTGGTGAGCAAGCAGCTTATTTTATGAGTTTAGGAACAAACTTAGATCAAACTAGATTATATTTAGGAGTTTATGGTTCTATGAAAGTAACTGATTTTAACAAAGGTACTATTTTTGAAGTCGTTCTTTGATAGGATAAAAACTCTCATGAAGTGCATGAATAAAAATAGAAAGTGATAAATTATATATCTTTAGGGGGATTTTGATGAATCACTTTAGAAACTATTGGTATCAACCGATGATCGCGCATGATACGAATTTTGTTCACAAAAGAAAGGTGACACCAGCCATGAGGTTAGTCATTACAGCGTTACTTGGTTCACTTGCCGCTATTTTTCAATCGGCGGGGAACTTAATTCCTGGTATTGGTTTATTTATTAGCCCTTTTGCTACGTTACCGATTTTTTTAGCTATTTGTTATTCTATTCGCGAGGGAATACTCTCGTATATCATTACTATTCTCCTATTATTTATTATTGAGCCAAGTGAATTAATTGTCTTTCCTTTTACTACAGGCTTATTAAGTATAGCGTTAGGAGTATCCTTTATAAAATTCAAGAAAAGGATTTTGGTTGTTTCCTTTTCGGCGATATGTTTACTTATAGGAATTATGGTCGTTCTTGATGTCTTTCGATTTCCTGTATTAGGTCCTACTATTCATACAACTATGGACATAAAAATTATTTTATCGATATTTATAATGAGCTTTCTATATTGTTGGTTATATGCAGGCCTTTGTAGAATAATGTTGAATAGAGTATATAAAGTATGGTCTTAATAATTTCATATATATTTTCAAAGATTGGAGATTTAAGTCGTGTATAACGTTAAAATAAGAAGGCCAAATTTGGATGATTTAGATGAACTTAATTTGTTTTTTCGTCTTGTTATTACTCATACATTTAAAAATGAAGGGTTATCACAATTATTGGATGACATAGAAAATGAAATACATACGAAAAAGCAGTATTTGAAAAATGATTTGGAGAGTAACGGAGAAAGCCGTTACTTTTTATTAGCAATTGATACAAGTAACGATAAAATCATTGGAACAATTGAAATCGGTCCAGCAAGTACATTGATTCATAGTTGTACAGGCGGTGTTCTTAAAGATTTATATGAAATAGGAACAGTATTTGTACTACCTGAATATCAACGAAAGGGCATAGGCAATGTATTACTAAATGCAATGTGTATTACATTACTTAGCAGAGGAATAACAGAATACTGTTTAGATAGTGGATACAAAAAAGCGCAAAGTATATGGACAAAGAAATTTGGAGAGCCTAGTTATGTACTGAAGGATTATTGGGGAGAATCAAGTGATCATATGATTTGGAAGAAGAGTTTACATGATACTCCTATAATATTTGAATTATAAAATGAAATATGCCTCTGAACGTAGCTTTTCTTACATATGTATGCTATTATTTATCTTTATAATAAAAGAGGACGTGAATGAACTTGATTAAAATTAATATTCCTGAAGCTAATGTTTCAATTACTGAACGTAAACAAGTTTTTAAAGGAGACGAGCCAATAATCACTCCAATTAATGGTTTTATCGATTTCCACTTGTTCCCTAGAGATAAAGGCGGCATTTTTATGTTTTACAATATTAATGACGAACTTCTTTTCGTAGGTAAAGCTCGTAAAATTAGACAACGTATTAAGAAGCATTTTGAAGACAATGTTTCACCAATTAAAAATCACCGTGATGAAGTATACCGCATTGATGCATGTATCGTAGAAGATCCAACAGAAAGAGAAATTTACGAAACATACATTATTAATGAATATAAAGCAAAATATAACGTTGATAAAGTGTTCTATAAATAAGTAACAAAAAAACAATCCTAGCACATATACTAGGATTGTTTTTTTATTGTTTCATTCTTCATTTCTTTCTCCTTTTTTAAAATGATTAGCAGCAATTAAACAGAAAAGCCCTATAAATTAAATTATGATTCCAAGTGTTTTATGTTTCCCTTCAAAAAAAGGAATATCTGAAATAACATTTGTCATACATAACCCCACAAACACAAGGATTGGTCCTATCCAAAGTAATACATTGCCGAATTTCGTATGTTGCCACATAGTAACCCTCCTGACCTCTTTTTACATATATATCCATAAAATAAAAGTAAATTCATAGAGAAATATAGTTTTTTTCATATCGAAAATTTAACCTTCATATATTGGTACAAGCAAACGAGAAAGGGGACTATCATGAATTGGTTAGAAGCTTTTATATTAGGGATCATACAAGGTTTAACAGAGTTTTTACCGATAAGTAGTACAGGTCATCTTTATTTAGGAAGACATTTGTTTCAATTAGATGAAGCAGGATTGTTTTTAGATACGATGCTGCATATCGGGACTTTGCTTGCGGTGTTTATTTATTACAAAAAAGAATTTATATATTTAATTAAAAATCCATTTTCAAAACTAATGCTACTACTTATTGTCGGGACGATACCCGCAGTTGTAATTGGATTGTTATTTAAAGACTTTTTTGAGGATATTTCAAAAACAGGTATTACGATTGGTTGGGAGTTTTTAGTGACAGGGGTATTTCTATATATGGCCGATAAACAAAAAAATGGTCGTAAAAAAATGGATGACATTACATATAAAGATGCATTAATTATCGGTTCTTTTCAAGCAGCTGCTATTTTTCCGGCAATTTCTCGTTCTGGAATGACAATCGTCGCTGCATTATGGAGGAAGTTAGACCGCGAAACTGCTGCTTACTTTTCTTTCTTGTTATCAACTCCAGCCATTGTCGGAGCTATCATTTTGCAATTAGCAGATGTTTATCAAGGGAAAGCAGAATCTATTTCCAGTACATCTTTAATTGTCGGAACGTTATCAGCAGCATTTTTCGGTTACATAGCTGTTTCATGGATGATTCAATACTTAAAACGTCACTCCTTAAAAGTATTCGCGTATTACGTATGGGGGTTAGGCATTTTAATTTTAACGTTGCAATATACTCAAGTGTTTTAATGTAGTAACTATTCGTTTAGATCCTGTTTCATTCATACAAGGCAGGGTCTTTTTTCATTAAGGAGGAAAATATGTTTAATAAGGCTATTGTGATTGGCGGAAGTATCGCAGGAAAGCTCGCCGCAAAAGCATTATCAACTACTTTTAAAGAAGTAATCATTATAGAAGCTGGTGAAAGATGGGATGGAAAGGCTTCGAGAAAAAGAGTTCCCCAAAGTAGTCATCCCCATGTGTTATTAAAGGGTGGAGAAAAAACAATTGAGGAATTGTTTCCTGCTATTACTAATGAACTAATTGAAGCAGGTAGTATCGTAAATAACTTTACTCGTGATATAAAATGGCACCAATTTGGTTTATGGAAACAGCAATTCATAGGAAAAGTACATATGGTTCAACAAAGTAGGTTTTTGCTTGAATGGCATATCCAAAAACGAATTGATGATATTTCAAATGTTACCACTAAATATCGAACATTGGTTGAAGGGTTATTAGTAGATAGAAAACTTAACAGAGTATGTGGAGTGAAAGCTAAATGTTTAGAGACTGGCACGCAAGAAGAAATTCAGGCAGATATTGTCGTTGATGCGAGTGGATTTGGTTCAAAAAGTATAGCGTGGTTAAGCGAACACAATATCGAAGTGCAAGAAGAGAAAGTGCGTATTGATTTATTTTACGCAACTAGAATGTTTAAACTCAAAGAAAATGAGAAATTTGACTGTTGTAATATGCTAATGTCTCCAAGTTTCCCTGACAATCCGTATGGTGTTCTAATTCAAACGATTGAGGATCATCGTTATTTTGTTACTTTCAGCGGATACGCAAATGAGAAAGCACCACAAACTGATGAAGAATTTTATAATTTTGCTGAAAACCTATCAATCTCTAATGTTACAGATTTTCTCAATAAAGCAGAAGCCATTTCAGATATCCAAACGTACAAAATTCCTTATCAAGTCCGTCGGCGATTTGATTTAATGAATGATCTACCCGAAAGATTGTTAGTAGTTGGGGATGCACATTGTCGTTTTGATCCTGTTTTCGGGCAAGGTGTTTCAGTTGCTGCAATGGAGGCTCACCAATTACAGTTACTTTTGCAAAGAAGACAAATACTTGATAAAGCATTTACAAAGCAGTTTTATAAAAGGACCGCTCATATCATACAAACTCCTTGGGAAATGACTACAACGGAAATATCACGTCATCCTCAGCTAAAAAGAGAATTATCGATAAAGCAAAAATTTCAGCAATGGTATACGAAACAAATATATCAACTATCTGCAACTGATTCTGACGTTTATATTCGATTGGTAAGA
Organism: Bacillus sp. 3G2; assembly: GCF_044324725.1. NCBI lineage: Bacteria > Bacillati > Bacillota > Bacilli > Caryophanales > Bacillaceae > Bacillus > Bacillus sp. 3G2. Next base: position 2,521,155 of record NZ_CP172246.1, on the reverse strand, counting down.
GTAATGAATTTAATTCGTAGTCCATTGCACCTATTTCATCCAAAAGTGCTACTTGCTGTGTTACTGAAGCGAAAGAAATAGAAGGAAAATAGTTGATTAAAAAAGAATATATAACAGTTAGTAGATATAGAAGGGATAAGCGAGATGAAAATATATATAGAACAATTAAAGAAACATGATGCGAAAGATTTATTTACGTTTGAACTTACGAATAAATCTTTTTTTGAAACAATGGTACCAAATCGTGGCTCGCAATATTTTGATTTTGAATATTTTCAAAAACTACTAGTTGATTTATTAATAGAACAAGCGGATGGAGATTCTTATTTCTATTTAATTCGTAATGAAGAAAAAGAAATTGTAGGACGAATAAATTTAGTAAATATAGATACGGAAAATCGAAGCAGTTCGTTAGGTTATCGAGTCGGAGAAAAGTTTACTAAAAAAGGAGTTGCAACAGCAGCTGTAAAATTAGTGTTAGACGTAGCGAAAAATAATGAAATTAATGAAGTTCTTGCTAAAACAACTACTAATAATCTCGCATCACAAATTGTACTAGAAAAAAGTGGATTTTCTTCTTATCAAAACGAAGCAGATACAAATTCTGTAGAATTAAACGGGGAACATGTGAAGTTTGTACATTATATATGGAGAAATACTTTACGCTTATAATAAGGGGGACTTATTCATGAATGATTTACGTTATCCAATTGGCCAATTTACATACAAACGTCCTATAACTGAAGAAATGATTGATACATGGATTCAAGAAATTGAAGATTTACCTAATGAACTAACAAAGGCAATCAAAGATTTAGATCAGAAGCAGTTAGACACACCGTATCGAGTTGGTGGATGGACAGTTCGTCAAGTTGTACATCATGTTGTTGATAGCCATATGAACAGCTACATACGTTTTAAATTAGCACTAACAGAAAAGAATCCAACGATTAAACCATATAAAGAAGAGAAGTGGGCAGAACTACCTGATTCTAAATTACCAGTAGATGTTTCACTAGTAATGTTAGATTCATTACATAAAAGATGGGTTAACCTTTTATATTCTCTAGAACTGGAAGATCTTGAAAAGACATTTAACCATCCAGATACCGGTGAAACAAAACTTGCTGCTGCAATTGGACTATATGCATGGCACGGACGTCATCATACAGCTCATATAACTTCATTAAGAAATCGACTAAATTGGTAACATGGAGATTACTTTAAAGAAGGCGACAGAAAATGATGCAGCAGTTTTATTTCAAATGCAAAAAGAATCATTTAACCCTTTATTAAATAAATATAAAGACTTTAATACAAATCCAGCAAATGAATCCATTGAAAAAACTATTTTAAGGATAAATAATCCTAGCAGTAACTATTATAAGTTGATAATAGATTCTAACCTTGTTGGAGCGATATGTATATCTCAAAAAGAAATACCATATAAATTTTGGATTAGTCCAATGTTCATTCATCCAAACTATCAAGGGAAAGGAATTGCTCAGAAGGCACTTATTTTAATTGAAGAAATGTTTCCGGAAGCACGGAGTTTTGAACTTGCTACGATTTTAGAAGAAAAAAGAAATTGTTTTCTATATGAAAAGATGGGATATAAAAGAACGGAAGTAATAAAGAAATTAAATGATAAAACTACACTAATTTATTATAAAAAAGAAAGGTAAAGCATTTGAAATACGCTTTACCTTTTTATGTTATTTAAGATTAAATATACAAATCCAATGCATATTCTTCCAAAATAATCGGGTTAGTAATTTATAAAATGAATAAACATACGAAAAGACGTTATTTTGTCGTATATGTTACTAACGCTTTTTGAATGCTTAAAACACTATCATCACCTTTAAATTCTTTCGTAATTGGCGTACTCAAACTAGATACCCAAATCTTAAGCTCAGCATCTAAATCAAAATGCCCAGCTGTTTCAATGCTAAATTGTGTAATGCTTTTATAAGGAATAGAATGATACTCTGTTTTTTTACCAGATATCCCTTGTTTATCTACTAAAATAAGACGACGGTTTGTAAATACGATTAAATCACGAATTAATTTATAAGCATGCTCAACTTTTTCATCGTCTAGCATAATCTTTTCTAAATCACGTTCTACACTTTCTGTACTCGCATTTGATGCATTTCCTAAAATACCGCTAAATAAACCCATATGAAATTCCTCCTCCATTATTTATGGATAGTGTTACTTATATTGTACCATGATATTTACTAAGAAATTATGACATTGCTTTAGTAGTTTCTGGTTATAGTTGCAAGCAATTTTTATAACCTCATCTTAAAATCTTGTGCTAACATGTAAGTAAGAAAAAAAGAAGCAGAGGGATATAGCATGAAAAATATCGGTTTAGTATTAGAGGGCGGAGGAATGAAAGGGTTATATACTGCGGGAGTACTCGAATATTTTATGGAAAAGAACTTATATTTTCCTTATGTAGTTGGCGTATCCGCTGGAGCATGTATGGGAGCCACTTATTTATCACGCCAAAAAGGAAGAAATAAAAAAGTAAATACAGAGCTAGTATCAGATCACCGATATATATCTTATCGAAATTTGATTCGAAAACGTGAATTATTTGGAATGGATTTTTTATTTGATGAAGTGCCTAATAAAATTGTGCCATTTGATTTTCAAACATTCTTAAACTCAAATGAACAGTTTGTCATAGGAACGACGGATTGTAATTCAGGAAAAGCAGTGTATTACAATAAAATGGAACACGGAAATGATATTTTAAAAATCATTCGTGCGTCAAGCTCTGTCCCGTTTATAGCACCTGCTGTAGATTATGATAATCGAAAATTACTAGATGGAGGGATTATAGATCCTATACCGGTTCTAAAAGCGCAAACTGATGGTTATCAAAAGAACGTTGTAATTATGACAAAGCCAGAAGGATATGAGAAGCAGCGTAACAAATTTTCAGGTCTGGCTAAAATGTTATATAGAAAATACCCGAATATCGCAGAATCTTTAGTAGAACATTATCGTTTTTATAATGGGACGATATCTTATATGAATCATAAAGAACAAAAAGACAACTTTTATGTCATTCAGCCTAGCGTACAGCTTCCTATAAGCGGAATAGAAAGAAATAAAGAAAAGCTCGTCAATCTATATAATCTTGGCTATACAGATGCTCAATATCATTATGAAAAATTATTAACTTGGATAGAGAAATAAAGGGGTGGAAAGTTGCTATTAGGTAAAAAGATTATTTTTAATGAATTACAGAAAATGCATAGTCCACTGCATAAACCATTTCCGTATCGTGCTATAGGAAAATTGCAGCGAGATTTAAAAAGTAGATTTACTGAAGAAGACTGTATAAACGCTGATTTTAATCATTATTGGATGCATACAGCAGGTACTTTAAGTTCTGTAATAAATGGAAACGAACAGAACATTACGTATCACCAAATACAATGGCTAAGGAAATCATTTTATGAATGGTTTCCGCAATATCGTTTTCTAGAAACAGAAATTGTGAAGTATCCCGTTTTGTATAAAGATTTCATGGAATTTGAGAAGACCCGAAGACTATTACTATATTATCTTACTGAATAAAAATCAAAACGTACAAGTTATGCTGCTTGTGCGTTTTTTGTTCATAAAAAAGACAATATTTATACCTTGTTTATATAGGGATTTTAATGTGCAGAAAGAAGTACTTATAGAATGATGTAAGGGAGGAGAGAGACATTTAATGATTGTTTTCCGTTAATGCATTGTCCAACTCGAATAAAGTTTGTTATTTATGTTAAAATATTTCGAGTAAAATCAAGTGCTTATTTTATCAATAACAAAACGAGAAGGGACAACATTAAAATGGATAACGTATCAAATATAGATAAATTGGAATCAATAAAATCTTTACAATCGACAATTCGTAAACTTGAAAATGCACGATCACAGATGACTGAAAAAGGTACAAATACTACATTAGTAAAAAAACGACTTAAAGCAGTTTGCGTAGGTTTAGCAGTGCTAGAAAACGTTTGGAATCAAGAAAGTCACCAGTTTAGTCAAGAAGAGTTAGCAGAAGCTCGTAATGTCCTTGCTGGCTTACTTCCATCAATAGAGAGGGCCTATGATAAGTCTAAAGTTGGAAGTCCTCAAAGAACACTTTTAACAAGGCGGATAAAAGCTTTAGAACTTTCTACTCAGGCAATTGATAAACTTTCTAATAAATAACTCATCTACATACATAACATCCTAATCCTAAATTTTATAAAAATAACCTAGTGAAAAGAAATACAAAGGAGGAAGATGAGTGACTTCAATAATTAGTCCTAAGTTAGAGGAGCTTAATAATCAATTAAAGAATGGAAACGAGCAAGCTTTTTATACTTTTTTACATGAAATAAAGTCGAATCATACGCCACTAATAGAACAATGTCCTCTAGATAGTCAGTATAGGCTTATAACGTATATTTGGTTAGGGGATCAAAAAACTGAAAACGTTTATGTATTCGGCAGTTTTCCTGGTTGGGATCTGTCTGTAAATCAATTAAAACGATTGTTACAGACAGATATTTGGTATGCGACGTTTAGGACGGATAAGAGTTTTATTTCAACGTACTATTTTTCAGTAAACGATGTTTTCGAAAATGATTGGATAAAGCGTAGTGAACAGTACGAACTAGACCAATTTAATAGAAATACATTTGGAGAAGGTACCAATAAAGCGTCTGTGTTAAACATAGGCATGGAAGTGCAGTATAGTAGTCGTTTTCCTTCAAACCATTATCCATCTGACAGAATTGAAACATATTCTTTTCATAGTTCGATTTTAAATAACACAAGCAAAATTCATATTTATACGCCTCATGATTATTCTCACACTTCACATCTTCAAGAACTTCTCATTGTATTTGATGGGAATTCATTCATTAATGACCTTTCAATCACAAAAACACTTAATTATTTAATTTACGAAAAAGAAATCCCATCGTGTATTGCTGTTGCTATAGATCCTGTCGATCGATTAGAAGAGCTAACTTATAACGATAAAATGAATGCGTTTTTAACGAAGGAATTACTTCCGTGGATTCAGGCTAAGTATCGTGTGCATCAAAAAGCGAAACATACAACAATTGCAGGTTTCAGTCTTGGTGGCTTAGCAGCTTTTTATGCAGCACTTCAAAATCCGCATATTTTCGGGAATGTGTTGTCAATGTCTGGATCCGTACATTGGAAAAAGGATGATTATGAAAATACAATTCCTTGGATTGAAAATCAAATTTTATCAATAGACTCTAATACGACTCATCTACATTCTTATATAGCAGTAGGTGAACTCGAAAACGAACCTCTTTTAACGACTAATAGACGGCTATATAAAGCTTTAGAAGAAAATAGATACCAAATTACTTATGAAGAGTTTCAAGGCGGTCATGACGATGTTTGGTGGCGAGAAAAGCTATTTGATGGGTTGAAAGCATTAAAACTTACAAAAACAACACTATAAAATAAAAAGGAGAGAGTATCTATGAATCAAGAAGAACTAGATAAAAAACTAAAAAAACAAGAGATATTAGTAAAAGATGAGAAAGTTTGGTCCTATACGTATGAGGATCATATTAGTTCTATCGTTAAAGAAGCAGAAAAGAAAGGGTCTTTTGATAATTTACCTGGTAAAGGGAAACCTCTTAATCTAGATAACGACCTTTCGTACAATCCTGAAAAGCAACTGTATAGAACGTTAAAGAATAATCATGTTTTACCTAGGTGGATTGAGCTTTCAAAGGAAATTGATGATTTAAAAGAAAGGCTAAAAGAAAATACAAATACTGCAGAAGTAGCGGATTTAATTCGAACTATTAATAAAAAGGTTTTAGAACATAATCTACTTTGTCCACCAAGTGCGCAAAAAACAAGGGTGAAAACGGACTTTTAACAATTTTCAATGAAGCCATCTCATGCTATATAATTAAGCGAGGCATTTTTAATTCATTATTAAAGGGAGGCAAATGTGATGAAGAATACGTATCAACTTCAAATTCCGAAAGAACTAGAGCAGTATCGTAGTATTTTAGAAGAAAGTGTGAAACCGTATATTAAAGTGTCTGGAACATTAGCAGAGACAACGCTTTTTGAGAGTAAGTTTGGTGGTTATCCGTATTTACCTATAGATCAAGAGCATCCTAAAGATTCAAATGGACAACCTATGATGTTACTTGCACAGCTAAACTTTGAAAAAATGCCGCATGTTGAATATATGCCTCAAAAGGGAATGTTACAATTTTTCGTAAGTGCTGATGATGAGCTTTACGGAGCAGATTTTGACCATCCAACAACCCAAAAAGACTTTCGAATTATGTATCATTCTACAATTATAGAAGATTTTAATAATGTTATTACTGATTTTAGTTATTTAAACACATTAGAATTAGAGAACTTTATCATACCTGAAGCAGCAAAATTAAAGTTTGAATTAGGTTATCAACCAGTAACACCAAGGGATTATCGATTTGAAAAGATGTTTAGTGAGGAAATTGATTGGGAAGAAATTGTTGATGAAGAAAATAATACAGAATTAGGCGAACTGTATGATGATTTATGTAAAGATCAAGGGCATAAAATTGGTGGTTATCCATTTTTCACACAGACAGATCCAAGAGAATGGGAAGAAAAATACCAACAACATGATATATTATTACTGCAAATCGATACAGACGATTCATTAAATATTATGTGGGGAGATTCTGGTGTTGCTAATTTCTTTATAAAGAAAGACGATCTGTTAAATCTAGATTTTTCCAATGTAATTTATAATTGGGATTGTTATTAAAAATATACAAATGAAATACTAGCAAGCTAAAAAAATCTTCCTGAAGGTGAGGGAGATTTTTTTAGCTTAAAAATGAATGTTATGTTAACTAGAATATAGAACAATGAATGTAATGAAAGTCAAGCGTAAAAAACATAAATAGCTATAAATAAAGTAAAGTTATCAAATGTGTGTAAATAGCAATAAATTCATTAAGTAAAACATAAAATAAAATTATGAATTTATATTTTGTATAGAAATAATTTTTCTGTATAAAAATTTCTTACCGCTCAAAATTTTTTTGATTCATTAAATCTAAAGCGATTATTAATTAAAATTTGCTGTGATGAATTTATAACAAAAAAACGATAAAAACTGTAGAAATTCGTTTAGATAAGATTTTATGTGAATCTCACTAAAAATCTCTGTTTCGTCTCATTAAGTATAGTTTACTTGGTTTATGATACCTGATATCGCTTTGTTTCTTTAACTGCCTATAATATATATTATGTTAACTGGACAAAAGTAATAAACTTATTATATGTTAGTGTAGATTATTACGCTTCCCTTTTCATCGGATTCATTCTGTGTAATCGATTGTGTGCTTATTTGTTGTTGTTTTATGAGTTGTTGATGATAATGTCTACAGATATAAATTATATTTAAGACAATAAAAAATGCAATTCGTTTTAAATGAACGCATTAAACGAATTGCATGGATATGATTCATAATAAGTTTTTAAAATTAGTTTGCTACAGCAATTGCTTCAATTTCAATTAATAAGTTATCGTTAATTAACTTTCTAACTTCGACAGCTGAACTTGCTGGTGGATTTTTAGTGTCAACGTATTGATCTCGTATATCTCTAACAATGGCCATTTGAGAAATGTCTGTTAGGAAAAATGTTAATTTTACTACATCATTGAAGTTTAAGTCTGATGTTTCTAATGCGATTTTAATATTTTCAAATACTTGTCGTGTTTGTGTAGCTAAATCATTAATTCCAACAATTTGGCCGTCTGTATTAATTGCTACTTGTCCAGATATGTAATTTGTTCGTTTAGCGTTACTAACTTCCACTACATGTGAGTATCCAAAAGTTGGGGGCATCGTTTCTGGATTGATAAATTTCTTTTGCATGGTTCTTCTCCTCTTTGAATATCTTATTTTCTTTATATTAGATTTTAATTTCAGATTATCCATTATTCACTAATAATTATTTATCCCTTCAGTTGCTACATTTGTAAAAGTATATTAGCACTTTAATTTACAGTTATTAATGGATTATGTACGTTTGATTTTTTTGTGTGCTTGTTATAATTACACCTTGTTTTATTAATTCTTCAGTTACTTTTGTATAGAAAAAGTGATACCACCAGATAAAAAACTCTTCATAATTAATTTCTTTTGAGTATCTGCTGCTGGCAAAGTATTGTTTTAAAGGTTTATCGTTTTCTTTAAACAATAAGACTAAATCTTTACTGATTATGTTTGCAATTTCGTTAAGTATAAATAAGTCTGTTGATTTAAATACAGGGATAACAGGTTGTGAATTTTGATATAAGCCTAATTTTTCGTAAACTACGTTTAAATGTAAGTCTTTTTGTCTATCTGCTGCTACGAAACCTTTTACTAATTGCTTTTTCTTATAATTAATATCAGTATTAGTGTTTTGAAAATATTCTTCAAATATTTCGTTGTTTGCCGTTATTAAATTTAATGTTGAATATCGAGAATTTCCATAAAGACCAATTTGAACTTCTCCTAAATCTAAATACGTGTTACCATACATCCCGAAAGCCTCTATATCTGTTAGTTCTTGTTCTTGAATAGCATAATAATATCGTTTCTTATTTCTTAAAGGTCGTTTCTTTTTTAAATAGTTTTCTTCAATGTGATTTATTTGTCCAAAATCTAATAACACACCACTATACAATAAAAGACTATAAGATTCTTTAGATAAATGATTAAACGTGTCGATTCTTTTTGAAATATCTTCAATATGACTTGAATAATTTTCAAAGATCTTAAGTGTTGGTTTAATTAGAGGTTCACAAAGGTTATAAAGCTTTCTTCCTTCACAAGCTGTTATAACCATACACGTTGGATAGTACCTCCCTCCTATTTGTTTCAATAGCCCCTCTACTTCTAATGAATTAACGCACTTTTCAAATTCATCATTTGTCCAATTTAACATCATTTTTATAGCATTTGACTCAAAACCAAAATGAACCAATACAAGTAAATATTGAATTTTCGTTCCTTTTATTTTTATAGATGGCGAATTATCTCCAGATGAAATCATTTTAGCTTCATAAGATGTTTGTAATATATTCTCTGGACTATTATTAGTGGGCATTTCATATTCCCTCCCTTACTAGTAATTTCATTGTAAAATCTATGTATTTACTAAGTTCTATAGACGAAAATAAGTATCCTCTAATAACCTCAAATTAAAAACCTTAGCATAGATATACTAAGGTTTCTTGCATTTTTATTATGAATGAATTCTTTCATAGTCTTTTTTAAATTGATTATCATTTTTTAACCAACTTTTAAAAGTTGGTTCCTTTATTTCTAAAATGGAACAAGTTTTAGCGATACATTTATTTTTCATATATTCCTTAAGGAAATTTTGTTTTCTCTGCTTAACAGCAGCTTGAGTTCTTTTTAGCTTTCGATCTTTTAATTGATCTAGACTTAGACTTTCTTTCTGAAATTCTTCATATTTTCTATGCACATAAATATCTTTGTCTTTATAAATCCACTTTGAAAATAGTTGTATTGGTTTTCTTCCGGTTAAAATGACGCGATAATGTTTATTTTGATTTAGTAAATCGGCTGGTAAATTATGATTTTGTAGTACCTGATTTAAAGAATGCATAAAGCTATATGATCCTCCTACAAAGCTTACTGTATAAGTTTCATACTTGACGTAACCATCCCCATCAAAATACCCATGAACAAAGTGATGTAAATATTCTTCTGGTATAAATGGAAATTCAATGTTAAAAGATTTACACGGCTTAATTCCGTGAATGTACATAAGGTCGTCTTTTATTGTTTTGCTATTAATGTTTAGCATATATACGCCTGTTTTTTTATTTTGATATAGTGGCTGGTTGGTGTTTAGTTCTTGTTTTATATCTTCTAAAATGTAATTTTCTTTTTGAGATATACTGACACATTGATTTTCTTTCTGTATGACACCATCTGCTGCTATAAACCCTAAAATATAAGCCATATTGTTTGACCACGTTTTAAAATAATCTTCTGTTATGTCATACTTTCTCTTCCAACTCCCTATAGCGCGCCTTGGAACGTTATTGTCTGTTAAAACCATACGAATATACCTAGCAGACACATTAGCAAGTATAGCGATTTCTGAGGTGCTCTTTCCTTCTGCATATAGCTGCGTTATTTCAGATTTTGATAGTTTACATTTTGATTTCTTTTTTCGCTCTATTTGCACTTACATCCTCTCCTCCCTATTCTTAATTAGAGATATACTTTCTTCTATAACATATAACAAAACATATGTTCTTTGTTGCGTATAAGAATGAATTTACTAAATTAAAATAATTTAAATTTACTTCATATTAGTTGCATCTGCTGCTATATGATTTTCGTTTCATATATGAGAATAATGAATTTGACGAATTTATGAAATGTACTGCATTTAAGATGAAAGGTAAGATAATTTCGTTTACACTACAATTAGCTACAATAACAACATACGTATATTGTTAAACGTAAAAAGGAGAACGAATGAAAAAGAAATATATGAATCAAATTCATACTGATGTAAGTTTTAACCCGAAAGATATAATCGGTTTAATGACTGATTACTTTAAAATGAAATCAAAGCTGCGTCCTTTAAAGAATTTACCTATTGTTTTATCGAATAAAAATAATGAGTCTTTAGAGAGTGTGACATGGTTTGGGCATTCTGCTTCCCTTTTGAAAATAGAAGGTAAAAATTTGTTATTAGACCCGATGTTTGGAGATGCCTCTTCCCCATTTCCTGTGTTTACTAGTAAACGTTATAGTGGTGCTTTTTCTTTAGAACGTGAAGATCTTCAAGAAATTGATGCGATTATCATTTCTCATAATCACTATGACCATTTGAATTACAAGAGTATTATGCTGTTAAAAGATCGTGCAAAACACTTTTACGTTCCAACTGGAGTTGCGCAATATTTAATTAAATGGGGTGTTTCACCTAGCAAAATTAGTGAACATAATTGGTGGGATGAAATTATGTTTGATAATATTAAGTTAGTATGTGCTCCTGCAAGGCATTTCTCTGGACGGAGTATGAAAGATAGAGATTGTTCGTTATGGTGTTCATGGCTTATTCTTGGACAAGAGACTAGAGTTTTCTTTAGTGGTGATAGCGGTTATGCTCCTCACTTTAAGGAAATTGGTGATAAGTACGGTCCATTCGATCTTACATTGATGGAATGCGGACAATATGATCCGAGGTGGTCTGCTATTCATATGTTACCTGAAGAGACAGTTCAAGCTCATATAGACGTGAAAGGAGATCTACTGCTTCCGATTCATTGGGGTGCTTTTACATTGGCATTACATGAATGGAGTGATCCAATTGAACGAGTAACCAAAGAAGCTAAGCGTTTAGGAGTTAAAATCACAACGCCGCAAATTGGTGAATCGATTACGTTAAAATCTACGGAATATCCATCATCAGCTTGGTGGAAAGAAATTTAATTATAAATAAAAAAGAGCGAACCTTCTTATAAGTGATTCGCTCTTTTTCTGTATTCTACTTGTTTGTACAGAGGTGCATTCCTGCTTTTTATAATCGAATTATATTATCTATAGAACTATCCTGCTTTATCAATTCTGCATTCTTATAATCTATTAATTTATGATTAGATAAAACAAAATTGTGCTCTAATATTAATTCATTGTGGAGTAATTCCGGTAAAAAATTAGGTATCATTTCTCCTACGCCGTAATTATAGTCACTTAGAATCCAAGAAATCTCTTTCCAGTCTAGAATTCCTTCTGAGACCTTTTTTGGAGTGTGATATGTAAATTCATTCAGTAGCTCTATTAGATAAACATACATGCCGCCAGAATATGAAGAGTCCTCCCATTTAATAATACCCTTAAATTGAATTTGGTCATGTGTAACTTTTATATTAGTCTCTTCTTTTATTTCGCGAATTGCATTTTCTAAAGGTGTTTCTCCCTTTTCGACCTTTCCGCCTACCCCATTCCATAATCCTTTTACAGGGTCATACCTACGTTTTTAATATGCTCTTACTGGTGATATAAGATGTACTGCTGCAGATCGCGTCCCTGCTTCAATTAATATTGGTCTCATAGAACCACTGAAGCTTAAAGTAACCGTTTCTTCTTTTATCGCCTTTAAAGCATCCATCATAAATCGTCCATCGAAAGATATATTTAATTGTTTTTCACCTTGAATCGCACCTATTTGTTGTGTCTCGGATATTTTACCAATCTGAGAAGCGTTAGAAGAAATTTTCAATGTGAATGCGTCTATGATTTCTAAGTTGACATTGTTATTTGCCCATTCACTTGCTAATAAGCTGGATCGATCTACACCTTGTAAAATTCTTTGTCTATCTACGTTAATGACTGTCTGAAATTCATTTGGAATTAAACTAGATATATTAGGGTATTTCCCTTCAATTAGTCTTGAATATAATGTAGTTGTGCCGAATGTAAAAATAATGTGACTTTCTGCAAGGTAGATGTATACAGATTCTGAATTACTATTCATTAATTTTAGCAGTTCACTAATAGTTGCACTTGGTACGATACAACTTGCCTTCGCATCTGTAGAAATTATTGTTTCGCGTATAGCAAGTCTATGTGAATCAGTTGCTACGCAAATTAATTTATTATGATCTAACTCTAAATGAACGCCAGTTAGAACCGGTCTAGATTCATTTTTAGCTACTGCAAAGACAGTTTGTTTAAATACTTCAATTAATTGTTCTGTTTCCACTTGTATTTTTGTATGATCGTCTATAAGTGGTACATTCGGAAATTCATATGCTGGAAGTCCATTTAAGTTTAATATAATATCTTCTGACTGTATCGTAATGATTTGCTCATTCGTACTTTTTATTGATACATCGCTTGGCATTTTCTTTATAATTTCAATGAAATATTTTGCAGGTACTACAATAGTTCCTGCTTTTACTATAGTTGTAATTTGGTCGTCTTCGTTGGAACTAGGGATGAACTTTTCAATGAAAATATTTGAATTACTTGCGATTAAAGTAATTCCAGATTGATCTGCAGTTATTTTTATACCAGATAATATAGGTATTATAGCTTTAGTAGATACAGCTTTACTTACTTCAGAAAGTGCTTGAGTGAGATATTTATGATTTACGATAAACTCCATTCTTCCCCCGCCTTACATGAAATGATAATGTTATGAAGATTGATGAATGATTGTTCCGTTAAAAAAGTAAGGTACTGTTTCTTTCCTATGTAATATCTTTAATAAGTGTTCTGGTATACGTAAATGCGGTGCTGCTCTATGTAATTCCATCCAGGTAATCTCTTCAATTTCTTTTGGCCTTGTTATATTTGTTTCTCCTTCAATTATTTCACCTAAAAAATTAAAGAAAATTGCATGGTGTCCTCTCTCTTCGAAAAAAGCTTCGCTAATGGAACAAATACCGTTTACAATTATATGTAGCCCGGTTTCTTCTTTCACTTCCCGAATTACTGCCTCTTCTAACGTTTCTCCAAATTTAACTGCGCCACCTGGTAACGTGTAATAAGAACCATTCTTCCCTTTGTTTTTTACCATTAAGATTTTTTCGTTTGTTTTATCGTATAAAAGTGCATATGTAACATTTACTTTTTTCATACATACCTCCTCTGTTTTTAATAAAAGGAATTTTCTGTCTGTTTATCATTCTATCATTAACTCGGTTTAATAGTAAGTTCCCTAGGTATTAGAATAAAAATTGATAAAAACCCCGCTCTTATTTTGAGACGAGCTTACACTTATATAACAAATCGGATTCCAAATTAATCTTTCTTTAGATTAATTTTAAATGTATACATATGAGAGGCGTATTTTTTATTAATAACCAAAGATTTTTACTTCTCGATTTCACAAAGTAATTTTATCTCTTTGATTTGTTCTATATGACGCTGTTCATGCAAATAGATCAGTTCTATCCACTGATCAAGAAGTAATTCTCCAAGTGCTGGATGCATCACTGATTTATTCGTTAGTATAGATTCATCTTCTATTGTACTAAGGAAACGCATCAATTCTTTTCTTGATTCATTTAGCAAATCAATCATTTTTTGCACTTCAAATGGTTCTAAACTTGGTTCGATCATTTCTGGAGCTTTAAATTTTATTGATCTATCTAGTAATATAGAGTGGATTTCTCTACGATCTTTTAGGGTACTATCAATCTTTTTTAAGCCAGATGAAATGACATTTATAACCCTCTCATCTAATAACACTAAGTGATGACATACTTGTGCTATACTCCATTTATTCTTGTCTGGCTGATTGTTGAATTGCGCATTTTTTAATATCGTAATTTCCTCGAATAGATTTTTTCTTATTTCATAAAACTTGTCATTCACAAATGAATTCATAAGAATTTCCTCCTTTATTTGAATGTCTACATTTACATTCCTATTTTAGATATATTCGCTATAAAAAAATATTTTCCCGTCACTGCTATTCCAATTCTACCTTTTCTTGCATTAGCAGTCCTTCTAATTCATAACAAAAAAGAGCCCTAACACGAGGACTCTTTTTAAAGTTAAGCTACTTTCCGATACAAATGTTGTGTTTCTTTTTTCTTTTCTGCTTTTGGCGGACGAATTAAAATGGAAATAACGAAAGAGATAACAGATAGGACACCGATTATAATAAATGTCGGTTGAAATCCACCAAGTAATGCTCCGATAAAAGCTCCTGCAAGTGCACCAAATCCGAAACCTTGATAAACAATTCCGTAATTTGTACTATGGTTTTTTAAGCCGAAGAAATCTCCAACAATTGCTGGGAAGATTGTAATATTACCACCAAAGCAAAAGGCAACACTTGCTACACAAGCGAAATAAATTCCGTAATTTAGAGGAATGAAACTTAAAGTAAAGACTGACAATCCAATTATTATAAACGTTGCTGAAACAATTTTCATTCGACCAATTTTATCTGATAACGTTCCAAGTACGATTCTACCTACTGTATTAAAAATTGCAATCATTGCGACGGCGTTTGCAGCGGTTGCTGCGCTAAGTCCAACGAGCTGTACCCCAATATCTTTTACCATACCGATTAAATATAGACCGCCCATACACGATGTAAATAACATAAAAAACAAGAGATATACTTGTTTCGTTCGCATCATTTCACGAGGCGTATAGTCATTTTGTACGGATTCAGTTACGGTGTTACTTACGATTGCTTCACGTAAGAAGAGCGATCCGGTTAAAACTAAAAGTAAGACGATGATACCCCAATATAAAAATGCTTGTGATACACCAAGACTATCAATAAGACTTCCGTTTATATATCTAAAGATTAAGCTACCCATTCCATATGCAGAAACAGATATGCCAGAAATAAGTCCTTTCCGATTTGGAAACCATTTAATTAAATTAGATAGTGATGTAATATAAGCAGTTCCATCTGCATAACCAACAACGACACCAGCTAATAAATATAATAATGGTAAGGAAGAAACTTGTGAACTAAGTATTAACCCAAGTCCCAGAACAATCCCTGCCATAGCGATGAGTTTACGAAGTCCTAACTTTTGCTGCAACTTTCCTGCAAATAAGGTTGAAAATGATAAAGAAAAGCTTGTTATGGAGAAAGTTATCGCAACGGCATTGAGGTTCCATCCAAACTTACTGACAAGGGGTTGATTAAATAAACTCCATGTATATATTGTCCCAAGGCCAATTTGAACAATGATTGTACCTAGAACAATTAGTAACGGATTTATAGAAGTTTGTTTCATACTAACTGTCCCCTTCTTTAATCATGACTTGAATTTTCACAGTTAGTATATCCATCATAAATTGCAAAATACTGTACGGAAAATGGTAATTCAGTTCATGTACACAAAAAGACACTCCATAATGAAGTGTCTTTTTGCAGGTTATATTAGATTTACTTAAAGAAAGCTTTGTTAAGATAAGACATTTTCAAATGCTTATGTATATATGATATCAAAATACTTCTGTCATGTGATGGGACTTAAGATGTATTTTTCATTCATCATATAGTCGGATGGATAAAAATTAATATTCGATTTCATCAAAATCCTTCGGCTGCGGTACTGTTTGCATATTAGCTGCGTCTTTTGGATCGCTATAAATTGCATTTTGTTCTGTATTTACATCTTTAATGTTTTGCTTTTTGTTTTTATTCATTTTATCTTTCAATTTTCTCACTCCTTTTCATTATAGGAGTAATTATGCCCTATTACTGTTACGAAATGTATCAGCGACTAAATTGCTAAATTCACGTAAATAATATAAATAATTATCACCGCCGTAGTTATATCTTTTATTATACATTTTCGCAACAACTACATTATATTCAGGTATTACTAATATAGTCGGTCCTGTAATTCCTAATATTTGATACGATCCTTTTGGAACTCGTTCACCAAGTTCACTTGAAAGCGCAGGTTCATTTTGAACGAACCAAAACAATCCGTTTTGTGGTAGTTCTTTGTTTGCAAATGTTGGACTTTGCAAACTCGTAGCAATTTTTATAACTTCTTTTGGAACAATTTGTTTACCGTTTATCATACCTTGATTTAAATGAAGATTGCCCCAATAAGCAAATTCTCTAGCTGAGACAAATAGATTTTTTTCAGTACCGTCATTTACCGTACCAATTTCACTGATTGCGTCTTTATTTGGGTCATTAACTACTTCAACTAAATTTTCATCTTGCTGAATTCTCCAACCTGTTTCTTGAAAATTAGCAGGTGTAAACACACGCTCTTTTAATAATTCAGGAAAACTTTTGCTATATAGCTGATAAATAAGACGTGTTATCATTCTTACATTAACATCTCTATACGCCCATGCTTGTCCAGGTTCAAATTCACGAAAAATCGTCCCGTCATTCGTTTCTCCTAAACCGTGCGAATGAGTTACTAAATGTCTTATCGTTGTTTTACCAAGTAATTCAGGATCAAAATCTTTAAAATACTTTATCGCTTCATCATCAATAGAGTTTATTTTCCCCTCGTAAAGTGCAAATGCTACCATTAAACCTAAATAACTTTTTCTAGCAGAAGCAACATTGAACTGTGAAGATGCGTTCACTTTTTTATTAGTCGATGTATTTGAGTGATATCCACTATAATGTTCTAGTACAATTTTGTTATCTTTTATAATACAAAGTGCAGTTGCAGAACTATGATTTTTTTCTTTTATCTTCTCCACCCAAGAAATCAACTTATCATATGTATACAAATAAATCCCCCTCAATACGCATAAAAATTATAGCTTGAAAGAAAAGTGCAAAATAATTTTCACACCTTTCTTTCAAGTAAAATAGTTTTCTTTCTATACTTAAATGATCCACCAGTTCCAGCAGTTAAAACAACCGAAACATCCAGCGCAACCTACACAACGTCCACCGCAACCTCCGCATCTTCCGCCACATCCACCACAGCGTCCACCACAACCTCCGCATCCGCCGCAACGACGTGCTTCGTCTTGAATGTAATAGTATGGATATTGATTTTGTTGTAGTTGATCCCAATATACAACATTACCAGATTGATAATCATTAAGGTTTAATGATTGTAAGTCTTGTTGAAACTGATTCATTACGAAACCCTCCATTTATAAAAATAAATTCCGTCCAAATGTTAAAGTTTATATATTTTTGCAAACAAAGTAGAAATAAGACTATAGACTAAATGCGTACATCAACAAAATATGAAATTACACTAGGTGATGTACCTTGTTTTTTCGCCTATTTTCTTAATCTGCTTTCGGTGGACGTATTTACTATTAATAGGGGTGCTTAAAAATTACTAATCCAACAGTTTAGTAGTTCATCGCTTAATTTTCTTTCTAGTAACTCTTTAACAGAAGGCGCTGGCATGATTTTATACGTATGTAAAGCTACTTGAGTATAATCTATCCAATGAAACGCTAAATGAGATTCTTTAGATTTTGGTATGAAATCAATTTGTAGCTCTTGCGAATCTACTTCAAAAATGTGATTGATTTCATGATGAAGAACTTCACGGTCTTGCCATTGGTTTTCTATCACGCCTAAAAATTGTTTTATGTTACAATTTACTCCTAGTTCTTCTCTTAGTTCTCTTATTAATGCATTCTCAGCCGATTCGCCAACTTCAACATGACCACCTGGTAAAAAATAATGATGGCCGATATATTCAGCCAATAATAATTTATTATCCTTTAACATTACAGCTCGTACAATGTGATGAAATTTATTTTCCAATTGTTATTCCTCCCAGTCATTAATTTTATATTTGATTAAAATAGTCATTTAATATAGGGATAATATAAATCATAGGTGTTTCATACGGGTGAATTTCGTTAATCACTTCAAGGGCATCCTTTACATGGTCTCGTTTACACTTTATTTCAATTTTACATTCTTGACCTTCGCATATTTGGCCTATTTCTCCATTAAAAGGTGATGCATCGTCTAATGGTCTCCAGTATCCTTTCACGGAACTATAGGAAAGACAATGGTCATATTTTCCCGTTTTACAAGCACCAATTCTATTTAGTTCATCCCGTAATATCTCAATGTATTCTTCAGGAATAAACACTTCGATTTTCACTTCTGAAAATTGCATATTTCCTTTCACACCTTTACTTCATAATATTTAAACGAATAAACGATAGACTTGCTCACCATCATAATCATGTCCCAATGCTTGAAAACCGTAATGTTCATATAGTTTCTTTGCAGAGAGATTCTCTTTATGTACGGTTAACCTTATTTCTTTACACGCCTTACATGTATTTTTTATTAAGTAAATACTTTCTTGTAACGCCGCTTTTCCATAACCATTCCCTTGCTGCTTTTGATCAATAATAAATCCATTGATCCAATACATATCAGTTGTTTCTCTTATAACAGCATGCATAATAAAACCAACCATTAAATTGCCATCGTATATTGCAAATGGTATGTACTCGACATTGTCACCATCTGGTTTTATATACACTTTAGCTAGTGAAACTGCTACAGCGGGAACAAATTTCGTTTGATTTTCTTTAACTTGTAGCTTTAAAGCATCTTCCCAATTCTCTCTTGTAACAACCTTTAACTGGACATTCAATATTGTAAGCTCCTTTATAAAGAGAATGTATTTATATATTCAACGTAGTGAAATAAATCCCTGTTTCGATAGCGATTTATAGCATAGTTTTAATAAAGTCTTGAATAAATTTTTCTTCATCTATTTCTAAAGCTATACAGGCTCCTTCTGATGTAGAACTAGGTCGAAAATCAGCAAATGTTTGTCCTTTCGTACCTCCGTATGTATCTACATTCACTGTACGATTTGCAAATTCAAAAAAACCTGGATTTACTAATCCACTTATAGCAACCACATCATGAAGCAATGGCCCTTCGATAGATGGATTAAGTTTTTGATATGCAGAAAAATAGTAATCATACATTGGTTTCATTATCGTATGAAATGGATTCTTTGAATTAGCTTGAATATAGTCAAACACATTTGGTGTTAACACAGCTTTGTTTGTTACATTTAAAGGAAATATAAATAAATTATTTGCTTGCTGAAAAACAATTTTACTTGCAATAGGATCTCCATAAACATTTGCCTCTGCTAATGGCGTAACGTTTCCTACTTCTAAAAAGACACCACCCATGAAATATATTCCTTTTACATTTAGCATTAAATCATTCCATAAATTAAAAGCAATCGCTAACGAGGTAGATCTTCCTACATCGACAATTGTTAAATCCTTTCCGTGCTTTACAAGAATCGAAGCAATACTACCAAAATTATATATTGGGATAGACAATACACTTTCTGGCACATGAATAGGCCCTAATCCTTCTGGTCCATGAATTTCAGGATAATATGTTGTAATTTCTTCTGTAAGTGGTTTTGTTGCACCGCTAATAACAGGAATGTCTTCTCTATTTGCTAACTGTAAAATATACGCTGCATTATGCGCAGCATGTATATGTTCAACATTTCCATATCCAGTTACAATACCGACAATTTCAATTTCAGGATGCAGTAAACCATACATAATGGCAAACGAGTCATCAATACCTGGGTCTCCGAAAAATAGTACTTTTTCCAAAGGATGTCTCCTTTCATATAGAAAATAGCAGATGATAATTATGTATATGTAAAAAAGTAATTAAACTATACAAATTTATAAGGATATTACTAGTAAGAATTGTATAAATAAAAAGGATTAACATTATGCTAATCCTTCCTCTAATAAGAAATTTAATTAATAGTTCAATTACATCTCTCGCAAATTCTAACCAAACTACCTTGCTGTATTGCTGTACTCTGCACTTTGCATTTCTTTTTTTAATGATACATGTGCAATTAAAACCCCGAGTATAGTAATTCCTCCTCCGATTATCGAAACAAAAGTCGGCACTTCACCTAACCATATCCAAGCAATAAAACATGCAGTTACTGGAGTTAAATATAGAGAACTTGTTGCTTCAGCAGCACCAGAATGAGTTATGATATAAGCCAATGTGATATAAGGGAGTATTGTTGGAAATAAACCTAAATATATAACACTCATATTCACTTCAAGAGGAGCTGCTAGTATTTCTGTATACATTCCCGGTAAGAAAATAAGCATACATACAGTACTAGATAAAATTGTATATATGGTAAATGGTAAGAAGCCGTATTTTTTTAAGTAAGAAGTTTGAAAAACGAAAAATAGGCTTTCTGAAATCGCTGCTAATAATATAAATAATCCTCCACTATTCAATTGAATAGCATCTCCTTGACTAAATGATATAAAAGCAATTCCTATAAAACTAATTACACCACCAATCCAACCATTTACTTTCATTTTTTCGTTCAAAAAAACAGAAGCAAAAATAGCCGTTACTATAGGTGTGACTGAAACAATTAAACTTGCAGATCCAGCATTTACTGTTTTTTCACCGTAGTTTAATGCAATGTGATAAATAGTAAACCCTAAAGCACCAAATATAAAAATTGCTGGGAGATCCTTTAAATCTGGTAGCCGCAACTTATATATAAAGGAAAACAAAAGAAGTATAAATGAAGCAATTAATAAACGTAGTAGAGTAAGGTGCTCTGGTGTATAAGATTCGAGTCCCATACGAATTGCCGGAAAAGCGGTTCCCCATATTAAAATCGTAAAAGCGTGAGCACATATGATGCGTAAATCCCATTTTTTATTCTGCATGTTATCTTTCCCTCCCTAATAAACCAACCACTTTCAAATTACCAATTATTTCTTTTCATCATATTTAATAGTTGTTACAATGTCTTCAACCAGTTATTTATCGTAAAAACCAACCACTTGGCATTTTTAAAGTGAACGAGGGAGTTTTTTTATGACAACTAATAAAAAACTGCCTAAATATCGGCAGATAGTAGACTATATGAAAGAAAAAATCGAAAACGGAGAATGGCCTATTGGAAGTAAGGTCCCTAGTCAACGGCAGTTAGCCAAATTATTTCAAGTAAATCGTAGCACTGTAATAACTGCACTAGATGAACTTATGGCAGATGGATTGATTCAAGGGAAAATTGGAGCAGGAACAATTGTAACAAATAATACATGGTCATTATTAGCGACGAATCCCCCGCCTGATTGGAGTGAATATGTAAGGTCTGGTATTCATAAACCTAGTAAGTTAATGGTACGAGACATAAATGAAGCAGAAGCAAATAAAACGCTTATCCATTTAAGTAAAGGTGAACTCGCGCCGCAACTTTTCCCACTAGAAACTATGCAGTTCATTATGAAAAGTGTAAGTGACGAATTAGATTATTTTGGATACGAAGAACAAAAAGGGTTTTTACCGTTACGTGAAGCAATTAGTAACTACGTAAAATCATTTGGAATACATGCATCAGCCGGTTCTATATTAATCGTTTCTGGTGCGTTACAAGCATTGCAATTAATATCAATTGGTCTATTGCATAGAGAATCAACCGTTTTACTTGAGCAGCCTTCTTACTTATATTCACTTCATGTGTTTCAATCAGCAAATATTAATCTAGCTGGTATATGTATGGATCATCACGGTATCTTACCTAACGAGTTATTAAAACGAATCAAATATAGTCAAAAGAAAAATATTTTATATTCTATCCCTTGTTTTCAAAATCCAACAGGGATATTAATGTCTCAAGAGCGAAGAAAAGAAATATTAAAAATATGTGAAAAGGAACAGTTACCTATTATTGAAGATGATATTTATCGCGAATTATGGATTGATGAACCACCTCCAGCTCCTTTAAAGTCGATAGATAAACATGGACATGTATTATATGTTGGTAGTCTGTCTAAAACACTTACTCCTGGTCTTAGAATTGGATGGATTATTGGACCGGAACCTGTAATTGATAGATTGTCAGATATAAAAATGCAAACAGACTATGGATCGAGTTCATTATCTCAAAGAGTTGCTGCTGAATGGATAAAAAAAGGGTTTTATGAAGAACATGTAGCAAACGTAAGAATTAAATTAAAAGAACGAAGACAAATCATGATACGCGCTTTAAATAAGTACTGTGCAGATGTTGCATCGTGGGATATTCCTACTGGCGGATTTTTTATATGGCTTAAGATTGTACCTAGCATTTCGATGAAAAAATTATTTTCAGAGGCACTGTCAAAAGGAATTCTACTAAACCCAGGGCGTATCTATGAAGAAGAATCAGATCAGCACATTCGATTATCATATGGATATGCTTCTCCAGAGCAAATGACTAACGGGATTAAATTGTTAGGTGAATTAATCCGTAAGTTAATGACATAACAAAAACTCCTCTTTTATTTATAGAGGAGTTTTTGTGTATCGTATTTACCACAATCTCATTTCCTGTCCCAATAAAATAAGTTCGTCATAAGGATCTCCGTTAATATTTAATACTTGAGCAAAAGCAGGTTCTGTTTTTAAACCGTTCTCTTTTAAGCGAAGAATTTCTTCCCTTATATGGGGATGCTGCATTAATAGCATGTGCTCTACGATTATATGTCTATATGCATTTTGGTTACGTACTGGCTTAGGCTGAGCAAATAATTCAAATTCAAAACCTTCAAATTCAAAATTTACCTTTATTGATTCTGTATTTTTAATTTTTTTCTTTTTTATTTTGAATCCTTTATAAGAACCGTATAAAGATCTCATTTCCTGTTCAAAAACATCAAAGTTATGTACTTCCATTACTATATCTAAGTCGGATTGAATTGTATCAATTCTTATAGGGATTGTCCCGCAAAGAACGGGACTATACAAAGTTAAATCCTCCATTATGTTTAATTTATTCAAAACATCATACACTTTTTGTTGCTTCTCATTCCCAGATTGTAAATATGTAATAGATGTAAACATGGAAGTCTCTCCTTCATTTCACGTAATACGTGACTCACTAAATTCAAGAAAAATTTGTCCGTTTAAATTTGTTCTAGAAGTACCTTTATTTCAGTATATTAAGGCGAATAAACAATATGTTTCAACTTTTCTCCTATACTGCAATACTATAAAAATAAAAAAGGAGGAATTATTATGAGCATTTTCAACGTTCTTTTAACCATCCACATTTTATTTGGAACAATATGTTTAATCACCGGTATTGTAGCGATGGTTGCTCAAAAGAAGAAAGGAAAACATACGGAATGGGGTGAAATATATCATGCATCCTATGTTGTGATCACCGTTACTGCAATTATATTATCCATTATGAACTGGGATAAAATCGCATATTTATTTTATGTAGCAATTTTCTCTTATTCATTTGCGATTTATGGATACCTAGCACGAAAACAACGTTGGAAAAATTGGCTGCATCACCATATTAGAGGTATGTTAGGTTCTTATATTGGTGCCGTTACCGCGCTATTAGTAAACGTCGGTATTCATATTCCCTTAATTAATTTACTACCACCTATATGGTTTTGGTTTTTACCTACATTAATCGGTATTCCTCTCGTAGCCAGTGTATCAAAAAAATATAAAAAGCGTAGTTAAAATTCATTACAATTTCGTTACTTTCTGATGGTAATTACAAAAAATCATACTGAATGTAATATTTTATTAACAAATTCATATTGCTTTAAGTTCGTCACTTAGAGTTAAATAAAAAGAATCCAATAAAAATATTGGATTCTTTTTCGGAGTTCATTTCAATATCGGCTCTATGCATTCAATGATGTTACCATTTGGACCACAAACCATCTTTGTATAATTGTGGGTACTTGTTTTATTGGTTCAGTGATAATTACACCATTATAGTTTAAGATTGTAATAACGAATGTAATCGATCCGGGTAATTCGTAAACATCCCATCAACTCCCCATAAAAGTAACTTTTTCATGTCTGTTTCATTATCTACAGTAAATGGATGAACTTCTAATCCGTGTTTCTTTATTCTCTTTACATAAGCTGAATCAATATATTTATAGTTCATCCCAAGACCGATGCAGTATGTTTTATACTTTTTTATCTCTAATTCGGTTAATAGAACTGCCTTTTTGTAAGGGAGTAATTGTACAAGAGGTATATGAACATCTAAACTATGAATTTTTTGCAGACTTTCTTCACTAAATGATTGAATAATAACTTTATCACTTATTTCGTAGTGCTTTATAATTTCTAATAGCTTTTCTTCCATACCGGGATATTCATCTGGCGATTTTGTTTCAATGTAATAATTAGCATTACGCCCGAACGTTTCAATAATTTCTTCTAGTGTTGGGACTTTAGCATTTTCGAATTCTTTCTTTGCTAAATTTGGATGCTTTTCATTGAAAAAGGAACCTGCATTTAGTTTCTTTATTTCTTCTAATGTTTGTTCCTTAATTAATCCCGTACCGTTTGTAGTACGGTTTACTGTTTCATCATGCATAGCTACTAAATATCCGTCTTTTGTCATTTGAAGATCAATTTCTATATAATCTGCTTTTAATTGTTGTCCTAATTTATACGCTGCTATTGTATGTTCCGGCGCATACGCAGAAGCGCCTCTATGTGCAATGTTTTTTATATGATTTAATTGATTAATAGCTCTCGTGTACTTAAGTTCATTTGCTTTATGAAAAACAAAAGTACTTATTACTATAAAGTTGCAAATGATTGTAACGATATATATTTTTTTCATAATAATGTATTAACTCCTACATGAAAGCAATTTGGCTTGGATAATTTATTCAAATAAATGTCGATTTTCAAATACTATCATTTGTCCAACAGATTGAAAGCCAGCCTTTTTATAAATATTAATTCCATCAGGTGAAGCTTGTAATACACATTGAGCAACGTTTAATTCCTTTGCTTCTTGCAGCAAGTAATTAAACATAGTGGAGCCAAATCCTTGCCCTCTCATTTCTTCTTTAGTTGCTATATCATAAATACCAATACTATCTTTTGTACATACTAATGAACCAACAGATACGACTTCATCTTTAAAAATCCCTAAATATAGTTTCATATTTTCACTATTCCATAAATCGAAAGAAGCAATTTCATTGTAAAATGTTTGCACATGTATACCTTCCTCTGATGTACCAAATAGATTAGCTAACGTTTCCCCAAACTTTATAATTTGTCCTAACGAAAATGCTCTTTGTATCGTAAAACCTTCTGGCATTTTCATTGTTGGTTGAATTGTCTTTAAGTCTGCTACCATCGCGATATTTTGTTCTGCTTCTTTTAAGCCATTTTTAATTAATTCGCTTTTTATATTCTGTTCATGCCTATCATTCCAAAACCAAACACTCATTGGAAATTTCTTTTGATTATAGTTGTTTACCACCCTATATAATTTCTCAATACCTTCCGTTACATCATTGTTTAATAAAGTAATGATATTAAATGTATCCGCAGGTAAACCACAGTCGACAACAATATAGTCCTTCGTTTCTTTTACATTCATTCCATGTACATGACGCGCAATATATGACGTTTTATATGTGAAGTTATCTATTAATAACTGTTTATAATTCATTCTTTTTTCTCCTTTCATAAAAATTCGTATTCAAATCGTCCAGTATTAAATATAACATATATGAAATGTACCTATTTCTATAAAAATAGCTCTATACATCACTCTGTTCACCCAAAAAGAATTAAAAATGATATAACGTTGTCGGAATGAAAAAAGTGGTATATAATAAATATTAACATTACTAGTAATTATTTTAGGTATTCCTAGAATAAAGGAGCGATACATATGAAAATTACTATTTATTTCGGAAGCCATGAAGATCAAGATGTTCGTACTATGGACTGTCATTTAGATGTAGAAGATACAGAAGAGATTGTTTCTGTATCATAATATAAATTGTAGGGATGAACCCTCTTCCCTACAGCGTTTAAGGCACCTTTTACAGGTGTCTTTTTTGTTGTTTTTTTCGTCAAAAACCCTTTACTTTATAGCGTTTTAATAGTAAAATATAAATATACGAACAAACGTTCTTTTTATTTTAATTGTACATGAAGGGATGATTTTTACAATGGCTCAAGCAAAGCGCAGGGGAAGAAAAAAGCAAACACCTATCATTTCAAATACAGGCTTTATCGGCTCTGTCTTTATTGATACATTGGAGTTACAAAAGAAATCCTATTATTTCGCTCGTAAAAAACTTCAAATTGTTCATCACGTACTTGATGGCCTCTCTGGGGCAACAAGTTCTCTATTTAAAGAACATAACATTTCAGCATACATGTCATGTGTGTATTTACATAAACAAAAGAAAATCGGCTTTGTTCTTTCAACGAAACCATTTGAACAAAGTGATGGTGTTGCTTATTTTGTAAATTATTTAATCGAAAAGAATTTTTACGGTAATGATGAAGAAGTAGAATATCAAGAAGTATTTAATACAGGTTTTATCGGTGTAGTATTCGCTGATTTATGTAGTATAGATCGCTTTAATTTCGAGTTTGAAATGGGTATGTTAACGAAATTAATGAAAGATATGATTATTCCGGTTAAAGAACTCTTTTTACGCCACAATGTACCGGCCTACATCTCTACTTCTCATTTAGAAGAACAAAACAAATTAGGTTTCGTTTTATCTGTAAAACCGTATGATGAACGTGCAGAAGCAGATTTATATTTTGAGGCGTATTTAAAAGAACGCGGGTTATTTATCGGTGATGAAGAAGATGATATTGATAAGATTGTTATTAGAAAAACAGCTGAATTACGATAGATAAGCGCAGGATCATCCTCCTGCGCTTTTTATAATTTATGAAGTTGATTTACCAAATAAACGGTATTAGTTTTTTTGTTTTCTGTTTATACACTGTAAATTGTTCCCCATACTTCTTTTGTAAGTAATCATCAGATTTTGGAATATAGTCAAAAACAAATATTAAGAATAGGCCTAGCGGGATAAATAAACTATACATATTACAAGAGATTAATGCTAAACCAAGCACCCAAATGCAATCCCCAAGATAATTAATATGAATCGCATAT
The DNA here is from genome assembly GCF_044324725.1 of Bacillus sp. 3G2. NCBI lineage: Bacteria > Bacillati > Bacillota > Bacilli > Caryophanales > Bacillaceae > Bacillus > Bacillus sp. 3G2. The sequence goes on along the minus strand of NZ_CP172246.1, from coordinate 2,493,644 downwards.
TTAAATAAACCACCTGTATATAGCTTACCTTGATTTACAGGATTGTCTTTAAAAGGTTTTCTAAGTAACTCTGAAACTGTGTTTAATATACTTCCACCTAAAAACAATATCCAGCCTATAATAAGAAATGTTAAGTTAGGATCCTGATTACTAGTAATCAGTAAGATTGGAAAACCTAAATAATATATTCCAAAAGCAATACTATTCATAATGGCTTCTTGCCATGCAATCCCTCTAGGCAACCATATAAACATCATAGCTGTTAATCGTAAAGCGGTAATAATTAAAGCTATAAAAAGTCCTATTGAAATACCTGCCTTAAAATAAGCAATGAAAAGTAAGTAATATGCAATGATTAAATAGATAATCTCAGCAACTAAAATCAAGTTTTTTTCCTTTATTGTTGGCTGGTTTATACCATACATTGTGATACGCACCTTCCTTTAATCATTTTATAGGAAAATATACTTCTATAATATTATTCTCCTCCTCTAGTGTGCTATAAGGATTCGTTTTATAAACTTCAAACGGAGCGCCATTCAATTTATAGTTCTTTTCTTTAATCCAAACATGTAATTTTGTATGAACAGAAGGTAATTCTTCGTAAGAACCACTAAGCGTAGCCATTGCGCACAGGCCGGGATGAAAAAGTTTTGTTTTATTTGTGGCCTTTGTAAGAGGAATCGCAATTTCTACATCATAATTTTCAGGTGTATATTCTGAACTATGGAATATAGCAAGTGGTTTTGCAATAGGCGATAAATTTTCAAATGAAATTTTACTGAACAACCTATTAAAGTGCATTAGGAAATCAGCGATATTTATTCGCTTTCGCTGAGATACTATATGAAAGGTTAAGTGATTTACAAGATTAATCTCAATATAATTTAAGTAATCCATGATACTTTCCTCTTCATCTAACTGTTGAATATCAAACTTTAATTTTTTTAATAAAGAAGAATAAAATGTAATCTGTTGTGTTAGACTTTCTTGTTTGGCTTTCATTTTAGAGTAAAATAACTCTGTATTCTTCCAATTTGCTAAAATATCCTTAATTTCTTCCAGCGAAAATAAATAGGTTTTTAATCGTGTAATCAATAAAGCTGTTTCTAATTGGGAAATATTATAGTAGCGATAGCCATTCTTAGCGTCTATGAAATCAGGTTTTAAAAGCCCAATTTCATCATAGTAGCGCAGCGTCTTCATTGTAAGATGCGATATTTTTGAGAACTCCCCAATTGAAAGCATACCACTCACCTCCTGTTATTAATTATTTTAAATATACTGCTTCCTGTAAGGGGAAGGTCAATCCATAAAGCTAAATTTTCTTTTTTTATTTAGTCCCCTAAAACGAATATGTACTTTCTTCAACATTGTCCATAGGAAATCAATCCATTTTTTCGTTTTATAGTATTTGCTTTTCTTACCTTGGAAGATATATCAATATATATTCTATAAATAACCTAAGATTCTACGAAGCACTATAATCTTTCGAATGAACTTCTAACGTAAAACGATTTGATGAAATTTTAATTACTATTAAATATAAGATTCCACCTGCAATTGGGATGATGTAGGCTGGGATATAATTTAATAATAGACCTGATATTGCGAGTGCTATTGGCTGCATCATTTTCCCTAAGCTTAATCCAATACTAAGCACTCTTCCCCTATATTCATCAGGAATCTCTTTTTGCATGAAATAAATTAAAGGAATATCAATTAGCGCTATAATAATCCCTAAAAAGATCATAACAACACAATACGTAATAACGAATACAAAATCATTCACTTTAAAGCTTTTGAATAAAACTGGAATCCCTGAAAAAATCATAATAACTGACAACATAGAACTTAGCTTTTTCAAAAGATAAGAGTAAGAAAAACGATCAGTTATTTTTTTTACTACAATTGCACCAATTATCATCCCTACTGGAAAGGTCCCTTGAATGATACCAAATTGCTTAGAGCTAAGATTGAGTACTGTGTTAATAATGTATGGTAACGGAACGGTTACAGCAAAGCCTAAGAAGAAATTAAACGAAATTAATATATGAAACGTATTCTTTAAGCTTTCCTTTTCAAGTAAGTAAGAAAAGCCCTCTTTTATATCTTTAATAAAATTAACTCTTCTTTTTGAATTTTCCTCATTTATATTACACTCGAACAGTTTAAAGTGAATAAATAGTAATGCTATCCCTGAAAGAATAAATGAAATACCGTTTATAATGATAAAAGTTTTAATATCAAATACTGAAAAAACGATACCACCTAACATGGGTCCAAGAATTAGAGATACAGAATCAATAATTTTACTTATAGAATTAATACTCATAAGCCTCTCTTTAGAGACGATATTCGGTTTCGCAGCTTCTAATCCTATTCCAAAAAAGGTTGAAAAGACCGTCATTAGAAAGGTCGTAGTATAAATGATGAATAAGTTTAATCCATAATGGCTGCTTACTATATAAACAGCTATTAATAAGCAGCCACTTAGTAGATCCATACAAACAACTAGTTTCTTTTTATTAACTTTATCAGCAATTACACCAGCAAATGGATTCATAACAATCATTGGAATTGTTCCTAATATGAGCGTAATCGCGAAATTTAACGCTGATCCAGTTATTTGTAAAACATATAAACTTAATGCGAAACTATACATAGAGGTACCGAATATTGATACTGTTTTTGCGATTGAATATAAACAAATATTTCTTAGTTCAGGGTTTCTTTTTTTATTTTCTATATGTAATCGTAAACTTCTCATAACAATTCCCCCCACTATTCTTTGTAATACATTAAGTGTAAGTTCTTGGGTTAACCCAACATCAATACGTTGTGTTTAAAAATTAATACAAAGAAATAAAAAAAGATGGGGTCAACCCCATGCACATCAAAATCAGCTCATGTACCGTCAATGATTTGAAGATAAATAGCTTAGAATTGCTTAAGCAAATTGCTGTAATTGATTAGATACAAAAATATACATATAAAAAACGCCATCCTTTTCCATAATTAATTCTACAGAAAGGATGACGTTTTTTTACTTTATATAGCCGTTTAATAATTACGTCTGTTATTTATATAATCTACATAAGTGAAAGTAAATCAATTTGGTTTGTTTAATATAAGCACTCATTTATTGAAAATATATTTTCAATAAAACATCTTACCATCAGAATTCAAATTTAACAGGTCTTAAAAAAAGTTCTTCTAATGTATCTTTTGCATCTTTACTTTCAAACAAAATTTCATATAAAGCATTACTAATTGGTAGTTCAACATCATATTGTTTAGATAGTTCTTTCAATGCTTTTACGGTTGAAACTCCTTCTGCCAATTTATCAAACTTTTGACCTAAGACAAACGCTTCCCCGAATTTTCGATTGTGACTATGTAATGAAAACAATGTCGCTTCATAATCTCCTAAATGACTCAATCCATATATCGTTAAATCATTTCCTCCCATAGCTGTAACTAAGCGTGAAAGTTCCCTGGTCCCTCTAGCCATTAGTGAACCTTTCAAACTGCTGTAATTCAATCCATCCAGCATTCCTGCGGCGATTCCCATAACATTTTTTGTCGCAGCTCCTATTTCATTGCCAATCAAATCTTGTCCGTAGTAAAACCTTATTAAATCACTATTAAACTCCTGTACAATTTTCTTAGTGATACTAATATTTTCAGATCCAATCACCATACAATTCGGAATGTCATTTACAAAATCCTGTACATGGCCAGGTCCTATCCAAACTGCTATATCGGTATTTTTCCCAACAATTTCACTAAATACTTGAGAGAGCCTTTTTCCACTTGTTGCTTCAAGCCCTTTCATACATAAAATAAAGGTTTTCCCTTGTATTTCATCAATTAATTTTAGTCGATTAGCAAATGAACGTAATTCCTGTGCACTAATTGATATAATAATGATCTCCGCAAATGCAATGGTTTTATGTAGTGAATTACTTAGTTCGATATCTTCTGAGAGCTTAAGATAATCATTCTTTCTTGTTTCATCTAATTCAATGTAATTACTTGAATTTTCTCTCCCCCACAACATTACATTATGACCAACTTTGTTAGTATACCAAGCTATAAATGTACCCCAACGTCCACAACCAAGAACTGAAATATTCAATAATCTCACCTTTGTTTTTATAAATTTTTTATTATGATATGAATGGTTTTACTTCTATTGTTCAATATTGGATAAATATTAACAAATATCCTTCATCTCTAATTAACATTTGATGACATTATCAGTAGTTAGCAATAGTTGAATCATTTAGATCGCACTTCCATCGAAAGGTAAAGTTATTAGAGTTTCAGAAAGCCCATTTTATCTCTTTCATATGGTTACACGTGTACAAATGCGAATTTTTTATTGAAATGTAAAAAGTAATATGGTTTCTTCTATTACATTGATTAATTACATATGAAAATCATGTATAACTCCAATTTCGCCTTTACTTATGCAATAGCAGGTCCTGTATTATAAATTTTCAACAGTAAAGTGGAAAGAAAAAAATTGTATATTATTTCACTTTACATTTTTCTAATTGGTAATATACTTACGTATTTTAGTCCGAACTTTACTTTTATGATGATAGCAAGAATTTTAACTGCTATGAGTACAGCTTTAGTTGTAGTACTTTCCCTTACAATTGCAGCAAAGCTTGTTAATCCCTCTTATCGAACAAAAGCATTAGGGTTAATTTATATGGGTATTAGCTCTTCACTTGTTTTAGGAGTACCACTAGGCATATTAATTTCAAACACATTTGGCTGGAGAGTTATTTTTCTTTGTATAGCTATATTATCATTGGGATCTATTATCTTAATTTCAGTATTTTTAGATAAAATACCTGGAGAGGAAAACCGAATTCCTTTATCTATCCAATTAAAGGCCGTTTGTAGTCCAAAACTAGGAGCTACTCATCTAGCTACCATGTTTATGTTAGCAGGACATTATACTTTATATGTTTATTTTACTCCTTTCTTAGAAGAAAAATTTCACCTAACCCCTTATTGGATTAGCGTATTTTATTTAGTATTTGGCATAGCTGCAGTAAGTGGCGGAGCATTCGGCGGTGTATTATCAGATAAAGTGAAACTTTAATCATTGGGGGTTTTCTTCATCCCCAATGATTATTAGCCCTCACCAATCGGACTTTTATGGGCAGTTGATCCCCCACCTAACTTCTTTACTTTCGCTGCATTTTGAAGTGGGGGTCTTACTGCCCATTAAAGCGGGATAAAATAGGCGCTCCAAAAAGTATTGTGATAGTTATTACTTTATTTGCTCTAATCTTATTTATATTACCGTTCACGACCGTTTCTATTGGTCTATTTATTCCTGTTATGATAGTTTGGGCTGCATTAAGTTGGGGACTTGCACCACCTCAACAAAGTTATTTAATCCAAACTGCCCCAGATACGTCAGATATACAACAAAGTTTTAATAATTCAGCTCTACAAATAGGAATCTCACTCTGTTCCGCAGTTGGAGGTATAGCTTTAAAACAAGTACATAATGTCGCTAATATGGCTTGGGTTGGTGGATCTCTATTTCTATTGTCTTTAGGTTTGGCTATCTTTTCTCTTACTAGACATACACCGATAAGAGAGTGTCCTGTGAGTGCTAAACATGTAGATTAATATTCGCTTTGTCTTTTAATCGCAAAGATTATAAATATAAATCATCAAAAAAAGTCCAGTTATAAAACGGGACTTTTTTTGACGAAGTTGCCCTTATCTTTTTCCGAAAAATGAATATGTATAAATTTCTTCTCCTTGAACAAAGAAATCCTCGTACTTACCTCCTCGTTTCAAATAGTTTGAAGTACTTTCATCAATCGAATGAAACTGTAGATTTTGGATTTCTTTCGTTACTTTTGAAAGTGTAAAATTTGCTCGAAATTTATTTGTAATTTGGCTATTTGAGCTGAAGTTTTTAAACAAAATAAATAAGCTTATTAAATAGCAATCCATTTTAAAAAGCGAATTTAATTCGTGAAGCAAAAAATTCTCATGCTCAAAACTATAATTGCTCGTACCAGAATGATCAATTACAATATCAACAGACCGATTCTGAATAGGGATGTTCAAAAAATCAGCACAGATAAAGAGTATGTTTCTTTTCGGATTTCTTCTTGCTAATACATCTTTTAAAAATATAAGTTTATTTAAATCTCGATCCACTGCAATGTATAGGCAATCTTCGGGTAGATCTTCATAAATATTTCTCAAAAAGAATCCAAGTCCTGATCCTATATCCAGTATTAATTTGTTATTTAAATCTAAATGTATTAGTTTCTTTTTCGCCCATTCCCCTTCTTTAAGCATATTTTCCAAATATGCATTATCAGTTTCATAAATATAATCCGAAATAGTATCTTCAAGTGACGTTCGCTCATTTGTTTTAAATGATTTACCAGCAGTTATAATTCCTGAAGTAATAATATATTCTTCACCACAATTACAAATTAACTTCCCCTCAGTAATTTGATTGTTAGTAACAATTCCATCTTGAAGAATTAGCTTTTTGCTACACCTAGAACATGTAAGCAAATGAAGTACGCTTAAATCTATCCCTATAATTGAATTAGAGGTTTCAGTTGTTAATAATAAATCATGTAAAACTTCCTTTAATTTATCCCGTTTCTTCTCCAAAAGTTCTATTTCCTGTTCCAACTTGTCATATTTCAGTTTAAATAAAGATTGGTAAAAAATATCTTTTTCGTAATTCATAGATTTCGCTAAATTTTTATAAAAAAATAGTTCTTTAATTTCATTCAAGCTAAACCCTAGCTCTTTGTAATGTAATATAAGTTTTAAATCTGTTTGACAATACTCATCAAAAAAATAATGCCCTCCCTTTTTTTCAGGAATAATGAGACCTAGGTCCATATAATGTCTAATTGTATCAATACTTATGTTATTTAATTCTCCAAATTTACCTATTTTCATAGTATCACTACCATTTATATATATTTTTATATAGATTTCTATTTTTATATTTAAAAACCCTTTAAACTTTCGAAACAACATTATTTACGTTATGTATGGGATATTTGAATGCCACATATTTTATAGGTGTATAATCCTTTTATTTAATTAAATTTCCATCGCATAGAATATACAGGAATTTATAACTTAATATAGAAAATTAAAAGGAGAAGTTTATATTCTAAATAAGGGGATATACATACGGAATGAGGGATTAGAAAATGAAAATTGCAATAGTCTGTTTCGACAACTTTACTGATATTGATGTTTTTCTACCATGGGATTTATTAAACCGTGTACGTTTAGTTGGCGGTATTTCTGATTGGAACGTTCAACTATTAGGAACGGAAAAAACTCATATATCCATGTCTGGCTTACGTATTCCTATGACAGGAAACATATCTGATATTCCTACTGCTGACGCAGTAATATTTGCAAGTGGCAAGGGTGTACAAGATTTATATAAAAACCATGAATATATTAATAGCATTCACGTAGACCCTCAAAGACAATTAATAGGATCTATGTGTTCTGGTTCATTACTACTAGGAGCTAAAAAATTGCTAACAGGTAAAAAAGCCACTACATATCCATCCGTAGTAAAACAACTTAAAGAATTTGATGTAGATGTTATTGAACAAAGTTTCGTAAACGAAGGAAATATCTCGACTGCTGCAGGCTGTTTTGCTGCTCAAGATCTCTCAGCTTGGATTATAAGAACCCTAATCAATGACGAAATGGTCAATACTGTGCTAGAAACTGTTCAGCCAGTAGGCAAAGGTTTATATTTTTAATTTCGTTGCTCCTTAAAACAATAATATGAGACTTTTTACTTGATGGCGACGTAATATGCCTCCATTTTCAATTTAATTAAATAAAAAACCCGCGAATCATTCACGGGTTTTCCTCTTAATAACTAATTGCTATTGTACCTTCACCTGCATGAACCGCAAATGAAATTGGTAATGGATATAGTTTGAAATCCATTTCAGGGAATGCTTGTCTAATATCTGAAATCCATTCTTCAGCTCCATCTTTATCGTTAGCATGGAACATGTGTAGTACTTTTGGTAATTCTTTTTCAAGCTCATTTTTAATATATTCTCGACATTTTTGGATTTTGCGAACTTTCTTTTCAAGTAAAAGCTCTCCACCTTTTACTTCTAATATTAAGTTGACACTTAATAAACTTCCAAGTAAAAATTGAACTCCTTTTACACGTCCACTTGCGTAAAGGCCTTTTAAACTTTTCGGGAATACGTGGAAAGGTCTTCTTTTTTCATCTACTAATGTTTTGTGTATATCTTTTAACGTCATACCATCATTGTATAACGATTTCGCTTTTCTAATTAGTTCATCCATTGGATAACTTGTTGTTTCACTATCCAATACCGTTAATGGGAAACCTGCCATTTCTGCAGCTAACTTCATGTTTTGATAAGTTCCACTTACTTTTCCGCTAATAGCAACTGCAAATCCCTCTTCATATTCTTCTTTGCATTTTGAAAATAACTCTACCATTTCCCCTATGTTAGGCTGTGATGTAGTGACAGTTTTACCTTCGTTTAACGCATTATAGACGCGCTCACGCACACCTTCTTCACAATCTTTGTACGACACACCATCAATAATAACTTCAATTGGGATAACAAAGTTATCTCCTTCTGTTGTAAAACTCGCAGTTGTACTATCAGTAATCCAAGCAACACGCTTCATGTTGTTCCTCCCTTAATTCAATTCCTCTTTTCTGACTTTTCTATATATTTATGTTACGAAAAGAGAATATCCCTGTAATAGTAACAGGACTTTATTGTTTTGGCTATAGTAGATGCATATTAAATGTGAATATTTTTTGTCATTTTCACGAAAAAAAGAAGAAAACCGAAGTATTTGCCCCATTTTCTTCTTATCGTACATTATTTAAAAGTTTCATTATCTAAAATTACAACATAATCATTCGTCAATCGGCCAGCTTCTTTCGTATAACTAACAAGTCTTTGTATGTTATCACAACTAAGTTTTGCTCCCCATACGAGTAATGGTACACCGATAAAATCGATGTGGAACCTTCTAGAAAATAGTCCACCGAAAGTCATAGGTAAAGGTACTGTTGGTGATGTATTAGAAAAAATAATTTTTTCATGGCTATGATAATGTTTTTGCAGAATCTCTCCTAAATGCTTCATCGCAGGTACGACGACTTTGGATGCCCCACACCCAATTGTATATACAGGATTCTCATATTCGTCTACTCCATGAAAAATGATTTTCCCCATATCCTCTGTTTTCAATTTATTAAAGTAATCTACATTTAATATTTCTTCTTTCGTTAACTTACGATCCGTTGGTAATTTATTTAAATGATACGCTGCAGCGAGTGCAGTTGAATGCGTTCCGCCGAAATCTGTGTAAATGAATATCATATTATCATCCCTTGTTGTAAAAATTCAATGTTATTTAGTATTACCGTTCACAGCATTGTTAAACAAGGGATACATGTATTTACACTTTTTGTATTAACTCGTTATATTTTTTCCAAATATAATATCGTCTACTTATTACTGTACCTAATGTGACGCATAAAAAGGCATTCGTTACAACCATTAATGTGTAATGCGTACTGCCAGAAAACATACTTTGCTTAATTACAATTTTCGCACCTAAAATAATAAGAAGAATTATTGTGCTTAACCAATTTCCTTTTCGTAATACATGACCCGTTTCACTATCTATTCGAAATGTTAAAGCTTTTCCTCTAATAACTCCAAGAACCAATCCAATTCCGAGCATGGCAACAAATAGTAGAAATTGTAATATAGTCAATTGTCCCATATGAATAATGGACTGGATTGTTACAAAGCATAACAAAGCCGGAACGAGCCAAATGCGATTAACTTTCACTTTACGTTCCTTACTTTGCATTAATACGATAATAAGAATAACAAGTAAAATATCCATTTAGTATCCCCCTTTATACTTGTTTACTTATAAAATTATATTCACCTCTTTTTACTCCATACTTAAAATGCGATAGTCACTTTAAATTGTAAAATATGGAATGGGATTCCTCATCAGTCTGAAGTATTATTTTTCAAAAATAAAAAGACGTACTTTTTACTCGTACGTCTATAGTATCTTCATTTTATAAAATAAAGGTTTTCTAGTTAGTTAAAATACTTTTCAAAACAAAAACAATCGTGAACTCGTTTAAATTGTTTTCTGATCTCTTCTTTATTTTCACCCGTATAATGAGCAAATGTTTGAACTGGATATAATTTATCTATATTACTTCTCATTACACCTTTTATCTCGTCTGTATGATCGGAGTATATGTGTAAATATGAATCTACGTTTACAAATCCGTTCTTTTCATACCACCCATGTACCCATAGGTTGTCTCTAGTCCATGCTTCTAATCGATTGAGGTTAAGTTCTTTCGCTAACTTCTCTGCCTCATTTAATAGTTGATTAGCAATCTTCATTCTACGGAAATCCGGATGAACTGCAATATGCCAAATCATGCCGCCAAGACCAGTCCCTCTTGAACAAACTGTACGTTCTTCTAATTCATATTCAATATCTATTAAACCCACAATTTGATTTTCATATAGAGCTACTAATTCAATAGCAGGATTTTCATATTTTTCTTTTTCTCTAAATACATTATCGTAATATGCTGTATCTAAAAAAGACAACACACGACAACGTACCCAGCCTGTTTCATCAGATTTTTTATACGCTCTAATCTTAATATCCATGTAATCTAAAAACTCCCTCTATATTTTTATTAATTTTTTAATTCCTATATCGTTAATTTGGATATATACCACTTGAACACTCTAATCCATAGTGTAATTCTTTTACACTTTTCGAAATTACATGCTCTGTATTGATCATAATGCAACTAAGAATCTTCCACCTAATTATTATTCAATATATAGATGGAAGAATCCTCTAGTTACATAAACTAATTAAAGAGTGACACTTAAAATTATTTAGAATCTATTGTTTCAGTATGATATACCTTGGATCTTGAAGGTAATAAAGTAAACACACATAATAGGATAGTAATAAGTAGCATTACTAATGACCCTACGATAACGACAAGTTGTATAGAAATAACTTGTGTTGCAACTCCGAACAAAATCGTAATCAAAATGGTGATACCTGCAATCACAAGCCCATATATACTGCCAATCCGTCCCATCATATGGACAGGGACATTATTTTGATAAAAGGTGTTAAATCCTGTATTTGCATACGCCATAGAGAAAGATAAAATAAAGAATCCGATAGTAGCTTGTAAGAACTCATTTGAAAAAGCATAAATTAAATAACCGATTGCGATGAATAATGATCCTATTCCAATTAAAAATGAAGGTGTTAATTTTTTTGATAAAATTGTATTTGATATGGCTCCTAAAATAAACCCAGCTCCAGCAATACTAACTAAAAAGCCATATTCACTATCTGTTAACAATAAAACCTCTTTCGCAAATGATAATTCAAGTGAATCATTTGCGGCAACTAAAATCATCATTCCTTGAAATAAGAAATACACAAAAACGATATACAAAGATTTTTTACTAAAATTTAAAACGATGTTCCAATCTTTTTTTAGTACAGCTAGAGATAACGTCTCATTTGATGTATGAATATCAGATTTTTTATCAAGATTAGGTAACAGCAATGTAATTACTCCTGATAAGAGAAATGCTATAGCATTTATATAGATAGCAAACTCTGGTGTACTTGCTATTAACAATACTCCCGCTATCGCTGGACCAATTAAAAATGCACCAGATCCTATTAAACTACGTAATGAGTTAAAACGTTGTCTTTGCTCTACTGGTACTAATTTCGTCATATACGTCATAGCAGTTGGCTCATAAATCGCACTCGCCATACTTATAAAGAATACAACTACATAAACAATCCAAAGTGATGGAAGTAAAGGTAAAATAGCGATAAATACCGCACGATATATATCAAGGTGAATCATTAACTTCCGTTTATTTAAACGATCAATCATACTTCCTGACCAAGCGTTTGTAAATAAGGCGGCTAATGGTTTAATTACATACAAAGTAGCAACAGCTAAGGCTGAGCCCCCCATATTATAGACGAGTACATTCAGTGCTATTAAGTAAATCCATGCCCCTAAATTCGCAATTCCAACGCCTGACAGTAGTAATAAAGGATACTTCCAATCTTTAAATAAGTTTTTCATTTTAGGCCCCCGCTTTCCAAATTGTTTTAAAACAACAAAAAAATCCCACCCCCAAGACTTTAGTCTTAGGGACGAGATTTATCATCGCGGTGCCACCCTAGTTTGTTAATATGTCGCCACATTAACCTTATCAGGTACTGCATTATAATTCATGCTTATACCATAGCTCTATAACGGGAGCTCCCGTCACACCATCCCCTCATAATAAGTTCCGATGCGCTGCTCAGAGGCTTGGTTCAATAAAGAATTTTTACTCCTTTTCAGCTAAATGGAGCTCTCTGTGAAAAATTCATTTTATTTACTCTTCTCTTCACTGCATTTGATTTTTCCATATTATCACAATTAATTTTAACTGTAAATAAAAAATAATCAGATATTTAACGACCTGTTTCTGATGATTTTCTTATTTATTATTTTTTCTAAAAATTACGGTGCGTGAAATTACTTATAACTCTAAAAAGAACCTATTGGATCTAGGCTCTTCAAAGTGTTGAAATTAATTTGTATTCGCCTCTGCTAACGGTTGTAACGGTGGTTCTAAGTCTAGTTGTAATGCATCTCCTTCTTGTATAGCTTGTCCTTTTTCAATGCTTTGATTTGTTACATAGCCTGTACCTGTAGTTTTTAAATCTAATTTTAATAATTTAGAGAAATACATAACATCACGCATTGACCAACCTTGTAAATTTGGCATTTTTGCGTTGCTTCCTAATAAAAATATACGATCACCTTCACTCATTACTTCACCAGACTGCGGATATTGTTTTATTATTTTTCCTTCACCTAAAATTATCGGTTGGAACTTCTCTTTTTTTACATTATTCTCTACTGTATCCATTGATTGATTGACATGATTTTGTACTTTTAATTGGGATTTTTTCGTTGCATCAGCCATTTGTTTTTCTGTGTATGGTTTCACCTTTAAATATTCAAGGCTATTTTTCACAACTGGTTTAAATATTTCAGCAAGCGGCTGAGCTCCATACTCGTCTCCCTTTAACTTTGGCTGCTTAATAGCTAAGTATACAATTAACTCTGGGTCATCAATCGGAGCCATTCCTAAGAATGAAAAAATATAATTTTCTTTTCCTTCCATATATCGTCCATTTTCAGGATTAGGAATTTGTGCTGTTCCTGTCTTACCTCCTATTGGATAACCATCCACTTTATACATTGTACCGGTACCTTTTGAAGATGTAATAACACGCTCCATTAAGTCTCTTACCTTGTCCGCTGTCTCTTTTTTTATCGGATTCCCAGTTTCTTTCGGTTGATTTTCCATAATAACTTGTTTGTTTGTTGGATTTACAACTTTGTCAACGATATATGGTTGCATCATTTTCCCGTCATTAGCTATAGCGGTAGCTGCTTGGATTAATTGAATCGGAGTTACTGTAGAACCTTGTCCGAAAGAAGTTGTAACTTGTTGGATTTGTGTATTTAATAATAAAGTATTTTTACTTTCACCAGGTAAATCTATTCCGGTTTTTTGGTTGAATCCAAATTTATTCATATATTGCTTAAATTTATCTGGTTTTAATAACTGATCTTCTAAAATAGAAAAAGCTACGTTTGATGATCTTTCAAAGCCTTCATCAAATGTAATAGATCCCCATCCAAATCCACCATTATGATCTTTAATATCAGATGAACCAACGGAATATTTTCCTGATTGGAAATATTCTTTCCCGTTATATACCCCTTCATTAATTGCTGCAGCTAGCGTAAATATTTTCATTGTTGAACCTGGTTCGTATGCATTTGCGATTGGATCATTTAAAAAATATTCGATATCGCCTTTATTAGGATTAAAACTAGGTTTACTAGACATTGCTAAAACTTTTCCTGTTTTTGGATCCGCTATGATTCCTACTAGCATAGAAGGATCATAGTGCTCTTGTGCCTTATTCATCGCTTCTTCTAAAAAACTATTAATTTGTTTATCGAGTGTAAGGTATACGTTATTCCCATTTTTAGCGGGTTCTATTTTCCCTATATCATTTGTAAGCGGGATTCCTCTTGGTGCTCCCACATATTCTATTTTCCCATTTGTCGAGCGCAAATATTTATCCAGACTCTTTTCAAGTCCAAATTTCCCTTCTGTATTTCCTTTATTGTCTGGTCTAGCAAAACCAAGTATATAGGATGCGAAATCTTCATTTGGATATACTCTTGCTTTCTCTGTCAAAAAGGATACACCTGGGATTTTTAATTGTCTAATTTGTTCCTTCACTTCTCTAGATAAATTCCGGCCAACTTTTCCGATTTCAACTTGTGTACGACCCTCATGAAAATTTTTTAATACGTCCTCTTTATCAATTTCAAGTGCATTAGCTAATTGTCTTGCAGTTTCCTCTTTATTTTTCACCTTATCTGTACCTTTCAAATTTACAACAACACGATACGTTGTGGAATCTTGGACTAGCACCTTTCCAGCTTGATCATATATTGTGCCACGATTCGCTTCCAAAACACCATTTTTATTATGTTGCTCGTTTGCTAAATCTTTTACATTCACATTATGCAAGACTCCTACTGCCTGTATATAGAAAAAACGCGAAAGCATAATAAGAAACAAAACAATAAAAGCAACCATAAAATACCGCGCGCCTTTATTCGTTTGAAGTTTATGCATATTTATCCCCTTTCTTTCACAATTAATTACTGCTATGGTGTGCTATAAATTATGTCGTTTTTGCTTTCAATACTATATGTTTCGAACTTTTCCTTTTAATTTCTTTAAATCGTTCTGAAAGTAGTTATTGTTTCTTATTTTATTTTTTTAATTACAGTACGGTGCGTGAAATTTATGAGTATTCTGTCACTAGATGGTTAACTTTATAATAAGCTACAAATTTAATATGTACTAACTCAGTTGTACTTTCGCAACTCTTTTAATACATATGTCCTTTTCTTGTGAACAATAAAAAAGTTCCCCTCTGGATTTCCAAAGGAGAACTTTTAAACGAACTTACAAATAGTTATTTATAAGAATTAAGCTATATGATTATATTTCGCTAAAAAAGGAATTCGTTTCGCTACTAATGCGTACATTTTAAATACAAATTTCGCTATCGGTTCAAACATACGTGTACTTTGCACTACTAAACCGCTCGTAATAAATGTTAAGAAAGCAGCACCAAGTATATCTAGAGGATAATGAACTCCTACGTACATACGTGAAACACCAACTAATACTGCCCATATAAGAGCGACATATTTAAGTTTTTCTCCTCTAAGCAAAAATACAAATGCAATAGAAAATACAAGTACAGAATGATCACTTACAAATGATGAGTCTGCTGCATGTGGCACTAATTGATGTACATCATGTGATACAAACGGACGTGGATGGTAATATACCGCATGTATCACAACATTTACTAGTAATGCGATAATGACTGAAAGTGTCGTATATAACACTGTGTATTGTTTTTTAATGGCATTGACTTTCTTTCCATTATTAAACCATAAGATAAACATAAACAAAATTGCTACATATACAGCACTATTTGTAATTGCAATCATTAGCGTATCTAATAGTTTGGACGATCCAGCAAAATTATTAAACCATTGAAATACTGTGTAATTCATAATACTCTCTCCTTACATAAAAGCGTTCTTGATTTACACAGTATACAACATCAATATGAAAATGGGCTTAAACTTTTCTCATCAAATTCTCATTTTACTAGTACTCATTTGACAATAGTAAGACTAATTATATCCGCTAATTATGTATAAAGCTGAAAAACCTTTCAAACAATACGAATCATACGCTTTTTATGTGTAGAATACATAACATAGTTATTTAAATATACTAGTTGCGAAATCATATTTTTATTACATACGAAGTGCGATATTACCAAATTGTTCTCCTTGTTCCATACGATTTAACGCCTGAATGGCTTCTTCTAACGAATATACTTTATCAATAATTGGTTTAATTTTATGTTTCTCTATAAACATAACCATTTCATGAAATTCCTCACGGCTACCCATAGATGTTCCCATTATATCGATTTGATTATAAAATAATGCTCGTAATGGTAATTCAATTTTATCTCCTGAGCTTGCACCGAAATTAACAATTCTCCCATTTGGTTTTAATACATCAAAGTATTTTAAAAATGTTGCAGGACCTATACTATCAATTATTAAATCTACTTTCTTTCCGCTTAAACTCTCTTCCCAATTTCCAGAACTATTAAAAGAAAAGTCTGCGCCGTATGTTTCGGCAAACTTTCTTTTACTCTCTACCCTTGAAGTAACACTTACTTTTGCACCAATTGCTTTTGCAAATAACATAGCAAATGTCGCAACACCGCCACCTATCCCCGGAATTAAAACATGTTCTCCACACTTTAATTTACCCTTTGTAAAAAGCGCTCTATATGCAGTTAGTGCCGATAAAGATAGAACCCCAGACTCTTCCCAAGAAAGATATGACGGTTTTGCCACTACATTTTCAGCTGGCACAATAACATATTCTGCAAACGTTCCATCTTTCGGTCCACCTAACACCTCTGGTAACTCAGGTATTTCAGCAATATTATCCCATCCAATACTAGGATTAATAATAACCCCGGTTTGCAATAAAGCACCTGAAACCCCTTCTCCAATTTCCGTAACAATACCTGCACCATCTGATCCTAGAACTAATGGTAATTGCATTTCTTTTCTATTATTCATTATAAATAAATCACGATGATTTAAGCCGGCTGATTTTAATTTCACTTTCACTTCTCCAGCATTGGGTGTTATCTCTGGTAATACTTTATACTCTACCCCTTCAAAACCAGATTTATATTGTTGTACGATAGCTTTCATTATTATTCCCCCTTCATAATTCTAATGTACTAGAAAGTTCGAAATAAACAAAATAATTTGACCATAAAAAAGAAGGAATGCACAAAACATCCCTTCTTTCCGAATTATTTAAGTAAAACGGTAGGCAGTATAATCGTAACGATTGTTCCTTCGTCTTCTTTACTCTCTATTTGTATCGTTCCGTTGTATTTCTCTATAAGTCGTTTTGCAATAGACAAACCTAGACCATTTCCACCCTGTTTTCGACTTCTTGCTTTGTCCACACGATAAAAGCGGTTAAGAACAAAAGGTAAATCAGCTTCGGATATTCCCGCTCCACGATCTATAATACGGATTTTAACTTTCCCTGATTGTACACTAGATTCAATACAAATATATTTATTAACTTCTTTTGTATATTTCACTGCGTTATCCATTACGATAATAATAATTTGTTCTAAGTAAGATGAAGGTATTGAGACATATGCCGCATTTTCACCCAGTTTCATATCAAATTGGAATTCAGTTTGAAGTACGCCAAAGTTTTGTGTAACTTGTTTTAATATGCTATTTACATGGACTGGATCAGCTGCAATTGGATGCATCTGTTCTGATTCAGCTCTTGATAGTTCTAGCAATTCTAAAACTAACTTATTTAAACGATCAACTTCCTTTAAACTTGATTGAAGCGATTTATCTAAAACTGCTGGATCATTTTTCCCCCACCGATTTAACATGGACAAGTGTCCTTGAATAATTGTTAGTGGTGTTCTCAATTCATGGGATGCGTCTTCTACAAACTGTTTCTGTTGTGTAAAAGAAGTTTCTACCTCATCCATCATTTCGTTAAAAAGAAACGATAATTTTGCAAGTTCATCATTATTTTCACGTACTGGAACTCGTTCATTTAGTCCATTTTTCTTAATACGTTTCATCGTATCCGTTATATTTTGAACACTTGATAATAGTTTTTTCGTAATTAGTAAACCACCTAAAAAACTAAAGATTAGTCCACATATTCCGGCAATAACCATTACCACTAAAATAATCTTTAATAAATGATCGAAAGCCTCTAAGTTTTTCGTAAGTTCAATAGTACCAGTGAACTCTTTTGTTTGAATTGGTATACGCTGAACTAATATACGATCTTCTACATGTCTTTTTATAAATAATTCCTCTTGTGTAACTTGTTTTGGTTTTATCCACGCTTCATTAAACTCTCGCGAAACAGTAACAATTGTTTTCCCGTCCATACCGATAATACGAATCATTTGATGTTTATCAATCATATTGTTTAAGAAATCTTTACTGTTTTCAAACGTTTTACTCGAAAGGGTATCATTTTTATCTTGGAAATAGGCCGCTATTTCTGTCACTTGTCTATTTATTTGTTTCTGTTCATAGTCTATAGTCCACTTATTTATTACAATAAACTGCAGAGCACTATATAAAATGAATAAAATAAATACTAGAGTAGTCGACCAAAGTGTTAGTTTCCACTTTATAGGTAGATTTCGAATTCGATGCACAATATTTTTAATCATTTCATTATATATCCAGCACCGCGGACCGTTTGGATATATTCCTCCTTATCCACACTATGTAACTTGTTACGTAAATAACGAACGTATACATCAACGATATTTGTCTCAACCATCGCGTCATATCCCCATACTTGATCCAATAAAACATCACGGGTAAGTACTCTATTAATATTTTTCATAAACATCAGTAATAGTTCAAATTCTTTATTTGTTAGTTCGATTTCTTCATTTCCTTTCGTAATCGTTCGCGATTCAATCTGGAGCTGTAAATCTTTGAATGTAAGAGATGAAACATGTTTATTTTCTATATGTTCTTCTCGTCTAAATATAACTCTCATTCGCGCTAACAGCTCTTCAATTGCAAATGGTTTCGGAAGATAATCATCGGCTCCGCTATCTAATCCTGTCACGCGGTCCATAATACTATCGCGTGCAGTCAACATAATAATAGGTGTATTTTTAGTTGCCCTTAATCTACGACACACTTCTAGTCCATTTAACCTAGGCAGCATTAAATCAAGTAAAATAAGATCATAATTTTTTTCAAGTGCGGCTTCTAATCCCTTCCTTCCATCAAACTGAATGTCTACCTTATATCCTTCATACTTTAATTCTAATTCTAAAAAATCAGCTAAACTTTCCTCATCCTCAATAATTAATATGTGTTGCAACAGTAATTCCTCCTATACAGTTAAGTGAATGAGTAATCCTATCCCAAATATAATTGCAATGATTTGATGTGCTTTTCTATACAATATCAAGTTTGTTTTTTTATTGTGTTTCTGTAAGAAAAATCCAACGATTCCTAGTATGATTAAAATGAAAAGAGAGAATATACCACTATAAAATATAAGCAAATGCGGACTTCCTTTTAATAAAAAATAAATGCCGTGAGTAATTGATACAGCTAATACAGTATATCCAATTAATACGTGAAACTTTTTAATAAAAAGATATACATCCTTTATCAATTTAAACCCAATTATATTTTTCTTTTTAAAAAATAACCATATATAACGTAAAATCCATAACGATGCAGCTAAAATTGCGCCGTATTCACCGAAAGAACCTAATTTCTTATTTAACCATTTCATATTTAATGTGTTGCCGTATATTACATTAATAAATAACAATGCTATACTACAAAAAATAATAATAATGCCAATAATTTTAACATACAAATGAAAATATTTATTTCTTAGTAGCTTCTCCAATTCATTTAAGCTCCTTCCTTATAACCTTCTATAACAAGCAGAATATCAAATAAAAAAGAAAGGAACATGAGAAAAAGATTAAAATAAAATGAGAAATTAAAGATCACTTGAATTTTCTAGTGATTTTTTTTAGCTAATTTTATTATATTTTGAATAAACGGCGCTTTTGCATTTGTATATGAAGCACGATCAAACGGATATGTAGCTGCAAGTTTCTCTTTTAATTCTCTATATTCAATTTGTGCCCATTTATGTTCTATAAGAAAATCACGAAATAAAATGTTATTCTTCCACTCCTCACTATTATAAATATAAACATGTAAATGATGAGTACCAGCTCTCCATTTTCCCTTTCTAAAAAAACGCCAATTAGGTGTTTCTTTTGGGACATATTCATATCCAATTTGTAATAGCGCTTCAATCCACTTTTCGGTAATTTGCAAATCCGTTACGCCAATCATCATATCTATAATAGGTTTCGCTCCTAATCCCTCTACAGATGTACTTCCAATATGTTCAATAGCAATACAATCTCCTCCGAATAAAGAAATATATTTCTCTTTTTCTATTACATACTCTTCCTGCCAGTCATTTTGATATGGTTTAATTACGATTTGTTGTTCCACTTTTTCAACCTTCTTATAATTATTTATTATTATATTTATAAAATTTCATGTGATTAACATAGGATTTTCACAAAATATGTCGAATACTGAAATATACAACTTAATTATAATAAATGCGAGGTATATTATGAAAGCTAATCCAGTTGAAATTCAGTTGAATCTAATAACATTCCAATTAAAAGAACATCATAATTTTGATTGGCTTACGAAATTAGGAACCGTATTTGCGGTTTTTGACCAACAAGATTCAGGGAATCTATCTTTCGGGGTAGAAAAAGATGGGCATAAGAAATTTATTAAATATGCAGGAGCAAATACAATTGCATATAACGGCAAGATCAGTGATGCTATTGATAAATTAAAAAATTCAGTTTCCCTATATGAGGCATTACAGCATGAATCACTTATAAAACTAATTGAGCATTTTCCTGTTCAATCTGGATATGTATTAATTTTCGATTGGTTTGATGGTGAATGTCTTCATTCGCATTGGAGTTTTCCGTCCCCTGAGAAATATAAAAATCCAAACTCTCCATTCTATAAATTTAAGCATTTATCAGTTATGGAACGAATTCAATCCTTAAATTCTATTTTTTCTTTCCATACATATGTCGAAGAGAAAAACTATGTAGCAATAGATTTTTATGACGGTAGTATTTTATATAATTTCCATACAAATGAAACGCTGATTTGTGATATAGATTTATACAATAAGAAACCCTACGTAAATACAATGGGACGACTATGGGGATCCTCGCGTTTTATGTCCCCTGAGGAATTTCAGCTAAACGCTATCATTGATGAGAGAACAAATGTATTTAATATGGGGGCAATGGCTTTTGCTCTTTTAGGTGGTGAAAAAGATCGTTCTTTTATAAAATGGGAAGCAAGTAAGGAGTTATATGAGATAGCTTTCCGTGCTGTAAGTGAAAACCGTACGGAACGATATGCATCAGTTGAAGAATTTTATGAAGAATGGTTAAACGTAGCAAATGCTAAAAAGATATAAACTTATATTATTAAAAGCAAAAAGTTTCTACTATAATCATGTATAATACATATGAAATAGAAATTCAAAATAATGAGGCATATATTATGAACTTTGTTTATATTAATCAAAATGTATTAAATAATCTTCTTTATATTTTAAGTAGTATATTTATTTTCTATTTTATATATGATAGCGGGCGCTATTTGAAGAAATATAAAAAACTACTTATTATCCTTTGTACGAGTATCCCTCTTATTTTATGTATGCGTTATCCGATCTATATGGATGAAAATTGTATTCATGATTTAAGACAAATACCAGTTATAGTTGGTACACTTTATGGTGGATTCCCTGTCGGTATCATTTTGTTTGCTATTTTATTAATTACAAGAATTTCATTTTATGGATTTAGTATGTTAACCATACTCGTGTATGGCACAATGTTTATCATTACAGCATTCGCATCCGCAAAATTTAATACATATAATAGAAAACTTAAAGTAGCTTATGCAATGTTTTTAACATTTTTTCTAGCAATATTTACAACTGTAATTGTATTAACTTTATCGGATTTTGAAGTGAATAATTTATACATTATTTATTTCATAATATTACCGACTATTTTGATGTTATTTGCAATTTATTTTAATGAAGTTTTAAAAGACGCAATATGTATGCGAGTGAAGCTAATAAAAATGGAAAAAATGGAGATTGTTAGCCAACTGGCTGCTAGTATATCGCACGAAGTAAGAAATCCCTTAACTGTCGTAAAAGGATTTACACAGCTTTTAAAAACACCGAATTTAACTCCTGAATCGAGAGACGAGTATATTAAACATATACTTGAAGAGTTAAATCGTGCCCAAGAAATTATCGATGATTACTTAACGTTTGCCAAGCCTGCTCCAGAAAAATTAGATCATATTTCAGTAGAACAAGAGTTAAATCGAGTTATTAATATGATTTTGCCATTATGTAATATGAATACAATACATATTACAAAAGATTTCTCTAAGGCAACGATTGTTGGTAATAAGCAGCACTTTCAACAATGTTTTTTAAACTTAATAAAAAATGGTATTGAAGCAATGCCTAATGGTGGTACTTTAAATATCTCTTCATCTATTAGTAATAATAAAGTTATCATACGAATTGAGGACAGCGGCATTGGTATGTCACAAGAGCAAATAAATCGATTTGGCGAACCATATTTTAGTACAAAAACGAAAGGTACAGGTTTAGGTACCATGGTTGCTGTTAAAATCATTGAAACGATGCAAGGTAGTTTGAAAATCCGAAGCGTTATTAATAAGGGTACATCTTTGACAATTACATTCCCAAAATGGAATACGAACTCATCTGAAAACAAATAAAAAAGGAGCATAATGGCTCCTTTTTTATTTGTTTCGATACATAAGTATCTTCTATGTTTTTTTAGTTTACATTTATGGAGACTAATAGAAATTAGTACCCTCCGCCCCAGCAGCTGCATCCTACGATAATTAATAAAATAAATAACACAACTAATAAAGCGAAACCTCCACCAAAACCACAAGAACCACCGTAACTCATAATTTCTCCTCCTTTTGGTTTGAAAACTAATAGGTAGTTGATCATTTTAACTGGTTCGTATTATACATTATGTAAATATCCCTTTTTTGAGCATGTCTACAAAAAAATAAATAAAAGCACTCATTTGAGAGTGCTTTAAAATGGATACCAAAAGTTTTGAAATACATGTAACTTTAAATATACTGCTACAATTAAAATAAAAACACCTACAAATAAAGCAATGAAATCCCCACTTTTTGCTTTATTTGTATAAAACCACGTACGTTTATCCGTTTTTCCAAATCCTCTTAAATCCATTGCATTTGAAACTGTATCGATTCTCTCTAGTGAATGAATAATTAAAGGCCAAAAAATTAAGACACGATTTTTCATACGAGTCCATAAACTTGCTTCTCCTTTTTCAAAGGCTACTCCTCTCGCCTCTTGTGCATGTTTAATAACTTTATATTCGGACTGAATATCAGGTATATAACGTAACGCAATTTTTATTGCATAGGTTATCTTATAATGAATTCGAAATTTACTTAAGCTACTCACAAATTCACTTGGATCAGTCGTATAAATAAAAATAAGTGTAAATGGTAATAACGTAAAATATTTTAATGAAAGTGTAGCCGCATAAAATAATGTTTCATAAGTAATTGTCGCATATCCGATTTGTAAAAACGAAGTATATGATTCAGTTAATTCAGACCCATGGGTTGGTGTAATAAATAAAATCATGACAGAATTTAATAAACTAAATGTAAATATAACACTAAAAACAATTAAAATTTTACGACATGGAATTTTTGCAATTTGAAGTCCGATACAACCAATCATAAATACAATAAACAATATACGAAAATCAAAAAACAAAAAAGTAAGCGTCATACAAAAAATAAATAACAACAATTTCACTGCTCCATCCATACGATGAAAGTATGTACTATACAAGTTCCTCCCTCCTAGTAACCTCAAAATAAAGTTCTATAAACCTTTCAGGATAGGCAATCCCGCTAAAATTAACTAGTTTGAATAAAGAACTTTCCCTTAGGTTCGCTCTTTGTAGCGTTTTTGAATGACCTAATACGATAGACGCAGTATTATTTGCAATAATTTCCCCTTCATGTAAAATGATTGCTCTGTCTGCATATTCTAATGCGAGATTCATATCGTGTGTGATAAAAATAAAAGATATTCCCTTTACAGCTAGTTTTTTAATAAACGACATAAATTGTTTGTAATGATAATAATCTTGTCCCGCTGTCGGTTCATCTAAAATGATTAATTTCGGATTTGTTGTTAGTACAGATGCAATTGTTACTCTCTTTTTTTGTCCATAACTTAATGCCTGAATTGGCCAATTACGAAATGGATACAAACCACAAATTTTTAACGTTTCTTCCGCTCTAAGCTTAATTTCTTCCTTTGAAACCTTTTTTAATTTTAATGTGAATGAAACCTCTTCTATCACAGTCGGTTGCGTAATCATGTGATTTGGATTTTGCATCACATAAGATATGACTTCACCACGTTTACGAATAGACCAAGAATTAATATTTACTCCATCAAATAAAATCCTATCATTTTTTGTTTTGTTTATGCCTATAAGACTATGAGCTAATGTTGATTTTCCAGCGCCATTATGACCTAAAAGTGCTACAATTTCTCCTTCTTTTATTGAGAAATTTATATTTTCTAATACTTTTTGTTTATTAGGATAGGAGAACGATAAATTTTCTACTTTTAATAACTCTTTATTGGTAGGAGTGCTTTTACAAAAAGCTTGCTTCTCCATCCACTCATTTATTGCGCTACTTACACTTTCTCTTTGAAGATTCTCGAGTGGATATATTACGGCATTATTACTATCAAAAGGTAATCTCTTTAATCCTTCTATGTACATAGGTTCTCTTAAGCCGATAGATGGTAATATATTTGACGTTAATATCTCTTCTGGAGTGCCTATCGCAATAATTTCCCCGTCATCCATTAAAATGATTTTATCTAAATCCAGATTTAACATTTCCTCTATACGGTGTTCAATAATTACAATAGTTTTATTATATTGTTTATGTATATCTTTAATAAGTTCTATTGTATGTAAGCTACTTACAGGATCTAAATTCGCTAAAGGTTCATCAAATAATAATATATCGGCATTCGTTGTTAACAACCCCGCTAGAGAAACAGTTTGTTTTTGTCCCCCTGATAATTCATGTGGACTTTGTTTATGAAAAGAATGCATCTTTACCTTTTTTAATGAATCTGAAACAATTTTTTTCATAGTGTTTTGATTTACACATTCATTTTCTAAATAAAAAGCTACATCTTCTTCTACTGTAAGACCAATAAATTGAGCATCTTGATCCTGCAAAATTGTTCCTACCTGTTTACTCTGTTCAAAAATACTCCCTTTCCTCGGGTCTTTTCCAGCAATTAAAATATTCCCAGTACAAATCCCTTCATAAGAAAACGGGATTAGCCCATTAATACAATGAGCTAACGTTGACTTCCCTGAACCACTACGTCCAGCAATTAATACTTTTTCCCCAGGATATATATGAAACGTAATGTCTTTTACAGTAGGCTGCGCCGCATGCTCATATTGAAAGCTGAATTGTTCAAAAGAAATAATTGGTTGCATGTTAACATCCCTACTTTTCAATTTTTAAATGTGTATGTTTCTTATTAGACTTAGCTAGACCTATTGTAATTGGTAACCCAAGTACTAAAAATACAATAACATCCGCAATTGTTGCTCCTAATACTTGTATAACAATTTTGTCAAACGGTTCTCCCATCACAATAATATCGAATGCACCAGCAAATATAATAGCAATGACAATACCAAGTAACCCCACAATAGCTAAATAAGAAATATTCCCCTTATTATACGTCCCGTTTTTCACACTAAAGCCAACTCTTTTTTGAATGAGTCCCATTGCAAAGCCGATAATGCCTGAACTAATAACCCATCCCCACCAAATACCCCAACCAGCGATTGTATCCGTTACGGTATGACCGATAAGTCCTATTAACAGCCCTGCCACTGGGCCAAATAACGCTCCAAAAACAGTTAAAATAGCTAATGCAGGTTTAATAAATGTATTTGGTGCAATAGAAAATCCCCAAAGTCCTAATATCCCGTATAATGCTGCTCCAATTCCGATTGCCACTACTAACTTCGTTGATAATTTGTTCATTACAATTCCCCTCTCATATTAGTCAACTTTTATTACTCTATATTTATTTTGAAAATGAATTATGCATCGACACTTCCTTTCTATACAACAAAAAATGACCCCTTATATAAGAGGTCATTTTCTTTCACGTTCAAGAATCCTCTTATCTTCCAAAAAACACATCGTGTCCTCTGCGGAATTAGCACCTTCCTATAAATGTGCATAGGGGTTGCTGAGGTTTCATAGGGCCGTTCCCTCCACCTCTCTGGATAAGTATTAATTTGTAATTCGTATTATGGCACTAAGAAGAATAAATTTCAATACTTTTCTAATTATTTTTATTTTTTGTTAAATGATGCATTTAAATCATTGTATTCTTATCGGAATTATGAAATAATGAACTCAAAATTGTTTCGGGAGGAATGTATGATGAAAGTAATTGGTTTAATTGGTGGACTAAGTTGGGAATCTACATCGTTATACTATAAACATATTAATACACTTACACTCTCTCAATACGATCAAAATGCAAAGCTTGTTTTATATAGCATGGATTTTGGCGAGGTAACTTCTTTATTACAAAATCATCAATATGAAGAAGTGAAAAATGAATTAGTTACCGTTGCAAAAAAGGTTGAAAATTCCGGGGCTGAATGTTTATTAATGTGTTCCAATACAGTCCATTTATTTGCTGAAGAAGTAGAACAGGCAATATCAATACCACTCCTTCACATCGGTGATGTAAGTGCTAAAGAAATGGTAGCGCATAATATAAAACGTATTGGACTATTAGGAACGAGACAAACGATGGAACAAGACTTCTATAAATCTCGTCTAGCGAATTATAACATTGAGACAATTATCCCAATTAAAGAAGATAGAGATTTTATACATCATGTTATTTTAAATGAATTAAGTAAAGGAATTATTTCAGAATCATCAAAAGAAAAGCTATTACAAATTGCAAAATCATTAATTCAAAATGGTGCAGAGGGTATATTACTTGGATGTACTGAAATTCCTTTGCTTATTTCTCAAAACGACCTTACTGTACCTGTTTTTGATACTGCTTTAATACATGCAAATACTGCTGTGCAGTTTGCGGGATAAGAATATAAAAGCATAAAGGTAGCATCTCTATGCTTTTATATTGTCCAAACTATTTATTTAAAAGAGCTTTAATAACTTCGATTGCTTCTTTTGAACCACCGCATTCTAAAAAACTATCATTCAGTTTTCGTATACCATGTTTATACTTTTCATTTGAAAGAACGTCTATTACCGCTTCATTTAGAGTTTGCACATTAACATGCTCTTTCAATAATCTATGTGCTGCTTCCAGCTCAGTTAATCTTTGTGCTATCATTGGTTGGTCTTTATCATGTGGAATTATGACAAATGGGACATTAAAATAAATAGCATCGTGCACACTATTCATGCCGCCATGTGTAATAAAAACATCTGCTTCACTTAATATTTCTGATTGTGGTACGTATGAAGCAATTACAAAATTGTCTGGCGCTTTCTTAATTTTAGAACGATCATTTCTATCACCAATTGCCATTACAACTATTCCATCAAAATCTGAAAAAGTATCAATGCAAGTATTAAAGAATGGTTCGAGTCCTTCAAGCAGTGTTCCCATTGAGATATAAATAACTTTCTTATTTTTAAGTAATTCAAGTGGAAACTCTACATTTGTTTTACGCTTTGAAATACTCGGTCCAATAAAAATGTTATTTTCTCCGAACGCATCGCTATTAGGTTGAAAATATCGACTTGTGTACACGAGAGAAATATCACCCTTATTATGCATAAATTGAAGATTATTTTTGGGCTTTACTCCAAATTCGTGTTCTATTTGATATAATAACTTTTCAGAAAGTTCATCAGGTTGAAATTGTATTTCTGCATTTGGATGAAAAGGTAAAGTCTCCAAAAATTCTGGAGGAATTAAAAATATAGGAGAAGAAACTACGCCTGGAATTTGTAAATACTCCTTTACTAACTCTCCGGCACCAAATATATCATAAATGACGAAATCAAAATTTATTCTTTCACATAATTGTTTTGTAATTTTTAATATATATAAAGAAGTTTGAACATGTACATAAAAGAAAGAATTCAGCCCAGATGAAGTTTCATTATCAATAGAAATCTCCTTTAATAAATCTGGATGGGTATATACAGTCGCTCCCAAATCTTCAATTCTGCCTTTAAAGTGTTCTGTTGTAATATAATGTACATGATCCCCCCGTTCAGTAAAGGCTTTGACTAAACCCAATGTAGGATTCACATGTCCTTCTGCTGGAAAATTAACCACTAAAATATTTAGCACTTATTTCTCACTCCTTACATTTCAATACTCTTATTAATCATACTGTAAATATTACCGTCAATCTCCACCTAATAGTCCTAATATGCTTGCTACTTAAGGTTGATAAATAATTGTCAGTCAATAACAAAAAAAGCATCTACATAAGTAGATGCCTAACCGTGATAAGGAGTGTTCTGTGAGGATAGAATAAGCTTTTCAGCTTGTCCTATGCTATCAATATATGATTTATTTTATAAAAGGTGAATAATTGATAGAATTATTTCACCCATTTTATTCAATTAAATAGATAATATACTATTTCTACTTTACCTATTATACCTCGTTTCTAATTTATTCCTATGAAAAAACGCCTCTAGTTCACATGATTGCTAGAGACGCTTCGTACATTTTAATTCTCTTTAGGATCATCTATTTTTGGCGATTCTCCACTTAAACGCTTGTTTTTCAATTCGAAATAAGCATCTAAAACTTCTTTTCCAATATCAGAGTTAATGCCAGATTTATCATTAATAACCCATGGTACAACTACAGAGAACGCTACTTCCGGATTATCATATGGCGCATATCCTGCTAACGTTAAATTATAACATTCCCTTCTCTCGCCTTTTTCATTTCTTCCGATATCACTTTCACCACCGTAAACTGTCTGTGCTGTCCCTGTTTTACCTGCTGGTTTATACGATGCTTTTTGGAACGCCCTTACTCCAGTTCCATCACCTTCTTGGAATACCCTTCTAAATCCTTCTTTTACTTGATTTATATATTCCTCTTTCATATCTATTTTATTTAAAACGATTGGCTCTACTGAATGTACCACTTTACCAATTTCATCTTTTTGCGACGTTTGCTCTCTAACCTCTTGAACAATTTGCGGCTTCATTCGA
The DNA here is from genome assembly GCF_044324725.1 of Bacillus sp. 3G2. NCBI lineage: Bacteria > Bacillati > Bacillota > Bacilli > Caryophanales > Bacillaceae > Bacillus > Bacillus sp. 3G2. The sequence continues at coordinate 2,464,258 of NZ_CP172246.1, read as the reverse complement.
TATCCACCGTTTGCGATTGTTGAAATATACTGTACAAGTTGAAGCGGTGTATACGTGTCATATTGACCAATTGAGTAGTCTAATAAGAAACCTGGTTGGTTATCTTTTTTACCAATTTGTCCAGCTGTTTCATTTGGTAAATCGATACCCGTTGGAACACCTAATCCAAATTGCCTAAAATAATACCTCATTTTATCAAAGTACTCCTGTTTAATATTTAATGAGCTATTTTTCACATAATCCACACCTGCAATTTTTAATGCTGTATGAAACATATAAACGTTTGAAGAAACTTGTAACGCTCTTAAATCATCAATATTTCCGAACTCTTTCCAAGATTTTTTTTCCTTAGTTCCTTTAAACTTCATTGGTGCATCATAAAAATAAGTACCTGGTGTTATAGCTTTTGTTTCAAATCCAGTTAAAACTGTCGCACCTTTCACTGTAGATCCAAGCTCGTATGAACTAGTCATTGTGCCTAATGCATAGTCTTCAACTTCTGTTTTCCCATCTTTTTCTACAAGTCTTTTCCCAGCCATTGATAATACTTGTCCGTTTTTCGGATTCATCATTACAACGAAAGCACGGTCCAACATCGATTCTGAACCTTTATATGCTTTTAATATTTTTTCAATACTTTCTTCTACTTTTTTCTGCAGCTCCATATCTATTGTTAAAGTTAAGTTCTTACCGCTTTTCCCCTCAGAAACTGTTTCCGTTCTAATTGTATTACCTTGTTTATCAGCAACGCTTCTTACTTCTCTTTTTGCCCCATGAAGTACATCTTCGTATTGCTGCTCGATATAACTTTTTCCAACCCTATCATTTCGGCTATAATCACGTACCAAGTAGTAATCTAATCGTTCACTCGGTAATCCTTCATCGGAATTAGAAACATTTCCAAGAACGGATCGGAATAATCCATCATTTACATACACTCTCTCCCAATCAACCGATACGTCTACTCCTGGAAGATTCGCTAAACCTTCACTAATTATAGTAAATTCTTTTTCACTAACATCTTTTTTAATAATTTGAGGAGCCATTTGATAGCCTGCAGTCATCTTACTTTTAATAGCTAACACTTTTATATCTTTATCTGTTAATTCCTGAAGATTTTTATTTGTAACTCGTTTTCTTTTTAACTCTTCTATTTTTTTATCTAGCTTCTTACCGCTAATATCCTTCTCTCTAAATGTATCTATTTCTTTTTTAGATACTAGATTTTCAGCCAGTTTCGGATTTAATTGCATCCAAAAATCTTTCTTATCTGTCTCAGTTAACTTAGTAATATCTTCTTGCGGCATTTCAATTATATCTGCAAGTTGTCTTGCAGTTTTTAATATATCTTCTGATTTTACACCTTTCATCTTTGTGTACGTGACCGTTCGTAAAGATTTATTATCAACAACCGGATTTCCTTCACGATCAAATATTTTCCCGCGCGGGACGGAAAGACTCACAGTTGCATTTTCTCTCTTTTCTACTTCATTTTTATACGTCTCTCCATCGAGAATTTGCACTTTCCCTAACTGTATAATCATTACAGAAAATAATAAAAATACACAAAGAAATAAAATGTTTAACCGCGTCGGTATTGCTCTACCACTTTTTTTCTCTTGCTTATTCACTTTGTCATAATCTCCTCCTTACAGTATTCCTCATAATAATAGAATCTATATATTAAAAGTAATGCACATTTTCTATACAGTACTTTATACAAATTTTAATATACCGATAAAAACTTAATAGAAATTAAAACAAAGGTAAAGAAAAGGTAAAGTTTACTAAATTAAATATAAAAATACCCAATGAAAAAGTTTAGCTTTTTTTCATTGGGTATTTAATCATTTATTTAAGAATGAATGCTAGAACGTATCGATATACATCTATCATCACAATTTGATAGAGGTTCTTTACTCTGAACTTTCGGCAAGTAAATCGTTACTGTTGTCCCGACACCAACCTCACTCATAATACTTATATTTCCTTGATGGCTTTCAATAATTTTATAACTTAACATTAATCCAATACCGGTACCTTTTTCTTTCGTACTATAAAAAGGCTCACCTAATCTCTTAATTCTTTCTTCAGGTATTCCTATTCCTTCATCAATTACATGAATAATGACACCATCATCGTTTATTTCTTTTATGTGGATTGTAATTTTCCCACCATTTGGCATAGCTTCGATAGAATTTTGCAAAATATTAATAAACACTTGTTTCAATTGATTTTCTGAGCATTCAATACTTATATCGTTGGATTCTGCATATAATTCGACTTGAATATTTGTCATAATTGCTTTTGTATTCATTAACGATACGACATTTTTATAAACTTGATAAATATTTTTTTGTTCTGTATTCATTTCATCTGTTTTAGCAATTGACAAAAATTCTTGGAGGATCGCCTCTATTCTTTCAATTTCCGAAAGCATTAGATCAAAATATTTTTCTTGATCCTCTTTATTAATTTGGAATAACTGTATAAACCCTTTTATGACTGTTAATGGATTCCGCACTTCATGAGCTACACCCGCTGCTAATTGACCGATTGCTGCAAGTGTATCTGATTTATTTAGTAATTCTTCTGTCTTTTTTCGCTCTGTAATATCACGTACAATGATCATTATTTTATCATGTAATAATGGTAAGCATCTAGCTTCAAAGAAATCGACACTCCCATTAATTGTAAGTGGATATTCAACAATTACATTCGTTCCTTTTTCCTTCACTTGATGAATTGCTTCCTGAAACTGTTGTGCTACTGGAGAAGGTAATACTTCGAAAAACTTTTTTCCCATAAAAGCTTCTGCCGGTACGTAAAATTTCGAAGGGGATCCTGCTTTATAATCTATAATTGTGCCATCATCTTCTGTTAAAAAACATAAATCTGGTAAAGCCTTAAAAATTAATTCCAATTCAGACGTTTGTTGTTTTAACTGCTCTTCTATCGCTTTTAAATGTGTAATATCTACACCGACAGCCCAGTAGCTATACCCTGTCACAGGAAACTGTTCCGATATATTGGACCACATGATTGTTTTAATTTCACCATTTTTACATGTTAAGTGCATTTCCCAATCCCTGAAATTTTTTCCACAAGTTAAAAATTTCGTTTGTATTTGGTGACGATAATTATGATCTGGGTACAATAATTGAAGGGCATTTGGATTTCCTATTATTTCTTCAGCGGTATAACCTGTTACAATTTCACACTCCCGATTCCACAAAACAAACTCTCCATTATAATCAAGCGCATCAACCATAACAGGCATGTTTTGTAAAATCGTATGTAGTTCCTCCTCTTTTCGAGTAAACAACATTGTATTTTTGCTTTGAAATACTTTTGTTGCTCCATCAATAATTAGATTTGAAAGCATTTCAAAGTATTTTTGACAATTGTAAATTTCGCTTTTGTTGGACCATACTACAAAAGATCCTAAATGTTGATTGTATAAAAAAATGGGGATTTCAATTTTGGGAAGTTTACATATTTTCGTCTCATTTATTCCAAAAGAAAATATACATTCTTTTTCAGCATCAAGAAGTTGATGTGATATGTTGGTTAATTTATAAAACTGTTCTGCCATGGTTTCTATTGTACTCACATCAATAAGTTCCATTAGCCGCGCATTCATTCCTTTTTCACCTCAATATGTAAAATTAATACAAATTCAAAATTTATACTTCTCCATTATACGAAGAATGTGCCTTTAGGTATATAGCTGTAGAATAATTATTCGAACAAATTTTATTTTTCAATTAAAAACAGAAAAGAATTCGCATGAAAAATGAACTTTTAATCCATTTGTATTTACTCATCTCATACATGGTTTTCATATGAGAGTAATACATATCACCTTTAGTTGTATAAAAATACAAAAAAAAATAAAGTTCATAAAATTTTCACAATTAACATGAAAAATATAAACATTTATTCCAATATATTCTATATAATAAAAAGTAATAAGGCTTCTATGAATCTCATAGAATACCTTACCCCTAATAAAAAGAAAAAAAGAATCTATTTGGATTCTTTTTTTCTTTTTATATTACATTACATATTTATTTAAGGCATGTGCAACACCGTGTTCTTCATTTGATAAGGTTTCGTATTGACACATCGCTTTTATTTCTTCTACTGCATTCCCCATTGCAATTGATATATTCGCTTTTTCCATCATGGAAACATCGTTTAGCCCATCACCAATCGCTACAGTATTTTCGACTGGAATATTCAGGTGTTCTGCTAAAGTATATAAGCCATTTCCTTTTTGGGCATCACGATGATTAATCTCTAAATTATGCCAATATGAAGATGTAATTGCTAAATCAGTATTATGCAGAAACGCTGCTTTTAACTTTTGTAATTTTTCTATGTCATAAGAAAATGGTAAAAGTTTATGCACATGTATATCAGTTTCTACAATTGGTTTACAACTTTCTGCACTATGAAATGCTGTATGTTCAAGATATAATGCTGCAATCGTTTCTAACTCTTTCACATCAAAACTTTCTTTTGAATTCTTCACATATTCGATCTCATTACGCACACTCTCTACGCCATAATCTGGTACATATACACCTTTATTAGTATAAAGCTGATAATATAAGCCATTCTCTTCAAGATAGTCTACAATCTCAAGTGCCTGCATATTTTCAATTGGATATCTCTTCATCATTTTTTTATCTTTATATATAAGCGCACCATTTTCCGCAATAATTGGACAGTCTAAATTAACCTCTAACAACAATCTTTCAATATCAACAATAGAACGCCCTGTACAAATTGTTACAACATGGCCAGCTTCCTGACATTTTCGAATTGCATCTGCATTCTCTTTACTAATCATTTTATTCCCTGAAAGAAGAGTTCCATCTAAATCAATTGCGATTAATTTCATTATTTCTTCACCACTTTCTTTAAATACACGAGTTCAATTAAACAAAAGGTATCGTTTTCATAATGATCTCGTGAAGTACTCCTTATTTATAATTTATGAAAAGCGTTTCAGGTCAAGAAATAATTATAAATAAAATCCAAAGCTTTTGCTTTGGATTTTAAACTATGAATTATAACTAATATATTTTGTCTCACACATGTACACATTTTTTTCTTCAGTTGGGACATATACTTTAAACTTTTCTAAACGTTTTCCGTAAATATGAATCGTGACAACGCTTTCGTTTTCAGCTATTTCAAGAATATGACAATCTGCTGGTGGAATAACTGTATCTGTTTCTCCTTCTCCCAAATAAAGATTTTCTGTATGCGTTAAATAAACAAGTGAATTTTCAAGCTGCTTAGTTTGTATAAAATTCTGCACCATTATCCTTCCTGTAAAAACACCTTCTACTCCCCATGTACCATCATGATCATGTAAAGGTGTAGATTGTCCATCTTTCCATACAAGAGCTAATACTTCAAATCGCTTTAAAGGATCTTCATATAATAAATGTCGTGCATATTGAGCCGAATTCGCCTTCTGTTTTTCTAGTGGAAGCCATGTTTTCTTTTCTAAAAGTTCTGCTAGTAATTTTTCAATCGCACAAACAATTTGCTCTTTTAACAAATTACTATCAATTAAATCCGTTACAGCTTTAATAAATGTTTGAAACGTTTTACTTCCTTTACACGTTAACATAAGCATCCTCCTCTACTCTTTTCACACACTTCCATATTAAATAGGCCACTAAAAATTCACAATTGAGAAATAAAAAAACAAGGTACAATAATTTTGCACCTTGCTGATCAGGTTATTGAGTTGTCAAGCGAATAGGTAAGAATTTCAAAGTTTGTTCATTAAACTCTTCAACGATATTAACCTCACTATATTTCCCGATATGTTGTACAAGTTCATTTGCGATAGACTGATATGTAAATATAATAAAAAACGAATGATTAATAGAAATATTCTACGCCACTCGTTTTTTATCGGACTTCTTTTTACTGTACTTTTATTTTCTTTATGAGTTATTAGAAAAATAATTGTCTATATAAGTCTTTATTTTTTCAAAATCCTTTTCCATAAATAAGATTGCTGGTACTTCAATTATTGGAAGATTATTTTCATTATCAAAAGGTGGACACGGTTTGGGAACTACCAAATAGTCAACTGAGTTTTTATCCCTAATATAATTAACTGAAACATCATAATAATCAGAAAAATATCCCTTCAAATCATCCTGATTCCTTAAAAATGGTAGAGAAAATATTGAACCATAATTTATACCAGCGTCGACAATTAATACAAAGCATATTTTTTTCATGATACACCCTCCTCGTATAATAAGTTTTAAGTTAATAACTGTTCCTTGAAAATTAAATAGTTTTTATCTTCAAGAGCTACATCAAAAAAATGATGTATGGGTAAAATTTAGTCTTGGATAAGGTAACACTGATAAAAACAGGTTTCCTTTTTCTTTATATTCAATTAAATTATATCATTATTTTACATGAATTTCCAGACTTTGTCTTTTTTATTTTATTGGTAAACTTATGCTTAGCATGAATTGGAGGGATATATATGATAGATTATAGAATAATTTCAAGAGAAAACTATTCAAATAAAATTGGAAAGCTTGTAACAATGCTTGAACATACAAGAGATGTTACATTGAGCGAAATCTCCAATTTAAACCAAAGTGATTTAGATTTCTTACCAAACGGTAGTTCAAACACTATTGGTACTCTCTTATCACATATTGCAGCGATGGAGTTTGTTCATCAAGTTATCTCGTTGAAAAAGAGATTTAACTGAAAGTGAATATCTAAAGTGGCGAATTATTACAGAAGTCATTGAATTTAGTAAATCACGTATTGAACATGAATTGCTCTGGATTACATCACTTATGAAGAAAATATGAAAAAATAAAAAAAAGTTAAAAACAATGAATGAAAATGAGATTTATTATCAATACTATAATTAATAAAAGGGCAACCACGATTTGGCTACCCTTCAAAATTTTATATTTCTGGATCGAAAGTTTTGCAATCTGTTTCTTCCGTAGTAGATGCATGTTTCCCTTTATTACTTACTACATAAATTGCATCTGCACTACATTTATTGCCGTTAGCCCAAAATTTACAGTTGTTTACTTCACATAAAACGTCTTGTGCCATAGTATCACACCTCCTTGTTCTAATATCATTAACAAAATTCGGAGGTATGATACTCTTTGTTATGCATTTTTTATTACCTTTTTAGCTTTCTTAATGGTTCAATGTCTCCTTGAACAATAGCATCTATATTTTCTGTTATTTTTTCAATGTCAAAATGCCACCATTGAATTTGCAATAATTCTTCTATTATTGTATTTGTAAATCGTTCCTTTATTTTATTGGCAGGGTTTCCGCCAACAATTGTATATGGTGCGACGTCTCTAGTCACAACAGATTTAGCTGCAATTATCGCACCATCCCCTATTTTTATTCCGGGCATAATCGTTGTATCCATACCTATCCAAACGTCATTTCCTATAACTGTATCACCTTTGTATGGTAAATCAGACAAATTAGGTGTATAATTCTCCCACCCATTTCCAAATATATTAAATGGATATACCGAAAATCCATCCATCCGATGATTCGCTCCGTTCATAATAAAGGTAACTCCATTTGCAATACAACAAAACTTTCCAATGGTAAGGCAATCTCCAAGAAATTCATAATGATGTAATACTCGATCTTCAAATGTTTCTCCATCTTTCGCATCATAATAAGAATAGTCTCCAATGAGTATATTAGCTTTTGTTATTGTATTTTTTATAAATTGGACATTTTGATTTCCTTCAATAGGGTACTTAACATTTGGATTAGGATTCATTTTGTACAACACTACCTTTATCACTTATTTCATTTTCTATTGCTATTACTGGCTTTAAATTGTATATCGGTAAAATAAACAGTAAACCAATAATAAATAATAGAGCTGTGCCCTCATACATCGTACTTAATGAGAACATCTCCTTCAATGAGCCCGCAATACTCATCGTTACTACCATTGACCCTGTAAATAATGGACTTAAAATACCGTTTACCCTTCCAATAAAATCTGTATCGCTATTTTGAATAATGAGCGTATTAATGCCTATTTGGATACATGGGAGAGCTAAACCACTAAAAAGTTGTGCTGTAAGTGTCACCCATAAGTTTGTCGAATAACCTATAATACCAATGCCAATCGCCTGACCGAGCATCCCTACAATTAACATCTTTTGCGGAGCAACATTTTTCGCAAATACCATTGCTAAAGCTCCACCAACAATCATTCCTGCACCATTTACTGTTAGTAACCATTGTAAACTCTCTTTTGATAGCCCTAACTGCTCAGTTACAATAAATATACCCAGTGGCTGAATTAAACCGATACCTAGTCCTGCTGCCATAAAACAAAGCCCTAGCAAAGTTAATGCTTTTTTCTTTTTTACATATTTAATACCGTCTAGCATTTCCTGTAATAGCGTCATTTCTTTCTTCTCATTATCGTTCTCAAGATCTTTCGGAAGAAATAACAACACCGCTGCAGCCAGTAAAAAAGCGATACCTGTGATGATGATTGAAATATAAATTCCAAAACTATGAAAAATAAACGTCCCTAGTATTGGCCCTAACACCATAAAAATCGCAAATATTGTTTGATATATAGACATCGCCAATTGGATTTGTTCCGTTGATAAATGCTGTTTAAACAACTTCATACCCGATGGTTGAGAAAACTGCGAAAGGATTGCAGAAATAAGCGTGACAAAAAATACGATTTTCCATGTGCCAAACATAAGTGTAATTAATACAACGAATACGGAAATGGAACTTAACGTTTCACACCATATCATTGTCTTCTTTGGCTTCCACCTATCAGCAAACGTACCACCAATGAATGAGAAAATAAAAATGGGAGCAAATTCAGCAACTGAAATCATTGAAATAGCAAAAGCATCACCTTTCGTCATTTCCATTACATACAGTAATACGGCAAAGTTTCGAACCCATATTCCAATTTGTAAAAATAATGCTGAAGCTAAAATTCCCTGTACAAATCTATTTTTCAATACTTGTGATACCCCATTATTTTGTTTCGTTACTACATTTGTCGACATAAAAAAGCCTCCTATTTCGTGTTCTGAACAGGAGGCAGCACAAATCATATAAAAAGACTATATATTCGCAGAGCGAAATACATCCCTTTTCTATACATGTACAGACTAACCCTATTCAGAAGAATATTTCGTTTTTTAACGAAGATCTCTTACAAATAGAATTAGTTGATCATTGGGATGTTTTCACCCTTCCGTTTCGAATTTAAATAACACATACATACTCTATGTAAATCATTTTCTATGTATGCATGTCTAAAAATAAATATTCTAGAATGTTAATGGTAATTCCTCTAAAGAACGCATTAAATAATTCCCCTGCCATTTAATATCTTCACGATTCCCTTTTATTTGTAATTCAGGCATCCGATTAAACAAAGTAGTAATAGCAATCTTTGCCTCCAACCTAGCAAGTGGAGCGCCTAAGCAGAAATGGCTACCATGCCCAAAGGCAATGTGACGATTATTCTCCCGAGTAATATCGAATACTTCTGGGTTTTCAAATACTGTTTCATCACGGTTTGCCGAAGCTAATGCAATGACAACCATATCCCCTTTTTGGATTGTTTGTTCGTGAATTTGAAAAGGTTCAGATGCCCATCTTGCAGTTGTAACCTCAACTGGAGAATAATAACGCAATCCTTCTTCAATTGCAGAATCAATTAATTTTGGATTATCTTTCAATAACTGTAATTGATTTGGATTTTCAAGAAGTGCTAATACCGTATTCGTAATTAAATTCACTGTTGTCTCATGTCCTGCTACGATTAATAGCATTATCATTGAATATAGCTCTGGAGCACTAAGTTTATGCCCTTCATTTTCTGCAAGTATTAGCGCACTAACCAAATCTTCTTTTGGATCTTTTCGTTTTACATCAACTATATATTGAAGATATGTAATAAACTCAGATAGTTGTTTTTCGGTTTCTTTTATTTCTTCAGGTGTTTCTGGCGATGCAATAACAGCATGAGACCAAATTCTAAATTTAGCTTGATCTTCTTTTGGAATACCAAGCATTTCACTTATTACAATAATCGGTAAAGGGAACGAATAATCATCCACAAGATTTAAAGTGCCTTTTCGCTCTATCTCACTTATTAAATCATCCGCTATTCTCTGAATTCTCTCGTCTAATTGTGCAATCATCTTCGGTGTAAAAGCTTTTTGAACTAAAGATCGTAAACGACTATGATTAGGTGGATCTGAATTTAACATGTGAGTTGTTAAATGATCACTATTGTCAACGGAAAGATACATGTTCGTTGTATCTTGAGGAAACACATTTGTCATATCTTTTTTCAAACGATTATCTTTTAAAAGTGGCAGAGCATCTTCATATCTTGTAATGAGCCATTCTTTACCGAGTTCAACTTCATTTACAAATAATATAGGTTGCATTTTTCGCGATTCTTTATAAATTTCATAAGCATCTTCTTTAAACTGCGCTGAAGCTAAATTAATACCATCCTCTATTCTTTGCCCAACTTTGTTTTTCATTGACATTGTATCCCCTCACTCTCATTTTTTTGAAAACGAACCAACAGTTGCATTATACTCTAATAAAAACGTGAAAATTGTAAATTTTTAATCAAAATCTTACTTCGTATATTGAAAAATAAAAAAGTGAGAGAGTAAAATCTTTCTACTCTCTCACTTTTCTTTATGCGAAGCACATGAAATTACTAATTTGTTGATAGCGGTAGCTTACTTTACGACGACGACCACCTTGCCAAGTATAACCTGATACTCCGTTTCTTCTCACTTCAGTCGGAAAGAACCATAAGTCTCTTCCGAAAGGTCCTGGACGATGTAAACGTAAAAATCCCCATCTTCCTAGACAATTACACATCCATGATTTCATATTGCCTGGTTGTGCTGGAGAAGCAAATGTGGATGGTAACGATGGCGCTTGAGATGGTGGTGGTGACGTTGGAGCATCTTCCGCATCATCTGGTCTATAATCTTCTTGTTCCATATCTCTCGATTCATTTACAGGTTCATACTCGTAGTTTTGTGGATTATAATACATCCCTTGATCATATGGATAATTTTGCTGGTTATACATATTAACAACTCACCTACTTTTCATTCAGTACCTTTAACATTCATATGTGATATGCGCACTATAGGAAGCTTATGTATAGCCTAAATTTAATAAAAAATAAAGCTCGTATTTTTTAATACGAGCTTTTTCATAAAAAGAATAGATATATTATTTTCTCAACTTCACACTATAAAAACGCATTTCATTCAACGAACCTTTAAATTCAAAAACTTCTTTTTTTATTAATTCCTTTAAGCGATATTCTAAAAATGTATCGCCAACTGATTGCTCTATAAGACCAAGTGCCTCACCAACTACTCTTGGAGCTTTTAGGAACTCACGATCAGCACCTACACTTTTCGCACATTCAATCATAAATTGATCAAAATAATCTTCTTGTACAGAATGCACTTCATTTTCTTTCCAAACTCTTAAAAACTCCGTACTATTCGATAATTTATTCCATTCATATCCATACTCCATTCGCTTTTCTTCCGTTACATACGGAAATTCTGCAAAACTATTTTGCAATTGAGCTAAACTTTCGGGAGATAATTCCCCAGTTCCACGAATGGCATACTCTTTTTTTAATATTTCTTTACTTGCTTCAGACGTATTAATAACGCGAATGTTTTTCTTATCTTGTAATTGCACCATTACAAAACATAGGCCTACATGTTCATGTGCGTTATTAGCTTTCCAAATTGTAATAGGCGTTTCACTAGGAATAACGTGTAGTTCTTCCATAGTTTCTAAAAACCTCGGTAAATACTCATCCTCAAAATAATTTTCATAAGCGGTTAAATTGTTTACTAACCATTTCTGTCTTGCAAGTTGTCCCTCATACATATGTAACTTGTTTATCGGTCCAATTGAAAAGAATTCAGAAAAAGCAACAACCCTCTCATCCAATCGTTCTTCTTGACCGAGCATATGTTTTAAACATCCAGCTGTTGAATCATCAAAAGCAATATGTATGTGTGTGCTTTCTTTAACTTTTCTTTTATAAGATGTATTACTCGTTAATTGTTTAGGAATATCCATCAAATTTTTAATGATATCTTCACTATAGTTTTCTTCTAATACATTTAACTGAATCAGAATACTTTGAAGTAAATGCTTTGCTTCCTCTTCATACATATCCTCTACAATATTTTTGATTTTATCTATCACACAAATCCCTCTATTCATTTCTAAAATAACGTAGATTATAGTGTATCATTTTAGTATCGTTCTTTAAAAGTTTTTTAAAGTAAAAGCATTTATTATTCAGATTGCTACAGGTATCTATTTTTCCGCCAAAATCTCTCCCTACAATTCTTAATTGTTAAATACCCCTTTGTAAATCTTATTATTAAAATGTATAATTATATAGAAAATAAAAAATACAGGAGCTATATGTATGGATAAAGTATTTACTACTTATAAACATTATCTAAAAAATTGGAGATTTAAATTTATTTGTATATTACCTACTATCGCCTTATTATATGTTTTCGATGTCATCTTCGAATTACTATTTCATCAAAATTTCTATTTATCTAACTTAATTTTTGCTATTATATTATATTCAATATTTATTAACATCAAAGATATGTTTAAAATTGAAAGTTAAAGAGCGCGATAAAAAAAGAGCACCCTGCAATTGGATGCTCTTATGTGATAGAGGTTTTTTCTGAGTATTAAGTAGGACACGAAGGTCTTGTCCTACTTAATACTATATGCTTGTACTTATTTTATTGTGCACCTATTACACATCAAATGTATACGTATTGCTAAAAATCCTGCTCATATATTCATTGTACAAGTATCATATTTATAAATAAAAAAACATCCCTATGGATGTTTTTTATGTACCAATTTTTAAGCTTCCATAAACTTAGCCGGTACACCAATTTTTTCAACTACAGAAGATATATTAGTAGGATTAATCATTACATTTTCAATACTAACTAATTTATTTTCTAATAGTCCATTCTCTGTAGTAATAAGTTCTTCAAATCGATCTAGAGTCATCGAAAATTTGTGTTCACTTCCGCCATTCATACAGACTTTTACATACTTCATAGTGTCACCGCCTTTCATAATAATCTATATTTCGCTAAGAAGACGCTTACATCCTTTTTATTTCCTACTAGATTTATCACTTTTACTCCTTGCTAATTCACGTTTATTTATTTTAAAGAAAACAATTACTATTTTATGTTCACGTTATTATTGCTAGTAAGAATGATAAAGATAAAAATGCACAAAGTGGTATATATAAAACAGTATCCATTCTAGCAAATTGCTTATCTTTTTTTCGCTTAAAGATACCAAAATAATGAAACTCACCAATTACTCTTATGAAAAAAACAATCATACAAATCCAGGCTCCAAATTGAACAAATATATTAGGAACTGCGAAATGAACAACGTTTGTTTGTTGTAATAAAATTATAGCTGCCATACTTAATAATAATGCAATGAACAATGTCATTCCTGTACCTGGTATAAATGCCTTTTCTCCAGATTTTGTTGGAATGACACTATTTGTTGCCCACTTACCTCCGAAAGCCCAGTAAACATGTAAAAAGCTAACTAAAAATAATATACAGACAGAAATATATGTAATAATAAGCATTTTGTCCTCCCATTATTTTCTTTAAGTCCTCAACTTTAGAGTATGCTATGAATTCCGCATTGGCAATATATATTTAATTACATAAAAAACCCTTTAATGATTTATCATTAAAGGGTTTACTGAAATTTCTTATATATTGTACCTATTTCTACGACGTTCCATCCTTGTTTGCCCTTGAGCTGTACCTTCTTTATATTGTTGTATTTGCTCTATCATTTCATATGTTGCAGCTGAAGCTGGTTCTTCGTAATTATGCTCACGTATGTTTTCTGGCGTTTTTCGTTTTGATGCTTTTCCACCAAACTTAAATAATTTTATCTTAAATTTCGGTAATCTTGGAAGCGGAATCTTAAATGATAATTTTTTACGTTTCTTTTTTTGTTGGAATAGATTTATATTTTCTTTATTATCATCCTGCTCTTTACGATGTAATAACATCGCAAGTAATCCACCTAATATAAGTCCGCCAACTAAAAGCATGAGGTATTTGAAATTGCTTGTCATTAAACTCGACATACGTTCAAGTATGACTAACGACTGTACTTCTTTTATATCCAAAAGTAAAGCGGCCCATAATGACAATAAACCAAAAGTAAGTCCATATGTACGAAAACGGAATAAACATGGAATTAAAGCAATACAAGCGGCAATTTTTGCATTCGCTATGATTGAACTTGTCGAAATATCTTGATGCCAAATGACTAACAGTAGTGTTATAAATGGAGCATACGCTATCCAGCTACATATGCGTGAATATATTTTTTTCGCAAAATAACTACCGAAACTAGTAAAAAATAATAGGCCTCCAATATATAAAGATTGTTCAAGTGGGATTTGCTTCATAATTCCTGCAACTGGAAAGAGGCCGCTTAATAGCATTAATAACACATCTAATTTCTTCACAATTCCTCATTCCTTTCAAATTTCTTTTGAATCAATTCATATTGCTTTTCCATATGATGTAGATTTTGTATTTCTAAAAAATATCTTAATCCTGTATGTAAATAAAGTAAATACATAAAAGACAAGATACATGACAAAGGATATCCTTATTTACATGAAAAAATGACAAATCCTGATCAATATAACGAGCAGGATTTGTCTACTGTTTTTTAACGAATTTACCGAAAGAATTCTCCTTCCAGAGGTGCGTGAAGGACGATAGCCCCACTGTAGGTGTGAGATGAAAGGTTACTTTCGTCGTGGAACTGAGAAGTTCCGACTTCAAGCTTTTCTAATTGGCCAGTAGTTCACAACAGAATAATTGAATCTTTCTTTTCTACTTTTATTATATCTACATCCAATTCATCATCAAACTCTCTAAACTCTCTTGCATCTATATCAGTCATATAGCTCTTTATTACTTTCGCCATATGCATAAAATACGGCATATGTATATTTTTTTCCTGAAGCATACTTGAATTACAGCACATATAGTGTATCATTTTAGCGATGTAATTCCTTTCTACAGGTTTTACACCTAGCGTTAATATTTCAAGTATGTATCGCTGCAATGTTTCACTACCATTTAGCGAGTATTCACCAGTACTATAATACATCCCTTTTTGATCTACATATAAACTTGTGCCCTCAGGAACATCATCACGTTCTATCACACCGTATTTTGGTGTATCAAAAGATGTATTTATTCTTATAACATTTAAATTAGGAACCTTTAACGCATCAGGAACAATCTCCGGTAAAATATCTATATCAATTTTTTTATTTTGTAACTCTTTCATCCAATATTTTCTTAAATGCGCATCTACAATGAAATACACTTGCTCATTTTTCTCTTTTGCATGTTGTAAAATTCCCTTTAATGTTTCAAAAACAAATTGTTTAAATTGAATTCCCATATCATTTCTTTTTGAAGGCTGCGGTAAAAAGGTATTATGTTTATTTACATTTAATAACAAGCAATCAATCGTTTGCCACTCTGTATTCCCATATAATTTATATGAAATTTCTTTATCTTTTATTTGTGAAATAATAGGTAAGAAATCAAATTTCGAAATTCGTTCAATTGATAAATTAACATATGTACAAGGTAAATTTATTTTATTCCAACTACGTTTCAAAAATCCTTTTTGTTCTAATAAACTAAAAATACAATTTATTATTGTTTTATGGGTTACACTTTGGCCTATAAATAAATTGATAAATGCTGAAATACGGTTTGTTCGTGCAAACCCTTCTCTAACAATTTGCTTTGGATCGATTTTTTCACGTCCATCACAATTTTTCATTGCGATTAACGCTAATGTCGCATCATTTCGCTCACCTGCAGTAGCATAAACCGCTTTCATAACATCCTCTACTAAATTTGTTTTGTATTTCTGGCAATATTGCATTTTATATGGATTTTGCAATACTTTTTCAATATTATATCTTACTATCTTTAACAATACTGGAGAATCTGCATTTAAAACATATAATGACTCACCGATTTGAGCTAACACAATTTCACTTTCAAACAACGCTTGTTCAACTTCCAACGAGATTTTTTCAGACCATATTTCTAACGTTATAGTCTCTAATCCTTTTGGTGCAATTAAAGGGAATAATTCATTTTCATTATTTGTTGCTACCTTTTTACATTCTGGTAGTAATGTGAAATTAGCGAATTTTTGCTGAAACCATTTAAATAGATGCTCTCTTTCTTTTACTTTTATACCAGGTTTTATTTTAGTACCTTGAACTTTATATATTCTCTCATTGTATGGAAGCAACACCCTAATATTTGTTCCTATCATATAATCTTTCGGATATTGAAGAATATGCTCTAATTCAACTTCTCCACCTATACGAAAATCATCTTTTAAATTTCTAAATATCTTAATCCATTTTATGCCGTTTGTAGCCTGTTGAACTTTTAGTTTTACAAACCGTAATTTCTTATCATTCGATGCAAATTCTGGAGTAGAAACCAATATCATGCCCCGTTTTCGTCTTAATAGCAAAGGAATATCTGGATGGTTATATTCTTGATAAAACCTCCGAATTCCTATTGAAACATTTAATAACGGAATATTTTCGCCCCCGCGCGTGATACATTCGAAACGATATACATAGGCGAAAAAATCTTGAGTTTTTTCATCTTTAATAGGCTCTGACATTGCCTCACAAATATTTTGTGATCTAAGAGGAGAAAAATATATATCTTCTTCATTGATATTCTCTATTCGTACAGATTGTTCACAAAAAATATGAGAAATTAAAGCAGGCACCCACTTAGAATATATTTCATTATCATGTAGTACTGCTAAGTTAGAAATTAAATCATAATGCCATTCATATTTTGGCAATTCTATTAATTTATTAGGTTTCCAATCATGAATTACCTCATACCAACTTTGAAAAATATAATCGAGTTGTTCTTTTCTAATAGGTTCTTTCGATACAATCCATGGTGTATTTTCACTTAATACATACGGATTATGCTGAATAAATAATATATCAGAAAACATATCATATAATCTTTCATTCAATCGTTTCAACTTACTTGTTAATAAAAATGTCTTATAATGTATCTCTACAATATCAAGCCAATCAATAGGGAAATATATAAATGATACACTTTCGTTTAAAAGAGGTTCTACTATATTTTCAAATGTTAATAACGTTAATTTTTCCATAAAATGATTACTTCCTTTCTTCATTTTTCTTGATCACAAAAAACTAGAAAAATTATCACTTAATCTAATCGATTTATACCAAGTATTTAAAAGAAAAGTATAAAGATTCCTCCGAATAATAAATTATTAAAGAGCCTAATTTAAAAATTAAAAGTAACTATCATATACGACACCTCTAATATCTAAATTTTAATACATTCAAATTATACAATATTATTAATATAATGTGTTTATTATTTACAGTAATTTTACAATAATACTAAAAAAGAACACCTTAAAACGATGCCCTTTTTTTACAGATATCAACCTTTATGTAATTGAACATACAGATAACACTAATCCTCCAACTGTAACTACACCTAGTAATCCTAATACAAATCCAGTTATACAAACACAATCAGCAAGACAAATGGAAGACTGCGAAAATGGAACAAATGACCTACTTGTACTTGATCCATATTGTTTTATTTTCTCATAATTTATATCTAACATTAATTGTAGACATGCTATACCTTCCTCAATAGAATGAAGAGATTCTTTTTCTAATCGCTCCAATAATTTACTATTAAAAGTAATTGGAAGAGGATATCGTTTATCTAATTTCATATTCTGATAAATTAATTGTAAACGAGATAATGTATTATTTTTCTTTTTTTCACATGTTACTGTATGTTTCATTTTATTACATTCATTTAATAACAGTGTTAATTCATCTCTGTTTCCGTATAAATCCCTTGCTATTTTTCTCTTTAGTTTGTACGCATGGATCATAGATTTAAGTTCAATCATTTTAATACACTTCCTAATAAAATTTTGCTTACCCTAATATTTTAAAAATAAACAGTACTTTTAAATCTCATTTAAAATACACTCAAGTATCTTTTTTTACTATCGATTAACATTACATTAACCTTACATAGTTGTAATAATTTCTTTTGCTACCCACTAACTAGAAGCAACAGATTTCTTATTTCATGGTAAAAAATACAAAAAAGCAATGATTAGGTTTTAAATCTAGTCATTGCTTTTTCGATCTTATCTTGATTTACAACTAAAAATCTAAATATCTTTCTTTAACTTGAATGCTACATGTGCTTTAATTAAATTCTTTAATAAAAATTATATAATGCTTCACTAATGGATTCCTTTTTTCTTTTATCAATATTCATATGTTACAATAGTACCAGTTGTATCAGTAGTACCACTAAAACCATTAAAACAATTTGAACAACTACCACAGCCACCACAACCTCCGCAGCCGCCACAACCAAAGCAACCGAAGCAACCAATACAACGGAATCCACCACAACGAAATCCACCACAGCGACCTGCACAACCTCCGCAGCGCCCTCCACAGCCTCCGCAGCGACGAACAGCATCTTCAAAATAGTAATATGGATATTGGTTTTGTTGGTCCCAATACACAATATTTCCAGGCTGGTAATCATTAAGGCTTAACGCTTGTAGTTCTTGTTGAAACTTATTCATTTTCATGACCTCCGTTTATAAACTTCAACCTTTTCAATGCTTTCCTATATTTCTGCTCGTTAAATCTAAGTAGAAATGGCGCTATAAACTAAGTTCAATACGTACACCTACAAAATATGACCTATCACTAGATGATGCACCTTGTTCATATACCTATTTTTAGTTTATTTTTTCCATGGGCTCATTTTTATAAATTGAAAAAAGACGCACTTAGATCGATGCGTCTTTTTTAGATACTTCTATTGTGAAATCATATACATAAATATTATTCATACCTATGAATAGCAATACCTCTACTCATTATCCAATTACATCTTTTATTTCTGTATTCACTGGCCACTTTTCTAAAGTATAGGCCATTTCCCAAAATGAATATTCATATTGACTGCTAATAATAAAGTGCTGTTTCATACGATTTCGGTCTGCCTCTGTTACCTTTTCAGCTATAGTATCTAACCGTGTAATTTGCTCTTCAACTAATGTACGGAACCAATCAGATCCATAAGCAGAAATCCATTCGTTATAAATTGGCTCTTCTGGCTGACACTCTTTTAAACGTTCACCAATTTCATAATACAACCAATAGCAAGGTAATATTGCTGCAATGATATCACCTAAATGTCCTTCATACGCAGCACGATACATATGTGAAGTATATGCATATGCAGTTGGAGCTGGGATAAAATTCTCTTTTTCTTCTTGTGTTATCCCTAGTTTTTTCGCAAAATTCTCATGTAAAGATAATTCTGCTTCATATGTATTTTGAGCATGGTGTGCCATACGAGCTGTCGTTTCTAATTCTAGAGCCTTTGCAGCTCCTAACGTTTGTACTCTAGCGAAATGACTCAAATAATATGAATCTTGAAGCACGTAATAGCGAAAACTAGCTAAATCTAACGTTCCCTCGCCAAGTTTTTTTACAAAAGGATGATGAAAACTAGCTTCCCAAATTGAATCTACTTCTTTACGTAATGATTGTGAAAAAGTCATTTAAATCCCTCCAATTATGTATAAAATTTAAGTATTTACCCAATATCATTAAATCTGTAAAATAAAAAAACTTTCTTTACAAACGTAAAGAAAGTGAAATTGACAGTATTTATTCATAAAATAATAATGTCTTCCCACTTCCCTACGCTAGTATTAACCAGATCAGGTACTAAGAGTCTCAAATTTTCATTTGATCTCAGCCTATAACAGGCCCCCCTAGTGGATAAATATTTAATTTTCGTATTGTATTCATCATAACATACTTCATGTTACTGTCAAAAGTATTCATGCTACTGCTACTTAAAATCCTTCTTCTTGTCTTACTCTTACTGAAGTTTCAATAATCATATCTAATAGTTTACTATAATGAATTCCAGCCGCGTCTGCACTTTTTGGTAGTAAACTTGCTTGTGTCATCCCTGGTAATGTATTAACCTCCATTACATATGGAATACCGTCCTTCACCATCATATCAACTCTCGCATAAACGCTGCATTTCAAAGCTTTATAACAAGCCAGTGACGCTTTGTTTACACGTTCCTTCAATTCAGCTGGAAGTTCGATAACTTCTTCAATTGTACTAACATCATCATATTTCGCATTGTAATCAAAGAACTCCGCCGCATGTCGAATTGAAATGATAGGTAACTGTTTTCCATCAAAAATTGAACATGTAATCTCGTCACCTTTTATATACTTCTCTATTACAACTTCAGAATCCCATTCGAACACAGTTTCCAGCATCGAGATTAATTCGTCTTTATCATAGACAATTTTCACCCCAACACTTGAGCCACCAGAGTTGGGTTTTACCACTAACGGAAACCCTAAATTATCTAATTCATCAAGATTTAGATCCTCCATTTTTGTAAGTTCAATCCAATCTGGTGTTTCTATACCTTCATAACGTAAAATCTTTTTCGAAATATTTTTGTCCATACATATACCGCTCGATAACATATTGCTTCCGCTATAAGGAATACCTAAACTTTCAAGTGTTCCTTGAACTGTCCCATCTTCTCCGTATTTTCCATGTAATGCGAGCAGCGCGAAATCAATGTCCTTCGCTTTTTCGGTTAAATCCATTTTTTCATCTAACGTAATTGGAACTATTTCATACTTACTTTTATCTAAATGTGCGATCATTTCATTTCCAGTCATAATTGATACTTGTTTTTCAGAAGATACTCCACCCATAATAACGCCAATTCTCATTTCCTCAACTCCAAATTTCATTTTTTATTGTATCACCAATTATTTTGATTCCCTGAATTATGTCTTCTTCTTTCAGACGTGAAAATCCTAATCGGAAAGTGTTCGCTCCTCCTCCATCAGAATAAAAAACATCTCCAGGAGAAAAAGTAACCCCTTGCTCATAACACTTTTGCAAAAGCGTACGGGCATGAATTTTTTCTTCTAACTCTATAAATAAATGGAGGCCACCATCACCGGTCATTCTTTGAAACGGAATGTACTCGTTACACGCCCCAACAGCTAACTCATATTTTTTCTTATAAACTGATCTTGCCTTTTTTAAATATTTTTCAAAATATCCTTCATGTAAATATTGAAATAGAACAGCTTGATCTAACGTAGATGTGTGAATCGTTCTTGCTCTTTTTACACTTTCTAAATGATGAATTAGTTCTTTATCTGCAATAATCCATCCTACACGTAAACCAGGGAAAAGTACCTTCGAAAAGCTACTAATATAAATCACATTATTACCAGCGCCAGCAAAAGTTAATAATGGTGCTAAATGTGAACCTGAATAACGTAGTTCTTCATTAAATCCATCTTCTATAATAGGAATTTTATATTTTGAAAATAATCTCATCAGTTCCGTTCTTTTCTCCGAACTCGTAACAATACCAGTTGGATTATGATAAGAAGGAATTAAATACGCGAAATCAAAATCCTTTTCACGCAAACTTTTTTCTACTTCGTTCGTATCGATGCCATCTTCATTCATATTAATTCCATGCACTTCAAGTCCATGTAAACGGAAAAGCTTCAGTGCAGCATGATGAGTCGGGTTCTCACAAATAACCCGCCCCGATTTTTTGGATAACGAGGAAAGTACAATATCCAATCCTTCAGTAAACCCATTTGTAATTAAAATATCTTTGTTTGAAATATCTACACCTTTCATTTCCATATAATGAAGTAGATAATTCATTAACGGTCTATAACCTTTTGCGTATCCGTAATTTAATACGACATCTCCTTCAATGGACATGCGAGTAAGAAAAGCTCTTTTGAAATTTTCCACATCAAATAGCTTTTCGTCCGGAGCAATGCTGTTAAAAACAATCATTCCTTTTTCCCAGCGAACACCATGTTTCATTAAATCTAATTCATCCGCTAATAAGGTAACTGTATTAAGTTTATTTTTCCAATCTATTTCAACTGACGAAGTGTTCGATATATCAACCTTCGCAACAAAATTTCCTTTTCCTTTAACTGCATAAATGAGTCCTTCTTGCTCTAAATCGGCATAAGCAGCGAGTACAGTATTTCTGCTCACACTTAGTAATTCGCTTAGCTCCCTTGTTGAAGGAATTTTTTGATCCCCAAGCAAATGCCCTTTCATAATCATCTTTTTCAAATAATCTTTCAATTGAATATAAACAGGACGATCTTTCACAACTTTAAAATCTTTAAACAATTCCTTACCCCCTGCAATTATTTTTGCATATTTATTTCATTCTCAAAAGGTCCACTACATATGTATTTTTTATAAAGGGCGGTACGGTCTTATAAAGTGGAACTTTAATCAATCGGGCTGTTTATCGCCCACTGATTATTATCCCTCACGAACTAGGCGTTTTACTGCCTATTAATAAGGGATAAATCTTTACGGTATAAGTTTATAATATCTTTTAAAGCTGCTGCTGCGGCTCCGCGTGGATTTGATGCACCACCAATTGTAGTAACTTGCCCCATCGTATCTGTAAAGAACGTAATTCCTTTTTCTGTCCCATTTACATTTGCTAGCGGATGATCCTTATCTATTTCGTACGGTTCTACTTTAAAAGCTACTTTACCATCCTGATCCTTATATGCAGAAGCTATTAATTTAATATATTTATTATGTTCCTTAGCATTTCGAATTTGTTGTTGTGTAACATGTTGGATTCCTTTTATATGTATATCTGCAAGCGTATTTTCTGTTCCCATTAAACTGTTTGTCAAAAGTAACAATTTACATGCACTATCAGAACCACTTACATCTAATATTGGATTCGTTTCAGCAATTCCTTTACGTTGCGCATTTTTCAGTGCTTCTTCAAACGTAATATCTTCCTCATTCATTTTCGAAAGAATATAATTTGTAGTCCCGTTTAATATTCCTTCTATTTTTTCAATATGGCAACCAGCTAAACTAAATTGACCAATGTCAAGTGTCGGTAATGCGGCCGCGGTTGCACCACTATATCGAATTCGTACATTTGCATTTTTTGCTGATTCATTTATTTCTCTCCAGTTTGTAACGAGTGCACCTTTTGAAATTGCTACTATATCCATATGTTTCTCAATCGCTTGTTTTATATATTGTTTTCCTGGATTTCCATCTTTAAGATTTGTAACAGTCGATTCCACCAGTACAGTACCACTTATGTTATCTGTTGCTCGTTCCTTCGGATAATGTTCAATATACTTTTCAATTGCAGAGCTACCGCCACCATACCTTAATAAGTGATGAATAGATAATCCATCCTCATTATGTATTGCAACATTTCTACCTAATACGCCACTTACCACTAAATCTATTCCATATGTTTCATTTATATATAAATATTTTTCATTTATTAATTTTATAAACTCTCTTCCTACTGTTCCATATCCTGATAATACAACTTGAATTTTCATAATATCCCCCCATATTTTTCTACCATATCCCTCTTTCAATATAATATAAAGCACCCTCGAATTCCATCGAGAAGTGTCCAGTTTGCTTTCCTTTCGATATAATTCCATTTACTTTTTACAATGTAACTTGTAAATCTGATTATTTGAATTTATAATTGATTATAGTTTCCTCATATGTTAAACCAATCTATACATAATAAGAAAACTGCCTTCATTACATAAACAGGAGGAAAAGCGCTATGCAAATCGGGTTAAATATGAATACATTATCTCAACCTACTAAAATAACTACCTCTAGTCTTGAGCATAATAACACCACTTCTACTAAACTTGAAGATAAAAAATTAAATGATCCAATCAAGTTTGATATTCGTTCATCTGAAAAAGAAATGAAACAACCTGAGCATAAATTTAACGAATTAGATTTATGGAAGATGTTAAAAGACAAAGGTGTTCCTTTATGGATCATACTTGAAATGCTACAAAAGGCTCGTAAAGAAAAAGAAGCTCAAAATAATTCAGTTCAATATGCAAATGGTATTGAAGAAACGAACGAGACACGGTTAAATGAAGTAATGTAAGTTATTTACATGGTATTAAAAAGAGTTCGAGATTGATAAAGTTTCTATCAATCTCGAACTCTTTTTTAAGACTTTTCTCCAATCGTTATAAATTGAAATGATACTTCCCCTTTATAACCTTCAATTAACTTGTCTACTTTTACCTTTTCATTTATTAATGTATTATCTGTCGACATTTTTGGTTTTTCATCACCTAAAGACTTTTTCAAGTGGAGAAGGTGCATTTTCGTTTCATTTGCTTTTATTTCTTTATACACACTATCTTTTGCTACAATTACATAATATTGAGTTGGATATTTACGATTGTTACCTATCCAAGCATCACTATCGTATTTAACAGCAGTCTCAGTTCCTTCTAATTCAATACTTTTCAATTTTTTTTCATCTTCACTTGCAAATAAAAGCGATCCTTCTTTTGGTAATCTAGGTAACGTATCTATAGGTCTAGATTTGGATCCATTCTCTCTTTTACGAAAAACCTTTGCTTTAATCAATGCTTGCGCTGTAGATTCATTTAAAATTAATACTTGTCCTATTCCAAATGTATCTATTTTCACAGAAAACACTTCATTTTCTTTCGTAATCTCCTTATAACGATTAATAATTGGTGAAGTATAATTTTCATCTCCAATAATTAATACACCGTTGGCTGGAAGTCTGTTTTCATTTTTAGAGCAAGCACTAAAGCTTATTAAAAGGATTATAATTAACATAAAAATGGTTAATGTTCTTTTCATCACGATTCCTTTCTTAATTCAATTCTTTTTTATATACTTTTGAGTAATCTGACAAGCTGTTATACTCTATTGCTCCATAGTTTTATAAAGCTTTTGTAAATAACGCCAACGTGTTATAAAGAAATATAAAACCTGTATACATATAAATGAAATTAAAATAACGATAGAGCTATTTATAATTGAAAAATCGACTAATTGTTGTAATGCGGTATAAGCAACTACAGTATGAATCACTGCAACAACAATCGGTAAGAAAAACATTAATACTAATTGCCTCGTTACAACTTTTTTTAACTCTCGTTTACTTAATCCCATTTTCGAAATCATTTTATATTGCTGTTGATCACGATCCAAATCCGTATATAATCGGAAATAGATAAAACTAGCAGCGAATGTGAAGAAGACAATTCCAACTAAAACACTTGCCATTAGTAATAATCCATTCGTTTGTTTTGCACGTAACAAATCTAATGTTAGAGCTTGAAAATGGAAATCTCTTTCTTTAACCTCTTCACTAAATATACTATTTAATTGGTTTGAGATCTCTTTCGTTTGCAACCAATCATCTACAACAAATCCGTAAGTACGATCTCGAACAACTATATCATTTTGATTAACATTAAAAGGAATTCCATCATATATATGATCTTGAACAGCTATATAAATACTATTAGAATCATGTGGTAAAACTAAATTTTCTAGAGCTTTTTTAACACGAAATGTCTTTGTCCACTCTCCTTGAATGACCTCAATATCCTTTTGATAGTCACCATTTTTAAATTCTTGTTTCTGCGATACCATTCCAGGGATTAGTAAAATTTCATCTTCTTTTTCAATCGTTTCTTGTTGATAACCGAGCGCTCTCGCAAGATCGTTATATTCACTTAACTTCATTACATATACGTTACTTTCTGTATATATATATGAAGATGAAGCCATTCGATATGAAATATTAGCATCAGAAAGGTGTTTTTTTATAATAGAAAGATGTTCGTCCACCATTTTGTCTTTCTCAGACCCTATATATAGAAATGTATATGGGTTTGTCATCCTTACTAAATCTTTATTTCCAAGAGCAGCTGTCGTTCCAATTGCTGTAAAAGCAACTGCTGAAATAATAGATACAATAAAAAACATCGTTGCATTATCTTTCATACGGTATATTAACTCTGAAAATGTTAATATATTTGTTCTCTTTAAAAAGAAAGATTCACTCCTTTTTGCAAGGTGCAATATATATACGCTACACTGTGTATATAAAAAGTACGTTCCTATAATTACTAGGAGCACACCTATTCCGAGCGTAATAAAACTATAATTTGAGATAAAGCGAAATACTAAAATGTAGCCATATCCTATACTAAATAATGAAAAAAGTGATAATAAAATTGATGATTTCGGTTCAGGCTTTGGCTTTTCACCAGCTTGCATAAGTTCCACAAGTTCTGTTACTTTAATCGTTTTAAATGTAACTAACGAAACGATTAAAAATAAGAAAAGAAACGTGACAACTGTTAATAATACAGCCTGTACTGGAATATAAAAAGGCAAGCCGTTACTAATCATTAATACACTTGCACTTATTAATAAAACTAGTTTAGAAAATATAAGTCCTATAAGTACCCCTATACAAATTGAACCGAGTCCAATTAACATATTTTCAATTAACAATAACTTCTTAAGCTGTCTCATTGACATACCTTGCATCATTAAAATGCCAAATTCTTTCTTACGCGTTTTTAAAAACGAACTCACTGAATATAGAATGAAGAAAAATGAAAAAACAAAAATCAAACCTTGCGAAACTTTAAACCCTAATGTACCAAATGCACTTATTGTTGCACTTGTCGACTGTAACTCACCTTGTAAATCAGGATGAAATAATAAAAGAGCATACGTAAAGAAAATCATAATCGAAAATGCACTGCTTAAAAAATGAGCAGCATATGTACGCTTATTACGAAAAATATTATTAAATGCGAATTGACGAAAAGTCATGCCTTTTCCCTCCTAACAAAGAAAGGACATCCATAATCTTTTGATAAAATGCTTGCCTACTTTCACCTCGGTAAATTTCATTATATAATTGACCATCTTTTATAAATATAACTCTGCTACAATAACTCGCTGCATACGGATCATGTGTAACTAACATCATTGTTGCCTTTTCTTCCTTGTTAAGCGTATCGAGCACCTCCATTACATCATTTGAAGATTTAGAATCTAAATTCCCGGTTGGTTCATCTGCAAGTAATAATTGCGGCTTATGAACAATTGCACGAGCGATTGCTGTTCTTTGAGCTTGTCCCCCTGATATTTCAAACGTTCTTTTATTCAATATATCTGTAATATTTAATTTCACTGCAATTTCTTCCACTCGTTTGTTCATTTCTTGCACAGAAACACCATCTAATGTCATCGGCAATACGATATTTTCCTTCACTGTAAGCGTGCTAAGTAAATTAAATGATTGGAATACAAATCCTAATTGCTTTCTACGGAATAAAGCTAAATCTTCGGATGATAATTGAAAAGGATTTGTACCGTTTATTACTATTTCTCCTGAGGATGGAGAGTCGATAGTAGATACCATATTTAATAACGTTGTTTTTCCACTACCTGATGGCCCCATGATCCCTATAAATTCACCTTCTTGAATTGATAAATCAATATCTACTAATGCTTTAAAAGGGATTTTCCCTTTATATACTTTACTAATATTTTTCGCATGTAAAATTTCCATTTCTATTCTCCCTTCATTTGCACTTCTCATAATAGAGTGTAAATGAATTGTCTTATAGCTCATATTGATTCATCTTTCATTTATCTTACACGCTTGTAAGATTTCTAAAAAAACTGATAACAAACCTATTCTCAATCTATAAACAAAGCATATCTATCTTATAATATTTGCATATTGGTTTAAATTACAATGCTATTTTCTAATCTTTATTTTATTAATAACAAAAGACCGATTTTTTATCGGTCTTTTTACTTTCAAATATTATATTTTTAACTATTGCATTATTTGAAGCATATTTGAATTACCCATTAAATACTATTTCACTTGAAAATACCCTCTGCAAAAAAATGAGTTCTTCGGTTTCATTGCAATCAAAAATGAATTGTAAATATCTGAGGCGGAAATGAATGTGTTTATCCAACATATAAATAATAAAATTGATTTAATATTTCCTGATACAAAAGATGATATAATGGCCGGAACAACCGATAATACAATAATAGGTAAACTCATAAAAATCCAAAATCTCGCTTTGGATAAGATTGCATTTGTATTTAACCAAAAAAATATTCCACTACAAGTTAGGCTAATATCCCCCATTTTATTTATAACAATAATGTGTAGACATTCATGAATGATGAAGACTAAAACCCCTAAAATAATGAGGTTAAATATATTAATATGAGTGAAACTTGCTCCAAAATAATGTGGTATTAGAAAAATAATGATTTGAAATACATATACAAACTTCATATAATGTTTTCGGTGCCAATCATTTTGTATAAAAGGAGTCCATTCTGACAAATCCATACTTAATTGTGGTAAGTGACGAAACCAAATGATAATAAGCTTCCCCCCATTTATATTATTTCATATTTTAAAACATGCACTCCACTAACACTCAATCATTAATTTTAAATGCAAACCTTTGCTGCCTTCACTTTTGCCGTGCATTCTTCTACTAAACCATGTGTAGGATAATTTGAGTAAGAAATTAGTGTTTTCATAGATACATATATTCGACAAAATTTCCTAAACACCTTTTGATATACTGTTTACGAAATAGTTCTCGTATGTACAACTTGCTGCTTTTGTTTTGGGTGAAAAGCACATCCAGAATCTACACTTTATTATGGTTAAATAGTACTTTAGAATGCAAAAAAGCTTAGAATTTTAACTCTAAGCTTTTTGCATTGCATGATCTTAAAGAGCACTATTTTTTACCCATTCGGATTTACTCAATACATAATGATTAAAAATTTGATTTTCTATCGTCTGTTGACTCAAAAAAGAAAACCCGCATTTTTCAATAACTTTATTTGACGGTACATTATTAATTAATGCAATTGCGTTAAGGACATCTACATTTGTATTTTCAAACAAATAGTCGATCAAGCCTTTTGTCGCTTTCGTTGCATATCCATTATTATGATATTCACTTGAAACAGCATACATGATTTCTCTATTTGGTGCAGGAAGCTCATCTTTCAGACTTGTGCAGCACCATCCAATAAATTCATTTGTGGTTTTCTTAAATATTCCTAGCCTCAATATGTGATCATCTGTGTTAGTCGTAGTTCTCACTGCATCAAGAAATGCTTTGTTTTCTGGTATTTCATCATTTGTAACCCAATTAACTCGTTGTTCTTTCGTTGATTTCCAGTCGGGTAAAAACTTTTCTATTTCTGGTTGATTTGCTATTTTATAAATACTCTCTGCATCTTTGACCGTAAACTCTTGTAGGTATATATCACCACAATCTATTTTAAATAACTTAGTCAAACGCTCTTTTCCCATATTAATCCCCCTTATTTACGTTAAAGCGCCTTGATCTGCTTCGTAAGCTCCATAAACCGTTCGTCCAGTTCTTTATATTCTTTGTCTTTAGAAGTTAAAAAGCTTAATTTACCTAATACTTCTTGTCTCTCTGTTTCTAGCGTTAAACGTAGCTCTTCAATTTCATCTCTTGTTTTCGTAGGTTCTTCGAGCTGCTTTTGTATCGTATTGTTTACAAACACAAGTTTTACGTTAGTTGTTTTCTCCAGAAAATATCGATCGTGAGAAACGATAATGAGTGTTCCGTTATACTCAGCTAATGTATTTTCAAGCTGTTCACGTGAAGGTAGATCAAGGTGATTCGTTGGTTCGTCTAAAATAAGTACATCTTTTTCATCTAAAATATAAGCCATGAGCTTACATTTCACTCTTTCCCCCATACTCATATACTCAATTGGCTCTTTCCATTGAGAAGCTTGGAACCCTAAATGTTTCATTAAATTTTGGACTTTTCCTCTTTCTTCAAATGTCTCTTTATAAAATAAATCTTCTGGTGTTTTATCAAGCGGTAAATCAAATACTTCTTGTGTTAAATATCCAATGTTTGCTGATGGTGAAATCCATACTTCTCCTTCGGTAGTTTCTGTTCCCATAATCATCTTCAGTAAAGTTGTTTTCCCGCTACCGTTTGGTCCAATAGTCGCAACCTTTTCACCGTGCTGAATTGTAAAATTAACGTTTTCAAATAATGTGCGATTATTAAATTCTTTCCGCAGTTGTTTTACTTCTAAGAAACGTTTTCCTACTTTTTTACTCGCTTGAATAGAAAATTCAACTGAATAATCCTCTTTCACACGTTCTACTTTCGTTTTCTCCAGCTCTTTTTCAAGACGCTTTCGTTTCGATTTAACTTGCGCGTCCATTCGCTTCGCCTTTACACGATAAAATTCTTTAACTCCTTCTTGTTTTGTAGACTGCGCATGTGCCTTTTGTGACCATGAACTTAATTCTTTTATATGTGTTTCTACTTGTTCTATCTTTTTTTGTTGTTTTTCATATTCACGCTGCTGCGTCATTCTTTTATGCTCACGTGCTTTCATATAACTCGTATAATTCCCGCTATGGTCAATTAATTTCTTATCCTCAATTGACCATATTCTTGTTGCGACAACATCTAAAAAGTATCGATCATGCGATACGACGATAACTGTACCTTTCATATTTTTGATTTGTTTTATGAGAAATTCCGTACTCATCTCATCTAAATGATTTGTCGGTTCGTCTAAAATTAAGACATTAGGATTTTCAGCAAATCCTTTTGCTAATCGAACTTTTAGCTTTTCACCACCACTTAAAGTTAGAAAATCGTTCGTTGGCACGCCCCATTTTGCAAGAAGTTCAGCTTCTTTTGCAATCATATCCTTACTAACAAAAGATTCTTTTTCTTGTTCAACATATGCTGTTGTCATATTCATTTGCATCCATTCAACAGTACCTTTTGAAGGTTCAATCTTGCCATTAATTAATTGAAGTAAAGTTGATTTACCAGCACCGTTTTTACCAATTAATCCGATAACATCCCCTTGTCTTACTGTCACATTCATTTTCTCTAACAAAGTGTTTTCCATTATTTCAACATAAGCATCATTTAATTTTAATAGTTCTTTCATAGTACCGATCCCTTTCATTAAGGGAGAATAAAAAAATCCTCCCAAATAAATTTGGCAGGATTAGTCGTAAAAATATTTATACCCAAATAAGCTATTGCGCAACATAAATAGCAATACCTTTGTATGGAAATTGGGCAGACTAATCCTATTTTTTAGAAATTGAAATGTATTGAATTTCAACATTTAAAAATAAGATTAGTTAATCATCGTCCACCCATCATTCCTTTCCGTCGTTAGTAACCATATTGTACCATGATAGTACTGTATGAGTAAATGCAATTATATGTGCTATTATTATGATTGCTTTCTTCTATGTCTATTTATCATTTCTTAGCTTCAAATTGAACAAGCATACTTTATTTTTAGATTCCCCTAATAATAACCTTCTAAACACTCCCTCTTATATAATTTTTATATAACTGTATGATTAATTTTATATTATACATACTACATTTCAGTTTTTATAATAAAGTTATCATTTTTAAGGAGGGATTCTCCAATGGAATTTAGCAAACTAGGAAACAGTGGATTAACAGTAAGTAAGATTGCATACGGTAACTGGATAAACCATGGTGGAAAAGTAAATGAAGATACTGCAAATGAATGTGTGAAAGCCGCATTAGATGTTGGAATTACAACGTTCGATACTGCAGATGTTTATTCGGACACTATTGCCGAGGAGATACTTGGTCGTTCTTTGAAAGGAATACGCCGAGAAAGTATAGAACTTTGTACAAAAGTATGCCATCCGACCGGACCTGGGAAAAATGATCGAGGTTTATCACGAAAACATATTATAGAAAATTGTAATGCATCGTTACAACGGCTACATACAGACTACATTGATGTATATTATGCACATCGATTCGATACAACAACACCTCTTGAAGAAACGATGGTAGCTTTCTCAGATCTTGTAAGACAAGGTAAAATTCTTTATTTAGGCGTTAGTGAATGGACATCGGAGCAAATTACACGCGGTGCAGCACTTGCCCGAGAATTGAACATCCCTCTTATTGCTAGCCAGCCTCAATATTCGATGTTGTGGCGAGTTATCGAAACGGATGTAATACCTACATGCCAACGTGAAGGACTCGGTCAAATTGTTTGGTCTCCCCTCGCACAAGGCATTCTCACTGGAAAGTATCAACCGGGCAAACCAATCCCTACCCAATCACGAGCTAATTCAGATGCGGGAAAACTGTTTTTTAACAAACTCGTACAACGTTGGATGAGTGATAATGTACTTAATGCTATACAAAAACTTAATCCTATTGCACAAGAAAATCATCTCACCCTACCTCAACTTGCAGTTGCTTGGGTACTACAAAATCCAGCTGTTTCCTCTGCTATTATTGGCGCTTCCAATCCGGAGCAAATAAGAGAAAATGTAATTGCTTCTAGTGTTACATTTTCACCTGAAATTATGGGGCAAATTGATAGTGTCCTAAAAGGTTTCATTGAGTATGATCCAAGTAAAACAGGTTAAATCATCAGTGACTGAACAATAAATATAGTACCTTTCCAAATTCACTACTGCCCATCCATTCAAGATGGGCCTTTACTTTTCAAATTCAAATTGCGAACTCTTATAAATCTCTCTAACAACTGCTAAGAAATTCTCGAGCACGACAGACTTTTCATCTTGTCTCCACCCAGCGTATAAATTTATCTCCGGTGTATGTTCCTGAATGTCTTTATACATGACTCCCGATTTTTTATAACTTTCCACCGAAGATGGAACGACAGAAATCCCCATTCCTGCTGCAACTAAATTAACAATCGTCTGCATTTGAATTGCTTCTTGAACAATATTTAAACTCACTCCATGTTCCCAAAAGTAACTAATAATTAAATCATAAAAGTTACTACCGAAATGACGAGGAAATAAAACAAATGGTTCATCTACTAGTTCTTTAATAGAAATATTAGGTAACGAAACTAATGGGTGGTCTTCATATAAAACCAATTTTAAACGTTCTTTGGAACAAACTTCGGAATACAATATTTCATTATTCTGCTTAGAACGAATAAATCCAATATGAATTTGTTTTTCATAGAGTGCCTTTATTTGTTGGTCTGTTGTCATCTCGCGTAATATAAGCTGAATTTTAGGAAACCGCTCTCGAAAGGTTTTTAATATGTTTATAACCGTTTCTGTAGAATCGACAAAACCGATGATTAAATGCCCGATCTTCCCTTCATCCGCGAGCTGTGTTTCTTTAATAGTTCTATCGACTTGAAGTAACGTTTGTCGCGCACCTTCTAAAAAGATTTTACCAGCATCGGTAAGCTCAACCATTCTTTTTGTCCTGTGAAGAAGTTGAACACCTAATTCTTCTTCCAACTTTCGAATTTCTTGACTTAAAGGCGGTTGTGCCATCATAAGACGTTCTGCTGCACGACTAAAGTTTAATTCTTCTGCCACCGTTATGAAATATTTCATTTTTCGAATATCCATTACAATCCCCCCAACATTCACAACTAGCAAAAAGCCCTCCTTCTAATAAATTGTAAATAAAAACAGGAGGAAACTTTATCAATCCCTTTTCGTTTCTTTTTTATCATAAATCATTTCATAAAAATACGAGAAATTTATACTAAATTGAATTACATGTTTTGGGAAATTTCATTACTTTCATATATTATTTGATTTACCATTTGGTTGAGTAACGAGTACTTGATATTTTATTCACCTAATAATAAAAACAATAAGTGGTTATTCGTTACCCAATAACAACTTATTGTTTTTCGATAAATTTTTATTGATTCCCCCCTTACAATAAGCTATTATATGTTTGTAGAAAATTTTAATGTAAGGATTGAATTTATGGACAGGACATTAAAAATCACAAAGTTAAATATGTTTTTAAGGATTTTTCTCATCCCGATTATAGTAGGGATTATTGTTGGTATACTAACTAAATTGGGGCAAGGTATACTTCCAGGACATTGGAATTCATTAGCTAATCTAGGAAGCGTTTGGTTAATTCCATCCTTTTTTGTGGCTAGCTTTAGTTATTCTAAGCGTACAGCTATAGTTTCTGGTATCCTTGCACTACTCGGTATGATATTAGGCTATTATGGTTATGCAATAGTTATTACAAATGTAGCTCACTCTATTTATTTTATATCTGTATGGATTGTATGTGCATTTATAGGAGGAACTATCTTTGGAATTGCAGGTTTTCTATGGAAAGATACTACAAATCCACTTCATAAATTCGGAAGCGCACTTATTAGTGGCGTTTTTGTAACGGATGGACTTCACATTCTTTTAAATTTTGAAGACTATAATCACATGTTACCTGTTGGATATACCGAAGTGATAGTCGGGATTATCTTGATTCTTGTATTAGAACGCTCTAATGCTAATCGAATTTCTTCTTTCTTAATGATGGTCCCTATCACTATTTTAGGATTAATTGGATATAAACTATTAAGTTTGTTTACTTAATTACAATACTGTATCATGAAAAAACAAAAGACAAATTCTATTATAATCTACAAACATATCACGAATTCGAACATTATACTTATTAATGTTGATACACTTATTCATAGGATGGATTCATAAAGCTATCTCTTTCAAAGGGATGGCTTTTTTCTTACAAAAATATTTATCAGCTTTTTATTAAATACTTCTAATTTAACAATCGTATTTATTAGTGTGTCATCATACATGCTAAGATGACCTTTTACCATTTCATATAATCACTATAAAATAAGGCTAAAAAACTTATCTCCAAAGTTCTTTAGCCTAGATCACTTATTTACACATTAAAAAATATAATACGTACAACGGTACCTTTACCAACTTCTGAATGGATTTCTACACTATGTCCTAATTGTTTCGTAATTTCATATACAAGATATAGTCCCATTCCAGTTGATTCTTTAAAATCTCTACCATTTTCTCCTGTAAAGAAAGGCTTAAACACCCTTGGTACATCTTGCTTCGGAATTCCTACACCACTATCGATAATTTCAAGTATGACGTTATTACCTTCCTTACGAGCATTTACTTTAATTTTCTCTCTACTACCTGACGAATATTTAATCGCATTTGATAGTATTTGTCCAATTAAAAATTGTAACCATTTCGCATCACTTTCTACAGTTATATCCTTATCAATTTTAAGCTCAGGATATACAAAATTCCGGATAAAGAAGCGTTTATGTTCATGCACGGAATCATTCACTATTTTATGTAGTTGTACTTTTTCCACATAAAAATCTTGCGTAAATGCCTCTAAACGTGCAACATACAGAGCCATCTCTAATCCCTTTTTCAGCCTATCTGTTTCCTCATTAATACTTTCAAACCGTGGATCGACTTCATCTTGTGTAATTAATTCTATTACAGATAAAGGTGTTTTCATTTGATGTATCCACTGGTTCATAAAGGTTAAATGATCATTATTTTTTCTCTCTTGTATTTGCAGCTGATTTTGATAATGTCGATATTGCACCTCAAGTAAGTCCTGAAGCGCAGTAGATAAAACTGCAAAATCTGATTTTTGAACAGAATCATCCAAAGAATGCAACGGATTTGCTAATCTTTCATAGAACGTACGATGAGTAAAGTAACGAAATACTAAATAACTCACCATAAAAAAGACACCTAAAAACATTGCATATAATGCCGTTGCAATATGGTTATGCCCATCAAACCAATATACAAGAAATATGGCTAGTAGTTGGATTGCTGTAAAACAAATAAGTGGTATATGATCTCGAATAAACAATCTTATCATTTTTCCATACCGGTATCCCAAGTAATATGTAATCTATAACCGACACTACGAATCGTTTCAATCGCATCTTCAATCTGTAACGTTTTTAACTTTTTACGAACACGAGTTGTATTTACGCTTAAAGTATTATCGTCAACATAAGATTCGCTATCCCATAATTTATTTAATAACACTTCTCTACCCACAACACGCGGATAATTTTTCATTAACATCTCTAATAAAATAGCTTCATTTCTTGTTATATCAATCTCTTGATTCTTAAGCTTTAATACAAGCCTTTCGGGATATAAACAAAGACCGTGTTGCTCAACCATCCGCTCTTCTACTTTCGGTGCATAATCTCCGTAAGCACGTCTTAAATGACTACGAATTTTAGCCATTACAACTTCGTAATGGAATGGCTTTGAAATAAAATCATCGCCACCGTTTTCAAGCGCCATAACTTGATCCATCGTGCCTTCACGAGCCGAAATAAATAGTATCGGACATGTAGAAACTCCGCGAATTTGACGACACCAATAGTAACCATCAAAACTTGGTAAATTAATATCTAATAAAACTAACTCTGGTTGTTCTTCTAAAAAAATGTTTAATACATTTTGAAAATCCGATACAATAATTCCTTCGTATCCATATTTCGCGACATGTGTTGATAATAGTTCTGCAATTTTCATATCGTCTTCTACAATCATAATTTTAACCATGTGATTACTCCTTTTTCGATCCACAATCTTATATTCAATTATATAAAATAAATACTACCTTTTTTTATATAATCCGTAAATCAAAAAAGGATACTTTTATACAACAGCATCCTTCTTCTATTATTTCTTATTTAATATAAAATTCACTCAAAGTAAATCCCAATTGCTCCACATAATTCATACCTAATTCCATCCGAGCAGTCTTCAGCGGATCCACAACTTGGCAAATTTTCAAATTACCTGCAGCAGATAATAAAAGCGTTGCATCAGCTTTAGACATTTCTAATTCTTCATGTAAAAATGTCACCATATTACGTACAGCGCGATTCGCTGCATCATCTAACAATTTCTCTGAAGCAATCGTCATTACTTTTTCTTTTTGGATAGCCATTGGTAGTGGCCATTTCTTTCCTTTTATAACTTGAACTGTTACAGTTACCTCACCAGCAACCTCTACTCCACTAACACCAATTTCACCATCACCCATAGCCGCGTGTAAATCACCTAATGCTAATAGAGCGCCAGGAACATTTACAGGTAATAGTAATGTTGTCCCTTCTTTTATTTCTTTACAGTCCATATTACCGCCGTGATCATGCGGAGTGCCACATGAAATACTCACTTCTTTTGGCGCAGTACCAATAACACCAATCATTGGATTAATCGGAATTTGTAGTTCATTTGAAAACAAAACATGTTCATTATGTATTGGGACAATTTTCACTGTATTTTCGTTTAAATCTTCACCCATTACGCCAAGATTCGTTCCTGTAGTTAAAACACCTTGCTCTGCGATTTTAATCTGTTCAATCGATACGACTAAAATATCACCGGGTTCTGCACCATTAATAAATACTGGACCAGTCGCTGGATTAATTCGGTTCCAATCTAATTCTTGAAACGCAACATCTTCAGAGTCAATTTGATTTTCAAAGCAATCATATGTTTCAAATACAAGACGACTCCCTACTTCTACTTCCATACAAGGCTGATTATCTGGTGACATTGCGTAAACGATATGTTCTTTATGAATGCGATTCATGTTATCTCTCCCTTTTTATATTACTCCACAATTATTAATTAGCTTTTTTCGTAAAAGCTCCTTTTAATATTTATTGATATTTACATATAGAAAAGCACATAGCTTATTTTCATACATACACTCTTTACTATAACAGGTAAAGAAAGGTGGTAGCACTATGCCCCTTATTCCATATAACGAAAGCGATGTTGATTTGCTAGCTCGATTAATTCGTGCTGAAGCTGAAGGAGAAGGTCGACAAGGTGAACAACTTGTTGGCTGCGTAGTAGTAAATCGTGTATTTTGTGATTGCTTAGACTTTAAACAACTTCGATCTGTACGTGATGCAGTATATCAAAGTCCCGGTGGATTTGAAGCAGTGCAATACGGATATTTTTATCAGCGTGCTCGCGAATCAGAAAAAGATATCGCAAGAAAAGTTTTACAAGGTGAATGGCGCTGGCCAGCACGATGGGCTCTTTGGTATTTTCGTCCAACTGGAGCTTGTCCACCTGAATGGTATAACCAACCGTTTGCAGGGCAATTTAAAAGTCATTGTTTTTATGAACCTCGTGGTGATGAATGTCCAAAAATGTATTCACGATAGCAAAATTTGAAACGCAAGTACTTAAATCTCTGAGTACTTGCGTTTCTTTTAGATTGTTTAGAAATCTAATAATGCGATGAACTTTTCAACTCCCACAACATGTATTAATAACGGTATACGTGGGCCGCTAGACTGATTCATAATGAGCCTATATATAATCAAAAACAATTGTTTTTGATTTTCTTTCATTATTTTTTTATTTTCATGATGACAAATTGAATACAAATTTTCCATTAAGTTAGAGTAATCTTTATTAGAACGAAGTATTTTGCAAACTTCTACTAACCATTCTTTCTGTCTTTCATCTAATGTGTTGTAAAACTCTGTATTTCTCTCTAGATTTACTGCAATTAATTTTTCAGATTGAAAGTTTCTTATCCAATACTCTGCGCGGTTACATATCGCTATCATAGCATCTAATGTATAACTTCTATCTATTTTTTCTAATGTATCTTGTAAA
Organism: Bacillus sp. 3G2; assembly: GCF_044324725.1. Taxonomy (NCBI): domain Bacteria; kingdom Bacillati; phylum Bacillota; class Bacilli; order Caryophanales; family Bacillaceae; genus Bacillus; species Bacillus sp. 3G2. The sequence goes on along the minus strand of NZ_CP172246.1, from coordinate 2,425,442 downwards.
ATAGATGAATCAAAATTTAATAGTGGTAACGTTCCTGCTACTTGGTTAAATTTCGGATATTCTTTAAACCCACTATCAACTCTAGAGAGTTTAATTGCATCAAATAAATCTTCATTTTTGAGCATTTTATTCTCATAACTATCTTTCAATCGTTCATATTCTGTATAATTGCGAATCACATCTTCATCAAGACCGATATGAAAAGCTGCGTTTGGTCTATATTTAGCAAACATGAAAAGAATCACTTCTGGTAAATACACTTTTAACAACTCACTAGGTGTAATACTATTCCCTGAAGAACTAGACATTTTTTCGTGATGCCCTTTTATTCCTATGAAATCATACGCAACGTAATGAGGAGCTTCACGATTAAATATTTCTTTTGCGATTTCCTTGGATACATTATAACTACCCGTTTCCGATGAATGATCTCTTCCACCCGGTTCAAAAATAACATCCTCTATCATCCACCTCATCGGCCAATCGATTTTCCAATTCAGTTTCATTTTATTTGTATTTAATACTGATAATTCATTTTGATTTCCACATACACATTCATACTGAACTGATTTTAATACTTCATCAAAATATGTAATCGTTGTTGCATCTTTCCCGCATTTTTCACAATATAATGTAACTGGATAAAAGCTCTCTCGCTCTTCTTCACTACACTCTCCAGTTTTAAAACCCATTAAAATATCATATATTTCTTTTCTTTTATATAAAGACTCGAATATATTTTCGTTATACCTTCTGCTTCTATATTCAGCATGTTGATTTATGAATTCCACTTCAATTCCAAATGCTTGAAGAGATTTCTCAAACTCTTTTTCAAAATGCTCTGCATACGAATTATGACAGCCATATGGATCTGGAATATCACAGTACGGCATACCAATATATTTTGCAAAAGATGGATCAATATTTTTAGGAACTTTTCTAAATCTATCATAATCATCCCATGAGAATATAAAACGAGTCTTTTTCCCTAAATCTTGTAGTGCTCTTACCACGAAATACGTCGTTATTATTTCACGGAAGTTCCCGATATGAACAGAACCAGATGGACTTATTCCAGATGCGCAAACAAACGTTTCTTTGTTTGGATGTTTTCTAATTAATTCATGTGCTACTTCATACGCCCAATGCATATGTTACTCACCTCAATTATTATTTGTTTTCACATTTTCAAATTTATGCAATAAAAAAACTCCCACCCCCAAGATTATTCATCTTGAGGACGAGAGTTGTTAGCTTCGCGGTACCACCTCAGTTTGTTAATACGTCGCCATATTAACCTCTTCAGGTACGGCAAAATATGCTTATACCCTATCTCTATAACGGGAGAACCCGTCGCACCATCCCTAAACAAATTAGTTCCTTGCGCAGCTCCAAGTCTTTTTTCATTAAGATGTATACCGCTCTTTCTCAGCTACCAGAGCTCTCTGTACGTATTCTTTCTTAACTACTCTTCTCTTCTATGCCATTTTAAATATTAGTTTTTTCATATGATAATTTATAATACTTTTATTGTCAAACTTTTCCGAACTAAAATTCTATCTAAATAAATGCTTTATCGCTTCTAATTGAATTTTATGACTACATTCATCACAACAATATGTCCCTTTCGGTTTCTCTTTAAATCGCTTATATTTTTCGCTTCCTTCGTATACACGGAATATATTTTTACAAGAAAAGCAAACAATTTCATAAAACATCATATGCATTTTCCTCTCCATGTTTATACATTTTTTAATCACTTGAGAAAATCAGTTTTCCAAAGTACAAATCTTAATATCTTCTGACTAAAGGTTTACCTCTATTCTTATCGAATTATATAAATATCTTATAAAGCGAGGTGAACATCTTGATCAGTAATATAGAATTAGTTTTAGATGCTAAAGCAAGTTTAGCTGAAGGGCCATGTTGGAATGAAAATAAACAACTTTTATACTGGGTTGATATTATGGAGAAACAATTATGCATATTTAATCCTACTACTAATACAAACCGAGTAATCGCTCTTAATCAACAAATCGGCTGTGTTGTTCCATATTTAGAAGACGTACTACTCCTAGCTATGGAAAATGGCTTTTATTCTATTCATGTAAAAACAGAAAAACTGACACATATTTTTGACTCTGAACCACATTTATTTGAAAATCGTTTTAACGATGGAAAATGCGATCCAGCAGGACGTTTTTGGGCAGGCACTACAGATACATACGGTATTAATGCTGCAGGTTCCTTGTATTGTTTAAATAATAATTTAAGTGTCGAGAAAAAAATTGCATATGTAAATACATCAAATGGCATTGCTTGGTCACCTGATTATACAGACCTTTATTTTATTGATACACCTACTAAAAAAGTAGTTCGTTTTCATTATGATATAAGTACTGGAGAAATTCGTAATCCAAATGATGTAATCATTTTCCCTGAAAATGACGGTCTACCTGATGGTATGACAATAGACGAAGAAGGTTGTTTATGGATTGCACATTGGGGCGGTTCAAAGATTACTAGGTGGAACCCTTTAACTGGAGAGCAAATATTAAGTATCCCAATCCCAGCGTTATATGTAACCTCGTGTACATTTGGAGGGCCTAATTTAACAGATTTATATGTTACAACAGCCAGAACAAGAATGACAAATAACGAATTAAAACAATATCCACATGCTGGTGGTATTTTTCGAATTCAAACGAATATAAAAGGTTGTCCTACCCATTCATTTCGCAATAATAATATTGGAGCTGAAACTATATGAACCGTATCGATTACATAAGACACGAAGAAAAAAAATATCATGACCTTTGCTATGAACAATATGAACTATTCGAAACTGGCTCTTGGCTTTACAAACCGGTTAAAACAGTTATGGACTTAATGGAGTACTTTGAAGGACAAAATAACTTACAAGTGCTTGATCTCGGCTCTGGCGTTGGAAGAAATAGTATTCCAATTGCACAAAAGATACAAAATGGTAGTGGTACTGTTACTTGTGTGGACTTACTGGATTCCGCTTTAACAAAATTACAAACGTATAGTAAAGAACATGATGTATTTCAAGTCATACAAACAGAACAAGCAGCAATTGAAAACTACTACATCCAACCTGATACTTATGATTATATCGTTGCAGTTTCAAGTTTAGAGCATGTCAAATCAGAAGAAGATTTAAAAAACGTGCTCCACTCTATGAAAAAAGGTACAAAAGCTGGTGGTATCAATTGTTTCATTATTAACTCGAACATACAAGAAATAGACTTACATACGAATGAAAAATTAGATGCTTTAATTGAAATTAACCTTCCTACTGAAGATATGATATATCTATTAAAAAGCATTTATAAGGAATGGAAAGAAATTAAAGTTGAAGTAAAAGAATTAGTCTATAATATTGTTCGCGATGAAAGGCATATTCAATTAAATACAAATGCTATAACATTTGTTTTTCAGAAATAAAACTATAAAAGGTAAGGTTTTCCCCTCATATATTCATAGAAACACCCTTACCTTTCAATCATAAATTCTTTATAAAATTGCTTCGTTATTAGTTTTAGCTTTTTCTAAAACATTATTTTTATTAGAAATACTATTCAGCTATTAATTGAATTCATTCATTTATCAATAATTGCTTGTCGAGCTTTTTCTTTATCATCAAAATGAATAGTCGAATCCTTTAAAATTTGATACGTTTCATGCCCCTTCCCAGCAATTAAAACGATATCATTAGAAGATGCCATGTTTATTGCATGTTTTATAGCCAGTTCACGATCTACTTCTACTTTATAATTCAAATTATTATTTTGTGAAAATCCTTTTTCAATATCTTTCATTATTGCATAAGGGTCTTCTGAACGTGGATTATCAGAAGTAATATAAACAAAATCACTATAATTTCCAGCAATTTCACCCATTATAGATCGTTTTTTTGCATCTCTATCTCCACCGCAACCGAAAACAGTAATAATTTTACCTTTTGAAAACTCGCTAATTGTAGAGAGGGCATTTTCTAACGCATCTGGTGTATGAGCATAGTCCACGATTACAAGGAAATCTTGATTTTCGTCTATGATTTCCATTCTACCTTCAATGCTCTTTACATGAGATAAACTGTAACTAATGTTTGTAAGCGGAATATCTTCAACCAATGCAGCTGTTATTGCTGCTAATGCATTATAAACATTAAAATGGCCTACTAGATTTAGATTGATTTCTTTTTCCCCATTAAATGTAGAAACTAAAAACTGAATTCCTTTTGGGCTTAAAGTTATGTTCTTCGCTTGAACATCCGCTCCATTATGTATCCCATACGTAATCACTTCAGCAGAAGTAACTTTTTTAAAGTATTCTACTGATGGATCATCTGCATTCAAAATAGCAATTTTTTTATCTGTAGTAGAAAAATCATTTCCTAATCTAGAAAAAAGAAGACCTTTTACATGCTTATATTCCTCAAATGTACCATGATAATCCAAATGATCTTGCGTTAAATTTGTAAAAACAGCGGTTTTAAAGTTACACCCTTTAACTCTTTCCATATGTAAACCCTGTGAAGTAACTTCCATAACACAATAATCTGTATTATGATTTTTCATCTTTTGCAAATTCCGCTGAAGTATCGGTGGCTCTTGCGTATTAATATCAGTAGGATACCATTTCGAACCAACTTTCACTCCGTTATTCCCCATAAGCCCTGTTTGAAATCCATGATCAGTCAAAATTTTTTCAAGTAAATAGGATGTAGTGGTTTTACCATTTGTTCCTGTAATTCCAATGATCTTTATTTTATTAGATGGGTAGCCATAGAAATGTGATGCGATAATTGCCATAGCATACCTTGCATCTTTTACAATTATTTTAGGTATTTCAATGTTTACATCTCTTTCTGCAATTAACGCCACAGCTCCATTTTTCACTGCATCTTCAACAAATTGATGTCGATCTTCAAGAAAACCATCAATACCTGATACACATATAAAAAGATTTCCGCTAGTGATCTTTCTAGAATCCATTTCTAATCCCGTAATTTCTACATTCATATTCCCAATGGTATCTTTAATCAATAACAAATCCGCCAACTCTTTTAGTTTCAAATCCCTCGCCCCCTTACACATTTACCCTACTTATTTTACCACTTCATATAAAATAATGGTTTAAAATTCCATATCAGTCGAACGAATTTTAATTATCTTCAATATACATAAATAAAAGAGCACTTGTTTCCGCAAGTGCTCTTTTTGGGGATTTTGAGATATCCTATTAAAGAAAGTTAAGGTTACTTAAAGTTAATAGGTATTTCTATTATATGCTTGTCCTTTTTATTTGTGCATAATCAATATATAAACATCTTTAATCATATTTAATAACTTTTAATTATAGTTCTTTCTTACATTTTATCATTAAGAAATTAATTGAAGGCTTATTTTCCATGATCTTATTTGGTTCATCAATTTCTGAAACTTGTACTAATCCGTACTTATTAAAATCTTGTTTTATAGATTCAGAATCATAGAAGAACATTTTTACACCTTCCATTATCTCAAAATAATCTTTGTCCAACTGTTTTCCTTTTCCATACATTGGAGCTTTTTTAAAAACAGTTGTGAAAACCATATATCCACCTGGTTTCAACTGATTATAACAATCTTTAATAAATTTCTCTCGCTCATGCTCATTTAACAAATGAAGAAGTGCATGACTAAATATCCCGTCATACAGTTTATTATCAAAAGGCATTTCGTTAACCGAACCGTGATACATACGAACATCTTCTAGTCCGTTTTCTCTCGCTAAATCGATGGCTGTTTTTGAGATTTCAATACCTGTTACATTTATACCATTTTCGATAAACACCTTTGCGTTTCTTCCATATCCAATACCCGGTATTAATATGTCTTTAACGTTCTTTTTCAGAAAAAAATCTTTTGTCAAAATTGCAGATTCAGTAGGTTCAAATCCCCACATCGTTTGCTTCTCAATAAAACTTGATTCCCAAAATTCCATTTTATTTCTATCTCCTTATTCTTATCTCATGTTTAGCATCACATGAAAGACCTATTAATTTAAAAGCTGCTTTTTTCACCACAGTTACTATAGGTCCATTGAATATAGCATATTAATAAACCTATATCTAATTTAAAGATTGGCTGAATATGTATTCTAAATATTAACTTTTACATTTAGAAAAAATAAAAAATGCCAATACTTCTATTGTATATTGGCATTTTCACATAAGAAATTATTTTTTTATTTTGTGCTGATCTAATATTTTTTCTAACATTTCTAAAGTTATCGGTTGAGCTTTCTCTATTAATCGATAACCAATACGTCCATTCGGTTCGGCTGTAACTTGTTGTAAACTCTTCAAATCATGAATTCCTTTTTCTCTTAATTGCATATATAGTTGTTGTTCTGACATTTTTGCCTTTATCAAGTTCGCTTTAATAATCTCACCGTTTTCAACGATTATAATGCTACTGCCATTAAGGAATTGTTCCACCTTCCTTGATTTCAATTCAAAGAAATGAATGATAAGAAGTATGCTTGCAAATATTACAGCCGCAAATATAGATGGGACTACTTTCCTACTTAATACAGGCTCTACAATAATACGTCCAATTGATACTACTATAATGATTTCAGCTCTTGTCATTTGGCTAACAGATGTACTACCAGTCATTTTTAATGCAATCATTCCGGTGAAAATTAAAATAATACTCTCCAAAATAATATTCATTATGGCCCAATCCTTTAATAGTGAATGTTATTAGCATTCCCATTTCATATAGCATTCTAAAAGAATTTTAATTAAACTTTTTTGTGAAAATCATACTTACATATTCTGAAAAGAATCTATTTTGATCAATCTTCCATTGCCCCCAAAATAAAAAGCACCCGAATGGATGCGTATAGATTAAACTAATTCATTATTACTTTCTCCACTTTTATCATCAACTGATTTCAAGTCTAACATGCTGCCTATATCAGGTGGTAAAGCTAACTCTATACCAGCTACTGGTTGATTATCTTCATTAAACCATTGTTTCTTAAATTTACTCAATGCTTCACTTTTCTTTTTCTCATCCATATTAGCCCGCCTTTTATGTACATGATATTAAACACTTTACTTAATATGTACATTGAGAAAGATAATATACTATTTGTTCATAATGAAAGAGCAAAAAAACTTCTTTGTTTACACAAAACGTTGCACCTGTAAAAAATCCCTATAGTTGTTATCCCTCATTTTATTATCATATTCATGACGAAACATACGTGAGCTATGTGACATGTACCTGATCATTTTATTCATATGAGACAAATACTTTTAAGGGGGTAATTATCCCTTCACTCAATTCTTCAAAACATTTTTCAAGAGCAGTATAATGAATCTCATGTTGAAAAATCTCTTCTATCCATGGTGTTCTTTCTATCTGATTAAAAAACCAATCTGCATGTTTTTGATAATCATATCCGTCACTTGAACCAATGATCTGCAATTCTTTTCGATAAAAGTCGGCGGTTAATGTTAAGTCTTCTATATTACCATCAGAAAGAATGCATATAGCCCCATTACTTTTAATAGCCTTTTGCAATGTGTGAAACCCTCTATTTGTAGCAGAACATTCCAAACCGTAATTATATGTTTCTATTATTTGCTTTTCTGAATCAAAGAGGTTGTTCGCACCAAACTTCTTTGCAAATTCTTTTCTATTTTTATTAGGCTCCACAACATCCACATGTTCCACACCTACATAGTATTTTAAGAAATAACAAGCGAGTAAACCGATAACTCCCATTCCAGTAATAAGTACTTTTTCATCCTGTCGCGGGTCTAGCTTCAATACCCCTTTAGCAGCATCACACGAAAGAATAGATAATAAAGCAACTTTAGATTTTATATAACTAGGAACTTGAATGACTTTATCTCCCTTAACTATTCCTACCGTTTCATGTCCATAAAAAGAGACTACTTTATCCCCTACGTTTAAATTTGTTACTTTATTACCAACTTGAATAACTTCACCATAACTTTCATATCCAGTTTTTCTTGGATACATAGGATTGGTATCTGAACCATCCGATTCTTTATACTGTGGTAACTCTGCTCCAATACTTATTGCACCTGCGATTGTTTTAACAATAATTTCATCATCCTGTATGGACTTAATTTTATCAGTTTGCCAATTCAATTGTTTAGGTCCTTCTAAAACTAACTTATATTGTTCCATAGCTTCCCTCTCACTTTATAAAAATATATTCTCACTAAATTGCAAACCATGTATAATAGATTCATCTAAAATTTAAGCTATAAAGTTGGTTAGCAACCAACAGTGATAATATGATAATTGAATTTGATGGATATGGAATTAATGAGTATGTTATTGGCCTTAACTGTTCTCTAAACGAATTAAGAACAATGTATTTAAATGTGAAAAATGAAGAGATATCTAACGAAGATCTTCTAAGCTTATTTTGTATACATTACCATTATGAAAAAATCCCAAAATTACTACGAGAAGACATCACGAGCGATGTTGTCATTGATTTAGATACGGACTATATTTATATCCCTAATAGATAACAATACATTAGATTAAAAGAATAGGAATTACGATTCAGCTAAGTGTTTAATGAAATAAGTAAATGCCCAAATTAATGTCGCAAATTGAGTGACAAAATACATGGTCCATTCAAAACCAGTCAATTTTCTCTCTCGTTTCACTTTCTTTAAGTATCTGTAAAATATTAATGTACTTAAAAACATTAGTAATAGCGATAATTGCTGTAAATCATCGACTATACGTACCCCCATAGATTCCATCACCCTCCTATTCATAATAAATGCTATACATAAAGAGTACCATATATTGGTAGTGTATTTCCATTTCAAATACTTATGTCATAAATAAAAAGAGCACTCAGCTATTGAGTGCTCTACAAAATATAAATTAAACAGCTTTTCCTTAAAAGAATTTCATGTAATTCCCCTTACTTTTTATAACTCAGTTCTATCACTTCCGGTATATGCTTACTATCATAATTCCTCGTATAGATTTCTCCATCTGGAGTAACGAATTGTAATACAATCTCACCACAAACTCCATTTAGTATTTCAAATTCGCCTTGTGTATTTGAAATACTACGTTCCTTACTTTCAATTGAATCTTCATAAATTTTAACACTAGATATAGGTTCGTTATTTTGATCTACGATAATACCTCTTGAATACTTACCAACTGCAATACATTGATCATCTTCTTTATAATATTTAGTCACAATGATAGCTCCAATTATTATAACGATACACACAAACAAGAGAATTATTTTGCGTCTCACAACAAACCTCCTTATTTATTTTTTTCTTTTTTAAATTGAAAGGTTATCCGTCCCACTTGTTTGATTTCCTCAATCAATTTATGAATACCTTCTTCAATTTTATCTTCTTTTACATTCGATACGTTTAACTTTAGCAACTTTTCTTTATGAAAATCATTTAAATAATTTCTATCAACTGAATCGATACTAATTTGATTTTCTCTTAAATTTTTTATGATTGTTTCTATAGCTATGTTTTTTTCTATTTCTAAACAAGTGTGTATTCCCAATGTGTTTTTTCTATTATATGCAAATAATGATGGATTTTCATTTTGCACTTTTTTTAATGATTCCGCTAATTTTATTGATCTATTGTAGTAGGAAGATTTAATTTTATTTTTATGACGTTCAAACATGCCACTCTTTATATAAATTTCTAAAGCAGCTTGGGATATCATCGGGCTATCGATATCTAAAATCTTTTTATATGTATGGAAAGCATTCGCAATAACCGGTGGAATTACGGCTACACCAACTCGTAAACCTGGAAAAATAATCTTTGAATAACTTTTCAAATATATAACATGATTACCATCATCCAAGCTATATAACGGATCTGCTTTTGAATCTGTTTCTAAATCTGCTAAATAATCATCTTCCACTATAAATACATTATATTTCTTAGCCAATAAAACGATTTTTTCTTTCTCATCTTTAGAATAAGAAGTTCCAAGCGGATGATGATATCTCGGTATCGTATAAAAGAATTTTATTTTACTTGTTCGAAATATACGCTCCAATTCATGCAAGTCAATACCTTCATTCGTACGTTTAATACCGATTACAGGAATTTTATTTATTTCTAGATACTCAATATATAAATGATATGTTGGCTGTTCAATTAATATCGTTTCATTCTCATTTGGAAATGCTATAGAAGTTAGTATCGCTAGCGCTTGTTGTACACCTGACGTTATAAAAATATTTTCTTCTTTCGTGAACACTTGATAATTTGCTAATTGTTTTTGAATGACCGGAATTAAAGACGGTAAACCTTTCGGCGTTCCGTATACGAACAAGTCATTTTTATACGTATCAATGGCCTTATTAATACAATGCTGAAAATCTAAATATGGGAAAACATCTGGATCTGGTGCTGAGGAAGCAAAATCAATTATCTCGTTATTTTCTATGGTATTCCCAGATTTTTTAACAACGTAGTACCCACTTTGAGGCACAGAATAAATAATATGACGCTTTTCTAATTCATGTAGCGCCCGTATAACCGTTGCCTTATTACACTCATATTGCGTAACTAGTGTCCGAATAGACGGTAGTTTCTTACCTTCTTTTATCTCCCCATTTTGAATCATACTTTTTAAGTCGTTGAAAACATGTAAATATTTATACATCATTACCACCTCATCATTTAATTTGTACCGGTACAGTTTGTATTTGTTCACATTGTAGCACTAGATCAGAAAGTTTACTATGTACGTATACTGGCCAGTAAGAAATCAACTACTATGAGGTGAAATTATGAAAAATACAACAAAAGCATATATATCAGCATTACTCTATTCATTTATTATTGGATTTTCCTTTTTATTCGTGAAACTAACACTAACCATTACAAGCCCTCTTGATACTCTGGCTCATCGTTTTACAGTTGCTTTCATAGCAGCAAATATTCCGGTTATTTTTGGATTCATAAAGTTAAATATATCATTTAAAAATATACTTTCTCTTTTACCAATTGCGATTTTTTATCCAGCACTTTTTTTTGCTTTTCAAGCTTTTGGATTAGTGTATACAAGTTCATCTGAAGCAGGAATTATACAAGCGGTGATCCCAATATTTACGATGATCTTAGCTTCCTATTTTTTAAAAGAGTATACGAATACATCACAAAAAATCTCTGTACTCATCTCCGTCATCGGTGTCATTTATATATTTATAATGAATGGTCTAGGGGCTTATGAAACTAGTATCATCGGCGTTATTCTTATTTTGTTATCGGCATTATCATCTGCTTTCTATAATGTATTAGCACGGAAAATGGCAAATAATTTCAAGCTTATGGATTTAACTTATACAATGACAGCGATTGGTTTTATTAGTTTTAATTTAATTGCTATCGTCAGCCATATAAACAAAGGGACATTAACTATATACTTTACACCATTTATGAACGGTACCTTTCTTATTTCCATTTTATATTTAGGTTTGCTATCTTCTTTACTAACTGCATTGTTATTAAACTATTCGTTATCTTATATTGAAGCAGCTAAAATAAGTGTTTTCAGCAACTTATCTACACTTATTACAATTATCGCGGGTGTTGTATTCTTACATGAACAAATCGCATACTATCACATCATCGGAACAATTTTGATTGTTCTTGGAGTTGTGGGCACAAACTTCCTAGGAAAAAAAGGGATTGTAGTAAAGAAGAAGAATACTTCCTTAAGTAAATAAAAAGTGAGGGATAAATATTGCAACGTGTAAATACGATTGATATTAATAATGTATTAGAATTAGAAAATTCTCTTTCTACTTTATTAAATGAAGTGATTTCTTCAAAACTAGAACTTGAAAACTGGTTAAAAAAACAATCTACAGTCATTTTGGGAATTGAAGAACAATTAAGATTGCACTATATCGCCTTTCAATGTAATACAGATAATAAAAAAATAAAAGATGCTTTTGAATATGATCAACAATTTGTAAGGCCTCTTTTGAAACGTTATCAGAATTCATTTGATAATAAATATTTAGAGTCCCCTTTTCGAATGGAACTTGATCCAAAAACGTATAGCTTACTAGATAAAAAAATTAAGAACGCGCAAACATTATTTTGTGAAAAGAACATTGATTTAGAGATAACTGAAGACAAACTAGTAACACAGTACTTCGAAATTACAGGTAGTTTAACTGCACTATGGGACGGTGAAGAGAAAACAATTACTGAACTACAGTCTTACTTACAAGATCCGGATCGTCATATTCGAAAAAAAGCAAAAACGCTCATTTCTGAAACATTCTTATCTGTTGAAGATACATTACAACATATATTAAATGAATTAATCGTAATCCGTCACCAAAAGGCCAAAAACATTCAATTAGATAATTATCGTGATTATATGTTTAAAAAACATGAACGATTTGATTATACACCTGATGATTGCTATGAGCTTGCTGAATCTATTCGTAAGCATGTAGTGCCACTTATCGATAAGATATTTAATGAGAAAAAATCTGTACTTCAAGTAGATAGCCTTCGTCCATGGGATGTAAAAGCAACCGCACCAAATCAAAAAGCATTAAAACCTATCGAAGACGCGAGCGATTTAATCGAAAAAAGTTCTCATGTTTTACACAAACTAGACCCTGAATTTTCAACATTACTGGACCGTATGCATAAAAATAATTGCTTGGATTTAGAAAGTCGTAAAGGAAAAGGACCAGGAGGATTTTGCGAATATTTACCTGCTTCTCAATTATCTTTCATTTTCATGAATCTCAATCATACACATTATGATGTTACTACTTTCCTCCATGAAATGGGCCATAGTATTCATAATGAATGTATGAAGCAGTTAGAACTTCAAAAATATTTGGAAATCCCTTCTGAATCAGCAGAACTCGCTAGCATGACAATGGAATTATTTTCGATGGAATATTGGGATACATTTTATGAGAATAGAGAAGAATTTATAAAAGCAAAATTAGATTTCTTTAAAGATATTGTTAAATATTTACCACCAATGCTTATCGTTGATCAATTCCAGCATTGGATGTATGAAAATCCTAATCATAGTGCTAAGGAAAGAAATGAAAAATATTTAGAATTACATAACACTTACCAATCATGCGTCGTAAATATCGAAGGGTATGAAAATTGGATCGCAACTGGTTGGTTACCTGTACTACACATATTCGAAATACCATTCTATTACATCGAATATGCTATCGCACAACTTGGTGCATTGCAAATGTATAAACAATATAAAGAAAACCCTAAACAAGCAATAGAAAATTATAAAAAAGCTCTATCATTAGGTAGCTCTAGATCTTTAACTGAAGTATATGAGGTAGCCGGTATTCGTTTTGATTTTTCTGGAGAAACGCTTAAAGAACTAATGTTATTTGTAGAGGGCGAATTAGAGTCACTTGAACAATTGTAAGAAGAAAGCTGTTCCTATATTTTAGGTTCAGCTTTCTTCTTTATTTTATTTATCAATTCTATGTACTGAGAATCACCGTATCCGATTGTTGGAAAAAGTTGAAACAACTTTATTAATAATTCGTGATTTGATAAGCCTTGATTTTTAGAGATGAATTTCATTACGATATTATCTTCTTTTAGCATTTCTAAATATAAGTCTATAGCCTGATACATTACAGGTGGTACCTTACGGGAAGTCTTTTTATGGTCTACTAATACTTCATTGTATATAGAAGAATAATCCCCCAATTCAAGTTCAATTTGACTTACTTTAAATTCATCCTCTCTGAAGCTATTTAAGAATACCTTCCCTTCATAAGATGACTGTTCAAGGAAAGAAAGCATGGTAAGTAGGTTCATTTGGCAAAACATATCTTCACCAAACCATAAAACAATACATTTATACTTTTTCGTAAAAAGTTTTTCTAACGGGTCTATAACCTTTTCTGTATAACCTTCTATTGCACTGTTATGACCTTCTGCTCTTGTTTTAATAAACTCTTCATTAAAAACTTGTGTAGTAGCCAGGTTCACACACATTGCCTCATTAAATGGTGCATATTCAGAATCACCCATTAGCTTTTCATTTTTAAATTCTTCATACATCATTTGACCATTTAATATGTTTAGTACATCTTTATCAAACAGCTCTCTTTTCCTATTTCGTAACTGCTCAACCTCTAATTTTCTAGAAACATTCATTTTAAACTCCCCTTCTATTTTTAGTTTAATAAATGACTGAATAGGCATTTTGTTAAGCTGGAATTCTCTTGGATTCATTCCAAAAACATTCTTAAAAGCTCTACTATAAGCCTCTTGCGAAGAATAATTGTAATCCAATGCAATATCTATTATCTTTCTATCATTCGTCAAATCCCCCGTAGATAAATACAATCTTCTCAAAAGAATATAGCGTCTAATACTAATGCCTGTTACTTGGCGAAATCTAAAAGAACAGTAATACGGAGAATAACCCATATAACGAGATAATTCATTTACTGAAAATTCTTCTTTTAAATTGCTCTCAATCCAATCAATCATCTTCTGTATATGTTCCTTCATTTCCTTCACTCCTTATTTATAAGTATAAAGGAAGTTCGTTTCTTTCTTTTGATATTTCTTGTGTTTTATAAAATGAGCCATTCATTACTTCATGCTTCATTTTAAAGGAAATCAAAAATAAAACACGAATGTTGTAAATTAAGAACCTTTTCGTTCTCAAGTAAAAAAATAAAGTTTAGAAAGGACGTTACAATGAACGATCTCGAAAAAGAAATACTTCAATTCATAAATGAACAATATTCGTTAAATTTTATTAACATGAAACCAATAACGAATGAAATGTATCAATGTTTTACAGAACTAGGTACATACTTCATTAGAATTACAAACTACAAAACATATGAAGAACAGTTAGAAGAAGTTACATATACGAACTTTTTATATGAAAATGGTTTAGCAGTTCCTCCAATCATACATTCTCTTAATGGGAATTTAGTAGAAAGGTTAACATTAAACAAGGAGATTTTTTCCGTATTATATAAAGCTGCGCCTGGTATACACTTACCAAGGTGTGAATGGAATTCTAATATATTTAAAAAGCTTGGTAAACAAATTGGAAAATTACATAGTATTTCTAAAAGCTTTGAAAAGACTAAACCGGTTAAACATATAAACGATTGGTATGAAAACGAAGAATATAATTTTCTTAAGTATATCCCTAAACATGAAACTACTATAAGAGAAATTGCCTCTGACGTTTTAACTTCTATAAAGGGGCTAGAGAAATCTACTTCGAATTACGGCTTAATTCACGGTGATTTATGGTTAGAAAACATTTTAGTTGAAAACAATTCAAACTTAACAATGATTGATTTTCAAGACTGTGAAAAACATTTTTATATATTTGATTTAGCAGTTCCTATTTATAGTGCGATAGAATATTCATTTGCTGGAAATGGGAATATCGCAGACTATGAACATTCTATTACAAAAGCAATATTTGACGGATATCAAGAGGAAAATGAGCTACCTAAAGAGATGATAGACAAGTTGCCTATGTTTATTAAATTAAAGGAGATTTTTGAATATAGCTTAATGCATATGTATTGGGATAAAGAAGAATTAACTGAGGAACAAGTACGGATAATGAACCTTTATAGGATGAAAATCGAAACTAAATATACCTATATTAATGTTTAAAAATGCTGTTGTTTAACTACAAGGAAAATTTAGTTAAACAACACCATTTACTAATTAGCTACTAGACAACCTTTGTTTCATTACTTATAAATACTGATTCAATAATCTGTTTAAATACAATTCATTTTGCGGAGATACCCTCTCAGCAAATCTAGCTGCAATAATAATAGGAGCCCATTGAAAAATTTCATCTCTTGTTAGATCGGTATTCCTGCAATATATTTGCAAATACATTTCCGCTAATTCTATATAAGACTGTGCATACAATAAATATGTCCGAAACACATCTGCGCGAATGTCACCTGAACTAGCATCAACCCAATCTATACTATTCACACTCTTATTACTCAAAATTAGATTAAACGGATGAAAATCCCCATGACATAATCTAGGCTCAAACATGATTGAATGTAACTTATTCAATATATTTTCCTTTTGTTTTTCATCCAATTTATAAATAGATTTAATTTGTCGCTCTAACCTTTCTCTCATTGATTCTATTTCATCTGTGTTCACACGAATAGAATGAATCTTCTTTTGTTCATTCACACAAATATTTATGTAATGATCTGCCTCATTTGGATTATTTAGCAGGAGATCACCAATACTATCTCCTTTTACGTATTCCATAATAATTGCCTGTCTATTTTGTATCTTTGTCACTTCAAATACGTTTGGAACTGGTAGCCCGCATGAATAAGCATATTTTTGTTTTTTTGCTTCATTTATAGACTCTGTATCTGGAAGATATTCTTTAAATAATTTTACAACCTTACTATCATAGAGATAAATTTCCGCTGTATTCCCTTTTGCTATCGGATTTCCTAAATTCAATTCATTTCTCTCCTTATTGTAAATTAAGCTGACACTTTATACTCCTATATAAATTCAGTGTAATTATGCGGAAACCCTTCTCTAAGAAAATATAAAAAACTTACCACTTTCTATCCTTAAATAGAAAGTGGTAAGTTTAATTTACTAGGAATATTGGAAGGAAAATGTGGTGTATGCACAATTGAAAATGCATATCCTTGCTCAATAAATGATACCTCATTTTGTTTACATTGAAATGGTACACAATTTTTCTTAAAGTTAATTTGGATTTGCTGTAAAAATGCAAGATCTGGTGTTCCGAAAGAAACATGCACTTTCGGTGGTAAAGCTTTCATCGCAATCGGAATCCAAGGTCGTTGCCACCAAGTCGCAACAATATAGGCAGTGCCACCAACTACAAAGTTGAAAATATCCCCATCTTCCATCGTTTTCATATTTAGATTTGATTTCAACCATTCGCGAAATACGGGTACACTTTTAACAGGAAGACCAATTTCCCTTACGTATAAAATATTTAAAGGTGACTGCGGAACTAATACATCTTCTTTCACATACGTATGTGCGATAATCTCGAGAAGGTTTCCATCTCCGTCTTTAAAGTATAAATTGAAGAGACCATTCTCTGCACCAATTGTATTTCCATCTTTCCATTTGGCTATAAGTAATCCAGATTCTTCTAGCCATCTTGCTGTTCCGTGGAATTTTGAATATGGAATCTCAAAAGCGAAGTGTGCAGGTGCGATTGGTTCGTATACTTCTTGAAAACTAATTGTTGTATATGGTGTTACTTCAAATTGAATAAAAGATGCCGTTTCTTTTTTTATTGGAAAAGATAATATGTCCTTATAAACTTGCTTTACCCCTTCTATCGAAACCGTTTGTAATTTTATATCTGATATATGTGTAATCATGTTACATTCCCCCTTGTTTCATATTATCTATTCGTATTGTATTACACTTATAAATAGATAAAATCAAACAGAAGGGTGGATTTTTTCAAATAAAAGCTACAACTTTAGTATGAATATTCAAATTTATCCCGCATTGTTTCCATACAAAAAAGCTGCCTTTCCTCAAACGAAAAGCAGCTTCTACAATAAAATACATTATGATTTTACAGCAATAATCATAAATCTTTTTGAATTCGTACGAATCCCCTTTTCAGAACTATTTGCATTAATGAACTTTTGTAAAATAGTAAAATCCTCTTCCTCTTCTCCAAATCTAGGAATAATAGGTGTATGTTTTAACAAGAAAATAAGATCTTCCGACGTACTGTAATAATCAGTAACATCATATTCACGTACTTGCACGAGTTCAAATCCTGCATTTATAAGTTCAGCCATATACTTTTCTTTTAAAGATCCATCTCTTTCGCCTAAGCATTGTCCTCTTCCAAATGCCTCTTTCAGGTTCAATTTATCATGTTCGCTAACTTGTTGTGTTAAGAAAAAAGCGCCCTTTTTCATTACTTTTGATAATTCAGTCGCTGCAAATGGTGCATGACAACATGAAGAAATATCAAAATGCGCATGTGGAAACGTTAAAGCTTCAGAATCCATTTGAAGAAACTCAACATTTTGTACATCTGATTTTTTCAAGTTAGAATGTGCTGTTTCAATCATGCCATTAGAATTATCTATTCCAATTAACAATTTAGCTGAAGATGATATGTTAAGTACATTTTCTCCTCCACCTGTACCAACATCTAGTAAAATATGTGATGGCTTGCATCTTTCTTTTACCTCACTATAAAAGTCCCATGAATCTCCTACAGTTTCACATTTTATTTTACTAAAATCCCATCCATTTAATATTCCTACTTTATCATAAAAGTTTTTGTACTCTAATTCGTTCATTTTATTATTTCCCCTTTGTTAATATGCATACAATGTTTAATCCTGATCATCCCCAAAATAGACTCATAGTTTATATATTCGTAAATCTCTTTTTATATCTAGTACGCATCTCTCAATCCCAAACAACTACTTACTTCGAGCTATAGATAAATTCATCCCACCGCAATTAAAAGAATATATATACAATAACATCATTTAATTAAGTATATCATAAAATATAAATTATCAAAATAGCAGCTTTACACATTTTAGTTTACATAATATTTTTACAGTTTATCTTCATTAATATATTCTAAATGTCTTCTCCCCCAACCACACATACTATCTAACACTATACTTACTGTTTTTCCATGCTCAGATAAACTATATTCCACTTTAGGTGGAATTTCTTGATAAATCTCGCGTTCTATTAATTGATCTTGCTCTAATTCCCTAAGTTGCTTCGCTAACGTCCCTTGAGATATGTCCGGTATTAATCGCTTTAATTCACCAAACCGTTTTGTTCCATCTGTTAATAATATAAACAAAATGAGTGGTTTCCATTTCCCTCCGATTATTTGAAGTGTTGCTATTACTCCTTTTAACTTCGGTTCTTGTAAATCCATTTTTCACACCTTTCTTCAGACAACATAAATCATTTTTAATAATTTTTCACATTTCATATCCTCATAAATAGTGATTAGTACGAAATGTGCGACTATGTACATAAAAAGTGCATACTTTTCACTTGCTATCTTTTAGCGAATAATAAAGGCATAACAGCTTTATTTTAAAGTCTTTATTAAAGGAGTGGCTTAAATATGTCTATTACTACATTAAAAGGTAGCCGAATCGTTATCATTGGTGGGAGTTCTGGTATTGGTTTTGCAACAGCACAACAAGCAATTGAACAAGGCGCACATGTTATTATTGCAGGAAGATCCAAAGAAAAATTAATGATTGCTCAAGAAGTAATTAATAACAATCATCTTCAGACTTATGTATTGGATAACAAAGATAAAAACCAATTACAAGCGTTTTTCAAGAACATTGGGGATTTTAATCATTTGTTCACACCAGGAGCTTCTTACACACTCGGACCAATAACCACTACAGATGATATTGCCGAAAGTAGCTTTATTGGAAAGTTTTGGCCACAATATTATGCCGTAAAATATGCAATTCCTTTTCTTGTAAACTCTGGATCTATCGTATTAATGTCCGGTGCATTTAGTCAAAGACCACTTAAAGGAGCGCCTGCTTACGGAGCATGTAATGGCGCTATTGAAAGTTTAGGCAAAGCTTTAGCTGTTGAGCTAGCTCCAATTAGAGTTAATGTTGTTTCTCCCGGAACAATACAAAGAGAGAATGAACAAAATGAAAATAGACTAGCTGCTTATGAAACTTATAAATCTCTATCTCTTGTAAAACGACCTGGCCATAATGATGAAATTGCGCATACTGTACTGTATTTAATGCAAAATAGTTTTTCTACAGGTAATGTATTGTTTCCTGATGGAGGATACACATATCATTAATTATTACAAATTTAATGCCTCCTTATATTAACTAGTAATAAGGAGGCTACAATTAATTTAGAAAGTGATATAGTAATGTTGGATCTTCTTTTAATATTTCTGCTAAAAATAATAATTGCGGAAAAGGTTGTAAAACTAAATCTTTATTCATTTTTTCTTTTAAAATAGCAACTCCGTCTTGATTGATATAATCATTTAATGTTATTTTCCCAGTACAAATTAATTCAATATCATTCAATGAAAGTAACAGTAGTCCATTTGTTTCAGAAGATGGTTTAGGTGGAATCTTTGAATAAGCAACATACATAATAGATAGAGTTTCATCTTGGCTATCAATAATTAATAGTGGATTGACTTCACTTTCTATTTTTATTTTCTTGGATTGTGCATTCCAATTCCCTTTATAAAATGTAGTTGGTGAATTCAATATAGAAACATCAATAGAAGCTTCTTCTTTCACTTCTCTTTTAGCGGTTTGTACTGCTGTTTCATCCGCTTCTTTATGTCCTCCAAGCCTTACTACACCTAATGTATCACCTTTACTCGTTGGTCCAACTTGAAAAACAAATAAATTCCTATACATTACATATGCACCTGATGTTCGTACATTCTTATCTATATGTATCAATATTTTCCCTCCTAAATTAACTCTCTCACAAACTAGTTTACTATAATTTTATTATGTTTTCGAATTCTCTGCAATCCAATACGCTGCATCCAGTAAATTTTCCGCTATATAATCCGGATTCGTTTCTTTCCACGAATTTCTATACTTTGTTAATGAGCTTTCTCCCCATCCTGTTCGTACTAAAATTTTTTTCATATTAGCTCTTTCAGCTGCACTCATATCTGTACTCCCTGTATCTCCAATAAGAAAACATTCGCTTAAGCATAGACCATGTTCTTCCGCTGCTTTCAAAAGTAAACCTATATTCGGTTTTTGGCAGTCGCAACTATTATTCATTTTATGTGGACAATAGTACATTCCATCTATATAAGCATCTTCATCTTTTAAAATTTGTTGCATCTTTTGAAATCCTTTAAGCAGTTCTTTTCCGGTGAAATATCCCCTTCCAATTCTAGTTTGATTTGTATATAAAAACACTTTTAATCCTAAGTTATTTAACTTTTGAATTGCTTTAGGTGCAAAATCAAATAATGTAAATTCATTCGGGTGAATACCTCTACCTGTCCCTCCAATTGTCCCATCTCTATCTAGAAATACTGCCTTCATTTTTATTTCTTCCTTTAGATTTTAAAATGCCTCTAAAAAGTAGGGTTCATCTAAAAATTACAGAATTCTATACATAACAAATATTGGACGGATGATTTTAAAATTCCTCTATAATAAAGGTGGTTCAAACAGTTGTGAAATTTATACTAGAACGCAAGCTTACCGTAAAGACAACTTTTTCGAAAGAATACAAGATATTTATTTTTGGTTACTCATTTCACGAATCGGGGATTCACTGTATACTTTTGCGCTTCCATGGATTGCCTATCAATTAACCGGTTCAGCTGTAATGATGAGTTCTTTATTTGCTATTAATGTATTGCCAATTGTTTTATTTGGTCCTTTAGTTGGTGTAATAATTGATCGATACGATCGAAAAAAGTTACTTTGGATAGCGGATATTACCAATATTATTTTAGTAAGTCTTGTCCCCATTCTACATACATTACATCTATTAGAAATCTGGCATTTATACGTAATTACTTTTATCTTAGCAATTATGTCTATGCTTTTTGATGTAACAACTGTTACAGTCATTCCACACATCGCTGGAGCATCATTAACGAAGGCTAATTCTTTCTATCAAATGATCAATCAATTGGCTAGTTTGTTTGGTCCAATGATAGCTGGGATTTTCATATCTTTTATTGGAGGCTTTCAAGTGCTTTGGATTAATGTTCTTTCATTTATTGCAACATTAGTTGCTGTGATGTTATTACCATCAATTAAAACTGTAAACAGTCAAAATAATGATAAAAATACACTTCAAAATATTCTATCGGATTTGTTTAATGGGTTTAAATGGCTCAAAAATGATCGCTTAAATATAGCTTTATCTTTTCAAGCTATGATTGGAAACTTTGGAGCAAGTGCGGTTTTAGGTGTATTCATGTATTATTTACTATCCACATTGCAACTTACCCCGGAACAAAGTGGCTTTAATTATTCATTAATTGGCATAGGTGGGATTTTAGGAAGCTTGATTGCAGCTCCTTTAGAAAAGAGATTGCAGCGCGGCCTTCTAATTCCTTTACTCCTATGCGCTGGAGCAATTGGCTTAACTTTCGCACTTTGGAGTACATATTAGTTTGCTCCTGGCATTGCTTTCGGTATTGCAATGACTTGCAATATTGCATGGAATATAATTGTAGCCACAGTTCGCCAGGAAACTGTTCCATCAAATATGCAAGGAAGGGTTTTAGGATTTTCACGTGTACTTACACGATTAGCCATGCCACTCGGGGCATTAGTAGGAGGTATTATTTCAGCCTATAATCCAGTACTTGTATTTGCTTTAGCTGCTTTCACGAAGCTACTTGAAGTTATTATTGCGTTATATAGTCCGATACGAAAACTATGATGGAAGGAAAGATAATTATGTATGATTGGTTAATTGAAATCGAAGAGCAAAAATATCCAGCACCTACTATAAATGAAGATTTTTATATAGAAAAGGCACCTCCTGTATCTTCAAAGGCTTCTCTCAGTCCAATTTGTCAACTTTTCAGTGGCATGGATGTCATACTTGAAGAGGACGTTTATACGTCCTTTCCCATTACAAATGACATTACTTTAAATATAGTTAAAAATGCATTAATCCCTCATTATAAAGATGTGAAACAAGTTTATATTAATAATGAATTACATGAAATTTTAATGATAGGTTTAAAGGAAGAATCAAAACAAAATTTAAAAGCACTTCTAACTAACGGTATATATCCCGTAGTACCTGATTTATACCGAAGTTGTTCTTTTAATAGAATTGTCGGTAGAAGAACATTAAAATATTATTCTGTACTATTCGATTGCATTGCTCCGATGTTCTTAAAAGAAACGCAAAAAATAGCATATTTCCTCAAACATTCATTCTTTCAAAAAGAGAGTTGTATTTCTTTAGTACCAACAGGTTGGTTCTTAAAAGAGTCATTAAAGGATTCCATTACACTCCGCTCATTTTGTACATTTGCAAGTCAACTACCCCCACTGAGATAAATCGTTTCAGTGGGGGCTTGAGTTAGAACGCTAGGTCTTTTCGTCTATCGCTAGACAGTTTGACGCTCTAGCATTCATGCTACCTTATGGTAACACCCCAAGTATGTTTTTGGTTGGTACTGGCAACGAACGATTGTTTTTCCACTTGCACCACCCTTTCGAAAAAGAGCAGTTCTTCCTTGTGGAAGAAGCCACCACTCAGATGAATCTGGCGTGTGCTACAAGCCCCGACAAGTCGAGTACACATGGATGGTTGACGCACCCACTAAGCTATGCACAAGGCAACAGCCTTACGTTTTTGCACTTCTAATAGAATCGGCGCTTTCACTTTGAGGTTGTCATCCAATTGTACAACTTTTGATTTTTGCAATATATTCAATGCACCATTAATATCAGCGTGAATACATGTTCCTGCTTTACTTTGGTACAGACCACGAGTCATTCGTTTGCCGCTAAAATAATATTGGGCTCTATTATCTTTAGACCAAACTGGAACCGGATCTTTATCCAGAAAACTAGCTTTTGAAGTATAGCTTTCTTCTTGTTTGAAAAATCGGATGCCTTCTTTTACACATTTATTCTCAATTGCCGCCATCAGTTTATGAAATGGGATTTGAACAAATTTTTGATTATTCTTTTTCCCCATATCAGATTTTTGTTTCCAACCAGCGTTATACCCTACGACAACCGTATCTACGCTACATTCTTTCATTTTTTGGAACAACAGACCTACAGTTTGTGAAATGTAACCATTTATTTGTCGTTCTCGTTTATGCCAAAGTGCAGCCATTTTATTCGTTACAACTCGCTTAGAAAGTCCGTTTTCCATATTTGTCAGTTGGAGATGACGTATCATTTTGTTGAAGTACTGGTTAATGGATTTTAATTTCTTCCCATCAATTAAAAATGCATCACCTGTATTGGTTACGCAACTTACTAATCTATCTACACCTAAATCGCAACTCAAAGCGTTACTCGTAGTCTTGGATTGTTTCTTCATTTGAGAAACGTGCATTTCATATGTATAATGCACCTCAAAGAACCGACCTTTTTGCTTCGGTACAATCTCAATGTAGGAGATATTTTTATTTCTTACATTTTTAGGCATACGTATTTTAATAGAACCAAATTTTTTTCTGAATGCAACACTCATTGGAATCATCCAATACCCGTTATCATCCACTTTTGGAACTTGATAGATTTCAATAATTCGTTTGTCGGTTGAACGAGAATAATTCGGAAACTTAGGACGACCTGTGAACTTCTCAGGTTTTTTCTTCCACTGTTCCAACGCTTTAAAAAAGCTCTTCACTTCTGTAAATAAGGCTCTACGAATGGCTTGAACAGAGTTTGATTGAATGCCCGAGTAATTCAAATCGGCTTGCATGGCAGTGTCCACTTCTTTTACAGTAGCCATTTTATTATGGTTCAGATAACTTTGTTTAATCGTATACAACCCAACATTTCGCAATGCTTTTGAACTATGTGACATGCGCTGAAGTAAACGAAATTCTTTAGCTGTGAGACAAGCTCGTCCGATATTCTGTTTCTGGGTGAATCGTTGCATGGTCTCTCTTTTCTTTTGTTTACGTAGTACTTTCACTGCTTTCTTTCTAGCCATTGTTTTCACCACCTTTCTTAGAAAGTTCATTTCTTTTGACAAATCAATATTTGGAACGAAATGTGAACATGATCTTCACCGTAATTCCTTTTGGTCAAGTAATCAAATGATTATTATTATCCAATTTCGTTGTCTTACGATATATTCCCTCCTTATCTAAGAGCAGATTGTATTGTAAGACAGAAAGAAACAAATATTCGCCCTGGGAAAATTGTTATAGACGAAACAAAAGAGTTCAGCCTACCTTCTGACGACAATTCATCTCCACCTGAATTGTTGGGTTTCACTCGTAACACAAATCAAATGGAGTCTTCTTGCCGAAAGAGATAAATTACTAAATGGCTAGCGTCAGGAAAATACCGATTTACAACGATAAGGAAAGTCCAAATTAAAAAGCTCATTATCTCTACAAATCAAAATAGAGAAATTGAGCTTTTCAGTTACTTCATTTATTTATTTATTGAATTCATTAACTGGAAGAAGTATTCAGGTTTATGAGTCTTATTTAGGTTATACCATGAATGTAATGTATCTGCTGTAAATACATCTATTTTTTTCAGTACCTCCATTGCAAATTCCAGAGGAGCTATTCCTGTTGCAGTAACTAAATTCGCATCAGCTACCGCAGATCCCAGCTCATAGAACTTTTCTCCTTTATAGTTAGGACATACCATTTTAGTATATTCTAAGTTATTACTTGTATGTTTTCTAGTATCTAAGTATCCCATATTCGCGAGGCCCTCAGTTGCGCCACAAATTGCAGCAACAATAGTACCAAGATTTAAAGCTTGGCCAATTCTTTCCAAGATGGGTTGATGAATTTCTTCACTCCAAGTAGTCCCTCCTGGTAAAATTAAAAGATCTTTACTCTCAAGAGTACATTCATCAAGGGAAATATCTGGTTTTATGCCCAGTCCTCCCATAGTAGTAATCATTTCTTTATTAGCTCCTACTGTAATTACTTTTAAAGGTGCTAAATCTTTTTTGAAATATCTTCCTGAGTTTAATTCAGCAATTAAATATCCATATTCCCAGTCTGACATTGTATTAAATACATATAGAAATGCTTTTTTTGTTTGCATCCAATAACACTCCAATCACAATTTATATAGCTATTATAATATAACTTCCCTGACAGTTAACGTCAGGGAAGTTATCATACTTGATGAAATTTTATTAATTCCGAAAGAACTTCAATAAGTCTTTTCTTAAGACTTATTGGCTCAATAACTTTAATAGATTTATTGTACGGTAAAAGTAAATAAGGTACATATGTATGTATTATATCTTTTTCAAGAAGAAACACTGCTTGATTTGAAGTTCGTTCTTGTAAATAATGTCCTAAAAACCAATGTTGGCATATATCAGCCAATACACTTTTATCCCCATTAATAACCAAAGAAATAGTCCCTTCCTTATCTTCTATAGTTGGAAGAAGACCTTTTATAAAAAAGTCACGTGCTGAAAAATTTTCTAGTCGGTTAAACTTATTTTCTGTTAGCATTAGACTTTCAATTCGATCTACTCTAAAACTACGGATATCATTCCTAAGGTGACAAAATCCAATCACATACCACTTATTATTCCAATAGATAATTTTGTACGGATCGACCAATCTATCATTTAATTGCTTTTCGCCACTTTTATGGTAAAGAATTTTTACTGAGTACCCGTGAGCTACAGCCTGCTCCAACTCCTTCAAAAAAGGTTCCATAGAGAGTGAACTTAATCGACTTATTACTTCCAGACTAGCTAAATGTTGGTTTATCTTTGTTTCCTGCTCTTGATTTGAGTATTTACTTAGTTTTGAAATGGCACTATTTAGTGCTTCACCTCCATAATATCCGGCTTCTTCTGCAAAAACAGCAGCGTGAAATAGTGCAGTTTGCTCCTCAAAATCAAAAAATAGAGGAGCATCAATAAAATTGTTCAATAAAGTGTATCCACCGTTATGTCCTGGTTCTGAAATTATAGGTACGCCACTTGTTGAAATTGTATCAATGTAACGATACACAGTCCTTATATTCATCTCTAACTTTTCTGAAATTTGTTTTGCAGTAATTTTTTTACCTGAACGAAGCATCCATAGAATCGCTAACATATTGTCAATTTTAGGCATATAATTCCACCTCAATATAAAACTTATTTTCTATTATATATTTCCGATTTTTGATATAATTCATCAACTGTTCCTTTCCAATAGCTTTCTATATAATGAAGCCCTAGTCACATTTTTAATTTCACAAATTTGATTTACAATCATATCTCCCTCTTTATAAAGCTTTACTGCATAATTCATTCCTGCATGATTTTTTATAGTACTTCTTTAACCGACCTTTTCACTTTCCTTTTTTCTTAGCCAGTTCAATTCCTTCATGCTACCGCATACGGATAAGATCACGTTCTGATTGGTTTACACCCGCCATAACCATAATATTGCACCATATGTCACCTTTTTGCTGAGAACATATTAATTTGCTAGGAGAATACCATTTTAATTCGGAGAAAGTGATCTCATTAGATTCTTTAAGAACACTGAAACTTTCTTAACGTTGTTAAAAACGGGAGAATCGTCAGAAAAAAAGGCTTAGCATCATTGTAAATCCGTATTTCTCTGACGATACCCCATTGCCATCAACCTAAGCTTTTGAGATACCCCCCATAACAAAATTTTCACCTTTTTACAGTTATTTATGAGAATTCAGCTCATTTTTTCGTTTTGGGGAACAATTAATTTCTTAAGTTGATGGGTATGTGATAATGTTTCCATTTGAACAAATTTTCCTTTTCCATACCGATCACACACCTTTTGTAGAGTAATAGTATCAGCATATCCCAGTTTAAGAGCTTCCTTACAAAATATTTAGAATTTTTTTGCAAGAATCCTCCGAAATGTAATACGGACTTTAAATATTTTCATTTATAATTCTCTATTTGTCTATACTTTTCATACCGCTGTTGTATAAGCTCTTCCGAGGATAATAGTATCAATTTTTTTAGAGATGATTCGATTACAGATTCAATCATTTTTGCCTGTGATTTTATATCATTTTGTGCTCCACCTTTAATTTCAGGAATGATTTCATCAATAATTCCTAAATGTTTTAAATCTTTTGCTGAAATTTTCATATGTTCAGCAGCTTCTGGAGCATACTTAGCATCCTTCCATAGGATAGATGCTGCTCCTTCTGGCGAAATTACCGAGTACCATGAATACTCTAACATATGGATATGGTTACCGACACTAATGCCAAGAGCTCCACCACTTGATGCCTCTCCAATTACAATACAAACAATTGGCACTTTAAGTGTAGTCATTTCAAATAGATTTCGAGCTATCGCTTCAGAAATTCCACGTTCTTCAGACCCTATCCCTGGATAGGCGCCTATTGTATCAATAAATGTAATAATAGGGCGATTAAATTTATCAGCTTGTTTCATAAGTCTTAGCGCTTTTCTATAACCTTCTGGATGTGCCATTCCAAAATTTCTTTCTATACTTTCCTTTGTATTTCTACCTCTTTGATGACCAATAACCGTAACGGGCATTCCTTTAAATTTTGCAATACCACCTATCATTGCTTTATCATCACCATATAATCGATCACCATGAAGTTCGAGAAAGTTTGTAAACAATAAAGGTATATAGTCCAATGTCGTGGGTCGGTTACGTAGCCTTGCAATTTGAACTCGTTGAAAAGGTGTAATATTAGAATAAATTTTATCTTGCATTTTATTTAAACGTTTTTCTAATTCATGAATTTCTGACGATAAATCTACATTATTTTCTTTCATTATTTTCTTTAATTCATCAAATTTCTCTTTTAATTCAATAATAGGACGTTCAAAATGCAAACTCATTTTATCCTCCAAATGTTATGACTTACCTCACTCTAATCAAAAGGCTTAGAAATAGAATCAATAAATAATTCAAAACCATCCACAACTATTTTTTGTTCTGATTCTGATAAATTATTGAGAATACTTTGATAAAATGTAATGGATTGCTCTCTTAAGCAATTAACAGTTATGTGACCTTTTTCTGTGAGGTGCAGAAAAAGTTCTCTTCTATTTTTTTCATTTACTTCACGATAAATAAGACCCTTTTTTACTAACTTATCTACTAATCTACTTACAGTTGAAGTCTCTAACCTAAGTTTATTTGATAGTTGCCAAACAGTTAATTTTTCCACCTCTAGTTCCTCTAACGCCATCATTTGAGAAGTTGGTAAAGGTTTTTCAAATGGTCCTTTGGGCAAATTTTGAGATTCAAAAACCCCAGTAATTATAATCATTTTCTTAATATCTGTTCTTAGTTTTAAGGCATCTTCTCTTTTCAAATAGGTCACCCTCCTACAACTAATGTATCATACATCAATTGTATTATACATGAATATGTTTTTTTCACAAGCTTAACGTAAGACAATATTACAACATAGACGAGATATTTCTCCTTGTTAAAATGGGATAAGTGGATTGTTTTCTACAAATGGCAGAACATCGATTATGTATCAGGGGCCTTTATGGGGTACCGCTCATCGCAATCAAGCTAAGAAAATTAAACTACCTAAAAAACGAAAATTTTGTAATAACTTGTAACAAAAAACTTATAATTTTTTTTGTGAGTTCTAAATTCTTAAGTTGATGGGCATGTGACGGTACCCCATAAAGAAAAAAGGCATTAATTATATGCCTTTTTTCTTTATCATCATTTAACTGGATAACAAACCTCCGTAACCCACTTATTAGGATCCGATTCCATCGCTGGGCTCACATGATATATATTAAACATCGGACCTGCTAATTCGTAACCTTCTGTCTCAATCCATTTTGCCGCAGCCTCATTTACAGCTGTCATTTGTTCATAACTTCCATTAACCGTTATGGAAGCTACATTAGTAGATTCAATTTTTTTAAATGTAACGTCTTTTGTATTTTCATGCTTACCTAAAATACTTAGCTGTATTTCTACATCTACATCATTTCCTTTATATTCACGATCATGGAAAACCGCAATACTATAACTCGGATGGGCAATACTAATACTTTTCATTTGAATTTCTTGCATTAATGTACCCCATAAATCCCCTTCGCGATTATATGATGGAATAATCTTTCTAACACTAGCTACTTCTCTTTCTGGAATTTCTTTTATCGAAACATGATAGTTCATCTCAACAACATCCTCTCTCATCGTTTTCATTGAGGCTTCGAGAAGGCGTAATTGTTTTTGGAGGTCATCCATATCATCCTTTATTTGAGCACTACGATTTTCAAATTGTGATTTTATTACTTCCATATTATCGCTTGCTACTATTTCTTTAATAGTAGCAATATTAAACCCCATATCTTTTAACATTTGAATTTGATTTACTTTCTTTAATTGGGCCGCTGAATAGTATCGATATCCACTTTGTTCATCGATTTTTACTGGCTGTAGCAATTCCACTTTATCGTAGTGTCTCAACATACGAATACTAATGGAAGATAGTTTTGAAAAGTCACCTATTTTAAACATATTTTCCTCCCATAAATTACATCTACTTCGAAGCTCAACTTCATCTTAAACAATGACATCGTGTGAGAGTCAACTGTTTAAGATGAAGTTGAATTATATTTCTTTAATTATTTCCCCTTTTACTCTCTTCCGTCTTAAGGCTATAAAGATTGATATTAATCCGTTCACAACTAATAAAGTTACTATAATATTTGTAAGAAAGGCTACATCTGCCGCAAATATTTTAATTGTTTTCCATGGTGAGCTTGTACTATAAGTAAGAAGCGGGATGAAAATAATCGATAATAGTAGAAATAAATTTCCTACAAATAACCAAGTTAGTTTTTCAACATTTTTCTTATGCCTATACTTCTTAACAAACATAATTGGTGAAATGAAAAGCACGAGTATAACTATCGACATAACAATTTGTGTAAATGGTATGTTTCTAGGTGGATCAATTGGTTCTTTTCCATTCAAAATACTAATAATCCCATTTTTCAACACTGATAACGCTGGCTCTTCTAATACATGATTTTTATTTGTTAAAATAACACCACCCCAGCCACTTTTATTTAAAATAAATATTTCTGCACGAGCATCGGGCGTGGATCCTGAATGCCAAATCATCGTTTCGCTTTCATTTATATTTGTTGTTCTTAATCCAAAACCATAACTTTTTTCTGAATTTATTTTATAAAGTGGTGAAAGATAAAGATCCATGTTTTCTTGCTTTAAAAATTGAGCATGCTCAGGCCGATTCAAAAACAGAATATATTGAATCATATCTTCTAAATTTGCAGTAATATAGCCATACGGTGCCCCGGCATTATCATAGGACACTACACTTTTTCTTGGTAAGCCAAACCAAGACTGATAACCTGTTAAATAATCCTTTTCATATGCAGTTTCTTTACTTGCTGCTGCACCATTCATATTTAACGGCTGAAAAACATGCTTTTCCATATATGATGAATACGTTTCATTTGTGACCTCTTCAATAAGGGCACCTAAAACAATATAATTCGCATTACTATATTGATATTTTTCTCCTGGTGAGGCATTTAATTTTACATTTAAAAGTTTCTTTACATTTTCTTTTAAAGCTGAAGAACTTTTGGATTGTATATCTGATAATGCCAAACCTTCGTATGTGTTTATTCCGCTTGTATGAGTTAATAGGTTTCGGATTGTTATAGTGGAGGTTAATTGATTGTCTTTTAATTTAAACCAAGGAAGGTGTAGTTGAACTGAATCCTCTAATTTTATTTTTTTATCTTCAATTAATTTCAATATAGCTAAAGCTGTTAAAGATTTACTTATTGAGCCAATTGCGAATGGTGTTTTACTAGTTACCTTTTTTTCAGATTCTCCAGTAATTCCTATCGTTTTTGTGAAAAATACATCTTTTTTATGTACAATTGCAACAGAAGCTCCTGGAATGTTCTGCTCCTTTATAAATTTTTCAATATACTTATCCAATGCAATTTTAATATTTTGCTGAGCATAAACTTTTGAATCTGTAATACATAATATTAATACATTACAAAGAATATAAATTAGAGACATTTTATAGATCGTATTTTTCATTATGCTTTAGACAGCTTTCGTTTTTTATAACTTACTAAACTAATAAATACTGCTACAGAGAACATAAAACTAATCATTATTAATAATGAATTCCACCATTGATTTTCTGAAATACGATATAAAAGATTATACTGAAATGTATTTTTACTATTAGTTGGATTAAATGATCTAGTTAAAAATATTGTGAATGTAGTTTGCGAGATGAGGTAAGTAATAATTGCGATGAATATGCCGCGTAAGATAGGTGTGTTTAATTTCCCTTTTTCATTTTTAAGTTGTTTCATTTTAACTTGTAAATCAATCTCATTTATTTCTAAATAATCTTGAACAAATAATTGAGGTGTACCTAAATCATCTATACTATCTTCACCATGTTCACGACATTCTTGAATATGTTCTAATATTTGTCGCTTAATATTTTTCCTTTCTTCTAAACTAATATCGTATTGCTTTAATTCCTTAAGTACGTCTGTTAAAAATTGCTTTTCTTTACCTATCAATCTATTCCTCATTTCAGAAGCTCTCCTTTCAAACCGCTTTTTAATAATGTTTGAATATCTGATTGCAATTCTAACCACTCATTAATTTTCTTCTCAAGACGTATTTTTCCACTTTCATTAATTTCATAATAAATCCTAACTTTACCACTTTCTGTTACTACTTGATAAGTATTAACCCACTCTTGATTTTTCAACTTAGTTAATATGGGGTAAATACTTCCTACTCCTTTCAATTTTAAATTGTTTACTTCGAGTTCTTTCATAATCTCATAACCATAACTTTTCTTTTTCGACAAAATAGATAATACACACATTTCTAAATGACCTTTAATTAAACTTGTTCTGTCCATAGGATAAATTTAACAGAAATATATACTTCATTCAAGTATATATTTCTGTTAAATTAGAAAAATCAGACAACAAAATATAAAGATTAATAAGTACAATATCACTTATGAACTGTTTTTAACACTTAATTATCACTTTTATAATATAATTATTACATAATATATCAACTTTTTATCCCTTTTAGCTTTTCATCTCTCCTTACTTACCTTCCTTACTTCTTTCCTTAGTGAGAAATATTGTATACAGGACATAAAAATAAAAAGATCCAACTTCTTAACTTTGACATTAAGAAGTTGGATCTTTTTTATTACTTTAGATTAATTATACTGAGTTAATACAATTTTCATTAAAAAATTATGTTTTATATAAGTTGTGTTAATTAAGTTAGTTATTTAATAACACATAAGCTAATAAAACTTTAATGATTACACTCAAGACATTCATAAACCGCCATCATGTCTCGTTTATCCAATTCGCGAATGCGATTAAAAATTGGTATTTGCGAAACAGCTTCTGTTAATAAGCTCTCATCCACAACATCACTAACTTTTCCAGTTAACCATGTTTGTATATCCACAGCCTCAACAACTTCTTTTAGTCCTTCATCACTAATACCAGTTGCATTACAAGTTACACATGGGATTGTTAATTTAAACACGCCGTCATGTAGATTATCTTCTGTTATAACTTTCTTTCCTTTACAAAATGGACATGGATTATTTTTTCTAATTTTATTAATTTGGGTAACTAATTTTTTGTATCCAAACGCCTCGTATACATACGTAAGTTTTTTATATTTACCATTTGTGAAGTACTTATCTATAATGTTTTCTCTCGTTTCATATACATTAGGGAAATCACAAATAGTTACTTGATTATTAACACTAATGGATTCAATATTTCCTTTTATTTCGTCCCAAAATGGTAAAACATTTTGTAACACTATTTCATAGTTTGAAAAGCTTGCCTGTTCTAATTCCAACATTTTCAGTGCAACTTGTGCTTTCCTTGGCAATAAAGAAACATCTTCTGTCAATTTCATATCGCCACCAACTATAGACTTCAATTTATGAAGCGCAGGTAAATCACCGATTATTTTCAACACTTCATCAACTGGTTGATTGATAATTTCACGAATATCAAAGTTACTAAATTTAAGCGGTTTATGATGATTTAAAACCGTCCCTTCACAAATTGGACATGTCATCATTTCTTTAGAAGTCTTAATTTCTTCTTTAATAGCTGCTTTTGAAATAACAATATATCCACCAATAATCGTATTAAATCCTACCCATGTTCTGCGTGTCTTTCCTTTTTTATCATAAAATGATTTTTCAAAATATCCGTACCAAAACGTATGCTTTTCTTCTTCTGACATATCATTATAGCTCTTTGATAAATCGTGACCAAGCTCATTTTTAATTTCTTCAAATAGAAATTCTATTTTTTCATATTGATAAAATTTTAATACTTTCATGATTTCCGGATCGAATAAACCATCCCAAAATGGAACATTTTTATCTTGAATTGTAATATCTTTATCGAAAACTTCAATTTGAAGACGTCCAGAACAAGATGGACAATGATTGTCCTGTGAATAGAAATCAAAACTTCCCGTATCTTTATTAGTTGGATGAGCAGCTACAATATGATTAATTAGTCCACCAATCTCATATAATAAACTATATTGACTATATAAATGTCTTTCAAGATCAATAGCAACAACAGGTGCAATTGTATCAGATTCATATTCACCATAAATTAAACGGGCCATTGATGATAAACTTTTTAAAATACCACCCTTATAAATGTTTTCGGCATTTTTAAAATATTTAATATGATTTTCTTCTAAATAGTGAACGCCTTCTCTATGCTTAAGCGCTGAAGAAATATGTATTTGCTCTGCATTATTCACACTGCTTTTTTGACGATAATAATCTTCATGACTTACTACATGAAGATGCTTTATAGATTCAGGCTGTCTTTTCCCGAAATCTACAATATAATCAGAACTTTCTAACATGTAACTATTATGTTCAATCATAATGATAGAGACTGATTCATCTTGCAATATCCCTCTAACACTATCTATAAATTGACTTAAAATATTTTGGGATAAACCTTTTGAAGGCTCATCAAAGATAAATAATGTATGTGGATTTCTTGTGTTCGCAAATAACTCCGAAACTAAATGAACACATTGAAATTCACCCGTTGATAATGTTTGTGTTTTTCGTTCTAACGTTAAATAACCAAGTCCTAATTTAATGAGTAGACGCAAGCGTTTATACGCAATTTCTTCATTTGGAAGTTCATCTATAATATCCTCAATCGAACGCTCAAAAATATCATCAATTTCTTCGCTATACTTTGTTAGTTTCTTTTTAATATCTAGGAAAGTGGCTACAGTTGATCGACTTGTAATGGATTGATTTCGATCTTGTCCGACCATAACTAGTTTATCTTTTGGATATCGTTTCAAGAAATCTGTAGCTAAACATTCGTTAACAAGTGTAGATTTCCCGCATCCAGATTCTCCTGTAACTGTCACAAGCCTATTTTTAGGAATTTGAAACTCCGTCATTTGGATATTACGGCAATATAATTCTCGGAATGTATAATATTCTGTTGGTACTTCTTTATTTAGATCCGACAGTATTGGTTTTGGTCTTGGTGATTCTTTCACAATTTGTCCACCATATTTTCCGCTACCAGGCCCAAAGAACAATTGCTCATCTGTTGTATCCAGTACTGTATCTGAATGATCAATGAGCCAAATTTGATTATTACACCCTAACTGCTTAATCTCTTCTAATATTTGTAATAATGTTTCATGATCAAGTCCAACTGAAATCTCATCAATAATAATTACAGCATTTTCACTTACTGCCATAAATTCAGCCAAATAAAGTCGTGTTAACTCTCCACCTGACAACGTACCCATAATTCGATTTAATGTTAAATAACCAATGTTCATATTAATTATATTTTGCAGTATATGTTGTTTTGCTTCACTAATATTTAACACTTCCGCTAACGAAAGAATAGATTCAACACTTAAATCATTAATATTTGAAATTGTATGTGGTTTAGCAAATAAATCTATAGTATGTTGTTCGATTTCTTCACTATAACGTTTTCCCTTACATTTTTTACACTCAATATTTTTAGTAGTGCCTCGGCCTTTACAACCAGTACACCAACCTAACTGATTATTAAACGAAAAAACCTCAGGGGAAAGATGAAATACTTCAGCAAGTTTTTCGCGAACTTCAGTAAACACACCAGTATGAGTACCTATCGTTGAACGTGGATTGGAAGAAATCGATGATTTTCCTAGAAAAAGTACTAAAGGCATATTCTCTATCTTAATAGCACTAAAATTTGTTTCCATGATATTAGGAAATAAATATTGATATTCAGCCTTTGGCAATAAAGAAACTAATCGTTTTTTTGATTCTTCGCCAATTGTTTGACAAAAAGTTGTTTTACCTGATCCTGATAAACCAGCGATTCCAAACGACTTATTAAATGGAATAGCTGTATCTAATTTATTTATGTTATTAGCAATTAATTGATTTACTTTCATATTAACCTCTATTCTTATTTTTCATAAAAGGCATTTTTAAGATATAATAATTACACAATAAATATAATCTATTACGTAATTAACCTCTCACTTCAAGAAACTTACCTTTATATATTTCAAACCACTGTTGCCATTCATCTTTAGAAAATTCTTTTTCTTCTCCTTCTAGAACGGAAGAAAAAAGATCTAAACAAATATGCCAACCTGCTATATCTTTCGGTGTATGATCTGTTAAATCATGAATGTATTCTTTAAGAAGTAAAAGAGTACCATTTTCCTCTTTATGTATTTCAAATCGGATACGATCTTTATCCCAAGTAAATTCAAGC
Organism: Bacillus sp. 3G2; assembly: GCF_044324725.1. NCBI lineage: Bacteria > Bacillati > Bacillota > Bacilli > Caryophanales > Bacillaceae > Bacillus > Bacillus sp. 3G2. The sequence continues at coordinate 2,388,775 of NZ_CP172246.1, read as the reverse complement.
ACTGCGTTTACTTGACACTCTAAAATATCAATATTTATAAATGAACCGTCCATCATGTCAAACTTGATTATGCCACCTGTTTTAAGGCTTTCAATCTGTAAATTAGACATCCATTTTTTAAGCTTACTGTTTTCTGTTAATACAGACCAAACTCCCTTTATTGTATATGGAAATTGGCGTTCAAATTTTACAATATACCCCTCAGTTACTTTTTCAATTTCAGCTATCATATTGATTACCCCCCTACACAGAATATATGTTCTCACTTTATTTTACACGAATATAAATATAAAATAAATATTTATGTCACCGAAGTATTAATTTAAAATTAATGGCGCTGAAAAACTTAAGTATTTTCTAAATCGAGTTCTATTTTATTAGGAATTAAATATCATGTATATCATTTCCTTATTAAATATAAACTTACGTATAAAAAAAGCCGCATTTGCGACTTTTGAAATGATAGAATTTACTCTTGTTTTTGTTGAATGATTTACCGCTTAATCGCATCGACAATTAGCGATGGAAAACCAAGTTTATCGCCTTTATTTCTAGAATCATACTTTTTAGAACGGAAAATAATACCATCGTTTACATCCCATTCGTTGTAATAAAACTCACCATTTTCATCACAATATTCAAGTAAAACTACCTCAAACCCCGCAGTTTCAAACATTTTCGTTAAGGTTTTATAATTATGAACGATTTTATGACTTGCTGCTGGATGATCTTTCGGACCTGGTCCGCCTATTTGAACTATATTTTGGTACGCATCATCTTGGAAAAACGCATCAGGAACACCACACCGAATGTGCCCTGCTGGTTTTAAAAATTCATAACAAATTTCTGCTGCCCTTACACCTTCTTCAAATGTAAGGTGTTCCCATACATGTTCAGCTAAAATAGCTGAAATAGAATTGTATTCAAATCTTTCTTCCCACGTAGCTTTATCTAATAAGTTAAGTTCATCTTCTTGCGTTTGAATCCAACCTGGATTATTATTAAACATTCCAGCTCCAACTACTACTTTAATTTCATCTTGTTTTATTGCCATCAGTTTCACCTCATAGACATTTTAATTTATTAGTATATTCTATGTTTACTATTATCCTTCCTTCTTCGACAAATTTAATAGCATAAGTCCAGTACAATACCGAACTCATGCTTGAAATTTTTCAAACACAACGATTTTCTAACTTTATGGAATCAGTTTATAATACACAACTGTTTTTATACTATTTATATACGATTTTTCTTACATAAACATAACACACCAAACATTAGCACAAAACCAGTCACGTAAAAACTTGTTGTTCCGCTGCCACCAGTATTAGGAATTATCCATTTATTTTTCACATTTTTCACTGTTAGTTTTTGTGTCCTTACCGCTTCTGTAATTTCTATTTCTATTGGATCTCTAAGTAACATATATCCATTTGGCGCTTTTATTTCTTTAATCGTATACTTTCCAAATACTAACTGATTGGAAATCCCCTTACCTTTTTCATCCGTTGTTAATCTAGTAACTTCTTTACCTTCTTTATCTAAGACTTGAAATACAGCACCTTTTAGTTTTAGATTAATATCCTTATCATCAACTTTCTCAATTTCAATTTGTCCAGTCGGATCTGGTAATTTCTTATTTCCTATTTTAATTTCTACTACTGTATCTTTTTCTATTTTTACAGCTATTTTATCTTTTAATAATTCATAACCTTTAGGTGCTTCTACTTCCACTAGAGTATAGTTACCTATTGGCAATTCTTTTGATATCGCTTCTCCTTCTTTATTTGTTACTAAATTTCCAACTACTTTTCCTTTTGAATCTTCAATTTTAAACTTTGCTCCTACTAACTTTATATTTTTATCTCCAGTATCTACTTTCACTAGCTTCATTTTCCCCATTGGATCTGGTAATTTCTTATTTCCTATTTTAATTCCTACTACTACATCTTTTTCTACTTTTACAGCTATTTTTTCCTTTAATAATTCATAATCTTTAGGCGCTTCTATTTCCACTAGAGTATAGTTACCAATTGGTAACTCCTTTGATATCGCTTCCCCTTGTCCATCTGTTACTAACTCACCAACTACTTTTTTATTTGAATCTTCAATATGAAACTTTGCTCCCGCTAGCTTTTTATTTTTATCTCCCGTATCTACTTTCACTAGCTTCATTTTCCCCATCGGATCTGGTAATTTCTTATTCTCTATTTTAATTTCTACTACTGCATCTTTTTCTACTTTTACAGCTATTTTATCTTTTAATAATTCGTAACCTTTAGGCGCTTCTGTTTCCATAAGAGTATAGCTACCTATCGGTAATTCTTTTGATATCGCTTCTCCTTTTTCATCTGTTATTAACTCGCCAACTACTTTTTTATTTGAATCTTCAATATGAAACTTTGCCCCCATCAATTCTATATTATCATTATTACTATCTACTTTTTTTATCTTTACTTTTCCTGTACTAGGCTTGTTCCAATGTTGCCAGTTAAATTTGAAATTGTGAAATTCAAATCCACCAGTTTGTTGTACCGCACCGACAAATGCTTGTCCATTAATCGAACCGCCTTTTGTTTCTAATACAGCATTTGGAGCAAACACACTCCCAACGACACCATACCCCTCTGTTGTAATTTTTTTTGCATTAGGAAAAACCCAAATCACTTTCCCGTATAACTCAGTGAACGGTGAATTAGGAGAATAAGGTTGTGATGTAGGAATTATATCTGTAGCCCTTCCAATATTGTTCGTGTCATATAAGATAGCACCATTTTTAAATGTAACCTCTATTGCATCTGAATACATAACGATAAAATCTTTTCCTTTCGCATTAGGTAAAAAGACATCTCTTATATCTAAATTGATTTTCCCTACCAATTCTGATGAAACATAAATATTAGGATTGTTTATATCTTTTCCAATTCCATAACTCATATTTAGAATTGGGGTATTCGTTTTATATTGACCTGCATTTTTACTGACTTGGTTCACTATGTTGTGAAATTCATTAAATTTCGCGTCAATTTCTAGTTTTTCTTTATAAACGATACGATCATAAGAAGATTGTATGATATGATTTGGATCACTCTCTTTTGTCATTACAACTATTCCGTTTTGAATAATAAAAGATTCCTCTCTTGATTTTTTAAATTTTCCAGACAATAACAAGGATGGATATCCCTCATCATCCCATTTTTCCCCAATTATATTAGATGTTCCCGCTGCTGCACCTACAATCGTATAACCAGATGCATCCATATCACCTTGAACTGCAATTGCTCCTTCAATATCGCCACCTACTGCTATATGGTTACCAAAGACAACAGCATTATAACGCGATATATCTCCTAGACCTTCTAAGTTTATCGTGGATCCATATGCTTCTTTTGGTACATATACGACAAAACTTACACATAACATTAACAAAACCATAAATGGAATACTTACCAGTTTTAATCGTAGCCTCAATTCCTTTGTTCCCACCTTTACCGTATTTTTTCTACAGTCGAATAAAGTGAAACTTTTATCAGTGAGGATTTACTCCCCCTATATACCTTCTTTGCTTTTCTCTGCATTTTCGGTCCCACTGCCCAATTAATACAGAATAAATAAATACATTCTATCGAATACATTTTCTCTTATAAATTGCGACTAGAAACACACATAACAATATGATTGTGACTATTACCGTCCACTTATTAAACATAAATATCTCTGTACTCATTTTTTGTTTTTCTTTCTCATTAAACTCCACACGCTCACCTCGAACCAGTAATCTATTTGTATTTACTCCATAAGGCGTACATGTAATTAATGTAATATAATCTTTATTTTCCACAATTTTCAAATCGTCCGTTTCGTGTGGTAACACTACTTTAATTTGATCTACTTTATAAGCAAGAACTTTGTCTAAAGAATGAATATAAAAAAGATCTCCTTCACTCAACTTATCTAAATCTGTAAATAATTTTGCTGATGGTAAACCACGATGCCCTGTTAAAATAGTGTGCGTATTTTCTCCACCTACTGGAAGTGAAGAATAATCTAAATGACCTACCCCGCGACTCAATACTTCCTCAGAGGTCCCTTGATAGATTGGTAATTTTATATTAATTTTCGATATTTCAATATACCCCATTACATCACCTAAATTTAACGCATCCGCATACGCTTGATGATTATTTTTTTCTTCAGAAAATGGATCTGCAAATGTTTTCATGGAAGTTTGAACTTGTTTATTATATTCGGTTGCTTCTTTTTCCCTACGTTCAACTTCTTTCTTTTGTAGTGCTTTGATCTTCTTATCGTAGGAGCTAATCTCAGAATAATGTGCACGAGTCGCCAACCAATTACTAATAGTAGGATATAAAAAAATACCTAATCCTAATAAAAAAATACCTCCTAAAGCAAGATTTCGTTTCATATTTCCACCTCTGCATATACTAAAATATCGAAAAGAGGGAAGCATTTTGCTTCTCCCCTTTTTACATCACTTGGTTACATGTTCCTAAAGCCTTAATTATTAGCAAACTTTTTTCTAAAGAAAACAAATACCGCTGTAGCCATTAACGCAAGGCCTAGTACAGTAAATAGAATCGTTCCGATACCACCCGTTACAGGAAGAATCCATCCACTTTTATTATTTTCAATCGATAATTTAACCGTTTGATTATTTTCGCTAATCTTTACATCAATAGGATCCTTTAATAATTGATATGAAGCTGTTGTACCATCTTCTTTTGTATAAGTTGGTGCTTTCGTTTCAAAAATTTGATAGTCTCCATACGGAATGTTAGTCCATTTAATAACACCATTTTCATCTGATACACCTGTGACTTCTTTACCTGCCACAACAACTATTTTTCCATTTTTATCTTTAAGTACAAACTCCGCACCTTTTAATTTCTTCTTATCAGCACCATCAACTTTTGTTAACTCGATAATTCCAGTTGTCGGAACAACAACTACAGGTTTAGATTCCTTTTCTCCAATTACATCATTTTTATTTATAAAATCAATTTTTGCTGTATTTAAAATTTCTGAACCAGATAGTACTCCTTCTTTTACTTGTGATTTAATTTGTAAATGAAATTCTTTTTTACCATCTAACTTTGTGAAATCTTTTACTGTAGCTGTTACTTTTTGGCCTTCTACAGCGACCTTTACAATGCTTGCATTTACTTCTGCTCCATCAATTTTCACGATTGGTTTTCCTTGAATCATTAAACGATTGTCTAATGTATCTGTTACTACATATTTTTTGTATTCTTTAATGTCTTCTGGAATTAATGTTTTGATATCATAATTGTAATTAGTTAACGGATTAATTGGTAACGCTTCCGAATTACCGTTAATCTTTTTATCAATATTTGGTTCTTCATAGTTTTGCACTTCTACTTTAACTACTGTACCAGAAGTAATTGTTCCATCTTCGTTAATAGTTCCGGAGGTCTTTATAAAAAACTCGTGTTTAGTCGGATCTAGTACATACCCTTTCGGCGCTTTTGTCTCTTGGAAATAGTATTCCCCATACTCTAATCCTTGCACGCGAATATGCCCATTACCATCTGTTGCTAACTCTTTTTTCACTTCTGTACCATCTTTTTTAAATAAAGCGAATACTGCACCTGCTAATGCTTTTTCATTTGCACCACTCTTTACTAAATCAACTGCACCACGTTTAATCTCATTTTTCGGATACATATGAACATCATAGTTTAGCACCTTACCCTCTTTATTCGTTAATGGAATATCCACTGTATACGTATTTGGATTTAGGTTAACATGCGGAGGTCCTGCCACTTCTTTCACTTCATAACGTCCTAGCGGAAGATCTTTTAATACAGCTTGTCCGTTATCATCTGTTACTACTTGAGTTGGAGTTGCTCCCATTACAGGCTTCACATCTTCTTTCACGATTTTCCCATCGTTTGAAATTTTTTCAAACGACGCAACCCTTTTCACTTCAAACGTTACACCTTTTAACGGCTTCGCATTTGTTGGTACCTCTTGATTTGCAAAGCCATCTCCTTCTATCCCCTGTGCGCCATCTTTTTCTTGTTCATATTTATGGATCGTTAAAGTACCTTTGGATGGTGAAGCTGCCTTTACTAATACACTAGACCATGTAGAAAATGTTAAGAAAAATACTAAAAGCACACTAAATATTTTTTTCATTTCTCTTATCCCCTTTACTACTTCTATCATTTTAAAAATCTCATTATTACTATTACCCTCTTAAAAGTAATAGTGTGCCAAGTACCAGATTTAAACGAGTAACTTAAAACATAGTCGTCCAACAATCCATTGTTTACAATCACTTATTCACTCTTCTTATCTTCTATTATTACGTTGTCTCTCCGTACGATATATGTAGTTTCCCCTCTGAATTACACTTATATCTCAACTTCAAAAATCATTACATATTAACTTCTATCGCAAATTTCCATTAATTACTTAACTTAACTTCAATTCATTAATCCCTCCCTTCCTATCCCTATTTAAAATCCAATCTTAATTATTTTTGATACATATAAGCAATGAACAACGAATAAGTGTGACAATTCATATTTTACGTTACTCCCTAAAAATATTACCTGTATATTCAAATAATATGTGCTATTCATGTTAAATTATGGTATTATTCTTAGAAGTTTATAATTTTTATAGATAAAGTTTTTCCGTTTCTACTTATGAAAAAAGAGAATATATAAACATTCAACTATTACACACAACTGTAAGGAGGAATAATATGACTAAAAAGCTCAGTCTAGTTGAGATAGAGTACATTTGTAATATGTTTTTCCAATCTTTTGAAATTCCAGTTTGTTTTTTAGATTGTAACAAAAATATTCTTTTAGAGTTTACATCAAAAGATGATTCACATTCTTTCTATAAATCAAAAATAGAACAGTTACATGTGCTTTTTCAAAAAAATGATTCAAATAATTCACCTATCTTCAGAACTCACCAATATTTAGGGCACTTCATTTTAATTCACATAAAGAGCCATTATATGGTGAACGGTACTGTTATTATTGGGCCCTTGAAACAGGTAAATTTTTCTACAAGTAAAGCGGATAGTAACCTTAATTTTATTTCGAATTATAAAAGAACAAGAGATCATTATTTTTCATTGTCAGTCAAAGATCAAAATTTCTTTGTAAATATAGCAATATTGTTCTATAACATTCTCTATAAAAAAATTTCAGATGTAAGTACCTTTTCAAATAACAGTGACTCATTTCATGTAAGTCATAGCAGTATCTTAAACGAAGATTTATATATTTCAATGCAAAAAAACGAATCCTTCTGTCATAATTTGTATATAGAGAACCAACTACTTGGAGCTATAGAAAACGGGGATAAAGAAAGCGTACTCAAATATTATTACGAATTCCAACAAGAGACTCTTTCATCCTTATCTTCATTCGATCAATTAAGACGTCATAAAAATATTTGTATTTCATCCATCACACTTGCTACTAGATATGCTATAAAAGGAGGACTTCCTTCCGGGATTGCTTACAAGATTTACGATCTACACATCCAAAAGACAGAGGATTTAAAAGACACGGAATCTGTTTGGGATTTATTAAGAAATGTTTTCTGTACTTTTGCAGACCGTGTAAAAGTACAAAAAGTACAGAAACACTCAAAGACTATCACTATTTGCAAAAACTATATTTTTAAAAATATTTACAATCAAATATCTGTTACACAACTTGCTAAATTTGCAAATGTAAATTCAGATTATTTATCTATATTATTCAAAAAAGAAGTCGGTATTTCATTAATTGAGTACATTCAACGTGAACGAATCGAAGAAGCAAAAAAATTATTAACTTTCACAACCTATCCCTTATCAGACATATGTGCTTCGCTCAACTTTAGTGATCAAAGCTATTTCACTAAAATTTTCAAAAAATTCACTAACGAAACACCTGGTAAATACCGAAAATCTCATGTTGTCATATAGAGTTAAACTTTCATTAAAACAAAGTGTTTTTAGTAACTTATCAATGGCAGATTAAAATTACTTCCACATTCATGACCTTTTGAATTTAGGCTATTTTTAAATCAAAAAAACACGTTACTATTCTTTTATTTGAATGAGAATAGTAACGTGCTTTATATGTAATGTAGGTCTGTAGGCAAAATAGCGTCCAAATGCAAAGTTTTATAGAAGCAAAATACACCACTTAAATACTAAAATCTTATTAAGTAAAAAATTCATCTAATAATTATTGTGTGAGAAATAAATCCTACTATTATTTTTGTATCTTTCTAAATTTACGAACTAAAGTGAGTACGGTACCTGCAATAACCATCCAAATGCCCATTGTTGCACTGTTAGTTGTACTAGCACCCGTGTTTGGAAGTTCTTTATATGTAGATTCTTTTTTATCGGAATTATTCTTGTTCGGGATATTACTGTTATTAGTAAGGCCATTAGCTGTGCTAATGTCTTTATCTTTCACCAATACTTTTTGCATTGTATGAACCTCATTACCTACGGAATCTTTGACACTATATATGATTTCAAAAGTACCAGCTTTAGAGGTATCTACAGTTCCTTCATACGTTACGTTAGAAGTAAGGTCACCGTCCTCTTTATCAGTAGCTAATACTCCTACCATTGGATCAAATTTATCTCCCTCAGTAATTGTAATTGTAGCAGGTACTTTTAGTATTGGTATTTCATTTTTAACTTCTTCTCTAACTTTGACCGCTACAGCTTGTTTCGCAGTTACTTCATGTCCTTTAGAATCTGTCACTATGTACGTTAATACGTAAGTACCAGCTTTAGAGGTATTTACTTCACCATTAACTTTTACTTTAGAAGTAAGATCGCCGTCTTCTTTATCAATAGCTAATACTTTTGCCATTGGATCGAATGAATCTCCTACATGAATTGTCGCTGCAGTAGGCACTGTTAATGTGGGGTTTAAATCTAATGTTTCTCCATTTCTCTCCACAATTACCGTCTGTGTAGCCGTTGTATTCCCCCCTTGAGAGTCAACGACCGAGTAGTCCACAATGTATGTACCTGGTTTAGAAGTATCTACATCGCCTTTATGTTTTACTTTATTTGTTAAATCACCATCTTCTTTATCAACAGCTTTTACATTACTCATCGGGTTAAAAGTATCACCAACACGCAGTGTAATTGTAAGAGGTACAGTTAATTCAGGGACTTGATTTTCTGCAGTTTTTTCGTTTTCTTTCACTGTTCCTTTAATTTTTGCTGCATCAAAAGCTTTTTGGACCGCTTCAACTTCAATTGAGTTCGCACCATATTTGTTTGTTGCAACTTTAAGACACGCTATTCTTAATTCAGAGAAATTAGAAGTCATGTTCAATTCATCTGTATTTGCATAATAGAAAAGATCAAACATTTTATCTTCACCAATACCATTTACAGTTACACCGTTTTGAGTTCCACCTTGTGCAATTAAATACGCGACTTTATTAATAATACTTGAGTTAAAATGAACGCCCTCATTATCTTCTCCGTTTAAATCACTGTATTTGCTATAATCATCTGGATACGGTAATCCATTAAAAAATTTGACTGCAGATGGATTCTTCATATTACGGAGAACTGATCCAGTTTGTTCTCCTATTGTCCAATTAAATTCCCCATTATTTATGTATTTCTCAATAGCCGTTCCCATAATATCAGATAACGCCTCGTTAATTGCCCCAGATTCTCCGGAAAATTCAAGATTAGATTCGCTAGATGTAACCGCATGTGTAAATTCATGGCCCGCTATGTCAAATGCTTTCACCATTGGATCACCATATATTAGCATACTAACATTGCTAATATTAGCACTAAATGCATTCTCCCAATTTTTAGGATCATCTGTTTCTCCAGAATCCCATGCATGTACAACTGATACTACTTTTTTCCCCTTATTATCAAAACTATTACGTTTATATTTATCTTTATAAAAATCATATACCTTTGTTGCTAAGAAATGAGCACTTACCGCCTTTGGATCATTAAATATGGTTGAAGTGCTAGTTGCTAATATACCAGGATAATATCTGTTTTCAAAAGTAATATCTCTATAATTTACATCATATGTCTCAATTCCTTGCCCTCTTGTGTAATCAGCAAGTGCATATTCCCCATTACTTTGTTCAGAAATACCAAATGTGCGAATTATACCTAAATCATCTTTACCTGTTCCGGTTAATGATTTGACATCACTTTTTTTACTCTCCTCAATGAATTTAACATGCTCTTCACTTATTTTTAAATCTGACTCTTGCACCATATTTTTCAACATATCTCCATTATTAGCATTCACTAAATAAGTTCCAGATACATAGTTTGGTGTTGCAGCTGTAAATGTAACTTGATATGCATTGCTAGCCTGTCCATTATTTTCATTTACAAAAATAACTTCCTTGACTTCTGGCTCAGAAATAAATGTAATATCGTTCCCGTACTTCGTATAAATAAATTGTTTTGCATCTTCTTTTGATAAATTAATTGGATTCTTTAAATCTTCTTGTGTTAAATTTTGTGCACTTTCTCCTGAAACACTTTTAATAATACCCTTTTTATCTACATGAGCAGTCAATTGGTGTCCATACACTTCTTTTCCTTCATATATTTGTTGCATACGAACAAGTGTAGTCCCATCATAAGCCCCACGTTTTTGAAGAACCTTGTAATCTACCCCTTCGTCTCCACTAACTTGTTTTTGAGACAAAGCATGCTCCGTCTTTTCCTTAAGTGCATCTTTTACTACATTCTCAGGTGTCTTTTGTGATGGTTGTGTAAGTTCACCTGTACGGAACGAATCCTCTTGAATTTCAACTTGCATTTGACCCTTTTCCTCTGCATAACTTACTCCATACGGTATTACAGTTGTTAAGGCTAATCCTGTTGTTAAGGCAACTATAGCTATTTCTTTTTTATTTTTCATGTTATTTTCCTCGTATAATTTCCTAAAATATGAAACTGCTTAAATGTATTCCTATTAAAAATAGAAAAATAAAAATTACAACACATTACACAAAACCATATTATAAAAAGATGACTTCTGTAGCAAACAAAAGTCATCCCTTCAATATGTAATATCCCTAATATATTTTTAATGCATAATTTTCATTTGAAAAGAAAAAAGCATTCATTAACGAGCATTTTGCATTACTTTTATTAGGTCATTTATATTTTCAACTTTCTGCTGAAACTGATCAAATCTGCTATGTAGCAATGACGGATTCTTATCTTCAGTTGAAATAACTTTTTTTAATTCCTCTTCTAATTTATCATATGTATCAAAGAAATTATCAAATTCTACACTTACAAGTTCTTCATTTTCACGATAAAATCTTTTTGATTCTATATAAGTCATATATGATTTATTTAAAAATCCTAATGAAATTAAATATTTAGAAGTGTTTTCTTGATAAATAGCAATATCACATGCTGTTTTAATATCAGAATAAGTTTTTTGAACGAAACAATGTAATTCAAAAATCTTAAACTTTAATCCATTATTCATTTCATCCCCTCCCATCCTATCTATTCTACATAAAAAAAGAATATTATACAAAGTAAAATATCAATATAGTACAAAAATAAAAAGCGTAAGAATAATTCCTTCCGCTTTTTATATCAAAACATACATTTCATATTGTGCTAAAGAATTCTTTTCAAATCCAGTTTTCTTTAAAAATCCTTCTAGTAAATTGTTGTTTGGAAACCCAATTGATAAACTTGTTACATTCAACTCATCTCTTGCTATTTGTAATAATTTTGATCCAATATTACGATTTCTATAGTCTTTGTCTACGAAAAGAAAACTGATTTTACCATGTTCATTCACACATATAGCACCCTTTAAATCATTATCGACATATGCACCGTAAAATGTATTATTTGTTTTTTCGATATAATCCATATCATTTTGCCAATTTATATGGAAGTGTAACCATTTCTGAACTTCAAGTTTAAAAGATGGGAAATCTAAGTGTTTTACTTCAATTCCCTTGCAATCTTTATTTATTATTTTAGTCATATCTTTTAAATTATAATAAGATAGATCGTACACTTTTTCATAGCCTAATTTCGTATAAAAATGAATCGCTCGGTCATTGCCTACAATAACTTCTAGAAAAAGTTGCTTACACTCATTTTGAAGCGCCTCTTCTTTATGCAGTTCAAATAACTTTTGACTCACACCAATACCGCGGTAATTAGGATGAACCGCTAATGTTCCACAGCGCATTGTTTTTATGTTTTCATAATCCTTTATCCCGCCAAGTATTACACCAACAGATTTATTATCGTCTAAATCTAAAGCAAGAAAGGAATGTTTTAGTGAATTCCCTTCTGGTCCAAAAAATCTTTTTATAAAATCTTCTTTTGAAACTTCCATTTTAATAATGTAATCTGAAAATCCATCTTTAAAAGCTTCATACACTAAATCGATACTTACTTCACTGCATCTTTTGTATTGAATCATATAAAATTATCCTCCACTTACTCGTGTTAAATTTAACATTCAAATACATAAAATGTTCTAGTTCCACTCTACCCATCATTCTTTAATTTTCAGTTCTACCATTTAATTTGAAATAAACGGGCATTTTCCTACATACCTCTCACTATTAATTTGTTTTATAACAAACGGAGCAATATCACTATTTTGAATTTTGATTCCTGGCATATCTACTAAACTCTCTTTTATATTTCCAATACCATTCCCTTCCATAACAAATGGTAATCTAACAATTGTCCAATCTACATCACTACCTTGAATAATTTGCAATTCTTTATATTTATCTTGCATCATCTTTGATAAAAATACTTTAAACAAGGTAGTTCCTATTTTATTTATAATTCCCTTTTGATCTCCTGTCACATCTAAAGAACCTCCAGAAATCAGTATATATCTTTTTATTTCAAATTCTTTCATTGCTTCTAAAATATGCTTCGTTACTGTACTAAAAATATAAGATTCATTTTTTGGTTGACCAACCGCATTTATTACAACTCGACAACCTTTAAGTAATTTCCGTATTGAAGAAAAATCACGTGCATCTCCATTAATAATCTCTAAGTTTTCATTTGTTATTTTGATATTATTAGAATTTCTTGTTAATAGTTTTACTTGATATCCCTTTTCTAACGCTTCGTTTACAAGGAATTTCCCGGCTCTTCCATTTGCACCTAGAATAGCTATTCTATTTGTACTTTCCAATATTAACCCCCTCTAACTATCTATTATTTACTACATTAATCTCATACACTCGTAAAAAAGCAATTAAATGTTCGCACGCTCGTTCACATGCTAACATTTTAAAGATTTTTTGTTCCTCTTTCGTTTTATCATTTGCTTGATCTGAAGCAGCTTTTAAACATAGAAAAGGCTTGTTATTGATTTGGCATACATAAGCGAATGCTGCTACTTCTTGATCAACCGCTAATGCTCCATATACAGTATGGAGCAAATATCTCATTTCTGAACTACGGATACGTTGATCTCCAGATAAAAATGTACCGAAATGAATCGGTTCATATGATCGGATCTTTTTTATTCTTCTTACAATTGACTTTGTTGTTTCAATAGGTGCTGTTCTACCATTATATAAATTAAAAACATCCTCCCCCGAACCAGCAGCAGTAACATCGTGTTGTATTGCATTAAGAGCTACTACAATATGACCATTTTTCACCTTATTTGATAAGCTTCCGCATATCCCTGTCATAAACAACTCATCTGGCTGAAACTCACTAATTAATAATTGTACACAACTTGCACAACTTACTTTGCCAACTCCAGTTATAACGGAGATAACTTCCAAATCATTTATATAATGAAAATGAAATTCCCAAGCTGCTCTTTTTTCAATACGTTCACTTGGATAATATTGATGCAAATACGTAAGTTCTGGTTCCCATGCGGATACGATTGCAATACGTTTCATTACACACTTCACTTCCCCCATTGTTGTCATTTAAATAAGTTATCTATGCTTTCTCGTTCATAATCTGGAATCCACTTTTTATATTTCTCATATAAGTTTCGTATTGTTTCTTTATTCTTCGCAATCACTTCACATCCTCTATCATCGTAAATATACATGATAATATCTTTTGTTGTATTTATGAGAAATACATCTGGATAAGAAATTTCTTTTTCGCATCCAAAACGAGGATAAAGACCTGGAAAATCTTCATGATTTGCAGCTTGAATAAGCTGTTTATACTTTATATCGCTAGCAAAACATTTTAACGAAAATTGATATGTACAATATAAATCAGCTTCTTCATCTTCAAATAGAAAAGGTAATGTTTCTTGCCTTAACTTGAAATTTAAATCCCTCTTTTTAATAAAACTATTGTATACATTTATTTTCTGCGGATTTTTCACATTTCCCTTTTTAAATCGATAAACATTTGTTACTAAAAACACTTCATCTTCTTTTGAAAATATATCTTCAAACAAGTATTTATTATATGTATAAAGTTGAGTGAAGTATTCCATATTTAAATCGTCAGTTCTTTCGACATTTGGACATTTCTCTTTCCCAAAATGAAAATGCAAATAATTTTCCCACTGAAAGTATATATGTGGTACTAATGTAAATCCAGGAAATATTTGATTCATATACTCTTTTAATTACATCCCTATATCCTTTCTACTCTACAATTTCTTTTAAATGCCAATATGCTTCTTCTAGCCACGGGTGTATAACTTTCAACGTTTCTTTTCTATCCCACAAATATGAAATATATACGAAAGCAGCATGTTCTAAAGATTTTTCTAATCCTTTTCTTATTTCTACTAAATAAGGTGGTGTCCCATTATGATCCCATTCTATTTTATCAGCAACAAATAACACTAAATCCATCTTCGTTGAATGTTTACGTAGTGTAGTATGACAATTAATTGCATTTAAAATTTCTTCATCTTCCACTCTAAATATCTCTTTTGCAATTATTCTCGACAGTTTTTGATGAATAATCATCGGGAATTCTCGTTCTTCTTGTAATATCTCTATTCTAAATTGTTCAGCAACTGCAATCCGCACTTCATTCGGAAAGATTGCACTAATATCATGTAAATATGCTGCAATCGCTGCCTTTTCCTCGTTTTCATGATACTTAATCGCAATTTTTCGAGCTTCATTTGCCACCCGAATTGAATGTTTATATGTAAGTTCTTTATTGTATTTTAATAGAAAAGCTTTTATATCATTTTCAATTTTTCCAGTTGGAGTAAATGAATAAATCTCTTTATATACCATAGCAAGTCCCCCCCTTATTCTTCACTTTCAGTATAATACATTATTTAAATATCTTTCTTCTTTGTATTCGTTATGAATGTTTTAATCCCTTTTTATACGTTACATGAAATTTTATGTGGAATCATTGCTACAAAATACATAAATGTTTGATATTATAGTAATGTTAATGATTTGTTAGGAAAGGAACTACATAATGAATAAAAATATATTAATTATTGATGATGATAAAGAAATTGTTGAATTACTTGCTGTTTATTTGCGAAATGAAGGCTATAACATTTATAAAGCATATGATGGAGATGAAGCATTACAAATGATTTCTACATATGAAGTTGACCTTATGGTACTGGATATAATGATGCCAAAACGAAACGGATTAGAAGTTTGCCAAGAAGTGCGTGAAAATAATACTGTACCTATTCTTATGCTTAGTGCAAAAGCAGAAGATATGGATAAAATTTTAGGTCTTATGACAGGTGCAGATGATTATATGATTAAACCATTTAATCCATTAGAATTAGTAGCTAGAGTGAAAGCTTTATTACGAAGATCGTCTTTCCAAAATGCCACTTCCCCCAAGAATGAAGATGGTATTATTCGTATTCGTTCTGCTGAAATACACAAACATAATCATACTGTTAAAGTAAATGGAGAATATATTAAACTTACATCTATTGAATTTGATATTTTATATTTACTTGCGAGTAATACCGGAAGAGTATTTAGTTCCGAAGAAATTTTTGAACGCGTTTGGAATGAAGATGGTTATGGCTCAAATAAAACTGTAATGGTTCACATTAGTAATTTACGAGATAAACTTGAAACAGGAATGAATGGAGAGAAGTTTATCCATACTGTTTGGGGAGTAGGCTATAAAATTGAGAAATGAAGCATTTGATATATTAAAAGATATCCCAAAATGGAAGTTGATTTTTTGGTTTATGTTAGCCATTACACTTACTCCTATTACTGAATTAATTATATATCGCCTTGTTACAAGTGTAATTGAAAGTTCACTCACGTTAAGCGAGCTCGGAAAAGAATTCATTAGAATTTTTGGATATGAAAAATATAAAGGAATAAAGGAATCTCTATGGATGATGATTGTATCTTATTTGTTTTTATTTTCTATTTTCTCATCCTACCTATACATTTTTTATCGTCATGAAAGAAAGATTTACTATAAAACTTGTATTAAAAAAATGATAGAAGAAATTCGTTATATTGCAGATGGAAACTTCAATCATAAAGTGTCTATCGTAAATCATAATTATCTGGAAGAGTTAGCAACCGGAGTAAATCAGATTGTTGAACAATTAAAAGTCTCAATTGATGAAGAGAGACAGGCGGAACAAGCAAAAAGTGAACTTATTACAAATGTATCGCATGATTTACGTACTCCTCTTACCTCTATAGTTGGATACGTAAATTTAATCCATCATGATAATTATAGAGATGAAGTGGAATTACGCCATTATATACAAGTCATTTACGATAAAGTAACCCGTCTTAATGCATTAATGAATGACTTGTTTGAATATACACGTGTTCAAAATAAAGAGTTAAGTTTATATTCTGTTCCCATTGATATTGTAGAGCTACTGGGACAATTAACTGTTCAATTCCGCATACAAGTTCAAGAAGCTAATATAGAATGTCGCCCTTCTTTCCCATCTCAAAAACTCATGGTATTAGCTGATGGAGACAAATTAGTGCGTGTGTTTGAAAATCTTATTATAAACGCTATCGCTTATGGAAACGAGGGTGGATATATCGACCTTGCTGCCTATGAAAGCAATAATATGATTACTATAGATATAACAAATTACGGCCAACCTATTCCTAGTACAGATTTACCTCATATATTTGAACGTTTTTATCGCGTTGAAAAATCTCGCTCTACAAACACCGGTGGATCTGGGCTCGGATTAGCAATTGCAAAAAGTATTGTCGAATTGCATAAAGGATCAATTGAAGTATATAGTGATGATAAAAAAACAACTTTCACTGTAAAACTACAACCACATAAATGTTAATAAAGCTTAATTTTAGATCCAATTTCTTACCATATAAGAAATTGGATCTTTTATTTCCCATTAAAATCCAAAATTTAATAATCCTTTATAATTCTTTAGAAATTCTTTACCTTTTCTTTCTTCCTAATTAAGCATTCCTTTTTACAATAGTATTATTGATGTCATAGTAGGAGGATCGCTTATGCAATTCCTGAAAAAGTTCACAATTTTATTATTATCTTTTGTTATTACAGCACTTATTGTTTTATATTTTTATCTTTATGTAAATGGTCCAATTATTCAAGCTAAATCAGCTATTTTAATAGATGCTAATTCAGGTGAGGTTATTTATAAAAAAAATGAGGAAATTCCTATACAATCAGCTACTTTATCTAAATTAATGACTGAATATATCGCAATGGAACAACTGAATGAAGGCAAAATACAGTTAGATGAGTTAGTAAAAATAAGTAGCGAAGTTTTCCGAGCAGAAACGAGCCCTATACAAGTAACTTCTGAAGATCAAACGACAGTTCGTGATTTACTACATGCATTGTTTTTGACAGGAAATAATCGTTCCGCACTTGCCCTTGCAGAACACATTGCTGGAAATGAAGATAACTTTACACTTCTAATGAATGAAAAAGCAACACAACTAAAGTTATCACAACCATCCCCATTTCTAAATGCTACTGGAATGAATAACGATACGAATAAACAATCAACTACAACGGCAATAGACGTTGTTAAACTAGCAACACAATTAGTAAAAGACTTTCCCGATGTATTGAATATTACGAAGCTAACCTCTTACCAATTTACCTTCAAGGATTCCAAAGTTTTCAACACAAATAAAATGATTTATTCCCTTAATAAAAACATTAAACTCCAAGGTGTTGACGGCTTACAAACTAGTTTTCCAACCAATGGTAATTATAGTTTTGTCAGTACAGCAAAACGAGGAGATACTAGACTTATTTCAGTAATTTTAGAGGCTGATGATGAAAACAGTACTTTTATTGAAACAAAAAAGTTACTACAGTACGGTTTTGATCCTTCCTCATACTCTGCGTTCCAAGCTTTTAAAGACGCTGTTACATCTTGGACAGTTTTGCTTCAGTTTCAAAATTTAATCATACAGACATTATTGATTTTCTTCATTATTACATTTTTAATGTTTTTACATATACGTCAGAAAAAATCCGAGGATTTCAACTAGGAAATCTTCTTATAGATATATAAAGCGGCTTACACTTAGAGTGCAAGCCGCTTTATACATCTATAGTCCTCTTCCAATTAAATTCGCTGAAACAGGCTGAAGATTTAACTCTCTCACCCATATAGATAGCTGACCAATGTGATGAATTTCGTGCACAATTACATGTCTTAAAACTTCACCGTATGTGTATGTTTTATCTGTCCACGAAGCTTTTAATATGTTACATTCTAGGCTAGATGACCACACCTGCAAAAAAACTTCTAATTCTCGTTTATATAAATCAGATAACGCTTTCACTTTTTGGATTGATTGATAATCTTTAAACTGCAGTTCATTATCTTCTTTTCCTTGAAGTGCGCTAATCCAGCTGTATTCAACATCGACAATATGGAATAATGTTTCTAAAATACTCCCAACACCCCCTACACGCATGCGGAGTAGTTCTTCCTCTGAAAGTTTTTCACACAACTTAAACCAGTCGTCCCTTACTTGCCAATTGTATTGAAATAAAGTGTACATATTTATCTCTCCCCTACCCTATAATCCACTTAATAGCATCTATCACATAATATGGCTCATCTTTTTGAATATAGTGACCACTTTGTTCTGCTATTACAAATTTATTATTGCTTGATAGTCGTAATAAATCTTCTTGCAATTGCAACCATTTCATTTGTGCATCTGGCGAATAAAAAGCTTTTTTACCCGCAGCTAAAACGACAAGTGGAATATCATTCATTGATTTACAATATCTATCTACTTCACTTAAACTAAATGTAAACTCTCCATATGAACTTTCATATATAAACTGTTTATAGTAAGCTTCTTGAAATTCAGTAGACATGATTGGTAAAAATGCTTCTTTATAATTTTCTGGTGTCGAATCCACCAAAACAATTCCCAACAAATCTTCGGGATAAAAAGTCGCAAATAAACGTGCATTTATACCACCAAAAGAATGTCCTACAAAAATATAAGGTGGTTTCAATTGTAATTGCGCTAAGCAACATCTTAAATCTTTTACCATTTCAGAACTAATACCTCTCTTGGAACTCTTTCCACTTTTCCCTAATCCCGCTCGATCATATGTAAGTACCGTCCCATATTCCGTCAACTCTTCAGCAATATGATCCCATGTCTTTGAATAATCGCCATAACCTGCCTCCATTATAATGACTGGCTGCAGCTTCTTTCCTTGGAACTTTTTCGTATACATTTTAAAATCGTCAACTTGTACATATTCCTCTATACATTTAACCATTGACAATCACTTCTCTTAGACCAAGTTCCTCTATAGCCTGATTCATTATTTCACTTACAGATAAAGATCCATCCAATACAATATCCGAATTCGACTTAACAGCATGAATTGCCTCTAAATAAGCTTTTCTCGCAAATGTCATGTAATGATTCAAATCATTATGTATTTCATCTATTGTACCTTCTTTAAAATCTCGCAAGATTCTTCTAGCCATCGCAATATCTAAAGGTGTGTCGATAAATATTGTTACATCAATGAATTGTCGCATTTCACTATTTAAGTATGCAAAAGGATAATCTATAATGATACAATCTACGTTACTATCTCGTATAAGATACTGAATATCATGAATTAATGGTGTAAGTACCCATTCATCATAATTTGCTCCATCATCAATCCATTTACAAATATCACTAGGACAGTTTTTAAAGTGATAGTTATCAAAATATAGCGCTTTTGAATTTGTTAGCTTTTGAGTTAATCTTTCTGTAACAGTAGTTTTACCTCCTCCTGAAACAGCTGCAATTGTAATGATTTTCGTTTTATTATTCATAATTCCCCACCATACCCTATCTAATTAACATAATATAATTACAGATAACTATTATTTTTTATCGCTCCATTCATATTCTAGCATACTCATTTCCCATAAATTCCAATACGTTTCTCCTACTTTTTTGGACTCTCGCAATAAACCTTCTTTTACAAATCCTATTTTTTCATAACATGAAATGGCCGACGTATTAAAATCATAAACACCAAGAGTTACTCTATGTAGTTTTAATTCTTCAAATGCAATTTGTAGTACTGCTTTCATCATATGTTTCCCTATAGAACGTCCTCTCATTTTCGTATCACCAACTAACACTTTTCCAATCCTTGCAGACTTATTTATATTGTCTATTTGCCCAAGTGAAATATGACCAACTACTTCTGCACTCTGTTCATCTATTACTTTGAAGGCAAGTGTATTTGTACTTTCTATATATTTATCTAATTGCTGTTCAGTTAAAGGATATGTAAATGCATTTCCTGACCATTGTATTAAAAAATTCTCGGAACTAATCCAATTCATTAACTGTTTAAAATCCTTTCTTTTAAAGGGCTCTAGTCTAATCACTTCTATTCTCCTTTCTTACACCATTATTTCTAGACTCAACCTTAATTCTATGTAGAGTATATATTCTCCTTTTATACAAAAATAAAATAAAGCCATTCATATGAATGACTTTACAGAAAAATAATATACTTATGCTTTGTTTGCTACATCGACACCGTTAAAATCAAACCCAGCAGTTACAGTTGTAACAGGAGGAAAAATTGCTTCAATTTTGCAAATCGAGATAATTACCCCAACTGCTCCAGGAATAGCTGCAAGCTTAACGACGTCACAACTTACAGACGAAATTGTACCTACATAAGTACGTCCCTCTGTGTTAATTTGTACCGTTTGATTAACTAATTTCTTAAGCTCATCTCTAATTCCTTGTACACAAGAGTCATCACATTTCTCATTCTGTTCTTTTTTACACTCTTCGAAAACATCCCAACAATCATCCTGTTTACAATTACACTTCTTTTTACAATTATTAAATCGAGAACCCAATACCTCACCCCCTAATCATTTCTATTAATATAGTATGTCCACTAGCTTCGAAGTGTACGAGGCAAAAACATAGAAAAGAAAAAATAAACACATGTACTAAATTATCCTATACACATAAAAACCAAATGTATTACTATAAAAACTTCCATTGTATATATTTAAAATCCTCACATTAATAATTAACTTTTTCTTTTCATTGCAATGCAAAAAAATAAAAACTGACCTCTAACAATTAGAGGCCAGTTCA
The DNA here is from genome assembly GCF_044324725.1 of Bacillus sp. 3G2. Classification (NCBI taxonomy): domain Bacteria; kingdom Bacillati; phylum Bacillota; class Bacilli; order Caryophanales; family Bacillaceae; genus Bacillus; species Bacillus sp. 3G2. The sequence continues at coordinate 2,367,145 of NZ_CP172246.1, read as the reverse complement.
TGTTATACATACTTTATATTTTATAATTTACTAGACTGTAACCCCTGAATAAACGGAACTACTTCAGGATTTACAAGTGATGATAAATCACCTAATTCTTTTCCTAAGTAAGCAGCTTTAATGACGCGTCGCATTACTTTAGAATTACGTGTTTTCGGTAAATCTTCTACAACGTGAATATCTTTTGGACATAATGCTTTTCCAATATGAGAGTTTACTAAACTCATTAATTCTTTCTTTAACTCTCCTGTGAATGTTACATTGTCCCTTAGTACTACAAAACAATGACAAACTTCACCTTTCACATCATCAGGTACACCAATTGCGGCAGCTTCTATGACATCATTATGCTTCACAAGAATAGATTCATATTCAGCAGGTCCAATACGTTTCCCAGCAATGTTTAACGTATCATCCGAGCGTCCTGTAATAATATATTGCTCGCCATCATAAATCACCCAGTCACCATGAACCCATTTATTTTCAAAACGTGACCAATATGTGTTCACATAACGCTCATCGTCTTCCCAGAAGCTTTTCGTCATACCAACCCAAGGTTTTTCTAAACATAATTCTCCAACTTCATCACGAATTGGATTACCTTGATCATCGAGCACAACCGCTGCCATTCCTGGTAAAGATGCATTAAAACTAATCGGTGCAATTGGTTTAATAAGGACGTTTCCGAAAATCCCACCAGAAATTTCAGTTCCGCCTGAATAGTTACAAATTGGTACATTACTTTTTCCAACTGTTTCAAATAGCCACATCCAAGGATCTGGATTCCAAGGTTCACCTGTTGAGGCAAATACTTCTAAACTTTTGAGTGAATGTTTATTCACATATTCATCACCTTTTGCCATTAACGCACGAATTAATGTTGGTGATATACCAAGATGTGTAATTTCATATTTATCAACTGTCTCCCATAACCGATCTGCTTCCGGGAAATCTGGAACACCTTCGTACATAACCATGGTTGCCCCATTAATAAGAGAACCGAATAGTAAAAATGGTCCCATCATCCAGCCCATATCAGTTACCCATAATACACGGTCACCTTGTTTGATGTTCATTCCAAATCCTGCATCAAATGCAGCTTTCAAAGGGAAACCAGCATGTGTATGTACTGTTCCTTTCGGTTTCCCAGTTGTTCCAGAAGTATATATAAGCATTAATGGGTCATCACTATTCATTTCTTCTGCATGTACAAATGGCTTTTCTTTTTCTAACGTACTCCATGAAAAATCATAATTATGCGGCGTAAATTCATTTCCTGCGTGACGCACGATAACGACTTTTTCAACAGTTGGACAATGTTCACAAGCTTTATCTACTTCGTCTTTTAATGAAACAACTTTACCTCGGCGTGAAAAACCATCTGCAGTAATGATCATTTTTGACCCTGCCGCTTGCACACGTGTCATGACTGCATCAGACGCAAAGCCTGAGAATATTGGTGAAATAATTGCGCCGATTTTCATAACAGCTAGCATCGCAACAACTGTTTCTGGAATCATCGGCATATAAATTGTTACACGGTCGCCTTTTTCAATACCAGCATGTTTCAAACCGTTTGCAACGCGGCTTACCCAGTTGTCAAGTTCTTCATATGTAAATGATTTTGAAGTTCCATTTTCTCCCTCGTACTGAAGTGCTGGTTGTGTTCTTGTTTCATCATCTGCAAGCCAACGCGATAAAACTGATTCTACAACGTTACATGTTCCGCCATTATACCACTGTGCAAACGGCGTACCATTCTCTAAGTCTAGCACGTCTGTATAAGGTTTCATCCATTGATAGCCTACCGCTTTCTCAGCTTCTCCCCAAAACCAAGCTGTTTCTTCGATTGACTTATTATAAAACGTTTCGTAATCTTCATATCCCAATGATTTCATCCAACCATATAAACGCGTTTTTTCTTTGTACTCTTCTGTTGGAAACCAAACTGCTTGTTTCAATGTTTTCCCCTCCTTGACTTTTTGAGCAAGAAAGCCCTAAATAGGGCTTTTAAACTGGATAAACAGGGTGTTTACGATCCGTAAATACTTGATATTTACTCATATACATTTCGAATCGTTCTTTTAACTCTTCTCTTAAATTATTTGGATGAACAATACCATCAATGACCATCTCTGATGCCAAATGGTAAATATCAATATCCTTCTTATACTCTTCACGTTTTTCAGCAATGAAGCTAGCACGCTCTTCTTCTGGTAAAGCTGCAATCTTATTTGCATATACAGCATTGACCGCAGCTTCTGGGCCCATTACCGCAATAGAAGCTGTCGGTAATGCAAGACAACAATCTGGTTCAAAGGCTGGACCTGCCATCGCATATAAACCAGCACCATATGCTTTACGAACAACGATAGAAATTTTCGGTACAGTTGCTTCACTCATTGCAGAAATCATTTTTGCACCGTGGCGAATAATACCAGCACGCTCTACTTTTGTACCAATCATAAATCCAGGTACATCTGCAAGGAATAATAATGGAATATGATATGCATCGCATAAATTAATAAACTTCGCTGCTTTATCAGCTGAATCGTGGAATAATACGCCGCCTTTCATACGCGGTTGATTTGCAATAATACCAACTGGCTTACCATCAATACGTGCTAAGCCTGTAATTAGTTCTTGAGCAAATAATTTTTTTACTTCATAAAAAGAACCTTCATCAATAATTCTGTTAATGAGATCTTTCATATTGAAAGGAGCATTTTGATTTTCTGGAATGATTTGTTCTAACGTTTTTTCGAATTGTTTCGGTTCTTGAGGTGTAACCAATGGAGTCTTCTCTAAGTAGTTGTTTGGAAAATATGAGATGTATTGTCTTGCTTGTGTAATCGCATCTTCTTCGGTCTTACATAGAACATCTCCGCATCCTGATACTGAGCAATGCATACGAGCTCCGCCCATCTCTTCTAAAGTTACTTTCTCACCGATAACCATCTCAGCCATACGAGGAGATCCTAAATACATAGATGCATTTCCTTCCACCATCATAACAACATCACAAAAGGCTGGAATATATGCACCACCAGCTGCAGAAGGTCCAAATAATAAGCATACTTGCGGAACTTTACCTGATAATTTCACTTGATTGTAGAAGATTCTTCCTGCACCACGGCGCCCTGGGAACATTTCTACTTGATCAGTGATACGCGCTCCAGCAGAGTCAACTAAATAAAATAACGGAACATGTAATTTTTCTGCCGTTTCTTGAATACGTAAAATCTTTTCAACTGTACGTGCGCCCCATGATCCGGCCTTTACTGTTGAATCATTTGCCATTACGCATGCAGTGCGACCATGTATTTTACCTGTTGCTGTAATAACACCATCAGCAGGTAATCCCGTTTGTTCACAATTTGCAAATAATGCATCTTCTACATATTCACCATTATCAAATAAAAGAGCTAAGCGATTTCGAACGAATAGTTTTCCTTTTTCTTTATTTTGTTCATGATATTTTGGTGCGCCGCCTTGTTTAATCGTTTCAACTCGTTCTTCAAATGTATTCGATTCTTGTTTTTGATCTAACATATTTACTCCCCCTTATACATTGGTGTGCGTTTTTCCTTGAATGCCTGTAATCCTTCTATTCTATCTTTCGTATGGATTACACCCTCATACGCTTGTTTTTCCATTTGTAATCCGGTATGTAAATCAACTTGAATACCGTTTGAAATTGCTTCTTTTGCTAATCGAACAGCAATTGGACCATTACTAGCAATTCTTTCTGCCATTTCAATCGCTTTCTCTTCAAGTAAATGAGCTGGTACAACGAATTCTACTAGACCATATTCTTCCGCTTCTTGCGCCGAAATGCGTCTGCCTGTATAAATTAATTCTTTCGCTCTACCAACACCAATTAATCTTGGCAAACGCTGCGTACCACCTGCTCCTGGTATAATTGCAAGTGTAGTTTCAGTAAGACCAAGACTTGCAGTGTCTGAAGCAATTCTAAAATCACAAGCTAAACTTAATTCCGTACCACCACCAAGTGCGACTCCATTTATAGCAGCAATAACTGGCTGTGGTAATTGTTCAACCATTTCCATAGTAGAACGAATCATACTAACAGCATGACGAACTTGTTCCTCATTCATGCCGGCACGTTCTTTTAAATCAGCTCCAGCACAAAATGCTTTTTCACCAGCACCTGTTAGAATAACTACACGAGTATTTGACTCTTCATTTATTTGAGTTAATATGTTTTGTAACTCTTCTAATAACGCTAAAGATAATGAGTTTGCTTGTCTTTCACGATATAATGAAATCTTTACAACGTGTGGTGTTACATAATCAACTGAAATGTTTTGTAATTGTAGCATCTTCTCACCTACTTATCGTTTTATGTTGAAGCGCTCTATACACATGACTCGGTAATTGGATATTTAATTTACTTTGAATAAATTGACTTGCTCTCAATAACTTCTCTTCATCAATATTCGTTTGGACACCTAACTTATGGAGCATATGTACTAAGTCATCGGTTGCAACATTGCCTGATGCTCCTGGTGCATATGGACATCCCCCAAGACCGCCACAAGAACTATCAAATGTTGTAATACCATATTCTAATGACTTAACTACATTTGCCAGAGCCATTCCATACGTATTATGGAAGTGCATTGCAAACTGAGAAGCATCATATTTCTTTAATAAATGTTCTATTACGCGCTCTACTTGTAACGGATTCGCTACACCGATCGTGTCACCAAGAGAGACTTCATAAATGCCATATGAGAATAGTTGATTACATAATTCGTCAACTGCTTCGACACTTATGTCCCCTTCATAAGGACAACCAAATACTGTAGAAACATAGCCTCTTACCTTTTTACCTTCGAACGTTGCCTGCTTTGTTATATCTTCAATGACAACTAATGCTTCTTTAATTGATTTATTAATATTACTTTTATTATGAGATTCACTTGCTGATAAAAAAACATTCACCTCATCTACATTTTGCAAAAAAGCTCGTTCCAAACCATTTTGATTTGGAACAAGCGCTGCATATGTAACATTTGGATCCCTTTTCAGCTCAGAAAACACATCATTTGCATCTGCTAATGCAGGAACCCATTTAGGGTGAACGAATGAGGAAACTTCAACGTACGATAATCCCGCCTCTGTAAGTAGTTGAATCCATTTTACTTTATCTTTTGTGCCAACAATCTTTTTTTCATTTTGCAAGCCATCCCGTGGCCCGACTTCTTTAATGACAGCAAAATTAGGTAGTTTCAATTCGCTTCCCCCTATATCTCCCTATTCAATTTCTAGTAATACATCTCCTTCATTTACAAAGTCACCTTCTTGCACATTAATTTTCATAACTGTGCCAGCTTCTTCTGAAATGATTGGAATTTCCATTTTCATAGATTCCAAAATGACGACATCCTGCTCTTCCTCTACTGTATCTCCTACTCCTACAACAATCTTCCATACATTTCCTGCCATCGATGCATATACTTTCGTCATCATTTTTTCCCCCTTAATATTGTTAAACCTTATTTTTTAACAAGTTGTTTCGTTACAAAACCTGTTGTATAAATACCACTTTTGAACACATCATCTTCCAATACTTGAATTAGCATTGGCGTGTTCGTTTTAATACCTTCTACTTTTAATTCTTCTAAAGCATCATGTAATTTCGAAATTGCTTCTTCACGAGTTTCACCATGAGCAATGACTTTCGCAATCATTGGATCATAGAAAGGTGTAATCGTTACTTGATTCTCTAAAAAGTGATCAATACGAACGTTTGTTGGCAGCGTTAAATTTGTAATTTTCCCAGGTGATGGGAAGAATGTTTTCGGATCTTCTGCATAAATACGTGCCTCGATGGCATGACCACTACGTTTTACATCATCTTGTGTAAACGATAATTTCTCACCACATGCAATTAGAAGTTGTTGTTCTACAAGATCTAAACCAGTAATTTCTTCTGTAACTGGATGCTCTACTTGTAATCTCGTATTCATCTCTAAGAAATAGAAATTTTTCTGATCATCAACTAGAAACTCAACTGTACCAGCATTTGTATATCCAAGAGCTTTGGCAGCTTGTACAGCGACTTCACCCATCGCTTTTCGTGTACCTTCATCTAAAAATGGTGAAGGTGCTTCTTCAATCACTTTCTGATTTCGACGCTGTACTGAACATTCACGCTCCCATAAATACACTGTGTTACCATGTGTATCTGCTAAAAGCTGAATTTCAATATGGTGTGCATCTGCAATATAGCGCTCTAAATACATTTCTCCGTTACCGAAGAAGTTTTGCGCTCTTGTTTTGTTACTTTCAAATGCTTTGGTGAGCGTTTGCTCAGTTTCCATCAACTGCATTCCAATGCCTCCGCCGCCTGCGGATGCCTTCAACATTAATGGATAACCAATCTGTCTAGCAATTTCAATTGCTTCTTCAGCAGTTTCAATATTTGTAGTAATACCTGGAACTACTGGGACATCTGCAGCTTGCATTGCAATACGAGATTCGATTTTACTCCCCATCTTCATAATGATTTCTTCTGATGGACCGATAAATACAATCCCTTCTTCTCTACAACGAACCGGAAAAGACGGATTCTCTGATAATAATCCATATCCCGGATGGATTGCTTCAGCATTTGTCTTCTTAGCTATTTCAATAATTTTTTCAAGGTTTAAATAGCTTTCTTGGACACGCGGTCCACCTACTAAGTAAGCTTCATTTGCCATTTTTACATGAAGGGCATTTTCATCTGCCTCAGAATAAATAGCAACAGTGCGAATGCCAAGTTTTTGGCAAGTTTTCATAATACGAACTGCGATTTCCCCGCGATTAGCAATTAATATTTTTTGAAACATAGTGATTCCTCCCTTTTATCTACATCCTAAATGTCTAGCAATTACGAGACGTTGAATTTCAGAAGTTCCTTCACCAATTTCTAATAGTTTTGCATCACGAATATGTCGTTCCACTTCATATTCACGCATATAGCCATATCCACCGTGAATTTGTACTGCATGATTTGCAATACGGCTTGCTGCTTCAGATGCGAAAAGTTTTGCCATGGCCGCTTCTTTACCGAAAGGTTTATCGTTATCTTTTAACCAAGCTGCTTTATGTACTAAATTACGCGCTAGCTCTACTTCAGTCGCCATATCAGCTAATTTAAATTGAATCGCTTGGAAATTAGAGATTGATTTTCCGAATTGTTGACGTTCTTTCGCATATTGCAGTGCACGTTCAAATGCAGATTGTGCAATACCTACTGCTAATGCTGCGATTGAAATACGTCCTCCATCAAGTGTATATAAGAATTGTTTAAATCCTTTATTTACATCACCAAGAATATTTTCTTTCGGTACACGTACACTATCAAGTACGATTTCACATGTATTAGAAGCACGAACACCCATTTTATCGTAAGGACTTGTGATCGTTAATCCTTCACTTGTAGTCGGTACAATAAATGCCGAAATGCGTTTTCTACCATTTTCTTCAACGCCGTTGACAGCGGTTACAATAATTGTATTTGCATACTCTGCATTTGTAATCCAACACTTTTCACCACTAATTACATATTCATCACCATCTAATACAGCTTTCGTTTGTGTACCACCTGCATCAGATCCAGCGTTCGGCTCAGTTAATCCGAAAGCACCTAACGTTTTACCTGACGCCATTGGAACTAAATATTTCTGTTTTTGTTCTTCTGTACCGAAATAATAAATTGGAGAAGCACCTAATGAAATTGTTGCAGCGTAACTTAATCCTGTACCACCACAAGCACGACCAATTTCTTCAACTGCTAACGCGTACGATACAGTATCGCCACCTGAACCTCCATACTCTTCAGGGAATGGGATGCCTAATAATCCAAGTTCGCCCATTTTTTGAAATGTTTCATATGGAAATTCCGCAGTTTTGTCATAATACACAGCTTTCGGTGCGATTTCCTTTTCAGCAAAGTCACGTACCATTTCTTTAATCATTTGTTTTTCGCGAGTTAGAGTAAATTCCATTCCGCTACACACCCCTTATCGAATATTGAGTTTCGACAGCGTGCGAGTTTCTACTACAATCGTTACTACTTAAAGACAAGAATTTTAGTTAGATAATTGTTATAATTCTGTCATAACTTAATTTTAAAACAGATTCTGTACTAATGCACAAAAAAATTCCTACATTGTTCTACAACAACATAGGAATTTTCTTGTCGAAATATGTAATTTATTGTTTAATAATCTCTACCTTTACCCGAATCTGAAATCTCTACTAAGGTTTCAGGATATGGTTCGAAATATGTTTGTCTTAATAAGTACTTTTCATCAAATCTAAGGGCCCATGATTTTAAAATTGCAAGTAAACTACTAAGCGGGATTTTCTTTTCTTTATACTTTTGTATCAAATCTAAAAAGTGATCTTTTTCTTGTTTTTTCAGCTTTGTTTTAAAATATCCGAAAATATGCTCACATACATTTACATTCGATGTATAGCGGGGTGTGCGCATCAATAATTCGTATAAAGCCTTCTCATACTTATCAAATACAACTTCAATCGTTTCATTTTTTTGATTTGCAATAATACGCCCTAATTCCTTTTGTTTTACCTGATTATATGCCATAAATAAATATTTATTGTCCGACTGAAACGATATAAGGTCTTTCATATTTTTATTATGTTTAATCATTTTGTAATATGCGATTGTAAATAACCTTGTAAAGAAATGTTCTCTAATAATAAAATTCGACAATCTACCTTCTTCTTCAATTGGAAGATGTGGAAATTTTTTTATTACTGCTCCGCCAAATAAGCCAGATCCCTTTCCTTTTGCTGGCGCCTTTTCAAAACCAGAATAAATTTTCACATCACGCGTACCACAACTTGGCGAACGATTCTTTAAAATAAAACCATCTACATCAGATATCGTTTGTAAAAAGTCTTTTGAAAATTGCTCCATTTTTCCAGTTACATCTGCCCGCGTCGACGGCTGCACAAGCTTATTCACACCATTTTCTTCTACAATTCGTATCGTTTCACGAGGAGTGCCCAATCCGATCTCGACTTCTGGACAAACAGGTATAAATGTAACAAATGGCTGCATATTTCGTATTGTTACATCTGGAATCATCTCACCATTATAACGACATGCATCAAATTCTAAACATTTACTTACAACAATTTTCGGTTTTGCAAATTGGCGCATCACATTACCTCCGTGGCGTTAATCCGTACAATATAAATTGAATCGTATTTTCAATTTCCAATTCATCAGCCCATTTTTCTTCAGGCAATAATAAAAAACGTGTTAATAGTAATCCTAATACAGCTGATAAAGTAAGACGTAATACAGAAGATGGGGGTATTTCAATAATCTCCCCTTCCTCCTGAAATTTTACAATTAACTTTTTAAAATGTGAAAGTAACTCTGTTTCTACTAAATGTTGTATTTCATTTTTCAGTTCTGGCTGAAATGGCACTTCTTGAATTAATATTTTTATCATTGGAAAGTGCTTTTTTGCAAATTCAAAACGATTATGAATAACAACTCTTAGTAGCCCTTCATACGATTCATATTCCGATTTAAATATTTCCTTTGCAAAGGCTTGTACGAAAAATGGTGCAACAAACTTTGTTAATGTCGGCATGACGACTGCTAACAATAAGTCTTTTTTCGTTTTATAGTAGCGGAAGATTGTTCCTTCCGCTACACCAGCACGCTTTGCAATTTCACTTGTTGATGTTGAAGCGTATCCTTTTTCTCCAAACATATCAACAGCTGCCTCTAATATACGCATTTGACGTTCATTTCGTTTATCCGTATTTGTTGCGGCAATTAATTCTTCCAGCCAATCCTTCTTCATCTATAATGCCCCTTTGTATCATCATTATATTTTCCGATGTTTCTTTAATGCAAATACATTTCCTATTGCAAATAAAAGAGAAAAAAGTAGTAATACAGTAATATCTAATGCAATCTCTGTAAATCCTTGATTTCGAATCATCACTTGTCTCATTGCGTCAGCGCCATATGTGAGCGGAAATAATTTCCCTAACATTTGGAGCCACTTATTCATAGATTCAATTGGAAACAAACCAGAAAAGAAAATTTGTGGCACAATAACAAGCGGTATAAACTGGATCATTTGAAATTCGTTATTTGCGTATGCCGATAAAAACGTCCCTAAAGTTAATGCTGTTAAAGAAAGCATACATGTAATAAGTAGCGTTAGCCATATGGACCCAGCTACATACAAGTCTAAAATATAAACTGAAAAACTTACGATTATAACGGATTGTATAAATGCAAAGATTCCAAAACCAACAATATATCCTACAACTATTTCCCATCTTCTTACCGGAGTTGATAATAACCTTTCTAGAGTACCACTTAAACGTTCTCTTACGAAAGACACCCCAGATAAAATGAATACAAAGAAAAATGTAAAGAAACCGATTAATACAGGACCAAGCCCATCAAACATTGTAAAATCTTTAGAACCATGTAAATAATTCACTTCAGGTTTCATAATTGATACATCGTTCTTCTCTGTACTTTTTTGTAATATTTGAAGTACAGCACGATTTTTTGACGAATCACTACCTTCTAATACAATATTCATTTTTCCATTTTCTAAACGAATTACTGCATCTATCTTTTGTTTTTCCAACTCAGACATTGCCTTTTCTTTACTATATTCATAAATTGTCGCTTCCTGATTTTCCATCACTTTTACTACCTGAGCTGGCATATCAACAACTGCAATATGCGGAACATAGTCTTTTTGTGTAAACACTAGCGACAATAACCAAAGTAATAACATAGGTGCTCCAAACATCATCGCTAACGAACGCTTATCTCGAAAAAATTGGCGAATAATACGAATGATTACACCAATAACTCTCATGATAGGGCCACCTCTTCCAACAAAAAGACATCTTCAATCCGTCCTGATGATACCCGCCTTTTCAATTCTTCAGGCGTTCCATTCGCAACTAGCTTTCCTTCTCTAATCAACCCTAGACGCTCACAAAACTCAGCTTCATCCATAATGTGCGTTGTTACAATAATGGTAGTGCCTTTCTTTTTCAAATCATAAAATTTTTCCCAGATCGTTTTTCTAAGAAGTGGATCTATCCCCACTGTTGGCTCATCTAAAATTAATATTTCAGGTTCATGAAGGAGTGCTATCGCTAATGATAAACGCTTCTTCATCCCGCCTGAAAAATGCTGTACTTGCTTTCTCATATGTTGTGATAATTGAACAAGATCAAAAACCTCTTGTATTCTTTCTTTTTTATGCTTTCCCTTTAATCCATACATCGTTGCAATAAAATCTGCATTTTCATATGCTGACAATTCTTCGTATAATGCATCCGCCTGGGCCATATAACCAATTCTTTTCATTTCATTTAAATTAGGCATATTAGTATTATTAACAAGCACTTCACCTTTCGTTGCCTCATTAATACCTGCAATCATTTTAATGAGCGTTGTTTTCCCCGATCCAGAAGGTCCAACAAAACCAAAAATCTCTGCTTTTTCAACTTGCAATGAAAGATTGTGTAACACTTCTTTTTTCCCAAAACTTTTTGATACAGTCCGTAAAATAATTGAAGGTTGTTGCACGTTTCATCCTCCTTTTCCAATAAAATGAGTGAGTACTCACTTTTATTTTACTCTTGCTTAATTATATGTCAAACTTCATTGATTAGTATGTATGTTCAATGAACGATATTAAACAATGAAACAGAGTCGACATTAGAATTTCATTTCCTAAAGTCGACTCTGTTTCATTTAAACTATAAATTTCACTTTACGTTTTTAAATTCATATACTTCCGAATTCTAGCAACATCTAAAGAATATTCGATAACTAATTGCTGTAACGGTAAAATAACTGTGTCAGGATATAAATGGGCATATTGTAATGTTTCTGCATATTTTTCTAACCTTTTTTCTAAATACTTTATTATTTGATCAGGATGATTTACTAATAAACATTTACAATAATAATGTATTTGTTCCTCAATCGCCGTGTATTCTTCAATTTCATATTCTTTATGCATGTGTACACCCCTTTAAGTTTTTTACATGAGTTACTTATCACAATTTTCACTCGACAAATTTTAAGTTTTTTGATTATTTACACTATAACAAACACTCAGGGTCAAATTTTGTTACTTTATGTAACGTAGAAAATTTTTAACAAAATTGTAATGTTAACTTGTATACATTACATATGGCCTATTTATTTTTCTATACAAAAAATCGTGCAGTTCAATTTAACTGCACGACTACAAGTTCGGGCCTATTGAAAATTCTTTGCGGAATGATACTATTGCCTAATCCTCTACTCACTACCATAGACGTATTTTGTTTTTCATATAAACCGGCTGTATATGTAGGGATAATCCCTTGATTCGGAGCAACTAATCCTCCGATAAATGGCAATCTAACTTGTCCTCCATGAGCATGACCCGATAACACTAAATCTACTTTCTCCTTAGCATACTCTGTCAAAAATTCAGGCCTATGGGATAGTAATACATTATATGTATCTGGCTGCATTTCAATTTTCGCCTTTTTAATTTCATCTATTATAATATTTCCTTCATCACGGTTTCCAGTAACAAACTCTGGATCATCAATACCTAACAAGTTTATTTCTTGCTCACCCTTTTGAATGCCTACATGTTCATTCCTTAAAACATTGACATCATATTTCTTCAACTCTTTTTCTAAACGGTTATACTTTCCAGACCATTGTTCATGGTTTCCTGTCACAAAATATACAGGATACTTCTTTACAATTTCTCGTATTAATTGCATACTAACTTCTGCATCGTATGATTTACTGTCAATTAAATCACCAGTAATCGCAATAACATCTGGATCTATGCTTTTAATTTTTTGAATTAACACATCTTGATTATCGCCAAATTGTTTATTGTGTAAGTCTGAAATTTGTAGAATTTTATACCCTTTAAAAGAGGAGGGTATTTTACTAGAGGTTATTTTAACCTCAGTTATACTTATTAAATTGTTCTGTAAATATAAAAAGATAATACAACCTACTAACGTAGCAATAAGTAATACACTTTTTTTAATCTTCTTGCTCATATTCCCTCCTAAAACCTTAATCAGTACTACAATTCTCAAAAACATTCCAATAGATTTTTCTTTTTTTATCTAACGGTTCTCTTTTAAAGTGAAATCAATTTAACTACGATAATCAAGTACAAGTTTCTAATTACAGGAATTAAAGAACTTATATCACTCTGTTGAAGTAAACATACCCAGTTCTGTTCTAATCGTAACTCTATCATATAACATTAAAGCCGAAATTCCCAAGTTAAGGAATTTCGGCTTTTTGAGTTCGTATGAATATCTTAGTTTTCGTTCTATGTACCATGCAGTTGTACATCTTAGTACATATCAGTTGTCTATCTATATGTGGTGAGGTTTTATCTTTTTCAATAATCAACTATGTATACAATATTTAAGTTAATTAATACCCTTAATGGATATCATGCTTTTTAAAGTTTCCGCCTTGTACTTCCGCAACATCATATACAGTGACAAAAGCATTTTCATCAATTTCATGAATAAGTTCCTTCATTTTATTCTCTTCTAAACGACTGATAACACAGCTAACTTCTTTATAAGCTTCTTTCGAAAAGCCACCATACATTTCATTATAGATTGCATTTCTCCCAAGACGGTCCCAAATTGTATCTATCATTAATTTAGGTTCTTTTGTAACAATTTTAAATGTTTTAGAGCCACTTAATCCTACTTCAATAATATGAATTACTTTAGAAGCTATAAAGTAAGCAATTGCTGATAAAATTCCACCTTGAAGACCGAATACTGTTGACACAAAAATAAATACGAACATATTTAAAAACAAAATAAGATCACTTGTGCCAAACGGTAATCTTCTAGACAACAATACCGCTAGCATATCAATTCCATCTAACGCTCCGCCATTACGAAGTGCCAATCCCATACCAAAGCCGATAATTACACCACCAACAACTGTAACTAACAATGTATCTCCTTCAATAATTGTAGGCACATTATGCATAACCACAGTACCTATTGCAAGTGATACAATACCAATTACTGAATAAATTGCAAATCCTCTACCGATTTGTTTATAACCTAGCCAAACAAATGGAATATTAATAATTCCAATTAAAAGACCTAATGGTAACCCAAATAACTGAGAACTAACAATACTTATACCTGTTACACCACCATCTGAGACATTATTAGGAATAAGTACAGCCTCTAATCCATATGCGGTTATAAATGCTCCAATAACAATCAAAATTGCTTGTGAAATTCTTTTTAATTTATTAACATTTTTATTCCTTATACTTCCCATCTCAATTCCTCATTTCTCACATTTTTCTCTTTTTTTCATTTCATGATTACATCATCTTCTTTAGTCTTAGTGTCACACCTACTATGTAACTTCTCTCAAACTATAACTTCCTATACTTAACCTAAAGGGTATACGGTATATGTATGGATTCTTATAACTACTAATCATGCGTTACCCTATTAAATACGTTATCCGCTTTACCATTTAAACACCATGCAATTATTGTTAATAGACCGCACACAGAAACTACTGCCTGTTCTACCTCCCAAGAGTTTAAATTTACTTCCGTCCACTTACCTATCACACAATATCAAAACCGCAGTTCATGAAATCAATTCCATAAGCATAATGAGCACTACTTTACAAATCCCAAAACAACACCAATTGACCAATATGCTCATTTGGTCAATTATAATATACCTAAAACTTAAGTAAAATTCCATTGATTAATATTATTTCTTTCTATTTAAAAAAGATACATAATGTAGGATTATTTAAGTTTTTTATAAAATAAGTAAGTTTTACAAACACCCTAGTTTTCAATGTTTTCATGGTTTGAAAATTATTTAAAATACGCTTAATCGAGGTTAATTTATTCGATATATTCTCTCTTTTCACTCTTGTATTTTATCTTCATTCGTTTATCATATGGAGACAAAAAATAACGTTACAATTGGTTCCTACGTACAATTTCCCTATCGTAATAACTCCACCTTACAGTTAACAGGTTGTGTAGTTAATATCTTACAAAATACGATTGTAGTTGATATTGCCGATATTGCTGGAACACATGCTATTGAAGAAAATAGGCAAGTTGTAAAATATGGTTATTATAAAGTGAAACTTTAATGAATGGGGGTTTTGTTCATCCCTCACTCATTATTAGCCCTCACCAATCGGGCTTTTACTTGCAGCCCGCCCCCCACCTAACTTCTTTGCTTTCGCTGAATTTTGAGGCGGGGGTCTTACTGCCTGTTAATACGGAATCAAAAGATGAAATAAATCGATAACATATAAAAAAGACCCTAGTACACACTAGGATCTTTTTTTATAACGTTATTTTTATAGTATTTTAATTTACAACCATCATACTTTGTTTCTAAATTTTATAATTACGTAGGGTCCTTCCATTCAGAATTCAATATTGAATATTGATATTCATCAATCCACTCGCCTTTTAGCATGTAATTCTGCAATAAATGACCTTCTCTCCTCATCCCCACTCGTTCTAGTACTGAAATAGACTTATTATTTCGAACGTCCGAAAATGCAATCACTTTATGTTTCCGTAATGAATGAAATATGTAACTCAATAAGGCATAAACAGCTTCAGTTGCATAGCCTTTTCCCTGATATTCTGGAGAAAGAGTAAATCCGATTTCTACGATGCGAGGTTCATTTACAAGTGTGTGAAGTGCGCAATCTCCAATTATTTTGTTATTTTCAGCCAAAGCAATTGCGAACTGGAACCAAGTACCTGGTAGATTAGGATTATTTTTAACTTGTTCATTTACAAACGTTTTAGCCTCATGATATTGATAATTAACCCATGACTGAAATTTAGCCACTTCTGGATTAGAACGATAAAAATGAAAGTATTTAGTGTCATCAATACTAAACCTTCTCAAAATAAGACAATCTGTTCTCCAAAAGACTTGATTGCCATTCTCCATAACTATTCACCCTCTTTTCTACATTAATTATATCTTTATATTACATAGGTATAAATAGTTTACATGCTTATAAAAAAGCGATTCTTTTCACATTAAAAAGAATCGCTTTCCAAGTTCTTATTTTTCATTATTTTACATAAAGAATTGAGAGATTATTATCTAAGAGCCTTAACTATAACTTCAGTTGCCTCTGCAATGAGTTGATTATCATAGATAGCCTCTTTCTCATCTTTACTAGATAAAATTGCGATGATAATTGGTGCTCTATTCGGAGGCCAAACAATAGCAATATCATTTCTTGTCCCATAACTTCCAGCACCTGATTTATCTCCAACTACCCAGTCAGTTGGTACGCCTGCCCGAATAAGTTTGTCCCCTGTAGCATTTCCTTTCATCCACTCTGTAAGAATTTTACGTTTTTCAGCTGGAAGTGCATTTCCGACTGTAAAAGCTTTAAGATTCGTAGCAATTGCTTTCGCTGTACTAGTGTCACGATTGTCCCCTGGAATAGCCTCGTTTAATTCTGTTTCAAAGCGATCAGACATAGTAACCCGATCCCCGATCTGTCTAAGCGCTTTTTCATATCCTTTCGGTCCGCCTATTTTATGAAATAAAATGTTCCCTGCAGTATTATCACTGTAACGAACAGCAGCCTCAGCAATTTCTCCTAGTGTCATTCCCGTATCTACATGTTTCTCTGTAACAGGTGAATATTCCACTAAGTCTTCTTTCGTAAATTTGATAACTTCATTTAATGTATCAATTGAGTTTTGCTGTAGTAATACTCCTGCCGCTAAAGCCTTGTATGTTGATGCGAAGGCAAATCTTTCGTTTGGTCGATAAGAGATTGTTTGATTTGTACCAGTATCAATTGCGTATACACCTAATCGAGCATCAAATTTTTTCTCAAGTTGAGAAAACTCTTTATGTGTCGCCTGATTTTTATGTTTCACTTGTCCAGTCTTTTCTTTCGCTTCAACTTGCAGTGACCCTCCTGTAAAAGCTTCTAGGCTTGTAAGACTTAAACCTAATATACCAACACATATTCCTATTTTTAGTATCCTCTTATTTTTCAAAATCATCATTCCTTCCAAATTTTCAGTACCTATTTATACGTACACATAATAGACAATCACCGAAACAAATTTGTTCCATAAACTTAAAAAATTTATAACTAGTATGAGAGTGATTAACAAAATAAGAGATAGTAGCTATGATCGCATTTATCTCTTATTTCACATATCATTTTTTTACTTATAGATGGTTTTCTTTATATAAACAGGGTCTCTTCCCTGAAAAAAATACTCTAATTTTGCTTAGAACTACCTGTATTAGTAGCTTCACCATGTATACGTTGCTGTTTTAAATCAAAGTATACATCTAAAACTTCCTTTCCAATTATAGAATTAATTCCACTTTTATCGTTATGAAGCCACGGAACTACTACAGAAAAGGCTACTTCTGGATTATCATATGGAGCATATCCAACTAACGTTAAGTTGTAACATTCCATACGTTCCCCTTTCGCATTTCTACCAATTGGATCATCTCCACCATATACAGTTTGAGCGGTCCCCGTCTTTCCTGCTGGCTTGTATGGAGCATTTTTGAAATACTTCACACCAGTTCCATCACCTTCTTGGAATACCCATCTAAAGCCTTCTCTTATTCGATCAATTTGTTCTGTCTTCATATCAATTCGATTTAATACGACAGGCTCTATAGAACGAATAACTTTGCCAACCTCTTCTTTTATTGATTGCTCTCGTATTTCTTGTACAATTTGAGGTTGCATTCTATAACCGCCATTAGCAATCGTTGAAATATATTGTGCTAATTGCAACGGCGTATACGTATCATACTGACCGATAGAAAAATCTAGTAAAAACCCAGGCTGACTATCTACTTTTCTAGTTTGGCCAATTATTTCATTCGGTAAATCAATTCCTGTTGGCACGCCTAATCCAAATTGTTTAAAATAATAGCGCATCGTATCAAATGCTTCTTGTTTTATATCCAATGAACCATTTGGTACGTAATTAACGCCCGCAATTTTTAAAGCTGTCTGGAACATGTATACATTCGAAGATACTTGTAGCGCTCGTAAATCATTAATATTACCAAATCCGGATACATTCCACGATTTCTTAGCTTGTGTACCTTTAAATTTCATCGGTGCATCATAAAATTGATCTCCTGGTTGTATTGCCCCAGTCTCATATCCAGTTAATAAAGTTGCACCTTTTACAGCTGACCCTAGTTCATATGACGTCGTCATATTACCTAATGCCAAATCCTCGATTTCCATTTCCCCTTCTTTTTCTACTATCCTTTTGCCTGCCATAGATAAAATCTGTCCGTTATTCGGATTCGTCATAACAACAAAAGCTCGGTCCAATAGTGGCTCTGAACTCTTAAAAGCTCTCAAATTTTTCTCTAAACTTTCTTCCACTTTCTTTTGTAATTCCATATCAATCGTTAATGTTAAACTATTCCCACTTTTCCCTTTAGAAATTACTTCTGTGTTTATAATGTTTCCTGCTTTATCAGTAATGTTTTTCACTTCTTCTTTTGTACCGTGTAATACGTCTTCATATCGTTGTTCAATATAACTTTTTCCTACACGATCATTACGGTTATATCCACGTACCAAATAAGAATCTAAGTTTTCTTTAGGCAGACCTTCTTCACTACTCGTAATATTTCCTAATACAGAACGAAATAAATTACCATTTACATAATTACGTTCCCAATCAACCGTCGCATCTACTCCTGGAAAATTCGCAAGGTTTTCACTTATACGCGCATACTCTTCATCTGTTACATCTTTTTTAATAATTTGTGGTGTTAGTTGATAACCTGAACTCATTTTACTTTTAATAGCTAACACCTTTAAATCTTGTGCTGTTAATTCTGCTAATTCTACTTCTGTAACGCGACTTCGTCTTAAATCTTCTATTTTTTTATCTAACTCTTTTCCCTCTACTCCCTTTTCTTTAAACTTTTCTATATCCTTTTTCGTAATCATTGTCTCCGCACGTTTCGTATTCAACTGCATCCAAAAATCTTTTTTATCGATATCTGTTAATTTATTTATATCTTCTTCAGGCATTTCAAGTACTTTTGCCAAGTCTTTTGCTGTTTTTAAAATATCTTCACTAGTAATTCCCTTTACCCTTGTATACGTAATCGTACGAAGGGATTTATTATTAACAACTGTTTTCCCTTCTCGATCTAGTATTTGTCCACGTGGAACTGGAATGCTGGTTGTTGCATTTTGACTACTTTCTACTTGATTCTTATATGCCTCTCCCTCTACGATTTGCACTTTTCCTAGCTGCATAATAATAGCTGAAAATAATAAAAATATGCAAAGGAACATTATATTTAATCGTATAGATATATACGTCTTGTTCTTTCCTTTTTGTTTTTCCATAAATCCTCCATTTAATTCCTTATATGTTATATACCGTTGACCGATTATAAATATCGTTTCGACTTTTTTGCTAAATCCTTGTTAGCACCCATCCCTTTTCGTTTAGCTACGTAATTCATAACTCTCCTTTCCTGTTTTCTCTCTATTTTTTGTCGCTAGCATTAGAAATGCTAAACTATATACTGGCCCATATAAAACTTACACATAGATTTGCTAAAAACTTTTCATACTGATTATTCCTTTCTTCATGCTGTAATACTTAATAGACAACCTAAATAATAAAGTTGTTCCACATTTACAAAAAAAATAATTAACTATAAGATGAAATAAGCTAAAAAGGGAGGGTTTTATGTTACATACAAAAATAAAAAGATGGAGATTTATAGCGATTCTTTCTATTGTAGGTTTGATATTAATAATTTTGTTAAAAAGCCATTTCTTTTCAATTACTATCGAAACTTCTTCGGCCGAAAGAGGACAAATACTTGATCGAAATGGTGTAATACTAGCTACAAATAAGAAAGTTAAGTCTCTATATTGTACTTTTAATGATGAGAAGCTATCGAAACAAGATACAGCAAACACATTAGCTTTTTCCAATCAATTTTCAAGCGAGTTTCAACATGACATTTCTACAGAGGACATAAAATCTCAATTACAACAATCTTGTAAAAAGCATACTATGAATGATATACCGTTATACTCTGATATAACTGAGAATGAACTTGCATTCATAAACAAAAACAAACCCAATAATGTAATAATCAAAGATGAAGTGATTCGATATTATCCTAAACGTGAAATTGGTTCACAGGTAATTGGGTATGTAGAAAATGACCTTAATGTACCCGTTGGAAAAAGCGGGATTGAGCTGCAATATGAAAATGATTTAAAAGGAAAACCCGGAAAAACTCTTATTTTTAAAATGAATAATAAAAAGTTCTTATGGAACATGCAAAAAGTACAAAAAGGAAAAGATATCCGGCTAGCTTTAGACTCTAAGTTGCAGCAAAAAACAGAGGAAGCATTAAGATCTCAAATCAAGAAAATAACTGATGTTAATACTGGTTATGTTGTGGTAACCGATGTGAAAACTGGCGCAATTTTAACTATGGCCAATTCAGCAGTGTTTGATCCAAATACATTATATGAACAAGTATCAACTAAAAAAGAAAACATCAAATCACTTTCGCAAAATAAAGCAATTCAAAAATTAAAGTATGGTGAATCTTATGTAAATATGGCCTCAACTATAAAGCCACTTACTATTTTAATTGGATTAAACGAAAAGCTTTTTCAACCTGAAGATACTTATTTAGATAAAGGTACTTTTCAATATGATAATCAAAATAACATTACGAATGCACCTGGAACGCCAACAGGTGAGATTACACCGAGGCAGGCCATCATTAATTCATCTAACACATTTATGACAGCAAAAGTAGCGCTACCCTTATTCAACCAAAATAATGGGAATATAGAAAAAGTTGCACATATATGGACAGAGTATTTAAAGCAATTCGGCCTTCGTTCTAAAACTGGGATTGATTTACCTTTTGAAGAAGACGGACAATATGAATTCCATCCAACAAACAAGTTTGAAAATGGTATCTCCGCCTTATTAAATGCCTCTTGGGGAGGAAATGAAGTACACACTCCTCTTCAACTTGCTCAATATGCAGCAACTTTAGCAAGTAAAGGTGATAAATATAAACCTCAAATCGTAAGTGCTATTATTGATCAAAATGGTAAGGAAACCAAAAAGTTTAAACCAATTTTAGAAAGTTCAAATCGTTACCCGGTGAAATTTTGGAGTGTCGTGCAAGGTGGAATGAGCCAAAATATAGAGGAAATTAAAAACTTACCCTTTCATGTCGCAGGTAAAACAGGCATAACAGGTGCTCCGAATGAGCAAGAAAGAATGATAAACCATTCTCTTTTCATTGCATATGCTCCTACCGAAGATCCACAAATTGCCGTTTCTGTCGTTATTCCTGGTAGTAATTCAGAAAAAAATATTGCTGCTCTCGTTACCTCAGAAATTTTAGAGTACTGGAATACTCTTCAATAAGAGAATAAAAACATAGAGGAAGGTTCATTAAAGTGAACCTTCCTCTTTACCATATAGAATCTATATTCGTTATTTTCCATTTACCTTCATGATCCTTTTCGAACATGAAAGAATATTTAATATCAGTTAAAACATACTCTTTTTGTACATATCCAGTATTACCGCTAATTGTCGATACTTTTATATATCCATTATTCTGCACTTTTTCTGGAATCCAAGCTTTTACCATTTCATTAGATACTTCGTATAAAACTTGTGATTCTCGCTTTGGTTCAGCTAAAATTTTCGTTTTATTTCCAGTAACAGTTGCATATATATAATGCGCTTGCTTTGGTTCGTTACTTTCTGTCAATCCACTTGGTACTTTGTATGCTTGCTTTGTATCATTTGTAAATTCTCCCCCCATGGTAAGAGCAACTTGCAACTCATGAAAAATATCTTCATCAAATTTCAATTCATCCTTCTTATAACTCTTCCCTTTAAATAGAACTTCATCATTTAACGCTCTATACAAGTCATTTTCATTTTTTGAATTTGTACTTTGATATAATTCATTCATAAATTGTTTTAATGTTGGATCTTGAGCAGATTCATCTTTAGTTTTAGGCTTAATTTGTGTACTACTTTGGACCGGTGATTTATTATCATCAAGCCATGGTTGTTGAACGATAACAAATAACATTGTACAAACAAAAACAACTATAATAGGCAGAGCTTTTTTACGAAACGGTCTTTTATGTTTTACAAGATCCGCTTCATTATTTTCATATATAGACTGCTTTATTTTAAAAATAAACTCTTCTTCATCGTTACGATTCTCCATTGGGCCTTTTTTTAATTGTTTATACCAGTCAGGATTTTGTTTATTGTTCATCACTACCACCCTCCCCTATTAATTTTGAAACCTTACTTCTCGCTCGGCTTAATCTAGATTTAACAGTTCCAATGGATACCCCTAGTGTTTCAGCCATTTCTTCATAAGATAATTCATATTTTGCGTCTAAAATAATTATTTCACGGTGTTTTTTAGGTAGTTTTAAAACAAAATCCCACACTTCATTCATTTCCTCTTGCTTAAAAAACTCTCGTTCTGCCGATGGAGATTGCTTATCGTCACTAAAAAAACCTACTAATGATATCCTTTTAAAATAGGAGGATTTCAAATAGTTTATTGCTGTATTTCTTGTAATTTTTAATATCCACGTTTTAATAGATGACTCCTTTCGAAATGAATTCCAATTTTTAAATACCTTTATAAACACATCTTGCGTGATATCATCTGATAAGTGTGGATCTTTCGTAATAATAAATGAATAATTCCATACATCTTGCCAATAGTCTTTTATAACATAGTCAAGCTCATCATGAATACACTTTTCAATAAACGTCTCTTCCATTTCCACACCTCGAACTTATTTGAATAAAGATAAAACTGCCCTCACTTTTATTATGGTTTCAATATATAGACAAGATACAAGTTGCATTTGTTCCGTTCTTCATCTTTTTTTGATAAAAAAATCCTCCTAAAAATGTAAAGGTCTGCAATTACTTTCATAAAATAATCATCTATATATTCTTTTACATGACAGGCTCCTAACAACAAGTAAAGCATACAATGTTAAAAATACACTCAAAAAAAATCTGATTATTATTTGTGCATTTCACGCAACACTCCACTTGTATCACCTTTTTCTTAGAGCATACTTATTTGTGTGCTCTATTTATGTTTTACTAAATAACTGTTTTGTTAAAGTTTAAAATTCCCATCACTTGTCCCTTTCAATTTGTTTTACTCTTCTATTTACTATTAGCAATACCAACCTTTCAAAAATGAAAACAAAGATGAGTTATTATCTTTATTCAGCCACAACAAAAAAGCATTCTCGATTAAGGAGAATGCTTTTTCGAAACTTAATTGTTCTTTGTATTGCTCAATTTATACCTTCGTGTTAAGCAAACAATGAATATAGTAAAAGATTTCACCTTATAGTTACTTATTTTTTCTGAAAAACATGTTTTACTTTTTCGCCTGGAACGTTACTCCCCCCTCTTCCTTTTACATCTTCGATCATCATGGTAACGATCATGTCGGGCGCATTTGCATCAAAAGCTGCAAACCATCCAAGTTCTTTTCCGTCTGCTTCTTTCGACTCCTTCAGTTCTGCTGTACCGGTTTTACCAGCAAGAGTTATACCATCAACCTTAGCAATTCTCCCCGCGCCATCAGGGTCATTAATGACTTTTATTAATGCACTCTTTAATATCTCTTGATTCTTTTTAGAAACCACATTTTCTTTCCAATTCCCCGCTACTTTTGCTTCTTTTAAAAGATAAGGCGACGGAATATTCCCTTCATTCACAATCGGTGCATACGTTAATGCTAAATGAAGTGGTGTCATTAATACTTGTCCTTGTCCATATCCCGTGTCTGCTAGTTGAATATCATTTTTTATCCCATCTCTTGCAATGATTGAAATAGGAAATTCGTATTCGATTGGTAATTTTTCATGAAATCCGTATTTCTTAAATTCATTTACATACTGATTTTTTCCCATTTTCAAAGCTTGTTGAGCAAAATAAATATTATCAGAGTACTTCATTGCCTTATCAAAATCAATTGGACTAGCTTCCTTCACACGTGTTACATAATAATTTCCCCAAGATGAATCCTTTGTCCACTTCAATCCTTGAATTTTAAATTCTTCCTTAGGGTTTATTGTGTTTGTTTCCAAACCAATTGCACCTGTAATCGTTTTAAATACGGAACCTGGTACAAATGCTTGTGTGAAACGATTCATCATTGGTAGTTTCGAGTCGTTATTCCATGCTTCTCGTTGGGCTTTTGATGCGCCTCTAACTATTGTATTTGGATTATAAGCAGGGCTACTTACAAGTGCGATAGTTTCACCCGTTTTAGGATTGACCGCTGCACTTGATCCTGCTTCATTTTTCATCTCATTAAAGATTTTTTCTTGAATTGCAGCATCAATTGTTAACGTAACATTTTCTCCTTCTTTTGCTTCTTTTTTTGCTACGTTTTTAATCTCTTTCCCGTTCTCGTCTTCCATAAATACGCGTCCACCCTTTTCACCACGCAATTTATTCTCTAATATCTTCTCTAAACCAGTCTTACCCACTAAATCATCTGCTTGATAACCTTTTTTTTGAAGCGATTTTAACTCCTCCGCATTCACCTTTCCTATATATCCAGTTAAGTGTGCCGCCGCTTCTCCTAATGGATACGTACGAATATTTACTGGACGAGAGGAAACTCCTTCTAATTCAATATAATCATTCTGTCTAGTTCCCTCTTTTAAAATACCAATGGGTACAAATGAATCTGGTTTTATCCATTTTGCTGCGAGCTTCTGATCGACCTCTTCTATAGACATATCAAGTAATTGTGCTACTATTTCTTTCGTTTGCGCTGCCATTTCACCTAGTTTCTCTGGAATAATTCCAACCTCAGACGCTTTACCATTCGTTGCAAGCCCTTTTCCATTTCGATCATATATTTCTCCGCGTTTTCCTTGTTCTAGTTGCATACGTACTTTGTAATCTTTTTTCATACCTGGAAAAATGAAATCTGGTGTCCAATCTATTTTCCAAGATTCTTTTTCTTTCACAAGTTTTGCTTCATGGATAAATGAAGCTGGTCCTCCATCCGTATCCATCTTAACTTCAAAAAGAAAAAGTTCTTTATCTTTAGCATTCTCTCCTTTCGTTTTAACTTTTAAATTCTTAACGCCAATACCTTCATAGATTTTTTGATATTTTTCTGTAAATTCTTTTTTAGAAATCGATTTTTTAGCATGATCTGATAAATGATCATACATATTTGCAAATTTTTTATCGTTCCATAAATTGATATATTTTTCAAATGCTTGTTTTGGCGGTTCGTTTTTATTACATCCTACCAACATAACTGCGAAACAAACGAAAAGCAGCATCCATAATTTTTTCAATTCAATCTTCTCCCTTAGTTAAAAATATTTTTTCCTTTCTTGATATATTAAATAAAATGAAACTTTAATTAGTGGGGGTTTTGTTCATCCCCCATTGATTATCAGCCTTCACCAATCGGACTTTTACGGCCAGTTGATTCCCCACCTACCTTCTTTGCTGTCGCTGAATTTGAGGTAGGGGTCTTTACTGCCAGTTAAAGCGGGATAAAAAATGTTGTAACGCTTAATAGACAGTGTAAGTAATGAAATTGTTCCACATTTACACTAAAAATTTAATTTATGATTAAGCTGGATTAGAAGAGAGAAGTTTTTAAGCTCATACAAACAGAAGAAGCGGATATAATTAATGAACTTTATTATTAGTATTGTTTTAATAATTTCATTTAAAATATCTCTTAGTTTAGATTCTGCAATTCTATCTTTTTTGTATATATTTGATACAAAAAAGAACCCTTAAACAAAGGGTTCTGCAACAGAAAATATCAAAAATAAAAAGTTATTTAAACTATAATTTATAGGCACCCTATATCCTTCTTTTTCGTATTAAAAACCCCTGTGCAATATGTGCGACAGGAGTTTTAGTCATTCTACAACTTATTTAGAAGAGTCATGCACAGGTAAACTACTATGAATTAATTCAGCAACTTTTACATACCCCTTTGAATTTGGATGAATTAAATCCGCAGACCAAAGCGTATTGTCATTAACTAAAGGATGACTCCAAAAGTCAACATGATGAATCTTATACTCTCTACTCAGTGAACGTATAACATCATTTGCCTCTAATAATTGTTCCTTTATTACTTGTTTTTTTTCAGAAGCGAAAGGAAGCCTTACTGTAAAATCTGGAAGGTTTGCTATAATAATATCAGCTTCTGTTTTACTTAATTTATCTATCATACATTCCATATCATTCTTATATGCTTGATGATTCCAACGTCCTTTTAATACATCGTTTGCACCCGCAATTAGACTAACCAGATCTGGTTTAAAAGTTAATGCCTTTTCCAATTGCTGTGAGCGAATTTCTTTAGTTACTAACCCACGCTTTGCAAAATTAGCATATTCTATATCGTTTACACAAAGTTGAACAAAATGATCTACCCAGCTTTTTAATGCTATTCCCTCAACTTCATCCCCTATACCCTCTGTAAAACTATCACCAATCGCTACAAATCGCTTCCACATATGTAGTCCCCCTTTATTATTAACCATATCTATACTATACAATAGCTCACACCGTAATTGTTATTTCTAAGTGGTTTTCGATTTCAATTATATTCCATTTTATTATATTTACTAAAGAAATAAAATCTCTCTAGGCATTATACTTTTTTCAAAAAATTTGTTGTTCTTTGTTTTGACCAATTGATACATTTCTTTTCGATTAAATGATACGAAACTATAGAAAAAAGTAGTGTCATTGTAATGCACAAAATAATAAGGAATATAAATTCTTACAAATCTCTTAATTAAATATCCCAATAATTAGTTTGCCCCTTATTAGACACAATAAC
Organism: Bacillus sp. 3G2; assembly: GCF_044324725.1. Classification (NCBI taxonomy): domain Bacteria; kingdom Bacillati; phylum Bacillota; class Bacilli; order Caryophanales; family Bacillaceae; genus Bacillus; species Bacillus sp. 3G2. The sequence goes on along the minus strand of NZ_CP172246.1, from coordinate 2,340,091 downwards.
AGGAAAATTTAGTTTATATAATAATCGGCCATTCATTTGTAGAATCTATGGCAATACTCATACAGATCTTGCATAAATTAATGATATAATAAACCTTGATATTTTTTGGGTTTAACATAATTTGATTTTTTACTCGTCTTTAATCAATGGGAGTCTCAAATAATGAATGTCTCTATTTCATTAATCTTTTAAGAATAAAAATCAATTTTCCAGAAAGGAGATTATGTATGATAGGGATAGTGGCATTATTCATACTGTCATGGATTGCACTTCAAATCTTCGGAAAACAATCTCTCTCAGTATTAGGTTTACTGCCAACAAAAAAACGAACAAAACAATTTATTTTCGCATTCCTATTTACAAGTATGTTATGCGCGTTGGTACAAAGTATAGATTTCTTGATTACACATCAATATTGGAAACTCAATCCAACCTATTCATTTATGGATTTTCTCACAGTTTTTTGGTGGAATATAAAATCCGTTCTCTTCGAGGAATTCATTTTCAGAGGAGCATTACTATATATAATAATGCAAAAAATTGGAGAAAAAAAAGGGGCTGCTTTTTCTGCTATTTGTTTTGGTATCTATCACTGGTTTTCTTATGGATTATTTGGAAGTTTCATACCATTGATTCTTATCTTTTTAGCAACCGGATTCTCTGGTCTTGTCTGGGCTTATGCTTTTCAAAAAACAAAATCAATGCTATTACCCATTGGATTTCATTTAGGCTGGAACTTCACACTCAATCAAATTTTTTCAAAAGGTCCATTAGGAGATCAGCTTTTTATCTCTGTAAAAGGATTTGACTATGTCCATCTCGTAGGAATTCCTTCCTTATTTCATTTTTTATTACCCAACATAGCCGTGCCGCTCTTTACTTATTTATTCATTAAGTTTTATATTTGTAAAAATCAAACAAAATTAATAGCTTCTACACAAAAATAATTCAAAACTCAAATAAAAAGGAGCATGATAGCTCCTTTTTATGTTGAATCTCGTATTGATACTAAAAAACAGTATCCTTAATAGTTTTTCTAATAAGAATTTATAAAACTTCGAAACTCTTTTTTTCAGATTAATATTTAGTTTCATCCTATAAACTTAGCTTTTTACTATATCAACCGCACTATCCCACATACCGCTAAAAAATGATCCGATTTTACGCATAAAACGTGTAAACCAATTTGCTTGTTCTACATCAGATTTTGTTACAAGGTCTATTTGTAATGATTTACCTAATAAGAACCCAGGATCTGTATTATCTTTAGGCGAGATAATCATTTTACTTACTGTTACACCTTTTTTAATAGGCGCTTCTTGTTCTTTATTCGATACTTTAAATTCTTTTTTATAAACATCTTTATTGCCCTGTGACATTGGAAGTGAAACAGCTTGCTTCGTTTGAACTACTACATCTTTGTCTTTCGCATTTGCAACTCGCAAAGTTTCATACCCTTTTACTACTGCATCTTTTCCGTAGATATTCTTCACTTCAAAATTCGCAAATCCATAATCATATAATTTCTTTGTTTCATCAAAACGTGCTGTATGAGAGTTTGCTTTTATTACTACAGAGATTAGACGCATACCGTTTCTTTCTACTGTACCAGTGAAGCAATCACCGGCTTCTGGAGTAGTTCCTGTTTTCAACCCATCTACACCTTCGTATTGCTTAATTAAACCTTTTAACATCATGTTAAAATTCACCATATCAATTGGATACTTGCCACCCTTTTGAAATGTTTTTTTGGGGATTTTTGCTGTATCTAACATTTTGGGGAAATCTTGAACGAGACGTTGTGCTAAAATCGCACAATCTCTTGCAGACATTTTATTTTTCTCATCTGGAGTTGTCCCTTCTGGATGATGTCCTTTTAAATCATAGTTTGTTAAGCCTGTAGAGTTTACAAATTTATAATTTTTCATTCCAAACTCTTTTGACTTATCATTCATCATTTTTACGAAATCGGCTTCTTTTCCAGCAATTTCTTCAACTAAAGCAATTGTTGCACCATTTGCAGAGTAAATTGCCATTGCCTCATATAACTCTTTTACTGTATAAGAGCCACCATTTTCTAATGGAACGTTTGATAATGAGCGATCTTGTGAAATCTTATATGCATATTCAGAGATTTTAACTTTTTGATCCCATTTAAGTTTTCCTTTATCCACCGCTTCATGAACTAAGTATTCACTCATCATTTTCGTCATACTAGCAATTGCTAGTGATTCATCCGCATTTTTTTCATATAAAATTTTTCCGGAATTTGCTTCTACTAAAATTGCTGATCCTGCTTCTACGTCTAAAACAGGAACTGTTTCCGCTGATGCGCTCTCAAATGTAACAATTATGCTACAAAATAGTGTAAGCACTGTTACGATTACAATGAATTTTTTGTAAAACATACCTTTCAATTCTCTTACCTCCAATATCTTTGTACTCAAAAAAACGTTATTCTAGCATAATCACTATAAAAATAGACAATTTTATCAAATTCTATATACATATAAGACGTTAATTTCATATTTTTTAGGATTACAATGAATAGACAATCTAAATAATGCGTTTGTTCCACATTTACAAAAAATAAAACCAGTGTATCCCGATTAAATATCGAGACACACTGGTCTTATTAGCTATCAAGGATTTTAATTATTGAATTCAGCTATTTACTATACTCATACCAGAGATGAATTTTCCTTAGTCTAGACTATTAATTTTTTATAATAAAAAAACTACATCCTATATAGAATGTAGTTTCCTTCACAGATCTATCTATTTTTTATTTCCTTGTTATAAAAATCATATAATAATTCAATAGATGAACTAGATAAAAGCGGCATCGCCTTCTCAACTAATTCTCTATCCCAATCAAACCAACGCATTTCCATTAGCATATTCATTTCTGTATCAGTGAATCGTTTCTTTATTTCCTTAGCAGGATTTCCACCAACTATTGTATACGGCGGAACATCTTTACTTACGACAGATCCTGCTGCAACGATTGCACCTTCACCGATTGTAACGCCAGGCATTATTATAGCATTCATTCCAATCCAAGCATCACTTTTAATGACTGTATCACCCTTCGGTTCATATGAATATTCAATTTGCTCAGCGAATGGATATACTGTAATCCATTCTGAGTGATGATTATGATTACCACCCATTAAAATGATTACTCCACTCGCAATACAAACATAGTTCCCAATAATGAGTTTATCAAGATGCCATCCCATCTGTTCAATTGGATTGAACAGTGCTCGGGACTTAGCATCCCCCCACAAATACCTTACACAGCCATCTTCAAAATTTTGATGACCATAATAACCCGAATAATAGGAGTACTCTCCTACCTCAATAAGTGGATTTGTTACTATATCTTTTATATACTTTGTTTCTGACCAATGATTAAATAATGGATGCTTCATAACTTTATTCCTCGCTTCTAAGTATTATATATTTTGCTATTTACTTAGAAGCTTACTACGACTGCTACATTTTTTAGCTTTCTCAAACGACGAATCATTATATTCAAGCCTTTCTTTTATAATAAAAAAATCATAACTTGTTAAATTACATAAGTCAAATTGTAAAATTAAGTACTGAAACTTATAGTATGAATTGAAATTTAAACATTAAAACAATCGAGTTTTCAAATAACAAATACCAATTACATATGATAAAGATTTCTTAACTATACATCTAACTTCTTTCCTGTATTAGCCGTAACTTCCTCGATTTAGTTTTATTATTCATTAATTTGTCAGATAAATCAATAAATGTTAATATAATTATAGAAGATATTATCATCCAGTAGATTTCACGGCTAGCTTTTCACAAAACGAGTTCTGAATCCTTTATTAATTAGGAGGTTTAGAAGATCAAACTTTTAAAGCAATCAACAATTATTGGCGTATTGACTGTTGGAGGATTTTTATTTTCGAATACAATCGCTACACCCCCACCTGTGTCTGCACAATCGCAACTTACACAAAAAGTATCACCATTTTTAGATAATTGGCAGTGGCAAAACTATTTTTTATTACATCATAATGCAGATTTTATAGAAGAGTTAGCAGTTGGTGACTTAAAGCATGGAGATACATTCGATGTTACTATATATACTGGTGGTAAAGATACTGGTATTGTAAAAATATATCAATTAAGTGGAAATGAAAATGACAAAATAAACTTGCATAGATATAAAACTATTTATGACTCAGGTCTAAAACATGATTATGGTAGATTTGTAACACCTATTACTAAGGTTTATACTCCAGGAACATATGTAGCTGTTATGAAACTTGGAGAAAATTATTATTATGGGGGCAGCTTTAAAATCTCAAAATAATATATATTTATCTCACCAGTAAACAAAAACTATTTTAAAAACTTCTCTATCTTATATAAGATAGAGGAGTTTTTTGATTCTTCTATCCTTTTAAGATTTAAAAAATCCTTACTTTCTTTATAAATTATAATTTTCATTCAATAATTGTTTCCACCTCTTTTAGTACCACAATTCAATATGCAATATTGCATATTTTATATGTTCACTCTTTAAAAATGTGATAATTTATTTATAAAAATATTTAAAAATAATATTGAAAGGAGAATATTAAATGTCTTTCTATTCTTGGTCTCCTCTTATTTTCTTAATAGTTGTTGCAATTATCATTTCTATTCAAAAGGCTAAGAAACAATAATTTATTATTTGGAGGTGTAAAGATGTCATTTGCAGCATGGAGTGCAATTTTTATGACTTTAATCGGAGCAATAACTGGAGCAGCCTTTGGTACAATTTCCTCGAGAAATAAAAGCAAAAATTAAATACTAACGTAAAAATAAATCTCTAATAAAACTCTATACAAAAAAGTAGCCCATAAAATTTTATAGGCTACTCTTCATTTTATGAATATTATTTAGCTAATTCTTTCGTACCCTTCATTACATCAACGAAGAATCCCCAGTTATTCACAACAGAAGAAATACTAATATGCTCATCTGGAGTGTGAACGTTGAAAATATCTGGACCGAATGCAATTGCATCTAAGTCAGGCATCTTTTGAACGAATGCACTACATTCAATACCTGCGTGTACAGCGAAGATTTCAGCATCTTTATTGTATTTTTCTTGATGCACTTTTTCAAATAAATTACGAATTTGTGAATTCGGATTGTATGGCCATTCTGGATACTCTGACTCTATTTCAAATGTTGCACCAACTAATTCGGCAATACATTTAATTTCATCTGCAACATGTTGTTTTAAACTACTCACAGAACTTCTCACTTCGTTACGTAATTTAATTTCATCTTGCAACGTTTCAATAACACCTAAATTTGTTGAACTTTCTACTAATCCTTTAATATCCATGCTCATACTTTGAATGCCGTTTGGAATTAAAAATAATGATGAAATAAGTTGCTTTTGTGTCTCTTTAGCAAATACTTTTTCTACTTTCTCATCCAATTTTGTAAGTGTAACGTGAACATCTGGATCAACAGCACGCATTTCTTCTTGTAATACTCTTGTCCAAGATTCTAGTTTTTCTTCTACCTTCTCTACATCTTCTGTACGTAATACAATTGTAGCTACACTTTCACGTGGAATTGCATTTGTTTTTAATCCGCCGTGAACTTCACTTATATCAAAGTGAATATTTACTGATAAATCATGTAATACTCGTCCTAATACTTTGTTCGCATTACCGCGTTGTTTATCAATTTCCATACCAGAATGTCCGCCTTTTAAACCACCAACATATAGACGGTATGCATCCATATTCGCTGGCGCTTCATCCCAAATCACTGAAATTGTTTCAACAGCTTTCGCACCACCTGCGCTACTTACAAGTAATTTATGATCTTCTTCAGAATCAATGTTAATAAAGATTTTTCCTTCAAAATGATTTGGGTCAACAGCGAAAGCCCCACCCATTGTCGTTTCTTCTTCAGTAGTAATAACTACTTCAAGTGCTGGATGCGGAATATCTTTTGAATCTAATAATGACATTGCATACGCAACAGCAATACCGTTATCAGCACCTAACGTTGTTTGATTTGCATATAACATATCCCCAATAATTCGTAATTCAATTGGATCTTTTTCAAAATCATGTACGGTTGCTTGGTTTTTTTCACATACCATATCCATATGACCTTGAATGATAATAGCTGGTACATTTTCATAGCCAGCAGTTGCGTCTTTTTTAATAATGACATTCATTGCTTCATCTTGAATCACTTCTAAGTTACGCTCTTTTGCAAAGCTAACTAAATAATCACTAATTTCCTTTTCATTACCCGATCCTCTAGGAATCTTTGAAATTTCTGCAAAATGATAAAATACAGGGTGCTTTGTTAATTGTTCTAAAGTAGAATACATTTTTAAGCTCCTCTCAAAATGACAAAATAATATGTAAGTCTCTTATCATTATACCATGATTCGTTACTTTCCCTTTCTATTTCATACCTTAAAACCTATTCGTTAAATATTTAATCGTATAAAAAAAGAGAAAGAAAATGCACTATGCATTTTCTTTCTCTTTTTTTGCTTTCATATATTTTGAAGTACTATTATTCATTAATTTCTCTAACCGATTTATATTTTCCGTTAATGCACCTTTCACAAGAGAGAAATCTGTATTTGGTTCTTCTTTTTTTTCTTTAAAAAATGAAGACTTTTGTACATTGACTTCAGCCATCCCTTCTCCCCCTTTTCAAAAAGATACAATCTTCTATTTATATTATATAGCAAATGTAGAAAGAGTGTACACTTATGATTTTCTTTTTAATTCTTCTTCTAATTCTTCTACTTGTTGCAAAGTATCTCCTTTTATTAAAGAGAAATCTGTTGTATCTTCATTGTCTTCTTTAAAAAAATCATTGTCATAATCTTTTACCACTACGATCACCTCTACATGCTAGTGTAGGAATGATTGTCCAATTTTATTCAACTTTGTTGGATTTTGTTTTTAATTTATGTATAGAAGAAAAGGACAGAAAAAGATTCTGTCCTTATTTACTAAAATAACTATGATGTATTGTTAAATTATATACATTTTCAAAATCCCGATCTTGCAGATTATTTTTCTTCCCATCAATAACAATGAAAACATCACTTACTATTTTTGCTGGTATAATCCCGACATTTTCTACTTGCACCGCTTTCTGCTCATTCAATTGCTCGATGTGTTCAAACGGAACAATCGTACTAAATTGAGAACGGATACCGCGAAAGTTTGTATTTAATTCCTTTGCCGCTTCAAATACAACAATTTTCGCTCCAATTTTTTCCCCGTATGAATCTAAAAATACATTTAAGCTTTTTGTATATTCTTCTTCCGTATGCCACTCCATTGTACCGAATACTGCTGGATTGACATTTTGAATAATTGTTGTGTAAATTTCTCCTCTTGCTTTAGAAGCAATTAATGACCGTTTTATCGATTGAACTGTTTTGCCGATATCGCTAAATTTCGCTCCCCATATTTCTGAAATATTAGGTGTTAAAATAAATGCGATATCAACGAAAATAACCATTGCAGTGAACATTAAAAGATTTTTCCAGAGGGTTAAATCAATTCCTTTTATCATGAAATACACGGTGACTGATATTATAAACAACCCATACCAAGTCTTTCTAATACGTTGCTTTTTCTCCTCATACAACTCTTCATTTCTCCAGTAAAAGAAAACAAGAACGAGAAAAACGATTGCTAAAATAAATAAGCCGATTCGAATGTTAGAGATCACCAATGACATCACCCTCCATTCAAAAACTACTCACGATATCATTACATGCACAAGCAGCTCTCTTTATGACAAAAGACGTGGACAAGCTTCTAAATTTAGCAATATCGCATATACATTAGAAGGTACCACGTCTTTTATCATGAATCTACATTGTATATGTAGACAAGCATACGTTTCAAATTTTCATGTTAAAAAGAAATATGTTTCGGAATTTCCCCTTCAGGTACTTCTCCATCCATACTTAAGTAATAATGACGAATTGGACGTAAATCTTCGTCTAATTCATACACAAGCGGAATGCTCGTTGGAATATTTAATGAAACAACACCATCACTTGAAAGGTTATCTAAGAATTTCACTAGCGAACGAATCGTATTACCATGCGATGAAATAATTACCTTTTCTCCATTTTTTAATGACGGCGCAATTTCTGAATGCCAATAATCAAGTACTCTTTTCTCCGTATCCTCTAAACATTCAGTCAACGGAAACTCACCTTTTTTAAGTGTTTTATATCTTGGATCATTCGCTTCATACCTAGGATCATCCTCAGTAAGTGCAGGTGGTCTTACATCAATACTTCTTCTCCAAATATGAACTTGCTCCTCACCATATTTTTTCGCAGTTTCATCTTTATTCAATCCTTGTAGTGCTCCGTAATGTCTTTCGTTTAATTTCCACGATTTATGTATAGGCACCCAAGTAAGATCCATCTCATGTAGAACTATCCACAGCGTCCGAATTGCTCGTTTTAATACCGATGTATAAGCAACGTCAAAAGTATATCCATTTTTCTTTAATATCGCTCCTGCTTCTCTTGCTTCACTTAACCCATTTTCTGATAAATCTACATCTGCCCATCCTGTAAATCGATTTTCAAGATTCCATAAACTTTGTCCGTGACGAATAAGTACAAGTTTTATCATAATAATTCCCCTCTCGGAAATGTGAATTTTATTGTTCCATTGCGTACACGTATAAAGTATCTAGTAATGTATCTTTTTATCCATTCACTCTATAATCAAACCATAGTTGCCAAATGTATGGATAAAATTTGTTCTTTTTCAAACTATAAAAACAGATATATTTCTTATTATTTTTGATCGATTACAACTTCTCGTTTTGATATCCAAGCATCAAAACCTGATCGACTATTTGCCATTTCATTCATAACTTGATGCCAATTTTCTTCACACGATTCACCAAATTTTGAAAAAATAGCACTCATTTGTTGTCTTTGTACATCGCTCAGTTTTTTCTCTAAATCTACACCTATTTCTGTTAAAGATAACTGTTTCACACGGCGATCATGTGTAGCTTCATTACTCTCAATTAAACCCTTTTCCACAAGCTGTCGTAATGGTCCGTGAAGAGCTTGTTTACTTATTTCTAGCATTGATAATAACTCATTTACACTTATCCCTGGAAATCGTGCGATAAAAAATAAAATTCGGTGATGTACTCGTTGTATGCCATACTCTTTTATAATTTCATCTGGCTTTTCAGTAAATGTTTTATATGCAAAGTAAAATAATGCTAATGCTTCATTCATCTGTTCTTCTTTATGTTGTGTCATCTACTTTCCCCCTGTATGTAAATTATACCACAATCCAGTAATCAATATTTTAATGAACGCATTGGAACTTAGTCTATTGAAATATTCATTGCAAAATTAGGAGATGATTCACTTGAAAACGCAATATACTGTAAGTACATATTTACTAGACCGACTAAGCGAATTAGGAATTGAACATATTTTTGGTGTCCCTGGTGATTATAATTTGGCTTTTTTAGATGATGTACTAGCACATGAAAAGCTAAAGTGGATTGGTAATTGTAATGAATTGAATGCGGCATATGCTGCAGATGGATACGCTCGTATAAAAGGAATCGCCGCTCTTATTACCTCTTTCGGTGTTGGAGAATTAAGCGCACTTAACGGCGTTGCTGGGTCATACGCAGAAAACGTACCAGTTATAAAAATAACTGGTACGCCAACAACTAAAGTAATGGAAAATGGAGCACTCGTTCATCATACGTTAGGTGATGGAAAGTTCGATCATTTTTCCAATATGTATCGAGAAATCACGGTGGCACAAGCAAAATTAACACCTGAGCATGCAGCTGAGGAAATTGACCGTGTATTATGTGCATGTTGGAATGAAAAACGCCCTGTTCATATTCAATTACCGATTGATGTGTATAATAAACCCATTAATAAACCTACGGAACCAATTTTACATAAACCGATTTTAAGTAATAAAGAAGCAGTAGATAAAATGCTTCTACATGCAACTTCAAAAATAAACAGTGCCAAAAATCCTGTTATTTTAGCTGATTTTGAAGTAGCTCGTTTTCATGCGGAAGAATATTTGCATCAATTCGTAGAAAAAACTGGGTTTCCTATCGCAACGTTAAGTATGGGAAAAGGAATATTCCCTGAAAAACACCCTCAATTTATAGGAATTTATACTGGTGATGTTAGTTCTCTATACTTACGAAAAAGAATTGATGAATCTGACTGTATTATTAGTATTGGCGTGAAATTAACTGATACTATTACTGGCGGCTTTACACAAGGCTTTGCGAAAGAGCAAGTAATAGAAATCCATCCCTATACTGTGAAAATTATAGATAAAAAATACGGACCTATTGTAATGAAAGATGCTTTACAACAGTTAAGTGATGTAATCGAACATCGCAAAGAAGAAACACTTGAAATTAAGCCGTTTATTTCAGAATCACTATCGATTACTGAAGAGTTTAATCCAAAAGGACAAATAGTTACACAAAAACGTTTTTGGCAGCAAATATATCATTTCTTACAAGAAAACGATGTTTTAATTGCAGAGCAAGGAACACCTTTCTTCGGTAGTGCCACTATCCCTTTACCGAATAACACTACATATGTAACTCAACCATTATGGGGATCAATCGGTTATACATTACCTGCTCTACTCGGTACACAGCTCGCTAATTTATCTCGGCGTAACATTTTAATTATCGGTGATGGTTCTTTCCAATTAACTGTCCAAGAGTTATCGACTATACTTCGTCAAAATTTAAAGCCGATTATATTTTTAATTAATAACAATGGATACACTGTTGAACGTGCAATTCACGGCCAAAACGAACCGTATAATGACATACAAATGTGGGATTACACAAATCTCGCAAACGTATTCGGATCAGAAGAAAAAAGTCTAACTTGTAAAGTGGAAAATGAAATAGAGTTAGCAGAAGTCTTAACGAATATAACTTTACATAAGAATCAACTCATCTTTATTGAAGTTGTAATGAGCCAAGGGGATCAGCCTGAATTGTTAGCTAAACTGGGCAAAAGATTCGGCCAGCAAAATTCTTAATATAAAAAGCATAACCTAATTATACAATTGATAGTGTAACACTTGTTTTGAGAATAGTTTTGACACTCAAAATACATAAGGAATAGGATGGAAAGCGCCATCCTTTTCCTTATGTATACTATTTTAAGAACCTTCTTCGACTAATACCCCTTGTGACAAGTCAAAATTCTTAATCCATCTTTAATTTTATAGCTTTTGTAGAAATAAAGGTTTTAATATGCTTATCTAATATCCTTGTTCCACCAAAATCATCCTCATAAAAGCCTGTTATAACAAAACCAGCTTCAATTTGGCCTTGGATTTGGTCTTCTAGAGTATGCGCATATTCTATTGTTTGATTTGAATTGATGTAATCTTGAACTTCATCCTTTGGTAAATAATCCAATGTTGATGAAGGAATTGAATGTTTAACATCAAGAATACCTTTTTGTTCTTGGTTATCATCAAAAATCCATAGTAACGGATTTGTAAATCCAGAAATAAGAATGCCTTTATTCTTTAAAACCCTGGAAACTTCATTCCATACAAGATGAATATCTTTTACAAACAAATTAGAAACAGGATTTACAACAATATCAAAATATTCCTTCTCAAAATCACTCAGGTCTGACATATCTCCTTGTACTGTTTTTAAAGTTAAACCATCCCGCTGTGCTACCTTTTCATCTTGTTCCAGTTGCTTCTTAGATATATCAGTAACTGTTACATCTGCTCCAGCAGCAGCTAGAACAGGTGCTTGTTGCCCTCCACCTGATGCTAAGCACAGTATTTTTAATCCCTCTAAAGACTTTGGAAACCAATCTCTAGGAACAGATTTTTCTGTAGTGACTGTGATTTCCCATTCACCTGATTTACTTTTTTCAATAACCTCGCTACTTACTGGTTGCGTATATCTAGAACCTTCTTCAACCTTTTTATCCCATGCATTACTGTTTTGTTGAGTTGTATCCATTATAACTATTCCCCCTAGCTATCTTGTTATATTTTAAATGTAAGGTCATTTACTATTTATGCTTTTCTTTTTCTATTAACCTAACCAATAATTAATACATATTTTTCTATATTTATATTAACAGATAAAAAGTAGTAAGAAAAATAAAATATTCTAAATAGAAAAAATACAAATTTATTTAAAAAAATAAAAAGGTGTTCCAAACCTGTTGACGCTTGGAACACCTTTTTATTTGTTGTTTAAATTTTTAATCTCTTAACTACAACCATTAAACAAATCAATTACAATTTATTTATTCCACAAGCGTTAACTGCCAAGACACACCATACTTATCATTTAACCAACCAAATTTTTTACTAAACGGATAGGCACCTAAAGGCATAAGTACTGCTCCATCCTCCGCTAATTTATTAAAAGCCGTTTCAATTTCTTCTTCCGTATTACAAGTTACATAAAGAGACATAGCTGGTGTAAATGTAAAATTATGATTTACATAACTATCTATGCACATGAATTCTTGCCCATGTAACGTAAACGTTGCCTGAATTACAGTACCCTCTTTACCAGGTCCATTTTCATCGTAGCGAGAGATACTTACAATTTCTGATTGATCAAATAGTGATGTGTAAAAATTCATCGCTTCTTCAGCTTTGCCTTCAAACATTAAAAATGTAGTGATTTTTTGATTTGTAGTACTCATACAGAGACAACCCCTTGTTATGTATTTATGCAAAATATACATCGGTCAGCAAAACCGAACATATTTTCCCGTAAGTGTATTGTCTATAAAAACGATGAGTTTGTCAATTATCTACTTTCTTATTTCTTCTTAAATAATGCTGTCCAAAGAAATGATTCTCCAAACATAGTATTTGGTTGTTCAATTTGCTTCATTTTTCTAATTTCAATCACTTCAAATCCCTTAAATACCTCTCTTAATTTCTCTTCCGAATAAGCAAGACCACCTTGCAGACTCCATCCTCTATATACGTCCCAATCTGTTATTTCTGAGCCATTTCGCTCATCTAAATCGCCTGCCGCAAAACATGTTAATCCGAAATAACCACCTGATTTCAATGAGTTTTTAATTAAATCCACATAATTTATTCTTCTATGTGGTGGAATATGATGTAAACAACCCGAATCGTATACAAAATCAAATTCATTTTGGACCTCTAAATTAAAAATTGAATCACAAATAAATTCAATTTCTATCCCTTTTGCTAAAGCCCGCTCTTTCGCCCATTTAATGCCTTCTATAGATAAATCCACTGCCGTTACATCAAACCCTTCATTTGCTAGATAAATTGCGTTTCTACCCGGACCACATCCAAGTTCTACTACTTTTCCTTTTGAAACCCAATTTTTATTTATATACGAAACTAGGTTCTCATCTGGAACGTTTTCAAAAAACGGAACATCTTTTTCTCTATTCGCATAAAATTCATTCCAAAATGGTTCTGCTGGTCTTAATAATGAATCAAGCATTTTAATAATATCTTCTTGATTATGCAACGTTTCATTTTTCACTTGTATCCCTCCAAATTTAAATAGTCAGAAAATCATTATACATCTTTCAGAACTTTCAGACAAAAAGAAAAACTCCTACATTCAATAGGAGTTTTTCTTTTTAAAATCCAAGTATAGCTAACCATTTTAACAACTTCTCTTCTCGTACTTTTAAATCATCGTTCCTATGCTTACCTAACTGTATTTCACTCACAATTTCTCCGTCCGCCATAAAAAGAACTCTTTCTGTTTTCGCTGCTACCTTTACATCATGAGTCACTAACATAATAGTCGTTCCATCACGGTTAATATTTAATAAAATTTGCATTACCTCTTCTGTTGATTTTAGATTTAGAGCACCCGTTGGCTCATCAGCAAAAATAACATTTGGATTATTGATGAGCGCTCTACAAATAGAAACTCTTTGTAATTGCCCTCCAGATGCTTCGGTTATATAATGGGAGGCTATATCACTTATCCCCATTTTCCCCATTAGCTCCAAAGCACGTCGATTTACTATTTTCTTACTCTCACATTTCGCTACATATGCTGACAAGATAATATTATCAAATAGATTCAAATTTCTAAGAAGGTTGCTCTGTTGAAAAATAAATCCTATTTCAGTAAGGCGCAATTTGGCTAGCTCTTCTTCTTTCATACATGATATTTCTTTACTATCAATTTTCACACTTCCTGATGACATTTGATCCATTCCACTAATATTATATAGTAACGTTGATTTCCCAGAACCAGAAGGGCCCATGACCGATACAAATTCTCCTTCATAAATCTCTAAATCTATATTTTTTAGCACATGATAATTTGCATTTCCATCTAATGAATATGTTTTGTTTAATTGCTTTACTTCTAAAATTTTCTTCACGTTACACCCCCTACTCCCCATTTCGTTTTAAATCGTCTGTTTGTTTCATAGTAAAACTACTGAAAAGTGTTGTTGCAGTAACAGATATAAATAAAATAGTTGGACATATTACATAAGAAACGATAGGATTTACAACAAACTTTATATGAGCTGCTCCCATAAATGAGCCTAACCAACTTACTAACATTTCCCCAAACGTAGCAGCTAGTAATGTCCCTGTTACAATGCCTATTAATACAATGACAATAGAACGGGTTATATACTGTATTCGAATATCGTTGTAAGAAAAGCCAATATTTTTCATAATTAATATTTGCGAAGAATCTTTAGCTAATAACATTTTAAAAAACATCGCAGTAATTAAAACTGATATCAATATGGCAATTAACATTACCACTTGAGTCACGAATCTTAATTGTTTAATTGTCTCTCCTAAAGTTTGCGTTAAATAATCATCTGTATCTGTTATTTTTGCAGAACTAAAATTATGTTTATACTCCTTCACTTTTTCTTGTAAATTCATAGTAGGCTTTATATCTACATTTACTACATACCATAATATATTTTCGCTATTATAAGAGAAGCTCGCTTTAGCTGTTTTCCCGCCATTTGTTACATCTTGATATATCCCACTAATGGTTTGTACTCTTTCTTTTCCTTCTACAAATAAAACGATTTCATCCCCTACATTCTTTTTTAATTCATTTGCGTTCATATAAGAAAGAGCAATTTCATCTTCATTTTTTGGTTCCATACCTTGAATATAGTCTAATGGAAATTTAGAGAAGTCTCCTACTTCTACATATAAGTTTTCATGTGTCCCATCAGTATTCACCACTTTAAATGTACTCGTTACAAATGCTGCATACTTTTCAACTTCTTCATCGTTTCGTATATATGAAATTACTTCCTTAAATCGTTTCTCTATATTTTCAGATTGCTGTAAATCTATTCGAATATCACTTTTTCCTGTTCCCATATAATTTACAAACTTCGGTGACTGAATCGTATACAAAAAGTTAACAGGTACAACAATCATGAACACAGCAATGATTAAAACGATACTTAACACGCGATATAACTTAAATCGTTTTACTACATCTTGCATACCAATAAATATATTTACATTTGTAATTCTAGTTTGAGAGAGTGAAAAAGTCCTTTTTCCCTTCTTCTTTCCTAGATTATCTCTTGATCTTAAAGCATCTATTGCTGTAATTCTCCTGAAATTCCGCAAAATGATACGACAAAACAGGATAATAGTTAGAAATAACACAATTGTGACTATTAATGGTACAACAAAATGTAAAATACTTGTACTTGCTATTCCCATATAAAGTGATATTTTAGCGGTGAAAATTTTTGTAACAAATAACGAAAGAATATATCCACATATACATCCACTAGCAGCAATAACAACATATTTTGTTACATATAGCTTTTGAATCTCTATACTTGTTATGCCGATAGCTTTCATTACACCTATTTCCCGATAATCTTCTTCCATAGAAGTCATAATCGTAAATCTAATACATAAACTTGCGATTAACATTAATAATGCACTTATTATAATAAGCACTGCAGCTATTATTCCATCTGTTAGTGAATTGAGAGTTTTAAAGAGTGAATACGTAATAGAGGGACCTTTTTGAGGTAAGTTCGATGACTGGTATAGAGTTTCAAATTCATTAATTTTATTTACATCTGTTAGCTGGAATTCAATAAGATATTCGCTTTCTCCAAAATTCACCTTTATTCTTTCGAAGTCTTCATCGCTTATTACAAATCGTTTTGAACTAACGATTGATGGGTTCATTTGAACATCACGAACAAATGACGAAATAGTCAATTCTAGTTCATTATTATTTTTAACAACCCATATTTTATCTCCAATACGCAATTTATATTTTTGCATATAATAAATTGGTACACCTATTTCCCCTTTCCTTACATTGATCACTTCATTATTTAAATCTAATAAAAAGTCAAAATTACTATTTTGTTTAACAAAACTAATGTCCATTACACTATTATGTTCCGCTTCATTTTTCTTCTTTATAAAAATGTTAGACCCGCCAATTTGAATCATCTCAGCCGTTTGCTGTTCTTTTACAACAGGAGTTTTCGCTACAAATGAATCGATTGACTTTTGATTTATTTCTCCGGCATGCATTTGTACGAAGTGTGGTGCGTTTGATACTTTAAACAATTGATCAATCGAGTTCAATAAATTTATAACGTTACTTGAAGCACTAGCCATTAATAGACTTGATAACAAGATAAACATAAATAAAATGGTAATTATCATTTTATTTTGAGAGAAATCTCTTTTTAACATTCGCCTAATCATATGAAGCTAGTTCCCTTCATTCCATAATATTTTCTTCGTCACGATCGCCATTATTATCATTATGAAACTAATAGCTAAAATAGGTAAATAAATTTTCATATTGAATTCTTCAAACATAAAACCATAAATAACTTGCCCAATTGGCGCCATACATTGAGATACCGCTGTTATAATTGCCATTACTTTTCCTAGATTTTCATTTGGTGTTTTCTTTTGGACTACAGTAATTACATAGATGGATACAATTGTCATGATCATTGCAATTAGAATAGAAGAAAGTATAAAGAGGATAAATGGTGGATAGTATCCTAAATTAAGAATAAATGGCGTAACTGATAGTGACATTGGTATTACTAATAAAGCTAGTAAAAGCATCCAGTAATACAATGTTTTCATCTGTATCTTTTTCGCAAAAAAACCTATTGTTAATGCACCTAAAATAGTAGCAAAATCGATCAATCCCATTCCAATTCCGTATATCATGTCGCTACTTTTCATTGTTACTCGTATAATAATTGGAGCACCAACTACAAATAGCGGTGTCAGTATTAAATTTAGTAATGCAGATAAAAGCATAGATTTCAAAATAAATGGTTGTTTTAAAACGTATATAAAGCCATCTTTCATATCCTTTACAATTGTCGGTATGATATGGCTTTCTTGTGCTCTTTTTATAAAAGGTATTGTAATAAACATTTCTAAAATCGCAGATAAAAAGAAAGCAAGACAGCTTATTATTACGAGCATTTTCAAACCAATTATGCCGTACAATATTCCTCCTAATACAGGAGCAACTATGTTAGATAATGCTTGCACGCCATTTACGATACCGTTCGCTTGTTCTAACTTTTTCTCTGGAACTAATTGCGGAATACTCGCCATTACAACTGGTGAGTACATTGCACTAATGACAGCTAGTAAAAACATAATTGTCCCAATCAGTGTAATAGATACCGATCCAGTAAATAATAAAACTAAAAAGCTTAATACAATCGCAGTGTTTATAAAATCAAAAATGACCATTAAATTACGGCGATTGAAACGATCAGCTATCGCTCCGCCAAGAGGGGCTAACAAAAACGGAATACTCGTAACCGCGTATAATCCTGCGAATATATCAGCACGCCCTGTTATATCTAGCACATATAACGACAGAGCAAAACGTAAAAGTGTTGATCCTAAAATAGTAATAATTTGCCCACTCACCATTAAGTGAAAATCTTTCATAGAAGATCTTATACTTGCTGGCATCCTCATCACACCCTTCTTTTAATTTAGACCGACTGTCGGTCTGTAGTAATTAAACAGAAAATGATTATTTCTGTTTAATTAAAACCTCAACCATATAATCAAAGGATCCTTCTTTCGCCCCAACAGATACTTCCATCATTTTAATATAAGCTTTCACTCTCCTCATCATTTCTTCTGGTTGCCACTCGAATAACCCCTCATCAAATATAACTTGTGCTGAAGAGAGTAATAATTCAATCGTTTCTTGTGGGTATGGTGTAGAAAATACACCTTCATCGATTCCTTGTTCTAAAATCTCTGCCAAAACAGGAGATAAATGAATAATGGATTGCACTATACTTTTTTGATGCATTTCCGCATTATTTGGCTGATGAAATTGTTCAATCATTTTATCTTTAACATCTCCTGATTTTGGTGATTGCTCCATCAAGACTCGAAATAACTTTTCTAATACTGGGATATTTGGATTAGAGACGATTACTTTCGCTTTAGCAACATCATCTTTAATGATTCTCATAATGATTTCATCCATTACTTCTTCTTTCGACTTAAAATAGTGATAAAATGTCCCCTTCGCTATTCCTATCTCTTTTAAAATGTCATTTACTGTTGTTTTCGTATAACCTTTCGTAATAAATAAACGTTCAGCAGTTTCTAAAATTTCCTTTCTACGCTCCTCATACTCCTTTACTATACGCATTCACGTTCTCCTTCCCACCCAGACCGACTGTCGGTCTATTTAAATTATATGTTTAGTTCGTAAAAAGTTTCCTATTATCGTACATATACAACACCCTACTTTCTATTTCCTTTATAAATTTTTTATTTTTTAATACGGTAAATGAAATTTTAAAAATTGCCCCTTTTCATCACCTTTGTACTTATATCGATATCGTTGTATAAAAACAAAAAAAAGCCGCAACGATTTGCGACTCTTTTCAATAATAACTATTTAACGGCCACGTCTTTGCTGACCTTGTTTTGTACTACTTTTTTTATTACTTGGCTTGTTAAATGATCGGTTGCTATCATTTCTCGAACTATTTCTTGAATCACTTCTTGAGCCACTTTTTGAACCACTTCTCGAACCACTTCTTGAACCTTCACGGCTATCTCTTTGACGATATTGATCTGATTTCTTTGGAGCCGGCTTTGGTACCGGTTTTCCATATTCATCTACACGTCTTATCTTCGGTTGTTCGATTATTTCTCTTTGCAACGGTGCACCAAGCGTTTTTTCAATTTCTTCTAAATGCTTTTCATCTTTCGCTGCAACAAACGTAATTGCAAGACCTGATCCACCTGCACGTCCTGTTCGGCCAATGCGGTGAATATAACTTTCTACATCTTCAGGAATATCAAAGTTAAATACATGTGTTACACCATCTACATCAAGTCCACGAGCTGCTACATCAGTCGCAATTAAGTACTGAATTTTAGCTTCGCGGAAACTCTTCATGACTCTTTCACGTTTCGCTTGAGGTATATCACCATGAAGTTCAGCACAATTATAACCTAGTCCTTTTAAATTATCATAAAGCTTACTTGCTCTAACCTTTGTACGACAGAAAATAACAGCTAAAAATGGCTGGTCACGGTCCATAACAAAACGAAGTGCATCTGGCTTTGCACGATCTGTCGTCTCAATGACACGCTGCTCAATTGTATTTACCGTTACTTCTTCACTTTGTATTTGAATCATTTGCGGGTCATCCATATAACGTTTCGCCAATTTTTTAATATCTTTTGGCATCGTTGCTGAGAATAACATCGTTTGTTTACTACCAGGTGTCTCATCTAAAATATCTTCAATATCATATAAGAAACCGAAATAAAGCATTTGATCCGCTTCGTCTAGTACAATTGTTGAAAGATTACTTAAATCAATTGTTTCACGACGTATATGATCTAATAATCGTCCTGGTGTCGCAACAACAATATGTGTATTGCCTTTTAATTTTCTCAATTGTTGTGCTACATCTTGCCCGCCATAAATCGCTAGTACATTAATATCTTCTCTTTGAACAAGCATTTTTTTAATTTCAGTTGTAATTTGCAGTGCTAGTTCCCTTGTTGGTGCAACAATTAAAGCTTGAACATCACTAGACTCTGGATCGATTTTTTCTAAAATCGGTAACACGAATGCTAACGTTTTACCCGTTCCTGTTTTCGCCTGCCCAATAATATCTTTACCTGACATAATAACAGGAATTGCCTGCTCTTGAATTGGTGTTGCTTCTGTAATTCCATTTTCACGTAATGTATGATTAAAAGTTTCGCTAATTCCTAATTCTAAAAAGTTTTTCAAATAGACCACTTCTTTTCCTTATTTTTCACATTAGCTTTCATTGTACCATTTGTTTCGCCAAATATGAAAAATAAAAAAATTCTTATCTTCTTTTTTTATATTCATCGTGTACTAGTTGGACAAATTCTTTTTGTTTTTTCTCGGAATTTATTAATGCTTCCATGTTAGTAGTAGACAAAATGAACTTCTTAATTTTTCTATTACACCAAATTAAACTTGTATACTTCGGATCTTCATGTAGATTTCGAAACCACTCAAATTCACTTAATTTTGCGATATGATGTTTTAATTTCATGTCATTTCGAGGGTAAAATAAAATTATATCCATTATTACATCAAGCAATAAACTCATCTTCTTCCCTCCTATACATATATATTTCAAATTTACGGAACTATAGTTACAGGGTGATAAAATTGACCACAACATTCATAAAGATTTTTTGCGTATTTTTCTTACTATATTTTCAATCCAACACAATTATAATGGCGAAATCTCAAACAGATGTAATAAGTGAATTCAAACATGCTTTACTCAAAAATGATGAAAAATTAATGAGGTCATATGTAACAGATGGAGTTGAACTACCTACTTTCCAAACAAATAAACAAATTCATGAAATTAAAATAGTACCGTCTCCAAAAGAAGATACTACAATTCTTATTTCTTATTTCAAAGACACTGATGATAGATTTACTCTTGGTTACATTTTAGAAATAGTAACAAAAAATAATAAAATATCTCGAATTAATCAAATTTATGATGGAACGAATCCTCTTATGAAAGAAGCTAATATTGTAAAAAAATATGAAATGAAGTGTAAGGAACATATACTTACTCCTACAAAATTCCCGTTCGAAATTCACGAATTTCAAGGGTATATCTATAACAATTACTTAAACCTCCAATACTACAATGACGATATTAATGGGATTTTTAAAATCACTGTTTCACCAGTTCACAACAAATTAGGCCTATATGTACATAGGGGAGCTAAGTTCTACAGTTTAAAAAATAATATAACAGCATTATATAATCCTCATTTTGATTCAGCATATGAGCTTATCTTTCAGAAGAATGGTTTTCAATATACAATTGCAATTGGTAACAAACGCTATATAAAAGGAACATATAACGTAAAGGATTTAATTCAAATTGCAGAATCTATGAATTAAAAAACCGATCTTTTCGATATGGGAAAGATCGGTTTTTTAATATTTTTTATAATCAGTTTTCCTCCTAAAAATGTGCTAACACAAGTGAGGATATTTTTAATAGTATTCTTAATCAGCATTTTTTTCTTTCTTATCACTATTATCATTTTTATATGTATACGATAATAGAATAATAACAATTAACCAAAAGACTGAGTTTTGTATCCATTCCGATATTACAGGAATTTGGAACGTTATAAATCCAAGTATAAGACTAAATACAATAATCACCAATTTATGCATATAATCCCCTTTTTTATCTAATTGTATTTTAAAAGTGATAGGAGAACAATAGACACAAATTCAATACTATTTTTTAATCATCTGTTTTATTTTTGAAATTACTTTATTATTCGTAAACAAATACTAATTTTTAGACAGTAAGTTTTCCTCCATGATAACAATAATATCTTGCTGCTTTAAGGTTTTTAATTCTCTTTAAAGACTCTTCCGCTTTTTCTAAATCTAAGCAAAAATTCGGATTAGCTATTACTAATTTATGATTATCTTGAACTGCCGCATCCCCTGTGATAACACAGTTTGAATTCGGAAAATATAATGAAATATGCCCCGAAGTATGTCCTGGTGTCGCTACAATTTGACATTCATCATTCAAAATCATTTGACCATCATATACTTTTTCATCGACGGAAACATGTCTTATATTTTTTAATTGCTGTATAAACCACTCACCAAATTTTTTCTCTTCAATTGGCATACGTTGTAACATGTCTTCAGCTTGAACTAGTCTCTCCGATTTTATTTCACCATTAATGTAGTGGGATTCAATTTCACTAGCAATAATATTAACGTGAGGATATTTCACTTTAAAATCATATAAAGATCCTATATGATCGTCATCATAATGGGTAATAATTATATTTTTTAAGTTTTTCATCTCATACCCCTGTTTTAAAATTGCATCCTCAATTAAAGGTGAAAAATTGATATAACCTGTATCTACTAAACTTAATTCATTGTTTATTATAATTAAGCTCGGATAAATACATTGTTTTGCCCCATTAAATTCAAATTCAATTGGTAGTTCTATTATCTTCACTTTTCTTCCCCCATACCTGTTATTAAATGTTTAATAATAACTAAATCATCCACATATATTTTACTATACATATCACCAAATAATTTGCATCCAAATGTCCATTTTGTTTTAATGTATAATTTCCATATAACAAAGAAAAAGCACCTGTTATGGATGCTTCCTTATCTTACCTGCTCAACTACATAAATCAACTTTGGCCTATCCGAAACCTGATATGTATAGTCTTCATTTTTATGCATATATGTTTCTATCCTATTTATCACTTTAAACATTCTGTCTGAATTCGCACTGAACCGAGATACTGAATCACATAAAACTATTGACCCTTTCTTGTAAAAATTTATAATTTCATAAATATCTCGTTCTAAACAAACTTCTCCTACTTGCAAATCCTCTTTCGCTTCATAGTTATAGATTCCCATTCTCATTCCCCCAAAAAATTGTATTTTTCCTTACAACATCCCCTTGTTACATAAATAATAACACGATAAAATTCTAAAACTCAAACTCATCGGATTTATCTGAGAAAATAAAAAAACCATCAACGAAGCGACAACTTTCAAAAAGATGGGAGAAAAGTGAGGGAAAAATGGTTCAAAACAAAGTAACACCTGAACTGCTATATGAAGTGGCCAATCGTGCAATTAATACCAGAATCACATTAGAAGCTTATGAATCACCAGCGAGTAAAGGGGCTATTCAAGAATTATAAAAGTCCTCATTAATAGATGTACCCTTAGATTATTTAGAAGTAATTCAACATTGTCCGAATGCAGAGATTAATGTAAAAAATGAACTTTAATACGTATTACCACCAAACGTTATCTGCGTAGTACCTTTACTTGGAACGAACACATACACTATAAGCCGTTACATAACCAACATTCTATTAATTTGAACAGGTAATTCCTTATTTTTATGGAAATATACATTAAGAAAAACTATAAAATTGATTAATCTCTCACTTCTTTGTCTATCCTTTTAAAAAATCTATTTTTTTGTAAAAGGAGTGTTTATATGGAGAAACAGACACTTTGGAAAAAATTCAAAAAAAGCTCAGCAAAGCTCGGGAAATCAAGCGTATATGAAAGTATTATTTTATACTACACAATGAGAAAAAAAGGGTTACCTACTAAAGCGAAATTCATAATATTAGCCGCTTTATCCTATTACGTATTAGCAATCGACTTTATTCCAGATATAGCTGCTATTATTGGGATTGGCTTATTAGATGATGTTTTAGCAATCGCTATAGCGCATAAATTTGTAATGCGCCATGCAGATGCTGAAATTCGAGAAAAGAGTAAAATAAAAATGGAATCATTATTTACTTCAGCTCAGGCGTGACTTAAAATAGTTAGTCATTTACCCTAACTTTTCTAGTTTCAACTATAACCAATCTTTAATTAATGTAAACTCTATGCACCCCACTAAATATTATCCTGCATGAATTGCGCTTTTACAGGATAAATCGTGTCAGAAACAACAGAAATCCGCTTAACTCTCTAGCCTTAGAAAATTAGGGTGCCAGCACTTGTTCTTAAGTTCCGACACCCTATCCTTCGTTTTTATGCAGTTACATGCGTCCCCCTATACAAAACTGCTATTGCAACTACTATAAAAATCATCCCCATAAAAGCAGGTGCGGCATGACCAAGTGATACATAGATTTGCCCTCCAATCATTGGACCAATCATTCTTGCCAAAGCTTGAATAGATTGGCTACCGCCTTGAATCCTTCCTTGTTCACTAGAATCGACAGACTTTGAAAGCATCCCATTGAATGAAGGCCCGAAAATTGAGTCACCAAAACCAAACAGTAACATCCCAACGATTAGAAGAGGATATAAGGAAAATAAAGCAGATGCTGCAATAAAACTGTAGCCAATAACCTCCGAAACCATCCCAAGTATTGCTATTTGTTTATCACTAAGCTTGATCAAAAGCTTTGGCATTATAAAAGCTTGTGAAATGATATCTTGAAAGCCCATAATTGAAAACATAAGCCCGATTAGTGCAGGTTTCCAGCTAAAAGTATCCATCGTAAATTGTGTGAAAATTGCTTGTAAAGATCCGTTAGGTATCCACAGTAAAAACGCTGAGACAAGTAACCATTTTAAGTTTTTCATGGAAAGTATGTTTGCCAGCTGTGTAAAAGGATTTAACCTTACAAAAGTAATTTCTTTTAACCTATTATTTTTGTCAAGACTCTCAGGCATGTATTTCATCCCATATAAAACATTTAATAAAGTTATAAGCGCTCCAAAATACAAAGGTACAGAATGACCAAAATTTGCAAGTAATCCCCCAAAAGTTGGTCCGATAATGGTTCCTGCACCTACCACTGCACTCACCCACCCAAAATACTTCGTTCTCTGTTCTGAGGGAATGATATCTGCAAAATATGCAAAAATTGTACTGATGCTCCCGCCTGTTATTCCTTCTATTATACGTCCAGCAAATAGTACCCATAAAGCCCCTCCTATCCCAAAAACTAAGTACCCAATTGCAGAACCGAAAAGGCATATTAAAAGTAATGGACGACGGCCATATTTATCGCTCAAAGCTCCGAGTGCAGGAGCAGCGAAAAACACGCAGACCGCATAAACAGAGGTCAGTAGCGTAACAACTAGAGCCTGTTCTTCCTGACTACTTATATAAGGCTGCACTAAGAATGGCACTACTGGCATGATGATACTGAAACCTATACCACAAAGAAATACAGAAATAAGGCCAAATATTAAAGCATGTTTATCTATGTTTTTTTCAGTTTCACTTTCATTTTGTGATCTAAATATAGACATTTAATTTCTCCCCTTAAAATATTTTGTTGCTTTGTCAACAAAATAATAACTCCACTTTGTTGATTAGTCAACAAAAATATAATAATAAAAAGGTAGCCTTACCGTGAATAGGCTACCTTTTTATTATTTAAATATATCTCGCATTAACAGGCAAATTTACGACTTAATATGTATACCTTGTTTCTTTATTTCTGCATCCAAATGCCTACTATACTTTTCCACGAATTTAATAATACTGTCAAATTCTGCCTCGGTTACTTGCTCAAATACAGCTTTATCCCGCTGTTGAAACTCATTGTGCAACTCTTCGTGAATTTTATATATTTCTTTCCCTTGTTCAGTAAGCTTAAAATAGATTTCTTTTTTATTCTCTGATTTCTGGTAACTTTCGATAAGGCCTTTGTTTATGAGCTTCTTAGTCATTCTACTTATTGCACCACGAGTCACATAAAAAGCCTCTGCAAGTTGTGTCACGTTAGAATCGGCATTGTTTTCAATGTATTCAATACAATGTACTTCAGAAGACTTAAAACCTTTAAGACCTTCTTCCATTTTATCCTTATTAAGCCAAACCATCTTATTATATAATTCCCTGAAACCGTTCATGACCTGTTCTTCCTTGTTCATGTTCTATCCTCCTAACAGCTCATTCATACGCTAAAACCATTATATTAAATTTCTGTTTCCGTTTCGACAATATTAATATAATTATTTGAGTTATCTTTGAAAATTGACGATTACATATACTAATTCACTAAACAGTAGACAAAAAGTAAGAGCTAAGATCAGTTGTCTTAGCTCTTCTTCCATAAAATTCATGTTTTTCAAATACTATTTCACTTCATTGGCTACAAAAAATTGCTCACAAACACTGGAAATGCGCTGCAAATCTACGTTTCCACCAGATATAACTGCGACTACCTTTTTCCCTTTAATATATGGATGCACTTTCCCTGCAAGTAGAGCAGCAGTAGCTAATGCGCCAGCCCCTTCTACAACAGCTTTACCGCGTTGTAATAAGTCTTTCATCGCTACTTCTAATTCACCTTCTGATACAGTTACAATATCATCTACTAATTCTTTTACTACTTCAAAAGTTAAATCGCCTGGTATTTTAACTGCGCAACCATCCGCTATAGTAGGTGCCTCATAATGTTCTACAATCGTACCTTTGTCATAAGATGCCTTCATCCCATGAACATTGTCTGCTTGGACACCAATAATATTAATGGATGGATTAAAAGATTTTAATGCAACAGCAATTCCAGAAATAATTCCACCTCCGCCAATTGGTACAATGACAGTATCAACATCCCACATATCATCAAGAATGTCCAAACCAATTGTACCTTGACCAGCCATTACCTCTACATCATCATATGGGTGTAAGTATGTTTCGCCTGTTTCACTAATAATCTCTTCACATTTTGCCTTCGCATCATCAAAAGTTTCACCATATAAAATCACTTCTGATCCGTATCCTCTAGTTGCTTCAACTTTCGCCTGTGGGGCAGAAATCGGCATCACAATTTTACTCTTAATACCAAGTAAATGAGCAGATAAAGCGACTCCTTGCGCATGATTACCAGCGGAACAAGCAATTACTCCTCTCTCTTTTTCCTGATTTGTCAGCTGTGACATTTTATTAAATGCACCACGGAATTTAAAAGAACCCGTTAATTGCATATTTTCTAATTTCAAGTGAATTTCTCCGCCTGTTTTACTAGTCAAATAAAATGATTTTACTAGTGGCGTTTTACGAGCATTTCTGTCTAAAATGTTTTGAGCTTTTTTAATGTGTGCTATATGTAATGGTAGTTTTTTAGTTATCATCCTAACACCTCTTCTAATGATTTATAATCTACTATTTGCCTCATTCCTAAGTTTTCGTAAGTAATAACTCCTTTATACGCAACCAACTACGTTAAAAAACCATTTCTCATATATGTACGCTATTCTTTAAAGTACACATATGCAAACAATTCAACATCCTCTTCATATCACGTTCTTTGTAATGATTCAGGCATGCAATTTGAATCCAGTTATTCTTTTGTAAATACGCTGATTCATAATGGACGATATATCCTTGTAATGCTAACGCATCGCCTACATCTTTAGAAAACTGATCTTCTTTTAATTGAATGGTAAGTATGATTGGCGCAGCATGTTCTTTAGGTGAAACAAGTTTTAAACCCACAGTAGTTATAGCTTGTTCAATATATGCATACGTCTCTTTTATTTTTTCAAATGCCATTTCATCATCAAATCTTTTTAAGGCTTCTTGCAATGCATACATTAAATTCCATGAATGAGAATATGGAATACTGTCATTTTCTTCGTACATGCCAATGTCCATATAGGCCGGTAATACTTCATTTACTTTCACATTGTGATTATAAAAAACGAAAGATAATCCAGTAAACGATTTAATTGCCTTTCCACTAACACCGCTTGCAAAATATACATCTTTCAAATCTATCGGTATTGCTCCAATTGAGCTAATGCAATCTACACATAGTTTCACTTTATACTTTTCACATAAAACATTTAGTTCGTCTAAATCATTTAACATTCCAGTTGATGTTTCATGGTGAACAAACCAAAGCCATTCATAATTTCCAGTTTCCATTATGTTTTCTAGCTCGGTATAAATAAACGGTTCTCCCATTTCTTTTTTATACGTATCAAAATGTAATTGCGCGCGTGCTGCGTGTCCAACTAATCTATTACCGAATTCCCCATTTGTTAATACTAGTCCTTTTCCTTTTAAAGAACGTAACTGTAAAGCAATCGTATCATTCGCTAACGTCCCTGTTCCTAACAATATTTGCACACGTTTTGCTTTTGTCATTTGCAGTAAACGTTTTTTCACATTTTCCATTGTCACTTGAAATGACTTAGAACGATGCGAAATAGGCTTAGTAGAAAATGCCTTTCGAACATTTTCTTCAATATCTACTGGACCTGGTAAAAATGTGTATTCCTTCGTCATAATCCCACCAACACTCGACTCTTCAAACATAGCAGGTGTAACATACATTGGCTGGAAGGCTGCTTCTTCTGTTCCAACTAACGTATGGAAAGATTTGAATCCCATTTGTTCGTATAAAGGTAGTTCACGTGTTGTAGCAGAAATGAGTGCTAATTCATATCCATTTAGAAGTAAATAACGATGTAAAAAGCGAATTAAACCTAATAATGCTCTTCCATTTCGGTATTCATGTTCTACTGAAAGCAAACGAATTTCATATACATTTTCTCCAAGTTCTTGCATATAAAAATCTAGATTTGAAATTTTATTATCTAATGAGAATGGTCGTTTTCCTCGCAATGCAACCATACCTACTAATTTTTCGTCATCTAAACAAATTAAATATGTATTTTCATCATGAAAACGATCAATACGAACACGCTCTTTCGTTTCTTCGTGTTGCGGAATTTCTTCTACAAATGTTTTATAATTCAATTTATGTATACGTTCAAATTCCCAATCTTGATCGGCAACTTTATATATTAACCCCATGCCTTCTCTCCTTTTTGTATTTAATAAAAATTATAAGTGGAGATTTACTCCACTTATTAAAAGTTCGTTTCATTCTCGATTTACATATAAAATAAGTACAATGATAAGAGCACTTAAAATAGTCGTAACAATTGAGTAAGGATATAAAATCATGCAAACTGGTAAACAAGCGATTGTAATTAACCCTGGCTTAGTAAATCCTTTAAAGATTAAATAAAATATAATGAAAACAGCCACAAGAGTAAGCGCTATCAAATAATTAAATGCGATTAATCCTCCGATAAATGTTGATATGCCTTTTCCGCCCTTGCCTTTAAATACAATTGGATAAATATGTCCAAGTAAAACAGCCATTAAAGCTACCATTACAAATGTAGAATCTCCAAAAAGGTATTTTGCAATAGAAACTACGATTGCCCCTTTGATTGCATCACCTAAAAATGTAGCGATGAAATACCCTTTTCCGTATACGCGCCCCATATTTCTTGCGCCAGGATTACCGCTTCCTTCATCCCGAATATCAACGTTATGTCTCCATTTCGTTACTATATAAGCGGTCAATATATTTCCAAATAAATAAGAAGCGACCAAATAAAAAAACTGCATACTATTAATCATATAATCATTCACTTTCTACATGGAAGTACTTATACAATATTCATGAACTATGTATATTGTACTTTTTTATCCACTTCCCTTTATATATTTTAACATCATATATTTACAAATCATACAAAAATTCTCATACAGCTATTTTTTAAAATATTTATTCTTCATTAAATAATAGGTTCCTTTCACTGCTGGTTCTGATGGTGATACAAATGTAACATCTCCTATACTTTTATCACAGCATTTCTTAAACTCAGCATATATTTCAGGAACGAAACGCAATATGCTGCCACTTACTGCAATTGAAGCGGATAAATTAAACTGCATCTTATTGTAAATATTCACCGTCATTCTTGTTAATTCCTTAGCCGCTTGTAGAATAATTTTATGTGCATCATCATTCCCATTTCTCGCTTCCTCAATAATTAGCGGTGCAATTGCTGCAACTTTATCTTTTGAAAAACTATATACTAGTTGTTTTATATGAAACGATGTTAATAATTGAAACTCGTCTTGAATCCTCAAGCTTAATGGACAAAGTGTAACTCCTTGATCAAATTGATTGGCCATTCTCTTTAAACCTTGTAACGCAATCCAATATCCGCTTCCTTCATCTCCTAAAATATGTCCCCATCCACCACTATACTCGTACACTTCTCCTTTCTTTCCAATACAAATTGCACCTGTACCGCCAATCGTTAAAATTCCATCCTTCCCTTTTAAAGCAGCTGCATGTGCAATCATTGCGTCATTTAAAACTTCAATTTGTGTTCCGTACTTCTTTTTTAAACGTACTGTTAATTCATCCGTATTTATTCCACTTACACCGGCTAACCCTAAACAAATACAAACGCAATGCCCATTTAAAAACCCTTTCTGGCATTGATCAATCACTTCCATAATATGCACAAGAGCTTCTTCAAAATCTATTAATATATTTCCAAAACCACTTGTAGCTCTTACAATTTCGTTTCCGTCTTTATCAAATGCAATTGCTTCTGTCTTCGTTCCCCCGCCGTCTATACCAATCATGTACTTCATATGTTCGCCTCATTTTCATCATCTTATTGGAGGGAATGTTATATTCCCTAAAACTACAGATTGCGTTGCACCTGTTGCGCTCGGCACATTACTCGGATTACGATGATATGTTTCATTTGCAAAAATAGCAAATGCGATTGCTTCTTTCGCTTCTGAAGAATAGCCTATATCCTCCTGAAGGAATAATGTACATTTTTCTTCTTTCAATCCATGCCGTATCATTTCTACAAGTGTATCATTATAACTTCCGCCACCACCTAGAATTACCTCATCAATTTCATAATACGGCAAAATAAACTCCTTATAATGATAAACAATTGAACTTGCAGTAAACATCGTGACAGTCGTCAATATATTTTCTTTACTATGCTTTTCAAACCGCTTCAATAATTCACTTACAAATTCTTCTCCAAACTGTTCTCTACCAGTTGATTTCGGTGGATTCATTTTCAAAAATGGATGACTCATACAATATGTCAAAATTTCTTCCACAACTACTCCTTGTTTTGCAACCTTACCATTTTGATCATATGGCAACTGAAATAACCTTTGACATACTTCATCCATTATCATATTCCCTGGCCCTGTATCAAAAGCTATAACACTCTTATCACTTAGTTGACTTGGTATTACGGTAACATTACTGATCCCGCCAATATTTTGTAGTAGTCTATTTTTAGTTTGGTGACGATACAAAATAATCTCTGAATATGGTACAAGTGGTGCACCTTGTCCCCCTGCTGCCATATCCATCGTTCGAAAATTAGAAATAACTGTCGTTTTCGTTTCATACGCAATTACTGCTGGTTCTCCAATTTGTAATGTGGAAGGAATCATAGTACCATCTTGCTTTGGCTGATGATAAATCGTTTGTCCGTGAGAACCAATTACATCTAATTGTCCCAAAGGAAAATTGGCCTCTTTACAAACTTCCTTTACAGCACCTGCGAAGCATAAACCGAGTTTGAAATTTAAACTGCATATAAGTTGTACATTTGAATTTTCTATTGATAATGCCTGCTGGATCTCATTTTTCATATCATTACAAAATGGCACAGTAGTAAAATGTATTAGTTCAACTTTAGAACCTACACCGCTTCCTTCTATATGAACAAGTGCTACATCTATTCCGTCTAACGAAGTACCGGACATTAACCCTGCAATATACATAGCATGCATGACCTCCCCTTTACTAAAAAACAATCATGTAAGTTACAAACGTACAACCGATCGAAAATAATATAAATCTAAAAAACAACTGATTTTTTGATGCAAACGACCCATCAACGAAAGAAACAACTACTGTAAGCAAAACACTTGCCGAAATGCTTGTAACGAGCCATATACTATGCATTTGTGATAGATTTAACATTCTTAATAAAGGTACAAATAGTAAATTCGCACATATCACTCCAAATAGTAATAAAAATACACCTTTATAACTAAATTTTATATCCATTCCATTTCATCCTCTCCGGACTTCATGTGAAAGAAGTGATAGGCAAAATACCTATCACTCATAAAGACAGTTTAAAAATCACGGATTAACAGATTCTCCTTCTCCACTCTTTTCAATTTCAAGCATATTTTTGTCGTACATTTTAAAGAATGGTAGATAAATAAGAAATGATATTGCTATATTTATTAAAACTAATACAACTGCACGCCAATCTCCTCCCGTAGCTAAATATGCACCAATTGGAGCTGGTAGTGTCCATGGCGGCATAATGTGCGTTGGTGTTACAAATCCCATTGCAGTTGCTGAATATGCAACAGTTGCTGTTACAAGCGGGGTAATGATAAACGGGATAATTAAAATTGGATTTAGTACAATCGGTAATCCGAATATGACTGGTTCATTAATATTAAAAATACCCGGAACAATACAAGTTCTTGATAATGCTTTCGAATATTTTGATCGACCAAATACAATCATAGCTAATACAAGCCCTAATGTCGCACCAGAACCGCCAATCCATATAAACCATTGATATAACGGCTCTGGTGAAATGAAGGGCAACTGATCTGCTCCACTAGCAACTGCTTCGCCATTTTTGCCTAGGTATACTTCCCATAATGGCCGAGCAACAGTTCCAACAACCGACACACCATGGATTCCGAATGACCAAAAAAACGTAATTAAAAACACTGGAATGATTACACCGAAGTAACTATCCCCAGCTTTTACTAATGGTGCTGCTAATTTATCAACAACATGGTGTAAATCAATGCTAAAAACGACAGTTACTAGACTCATTATAATAATAACGAATGCAGCAGGTATAAGTGCTTCAAATGAACGCGACACAGATGGCGGTACTTGTTCTGGCATTTTAATCATTACATTTTTCGTCTTACAAAACCTTAAAATCTCTACGGATAAAATAGAAACAATCATCGTGACGAATAATCCATGACCTCCGAGATTTGTCATCGGAAGCATAAACCCTTTTTTATCAATTAATTCAGGCGTTAATGTTAATAGCAAGGAACATACTGCAAGCTGTGCCCCTGATAAAGCATCTAGCTTATAACTTTTCGCTAAATTATATCCTATTCCAAATGCTATATATAAAGACATAATAAACATCGTTAAACGATATGGTATTAATATACTTGTTTGATTTTTTAATGCCCAAACGGATATGAAACTATCTTTCGGTAATGGTGGAAATGCTACGATTAAAAAGAAACTTCCTACTATAATAAATGGTAACGCTGAAATAACTCCATCACGGATTGCTTGTAAATGCCTCTGTTCAGAAAGCCTTGCCATCGGTCCAGATAAGTTTTTATCAAGAAACGTGACAAACTTATTCATAACGCTTCCCCCTAACTAATTAATTCATTTACAGTTTTTAATAAAGTCGGTCCGCCAAGCGGTGTATATGCTTGCGGCGGAATGATACCACACGGAATAGATTCCTCTTCTGCAAATTTTTTAACTGAATCGAATCGATGTCTTATTTGAGGTGCAACCATTACAACATCCCAGCCATTCTTCACTTCTTCTTCCACTTCATTTGTTCCAATCGCATGCACTTCCATGTTTACCCCTTTTTTCTCCGCTTCTTTTTTTAAAGCGTTTACAACAATTGCACTGGACATTCCTCCAGAACAAACGAATAAAACCTTCATTTATTAATCCTCCTATACTTATAAATTAGCCCCTTCGAATGAAAGGAAGTTTCACTTTACTAACAAGCATATGAAGAAGTGAAAGAATTTAGTTATGATGAAAGTAAATTTCACTAAAAATATTTTTCCTATTAAATTAATGTTTCAATATGTATTTTTCTCAATTGTAAGAACAACCTTACCTCGGATATCATATTAGTTAACGATATAATAGGGAGGCGTATAAATGATTGTTAAACGTTTATTAATGATATGTTGTATCGCCATCTTTTTTATTCCTTTCTCTTTCATTTTTCCTCACTCTACTTACGCTGAAGTAACTACGTACAAAAAACATGAATTACGTGCTGTATGGATTGCATCTGTTCTTAATATTGATTGGCCCTCAAAAACTGGCTTACCCATCGAAAATCAAAAACAAGAATTTATTAGATTATTAGAAGATGTAAAAAACGCCGGTATGAATGCAGTCGTTGTACAAATAAAACCAACTGCTGATGCTTTTTACCCTTCCCATTACGGTCCTTGGTCTGAATACATTACAGGTACACAAGGAAAAGATCCTGGATACGACCCGCTCGCATTTATGATTGAAGAAGCTCATAAAAGAAATATAGAATTCCACGCATGGATTAATCCGTACCGAATAACGATGAATCACACTGATATAAATCGATTATCAAATAATCATCCTGCAAGGCAACATCCGGATTGGATTGTACCTTATGGTGGGAAATTATATTACAATCCTGGTATTCCAGAAGTGAAAAAGTTTATAACTGAAGGTGCTTTAGAAATCGTGCAAAATTATGATGTTGATGCGATACATATGGATGATTATTTTTATCCATATAAAGTAGCAGGTGAAGAATTCCCCGATCAAAAAACGTACGAAACCTATAATAACGGTAGATTTACAAATATAGAAGATTGGCGACGTGACAATGTAAATGAACTTGTCAAAGATTTAAATACTGCTATAAAACAAGAAAAATCATACGTAAAGTTTGGTATAAGTCCGTTTGGCGTATGGCGAAATATAGCTGACGATCCAACTGGCTCTAACACTACCGCAGGTCAAAGAAACTATGATGACCTTTACGCTGATACACGTGAGTGGATACAAAAAGGATACATTGATTACATTACACCTCAAATTTACTGGAATATTGGTTTCACACCAGCTGCATATGACATATTAGTAGATTGGTGGGTAAAAGAAACAAATAATAAACCGATTCACCTATACATCGGTCAGGCGGCTTATAAAATTAATAACAACTCCGTCCCCGCTTGGTTTGATCCTGAAGAATATCCAAGACAAATTGCATTAAACCGGTTATATCCTGAAATAAAAGGTAGTATGCATTTTAGCTTAAAAGATATTAATAACAATCCACTAGGGGTTAAAGATAGACTCGCAAAAGACATATATAAACATCCTGCACTTATTCCGCCTATGCCTTGGCTTGATCATGAGCCACCAAAACAACCAACTTTAAAAGGGGCCATTCCAAGAGATGAAGGTATTGCTGTGGGTATCATTGATGATAGAGAGAATGACTCTGCTTATTACGCCATTTACCGTGTAAATGGCAAAAATGAAGTGGATATAGAAAATCCAAAACATTTACTTACTACTGTAAGAAAAACAAAGCTTGGAGAAATTTATATAGATAAAACAACTATTTCTGGAGAGACGTATACGTATGTAGTAACTGCAGTTGATCGATTGCATAATGAAAGTATTGCATCTAGTCATACAACCGTTACAGCAAAATAACATCTAATAAAAAAGCGCCTTAAAAGCTACGAACTATAGCTTTAAGGCGCTTTTATTATTTATTCTTAAACTTCTCAGTCGCTGCTCTCATCTTCACATTCAAATCGTGATCAATCGAATCACGAATATCTCGCTCGACTACTTCCATTTCTTTTTGGAAATTTTGCAAGTAGATTTTTAGTTCTTCTTCTTTTTCTGGTCGTTGTGAAGGTGGTAATTGTACGACTAACGATAGCATAGCAATTAAATCTTTCATTAAGAATGTTTCAAGCTTATGTTGTTGTTCAAACATACGCTGCTCCTGATAATACGGCAAGGCATTTAATACTGAAATTGTAATATCATCAACCGTTCGTTGTAATGAAGGATTTATTGAGCGCTTATACGCTTGAATTGTATTTAATGCATCTGGATATCGATCATAAAAATACAATTTATAAAACGATAAGTCTGTCGGTTTTACTGTTTGCTGCGTTTCTTGTCTTAAAAAATCTTTTACTTTCATCGCCGCTACATCAATATCTTCATTTGTAAGTTTTTTCGTTGTTTTTGCCATTACATGTACTTTTTTCTGTTTTTCTTTCGGTAACATTGAGAATACTTGCTCTCTCGTACGTTGACCAGATGCACAGAAAAGAGTGTTTAATGTATACTGTTCTTTCTTTCCTTCTGTACGAATCCAGCGATAAAAGAGCGGATGTTGTGTAAATTCTTGTAGAAACGGTAAT
Source organism: Bacillus sp. 3G2 (assembly GCF_044324725.1). NCBI lineage: Bacteria > Bacillati > Bacillota > Bacilli > Caryophanales > Bacillaceae > Bacillus > Bacillus sp. 3G2. The sequence continues at coordinate 2,303,811 of NZ_CP172246.1, read as the reverse complement.
GATTTATTCGATAACTTATCTAAAGAATCATGTGCTCTTTTATATGGTTTCGTCCATGAAAAATACAGTTTACGTCCGAAATATACAACTAAAACAACGACAGTAAATGCGATTAAAAGCAATGTACCTAATAGTACTAATACGGTTTGAATGAAACTCATTTTTTCACCTCCTCTAAAAGTCTGTTATTTCCTTGGACGCTGAATGAGTTTTTGTTTCATTTCATCATTAAATGTATCTAGTTCAATAACAAACTTCTTACTTGACTCGATAATGCGTTCTGATGATTTCTCAGAAGCTTCAATCGCAGCAAACACATTTTGGAATGATTCGCGTAATTTATCCATGCTAATTGCAGGATTTTCAAGAAGTTTTGTTGTTTCTTCTGTATTTTGTTTTAATGCTTGTGAGTTACTTAATACCATAGATTCAATTGCTTCATTTGTCGCATTCACTGCATCAATTGTTTTACGCTGATTTGTTAATGCTAACTGGATAGCAGCTGAAACTGTTACGACGTTTTGTGTCATCGTAATGGCATTACGAATTGCCTCTGTTAACTTTTCATTATTTTTCTTAATAATATCTACAGATGCGATAGATTGTAATAATACACTTTTTGCTTGCTGCATATTACGTGTACGCACTAGAATCTTTTCTAATGCATCGTTAATTAATGGAATATCTCTTTGACGTTCTGGATTTTGTTTCTCAGCTTCCAGCATGCCAGCAAGTTTTCTCCCTAAGTATACTTGCTTATCAAGAGCGTGAATTTTATCGTGCGATTGCTCTTTAAGCATTTCAAGACCAACTGTATCTTCTTGTAAGTTGTCACGACCAATTAGAAGGGATCTTATAATCTCCTCAATTTGCTTATCTATAGATTGATATTTATGCACGTATGTTTCAAGTGGATTTTTCTTGAATACTTTAAACATAATTTTCTTCATACCACTTGCTTTTAATGAATTTGGATCAAGTTCTGATACCACTTTTCGTAATTCTAACAATGTATTTGGAATTTCTTCGTTCTTTCCATTCATCATCGCTGTTACAGGACGTTTTAGTGCTGACAACGTTTGTCCTGCTGCTTGTTGCTCTTTATCTCCTAAATCTCCTAGCTGAGACAATACTTTTGATAAATCTGTATTTTGTTCGCTATTTAACTTTTGTACATAAAGATCAGCTTCTTTATTCAGTTCTTCTAATTCTGCATCTTTTATAACTGTATCAACCACTACTTCTACATTATTATCTTTCACAATCGATACAGGTTCTTTTTTCTCGAGTTCAGTCAACAAAATCGCTCCTTTATTTATATGTGCGAATTTATATGCACTATATTTCATCTCATTCATCGAATTCCACTTGTTTGAAACCGATTTTTCAAGAAATACCTGCATATGCAGTCATTCCCTGTTTCTTACTATAAGTATACCTGTTCTCAACATTATTTTCCTCAGACTTAAGACCTAGAGAACAACATGCTGAAGGCCGATTCTTCATATATTACGTATATAAATTATGTTCTTCTTATCCTACTGTATGCAATCTTTTGACATACACCCTTTTTCAATGTGATAATTAAATTGTACTCACTCCTATTTCTTCTTGCGCGCTACGAATGCTCCATTTTGAAATGCCAATAACACCGTTTCAAACATTTCATCTTCTTCAATCATGTTTATAAACTCGGCTAACTCACTCGCATGAGAAGTAGCATTATCAACAACAAGAAAACCCTTTGGTTGTAAAATGCGTTTTATATGCTCAAGCCACCACATGTATTGCGTACGCTCTGAATCTAGGAAAATAAAATCAAATGAATGATTTAGCTGTGAATCTAAAAATGCCCCTGCTTCTTGATTATGAATATCAATCCTTTGCAAAAGGTTTACCTTTTCAAAATTGACAAGTGCCTCTCCAACTCGTTCCGAAGAAAGCTCTACAGTTGTTACATTTCCATTTGTTTCTTCTACCGCGTTAGCTAACCACAATGTAGAATAGCCATTAGAAGTCCCAATTTCTAAAATGTTTTTTGCTCTACATCCTTTTACTAAAATTGATAAAAATTGCCCCATTTCACGAGAAATATTCCGTAATTTTTCTTCCCGTGTTTTTTTATTTCGATCATGCTCTTCTCCATATTGTTCAAGTTGAAATAATAATGAATCTAACGTATCCATTTTTTCATCGCCTTTCCAAAGCAATATGATGAAAAAGCTCTTGCTGCCCGTCTACTTTCATTATATGCGAAATGAAAACCTTTTTCTCGTTATATGACAAAGATTTAAATTTTTTTATAGCATATTGTTTCGTTTTTTGGTAAAGTTAATTTCTACGTGCAATTATTCCATTCATACTATTTTTAATTCAATTGCAGTTATTAAATCATATAAACCCCAATTAAATGAATCGGTATTTCAAATTCAATTAAGCGCCCTTTCCGGACGCATTTTCTTTTGTTTATATATTTCTAGAAGAAAGGATGCTTACAATGAACGTGATTAGCTTAGATGCTGCTAGAAAACGAAAACAGCATAAAAAATTAATGATTACTATACCGATTATTTCACGTATTTATGAAGAAGACGGGGAAATTAAATTTGAGGTAGCAGGCGAAAAAGATGTACCTCTTGAAATGTTAGAGAAATAATCAAAAAGACGCACTTCTAAAGAAATGCGTCTTTTTTATACTGTTACATTTAAGTGCATAAGTTTTTCAGGATTAACCATCATATAAATGTTTGAGATTTTCTCATCCTCAAATGCAAATGAAAGTACATAAGTCACTTTATTATTTAATGAAACTATAACTCCTGGTGCACCATTTACCTTTTTGAATTCAACTGTATACTCTTCTGTCAATCGTTTTGCAATTCCAAAGAGCAAACGTATAATTTTATCCGCAGAATAAATCGGATTAATAGCCGTTGTAACTTTACCGCCACCATCTGATTTGAATATCGCATCTGTTTTTAATACTTCTATCATACCTTGCGCATCCCCACACTGCAATGCTGATACAAATTTCTCTACATAAGCAGCCATCTTCTTCGTACTTAATGTTGACTGCTTCGGCTTATTCAAAATACTTTTTCGTGCACGTTGAAAAATTTTCCGGCAGTTCACACTACTCTTATCAACAATTGAAGCGATTTCTTCGTAGTCATAACTGAAAACCTCTCTTAATATGAAAACAACCCTCTCTACCTCAGTCAGTTGTTGTAAAAGTAATAAATATGCTGTAGAAATTGATTCTTTCATTACAAATGACTCTGATGGATCATTAATCTCTTCCACAAATGGCTCTGGCAACCACATTCCGACATATACGTTACGTTTATGTGCTGCCGAACGTAATTTATCAATTGAGCGGTTTGTTACCATTTTACATAAATAGGATCTCATATTTTCTATAACTTGAACGTCCTCCATATTATTAAGCGATATAAATACGTCATGAACGATATCTTCGGCATCCATAACACTCCCAAGGATTCTATATGCTAACGAAAATAATAATGATTGATACGTTTCATATAATTGCTCCGCTTCCATGATGAACTGCCTCACTTTCGGATTGCTTTAAAATGTGTAACGCTGCACGTTTTCCGCTTGCTACCGCAGCATCAGCTAATATTTCATCATGCCCAACCCAATCTCCTGCAACATAAACACCTGGCAGTTCACGTATATTAGGACCAGGGTTTTCAACACGGTCAATATGAGGAAAATCATGTACTACCGATATTTTCGGTAAATATTGCTGTGCAACAACTTCTCTTTTCCAATTCGGATGTAACAATTCCATCGTATTTTCTAACTGCTCTTTATCTTCTTGAATATGATTCAGCTCTAGCATTGGGTTGTGATACTTAATTAGACTCACTGCAATTGATCCATCTTCACTTAATTTAGCTGCTCTCGATTGATTTGTGAAAAATATAGGTTGATCTAATCCCAATGCAAAATGATGCAAAGGATTCGGTAATTGTTTTAAACCGATATCTAATGCTGCCGCGGTCACTTGTATAGATCGCTCACTCCATTTTTGCAAACTTGTTCCTTCTGCACCTTTTATAATTTTACAAGCTTCTTTAGGCGAGGTTGTTACAATGACTGCACCTGCTTCAAATACTTCATCGTCAAAACATTGTATTCTTTGTTTCCCTTCACAATACTCTATTTCCAACACATTCTTTTTAGCTAGAAATTGCACACCACTAGTACTTGCAATATCCCTAAAATTTGTTATTATCGTCTCCCAACCACCATCTACATAAAGTACCCCTTCTTTCATAGAAAGCTGTATTTGCTTTAATACTGAAGATGCTAATTGTATTGTAGGAGCATACGTATATGTTGTTGTTCGGCATAATGCATAAAATATATTTCGAACCATTGGATCATTAATTTCATTTTCTGCCCATGTAGTTAGACTCATTTTCGGAACTTTTCCTACATCTAATTTTCCTAAATGAATCATAAGACGAGAGAACTGTATTTTTGCAGACCATGAAAGTAACGGCGTTGATAAAATTGAGCGAAAATCTGTTGGGATGGTAAAAATACCCCCTTTCCATATTCCATGTGCTTTTGTAGATGGGATTCCACCAGGAAGATTTATACCTAACTCATAAAAAGTTTTAAACGCTTCCCCACCTCTATATAAAGCATGTGCACCAAGATTCATACAAATGCCCTTTTTATTTATAGTCATCCCTCGACCACCGAATTGACTGGACTTTTCTAATACAATAACCTTCCTTCCAGCTTTCGCTAAATATATAGATGCTGTTAATCCAGCAAGCCCACCACCAACAATTACTACATCCAAATTTTTCACAACAAAATCCCTCCTTATCCGTTCTACATACAAGACGAACGATTAACGAGGGATGTGACATTCAGTGATACATAATTTATTTTCTAATCCATTACATGCTGATGCCAAATTTCTCTTTCTTCTTCACTCATTCCTCCAATTATTTTTGAAAAATCTATTTTTCTATCAAATGAGTTTTTTAACATATAAAATTGTTCAAACGAACCTGTAAATATTTTTAATGAATGAGAACAACAAATCGTTTCAAGGTTATCAATTGTTGTGCCATCTAATTCTAATTCTATTAGTCCTTTCATTTTACCTAATGCGGCTCCATCCTTTACTTTTGTATCTGTCAACTTTATATTTTGAATTGACGAATTGTGTTTTAAGCAATTTAAATTAGCAATGATGCTATTTTCAAATTCAATTGTTATTAGTTTTTTTAAATTCTGCAAAACAAGCAAATCCAATTCACTAACATTCTCTAAACTTAAAATATATAAATGCTTTAAATTATCTACTTTCGAAATCGCATAGAGCTGCTCACAATTTGAAATATGTACTGTAAGAGATTCTAAATTTTGAAACTTCGGTAGCAACGAAAAGTCTTGAATACTAGTATGTGAAATATCTAATTTTTTTAATGATGATATTACTACAAGTTCCGATAGATTATTAATCTTCGTATTCTTTATATTCATTTCTTGTAAGTGCTGCAAACGTAATAATGGCGTTAAATCTTGAACCGGGTTATTTACTAAATACAACTTCTTTAAAGAATCTACTCGTTCTAATCCTGTTAAATCTTTAATTTCATTTCCAGATAAAATTAGTTCTCTCGCTTCCGTACACATCTGTAACGGACTAATATCTACTAATCCATTTCCACCTAAATATAATCGCTTCTCTCTAATAAACTTACCTGCACACTCAGGTGGACCCACTATATTTCTCCAATTCTCATCTAAACTATCGTACCAATCATGAATGTTATTTTCAGATTGAAATATAAATTGAGGATGTAAAACAGGTAATTCAATATTAAATAAAGCGTCTAAAAAGTGTATATTATTGTTAGCACCATAACTCCAATATACATAGTCTTCTTCTTGGTGAATGGTGAAATTTTTATTTTTTAGCGTTTGTAAAATAAATAGTAACAAGTCTGAAATTCTATTCGCAATTACATATTTTACTTCTTCATCTCGTCCAAAATTAATAACTTGCCCCACTTTTCCCTTTTCATCTGGATCAACATCTATTCCTATATTGTTACCGCCATAATCTTTACTAATAGGTATCCAATTGTGATTCACATATCTTTCCTTAATACATTCTGTTGGTATTGAAAATGCATCAAAATTTAAAAAATCATCCTCTTCAATTCTTTTCCATATTCTCCACTCATCCAAAACTTGATTTAATGAAAGAAATGGCAAACCAAAAAATAACCCTGGTCCTGATTTATCCTCACCGTTATGTGCAAGATAAAGATTACGTAATTCATCTGGAAACGCAATTCCCATTTCATTTTCAGCATCTTGAATTTCTTCTATTGTTGCAGGCGCATTCAAAAACGGTTTAAAGTAATTTTTTAATTCAACTTCCAACTCTTTTAAAATAGTTTGATTCATTTTCTGTACTCCCCTTATAATACAAATTAAAAAAGTGCCGTATTTTACATTAATTGTAATTAAATGCACCTTTTTTCGCAATGAAACTGTTGTAATTATATTGCATACCAACGAACAATTTTATCACTTTACAAACCAAGAGCAGCAGCACTTTCACATTTCAATAACTAGACTCATATCTTAAATTCAAATTGCATGAAAATATAAGAAAGGCGGGTAATACAAATGACTTCTAGTATCGACTACACTTCCCCCTCAACTAATTTCACCTATGATTTAAGTAAAAGTAATTTTTTTAAAAAAGATGCCCAAAATTATATAAACGTACTTGGCGTGAAACAATTAAATACGTTAGAAAATACTTCTTTACTAGATATTTATTTAAGTACTGGAAATGTTGTAGAGCCGCATATTCATCAAAATGCAGCTGAACTAGTTTACTGTATTTCAGGATCTGCTGTTGTTTCTATACTGAATCCTTTTACAAATCAAATATTAAACTTACCGATAAAACCAGGGCAAGTTGCCAACATTCCAAAAGCGTGGTGGCATTATGAAATTGCTACAACAGATAGTACTCATTTATTAGCTATTTTCGACGCCCCAACCCCAGAAGTTATTTTTGGTTCTGATATTTTAAGATTAACTCCCGCAAATTTGATGGCTCATACTTACTGCCTTGATGAACAACAATGGAAACAAGCGGTATCCCCTATTCAATCCACTACAGTAATTGGTCCTTCAGCAAACTGTAATCAAAACCGCGGAATGATAAACCCACCAACACAGCCTCCTAGTCCACAACAAAATTTATATTATCAAGATTCATATTATTTCCCTCTTTACTGGGGATATTAATTTATATCATGAATAAACAATAAAAAATCTCCTTGGAAAATACGTAGGAGATTTTTTATTGTTTACACTCCATTCCTATTTTTATCGTAACAATTAATAGAGTACATACATATAATATTTATATATTTAATTGGAGGTGATAGTACTATGAGTAATTATAACTATCGAAAAAACTACTCTCATAATAAAAATAGTAGTTCATCAACATCCTCTCAGTCTTCGAATTCTCAATCTTCCAATTCCCAATCACAAAGAGATTTAGCCGAGCAAGGATATGTAAAGAAAAAAGGATGTAACTGCAATAAAAACAAATAGTTTATTACTAATTTGAACAACCGCATTTCCACTTTCACAATAAATAAATTACTTCCCTTGTATAAAAGTTTATTTTATGGATGAATTCTATTTTTAATAGAATTCATCTTTTTTTATTTATAGGTAATTTTTTAACCTATATAGCTTATTCCATAAACAATAAAATTTAAAACATACATTTTTATTTTATACCAGCTTAACAAAAAGAAACTTCTCAATTGATTTATTACCTTTCTTCCCATAAAATATAGCCCTTCCTAATAAGATTAGGAAGGGCTATATACAAACGCCAGTTCGAATTTCAAAAAGACATTGTAACAAATTAGACGATATTAATACCTGCACTTACAAATCCAGCTACTGCAGCTATTGGACTTGCTGCTGTTAATGAAACATATAACAGTATTTTATCTCCAGCAGCTACTGGAATAGCTTCAGGTATGATTCCCGATGCTGTAGCACCAATCGCTATTACAGCAAATGCTGGTGCTAATAATAGAGGTGCTCCCTGTACTGTAAACGTATTACTTGCTGCTGGTGCAGTTAATATTTGTATTTGCACTTGCACAGGTGATAATGGAGCTAATGCAGCTGTTGCACTAAAGAAACCTGCTAACGACGTAATAGTTCCTGCTCGTGGTGCTACGAATGCATAATCACCTACACCTAACGCTAAAGTGATACTAGTTCCACCAGTTAAAGCTACGCCAGGTTGACTAAATCCAAATCCAAGAAGAGTTCCTGTATTAGCTACTAATGCGTTAACTAACGCAGATGGTGTTGTACCTGAAGCGAATGGAATAATAGCTCCACCACCAGTTGCACCAGTTGCTCCTGTTGACCCTGTCGCTCCCGTTGGACCTGTCGCTCCCGTTGGACCTGTTGCTCCTGTTGGGCCTGTTGCTCCTGTTGGGCCTGTTGCTCCTGTTGGGCCTGTTGCTCCTGTTGCTCCTGTTGCTCCTGTCGGGCCTGTTGCTCCTGCTCCTGTCGCTCCTGTTGGACCTGTTGGACCTGTTGCTCCTGTTGCACCAGTTGCTCCTGTTGGGCCTGTTGCTCCTGCTCCTGTTGGACCTGTTGCTCCTGTTGCTCCTGTTGCTCCTGTTGCTCCTGTTGCTCCTGTTGCTCCTGTTGCTCCTGCTCCTGGAGTAGCGCCAATTAATTGAGTTAATAAATTTAATAGAAGTTGTAAACTTGCAGGATCAATAATTAAAGAGAAGAAGAATGGTGCAAGAGCACTGTAGAATTGTTGTAATAAAGAAAGTAATTCGCTTATGTCTGGATTAGGAGATTGGAGTACATTGATAATACTTTGGATTAATTGTTTTAAATAATTACCTTCTGGAGATGGTGCTAATCCATTTAGTAAATTTAGTAGCTGAGTAAACAAATTGAGTAAATTTAATCTGTTTGCATCACTTGGATTTGCAAAAAACGCTGCAATAGCCGAAATTAAAGAATTTAGTAAAGTGATTAATTGCCCTAATTGAGTGCTAGTAATTGGAACTGTCTGTGGATTATTACAACATTCCGGAGTGAAAACTATCGGATTATTACAGTTATTATGACCAAAACAATTATTTGTCATTTTTTTCCTCCTTACTTGTCTTATTGAGTATTTTCCTATTTATAAGAAACATAAAACCCTACAAAAAGCTGTATTATATATCCACTTAAAATAGGAAACATGAATGATAATTAAACTTTACAACGTTATTTAATTATGTTCATGACTCACATATTAATTATATGTTTTTAATAATTGACTGCTTAGATTAAACACCTAAACTTAAGAGTTTATTTTATTTTTCCACGTTTATCTCTTAGGTCCAAAAGCACATTTTAATTTGAGTATAAAAACTAAGCATTAGCATACAACCAACAAGTAACAAGTAACAACACTAGCTTTTCAGATAAGTCACAATGATAACTTTCCTAAAATTATGTTCTCTCAATAATCATGTAGCCGTCTCTATTATTGAAAACTCTCATACAATATATCGGACAAGTTATTCTATACTTCGTTCCCAAAAATTGAGGAGGTCAGAGTTAATTGCCAATCATCCAACCATTTATGGCATCTAGAAGATTTACATCTACACTAAGTGCCGGAACAGGTACAGGTGCAGCTTTTGCGATTGCTGCAACAGCTTGTTTAAATGATGCAGGTACTACTGCAACCACTTTTCCGACTTTTACGTATTACAACTTATATGTTAATGGCATTCTTCAACCTAGTGTGAACTCCAGTGTTACTACTGGACCTACTGGTGCTATTACAATTCCTGGCGGAGATGCATTAGACGGCGGAATTCCAATTACAATCGAATTTATCGTCACTTAGTGTTATCTACTTTAAAGTAAAACAAAAAGACAGATTCTTTTTATTTAAGAATCTGTCTTTTTTAATTAATAGTGATAAATTGCAAAATAATTGATGAACCTTGTGATGGTGGTTGATCATCCAATAAAGTTAACTGACCAGTACTAACCTGATAAAATGGTTGTGGTTGAAGTATTCCATTAATAAACAAATTAATATAGGAAACCTCATCAGGAGATAATATGTGAGTTGTACCATATTGAGCTATCCCATCCGAATCTGTATATATAAATTTTACTCCATCTGCAAAAGTGTAAAATAATAAATTAGTTGTTGTTATGGGACCAATAACTCCAGTTGGACCTGTTAGGCCTGTTGCTCCGGTAGTTCCTGTTAAACCCGTTGTTCCTGTTAATCCCGTTGCCCCTGTTAATCCCGTCGGTCCTGTTAATCCCGTCGGTCCCGTTAATCCCGTTTCTCCTGTTAATCCCGTCGGTCCCGTTAATCCCGTTTCTCCTGTTAATCCCGTCGGTCCCGTTAATCCTGTTGCTCCTGTTAAACCCGTCGGTCCTGTTAATCCCGTCGGTCCTGTTAATCCCGTCGGTCCCGTTAAGCCCGTTTCTCCTGTTAATCCCGTCGGTCCTGTTAAGCCCGTTTCTCCTGTTAATCCCGTCGGTCCCGTTAATCCCGTTTCTCCTGTTAATCCCGTCGGTCCCGTTAATCCCGTTTCTCCTGTTAATCCCGTCGGTCCCGTTAATCCTGTTGCTCCTGTTAAACCCGTCGGTCCTGTTAATCCCGTCGGTCCCGTTAATCCCGTCGGTCCCGTTAATCCCGTTTCTCCTGTTAATCCCGTCGGTCCCGTTAATCCCGTTTCTCCTGTTAATCCCGTCGGTCCCGTTAATCCTGTTGCTCCTGTTAAACCCGTCGGTCCCGTTAAGCCCGTTTCTCCCGTTGGAATATAAATTGGTGGAAGAACTGGAAAGGTAGGTCCAATATTTTCAGGTCCTATCATACCTTTATTCAAGGATAATTTGTCATTGTGGTTCACTTGAATACCTCATTCCACATGTTTTTTTATTCATTCAAATCATTAACATCTATTATTAAAGAATAACTTAATAACTATCCTCTTTTTTCAAATGACTAACCTATTAAACATTTTACCATTGTTATAACTACTACTAAAAACTCTCACTTCCCGGCTTTATTTTTTATTCCACAATATCCACTTCAAATTAATAAAATAATTCCACTTCACCGGATCTCCCTCTAACAATTATACAAAATGATTAAAAAATGATTCATACTTTTTATAAGTCACTTTCTTACACACTTAAGTAATAAAGCGAAAGTTTAATCAGTAGGAATTTTATCCGTCCCCACTAATAATTAGTTAAACCAATCGGTCGTTTATGTGAAGCCCGAACCCCACTTAAGATCTTTGCTCCAGCTGAAATTTGAGGTGGGAGTTTTACTGCCAGTTAATACGGGATAATAAATACATTACACTATATTCATAGTAGAAATTATCTATACTAAATTTTCCGTATATACATTATCAATTTACACTTTTCCCTGCGGATGTTACATTGAATAAGAAGACGTTTTCTCAAATGCGAACCATCTCAAAGCGTAGTTGAGAAACATACTCCAATCCTATACGCGAGAGCAATACTATGTTGACACTCAAACGAGTGTCTTTTTTTATGAATTAATAAAATAAAACCATCTCTTATAGATGGTTTATCAACACACATTGCTTTTTATTCTTGATATAATTGCAAGTTTATGTAGCTGGATAATAAATGGTCATACTTAACCGAGTTAGCGTACGTCCAGAATTATGATAAGAGTGCTGTCTATCTGCCTTAAAGCGAATTGAATCTCCGCTATTTAATGTATATTGACAATCTTTTATTTCCATTGTCAATTCCCCTTCAAACACCGTTATAAACTCTTCTGTACCTTCTTTATGACCTTCTGAAATTAATTTTCCTTCTGTTTCAATTTCAACCGTATAGATTTCAAAGTTCCTATCACCTTGAAAAGGAAAAGAAGGATACACTTTATATCTCCCACTGTCTTCTGATAATACTTGAACATCATTTCGTAACACAATTTTTGTATCCGGTTGCGGATTATTGATTAAAGTAGTAAAAGACACTTTCAAACCATTAGCAATTTTCCATATCGTAGTTAATGTCGGGCTTGACTCTCCTCTTTCAATTTGCCCAATCATCGTTTTACTCACACCTGTTAATTGAGAGACTTTTTCTAAACTCATTTTCTCTTTTTCACGTATTGTTTTTAAATTTTTTGCTAAAATAAGTTGAATTTCTTCCATAAAAAACACCCCTACACTATATACAATATAACGACCGTTATGTATAATAAAAAGCACACGTTATATTGTTCTTTTCGGTCATTATAACACACATCAAATAATTAGGGGGTTTTGAAATGCCTATATTTTCTTTTTTATTATTTGTTTTTATAAGTAGCTTCACACCCGGACCTAACAATTTTTTAGCTATGACATATGCCAATCAACATGGTTTGAAACGGAGTATGCAATTTTGCTTTGGGGTAGCTTTCGGATTTTTCATACTCACTTCCTTATGTAGCTTCTTTAATATTGTACTAATTAATATCCTACCTATAATCGAATTCCCTTTAAAAATTTTAGGTGTAATATATATGCTATATTTAGCTTTTAAAATACTCACTAGTAAAACTAGTACAGATCCAGATGAAAAACCTAATAAAAACTTATTTACAGTCGGGGTTTTTCTTCAATTTGTTAATCCTAAAGGAATACTATTTGGGCTGACTGTAGTATCAACTTTTATTCTCCCTTACTATAATTCATATTCAAGTTTTCTACTATTTTCATTATTTCTAGGTGTAGTCGGGTTAATGAGTACATTTAGTTGGAGCTTATTTGGTTCCATGTTCCAAAAATTTTTATTAAAACATACGAAATCTTTTAACATCATTATGGCCGTTTTATTAGTTTTCAGTGCTATTTCAATTGTAGTCAATTAAATTCGAATTCTAAATTTCATTTCTTTTTAAAAGTATGTTTTTAAAATTTTGCTAAGATACCCAATTAATCTTCCACTTACATGCATTACTTATCAATTTTCAAGGCGTGAGTCACCTGAACCTAATCATATTTATACGAGATAAAATTATAAAAAGAGGATTACTCATAATAAGTAATCCTCTTTTTATGTCCTATGATTTTTTAAACATTGTGTTCCACTAAACGAGAACCTTTACTTAACTTCATACCACCAGCCTTTACGATCAAGCCAACCCGTCATACCATTTAATTGGTTATCTGATGTTGGATCGGAAATAAAATATGTTAATCCATCAGGCTGTAAAATAAATTTAGCTGTCATTTTAACTGAATTTAAAGCTTGCATAGCTTCAGGAACTTCATATGGTGAGAAAGCGCCTGATTGAATGATATTTTGTTTGGATGGTGGAGTTGTCCCACCAGATTGCCCAGTTAATGCATATACAATTGAATTAGCAATCTTATCTGGATCCCATTTTTCCATATCTGCTTCATTATCGATAAATCCAAGTTCAATTAAAATTGCGGGTGCTTTCGTATTAGATAACACATAAAGGTCTTTTCGTTCCTTCGCACCACGATTTGACCAGCCAATATCTTTTGAAAGTTGCGCTGCTATCTTTGCTGATAAAACTTGTTGGTCATAGTACAGAACTTCAACACCATTAGCTTTCGTATCATATGAGTTTAAGTGAAATGAAACTACTAAATCTACATCATGTGAGTTTGTTTTTGATACAATGTTATTTAAATTTTGTGCTTGCGTTGTCCCTACTTCATCAGTATCATCATAAACTGTATGCCCTAATGCTCTTAATTTAGCAACAACTGCATCCTTAACTTGGCGATCCATAATGTGTTCTTTCCGATTTCCATAATTCGCACCCTGTACAATACTATTGTGTCCTGCATGTAAACTATATCTAGCCATTGTTCCACATCCCTTTTTTATTACTATATTCAAAGCTCGTCTTATTGTCCGGTCAAATATCCTGTACATCTCCAGCAAACAAAATTTAGACACTAATCTAGTTTTAAATTTTTAATTCTAGATTATCTATTTTCTAAAACAAAGGACTCATAAATAAAAACCACAACTAAAATTTTCAAGTTGCGGTTTTTACGCATTTAAACTGTTAATTTCAAAATCTTTTTATTATAATACAAAAAATACGTTATAATATAAGCTACTGTTCTTTAGGAGGGGTTTAATGGCTGATAAATATAAATTTTTGATTCTCTTTGTTACAGCATTTTTTTCTTTCTTTTCCTTAATAAAAGATTTCCGTAACATTTCAAAAAGTTTCTTTTGGGGGAGCTTTGCAATCCTAACAAGCTTTATATTATTATTAACTCATGTTTTAGAGTTAACTCCTATACTTCTCTATTCAGCTCAGATGGCTCTTGAGATTATTACAATACCACGTAAATTACTTCTTCCATCTGGCGCTGAAGTTGCTATTTTTTGCTAACCATTCGCATATCTAAAAATTTCAAGTCTATATTTCTAATTAACTTTATAAATATAAAAATGCGGTTTCTCCTTCCTAGAGAAACCGCACTATATTTAATTTAAAACTGACTAGTATACTAATCTCATACATCGCTGTTTTTTTATTTGTAACCCTGTTAGACAAGCTTTCATATAATATAGTCATTCCTTTCTTAAAAATTAAGCTAGTCACTGGATTTCTGAAAAAGTGCTTTTTTTTATAAAAAGGTGGTTGCGGAAACAACCGCCTTCTTGTTTATGAAAAAAGGTTTATTTTGTTGAGTTTTATTTTCATGAATAAATTCACATTATTCATATATTGTTTTAAATTTGTTACCTCCGTCATATAATAAAAGTTAAATTTCATATTTTTGGAATTTGATTAACAGAGCAGGAGGAAAACTCAATGAACAGTCTTTACGACAGAAGACCTATTAGCACTTTAACTGTAATTATTGGAGCATTCTTTTTTGGTTTGGCACATTATTCTACATATAACGGTAACCTCGCTCAAATTTTCTTTGTTATTGGTTTAGCTAGATTGCCACTTAACTGGATTGCATTTAAAGCTAATTCATTATGGGCCAGTTCTATCACACATATCTTATTTGATTTCACACCATTCATAGCAGCATTATTATTTTCCGTCCTACGCTAAAATAATGATTCAGGAGCACTTTTCACACCCCTATAAAATAACGCTTTCATTCCAAAGTTATATGGTTTTAAATTATCTATTCTACTTCCCTTCTCTTATTCATATACCGAGTAGTTTATTCATAAATTAAAAATAATTGACATAATTGAATGGAGGCTAACTATGTCTTTTGCAAATATTATTAAATACGGACGCGTTCCGCACTTTAACTCTAACTTCCCTTTGATTTTATTTTGGAGTCAGAAAAGTGGATGTACTTCACTTGCACATTGGTTTTTTTATCAGATAAATTTATTTAAACAAGCCATAAAATACGATTCCTTCATCCATAATTATGAAAATGAAATATATAAAAGCTCCCCCGACTACTTTATTGAACTAGCTGCGACTTTATATACAAATGAAAAAGATTCCTATAAATTAGTGAGAAACCCTTATACAAGAGCTGTAAGTTCATTCTTTTCACTAATTGCCCCCCCTCACATAGAAAACCCAGCATGGAATCCTATTCGGCATTTTTATTATGGTAATGAATTTTGTAATAAGCCTATTTCATTTAAAATCTTTCTCTACTATTTAAAAGCGCAAATGATAGATTTAGAACAAGTAGATCCACATTTAATGCAGCAATATGAACCAGCTGAGGAGGAGTTTGTCACAAAATATATCTACCTTGAAAATTTCTCTACTGAAGTTGTGCGCTTAGAACAAACATATCAATTAAAAACTTCTCCTTTACACATACTAACTAAATCATGGCATCATCAGAAGGACAGGGCGATTTTTAGGGGTGATTTTGCAGATGCTGATATTACCGACCCTTTATTCCCACGCCTCCCAACATACGATAGTTTTTATGATCATGAAACTATCCAATTAGTACAGGATATTTTTAATAAAGATTTTAGCACGTACAATTACCCATTAACTCCTTTAAAAAATAAGTGATTTTCTAATTGTAGTTTCCTCATAAAACTCTCGTAGTAAGTTGTGGCACTGGAAACAGTGTCTTTTTTTAATAAAATTCAAAGTGTATTATTTATTAAATTATTAAAACGTATAAATATAACATGAAACACTCATTAAGGTTGTCTCCATTCGCTCTATTTGTTCCACTGCCGTTGTAAAATCAAAGTTCAATTATTTCACTATTAAATACAAAAACTTCAATTTCCAAACGATTAGTCTCAATTGTTGAAAAAACAATTGAAGCATTATAATAATATAAAAATTATAAGACACACTGATAAAGCAATACTTGGTCAAGCGTATTACTGACTGTGATTTAGTTGTTAGCATCAAAAAAGCTACATGTGGTTGTCGTAATGGACTTCATGATATTTTTAAGGTTTATTTAATTAACTCCGAATTTATAAAATTCAATTTCATAGTTTATGTCATACTCATGCAACACTTTTTGGAACAATTTGTATATCCAAAAATTACAAGTGAACGTTTGGGTTATAAAAGTGTTTTTATAACCTTACGCATGTTTTAACTTGGATGCAAAAAATACGCAGTTAAAACATTTAGTGAACAACTATTTGGATAATAATGTTTACAAATATAAAAATGCGGTTTCTCCTTCCTGGAGAAACCGCATCATATTAACGTTTTTATTAGATTTTAAACTGACTCGTATACAGATCAAAGTAAAACCCTCTATCTTCCATAAGAGATTCGTGATTCCCTCTTTCAAAAATACTTCCATCTTTTATAACAAGGATTTGATCTGCTTTTTCAATCGTTTTCAGTCGATGAGCGATTACAAAACTTGTTCGGCCTTTCATTAAATTATTTAGTCCTTCTTGAATTTGTAATTCTGTTCTCGTATCAATATTTGATGTTGCTTCATCGAGAATTAAAATATCTGCATCCGCTAAAATTGCTCTTGCAATCGCAAGAAGTTGTTTTTGTCCTTGACTTAAATTCGATCCTTCTGAAGCGATTTTTGTTTCATATTGATTCGGTAAATGCTTTATAAAAGAATGTGCAGATGCCGCCTTAGCTGCATTGATTACTTCTTCATCACTTGCATCTAGTCGACCATAACGGATATTATCCATAATCGTCCCAGCAAATAAATACGTATCTTGTAAAACTACTCCTATTTTACTTCGCAACGAATTCATATCATAATCTTTTATGCTTTTTCCATCGATATGAATTTTCCCTTGCTGTATATCGTAAAAGCGAGTTAACAAATTAATAATTGTTGTTTTACCCGATCCAGTGGGACCAACTAAAGCAATTGTCTCCCCCGGCTGCGCCTTAAGACTCACTTCTTTTAAAATCGTTTTATTTCCCTCATAACCAAATGAAACATTCTCAAGTGCAACATGCCCTTGTAAATTTTGTACAACGAACGCATCTTTTTTATTTTGAATTTCCGGTACTTCATCCATAATTTCAAAGACACGTTCTCCACCAGCAACTGCCGCTTGAATCGTGTTCATTAAAGTTGCGAATTGACTGAGTGGTCTTGAGAATTGACGGGAATAATTAATAAAAGCCGCAATGACACCTACGGTTGTCATTCCTTTTAAAACCATAATTGATCCAGTCCCAATTACAAGTCCCATACCTAAGTTATTAATAAAGTTCATACTCGGAAAAATAAAAGCTGAAAATGTATCCGCCTTCGTAGCTGAAATTCTTAGTTGTTCATTAATTTTATTGAAATTTTGTACAGTTTCTTTTTCTTTCCCGTATAATGTTGTAACATCCGCTCCTGTTATAGCTTCCTCAATAAAACCATTTAATTCTCCTAAATCTTTTTGACGCTTTGCAAAGTTTTTACCACTATAAGCAACTAGTTTCTTTGTAACGAAAAACATAATAGGTACTGTAATTAAAGTAACAATCGCTAATATCCAATTTAATGCGAACATTGCAATCGTTACACCTATAAAGGTTAATGCAGATGAAATAATTTGTACCACACTTTGTGTCAACGCTTGATTCAAATTATCTATATCATTTGTCACACGACTCATTAAATCCCCTTGCGAACGTACATCAAAGAACCGTAAAGAAAGCGTTTGGATTTTCTCAAAAATATCTTGTCGTATTTTTTGTATCGTTTTTAATGCAACATTAACCATGACAAATGTTTGTAACCAAGTTAACAGTACTGTTACACCGTAAATCGCGATAAGTAACAAACACATTCTCGCCGTACCGCTTAAATCTTTCGGTACAATATATTGATCTATAATTACTCCCATTAGATACGGACCTAATAATCCAAGTAACGTCGTAACAAATACTAAAAATATAACGAACGTAAGAGCAGCCTTTTGGTACCCCATATAGTTCCATACTCTCATTACAGTTCCTTTCGTATTTTTAGCTTTACCCACCTTAGACGCGTTACGCCCACCTTTATTAGCAAATTGCCCTTGAAAATTACGCATGTTCTTTCCCACCTTCTTTATTTAAATTACCACCTTGGGAAAGATAAATTTCTTGATATACCTCACATTGTTCTAACAGTTCTTCATGTGTACCATCACCAACTAATTCACCGTTATCTAAAACGAGAATTTTATCAGCATCTATTATAGATGAGATTTTAGAAGCGATTAATAATGTTGTTGTTCCTTTATATTCTGTTCTTAATGCGGATTGAATGTTAGATTCTGATTTTGCATCAACTGCTGATGTAGAATCATCTAATATAAGAATGGATGGCTTTCTCACAAGCGCCCTTGCAATTGAAACACGTTGTTTTTGTCCACCTGATAAATTCGTCGCACCTTGTGTTAAATGATATTGATATGAATCTTCCAACTTGTTTATAAACTCAGTCGCACAAGCTGATGAAGCTGCTACTTCCAGTTCGTCATTCGTTGCATCTTCTTTACCATAACGTAAGTTCTCTTCTATGCTACCTGAAAACAACAATGCCTTTTGAGGTACAAACCCGATTGAAGCACGAAGTTTTTGTAAATCGTATGATCTAACATTGATTCCATCAATGCATATTTCACCTTGATCAACATCGTATAAACGCGGTAATAGTTTTGCTAAAGTAGTTTTACCACTTCCTGTAGAACCGATAATTCCTACTTTTTCACCTTTACATATGTTAAATGAAATATCTTTTAAAACATATTCATTATTTTTCGTGTAACTATAACTAACATTTTTAAAGTCAATTTGTCCCTCGATTTGCTTAGGTGCAACCGCATTTGTTTCGGTCGTAATATCAACCTCAGTATTTAAAACTTGCTGTACACGATCCGCAGATGGAAATGCTCGCGCGATTTGCATAAATACCATACTTATAGACATAAGTGACATTAAAATAATATTCAAATAGTTTATAAACGCTAAAATAGCTCCTACTTGAAGCGTTCCATCAAATACTTTTTCTCCACCAATCCATAATGTTGCGACAATCCCGCCGCTTACCACTAACATAATGATTGGCATCATTATAGAAATAAGCTGCACCGCTCGAATATTTATCTTCGTTAAATCTGTATTCACTTTGCCAAACTGAGTGATTTCATATTTTTGTCTTACATACGCTTTAATAACACGTACTCCAGATAAATTTTCTTGTAACTTTGTATTCACTTTATCTAATGCTTCTTGCACTTTTTTGAACGTCCCACTCGCTTTACTTGCAATGAATATAATCGCAAGTAATAAAATTGGAACAACTACGAGCAATATAGGAAATAACTCGCGTGCTGTTACAAAGACAATTATTATACTTCCGATAAATAACAAAGGACCACGAACAAGAACACGTAATGTCATCGTCATCGCCGCTTGAATAGAAGTAATATCATTTGTCACAATCGTTAATAACTTTCCAGTTCCGAACGAATCACGATTTTCGCTAGAAAATGTTTCTATTTTCGCAAACACATCTTTTCGTATGTCAGTAGCGAAATTAACAGCTGCTTTTGTAGAATACATCATACACCCAAGTCCTCCAACTAAACCGAGTGCTGCTGCTCCTATCATAAGAAACCCCATCTTTATTACATAATTCAAATCCCGATTTGCTATCCCAACGTCAATAATATGTTGCATAATAGTCGGTTGAATTAAGTCCATCGCAACCTCAAGTACCATAAATAGCGGTCCAATTATAGCGAAGAACATGTATGGTTTTAAATAGTGTAATAACTTACGAAATGATTTCATACATAATCTCCTTTTCCCATGAAATTACCACTGAATAATTTATATCCCTCCTTATTTAAGCGATGTAGTTTGTAATTTCTTTCTTATTCCTATTATATTATGTAAATTAATATTTAACATTATTAAATGATACGCATGAATGACTTTTCGGTCAATAAATGTGCCTTATATTACACAATTAGAAAAACCGTATTCTTAAATTGAAAGAATACGGTTTTTATCTATATGAGTTACACTGCGAAATTTATTCTCAAATTCATTTTTTCAGGTGGACTTCACATATATAAACCTATCTAAATAGTATTTATACTTATATACTCCTCATCAAAAATATCTATATAAACAATTAGAACTCTGTTAATACTGGGAATTTATAACCTTTAAAATCTAACTCTTTATTACTTCGCACCATTAAATATTTTCTAGACTGTAATTCTGTAAACTGTACATCCTCAATCCCTAATTGATCTGGAGAGAAATAAAATTCGATTTCTGTAAATCTTTCAGAAATCCCCTCACAAATTTCATCTAAAACTGGAATTACTGGTGCAAACACTCCATATAATTTCAACTTTTCATTATCTACTTCATACACAATTAGAGCATCTAGTTTCTCTGAATAATACAATTTCTCATTCCATTCCGAGTCATGCATATTCAAATAAAACGAAGGGCGGAAGTTTAATGTTGAAAAATTATTTGAAAGTCTTTGACTACTATCAATAGTTTCATGTATTAACTTTCTATCCTCTTCCATATAATAATCTAACTTTCTAAGTAAGGAATCATTATTCTTCTTTTTATCATATGGAATAGTCATCAAATACTCCTGCACAACTTTAAACCCAAATGATGCATATAGTTCAGGTTTTTCCGTAAACAATAAAGTACACTCACATTTTTTATCGATTTCTTCTATCATTTTACTCATTAATTGTGTCATGAGTCCTTGTCTACGAAAATTAGGATGTGTCATTACCGATTGAATTCCCGCTGCATTTATTCTTTCACCATTTACTAGCAATGGTAGCGAAAATGCCGCAACATTTGCAATCGCTTTATCGTCATGTAAAAATGATAAAGCTTTGTATGTATCATCCCAATAACCTCTCTCCGAAAAATCATTCAATGTTTGAATTGTAATCCCAAACACTTCTTCAAATAAAGGAAATAACTGCTCTCTTTTCGGTTCTTCTAAAAGAAGTTTTTCAAAATTTTCAACATTCCCCATGTTGTCCCTCCATACGTTAATTCCATCAAATTAGATATAGTTGTAGAACCTGCTCTTAAAGTAACAGGTCTTACCAATCAATATACTATCATAAAATATAAAAAAAAAGTCTAATTAATTTTATGTTTTGACTATTCGAAAATAAGTCGAATAAAACAATATTAGGATTTTTGAATATTAATAAGTTTATTATATAAAAATAGTGCTTTCTAAGTCGTTTTTACTAATAGAAATGCACCATTTATAAAAAAATATTTTTTATTATTTTTTTCCTTCTAGTCTCTCCTGCGTGTTAATTTCTTCTCCCCTCATTCGCTTTTCAAATGTTTGTCTCCAACTAGTAGAAAGTGCACGAACATCTAAGATCCTTTTTAATCCTTCTATATTTTGTTTTTCCTTATGCATGATACGATTAGCAAATGCCACTGTTACACCTTTCGGATCATACTTCAGTATCTTTAACGTATCAACAGGTGATACCCATCCTTCTTTTAATACGCGAAAATAAAATCCTGTATATCCTGTTTCTTGAAAATACAGCGGTAATTTTGGAATATTGTATTTCTTAGCTAATTTAAAACAAGGTTGCCTTGGCTGTGTTACTTGTACAATTGCTTCTCCAATTTGAAATGTATCACCAATACAAACATCCTCTTCACGCATATCACTAATTGTTATATTTTCTCCGAATGCTCCATATACAAGATCTTGACTCAACTCTTTTTCCCAATATCCATAATGTTCTCCCGAATATACGCACACCGCTTTATCTACTCCGCCATGATGAACTAAGTCTGCCTGGCCATCCCCATTAAATTTTACAAAGGATAAAAAGACCGATTCCTTTACTTGTTTCTTATTTATACCTGTATGAATTACCTTTCCACCGTACGTAACCTCTCTTGGTAACCCTATTTTTAAAGATAATAATTGATATTCATTTGCCATTCTATTTCCTCCTTTAAAGGTGTTACATGAATTTGCTCACTCAAGTTATATTCGCACTATCTCTGTTATATAAAGATGATTATAAAACCCAAAAAATTATTGTTCAATCCTATTATTTATATAATAATGATAGGTATAACCTATCATTAAACTTGAGGTGATCTCAATCGAATTACGACAACTTGAATACTTTTTAGCTGTTTCAAAAGAATTACATTTCACAAAAGCAGCTGAGAAATTAAATATTTCACAGCCTTCCCTAAGTCAGCAAATACGTGCTTTAGAACATGAAATAGGAATGCCGCTTTTCGATCGCATTGGTAAAAAGATATCTTTAACTGACGCAGGGAGGATTTTATTATTACATAGTAAAACCATTTTTCATGAAGTTGAACAAGCTCGTTCCGCCATTCAAGACTTAAACGGATTACAGCAAGGCTCCTTAACAATAGGGTCTTTGTTAACCGTCGTAAATTACTTACTACCATCAGCTATTTTTAATTTTAATCATTTATATCCAAATATAGAGCTTTCTGTATTAGGGCTTCGTACAGGAGATATTCGCGAAAAATTATTACAAAACGAACTAGATATTGGCATTACATTTCTCCCGGTGCAAGATAAAGAGATTATTTCTATCCCTCTATACAAAAGTGAACTTACATTAGTCGTACCAACCGATCATCAATTAGCTGAACGTAATCATGTATCTATTGCTGAATTACAGAACTACTCTTTAATTCTTTTACCTAAAAATTTCTTTTTAACCGAACTAATTACATCTCATTGTCAAAAATTTAACTTTAAACCAAAACCAATTTTAGAAATTAGTACGATGGAATCTTTAATCCAAATGGTTTCAAAAGGAATGGGAATTACAGTGTTACCAAAACCGTATATAGACTTTTTACAAAACAAAAACATTCAAGCTATTAAAATAGAAAATCCTACTCCAACAATAGAAATTGGTCTTATTTATAGAAAAGATAAATATATGTGTGCTGCAACTCGAGAATTTATTGAGCAACTAAAAAGAACAGTACATTCTTTACAAAGCTAAACGAACAAAAGAGATTATCCTATTGAAACCGTTTCACAACGATTTAGTAGAATAATCTCTTTTCAAAACAAAACATTATATTAAGATTCACATAAATCTCAATGTACCTTTTTAAACATTGGAATATATTTCGTAAAATATGCCCCCACTAGCAATAATACGATTGAAAACAACCAAGTAAACATACCGCCAAAGTTAAACCAATATGCAAAGAAATTTAAAATCGCAATTGCAAAGAAACAAATTGAAGTTAACGCACTCTTCAATCCTTTTATCCCTGCTTTTTTTCTTTTTTCATAAGTAATATACATTGAAACGACAACAATTAAGATAAAAACAATCGGTAACATAACTTTTAGCAATGGCAATCCCTCCAGTATATATACCTTTCTATCACCATTTTATCCCATTTAATCTTTTGAAATCAATTCATTATGCTCTTCTCTCCAAAAATCCGCATACGTTGTATTTTTAAATTTCACATTTATCTCAGAAAATGAAAGACTTTCTCCAACTTTCAATGTGTACCAATCGTTTAAAATTGGAGATCCGAAGCAAATATTCATTGTACGATTATGTAAATCAAATAAGACAGAATGCAAAGTTCCAAACCATTCTTCATAATTATGTACTGTCAGCCCAGTAGGATACTCTTTTTCTACTAAACCTTTTAAAGATTCCATACTCACTTGTTCATTTCGGTTTAAATGATCATACAATGTGTGATATCTGTTTGTAGATTGTTCTAATCTTCTATTATTCAATTTTTGAATAGGCACACTAATTGCATGGTTTGTTGATACGATAAAATCATGACTTTCCTCCTCAATTGTGGTTATTGATTTATACCCGTCAAATATTTCAATACGCGCTGCGTCTAGAGGATCCGCTACAATTAGATTGACATTACTTGCAATTGGCATTTCATCTATTAGTAATTTCGCCTCCTGCACATTTTTACATTTCTCCAATAATACTCGAATTACCGCAAAACATTGTAAACCATTTAACACTGGCTTTCGTAAGCCTTCAATATTCCCTACTGGTTGACCACATGCTGAAAATGTAACAGATAACCCATGCTCGTTAACTCCTTCTGTTCGTCCGAAATATTGAGTAGAAAATCCACTATGCACATATGCACCCTCAACATGTGTTGAGCAAAAACGCATATCATCTATTTTTGGCGACAAATCATAATTTCTTAATACATATGTGTGCTTTGAATCTGTCTTTTTAGGTAATACGACACAATGACTACATCCTGCTTTTAATAATGTTTGATAATAATACATCATATGTTTAGAAGGAATTTTCAATACTTCACAAAAACCTTCAATTTCTTCATTAATTCCATGACAATATTGATATAATATATTTCTAGATTCTGTCCAATAGTTATCTGATACTAAATGTTCTTGTTGTATAAATTGTGGAATGAGATACGAATGATTTTTCACAAACTCTCCTTGCTGCTTTCCTATATCATAATGACTTCCTTTTAATGATGAAAAATACCCCTTTACTTCATACATCACATTTCCCCCTCACATTGAATATACCCATATCATACCCAATGGATTTTAATCATTCTTGATGTTTTTTACTGTCTTTCAAATCAAATTTGGCTGGAATAAAGAAAACAATTATAAAATAAAAATTAGGAAACTGTAATCATTAACAGTTTCCTAATTTACCTATACTATATTATCCCCTCTTCCACCAACGTTTCTGCAATTTGAACTGAATTCCAAGCGGCACCTTTTAATAAATTATCGGAAACAATCCACAGATGGAAACCTTTTGGTGTATCAGGATCTTTTCTAATTCTCCCAACAAATGTATCTATTTTCCCTTCTGCATATAATGGCATTGGATACAACTGTTTACTAGGATTATCTTGTAATATAACACCTGATGCATCCAGCAACACTGCTCTTATTTCTGCGACAGTTGCTTCTTTTTCAAGTTCAATATAAACCGATTCTGAATGCCCTGAAACAACTGGAACACGCACACAAGTAGCTGCCATTTTTAAATTGGGATCTTCTAAAATTTTCTTCGTTTCTTGAATCATTTTTACTTCTTCAAATGTGAAATCATTATCTGTGAATATATCTACTTGTGGCAGTACATTAAATGCAATTGGATAATGTATTTTATCTTTTTTCACGGGCAGTATAGTACTTTCCACTTCTTCACCTGCAAGCATTGACTTAGCCTGTTCTGTCAATTCATGAATCGCGTGAACTCCTGAGCCTGATACAGCTTGATATGTTGAAACAATAATTCGTTCTATACCAAATGATTTTCGTATTGGCTGAAGAGCTGTTACCATCTGTAATGCTGAACAATTTGGAACTGCAATGATACCTTTATGCTCCTTTAAAGCGTGCGCATTTACTTCTGGAACAACGAGCGGCACATCGTGAGCCATTCGGTATTCACTCGTGTTATCAATTACGATTGCACCACTAGACACTGCATGATTAACAAATCGTTTTGAAACTTCTCCTCCTGCACTAAAAAAGGCAATATCTACTCCTTCAAAACTAGTTGTTTTTGCCTCTTGTATTATTATCTCTCGTCCTTGAAACTGCACTACCTTACCAGCTGATCGTTTTGACGAAAGTAATGTAACTTCAACTATATTAAAATTAGTTTCTTTCTCTAACAGTTCAATAATTTTCTGTCCAACTGCCCCTGTAGCACCCACAATAGCTACATGATAGCCCATTTCATTCATCTTTTCTCCTCCAATATCACTTAAATGAATATTTCTACAATTTTATTTTATAAAGAATTTAACCATTTGGAAAATTGAAATACGTGATATAATCATTCACAAATCATGATAATAAAAGAGGGATTGCTTATGGAAATGAGACATGTTAAAACATTTTGTGCGATTGTTAAGTATGGTGGTTTTTCTAAAGCTGCTCATGCGTTAGGTTATGCGCAATCTACTGTTACAGCGCATATGAAAGCATTAGAAAACGATTTACACCTCCCTCTTTTTGATCGATTAGGGAAAAAAATACTTCTTACAAAAGCAGGTCATCAATTTCATCCTTATGCTTTAGAATTACTTGCAATTTATGAAAAAGCGCAAGAAATCCCTCAAAATACCGATCAATTAGAAGGTACATTAAGTATTACATCAAACGAATCATTAGCAGTCTACCGTTTACCACAATTATTACGTACTTACAAACAGAAAAATCCGAAAGTAAATATCGTACTTGAAACAAATACAAATGAACAAGCATTACAAAAATTACGTGAAGGAGAAACAGACATTGTCTTCATAATTGGAGAATGTATAGAACATAATGATTTTATTACGCGTACATTTAGTAATGAAACATTTGGATGGATTTTACCACCTCATTATTCTACACAATCTAATCCGTTTTGTTTATTAAAGGATACTCAGTTTATTTTTACTGAACAAAGCTGCGGTTATAGACCAATGGTAGATCGTTTTTTACGTCAAAGCGGGAATATTCCAGCTAAAACATTTGAAACTTCCAACGTTGAAGTTATTAAACAATCCGTTATGTGTGAGTTAGGAATTTCAATTCTTCCTTACATCGTTGTACAAGAAAGTTGTCAAAAAGAGCAACTCTGTTTTCAGCCTATCGAAACGTCAACTGTTATTCAAAGTCATATAATCTATCATAAATCTAGATGGATTTCCCCTGTAGTACAGTCGTTTCTTTCACTCTTAAAAGTGATGAAAGTATAAAAAGAATATAAAAGAAAACATGAATTGAAATCCTTTGAAGAATATCAATCCACGTTTTCTTTCATACTACTTATATAGTCATCTTCTTTTTATTAGATAATGCTTTTCCTTTAACTAGAACAAATATAATCGGAAGGACGAGTAAACTAGCAATTGCACACATTATTCCTAAAGAAGAAAACGGAAATCCATTACTTACGGTAAGCGACGCTGCACCAGAAGCAATAGTCATACCAATATACATGGCAGAGCTATTTAATGCCATTACAGTCCCTCGCGCAGCTGGTTTTAATTCTGAAACTAATGCCGTTAATGATGCTTGGCCAAATCCAATAAATAGACTCCAAATTATATGAACAGTAATTGCAGTTACTAGATTTTCTATAGAAAGCGAGAATACCATTACACTAATCGCGACTACAATACTGGCAATGGATATAACATTCCTCTTTCCTATTTTATCAGCTAGCTTTCCACCCAAAATATTACCAACCACACTACCAATTCCTGCCAAAAAGATTACAATACCTATTTCACCAACGGAAAGTCCAAAATTATTCCCATAATAAACACCTATGTATGAAAACATACCGTGTAATCCAATTGTCCATAGAAACGTTGCTAATAATGCAAATAAAACTGATATATTTACTAAAGCCGTTTTCAATGATGCACCTAACGTTTTCGCTATAGAAACATGCTCCTTATTTCTCGGTTTTTCATTTTCTAATATGTGATTAACTAGTAATGTAAGCAATAAAGTTACTAGTCCTATACTATAAAATGTCCATTGCCAATTTCCTAATTCAGATAAAAGTGCTCCTATAGGTACTCCGATGACTGTCGAACCAACCATTGCTCCCATAATTGTTCCCATCGCTTTTCCTCTTGACTCATATGTAACTTTATCTCCTACTAATGCAAAAATACTTGGCATAATCATTGCACCAGATAAACCTGTTAGTCCACGAAATAATAAAAGAATTTCAAAATCCTTCGCTAAACCCGTACAAAATGTGGAAATGGAGAAAAGTACAAACCCTATTACGATCATACGTTTCCTTCCAACTCTATCAGACATCGGTCCGAATAAAGGTGCAGTTATTCCATAACAAAGTGCATAAATAGTAATTAATAGCCCTCCACTCCCATCAGGAATACTGATTGTTTCTGTAATAGCTGGTAATAGAGGTGCTACTAATAATGAATCTAACCCAACAAAAAAAGCTACAATTGCCAAAATACGTATCATCGACTTTAACTCCATATATTACTCCCCTTTATTTCATATATGAAATAATTCTTTATTTTTATCTCCTCTTCTTTTTTTACTGCACTTATATTTATTTCATATATGAAGTATATATATAAATAAAAATGTAACAGCGTGTTACATTTTTATTATATTTAATTCAAATGCTTCTTCCACTTTAATAATAAAGCATCTAAATGCTCTTCTTCTTCTTTCGTAAAACAACCACAATTCTCTTTTAAAAAATCACTATATTGCACATCTACTTGCTTTTTCGTTTCTTCACCTTTTTTAGTTAAATAAACGAGCGTTTCACGTTGGTCATTTGGATTCTTCTCTGTCATAACATAACCATCACGCTTCATCCGCTGAATCATTGTTGTCATATTACTTGGAACACATCCCAAGTTTTCAATTAATTTTGACATAGATACTTTCCCAGATTTTGCGAGTACTTGAATCACTCCAAATTGTACGTAACTTATATCATATTGCTCAATTGCCTTATCTAGATTTTTTTGGAGTAAATGATAAACATCACGAATATTTGCGTAAAGCTCTCTGTTATTCATATGTATATTTAAGCCCCTCTAATTTATTTCACATATGAATCATATTCCCATTTTTTTCTTGTGTCAACAAAAACACCTTTGTATTTATAACAACAAAGGTGTTTCAAAATCAACATACTTCTTATTTATTAGTCTGTTCTCCACCTGCAATTAATTTACTGCCTGAATATGTACCTTTTTGCATAAACAATTGATTGATTAATTCTTTTTGTTCCGCTTCTGACAGTACTCCTTTCCCTTCGCCTAAATTCCCGCTTTGTAATTTCCAAATCTTATTGTGATCCGCGTCCATCTTTTCATATTTCCCTTGTTTCCATCTCTCTAAAATGTCTGCATATGTATTTCCTTGTACTAGATTATTACTCTTTACAATATCAAGTAAACTTTCAATACGTTCTTGTGTGATAAAAATATAACCCCACTTTTGATCAGCTTTCGTTTTTTGATGTGCCATTTCATGTAAAGCTGTCTGTATGTTCTCATCTGTCCACTTGAAATTTTTATTAAAGCCGCTATTTGGTAATGAATGATTGCCATTTTCTAAAAGCTTTGCATCTTCAGCTTTTACATTACTATCAGCTAGTACCTCTGCTGCTGGAGCAGCTGGTGATGCCTTTTTCGCAGCTGGTTTACTATTATTCATATAATACAGCATACCATATGTTACACCTACTCCTATTACCGCCATACCAGCTATTATACCTATTATTTTAAATAATGTTTTCATCTTGCTTGTTTCCTCCCGCATATCCCATTTCGTAATATCTATTTATCAAAAACAGATGCAGCATCTCTCTTTTCGCTGCTTACTACAATTTTTTTCATACTAGTTAACATAAACATAACTTTTACTTTCTAGAAATGTAGCAACTCCATCCTCATCGTTACTTTTAGCAATAAATTTAGCGACTGCCTTTAATTCCTCAACAGCGTTGCTCATCGCTACACCAATCCCACACTTCTCTATCATTTCCATATCATTGTAGTCGTCTCCAAAGGCAATAACTTCGGATACGTCTCGATTTAAGTGCTGTAAAACATATTGAATACTATTCCATTTTGAAACTTCTGCATGCATAATTTGGCACAATGTCCCGTCATCTGTAATGACTGCCTTGCATTCAAGAGGCAATTCTTTAATGAATTTCTTGCTTATTGAGTCTTTAGTACAAATAATTGCTTTAGAAGCTTTTTCAAAGTCTAAATCTCTTACATCCATAATTTCACTTGGTATATTACCAAAATAATCAGTAACATCAAAATTCGAATACAACTTATCACCTATTTCAAGACAAATCTCATGAAGATTATACTTTTTTGCTATTTCTATGATTTCTAAAACGTTATTTTTAGAAATCTTCATTTCATATAAAATATCATTCCCTTTAAGAACTAGAGCCCCGTTATAACAAATGATAATCTCACTCTTTAACACGTCTGGAATATACTGTTTTATAGCTCTTGGCGGCCTTGCTGTAGCAAAAATCAATTCGTCTCCATTATTTTTACATTCTCTTAAAATATTAATAGATTTTTCTGAAATTGTTTTATCACTTTTTAATAAAGTCCCATCAAGATCTGAAATTATAATCTTTTTCATCCTTACATTTATTCTCCTTTCACAAATAATAACTCGAGATATTGATTATTGATTGGATCAACTGAGTTTTGGTAAGTAGTTAATCTTTATCTACTTTTTTCAAGTCTCATTTTCATTTATTACATAGTCTCTATTTCCTGAACCACATATACATTTCCTTATATTATATTTCTTTCCTTTATAAATTGAAAGATTATTCTGTAAAAATAACCCATCTATTTCAAATGCAAATCCACCTCTAAGCATTTCATTTTTACTTTATAAAAATATATGCTAGCCTACATATAAAGAAGATGAATAAATATGAGTTACAAATTGGGATCAAGGACATATGAAACTCTCTTCACTTTTAAAATATATTCATGCTCTTATTAGAGATAAAAATGTCTATGGTATTGATATTTGCGGTGAACTACCGATTTATCCTTCTCAGCTCTTTCTAGCTACATATACAAATGCCATTAAGAAAAATGAAGAAGCAAACTTACAAATTTTAAAAACAATTTATGAAACGAACTTACATATTCAATATGCATAAAAAGAACGAGTACCTTATAAGGTACTCGTTCTTTTTACGCGCGATTTTCTTTTAACCACTTCGTAATCGCATCTAACCTCGAAACATCAAAACGACTCTCTTCACACACATGTAAAATGTTTAAGTTATTTACAATTTCTAGTTCATTCGTTTTTACACTTTTCGCTTCAATTATTTTGCAGTAACCGTCTGTAACGGTATTTAAATTTTCATAATAACGTTGAAACGATTTTGATATATGTAAATGTTTTTCAAAGTTTCTTCTTCTTTTTGTCTCGTCAGATTCTTTCCGTTTTCTAAGTTCTTCATCATTCGTATATAAATAAAAATATTGATCAGGAAAACCAATCTCCCCATGTATCAGCTTTTCTTTATAAAAGTTTTCTATTAAAGATAACGGCTGATTAAATACATCAAAATGGAAACACCAATTATAACTAAGTGGCTGATAAATATCACCATCAAGTATTACTAATTCATACTGCTCTGACTTCTGCACTGCTATTTTCCAGCGCTCTACTTGTTTTTCAAAATACCAGGTTGTATGCTCATTTTTTGGTCTTTCAAATAAAAAATTCACTTCAGGTATAATATAAGCACCATAATTTTTTTCTAACTCACGACAAGTGCTGCTCTTACCAACAGCACTTGCTCCCTCAAACGCTATAATCCCCATTGTTTCTCCCACTTTCATTAACTTAAATCTCTTTGCTTCGCTTTTTTCCCCCATAACTGTCTCCATAATACAATTGAAGCTATAGAAAGCATGATTGTTGTTATGATACTCCCCTCAATTCCAAACGAGCCTCCATGAAGGAATTCCGATCCGTTTGTTACAGGTTTAAAGAGTGGCGTAGAATACATCGTCATTCCACTTACTGCAAAGCCATAAATATTAAACTGTGCCCAGTTCCACAACGAATGCCACGCGCATATTCCCCAAAGACTACTGTCCTTCAAAACATAAAAAGCTGCAAATATACCAACTAATATTATATTCGAAATTGAAAGAATTGTAATACCTGGATTTAGTAAATGAAGAAAGCCAAATAAAAAAGAAGTCACAACAACTCCGATCCATATACGGCTTCTAACAGAAAGGACTGGAAATAACCAACCTCGAACAACTATTTCTTCTGTTGCACCTTGTATTAAAAAAGCAACTAAAGACCCCACAATTCCAAATATGGCGGTTGGTGTAATTTGTTGCATTTGTAGTTGTACATTTCCTGTTAATAAAAGTAGCATGACTGGTATTGAAATGAAGACAAAACCTATTAATGCACCTCTCAAATATTTTCTTATCCATTGATTTCTCCAAAAACCAATGGATGAAATTGATCTTTTTTCTACGAATCTAATCCATAAAAAAACAAAAAATATAGCACCTCCAAACGTCAATACCATCTCAATATCGCTATAAATTGCCTTCATTAAAAGTGTTTCTGCTTTCGGTAAAAACAACATAAATAACATGAACAATTCACCTAAAGTTAAAAATACAATTGCAAGTATAACAGCGAATATTGGATGAACTTTTTTTCTTCCCTCTTTGGCTGCTTCAATTATTTTAAATTGCAATATTCTCGCCTCCTTAACACATACATCAACACTATTCTTATACTATATATCGTTTTCCTAACACAAATTTCCAATAAAAATATTCAATGTTTAGCATAAACCCAAATTTGGAATAATATATAAATAAAAGAGATGACTTTGTGCGTTTTACTATTATCACCAAGATTATTCACTGGTATTACCAGCACTTGCTATTTCCCACCATTTGTTGTAAGATAGTAATTAAGGTCAATTTAACACTATATTTTCTTTGCATATTATCAAGTATCAATCTGGAACATTTTGTACTCCTTATGGGTTTTTGATAATATGTGAACTTTTATTTTTCATTCAAATAAGGCCGATCATATTGTAATCTTTTTAAATTTTAGGAGGCATTACCATGACATTAACAGGTAAAGTAAAATGGTTTAACAGCGAAAAAGGTTTCGGTTTCATCGAAGTTGCAGACGGTAACGATGTATTCGTTCACTTCTCAGCTATCACTGGCGACGGCTTCAAATCTCTTGACGAAGGTCAAGAAGTTAGCTTCGAAGTTGAAGACGGTAACCGTGGACCTCAAGCTAAAAACGTTGTAAAGCTATAATTCAAACAATAAAAAGGTTGTTACCAGCTCGGTTAACAACCTTTTTAATATATAACTAAAATTTTTTACATAAAAGGAGTGGTTATATGTATCGCAATCGAAAGAACGATGTAGCAGAGGTACCACCAGAACAAACGCCTGTTTGGGAATGTGAAGCAGATGATTGTTTAGGATGGATGAGAAAGAACTTTTCATTTGAAGAAGAGCCTAAATGCCCTTTATGTAAAAGTAGCATGAAAAGCGGAGAACGTTTATTACCTAAATTAGGTTAATTTTTTACTTAACCCCTCTTTTATAAGAGGGGTTTTTTATTATAAATTTATATTCTCTACATCCGTTCGAACTATAGAATACAATAGTGCATCATGTTGCTTATTTCCTTGATGAATGTATCCACGTAATAACCCTTCCTTATGAAAGCCTATTTTAGATAACATTTTACAAGAAGTAACATTTTCAGGATATGTAATAGCTCCAATTCTAAATAAGCCTAAATCTTGAAATCCATAATGGATGATTTCTTGTGCTGCTTCTGACGCATAACCATTACCCCAATAACGAGGATGTAAGTCATATCCAATTTCAGATCGTTTACTCCATAGCTGTAAATTATTTAATCCTATTGTACCTACTAAAGTATTTGTTTCTTTTAATACAATCCCCCATCGTATTGCCTTTTTCTCGAAGTAATTTTTTGAAAAAGATTCAATCATACGTGAAGCTTGTCCAAACTCTGTAAAAGAATTCATACCATAATAACAAGTTACTTCATCCAATGAAAAAATTTCATATATTTTTTGACAATAAGATTGTTCTATTTCAACTAAACGTAATCGTTCTGTTTCTAATATAGGAAATGCCACAGGATCACTCCTTTCTTTCTACACATTCATTATAGCAGAAAAAGTATTTATAATTAGGAAAGTCCTCAATGTCCCATTAATCAAATATTTCTAGAGAAGCTTATCCTCTTAATTCAATACGAACTAAGAGTTACCCTTCTTTCTTTTGCATGAATAGAAAAAATAAAGAGATGATCAAAGTACTTTGATCATCTCTTTATTCTATATTTTTAAAATGTATTTTATTTTTTCATTTCCATCATTCCGCTCGTAATAATATGTCTAATAATTTCGATTCCTTACTCATTTCCCCCTACTAAAACACCCCCTCCTCCATACATTTATGGTAAAATATAGTTAACGTCATATTTTATTGTGGAGGTGTAAATATTCTATGTATATATTCATCGGCTTATCCCTCTTACTCATATTATTCATTTTTTTATTCGCAAAAAAGTTCGCCCCAAACTCATTTATGATGACTAGTTTTAAAGGTAATGGCTTTAAAACTTTTTCAATCAGCATTTTAATCGCAGCCACTGTTTCTCTTTCATATGGAATCTATCACGCAGCAACATATCAACCTAAACATTTAGATATCACACTACAAAATCAAAACTTTACTGTTTTCGGTAATGTTGGAGAAGTTGGATATTTCTCAGAAGAATTACTAAAAAAAGATACAGAAGTTGAACTATATTTTGCCTCTTGGAAACCAATGCAATTAAATAATCCAGAAATAATAGTAAATTATCCTTCCGGTAAACAGGAAACATGGAAACCGAACATAACATTAATTCCTGCCAATAAATTAAAAGAGCAACATAATATAAAAGAACTCTATCAACTCTCATCATATTCATTTAAAGAATCCGGAAACATAACCTTAACAATTACTGAGAATAATTCAACAAATAAAAAGGTCTCAATTCAAGTGAAATAAATAAAATGTCCCTCCAATATACTGGAGGGACATTTTATTTATATATGTATTATTAATTTGACGGTTCATGCAATGTTGCCATTATTTCATTTGCAGTGTTCTTTCCATTTCCAATACATGCACCAATTCCGACACCGTAATATGAAGCACCAGCTAAGTATACATTAGGATAAAGGTCCGTCATTTTTTCTTCTAATGTTTGAACCGCTTGATTATGTTCTAAATGATATTTCGGCATTAAATCTTTCCAATTTGTAACTTCAACTACTTCTGGTTCACCTTTAATTCCGAGACTCTTTTCAATATCATATAAAGCGACTCGTACTAATTCTTCTTCACTATAATTTTTAATCGTTTCATATACTGTATTGGTACTCTTATAAAACATTCTTACTAATAGCTTTTGTTTTCCAGATGTATGTTTCCACTTCCGGCTTGTCCATGTACAAGCATCACAATGCAAATCACTGTTTTCCATTACGATAAATCCTGTGCCGTCCGCCGGTAATTGTTCATCTAGTATGTCAAATCCTAAGTAAATACTAATAAGAGATGAGTTTTTAAATGTATGAAACTGCTCGTTTAACTCATTAGACTGTAATAAAATTTCGGCGATATCATGCGGAGCTGCTACAACAACATAATCAGCTTGGATTGATTCGTGATTTGCAAAGGAAATTTCATAGCGATCACCTTGTTTCCTTACAGCTGTCGTTATAGCGCCTTTCTTAACTACTGTCTCAGTCAGCACCTCTTCTAAACGATCAATAATCGTAGATAGCCCACCTTTAAATGATACGAACTTTTTGTTTCCTGCTGATTGAAACTGTTTTTTATTCTCTTCAAAACCTTTAATGATACTTCCATATTTATTTTTATACTCCAGTAAATACGGTAATGTCGATGCCATAGTAAGTTCATTCAATTTACCAGAATATACACCTGAAAGCACTGGGGCAATTTGTCTTTCCACTAATTCTTTCCCTAAAAAGCTTTCTAAAAATACAGCAAGTGAAGTATCTTTTGTAAACTCTTTATTTTTCGTTATGAAATCTTTTAAAGCAACAATTTTCCCTTTCGTTGATACTAGCGTACTGCTAAACAACGATTCGACACTCATCGGTATGCCAAAAATAGTGTCAGAAGGAATTGGATGTAAAGTATTATCAGAATATATGTAAGAAATACCCGTTTCGTTATATACCATTTCTTCTTCTAAATTTAAATCTTTTACAAGCGGTAAAACATGTTCATTACGAGCAACGATAGAATCTGCTCCTGATTCCATGATAAAATCTTTTTCTTCTACACTATGGATTTTACCGCCTAAATACTCTTCTTTTTCTACAAGGATTAAATTTAAATCAACATTATAATCCTTTTTTAATTTTTCTAAATAAAACATAGTAGAAAGTCCCGTTATACCTCCACCGATAACAACAACTGTTTTCATATGTGCTGCGCTCCTAACCGATACAATTAATAATTCCTTTCTTATTATACCCAAAAGTCCTTATATTCGACTAGCAGCTTGCGCATTCTGTAAGAAATTAGACAATATATTCGAATAGATTTCCGGTTGATCATTGTGCACTAAATGACCAGCAAACGGAATTACAGCAATATGTATATTGTCGTTTAATTGTTTGAACGTTGTAGCAGCTGTAACTTCATCTTCTGAATCTCCCCCAGCTATACAAAGTGTAGGTACTTGAAGATTAGCTACTTCACCAGTTTCACCAAATGGATACCAATCTTTAACTTGCCACGATTCAAGTAATGCTTTCCAATCACTTTTTTCATGAATTTGATTCATATAAGTTACAATTTCTTCATTTCCCATCAATTGCTGATGACACTTCGCTTCATACTCCTGAGACTCCTCCCAATTTTCTCTCTTAACCGGAAAGATACCTGAAAAACTTAATGTTCTCACTTTATCCGGATATTTTTTTGCAAATAATAAAGCGACTAATCCACCTAGAGAAACACCAGCTATATGACATCTATCAATTTGTAAATGCACTAACGTATCATGTAAATCCTTTACAGAACGTAGGAAAAAATTCTCCAATGCCCCCCCTGACTTTCCATGCCCTCTTAAATCAGGACGAA
The DNA here is from genome assembly GCF_044324725.1 of Bacillus sp. 3G2. NCBI lineage: Bacteria > Bacillati > Bacillota > Bacilli > Caryophanales > Bacillaceae > Bacillus > Bacillus sp. 3G2. The sequence continues at coordinate 2,266,439 of NZ_CP172246.1, read as the reverse complement.
TGACTTGATAATTTTTTTCTTGAAAAAATACTACCTGCTCTTCGAATTCCACTAAACCTGTCATACCACCAGAATGTAAAAGTACAATCGGTTCACCCTCGCCTGAAATGTACGTATGTAATATCATTTATGCCCTTCCTTCCAAATTGAATATTCTATTAATTAACATTATATAGAATATATATCTAAATTTCCAAATAAAAAAGAACTATAACATTTCCAAATCCTGTCATAATTCTTTTTATTTTAAAAACATAAAGTAATTAATTAATTTGTCTATTTCTTGGCTTAATGCTAATACTTTTTCATGTTGAATTCCGTAATCCGATACTAAATATAAAAGTTCTTCTTTCTTTATTTCAATGACTTTTTCCAATTTCATTAATTCCATGTCGTTTTACTTCTCTCTCCAATACTAAAATGTATGTATTTTAGTATAGCCTATTTACATAATTAGTAAAAGTAAAATACGCATGTAAAATCTTACAAATGTAAAAATAATATACTATCAACAAAGAAATTTAATATTTAGCCCTTTTTCCAATTCATCAAACTTCATTACGTATGAATAACAAATCGGAATTTCTCTAATGTTATATCTTTATATTTTGGAGCTCTCTTAATATGGTCAAAGTAACTATATGAGAATTTAAAGGTATGTCCGAAGTCCCAATCAAATTCACCATAGTCTTTTAGCCAAAATTGATTTTCTGTTGGTAATATATGAGCACGTTTAGCTTCGACTAAAGGTAAACCATCTATCGGTGAGTGTAAAGTTATTTCACTATTTGACGTTAAGTTTTGACTAGCACGTAACACGTATACTAATTTTAACAGCGGACGTATCCCTCGTTGGAATATATCTCTATGACCTAAGTCGTACATAATATTAATTGCATGAGAAAAAGTTAGTAAATGACCAATTAAGTCATGGTGTGCTTCCGCTCTATAAATAATATTAAATTGCGAAAGCTCTTTTAAAATAAACGTAGATAATTGTTCTGGATTTCTTAATTCACTTTCTATCTCTTCTTTTATACTTAATTGTTTTACTTCCTTTGTTGTAAATCCAATCCACGATCTACCAGGAATTGTTTTTCGAAACGATATTATAAGGTTAGTAATCCCTTCAATCTCTTGATTATCGCCCCATTTTTGTAACTCTTTCATAGCTAATAAACTTAATGCCGCATAAATGACATTATGCCCCACCCAATGAAGTTCATCAATTGTATGTTCCAATGATTTTATAATCATTCTTTCAGCACTTTGAAAATCAATTTCTTCTTTACTATCAATAATTTCACATATGTTATGCTTGTTCAGCATCCTCTTTGTTTGGGAATACATATTACGAGTTATTTCTTCTTCCATATTGTTATCTTTTATGAAAAAATAACTAGCAATTGCAGCTGCTCCGAAATGTGCATGCCAAATATCATTTGTTTGTCTTTTGCATTGAGAAATAATTGAAAGGCCATCTCTTAAGACAGTTTTATTTTCCATCTTTTTATCCCCCATCACTTTATACTCATCCTAAAGATGGCGTCAATACAAATAAAATATGATTAGATTCATCACTTTTATTTAAAAAACGATGTTTCACATTTGGCGGAATACGTACAACATCGCCTTCTTCTAAAAAATATTCTTTTCCTTCTAACTCCACATACACTTCTCCTTTCATGACAACAGCAATCTCTTCCTTATCTTCATGTGAATAATGACTTTCCGTTGTTTTTGCTTGTTTATTTAAATCCATCATTAACATTTCAATACGAGCTTTCATAAAATCCGGTGTTAATACATCATATACAATGTGATCATTGTTTTCCCGATATACTTTTTTTCGATCTTTTTTCTTAGAAATGAGTGAATCTGTATCGATTTCATTAATAAAAAGTGTAAATAATGGTACATTTAATGCTTTCGCAATTAATTCCAATACACTTAAAGAAGGATTCGCATGTCCTCTTTCAATTTGACTAATTAGTGACGTGCTAATCCCTGCATAATCAGCAAATTCACGAATTGTCATATTATTTTTCTTACGATAACTTAATACAGTTTGTCCGAGTCTATCATGGATCATAGTAAAAACTTCCTTTCGTCCATCATATTGCATCTTTCGCTGTCTTTGTGCTGACATAGTAAACAAAAGCAAATAATCCTTTCCTATCGTCTTAGGGACTTATATACTTACTTTTGTACATTATATCGTATTAAGTTTATTATAATAAACATTGTATCGGAGGAACAAACTGTGAAATCACCTATTCTTTCATATTGCATCTTATTTTTCGGCGTATTCGCCCTATCAACTTCAGCAATTTTTGTAAAATTAGCAGACGCTCCTGCGGCTATCGTTGCTTTTTATCGATTATTCTTTGCTGCACTGATTCTATTACCGTTATTACTATTTAATAAAAATAATCGAAACGAGCTAATAACAGTAACAAGAAGACAATGGGGATTCGGATTCATATCCGGGCTATTTTTAGCTGCACATTATGTACTATGGTTTGAATCATTACAATATACTTCTGTAGCGAGTTCTACAGTTATCGTAACGTTACAACCTTTATTTTCAATGATTGGTGGTTACTTTCTATTTAAAGAGAGATTTACGAAAGGAGCGGTTATTGGTTGCCTCATCGCTATTTCAGGAAGTATCGTCATCGGATGGCAAGACTTCCAAATTAGCGGAGAAGCATTATACGGAGATATTTTAGCATTTATTGCGGCCGGAATTATTACCGCTTATTTTTTCATTAGCCAACATGTTCGTAAAGATTTATCACTTATACCATATTCGGTAATTAGTTATGGAAGTAGCGCCTGTTTTCTCGGTATATTTGCCTACATGCAGCAAGAATCTTTCATCCATTACTCTACACAAACTTGGTTGTGCTTTATTGGCTTAGCTTTCATTGCTACGATTTTAGGTCAAACGATATTCAATTGGTTACTAAAATGGATGAGCGCTACTGTTATTTCTATGAGTATTTTAGGAGAAACGATTGGGACTTGTATACTAGCGTACTTTATATTAAATGAGACTATTTCTTTACAACAAGGACTAGGTATTACAGTTATTTTCATTGGTTTAGCATTATTTTTAATGCAACCAAAACTGCCGAATCGCAACTAACAAAAAAGCATGACAGTAAAATGTCATGCTTTTCACTATTCGTTATGTACGATTAAACCATCAGGTCTAAAACGACTCATCATTATTTCATTAATAAACTTTCCGTGAGCCTTCAAATTCCCTATCTTTACTCCCTCTTCTACAAATCCGAATTTTTCATATAGTGACTTCGCTTTCGGATTCGTTTCTAAAACACCAAGCTCTACTCGCTCTAACATTAACCAATTATCAGCTAAATCAAGCATTTTTGTAAGAAGTGCTTTCCCAATACCCTTATTATGATATTGACTATCTACCCCTATAAATAAATCACCCGAATGAGATCTACGGCCTGGACTTTGAGTTAACCCAACAAATCCAACAACTTCCCCATCATACTCTGCAACAAATTCAAATTGATTTGGCGCTAAATTTCGAATTCTATTTTCCATTGCATCTACACGCATACTAGGCAAGAAAACCATATAAGGTAAAACATCATCTTGTATGCATATACGGTGAATCGCTCTAGCATCTTGTATTTCTACCGCCCTTACTTTTATCCCCATTTTTTCTTCCCTCCATATTCATAACAATATATTCTCTATCCTCCTGCATAAAACCCCTTCTTTCCTTTATTTCTTTATATTATTTTTACATAATTATTTCGGCATAACATTAGATTTACGAACAGCTTATCTACATATATACCGGTTAATTTTTTACTTTATTATATAACGCAAGCAGCTTTTCAATTGGAATACCATTTACTTTCATACCGGTTATATCACAATTTTCTATTTCAACATTTTTCAAATTACTATTATGTATTACACTACCTTCTAACTCACAATTATCGAATATAATAGGTTCCTTCTCATCTCCAAGACTTGTATTTTTAAATTGAACTCCACCTAATGTCACCAAATTAAAATTACCACCAGAAAGATTTAAATCTGCAAATAAAGACCTTTTAAAATTGATATTTCTAAACTTAGATTGACCTACATTACAATTACTCATATTCAAATGCATTATATTACTACCAACAAATGCACTATTTTTTAAATTCACTTGATAATATTCTGTATTAACCAGATTACAGTTTTCGTATTGGCTATTTTTCAAATCTTTATTTTTAATTAGGTTCACTTCAGCTGTCTCTACATTGATTCTTTTTACATAACAATACTCGTCTTCAGATTTAAAAATTATTTCATAGCCCATTTTTTTATAAAAATGATGATTATTAAATTGTCTACTAGATGTTTCGAGATCCCAAATCCTTATGCTTGGATATTCCTCTTCTATTAAATTCATTACATATGATCCAATTCCTTTTCCTTGATACACAGGATCTACAAAAATACGATCAATTCGGCCATATGACTTACCTGAGATCGTAACTATAATGCCCCCGATTATTTTTCCATCCATTATCACTTTGTAACAATCCAATTCTTCAATCGAATATTTCATCATTTCAACTGAAGAATAACCTGGTGGTTGGATGTTATAGTCAATAACATCACCTTGACCGGATAGCCATCGTTTTGCTTCTTCATCAAATGTTTTTGTCATTATTTCTGTTAACTTTTCAGCATCTAAAATTGTAGCTTTTTCTATAGATATTATTGACATTTTTGTTTTCCCCTTTATTGTTACAAAATAATATGTTTTGTGAATGATACAGATATAAAATACAGAAAATTAAAACCAATCACCTTATTTACTATTAAACTACAAATCACCCTATATCTTCCACTATTTATTTATATTAATGAATAAAAAAGAGACCACGCTATATAAACATGTTCTCTTCTGTTTTTCATTTTCAATTGTGTATAATTAAAAATTAGATATTACTTAAGCCACTCGTTACAACTATTACTTAACTTCTGTAAATCCTCTATAAATCGACTCGCATGATATCCATCACAAACCGAATGATGAACTTGCAATGAAACTGGTAGCATAACCTTATTCTCTTCATTAAAATATTTCCCACAAGTTATAATCGGTAATAGAAAATCACCATCATTATTAATATTTAGATTAAATCCAGTAAAACTAGCCCAAGGTATGCTAGAAATCGGAAAAACATTTGGCGGAATATTCTCTTTCGTGAAGAGACCATGTACATTAGTATAGCATCTCATATCTTCTTCATAGTTTTTATAGAAAATGTGAAAATCACTAGAATAATCCGTCCATATACTTGAAAAAGATTTATCATCTTTATGGAAGGTTGTATAACTTGGTATCATTACCTCCCAATATCCTAAAACTCCTTCATCGTTAAAACATGTGCGAAATTCTTTATGATTATTTACTACTCTAGAAATTAAATATATAAAAACGGGATAAAATTTTATTCCCTTTTGATGTAATTCCTTTAATAACCTCGTAATATCAACATTCACAGTCACACTAAACGTACATTTCAACTTTAAATAATGTTCAAAATACTGCTCTCTATTCCAATTTTCTCTGTCAATTATATGAAACCTCATTTTAATAGCCTCCTACAATTTCATTTTATTTTAGAAGGCTAACTTTCTTGTTCTCACCACAATTTTTCACTCCTTTCAATTTAAATTTATCCTCAAGTTTTTATTTAATTATATAACATCTGCAAAAATCCGTTCACATATTTCTAGAAATACATCCACATACTATAAATAAATCAAATGAAATTCGGAGGATGCCTACATGAATAACAAAAATGTAAATAAAAAAGAAACTGTTACCGAAAACGCTACACCTATTCAAAATGATAATACTGCAAATCTTAATATCGAAGAACAAGCAATGAACGGCTTATATGGAATGCCAGAAACTACTATTGAAGATGCTGATCACACTGAAACTGAAGATTTAAATTCAAAAAATTAATGGACTACATAGAAGAAAGCCAAGGAACATATCCTTGGCTTTCTTAACTATGCATCCACCTTTTGTACTTCTTCACTCTTTCTTGAAAGCTTTCCTGGCCAAAAAGCAAAGCGTCCTAGAACAACTGTAATTGCTGGTACAAGTAACGGTCTAACAATAAACGTATCTAGTAGTACACCAATTGCAGTTACAATACCAAATTGAACAAGAACTTGAATTGGAAGTGTACCTAAAACCGCAAAAGTTCCGGCTAAAATTAAACCTGCTGATGTAATGACACTACCTGTTTGTATAACCCCATTTTTTACTGCATCCAAATGATTTTGTGTCTTTCTGTTTTTCCATATTTCTGAAACCATAAAGATATTATAATCTTCACCTAAAGCAACTAAAAATACAAATGCGTATAACGGTATTGCACCTTGAATGGCCGGCGCTCCCATACCATAATGAAGTAATAACCACCCTGCTCCTAATGCCGAGAAGAACGATAATACAACAGTTACAATTAAATAAATCATCGCAACAATTGATCGTAAGTAAACAAGTAACAATAACGCTATAATACTAATCATTACTGGAATGATAACTGATTCATCACGTTCCGTAATTTGCTTAGTATCATACAATGACGCTGTTTCTCCGCCAATCCATAGTTGATCTTCTGCATTATTAACCCCAGCATCTTTTAATACTTTTTCTACACTATTTTTCAATTTAGGAATTTGATCTAACGCTTCAATTGAGTATGGATTTTCAGCTAAAGAAACCTCATACATTTGTATTTGCTTATTTTCTTTACCCTCTTTTGGGTCTTTAACTGTATTTACAAAAGAAAATTTCTCTAGTTCTTCTTTTATAGGAAGCTCTTTTCCTTTCGTATCAACAACAACTTTTACTGGCGCTAGTTCACCAGCTGAAAAATGATCACTAATTAACGTAAACCCTTCACGTGAAGGCATATCTTTAGGGAACGATTCTAGTAAGTCATATGTGTATTGAATACGTGGTACAAATGATGCCAATCCACCTAATACAAATACAGTGAGCATTATTATTGTCCACGGTCTTCGTACTACAACATCTCCAAGTTTTTTACTAAAGGCACCTTTTGATTTTTTAACTTTTATGACTTTCTTTTTCTTTCTTACAAATTCTTCATTCATTGAAGCTGTTCTCGGTATAAATGGGAAGAATGCAGCTCTACCAAAAATTAATAATAACGCTGGTAAAATTGTTAAAGCAGCAATGCCCATTATGAATACAGCAACACTAAATGGTACTGCAAATCGATGAAAGGCACCATACTGAGCAAGTAATAATGTTCCTAATCCAAGTACAACAGTTAACGCACTCATTATAATTGCTCCGCCAGAAGCTTTAATTGCAAGTTGTAATGCCTTATATTTACTTTCTTCTTCTAGCAAGTATTCTCTATATCTCGAAATTAAAAATAGACAATAATCCGTCCCAGCACCAAACAATAGTACAGTCATAATTGATATTGCCTGAGCATCTACTTTAATCCATCCGTGATCAGCTAAAAAACCAAGAGTCGGACTAATAATACCGTATGCAAAGCCAACAACAAGTAAAGGTAAAATTGCTAAAATTGGTGAACGGTACAGTAAAATTAATAGGACTAATACGAGTAGTACAGTTGCAATTAATAATTTCACATCTGCTTGACTAAATAAACTAACTGCATCCGTTTGAATACCTACAGGTCCAGATAATCGAACATGTAAACCAGACTCACTTATTTTTTGTTTAAATGGATCTTCATCGACCTTACTATTCACTATGTTTCTTAAATCATCAAGATTTCCTTTTAATATATCTGTTCCAGCTGACTTGTTAAAGAATACCGGTGTAACAAATGATGTACCATCTTTTGATGCACTTTTTGATAATACTTGTTCCGGGATTGTATCAAATGGTGGTAACGTTGATTGTTCCTTTAAAGGACTAGCTTTTAACTCTTTATAAACATCTTGTATGAGCTTATAATCCTGTGACTGTAATCCACCATCTCTATACCATACTACCAACAACGGATTTCCTGCATTATTAGGAAATTCTTTTTTCATTAGTGCTTCCGCTTGCTGTGACATAGCTGTTTCAGGTAAATTTTTCGGATTAGGTTCTTTCGTACTGTTTACTTGTGGCAACGTAAATGAAAGTACTAATGTAATAAGAATCCATACCGATAAAGTTATCCATTGCGTATGCTTCCCTGCTACAAGCCTTCCTAACATATGTAACGGGTGCTTTTTCATAAAAATCCCACCTTCCCTTTTTTCCTCCAATATTAATTATATATACTGGTCGGTTAATTAATCAAGAATGAATAAAAATTTGTGTTATAATTATCTCAACAATACATGTCAGGAGCGAATGGATTTGGAACAAAAACAACGTCCTCTTGGAAGGCCACGTCAAAATAAAAATACAAAATCTAAAAAAGAAATGATTTTAGAAGTTGCAACTCGGTTATTTCTTACTCAAAATTATCAAGTCGTTTCCATGGATGAAGTCGCAAAAGTTTGTGGTGTTACGAAAGCAACCGTCTACTATTACTATTCAACAAAAGCCGATTTATTTACCGCTACAATGCTTCAAATGATGATACGTATACGAGAGAATATGCACCAAATACTCTCTACAAATAAAAACCTGGAAGAAAGATTATTGGACTTCGCTAAAGTCTACTTACATGCAACGATGGATATTGATATGAAGAATTTTATGAAAGATGCAAAACTGTCGTTATCTGAAGAACAATTGAAGCAATTAAAAGGCGCTGAAGACAACATGTATGAAGTATTAGAAAAAGCACTGGATCATGCAATGAAAATTGGAGAAATCCCGAAAGGAAACGCTACATTTGCTGCTCATGCTTTCGTATCTTTATTATCAATTGGGAATTTTAAAGATGAAAATCAAAATCCTATTCTTGCCAATATAGATGAATTAGCACAAGAAATTGTTTCTTTTTATCGGAACGGATTAGGTCATTAATATTAAATTAATTTACTTTAATAAAAGAGCATGTTTGAATTTTTTCAAACATGCTCTTTTATTAAAAAAATATATAAATAACCAAAAAAGAAGAATCCCCACTATCTTATTATATGTTTTGTCATTCCAACAGAAAATGTCTCAAATCCTATAGATTCATAATAAGATTGCAATTTTTCCACACACATAAGTTGGGGAATAACCTTGTTTTGTTCACAGTGCCGGATTAATCGCTTTACTATTTCTTTTCCGATACCTATGGACTGATACTCTGGCAATACACAAACACCACAAATAACACCCGTAATTACACCATCCGATATAATACGCCCCATCCCTACTAATTTCTTATCATCAAAAGCATACATTGCATACCAACTTTGTTTACACATTTGTTCTAACTCGTTAACCGTTAATTGAAGCGAATTCCATCCTAAAGATTCATATAACGCTAATAATCCATTGAAATCTGTCGGGTGTTCCATTGTGTAATTTATACTATTATTCATGTGAATACTCCTTATTTTCTCGTTTGTACTGCATAAAATTAGCCTTAATATGAAATTAACTTAAACAAACTTCCATAAGAACAATATAATTCCTTCTCAACATAAAATAAAAAGAAGTTAACTTCACCTCAGTTAACTTCTTTTATATAAATCTATCATTATTTTATCAACCAAAAATCATACAGCTACAAACGATCAGGACAAACAAAACTAATAAACTGTTTGAGAAATAACCCATAGAATACTACCCCTTTATTTCATTATGTAAAAGATTTTAACATAAAATTATTTACAACATAATAACTGAAAAAGACATTGCATGCATTACTTATTTGTATTTAGTAATATTTCCTTTCCGGTCATACTCTCCTCTCCTAAAAACATCTCTCATACTCTTCTATTTCAATTCATATAATTTTCTCAAAAAAAATATAGTAAACATTAATTTACTATAATAGATTAAATCATTTGATTTACCATTAAAATAGTAATAAAATAATTACTAAATGCATAAAGGAAGCGAAAATGATGACCCAAAACGAATTATTAAACGAATACATGAATTTGTTATTAAATATGTCAGGCACTTTCAAATTATTATCGGAAAAATCATCTGAATTTACACATATAGAACAACACGTAGTCGAATATATCGCACAACAAAAGATGCCTGTAAATTTAAAAATGATTGCCAGTTATTTAAACATTCCTAAACAACAATTAAGCGTAACAGTTCGTAATTTAGAATTAAACGGATACATTATAAAAAAACAAGATACGGTAGACAAAAGAGCTATATTAATCTCTCTAACAGAAAAAGCTGAAAAGGTACATTATGAGAGATGGAAACAAATATATAATAACTTTACTCAAAACCTTGAGAAACTAAGTGAAGAAGATCAACGTGATTTAACTTACGGATTGTATAAAACAAATAAAATGCTCTCAAAAATGTTACATAACGATTAAGAATACAAATAATTTTTCATTACATGGAGGACGGTTTCATGGTTAAAGATATAGATATACATTCAGTACAAGGTACGATGCTTATTCCGCTATGGGGACGTGCGTATGGAAGCGAGAACAATAAAGCTATTTTAGATGATACTGAGGCTATTCGTATTATTAAAGAATGTGATTTCGACTTCTCCTCAATAGCAAATACATTTGGTGAATACGGATGTATCACATACATTACTCGCGCACGAAAAATTGATGATACGATAAAAAAATTCATTATAAAACATCCAAATGCTACTATTGTAAATATAGGTTCTGGACTAGACACTACTTTTTCTAGAATTGATAACGGTACGATACATTGGTATAATCTTGATTTGCCCGATGCTATTTCATTTCGAAAAACATTAATTGAAGATACACCAAGAAACATGAGCATCGCTAAATCATTTTTTGATACCTCTTGGTTTGACGATATAAAATATAATCCAGACGATGGTATTCTTTTTATATCAGCTGGCGTGTTTTATTACTTTAAAGAAGAGGATTTGAAGAAAATCATAGTCGCTATGTCAAAACGTTTCCCTGGAGGCGAATTATACTTTGACGCTGAATCAAAATTTGCACTGAACCTTTCAAATGCTACTGTAAAGAAATCCGGTAATAACGGCGCAATGATGCATTTTTATTTAAACAATCCAAAATCAATAGCAAAATGGTCTTCTACCATAAAAGTATTAAGCTGCTCTCCTTTCTTTAAAGATATACCTACAAATAAAGAGTGGGATGGTAGTACGCGTATAATGATGAGAATTGTAAACTTAATAAAGATGTTGAAGTTTGTTCATGTGCAGTTCAATAGAAAATAAGTAAAGGAGACCTTAAGTTTTCAAGGTCTTCTTCACTTATTTTTCAACCGCTTTAGTTACTGACTTATAATTGTATTGTATAGATGTAAACTCTTCACAAAAATATATTCATTACTGCTTATCCGCATTTATAAGAATAGTTTTCTTACTCGAAAATAGATTTTTAAAAATTCCTATCCCCATAATTAATAGACCTATCCCAACTAATTTATTTATTTGCAATGGAATGCTCTCCATTCCAAATAATCCGAATGTATCAATACATAACGCAACAACTAATTGAGTAATAAGGCTAATTAACACCGTATACGCTGGACCTAAACTCTTTATTGCACCCATGATACAAATAATTAACCCGATGCCAAACAATCCACTTACATAAAACAAATAATTTGTAGTATACACTTTAATGCTAATACTGTGTTCTGTAATGATATAAAATAGAATAGAACTTATGAGACCTATTCCAAGAACACATGCTGTTGTTAACCACTGCCCTACATTTTCATTTACCTTTGCATTAAAAACAGATTGTAAGCTAATGAATACGCCAGCTATTATAGCTAAACTAAATCCAATCATATTCCCTCTCCCCTATTCATTGCTCATATATATTATTTTTAGCAACTTCCTTCATTCTAAAAAAATCTTTAATTACAATAATTCCATTTTTCTTTTCAATTAATTTTTCTTTATAAAATTTTTGTAACACTCGAATTACGTGCCGATAACTTACTCCTATAAAATCCGCAATACTTGACACTGAAGTTGCATCCAAATCTTCTTTATACATATTCCCGTTACTGTCAGTGGAAATAGAAAGTAAATAACTAGCGACACGTACTTCTACTGGATAAAGTAAATTAAGAGCTGTAAAACGAGTCGATATTTTTAACGTGTTCGCAATGTTATCTAGCAAGAACTTCATTAATTTAGGATTTTGTAAAAACTTATTTTTAATAACCGTATGAGAAATGGAGATCGCTACAACTTCTGAACAAGCTTCTACCGCATTATGCGCTTTGCTATTTTGTATGAATTCAATATCACCAACAACCGCTAATGGATTGATAAAACGAAGAATCAGTTTCTTTCCCTCTGGTGTAATCGTATAAACCTTTACTTTACCTTTAACAACAAAATATAAACGATCCATTTTGTCATCTATATTGCAAATAAGCTCGCCTTTTTCAAAATGATTTAATTGAAAATAAGCTGTATCTATTTCTGAAAAAATTTCAAGCATTTTATTAGTTTCCAAATAACGGGTAATTAAATCTGATCTTTGCTCCACTTTCATTTCCTCCTTTCATTTACATATTAAATACAACGATACCTAAAATCATTACTATTGTTCCCACAATATGATATCTCTCCATCTGTATCTTTTTCATTTGGAATAATCCCTTCATCTCAATAAAAGTTGCTGTTAACAATTGCGCAACCATAAGTGTCCCAGCTGTTACTGTAACTCCCATTGAACGTATCGCTATTGTTTCTGCACAAATAATTAACCCACCAAGTGCACCAGCTACTAAATATATTTTTTTCACATTCTTCAAATCCGCTATTTTCTCTTCTTTCTTTAACAAAAATATTGTTGTTGCAATAAGGAATCCAATAAAATGCGTAATAATACTCGTCGACCATATACCAATATGTGAACTAAGTTTCGCATTAAATGTGCCTTGAAGTGTAATAAATACGCCAGCTAAAACAGCAAATACAATGCCTTTCAAAAAATCATCTCCTAATCTTCTATTTCTGACTTAATTAAAAGCTATAATCCTATATAGGCAAAAGGACAAATGTCACATCAATATGAAAATAACTGCGAATGAACATAAAAAAATGCACCTCAAAATATTTGAGATGCATTTTCATTTTAATATCAATATATACAATTTAAATAATTATAACTACGCTACATTAACAGATTTCTTCTTCAAAACAAACTTTACAAATATGAAACGCACAAGCGGTCCCATAATAATTAATTGTAATGGATACGCCATAATGAAGTTTTTAATAAAAATCGAGAAATACATTGAAACAAATGATTCACCATGTAATCCATTATGAAAATACATCATAGCCATTCCGTAAAAAGACATAAAGAAAACCATTCCAATTACCATAGCTGTCGCCATCGCAATAATAATATTTACTTTATTCGATTTATCAAACGGTAACGCAAATACAAGTTTTTTCGCACAAGGCCCAACGATACATATTTCAATTAATAGTGCAATAATGAATCCGATTAGTAGTTCTAATACGATCTCCTTAATATGAATTGGTCCTCCTATTCCGTTCAGTATTAAATTATAAAACGTCATTACAATAACCATCCCAAGGCACATCATCATACCAAACTGGAGGTTTTCCTTTCTTGTTGTTGGCAATTTCTATCATCCTTTCTGTTTAAGTCTTTGTCATTATATCGATTGTGGAAACCTCTTCGTAAGTGAACATTTTGTGAACAAATTTAAAGCGTTATCATATTTTCTTTACTTACTGCTCAAATTCTTACTTTTATTTATGAAGGTTTTATATATCTCAATGTTGAATTATTAAATTTAACTTTGTAATACCTGATAGTTACTACTAGGAGGATAACCATGAATAAACAAGAGTTTTACGCATATCACATCGTAACAAGGAAAAAATGAAGATGGGACAAATCATTCATTTCGAAAAAAATCAAACGAATACCCTCTTTCATTTCTTTTTTGAAAGAGAACATTTAAATTCTAACGGTCAAGATACTATGCAAATTTTAAAAGAACATTATACAAATGAAGGATTACTTATAAAGAATGAAAACGCTAAAGTAGTTATGAATTATATGGATCAAACAATTAGAGCGGTTAGAGAAACGATTGTAGAAATGGTAAGACTACAAGAATTCCCTGAATACCCTTCCCGATTATCTTGTTTATATGCTGCAAAGAGCTATGGAGATACTTTAAAATGGAAAGCATTATTTGATTCTTACAATCGAGAAGTTTTACAGATTGTTAAACTACGAGTAATTGGACATTGTTTTGAAGGTGACGGAAATCTTTTACCGAAAGAAGATGGTATTCCTTTTTCTCAAAAAATTGAACAAGCTAGAGAGTATTGGAGAGGAAACGTTAGTAATGAACTTCCTGAGTTACTGATCAATGGAAAAATTGAAGTGGTGGAAATTATTGATGATTTTTCTGCAATTCATATCTAATTCCAAACTAAATCGTATAGGATGGAGATTATAATGGGGAAAAAAGTGTACTTCAATCATGATGGTGGTGTAGATGATTTAATTTCACTATTTTTACTACTCCAGATGGATAATGTCAAACTTACAGGTGTTTCAGTTATCCCTGCAGATTGCTATTTAGAACCAGCATTGTCTGCAAGTCGCAAAATTATTGATCGCTTCGGCAAAGGAAATATTGAAGTAGCTGCATCAAATTCCCGTGCGAAAAATCCATTTCCAAAAGACTGGCGGATGCATGCATTTTATGTAGATGCTTTACCAATTTTAAATGAGTCTGGAAAAGTTGTAACACCTATAGCGGCAAAACCTGCACATCACCACTTAATTGAAACCCTACTACAAACTGAAGAGAAAACAACTTTATTATTTACAGGTCCGCTTACCGATTTAGCGCGTGCACTATATGAAGCACCTATAATCGAAGAAAAAATTGAGCGCCTTATTTGGATGGGAGGCACATTTCGTACTGCCGGCAATGTACATGAGCCAGAACATGATGGAACAGCTGAATGGAATTCGTTTTGGGACCCTGAAGCAGTAGCTCGTGTTTGGGGATCAAAAATTAAAATTAACTTAGTGACACTAGAAAGTACAAACCAAGTTCCGTTAACTATAGACATACGTGAACGTTGGGCAAAAGAGAGAAAATATATTGGTATTGATTTCCTTGGTCAATGCTATGCAATGGTCCCTCCTCTCGTTCATTTCTCAACGAACTCTACTTACTATTTGTGGGATGTATTAACTGCTGCCCTTATCGGGAAAACTGACCTTGCAAAATTACAAACAATTTATAGTATTGTTCATACATATGGACCTAGCCAGGGGCGTACAGTGGAAACTGTTGATGGACGACCTGTAAATGTAGTATTTGATGTACACCACAATGCATTTTTCAGCTATATAACTGAATTAGCGAAGAAAGCTTCTACTTGAACCACTATCTATGCGAAAAATAAATAGAGAGACATCACTTCATACTTTGAACCCCATATTTAGAAATTGGTTGAAACCAGCTATTTAACCATTGAAAAGAGTATTGAATTAAATTTCAATACTCTTTTTGTACCGTACAATTATATTTGATTCATGTAGTGTCTTACTGATTATCCATTTCATAACCATTTACAAAAAACGTTATTGTTTCTAGTTCATCTTCATTTAATTCTCTATCTACGTCTCGTTTATACGCTGCCTTTATGCTCTCTTCATCGCCTTTATGAATTTCTGTATAAGTTCCCACTGTTTTTAACAAATGCATTTCTTGTAAAAACTCAGCCCGACTTATAGCTGTCCCATGAGAAAGAATATAGGTTTCAGCATCAAATGCCTCCAACTCTTCTATTAATTTAAACGTTCGTTTCGTCGTATAGTTCCACTTTGAAGAAAAGATATCTGCATATATACAGTCTCCTAAAAATAATATCTTTTCTTCTTTCACGTAAATAACAACTGAATCATGTGCATGATCTCCGCCGACATGTTTTAACACGCATGTCACTTCACCAAGGTCTAATTCAATTTGATCCTGGAACGTTAAGGTCGGGGGAATGATTTTAATATTTCTTGCTTTTTCTTCAAACTCTTTTTTGATGCAATCCGCACAAAATGCAATTTCAGTACCCTCTTTTACGCGTGCATCCAACGCTTCATCTGTCCATTCATAAGATACTAATGACTGCATTTCTTTTTTCGTTTCAGCATGCGCAATAGTTAATGCATCTTGTAGTACAGGCAATCCAAAAATATGATCCCAGTGCCAATGCGTTAATGCTACGAAGTTAGGTTTTGATACATTCTTTTCTTGTAGCATTTCTAGAAATAATTGTGTATGTTCTTCTGAATTCCCTGCATCAATCATTACCGTTTTTTCTTGTCCAACGACCATTCCTAATATAGGTCTATCTGTTTCAGAAACAGGTGTCATATACCAAAATGAGTTTCCTATTTTTTTAATTTGTTGCATAATTAGCTCCTCCATTTACTACTATTCTCTTCAATTTATACTACTTATAAATTTCTTCCATCTAACATACTTACTATTTCACTTTATTCATATATTGCTCTTGTACATGCTGCATTAAATCTCTCATCTTCTTTTCAGCAGGATGTTCCTGGTTCTCAGGTACCTCTCTACCATTTGCTGAAAATTCTTGAGAACATGCTGTACGAGTTACTTCTAAGTTTGCAAGTGGGAATTCCCATGAATTTTCGGTTCTACTTCCAGTTGAAGCAAGGCGTATACAGCTAGAATCAAGCTTCGTACGCTTCCCTTCTTTATTTACTGTGTAATATATATCATTCACTGTACCATATTTCATATTTTGTGTAGATGTCACAGCAATACCGTCAGCTGAAAAAGTAACAACACTAAATCCATCTTCTTCCTGTAACGTCTCAGCACCAGGTACGTTATATAGTACAATCAAATCCCCTTCGTATTCTTCAGGAATTACGTAAATTGTATCTGTAGTTTCTTTACCAAAACTGATACATCCACTTAAAAATAACGTTAATATGATTCCGAAACAAAATGTACTTTTCTTTACAAAGTAGTAAATTCTTCTATCCATTTAAATACGCATCCCAATCATAGTCTTCAATCTTATAAAATTCACCTTCATCATTTCTTTCATATGCACATAAAGGTGGTTCCTCAAGAAAGTTTAAAATAGAATCATCTATATTCAAAATAACTCCAATTGAAATAATTTGAAAGTTTTTAGGATTATTTACATAATCACCACTTTCATAGCCACTTAAAATTGACCAATCTGGATCGTCCTCTGCTGTTGAATTATCTTTAAGCATAAAGTTAAATTCTCTTTTTTCAAGTACATCATCACTAACAATTACCTTCGCATCAAAATAGAAATCCCAATCACTTGAAGCTGGGTCATCATATTCCGTATCACATATATTTTCAATTCCAAATGAAATTGTATCACCTATTTTTAAATCTATACGATACGGATTATTGTCCAGTTCTCCTACAAATTCCTTCTCATTTTTTTCAGTAATTTCAACCCACATTCTTTCACGATGAAACCCATCTTCTTCCTCATTTTTAGATACAAAAATGAGTTTTACCAAATCTCCAACCTTTAATTTCTCCAAAACATCTGTACTAGGAAGGTAGAATGTATAAGGCGCTTCTTTATTTAATTCATAAACATTATCTAAGTACCAGGGCATCTTTTTCTCTCCTTAAAAGCTTCTTGCACTCTTAATATAAAACTAACACTATTTTTTCCGGCAAACTACTACCATAGAATAGCAGTCTTCCCCTAACTCATTTCCTTCCCAATCATTATATATATGTAATAATTCAAATCCATTCGCTGCTAATAATCTGTCTAACTCCTGCGGATATGTATAGCGAAGATCAATCGTTGTTTTCAGTTCCTCTACTTGCCCATCATCCTCATAAAAACTTCTTGTTGTTATATAGTGCTGTATTTGCTGAATTGAATCATATGTCATTTCAGTATATAAATCACATTTTCTTCCCTTTTCATCACTAATAGTTGTCCAATATTCTTCTGTAGATGGTTGTATTAATTCTTCTTTTGAAGGAAAACGTGTATCGAATATAAATATACCATTATCAGCTAACACATGATGAATAGATGTTAATAAATTATTTTGATCAGTATTCGTAAGAAAATGCTGAAATCCGTGGCCAACCATAAATGCTAACGGAATCGTTTCTTCAATCTTTAATTGTAAGCAGTCTTGTTGTAGCCATTTTACTTTTTTACACTCCGTAGACTTTCTCTTCGCTTCAGCAAGCATACCTTCATGTATATCTACGCCAATCATTTGATATCCGTTTTCGATAAATGGAATTGTAACCCTTCCTGTTCCGCAGGCAATATCTAGAATCCATTCATTTTGTATACTTAGTTTTTGTGCCCATGATTGTAAAAACGGAAAATCTGACAAACTTTTATTTTCTATATCATATCGTTTTGGATTTTCATATTCAGATAGACTCCATTTTATTTGCAATTGTATTCCCCATTTCATTTTCCACCTAAATTTAATATATAAATTATAACGAATTATTAGTTTTTTCTCTATAATCAAACACAATTACTTGGACTAATCTAACTTTCCTTTTCGTAAGCTAAAAATAAGTGGAAGAATCGGAGTGTGATATGATGGAACGATTATGGATTCCTATGATAGTTACATTTTTTTCATTAGGTGGATTACTATTAGGCGGTGCTGTCGGCATTGCTACGCGTCAGCTAATTGAAGAAAAAATGCATCGTTTATATGCATTATGCGGCGGAATTTTGCTCGGGCTTTTATCCCTTGAGATTATTCCCGAAACTTTTGCAAGCTATGAAATAATTGGCCCTATGCTCGGTATAGCTATCGGTATTTTAGTTATGAGCTTATTAGATAACTATTGTCATCATCCAATGATACATAAAAAAGATCAACAAGCATGGCAAACTTTCCTTTTTCTTTCTTTTGCTATATTTATTCATAATTTGCCGAGTGGCTTTGCACTAGGTACAGCATTTATAAATCATAATGATTCTGCCATTCCTTTCTTACTTGCGATTGTAATTCACCATATTCCTGAAGGATTAGCTTTAATTATCCCCTTCCTCTTTACAAAACATAAATATATTTCCTTTTTATTAACAACTTTATTACTTTCCCTTATCCTCGGTACCGGTACTGTTTTTGGCATTTTGATGGAAGGAAAAGCCCTACATTTGCAAGGACTCATTATGGGGAGCGCTATCGGTTCCCTTGGCTATGTTACAATTCATGAAATGCTTTGGAAGGCAAAGAAACAGCTCTCTTTCCTTTCATTTCTTACGTGGGCTACTAGTGGATTTTTACTTATAACAGTATTTACACTATTTACTGGTCACCATTAAAACTAATATATTTTATCATTTGTATATTTTTCCTTTTTCTCCAAAACATAATAGTAACTACCTATTATAAGGAGGAAAAAATTATGTTTGAGAAAACAGCCGGTGAAGCACTAGTTGACCTATTAATTGACTGGGGAGTAGAACACATATACGGAATGCCTGGAGATTCTATCAACTCTATCATTGAAGCTTTAAGAAAAAAACAAGATAAAATTAAATTCATTCAAGTTCGCCATGAAGAAGCTGGTGCACTAGCAGCAGCTGCCTATGCTAAGTTAACAGGGAAACTTGGTGTTTGTATGGCAATTGCAGGACCTGGAGCTATTCATTTATTAAATGGTTTATATGATGCGAAACTCGATAAGGCTCCTGTGCTAGCAATTTCAGGTCAAGTAGAAACTGATTTACTCGGGACGGATTTTTTCCAAGAAGTAAACTTAGAAAGATTGTTCGATGATGTCGCGGTTTATAACCAGCGCATTATGTCAGCAGAACAGCTACCAGCTGTCGTGAATCAAGCGATTCGAATGGCTTATACGAAAAAAGGGGTATCCGTTCTTACAATTCCAGATGATGTTCCGAAATTCGAAGTAAAAAGTGGTGCTCGTGTTACAAATACTTCTTTTACATTACCTGAATTATTTCCGCAAGAAGAAGATTTACATGCTGCCAAACTCGCAATAAATGAAGCGAAAAAGCCTGTTATTTTAGCTGGAAAAGGTGCGAAACATGCGAGAGAATCTTTACTTACATTCGCGGAACACATTGGTGCTCCAATCGTACTTACATTACCAGCTAAAGGGATTATCCCTGATGAACATCCACTTTGCATCGGTGGATTAGGATTAATTGGAACGAAACCTTCTTATGATGCAATGAAACATGCAGATACTTTAATTATGGTTGGTACTTCTTATCCGTTCACCGGTTTCTTACCCGAAAAAGCAAAAACAATCCATATCGATACTGATCCTGCCCAAATCGGAAAACGTTACGTTACAGATATCGGCTTAGCTGGTGATGCTGATAAAACATTAAAATGGTTATTTAAAAATGTAGAAAAACACGAGGACCATTCCTTCTTAGAGCATCATCAAGAAATGATGAAAAAGTGGGAGGAAAAATTACACGATCAAGAAGACGATACTTCTACTCCAATTAAGCCACAACGCGTTATGCATGCACTGCAACAAGTAGCTCATGATGATGCAATATTATCAGTCGATGTCGGAAATGTAACCGTTTGGACAGCAAGGCACTTCCGTATGAAAAATCAGCAATTTATTATTTCTAGCTGGCTCGCAACACTTGGCTGCGGTTTACCTGGTGCCCTTGCTGGAAAAATTGCTTTCCCGGATAAACAAGTATTTGCTGTTTGTGGTGATGGTGGTTTCGGAATGACAATGAACGATTTCGTAACAGCTGTTAAATATAAACTGCCAATCGTTGTCGTCGTATTAAATAATAATAAAATCGCCATGATTAAATTCGAACAAGAAGTTATGGGGAATATCGAATTTGGTACAGACTTAACTAACCCTGATTTTGCAAAATACGCAGAGGCGTGCGGAGGTATTGGATACCGTGTTGAGAATGTAGATGAACTACTTCCTGCTTTCGAAAGTGCGGTAAAGCAAAATAGACCGTGTATTATTGATGTTGTTGTTGATGCTAACGAAGCACCAATGCCAGCAAAAATCACCTTTGGTCAGGCCGCTGGTTATACGAAGCATATGATAAAAGAATTATTTGAAGAAGGTAAGATTGATTTACCACCACTATAAACAAAAAAGATAGCTGAAAACGATTTGTCTTCAGCTATCTCTTTTATTTTTGTATCTCTCTATAAAAAGAAAAATCATTTACATTAGTTTGTACTCGTTTTTCTTCCTTTACTTCTTTATCCTTACTCTTAGGTATTTTTACATTTCCTAATTTAATCGCATCTTGCATACTATTACTAATTAGATTGCCTGACAAGATCGTCATACTATAGAAAGCAATTGGTATAAGTACTATCCATGTATGTGTAGTTAAATGGCGGAAGTTTTGACCAATTAGGCCAGTCCATTCTTTTGTTACACTATCTGCATCTAATCCAAATAATATCGTTCCTCCAAAAAATAACTTAAGTAATCCAAGATGCAAAAGAAGCAATAGTACACTCACAAATTGTTGCGCTACTAATAAAAGAAATGATGGTAATATATGCGGCCATATATGGCGCTTCAACCTATGCCACTTACTTCCGCCGAGCACAGTAGCTGCCAACATAAATTCTTCTTTCTTAATACGCTTTACTTCTTGCGCTACATACAACATAACCGTCGGTACCGCAAGACATACAAGAACTATAATTTGAAATGCCACACGCAAATACAACGGCACAACTTCTGCTCCACTATCAAACGTTAAAACTTCATTTAGCATAAAATAAGAAATCATAACCATCGGTACAATACTAAAAGGATCAAAAAAGGATGAAATAACTGGAAAAGAACGTTTACCATACATACCAAGAAGTAAACCAATTCCCCCTCCAACTATAACTCGTAATATCGCTATAATTATACTCGCTCCAACTGTCCATTTCGCGCCTTCTATTATTAATTGAACAAGATCGCGACCTTTCACATCACTTCCAAACCAAAATTTACTTGATGGTGAAAATGGAGCTGCCTCTAGTTCCCCTTTTTCGTTATACATCATCGTGAGTTCACGAATATTCCCATCAAAAAACACCGTATATCCAATACTAACAATCATTAGTACACTCAAAAAAGTAATACCTACCCAAAATCTCACATCTCTTTTTACAACTTGCCACATGTTACACACGCTCCTTTATCACATTTTGTAAAAGCGTATGTAATATACGAAATAGTATAAAAAGCGGTACATATAATATTACTAGACTCACTGTAAATATTTCTAATTTAGAATTTTCTTTTACAAAAACAAACATACCATATGTATTAAATATCCATTCAATAATATATAAATTGGAAAGCATAAATAAAATATTTGTTTTCGCATAATAAATTGTCGTCAATAAAACATTTCTTGAAATATGATGTGTCAAAATATGCCGTAAGCTTAGCCCTTTACTCTTGGCAAACAAACTATATTCCTTCTCTAATTCTTCTTTAAATCGTAATAACAACAGTTTAATAAACAATAATGTTGTTGGTATTGTAAGACATATAATCGGTAACAAACGTATCCTTTCTTCCCCTAATCCAGCTAGTTTGACCGGCATAAATCCTGTTTTTTGAAAAAGAATTACAACAAGAAGTTGCGATAATAAAATAAGTAAAATATCCGGTATACTCTCAAGTGTAAGAAAGATCCCGTTCCACATTTTCTGTTTCATATGAGAACGTTGCAATACCCAAACGACAAGTATATACGCTATAAGCAAAGATAGTAAAAACGCTGATAGAAATACAATCATCGTTTCAATGTAATGAATCCATATTTGCGGAAATAATTTTCTTGAGTCCCGAAATCCATATGTAATTTCACCTGGTTGAAGTAACTTCTCTCCAAGAAATACAATCGTGTTCCAAAAACCGATTAAATCAATTTGCAATCCCTTAAATAAACGCGGCAGCGCACCTAGACAAATTATACATAAAATTGCAGCTACTAGTTGTAAACAAGTAATGCCACACCATTTAGCAATTCGCATCAACATAACGATTTCCCCTTACCGTTAGATAGAATATTCAGAATTCAAAAACCACATATATTACATCTCTTCAGCTATACTTTGCACCCGTTTCTTCCCACTAGGTAAAATAGTTTGATATAAACACGTAACAAAAAATAATAAACCAAATAAAATAATAAACAACGTATCTGCACGAATCCATTTCGGGAACAACATCGCTATCGCACCGAGAGATAACAGCTGGAATCCTGTCGTTAATGGACTAAGTAAACTTTGAACACGTCCCATGAATGATTCTTCTACAATTTCATACATCCAGCCCATGATTGCAACATTAATAAACGGTAAAAAGAAAGTCGCAAAAGCGATACATACATAAAAAGACCATACTTGGTTTACAAAGTAACACATACCGAAAAAGACCCCTGAGCCCGCCATACCAAAGACAATAATAGACTTGGGTGCATATTTCATCCCTACACTTGTTGCTACTATACTTCCAATTAGTAATGAAATCCCTCCAACTACACCGCCCACCATCGCTAAACTTTCATACGTTGCTGGTGCTAATTTATATTTTAATATGTAAGTTGTGGACACGCTTAAAATACCATTTAATAGTCCAAACACGATAAATCCTAAAAGTAATTTTTTTAAAGTGTCATTTTGATATATGTACTTGATCCCTTCTTGAAACTCTGTTATTAACATTTTCAAATTAACTTCTTTCCATTTTGTTCTACCGTTTGGCAAACGCACTTTTTCTGGAATGGAGATCGTTTGAATCAAAATACCACTCATAATAAAAGTGAGCGTATTTACTAAAATACTCCCGTATATTCCAAAAGTCCAGTACACCATCGTTGCAATTCCTACACCAAACAAAGCATACAAACTATTCACCATTTGATTCACACCTGCTGCTGCACCGTATTGGTCGGCTTCAACTACTCCCTGTATCATCGACTGTTCTGATGGAGAGAAAAATTGTATACATGCATTTTCCAAAAATAAAAATATAAAGACGAGTATAATCATCCCGTAATAAAGCGAAATTAGAATTCCGATATTACATAGCGAACAACATATGTTACTTACCGTGCATATACGCTGTCTATCAAAACGATCCACTACTGTCCCTACTAATAGAAAAAAGATTAATGCAGGTAATGCCATCATAATTTGTGTCATCGTTGCGTAAACTGGTTGTTTTCCGTATTGATCTAGCAAATAAAACATTAAAGAAACTCCAGCAATCATAGAACCGAGTCGCTCTAAAATATTTGCTAGAAAAAAACGTGCATACACTTTGTTGCGAAATAACTGTAGCATTTCTTTCATACTTAATATCCTTTCTCTCGACAAAATTTTATTAATCTAGTCATTTCTTGGAAGTTATATTATATTTTTCGACTATTATCCAATCTTTTCCTTCTATATAGAGAACATTATAAAAAGACTCTTGTCATTTATACAAGAGTCTTTTTTCTTAAACTATTTCGCTACTTCTTCTTTCGGCATTACCATACCTTTATAAAGTTGGACGGTAATCCAGTAATAAATGAAATAAATGACTAAGAAAATCCCGATTGGCACCCACACCTTTACAAACGGGTCGACTAGTATAAAGCTGAATAAGTTAAGCCCTACTAACACGTGTGAAATTCCAATGATTGCTGGGAAGATAAATAAATATGAAATTTCTTTATATATACTTTTTATTAACATACTACGTCTCACACCGATTTTTCGTAACATTTCATAACGGCGTACATCACGAGATGCACCTGTTAATATTTTGAACATTAGCGAACTTGCCATCATTGCTAAAAAGGCAATTCCAAGGAAAAATCCCATAAACATTGTTCCACTCATGAAACTGTTCATAAACTGATAAATTGTCATTTTTGTATATAGTTCTACTTTTGTACCTGTTGTTGTTTCAATTAATTCTTTTTGCCTCTTATCTATATCGAGCAACAATGGTTTATATTTTTTCATATCATCTACTATTGCTAATGTTACACTATGTTCCGTTCCTTGAACTGCTTTGTAGTGTTCTTCATCAGCAATTCTTACAGGTTTTCCGTTAAATTGATTATGTGTAATTTGTATTTCTCTTACAACTGCATCTTCCCAATCTTTTGGCATACGAGGCAGCTTATTCGCTGCTTCGGGAGCTTCCAAAGCAGAATATACAGGTTCAGTTAAAGATTCAGCCACACGTTTACGAGCAGGCTCTTTTAAAGTTTTTGTATCAAAGTGATCGGAAACAAGTGGTGGTTTCGCAGTTAAGTCGTTACGTAAATAATAAACCGCTTCTCCATCTACTTTATACTTGTACTTACTTTCTTCAACAATTTTCATTTCTTTTAAAGCCGCTTTATCTTGATCATTTGGATCATGAATTACAACATCATATACACGAGAAAAGTCTGTCATAATGCCGACATTTTTTTGAAACGCCATACCTGCTGTCATTGCTCCTGCACCTAATGCAATTAACATCGCTACCGTACCTAATACTCTTGATAAACTATTTACGCGAAAGCGTAACTGTGCATATGTAAAACTATTTAAGCCCGTTTCATTTCGTTTTTTATTCCCTTTAATTTTCATCACAAAAAACGGGAGCAATGAACTAAAGATAAAATATGTTCCAAGTGTTGTAACGATTGTCGCTATTATAAAACCAAGTTCGGCATATGTTTTTATATTTACCATAAAGTAGTATCCTGTACTTACTAGCAATATACCGAGTACTGTCATTATAATAATACGAGTTTTACTTTTCTTCACTTCATCTAGTGTTTCATCTTCACGAATTAACTCTAGTTCTGTTTTGCGTAATAACCGGATGCTATTCATTAAACCAGTAATAAAAAATAGTATTAAGAAGAAAATAGCTGTAACTAAGATTGCTGGTGTATATACAGATGAGTAACTACCTTTCGCTGAAATTTCCATACCATTCATTAAAAAGTTTCCTGCTACACTTGCAAGTAACATCCCTACTAAAATCCCGATAATAATACTGACAATACCCATACCGAATGTTTCAATAAATAATAATTGCGCTACTTTTTTCTTTTTCGCACCGAGCATCATGTACATACCCAGTTCTTTTCTTCTTAATGTGAGCAAGAAAGAATTGGCATATATAATATAAAATACAGTAATAAACGATAATAGGATGGCGCCTACCCAGAATACGAGTCTAATACTACTAATAAGACTATTTTCCTTCGTAAATTCACTATTCATCGCCATCGTTTGGAACATGTAGAAGATACTAATACTAATAACGAGACCAATAAGTAAAACCATATAATCTTTTAACATTTTTTTCATACTATGACGTGATAATTTGAATAACATCGTCTCGCCCCCTACTTAGACTCAGTAGCTGAGCCCATATGAGCGAGCACACCTAAAATATCTTGATAAAAACTTTCCCGTGTTCCTTGGCGCTTTAACTCTTTATAAAGAAGACCATCTTGAATAAATAAAATACGTTCACAATAGCTCGCACTAAATGCATCGTGTGTAACCATTAAAATACTTACATTGTGATTTTCATGTAAATCTTGCATCGCTTCTAATAAGCTTTTTGCATTTTTACTATCAAGCGCTCCTGTCGGTTCATCTGCTAATACGATTGCTGGATTATGTACTAAAGCTCGAGCTGCCGCTGTTCTTTGCTTTTGTCCACCAGAAACAGCAGTTGGATATTTCGTTAAAATTTCAGTAATCCCTAATTTCTTCGCAACCTCATTTACCTTTCCAGTAATCTCACTTGAAGGTACGCCTTGCAGAGAAAGTGGTAAAGCAATATTTTCATAAATTGATAAGTTTTCTAGTAAGTTAAAATCTTGAAAGATGAACCCTAATTTTTGAGATCGAAAATCTGATAATGCATTACCCTTCATAGAAGTAATATTTGTACCAGCTATTGTCACACTACCACCTGTCGCTTGATCCAGTGTACTAATCACATTAAGTAGTGTCGTTTTCCCAGACCCAGAAGGACCCATAATCCCGACGAATTCCCCTTCCTTAATATTTAATGATACGCCCCTTAACGCTTTTGACTGATTCTCATTTCTTTTCCCATACGTTTTTTCTACACTTTCTACAGTAACTACATTCATTGACATCTCTTTCACTCCATCCCTTTTGTATAAATTTAATTTCTCACATATTTCTTATCTTTTTCTCATGTAAACCCTTAAGAATTTTTTAATTTTTCAATCAGAAAGTATTGTACGAGTTACGCAAACCTTTTTCCTATTTCATATTCTCACTTTTCTAACACTCGTTCCTTCGATTTCGCTTACATTTACCTTACATTTTTGTAAGGTAAAAAAGAAAACACACCATTATGAAGTAGTGTGTTTTCTTTTCAAACTCTATTTCCGATTATTTATTTCCTCTTTCATACTTTCCACAAATCCATTTAGTTCAACAACTTCTGATTTTTCTTCCCCATATTTACGTACATTTACAGCTCCATTCTCCATTTCCTTATCCCCAATAACAAGAACATAAGGAACTTTTTGCATTTGTGCTTCTCTTATTTTATATCCTAACTTTTCATCTCGTACATCTCGTTCTACACGAATACCAGCTTGTGCTAATTTATTTGCAACTTCATCTGCATATTGCACATGAACTGCATTTGAAACAGGGATGACTTTTACTTGAACTGGTGCTACCCATGCCGGGAATGCCCCTCCAAAATGCTCAATTAATATAGCTAAGAAGCGGTCTAAAGACCCTAATACTGCCCGGTGAATAACAACTGGTCTTTTCTTTTCATTCTTCTCATCTATATAATTTAAATCAAACTTCTCTGGCATTTGGAAATCTAGCTGGATTGTTCCGCACTGATGACTTCTATTTAAAGCGTCTTTAATATGAAAATCAATTTTCGGTCCGTAAAATGCACCGTCACCTTCATTTAGTCTATATTTACAATTCAATGAATGTAATACATTTGCTAATGACGCCTCTGCTTGCTCCCATAACTGATCATCACCCATTGAATCTTCTGGACGAGTAGAAAGCTCTACTTCATATTCGAATCCGAAAGTTTTATAAACGTAATCAATTTGCGCCATTACGGATTTAATTTCATTTTCAATTTGTTCTGGAGTTACAAATAAATGAGCATCATCTTGGCAGAAAGTACGTACTCTTAATAATCCGTTTAATGCCCCGCTAAATTCGTGTCGGTGTACTTGACCGAACTCACACATACGAATTGGTAATTCACGATAAGAATGTAATCTATTTTTGAACATTAGCATATGTCCTGGGCAGTTCATCGGTTTTAATGCAAAGCTTTTATTATCTACCTCTGAGAAATACATGTTATCCTTGTAATGTCCCCAGTGCCCTGATTTCTCCCATAATTCTTGGTTCATCATAAACGGAGTACGTACTTCTTGATACTTATACTCTTTTTGAATTTCTCTTAAAAATGCTTCTAATTCATTTCGGATAATCTGTCCTTTCGGTAAATAAAATGGCATTCCCGGGGCCTCTTCTGAAAACATAAATAACTCCAGCTCACTACCTAACTTACGATGATTTCTTTTTGCTGCTTCTTCAACGAAATGTAAATACTCTTCTAATTCTTTTTGAGAAGAGAACGCAACGCCATATATACGCTGAAGCACTTGATTGTTACTATCACCTCGCCAATACGCACCGGAAACGTTAGTTAATTGGAATGCTTTCAAATAGCCTGTTGACGGTAAGTGTGGTCCTCTACATAAATCTACAAATTCACCTTGTTTATATAGTGTTACACTTTCCCCACTAGGAATCGCTTCTAACAATTCTAATTTCAGATGATCATTCATTTCTTGAAACAGTTTTGCTGCTTCTTCTCGAGAAACTTCAACTCGCTCTATTTTTACATTTTCATTTATAATCTTTTTCATTTCTTTTTCGATTTTCGGTAAATCTTCTACGTTCACACTACTTCGAAGATCCATATCATAATAAAATCCATTTTCAATAACAGGCCCTACACCAAGGTTTACATTGCCATACATTCTCTTTACAGCTTGCGCTAAAATATGTGCCGCAGAATGTCTTGCAATTTCTACCCCTTCACTTGAATCTATAGTAACGATTTCTACTTCCGCATTTTCTTCAATATTTCGGCGTAAATCATATAACTGATTATTTACTTTCCCTGCCACTGCTTTCTTTTTTAAACTACTGCTAATGGATCCAGCAATTTCTTCTAAAGTAATTCCTTTTGCAAATTCTTTAACGCTACCATCTGGAAATTTAATTTCAATCATTTGTTCTTTCATTTTTCATCTCTCCATTTCATAATAAAAAGCACACTCATCCCTAACTAAAATAGGGACGAGTGTGCTTATACCCGTGGTTCCACCCAGATTCCCATTGTAAATATACAATGGCTTCTTTTACGGTAACGTCGTTTACACGGCACTAGATACTTAATTTCCCCAGTGCAGCTCTAAGGTGGTAAGTTATTTTTCTGCGTTAGGAAGTTCTCAGCTTTCCTTCCTTCTCTGTATTACCGGGTAAAATAACTCGTGTCCTTTTCTTCGCTTATTATGAAATTGAATGCAAAAAAGCATATTCATCCCTAAAAATTAGGGACGAATATGCTTATATTCGTGGTTCCACCCAGATTCCCATCACAAAAAACATAATGGCTTCTTTTGCGATAACGTCGCTTACACGGCACTAGATACTTAATTTCCCTAGTGCAGCTCTAAGGTGGTAAGTTATTTTTCTGCGTTAGGAAGTTCTCAGCTTTCCTTCCCTCTCTGTATAACCGGGCAAAATAACTCGTGTCCTTTTCTTTGCTTTTATAAGTACATCCATTAATTGTTATTTACTATATCCTATTCATTTTATTATTGCAAGTGTTTAAAAAAGTTTTTTTATTTAATAAAAAAAGAAACCAAAAATAGATTCTTGGTTTCCTCTTCTCAATTTTACCAATCTTGTGGTTCGTAATTTAAGTCTGAAAATAGACGTCGTTTCTCTTTCTTCGATAAATCTCTCCACTGTCCAACAGGTAAATTATTCAATTCAATATTCATAATTCTCGTACGTTTTAACGAGTATACTTGATAACCTAAAGCTTCACACATACGACGAATTTGGCGATTTAGCCCTTGCGTTAAAATAATGTTGAACTCATATTTTGATAACTGTGTGATCTCACAAGGAAGCGTTTTTGTTCCTAAAATTTTCACACCAGCTGCCATTTTTTCTAAGAAATCAGGTGTAATTGGCTTATCTACTGAAACGATATATTCTTTCTCATGTTTGTTTTCAGCACGTAAAATTTCATTAACGATATCACCATCATTCGTTAACAAAATTAAACCGTCTGAGTCTTTATCAAGACGTCCAATATGACTAATTCGTAAAGGATGGTTCACTAAATCGATAATGTTACCTTTTACAGCTTTTTCACTCGTACATGTAATACCTACTGGTTTATTTAAAGCAATATATACGTGATCTCGTGCAATACGAAGTTGCTCTCCATTTACGCGTACATCATCACCTGGATTGACTTGGTCACCAATTTTTGCAACCTTACCGTTAATAATTACTCTTCTCTCATTAATTAATTTATCTGCTCCACGTCGAGACGCTTTTCCAGCTTCACTAATAAATTTATTGATACGCAAATTAGGCACATCCTTTTCTAAACAAAATTTCAAGCTCACACTGCTTCTACCGTACAATACAAAAGGGTAAGCCTTCTATTATAACTTAAATATATTAACATGAAAGGGTGTATAACGTCTTCTATTAATTACTCGTTTATAAGAAAATATCTTTATTATACATTCATTTATGCACGTTTTGAACACTTAATATACAAGCCACTCTTCCTTACATACAGCTTGTTTACCCCTTATATCTTCTACATCCTCATGAATATTAGCTAGTTTATACAACTCTGGGAAAATCTCTTCTACATAATTTTGATGCGCCATTTCATCTTTCCAATAAGTTAACACTATGTAACGATTTTCAGTTTTTAAAGACTTCCCAACAAATCCAGCTAACATCCCTTTTGCTTTTTCCATTCCTGTATTCCAAATTGTTTCTTGTTTATGTAAAAAATACTTTTCCTTTCCAACCTTTACATTACATATAGCAACTCTTACGAATGTTCCTTCTGTAACAACGTCATTCAAAGGCTTTTCAGTTATATCATACAACGTTTGAAACAATTCAATTTCACATGAAAGAAACGTATCCTCTTGGTTGCTATTTACATAAATGGTATCGTGAGCACCATTCATAAATGATTGATATGCACCTCGATCTTCCCATAAAGTAAATACACATGCCTCATCTTTATTCCACCCACCAAATTGTCCTTGAAATCCATCTAGATGCTGTATATCACGCCATTTTTCTTGTGCTTTTGAAAATACGTTTTTTTTCTCTTCTTCCACTTTACAATAGATTGTTTTTAGTAACATTTTTAATTCCCCCTTATGATACGATCCATTTCCCACTTTCAATACTTTCTACTTTTCCACCTACACGAACATTAATTTTACTCCCTATTTCTTTTTGTTTACATAATATAATTATATTATTCTAGTTATCTACAGTATTCAAAAACTCATCCGCTTTTTCTATCAACCATTCACCAAATGTATCTAAAAACATTAAAATTTCATTTATATCATTTACCGGCTCAATTACATATTGTAATGTCTTTCTCATATTTTTTTCTTGTTTGGGAAAATACTTACTAAATAATATATATGCTGGGTATAAGTCTCTAGAGTAGAGCCCTTCTCTATCAATCGTTAGTGCAAGACCTGCCCTGATTATTATCTTCATTATCCAACGACAACAATCTTCTATATCTTCCACGCCTTTATTATGTATTAACTCTTTGCGTGCTTGTCCAATTTGTTTCCGCAGTTGAATAAGGTGTACATAGGCTAACTCTTGATTCACTTTATATTTAGGTAAAGACAATTTTACGTCCTCCCCCAGTATACAAACACCATGTGTCTGTATAATAAAGCTTATAAAAGAAAAACGATTGGGATTTATCACTTCTTTTTCACTGTAAAAACTTAACTCCACTCCTGATATACAATTAAACTTTTTTAAACTTTGAACTTCTAGCTTCTCTCGCCAACTTAAGTCTATTAATTTTGGATCCTTTCGCACCAATATAATTACATCTATATCAGCAACCCCTTCAATTCCAATCCCTCTTGGAATTGAACCTCTTATATAAACACTGTGTAAATCATCCTGTAACAATTCACAACAAGTATTTTTTATTTCCTGTATTACCTCCATAAACATAGGTTGCACTTTTTCAATATGTGCATCATTTATAATATATCCTTCATCATCTGTAGGACAAAAACGTCCTATTTTTTTTATACTTGGCAAATTATCACCTCACTTCCATATAAAAATCAGTTTATTCCATACGTATATTATAATTCGAATAATTCAGAATTAAAAACAGAAAAATAGGACGTAAACACTCTTATAAGGGCGTTTACATCCTTTCACTTTTATCATCATTTATTTTTCAAATCATACAGCATATCTTTCCATATGCTGTCTATATAACTTCCAGCCATCCATTTCTTTCTTAAAAACTTCCATCGCTAAAACGGATGCTACTTTTTTATCCTGCACATAAAAATCTACAATTGCAGATAAAATCAGTTCGCTCTCCGTTCTTAAACTGTTTGCTAAATCTTTATATTTCCAATAGGGTTTTGTCCTTCATAACTTTTTAAAGTTTCAATATTATCTTCTTTATATGTATCGCCTCGGTATACCTCATAGTCTTTATCACTGTAATACCCAAAGTAACCTATAAAATCATCTGATACCCAACTATTTATTTTCTCAATGTTACCAGCATTTGAATCTTTACGATATTCCTCAACCGCACGTATGGCTTCGTTTTCCATTGAATATATCTCCTTTTATTTTCTTATACCATTTTTGTATTCTCTTCTTTATAACAAAACACCTTGTAATTTATAGATTCAACCTCTTTTTAAAAATACAAATAGCCATAAACTACTTAGTAAAATCGCGTTGTCTATGACTCATTCCATTTACTTTTCAAATAGGTAATACGTAATTTCTCCTGGATAATGTAATACAGTTACCTTCCTCTCTCCTTTTTTAAAACTAACAGTATGCCCGTTTTCCCCTAAGTTCTCCCATCCACTTGCCTTTGTAATAGGCATTACACTTATATATTTATAATCCTCTTGCTTATTATCATCGTTAATATGGATTGCTGACATTGGTACTGGAAAATCTTCAATTTTAGATTCTTTGTCCAGATATATGAGTGCAAATAAGCTAACTAATAGCATGGCCATTGAAATATTTGAAACTAGTTTTTTTCTATTCATTTTCACTAAAAACCCTCTTTTCTCTTATATTACTTTCACCATTTTACTTATTTTAATTATTTATGTATAGAAAAAATATAATTTAAATCAATTCCAGACTATATTCTCTATTATTAACAATATTATTGTTATATATTGTAATTAAAAGATATTCATTTTTGGAGGTATTACCCATTGAAGAAATTATTTTTTAATAAATGGTCAATAATTATTTCTATTTTTATTATTACCTGTACGATTTTCTACACAACCACAGATAAAAAAAATAACGAAAAAACTACCGTAGAAACAATTGATACAAAAATTTTTAAAACTAAATTACAACCAAAAATTGATGAATTAACGACAAATTATAATGACATCATCGAAAAAGATTGGTTGCCTGCCTGGGAAGAGATTAACACGAACGGAGATTCAGTAGACAAAGATAAACTATTAGTCACAATGACTGCTATTTCCAAGCAATACGAAAAAATTATAAACGAAATAGATACTTTGAAAATTAATGAAAATATATCGGAAGTACAAATACAAAAACAACTAGTTTATTTCGCAACTGAATTTAAGACTGCTTCTAAATTTATGAAAAACGCAGCAGATTTAATTATAGACGGAGCAAATAACTCTACTCCATCCAATAAAACAGTTGAAAATACTAAACATGCTTTAGGACTTGCGGACCAACATATTGTCCTCGCTTTATCTACGTTAAATGAAGTTGAAGTTAAATTAGGACTTGCAAAAAAATAAAACTGGTTACTATTTTAAAATAAAAAAAGATTGCAATTCACATTTTGTCTGTCTATAATGTTTTTATTGATTTACAATCAATGTTTTTATAAATTTTATAATTCGGATGAACCATTCAGGAGAAGGTCTATTGATCTACCGACGGGGCAAAAAGTTGCTGAACCAACTTTGAAACTCTCAGGTCTTGGTTACAAGTAGAACTGCATGGGGACGAATCTCTGGAGAGACTCCCTCTCGCTTTATATAGCGCGGAGGAAAACGAGCACCGAAGGAGCAAATCCGCTACTATAGCGGATAATCTCTCAGGTAAAAGGACAGAGACAAGCGAAAGAAAAAGCCGATTTGTATCGGTTTATTTTTCTATCCCTTGTTTCTCCAGAGACCATTTCATTTACTTGAAGTGGTTTTTATTTTTTCTAAAAAAGGAGAATACAGATGGAGACAGTAAGTACAGTATTAGAACAAATCAATCACTATGTGTGGGGATTACCAACGTTGTTGTTACTCGTTGGTACTGGTATCATTCTCACAGTGCGTTTAAAGGGTTTACAGTTTAGTAAACTATTATACGCACACAAACTAGCATTTAAAAAATCAGAAGATACATCTTCCTCTGGAGATATTAGCCACTTCCAAGCACTTATGACAGCTATGGCGGCAACGATTGGTATGGGAAATATAGCCGGTGTTGCAACTGCTGTGACAATCGGTGGACCCGGTGCAATCTTTTGGATGTGGATTACTGCCTTGTTCGGTATGGCAACAAAATATGCCGAAGCAATTCTTGCGGTGAAATACCGTGTTAGCAATGAAAATGGTGAATATTCAGGTGGACCAATGTATTATTTAGAACGTGGTTTAGGTAAGAAATGGCTTGCGGTTTTATTTGCTATATTCGGTACAACTGCTTCTTTCGGTATTGGTAATATGGTGCAGTCTAACTCAGTAGCAGAGGCAATGCGAATTAATTTCTCTTTCCCTCCTGCTTTAACTGGTATATTCATGTCCTTTTTAATTGCTATTGTTATTTTAGGCGGCGTTAAAAAAATTGGGAAAGTAACAGGATATATCGTTCCTATTAAAGCTTTCTTTTATATCATTGCTGGCCTTATTATTATTTTCTATCACTACGATCAAATTCCAGAAGCATTCTCACTTATTTTTTCTGGTGCATTTAATGGTACTGCAGCTGCTGGTGGTTTTATCGGTGCAACAATTGCATCAGCAATTCAAATCGGAATGGCACGCGGTGTATTTGCGAACGAAGCTGGTTTAGG
Organism: Bacillus sp. 3G2; assembly: GCF_044324725.1. Classification (NCBI taxonomy): domain Bacteria; kingdom Bacillati; phylum Bacillota; class Bacilli; order Caryophanales; family Bacillaceae; genus Bacillus; species Bacillus sp. 3G2. The sequence continues at coordinate 2,230,756 of NZ_CP172246.1, read as the reverse complement.
TAGTGCGCCTATTGCCGCAGCAGCTGCTAAAACTGATTCACCTGCAAAACAAGCTTTAGTTTCAATGACTGGTACTTTTTTAGATACGTTTATTGTATGTACCATTACAGGGCTAGTATTAATCACTACAGGTGCATGGAAATCTGGTAAAACTGGCGTTGAAGCTACAACACTTGCGTTCCAATCTGTATTTGGCACTGCTGGTAGTATGATTCTCGGTATCGCGATTATATTATTCGCCTACTCTACTATTTTAGGCTGGTCATATTACGGTGAGAAGTGTGTAGCTTATTTATTTGGTGAAGGAGCTGTACGATATTATAAAGCTATCTTTATCGTCATGATTGCTATTGGTGCGAATTTAAAATTAGGCATCGTATGGACGTTTGCTGATATTGCAAATGGACTTATGGCGATTCCAAACTTAATAGGGCTAATTGGTTTAAGTGGCATTGTTGTAGCTGAAACGAATCGTTTTTTACAAGAAGAGAAATTAAAAGAAGCTCATAATAATAAACAAACAAGTTAATCTATTGATAAAGGAATGACTCATACATAATGAGCATTCCTTTTTTCATTATTTTATTCAATCAATTTCATATGAAAGAATGACCTTAACAATCAAAGATTCTCTTTCCTAGAAACTATATTCCCCCTTCTTTCTGAACATATGTCACCCTTATCAATTAGCACCTTACTGTATGAAACAAATCTTTTGCTTTTTCATTTCCGCGTTTCTATCAGCCTTTGCAATCCCTTTCCCTTCAATTTCACGTTTATTTATAGTTTTATATTTTACATACGTATGAAATTCCGTTTGAAATGGAAAGGGTGTGATCCGAATTGTTTCCTCGTCCACCCACTCTGCTTGAACAAGTTTCTCCTCCTTACTATTAAACATTTCTGTTCCTTCAAAACCACCTTTAAACAAATCAATTTCATTTTCCTTTTTTACACCAGGTTTATTCATACATACATATAAAGAAAGTTCATCGCAAAACTTTAATAATCTATAATGTTTATCAAACATCGCAAACTGTTCTTTTGTTAACGTTTTCAAAATTCTTTTTTGTCGTTCCAATTCCTCAGTATAAAATGACATCATCTCTTCATCTTCCTCATTTAATGGAAATGATAAAAAATGTTTACTACAAAGTAATGCTCCGTATGGATTTGAATCTTCAATTTCATTCAAACCAATCGTATAAAATACAAAGCGTAACGAGCTAGGACAGTCCATAAATGTATACGGGATATTTTTAGCATCATTCAAAATTGGTACTTTATCAAGTTCTATCCATCCTCTATCATGCTCATATATTGCATCAATAGTCTCTTTTAAGTATGCGTCAACTTCAAAAAAATCTTTTTTTATATGCTTCGCAATTTCTCCAGCTAAAAAACCATGATCATGTTGACGAATTAATATACTTTCTTTCTCATCCTTTTCACGAAAAATCATCCGTATACTCCCCCTCATCCTCATGTTACAGTGTTTTCTATACATCAATTCTTAATTAATCCCTAATTATTAGCAGGGATTCAGTTTCTTGCAACGAAATTAACATAACTATATAGCATTCTTTCTAACAATATAAATAGCTTTCTCTATACTATCCATTATACTAAAACATTCATTCTAAAAAACTTTTTATGAGGTGAAAACATGAACAAAACAGAATTAGTTAAAAACGTGGCACAATCCGCTGATATTTCTCAAAAGGAAGCTTCTGCAGCTGTACAATCTGTTTTTGACACAATTGCTACTGCATTACAATCTGGCGATAAAGTTCAATTGATTGGCTTTGGAACTTTTGAAGTGCGCGAAAGATCTGCTCGTACAGGACGTAACCCACAAACTGGCGAAGAAATTCAAATCGCTGCTGGTAAAGTTCCAGCATTTAAAGCAGGTAAAGAGTTAAAAGAAGCTGTGAAATAAACAAGAAACCAGCCTATAAAATGGCTGGTTTTTTGTTTTTTATTAAAGCAGATTCTTTATATTCTCTGCATGATACACTTCACAAATATAAAATATACATTTGCAGTTACTTACAATTTGATATTTTCTAGTTGGATACACATTCGCCGTAACAGAGCATCCATCAAACAATTCAATAATATTCCCAGATGGCTGATACCCTTCGTATAATACGTTTCTTCTTACTTCCATCTTTTCTATAAGTTTTTCAACTGGAATATTTCCACTCTCTAATTCACTCTTAATTGTATTTGGTAAAAACGAAGTGTCCGCAAAAATTAGATTTTCAGATAACACTTTTCCTTTATAACTAACATGAGATACACGGTAAAGAAATGTTCCGTTTTTATCAAAGAAATTCTTTGCTTCTTTCGGGATGTACTGTCTATCAAGTACCTCTTGTTCGAGAACACCAAACTGAACTGTATCATTCAAAAGCTTTTCTAAAGCATGAATAGATGATGTATCTCCAGAAAATAAAATATTTTTAATTGCTTGTACATTATAAGTGAATTCATTTGTTCTATTTTCCGCTACTAACATGAGGAACACCTCTTCTATAAGATTTTTTATTTAACTTATCTATAATTTAAAAGCGCTACTGCATCTAACTGCGAAATTTCAGTTACTTCTTTACTAAATATTGCAATGGAAGCCATATAATCTACACTTGGCCTTATATCTTCCATCATTGTATTTTCTACTAATTCTTGCCTATCCTTAAAAATCAACAAATTTGGAGGATCATATGGAGCCGATACGGTAATATGGACTGTTGGAATCATTAGTCCTTCACCTGTCGCTTTGAGTACCGCTTCTTTTCGAGTCCAATATGTTAAAAAACCTTCCATTTTCTGTTCATCTGGTAATTTCATAACTTGCGCGATTTCAAATTCTGTTAATACGCCCTCTGCCATTTTCATAACATCTACATTTGGATTCATTTGTTCAACATCAACGCCTACAGGTGCAGACTTAGTAAATGCAACAACAACCCACTCACCCGAATGCGAAACAGATATTTGCGGCATTCCTTCTGGTAATTGTGGTCTGCCATGTTGTAACTTACATACTGGGCACATTCGATCAATTGGTACTTGAACTGGCGACATAGAAAGTATTTGCCCAAGAACTAACCTACTAATTACACAACCTATTATAAAACGTGCACGATCTACCGAATGATGGTATGAATTTGCTTTCTCTCGTTCTACATCATTTAGCAAATTGTAATGCCATGATTGTAAATCGGAAATTCTTGCCCACCATATTTGACAATCATTCTCACTAAGAGTTGGTACAGAATCTACAACTTTACTCTCTATCATGTAAACTCTCTCCTTCTAACAAACAATATCATTTTATTTCAAAAGAGTATTATTATTCTATAACTTATTCGTTTACAACTTCTTTCTCTTTTTGTAATACAGGTAACGACTTTTTCTTCTTCTTTGACATTATCTCTTTATCAGAAATACGTAAAGAAAATAGTAATGCTATGAGTAAAAATAATGCTGATCCAATTAATGCAGCTTGATAAGGCAAGAAATCTGCCTGTGCATTATTCTGTATTTCATTACTTCCAAACCCAGATAATATGCTAGCTAATACAGCAACTCCTATTGCAGATCCTAATCGATTTTGCACATTGAATATAGTTGTTGCTCTTCCCATAGAAGGTGGCGTTATATTGTTAAATGCAGAAAATTGAACTGCACCGACAGACTGACCTAAGAAAATACCGATACCAAACAATAATGCCCGTATTTGCCAAGGATTTGTATCGTGATTTACAAAACTTAATAATACAAAGATAACCGCTGTACAAGCTAATCCAATAGAAATTACTTTGCGAGCTCCTAATTTCTTATATGACCATGGTACAATCTGTGACGATATCATTAATCCAATCGCCTCTGGGAATGTCGTAAGACCTGATTCAAGTGCGGAAACTCCTATTACATTTTGATACATAAGTGGAAAAACAAATAGCATGCCTAGTAAACCGGCAGATGAAAACAATGAAATTAGACTCATTTTTCTAAAGACTGGTTCTTTTAATAAGCGTAAATCTAACATCGGTTGCTGTACTTTAAGTTCAACAATGATAAACAATGTAATGAATATAATCCCAGCTATTCCAGTACTTATAATCTCTGGAGAAACCCAGCCTTTTGATGGACCTTGGCTAAGTGCATAGATTAGCATCGCAAATCCTGGTGCTGAAAGAACAAAACCGAGAGAATCAAAGCGACCAGCTGATTTTTCAATATGCTCTTTTAAAAATAGTAGACCGAATAGTAACGCTACGATTCCAAACGGTACATTAATATAAAATGCCCAGCGCCAAGACATTTGATCTACAAAAAAACCACCAATAATTGGTCCTACTGCCGGTGCGACAGCAATTGGCAACACAATAAACCGTGAAATTTTCGGCCTTTCCTCTGGTGAAAATGTTCGGAATAACATCGCCATCCCCACCGGTGTTAAAAGCCCCCCACCAGCACCTTGCATGATACGAAAAATATTCAATGAAGTAATATCGTTCGCTACACCGCATAATACAGACGCAGTTGTAAATACGAAAAGAGCGGTTAGAAATACTCTTTTCGTACCAAAGCGATCTCCTAACCAACCAGAAATAGGAAGGAAAACAGCTAAGCTAACTAAATACCCAACATTAACTGTCCCCATAGCAGATGGAGGAACTTGTAATTCTTTACTTATCGTTTGCAGTGCTACATTCACAATTGTTGCATCCATCGCAGCCATAAACATCGCAGTTATATATACGATACTTACAACTACTTTCGGATTTATTTTTTCCTTCATTATCGTTTTCCTACTAATATTTTTTCGCCAACTTGATTACTTTTTGGATTCAAATCTTCCCAGTTATTTTCAACATATTGTAAACAATCATTCCTACTAGCCTCTTCATGTACGACATTCCAACCAATAGGTACTTCGAGAAAGACAGGCCAGAGAGAATACTGACCCTCCTCATTTTTTAATACTTTATATGTGTAATTATCATTTTCGAATGGATTCGTCATACTGTACTTACCCCTTTCTTTTCCTGCAAATATTTCGCCAGTACTTGTCCGATTTCTGTAAGCGGACCTGGCTGACATAAATCTTTATGTCTACAATCAATATCGTGCTGCACAATTCCTCCGTCTAAATAATTTAGCCACGTATTTGGAGAAATTGGATCAAACCAGTCTGGTATAACAGTAGATCTAAAGAATAAAATATCTCCGTTATAAACTTTCGGTACATATTTCCCTAACAATCCTACTGAATTCACATATGTTTCTTTCAAATTCAAAATTGTCTCTTCTTCAAGACTTGCTAATGCACTTCCATCTTTACGAAGTATTTCAACTGCACTTTCCATCGTAAGTGGTTTTCCATCCATATTATCTGGATCATATCCACCTAAAGCAAGTAATGCGATTAATGCTTCTTCTTCAGTAGGTGCTTCCGTATTCGGTAAGAAGTGACCAGGATAAGAATCCAGCATAACGAGTAATTCTACTTCTTCTCCTTCATTTTGTAGTTGCGCCGCCATTGCATGAACAACGTTTCCTCCAAGCGACCACCCGAGTAACCGATATGGTCCGTGAGGCTGTACTTCACGAACGTGTTTTAAATAATCCGCCGCCATCTCCTCTAAACTTTTTGGAAGTTCTTCATTTTTAGCGATACCACGTGCTTGAACACCATAGATTGGATAATCTGTTCCTAAAGATTTCATAAGTCCTGCATAGCACCAACTTAATCCACCTGCTGGGTGTACACAAAATAGTGGTAATTGGTCTCCGCTTGCTCTTAATGGAAGCAACACATCAAGTGCACTTTGACCATTTCCCATTTCAAGTCTTTCCGCAAGCCCTGCAACAGTAGGTGCTGCAAATAAAGTTCCAATATTTAATTCCACTCCAAGCGCTTCTTTAATTCGGCTCATAAGCTGCACTGCAAGAAGTGAATGACCACCAAGATCAAAGAATCCGTCATCAATTCCAATTTGAGGTACACTTAAAATCTCTGTAAATAAGTCACATAACATTTCTTCTTGCGGCGTTCTTGGTCCACGACTAGAAGATGATGCGATAAATTCTGGAGCTGGCAATGCCTTTCTATCTAATTTACCGTTTGGAGTTAAAGGTAACTCATTTACTACTACAAAAGCGTATGGAACCATGTAATCTGGTAAACTACCTCCAGCATACTGACGCATTTCATTCGTATCAATCATTTCATTATTAGATGCGACAATATAAGAAACTAACCGTTTATCCCCTGGTTGATCTTCCCGTACAATAACGGCTACTTGCTCAACTTTAGGGTGTTTCATTATGACCGCTTCTATTTCCCCTAATTCAATTCGGAATCCACGAATTTTTATTTGGTGATCTGCACGCCCTATATAATCTAGCGTCCCATCTTTACGCCAACGCGCTAAGTCTCCTGTACGATACATTCTTGTACCTGACTTACCAAATGGATCTGCGATAAAGCGTTCTGCAGTTAAGCCCGCTCTTCCTAAATAACCACGAGCAAGCCCAGCACCTGCAACATACATTTCTCCCACTACTCCGGGTGGCACTGGTTGTAAATAGTTGTCTAATACGTATACTTTAAGGTCTGGTATACTGCAACCAATTAAACTATTCGCGCGTAAAGAAACAATATTCTCATCTAACTCAATATAACTAACATGTACTGTCGTCTCTGTAATACCGTACATATTAATAAGCTTTGGTGTGTTATGAGAATGTCGACTATACCAATCTTCTAATCGACTTAATTCAAGTGCTTCTCCTCCAAAAACAACATATCGTAAAGATAATCTTTGACCAATTTCCTCATTTTCACGATCCGCTTGCATCAATTGATAGAACGCTGATGGAGTTTGGTTTAATACAGTAACCTTTTCCTTAACAAGAAGTTGTAAAAATTCTTTCGGCGAGCGACTTACAGTATGTGGTACTACGACTAGACGCCCTCCATATAATAAAGGTCCCCAAATTTCCCAAACCGAGAAATCAAAAGCGTATGAATGGAACATCGTCCAAACATCGTTCGCGTCAAATTGGAACCAATGATCAGTTGCTCCTAAAAGTCTTACTACGTTATGGTGAGGTATCATAACGCCTTTCGGTCTGCCTGTTGAGCCTGATGTATAAATAACGTAAGCAATATGCGAAGGCGATAGTGGCTTCATGCGCTCCATTTCATCAATATTATCTTCACTATATTTCACTATTTCTTTTATTACTTTTTCATCATCCACTAAAACTTTCAGTTCCTCATCACATTCAATTTCCACAGCTGAATTTGTTAAAACACATGATGGTTTCGCATCGTGGAGCATAAATGAAATACGTTCAGACGGGTAATCTGGATCTAATGGAAGATAACCTGCTCCTGCTTTAAGAACCGCGAGTAAACTCACAACCATATTTAAAGATCTCGGCATTGCTAATGCAACAAGTTGATCAGGACCGACTCCTTTTGCTATTAGCAATCGAGCTATTTTATTCGCTTTTTTATTCAATTCTTCATAAGTTAATTTTTCATCTTCAAAGACGACAGCAATAGTATCTGGATTTATATAAGCCTGTTTTTCAAATAATTGTGGTAATGTCATTTCTGGTACAATTTGAAAACCACCATTCCACTTTTCTAATACCGTATTTTTCTCTGCTAAAGTTAATATTTCTAATCTACCAATTGATTTATCTTGATTTTTTGCCGCATCGTCTAATAAAAGAATATATCTTTCTATTAATTTTTGAATCGTTTCACGTTTATATAAATCAGTACTAAACTCTAACAATCCATGTAAGCCATTTGGGGTACCATCAACTCCATTACTCTCGCTAATTTCAAATGTTAAATCAAATTTCGCAGAGCCGACGCTTTGAATTTCAAGGTTCGCTTCTATATCCGGAGCATCAAAGGTTGCTTCTGGCGTATTTTGGAAGGCTAACATAACTTGAAACATCGGATGACTATTTCGAGTACGTACTGGGTTTAATACTTCAACAAGTCGTTCGAATGGAACATCTTGATTTTCATAAGCTGCAAGATTTACTTGCTTCACTCTATTCAATAGTTCTTTAAAACTTGGATCTCCTGATGTATTTGTACGTAACACTAATGTATTTACAAATAACCCAACTATATTTGATAGTGCATCGTCATTTCTTCCAGCAATCGGACTTCCAATTGGTATATCAGTACCTGCGCCTAATCTTGTAAATAGTGCACTAAGTCCTGCTTGTAACACCATAAACAAACTAACCCCGTTTTTCCGTGCAAGCTCTACTAACCTATTATGCATAACTGTATCTATTTGAAAATGAATTGTTTCTCCTCGGTAACTCGTTTCAATTGGACGCTGGTAATCTGTAGGTAACTCCAATTGATCTGGTAAACCCTTTAGCTCTTGTTTCCAAAAATCTAATTGTGTTGAAATGAGACTCTCTCGTGTAGCTTCATCACCTAGCAATTGCTGTTGCCATAGTGCATAATCTGCGTATTGAACTGGAAGTGTCTCCAGCTGTACTCTCTCCCCTTGACATCGTGCTTTATAGGCCGCTGTAAAATCTCTTGTTAACGGTTGTAATGACCAACCATCCCCTACAATATGGTGCAATAGTATGAGTAATACATGTTCGTTTTCATTCACTGTAAATAGTTGCAAACGAACTGCTGGTTCCATATCAAGATTAAAGCTATATCTTACCGCCTCTGCAAGCACACTTTCTAATTCATCTTTACACGTTCTTGTTATAATCATTTCTAAATTTAAATTTTCCATATCTAAAATTTCCTGATAGGAACTACCTAATACGTTAGGGAAAATCGTTCTAAGCGTCTCATGTTTCTCAACTACATCATAAAAAGCACCTTGCAATGCTTCCTCGTTCAACTTTCCAGAAATACGAGTGACTAATGGAATATTATAAGTAGGGCTTGGACCTTCTAAACAATTTAAGAACCATAATCTACGCTGTGCAAATGAAAGTGGAACTTCATTTGGTCTACTTACTTTCTTAATAGCTGGTCTTGCACTTTTTGCTCGGTCTAATTGTTTCGCTAGTTCCGCAACAGTTGGCGATTCGAATAATTTTCCAATTCCTAATTCGACACTTAACGTTTCACGAATTCTTGCCATTAAACGAGATGCAAGAAGCGAATGGCCTCCCATTTCAAAGAAATTATCATCAATGCTAATACGAGAAACACCAAGTACTTCTGCAAATAAATCACATAATATTTCTTCTTTCGGATTTCTAGCAACTCTCTCCTTATTCATTTCATTAAAATCAGGAGCTGGTAATTTCTTTCTATCAACCTTTCCATTTGGTGTTAATGGTAATTCTTCTAACAACACAAATGCTGAAGGTACCATATAATTCGCTAAACTTTCTGAAACATAAGAACGAATTTCTGCAAAGTTAATTGTATCCTTCTCTTCAGCAACGATATACGCAATAATTCGTTTATCATTTGGGCGATCTTCTCGTACCATTACTACTGCTTGTTTAATATTTTCATGTCGTTGTAATACCATTTCAATTTCAGCTAATTCAATTCGGAAACCTCGGATTTTTATTTGATGATCTGCTCGGCTCACGTATTCCAGCACACCATCGTTACGCCATTTCACAAGATCACCTGTGCGGTACATGCGCTTCCCTCGGTCTCCAAAAGGATTTGCAACAAATCGTTCAGCCGTTAACTCTGGTTTTCCTAAATAGCCGTTCGCAAGTCCTTCTCCAGCAATATATAGTTCGCCAATTACTCCAGGTGGTACTGGTTGTAATCCTGCATCTAATACATATACATCTGTACTCCAAATCGGTTTTCCAATAGGAGGTATACCAATTTCATTTTCATCGATGTTCTTGAAAGTAGACCAAATAGTCGTTTCAGTAGGTCCATATAAGTTTGTAATAGAGCAACCTAATTTTTTTAATGTATTTGCTAAATGAGCTGGAAGTGCTTCACCACCAACAAGCACTTTTAGCCCTTGTAGTCTCTCTGGATATTCCATTACTAACGCCTGCCAAAGGGTCGGTGTAGCTTGCATAATTGTAGCTCCTTCTTCTTGCAACAATGCCGTTAACACAGAAGGTTCTTGAATTACTTCTTTTTGTGCAATTGTTAAACTTGCACCACTAATAAGAGGTAAATAAATTTCTAGTGCAGAAATATCAAACGCAAACGTTGTAACTGCTAATAAATGATCATTTTCATTTAATGAAAACATATCGTCCATAGCCAATAAAAAGTTACTTAAAGCTCTCATAGGAACAATTACACCTTTTGGATTTCCAGTTGATCCTGAAGTGTAAATGGTATAAGCTGGGTTTAAAAGTGATTCATCTTTTCTAAATGGTAGATTCATATAAGAATATGCTTTTAATGCTAGTTCTGTTTCTTCGCTATCTAATTCGATTTTTTTTATATCATTTTCTATAACTAAAGCAGATGAATGTGTGATGATACACACTGGCTTTGCATCATTTACAATATAATTGATTCGTTCAGCTGGATATTCTGGATCTATCGGTAAATACGCTGCACCAGCCTTTAAAACTGCTAGCATACTAACTACCATTTCTATTGATCGTGGAAACACTAAAGCTACGATCTGATTTGCTCCTATTCCTTCTTCTACTAAATAGTGTGCCAGTTCATTTGCTCGTTCATTTAGCTCATTATACGTAAGGTCTACTCCGTTACACGTAACCGCTATTTTATTTGGATTTTTTTGTACTTGCTTTTCAAATAAAATAGGTAAAGGGATTAACTCTTCAGCTTCTTTAGTCTTATTCCATTCCATTAGAACTTTATGATTTTCTTCAGGAAGAGTAATGTTTATATTTCCAATCGACTCGTCTTTTTGATCATCATTTATCACTAATTCTAATAACTTCATAAATCTCTCTTTATGTAGCGTTAGTTCCGCGCCACTATATACTTCCGGATTCGCATCAAAATGAATCATTAACTCATTTTCATCGAAACGTTTATAAACATTTATCGATAAATCATCGACAGGTCCTGCTGATAAATTATGTGTAACACCACGATTCCCAGCAAAGTTAAGCCCATAATCAAAAGGCATAACATTCACTAATGGCCCGAATAACCTTTGATTTTCACCTAGTAACTTTAGGTCTCTTCTTAATTCCTCATGACGATATTTATGATGACGACGTACGTCTCGGATTTCTTTAGAAACTTGCTGTAATAATTCCGCAAGCGTTATATTTGGAGTTACAGTGAGGCGAAGTGGTACTAAATTCATTACCATACTCGGTGTATAAATAGATGCAGAACCGAGACGTCCCATCATCGGTAAACCTAAAACAATATCATTTGCACCTGTTAATTTATGCATATAAATACTTGTTACAGCAGCAATAAATTCTGGCCAACTTGTTAACAAAACATTAATATCTTCTAGTAAAGTTTTCGTGCTAGAACTAGATAAATAAGCTGTTTCTCGTAAAAACCCATTTGATGTTCTCGGAGCTCTTTCTGCTAAACTTATAACTTCTGGTTCATCTGCAAACTTCTCTAACCAAAAAGCACGATCTTCCTGAATTTGTTTAGACTCCTGATATTCAATATCTTCTTGTACAATTTTTGAAATAGAACCAAATGGCTTTTCATTCTTATTTGTTTCTTCTATAAGTGATGTATACTCTTTCGCTACCTTTTGGCTAAGAAGTGAAAACCCATAGCCATCCATCACAATGTGATGGATGCGCTGATACCAAAAGAAACGATTATTTTCAACTTGAATAAGTGCTTCAGTAAATAATGCGTCTGTTTTCAAATCGACTGGCATAGATAAATCATTTTTCATCCATACTTTAGCAGCTTTTTCAGGATTTTCTTCTTTACGAGCGTCAATAAAATGCATATGAAACTGTAATTCTTCAATAACTTGCCATGGGCCCATTTCATCCTCTTCGAAACGAACATGTAATGCTTCTGCTTCTGTTACAACTTTACGTACTGCTAATTCGAAAATTTCTTGATTAACATTTCCGCTTATTTCAACATACTCCCCAGTATTATAAATCGGATTGAGCGGATCTAATTGCTGTGCAAACCACATACCAGTCTGCGCAGATGATAACGAATGACGAACCTTTTGACTATTAGGCATTCTTTACTACCCCTTTATTATGTAGTCTATATTAAAGTACATGTTCTGTTTGCGGAGATAATAAACGGTACCAATCAACAACAGTTGGGCTCTCTGCTAAATCCGCAAAAGTGATTTCTTTTCCTTCACGACGCCACTTCTCTACTAAACTCATAATTCTGACCGAATCAAGTCCTCTATTTAATAAATCTTCATCAGTCTCAACACTTTCTACTGGTTCACGAAGTAATTGTGCAACTAGTTCATGTACTTCCTGTAAAGTGATCCCTTCACTCTTATCGCCTTTTACATTTTGTAAATCTTTTAATAGTAAGTTGGTTGATGTCGTCACTGCACATCTATTAGATGCATACTGTAATGCTTGTTTATGATGCTCTAATGAAAAATCAGCAACTGCATCTGCTACAAAGAACGGCTCTATACCATCCATAAACGCTTCACAAGCTGTTAAAAGGCAGCCAATATGCGCATAAATACCGCAAATAATAAGTTGATCTCTTCCTTGCTCATTTAAAATTTCTAATAGATTTGTCTTTTTAAATGCACTATATCTCCATTTCGTTAAGAATATATCATTCTCATCAGGAGTAAGTTCATCCACAATTTTCTTCTTATCTGGTCCAGCAGGAATACCATCACCCCAGAAATCTTGTAATAACCCTCGTTGTTCTAACGTTTGTCCACCTGGCTGAGCTGTATAAACAACTGGGATACCAAGTTCCTTACATCTTTCTCTTATCACCTTAATATTTGAAATGAGTTCTACTTTCGGTGATTCTTTATCGCTATATGCATCAAGAAAATATTCTTGCATGTCATGGATTAGAAGAACCGCACGTTTTGGATCTGGAGTCCAATTTACTTTATTTTTTGGTAGTTCTGATTCAACTGGCATTTTGTATACTGAAATAGATGGGATAGCCATCTAATCACTTCCTTCCAATTTTTATATTCTTTATCGTTTTATCGTAATAAGTTTTTCAGCAATGACTTTACGTAATTCTTTTTTGCTTACCTTTCCAACACCTGTTTGCGGGAACGATTCAATAAATTCAATTCGATCTGGAATTTTATAAGCAGCTATACCTCGGTCTCTTAAAAACATTTTTAATTCACTTACTGTCGGAGCTTGTCCGCGAGCTATAACAAATGCACAAGTACGTTCCCCTAAATAATCGTCAGGCATTGATACAATTGCAACATCATGTACTGCATCATGTGCTAATAGATGATTTTCAACTTCTTCCGCAGCAACTTTCTCACCACCACGGTTAATTTGATCTTTATCCCTACCTTCTACAATGATGTAACCTTGTTCATTTACTTTCACAAGATCTCCTGTACGATAAAATCCATCTTCTGTAAATGACCGTGCATTATGTTCCTCTGCTTTATAATAGCCTCGAATTGTATATGGTCCTCTTGTTAATAAACTTCCTACTTCACCAACTTTTACTTCGTTATCATTTTCATCGACAACCCTTACTTCGTCGTATGTAGACATCGGCCTACCTTGTGTATGAATGATGATTTCTTCTGGATCATTTAATCTTGTGTAATTTACTAAACCTTCTGCCATACCGAACACTTGCTGTAACGTACATCCAAATGTAGGACGTATACGTTTTGCAACTTCGGCGCCAAATTTCGCTCCACCAACCTGAATCACTTCTAGGCTCGATAAATCGTTATTACGAGAAGATGCAGCATCAAGCCAGATCATTGCTAATGGCGGAACGAGAGCAGTAATCGTGACTCTTTCTTTTTCTATTAGAGCAAATGCCTCATCTGGACTACCTCCAGTTGCCAGCACTACTTTTCCACCCGCATAGAAAGTTCCAAATGTCCCTGGAGAACTCATCGGGTAATTGTGCGCTACTGGAAGAACTGCCATATAGACGCTATCCGTATTCAAATTACAAATTTCAGCGCTAACACGTAAACTATAAATATAGTCATCATGTGTTCTAGGAATTAATTTAGAAAGTCCTGTTGTCCCTCCTGACAATTGGAGAAACGCAACATCACTTGGCTGAACTTCTGGTAATGGAATAGAATCTATATACAGATCACTTATGTTCATAAACTCTTCTTCTTCTCCCACTACAATTACATGTTGTAAAGTTGACACTTTCTCTTTCACTTCTCTTGCTAGTTTTCGATAATCAAAGCCGAGGGCCTTATCTGAAATAACGTAAGCACTCGCCTCACCAAACTCACAAAAATAACTAATTTCACTGCTTCGATGTGAAGGTAGTGCAAAGACAGGAAGTGCTCCAATTCGAAATAGCGCAAAACATATTTCGAAAAACTCGATAACGTTAGGTAATTGGATTACAACTCGATCCTCTTGTTTTATTCCTAAATTCAGTAAACCTGACGCTAAGCCATCTACTTTTTTATCAAGCTCACTATACGTTATATGCGTATTACCACTTACAACCGCAATTTGATCTCCATATTTTTCAGCACGCTCTCTTAACACCCCGCCAAATGTTTCACCAAGCCAACACCCTTCTTCTCGATAGCGATTAGCAAATTCTTTTGGCCATTTTGTATAACCTGTCAACATTCTTTCTTCCCCCTATTTTTCATTCAACGAATTATCACTTAACCCTAGAGCCTTCAGCATTGTTTGGAACTTAGCTGATGTTTCTGCTAACTCATCTTCTGGTTTTGACTCAGCAACAACTCCCGCTCCTGCAAATAGTCGAAGTGTATTTTCTTGCACTTCAGCACAGCGAATTGTAACAATCCATTCACCATCTCCATTTAAATCGCTCCACCCTAGCATTCCTGTAAAGAATTCACGGTCAAATGGCTCAATTTTTTGAATCGCCTCTCTCGCTTCTTCCATAGGCGTTCCGCAAACTGCTGGGGTAGGATGAAGTGCAATTGCTAATTCTAAAGAAGTAGTATTCGGATCTTTTAGCTCACCTTTCACTTCCGTAGACAAATGCCACATCGCTTCACTATGAATAACAGATGGTTTTTCTGGAACATGTAATGTGTGACAGTATGGACGAAGCGCAGCAGCTACCGCTTCTACTACTACCGCATGTTCATGTAAATCTTTTGGAGAAGAAAGTAATTCCTCTGCTCTTCTTTTATCTACAACTGGATCATCACTACGTGGTCTTGAACCAGCTAACGGATTAGAAATAACTTGCATACCATTACGTGAAACGAGTAACTCAGGACTTGCTCCAATTAATGCCTTACTATTCTCGTTTTCATCTTTCGGTAAATTAACAGCAAATGTATAACCATGCTTATTATGCTCTGCTAATTCTCGAAGAAGTTTTTGCTTATTAATCTTTTCGGAAGATTTAACATCTAACGATCTGGATAGAACGATTTTCTTTAAATCTCCGTCTTGTATTTTTTCAATTCCTTGCTTCACACCATTCATATACACTTCAGGATCTGGTACAGGTGTCATTTCAAATGTTAAGTTCTCATTTGTTTCAAGCTGGTTTGTTGTATCTAATTGTAATCGTTCAGATATTCTGCAATATTCTGGTACGATAAGTTGCACTTCTTTTCTACGATCAAATGGCAAAGCACCAACAACGATAGGATTCGGATTTCCAGCTTGTTTTGCATTACGTAATACCGCTTGTACAAGTTCTGGAAAACTTTCAATTTCACGATGCTTTACTGTAGTAAGCTCTCCTTCTGTCAATATTGTTCGAGTAGGTGAAGCGAAAAAGAATGAAGATTCAGTCTTATAATCTTCTAAAAGTTTTTCTGACAGTTCCTTTACAGCCGTAAGTTCATTCATAATATAGTAGCCCCCTATTTTTTTATTAAACGCCTAATGTAGCTCCGCCATCGACACATAAATTGTGCATTGTAATATGACTCGCTTTATCTGAAGCTAAAAACAATACCGCTTCGGCAACTTCTGAAGGCTGTGCAATTTTTTGTAAGGGTATACCGAGTCTATATGTACTTTGAGAACCAGCAATGATATTTTTTGCTCCATTCTCATCAGCCCATAGTAACCTTTGCATTTCAGTTTCAGTTGAACCTGGAGAAACTAAGTTACAGCGAATGTTATATGCTGCAAGTTCTAATCCTAAACACTTCATAAACATCGTCGTTGCAGCTTTGGATGCCGCATATGCAGCCATATCCATTCTCGGGGTATTTGCTGCATTGGAACCAACCGTAACAATTGCCCCTGACTTTCTTTGCATCATACGTTTACTTACCGCTCGTGACATATAGAAAACTCCTGTAGAATTTACAGAGAATGTTTTATTCCAATCTTCATCACTTAAAGAGTGAATCGCTCCCATACGTAAAACCCCTGCAACATTAACTAATATATCTATCGGTGCTATACCATTTTCAATACCGTTTACCATATCTTCAACTGCGGTACTATCACTCACATCTAAACGAAACGTTTTCATACGTATTTCATTTAATTCATTTTCATTTAAGAGAACATTTAACCCCTCTTCATTTTGATCAACCGCAATAACTGTAGCTCCTCTTTCTAAAAACATTTTGGCAACAACACTACCTATACCTTGGGCTGCACCTGTTACTAAAACCGTTTTTCCATCAAATTCCCCTAAGTTCATTTCCTCTATCCTTTCATTTAAAAATTAATCTAATTAAACGATATTGATAACGATTATCATTATCAATATAAAAAATAATACACTTACTAAACTAATTGGTCAAGTGTACTTTTCATCAAAATATTATTCATTGATAATGTTTTTCATTTAATATTCTTACACCGAAATGATAATCTTTCTCAATAAACTTGTCAACCTATTTTTATTTTTCAGATAAAATATTTTAGTACTTCTCAATGCAATTACATCTAAAAGTATTAATAAGCACGTACATTAAACATTTAATTCCTACGCCTCTTTGTAAAATTAAAGAAGATAAACTGTAGATACCCTCATTTACAAAGCCTTACTAAAAAATTGAGCATATATTTTCTCAACATTTTTCTGAAAATATCGAGAAAGTATATCTTGCAATTATTGATGTATGTCGTGTTTATAATTTAAGATTTAATAAGTAGTTCGAATATAATGTATCACTTTTTAATATTCCAATATAATCCAAATAGGTATGTCACTCATTTTTCCCCAAAAAATTCCAAAGATTATATAACCTATTTAAAACAACTCAAAAAAGCACCCTCTTTAACAGGATGCTTTTTCGTAATCATAGTGTTTTAGAAGATTTATATACTTATGCTACGCTGCGATACTCTTCTTCGTGTTCTTTTTTCTGTTTAGGTGCTTGAATTACTATTGCGATAATAAATGATACGACACATAATACGCCGATCACCATGAATGTTGGTTTGAATCCACCTAGAAGTGCACCGATAAAGGAACCTGCAAGCGCTCCAAATCCAAATCCTTGATACACAATTCCGTAGTTCTTACTATGGTTTTTCATACCGTAGAAATCACCAACAATAGCTGGGAAAATAGTGATATTTCCACCAAAGCAAAACGCTACACTTGCTACACATACGAAGTAAATACTGTAATTTAAATCTACGAAACTTAGAACTAATACTGAACTTGCCATAACAACAAAAGTACCAGTAACGATTTTTAAGCGGCCGATTTTATCTGATAACGGCCCTAGAATAATACGACCTAATGTATTGAAGATTGCTACCATAGCCACCGCATTGGCTGCTGTTGCTGCGTTAAGTCCTACAAGTTGAACACCAATATCTTTTACCATACCAATTAAGTATAAGCCACTCATACATGATGTAAATAACATAATAAATAATAAGTATACTTGTTTTGTGCCTAGCATTTCTTTCGTTGTATATTCGTGAGTTTTTGTCTCATGAACTGCACCTTGATCAGCAGCTTGATGGATTAAACAAGCTCCAAGGACAATCATAGCTGTAACAATTAAACCCCAGTATATAAACGCTTGTGATACACCAACTGATTCAATTAACTGTGCGTTAACGTATTTAAAGATTAAGCTACCTGAACCATATGCAGAGACAGAAATTCCAGCAATTAAACCTTTACGCTCTGGAAACCACTTTATTAAATTGGATAATGAAGTGATATATGCTGTACCATCTGCATAACCTACAACAACTCCTGCTAGTACATACAGCAAAATTAATGAGGAAGCTTGTGAACTAAGTACTAATCCTAGCCCTAATGCTAGTCCAGCTATCATAATAAGTTTACGAAGTCCCCATTTTTCTTGCAATTTACTTGCAAATAAAGTTGAAAATGCTAAGGAAAGACTAGTAATTGAGAAAGTTATAGCAACTGCGTTAAGACTCCAACCATATTTGCTAACTAAAGGCTGATTGAATAAACTCCATGTATATATCGTTCCAAGCCCCATTTGTACGATGACTGTGCCAAGGACAACTAGCCATGGATTAACATTTGATTTTTTCATACCTTTCCGCCTCCTCTTTCTATTTCAATGCTGTTCGCTAAGTCTTGTTTTTTTATGTTCATTTTGGTCACCTCTTTTGATTTAACAACTTCATTGTATAAGATGTTTTCGTTCATGTAAGCACTTACAAGATAGAGCGTCAAAAACATGGAATCAGTTACAGAAAACGAAGGACGAAATACAAAAAACGAATTATTAAATACGTAAATAGCTATTATCATGTTTTGCATCCATACGACTTACAGCTGTTTTATCATCTTTTTTTATAAAAATTATGTCTCAAGTTATATCATGGCTAGATTACAAAATTTTGATTTTCCTATACAACCAAAAAAACTATTTTTACACTACGATGCATTTTATTTTTTATAAAACAAAAATTTTTTTATTGATAAACAAAACTAAATATTCACTAATATATCTATACGTGGTTTAATATATATAATAAAAAAATAATTCTGTCTTTAATAAGGAGGTACTATGAAAGCAAACGTAGGGGATACTATACTTTTTCACCGAAATAATTTAAAGATTACAGGATCTGTACTAAAACTATATACTGAATCGGTCTTAGTTGAAATTACAGATGTAAGCGGTGGTACTTTTGAATTTGATCGAACAATTGTAAATCATAAAAACTATAAAATTTTAAATACGAATACATAAAACAACACAAAATAGCCCCTGCTTACCAGCAGCGGCTATTTTATATGAAAATACTTCATTAGTTTATATATCCTAAAACACTTACAATCTTACTCGCTTTTAAATTGTTAATGTGATAATAAATTTCTAAACCTCTTCTCTCAGCTCGTAACACTTTACCCTTCATTTTTGATAAATGTTGTGAAACCGTCGATTGTGGAATATTTAGTAATTCTGTTAATTGCGTTACATTACAAGTTTTTCTCGTACTTAATTCATTTACAATTTGTAATCGGATTGGGTGAGCCATAATTTTTAAAATATCTACATCTTCTTCTGAAACTAAACTTTTTCTCATTTCACTCGTATATGTTGTCATAAGACATTCCCCTTTTATGTGAATTTCTCTTATTTAGATCTATTTCCAAAATATTTAAAACTCCGGCGGAAAACCTTTATATAAAAATAATAGAATTTTAAATTTTTAAAAACAGAACGAAATACAATTCACTTTATTTATTTGGTACATATACATAATACAATGTTAATATGTGCTCTATGTGAAGTTAGCATAAATTTATAATGAAGATTTTTCAAACCATTCACATCTAACTATATACTTCCTCATAATACTATCCAGTGATTTTAACATATTTTAGGCATTTGTATATACTATCTACAAAATAAATGTTGTTTAGGAGGAATTCAAATGCCAACAATGTTACAAGAAGAAGTTGAAGAAGCGCGCGAAACGTATGTCAGTCGTATCATTTTGGTCGGTGGATCTGCTTTATTTTTAGTCGGTGGTGTTATCTCGGCAATTTCGGCCTTTAAAACTTATAATAGATTGGAAAATACACCGCCTTCTACAGATAACTCGTAGGTGCATTATTTAATTTTGAATAACAAACAAATGCCACCTCTAAAAAGAGATGGCATTTGTTTTATCATAAGTTCTTTACTAGAAACCCGCAAAGAATGCTTTAAGTATGAATTACAATTGAACTTACTTCACAACAAACCTCGTCTGACTACACCCATCCTTCTGCTTCGTTACTTCTAATACAGCTGGCATTGCGTTTTTCAGCTCTTGAACGTGTGAAATGACACCGATAAATCGGCCTGACTTTTGTAAGTCAATTAAGGCGTCTACCGCTTTTGTTAATGACTCCTCATCTAGTGAACCGAATCCTTCATCTATAAACATCGTTTCAATGGAAATACCACCTTCATACGATTGAATGACGTCTGCCATTCCAAGCGCTAAGCAAAGCGATGCATTAAATTTCTCGCCGCCAGATAATGTTTTTACATCGCGTGTTTGGCCAGTGTATGCGTCGTATACATCTAATCCTAATCCACTTTGACGATTTCTCTTTTCAACTCGTTCACTTCGTTTTAAATAAAATTGTCCATTTGATAATTTACGTAATCGTTCGTTTGCAATTTGAACAATTTGTTCTAAATACTCAATTAAGATGTAACGTTCAAATGATATACGGCTTTCGTTATCACCTTTCATTACTTCATATAAATCAACAAGTTCTTGGAAAGCTTTTTCTTCCTCATGAATTTGCTCATCAATACGTCTAATATTTTCATATAAATCAGAAATATATGTTACTGCATTTTGCGCACGTTGACGTTTTTCTTTAATGATATCAAGATTTATTTCTAAATCTTTTATATGTTCACCTAACGCTGTAATATCCATATACTCTTTACCTTTTAATTCAGCACGTAACTCTTCAATTTGTTTTGCAAGTACTTCAAGAGATGAATAATAGCTTTGAATTTCTTTTTGTAATATCTCCATCTCGGCATCATTTAATTTAGCTTCTTTATACGTAGATTGATCTGTAAATCCGCTCTGCTCAAGCTCTTTCATAAAGCGCACGAAAGTCTCTTCTTTCTTCAATTTTGTACTTTCAAATTGATTAGAAGCACTTTCCTGTTCTGCTTGAATTCGTATATTTTCATTTTGCCAATGTTGATACGCTTCCTGCACTTTCTTCCATTCGTCCTCCATTAATTTGAGTTCATGCATAGCTTGGTCAAACTGTACTTTCCAAGCTTGGACTGTTTGTAAGTTTTCAGGAATATTTTTCTTATCATGTTCATATGACGTACGAAGCTGCATACAATCCATTTCTATACGATGCTGCTCTGTTTCTACCTCACGCTTTTGCTTTTGAAGTGCATCTATTTTTCCTTCTACGTTTTTTATATTCACAGCAGTTTGCTTACGCGTTTCTTCGCTTGCTTTTAACGTATTCACTTCAATTACTAATTGTTTTCCCTTTTGAACAAGCGCACTATATGTTTCAGCTAATTCTTCCGAGCGATAGCCTCGCTTCTTAACCTCTTCTATTACCTGTTCATATTGAAGATGATAGAAATTCCATTTCTCTTCTAATTGAACATGTAATTTTTCAGCAACATTTTTCTTATCTCTTAAATCATTTAACTCTTTTTCATCGATTACATCACTTTGTTCTGTAGCTTTTTTCGGATGGTTCGAACTCCCACATACTGGACAAGATTCGCCATCATGTAGATGAAGAGCTAATATACCAGCTTGCTCACTTAACCAGCGGCGTTCCATATTTTCATATGCGTTCACTGCCATTTGCATCTTCTTGTATGCCGCTTCTTTTTCTTGCTCGAATTTGTGCTTTTCTTGCCAAACATCATATGCTTGCTTTAAAACTTTTGCATCTTCTCGCATATTCGTTAGTTCTTCTACTTTAGCTACATATTGCTCAAGTGCTCGTTCTAATTGCTGCAATTCACCAGACATTAGCTGTTTTTGATTTGTATGCTCGTCTAATTGTCGCTCTAAGTTGTGCATACCTTCTTTTAATTTCCCAACTTGAATTTCTGCATTTTGTAAATTCAACTGTTTCTCAGCTAATGATGCAATAATCGGTTGTAACTCTTCTAATCTTTGAACAAGTTTTTTTCCCTCTTCTCTCTCAGGTTCTTTATTCTTTATTGCTTCATATTTCTGCTGAGCTAGTTCAAAGCTATTCGTTATATTTTCTTTTTTGGCGATTATCTGTTTTAACAAATTTTCAGCCTTCTGCTCATTTTGTATTGCTTCTTCGTACCATTGTTCAAATGGTACTAAGCGCTTCGCTTCTTCCGCACGTTTAAAAGATGTTTCTTTCATTTCAATAATTGTACGGTTTTCTTGTAAAGTATTATATTTCTCATTCTTTTGTTGTAAATCTATAAATTTCTCATTTACAGATTTCGCTGCATGAAAACGTGTTTCAGCATCCTTTAATTGCTTCGTTTGAACTTCTTGTTCTACTTGTAATTGCTCAACTTCTGCCTTATACACATCTGTTTCTTGTTCTAATGCTTCTACTACTTGATGCGTATTTACATGTTCTTGTTCCACTAATGACTCTAATAATGACCCATCACGAATTGGTAATTTAAAAACATTACGGAAGTATAATTCTCGCTCTTTCTGCTTTTCTTGTAAGACGTCTTTCCATTGTTTTCGTTTTTGATCAAGTAACTCACGCATTAGCTTATAACGATCTGTTTTGAAAATACGACGCAAAATTTCTTCTTTGTTTTCTGTCTCAGATGTTAATAGTTTACGGAATTCCCCTTGCGGTAACATAACGATTTGACTAAATTGATGTTTACTTAAACCAATTAAATCTTCTACTTTTTTATTTACATCCGTTACATGGAAACGATCAACAGCTGGAACCTTCTCTTCATCAATCACTTCATATAATTCTACTGCATGTCCCGTAATTGTCTTGTTCCCTTGTTTTTTATGTCCAAGTTGTCGTTTTATTTCATAACGTTTCCCTTTTAGCTGAAAGGTTAGTTCTACACTAGTATACATATTATCATCAGCAAATTGACTGCGTAGCATGCTCGTATCACTACGTTCTTCTCCACTTGCCTCACCATATAACACATAACAAATCGCATCAAAAATCGTTGTCTTTCCAGCTCCTGTATTCCCAGAAATGGCGAAGATACGATGGTCTCCAAGATCGTTAAAATCGATTACTTCTTTCTGTTTATATGGTCCAAATGCTGTCATAATAAGCTGAATCGGTCTCATCCTCGTTCACCTTCCCGTTCTTGCACTGTTTGTAGTACCTCTACAAATAGACGTTCTTTCTCTTCTGATAAATCTAAGCCTTTCATTTCTTTATAAAAAGCCTTTAATAGCGATAAATCATCCGTTTTATGTCTTGAAACTGTTACTTCATTTGACTCTGTGAACTCTCGTCTTTGAATAGATCTTTCAACATGCATTGCATTTGGATATACAGAGCGTATTTTTTCCATTGGCTGCAAGACAGGATTTTCATCTAATAATTTTACAAATACGTAATCTTCACTTATTGGATGTTGTAACAATTCATCTATTTTTGCTTCTACTGTTCGCATTTTACGGCGTGGTGTAAGTAACCTTTTTTCAATTGTTACTTCACCTTGCTCGTCCAGTTCTACAATATAATATCCTTTTTTATGTTTTTCTTCAGAAATAGAATATGCAAGTGGCGAACCTGAATATCGAATTGTCTCATTACGTACGAAATGCGCTTGATGTAAATGTCCAAGCGCTGTGTAATGAAACTTATCAAAATAATGACTATTTACGTATTCAGCACCACCAATTGAAAGTGGTCGTTCTGCATCACTTGTATTTTCCTCTGCTTCTCCTGCAGAAGTTACAAATGCATGAGCTACAAATACATGTCTAGCTTCTTTATCCATCGTCTCAGAAAGCTCATTCATAAAAATACGCATCGCATCATCATGTGAACGTACGTCTTCATTTTTCAATACGTGTCTAACTATGCTTGGATCAGCATATGGAATGAGATGGAAGTGAACCTCACCATGTTCATCATTTAATATAATTGGATCATATGGAAATTGAAATTGTCCCACAATAAATAATCCTTGTTTCTTCATTAAACTACTACCAAAATGAATACGATCAGGACTATCATGGTTACCTGCAACCGCAATAACCGGTGTTTGTAAATCAATCACTATTTTTTGTAACACATCATTTAATAAATCTACTGCTTCTGTTGGTGGAATTGCGCGGTCATATAAATCGCCTGCAATAATTACAGCATCTGGTTTTTCTTCTTCAACAGCTTGTACAAACTGATCTAATACAATCTTTTGATCTTCAGTCATATACACGCCATGAACAAGCTTTCCTAGATGCCAATCCGCTGTATGAAATAACTTCATATTGTCCTGCTCCTTTTAATTTACTGATTTTAGTGATACGAGTTGATAGTTTATAGTAGTTTTTCCGTTCTCCCACTCTAACCTTTGTATCATTGCACTACCAATTCTTTCTTCATTTGATTTATATAAAGGTAATATTTCTTGAACTGTAAATAAGTGATAACCATCCAATTTTAATTGAAATATGTTTTCTTCTATATGTAACCTTACTTCTTTTTCATTTGAAATAATTTTTGTGTGCATCTCAAATTTCATGATAGATACAACCCCTTTTTCTAATCTCTACACTATTAATAGTATATTGGCTATGCAAGATTGACAAGTAAATACACGGTAAAGTACATACTTTTCTATCGCTATATGCTTTTTATTTTTAACATATAATACGGTATGTGAAATTTTATTTGTTTCAAAAATAAAAATGTCTTATGGGACATCTTTATTTTTGTATAAAGTCTTTCATTACATAATATAAAACTGTAATTAAAACAATCGCTACAAAAAATGAAAATACAGCGACAATGTACCCATCCTTATTTAATAAAATACAAAAAGAAATAGATATGATAAAAATCGGAAATACGAGACGTACTTTATCCTTCACTTCCTCTGTCGTATCTGTATGATGAAAAAACTGAGTTATCCCTATCATTAAAGAAGACAAAATAATCACCGACAACAGTAAAGGTCCTGGCATTCCGATTTCTCCTTTCTCTATTTCTAATAAAAAGCAATATTTCTTTTATCATAATCATTTCAAATACCCTTTTTAAGGTGATTATGTACAATTTACACCTATATAATAGCGTGTTTATCATGATAACTTCAAATAATTACAATTACAGTAATGTTGTAATATTCATTGTCAACCTCCGAAATCC
Source organism: Bacillus sp. 3G2 (assembly GCF_044324725.1). Lineage (NCBI taxonomy): Bacteria > Bacillati > Bacillota > Bacilli > Caryophanales > Bacillaceae > Bacillus > Bacillus sp. 3G2. The sequence continues at coordinate 2,205,369 of NZ_CP172246.1, read as the reverse complement.
TGCAAATATAACTCGTCAAAATATGCATTTGTCAAATTAACATGTATCGCCAACTTTAGACAAAGTTTATAAAGGACATTTCAGTACGTATCAAGAATTAAGAATAAGAAGATATGTAAGGGAGGATGAATTATGACTGAACACGTTTTATTTTCTGTTAGTGAAAACGGAGTTGCATCAATTACTTTAAACCGCCCAAAAGCACTTAATTCTTTATCTTATGACATGTTACAACCAATTGGGCAAAAACTGAAAGAATGGGAAAATGACGAGCGAATTGCGCTTATCGTTTTAAAAGGAGCTGGCACAAAAGGTTTTTGTGCAGGCGGTGACATTAAAACTCTTTATGAAGCACGTTCAAATGAAGCTGCATTACAGCATGCGGAACGTTTTTTTGAAGAAGAGTATGAAATTGATACATATATTTATCAATATAAAAAACCAATCATCGCTTGTTTAGATGGAATTGTAATGGGCGGAGGTGTCGGTCTTACAAATGGTGCGAAATATCGAATTGTAACTGAGCGTACGAAATGGGCAATGCCAGAGATGAATATCGGCTTCTTCCCGGACGTTGGTGCTGCTTATTTCTTAAATAAAGCTCCAGGGTTTGCTGGCCGCTATGTTGCTTTAACGGCATCTATTTTAAAAGCTGCTGACGTTTTATTTATAAACGCTGCTGATTACTTTATGACATCTGATTCATTACCAAATTTTCTTACTGAACTGGAAAGTATAAATTGGCATGAAGAAGATGATGTACATACTCATTTAAAAGAAGTCATTCGTACATTTGCAACTGCTCCAAGCCTAGAAAGCGAGCTTGCTCCTTCATTAGAAGAAATTACTTCACATTTTGCTTTCGATACAATTGAAGAGATCATCCATTCATTGGAGAAAGATCCAAGTTCCTTTGCTTTAAAAACGAAAGAAACGCTATTATCAAAATCCCCTATTTCGTTAAAAGTAACATTAAAACAGTTTATTGATGGCCAAGATAAGTCCGTTGAAGAATGTTTCGCTACCGACCTTGTACTTGCTAAAAATTTCATGAGACATGAAGATTTCTTCGAAGGAGTACGATCCGTTGTCGTTGATAAAGATCAAAATCCGAATTATAAATATAAGCAGTTAAGTGATGTTTCAGAAGAAGATGTAAATCGATTCTTTAACTTACTTAATGCATAAAAATAAATGGGGTCTTCCCCGTATATACAGGATTAAACTGAGGCTATATAGTCGTGTCATTACGCGACTATATAGCCTCTTTCCTATTTAATAATTTTTAATAAAATTTAATTTTATTAAATCAAAATATGTGCTACACTATTTTTAATTAAATATTCTAAAAATAAAAAAGGAGGAGCGGCTATGATTGAAAATTTTTTTCTTTTCATCATTATGTCTATTTGTCTTATTATTTTACCCGGTCCTGATACTGCAATGGCCACGAAAAACACATTAGTTGCCGGTAAGATGGGTGGAGTAAAAACAGTGTTCGGCACATGTGTTGCACTTTTGATTCATACGTTAGCAGCAGTAATCGGACTTTCCGCACTTATTGTAAAGTCAGCTCTTTTATTCTCTATTTTCAAGTACGTTGGAGCTCTATATTTAATTTATATTGGTATTAAAGCCCTTTTAGCAGTAAGAAACAAAGAAAGTGTTGATACGAACGATTTACCTTTGCATAACGAAAACGAACATACTTCTTGCTTTCGCCAAGGGTTTCTTACAAATTTATTAAACCCTAAAGTTGCAGTCTTCTTTTTAACCTTTTTACCGCAATTTTTAAATCCAAATCATAATACGTTTATCCAGCTTCTCGTAATGGGCCTTACTTACCTCGTTTTAACAGTTATTTGGTTCGCTTTTTATATATTTTTAATTGATAAAATTAGTGCTTTTATGAAAAAACCGAAGACGCAACGTTATATTCAAGGGTTAACGGGTATCGTCTTAATTGGTTTTGGTATTAAACTAGCTTTTGAAAAAAGTAATTAATAACGGCGAAAAACACCACTATTAATAGTGGTGTTTTTCATTTAATAACTGATTTCGCTGTCTACTCTTTATTAAAACCAGCGCTCAGTTACAACTTTTTTACGTGTATAGAATTGTACGCCATCTGTACCATTTGTACCTAAATCACCAAAGAATGAAGCTTTATTTCCTGCAAATGCGAAGAATGCCATTGGTGCTGGAACGTTTACGTTTACACCGATCATACCAGCATCGATGTTATCACGGAACGTTTGTGCATGCTTACCATTTGACGTATAAATAACCGCTCCATTTGCAAATTTAGATTGATTTGTCAGTTTAATACCTTCTTCTAAATCTTTAACTCTTACAATGCTTAATACTGGAGCAAAGATTTCATCTTGCCAAATTTTCATTTCTTGATTTACACCATCAAAGATTGTCGCACCTACAAAGTAACCTTCTCCAACTTCTTCCTTAATTTTACGGCCATCTACTAATAAAGTTGCTCCATCTGCTACACCGCTATTAATATAGCCTAGTACACGCTCTTTATGAGATTCACGAATTAATGGTCCAACATAATTATCTTCGTGGAAACCATCACCTACTTTTAACTTCTTCGTCTCTGCTACTAGTACGTCGATGAATTCATCAGCAATTTCATCTACTACCGCTACTACTGAACATGCCATGCAGCGCTCTCCACTACTTGCGAATGCAGATCCAATTACACCTTGCACTGTTTTCTCAAGATTGCAATCTGGCATTACAATCGCATGGTTTTTCGCACCAGCTAACGCTTGTACACGTTTCCCGTGTTTCGTACCTGTTTCATAAACGTAACGAGCTACCGGCTCAGATCCAACGAACGAAACAGCTTGAATATCTTTATTTTCTAAAATGCTATTTACAACATCTTTTCCGCCTTGTACTAAATTTAATACTCCTTTTGGAAAACCAGCTTCATAGAATAACTCTACAAGTCGCTCTGCTAAAAGTGGCGTTCTTTCAGATGTTTTTAATACAAACGTATTACCGCAAGCAATTGCAAGTGGGAACATCCATAATGGAATCATCATTGGGAAATTAAACGGTGTAATACCCGCAACAACTCCAATTGGATAACGCCAAATCGATCCATCAATGCCACTAGCAATATTAGGAAGAGCTTGTCCCATCATTAAATTTGGTGCTGACGTTGCAAGTTCTACCGCTTCAATACCACGCTGTACTTCACCAGTCGCATCTGTTAATGTTTTACCATTTTCAAGCGTTATGATTTTCGCAAGCTCTTCTTTGTTTTCTTGTAAAAGCTGTAAATATTTATACAATTGTCTTGAACGATTCGGAACTGGTACTTTAGACCATGTTTCGTATGCTGCTTTTGCCGCTTCAACAGCTTTTTCAACATCTTCTTTCGGAGATAGTGGAACGTAAGCGATAATTTTTCCAGTTGCCGGATTTGGAACTGCTTCTACTTCTGTACCAGTAGATTCTACCCACTCACCATTAATATGATTTTTTACTCGTTTAATTTCAGTTGTAATCATTATATTCTCTCCTTTTTTATGATATATTTACGTCTATTATTTTTGATTAGAAATTAATTGTTCACTAACCTTCTTATATAAAGCAGCCATATCGTTTTCACCATACCCTGCTTCACTTGCTTCTTCATATACATTTAATAGCATTTCGCTAACTGGTAAGTGAAGTTCGCTTTCTTTCGCTAAATCTACTGCAAATCCTAAATCTTTCTTTAATAAATTCACAGTAAAGCCTGGCTCGTAGTTTTCTGATGCAATGAAACTTTTATAATTGCGCTCATAAATTCTACTTTGACCGTAACTTACATTTAAAATATCAAACATTTTATCTAAATCCATATTATTCTTTTTCGCTAATGTTAAAGCTTCACTTACGCCAGCTGTATAAAAACCAATTAATAGGTTATTAATTAATTTAACAGTTGTACCACTATCAATCTGCTCACTAACATGGAAAATGTTCGCGCCTAGTGCGCCCATGATAGATTCCGTTTTGTCATATACCTCTTTTGATCCACCAACCATAAACGTTAATGTACGGTTTTCAGCTCCAATTACCCCACCACTAACAGGTGCTGCTAAAAAGTCTACTTTCTTTTCCTTCGCAGCTTCCTCTAACTGTTTGTTTAACTGTGGAGATACAGTACTTGTATCAATTAAAACTACATTCGCGTGACCATTTTCAAATAATCCTTCTTCGCCAAAATATACCGCTTCAACAGCGCGAGGTGAAGGTAAACTTGTAAAAATCACATCACATGTTTCTGCTAGTTTTGAGATTGATAAGCCAATAATTCCTCCTTCACTTTCAAAGGAAGCTTCAGCCTCTTTGTTTAAATCCACACCGTATACTGTGTAACTTGATTTAACTAAATTTTTAGACATCGGAAGACCCATGTTACCTAAACCGATAAAACCAATCTTTTTCATATCGCTTTCCTCCTATTTACACAATATACTTTCCGCGATTTATAATAGCTTTCGCAATTTCTCTCTTTTTTGTAAATACGTTCGTGTATAAAGGCACTAATAATTGACGAATTTCAGTTAAAATCACATGTCTATCTTGTTCTTCTGTGACAGCCGCTGAAAGTATAGAGATCGCCGCTTCCTCTACTTTGCGATAGCCTTCTTCACAAATAACGTCAGTTATCATTTGTTTCGTACGCTCTTTCTCTTCACCATTTTTACTAATGGCTTTACTCGTACGTAAAAATGCTGATTCCATGACGTACACGTCCGTTAACATATTTGATAATACACGTGAATATTCTTGCTCTTGATCAATTTTTAATCCTGGAGTTTTAGAGAGCGTTTTCAAAGATTGTTTCAACAATTTTTTCGCTAATAAAATATAACAATGGTTTCTTTCGACATTTGCTACATCAATCTCTACTTCTGTATCTTCAATTTGTTCCATTTGCTTCATTAACATTTTGGCAACTGTTAATCTATTAATTTCGTTCGTTCCTTCAAAAATACGACTAATTCTAGCATCACGATATAAACGTTCTACCTCGTACTCTTGCATATAACCGTAACCACCATGAATTTGTACAGCTTCATCTACGATATGACCTAGTGTTTCAGAAGCATTTACTTTATTAAGTGCACATTCAATTGCAAATTGAGACATTTTCTTCATAAGATCTTCATCACTCTCATGAATTGCTTCATCAATTACACCCGCTGTACGATAAGCTGCACTTTCTGCTCCATATGTAGCAATGATCATATTTGCAATTTTCTCTTGAATCATCGTAAAATCTACTAATTCCGTTTGGAACTGTTTTCGCTCTTTTCCATATTGAACCGACAAACCAATTGCTTGTTTTGCTGTTCCAATATTTCCAAAAGCAAGCTTAAGTCTAGCGAAGTTAAGAATATTAAGAGCTACATGATGCCCTTTCCCAACTTCCCCTAAAACATTTTCTACAGGGATGACAACATCTTCTAAAATAAGAGTAGCGGTTGATGAGCCTTTAATCCCCATTTTCTTTTCTTCTAGTCCAATGGATACACCTTCACATGTTCTTTCGACAATAAACGCTGTCATTCCTTTATTTGTCTTCGCAAAAACAACGTATACATCTGCCATATGAGCATTTGTAATCCATTGCTTCTCACCATTCAACTTCCAAGCAGTACCATCGTCATTTAATACTGCACTCGTTTTTGCACTTAAAGCATCAGAACCAGCATTCGGCTCAGTTAGAGCATAAGCCCCAATCCATTCTCCTGATGCAATTTTCGGCAAATATTTTTCTTTTTGTTCTTTCGTTCCGTAATATATGTAAGGCAATGTACCTACACCTGCGTGTATATTAAATGAAACGCTAAATGCACCAGCGTATCCCATTTTTTCTGCTACAAGCCCTGAAACTGCCTTTCCTAACTCAAATCCACCGTACTCTTCTGGGACCTCGATACTTAATAACCCAAGTTCTCCAGCTTTCTCAAATAGTTGACAAGATACTTTATAGTTATGTTGTTCAATATTCTCCATTTGTGGAACAATTTCTTGTTTAACGAATTGTTCTGTCGTTTTTGCGATTAAATCTTCATCTCCTGAAAAATCTTCTGGCGTAAAGAAAGTATGATTCACACCTTTATTAAGTGAAAAAAATTCATCCCACGGTAACTTCGTTTTCTCCATCTGAATCCCCCTATCATTTCGGCGTTATTTTCTACTTCATATGCTCGTCTACGATGAGTGGAATATCTTATTTTTGAAAACAGAAGGCGATGAATATTCACATCAAGCAGTTCTTTTTGCCAAAGATGTATTCTCATCGCCTTAGTTGTTTTATCCCGCTTTAATGGGCAGTAAGACCCCCGCCTCAAAATTCAGCGAAAGCAAAGAAGTTAGGCGGGCGATCAACTGCCCATTAAAGTCCGATTGGTTCAACTAATAATCAGTGGGGGATGAAGAAAACCCCCACTGATTAAAGTTTCACTTTATCTATTGATCCTCTGATAATACTGTTTTTGCAATTCCAGTATCTAATTCTTCAAAGTCATGATATGAAATTGTTTCATATAACTCACTTCTCGTTTGCATACTTGAAAGTGCATCTTTTTGAGAACCTGTTTCCTTAATTAAAGTAAACACATTCTCATATGCTTTCGCTGCAACGCGAAGTGAAGTTACAGGATAAATAACCATTTGGAAGCCCATATTTGCAAATTCCTCTGCACTATAATACGGCGTTTTTCCGAACTCAGTCATATTCGCAAGTAAAGGTGCATTAACTTTACTATTAAATAGACGGAACTCTTCTTCTGATTGAAGCGCTTCAGGGAATATCGCATCTGCACCTGCTTTTACATAGGCGTTCGCTCTTTCGATCGCTTCATCTAAGCCTTCTACACCGCGAGCATCTGTACGTGCCACAATATATAAGCTTGGTGCAACTTCTTTAATCGCTTTAATCTTTTGAACTAATTCTTCTGTCGTAACGAGTTTCTTACCATTTAAATGTCCACATTTCTTTGGTAATTGTTGATCTTCAATTTGAACAGCCGCAACTTTCGCTTCTAGCATTTCTACAGCTGTTCTCGCTACGTTTAATACACCGCCAAATCCTGTATCAATATCAACTAGAACTGGTAAGTCTGTAGCTCTTACTAGATCTCTTGCTCTCTCTGCCACTTCAGTAGACGTCACGATTCCTAAATCAGGTAGCCCTTTACTTGCAGTATAAGCAGCTCCTGATAAATAAAGAGCTGAAAATCCTGTATTTCTCGCAACTAAAGCTGCCATTGCATCATGAGCACCTGGAATTTGCAAAATTTCATTTGCTTCTACTAAAGCTCGGAAGCGATTCGCAAGCTCCTCTTGTGTTGACTGTTTATTCACAACCCAAGCCATTCTAAATTCCCCCTATTATTAAATTAAGAATAGATCTACAAATTCGTTTACATTCATATTTTCTAGTTTCTCTTCATTTAAACAAGCTTCATGAATTTGTTCTTGTTGCTTACTAGAATAATGACCTGCCATATTTGCAGTGAATTTTTGAACAACTTTTGGAATTGCTTCGTCTCTACGGAAACGGTGACCAAGTGGATATTCACATTCCACGTTTTCTGTTACAGTGCCATCTTTGAAATGGACTTGAACAGCGTTGGCGATTGAGCGCTTGTTCGGGTCAAGGTAATCTAAACTGTACTGTTTGTTTTCAACAACAACCATCTTATTACGTAATTCATCTACACGTGGATTATTTGCTACTGCATCCTCATAATCGTCCGCAACGATATCTCCTTTTAATAAACCAATTGCCGTAATGTATTGTAAACAATGATCACGATCAGCTGGGTTATTTAATGGACCTTCTTTATCAATAATACGAATTGCTGACTCATGAGTTGTAATTGTAATACGATCAATTTCTTCTAATCTTTCTTTAATTTCTGGGTGTAATTTCACAGCACACTCTGCAGCTGTTTGTGCATGGAACTCTGCTGGATATGAAACTTTAAATAATACATTTTCCATTACATATGACTCTAATGGTCTCGCTAACTTTAATTCTTGTTTATTAAATAATACATCTTGGAATCCCCATCCTGGTGCAGATAAAGCTGTTGGATAGCCCATTTCACCTTTTAGAGCAGTCATTGCAAGATGAACACCGCGGCTTGTTGCATCACCTGCTGCCCATGATTTACGTGAGCCAGTATTTGGTGCATGACGGTATGTACGAAGACTAGAATTATCAATCCATGCATGTGATAATGCATTAAAGATTTCTTCACGTGTTCCGCCAAGCATTTTTGCAACTACAGCAGTTGTTGCTACTTTTACATATAATACGTGGTCAAGACCGACACGGTTTAAGCTGTTTTCTAAAGCAAGTACACCTTGAATTTCATGTGCTTTAATCATCATTTCTAATACTTCACGTACTTTTAATGGTTCTTTTCCTTCTGAAATACGAACACGGCTAATATAATCTGCAACTGCTAAAATTCCGCCTAAGTTATCAGATGGATGTCCCCACTCTGCTGCAAGCCAAGTATCGTTATAGTCTAACCAACGGATCATACATCCGATATTAAATGCACCTTTCACTGGATCAAGTACATATGACGTACCTGGTACACGTGTACCATTTGGCACGATTGTTCCTGGAACAACTGGTCCTAGTAATTTCGTACATTCTGGATATTGTAATGCTAAAATTCCACATCCAAGCGTATCAAGTAATACGTAACGAGCAGTACTGAATGCTTCTGCGCTAGTTACCTCTTTATTTAATACATAATCCGCAATTTCTTCTAATAATGCATCTTTTTGTTTAATTTCATTTGTTTTAATCATGCTATTCTTCCCTTTCTGTCGAAAATTCGTTATTATTAATGATGGGTGTCGGTCAAACACCCATCTGGCGGGCGGCGCATACAACTCCCCAGTTGTTCTTATTTACTAAGTACATGTCGCTCGCCAATATAATTTACACGTGGACGGAACAATCGATTGTTCGCATGTTGCTCAATTACGTGTGCACATAGTCCCACTGTTCTAGAGCTAAAGAAGATTGGTGTGTAAAGTTGAATTGGGATACCAAGCATCCAATATACTGGCGCTGCATAATAATCAAGATTTGGATAAATTCCTTTTTCCTTCTCCATAATCTTTTCTCCAGCTTCACACATTTCATATAGTGTATAATCACCTTTTACATCACATAACTGCTTTAAAGCTTCCTTCATCATCAGTGCTCTTGGATCCATCTTCTTCATATACACACGATGTCCAAAGCCCATAATTTTTTCTTTGTTATATAGTTTCTTCTGTAACAACTCTTCAAATTTCTCAACATTACCAGCTTCTAAAAGCATGTACATAACCGCTTCGTTTGCACCGCCGTGTAAACTACCTTTTAAAGATGCAACTGCACCTGTTAAAGCACCATATAAGTCGGATTGCGTTGATGCAATAACGCGCGCTGTAAATGTAGAGTTTGGCATTTCATGTTCACTATATAAAACAAGGGAACGATCAAAGATCTTCTCCTCAAGTTCAGTTGGTTTTTTACCTGTTAACATATAGAAGAAATTCGCACTATATGATAATTCTTTAAGTGGCTGAATTGGGTCTTCATTATTTAAAATATGATAGCTATTCGCTACAATGTTTGGTACTTTACTCAATAATTTGTACCCGCGGCTTTTGTTTACCTCTAAAGAGCGGTTTTCGATATCATTATCGTAACCAGCTAATGCGGACACACCTGTACGCAATCCATCCATCGGGTGCGTTTCTTTCGGTAATGCCTTTAATACGTTGAATACACCTTCTGGTACCGCGTATTCTTCTTTTAATTTCTTTTCAAGTTTTGCTTTTTCATCCTCATTTGGTAGATGTTCTTCCAATAAAAGGTGCACAATGTCTAAATACTCTTTTGTTTTTGAGAGTTCGATTAAATCATACCCTTGAATTACAATTTCACCTTTCACTGTGTCAAGAAACGAGATTTTCGTTTCCGCTGCCACTATACCATCTAATCCCGGGGAAAATTTTTCTTCAGCTTTCATCATTATTTCCTCCAATCCTAATAGATCTTCGTGCACATAACTGTAAGCCTTTACAATACTGTGGAACTACATTTCTATTTCAATGTATCAGAGTTTTTAGAAGATTTCAATTTATTTTATAATGATAAGTTTCCTATACTTTTACCGATGTAACAATACAATTTTCCAAAAATAATTTTCATATTTTATAAAGAAAGGACAGACTTCTTTGCGTGTCTTATTAAAATAAAATATAAAGATGATTCAGAAAATCCTACAAAATATATCATTCACTCGATTTTTTTAAGAAAATAAAAAAATCGAGTTGTATACATATACAACTCGTTTCTACATGAAATTTATTTCACTATCTCATCAATATAATTCTTATATAAAACTTATTTATTTTTAAAAAAGTTATTATTTTACATAATTAAATTAAATTTCTTTCGTTTCCTCATAATAAGATTCAACTATATGATAGTTTTTAAAGTACTAAAGATTATAAACATCCCCTAAAATAGAATGTATTCTTTCTCAACTGATACGATTTCCCCATCTGATTTCTCAGAAACTATCCCTAAAGAATAGTCAGGCTGAATTGAACTATTAATATATTATCCTTTAACCATTGCAAATCGTTACGTTCAATTGAAATTTTCATCCTTGTTACTTCCGTTTACGCAAATTCTTTTTTACCTAATCGCTGTTTTACAAAAACAACAAAAATAATTAAAGCAAGTAACCCTGAAATTGCACTACCTGCAAATAAAATACGGTAACCAAACATTTGCGAAACAACTCCAAGTAAAATCGCACCAAGTCCAATCCCTAGATCAAATGCGGTAAAGAACGAAGCGTTAGCAACTCCTCTTTTACTCGGATCAACCATTGTAATCATCGCTGCTTGCAATGCCGGCTGTGCTGAACCGAATCCAACACCGTATAATACAGCGGCGATAATTACACCCATTAAACTATTTGAAAGTGTTAATACAACTATTGCGATAATAGTAATGCATAGTGCCGGGAGTATGATAAATACTTCACCATACTTATCTAATAGTTTTCCTGAAATTGGTCGTACAATTGTTAAAGCAACTGCATATACAAAAAAGAATGTCCCAGGATTCACATCAATTGACGATGCAAATAGCGGTAGAAATGTCGTAATCCCTCCATATGCAAATGATAAAAAGAAAACAACAATCGTAATGGATAGAACCGATTTTTCAAACAACTGCATTTTCCCTTTTTCTTTTTGAGGTGTGAATGGCATTTTCGTCATGAACGATAATAGAACTGCCATAAAGGATAAAAGAGTTGCTAACAAGAATAGGCCGTGAAATGAATAATGTTGCACAACCGATAATCCAATCATTGGGCCGATTGCCATTGCAATTGTCATAGCCATCCCGTACCATCCCATCCCCTCACCACGGCGTGAATCTGGAATAATATCAGTTATCGCTGTTCCAACAGCTGTTGTAGAAACAGCCCATGTCACCCCATGAATAACCCGCAAAACAGCTAAAAGGACAATTGTCGACGCTAAATTATAAGAATACATCGTTATCCCAAAAAAGATGAGTCCGAAAATAATAAAAGATCTTCTACCATATTGATCTAACATTCCTCCGATAATCGGTCGTATTACAACTGCTGCTATTGTAAACATTCCCATCATGAGTCCAACTTGTGATTCATTGCCACCTATCTCTTTAATAAAAAGAGGTAGCGTTGGAACTAGTAAATAAAATCCTGTAAATAAAAATAACATTGCGAAAGTCATTTGAATAAATGATTTCGTCCATAATCGTTCCATTAAAATTCCTCCATAAATACGTATGTTCTTGCAATTAACACCTCCATTTTACATTTTCTTAATCCCTTTGCCCTCCGTAAAAAGACGTATCTTTTTATAATAAATGGTCCACTACCCATTTCAATTGGTCTTACAACTTAATACGTATACCTTAGCCTAAAGTCCTATCGATATGTACCTTTATATGTATGAAAAGAATATACTACTTTATTATCACAACTTAGGAGTGATTATTTTATGTGGGTATCTTCAAGAGTAACAGTCGTCGTTCCTTCGACCCCCGAAATACACGTTCCAGCCGTACATACGGCTAGTTCCGATGTAGGAATTGAACTTCCCGCAACTTGGCAACAATATCACATTCCCGGTCAAGTCACCCCATCATTTTGGCATCATGGTACACATCCAAGTAGTACCACCTTCCATAGCCAAAGTTATCCTCCACTACCTCAGGCTCAAGTTTTTTATCATTTCCCTTCTATTTACTTCCAAAATTTCTACGGTACCTTTAACATCTAAATGCATCATTTTAGCGAAAATAATATGTCAATTTATTTTCATTATACAAAAAGTCGAATTCCTAGTAACTCGGAATTCGACTTTTTATGTAATCTACAAATATAAATACACTGTTAATAAAAGATTTAACTACAAATCTTACTGTTTCAAAGATTTATGTGATCCATCACAATTAGTCCCTTTTTGAGACAACCCGCACGTACAATCATTTAGTCCCTTGCCACCCAAAATCCTCTCCATATATTTTTCTATTCTGGATGTTCGAGTTTTATTTTGTTTAGCTTGCGAAAAATAAAGGATATATGCTCTTTGGCGTCCCGGTGTAAGTGACTCAAAGGCAACTTTAAAAGTAGGTATTTCATCAAATTTATTTTGAAGCTCTTCTGGAATTATAATTTCTTTATGCTCTTTCTTTTCTATTTTCAAACCTCTTTTTTCAACTTCAATAGCTTCAGTAATATATTTCTTCAAAATGGATTCCATTTCAATTATTTCTTGTATATTAGTAAACCGAATCTGACGCGCCGCCTGTGTATTTTTCGTTTGTTGGACTAAAATCTTATGAGTATCCTGCAACAATGCACCTTTATGAAACTGAAGCGCACAATATTCTTTAAATCCATGAATTAAAACTATGTTTTTTTTCGCGAACGTGTAGCAAGGATGCATCCACTTAAAATCTTCCGTTAATTCACTATTAAGAACAATACTTCTTAACTTCTCATATTCTTTTCTCCACTTTTTTGACCTATTTAAAAATTCATCAACTTTAGGATTCAATCTGCTGTTTGTCAATATGAAACGCCCCTCTACCTTTTCAAATCATATAAAACTTTGCATACTTGCTTTTTCAGCATATATGTAAGAAGTCAACTCTCTTTTTCCACTGAAATTCACATATCCAAGTGTAAAAGAACTTATAAAACTCGTCAACTAATAGTACGGAAACAATAAAAAAACTCTCTCTAGGAGAAAATTTTTTAGTGCTTTTACATAACAACTATTTATTCCTTATCCCCTAAAAATGCTTACTATAGTAAATTTCTGTAGTAAAGTGCTAAAGAATATTTTGACTTTCTAATTCAAACGAAAAAAGCACTTAAGAATGTAATTTTTTACAAACCTTAAGTGCTTTTTAATATTTTTTATAAAATCTTCTTATTGCCCATTATTAGCAGGGGCTTCTCCTGCATTCCCGCCAGTCTCTGGTTGTGTTGTCGCTGGTGGTGTTGTATTTCCTTGACCTCCCCCATTATTTGCTGGAGGTGTCGTATTTCCTTGGCCTCCTCCGTTATTTGCTGGAGGTGTCGTATTTCCTTGGCCTCCTCCGTTATTTGCTGGAGGTGTCGTATTTCCTTGACCACCTCCATTATTTGCTGGAGGTGTTGTATTTCCTTGGCCTCCTCCGTTATTTGCTGGAGGTGTCGTTCCTTGGCCATTTCCTTCATTTTGTTTCTTTTGTTCTTCTTGTTTCTTTTGCTCTTCTAGTTTCTTTTGTTCTTCTTGCTTCTTCAGTTCCTCTTGTTGCTTTTGTTCTTCTTGTTTTTTAAGCTCTTCTTGTTTCTTTAATTCTTCTTGCTTTTTCTCTTCTTCAGTCTTTTGCTGTTGATCTTGTTTTGGTTGTTCCGTTGTATCAGGTACGCTCGTATTTGGAGAAGAATCACGTTTTTCCCCTTTTATACGTAGCTCACTACCTTCTTGAATTACACTACTTGGCATTTTAAAGCGTGATTCGTCAGTAGCAAACTTATTCATCATTTCTTTAAAGATCAACTGTGCAATTTTCGTATTTTTACTACTAATATACTCGTCTTTACCATCTTTCATATATCCAGTCCATACCGCCATCGTATATTGCGGCGTATAACCTGCAAACCAACTATCCCGGGTTGCACTTTCTGGAATGTTATATTTCGCTAGTTGTTTTGAATCATAGTTTGTTGTACCTGTTTTACCAGCTACATCTAAAGAACTTATATTTGCCGCTGTACCAGTACCAGATGTTACTACTGAACGAAGCATATCAGTAATCATATATGCTGTAGAGTCAGCTATAACTTGTTTTGGTTTTTGCTCAAAACTTTGTGACTTACCGTCTGGATAAACTACTTTCTTAACAAAATGCGGTTTTGCATACTTTCCACCATTACCAAATGTCGCATAAGCACCCGCCATTTCAGTTGGTGATACTTCATTTGTACCAATAGCTGTAGATTCTGCCGGCGGTTTATTAAATGTAATACCTAATTTCTCAGAGAATTCCTTTGATTTATTCAGTCCTACTTCTTTTGCAGTTTTAACTGCTGGAACGTTACGTGACATTTTTAGCGCTTCACGCATAGTAATTGGGCCTAAGTGACTTCTATCCGCATTTCGAAGTTCTTGTCCCGTTGAATATTTAAATGGAGAATCATCAATTTGATGATACGTAGCCCATTTTAAATATTCAATTGCAGGGCCGTAATCAAAGATTGGCTTCATAGTTGAACCAGCTGCACGATCTAAATCAATTGCCATATTATGACCTTTAAATACTGCTTTATTTTCCCCACGTCCACTACCTATAGCACGAACCTCTCCTGTTTTCGTATCCATAAATGTGAATGCACCTTGGAATTTATCATTTGGATAATTAATAATATTTTCATTTAAAATCTTATCCGCAAATTCCTGTGCTTTCGGGTCTAATGTTGTATAGATTTCTAAACCATCTGATCCAATATTAACATCTGGTATTTCCTTTTCTACTTCTTTCACTACTGCATCCATAAATGCAGTATGTGGCATTGCCTGAACAGTTGCAGTCTTAATTCCATCTGTAACTTTAACTTTCGAAGCTTCTTCCATTTCTGCCTTCGTAATATATCCATGTCGATTCATTAATCCTAGTACAACATTTCTTCTTTCTGTTGCCCTTTGAATATTTTCCGTTTTTGTTGGATCATAGTTATTCGGTGCTTTCGGTAAACCTGCAAGCATCGCAACTTCTGGTAATGTTAACTCTTTTAATTCTTTACCATAGTAGTTTTGTGCTGCTGTTGCGATACCATATGAACGGTTTCCTAAGTTAATTTTATTTAAATACATTTCCAAAATTTCATGTTTTGAATATTGTTGTTCTAGCTTATACGCTAAATATATTTCCTGAACTTTACGTTTTGATGTTTTTTCCATCGATAAGAAGTAGTTTTTAATAACCTGTTGCGTTATTGTACTTCCACCTTGTGAACCGTAATCTCCTTTAAGACTCACCAAGACAGCACGGGCAGTACCTTTAAAGTCTACTCCACTATGCTCATAAAAACGTGAATCTTCTGTTGCTAAAAATGCATTTTCTACCAATTTAGGAATTTGATCATACGTAACATTCGTCCGTTTTTCTTTCCCGTATTCATATACCAAATCGCCATTTTTATCATAAATTTTTGAGGATAACGGATTAACAAGTTTTGCTTTCTCAAGTTTCGGTGCATCCTTAATCATTACGAAGAAGGTAGCAACCCCTGCCACTAAACCAACAATACCAAGTAATAAACAAGTAATCAAAAACTTACGAAAGAATGATGTTTTCCCTTTTGGTTTTTGTGTTTTAGAAGCTGGCTGTTTTTTCTTTTTAACTTGTCGTCGCTCCTCTCGAGAACGATAATTTTCTGACATGTTACTTTCTCCTGCCTTTCAATTCTCCCGTTGATTTACATAAAAATATTGAGGTCACTTTCTAAACTGAATTTAATTAAGAAAGTATATTAACCTGGAGCATTCAATATTTTCCTAATTCACAGATTATAAATTTTAGAATACTTCTTATACAAACTATTTTCACTTCTATTTTCCCTAATAATGCTGCCCCTTTAAGCATAGAATGTAAAAAGTGAATTTTTAATACCTCGTATAAATAATATACCTTTTTTTCAAATGGTCAATATTTTCTTATTTATAAATCAAAGGTGAAATAAAAATAGCACAACAATATGTACTTCGTGTGAACTTCCTTATAATTACGTATAACGAACATTTAATATATTGCATATAAGTATAATACCTCTTTAATTATAAGGATTTCAACACCACAACCTCAACATCTACAAGAAATTATTAAAAATGAAAAGTGAGGAGTTGCGTAATGATGAAACTATCTCCCGTGATTTCAAAAAATATAGTTGCCGTTGGCTATAATCCTTTTTCTATGATTTTACGCATTCAATTAAAGAGTGGAATGTATGATTTCTTTAACGTGCCTGAAAACATTTACACCGGTTTATTAAGCGCACAATCTAAAACTAATTATCACAATACTTATATTAAAAATTCTTACCGCTATACTAAAATTTAAACTTAAACAGAATGAAAAAAGAAAGGCGGTAGTCCTCCTTTCTTTTTTCAATCATTTCAGGACTTAGCTATCTTCTATCCCTCTTATTCATTTCACCATATGCTCGAATTTGTTTTTTTAAGCGCCGATCTGCTTTTCTATCATGTACAACTAATATCGCATGTATAACTCCTGGAACCCAAAATATTAATGTTAATATGAAGTTAATTATCGCTTGAAATGGTTTTCCACAAAATAATACAGCTACAGGTGGAAGAAGAATTGCCAACAAATACATCATCTCTTGAAAACTCCTTGTTTTGTATTTTTTATCTCTCTTCATACACTAATAAAACCAATTATCTTTGTATTTCATCTAATAACTGTTCTACTGTTATATATTCTATTCCAATGCAAAAAAACCTACTACTTCAACTTTTCCACGTATGTAAAATTGAAATTTTACATACCTCCTTTATATAAACAATTTCATATTTTTATTTTTTTCTAATCTTTCTTCTTTCTCTATGATAGTTAATCCGATCGCAGAAATAGCAGTTCCGATCGCTTGTATCCAAATACCAATAAGTGCTATTATCTTCTCATTCTTCTTATCAACCATACTGTCTTCATGTTCTATTTCGTTCTTCGATATATTCATAATACCTTGATACGCTTGAAGTCCAGCGCCTAAACTTTGCAAAGAATTGCCTAATATTATAATTCTTTGTATCGCTTTCATCTGAAGCAAAGCTGCTTCTACTCCTAAAAAAGCTCCTATCGATTGTAAACTGTTCCCGACAATAATGAGATAATCATTCTCTTTCAATTGTTCATTTATATTAAAATATGTTCCTATTACATTTGATATATTCCCTAACGCTAATAACTCAATGCCCATTTTATCAAGCATTTCACTTTTATTCTCCAAACATATATTTTGATTTTCTTTTTCGCCCTCATCTTCGGTATCATTACTCGCTATAATTTGTAATATATACCCGAGGGCTTGTAATGAGCTTCCTACAATTACAAGATCTGATTCAACTTTCTCTTCTCCAATAAATCCTCTTGTCGTCCCAATAGCCGCTGTAAGATTTCCTCCTACTTGAAACCATGCTCCCGTCACTTTTAAACCGCTTGGATTCATTCTTATCACCTATTTAGAAATTTTCTATTGCTTTCGAAATATATAAATGACATCCTCTTTCTCATATTTATTTTCTACATGTAATTTTGTGCATTCTATAATGTGTTAAAAATACAAAAAAGCACCTTTAAGGTACTTTTTTATACAAAGTGTGTATCACTGAAAATATGCTAATTCAATGTATATTTACATACATTCTGGGCATGTCAATGAAGATCCATTTTTATCTATTGTTATATTTAATATATATTTAATCGCATTACGTGACCACATTTCAGGTGTGGGTGATTCATTTACATACTGTGGTGCACATGAATACAGCATTGGAGTGCTAATGCTCCCGCCTGGATCTAAAGCAACAACAGCCATACCATTGGGTAACTCAAGTGCCATAGATTTCGTGATACCTTCAATTGCAAACTTTGAGGCACAATATGGCGCCAGCTCAGCTTCTCCCTCCCGGCCCCAACTAGAACTCATATTAATAATCATTCCTTCTTTCCTAGCTACCATCGCTGGGACAAATGCCCTAATTACATTTACTACACCATTTACGTTTACATTCATTACATTTTCGAATTCTTGAGCTGTTACTTTCCACAGTGGCGCATTTTTATTAACAATCGATGCATTATTTATTAACAAATCAGGTGCTCTATGTCTATGCAGTATATAATTTGCCCAACTACTTACTTGCTGGGAGTCTGAAACATCAATTATTTGAAAATCATGTATATTACCGTAATATTTTTTCAATTCTTCAATTTTATCTTTTGAACGCCCACAGCCATATATAGTCCATCCCAATTCATGAAATCGATCAACCATTGCACGACCTAACCCTTGCGTCACTCCTGTAATCATTACAATTTGCCCAATTTCGTTTCGCTTCAAATATCTCTCCTCCTTTACAACATTTTACACTCTTCCTTTTCATTCAGCCATTTACTAAAGTATCAACTCATTTCATTCTTTAGTAGGAGTTTTTATGTAAACAAAAAGAGTAACCGTAACAGTTACTCATGCTTATATATCAAAAACATCATTATTTATTTCGTTATTGCTTGTATATTTCAGCTTCTTTTTCCCGTATTTCTTACACCGATACATATAAGCTACACCTAGATTACCTAATTTTATTTAAATTCTCAATCTCATTTTGCAACTTTTTGAATTGTTCAAAGTGCATAGTGATAGACTGACTATTTCCATAATCAACACTATGCTTCACAAATAAAACACCAGTGTCATGAAAAATTGCTTCCAGTTCTTTTCTGATGGATACTTTCATTATATGTGCTGTTTTAATAGCCGATAAAATTGCAATTTCATTAAACTTTAATTTTATTTCATTTGGACAAAATGCTTCTTCCACCAAAATAACTTCATTGCTATAAATAAGTGCAACAAGATTACTTGATTTTGCATCTGTTAAATCTACTTTTTTTATAACATTATTCATTACATTTTGCCTCCTTTGATTTCGTATATATTAATTATACAATTGTTTTTTAAAATTAATCGACCTTACATTAATTTTAACATACTTTTATTGTAGGATTAAGCTACACTTCAAACGTTTTACTATTCCACAATTTTTGTTACATGAACCATTTGGACTATAAGGCCATATAGTAGTATTAACAAATGATTGTAAAGCGGGTGAAAACTATGCCCTCAGTTGTAGGGAATTTAGTTGTACAAAATAGTAACGGTTCATTTAATTTAGGCGATTTCTACAATGTTTCTCCGAAAGAAAATACGAAGGCTTATAATGGATCTGGTGCTTCAAATGTTGGTTTTGTTGTTAATACTTTTAATGGTGTGAGCGCGACTAATACGTTTGATTCTGACCTTGCAGATCAAAACCAAGTAGGTACAGCTTAGTCCTATTTTTCATCGTACTGTTTAGGAATAATAAATTTGTCTATACTATAATCAGGCTGTTACACAGCTATTAATGATTTTTGGAGTACCCTATCTTTTCTCTCTTTCCCTGGGGCTTAGCAGCTAGTATGAAGCTAGCTGCTTTTTCGTTTCATTTTTTCTGTTCCTCATCTAACAAAAATAAAAAGCTAAAATTTAAATTTCAGCTTCCTTTACGTTATTTCAATAATATCTGTAGTATTAAATACGTAAGTTTTATAAAATGCATCCGTACATATTACAATGCGCTTTAGCGGGTTTATATGCACAACTGTCATATAACTTGTAAGTATGTATCCATCTTCAAAATATGTCACCAATATTTCTTTCTCAGACAATAATGACGTTAATAATTTATCAGAAATTCTCTCTTTTGCTTCTTTTGTTAAGAGCGGTTTTTGTACTTTAAACTTCTCTCCAACAATCTTTCGCGTACTTAATAACTGTTCCGACATCACTGTAAATGGAACCCATTCTCTTTCTGCTTTCTGCAGCTTTACATCATTCATTTCTTTATCTCCTTGATCATTTATCCATTCTATTTCACATATATTGTTACTCAATTGTTTTTTCATAATGATAGGCTCATATTTCCCCAGCATTAACAAGTAGTAAAGCACCCACCTTAAAATCGTCATATGTGATGTATATAAGTCGAAATCAATCGCCCGTAGACGTCGAACTGATGAAAGTTAATAATCAATGGACGATAAGCGCCTCACTGATTAATGTTTCACTTTATGTCTAATTCATATACTATCTGCACTCAAAAGAACACTCGTTCTAATTATACACGAACATATATTCTTTTGAGAAGAGATATAATTATATTTTTAACAAAATATAATTCAAATCATTTTCTTATACATTTATCCATCATTGATTTTCTTCTTCATCAAATAAGTTTTTCACTTCCTATTTAATAGAAAGTTCACATATTTACTAAAAAAGCGACTTCATACAAAATGAAGTCGCTTTTTTCTAATAACGTATATTTCTATATTTATTTTTCTATCCTGACAAGTGCTCTTTCTGAAATCAAAATTTCATCAATTTTAAAATGATTTATTTTTAATTTTAATTCCCCTACTCGTTGAAACTTCATACGTGTAACTTATTTGGAATTGAAACTCTTGTACAATTTCAAGCATACTTTCATCTGAAAAACACGATTCAAAAACAATTACATCATTAGAATCTGGATCCTTTAACGGAATTTCTACATTGCAACCTATATAACTTGCTAAACTCATTTTTACTCCTCCAATATTCGTATACAAAATACTTCATATGAACATTTATCTACTCAAATATAAAATCCCTGCCTAAACGAAAAAGTTTTAATTTTTCAAGTTTATTAACCAACTATAAATGAAAGCATATATTATAAAGAACGAACTCACAAAATTTAGGGGATTTATAACGGACCACAATTCGTTCCTTATGAATTTCTATGAAAAGAGAGCAATGTAAATACTCTCTTTTCGTACATACTGTATAAAACTATTTATAAATAATTGGTCCTAATTATTAAATATATTTTGGTTGTACTATTATATGTAACTCCCTCTCTGTTTCTGCTTTTTTTGGATTACGAAAATACTCTAATTCGTACTTTAATACTTCATACTCAACCATCCCAATCTTAATCCCTTTCGTTACCTTTAAAATAGCTAATAAGTTACTTATATCTTCATCATACGATTCAAAAACCTTCCCTCCACCTTCTCTTTGAAAAATTACTTTCATATTTTCTCCTCCTACGTAATATATTTATCTATTAAATAATTCGTTTAAAAGTATTCTTTCTTTATCCTAAAATTTCATACTAAAAAGAACATCCTTTTTTAGTAGAATGCTCTGCTTTTCATTTCACTTCATTTCGCATCAATATTTTTCAATAATATTGTATGTTTCATTCTGTAAATTATGCTTATCCACTTCAATAAAGTAAAAGTTAAATCAATTAGTATTTTGTTCATTCTCGACTAATAATTAACTTACATCAATCAGATTGCCTACGAATAGTGGGAGGAGATTAATAAATTTACTTTATATTTAATGAAATTAAGAAAACGAAACATTATAATATCAATATTCTTTGAAGCATTGCTCATTCCAATTTAAAATAATTACATAAATTCCCATTGTAATTCTTAATATTTAAATGTAATATTATATTGTCTTACTATCTATTTATAACTCACACACTAATTAGAAAAGGGAACCTATATAGGTTCCCTTTTCTAATTACAATCATTATTTCTTTTCTAGAAATTCAAATGTATTTTTAAAGTCTTTATCGTTCACTTTAATATCAGCATCTTTCAATAAATCATTGACTACTTGTTGTTTCCATTTTCCTGTCGTATCTTGTAGTCTTTGCTGTTCTATATCTTTACGAATTTGATCTTTTACTTCATCAAATGGTTTCAATTCTTTTTTATCTGTCACTTTAATAATATGGTACCCGTAAGTTGTTTTTACCGGCTCACTTACTTGTCCTGCATCTAATTTATATGCAGCTTCCTCAAATTCTTTCACCGTTTGCCCTGGAGCAAAACCAGTTATTTCTCCGCCTTGTTCTTTTGAACCAGGATCCTCTGAGTATTGCTTCGCTAAAGCTGCAAAATCTTCACCATTATTTACTTTCTCTTTCACTTCTTTAGCAGTCTTTTCATCTTTCACTAAAATGTGACTTACTTTCATTTCTGGTTTATAGTTTTCTTTTACATCTTTTTCTGTAACAGTCGCTTTAATCGCTTTCTCAAATGCAATTTCTGGCTTCATTTTTTCTTTTAATTCATCTTCGTTTTTCAATCCAACTTGCTCTAAAGTCGATTTGAAGTTGTCGCCCATTTTATCTTTTGCTTCTTCTACTTGTTTTTTTGCTTCCTCATCTGAAACTTTATATTTATCTAGCAATGCCTTACTTAACACCATTTGGTATAAAGTACTTTCCCCATATTTTTGTCTTAACTCTTTACTTAACTCTTTCTCTGAAACATTTCCTACTTTTGATGTTACTACGTTGTCTGAGGAACCACATGCAGATAATGCCAGTACTACACATGAAATAATTGTTCCTACAAATAGCTTTTTCTT
The DNA here is from genome assembly GCF_044324725.1 of Bacillus sp. 3G2. Taxonomy (NCBI): domain Bacteria; kingdom Bacillati; phylum Bacillota; class Bacilli; order Caryophanales; family Bacillaceae; genus Bacillus; species Bacillus sp. 3G2. The sequence continues at coordinate 2,182,477 of NZ_CP172246.1, read as the reverse complement.
TTTCAATTCAAAATACCTCACTTTTATTATTATATAAGAATAACTATACAATGTACTTGTGTTAACAATGTGTTTTCCACATGTAATTCATTTCATTTGATTGAACTATGGATCTTGTTCTTTTTTCAATAATTAAAGGTCATCTTACTATGTATCAGCAATATGACCCTTTACGTATTCCTAAAAACATGTAACTACTTATAGTTACTTAATAGTTATATGTTCTTCCAATATCCAATTATTTTGCCCGATATCTACCGCATTTTTCGCTCTGTCCCACACACGAAAAGATTTTGACCCATCAATATTTCCTTTATAGTTTATACATTCAGGCTCTGCATAGTAGTTAACCCCATACCCAACGGGATATTTTGAAGATGCATAAAACCATTTCACATCAAAATGTTTTATATATACCCACTGTTTATCATTGCCTAAGCAAATCATATTTTTATCTGCGTCTTCCCAATAACCACGTATGACTACATATGGCGTTTTTTGAGTGATTGTACCTGTAAATTGAGGATTCGCAGGATTTTCATATACGTTTATACCATATCCATCATCATATTTTGAAATCGCAATACCAATACCATTTGGTTGCTGCGTATCCTCTTTGTCAGATAGAATAGATTGATTTACTTGATCTGAGCCTATAAACCAAGAAAGCGACTTATTTCCTATTAATTGATTCAAATCACATTTCCCAATACCAGGAACATTTCCTGAATCAGTATATTGCCAAATATCACAAGGATATGCTGGCTTATTCCCACCACCATAACGAGGAATCCACACAAAATCAACTTCAATATTACGTGCTCCAAATGATACATACGTGTGATGCCCCACATATAGTCCTACTTTTTTCGCACCTAAACGGCGTAATTCATCTATAAATGCTTGTGTCCCCCCTTGCATATCCATCATCGTTTGAATTTCTACATCCACTACCCAAAACTTAGCAGATTTATCTCCGCGATTCCAAAAATCTTGTGCCTCTTTCCTTGCATCAGCAATAGAAATGAAGCGACAAAATGCATAATTCCCAAATGGAATACTGCGTTTTTTCATTTCAGTCACATAATTTTGATACATAAAATCTACCGTATTCGATCCATCCTGAACTCTAGCAATTACTAAATCTAGCTGAGATGCTGCAATATCCCAATTAATCGTTCCATTCCATTTTGAAATATCGATAATATACCCCAATACAATTCATCCCCTTTTTATTATCATATTCAAAGCTAGCTTTATTGAAATCTCCTTATGCCTAATACTAGCTATCTATAATATAAATAAGGAGAATCTATATTATTTTTCAAAAATTATAATCTATTAATTAGACTTCCATTAATTTTATTTATATTTCATACAGTTCATTCACAAATTTGAAATATGCACTATCATCTATTTGTAAATAATATCAATTCATTAACCTTTCATTAGCGCTATTATTAGAAACGTTTTCATTATTACTACTCGTCAATATTAATCTTGTTTAGACTAATAAACATATGTATGAGAGCTAACTCTCTGTGTTTCTTACGGTTACTCTATATTAACGAAAATGATTTATCTTTCATTTCTTATATATTTTCACATGAAACATACTATCTTTATACGCTATATATTTATCAGTGGAAATTTCATTCACCATCCGCAATTAGCTAGACACTGTAACGTTAATGCATACAAAAAAGACATTTTCTATTAAAGAAAATGTCTACTTACAATCTAGTAAAACAGTTTTGGTGTTAAATCTGTATTTTGTAATTGTTCACTCTCGCCGCTCGGAACACAGCTTGTGGAGAATAAAATTGGGATATCACAAATGTCATCGTTCATTACATCATGAAATACATTTGCAGCAACACCAGTAAATGTTTGACATAAATTTGAAATATCATCATTAAAAAATTGAATCACTTGCGCAGCAAAAACTGGAAAGACAACATTTGATCCACCAGGGAGCTGCGGCTGTACAACAACTTGTTCAAAATAAGGATTATTTTCTAACGCCACTTGAAATAAATGAGCAATTTCAAATGCATCTAGTGGACATGGAAGTGGATTTACAATGTTATTTTCATTATTCGTTACAATAACTGTTACACTTACATTCCCAAATTCAACAAAAGATTTTAGAAGCGTTGCTAACGCTATCGCTTTTTCATTACTTAACGCATGCACTAAAATAATATAATTCCCGCCAACTGGAATTAGCGGACCAACTGAAACAGTTGGATCAGCACCAATTGAATTTTTTAACTCATTGAAATATGTGATCCACGGTGGTGAAAGCTGAGCTTGTACATTTTCTTGCACTCTTTCATTACCTCCTAATACAATTCTTACTATTATAATATGTTTCAAAGAAAAAAGTGTATTAGATAAATTACTTATTTTTTACTTTTACCTATTATATCGATTAAACATTTTATAAAATATTCTCAGCTTTCAATGCATTTTCCGCATTCTTACCACGCCTTAAAACCCCATATCGTTATCAACTCAACTAAAATTTCATATTATATTAATACACCTTTATAATCTGAACGAAAAAGCGCAGTATATGATACTGCAGATGAGGAGCTGATTTTATGAAAAAAAAACCTATCGTGGTCAAAGTTCCACCAAATTCAAAGCTGAAAATTACATTTTTCGGTCCTTGTAACGAGGTAATTACAAATGTTTCTATAATTAATCAACTTTCCACACCTAAGTGCCAAACTATTACGCAATATCCAAACTATAAAAAATACGAAACTGAAGTACGATTTTTATCAAATTGCTAATCCATTCAATCTACAATTTGGTTAACTAAACGACTTCGGTAAAAGACTAAAATTACTCATTTCATGATATTCCTTTGATAATCTATTGATTTTTCACACGTTTTTATTAACCGAGCATATATTATCGTATGGAGATTATCCACTCATAAAACCTATCTTTCTTTAGAGCGTACTTTTTATGTATGCTCTTTTTTTATTTATCTCTAATTCTAAGCAGATAAACCTGTTTACTTTTATATTTCATGAGTGGTAAACCCACCTGCTACTAATAAGCAATCTAATCAAGGTATACAACAATACTCCTTGATTTATTATACGTTCACTACTCTGTTACATTAGTGTATTCATTCATCTAAAATATTTTCCTTCTTAATTGACCATAAATGTATTAAAATCTTTATATAATCAAGGAGGTCAAACATGTTCAAGTTGCATCCGATTCTACTCATCTTAGGATTTATTTTATTTTTATATAGTGTAATCGCCTTAATGTTATTCCTTTCCATTCAATAACAATACCTACAAAAACTTATGTTAAATATGTAATTTCTATATAGTTAAGAAAAAGCCCGTAATTATACGGACTTTTATGTATTTATAAATTAAGATGTCTTTTCTATTCGATAAGGCGACTAGCAAATATAATGCCAAAGAACTTTTACAACCATGTTACTTAATTCGTTGTACTCTTTTCATTACCTGTAGGAGATCTAATACTCAAAATAAGATAGCCCCTTTCAACCACAAAACTACAAAAAAAATTTTGAATCCTTATCTTTCACTTTTTATGTTGTACCTCATTTCCATTTTTATTTTCACTATCAATATTGCAACATCTTCGCATGTGAATTGTTCCTAAAATAAACTATATTCAACCTATTTACTTATATATTTTAGAAAAACAATAATAATCCCCCACCACTTGGTAAAGGGGATTAACTAAACATACTGGAAAGTATTTTATTCTATTCGCTATTTAATTGGCGAAGGAAATCTTGCAGCTTCAAAATGAACCGTATTCAAACCATTAACATTTTGAACAATTACTCCAGCAACACTACTCTCAGCAAAAACTTCAACTGAATCTCCTGCTTCTAATTGTAGAATAGACGTTACTGAAACATCATTATTAAAAAATACCCCGGTCCCAAAGAAATCATTATCTATTGCTATTGCTGGATTTCCATTTACACGAATTTCAACTCTAGCTCTGTAATTTACATTAAAATCATTTGGAGAGAATGTTATATTTCCTAATACACTATATACACCTTTCATCTTAGGAATAAAAATAGATGTTGTTGGGTTATATTCATTTGCTAGATCAAACTGTTCATTTTGAAATAATACTTTAACTGAAGTATTTTCAGGAACAGGTTGATTCATTGTATTTACAGCTCTAAATGCAGACGCTCTTACAAGATTTTCTTTTTTATCATCACAACAATTCACTTTTACATACTTTCTATCACATTGACTATTTTTTCTGAAGCAATCATGACTTTTCTCTTTGTAACCTTTACAATACTTGCAGTAATAATAAGACGTAGTAAGTCCCCCTTTAAACTTATTATTACATACTATGAAATATAGATTAGAATAGATTGGACAAACTGCTACTATTTTCAATTGAATAAAATATCCCCACCATTTTGGTGAGGATTACCCTTTATCTTCTGTATACTCGACTTTATTTAATTGGCGAAGGGAATCTTGCAGCTTCAAAATGTGAGCCGTCTTCTGAAGTACTTAAAACTCCGTCTATGCTACTTTGTGCATAAACCTCAACTTGATCTCCTTCATTCAATTGAATAATCGTCGAAACACTTACTACATTTCCAAAACTTATTGGACCAAAAAAATCATTATCTATAGCTATTGCTGCGTTTCCATTTACACGAATTTCTACACGAGCTCTATAATTTAAGTTAAAATCGTTTGGAAAGAAACCAATCGTTCCAATAATAGAGTAAACCCCTCTAGTCTTCGGAATAAAAGTAGACGTTGCCGGATTATACTCATTTGCTAAATCAAATTGTTCATCTTGGAACAATACCTTTACAAAAGTATTGGCAGGAACCGTTTGATCCACCGTATTTCTAGCTCTAAATGCTGATGCCCTTATAAGCATGTCCTTGTTGTTATTACACTTACTCGTGTTCTTACAACAATCATGCTGTTTCTTTTTATACTCTTTACAAAACTTACAGTAGTTATAGCAAGACATACTAGTTCCCCTTTCATGCTTATTCCTACATATTATGTAAGAGGGACTTGTAATGTTTGGACGAGCTATTATTTTAGTACTATACTTGCCACCTATTTTATGTGTACGTGAGCGAAAAAGATATCAATAAAAACACAACCTAGATGTATAGTGCACTCCATTCAAATTTGATAGATTCTTCTCTTATTTATTTTACTTTCAATATAAAAAAGAGCGAATCTACATTCGCTCTTTCCCACATATTTATGGCCCAAAACTTATCATCCAACCTAACATAAATCCAAAGAAAGCAAACAATAGCATAAAAACAAATAAACTACAAGCCCACAATGCATATTTTCGACTTTTTCTTTTTGTGATCATACCTACAACTGAGCACACCACTCCAATACCAACTATTTGTAGAAAACCTTTACCTATAAATGTTTCTTGAATAAGCAATATAATGTTCAAATACATTAGAGCTAAAAAGGCAATAATTAATGAAATAGTCCCCATCCACGATTCCTGTTTATACATATGATTCTTTCTTTTTTTTAAGAATGCCAATTCCATAACCTCGCTTCACCTACTTTCAATTTTCTAACTTTTTCGTGGCTCATTAATTTTTCAACTTCTCCTTTAGGTCCAGTTACAACTGCCCCATAAGTTTTCACCCCATTTTTTTCAAGGAAAGAAATTCGCTTTGACAACTCTAATACTTTCGCTCTAGATAGCTTCACTGCTAAATTTTCATGCTTCTGTAATGACTTTAAAACAGTAATAAATTGTTCCTCATGAGGTGAATCACTTTCAAAAGCACCACTTGGACTTGCAATCATATCTGCTGGGAAGCCAATCGGGGCTACATACATACCCTCATCATTCGTTTGCTTCTCCTCTAATCCTGTATTAACGGCATACCAAACGATATCAATAGTAGGAAACATATCTGTTACTTCTTGTACACTTAATAATTCCCTAAAAGATACAAATGCTTCCACAACAGACTCTTGCGGAAGACCCTTTAATACCTGTGCTTCTTCGCTACTATTATAGGACGCATTATAATTATTAGGATGAGACAATACTTCGTTATCTATATACGGGATTTCTGGAATTTTTTCATCTGTTGTATATTCGCGGCTTACTTTCGTTGCTGTACTTAATAAATAATCTGTTTTCTCTTCTCCTATTCGAATATCTTTCTTCCCAATCCTTTTATACAAATCAAAATGCAATTGTAAACTAAGTGGTAACAACGTTTGCTCCATGTCCCTATCTTTCAAAAATACATTTGGTTCTGTTACACTTAACGTTTGATTTACTACATTCCGTATCTCCATCGCGTTTGTAGGTGCCAATGTATAATATAAGAGTGTAGATATATATAAAATAGGTTGAATGAGTAATAAAAAAGTAAATACAATTAAAATATTCGTAATACGCGCTCTTTTTTTACCTATTTTCAACACTTGCTCTTGTTTTCCATCAGGTAGTGAAGCCGGTCTTTGCTGAAGAGCTTCTTGTAACAATTCTTTATAATCATCTTGTTCAGAATGAGGTTTATCATTTGTCATTTTGACTCTTTTCCTCCTTTAACAATTCTTTTAATCTCTTTCTCCCGCGAAATATGTGACTTTTATACGTGTTTAACTTTAAATCTAATACAGATGCACCCTCTTCGTACGTTAATTGATGTACGTCACATAATAAAATAACTTGCGCCTCCACCACTGGTAAAGTATGAATAATCTGAATTAATTTTTCGTAACTATTTTTTGCGACCACATACTCTTCTGTGGATTCCCCTGCTTGTATTGTCTCTAATTCCTCCGTTCCTACAAAGGTTACTTTTTTCTCTTTCCTAACAAAATCAATAAACGTATGATATGCCACTTTAAATAGCCATGATTTTACCTTTTGGTTTTCATAGTCTTCTAAATAAAGATACGCCCTATAAAAAGTCTCCTGCATCAAGTCCTCCGCTACGTGATGGCTACGAGAAAGGGAAAATAAATACCGGTACACATCGTTTATATAAACCTTATATATTTCTTCAATCTCCATCCCCCTCCTCCTTTCATATATAACACGAATAAAGAAATCAAAAAGTTGCATTATTTTTTCTTTTTTATTAATAAAAAAGAAATTTTATACATTTTAATAACTATTTACAATTATAAACAAAATATATGATGTTATGTCTGTAAATATCCTTCAAAACCAGTAAAAAACGGTTCGGATATTCTTCTGCTCTTGTAAGTTGATAGTCATAGGACAATCGTTCTGTACGATATAACCACCGATATGATTCCGTTGCTACCTCTCGTCCTGGTTCGCGTTAGGAAATGTTCATGTATCCTTTCATTTAGTGCCACTATCCATCATTTGTTATGATAAGATAATTCTCACTCTTTCTTTAATCGATATCTTCTTATGAAAAAAACACTTTTAGAGTATGTAAGGAGATTATCTCAGCGGCTATTTACAAATTGGAGGTGGAACTATTTGACGCTTACATAAACACTGTTTTCGCTATTTGCGGATACCTCAAAATTCGGCATATGCGATAAAGATAGGTGGGAGCTCGGTTGCCTGTATATGTCCGATTGGTGATGGCTAATAATCAGTTTTGGGTACCTGCTCCTACTAATAGAACTTTCAACTTATAGATTGAATATAGTTCCATATGGAATCGTAAGAAAAGAACTTCCATACGGTGTGATTTGATGCACTGGATAAAAATATTCCATAGATGAATAATACGGCTCGATACCTTGTTGCTGCATTTGCATTTGTTGTTGCATTTGCATTTGTTGTTGCATTTGTAACGCTTGTTGAACAGCTTGAACTGTACTTTGTGCTCCGCTAAACGTTATTGATGTACCATACGCTGGTCGCATACTAGCTTGATTAGCAAAATATGAATAAAACATTATTTTCAACTCACTTCCATATAAGCTATTACAAACCATAGTATGATTCTTTTTTTAGGAAGTGCTGAAAACTAGTACATTAGCTTTTATTAGGTTTCTCATTTCATTATTTCTTTTAATCGCTTCAATTTCATATTTCACTTACTCGTTTCAATTATTAAACGTGATTGAATTTTTAAAGCAGAATAAAAAAAGGAATAACCTTACATAAAGTAAAACTTTAATCAGTGGGGTTTTCTTCATCCCCCACTGATTATTAGTTGAACCAATCGGACTTTAATGGGCAGTTGATTCCCCACCTAAATTCTTTGCTTTCGCTGAATTTTGAGGTGGGGGTCTTACCGCCCATTAAAGCGGGATAAAATTCTAAATGGAACTCCATTAGACCCTAACTTAATTAAACTTATAATTATCACCAAATCTTTACAATAATACTAGTCTCATAAGAACACCTTCATTTTGTTTACATATACTTTTACAAAACATTCTTGGGTATATCACATATAACTTATACTCATAAACACTTTACATCTAGAAACAAATATTGATCATTACATGTACTTACTATTTAAATTTTTTAAAAGGAGGTTATTATGAAAAATAATCAAAACTCAAACGATCCGTGCGAAAAATTCCAATTCCCCTGTTTTATTTCTATATCCTCTTGCAATCAAACTAATTGTTGTACACCTGTTTTTTTCTCATTTTCTCAACAACAAGAATTATTGTCCCTAATTAACCAATTAAACCAGGCTATCCTTTCTTTCTTTACCACGCCAAATCTGACAACTATACAAATACTCCAATCTGCATTACAGGCATTAAATGATTTAATCATTACAGTACAACCAAATACTCCAAATAGAAATTTAGTTATACAAACTATAACTAAATTAATCAATTCTTTGCCTACTGCATCTCTTACTCAAATCTCTGCATTATTCCAATTTCTATTCCAAAATTTATCGTCGCTCATTAGTTGTTCCAATATATCGGACCCATTGTTGCAACAAACATTCAACTTGATTTTGCAAGGAATATTGAATAGTTCTCTATTAAATATTACCGGAATACCCGGTCCTACTGGCGCGACTGGACCTAGAGGATTTTCAGGACCTAAAGGAGCTACTGGGCCTCAAGGTGTACAAGGGCTTCAAGGGCCGGAAGGACTTGCAGGAGCTACTGGGCCTCAAGGCGTGGAAGGGCTTCAAGGGCCAGTAGGACCGGAAGGACCGACGGGGCCTCAAGGTGTACAAGGGCTTCAAGGGCCACCTGGACCACCTGGGCCCACTGGCTCTGGGACTGGAATGGGAGTTCCTGGACCACCAGGGCCGACTGGACCTCAGGGTGTACAAGGAATCCAAGGACCGGAAGGACCAGAAGGACCAACTGGACCTCAAGGTGTCCAAGGGCTTCAAGGACCAGAAGGACTCGAAGGGCCGACTGGACCTCAAGGGGTGCAAGGAATGCAAGGGCCGGAAGGACCAGAAGGACCACCAGGACCGACTGGAGATTGTGAATGTCCAACGGGGCCGACTGGACCGACGGGGCCAACTGGACCAACGGGGCCAACTGGACCAACGGGGCCAACTGGACCAACGGGGCCAACTGGACCAACGGGGCCAACTGGACCTGCATGTAATTTCCTTGTTTATGTTACAAACGCAGGAGCCATAGATGACCCTACAAATGATACAGTATCTGTTATTAACACCGGAACAAATACAGTGGTTGCTACAATTACTGTAGGTAATGCACCTCTTGAAGTAACCGTTTCACCAAATGGCGCTCGTGCTTATGTTACTAATATTTTTTCTGATACCGTTTCTGTAATTGATACTGCTACGAATACAGTTATTGCTACTATTCCTGTTGGGTCTAATCCAATCGGTGTAGCTGTTACTCCAAATAACACAACTGTTTATGTTGGAAATCATGGTAATAATACGGTTTCTGTTATTAATGCTGGTACTAACACTGTCATTGATACCATTCCTGTTGGCAACGCTCCCCAAGGAATCACTGTTTCTCCAAATGGAGCCTTTGCATATGTTGCAAACGAATTAAGCAACACAATTTCTGTTATTAATACTGCTACGAATACAGTTAGCGCTACCATTCCTGTTGGCATTCGTCCTAGAATAATCGTCTTTACACTAGATGGCACTCGTGCCTATGTCACAAATCAAAACAGCAATACTGTTTCTGTTATTGACACCGCTACTAATTCCGTAATTAATACAATAAACGTAGGCACTGAACCGGTTGGTATAGATATTACACCGGATGGCACTCGTATTTACGTTGTAAATAAAGTTAGTAATAATGTATCAGTAATAAGTGTGGCGACAAATACTGTAATTGATACAATTCCTGTTGCTTTATCCCCAGATCAAGTAACCATCATACCAAATGGCACTCTCGCCTACGTTACAAACCAAGCTAGCAATACTGTTTCTGTTATCAATACTGCTACTAATACGGTTATAGACACGGTTCCAGTAGGTGTTGCTCCAACTGGTATAGCAACCGGAACTATTTGTGAATAAAATAAAAAAACAGAGGGACAAAAAATATGTCTCTCTGTTTTTTTTGTATGCTCCTTAAAAATTTTATATGCAAAGCGGTCCCCCACTTTGTACTTTTTACAAATCGTGATATACATGGAGAGGATATTATTCGACTCAATTCACTTTTTCTTATGTATACTTCTATACATTTATTTGTACGCCCCCTTATATTAAAAGAAGTAACCGGTTATCTTTACGAGCTTAAAAACAGTCACAAATGATCTATATCACGAGCTAATCTTATTTTCCTAACCTCCTACTCATCGCCTCCTAACATTTCTTTACAAAATAAAAAAGCAGCTGATATGCTACTTTACATTCGTCTTATCCCCAAGAGAAATGATAAATATATTCCCCCGTTATACTTTGATTAATCCCAATAATTCTAGCAAACCTCATTAAGTCCGCCCCCTGAAGAAAATACATCGCAAGCGTAACTGGTACTTGTGACCACATAAATTGATAAAACTCCTCGACTCTCTGGTTTGTTGAAACAATTAGATCATTTACAGGCCCTTGATTCCATACAGAAGTTCTAACTGAATTAAACGGAAGATCTTTCCCATTAACGACTATTCGTGCCATGCTTTGAGTTATGTCCACATCAATTCCCTCCATCATTACAAAAATCGGACCTGTGTATTTACTCCTATTGTTATAAATATTCTTTACTTTCATAAATGTCTAAGGCAAATCTCTATTTTTCACTTCTATTCAAATTAATTTATTTATTAAAGTAAAAAACAAATGAATTTTTAGTATTCAACTCCCCCAACTTGCATGACATTTAAATCTTTTATAACCTTGTTCACTTTTAACAATCTGATATGCAAAATTACATATCTTATTATCTCAATATCACTTTATTAACTACACTTTAATAAGAATCCATTTAAACACCTTGATAAATCAACGTTTGTAAATTAATTCCTTATCCAGAAATCCACCCCTTTATCCTTAAACACTATATTCGAATAATTATATTGGAATTTCTTGTTGTATACACATCTATCTTTTTCAGGTATTATATACGAGAAGAGTAAGGTAAGAGTTACTCTTTGCCATTTTAGGAAAGGTCCTGTTGGAAACAACAGGACCTTTTTTCGTATAATCGCATTTTCGTTTAATTCCGCCTTATAACCATTTTATTATTTATCAAAAACACTATGCTCACGTATCACACATCTGTAAATCAATGAATATGCATGCGCCTTATAAAAAAATTAAACAAGCACGTTATTCGTCGTTTTAACGATAGCGCGCTTCACTCATCTACTTTATTTGGTTTCTTTGATTTTTCATTCTCTTCTTTCTGAGCTTTCTCCACTGCTTTTAAAAACCCTTCCAATGCTTTTTCGTATTATTATCATTTAGTGGGGATAGATCACCTCCTTTTAGAAAGTATTCCATAATTACCAAGCTCAATAAGAAACACAAAATCCACGGCACTCAAGTATCGTGGCTGATTATATAAAATGAATTGGTATTTTCGTCATTCTTGCGGATCAGCTTTACAATAGCCATTGTGTATGAACATCGGTTTTTTTAGCATCTAGTTCACCGCCTTAAAAATGCAGGATTTCCCTTTCCAATATCGAATTGGTAATGTTTAGAAAGGGGGTGTAACATGGCGGAAATTAAAGTGGGACTTACACAATTTTTAGACTTCACACTGAAAAGTAGTGCAGCTAAAACAAATTTTGTAAAGAATCTAAAATCTCAACCTGAATATCACCCGGTTTTTGATTACTGGAAACAATTACGAGAAACTATTATTAAATTTCATAAAAACGAACTACCTTTTGACTGTTTTGAAACATTAGTACAAACTGTTGACCAGAAGAAAAAACAAAACTACATTGATGTTATAAAGCAGTACAAAAAATTTATTAAAAACAAAGACGTCTCTTGGTTTGATCCAGGTAAATCACATTGGTTATCAGATAATTTAATCGTCCGCTCATCACCTGAACTCGGTTTGCTCATTAATGATGAGCCGCATCTTATTAAACTTTTTTTCAAAGGAAAAAAAGAGCGAATTGATAAATATAACATCAACTCAACACTGACATTATTAAATGAATCAACATTTTCAAATGAATATAACAATGTAAATTATACGGTGCTTAACATCCAAAAGAACAGAATGTATACGAATAACTCTATTAATAATGATCATTTAATAGCTCTTGAATCAGAAGCCCATCAGCTTTCTTATTTATGGAATAAGGTGTAAAGGGCATAGGTAACTATTTCAATACCTTGTTCATGCTTAATTTGGGCACAATTTTCACAAATCCAATTCGTTTCTTTTAAGTGGAGCTCACCTTCTTGTTTCTCACAAACAATGCAGGGTGGGCGTTTTTTAAAAACAGTTTCTTTCCCCATTTCAACATCCTAATCCCCCCTCTACAAGAATAATATAATGATCTTTTTCTACCGCATCTTCATTTCCCCTCTTGTTAGTCACGCTTCTTTCACCCACATTACTTTATTTGGTTGTGATTATTGCTGGAACTCAGCTAACGCCGCCCTAACCTCTTCTCTCACAACTTCACGAATAAATTCTTATAGCGATTCCTCTAAATTCATATATGCATCCCCTACATCTTTTTTTGAATTTCCTGCTTGTTTTATCCGACATTACAGGGGCTTCATAAACATTTCATAAAAACATCTGAGGAAAAGAACGTTATAGCGATGGCTATCATGAATACAATTTGATCTATCCTACCTATACCTTATAATTCAGAAGTTTGACACAGCTCATGAAAAAGCTTATAAAGAAAAGTAAGGTTCCTAATATTCGTTTCTAGGATCTAAAAGATTACCAGTAAACGTTTAGTAGGTATCACACTAGACACTTACCAAGATGTTGTACCAGGAATTTAAGAAACTGCGGTGAATCAATTTGCAAACGAATTATTCGGAAAGAAAACTCTCGTTAGAATTTCGTTAGAAGTTTTCGTTTCACAGCAAATACACCAACTAATCAACCTAAAATATTAATTGTGAAAAAGGAGAAACAAAACATGAAAGAAATCAAATCAGAACAGGAATTCAAAGACATCATCGCAAGTGAGGAGCCAGTAGTTGTTAAGTTCTTTACTACATGGTGCCCGGATTGTGTTCGTATGGACAACTTTATCGGAGATGTAATGGAAGAGTTCAATAAGTTTGAATGGTATTCTATTAATAAAGATGAGTTCCCAAGTATCGCTGAAGAGTATCAAGTAATGGGTATTCCAAGTTTACTTGTATATCAAAATGGTGAGAAGCTAGGCCACTTACATAGTGCTAACGCAAAAACTGAAGAGCAAGTTACTGAGTTTTTAGAAGCATACTAAGATGAAAACCCTCTGAAAAATATTTTCTAGAGGGTTTTTATTTTTCCCGATCATCTTTCAGCGGTGTAATATACGAATTCACCATAATACATGTATCCTTTCCCCTATCCCCTCGATCCAAATCGCATTTATACCCTAACTTTGCACTTTACAACATATTTTTCCTTCACGAAACTTTGTTATCCCCTTCTTAAAAAGCTAAAAAACGTCAACAATGTTTGTATAGACCCACACGAGTTTCGTTTGGTACTCTATTTATAGAAAGAAATTCCTTGTAGAAAGGTGAGTGATTAAAATGGATACTCTTTCTCATAAAGAAGCTGATAAAGGTGCGATTGTCAGCATTATGGCCTACATATTTTTATCCTCTATGAAAATCATCATCAGTTATATTACCCTCTCTAGCGCATTACGTGCTGACGGTTTAAATAACTTAACGGATATCGGTGCTTCTTTAGCGATATTAATTGGTCTAAAAATCTCTCGCAAACCTCGTGACCCAGATCATCCTTATGGGCATTCGCGCGCAGAACAAATTGCATCACTTGTTGCTTCTTTTATTATGGCAACGGTCGGATTAGAGGTTGTTATTAGTGCCATTCAATCTTTTTTCAATCCGAAACAAGCAGCGCCTAATGTACTTGCTGCATGGGTAGCCTTATTTTCTGCTGTCGTTATGTATTTTGTATATTTGTATACGAAAAAAATTGCAGCGCGCACAAAAAGTAAATCATTAGAAGCCGCTGCGAAAGATAATTTATCAGATGCTCTCGTAAGTATCGGTACAGTAGTAGGTATTGTCGGTTCGCAGTTCCAAATGCCTATTTTAGATCCTATTGCTGCTTTACTTGTCGGCCTTATTATTTGTAAGACTGCGTGGGAGATTTTCGTAGAAGCTTCTCATATGTTAACGGATGGAATCGATCCAGATAAGATGGAAGAGTACGCTGGTGCTATTGAACATATTGGCGGCGTGGAAAACATCGTAGACATTCGCGCGCGTATGTACGGGAATCAAACGTACGTTGATATTACAATCGAGGTTGATGCTCATATGGATGTTGGGGAAAGTCATTGTATTACTGACAACATCGAGGCTATGCTTCGGAAAAAGTTTGGCATTTACCATGCACACATTCATGTTGAACCAATGAAAAAAGAACCTATTATGACATAGGTTCTTTTTTCATGAACGTTTTATGAAATATAACACATAAAACGAGCCAGCTACCCCCAGCCGCCCATCCTGCTAATATATCAGATGGATAGTGCACGCCAAGATAAATTCGGCTAACTGAAATAGATAATACAACAAAGCTCGCTATAAAAATAATCAACAATTTTTTATGCAATGTAATTCGTTCTTCAGTAATGGTGACGTAGGCAATAAATCCTAAAAAAGCAGTAGCATTCATCGTATGACCGCTCGGAAAACTATATCCAGTTGCCGTAACAAGCTGTGTTACATCAGGTCTTGCTCGTTCGTACCATAGTTTAAGCATACTGTTTAAGTAACGAGATCCATAATAATTAATTGTTAGAAGTAATGCACTAAGCAATTTTTTTCTAACGAGAAAATACATTACAAGAATAATGAGCAACGGAAAATATATTCTTTTGGAACCGATAAATGACACCCAAGTAAAATAGGCTGTCAAATAATCGTTTCGAAAACTTTGAATAAAATGCGCGACTATATTGTCAAATTTCTCAATACAAGCGGTATGATACGAAAGTGATAATACGACAAAACAAATGAGTAGCGTAGAACTTAACAAGTATAAATGTCGATATCGTTTCACATACATAACCTCACTATGCAAAAAAATGGAGCGGTTGTTTTAGTTTTCCTCTCCATTTCTTTTTTATGCATAGTTTATTAAAAAATATAATTGTTAATTTTTTCTTTCATTGCTGGAATATCTTCATTCGTTACTGTAAAGCGAATCACTTTCTCGTCAAGATCAAGTGCTTCTGCAAATAAACCTGCTAATCCGCGGGATTTTCTGTCTACTTCCATAATAACCTCTAGTCGATCGTAGGCGCTTGGCAAGATTAATAATTCTAGTTCATCTAATTTCCCATAATACTCTCCGGAAACCGGAACAAACTCAAATTCTTGCGCAAATGGAACTTGCTTACGTAATCGATACGGTAATTCTTCACATTCTATATGACGCGCTTTAAAACCTAATTGTTGTACACCCTCTAACACACTATTTAATAATGCATTTGGCAACACTTGAATGTAATCACGATCACTTGGATCTATACTGCGTTTAATATCAAGGCCTGTATGCACCCAAACTGTTTTCATTCCAAGTGTAAGCGGTGTTTCAACTGGCATTATAAACGAAAATGGAATTTCCTTTTTTTCATTCGGCTCAACAGAAAAAGGTTCTGTTAAACGAACTCGCTCTAGATCATATGTTGCTGTTACTTTTTTATCATCCACTTCTCGTACATACGATGTTGATAACGTTAAGTAAATGCTTTCAATTTGTTGGCTAACTGAACCTCCAGTTATATGAACCTTTCCTAGTATCTCTTCTCCAACAATATACTCATCTTTTTCAAGAACTGTATCTACTTTTGCATTACCAATGCCAACGCTTGCTAAAAACTTTTGAAACATGGATCCTCCATCCTTTCTAAAGCAAAAGCTACATCTTTTTTTAAATCTTGTACATTTTCATAGTACGGCGTTTTTATTTGTAACATTCGCATAAGCATTTCACGGTTATAATTTTCTAAAGTTAATTCGTCATACCATGGTTTTTCATATTTTTCATTAGATTCATAGCCTGCATATAATAAAAATAATGAGAAATGACCAAGCGCATAAAAATCGCTACGAAACTGAACTTCTCGCATCAAAGCTTGTTCACCTTCATAAGTTGTAGCTCGTTCATCACCCTCACCCTTCAATTTAGCCAAACCAAAATCAATAATACTAATTCGATTTTCTTTCATTAATATATTCGGAATACGTAAATCTCGGTGAATAATACCTTTACTATGAAACACCGATACAATTTCTAATATATCGTATAAAATTTTAAAAACTTCACGTTCTGTATATACATACCCATCTAAGAAAATATAATCTTCGAAATTCTCACCCGGCATATATTCCATCACAAAAAAGCTTTTTTTCTCCCATACGAAATGATCATATAAACTAGGAATTGCATGATGAGCTAATTTTTGTAAGATCATTTTCTCTTGTTCAAATGATCTTCTACCAGACTCATACCTTTGTTTACTTTGTCTTAATTGTTTTAAGACTTTATATCTATTTATTTGTAAATCATTAACGACATATGTAACCCCATAACTGCCCATTCCAATTACTGATTCAATTTTATAACGTTCTGCAACGATTGTATTTTTTCGAAGTGGTCTATCAAATAAAGCTAGTATACGACGCCATTTCATCAGCTACTTGAAAAGAAGCTACGGCTTTTACGCTTTCTTTTATAATGCTGATGGCCATAACCAGATGAACGTCGTTTATAATCGCTACTTGAATAAGAGCGACCTCTATGGCGATAATCACTACTAGAATACGAACGATATTTTTTCCTACCTAATAAAGAATCAATAATTTTTTTGAACATCCCTTCACCTCTTGAGTAAAATTTTCTTTTAATTATACCAACTATTACCGACTATATTTGTGACAAGTTTGTAAAGAGTAAAAAACGACGAGTAAACCCCGTCGCTACTTTCACTCATCCTCTTCATCAAACACTTCATCAATCATACATTTCTCTAATAGGTACTCGAATGTAATGTCTGCGAGATCTTCAATTTCTTCTCGTTTTGGGACGTATCCTCTTTCAATTAGTTGCTCATAAAAAAACTCCGCAATCTCTTCCGTATCAATTACGACTTCAATTTCCTTCATGAGCATCACTCCTTTATTTCTGTTTTATGAAAAAATCTCAAAAATATGTATATGAGATTAGAAAAATAGTTTTTCTTTTTTTATAGGTCATATCCTTTGGACGAGATGCATACGATGGTAGTACAAGCTATCAAAAAGGGGGATTTAATTATGGAATACCAATATGAGGTAGAACAAGAAGTAGGGCAAACAAAAGAAGAGTTCATGCATGAAGATCAATGGGCAGACTCTCTTATTAAATGGCTTTTTATTTTTTTAATAATTGTAGGCATACCTTATACTGCATATGTTGTTGTTCAATTCATTCTCTCTTTCTAGTTAACTATTTTTTCTCTGTCAATTTAACTAAATAATTATGAACAACATCCATAACAATTTTGTATTCTTCATCTTTAAATGTATCAAATAACAATTGATAATCGTTATAAATATCAAGTAATCCATCAATGATTTCTTGACGATTTGTCTTAACACTCACTTTTTTTGAGTTGTTAATTGACTTTAATTTTCCTAAATCTAATTTATTCATACCAGCTTTATCTTGTTTCATTTTCTTCAAAATTGCATTTGCCGTTTGAGCATTTGCAAGTAGCGTTAAATCTGATTCATCTGCTTCTAACCATTCACCATCCGTAATTCGTGACAATTCGTATATTGTATCTTCCCATGCGTCATTTTTATATCTCCATACTTCTGTACGAAAACCAACAATTCGAAACACATCTTTATCATATCCTGTTACTTGCACGAGATCACCAAAAGTGAAATTATAGTTTAATTCAATCCACTCAGTTTCACCTTTTTTCATATCTTGCTCTGAAACGTGTTGCAACGTTTGCTCTACGTAAAAGCCATCGTGATTATTTACTTCGTAAACGTAAACTCCATCTAAAATCTTCATATTTGTGATTTTACCAACGGTTCCATATAGCGTAATCACGACTATGTCCCCTACGTTATATTTAGGTTGCTTTTTCCTTGCCATCTATATCTCTCCTTTTTTTGACGTCGTGATTTTGATAACAGTATATGCAACCTACATAAAAACGCTTATCACAGAAGCGTATATTCATAAATTTTTTCAATAAAAAATATCACCATATGAAATTTTTTTTGCAACGTAAAAAAAGCTAGCAAATAGACTAGCTTCACGTCAAAATTTTCATATTGTTTTATCTCTCTTGTATGTATAAATCCCAAGCTTCATCAAATATAGACATACTTTCTAGCATTCCACTTAATTCTAAGTATGAACTAATTTCATCGTAATCTTCAGATTGCTTCGGAAAGCTTAAATCATCGTACATTGCCTCTGCTAAATTCGAAATTTCATTACTAAATAGAGCGGCACGATGCTTCATCATATAGTGGTAAAATGTCTTTTTCAAAAATATTCCCTACCTTTCTAACTTGGATACATTATACAAGGCAAAATAGAAAAAAACCAGCATAAAAGCTGGTTAAAAGTCGAAATAATTTCTTTTTAATAGACGTGGTCTTCCCATTAATTCTTCATATGTTAGTTGTTTTGGTAAATCTTTCGTATAAATTAGAAACAATTGATCTTCTATTTCTTTCACTGTTTGATCTGCTTGATAGTCCATACCACATGAGGAACAAGAAATGCATGGTGTCTCTTGGATTTCAATGGCTTTCGTACCATCTGGCAATTCCCAATATACAGTATTCAAGCTTTCTTTCGCTTCTGTACTGTCACACCACATACAATTCATACTGCATCACCCTCAGTTTTTTTGTCGTTTTCTTCTAATTTAGCCATTTGCGATTGATACTTTTTATCTTTCAGTTGATCGCGCTTATCACGTTTATCTTTTAGTGATGCATGAGTGTCATTATCTTCATAGTCTTTACGACGGTTCATACGCTGTAAGTCATCTGGAACAAGGTTAAATTTCTTATCACTCATAAGACCTGCAATGCCAACATCTGAACGTTTTTCTTCGTAGTCTGGATAGATTTCTTTAAAGTACCCTTCTGCTCTTCCTGGGATATAGCTCTCTGGCTCTGGATACGTTGTAATAACACCTTCAAAGTTACGAAGCACAACTTTATCTGCACTTTGCGAAATTAAATAGTTTGGTTGAAGCGCAATTTTGCCGCCTCCTCCTGGTGCATCAACAACGAATGTTGGAACCGCATAACCAGACGTATGACCGCGTAAACCTTCAATAATTTCAAGACCTTTAGATACCGGTGCACGGAAATGACCAATACCTTCAGATAAGTCACATTGATAAATGTAGTATGGACGTACACGGATTTTTACTAAGTCATGCATAAGTTTTTTCATAATTGGAACGCTGTCGTTAATACCAGCTAAAATTACTGCTTGGTTTCCGATTGGAACACCAGCATTCGCTAGCATTTCACATGCTTTTTTCGACTCTTCTGTAATTTCAATAGAAGTATTGAAATGTGTATTTAACCATACTGGATGATATTTTTTAATAATGTTACATAAGTTTTCTGTAATACGCTGCGGGAATACTACCGGCGCTCTCGTTCCGATACGAATAATCTCGACATGCGGAATCTCTCGTAAATTTTTTAATACATATTCTAAAATTTTATCGTTAATAAGAAGACCGTCACCACCAGAAATTAATACATCTCGTACTTGTGGTGTATCACGAATGTAACCAATTGCATCATCTAATTGTTTCTTTGGCACACCCATTCCAATTTGTCCACTAAAACGACGGCGTGTACAGTAACGACAATACATAGAACATTGATTCGTTACTAAGAATAATACGCGGTCAGGATAACGATGTGTTAACCCTGGAACTGGTGAATCTTCATCTTCATGAAGCGGATCTTCTAAATCATATTTTGTTTTATATAACTCTTCCGAAATCGGTACAGATTGCATCCGAATCGGACAGCGTGGGTCATCAGGATTCATTAGCCAAGCATAGTACGGTGTAATATTTAACGGGATCGTTTTCGTTGAAATTTTAACGCCTTCTTCTTCGTCAGGTGTTAAATTAATCACTTTCTTTAAGTCATCTAACGTTTTGATCGTATTCGTTAATTGCCAAACCCAGTCATTCCATTGTTCTTCAGTAATATCCTTCCACAACTCGATATCTTTCCAGTGACGATTTGGTTTGTATACATCATGTAACATTGCTATTCCCCCTTTTTATACGCTCATCCTTTATATAAGCAATAGTTATGCCAACTTTACATTATTGATAAGTAAATGTACGGAGAACGCTATTACATAAGCAAAAAAATATTTTTAAGCACTGTATGAAATCCATACATACTATCATATTCATTACTTTTTATATATGTAAACGCTCTTTTATTGGTGCAAATACACAAAAACCGCCAATTATTCGGCGGTTTTGTCGTACTTACTCAGCTTATATTGCAGCGTTTGACGAGGGATACCTAACATTTTTGCAGCTTGTAGTATATTCCCTTCCGTTTCAATTAACGCTTGATCTATTAATTCTTTTTCCGTTTGATGAAGTGCTTCTCTAAGAGGCAATATGCTCCTCTTCTTCGGAAGATTCTCTTTCCGAAATGTACGCGGTAAACAATTGGCTGTTAATGTATTACCTTCTGCAATTATGACAGCATGTTCAATCGTATGTTTTAACTCCCGAACATTTCCAGGCCATTGGTAAGCTTCTAGTCGTTCTTTCGCTTCCTTATCCATTTGAAGTACACCTTTTTTATAACTTTTATTATATTCTTTCAAAAAATAAGACGCTAATAATAATACATCCTCAGTTCTTTCACGGAGCGGCGGAATATATAATGAAAAGACATTTAATCGATAATATAAATCAGTGCGAATTTTATTCTCTTTTAAACATATTTCTGGTGGCTGATTCATTGCGGTAATAACGCGAACGTCTACTTTTCTCGTCTTATTATCACCAATACGACGAATAACACCATCTTCTAATACACGTAGCATTTTCGCTTGTAAATCAAGTGGCATTGAATTCAGTTCATCTAAAAACAATGTCCCTCCATCTACAAGTTCAAATAATCCCGCTCGTTCGATTGCCCCTGTATAGCTACCTTTCGTCGTTCCGAACAATAAACTTTCTAACAGGGACTCTGGCAAAGCTGCGCAGTTTTGTGCAATAAACGGCTTGTTCTTCCGTTTAGAAGCTTCATGAATCGCTTGTACAAATAGCTCTTTCCCTGTTCCTGTTTCCCCATATATTAAAACATTTGCATCCGTTGGGGCTACTTTTTGTGCTAATTCTTTCGTCTGTTTAAACCGAGCATCATTCGTCACGATCGTCTCAAATGCAACATGCTTTTTAATTGCTTTTTTTCTAGATGACCGTTTTATTTTCGACTGCAAATCGACAATTGTATCCGTAAGTTTTTGAACTGTGGAATAATCCTTAGCAATTTCAACAGCTCCAGCAATATTTCCATCTATAAAAATAGGTAACGTCGTATTTACTGTACAAATGTCTTCCCCATTTAAATTTTGATAATGTTGCACTTGATGAACGATTGGTTTTTTTGTATCTAACACTTTCATCAACGTACTTGTTTCCCTAGATAAAGAAGGAAACGCTTCTAATAAATGTTTACCTAACACTTTTTCAATTTTTGATCCATCGTGTTTTGCAGCTACTGTATTATAAAAAATTGTAATACCATTTTCATCTACTGCGTGTATAGCCTCATCAATACTGCCCAAAATCGCTTCAATGACTTCTTGTGTCGAAACTGCTAGCAATGTCATCCCCCCTTTTGCCGAAAATCCAGCAATCGTATGCCGAATTTCCGGCATACCTATATGCGATTATAAGCATGACGATTCCGTTCTATTTTTATACCGTACTATTTAGACAAATCTTTCACCCATATATTCATATCTTCCAGCTTATCGAAAATGTAGCAATTGTTCGCCAGTCTTCCTGTATACGTATAACCTAACTGATGAAAGGCCGCATTCATTCCGAAAGAAAGTGATCGAGCAATTGTATAGGAGCAGAAAATCGATTTTTCTTGCAATTCTTCTTCTAACTTAATTAGTAAACTTTTCATAAACCCATGTTTACGATATTCGGGTAACGTAGCACAATTCGTTAATTCTGCATTTCCTTCTTTTATATTCATTTCTGCAGATGCTGTACTAATTATTTTCCCCTCGAATTCATACACATAGTATATTGTATCGTCTTCTTTCATCGTTTGTTTTACATAACTTGCTTCGTTTAAAGGAGTCGGATACACTTCAAATACTTTTCCAAAAACAACCGCTAATTCTTCCGCATCCTCTTCTGTCGCTTTTCTTAATAGAAATTTCTCTGGGACTATTTTTTCTTTTACTTCTTTTGCTTTAACACCGCTTAAAATGGTATCTTCCTCAGCCCAATGAATACTATTTCGTCTTTCATCATTAATAAATTTCACGAAGAAGTATGCATCATGACCTTGAAAATAATGCGGTATTGTTGCTTCCAATAAAAAACCGAAAGAGAGCCATGTAGAAACATGCTCTCCCTTTCCTTTAATAATACATTTAGTGAAAGAATGCTTCTCTGCTAATTCGTCAACTGTTTGGATAATCCTCTCAATATTTCCTGTGTAGTGGTCTACTCGAATACGTTTATTAAAATAGTCTAAAACGCCTTCAACTGTATAACCATTCGTCTGTTCTCTAAAAGATTCATAGTATTTCATTTTTTCACCTCACACCAATCTAGTAATGTACATGCAATTATTTTTGCGGCAGCTATCATTTTATCAACTTCTATATATTCGTTTGGATAATGTGCTACTTTCGTCTCTCCTGGACCAAATACTATCGTTGGTACGTTAGCGATTTGTGTAAATAAACCTCCATCAGTCCCCCACGGAGATGCTTCAATAATTGGTTTGTTCCCTTCGATTTCAACAAAGTTATGCTCTAGTGTAGTAATTAACTCATGATTTTCTTCTAGTTCACCAGGAACCCATCTCGCTCCAAACCACTCTACTTCTACAGGATTTTCAACAAACCAATTGTCCACATCATTTAATTCTGCGATCCAATTCTCAAACTCTTCTTTTGCTGCCTCTATAGTCTCATTCGGCGCAATACCACATCTTCCTTCTAAAATTAACGAATCCGGAACAGAACTTGGCCAGCTCCCGCCTTCAATTTTCCCAATATTAATTGGGATTGGAATCGGGATTCCTTTAAATAATGGATCTGTAATTCGACCATTTCTCTTCTCTTCCAATTTTCTCAAATGATCTACAACAAACATACTTTTTTCAATTGCACTTACTCCTTCATAACGTGTTCCACCGTGTGCTGCTTTGCCTTTCACATGTAGACGAAACCACATGGACCCTTGTTGTTTCGGGAAAAACTTCATATTTGTCGGTTCTGGAATGATGACACCATCCGCTTTATATCCTCGTAATATAGTCGCTAATGTTCCTGCCCCGCCACTTTCTTCTTCTATTACACTTTGAAAATAAATATCTCCTTTTAATTCAATACCAGATTCAATAATGGCTTCCATCGCAAGCATTAGTGCGACATTTCCGCCTTTCATATCCGTTGTTCCACGACCATATATACGATTCCCTATTTGCTCACCACTATAAGGGTGGTGATCCCACTGATTCACATCTCCTTCTGGCACGACATCAATATGTCCATTTAATATCATAGATTTTCCGTCGCCACTTCCTTTTAAAGTTGCCACTATGTTAGGACTATCTGAAAAACTTGTGCGCGGTGATACAAAATAAGGATGATCTTTCATTTTAGAAAAGGAAGGTTCCCAAATATCAAGATCTAAACCTAGCTCACGTAATTTTTCAATCACAATTGCCTGCGCACCACTTTCATCACCAGATACGCTTTTTTCTTGAATTAATCGTTTTAAAAATTTTACGCTTTCCTCTTCATGACTCTCGATATAATCACAAATTTTCTTTTTTAATTGCTCCATATATTACATCTCCCCTCATTCAATTACTAGTAGGTTAGAGCCAATTTTGAAATCAGCTTCTGTATGTTGTTTTATATCTTCCACTGTGTATGGGCTCATTAATTCTTGTAAAATGAGTCCATCCTGCGTCACTTCCATAACTGCCATATCCGTAATAATTAAATCTACACATTTCTTTGAAGTTAATGGTAATGTACACTCCGAAACAATTTTTGCATTTCCGTATTTATCGACATGATTCATCACAACAACGACCCGCTTCGCTTTTTGTGCCAAATCCATCGCTCCCCCAATACCTGGAACGCGTTTTCCTGGTACAATCCAGTTCGCTAAATCACCATTCTCACTTACTTGTAATGAACCAAGAATCGTTATGTCTAATAAACCTTTTCGAATCATCCCAAACGCTGTACAACTATCAAAATAACTCGCTCCTGTAATTAGGGAAGTCGGTAAACCTGCTGCATTACATAAATTTTCGTCTTCATTCCCTTTGCTCGGTGTAGGTCCCATACCTACGATTCCATTTTCCGCATGAAACATAACATTTATATCGTCAGGAAGATGATTCGGTACAAGCGATGGTATACCAATACCTAAATTTACAATCATACCATTTTGTATTTCTTTCGCCGCACGCCTAGCAATCTTATCTCTCACTTCTACGCCCATACCCATTTCCAATTCACTCCTTCCGACGGTACAATATAATTTACAAATACTCCTGGGACAACAATTTCTTCTGGATCTAAACTTCCAAGTGGAACAATCTCCTCTGCTTCTACAATCGTTATATCCCCTGCCATTGCTACGTGAGGGTTCATGTTACGAGCGCTTTTATCAAACACAAGATTACCAAATGGATCCGCTTTTTTTGCATATACAATTGCAACCTCAGCAGTTAATGCTGTTTCAACTAAATATGTCTTACCATTCATTTCAACTGTACGTTTTCCCTCTTCTACAATCGTATCAACACCTACATCAACTAATACGCCTCCAAGTCCTACACCACCAGCGCGGATACGCTCTGCTAATGTTCCTTGAGGGGAAAACTCGATTTGCAACCTTCCTTCGTTTAGCTGTCTTCCTGCATTTGGATTTGAACCAATATGTGAAGTAATTAATGATTTTACTCTTTCATTCGTAACAAGACGACCAATTCCTACATCAGGAAATCCCGTGTCATTTCCTATTAAATTTAAATTTGTAACTCCTTTTTCTAAAATCGCCTGTATTAAAGATGGAGGGGATCCAATCCCCCCAAATCCTCCAAACATTAATGTCATATCATCGTGGAACAAAGAAATTACTTCCTCTATCTCTTTTAATTTATCAAATGTATTCGTAATAGTTGTCATGCGATACTATGCCCTCCTTTTTGCATCATTTCTTCTACACTTTTTGCAAAAATTGAAAGTAATTCATCTAACTCGGAATATGTAGTTGTCATCGGCGGTGCTACAAGCAGTGCACTATCTTCTTTTCCTGCTTGCCCTGAAACAGCTTGGTATAAAAGAAGACCATTTTTAGCTGCAACCGAAATAAGTTCCGATGCTTTTGTAAACGGTTGCAATTCTACTCCGATCAGCAACCCTTTTCCTCGCACATCGGCAATGATTGTCGATTGTTGCTGAACTTTCTGTAGTCCTTTTATTAAATACTCTCCTTTTTCTGCTGTTTTTTCAGGTAGATTATGTTTCTCCATATACTCAATAACAGCTAGAGCTGTTGCTGCTGATAATGGATTTGCACTTAACGTATGCCCACTCATAACTGAACGTGATCCTCGTAAAATCGGCTCCATAACACGGTCACTTACAATCGTCGCTGCCATCGGTGTATATCCAGCCCCTAAACCTTTACCAAGAGTCATAATATCAGGTTCTACACCCCAATGCTCCATCGCAAACCATGCGCCAGTACGACCAAGCCCTGTCATTACTTCATCGGCAATAAATAAAATATCGTAATGACTACAAATATCTTTAATAACTTTATAATATTCTTTCGGCGGAACGACTGCGCCTCCAGCTGCTCCGATAATTGGTTCAGCGATAAAAGCTGCGATATGTTCTGCACCAATTCTTTCAATTGATCTTTCTAGTTCAGTCGCACAAGCAAGCTGACAAGTTGGATATACCTTTTGCACCGGACATCTAAAACAATATGGAGCTGGAATAGTTGGATAATCTTCTAAAATTGACACGAAACGTTGTCTGCGCAGTGGATGCCCAGACATTGATAAGGCTCCCATCGTAATACCGTGATAACTCATCCATCGTGACAAAATTTTATGTTTCCCTTGAATACCTCGCTCTTGAAAATGCTGGATTGCAATTTTCATAGCTGTTTCATTTGCTTCCGTACCACTATTCACAAAAAAGCTCCAGTTCAAATCTCCTACACTTAAATCGCTTAATTTCTTCGCTAATTTTTCAGCTGGTTCACTCGTGAACTGTGATCTATAAACGAAAGCAATCTCCTCTGCTTGCTTTTTGATAACGTCCGCAATCTCCTTTACGCCATGCCCAATACCTGCCGTAATTGCCCCTGACGAGCCATCAAAATATTTATTTCCGTTTTGATCATACAAATACACACCTTTTCCATGTGAAATCATTGGATACGGCTGACCAACAAGTGGTTTAATTAAGTAATCGCGCATAGCGCTCCCCCATTTCTCCAATTTGTATATATATATGAAGAAAATTGACGTTTCTTTCATAAAAAAGAACCCTCTGCGAAAGCAGTGATTTTATCAAAAAACTATTATAAAATATACAAATGAGTGCTTAATATCAATTCAAAAACAGAAAATTCAGAACTTAAATTGAAGACCAACCCTTATCTATACGCTCAACTAACCCTCCTTTATATAAAATAAATGTTTCACTACATGTTTTATTAACATAATGTCAGCTTCCCTCAATTGCCGACATTGTGTAAACTTCGACGAAACTCCCATTAAACTCCTTCCTATTCTCCTACTTTATATTGCATATTTTTAAACAAATCTCGACAATTAATCCCACTAAATGCATAGCAATTATTTTAAAGAAACCAAGATTTCACATACATCAGCATCCGTTTTATACATTAAAAAAAGAACCGATTAACCACATTAATCAGTTCGGCACGACGCTCTTTTATCAGTTAATACCTTCACTTGCTAACGTAAATAGAAACAATAGCATTACAAATTCAAATTTCATCCTACAGCCTAAAGCACAAAATCGTCCATAACTCCACTCACAAATCTTTGCGGGATATCCCCATCCCAATATTTCATTCCTTTCCTCAATTTCAAACTACCTTTCCTTTATAATTTATGTAGGACAATTATCACTTTGTATGTGTATTCGCCCATAATTAAAAAAATCCCTAGTTTTCTAAGGATTGGGACATGTTTTCCATATTTCACTTGTTTCATTCTTACGTTTTCATTTCGAAATACAAACTTCATCAGCTCATATGGAGGAATTATTGTTGTACCCTCTAGAAATTTAAAACCCACGTTCACCTAAACTACACTTACCATAAGCAATATTTTTTACTTATTTTCAACTTTCCTCCTTTTAGAAACAATTTTTTTGCATAACCTCTTTCTTGCTAAGCATATAGTGTTAATGATGACAAAGGAGGAATGTTCATGTCTCAATCTGAAATCGAAAAATATGGACAAGAAGCTGCACGTTACGAACAGCTCGCTCGTTACTATCAATTTCATAATCCAAAAAAATATGTAGAACTATATATGAAATATTATGATGCGCTTACGAAACTTGTACAGGCATACGAAAAAAGAGATTCACAAGAAGCTGCTTTACCGTCACACATTAGGTTTTTTCACTCAGCTTCCAATACACCTGCGATTGACATTTTAGTAAACGGACAAAAGGTTATTAAAAATATTTCATTTAAACAATTTAGTCCTTACTTAACATTAGTACAAGGTAAATACCGTATAGATATTGTTCCTGTCGGCAATGAAACTCCCATCTTTTCAGCTTTAGTACCAATAATGGGGAATCACTCTTATACTTTTGCGGCAATAAATAGTGACAATCATCTACAATTACAACCTATGCTTGATAATACACATTTACCAGCTGGTCAAGCAAAAATACGCTTTGCACATTTTTCTCCGGATACCCCTGTTGTAAATGTAAGTTTAAAAGGTGGTGATCATTTATTTGAAAATGTACTCTTTAAACAAATTACAGATTTTTTAGAAGTGAGCCCTGGTACAGCAGATATTGAAGTTTCACTCGCAGATAATGCAAGTGTCTTGCTAACTATACCGAATTTCAAAGTCGAACCGAACATCATTTATACCATTTCAATTTTAGGTTATTCAACGAAGGATCCTAAATTAGAAGCCGTTATCCTTACAAATTAAAACAGTCTACACCATTCATTTGGTGTAGACTGTTTATTTTTGAAACTCAATTTGAAATTCTGTCCAATCGTTATCTGAACGACACATGATGGACCCATTATGTTTTTCTACAATTTGTTTACATACAAATAACCCAATACCAGTTCCTAACTTTTTAGTAGTTACAAATGGTTCGAAAATTGTTTCTACATTTTCAGCTGGAATCATTGGTCCATTATTTTTTATTACAATTCGAATTGCTTGATCTTCTTCAAATACATCAACGATAATTTTTCGTTCTTCTTTTATCGATTCAAGAGCGTCAATTGAATTCATTAATATATTTAAAAATACTTGTCTCACTTCACTCCGATAACCAACAAGCGGAATTGGGTACGGCAAATTCTTTTCAATCGATACATTTGCATTAACCAAACTCGGATATAAGAACTGTATAATATCTTGAAACAAATCATTAAGCCAAAATTGTTCTGATTCCGTCCACATTTCTTTTTTCGATACGAGTAAAAATTGCGAAATCCGAAAGTTTAATTGGTCTAATTCATGAGAAATAATATCTAAATACGATAAACTAGGATGATCTGCCTTTAATAATTTGACAAATCCCATAATCGAAGTAAGTGGATTACGAAATTCATGTACAAAACTAGCTGACATTTGCCCTAATATCGTCAGCCTTTCTTTATGTGTTTCGTTAATATATTGCTGTTTTTCCTCTAAATTTCTTGATATAATTTCCGAGTATTTTAAAACAGTATAATAAATTAATTTGTCAAAACAAGTATGTATTTGAGCCATAATTGGTTTCAATTCACGTGCGCTAACCTCTAATTCACACATCGCTTCAAAAAGCTCATTTCTTCCCACGTTTGCATTATAAACAAAATCTCCAATATTCGCATCTGCTCCTGCACGTTCAATAGCAATTTTCTCGCATAATGGCTGAAGATAATCTATATCTTTTTCTTCCATTGTAAGTTCGATAATTAACTCTAATAAATCCTCTCCATTTTGAACTGCTTCTAGTTTAAATGGATCTTTATCGGAAATTATCATTTTGTTTTTCCAGTTCTCAACGAATTGGTGCCTGTTGTTTTTCAAGTGCGAACAAAATACTTCTTTAATATCCTTATCGATTGGAAAAACCCCCATTCCCTCCATTTCCATACGACGAACACCCTTTATATTTTGAATATTAACACAAAAAATGCAATTCGTTAATAGATTATTGTCACATTTTGTTAATATGTGTTGATAAAATTTTTAATGCCTTTATTAATTGTTTAGATTGATACATTTTATTTTCCTTCCTTTCATTCAAATTTTTTTACATTCGATGCGACTTTTTTTGCATCCTGCCTCATTCTTTCGTACAATAGAAAATGAAAGGTGTGAAAAATATGGTAAATAAAAATGTGGAAGATTATCTCCAAGAAGGCATTTACGGCCAAAAGCAGAACAAACCAGAAGAACGTAATATGTATTTAACTACATTACGTGAGCGTGTAGAAATCGCTTTAACTATCGGTCAAGTAATGCAAAGTAATGTATATTCTGAAGTAGCTAGTAGTATGCGCTCTTCTCAATCATTACAAATATTCCTAAATGGTGGCATTGCTTACCCACATTTATCAAAATACATTAAATTAGCAAATGAAAAAAATGTTCCTTTTACAATTGTTCAAAATAAAGGCATAGAAACGCCAATCGGTTTAGTATTATCCCATAGTACAGCTGTTGACAAAGAACAAATTTATGTAGAAGATGCTATTTTCAAACAAGAAATGAAGTAAAAGGTACACTTGATTAAATGAAATCGTATCGAGAAACATAAAACAAACAATAAAAAACGAGTATGGAATCGTAAACATTTCCTGCTCGTTTTTTATTACGATGTTTTAGCTCGATCTACTTTATTTTTTAATACACACTAATTTCATTTCTGTCATCTCTTCTATTGCATATTTAATTCCTTCACGCCCCGTGCCGCTTTCTTTCACACCACCGTATGGCATATGATCTACCCTAAACGTTGGAATGTCATTAATCATGACACCACCAACTTCTAACTCATCAATTGCCCGCATTGCTTTAAACAAATTATTTGTAAATACACCTGCTTGTAGACCGTAACGTGAATGATTTACTTGCTCTATCGCTTCATCAAATTCTTTAAATGTATTTACTGTCATAAGTGGACCAAATACTTCTTGGCACTGTACAGATACATACTCTGGAACATTTGTTAATACAGTTGGTTCAAAAATCCTTGCATCATGTTTCTTACCACCGTATAAAACAGCTGTCCCTTCCTTAATAGCTTCTTG
This sequence comes from Bacillus sp. 3G2, assembly GCF_044324725.1. NCBI lineage: Bacteria > Bacillati > Bacillota > Bacilli > Caryophanales > Bacillaceae > Bacillus > Bacillus sp. 3G2. The sequence continues at coordinate 2,151,019 of NZ_CP172246.1, read as the reverse complement.
CACCCACATTTCAATTCGCTCTACATCTTTTTTCGAAATTAAAGCCGATACATCCGTTTCTTCAAGTAATGGATCACCAACAACAACTGTTTCCATCGCTTTCTTTAGCTTTGAAAGAAATTCATCCATTCTCTTTTCATGTACAAAAACACGTTGTACCGAAATACAAACTTGTCCATTATTAACAAATGCACCCCATTTTACACGTTCAATTAATTCATCTGTTAACTCTACATCTTCATCAATAATAACAGCAGCGTTTGATCCTAGTTCTAACGTAACTCGCTTTAGCCCAGCCTTTGCCTTAATTCCGATTCCAACTTTCGGACTTCCCGTAAAAGTAATGGAAGCAACATCATCATTTGTAACTAGGGCCTCGCCTACAGTTGAACCAGGACCAGAAATAATATTTAAAGCCCCTTTTGGCAATCCTGCCTCTTCAAATAGTTCAACTAATGCGTAAGACGATAATGGTGTTTGATCAGCTGGTTTTAACACAACTGTATTTCCAGCAGCAATTGCAGGGCCAACTTTATGTGCCACTAAATTTAATGGGAAATTAAATGGTGTAATAGCTCCTATAACCCCAATCGGTTTTCGGATTGTGTATGCAATACGTCCATCTGCACCAGGTGCTGCATCAAGTGGCAGTGTCTCGCCGTATATACGCTTCGCTTCTTCCGCCGCAAATTTGTATGTCTGAACGGTACGATCTACTTCCCCCCTCGCAGCACGAATTGGTTTTGCAGCCTCTTTTGCAATAATTTCTGCAAATTCTTCTCTTCTTTCATCCATTTTTTGTGCAACCTTCTCTAAAATAGTCGCACGATCATATGCAGATAATGTATTCATTTTTTTCATTGCATTTTTTGCAGCAGTAACAGCCTCTTGTACATCTTCTTCCGTTCCTTGTGCAATTTCCGCTAACGTTTCTTCAGAATATGGTGCGTATAATGGTTTATACGTGTTTACAGACTTCCAATCTCCATTTATATATAAATGCTTTTTCATAATTCTTCTCCTTCCAAATATATGTATACAACAATACTTCACCTAGTGAAAGGTCTGACTTATGCCATTGTATCATAGCCCTTATTCTGCCAAAAACATTATGCTCAAAAAAACTCTGCCATATAGCAGAGTCTACGAACTAATTTGTTCTTGAAATTTAATTTGTTTTTCATCTTCTAAAATAACAATTGATTCTACATTTTTTGTAACTTCTAGTCTCTTTATATAGTGTCCATCTAATTCTTTCACACAAAACTTATAATTTTCAATTTCAATAAAATCCTCTTCAGCAATTTCTATATTTTTCGTTAAAATCCAGCCACCTATTGTATCAACACCATTATCATCAATCGTTAAACCTAATAACGTATTCACTTCACTAACAAGTACTTTTCCCTCTAGAATTGTTTTCGTTTCACTAACTTGTTGAATTTCTGGCTGTTCATCTGTATCAAACTCATCTTGAATATCTCCCACTATTTCTTCTAAAATGTCTTCAACTGTAACAAGTCCAGATGTACCACCATATTCATCTATCAATATAGCAATATGCGTCCTTTCTTTTTGCATTTTTAAAAATAAGTCATGTATTGGGATAGAGTCGATAACTAAAATGATTGGCCTAATATACTGCTCTACTTTCTTGTTACTTACTGCATTATGTTGCACAAAATCTGTGAAAATATCTTTAAAGTTTACAAAGCCTATTACGTGATCTTTGTCTCCATCTACAACTGGATATCTCGTATATTTCTCCCGAGACATTTTTTGCAAAGCTTCTTCAGCAGGCATTTCTTTACTAATAATATGCATCTCAGTTCGGGGTACCATTATTTCTTTTGCGATACGATCATCAAATTCAAAGATTTTATTTACATATTTATATTCAGATTGATTAATCTCTCCATTTTTGTAACTTTCTGAAACTAATAACCGTAATTCTTCTTCTGAATGAACCTCATCGTGCCCTTTCGGTGGTTTCAGCCCTAACAATTTCGTAATAATTCGAGCTGATCCATTTAGGATCCAAATAAATGGAAACGCCATACGATAAAAGAAAATTAACGGTATAGCAACAAATAAACTCACTTGTTCAGCTTTTTGAATCGCGAAAGTTTTTGGGGCCAATTCCCCTATTACAACATGTAAAAATGTAATAAACAAAAATACTAAAATTACAGCAAAAATGTCTGCCAGTTGAGTAGAAATGTTCAAATTCACAAAAAGCGTGTCAAACATTTGCTTTAACGCAGGTTTACCAAACCACCCAATCCCCAGAGCTGTAACTGTAATTCCTAGCTGACAAGCAGATAAATATTCGTCTAAGTTTGTAATGACTGTTTTGACAGATGTTGCGCGATTATTTCCTTCTGCAATTAAATAGTCAATTCGTGAACTTCGCACTTTAACAATTGCAAATTCTGCTGCAACGAAAAATGCCGTTAAGGCAATTAAAACAATCACTATACTTATACTATATATGTCCAAATACTTCTCCTTACTTACATTGTAAGCAAGGAAGCCACCTCCTACTTAATTTTATTCAAGTGAAGTAAGCATTCTAATACTCTAACAAAATTCTACATTAGCAACCACCTTTTTATATATTATATGCATACATAAAAAAGATATTTATCATTATGATAATCTAATTCATTTCCCTTAGTCAAATAATTCTAAATCTTACGATAAAACATTTTTATATACACGATATATTCTTCACAGCTTCATTTCGTGAAAAAACACTTTCTTTGCCGATTCCACACTTCTTTTGTCACACTTGAAGGGAACTTCCTTCATAGATCGAAATCATTCAACAGGATATATATAGGAGGGATTATTTTGGAATATAAAACACCATTTATCGCAAAAAAATTAGGTGTTAGCCCAAAGGCTGTTGTCCGGATTGCACAACAATTAAATCTTACGATAGAAAAAAACAAATATGGTCACTTTATTTTCACACAAGAAGATTTAGATCGAATGTTAGAATACCATCTTTCACAAATAGAGCAGTCTCCAAACTCTCACCCAACTCCAAACACACCATCAAACGATGTTATAGAATTAAAAACGCAAGTAAATACAATTGTTCAAAACATATCATCGCATGATTTTGAGCAATTAGCAGCTCAATTAAACACAATTACAAGAAGGCTTGATCGAATGGAAGAACAGATGCAAGATAAGGCAAATGATGTTGTTACGTATCAACTTTTACAACATCGCCGTGAAATGGAGGAAATGTTAGAGCGCATTCAAAAGCTAGAGGCTACACTCAAGAAAGAAGAGCCAATATATATAACTCCAGATACTAAACCAACATATGAACGTGAGAAGAAACCGAAGCGCCGCAAAATGATTTTTAGTATATTTGGATTATAACTTTTAGACCCTTATTAGAATAATAAGGGTCTTTTTTCATGAAGAATGATTTCATATTAAATTAGCATTCTCTTTATTATACATATTTATTTCGCTTTATTTGGTTAACATAATATTCTTACTGTATTCTGCGATTAATGCCTGTGCATGAGCATTCCCTTGAATTACATCTCGAAATTCTTTTAAAGAATACAAATGCGTAGCCCCTTTTCGGGCATGAATTCGTACTGGTACACCTTGTAAAGTATCATGAAACTGAAATGGCTTATCTATCGGTTCAATTGGAAAACCAAGTGTTACTAAATACATATACATTCTTTTTGTAACTGCTGCAATATACCATTCTGCTTTCGTTTCTAATGCATGCATAAATAAAATAGCTGTTAGTCTTTTGAAGTGTCCTCTCCCACGAGACGTTTTCGCAATACTTAGCTTGCCTATTTCATATACATTTTTCAAATCTTTTACTAAATCATTTTTAGAAAACGGATAGAAAAACTCAGAATTTGATTGCTCTGGTACCGTATACTTAATACATTCTACTGTACCGATATGATGTTCATCTTCTATTAATAAAAATCGTGATGGATTTAAATTACGTTCTACGAACATTAAGTTTCTTTCTTCACAAAAATCTCCCCATAGTTGCTCGAACCAAAAATGTTCTTCCTTTGTTTGAACCCGCTGGAACATATTTCCCCGCCTTTCCCATCGCCGCTCTGTTTTTGATAACGCTTTCACTATCTATCATATAAGAACACATCTTCGTATGCAACTAAAAATATTTACGACTTATTATATTCTGCAAAATGAATTAAATTCCATCTTAATCGTCTTTTATCCCTCATGTACCGTTCTTCTAACACCATATTTATATTACTTTCAAATTCAAATCGTATGGAGCTTCCTTCCATACTGCATATAATTCTGCTTAATCTAAAAAAATCCTTTATAAAAAAGGATTTCTTTTACTTCTTCATGCTTTTTAACCACTTCTCAAAAATTTGTACCATCCCATGTTTTCCGGCTAATTTCTTTTCCCCTTGCTTCGTTTTATATGGATATAATTGCAAGAACACACCACACCCGGACTCAATTTTTTTACTATGCATATGACTTCCTGGATATACACAAATAACTTCATAAATGGCCCTTCGATAATAGACTCTCTTTCCATCCTGTTCTTCTACATATTTGATAGACCAATACTTATACATTTGCTCAGTTGCTTTCGTATTTCCAACGTGCTGAAAAATATTGTACATCGGGCTATACTTCACTTCAATAATAATAGAAGATTGATATACGTATTTCCCTTCTTCCTTTACATAACAGTCTAAACGAATATCTGGCTTCTTCGTATCTTCTCCATTATAAAAATTACTCCCTTTACTTAATGCAATAAGAGGATGTGTTTCAATTAAATCATTGAATGCGACATGTACCCTCATATCCTCTCGGTGTAAAACAACTGTCGTTCCATCCTGTAATCCATCTACATAAAAATGTTCTTGTATTTGTTCACTGATGGGATTTATAGCCTCAAAACCAATTTGCTCTAACATGGAAATAACGATAAAAAAAGCGTAATATTCATACACTAAAAATGTTGGTTTATAAACAAATAATAAAGATGGAGATTGATCTGTATATTGTGGAAGTAAATCTAAATGCTGTAGTAGTTGTTGATGTGGTATCGGTAAATTATGTGAGTTCATGTTACCCGTTTCAGAAACTTCTCTCCAAAATGGAGAATGCATTAAAGTTTGAAAGTATTGTACACTTTCATGTACAAAATGTGCTAATATTTTATATTCTTGTATCTTCATAGAACTTTTTCGCAAATCCGCCTCTTTTAGTAAATGTATATTTTTATATTTTTGCTTCTCTCTATCGGTCACTGATCCATTACGCTCAATTGTTTGTATAATCGTTTTTACAGCCTGAAATTCTTCTGATTTCTTCTTTTTTCCTCTTTCTAATATTTCAATTGTTTGACGTAAAAAACTTTCAGCTTCAAGTAAATAGAGATTAAATTGCATCGCTTTAAATTTAAGAAAAGCATTTTCCTTACTATTTTTTTGTTCTATAAACTTACGATTATATTTTTTTGCATAAGGTTTTCTTTCCGCCACTATGGCTCCTTTTCTCGTTGCTTTCCGCTCCTTTTCTTCCCATTTATATTCATGTATAAAATTTGAACTCAATTCTATTTTCTTAAAAATTTGCTTTATCTTTTTCATTTTTTGCGGCAACTTTCTAAGTAACACTAAATAAGAAGAATCTTCAATATCACTGAGTGCAGAAAAAGTCTTTTTATAATAACCTCTATCTAAAATCAACTCATTTAAAATTGACTTTACATAGTTTTGAATCATTTCAAATTGATCATCAAAAAAATTTTTTGGAACGACTTGAAAAGCGCCATAATACGTTTTATCTTCTATATTCACTTCAAAATGATATAAGCCACAACGCCAAGGATAAAAGAATTCCGTTTTTCCATGTTCATATATTAATACCTTTTGTTTTTTTTCATTTATTTCATATTTTGATTCCTTTATATTTTTCTGTCCCTCATATACTTTATTCCATATAAAAGTAATATTCATTGGACTTTCATAATGGTAATGCAATCTAATTGGTTTTAATTCTTGTACTTTATAAATACACTGAACTAAAGCTGTAGTAGATGTACAAAGACGATTTAATAATATATATTCCCCTTTTGCCTCAGATCCAATGATTAACTTTAATACAAAAGGGAGTGTTTCTTTCGTATCAACGATTTCTGTTACATATCGCCCTTCATTTTGCATAACCATACAACTCCAGTTCTCTACGTTTTTCTCTTATATATGCTAAAGAGTGTTCAAATGTAGATACTCTGTTTGCAAGTTGCGATTGTAAAAGAGGTACTAATGTCGCCCCCCTTTTTACTTCTTCAGAAAGTAAAGAGCCCACCATCATTTCAGTCCCTCTTATTTTCGTCAATACACGCTGCTTGATTTGTAAATCAAATCCTTCTTCTCTACTGATCATATAGGAATGATTATTTTGAAACGGTATATTTTGCAAATAAGTAGCTATTGCGTTTGCACATCGAAATGAAATTCCCTTTGACATATCGTGTGATGACAATACAACATGTAACTTATCTAATAGCTCTAACTCTTCTTCAGAAAACACCTCGATCATCGCTTTATTTCTGACCCAACTTATACGAAATTCTCCTGCAGTTACTTTCAAAGGTGGTTGTAATACAATTTTCTCTTGTTCCATACACATCTCACAAAACGGAATCTTTTGTAACGTTATTAAATTCGTCCGATCTAATAATCGATCTGAGAGCTCTTTCGTTGTTTCATCAAAATTTACTGTACCTACAAATATAATATTTTCACCAATTTCAATTGTTGGTGGAATTGGATTTTCTTTTTCTTGTACACCTTCATACAAATTTAAAATACGGTTTTGCTTTTCAAGTTGAAGAACAGATAGAAATGGAGTAAACCAATGCTCAATATGTGACATATTCATTTCATCAAAAACGATTATATAAAGCTGATTTTGATTTTCTTTTGCCTTCATTAACGCCCTAACTAATTTTGTTTCACTTTCCATAAAAGTACCATTTGGGTGAAGGTAACCAAGTAAATCATGTGGTTCTTGATACGATGGTGAAATCGGAATCCACACCAATTCTTCCCCATACTGTAATCCAAGTGCTTCTGCATAAGCTTGCACAAAACGGGATTTCCCGGCGCCTGGTATACCACCAAGAATCGTCAACATATTTGTTTTCGCACTTATATGGAAATTATAAATGTCCGTTTCATCCAAATAGAGCCCTTTATTGCGTACAAAACTTTTTACATACTGTAAAAAGACGGATTCACGCTCATCCCATTCCCATTCATCCTTGTGCACTTTTATTTCCTCTACTTCTACACGCTTACCTTCTTCAGTCATTCGTTTTTTTAATTGCTCATACATGTGATTACTTACAAAATACAATTGATCTTCTACCGCTATTTCTACATGCTTACCCCAGTCATTAAAGTCGATATACTTACATTCCCGCTGCTGTTCAAAATAGGCAATTGAACTAATTGATGATGACTTTAAAGATATATTTCCATATAACCTTCCATCGTGCCACAATAATTCAGGAGGCTCAAAGTCTTTCGGATATTTGGGCATTAAAAATGACAAATATCCATTTCCAAGTTTTCTTTCTAAAGACTCTCCTTTTTTGTATTCGGAAACTTTAGGTACTGGAATCATTTTATAGCCATTAGCCATTTCTCGCGGTTCTTCTGCACAAATTAACTCCACATATATATGTCCTCTCTCGTAATAGAGACGAAACATAACCAGTTGCTTTTCTAATTTTCTTTTCTTTAATTCCGAAAAGACTTTTTCATTCTTTTTATTGCTACATAAACCTTCAAATACGTATGGTTCATTTTTTAATTGCTCTTGTAACGTGAATGGTATTGGCGATAGGCATTGTACAAAGAAGTTCTCTCCATTCTTCTCTCTCTCTGCTTTTGTAAACTTTCCGATAAACCTCATATAGTACATTCTTTTTATAAAACTTGGCTGAAGAGCTTTATGTAATTTCACCTTCGTCACCTTCTTTTTTTCATACTATTCTTAGTGTATGAGAGAAACGAAAAACTAGAAACAAAAAACCTGACGTTATCCGCCAGGTTCAAAATGAAAACGTATATTAATGAGATGGAAATGCTTTTTTCTCTTGTAAAATGGCATTATGTGCAATTTTCATTTTAGCAAGTACATATCGTAATCGATCTTCAGCGTTTTCATCTGTATTTTGCTGTAATTCCGCCAAATTCTCTACAGCACTTGCTAAATTTTCAATCACTCCTCGTAGTTCAGGATGATGATTAAAAAAGGATTCTTGCACTAATACTTTCCTTACTTCACTCGCTAAATCAACAATTCTGGTTAACTGTTCTTTTTCTTCCATTTTCATCCCTCCTGAATATCTTATGTATTAAATATTCTCTAGACAAAGAAAAAAGCCCTTTATTTAAAAGGACTTTTACATTTTTATATTTCCAGTCAATAACATATAGATTGATGTGATAGCTGCAATAACAATTGCCCACATTACATATCTCTCAATACCTCTAAAACAACGATTTCCTTTTTCTTTTCTTGCATACACGTAAACAATAATCCCGATTCCATATACGATTGAAACAAGTAATAAATTTTTCAAACCTGCTGCATATAGAAGCCATACAGAATAAATAGAAGCAATTAAAGCTAACGAGCCGTTTTTTACTTTTGCATCTTTTAGTTCGTTTGTAATAACTAATTTGAATTGGAATAACGCTGATAATAAATATGGTACTAAAATTGATGTTGACGCTATGAAATACATAATTTGATAAGTCGATTCTGAAAACAGAACGATTATAAATATAATTTGGGCAACGCCATTTGAGATCCATAATGCCATATGTGGCGTTTGTTTTTTATTTGTTTTCGTAAAGACTTTTGGAAACACGCCATCTTTTCCTGCTACGTGGGAAATTTCAGAAACAAGTAAAAACCAGCCTATTAATGTACCTACAAGTGAAGCAACTAATCCGATGTTAATCGCAACTGCGCCCCATGTCCCAACAACATGCTCTAATACATGTCCCATTGACGGAGTTTCTAACACGGAAAGCTCTCCTCTTGACATCGCTCCCATTGACAAGACAGAAATTAAAATATAAATAGACATTACTAAAATAAGTCCAAGTACTGTCGCTTTACCAACATCTCGGCTATTTTTCGCTCTACCTGATAATACAACCGCTCCTTCAACCCCAATAAAAACCCAAAGAGTTACAAGCATTGTATTTTTCACTTGACCCAGTATAGAGGAAACTGAGATCGTTCCTTCTCCCCAAAAATCATGTGTAAATGTATCCCAGCGAAACGCCGTTACCATTACAACAATAAATAAAACGATTGGAACTAATTTCCCTATCGTTGCAATAACATTCATAATAGATGCTTCACGGATTCCAAATAAAATTAGAAAATGAAGTGTCCATAATAAAAGTGATGCTCCTACGATAGACGCAACATTATTTCCACCTTTAAAAATTGGGAAGAAATAACCTAATGTACTAAACAGTAACATGATTGTTGCAACGTTTCCTAAAATTCCTGCTAACCAGTATCCCCAAGCACTGTTAAATCCAATATATTCACCGAAACCAGCACGTGCATAACTATAGATTCCGCCCTCAAGCTCTGGTTTTTGTCTTGCTAACGTTTGATATACGAGCGCGAGTGGAATCATTCCCATCGCTGTAATACACCAGCCAATTATTATAGAGCCGCTATTTGCTCCTACTGCTAAATCATGCGGTAAACTAAAAACACCGCCACCAACCATTGTTCCGACTACTAATGCAATTAATGGAAAAAATCCTAACTTCTTTTCTATTTGTACCACCCCATCTGTCATTCTAGGTGTTATGTTCGTTCAACTATTAAAGTCACCTTTTTCTCTAATAGACGTTTCTCTTATATTTTTTCAGGAAAACATTACTTATTCTAAAAGAAAATGAAGAAAAATGGAATACTTTTTTGAAAAAATGTATAAGTATGCACAAAAAAACCGTTCATTTTGTAATGAACGGTCATTTCATACATATAAATTTGTATATTTCTTGTAAAATTAACGAAGTAAATTCTCTTTTTGTAAAAATTGTTTTGCTACTTCTTCACTACCTTTACCATTCACATTTACTTCATAATTCATTTTTCGCATTTCTTCATCGGTAATCTTCCCAGATAATTTATTTAATACTTTTTCAAGTTCAGGATATTTCTGTAACGTCTCTTTTCTTAATAACGGTGCACCTTGGTATGGTGGGAATAATCCTTTATCATCTTTTAGCACTTTCAGTCCGTATTGCTCAAGTTCACTATCAGTTGAATATGCATCGATTACATTAACATCCCCTGATTGAATTGCACTATAACGTAGTTTCGGTTCCATCGTTTTCACATTTGCAAACTTATAGTTATATAATTTTTGCATTCCTTTATAACCATCTTCACGATCAGCAAATTCTAATGTGAATCCTACTTTCGCATCCTGTGCCATTTTTCCTAAATCAGAAATTGTATTTATATTATTTTGATCTGCTATTTTTTTCGGCATGGCTAGTGCATACGTATTGTTATACTCCATCGGCTTCAACATCACCATATCATATTTCTTTTCCATTCCAGTGCGTGCCTGCTCATATACTTCATCCCGATTTGTACTTTTTGGCTCTTCTTTCACGAAAGTAGATAAAGCTGTTCCCGAAAATTCAGGGTATATATCTACTTCACCCGATTTCAATGCTTCAAATACAAATGCTGTTTTTCCAAGACCTGGTTTTAATTCTACATGTAAATCGGTATCTTGTTCGATAAGTTGCTTATACATTTGAATTAAAATTTCAGGTTCTGATCCAAGTTTGCCAGCAATAACAATATCTTTCTTTTCTGTATTCCAAAGAAATGGAGAAGCAATCATGATACAAACAATACATATCGTCAATATAACACGCTTAGAAGAGCGTTTTGGGCTCTCAAGTACTCGAAGTACTACATCAAAGAATAAAGCGAGTAACGCGGCTGGTACGGCCCCTAAAATGATAAGTGCATGATCATTTCGATCGATACCTAGCAATATGAGTTTACCGAGCCCACCAGCACCTATAAGAGCTGCTAATGTAGCCGTTCCAACAATTAATACCATCGCCGTACGAATACCGGCCATAATAATTGGTAATGCAAGAGGAAGCTCTACCTTCCACAGTCTTCTCCAGCTATTCATTCCCATAGCTCTCGCTGCTTCGATTAAAGATTCATCTAACTCCCTTATTCCTGTATATGTATTTCGTAAAATAGGTAATAGTGCATACACAACTAATGCAATAATGGCTGGAAGTTTTCCAATTCCTACTAACGGAATTAAAAGTCCGAGTAATGCCAGTGATGGGACCGTCTGCATAACTGCAGAAGTTCCTATAATAAACTCAGCCATTCGTTCTTTTCTCGTTAATAAAATACCAAGCGGTACCGCAATAATTACTGCAAAAAATAATGAAATAAGCGATATTTGTAAATGCTCACTTAATGCAGTAAGTAATTCTATTTTTCGTTCTTGGAACGTTTGTATAAAATCCGTCACTGTTTAGCCTCTTTCCTTCATTTGTTCAACTATGTAATTGACAATATGACGACTTGTTAAAGCTCCAACATATTGACCATTTTCTTCAACTGGCACTGATTCTTCAGCTTGTAAGCAAATAAGTGCTTCTTGTAAAGGAGAATGCAAAGATAAAGCAATCCCTTCAACTCGTGTGCGATCGTCTAGCGGCATTACATCTCCTATATTCATGCCCTCATACCAAGGTCGTCCACGATTTCCAATGAACTCCTCTACAAATTCATTTTTCGGATTATGTACAATTCCTTCTGGTGTATCTAATTGAACAACTTTTCCTTCTTTCATAATGCAAATACGATCGCCAAGTGATAACGCTTCTTGCATATCATGCGTTACAAATACAATTGTTTTTTGAATCTTTTTTTGCAATTGTACAATATCCTTCTGAAGCTGCTCTCTACTTAGTGGATCTAACGCACTAAATGGTTCGTCCATAAGAACGATTTTCGGATTTGCGGCTAATGCCCGTACAACACCAACGCGCTGCTTTTGACCTCCTGACAATTCATCAGGCATACGATCGCGATATACGTCTGGATCTAGCCCGACCATCTGTAGCAATTCATCGACACGGGCTTTTGTTTTTTCTTTGCTCCATTTTCTCATTTCAGGAACAACTGCAATATTTTCTGCAATTGTCATATGCGGGAACAAAGCGATTTGCTGCAACACGTATCCTATATTCCAACGTAATTCGTTTATATTATATTGTTGAATATCTTTTCCATCGATTAAAATCGATCCTTCAGTCGTTTCAATTAAACGATTAATCATTTTCATTGTCGTTGTTTTCCCGCAACCACTCGGACCAATAAGGACAAAAAACTCTCCCTTTTTAATTTCTAAATGCAATGAATCCACTGCTTTCGTGCCATCTTCATACGCTTTTGACACATGATTAAATTGAATCACAAATACAACTCCTTTATCGTTGTTTCCTTTATTTTGATGGAAGATGGAATTCATTTCAAATGATACGCATTATTCTACAAAAAAAGAGCCCCTATTTGAGCTCTAATGGTCGAACAATATTGTTTTCATTATTGCAGCATATTCACGTACATACATTTTCCTCTTAGAACGCATTGGTGTTTCAGCAGCTAGTGCCTCCATCTTCATGCCTAAACGCTTTGCAATTATTTTCGTTCTATATAAATGATACGTATTACTTACAACTACCGCATGTTTCACATCATATAAATCCATACTAAACTTTACATTCTCATACGTATTTGTAGATTGATCTTCTATTAAAATACGACCATCCTCTATACCATGTACCATTAAATAGTTTCTCATACTATGAGCTTCCGGTATATCTTCATCTTCCCCTTGACCACCTGAAACAATTACTTTCGCTTCAGGATGGGAATATAAATATTCTAACGCTACATCCAAACGGTTTTGAAGAGATAAAGACGGTCTATCTCCAAATAACTTTGCGCCTAATATAAGAACGTACGGAGAGTGATTACTCAATTTTTCACGGGCAACATTTTTCATTCGAAACGTCATATAAAGAATGTATAGTGGTGGTAATAATAAGATTATAAGCAAGATCCATTTGTTCATAAATTAGTTTGCACTCCCTTTCTATTTATTATATAGAAAAAGATAGGAAGGCAGAAGTACTTTTTATCCCGCGTTAACGGGCAGTAAGATCCCCACTGATTAAAGTTTCACTTTATACGATTGATTTATTCTCAACGTTCGTCCCTACTTTACGTTGAGAAAGTATATAATACATAGCGATTCCTAATGAAAAGATCAATATGCAGCTTAATACGTAAAAAGGGAGCATTACCCCAGTTTTAGAAACACCAACTGTAAACAGCATTAATAATACAATTCGTATTCCTGTACCAATTAATCGAAATAAGCTGTCTACACGTCCCATTACTTCGTTTGGAATTTCCTCCATCATCAATACATTTCTTGCCACTCTTGTACCCGCATTTCCAACTGCATGAAAAATTGCAAGTCCATATAACAACATTACGGAAGGCTCAATAATCATTGCGGTAATTGAAATTACATAAATGAGCATCGTCATCACGATTGAAACTTCTATCTTTATATATTTCATCATAATTGGAATACCTATTCCCGCAAGAACCGCTCCGACACCGTACATCATACCTTCTATTGCGTATACTGAGGCACTGGCTTTTAATATATCTGAAATATATACCGGGATTAAATAATTTGCCATCATCACACCGATAAAAGGCATATAAGTTGCAAGTAAAAACCAAAAGAACTTCGGACGCTTTTGCATGAAGTGAATCCCTTCGAACAATTGCTTCTTAAATGTTACTTTCTTTTTTACTTCCTTTTTCTTTACGTACGGTATACATAAGAAAAGGATGAAAGCTCCTGCAAAAGTTAACATATCTACTAACAAAATCCATTTTAAAGAAATGATTTCAATAAGGAAGCTAGCAGCCGCTCCTGAAATAACTTGTGTTAACTGTCCTTGTATTTCCATTGTTCCACTTAAATTTTTATAATGTTCTGCTTGAAATATCTCTTGGTTGAACGCAAATATTGTAGGATAAAATAATAAATAGTAAAATGACCCTGCTATATAAATAAGAATATAGTGAATTGAATGATAAGGTTGCCCAGTAAATCCCCATATAGCCATCATTCCTATAACGACTATCCCGATACCTTCATTACATAATAATAAAGATTTTCTTGAAAAGCGATCAATACTTTGCCCAATAAACGGTGTTAATAAAAACATAATCAGAGTTGCGATGATGGAAACATAGCCAAACGTAGTATCTCCACCACTCTCTTTAATTAACAGCCACGGAATCGTTATCATAACAATTCCGGAACCAATAGCTGATAAACTATTGGCCCCTAGAATGAAATACAAGCGTGAATCTTTATACAGAGATGGCATATCACTCAACTCCTAGTTGTTTTTTCACCTCTTTATATACACCCATATATGCTTTTAATTCTTTAACTAAATCATGAATTAATGGTTTTGCATCTTCTCCCAGTTCACCGTCTTGTACATGAAGTCCATCAAGCACCACTTGTTTTGGGATGGCATTTGCGTATACCCCTCTTGCAACAGTGCGCATACTGTTTAATGCGTTTATTCCACCTTTACCGCCTCCTGCAACTGCAAGTAATGCGACAGGTTTATGAACAAATTCACTACTACTTAAGTAATCTAACGAATTTTTCAACGCACCACTCATTGCATTATGATATTCAGGTGTACATAGTACTACACCGTCTGCAGTTTTCACTAACGCCTTTAATTTTTTTACCGCTTCTAATTCACGTTGTGATTCTTCCCCATTATATAAAGGCAATTCCTCTGCTGCTAAATCGTATAACTCCCCTTCAAATTGATCAGCAATATATTTTGCCACCACACGCGTTCTACCGAATTTTCTTGGTGTACCGTTAATAACGACTAGTTTCATAATTATTTCTCCCCTTTGTTTTCAAGTTATACTTATATATTATCAGAAATTTCTATACAAAACACAATATAAAGAGGGAACTAGCTTGATAAAATAGTATGATAGGCAAAAAAAGAACTCATACGAAAGTATGAGTTCTTCACAATTACGATTCTCCACCATTATGACTCAGTATACCTCTGCTTCCATTCGCTTCAAAATGGGTATACGCTTTTTCTGCTAATTTAGTACGTTCTTCTGGTAAAGCTATATATTTCAAAATATTTTCTATTATTTTTTCGTACGAAGTAAACACAATTCCTGGCCACTCCATCTCGTCCTCTGGATTACTATTTTCCGAAATAATAAATTTCTTATTTGCCACTGCATAAGATACCCGAGGTGTTTCAAGAATGCCTGACAAGTAAAAATGAATATTTAATATAATTTTAGACCTAGCAATCAACTCATTTCTAGCAATTCCCCACGCATTATTTTTAAAAACTATATTTAAATTTGGAGCAACTGCTTTTAATTGATCTAAAATAGCTTGCCGCCTCGAATTAAGAGCACCTATAAACAGTATATCAATGTCTTCAGTGACCTCATCATCAAATGCATCTTTTTTTATTTCCAAAGTTGGAGCATAGTTCATTCCTACATGTTTTATTTCTTTTCCTATTCCTTTTTGTTTTAACCATTCTATATTTTGTTTACTATAATCCCAAATCTCCTTATCTTTTAACAATATTAAATAAAATGGATGGGCATAAGGGCTTCCTTCATATAGCTGTTCTAAATTATAAATAATTGCATTTTTCGGTAGTAGATTTGGGTTATGTGCATACGTATGTGCTCCAAAAACAATTGTATTTTTCACATTTTCTAGTATTGTTTCTGATATAATTGCTGTATTTCCCTCTTGCTCCAATCGCCATTTCAATGCTCGCGCGACATCTATAAAACTACCATACGTCTTTGGACATATAAAAAGACAATAATCATATTCTTTATTCAAATATGCTTCCATTAGTCTTAAATTATTTTTATATAAATCCACATCTGGATATTTCAGTAAAAGCTCATTTGCATGTTTTTTTGCTACTTTATATAATCCAGCATAATAAGCAGCAATGCACCTTCTTAATTCGATTTTTTCCCGATGCTCATCCGCTACGTCCATTTCTAAAAGAAGGTTTGCGACACAATACGCTTTTAAATGATCACGATCATAATAATAATCTAGTAGTGGCATCAATTCTTCATACGTATTTCCATGCACAGATTCACCTAGTTCAAGCGCCCATCGTATTAATTCCATGATTACTCCACTACTCCTTTAACTGAAAATGTATTTAATAAAATTTCGCATTACTTTCTACCATATTTGCTATATGAAACGGTAGCTCTTCTTTTTTCGATTCCAAATATTTTTGTGATACTGCACCTAAATGTTTTTTATGCGGTATATAAAAAGCACTTATAGAAATCTCATAGTCAAATAAGTAATCATACACATGATAATCTACAAATAGAAGATCATTTTTCGGAAAAGGAATTTCCTTCCCTTGCAACGCATACATCAAAGCAATATTATTTTGAGATTTTAATCGATACATTCTTGCAAGCTGGTATAATGGTTCAGCCCGAGTTGGTCTATATTCCCACGCTTTTTGAAAATAAAGAATAGCTAATGCTGTATATTGCTCTTCTTGGTTCTTTGCATTTTCTATTTCATCAGCTTCTGTTACTTCATATTGTTTATTTGCTGAACGGTTTGCTAATTGTTCATAACAAAATCCTATTCGCAATAACGAATAGAACACCTCTTCAACCCATCCACCTGCTTCCACCCGTTTTTTATACCATTTAATAGAATCTTCAAATTGGCTTAAATGAAAATAAGTTTGGGCTAAATAAAATAAATATCTTATATGCAAATCTGGCGTTGTTTCTGGATCACTCAACCCTTGTAACAACAACCTCTCATCTCTTTCGAATTTATCAGCTTTACTACCACCATCTCCAGGATCGTTAACGACAAGTGTCTCTAGCCTAGCTACCCTCGTATTGTAATCCGCACCAACTTTGGAACGATCTATATCCCAATACTCATGAGTAACACCGACAGATTTCCATGGTAAAGAAGCTTTCAAAAGGCGTGTAAGCCAATACTTAATATGAATATCATATTGCAATGTAAGATAATGGTCTTCCGTTAAACTAGTCTTATCAAACTCTGGATCAACTTCTAATATCATATCAGCATCTAATATTAATAAATAATCTGCTTCCGGATATGTTTTTTGTGCCAATGAAACTGCTAAACTTCTGTTATAACCAAAGTTTTTAAAAGGTTCATGATGAACTGTTCCAGGGATTTCATTTTCTTTACACCAATTTTCAATAATTTCAGGTGTATGATCAGTTGATCCCGTATCACAAATAGAAACAAAATCTACAATTGATTTTGTAGCATTTAAACATCTTTCCATAATTCTAGACTCGTTTTTAACAATCATACAAAGACATAACTTTTTTTCTTCCCCTGTATTCTTTACTTGCTCATTTCCCATTTAACCACCTCATATTTTATTAACACGCTCTTCTCGTATGTAACACTATTTCATAGCTACACTGATGACATAACCATCCTTTTACTATTTATGAAAACTTCATTTTATTTATTCTTCTTTTTATATTGGGACATCTTTCATACTTCCCTTTATATTTGATAAAATCTGTACAATTAAACAATGTTTGATTGGTATTTTTAAATGAGAAACTTCTTTCACTATAAAAAAAGAAACTTGCGCTTATGCACAAGTTTCTTTTCAAAAATCATTCCCTATTTTTTCACAACTTCATGTCCACCGAACTGATTACGAAGAGCTGAAACTACTTTTCCGTGGAATGTATCATCTTCTTGAGAACGGTAGCGCATAAATAATGACATTGCGATTACTGGTGCTGCCGCTTGAAGTTCAAGTGCCGTTTCCACAGTCCATTTCCCTTCTCCTGAAGAGTTCATTACACCTTTAATACCATCTAGTTTTGGATCATCTGCAAATGCCTTTTCAGTTAAGTCCATTAACCAACCACGGATAACTGATCCGTTCGCCCATACTTTTGCAACATCTTCATAATTGAAATCAAAGTCACTCTTATCTAGTACTTCAAATCCTTCAGCGATTGCTTGCATCATGCCGTACTCAATACCGTTATGAACCATTTTTAAGAAATGACCACTACCAACACGGCCAGCATAAGAATAGCCATTTTCTACTGCTAAATCTTTAAATAAAGGTTCTAATTGGTCGTAAATTTCTTTTTCTCCACCAACCATTAAGCAAGCACCGTATCTAGCTCCTTCTACACCGCCTGATGTACCGATATCTACATAATGTAATCCGAAGCTTTTTGCTTCTTCAGCACGGCGTAACGTATCTTTATAGAATGAATTTCCACCTTCAATAACGATATCGCCTTCCTCTAATAATGGATACACATCTTTTAATACTGATTCAACAACTTCTCCCGCAGGTACCATTACCCAAATTGTACGTGGAGCTTCTAGTTCAGCTATCATTTCTTTTAATGTATGACGAGCAGTAATCCCTAAAGCGCCTGCCTTTTCAACAAGCTCTTTATTTACATCGTATACAACTACTTCATGCTTGTCTTCATATAAATGTTCTGCTAATGGAAATCCCATTTTTCCTAATCCAATTAAGCCTAGTTTCATATTAATCAATCTCCCATTCTATACAAATATATTTAATAACGAAATTAGTCCAAGTGCTACAACAGATAATATTGTCTCCATTGCAGTCCATGTTAATAATGTTTCTTTCACAGTCATTCCGAAATACTCTTTAATCATCCAAAATCCAGAATCATTTACATGTGATAAAATTAATGATCCTGCACCTGTTGCAAGTGCTAACAGTTCAACGTTTACACCTGGTGTACTTGCTGCAATTGGTGCTACAATTCCAGCTGCTGTCATCATAGAAACTGTAGCAGATCCTGTCGCAATTCGGATAAGTGCCGCAATTCCCCAACCTAATAATATCGGTGAAATATGAGATTCTTTCGCCATTTCTGCGATTGTCGTTCCAATTCCAGAATCCAATAATACTTTATTAAACGCGCCGCCTGCACCGATAACTAACAATATGTTCGCAATAGGCCCTAAGCAATCATTTGTAAATTGTAATACTTTATCTTTTGAGAAACCTTTTGCATAACCAAGACTAAAGAAAGAATATATCGTTGCAATTAATAATGCGACGATTGGATCTCCAATAAAGTGTAATACTTGTGCAAGTTGACTTGTTTTGCTTAGCGCGACTTCCGCAATCGATGCACCTAACATTAGAAATACTGGAAGTAAAATAGTAAACAATGTATTTCCGAAACTAGGAAGTTCCTTCTTCTTATCTCTTTCAATAAATTGCTCTGCTATATCTAATGGCACTTCTTTATGTATACGAGCACCAATCCATTTCCCGTAAAGCGGACCTGAAATGATTGCAGTTGGAAGTCCGACAATTAATGCATATAAAATTGTTTTCCCTACATCTGCTTTAAAAATACCTACCGCTGCCATCGCTGCTGGATGCGGTGGAACGAGTCCGTGTACAACAGATAGTCCTGCTACTAGTGGAATACCGATTGTAATAAGTGATACCCCCGTTTCTAACGCAATTGTAAATACTAATGGAATTAATAGTACAAATCCAACTTGGAAAAATACTGGAATACCTACTAAAAATGCAACGAACATCATCGCCCAGTGAACACGTTTCTTCCCAAAACGATCAATTAATGTGGTAGCAATTCGTTCAGCACCGCCAGATTCGGCCATCATTTTTCCAAGCATCGTTCCTAATGCTAAAACTATCGCTAAAAACCCTAACGTATTACCAAGCCCTAGTTTAATAGAGTCGATAATCCCTGGATCTTTTGGCGAAGTTCCAATCAATGGCATTCCCATTGCTAGCCCTACACCAATTGCTGTTAAAATTAACGCGACAAATGGATGCCATTTTACTACCGTAATAAGTAAAAGTAGTATGACAACTGCCGCTAGTACGATCCCCACTACCATTTCTCCCAATCCCCCTATTGTTTACGTTGGAAAGCAGCTATACAATCAAATTCTTCTTTCAAGCGATTGTAAAGTCGTTCATACATATAAAACATTTCTAAATATATAGCCGTATTTTCTTTATTCGGTACATGGTGATGAACAATATCAATCCAATCCTTTACCTCTTCAAGAGAATCAATTTTTCCTACAGCATATAAAGCAACTGCCGCTGCCCCAAGCGCAGATGCTTCATGACTTTCAGGAACAAGCAATTCTTTTCCCATCATATCGGATAGCATTTGTCTCCAAAATGCAGATTTCGCAAATCCTCCTGAAACGCGTATTTCAGTAAGTGGCCCTGTACAATCCCTAATTGCAAGTGCAACAGAATATACGCTCATACAAACACCTTCCATAACTGCTCGTATAAAATGTTCTCGTTTATGCTGAAGATTAATTCCAAAGAATGTACCACGCGCATTTGCATTCCAGTAAGGTGCTCGTTCTCCAGAAAGAAATGGTAAAAATAGCAATCCACCTGCTCCAGCTGGTACACTTTCCGCATATTTAATTAATAAATCATAAGGATCAATGCCAAGCTTCCTTGCTACTTCTTGTTCTGGGCTACCGAATTCATCACGTAACCATCTCAATAATATTCCGCCGTTATTCGTTGGTCCGCCGATCACCCAGTGCTCGTCTGTTAATGCATAACAAAACGTTCTTCCTTTTTCATCTGTATTAACACTTGATGAAATTGTTCGAACCGCACCACTTGTTCCAATCGTAATTGCAGCCGATCCAGGCGATATTGCCCCAACGCCTACATTCGCAAGAACACCATCACTTGCACCAATAACAACTGGAGTATCTTCACGAATGCCCATCTTTTGTGCTAATTCAGGTTTCATCCCCGATAAAATATATGTAGTTGGCACAGGTGTTGATAATTGTTCTGGTGACATATGTAACATCGTTAAAACATCTTCATCCCAGTTTAATGTTTCTAAATTAAATAACCCAGTAGCAGATGCTATCGAATAATCCACTACGTAACGTGAGAATAATTGATACATAACATACTCTTTAATGGAAATAAATTTATAAGTACGCGCATATAATTCTGGCTCTTCCTCTTTCATCCACAATAATTTAGAAAGTGGCGACATCGGATGAATTGGTGTACCCGTTCGTCTATAAATATCATGCCCATTCATATGTTGTAATAATTTTTCTGATTGCTTCGTACTTCGATTATCTGCCCAAATGATAGAACGCGTTAATGGCGCACCATTTTCATCTACTGCAATTAATGCGTGCATCGCTGTACTAATACCGATTGAAGAAATATCTTCTGGCAACACGTTAGCTTTTCCAATGGCAACGCTTACAGTTTTATATACAGCAGCACATATTACATCAGGATCTTGCTCAGCCCATCCGACGTTCGGTTGAATAATTGGATAATCAACTGCATGTGATGCAACGACTTTTCCTTTTTCTGTGAACACAACCGTTTTTGTACTTGTGGTACCGATATCAACCCCGATAACTCTCCCCCTTGTTTCCATGCAAATCTTCCCTTCGTTTCTAGCAAAATACGATCTAGTAAACCGTTTACATGAATTAGTATATAAAATATTTTTTCTTAAATCAAGTTTTAAAAAGAAAATTTTTTTCATGGTAAAAAAACAATCCTCACATTCTATTTCACTTACATACTAAATTTAGCTTTTCCCCGCGGTAAATTTGCGTTATATTCGTTACGCAACACACTCTTTTTCTTTCATTAACAACACATAGAGAGTCCTTCCATACGTTCTATTCATTTGCATAAAAAAGGAGTTGTACAGCAACTACCTCTGCAATGGCATTTTTTTTGCACTTTGCTCGTTTTTATTGTATTAAGTTCACTCGTCTGTTTATCTTAATAGTCTTAAAGCGTGGATCCTACTATCACTTTATTAACTTGTAAATATATATTACATACTATAAAATTTAATAGTATTTATATTTTTCAGAAAAATAAAACAATATATTAGACTTTATTGTATAATGTTGTAAAAAGATGTCGGAGGGATTTAATGTTACATAAAATATCTCAATTCACAATTAAGCTTTCATCCATTCTTTTATCACTGTTACTATTATTAAATTTACCTTATTTATTTGTCACTCAACAAGGATTCACCTTTCAACCCATTTATTTTTTTGACCAGATCGTTACTCTGTTAAAACAGGTTTTCTCCCCTGAATCATTGTTGGTTATAGGATCAGACCCAAAGTATGGTCATTTAAAAACAGCACCATTATTTCCAACTGTTTTAGAACCTTATCTATATTCATTTACTGTATTATTTGTAGCCTTTTTGCTTGCACTCTTTATTTCATCTAGCATGGCATTTTTTTATTTTTTAGCAAAAGATTATATAAAAAAATGGATAAACCGAATTGTATTCATATTAGAAGCTGTCCCTGATATGATGATGATGATTTGTTTGCAAATATTTTTCATATGGGTACTTCAGAAATTCGGGGAAGCTCCTTTCACTATTATTTCTTTTAATGAAAATCGAGCTTACTTACTCCCTATTTTATCTTTAGCTGTCTTACCTACATTACAAATGTTTCGAATGATGGTGTTATACATACAAGAAGAACATGGAAAACATTACGTAGAGGTTGCATATGGAAAAGGCCTTTCATCCAGTTATATACTGCGCATTCATTTATTCAAAAATATATCTATCCACTTCTTCCATCATTTAAAAACGATTTTTGTTTTCTTACTTTCTAACTTATTCATTTTAGAATTTGTTTTTAATATGCAAGGCATTATTCAATTTTTATTTAAAAAGGCGTTTATTTCACCTCCAGCTGCATTTATCATACTTGTCATGATTATCTTACCGTTTTACGCCATTTTTCAAATCATCTCTTTCATGATGAATAAATGGCAAAAGCAATTGAAAGGAGCAGCTTTATGAAATCTATTTGGAAATCAAAACGATTTTTAATCGGCTTTACTTATTTATTCATACTTGTTTCAGCTAGTTTTATTTATAGTTGGTTTTTTAAAGATACCATCCCAAAAGCTCCCCAGTTACTTTACAATGACAATAACGAATTGCTTGGAAAGGCTCCCTTTCCACCATCGTTAATACCGCCTTTTGGATCGGATCGTTTTGGAGAGTCTGTTTTCTTACAAATTATAGAAGGAGCAAAATTTACCATTTTATTAGCCGTGGCAATTAGCTTCTTTCGAATTTTATTCGGAACATGTATAGGAATCCTCTTAAGTTTATATGCTCCAAAATTCAAGAGATTTTTCCAGTCATGCTCAGAAGTTTTTTATTACATTCCTACTTTATTTATCGCATTTATACTCATCACGCCCGTTAATATTGTAATCGTATCAAATGCTGATAGATTAGATCCAAATATTTCATTTGCGTTTTATCAAGTACTCGTACTTATTTTCGTCGCTCTGCCTACACTTTCTTTATATATATCCTCAGAGGTTGATGAATTTATGAAACAAGATTACATTTTAAGTTCCCAATTGCTAGGGGCTAGCCGTTTTCATATTATCAAAAAACACTTACGAGTCTTATTACTTGATCGCTTATTTGTGTTATTTATGGAGCATATCGTCCAAGCACTCATACTCGTTATCCATTTAGCGTTGCTTGACATTGTAATTGGCGGAATACAAATGCGAGAACTCTATGATGGAGTGCTCAAACCTGTTTCTCTATCTAACGATTGGGCAGGCCTTATTGGATTAAATCGTTATGAAATGAATCTTTCATGGTGGATTATTTTTTATACTCTCGTTTCATTCTTTATTACGATTCTTTTTATTAAACTTATGACCATCGGGATTCAAGATGCACTGAAAGCAAGAGATTTGCAAACAGTAGCAATTCAAACTGTTCCAAATCATAAAAAATTTGTTAAAAGTAAAGATTCTTTTTCGTTTGCAGATAAAGTGAACCTTTAATCATTTCTCATTAATTAGCATTGATATTAAAAAAAGCTGATCCTTATTGAATGCAGGGATCAGCTTCTTTATGCCGTCTAACTTTTTTAATATCCTTTGCTAGACTCATATTTTTTATATTTAAAGTGAATTATTTACAATCACAATTATGCTGTTTAAAATCGATTACCATACGTCCTTGAATTCTACCTTGTTCCATTTCTTCGAATACATTTTGTACTTTATCTAGAGAACAAGTTTGAACAACCGGCACTACTTTTCCTTCTGCACCGAACATGAACGCCTCCTCTAAGTCCTTACGAGTACCAACTAGAGAACCAACTACTTCAATTCCATCTAGTACAAGTCGCGGAATGTTTAAATCCATAGTTTCTACTGGTAAACCGACTGCAACGACTTTACCACAAGCACGTACTGCATCAACTGCTGAGTTGAATGCTACTTTAGAAACCGCTGTTACTACAGCAGCATAAGCACCACCAAGCTCATCTTGCACAATCTTATCAGCAGGACCTTGAGAAATTGGATTGATAGTCATATCAGCGCCAACCTCTTTTGCTAACGCTAATTTATCATCATTAATATCTACTGCAATTACCTTTGCACCAAATACGTTTTTAGCATATTGGATAGCTAGGTTACCTAATCCACCACAACCATAGATGACAATAGGTTGACCAGGTTTAATATCTGATACTTTTATTGCTTTATATGTAGTTACGCCCGCACATGTAATTGATGATGCTTGAGCAGGATCTAATCCTTCTGGTACTTTCACCGCATAGTCAGCTGTAACAATACATTGTTCCGCCATACCACCATCTACTGAATAACCAGCATTCTTAACTTCACGGCAAAATGTTTCTCTACCAGTTACACAATATTCACAACGTCCACAAGATTGGAACATCCACGCAATACTTACACGATCACCTATCTTTAGTGAAGTAACATCATCAGCAAGTTTCGTAACAATACCTACACCCTCATGACCAAGAATACGGCCATCTGTGTTTCCAAAATCATGATTTGCAACGTGTAAATCAGTATGACAAACTCCACAATACTCTACATCTACTAACGCTTCACCTGAGTGTAACGGACGTAATTCCTTTTCAATAACTTCAATGTTTGCTTTACTATTTTTATTAACTACTACTGCTTTCATATGTGATCTCCCCTTTAGTGTTTTAGAATTTTAATGAGTACATCTCAAAACTTCTGTCTTCACTGATTTGGCTAATCATTATGCCAAATTTAAATGTTCAATCATCATTACAAGTTCATCATAACATGTAATTTTAAAAGCTCATTGTTAAATATTGAACAATATTTGAATTATTAACCAAATGTTTTCTTACTATATTTAAAGAAATGTAAAAAAATATTGAGTTTGGGAATACTATTTTAAGCTTTGGAGATTAAAAATGTTATATTCATATAGATAAATATAAAAATTAAATAAAGCCTTCTATTATTATATTTAGGTCATACACTTTAAACGCAATAAAATCAAAGACAGGAACTTATTTGTTCCTGTCTTTTTATAACGTGGTGAGATCCTACATCCATCTATTTAAGAAATCCCTCCTATAATCCCTAGTATAGAAACGGAATAATTCGCCAAGTCTTGGACTGATATTGCCTATATTGTTCACCAAATAGCTTAATAAGGACTCTCTCCTCAATTTTTATACGATACGAATACACAATGAAAAATAAAATGATATTTATGGTAACGGCAATGAATGAAGATGAAGATATTGCAAATCCTAAAAAGGTCAAAAAAGACCCTAAATAACCAGGATGACGAACATATTTATATAGACCGTTTTGAATTAACCTATGTCCCCCTTGCATTCCGACATTTCTACTGTAAAATCTACCTAAAATTTTCATTGAAGAAAATCTTATCCATACACCGATTAGCGCGATAATAACACCGAAAAACAGCAATGAATGAATCTTATTTACTGTAAAGAAATACATAATCTCTGGAATGGTTAACATCAATGCAAAAACTACTCCGATAAAAAAACTAGAACCACGATTTTGCTTTTCTTCTTTAACAGGTGAACTTCTATAAAACTCTAATAATAAATATAGAAGAATAGGTAAATAAGCTATGAGAAACATAATTCTTTATCCTTTCAATAAAAATATTTTATAACTAACTCCTTTTTACCCCAATCTGATTTGTCAGTTTGTCGTTCTATTTACCTATGATTATTTCTTTAACTCTCATTAAACACCCTTCAAGGCTTTGTCTTCCTCCCATATGCCAAACATACAATTCAAATTTCATATCTACATTATACGAATTGAGTTGAATATTCATTCTTTTTATTCATTATGCAAATAAAAAAGGATAATCAGCCCCATAATGGACTAATTACCCTATCAGTAATTATCGAAATTGAACATTTAAATCGCCTTTTATATTCGTTTCATCGAAATTGTTTCACGTATACTTTGTAAATTTTGCAACGTTTCTTCTTGGCGTTGTAATGATAACCCAACGTATAAAGTATCTAACAAACTTAACTGTGCTAGTCGTGATGAACTTGCTTCGGTGCGAAATTCCGTCTCACGTGTTGAAGTGTATAATGTAATATCAGCAAGTTGACTTAATGCTGATTTCTGATAGCTCGTAATCGCAATAATGCGAACTCCCCTCGCTTTTGCTACTTCTAATGCTTCCAGTAACCCTTTATTGCTACCAGAATGAGAAATTGCAATGACTACTGCTTCTTTAGTTAGTAAACCCGCACCCATAATTTGAAAATGTGAATCTGTATGAGCAATACAAGAAATACCAGTTCTCATAAATTTATGATATGCATCCATCGCAATAATACCGGAACCACCATTTCCATAAAACTCAATACGGCTTGTATCTTGCAATACTTTTACCGCTTGCTCTAGTGCTGTATCGTTTAGTAAATGTAATGTATCTTGCAGTCCTGTAATATGCGAATGAAAAACTTTTTTAGCAACAGTTACCATACTATCTTCCGCCGATACTTCTTCATGAATATTTTGCATCGGAGTATGTACAATTTCACGAGCTAATGTAATCTTTAAATCTTGAAAGCCTTGAAAACCAAGATGCTTACATAAGCGGAATATCGTAGCTTCGGAGCTATTCGTAACTTCAGCTAATTCTGTAATAGATTTATGTACAACATCTTGTGGATGTTTCAAAATATGTTCAGCAATACTTCGCAATTTCGGTGATAAACCGTTTAACGAAGCCTGAATCTTTCCAAGCCCATTTCTTGTACCTGGCATAGCATATCTTCTCCTTCCATCGCATCCTTATTCCATAAAAAAACAATTATTGCGGGCCAATAATCAGTGGGAATGCCCCCCACTGATTAAAGTTTCACCTTATTGTACCTAATTATTGAAAGAAGAAAAACCTTTATTCAGAATCACTATACATTTTTAATTGCTTCTATGTATTCTGTCATAACATATGACTATATTATTCATACTTAATATTATTTCTTCTCATGTTTCACCGCATATAATGCAGCTTGCGTACGATCATCTACTTCCAACTTAGCTAAAACATTTGAAACATGTGTTTTTACAGTTTGTTCTGTAATATGAAGCTCTGCTGCAATTTCCTTATTGCTTCTCCCTTTCGCAATTTCACGAAGTACTTCTTGCTCTCTTTTCGTTAACATGGAAAAAGGGTTTTCTTTTTCTTTTTTGACCGCTGACCGTCCTAAGAGTGCTGGTGTTACTTTCGGGTGAAAATTCGCATTCCCTTCCTGTACTGCAATGATAGAAGCTACAAGTTGCTCAGGTTGTACTTCTTTTAATTGATAACCATCTGCTCCAGCTTCTAGTGCTGGTAAAACATAATCTTGCTCTGAAAAACTGCTTAATATAAGTATCTTAATTGTCTCATCATATTGTTTTATTCGTTTCGTTGCTTCAATACCATCCATCTTCGGCATTGATAGATCCATTAATACTATATCCGGCCTTTTTGTTTGGACGAATGTTAATGCCTCTTCACCATTTTCTGCTTCCCCAACAATTTCAAATTCTTCTCTCGTTTTCAAAAAGAATACAAGTCCTCTTCGAACGATATGATGATCCTCAACTAAAAGTAATTTAATCTTCAACCTTATTCTCCCCTTCAAACCGGCAATTGAATTTCAATTTTCGTACCCTTTTTCAGCTCCGTTTTTATTTGAAACGATCCCTTTATTAACTGAATGCGTTCCTTCATACTTTTTAAACCAAGCGCTGTCTCTCTTACGTTATCTTGTATAAAGCCTATTCCGTTATCCTCTATGTAAAAATATAGCTGGTTATTTTCTATTTTTAAAAGAACATTTACCTTTTCACATGAAGCATGTTTTTTACAATTATGTATTGCTTCTTGACTAATACGCCATAAAACTTCTTCTATTTCATCCCCAATTGAAATCATTCCATCAATTCGAACTTCCACAAAAATCCCTAACAACTTCCCGTAATTTTTAATTGCTTCTGCTAAACCTTTCTCTAATCCTTCCGGTCTTAATTGCCAAATTAAAAGTGTCATTTCTTGTAATGCTTCCTGTGATAATTCTCCAATATAACTTAACATCTCTTGCAAGTCTCTATCTTGCGTCATATTTAGAGTACCTTTTGCTGTTAGCATAATAGAAAATAACAATTGTTTTACTGAATCATGTAAATCACGAGCTAATCGATTTCTTTCAGCTACCACTACGTATTTACGTTCTTTTTCTACTAACTGAATACGTTGTATTGTCGTACCTATTTGAAATGCAATCGATTCTAATAATGCTAATTCTTCTTCTGAAAAATGTGTTTTTTGAGGCGAAGCCACATTTAATAGACCAAATTTCTCCGATCCAGACCTAAGAGGAATTGTCGCATGATGCGTTACATCTTCTGTCTCTCCCCAATTACATTCAATCGCATCCTCTATTCGCTTACATTCAATAATATTTGTTGCTTTTTCCAATCTGCCATTCACAAAACGCTCTACACACCAACAGTCTCCTTCACACATTGGCTTTTTTTCTTGCCACGTAAGAGCTGGAGGTAAGTTCTGATCTACAAGCATGCGGTGCTTTCCACTTTCATCAATAAAAAAGATCCACCCTGTTTCTAAATTCATAACTTGTAACAATGTATGTAACACTTTTTCTAACATGTCCTGTAAGTCTGTCGCTTCATTTAATAATTCAGCAATTGCTTTTAATGCTTCTAAACGATGCATCTCTTTTTCTTCAAAATTCATTCTCATCACCAACTACCATTATAACATTAAGAAATTTCTAAATTCTACAAATTAAAAAAAGCCAAATTCCTTCGGCTCTTTCTTTATCTCAATCATTTTATTAATATTTTTCTATCCAATGTTGGTTGCAGAATTTTTGTTAACAAACTGTTCTACTTTAACTGTCCGATAAAGATTGTCCAGCACGAGCATGCTGTAAGCTTTCAGCAGTAACGACCATATTTGCTGCTGGCATCTGCACTTGATTCTTATGGAACATAGACATTAATTCAAATCTTACTTGTCTAGAAGTTTCAAAATAATCTTCTGGCTTTATTAAACCTGTAATACAAAATTCATATCCAACGTATTTAAAATTCGGATTTAAATCTGTAACACCAACATATTTAAACGGCTCAACAGCTTCATCCTCTACTGTATAGAGACTCGGAGCCAATTTTTCATTACAATTTACACAAACTTCTTCTAACAATTCCTTAACTCTTGTAGGATCTTCCTGATAACTTACCGCAATCCGTTCAATTACACGCATCCATCCTTTATTAAAATTTTGTATCGTTCTAATCTCTCCATGTGGTATAGTTAGCAGTTTTCCTGACCATTCACGAATTTGCATAAAACGAATACTAATTTCCTCAATCGTTCCTGAATTTGTTCCGTTAAAAGTAACAAAATCGCCAACACGAAACTCTTTGTCCGCTAATCGCGCAAAGCCTAATATAACATCTTTTAGCATCTGTTGTGCAGCAAAACCAATAACAACCCCCGCTATCCCTGCACCTGCAATGATACTTTTTATATCTACAAATTGGCTAATTAAATATATGATTAGACTAATGATAATGATATATCTAAAAATAGATCGAATCACACTTTGAATCGTTTGCTCTACCTCTTCATCAAAAAAGCTTGATTTCCTAAAAAACCAGTCAATAATACGGTTGATTATAAATGAGATAATGATTAGAACTAAAGCAAATAGTAAAAATCTTAAAAGTAAAAACTCTCTTACATAATTAAAAAATTCTTCAGTATACGTTAATAAACTCATCCATCCACACCCTTAACTAATGAAAATTTCATGAAAAACTAATTTATGGTTATATTTTTTGATTTCCTTATTACTTGTTACACTTTCTTCTATAAATATACCCTTTTTCATCCACTAAAGGGAGATAACAATACAACTTTTTATAAGTGACTTTATTTTGAGACCTCAATACTTCCCTAAACAAAAAGGGGAATATTAACACAACGCCGAATTGTTCATTTGAATACATTTCGACTCGCGGAGGTTACTTACAATGGGCTATAACGTAAAAAGAGACCTTTTTAAAGGCCTCTTTTTTACTTTACTTCTGCATGTAAGCATGACTTAAAATGTCCAAGTGCAAATTCATGTCCTTGCGCATTAAAAGACGCAACCGCCTTTTCAAAAACAACAATTTTAAATCCTTTGTTATAAGCGTCTACTGCTGTGTGAAGAACACAAATATCCGTGCAAACACCTACAAGATGAACTTCTTCTATCCCTCTTTCTCTTAACTTCATCTCTAAGTCTGTTCCAGCAAATGCACTATATCGTGTTTTATCCATATAATATACATTCTCTACATTTTTATATGTTTCGTACACATCTTGTAATTCACCAAACAAATCTCTTCCATTTGTACCAGCTATATTATGAGGCGGAAATAACTTTGATTCTGGATGATATACATCATTTTCTTCATGTTTATCAATTGCAAAGACAACGTAATCTCCATTTTCAATATATTGCTTCGTTATATGTACAATTTCCTTCTCAATTTCTTGCCCTGGTTTCCCGCAAGTTAAAGCACCTTTTTCAGCTACAAAATCATATGTATAATCAATATTAATAAGAGCTCGTTTCATAACTACTCTCTCCCCTTCTTCTGTTTCACAGTAAACAATAGAAAATTTGTTATTACGACATCATATGTACTATTCGACATTTCACATGAAATACCTACATTTTTCATGTGAAACTTACCTTAATCCGAGTTTATCATATAATAGATAAACAATGGTAAAACAAATAGCTCCTATTAACAAGTCGTGAATTTGATAGTCAAGCGTAATTTAAGTCACCTCTTGAATCACAAACCAAATGACTGACATCGTTAAAAGAATCAAGAGGATGCGGATATACCGATTCACATCTTCAGCCTCTTTCTCTGTCATAGTAGAAACAAGTGATTTCTTCCTACTTAATCGTATTAGAAAACGAAACAAGTTATTCAGTATTATATCCGCTAGTCCAAATAAAAAAGCACACTACTTTTTGAGTAATGTGCTTTTTATCCTTAATTAAGACGCAGGTTTTGTTTCAAATGTTGCTTGATTAAAACTAATAACCTTTCCTTTCGGGTCATTGTTTTCATACTGAACTGCAGTAATCGTATGATTACCTGTCTCAAGCATCTTTTCTTTTAATTGTACGGTTGTCTGTGTTGTACTAGTGACTTGATGTTTATCTGCATATACTTGATCTACAAATATAAATGTTTCTTTTTCGTTTTGAAAATTAGAAAGCTCTAATTCAACTTGCTGAATTAAAGTATCCTTTTTGATGAACACAGCCGGTATATTTCCATTTTCAGACGTGCCATCTGGCGTAATAACTTTCACTTTTCCTTCTCCAACTGGCACCGATCCTTCAGGAAATACAACTACATTCTCATTACTTGCATTTACAACTTTTTCTTCCTGCTTTGATTGTGTACCCTCTTTTTCCTGTGGAGTACCGCAACCAGCTAGTAACAATACAGACAATCCAGTGATTATGAATTTTTTCAAAATTCATCCCCCCTGTCATTTCATTATAATTTATTATACAAAAATAACTTTTTAATTTTAAGACTACTTTCAACACTTTCATGAACAAATAGAATATTGCTCACGATTAATGTATCATACTTTCCTTAATAGAACATTAATTTTTTTTATGAAATAAATAGTAATTCCCTCTTATCTATCATTTTAGCCCAACAGATTAATTACATACCTGTCCAAAATAAAAAGACATTGTTCATACAATGTCTTTTTATTTTGAACTTTAAAAAACAAATGTTGTAATCTCATCTACTTCTTTTCTTGGAAGTTTCTTCGGCTTATCTTTCGGAAAACCGAGTGAAATAACCATATTTATTTGTTTTTCAGGCTCAATTTGTAAATATTGTCGTAGTTCATCTTGAGCTAACAATACCGGTCCTGTCATCGGACAAGTACCAAGCCCCTTCGCATGCGCAGCTAACATTAAATTTTGTGCTGCTAAACAGCTACTCTTAATTCCTTCTTCTTCCCAAACTGAATCTGGAACAAAAGCAATTGGATCAAATATCTTTTCGCGAAATTTTGATTCATATGGTGTGGCCAAACATACGATTAATACTGGTGCCTCCGAGAAAGCTGTTGCATATGGTCCGAAAGAACGTGTAAGTAATTTCCCTGCTTTCTCTTCTCCGTTTTCTGCCGCTTTTGCCGCAAGTTTATGTAATGCATCCCATGTCATTTGTTCAATTTCTTTAATTTTCTCTCGGTTCATTATGACCAAGAACTCCCAAGTTTGTGAGTTCGTATCACTCGGTGCATAACGAGCACAATCAATAATTTCTTTTATATCACTAGTGGATACTTCTTGTTCTGTGAACTTCCTAACACTTCGTCTACCGTGAATTACTTCTTTAAAATCTTCATAATTCATACATTAAATCCCCTTTTTACAGCGTTTTCAAATCTTGTCCTATGCTTGAATTATATCATGAAAAAAAGCTGGAGGAATACCAGCTTTTTTCTTCAATATTAGTTCGTAACTTTAAACAAACGAATACTTTCTTCATATGCAACTTGGAGTTTCTTTGTAATTGGTCCTCTTCCCCCGGTTCCAAACTGTTCATCACCTATTTGAACGACTGGGAATATTTCAAGTGGTGTCGCTGTGAAGAAGCACTCATCAGCTTCAAATACTTCTTGTAGTGAAAATTCTCGTTCTTCTACTTCAATATGTAACTCTTTCGCTAATGTAATAACGAATTGACGTGTAATGCCGTGGAGAATGAAATTGTCAGCCGGATGTGTAATTAATTTATTATTTTTCACCATAAAGAAATTTGAATGACACCCTTCCGTTACAATTCCATCTCGTACTAATATCGCTTCTTGATAGCCTTGTTCGTTTATTTTATTTTTAATCATAATATTAGGTAGCAGGTTTAAAGATTTTATATGACAGAACTTCCAGCGTATATCCTCTTCTACAGTAACTTTTATTCCTCGTTCCATTGCAGTAATTGGCCTTGGAAACGAAACTATATTTGCAAAATATGTTGGTTCCATATTTGATTCATACACATGATTACGTGCTTGAGCACCTCTTGATATTTGCAAATATACATTCCCATCTTCTTGAAAGTGATTTTTTTCAATCATTTGATGTAACTCTTCCACCAACTCTTCCTTAGTAAACGGCGGAATTAGTTTTATTTCTTCCATAGAATTAAAGAATCGTTCTAAATGTAAATCTAATAAATGTGGCTTCCCATCATATAGTCTGAATACCTCATATATACCATCCCCAAATTGAAAGCCTCTCTCCTCTAATGAAATCATCGGTTGTTCTTCCTTCGTATTTACCATTCTTCCGTTAAACAAAATCCATTCTTTATGAGTAGCTTTCATTTATTCCCACTCCTTTATTCCATAATTGGTTTAATTGTACAACTTATCCGCACCTAAAAGAAGGAATTTTCTGTATTTTATAAATAAAAAAGCACATCACCATTTAAAGTGATGTACTCGACCGTTCATTTATTTTAGAAAATATTTTTCAATATCATCTAACATAAGATTTGCAGCTACAATACCACCTGCTGTATTCCAAATCACTTCATCTACTTGGAATACTTTATTATCTTTAGAAGCCTGTAACTGCTTAAAGAGTGGATCTTCTGTCCATTCTTTCGCTAACGTGTTTCCTTCATTATTCTTATCCGCATCTTTATCAGATGTAAAATAGAATATATAGTCCCCTTCCATATTTGGAATTTGCTCTTTTGTAATTCCTTTTATCGCAAATTCATCTTTATCTTGTAGTGGTGGTCGTTTAAATCCAATATCATTTAATACAACGCCTGAGAATGAATTTTTTTGATAAATACGGACATCACCTGGGACGAAGCGAATAATGGAAACTTTAGAGTTAATTTTATCACCTAATTGTTCTTTTATTGCTGCAATACGCTTTTTATAATCATTAAGAGCATTTTGCCCTTCTTTTTCTTTATTTACAGCTTTTGTATAAAGCGTAAAGTTTTCTTTCCAATCACCGCGCAATGTTTCAGCATATACTGTTGGCGCGATTTCTTTTAACTGCTCGTATATTTTTTCGTGACGCATTTTATTTCCGATAATTAGATCCGGCTGAAGCTTCATTACCGCTTCTAAATTAATGTCACGCTCAGTTCCTACTACTTTCGTATTTTTTAACTCTTTCGCTAAATGAGGATACCATTCATCACCAGCACGTGGTTTTGTCGTTCCAACTGGCGTTACCCCAACAGTTAAAAGTGCCTCAGCACCCTCATTTGTTAAAACAACAACTCTTTTTGGCGTACCATTTACTGTCGTTTCACCCATTGCATGCTTTATACTATATGAATCTTTTGCCTTTACAGATGTATCTTTATCTTTCTTTTCTTCTTTACCGCACCCTGCGATTACGACTATTAATAACATAACGCAAAGTATAAGAATATTTTTAGTGCGTGTCATAAGTCCTCCTAGTTGAAATTGATTATCATTTACATTTAAAGATTAATGTATATCTTATACATTGTCAATAGATATATCAGAAAAATTTTTCAATATATATAATTTCAACCTCATTTTTATTCAAAATATTTTTGTACTTATTTGCTACTCACATTTTTTAAACGTAACAAGTGAAAAAGCAATGGGCATAAGAAAGTAATTGTAATTCCAGTCAATACATAACGTAAATAAAAAACCGCCTTAAGTAAGGCGGTTTCTATCATTTTGCTTTAACCAATTTAAAATAAATATATACGATTGATAGTGAATATAACGTATGCAAAACAAAAGGAATAAAAGAGCTATTCCAGTGCTACTATACAACAAACCGAACTTTAAAAAAATATTTATAAGCGGCGGGAAGTTCGTTACATTTTGTAATGTAATCAGCATACAAAATAAAAGGAAAAACACAGGGGCATATTGTAATTCATACGGCTTTTTCTTCTTATTCATTCTTTTTCGAATGAACATATGGATTAGCTCTGCTACTAGAAAACACCCTCCAATTAATACAAGACCAGAAGTCATCGTCATATATCCACCTGCCTTATATTTATCCCGCGTAACTACGCATCGTTATATTTTCTTCACATATATTCCATCTTCTTCATTAAAACCAAAGCTCTCTATGAAAGAATTAGCTTGTTCCGTTAATTCCGTTTGTATTACTTTTATCTCTTTCACATTTCTTTCTTTCATCATCGTTTCAAATGTAAAATACGTATTTGTTCCATAACCGTAACTTTGATAATCAAAGTGAATAATTAACTGAGATAAAACCGCACTCTCCTCTTGAACACGATAATCTATTACACCAATATATGTATCATCAACTTTCACACAATACTGTACCTGATTCTCACTTAAACTATGTGAGCGAAACATTTCTTTAACAACGTTTTCATTTTCTACACTTACTTTTTCAAACGTAATCATATGTTGTCCATCCTTTTACTTTTATTGTATCAATAATTCGTTCTATTTATGAAAAAAACCTTAAGATCCTATGCGATCTTAAGGTTTTTCTAATTAAACTAAGCTATACGCACGTTTCGTTTCTTCGTGGAACTTATTCGTATCGTATTTATGCTCAACATAAATTTGGTGCCATACCATAAACGCAAGTACAGTCCAAATTTTACGGCTATAATCGCCTTTATCTGCACAATGTGCTTCCAGTAAGTTTAATACATACTGTTTGTCGATTAAATGCTCTGTTTTACTCTCGTTTATAATATTGATAGCCCAATCATGCATTTCGTCTTTTAACCAGTGACGAATTGGTACTGGGAATCCAAGTTTTTTACGATCTAATACGTGATCTGGAACGATTCCGCGTGCTGCTTCACGTAAAATAGCTTTCGTAGTTCCGTTAGCAATCTTAAATTCAGTTGGAATTTTAGACGCAACATCGAATACTTCTTTATCTAAGAACGGTACACGAAGTTCTAATGAGTTTGCCATTGTCATCTTATCAGCTTTTAATAAAATGTCACCGCGTAACCATGTGAACATGTCAATGTACTGCATTTTGCTTACATCATCATAATCTTTAATTTCGTTATACAATGGTTTCGTGATATCCATATAGTTAACACTTTCATTGTAATACTTCATTAATTCAACTTTCTCTTCTTCACGGAAGATTTTCGCATTTCCATAGTAACGCTCTTCAATTGGCGTACATCCACGCTCTAGGAAGCTCTTTCCTTTAAATCCTTCTTTAAGAGCACCACTTAATGCTTTTAGAACGCTCTTTCCTGGGCTAGGAATGTAAGAGAACATTTTTAGTGAGTTTGGCTCACGATAAATGTTATAACCACCAAATAGCTCGTCTGCACCTTCACCTGAAAGAACAACTGTTACATGCTTACGTGCTTCTTTTGCAACGAAGTACAATGGTACAGCTGCTGGATCTGCTAAAGGATCATCCATATGCCAAATAATTTTTGGGAACTCATCCATAAACTCTTTCGCTGAAATGAATACGTTATGGTTTTTAACGCCTAATTTCTCAGCAGTTTCTTTGGCAACATCAACTTCACTGAAGCCACGTTGTTCAAAACCAATAGAGAATGTTAAAAGATTTGGATTCATTTCTCTTGCGATAGAAGCGATAATAGATGAATCGATACCACCAGATAAGAATGAACCTACTGGTACATCACTGCGCATATGCACTTTTACTGAATCATATAACACATCACGAATTGCTTGGATATGCTCCTCTTTCGTTGCGCTAGAAGCATTGAAATAAGGTTTCCAGTAGCGATGGATTTCCATCTCTTTACCAACTTCTTTTACGAAATAATGACCAGGCTCGATTTTATTAACATCAATTGTTAATGTTTCTGGCTCTGGACCATATTGGTACGTAAAGTAATGTTGTAGTGACGTTGGATTAACGCCTTTATCTTCCATCACATGCATAATACTTTTCTTCTCAGATGCGAAGAATGTAGTATCACCTTGTTGTGCAATGTATAAAGGTTTAATACCAAAGTGGTCACGTGCACCGAAAAGTTTCTTCTCTTCACGATCCCAAATCATAAATGCAAACATACCACGAAGATAGTCTACACATTTTTCTTTCATATGTGCATACAATGCAATGATAACTTCTGTATCAGATTGCGTTGCAAACGTTGCACCTTTTTCAAGTAACATTTCACGTAATTCTACATAGTTGTAAATTTCACCATTAAAAATAATTACATATCGATCATTTTCATAAGTTAGCGGCTGATGTCCTGCCTCTAAGTCAATGATGCTTAAACGGCGGAAGCCAAATTGTACATGTTCATCACGAAAATATCCTTCGTCATCTGGACCGCGGTGGAAAATCATCGTGTTCATATTTTCAAATTGATGTTTTTCTGTTTCTGAAAACTCTCTAGGGTTTTCACATAAACATCCTACAAAACCACACATACTTCTTACCCTCTTTCAGTTTTCATTCTGTCTATATACTACTATATCAACCCTATTTATACTAGCATAATCAATTGAATATGGCGACCAAAAACTATAAAAAAATCACTCCATTTCACATTTTTAACAATTTTTTATGAAAACATGAAAACTAGGCAATCACCTTTCTCCGCTTTTGTCATATGATATTGCAAATTGATTTCTAGGAGGGAATACCATGAGTGAAGAAAAAAAAGACTCTTCTCGCCCACCGGTTCGTAATTATTTAAAGCAAATTGATGATTTCTTCGAGCAAACACCACTTCGCAATGTAATCGCTGATTTAAATCATTTTTTCCAAAAAGGAAACCGTTTATTAACATTCCCTGTAGATTTATATGAAGTTGGTGAAGAACTAGTTGTTACAGCTGAACTACCAGGTATACAAAAAGAACAAATTCAAATTGAAATACAAAGTGAATACTTAAAAGTCTCTGTAAAAGAAGAGATACTTGAAGAGGCCGAAGAAGAAACATCTCATAACTATTATCGCCGAGAACGTTCCATTTCAGAAGCATCAAGATTGATTAAATTACCGTACTCAATTAATAAAAAATCAGCGAAAGCTTCGTATCAAAACGGCGTGTTAGAAATTCGAGCACCAAAGCTACCACAACAACATGACATTTTATCCATAGACTAATGTAAAAAAAAGAAGGGTGCTGTGCACCCTTCTTTTTAATCCGCTAATCGCTTCATATCACGTATAATGTCTTCGTACGGCGTATTACTAATGCCACTATACTTTTTCATTACTTTTCCGTTTTGATCAATTAAATAAAATGATGTACCATGCATAACTTGACCATTCTCCGGTTTATCTACAAGTGATTGGAAATTATCTTTTGAAAACTTTGTAATATCTTCTAACGAATAACCCGTTAATAAATTCCAGTTACTAGTATCCTCTGTAAACTTTTGAATGAAAGCCTTCAGATTCTCCGGCTTATCAAGGTCTGGATCTACACTAAACGAAACAAACTGAACGTCTAATTTCTCTTCTTTTGCCATCTTTTGCAGCTTTGCCATATTAGCAGTCATTGGCGGACAAACTGTTTGGCAATTTGTGAACATAAAGTCAGCAACCCAAACTTTCCCTTTTAAATCTTTTGTACCAAATGACTTTCCATCTTGATTTGTAAATTGGAAAGTTTCTAAATCCCAATTCAATGGTTTACGAAGCTTTGAACCCGATTCACTACATCCAGCAAGTACAAAGAGACAAAATACAACCATAAGACCAATTATTTTTTGATAACGCTTCATATATAAACCTCTTTTCTCTATCCTAAATTTAAATAGGTTATGTTTATCATAACAAAAGTTAACACTACGAGAAAATTGTTTACTACATTTGTTCACGAAATCGTACGAATTTACGTATGTTACTTCTTTATTTCAAGCGAATTACTAGACAAAATATATTTTTTTACTATTATTTCTCTAAATAGAATTTGCAAAACTAATTTTATTGTTACTTTTGTAAACGCATCCCCCTATTTTTTAACAATTCCTTAAACATTCATCCATGTTATACACTGTATTCCTTAACAACATTTCGGTACAATACAATTACAACGATTTTAAATGAGGTGATGTTCATGACAAAACGTTATGAAAATATGGATAATGTAAGCACAAAAAAATCAATTCGTTCCTTCATACGTTGGCGAAAAGAGCGAAAACAAAATAAAAAGGATTTTTCTTTTTTAGTAGAACAATCACCTGTTAAACAAAGTAAATTCCTACAAAACAACTTTGAAAAGACGACTGTAACTTGGATTGGTCATTCCACATTCCTTATCCAAATGAATGGATTAAATATATTAACAGATCCAGTATGGGCTTCAAAATTAAAATTAGTTCCTAGACTTACAGAACCTGGTCTTTCTTTACGAGAACTACCTAAAATTGATATTGTCCTCATTTCGCACGGTCATTATGATCATTTAGATTTTTCAACGCTTCGCCAGCTAAATGATGATATTTTATACCTAGTACCTATTGGGCTGAAAAAATTATTTACTCGCAAAAAATTTACTAACGTAGAAGAGTATAATTGGTGGGGAAATACAACAGTTAGTGATGTTTCCTTTCACTTTGTCCCTGCCCAGCACTGGACGAGAAGATCCTTATTTGATATGAATACATCTCACTGGGGCGGATGGATTATTAATAATGAAACAACGAAAGAAACCATTTATTTTTGTGGTGACAGTGGCTATTTCCAAGGTTTCAAAGAAATTGGTAAACGCTTTTCAATTGATATTGCTCTTATGCCCATTGGAGCTTATGAACCAGAATGGTTTATGAAAATATCTCACGTTTCCCCTGAGGAGGCTGTGCAAGCTTATTTAGACTTAAACGCTACACACTTTATACCAATGCATTACGGAGCTTTTGCACTCGCAGATGAAACACCTCGCGAGGCAGTAACAAGGCTTCGGAATAATTGGAATTTACGTATGTTACCGTGGGAACAACTGCATGTACTCTTTTTAGGCCAAACTTTCACTTATAATAGCGTAACAAATGATAAGCAAACAAATGAAAAAATTGAAACATTACAAGTATAACGTAACTACTTATTTTCAATATCCAACATATACTATAGAAAATCATAAAGTGAATCTTTTATCAGTGGGTGTTTTCTATGAATGAATATTTGCAGACTCGCTATATCATTAGCGGTAGTGCCTGTATAGCCCTTCTTATTTCTTACTTTCTATTCACATAAAAAAGCTACTTGAAATAAGTTTCAAGTAGCTTTTTATTACTCTGCTAAATACATAAATCCGATTGCACCCGGACCTGTATGAGTACTAATAATAGGTGTTGTATAGAAAATTTCTGATTGAGTAAATCCACTCACTTTTTCAACCGCTGTTTTTACACTTTCAGCTAATGGAATTGCTTTTGCATGCGGAATTGCAACAGCTTTTATAGACTTTCCTGCTGTATCTTGTTCAAATATTTTTGTTAGTGTCTTTACAATCTGCCCTTGACTACGTACTTTTGTCACTGGATTGTATGCTCCACCTTCAAGGTTAGCAATTGGTTTGATGTTTAGTAAAGAACCGATAAATGCTTTTCCTTTACCAATACGTCCACCTTTCACTAAGTTCTCCAATGTATCTAC
Source organism: Bacillus sp. 3G2 (assembly GCF_044324725.1). Taxonomy (NCBI): domain Bacteria; kingdom Bacillati; phylum Bacillota; class Bacilli; order Caryophanales; family Bacillaceae; genus Bacillus; species Bacillus sp. 3G2. The sequence goes on along the minus strand of NZ_CP172246.1, from coordinate 2,109,615 downwards.
AACTACATATAAGCGAGTATTTTTTCTCACTTCATCAATTCGCTTTATAATATCTTCTAGCGAGCGCCCTTCATTTGCCATTTTTGCAGCTTCAATTACTTGATATGCTAAAGCATGTGTAATAAATTGAGAATCAACAACTGTTACTTTTGTATCAGTCATCGTTGCAGCACTATTCGCAGTTGCAACAGTACCACTCATTCCACTTGTCATATGAATGGAAAGTACTTCACTTCCATCTTCGCCTAACTTGTCATACATTTCTACAAATGTACCCATTGCTGGTTGTGATGTTTTTGGTAATTCCTCTGATTTAATCATTTCTTCAATAAATTCATCAGGTTGTAGATCAACGCGATCTAAATATGTTTGTCCATTTACAGAGATTGATAATGGTAGAACATGAATGTCATACTTCTCAATTACCTCTTGTGATAAATCCGCCGTTGAATCTGTTACAATTTTAATTTTTTGCATATTATATTCTTCCCTTTCCAATACGCTCTCCTTGTTATTATACTAGTATTCCCATTGCTTTCAACAATTTGGAACGAAATTTAATCAAATTAATTATATTTTTATATCTAAAATGAAAAAGACAGAGCTCCAAACCCTGTCCACACTCTATATCATGCATTTTTTTCGAGAGTATTTGTTTTATATACATTTAAATAATCATTCCACTTCAAACAATTTTGTAAATATTCACGGAAAGAATACGAAAATCTTGGGTGTTTTTGTTTTTGAATTTTTGCAATAAATAATTGAAGACGAGACTGAATTAGAAACGATAATGGATGCTGCGCCTGTAGGACAGGGATCTCGAATATTTTAATACAATCCCCTGTTGAATGAGTGAAATAAAAACTTTTCGTAATCACAATATCAATCCTCTTTTTCATTGGATTTTTGAACTTCCTCTACTTTACGCTGTTACACTTTGTTTAAAGTGGAGACTCCTATGAATACAAAAGTATCCTTGGACAATCACTGTCGTTCTTATGGTTAGAAGATTTATACCCTATTCATCTCCACCTAATCCATCCCCCATCCTAAATAGCCGATAAGACGAGGATCTCGTTATCCGTAAATTGCTTAATACATTCAGTATAAACATATAAAAGCGCAAAGTTTGTCTAAATTTTGGAGATTCTATAATTTTTTTCTTCTATATATTGTATACGTTTATAGCTATAGTATAACAACTAAATAAAAAAGTGCCTTTATAACGAGGCACTTTTCGACTGTATGTCTTCTTCTCTTTTCTTTTTTCGCTTACTAACAATCTTTGATAAAGCAATACTAATTTCATAAATACAAATAAGTGGTACCGCAACTAAACTATGAGATAAAAAATCTGGCGGTGATATACACGATGCAATGATAATCAATGCTACGTAAGCATACCTTCTTATTTTTATTAAAAATTCCGCCGTCAATAGTCCAATACTCGTTAAAAACATTACGACTACAGGCAATTCAAAAATCACAGCAAATGGAACTGTTAAATTAAGAACAAAATGAAAATACTTTTCTGTCGTAAACATCGTATTAAACATTTCATTACCTATCGTAGTTAGAAAATGAAATAAAAATGGCATTACAATGAAATATCCAAAGCATAAACCTGCAATAAATAATATAGACAATACCGGTATATACATTACTGTCATTTTTTGTTCATTTGGATGTAAACCCGGTTTTACAAATAACCAAATTTGTATAGCAGCAAAAGGAATTGTACAAACGATAGCAAATACTGTAGCAATCGAGAAAAAAATCCACAATACATCACTTGGACCGAGAACAGTTAATTTCATTGGTAAATCTTTTACAAGCCAAAAATAAATATCCTTCGTAAAAGTAAATCCGATAATTAAAAATAGGACAAAGGATAGCACTGTATATATTACTCGTTTGCGAAGCTCAACTATATGTTCTACTACACTCATTTCCCGATCTTCCATCTCGTTCACCACACTTTATTTATCCATTACAAGGAAAATTCATTACATTTTTTCTTTCTTTTCCTTCTCTTGAAATGCATCATCAGTCAATTCTTTCGTTGATTTTTTAAATTCTTTTAACGTTTCCCCTAAAGCCTTTCCGATTTCCGGCAATTTTTTCGGCCCAAATAAAATGAGTACAGCTACTAAAATTAAAATTAATCCTGGAAAGCCAATATTTGAAAACATTTCTCCATCCCCTTTATTAGTAGATTCCTTGTCCTACTATTGCATAATTTTATTTTGTCAAAAAAGTTTGAAAACGTCAACAAAACCATTGCCTTTTGTCAAAAAAATTCAAAAATATAATCAATTATACAAATTTCATTTTCTATTGCTCTTGTGTATGATATGGTAAGGGAAACGACATATTATTTTATGATAGTAGAAAGGATTTGCATTATGACTGAAAAAATGACACGAATGACACAATTTGTGAAAGAAGAAATTGCAAATGCAATTACACATGGTATCGGTGCCATTTTAAGCATCCCTGCCTTAATCATATTGATTATACATGCCTCTAAGCATGGTACTGCATCTGCTGTAGTTGCATTTACGGTTTATGGTGTAAGTATGTTCTTACTGTATTTGTTTTCGACATTGTTACATAGCATCCACCATCCAAAAGTAGAAAAATTATTTACTATACTAGATCACTCAGCCATTTATTTATTAATCGCTGGCACATATACTCCTTTTTTACTGATTACTCTTCGTGGACCATTAGGCTGGACGTTACTCGCTATAATATGGACACTAGCAATCGGAGGTATCGTCTTTAAAATTTTCTTTGTACGCCGCTTTATTAAAGCATCAACATTATGTTATATCATCATGGGTTGGCTCATAATCGTTGCAATTAAACCACTTTATGAGAATCTTACTGGACATGGCTTTTCACTACTTTTAGCGGGCGGAATTTTATATTCAGTAGGGGCTATATTCTTCCTTTGGGAAAAGCTTCCTTTCAATCATGCCATTTGGCATCTTTTCGTTTTAGGTGGTAGTGCGATGATGTTTTTCTGCGTACTCTTTTATGTCTTACCTACAGCATAAAAAAAAGATTTCAGCTTATATAAGCTGAAACCTTTTTTATTAATTATGTAATTGTGATGCAATAACATCCTGTGTATGCTTCGTTAACTCTTTAATATCCATATTCGCATACTCTTCAGGTGTAATCGGCTTAGAAATTGTTACTGTTGCATGAGCTGGTTTCATACGATTTCCATTCGCTTCAAACATTTTATATGTCCCATCTAATGTTACAGGTAAGATTGCTACACCAGATTTTACTGCAAGGTGAAAACTCCCAGCCTTAAACTCTCCAATTTCGCCACCCTTACTTCTCGTTCCTTCTGGGAAGATTACGATAGAATGTCCATTCTTTAATAGTTCAATTCCATCTTTAATCGCTTGAAGAGATTGACGGCGATCATTACGATTCATAAATACACAATTCATAAGTTCCATCCAAGTTGGTACAACTGGGAACTTCTTAATCTCTGCTTTTGAAACGAATCCAATTGGTTTATTTAAGTAACCTAATAACACAGGAATATCCATATTACTTTGATGATTACTTACAACTAGTACCGGCTTATCTTTTGGAACATTTTCAAGTCCCTTTACTTCAACTGTAGATCCAGCTACACGTACCATTTTCTTGCCAAACCAATTTGTCGTTTTGTACACAACATTATCTTTTTCTTGTGGCGACATCGTATTTACTTGTCTTTTGAGACGCCACATTCTCGGTGTAATCGCAATTACGATTAAAATTAAATAAAAGATTTTAAAAAACGTTTGAATCATACAGAACCCCCACCTATTATCATTCCGACCTTCATTATACTAGACAAACGAAGGAAAAAGAAGAAAAAATGTCCAAACAACTGGTGTTTGGACATTTTTAAACATTCTATATTAGAAACGTTTTGCTAATTCACGAGCATTAGCAATTGCTGCTTCTTTAATTTCTGGTGCTTTTTCAGGGTTTGCATTCATACCTTCAACTGCAATATATTCAGTATCATTTACACCAACGAATCCTAATACTGTTTTTAAGTGATTGCGACCGAAGTCTACAGATGCGTATGCTCCTTCAGAATAAACGCCACCTGTTGCTTGAATGTGAAGTGCTTTTTTGCCTTCTAATAAGCCAACTGGACCATTTTCAGTATACTTGAATGTTTTACCTGCAATTGCTACGTTATCTAGGTATGCTTTTACTACTGGTGGATAGCTAAAGTTCCACATTGGAGTTACGAATACATAACGATCTGCATGCATAAATGTTTCTAAGTTTGTGTTCATTGCTGCAACTTTTTGTTGTTGAACTTCAGTTAAAGTTTCAAAGCCTTCACCTGCTGCAAATTTACCCCAAGCAGCAAATACATCTGCATCGATTGCTGGTACTGTAGTGTTGAATAAATCAATTGTTACAACTTCGTCTTGTGGATGTTCGTTTTTATAAGCTTCGATGAAAGCTTCCCCTACTGCCATTCCGAAAGAACCTTCTGCTGAATTTGGATTTGCTGTAATAAATAGTACTTTTGTCATTGTATTCTCTCCCTTTTAAACATTTTATCTTTAATTTGAGATTTATAATTCGAAAGTAAATAACTTACCTTATGTAAGTATAATACAAAAAGTTATATGAGATGTCAATAAAAAATAGCTACTTTTTTTTCGTAAGTTAATGATTTATTTTGTTTCTATAAAATTCAGTATACAGATATCATGATTTTCCCATACAAAAAGGCTACCTCTACAAATGATAGAGATAGCCTTTTATTACATATTATTTTTGAAAAACATTTTTCACTTTTTCAGCTGGAATGTTACTTCCGCCTCTACCTTTTACATCTTCAATCATCATTGTAATGACCATATCTGGTGAATTTAAATCAAATGCAGCGAACCAGCCTAGCTCTTTTCCTTCGGCCTCTTTTGATACTTTTAATTCTGCTGTACCTGTTTTTCCAGCAAGCGTCTTACCATCAATTTTAGCAATTTTCCCAGTACCATCTGGATCATTAATTACTTTCGTCATAGCAGTTTTTAAAATATCCTGGTTGCCTTTTGAAATGACATTCTCTTTCCAAACTTTTGGTTGCTTATCTGTTTTAATAATATATGGAGAAGGTATGTTTCCATCATTAACAATTGGTGCGTACGTTAATGCTAGATGGAGTGGCGTCATTAACACTTGCCCTTGTCCATAACCTGTGTCTGCCATTTGAATATCGTTTTTAATACCATCATTTGCAATTTTAGAAGCTGGGAATCCATATTCAATTGGGAGTTTCTCATCGAATCCGAATTTTTTCGCTTCACTCATAAATTTATCTTTTCCGATTTTCAAAGCTTCTTGTGCAAAATAAATATTATCCGAGTATTTCATCGCTTTATCAAAATCAATCGGATTTGCATCTTTTACACGCGTTACATAATAATTACCCCAAGAAGAATCTTTTGTCCATTTCAATCCTTCTATTTTCAACTCTTCTTTTGGATCAATTGTTTTCGTTTCAAGACCGATTGCAGCTGTAATAGGCTTAAATACAGATCCTGGAACTGATAATTGTGTAAATCGATTCGTCATCGGTTTCTTCGGATCATTATTCCATGCTTCGCGTTGTGCTTTTGATGTCCCTCTTGCAATTATGTTAGGATCATATGCTGGGCTACTTACAAGTGCAAGTGTTTCTCCACTTTTCGGATTAATTGCAGCACTTGAACCAGCCTCGCCTTTCATTTCATTATAAGTTTTTTCTTGAACAGCACTATCAATCGTTAAAGTTACATTTTCTCCATCAACAGCATCTGTTTTTGCTAAATTTTTTATTTCTTTCCCTTGTGCATCTTCTACAAAGACACGGCCACCTTTTTTACCACGTAGCTGTTCTTCTAGTACTTGCTCTAAACCAGCTTTACCTACTGGATCATCAGCTTGATAGCCTTTCTTTTGTAGCGTTTTTAAATCTTCAGCATTTACCTTTCCGATATAACCAGTAAGATGTGCTGCCGCTTCTCCTAATGGATATGAACGAACATTTACTGGTTTTGTTGCAACACCAGGTAAATCTATGTACGTATTTTGGGTTGCTCCTTCAGGCAATATTCCCATTGGTACAAGGTAATTTGGTTTTACCCATTTCGCTGCTAGTTTTTGATCAATTTCTTCGACAGACATATTTAGCAACTTTGCTATCGTTTCCTTTGTTTGCGGGGCAGCATCACCTAACTGTTCAGGAATCAATCCGATTTCAGAAGCTTTACCATTTACTGCAAGATATTTACCATTACGGTCATATATTTCTCCGCGCTTCGGCTGCGTCGTTTGCATACGCACTTTACTATCTTTCGTCATACCTGGGAATATAAAATCAGGAGTCCAATCTACTTTCCAAGATTCTTTATCTCCATCTTTTTCTTTCACCATTTTTGCTTCATGACCAAAAGTGATTTTTCCACCTACTGTATCCATACTTACTTTAAAAGGAACAGGACCTTCATCTTTTTTATCTTCTTTTACTTCCCCTGTTTCTACTTTTAAATCTTTCACTTCAATGCCAGCATAAATTTTTTCATATTTCTCAGTGAATTCTTTCTTTGAAATATCTTTTTTTGCCTTTTCTGATAATTGGTCATACATTTCTGCAAATTTTTGTTTATTCCATGCTTTTGCATATGTATCAAATGCTTGTTGTGGTTTTTCTTCTTTACCACATCCAACTAACATGAATGTTAAGCAAAGAAAAAGAATCCCCCATATCTTTCTCAATTGATTCTCCTCCTCTTTCTATACAAATACTTTAGAAAATATTAGCATTTTTACATGCTATCTTTCATTATAGCACTATCGAATCTCATCTATAAACTTATATTGATGAATACAAATAAAAAGATTGATGTGAATGTTCACATCAATCTTTATTATTATTGTTGCTTCTCATATACATGGTAATAGTACGTATACGGATTTTTTTCATCCGTTAAGCCTTTTTCTACAAAAATTTCTTTCCAATTTGTCATATCCATTTCTGGGAAGAATGTATCCCCTTCAAATGCATAGTGGATTTTTGTTATATATAACTTATCTACGTAAGGTAAAAAGAGATCATAAATTTGTGCCCCGCCAAAAATAAAAATTTCCTCTTCATTTTTACATAGTTCAAACACTTCTTCTACAGAATGTGCTACTTCGCAACCTTCAACATGATACCCTTCATTACGAGTTACAATTATATTACGTCTGCCAGGCAGTGGTCTACCAATCGCTTCGTAGTTCTTTCTTCCCATAATGAGCGGATGACCCATCGTTGTTTTTTTTACATACTGTAATTCACTTGGTAAACGCCAAGGTAAATTATTATCTTTACCAATTACTCGATTCTCGTCCATTGCGACCATAAATGAAACAATCATTTTTTCATCTCCTCTACAATTACACTGCAACTGGTGCTTTAATTGCTGGGTGTGGATCATATCCTTCAATCGTTAAATCTTCCATTTCAAAATCAAACACAGATTTCACATCTGGATTTAATGTAAGTTTAGGGAATGAACGTGGTTCACGTGCCAATTGCTTTTCTACTTGCTCAAAATGATTCGTATAAATGTGAGCATCTCCAATTGTATGAACAAATTCTCCTACTTCAAGTCCGCATTCATGTGCAATTAAATGTGTTAGTAGCGAGTAACTTGCAATGTTAAATGGAATTCCAAGGAATATATCCCCACTTCTTTGATATAGCTGACAAGAAAGTTTGCCATCCGCTACATAAAATTGGAATAACGTATGACAAGGAGGTAATGCCATACTTGGTACATCTTCAGGATTCCAAGCAGAAACAATTAGACGACGTGAGTCCGGCGTTTTTTTAATCATTTCAATTACATCTTTTAATTGATCAAGCGTCTCACCAGCTGTTGTTTTCCAGGCACGCCACTGCTTTCCGTATACGTCTCCTAAATAACCATATTTATTTGAGAAATCATCATCTTCTAAAACGTTCTTTTTAAACAATTCCATTTGCTCATCGTATTGCACTTTAAATTCTTCATCTTGTTGTGAGCGAAGACCGAAATCAGTCATATCAGGACCATTATATTCGTCACTTTCTACCCAGCTCTTAAATGCCCATTCATTCCAAATGTTATTATTATGCTGCAATAAATAACGAATATTTGTATCACCTTTCATAAACCAAAGCAATTCACTTGCTACAAGGCGAAACGGCACTCTCTTTGTCGTTAATAAAGGAAAACCTTTACTTAGATCAAAACGCATTTGATATCCAAATACAGATACAGTGCCTGTCCCTGTACGATCTTCTTTCTTCGTACCATGCTCCATTACATGGCGGCATAAATTTAAGTATTCATATTCAGCATGTTTCATATGTAGAAAAACCTTCTTTCAATCTTATATGGAATTTATCATAACATGAAAAATAGTAAATTTAATCATCCTAATCAATAAAAAATATTTCTATATTAACAGAATTCTACCCCTTTATATTTTTACAAAATGTAAATTTATAATCGCCCGATTCTAATTCCCTTTCAATATTACGCTCTGCTTTCCAATTCGTTTCGTCTATCCGTAATGTAGCTCTTGTATTAGGTGGTACAGAAGTCTGTAAAAAGGCTTGTTCTTTTTCTACACGCCACTCAATCTTAATTTCTCCATAAGCTGTCTCACGTTTTACTTTAATCCATTCTAAATTCGAATCAAAATGAGGCTGTATGTAAAAATGCTTATATGCAGGCTTTGTTTCATCCACTTCTAATCCAATAATATATCGATATATCCATTCGACGATAGAACCGTATGCGTAATGATTATAAGAATTCATACTATCATTCCAAAGTGTTCCATCCTCTTTCACGCCATCCCAATGTTCCCAAATCGTTGTGGCCCCTTTTTGCACTTGATATAACCAAGATGGATAATCTTCATGAAAGAGAAGCTTACAAGCAAGGTCATGACGGTTAAACTTGCTTAATATTAAATTTAAATAAGGTGTTCCTATAAAACCTGTTGTTAAATGATTTTTACTTTCTTTTAAAAGCTCAATTAACCGATTAAATACTTTCTCCTTCACATCATCTTTCACTAGTTCAAAAAGAAGTACTAATATGTGGGCTGTTTGGGTATTCGAAATTAACCTACCATTTGGTGTAACGAATTCATTTTGAAACGCTTGGACAATATTTGCATGTAATTCTTTATAAAACGTAGCATCTGTTTTTTCACCTAAAATCTCAGCAATTTTTTGTACAAGCGCTGTTGAATATGCATAAAAAGCCGTCGCAATAAAATACTTGTCTGTTCCGCCTTCATATACATCGGGTTTCGTATCTAATGCAAGCCAATCCCCTAAATGATAGCCTGTATCCCATAAATACTCGTTCTCACCTTGTGAACGTATGTAATCTATATACCTCTTCATACTGTCGTATTGTTCTTTTAAAATTGATACATCTCCGTAATGCAAATAATGAACCCACGGACAAATAATTGCTGCATCGCCCCAACCACCAGAAGTATGTAAATCAAAATCTTCTCTTTTCCCAAAAGCATCTGGAATAACTAAAGGTACAGCTCCATTAACATTTTGATCTAATGATAAATCTTGGAGCCACTTTTTAAAGAACGATTGTACATTCATAATTTGCGTAGCTGTCCCAATGAACATTTGTGCATCTCCTGTCCATCCAAGTCGATCATCTCGCTGCGGACAATCTGTTGGCACATCAAAAAAATTCCCTCTTTGAGACCATTCCACATTATGATGAAGTTGATTGATTAATGGATTAGACGTTTCAAATTCAGTTACTTTTCCCATATCTGTATGTAATACAATTCCTTCAAAATCTGCTATTTGAGGCGGCTGGGTTAATCCACTTATTTTCACATATCTAAAGCCTTGATAGGTAAAATGAGGTTCAAACGTTTCCTCTTCTTCTCCTTTTGCTATATACACTATTTTTTGTTTTGCCTTTCGGAGGTTTCCAGCGTAAAAATTACCGTCTTTATTCAATATTTCAGCATGATGCAATTCTATCTTTTGGCCAATATAAACGTGACGGACTGTAAATTGAACCCAACCTACCATATTTTGCCCCATATCAATGAGCCATTCGTGATTCGGTAGTTTTGAAATAGAAATCGGTTTTATAATTTTCATTTTACGAATTGATTTATTTTCCTGCGCAACAATTATTTGTTTAGAATGCTCAAGTACTTCAACATCTTCTAGCTCTTGCCCACTTTCTTCTAGCCTAGCATCGTATACTTCACCTTCATAAATTTCTGAGTACAAAATTGGGCTTGAAGTTACCTTCCATGTTTCATCCGTTACAATTTTTTCTTTCGTTCCATCTTCATACGTTATATGTAATTGAGCAATTATTGCTCGTCTTCTCCCGTAATAATTACGTACATGATGTACCGTAATCGGCCCTTTATACCAGCCATTACCTACCAGTACAGAAATATCATTTTGCCCACTCTTTAATAAATGTGTTATATCATACGTTTGATATAATACTCTCTTATCATAACTTGTCCAACCAGGAGTAAAATAACAATCTCCAATACGCTCACCATTTATAGAAGACTCATATACCCCTAAACTTGTGATATATAAACGTGCTGTTTTAACTACTTTTTTAATAGTAATATTTTTATTAAAAGACATAACCTGCGTTCGCTCTTTTTTCGCAGTAATCCACTTTCCGTTCCAACTATCTTGCTCTTGTAACCCAGTCTCCCAAAATGCTACTTTAGACCAAGATGATTCTTCTCCGTAATTATCCCATGCCTTTACTCGGTAATAATAACGCGTCTCTGCTCTGTATGAAAATGAATTGATTGGTATATGTAAACTTTGATCTGTTTCTACTTTTTGCGAATCAAAAATTATAATCTCAAAATCTCTATCCTTCGCAACCTGCAATTGATAAGAAAGTTGTTTTACATTTCGGTTACTCGATTCAAGCTGCCAACTCATTTTAACAACTTTTGAATCTATACCTATCGGATTTTTTTTATTATCGCAAAGTACTCTCTTTATTGTTAGCACACTTCTTCACCATCTTTTCTAAATCTTAATTTAAATTAATTATAATAAAAATAAAATTCTAAATAAATAATAATTTCATTCATTCTTACAAAATTATTAACTTTCCACATTTATAAAGGTTTTTATTTTATATTACCGAAAGTATAGTGCGGTAGAACAAAATTTATATTTGGAGGTTAGAAGTATGTCTAAAATTGAAACTCCTGTTATATCTTCTTTGCAAACAACTGTTGAAAAAATGATGAAGGATTTAAAGGTTCCTGGCGCTGCTGTAGCTGTTATAAAAGATGGTGAGGTAATTATTTCAGAAGGTTTCGGCTATCGTAATTTAGAGTCAAAAGAGCCTGTTACACCGCATACTCGGTTCGCAATCGGTTCCTCAACGAAAGCTTTTGGCACACTTTCATTAAGCTTATTAGCGCAGCAAAAAAAGTTTAATTGGGATACTCCTGTCCAGTCTTATATACCTAACTTCTCTTTATCTGAACTACTTGCTAGCTCACAAGTTACTGGAAGAGATTTAGCTGCTCATCGTACTGGAGTAAGTCGTCATGATGCTCTTTGGTATAGCTCTTCCTTATCTCGAAAAGATCTCGTTGAAAAAATAAAACATTTACCACTTGATGCACCGTTCCGCACAGCATTTCTTTATAACAACTTAATGTATGAAACAATTAGCTACATTGTTGAAAACATTACAAATCAAACGTGGGAGCAATACGCTACAGAACATATTTTAGATCCTTTAAATATGAGACATACAAATTTCTCTGTTACAGATTCACAAACTACAGATGATTATGCTTTACCTTACGTTGAAAATGAAGGTGAAATAAAAGAAGTTCCATTCCATAACATCGATACAGTCGGCGCTGCTGGATGTATTAATTCTACAATTGAAGATATGGCAAATTGGGTACTTCTTCACTTAAACAAAGGGAAATTTGGAGACCATGAATTAATCTCCTCAGAATTATTACAACAAATGTATACACCACATAATTCCATTCCAGATCAACCAGTTTTATCACTTCCTGAATCTCCATTAAATAGTTACGGTCTTGGTTGGTTTATTAGCGCTTATCGTGGTAAAAAGGTGATTCACCATGGCGGTAATATTGATGGATTTTCAGCACTTGTTTCATTCATACCAAATGAAAACATAGGCCTTGTCATTTTAACGAATGCTGGAGGCACATTACTTCCTACTTATCTCGCTAATCAAATTTATGACGAACTACTTGAATTAGAATCTATCGATTGGCATAAACGTGCTGTAGAAGATAGTGAAAAAATGAAAGAAATGATGAAAGAAACAACTGAATCACTTCCTGAACAAATGAAAGGGACTGCACCTTCTCACAAATTAGAGGATTATACTGGTACGTTTGAACATCCTGCATATGGAACATTACAAGTATACAAACGAGATAATTCGTTATTTGTACAATTTATGGAGATGGATATTCAATTAGCGCATCATCATTACGACATCTTCTCTGCAAAAGTTGACTTATTCCAAATGAAAATGAATTTATTATTTGCTTATGAAATGAATGTGAGTGGTGAATTCCCATCCCTTCAATTGCATGTACCTGCAATGCTAAGTACTCAACCTCTTACATTCACAAAAATTAAATAGTTAATTTAATAGAGGGAAGCTTTCGCTTCCCTCTATTTTTCATCATTCTCCCTACTTTCCACTATGCTTTAATATAAAATTCCCCATTTCAATTGCTAAATCTTCACTTTGAGGATACACACCTACGTTATCTCCATAAGCGTGTCCTAAACCTCGATAAAGGACTGTTTCGGTATCCACTCCTCTATTAGTTAATTTAGCTGCATAAGCTAAACATTCTATCATTAGGAAATCATGCTCTCCTACTGTAATAAATGTACTTGGATAATCTGGTGATACATCAACATATGGGCTTAAATACTTAGAATTAATTTCTTTCGTACCAAGTACTTCCGACATACCTCCAACCATTGAATGCATAATTTTAAGCATTTTTTCTAATCCTTTTTTATACTTTGGAGCAATTTCATATTTATCTATACTCCAAGAATAAAATTCATCTTCAAAGTCACACATATTAAGTGTTGGATATAGAAGTAGCTGTCCTTTAACGAGATTTCTACCCTCTTCCATATCTTTAGTCGTACAATATTGCGTTAAGTTACCTCCAGCACTATCACCCGCAACAAAGATATTATTCTTATCGCCGCCCAATGTGTCAGCATTCTCATAAATCCACTTTAAAGTGGTATAACAGTCTGTATGCCCACTTGGAAAAGGATTTTCCGGAGCTAATCGATAATCAACAGAAACGGCTAGTATATCTGTTTTCTCAACTATCAATTTCACAAGCTCTTCAACCACATCTGGGGATCCCGCCATAAATCCGCCACCATGAATAAAATATAGAATTGGTGCATTCTCTCGTTTTGAACTACTATTATAAATTCTTATCGGAGTATCAAATCCATCTTCAGCTTTCACTGTTTGATGCATAATATTAATATCTTGAGTGACAATGGGAACACTTTTAATCGCATTAAATTGTTTCCGCATATTCTTTACTGATTTTTCAGAAGCATCCATTTTCATCATATTTTTAGGCATAAATCTCATTACATTCATTTGAACCTTCATATCCTTATAAAGACGAGGATCCATAGCACCTTTTTCATCACAATCTGGTATGTTTTTTACTAAGATTTTTGCTCCCTGTAAGTTAATCTTTTCTTGTTTTTCTTGTATTTTTTCTAAAAGGGTTAAGTCATACTTTCTAGTCATCCAGTATTCATCCTCTCTTATTTTAAGCGTTTTCATTTTTAAGGATTATATAAATCCCCTTTAAACCTTACTTCATCTGTTATTATTAAATTAAAAACGTTCCATGTACAAAATGTAACATGGAACGTTTTTTTATTGTTGTTCATATTTGATTAAATTATTGTCATTTTTTGATATGAATTTCTTCCTATACTGTAATGGTGTATATCCATATTTATCTTTAAACTGTGAAATAAACGATTTTATATTTGGAAATCCGTGTTTTACTGCTATATCTTGTACAGAACTTGTACTTCTAATAATATCTTCATAAGCCTTATAAAGCCTATACCTCGTTAAAAAAGTGGTGAAATTTGATCCAAACGATTTTTTGAACATGCGTGAAAAATGTTCTTCACTTACAAAAAAATGTTTAGCCACATCTTTCAGTTTCAGTTCTTTATTATAATGTTTGTAAATATACGTAATCATTTCCTTCTGTCTATTTCCAAGTTGAAAATTATTGTCTATATTCTCTCCACCTTTGCAATATCGCAATAAAATATAAACAATTTCATAAATTAAACTATTAATTTTTATGTAACTTAAATCATCAGAATGTATGACTAACTCTTTTAATTCATAAAATATTTGCCTAAGATTCGTTTTCTGAACGATGGATTCCACTATATTGAATCTATATTTATCAAAATCTTCATTTACCTCTTTAAGAAATTCATACGAAATAATTAACATCATTACTGCACAACTTGTATTCTCTACTTTTTCAAATTCATGAACATCTCCACTATTTACAAAAATAAATTCGCCAGCAGATACTTTCTTTTTTTGCCCATTCACATACAAAAACACTTCTCCATTAACTACTAAGCTAATTTCAATACTTCTATGCCAGTGAGGAGGAATATAATAGTGAAAATCAGTAGGAAACATCGTATCTTCTATGTATTCAACCATTCCTGGAATTCTATCACGTAATTTTATTTCTTCATATTTACCTTGCCTGACTTTCAATAACCCACCCCCTTTTTTTATTATAATGGAGACGTCAAGTTTCTCTTTATAGATAAAGGCGAAGGAATGTCTGGAATTGGTATACAACCACATATACATATCCCGTGGACTCCGGAACATATACAAGAAGATATAGATTTAAAGTTAGCATTACAACTGCTTCAAAACGAAGAATGGTAAAAAATAAAGGTAGATGTGAATCACACCTACCTTTTCTATTTCATATCAATCTTTTCTGGTTGAAACCAAATTGGCTTTAACAACTCAAAGTTTTTATGATCCTCTAAAACGATAGTAAGGCGTTCTAACGTATCATCTAACATATGTGGTGCTGCTCGTAATGACCAGACAACTGATGAGAAAACTGTCATGCCAACATATACCGCATATAAATTCCAGAACTCCTCTGGTATTTTCCCATTAAAGTAGCCTTCTATTTGTCCGATTGAATAAGGAATACTAATGTCTCTTGCAAATAGTGCAATCTTTACGAAATCATGCAGTGGGTCACCCCAGTCATAACCATTAAAATCAACAACACCTACATATTTCCCATCTCGCACAATTATATTTTCTAAATGAAAATCATCGTGTTGAAATCGATTTGGGCGGTTCTTTAAATATTTTTCATTTTCATCTATAAACTTTATGATTTTATCATCATTTTTTATTTTTATTCCACATGTTTTATATGCCTCTACATATTTTTGATGTTTTTTCATTGCTCTTTCATACCATGGAAGAATATCCTTAGGAGCTTCATATGTATGCATTTTTGCTAAATCTTTTCCTGCCTCTATACCAATCTCATAGTGTTCTTTTGGTGAATACGTAGGCAATAGCTTCTTCGCATCTTCCCCTTCTATATATGAGAAAATACTATATACACCTTCTTCTTCCAATGTACCTATTTCAATCGGCCTTTGTGCCTGTACGTTACGTTTTACCATTTCATTTAAAATTTGAAATTCTATTTTCCTTCTTTCATACTCTTGTATATCGCCAATCCGTAACAAATATTTTTCATTATCAATTGTCGTAACTATATATTTCTTATCAGGAGAGAAACCTTTAGAAATTTCTTCAATATTCGCTGCATTTTTTATTATTTGTATATTGTTTTGCCATGCTGTAATTGTTTTCATTTTTATTCCCCTTACATTTCTACATTTGGTCTATACGCTACTTCTCTATTAATAGCTTGTTATCTAGGCCCTAAAGTCCTTACGATTTCCTCGTCTACTTCCTTAAAATATATTTCACTTTCTCCCGTACTATATGATACTACATTTGCCTTTCTTCATCCAATTATAGGAAATAATATATCATAAAAAGAAATAGACTCCTCTAATTTGCTACCCAAAATTCAATATGATGAATACCTGCTCGAAGTATATTCCTATTAAGAATACGCCCCTTGTACTACTTGCACAATTTCCATCGGTGTATTAACCATATAATCTGGTGCATCTTTTTTCACTGTTTCAATAACATCATACCCCCAAGATACCCAAATTACGTTCACCCCGGCCTTTTTACATGCTGCTACATCTCGCTGTTCGTCACCAACGTATAACATATCTTTCTCTGTTATCTTTTTGGATTTTAAAAACCTTTTTATCATTTTATCTTTCCCGAACAAATTTTTTGAACAATACACTTCTTGAATATTTTCTATATCATTATTGTGTAAAAATGCCCGAATATGCTTTTCTGAGTTCGATGATATGACTGCAATTCCGTAGCCTTTTTTATGTAGTTCATCTAATACATCCTTCATTCCATGGAACAAAATAAGATCTTTTATAGCAGGTTGATACAATTTATAAAACTCTAATGCTAATATAGGTAGTTTATACAGTGGTACATCGAGTTGTTTACATCGCTCTGTCATCGTTAATTTACGTAAATACTCAATTTCTTCTTCCCTTACCGTTTTATACCCGTGCTTTTCAGCAAGCTGATTATAAATTGGTACAAATATATTTTGTGAATCTACTAATGTGCCATCAAAGTCAAAAACAATATACTTTTGCATTCCCATACTCCCTTTGCTTCTTTTTTCTAAACCTATCTTATTCAACAACGTAGTTGTCTTACCCTTCTACAAAAATAAAAAAGAACAAGATTTTCTCTTGTTCTTTTTAAGAAAGCCATTTTGGCGGTACATTCGTATTCCAATAAATATTTCCTAACTCATGGTGTCCTGTGTACCCATCATCAAATCGATGATAATGGAAATTAAAATAGTATCCATCTTGCGGTGGATGATCTCTTCTTACATGAAATCGCAATAAGTCATCTCCTGATTTCGTGTCATACACATGAAAAATCTTTTCATTATTTCCGCCAGCTGGTCTTTGAGAAATCGCTAATGATTGTAATGACTCCTCTGGTACATCACTTGCAAGCTCAGCAATTGCCTCTTCAATTTTCGGTAATATTACATCTTTAAACTCATCTTCAATTACTGGACCAATTTTAGTACCAAACTTTTGCATCGACTGCTTCTCTGCTTCTTGCATTGCGTACGTAATAAAAGTATCAGTGGTTAACCTGTCATTCGTTTCTTCATATGTATAGGACGTACTCTCCAAATTTTGTTGCCCAGCTGTGCTCGTAGGCTTGTCCGCAGCTTTGGCATTATCAAGCAATATGGAAGGAGGCGTCACTAAACCAAATGTAAATACGGTAATTAATGCGACTAAGGTTTTTCTAAACCAATTTGGCATGTATGTTCCCTCCCCTTTCACTCATTATGTTTTATATAACGGTTGTTCCTTCTATTATACAAAATGATTGTAATTTTTGCACTTTACAATTTTGTTAACGTTCACATATTTTTCACTTGAATATGAAATTGTAAGATTTCATACAATATAAATACAAAAACAATGAGGAGGCAATCAGATGACTTTAGATGTCATGTATTCCGCCGCAAGCATACTCGTTTTAGTATATTTTCTTTATCAATGTGTAACAGATTAAAAAAAGAGCCGTTTTTAGGCTCTTTTACTACGGTAAAAATACAATCCAACCAATCCATACTATAAAAATAACCCCGGCAATTACAGATGGTAATAAATAAAAATGAGAAAGGATCACTATTCCATACAAAAGTAGTACTGGAAGTAATAAATAGCGATCTGCCTTCCATCTTAACAATAGTAATTTTCCTTCATCACAATATAAATGAAGAAACATTTTTTTCGTAAATTCATTCCAATAATCGCGCGCATAACGAGAAATTCCAACTAAAGCAAATGCAAGAATAATAGCTGCAATCCACCTCGGGCTCATGATAATACTAACAGTACTTATACAAACAATTTGAATATAAAATATTCGTGCACTACTTGTACGGAAAAATTCTTTTAAAAAGGATTCAACAATACGAGAATCCTTTTTCTTCCCTAATAACTTTTTAGAACGTGGAAACATCCACGGTTTTTTATTCGAACTACTCGGTTTAGCTGTATGACCACCAACTTGCATAATCCCACTCGTCCAACGCATACTTTCTTCTTTCTCTTTCTCAATTTCTTTAAAAAAGCAATTTTTATAATTTCGTTTTTCTTTTATCAATACGATAATTAGAAAAACTGCTAGACCGATACTTAGTATAGAATAAAATGGATTTTTATAAATAAGAAACAGACTCAATCCAAAAAAGGATAGACTTATAGAGGATATTATATTTTTTATAATCCAGAGTAGCCATCGTTTCCCCACTCGTACATGAATAAATCTCGTTAATAACGACAACATAAATCGAAATACTGTAAAGAATAACCAAAATAATACGACTTGTATCTTCGTCACTCCGATACTTTTCATCAAAACTGGTAACATAGCAACTACTACCACTACATTCGTTATCGCTATTCGAATAAACGTATATGTCATACCGTACTGCATTAACTTTTGCATGTGAGCGGGGTACGAAATTAAAAACAAACTATCCGCTTGTTCAAAAAATGAGCGAACTCCTCTTGAATATGTAATCACATAAAATACAAGTAGACCTAATCCGAAATAAACAGTCTCCCCCATCGATAATTCTTCTATCCATAGTGAACGATAATAAATTCCTATAAATATAAGTGCTGGAATAATAATATATAGTGCAACTGTCCAATCAGCTATAGAACGTATGGACTTCCATTTAAGCCCCAGTTCATGGCGCAATCTTTTATAAAATTGTTGTTTAATCATGCTGTTCACGCCTAACGATTACATCAAAACAGTCTAATAATGAACTCCCTGGCATTTCAGCTAACTTTTGGATAGATTCTAAATGCCCATCTGCGACTAATGTACCTTGTGAAATGAGTAAAAATCTCTCACAATTTCTTTCAGCTGTATCTAATACGTGCGTACAAAGTAAAATTCCTGCGCCGCGTTCTTTCTCTTTATATAAATAACTTAAAAACTCTTTCGTAGCTACTGGATCTAAGCCGATAAAAGGTTCATCAATGATATAAAAATCTGGTTCAGTTAAAAATGCCAAAATGAGCATCGATTTTTGTTTCATTCCTTTTGAAAACTTTGATAAATACTCATGTTTATGTTTATCCATTCGAAACATATGTAATAATTCTTCCGCTTTCCTTTCCCAGCTTCCTCCCTCATTCTCGCGAGCAGCCATTAATAGTTCAATATGTTCCCATAGCGTTAAATAATCATAATATGTCGGATGCTCCGGCACATATGCATAAGGGTTTTTCTTTTCACCGAATGATATTTCACCATTCATATTTACAAGTAAACCGAGCATTGTTTTAATCGTCGTACTCTTCCCAGCACCATTCGCACCAATAAGTGCAACTAATTCACCTTTTTCAATCGAAAAGGCAATATCATGAATTGTCTTTTCCCCTATATCATATCCGGCAGAACGGATATTCACATCTAGCATACCTTCCCCTTCTTTCCATTTCCAATACAATCAAGGAAAAGAATAACATATAACTATCTATATATCATTATAAAATATTCATTTTCATAGCAGGAATAAATATTTTTTAGTAGAATACTTAATGTTTGATTACATTTTATTGGAGTGGATAATATGCCCTTTCATATACGTGAAGCTACGATAGACGATATAGATGCACTTTGTTCTTTAACGAAAGAATTAAAAGGTTCCTCTATTTCCTATGAAGATATGAACAACCGATTACAATTCGTACAAATGAGTCCCTTTGATTTTTTATATGTTTATGAAGAAGAAGACACTATATTTGGATTACTTGGGTTTCGTATACGTGAAAATTTAGAAGATATAACTCGTTATGGAGAAATTTCAATTATTAGCGTTGATTCTACAATACGACGAAAAGGCATTGGACAAGTATTAATGGATTACGCTGAGCAATTAGCCAAAAAACATAATTGTATTGGTACATGGCTAGTTAGTGGAACTACGAGAGTAGAAGCACATCCTTTTTACAAAAAATTAGGATATGAAGTGAATGGATATCGATTTGTAAAACATTTTTAAACTATTTATAAATGGAAAGGACTAAAAAATATGACAAACATCGAAGCTATTTTTATTGATCGTGACGGTACAATTGGTGGTGACACTACAATACATTATCCAGGTTCTTTTACATTATTTCCTTTTACAAAAGCAGCTCTGCAAAAACTAAAAGCTCAAAATATAAAAATTTTCTCTTTCACAAACCAGCCAGGTATCGCAGACGGGATAGCGACTGTTGCTGATTTTGCACAAGAATTAAAAGGGTTCGGCTTTGATGATATTTACGTATGTCCTCATAAACACAGTGATGGTTGTGAATGCCGCAAACCAAGTACAGGTATGCTGCTACAAGCAGCCGAAAAACATGGACTTGATTTAACAAAATGCGCTGTAATTGGTGATCGCTGGACTGATATCGTTGCAGGAGCAACAGTACATGCGACGACGATATTAGTTCGAACAGGCGCTGGATATGATGCTTTACATACGTACCGAGACAAATGGGCACATATTGAGCCAAACTACATTGCAGAAAACTTTGAGGATGCTACAAATTGGGTTTTAAATCAACTATAATACAAATGAAAAGAGACGTTTTCACAACGAAAATGTCTCTTTTCATTTTATATTTTTTTAAAATGTTAATTCATAATGGAAATAACGATTATCTCTCAAATAACCATTTTCAGCGTATAATCGCTGTGCTGATAAATTATCGATTTCTGTTTGTAATTTTACACCTTTTGCACCATTTTCTAAGGCAAATTCTTTAGCAGCTTCTAGTAATTTTTTACCTGTTCCTGCTCCGCGCTTAGTGGCTTGTACAAACAGATCATTTAATATCCATAATTCCTTCATCGAAATGGAAGAAAATGATGGATATAATTGTGTGAATCCAATATATTCACCGTCTTCAACTGCTACGAAAATAACGGATTCTTTTCTCTCGATTCGATTTCGCAAAAATACTTTTGCTCCTTCTAGATCGGAATCTTGTCTATAAAACATACGATAGTTATTAAAAACTGATGCTAGTCCATCTAAATCTGCAATTGTTGCCTCATATATTCTCATTTTACTCCATTCCCCTTCCAATACTGTCTCATTATATCTGTTGCCCATTTAGGCTGTACAATTTCTTCTTTCGGCATAAACTCTTTCATTATCGGCTTTATATCCAATATAGGGGTGCCATCAATAGCATCTAACCCCTCAACAATAATTGATTTACCTTCTCTTTTGATCACCTTTACAATTGTAGATCCTATGCGATTCGGACGATTTTTCCCGCGCTGTGCAAAAATGCCTACTATAGGATAATCATTATTATTTCTAGGATGTCTAGCAAAATATTGAATTTGTTCATCAGTTACTTTATGAAAATAAAAAACAACTTCAATGTGAGAAAAATCTTCAATCCCTTGTATACTTTCCTCTGTATATATTTCAGTTAAAGTAATATAAGATCTTACTTCTCCCCACTCATCATCTTTTATTTCCTTTCTTTCATTATGTACAAATGCGATTGGCTGAACTGAAAACA
Source organism: Bacillus sp. 3G2 (assembly GCF_044324725.1). NCBI lineage: Bacteria > Bacillati > Bacillota > Bacilli > Caryophanales > Bacillaceae > Bacillus > Bacillus sp. 3G2. Next base: position 2,087,663 of record NZ_CP172246.1, on the reverse strand, counting down.
TACGCATTCCCCCTTAAATGTAACCACTTACATTATAAAATATTTTCTGAATGTTTTCCACAAACACGAACCAGGTTACATAATATAATTATAATCTAGTTTGTAAAGCAAAATTAACTGCTTCAACTGCATGTATATGAGTTGTGTCAAATATCGGAATAGATACGTCTTCCTGCTTTATTAATAATCCTATTTCTGTACAACCTAATATGATTCCTTGTGCCCCTTCTTGTACTAGCTCTTCTATAACTCTTTTATAATACTCCCTAGATGAAGATGTTATCTTTCCTAAACATAATTCTGTATATATTACTTCGTTTACCTTATCTCTATCTTTTTTTGATGGAACCATTACTTTTATATGATTTTCTTCTATGCGTAATTTATAAAAGTCTTGCTCCATTGTATATTTAGTTCCAAGTAAACCAACCTTTTGAATATCTTTCCTTTTAATTTCTTTTGCAGTTGCATCAGCGATATGTAAGACTGGAATATGAATATTCTCCTTTATTTTCTCAACTACTTTATGCATTGTATTTGTGCAAATAATTATAAAATCGGCTCCTCCCTTTTGTAATGAATTTGCTGCATTTCCTAATATTTCTCCTGCTCCATCCCAATCTCCGTTAGACTGGAATCGTTCAATCTCTTCAAAGTCCACACTATTAATCATACATTTTGCTGAATGTAACCCTCCTAATCTCTCTTTTATTTCTTCATTTATGATTCGATAATATTCAGAAGTTGATTCCCAGCTCATGCCACCAATTAAACCTATTGTTTTCATTACACAACCACCCACCTTATACTGTTTTTTAAAACTAATCACAACATTTTATTATGTATATTATACATAATAAAACAAGACTTTACGTTTGTAATATAAAGTCTTGTTTTAACTATTTCCAAGGAAATTTTATAAGAATATTCTGAAATTAATTACCTAATGTTTTTATAGAATCTTCATATTGATAATGAAAACACCCTCGATACAACTGTTTAATTTCATCATATGATGGCACACGTGGATTATTTGCTGGACTTCCACTTTCAATTGCATCTGATGCCATTTTAGAAATGGCTTTTTCAAATTCAACTTCACCAATTCCGTATTCTTTTAAGTTTGGAATACGAAGATCAAAACAAAGTTTTTTTATTTCCCTCAGCGTGTAGTCGGCTACTTCTTCATCACAATAGGAATACAAATCTTTATTTAAACAACGTCCAATCTTCGCTAGTCTTTTTACTGCATTAACTTTTGTATATTCTAAAACTGTAGGTAATAGTATTGCATTTGATATACCATGTGGTACATGAAATAACGCCCCTACTGGCCTGGACATTCCATGAACTAGCGTAACAGATGCATTTGAAAATGCGATTCCAGCTTGTAAGGACGCAATCATCATCGCTTCTCTTGCCTCCATATTCTCTCCATCTTCATATGCAATACGTAAATATTTCATAATACTTTCAATTGCGGAAAGTGCAAGTACATCGGTAAGTGATTGTGAAACTTTAGAAATATATGCTTCGACTGCATGACATAATGCATCTATCCCTGTTGCTGCTGTAATATGAGGTGGTACCGAACGTGTTAAAATTGGATCAATAATCGCTACTTGCGGGGTGAAATTTGGATGCTTCATCATCATTTTTACATCTGTTCGTTTATTCGTAATTACTGCTACACTTGTTACTTCCGATCCGGTACCAGAAGTTGTTGGGATTGCAATAAGTGGTAGCGGATCATTGTCTATTTCCATATTCTTTTGGACGTAATCTTCCACTTCTCCACCATTTGTATATAACACCGCAACTGCTTTCGCAGCATCAATACAACTTCCACCACCAATACCGATAATAAAATCACACTTTCCTTCTTTACAAAGAGTTAACGCTTCTAACACGTGTATATTGGTAGGCTCAGCATTTACTTTATTATATGTAATAACAGTTATACCTTTCGTACTTAATTGTTGTATACACCTCTCAACATATCCTAAATCCTCCATAATTGTATCCGTAACTATAAACGCTCTTTTCCCCAACTTCTTAGATTGTTCCCCCAGCTTTTCAAGCGAATTTCTTCCATATAATACAGACTTCGGCATACGAAACTCAGCAACTTCTTGCAAGTACTCCACCCCTTCTTACCCTAATTAATGTTTTAATTTATAAAATATCGACTTAATAAATTCCTGTTACAGTATAGAATGCAATAACTAAAAATACAGCAACCGTTTTCAAAATTGTAATAGCAAAAATATCTTTATATGACTGTTTATGTGTTAAACCTGTTACTGTAAGAATAGTAATAATTGCTCCGTTATGTGGTAATGTATCCATTCCTCCTGATGCCATTGATACGATGCGGTGCATTACTTCTAATGGAATATCAAATTGATTGGCCGCTGCAATAAACTTATCTCCCATTGCACTTAAAACGATCCCCATTCCTCCTGATGCAGAACCTGTAATACCGGCTAAAATATTTGTCGTTACTGCTCCATTCACTAAAGGATTTGTGAATGTGGCAGAAATACCATCTCTCATAATCGCGAATCCTGGAAGTGCTGCGATGACACCACCGAATCCAAACTCAGCTCCTGTATTCATCGTTGCAAGTAGCGCTCCACCAATACTTGTATTCAATCCAGCTTGAAATCCTGTTACTACTCGTTTCCAATATAATAATAACGTCATTACAATACCTATTATAAGTGCCAATTCTACTGACCAGATTCCAACTACTGCACTTAATTCTACTTTTCCAAATGCTTTCATACCAATTGTAGAAAAATCAAAACCATTCGGATACCACTTCGGTATCATAATAGTAAAAACTTTATTCATTACACCTACTAAAATAAGTGGTATAAAAGCAATCACTTGTTGTACTCTTGTAATTTCAATGCTTTTCAGTAATGGCATATCTTTTTGTTCTACTTGCACTTGCAAAGATGCTGCCATTTCAGTATCCCCATCGTTAAAACCAAAATACCCTTCTCCCGCTGCCTTCGCCTTCTTACGTCTACTCTCTAAATATAGTAAACCTAACGTCAGTACAAAAATTGCCCCTACAATACCTAGTATCGGCGCAGCATAAATGTCTGTTTTAAAAAACGTTGTAGGAATTACGTTTTGAATTTGTGGTGATCCAGGTAGCGCATCCATTGTAAACGTGACTGCTCCAAGTACAATCGTTCCAGGGATTAAACGTTTCGGGATATTCGCTTGTCGAAACAGCTTAGCTGCGAACGGATATACAGCAAACACTACTACGTATACACTAACGCCACTATACGTTAAGATCGCACCCATTAATACAATCGCTAAAATCGTACGTTTTTCACCAACTAACTCTATAATTGTCTTTGCAATCGAGTCTGCAATTCCTGACATTTCTACTACTTTCCCAAATATTGCCCCAAGTAAAAATACAGGGAAATATAGTTTAATAAAACCTACCATTTTCTCCATAAAAATATTCGAAAAGAAAGGTAATACAAAACTAGGCTCTGTCAAAAATACCGCAAATAATGCAAATATCGGTGCAAATAAAATAACAGAAAACCCTCTATATGCTACAAACATTAGTAAACTAAGTGCTAATAATATAATAACTAGCTCCAATTATACCCCTCCTTTAAACAGAAAATTCAAACTTTTATAGATAAATTTCTACTAATCTTTTGATTCTGACATCCCTCCTCTTATTCATACAAATTTTTCATGCTAAAAATGTCTAATTATACATATTCGATTACATATGAAAAATCCCTTTAAACAAATACGATTTGATCATCATACGTTATAAAGGGATTTTTAGTCTCTATATTTACTTCTTTACCAAACTATTTTCTAAACAAAAATGATGTAGTTCTTTTACATCCTTTACTATATGAGTCGCACCAACTTCAGTCAATTCTGTTTTACTACCATAACCGTATAAAACGCCAATTGAAGCAATTCCATTATGATTCGCACCGATTATATCGTGCTTCCTATCTCCAATCATAACAATGTCTTCTTGATTAAGGTCTTCATTTTTTTGTAAAATATGAGCAATGATCTCTTCTTTTTTTATTCTTGTACCATCTAAATTACTTCCGATGATATCTTCAAAATAATCCGTTAATTCAAAATGCTCTAGTACTTGTTTTGCAAATATAGTAGGTTTTGAAGTTGCTACAAATAAACGATTACCCGAACTTTTTAATTGTTGTAAAAGATCCGGAATACCTTCATATACATTGTTTTCAAATAATCCACTCTGCTTTAAATACTCACGAAAATAAAAAACCGCTCGTTCAACTTCTCCTTCCCCCATGTTATATCTCTCTATGAATGATTGCTGGATGGGCGGACCGATAAATGAGTCTAACTCGCTTACATGCAATTCTTCAATTCCAATCTTTTTTAATGCATACAATACTGAATTTACAACCCCTTCTTTTGGATCCGTCAATGTTCCATCTAAATCAAATAGAAATGTTTTGTACAAATTTAATCCCCCGCTCCTTTTTACTTTACATATTATATAGAAGTTTTTTCATAACCACCTTTTACTATACTATCATTATTTATCTTTTCAAAAAATTATTTCTTCTATGTCATACACTTTCAGTTACAAAGTGCAACAGATATGATAAAGTAAAAAAGTTACAATTAACTAAATAGAAACTGGTGAAACAAATGTCAATTACGTTAATCTTTATAATGGCTTTCACAATTATTATCCACGCAGTCGAAACAAGTTCTTATAGTATTCGATTAGCCGGTGTTCGTTTAAAAAAGATTGTCGTTGCCTTATCCGTCGTAGGGATGGTACTGCTTATTTCAAGAACATCTAACTTACTACAAGCCTTTTTAATTGGCGGGATTGTCGATGAAGCAAAACTAGATTCTTCTATTGATTTAGAGCATATTATACGGCTCGTTCTATTATCTGCCTCTGTTGGTACATTGCTTGCGATTATACTGTATCCAACTTTGACAAGACTATTTGGATACGTCATTCAAAACTTTGAAACAGACGGTTCTTTCATCCGAATGATAAAAACAAATAACATTCAAAAATTAAAGTATACAAAAAAATATGTACGATTTCCAAAATTAGAAATGATTCATAGACTACGTATTGGTGGTATTCCAAAACGCATTATGCTTATTAACATGTTTGCTACTGCAATTTATACAGCTGGCGTTCTGTCAGCCCTTTACGCTTCTTTTCTAAATCCAGATTACGCGACAAATGCAAGTACAGCTTCTGGACTTGTGAATGGTTTCGCTACTATTTTATTAACAGTGTTACTCGATCCACGTATTGCACTGTTAACAGAACGTGCTTTACAATCAGAAAATGGCGTTGAATCTATGAGTAAAATGTATGGTTGGCTAATGATATCTAGACTTCTCGGCACCTTATTAGCACAGCTTCTATTTGTACCAGGTGCTTACTGGATTTTATGGATTATTGAACTAATGCATTAATTTACTAGAAAGGTGAATTTATCAATGAATATAAAAACAGAGCAAGATATAATTCTCTTAATAGAAAACGACGAATGGATGATGAACGTATTACAAATGGCAAAATCACTAAATTTACCTGATTGGTGGATTTGCGCCGGATTTGTCCGCTCTAAAATTTGGGACACTTTACATAACTATGAAGCTAAAACAGCTATGCCTGATGTTGATGTGATTTATTATGATAGTCTACATAAAGATGAGGTATACGAACAATCATTAGAAACGAAATTAATAAATATTGATGCTACTATCCCTTGGTCTGTAAAAAATCAAGCTCGTATGCATGTAGTGAATAATATGCCACCATATTCTTCTTCTGTTAATGCTATTTCTAAATTTCCCGAAACAGCAACGGCTTTAGGGGTTACATTAGATGAAAAAAACAAAGTTATATTAACAGCTCCGTGCGGTATTGAAGATGTACTTTCCTTACAAGTAAGACCAACAGCTCATTTTCTTGAATCGAAAGAACGATTACATATGTACAAAAACAGAGTTATAAAAAAGAATTGGCAAAGTAAGTGGCCTAACATAACAATCACATATCCAAAAATTTAGAAAGGGTGCCTCTCATTTATAGAAGCACCCTTTTCTTCATTTCAAAAAATGTATGACTGTTTCTGCAAACCTATCTGCTTCCTCATAATGAGGTGAATGACCGCTCTCTTCAAATGCGATATACTTCCCATTTCGAGCATCTTTATTAAATATTTCAATTTGTTTTTCACACGTTACTACATCATGTTTTCCTACAATTAATAACATTGGATTTTGTACATCTTTTATTTTAGATAATAATGAAGTATGAAATGTTCCTTCTAATTTTAATCTATCAAAATGAATGTTGGAGCGACTTGAAAATATTCCCCACTCTTCATCACTATATAAACTCTCGTCTGTCACATCTTCCTTATAATTGTAAATCTCCATTCTATTTTCTTCTAATTCATTGCTTAGTCTTATATAAGCTTCTAGCAACTCTTCCGAACTCGCATTGCTAGATGAATAAGCAAGGGACTCTTCCGCTACTTCTTCTTTTCCATACTTTTTTAATAAATTCCTTGTCTTTTGTAACAAGGCCCTACTTGTTAACGCAAAATCAAAAGTTGGCCCTTCGAATATTATTTTCTCTATTGAACTTGGATATATCGACGCATATAACAACGCTACATATCCACCGAAAGAATGTCCAATTACGGACCACTTTTCAATTTGTAATGCTTTTCTTAGTTCCTCACAGTCTTCAATTAAATCATTTAATCCAAAAGCTTCGTCCTCAGTAATTTCTTCTGATCTACAAACACCCCTTTGATCTATCATCATTACATATAAAGAATCTTTTAAACGTTCCGCTTGATGGAATGAAAAATCATAGCAACTTTCTCCTGGTCCACCATGCAAGTATAAGACCGGTTTATTTTTAGGGTTTCCATGCGTTTCAACGTATAGCTTTTTCCCTCTAATGTTCATGTATTTCCCTGCTTCTATCAAATTCGTCATAAAAATCACCACTTTTTTACTGAATATTATAACATTTAACCTTAAATAATCCCTATTACATTTAAAAAGACGATGATGATTGCGAGTGGTGCTACAAATCGAAGTAAGAAAGCCCAACAAGTAAATACTTTCTTTCCATAATTACCACCTACAAAAAACTCTGCTTCTAGCACCTTCTTTTCCATTTTGAATGAAACGAAAATACTAATAAATAGTGCTCCAAGTGGCATTAATATATTACTAGATAAGAAGTCTACTGCATCAAAAATATTCTTTCCAAAAATCGTAATATCACTCCATACTCCAAATGATAACGCTGATGGTATACCTACTAAGAAAATACCGAAACCAATCATCCATGATAATTTCGTTCTCTTTTCTTGTTCACCATTTGCAAACGCTGAAACAACTGTCTCTAGTAAAGAAAATGCCGATGTTAATGTCGCAAATGTAAATAGTGCAAGAAATACTGTTAAGAAAAATCCGCCGAATGGAATTTGACTAAATACAGATGGTAATACGATAAATAACAACCCAGGCCCTTCTGTTGGCTCCATTCCTAATGAAAATACAGCTGGAAAAATAGCAAGACCCGCAAATAATGAAACAAATAAATTCAATCCAACAATTGTTATTGCTGATTTTGGTAAACTTTCTTTTTTATTTAAATAGGAACTATACGTGACCATAATCGAAATCCCGATACTAATGGCAAAGAATGATTGGCCCATTGCGAACAAAATACTTTCTGAAGTAATCTTTGAGAAATCTGGTTGTAAGAAAAACTTCACACCTTTCATTGCGTTATCAAGTGTTAGTGAGCGAACAATAAGAGCAACAAATAATACGAACAATGCTGGCAACATATATTTACTTGCTTTTTCAATTCCGTTTTGTACACCTTTTGATACAACCCAAATCGTAATAAACATAAAAGCGAAATGCCCTATAATCGCCCAAGCGGGATTTCCAATTGTTTCAGTAAATAATGCTCCGTAATTTTGTCCCGGAGTAATAAGTTGTCCCGTTACTCCTCTGAATAAATAAATTAACACCCATCCACCTACAACGCTATAAAACGAAAGTAGTATAAAACATGTTCCAACGCCAAGTCGTCCAATCCAGTGCCATCCTGTATTTGGCGCGATACTTTTAAATGCTCCAACCGCTTGCTTCTGTGTACTGCGGCCAATCATAAATTCAGCTATAAGTAGCGGTAGCCCAATTAATACAGTAAATAATATAAAGATTAAAAAGAATGCTCCTCCCCCGCTTTTCCCAGCAATATAAGGAAACTTCCATATTGCGCCAAGTCCAATTGCCGATCCTGCTGCAGCCATTATAAAACCTAATTTCGAAGTCCATTGCTCCGTCTGTTTCATCTTATTTTCCTCCTAATAAAATTACTTTATATGAATAATTAAATTTTACAAACCAATCCGAATAAACCCTCCATTTCTATTTCCATAAAATAAAAAAATGGCCTAGCATCTCTATATAAAGAGACGCTAAGCCATTTACTTAACGCGGTACCACCCTTATTGATTCCATTATGAATCCACCTTAGTAGTAATCGTTTGATTACAAACCTAATATCGAAGGTTAACCGTTAAGATTTACTAAGAATGTTATTCCGTTCCACCTTACTGCTCCTAGGCGAGTTCAGGATGTCATTTGGCTATGTCACACCAACCCATAGCTCTCTGTACAAATATACGACCTTACTACTCCTATTCAACACATTTAAATATTAAGAATATATTTTCTTTTGAAATTAATATGAAGTATATCGGTTATATTTATAACTGTCAAGGGATATATTAAAATTTGATGAGAAAATGCGGCATTTCCTTCCCCTATTATTAAGGGATAAGTCTTGTACAGTCCCTTGGAAAAGCACTCGCTTCTCGTACATTGGTTAATTCTAATAGTTTGTATACAACTCTCTCTAATCCAATTCCAAAACCACCGTGCGGAGGACAACCGTATCGGAATGTATTTAAATAAGATTGAAATTTATCTGGATGTAATCCTTTTTCTTTAAAAGAAGCAAGTAACATTTCATAATCATGAATTCGCTGTGCCCCTGAAGTTATTTCTAGCCCTTTATATAGTAAGTCGAACGAATCAGTAATAGATGGATTCTCATGATTCGGCATCGTATACATCGGTCTAGCTTCTTTCGGATAATGTGTAATGAAAACTAACTCACTCTTATATGTTTCCTTCACATATTTGCCTAGTAGCTTTTCACCTTCTGTATCTAAATCCCCAATTGGCGATTCTTTCCGGTATTTACTTTTTAAAATTTCTTGCGCTTGTAACAATGTAATTTTTGGTATTTCTGTAATAAAAGGTACTTCTATTTGTAATAGTTGTAGTTCTTTTTCACAATTTTTTGCTACTTGTTGAAACATATATCGTAAAACATCCGTTTCTAATTGCATCACTTCATAAAAATCATGAATAAATCCAAGTTCTACGTCTAACGATATATATTCATTCAAATGACGAGAAGAATTATGATGTTCCGCCCTGTAAACAGGTGCAACTTCAAAAACACGTTCTAACCCTCCAGCTACCATCATCTGTTTATAAAACTGTGGTGATTGTGCTAAATAAGCTTCTTTTTGAAAGTATGGAACTTTAAAAACATTCGCTCCTCCTTCTGCCCCTTGTGAAACAATTTTCGGAGTAAATATACGTGTGAAATCGTTCTCTATAAGAAATTCACTAAAGCTCTGAACAAGTGTAGATTTCACTTTAAATATCGCCGCGGTTCTCTCATGTCTTAATGATAATACCCGCTCATTCAGTAGTTGATCTAAGCCAACTTGCAATTTCTTTTTATTTATTTCAAATGGAAGTGGTTCTGCGCCATTTAATATTTTCACTTCATGAGCAAGCACTTCCACCCCTAATTCTGTTTTCGAAGTCTCTACTATTTGACCAACTACTTGCACGACACTTTCCACATCTACTTTAAATCCAGCTAACTCATTTTCTAAGACACATTGCATAACTCCTGATCGATCCCTTATTAATAAAAAACTAATATTACCTAGATGACGAATCTTTTTTACCCATCCTTGAAGTAATACAACCTTCCCGCTTTGCTTTGTACATTCTTTCGTGAGTGAACGCTTCATTATTGACTCCATTACTTTTCCCTCCAGTAATTTTATATTGATTTACGTTATTATTGTTGTCATCGTCATCATCCACGGTCACTCACCTCCTTTCAAAGAATACAAAAATCCGCCCCTATAAATAGGGACGGATTTTTCCGCGGTACCACCCAAATTGTCATAATGACCATCTTAGCCCTTATAACGGTAGGTACCGTTTGCTTTTACTAATTATCACGTTCAAAGCAACACTCACAGGTGTCTTTCCATCATGCGGTATCGCAATCTTCTCAGCAACCGATTGCTCTCTGTAGACCTTTGCATCATGTACTTTTCCTAATCATCACTTTTTATATTTACAGAGTATTCTATCTCTTTAGTTTATAAAACGCAAGCTTTTTAAATATATTTTCATTTTTCATATCCAATTTTGTACAATCTCCTCTAAAGCCATTCCACGTGAGCCTTTTAATAATACAACATCATTTTCCGTTATTACTTTTAATACTTCCTCTGCTATTTTGGTCTTATTATTAAATGACTGTACTTTTCCTGTATCATATTTCTTTCTTACTTCTTCCGCTACAATTTCAGCTAACTTTCCATAAGTAAATACATATTGAATGCTCTCTTCATTTAACATTTTACCAATTTCTCTATGATATGTTTCAGCATTCTTCCCTAGCTCCAACATATCCCCAATTACTATCATTTTTTTCTTATAGGCATTTAATGTCTGTAACGTTTCAATTGCAGCCTTCATTGAAGAGGGACTAGCATTCCATGCATCGTCAATAATTGTAAAACCTGTTTTGGCAGTTAAAAATTGAAAGCGCATATGAGTAATATTTACTTGCCGCAATGCTTCCTGTATTTTTTCTGTAGAGATATTGTAAAATTGACCTACGGCGATTCCGACAATTGTATTTAAAATATTATGTTTTCCATGCAAGGGAACATCGTACTGTATTTTTGAATCATTTAATTTAAAATGAACACCATATTCATCTAATTGCACGTTTGTTGGAAACAAATCATTTGTATACTTTTCACCAAATGCCTTACAATTTATACTCAATAGATTCTTATTTTTCAAAAGCAATGGTTCATCACCATTATACAAACATAATCCTTCATCTTTTAATCCATCAATAATTTCTAATTTAGCCTTCGCAATCTCTTCTCTTGATCCAAGCGTTTCTAAGTGAGACTGGCCAATCATTGTAATAATCGCTACATCCGGCTGTGCTATTATTGATAAGTTTCTAATTTGCCCTTTTTCACTCATCCCCATTTCAAGTATTAAAAACTCTGTATCTCGTTTCATCTCTAAAATTGTTAATGGTAAACCAATTTGACTATTAAAATTCCCCTTTGTTTTATGCACACGATAAGTTGTACTTAAAATCGTGCTTATTATATCTTTTACCGTTGTCTTTCCATTACTACCAGTAATTCCAATCACTTTTACATTTAGCTCTTTTCGATAAAATTGTGCCAATTGTTGCAAAGCAAGCAAAGTGTCATCTACAAATATAATTGGAATCCCTTTTGGCGGAGTACCATAAGACTTTTTCCATAAGGAAGCGACAGCTCCATTATCAATTGCCTCTTTCACATAATCATGTCCATCTTTCACTCTAATAATTGGGACAAACAAATTCCCTTTCTTAATTTTCTTGGAGTCAATGCAGATACCTTGTATCTCTATATTGTGAAATGATTCTTGTAGCCCTTCACCATCTATTACCTCTTCCAGTTTATTTAATTGTATTTGAATCAAATTATCACCTTTTTCCATTTTATTACATAAAAATTGTATTTATTTCGCATATTAATTAACAAATTTAAAGCGAGGTGTGTATATGAAAAAAACAATAAGTTTCTTTCTCCTTTTGTTATGCCTAATCGTAGTAAATGAAACATACGCCTATTCTCCAAAAGCTTTACCAATCTCCCAAAACTCTGATCAATGGAAAGTGAATATTGATGAACCAAAAAAAATAAGCAAAAAGACGCTTCAGGCTAAAAAAGATGAATTTCAAACATATCAATTTTCAGTAAAAAATGTTGGAAACAGTGAAGTATATAACGTACAAGTCGAAGTATTCCGCAACGAGCCAAAAACAAAAACGAAATATGAACTCTTTTCCCTAAAGGAAAGTCGTTTAGCAAGTGGAAAAACTGGATTTAGACATGCTAATTTTCCAGTTGCTACAAAAGCAGATGTAGTTGATGTAATCATTACTTGGCAAGAACACCCTTTCCGCTCCATGAGAAACGGTCAAAAAGTTGAGTCTAGAAAATTTAAAGAGCATTTTGTTTTTAAAGACGAAAAAAATAGATAGAATGTGGATACATTCACACTACCATTCATTTAGCTACCTTTACTAGTACCAGTTCATACGCAAATTAAAAAGTCGTGGCTTATAAATGCCACGACTTTTTATATTAATTCGTACTAATTCCTCTTGCTGCCCAAATACGATCGATATCAGCAGCATGTTGTCCGCCATATAAAAGAGCATCCGCTTGCTTAATTGCTTTTGCTCCATCACGGAATTTAGAGTTTGGTGTCAATGACCAATGTGATTGTAAAATAATTTTCGTTGCTACATCACGTCCAAAAGCTTGTGCCATCTCATATTGACCTTGAGCCCAAATTTCACCATCATCGTGTACTTCATTCTTTATATCTTTTGGATACACTTTATTATTATCTAAACGGCGTAAGCACGTTGGATCTGAACTAGAATAAGCAGTCGCATCCCATTCTCCAACACATGCTTTTCCGTATCCTGTAGTTGATACTGCATCTTCATACGTAGCACCTAAGAAGTCACCAAATCCTTCCCCCATCGCTCCGCCTTCTGCTGAACTACCAAAGCCCGGAACTTGGTTATCTTGAATCGAATGCCCATATTCATGTGCGATAATACCAGCATCTTCTGCATCATCTACTCCGCCAGTACCAAAAGTTAAAGCTTTCGTTGTCGGAGAATAAAATGAGTTGTCATCTGTCGTTCCATTCACATTCACTTTAATAGAGCGATTATTAATATTTTTAAACCCTAGACTTTGAATGTAACGTTGTAATGTGTCGATATGATAATACGACATCACATCTTCAAAGCTATCATTTGCTCTTGTGTAGTTAAATTGTAAGTTTGTAGATTTTGTTTTTGCTTTTGAAGAAATCGTAACATACTCTCCAATTAAAAATCCTGTTCCATCTAAGCCTTTTAACGTAACAGTCTTCAATTGGTTCGTTAGCGCCGGTGAATCTGCATCGTTATTATCTTTTAAGCCTACTTTACTACCACTAGATACGACCGGATTAGGTAAAAATACTTTTCCTGACCCTTCTGCTTTTCGGTTTATATCAACCTTTTTAATTAATTTTCCATTTTCTGCATCAATAAATGTTTCCCATGCACCAAACGGGTTATTAGAATGGACTACAACTTTATATACTGGACGAGCAATTCCCTCTTCAACAATATATCCGAATTCTTTCTCTGTAGGAGCCCATAAGTTTTGCTCACTTGTTTCTCCAACATATGCCATTGATTTTTGGATTGCATCTTTTTCACTAATTTTTGTCGTTACTTCCTTTACACCATTGACGGATTGATAATCAGAAACAGCAAGTACTCCTTTTCCCTCTCCGTTAAGTGTAACTGTAATTTGTTTTGAAAATACAGGCGCACCATTCACAACTTGTTGGAACCTAACATATGAAGCTACTGACGTTTCTGTTGTAGAAATATATTGCAAGTCTGAGAGGTCAGCTTTCAATCCATACTGCACAGCATTTTCTTTTAAATATTCAGTTGCTTTTTTCTGCGGTGAATAAGCTTCTAGCTTTACTTGTTGCTGTTTTTCTAATGCTGAAACCGTAGAAATCGTCCCCATTACTAATGGCACAGTCATTGCCATTGCCACCATTTTTTTATTAAACATAGAACCACTCCCCCTAATAAAGTAGCTCAACCTTATCCCATTACCACTAGGCAATCATTCCCCACAAAATGGGGGGATAAAAATTGAATCTACGAGTAATTCTCTATAAACAATTCTATTACCTTTCCATTTAGGGTGAGTGAAATTTTCTCAATATTTATGTGTAAAGTAAAAACAATACTTTAGAAAGAAATTTCTAAATCCATTCCTTCCCCCTGAAACTTTTCATATTACTGTGTAAAAAAATAGGCTATTTTTTACCTAACGGTAGGTTGAAAAAATCACTTGTGAATGATACGATTTTAATAACCTTTTTTTAGGAGGATCTATATGAGTAAAAGTGAAGAAACACTCTCTTCAATAATGGAAGCAAGTTATCGCCTTTTTGCTACGTACGGTATTGCTAAAACAACTTATACGATGATTGGTGAGGAGGTTGGTATCGCAAAACCATCTATATATTACTACTTTAAGTCTAAAGATGCCTTAATTGAATGTATTTTTACTGAATTATGTAAAGCGATGCAGTTCTCTTCATATTTTCATACAGAAGAATTTACGAAAACAAATTTTATTGAAAAATGCACTGCAATTGGACTTAAAATAATTGATGAACAGCGAAACGACCCTTATTTTAATCTGGTGTTACAAGAATATCTATTACTATCTTCCAGAAACAATATGTACAAAGATCGATTACTAACTGTGCAAACAGAATATTTACATGGATTTGAAGTACTCCTTACAAAAGCAAATGAACTTCAATTAATTGAAAATAAAAATCTAGTTTCAAAAGCTCATATGTTAGCATTAGTGCTTGATAATATCGGAAATTTTATGATGATTGACGCAAAGATAGATTATAAACAAATTTGGATTGAAGCTGTAAATAGCATTTTTGAAAGAAGGGATTGAAGTGAATACAAATAAGCGCATTATCGGCTTAGATTTTGCTAGAGCTTTGGCGATGTTTGGTATGCTACTTGTCAATTTCATGGTGATAACAGGTGCAGAAGGAAATGGTCCGCCTTTTTTAATAACCTTCATGTCAATATTTGAAGGTAGAGCTTCTGCTTTGTTTGTTATACTTGCAGGCACCGGTATAACTTTAATGACTAGGTCAGCCGTTGCTAGCAATGAACAAATAAAAATTTCTAGTAGTCGAAAGACCATATGGAAACGATCACTATTCTTATTTATTTTAGGATTACTACTATATGTTATGGAGTGGACTGGGGATATATTACACTACTACGGTGTTTACCTTTTCGTCGCTGCATTCCTTATTACAGTACGCAAAAAAGTATTACTATTGCTATCTATTATTATCCTACTCATCGCACAATCTCTTCAGCTTACTTTTAATACTTTCGAGGGCTGGGGAGGTCCAACTCCATTTATTAACTATGTAGACTTCTGGACAATAAAGGGTTTTCTTCGCAATTTATTCTTTAATGGATATCACCCAATTTTTCCTTGGTTCTCGTTCTTCTTAATCGGTATGATAATTGGCAGGTTAGATCTTCATAATAAGAAAATTAGAGAAAGATTACTCTTACTCGGTATTACAATCACAATATTGACAGAACTTTTATCAAAAGGACTTACACACTTTTTTATTCCATACATCGGCAAAGAGGCCGCCACATTTTTATTTAATACAGGACCCATCTTACCAAACATATTATATATTTTATCTGCTACAGGATCCGCTATTGCTATATTAATCATTTGCCTCAATATCGCTGAAAAATATACAAATAGTTGGTTTGTCACTTCCATTGTACAAACAGGACAGTTAACATTAACTCATTATGTCAGTCATGTATTTATCGGTATTGGGACATTAATTCTATTAAATAGAATGGAACATCAATCACTACTATTCGTTTTATTATTTGCTACTGCATTTTTCATTTTCAGCATTTTAATTAGTGTGTTATGGAGAAAGAAATTTTCTAGAGGCCCTATCGAATGGATTATGAGGAAATTGGCCGGATAAAGTGAAACTTTAATCAGTGGGGGGTTCTTCATCCCCCACTGATTATTAGCCCTCACCAATCGGACTTTAATGGGCAGCCCGCCCCCCACCTAAATTCTTTGCTTTCACTGAATTTTGAGGTGGTGGTCTTACTGCCCATTAAAGCGGGATAAATTTCCATCATACAAAAAGGAAGTTGGAATGATTCCAACTTCCTTTTTTCTTTAATGAGCCGCGCTTAATTTAATTCGAACTTTCGCTTCACCTAAAGATAGTTCATCGTCTTCATTCGTTAAGTGATCAAATGTAAATTGCTTAACGAGTAAATTTTCTTCCAATAAATCTTTATGGTTCTTTAATGTTTGTTGTAGTTCTTCCTCTGTATCAAGAATAACATCTACTCGTAAATTAACCGGTAAATTTAACTGTTTACGATATTCTTGAACTGCTCGAATGAATTCACGCGCTACTCCTTCTTGTAACAATTCTTCCGTGACATTCGTATCTAACATAACTGTATATTGTCCGTTAGTCGTATTAGAAAATCCTGATTTCGCGACTTTCTCGACTACTACATCTTCAGCTGTTACAAATACTTCTTCTCCTGGTGCAGCTTCGTAAACTGCTCTTTCTGTAGATACAAAGTGTTCTACTTCTTCTTTTGATAATTGTTTTAGCCATGTATTTACTGCGTTCACATTTTTACCAAACTTCGGCCCAGCTGTTTTAAAGTTCAGCTTTAATTGATAGGACGTATATTTCGTTTCATCGAGTTCAACATGGAACGCTTTGACATTTAGTTCATCCATGACGATATCACGATACGATTCCCAATCCATATCATTCTCATTATGTGCTAGTAATACAAGTTCCGCTAATGGCTGTTTTACTTTTAAAGAATGCTGATTACGATTACTTCTTCCAAGTTCAACAACTTGTAAAACTGCATCCATTTCTGCTTCTAATTTCGGCTGAAGTAGTGATTCATTCACAACTGGATAATCCTCTAAATGAACGCTACTTCCAGTTAAATTTAAATGAATATCTTCAGCGACAAACGGTGTAAATGGTGCGATTAATTTACTAATTGTCACAAGCACTTCATGAAGTGTCTCATACGCAGCTGCTTTTTCGGCATTCATACCAGACTCCCAGAAACGATTACGTGATCGTCTTACGTACCAGTTACTTACTTCATCTACAAGTGCCGCGATTTCACGAGCTGCATTCGTAAATTGATAATCATCAAGTGCTGTTCTCACTTTTTTCGTTGTGCTATGCAATCTTGATAATACCCATTCATCCAATTTCGTCCGCTTTACATCATACGTTTCTTTCGGATTATACTCATCTAAATTTGCATATAAAACGTAGAAACTATACACATTGACTAATGTATCTACAAATTTAGATTTTGCTTCTAGTACTGTTCTTTCAGAAAAACGCTTCGCATTCCACGGAGCACTGTCGACGAGTAGCGCCCATCTTAAAGCATCTGCACCAAATTGATTGACTAAATCAACTGGATCTAGTGCATTCCCTTTACTTTTAGACATTTTCTGGCCTTCTTCATCTAATACATGCCCTAGTGATAGCACTCGTTTATACGGTACTTTTCCTGTATAAAGTGCTGATACTGCTAATAAACTATAAAACCATCCGCGTGTTTGATCAATGCCTTCTGCAATTACATCTGCTGGAAACTGTTCTTCAAATAACTCTTTATTTTCAAATGGATAATGATATTGCGCAAATGGCATGGAACCACTATCAAACCAAACATCAATTACTTCTGGTGTACGATTCATTGTACTTCCGCATTTTTCGCAGCATACTTGCACTTCATCTACATATGGCTTATGCAATTCTAAATCTTCCGGTGTTTCTTTCGTACTGTGCTTTCTTAAATCAGCAATGCTTTTCGGTGCGAATTGATGATCGCAACTTTCACATTCCCATACGTTTAATGGTGTTCCCCAATATCTATTTCGGCTAATATTCCAGTCCACCATATTTTCTAAAAACTTACCAAAGCGTCCATGTTTCATATGATCTGGATACCAAGTAACAGAATCGTTATTTTGTAAAAATGTATCTTTAATTGCAGTTGTTCGGATTAACCAACTCTCTCCTGCATAATAAAGAAGTGGTGAATCACAGCGCCAGCAATGTGGGTAGCTATGTTCATACTTTTCTTTATGATATAGTAAGCCTTCCTTCGCTAAATAACGAACGATATCCACGTCACAATCTTTTACAAATTTCCCTTTCAAAAATGGTACTGCTTCTGTATACTCACCTTTCTCATCTACAACATGTAAGAATGACAATCCTGCACTTTGAACGACTCTATAATCGTCTTCCCCATATGCTGGAGCGATATGAACAAGTCCTGTACCACTATCTGCCGTGACAAAATCTGCTGCGATAACGTGGTAGCCATTTGTAACTTCTTTCATTAGAAATGGCGGCACATAAGATGTGTCTACTAATTCTTCACCTTTATGGACAGATAGTACTTCATAGTTTTCTTTTAATACATGTTGTACACGTTCTTTCGCAACAATGTATACATGACCTTCTTGTTTCGCTTTCACGTATTCCATATTTGGATGTACAGCGAGCGCAACATTTGCTGGAAGTGTCCAAGGTGTCGTTGTCCAACCTAGGAAATACTCATTTTCACTATCTTTCACTTTAAACTTAACTGTTGCACTTAAATCTTTTACTGTTTTATACCCTTGTGCAACCTCATGTGAACTTAGTGAAGTTTGACAACTTGGGCAATATGGTGAAACTCTATGTCCCTTATACAATAAGCCTTTTTCATGAATCGTCCCTAAAATATGCCATACACTTTCAATATATGGATTCTCTAACGTAACGTATGGATCATCCATATCTACCCAATAACCGATGCTTTCAGTGAATTCACGCCACTGCTTCTCATATGTGAATACACTTTCTTTACACTTCTGAATAAATGGCTCAATTCCATACTCTTCGATTTCATGTTTACCAGAAATACCGAGTTGCTTCTCAACACCTAATTCTACAGGTAAACCGTGTGTATCCCATCCCGCTTTTCTTAACACTTTATAACCAGCCATCGTTTTATATCTTGCTACTACATCTTTAATTGTCCGTCCAAGTGCATGACCTACATGCGGTAATCCATTCGCCGTTGGTGGTCCTTCATAAAACACAAAAGATTGTGCGCCTTCTCGATTCTGAATTGATTGCTCGAAAATACTTTGCTCGTTCCACTGCTTACGAATACGTGTTTCTCTCCCTACAGCTGACTCTTTTACATCTACTTTCTTCATCTACAATCACTCCTTTGAATGTTTTAAAGCACACAAAAAACCCGTCCCTATAAAGTAGGGACGGGTTTACCCGCGTTACCACCCTAATTCTATTAGCTCTTCACTAATAGCACTTAGCAACGTACTGTCATACGTGTTCTTTGTAACGGTAGACATCCGTCCGGGCTTACTTATTTTCAGCCTCGGCTCCTCGGAGATGATTTTCAAATAACGTCTGAACACCGGCTTTCAGCAACATACCGGCTCTCTGGGGAACAGTGCACTATTTTACTCTTTCTCGTCTTCAGATTTGTATACTTTGTTAAAAGCTATTTTATGCCATTAGGCAATAAATTGTCAACTAATTCAAAATATATTTTTATTTATGCCCTTTTTCGCGATTGTTATACAATTACTTTTCAAATTCTCGTATTCCAGCTAAATCTTCATCTTCTTCAATAAGCTCAGCAAAGAATCCTGATTCATCCTCACGAAGAACAATTTCAAGCTCTTCCTTCGCCTCTTCAATTCTGTTTAACTGTGCTAAATAACAAGCACGATCGTATCTTGCTAACAAATTACTTGCATCCATTGTTAATACATCATTTGTTATTTTTTCTGCCTTTAGTGTTTGTCCGGCACCATGATATGAAGACGCTAAAGAAAGAAGAATTGCTGTTTCATTTGGATGATGTATAGAAGCATTTTCTAATATATGAATCGCCTCTTCAAACCTTTCTTGACTTTGATACATTTCTCCTAAAGCAAGAAACGCTCTACTTACAAACGGTGTTTGCTCCGTTAACTGTAAGGTAATTTTTTCTGCTTTTCTTTCTTCCCCTATTTTAAAGAATACTTGTGCTTGTAAAAGAAGCGTATCATAATCATCTGGTAACTCTCGAACCATTTGCTTCGTTAATTCTGAAGCATCCCGTAACATATCTTCTTCCTCACACTCTATGAAAAGATTTACAAGTTGCTTCGCTACATCGTAATCCCATCTATTTTCTAACGATGTTTGCAATACATCTATCGCCTCTTTATACATCGCCACATTCCCGTAAAACAGTGCAAATCGCTGCGCTGCCATACTATTTTTTTGATTCAACTTTAACGAAATTTCATACAAATCAATGATTGTAGTAATAATCGAAATTTCTTTCGCACGGTTTTTCATACGATAAAAGGCTCTCGTAATTATGGATTTCTTCGGCTGTTCATTTTGTTGACGTTCAATCCATCTTTCCGTCACCGCAGATGCAGCATACATAAATGCCATACTTCTTTCTGCCTTTTTCACTTTTAATGTATGAAGAAAATCTCGTATGTTAGACAATTTCTTATGTTGTTCTATCGCTTTTACGTATACCTCAAATATACGTTCATTATTTACATCTTTTTGTATCACTTTCATTGCAATTTCAATTGCTTTTTCATTTCTACTTTTCACTAACACTTTTGCATAATGATATAGAACTTCTGTATGCTCACCATCTATTTGTAGCGCGTTTTCAATCCATGCTTGTTCTTTATCTATTTCATCCATCGCTCCATACACATATGCAATCGCATCTAGTCGCCATATTTCAGGTACTTCGTCCGCTAATTGTTCTAATTCAGTCAGCAATTCTTCATGAAGATTCATTTCTACTGAAAGCTGTGCCAAATATTCCATATTAATATGCAACGGCTCTTCTTTCATCGCCTGAACCATATGATTTTGCTCTTTAGAACGGTTTTCTTCTTTTTCGTATATTTCCGCAAGCTGTAAATGTACCCCTACGAAATGCTCATCAAGCTCTAAACATGTTTCATACGCTTGTTTCGCTTCTGTCAATTGCCCTAATACCATAAGTGTTTCACCAATTCGGTAATACGGTAATGCCGTTTCCTTTTGTTCTATCGCCCTTTTATATCTTTTCATCGCTTGGCCGTACTGCCCAATAGATTCATATAAAATACCTATATAACAACCGTATTCACTTACCTCATTTCTTTCTTTGTGTAACGTTCTTAAGAATGCTATTCCTCGTTGTACAAATACCGTTCCTTTAATTCGATTCACATATTCATCTAATGCACTTGCTACATTATATTCGCTCTGCTTTATACCATTCTCTAACTTAGACAATGCTACTTTAAAGCCTTCTTCACTTCCACCAAGTTCAACCTCAGCATCCCATAAAACCATTCCCGCATTCATAAGAAAATCTTGGCTCTTTTCAATTTGCTTTTCAATACCGAGTATATATTGTTTTGCTTCCTTGTATTGTTCTCTTGCCATATAAACTTGCGTAATTCCGAAGTGAGAATAAACATCATCATGATTTTCTTCTAAAGCACGAGTATACAATGTTTCTGCTTCTTCCAGGCTATCATTTTGAAAATGATAGTCACCGAGTTTTACATATAAAGGTGCCTTATCGTCACAATTCTTAATACCTTTTAATAAAATTTCTTTCGTACGTTCCTCATCCTTCAAATCAGATTCGTATATTTCCGAAAGTTTCGTATAAATGTAAGGTGCATTACTATCTAAATGAATCGCTATTTTAAGCCCTTTTATCGCTAAATGTAATTTCCCTAAATGATGCGCACATCTCGCTCGCTCATACCATACATGTGCCTCATTTTTATACTCTTTTAACAGATCATTAAAAATTTCATACGCTTCTTCATATCGTTCTAAATCTATTAATATTAATCCGTGATTCGTTAAAGTGAATCGCTCTGGACTACGTTCTAAAGCAACTTGAGAAAACTGCAACGCCTTTTCAGATTGGTCGATATACATATATGATAAAGCGAGAAAACTCCAAGCAATCGGCTGATCTGCATCTAATTGTAATGAGGAACGAAAACTTGAAATTGCTTCTATATAACTTTCCTGTTCAAAAGCATACCTTCCGTTTATTAAATGATATAAAGCACGATTATTTTTCTTCTCAACACACGCGAGCATTTGCCCTGCTTTTTCTAATTCTTGAAGGCGAATAAAACACTGCGCACCATGCAATTTAACAAAATCTGAGTTCGGAAACTTCTCCATTAACTTTTCAATACAACTTATAATAAACTCATTATCTACTTCAACATCTAAATGCTTAACCGTATATAACCACGTATTCGGATTATCACTCGTCTCTTTTAAAAATTGTACTAAGTTATGAATCCCCTCTTTATCATGTTCATCTAAATGGTCCGTAAGAGAAAAAATAGTTTTAAAATAATGATTTTCTTCTTCATTTAAAAATGCTAGTTGCTCCTTCTTTTCTTTCGGAACAAACGTAATCGCTAAACACCCTGTGTAACGATATTTTTCTTGTAACTTACTATATTCCACAATAACGGGTTCTATAAAGTTCGGATCTTGAACATAAAAAGCTTGTAACGTATCATCATACCCACATAATACTTGCACATGTGAAGCATGCTCAATATCTATACTTAATAAAATAGGAATCCCTTCATCCAGTAGTCTCTTATAACTTTCTTCATTCCCTTTAAAATAACGATATTCATAACCTAATTCTTCTAAATAAGAAACAGTATCTGAAAACTTCGAGCCTGTCATATCAAAGATAAATTCTGCTATTTCATCTTGTGTACGTTTTTCTCCCCATAACTGCAACATCATTTCTAAACTTGTCGGAACACAATAATTATCCTTTTGTACAATCGGAACTATCGGTAAATGAACCTTTTTGCCATCTGGATTTTTTTCTAAATTATGATATAAAGACTCTTTTAAACTTTTTTCTTCTTTTAATAACTGTTGTAAATCTGCAAGTTTATTCATTTTGTAAAGCGCTTCTGCACGTAAATGTACAAAGTAAGTTTTATACGCATGATAAGGAAGCTGATTATTTATGTTATCTATTACCGCTAACATCTCTTCATACTTCCTTAAATCTAATAAATATTTTACCTTTTCAAAATGAAAATATGGTACTTGCGGGAACTTTACAATCGCATCATCAATTAGCTGTAATGCACGTTTTTGTTCTCCTTGATTCGCATATAACTGTGATAACAAATAGGTAGATAGCTCTTCACAATCTTTATGCTGCATGCCAGCTATAAATTGTTCTTCTGCTTTCTCCCATTCACCTGTATGCATATAAACGTAGCCCCATTTATCAAATACAGCACGTGCACTGTACTCCTCTGCCTTTTGCATATAGATTAGGGCTTCTTCATTTCGCTTCATTTCCAACAAACATCGTACTAACGTAAAATATGTTTTCGCTAAAAGATCAACTTCTATTTCTTC
Source organism: Bacillus sp. 3G2 (assembly GCF_044324725.1). Classification (NCBI taxonomy): domain Bacteria; kingdom Bacillati; phylum Bacillota; class Bacilli; order Caryophanales; family Bacillaceae; genus Bacillus; species Bacillus sp. 3G2. Next base: position 2,063,975 of record NZ_CP172246.1, on the reverse strand, counting down.
TTTATTTACCTCTTCTAATGATTCTTTTAACAACTGTTCTACTTCAAGTATTTTTCGCTCATCAATTAACTCATCACAATATAAAGAGAGCGTTCTCAAATTCGGGAATTTTTTATAGGCGTAGCGAATGAGGAATGAACTGTATTGGTGCATAAGCCCTTCATCAGTAAGACGTATTAATATGTCAAACTCCTTATGTGAAGGAATATTAGCAAGCCAATTCTTCAAATAGGATAAAGTATTCTTTTCTTTTATATATGAAATTTCATTATTTATTTCCTGTAATCCATCTATAAATCTCTTGTCTTTCAAACAAGCATCTAACTGCTTAAAATCTAGCATGTATTCACCTCGAATATTTATTTGCACTGCTACTTGCTTAGATTTTACACATCATATTGTAGGTATTCAACTAAAATCTCCTATAATGGATAGTATTATTTAATATTATTCGAATTTATAACAAAATATAGTAGAAATGATTGTTTTTCTCCATATTTTGAGGATCTTATCTATTGAAAGCTGGAATCAGCACATGCAATTATATCGGCGATAATACGGTGGATATCGACTTACTGACAAAAAGTGACAACCCTCAATAAATCGCTATCTTTCAACATCCTATGTCACCAAATGTAATTTTCATATTCGGAGCATATACTAAAGAAGAGTGCATTTGAAATGCTTTAAAAAATCGGAGTTCAGCTTCATATTGAGCTAGTGCATCATTATATGTTAATCCTCTTGTCATTAAACGATCTATAAATTGCTTCTTATCACCTGGATTCCCTGCAATCCCCTCTTCTTTTAATGAATGATACAAACTTCGTTTATCATTATCATTATGCTGCAAATTAGAATCTAAAAAGTTCACTTTATCACTTACTCTACATTCAATATTTTTTACGCCTAGTTCACTTAAAAACGTCGGTACTTTCATACCAATATTTCCATCTTTTCCGCTTCTCTGCGTGTCACTTTCAAATAATTGCTGCAAAGCACTTAGCCTAATAATTTCCGATTGATTCTCTCCATTTAAATAATATGAAGACATATTTGATATCCAGTGTGGTTCAAAACAAATTATTTTTCCGCCCCTTTTAACTGAATGCATCATTTTTTGTAGCATCGTTTTTGGTGAACTCAAATGTAATAAGAAAGCATGACAGATTGCTATATCGTATGTATCGTTCAATTCAATTTCTGTAGCATCACCCTCAATAAATTGTGACTCATACGGAAGTAAGCGAAACAACTCTCTCGCTTCAGCTAGTAATGTTTCTCCACTATCAATGCCTGTATACTTTGATCCTTTTGGAAGTAATGGCATTAATATTAGGCCTAAATAACCATATCCACAACCATAATCAACGATATGTACGGGCTTAGTAATCTTCCAAACTGTATTTACTAAAAAGCTTACATAATCGTCATTGTAATATAAATCTCTCGTGTTTTTTAAATATGTTAGTTTACTGTTCCAGTCGTACGTTTCCAAGTTTAACGCCTCCTTTTTATATATGACATTACAATTCTCCATTTAATAAGGACATTCCTACACTTGAAACACTTCTAAAAAATTTAGATTTAACAAAATAAAACTTCTGCTTTCACATTTTCTATAAAAATAAATAGGCATACATATCTACTATGATACGTATACCTATTTGGTTTACATCTCCTTAGGTGCCTCCACCCCAAGTAAACGTAATCCCTCTTTTAATACAACCGTCACAGCATAAACTAATGCAAGTCTGCTGTCTTTCTCTTCGCTCTCTTCTAATATACGAACATTACCGTAGTATTTATTAAACGATTGTGCTACATCTAATACGTATTTTGAAATGATTGATGGCTCATTTTTATTGAAGGCAACTTCAATTACTTGTGGGAATTTATTCAGTAATTTTACGACGCTCCAGCTATGATCATCTTTTAATGCAAACGTACACGTTTCAAATTCTACACTTTCTTTTCTTAAAATAGAGCAAGCACGTGCATGTGTGTATTGTACGTACGGCCCTGTTTCACCTTCAAATTTCAGCATATTTTCTAATGAGAATTCGATATTATGCATACGCTCGTTTTTTAAATCGTGGAAGATAACTGCACCAGCGCCGACTTGCTTTGCTACTTCTTCTTTCTGTTTTAAGTTCGGATTTTTCTCTTCAATATTTTGTTTTGCAAGGTCTATTGCTTCCTCAAGTACTTCTTCAAGTAAAATAACTCTTCCTTTACGTGTCGACATTTTCTTACCGTCTTTTAAAATGAACCCAAACGGTACATGTTCCATGCCCTCTACCCAATTGTAACCAAGCTTTTTTAATACAGTGAAAAATTGATTAAAATGTAAACTTTGTTCCGGGCCAACTACATATAACGCTTTATCAAATGCATATGTGTTTTGACGATATAACGCTGCCGTTAAGTCACGTGTTGCGTAAATCGTTGCACCATCGGATTTTCTAATTAAGCAAGGCGGCATTCCCTCTTCTTCTAAATTAACGACTAACGCGCCTTCTGACTCTTCAAGCAAATCATGCTCCTCTAAAATCTCAATAAAATCTTCCATTAAGTTATTATAAAAAGCTTCTCCTTGAAAATTAGTAAATTCAACACCGAGAAGTTCATAAATACGAGAAAATTCTTTTAAGGATTCGTGACGGAACCAATTCCAAAGCTCAACAGCTTCTTCATCACCTTCTTCTAATTTCTTAAACCAAGCACGCCCTTCTTCTTCTAGTTCTTCGTCGTCTTTTACCTCATCATGGAATTGAACGTATAACTTAAATAATTCACGGATTGGATCTTCTTTAACTACTTCTTCATTTCCCCACTTTTTATAAGCGGTAATTAACTTTCCAAACTGTGTACCCCAGTCTCCAATATAATTAATTCCCACAACTTCATAGCCGCATTTTTCAGCGATATGTTTCAATGAATTGCCAATCATTGTAGAACGTAAATGCCCCATCGAAAAAGGTTTCGCGATATTAGGAGAGGAATAATCGATAACTACCGTTTTTTCACACCCAAAGTGATTTTGACCGTACTCTTCTTTCTCCGCTAAAACCGTTTTTAATACTGCATCACTTACAATTTCACGATTAAAAAATACATTTACGTAAGGACCAACAGCCTCTACCTTCGAAAAAAATGGATCACTTAATTTCTCCGCAACTTCCTTTGCGATAAGAGCTGGTGATTTTTTATATTGCTTCGCAAGTGAAAAACATGGAAATGCCGCATCTCCGAATTCATCTTGTTTCGGCGTTTCGATTAAATCTAAAATTTGTTTTTGCGTTAATTCATTCGTGAAAATATTAGATAAACTTTCCGCAAACTGCGTTTTATAATCCATACTATATAACCTCCTTATTTTTTAAAACACAAAAAACTCGTCTCTAAAAAAGAGACGAGTTTAAACCCGTGGTACCACCCTTGTTGTTCATTACGAACCACTTTCCCGTTTATAACGAGGACAGGGGGCCTCGGCTTACTCTACTATTCGTTCAAGAAGCATCTCCGAAGTGCGCTTCATCTTTTCCTTCCGCACTAGGCTCACACCATCCCTAGCTCGCTTTCCTTCTAAAAAAGACTACTCTCTTCATCACAGACATTATATTTAATTAATTATTGCTTATTATACATCTTTTCAAACAATTAGCAAGGGTCAATTACACCAAAGTGAAACTTAGCACTTTTTCTTTTGTACACGTGAAAATTGTGTTTTTCAAATCTAGAACTACGGAAATGGTCTTTCAAAACGACACGCTTTCTCGCCACACGTTTCGCTTCCGCAATTGTTTCATCAGTAATATCATGATACAAAGCGAAGTGTTTTAATCCTTTTATTCCATCTGATTCTATAACAGTTTCTTCGAACATTGGATCAAGGTACACAACATCATAACTATTATCTTCACATTGTTTTAAAAATGCGTAATGCTCCGTTTGCTTCACATCGATTCGTTGCATTGCCTCATCAATTTCAGAAACGGATGAAGACCATGTTTTTAAACCATTTCCCATAATATAAGCCATATATTCATTGCCTTCAAGCCCCGTTACTGTTCCGCTTTCACCAACAATATAACTAGCTACAATACTATCTGATGCCATACCGAGCGTACAATCTAACACTGTCATTCCGCTCTCTAATTGCGTGGCTTGTACAAACGGGTCGTGTTCTCCGCGCATTAATCTTTTCACACGAAACATCGCTGAGTTTGGATGAAAGAAAAACGACTCCTCCGTTCCTTTTGGATAAATAGCTAATCGATTTTTCCCTACAACAAGTATATCTTGTTTATACTGCTCATGTAGTTTATGTACTGGTATGTCATTACGTTTAACGAAAGAACGATTTAATTCTGTCGCTACCTTGTTTGCATAATCTGTCATTTCTTTGTTCGTTCTTCCTGCTGTTGTTACGATCATTTTTTCACCTCTATATAAAGAAAAGAGGGAGATTTACTCTCCCCCTTCTTTAGCAATTCTTTTCGAAAGCTTGTTCTAAGTTCGTAATAATTTCGTCCATAGTTGCACCTTCAATTTCATGACGGTGAATGAAGTGAACAACTTCTTTTCCTTTTAACAATGCCATAGATGGTGAAGATGGAGGAATTTCTCCGAAGTATTCACGCATTTTAGCAGTAGCATCCTTATCTTGGCCTGCGAATACAGTTACAAGATGATCAGGTTGTTTTTCAGCACGAACAACCGCTTGACCTGCTGATGGACGTGCTAAACCAGCTGCACAACCACAAACTGAGTTTACAACTACTAAAGTTGTACCTGTAGCTTTTTCCATAAATTCTGTTACAGCTTCTTCTGTAGTTAACTCTTCAAACCCAGAACGCACTAATTCTTGACGCATTGGGATTACCATTTGGCGCATGTATTCTTCATAAGCATTTGACATCTTGTAATCTCTCCTTCAACTTTCATTCCAAATTCATCATATCACGCTCTATTACTAGGTGCAAAAGAAAGATAGCGATGATTTCATTTTTTTGTAGGGATTTCACAAACCCCACCGCGGCAATGTCCAACTGGGACAAGTTTTCTATTGTTAGCGATATAATCATATACTTTACTTCCAAATCCGAGTACGATAGATAGTTTTATAAAAGGCACGGCAAACCAGTAAGATGGAACGGCCTTTGCTAATACATGTATGCTATGAATTCCGTCATACCACTTATTATTTTTAAAAATATACAATCTTTGTTCCATCTTACTTTGTAGTTCTTGAGAAAGTTCATACTTCTCAACTACATCTTCATCTCGAAATGAAACAAAATTCATCTTACCCTTTTTATCTAATTTTTTCGTACGTTCTGCAACCGCCGTACACATCGGGCACCAACTATCATAGAAAACAATCATACATTATTCCCCTTTACGAGACTCCGTCATTTGTTTCCATACAGAACCTTTTGCTTCTTCTCCGCCTTCAATACGCTCTAATGCTAGACGCGCTTGCATCGCCACTTCAAACTCTGGATCATCTTGCGCTGCTTTTAATGCCGGAATCGCACTTTCATCTCCAAGTTCAAATAAGAACATCGCTGCACGCCAGCGTACTAATTTACTTGAATCTTTCAGAGATTTAATCATAACGAACATCGCTGCTGGATCACCTACGTCTGATAAGCAATCGCCCGCTGTACGGCGAACACTTACTGAACGATCTAATAGCGCTTTATATAATAACGGCAATACTCCATCACCTTTTACCATACCTAAATACGCTGTTGCTAAACGGCGGATCGAAACTTTCTCATCATCTAACGCCATCTTCAACACTGGCATATCTTCTTCAGTAGGATCCATTTGTTCTAATGCTGCAAAACGGTTTTTCCAGTCAGCATCTTTCATCATCTCTTCTGTTACTTTATATGGCTCACGCTTTTGAATCGTTACTTCAACAGCACCTGCCTGGTTTAATAATTCTTTAACCGTTTCATTTACACGTTCTTCTGAATAAGCAGCCACAATCTCTTCTACTACTTCTTTCCCGATTTCTTCAAAATTACCGTAACGTGTACTTTGTTCCACCCATTTACGTTCTTTTACAACGTTTGGTGCAGACATTTGTACTTTCATAATTGATTCTTTAAAACGATCTGGTAAACCAACACGTTCTTCTGTTGTTCCATCTGTTAACTTTACTTGCATTGGGATTGTAAAGAACATTTGAACAAACACTTTCACTTCCCCAAAATGGGCAAGTTGTTGTTCTTCACTTTCTTCTACTATCTCTTCACCGAAAACAGCACGAACTTGCTGTAATAAAACTTTCCAGTCATACTTCGCATTTCGCTCCACTGCTAAAAAGTCGGCTACATGATATACACCTTTAATGCCTTCAACTTTCAAAATTTCTTGCACTTGCATTGGTGCTTGTTCTTTATTTTCATTTGTATAATTATTACGCGCTCCTGATGGTAATACTTCATTCAAAATAACTTTCATTGTATTTGGACTTGGCGTAGGTTCAATTGCTTTAATCTTCACGTAAAAAACTCTCCTTTATTGCGTGTTCTTACGTGTATTGTAACATGTTCCACCTCTCTAAACCTACTCGGATGCTTTATTTTGCTGATTTCTTTCCATCATCATACTTTCTCTTTCCACCTAATTCTCCCAAACCCATTGTTTAAAGTCCCATCTTATTGTGATGCCCCCTCCCGCCTTCTCTCCAAAAATGTAATACTCTCAATCACCACTTCCGTTATATATAGTCTCTTTCCTTGATCATCCTCGTAATTCCTCGTATGAATACGTCCAGTAATTGCAACAAGAGACCCTTTCGTACAATATTCAGTTACATTCTCAGCCGATTTTCTCCAAACGACACAATTAATAAAGTCCACTTGTTGTTCACCTAAACTATTTCGAAAACCTCTATTCACCGCAACACATACTCGTGCATAAGCGACGCCTTGCTTTGTGTAGTATAATTCTGGCTCCTTCGTCAATCTACCGATTAATACAACTCGATTCATCATAAGTTATACCACCTCACATATTTTTCTTTATTGTAAAGAAAAATGTATGAAGGGTAAAAATCGTAAAATAATATATTTTCAAATAAAAAATATATTATTTTATCTTGTAAAAACCAAAAAGAAACCTTACATACTTTAAACATGTAAGGTTTCAAAATTTATCCCGCTTTAATGGGCAGTAAGACCCCCACCTCAAAATTCAGCGAAAGCAAAGAAGTTAGGTGGGGGATCAACTGCCCATAATAGTCCGATTGGTTCAACTAATAATCAGTGGGGATAAAGACCCCTCCACTGATTAAAGTTTCACTTTATACTTCACTGCATGAAATGTAATATCCACCGCGAGCCATCTTTATCTCAACGCTGTACATTACATCTTCTAAGTAAAAAGTAATCGGTTTTACTTTACTCTCGAATTTCAACTTTTCATTACATTCAGACGCATATCTTTCTATTGCTGAAGTAATAACTTCTGCTGATGGATACGTTAAAGCATCATCTAGTTCTATGAAAAAACTTTTAGAAAATAGTTTTTTTATAATTCCTTTATTTTCTTTCATCATACTCCACCCCCCTTTAACTTAAGTTACCAATATCCATATTATACCATATAATCAATTTATCTTTAAAAATAAAAAAATCCTGCATTTTTCATGCAGGATTTTTTATTAGTCATTTTTCGTAAAGTAAGAAACGAAACGAAGAATTTCTAAGTATAACCAAACTAATGTAAGCATTAGTCCCATTGCAGTGTACCACTCCATATATTTCGGAGCTTGACTACGTACACCATTTTCGATTAAATCGAAATCTAGTAATAAGTTTAATGCAGCAACTACGATAACAACTGCACTAATAATAATACCGATTGTACCGCCTTGGTGAATGTACGGAACCGTTACACCAAACATGTTTAATAGAAATACGACTAAGTACATAACCATAATTCCAAGTGTTGCTGCCATCACGCCTGTACGGAATTTATCCGTTACTTTTACTACGCGCGTTGCATATAACACTAACATTGCAAATAGAATTGAGATTGTTAGTAATACAGCATTTAAAACGATAGAATCGCCAAACTTCATTGTATAAACAGCTGAAATACTACCTAATACAACCCCTTCTACCGCCGCATAGATTGGTGCACCAAAAGGTGAAATACGCGGGAAGAACATAGACGCAAATGCGATGATTGCTGCAACGATTAAAGCACCAATTAATACTGGCATCTTCATCGTCCCCTGCATCATCTGTATGTATGAATAGACAGACGTTGCAAGTAGCAAGATAAGCATAATAAACGTTTTGCCTACTGTTCCGCCAATCGTCATCGCAGAAGCGCTTGCTCCCTCTTTACGGAATGCCTCTTTTTTCAACATTGGATTAGATGTTCTCATTTTTTCCCTCCTAAAATAGGTTCTACCAATAGTGTAAAGTTTTTCTCTTTACTTTTCAATATATGCAGCTTGTTTTTATTTTAATCCTTCAACGATGTCTGATAGTTCGCTCCATCTTTCCATCGTTTTTTCTAGCTCTTCTTCTGTTTTCTGTTGTGCTTCAGATAATTCTTGTGCCTTTGTGAAATCAGATCCAACTTTCGCAAGCTCTTCTCCAATTGACTCAATTTTCTCTTCTAGTTCGGCAATTGTATCTTCAATTGTTTCCCATTCACGCTGCTCATTGTATGAAAGTTTACGTTTACGTTGTTGTTTCGGCGCTTCTTCTACCACTTTTTTCTCTTTTTGAACTTCAGCCTTCTCAATAAGTTCTTTCGTCTTTTCCATCTCTAAAAAATCCGTATAACTACCTAGGAATTCACGCACTTCGCCTCCACCACTAAAGATGAACAATTCATCTACTACTTTATCTAAGAAGTAACGGTCATGCGATACAGTTAAAACGACACCCGGGAAATCTTCTAAATAATCTTCCAGTACTGTTAATGTTTGTGTATCTAGATCATTCGTAGGTTCATCAAGTAATAGTACGTTTGGTTCTCCCATTAAAATACGTAATAAAAATAAACGTCTTCTTTCACCACCAGATAGTTTACCAAGTGGTGTACCATGTGAATGCGTCGGGAATAAGAAACGTTCTAGCATTTGAGACGCACCAATTACTTTTCCATCTGTCGTATGAATAACTTCTGCAATCTCTTTAATGTATTCAATCATACGCTGATTTAAATTCATCTCTTCATTTTCTTGCGTATAATAAGCAACTTTTACAGTTTGTCCTACTTCAACTTCACCACTATCAGGAGATAGCTTACCTGCAAGCATATTTAAAAGAGAAGATTTCCCGCTTCCATTCGCTCCGATAATCCCGATGCGATCGCCTGGTTTCACTATATGATTAAAGTTATGTAATACCGTTTTATCACCGAATTTTTTCGTTACATCTTTTAACTCAAGTACTTTTTTACCAAGGCGACTCCCGCTAAGCGCAATATCAACTGACTGTTTTGCAGCTGGTCCTTCTTGACCTTTTAACTCATCAAATCGTTGAATACGTGCTTTTTGCTTTGTCGAACGAGCTTTTGCACCACGTCGAATCCATGCTAGTTCGCGGCGGTATAAGTTTTGACGTTTTGATTCTTGCGCAATTTCTTGTTCTTCACGAAGTGCTTTCGCTTCTAAAAATGTACTATAATTTCCTTCGTAACTATATAGTTTACCATTGTCTAATTCAAAAATACGATTCGTCACACGATCTAAGAAATAACGATCATGGGTTACAAGTAATACGGCACCATTATATCGTGCTAAATATTCCTCTAACCATTCTACTGTCTCATGATCAAGATGGTTCGTAGGCTCATCTAAAATTAATAGATCCGGTGTTTCAATAAAACATTGCGCCATCGCAATACGTTTTTTCTGTCCACCAGATAAATTTCCAACAGTTGCTGTGAAATCAGTAATTCCTAATTTCGTTAATAACGATTTTGCATTCGCATTTGCTTCCCATGCACTCATCGCATCCATACGTTGCTGCACTGCAAATAATTGTTCCTGTACTTTTTCATTACTTGGATCTTTTTCGATATTTAATAACGATTGTTCATAATCACGAAGAAGACGAATTAAAGGTGTATCACCATGGAACACTTGCTCTAATACTGTTAGTTTTTCATCAAACTCTGGTTGCTGTGATAAATAACTAATTGTATACCCACGTGAATGCGTCATATCCCCTGTATCAGGAGTTTCTAACCCTGCAATAATTTTTAATAATGTCGATTTACCAGTACCGTTTACACCAATAATCCCGACACGTTGTCCTTCTGTAATACTACATGATAATCCATCAAATAACGGTTTTTCTCCGTATGATTTCGATAAGTTTTCCACAGTTAACATTTTCATATTTGTGCATTCCACTCTTTCATAAATTGTTCAATAAACTGTTCCATATAACGATGTCGAACTTCAGCCTCTTGTTTTGCTGCGTCCGTGTTCATTAAGTCTTTTAGTTTCAAAAGTTTTTCATAAAAATGATTTAAAGATGGATCGTTATTTTTTCTATATTCATCTTTCGTCATCACTTCACGCGGAGGAATAGTTGGATCATACATTAATCTCCCTTTCGCCCCACCATACGCAAATGTGCGAGCTATTCCAATTGCTCCAAGAGCGTCTAAGCGATCCGCATCTTGAACAAGCTTCCCTTCAAGTGACTCCACTTTACCGCCATGACCACCTTTATAAGACATATTAGCAATGATATGAAGAACATGTTTACTTTCCTCTTCTTCCACATGTAATTCTTCTAACCAATCAGAAACTTTTTTCATTCCTGCTTCTTCACTTTCATTTAACTTCTCATCTGCCACATCGTGAAGTAATGCTGCCATTTCAATTATAAAACGATTTCCTCCTTCTTGCTCGGATAAAGAAATCGCCAGTTTATGTACGCGTTCAATATGATACCAATCATGCCCACTCGCATCTTTTTCTAAAATATGTTTTACAAAAGTAATTGTTTTTTGAATCTTTTCTTGTTTTGTCATTTTATCTTCACCCAGTTACTTATTGTAACACGCCCGCATTTTTTCATCACATATTTTCTTGTCCGCCCATACACTGAGTGGTAAGCATCATCATGAAGGAGGAATAACTATGTTCTATAATAATCAACCGCCTTATCCACAACAACCATTTTACCCTCAGCAACAGGAACAACGGTATGAAGAACAATATGAGGAATATGGGGAACAAGAACAACAATATGAACAAAATCCATACGAAACACCGCAAAATCAAGAGCAACAATTTCAGCAAAACGCATACGACACACGTCCAAATTATGATTACCCTCAAAACCCATATGCAGCACCGCAAAATCAAGAACAACAATTTCAGCAAAATCCATATGTAGCACCACAAAATCAAGAACAACAATTTCAACAAAATCCATATGCAGCACCACAAAATCAAGAACAACAATTTCAGCAAAATCCATATGCAGCACCACAAAATCAAGAACAACAATTTCAACAAAATCCATATGTAACACCACAAAATCAAGAACAACAATTTCAACAAAATCCATATGCAGCACCACAATATCAGCCGCAAATGTATCAACCAAACTATGGCGCACGTGTTTCACCACCGGCACCACAAACAATTGATCCGACACAACCACAAATTTTACCACCTGGCCCAACACTCGATATTACACAACCGCAAATCTTACCACCAGGACCAACATTTGATATCACACAGCCTCAAATTTTACCGCCTGGACCAATTACAGAACCAACACAACAACAAATTCAACAAGTTGTCGGTACACAGTTTTTACCTTTAAAGAAACCTGTACTAGATTTCGTAAAACCTTGGGTAGATTACGGTTTAAATGAAGCAAAACATACATCGCACAAACATGCTTTAACAGAAGTTGCTGCGATTATGTTTTTAGTTGGGAAAGGATTCAATCCAACGATTGCACATTATATTGTAGAATCTTGGGAGAAGAATGAGCAGTTTTAGGGTTGTTCGTTTCAATTTAAATAAAGTGAAACTTTAATCAGTGGGGGGTTTCTTCATCCACCACTGATTATCAGCCCTCACCAATCGGACTTTTATGGGCAGTTGATCCCCCACCTAACTTCTTTGCTTTCGCTAAATTTTGAGGTGGGGGTCTTACTGCCCATTAAAGAGGGATAAAACAAAAAAAGTGTCACAAACGCCTATTTTATAAGCATTTGTGACACTTTTTGTTTGTTATGTTAAATATCATTTCAATACTGAATTACCGCAATTACCTTTTCTTTCTAGGACCAATAATTAATTTAATCGCCGTTCTTTCTTGATCATTAATAGTAACCTCTTGGAACGCTGGAACAAAGGCTAAGTCAATACCACTTGGAGCAACAAACCCTCTTGCGATCGCAATTGCTTTAATTGCTTGATTTAAAGAACCCGCCCCAATCGCTTGAATTTCTACATTTCCACTTGTTCTTAGTACACCTGCAATTGCACCTGCCACTGAATTTGGTTTTGATTTTGAAGATACCTTTAATATATTTTCCATGTAAGTTGCTCCCTCTATTATTTAATCGCTCTTTTGTTACCGTATAAATATTTCAACGTATCTTTTACTACTATTCACACCAAAAGCAAACAATGCTACATATGTACATTCATTCGATACTTTTCGTCTTCTTCCTGCCCCACTACGTAAATAAAGGGCAACAACCATAAACTCTAATATATAAACATTTTAAAAGACAGACATTCACTTAAACGATCACATCATTGCAACTAAGGATACTGGTTTTATTTTTACATGTGAAAGTAAAATATGCGTTTCCGCTCCACTTCAACACCCAATATATTCCACTGATATTTTCACCAAATCATTACCCTTTTTTCTTCAAAAATGGTCACAGCTTCTTTTCTATTACTATATTTCATCGTATTAGCACTTTACACTTCAAATCTATCACCTTTTATATAGGACAAGCATAAAATACTATGAGTATACACTTCATTCATAATAGGAGGTAATATATTGGATTCATACTACCATTCTTCAAACTCCAATAAAAAATGTTCATGCAAATCTTCTTCTAGCTTATATAAAAAATGCTCATGCAATTCCTCTTCTAGTTCATATAAAAAATGTTCATGCGACCAGTCACATAAAAAAAACTGTCCGGCATACGGCACTTTTTGGCAAACAGAGTTTATAACTGTTTCTTTCGGAGATCCTTTTCCATTTAATCACGCTGGCCCTATAGCAGGAGGCGTTTCCTTACTAAATCCTACTACTATACAATTTAGTCAAGCAGGTGATTATAGAGTTTCTTTTATTTCAACGATTAACACTACTGTAAACCCTGTGTTTCCACATATTCCAGTCATGACTATATTTCTAAATGACAATCCACTTGCTAATAGTCAAGGTGACTTTGCTTTTCAAATGAATACTTCATCAAATAACGAATGCCTTCAACTAGCAGGCGAAACGATTGTTACAGTACCAGCTAATTCAACTCTTCAACTGAAAAATAATAGTGGTTTTAATCGTCAAAGTATTGCAACTTGTGATAATGGTATCAATTCAGTTGAATTAACAGTTATAAAACTAAGTTAATAATCATCTTCACATTCAGATGCTATTTCAGCATCTTTTTTTATTGAATAATGTCCTTTTGTTTCCCATTATACTTTTCTGTTAACCTAATAGACATGAAAAAAGTACCGAACTCTTCTACAAAAGTTCGGTACTTTTTATATTAAAAACTTCTCATTCTTTCTTACTTCTCCACATAAACTGACTTAACAATTGTACGATTATACGGTTGTCCTTCTTTATTCATCCCTTTTATATCCATCGTAACATTGTATACTCCTGGTTGCTTTATGTCCTTCAAAGCACCAGTAAATGTAGTATTATTAACATTTTGTAATTCATTATGTTCAGAGACTAGTTTTCCTTCTTTATTAACTATTCTTACTGTTATGGAAAGATCCCCTTTCATTTCAGGCGCCACAGGTGATTTTTTCAGTTTATACTCAGACTTATTCACTTTAACTTTTGCAGGCATTTGGAGAACAAATGGCGCACCACTATTGTAATCGCTTACAACTAAAAATGCATCTTTCGACTGCTTCGCCATCATTTTAACTTTCCATTCTCCTACATCCATTTTATCAAATTTAAATGTTCTAATTGTCGCACCATTAAAGAAAGATTCACCTTCACCAGCAGTTATAACGCTATCTTTATTTGTATACATTTTTCCTTTTGGAGATATCATTTGCACTTCTACATCAGAAGAAGCAGTTAATATAGAAACGATTCCTTCAGCTTTTTTATCAACCGCAACAGTTTTCTCTATCCACTGATTTTGTGGCAATTCTCCTCCTAGTATGTTTTGATTTGAAGTTGTATTTAATTGTTCTACATTTTCATTTGAACTAGTGCTGGATGCTACTAAAGCTGGTACAGCTACATTTGATGTACGTAAATATGGTTCAATTCGAGAGAAAACAGCAGATCCTTTTCGTATATTATCATGATCAAATTTGGAATCTGTAAATAAATGCGTTCCATACGGTAACTTAGCACTCCACTCATTTACTAATCCATCATTTGAACCGTATGATGACAAATAAAGCCCGCCCATAGATAAAGCAGAAAATACTGGTCCCCAGCTAGTCCCGGTAGCCGTATAGTAACGGTTTAATTTAGCTGCTGGATTATTATCAATCGTTGAACGAAATTTTGCCATTTCCCCCATTTGTAATGAATACGTACCATCATCTTTTTGACCTAATATAGAAGCAAGCCATCCTGCCCACCAACTATATGATAAATCCGCCAAGTTTGATCCATGATGTGGCGTCGCAAGCGTAATAACATTTCCGACAAATCGATTTGCGCCATACCCTACTAATGCAGCCTGTGTATCGATACCGCCTTTACTATGTGCTACAATATTAACTTTTTTACCGAAATGATTATATATTTCTTCTAATTTTTGTGCTAACAATTTTCCATTGTCCCACTGACTAGCTGACCCTTTTCCAGCAGCATCATATAATTGTATAAATACTGTTTGATAACCTGCTTTCAAAGCATAGTCATACATATCATTTATATCGTGATATACTGTCTTTCCATACCAACTATCGGCATTCCCATTCCTTCCTTGCACAAAAAGAATTGGAGGCTTATTCTCATTATAATTTGCAGGTTTTTGACCTAAAAACCATTCTCCAGGTGTAGCTACTTCTTTATCTGGAAATCCCGTTTTAATTTCTTTTACTTCCTTCGCCTGTACCTTCGTACTAACAGCCATCGGAGTCATAATAAAAAATGCGAGAAGTAGTAACATACACCTTTTCAAAATCCTCATTAACATTCCCCCTTTTTTGAAAGGAAGTACTATTTTTACTCTAGTTATTTCTTACTTATTTTTTAGGTGAAAAAATAGTAACTGTCCTTTCTTATGAAACGTTATTCTCTCAACATGTATTCATTCCTTTTCCTATTAAACTCATTAAAAATTTCTCAACATATTTCTAACTAAAAAAGCTGCGTATAAAAGGTTTATACCATAACCTTTTATACGCAGCTTCTTTCTTATAAATCAATGATATACTCATCATCATATTTATCATATTGGAGCCCTGACCCTATTTTTGATTCCGTAACTTGATCTCTTAAAAACGGTGCAGCTTCCATTTTGCTAGTTGCAATTTCAATTCCATATTTTTTCGTTAAATGGGCTAATTCTATTAAAAACCACTCTCTTCGCAATGTAACTGGAATATCAAATGTTCTTCTTTTCATATATAATAGCACCTCTTTAATTTTCATAACTTAAAAAACATTATAGTATATGCATGTCCATTTTAAATGTGCTATTAATAAAACATAATTTTAGTTTACATAAAATTATTATGTAGTAGTAGAAAGAGGCTTGTCCTCCTCTTTCTACTGTAGAGATTTAAATTAAGAACATCTTGGTACACCGAAAGCTAAGAATAAACCTGCTACTCCTGCTGTAATCGGTACTTTCAACGTAATTACATCGTCTACTTTCGTTACTAAAAAGTAAGCATTACCTTCTTGTAACACACAATTCACTAACAATTGAAATTCCATTCAAATCTCCTCCTTTCAATCGATATACTATACTTTATGAAATATCGTTAAAAACGTAATAGGAAATATATCTATTTTTCCTTATATACGAAATAATTGTTTATAAGTCTATTAAAAATACCAATTTTCTAAATTTATATAAATCGTGTAATATCCAATAAGTTCCTATATAATCAATAGTGAAAATCTTACAAATGGAGGTATAAAAATGACGATTTTGAGTAATATTGGTGCAGCTTTATTTTTTATTGCATTTATTCTTTTCATTCTATGTATCATTTCATTCTTTAAGAAAAATGGAAAAGCAAAACAATATGGCCGTCCTGCCGTTATTTTTTTTATGATTTCAATTCTCTTAACAGGAATGGGCACTACAAAACCTGAACACCCAATCATCGATTTTTTTGCTACTTTAAGTTTAATTTTATTTATTTTTTTCCTTGTGCTAGCAATCTTATCTGTAATTAAAAAGACAGGTGTAGCAAAAAAACAATTTATCATCACTGCTATTTTATTTGTCATTTTTGTTGCATTATCAAGTATTTCAGCTCCTTCTTCTGAAAAGACGACAGCAACTAGTAAAAAAGTTGCTTCTAACAATGCAGAACAAAAAGAGAACGAGCAGAAAAAAGAACTAGAAAAGAAAGAAGCGGACGAAAAAACTCAAAAGCAAGAAGATGAGAAGCGTCAAGCGGAAGAACAAGCTCGTAAGCAAGAGGATGAAAAACGCCAAGCCGAAGAGCAAACTCGCAAACAACAAGAAGAGCAAAAACGTCTAGCTGATGAACAAGCTCGTAAACAACAAGAAGAACAAAAACGTCTAGCTGATGAACAAGCTCGTAAACAACAAGAAGAACAAAAACGTCTAGCTGATGAGCAGACTCGTAAACAACAAGAAGAGCAAAAACGCCAGGCTGATGAACAGGCTCGCAAACAACAAGAAGAACAAAAACGTCTAGCTGATGAACAAGCTCGTAAACAACAAGAGGAACAGAAAAAAGCACAACCAGCTCAAACACAACCTGCTTCCGGAAATACTAGTAATACATACTACAAAAATTGTGCTGCAGTTAGAGCTGCTGGAAAAGCTCCATTATATAAAGATCAACCAGGCTATAGCTCTCACCTTGATCGTGATGGCGATGGAGTTGCATGTGAAAAATAGTAATAAAAAAAGAAGCTTCTAGTAAGCTTCTTTTTTTATTACATAGTATTGCGACTACTTACCTCCACTCCCTCTTCCTTTTATAAAACTCATTTTATTATTCTCAAAACTGACACATTATAAGTGATTTCAATCACCACATTGTTTTTCATTTATCGCTATTCTTAATTTAGATATTACATTTAAACTTTATGGAGGCATTCATATGAAACATACATTTACTGAAACTTCAATTGTCGGTGAGATTGTTACGCAATTTCCGAAAGCTAGTGATCTTTTTAAATCATATAGAATAGATTTTTGTTGTGGTGGTAATAAGCCGCTTATTGATGCAATTCATGAAAGAAATTTATCGGTGGATGAAGTAATTACAGAGTTAAATACACTTTATCATAATGCGAAACGATTAAATGAATCTGAAATTGATTGGAAAAATGCTTCTTATCGCGAATTGATTGATTATGTGATTAATAAGCATCATCGTTATTTAAATGAAGAGTTACCGCAACTAAGTCCATATGTGATGAAAGTATTACGCGTTCATGGAGCGAATCAGCCTCACTTAGCTCAAATTCATAAGCTATTTCATGAACTTAAAATGGAATTAGAACAACATTTAATTAAAGAAGAAATGGAAGATTTTCCATTAATTTTAGAATTTGAACAAAATCCAACTGATGAAAACTATGCAAAGTTACGTAAAGTAGTAGATGAACTAGAAAATGAGCACAATCATGCTGGAAATATTATAAAAGGACTTCGTAAAGTGACAAATGACTTTACTCCTCCAGAAGGCGCTTGCGGCACTTATCGACTTGTTTACCAACGTCTTGAAGCGCTAGAGTCTGATTTATTTGAGCATATTCATTTAGAAAATAATATTTTATTTCCGCGTGCGATTACGAAAGCATAAATAAAAGCAGGACATGAGTAGCAATGCTCATGTCCTGCTTTTATTTATGCTTCACCACCCTCTCAATCCAAATAACTAAATTTCCTATCCGCTTCTCTTTTCACATAAAACTAGAAATCATTATTTACCATATTGCCCTAAGTTACGGAAACAATTATACTAGATGTAATCACAATGAATAATCTGAATATTCTCAGAATTTAAGGTAGAAGTTTTACTACCCACACATAGAATTATACATTCTATTTTCCACTAAATAGATTAGAAAACGATAATAACATTAGGAGGATTACGATGCACCAGCTTGATTCATTACATCCCATTATAGAAAAAATAATTAATAATATTGAAAAGTTAATGGTCGGAAAGCGAAAAGAAACGATCTTAGCTTTGACAGCTCTGTTAGCGGAAGGTCATGTACTATTAGAAGATGTTCCTGGCGTTGGGAAAACAATGTTAGTACGTGCTCTTTCTAAATCTATCGATGCTGATTACAAGCGCATTCAATTCACACCTGATTTACTGCCGTCAGATGTAACAGGTGTTTCTATATATAATCCGAAAGAGCTCCAATTTGAGTTCAAACCTGGGCCAATTATGGGGAATTTTATACTTGCTGATGAAATTAATCGTACATCCCCAAAAACACAATCTGCCTTACTTGAAAGTATGGAAGAAGGCAATATTACAATAGATGGCATGACTAGACCGTTACCAAAACCGTTCTTTGTAATGGCTACACAAAATCCGGTCGAATATGAGGGAACATATCCTTTACCAGAAGCACAGCTCGATCGTTTCTTATTGAAACTAAAAATGGGATATCCTACACAAGAAGAAGAATTTGAAATTTTAAACAGGATGGAAAAAACAAATCCCCTCTCCCATTTACAAGCTATTACAACAATAGAAGAATTACTTTATTTACAACAAAGCGTACGGGAAGTAAGCATGGACAAGGCAATCAAACATTACATTGTAAAGCTTGTTAGTCAGACTCGTTCTTATAGTTCTATACAACTAGGTGCAAGTCCACGTGGCTCGATTGCTTTAATGAAAGCTTCACAAGCTTATGCATTCATCCATGGCAGAAATTATGTTATTCCAGACGATGTTAAATTTTTAGCTCCTTACGTATTGGCTCACAGACTCATTTTAAAAATGGAAGCAAAATTTGAAGGAATTACAGGAGAACAAGTTATCACAAAAATCGTTGCGCGAACTACCGTACCTACTCAAAGGAAGATGAGCCTTTGATGAAACGGATACTACGAGCACTCTATCATTTTACTAAGTTATCACTTATTCCGTTATGCCTAGTCTTAACATTTGTATACGCTATGCTTCAAGGAGGATTTGTAAGTTGGTTTTTGTTTTACAGTATAATTCCTATTGGACTTTATTCACTACTGCTTCCCTTCTATGCTTTACGGAACGCCGAGGTAAAACGAACAACAAATCAAGACAAATATGTAGCAGGAGAACCATTTTTAAGTACGATTACAATAAAAAGAAGTTTTCCTTTTCCCTTACTGTATTTAATTATAGAAGATGTGCTACCATCACAATTTACAAATTGTAAACAAACGAAGATGAATAAAGTAATACTCTTTCCAGGAGTGAAACGAAATATTTCGTTTCACTATGCTATTGACACAATCCCTAGAGGAGAGCACTCTTTTTCAAGCGTACGTGTCAAAACTGGTGATTTATTCGGTATAATGGAGAAAGAAGTAACTTTTTCAGTTCCAGATACATTTTTAGTCTATCCCCAATATGTAGATATAACATATCGACAAATGGAAAATCATTTCGAACAAGGAGCACTTTCAGCAAATATAAATTTAGTAAAAGACTCTACCATTTCTGTCGGTGTGAGAGACTATAAACCTGGTGACCGCTTTTCATGGATTGATTGGAAAGCAACTGCCCGAACAAACAACATTATGACGAAAGAGTTTGAACAACAGCGCAGCCATAATATTATGATATTCATGGACAGAACCCCATCCCCTCTATTCGAATCAGTCGTCACATTTACTGCCTCTATTGTCAGGTCTGTCTTGAAGCAAAATTCACCAGCGTCATTCGTATCTGTCGGAAAAGAACGAACTTTTTTCCCTTTAGACAATGGAGATAGTCAGTTGCATCAAATCTTTTGTCATTTAGCGAAAGTACAAGCGGACAGTGCATTCCCGCTCTCCCGGAGTGTAGAAATGGAATTAAGAAAAATTTATGAGCCCGTCACGATTATACTCGTAACAAGCGATCTTTCTCCCGATATTCAAAAGGCGGCTGACTTTGCTGCTATTAAAAATAGAAAATTAATGGTGTTGATCGTAAAAGAAAAAGCAAATCAACTCTCACATCGAGAACTCAGTATTCTAGAAACTCTACAAAAACGAAAAATATTTGTAAAAGCGGTTTATGAAAACCACTATACAAACGTATTTTTTGAGGTGAGCAAATGATAACATTACAAACAAAAAAACAATTGGATATGAACAGATTTTTCATGCATGCATGCGCATTTCTACTTTTACTAGAATGGCTAAGGCCCCTCATCGGTATTACAAACGTAGGTAGATTAGATATTTTTGTAATATTTATAGGAATTTGCTTCACTCTCTCTTTTTTTCAAACAAAGTGGCAGATTCCAATAAAGATCATCACAATTTTATTCATCATTCATTTCCTATATTATAAAAATGCTTTTATAAATCCATCTTGGCTCACAAAATTTTTTACTGATATTTATCAAAATTCCTCCCTGTTATTTCAGGGGAATTTACTAGATATTTCTCCAGTTTTTCCAACACTTTTATTTTTTTTATCATTTTGGTTTTTGAGTGCTTTCATTTCTTTTTGGATGATTCATAAAAAACGTGGGTTGTTATTTCTTACATTGACCATTATTTATATCACCGTTTTTCATAACTTACATTTATACAATGCAAACTTCGCTATTATTCGTACTGTTGTCATCGGCTTTTTTCTGCTTAGCCTTCTTCGCATAGAACGAATAAAAGAGATGGAACACTTACAAAATTATGCTAGAGAAATCTCAAAATTACTTAGACCTCTTACAATATTTATTGTATTGTCAGCAACTATAGCATACCTTGCACCAAAATTTGGCCCTCAATGGCCCAACCCAATGGATTTTTTAAAATTCAACACATCCGAAGCAAGTAAACAGCAAGATGTTTCTAAAATTGGGTATGGTTTAGATGACTCGAGATTAGGTGGTCCTTTTAAGGCTGATCCTACAATTGTTTTTACAGCAGCAACCCCAAACAAACAATATTGGAGAGTAGAAACGAAAGATTTTTATACCGGAAAAGGCTGGGAAGTTTCTGAAAATCAAAAGAAGGTTTCTTTTAAACATAAAAACGATGTCTTGAGCTGGTACGAACAAAATACAAAAACGGAGACAACTAAGGCAACAATCACCATGCAAAAAAGGTATCCTCACCTTACCTATCCAGCAGGATTAGTCTCAGTTGAGGCTTCTTCTGAAAATGTATCATACAGCGTTGACACATTTTCAGAAAAAATCTATACGATGGACGGAGACTCTTCCACTACTTTACATTCATATAAAGTAACATATGAGGTCCCGGAGTTTTCCATAGAAAGCTTGAAAGCTGTAAAAATGAATGAAGGTCAAGAAACAAATCCTTATTTCATGACAAAGTACACGCAACTTCCCGAATCATTACCACAACGAGTAAAAGACTTAGCTAGTAGTCTAACAAAGGATAAAGACAACCAATACGATAAAGTATTAGCTATTGAAAACTATTTCACCGACCATTCTTTTGTATATGAAACAATGAATGTCTCGTTCCCTGCCAAAAACCAAGATTATGTAGATCAATTTCTTTTCGATACGAAAAGCGGCTACTGTAATAATTTTTCGACGTCTATGATTGTGTTACTTCGTTCTGCCGGGATTCCAGCTCGCTGGGTAAAAGGTTATTCAGAAGGAACTCTTGACAATACGCTGGTGGGTGCTGAAGGTGAGGATGTTTATAAAGTCGCGAACGATAACGCACACTCTTGGGTCGAAGTATATTTCCCAGAATACGGATGGATTCCATTTGAACCGACAAAAGGATTTACTAATCCCTATAATTTTATAAACAATACTCCTGCTCCTACTATACAGAATAGCGAAGAAACTAATTCTCAAAACGCGCAAATGCACCAAAGAAACAATGAAGCAAAGCTTAAAAATTTAATAGAAGATACCGAAGAAACTCCTACTAAAAAAATTACAAATTCTAAAAATAAATTTTCTTGGTGGTACGTATTCCTTTCTACGATACCAATTAGTATCATCGGCTACACTCTCTTCGCTACTAGAATGAAATGGATTACATTTTTTATCATTCTTTTCTATAAATATCGAAAAGATGATGCCGTTTTTACAAAAGCTTACAATGCACTTCTAAAACAATTTGCGAGAATTGGTATACAACGAGGAAAGAGTCAAACATTCCGAGAATACGCTCTCCATGTCGATACACTTTACAACTCGAATGATATGCAACAACTTACTTTCAGTTATGAGAACGCTATGTATCAAAAGGGACAATCCGCAGCAGAATGGGAAAAATCCGTACACTTATGGGAAGTGCTTATGAAAAAAGCAGCTTCTCCGCCTAAATCAAATGACTTCCATTCAGCGATTTAATCTTGATAATGTGAGTTGAAAGAAAACGCCTCAAAGAACAAAGTAGTTCTTTGAGGCGTTTTTTAAGTAAAGTGAAAACCCTAATTATTCTCCTAGTACCTTCTCAATCTCAACCTCTAAATCTACCGGCTTCGTTTGCGGTGCAAAACGCCCTACTACTTTCCCGTCTTTTCCAATTAAAAACTTAGTAAAATTCCATTTCACTGCTTTCATACCGAGTAAACCTGGTGCTTGTTCTGTCATGTATGTATATAGAGGATGAGCCTTATCGCCTTTCACATCAATCTTTGCAAACATTGGGAAGTTTACACCGTAGTTTAACTCACAAAAACTAGTAATATCTGCTTCTGTACCTGGTTCTTGTCCTCCGAATTGATTACAAGGGAAACCGAGTATTTCTAGGCCTTGGCCTTTATATTTATCATATACTTCTTGTAAACCTTTATATTGCGGTGTAAAACCACACTTGCTAGCTACATTTACAATAAGAAGTGCTTTTCCTTCGTAATCTTTTAACGACTTATCCTCTCCTGTTATCGTTTTAGCTGAAAAATCATAAACTGTCATGGTCCTTGCCCCTCTCTTCACTATCATTCTATGTTTATACTATACTACATTCGTGAATATACAGCTCTTATTACGTATTTACACCCCAAAATGATAACGCTTTATTTCTGCTCGAAAATTCGACACAAACTACTAGACTTTTATGTTGGAAAGTTTTACAATTGAATTGTGAACAAAATGTGACAGTTTATATTCCATTATAAAAGAAAAGGATGGTGTTCATTATGAAAACTGCACAACATGAAACGATTTCAAATCGCGAGTTTTATTTCGTACTATATATGATGTTATTGTATGTGATTGGCTGGGTAATCGATGTAAATGGTTTATTTTTAAGCTCCTACTTTAATTTAGCAGGAGAAATTATGCTTCCAATCGTTGGTGGCATAGTTGGACTGTTCGTTATGTCTATCAATAAAGAACAAGCAAAATAATAACACTTTAAAAAGGCAGAAGACGAGCTTTCGTTTTCTGCCTTTTTTCTATTTTAGCGTATAATAGAAACATACAGTAAATAAGGAGTGGTAATGATGAAAAAAGTAGAGCAATTATCTTCTCACCTATATCTTATTGATGATTTTGATTTACAACATAATGAACGAACTGGTACATACGTTTTATTAGGTGAAGATATTACTTTAATTGAAACTTGTGCAGCCCCTTCTCTTCCGTATATTTTAGACGGCTTACAACAATTACATATTGATTTAAACGATGTAAAAAACATTATCGTTACACACGTTCATTTAGATCACGCCGGGGCTGCTGGTTTAATGATGGAAAAGTGCCCAAATGCTACTTTATATGTGCATTCTCGCGGCGCTCGTCATATGATTGATCCAACAAAACTCATTTTAGGCGCAAAAGCTGTATACAAAGAAGATTTCGATAAACTGTTTGATCCAATTCTTCCTATAGAAGAAGAACGTGTTCGTATTGTACAAAATGGTGATACATTACAAATTGCCGAAGACCGCATCCTTACATTTTATGATACACCGGGACATGCAAAGCACCATATTAGCATTCACGATTCATTAACAAACGGCATTTTTACTGGCGATACAATTGGCATTTATTATAGAGAACTCGCAGACGTTGGTATAGAACTATATCTCCCATCAACGTCTCCTTCACAATTCCAACCAGATGCGATGATTGCTTCAAAAAATCACATTCAAAGTATGAATGTAGATACTATTTATTTCGGTCATTACGGTGCATCATCCAATGTTACAGAAGTATATAACCAGCTTGAACATTGGCTACCTATTTTCGTTCATACTGGTAAAGAGGTCTTTGAACAGTATAATGATTTCGATGAAGCGACTAAAGCTTTACAAACTGTATTAATGGATAAGATCTCTTCCCATCTTACAAAGTTAAACGTTCCATCAGATCATTCTGTTTATAACATTTTACATCTAGACATAGAAATTAGCGCGATGGGCATTATTGATTATTTCACGAAGCAAGAAAAAGTAAACTCCGCTATTAACTAACAGTATAAGAAGAGATATACAACAGTAGTTATTGTATATCTCTTCTTTTTTTGAATATATTTTGAGTAAAGGATGGTGGAATATAATGCAAAAAGTAATGCTATACCTCTGCTTCACCTTATTTATCGTGTTATTATTATTTGTCGGAGTGAAAATTCAATTTTATTTAGATACAGATGCGCAGGCAAACTTTAACGTGTATCCAAGATTATTCTACTTTACATTCTTCCCTCTTATAGTTGGCATTTTATTACGATTCCTTCAATCCATTAATCGCGAAACAAGTAAACAAAACTGGCGCTTTCAACCGGATAAATTTATCGCTATTACCGTACCTACGCTATTCATTTCCTTTTCTCCAGCTCTACTCTTTTCACCAGTTGGTGCATACCTACCTTATTTAACTAATATTATTCTTATAAATACTACTTTTGTTACGATAATAAGTTTAATAGCTGGCTATTCCCTTTTAGATTGTTTTATACAAAAAGATACTGCAAATATGAAAAAATATAATTGAGTACTCTATTGAATTTAGCAAACAGTGCGACAGAACCAAATAATTAATTTTTAAGTGTCGTTCGTTGATTACGGTGGTTTATTTATAAGTGCGATATTACTTGTAAGAGTCGCTATTCATGCGGTAAGGAAATTTATGTTAAACTAAAGAAAATCGTGTACTAAGTTAAATGACACTTCAACTAAGGGAGAATTATTATATATAAACTTTTTGGATTCTCGTGTCTAATGTTTCTCGCAAGTATATGTTCTTTCTTTATTTTAAGAGGACCTCATGCAAATTTAACTTTAATTATTGTGATTCTAGCTATACTTTCATTACTCGGTATTATGTTTGCAATCGCATCAAAGAATTGGTTATTCGGAATAGTTGGCACTGCATTAAATGGCGTAATATTAGTAGTTGTATACTTCCTATTGCTTGTAAAAGGAATAGGTGGTTAATATGTTTTCCCTTTCAATACAGCAAGCTCATAGCTAAAGCTATGAGCTTTTTTTACTTATCTCACCTTTTCAGCTACATACTCCATAAACTGCTCCGCATTAATAAATCTTTCTTTGTATGCCTCAGGTACTTCTTCTACTTTCATCCCACCAGTTGATTTTGTCTTCACTCGTACGATTTCATATGTCATTAAAGCTTCCATATAGTGATCAAACTCTTCTAGTGTTAATACTTCTTTACTAGATTTATGACCATTTAATTTATCAAAGTATGGTTGAAGCCTCATACTTACCTTCTTCATCTCTTCTCTTTTTGCTGGTGATAATTGATCATAATCAATATTACCGTTTGAATCTCCATATACCAGCTTTGCATTTGTTAATTTTTTTAGTTCTTTTGTAAACTCTTCATATTCCTTCGCACCCATTTCATCTTTCGCTTCTGATAATTTTGCATTAAAACGCATATACGCTTCTAATGTCATTGCTCCGGCATGTTTTTTTAAATTCTCGAAAGACCCGTATATACCATCAGCCATAATAGATTGATACGCAAAACCAGTCGTCGGGATTAAAAAAGCCGCTGCAAGCACTCCTGCGATAAGGCGCTTCTTCCTTTTACTTCCCCCGCTCTTCATTTTTATTTGAACGATTACTTTTTCTTTTAACTCGGGCGGGGCAACAATCCCATTTGCTTCCTCTTGTATAGATTCTCTAATTCTGCAATCTAAACTCATTTCACATTCCCTACCTCTCCTAAAAAGATTTCTTCTACTTGCTCTTTTTGACGTAGTTTTATTAATGCTGCGTGAATTCTAGATTTCACAGTACCAATTGGAATATGTAATATTTGTGCTACTTCTTCTTGTGAATAATCGTGTAAGTATCTTAAGATAATAACTTGTTTTAATTTATACGGTAATTTATGAATGAGTTCGATTAGTTTTTGGTTAGATATTTTACTTACAACATCGTTAGAAAAATCAATTTGTACTGGTTTTCTTTGCTCTTCTGCTCTTTTTATAATTCGTAGTCGCATCCACCTCTTTCTTCTATAAGAGTGAATTTGTTTAATCGCAAGTCCAATTAGCCAAGGGCGAAATGGCTTCTCGCTATCATACTTACGAAGCGATTCATATAGCTGTATGTATATTTCTTGAACGACATCATCTACATCCGTTTTATCTTCTATTAAAAAATGTGCTGTTTTATATACTTCTTGAATCGTTTTATCATACAATTCGCTATACGCTTCTTTATTGCCTGATAAAGTTAAATGGATTAAATTTATATACACCGTTTCATCCTTCATATACCACCCCTCCTTTGTCTTACACTATATATTGGCAAGTAATTGATATTTCGTTCGATTTTTTCAAAATTTTTTTATATAGATTAATATAATGATTCAATGAGTTCATAAGCTTCACTTATAAAGTCGCATAACTATTATATAATTTTCCAATTTCTAATGAAGCCTTAAAATGATTTATATAGTCAAATTTAGGAGGATATATAATGAAAGCTATCATTGTAACGTCGTTCGGTGGTCCAGAAGTGATGAAATATACAGATGTGGATATGCCAACTATTTCAGAGGATCAAGTTTTGATTCGCGTTGTTGCTACTAGTTTAAATTTCGCCGATATTAAATCCCGTTATGGTAAAAAAGGAAATAAAGCACTACCTTTTATACCAGGAATAGATGTCGCTGGTGTTGTAGAACGAGTCGGTTCTCATGTGAAAAATATTTATCCTGGACAGCGAGTCATCGCTTTTCCTCAAAATGGATCTTATGCAGAATACGTTGTTGCAAACGAAAATCTTACTTTTGCTTTACCTCATGAAGTCGATTTTCAAACTGCAGCTGCTTGTCCGATTGTATCTTTTACAAGCTATAGTTTACTCGCAAATGTTGCAAGGCTTCAACAAGGTGAATCTGTACTCATTCATGCAGCTGCTGGTGGAATTGGCACTACTGCTATTCAACTTGCAAAACTATTAGGGGCTGGAAAAGTTATCGGTACTGTCGGAAGTGAAGCAAAAAAAGAAATTGCTTTAGATGCCGGAGCTGATTATGTTATTTGTCATCAAAATGATGATTTTGTAGAGAAAGTCAATGAGTTGACAGACGGAGAAGGAGTTAATGTTATTTTAGACTCTATTTCTGGAACAGTTTCGGAAAAAAGTTTAAAATGTCTTGCTTATTATGGTCGCCTTGTTCATTTCGGAAATGCAAGCGGTGAAATTGGTAACTTCCAAACGAAAGATTTACACGCAAGTTGTCGCTCTATACTCGGTTTTAGCTTTGGTACTACACGAAAAAAACGTCCCGAAGTACTCCAAGAAACTGCAAATGAAGTTTTCCGTTATTTACGTGACGGAAGTTTGCAAATTAAGGCTACGAAATCTTTTCCACTTCAAGATGCAGGGAAAGCACATGAATGGGTCGAAAGTAGAAAAAGTACAGGGAAAGTAATACTAACTGTCCAGTCCTCTTCCTGAAATGAATACTTGAAACCGAGGTGTCATTCATGGGATCACGAATTATGCATGCTATTATCGCTAACAGGATTGCCGAAAAATTATCTATTCAAGATAAAACTTCTTTCATACTTGGAGGTGTAGCCCCTGATGCTGTTCATTCAGCAGAAGAAAAAGGCGCTTCACACTTTTACGCTGGCACAACGAAAAACTATACGAGAAGGATAGATTTCAATTCTTTTTTTCAAAAATATAAAGTTCATATGGATTCCCCTTTTCTCTTAGGTTATTACACCCATCTCATTGCCGATGATAATTGGCTAAGTGGCTTTTTTCTACCTTGGCTAAAAAATAGAATAGAAAATGACGAAACGATCGCACCTATGTACTATAACGATTTTAAATTGTTAAATGCAAAATTGCTTCATCATTACGATACAGAACAGCAGCTCTTCTCTCTTCTCAATCAAGAGGTTCACATTATGGATATTGAAGAGGTTTCTAAAGAAAACGTACTAGCTTTTCGAAAGTATCTTTTTGAAGATATGTTGTATCCAGAGCAACATTTGCATGAAGACTTACAAGTGTTTACGTTTAATCAAATGGTTGGTTATATTGAGACAGCTATTGAAAAAGGCGTATTTTATATTAATCAACTCTCTAATGAAAAATCCCCTTCAAACATGTAATCCCCCTCAATATATTTGAGGGGGATTTTCACATAGTGATATTATTATTTGTTCTTTTCCATAACCGCAAAATAATTCCCTTCACTATCAGCAAAGTTAAACACTTTACCAGAAGGCATAGTTACCATTTCTCCAACAGTAACATTTTTATTTTTTAAATCTGTATATAATTGGTCAAGATTTTCCGAGAAGAACATTAAAGATGGTGTACCAAGATTTAATTCTGGGCTCATCTTAGAAATCACTTCTTTATTATGTAATATAATGCTCGTTTCTGCACCGCTTTTCGGAGCGATTTCAATCCATCTCATTCCTTGCTTGTTATCTTCCTCTGCTACTACATGAAATCCTACTTTCTCTGTCCAAAAATCGACTGCCTCATCTTGATTGTTTACATATAACATAATTTGTCCGACTTTATGAATCATTGTTTTTCCCCCTAATGTTTTTTATATTCTATGTAGGTTTCTACAGGTACTATTATTATTCCTTTTTCATTCAATTACAATCAAAAAGACGTAACTACAAATAGTTACGTCTTTCCCATTCTTTATCTAGGCTTTTTCTTCCCAGTAAACGCTGGTTTCTTTTTCTTTGGTGCTTTCGGTTTCGTTTCTACAAATGATCCGTTGAACATTTCTTGCTTCGTAAATACTATACCTAGTTTTTTTGCAAATTGAAGTAATTTACGCTCTTCTTGCTGTGTTACAAGGGAAACGACTGTTCCTTCTTTACCCATACGTCCTGTACGTCCTGAGCGGTGAATATATTGGTCTACTGTGTCTGGTAACTCCAAGTGGATTACATGTGTTAAATCATCAATATCGATACCGCGTGCTGCGATATCAGTAGCAAGTAGAATTTCTAATTTCCCGCCGCGGAAAGCACGCATCGTTGCTTCACGCTCTTGCTTACCTGCTTCTGCATGAAGAGCTGCTGCTTTCATTTTACGGAACTGCAATTTCTGAGTAATTTCATCTAAACGGAATGGGTCATTTAAGAAAGCAACTGCTTTTACATCGCCCATATGCATAATTCTTCTTACGTAATCATTTTTTTCGCGTCGCTCACAAATGATATACGTATGCTCAACTAAGCTTTTTGACTCTGCACGTGTTACACGTACAACTTGTGGTTCAACTGCTAAATCACGTGCCGCGTCTTCTGCAGCTTTGGTAATTGTCGCTGAGAAGAATACTAATTGACGGTCGCGCATCGTTGATTTAATTACATCTTGTACTGCGCCCATCATCTTTTGTTTTACAATTTGATCAAATTCATCAAATACAATTGTTTTCACTTCATGCATTTTTAGCTTTTTCATACGAATTAATTCTAAAATACGTCCTGGTGAACCGACAATTACTCTCGGATGTTTCTTTAATTTTTCAACTTGGCGCTTAATATCTGCACCACCAATTAAAGATGCACCTGAAATTTCAGTCCCTGCTGTAAACTTTTGAACCTCTTCGTGAATTTGCATAACAAGCTCACGTGTTGGCGCTAAAACAACAACTTGTGGTTGTTTTACTTCAGGATTAATTTTATGTAAAAGGGGTAATAAGTACGCTAATGTTTTTCCTGTTCCAGTTGGAGATTCAGCTATAACGTCTTGTCCTTCTAAAATAGTTGGAATCGCTTGTTTTTGAATTTCAGTTAATTCTTTAAAACCAGCCTTCTCCCAAGCTTGTTGTAAAAATGGTTGCATATCTTTTATCATTTGTTTTTCTCCTTTATCTCTATTTTTGAAGAAAATGTTGTATTGTTCGCACCGTTTCTATCATGTGTGAAATAACAGCTATTAAATCATCAACATGGTCTTCTGTAATCGCTTTTTGAAATAGAACCTCTACCTTATTATGATATGAAATCGCTTGCTTATTATATTCGTATGAAAGTTTTTGCGTAATCATTCTTTCTTTTCCCCATATAGAATGCATGAAAGTTTCAATTTCTTCGCACACTACCTCTGGCTTTTCTATCGGGAATGAAAATGCTAACTTCATTTCACAACCTGGTGTAAATTGTGGTACTTCCAATATTTCACCAGATAAGTTCTTTGCATCTACAGATAGTGAAAATGTTGCTTCTACTAACTGTTCGAACGGCTCTGTTAATTGAAATGAAATATTGTATATACGACTTAATGAGGCAAGGTCCATCATATCTTTTCGATCTGTTACAAGAATATCTCCATGTAAATCAAAATCATATACAGCACCTTCTACGATTACTTTTAAATTATCAAAAGCAGTTGGATCAAACATAATTTCCTCCAAAAAACAGGCGCCTTTCGATGGAAAGGCGCCACTTGATGTATATATAGTTTACAGATAAACGAGATGAATTACAACCTTTTAGAATAAACCTACTGCTTTTCCATCTTCATTTACGTTCATTTGTAGTGCTGCTGGCTGTTTTGGAAGGCCTGGCATTGTTAACATTGTTCCTGTTAACGCAACGATAAATCCTGCACCGATAGATGGTTTTAACTCACGAATTGTAACGATAAAGTCAGATGGACGACCTAATTTTGTTGCATCGTCAGAAAGAGAGTATTGTGTTTTCGCCATACAAATTGGTAGGTTACTCCACCCTTCTCCTTCATATTGAGCTAATTGCTTACGTGCTTTCGGAGCAAATTCAATATCTTTTGCGCCGTACACTTTTTGAGCAATTGTACGGATTTTTTCTTCTAATGGTAATTCTAGTTCATAAAGTGGCGCGTAGTTGTTTTCACCTTTTTCAATTTCTTTTAACACTTTCTCAGCAAGGTCAACTCCGCCTTGGCCACCCTTCTCCCAAACTTCCGTTAAGGATACTGCATAGCCACGCTCATTGCACCACTCTTGTAAGTAAGCAACTTCTTCATCTGTATCTGTAATAAATTTATTAATTGCAATTACGAAAGGTACACCGAAGCTTTGAATTGTTTCAACATGCTTTTGTAAGTTTTCCATACCTTTTGTTAATGCGTCTACATTTTCTTCTTTTAATTGATCTTTTGCTACGCCTCCATGCATTTTAAGCGCACGAATAGTCGCAACAATAACAACTGCTTCTGGTTTAATGCCAGCTGCACGAGCTTTAATATCTAAAAACTTCTCTGCACCTAAATCAGCACCGAATCCAGCTTCTGTAATAACATAATCACCTAATTTTGCTGCCATTGTTGTAGCGATAACACTGTTACAACCGTGAGCTATATTCGCAAATGGTCCGCCGTGAATGATAGCTGGTGTATTTTCTAACGTTTGTACTAAGTTTGGTTTTAATGCATCTTTTAATAATAATGTTAACGCACCTTCTACACCTAAATCTTTAACCGTTACAGGTTGATTTGCAAAGTTATAAGCAACTACGATGCGAGATAGACGCGCTTTTAAATCTTGAATATCTGTTGCAAGGCAGAATACCGCCATAATTTCAGATGCTACTGTAATATCAAAACCGTCTTCACGTGGTACACCTTGAACTGGTCCACCAAGACCAATTACTACGTTACGAAGGGCACGATCATTTAAGTCAACACAGCGTTTCCAAACGATTTTACGCGTATCAATTCCAAGTGTGTTTCCTTGTTGGATATGATTATCAATAAACGCTGCTAACGCGTTATTAGCAGTTGTGATCGCATGGATATCTCCAGTAAAGTGAAGGTTAATGTCTTCCATAGGTACTACCTGTGAAAAACCACCACCTGCTGCTCCGCCTTTTAGTCCCATCGTTGGTCCAAGAGATGGTTCGCGAAGTGCAATTACTGTTTTCTTACCAATTTTATTAAAAGCTTGACCTAAACCAACTGTTACTGTTGATTTACCTTCTCCAGCTGGAGTTGGGTTAATCGCTGTTACTAAAACAACTTTACCGTCTTCCTCGTTCTGTAAGCGCTTAAAAATGTCAAGAGATAACTTACCTTTATAATGCCCGTATGGCTCTAATTCATCTTCTAAAATATTTAATTCAGCTGCAATTTCTTGAATCTTCTTCATACTCGCTTCTTGTGCGATTTCAATGTCGGATTTAACTGTTGTAGTAGTTGTCATATACCCTAGTCCCCCTTTAATTGGTTCTGATGATATTGTATCAGTTTTTTGTATTTTCTGCACTTATTTACCTCCTAAAAATTCTTTCATTTCTTTATGCGTTTTTTAACATAAATACCCATAAGAAGGTTAACGATTGTTGTAACTCGATAGGTAGTTGACCTAACATCTTCTCATTTACTCCGCGCTTATATACACCGATGCCATCTACAACTTCAAAACCTTGTTCTTTCGCTAACTGTTCAAATTCCCATGGCATCATCGTATTACAAACAACGTCTTTGCCGTATAAACGAGGATAACTGTTCTCTCGAGGCTTTGCTGTCGGCCCTAAAATCGCAATACATGCATACCCATCGCTTTTTAAAACGCGCTTTATCTCATTTAATGCTCGTAATGGCTCCTCGGTCCATTCCAAAGAATTAATTGCCATAATTGATTCAAATTGCTCATTTTCAAATGGTAAGGCAGAAAGATCTCCTTTTATAAAAGATAAATTTGGTCCTTCTCCGCGCTCCCTCCCTTTTTGAATCATCACTTCTGATAAATCTACTCCAACTGCTTTATAGCCCGCGCGACTTAATTTATATGTACCGTATCCATCCCCACAACCAACATCAAGCACCTGAGCTTCTTTCTTCACATACTGTTCAAAAAATGGAATAATTGTACTTCTGCTCCCGCTGTCCCACATCTCCTGACTATTTTGAGTCCAAAATTCTGCACTACTATCCCATTTTTTCTCTGCTGATTCATGCCAATTAAATTTCGTCATACATTCCCCTGCCTTCACGTTTTATCACTCATTTCATTCTACATCATTTTCCAAAATTCCTGTTTATCTTCATTAGGAGACGTACAAGCTACTAATGGAATCTTTATTCTCCAATTTTTGCTTTACTTGGGTTTAACTCATACTCATGTTCTTCTCTTTATGTAAGATACTATAGGTACACCCAATTGAAAGAGAGGGATGTACATGCGAAGAAAGAGAAATCATCATTTTAAAAGTGGTGAAAAAAACGAAGAGTATGCAGCTGAAATATCACCAGCTGGCATTCCGATTAGACATAACCGTAAAGAAATTGCAAATGAAATAGAAGGTACAAATACCGGTGCAATGGTAGGCTATGTCGCTTTATTTCTTTCGCTTTTCTCAATTGCATTTTATCCAGTTACACTCGGCTCTCTTGCGATTTTAGTCGGCTTATTAGCTGTCAATTTCGGAGCAAGAACACTTGGATATACTGCAATTGGTTTTGGAAGTTTTTCTGTTTTATTTACTTTACTCTATCCGCTTGCTTTGTCAGCGTTTTAAAAAAAACACACCAAGTTATACTTGGTGTGTTCATTCGTGATACAACATAATATGACCGCATCCACAGCAATGTTTCGCTGTAATTTCTTGAAACACTGGATAATTCTCTTCATCCCGATGCTCAATAAACACCTTTTCAAATCGATACATATTTTGTGCATATGCCCAATCTTGTTTCGTACGTGCATACAAAGTGGAGGAAAAAAACTCCTCACCACCGCAAACGATACATGTATTCTTCATTACTACCCCTCCTATGCTTGTCTTACTTCATCTATATGAACATAAGCATAAGAAAAAGACCTTCTATTACTAGAAAGTCTTCTCTGAAACAAAAAGAAATGTACCAAACATTCCTACTCCGCTATATTCTTTCGTAACATCAGCTTCTGTTTTAAATGTTTGCTTTACAGTCATAAAGAATACACCATTTCGTGCATCTGTACTTTCAAATTTTAATTTTTCTTTTTTACCATCTACATTTTGTGTGCATTCAAAACTACTCTCATCACATTTTAGTGCATACTTATCCTCTACATACACTTTAAAATCTGATTCTTTCGGACAAGTAATAAGTAAAATCGCCACGAGAATAATACTTACCATACCCACAATTGTATAATATTTCTTCATTTGTACTCCTTTCAAATGACAAGAAAACTTGACTTCATGCGCCAAGTTTTCTTAGTCCACAACCCATTGCCATTCTTGTTCTTTCTTATCAAAAATGAGCCAACCTGTTTCTGTTGCTTCTTCTTTCAATTCATCGATATTATCTAGTACCTCATCCGTACTTTCATACGAACCAACTACATATACCGGTATCTCAAGACCCCTTCTTGACTCAATTTTCCCTGCTAGATCAATATAAAGACCATCTTCCATTAATGGAATAAGCCCCATGATCACTTCTTTTGAAATTGCTGGGAAAATTTTTGATTTTTGGAACAAAGAAAAACGTTTCTTACCGAAAGCACCGAGTTTATAAGGAATGACTTTACTTAACATGCCTACAAAATCAGCAATTCTACGATAATACACTTTGTTGTACCATCCATCATCATGTGAAAAATAAACAAATCTATTTTTCAATAGCGGAAAGAACGTTCTTGCAAGTGGTTCTTTTTTGTGAGCCAAATATAAAAGCTCTGCAATTTCTTTTGGCTCTAGTTCATCTAAATCGCTTGCATCATCAAAATCTACCCAACAAAATTCATCAAATTCATCAATCTCTGCTTGAATTAACTTATGTATATTTTCTTCCTCAACATATTCAAATAAAGTATGATAGTGAAAATCTGTCCATTCAAAGTTGTGCTTCAAAAGCAACACTTGATGAAGCGGTGAAGGGATGTTACTTGCAAACTCTTTAAACGTAATACCTGATGTAATAAAACAATGACCCCGACGATTACCATTAATATATATCATATTCTTTACTTGGTCAGATCCTCCAGACAAAGCACCTAGCCACCTTCGTTTTATATGTTTCAATTCTATAGCATATTTTAACATGAAAAATTTTAGAAACATAGAAAAAAATTCAAAAACTATTTACAATTTCATGTGTTTTATTACATAGTGATTACAAGAAAAAACGCCTGCTCGTGAGCAGGCGTTTTTAAAGGATTTCATCTGGGTTTTGAGGATGATGATTTCCCTCTTTCTTTTCATCTTTTTGGAACATCGATTGAATCTTATCAATTGTTTGTGGAGCTAATTCAATCATTTTTTCTGCTAAATGTGTCGCATTTTGTAGGTGCAATATATTTACACCATCTTTATTCACCACAAGAAATGCTACCGGTGTAATAGAAACACCACCCGCGCTACCGCCACCAAATGCAGGGTTACCGTTCGCTCTTTGTCCATCATTCGTTTGGAAATCAGAACCTCCTGCTCCAAACCCGAACGCAACTTTAGAAACCGTTAACACCACACCACCGTCAGCCGTTTGAACAGGCTCTCCAACAATCGTATTTACATCGACCATTTCTTTTAAATTTTCCATTGCCGCTTTCATTAACCCTTGAATTGGATGATCCACCGTTCATAACCTCCTTTGTCATATCTTTCCTAGTTTTTCCGAAAGTTGGTGAACTAAACATAAAATTTTATATTGATTTCAAAAATATTTTTTATAATCTCCGCAGAATCAAAAAGCACCCTTTGAATTGTAAGGATGTCTCTAACAATTTAAAGGGCACTTCAAATTTGATATTTTTTATTTTTCCATGCAAGATAATTAAGTATATAAAAATTCATTACATAATTATTTTAAATGAGATTGGAAGTGTCTATTTGATAGTATATACCGTAAAACCACTTCACATTTATAAAAAAATGCAAGAAGTAGGTTTTTATCATGGTGATGAGAATTATGTTTGTCCTTACTTCAAATCTCCATACGCATGGATGATGGAACAGATGAAAGAGAGAATTCCTAATTATGATGGCCGTACTTACCCTGTATGGGTTTGGAATAAAAGACCCGACCAAAACCGCCCAGCACTTTTATCTAAAGGTCAAAGGGGTGTTATTCTTACATTAGATATACCAGATGAAGTGATTCTTTGGTCTTGTTTTAGTAGTTGGCACTCTGTTTTAAATAATTCTCCTATAACAACAACGGAGGAAGAATGGGATCAATTCGCAGCTGAAGGTTTTCCAAAAGACAAAATGCTAGCTACCTGGCCTAGAATTTTTGACTTTGATTGGTTACAAAGCCTAGATAAAGATTGGATAAAATTTGATCCAGATTGGATACAAGGTGTGACACCTCGTATAGAAATGAAACATATAATAAAAGCTAAACGATTCATTGCTAAATAAAGTAGAGAGCTATTGCTCTCTACTTTTTGACTTTATATATAAAATAACGGATTTGAAGAATGAAAATAATTAATATATATAGTGTAAATCTTCGTATCTTAGATTTACACGTTGTTGCAAGTAACCATTTTTGTGCAACTTTATATTAAATGACTCTATTATTTCCCCTCATATTCTCACTTCAAAGTCATAATTACCTGCCTTTCAACAAAGCCAAACTCTTCGTACATCTCTTTTGCAAAATTTCCAGCAAATACATTCAAACGAATTTCTGAATAATTCTTTTGTAATTCCTTAATACCAGCCTCCATTAATTTTCTTGATAACCCTTTCCCGCGGTACTCTGGAAAAACATACAATTCGTATATAAACCCTAGTTTTTCATGAGAAAAATAGTCCGTATTTTCCCCTATTAATATCCATCCCATTACACTGTTTTCTTCTTTAACGACTAAATAATACGCTCCTTTTTCTACAATCGGCCTTGTAATTTCAATCGCTTTCTCTGTATTTAACCGACAATTTCCCCTCGTACCTTCAAAAAGCGATTGAGCTGCATATTGTATTATTTCGCCCGTTTCTTCCCGATTTGCCTTTTCTATCATTTTTCACAACTCTCCTCTTTAATAGGCATTAATATCGCTCGTTCAAAATCCTCCGCTTCCACCTTCACTTTTTCTTTATTTGCCCCACATACATATCCTTCTCCGTCCACAATAAGAAGCAGTTGCGATACAACTGCTTCATGATATCCAATTATTCCATTCTCTTGTAAATGCATAGCACCGATATGTATATTCCCTTGATGATTTACTATTTTCGACATTATGAAATTAGATTGAAATGCAGAAATTTCCTTTCCGACTTTTTCACTAAAATCAAAAATTTTCATTACTAATCTTCCTTATATGTATAAAACCATCCTTATCGTCTGCATCATATGTCCTTCAAAATCTTCTTCAAATTCCTCTAATTGTGCAAAACCTTTCGCTTCATAAAAACGTTTTCCTTTTTCATTCGCTGCTTCTACATGAATGTATAGTTTCCGAATTCCTTTTAATACCGTTAACCCTTTTTGTAATAAAGCACTTCCGATCCCTTTCCCTTGCTGATTTGGTAACAAATAAATCGCACCTAATTCTGCTTCGTTTTGCAGTCTAACAGGTGAGAAATTTGCAAAGCCAATTACTTCTCCCTCTTCTTCCGCAACGAATAAATGTGTATTCTCAAGACGATATTTCATTTTTTCATCAGAATAAGCCTCGTCTAAAAAGCTGTCTTGAATCTCTCTTGGAATAATGCCTTCGTATGTATCATGCCAAGCTATTTTAGCTACTGATTGTACGGCGTGAATGTCTTCTTGCTTCATTTCTCTAATTACATAAGTCATCTCGATGTCTCCATTCTCTTTAAATTACATTCTGCTAATATACTAGAAGAAATGGCAGAACCATTTTCATAATTCACCTTAATTAATTTTAATTTTTCAATTGAAGCTGTTGTAAAATCAAATTTTTCATATATATATTCCATTACACTTAAAAACTGATTTGTATGTAACCTATTTGCAATCGTACAATGCGGAACCCACTTTCCCGGTACGTAATATGAATTTGGGTTATCATGAAAAGTTTTAAAATAATCATGATAAGAATGATGAAGTTTTAACAATTCATCGGTAACAGTCGGTGCTAGAAAGACTGTTCCATTAGTAGGAAAAACTCCAACAGAAGGAAAAGTTACTGGGTCCGTATTCTCTTGATTAGCTACAAACTCCCCTAATTTCTCCTTATACAAATGAACATCTAACTCATTATAATCAGCTAACGTAATATGAGGTTCTACTCCGGCTAATTGATTTGTGCCAATAATATTTGTTAATTCATTTTGCAATTCTG
Source organism: Bacillus sp. 3G2 (assembly GCF_044324725.1). Classification (NCBI taxonomy): domain Bacteria; kingdom Bacillati; phylum Bacillota; class Bacilli; order Caryophanales; family Bacillaceae; genus Bacillus; species Bacillus sp. 3G2. Next base: position 2,024,754 of record NZ_CP172246.1, on the reverse strand, counting down.
TAATTTTATTAGTAAACACACGATCAAATGTAGCAATAATAGCGTACATACTTCTTCACCCCTTTGTTACACATAGCGCTTCCCATTCTTCACGAATCATTCCCATTCGGATAGAGTCATAGTATGTTCCGTTATAATAACGGCATTTTCGCATTCTACCTTCTAATGTCATACCTATTTTCTCTGCTACTTTCATCATTCGTTCATTACCAGACCAAGTCGTGAGTCCTACTCTACCAATCTCCATCTTTTCAAATAATAAATCTCGATATAACGTTAACGCTTCAGTACCGTAGCCACCATTCCAGTAAGTTGGATTATAAATGACAATTCCCATCTCCAACCAACGCGTCGGTTTATACTCCCAATAAAATCCGACCGTCCCTATAACTTGACCGTTATTTTCTATAATTAAATTGGATAGCGGTTCTTCTTTTAAGCGAGTTTGCATCTTCTCTTTATAAGACGGGTATTCTTGCATTGAGAATGGAAAATACGGTGCATCCCATTTTTTCCATTCTGGATTTTCTTCTTTAAATACGAGATCCCATAATGGTTTTATATCTGATTCTTCAATTGTACGAATTGTTACTTTATCCCCTTTTACTATTACGCTTTTCATAATTTCCTCCTACGCTCCTCTTTATTTCATATATAATTATAATATTTTTTCTGAAAAATCAAAACAGATATCGTTTATTATATTGTATAATTTTGTTATAAGATACCAATTATTCATGTAGAAAGCTGGTGATTCAGTGAATTATCGATTTAGCATTGCTTTACTTCTCACTATTATTACGACAAATATTATTCTCTATTTCTTCTTACCATTAAGTATTGTTACGAAATGGGACTTCAATGGAACGCCTACATCAACAATGGATAAAAGCACTTTTGTGATCGTAAATATAATTATATGTTCCTTCTTATTCTTTTTATTTTTAGCTTTATCTAAAGCAGCGAGTAACCAGAAATTTCTTCATTGGATCGGCAACACAATGTTACTATTCTTATTTTTTGTCGATATTGTCATTGCCCTTATAGCTCTTGGCTTTTCACTTCCTCTTGATCATTTCATATTTTTAGCATTAGGGCTTTTATTTATATCAATAGGTTATTTCAGTTCCAAAATTGATACGACTAAATCAACAATTTCATTGGAATGGAATGATAAGCACCTTGAAAAAAGAGCTTCAAATATTTGTAGTATTTCAATGATGATAGCAGGTATTTTCCTAGCGGGGCTCCCATTTATCGTTTCTGCTCCGTATAGAGGGTATGGCATACTAGCCATTATTTTAGGAATGACGCTTATCATTTTACCTAGTACGATTTATTTACTTATTAAAGACAGCAAGCAATCTACTACTTTAAAAAAGTAATTAAAAAAATAGGAGGTTACATCCCTCCTATTTCAGCTAAATATTTTCTTTTGCGTCTTTTCTGTCTCTATTAAAATCCCTTTCTCTATCCAACCTTCTACTCCATCTTTTTTAATTAAATCATAGCCTGAGCAGCTACCATCAATAAGAGAAACAATGTCACCTTTTCTTACGCTTATTTGCGCACAAGAAATATCGGTTTTCACTGTATATTCACCTGAATCTAGTTGCTTAATGTATTCATCTTTCACAGAAAGTATTGTATTCGTTTCCTTTTGCCTACATATTGTATAATCTTGCTTCTTCTCAATAGGCTCTATGTAATAATGTGGATAGGTAACCCCGCCCTGCATTGTTGCATCGGCATGAAAATCTGCTATTATTTCATACTCAGGGAAGTAGTCTACATATGTATAAGAAAACTTATCACCTGTTGGTTTCCTCTGAATGATAAATGCATTTAATTGCCCTGCCTCTTTAATCGTATTTCCGCCGTCAATTGCAATAATCTTTTTCTTGCTATCAATAACTGGATTATTAGATGGCGCTTCATCAGAATAGTTTACAACAGGCCAATGACCGACAACTACATACTTATTCGCTTTATGTGATTGATTGAAAAACTCCGGCATTGCTATCGCATTTTTTCGTTCTGTTTCTTTCCAATCCTCTCTATCTTCCAGGCCAGCATGTACAAAGATATAATCTTCTGTTTCAATCACTGTTGGTAATTCTGTTAGCCACTTTATTTCTTTTGAAAAATGGCTTATCAATATGTTTTTTACTTCACAAATATCACTTTCTTCATTAACGATAACTTTCAATTGTGCTAGCCATTCATTGAAAATTGTATTCTTTCTCGTACATAAATAATGTATTAGCGCAGGATTTTCGTTTACAAGTGCTTCAACTACTACTTCACAATTCCCTTCTATTACATAAACATTCGGCTTACTAACTACTAGATCCATCACATAGTTTACGACGCCAATACTATTTCTTCCTTTCTCACAAAGATCACCATTAATAATTAAATAATCTTCATCTTTAAAATTAACTTTATGTAGTAGTTCCTTAAAAAGTTCTAATTCTCCATGAATATCAGAAATAATGATGACTCTTACATCATTTGGTATAGATAATTTCTTTATTTTTTCCAAGTATAAACGCTCCTAACATGCTCTAAATTCAATATTTCCTTGTTAATTTCTAGTATTCGACAAATTATATTACTAGACCTGTTTCTAGCTCAGATCTGCAAAAAAATAGGCTCCATATATTTTCACACACGGAACCTACTTAGTATTATAACTCTTTATAAAAAGAATAGCTTACCTTATCATAGCCCTCTCTTTCGTAAAAACGATGTGCATCAATTCTTGGAAACGCGGATGTTAGAACGATAGAACTGCACCCTTTTTCTTTCCCCCATTTTTCTACATAGGACAACAGAACTTTACCATATCCTTTTGATCTGTGAGCTTCCACGGTTACAAGGTCATACACGAAAACATGTTTCTCATTATAAAAATTCGTACAAATCGCTACACCGGCTAGACTCACAACTTCTTCATCTTCATCCCGTAACGAGAGTAGTTTATAATTTTCTTCTTTCATTTTTTGGAATAAAGAACTCGCTTCTTCTCTTGAAAGCTTCGTTCGTAATTGCTGTAATACGGGAAATACGTCATATAAATCCTCTTTTGTTACTACTGCTTTAATATTCATTATGATTCGCCCCTTACTATTTATAAAATTTTCTAAATGTTATATCATCATTATAGAAAACAACTGCCCTTAGCTTAAGTGACAGTTCTATTCTTTTTTATAAGGCCAGTATGAAAAGGAGCGTCTGCGAATGGATCTGAATATCCCATTAGTATTACAAAGTAAAACACCTATTTACATACAGATTTACGAATATATCAAACGAGAAATTTCTCATGGATCACTATGTGCCGGTACACGCCTTCCTTCTCACAGAAATTTAGCTATGCAACTTAATGTGAGCCGTATTACAGTTGAATCTGCTTATCAACAATTACTAGCTGAAGGGTATGTAGAAAGCAAACCGAAGCGTGGGATTTTTGTTGCAAAAGTTGATATCGATGTCATTCAAAAGACACAGCAAATTGCGTCAAACAGTGCTAACAATAAAGAAAACGAACAATATGATTATGATTGTAGTCAAGGACTTATTGATCAAAAAGCTTTTCCGATAACAAACTGGAAAAAAGCAATACAAGAAACTTTATTTCAGTATGAAAATGAATTATTTGCTAAAGAAGATCCACAAGGTGAGCTCGTTCTACGAGAACATATTTCAAAGTATTTATATCATGCTCGCGGGGTACATTCTTCACCTGATCAAATTATTATCGGAGCAGGTACGCAGCCTCTTCTTTGGCTACTACTTCAACTACTTGGGCCAAAAAAAGAATACGGAATCGAAAACCCTGGATTTCATCGTATAACTGCTATGATTCAAAGTTCAGGCCTTCCCGTTCACCCTATCCCTTTAGATGATAAAGGGATTCACATTTCCGCTTTACGTGAATCGGGTTCCAATGTAGCCTATGTCACTCCATCACACCAATTTCCACTTGGAATCATTATGCCGTTATCTAGAAGACTCGATTTATTAAAATGGGCGAATGATTGTAAGGGATATATTATTGAAGATGATTACGACGGAGAATTCCGTTATATAGGAAAACCGATTCCTTCTTTACAAGGACTCGATTCAAACGAACGTGTTATTTATATGGGAACTTTCTCGAAGTCTTTTTTGCCTTCTTTACGAATGGGATATATTGTTTTACCACCTCATCTGTTAAGAGTCTACCAAGAGCTTGGTGGTATGTTTAAACAAACAGTTTCTACCATGCAACAACTTACCTTTGCTACCTTTATTCAAAATGGTGATTGGGAACGTCATATTAACCGAAGCCGCACGTTATATAAAAGAAAACATATTTCTTTAATTAAATCTATTACAAACGAAATGGGAAATAACGTTCATGTACTTGGTGAACAATCTGGACTTCATATCGTACTTCACGTTCATAACGGGATGAATGAACAAGAACTTATTCATGCGGCTGCGAAACAACGTATTAAGTTATACCCTCTCTCCACATACGATTCTGTTCATAATGTAAGGGATGAGTCCTATGTATTGCTCGGTTTTGGCAGTATTCCAGAGGATCGTATCGAAACTGTTGTCCAATTACTGAAAAAAGTCTGGTTTCCTAAATAAGAATAGCTCCACGCAAGTTATACTTACGTGGAGCTATCTTCATTCACTATTTTTCTGATTTCGCTGTTCTTCCCGGTCGTTTAACACCTGTTGTTTCTGTTGAATAGGAAGCTTCAATTATAGCGGTTGGATCTACAGAGAGAACGAGATCTTTCATTTTCGGATAAATGAAACGGTTTGTAATACAATAAATAATTCTCTTTTCTTCTCCTAAAAAACCACCTTCTCCATGTAGATACGTAACAGATAATTGCAATTCTTTCATAAGTAGATCGCCTATTTCTTTATTTTTACCAGAAATAATCATAACGCTCTTTCCTTGATTTATACCATCTAATATGAAATCAATCATCTTCGTAACAATATAGAAAATTGCTAATGAGAACATCGCTTGTTCGATTGAAAATAAAATCGCTACAAATGTAAAAATAACTGCATTTACAGCAAGTAAAAATGTACTAATCGGCACTTTAAAATGTTTGTTCATCCAAACTGCTAACATTTCTGATCCGTCTATTGCTCCGCCCATTTTTACTACGATCCCTACCCCAACACCAAATAGGACTCCTCCATAAAGAACAATTAACAATTCAGAAGTTGTAATTGCTGGAAATGGTTTTAAATAAATTAATCCGAGTGTTGTAACTACGTTTGCATAGGATGTACGGATAAAGAACTTCTTTCCCATTACTTTTGCAGTAAATAATAAAATCGGGATATTAATTCCTAAGAACACTCCGTAAAGCGGTAATCCAGCAACTTTATTTGCCATAATGGCAATTGCCGTTACCCCACCATCTACTAATCCATTAGGTGCTAAAATAAGCTCCAATGAACCCGCTACAATAATCGATCCAATTGTTAATAATAGGTATTCAAATATTTTCTTCATTCATTACCCCCAAAACTTATATCTTTTCTTAGTATTATTTTAACGTAATTTTATTACTAATTCAAAGATATGGGCTTATATACACAAAAGTTTCACCTGTACAGTGATTTTTTATGTAATTTTTTATAGAAACACACTTACATATTACAGTAAGTGTGCTCCAAACATTTATTTAAGTTTTGAGTATGAATTCATTTTTAATATTTCATCAACTGCCCTCTTATACCCACCAGCATTTCGAAGTGACTCTCCAACTTTACGACTATTTCCCTTAAACGTTACATCATACATTACTTTCTCTACGGATTCACGTAACGATTCAGAAGTTAAATCTTTACGATCAAGCCTTATTCCAGCCCCTACTTCATTCACTCGTTTCGCAACTAAAGGCTGATCTCCTGTTACCGGAATTACAACTAACGGGACACCATAATATAGTGCTTCACTTGAACTATTCATACCACCGTGTGTCACGAATACATCAGCATACTGTAATACTTCTAATTGGGGCACATAATTAAACAACTTAAAGTTATTCGGAATGTTTTCAAATTGACTTATATTTATCTTCTTTCCAACAACTAATATGACTGTCGCTTCTACATCTTTAAACGCTTCAAAACATTTTTCATATAGCTCAGGTTGTTCATTAAAAACTGTTCCCATAGAAATGAAAATCAAGTTTTTATCTTTTAAATCTTCCATAGAAAAGCTGCCTACTTCTTTACGCGTAGCAATTGATGGGCCGACAAACTTATACGATTCATCGAATACATCTGAACGCGGCTGATATTCCTTTGAAGTATATACAATCGTAATATCACCAGGATGGTTCATAATATCATACATACTATTACATTTCATTCCATACTGTCTGTTCCATTTTTCCATTCCTGCTAAACAAGATTGATACAATGGATTCGTTTCATCTATTTTTCTGGATTCATGTTCATCGTTAAAAGTAATGTACTGATTAAAAGCAAACGTTGTACAAGAAGACACGCTAGGTAATTTTAAAACATTGGCTATAATACGTCCTACTGGAAAATGATTATCATATATCAAATAATCGTACTTTTCCCCTTTCGTTTCTTCTACAATTTGAGTAACAATACGTTCTGATGCTTCAATCATATGAGACAGCATCGTCAAAGGACTCCCACCTTCATTTACTCGCTCCATAATATTAATTTGAGAGAGGAAATTCTCAAACACTCGGAATTGTGCACCTGTTGCTTCAATCTTCTTTCTATAATCTTCAATACAATACGAAACAACTGTCTCCCCTCGCTGAATTAACTCACTTACAATAGCTAAAGTCGGATTTATATGACCTTCTCCAGGGAAATTTATTACGAGTACGTTTGCCATCATATTCTCTCCTATCTAATATTATTAATAATTAATTATATTAATTAATTTAAAACTATTATAAAGGAATCTATTCTATTTCTTCACATTTTTCTCTTCATTTTATTATTGAGAAATATTTTTCATAATCTACCGTATAGCTCTCATATAAGCACACTTGCTCTTCAATTACTGAAAAATAAGAGATTTACATTTGGGTATTTTTACAGATTTATCACCAAAAACATTATTTTGATAATTCATACAAAACTAGAAAAATATAATTTACACACTGATTTCTCACCAAGAATGTATGTAAGTTCTATGTTGTTCCTATCATTATCCACTTGGAACATATTCTGTTATATAATGAATTTATAGAATTTACAGAAAAAGGAGCAACTTCATGCTACAACACCTATTCACTTCACCTATTCTATCAGTTCAACCTTTACACCCAGGTTATGAAGACCATGCAAGCGACGTGTTTCTCGTCCGAACAGAAGATGCAGAAGTCATCGTACGTTCTTCTAAAATGACTGAAGAACCAAACAATGATTTTTGGTGGGGATGCAAAAACCTTTTTGGAATCGATCCAAGGAACGTACATCATTTAGAACATATACACGAATTATTGAAAAAGCATACTAACTTGCCCATCCCCACTATTTTGCAAAAACATGTTTTAAATGGCCGGAAGTATGTTAGTGTCGAAAAACTAACAGGAAGTACGCTCCAATCCTTTATTGGACAATCTGATTCAATTTTATTTAGCCTTGGAAAAGGACTAGCAGAAATTCATTCGTTTCAAGCAGAGTTTATAGGAAATCCATCAGGTACTTTCCAAGTTCCACTAGAAGAATTTAAGTCTCACATATTAAAAGTCAGTAAAGAACTTGTAAAAAGGTTTTATTCCGATAATGCGAGCATCCGTAACGCATTTCCTACTTTTGAACAACAACTTTCTTCCTTACCGGTACCAAAGGAAGCAACGCTCGTTTTAATTGATATGGATCCTACTCAGTTTTTATCAAATGGTACATCTATTACAGGCTTAGTAGATACAGAAGCCTATGCAGTTGCTCCAAGAGAGTTTGATTTTATCGGCTTAGAATATATATTTACTGAAAAAGAGGCTCATGCTTTTAAACACGGTTACGAAACCATTATGCCCATTCCCCGTCTTGAAGAATGTAGACATCCCTATCGATATTTGTACCGATTATTATCTGTTCAGGGCAGCGTGGAGTTAGAAAAGTGGCTAAGTCATCCATCCTATTTTTAAATACGAATGAGAGGGGTTATGAAATGAATATTGAACAAAAGAAATCTTTAACAGTAAACGAAATTCAGCAAATGAAAGATTTAGCTCATATTTGTGGGCAACACGATGAAATTGATTACTCGTCAGATTTACATGTAAACTTTTTAACTGCTCGTAATAATGAAGAGTTAAATGATTTTCTACTTTATGACGATACTCAATTAATCGGTGCATTAAGTATGTATGACTTTGAAAGACCGACAAAACTGGAGTTAATAGGGTTTGTTCATCCGAACTATAGGAAACAACATATAGGCACTACTCTTTTGCAAACCGCAATGAAAGAAATACGAAAAAGAGAGGTAGATGAAGCACTTCTTATTATAAATGGGGATTCTGCTTCTGGGAAAGAATTTGCAAAGCATATGAAGTTACCTTATTTATATAGTGAATATAGTATGGAGTTCCAAGCAAAAGAAGTGCAAAAACCAACAAAGAATACTATACAGCTCACTCTTGCAACTTCAGAATCACTTCTTGATCTTATTGACCTTTCCAGTAAAGCTTTTGGAGATTCAGCAGAAAATACCGCTATATGGTTACACAAAATGATGAATTCACCTTCTCATCAAGTTTACAGTGCTCTTATCGACGACAAAGTGATAGGAACGATTACAGTTTCTGAGCAAGAACAATCTACTACATTATCAGGATTCGCCGTTCATCCTTCTTATCAAGGTAAAGGATACGGAAAAGATATTCTTAGTTATATGGTATATACCCTTATTACTGAAGGAGCTTCAACAATTGAATTAGACGTGGAAACAAAAAACATCAATGCTTTACAACTATATACACAATGTGGTTTTGAAATAAAAACGAAGCATGACTACTATAATGTAATGAATCTTGAGGTGAATACATATGTCTAAAAAACTAATTTATTCTGATTATGATATTTTCGCATCCATTTATAATAAACATTGGGGGCATTATGCTGAACACTCCTATCTACTTTTGGAAAAACTTGTTTTACAATATGCAACACCACATTCTCATATTTTAGATCTTTGCTGCGGGACTGGTCACCTTACTAAGAAATTAATTGATAATACTTTTGTAGTAACTGGTATAGATGGTTCTGCCCAAATGATTGAATACGCACGTCAAAACGCGCCAAACGCAACCTTTATCGTCGATGATGCTCGCTATTTCAACATAAATGAGCAATTTCAATATGTTATCTCTACTGGCGATAGCTTAAACCATATTTTGAAATTAGATGAATTAAAAAGTGTTTTTCATAATGTCTACTCCGTATTGCATAGCGAAGGTACATTCGTATTTGATATGAATATGGAGAAAGGGTTTCTTGAAAATTTGATTGCTTCGTTTCATATTTCAGCGGATGAATATGTTTGTACAATTGATTCTACATATGATGATGAAAATAAAAAAGCTATCATGAACTTTATACTATTTCAACATGATATAGATAATAATTGGGCAAGAAGTGATTTTTCTTTTGAGGAAGCTTGTTATTCCAGTGAAGAAATAATTTCTTCACTGGAATCCGTAGGTTTTAAAAACATTCAACTACACGGTACAAATAGAACATTTTTCATTTGTCAAAAATAAAAAAACTGAATCATATCGATTCAGTTTTTTCTTAGTATATTTACAATAGCAGTCGTTTCATTATTTTCTTTATAAACTCGCGGGATTCTTCTGTCTAACATACATGTAACTTCATAGTTAATTGTACCTAACATATCTGCTACTTCTTCTACCGCAATTTCTTCTTCACCTTGTTTACCGTAGAATACTACTTCGTCTCCCACTTGTACTGGCATTGCTTTTGAAACGTCTAACATAAGCTGATCCATACAAACACGTCCAATAACAGGTACTCGAACTCCATTGATTAATGCATGCCCTTTATTAGATAACTGACGATTATATCCATCAGCATAGCCAATCGGTACAGTTGCAATCCATTCTTCACCAGTCGTTACATACGTATTCCCATAACTTACACCACGATTCTTCTTCGCATGTTTAATGTGAGCTATTTTTGATTTTAACGACAACGCAGGCTGTAAAGAAACAACTGAATGATCCACCTCTTTTGAAGGGTACATTCCATAAATTCCAATACCTACACGAACCATATTTTGAAATGTATTGCTTAGTTCCATTGAACCTGCACTATTTGAACTATGAATATATGGAATATGAATTCCTAATTCTTTTGCTGCATTGACAGCTTTCTCAAATAAACTTGTTTGCATATTCGTATATGATTTATCAATTTCATCTGCCGTAGAGTAATGTGTAAACATTCCTACTACCTCTACATACTCCATACGGTTTAATTCTTCTAAAAATGGTTTAACCTCTTCTTCTTGTAAACCGATACGACTCATTCCTGTATCAATTTTCACCTGAATTTGCGCTTTCTTTTGAAGACGGTTTGCGATTTCATTTATACCTTGTAAATCTTCACTTCTATAAACAGTCATCATAACGTCATATTGAATTGCCTCTTCCGCAGCTGTTACTGATGTATAACCTAAAATTAAAATCGGCACGTTAATTCCTGCTTCTCTTAACTCTATCGCTTCATCTACAAATGCAACTGCAAGCTGATTTATTCCTGCTTCAATAGCAGCTTTCGCAACTTCAACTGCCCCGTGGCCATACCCATTTGCTTTTACAGCAGCCATCATTGCAATATTTTCATCATTCACTCGTTTTTTAAATTCTTTTACATTATGTTTTACTGCATTTAAGTCAACTTCAATAATTGTATCTCTTCCATATTTCAAACTCATTGGTCTAACTCCTAACTCAATAATTGCATTCCATTCTATTTCACGTTTCATATGACCTTTTACAATATAATACTTTTCAATATGCTAGTCAAACTACTAGAATTTTCGGAATTTTGAGTATGATATAATACCCTTAAGAAACTATTATATACGGAGATGAGGAGAATTACAATGTTTGTACAATCTGCCTTGCATCAACTTAAAGTTGCTGTTGATACTTCTATTCAAATGCTTAACCAATATAATGAAGCAAACTTAAAAATACAACCCATTCACACAAAGCGATCTGTATTTGAAATGTGTGCACATCTTTCTCTTATTTGCCATGCAGATCTACTTATTTTAAATGGTATTACAGAAAAACAACTACATACTTTCTATAAAGAACAAACACCCGAAACAATTACGCAAATGCAACAAACGATGATACAGGGCTACGATTTACTTTCTAAAACTTTTTTATCCTATTCCAATGAACATCTAGCAGAAATGAAGACTGCTTATTGGGGTATTTCTTATTCCCGCTTTGAGTGGTTGCTTGAAATTGTTGCACACTTTTATCATCATCGTGGGCAAATTCATATTATATTATGTGAGCATACGAAAGATCCTCACATTCCTTTATTTGAATGATTTTTCACTCATTCATTATTTATAAATAGAGAAGCTATAAAACCAATAAAAAGTATCATTCCTAATAAAATAAATGTTTGGGCATAACTTCCTATTTTCATAAGATAAATAGAAATGATGGGTCCTATACTAGTGCCTAAAAATAAAATAAAGGTATAAATAGAAACTGCTATTCCCCTTGCTTTCCCTCCCAACTGGCCGACAAGAGCGACTAAAGACGGTATGGATATAGCAATACCTATTACAAAACAGACACTCATTATGACAAGAAGAGGCAAATACGAAACAAAACCCATTGCGCTTAGACTAAAAATAGCTACTAGCAATCCACCTTGCAGAACCTTCCTTACTTGGAACCTCTTTGTTAAACGACCTGTAAGTGGTGACAGCAGCATACCAATTAGCCCCGCTAAGCGAAAATAAAGGATTTGTTCTGCAGTTAAATTATACGTAGGAGAGCTCAAATAATTCCCTAAAACAGTATACATATTAACAAAAGCCATTAATAAAACAAACGCAATCATATAGCTCAATAATAAGCTTTTATGTGTAAAGACTTTACCTATCTGTTTAATCGGTCCCAAAATATCAGTATAAGATTGAGATATCTCCCCTTTCGGAAGAGAATACTGAATCCATATAGCAGTAATCATATAGACAGTGCTAAGAAGAAAGAACACCATATGCCATCCAAAATGTTGACTAACAACCGTACTTATTACCTGCCCTACAATTCCAGCTACTAAAAAACCGGTACTAACAAATCCTATTGTTGTAACCTTTTTTTCTACTGGAAACATTTCTACAACGTAAGCTAACGCTACCGGAGAAAATGTAGCTGCTGCAATACCCTGTAAGCCCCTAAAAATAACAAGCCACAATATACTATCCACAAACCCTAAGGAAAACGAAATAATCGACAGAGCAAGTAATCCAATGAAGATCACTTTTTTCCGCCCATATTTATCAGAGATTGCTCCAAATAACAAGCAACCAATAGCAAAGCCAACAGAAAATATACTGCCTGTAGCTGCAGCTTGTGCTAGTGAAACATTAAAAAGGTCTGAAAATAGTGCAATTAAAGGGATTGTTACATATAAGCTAGACATCACTACCATACCCGACCAACATAATACAACGGTCATTATTGTATAATTCTTTTCACTATTTATTTCCTTTCCTATTTCCATCATAATATCTCTCCCTTATTACAATTTTTTTATCAATTTAAAACCTCTAAAGTACGCTTACTTATTTTAATTACATCGTAAAAAACATGACAGATCATGAAATTAGTTAAACATATAATAAGGTAGGCTAATTATATTTCCAAATAAATAAGTTGACCCTTATAATCAACTTATTTACCTACCTTCTCCTAATTTCACCTGCATATTTACTTGCATTTTATTTAATAACCTTTCTAAAACTTGACGCTCTTCTTGATTAAAATCGTCAACTAACGAAGCGCAAGATAACCAAAAAGTTGGTAAAGAGTGCGTAACTAATTCTTTTCCTTTTGGAGTAATTTTCACTTTTAATCTTCTTCGATCTTTAGAATGATGGAATCTTACGATTAACTCTCGTTTCTCCATCCAATCTAATAGACCAGTGACAGAAGCACGTGTTATCCCTAATCGACTCGCAATATCAGAAGGACTCATATTCACTTCTTCCCCATTGGATTCCATTTCACGTAAAATAAACAACAGTAAAAAATCTAATTTACTTTCCGAAATACCAAGCGGAGCTAAATCTACGTCAACAGAATCAAGAACATTATCAGACGTCCATAACATTAACAAACCAAGTTTTGCTGCGATTGGATCCGTATCTGCTGATGCCGTCTTTTTTATTAACTCTGCATACGGTCCAATCCCTAAAGGAAGAGAATCATTTCTTGAATTCATCCATCTTCAGTCTCCTTTCCCTTTAATTAGCTTACCTAACTACTTTTTTATTATACTCACATTTTTCCTTTTATTGCAAGAATATTGTTACAAAAAAATCCTGTCATAAAAACAGGATTTTTCAAACTGACTAACTATTATTTTTAAATAATACGAAACTTCTTTAAGGCAAAAGAAATACCACCTTCACTTGATTTCGTTGTAACGAAATTCGCTCTTGTTTTCAACTCTTCTCCGCCATTCCCCATCGCAATCCCTAATCCTACATACTGCAACATCTCAATATCATTTCCGCCATCACCAAAAGCTATCGCTTCTGATTTACAAATGTTTAAGTGATCCAATACTTTTTGAATTGCAGTTAACTTCGATACTTTACTATCTTCCAATACATTTATTACGTAATTATGAAAACGCTCAAACGTAAGCATAGGATATCTTTCAAGAAATTTTTGAGATTCTATTTCATCTGCATACAGACATAAGCAATAGATTTCTTCTGACAAATCCCTGCTTTTTTCAGGGTACTTCTCTAAATTCAACGTCTCGCTAAGTGCTTGCATTACACGCTCATTATCCGAGGCTATTCCGTTCATGGCAAAATCCTCGGTAAAATAAGAAATACCGTGACCATGTAATTCAGCAAACCCCGAGATATCATGAACGATTTCACTTGAAAGTACTGATTTATGTATAACTGTTTCCTCACACTTGATATGTGCACCATTTGCAGAAATAAACGTATTTATGCCTAGTTCCATAAATTGCGTACATAGGCTATATGGTCTCCCTGTAGTAACAACTACGTGAATCCCTTTATCTATTAATCTTTGTATTGCTTCTTTTGTACTTCCGTGCATACTTCTATCAATCTCACTTAAAAGCGTACCGTCAACATCAAAAAACACTACTTTGTACATAGGTCTTTACATCCCGTCCAAATGATTCGTATCATTAATGAAATGCACCGTTTTTTGTTCCCCGTCAATTTCAATTAAGCTTATTCCTGTATCTCCCATTTTAAAATAATAATCCATTGAAATGGGCATTTTGAAAAATGCACGTAATAGACTATTTATTACACCACCATGTGCAACAATTGCTATCCGTTCATAAGTATTCTCTGTCACGATTTTAGAAAAGATTCCTTCTATTCTCATTCTAAATTCAATAAATGATTCCCCATTTTCAAAACGATCATGAAGAAACTTTGGCTCTGGATATTTCTTTGCTTCTTCAAATGATAGGCCTGCTTGCACTCCGTTATTAAACTCCATTAATTCCTCTTCTAATTGAATTGGACACCCAATTCCTTCAGCTAACGTTTCACCCGTTTCACGAGCACGTTTTAATGTACTTGCCCAAATGAAATCTGGCGGGAAATCTGCTTTCACTTTCTGTACCAGCCTTTGCACTTGCTGTCTTCCCTTTTCTGTTAATTCAAAGTCAGCTCGTCCTTCATGTACATGTAAAATATCTGCTTCGGATTCACCGTGGCGTATTAATAATATTTGCACTTGTTTCCCACTCCCTTGTTTTATATCCATAAATCCCCATTATATCATATTCTAAATTTTCTTTAACAAAAACATATTACTTTGACAGTCTTTTAACCCGTCTAGTAAACATGTTATTCCACTTAACAATTCCAAACACTCTAAACTTATTATTCTTTCAAAAGTAGCAAACAAAAAAGTCCTATCCATAAGTATAGGACTTTTTTGTCTATTAAAATGCAGCCATACACACAATCATAATCCCTATAAAAATAATAATTCCCTTTTTCACATATTCCCCTCAATTCTATAATACTTAATAACCACTCTTTCTTTTCTACTTTTGATAAATATTTATATGTAAAATCGTCTAAGACATTTAAAATATATTACAAATCACAAATGTTTAAAACGTTTATTTTGAATATTTTTCACTTCCCTTTAAATACGAGTATGAAATTAAAAACGTCGAGAAATATTACTTATAAACAGCTAGGAAACTAATTACAACTCTGTGCATCAAAACAATGATAAAAATTGTCCACTATTACTACATGAATCAAAAATAAAAAGAGAAATGGCATCCCACTTCTCTTTTTCACTCTTATTGTTCTTTTGGTGTATCTGAAGAAGGCAGTTTCTTCGCTTGTTTTTCTTTAAAGATTTCTCCAATTGCCCCGAGAGTACCAAGTGTTTCAATTGCATTAGATGGAATAAAGACTTTATTTGCTGGTCCTTTCGCAACCTCAATCAATGATTCAAATGATTTATAAGCAAGTACGCGTTCATCTAAATCTGCTGCACGAAGTAATTCAATTCGATTTTGTTCTGCTTTTGCAATTTCCTCAATCGCTCTTGCTTCCCCTTGCGCTTCTAGTTCCTTTGCTTCTTTTATACCTTCAGCTTCTCGAATACGTGCTTCTTTATCCCCTTCAGCCATTAATATTTTACTTTGCTTTTCCCCTTCAGCACGAAGGACTTTATCTTGTTTTGCAGCTTCCGCTTCTAATATGATCGCACGTTTATTACGTTCTGCTTTCATTTGTTTTTCCATTGATGCTTGCACATCTTTCGGCGGATTAATATCAACAACTTCAACACGTTCAATACGAACGCCCCATTTTTCTGTTGCTTCATCAAGTGCTAAGCGAATTTCTGTTGAAATTTTTTCACGACCAGATAACGTTTCATCCAGTTCCATTTTACCAATAATTTGGCGCATCGTTGCGGAAGTAATGTTACGAACACCATATTCATAGTTCGAAATACCATATGTCGCAAGTTCTGGTTCCACAATTTGATAGAAAATGATTGTATCAATTTCTACTTGTACATTATCTTTCGTAATTACCTTCTGCGGTGGTACATTCGTTTGTTGAATACGTAAGTCATGATATACACGAACGCGGTCTACAATTGGTATTAATAAATTTAATCCCGGCTGCATAATACGCTGAAACTTACCAAATCTCTCCACGACTCCAACTTTTTGCTGTGGAATAATTTTAATTGTTAATGCGATAAATGTAACAACAATTAGTGCGAAAATAATCGTTAATGTTAATGCTACTGCCATATTTATTCACTCTCCTTTTTTACTTGTAATATAGTACTATTCCTCTTTATAACAATAACTTTTTCTCCAGCATCAATTGGATCATCTGCAATAGCTGTCCAGGTATCTCCATCCACCTTCACAATACCATTCGCTTCATTTGTAATCGCTTGCATAACAGTCCCTTTTTTACCAACCAGCATATCTACTGTATCAGTAAAACCTTTTGCTTCTCGAAAGTTTTTTGAAATTCTTTTCGTAAAGAAAGTCAATGTTAAACTTACAATCGCACCAGCAATAACTTGTAACAGTAGTGCATCAGGAGCAAACAAAGCAATTAGACCTCCGACAACAGCTCCAATTCCAAGCCAAAGCATATAAAACGTAATCGACAACATCTCTGCAATAAATAAAATACCAGCTATTATAAACCAAATTACCCAAGCAGCCATATACAACCCTCACTTTCTTTCTCATTTTCTATATGTATATGAAAAAAAGAATGGTTTATCCGCCCTTTCTTATACATGGGCGCTTACTACAAGCTATTGTACATATTCACTGTTATAATGAGTATTATTAAAATACTATATTAATATATTCTTCATTATACATGAAAATCCCTTTCAAAAAGTGACAAAAAATTAAATTCTTCCGAAAATTTAATTTTCAAATTATAATTATTCTAACTAGTGAAATATTTTTCAGAAAGTGGTGTGTTTATTTGCATAATCGCTCATTAACTTACTATTTAGGATCAAAAATATGCATTACTCTCGCTGACATCGTATACATCATGATTATTACAACTCATATGTATATCACAACTAAATCAGCTACATTAACTGCTCTGTTTCCATTACTTCAAGTCATAACTACTCTTATAGCGAATACATCTGCACCACTTATAATGAATCGTTTTCCATCTTATTCATTACTTTTTACACTACAATGGACAAAAACTGCTCTATTATTTTTATTAATGATATTATTCCCAGCCCTGTCCACAAACGTTGTAGCACTATTCATTTTCATTTTTTTCATTTCATTATGTAGCGGCTGGAGCGCACCATTATTATACAGTATCCTGCCTCGCCTTACACGAAAAGAAAAATTAGTAAAAGTAAATAGTATTTTTTCCTTTTCCACACAAATTGCGCAAGCCGCTGCTTATTCATTTACAAGTGTTATTGTTCTTCTTATCGGTGCCACTTCTACACTTATGATGAATAACATATTGATGATTTTTGGATGTGTTGCACTACACGCTTCATTACGTTCCATACATACTGAACGAGTAATAGAGCCTTCTTCTTCAAAAGGAGCTGCTTTATTGGAAGGTTGGAAACTCTTATTTCAGAATCCTTCTCTCCGTACCGTTACATGTATGGACTTAATTGAAACTTTCGCAGGGACGATATGGATCGGTGCTATTACAATGGCGTATGTAACGACTGTTCTTCATAAAGGAGAAGAATGGTGGGGATATATTAATACAAGTTATTATGTTGGGACGCTAATTGGCGGGATATTAGCGTGGAAAATGAGTACATACATTCAAAACAATTTAATACGTTCCATGGCGATAGGCTCTTTTATGTTCAGTATTCTTACATTTTTATATGGTATGACAAGTAGCGGGTTCATTGCGCTTTTTCTATGCGTTCTAATGGGTCCATGTTATCAAATTAGAGATATTTCTCAAACGACAGTGCTACAATCAAGTGTCGCTCCTACTTTATTATCAAAAATGTATACAGCTCATGGCGCACTCCTCTCGACAGCTTCTGGTCTTTCTATGCTTAGTGTTGGAATTATTACCGATTTGTTTGGTGTTCGTACGATTTATATCATCGCTGCTTTTCTTATTTTATGTTCTGCTTGTTTATCTTTTAGCCTATTAAAATATCATAAAACAGATCAGAAAGATATTTCAATGTAATCAACAAAGTAAAAAGGACAGGAACTCCTGTCCTTTTTACTTTATTCTATTTATGACAAACTCGGAATTTTTCTATGTTCTGTCGCTTGTTCAAAAGCATATGCCAGTTTAATCAAGGTCCCCTCAGAAAAAGCAGTGCTTGTAAGAGTAATTCCAAACGGTCTTCCGTTATCCATATATCCCGCTGGTATCGCTATAGATGGATATCCTGCTTTCGCACATATAGTGGAGCCGATATAGGAAGGGAATAAAATCGCATCAAGATTATATTTTTTCAGTGTAAAGTCAATACCTTGTTCTTGCGAAAAATATATATCTTCTAATCTTGCGTTTATATATTCAGGATTCCTTAACGTATTGGGAAAATCTTTTCTTCCTTCTAACTTAGTTTGCCCATATTTCAATGCTCTTTCCGCTATGTTCTCGTTAAACTCCATTAACTCCGCAATAGAATGCACTGGAATAGTAGAAGGTAATTTAGAAAGATAGTTATCTAAACTATGCTTTAGTTCATAAAGCGGTACTCCCCAGCTCCATTCTCTATGAAAAGACGGAATATCAATATTTTCTAATACTGTCACTCCCTCACTACGCAATACTTCAATTGTTTCCTTAAACAATGTTTCATCATACTCACCAGATTCATAATAATCTTTTGGCGCATTGCTATATACACCAATCTTTGCTCCATGTAAGCCATTAACATCAAGATATTTTGTATAATCATGTTCTGCTATACCTTCACTTTTATGAGTAGCTACATCTTTCTCATCTACTCCAGTTAAACTCCCTAGCAAAATAGCGGCATCTGTTACTGTTCTAGCAAATGGACCTGCTGTATCTTGCGAATACGTAAACGGAATAATGCCTCTACGACTAATTAAACCGACAGTCGGTTTAATACCGACTACAGAGTTTTGAACTGCTGGACTTAATATAGAAGCATCTGTTTCCGTTCCAACAGATACTACTGTAAAGTTAGCGGCAACTGCTATCGCAGATCCTGTACTTGAACCACCAACAAACATATCATCCTCACCCGTACCGTAAGGGTTTATTGTTTGCCCACCTCTTGCACTATATCCAGCCCACATGTCAAAAGACATTGCATTTGCTAATTCTGTCATATTTGTTTTTCCTATTATTACTGCTCCCGCTTCTCTTAGTTTCGTAACGAGAAATGCATCATCACTACTAATATTTTGTTCCAAGGCAATCGTACCTGCACTTGTATGCATGGAATCATTCGTTTCAATATTGTCCTTAAGTAACACAGGTATACCATGTAATGGACCTCTTACACCTTTTATCTTTCTTTCATAATCTAACGCTTCTGCAATAAAGATTGCATCCGGGTTGATTTCTAAAATAGAATTAATTTTTGGTCCATCTTGATCATATTTTGCGATTCTATGAAGATAATACATAACTAATTCTTTTGAAGTTAATTGCCCAGCTTCCATCGCTGCTTGTATTTCATGAATTGTTAATTCTTTTTGTAATTGTGTATTGAACTGAATCTCCATCGTCATTCTCCTTCTGTAAAGTGAAACTTTAATCAGTGGGGGTTTTCTTCATCCCCACTGATTATTAGTTGAACCAATCGGACTTTTATGGGCAGTTGATCCCCCACCTAAATTCTTTGCTTTCGCTGCATTTTGAGGTGGGGGTCTTACTGCCTATTAAAGTGGGATAAAGCCTTTTATTGATATCATGTATCTTATTACTTGTTCATTTTCTCCGCTCCTCGTATATACAAATACAATCCCTTTAAAAGAATTCAACTTACCGATGTAAAAACCTTTTATTTCCTGAAAAATAAAAAAAGTCTGAAACGAATAAACTTCCGCTTCAGACTCTTTTATTACTTTACATATACCTCATCTAACAAATGTAAAAACTCCCCTTGTTTCCCGGCTAATTCAGGGCATTTTGCAATATCAATCCATTCGTAGCAAAATACTAAACCTTCATCTTCCTCACCAGCACTTACAATATGTTCCCAATCATCTTTTACATCTGTTAGTAACGTTACATGGAAGAAATGGCGCTTTTGATATTCTTTTTTGTCTTTCACAAGTATGATGTAATCGGCTAGGAATCTTTCTATGCATAAATGGCGTAATCCAGATTCTTCTTGTACTTCACGTAAAAGTGCTGCTTCTAACGTTTCCCCTTCGTCAACTGTTCCCCCTGGTATTTGTATACCAGCTTCAGGTATATCACGATGTTTAAAAACAAGCAGTTGCATAACTCCTTCTTTTTCTCTTGTTACATATGCGTGTACTTTTTTCTTATATAACACCGTCATAATCCTTCTCTCCCCTCAATTGTTCACTGCGTTACTTCTTCAAGTGTCAGTTGATTTTCATATAAATATGTAGCTTGTGGATTTCCCACATACCTCACATGCCATGGTTCATATCGATAGCCTGTAAGCGATTCTTTCTCTTTTGTATATCGAATGACAAAACCAAATTTATGGGCATTTTCAGAAAGCCACTGCCCTTCTTTCGTTTCGCCAAAAATTGTCTCTAATTGAAACTTAGCAGATTGAGATGTAATATCCATAGCTAGTCCAGTTTGATGTTCACTTGTTCCAGGAACTGCGCTAGACATCGCTGTTTTTGCTTCTCCATCTTGTTTTTTATACATCGTATTTAACGCTTTTTGTCGATCAAAAGATCTAAATCCAGAAACCGCAAAAAGAAAAGCGCCCTCCTTATCAGCTTGCTGAAACATTTCTTCAAGCGCCCCTGCTGCCTCTTTTCTCATTTTTTTCTTTTCTTGATCACCTTCACTTGAGTAACGCACTTTCGGAATAACTAAATCTGGCGGTCTATATCCATCTGGTAAACGCCTATTTTTATTCACAAGCACAAGCATCGAATTTGGATTACTAATTACCGCAATATCTCCATCCATATTCGCAATCGTTTCTTTCGCTTTTGGAAATATGTTATTTACATTTACCTCACGCGCCTGCTTATCCTTATACATTTTATAATTGATTCCTGCTACTCCAACAATGAGTATCATCGCTACGATACCAAGTAGTGTCCATCTTTTTTTCATATAACGACCTCTTATTTTAATAATTTGGCCATTTCATACTCATCGATGTTGTCTCCATCGATAATAAGAGCAGCTCTTTTGACACCTTCTTTCTCAAATCCAGCTTTTGTATATAGTGCCTGAGCTCTTGTATTGTGGGCCATTACCGTTAATTCTAAACGCCATACATCATGTAATCTTGCCCACTTCTCAGCCTCTTTAAACAATCTCGTCCCAATACCTCGCCCGCTATACTCTTGCAAAATACCAATTACAATACTTGCTACATGTCTTTTTCTTTGAATATGATTTCCATTCACTAAAATAAACCCTACAATTCTCTCATCTTCAACTGCTACCAATATCGTTGCATACTTATTTTCTATAAAGCGATGAATCATCTGTTCTTGTTGCTCGGCTGTAAATTTTCTTTCTCCTGGTTCATATAGCATAAATTTCGTTTCTTCATCCAGTTGCCTACTTAATTGCAAAAATGGTGCTGCATCTTCTATTTTGATCTCCCTAATCACTTCAATCACCCTATCAGTTTCATAATAAAAAGTTTTCCTTGTAAAAAGATTTTCTCTACTTTTCCAAAAATACCTTTGTAAATCTCCCAGTATAATTTGACAAATTTCGATATTACTATAACAACGACAAAATATGTCTATTCTGTGACGTCTCATCATGACAAAAAAACGTAAGTATTACACTCACGTTTTTTCAAACTCTTCCATTCATTTATGTTTCACTTTATCCATTCACTTTTTCTGCTTGCCAGAAATATTCACCAAATGCTTTAGCAAGGGCATCAATCGATCGGTTTAGTTCTTCCTCTGTATTATCTACACCACCAACTTCAATTAATATCGCTTGCCCTGATAAGTCTTGATTGTAGACACCATTTCCTGTTTGAAATCCTTTTTGAATGACACCACGACTCACACCTGGATACTTCTTACTAATCGCCTCATGTAAAGCCGTTGCTAATTGCAAGTTTTTTTCATAGTTTTTGTTTCCTTTCCCTACTACAAATGCAAGCTTTGCATATGATTTATCGCCAATTGTTTTTGTCGTAACATTCTTCCGAGCACTATCACGGTGTAAGTCGAAAAAGTACTGCAGTTCTTTATTACCAGTCATTGCTTCTTGTACAATTTCCCGTGACATTTTGTAAGAACTATTACTATTTAACCCTTTACTAATCAACTTTTGACCGATATCTGTCTTGTCGTTAGTAGCTCCGATCCCTTCGCTTGCTAATTGTTCACGAAATCGATCGCCAACTATTGAAATATTCGTGACAGAACTGGTCGCTTTATTCGGATTGGGATCGTTCGCTAAATTTAATAACGGCAAATAAGATTCCCAACTATGCGAATGATAAATAAACGCAACTTGTCTTTTTCCTGTCGTTTGAGCCGGTTGCTTTTTCTCTTTGTTCGTATCTGGCTTTTGAGCCTGTCCACCTTCACCAGTCCGTTCTTTTACTACTTCTTCAAGCGGAACACTCGACTCTATCGGTAAGTTAGAATAATTTGTCCCTTCACCCGCAATTACAATTTCTGTATCGTACTTTCCAAAACCAGGTAGCTCTTTGCCGACAAAACTGCGTACATCGTTAAAACGAATATTCGTAGCCATCGAAAAGAGAAAAGAAGAAATCGAAAAATCTTGATTTAAATTTCGATACTCCTGTGTAAAATAATGATTCTCTTTCCCAAGAACGTACATGTAACCATTCATTGATAGCTCATTTAACCAATTATATAAATACGTTGACTTTGTCTCTTTCATAGAAGTTACCATCATACTAATAAGAAAAAAAGTCGCTAGTACTGTAGCAATAATAAATAAAACTAACTTACGTGCACTTGTGAATTTCACATAAAAAAAGCCTCGATTCATACTATCACCCTCTCTATTCCAAGTTATGTACAAGCTCTAGAGAATAGACCGTCTAAATTCCGGCTATATTGTTTATGAGGTGAAATGAATTGAAGCTACTAATAGGAACATTACCCGTTGTACTATCATTTATTTTTTATTGGCTTGCTAAACATCCTACAATCCGTGTTGCTTTACATATTTCAGCGTACTTAGCACTTTATGTACTCGGTACAATTATTTCTATTAATATATACGATGTTTTAATACAAAATTTAGTTTTCATGACAAGCATTCATGGTATTTTACTAAATCCATTTTTTCTTATATCAGGAGCGTATATAGGGATATACACTTTATACTTACTTTTGTCTTACATGATTATAAATATGAAACATGGAGCGTAATGAAATGCGACCACCGTTCATCTGTCATATATGTAAAAAAAGAATTGCGCGAAAGAAAGATCTTATTACTGCCACATCGTACTTCCGCTTATATTTATTTCACGATGATTGTTTTAAACGACAGCAAGTGTTCATCTTACGATTTATCCCTGTAAATACACTATTTAATTTCTTTCTTATTATATATGGACTTATTTTTGGCAGCATTCTTATGATTACAGAACCATCTATTATTTGGGTTATTTTCTTATTTCCCATTTTATATCGGTTTCTTTCCTATTATTATGTTGAACGTTTTTTCTCTACATAACGCGCAGACTGTCCTCTCGGAATACTTAAACATTCCCACTCATTTTCTTTTAACATTTTACCGATGTAAATAATCTGTCCAATATGCAAAGCGTAATGAGAAATTTGTCTTTCAATTGCTTGCATAACAGTCTGTGCCTCACCGCGAATATATACCGTCTGTAATAAATGTTCCGGCGTTAGGACATTCATCGTTTTAAAAACATATTCCCATCCTTCATTCCATGCTGTGAGAACCTCTTCCTTAGAATGATAGCCACCTTCAAATTCAGCATCTCGGTTACGATCTATTTTTTCACCATCAGACGTTAAAAAATCCGTCCATCTAGAACGCATATTACCGTGCAGATGCTTAATTATGATTGCTATGCTATTTGTTTCTTCATGAGAAGACCATTCAATCTGTTCATACGATAATTGCGAAAGTACCCTCTCTCCTTGCTTCTTTGTTGCTTTAAAATTTGAAATGATACATTGTAAATATTCTCGTCCAATATCCATGTTCCCCCGCCTTTACACTAACTAATTTTCGTTCCATTTGGTAATTCCATATTTGGCTGCAGTAATACAACATCACCAGCTTCAGGGACACCTCCTAAAACAAGTACTTCTGATTTAAATCCAGCTACACGTTTTGGCGGAAAATTTACAACAGCAGCGATTTGCTGACCGATTAAATCTTCTGGGGTATATCTCTTCGTAATTTGAGCACTTGACTGCTTAACCCCAAGCTCTCCAAAATCAATTTTCAGTTTAATCGCTGGAACTCTCGCTTCTTTAAATTCCTCTGCATGTATTACAGTTCCAATTCTTACATCCAAAGTTAAAAAATCTTCAAAATTAGCCATTTTATCATTCCTCCCATTTATTACTTAGACAAAATACAAAAATCCCCTTTTAAAAAAAGAAAGGCGCCTAAGCACCTTTCTTTTGTAGTTCACTTGATTCATTTGATTTATAGAAGAAGAAACCGAGAATCCCGCCAATACATGATGGGATTAACCATCCTATTCCTTCATTATATAATGGTAACATTTGTAGTACGTTAGAAATCGCGTCAATTTTAATTTTCGCACTTTCTAAACCGTTAAAGAAACTAATTAACAATGCACCTAAAATCGCTCCAATATAAATGGTATTACGCTTCCCAATCCATTTATGGAAGTAAGAAAGTACAATTAATACAATTGCAACTGGATAAATGATCATTAACACTGGTAAAGTAACTGCGATTAATTGTGTTAAACCTAGGTTAGATACAATTAAACTAAACACACATACCATCGTTACAATCGTTTTATGCGAAAGTTTTGGGAATAAGTTTGTAAAGAAGCCCGCACAAGCTGATGTTAATCCAACAGAAGTTGTTAAACAAGCAAGTATAATAACAAGTCCTAATAAAACTTTACCACTTGTTCCATATAACTCATTTACAACATTCGTTAAAATAAGCCCACCATTCTCTGATACACCAAGTGATGTACTCGTTGAACCAAGATAAGCAAGTGATAAATAGATTAACGTTAAACCAAGTACAGCAATAATACCTGATACTACTGTTATTTTTGCAACTTCACTACTCTCTTTTATCCCTTTAGAGCGGATAACTTGTACAACGACAATTCCAAATACGAGCGCACTAATTGCATCCATCGTTAAATATCCTTGTATAAATCCACCAAAGAAAGCATTTTCTTGATATGCCGCTAGCGGCGCAGCTGGTTCTCCAATTGGATCAATAATTGCCTTTCCGACAATTACAGCAACAATTAATACTAACAATGGTGTAAGAAATTTTCCAAACCAATCCACTAATTTAGATGGATTTAATGATAAATACCACGTTATTCCGAAGAAAACTATCGTGAATAGAAACAACATGTACCACTCTGAAACCATTGCTTCTGATAAAAATGGCTTCATACCCATTTCAAATGAAACGGCTCCCGTACGCGGAATCGCGAAAAATGGTCCAATCGCTAAATAACTAATCAATGGAAAAATAAACGCAAATATAGGGTGAACTCTAGAAGATAGCGCTTTCAAGTCCCCCTCTACAAACGCGACAGCTGTTACAGCTAAAAGGGGTAATCCGACTCCCGTTACAAGGAATCCAATTGTAGCAACCCAAACATTCTCTCCAGCTTGTTGCCCTAAAACTGGTGGGAAAATTAAATTTCCTGCTCCTAAAAATAGTGCAAATAACATTAAACCAATTGCTACCGTATCACCTGGCCTTAAACGTCCCTTCATACTTTTCATTTGCATAGCACTTTTTCATTGTTTATCTCTATTTTCACAATATGCTATGCATCCTCCTCTCTGCTCATGATGATAAAATATGCCCCTTACAAAGCAGTGTCTTTCTCCATAATTTCTCCATTCCCCTTATTTTTACTCTAATTATCAATTTTTGATTTTTTTGAATTTTTAAATCATTAGAGTGGTATTGCGCGGAGTATAGTTGTCAGACCTCTTTGTTTTTATCACACATATAGTAACATATTTAGTTGAAAAATAAAAACATATTTTCAAATTGACTTTTTTGAAAATCCAAATTATCTACATTTTTTATTCTTTTGCACAAATATTGTTACAATCTCACCATTTACCCTATCATTATTTTCAAATAACTTTATGCACGTAACATAGCAAAAAAGCCATCCAACATAATTAGATGGCTTTTGCATGTTACTCTATCGTTTCAACTTCACGTGGATTTTTCATCTCTTCCACATACACAACTCTAAATCCGTGATCTTCTAAATCTGTCAATAACGTATCTAGTTCACCGTCGTTAAACTCTTCTCCTAATGTAAACATAATTCTACGAACTAATAAGGCATCATTATCAAAAGTCATTAAACTTTGGATACCTGTATATTTTTTTAATACTGTCGATAATTTTTGAATGGCCCCATTATAATCTTGTGTTCCAATCATGACAGAATATTTACTAGAATGAACGCCCCAAGCATCTTCTAACAACTCAAAAACTTTTTTATGCGTTAAAATTCCAAGGAAAACTCCTTTTTCATCAACCACTGATAAATAAGGTAATTTTTTTATTGTAAAAAATACTTTAAAGAATGAAGAATCTTCTCTAACATATCCTTCTTTGTCGTTTAATAATTGTACTACACTCTCCTCCAGCGAACCTTTATATTCTAAAATATCTACTTTATATATATTCCCTAAATATTTCTCTTTTTTTTCATCTAAAACTGGTACACAACGATAGCCAGTTTTATTTAAATGCTTCAGCGCTTCCCCTATTGTAATTGAACTTGAGCAAAACAGAACTTCCCTTTTCGGCACATAATTCCCTTTAATCCTCATAAACAGCCTCCTTATGTTAAAATACTTTCTGTGCCATAACTATATTATATTTTCAGAAAAAAATAAATAATTTATTTTACTTTTCTGAAAATTATTCATTTTCTTGTCATAATTTATTCACGTTTCATTCACTTATACCCCCTACAATACTAAACTTCTTTAAGAAAAATATATTGTAACTTACACAGAAAAAAGCTAAAATAAGAATAAGAATTTTCTGAATATTCTAAGAGTAGGTGATTACATGTCTTTATTGCGCTCACATATATGTAAATTTATTGTCGGTGTTCTCATTATTTTTATTATTAGTCCTATTCCTGCTTTATTCATTACACATAAATACTCATACATAACTGGCTTTATAAGCATTTTTCATAACTTCGCACAACTTTCTTCTATGACAATTCCAAAGATTGATTGGATGCACGAATCTATCTTTTTCTCAGCAAATCAGATGGTTCATACTTCGAATCATTCAACACCGTTATTCCCTTACATATGGGAAATATATTTCGTATCGATTGTTCGTTTTACCTTTACTCTTGCGATTGGATTCTTCATCAGTTTAGGGATCGGTCATTTATTTTTTAAAGCACCTCATTCGGTAAAGAAGTTCACTTCTTTATTAAGATGGATACCGTACTCTTTTTGTACCGTATTATTACAATGCTCAGTCTTATTTCTACTCCTATACATCGCAAAATTTATAAAACTTCCCTACTACTCATCTTTCATCATCGTCTGTAGTACTTCCATGATTATCGTTATGCAAGCAATGAAAAAGTGGGTTCCTTTCTTAAGTAATAGAAATGAATATGAAATAAAACAATCTTCTTTCCTTGTAGATACATTGTTTTTGGCGCTTACTTCGAATCATAAATCTATTCTAGGTTCCATTATTCTTTCATTCGTTTTTATGGAATGCGTTTTTCACGCAAGCGGACTATTACAATTTATCGTTCAATTCGGCGGAAATGCACCTGTAATTGTCACAATTAGCTTACTGCTTTTGTATATCCCGTATTGCATACTCTCTTTCCTTCAAACGCTATGGACGACAAATCACGTTAAACAACAATCATACGCTTTAACGAGAAGTATTCCAAAACCTTAATTTGAAATAACCCTCTAGAATCTGAAAGTGGAGGGTTATTCCTTTTGTATAGCGGACAAAATAACAGCAAATTCAAAAGCTAGTGCAGAAACATACTAATATTTACCCTTTTTCTTTGACTATTCTTTTCGTTTGGATTTATTATAAAAGTATAACATAATTGCAGGAGGTGACATCTTTATTCCAAACTATGGAATAGAGAACACACTTGGACATATTAAATATTTTTCTCATCTTTATACTCATCCTTATTTCAGGCTTTTTCGTTGCATCAGAATTCGCTGTTGTAAAAGTACGAAAAAGTCGAATTGACCAGCTTGCAAATGAAGGCAATAAACAAGCTTTAGCTGCAAGAAGTGTCCTATCTAATTTAGATGTTTATTTATCAGCTTGTCAGCTCGGGATTACGATTACTTCTTTAGGGCTTGGTTGGCTTGGTGAACCAACTGTGGAACATTTACTACGACCGCTCTTTGAAAAGATTAATATTACTGGAACAATGGCGAATACTTTATCCTTTATTATTGCTTTTAGTTTTATTACATTTTTCCATGTTGTATTAGGTGAATTAGTTCCAAAGTCTTTCGCCATTCAAAAAGCAGAAGCAATCACACTTAAGTTTGCACGACCACTTATTTTATTTGATAAAATTATGTATCCATTCATTTGGTTACTTAATAGTGCGGCTATCTTTTTCACAAAACTACTCGGATTAGAGCCTGCGAAAGAAAACGAACTTGCCCATTCTGAAGAGGAACTACGACTTATTTTAGGCGAAAGTTTTAAAAGCGGTGAAATAAACCAAACCGAATATAAATATGTGAATAATATTTTTGAATTTGACGACCGAGTTGCAAAAGAAATTATGGTCCCTCGTACAGAAATGATTTGCTTATCTACTGAAAATACGTTAGAAGAAAATATGAATATCGTCGCAACTGAAAAGTTTACACGCTATCCTATCATCGAAAAAGATAAAGATGATATTATCGGTATGATCAATACGAAAGAAGTATTTCACGATCAAACGAAAGGCATCCATAAGCCACTTGAATCTTACATACATCCAGTACTAACTGTATTTGAAACTGTTCCAATTCGCAAAACACTCGTACATCTACAAAAGAATCGTGTTCAGATGGCAATCGTTATGGATGAATATGGTGGTACTGCTGGACTTTTAACAATGGAAGATATTCTTGAAGAAATCATTGGAGAAATTCAAGATGAGTTTGATGCAGATGAATCACCTATGATTGAAAAACGTACGCCGAAGCTTACTGTTTTAGACGGGAAGGTGCTCATTTCTGAAGTAAATGATATGTTTGGCCTACATATTGATGATAGCGATTTAGATACAATTGGGGGCTGGTTCCTCTCTCAAGCAGTGGACTTAAATATTGAGGCTGGTTATTTCATTGAATTTGCCGGTTTTCAATTTAAAGCACTAGAACTTGATGGACATCAAGTGAAAAAAATTGCGGTACATAAATTAGACACGAAGAAGGAGTTATAAAGTGACAGCATTATTAACAATCTGTATTATTGCCTGTTTCATTGTTTCATTTCTCGCCTTTATTTACCCTATCATTCCAGGCATCCTTGCTGTATGGGCTGGATATTTCATTTACCATTTTGGTATAAATGGCGGAGAACTAACAACTTCCTTTTGGATTATTCAAGTCATTTTCACACTTTTCATTTTCGTTGCTGATTTTATCGCAAATGGATATTTCCTAAAGAAATACGGGAGTTCTAAATGGGGCGAACGTGTCGGTATGATTTCTATCATTGTCGGCTCTTTCTTCTTCCCACCATTCGGTTTAATTATCATACCGTTCTTATCGGTATTTATAACAGAACTCATGCATAAAAAAGCACCAAAAGATGCCTTTCTAGTAGGAGTTGCTACTGTAGTTGGTTTTTTAAGCAGTACAGTAGCAAAAGCCATTCTACAAATCATTATGATTATCATATTTGTATGTTATATCATCTTTTAACCATCCCAATTTCGGGATGGTTTTTTAATAGGAAATTCCGACTCGACTATTCTCATATTTGTTTTCACTACATAGATTCCACGTAAATTGCGCTGTATCACCAACTGTTATTTTCGCTCCACCTTCTGGTAATACATCTTTTTCAGTTCGATATACCCCTGTCACATCACCGTCTATTAAATGCGTCGGACAAACGACCGTCCAACATAAATTACTACGACTAAGCATCTTATATGCAGCTAAATGATCTTCTGCTGCTGTTGTTGTCTTCCTTTTTGATTCAGTTGATTGAAAACGATATAAATTTAAATTTGTTCTCGCTTGTAAAATACCAGCTGTTCCTATTGTAATGATTTTATGAACTCCTTCTTCTTTCATTTGCTTTATAATTTGCGGCATACTCTTCGCTAATGTCCCATTTTGATCCGTACCAAGTGCACTAATTACTATATCGCTTCCTTCTATCGCTTTCTTTATATCATTTTCATTCCATACATTACCTTCTATAACTCGTAACCTTTCATGATTTATTTCTATTTTATTTACATCACGCGCTAATGCAGTCACTTCAGCTGAATCCTTTAATGCTAATTTTATTATGTTTGAACCTACTCGCCCAGTTGCTCCCAATATACATACTTTCATTTGTTTTCCCCCTTTTCATTCTTTCTCTATTTTTCAATAATCTCACTCAATTTACAACAAAAAAGCTTCCTCATATTTAGGAGGAAGCTCTATTATTATTATTTTATTTCTTTTCTTTAGAATCCGTAGACTTCTCAGTTCCACTTGTTTCTTTATCCTTTTTGTCCTCTTGTTGTGTTGTTGTATCGTCTTCTTTCTTCTTGTCCTCACCTTTACTACAACCTACCATTAATAAAGAACTTGCAAGTGCCATAGCAGTTAATGATTTAACCCATTTGTTCATTTGCGTTTCCTCCTTTAGATAGAATATGTACAACCCCATATTACTCTCTATTTTTAAAGGAAAGATTGAAAAATAGTAAATAAACGGTAAATTTTTGTAAATTTTCTGATAATAAATATAGACTCCTATTCTTTTTTCTCCATGAAAAGTAAAAAAACTAAGGCGCCTATCTTTCCGCCTTAGTTTCTTATGCAAACTTTTCATTTTCATATACATGTTTAATCTTATACTCTTTCTTCACAACATATTGCCATACACTATAGGCATAACGGTTCATTTTCAGGAAGCAATTTTCTAAAAACGAGCGGAATTCCGGATTCGCAACTTCAACTGCCACTTGAGCGAACTTTAGTGATAACCGTTTTAAATGCGAAATATAACAAGTTGCAATATGGACATCCCCTGTATATTTAC
Source organism: Bacillus sp. 3G2 (assembly GCF_044324725.1). NCBI lineage: Bacteria > Bacillati > Bacillota > Bacilli > Caryophanales > Bacillaceae > Bacillus > Bacillus sp. 3G2. The sequence continues at coordinate 1,992,782 of NZ_CP172246.1, read as the reverse complement.
TATCAGTTTCCTTTTCCATTTCATGAAAATGAAATGAAATTGGTTCACAAGTTATATGCTGTACATTCTCTCCTTCTTGAAAATTCACTTGTTCATTATATGCTTGCAACATATAAGGTAAATGCTGCTGCAATAGCTCCTTTAATTCTTCGTCTCTTACCTTTCCTGTATACTCCCCAACCTTATATATAAGCATATAACTATACCTCATTAATTCTTTCATACAATCCATGAAAGTACCTCCCTTCTCTTTTGTATATATACTATAAATATGATGCTATAACATTTGCTATTCTTGCTAAAAACCAATCCCATTTACTAATTTTCTCAAAATCTTCTTTCGAAAATTTTTTTGATTTATGAAAATCTACTTTTAATCGGTTCCATACGTCAGCAACAACTTTTTTATCATATATGAGACAATTAGATTCACAATTTAAATAAAAACTTCTATTATCAAAATTCGCTGTACCTATATCGACAATTTCTCCATCAATGATCGTTACTTTCCCGTGAAAAAAACCATTCCGATATTGATAAATTTCTGCTCCAGCATCGTTCATATCTTTCAAATATGGATAAGCCGCTTGTTTTAACAATACCGCATCACTTTTAAATGGTACGAGAATTTTCACATTGACACCGCGATGTAATGCATCTTTTAACTCATTTATCATTTCTTTACTTGGTACAAAATATGGCGTAGCAATAATTAAAGATTTTTTAGCCTGCTTTAAAAGCGCTCCATATTTCTCCCATAAACCTTTTCCATCTGAAAATAAATATTGATACTTCACATCCCCTATTGCAGGTAAACTTTCATGTACAGGCATTATTTCTCCTGTATCTTCTTTCCAGTCAGCAGCAAATTTTCTTTCCATATCGGTAGCACCATTCCCATTGATGCGTACATGATAATCACGCCACGGACCAAATTTCGGATCTTGTCCAAGGTACTCCTTTCCAATATTAAAACCGCCGACATATGATATCTTCCCATCTATCGTAACAATGCGTCTATGATTCCGTTGATGCAATGAATAGAATACATGTTTCAGTTTAAGCTTTTTACTAAACGTAAACTGGACACCGTTTCTTTTTAATTGACGAATTATCTTTTTCTTCAGCTTATATCCACCTATTCGATCGACTGACAATTTTACTTCTACTCCGCTCGATGCCTTTTTCTCGAGCAACTGCAAAAATTCTTGGCTTATTTCATCTTTACCTACAATATAAAAATGGATATATATGTACTTTTCTGCATTACGTATATCCTCAAATAAATTCTTATATAACTCTTCGCCGTTCGTATATAGTTGAAAGTCACCTAATCGAACTTGTCCTAATTCATATTCACTAGCCATTTTTTTCCCCATTTCCACATCGATGTTCATCCAAATGAATACACCTACTAAAAAAAGGAGTACAGCGAAAAAGTGTTTCATGGATATTTTCCTTTCTCCACTTACTGTTATTTCTATATCTTCCCTTTTTTAATACATTATCATTCAAGAAAATATGTCATTACATGATATATGTCCATATCAAACGATAGCTCATTTGCATATTGTATGTTGTATCTTAAAATAAAAGGAGGAAATAACAATGGGCTTCGCACAAGGTAATGGATTCGCGCTATTAGTCGTATTATTTATCCTCTTAATCATCGTCGGTGCTGCTTGCTTCTGCTAAGTAGTTATCGTCATATGATATGTGGATGAAAAAACTATAAAAGCGGACACCTATTTTTAGGTGTCCGCTTTTCATATGAAAAACATATCAGTCCGTTATAATACCTTTAACGACTACATATTCAATTCAAAAAGTTAGTAATGTAGCTACTTTCTTACTCTCTGCCTTACGTATATGGCGTTGTTCTGCACGCAACACAGCAATGCGATGTAATTCTTTCTCTTCTTCTGTTTCAGGGATTACTCGAGGAACTGGAACCGGGTTATTCTCCTTACTAAGTGCAACGAATGTAACAAATGATGTTGCTGCTATACGTTTCTCACCTGAAATTAGGTCTTCTGCTACTACCTTCACAAATACTTCCATAGAAGTTCTACCCGTCCAAATTACAAAAGATTCATAACTAACACAATCTGAAGAGCGAACAGGATGTAAGAAATCTACCCAATCCATAGATGCTGTGACACATTCTTTTCTTGCATGCCTCGTTGCTGAGATAGAAGCAACCATATCCATCTCGGCTAATATTTTCCCACCAAATAACGTATTATGATCATTTAAATCTGTTGGAAATACTCGGCTCGTTTTAAACACTCTGGATTCATTAGCTGTTTTTCCCTTTACTTCAGTCATTGTTATCACCTCTTTGATTATTTAATCCACTATTTGCAGAAAGTGAACTACCCACCACAAAATTCGGCTGGAGCAAAGAAATTCGGTAAGAGTTCCATTTCCCATTAACATTAGAACAGTATGAACTTACTATCACTACACGTTTAATATTAACAACATTCAGAACTCTTAGTCCACAAAAAAGAACCGATGTGATCAATCGGCTCCTCTAAATACATATTGTTCTTTCGGCTGTTCAACTTTATTCCATTTCGTTACTTCTAAAACCGGAATGTTCGCATGGAATGGCTGATAAAATTCCGTTGCTATTTCTCCTTCAACTTGAATCCAATCATCATTGTTCCATTCTACTCCTTCTGGTTTTTTCACTAACATACCATATACACCAGAATCCGCTACACAATGTATAATACCGAAACGGAATAAGAAATATTGTTCTTTTTTAGAAGAATCATCTTTGAAAACAAACCCTTTAAAAGATAATTTTTTCCCAGTAAACTCGCCAGGATAATTATAAATTGTTTCCATCCCTTTTAGGAAATCTTCATCTTTTAAAGTAATACTATCTTTCGTAACGAACTCTTTTTTCCCTTTTTCCATTACACCACGGTATCCTTCTTTCCCGTAATAAATGCTCGTATCAGGTCTTAGAAATTGCCTTGTCATAAATGGATCTTTACTTTCTGCTTGTGCTACTGGAAAATGAAACCCTTTCGCCTTAACAATATCTGAATCTAACGTTGCAATTGGGAAAAACAATCCTGAGACTATCGGAAAACAAAACAATGTGTACGAAAATGCTTTTTTCCACCATGTATTCTCATCTTTTGAATGATCATGTCCGCAATGGCTATGATCGCAACCACAGTTGTGCTGTTCTTTTTCTCTTTCTTTTTGATGTTCTTTTTGGAAAACGATAATAATTTGAACGACCGTTAAAAAACCTAAAATAATAGCTGCTGTTTTTGATAAATAGGCATACTTCATATTGATATACTTCGTAATATTACCTGAAATATGAAGCTGCGCGATTAAGATTGTAAAACCTAATAATATATATGCTCGAAACATAACCTACCACCCCATCGCATAAATGAGTAGTGAGCTTGCATAAACAACAAGTGTAACTGTAACTGTAACGACAATTACAAATTTCGTTTTAAATGTTGCAAGCATCATAAACATATTTTTAATATCCACCATCGGTCCGTATACGAGGAACGCGACAAGTGATGCTGTTGAAAATGTACTTTGGAATGACGAAGCAATAAATGCATCCGCTTCTGAACAAAGTGATAAAATGTAAGCAAGTCCCATCATAACAGCTGGTGAAGAAAACGGCCCTTGTCCTATAGCAAGCAGTGTTGAAGTTTGTACGAACGTTTGAACTGCAGCTGCAATTAACGCACCTAATACTAAATATTTTCCCATCGAGAAAAATTCCTCAACAGCATGCGTACATACATCCCACATTTTTTTACGTAATGGACGCTTATGATTCACTTCTGGGAAGTGATCATCTCTTAATTGATGTTCTTTAAACTTAAATGATAATATAATTCCAACGATAATTGCTACGATAATCGCTACAATAGAACGATACCATACCATGTGCATACTACTTCCAAAGGCAACATATGTTGCAAATAATACGACCGGATTAATAATTGGACCAGTTAACATAAATGCAATCCCGGCATATGGCGGAACCCCTTTTCCGATTAATCGTCTTACAATCGGAACAATTCCACATTCACAGCCCGGAAACATCATACCTAAAAAAGTAGCCATTAATACAGACAGAAAACGGTTTTTCGGCATCCATTTCGCTACCATATCCTCGGTCACAAACATTTGAATGAATCCTGAAATAAATACACCAATGAGCACAAAAGGAAGTGCTTCGATCAATATGGAGATAAAGATTGTATTCATTTGCAGGAATGCTTTCGGTAATTGAAACAATTCCATGATGTATTTCCTCCAACTTTTCATTAACAATATGTAATTTTAACCTCATTTTATGAATTGGACAAGACTTATACGGAATACACTCCCTTCATATACATTACATTTTATAAGTTATATTCTATTCAAAACTTTGGATTTCATAGCAAAAAAGCTGCTCTAGCGCAGTTATACAACTATGCTAGAGCAGCTTTCTTATCGTTAAAAGTAACGTTTCTTCCAAAATACAAATGCTAAAGCGCAAGATAATGTTAAACATATTATAAGTACAATTACAAAACCTTGAGCCTCACCTTCAAACGGAACCTTTACGTTCATTCCAAAGAAACTAGAGACCATTGTTGGTAATGATAAAATGATTGTAATAGACGTTAACAGTTTCATAACACTGTTTAAATTATTCGATATAACAGAGCTAAAAGTATTCATCATTCCACTTAAAATGTGACTATATATTTCCGCCATTTCAATAGCCTGTTTATTTTCGATTAATACATCTTCTAATAAATCTTGATCGTCTTCATACATTTTTAAAAATGTACTGTTTCGCATTAATTTTTGAATTACAATTTTATTCGCCTTTAATGATGTCGTAAAATATACTAAACTTTTTTCAAGGCCTAACAATGTGAAAATCTCTTTATTTTTCATCGACTGATTTAATTGATGCTCTAAATCGATTGTTTTTCGATTTATTTGCTTTAAGTATCTTAAATAATAAGTAGAAATCGTATATAAGAGCTGAAGTGCAAAACGCGTCTTTTTAAACGTATAAAATTCTTTAATACGTTGATTAATAAAACGTTCAAAAATTGGGTTTTCTTCTAAACAAATTGTCACAAAACAATCTGGCATGACAATCATACCAATTGGAATCGTGTCATAAATTGAATTTCCTTCTTCATCATGTCTAACTGTTGGAATATCCACGATTATTAAAGTATTATTGTCTTCCTTTTCAATACGAGAGCGTTCTTCGTCATCTAAAGGGTCTTTAATGAAATCTAAGTCTACATTTAAAGTTTGTACTAGATATTGAATTTCTTCTTCCGTTGGATGAAGTACATTAATCCAGCAACCCTTTTGCATTTCCTCAACCTCTTGTAGTTTTCCGTTTCGGTCTGTTAAATAAATATTTAACATACTATCACCCCGATTCTATTTACATGTAGGAATCTACCTTTCTTACACAACAGTTTTTGAACCGCCATTCTCAGCATATGAAACATACGTTTAAATTTCAATAGAAAAATTATTTTGAAAACGTTTTTATAAGAAAAATATTATAAACAAAGAAAAAGACAGAGTGCTCTCTGCCTTAAAAAGCTTATGTTGCCTTTATAACATATTTAGAAAGCATCCACAAGTTAAAGCCAACCGAAATCGTATAACCAGCGTATGTTGAAATGATAAAGCTTACATAATCGAAATACGGAAGCAACACAATATTTAAAACTATTTTCACAATAATGCCAATCACTAATCCTAGTACTGTTTTCTGTTGTTGATTAATTCCTTGTAACATCGCAGCTGTTACTGTAAATAGCGAAAATAGTATACAGGCAGGAGCATAATACTGCAAAATAACTCTCCCCATCTCCGGATCATTGCCAGCACCAAATAAAAGAGTATATACTGGTTTCGCAAGCAACATCATTCCAATTGCTGCTGGTACCGTAATACCTACTACTAGTACATTCGTCCTCGTAAAATGTTTGTACAGTAACTTCACATTTCCTGCTGTATAGGCTTTTGTCATCTCAGGTACGAGAGACATACTAAAAGCAGTCGCAACGGAAACCGGGATAAGTACAACCATCTGAACAAGACCAATTATTGCATTAATCTTCTCCGCTTCTCCTTGCATATATCCTATTTGTATAAGTAGTTTATTAATTGTAAATGTGTCAATCGTCTGATACAACGGAATTGCTAAACCAACGACAACAAATGGTATTGAATATGTAAAGAGCTCCTTATATAGCGAAAAAAATGATTTCGTTGTTTGCGGGATACTTGCCATTTCTTTTTTCTTTAAGTGCTTTCTCCTCCTTATGTAATATGCACTTAATACAGTCAGTCCACCTATCGCTCCCATAAAGGCACCGAACGTTGAAATACCAACCGCTAGCGAGACAGAAGCTTTTAAAATATATAACACGACAAAGCTTCCTATCAAAATGGTTAAGACCCGAAAAAATTGCTCTACCACTACACTTAAAGCAGAAGGCCCCATCGATTGGAACCCTTGAAAGAATCCCCTTAATAAACTCATTACCGGTACAAGTATTAACGCAAAACTTACAATTTGAATATTAGTTGTGACTGCCGCTACACTATTCCCTGTTTGATCATTTCCATCGATTACAAGTTTAGCTAAATGTGGAGCTAATATATATAGGGTTAAACATGAGATTACTCCCATTATTAACATAAAAAAGATACCGCTCTTTAACACTCTCTTAACCGTATGATAATCATTCAGTTGATCATATTTTGATACCATTTTCGAAACTGCCAGTGGTAGTCCCATCGTTGCAATGCTGAGCATAATCGTATATGGACGATATGCATACGTGTATAAAACGTACCCACTCGTACCGACCATTGCTGTAAATGGTATAACATATATAAACCCTAACATTTTAGATATCATCGTTGCCATCGTTAAAAATATCGTTCCACGTATAAACGGTGACCCTTTCATCACATTCCTCCGCTACGCTTTATTATTATACATTATGGACAACTCTGTTTTTTTAGAACCGAAACAAGTCAACAACCCCTGAATTGTTGGGTTTCACCCGTAACACAAATCAGATGGAGTCTTTTTGCCGAAACAAATAAAAAAGCCAATGAAAAATCATTGACTTTAACGCGCTGCTTTTTTCTTTTTGAAATACTTTAAACCAAAGTATAAAGCAACAAAGAGAACAGCTCCTATAATTATGTAATGTGTGTAATCAGATGCATACTCTTTAATGTGTCTCCAATTTCCACCAAGCTTTTCACCTAAGTATATAAATAGTATTGACCATGGAATAATCGCAACTACAGTATACAGTGTAAATAGTTTTAACGGCATTTTAGCTAATCCTGCTGGAATAGAGATTGCGTGACGTACGACTGGGATAAAGCGCGCAGAAAAGATGACTCCTGCTCCGTAACGCTTAAACCAACCTTCCGCTATGTCTAAATGGTGTTTATTAATAAGTAGATATTTCCCGTATTTCTCTACAACTGGACGTCCTCCATAGTATCCAAGCCAATATAAAAATATTTGAGCTAACGTACCACCGATTGTTCCAGCAATGACTGCACCGACAAAGCTAATTTTACCATCTGCAACTAAAAAGCCCGCATACGATAGTACAATTTCACTCGGGATAATTTCAATCATTAAAGCTAGCGCTACTCCAAAGTAACCTAAGCTTGCAAAAAATTGCAATAACTGATCTATTATGCTTGCTAACATTTTATTTTCTATCTCCTTTTTTCTTCACATACCATCCCATTATTACATAAAGGTTGCATTCTGCCAATATCTTCATTCCAACAATATTATCTATTAATCTAGTAAGGTTTCTTTCTGAGGTTCTTTCATGAAGGAAAACATTTCTTTAATTTGTTCTTCGGTATTTCTAGCAATCGATAAATTAGGCAATTCATTTTCACCAAAGAACTCCACATCTTCTGTTTCAATACTCGTTTTCTTTTCGCCACCAATAATCTTACAGCCAATAAAAATTTTATATACGTGTGTTGCTGAAGGCGATGGTTGATGTTTTTCTTTATCAAATATAGCGAGTAGCTTAAAATCATTTACTTCATAACCCGTCTCCTCTATAACTTCTTTCGCTGCTACTTCTGTTGGCGTATAGCCGATATCAGCCCATCCACCTGGCAATGCCCATTTCCCATCACTTTTTTCTTTCACAAATAATAACTTTTCATTTTGAAAAACGACTGCTCTTATATCAACTTTTGGTGTTTGATAGCCTGTCTCATTTGCAAATAACTTCTCTACAACTTCCCAATCTGTCTTTGTGTAATGTGACATCATCGAAATGGAAATATCCCGTAATTGTTGGAAACGCTCTATATCATACACATCTTTAGAATACGTTAAACCCGCTTGGGCTATAGCTTGTATTTGTTTTACCCAATCAATCCATTTTACCGTCATGTTTCCACATCTCCTATCCTCTTTTAATTGAATATTAAGTTAGTTTCACTGATACATCTTTATTATACAAAAAAAGAGATTGATAATGTTCCAATCTCTTTCAAAATTAATCCAATTCATGTAGGTGGTCATGTATATACTTTCTTCTCTTATTTATATATTCATAAATCATATCCGCTTCTTGATCAAATGTTTCTAATTTTTCTTTCATATAGGGATCTTGTAGTAAATATGGACGAATCGATTCACACAAACCTTCAACTTTCGGCCTCATAAACGAAACAGTAAATTTTTCTTCTAATATTTCTTCCAAAATACTTCGGTATTGCTTCCTAAATACAGGTATATCTAACAATCTTGCGCTTAACGTGTTATAGCCTTGAATACGAATATACTCATGATTTAGTGGCCTTCCTTGTACATCACGCCCCCAAGTCGCATCATAATCCCACGGTATCACTTCAAATAAATTTGTTTCATCATTATGATATAGCGCATAGTTATGAACAAAACCATCAAAGTTTTGCGTAAAAATGACGCCAGCTAACCACCTTAAATATTTGTCTACATGCAAAAAATTCCCAATTTCTTTTTCATAAGCTTCCCTCTTCAAAGTATTCGCTTGAAATACAAATTCACTCAGCTGTTCTTCGCTATTTTCATTCGAACATTTAAATTCATATCCCGCAAAAAGCTCTGTCTTAACATCTTTATCTCTCTCACTCATTAAAGAAAAGTTCGCATCATCATCTATCGCATAATAAATAGAACCATTTGGTAATCCTCTATTTTTCAAAAAGTTTTCATCAACTGATTCTAACTGTAAATATACACCTTGAATTTGACCATTAATTTTTATAAATACATGTTGTGATTTTGGTGAAAGCACACCAATATCGTGAAAAAAGTCTAAAGATAATTTATTTCGTATGAGAGACGGATCCATAAATTCAGAGTTCAAATGAAACTCTTTCGCACCTTGAAATTTTTTCGGTTTATAAAACATAACATGATAAGACTTTTTCTCAAATTCACGAATATGAGCACCTCGGTATACGATATCAATGTCATACTTCTTTTTTCCATAAGTTAATTTTGCTGGCACTGGACTATCTGACCAAATGTCTTTTTTCAATTCCACTACGTACATTGGATGAATAAAAAAATCATATGAAGGCAGCATATTTTCTCATCCCTTCTCAGTTCTCTTCATTCAATGTATGCACCTTGCCTTGTCCATACATCCGCTATCATCTATTTATATAAAATTACACTCTTGTCCTGTTCAGAAAGACGTCATATCTCATATCATGTTAAGGAAAAAGAATACCTTTTCACCTGAATACATGATAAGGAGGATTTCTATGAAACGTGATATTAGAAAAGCGGTTGAAGAAATCAAAAGTGCTGGGATGGAGGATTTTTTACATCAAGATCCAAGTGCTTTTGAGTGCGATGATGATAAATTCTCTCATCATCGATGTACAACAGGATGTAAATGTACAACTGGGGGTAAATGTCCAAGAACAAGATGTACTCGTGTGAAACATTGTACGTTCGTTACAAAATGTACACATGTAAAAAAATGGACATTTGTTACAAAATGCACTCGTGTACGCGTTCAAAAATGGACGTTCGTTACGAAAGTAACGCGTAGAAAAGAATGCGTTTTAGTTACGAAAGTGACGCGTAGGAAACATTGTACGTTCGTTACAAAATGCATACGCTTTGAAAAGAAATTTTTCTGGACAAAACGAAGCTTCTGTAAAAAGTGCGAATTCTTCCCGCATAGAGACGGTCACTCGTGCGATGATTCATGTGATCATGGTAGAGACTGTCACGATAATGGACACAAATGGAATGATTGCAAAGGCGGACATAAATTCCCATCTTGCAAAAACAAGAAATTCGATCACTTCTGGTATAAAAAACGTAATTGCTAGTTTTTATGCCTACAAAAAAAGGCCGTTTTGCGGCCTTTTTTACGTTCATTGAAAATGACTTATATCTGCAAATTGCTTCACTTCACCTTTACCTTCTTCAAATTCTATTATACTTAGACTAGCACTATGCATAAATGGATCATTCCAAACATTTTCTATTTCAATACCCGCAAAATGTCCTACAAGTAGTTTTGCCGCTGCCGCATGGGAAACAATTAATATACTTTCTCCTTTATGCTTTTCTAGAAGAAGCTGTATCCCCTCAATTACCCTTTTATAAACAGACTCAAAATTTTCTCCTGATGTTGACTGAAAAAGATGTGGCTCATACCAAAACAATTGTATTTCGTCTGGGTATTGCCTTTCTATATTGTCGACTGTCTGTCCTTCCCATTCACCCATGTTAATTTCATAGAAATGCTCATCCGCGATTATCGGTATATCACGTTCGCCCTTTATTAACTCTGCAGTATGTAGCGTTCTTTCACTCGGACTACTATAAATCGCATCGATAGATAAATCTTTCATTCGATCTCCTAATTGCTTAGCTTGTAGCATACCATTCTCAGTTAAAGCAGAATTTTTCCGCCCTTGCATTCGCTTCGCTACATTCCATTCTGTTTCACCGTGCCTTGTTACATATACAGTTGTCTTCATTTCTCATTCCCCCTCACCATTTTGGCCGCAATTCCCACGGTTCTACTCGTCCTACAATCCATTCATCACACTTACTCTCAATTCCTTTTATTACCCCATCCGATATTTCTTCATGGGTAAGCCATCTCCCGTACGTATCTTCTAATATAAAACCTAATATTATTCTATGGTAGCTACACCGCGTACCTCCTATTTTTTGTGCGGGCATACGCGACGCTTTACTACCAAAAATATGAAAAACGTTGTATGTTTCAGGCCACAACTCTAATTCTCTACAAATGAGTGATAACGTATCCTTCGCATTTGCGTGTATCCATGCGACAACTACTGTTATTGGACCATTCCTCTCAATTGTACTTTTAGTAGCTAGCTTTACATCGTCATTATTATGATAATCTAATGGTAGACATGTGATCCTTTCTGGCGCAGCACTCTCTCGCTTAACATTTTCTAATTTCACTTCATCTCGTCCAATAATAGAAACATGAAATCCTTTCTCACAAAGCCACATAGAGACTCTCTTTAGCATTCCTGTCCCGCCAATTACTAGCGCATGCAACTTTTTTCCTCCCTTAGTAAAATGTCATATGAGGTTTATCTTCTCTATAATAATTAAGTCGGTCTTGCAATGTCCCTGAGTGAAATTCAAACTTATGGCCGTCAGGATCAACAAAATATATAGACTCACAGTCCCTTACATTCCGTTCTCTTCCTTGTAAAATATGAACATCGTTCACTTCTAATCTCTGCAATAGGCGTTCAAAGTCTTTCTGTTCAACTGAAAACGCAATATGCGTATAAGATTCATGAATCTCATTTCTCGGAATATGTGTTTCTTCATTAAGCGCTACCCATACCCCGCATATATTGAAATATGCGAGTTTTCTCCCTTTAACTAATAATTCCCCTTCCAATACTTTTTCATAAAATGTAATAGAATCTTTTAAATTAGATACTGAAAAACAAAGATGATTGATTCCTTTTAACAACTCTAATTCCTCCTATACAAATAAAAGATGAGCGAAAATTCACTCACCTTTTATTATACTATTTCTTTGTAATATATGCCCATTTATAACTGAAGTCCCCACCAAACGTATGATTCGCAATACCTTTCACGTATGGTTTTTCTAAATATGCCGTACTTTGTTGGTACGCAGGAGAAATAGCAGCATCTTGACCAATTAAGATTTTTTCAGCTTCTGCAAGGGCACTCCAGCGTGCTTTATCATCTTTTAATAGCTCTCCTTTTGATTTCGCTACTAAATCATCATACTTCGGATTAGAATAATCCATTTCATTAAATGAGCTTCCAGTAACAAACATGTCAATATAAGTCATTGGATCCGGATAGTCTGGACTCCATGCAGATAATGAGAATTCATATTCAAATTTCTTTTCTAACTCTAGCTTCTGCTTATATGGTTGTTGTTTCAAATTCACTTTAATACCAGGTAAATTTTTCTCTAACTCTTCTTTAATAAAGTCGCCCACTTTTTTACGACTACCGTTATCATCATTTAGAAATTCTACTGTAATTGTATCTTGGCCAAGCTCTTTCTTCGCTTCTTCCCATAATTTTTTTGCTTTTTCTGCATTATCTTTGCTATCACGGAAATTTTTATTTACAGTACGGAAATCTTTTCCATCTGGTCCTGTCGTAAATTTCTCAGGTACTAAGAAATATGCTGGTAATGATCCGTCATTTAAAATAACATTGGCAATTCCTTTTTTATCGTATGCTAAATCAATCGCTTCACGAACTTTTTGGTTTTTAAACGTTGCATTTTTTTGGTTAAAACGCAAGAAATACATACGTGGATCTAACTTCGTTTTAAATTCATCTGGCTTATTCTTTTTATATTTATCAACGAATTCAGAACTTAAAATAACTCGATCGGCTTGATCACTATCATATAAATTTACTCCTGTGCTCGTTTCTTTCACAATATTTACATTAATTTCTTCTAACTTCACAGTATCTTTATCCCAATAATTAGGGTTTTTCTTTAGCTGATAGCTTCGTTCATGTTTCCATTCACTCATCGTAAATGGTCCATTGTACAATAATTTATCTGCTTCTAACGCATATTTATCCCCTTGTTCTTTCACATATTTTTCATTTAAAGGGAAAAATGTTGGGAATGAAGTAAGCTCAAGGAAATATGGTGCTGGTTGCTCTAATTCTACTACTAACGTTTTATCATCCTTTGCTTTTACGCCTAATTGATCTAGCGGCAATTCTCCCTTATTTACTTTCTGTGCATTTTTCACATCAAATAAAATAAATGCATACTCAGCTGCCGTTGCTTTATCTAATGCGCGTTGCCATGCAAATACAAAATCTTGCGCTCGAACTGGATCGCCATTAGACCACTTTGCATCTCGTAATTCAAATGTATATGTCGTTTTATCTTCACTAATCTTCACATCTTTTGCCATACCTGGAGTTGGTTTATTGTCCTTATCTAAACGATATAACCCTTCCATTGCATTGACAAAGGCACGGAATGATACAGAGTCTGTTGATTTTGACGTATCCATTGAAGGAATTTCTGCTGCTTCTAATAAGTTTAATACTTGCTTATCTGCTGCTCTCTTACCTGCTTCTTTCTTCGTTGTAGATGCCTTCTCCCCATTTCCGCAACCTGCAACTAATACACTTGTCGATAATGCAACTGCAGCAATCGTTGTTACCTTTCTCTTCATTCTTCCTTCCCCCAATCTATATGTATAAATGAAAGTAGTATAATACATACCATTATACAAAAGATTCAGATTATTTCAAATATTATTTTTGTACAGTAAAAAAAGAAGCAGATAGAACGCCCTTCTATCCGCTTCTTTTTCTATTCTTTTTACTTGTAATCCATCCTCTATGTCAAATGGATTTTGAACTTTAAATATTTCGTCCATTATCTTCAAAAACTCTTCCTCATTTTTAGATTCTCCATTAATCGTCAATGAGTACGGCTCAATCTCGCCCAATTTATAATCAACAACAAATTGGATCTTCACCTTTTTCCTTGGCATATCAGGACTTTCTCCTTGGAACTCTACCAATTCTAATCCTTCGGTGCCACGATAATATACCCAACCTGGATTTCTAAAATAATTTTCAAACGATTCACCAATAGAAAAGAATGGATATTCGTATAGTGAGCCTGCACGAACCTTTTGAATAATATCTCGATCCGTCGGGAAAAAGAAATGGCTAAAAAAGATACTAGCAACCGCTAAAATCGTAACGATGGTTGCTCCCATTTTACTCGTTCCACCACTATCACGAATGAGATACTTCTCAACCGATTCATCTTGAATTTCTCGTGCTTTTATTCGATATATACGCCTTTCTGCAAATTGATAATATAATCCATTCGCAAAAATCGCCATTCCAAATAAAATAAAAACGAGCAATAAAAACGTAAGAGGCACCATATTAATGATCGGCAGTGCTACGTTGAATCCCATATAATAAGAAAACGCATCGCATGCTAATAATAACAATATAAATAAAGCTGCAGGCAAATAATACTTACGATATCCAAGCCAACCTACATTAAAAATAGCTGCCCAACCATTCCAGCTCCATCTAGCAATCCGCTTTTCCTCAAGCTCCCATTTCCTTTTATAATGCGGATATTGTCTCCCTACATATACTTCTAATTCCTTGTCTATTAGCGAGCTTCCTTCACCTTGTTCATTATGCAAGGTCCGCTGGCAACTTTCACAATTCAACTGATTTCCCTTGCAAAGTTGCCCACAATTTATACACTTCAAAACAATCCCTCTTCTCATCCATACGTCATTTCAAAATACCTTCATGTTTTAATAACCACTCTTTCCTCCATAAACCACCCGCATACCCAACAAGCTTCCCGCTCTTTCCTATTACACGATGACACGGAACGATAATTGAAATTGGATTACGACTATTCGCTCCTCCTATCGCTCGTACAGCTTTCGTATTTCCAACCTTCTCTGCAATATCTAAATATGAGGCACTTACGCCATAAGGAATAGTATAGAGCGCATCCCATACATTTTTTTGAAATAATGTTCCCTCAGCAGACAGCGGAACCGTGAACTCTTTTCTTTTCCCCTTAAAATATTCATCTAGCTCATTTATACATTGATCTATCGTTTCATTTTTATGTTCTTCTTGTCTCTCATCAACAAATATAACAGACGTAATTCCTTTATCATTCGCTGTAATTTCCAGCAAACCTACTTCACTTTCATAATAAGCCTGGTACATATGTCATCCTCCAATTCAATTCATATTAATGATTGTAACACGAATAGACAAAATTTTTCGTATAAGCGTTTTATTAGTAAAAACAAAAAAGAGAATGATACAATGTAAGAAAATTCAATCTAGGAGGCTATTGGATGAATTCCGAACTTTTTTCACCTTATACAATTAAGGACGTTACATTAAAAAACCGTATCGTTATGTCACCTATGTGCATGTATTCATCAGAAAACGAGGATGGCCAAGTAACGAATTTCCATCTCGTTCATTATGGAACCAGAGCTGCCGGTCAAGTTGGTTTAGTTATGATTGAAGCGACAGCCGTGTTACCTGAAGGAAGAATTTCTAACAAAGACTTAGGTATATGGGATGACAGCCTAATTGAAGGCTTACATAAAACGACAACTTTTATACATGATAACGGTGCAAAAGCTGCCATTCAACTCGCTCATGCCGGAAGAAAAGCAGAATTAGAAACGGATGCTCTCGCTCCATCAACAATTCCGTTTAATGAAACAATGAAAATACCAGTAGAAATGAATATACAGCAAATAAAAAATACTATATTAGCTTTTCAGCAGGCTACAATACGATCAAAACAAGCTGGATTTGACGTTATTGAAATACATGGTGCTCACGGTTATCTTATTAATGAATTTCTTTCTCCACTTTCTAATAAGCGGACTGATGAATATGGGGGCTCACCTGAAAATCGCTATCGTTTCTTACGTGAAATTATTGACTCAATAAATGAAGTTTGGAACGGACCGTTATTCGTTCGTATTTCAGCAAATGACTATCATCCTGATGGGTTAACGGTTCAAGATTACGTTCAGTATACAAAATGGATGAAAGAACAAGGGGTAGATGTAATCGACTGTAGTTCTGGGGCTGTTGTACCGGCACACATCGATGTATATCCCGGGTATCAAGTACAATACGCGAAACATATTAAAGAGCATGCTAACATTGCAACTGGGGCTGTTGGATTGATTACGACCGGGGCACAGGCAGAACAAATTTTAAATAATAACGAAGCAGATTTAATTTTTATCGGACGTGAGTTACTTCGCAATCCTTACTTTCCAAGAATAGCCGCCAATGAACTTGGCTTTGAGTTAGAAGAACCGTATCAATACGAGCGAGCACCTGGGAAAATCAGTACCAATAAATAAAACCGAGAAGCTTTTCTTCTCGGTTTTATTTATTCTATCGTTGTAATTTCATTTGAGTTATAAAAATAGATACCCGTTTCTTCTCGCAATGCAGTGATATACATCCCTTTCGCCACATCTTTCGCTGAAATTGGTTTATACTTTTTAAAAGCCCCTTTAAATATAAATGGAATCATACGAGATAACTTTTCAGCCATTCGTTCACCAAAACGAAATTCTTGTCGATTTCCTACTAATAATGACGGCCTAAAAATGTGAATACCACCAATCACTAATTTTTGTAATTCCTCTTCCATTTTCCCTTTAACTTGCGAATAAAAGAAAAACGATTTAGGATTTGCTCCCATCGAGGACACAACTAGGAAATTTTGCACCCCTTGTTTTTCAGCTAAACAAGCAGCTCGTAACGTATATTCATAATCTACCTTTTTGAAATTTGCCTTTGTTTTTGCTTTTTTGATCGTTGTTCCTAGACAACTAAACACGTCATCTACAGCGAAAAACTCTTTATATTCCTCTAACATCGAAAAATCTACTTGCTTTTGCTGTAACTTCTCATGTTGCCATTGCATTGGTTCTCTTACAAAAATAGTAACCGAATCGTAGTAATCTGATTCAAGTAATAGACGCATTATCTCTTGTCCAACTAAACCACTTGCACCAAGTACTAACGCTGTTCGCTTATTCATATATGCATATACCTCTTATTTTACTTTTCTCTCCTTCAGTAAAATACAACTTTTAGGAGTTTCCTTCTCTCATTTTACCACAAGTAAAGCACTATGCGTACGCATAGTGCTTTACTCACTCTTTTTTCTCATCGTTCTCTCGTAATTTTGTGACTGTTGATGCATCTCCTAAATTACTTATTAATCTTCTTAAAAAAATTAAGACTAAGGCTAATGGGAATACTACCGCTAATATCAATAAAATAGCTTCCATTAAGTAACCCAAACACTCATCCCCCTCTACACCCTCCTTTCATATATATGAACACAGCGTTGTCACATATGCATGTATTCGCAAAGATAACACCTCTATATTTGACAACTTTATAACAAAATCAAATCGGAATGATTATTATTTATTGCAACTTTATAAAAGATGTATTATACTAAGTTCGCAAACTAAAACGTAATTATTCCGTTTTGTATTAAAATGATATTTTTCTTCTATAATTGGGGAAAATATATCCGTAAAAAAAGAAAAGAGGAGAACTTCATGCCTAAAAGATTGACTTTATTTTCATTCTTACTTATTTTCACTTTAATTTTTACTGGCTGCTCAAATAAAAAAGAAGGTAAGGCCAAGAAAGATGGAAAACTAACTGTATATACAACTATTTTTCCTCTTGCTGATTTCGCAAAAAAAATTGGTGGCGACTATGTAACTGTTGAAGCTATTTACCCTCCTGGTGCAGATTCTCATACATTTGAACCAAGTCAAAAACAAACCGTACAAGTTGCAAAAGCCGATTTATTCGTTTATAACGGTGCTGAATTAGAACCCTTTGCTGAAAAAATGGAAAAAGCATTGCAAAAAGAAAATGTTAAAATTGTAAATGCATCAAAAGGTATTGAACTGCGTACTTCTACAGAAGAAGAGCATCATGATCACGGAGACGGCCATAAAGAGGATGAACATCATCACGATAAAGACCCGCACATTTGGTTAGATCCTACTTTAGCAATGAAACAGGCAGAAAAAATTAAAAATGCACTTGTAGAATTACAACCTGACCATAAGCAAGAGTTCGAAAAAAACTTCGCAGCACTTCAAACAAAATTCACTGATTTAGATGATCAATTTAAAGCAGCTGTTGCGAATGCAAAAACGAAAGATATTTTAGTTTCTCATGCGGCTTATGGTTACTGGGAACAACGCTATGGCCTAAAACAAATTGCTATCGCGGGTATTTCAGCTTCTGATGAACCATCTCAAAAACAACTTGCTGACATTACAAAAACAGTAAAAGAACATAATCTACAATATATTTTATTTGAAACTTTCTCTACTCCAAAAGTAGCATCTGTCATTCAAAAAGAAACGGGTACAAAAATTTTACGCTTAAATCATCTTGCTACTATTTCTGAAGATGATGCGAAGAACAATAAAGATTACTTCACTTTAATGGAAGAAAACGTAAACACATTGAAAGAAGCTACTAACTAATCATTTTTTTAAAGAAGCTGCATATGTCATGCAGCTTCTTTTTTATTTGTTCTTACTTGACTTGACCAAAATAACAAGTAAAATTATCCATATTAGCTTTTAAGCTATATTAATTTAGAAGGTGAGTTGGAATTATGAATCTTCACATTTGTGAAGTAACAGAAAAAAATTGGCGTTCGGTAGCTGCTTTAAACGTCGCAAAAGACCAGCAGCAATTTATTGAAAGCAATGCGTTTTCTCTAGCAGAATCATTATTTGAAGGAAACGGAACGTCAGTAGGTTTATACGATGGAGAAACACTTGTAGGATATGCTATGTATGGATGGTATTCAAAAAAACGTAAAAGCATCTGGTTAGATCGCTTTATGATTGACAAACAATATCAAGGAAAAGGATATGCAAAACGTTTCCTTCACCTGCTTATTCAACTCTTACAAGAAAAATTTGAATGTAATATAATTTACTTAAGTTTACATCCTGACAACAAACTCGCAATGGGACTATACGAGTCATTTGGCTTCCGTTTAAATGGCGATATTGATGACGAAGGCCCAGTTGTAGGTGTTGTAATGGAGTTACTATTAGATGAAAATACAAGCCTGTGAAAACAGGCTTTTTATTATTTATTTATCAATGTCACATTTTCTATATTTAATTTCTTCTCCCTATTTGCTTCACTTTTACAATCTAGTATTACCTCCGTAAAATGCTCATTCGATTGAATTAAATGAATTACTTGATTGTTTAAATGGATTATTATTTCTTCTTCCCCATTTGTAACATCTGAAAATAGACAACTAACTATTTCCCTATCTTCATTTGTTATTTCTCCATATAGCCTTACGGCAATTATTCCTGAAATGCCCTGTTCCACACTATTTGGATACATATATTTCTCCATATATTCTCTGCTCTTTTGATTGTCCATTTGTTGTAGAAAGAATTGAAACGGCATCCCCTTCATCGGCTGTATGTATGCATTTTTCCATGGCATAGTTTTCTTAAATAAATTAAAAAACCACTTATATTGTAATGGTTCTGGTTTTGTAATTTCAATTCCACCTTCTATCATTTTTTCATACACTTTATCTATATTTTCAACATCAATTGCCAATCCGATAAGTCCTCGATGGCCAGCATAATATTTCTGAACCCACTCTTGTACCCAGCCACCACCATCTTTTGTTTTTACTCTTACTAATTCTAAATATTCTTTTCCAATCCATACGTTAGATACTTTAAAGCCTTTCGTTCCCTTTCCCCATTTCGGAACATATGGAAGTCCGATAGAATGTACGTTTTTAATCATTTCCTTATTTTCTTGTATCTCTTTATTTACATTTACAACAAGATGATCAATTTTCATATTCTTCCCACCTTATTTTTATTTTCCCAATAGTTTTTCTAACTTATGAATAAATCGAAGTTGCATCTCACATTGTTCATACATATTTTCGAAAATAAGTTTCACATACTCTGGTGCATGTTCTTTCAGTCTTTCTCCTTCCCTCATTTCTTCATAAGTAGCTAATATTTCTCTTTTCTGTTCATCTAAAGCTTCTAAAATCTCTTCTCTCATACCCTCTTCTTCTGAAAGAAAAGTTAATGCTGTATATAAATGTTTCGGAAACACAACTGACGACTTTTGAAACGACTCCTTTAATAGTCTTTTAAATTCTTGGCTTCCCTTTTCTGTAATACAATATATCGTTTTTGAACGTCTACCAGTCATTTCAATTGCTTTTACTTGAATTAATTCCTCATTTGTCATTTTTTTTAACGCGTGATAAATAGAAGCCGGGAACACCTCTGCCCATTTACTACTTTGCACCATATGTAGCGCCTGCTGTATTTCATAACCAGATAGCGACTCCCTTTTAGTAAGCAATCCCAGAATCATTAAACGCACTTTTTATCCCCCTACCCTAATAAAATACTAAACGTTTAGTATTTTTAGAATATTTTAATGCAAATTTCAATTTTAGTAAACAAAAAAGCCTGCAATATACGCAGGCTTATTTCACACACTCTTCAAAATGTTCTTGGAACCATTCTTTATTAATATCTTTTCCAATAAAAACAACTTCACTTACTCGCTCTTCACCCTCTTGCCACTCTCTATCGTACGAAGCGGCAAATAACGTATGCACACCTTGGAAAACGATACGTTTATCTACTCCATCAATCGATAAAATTCCTTTGTATCGATATAAGTATTCCCCTAGCTCTTGAACGACAGCTGACATCCACTCATTCAGTTTTTGTAAATCTAACGGACGCTCTTCTCGTAGTACAAACGATTTTACACCTTCTAAATGATTATGTTCTGTATGAGGGTAAATTTGTAACGTATCTTTCGTTTTAAACGTTTGAATTTGTAGTAATGATGCTATATCCACATCACAGTTAGTCGCCTCTATTAACTTTGCAGTTGGGTTAATACCTTGCAATTCCTGTAATAGATTTTCCTTTTCACTTTCATCCACTAAATCTAATTTATTTACTAAAACGACATCAGCAAATGCAATTTGTTCCTTTGCTTCTAGTCCTTTTTCAAAATGTTTATGTATATGATAACTATCTACTACTGTTACAACACCATTAATTTGGTATGCAGATTGAATAACAGGATCTAAAAAGAATGTTTGAATAATCGGACCTGGATTTGCAAGACCAGTCGTTTCAATTACTAATCCATCAAAATCCATTTTCCCTTCTGCTTTTACGTCCAGTAATTGCTTTAAAGCGACGAGTAAATCTTCACGTACAGTACAACATAGACATCCATTCGTCATCTCCATAATCTCTTCTTCAACATTCATAATCAACTGATTATCAATACCAATTTGCCCTATTTCATTTACAATCACTGCTAATTTCTGACCGTGATTCTCTGATAAAATTCGATTTAATAATGTCGTTTTCCCTGACCCTAGAAAACCCGTTAATATTGTTACTGGAATCATCCATTACATCTCCTTATAGCTATATGTTTCTACATTATAGCATACAGAGAAAATCGTTTTTGTAGCAAAACATATTTATTGTAAGTACGACACTGTAACTATATAATAATACATAGCAAGAAAGCCTTTTCAAAAAATTATTTATTCCTCAAGGGGGTACTTATAATGGAACGAGTTCAAATGGCCGAAACACTAGAATTTTCTCGTATTATTCAAGGTTTTTGGCGTTTAGCAGAATGGAATATGACAAAGCAAGAGTTACTTTCTTTCATTGAAGCTTGTATGGAGATGGGAATTACTACTTTCGATCACGCTGATATTTATGGCGGCTATACGTGTGAAGGATTATTTGGAGAAGCGTTACAACTCAAGCCTTCTTTACGAGAAGACATGCAAATTGTCACAAAATGTGGAATCGCTCCCCCATCGCCGAAATTTCCAGAGCGATATGTTGCGCACTACAATACGAGTGCTGAACATATTATAAACAGCGCGGAGGATTCATTACGAAACTTACATACAGATTATATTGATGTATTGCTCATTCATCGCCCAGATCCATTTATGGATCCAAATGAAGTAGCAGAAGCGTTCTCACGCTTAAAACAAGAAGGAAAAGTCCGTCACTTCGGTGTATCTAACTTTTTACCTTCACAGTTTAATATGTTAAGTTCTTATTTAGATTTCCCGCTCCTTACAAACCAAATTGAAGTATCTGCGATGCATCTTGAGCATTTCGAAAAAGGAACAATTGATTTATGCCAAGAAAAACGAATCAATCCTATGATTTGGTCGCCTCTTGCTGGTGGAGAAATCTTTACTGGTCAATCAGAACGTGCCGTACGTGTACGTGAAACTTTACAAAAGGTTGCTACTGAACTAGGTGTTACTAGCATCGATACAGTTATGTATGCATGGCTGCTTGCTCATCCAGCTCATATGATGCCAATCGTTGGATCTGGTAAATTAGATCGTGTTAAAACAGCCGCTCTTTCTACAAAAGTTAATTTAGATCGACAACAATGGTTTACAATTTTCGAAAGCTCTAATGGACATCCTGTACCATAATACACAAAAAGAAGAGCTGTTTCTTTACAGCTCTTCTTTTTCATATGTATTTCTAGTCATGGCAAATACACACATATCCCTTAATCCATTTCCATCTACCGCTACACTCGCACTTTCCAATGTACCTTCTAACTTAAAGCCTAATTTCTCAGGTATTGCCCTACTCTTCTTATTTAAAGAATCACATCGAATTTCTACGCGATTTGCTTTTAGCTCAGAAAAAGCATAATCCGTTATACCCTTTGCAGCCTCTACCATATAGCCTTTTCCACTAAGCCTTGAGTCAATCCAATATCCAATTTCAAATTGAGGTATATCCCAATTAATACGATGCAATCCAGCGGATGCAATAAATTCACCTGTTTCTTTCGAAAAAACTAGTAATCTTAAATCCTCACGCTGCAAAAATTGAATATGCGATTTTCTAATACTCACTTCTACTTCTTCCTCTGTTTGCTCTTTTTGTGCAAAAACCATCCATGGTTTTAATTCTTGCATAGAAGCTCTAATTGCATCGTATACAGCTTTACCGTCACCTGGTTTCGGCATTCGAATAAATAGCCTTTCAGTATAAAATTCAGAAGGAAAATCGAATAATAACGGATTCACTTTCAACACTCCTTTTAATTCTTTTATATATAATAATATCCATCTCAAACTATACAGTAAAGAAATTTCTGAATTTTATACATTTTAATCATTCACCTCTACCGCAACACGGACGCCCGATTCAATTGCACCTTGTATCCATCCGTGATATAACGTTGTATGATCACCTGCAAAATATAATCTCCCCTCTGGTTTTATAATTGCTGGTTGTAGTTCAGATTCTTGACCTGCCTGGAATAGCGCAAATCCTCCAAGTGCATATGGATCCAATGTCCAACTTTTTGATATTCCAGACATGAATTCATCATATACTTGACCACCTAATATCGTTGCCAAATTGTGTAATGCGTAATAAATACGATCTCCCTTTGATAACCCATCCCACAACAACGCATCATAAGACCATGTATAGCTGCCTAACATCATAGCAGGTCCTTTCTCTCCAATTCCGTGACTTGGATAATAGGCATAACGAATTGGCAAATCCGTTATAATCCTGCCACCTAATTGTCCTTGTTCTTCCCAAAATCGACTTTTAAATTGAATTCCTATTTTCGTTGCTGGCATATAATGCAATTCACGAATTGCTTTCCATTTTTCATGAGATATAGAATCAAATGGATCTACTTCCACAAAGCGCATTGTCGAAAATGGAATTGTAATAATAACTAAATCCCCTGTAATACTACTATATTCAAAGGTTTCCTCGTTTCGATAAAAAGCTGTCACACCGTTATCATGCTGATGTAGCTTCATTAATTTTTGATTATAAATAATATTTTCTTCTAATTGTGGTAAAAAGGACTTTGGTAATCTATCATTCCCGCCTACAATTTCACAAAATCCGCTCTCCTCTTGCATAATATATAAAAAACGTAACGTCTCTACAAATGACCTTTCCAAAAAACCTTCTAAATCTAATAAAACACCGATCATCTCAATTGTTACTGGCGAAAAGTAAGTATTATATTGATAAGGATGATACTTTAAAAATTGACCTGTAGAGTATCTCCCAAAATCCTTTACTACAATATCCCAATTTTTCTCTGGGTTCTTTTTTATAAAATTTATAATTGGCTGTACCGCTAACAATAATAGCTCCTCAGACGTTTTCCCGACTTCATTCATTTCCACAGGATACTTTAATATACTTGGGTCTTTTTCATATTGTTTTAATGTTGTTTTCCGGCCATTTACATAAATAATATCCGTCTCATTCCTATTAATAAAAGGGCTTACCTGTAGCCTAAATTTTCTTATATACGCCATCGTTAATGTGTGTGAATATGGAATTCTCATTGCCCCTACATCCAAATATAATCCGGTGTCTTCCATTCTAACCGTCTCTATACGGCCACCTACTCGGTTGTTTGCTTCAAAAATCTTTACTTCATGTCCTGCAGCTTTTAATAAAGATGCCGAAACTAATCCAGCCATGCCTGCGCCTACTACAATAATTTGCTTCGGGCGCGTCGTCTTCTTTAATCCTTTATTTATAACTTTCAACACTTCATCCATCTCAGTGTTATACATTATATCTTTCTGCACAATTCCACCCCTTACTTCATAAAGTGAAACTATAATCAGTGGGGGGCTCTTCCCCTACTGATTATTAGTTGAACCAATCGGGCTTTTATGGGCATTAGTGGTTTAGTGCATTTTATTCATAAATTCCTATAAACATAACAACATAGCAAGTGGAATATTCACTAAAAGTACATAAGAGATAGCTCTCACATATCTTCACGCTTCGTATAATATAGCAACAGCAAAAAGGAGTGGTTGATAATGAAACAAACTTACGACTACCACGATACAAAGAAGTATTTAGAAGGAAAGAAACAACAACTATGCAACAAACTTAGTAGTAAGCATCTATCTAAAAAAGAGCGTGAACAATTAAATCTTGAGATTGATAACTATGAATATATTTTAGACTTAGTCGAAATGAATCATTATGAACGGGGCTTTTCTCGTTAGAAGTAGATATAGGATGTATCCACTTCTTATTTTGAGCATTTTATTACGCATTTTTCGTAAGTAAATATATAATAGGATGTACATTAAGATTGAGAGGTATATTCTATGATCAAATTAAGTGTATTAGACCAATCACCTATTTCAGATGGTAGTACAGCAGCCCAAGCTTTTTCTCATACAGTTACACTTGCACAAGAAGTTGAAAAATTAGGATTCACACGTTTTTGGGTATCTGAGCATCATAATTCCGTCAGCCTTGCTGGTTCAAGTCCTGAAATACTTATTTCTCATATTGCTGCAAAAACGGATCGTATGAGAGTTGGGTCAGGTGGTGTTATGTTACCGCACTATAGCCCGTATAAAGTTGCTGAGAATTTCCGCGTTTTAGAAGCTCTTTATCCAAATCGTATTGACCTTGGTGTCGGCAGAGCACCTGGTGGTATGCCAATTGCTACTCGCGCACTACAAGAAGGCAAAATGGTCTCACTGGATCAATATCCAGAACAAATTGCAGATGTTGCAATGTACTTACATGATCAAGTACCAGAAAACCATCATTATGCAAATTTAAAGGCTACCCCTGTCATTCCAACATCTCCTGAGATGTGGTTGCTCGGTTCTAGCGGAGAGAGTGCTATGATTGCTGCAAAACAAGGTGCTTCTTTTGCATTCGCACAGTTTATTAATGGATACGGTGGCCCTGAAGTAATGAAGGCTTATCAGGAACAATTCCAACCTTCCTATCTAGGAGACAAACCAAAATCAATCGTCTCTATTTTTGTTATTTGCGGAGAAACGAATGAAGAGGCGGAAAAAATTGCTTCTAGTTTAGATTTATCAATCTTATTACTAGAACAAGGAAAGCGTACAACTGGTACTCCTTCTATCGAAACTGCACAAAATTATTCATACAGCGCTTATGATCTATTCCGTATAAAAGAAAATCGTCAACGTATGATCGTCGGTGATCCATCTTCTGTGAAAGAACAAATCGTAAACTTAAGCAAAGCGTACAATACTGACGAATTTATGATTGTTACAATTACTCATCGATTTGAAGATAAATTGAATTCTTATCGCTTACTAGCAAATGCTTTTCATTTATAATGACAAAAGGGAGATACATCAATTATGATGCATCTCCCTTTTGTACTACTTATTATGTTTGTCGTCTATATATTCAATAGCTTCTTTTAATAGTTCATCAAAATCCTCAGGATAATCATGGTTTAAATTAGGCACAACCTTATACTTATATTCTATATTCTTATCTCTTAATAATTGTACAAATTGCTGCGTACATTCGAAACAATCTTCATCTTGATCCCCGCACATTATATATCCCTTTATATTTTTATCTTGTAGCACTCCCAACAACTCATTCCATTCTTCAATCTCTGGAAGCCACGGCGCCACAAAAATAAAACCATCTACCTCTATATCTTTTTGTAAAATCGTATACAAAGCTACTCTTGCGCCAGCAGAAAAACCACCAATTATTACATTTTCTACTATATGATTTTCTGTAAACGTAACGTAATGCTCTTTTAATTCCTCTTTTCCTCTATGTATATCATCCCAAACAAATCCATCTGAAAACTGAATTTGCGAAGATTGTGGTAAAGCTAACGTATAATCTTGTGTCAAAACAGTATTCCAATATGGTTCTATTATCCCTATATTTTCTTGATCACCGTGCATTGCAATAAACAGTTTTTCTTTTTTCTTACTGTCTATATATTTCACGTCTGCTCGTTCTGTTTTCTTTGCTAATTCTTCTCTTTCTTTACATAATTGAACCATTTTTTGAAACTCTTCAAATTTATGTAGTGGTTTTAAATCGTCGTCGGAAATTAAATACTCATTTCCATACCAAAAGCCCTTTTCTATAATAGCTTCCTTCATTAGATGTAGCGCTTCTTCTTCAAGTCCTGCCGCACCCGCTAGCGCATATTTAAAATTATATATTTGTGCCTCATTCCCCACTATACCTTTCGCATGCTCCATTATATAAGTGTACGCTTCCAAACTTCCTTTATTTGCGTAACAATGTAACGTTTCATTTAATAATTGAATGTAAGTCATACTATTTTTCATACTCCCATTCCCCCGTAATCTTTTATCATATTTAGTTCTCAAACCTTTATACCATTCTGTAATCACTGTATTTAACTCAAGCTAACAATACTTAATCATTACTCCTCTTCGTCCAATAAGTTTATTGTAAAGCTGAATAGATTGAAATTTCAATATTTTTATAAACAAAAAAAGACAACAATATATTTATTGTTGTTTTCAATACATCTACCCACTCTTTTGTTTTTTTCTGTCTGGTTTACTTGAAACTAAATAATGTTTTTCTGAAATATATAAGTCTCTTTTTAATATACGATTTAAATACGGCCCTAATTTCATCCCGCATATAAGGCGATCTTCACTACCTTCAACGATTGGAAACATTTCTTTTTCTGTTACGTATTGATCTACTGCTTTTTGTACGATATCAATTTCTTTAACTAGGTTTAGATTTTCTTCTGTATGTTCAAATACCTCAAGCGTTTCCTTCGTAATAAGAAAACTATTTGTTGGAAATGCAAGTAAATACGGCTTTAACAAATCATAATTTACTGTATAATCATCATTTACTAATACTGTATAAACAATATTAGCATTCTTTTCTAGAAATTTAGCCATTGCTTGTTCTAATTCATCTTTCGTAATTTCACGCTCTTCTTTTCCAGTTCTGAAAAAGCGAAACATCGCATCGCCTCCTTTTTACTATATTATAGCATAAAAGAAAACTGAAAAATTACAAAAAAAGCCATTGAAAGAATTTTTCAATGACTTTTTCTTTATATACTTATATTTATTTTAAGAACGCACTTAACATCCAAACATGTTGTTCTAATGTTGTATGAATTGCTAATAGCATGTCCGCTGAGGTTTCATCACCAGCTTCACCAGCAACTTCCATACCTTCTTTTAATTCTTGAATAAGTGCAGAGTAATCATTCACTAATGTTTGCACCATTTCTTCTGCAGACTCCTTGCTTGTCCCTTCATTCACACTAGATGTTGCAAGGTATTCTTTCATTGTCGCTAGCGGTTTACCTTCCAACGCTAAAATACGTTCTGCTAATTCATCAATATTTGTTCCAGCTTCATTGTAAAACTCTTCAAATTTCTCATGTAATGTAAAGAAGTGTGGTCCTGTCACATACCAGTGATAATTATGTAATTTCACATATAACACATTCCAGTTTGCTACCTGCTTGTTTAATACTTCAACAACATTTGTTTTCGTACTCATACAATCCACTCCTCTTATCATTTCATAATGTTTATCTTTTAATAACCTAGTTACATGTTACCATACATTTCCTTTCCTTTCGAAAGATTGGCTCATATGTAACAAAGTTTTAACACCTTTAATACTTCCCTAATATCTTTTAATTCATGTATGTTTTCAAACACTTCATACGTCTAATTGTCCAAGCTCATACATATGCATAATAGTAAATCAAGCTCATCGTAGTAGAAAGAGGGATAACATGGACAATCAACAATGGCAAGTAGCAAAGAAAGTCGCTGCTACTTATATTGGAACAGTCGTTGGAGCTGGATTTGCTACTGGACGAGAAATTGTTGAATTTTTTACAGTGAACGGATTTTATGGAACAATTGGCATATGTGTAAGTGGATTTTTTTTTATTTGGCTTGGCACAAAGATGATGTTACTTTCATCACAAATCGGTGCATTTTCAGCGCAAGAATTTAACAAATATTTATTTGGAGATGTAGTTGGAAATGTTGTAAATACACTATTATTACTCGTATTATTTGGTGTAACAAGCGTTATGTTATCAGGAGCCGGAGCGGTATTTGAAGAGCAACTTCGTTTACCAAGACAACTCGGGATTTTCATTACAGTGATCGCCTGTCTCATTATAGGTAGTCGCGGATTACAAGGGGTTTTTGAAGTTAATACACTAGTTGTACCTATTATGATGATTTTTATTATCGGACTTGCTATTACAACTTTTTTTCACGGTACAACTCCTCTTAGTAGCACTATTCCTGCAGAAAGCTGGAATATGAAGTGGATTACTAGTCCTATTACATATGTCGCCTTAAATCTTTCGCTCGCCCAAAGCGTTCTCGTCCCGTTAGCCAGTGAAGTAAAAGATCGAAAGGCCATTTTATGGGGCGGTATTTTAGGTGGTGCAGGACTATCTTTAATTTTATTATGTAGCCATTTAGCTATCTTATCAGTCGATCAATTTTATCAATATAATATCCCAATGGCTGAGGTCATAAGAAAATTCAATGCAACTTTTCACTTTTTCTTTGTTCTTATCATTTTCGGTGAAGTGTTCACAACTTTAGTTGGCAATGTGTTCGGAATGACAAAACAAATGCAATCCATCACTGGTTGGAAAAGTAACAATATTATTTTCTTTATTTTACTAATTAGTTATTGCTTTAGTTACATTGGTTACAGTGAATTACTCCATATTCTATATCCTATAATTGGATGGGTCAGCATCATTTTACTTCCAATTATTGCTTTTAAACAACTTCAAAAAACATAAAAGAAGCATCCATGTTATTGGATGCTTCTTTTATGTTCATTCACAATCATCACATACTTCCCAGTATGGCCCCATTTCGAGTGCTAAATATGGCTTTAATTGCAAGCGAATCATCCGACTAGGCATACGTTCTAAAACGAATTGAATCCCTTCTTCCTCTTCGTCTAATTCCACTTTTGAAATCGCAATTCTTTGCATAGTAGAAATAGGCATTCCATCTTTATATAAAGTGATTTTCACCTCATCATATTCATTAAAATACAATTCAACACTCATTTGATTTTTCAACATTTCATCAACAATTTCATATTTATCATTTCGTTCCTGGATTATATATTTCCAGCCGCCTCTACCTTCTTCTTTCGGAGCAGCTTGAAATAATGTCATCAAATCCTCGTATAGCATAAGATAACCCCTCTCTTACTAAAAAACGATGAGTATTTTATATACCCT
Source organism: Bacillus sp. 3G2 (assembly GCF_044324725.1). Classification (NCBI taxonomy): domain Bacteria; kingdom Bacillati; phylum Bacillota; class Bacilli; order Caryophanales; family Bacillaceae; genus Bacillus; species Bacillus sp. 3G2. Next base: position 1,962,430 of record NZ_CP172246.1, on the reverse strand, counting down.
TTATCTCTATCACTATCCATATGTATTGTACCATATATCGCCGTTCTTACCGTATTCATTTGCTTCAAAACTGTATGTAAAACATCTGATTCTCTCCATTATTATATGAATTATCTCTTATTTCATTTCTTACTATTCTTCTAAAGCTTTCAAATCATATCAAACTTAATGAAATGCTTTCTTTGTCCATCCTCCACTTATTATTTCCTTGTAACAACAAAAAAAGAAGAGTGACTTATAACACTCTCCTTAAAAGAATTTCCCAGTAGCTGCTAACGCTAATACTAGTATTAAAATTGTAAATAATAATGATACGATGAAACTAAAAATAGGTAATGCTTTCTTTTCATTCTTCTTAAAGAGTAACTTTAAGCTAAGAAAGATATTTACTGGTACAAGTATAAAATAAAAATATTTAACAATTTGCACCGAACTATTCGAAAGTGTTTTTAAAATAAACACTTCAATTAGAAAAACAATAAAAAATGAAATACTTAACCAAAATGAGACATAACTAAGCCAAGAATGTCTTTTGGTACCCCAATAAACTCCCATAGTAATCTCCTTTATTTGCATTCTATATGATTATAATTATACACAAAATTAAGAAATACCTCTATTTTTCGACAAATATTATACAAAATATACCTTTAAATATTATAAGGATACTCTCTATCTCATTTAATATTACATAATAAAAACAGACTACTCCAATAGCATACTGCTATTTTGAGATAGTCTGTCCTCTGTTAAACTTTAAATCTTTCAATTAACCCTTGTAACTCTTCAGCCATTTGAGATAATGTACCAGCCGCCGAACTAATCTCCTCAATGGACGCTAGTTGTTCTTCTGCTGATGCTGCAACGTTTTGAGTACTCGTCGCATTATTCTGTGCTGTCATTGCAATTTGACCTACTGAAATAGATACTTCATTTGCACCTTTTGACATCCCATTAGCCGTTTCAACCATCGTTTTAATTTGATCTGCAATTTCATTTGTAGATTGTAAAATCTCAGTAAAGTTTTGCTTCGTTTCATTCGCAATAACAAGTCCAGATTGAACTTCTTCATTTACATGACTCATCGATTTTACTGTCTTACTCATGTCTTCTTGTATTTCACATATTAATTTACTAATTTCACTAGAAGATACGCTAGACTTCTCCGCCAATTTACGTACTTCATCTGCAACGATTGCAAATCCTCTTCCGTGCTCTCCTGCTCTCGCAGCTTCAATTGCCGCATTTAATGCTAGAAGATTTGTTTGATCTGCAATATTTTGAATTACTTCTAGTATGTCACCAATTTGTTTTGATTTATTATTTAATAACTGTATAACTTCATCTGATTGCGAAACAGATTCTGCAATAGACTGCATTTGATTTACTGTTTTCCCTACTAGTTTTCCGCCATCTTCTGCTTTTTCACGAGTATGAGCAGAAGATGTATTAATTGATGATGAACTATTTGCTACATGCTGAATTCCTTCTGTTACATCAAATAGTAACATTGCACCATTTTCCACACTTGTTGTTTGCGTCGTTGCCCCGCTCGATATTTCATCCATTGCCATTGTAATTTGCTCAGTCGCTTCACTTGCTTGTCTTACACTTGCCGTTAGCTCTTCTGATGCTGCTGCAACATGTCCAGCCGAAGTATTAATTCTTCCAATTAACGTTCGCAATGCATCTGTCATCTCATTGAATCCTTTTGCAAGTTGGCCAATCTCATCATTAGAATGAATTTCGATTGTTTGCGTTAAATCTCCCTCACTTATTTCTTTAGAAGTGTTAACTAGTCTTTTTAATGGCTTCGTTATAGAAAGTGTCACAAAATAAATAAGTGCTCCGCCTATAACTAATGAAATGAACATTACAATTAACATATTATAAAATACAGGCTGCGCAGCTTCAATTACTTCATTCGAGTACATCGTCCCACCGATTTTCCAACCTGTTTTTACATTTGTAGCAAATACCATTTGCTTTTCGCTACCGTCATACGTATATGAAAAAGCGCCATGATTATCTTCATAAATTTTCTTCGCCCAAGAATCAGCTGCTTTTTCTCCTGATTTTTCTTGAGGATGTGCAATTATTTTTTGTTTTCCATCTAAGATGAAAGCATACCCTTTTTTACCAATATTGATTAACTTTGTTGTTTTTAATAAATTATCTAAACTTAAATCTACCGCTACAACACTGTTTTTATCTTCTGCTTGTTTTGCAATCGTTACGACAATATGTCCATTTCCTTGTGCCTTATACGGCTCAGTAATTACAATACCACCTTGTTTTGCCACTGCATCTTTATACCAAGAACGTTCTGTTGGATCATAGTCTGCTGCCATTTGTATATTGGGTTCTTGCACAAATTTCTTATCATTCCCAGCAACGTATACTTGTTCAACATCTTTATTCAAATTAATATATTGAGATAACATCTTTCTTAATTCATCTTGATTATCCCCTTGATACATATTACCTTGAATCACCCGTGCAAAATTATTCACATCATTAAATTTTGCATCAATCATTTGATTGATTAAATTATCTAATATTTTTATATTGTCGTGAGCACTGCTCGTAATTTGTGATTCAAAATTCTTTTTAGCCGTTTGATAAGACATGCCTCCGATAATAGAGACAGCCGCAATTAAAATGACAAAAAATGAAATTAGTAGTTTTTTTGCTACTTTCATATCACGAAACCAATTTAATAATCTACCCATTACAAACCTCCTGCTTTTCAATTTCAAAAGTTAAATCTAGTGAATTATAAATATTTCCCATTCCCGAATTATTATTTTTATAACCTATCATGATGAATACTTTGTAAAGTTTAAACAATTAATTTCTATTTGTCCATATATACGAATAATATTATTATAAAATTTACAAAAGCAAAAAACCAAAGGGAACCACCCTTTGGCTTTTTACATTTTTTTATGCTGCTTAGAAATCTTTTTCCACTTATCACGCTCTGCTCTTGCAAGAACAGCATCTTGTTTTCTCATAAAATACGCCAGTTCTTTTTGTAATTTTTTATAGCTTTGCAAACGATTTATCGTAATAATTCCGTTATCAATCGCATAATGCACTGCACATTCTGGCTCATTTTCATGCTTACAGTCCCTAAAACGGCACGTTTTTGCTAATTCTTCAATATCAGAAAATGTTGTTTGAATTGCATCGCTACCTTCCCAAAGCTGCAGTTCCCTCATACCCGGAGTATCAATAACTAAACTACCACTCGGTAATCGGAACAATTCACGATGAGTTGTCGTATGCCTTCCTTTACTATCTTCCTCACGAATATCTCCCGTTTTTGCTACTTCAATTCCTATAAGTGCATTTAGCAAAGTCGATTTTCCAACCCCCGATGATCCGACTAGAGCAATTGTTTTCCCAGAAGAAACAAATTGCTGCAACGAGTCAATGCCAGTATGTTCTAAACTATCAACGATGAAGATCGGAACACCCATTGCCACGGCTTCCGTTTCTACAATTTTCTGTTCCACATCTTCACATAAACTACTCTTTGTTAAAACAATAACAGGCATTGCACCACTTTCATACGCTAATAGTAAATAACGTTCCATTCTTCTTACGTTAAAATCATGATTAAGTGCATTCACTAAAAATAGATAATCTACATTTGCTGCTATTACTTGTTCTTCCGTTCGAGTACCAGCCTCTTGTCTAGAAAAAGAACTTCTTCTCGGAAAAATACGATGAATAATTGCTTTCTTTTCATTCTCTATTTTCTTTATATACACCCAATCGCCAACCGCTGGATAATCTCCCTTCGTTACTGCTTCATGCCGAAACTTTCCAGACAGCTCTGCCATATATTCACCATCATTACAAATAATTCGATATATATGCTTATGCTCAAGTAAAATACGTCCTACTTCAAAGTTCTCTACAGCTTGTTCCTCAAAAAAAGAATCCCAGCCGAACGATTCTAAAATATTTTGATTCAAATTGATATCCTCCCTAGTTTAAGCTAAGCGGAAGGATCGTGCGCTAACTTATACAGTCTCGCCCTTTCCATCCACCTTTGTATTTGGTTTATTATTCATATAAGTTATTTTCGCCATAATACATCACCCCGTTCTCATTTTAATTACTCTCATTATATGGAATATTTATTTAAAAAGCTACTTTATTTAACGTAATTTTCAAATAATTTATTTTTCATCATTCTAATTTGCCCACGGTGATTAATCTCATCTTCTAGCACATGAAACCACAGATAGTACTGGTTATACGCTACATCGTTAGGCCACTTTCTTTCTGACATAAGCCATTCATCATCTTGTTCACTCAAATACTTCAGAGATTCTTCTCGAACACTTTGTAGAAGTTGTACATAATGCTGTATGTCATGACCACGAATTGTTCTCCCTGTTTCCCCTAAATACAGTGCGTCTTCCCATATTTTTAATTCTTCTTTTGTAAAGTCGCGCTCTTGAAATGAAATAAGTTGATGAGCTTTTTCTATAGCTGCTATATGTTTTAATAACGCTCCGATGGAATTCCCTCCACTCGGCATAATGAAATCTAATTGCTCAACTGATAGATCTTTTATTTCCTGTAATGTTACAGTCCTCGTATGCTCCAGCATGCTTACTAATTCCCCTATATTTTTTGTATAACCAGCCACACTTCTTATTCGATAATCTATATTCATCTCACGCACCCCTTTCTACATTCATATTAAGGAATAACTGCTTCATATAATAGACTCATATATATCAGATTTTTCTGCTATAATTAAATTGAATACAGAAAAAACCAAACAAACTTTCTCAATATGCTTCTATGAAATATTAAAAGGAATCAATATAAAATAATCGAATCTTATTCACTAAAAGGAGTGGATTCGATGGAAATGTATCAATGGCTAACTGCTGTTCTCGTTGGTGGCATTACTGGTTTCGTTTCCCATCTAATCAATAACCAAGGCAAGTTATTGCTTCCACGCCGTTTGAAAACTTTTTTTCACTTTGGGTTTTTGACTGATATTCTCACTGGTAGTCTAGCTGCACTTCTTGGACTCGTTTTATTCGATGTCACCTTAATAAAAGAAATTATTAAAGTATCCATTGTGACTGCTATTTCCGGTCAGACTTTCTTATTGCACCAAGCGCTTGGTGGTGAGCAGGCTAAAAACACACAAATTGGGAAAGCTGATGAGAAGATTCAAGAAATTGACAAACTATTACGACGTTAGTGTATACTTTCTTTAAAAATTATTGCTATAATAAACAATAAATATTTTCTATTGCGTCGTTTGTCAGAAGAAAGGGTGTTTCGTATGACAAAAAAGAAAATAGAAGATTTCTTAACAAACACTGAAAAAGAGGAACTGCTAGAAAACTATAAATGTTTACGAGAAGCCCGCACAAAAAGCGAAGCTAACTATTTTGGCGAAGCAGTAAACCATCTATTAAATATAGCTAAACAACGAATTATTAAAGATGCAGGCATACATGATGAAAATGCAGCAACTGTTCAATCAAAGAAAAAAGCACTGTTTTAGTTCATTAGCTAAAACAGTGCTTTTTATTACGCTATTTTTCACATTACTTTCACATCTATTTCACAAATATAAGTCGTCCTATATGCTAAACTAAGTATATCCTTTTCCAAGGAACTATATGCCGATATATAAATCCCTATCTTTATAGGGATTTTTTATTTTTGGATTCCTTATAACTTTGTTACGATACCTTTATACTATTTGTCTAGTTTCTTTAAGCACTGCACTCAAAGATCCCTTCATGTATTATTACTCTACTAATATTGATTTCATATGTGGTTTTTAACTACTATTTTCATTAATAGACTAACCTCATTTCTTGCACTCGTTTTATTCGATGTCACCTCAAATAATAGATGAATCCCTTTTTTTATTAATACAAGCTTCATGATGCAATTCCTGTCTCACGATCTTCATTAAGCTTTTCACTTCTTCTAAACAAAAATAAAGCTCCTATATATAGTAACGCAGTAAAACTACCTATAAGTATAAAATTGTGAGATACTGCAAATAACATTCCTGCTATTGCCGCTCCAATCATTTGACCAATATACATAGAAGCATTTGCAAGCGCGGCTCCTGTTCCCCTTGCTACACTAGACATGTTTTGTAAGTGCCTCATCATTAATACAAACAAAATTCCTGTTACAAAAAATAAAACAAAGAACAATAACTCCACCAATACAATGTTCTTTACATGCGGCAGTAATACATATAGCACTGCTGTAAATATAATTCCACCATAGAAAGAAAGGTTATAACCAATTTTATTTACGATTCTAGGGCCAAAAATATTACCAGTTAAATTCCCTAATCCTAATACGAGCATAGCTGTACCTACTTCATGAACTTGTAAGCCAAATTGAATGGAAAGCCATACACCAAAAAATGAAAATGCAGCAAAATTACCAGTTTGAAAAACAAAATATGCAAAATAAGAAAGTGAAACCTTTGAATCTGTAAGTAATTGTTTATAGCGCTTTAAGATGTTTGTTTTACTTCCACCTATATGAGCCGGTTGTATTTCTGGTAATACTACATAGATAAGAACGACAAGTAGTGCTGATAATATACCAATGATGAAGAATGGTGTTGTGTAGTGTATCATTGCCAAATACGATCCAACTGGCAGCCCTAAAATTTGAGAGATTGCTAACCCTGCTGTTGCAATTCCAATTGCCTTTACAATTTTCTCCTTCTCTATAAGGAGCGGAATAGATGCCCACACTTGTGGAGATACAAAGGCTGCACTTACACCTGCTAAAAATCTAAATGCTAGCATCCATAGAAAACTGGGTGCCATTCCACATAAAAACGTACTTATCGCAAAACAACTCATTCCTATTACCATTACTTTTTTTCTGTTTAAACCATCTGATATAGGACCAGCAATAAGCGCAAATCCAGCGTATCCTAAAGCATATGAACTCACCAGCCATCCTGATAGCTCAGTTGAAACATGATACACCTGTTGTAATATCGGTAAAAGTGGTGAAATTAAGAAAGTATCTGTACCTATCATAAACATGATCGTAAAGAATACAGCTAGTACTCTTTTCATTTAAACCTTCTCCTTTTATATAAAAAGAGGGAACTCCCCCTCTTCTCAACTAAGCTTCTAAAATAGATTCAATCTCTTTCATAACATTCTCATTCAATGAAACTTCCACCGCCCCTACACTTTCTCTTATTTGCTCCGCTCGTTTCCCACCAGGAATAACAGTATCAATTCCTTTTTTGTTTAATAACCATGCTAAAGCTAAATGCGAAACTTCGATATTTTTTGCTTTAGCTAAGCCTTTTAACTTTTCAACTTTTTTAAAGTTACTCTTATATGTATTTTCTTCAAATAGATTTACACTTTGACGCCAATCCCCTTCGCTCAATTTAAAATCTTCTGTATATTTTCCACCTAGTATCCCAAAGGCAAGAGGTCCGTATGGAATAAATGAAATACCTGATTCTATACAATATGGCAAAAGTTCTTCCCCAGCAGCACGATCCAACATATTATACGGTGATTGTACAACATCTATTTGTCCATACTGATTCGCTTCTTTTAATTGCTCTACGTTTACGTTAGATATTCCAATTGCACGAATTTTCCCTTCTTCTTTTAGGCGAGTAAGCTCTCCAATTGAATCTATGTAACTTGTTTCTGGATTTGTAAAATGTAAATAATATAAATCAATATAATCAGTTTGTAATCTTCTTAAGCTATTTTCCACAGCATTTCTTAAATAGCTTCGTTCATTATTAATATAAATCTCTCCATTTAATAACGGCTGTATTCCACCTTTTGTAGCAAGTACAACTTCATGGCGTTTTCCTTTCAATACTTCTCCTACCAATTCCTCTGATCTACCGAAACCGTATGAATCCGCTGTATCAAAAAATGTAATCCCTTGCTGGATAGCTTCTTCTATTAATCTTTTTCCTTCTTCCTCATTCACATCAGCATATAAATTATGCCCCCCTACAGCGTTTGTTCCTAACCCCAACTTTGAAATATGTAGTCCTGCCTTTTGTAATTTTGTATACTTCATTTTTTCTCCCCCTATATTTCTATTGTTCGAATATATTCGAACAATAGAAATATACCACTTTATATGTTATAGTGCAAACTATATGAACTTATACAAGTAGGTGAAAAAATGCGTACTCTCTATCATCCAAATCGAGAAGAAATTCAATTCTCTTCTGTCTTATACGCACTTAGCGATCAAATTCGTTTACAAATTGTAACTATGCTATTAGAGAAAAACGAACAATCTTGTGGTGCGTTAAATATTCCAATTGCGAAATCAACTTTATCTCACCATTTCAAGGTTTTACGTGAATCCGGTGTTATGTATACACGCCTTGAAGGAACACAGCGCTTCATTTCAATTCGTGAAGATGACTTACATGCTAGATTTCCCGGTTTATTAGACGTCGTATTACATGCGACAGAACCATACTAAAAAACATCTCATATGAATATGGGATGTTTTTTTATTTTTTCTATTCTTTTTATAAAGTGAAACTTTACTCAGTTTGGATTTTGTTCTTCACCCACTAGAAATATATACGCTTCATTCTTGTTTACTTTATTTTTGTACTGAATCCTTTGGACACTTTAATTATTTGATTACATTTAATACACATCATTAATATAGGGCCACCTATCTGTTTCAATTCCTGTAGTTGCTTATGCTCACACTTCCCCATATTATTACCTCCCTTATCATATAATTAGGTCATTTTGTAATCGTTATAACTACTAAGTCCATTCCTAATTTAAGGTCTGAATAAAACGTTTAAACGCCGATACCCCTTCGTCATCTCGTTTAAAAACACCAGCATCCTCAAGCGCCTGTATAAATTTCCTTCCCACTTCTTCTCTTATAATCTCCTGTACATTTTGTTCATGTATCCGATTGTCATATTTGATTTTTAATTGTTCTGCCCATCGTATATGAGGCGTTGGAATATCACTTGGAATGTTAAGTAAGAATTTTTCCACTTCCTGAAGTTCTGTTTTTAAACGCGCAGGTAGTACAGCTAACCCCATTACTTCAATTAGACCGATATTTTCTTTTTTAATATGTTGTATTTCCGCATGAGGGTGAAAAATACCTAGCGGATGTTCTTCACTTGTACGATTATTTCGCAAAACAAGGTCCAATTCGTACATATTATTCCGGTAGCGGGCAATCGGCGTAATCGTATGATGTGAAACATCATTCGTAACTGCAAATATATTAACGGATGGATCACTATATCCCTTCCACCTCTCTAATATGTAATCCCCTGCATTTACTATTTGTGCTATGTCGTTACTTCTTAAGCGAATAACTGACATAGGCCATTTAATAATAGAACTTTGCATTTCTGGAAAGTTAGTGAGTTCAAAAATGAAGTCATTTGATGCATTTGCCATAGCAAATTCATAATTTCCACCTTGATAGTGGTCATGTGTTAGAATAGATCCTCCTACAATTGGCAAATCTGCATTAGAACCAAGGAAATAATGCGGGAATTTTTCTACAAATTTTAACAAACGTAAAAATGTTTGACGGTCAATTTTCATATCTCGGTGTTCTGAGGACAATACAATGCAGTGTTCATTGAAGTAAATATACGGAGAATACTGTAGAAACCAGCTTTCATCTGTAAGATTCATACGAATGATACGATGATTCGAGCGTGCCGGATGTCCAATTCTGCCTCTATATCCTTCATTCTCAATACAGAGTAAACATTTTGGATAATTTGTACTTTCCAATACTCTCTCTCTAGCAATTTGTTTCGGGTCTTTTTCCGGTTTTGATAAATTAATTGTAATATCAATGGGTCCATATTCCGTAAGTACTTTATAATTTATATTTTTGGCAATTTGCTTCATTTGAATATAGTTGCTGTTTTTACTTAATTCATAGAAGTAATTTGTTGCAGCCTTCGGATTTTGTTCGTATTTTTCATAAAATAGAGAATTGATAACGGACGGTTTTGACATAAAAACATCCATAATGGCACTTGCTAAAATCTCCTTCTCGTCCATTACTTCCTCAATGACTTTATGCGTACAAGCATATTCAATTAACTCCTCCAATAACTCCGCAATTGCTTTCTTTGCAGATGCGGGCGCTGACGTTTCCACTACAAAGTCATCTAAACGAAGTAAGGAAAGGATTTGATTCCTTGTATATATTTCATCTTCTTGTTCAATTAATTGAACTTCAATAGCACGATTAATTAACTGCTGGATAGCTTGATATATCATCAGTATATACCTCCTCTAACCTTATAGCGTTTTATGTTGTTACGATGCCAGTTCTATGTACCTTTTATAATTTTATGAACAGACGTATGGGATAACCACCATTCTAATTTACATTTTGCTTTTTCCGAAGAAGCTATTAGCATACTTGAATCACCCGTTTAGTAAGCCATTTTGTTACATTATACGTACGTAAAAAAACTTCTACAATCAACATCTTGTCGTATTTTTTAGACATCTTGCTTTTCACTTTTAACATCTCACTAAAAACATAAAAAGGAACATTTTTTGAAGAACGATTTAATGAACACAATGAGGCCTATCTCCACTAAGATAGACCTTTTAATCACAATAATACATAGACTATAAAACTACCTTTACTAATCCTTACCCCTGTGTCTCTCCCCCTGAAGCCACCCTTTTAATAATAAACGTACCTGCTCCGGTATCATCGCCATCTTATTTTATTTATATTATTTTCAACATTACAAAAAACAATATTTCTAAAAAACAGAGCAATATCTCTGTTGTGTAAGCGCTTCACAAAAAGTAATCTATGAGTACAGATAGATACTGGAAACTACTTCTGGTTTTAATAGATTCTCAACTACTATACAAACTTCACATTATATCAAAATATTAAGTTTAAAAGGCCATAAAGTGATCTATACCTGTGAAAAACCATCAATATCAAAAGTGCCAAAATGGAAACGAGGGGGTACATATGAAAAAATCAAAAAAGAAGTACAGGAGGACAATTGCAACACTTGTATCGGGTTGTGTCGTAGGTTCTATTTGTTTTACAAACGGTTCCCTAATCCAAGCTGAGGAAAACACGGATACTAAACAAGCTGAAAATCAAATCATTTCTCAAAGCCCAAATGCGGTTATTTCATCTAACCAAATGAACATTCTCGTTGATGTAAATTTTCCAAGAGTCATTCAATACGATTTAAAATCTGGAACTGGAGCAGGAAAGACTTTTTACGGACAGACTGAAGCATTAGATACAATCCTTATTAATGACGTAGCAGTAAAACCAAAAGTAAAAGCAAAAGTTTTATCAGATAAAGTTCTATATGAGATGACGGTGATAGACACTCATAACAATATCTCTGCGGTTATTACTGCTGAAATGGTTGTTAAAGAGAATATATTAGAATTCAATATTACAAAGATTGTCGACAACAAAATCGTAAAAACTATCGAAATCCCAAATCATAATTTAATTTCTGTAAATAACAGTCAAAAAGATGCAGTGCTAGATGGCGTACAGATGTCAACAAATACTCGTATTAATGGTGACAGACAGATTAAGGTTGACGAAAATTTAATTACGAAAGATGAAGAGCAAAAAGGATATATGTATGCTTTTCTTTCTACTGATGAATTAAGTGCAAGTATATGGTCTAATACGGAGAATAGTTTAGTAAAAAAATTAGCTCCAGATTCTTATGCTGCAAAGACTGATGCTCAAAGAATTACGGCAAATGCTACGACTAATAGTGCAGGAAAAAAAACAATTGGTCTAAGTAGTACCTTCTGGACGTATCAAAAGTCAGAAGAACATCGTAAAGAAGATGGCACTCTAGAGCTAACGGATGGAACAGTTAATAAGGTAGATGAAATGCCGTCTGTGAAGGTTATCATTACTGCTGACGCTAATGATGATAAAAAGATAAACTGGCAAGACGGAGCAATTGCTTATAGGAAAATTATGAACGAACCTCTAGGGTCAGAAAAAGTTCCAGACTTAGTTGGTTACCGTGTTAACATGAACTTTGGCAGTCAAGCCCAAAATCCTTTCTTAATGGCTTTAGACGGAGTGAAAAAGTTTCATTTAAATACTGATGGACTAGGACAATCTATTCTACTCAAAGGTTATGGTAGTGAAGGTCATGATTCTGGTCATTTAAATTATGCTGACATTGGAACCCGAATTGGCGGTGCAAAGGACATGAAAACATTGCTAACAAAGGGTAAAGAATATGGGGCAACTTTTGGTGTTCATGTGAATGCAAGTGAAACATATCCAGAGTCAAAATATTTCCAAGAAGAGCGTTTATTAAAAAATCCAGATGGAACTTATAAGTATGGTTGGAACTGGATTGATCAAGGAATAAACATTAATGCTGATTATGACTTAAGAAATGGCAGAGCACAACGATTCAAAGATTTATATGATGCTCTTGGTGGCAAAAAGAATGATCTAGATTTTATTTATGTAGACGTTTGGGGTAATGGACAGTCAGGTGATAATAGTACATGGCCGAGCCGTCAATTAAGTAAAGAAATAAACAGTTTAGGTTGGCGCTTAGGCAGTGAGTGGGGATATGCGAACGAGTATGATTCCACATTTCAACACTGGGCAGCCGATTTAACTTATGGTGGATATACTCTAAAAGGTATTAATAGTACCATCACTCGTTTCATTAAAAACCATCAAAAAGATGCATGGATTGGTAACTATCCTAAGTATGGAGGCGACGCAGATGCTCCATTATTAGGTGGATACAGTATGAAAGACTTTGAAGGTTGGCAAGGTAGAAGTGACTACAAAGCGTATATTGATAACTTATTTGCGGTGAATATTCCAACCAAATTCATTCAACATTATAAAGTAACACAGTGGGAAGATGGTAAAGCAGTTGAAATGAAAGATGATAAACAACAAACTTACAACTGGGTACCAGGTATGAAGTCCGTATTAAAGGACGAATCTAGTGAAAATATACTTACAATTGAAAGAAAATCAAATGATTTTGCAAATGATAAAGATGGCTATCGCACAAGAACTATGACATTAAATGGTAAGCAAATATTTGAAGGTAAACCTGGTGACGAAAAGTATTTATTTCCATGGTCTTGGGATCAAAACGGCAAAAAATTATCAGCAGAGAATGAAAAATTATATCACTGGAACACAAACGGTGGAAAAACAACGTGGACTGTTCCAACTGGTTGGCAAGGTACCGTTAAAGTGTATGAGTTAACTGAATTAGGTAAAGAGAATATGAAAAATGTTAAAATTGAAAATGGAAAAATCACATTAGATGCAAAAAAATCTACTGCATATGTAATTTATAAAGGGCCAAAATCCAATAAAGATGTTAAATGGAGTGAAGGAATGCATCTTATAGACGCTGGATTTAACAGCAATTCCCTAAAAAATTGGAAAATCAAAGGAGACTCAAAAGCAGTTAAGATTACGAAGAGTGAAGGTAATAATAATATGCTAACAATCTCCAATAATAAAAAGAAAGTAAATGTTACTCAAAAATTAACAGACCTAAAACCTAATACAAAGTATGCTGCATATGTGGGTATAGACAACCGAAGTGAAGCACAAGCAAGCATAACGATTACTTCTAACGACAAAGAGTATACAAATAGTACTGGTAAATCTATCGCTAAAAACTATGTAAGAGCATACGCACATAATACACTAGGCTCTGAGCAAGCAAAAGCTGATGGTCAAATGACTTCAACTGTGGATGGAACAAGTTACTTTCAAAATATGGATGTGTTTTTTGAAACTGGTAAAAAAACATCAGATGTAACTATTGATTTATCTAGAGATGGTGGAACTGGTGCAAGTTACTTTGATGATATTCGCATCGTGGAAAGTAATGCCGAAAACCAAGTAAGCAATAATAAATTTGTACAAGACTTTGAAAATGTTGTACAAGGCATCTATCCGTTTGTAATTGGTAATATTGAAGGCGTAGAAGATAATAGAACACACCTGTCTGAATTACATGTACCATATACACAAAGAGGTTGGAACCAAAAAATAGTAAATGATGTTATCGCAGGTAAATGGTCACTTAAAACGAATGGATTAACGGAAGGTGACGCTCTTGTATACCAAACTATCCCTCAAAACTTCACATTTAAACCAGGAGTAACGTATAAAATTACTTTTGATTATGAGGCAGGTAGTGATGGAACGTATACAGTGGTGACAGGTAATGCTCCATTTGAAGAAAAAGGAGTATTAACTAAGGAGGAATTAAAATCAACCGCAAGCAGTGATAAGAATGAAAAAGCTAGCACATATTCCTTTACTTTAACAGGAGATAAATCGGGGCAAAGCTGGTTTGGCATTTATTCCACTAATAAAGCAGCTAATACTAACGGTGTGAAAGGATCACAAGCTAACTTTAACGGGTATAAAGATATTATGCTTGATAATCTAGTTATTGAAGTAGTGTCAAATAAATAGAATCAGTTGCTTTATATTGCAGAGGTTGTCTCAAAAGGTCATTAAAAAAGACCTTTTGGAGACAACTTCTTTTTTATACTTTATAAACATAAGAGAATCGTTCCTTTCTGTCCGTAATTTGGTTGTGGTAACATACTTATATCAAAAAGAGGTTAACCTATATAGCTACTCAGCTATCTTTCGGTCAACCTCTTTTCATTCTCGATATTACCCGAGCTATAAAACTCCCTTTATCTTAACTCGAGATTTTTATCTCTGTGCCTCTCTCCCCCTGTAGTCACCTTTTTTCAATACGTAAATTATCTAAAATAAACGTACCTGCTCCAGTATCTCCGTTTAAATTCGTTCCATCACTGAAAATTCCAACATAAGTTTGACCGTTCTCAGAACCTGTCACAGTAAACTCTGCTGTTTTTGTGTCAGTAGATGCAGTAAGAGTGTTATTCACACTCAATCCCTTTGCACTCGCAATGTCTCGAACATCAATTTCTTGATCTCCTGAAATAAAGCGGAATGCATTTGCTGTTGTTTGGTAGTCAAATGATACTTTATAAGTTACGCCTGGTTCGAAACGATAATTTTGAGGAATCGTACGGTACAGCAAACCTTTATTTCCAGTGTTCACTTTAACGGACCAATTCCCACCTAATACATCATCGACTAGTTTTTTACCCGCCCATCCTTTTTGCGTATATGGAGCATGCAGTTCAGACAGATGAATTCTGTTGTCTTCTACTCCTTCTGTGTTACCGATAACGAATGGGTAAATTCCTTGTACTACCGATTCAAAATCTTGTTTAAATTCCGTTGGTGAGACATAATTTTTTAAGGATTTTTGAACAATCCGAATATCGTCAAATTTTGTGTTTCCTTTTCCAGCATCACGGCTGAGAGTTAATTTAGCTTTATTCGTTTCAGCTGTAAAGCTTACTTGCATGATTTGCATTTTGCTATTGTATCCATCATTTGAAGCATGTGAATCTGCCTTAACATAGTTCTTTTGCAGGCTGCGAAGTGTGTAATTGTTAACATCTTCTTTCCCACCTGTTACTGTAATTCCGGCCTTTACATCACTATTGTTTTCAACATACACCTCTGCTACATAATCTTTACCTGGTTCCAAACCAGTTAGGACACGTGAAACAGTTGTATCTTTTGACGGACTATCAATATTCAAGTAGTAATCTCCACTACTCACATTGCGGTTGCTTCCAGTTTGATTCGTTCTAACGGCGCTTATAGCTTTGTTATCCCCCTCAATAGTTGTATATGCACTTACTTTTCCTGTATTGAATCCCGCGTCATATATGTGAGCACCCTTGCTCCAATCATAGTCAATAATTTCCAAACCTTTATCTCTTTTTGGTACAACAACATAAGGAGTTGCCGCATCAGCTTTCAAAGTTACCTTATTATTTACGACCTTGACTTCTTTCATATCTGCTCTACCACAATCTGTCAGTTTGTATACATATACACTAGATGCATCTTTATATTCATCTGGAAGTGTCCAAGTTGTTGTACCACCTTCCAAATTCCAGTGATATAGTTTTTCAGACTTAGAAGTTGGATTTTTAAAATCTTGTTTCACCCAAGGAATTAAATAAGTGTGTCCATCAAGTACAACGTTTCCATTCAGTGTAATAACACGTTCCCTAGAATTGTCTTTTCTCGTTACATCGACAATATCTCCATTACTTGGATCTTTCAATTTTATTTCCTTTTCTAAGTTCGTCTTGCTTTTATCCCCTTCTACAGCTGTCCAATTCGTTACATAATATTTTTGTAAGAATTTAGTAGGTAGATTCGTATCAAATGTCATGCGAATAAAATTATCAAAATTCTTATCAGATTGCCATCCTTCGAAACCAGCTAATTCAAATCCACCAAGTAACGGATGATCAGCAGTTCCTCCTACTTCAGGCCAATTCAACACCCAAGAATCTCTTTGGTGATTGCTAATAAAGCGTAGTACTTCTGAGTTGATACCTTTACTTTCCGGTCCACCATAGTTTTTATCGGTAGCCCAGTGTTGCCACGTTGAATTATTGGCCATAGAACCACCAAATTCCGTTGTTAGTCTCCAGCCCCTATCTTTAAATTGATCTGCTATTCTATTTGATTCCCATTGATTTTGATACCATACATCTAAATAAATAAAGTCAAGATTTGGAACAGCAGTTTTCAATTCATCTAGTCTTTTCGCACGTGCTCCAGTATACAAATCTTTTAATTTATTAATTGTATAAGATTGATCTAGCCATCCCCATCCTAAAGAATTTGGACGATCAATAAAATCATTGTTGAAAGCTTTCGCTTCAGGATAAACTTCTTGCGCATTGATATGGACACCAAATTGGGTATTATACTTATGCCCCTCTTTAATAAGCGTATCCAAATCTTTAACGCCACCCATACGCTCACCTACATTACCGTAATCCGGATGACCACTGTCATGTCCTTCGTTTGCATATCCTTTTAATAAAACAGCCTGCCCCAATTCATCTGTAGCAAGAGCAACCTTTTTAATATTATCTGCTGTTTTTAAGAATGGTTGTTGTGCTTGTGATCCGAAATTCATTGCAATACGCATCCCAACATTATTGTTTACATCTTGATATCCTTTAATGTCTTGCATAATATCACGGTATGCAATCGCCGCATCCTGCCAATCTGTCTTATTATCAGTATTCAAATCTTTAGCGATAGCTATTTTAATAGTTGGTTTATTTTTTTGTGGTTCTGGCATAAAATCTCTTTGGTAATAGAGTGCACTAGAACCTATCCCCATTGCCTTAGCACCATTTTTATTTACATATCGATTTGCAACTAAGTTTTTATAGCCATCCACTTCTGAACTAGACCATACACCCGCACTCAATTCGTCAGTTGATAAAAATGCAGTATAATTTTTAGTAGATGTACCTATTTCCCCCATAGAAGAATCTACACTTACATCCACATCTCCTGATTTCCTAACATCAGTACTAATATTCGTTAATTTAGCTTTTGCACCTTTTTGCTCCGAATTTACTGAGATAACGTTCATATCAGTAAACTCAACTGTTTCAATTTTTGCACTACCATTATTTTTAATCTCATCGAAACTATAAATAACTTTATTATCATTTACTGTCAAAGATACTTTAAATACAGCATCAAGGTTTTTCATTTCATCCACAACTTTTAATGTATATAACGCTTCACTATCGCTTAGCTTTTCAAAACTTACTTTAGGATAGTATAGTGCACCATTTACTTTCAATCCGTAAACAGGTGATTCTTGTCCATTCATTACTTTATCGCCAACTTTGTATTTCACAACTCGCGGGAATACTTGGTCAATAGTAACATCCATATACTTTGACTTTAATGTATCTTCTACTGGTGGAGTATCTGGAGGCTTTGGCGCACTATATTCCTTGATTTTGATATTAGAAATCGTAATATCGGCACCTCCTCGGCTTTTTTCAAACCCAAGTCCCCCCGCCTGATCTACACCACCTGTTAATGTCCAAGAATCTACCTTTTTACCATCAATGTATAACGTTGCAACATCGTCCATGAATACTAAACGTAAATGGTATGTTTGTTTTGCTTGTAACGGCACATTTGAAGTCATCGACGTCCAATTGTTGATAGGACCAAATGTTTCACCAAAATACTGATCGTTCGTATCCCCTGTTCCCACATATGTGTATGCAGATGCATTTTGAACACGATAGATTAATCCAAAACGATTCATCTTATCAGTATTAGTAGTTACATCAGCTTCAAAAACACCATTTTTAATCGATTTCATTTGGTTATAGACAATTCGATTCTTTTGGGTAGATGTAACACCGAAAGTTGCTGAACCATCTGCATTATAAGTAACTTTTCCGTCTCCTGAGATAATTTTCAAGTCGCCTTCTTCTAATTTATTATCCGTAATGTCGACAAGTTTTCCATCTCCTGGATCCGTGCCTCCATCACCAGATGCAGCTCCTAATTCGATGAGAACTTGACTTTTTTTATCTCCAAAAGCACCGAGTTTAACTGCTTCCTTACCTGCAAGGAGGTTATTTACATCATTAGGTAAAGTAACCGGTCCAAATAAATCTTTTCCATCTAATGTAATGTTCATAGTGGTTGCGTTATAATCGATTTTTATGGAATGTGAGGTCCCAGCCTCTGGAAGTGCAACATTCGGTCTCGTTTTTAACCAATCACCTTTTCCTTGGTATTTGTATTCATAGAACCATCCAAGTGAGTCGTAGCCTACAAAAACGAAGTTATTATTGTCAATATAATGAGGATAGAAACCAAATCTAGTATCTTCTCCACTGGTTTCTGGAGTAAAGGTATACGCCATCGTTCCCGATTCTTTAGCGATTTTATTTTGTTCTTGAAAAATTGCAGCTTTAGCCCCGTTATCGTTTCCGGCACCTGCTCCAAGCCTTACATAGGACTTCCCATTTTGCTCTATTATTGCATTGATTTCGTTTCCTCCTGATGAAATTGTGACCCACGGATTAGACACATTTGCCCCTACATGTAATGGTACAATCATGCTAACTAAAAATGTCGGCACAATTAGCACAAGTGCAAGAAGGGTATTAAAAGCTCTCTTGAAATGCTTATTCTCCAATTCTTCTCCCCCTTTTAAATTTAAATTTTAGTTAAAAACAATACCTGCACATTCTTTTTTAAAACATACTAAAACCTGAAAGGTACCGCTTTCACTTATGTTTAGAATAGTTTTTTTCATGTGCCCACTCAATAAAGATATTGTTTCTTTTTTTAGTTATATTGTCTTTTTAAAACGCTTACAAAATAAGGATATTGTTACCTTTTTAAGTATGTTTTTTACTGAATTTCACTACATTCAATCGATTAGATTTTATACGATAATTAGTATTACGGTTCTTCTCTCTCCCTTTAGTCATGATTACTGCTCCCTTAACTGTTCTGAGCTTTTACTCTAGAATTTGTGGTCATACTGGACGCAACTAAAAAAATGAGCAGACGAATGTCTACTCATTTTTCTTCATTCCATTTAAAAACGGAAGAAAAGATATTATACTAACTTTGAAGCTCAGCTGTTACTTTTACTTTAGCAAACCATGAGTTAGCTGTCTCTTTCAATACGAGATTCAGTTCTTCAGTGTTCTGTTTACCAATATCTTTTAACCAATCACGACCTGCCTGTTCACCGCTTATAGCAAATGGCATAACACCGTCTTTCCAAGTTGCCCGACCACATAACACTCCGTTAAAGGTAGAACCAGAGTCTTTAGCAAATTTTAATGTTTCTTGAAATAATTTTGCACTTACTCCTGCACTCAGGAAAATAAACGGCAGCTCGGTCACTTCACTTTGTTCTTTGAAATAAGAAGCTGCTTTGTCTTTACTGTAAACAAATTCACCTTCTGTATATCCTTCCACATAATTCATATCTACTGGAACTTCTACTTTTAATACATCTACTTTATATTCTGGTTTCGAGAACTCCTTCATGGCCTCAATCACTTTATACGGTTTTATTTTTGCGTATGCTTTACTTTTTACATCATCACTTTCAGCATCATACGTAACAATCTCTAAGAAAAATGGTATGTCTTCAGCTGCACACTCAGATCCGATACGTTCCATATAGACATGCTTATAGTTATTAATTTTTTCATCTTCATTGACATCATAGTAGAGTAAAAATTTAATAGCATCAGCACCTGCATCCTTTAATCGTTTCACTGACCATTCTGGTAATAAATCCGGTAACCGTCCTACCTCTGACGCATCGTACCCAGTTTTTTCATATGCTACGATTAATCCTGATTCTTTATCTCGAACCTTAGCCGCTGGCAGACCGTATTCAGGGTCCAAAAGAATTGCTGTTGCAAATGGTGTTAGTTCCTCAGAAACTAATTCTTTGAAACGGATAATGCCTTCATCTCCAACATGACTTGCACCGCCAGACGCAATCATTTTTTTCAATGAACCACGTTGGTCAATAGCCAATGCTCCAATTATGCCATTTTCAGCAGATAAACGTTTTAGAGCTTCCAATTTATTTTTGGTTAGTTCTAACATCAACATTCTCCTCTTTCAATCTATTTTTTCAACTTTAACGAGATCAAAGTAATGTTTAAACTTATTCATATTAATATAGCCCGTTCCAGCTTCCATCGTATTTAACATTCCTGTAGTCATCGCCGTTTTAAGAACAGTCTCGACCGTTTGGTTTTGATGTAATGCCACAGCTAATCCTGCAACTGTTGCATCACCAGACCCTACAGGATTGACCACTTCTATTTTCGGGATCGTAACTCTGTAATAGTCCTCGCCGTGCTTAACAAATGCACCTTCACTTCCCATTGACACGATAATCCACTCAATCCCAGTAAATAGTTCATAGTTTAATACTTGCTTTAGATCTATGTTTCCCGCTTCCACGCCAATGCCCAACAGCTGAGATAATTCCGCTGTATTTGGTTTGATGGCAAATGGTTTTTCTTTATGCACCATCGCTTGTTTCAAAGATTCCCCTGACGAATCCATAATTATTGGAATTCCATTTTTATGACAGATTTCTAACATTTGATAATAATAGTTAGTTGGTAACCCTTTCGGTAAGCTACCCGAAATTGTCACAAGTGAAGCTGTTGCAAGTAGAAATTCAAATTTTTCTAAAAAACGAGCCCCTTCTTCTTTGGATAATGTTGGCCCAGATTCTAAAATCTCTGTTTGCATCCCTTCATGAAGAATGGCAATACAATTTCTTGATTCTTTTTTGATTTTCAAAAAGTCATTTGAAATGTTGACTTTATTTAATTCTTGAATAATGTATTCCCCAATCGTACCACCAAGCACACCTGTCGCTAAGACACCTTCTTCCATTTGAGCGATTACTCGCGCAACATTCAAGCCTTTTCCACCAGCAGTTTTATGAACCGCTTCTACACGGTTAACAACATCTAACTTTAATTCATGAATCGGATAGGAAATATCGACCGATGGATTCATGGTGACAGATAGTATCATTGGTAATCCCTCTTTCAGAAATTTGTTTAAGCTTGAAAACGGCATACACCGTCAAGATAAGTAGCAGTTACATCCATCTCTGGCGTTATCACAATAAAGTCAGCATCATATCCCTCGGCAATCTTCCCGCATTCGCCATCGAGCTGCATACTTTTAGCTGGTGCCGTACTCGCCATGTAAATTGCCTCCTCAGGTGTGGCAATTCCCCATTCGACGACATTTTTGACAGCATCTTTTAATTGCAAAATGCTCCCTGCTAAACTTCCGTTTTCCAAACGAGCCATCCCATCTTTTACTTTCACAGGAAATTCTCCCAGCTGATACATTCCTTCAGGCATACCTCCAGCCATCATACAATCAGACACCATAACAACCTTTTCTCTGCCGCGGATATTCATCAAAATATTTGAGGCAACAGGATGTACATGATGTCCATCACATACGATTTCGGCAAAAACATCTTTTAGATTCATGGCTGCTCCGACCATCCCCGGCTCACGATGATGCAATGGACTCATTCCATTGAAAGTATGAATAAAAATGGAAGCTCCTTTTTCTACCGCTTGCTTTGCTTCTTCATAAGTTGCATCACTGTGGGCCAACGCCACGGCAACCCCTTCTCCTACAGCATATTCAATAAATTCCGCTGCCCCTTTCCTTTCAGGTGCAATTGCGATTTTTTTAATAGCATTATTTGATAATCCCTGCCAAACTTTCAACATTTCAACTGATGGGTCACAAAAATATTTCGTGTTTTGTGCTCCTTTATGCTTTTCAGTAAAAAACGGTCCTTCTAAAAAGATCCCTTTAATTTTTGCGCCTTGCACTTTCGTGTAATTGGCACCAATCATTTCAACGACGTTATTTAACGATTCTATTGAGGATGTTAAAGTTGTCGGTAAAAAGGATGTAACGCCGCAAGAAAGGAGTCCTACCGAAATTTGGTTCAGTCCCCCAAAACTATTGTCCATAATGTCGTGATTTCTAAATCCATGAATATGTGTGTCTACTAGGCCAGGAGCGATCCAATGTCCTCTATACTTAATAATTTCTGCCGTGTCCTCTGGCCTAGCTTCTGAATAAACACCGAATTTTCCGTCTTTTATCTCTAAAAATCCAGGCCCCGTAACCATCTCCTCAAGAAAAAACTTATCTGCAAAGATAAAAATAGACATGTATTTTCCCCTATCCTAGTTACTCATATTCGTAGATGGTAACACCTTTAACGACACGGTTTACTGTTCCTGTCGGTGAAGGTGTATCCGGTGTATTGCCTACTTTCACAGAAGCTAACAGTGAGACTGTTTGCCCAATCATTACAAAAGGTAACGCTAAGTAAGCATCTGGTACAGACTGAGCCTCGCTGCCGAATACAAATCTGTTCCCGGAATAATTGGTTTCTCCATCAACCTCAATGGCACAAATATAACTAGCAATGTTGTCCTGCTGCATTTCTTTTAACATATCTAAATCATATTGACGTGTATACGGATGGTTAGAAACAAACACAAAAACTAATGATTTTTCGTTTACAAATGATTTTGGACCGTGTCGGAATCCGAGTGGTGAATCAAATGCGGTAACAATTTTCCCAGCTGTCAGTTCTAATATTTTTAATTGTGATTCTTTCGCAAGGCCTTCTAAACTACCAGAACCTAAGTAAATAATTCGGTCAAAATCAAAATCTACTATCTTTTGAATGTCACCTTCTCTTTGAACGACACTTTCACCCATTTGATGGATTTTTTTCACTATCTTCGATTTTTCTTCTGTCGATATAGAATCAAAAACGAGTAATGCTGTTAACACCATGCAAGTATAACTTCCTGTCATTGCAAATCCTTGATCATTTGATTTTTCAGGCATCAATAGCAATAAATTCTTTTCATTATTCACGGCTCGTTTGGCTAATTTACCGTCTTTCGCACAAGTAATCGTTATTTGATACAAATCCGTTACTATTTGCTCAGCCAATTGTACAGCAGCAACACTTTCCGGACTGTTTCCGCTTCTAGCAAATGAAACGAGTAAAGTCGGAAAATCCTTTTTGAAAAATTGGTAAGGATTTGAAACTAACGTGGTTGTCGGAATGCTTCGTACTTCCCACTGTTGTTCCTCGGCTTTTTCTATTAAATAAGGGGTAACTGTATCACCGACATAGGCAGACGTTCCAGCACCTGTAAAAATAACTCGAACCCGGTTGTGTTTCGTTAGTATTTTTTGCAAAAACTCTTCTATTCCCTCGCTTTTCTCCATATACAAAGCAAAGGTTTCGGCCCATAAATCAGGCTGCCTTCTTATTTCCGCTGTTGTTATCAATGCACCTAACGAAGCTAAGTTTTCTTGACTTAATGTAAACATATTCGTCCACTCCTCTACCTATTTGCCATCATTCTCTCCATAAAAGAAGACCGGCGCCACCTCATTGCATACCTTCAAATACTCGTAAGCCTGCACCAGTAACTCCATTATTTTGCGCCAATGTACTGATGCTCATCTGCTCCAAAAGATGTTGTTGCTCTGGAAGCTGATACCTTTTCAGATTCTCTTTAATCAACTTCAGTAGAAATGGATTTTTCACAATGACACTGCCGCCAAAAACCATTTTGTGTGGATCTAATAAGGAGGAAATCGTATAAAGACCTTGAGCTACATAATCAATTACCTCATTGATGATGGACTGATATTCTGGTACCCCATTTATATAACTAGCAAAAACATCCTTTGTTGAAATCGTATCTACCTGTAAGTCCCTTTCGGCTATTCTCTGAATCCCTGGCCCAGCAGCAATTTTTTCTAATCGTTCATTGCCCCCTCTCGAGAGGACAGGAATCAAACCCAGTTCTCCAGCAAATCCTGCCCCCCTAAAAAATGAGCCTTTATGAATGATAGAACAAGATATTCCCGTACTTATAGTCACGTAGACAAAGGTTTCATCCTCTTTTACATGTGCTGCTCTCCATTCGGCATAAGCAGCCATATAGACATCATTGTCAATCGTAATCCGCTGAATACCAAATTGCTCTTGCAAACGGACCGAAATAGGAAACTGCCTCCAAGGTAAATTGTTTTGAAAAACGGCAATTCCCTTCTCGAAATCCACTTTCCCCGGTACCCCAACGCCAATTCCCTCGATATCCGCGATGGAAATCGATGATTTCCTGAGAACTTGTTCTACAGCTTCTACCACTTTACCAAACATTTTTTCTCGGTCTGAAGGATCACTTTTTATTTCCGCTCGTTCAAGCAGTTCACCTGTGTCCGAAATGACTCCCGCTGCAATCTTCGTTCCCCCAATATCAATGCCGACTGCCTTTTTCATTTGTCCGCACCCCTAGGTTTGTATTTGAAGTATTGAGTAATTTTCTATACTTGTTATCGTTGAACATATATGTGTGATTTCTTAATCAATTCACTTGCCCTGGTTGATTTATACGTATTTCCGATTGTAGTCATAAAGTAACCCTAAGAGACCAGCTAATCCAATCAACATCATACCTAATTCAAATTTACCAGCTGTCTTTTGGTAGATGATAATTAAAGACAGGCATACGATAAACACAACAATTTTAATAATAAATAAAATATTAGTCTTCATTTGAAAAATCCTCCCATCTGATTTCGCTAGGTGCCAACGTCACTTCTTTCCTCTTGCCTTGTCCGTCGTAGACAGCCGTTGTTTGTTCGATCATTGAATTGTTAACGATCGCCATTTTTTGAATGGATGGATATGCATGGACTTCACAATAAATGTTGCTCGCATGATACTTTTGGAATTCTCCTTCTTTATTGGCAGCATAGTATAACGCACGCATTAGCAGACGTGTATTTTCTTCACTGTATGGCAGCCCTGCTATATACACAGCTCTGCCTTCTCCAAACGAATGACTTGAAAGACGAACTTCCTCATTCGAATATTCGATTATTTCGGTTTTATCTGATAACGCATAAATGTTTTTCATTCCTTCACCAAAATCAAATTGGGTGCTGTCAGCAGAAATAAAGTGATTTTCGACAGGATTAATAAAATATTTATCTGTTGATAGGCTAAACCCTAATTCTTTGTCAACACCTAAGACATTCGCCAATTGAAAATAATGTCCTTCATGCTGATAGGCTGTCGGTTCGCCAATACCTATGAAACCTCCACCGTTATACATCCAGGCCCTAATTGTAGTGACTAACTTTTCATTAATCCAATTAGCTCCTCCTGAAAAAGCTGTGCCTACATCGCCGGCATTAATGATAACGTCAATATCCTCAGGTATCCCCTCGTTAATGACATCATCAAAACTAATGAATGAAACTTCCACAGCAGCCCCGCTCAAAGATTCCAAAACACCTAAATAAGAATAAATTTGTTTATACCATAGAGCGTGAGCAACCATATGTGTTTGCCAAGTTCTCAATTTGCCCCAAGAATTCAAAATTGCAACTTTAAGACCGCTGTATGGTTGAACACCTTTAATCGTGTCATGAATTTCACGAAATTCCTCGGTAACTTTTTCAATATAGGAGATAAATTCCGGGAATTGATAAGCTAGACTTAAATAACCGCCATAGCCGATACGATCAACAGGGTTCCGTAATAAAGCTCTGCGTGCCGTTAACCAGTTTTCATTCGCTTCAATCGTCGGGTTGTTACCTTCGTAAAAAGTGTCTGGGAAGAAATAAGGTAAGAAACGCCCTTCTGTGTAACGAACATGTGGTATATCTGCAATCATACGTAGTGTGGCTCCGCCGCCCACACTGCCTACAACTGCGTCCAATCCGATATTTTCAAAGTATTTCCCATATGGTTCTGTACCAATCCAGTTATCACCAAGGAACATCATTGCTTCTTTTCCACTTTCATGGACAATATCCACAAGTTTCTTTGCTTCTTCAGCAACGAACTTATGAACAAAATCTATATAATCTAAAAATGCGGTAGTTGGAATTCGAAACGAAGTATTATAATAACCTTGATCAACAATGTCCTCTGGTCTTAAACGATAACCCTTTTCTTTTTGAAAAGCATCCAATGCAGCAACTGAAACACTAGCACCATATCCGAACCAATCGACAAATTTCTCTTTGCCAAGGTTATTAAATACAAGGGTAAAATGATAGAAAAACGTTGTAAACCTGACCACATCTGTATCTGGATTTTCTGTCAGCCATTGTTTTAAATAGTTTTTCATAAATTCATTGGAATGTGGCTGCCTGACATCAAAAGGAATATCATGTGGCTTATCGCCCCACTTATTAGTAATATGATTGTACATTTGGGTTGGATCCCAAATCGCATAAACTAAGAATGAAACCGTGTATTCATGCCAAGGAATCGCATTTGTAATCAAGACACAATTTTTCTCTTCATTTACTTCCCAATCATTAGCGTTAACAATTTCTCCTGTCGTCCGATCGATAACCTCCCAGTATTTTTTAGGACTGTGAATGTAATCCGGCTTTAATTGTTCCTCAAAGTAGCCTTTCATAAAATCAATTTCAAGGGTGTCAGTAATCGCTGTATTGAATAAGCTCATTAAATAAAGTTGCTGGCATTCATCCATGTGCTTCTCTGCAAACTCATTGTGCGCTCGAGCAACAAAATAGGTCGTATAAATTTTCGCATCCAATTGTTTAATATCATCGTCTAGTTTCGTTCCATCACTATCACGAATCGCATCCGCGCCCCATCGTTCCATCAATTCTTTTGTTTCCTTAAGAAAATTTTCTTCACTCGGTAAAGTAACACGGCCTTTTTTCTTTTTCATGTAAATCCTCCTCTAATCCTTTAAACCACCAAGGGTCATTCCTTGTGTTAATTTTTTTTGAACAATGATGTATAAAATCAAAGTTGGTAGCATAACAAGAACCATGCCTGCATACATTTGGCCATAGTTCGCAGCAGATTTTTGAGCTGCCATCAAGTTCATTAACCCAACAGGTAACGTTTTATTTGGTCCTGGGATTAATGTTAAGGCAATAATGTATTCGTTCCAAAAGGCAAGAAAATTAAATAGAATGACGGCAATAATACTTGGACGAGCTATCGGAATCATGACTAAAATCATTGTTTTGAAATATCCTGCACCATCGACCAACGCCGCTTCCTCATACGTGGATGGAAGCGATTGAAAAAAACTAGACAGCAAGTAAATGGTAAATGGTAACGCCGTCGCCGCATATACCAATGCTAAAACAAATAAATTGTCTAGTAGAAATCCATCACCAATTTGGCCTTGTAAAAAGGTATCCCCGTCCAATAACATCAAGAAAATCGGAACAACAATGTAGTTCACATTGATGAATAATCCAGCTTTAAAAAAAGTATTTATTAACTTGCTTCCTCTAAAGCTATACCTTGCCAACACATAGGCTGCTGGTAAGGCCACAATCAATAAAATGAGCAGAGCCAACGCGGTTACCATGACTGAATTCAACATATAGATACCCATGTTTGCTTTTTGGAAGGCATCGATAAAGTTTTGAAAATAGAAACTTTTCGGCATGGACCAAGGACTTCCATAAAACTCCGAGTTTTGCTTCACTGAGGCTAAGAAAACCCATGCAACAGGAATAATAATAGAAATTGCTAACGTAAGCAGTGCTACATATATAAAACAACGATATATTGTTTCTGTAGCCATACCTTTTTGGGGCTTAACTTTTTTTGGGGCTTTATAAGCTGCTTCTACAATCATTTCTTTTTCGGTTTCCATCGTTTGTGGATCTCGATAAGCTGTTTCTGTTGTCATTCGTTTTTGTGTTTCCATCGTTTTGGACCTCCTTAATACTCCAACACTTCCCTTTTAGTGACACCGCTTATAATTGCAGATAATGCGAATGAAAATAGGAAAATGACCACCCCAATAGCCATACCGTAACCGTAAGAAGAATTCGTGTAAGCCTGCTTATACATGTAGCTTAAAAACACTTCCGTCGACCCGTCAGGTCCCCCACCAGTCATCGCTTGAACGAGTAGAAAACTTAAATTAATCGTACTAATAACGAAGAAAGTTAACGTCGTCCGAATGTTATTCCAAATTAACGGTAACGTAATACTGAAAAATTGTCTGACCCGTCCAGCACCTTCCAAAGCAGATGCTTCATAAAAACTTTCCGGAATACTTGCCATCGCCGCCATATACATGACCATATAATAACCAATCGCTTGCCAAATGAGTGCCCCGCCAATGCTGTATATGGCAATCTTTTGATTGCCGAGCCACATCTTTTGAAGATTTTCAAGGTTAAATAAAGCAAGTATATTATTTAACAATCCTGTAGTCGGATCATAAACTGCAGAAAATATTCCCGCGATAACTACAACGGATAAAATATTAGGGAGATAAAAAATAATTTGAAAGAAACTTTTACCTTTTATTTTTTCTCTCGTTAACAAAGTGGCAAACAAGATCGCCATCACCATCGTGATAAGTGTAACAATAACAATTAATACGATACTGTTTTGGAGAGATCGAAAGAAATTCATATCATTCCATAAAATCTTGAAGTTTTCTAATCCAACAAATACCTTATTATTAGAAAATCCTCCCCACTTATATAAGGACATCCTGAATACCTCAATTGTAGGAACAATCATAAAAATGGCTAACAGGAGTAATGCCGGTGCAGTGCAAACAAAAATAAATATTCTTTTTTCTGTTGTCTTATTCATGCCATCACCTCAGTTAATAAGTACAATGGTGAGACTAGCTGCTCACCATTGTACGTAGTGAAAACTAATTTATTTTAATGCAGACCGTAATTGGTCACTCACTTTTTCAACAGAGCTTTGCCAATCTTTCACCTTTTTATCACCAGAAATAACACTGTCAATCGTTCTAAATAATGTATCTGGCATACTTACGCCTTCAACGGCTTTCGTTGCAGCAAATCCACCTATTCCCACTTTCACTCCATTATCATAGATACTATAGAATGATTTATTTTCACCTGTCAGTTTATTAGAAAGACCTTTTATAGGCTGAATCGCACTCGATTCAGCAAAAATTTCAGCTGCCTTATCCGAGTAAACAAACGTCATGAAATCTTTAGCAAGTTGTTTATTTTTAGCTGCCGAAGGAATCCACATTTGTTCAAAGAAAGTAAATGCATAACGGTCACTATTAGCATCAATTGTTGGTAAAGGCATCATGCCCCATTCAAACCCTTTAGATCGAGGAGCTTCTTTCATTTCACCAACTACCCATGTACCATTTGGCATAAACAAAGCTTTGTTATCGAGAACCAATTGTTGATTTTTCTTGTAGTCTTTATCATTTGCATTCGCGACAGTAGTTGGTTCTGTATATTTTCCTAATTTTCCGATAATTTCAAACGATTTCGTTGCTTCAGAACTTTCCCAAACACCATCTGTATATTTCATAGCTTTATTAAATAACTCAGGTCCACCCACCCCTAGTAATAAAGAGTAGAAGAATGTATCAAAGTAGCCTGTTGTAGGATAAGTAAACAATGAAATTCCTTCTGCTTTCGCTTTATCTCCCAAAGCCCACATCTCATCCCAAGTCTTCGGCACTTCCCAACCTTTTTCTTTTAATAAGCTAGCATTATAGAATAATCCAGTTGGACTATAGAACATCGGTGCCATATAAATTTTACCGTCATTATAAGGATTAGTCGCAGGTGTACCAGTAAGCCCTGGTACTAACTTATCTTTGACTTTAACATCTTCACCATAAACATTTTTATCAAAAACATCCGTAATGTCTTCTAATGCTTTATCTTTAATTAAAGTTTCTGTTAGTGCCTGTTTTCTCCCAGTTGCCAACAACACAACATCCGGATACTTTCCTGCTTTCATATTTGAGCCTATGACATCCTCAAGATTTTTGTCTACTGTCAATTTAACATCAACTTTTGGATTAGCAGCTTCATATGCGTCAATTACTTTGCTCCACATCTCTTTACCATAAGCCGATTCAAGTGTTGCCACATGAAGGGTTTGTTTTTCACTGGAGCCTTTACCATCCTTAGAGTTATCAACTTTTGAAGTATTACCTTGGCAAGCTATTAAACTAAAAGATAACAAAGCTGTCATCCCAGACAACAATAACTTTTTTTTCATCTTTATTTACCCCCATCTCCTAATCTTCCTTTCATAATTAAAGAATACAAAATAGATAACGCTTTCACAATAAACATCTTGTTCTGTTTTTTAGATATCTTGCTTTTTACTGAATATCCCACTAAAATCTTTATAAAATAGATAAAAAATCTATGAAGGAGGGATTCAATTGTCCAATGAAGTATATGAGATTCCACAGTTTCAACGAAATCATCTTCCAGTAAAACTTCTTTATATAACAAAATCAAAATACGATAAAGATTGGCATAGTACCATTCATGCGCATCATTTTACAGAGCTATTGTATATTACCAAGGGCAAAGGAACTTTTATCTTTTATAAAGAAGAAATCCCTGTCCAAGAACACAATTTGATTATCATCAATCCAAATATCGAGCACACGGAAAAATCTGATACGAATCATCCACTCGAATACATCGCACTTGGTATTCAAGGTCTGTCCTTTTCATCCATAGAAAATCCTAGTCCAGTTACTATTCATAATTATAGCCAGGATCAAAAAAACTTTCTCTTTTATCTTCAGCAATTGGTCGAGGAAGTGGAAAGCCATCAGGAAGATTACGATTTAATTATACAAAATATTCTGGAAATTTTACTACTTAAAATGATGAGAAAAAAATCCTTTAACGTAGAAAAAACATCTACTCAAAAAATCAATAA
Source organism: Bacillus sp. 3G2 (assembly GCF_044324725.1). NCBI lineage: Bacteria > Bacillati > Bacillota > Bacilli > Caryophanales > Bacillaceae > Bacillus > Bacillus sp. 3G2. The sequence goes on along the minus strand of NZ_CP172246.1, from coordinate 1,931,112 downwards.
AGATATTGAATTTATTAAAAACTATATTAAGCAGCATTTTCACGAAAATATTAGTCTGGATACATTAGCTCAAATTAGTCATATAAACAAATATTACCTATCCCATTCTTTCAGGAAATTCGTCGGCGTTTCGCCTATTGAATACTTAATTCAAACTCGTATTAGAGAAAGTAAAATATTATTAGAAACTACCAATTATTCAATTTCTAATATTTCAACTATTACCGGGTTTTCTTCCCAATCATTCTTTGCACAATCATTTAAACGAGAAACGAATCTATCTCCTTCACAATATAGAAACGCTATTAATTCTAGCAAAAATATACCAGATTCTAGTGCGAAAATTTAAAGATAATTGCAATGAATCTATACTTATTTACAATATTGTTACTATTATTTTTGAAAGGGGAGTGTTCCTATGATTCAACAATTAAAAACATATTATGGTGAGGATATAAATATCAATGAAGCTGTGTTATCAGAAGATTATAGTTGGTTTTTAGTTGAAGGAAACAAAGTCGGGATTCGTAAAATCCGATTACATCAAAGGGAACATCAATTGCTTTCATCCATCTTAACACCCATTCATATTGATACATTTTATAAAACAGAAAAAGAAAAATCGTGGCATGAAGCACTATACAAAAATAACAATATCTCTATGCTATCAGTTCGTTTTTTACACTTCTTCACAACACAATCTATAGTAGAAAGAGAAGAATTTCAAGATGCTTTACAGTCTATGTTTTCTTTTACTACTACAATGATATGGGAAACTTCGCAAGCTGGCGTCCTCATATTAGAAGAAAACATAACGGAGTCTGTATTGCAAACAGCTTTAGATACACTAGAAACAGATTTTTTTATATCCCTATCCTTCTTTGTTGGAAGACGTTATACGCAAACAGATGAATTTGCTTATCTGTATCAATGGGAGCGGAAATTATTTTCTGTTCTTTCTCCCTATTTATCAAAAAAAATTACATACATTGAACAACTGCTCCCTTATCAATTAATGATTTCATTACCGAAAGAAGAAAGAAAAAAATACACGAATCAATTATTGGCACCCATTTCAAATGACAAGGAACTAATAGATAGCGTTAAAGTATTCTTCCGATGTAACTTAAATGTATCTCTTGCAGCGAAGCAATTATATTTACATCGTAATACTTTGCAGTATCGAATTGATAAATTCATTGAAAAAACAGGAATTAATATAAAAACATTTGAAGGTGCAGTTGCAGTTTATATGGCGTTTCTTTCTTTAGATATCTCGTGAAACTCTTTTAACATTTTTTTCTACGAAAAAGTAATACTTTCATCCCATATCTATAGATGAAAGTAAATCCTACAGTAGCTTTTTTGTTTCTTAAATCTGTAAACTTGCATAAAAGCCTCTCATTCTTTTGTGCACAATGCCGATTTACTTACGTTTTCAATAATCTTATAATTCAATCAATTACAAAAAGGAGTGAATAATGATGACCGAACTAGTATTAGATCATATTTTTAAAGTTTACGATAATAAAACCACTGCTGTTTCTGACTTTAATTTACATATTGAAGATAAAGAGTTTATCGTATTTGTCGGTCCTTCTGGATGTGGAAAATCAACAACTCTACGCATGATCGCAGGTCTAGAAGACATTTCCGATGGTTCGTTTTATATTGATGGAGAGCGTATGAATAATGTCGCTCCAAAAGATCGCAACATTGCGATGGTATTTCAAAATTACGCACTATATCCCCATATGACTGTTTATGACAATATCGCGTTTGGCTTAAAACTACGCAAACTTCCAAAAGATGAAATTAATCGTCGAGTAACGGAGGCATCGAAAATATTAGGGCTCGAAGATTATTTACAACGAAAACCGAAGGCATTATCAGGTGGACAACGCCAACGGGTTGCACTAGGAAGGGCTATCGTCCGTGATGCAAAAGTGTTTTTAATGGACGAACCTCTATCGAATTTAGACGCCAAATTACGCGTAAGTATGCGTTCAGAAATCTCCAAACTGCACCGTCGTTTAAATACGACTACTATATATGTGACACATGATCAAACAGAAGCAATGACAATGGCATCACGCCTTGTCGTTATGAAAGATGGACTCATCCAGCAAGTTGGGACTCCAAAAGAAGTATATGATACGCCTGAAAACATATTTGTTGGTGGATTCATTGGTTCTCCCGCTATGAATTTCTTTACTGGAACATTACAAGATAACTATTTTCACATGGAAAATATTCGCTTCAAAGTACCAGATGGCCAACTAAAAACATTAAAGCAAAAAGGGTATAATGGACAAAAAATCATACTCGGTATTCGTCCTGAAGACATTCATGATGAGCCAATCGTTCTTCAATCTTCTCCTGAATCCACAGTCGAAATTGCAGTAGAAGTTGCTGAATTATTAGGTGCTGAAACGATGATTCATGGAAAACTTTCAAATCAAAACTTTATTGCGCGAATTAACGCTCGTTCCGAGATTAAAGCTAACGATACACTTCCATTAGCTTTTAGTTTAGCGAAAGCACACTTTTTCGATATCACTACCGAACAACGGATTCGTAATATGTAATGGATGTATTTCTTTTAATTTCGGACAAAATTGTATCATAAATTAAATTTTTAATTATATGCCATAGCTTCTACTTCAGAAAAAACAGATATAGTTGTTGCAAACATTTCGTGAAGTAGAATTAAATACTAGATTCCCTGGTATATGCGACAGAACCATATTAAAAAACATCTCATAAGAATATGAGATGTTTTTTAATATTTACTATTCTTTTAATAAATCTAGTAATCCATTCCCTTCAGATGTACGTTCATATCCTAAAGGTACAGTTCTTTTAATAAGTTGTGCATATATTTCTGGCTCTGATAACTTTCTACCATATTCCCTCTCACACTGCTTAATGAGCAATGCGAGCGCTCCAGCAACATGCGGTGTCGCCATAGAAGTACCACTTAATACCGCATATTTCCCTTCAGGATACGTAGATAATATTTCATCGCCTGGTGCCACTAAATCAATTTCTTGATTCGAATTACTAAAACATGCGATTTTCCGTTCTAAGTTGACAGCGCCGACTTCAATTACTTCTGCGTACGCACCTGGGAAGTCTAGTTCCTCTGTTTTATCATTACAATCTCCATTATTCCCAGCAGCACATACGACGAGAACATCTTTCTTTACCGCATTTTGAATTGCTTCATGTAATTCTGGAACGTCTTGCGGACCACCAAGTGACATTGAAATGACTCTAACTCTTTCTTTATTAGGTCCTCTCCAATTTACAGCATAATGAATCGCCTCAATAATTTGCTCATAACTTCCAGAACCATCTCCCGCTAAAACCTTTAACACTAGCATTTTAGCAAGCGGTGCGACTCCTAAAACACCGACACCATTTTCAGTCGCTGCAATTGTCCCCGCTACATGAGTACCGTGTCCGTTATTATCAAGGTACATATTCGGATCCCCTTCGTAATCTTTCGTGAAATTTCTTCCACCGATAATGCGATCCTTTAAATCTATATGATTCACATCACAACCTGTATCTAATACGGCAACAACAATATCTTTTCCTTTCGCACTCTTCTCCCATACTTGTGGAGCATGAATGAGTTGTACACCTGGTGGAATTTCATTTACTTGTTCAACCACCTTATCTACTGTAAAAGGAATCAATTGTATACCTTTTTGTTTATTCGCTGTACTACTATTCATCGTAATCCCTCCTGAAAATATATTATTTTCATTTCAGACCACTTTTGAAAAGGTTTAAATGTAACATTCGTTTTATTCGTTTCATTTTCCTTCCTTAAAAATGTTTCTCAATATAGCTTACTAATTTTATACTACTCTTTTATTAATCTCGTAATTTTTAGGCACCAAACATCCGATTGGTACAACCAATAACAAAAATAAAAGGACCCTTTTAATGGCCCTTTTATAGTTTTTAAAGAATGATATGAAATTTTAAAAATAAAATAAATTAAGACTAAGCTTCACTCTTATTTAAAAACTTCTCTATTTCTTTTATTAAATGTTTCGCTCCATCTATACTAACAGTAATGTTTCCATTTGCTAATGATATGTTTTGATCTGAAACATCACCTGTTATTTGACAAGCATTGTAAGGTTGATATTTTTGTAAAATGATTTTTTCTTCTTCTACGAAAATTTCAAGTGGTGATTTGATTTGGATTCCTAATACTTCTCGTAACTCTTTAGGAATAACAATTCGTCCTAATTCGTCTACTTTTCGAATAATTCCTGTTGCTTTCATATTACTCCCCCCTTACTTTCTATTATTTTTTCCACCTCGCTCTTTCCATTTTATCACTTTTTGGTAATACTTGTCTCTTTTTAGAAAATTTTGTACTCAAGTTAAAATAACACAATTAACGAATACGTAATCTCTCTTTCAATTGTTTTAAATAACGAGATCGTATTAGTAAGAAATATACAACTTGGATTCCTACGAAAATACTTAATACAATCGCATTTTCTTTAAATAATGAGTACTCAAACATCTGTCCCAGTGCCGTTAACGCTACTGCCCCATGTAATGTTGCAACACCTATTGGAACGAAGAATAAAAGTGCCAATCTGATTGTAACTACTTTCGATAATTCCCCGCTCGTTAAGCCTACTTTTCGAATCATTTCAAACAAACGAGTATCATCCTCCAAATCAGAAAACAAACGGAAGTAAAGGAAACTTCCTGCACATACGAAAAATACTATACCAATGAAGAAGCCTACAAATAAAATTGGTCCTGCGATTTGTAAACTTTGGTTTTGTTCGTACTCTTCTGCACTAAACGTTGCATGTTCTTCATAAGTCTTCATCTGATGCGTAAGTTCTTTACCAACTTCAATTTCATCTTTCGTTCCTTCTGTTTTGTACACATAATCTTTTTCCTCTTTAAAGCCATCTTGTAATGTATCATACTGATTTTTAGAGATTACATACACGTTACCTCGTAGTATTTTACTTAACGAAGAATTATTAACTTTTTTTACTTTTAAAGCTTCATTCGTGTTTGGTAACGTAATTTCTTTTCTTTCTTTCATCGGTGGTCCTGGTATATCGACTGATAAAAATAAAACTTCTTTATTTGCTACAGTTTGAAATGGTTCTCCTGTTAACTTCGCATATTTCTCATAATCTAATTCTTTTATGAAAATGGCACTTCTTAACGACTGCTCCTCCGTCTTTTTCGTTGAAATGTTTGTTTTAGAAGCTGCTATATTATGTTTCTTTAATCCTTCATCAATTATCTTCAAATGCTGTGATTCGTTACTATTACCTTGCTTAGAATGGTAATGAAACGCAATTGGTCTCTCCATTATCCCTTTCGTCATGGATGCGAAGCCAACTAATGTCCCTATTGCGGAAAATGCTACAGTAGAAATAATGGTTACAATAAAGAACATTCTTGCGTTATCTCTCATGCGATACGCTAAATCTGATAACGTAATAATATTAGTCTGTGTCCAATAGAAACGTTTACTTTTTTTACATAATCGAATAATAAAGACACTCAGCTGCTTGTACAACAAATACGTCCCAATAATAACTACCGTTGTAACAGGAATCATCATAATAAACACCATTGCTCCATGTGATAGAAGAGCTCCCACATAGCCAGCACTAAGCAATACTACTGCTAATATTGAAGAAATGATTGATGCTTTCGGTTCCGGTTTCGCCTCTGCTGATCCTCTAAACAATTTCATAATTTTATTTTTTCGAATCATTCCTGCACTAAACAATGAAATGATCATAAATAATATGAAAAACATAATACTCGTTACAACAATGGCTTTCATTGGTATGTAATAGACTAAGGAAATATCTAATTTTAATATCATGGGGGCTACAAATAATAATATTCCGGAAAATAACATTCCTGCTAGAATTCCAAAAATAATTGCCCCTATCCCAATCATAATATTTTCAAAAAAGATAAGACGCTTTAATTGATATTTTGTCATACCTAACATCATTAAAATTCCTAATTCACGCTTTCTCGTTTTTAAAAACATTCCCATCGAATATAAAATAAAGAAAAACGTAAATAAGTAAATAATGGACTGTGCAAAAGACATACTTACGAATACGTACCGGCCTAATTTTCCAGCACTTAATGCCGGATGAAACGCGAAAAATGAATACACAAAAAAGGCCATAATTGCAAATGCACTACTTAAAAAATATGCTGAGTATGTTCGTCTATTTCGCGTTACATTCCGGTATGCGAGTTCTCTAATGTTCATATTACTTCTCCGCCCTTCTACTAACTATGTTCTTATATTAGTAAAGTACAGAAATACCTTCCATCGATTCAAATGACAAAAACCTTACATTTTTGAAAGGTTTAAAAAATTGCTTATACGTAGTACTTTATTTATAATGACTACATTCATATTCATACACACATCCTATTGTATATTCGTTAGTTTTGCGAAATAATAAAGGATAGAAGTATGTACCAATATACATATAAACTTAATTACCGCTTTAATATGAATAGGAGGAAACATAATGACATTACAAGAACAGATTATGAAAGCACTACATGTTCAGCCTGTAATTGATCCGAAAGCAGAAATCCGTAAACGTGTAGATTTCTTAAAAGATTATGTAAAAAAAACAGGTGCAAAAGGATTTGTACTTGGCATTAGTGGCGGACAAGACTCTACATTAGCTGGACGTTTAGCTCAGCTTGCAGTGGAGGAAATTCGTAATGAAGGTGGTAACGCAACGTTTATCGCCGTGCGCCTTCCTTATAAAGTGCAAAAGGACGAAGATGATGCACAATTAGCATTACAATTTATTCAATCTGACCAATCTGTTGCATTTGATATTGCTTCAACAGTTGATGCTTTCTCAAATCAATATGAAAACGTATTAGGTGAATCATTAACAGATTTCAATAAAGGTAACGTGAAAGCACGTATCCGTATGGTTACGCAGTACGCAATCGGTGGTCAACAAGGATTACTTGTAATTGGAACTGATCACGCGGCAGAAGCTGTTACAGGATTCTTTACAAAATTCGGAGATGGTGGTGCAGACCTATTACCATTAACAGGATTAACAAAACGCCAAGGACGCGCTCTATTACAAGAATTAGGTGCAGACGAACGACTTTACTTAAAAATGCCAACAGCTGATTTATTAGATGAAAAACCAGGTCAAGCTGATGAAACAGAGTTAGGTATTACATATGATCAACTAGATGATTATTTAGAAGGTAAAGCCGTTTCAGCTGACGTAGCAGAAAAAATTGAAAAACGTTACGCAGTAAGCGAACATAAAAGACAAGTTCCAGCATCAATGTTTGATGATTGGTGGAAATAAAACATAAAAAAGAAGCTAATCTCATTAGCTTCTTTTTTATGTTAACGATACACCCCTACTCTTTTCTCTAGTAAGTCCTGTAAACAATCCTCATGTTGTTGATTAAACAATGGTGGCATTTTATTTAGCGGGAAAAATTTTAATTCCAACGTTTCATCACCGTCTACTTTTTGCTCTCCTCCGGCAATTGAGCATGAAAAGAATATTAAAATGGACTGGGCTTTGTCTCCATTTGGATACGCTTGAAAATATTTTGTATACACCCCGAGGAGTTCATTTATTTCTACATCATAGCCTGTTTCTTCTTTTATTTCTCGAATCGCAGTTTCTGCGGCAGATTCTCCGATTTCCATTGCACCGCCAGGAAATCCCCAAGCATTAAAATCACCTCTTTTTTGCAGTAAAACTTCTCCATATTCATTCCACACACAACCACCCGCAAAGTTTATGAGAACACAATCGTGTCCTACTTTTTCACGTAATTCTTTTATATAATTAGCCATCATCTTCCCCTTTTCATACCTCTTCTATCATTATTTCTTATCTTTTTCAAGCAATTCAATAATTCGCTCTAGCTTCTTATTCATATGAATTATATGTTGTTTTTTTGCAGCGCTGTTTTGCAATAACCTTCTAACAAACAAAGTAAATGATAGGAAAAACAAAACGATAAGTCCGATTACTAAACAAGTATATATCAATGTGAAAATATTACTTTCGAACAAATTCATTCAGATTCCACATCCTTCCTTTTATATTTTATCACACAATTCTGTTTTTTAAAGTGATGCATAATAAAAAGAGCACCTTTTACAGATGCTCTTTTCATCGCTTAATAGGTAAATGTAATTATCGCTAATGAATAATCTGCCATCGCACTATAAGGTGCTACTTGATAAGATACACGCTTTGCACCTTTTGGCCAATTGGTTTCATTTAACACTTTCTTTATATCTTGCATTGTTCCATCCATAGATTGCTTATATCGTACTTCTACCTTTTCTGGCTTAGAAGCGAATTGTTGCTGTAATTTTTGCTTAAATTCACTGTAATTGTCTGCCCCGTATTGTGCAGATAAGTATTTTAAGTTTGTTTCTTTTAACATTTGTTCATATGCAGCAGTCTTTGAGCTACCCGCTTTTATTTTGTTTGTTAATTCACCAAAGTAACTTGTAGTTGCTGCTGGATATTTACTACGATCCCATTCATGATCTTTACTTAATTGTTCATCAGACATATTAAAATATGAATATGTTACGCGCCCAGCTTTATCCGGTACTGGATCATCGAATGTTGTATCAAGATGATACCATTTGTTTTCAATGTTCACTATATTCCATGCGTGAGCTTGTCCATTCCCTGTACCTGTTACAATATGGTTTTGAATACCCGCTTCTTCTAGCAATTCATATGTTAATAACGTATATCCTTGGCAAACGGCCGAACGATTCGCTAATGCTTCATATGCTGTATACGCTTTATAAGACGTATCATAAGATACATGTTTTACAACGTAATCATGAATCGCTTTTACTTTCTCATGCTCATCCATTCCAGGTTTTACAATTGAACCGATAATTGCTTTTGCCTGCGATTTTACATATTGGGTTTGCTCTTTTGATTCACGATATTTCACTTGCAGTGTAAACGTATAGTTTCCTGGTAACCCTTTAATAGAATATTTAGTAGAGGCTACATTATATTTTACATACTCATCTGCATCTACAATTTTATTAAACTCGCCATACAATTGGTCCATAACATTTCTAGCATTTCTATCTTTCGTTTTATATGTGATTGTAATATTTTCTTCTCGATTATCAACCTGTTTTTTTAATTGTTTTCTGAAATCATTTAATAGCTTTGCATCTGATTGTGTTGTCGCTACAGTCGGATTCGTAGCTGCATAAGATACCGTTGACGCGTGTAAGCCTCCCATTACTATAGTTGAACAAAGCAGGGTAGCTGTCACATACTTACTTGTCTTTCCCATCTCATCACTCCTTACATTCTATAACTATACGAAAAAAGTATCGTATAGTTTCAGAGTATACAATACTTTTTCGTATAGGTCATATGAGATTATGCATATTTAACATTGTAAAAAGGCTGTTCTCTTTACAAGAACAACCTCCTTCATTAACAAGTTTGTAATACACAACATGTATTTTCAAAACGTCGATTTTTCAAGTCTTCATTTCCAATACAGAAATAAAGCATCCCTAAATCTCCCCACATCATATTACAATTTTTAGTATCTGAATCAATTTGGAGTAAAAGCGTCATTTGCTGCGGGTTTATGTCCATATATTGTCCAGTCTCGTGCAATACCTCATCTTGTACAGAGAATGGCTCACCAAACATTTGATGGTTATCGTAGTTGTCTGGAATTAGTTCTTCAAGCAATTGTAAGAATCGATCTGAATCAGCCTCATCTTCAATGAACAGCTCTGGCAATTTATATGTCAGTTCAAAAGTAGTTGCACACTGGCTATAATTCGTTTGGAATCCATCTGCTCTTTGTAATTGCTCTACAGGAACATCATAATAAAGTACACGTCCCGCTTCAGTTGGGTTCACATCTTCTTCAAAGTAATTTTCAATGCTAAAGAAATATAACATCCCCGTCTTAGGAAGATTATGATCCATACCAACATTTTGTAAATCATTTAAATTAAATTGAGCGATAAATTGTAATGGATTTCCTTTGTGCACTGGGTATTCAAATGAATCTGGTAAATCAGGAACGCCGCCCATTTTCGAACTACCTATCGCTACTGTTTCCGCCTGCTTTGGCACAATTTTCACACAAGGAAATACAGTATGAATAAGTTCCTCTTTCAAATGTGTCAGCCCATATTTATCAATTAATACTTCAATTTTATTTTTCATAAATTCTCCTTACATTTACATACTTATTTGTATCATCGCACAAAGATTATACTCCATTCTTTGTAAAAACGACAAGCCTTCAAAAAAACGGGCTCTTCCATCATACGCGAACAAGTTTAAAAAAGCATAGTATACATTGTTCCTACAAACACGATAGTTCATTATTTCTTCCAGTACATTTTCCCCTCGTTCATTTTTATTTTTAATTTAAGGAGGAATTCCACATGGGTTACGGATATAGTTGCGGCGGTTACGGTTACGGCGGTAGTTGTGGTGGATGTGGTTATGGAGGTTTCGCTTTATTAATCGTTTTATTTATCCTTCTAATCATCATCGGAGCTAGCTGTTGGGGCGGCTTTGTAGGCTGCTAGTAAATTTAAAAACTATTGTAAAAAAGCACGTACAATACGTGCTTTTTTGCCATTTCCAAATCTTTTATTCGAAAGGAAGTATGTTTAATGAAAATTGATGGTGTTTTTGAAGGAGGCGGTGTACGCGGAATTGCGCATGTAGGGGCAATTTGCGCGTTAGCTGAAAAAGGCTATGAATGGGAGCGTGTAGCTGGAACATCAGCTGGTTCCATTATCGCAGCGCTCCTAGCAGCAGGGTATTCTTGTTCAGAGTTAAAAACAATTATAACTGATATTGATTATAATAAATTTACGAAAAAAACCTTTATTGACAGAATCCCGTTTATCGGCAAAGGATTAAGTGCATGGACTACTCTTGGTATTTACTCTAATGTTTTTATAGAAGAATGGATTGAAGAATTACTTCGAAAAAAAGGAGTTCACTTATTTACTGATTTACCTGATTTAAATAAGCTTAAAATTATCGCTTCTGATATAAGTAATGGTAAAATGGTTGTCTTCCCCGATGATTTGCCAAACTACGGATTTTTAAATTATCGCTTCTCTATTGCTAAAGCTGTAAGAATGAGTAGTACAATCCCCTTCTTCTTTGAACCGGTAAAATGGAGAACCCCAAAATGGAAACAACCTTGTTATATGGTTGATGGAGGGATTTTAAGTAATTATCCTATTTGGATTTTCGACTCACCTACCTCTCCTCGCTGGCCGACTTTTGGGTTTCATTTCGTAAAAGATGAAATTCAAGCTGATCCAGCCCACTATAACGAGCCTATCTCGATGTTCAAAGGACTATTTAAAACTATGATGCAAGCCCATGATTTACGTCATTTAGATAAGGAATCAAAAGCAAGAACGATTACAATTCCGACTGGGTCCATTACAAGTACAAACTTCGATTTATCAAAGGAAGAAAAAGAGTGGCTTTACAATTCTGGCTATAACGCCGCAAATAAGTTTTTACAATCTTGGAACTTCAGACAATATATTGATGCATATAGAAATGGAAATCAGGACCGAACAACAAAACGGTATTTCCGTCAACTTGACTCATAATACTATTATTTTTCATATGAGAACACATAACACTTTCAAAAAAAATAAGCCTAGTAATATCATAGATTACTAGGCTTATTTACTTCCTACATAATTATTATACATTGCTTAAGGATACGTTAACCCTTCCGCTTCCTCCGCAGTAATAACAGTGTATCGATTTCCTGTTCGCAATCCTAACAATTCTGCTTTTTCAATTGCATCCTGCATCGTTTCTGCATAAGCAGCTAAATATTTTTCTCCATTAATAATTTGGCAAATTACATATTGTTTCATTACTTTCTCCTCTTACTTTTTCATTAATTTTGCAAGTTTTTTTATACCTATTTCAATTTCTTCTAACGTTGCGTATGAATAGGATAGACGCAAAAATTGGTTTGCACTTCTATCATACAAAGTACCTGGATTTAATAAAATCTTTTCTTTCAATGCTTTGTCAAATAAGCTACGGTTCAAAACGGATACATTCATATGTAACCAAATATAAAAACCACCTGACGGTTCATACCAAGTTGCTATATCATGACAATATTTCTTTAACATTTGTATCATAAAATCTCTGCGCTTTTTCAACTTAGTTCTTACAAACTGTAATTGTTCATCATATAACCCATCTGTAAACCATTCCGCTGCAATTTGTTGGGATATAGAACTTGAACCATAATCTGTTTGCATCTTTATGTCTGCCAATCTTTGAATGACTGGCTCTGATCCAACAATCCATCCAATTCTTAATCCTGGACTAATGACTTTAGACATACTCCCAATATGTAGTACAATCCCATTTTTATCATATGCTTTTAAAGGTTTTGAAACAGGCCCATCAAACCATAAGTCTTGATACACCGCGTCTTCTATAATAGGCAATCCAATTTCGTTACATATTTCCATCACTTCTATTCGTTTCTTTTCATTCATACTAAAGTTCGTCGGATTATGAAAAGACGGGATTGTATATAAAATAGATGCATTAAATTGCTTCTTATATTTCGTAATATATGATGCATGTAAACCATTCTCATCCATCGGTATACCAATTAAGCGCATTCCTGCTGATTGAAAAACATTAAGCGAATATAAATAAGATGGTTTTTCTAATAAGATAGATGCCCCTTTTGGAAGAAGTCCCATAGAAATAAGTTGCAAAGCTTGAATTGCTCCTGAAACAATTAATATAGAATCAGGAGTTACATATACACCATGTCCTTTTAAATAGTCCGCAATTTTCTTCCTTAAATAGAAATTACCTTTCGGTTCTTCATACCCAAGTATCATGCTCGACTTTAAAAGCTTATTCATAATATCTTTCATCTTTTTTTCAGGTAAAAGACTTGGCGCGAGCTCACCTGTTCCTAAACGAATTACATGAGGATAAAATTCAGCTTGATTAATCTCTTGAATAGCAGGAAGGTTCGGATAATGAAGCCCTGTTTCTACGTAAGACTGCCAATTAGGTGGCGGGGCGTAAGCTAAGGTATTCACATTATTATTTACAACAATTGTTCCTTTCCTGCCATTCCCTTCAATGTATCCCTTTGCCACTAGCTCATCAAAAGCCATTACAATTGTACTCCGGTTCACACCAAATGTATGTGCCAAATCTCTTTGTGAAGGTAATTTCGTTCCAACAGTCCATTCTCCATTAACGATTCTTTCTTTTATATACGTTTCTATTTGTTTATACAGAGGTGTCGCTATAGATATATTCGGTTTCCAAACGAATCTTTCCATCATATCACCTTATATTCTTTTTGGTTGGTAACCTCCCCAACCATATGGATGGATACAAATTTTCATTTCTTCTATACAATATACACTATCATAATAAATTTAAATAGGAGGTAATATGATGAGTGAAGCAATTATTCATGGTATCATTCTTGCATTTGGCCTTATCATTCCATTAGGTGTCCAAAATGTTTTCGTCTTTAACCAAGGTGCGAGCCAACCAAACATTTGGAGAGTAGCTCCTGTAGTATTAACTGCCTCTATATGTGATACGTTACTCATATTAATTGCGGTGCAGGGTGTCTCCCTTGTACTCCTTACTTTTTCTTGGCTAACTAACACGTTATATATAATTGGATTTTTCTTTCTCCTTTATATGGGCTTTGTTATTTGGAAAAGTAACCCTTCCAACGATATAAAACAAGAAAACAACATGCCATTAAAAAAGCAAATCCTTTTCGCTGCATCGGTTTCGTTATTAAATCCACATGCAATTTTAGATACAATCGGTGTAATTGGAACAAATTCTATTCAATACATAGGAAGTGAGAAATGGGCTTTCACACTGGCAACTATTATCGTTTCTTGGATTTGGTTTATAAGCTTAGCTTTAGCGGGGAAATTTCTAAAAAGAATAGACTCAACTGGAAAGACAATCGTATTATTAAATAAGTTTTCGGGTCTCATCATATGGGGTGTCGCACTTTATATGTTAACACAAGTGATTTATTCTTAATGAACGAAAGAGAATTGCATGATCTATAAAACATCGTGCAATTCCCTTACAAATTATGAAGTAGGTTCCGGTTTTTGTTTTACGTTCTTTGCATCTTTTGCTGGTTTAATCCAAATGATCGCTATAACAGCACCAATACCAGCGAATATACTTGTTAAATAAAACACTTCATGGTCAGCACCTTTCATGAAAAAAGAGTATAGAGGTGGTCCAGCTGCTACACCGATAAATCGCATGGAACTATAAAATGACGTAACTGTCCCCCTTTGCTCCTTTTCAATCCCTTGTGTAATTAAAGCATCTAAACATGGGAGTGCCATACCAATTCCGATTCCCATAACAACGAGACAAAGAAGTAATAAATAGATTCCTTTTATAAATAAAGGAATAATGACTGAAGCAGAAGCCATTAAAAATCCAATATAAATACACTTCTTCATCACATTTTGATTATCTCCAATTTTTTTACCGGCCATATATGAACTAAGTGAGAGTACAAGTAACGGAATAGCGAGTACACACCCTTTCCATATACCATGAATGTCATACTTTGATTCCAGTATAGTCGACAAATAAAAGAGAATTCCGAATAAAATAAGCATAATAATTGCACCTAATACAAAAATGGCAATCAACCATCTTCCCTTTTCTCGAAACGTAGAGAGAATAGATTTTATAAACTCTTTAAGTGGTGGTACTTCTCCTTCTTGTTTCTTTGCCTTTACTAGAACAAGTAATAAAACAATTGCTACTACACATAAAACTGGAATCGCCCAAAATGGTAAGAACCATACAATGGCAGCAAGAGCAGATCCTAAAATAGGGCTCAACACTTTTCCAAATGTATTGGATGTTTCAATGATTCCTAAACCTGTACTAACTTGTTTTTCATCTTTGTATAAATCACCAACACACGGTATAACAACTGGCATTGCACCAGCAGCACCAATACCTTGAATCGCTCTACCGATCAATATCCAAGTGTAGGGATTATCAACTTTCCAAGATACCCAACCAGTTATCGCTCCTCCTATAGCCGCAATTAGCAAACTCGGAACCATTACCATCTTTCGTCCCCATCTATCTGATAAATAACCAGCAATCGGTATAAGTAAAATGGCTACAATAGAATAAATTGTAATAATCATGGATACTTGAAACGATGAAATATGTAATTTCTTTTCGATAGTCGGTAGGATTGGAATGAGCATTGAATTTCCTAATGTCATAACAAGTGGAACTGATGCAAGCGCAATCAAACAACAGTTTTCTTTTTTTAACATGTTGGCTTCGGAACCCTTTCATCGTATATTTCTTACCATATAATAGCCCTGCTGGAACGCAATGTTTCATTCCACCAGGGCTATTACATCTTTACTACTTCCCATTTACAACAAAAGAAATTGGGGAAAATATAGTATTATTTCTATTCTTTGAATCCAATCCGCAATATATCCATACCAATTAATTGAAAAAAAAAGAAAGGAAGAATCCTTCCTTTCTCCTATAACCTTCTACAATTAGCGAGTATATCCGCCACCAAGTTGTTGTTCTGCCATCGCTACTAGACGTTTTGTAATTTCACCGCCTACAGAACCGTTTGCACGTGAAGAAGTGTCAGCTCCAAGTTGTACACCAAACTCTTGTGCAATTTCATATTTCATTTGATCTAAAGCTGCTTGTGCTCCATGTGATGCTAATTGATTAGAATTACGATTTCTAGCCATTACCAATCACCTCCTTATTTATATATAAATTGTGTTAAATTTTAATTTAAATACATGGTAATTTTTGGTTATTTATATTTTTAAAAAAAGAGTCTCTACAATGAGAGACTCTTACATCATTTTATATTAAGAAGTTACTACTTCTAAATTTCTATTTATTAATACTTTCATTTCTTCTTTTAATATATCTTTCGCATTATGCCCAAACCATTCGAGTGAAGCGAAATGGTCAGTATCTCTCACTTCCTGAATAATCTCATCATAATTTACGACACCTTCAAATAATGGAACCATACCAATTCGACTTCCCGCTGCTGCATATACATTATTAGGTTCAAACACATGTAAATAATCTGCTGACGATATATTCTTAAAATGGTAATGTTGTATCCACGGCTTTAGTCGATGGAAGCTGTCTATTGGATTTGCTCCCGACTCCCATATATGAAGAAAATCCAGGTTTATTTTCAGATTCGGATGATCTACTTCACCTAATAATTCCAAAGTAGAAGGCAACGTATCCGTTAACGTATTTGGATGTGTTTCTAAAAGTACATATATATTATGCTGAGCAAATACTTCACAAATGATGCGAATACGATTCACATATTCTTTTCTCTCCTGCTCTGAGAAAGCTCTGCTACCTTTTTGTCCAGCAAACGTACGAATTTTGTTCGTTTTAAACCAATCAGCTAGTATTGCAAGTTGTTCACATTTCTCTATCATTTTTTCAAAATCTGCCGATAATGATATGTCTAAGTAATCACTTATCATTGTAATTTCCAAGTTTTTATTCTTTAAACAATTCAATTCTCGTTCTGTCGTTTCATACTCTTGCATATACAAATTTCGTGCATGAGTCCCCCACAATTCAATTCCTTCAAAACCGTTGTCATACGCAAATTGAACAATATCAGTAAATGAAATTAATTGATGACGAAAGGAAATAGTACATAATGAATATTTCATAGGTTCTCACTCCCCTATCTTAAATTCAGTTAGATTTTTTTAATGCTAAGACAGACTCGTTTATTTTCATTTCTTTCCATAATAAAAACTGTCTCTCTAATTCAGCCTTTATTTGCAATTCAATTGTATTCATTTCATCAAGCTTTTCAACAATTGCTAATAACATACCCTTATTATTCATCATTGCCATTTTAATTGCACGATACTGTACATTTGTAAATCCTTGTACAATATCTTCTACCCGATCACACCAATAATCAAACTCTTGCTCCGAATATTGCAACGTTTCACGGAAGTACGCAAAGGCATGTTCATAACTATATTTACGAATTGCAAGTACTGGTATTTGTTTGACTGCCGCTACAAGACTAGAAAGCGAATACCCTTCTTCTTCATTTGCCATTTTTATAATTAAATTTTTCAGCTCCATAGTCAATTCATTATCGTTTCTTTTGAAAGTTTCTATGAAATAACTCGCTACCATTTCTTCTGTTGGCTCCTGAATTTCTTCTATATCAATGAAATACCCTCCGCCAAATGGGTTATCTCGAACAGAGTGAAGTACTTTTTCTCTTTCCATATTCCCTTCCCAGCGAAAATCAGGATCTAGCATGAACCATTCTTCTTCTTTCTCTGTCTTCGATATCATTAAATAATGCGGAAACGGTTTTTGATGGAATTTATTTTCCCTCTCAGGTAATAGAGACATATCAACCATTACAATGACATAGCGATTTTCTGGCTTGTTTTCTACTAATTGTAAAAACGTTTCTACATTGCTATCCTTATCTTTTGCATGATCATACCATTCGTTCACTTTTATGCCATACAACTTTTCATACCATAATAAATAATTATCGTGGTTAATATTTTCGGAGTGATACGATATAATGCCGCCTTCTGTTATATCAAAATCGCCGTCCCATAGTCCGAAATAAAAGGGACGAAAATCAATATCGCTACGCCTTTTTATAATTTCGCAAAAACAACTCACTAAACAGTGAACTTTAATTGAAGTCATATTCTCATCCACTTTCCTAAAGGTTAATTATTCACATTTACTTCTTATACCGGTTGTAACTCCTCCATAAAATCAAGCAAAGATCCTACAGTAAGAAACGCTTTTGGATCTACCTCATCCTCTGGAACGCATAGCTTTACATCCATTTCTATGTAAACTATGAGTTGTAATATCATTACCGAATCTATATATAAATCTTGGTTTAAACGCATCGTTTCTTCTAAATGCGTTACATTTTTTAGTTCCATTTTTTCTTTCATAATTTTCAACACTTCATTTTTTAATATTTCACGTCTCATGCTGTAACCTCTCCCATCTCTAGTAACTTTCTACTCACTTTTCCAGTTTTATTTTTCGGAATTTCAGTTACACTTTCAATCTCATGCGGAACTTTATAAGCTGGTAAATGCTGCATACACCATTCTCTTATTCGAACTGGATCAATATGAGAGATTACTTTCGCTTTAACTATTTCGCCCATCACAGGATGTTTCCCCCGATATACAATTGCCTCTTGAACCCCTGCTAGTCGAAGCATCGTTTCTTCTACCTCTATAGGAAAGACTTTTAATCCTGAAACGTTAATCACATCATCCATGCGCCCCATAAAATGAAGGCCTCGCTCCGTCTTATACCCCAAATCTTTCGTGAAAATTTCCTTATCGTTCATTTTCACTACGATTTCTTCAGGCATATTTTCATCTGAACCGATGCTTATACTCGCATGAGGTAGTGGCTTCCCTAAATCTAAATGGCTTTTCATATCATGACATATACTAATACAACCTGCTTCAGAACAACCATATTGCTGCATCATATATGTTGTCGTTTCTTTTAGTTTATAAAATAATGCTTCTGGCAAAGGTGCTCCAGATGTCATAATTTTATGAAACTGATACGTTCCTTGCGGGAAACTCCCCATAATATGTAACATAAGTGGTACTGCATATATGATATGTTTTTCTGTATGGCGAACGATATTTAATGCGAATTTAGGGTTTTTATTCGTAATGATGATAGGTTTGCTTCCCCGTGTAATTGCAGATAACGTACCACATATGAGTCCGTATGAATGCGAAACAGGAGCCATAACGATTGGTACTTCATCTACTTCACAGTTTAAAGTTTCATTATAAGCAGCAATTTCTGTATCCACTTCCGTCCATACTCTACGAATCAGTTTTGGCTCTCCCGTAGTTCCAGAACTATATTGCAATAAAGAAGCCTCTTCTACTAAAGAGTTCGCTACTTCTAATTTCGTAAAACCGCTATATTCTCCATATAAAATTCCAATACAATTTGCACGCTTTGCCATTTCAATAGCCGTTTCTTTTGGCGTATCTTCATGTATAAGTAATACTGAGGCTTTCTTTTCTTTTAAGAAAAACACAAGCGTAATAATATCGAATGGAGCTTTCAGACAAAGCGCAAATCTCTTTCCTTCTGCTTCTTGAAATTGCTCTATTTCCTCATAAACTTGTAACCTCAAATCAAAATCACTTTTGCTATACTCTTCTTTATTAACGATTAGCATAATTTCCCCCTGTAACAACTGAATTTTGTTTGTTTAATTGTCTTGCTCTATACAATGGATTTGGAACTTCATGAACGAGCGATTCCACATCCATATATAATCGACGCTTCGTTAATTGCTCAGCATAGAATGTAGGAGTGTATAGCTGAATACTTTCAAATCTATCTTTCAAGTGTAGATATTTCCTAAAATGATTTTCAATTTCTTCGACAACTATCTTCCAAAAACTTTCTTCTTTCCAAGAATATTCATCCGCAAGTACGAAAGCTAATTCTCCTGCATTAAATAAGAACAGTGCATCTAATACCATCTCTTGTAAACATTCAATACGACCCATTTCAAAGAAATCATTCATTTTTCCATTTGCATACGTTTTATGCATTTTAGTAAAGTCCGGACATTTAGTAACTTCTTTTAAGAATGGACGATAAAACTCAAGTCCTTCATGGAAATCCTTTAATGCAATACGGACAGGTAGCCCTTCTTTATGAACTAAAATCATATTTTGTCCGTGTGATTCTAATGCCACCCCATGCTCTACAACAAGATGTATAACTGGAATAATCGCTTTTTGAATCAGTAATCGTAGCCAATTTTCTATCCCATATTTGCTTAACCATGTATCAATAACTGGTGTGTCGCCTTTCTCTTTTGCATATAAACCGTTAAAAGGAACCGCATCCTCTTGCTCATCTAAATATTTATGTACGCTTTCACGCCAAATGCATCCTAATGAACCATATGTGGCTTTCTTATTCGTATCATACGTTACACTCGAAAATTCTTTTAACAAAATAATGCGCGATTCATCCCTTAAATAAGAATCCCGACATACGATATCACTTAACCAATTCGATATAACTGGTGCACTCACAACTGAATATGGTTTCAGCGTACGGAGTGTTGAAGTGTTAAGTATGTTCAGCGATAACTTTACATATGGCCTCTTTGGATACGTAACATTTCTTAACGTCCTCATCGATTGTTGCGCACAATAATCATCCGCTGATTGTCCTAAATAAATAATATTTTTATCCTGTATATGATCAACATAATTCGGAATAATAAAGTTTTCCCACTGCCACGGATGCACTGGAATGAATACATACTGTTCCGGATTACATCCTAAACTTCGAATATAATTCATATATTCTTCTATTTTCTGCTCACCAATTTCTACTTTTAAAGTATCACCGTATATCACTTCATTTTCATAACCTACAGCCGCATATTTCTTATGCGCTGCAATCCATATGAGTTTTATTGGCCTCATAAATTCATATCCATATTGAAAATTGTCACGATATTGAAATCCAATGCGTGCTTTATAGCTAGGATGATATGGATGACCGTCTATTAAATGGCTTTCAAAGTCATCGTACGATTTTTGAGTATATTCCACCTTATTATGTCTTTCATATTGTGCAATCGTATCTTTAAATATCGTTTGCTCTAATTCATGAATGAAAGAATCTAATTTCGTTTGTTCCACGTTAACAACTCGAAAAACTTCTTCCAAAAATTGCGAGACTGATTGTATTTCTTGTTGTTCCTCTTGAACTCTTACAATTAATGACTCTATAGAGATACGTCCAAATGTCATTCGTTCTCTTCCGTAACATTTATACGTGACACTTTTGTTGTCTTCATCAAGTCCTTGTATAAGAAAAAGAATTTGTTCTTCGTTTTCAATGCGAACTGGCGTAATGATCCCCTCATAAATTAACGACTCTACTAATTGACGTAACACCCTTCTTCGCACTGAAATGTAATCTTCTGATTGGAGCGCCTTCAAAATTTTCGTATGATACATGTCCACCGTTATTCCCCCCTCCACCTTACGAGAAATACCATTATTTGTATTACGTGAAATTTTAACGCTATTTATGAACGAACAGCCACTTCTCTAACGAGCGGATTCTGTACCTGTACGTAAATTGCTTGTTCTAATGGATTACTTAACTCATCGACATCAAAAAATCTCGTTAATAAATTTGCTTTACATGCCAACTTATCCTCTTCCAACAATTCTCTTAAAAAGGTAGAAGGTTCACGGTTATAAGGAAGGAACGATTCAAGTACAGATCTTAATTCAGAGAGAAGAATTTCCTCCTTAATTAATCCTGCTGTGCCAAAACCGTTAATGAGGCCAAACATATGATTGAAAATTAAATAGTAACGAAATCTTTCATCTACAATATAATCGTCATATAGATTTCCAGTACGTTCTCCAATACCAGTTAACTCCTTATTAAGCACTTCTTTCATTGAATTGCAGAAATAAAAACCTTGATTATCACGGAAATAATATTTGACCGGATAACCGTCCTTTAGCTGAACAACACTATTTTGCTGATGAGCTTCTAATGCAACACCATACCGTAAGTACATCCATACCATCGGCTTTAAAGAAATATTCATATATCGTCTGAACCACTCTAAACTGACTTCTTCGCAGCTTCTACTTTCTACATCTGCTAGTCGATGAATAATATTTGATAAACGAGTACGTTCTCCAGGTATAGCATCTTGAACTAGTCCAGCTATTAAAGTAACGTCATCTGCATGTTCGCTATAAAAAGGATTCTCTCGTATAATTACTTCAAATCCAGATTCTTCTGCCCCGTAATTTAATGTAATAAATGCTGGATCACAAATAAAATCAAAACCCGGAAATTTTTCTATCACTTCACCAATCCCTGTATTTAGCATTTCCTTTCCTTCCAGACCACTTTCTAGTTCCTTCAATTTATTAATGCGCATTGAATTTGTTACTTTTACTGGAAATGAAAACTTAAGCATATATTTTGAGTGGGGATGATATAACGTCCTAAGTGATGATGTTGCCATATAATACTTACCGGCCGGACCGATATATTCAAGTACTCCTTGATTTAACCAATCCTGTACGTAAGATTGGTGTAATAGCCATTCTGCCTGAAGCGGATGAATTGGAAGTAATGAATATTCATCTTCCTTACAATATTTCGATATAAATTCCTGACTCACCATCTCATCATTACATAACTCTTCTTTTAGAATTACTGTTGTAGAATCAAATAATAATGATTTTTCCTTTACTATACTTTTATGTGCCCTAAAATAATGAAGCTGACATTCTCCTTTTAATTCTGGAGAATACATTGCGCTTTTCCATTCCAAAATACCTTGTCTACTCTTTGGGGTTGGATGAGTTAAATGTCCAAATAATAATGATTGCTCCGCCTCTATAAAGGATGTATGGAAACCATATAATTTTGATGTTTCTTCTATCCGTTCCTTTAAAAAAACTTCAATATTTTGACAACTTTGAATGACACGGACCATAAGTTCAGCGGGATTTGTACCATCCCCATAATTCATAGACATTTCTTTTATTAAAAACGTAATAACAGTAACGTAATCTGCTTTTATAACATTCTTATTTTCTCCCATTTGATAATAAAATTGTTCTCCAAACAAATGGCGATCTGTTGCTGATTTATATATAACTTCTCCATACAAAGTAACGTTCTGCGCCGATAGCCGACAATATAAATATGTGGGGACTATATCTCTATTCAACGTATTACTGAAGATACTTTTCATTTTTTCATCCTCTGTAATCCATTCTCCACTCCCTGTTTCCCTTAAATAACAGTTTAAAAAACTTTGTAATGTTGCATGTTCTGCGATTTGTTTCGCATGCTGCATATTGGTCCTCCTCTTTATATTAAAGCTATCGAAATTTTATATAATAAACAACAATTGAATATCGTTATCAATTATGATTCTAATTGATAATGATATTCAATTCAATAGTATATTTCAGAATTTTTTTATCTAATTTAATTTTTCTTGTTTTCTCTCTTTTCTTTAATCTAGTTAAAAATACACGAAAAAAATACTCAATTTCAAACTACATACTTACTTTTTTCATTAGTAATCCCCTTCAAAATAGTTAAACAAAAGAGGTATACCTTAATTGGTATACCTCTTTCAAACAATAAGTTTACATAATAATATTATTTATATTTCTCCAACAATACGCTGTTTCTTCTATATTTAGTCTCTCTAAAAATTTCGTATCAATTTTTTCCGGATTATATTTTTCATAAAACTTTTTAGAAGGATTATTCGTAACAACCCATACTAAAAGTGATTGCATATCATTGTTTATACATTCCGATAAAAAACCTTGAAATAACTTTTGGCCTATTTTCATTCCTTGATACTCTTGTAAAAGGTAGATCGCATATAATTCCCCATCACAATTATATGCACCACTTCTTTCCACTCCTCCGTCAATGAACCCAATTATTGTTCTATCTAATGTCTCTGCTACAAATCTATATTGGTATTTATCTTCTTGCTGAAAAATGTTTTCCCATTGTTTTTCTCTTTGCTCATATGTTATATTTTCTAAAATTTCGTCAGCAAATATCCCTTTATACGTTGTTTTCCAGCTATCAACATGCACCTTTGCTATACCTGGTATATCATCTTTTATTGCTCTTCTAATATGTATTTCCATCATTTCTCCCCCTTGTTTACTCATCATTATATCAATTTATTCCCTTAAAAATCCAAATAAAAAAAGAGTGAATACACTTCACTCTTTTTTCACAATTATCTACTTTCCACTTCAACTGAGACTACTCGATCGATCTCTTTTAGGGAACTATATAACTCTGTTGTATATAAATCTTCTGGAGCTAAAATAACCATCTCCAGTTGCTGAAATGCTCCACTATCTATATCTTTAATTTTCACTCGTTTCACATGCATACCTAAATTTTTGATTTGCTTAAATATACCATCTAACTCATGATGCTCTTTTACAGTAATTTTTATAGATAAATCCTTTTGTCTTAATGAATACGGACCTGCGATTTTCACAAGTTGTGGAAGTACGTTAATTGCTAAAATAATTAAAATCATAGCAACCGTCGCTTGTAAATAAAATCCCGCCCCAATTGCTATACCTAAAGCTGAAGCAGCCCACACCATAGAAGCTGTCGTTAATCCGGAAATAACATCATTACTTCTTCGTAAAATAACACCTGCGCCAAGAAAACCAATACCACTCACAATTTGAGCAGCTAGACGCATTGGATCCATATTTGTATGCCCTGGAACAGAATATACATGTACGGCTTCAATTGAAACCATCGTAATTAAACAGCTTGCTACAGAAATAACCATACTTGTTTTCACACCAAGCGGTTTATTCTTTAGCTGCCTATCTATCCCGATGAATAATCCTAAAAAGAGTGCTAAACCTAATTTGAGTAAAAATTCATATGACATATTTCCATTCTCCTTACTTTACAATGTTTCCCTTGGAATAATTCACTATAACTCTTTTATGATATCAATTCCAGCCTTTTCTATTCATTTAACGTAAAAAGCCGAAAAAACATTTGTAACGATGTTTCTCCGGCTTTTTATTATGCTTAAGATTCTTCTTTATTTCTGATCTTTAATCTTAATCTCTGCATCTTTGTAGAATGCTAATTTACTGTCATTATACTCTTTTGTAAAATTGTTAAATTGCTCTTTTGATTTTTGTGCTTCCACAGTTGATTCATTAACAGCTTTAACTTTTTCACCAATCTCTTTTAATTTCGTTTCTTTTACTTTTAATTTTTCATACAGTTCTTTTTCAGTCGCTAACGCCTTCGTATAATTTTCATTCATCTTTTGGAATGCATCATAACGGTTTTTATACGACTCTTCTACTGCTTTCGCTTGTTTTTGTAACTTCTTATCTTCAAGCTTTTCTATATTTCCCTGCACAGATTTCGTTTCTTTCTGAGCTTTTTCTAGCATTTCTTTCTCAGTTTTTAATACTTTTTCACGGTCATCTACATTTGCAGTAGCTTGCTCTATCTTCTTCATAACAGCGTCATTATGATCTTTACCTTCTTGTAAAATTTGAGAATATAGCTCTTGACCTTCCTTCTCTAACTTCTCTAACTTCTTCGCTTCATCAACTAATGATTTTTCTTGTGTTGCCGCTGTTTCAAAAGCTGTATAAAGATTTTCTTCTGGTTTTTCACCGAAACAACCTGTCAATAATCCTACTGATAGTGCTCCAACTACTGCTACTTTTCCATACTTCAACGTTCATTCCTCCATTACATACGGTTATCATGCCAGAAATTCACTGGGAAGTGACTTTCTTCATGATAAGCTTCAAACTCATAACCCTTTTCTTTTAAGCCTTTTAAAATTGCTGGCACAGCAGCAACTGATTGTGGGTGAATGTCATGCATTAAAATAACTTCCTGTGGTTTTGTTGCATGTGTAATTACGTTTTGAGCAATTTGTGCTGCCGCTGCATCAACTTGCATTTTATTATATTTCCAATCTAATGAATCAATTGTCCAATCCCATACTTTAAAACCGCCCTCTACCACTTTATTTCGAAGACCTTCATTTAATCCAGGCATCGAACCGTATGGTGGACGTGTTAATTTAGGTGATTTTCCAATAATATTTGCGATTAAGCTTTGATCTTCTTTCATTTCATTTACATACTCGCCATTTTTATATAGCTTTGCAAAATTATGTGTCATACTATGCATACCTACATAATGACCTTCTGCATCTTCACGTTTCACTAAATCCGGAAATTCTTTTACATTCGCTCCAATTAAAAAGAACGTCGCCTTCGCATCATGCTGTTTTAACATATTTAACAATTCAGCCGTATATTTCCCTGGGCCATCATCAAATGTAAGATAAGCAACTTTTCTTTCTTTCCCATTAAAACGACTTGGTGCCGTTTTAATCATTTCTACTTTCGGTTGTTCACTTGCAAGCTGTACTACATTTTCTTGTTTTGCAACAGCCTTTGCTGGTGAAGTAATGGATTGAAACATGAAATACCCAATAGCTACTGCTGCAATCGCTATTAAAACGACTACTACTCGTTTAATTTTAAAAGCTTTTTCCATTCTATCTAATTCCTCTCCCTATTAATCTTATATATAAATCACCCAATATAATTATACATCTATTTATTTTATTACACTATATAAACAGACCTATACATATGTATTATAATGGGAGTTTTATCAAAATGGTTGTTCCTACTCCCTCTTTACTTATAAAACTAAGTGTACCTCCATGAAGCTCTACCATTTTTTTTACGATAGCTAAACCAAGACCAGCACCTGTAACATGGTTATTAATCTGGTAAAATGACTGTTCTATATATGGTAAATGCTCTTTAGCAATTCCAATCCCTTCGTCTTTCACCTTGATTACTGCTTGTCCTTCATTTTTAGTCGCTTCAATGTAAATTGTACCTTTTTCATGTGAATATTTAATAGCATTTTGAACAATATTCAAGAAAATTTGCTTTAGCCTATTTCGATCTCCCATCAATTCAATTCTTTCTATCGTATTCATAAATTGAATTTGTTTCTCTTCAGCGTTAGGAGTTAATTGCCAAATCGTCTCCTCTAGTATATCGTATATTTGCACCTTTTGTTTATATAAATTGAAATGATTTGATTGTAATCTTGAAAAATCTAGCAATTCTTCTACTAAATGAATCAATCGGTCTGTCTCACCTGATATAATTCCCATACCTTGCTTTATCTCTTCTTCGGTTAGATGATCTACCGTTTTTAACGTCTCACTCCAGCCTTTAATTCCAGTTAAAGGCGTTCGTATTTCATGAGAAATCGAAGCAATGAATTCATTTTTCATCTGTTCCGCTTTTTCTATTTTATTAGACATATGATTTAAACTATGTGCCAACTCACCTAATTCACCAGGATAATCCTCTTTAATTTTTTTCTTTAATGTACCTTCTGCAATTTGTGAAGAAGCATGAATAATAGATTCAATTGGTTTAACAAACGAATTCGCTAATCGTCTACTGATTAAGAATACAATTCCTGAAATAACAATACCTACAGAAATAGTAAACATAATGATTTCGATAATCTTTGCATTTACATTCGTTAAAACAGTCGTATATTTCAAAACACCGATCGTTTGTCCTTGATGAATAAGTGGACTAATCACTTCTAATTGTTTCACATTTTCTTTCGTAGTAGTCACTTGATGGTACATTTCTCCTTCTAGTAACGAATACGGAATAACTACTTTACCTTCTACCTTTTGTCCACTTGACGACTGTATAATCGTACCATGTCGATCAATTAATTGTAATTCAGTTCCTTCTAACTGAAAGCTCTCAATTATATCCCCGCTGTATTCTTGCAAACGAATAAAGTATAGTGAATTGTATTCAGAGAAAAATCGTGTACTTGTCTTCGCATGAGATTCTATATATTGCACAATACCATTATAATAATATCGATAAATGGAGACTGAAAATACGACTTCAAATAATACAAGCATAAGTATAATGACCGTCATAAAATATAAAGTCACTTTTCTTTTCATCTTATACTTTCCTTCCACACATATCCTTTTCCCCACACAGTAAGAATAAATTCAGGTTCTGATGGATTACATTCTATCTTTTGACGTAACCGCCTCATATTTACATCTACTACTTTCGTCTCACCTACATAATTCGTTCCCCAAATCATATTTAAAATCTCATCACGTGAAACCGGCTTTGAAGCCTGATTCATTAAATACTGTAATATCATATACTCTGTAGGGGTTAAATCAACTAATTGTCCACTTTTATATAATCTTTCTTCTATAACATTTAAAGAAAACGGGCCAGATATGATTGTATTTGCTTTTTCATCATGTACTTCTATTCTTCTTAATAACGATTGTATACGTGCAGTTAATTCCACTGGACTAAACGGCTTTGCGATATAATCATCTGCACCAATCCCTAATCCTTGTACCTTATCTTCATTTTGTACACGTGCGGTTAACAGAATAATACCGATTTTTTTATTTTCTTCTCGGATCGCTTTACAAACTTGAAAACCATCCATTCCTGGTAACATTACATCAAGCAATGCTACATCAACAGTATGTTCACATAAAATCTGTAACGCCTCTTCTCCCGTACTAGCTTCTAATACATAAAATCCAGCACGTTTCAAATTTAAGACGATAAAACTACGAATAGGCATTTCATCTTCTAAAACTAAAATTGTTGGCATAATTTCCACCTCCCTACTCTTGTTGATAATCCGCTAGCGGCTTTACATATGCTTTCACTTTTTCAAAATGTGGTTGTTTCGGTACGGCGTATACGTGAGAAGCCGTTTTCACTGCTGCCTCGTATCCCTTTATTTTCAACCATTCTCTCCGCTTAAATATATGGACTTCAAGCCATAGTTCATTTGTCGTTGTATCTATAAATTTTTGAACTTCTGATGCTTCTTGCTGGACTGGAACAGTTATTTTTCCAATTAATGCTTGCGGGATTTTGACAAAATAACCTTTCTCTATATTTACATATCTTTCTTCTATCGATTTAATTCCATCTTCACTCCACTGAATATAACGTTCAAACATCGTACTCTCTCCGTATGATGCCTCTTCCCAACCTTTTGGACGCACTGTACGAACAAATTCAATAATGCCGTCTTCATTTATATCTTTGCTTTCAACTACATAATCATTGAATAAATCTTCTTTTCCATCTATAGGTAGTGGATCATAATGACCCTTATCAAATTTTGCTACATATGTTATCCCTGAATGAGCGCCAACACCTGCATCAATTACAACTGCCTTTAGTGATTTAGAAATGCGGCCCATTTGTATTCTTTGGATGCTATTTATAAATGGATCGAATGACGCTTCAGATACAGTCTTAAATTGTTCCATGAACTCAACTGTCAATTTCTCATCCTTTTCATACGTAACAAGGCTTATATCTTTCAGTCCATTTTTATTTAGATCTTCTATGAATAACTTCGTATAACTTCGATTATATATTTCCTTCATATCTTCATTTTCTTCCGAAAAAACATACATAACATGTTCTAACGATTCACGACTTACAGAAATTCCGATTAGTAACTCCCGCTTCCCGTTTCCTGTAAAATCACCGACTTCAACGACATCTACATCTCCACCATCAAATCTATGTGTGGACTTTACTTTCCACCCATTTCCGGCTTCTTCATATACGGCTAAATATACGCTATGATCTTCATTCGGCAATTTATAAAATAAAATGGCTTCTTTTTTATTATCTTGTTTAAAATCCATTGACCAAATCATCTGTTTATCTTTATTAGACATTGGAGTAAGCAATCGATAATTAACAGGCAAATCTTTATCTACTTGCTCTTTTAGTTCATTAATCCATTTTTCATTGGCAGGAGCACCCATTAAACTTGTTGGGGCTTCAGTCATTTTACATCCAGTCAACATAAAAATGATTCCCATCATGCCTATCCATTTCTGCATATGATATCTTTCCTTATTACAGATTTTCATTATTTCTCTTTACTTTTTGCTTCTCCAATATTCTCATACATATGAGTATAATTTTTCTAAAATAAAAAATCGTTACAGAAAAGTTACAAAACCATTCCGATAAAAAAAGATTGGCGAAAGCCAATCTTTTTTTATTATTCGTTTCGAACTGGTTTTGGTGTTACACCTAAATGATCATTTAATTTTCTCGAAATATCTTTCACATTTTTTTCATTTGGAATGTAATAATAAATACCTCCGATACGTTTATCCGTACCTTCTACTTGCATTTTTTCCATTTCCAAATTAGACCCTGCCATATTTTTTGTAATCGCAAGCATATCATCGAAAGTTAAGTTCGTTTTCATATTTTTATCAACCGCATCAAGTAAAGAGCCCATTTTGCTAATAGATTGGACAGACATTGCTTTTTTTGCAATTGCTTCTATTACAAGTTGTTGTCTTTGGCCACGCATGGCATCACTGTCAATTTTACGTGTTCTTGCAAGTGCAAGTGCTTGTTCCCCATTTAAATGTTGGTAACCTTTCTCTAAATGAATCATACCCGCTTGGTCTTTACTATCTTGCTCTGTGAAAGTAACAGGTACATCAATATCAATACCACCAAGTGAATCGACAATTTGTACGAATGATTCAAAGTTAAACTTCACATAATAATCAACAGGAACATTTAAAAATCTTTCCACTGTATCTCGTGTACTTTCAACACCACCAAATACGTGTGCGTGTGTAATTTTATCTAATTTCTTTCTAGATGGAATATATACACGTGAATCACGCGGAATACTTACTAATTTTACTGATTTATCATCTTTATTAATTGTTGCTAATAAAAGTGCATCTGTTCGAACTGCTTCTCCGTATTGACTTTTTCGCATTTCACTACCATCTACACCCATAATTAAAATAGAGATGTTATCCTTTAAAGGCTCAACTTCTTTATCACGTTTTGATGATTTATCAATTTGTGCATACGCATCACTTACAACAGCTTTTGCTTTATTATATATTAATGATCCATATCCTACTCCTCCAAAAATAAGTAGGAAAAATGGAATTAAAATGAACCATTTTATTGACTTTCTTTTAGAACGTTTTTTATTGCTTCTCGTATTTTGTTCTAATTCAGAGCTCATCTTCATTCGCCTCTCTTTCTCTTTCCCTAGTATAATGTATGTCTAGCAATCTTCATATTGAATTTCCTTTCAAACACCTTACATTTTTGTAAGGTTACATGATAAATCCAATATGTATTCCATTTCACATTATACTCTCGTGCTTATTTTTGGCAAGTCACTATTTTTCAACTTCAAAAATTTGACGCTTCGTAACATCCGAAATTAAAGATTTATAAATTTATTCGTTTTGAACCCTTC
This sequence comes from Bacillus sp. 3G2, assembly GCF_044324725.1. Lineage (NCBI taxonomy): Bacteria > Bacillati > Bacillota > Bacilli > Caryophanales > Bacillaceae > Bacillus > Bacillus sp. 3G2. The sequence continues at coordinate 1,899,934 of NZ_CP172246.1, read as the reverse complement.
AATTTTCACCTGAAAAATTAGTAATGCAACAATACATTTCATATTATCCCTCAAGCGGTGTATACATTGTTTTCTTCCCATGATTATAAATAACAGCGGATTTTGCTTTTAGTTTCGCCTTATCTATTTCTACCTCTTCATTTGAGAAATTCACAATAACTTTAATATCTTTTCCATATGAGGCAGATTGGACTAATTTATCTTCTGACAAATATGCAAAGTTCGTCATTTCTTCTTTTACTGCCTTTTCATGAACTTCATTCCAGACTTTCAGATGCTGCGTAATTTCTTGTTTATGCTTATTCCACTCTACTTCATCTAAATGGTATAACGGAGGAACATTATACAATAACTCATATAACATACGGTTTCCTACCTCATCTTTTACTTTCAAACTTCCCCATTCCCAGTGATGCGTTGTAATTACAGAATCGTTGTATACTAATTTATATAACGGTACCGAATATACTGGATTTAAATATACTTGTTTATATTCTTCTTTTAACGGTACTTGTTTTGCATATTTTTCTGGAACATTTTGATTCGGTGACCAATATCCGCCCACATAATACGGACTAGTTTTATTTTTCCTCATATCTTCATCGTCCCATTTAATAACCGGTGTTTCAATACCGTGAGCAAATGCAATCGTGCTACTTGCGAAGTCATTTCCACCTTCTGAACCAACTACCATACCTTTTTCTTGCGCAATATAATCCATTCGTTGCAACCTTGCTTTTAAATCTTGTTCTTGTGTTGTTATATGTTTGGCCGAATAGTCATCATAAATTTCACCTGTTGCATCACAATCAATAAACCATGAATTATATTTAGGTCCATTTTGTAATATATCGTTCATTCGCTCTTTTACACTAGGAAGAGATAAAGTTGGATTTAATTTTCGCCCTCTCCCTAAAAACCCTTGCACTTTTTCTCCATTTTTCTTCGTCACAGTTGCCTCTTCATATAACGATGGATCATGAAAAGAAGCTGTATTCCAATTTTTATCAGCCTTTTCGTGAATAGAATGGTACGAATCATACGGACCAACTAAATATCCCATTTTCTTAGCTTCTGTCACGAAATCAGGCTGCATATACCCTTGTTCCCAGTTCGGTAACCCAATCCACGCATTGTCTATTCCTGCTGCTTTCATTTCCTTTATAATATCCGTTCCATCTGCCTTACCCCATTTACTAACTTCTTCAACCGCATCGCCGAGCGCCGACTTTAATACATGCTTATTTAAGTTATATAACTCCATCTTCGATAACTGATCTACACCTTTGTTTAATAACTCACTAGCCTTCTGATCAACTTTTGGGAAAATATCCTCTTTATACAATTCCTTCATTGATAATACTTCATTTACATAACGCAAAATAACATTTTTTTGGTACTGATCAATGAAATTTTGTTTACTTACTTGCTCAAATACATTCAATTCGCCAGGCTCCGAACTATTCTTTTGAATAAGCTCTTTTATATGGCTAAACACTGGGCTATTTATTTGCTCTCTTATCTTTGGCCAATTTACGTTACTGTCAGACAAACCATTTTGATTCCAAAAATAAAAATGAGCCGCACCATAAAGTTTTTCAATCTCTTTATTTTTTCTAGCCTTTTCTTGTAATGTTTTAAATTCACCTTTTCCAGCAATATTATCCTTATACAGTTTAGCAATACTCACTGCATCATTATTTGTCACATATAATTGAAATCCATATGTTTTATTTTTATTTATGCTCGGGAATTCATGTATAAAATCAAATCCTATTTTCGGATCCGAATGAAATTTCAATTCATTATTAAACATATTGTTCGCAATATATACAATGGAATATTTCGAACCATTTAACGCAAAAAACTTCATAGAAAATGATTCAGCAAATGAATATGCATCATCCTTTAAAAACTTCTTCCAATTTTCATCATTACTCGGAATTTGCTTTCCTTCCCATAACGGAAGTGTATAATTTTCAGCTTGTACTTTCGGCCATGTGAAGCTTTCTGCACCAATTGATTCCACTTCAATATTTAAGTGATCTTTTTTCTTTTCTACATTCACTTTTACTTTTTGATCTGGGTATTCCCATGATGTGCGCCCGTTATCTTTTTTCACATTCGACACCTTCATTTTCGGTAACGGCTGTGACGCCTGTTCCTTTACACCATCATGTTCTACAGTTAACGTGAAAGTTTCTGGATTTACATCGTAAGTAAATTCTTTATACGTCGCTTTCTTTATTTTAGACTCTTGTACAGCATTATTACCTTTTACATCACACCCAACTAAAGTCGAAAATGACATAGTTGTAAGAAGACATATCGCTATCATTTTTTTCATCTTCTGCACCTCCACCACTGAATATACAGGGGCTTTGTTACAGGAATGTGGCAAAAAAATAGAACTAGCATAACGCTAGCTCTATTTTGAGTATTAAAAATAAGTGTGTATGGACAACAATAATTTGTTTAAAGTATATGTAGTACAATCCTCACTACTTATAAAAGCAAATAATTCATAGCTTTAACGTGCATTTCTTAACTAAAAAAATAAGTGTATATAATATAGCCTAAAACTAGCACTACAATTACTAGCGCTGTACCTTTCCAATTCATACCACCTGTCATATCAACTGGACTACCTGATTCAGCTCTGTTTAATCCATCCTTTAAAGAACCGGTAGGATTATTTTTCAATTCACTTTGCCTTATACGTTCTCTCTTTTCTTCTGGTGACTCTTTCTTCATACGATCACCTCCAAATGAATACACGCTTTACTAAATTATACATTATTACTTTTCTTTTATATGCCAACTGAAAAGATATTTACAACAAAAAAAGCTAGCAATGCTAGCTTTTTTATAGCCCTATATGTTCTTCTTTATTTACAGTAATTCCTCTATGATCGATTTCTAGCTCGCACACATTCATAGACGTAAATACTCTCGCTAATTGCTCACCAATTTCTTGTCGTTTATCATATGGCGTTAATATAAAAATGGATGGGCCTGCACCACTAAGCGCTGTGCCGTATGCTCCAAATTCTTTTGCACATTTACGAATAGATGGTAATAACGGGACCAGTTCTAAACGAAATGGCTCGTGAAAATGATCTCTTTCCATCATTTCTCCTACAACTTCCCACTTCTTTTGACAAAACGCAGCTACTAATACGTTGCTGATTGCACTAGCCTTAACTGCTTCATGAAACGGAAACACATCTGGTAATACAGATCGGCTTTCCTCCGTATTTAACTCTTCATTTGGAATAAGAGAGATTACACCTAATTCCTTACTTTCAATTCTTACAACCGAAACATTCTTTCCATCCAGTGCTCCGATTACAGTTCCTCCTAATATAGAAGCAGCAACATTATCAGGATGTCCTTCAAAATTTGTAGCAATTTGAACTTTTTGATCAGTTGTTAAGTTCAAATTGCCAAGTTGATTCGCAAGCTCTATCCCTGCTACAATGGCTGACGCACTACTTCCTAGCCCTCTTGTTAGTGGGATATTACTAGTAACTTCTATTATATGGGGTAATAAAGAAGGACTCACTTTACATGCCGTGCTAACGATTAAATTTTTATCGTCTGTCGGAATTGATTCTTCAAAGGAATGAATTACTTCCCATTTATCAGCTTTCTCTTTTACTACTACATCTAAATATAATGACAAAGCTATTCCTACTGAATCAAATCCAGGTCCAACATTCGCTGTACTAGCAGGAACACGAATACTTAATGGTATCACGACATAATCACCCCTTTTATATGCTCTTTAATTTGTCCTATATCATTTGAAACACTTGCAATATCTAATGTATTAGAAGAGATTGCGATATCAGGATCTTTCAACCCATTTCCAGTTAAAACCGCAACAACTGTCTCTCCTTTTTTGATTTTTCCAGATTGAACATGTTTAATAACGCCGGCTAATGAAGCATTTGATCCTGGCTCAGCGAAAACCCCTTCCGTTTTTGCTAATAATCTATACGCATGTAATATTTCTTCATCTGATACCATATCTATTTCACCGTGAGATTGCTTAGCAGCCTCTACTGCATATGACCAACTCGCTGGGTTACCGATGCGAATCGCTGTTGCAATTGTTTCAGGTTCTTCAATGACATGTCCTTTTACAATAGCAGCTGCTCCTTCCGCTTCAAACCCGTGAATTCTTGGCTTCTTATAGCCTTTTTCTTTCTCATATTCACAGAAACCTTTCCAGTACGCTGTAATATTTCCAGCATTTCCAACAGGAATCGCTAAAACATCTGGTGCACCTTGCAACTGGTCACAAATTTCAAATGCTGCTGTTTTTTGCCCTTCAATTCGATAAGGATTCACTGAGTTTACTAATGTAATCGGCTCTTCAGCAGCAATATTTCTTACAGCCTTAAGTGCATCATCAAAATTTCCTTCTATTGAAATAATTTCAGCTCCATAGGCGACTGCTTGCGCTAATTTTCCATGTGCAATCTTTCCTTCAGGGATTACGATTATACATTTCATTCCAAGGCGTGCCGCGTATGCTGCGGCCGATGCCGAAGTATTACCTGTTGATGCACAAATAATTGCCTCCGAACCTTCTTCTTTCGCCTTCGCAACAGCCATTACCATACCACGATCTTTAAAAGAACCTGTCGGATTCGCTCCTTCATACTTACCGTATAACTGAATTCCTAATTGTTTTGATATATTTAATAACGGAATAAGCGGTGTATTCCCTTCCATTAAGCTCACATCAGGTGTATTTTCATTCACCGGTAAATAAGAAGCATACTGTTTTAATAATCCTTTATACATATTGTTTTTCCTCCTCAATAATGTAATAACTGTTTATTTCACTTGCGACATCTTCTATCGCCCCTAGCACTCGTTCGAATTGATACTTTGAAGTTTGATGTGTCACAACAACGACTTCTGCAAGTTCACGATTTAAAGGTAATTGAATAACTTCTTTTAAACTTACAGAATAATTAACGAAACATTCTGTTATTTTTTGCAACATCCCAGGTTCATCTCGTAATGAAATACGTAAGAAATATTTCGAAACGACTTCTTCATCTCCTTGTAATTCATACGGTTCTGGTTCTTTTAACGCACTTTTATTTTTCGGAACTTGATTCATACTTTTTACGATTGAAATAATATCACTTACTACAGCAGAACCAGTCGGTAACTTCCCAGCTCCCGGGCCGTAAAACATTACTTCTCCTACCGCTTGACCGTGAACATATACTGCATTAAATTCATTATTTACATTCGATAATGGATGATGTCTTGGTAAAAGTGTCGGTTCTACACTTAAATGAATGGCTGATCCTTGTTTCTCTGCTTTCCCAATTAATTTCATAGTAAATCCTAACTTTTCAGCCATTTGTAAATCTTCTTTTTCGACCTTTCGAATCCCTCTTACTTGCACATCATCTAAAGAAACATTCATCGAAAAACCTAAGTTTGCAAGAATGGCTACCTTTCTCGCTGCATCTAGCCCATCTACATCCGCTGTTGGATCTGATTCTGCGAAACCTAATTTTTGTGCTTCTTGTAATGCCTCTTCATACGACCATCCATTTTGACTCATCTTTGTTAACATGTAATTTGTTGTGCCATTTACAATTCCCATTATTTTTTCAATTTGATCTGAAGCTAAACCGTCTGTTAAGCCTCTTAACACCGGAATACCGCCCGCTACACTTGCTTCATAACATAAATCACAATCATTATCGTTCGCCAGTTGAAGAAGCTCTGCACCGTATACAGCCATTAAATCTTTATTTGCTGTTACGACATGCTTCTTATTTCGTAAAGCCTTAACAATGTGCTGCTTCGCTTCTTCAATTCCGCCCATTACCTCTACTACAATATCAATATTTGAATCATTTAGAACTTCATCGACATGACTTGTTACTACGATTCCATCAATACAAACATCACGTTCTTTTTCTAAGTCACGTACAACGACTGTCTTTACCTTCACTTCATACCCTGTATCAAGTGCAATTTTTTTATAATGTTCTTTCAAAATATGGACAACACCACTTCCGACCGTACCTAAGCCTAACACCCCAACATTAATAACGTTATTCATCTTCTAATCTCCTCCTACAATTTTATTTTTTATCTTTATCAATCACCTTGCTCTGCTTTTTAATCATGCAGGTGGTGGTTATTTCCGTACGTACAAATCGTTTCATGTTACAGCACCTCCTTTCAAAGTAATAAAAAAACACACTCATCCCTAGGAAAGGGACGAATGTGTTTTCGTGGTTCCACCCTTGTTCCAATCCAGACGTATTTCCTTCTAGATTGCTCAAGTTCAGATAACGGCTGATTCCGTCAATAATTACTAGATTACTCGTTCACTATTGAAGTTCAAAGGTGGTAAAACCATTTCTCGTGTTAGGAAGCTCACACCCTTGGCTTCCCTCTCTGTAAACCGTAAAAATGATTTCATGTCCTTATCGTTACTTTTTCGTTCATGTTTATTTGTTAATTCATTATACTCGTATAAACAACAAAATCAATACCGTTTTTTAATTATTTTTAATTTTCAATCTTCATATCCATAAAAAAACACACTCATCCCTAGGAAAGGGACGAATGTGTTTTCGTGGTTCCACCCTTGTTCCAATCTAGACGTATTTCCTTCTAGATTGCTCAAGTTCAGATAACGGCTGATTCCGTCAATAATTACTAGATTACTCGTTCACTATTGAAGTTCAAAGGTGGTAAAATCATTTCTCGTGTTAGGAAGCTCACACCCTTGACTTCCCTCTCTGTAAACCGTAAAAATAATTTCGTGTCCTTATCGTTACTTTTTCGTTCATGTCTATTTGTTAACTTATTATAGTTATCAACTTTTCAAAAAGCAAGCCTATTTTTACTAACAATTTTCAAAATCATTTTTTATTGTATTTCAAAATAGCATTATGCAACTACCACTTGATTTACCTATTTAGTTATTTATCCAGTTTGTAAATCAACGATTCCTATATGAATATCCCATTCTAAAATGTGTACATATTCACCTTACAAAACTATATCTATAAAGTTTTTTCAATACAATCTTTTCGTATAACTTTCTTCTAAAGAACGTGCAACATCTTCTTCAGAAGTATTTACTTTCGCATGCTCCAGCAACATTTTTGCTGCTGAAGGTAACTCTTTTTTATGTAACCAAGATTCTGGATCCCACATCTTAGATCGGATAAAAGCTTTTGCGCAATGAATATAACACTCTTCTATTTCAACGACAATTCCAAGTAACGGATTGCGTCCATTCGCCTGCATTTCTTGCAATATCTCTTCATCGTTTGTAATATACGCTCGGCCGTTTATTCGGAGCGTCTCCCCAAGTCCAGGAATAAAAAATAGTAACCCTACGTATGGATTTGAAATAATGTTCAAAATGGAATCTATACGACGGTTACCTGGTCTTTCTGGAATGATAATTTTATTATTATTTAATACGTATACAAATCCAGGTGCGTCTCCTCTCGGTGAAGCATCACACTCTCCTAATTTATTTGCAGTAGATAATACTAGAAAAGGAGATTTAGACAGGAAATCTACGCAATGGTGGTCTAATGATGAAATAACTTTCTTTAACGCTCGCTCACTTGGTTGCCCCAATATTTTCCGTAATTCTTCCTCTGTTGAAATAATCGATTTTATTTCCGTACGCTCTATCCCCACTATTAACCACTCCTTTTTTCTTTATCTTCCCAAAATTCAATACAAATATTGTATAATAAAATTTGCAGAAAGGGGAATTAAAATGACAGAGTGGTTAACAATATTTGATCCTGAAAGAAATACACTTGGGAAGAAATTGCGTGATGAAGTGCATCGTGACGGTGATTGGCACGAAACATTTCATTGTTGGTTTGTAGAAAAAGATGCTGAAGATATGTTCTTATATTTCCAATTACGCTCTAAAAATAAAAAAGAAGCTCCATGTATATGGGATATTACTTCAGCCGGACATATTATGCACGATGAAGATGTACAAATTGGTGGTCTTCGTGAAATTGAAGAAGAATTGGGGCTTTCATTTCAAACGACTGATTTAGCATACAAAGGCATCTTTAAAATAGATTATGAAATTTCAAATCTTACAGATCGCGAGTTTTGTCATATGTATTTCCACAATGTCATCAATCCACTTCCATTTGCACCAGGGGAAGAAGTGGACGATGTGATGAAAGTACATGCAACCTCTTTTTTACAACTATTAAAAAAAGAGATTGCAACTTTAACGACTATTTCTGTTTTAAGCAATAAACCGATAACGATAACATTTGAAGATATTTATCCATATGATCTTGCATACTATGAATTTGTTATAGAGCAAGGAAAAGACTTACTAGAAAATAATAATTTATAAATAAGATAGGACTCCCATTTTAAAGTACTTAGGAGTCCTATTCTTAATAATGGATGATTGACAATACCCGACTAATTTAAACTCCACTTTATTTTCTCTCTTTCGATGTTTGGAACATACTTGGCAGCGTTACAAAACGTGCCCCTTTCGTTTTTAACTGCGGAATGATTTTGTCTAGTGCCTCTACAGATCCTTGTAAATGCCCGCCTGGCGTTGAATGCTGAAGTATGACACTGCCAGGAAATGAATTCCCTAACACATTATTTGTAATCGTATCAGCGCTTACTCCTTTCCAATCAACTGTATCAACACTCCACTGTACAATCATAAAATTTTGCTCTGTCGCCCACTTCAATTGATTTTCAAGTATTTCACCGTACGGCGGACGAATAAACTTCGGTGCATAACCAGCTAAACCATTTAATATTTCTTCTGTTTTTATAATTTGATTACGGTACTCAGCATTATTTACTTTCGCTAAATTTGGATGGCTATACGTATGATTACCAATTACATGCCCTTCATTCGCAATACGTTTTACTACATTCGGATACTTCTCTGCATTTTCACCAAGCAAGAAAAAAGTCGCTTTTACATTATGTTGTTTTAACTTATCTAAAATTTTTGGCGTAAATTCTAAATCTGGTCCATCATCAAATGTAAGAGCGACTTCCGCTTTATTGTATGGTCCGGAAAATGCGTACGCATATTTTTCGACCCACGAAAATGGTGTCCACGATCCACGATCATATGCTTTCATTTGCACTTCATAGTTTTGAGGGATATATGCGTATGGCAATGAGCTTATATAGTCTCCATAATAAAATGAGTGATATGGCATATAGGCGTACGAAACATCTCGTTCTAGTCCCCATTGATATGGAGCAAATATTTCTGGTGAATAAAAATAATACATCATAAAAACCTCCCTGAAATTTCATATGTAATTCATCTGCACTTTGTTAGGGAAATTCCTATTCATGAACAAAAATAAGACTGTCCGTAATTAGGACAGTCTTATTGCTTTATATTATTAATAAATCGATGTACTATCTTTCGGCAAAGCTTTCACATGTTTTAAATAGCTTGTCACTCTGTCATCATCACCTTGCGGGTATTGATATCCATATGTGTTAGCAATTTCGTTCGCCACTTCCCTAAATAATTTCCCCATGACAAAGAATGACTCCCATATGTTTTCATATTCAGCATCCGAATAGGTCAGTTTAAAATACTGCCAAATATCTTTTTCAATATATTGCTCGAAATGCTTCCCAAACTTTCCTGTATTAACTGTAAAGTCTGTTTTCATACCAATATGCCATTCTAGCAGTACGATGAACATATCTCGTACTGGACCATCAAGCATCCCTTTCGCATAAGAAAGTTCTTCTCTCCATAGTCCTTTCCCTACATTCGTACTACACCACCAAAATTCATTACAGCAATCTAAAAATTCTTTTTCTGTAGGCTTTTTTATTAAGTAGTCTTTATCGCTTGCTGGTGGAAATTCAACAATACAATTATCTTTATCGAGAAGCGGCTTACTTAAACTATCTTGTCCAACGAACTTATTTATCAAATCAAATGGAACGAGCGTTAAATCAATTCGATTTCCATCCATAAACTGCATTAAATACGGAAATTTCCCGTCTTCGTCTGCTGGAATTAATGACATTTCTTCTGGCATTTGTACAATCATTATTTCTCCAAATCTATGAATCCAATTATGATTAGACGTAAAAGATTGTATATCATGTACAACATACATAATATCGTAGTCTTGAAAACAATCTCTCTTCACATTTGAATTTACACGTGATCCATTCATGATAACTGCTCGGATTCTTTCATCCTCTTTTGCTGTATTTATAATTAAGTCTAACATTTCTTTTTCAGTTCTCATCTATTCCTAACCTCCAATTTTTATATAAACTTATATTTCCAAGTATATTGGAGGTCCACGAGGTAGCTGCGTTGTACAAGATACATGTTATAATTTTTGAAATTTCTTTTTCATCCCATTTACCTCCTCACATCACTCTTTTACGACTGCCATGACAAACCCATCGTATCCTTTACTTCCGACAGTTTGAAGCGCAGTAGTACTTACACGTGGCTCTGCAGCTATTAATTCATAGAAGCGACGTATCCCTTGTACGCGAGGATCGCTGCTAGTATTATTAATAATTTCTCCTTCACGTACTACGTTATCTCCAATAATTACAGTACCCGGGCGTGATAGTTTTAGTGCCCACTCAAAATAGGTAGGGTTATTTTGTTTATCAGCGTCTATGAAAATAAAATCAAATGGTTCATAATTTTCATTTTCGATTTGCCGTAAAGAATCTAAAGCTAATCCTAATCGTACTTCAATTTTATCATTCAAATTGGCACGTTCAATATTGTTACGTGCAATTTCTGCATGTTTTTCATTTGCTTCCAATGTAACAACTCGGCCTTCAGATGGCAAGCCCCTTGCAAGCCATATCGTGCTATATCCGCCTAGAGTACCAATTTCCAAAATGTTTCGAGCTCCTTGAATTTGTACTAATAGTTGCAAAAACTTCCCTTGCGTTGGCGATACATCATGTGCTGGTAAATTAGCTGCAGCGTTTGCTTGAAGAACTTCTTCTAATGTAGAATCTTTCGGTATTAATACATCACTCACATATTGATCAACAGCCGTCCATTTCTCAATCGTACTCATGTAAATACCATCCCTTTCGATACTTTTTTACTATTCAAATTTGATTATACCGAAAATTCTGTCTAATGAACAAAAATAAAGAAGGGACATCTACTCCATTACAGAATAAATATCCCTTCTTTTGTTTATACATTTATCCCTTACGGATTAGTAGACCAAAGTCCTGCTGATTTAATAAATGTACGTTTATTTAATTTCAGCTGCGCTACGATAAACTCTGCAATATCTTCTGCTTGCATTACTTTATCTGGGTTTCCGTCAGTTAATCCTAAATCTACAGCCATATCCGTTGCTACTGTACTTGGAGTTAAAGCTGTTACACGAATGTTATGTTTGCGAACTTCCATCGCTAACGATTCTGTTAAGCCAAGAACACCAAATTTAGAAGCACTATATGCACTTGTTACAGGTGCACCTTTTTGTCCTGCTGTAGATGAAATGTTAATGATATCACCGGATTGTTGTTCAATCATGCTTGGTAAAGCTGCACGAGTTGCATAGTATACACCCATTAAGTTTACTTGAATGATTTTTTCCCAATCAGCAACGTCTAATTCTAAAAACTTACCGAACTTAGAAATACCAGCGTTATTAATTAAAATATCGATAGATCCTAAACCGTTTTTTAACGTCTCAATCGCAGTAGTCACTTCTTCGTATGAAGAAACATCAGCAGTCGCAATAACAGCTTTTACGCCTTCTGCTTCTACTTCTTTCGCTACAGCTTTTAAGTTTTCTTCTGAACGAGCTAAAAGACCGACATTTACGCCCTCTTTCGCTAATGCGATCGCTACAGCACGACCAATCCCTCTACCTGCTCCTGTAATTAAAGCATTTTTGCCTTGTAATAATTCTGCCAAGTATAACACTCCTTAATCATCTCAGTTATGTATTATATTAAAATTGTATCTATGTTTATGTAAAAAGGCAATGATGCACTTTCATGTGCGTAGGTTACTTGTAGGTAACTATAGAAATTTTTCATTTATAATTCTCATGTTTTCCCATAATTCACGTAAAATAGAAATAAATCCCATATAGGAGGGTGTATGTGTATGAAAAGAAAAAAGTGGTTCTTGTCACTAACTGCAGTCGGACTATGCATCATACTTTTGGCTATGTACTTTATATTTGGTAATCCACTACATTATAAAGTAATAGAAAAAGATACTAACGAATATCTCCATACTATAAAAGGATATAAGCAAAAAGAAATACAAAGCATAACCGGAAAATATACTCCTCTTTATAATATCGGCTATTATGCAAAAGTCGTATATAAAGACGAACCTTATTTTACATACTCTTATACATACGATAATAATAAAAAAATAATACAAGACAATGGCATTCTAGGAAGACATACTGAGTCATTTGAAAATCTTCATTTAAACTGGTCATTGTTCGACCAATTAGTGGAAGGTATTCATACAAACTTGCAAAAAAGGGGATTAAGTGAAAATAAGGATTATTCTATACGATCCGTTCAATTCATTGATATAGATGATGATAAAAGTGGTGCAGAAGCGTACGTTGACTTCAAGAAAGATAAAGCATCAGATTACTCATACCGTATGAATAGCGAAGGGAGAGCTTATCAATATAGTTGCAGTAATGGGAAATGTATTTTTAAAGAGAAATAGTGTTAGAAGATTTTCCTCCTAACACTACTTTTCTTCATATTTAGGAATACAAACAATAAATTCTGTTCCATGCCCCTCTTCACTCTCGACTTTTATTTCTCCTTGATGAAGGTCGAGTACTTTTTTTACGATAGCCAAACCCAAGCCACTTCCTCCGTAAGCACGATTTCGTGAAGAATCTGCTTTATAAAAACGTTCAAAAATATGTTGTTTCTGTTTTTCAGATATACCAATTCCCGAATCGCGAATACGTACTTCCACTACTTTCTCATGTTCTTGTAACTGGATTGTAATTTTGCCACCACTTGAAGTAAATTTAATACTATTATGAATTAAATTAATCCAAACTTGACTCATACTTTCTTGGTCAGCGGTAATGTGTACTTTCTCTAAATTAAGTTCTAGCTCAATTTCTTTTTCAGCCCAGAGCGGTTCACTATTTAATACAATTTGCTTTAACTGTTGATCTAATCGATAAGTCACTCTTTCTGGTGTATACTCTTCCGACTCTAAAAGAGTTAGTTTCAGTAAATTTTGACTTAGTTTAGATAATCTCGTCGTTTCCGTTTCAATAATGGTAAGATAATGTTTTCTTTTTTCCTCGGAAAGATTATCGTCTTGTAGCGCTCTAGCGAATCCTTTTATAGAAGTTAATGGTGACTGGATTTCATGTGAAACATTCGATACAAATTCTTGACGCATTTTCTCCATCGCATTTAGTTCATCTGTCATATCATTTATACTTTTTACGAGTACACCAATTTCTCCATCATACTTTTCTTCATTTCGTATTTTTACAGAGAAGTCTCCTTTTGCAATTTTTTGTATCGGTTCAATAATAGTCCAAATCATCGCCTGTCGTTTTGGCCTCATTAATATCCCAAACAATGTCCAAATAAGAACAATAAATACAAAACCGACCATATCACTAATTAAAAAGGCAACAAACGAGGATACATGTATTTCAAGAGCATTCAATATACTAGTTGCTACATAAAATGCGATAGACCAAATTATAGTAAGAAAAGAAAAGAGTGCTATTATCGCTCCCGTTACTTTCAACATCTTCAACTTACTCATTTCTTTTCTTTTTCTCATTTACTTACCTCTAAGCGATACCCTAAGCCTCTTATCGTTTTAATACTAAACTTCGACTTCTCTTCTTGAAACTTCTCACGTAGCCGATTAATATGAACGTCTAGTGTACGTTCATTCCCTTCAAAATCATATCCCCATACATCTTCAATTAATTGCTCTCTCGAACAAGTTCTTCCTGCTTTAGAACCTAAAGTAAAGAGCAATTCGAATTCTTTTAGCGGTAATGTAACTGTTTGTTCTCCAACTGAAACTTCAAATGTTTTACGATTTAACAGTACATTTCCAACTTGAATCGATTGCGACACTGTAATTTGGTAACGTTTCAGTAGTGCCTTAACTCTCACTACTAGTTCTATCGGATCAAATGGTTTTACAAGATAATCATCCGTGCCAAGGTGAAATCCTTTTACTTTTTGAGATGTTTCCCCTTTCGCAGTTAGCATCAAAATCGGAATATCATAGTACTTCCTTAATTCAAAACACACATCAAATCCATCCATATTCGGCATCATGATATCAAGAATAACCATATCAACTTTTACTTCATCTATTTTCTGAAGTGCATCTAGTCCATCAATTGCCTCATATGTTTGAAAACCTTCTCGTTCTAAAAATACAGAAACAAGTTCTCTAATATGTGGATCATCATCCACTATTAAAATGTTAGGTATCAAAGAAACCATTTCCTTTCTAATTAGCATCCTTTATAAAGCGTTTAAAAATGAATAATCAGCGGAGTACATACCCCACTGATTATTCATTTTATAATGCACCTTCTTTAATTTTCAATTGTTGCGTTGCAAATTCGCGATACATATCATGTGAGTGTAATAATTCATCATGTGTACCGCTTCCTGTAAGATTCCCTTTTTCTATAAAAATAATTTTATCTGCATCCACAACAGTAGAAAGTCTATGTGCAATAACTAACGTTGTTCTGCCTTTCATTAAGTTATTTAATGCCTTTTGAACGACAGACTCAGATTTACTATCTAGACTGGAAGTTGCTTCATCTAACATAAGTATTTGTGGATTTCGAAGTAATGCTCGGGCAATGGCAATTCTTTGTCTTTGTCCTCCAGAAAGCTTCACACCACGTTCTCCAACTTCTGTTGCGTATCCGTTTGGCAAATCATGAATAAATGCATCAACATATGCCATTGCTGCTACTTTTTCAATTTCTTCATCTGTCACTTCGCCCTCAACACCGTAACAAATATTATCACGAATCGTTCCATCAATTAACGGACTATCTTGTGAAACGTAACCAATTTGACGTCGCCATGACTGTAGTGAATAATTCTTAATTGAGTCTTTTCCTAATTTAATAGCACCACTAGTTGGCTCGTAAAAACGTTCTAATAGTGAGAATAACGTCGTTTTTCCGCTACCACTTGGTCCTACGATTGCTGTTACTTTTCCTGATTCAATTGTGAAATCAATATTCTTTAAAACTTGCTCGTCTTCGTTATACTCGAAATGTACATTTTCAAGAACGATTGGCTGCTTAGCATTTGTAACCTTCACACCAGTTTCATGATCTTCTACTTCATATTCTAAAATTGTATTAATTCTTTCCGTTGCACCAATTGCCTTTTGGAATTGTGTAAAGAACATGGATAATTGACTCATCGGCATTATAATTTGAACTAAATATAAAATAAACGCTACTAGTTCTCCTGTTGTTAATGCACCACTAGAAACTCGCATTCCACCATATCCTACGATAATAACAAGCAATGCCATTAAAACAAACGACATAACTGGTGAAATTAACGCTTGCACTTTTCCCTCTTTCAAACCAAATTGCAATAGCTTTTCAATACCTTTATTTCCAGTTTCATATTCCTTTTTTTCTGTGTTCGAAGATTTCACTAAACGAATTTCTGATAACACTTGCGTTAATACACTAGTAAAAGAAGCCGTTTCATCTTGAAGTGCTTTTGAAATCTTATACATTTTTCGTCCCAGTGGAACTAAAATGAGTACTGATAATGGAATAACTGTTAAAAGTAAAAGCGTCATTTTCCAATCTAAAACAAATAATACAATTAATGATCCGACAATTGAAATACCACCTGTTAATAAGTTTGACAAGTGCTCAGAAATTAATGTTTTCACAACTCCTGTATCATTTGTCATACGGCTAATTGTATCGCCTGTTCTATTTTGATCATAATAAGTTACTGGTAATATAAGCACCTTTTTCCACAAGCGTTCTCTCAATCCAGCTACAATCTTCTGTCCAATATAATTTAATAAATATATAGATAATCCTGCGGCTATAGTTTGCATAATAAAGAATGCAACTAGCCCAACAATTTGTCCTGTACTTATTGACGAAAGTGAAAAATTATCTACTAACCCTTTCGTTAACATCGGTATAAATAAACTCGCTCCTGTAGAAAGCAAACTCATTAATAACGCAAAAGCAAGAATCCCTTTCGGAGGATTTGTATCTTGAATAAGGCGTAAAAACTGCCTCCAGCTCCCTTTTTTCTTCATCTCATTTCTAACTTCCATTCCTGTTCATCTCCTCGTGTTAAACCAAACTGTTCTTTCTAAAAATAGAATACAATACAAATGTAAACTGAATGTAAACACATTTTTTCTGTTTTTACAAAATATACATACAAACTCATCTTTACAACAAGTATAAACATCTGATATTATTACCAGGTACTTAATATTATTCTATGCGAATTATAGATAACCAATTTACAATACTATATAAATCTCCCGTTATTGAAAGGAGTATCCTTTTTGCAAACAAATATACATTCTGAAAAGGAAACAATCATTTTTATTCATGGCTTAGTCGGCAATCGTCGTGCCTTTAAAAAAGAGCATAAACGATTTTCAGCCACCTATAACATTATAACTTACGACTTATTAGGTCATGGCGATGATAAAGGTGCAGATATCGAATTTTCATTACAGCGCCTCGTAGATCAATTATTGAATTTATATGAAAAAGAAGGCGTTCAAAAAGCTCATATTTGCGCTCTAAGTTACGGCTGTTATATCTCTACAATTTTTGCACAAATGCATCCAGAAAAAGTATTGAGCATTTGTCACATTGGTGGACATTATAATAATCCATCCCTTTTATATAACGTATTTCAAAAATTTTGGGAGAAGCGAGGAGACGATTACTCTAAATGGCTCTCTCAATACGCAAATACCATTTTTCCAAGTGGCATACTAAAGGCAAATCCGTTCGCAGTCATTTCAAGAAATATTTATTACCGTTTCGGATTGCAATTACATTCATCAATTATTGCCCAATCATTACGGCATCGTTTAGAATTCGATTTAAAATCCAAATTAAAATCACTTCCCCACCCTATTCTATGGGTAATGGGTGAACATGATCATCTCTATAAATCTTGTCTTTTTGATTTGAAATCCATTCTTCCTAACGTTTTATATAAAGAAATACCGCTTGCAGGACATGCAGCAAACTTATTTCGTCCGAACTATTTCCATGACCTATACGCTCGATTTTTAAATGGGAAGTTACAATAAAAACTACTACATTCCCAGTCTATTCAACTATAAAAAGGCTTCCCAAGTTTCCCTGGAAAGCCTTTTCTCTATACAAAAAGTATATAAACTACTTTTTCTTAGTATGCTTTTGTGTAACCTAATAGGTGCTTGCTCCAGTAAGAGTTACTTACAGAACTAATACGTACACCAGTTGCATCTGTTTCTGCACTAATGAACTGACCGTTTCCTAAGTAAACGCCCATATGAGAAGGACCTGATTTATAAGTATTTTGGAAGTATACTAAATCACCTGGTTGTGGATTGCTAGTTTTTGTTTTAGAGCTCCAGTATCCAGCAACTGTTTGACGAGCGCCTTTATGACCAGTTTGATTTAATACGTAGTGAATGAATCCACTGCAATCAAAACCAGCAGGTGTTGTACCAGCAGTTCTGTATGGTGAACCATTTAAAGATCTAGCGAATCCAGCGATTGAAGATGTATCTCCACCTGTTGTTGGTTTTTGTACGTCTTTACCTGGTTGTTGAACGTTATTTGTAACGTTATTGTTATTGTTATTTGTAACGTTGTTTACTCCGCCTTTTACAAACTTAACGAAGTCTGCACTTACATAACCTGTGCGGCCGTTATGGTTAATTTTGTACCAACCATTTTCAGCGCCAGTAACGTTTAATACTTTACCTTGTGTTACGCCACCGATTACAGCGTTGTATGTAGCTGGGCCCGTACGTACTTTTAATGCACCAGTGTTAACAACATAAGAACCACCAGTTTGAACTGTAGTAGTATTGTTGTTTGTAGTTGGTTGTTTTGTTTCGTTAGATACAGCAGAACCACCTTTTGTTACGAAGTCTTTGCTTACGTATCCAGTTCCACCATTGAAATTGATTTTAAACCAATCTTGTACTTCTCCAACAACTTGTACTGTTTTACCTTTATTTACAGAGCCTAATACTGTATGAGATGCACTTGGGCCTGTACGTACGTTTAGTGAAGAAACGTTTACTGTGTAAGTACCAGTTCCTTGTTGAACAGTAGTTCCTGTTTTACCACCAGTCGTTACGAAGTCACCACTTACATAACCAGTTTGACCGTTTACAGTTACTTTGAACCAACCGTTTTCTTGTCCAATTACTTGTAGTACTTGACCTGATTTCACTTTAGAAATCACGTTATGTCCTGTACCAGCACCTGAACGAACATTTAATACATCAGCAGTTACTGTGTATTTTAAGTCAGATTTTGTTTCTACAGTTTTTGTTTCAGTTACAGTCGTTTGATTTTGAGTTTGATTTTGTCCATTAATTTCTTTTAGCGCCTCGTTTGAAACTTGTGCCTGAGCAGAATCCATACCTGGAACTGCAACACCCACTACTGAAGCTGCTGCTAAACCTGCAATTACTTTTTTCATAAGTTGTCTTTACTTCCTTTCCCTACTATCCTCTTAAAAAAACTTATAAACTTAATACATTACAATATTATCAAAGTAAAATATTCATTAAGTTCCATTTTTTAACAAGAGTTTTATTTTTCACACAGAGTTCATTTTAAACGAATGAAGTGAATTCTGTGTGAACTTCATGTGAACTTTATCATTAAACTTACTGTTTTTGCAATGCTTTTTTCAAATTCCATATGTATTTCATTGAAAATTCGACATTTCATTCATTATCTTAATATATTTTTCCTATCCACTCCGAAAAACTCTATTAATCTAATACAATGCAAAGAATGTATTCCTAGTAAAGTTCTTTCCATGAAGCATACTCTTATCATGACAAAAAATACTTTTTTTATCAATAGTATAATATTTTCAGAAAACTTTTTTTGATACTGTCTATCACTTTTAAAAGATTTGACGATTTGTAAGATTTAACTTCAAAAATTCTGTTCTAATTTGACGAAAATGTACATTCCACTCACTATTTTCCGCTACATATGGAATTTTCAGGATATTTATATTATCATATATATAGTGGCGTCTTAATCTATACATGTATTATCCACCCTATCCGGAAACCAATCGAACTTTTGCGGGTCGGTATTCTCCACGTATCATTGAATTTTGATATGGAAGTCTTATTATTAAAAAAGGAGGTATATTTATGAAAAACATAATAGATGATCCTACAAATAAAAATATAGAACTGTACTATGCTTTTTTTCAATTCGTTTCAATTATTACGTTACAAAAAATATCAACTATTGAAACACGTAAAAACGAATTAAAAAATCAGATGAAAAATTCCTATCAAAAAAATCCTTACTACTTATAAAAAGGTGAACAGATTATATTTCTGTTCACCTTTTATCGTTCCTACATTATTTATAAATTTTCACACGATTTTCTAAAGGTTGGTATTCTTTTTCACCTGCAGTTACCACCGGTTTACCAAACGGCATTTGCGCAGTAAGTTTCCAGTTTCCTGGAACTTCCCATTCTTTTCTCACTTCTTCATCAATTAATGGATTGTAATGCTGTAATGTAGCACCAAATCCTTCAATTTCTAAAGCCGTCCAAATTGCAAATTGTAACATTCCTGAGGATTGTTGAGACCAAACCGGAAAATTCTCTTTATATAAGGCAAAGTTTTCTTGCAGTTGTTCCACTACTTGACTATCTTCGAAGTATAGGACCGTTCCATAACCACTTTTAAATGCATTCATTTTTTCTTCAGTAGATGCAAAGTTATTTTCAGGTACAATTTTCCGTAACGTTTCTTTCGTAATATCCCATAACTTATCATGTTGTTCTCCAAGCAAGACGACAACGCGAGCACTCTGAGAGTTAAAAGCTGAAGGTGTATGTTTTACAGCATGATAAATCACTTCTTGAATTTTCTCATCAGAAACTACTTGCTCTTTACTAATCGCGTAAATAGATCTTCTGTCTTCAATTGCTGAGTAAAAATCTTTTGCCATCATAATTCCCTCCATTTTTCATTTGAGGCTTTTTCATATGTACACATCATATTCTGCCTCTTAAAACTTATCATTAATAAGTTTCTAACTTTAGACTATCAACAAACAATAATAAACTCAAATAATAACACTCACATTTTTCACCTTTTTATTTCCTAATTATAAAAATAAAAAGGCAATTTATGGTTACCTATAATAAGTAACAACAAATTACCTTTCTTAAATGTTGATCTAAGTCAATATTTTACTTAATTAACTAAGCCAAATGCATAAGACATTAGCTTATTCGTCTCTGTAAAACGCTTCGTTTTACCTTTCGTTCCCATTACAACTGTAATAATACGAGTATCGCCTTGTTTTGCTGTACCCGTAAAACAATACCCTGCGCTATCTGTAAACCCTGTTTTTAATCCGTCTATTCCTTCTATATATAAAGCTTTATTATTTTTGTTTAACATATCATTTGTACTTGTAACATTAATATTATTAAATGCTAACTGACTTTGACGTAAATGAGTCACTTCTAATATTTCTGGATAATCTTTTATAAGATGATACGCCAAGTTTGCTACATCAGCAGCTGTCATCTTCGTCTCACTTCCATCAGGTTCTTGTAGTCCTGACGCATTTGCAAATTTAGCATACTCCGACATTTTTAACTGCTTTGCTTTTTCATTCATAAGCTGAACGAAATCTTTCTCTGTTTTTGCCATATGTTCTGCTAAAGCTACAGCCGAATTATTTGCTGATTCAATCATTAATGCATGGTACAAATCTTTAACAGTTAATGTATCATTAACTTGGACTGGGATTCTCGCACCCTCTGTTTGTGCCGCTTTCGCACTCATTTTCACCGGATCTTCCCAGCGAACTTTCCCCTTATGTACATTTTCTAATAGTAGGTACGCTGTCATCATCTTAGACATACTTGCTGGCGCAAAAGCTTCATTTTCATTATGTTGATAAATAATATCTCCATTACTCGCATCGATAATCATAGCTGCTTTTGCATCAATTTCCGGTGGTATGTACTTTGGTGGCACTACTTTTTCAGTTAATCCTGTTTTAGGTAATTCTGCCACCTGTAAAGGTTGTCCTTCTACATTTGTTGCACTCTTTTGAGTTCCTTGGAATAAGAACCAACATATCCCTAAAATAATGACTACTAGGATCGTCAGCCTTCCCCATTTTAACCGCTTCATTTCAAAACTCCTTTAGCAAACCTTTTATACACTCACGTTTAACCATAACAATAATTACTTTATATCGTCAAGGTAAAAAGCATATTTATTCATCTCATACATTTATGTTATAATTAAATTACCGAAATATAAGAATATTAAATGTTATATTATCGTAATTTAACTATTTAATAGAAAGGATTCTTACGATGCTACTTCCAAAAACATTAAAATACGGTGACACAATCGGTATTTATTCGCCCTCTTCACCTGCAACCTATACTTCTCCAAAAAGATTTGAACGAGCGAAATCCTACTTACAACAGAAAGGATTTCACATATTAGAAGGTTCACTAACAGGTCGATATGATTATTATCGTTCTGGCAGTATACAAGAGCGTGCCGAGGAACTCAATGCTTTAATAAGAAATCCTAATGTATCTTGTATTATGTCAACAATTGGCGGTATGAATTCTAATTCCTTATTACCTTATATTGATTATAATACTTTTCAAAATAATCCAAAAATAATGATTGGCTATTCAGATGCAACAGCTTTATTGCTAGGCATTTATGCCAAAACAGGAATCCCTACATTTTACGGTCCTGCACTCATTCCCTCCTTTGGAGAATTTGAGCCCTTTGTAGATTATACATACAACTATTTTGCAGAAACATTACTACATGATCAAGTGCTTCCTTACAACATAAAACAGCCTTTATTTTGGTCAGATGAATTTATTAATTGGGAAATGAAGACGGAAGAAAAAGAACGTAGACATAATAGTTGGATTTCTGTAACGAATGGACAAGCTACTGGACGTATTATTGGTGGGAATTTAAATACAATAGAAGGTATTTGGGGTAGCCCTTATATGCCAAGCATTCAAGACGGCGATATTTTATTTATTGAGGATAGCTCCAAAAATGCAGCTACTATTGAAAGAAGCTTTTCATTCCTTAAAATTAACGGTGTATTTGATAAAGTTTCAGGTATACTTCTTGGAAAACACGAGCAATTTGATGATTGTGGTACAAATCGCAAACCGTACGAAATATTATTAGAAGTACTGCAAAACCAAAGCATTCCTTTACTTGCTGACTTTGATTGTTGTCATACCCATCCGATGATCACTATGCCGATAGGTCTTCAAGTGAACATGGATGCAACCAATAAAACAATACATATTTTAGAAAAATGGAAGATATAAAGGACGCTTATATTATAGGAAGAACATATTATAAACTTTTCCATTAGAAAACATAAAAAAGAATCCGTTCATCACGGATCCTTTTTTATTATTGTCCTAAATTTTGAACCTTGTCTTTCAATTCACGAACTTGATCTATCGTCTGCATAAGCTCAGAGTTTCTAAATTGCTCTACATCCACTTTGCCTTCTTCTACCTTTGTCATCGCCGTATCAATTAATGTATTTAACTTTTCGTTATATCCGACGATTTGCTGATGAAGATCTTTCGCTACATCCGGTGGGGTTAATTCATTAAATGCGGGTATATCTTGTTTAATTTCATTAAGCTTCGTTTCTAATTCTTTTCGAGCTTCGCTATCATTAACGGCCTTTTCAGCTAATGCTGGCGCATCACTTGCAAATGCACTTATTTCATTTACATAGTCTGTCGCTTTTTGAGCATAATCTATGGAGTTCTTTCCTTGCTCTACTAGTGAACATCCCATTAAACCAATTGATACTATACATACTAATAAAATTGATTTGATTTTCATTTTAGACTCCCTTCGTCATTATCCTTGTCTATAATCTTCTTTATCATAACTTCTAGCTAAATCACCTACAACCTTTTTCAAATAGCTATTTAACCGCTCACATGCCCTATTATCGTTACAACATCTATTTCTATATGTACACTAATAATATCTTCAATTATATCCATATATCCTTGTCCTATAGCTGCTCCATAGTGTAATGTAAGCCCCTTCTTTTCATACACTGACTTTGGCACTGAAAAAATAAATCTCCTCAAGTTTCTTTCATCAGCAGGCTCCATAATTAAAACAATTCCATCCTCTTCAAACATATACACTCGCCCTCCAACTTTACATTCACTATGGCTCAGTATTGCCTTTGTCAGCTAAATTTAAAACCAAAAAATAAGTTGCACATCGCTCTATAATTAAAATAAGAAGCATTAATTCTTTTTTTAAGGTTTAATGCTTCTTCAAAACTTTGATTTAACTGTCCATAATATCTATTATGCGAATTATTTCAATTCCCCTCAATTCTTCATTTCCGAACAATATAGAGTACATCAGTTTCAGATAAACCAAATTTCCTAGCACTTCTCATTCCTTGTTTTTCAGCTATGTTATACAATTCAACCTTAAATCCTACATTCATTAATCGTTGTATAAATCCTGATTGATTATAAATTCTTACATGTTCTTCATGACCAAAAGCTATTTTTCTCAATTTTGGCGTTAAAATTAATTCATTCTCTATAATAATATCTACATTCATTACGATTGGAGCTTGAATAATTCCCCATCCATTTGTTTTTAATACTCTATATAACTCTCTCATCGCTTTTTCATCATCTTGAACGTACTGTAATACATGACCACATAAAATCACATCAAATGTATCATTTTCATATGGAATTCTAGTAACATCAATTTCCTGCATTAATGGATCCTTTGGTTCAATATCTCCACATACATATGTAATATTTTTATACTGAGCAAACCAACTTCTTAACTTCGCTTCTGGTGCAATATGAAGCATAGTATCATTTCCACTTAATAAATTCGTTTCCATTTCAATATAAACACGATATAGTCTTTCACGGTCCATCGAATCACATACCGGACAAATCCCCGTATCTTTATTCCACATCTCAAATTTATATTTTGGAAAAGCATAATGTTCTGGCCAAGGAGAAAATTTTTCAAATTGTTGATTGCAAAATTGACAATAGCAGACTTCTTTCTCAAATATACGATTAACTAACTTATTTAGTTCCTTCTCTATCTTTTCATTATCAATTTGATTTAATTGACTATCTTTTACCACATCCTTAACTATTAACACCGCATTTTCCAAACAATGAGTTAAACATTCTTTATAATCTTGCTCACAATTTAAAAAACCACTATTATATGCATCTAGTATTAATTCAATCCATTCTTCAATTGTCTTTAATCTAAATTGCATTTGTTTTTGATTTTCCCCACTATGTTGTCTAAAATAACTAAGGGGTTCTTCTATATAAACTACTTTCCCTTTCCTCATCATATCTAGCCATGTTGCAATGTCATGAATAGCAGAGTAACCTTTCCCCTTAAAGCACCCAAAATCCCCTCCAAAAAATTTTCGATTAAACAGAACTGTTGTAGGCTCACCAACTACATTTTTTAAGTTTTTTAACATATAATCCCCTAATTCTTTCCCTTCAAAAAGTGTAGTTTCTTTGGCGATTTTCATATTCAATGTTGATGGTGATAATACTTTTCCATTCTCATCAATTAATTCACGATATGACGTCACAAACGAAATGTTTTCTAGACTAAAAAAATAGTTCATCATTCTTTTAATCTTTTCAGGATGAAATAAGTCTTCCTCTAATAAAAAGTTTATATAATCTCCATTTGCAAGTTCTATACACTTATTAAAGTTTTCTGCTTCTAATCGAGGTTTATTTTTAACATATGTAATACATTTATATTGATTTAAATATGGTTGGATCATCGCTTGAACTTCACCGTTTGTACTATCGTCAGAAATTATTATTTCAATATTTTCATATGTTTGATTCAAAGCACTTTTGAGAGCTAATTCCAAGTAATGAGGTTTATTATAGGCATGAATAAGTATACTAACTTTCGGTAAATGAGAGTTGTTATTCCGATACTGTTTTTTCTTTTCTATATTTATCCCCTTCCACTTAATCTGTCGGTAGTAGTCTAATGTATATAATATTGATGATGGAACTAATTTTTTTGCATAGTCTAGAAAATTAGTTATCGCTTTATATAACTCTTTTTCAGTAGATAAAAAACCATATTTTTCTCCAACTATAATACTATGTGA
This sequence comes from Bacillus sp. 3G2, assembly GCF_044324725.1. NCBI lineage: Bacteria > Bacillati > Bacillota > Bacilli > Caryophanales > Bacillaceae > Bacillus > Bacillus sp. 3G2. The sequence continues at coordinate 1,874,405 of NZ_CP172246.1, read as the reverse complement.
AAAATCCTCTACTCCATCCATAAGTTTATTAGATTCATTCAACTGTTGACCTGAATGTAATCGGAAGTAACTAAGTGTCTCTGCAATATATACTGCTTTTCCTTTACTTAATAAAGATAACCATGAGGCTATATCTACATTACATAGATACTTTCTCTTATCAAAAACCCCATACGGTTCTTGTAAATCATTTTTACGAAATAAAACTGTTGTCGGTTCTCCAATATAATTTTTTTGATCCACAATTACCCTATTTCCTAATTCTGTTCCCTCTATAATCGTATCCTCTTCAAATAAACGGACAGTTGAATAAATATGTCGTAGTTCTTTCCCTTTATCATCAATTACTTGACGATGAGATGTTACAAGCTTGATTTCATTATCTAAATCATAAAAAAAATACTTCATCATTTTTTCAATTTTATTCATATGAAATATATCATCATCCATTAAAAAATTTATATACTCACCTTTCGCTTCATTAAATAACATTAGCGCATTTTCAAATTGTCCGAGAGTTGACCTGTTTTTTATATAAATAATATTTGAATGATCACATAAGTATTTTTGTAAAACATTTTCTGTTTCGTCATTCGTGCTATCATCTCCAACAATAATTTCTATATTAGAATATGTCTGTTGTAATACACTACATAATGCTTTTTCAAAGTAGCCAGGACGATTATAAGTAGGAATTAATACACTTACTAACGGAATTCGCTCTATCGCCTCTTCACTTTTTTCAAAACGATTCCCCATCTTTTCCCTCCACCTTTTTGCATATTATTTATATACGCGACATACTATCACATTACTTAAACCGTATGAAACCTTTATACTTTTATGCAAGCCCATAACAAAATATCCTACTTTTCACTCGTAAATATACATATTCAATGATATAAGTATTTGATTAGCTGCTTTTGATTTCTATCTTAAGGCAAATAAAAAGAAACCTTAATTAGAGTGGGCTTCTCCATCCCTTCTAATTATCTCCCTCACCAACCTGATTTTTACGTACAGTTACTCTCCCGCCTAACTTCCTCACATCAGCCGGATCTTAAGATAGGAGTCTTACTTCCTGCAAATAGCGGGATAAATCTATACCTTCAAAAGAATATATATTTCTTAACAAAAAATAGCTGCACCATTAGGCGTAGCTATTTTACAATTATTACTTATTCAAACTATATTCCTTTATCTAACTCATAAAGCATACGATACTTCTCGTTTTCTCTCAGAAGTTGTTCATGACTACCTTGCATCACAATTTGACCACGATCAAGGAATATAACTTCATCTACATGTTCAATTCCTACAAGATGGTGTGTAATCCAAATTACTGTCTTTTCTTCCGTTGCAGAAAACATTGTTTCAATTAAAGATAGTTCTGTCTTTGGATCTAAGCCGATCGTAGGTTCATCAAGTACAATAATTGGAGCCTCTTGCATGAGCGTTCTAGCAAAAGCAACCCGTTGTCTTTCACCGCCAGAAAACCTTTTTCCCATTTCATGCATTTTTGTTTGCAATCCGTCCGGAAGAGAAGCTATATGCGAAGCTAATTGTGCTTTCTCTAAAGCTGTCCATATCTCTTCATCCGTAGCCTCTGGTTTACCAATTCGCACATTATTTCCAATTGTCGTATCGAATAAATGCGGTTTTTGATTCAATACAGAAATATATTTTGATAAAAGATTCGTATGAGCAGGTTCACTATTCAATAAAACTTCACCACGTAATGGGTTTAGCGCACCTGTTAACAATTTTAACAAAGTAGATTTTCCTGTTCCGCTTCTTCCTAAAATGGCTATTTTCTTTCCTGCCTTTATTTGCAGTGATACTTCTTTCAATACAAATTCATTACTATCTGGGTAACTATACGATACATTATTTAATTCAATGTCTATATGTTTTGATGCAACATAACCTTTATCCCCGCGTAATTCCTCTTCTTCCTGTATAACAGCATTATCTTCTATTTGATTTAGACGATGAGCAGATTCTACATATGATGGAATTCGATCGATAGCATCTGAAAGAGGAATAAGCGCGTTTGTAACTGATAACGTCATTAAGACGAAAGCCGCAATAACGGTAGGTGCAATCTGTTCACTTACCGCCTCATTTCCAGTCCATATGATCATTGAAATAACTACAATCCCCACTACTACTTGAATGATACTGTCCCGAATATGATTCCATCGTTTCATTCTTTTTTCCGTTTTTAACAACTGAGCATTTTGCTCTACATACTTATCAATGAATTCATCTTTTCTACCACTTGCTTGCCAATCAGATAATCCAAAAACAGCGTCTGTTAATTGTTGATACAAACGGCTTCTTCCTTGTTTTAAAGTAACATGATGTTGCTTCATTAACAGTAATGATACAAATGGAAGCAGAAAGACGATAATCGCTAGCATACATGCTGCAATAAGTGCAAACACTACGTCAAATGCTCCGATAACAAGTACGAATATGCTATATACAACTAATGCTAATATACTAGGAAATATTGTACGTAAATATAGGTTTTGTAAATGCTCTATATCTTCGGATAACACACCTAACATATCGCCCGTTTGAAATCGCGAACGGAAAAATAACGCCTGCGGTTCTACTATTCTATATAGTTTCGTTCTCATCTTTTCTAATATGCGCAGTACAACATCATGTCCAACTAAACGCTCTAAATAATGAAATACCGCTTGTCCTATACTAAACGCACGTGTTGCAACGATAGGAACATATACAACCATTACATTCTCTGGTCTAAGAGCAGATTTAGAGATTAAATAACCTGAAATAAAAAGTAACATCGCACCTGAACTAACTCCAAGAAGACCAAGGAATATAGTTAAAGTCATTCTACCTTTATTTTGCTGTATATAAGGTTTAATCCAGTTACTCATCTCTATCCCCTCTCTTTCCTGTGAAAATGTAATGCCTCATTCTTTAAAAGCTCTTCATATGTTCCACTTTCAATCATTTCCCCTTTATTTAAAATAAGAATATGATCCATCTGTTTCATCCAATGAAGACGATGTGTTGCAAGAAATACTAACTTACCTTCAAACAGACGTAACATCGCTTGTTTTATTTCAAATTCAGTTTCAATATCAAGATGTGCTGTAGGTTCGTCTAATAAAATAATTGGCTTTTTGCTTAAAAGTGCACGCGCCATAGCGACACGTTGTTCTTGTCCACCACTAAGCATACGTCCACCTTCTCCAATTCTTTCGTACATCCCGTTCGGAAGCGATGTTACGAGTGAACGAAGACCAACTTCATTAATAATTCTTTCCACTTCTTCATCAGTTGTATTTGTTTCATAAAAACAAATGTTATCTTTTAATGAAAGTGGGAAAATATAAGGTTGCTGCGGAATATAAGCAATATTCTTTTGCCACTCTTCACGAGTAGTCCCGTCAATTTCCACACCATTTACAATCATCTTTCCACCTGAAGGAGTTAAAAATCCTGCTAATACGTCGATTAATGTTGATTTTCCTGCTCCACTTTCACCAATTACACCTATAGCACCGGTGCCTTTCCAAGTAAAATCAATTCCCTCTAATATAGCTTTTTCAGATTCATCACTCTTTACTTTTACATCTTGTAATTTCAAGCTACTAGAGGAATTCCATATTAAATCTACATTTGATTCTTTCTTTCCTATTTCTTTTTGCTGCTGTAAAATCTCTTCTATTTGCTCCATTGCAAGTTGTCCATCTAACGTAGCATGATAATTCGCTCCAACTTGTTTAATCGGTAGAAAATATTCCGGAGCTAAAATTAAAATCGTAAGGGCTGGCAATAGTACAATTGTCCCATCTATTAAACGTATCCCTAATCCAACTGCCACAAATGCGATGGATAAACTCGTAAAGAAATCTAATGCAAAAGAAGAAAGAAAAGCAACTCGCAAAGTACGCATCGTTGCTTTTCTATACCTTTTACTTACTTTTTCAATCTTTCCTTCGTGCTGTTTACTTTTACCTAAATACTTTAATGTTTCTAACCCTTTTAACGTATCTACAAAATGATTAGAAAGTACTCGATATGACTCATATTGGCTATCCGCCATTTTCTGTGCTGCTAATCCTAGTAGGATCATAAATATAATTACGATAGGAATCGTTACAACTAAAATGATTCCAGACTCAATGTCTAACGTAAAAACATATAGTACAATGAGTCCCGGTACGATACTACTTCTAATCATTTTAGGAATTGTTAATTCAATATATGTTTTAAATTTCTCAATACCTTCAATCGATAAGGTAACCAGATGACCTGTTCCAGCAGTTTGAACATACCGTGGACCTAATGTGAAATACGCCTCTATTAATTGTTTTCGCAGTAACGATCCTGCTTTTTCAGCGAAACGTTCCACTAAGATTTGCGATATTCGCACTAGCATGTGACGTACTGCAAACATGATTCCAAAATAAACAGTTTCATTTAACACAGATTGCACTGTTTCTCCTTGAAATAAAAACGTAATAGCCCGCGCTAAAAACACTGTTTGCGCAATAATACTTATAGCTTCTAAAATGCTAATAATCGTTAACACTACATATAAAACTCGGCTACCAGGATACGACGGAAGTCCTCTTTTTCTTTTCATTAGTACTCCAAATCTTTATCTGACTTAACAGGTTGTCTAAACACATAGAAGCTCCATATTTGACTTCCCATAACAAATGGCAATATAGCAATTGAAAAATACGTCATCAGTTTTAGTGCATAATCACCTGATGCTGCATTATAAATTGTTAAATCGTATATTGACCCTAACGAGCTAATTAAGACACGTGGGAACATGCCGGCAAACACACTCGCACTTAGTAAAATGATTGTTAAACTCGTCATAACGAAAGCCCAACCATCTCTTCTTCTTTTATTTAATAATGTTGACACACATAATGCTACAAAAGCTCCGATTGGAACCATAATCCACTCTGTACCATGACCAGTGAATATATCTGTTTTCCATAACCCTACACCGGCAAAAATAAGAAGTGCTATAATTGCAAGCGGTGCAATTTTCAACGCAGCGATACGTGCACGTTCTCTTAACTTACCAGTTGTACGTATAGTAAGAAATTGCAATCCGTGAACAATACATAGCAGAAGGAACATAACTCCTCCAAGTAATGCAAATGGATGAAGTAATGGTAAGAAGCCACCTACAGCATTTTTCGTCTCATCAATTGGAATACCTACCATAAAGTTAGCAATGGCAACACCCCAAAGAATAGGCGGTAGCAAACTTCCTAAAAACATACCCCAATCCCAAAAACCTTTCCATTTATGATTATCTATTTTCGCACGGAATTTAAAGGAAACACCCCTAATAATTAAAGCAAGAAGCATAAATACAAACGGAATGTAAAACCCGCTAAATAAAGTTGCATACCAGTGCGGGAATGCCGCGAACATAGCTCCACCTGCACAAACAAGCCATACTTCATTCGCGTGCCAAAATGGACCAATTGTATTTAAGTAAATTCTTTTCTCTAAATCGTTTTCTCCTAAAAACCTTGAAACTATACCTACACCGAAATCGAAACCTTCAAGTACAAAGAAGCCTACAAATAAAACTGCAATAATGATAAACCATAACTCATTAAGAGATAACATACTCTTCCTCCTTATCAAATGGATCATGGCTTTGAGAATCCTGTTTCGTTTTCTTATTCTCATGTCCCTTAATGACACGAATGAATAAGTAAACAGTAATTCCACCTATAATTAAATATAGTGATGTGAAAGAAACTAAAGAGAATAATACTTCTCCGAACGTAACATTTGGAGATACAGCATCTTCCGTTTTCATAACACCGAAAACTACCCAAGGCTGACGTCCCATTTCAGTCATAATCCATCCTACTGTATTACCGATAAACGGTAGTGCAATTGCATACACCATTAATTTTAAATACCAAGTTTTTTCAGCTAATCGATCTTTTCTTGATAAGAACCATCCGTACGCTCCTAGAAGAAGCATAAATGTTCCACTCATTACCATCGCTCTAAAACTCCAGAACATAGTGTGTACTGGCGGTATATAATCTCCAGGCCCATATTTTTCTTCATATTGCTTTTGAATTTGATTCATCCCTTCTACTTGACCGCTAAATTTATCAAATGATAATAGACTTAGCATATAAGGGATTTGAATTTCAAACGAATTTTCTTGCTTCTCTGCATCAATTTTCGCAAATACTGTAAATGGCGCTGGATCCTCACTCGTATTCCATAACGCTTCAGCTGCTGCCATTTTCATTGGATGTGTCTTAATTAATTGTTGTGCTTGCGCATGACCGAAGAATAATACTAGCGCAGTTGTAAGTGTTCCAACAATGATAGAAATGCGGAACGATTTTTTAAACACTTCAGTTTCTTGAGCTTTCGTTATTTTCCATGCACTCACACCTGCAATAAAGAATGCACCAGTTGCAATCGCCGCTGTAATTGTATGCGGGAATTGTACCCATAATTGCGGGTTTTGAATAATCGCTAAGAAATCATTCATTTGTGCACGTCCATCTGCTGCCATTTCATACCCTACTGGCGATTGCATAAATGCACTTGCAGTTAAAATCCAAAATGCTGATAACATTGTTCCAATTGAAAGAAGCCAAATACATAAAAGGTGAATGCGCTTCGGTAATTTGTCCTCACCGAATACCCATAAACCTAAGAATGTAGACTCAATGAAAAATGCTAATAAACCTTCAATCGCAAGTGATGGACCAAACACATCACCTACGAAGCGTGAATATGTTGACCAGTTCATACCAAACTGGAATTCTTGTAGAATACCAGTTACTACACCTACCGCAAAGTTTACAAGGAATATTTGTGTCCAAAACTTCGTCATCTTCTTATAAATTTCTTGTCCCTTTACCACATATAACGTTTGCATTAATGCAATGATAAAAGCTAAACCAATAGACAGCGGAACAAAAAAGTAATGAAAAATCGTTGTTGATGCGAATTGTATTCGTGCCAATTCGAGCGTTTCCATACTACAATCACTTCCTTCATAATTTTTTATATCGTAATTTCGATTGAGTTGTATGAATGAAACAACTCAAATCTTAGAAATATAGAAAGATAAATTTGTATATGTACTTTTAGAAAATAGAAATTTTCAGTTTTCAAGATAATTACAAAAGAACTTTCTCATAAAATTTACCTTTTCACTATTTCAGTAGTGTTTTATCCGTTAATCGAATTGTATAATATACCTGCATAGTAAATTCAGCTGATTTTTGACGTATTATTGACATCATTTTGTCTGAAATATGTCTTTTGTAATTTTTTTGAATTAAATTTTTCTCATTACTAAAATGTATTTTTTTAATATAAGACTTACTTTCACATCAATAAAATAATCATTTCTCTCTTCATACGCTTGACTTTTCCGCAAAAAAATGTCCTCTGAACCAACAGATAAATCAGTTAGTTTTTTGTCAAGAGAAAAATGTATTTTTAAAATTCAAACACAAAATATTGTTATTCAAAAATAGGAAATACATTCCCTCTTTCTAGACTAAAAATTCATTTTTTTCATTTTTCCAAACTAAATTCATACATAAAAAAATACCGAGAATCGATTAGACTCTCGGTATTTTTTAAATTATTTTGCTGTATGTTTTCTAACAGCCGGTAAAATTTCAGTAGCAATTAATTCAATATTTTTCTCAATTTTATTAAGTGGTACACCACCAAAATCAATTTGTGCCATAAAACGTTGTTGACCAAACAATTCATATTGGTAAAGCATTTTTTCAATAATTTGTTGCGGGCTCCCAACCATTAATGCGTCACGGTAATCTACTGCATTTGTAAATTGTTGCTTCGGATACCCACCACCGCGCAGTGTAAGCATACCAGCATTAATATGAGGATAGTATTCATTAAATGCATCTTGTGAATTTTTTGCTGTATAAAATAAACTTGTTGTTGCAACTGGCAAACTTGCTGGATTAAATCCACTTTGCTCAGCTGCCTCACGGTAAGCATCTACTGATCCCTTAAAGTTAATAGCTGGACCACCTAGTGTTGTTATCATCATTGGTACACCCGCACGTCCTGCTTTAATCGCACTAGCTGGTGGGCCACCAACTGCACGCCAAATTGGTAAGTTATTATTTTTAGCCCTTGGAATAACCGATGCATGTGCAAGCGGCGCTCTGAACTGTCCGTTCCATGTTACATGTTCCTCTTTATTAATTTTTAATAAAAGATCCATTTTCTCTTCAAATAACTCTTCATAATTATTCACATCATAACCAAGTAAACTATATCCCCCAATACGAGATCCACGACCAGCTACGATTTCTGCACGTCCATTAGAAATTAAGTCAATTGTAGCAAAGTCCTCATATACTCGTACCGGATCAGATGTACTTATTATCGTTGCTGAACTTGCAATTTTTATATTTTTCGTAGCTTGTGCAATAGCTCCTAAAATAACTGTATGAGCTTGCGTTGTAAAATGCGTTTGATGACTTTCACCGACAGCAAATACATCAAGGCCAGCTTCATCCGCTAACTTAGCCGTTTCAATTAATTCATGAATTCTTTGTTCTGCACTAATTTTCTCTCCGTTATGAGGATTTAATACATGATCCCCAATTGAATATAATCCAAACTCCATTCCTTTACTTGTATCCATACGGTATTTTTCCATAATTGCTCTCTCCTTTAATGAAGTGTTTATTCGTTTCTCTTTTTAAAACGATTGTAAGTCACGTGTATATCCCTATTACCTACACCATCACTTGATTAGTCAATTGATGGTGTAAAAAAAATTACTCATGTGGTAATTCTTTTTTCTCACTATGCTTATGAACTTTCGTCATTAGCTCGTATAATATTTTTTGCTCTTCTTCATTTAATACATCATCAAAAAACGATGATTGAAATGCAAGTTGCTCTGGCAATGCTCTCTCTAAAGCTGCTTCCCCTTGCTCTGTAAGGCTAATTGTTTTCGTTTTCCAATCTTGTTTTCTTACAATATATCCTTCTTTTTCAAGACGAGTTAACATTCGAGAAATACCACCTTGTGTAACAGTTACCTTTTCAGCTAATTCCATTTGTGTTAGTGGTTGATACGTACGTATTTGCAAAAGTACATCAAATTGAGCTGTCGTTAAATCAAAACGTTTTAAAAACTCATTTGACATCTGATTACTTTGGTTCGTAAATCGTATTAAACGTAACCATATTAATGATCCTATCGTATTATCACGCATATTTGATCACTTCCTATCGTGAATCTCACTATCACTTTACTACGCAAGTGATAAAAAAGCAAGAGAAAAAGTGAAAAATATCTCATTAGAAAATAACGATAAGAAAGAATTCATATTCAAATGAATTCTTTCTTATCGTTATTCTTAACTTTCCATTTCATTCATTGCTATATTTAAAGCTGCCACCGCTTTTGGCCAGCCAACATAAAAAGCCATATGTGTTATTAATGCAATCATTTCATTTTCCATAATTCCATTTTGCTTTGCCAGGCGCAAATGAAATGGTAATTTTTCTGTCTGATTAAGACTAATTAATGCCGCCACTGTACATAAACTTCTTTCTCGTAATGTTAAAGTGTCATCCCGCCACACCTCTCCGAACAATATCTCTTCACTATAATGAGCAAATGCAGGTGCCTTTTCTCTCATTTTCTCTTGAATACAATATTCAATGGATTCATTCATCATTTCACTCCCCCTTCACTTTTACCAATTGTGCCAATCCTTGACCAAATGACCAATTTTCAGCAGATGTCTCATTTAGTGTAATAAAAATATCTGCACTTTTTATAACAGAACATTCAGAAACCTTCGAGGATATCGACTGATATAGATTCCTTTTCTGCTTTATCGTTCTTCCCGGTCCACATGTAATAGAAACATAAGTCATATTCTCTGTTCTCTTTTCTCCTCTTTCTAATAAATAATATGGATTATATAAAAAGTGATTTTGTTGATAAGGTAAAAACACTTGAAAAAAATCATTTTCAGGGATGTTAAAATGTGCAATTAATGAAAGATGAATACATTCACCTATCTTTTTCAACTCTTCTTCATTTAATATATTTTCATGATAATAACCGTTCACAAAAGGCATACATTTTCATTCCTTTTTCTTATTTTGGCATGTAACAAAACTCCATCATGAAATGTGTAAAATCTCATATATAGTTACATTATCCATTACATCTATTTCAGGCTTTTCATTATAAAAACTGAATTGACTATATCCCCATTTATCTGGATTATAAATGATTACATTTCCTAAACACTTTTCTATGTTTTGTACATTTTCATTCATAGTGCTTAATTGAGTCCCTCTCAGTGAATTACTTTGAGAAATACTCCCTGTATACTCAACAGCATATCTACTTTTTTTAAAATCATTACTTAGATTAACAACTAATGGAACACCTATATTTATTTGTTTCCATCCAAAAGATTGTAAAATATTATCGTAATACCCTTCAAATATAAATTTGTTCATTCCTTCATGGCCATTCCAAACATATAAAGGTGCATAACAGTTATAGAAATTCCCGTCCTTATCCGCCTCAGTAATTAAATAAGCTTTAAATTTTAGGTCTTGAAAACCATCCGTTTTATACCCATTATCCTTTACCCTTTTCTTAATAATCTCCATGTCATAATCTTTCGGCAAAATGACCTTATATTGCATTCCAATCATGTGTATCACTCACTTTCTATCTTATATACACAATGATAAACCGATGATTGACTAGCGTAAAATAGGTATAAATTATGTTTGATATCATTTATAATGATACCCTATAAGGGGCTGTGATAAATGGAAATAAATGATCTTATTATATTCAAAACTGTAGCTAGCGAAGGTTCTATTAGTAAAGCTGCGAAAGAGTTAGGTTATGTTCAACCGAACGTAACTGAGCGAATCAAAAAATTAGAACAAGAGTTAGAAACACCTTTACTACATAGAGATAACAAAGGCGTTTCCTTATTACCTTCTGGTGACATTTTATTAGACTACACGAATCAAATATTAACTCTAGTAGAAGAAGCGAAAGATAAAATTAAAACGAGTGGTTCTTCTTATATAATTGCGACGTCACAATCTATTTTGACTAATTATTTAAGTAAGCGCATTAAAGAAAATTTCAGGAATTATCAAATATATGTAGAAAATAGTAGTCATTTGCAAAAATTACTGCAGCAACAAAAAGTTGATATGGTCATCACTTATGAAGAGGATCCCGGTGCAGCTTTTAAAAAAGTATTTACTACTTCAATTTCTGTAGGCTTATTAAAAGCGAAAGAAACGCCTACCATTAACTATTCAAAAGAACTCTTCTTTGTTAGTAATGACAAAAGGTGCCCTTTTAGAAATAAGACAATACAATTTTTAAAAGAAAATAATTTATCTCAGCGTCAACTTCAACAATTAGATTCTTATTCGCTTATTGAAGAGTTTATTCATGACGGAAAAGGAATAGCCTTTTTACCGATTAAAAATGATACCTTGGTACCAATTGAAGATGTTCCAATTGAAAAATTAGCTGTTTATTTGTTTACAAATCAAAATTCTTTAAAACAAATCCCTGATGAACTATTTAATTAATAGAATTACTATGTTTACAGACTAACTAATTACATACGCCAATAAAAATCCCTCCTTTACGAATCTAAAAGAGGGATTTTCATATTCTATACAATTGATTTTTCACAGATTTTGCTCCACTTCTGCACTTTTCTCCTTCTTATTCCGTTTCATATTCTTCAAACTCTTTACCGTTCCAACTAATCCTTTCGGGAAAACTAGCAATACGATAATGTACAATAAACCAAGAATAATCGTCCATCGTTCAAAAATCGGATACGCTGTAGCTAGTTCTGATAAATAGTATTTCAGTGATTCAATAATGCCAGCTCCAGCAATTGCTCCAATTAACGTTCCAACGCCTCCAATCATCGTCATCAATAATGCATTTAATGTCATTTCAATTGAAAATACAGTTGTATTTACAAAGCGTAGTGTGATAACAAATAAACCACCACTAATCGCAGCTACTACTCCTGCCACAATACTAGCAATAATTTTATAATGAAGAACTTTATACCCTAGCGCTTCAACACGTTGCTCATTTTGTGAAATTGCCTTTAATACTTTTCCAATAGAAGATTTTGTGAAAAGACGTAACAGAATAAAAATGACAATTAAACATATAAGCGTTACATAATAAAACGTAAAACGGTCACGGAATAAATCTGGTACACCAAATGTAAAACCATCTCCTCCATGAGTAAGCCCACGCCATTTTTCAGCAAGTACGAAAAACAACTGTGAAATAGCAAGTGTTAACATTGCATAAAAATGACTTTTCAGCCGCAAAGAAAGCAAGCCGATTATATAACTAACAATTGCTGAAATGATAATTGCAACTACTAGCCCTATAAAAAAGTTCGTTATAGATACTCCTTGCCGATCAAATAAAAGCGCTACACCATATGCTCCTATCCCAAAGAACATACAATGACCGAACGATACAATTCCTGTATATCCAAGCAATACATCAAAACTCATTGCAAAAATAGCAAAGATGAAGATTTGAGTGAACAAAATTAACAAACTTCGTGAATCATTTACGAATGGAAATACACTTAAACAAATGAGCATAAATACTCCGAAGTATACTTTAATTCGATTTGATGTGTTGTTCACCATTTCACCCCTTTTCACCAACAAGTCCGTTTGGCTTTACTATTAAGAAAAATAGTAACATTAACATATTAATTGCAAGTGATAAATCCGGTATAAAATACGCTGTAAAAGCACCAGCTAATCCGACAATTAAAGAAGCGATTGCCGAACCTTGTACGCTTCCTAGCCCTCCAATAATTACTACTATAAAAGCTAAAATCGCATACTGCATACCCATCTCGGCAAAAATAACGCCTGAATAAGGTGCTAGTAGAAATCCTCCCAACGCTGCCATCCCTGCTCCTAATAAAAAGACGAAAGAAAATATCGCTTTTACGTTAATACCGAGCGCTTGAACCATCTCTTTATCCATTACACCTGCACGTATCATAAGACCTATCTTTGTTTTTTTGAGCAATAATAGTAAGGCAATGTAAATGATGATCCCAATTAAAATAACGAATAGACGATATTTAATTAATATAACGCCGTCAAATGTAAAGCTTCCTTGTAACCACAACGGTAATTTCGCACCAATTGGATTCGGTCCCCAAAATACTTTAATACATTCACTAAGTACAAGCATTCCTCCAAGCGTCACAAGAAGCTGGCGAACATGATTTCCATATACCGGTCTGATAAGGAACCTTTCTAAAATGAATCCAAGAAACATACCCATTGCAATTGCTCCAATTAACGCTAATACATAACTACCTGTCATATTAAATAGCCAAACTCCTGTAAATGCTCCCCACGCAAATAAACCACCATGTGCGAAGTTTAGAACGCTCATTAAACCGAAAATAAGTGAAAGACCTGATGCTAATAAAAAAATGAGCATCCCAGTTGAAATCCCATTTACAAATAAATTGATTAACACATCCATCCTTTTCACCCCGGATTCATGTTAAGAGATTCCTAAATATTTGTGACACATTTCCTTATCCTCTTTTAGTTCATGCATAAAACCGTTATGAACAATTTTTCCGTTATCCATAATATAAAAATAATCACCAATTTGACTAGCCATCATAAAATTTTGTTCAACGAGTAAAACTGTTGTTTTCTTCTTCATTTTCAAAATGGCTATCATTAATTTTTCTATCATAATGGGGGACAAGCCTTTACTCGGCTCATCAATAAGTAATAAACCATCACTATTTATAAATGCCCTTGAAATTGCTAGCATTTGCTTTTGCCCTCCGCTTAAGAGCCCACTTTTTTTGTGCCAAAACTGCTTTAAATCTGGAAATAATTCAAGCATCCACTCGATTTTCTCTTCTGCTTCTTCTCCCTTCCCTCTAGCAAGAGCGAATGTTTCTTCTACTGTCAGGTCGTGAAAAATGCCTTGATTTTCTGGTACATACCCTATTCCTTTCCTTGAAATTAAATGTGTAGATAATCCATTTACTTGTGTACTATCATAATAAATTTCACCATGTGCGATATGGTGAAAACCCATAACCGAACGTAATGTCGTAGTCTTCCCTGCCCCATTTCTTCCAAACAGTACAGTAATCGTTCCTTTCTCAACAGCAAGAGATACCCCTTGCAAAATATGAAACTGATCTAAGTACGTCTCTATATTATTCACTTGTAATAGTGCCACTATATAATCCCCCTAAATAAGCACTTTGTACACGCTCATCTTTCATAATTTCTTCGGGTAAACCTTCAGCCAATAACTCTCCATGGAACAAAACGATAAGATGGTCTGACAAACCTAGTACCATATCCATTTTGTGTTCAATCAGTACAATTGTACTCTCTGGATGTTTCTTAATATTTTCAATCACTTGTAAAATTGCCGGTACCTCCTCGACTGATATACCTGCCGTCGGCTCATCAAGTAGTAACACATCCGTTTTTAAAGCTAATAACATCGCAAGCTCTAACTTTCGTTTTTCTCCATGCGCTAAATCTTTCGCTAATACATGTTCTTTTTCCTGGAGTAATACCGTTTTTAAGAACCGTCTCGCCTCTCCTACTTGTTGTTTAAATTTTGCCGAACTCGGAAAAAAACTATAGTAATCTTGAACAAATGATTGAACACTTAAACGAACATTTTCAAGTACCGTTAACTCTGGGAATATATTTGTAAGCTGAAAGGAACGGCCAATTCCTAATCGAGTTCGATCTGAAATTGATAATTTTGTAATCTCTTGTCCTTTAAAATATACTTCACCCTTCGTTGGAGAAATTTGTCCACTTAGTAAATTAAATAACGTTGTCTTTCCTGCACCGTTTGGTCCAATAATGGAAATGAGCTTTCCTTTTTGTACTGTCAAATTCACATCCTTAATAACATGATGCTCGCCAAAAGATACACTAAGATTTTTCGTTTCAAGCAAATGTGTCACGAAATCCCTCCCTTTATAGCTTTAAGTATGAAAGAAATACGTATAAAGAGGGTATTCCCTCTTTATACAAAAACAACAGAAAATTCAGTCTATTTATTTTGAACTGGTGGTTCTGTCTCTTTCATCGTTAATTCTCGCTCTAATACTGGCACCGGATAGTCAACACCATCTTGCTTTTTCAATGTGATAGAATACAGTGTCTGCATCGCTTGGTGATCCTTTTCTCTAAACTTCATCTTTCCTTTCGGTGTCTCAAATTCCATTCCTTCCATTTTCTTAATCAGTGTATCTACATCTGTATCACCTTTTGTTTTCTTTAAAGCTTCTACAATAGAAATTGCCGCTGACATTCCACCTGCTGTAAATAAATCTGGCACCGCACCATTAAATCGTTTTTTATGTTCTTCCACTAACCAATCATTCACCTTATTTTTCGGGAGTGTATGATAATAAACAGAAAAACCTTGCATTCCTACTAACGCATCCATCGTTTTTAATGCCGGTATATCTGGTGCACCGGTAGAAATTTTAATACCTTGCGCTTCCACATTCATATCTTTCAACTGTTTCCAAGGTGAATTTGCACCTGCCCAAACGATAAATAAATAATCTGGTTTTGAGCTAATGATATTTTGAATATTAGCAGTGAAGTCAGTCGAATTTGTATCAGCATATTGCTCGTTTACAATATTTGCACCTAACTTCTTCGCTCCAACTTTAAATGCCGCAATTCCTTCACGGCCGTAAGCATTATCTTGTGCTAACGTTGCTATTTTTACATCTTTTTTAGCAATTGCTGCAGCACCAGCGACTGCATCTTGAGATGAATTTCTTCCTGTTCTAAAAATATATTTATTCCAGTTCTTACCGGTAATACTATCAGCTACCGCCGGTTCTACAACCATTATTTTTTCATATTCTTCAGCTAATGGTAAAACCGCTAATGTATCACTCGAACTAGACGATCCGACTAAAAAATCAACTTTCTCTTCTTCTAATAATTTCGTAGCTTTCTTCACCGCTACATCTGCTTTCGTTTCCGTATCTTCTACAACAAACTTAATCTTCTTCCCTTCCACTTTCCCAGTTCCACCCGTTGCATAGTCTAACCCTAATTCAAATCCGTTCATTGTTTGTTTTCCATACGATTCTAATGGACCTGTTAATGATGCAAGAACCCCTACCTTAATCGTCTTTTCATCCTCTGTACTTGTTTTCTTTCCTGAACAAGCGGCCGTTATTAATAACGAACCTAAAACACAACCAGTAGCCATCATTCTTAGCCATTTACGTTTTTTCATCGACATTGTGATCCTCCCCATACTTTTCTTTCTGATAGAGTCAAACACGCCAAAGTTATCCATCCGTAATTATGACTTTTTCTTTGAATCATACAAACAAATCTGTTAAAAAATTTAATGAAGTACCTTTACATTCGCCACCTCTTTCCAAATACCTCCATTTAACATATATTCATCTAGTATTTTTCACCACCTAATTACAGTCGCTGCCCACGTATACCCAGTCCCCGCACTAACTACTACTGCAATATCTCCAGGCTGTAATTTTCCCTGTTCATTTGCAAAGTGAAGACCAATGCAAGGATCAAGCGCTGACATATGTCCATAATGATCTAAATATACAACTTGTTCTTCTTCTAGCCCTAGTCCCTGTATCAATTCTATTAACATAGAACGTTTTGTATGCAGTGGTAACAATACTTTAATATCTTTAGGAGTAAATCCACTTTTTCTTAAAGCCTCCCTAATAACCTTGTCAAAATTAGGGATTGAAACCCGGTCTAGACGTTCTTTCATACTATTAGGATCTATTACATCAATATAATGTTGTCGATTCTCAACTGTATCATAGCTCGCAACCTGCTTTGATCCACCTGCTGGAATACGTACATCTTCATGAAATGAACCATCTGTTATAATCGCACTTCCTAATATTTCACCATTGCTAGCATCTTTTTTCACTAAGGCTGCGCTTCCACCATCAGCGAAATTAAACATAAAACGTGAGCGTGGATTATCATAATCTACAATTTGAGATTCTTTACATCCACCTACTAATAATATATTTTCAATTGAGTTATCGGAGTAAAGCATATCTTTTGCGACTTTGAGAGCAATAGGAAAGCAAGAACTAACATTCATAATTTCAAAAGCATAAGCATTTTTCAATCCAAGTTCATGCTGAATTTTTGGGGCACTTGACCATACGTGGTAATCTTTATGTGGACTGCCAAAATAAATGATCACATCAATAGATTGAGGATCTACTTGTAATAATATTGGCTTTGCAGCAGCAATAGCTAAATCTGATGCATGCATCATTTCATCTGCGACATGTTTTTCATATAAACCAAACTTTTCTATAATAATTTTCTCAGGGATACCTGTTTTCTTAGATAGATCTGCAGCCGTCTCTACGCCTTTTGGGAAGAAAACACCAGTCGTTTCAACCCCAATATTCATTAGACTACTCCCCCTTCTTTTGGCACCATCATAGTCGCTACACCTGTCAATACTAAATCTCCTTTTTGATTATGACATTCAGTTATCAATTTCAAAACTCTCTTTTCTTTCATAAATTCTTGCACTGTAGCCGTAGCTGTAATTGTATCTCCTATAAAAACTGGTGCTGTAAATTTAATAGTTTGTTCCATATAAACAGATCCTTTTCCAGGTAAATGAATCCCAAGCAACTGCGATAATAAACTAGAAGTTAGTAAACCATGTGCTATTCTTTGATTAAATCTAGTTTGTTTCGCATACTCATGATCAATATGAATCGGGTTAAAATCCCCACTCAAACCTGCAAATAATACAAAATCCGCTTCTGTAATTGTTTTACTACATGACGCCTGTTGACCAGTGCTATACAGTGTCATCTCTTCACCAACTTTTCAATTGATTTGCTAACTGTGCTTTTTGAATTTTACCAGTTGCATTTTTAGGCAATTCTGTCAGAAAAACAATTTCTTTCGGTATTTTATATTTTGCTAGAAATAAACGACAATGTTCAATGACTTCTTTTTCAGTTAATTCACTGCTACTCTTTTTCACAATAAAGGCGATTGGAATCTCTCCCCACTTTATATGTTGCCTCCCAACGACTGCTACCTCATAAACCTCCGAAATTTTATTAATGACCTGCTCTACTTCAAGTGGATAAATATTTTCACCACCGGAAATTATCATTTCTTTTTTTCTACCGACAATGTATACAAAACCATCTTCATCAACTTTAGCTAAATCTCCCGTATATAACCAACCATCTTGAATCGTTTCTTTTGTTGCATCTGGCTGATTCCAATACTCTTTCATTACATTCGGCCCTCTTATAAGTAACTCTCCCACTTCACCAATTTCAACCTTATTTTTATTTTCATCCATAAGTACATAATCACAAAACAAAACAGGTTTTCCAATTGAACCTACTTTACGTCTTGCATCTTCTTCTGAAAGCATAAATACGGTTGGTGATGTTTCAGTCATGCCAAAACCTTGACCAAATAAAAATCCTCTATCTATAAATTCTCTCATCAACTCTTCTGGACATGGAGCACCACCGTTATAAAACCAGCGAACTGATTGTAAATTTGTAGTTTCAAACTTTGGGCAATTCATTAATGCTTGATGAATTGTAGGTACTCCCATCACTACAGTCACTTTATGTTTTTCTATCATCGAAAGAGCTGTGGTTGGTTCAAATTTTCTTGGAATAATGATTACGCCACCTGCAAATAAAGTTGGAAATGCGAATAAACCAATCCCACCAATATGAAATAAAGGTAATAATACAATGGAGCGGTCATGAATAGTTAAGTCAATCGCAAATGTATTGTTAAGCGCATTCCAAAACATATTTTCTTGTGTAAGTACGGCTCCTTTCGGTTTTCCTGTCGTACCTGATGTATAACATATAATAAAGGATGCGCTTTCATTTATCTCTTCAAAGTTGTCACTTTTTCTATCTTCTATTTCTTTTAAACTTTTAATCGAAAGAACTCTTTGTACGTACGATACCTTATGCATTGACAGTGCCATATTTTGAAATGTTTCCTCTACAAATAAAACTGAAGTTCCACTATCTTTTAACTGAAATATAAGTTCATTTTCTGTTAACCGTATATTAAGTGGAACAGCAATACATTCTACTTTTGCTATAGCAAACAAAAGTACAATATATTCCAAGCTGTTCTGTGATAAAATAGCTATCCTTTCTCCTTTTTGCACATTTACCTCGTAAATTAAATATGCTGCTACTTTACTTACATACTCATGTAACTGTTTATATGTCATTTCCTCCTCTTCTGTAATAATGGCAATGCGATCTGGATGTATATAGGACCGTTTTTCAATCCAATAAGCAATGCCTTGCATATTTCCCCACTCCTTTATCTCTGTCTCAATCCTTCAAATATTAATGACATCGCTGCTTCAAATACATCTTCTGGAACATCTTTCTCTTCCCAATAACCCCATCGCATTCCTAGAAATTGCCCAATTGACATAAGACAATACGCAATTGTTTCTTTATCAAGTTGTTTAAACTCTCCCGCTTCCATACCAGCCGATAAACTTTTTAAAAACCCATTTGCGAGCTTTGCATAGTACCATCTATATAAGTTATCATCAACAACTACTGCCTGTTGTACAATGTTATATAGATTAGGTCGATCCTTCACCCACCGAAAAAAAGCCTGAAAACCTCTTCTTTGTGCCTCTTCATAACTTGATATTCCCTTCATTTCTTCTTTAATAATTAAGCGTAACTCACGGTTCAATCTGCGAATCAATTCATCAAATATATCTTTTTTAGATGGAAAGTAATTATAGAAAGTTCCGTGCGCTACCTTTGCTTCTTGTGTAATATTCACGATAGAAGCCTCGTAATATCCTTTATTACCAAACACCTCTTCTGCAGCACACAATAATTTCTCTCTCGTTTCTAATCCTTTTGTTGTTAAGTTTTTTACATCCATTATTATTTTTTCTGACACCTGAATCACCTCTTAGATTTGATTATAAATAAATTTCTGAATTTTACAATTATTATTGTTAGACAAAATCTGCAAGTGTTTTTCTACACACAAAAAGGCCTAACTTAAAAATAAGTTAGACCTTTAATCTTAATTAGAATTATTTTCTACTTTCTCTAACCCTTCAGCCAATTGTTTCTTATCTAGCCCTTCCCCTATTACTACCAAGTTCGTCGGAAAACCGAAGTCTTGTTCCAGTAAAGTCGGTACCCCGAACGAATACTGGAATAGGTGCGGGTATTTATCTCCATGGAATTTCACAAATCCTTTTACACGATAAATACTATCTGGTAAATTCGAAAGCCATTCATATAATTTGTCTTGATCAATCGATTTCGTAAACTGATACGTCATCGTTTGTATATGTAAATGCTGTTTGACATGTAGTGTCTCATGTTCCCCGTCATTCGTAAATTCAGCCTCTTCTATGTCTTCTAAAGATATATTACAATATTTTGTTTCAAACAATTTCGCATGATTATTTATCGCTTTCACTTCTTCAATTACTTTGTTCTTATCCGCATCTGTTAGTAAGTCTGATTTATTAATTAAAATGTGGCTACCAAACTTCAGTTGCTCATGTAATAATTGCTGAACGTTTGCACTTAATACACTTCGATTTAACCACCTTACTGCATCTAAAACGACTACAATTGATTTCACGTCTAAGAAAGGTGCTAAAATTGGTGATACACATGCATCTAACACTTCAATTGGATGCGCAACACCTGTCGTTTCTATATAAATGACATCTGGTCTTTCTTGCTGATATAACGAATGCAATTGTATTTCAAGCTCTTCTTTTAGCGTACAACAAATACATCCTTTCAGAAGCTCTCTTAAAACATTCTCTTTTCCAATAATATCGGTATCTACCGAGTATTCACCAATTTCATTCATTAATACTGCAACTTTTCTATTCTTCTTTTTCTCAGCTAACAATAAATTTTGTAATAATGTTGATTTTCCACTACCTAAAAAGCCAGCTAATATATGAATTTCTACTTTATTCATTTGATCGACCATCCATTTCTTTACTTCAAACGTATTCAAAGCGTAATAATTACGATTTATATTTATCATTTTATTAAAAGAATGACCATTTGTAAACATAACAGATTCATTGTTCGTTTACTTCATGTGCAACCCTAACTCCAGACTCTATTGCTCCTTGCATCCATCCATGCGTTAATGTCGTATGCTCTCCTGCAAAGTGTACTTTGCCAGCTTGCGGCGTAATATACGGAAATAACTCGAGCTCTTGACCTGGTTCGAAAGCCGTAAATGCGCCGCAAGAATACGGATTTTTACTCCAGCTAAAAGATGTTCCAGTAACAAATTCACTATAGACGATGTCACCGTATATTTCTGCTAAATTTTTTAATGCGTAACGAATACGATCTCTTTGAGGGAGACTATCCCACGTTAACGCCTCATCTGCCCACGTATAACTCGCTAAAACGATGGCTGCCCCTGGTGTATGAATGCCATAACTCGGATAATATGTAAATCGAATCGGTAAATCTGTAATAGATTTACCGCCGTATTGTCCCGCTTTCTCCCAAAATCTACTTTTAAACTCTATCGCAATTTTAGTTGCAGCAATATAATTTAACTCACGAATTGCTCGTCTTTTATAATAAGAGAATAAATGATATGGCTGAACTTCTACAAACCGTAACGCTGAAAATGGAATTGTAATAATAGCACTGTCGCCTGTTACGATAAATGGATGTAACGTTTGCTCATGACTTCCTTGCATCATTACTTTATTATCTTCCTGTATAATTTTTTCTACTTTATACGACATAAAAATAGTATCTTTTAACGCCGGTAAAAATGAATTCGGTAATGCATCCATTCCGCCCGTTATCTCGTAATATTTTGTCGTAGAGGTAAAAAATATCATTTCACGTAATACTTCAATTAAAGACATTCCCATATATGCTTCCATATCAAGAAGTACACCGATCATATCTATTGCTCCGTCTGAATAATACTCAATTAAAAATGAGCCTAGCGAATATGCTTTATACTTTTTTTCAACGATAATCCAATTTTTATTAGGATCTTTTTTTATAAAATTTAGTATTGGTTCTAATACTACTAACATTAACTCTTCTGCCGTTTTTCCTTTTTCGTTCTCTACAATTGGATATCCCAGTATACTTGGATTTTTTTCGAATATGCTCAATCTCGTTTTAATATTATTCGTATAAATAATATCTGAAGTGGTTTTATTTATAAACAAATTTAACGGTAATTTAAACTTACGAATGTAAGCTAAAGTTAACTCATGTGTTTCAGGAATCCGCATCGGCCCTGCATTAAAATATAAACCAGAGCTAAATGGTTCACGAATCGTATATATTCTTCCGCCTATTCGGTTATTCGCTTCTAGAATTGTTATATTATGACCTGCTTCTTTCAATAACGATGCTGCAACTAAGCCCGAAATCCCTGCACCAGCAATAATAATCTGCTTTGGATTCTTCGTTTTAACGAGCCCCACATTAATAATATGAAGCATTTTTTCCATCGTTAATGGCTGCATCATACCCTTTTCTCCTTCAATAAAGGATTTTATTGCAGTATATTCGGTTCACTTACGTACTATGTTTCATGCAAGAAATTGCACGGATACATTTTCAAATACTTGAATATCTTTTATAAAATGTAATAAACTAGATATGACTCTATAGAAGTAAGACGTATTATCTTACATAATAAAATCAATGAAATTGCGAGGAATTTTGAAATGAAAAAAGGTATTAACCGTGTTGTATTAGTAGGAACAGGAGCAGTTGGATGTAGTTACGCTTACTGCATGATTAACCAAGCTGTAGCTGAAGAATTTGTTTTAGTTGATGTAAACGAGGCAAAAGCTGAAGGAGAGGCAATGGATTTAAGTCATGCTGTTCCTTTTGCACCAGCTCCAACTAGAGTATGGAAAGGCAGCTACGAAGATTGTAAAGATGCTGATCTTGTAGTTATTACGGCTGGATTACCACAAAAACCAGGCGAAACACGTTTAGATTTAGTTGAGAAAAACGCGAAAATCTTTAAACAAATCGTTCGTAGTATTATGGATAGCGGATTTGATGGTATCTTCTTAATCGCAACTAACCCTGTCGATATTTTAACTTATGTAACTTGGAAAGAATCTGGTTTACCAAAAGAACGTGTAATCGGTTCTGGTACAACTCTTGATTCTGCTCGTTTCCGCTATATGTTAGGTGAGTATTTCGATATTGGTCCTCACAACATTCATGCTTATATTATCGGAGAACATGGTGATACGGAACTTCCTGTTTGGAGTCACGTATCCATTGGTATTCAAAAACTACAAACACTTCTTGATAAAGACAACACATACACGCAAGAAGATTTAGACAAAATCTTCATAAATGTTCGTGATGCAGCTTACCATATTATTGAGCGAAAAGGTGCAACTTACTATGGTATTGGTATGTCACTTTTACGTGTTACTAAGGCGATTTTAAACGACGAAAATAGTGTATTAACAGTATCAGCTTACTTAGAAGGTCAATACGGTCAAAAAGATGTTTATATCGGTGTACCTGCTGTTTTAAATCGCGGCGGTGTTCGTGAAATTTTAGAAGTGGAATTAAGTGAAGATGAAGAATTAAAATTCGATCACTCTGTTCAAGTATTGAAAGAAACAATGGCCCCTGTTCTTTAATCGTGTATTCAAAAAAGCAATCCAATTTATTTTGGATTGCTTTTTCATTGCTCGCTCATAGAAAACATCAGTTATTTTCTATTTTTTAATCGATTCCTCATTATTTACATTCAGTACATCTAATAAGAAGATGAAGATTGGTATACCAATAATAAGCCCCCATATTCCAAGGAAATGCTCTGAAAAGATGAGAATCATAAATGTATAAAAGATTGGTAAATTCGTTTTCGCAGACATGAACTTCGGGTTTAAAAAATAACTTTCAAGAGCATGGATTATTGTAATGAACACAAGTATGTATACAACGTACATAACTCCGCCTACGTTATAAGCAATAATACATAGCGGGAACAAGGAAATGATTACACCGGCAACAGGAATTAATCCTAGTAAGAAAATCATGACAGCTAATACGAGAAGCTGCGGAAATCCTAAAACGATTAATGCAATGACAGTAAGAATACAATTGACAATTGCAATTAAAAACTGCGCTTCAATTACTTTACCGAACGATCTTGCAAACCTTTCACCAAAATATGCAATCTCCTCATAAAAAACCTTCAAACTACTATCTTTAAATTTCGAAGTAAATGATATGATGCGTTCTTTTTCTAACAAGAAAAATAAACTTAAAATAAGAGAGAGTAGTATTTGCAAACTGACTTTTCCTATATTTGCAATCGATTGATATATGACATCTACACCTTGTTCTATATATTTTGATACTTCCATCCCATTAATTGTTGAAAGTGCATATTTAATGATCTCATTATCAGGTGGATTTTGAAAAAACAACCTAAACTGATAAATCAATTGGGAAATTTGTATCGTTAGCACAGGTAAGTATTTATATAATGTTGTGCCGATAAAAGTAACTAATATGATATACAAACATGCGATAACAATTTTCCGATTCACTTTCAATTTCTTTGAAATAAAACGTTGAAACCGATCCATTAAAAATGTCAGTATAAACGTAATTAATATTAAATTGATCATACTTTTTAATCCATATAATACAAGCGCTACTATTATTAAAACGAGAAACCGTTGGAACCCTCTACTTCGAAAGAAATTTTTCACTTCATTCATTAAGATTTAACCTCCCCCTTCAATGGATGGAAATTGAATATATTACATTTTATGAACTTCTATAGACAATCTTTCTTACTAATTGAGAAGAATCCTTTTTTTCTTTTAATAATGTTAGATTCTTTTTATATTAGCCGACCAACATAATTTAGTGGCGCTCTTTTTTCGGTTATCCTTTTACAATTTTGGTGATTTTCTATTTTTAGACTGTTTTTCATACGCATATCCAATATTGAACAGATCCTTTTCACCGAATTGCTTCCCGACAAACACTGCACCTACTGGCTCGCCATTGTTATCATATCCTGCTGGTACCGCTAATTCTGGATAGCCAGCTACAGCTGATAGAAGAATTTCTTCGTTGTTAATCATAACTAAAGCATCCAAACCTTTTTCTACTAAATACCTATCTAGCTCTTTTCTTGCATTTTCTTGACTCGTTTGCACTACTTTTTGAAACTCATCTTTCGTTATAGCAGATTTTTCAGATCCCTCAATTAATGTTTGTCCATATTTTATTCGTCTATTACTATCTTTTTTATTAAACGTTATAATCTCTTCTAGCGATTTTACCGGTACATTTTTTTGCTTTGAAAGATAATCGTTAACATTATGTTTGAACTCATATTCTAATGTTTGTAGATTATCTACACCCCCATCGTTTAACTGAATATCATCAGTCAAGATCGCACCTGCATCTTGAAGGTCTTTTCTAATCTTTTCTGCTACTTTTTTTCTATTCTCATCTTGTCTATCTATTGAAAATAGTACGCCTACTTTTTTCCCTTTCAATCCGTCTATTGATAAGTCCTTCGTATAATCGATTCTTTCTTTATCTTTCATTTTTTCTGTCATAGCATCTTTTTCATCATAACTTACCATTACGTTAAATAACGTTGCTGCATCCTTTACCGTCCTTGCCATCGGTCCTGCTGTATCAAGTGTTTCAGCTAATGGAATAATGCCTGATCTACTCACCATACCTAGTGATGGACGTAATCCAACTACTGATTGCTGCGTCGCTGGTGCTACAATTGATCCAGTCGTTTCCGTCCCGATTGCAAGTGGTACAAAATCTGCGGCAACTACTGTAGCAGATCCAGAACTTGATCCCGATGTATCAAACGTAATCGGACCGTACGGATTCAAATTTTGTCCTTTTTTCCCGCTATATCCGCTAGGCATTGTAAAGGATAAATAATTTGCCCACTCAGACATATTCGCTTTTCCTAAAACGAAAGCACCTTCTTCTTTCAACTTCTTCACGATCGTCGCATCTTCATCTGCAATCCAATCTTTTAACACATACGTGCCCGCACTTGTCGGCATCACCTTTTCCGTTTGTATATTATCTTTTACGATAACTGGCATGCCGTATAAGTTCGACTTCTTATTGAAAGATCTTTCTTTATCTAACTTTCGCGCTTCGTCCATTGCATTTGGGTTAATCTCTGTAACAGCATTTAATGATATTCCATTTTGGTCATGTTGCTGTATTCTAAAAAGGTACATACTCGTTAATTCTTCATATGATAATTTCCCATCATCAATCATTTTTTGAAGCTCATCTACAGTCGCATTTACGACTTCTTTTTCTTTTATCTTTATATTTTCTATGTTAATGCCTTTCAACTGATTATGTATCGGTTTTAACACTCTATCTTTATCATATACGATACGCTTCGGTTCCTTTGGAAAATAATTTTTATACATGTAATACCCTCCGGCACATGCCAACAGGACAATACCTCCAGCAATCGACAACGTTATCTTTACCCACTTTTTCATGTTGTTACCTCCACTCTAAAAGTTGCTAAATTGTATTGAAAAAGAGAGTTATCCTTATAACTCTCTCTAATTGAAATGCTACATGAAAAAATGAAGAATTTCAATTTCAATACTTCTTTTTTTGCATTTGCTTCGCTAATAATTCTTTCACCTGATTATATGTTAATCCTGAATTCTTATTTAAACGTTTTACTTCCTCAACATCAGTACCTACTACTGTATATTGTTTCTCATCATTCATTTTTCCACTTCCCTTTCTATTGCATTATTTCTAATATTTTTCCCCTAAACTCATATAAATTAATACAAATAAGGAAACTATACGAAATTCGATAGCTAAAGGAAATTCAGTTACATAAGAGGAAAAGATAAAAAAATGTCGAATGTATATATTTGTTGAATTTAAGGGTTTGGAGGGTACATTTTGAAAACATATGAGTTTAAACATAACATTCCAACATTGGAAGCGTATAAATATTTATGTGATTCTGTTGGATGGACTAATTATATGAATTTTGAAGTGGCGGAAACTTCACTGAAAAATTCTATTCACTGCATCACAGTAAATGATAACGAAAAAATTATCGGCATGGGTAGAATTGTCGGTGATGGATCTATCTATTTCTATATTCAAGATATAGTAGTTCATCCCGATTATCAGAAACATGGTATCGGGAAAGAAATCATGCATCGTTTAGTTACATACTTACATGAAAATGCCCCTGATAAAGCGTTTGTCGGTTTGTTTGCATCAGAAGGTAAAAAATCGTTCTATGAGAAATTTGATTTTAAAGATTACTCACCAAATATGACGGGAATGTTTACTGTCATTTCAAAAACATAAACATAATAGATTTTTAATTGTAAGGAAACACTTCGGTTCATATGAAGGAATTTGTTCTTGCAGTATGTGTTTATCTTTAACATTACATACGAAAGGAGAGTACATATATGGCTCATATGTACTCTCCTTTTATTTCACTCTTTACATATTAAATTTCTTAATAAAATTTCACTACATCTTCAGTAGGTAAAAATGTTCTTTCTCCTGGTTGTTCATTTGGCTCACCAAATGGCATTTGTCCTACTAAGCTCCACTCAGCTGGAATGTTCCAAGTTTCTTTCACTTCAGCATCTACAATTGGATTGTAGTGTTGCAGGGATGCGCCAATTCCTTCAGCTGCTAATAACATCCATACAGTATGTTGTAACATTGCATTTCCTTGATGAGACCAGAATGGGAACTGATCTTTATATAATGGTGCATTTTCTTGCATTTTTTCTACTGTTGCTTGATCTTCAAAGAATAACACAGTCCCAACACCTGTATGGAAACCTTTTAATCTTTCTACAGTCGCTTCAAAGTTTTCTGCTGGTACGCGGGCTCTTAGTGTTTCTTTAACAATATCCCAAAACTTTTCATGCTCTCCATCCATTAATACAACCATACGGCCACTTTGCATATTGAAAGATGTTGGTGCGTGTAAAGCTGTTTTTAAAACTTCTTCAATTCTTTCTTTCGTAATTGCATCGTTTTTTGTTACTTTACGAATAGAACGACGGTTCACGATTGCTTCTTTTAAGTTTGTTGTAGTTGCTGACATGTTAATTCCTCCAAATATTTGTTTTATAATTTATTTTGTTATTTCATAACAAGCGATTTAGCAATATCCATCTGTATTACACTGCATTCCTTCAAATGAATTTGTTTTTTCCTTTTCAATTTCTTTATCAATTACTCTTTGTAGCGTTTCTTTACTAGCAAGCCCTTGAATGACTTCATCTCCAATCATGACTGTTGGAACAGCCATAATATTCGCTTCATCATATGCGTGCTGAATCGCTTCTTGATGCTTTTTTTTATATTTTCGATTTACTAAAGCATCTTTAAATTCAGCTTCAGGAAGACCTACTTCTACCGCTAATTTTGTTAAAACATCAATATCTTCAATATTTTGCTCTTCTTGGAAAAATGCTGTGAATACACGGTGATGATACTCATTTCCAAGTCCACGTTCTTTCGCAAATTGACATCCTTCAAAAGCTAAATGTGTATATGGATGCGGAGAAACACGCGGCAAACGCATATCGATTCCTAACTTTTTCGCGGTTGGAAGAATGAAAGCGTCCCATGAACCTAATTTTTCCGGCTCATTCCATGGATCTATTTTTGAATATGGACTTGGACGTAATTCAAATGGCATCCATTCAATCTCTACATCATTCTCTTTCGCTACCTCATCTAATGGACCTTTTGCTAAAAAACAAAATGGACATATAAAATCTGAGTATACTTTCATTTTTACAGTCATAATTTTTACACCTTACCTTTATAGTTGTAATCGAATCAGTTACATTAATAACAAAAAAATATAAATATGATTTAAGCATTCATTTTCTCTTGCAAAGTTTCAAACAACTGCCCCATCGTAATATTTCTTAAAACTTCTTCCATCGCAGATTGCGCTTGTATTAATATAACTTCTAATACAGCTTGAATATTCGCTCCAATTGGACAATCTGGATTTGGTTTCTCGTGAATATGAAATAGCTTGTCTTCTTCGACTACATTTACTGCATGATACACATCCAACAATGTGATTTCATGTAAATTCTTTAATAATCCCGCACCACCTGGGCCGCGATTTACATATACAAATCCAGCTTGCTTCAAGTACGACATCATTTTACGAATGACTACTGGATTCGTATTTACACTTTCAGCCATATAGTCTGAAGTACAAAGTGAAGATGGATTGTTTTTCAAAATAGATAAAATATGAACAGCTATAGAAAAGCGGCTACTAATTTTCATCGTGATCACCACCTCGATGTAATCATTATAGTTACAACAAAAAGATAAGTCAATCCTTTTCATAAATTTTTTATAAGCAAATTAAAAAATGTCCCATTAAGATATATGGGACACCTCTTTTCATTCTCCAAATAGAACTTGAAATTCCTCAATAAATAGCTGCACAGCGATTGAAGAGTCCTTTAATGAAGGAACAGCTAAAGCAATTTCTCTCCATACTTGCGGCTCCAATTCTCTCGTTTGCACATTCTGTGGTAAATTCGTTAAAGATAATTCAGCTAATATTGCAATACCTAGCCCTTCTTGAATCATATTTAAAGCTGTAGTAACGGTCGATATTACATACTCAGCCCGAAGTGGTACATTGGCTTGTTTAAACATATCAATAATGGGTGGTTCGTATCCGCCCTTACATAATATGATCGGTTCATTCTCTAAATCACTAATTGTAATAGAGTCCTTCTTACAAAGAGGATGATCCTCTCTTAATATAGCAACCATTTTTCCCTTCGTTAACGGGACAATCTCCATCTCTTTATTAGGCAAAATAACAATTCCTATATCAACAATCCTTGATATTAACCAATCTTCAACTTCTTTAATTGTTCCTTCACAAAGAACGACCTCTAAGTTCGGATACTTCTCCTTAAAATGGTTTATCATTTTCGGTAAGAAATGTGCCGAAGCACTCGGAAAACTCCCAATTCGAATCGTCCCCACTTCGTGTCCTTTCTCCATCGCAACTTCTTGTTCAATCTTCTCTACACCGTTCAAAATCTCTCTAATATGTACAAGAATTCTGTTTCCTACATCCGTAACGATTAATCCTTTTCGTTTATCACGTATAAGAATCGTAACTCCTAACTCTGACTCAATACTTGAAATGGCATGACTTACAGCTGGCTGCGTCATATTTAACACCCGAGCAGCCTTCGTAAAACTACCTAACTCAACAGTTTTTATTAATACTTGCAGTTGTGTAATGGTCATAACTAATCACTTATACTCCTTATAAAAAAGATTCATTTTATTTATTACAGTCGATATCATATCATAGTGAAATGAATAACAACAAGGAGGTCTTACCGTGACACAGCTTTCTCGAACTAAGACGGCCATAATCCTTACCTTTCTCGTTTTCATGTGGGGAATCAATTGGCCTTTATCTAAGTTTGCTCTGCATTATACACCACCCGTTTTATTTGCAGGCGTTCGAACTTTAATTGGAGGATTCATTTTACTCCTTTTCGCATTACCGAAATACAAAGAGTTACACTTAAAAGAAACTTGGCATTTATACGTTATTTCTTCTTTACTTAACATCATTATATTTTACGGATTACAAACTGTTGGCCTTCAATATATGCCTGCTGGTTTATTTTCCGCCATTGTATTTCTACAACCTGTTTTACTCGGCATTTTCTCATGGATTTGGCTTGAAGAATCTATGTACGGCTTAAAAATTTTCGGCCTTGTTCTTGGATTTATTGGCGTAGGTGTTATTAGCTCTAGTAGTTTAACTGGACATATTTCTATTGTCGGAATCCTTCTCGCGTTAGGATGTGCGATTGGCTGGGCACTAGGTACAGTATTTATTAAGAAAACTGGTCACCGTGTGAATGCTATTTGGATGGTAACACTACAGCTTCTTATTGGCGGTTTTTGCTTAATTGGATTTGGATCAGAGTTTGAAAGCTGGTCTAGTATCGCTTGGAGTATACCGTTTGTTAGCGTACTACTCTTTATTTCATTCTTTGTTATTGCAATGGGCTGGCTTGCATACTTCACACTCGTTGGAGCTGGTGAAGCAAGTAAAGTTGGGGCTTATACATTCCTCATTCCACTAATCGCTATTATTGTAAGTTCAATTTTCTTACATGAGGCCATTACTATTAGCTTATTCATCGGACTATTATTTATTGTGGTGAGTATTTGTTTCGTAAACATAAAGCCGAAAACACTTGCTGTAAGACAGCAGGTTGAAGTGAAATAAATATGAGAAAGAGCCTACTGGTTGTAGGCTCTTTTTTATATCTTATTTTTTACGACGTACTACAAAAACACACGCACCTACTGACGATACAATCGCTAAAATAGATAAGACAATTGCTATTACTTGCATATTACTAGTACCTTCATTCTTTTCTACATTAGACACTTCACCATGTTCTCCTGTTAATGACGTACCTTTTGCAATTGTAGTAAGTGAATGTGGTTTTTCAGCTTTCTCATCGCCTGTCCATTCAACAATTTCACCGTCTTTATATTGTTGATATGCATCCCAAGCTATTTTTTGTTCTTTATCCGGATTTTTAGCGACGAAAGTAAATCGCTGGAACTGGCCGGGTAAAATCCCTTCTCCCGTTGCTTCCCACACTACAGTTTTAACTTTTCCAGCATTATCTTTCTGCTCTTCCACTTTCCATCCTGGCACGGGTTCGTACTGTTGAAACTCCACTCCAGACGGTATTTTCAGTGTAACTTTTGTCGTTGCTACATTCTTTTCAACCGGTACTTTTATCGTGTAAGTCTCCCAAGAATTAACGTCCGAAATCGCTGGTTTCACAGTGACGTGCGCACTAACCGGTAACGAAAAAATGCCCATCGCAATAATTGTTGCGATCATTGTTGTGCCAAATTTTTTTATACGTTTCATTTTCAATTTACTCCTTTTATTTATACCTTCTCTTTATCTGCCGCCTACTATAAATTTATAATCCGCATCAAAGCTATCAAGAGATTTTGTTAATCCGTGCACTTGTATATTCCAGTTTCCTGTCATGTTAATATACATACCTTCCGCTTCATATTCTCCTGGTGAAACGGCCGAAACTTTAAATGAGCCTTTTCCCATGTTCATATCCAATGATTGCGTAGTTAAAATAATTTGCTCCATATCGGTAACAGGTTGTCCGTTCTCATCCTTTAAAGTAATATGGAATGTATTTTGTCCTACTTTATTAGGACTTACATGTAAAGTAAGTTCATATCCATTATCTAATTGTTTACTCTCTGTAAAAGGTCCAGTAGGTGGCATCGGCGGTGTTTGTACGTTTGTCATAAAAGCTACGATTACGAAAATAATAATTCCTATGATAAACTCTACTTTCAGCGTAGCGCCTAATCCTTGCTTCGCTCTCATTTTCCCTTTCACATAATGAGCAATTCCCAATATCCCCATGAAAATGAATAAAAGTATTTTTGCTAATAAAGCTAATCCATACTTCGTATCAAATAACGAGTGGATTGTTGGAATAAAAAATGTACTGTTAAAAAGACCTGTTATTAAAATCACGATGACAGCACCTGTTGCCCACGGTGAAAAACGCTTAATCATATCCCAATACATACTCCACTTGTCATCCTCTTTACGTAAAAGAAGAATAATGGTTGATAGACCGCCAATCCATAATGAAGCTGCGAATAAATGTAGAAAGTCCATAACGACAGCAATTTCTTTAAACTTTAAACCATATGCGTGACTATTAAAGGCTTTCATAACCAGTATCCCAATAAACAATACTATCGGAATGCTCCATACTTTAAACGACGATAGCTTTTCACACTTCATCGCAAAATACGTAACGATTATAAGCAAACTAATAAGAGCCATTTGAGTGAGCCATACGTAACTAAAAACAGAGAGCTGTAATGTTTCTTTTAATAGTAAAGGATCGAATGCTTCTATCCATGAAACATCAGCATTTATTTTCGCTTGCAATGGTAGATTGAATAGTAAACTAATGAATATGCCAATTAATGAGATCCATATTATTTTTTTACTTCTTGATTGAACCGAGATTGCATTCCCTTTGTACATAATAAGATTAAAGAATAGCACTCCTATAAATAGTGAGAAACTTGTATATAGAACGCCACGTTCCATAATCATATCTATTTGCGGGACATATCCCATCTCTTCTACTTGTATATCGTCTGCTCCCGCTTCTGCTGATCCAATTCGGAATGGAATCACTCCTTGAATAGGATGACCGTCAGCTGAAATCACTTTCCACTGAATAGAGTAGAGTCCGTTTTTCAAATTTTCTTTTAACCCTGCTTCTAATAATTTTTTATTTTTCTTATCGATATGAGCATCTTTTAAATCTACTCTTGTACCTGATGTATCTCTTACAAACAATGTATTAAAATGCGAAACTTGTATATCCTCATCGAATTCAATCTTCACAACAGCTGGTGCTTTCTTCAACGTTTCATTTTCAGCAGGGTTGGATTTCACAATGTACGCATGAGCAGATGCACTTTTTGGTATCGATATAATAAGCACACATATAATGAATAGCCATGCCCCTAACCTTTTCATTACTTTCACAATCATTTCACTTCTTTCTTACTAATCGCTATACTTCCATTTCTTAAACTTCCCAAGTTCAATTCCCCAGCGAAATATTAACCTGATTAAATATAAATTGCTATATAGTATAACTCCTTATTTCTCTCTCACCTCTAAACTTCCAATAAAATAGTAACTACCTTCATAGATACAACTTACATTTTTAAAGTCGATTGTAATTATATCATAAAATATATTTATGTAAGTTCCTGAAGAAGAAAAGTTATCGTGAATCATTTGTGAAGAAAGTGTGAAATACATAAAGTGAAACTTTTATCAGTGGTTGTTTTTGTTCCCCCCTAATTATTAGCCCACGCCAGTCAGACCTTTATGGACGGGAAGCTCCCACCTAACTCTCTCATATTCGCAGACTTTTGAGGTGGTAGTCTTATCGCTCGCAAATAGCCGAAGAAACAAAAAAGGCATTACGTTATTACGCAACACCTTTTCTTAATACAATTCTTTTACTTCTCTTCCAGATAATCACCATAATCAATGCTCATTTCTTTTGTATCTGCTGGGTTAAGATAAAATAACCTTCTATCATGCTTATTAATGGGGAGTGTATGCTCTAATGCTCTAATACCTTGTTCTTTAAACATTTTATGTTTCTGCATATCCTATCCCTATTTTAAAATTTAGCTTTCTTTTTTAGGATTAACGCTAATTATTTCCAATAAATCTTTTACCCTTTTATCATATGTATGTTCGATTAGTGTTCTTCTAAATCCTTCCATCGCAATTTTATTTCTTTGTGCTGGATTTTCCAAATACCTTTCTGCTTTCTCTATAAAATCAACCGATGAAGTAAATGTCTCAATTTGCACCCCCGGAATATAGCACTTTTCCAAATCTGAACGAATATCCGTCATTTGAAAAGCACCTGTACTAGCTATTTCGAATGTACGATTATTAATGGAACAAGCATTTATTTTCACTCTATTTATATTAAATGTTACATCCTCTATCGATCGATGTATGTTCATGTTAATTTTACTTTTTTTATAATATTCCATACTATTTTTATAAACCAAAAATGGTAAAAGTATAATCTTATCCTTCAATAATTCATAGTTTTTTAGTCTATCCCAATTACATCCTATAATTAAGGTGTTTTTAGTCACTAAATACTCTGCAATTGAATCAATAAACGCTAGCCGATTATCAAAAGCAGTCCCTATGAAACTAATATCAAATAAATAATCCTCTTCCGTACGTATCGGCGTATATGCAGGAGGTTCTGCCGCTAAAGGCAAGTAATAAACATTATCGCAGCCTAAATCTTTATAAAAATCAATACATCCTGTATCTTGTGTAAAAACATAATCATAATCAAGCACTAAATTTTTTGTCACATCTGTAAAGTAAGGATCATCTGTAAGCCAGAGTGCAGTCGTAAAATTATATTGTTTTAACTCTTGAATTCCCTTACTTATTCCTTCTTCAAAACCATGGAATACAATAATGAGTGAGGGCTGTATCTTTAAAGCTGTTTTCACCAAATTTTTGTATGTTACCATCGTTACATTACCAATTGCTTTTTTCAAACTATTAAATATAGATTCCTCTAACACCGGAAAATATACAGAAGCACCAGATTTAACAAATAATACGTTAAAATTTTCAGCACTATATGAAATCGTCACAAATAGCCACGCTCCAATACCTGTAATTAACTTTTTATATTATATTACCTAAAAATATATAGTTGGCTACAAATTAGTCTCCCCTGTAACATATTGCCGCGGAAGAGGAGCATAATCAGCTCATTCTACATCTTTATATAAGATATGACTTTCTTATAAAATGTATAACTTTTTTGTCACCTCTCACAAATACATAAATAAAAAGGAGTTACATTATAATGTAACTCCTTTGCTTAAGATTGAACTTTATTTCTCTTCCGGATAATCACAATACTCAATGATTGTTCCCTCTGTATCCGCTGGGTTAAGATATATTAATCTTCTACCATGCTTATTAATTCGAAGTGTATGCTCTAACGTTCGAATACCTTGTTCTTTTAACTCTTCTAGAGCCACATCTAAATCATCGACACGATATGCAACGTGATGAACACCTTTACCTTTTTGCTTTATAAATCGAGCAATTGGTGAAGTCGTATTATTCGTCGGTGCAAGTAATTCAATTCTATCCCCATCCACTTCAAGAATGGCTACTTCGCTTTCCACACCAGGAGCTTCACTTACGTAACGATCTATTAAAGTTCCTAACAATACCTTTTCATAAAAACGTATCGTGCTATCTATATCTCGAACTGCGATGCCAATATGATCAATTGTTTTTTTCATTTTATTTCCCCTACTACTTTATTTTCTTTCATTATTAATAGTAACAAAAAAAGTTATAGAAACAAGTTCTATAACTTTTTTATTTAACCTATTTTCTTATTCGCACTAGCTGTTGGTTGAACTTCATTTTTTACTTTCACAATGCTAATGCCGTATCCGATTAGTCCACCAATAAGTGCTGGTAAAATCCAACCTAGCCCAACTTCGTGCATTGGAAGTAACTTAGTAAGAATCTCGTTCACTACTGCTAATTTCATACCAGCTGCATTTAATCCATCAAACATACTTACAATAAATGTTATTAACAAGCTACCTTGATACACTTCTGCTCGTCCTTTAAATAATGGATGAAGGAGTGTTAGGAAAATTAATACGATTGCTAATGGATAAATTGCGATTAATACTGGAACAGAAATTGCGATTAATTGTGTTAAACCTACATTCGCAACAACTGCACTGAACACTGATAATACAATTGCAATCTTTTTATATGAAACGCTTGGGAATAACTTATGGAAAAATGAAGAACAAGCTGAGACTAGTCCAACACTAGTAGTTAAACATGCCGCTATAACCATAATCCCTAATATAATTCCGCCGTATGACCCGAAATAATAGTTTGAAACTTTTGCTAATACTGCACCACCGTTATCTAAGTGGCCAAGTTTTGCAACACTTGAAGCTCCCATAAATGAAAGTGCTGAATAGATTATTGCTAAAATAGATGCAGCAATAAGTGTTGCTTTTGCACAAACAATCATAATATCTTTTTTCGTTTTTGCGCCCTTTTCTTTAATCGCATTTATGATGATGATACCAAATACGAATGATGCTAACGTATCCATTGTTAAGTAACCTTCTTGGAACCCTTTAAAGAACGCATGTGATTTATACGCCTCTGCAGGTGCTTGCATTTCTCCCATTGGATGAATAAAAGCAAATGCTACTAAAATTCCAATGAACGTTAATTTAATTGGCGTTAAGATTTTGCCTACAATATCGACAATTTTCGCGGGATTTAGCGAAAAAAAACAAGTAATGCTAAAGAATACAATTGTAAAAAGAATAAGTGCTGTAGAACTGAAACCTTCTGTCACGAATGGCTTAATACCAATTTCATAAGAAACGCTGCCTGTTCTCGGAATAGCGAATAACGGACCAATTGCTAAATATAAAACTGTCGTAAATACAATTCCGAATACTGGATGCACGCGGCTTGCTAACGATTGTAAATCCTCTTTGCCTGAAATACCAAATGCTAATACTCCTAGTAATGGTAACCCAACACCAGTTACTAAAAATCCAGCGTTAGCAATCCATACATTCTCTCCTGCCGATTGACCAAGCATTGCCGGGAATATTAAATTTCCTGCTCCAAAAAATAGTGCGAATAACATTAAACCAATAACTACTATGAACGAAAACGGTACTTTGTTCGTCATAATATAACCTCCATTCCAATCCTTTTATCTCATTTCCATTTTTAACTAATTGAATTTTCTGAATATTTAACTTAAGTATCAACTATTCTTGACCTCATTATAGTTTGAAATATAATATTTTGCAATACTATTTTCAAACTTTTCTTTTATTTTATAAATATACATTTTTTAACATAGAAATAGACTAAAAAACCAACATGGTCATCCATGTTGGTTTTTACATTTACTATCAATTAAAATTTCGCCGCTACTTTTTTAACGTTCTCTAAACCTTCTTCAACAATTTGTTGTGAACGATCTGGATATTGATTGTGTCCTTCAATTACAACCGTCTCTGGATTTGTAATTCCCCAGAACCCAAGTACATTCGTTACATAATTGACTGCCATTTCCATAGGAGCCATTTGTTCTGAAGAGTAATCTGAACCACGCGCACCTAACACAACGACTTTCTTATCACCAGCTAAACCTACTGGGCCATTTGCCGTATATTTAAATGTTTTTCCAGCTTGAGATAAATATGAAATATACGTAATTAATGGCGCTGGAACTGTGAAGTTCCATAGCGGGAACGCAAATACAACTTTATCAGCTTCTAAAAACTGATTTAAATACTGATCTACCGTTGCTACAGCCTTCTCTTCTTCTGCCGTTAACTCCATTCCTTGACTACGTTTATATCCACCTGAAATAGCGATATTTCCGTAATACGGAAGATCTAATGCAAATAAATCTAACTCCGTAATTTCTGTATTTGGGTTCGCTTCTTTATAAGCACTTACAAATGTTTCATACATTCTTGAACTAACTGCTTGCTCCGCTGGACGATCGTTTGCTTTTACAAATAATACTTTTGACATTGTTTTATTCCCCTCTACTTTTGTATTTTCTTCTTTTTTACCAAATAATGAGCTAAATAATCCCATTTTCTTCACCTAAGCTTTCTTGTCATATTCATTATTCATCATCATAAAAATTCTTATTCTAATAAAAAGTTCCAATTGATACCTTAAGTAAAAACACCTAAAACTTTTTGTTATTTAATTACCTTATGTAAGTGATTGTAATACACACTACTTACTTTAGTCAAGTAACTTTAAATAAAAAATAATATCTTGAATTAAAAATAAAAACCCACATACAATTTAAACACCATTGTAACTTCATTGTTTGTATAATGAATGTAGAGAGGGCAATTCATATTTAGAAAGGATTTATTCATGAGCACTATAGAAAAGATTCAAACTTTTATTATTCTTTTTGCTGTTACATGCGGCATCGTACTCGGACAATTTAATTTGATACATATGTATGCAGAGCACTTTATTGTCCCATTCTTATTTTTCATGCTGTATGGATTATTCCTCAGCATTCCATTGAAAGAAATAAAAAATGGATTCCGGAATTTAAAATTCGCTGGAACGAGCCTCACCATTAATTTTTTATGGACACCTTTACTAGCTTGGGGATTAGGAGCTCTATTTCTTTCAGATCATCCGGCACTTTGGGTTGGATTTATTATGTTAATGGTTACTCCATGTACAGATTGGTACTTAATCTTTACTGAAATAGCGAAAGGAAATGTAGCACTTTCTACTGCAATTTTGCCTGTAAATTTAATATTGCAAGTACTACTCCTTCCCATTTATTTATTTTTATTTGCTGGTGTCATGAAGACTGTAGCGGTTTCTGTTTTAGTAGAAAGTATAGTTATCGTCATCATCTTACCATTTGTACTTGCACACGCTACAAAGTTCATTATGAATAAACTGAAAAAAACTGAAACACTTGAGAATACACTCATTCCGTTTTTCAGCTCTGCTCAAATTATATTTTTAAGCTTAGCAATCGTAGCGATGTTTGCATCACAAGGTAAATATTTACTACAAAATATGAATGTCGTTTTACTATTACTCATTCCGGTTCTATTGTTCTTCATCATTAATTTTGTCCTAGGACAATTTATTGGGCGCATAATGCGTTTATCTTATAAAGATACAGTAAGTCTAAACTTAACAACATTAGCAAGAAACTCACCTGTTGCACTCGCTATCGCTGTAACAGCTTTTCCAGACGAACCTCTTATTGCACTTGCACTCGTTATTGGACCGTTAATTGAACTGCCAGTACTTGCTTGTGTTTCACAAATATTGTTGCTTATTAAGAAAAAAAAGCAATACACATAATAAAAAAGCGTCCTACTTTAGGACGTTTTTTTATTGCCGAGAAATTATAGAAGTAACGATAATTATCGGCTCTAAGGATTTTATACGTTTTAGACACGCTATATTAACAAAGCCTTTCTAATTAAACATTATAGGAAAAGTAAATATGACGAAAGCTGCCCAAAGTCCGTAGATTGGCAAATACTTCGTAACGGCGTCTTGAATAGCTGTCGGTCCTGATTTGTTTTGCAAGAAACGCATATAGGAAAACATAATCCAAATGAGATTTGCCCAAATCAGTATGTTTACGCCTAAAACAGCAAGTCTATTAGGTGTAATCCCGTAAGAAGAAAGTCTGAATACGATGGCTGACAATGCGACAGTGTCAATAATAAGCGCCAGAACAATTAAGGCAAAATTTATATAATCTGAAATGCTCTTTTTCTCATCTGAGTCACTCTCAACGATAGAAAATATGGTAACAGCCAATACACCAAGAAGTATTCCATTGAAGGCCATTAGGAAATTGCGGTCCAAGAATGGATTTTTCCCACTCCATATAACCGTTATAAGATAGATCAACAATGTAATCAGTACAAGTGGACTAAAAATTTTAGCTATATATGGTGTAATATTTTTAGCAAGTTTAAGGTTCATTGATACTAAATATGCAGCCACTACAGCTAGAGCGGCTGCTCCAAATAATACAACATTACTAAAATAGAATTCTCCTATATCCAAGTCAACGAAGCTAAATAACTTCATAGTGAATACTGCTAGTATCATTCCGCATACAGCCATGCTCGCGTAGAGAAGACCATATTCTAAATTAAATTTAATATACGCTAATCTTGTACTACCTTTTGAATATTCATTTCCCGTAAACGCAAGTCCCAATAAGACCCATAACAATATAGGAAGATGTAAATAAGCAAGAATACTGCTGTCTTTATAATTTAATGGCAACATATTAAGATACAATCCGGAAATTAGGAACAACGCCGCAAGGAAATAAATAATACTTTTTTTCGGAGTATTATTGTAAATAAAATAAGCAACAATAAAAGGAATTACACCAAAAGCTAGGTTAATTGGAGCAATTGCTCCCTGCTCGACAAAGTGGAAAATGATTCTGGTGCTTAACCCAGCTAAAATAGCTAACATACCCATGAATAAGAAACCTTTTTGAAACAGCGATATTTTTTCTGCATTTTCCGTTTCCTTGAAATGCATCCTTTCATACCAAGTAGCTAGAACCTGAGAATCAGGATTTTCATCCCATGCTTGTGAGAATGACTTTTTAAAAGCTTTTGGGTCTTTTCTATACATTCTCTCTAACTCATGAGGATTATCCATATTTTCAATAATCAAATTGTTAGTGTCCATACTTATACCTCCTCTAATTAAAAAAATATAGTTGTTACCTTTTCTATAAAAAGTACCACAATTATTTATTCTGTTTTTGATTTTAATATATTTTTTATCGTTTTACAATAAATATTTATTATTTAAGATGATATTTTTATTGCATATTTCCACAAACATCTGTATAAACTACTCTCAGTTTCTCTTAATTATTTTTTCCTCTTATATAAAGTAAATGGTAAAGATAATATAAACGCCCTATTTAAATACTATCTTTCAAATATTTTTTATCGTTAGCATATAAAATAAAAAAGCATGACATAAAATTGTCATGCTTTTTAAAACTTAACCTTTTATTAGTTAAAACCACTTAATTCTCAAACACAAAATTAATTTTATTATCTTTCCATTCTAACTTCGCATCAAATGTTTTCTCGCCCTTTGTAAAACCTTTAATTAAATCGGTCTTTTCACCTTTTAGGAGCTTTGTCATATTTTTTTGCGAAATTGTTTTACTTAATATCTTCTTTGAGATGGTAAAATCACATTGTGTCGTGTTGTAGTTAGAACAACCGTAAAACGTTGACTTATCAATCACATCGCCATCACACTTTTTGCAGCTACCTACCTTTTTACCTGTTGTAAATTTCGATCCTTTTCGCTCAATCGACTCAACATGTAATCCAGTGAAATCCCATTTCTCCGACATTTCCACTGCATCTTCAATAATTTTAGCTGATAGCTTTTTCGTTTGCTCCATAAATGTAGCTGGTGATGCTGTGCCTTCCCCGATTTCCGCAAGACGCTGCTCCCATTTCGCTGTCATTTCTGGTGAAGCTAGTATTTTGTCTCCGATTGCGGTAATTAATACTTTCCCTTTATCGGTTGCATACACTTGGTTCTTCTTCACATCTATATATTTACGGTCTTTCAGCATCGTAATAATTCCAGCGCGAGTTGCCTCCGTACCTAAACCCTCTGTTTTCTTTAACACTTTCTCAAGCTCTTCGTTCTCTAAATACTTACCTGCCGTTTTCATTAACGTAATAAGTTGTCCTTCTGTATAACGCTTCGGTGGCTGTGTTTTTCCTTCTTTCACTTTCACCTTTACAACTTTCCCTTGTTCACCTTCTGCGACAATTGGAAGAATTGTTTCGTCATCTTTATCATCTTGGAAAATAACTTTACGCCAACCTTCTTGAATTTGCTGTTTTCCTTTTGAAATGAATTCAGCACGTTCATCTACAAGAGTTGTAATCGTTGTGTAGTCAAAGATTGCTACTTCATAATGCGCCGCAATCAGTCTTCTTACGATCATATCGTAAATTTTCTTTTCATCACCTGATAGTTTGCTTGGGTTTGTAACTTGCTCTGTCGGAATAATAGCGTAGTGATCTGTAACTTTTTTTTCATTCACATAACGCTTATTATTCATAATCGATTCAATTGGTGCTGGCAATAACCCTTTATATTCATCAAACTGACTTAACTTCTGTAAAATATCAGGGAACGTCGCTGCTTCTCCTTGTGTAACATAGTTAGAATCCGAACGCGGATAAGAAACTATCCCTTTTTGATATAGTGCTTGTGTTATATCAAGCGTCTTTTTCGGTGAAAATTTAAAAGCTTTATTAGCTGTCGCTTGCAGTGCGGATAAATTAAATAAAAACGGCGGCTGAAACTCTTTACGCTCCGTTTTCATTTCTTTTACTACAGCCGGTTTCCCTTGGCAAAATGCCGCAATTTTATTTGCCATATCAGGGTCTTGTAAGCGGGACTCACTATCCTTCTCCCATTTCCCCTCATACTTCTTTCCTTCTATATTAAAGGTTGCAAACACTTCCCAAAATGGCTCAGACTTAAAGTTTTCTATTTCTTTTTCACGCTTTACAATTAATGCGAGTGTCGGTGTCTGTACACGTCCAGCGGAAAATACATCGTTCATTCCTTTTTTCTTTAGCAAAATACTAAAGACACGTGAAGCATTCATACCAACAACCCAGTCCGCACATGACCTTGTATACGCCTCATAGTACGTATTAATTGTATCTGCTTCATCTAGTAAATTTTTAAATCCCTGGTATATAGCTTGTTTCGTTAAAGATGAAATCCAAAGACGCTTCATCGGCTTTTGGACGTTGCAAAGGTTAATAATATTTCGTACAATCAATTCCCCTTCACGCCCGGCATCGCCCGCGTGAATAATTTCTGTTACCTGTGGATTATGTAACAGCTGTTTCACAACATTAAATTGCTTATACTTTGATTTTGTTACTTCAAATTGAAAACGCTCTGGAATCATCGGTAACGTATTAAGTGACCATTTTTTCCACTCTGCGTGATAATGCTCTGGATTACATAACTGCGTCAAATGACCAATTGCCCATGTACAGTACGCTCCATTTGGAAATAACTCATTCGCTTCTACTTCTAAATATCCATCTTTCCGGCGATATTTAAACTGTGAAACAAGAGCCAAACCTTGATCTGGTTTCTCGGCAATAATTAATTTCATTTTATAACTCCCTATCTGTATTCCAGTGTTACTTTCATTGTCTATCTGTTTAGAGACGATGATAAAACATCAATCTTATTTATCATTCGCCGGTTATCCCGGGTAATGGGATAACTATAATATTATACGCTTATTCTTTGTAGGTTCACAATAGAAACTCATTATATAAAAATTTCTTTCTCATGCTTATAGACCTCAAATACCGAGAGCCCTTTCCTTCATTACTGCTTACTTTTATTTTAAATCGTGCAGATAATTTGCAGATATAAATAAGCATAAGTACTCTCCATATGAACATATGATGAAATGAATGATAGAACAGGGAGGTATCATAATGTTCGCTTACACATTAGCCGCCTTAACACTTTGTTGTATCTCGATTCTTATTACATCATACATTTCTAAACGTAAGGGTACCCTAATGGAGTATATGGTATTTATTATGTCTTTTAGTATGAGTACGGGTTTAAGTATCGGTTTTTATTTAGGTATTCTTTTTAAAGGTGATTTACTACATTCTACTTTGCTTGCAATTTTGATTAGTGGTTGTATCGGTTTTTTAGTCGGTCTACGTTTTCACCTATATACCGCTTTAGAAGGAATGTTCTCTGGATTAATGGCAAGTATGATGGGAGCAATGATTACAGAAATGTTAAATGCTCAACAAGCCCATAGTATACTATTCATTAGCCTATTACTTACGATAACAATAACTATGTCATGTATGATTCAACTTTTATCAGAAACCTTTTCTACTTTTATCCAAAAGCGTTTTTTATTATTACTTTCAATTAGTGTAGTAATTATCGTTGCCGTATTCGTGACATTCCCAGATCATACTCCCCCACCTTCATCCGGGCATGATCAACATATACATTAACACTTGCAACGAAAATGAATAAGCAGCTATCCAT
This sequence comes from Bacillus sp. 3G2, assembly GCF_044324725.1. Taxonomy (NCBI): domain Bacteria; kingdom Bacillati; phylum Bacillota; class Bacilli; order Caryophanales; family Bacillaceae; genus Bacillus; species Bacillus sp. 3G2. The sequence continues at coordinate 1,829,798 of NZ_CP172246.1, read as the reverse complement.
AGGATAACTGCTTCATATTATTCTGGCTTATTAGGAATGTTTGGGTTGGGAACATAGTCAGATTTATAATCTGTATATTTCACTTCTGTTACCATCCCCGCTGAAGCATGGTGTAAATCATGACAGTGGAACATCCAATCACCCGGATTATCTGCTACAAAGGCTACTTCATATTCTTCATCTGGTTTTAGGTTCAACGTATCTTTCACAATTGGAGAACCTTCAATCGGTTTTCCATCTTTACTCAACACTTGGAAGAAGTGACCATGTAAATGCATTGGATGATCGTCCATTTTAGAACGATTTATCAATTTTACTTTTACTAAATCACCCTTTTTTACTGAAATCGGATCAATATCCGGAAATACCTTTCCGTTAATTGTATATACCATTTCATTTCCATTCATTTGCGTATTTAAGTCCATATTATATGTGGCAGTATACTGCTGATTTAACGTGAAACTACCTAATTTTTTAGCACCGTATTTCGTTATATCTAATTTCGGTAATTTTTCTTTTTCGTTTGCTTTTTCTTTCGTCCCTGTACTACCTTCATATTCAATAACTGCTTTCATTCCTTTTGCACCTTTATTTTCTGAATGGTCTTCAACATACCATTTCCCAGTATTGTTAGCAGTAAATTCAACATCATAACGTTCACCCGGTGCGATTGAAATGACTTGATCCTTTATAACTTTTGGATCGTTTATTGGTTGACCATCTGTCGCAATTACTTTTATATCATGACCGTGAACGTGTATATCATGTGATAGATAACCAGCATTAACGAGTCGAAAACGAACTTTATCTCCCTTATTCACTTTTAATGGTTCTACTAAATCCCCACTTTTACCATTGACTGTGAATAAATCATACATACTCATATCATGAACTTCCATCTTCATATTTCCATGGTCCATTCCTGCCATATTACTAGAGTCTTTTTTATCACTGCCCATGTCCATACCGGAATGATCCATAGCGTTCTTATCATCATTCTTTTTCTTATTTTCATTTTCCTTAAATTTATTATCTTTTTGCCCTTTTGTCATTTCTTTTAACTGTTTATTAATTTCTTCTTTATCTGTTATCCATTCATCTAGCATTAATGTGTAATCTTTATCATATTTTTCCTTTGTATCTTCTACAATGAGCGCTCCATATAAACCTCTATCTAATTGATTTACAGAATCTTGATGTGAATGATACCAATACGTTCCTGGTACGTTCGCCTCAAATTCATAGGTGAAACTTTTTCCTGATTCAACCGCATCTTGCGTCACGCCTGGAATTCCATCCATATTATTTGGGACAGGATATCCATGCCAATGAATAGATACTGGTGCAGATAATTCATTTTTTAATGTCACTTTAACCTTTTCACCTTTTTTCACCCTGATTTCTGGACCAGGAGATGAACCATTAAATGTCCAGACTGGAACAATAACACCGCTACTTAGCTTTTGTTTTTCTTCTTTCGCTACTAAAGTAACTTCTGGCCCTTCTACAACTTCCAGTGGTTTTGTAGCCGTTTCAGTCTGTGTTGTTTTTTTATCGTTCATATTTTTATGATCATTTGTTGTATTTGTGGTCGCAGAACATGCAGCAATTAAAGATATGACAGAGACTGTAACTGCTATTAACAAAAATCTCTTCATGGAAAATTCCTCCTTTTTCTTTTTCAAGATTATTATAGAAGACAATTTTCAAGAAAATATGGAGATATAAAATGTGCAAAATAAAAAGACGCCCAAAATTGAGCGCCTCTACTAATGATTATTTCGTAACAACTTCATCTTCTTTTACATATACATTATTTTCTCTCATAAACGCTTCAATCTCTTCAACTTCTCTAATAATATCTTTTGACAAGTTTTCATGTCCGTCTTTCGTTACAAGAATGTCATCTTCAATACGAATTCCAATTGATTCTTCTTCAATATAAAGACCAGGTTCAATTGTTATAACCATACCTTCTTCTAACACTCTCTCTTTATATGTTCCTACATCATGCGTATCTAAACCAAGGAAATGGCTGACACCGTGATAATAGTATTTTGATAACTCTTCGTCTTCCTGAATTAAACCAATTGCTTTACACTCTTCTGCTAGTACCTTTTTTGTATGCTCATTTAATGCAGCAAACTTTACTCCTGGCTTAATGAGTTTCGTTGTTTCTTTCAATGCTTTTAATACAATATTATACATTTGTTTTTGGCGACTAGAGAATGTTCCATTTGCCGGGAAAGTATAACTAATATCAGCATTATAGTAGTCTTTTTGAGCACCTAAATCTAGCAGTACTAAATCACCATTTTGAATTTGTGCATCATTATCTTCATAATGAAGAACTGTAGCATTTTTTCCACTTGCCAAAATTGTATTGAACGCATGATGCTTAATGCCAGATGATTTCAGTGTGAAATCAAACTGAGCTTCTAACTCATACTCCATCATGTCAGCTTTTGCATGCTTAAGTACGTTGTAAATACCCTCTTTCGTTACAGCAATCGCTTCTTTAATGATTTCAACTTCTTCTTCTGTTTTAAACACTCGTAATTCACAAATATTCGGATATACATTACCAATTAAAACGTGTGGATACTGTTCTCTTACATGTTTAGAAAATGCTAGCGTTTTTGTCTCCGTACCATTCCACTCACGACGCTCTAAATCTAAATATAGATGCTTCACATTTTCTGTAAAAAGTATATTTGACATTGTCTTTTCAAAGCTATCTAAATATACAACTTTCTTTATACCTGAAATTTTCTCTGCTTCTTCGTTAGAAACTGTTTTACCGACCCATTTTTCCATTACTGGATCTGATTTTTCAATGAAAAGTGTTTCTTCTACACTATTTCCAAACTTCTTCAACATGAAAATAACATTTGGTTCATCGATTCCTGTTACATAGTAAAAATTTCGATTCGGCACAAATTTATAATGTGCATCCGCTGACATATGAGGTGCTTGTCCCGCAAATAAAATAGTAATAGATTCGTCTGGTAATGTGTTTACTAATCGTTCTCTATTTTGAGCAAAAAATGTTGATTTCATAATAATCCCCCTAGCGTTCTATGTATGATTAAAAAACTAATTATCTAATCAATTTATTTTATTATTGTTACAATTTTTCGTCAATTAATAGTACTCATAGAAAAAGGAAAATCCCCCCTTACTAGTACCCCTCTAATCTACATTATGCATACAACTCCACAATTTCTTGACATTTATTCCATATACTTAAAATCTCATATATAGGAAAGGAGCCACAACTTTGAAACATTATGTAGCAACTGGGTTAGCAATTACTTCCTTATTCATAATTACTGGATGTTCTAGCAACACCGAAACAGCACCCGTGAAGAAAGAAACGGTGCAATCTGAGTCAAAAAATATAGAAACAGCAAATACGAGTCCGCAAGACTTCTATAAAGAAATTACATCTGGAAAAATCGAGCACATTCACGGAATTGGCTATGCAGGAAATATGCCTGGGGTTTCTATCGCCACTCATAGCGGGATAAAAGTTTATCATAATGGAAAATGGCTTGAAACTAAGACTGGATTACATGATTATATGGGATTTCAAGCAACGAAGAACGGATTCTTTTCCAGCGGTCATCCTGAACCAGGAGCAAATTTAAAAAACCCTTTAGGATTAATGAAAAGTTCTGATGGCGGTAATACCCTTGAAAAGCTAGCTTTTTACGGAGAATCTGATTTTCATAACCTTGCTGTCGGATATAATACGGAAGCAATTTATTTATACAATGAGCGTCCAAATTCTAAATTACAACAAGGTTTTTATTTTAGTACGAACAACGGACAAGATTGGAAAAATAGTAAGTTAAAAGGTCTTTCAAGTACGATTCATTCCTTTTCAGTACATCCGGATCAATCTAGTGTAGTCGCTGTAAGTGCTAAAGACGGTGTATATTTATCTACGGATTATGGAAATACGTTTGAATTATTCTCTAAATCACTTGAATCGACCGCAGTTACATTAAGTAATGAAGATGTTATTTACGCCCCTATCAATAAGCAAATCGTAATGAAGAAATCAATTGCAACAAATGAAGAGACAAACATACAAATTCCACTTTTAGATTCTAAAGATGCAATTATGTATATTTCACAAAACCCTCAAAATTCAGCTGAAATCGTATTTGCTACAATGAAAGCAAATGTGTTCCTTTCTACCGATGAGGGTAAAACGTGGAAACAGATTACTAAAGAGGGAACATTACAATTTAATTAGAAAGGTGAATATAACGTGTTTTCAATAATTAGTGAATGGAGCTATCAACTCATGTCTCCTTTAATAGGTGTCGCGAATGCTACGAAATCAGTACCTCTTTTATTTGCGTTTTTATTAGGCATTGTAGGTACACTTGCTCCTTGCCAATTAACAGGAAACATTAGCGCTATTACACTTTATGGCAATCAATCTTTACAAAAGAGATATGCATGGAAACATATACTGTTATTCATTTTAGGAAAAATAATAGCTTTTACGACACTTGGACTATTAGTATGGTTCTTAGGAAAAGAGATTCAGCAAATATTAACTTTGTATTTCCCATGGTTACGAAAAATGATCGGACCTTTATTAATTTTAATGGGGTTAATGTTAACAGGTATTATAAAAGGAAAAAATCTCTTCTCAATCAAATTTATAAAAAAACAAAATGAAGTTGGCTCATTTTTACTTGGATTCTTCTTTTCCTTAGCTTTCTGCCCAACTATGTTCGTTCTATTTTTTGGAACGTTAATCCCTCTATCTTTCTCATATAATTATGGTTACTTGTTTCCGACATTCTTTTCGGTAGGAACAGCTCTCCCTATCGTTATATTAATGTTCATCATCTCCTACCTTGGATTAAATGGGGCACTACTTAAAAAGAGCCGAAAAATAGGAAAAAACATTCAACGTATAGCCGGTGTCCTACTCATTTTAATCGGACTTTATGATACTGCTCTATATTGGTAATACATCCAAAAGGTAAGCTTCAGTAAAATGAGCTTACCTTTTAGATCATTTTATTTATTCATTTTTTCTTTTGTTGTAGTTGGCTTAGCAAATTCATAACAAACGCCAGAAACAGTGGATCATTCTCTTTTTTAGGTGACCACTGCATAATAAGTTGTCGTGGAATTCTAATTTCTATCGGTTGCACAATGAAATCATTAATAATTTGCTTATGTAGTCCTGATACTGGAACAATTGTTATACCGTTAACCTGTAAAGCAAGTGCTAATGCTGAACTAATGGTCTCTGATTCCATCACTTTATTAACTACTATTTCATTTTTCGTCAAATATGGTTCAAGTACTTCTTTACAACCAGAAAGCGGCATAATAAAAGGATAATTTTTCAACTCTTTAATAGTAAGATTAGGTGGAACAAACTTTGAAGAAACCATAACATACGGATCTTCACCAATGACATCATAATGAAATCCTTGTATTAAATTTTCTTTTATAGAAATAGAAAAATCTGCACTTCCAGAAGACAACCAATCTAAAACTTCCTGATAGCTTCCCTCTCGAACTGCAAGCACATACTGACTGTGATCAAAATTACCTAATTTGATACACTCAGCCAAACAATATACAGTAACTGAAGGATAAGTAGCTAATACAATCTTATACAAGTTATTATTCTTCAATTTTAAAGCTGTTTCTTCAAGATTTTCATACTCGATTAGAAGTCGATCTACACAAATTAAAAATTCTTTTCCATTTTCAGTTAAAACAGTTCCTTGTCTAGAGCGATCAAATAATGTGATAGCATATCGTTTTTCTAATTTGTTTATGATATGAGTTATAGCCGGCTGTGTCATATGTAATTCCTTAGCAGCTAAACTAATGCTGTTCAAACGAGCCACGTATTTAAAAACTTTAAAATCAAAAACGTTCATTCTGTTCTCCTTATATAAAAAATATTTATATCATCTATAAATAAGCTTCATTATATTTATCAACTCACTTCATATACACTAATTATACATCATCAATATTACGAAAAAATAAACATATAAACATTAGAGGAGTGTTGATTAAATGAGTACTTACGTTTTAGTACATGGGGCATGGCAAGGTGAATGGGCATGGGAATTAGTAAAACCTCAACTAGAGGCTTTAGGTCACACTGTTATTACACTAGACTTACCTGGAAACGGGAAAGATATGACTCCCTCCCAAAATATAACGTTGGATTCTTATGTTAATGCAGTAACAGCTACTATAAATCAACAAAATGAAAAAGTTATTCTTGTTGGACATAGTATGGGTGGAATTGTGACCACTCAAACCGCTGAACTTATACCAAATAAAATCGATAAATTAGTATATCTTTGTGCATTCTTACCACAAAATGGAGAAAGTCTTGGTAGTAAATTAAATGGAGAAACCGGACCACAATTCTCTATAAATGAGAATGAATTAACTGCAGAACTTATACCAGAGTTGATTGAACAAACATTTTTAAATGCTACAGAAGACGGTTCTATTAAAGAAGCATCTTTTAATCAAATGCGTCCTCAACCACTAGGACCGTTCCAACAAGAGCTAAAAATATCAGAAGAGAACTTTGGAACTGTAAATCGTATTTATATCGAAACAACTCTAGATAGAGCGATTCCGATTGATTTTCAGCGCCGAATGAATACAGAGACCCCTTGCACGAAAATAATTACTTTGGAAGCTGATCATTCACCATTCTTTTCTAAAGCGACAGAACTTGTTAATTGTTTAAATGAGTTAAGCTAAACTTCATTTAATGAAAATAGACACCCGCAGGTGTCTATTTTTTATGCTAACTAAGGATTGTATTTCCTTCTCTACATTTGCATACCCTTTTGCTTCATCTCCCACTTTTTATACAGTAGTACTGCACCAAATAAAAATACTCCCGCAACAAATGAAGCTACTGGTAACATCTTTATCATTTCATCTGGAAATACGAGCGGCAATAGTGGAAATGCATACGCTGCTGGAATACGTACTCCAACGATTTTTAATAAAATAAGCATTAATATCATATTTAATAAAGTGACTACAATCCATGAATCAATCGTAAAGTACAATAACGTTCCAACAGTTGCAGATGCAGTTAATACTAATATTTGTTTAAAAGCCATTTTTTCATTGTACATCGGCTTTTGAAGTGATTCATACACAACAACTAATATTGGTGGAATAACTGCTAATTGTTCATAACCAGTTATCCAACATAAACTGATCCATACGAAATTTAGTATTAGAAATACAATCATATATTTATACTGTATTTGCACTTTTCGCTCAATACCGTTGTTCAATTTAAATATAAGAACACCTATCATTAAAATAAATGTTAAAGCAAATACCGCGATAACAAATGACCATTCCGTCGCATTTGTTACTAATGGTAATAAACCTGTCGCAATTGATGGTGCTAAATTGGATTGAATTACACGTAAAAACAGCATCATGAATACAAGCGTTAAGCTTACTTTCCCTAAATAGGCTATATCCATTTGATTCACCATAAAACCTATCACAGCCGTTATTGACGGTGCAATAAAAATTTTATCAGGTTGTCTTAGCCACCCTGGCTCACGATATGCCCATAAAGCAACTGCCATCGCAGCTATTTCTGGCAAAATGACTTCCGGATCATTTAATAACACACCAGCTGTTACCATAGCTAAAATATATAAAATAGCAATCGTATATGAGATGATTGTTTCTTTCTTTGAAATTACTGCATTCATTATTACATACTCCTTTTTGCTTATTACTCTCATAAAGTAAAACAATACTTTATATACCCTACTAGGGTATTGTATATTAACATCTTTTCTATTTCAAGTATTTGTAGTTTTTTCATTATTTATCACCCCATACACTTACAAAACAAGGAATGTTTATAGGCATTGACACTTATTAAAAGATAGGTTACAATAACTATACATTAGTAAGTAACTAATGTAATTAAATCTAACTAGAGGTGAATCAAATGAAAAACATTTTATTCCGTATTAACGAATTATCAAAAAAAGAAAAAGCATCTGGATTAACAGTTGATGAAAAACAAGAACAACAAATATTGCGTCAAAACTATACAAAAACATTTCGTGGAAGCTTAGATTCCATTTTATTAAACACAAAAATTGTTGATCAACATGGTCTTAACGTTACACCAGCTGCATTACAAGATGCTCAAATACGTTTAAAATTAAGCAAATGAAATTAAAGCGAGAAAAACAATCGTATAAAACATAAAAAGAGCCGGAATTCCTATTTAGAAATTCCAGCTCTTTTTATTGTCTTTTCTAATTTAGCATATGAACGATACATCGCAATTCTCCACGATACAATCATCGCAAATGCGAGTAAGAAAAACATTCCGCTTAACTGTGCTAAATCAATTGATTGACTTAAATATGATTTTAACGCTACTCGTACAGCCAATAATCCGACTAAAATAAATATGAATGCTTTTGACGGTTTCATAAATATATGTTCGGCCCTTATTTCGAGCTTAGTTGTTTTAATTAGAAATATAGAGAAAATAAGTCCTACACTAATTGCCTCTACTATTTCTAACGATGTTAATCGAAACTCTGGTAAGAAGTACATCATTGCACCAGTACTCATAAAAATTGGCGGTAATATAATTTTCTTTTTCGTTACCGGTTTTTTCGCTGCTTTAAAGCGCAGAAACATGACACCAACGGCCATACAAACCGCTAAAATACTTGATAAAAGTGCTATCATACTCTCCCCACTCCTATCTATTTAACAGACTTTTTGAGCAAAATCATAAACCAAACGAGCCCGATACTTATAATAACATGACCTAATCCAGCCATATGGCTTAAACCGTTAAAGTCAGTTCCATTTACTTGTAGAAGACCTCTCCATAGCATTGTAGCAATAGTAAAAATCAATCCGACATTATAAACAACAAACCATGCACGAAAGCTCTTTGTCTCTTGTACATGAAACACTTTACATAAAGCTAAAGCAATTAAACAGAATACGAAACCGAGCACTAATACATGTGTATGCACTAATTGCAACATTGTGGATCCTTTAATTCCTTGTGCTTTCGTATACTCTCTTGCAAATACTCCTGATAATAAACCAATAATTAAGTAAATGAATGCCGCATTATATAATCTCTTCATTCTATTCCTCCTGTTGTAAACTTTCTATATTCGCTGCAATTATTTTAAGCAAAGTTTATGAACGGAATATGAACAAAATATTACATTCAATTTTTGAAAATAAAAAAACCATCCCACAATTCATAATTGCGGAATGGCTTTTCAACTTATTTTAAATCTTCTATCGAGAAAGCGCCTGGAAGTAATTGCTCAACAGTCACTTCTTTTTCGTCGCCTTTTACATTCGTTAGTAAAACTGGCATTTTCGGTTCACAGAATTCAGCTATCACTTGTCTACAAGCACCACATGGTGAAATCGGTCCATCCGTTTCGCCTGTAATAACTAAGTAACTAAAATCGCGCTCTCCTTCTGATACTGCTTTAAAGATCGCTGTTCTTTCTGCACAGTTACATAAACCGTAAGAAGCATTTTCTATATTACAACCAGTATAGATTTTACCTTCTTTCGTAACTAACGCTGCACCAACAGGAAATTTTGAATACGGAATATATGCTTTTGCTAACATCTTATTTGCTTCTTCAATATATTTTTTCTTATCCATATTATTTCCTCCTCAAAGTAAATGTGGTTATGATTAGTCAGTAATCACTGTGTGCACTAATTTAGGAGCCACTGCTGTTTCAGCGATAGAAATGTTCTCATAAATTTTTGCTTTTACATCTTCTACATTTTCACGATTTGCATAGATCGTTACGAATGGCTCGCCTTCTTTTACTGCATCGCCAACTTTTTTACGTAACATTAATCCTACTGCTAAATCGATTTCATCTTCTTTTGTCGCACGGCCAGCACCTAGTAACATAGCTGCAATACCAATCTCATCTGCAACAATGTTAGAAATAACACCTGAAGTTTTAGCAGGCACATCAATTACATACTTCGCCTGTGGCATTTTTTCTGGATTGTCTACAATTGAGCTATCTCCGCCTTGATTGCTTAAGAATTCTTTAAACTTCTCAGTTGCTTTTCCGTTTTTCATAACTTCAATTAGCATTTCACGAGCTTCTTCTAATGTATTTGCTTTTTTCGCAAGTACGACCATTTGACTTCCTAATACAAGTACTAATTCTGTTAAATCTTCTGGACCTTCACCTTTTAACGTATCAATCGCTTCTTTCACTTCTAGAGCATTACCAATCGCAAATCCAAGAGGTTGTGACATATCTGAAATAACAGCCATAGTTTGACGTCCTACATTATTTCCGATACGTACCATTGCATGTGCTAATTCTTTTGCATCTTCTTCTGTTTTCATAAATGCGCCAGCACCTGTTTTTACATCAAGTACGATCGCGTCAGCACCAGCTGCAATTTTTTTACTCATAATTGAACTTGCGATTAAAGGAATTGAGTTTACTGTTCCTGTTACATCGCGTAATGCATAAATCTTTTTATCGGCTGGTGTTAAGTTTCCTGTTTGTCCAATAACAGCAACTTTGTCACGGTTTACAATATCAATGAACTGCTCTTTCGTAATTTCAACGTGGAATCCTTCTACCGCTTCTAATTTATCAATCGTTCCGCCTGTATGTCCTAAACCACGACCAGACATTTTTGCTACCGGTACATCTAAAGCAGCTACTAATGGCCCTAGTACTAATGTTGTTGTATCACCAACACCGCCAGTTGAATGTTTGTCTACTTTAATTCCTTCAATTGCTGATAAGTCGATTGTTTCTCCAGACTCCACCATTGCCATCGTTAAATCTGCACGTTCACGATCTGTCATATCTTTAAAGAAGATTGCCATTGCAAGTGCACTCACTTGATAATCAGGAATACTTCCATCTGTATATCCATTAATAAAGAACTTGATTTCTTCAGTCGTTAATTCTTTGCCGTCACGTTTTTTTGCAATAATATCTACCATTCTCATTACAATCACCATTCCTTTTTATATGATATAAATCTATTAAAATAATAAGCCAACGATTGTTGCTGATAAGAAACTTACTAATGTTGCACCGAAAAGTAATTTCAAGCCGAATCTTGCGACTACATTCCCTTGCTTTTCATTTAGGCTCTTAACTGCCCCTGCAATAATTCCAATTGAAGAGAAGTTTGCAAATGAAACTAAGAATACCGATATAATCGCTGTCGTTCTGTCTGAGAAATTAAAGTTCCCTTGTGCTAAATCTGTCATAGCGACAAATTCATTTGATACTAATTTTGTTGCCATAATATTTCCGGCATTAACTGCTTCATGCCAAGGTACACCCATAATAAATGCAAATGGCGCAAATACATAACCAAGTATTTCTTGGAATGAGATACCGATTACACCTTTAAATACGGCATTAATGAATGCGATAAGAGCTACGAAACCAACTAGCATAGCTGCTACTGTAATCGCAACTTTAAATCCATCTATAATGTATTCCCCTAATACTTCAAAGAAAGTCTTTTTCTCTTCTTCTTGTACTTCTAACATATCTTCTTCTTCAGTAACTTCATACGGGTTAATGATAGAAGCGATAATAAAACCACCGAATAAGTTAAGAACTAAAGCGGTTACAACATATTGCGGTTTTAATAACACCATATATGATCCGACGATAGACATTGAAACGGTAGACATTGCAGATGCACATAATGTATACATTCTTTTCTCTGGCAATAACCCTAATTGTTTCTTAACTGAAATAAACACTTCAGATTGTCCTAAAATCGCAGATGCAACTGCATTATATGATTCTAGTTTCCCCATTCCATTTACTTTACTTAATGCTAGACCGATAGATTTCACAATAATAGGTAATACTTTAATGTGTTGCAAAATACCTATTAAAGCTGAGATAAATACGATTGGCATTAATACACTTAAAAAGAACGAGAACTCTTTTTGATTTACTAATCCACCAAATACGAAATTCACACCATCAGCGGCATATTTTAATAACTCTCCAAAACCATCTGCTATTCCGCTAATTAATATATTCCCTACACTTGTATTTAATAATAAAAACCCCAAAATAAATTGTAATATAACCATCGTTATGATTGGACGATATTTGACTTTCTTTCTATTATTACTAGCAAGCCAAGCGATACCTAAAATCAATACGAGGCCAAAAATACCAATTAAGTATTTCATAAGCCGTCTCCTCCCATTCGTATCCGCTTACATTTTTTTCAATTGTTAAAGCAATAGATACACTTTACTTTGTGTATCTATTGCTTTTGACTTCATTAATGATTAGTAGTTATCTGTAGCACCTTTTGCATCATTTAATACGATTGCAACACTAGCACTTGCTCCAACGCGAGAAGCTCCAGCAGCTACCATTTTGTCTGCATCTTCACGTGTACGAACGCCACCAGATGCTTTTACACCAACGTTTGGTCCTACTGTTTTACGCATTAATGCGATATCTTCAGCAGTTGCTCCGCCAGTTGAGAATCCAGTTGAAGTTTTTACGAAGTCAGCACCAGCTTTTACTGATAATTCACAAGCTCGTACTTTCTCTTCATCTGTTAATAGGCAAGTTTCAATGATTACTTTTACAAGAGCTTTTCCTTTTGCTGCTTGTACTACTTCATAAATATCTTTTTCAACGAACTCGTTATCGCCATCTTTTAAAGCACCTACGTTGATTACCATATCTACTTCAGTTGCACCTTTTGCGATAGCATCTTTTGTTTCGAAAGCTTTTGTTTCAGTAGTGCTTGCTCCTAATGGGAAACCGATTACAGTACAAACATCTACATCATGTCCAGCTAATTCTTCAGCAGCTAGCTTCACCCATGTAGGATTAATACAAACAGAAGCGAATTTATATTCCTTTGCTTCTTCGATTACTTTCATAACATCTTCTTTTGTAGTATTAGCTTTTAAAATTGTATGGTCAATTAACTTTGCAATATTCATTATCTTCACTCCTCATATCTTTTAACAACTTCATTCTAACTCTTAGCTGAACAAATGTAAATACACTTTTGAAATTTTGTTCATTCTTTTCCGAGAAGGAATTTATTAAGATAAATTGAAAATAGTGTAAAATTGTAATTAAAAGGATGTGATCCCCTTGTTAAAATCAAAATTCTTTATATTCACATTGCTAGTATGCACCTTACTATCCATATTTATTTTTCAAAAAAGGGATGTTATTTTCCAAGAAGGTAATCCCATTCCATTTGCTTTAGCTATGTCTAAACTGGCTATTCAAAATAAAGAGATGGTAGAAGTAAGTTCGATAGATGATCAATCGCCATACTTAGTAAAACGCGGAAAAATGGAACCTTTTATCAAAATGATGGAGCAAGATGGATGGAGTTTTGTAGACAGAGATGTTATGGCTAACTCTATAACCTTTGAAAAGGGAGATCAAATGAAGAGCGTTTCTTACAAATACTTTACAAGATACTACACCTTGATTTACTCATAGTAAAAATAAAAGGCTTTCTCAAAATTAACATCTTGAGAAAGCCTTTTATTTCTAATCTTTTTGATAATGTAACAATTCCTTCGCCGTATGCTGATCAATAATTAATACATTTGCATACCCGCCACGTAACGCACCATCAATTGATTTTATTTTTCTATTACCACCGGCAACTAAAATAGAGCGTTTCTTCAATTTTAATTCTTCTAACTCAATCCCAATTGTACGTTGATTAATTTCTTCACTACTAATATTTCCGTCTCCATCAAAGAAACGTGAACAAATGTCACCGACCGATTGTTTTTTGAGTAAACTTGTTTCATCCTTATCGAAATAGCCTAATCGGAATAATAGCGCTTCGTCTCGCACTGTCCCTACAGTGAAAATTGCAATATTCGCTTGTTTCCCCATTTCAATAATGTGATGAATATGTCGATCCTGCTCTACTAATTCCTTTGTCACTGCATTATCAAATATTACTGGTAGTGGTAAATTTCTTGGCGTCGTTTGAAAAGCATCTGCAAATAAAGCAATGGTCTCATTCGCATATGTGTTTACACTTGAATGACTAATACCACCTTTTAATTGGACAACCTCTACACCTTTTACATGTTGTGGTACGATTTTTCTAGCGATTTCATACATCGTCATTCCCCAGCTTACACCAACGATATCACCGTTTTTAACCGTCTTTTCCATATACTCAGCTGCATATTTACTAATATACTCTGTAATCGTTGCATATTCTGGCACTGGTGAAAATACGACATGTGCCTCTAGCAAGTTGTACTTTTCTTTCAGTAAATTTCCAACGTTATCTAAATCAGCAAATGGATCGGCTATACTAATTTGAACAAACCCTTTTTCTTTCGCGTACTTTAATAATCTAGAGATAGTCGGTCTTGAAATATTTAATTTGTTAGCAATTTCTTGCTGACTATAATCTGATTGATAATATAATCTTGCAACTTCAACACTTAATTGTTGTTTATCTTTATCCATAGTAACTCATTACATATCCTTTCCTGTATTTCCTTTTCGTTACAAGCATTATACAGCTTTATGCAAGAAATTTCGACTAATGAATTTTATCTCACTGCACTTCTACTACACTTAGTATTTAAAATGAAACTTTAATCAATGTTTTTTTATCCATCCCCTACTGGTTATCAGCCCGCCCGCATAATGTAAGATTTTTTCTTATAAAGCAAACCGGTCAAGTTATTGAGGAAGTCAGTTTTAAAGTTCAAATTAGATATATAAAATCAATATGAAGGTGTGAAATCAATTGTAAAATAGTAGTTTTGGAATAAATAAAAGAAATAATCAATAGTGATTATTTCTCTTTTCATATATATATTTATTTTTGGAAAAACAATCTAACTCCAAATACTAATAATACCGCGCCTGTAATACCCTCTATTGTACGGTTCACTCTTTCTTTTCTTAAAAAAGTTCTTAATTGACGTATGAGTGAGATATAAAGTAAATACCATATTGCTGTCAAAGTCGTAAATGTGACTCCTAATAAAAGAAATTGTAGGAAATGATTTTGATTACTTACAATAAATTGAGGTAAAAAACTAAGGAAAAATACAGCAGTTTTTGGGTTTAAAATTGCCGTAGTAAATCCTTGTCTAAAGCTTTTAATTGCCCCAATATCCTTAGATTCCATTTCTACTGAACCTGATATATCTTCTTTTTTATGTAAGGCACTTTTAATTGACTTTACAGCTAAGTAAATTAAATAAACTGCCCCAGCATATTTTATAAATGTAAATAACATAGCAAATTTCATTAAGATAGCAGAAAGTCCTAACGTAGCCATTATTGTATGAATCATCATTCCAGATATCGTTCCTAAAACAGTCTTTATCCCACCATTTTTACCATGCGAGATAGTATTTTTTGTAACTAGTGCAAAACCAGGACCAGGCATCATTATGATTAACATTGCTGTAAGGATAAATAATAGATAATTTTCCATGTTCTAGTATTTCCTTTCCAAATTTTAGTTTTGCTTACAGTATAGCCTTTTTCATTAAAACATTAAATACAAAAAGCTTAATCAGAAATTTATCTATCAAATTACAAGGCCAACTCTCACAAAAACAGGATAAAAAAATAAACAGCGGAACTAGTCCACTGTTTACTTCGCCACACCTTCATGTAATTTTTCTGTATAATCTTTTACATCTTTCCAGCTATCTTTCGCTGTATGTAAATCTTCTTTTATGAAGGTAAATTCTTCAGGGCTGATTCCTTTTACGTTTTGTAGTAAATTATTATATTTTGCCCCTACTGTATACCATTGATTTGATATATTTTGCAGTGCTGTAATTGCTGCATCAATTGTTTCAGTCATATTTGTTGTTTTATTTTTTACATCTGTCAATATTGCTACTTCTGCTTGTGCTCCAGAAATTCTATCCTTTAAATTGGTGATTTCTCGTTCTGCATTGGCGATATCTTTTTTCGCAATAGCAATCATCGGTCCGCCAGCAAGACATGTTATTAACGCTACGCAAAGTACGCCACCAGCAATGACCATATCATTACTCTTTTTGATTGAATCGTTATATGTATTAATTTGTTGTTCTAAAGCTGGAATACCAGCATTCGTACTTGCCAAAATCGAAGTTAGTTGATTTGTATCCTCTTTAAAGCTATTTGTGTCTTTCGCCATTCTATCGCGAAAGGCTTTCAAATCTTCTAATAATACATCTACCTCATTTTGATTCTTTACAATATCAGCATACAACTTTTCTAAATCCGCTTTTAACTTTACGCTATCCTTTTGATCAATCGCTATTAGCATGCTATTATAATACGTTTGAAAAGTATTATTGTAATTTATAATATTTTGATCTGTTTTCATAATTTGCGGCTTCATATAATTTAACCAATACGCCGCGTTAATTTTTGCATCTCTTTGATGCTGAACCATACTTCCTCTAAACTCACTATTAATAGAATTTATTTTACTTAAATCAGTCTCTTGCTGATTTTGAATTAATTTTGCATATGAATCCATTGCAAATATGCTCGATGTCGTTTGCGCCATTACATCTTGGAATCCAGCTGGTCCGAGAGAATAATTTTTCGCATTTTCTTGCAATGTTTTTACATTTGGTTCTGCTGCAAAAGGATGTAAAGGAAATGCGTTACTCGTTGCCACCCCAGCAATCATTAACGCTAAAAGACATTTTTTATAAAATCGTTTCTGCATTCTTTTCACCTATTTTCATTATAAGGGTATGAAAAACTCCTGCTCACAACTGAACAGGAGCTTCAAATCGTTCATCAATACGTAACGCTCTAACGATTCGTAATTGATTAAGCTTTTTTCGTATCTACTACTTTAATGTCTTCAGCATAAATCTTTTCTGCATAGTCTTTAATGTTTTTCCAGCTATCTTTCGCAATGTTTAAATCTTCTTTAATGAAAACAAGGTCGTTTGGACTAATTGAATCTACATTTTGAAGTAAAGAATTGTATTTTGATCCCATTGTGTACCATTGGTTTGAAATGTTTTGCAACGCTGTAATTGCAGTATCAATTGTATTTGTTAAATACTCCGTTTGTGTTTTAATGTTCGTTAAACCAGCTACTTCTAATTGAGCAGTTGTAACTTGTCCTGTTATTTTTTGAATTTCAGCTTGTGCATTATCAAGCTCTTTCTTCGCTAATACGATTCCAGCTGTACCACCGCCTACTGCTGCTGCACCACCTGCAATTAACGCGACTCCTAGCGGCGTTCCTGCACCTGTAGCAATGACTACTGCACCACCAATAATGGCAATTGGCCCTAGAGCTGTCGCAACTGATGAACCAATAATAATTGCATTATACTTACTAATCGCTTCATTATACGTTGTAATTTGATTTTGCAGAAGCGGGATTCCTGCATCTTGACTAGCTAAAATAGATGTAATTTGATTTGCGTCTCCCTTGAAGTTTTGCGTATCGGACGTCATTTTATTTCGGAATTTCTTCAAGTCATCTACTAACTGATCTACTTGCGCTTTATTTTCATTAATACTACTTGATAATCTAGTTAAACCTTTCGTAAGAGTCGCTTTATCTTTTGCATCTACCGCAGTAACTAAAGTATCGTAATAGTTTTGGAATTTCGTATTGTAATTAATGATATTTTGATTCGTTGAAATAAGCTGTGGTTTTAATACATCTAACCATTGCTTCGCATTTCCTCTAGCTGTATCTTGGTGCTGAATTACTTTCCCTTTTAAAGCCGCATCAACAGACGATACATTACCAAAGTTAACATTACCTTGTTTAATAATTGTTAAAGCGTACAGATCCATTACTAAAGCATTTGAACCTGTTCTTTCCATTGCATCTTTTAAGCCTTCTGGTCCTAATGAGTATTCTTCATAGTCATTATAAGCTTTTGCTACCGCATGAACTGGAGCTTGTTTCACTGTACTTTCAGCTGCATACGTATGGGCTGGCATCATGTTCCCTGCTGCAAATACTGCCATAAGTGCTGATAGAGCCATTACTTTATAAGGTTTTTTTGTCATTTTTCTTCTCTCCCTATATCGCTAATTATTTTTCTGCTTAATGTACTTCAACGTTTGTCACGTAATCTTCAAATTGATTCGTTTGTTTATTCATTTCATCACTTACTTTTTTTATTTGATTGAAATGTTTTTGAAGTAAACTACTATCTGTATATGTGCCTTCTTCGACATTTTTTTGAATTTGGATCATATTATTGTTTAGAACTTTCCAATCTGTTAATAACGTTTCTAAAGTTGTAATTTGACGATCGATTAGTTCTGTAAAGCTACTTACTTGATCTTCAACAAATGTAATTTGTGTTGCTTCTGCTTCAGTTTGTGATAACTTTTGAATAAGTGGTAGTAGCTCTTTTTGCTTTTGCTGAATGCGAAGAGCCGCTTCCCTCGTTTGACTATCTGCAGCATTTACAATTTCATTACTTAAAGTACCGATAGAAACGAAATCAATTGTTTTCGTTTGCGCAGTTTGATTTGTAATTGTAAATACTTGTTTACCGATATTAATAGAACCTTTAATAATTTCTTGAGGTCTATTCAAAATAGTAGTTAGTTCAGCTTGAATTTCCCCTTGAATTCTTTTAATATCTTCTCTTAACTTCACAATATCTCCACTTGATCCTTGTAGTGTTTTTATTGCTTCATCAGCTTTAATTGATAAGTTGCTACTATCTTTGTCTAATACCGTTTTAAATCGATTTAACTCTAATAAATCTTGCTCCATACTCTCTTGAATGCTTTGTACTTGCAGTTGTAATTTTCCATATGCATTTGTAAAATCTGCTTTGGCCTGCTCATCTTCATTTACGTTTCCTGCGAGTTCATAGAGCTTACTATAATAGCTATTAAATCTAGTACTATATCTCATCATCTCTTGATTTAAGTCGATTAGCTTCGGATTATATTCATCAATCCACTCTCTTACATTCGCCTTTGCAAACTTTTGATGATTCGTCAAACTACTCATCGCATTCACCTTAATGTCTGGCTGTTGTAAAATAACTAATCCATATGCTTGTATAAGCGGTGACTGTGATCCTAACATTCTAATTGAATTGGATAATGTATTTGGAGCAATTACATTTTGTGCATATACTGCTTTCACCTCTGTTTGCCCCTCCTTAGCGTAAGCGCTTACAGTAATGAAGCAACTCGTAGATACTGCTGTAACCAATAACCCTGTAATTAAAGTCTTTTTCACTTTAACTCCTCCTATGTATTAGCAACTATTACTATCGCATTTTATTATTCTATTTTCTTGCACATAATTTGAGATGGTTAAAATAGAGAACGTTCTCACCGCGATCCATGTATGAACCACCTCTCTCAACTTTTATTGCTACAGTACTTACTTATTGTTATAAAACATTTCATATGTGATTAGTTCGAATAACATTGTATAAAATTTCTATTTTATAGCCATTTCCACATTCACACAGTGAATATATTACATGAAAATATTATTCATTTTAAACTAAATAACGTACGTAAATATGAAATTTCGTTTTGTTTTCATATAAGTTTTGTACTGTAAGGTCATTTAAACACAGCTACTTATATAACGTAAAGAAGTATTTTCATCCCCTTTATTTTCAAGCTTTCATGTCCTTATTTCAAAATATAATCCTCTTCACTATTTCAATTGAAATATCCATATATCACAACAAAAAATCCTGCTTATCCATAGATATAAAAATTATATCAATATATCTTTTAGGCTCATATGCAATTATGCATAGCATATACACAAAAAGGATAGCTTCACTTTCATGAAGCTATCCTTAAAAAATCTTCTTACTTTTTCAAATGATATGGAACTGTCGTAATAACAACATTTCTTTTATAGAGTAAATACGCACGAATGAGTAAACTAGATTGATTATGAAGAATGTTATGCCAACCTTTTTTCGGAATGAACTGTGGTATAACGACAGTAACTCGGTAATTTGATTCACTCGCTTTATATTGCACTGTATCAATAAACTTTGTTAGCGGTTGAATAATACTTCTATAATGAGAATGCAAGGTAACAAGCCTAACTTCCGGTTGCCACTTCTTCCATTTCTCTTCGAATTTCTTCTCCTCTTCTCTGTCAAAAGCAACATATACAGCGATAACTTGATCGGCAGAAAGAGCCTTAGCATAATTCAATGAATTTTCTACTACATGAGTCATACCAGCTACCGGAACGACAATTACATTTCCCTTAATCGGAACAAGTGGCTCACAAGTTTTTAAACTTAGTTGGTCTCCCACTGCATCATAATGCTTCTTAATTCGGTGGAACAAGAAGATAATGACAGGTAAGAAAATAAGGATTGACCAAACTTGTGCGAATTTAGTTAAAAAGAACATACTCATTACGATAAAACTAATGACTGCTCCAATTAAATTGACCGTTAATCTCAAAGCCCATCCTTCAGGCTTTTCACGAAGCCATTTTAATACCATACCAGTTTGAGAAAGTGTAAATGGAATAAATACACCTACTGCATATAACGGAATTAAATGTTCTGTTTGCCCTTGGAAAGCTACAATTAAAATAATCGATGCGATTCCAAGTATAATAATACCGTTTGAATAACCTAGGCGATCTCCTCTAATCGTAAACATTCTCGGTATGAATTTGTCTTTTGCAAGATTAACTGCTAATAACGGAAATGCAGAATACCCTGTGTTAGCAGCAAGAATTAATATTAAAGCAGTTGTACCCTGTATGAAATAGTACATGAAATTACGCCCAAAAGTTTGTTCAGCAATTTGTGAAACAACTGTTACTTCTTTACTTGGAGAAATTCCGTAATAATAAGCTAAGAAAACAATTCCTGAAAATAAAACGGCAAGTAATGCACCCATTGCAAGCAATGTTTTCGCCGCATTGTTTGGTGCGGGATCTTTAAAGTTTGGAATTGCGTTTGAAATTGCTTCAACACCTGTTAAAGCAGAACTACCTGATGCAAATGCTCGTAACAGTAAGAATAAACTAACTCCCGCAACTGGTGTTCCAATTGGCGTGTGTAAAGTCGGTGACACGTGACCAGTTAAAATATTATAAATCCCCACCCCAATTAATATGAATAGTGCTAAAACGAATAAATAAACTGGATATGCTAAAACGGAAGCTGATTCCGTTACACCTCTTAAATTTAATATCGTAATCAATATAACAAATATAACTGCAATAATTACTTTATGTGCATGTAAGCTCGGAAAAGCAGACGTAATCGCATCTGTACCCGCAGATACACTTACTGCAACAGTTAAAATATAATCGACTAATAAAGATCCTCCAGCTATTAACCCTGGATTCATCCCTAAATTTTCTTTTGATACAACATACGCTCCTCCGCCGTGCGGGTAGGCGAAAATAATTTGTCGATAAGATAAAATAAGAGCAGTTAATAATACTAATACCCCAACAGCTATCGGAATGGAATACCAATAAGCTATTGCCCCTAGACCTGTTAATGCGATTAATATTTGCTCTGGTCCGTATGCGACCGATGACAATGCGTCAGAAGATAAAATGGCTAGTGCCTTCGTTTTATTAAGCTTTTGCTCTCCTAACTCAGTTGATTTTAACGGCCTTCCAATTAAAAACCTTTTGATTGATGAAACCACTGCTGTCCACTCTCCAATAATTTTGTACGAACTTTTCTGTTAGTTACAGCGAATAAACGATTTCTTCAGAAAACAAAAAATGTCTACAAGCCATAACGAAATAAACTTGTAGACATTATTTTTTTTGTCGCACAAGCTCCACCTTCCTTCTCAATATAACGCTTACGAGGTTAGCTGTCGGATTCGGGCCTATGAGTAGCCCTACCTTTTTCAAGGATTCACCCCATTGGATTACGTACTAATCCATAAGAACGGGTCCCCCGTACCATGCGGTTTCAGCGATTTAGAAAATTGAAACTGTGGATTATAATACTCCTTTATTTTCAAAATGTAAACAAAAATTTTTAAAAAGAAAAAATTTAAATGATTGCGCATAATCCGCCGGTAAATATACATAATGAATACTACAAAATCGATAAAGGAGACCCACATGTCTAAAGAAAAGAAGCCTATTTTTTCCGATTCCTATTTAGATGCGTTAGCAAATGAAATTAATCAATTATACAGTAAACGTGAACAGGAAATAAATTTGACAGATAGAACGAAAAGAAATAAATAAATTGTCATAAAAAAGAAAGCAATACACTTATATATTGCTTTCTTTTTTATTTTTTCATACATCCAATTGTATTGCTGATTTGTTAAAGGTCATTTCTTCATACACCTTTAAGTTTTGATATACCACACTCAATAATGGTGCTTCTATAGGAAATTGTTCTGCTGCACCTAGTAAGTATCCTTGTAAGTGCTTCCCTTCAATAGACGAACCTTTTTCCATATCCCGCTGCATTGATGACTTCATATCATACGAAATTTTATCAATTGTTTTCATATGTTCCTGGGCAATACCTTCCTTAACTGGTGCCCCTATATATTTCATAATTTGCACACATTCTTCAAATAAGTTTTGGATAAAATCGCGGCCACCTTCGCTTTCACGAATCGGGCCTATCGGTGCACGCATTAATGTTGTCACACCTGACATTACAGTGATGAATAAATATTTATGCCACATATCTTGTGTAATATTTTCACTCAAAACAAAACTAGATTTCGTACCTGCAAATGCTCTAGCGATATGCTGTATTCTCTCTGAATCTTGAGACTTCATTTCTCCAAACACAAGTCTATTGGCAGCGCTAGTTTGTACAATTTCTCCTTGATCGTTTAGCGTCGTCTCGATAAAGCATAAACCGCCAATCACTTTTTCCACGCCAAATTCTTTTTGTAATAGTGATACATGAGCAATGCCATTTAACAATGGAATAATCATAGTATTTTCACCTACAAACGGCTTCAAATCTTGAATTGCCTCGTTTAAGTGATACGCTTTTGTTGAGAATAAAATAACATCAAACGGAGAAGTTCGATCTTCTTTCGTTATTAATTTCGGTTGAAAGGAAAAATCCCCGTTCACACTACGAATAACAAGTCCCGTTCCCTCTAATTGCTGTTTTCTTTTACTGCGAACAAGAAACGTAACATCTTCCCCTTTTTCGACTAATCGGCCGCCAAAAAATCCTCCGACGCCACCCGCTCCTAATACTAAAATACGCATACAACATCCCCCTTTTCAAAATACAATTTTATAACATTTCGTATACATAACATTATACATGTCCCTCACTAAATAAGCAGAATTTTCATTCTTAATCAAGTATAAAACAGTGGTTATTTTCAAATGAATTTGGGCATGTTGTTTTTATAGCATATATGAAAGGAAACAAAGTAAATGGAGGCAATACAAACAATCGAGGAAAAAGATGTAACAACAGCTATATTTCAATTTATATTCCCGTTTTCTTTTAAAACTGGATATGAACAAAATATGTTCCCTTTCTTACAGAAAAATGATTTTCGACCTTTTCGACTTGATCATCTTGAAAATGAAAATACATACTACGGAAAGTTTCAAGTTTCACATCAAAATATGGAAGCATACTATCTTTCATTTACAAATAAAATACTCTTTCCTCACTCAGAGCATCAAAAAGGATTGCAGCGCTATTCTAAAGACCTTAACTTAACTGGACATTTAACAACAAATTTGATTTCCGTTCCATTCAAGATTCATTCTATTGACGTAACACTTTGCCCCTATGAGCTTGGCTTCTTAACAATTCGGACAGAAGTAGAAACCGCTCCAAACATGACATTATCAGAAGCAATTGAATTTGCCGCCCGCTTCCGTGTACTTGAAACTCAAAATGATACAAATGAAACTATCTGTATTGAATATAATGGCAAACAATATTCACAAGTAGAGAAGCTCATATTCGGCGATTTATTCCATGGCTTAACAGACTTCTTTGAGAAAAAGAGATTGCGGAGCTCTTACTTTCAAACATTCCCATTCTTTGAAGATCAACGAATGTATGTACAAACTTTATTATCCATAAATAAAGAGTCGGACCTTCATGTAGTTGATGTATACCGAGCTTCCAGTCTTTCCGGATTAACAGACGATGGTAAGCCCTATATTAGCGCAAATAATGTTCCTTATATTCAAGATTATTTAACAAAACATTCTTATCAAAGATGGGCTCCTAATCGATACTTTATTATGGAAGAACATATTTTCACATGTATAACAAACGAGGGTGAACACGAATTCTCTAAACTTGCTAGCCAGATGTACGGGGAGTTTTATTACGCCTTGTTATTGAATCTATTTCATAAAGTTGTTTTATTAAAAATGGCAAACGCTTATGCTGAACTAAATATTGAACAAGATACAAATGAAATAGAAAAATTAATTTATTCAATCAATTCATTCACAGCGAATTACTTTTCTTTAGAGCTAGTATCCCAATCACAGAGTGAAGATATTTTCTTCCGCTTAAGAAACCTATTTAACATTGAAGTACTATACTCAAATGCAAAACAAAATCTTGATAGTTTGTTTAAATATCAAGAAAACGTCGCCTCTAAAAAAGATAGCCTTTTACTATTAATTTTAACGCTCTACTCTGTAGTAGGCCAAATGTTAGGATTTACTATGATCGACCTTTTAAGAAACACCGACTCAAACAAAATATCGTCGCCACTTGAATTCTTCGCACTTTTAATAGCAATTAGCGGCATCGTCATTTCACTTATTTTAGGTGCGCAAAGTTTATACCAATGGAGTCAACAACATAAACGAAGAAAAGCATGGGTAAAACAAACTGTACTTTCTGCTGTGAAAGAGAAAAATGATAAGAAGTAAAGAAGGTTATTTTCAAATTACAAATACGTGGCAGGATTCAGTAAATGAAATTATTACCAGCGATTTTTAAGATATATCGGCGCAACTCGAAATATATCAGCGATTTTTATAATATATCGACTTACCGACAAAAACTGACAAAAGAAAAACTACATAGTAAAAAAGTACTCCAAACTAAAACTTGGAGTACTTTTTTATTACACTAATTCAGCTTACTTCCCTGCTTCGATTTTCTCTAATGCAGCAGCTACTTGCTCTTCCGTTAATTCATGTTGTATTACGTAGCGGTTACGTGGGCTTACACGACATTCATGAGAACATGCACGTAAATATTTCGCTTCGTTTTCTTCAGAACATAAAATTTTCTTATTACATTCTGGATTTGAACAGTTTACATAGCGCTCACAAGGTTCACCTGAGAAGTGGTCTTTACCAACGATAACATGTTCTTTTTGGTTTACTGGTACAGCGATACGCTCATCGAATACGTAACATTGTCCATCCCAAAGCTCGCCTTGTACTTCTGGGTCTTTACCGTACGTTACAATACCGCCGTGAAGTTGGCTTACATCTTCGTAACCTTCACGAACTAACCAACCAGAGAACTTCTCACAACGAATTCCGCCTGTACAATACGTTAAAATCTTTTTGCCTTCAAGTACTTCTTTATTTTCGCGAATCCAATCTGGTAATTCACGGAATGATTCAATATCAGGTTTGATTGCACCTTTGAAGTGACCTAGATCAAATTCATAATCATTTCGTGCATCAATGATAACTGTATCTTCTTGTTTCATTGCTTCATAAAAATCTTTTGGCTCTAAATACTTACCAGTAACTTCATGTGGGTTAATGTCGTCTTCTAGACGAAGTGTCACTAATTCTGGACGAGGACGTACGTGCATTTTCTTGAATGCATGCCCTTCTTCTTCATCTATTTTAAATACGATACCGTCAAAACGTGGATCGTTGTTCATTGCTTCCATGTATTTCTCAGTTTGCTCTACAGTACCAGAACAAGTTCCGTTAATTCCTTCTTTTGCTACAAGAATTCTACCTTTTAATTCAAGTGAATTACAAAATGCTAAATGCTCTGCCGCGAATTCTTCTGGGTTTTCAATTGTTGTGTACATGTAATATAGTAATACTCTATATGGTTTTGTAGTTGCCAATGTGTTTCTACCACCTATCTAATTTTTAAAATCATGTATAAGTTAACGTTCATATCAAAACATATATAATAAGAAAATGAATCCATTTTCTTCTCTTTATACTATTTTCTATCAGTTAACAAAAATAAAAAACAAGATTACACACCCAAACCCTGTGGTTATGTTGTAATCCCAATATATTATATATCATACAAATGCAATTCCATCAATTAATATGCTGTATTATCGGCTTTTTGTTCACATAAATTTCAAAAATAGCCCTTTAATTCATTATGTTTCCCCACGTCATCACACCATAAACTCCCAATTTTTCATTACACGACACCATCCATTGCAGCAAGGCATATAATTTGCACTAAGGAAACATTTATGTTCAAATAAAAATATCATCTAATACATCTAAATGTATTGAAATAAACAATAAGAATACTTACAATAATTTCATCAAGTTAACATTTCAAAGGGGAAAACTACTATGAATAAAGATATATCAAAAGATGAACAAGTCCCTTCTCAAAGTACAACTGTTCAATCAGCACACTTAGCTTTAAGTGGCGAAACGAAAGGCTGGAAAAGACTGTTACCGTTTTTAGGGCCCGCTTTTATCGCATCTGTAGCTTATATTGACCCTGGTAACTTTGCTACAAATATCGCAGCTGGTTCACAATATGGATATTTACTATTATGGGTTATATTCGCGTCTAACTTAATGGCAGTATTAATTCAAACTTTATCAGCTAAGTTAGGAATTGCTACGGGAAATAATTTACCTGAAATAGCTCGCGAGCACTTTCCAAAACCGGTGTCTATCGGTTTATGGATACAAGGTGAACTCGTTATTATGGCTACAGATTTAGCTGAATTTATCGGGGCTGCACTCGGATTGTATTTATTATTTGGAATTCCTATGTTACCAGCTGCTTTAATTACAGCAGTCGGATCATTTATTATTCTTGAGTTTCAACGCAGAGGATTTCGCCCACTAGAAGCTATTATTACAGGGATGATTTTTATTGTAGTAATAGCATTTGGGATTCAAGTTTTTTATGCAAAACCAGAATTAAGTCCCCTTCTTTCAGGACTATTGATTCCGAAATTCCAAGGTGTAGACAGTATATTACTTGCAGCAGGGATATTAGGCGCGACAGTTATGCCACATGCAATCTATTTACATTCTGCATTGACACAACGCCGCGTGGTTGGAACAACTGATGAACAAAAGAAAAAGATTTTCCGTTTCGAATTTATTGATATCATTATTGCAATGGTTATCGCTGGAGCAATTAATGCGAGTATGTTAATTGTTGCTGCTGCACTATTCTTTAAAAATGGCTTGCATGTTGAAGATCTTGATGTTGCTTTTAACCAGTTTAGTACGTTAGTCGGTCCTGTATCAGCTGCTTTATTTGGAATTGGGCTCTTATCAGCAGGACTATCTAGCTCTTCTGTCGGTACAATGTCAGGTGATATTATTATGCAAGGTTTCATTCGAATGCATATTCCGTTATATTTACGACGTTTTATTACAATGATTCCCCCATTAATAATTATCGCTTTAGGTGTAAATCCAACTTACGCTCTAGTCATGAGCCAAGTCGTCTTATCATTCGGTATTGCTTTTGCACTAGTACCACTTATTATGTTTACAAGCAATAAAAAAATTATGGGTGCGCTCGTTAATCACTGCATTACAACTTTTATCGCTTGGATCATTGCTGCACTTGTTATCATTTTAAATATTTTCTTGCTGTATCAAACATTTGTAGGGTAATGAAAAAAGGTATTCTAATAAAACTGGAATACCTTTTTTATTGCCACTTATGTATGTACCTCTTTTTGGCATTATCGCACCTTTCTCAGTTCGAAAGTAAAGTGGTAATCCTTCCGAAAAAAACATGCTCACCTTGGTTGGATCCTGCCTTTGATGATGAATATGTAAATGCGGCTCACTTGAACTTCCGGAGTTACCGACTTGGGCAAGAACCTCTCCTTCATTTACATGTTGTCCTTCCCTCACTTTAATTGATCCTTTTTTTAAATGGGCAAGAATTAAAAATGTCCCTGATTCATCTAGTCGTAAATAAATATGATTCCCCGCCATTGACTGAAAATCATCCTCTCCTGGAACTACATCTTTTTCATCATTATTGATAGATACAACTGTTCCAGAAGCTGGTGCCATTACTTTCGCTCCATATATTCCATAATCCCCTAAATTACTACTTTTCACTTCAGCAGGCGGAATAAGAATATCATATGCCCATCGTTCATTTGGTTTTATAACATGATAGTTCGTTTCTAATCGATCACCGCCCCAGCCCACTAATGCTCGTTCATTCAAAGGAAAGCGAACGACTGCTTTAGGACTCATAGATTGTACATCTGCTGGGTAAGCAAGTCCCCCTATATTAGCAAACCACCCTAAAGGCCAAGCTCCAATTATAGAGAAAAGAACGATGAAGATTAGTGCTCTATCTATTCGCTTTCTAAAAATGCCTTTCCACAAAAATAGTAATACTGATCCTATCAAAATAAAGATTGATACTAAGCTAAAGGCTTGTAACCCCCACCAAACAATGACTGATATAACACCATGGGATAAATAAACTACACTCCAACTTGTAATTAAAAACGCAACTAAAATTACTAATACATATTTCTTCCACATGTTGTATCCCCACCCTCATATCTTTGTTCTACATGATACGAAGTGAAAATTACGACATATAAAAGAAATACTTACGACTTTCTTACAATTCTTGATAATGCGGTAAAACGATGGTGAAAACAGTTTCTTTCTCGTTACTGCACACAGTGATATCCCCTTTATGAAGCTCTGCTATACTTCTCGCAATTGCAAGTCCCATTCCTTTTCCACCCGTATGAGAGCTACGTGATTTTTCACCACGATAAAACTTCTCAAAAACGTAAGGAAGGTTCTCATTCGGAATACATTGTCCAAAATTTTTAATTTCAATTTCAACATTCATGTCTCTTTTACAAATTTGAATCAAAATCTGTTTTCCGTCTTTCCCGTACATAATACTATTACTAATTACATTTTCGAACAGCCTCACCATAAGCGCTACATCCATTTCCACATGTAACTCCTTATCACCATTAATACAAAAGCTCATATCGGCATCATCTAGTTGTGGCACAAAACCAATCATGATTTGTTCAATGAACGCTTTCATATTTACTGCACTTTTATGTAATTCAATCTCCCTATAATTTATTTGACAATATTCTAATAAATCATCTACTTGATTTTTTAACTCATAACTTTTTCGCTTTAATATACTTACATACTGTTCACATTCTTCTCTATTTGAATGAAGCTGGTTTCCTAACAGGTCCGCGTAACCGATTAGAGATGTTACAGGTGTTCGTAAGTCATGGGAAATATTACTAATCATTTCACTTTTCATTTCCTGCGATTTTTTTTCATTTTCGATAGACTCTTTTAAACTTTTAGCCATTCTATTAACATTCGCTGCTAATTCACCAATCTCGTCATTTTTTGAAATAGGTATATGTATTTCCAAATTACCACTACTTATTTGCTTCACACTCTTGTTAATTTCAGATAATCTTTTCATCATTGTTTTTGTCATGAATGCAAAGTATATTGTAGTAAAAGTTAAAAAAGCTATTAAATATAAAAATGAATATTTTTTCTCTAATTCGGTAACTTGACCATATATATTTCCAATTAATATTTGAAACGTTATTATACTTACAGTGGCTAATAAGATGCTACATATGAATGCGATAAAAAACTTAGCTCTAATGCCTTGTAATGATTTAATCTTCAATTTTATATCCTACTCCCCAAACATTTTGAATAAACTTCGGCTCTTTTGGATTCTCTTCAATTTTATTTCTTAATCTTGCAATATGAACCATTACTGTATTATTACTTTCATAGGCCCTTTCTTTCCAAACGCTCTCATATATTTCTTCAATAGTAAATACACGATTTTTTGCAGCGGCCATTAAGTACAAAATATCATATTCAGTTCTCGTAAGATTGATTGTTTCTCTATATAACATTACTGTTCTAGACACTTCATCTATTTCTAAACCTCTAATATTTATTTTCTTTTCTATTTCTTGGACAGCATTTTGATTGAAATATGTATACCTTCTTAATTGAGCTTTCACTCTCGCTATAAATTCAATTGTACTAAACGGCTTCACAATATAATCATCTGCTCCAGTACTAAATCCTATTACCTTATCTACGTCCGATGATTTTGCGCTTAAAAACATAATTGGTAAACTATGTTTCTCTCTAATCCTTCTACACAATTCTATTCCATCCATTTGTGGCATCATAATATCCAAAATAGCAAGTTGAATTTTGTTATTATTTATTATTTCTAAAGCCTCTTCTCCATTATAAGCACTAAAAACTTTAAAACCTTCTTGCATTAAATTCACGTTCACAAATCGAACAATATCTTGATCATCATCTACAATTAAAATTGAATTTTTCTCCATATACAAACCTCTTTTTGAAATATATTCCACAATCAATTTTATCATAAATCAAAACCACACTTCCCTCTTGAATAATCTTTATTTTCAGATTACATTATATAATAACAACACATTCTAGTTTCAGAAGAAATGGAGTGAAAGCATGTTTCCTATATTGAAAACCGACCGACTCATTTTACGAGAACTTACCGAAGAAGATGCACCGGGTATTCTACAATGCTTTTCTAATACTGACGTACTGCGCTATTATGGCCAAAAACCATTACAGGATGTTGCTCAAGTGAAACAAGTCATTCATAACTTTAAGCTCAGTTATAATGCAAGAAGCGGAATAAAATGGGGAATTGAATTAAAGGACAAGAAAGAGCTCGTTGGAACCATTGGGTTTCATGATTGGTCTTCTGAACATAAACGAGCCAATATAAGTTATGCCTTTCTCCCTGAACACTGGGGAAAAGGATATGCGACGGAAGCTGTTTCTGAAGTTATATCATACGGTTTCCACACACTTCATTTAAAACGAATCGGAGCAATTGTCTTTCTTGAAAATGAAGCTTCCAATAAAGTGCTATTAAAATTAGGATTTGAAAAAGAAGGCGTTCTAAAAAATTATATGTATCAAGATGATATCCCATATGATACGAATTTTTATTCTTTATTAAAATCGGTTTAATAGAATGCATGCGTAAAAAACCTTACTTTTAAAAAGTAAGGTTTTTTGTATTTATTTATTTAGGATATAAGCATTCTTATAAGTATAAACACCACCAAATTGATGCTTCTCAATTCCTTTTACATAATCCTTTTGTACGTAAGCTGATCCCATTTGATAAAGTGGTGCGACCGCAGCATCCTCTAATAAAGTACGCTCGGCCTCTTGCAATGCTTCCCATCTTTTCTTCTGATCTAGTACTAGATCGCTTTTCGCTTTCTTTATTAATTCATCGTAGTGTCGATTAGAATAATTCATTTTGTTATTCTGATTATCCGTCGTAAAGAGTTCTAAATAACTAATTGGGTCTTTATAATCTGGTCCCCAATTTGCCATAGATATATCATAATCTCCTGTTTGTTCTAACTGTAATTTTTGCTTAAATGGCTGTTGTTTAATTTGTATCGTTAATCCTTGCAAATGCTTTTCTAAGTCACCTTTTATATATTCTGCCATACGTTTTGCATTATCTTGTTCATATGTTAAAAATTCGAGGTTTACTTCGTCTACTCCCAGTTCTTTTTTCGCTTCTGTCCAAATCTTTTTCGCATTTTGCAAATCATATGGAGAAAGATCTCCGTTTTCTTTTCTAAAATCTTTACCAGTCTCTTCATTTATATGACCAGCCGGTACAAGTCCGCTTGCAGACTTTGCCCCGTTATTAATAAAGTGAGTAACGAAATCTTCTTTATTTAACGCTAATGAAATAGATTGACGCACCTTTTTATTTGCTAACGCATTATTTTTCTCATTAAAACGTAGCATAGCCATTCCAGGTTCGCTCGACATATGTAATTCCTTATTCCCTTTATACTTATCTACAAATTGAGAATTAATAGGCACCCGGTCTAAATTACCAGCTTCGTATAAATTAACAGCTGTCATTGTATCCTTTACAATCTGAAAGTTTATCTCGTCTAATTTCACTTTCTTTTCATCCCAATATGTAGCATTCTTCTTTAATTGAAACTCTTGTTCATGCTTCCATTTCTCTAATACAAATGGCCCGTTATATATGAGATTACTAGGTTCCAATGCATAATTCTTTCCTTGCTCTTTCAAAAATGATTCATGCTGTGGTAAGTAAATAGGTAGTGCTAACAACTGTAAAAAATACGGAATTGGCTGTTCGAGTTCCACTTCTAACTTATAATCATTTATTGCTTTAACTCCAAGGTTATCAAGAGCCATTGTTCCTTTATTAATTTCTTTCGCATTTTTCACATGAAAGAGCATGTACGCATATTGAGACGCTGTTTCAGGGTTAATTGCACGTTTCCATGCAAACATAAAATCATTTGCTGTCACACTGTCTCCATTTGACCATTTTGCATCTTTACGCAAATCAAATGTATATTTTTTACCATCTTCACTTCTTTTAAACGATTTTGCTACTGCTGGAATAGGCTGATCTTGATCATCTAATACATACAAACCTTCAAATATGTTTTGCATAACATGTGCTGATGTACCATCCATCGTTTTCGCAGTATCAAGAGAAGGAATTTCTTCTGATACTGTTACATTTAATACTTGTTTTTTTGCCTCTGCGTCACTTTTATTCGCTTTATTATTACAAGCTGTTAATAATAAAGATGTAACAAGTGCCATTACCATTAAATGGCTCTTTTTTCGCTTCATGAGTTGTTCTCCTTAAGTATAAAATATTATAAAGCGTTATATATTATAGCAGAAATATGCACAGAAGGATGCGACATTCTTTTGAATATTTATTCGTACAAGAAAAAAGCTATCCTTTTAAAAAAGGATAGCTTTTCCTAAATAAAATTAAAACTAATTGTGGCCTCGATTTTATGAAGGAAATGTTCTTTCGGAACTAACTCTTCAACAGAAACTAATACACATTCGTCACAATGATTTTTAAAGCCCCCCTAAGAAATCTCTCCTTATTCTCTTTTTATCAGTGTTGACACATAAAAAGAAGTTCAGATAGAAAGTGGTATTTGACAAACCTTATACACTTAAGGTTTTTGTAAGGATCAAGTAAGAAAAACGAGAGCTTTGTTTCGTATAGTCAAAATATGAAGTGAAGGAAGAAAGAGAGATTAAGAGTTACCAGAGTTATTAAGACAAAATCAGTACGGTTGGTTTTAGATGAACATATCAATGGATTAGGCCTTTTTGCACCAGAACCATAATTACCATGCCTGTTTTTACCATCACATATTGGAGGTTAAAATATGAATAAAAAAAAGAAAATACAAAAAACAGTACTTTCCTTTACCCTGCTCTTTTCTTTTGGCATTTCATCTTTCCCGCTTACAACAGCTATTCACGCAAATACACATGCGAAACAATCTACAGAAAAGGAACGAGTCTCTTTAACAGAGCGTACATCGTTATTTTTTGAATATCTCCAGCAAGGTAAGTATGCAGAAGCACTTCAGTTGACGTCTGCTGCTTTTCAATCTAAGTTTACAGCAAACACATTACAAAATTGGTGGAAACAAAGTGACTGGAGCGGGATAAAAAGTATGGGAACCCCCGGGATAAAAGAACGAAACTTGGTCCATCAAACGGTGGAAATTCCAGGAACCACCCAAGGAGCTACCATACCGTTACTCCTTAAATTCACACCTGGTGGGAAAGTAGATGAAGTTGGGGTAAGGACGCCTCCAGAATCTTATATTATCCCACAGCCTAGCTACGATCAACCTGCTTCCTATAGAGAACGTGAAATCGTCATTGGAAGTTCTACCTATCCGTTACCTGCCACATTAACGGTTCCGAAACATAAACCTGGTGAAAAGGTACCCGTAGTTGTTCTTGTTCATGGTGCTGGCATCCATGATCGCGATAGTACATATCTGGGAACAAAAATCTTACGAGACATTGCGGTGGGCCTTTCGTCCAACGGAATTGCGGTGTTACGCTATGAAAAACGCACCTTTGAACACGCATTAAAGATGAGTGCAGAACCCGTTACGTTAGACCGTGATACTACAGATGATGCCATATATGCAGCAAAATCAGCAGCGCAGCAGGAAGGCATTGATCCAAATAATATTTTCATTCTCGGACATAGCCAAGGAGCTGGCACAATGCCGCGAATACTGAGCAAAGCGCCTTCCTCACTTGTTCGAGGAAGTATCTTACTCGCACCACCTGCACGCCCTTTGACTGACACTGCCATTGATGTGAGTCAATACCTTGGGGCGCCAAAGGAAGTAATCGATGAACTAAAAAGACAGTTCGCTTTTATCCTGGATCCTACTTTCGATCCTGACCATCCGCCAGCTGGCTACAATTTTCCATTTCCGTCTCCTCATTTTATGTATGATGTTACTAGGTGGCGTCCAGTTGAGGAGGCAAAATCACGAAAAGAGCCTTTGCTGATTCTGCAAGGGGCACGCGATTATCAAGTAACAGTAAAAGAAGATTATACAAAATGGCAGGAAGGACTTTCAAACCGCGGGAATGTTCAGTTCAAAGAATATCCGAAACTGAATCATTTCTTCACGGAGGGTGACGGGGAATTGAGTCTTCCAAGTGAGTACGAAATCCCTGCAAATGTTCCCGAGTACGTCATCCAGGACATTATTACATGGGTCAATGAGACAAAAAAATAAGAAAACATCAAAAGCTTTCTTGCAATCATTATTGCGTGAAGGCTTTTTTGAAACTAGTGATTTTATCTAAACCATTCTCTTCTGTTTTATTAATCAACACTCATAAAAAATTTCTCCTTTCCCTCTTTTTATCAGTGTTGACACATAGCACAGGGAAAGGTACAAAAACAGGCTGTGGAGAAAACCTTCTCCACAGCCTAAAAATATCTATCTTTGTAAACCTCGTTTATAACGACTTGCTTCAAATATAATACGCTCTTCATCTAACGTTTTACATTCGCCATTCCAAACGACACGTTTTCCGTTAATAATTACATCGCTTATATCTTTTCCACTAGCAGCATATACAAGGTGCGATAATACTTCATCTGCTGGTTGTAAATGCGGCTTATTAGATGGGTCAATCGTAATAAAATCAGCACATTTTCCAATCTCAAGTGATCCTGTTTGTTTCATGCCGATTACTTCAGCAGCTCCTTTAGTCGCAAGTGTAAGAGCAGTTCCAACCGGTAACGCTGTTGCATCTTGATGAATACCTTTTTGTAATAATGTTGCGATGCGCATTTCTTCAAACATATCTAAATTATTGTTAGATGCCACACTATCTGTTGCAATTCCTACCTTCATTCCTGCTTCTAGCATCGCTTTTACATTTGCTATACCAGAACCTAGTTTTAAATTACTATTCGGGTTATGTGCTACTCGAACATCATGTTCTGCTAAAAATGCACGCTCATTTTCATTTAATACTACACCATGCGCAATAACTGTTGGACGTTTAAACAACCCGCAACTTGCTGCATATTCTACTGGACGTTTTCCGTACTGTGCTTCAATATCACGTACTTCACGCTCTGTTTCCGAAAGGTGAATATGAACCATCGTTTGATTTTCTACTGCAATACGTGCGCATTCTTCTAATAGTTCTGTGGAACATGTATATGGACTATGCGGTGCAACCATCGTAGTTAACATACCACTTTCATTATAGTAACGCTTCACATATTTTTCAGCTTCTTCAACGGCTTTCTTTTCATCATCTTTCGTTCCGAAGCTAAATAAAGTTCTTGAAACAGCAGCTCGCATTCCACTCCTTGATACCGTTTCCATAATTGCATCTTGATCTACTCCAATTGGATTAAACATGTCAGAGAATGATGTTGTACCACTTTTCACCATTTCAAGTAATCCTAATTCCGTACTAGCAACCGCAAGTTCTGGCGTAAACTGACTTTCAAGTGGCCAAATTCTCGTCTCAAGCCATGGTTGTAATAACATATCATCGCCAATACCTCTTAAGAGACTCATTACAACGTGTGTATGTGTATTTACAAGCCCTGGTAATACCCACTTTCCTTTCATGTCAATTACTTCATCTACTGCAAAATCATTAGCGAATTCTCCGCTCTTTACATCTATAATTTGATCATTTTCTACAATGATATATCCATTTTCTATCACTTCGTTTTGTTCATTCATCGTTACGATTGTAGCGTTTACATAAGTTGTTTTCAAAAGTATTTCCCCTTTCAACTCTATGAAGTTCCCTTTAATAAGTTACCACCATTATAGTAACTTATTAAAGATTAAGAGTCAAAAGATAATTTCAATTCTTTTATTATCTTTTCCTTCAAAATGCTATATTGTTTTTCATTTGTATCTGCAAATGCTTCTTCCTGGTTTGATTCCACATCCAAATAGTTCAGGTTTTCATTGAATTGAGCCTCTGTAAAATCAAACCTATGTCGATCTATACAGTTATAAAAGTGCCACTCCTCTCCAACTTTTGTCTTTTTGATTTTCCCTCCGTATATATCTTGAACAACTAAAGCCGTTACACCACACTGTCCCTTTACTGGATTTTCACTTGTCCACTTTGAACTTGTTTCAATCGACCAAGATTTCATTAGTGCTTCATATATTCTTTTTGCCTTTACATTATTCATTTTCAGCTTCTCCTACTATTAATTGTTTTACACATCATATTTCAAAAGAGGCAGTAATCGATCCTCAAAAACCGTTGATGGTGTCTCTCCTATTAACTTCGCCCCCATCTTCAAGTAAAACCCTTTTGCATTCGGATCACTATCAATTGTAAAACTTTTTATTCCTAGTTCCTTTGCTTGCTCTATTACAAACTTCCACATTATCTTCCCATACCCCTTTCCTTTGTAACGAGGATGAATGTATAAGAAATCGAGAGCTTTATCGTTACGTAAAAATGAAAAAAAACCAATCTTCGTATTATCGTTTTCTAAAACATATACAAAATTATTTTTTATGTACTCATCGGTAATTGTTAAATCTTCCTTACAAGCAAGTATGAATGCTTCGCTATAGTTCCACGTTGCTTTTGAGTGTAGTGCGAGTTCACTTAATGCATTTGCTTCACTTACTAACGCTTTTCTTATCTTCATGATTCTTTTTCCTCACCTTCAATATGTAACCTATTAAAATGATTCGAAAAAACAATTAAAAAAACCTCTTATTTCCGTAAATAAGAGGTTACTTTTATAATTCTTCAGAATAGGTAACAAGGTATTAAAAGAAAAAGAACGCCATTCCTGAAAATTGGCGTTCTTTTTCTTTTAACCTTTATAGCATATTATTTTAAGAATCATTTTTACACTTCTAAACAGTTTCTACTACCTCTTCAAGCATTGTTCCATTTTTAGCATAATTCGTATGCCAAGAAAAAGCTTTTTCTAAAACATGAGGAGTTTGTCCACCTCTTGTTTGTGCTTCTTCGTAATAAGCTCTTAGCTGGTCACGATACATTGGATGTACGCAATTCTCAATAATTAGTTCCACTCTTTCTCTTGGCGCTAATCCTCTTAGGTCAGCATAGCCTTGTTCAGTGACAATAACATCTACATCATGTTCCGTATGATCTACATGAGAAACGAAAGGAACGATACTTGAAATGTTACCATCTTTTGCAATCGATTTCGTAACAAATATAGCTAGACGTGCATTTCTCGCAAAATCACCAGAACCACCAATACCATTCATCATCTTTGTACCTAAAACGTGAGTAGAGTTAACATTTCCGTATATATCTAATTCTAAAGCAGTATTAATTGAGATTAATCCAAGGCGGCGAATGATTTCAGGGTGATTAGAAATCTCTTGCGGGCGCATCATTAATTTGTCACGATATTTTTCAAAGTTAGAAAATACTTGTTGCATTTTCTCTTCAGAAAGCGTGATCGAGCAGCAGGAAGCAAAATTAACTTTCCCAGCGTCCATTAGATCAAAGACCGCATCTTGTAAAACTTCAGAATACACTTCTAAATCTTCAAACTCCGAATCTAGCATGCCGTGCAATACTGCATTAGCAACTGAACCAATTCCCGATTGTAACGGTGCTAAACTCTTTGTTAATCGGCCTACTTTAACTTCTTCTCGAAGGAACTCTATTAAATGTTGTGCCATAATGACAGTTTCTTCATCTGGAGGAACAATTGTCGATGGTGAATCCAGTTGATTCGTAAACACAATCCCCTTCACTTTTTCTGCATCAATCGGGATACCAATTGTTCCAATTCGATCATCCGTTTTTACGAGCGGAATTGGAAGTCTTTCCCCTTGTTTACCTGGTTCATATAAATCATGCAGCCCCTCTAGTTGTGTAGATTGAGCCATATTCATTTCAATAATAATGGACTTAGCATGTAAGGAAAAAGCTAAGGAATTTCCAATTGAAGTGGTTGGAATAATCATACCATCTTCAGTAATCGCAACCGCTTCCAAAATAGCGACATCTATATCCATAACGTCAGCACGGAGTAGCTCTGCTGTATGAGATAAGTGCTGATCCACAAATAAAAAATCTCCGTTATTAATTCCTTTTCGCATAGTCGCATCGGCTTGGAAAGGCAATCTTTTCCCTAAAATTCCTGCCTCAGCAAATAATTTATCTACATCCGAACCTAAAGAAGCCCCTGTATAAACATTTACTTTAAAAGATTTATCATTCTTCACTCGGTTCACCAGCGCAAACGGGACTGCTTTTACATCCCCAGCACGTGTAAATCCACTTAAACCTAAAGTCATTCCACTTTCAATCCATGATGCTGCCTCTTCAGGTGTAACTACTCGATCTTTGAAACGTTGATCCCTAATTCTATCTAAATTATTCTCCATATGTAATCCCTCTCTCAATGAATATTCATAATTATTTTACACATTAACACTATCAAAACAGGGTTTTTTGTACACAATGCCGAAAATTCAGATAAAACAGCAAATCTAGGTTCTAAAGCAGAAAAATTTAGAATCCTAGAAGCTTACGAAAATAGCTAGCGTATGACTGACTCACTGGTACCCTCTCTCCGTTATCCATAGAAAGTACAAAAGTAGAATGCGTATCAGGGTAAATCGCTTTAATATGATTAACATTTACAATAAAGGAACGGTGGCATCTAATAAAGGAATCTTTCGGCAACAAGTATTCGAATTCTTGTAGCGAGTACTTATGTGTTCCTGTTAACTCTTCTGAATTCACATACGTCTTTTTATCTTTAGCTTCTAAATACATGACCTTTGAGAAAGGAACCGGAACCCATCCGTCTGTTGTTTTTAAAGTAACGACTGACTTTCCATCCGTTAAAGCGGGATAAATTGCCGTCACGCACCCTTCAATCTTCCCATTATTTGAAAACGGTACGGCCATTCCATGATAAGGAATACCGAAAACGTCCCGGTTAATAAACTCAGAGGCTTTTTGCTTCGTTACCATTGCTTTATGAGCGATGGTCCCTTCCTTAATAGGATCCCCGGCGCTAATCTTTAAATCAATTCGTTTACTTGGCCGATAGTAAATATATTCTTTCGTATTCGAAACGGCAATTGATATTTCATCTGAAAATAATTCCCCAACTACATCTAGTAGTATACCTAACGTTTTATCTTCCATAGTATGAACACCTCATTTACTATTATACTACTATTATGAACGGGCAGCTGTTGCTTTTACATGTAGTGCAAGTTCACTTAATTCACTAGCTTTAATTACTATCAATTTTCTTACTTCCATAATTGTTTCTCTGCACCTTCAAAATATGAACTACAAAAGTATTGCCCCAAGCAATAAAAAACTCTTTATTTTTATAAACTTTAAATCAACTTGCTTCTTATATTACTTGCATTATAAAATAAAAAAGTATTCTAAAAAACATTTCATCTAGGAGGGATTGCCTATGCCGTTGGATTCCATTTCAGGTAACGAATATTCCAACATTTAAAGGAGTGCCTGAAATTTGTTAAACTCATATATCAATTCATTTTTATATAAAAATACAGAAAACTTCAATGGGACAATTTTAATAGCTCATAAAGAAGAGACTCTTTATAATCAGTCATTTGGAAAAGCTAATTATAATTGGGACATACCTAATACATCTACAACGAAGTTTCGTATTGGATCAATAACTAAAATCTTCACAGCAGTTTCAATTTTTATGCTTGTGGAAGAGGAAAAATTACAGCTACATGATACTTTAGATCAATTCATTCCCGATTTCCCAAAAGGAAATCAAATTATGATAAAGCATTTACTAAATCATACTGCTGGAGTCGGTAATATTACGGCTCAACATGACTTTTTATTGCAAGCTTGTCAACCTCGAACACCAGATGAACTAATACAATGGGTTATCGCATGTCCCTTTGAATCTAGCCCTGGTGAAAAATTCAATTATTCGAATTCAGGTTATATTATATTAGGAAAAATTATTGAAGTTATAAGCGGAATGTCTTATGAGGAATTTCTTAAAAAGAGAATTTTCTATCCACTCTCTATAATAAACACAGGCGTTGATTTGAATCATATGATTCAAAAACATAAAGCAACTGGTTATGAGTTACATCCAAACCATGGCCTACAGAACGCATCATTTATTCATATGTCTAATTCATATTCAGCCGGTGGATTAGTTTCTACAGCCGAAGATTTATATAGATTTGATAAGGCGCTAAAAGAAAATCGCTTATTATCAAGTAGAATGACATCTCGTATGCTTACTGCAGAATCTTACGGATATGGTTACGGTTGGAATATTGCTATGACTGAGAAAAATAATAAACTTATATTTCATCACGGAGGAATTAACGGCTTTACGTCCTCCTATTTACGATTAATTGACAAAGAGGCTACAATCATCATTTTAAGCAATGTATCCACACTATTAACATCGACTCTTGCTAACGAAATAGCTTCTTATATAGAAAATAATTTTTAAATCTATTATGATTTGAAAAACCGTTCAGCATTTTGAACGGTTTTTCAAACAATTTAGTTCACCTTAGCCCCATAACATCTTGCTACTGCAACTGCCTGCGCTACATCTAATTTTACATTTTTTAAATTAAAACTTGTAAAGTCAATTCTATCAACTATCGCTCCTTTTAAATTTGCACCGCTAAGTTTCGCCTTACCTAATTGTGCACCCGTTAAATCCGCTTCACGTAAATCTGCTTTTTCTAAATTACATTCATATAGGTCAGCTTCAATTAAACGTATACCTTTTAACATTTGTTTACTTAAGTTCGCAAACCTTAAATTCGTATATGACCAATCACCCGATATGATAGTTATTCCGTCTAAATTTGCTTCTTCAAAATCAGAGCCAGTCATTTTACATTCTTCAAACTTCGATACGAATAAATTCGCACCAACAAACTTACAATTCGCAAATGTAGTTCCTTTATGGATAGAAGCGTTAAAAAGAGCACCGGTAAAATCACATTCTATGAAATTACAATTTTTTGTAGAAACTTCCGATGCATCTATCCCTCTAAAACGGCATTTTATGAACGTACAATTTTTCAATTCCTCTTCTTTAATCAAAACATCTTGAAAATCTATTTCTACATATTCTTTATTTACAAATTCACTCATAACTACTCCTCCATCTCCTTAAAGAAACCTCACTTCAAAAAAGTGAGGTTTCTTCTCATACAATATGCTTATCTAACCAAGAAATCAAATCTTGAAATACTTCATCTTTATTTACTTCATGGAACATTTCATGTCTGCCATTTTCATATAAACGCAGCGTTACATCTTTCACTTCACATTTTTTATAGTTTTCATATACTTCTTTTACACCTTTCCCCATATCCCCAACAGGATCACGATCTCCTGAAAAAATATGTATTGGAAGGTTTTTCGGTGTTTTCTTGAACTCTTCTAGTTTATTTACTTCTAGTACACCAGAAAATAATTCTCGATAAAAACTCGTCGTACAAATGAATCCACATAACGGATCCGCAATATATTTATCAACTTGATTATTATCTGAAGATAACCAATCAAATTTTGTACGATTTGGTTTAAAATGTGTATTGAAGTTTCCGAAAGATAAAAAGTTTAACATCGGACTTTTCGTTTTTTCCCCGCGTAATTTCATCTCAATTGTCGCTACTTTATGACCGATACTTCCTAATAGCCCTGGATTTCCACCAGTTCCTGAAATAAGGAATCCATCATATAATTCACCTTTCAGTTGTACAGCACGTCTTGATAAAAAAGAACCCATACTATGGCCAAGTAAAAATAACGGGCATGTTTGCTCTTTTCTTATCGTTTCTGATACAAAAATGACATCAGACACAGCCTCATTCCAACCTACATTTGGTTTAAAATGACCATAATCTTCTTCTCTTTTCACAGTTTTCCCATGACCTTTATGATCATGTGCATAAACACCATACCCTGCTTTTAATAACGCAGCAATAAAGTCTGTATAAACACCTGCATGTTCTGTCATACCATGTGCAATTTGAATAATCCCTCGCGGATCTCTTTCTGGTAGCCACTTACGTAAATAAATTTCCGATCCATCCAATGCCGTAACGAAACTTTCCTGTACGTTCATTTCGTCAGCCCCCAACTCTATTATGTATATCAAAAAATGAATATCTATTCATTATTCTTATTATGTATTATATGCAATTGCCTTCATTATGACAAATGACTCACTTTTCCAATTAGCTCTTAAACTAATATATTGACGAACGAAAAATAAAATTATATAGTTACTTACATAAAGTAATTATTATATTTTGGGGAGGTTTCTATTATGATGCCATCATTATTTTTAGCACATGGATCACCGATGCTTGCTATTCAAGATACAGACTATACAAGTTTTTTAAAAACACTTGGAGAAACATATAAACCAAAAGCAATTGTTATTTTCACTGCTCACTGGGAAAGTGAAGTATTAACGATTTCTTCATCAGATAACGAATATGAAACAATTTATGATTTTGGAGGTTTTCCTCCTGAGTTATACGAAATCAAATATCGTGCGAAAGGTTCTTCTAACATTGCATCTATGTTAGAAACAAAATTTAAAAACAAAGGTATTCCAGTCCATCATAATATGACGAGAGGTTTAGATCATGGCTCATGGACACTCTTGCACCGCATGTATCCAGAAGCAAATATTCCTGTCGTCCAAATTTCAGTCAATCCATTCCTTCCTGCAAAAGAGCAATTTAAGATTGGAGAAGCGCTTAAAGGACTTGGACAAGAAGATGTTTTAATAATCGGTAGCGGTGTTACCGTTCATAACTTACGAGCTTTGAAATGGAATCAAACGACACCCGAACAATGGGCAATTGAATTTGATGATTGGATTATTAAACATATGCAGACTACTGATAAAGATGCATTATTTAATTGGGAGAACAACGCCCCTCATGCACAATTAGCAGTACCAAGAGCAGAGCATTTTGTTCCTCTATTTATCGCTATGGGAAGCGGTGAAAATAACGGTGAAATCATTCACCGCAGTTACGAGCTTGGTACCTTAAGCTATCTTTGTCTTCAATTTTAAAGAAAAGGATGAAGCAATCGTTGCTTCATCCTTTTCCTTTTTCATTCACTTAGTTAACTAACTTCCAAATGTCGTTTCTCTGATACCTCTTCGTTCTTATTATGAAAATAAACCCAAATGCACGCAATAAATAGTAATGATGAAGTAGAGAAGAAAACATATTGGAAGCCCGCATGTGCTGCAATTTGTCCACCAAGTACTGGTCCAATCATATTCCCTAGAAACTGAAACGATTGATTATATCCAAATATTCGTCCCGTTACATGGGTTGGTGTATGTTGTTTTAGTAGAGTTTGTACGGAAGGTAATAATCCTGCTTGTGCGATACCTAATAAAAATCGAAGAATTAATAGTTGCCAAGCTGAGGTTACAAATGCTTGCGGGATAAAAATAATTCCTGCACCAAACAACGCTACAACTAACGTTTTTTGAGGACCGATTTGATCTGATAATCTTCCTAGTCTTGGTGCTGCCAAAATAACCGCTAACCCTGTCGCTGACATAACTGCGCCTGCAATCATTTCAATATGAGCTGTTCCTGGGCCTTCTAAATTCTTTACATACAATGTAATAATAGGTTGAATTGACATGTTTGCAAGTTGAATAATAAATGTTGTTACAAACAAACTAATAATTAAATGCTTCGCTGGAACCATCGTCCATACTTTTTTCGTTTGTACTTTTTTTGCTTGAGCGGAGTGATTCTCTTCATGTAGGAAGAAAAAAACGATGAGAAAAGAAAGGAATAAAAAAGCTCCTGTAACAAGAAAAACATGGCGCATTCCAATTAACTCTGACAAATAACCACCAAGTAATGGGCCAAGTAAAGAACCGCTCACGCCACCTGTTGAAATTGTGGAGATTGCCCAACCTGAATGTTCTTTCGGAGTTTCTGCCGCAATAAATGTCATCGCCGTTGAAAGGAAACCAGATACTGCTCCCATCAAAAATCTTAGTGCGACTAGTTGATACACATCCGTTACAAATCCCATAAGCGTCATAATAATCGCCATACCAAGGCTCGCACGAATCAGCATCAATTTCCGTCCATGTATATCACCAAGTTTTCCCCATATTG
Source organism: Bacillus sp. 3G2 (assembly GCF_044324725.1). Classification (NCBI taxonomy): domain Bacteria; kingdom Bacillati; phylum Bacillota; class Bacilli; order Caryophanales; family Bacillaceae; genus Bacillus; species Bacillus sp. 3G2. Next base: position 1,784,958 of record NZ_CP172246.1, on the reverse strand, counting down.
GTGATACGATCGCACCCATTAAAAATGTTATACCAAATGCAAGTCCCGACCACTGTGCAATACTTGAAGTGCCAGTTACTCCTAATTCCTCAATATAAAAAGATAAAAAAGGAATTACTAAACTCATACCGGCTGCAGTGGTAAAACAACCTAGCCAACAAATCATCAAATTTCGTTTCCAGCTGGCCATTTTCACACCTTCTTTCTTTAGATACCCATTCTACACCCTTTCTTGTAAAAAGTTTAGTAATTTGCTTTATTTGTAATATCTACTACAAAACCCGCTATTTTCTAGTAAAAATCACTACATCTCTACATCTTTTTCATAAAAAAACCAACTCCCTATATGAAGTTGGTTACTTATTCTCTATCGGTATTAAACGAGCATTACAATTTCGCTCATAAAATTCAATCGGACCTGATTGTCCAATAATGGCATATTCATATCCATCTTGCTTCATACTATGTAAACAACGATGTAACAATTGCCTCCCTACACCTTTCACACGATTTTGCTTTGCTGTCCCCATTGGACCAAACAATCCTTTCTTTCCTCTCACTACATCATAACAAGCGAAACCTACTATCACTTCTTCTCTTTCTGCTATATAAATAGGTAAATTTTCTTTATATGTACGAAATCCATATTCTATTGAACGTAACCAACGTTCACCAAATTCCTCATTAACAAAACTTGCTAATTTTTCAAAATCAGAAAGGTTAGCCTTTCTAACAGTACAAGGTATATCTTCATAAGTAGGAACAAAACATTTTAGATCGACCGCTAAATCTCTTGGCTCAGCTATAATACGTAATATATCTTTTTGTATTTGTAGATTTTCAATAAACGTATCCGTGCGAAATAGTGCATACATCACATGCCCTTCATTTATTATTACTTGCTGAAAACGCTCCATACGTTTCTTCGCTATTTGTAAAATTTCTAGCACCTTATAAGATACCTTATATTGTCCTATTTTTTCATACTCTTGACCCGTCAAATCATCTTGTTTTCGTAATGAAAGTTTTTCTAAAAAATCCGTACCCACGTTACGAAACAAATACATTTACAACTCACTGCATACTCCCGTACTTTCTTTACACATACCGATAAACAGATGAACTGGTTGAATAATATTACTTTCTGCCTCTTCGGCAGCAATATTCAATATGTTATGAATGCGTTTTGTAAATTGAAATTCCTCCATATGTACCTTCATCTCCTATTACTTTACTATTAAACCGTAACCGTAAATAAGTGAAACAATTATACCAACTACCAATATACCTGGCAGTAAATTTGCCACCTTAATTTTAATAATACCTAGTAAATTTAATCCAATAGCGGCTATCATAATACCACCTGTAGCAGTCATTTCCACTATAAATTGATTCATTAATGTTTTCGGGACTAAACTATTAATTTGTGTTGCAAAAACCGCAATACCGCCTTCGTATAAAATAACTGGAATTGCTGAAAACACTACACCAATTCCTAAAGTTGTCGTTAATATAATAGAAATAAATCCATCGATAATCGCCTTTGTAAATAAAATATCATGATTTCCGCGAATCCCGCTGTCGAGTGCACCAAGTATCCCCATCGCACCAATGGCAAAAATTAAAGTAGCTGTTACAAAACCTTCTGATATGCTCCCTTTCCCTTTCGATCCAACTTTATTTTCTAGCCAATCTCCTAACTGTTTTAACTTTTCCTCTAATTGTAGCCATTCCCCGATGACGGTACCAATTACAAGACTTAGTATGACAACAAGAAAATTTTCACTTTTCAATGCCATTTGAAGTCCAAGCACAGTAACCGCTAAACCGATTGCATGCATAATTGTTCCCTTCATACTTTCTGGAATTCTACTAAATAATTTACCTAGTAAAGTACCAAATATAATACAAACCCCATTTACAACTGCTCCTAATATAACCATTTCTCATTCTTCACCCTTCGAATTCTTTATTTCTATATTTTGGTTTATTCATTGATTTACAGGTTATCTATATGTTAACTTAATATTGAGAATATTAACAAATGTTTTTCACTACATAAACCGCAACTTTTTGTAGTTATACAGTGAAACTTTAACTAGTGCGAGTTTTACTGCCTACAAATTGCGGTATAAACTCAAAAGGGAAGGTATTTATGAAAACTTTACTAAAACGATTTCTGTTAATAGCCTTTTGCATTACACCAATTGTTTTATTAGTTAACTACTCTTTTACTTCAAAAGCGAAAGACAAATCCGATTTGCAAAACAAATCTAGTAAAACCGTTTCAACAAGTGAAAAGAAAATAGAAGATCCGGAAATCACACTCACCTTCTCTGGTGATACAATGTTCGATTGGCAATTACGTCCTGTAATCGAAAAAAACGGGGCTGATTATCCATTCCAACATGTAAAAGAAGAAATAACAAAGGCTGATATTTCTTTCGTTAATTTAGAGTCAGCATTTACAACGAGAGAAAAGAAAGCTCCTGGACAACTTTTTTGGATTAAAAGTGATCCATCCACACTACAAGCGATAAAAAACACTGGATATGACATCGTAAATATCGGAAATAACCATACACTTGATTATGGGCAAGATGGATTATTAGACACGATTTCTCACGTAGAAAAATTAAAGTTCCCTTACATTGGAGCCGGAAAAAATGCAAAAGATGCATATACAGCACGTGAAATGACCGTAAAAGGGAAAAAGTTCAAATTTCTTTCCTTCGTTCGATTTATGCCTGATACGAATTGGGTAGCTGGTGACAATAAATCTGGTGTTGCGAACGGATATGATTTAAATCTCGTAACAAAAACAATTAAAGAACAAAAGCAAGATGCAGACTATTTAATCGTCTATATGCACTGGGGCGTTGAAAAATCAAATCGTCCGGTAGAATACCAAAAACAATATGTTCCTAAAATGGTTGAAGCAGGAGCTGACGCGATTGTCGGAAGTCACCCACATTGGCTTCAAGGATTTGAGTATTATAATAAAGTTCCTATCGCTTACTCATTAGGAAACTTTTTATTCCCAAGCTATGTGAGCGGGAAAAGCGCCGAAACTGGCGTATTAACTTTAACTTTTAAAGGAAAGGATGTCCAAATGTCATTCAATCCTTACATCATTCGCAACAACCAGATCTCCCCTGTAAATGAGGACGAAAAGAAAAAAGCTCTACAATATTTACAAACAATTTCAACTGACGTAGAAATTGATGATACAGGGAACATAAAAAACAAACGAAACTAGACACCGCAAGATTTATTTCTCTGTAACATACTTTACAGAATAGGTGATGAACATGCTGAAAGACTTATTAGAAAATGTAAGTTTGTTAGAGAATATTTATAAAATATCTATAGCCGTTCTACTTTTATGTTCATTTTTTTCTGTTAGACTTCTAAAAAAAATAAAACGTGAACGAAAGCTTACTACCTTTGAATTTACTATGTATGTAATCATTCGTATTGCGATATTCTTTTGGTTAACTAGCTTTATCCTTCTTGAATATGGAAAATATGTAGTTTAACTATAAAAAGATAGATACAAGTAGCTGTTCTGCTACTTGTATCTATCTTTTTTATTTCAATTACAACTGTATGCTAACCCTTTCCTTCTATTAAATAAGCAAATCAAACAAAACAGGATTTTTATTAAGCTCCATAAATTGAATATTATTTTCTTTAAAACGAGTAATTAATTGCTCATAATCCTCTTTATGTTTTAATTCTACGCCGACTAATGCTGGACCATTTTCTTTATTATGTTTCTTAATGTATTCAAAGCGAGTAATATCATCTTCTGGCCCTAATCCTTTATCCAGAAATTCTCTTAGCGCACCAGAACGCTGCGGGAATTCAATGATGAAGTAATGTTTTAGTCCTTCATAAATGAGCGAACGTTCTTTCATTTCTTGCATTCTATCAATATCATTATTTCCACCACTTAGCGTACATACAACTGTTTTACCTTTTATTTCATCTCTATATAAGTCAAGCGCTGCAATAGATAGTGCACCAGCAGGCTCAGCTACAATTGCATTTTTCTTATACAGTTCTAAAATCGTCGTACAAACTTTTCCCTCTGGTACTAAAACAATGTCATCAATTACATCTTTACAAGTTTCAAATGTTAACTTTCCTACCTTTTTAACAGCTGCCCCATCAACAAAACTATCTATTTTCTCTAATGCGACATTTTCATTTTGAAGAAAAGCCTCTTTCATAGATGCAGCTCCCATTGGCTCTACACCAATGACCTTTGTAGCAGGACTAACACCTTTAACATATGTACCAACACCTGATGCTAATCCACCACCGCCGATTGCTGTAAAAATAAAGTCAACCGATTTCTCCATATCATGCATAATTTCAACTGCCACTGTTCCTTGACCAGCAATAACATACGGATCATCAAACGGATGAACAAACGTCATTCTATTTTCCTCACAATAGCGCTGTGCTTCTTGGAACGAGCTATCAAATGTATCACCAACTAATACAATTTCCGCAAAATCACCACCGAAAAATTGTACTTGCGATACTTTTTGTTTAGGTGTCGTTGTTGGCATGAAGATTTTTGACGGAATCTTCAATAAATTACACGTATAAGCAACTCCTTGTGCATGATTGCCAGCACTTGCACAAACAACGCCGTTTTGTAATTGTTCTGCCGATAAACTTTGAATCAAATTGTACGCACCACGAATTTTGAAAGAGCGAATCAATTGTAAGTCTTCTCTTTTTACATAAACGTCACAATCATATTTCTCAGATAAAACTGTATCACGTTGTAACGGTGTTTTAATAACGATATCTTTCATGCAATTATGAGCCATTAAGATATCTTCAATTTTCACTCTCTCCTTTACCTTCTGCACCATTTCATATCATCCTTATCTCTTTTAAATTGGCTCAATCGAAATTCGGGATTTTTAGGACTGCACCTGTATTCGCCGATGTTACCATTTGTGCATAACGTCCAAGCCAGCCAGTTTTCACTTTCGGTTCTGGTCGTTTCCATTCTTTTTTACGCTGATCTAATTCTTCATCACTAACTCTTACTTCTAACAATCTCTCCTCAACATCGATACAAACGATATCCCCTTGTTTAAGAAGTGCAATCGTTCCGCCTGCAGCTGCTTCTGGTGAAATATGCCCTACCGAAATACCACGTGAAGCACCCGAGAAACGTCCATCCGTTAATAGCGCAACATCTGCACCTAATCCCATACCGGCAATGGCTGACGTTGGTGCCAACATTTCCGGCATACCAGGGCCGCCTCTTGGTCCTTCATAGCGAATAACAACTACATCTCCTTTCTTAACTTTTCCAAGCATAATGCCCGCCAGCGCCTCATCTTGTGAATTAAAAATAACACAAGGTCCTTCAAATCGTTTTACTTCGGTCGCTCCGCTTTTAATAACTGCCCCATCTTTCGCAAGGTTTCCTTTTAATATACGTAATCCCCCTTCTTCACTATGAGGGTTTTCGAGAGAATGAATCACTTCCTTATCTTTAATCTCTGCATGAGCAATATTTTCTCTTAACGTTTGCCCAGTAGCAGTAATACGATCTAAATGAAGCACACCTTCTTTTCGGCTCATCTCTTTCAAAATGGCACTAATCCCGCCCGCTCGATCAATATCTTCCATATGCCAATTGGAAGCAGGGCTTACTTTACATAAATGTGGTACACGTCTTGAAACGGCATCAATACGGTTCATATCATAATCTAATCCAGCCTCTTGCGCGAGCGCCAATGTGTGCAACACTGTATTTGTTGAACCGCCCATCGCCATATCAAGCGCGAACGCATCATCAATTGCTTCTTCCGTTACGATGTCTCTTGGTTTAATATCTTTTTCAATTAAAATCTTTAATTTCTCTGCTGCTTGTTTAATTAATTCTTCGCGTCTTGGGTCGATGGCTAAAATACTTCCGTTACCAGGCAGAGCTAAACCTAACACTTCACATAAACAGTTCATAGAGTTCGCTGTAAACATACCGGAACAAGAACCACAAGATGGACAGCCATGATCTTCAATATCCTTTAATTCTTCTTCTGAAATTTTACCAGATTGATAAGCTCCTACCCCTTCGAAAACAGAACTTAAATCAACAACGTCTCCTTTAGATGTTTTTCCAGCCGCCATCGGACCACCTGAAACAAATACAGTTGGAATGTTAATACGAAGTGCGGCCATCATCATACCAGGTGTGATTTTGTCACAGTTTGGAATACAAATCATGCCATCAAACCAATGTGCATTTACAACCGTTTCTACTGAATCTGCAATGATTTCACGACTCGGAAGCGAATAACGCATACCGATATGCCCCATCGCAATACCGTCATCTACTCCAATTGTATTAAATTCAAATGGAACCATACCTGCTGCACGCACCGCTTCTTTAACAAGTTTCCCAAACTCATTTAAGTGCTTATGACCTGGAATAATTTCAATAAAAGAATTACAGATAGCTATAAACGGTTTATCAAAATCTTCATCTTTCAAACCAGTTGCTTTTAATAAACTACGGTGCGGCGCTTTATCAAAACCTTTTTTAATCATGTCGCTTCTCATCTTGTCAAATCCCCTCTTACGTATTTTTCACTTACAATCACTTACTCTATTTCTTTACTAATTCTTTCGGTGCATGAATCCAGCTCATCATTTCACGAAGCTCTGCCCCTACTTTTTCTAACTGATGATTTTGCTCTGCTTTTTTCATCGCATTATATGTTGGACGCCCAGCTTGGTTTTCTAAAATCCATTTCTTCGCGAATTCACCTTGCTGAATTTCTGTAAGTACTCGTTTCATTTCTTTCTTCGTTTCATCTGTAACAATTCTCGATCCTGTTACATAATCTCCAAACTCAGCCGTATCTGAAATAGAATGGCGCATGTTCGTTAAACCACCTTCGTACATTAAATCAACAATTAACTTTAATTCATGTAAACATTCAAAGTATGCAATTTCAGGACGATATCCGCCTTCTGTCAATGTTTCAAAACCAGCTTTCACAAGTGCAGTTATCCCGCCGCAAAGCACTGCTTGCTCTCCAAATAAGTCTGTCTCCGTTTCTTCTTGGAATGTCGTTTCAATTACACCTGCACGTGTACAACCTACCCCTTTTGCATACGCAAGCGCTACACGTAATGCCGTGCCCGTAGCATCTTGATGTACTGCGACTAATGCCGGAACACCATTTCCTTCTTGGAATACACGGCGAACGAGATGACCTGGACTTTTTGGTGCGACCATCGCTACATCTACGTAACTTGGCGGTTTAATTTGTCCGAAGTGAATATTAAATCCATGTGAGAAAAGTAACATTTGCTCTTCACGGAGATTCTCTTCTACTTCTGCTTTATACACATGTGCTTGCTGTTCATCTGGCAATAACATTTGTACAACTTGCGCGGTTCGAACCGCTTCTGAAACAGACATTACTTCAAACCCATCTGCTTTTGCTACTTCAAAAGACTTACCATGGCGAACACCAACTACAACTTCCACACCAGAATCACGTAAATTTTGTGCCTGCGCATGACCTTGAGATCCATAGCCAATTACCGCAACTGTTTTCCCTTGTAATAACTCTAAATTTGCATCTTTCTCATAATACGTTTTCATATTCCATACACTCCTTATAATTTATCCCGCTTTAATGTGCAGTAAGACCCCCACCTCAAAATTCAGCGAAAGCAAAGAAGTTAGGTGGGGATCAACTGCCCATAAAAGTCCGATTGGTTCAACTAATAATCATTGGGGGAGTAAGAAAACCCCCAATGATTAAAGTTTCATTTTATTTACTTGCAGTACATCAATTAATTTTTTCAACTGACCAACAAGTAATGTCGCTTCATTTTCAGTACAAACTGCTGTGAGTTTCATTTCAGAAACGCCACTAGTATCTCTTTCGTTTAAATGTAAAGAAGAAATATAATAACCACGCCGAGCAAAAATTCCACTTATACGTAATAAAACGCTTGGCTCGTTATGAATAACGAGTGAAAAAGTATAACTCATTCTTCCCACCTCTTCATAATCATTTCGTTATTCCCTTTGTTTGGCGGAACCATCGGAAATACGTTTTCACCTTCTTCTACACAAAAATCAACTACGACAGGACCTTCATGAGCAATTGCTTCTAACATCACTTGTTTCGCCTCGGTTGAATTCGTCGCTCTTAATCCCTTCACTCCATAAGCTTCTGCCACTTTCACAAAATCTGGCGATCCGATTTTTGACTCTGATAAACGATTTTCATAAAACATTTCTTGCCATTGCCTGACCATCCCTAAAAATTTGTTATTTATAATAAATACTTTTACAGGAATATTATTTTCAGCAATTGTTTGTAGTTCTTGAATGTTCATTTGAAAAGAAGCATCGCCTGCAATACAAATGACGAGTTCTTCTTCTTTTGCAAGCTGGGCACCAATTGCTGCCGGGAAACCAAACCCCATCGTTCCTAGTCCGCCAGATGTTAGAAAAGTCCGTGGATTTTTCGCTTTATAAAAATGCGCAGCCCACATTTGATGCTGTCCTACTTCTGTCGTAACAATCGCTTCACCATTCGTTACTTCACTTACTAGGCTAATAACATGTTGTGGTTTTAACTCTCTCTCTTTTTGATTGTAGGAAAGAGGGTATTCAGCTTTCCATCCCTCGATTTTCGTAAGCCATTCTTTTGTTTGTGTACAAATTTTCATATGTAACAGCTTGTGTAACGCTTTTTTCACATCACCGACAACCGGATATTCCACAGTTACATTTTTATGAAACTCTGAAGAATCTATATCAATATGTACCTTTTTCGAATGCGGAGAAAAGAGTTCTAATTTTCCTGTTACACGATCATCAAAGCGAACACCTAAAGCAAGTAGTAGATCACATTCTGTTACTGCCATGTTTGCAGCATACGTTCCATGCATGCCGAGCATTCCTAAAAATAATGAATCTCCCGGCGGATATGCACCAAGTCCCATTAAAGTGGAAACGACAGGAATACGATTCTCCCTCGCAAATTTGATGAGTTCATCAGATCCACCCGAATGAATGACACCTCCTCCAATATAAAGAAGTGGGCGTTTAGCTTTTGAAATTTCTTTAGCCACCTCTCTAAGCTTTATACTGTCTGGCATAGGCTCTATTTTGTATCCTGGAATCTCAATTACTTCATTATAAAAATTTGTTACCTTTTCATTTTGAACATCTTTTGGAATATCAATTAATACTGGTCCTGGTCGCCCGCTTTCGGCTATGTAAAAAGCTTCTTGTACAATACGTGATAAATGATTCACATCACGAACTTGATAATTATGCTTCGTAACAGGTACTGTAATCCCGACAACATCCGCTTCTTGAAATCCGTCTTTTCCGATGAGAGGTGTTGCAACTTGCCCTGTAATGACAACTAAAGGAATCGAATCCATATAAGCATCCGCTAAGCCTGTAACTAAATTTGTCGCCCCTGGGCCAGAGGTAGCAAAGACTACCCCGACCTTTCCAGAAGCTCTCGCATATCCTTCTGCCGCATGAATGGCAGCTTGTTCATGACGAGTTAAAACGTGCTTCAAACCACTTCCGTATAACGCATCATACACTGGCAAAATCGCTCCGCCTGGATAACCGAAAACAGTCGTTACACCTAAATTCTTCAAGCATTGAATAACGTGTCCAGCTCCTGTCACTTCTTCACAATGCAATTTCTCACATGTTGTATACTGTTGCTCCATTTCAATTAACTCCTCTCCCTACCTACAGTAAGCTTTCCGCTAATCCTGGAACACGTACTCCTCTTTCTCTCGTTAACTTTTTAAATTCCTCTGTCAATTGTTTCGTTACACTTCCTGGCTTCCCATCTCCAATTTCTCTTGAATCAACTTTTACAACTGGAATTAATTCTGCTGCCGTTCCCGTTAAAAATACTTCATCTGCTACATATACGTCATGGCGAGTAAACGGTCTTTCCTCACACCGAATATTAAGTCGCTCACATAGCTCAATCACACTATTTCTCGTAATACCTTCTAGCGCTCCTAAATAAGAAGGAGGTGTTAACACTTTTCCATCTTTCACAACGAAAACATTATCTCCAGATCCTTCACAAACATATCCTTGTTGATTTAACATAAGTGCTTCTAGCACTCCAGCTTGTGCCGCTTCAATTTTTACAAGTACGTTATTTAAATAGTTCATTGACTTAATACGTGGGTCTAATGCATCTGGCGTATTACGTCTTGATGCAACAGATACAACGCTTAATCCATTATCGTAAAATTCCTGTGGGAATAACTTTAATTGTTCTGCAATGATAATAACGCTCGGTTTCACACAACTTCTCGGATCGAGCCCTAAGTCACCTTTTCCTCTTGAAACAATTAACCGAATGTAAGCATCTGCATACTCATTTTTTTGCAATGTTTGTAAAACTGCTTCTTCCATTTCTTCAACCGTCAGCGGGATTGTAAGTAAAATAGATTTTGCCGATTCATATAATCGTTTTACATGTTCTTTTAAACAAAATACATTTCCACCGTAACTACGAATCCCTTCAAATACACCGTCTCCGTATAAAAAACCGTGATCATATACTGAAACAACTGCCTTTTCTTTTTCTACAAATTCCCCATTCATATAAATGTACTGGTTTCCCATCTCACATCGCTCCTCTTTTTTTCTCTCTATTTTTGCAACCTATTTCTATATCGATTGCTGAGATGAGTATTTTTAACAGAATATTCAGTATATAAATCTTAAAAATATACTCGTCTCAACAATCGATTACATACATACTTGTAGCAATCCATTGCTGAGACGAGGGAATCGTGGTACCACTCAGCTTCCTTACACTTCTCACGAAATATAAGCTCTGCAAGTCCAATTAGACTTTTTGTTTTTCTATCGGAAACAACTCCGCTACTTTTTACTAGTTTTCAAAAGTAGTGCTCCGTGGTGATCTTCAATGATGAAATTGTTACTACCCTCACAGCTTGTAGGCAGCTCTCTGAAACAATTTTTATCATTTACTCTCCGCTTCTACGCATTCTCTTATTTTATTTTTAAAATAAAAACTCTCGCCTCAGCAATCAACTACTACAATTTAGTAGCTTTGATTGCTGAGGCGAGAGTTTCGCGGTACCACTCAGCTTCCTTATATTTCTCACGAAATATAAGCTTTGCAGGTCCAATTAGACCCCCGTCCTTTTACCGGAGACGATGCCGTCGCCCTCTACTCAGTTTCCCTTTCGCAAGCGATGCTCCGAGGTGATCTTCAATGATTCGATTGTTACTACTCTCACAGCCTAGGAGCAGCTCTCTGAAACGATCATAACCATCTACTTTCCTCTTCTTTGCATATGCAACATATGAAGTTAGAAAATTCTTAATTCACTTTTATTTGTTAAACGTATTATAGGACGTTGTTCTTTTCATTGTCAACATATTTTCAGAAAATATTTTTAATAATACATATATTTTCGAATCTTTTTTATTGCGCAATAAAACTTTTTGTATAATACTACATAAAACATATATATTTAGGAGGATTACAGCAATGTCCGAAAAAACATACGAACTCGCAACCTTTGCAGGCGGTTGCTTTTGGTGCATGGTAAAGCCATTTGATGAACTTCCTGGTATTCATAAAGTACTTTCTGGCTATGCAGGTGGTCATGTAGAAAACCCAACATATGAACAAGTAAAAGCTGGTACATCTGGTCATTTAGAAGTTGTACAAATTACATTCGACCCTTCTATTTTTCCATATGAAAAATTACTAGATTTATATTGGCCACAAATCGATCCAACTGATGATGGCGGACAATTCTTTGACCGTGGTCCATCTTATCGCACTGCTATTTTTTATCATACTGAAACGCAAAAAGAGCTTGCTGAAAAATCAAAACAAGCTCTTGCAGAAAGCGGTATGTTTAAAGACCCAATCGTAACTGAAATTCGCGCGGCTGCACCTTTTTATGAGGCTGAAGAATACCATCAACATTTCTATAAAAAGAACCCAGAGAAATATGCTATTGAGCAAAAGGAATCTGGGCGTGAAGACTTTATAAAAGAAAATTGGAAAAAATAATAATAAAAATGCATCGTACCTTTTAAGTACGATGCATTTTTATCTTTGAAAAAAGTACCATGCAATGATGAGAACAACCGCTGTTAATGTCCAAAGTGCTATCTCGTTTTTCACTCTACTCTTTTTCTTAGTCATTTCATCTCCCCCTAATAGCAATACAACATATTCAAGATTTCCTCTGTTGAATTGTCCACCTTATATACGTGAATACATCCTTACAAATTCTTATAACAAGACCACCAATAATTCCGATTGCAATTGAAATTACTAACATCTGTCCAAAACTAAGAGTAGTTGTGTATGTTAAGTAGATAACAATGCATACAAGTAAAGCATCCGGTAAAGAAAGCAAAAATTTTTTAAGCATTTCTTCAGCTCTCCTATGCTTTATTTATAAATTATATCTTCTACTTTGCTTTAAAAAGTTCCATTTTGACACTCATTTTACGAAAAAAATAAGAACCTCTTTTTAAAAGGGACTCTTATCTACATATCCTATTCCATAATTACTCCTTAAATAGAATTATATTACTAATGATTTATTGTAAATTAACTATTTGCCAGGCAATCGGATGTTACACCAGCTACTTACGTCGCATTGATCATATGTATTATCACCTACTGCTACCACCGTGCCGTCTGATTTCAGGCCGACCGTATGTGCACAACCCGCCGCTATCGCTACAATATCGTTCCAATCGCTTACATTACATTGGCCATACCCATTCGAACCTACTGCCGCCACAGTACCATCTGGTTTAAGAGCAATGGTATGCTTACTCCCTGCCGCTATTGCCACAATATCTTTCCAGCTGCTTACATCACATTGACCATGTTTATTATTCCCCACGGCCATCACTATGCCATCCGATTTCAAACCAACAGTATGAAGATAACCAGCTGCCAACGCCCCAATACCACTCCATTCGCTTACATTACATTGACCATATCGATTATTACCTACTGCCGTCACCGTTCCATCCAATTTAAGACCAACTGTATGCCAGTCACCCGCCGTAACCGCCACAATATCTCTCCAGCTGCTTATATTGCATTCTCCTTCTTTATTTCGCCCGGCCGCTATTACCGTGCCGTCTAGTTTAAGACCAATAGTACGACGCCATCCTGCCGCAACCGATACAATATTATGCCAGTCGTTCACATCACACTGATCATGCTTATTCCATCCCACCGCTTCCACAGTATTATCACATTTCAGAGCGATTGTATGAGCGTTACCGGTGTTCGTCGCCATATGAACATTGCCCGCAGCGACTGCTTCAATCTCATACCAGCCGCTTACTTTGCATTCTCCTTCTTTATTTCGCCCTACTGCTACTACCGTGCCATCTGATTTAAGAGCAACTGTATGCCCCCGACCTGCCGCTATCGTATCTTTAGGCCACCGTTTCACTTTTAACATCTCTTCTTTCAGTGAAATGTAATTCATGTTTTACCTCCTTGCATATAAGCAACTATGTCCAAATTGATATTTTTATCAAATTTCATTATAAATGGCATGAATTTTTTTATAAAATTACAGCTACAAAAGAAGCTTATTATTACTTCTTCAAAAAATAAAAACCTCCAGTTTAAATACTAGAGGTTCCTTTTTTATTTCTTCAATCGTTCAATAAAATCGTTCAATTTATCAAGTGATTTCATATTCTGATTACAAGCTACACCATCTTTGCAAATATAGTTTCCCTTTTTAACGAAAGTTCCTTGTACATCACCTTTAATTTCAACTAAAAACATTCCTACTTCTTCATGCCCATGACATAATGAACAAATGCTTTTTTTATTTAAACTTTGGAACGTACCTTGCAGACCAACAAACTTATTTTTATCATTTTTCGCTATAATAAACTTCCTGCTTGATCCTTTATCAATCCAGCTTAAATAAGATATTTCTTTCATATCTATTTCTTCCATATCAGGAAGTTTTAACTTTTTCGCTTTAGGAAATAGTTTTTTTAATGTTTGCGCTGTAACTTCCTGAAACGGAATGACATACGGATTTATTTTCATTAAAAACGATTCTGCATCTTCTCTATTTTGAACTGTTAATACCGTATCGATTAACTCTTTCTGCTCATCCGTTAAATTCTCAAATACATGTATTATCTTTTCAATCGCTAATGATTTTAACGCTTGAATGACACCTCTATCATTTGCCGTTGCGTGCCCATTTGCTAAAATATAAGCTTGTGATTTTATAAAATTGTATTGATCACTTCTAATAAAAGCTTCCATCTTTATCACTCCATACAAATTGTTTATCTAGTTTTATTGTATACAATGATTACGTTTTTTGATATGTAAAAAATAACTTAGAAACAAACATTACATACATCACTTATTCTCTACTGCTGGATTTCCTGACAAAAGAAGCCATCATCTGTTTTCCATTCCGCATATAACACGTCTTCAAATTTAGTAATTCCTTTTTGCTTTATTTGTTTATAAAGCCACCCTTCATCAAATCCCGCTTCCCTCAAATTATCTTTCACTACTTTCCCGTCACTGATTAATGAAATTGGTAAGTATACAGGCTTATGTTTTAAACTTAAATCATTTATAGTGGGAGATTCGTATTTACTTTTTTTCAGAACGCTTATGTTTCCGTTAGGTTCCAAAATCATATATTCAACTTCTCGGATTGAAAATATATCTTTTTGTTGCCTAAGCATTTGTTGCAGTTGATTAATATCCAAATGATTTGAACTTAATTGTTCCCGATCAATCTTTCCATTACGGATAATGATAGAAGGGGAGCCTTCAAAAAAACTTCTCGTCCCTCTAAATTTTTGTGTTATCACTTCTATTGAATAGATTAACACTACCCATACAAGTACTGCATATAAAATAGACCATACTTTTATTTCCGGATCATATATAGTATTTCCGACTAATTCTCCGAGAACAATGGCAGAAATAAAATCAAATGGCGTTAACTGAGATATTTGTGTTTTCCCTAATATTTTAGTAGCAATCAATAGCACAAAAAAACCAAAAAATAGTTCTATCGTTATTTGTCCTAAATGATTCATATATGCTCACCTTTCTGCTTTTACTCAAATGCTCTATATTCTAGTAAAAAAACGGCACATTTTTTCTATTATCTTGTCCATTTATACACAATATATCCCATACATACAAAGCAAAAAGAGTCTAGTTCAAAATAATATTTGAACTAGACTCTTTTATCTTCATTTAGAATACACTATCTTTTTAATCGTTTCTCCGGAAAGAAAATACTCTTCTGCAAGTTGATGAATAGCAATTCCACTTTTAAACGCTTCTTTAATGGCTTTGTTTCTTTCATCTAACTGTTTTCTTCCTCCAGATCGTGTCCCCCATTTATAATGTTTCGTTTCTTGTTTTGGAATGTAAATTGTTTCACCTTGTATATACTTTTGAATTTCAGTAATTAAACTCTCTGGTAAAACCGTCGCAGCTTTAACGTATTTCATTTCTGCTCGCCCCTTATTTTTTATGGTTCATTTCAATAAGGTGCAAAGCCAAATATAAAAATGATTCAAGCTCATTTAGGCGATTGTATATTACTTGTCTACCTCACGCAAAGTATCGCCATTTCCATACTTGGCTTTGCATGAGACGCTGCAGTGTCCGGCAATTGAATTATAATCGCCATGTAAACACCTCCTAATATACCTTTTTCATTACATTATATGATAAATTCCTTCTCCTTGCATCCACATCCTTTTTAAAGCATGAAATTACTTAGTTTGATATAATACTTTTTAGTCCAATCAAAAACTATAGTGAGGTTGCGTTATGAAGAAGAAAAAAATCATTACAATCGTTACAATATTCATTATTACTGTAGCTTTATTCGGAACATACAAATTGATGAATGCAAGAAGCTTTCAATTATTTGGAGACTTAACAAATCGAGTAGAAACAAATGAAAAGGTGATTGCTTTAACTTTTGATGATGGCCCTACTAACAATGTAAAACAAATATTACCGCTACTAGATACATACAATGCAAAAGCTACTTTCTTTTTAATCGGAAATGAATTAGAGAAAAACCTATCGTTAGGAGAAGATATCGTACAATCTGGACACCAAATTGGAAACCATACATATTCTCATAACAGAATGGTTTTTAAAACACCTTCTTTTATTAAAGAAGAAATAGAAAAAACGAATTCATTAATCCGCCAAACAGGATTTACAGGCGCAATCGATTTTAGACCACCTAACGGAAAAAAGCTAATTGGGCTGCCCTATTATTTAAATAAAAACAATATCGAAACAATTACATGGGACCTTGAACCTGATACCTTTTATAAGTCTGCTGCTGATAAAATTGAATATGTTACTAAAAACGTAAAACCAGGTTCTATCATTTTACTGCACTCTATGTATGATGAATCTAATGAAAATTTACAGACCATTGAAGGTATTTTAGATTCATTATCTAAGAAGGGCTATCAGTTCGTAACAGTAAACGAACTACAAAAAAGAACAAAGTAAGAAAGGTAGCGTATCATACAATGATACGCTACCTTTTTGTTTAAATAATGCCAAGTACATTTAAGAATACGATAATAATCGCAATTGGTGCGATGAAGCGAAGTAAGAATAACCATAATACGAATAATTTATAGCCTTTATTTTTACTTACACCAAGCTCTTTCATTAATACATCTTTCTTCATTTTTAAAGGAACAAAGATAGAAACTAATAAAACACCAAGTGGCATTAATACGTTACTAACTGCATAATCAGCTAAATCAAAGACTGTCTTTCCGAAAATCTTCAGATCACTTAATATACCGAATGATAGTGCTGATGGTACTCCAACAACGAAGATTAATAATCCAACGATTAATGCCATTTTTTCACGTTTCCCTTTACCTTTTGCAGTTAAAGATGCAACGCTAATTTCTAACATCGAAATTGCTGAAGTAATAGTCGCAAAGAAGAATAGTAATAAGAAAACGATGAAGAATAATTTTCCGAATGCCATTTTACTGAAAATAGCTGGCAGTACGATAAATAATAGTCCCGGCCCTTGAGATGGTTCCATTCCAAATGCGAACACAACTGGGAAAATCGCTAGTCCTGCAAGTAATGTAATAACTAATGTTAAAGCCACGATAGAAAATGCTGAACGCGGTAAACTTTCTTCTTTCGGTAAGTATGAGCTATATGTTACCATAACGGCTACACCGACAGATAGCGAGAAGAACGATTGCCCCATTGCATATAATATGACTTCTGATGTTACATGTGAGAAATCAGGTTGTAAGAAGAAACGAACTCCTTCTCCAGCACCATCTAACGTAAGTGCACGAACGATTAAAACAAAGAATAAAACGAATAGTGCTGGCATGAAATATTTATTTACTTTTTCAACACCATTTTGTACACCTTTACTTACGATAAAAATAGTAATAAGGATGAATAATAGCTGTGATCCAACTGCTAAATACGGATTGGAAATGATTTCACCAAACGTAGCTTCGTATGCTCCATTTCCTTCCCATAGTCTACCTGTAATTGCATTCCATAAGTATAATAAAATCCATCCGCCTACAACACTGTAGAAAGAAAGTAGTATGAAACAAGTTACAATTCCTAATTTCCCTAACCATGGCCATAGTGTTTTTGGTGCGATTTCTCTATACGCATCAACAGCCTCTTTTTGTGTACTTCTTCCAATTACGAATTCAGCTAATAATAGCGGTAAACCAATTAATAATGTGAAACCAATGAAAATAAGGAAGAACGCGCCGCCCCCTCCAATTCCGGCCATATACGGGAACTTCCAAATCGCTCCTAGACCAATCGCTGAACCTGCTGCAGCTAATACGAAACCTAATTTCGATGTCCATTGCTGTGAATTCATTTATTAATCTCCTCTCTATCTCTTTTTCTTTGTTACAATTCGGTATTTATATTGTTCTATCCATACTCTTTTCTAATACGTTCACTTCCTCCCTACTAATAAAAAACGCCCCTACGTAAATACGTAGGGACGACAAAAATATCGCGGTACCACCCTAGTTATGAAGATACAACAAAGTTAGGACCTAAATAAAAAAAGCCCCTACGCAAATACGTAGGGACGATAAATTATCGCGGTACCACCCTAGTTATGAAGCCACAACAAAGTTAGGACCTAAATAAAAAACGTCCCTACGTAAATACGTAGGGACGATAAATATCGCGGTACCACCCTAGTTGTGAAACAATCTTCACCACTTTATTTGATAACGGTATAAACTACCGTCTTTCATTTCCTCATAATGTGAGATTTATGAAAGATGCTCCAGGACGAACTTCATGAATAATCTATATACTGATTCACACCAACCATCAGCTCTCTGAAATAGGGAGATATTCACTACTATACCCTTTCATTGCCCAAATATTATTTTCCGAATTGATTACTATCATTTTTATCACACATTAAAAATAGTGTCAACTTATATTTTGAATTTTTATGAGTACTTTCTTTTATAAAATTCGAAATATGACTTTTAAATGAATAGTATTAGAACATTTATGGTTTATACTGTATTAACTTCGCTAACGGGTTTATAGTAGTATACGATGAATGCAAGACAGCACGAGTAGGAGGAAAGAATTTTGTCTACTTCAAAAGTTTTAAAAGGTACTGCTTTATTAAGTGGTGCAACAATGATTTCACGTATATTAGGTTTTATATATTTCTTCCCATTTCAACTATTAGTCGGAACACAAGGTGTCGCTTTATATGGATATGCATACTCTTGGTACGGTATTTTATTAAGCTTCTCAACAGCTGGTATTCCTATTGCCGTTTCCAAATTTGTTGCAAAGCATAATGCGCTTGGTGATTATAGTACAAGCAAAAAATTATACAACTCTAGCGTAAAATTAATGTTGTTTATGGGCTTTTTAGGATTTTTAACTTTATTTATCGGAGCACCGTACATATCGCAATTTATTATTCGCTCAAAAACGCCAGATCCACAATTTATCGCTGACGTAACACTTACGATGCGAGCATTAAGTTTCGCACTTATTATCGTACCAGCTATGAGTGTTACACGTGGTTATTTCCAAGGTTTTCAACATATGAAACCAAGTGCAGTTTCTCAAGTCGTAGAACAAATTGCGCGCGTTGTTTTCATTTTAGTTGGTAGTTTTATCGTCTCAAAACTATTAGGAGGTTCAGTCGCCTCTTCTGTTGCAGTTGCTACGTTTGGTGCTGTTATCGGGGCACTTGCCAGCGTTTCGATTTTAATGTTGTACTGGAAAAAATATAATAGATTAAAGCCTCCCGAAGGAGAATTAAAGTCCAGGGCATCGAATATCCCATTAAAAAATATTTATATAGAATTACTTCGATATGCAATCCCAATTGTATTTGTCGGCATTGCAATTCCGCTCTATACGTTAGTAGATCAATATACTGTAGCTGATGTCCTTAGAGCGATGGGAGAACCGTTAGAAACAGCGAATGCAGTGTTCGCTTATATAACGAACTATGCCCAAAAGTTAATTATGATTCCAGCTTCACTTGCAACTGGATTCTCATTAACGATTATTCCGGCAATAACGAAATCTTATACAAGCGGGAAACTAGAAGAATTACAAGAACAAATTGCAAAGATATTTCAAGTCTTGTTATTCTTCACTATCCCAGCTGCATTCGGTCTTGCTAGCATCGCTTACGATGCATTCCGTATGGTTTATGTAAATCCTGAAATTGCACTTGGTGGATCACAATATTTAATTTCATTTGCACCTTCAGCTATATTAAGTGCGATTTTCACAGTTTCAGCAGCTATTTTACAAGGAATCGATTATCAAAAAAAAACGATGATTGCTTTCTCAGTCGGTATTCTCGTTAAAGTTTTAGTAAATACACCGCTCTTACATTTATTTGGTGGACACGGTGCTGTAATTGGAACAATTCTTGGATACCTCGTTTCCAATGTTATTATGTTGTACTGCATCATTAAGTTTGCGAAATTTAAAATTGGCGAAACAGCAAAAACAGTACTCCTTATTACGATTTACTCCGCAGCAATGTCTGCTGTTGTAATTGCTTTAAAAGCTATTTTAAAATGGATTATCCCTGGACAATCTTATACCGAATCACTTCTCATTGTTGTTATATGTGGCGCTGCAGGAGGACTTGTTTACCTTTTATTCGTATTAACGAGCGGTCTTGCTTCACATATTCTCGGTGATAGGATTCAGCGATTACCCGTACTAGGTAAATTAGTCAAATAAAAAGAAGGGATGTAACGCATTGTTACGTCCCTTCTTTTTCACTTCGCATATTGAATATGTTTTTGTTGTTCCGCAATATGTAATTCTGGAGCATGTTGCTCTACTAAATGTAATAGCTCTGCGATTAACACTTCTAACTCCTGTACACTATACTCCGGTTTCCCTATTAACGTATTCGCCATACGCTCATATAAGTTTTCAGGCTTAATGCTCATTCGTTCCACATTATTCGGCATCCATTTAAACGCCGGGTGATGCACATACATTCTGTTTAAACCAAATAAGACTCCAAATATATTTCTTTGTACTTCACAAATAACATCATATAACATAAGCCAGTCTTTTCGTTTTAAAAGTGCCTCTCGATTATGCCAGCGATTGCTTAACCAAAGATTTTCTGAAATCATCTGTTCCGCAAGTTCTTCTGGATATGATACCACTCTATCTTTTAGTTCATTCACTTTCTCTTCTCCATACAAACTAACACCGTCATGAACGGATGATACGATACATTGTTTTTCATAACTTATATCATATTGATCCACCACATCCGAAATAACTTTCTCTACTGTTTCCGTTAAAAAGTTACTAATTTCTAATTTAATTCCCCCTTTTGTCAAATATGTTTCCGACCATTCTTCTTCCTCGTAAGGATGATATGACAAAATTGTTCCACCAATATGATGAATAGGCCCTTTACGATCCCCATCCTCTGGTGGTGCTGACCATAAAATATGTAATTCTATATCTGAATGTTCATCTTCTAACTTTCTAGCTACCGAACCCGCTAAAATAATAGCTTCGACCTTCGGATTTCTCCTATAAATCTCCGACATTTCTATTGCTCTCTCTTTTAATCCCACTTCATTTCCCCCTATAATTGCAGTACACAATTATCTTTTCATTTATCTATTTCGATATTATGCACTGCATTCCCTTTTCAATGCTCCACTAAATCATATTTCTACCCAATAACGCTGAATAATTTCCCCAGTGTGAGAAGAAACCACTTCATTTTCTAACACTCCGCCAACCTTTTGAATCGTTTTAGCCGAAGCAATATTAGCTTTATCGCAAGTTATTAACACTTTCTGCAACCCTAACTTTTGTGCTTCATCTAATGCGAGTTTCAATTGTTTTGTCGCGTAACCTTGGCGACGTTTATTAGGATGAACACTATATCCAATATGACCACTTTCCCGCAATAATTCTTGGTTTAATCGTTTTCTAATATTCACAAAACCTATAAGTTCCCCTTGTTCAACACTTAAAAATTGACTAGAAGGTACTCGATTACTTTGTAAGTTTTCTCCCAGTTCCTGTTTACTCACTTTTTCAAACCATTCATCAAGTGAATCAAAATTTTGTAAAGAACTACTACCATGTGGTTGTTCATCCGTATGTAAAAATACCTCTCGATACTCCATAATTTGTTCGCTATATTCATTTGTCGGTTTTAATAGTTTCATTGCGTTTCTCCTCTCTTAATAACCTATAACAACCCCCTTAATAGCGCCGTTTCACCATTAAGGGGGTTCTATCATTTTTATTCAAATAATCCCATACTCAAATAACGCTCACCTGTATCAGGTGCAATACATAAAACCTTTTTACCAGCGCCTAATCGTTTTGCTATCATAATCGCTGCGTAAACAGAAGCTCCAGAAGATGGTCCAACTAATAACCCCTCTTGTCTTGCTAAGTTTCTCATTGTCGTTAAAGCCTCTTCGTCTGCAATTTGAATAATTTCGTTATACACTTCTGTATTTAAATTTTTCGGGATAAATCCTGGACTTGTTCCTACTAACTTATGAGGACCTGGAACACCGCCTGATAAAACGGGAGATCCTTTCGGTTCTACTACTGCAATATATAAGTTTGGTAGTTTTTCTTTTAACGTTTCCCCAGTCCCTGTAATCGTCCCACCAGTTCCAGCTGTTGCTACAAATGCATCAAGCTCACCATCCATTTGTTCATAAATTTCAAGGGCCGTCGTATAACGATGAATATTTGGGTTAGCTGGATTTTCAAATTGTTGCGGAATAAAACTATTTGGTATTTGCTTTTGCAGTTCTAACGCCTTCGCAATTGCTCCTGGCATTCTTTGTTCTGCCGGTGTTAAAACTACTTCTGCTCCGTATGCTTTCAATAAATTTATACGCTCTTTTGACATATTGTCTGGCATAATTAAAATCGCTTTATACCCTTTCGCAGCTGCATTCATTGCTAAGCCTATTCCTGTATTTCCACTTGTCGGTTCAATAATTGTATCTCCTGGTTTGATAAGACCATTCTCTTCTGCAACATGCAATAAATTATAGGCAGCACGGTCTTTCACACTGCGTGACGGATTAAACATTTCTAGTTTTACATACACATCTGCTGCGTCTTCTGGAATAAATTTAGATAATCGGACGACAGGTGTATCTCCTATTAATTCTGTAACATTTTCACATAATTTCATAGTGCATCCCCTATTCTATCGTTTTCTTATCACTTGGTAATAACCAAGAAGTAAGTCCAATTAATGGTAGACAACTACATAGTAACATAATGAATTGTAGACTATATATGTCCGCCAATTTCCCAAGGACTACAGAACCTAAAGCGCCGAGTCCAAACGCAAGCCCTACAATTAATCCAGATACCATCCCTACTTTTCCAGGTACAAGCTCTTGCGCATAAACAACAATTACACTAAAACTACTTGAACTAATAAAACCAATACATAAAAATAGCGGTACGACCCACACGAGCGAAACGTGAGGTAATAAAAGCGCAAGTGGCGCCGAACCTAGCATTGAAAATACAATAATTGTTTTCTTTCCAAATCGATCTGCTAACGGTCCACCAAAGAAAGTTCCTAATACACCGGCAATCATAAATGCGAATACGAAATACTGGGCATTTTTTATAGACAAACCGTAATGCTCAATTAAGTAAAATTGATAAAAATTCCCGATACCAGCACCGTACCAAGAACGTACAAAAGTAAGAAAAACAAGAAGTATAATAACAAATTTAATATGTGTACTTACAATCGCATTTTCAGCCTCAAGCGCAGCCCTCTTCTTTCTTCTTACAGCACCCGTAGCTAATTCATTCCTATACCAATTTGATACGAATATTAATAATACAATTCCTACCGCTGCAAAAGCTGTAAAACCTAAAGAGCCAATTTGGCCGAGGGGAACGAAAATTAACGCTGTAAAAATAGGAGCTAGAGAATTCCCTGTATTTCCTCCCACTTGATAAATTGCTTGTGCTAAACCTCGTTTTGCCCCTGCCGCCATATAAGCAACACGAGCACCTTCTGGATGGAAGACTGCGGAACCTAATCCGATAAATAAAACAGAAATAATAACAATAATAAAGTTCGGTGCAAACGCCAGTCCAATCATCCCAAGCATACTCGAAAACATACCGAGCGGTAATAAAAATGGTGATGGCTTCTTATCCGAATACATACCAAAAACCGGCTGCATAATCGATGACGTCATATTTAATGCAAACGCAATCCATCCTACTTGCATATAGGATAAATTCATCGTTTTTTCCAAAATAGGAAACAACGCCGGCACAACTGCTTGCATCGAGTCATTTAAAAAATGACCGAAACTAATCGCAAATAGTATTCGATATATCGTCGGTGTTTCCATTGTATTTTTTTTCGAAACTGCCTGCATATATGAATCTCTCCTTCCTGTACAAAATATATATTTATTACAGTAGGTGTAATAAATTCTGACTTTTGAAACATTTCTATTCTATACTGGTTTCATTTCTTTTTCCAGAAATATCACTTCTTACATAATATATTTTTTCTATATGTTTTATCGGATTTATTTATAGAAATTTTCTATATTTTCTTTTATACTAGGACAGAGATGAAGGGAAGGATGACAACTATGAAGAAAAAAACTAAAGGAATCGTTGCGCTCTCAATCACATTATCTATGTTTTTAACAGCATGTGGCCAAAAACAAGAGGCAACAACTACCGGGGAAAAGAAAAAAGAATCTTCAAAACAAGTATTAAATATTGTAGAAGCTGGGGAAATTTCTACACTTGATTCGTCTATCGCAACCGATGGGTTTTCTTACGCTGCATTAAACAACGTAATGGAAGGATTATATATGCCTGGTCCTGACAATAAACCTGTTCCTGCGGCAGCTGAATCATACAAACTGAGCGAAGACGGAAAAACATATACATTTACATTACACGATTCAAAATGGTCAAATGGTGATCCAGTTACTGCTCATGATTTTGAATACGCATGGAAACGTGCCGTAAATCCAGAAACTGCTTCTGAATACGCACATATTATGTTCGATATTAAAAATGCAGAAAAAATAAATAAAAAAGAATTACCAATTGATTCATTTGGTGTAAAGGCGATTGATAATAAAACGCTTGAAGTACAGTTAGAACACCCTGTTCCATACTTTTTAGGGTTAATGGGATTTGCAACGTTTTATCCTCAAAACCAAAAGGTTGTAGAAGCGCAAGGGAAAAATTACGGGCTTGAAGCTGCAAATGTAGTGTATAACGGGCCGTTCCAATTAAGTGAATGGAAACATGATACAAGTTACAAAATGACGAAAAACCCGAACTACTGGGATAATAAAAATGTGAAGTTAAATGAAATAAATGTAAATATCGTAAAAGATACTTCCACAGCCGTTAATTTATTTGAAAGCAAACAAGTAGACCGAATTACGATTAATTCAGAGTTTGTTGATAAATATCAAAAAGATCCGAGCTTAAAGAAAATGGAACGTCCTTCTATGACATTTTTCCGATTTAGCCAAAAGAATCCTTTATTAGCAAACAAAAACGCTCGAAAAGCTATTTCGCTTGCTTTTGATAAACAAGGCATCGCAACAACAATTTTAAATAATGGTTCTATACCTGCGAATGCATTCGTTCCGAAAGGATTTGTAAAAGGACCTGATAATAAAGATTTTCGCAGTACGAGTAATGTAAAAGTAGAAACAAATGTGAAAGAAGCTAAAACACTATGGGAAACTGCGAAAAAAGAAACAAATTTACAAAACGCTTCTCTTTCAATCATAACAACTGATGAATCTAACGATAAGAAAATTAGTGAGTTTTTAAAAGGTGAACTGGAGAAAAATTTACCAGGATTAAAAATCACATTACAGCCTCTTCCAGTAAAAGCATTTTTAGACCGTGAAGGAAATGGTGACTATGACATCTCACTTTCTACATGGGGACCGGATTATCCTGATCCTACAACATTCTTAAATATGTTTGTCACTGACGGACCGTTTAATAAGATGAGTTATTCAAACAAAAAATACGACGAATTAATTGAGAAAACGAGCTCTACTTTAGCAACTGATTTACCAGCACGTTGGAAAGCGTTCCAAGATGCTGAGAAAATCTTACTTGAAGATGATGCAGCTATCGCTCCAATCTTCCAATCAGGACTTGTGTATTTAGAACGTCCAACAGTAAAAGGTGTTGTTGTTCGTCCATTTGCAGGAATTTATTCTTATAAGTGGGCCTCTATTACAGAATAAGAAAAAGGCGATCCTAAAACATATTAGGATCGCCTTTTTTATTAAATTGCAAAACGCTTATACTTTTCGTAATCACTCGTCTTACATTCTACTTCTAGTTTCGTACCTTCGTTTTCATAACTCGTAGATAGAACGTGCGCATGATTATTGAAATAAGAAACTACCTGTCCTTGATCATATGGAATTAACATTTCACACTTCGTATACTCTTTATAGATGTGTGAGCGAATCATTTTTACAAGTTCTTCAATTCCAACGTGTTTCTTCGCTGATAAATAAACACGGTCTTCTTGTACTTTCGGAATTTCAACATCTACCATATCTGATTTGTTATAAGCATAGATTGTTGGGATATTTTCTACTCCAATTTTCTTTAACGTTTCATTTGTAATATCAATTAACTGTTCATAATTTGGATTTGCGTAATCTACAACATGAATAAGTAAGTCTGCTTCCGCTACCTCTTCTAACGTTGAACGGAACGCTTTCACAAGGTGATGCGGTAATTTGCTTACAAATCCAACTGTATCTGTTAATAAAAATGATTTGTTATCTGGCAAATCAATATTTCGTACAGATGTTTCTAACGTCGCGAATAACATATCTTTTTCAAATACTTGTTTTTCTTCTGTACCATTATAAATTTCAAGCATCGCATTCATCGTCGTTGATTTTCCTGCGTTCGTATAACCAACTAACGCTACAACTGGTACTTCATTTTTCTTACGCTGCTTTCTTTGCGTTTGACGCTGGGCAACAAGTGCTTCTAGGTCTTTATTTAAAACTGAAATCTGTTCTTCAATTTTACGACGATCTAACTCTAATTTCTTCTCACCGACACCTTTATTTTTCGTACCAACTCCGCCGCTCTGTCTTCCTAACGATTCACGAAGCCCGATTAAACGAGGCATCATATACTGAAGATGCGCTACCTCAACTTGCAACTGCGCTTCTTTCGTTTTCGCACGTTGCGCAAAAATATCTAAAATTAATATGGTACGATCAATAACTTTGCAATCTAAATCCGCTTCTAAATTTCGAATTTGTGAAGGAGATAATTCGTCATTAAAGATTACCATATTCGCATCTACTTCATTTACATAGACTGCTACTTCTTCAATCTTTCCTTTTCCAATATAATGGGACGGATTTACTCGTTGTAAATTTTGCGTCACTTGCCCAATTACCTCTACATCACAAGCTTCTGCCAGATTCGTTAACTCTTCCATCGAATATGCAAAATCATCTTCATTACCTAAATTTACTCCAACTAAAACTGCTCTTTGTAATAATTCTTCCATATATTTATTCCTCCATTTCGATTACGTAAAATAAAAAACACAGGTCACTGCCTGTGTTTTCGTAAACGGATAAGGGTTCACCAAAGAAATAGAAGAAAGTTATACTTTCATCCTATCTCATAGTCATTAAGTCCCAAGATCATATACGCATCCATAATAAGTGTTCACCTATACGATCCCATTCTATTTATAAAGGCAAAACAAAAAGAGGGCGTATTCGTCCCTCCCTCTTTTTCACATATAAGCTTAATAAAGGGTTCCTTTAAAATAGGCAGACCAATCCCGTTCACTCTGTACACAGACAGAGGCTTTGAGCGCTATTCAATTATTGGCACAAAGTATTGAGACGTAATCTAATTAAGATCAAAGGAAGCCCCTCCGTTCATTTAAGTTACATAAAGTGTAGCATAAGTAATTCGCTTTCACAAGATTAAACCACCTATAGAAACAGAAAGAAAATCTTTATATATTTACTTTAATCGTCATTTTTTGCGCGTTCTTCTTACAACAAAAATCACAAGAACTACTATCAGTAACAGACCTATAGAAAGAGTAACAACTTGCCACCAGCTTAAACCGTTCAACATGCCACTTTTTACATCGACTTTCTTCGTCGGAACAGATTCTTTTGCAATTTGACTTAAAGCCACTTTGTCCGCCCCTGCCTCATCTAATCTCTTCGTTCTACTGCAACTATGTGTGTGTAATTGTTTTTCAGATCCTCTTTGAGAAGAATATACTAAGTACTCTCCTCCCTCTACAAAGTGAAACACACAATCCCCACCATTTGTATACACAATAATTTGCGAAGACGTTGTCCCTTTCCAAATTCCCTTCACTTCAAATAATACTTCAATCCCAACCCCTTCTTTCCTTCCAACCTCAATTACCTTCCCCTCAAATACTACATCGTTTTTTCGAAATGCATCTTCTGCTGATACGTTAATACAATCACAAGCATAAGATTTCCCTGGAAAAATAATAAGAATAAAGCTACAAATAATGACAACAGGCAATATATACAAAATTCTTTTCAAAGAGCCCAACTCTCTTCATTATCAATTTTAAAAACTTATCGTATATTATTTTTTACAACACTCGCCAAACTCCTTCATAGTAAGTTAAGCTTTTTCGTTTCAATACAATAAAAGTCTTTATTGACATTTTTATAACCTGATATTAGTATCAGGTTATAAAAACAAGTTAGGAGATGTTCCTATGCATTCTAAATCTCGTATTACTGCAATTGGTACTTATGTTCCAAATCAAATATTATCTAATAACGTTTTAGAGAAAATGATTGATACGAACGATGAATGGATTGTACAAAGAACAGGAATGAAGGAAAGACGAATCGCGAGCGAAGACGAATACTCTTCACACTTAGCCATTAAAGCAATTGAAAATTTATGTACAACTTTTAAAAAGAACTTAGAAGATATAGACTGTATCATCGTCGCTACAACAACCGCTGACTATGTTTTTCCGAGTGTCGCATGTCAAATACAACAATACTTCAGCATACCTCGTACAATTGCATTTGATTTAAATGCAACTTGCGCTGGTTTCACATATGGATTGCACGTTGGGAATAACTTGATTACTTCTGGATCACATGAAAAAGTACTAGTCGTAGCAACAGAGACATTATCTAAAGTTACTGATTACACCGATAGAACGACCTGCATTTTATTTGGCGATGGTGCTGGAGCTATTTTATTAGAAAGAGATGAAAACAAACCGAGCTTTATTGCTGCTCATATGGGAACAAATGGGCACGGTGGCATTCATCTATACCGAACAAACTTATCTACTACTATGAATGGTACACCACTGCAAACAAATGAAAAAATCGTTCAAAATGGGAGAGAAGTATATAAATGGGCAACTCGCATAGTACCAGCAGGCATAAAAGAACTATTACATACCGCAAATATGAAAATAAATGATATAGACTGGTTTATTCCTCATAGTGCTAACTTAAGAATGATTGAATCTATTTGTGAAAAATCTCAAATTCCAACACAAAAAACATTAACGAGCGTGGAATATATGGGGAATACGTCTTCCGTCTCTATTCCACTCGCTCTAGATTTAGCTAGAAAAGAACGAAAATTAAATAACGGAGACACACTTTTACTATACGGATTTGGCGGTGGTCTTACGCATTTAGGCCTTATTGTGGAGTGGGATTTAAACTAACATTTTTCTTTTATACAACTAACTACAAAAAAGCTGCATTCAAAGATTGGTTACCTCCCTTTGAACGCAGCTTTTATTATCTTAATTTTATTTATCCCGCTTTAATGGGCAGTAAGACCCCCACCTCAAAATTCAGCGAAAGCAACGAATTTAGGTGGTGGATCAACTGCCCATAAAAGTCCGATTGGTTCAACTAATAATTAGTGGGGGATGAAGAACCCCCCCCACTAATTAAAGTTTCACTTTACCTGTCCGAGCCCATACCACAACAGGAATAAGCATGAAAGCTAAAACTCCTCCAGCTAATGACAATGCCGCATAACTTGAATTCGCTACTACCATACCTGACATGGCTCCGCCTGAAGCTCCAGCTAGCGCAATAAACACATCTATTTTCCCTTGTGTTTTTGCACGTGTGGAAGGTATAGTTGCATCAACAATTTGAGCAGTACCACTTATTAAGCCGAGGTTCCATCCTAATCCAAGTAAAGACAAAGCAACGATTAATAGTATTAAAGAGTCGCTCGGCGCTAACGCAGCTATGACACCTGCTGCCAGTAAAATTACTCCGCCAGCTATACTCATCGTAGTTCTTCCAATTTTATCAATTAGCATTCCCGTAACGAGAGATGGAAGATACATTGCACCAACATGAAAACCAATCACAAGCCCTACTTCACTTAATCCATGACCGTGGTGTCCCATATGAACTGGCGTCATCGTCATAATCGCAACCATCACGACTTGCGTAAGTATCATTACGATAGCTCCAACAGTAATACCTCGTTTGTTTTCTGTCGCTTCTTCTATTACCACTTGCCCTTTATATGTATGTTCTTGTTTATATGTTTCTATCATATTTGCAATAAGTAACGGATCTGGACGAAGCATAACAAATAGGACAATACCCGCCAGTATAAATGCAGCTGCTGATAATATGAACGGACCAGCAAGTTCAGGAATTCCAATTGAATGAGCAAACCTTCCCATTACACCTACTAAATTTGGACCTGCGACTGCACCAAAAGTCGTCATTACCATCGTAATACTAATAGCAGTTGCTCTTTGCTTCTTATTCGCTAAATCCGTTCCAGCATAACGTGCTTGTAAATTCGTAGCTGTGCCCGCGCCATATATAAGTAAAGAAACTAGTAAAAGAATAATACTATTTGTTAAAGCTGCCACCACTACTCCAATAGCTCCTAGTCCACCTACTATAAAACCTCCTGCAAGCCCTATGCGGCGACCATGTTTTTGTGATAACTTCCCAACAAAGAAAGCTGCTACCGCAGATCCCATTGTAAACATAGCTGCCGGTAATCCTGCATATGCATCTGTCCCAAGCATTTGCTGTGAAAGAAGTGCACCTACTGTAATTCCAGCAGCTAATCCTGCTCCGCCGAACATTTGCGAAATACTTACGATTAGTAATGTTCGTTTATATAATCTTTGTTGTTCTTCTTCTGTATATATATGATTACTTATTGAAGCATCTGCTGTATCTATCATTTTCTCACCCTTTCTATAAAACTAATATCTCTTGTTAATGTACTATAGAACAACAAAATCCCCAAATTTAAAATACTAAAATTTATTTATACATGTAAAGAACCCCACGGTTTATATTTTCCCATTACCGAGGGGTTCCCAAAATTACAGGGTGGTTCTTCTTTATATTTCATATGTAAACTCTGTACTATTTTACAACTACATCTTCATTAGCTTCAAAATCCTCTGTCTTACCCTCTTTCATTTCATAATAATAAGAAGGTAATTCTATACCATGCTCTAAGAAATAATCCTCAATTAATGAAATAATCACTTTCAACGTTTTCAATCGAGCATATAATTTATCGTTACTCGCGATAATTTGCCATTTCGCATTTGGCTTATTTGTTTTTTCAAACATGTCTTCCATCGCTTCAACATACTCATCCCATTTTTCACGGTTGCGCCAATCTTCGTCTGTAATTTTCCATTTTTTCAAAGGGTTGTTCTCTCTATCTTTAAACCTCTTTAATTGTTCATCTTTACTAATATGATAGAAGAACTTTCCGACTATATAATGATCATCTGTTAATAGTTTTTCAAAATCATTAATCTCATCATATGCTCTCGACCACTCTTCCTTTATAGCAAAACCTTCAACACGCTCAACTAACACACGACCGTACCATGAGCGATCAAAAATAGTAATTTGCCCGTACTGAGGTAATTTCCGCCAGAAACGTTGCAAGTAATGGTACCGTTTTTCATGAGGTGCTGGTGCTCCAATTGGATTTACTTGGAACCCACGTGGATCAAGGTGTTCTGTCACTCGCTTAATCGCTCCGCCTTTTCCAGCCGCATCCCAGCCTTCCATAACGAGCATAACTGCGATTTTTTCTTCTTTTACTATTTGCTGTAATGCTAATAAGCGCCTTTGATATTTTTCAAGTTTCTTATTGTACTTAGATTTCGATTCAATTCTTTTCGTTACATCTACTTTAGCAAGATATCCATTTTCCATAAAACAAATCCCCCTTGTTGTATGACAATGTTATTTTAACATATTTTTGGGAATTATTTCATAATTATATTCCTTTTGACTTATACTTCAAATCGAAAACCGAAATGATAAATCACATCCGTAAATACTTTATAGTGCATCATTAAAGAATGTATATTCCCCTTAAATCCCAAAATAAAAACAACCATCACCTTCTACATAAACAAGATGATGGTTGTGTGAATTGAATAAAAAAGCTCTACACATGTTAACTATTCTCGATAAATACCTTCTAAGATTATAGATTATATATTCATTGACTTTTCCTCACATCGATTCAACGCTACATAACAAGCTCCATATACACCAGCATCATTATGTAATGATGCTAAAACGATTTTCACCTTATTTTGATAGATGTCCATTATTTTGTCATAGAACCTTTCTTGAATTTGTTTCAAAAATGGTTCACCTTGCTCTGTAATACCTCCCCCAATAATAATTAATTCGGGGTTAAATATATAAGTAATATTTACTAAACCAGCAACAACATACTGTAGAAACTGTTCATATACATTTTTCGCCAACCACTCTCCTCTGTACATACGTTCTATAATTTCTTCACCTGTGATTGTACCGATCTCTAGCCCTTGAATTTTGGATGCTTCTTTATACTGACGAATCAACGCCGAAGTCGATGCATATCTCTCATAACATCCCTCTCCGCCACAACTACATTTTTCTCCATTATGAACAATTATCATATGACCAAGCTCTCCTGCTAGCCCTTTCACTCCCTGAAGCATTTTGCCTTTTGCAATGATTCCACTACCAATCCCGGTTCCAAGTGTGATTAAAACAATATGTTCTTTCCCCCTCCCTGCTCCTTTCCACATTTCACCGAGGCAAGCTGAACGAACATCATTTTCAACTATCGCCACATACCCTGTCTCACTATAAATGTAATCTGCTATTTTTGTACCGCTATATCCCGAAATATTGGCAGAATACAGAACTTCCCCTTTGATATTATCGATAATCCCACACGATGATACACCTACAGAATGAATTTTATAGCTCTTTTCAAACTCATATATTACTTCACAAATACGATACAAAATTTCTTTCTTTTGATTTTGTACTGGTGTTGTTATTTTCCCTTGTTCATGTACTATTCCTTGTTCATCAATCATTGCATATTTTATAAAAGTTCCTCCAATATCAAAACAAGCAACGTACTTCCCCATATTTCTCCCCTTCCTACTTTTAGACAATTATAATTTCATTATAGAAATTATCTACATTTTTAAGCTGTATGCAACCTGTTATTTCCTCAGCTGCGTTAGCCATTCCACACGCCACTGAAAAACGAAGTGCATCCTTTATCCCATACCCCTTTGCGAGTGCTAACGTTATTCCTGCAACCATTGCGTCACCTGAGCCAACAGCATTGATAGTTTTTATTTCTGGAATAATTGCCCTTATGCTTTCATCTTTCGTAATAAGTATCGCTCCTTCTCTTCCAAGTGATAGCAAAACATACTGCACACCCCCCTCGCAGATTTTAGTTGCTTCCGCAATCATTTCTTCCTGTGACACACGTTTTTTTTGAAACAACTGGCAAATTTCTTGCCTGTTTGGTTTAATTAAAAATGGTTTTCCTTGTATGCCATGAAACAATGATTCTCCACTTGTATCTAATATGAATTTCTTACCATTTTCAGCTGCCTTTTGTGCCAACTTTTTATAAAATGAATTTGGAATACCCTTAGGTAAACTTCCCGATGCAACAATAAACTCAAAATCTTTTACTATTCTTTCATATTTTTTTATAAAAAGAGCTATTTCATCCTCCGAAATAGCTGGTCCTGCTTCTAATACTTCAGTAGCCGACGCAGATTTTTTTGTTATTAACGCTATACAATTGCGGGTTTCTTCTTTAACGGAAACAAATTCGTCAATAATTGATAAATCTTTCAATTTTTTTCTTATGAACTCACCATTACTACCACCAAGTAACCCAACTCCTGTTACTTCTTCTCCTAGTAAACGAAGTACTCTCGATACATTAATACCCTTCCCACCCGCAGTTTTTTCATAGTCTTTGGTGCGATGTACTTTGTTTAATTTTAATTCCCCTAATTCATATCGCATATCAACTGATGGATTCAATGTAATTGTCGCAATCATAAGAATTATCCCCTTACACACGATTGAAACTTTTGCACATCTTTATTTTATCTACAACAACCCGTTTCATCGCTATAATTGCATCTGAAAAATATTTACGCGGATCATTTTCTTCTGGATGAGAAAATAAATAATGACGTAATGCTGTTCCGAATGCAATTTTTAACTCTGTTGCGATATTCACTTTACAAATTCCTAAACGAATCGTTTCTTGCACTAAACTGTCCGATAATCCGGAGGCACCATGTAATACAAGGGGAATATCAACTTGCTTTCTAATATTTGTTAATCTTTGTAAATCTAATTTTGGTTTCCCTTTATATAGTCCATGTGCCGTTCCAATTGCAACTGCCAATGAGTCAATATTTGTACGTTCTACAAACTCTTTCGCTTGGTAAGGATCTGTATAAATTGAGTTTTCCACTACTATATCTTCTTCTATTCCTGATAATTGCCCTAACTCAGCCTCTACTGTTACTCCATATTGTTTTGCATATGCCGAAACTTCCTGAACAATCTGAATATTCCTTTCAAATGGATGATGCGATGCATCAATCATAACAGAGCTAACTCCTAAATCGATACAATTTTTAATATCACTTATATCTTCATGATGATCCAAATGTAGACTAATTGGTATATCATATCGCTTTCTCGCTGCTTCAATCATATGCAAAAGATATTCTTTCCCCATATATTTTATCGTACCTGGTGTAGCAGCAATAATAACAGGTGACCTAAGCTCTACTGCGGATTCAATTACTGCTTTTAAAGTTTCTAAATTATGAATATTAAAAGCTGGTACTGCATAGCCCTGTTCTTGTGCATTTCTCAGTATAAATTGAGTTGAAACAAGCATACTCTCAAATCCTTTCTTTTTTCTTTTTATATTTCATTTCTCCACCAACAACTGTTCCTATAAGATTTAAATCCTCTGTTAATATAAGAAAATCAGCTCTTTTCCCTGGTGCTATACTTCCAATTTCATTATCTACTCCAATACTTTTAGCAGGAATTAACGAGCCCATATGAACACATTCCCATAACGATGCACTCGTCCATTTCTCCATATTCTTTATCCCATCAATAAATCGAAGTGTACTTCCTGCTAAAGAACCCGCCTCTGTTCGGGCAATTCCTTCTTGCACTCGGACAACAAATTCTCCTAAATTATATGTGCCATCCCCTAATAAGCCCGCTCGCATACAGTCACTAACTAAACATGTTTTGTCGTATCCTTTACATTTATATAAAATATTCACTACACTTGGATGTACATGATGTCCATCTGTAATGATTTCACTATACGCGTGCTCGGTTGAAAGTGCCGCTCCAACAACACCAGGTTCACGGTGATGTAATCCTTTCATTCCATTAAACGTATGCACAAAAATCGTCGCTCCTGCTTGAATCGCACTCTGGCATATCTCATAGTTTGCATTCGTATGCCCAATTGCCACATGGATATTCTTTTCCACAGCATGATGTATACACGCAATAGCACCTCTTCTCTCAGGTGCCATTGCAATTTTTTTAATTGTCCCTTCTGATGCAACAATCCATTCCTCTAACATTTCAACGGTTGGATCAATAAAATATTTAGGGTTTTGTGCACCTTTATAGACCTCCGTAAAACAAGGCCCCTCAAGAAAAGATCCAATAATACTTGCCCCTTCCACTCCTCTTTTTTTTGCATGAGCTATATTTTTCAAAGCTCCCATTATATTTTCCGAAGAATCAGTTAATGTTGTAGGCAAAAAGCTCGTAACACCATTTTCCAATAACTTAATAGAGATATTGTTTAACGATTCATATGTGCTATCCATGACATCATGTCCCGCTACACCATGAATATGTGTATCAACAAATCCTGGAGAAATAATTCTACCTTCAAAATCCATTACTAACACTCCGTCTACTATTTCTTCAACATGTTTTAGAAAGTATCCATTTACAATATGTAAATATCCACTTTCACGAACACCATCTTCTAGTAGATATATAGATGCTTTGACGTAGTAGTTCATAAATTACTATTCCTTTCCTTTATAAGGATGTACTGTTACCCCTTGAACGATACGATTTACACTTCCACTTGGACAAGGGTTATCTGGAGTAATCCCTAATGCAATTGATTTATATAATGCTAAAATTTGTCCGTATAATATATAAATAAACGTAATATACATGTCATCTTTTAGATTTCGTCCTTCATTGCATAAAAACGTATTACAATGTCTCCTTGCTTCTTGATTATCTTGATGTGCTATAACAATCATTTCGCTCCTTTCTTTCTCTTGAAAAATCTCTTTTAATAAATCAAGATCATATTTTTTCGTATACTCATCATTAGATAAAAATAATACAACAACTGTATCCTTATCTAAAATTGATTTCGGTCCGTGCCTAAACCCAAGGGGGGTGTCAAACATAACTGGGATACGACCAGCAGTTAACTCTAGAAATTTTAAAGCAGCCTCTCGAGAAAGCCCTTCAAATACGCCTGATCCTAAAAATACAATTTTACGAAATTCCTTTTCTGCAATTCGTTGAATTTCCCGTTCTTGTTTTTTGATAACATCTTTTCCTATTCTTACAATATCCATAATGCTAGATTCTAAAAGATGGGGATGATTATAGTTACATAACATAAGTGCAGTTAACATCATAGAGGTAAAACTTCCTGTCATCGCGAACCCTTGATCATTTGCCTTCTGTGGCATATACATAACAAAAGCGTTCTCCTTATGTTGAAACTGCTTCGCTAAATTTCCTTCTTCATTACATGTTAAAATAATATGATAAACTGAATGAATAATTTGTTCTCCTAATTGCACTGCCGCTACACTTTCTGGACTATTTCCAGAGCGAGCAAAAGATACTAAAATTGTTGGGATGTCTGGCTGAAGATAGTAATAAGGACTTGAGACTATATTTGTTGTTGGAATACTTTCAATATGCATTTTCTTTAAATCTGTTATTCTTTTTATATATGGAACAATTGTGTCTCCAACAAAAGCGGATGTCCCTGCACCAGTGAAAATAACTCTCACTCGTTCATGCTTTCTTGAAATACTTGAAAAGAAACCTATAATTTCATGATGCTTGCTTTGAAAATTCAAATATACTTGCTCCCAAAGATCTGGCTGTTGTGCAATCTCTTTCGCTGTAAAACATGCTCCATATATTTCTCTTATTTCATCATTGGCATGTAATAACATTTGATAACCCCCTTAATATTAGTTCATATCTTATCACGTCATCATTACCAGTTGAATTACAATAAGTATAACCATACTTATTGTAATTCAACTGTGTAAGTAAATTTATCTCCTCTTGCAATGGTCTGTGTGTATTCGATTATATTTTCTTTCGCATATGCAATCCGTTCTAGAGATAAAGATGGTTCATTCTTTTCAACTTGTAGCCATGTTGCATGTTCTTTTTCTGCTGCAATCGCTTTGAAACTTTCCACTGCGCGCGTGATATGGACTTGATATTTTGTACGAAAAATCTCGTACATTGGTATTTCTTCTAATTCTTTCTTCGTTAAATATGGAAAGAACTTTACAGGAATATAAGATGTTTCAAATAGCATCGGTTCTTTATCAGCTAACCTTAGTCTTGTAATTTCATATACCTCTTCTTCATGATTAAGATTCATAATTTTCGATATTTTTTTATCGCAATGAATTATGGAAAATGATACAACTGTTGATGATGGAACCTTTCCAAATTTTTTCATTTCTTCTGTGAAACTATAAAAACGAACCAGGCTTTGATTAAATACACGAGGTGAGACAAAACTCCCTTTACCATGTTTTTTATAAATATATCCTTCTTTTTCCAGTTCTTGCATTGTCTGTCTTACTGTCGTTCTACTTACATCATGAATCTCACATAGCTCGCGTTCTGATGGAAGCTTATCATGTTCTTGTAAGTTCCCAGTTTCAATTTGCCCTACAATAATATCCATTAATTGGTAGTATAATGGTGTTCGATTATCTTTTGCAATCATGTTTTACTCCCTCACCTATAAAGTTGTTATAACCAGTTTATGGCTATTATATCGAATGAAAATAGGAATTACCATCACTTTCTCACATAGAAAGATAAGCTTATTCCAACTGTTAAAATTTACTTTAATCGTACATTTAATTTGTTCCTTTATATGCGCTCTTCTTATTTTGCTGGATTCATCGATTCTTGTAAGTCTGTCACATATTGCTTAAGATTTACTGTTTCACCCGTTATTCTTGATCTTTCAGCTGCAAAGGCAATTAAATGACTATTTGCCGAAATCATTGCAGACGTTAAACTTTCTGTTTTATTGTTTTTTACCTTTTCGATAAAATCAGTCATAATTGCATTATCTGCTCCCATATGTCCACCTTCTATTGTTTCTGGGTAAATCGTTTCAACCTCACCTGAAAAATATTTGACCTTCAATTCATTTAATACATCATGACCATGAATTTCACCATGTGTTCCCATAATTTTAAACGTACGGCAGCACTCTTTCGTAAATGCAGACATTGTAAAAGCAACTGTTACATCATTATCAAATAGCAAATTTACTACTTGATGATCTACAACATCATTGTCACAATGGTACACACAACGCCCATAAGGTCCTTTTTTTAGTGCCTCCAGTCTATTTTCAATGCTTGTATCAATAGAAACTACATTCGCTGGCCATTCATCTCTCTCGTGTAAATACCATTTTAAAGCAGAATATTGACAGTTTTCTTCAACTTCACAACCATCTGTACAACGTAACGTCGAACCCTTAGGTGCATGTTCGGATTTAAAGTGAGTCAAACTTCCAAAAGATGAAATCTTTTCACACTCTGCACCCACAAGCCATTGTAGCACAT
Organism: Bacillus sp. 3G2; assembly: GCF_044324725.1. Taxonomy (NCBI): domain Bacteria; kingdom Bacillati; phylum Bacillota; class Bacilli; order Caryophanales; family Bacillaceae; genus Bacillus; species Bacillus sp. 3G2. Next base: position 1,745,976 of record NZ_CP172246.1, on the reverse strand, counting down.
CCATATCATGACAACATTTTTGCAAAATCATTGAACTTGATTCAGATTTATTACGCCAATTCCCTCTTACAAAACTATGCGCTTGATGCCAATGACCAACATTTTCATTCCATTGAATTGAAACGATGTCCCCTATCTTCTTTTGATTAACAATTTCTTTTAAAGTCCTATAAAATGGTGCATACCTTAATACGTGACATACTGTTAATAATGCGTTATATCTCGTGGCAGCCTCTGCAATTTCCAATGTCTCTGTAGGGCTTGGTGACATTGGTTTTTCTAATAAAATTTTGTATCCTTTCTCAATCGCTTGCATAACAGGTTTATAATGAAACCGGTCGGGCGAACAAATAAGCAATACATCACAAAGCTTTTCTTTCGCTAATAACTCTTCCCATGTTTCAAATTGCATATCTTCCGAAACGCTATGCATTTCAGAGAATTTCCGTCTTTTTGCATTATCCAATTCTGCAACCGCAACAAAAGTTATCTCTGTTGGATGTTCTAACGCGTAAGAAGCATAAGCGTACATTCCACGACTTCCTGCCCCAATTAATGCCGCTGTAATCATTCATATCCTCTCCTATTCTATTATTCTTATTTTCCACCTGTAATTGTAATTCCTTCAATAAATTGTTTTTGTAAAAAAACAAACAATAACAACATTGGTAAAATCGCTAAAAATGATCCCGCCATTAGTACCGGATAGTTTGTTGCATATTGCCCTTGTAGTGAAGATAAACCAACTGACAATGTCATCATATCTGGTGAATTATTTACAATCATCGGCCACATCAATTCATTCCAAGACCAGAGTGTTGTAAATATACCAAGCGCAATTAAACCTGGTTTCGCAAGAGGCAGCATAACATACCAATAAATTTGGAAGTGATTGCAACCATCTAATCTTGCTGCTTCTTCTAGTTCCTTTGGAACGCCCATAAAAAACTGACGTAATAAAAAGGTACCAAATGCACTAAATAACCCAGGTACAATTACCGCTTGTAATGTATTCAACCAATCCAGTTTTACCATAATTAAATATTGTGGAAGCAAAAACACTTGAGCCGGAACCATTAGGACAGAAAGAGTTAGTAAAAACAGTACATTTCTACCTGGAAATTGTATTCTAGCAAAAGCATAAGCTGCTAATGAGCATAAAAACAACTGTCCGACCGTTCTAGCTATTGTAACAATTACAGTATTCATCATAAATTTAAAAAATGGTAATAAGTTGAATATTTCCGTATAGTTACTCCACATAAATTGAGATGGGATAATAACTGGTGAAACTTGAACAGATTCTGTATAAGTTTTTAGAGACGTTAATATCATCCAAATAAAAGGACCAATGGTTAATAAGGCACCTATGATAAGTATTGCATGAATCATAATTGTATTTTTATTGACTGAACCTACTCTTTTATTCATCATAATGCACCCACTTTTTCTGTAATATCATTTGAATCGCTGTAATGATTAATATAATAATTAATAATACAACTGCTATGGCTGCCGAATATCCTTTCTCATTTAAAATAAAGGCATTTTGATAAAATAAATAAACAATAGATTGTGTATTTTCAATTACATTACTTGTTCTACCGATCATCATAAAGATGAGATCGAATACTTGAAATGCTCCAATTAAAGACATAATCGTTACGAAGAAAATAACTGGCGATAAAAGTGGCAATGTAATCTTAAAGAAAATTGTAATTGGCCGGGCTCCATCCATAATTGCCGCTTCATAGTATGTTTTAGGGATGTTTTGGAGACCAGATAGAAAAATAACCATGTTATATCCTATCCCCCCCCAAATCGCAACTATAATAATTGAATATAATGCAATGTTAGGGTTGGTAAGCCAATTAGGACCATCAATTCCAAACCATGATAACATGTAATTGAGTAACCCATAGTCAGAATTATAGATCCATTTCCATACCATAGCGATTGCAGCAGGCATTGTAATAACAGGTAAAAAATATAATGTTCTATAAAGGGACTTCCCTTTAATGTTTTGATTTAATAGCACCGCTAATATGATGGATAAAAATATACCGATTGGAACAGTAAGCACGATATAAATAAATGTATTTTGAAAAGCCTTTCCTAAATCTTTATCAGTAAACATCTTTTTATAGTTTTCTAGTCCAATCCATTCATAGCTACCAAACGCATCCCACGCTGTAAAACTAAAATAAATATTTTGCACAATTGGCCACATATAAAAAATGAATAACCCTAACATAGTTGGGGCAATCATGACATATGCCCATATATAATCTAATTTCTTTTTCTTTTTATATTTTTTTTGTATATGTGTGTGTTTTTGCTCCACTACCTTTATTGATAGATCCTCCATCTCTTCACTCCTCCCATAATTTTTGATTTAAAGCAAGGAGAGGATCCCTCTCCTTATTTTTTAGAAAGAACTTCATTTGCTTTCTCTGTTAATTCTTTTGTTGCTTCTTCAACATTCAATTCTCCTCCCCATACCCTTTTTAATACTTTTGTTTCTTGCTCCCATAAAGCCCCTGTATTTTTCACACTCGGTAATGGGTAAGAATATTCAAGACCAGTGATATACGCTTGTAAATTTAAGTTTGGAACGGATTTAACCCACGCTTCTTGTGTTCCATTAAAAGCAGGAATGACTGTTCCAGTTTCTGCAAACACATCTGCTGCCTCTTTAGAACCTAAATATTTCACAAATTCCCAAGCTGCATCAGGATATTTTGTTTTCGCTGAGATGACATTTGCTAGACCATGAATCATAACAGCTCTTTCTTTCCCTTTTGGCATAACAGCAATATTTAAATCAGCATTTTTCTTATATTCTGGTACCATCCAAGGCCCATCAAAAATCATCGCTACTTTACCTGATAAAAACAAATCAGATGCTGTTGTCTCTGTCATTTGAGCAAATGTTGGTGATAATCCTTCTTTAATAAAACTAATGTTATAATTAAATGCTTCAATTGCTTGTGGTTTATTAAATCCTACTGTTTTTTTATCTTTAGAAAGAACATACCCTTTATTTTGGTAAATGAGATCATAATAACCACCTTGATTTCCCATTGCTGCTGCAAATCCCCAAACACCTTTTTCCTTTTTCGTCAATTGCTTTGCAGCTTCTTTCATTTTCTCCCAATCCCATGAATCATCTGGATATGCTACTCCAGCTTCATCAAATAATTTTTTGTTATACCAAAGTGCCGTTGTATCAAAATCTTTTGGAATACCGTAAGTTTTATTATCTACTGTATATAAATCAACTAAGGATTTTGGGTAATTTTCCAATTTATAATTATCTTTTTTCGCTTTATCATCCAAAGGCATCAATACTTTTCCCGAAGCGTATTTCACGACATTTGGTCCATTCATCCAAAATACATCCGGCAATGCATTTCCTGTTGCTGCCGTTTCAAGCTTCTGAAAGTACTGTCCGTACGCTGTTAATTCTATTTTCACTTTAATATTCGGATGTTTTTCATTAAACTGTTGAACCACTTTCTCCACTGCTGGTAGTTGTTTCTTATCCCAAAGTGCATACCGTAATTCTATCTTTTCATCTTTAGATGATGTGTTAACTTTTTCGCCACTGTTAGAACATCCTACTATTGCCAATAGCAATGATGACAAAAAGAAAATAAACCACTTTTTCATCCCTTTTCCTCCTCTAGAAACAATCATCTATATAACAAAATCTTTACTTATGTTTCTTGTAACTCACTGACAACAAATTAAACTAATATAATCAACTTTACAAAAGATTTGGAGCACCTTGTACATAAAGCGTTTACAAACGAATTTTATTCATTTATAAAAACAATGCTCTTCTCTCCCTTCCTATCAATTTTAGTAGACTTATGTCATTACCAGTTGAAGGAATAAACTATCATTGATATATTATTTATACATATACCAATTCAATCACGACATGATGTTGTCATTACCAGTTGTTATGAAGTATAACACTATCACTTTTTCCTCCGCAATATATTTTCTGAATTTTTTAAATTTTTATCACAAACCATGTCAATCCATTATCCCTATAGAATTTGTTATTAATAAATAATATAAAGATAAGGAGTGTTCATATGATTCAACAATTAAAAAGATATTACGATAAAGATATAAAAATTAATGAGGCCATACTTTCTGAAGAGTACAGTTGGTTTTTGATTGATGGGAATAGAGTAGGAATTCGTAAATCTCGCTTACATAAACAGGAGTGTCAATTACTTTCATCCCTCTTAACTCCCCTCCATGCTGACACATGCTATGAAACAGAAATAGAAAAGTATTGGTACGAAGCGTTATATCAGAGTAAAGATATTCAAATAACATCTGTACGCTTTTTACATTTCTTCGCAACGCATCCTATAACGGAACGAGAAGAATTTCATAATGCTTTACATTCAATACTTGGTTTTGATAATCCTACAATATGGGAAACTTCACAAACTGGAGTCCTCATCTTAACAGAAAATATATCTGAATATAGATTGCAAACAGCCCTTGAGACGCTGGAAACAGATTTTTTTATATCCTTATCCTTTTTTGTCGGCAGACACTACACCCAAACCAATAAAATTTCTCACTTGTATCAATGGGAACGAAATTTATTTTCTTATCTTTCTCCCTATCTATCAAAGAAAATTGCATACATTGAACAACTCCTTCCTTATCAATTAATGACCTTATTACCAAAAGAAAAGAGGGAAAAATATACAAATCATTTATTAGCACATGTTTTCAATGATAAAGAGCTAATAGAGAGTATTAAAGTATTCTTCCAATGTAATTTAAATGTATCACTTGCGGCCAAACAATTATATTTACACCGAAATACTTTACAGTATCGAATTGACAAATTTATTGAAAAAACAGGATTGAATATAAAAACATTTGAAGGTGCTGTGGCTGTTTATTTGGCTTTTCTTTCTTTGAACATCTCGTAATTTTGCATGAAAAAATTAATATTTTTTGTGCAACTTGCCAATTCACCTTACAATCAATAAACCTTATAATTCAGTTAATTATAAAATAGGGGTGATGTATAATGGCCGAACTCGTATTAGATCATATTTTCAAATTATATGATAATAAAACAACTGCTGTTTCTGATTTCAATTTACATATTCAAGATAAAGAATTTATTGTATTTGTTGGTCCTTCTGGTTGTGGAAAATCAACTACTCTACGTATGATTGCAGGTTTAGAAGATATTTCTAATGGCTCATTTTATATTGATGGTAAACTTATGAATGATGTCGCTCCAAAAGATCGTGACATTGCAATGGTATTTCAAAATTATGCACTATACCCACATATGTCTGTTTACGATAATATGGCGTTTGGTTTAAAATTACGAAAACTACCAAAAGATGAAATTAATCATCGCGTAACTGAGGCGGCAAAAATATTAGGTCTTGAAGATTATTTAAAGCGAAAACCAAAAGCATTATCGGGTGGGCAGCGACAGCGTGTTGCATTAGGAAGAGCTATCGTTCGTGACGCAAAAGTATTCTTAATGGACGAGCCTCTATCCAATTTAGATGCTAAATTACGTGTAAGTATGCGTTCAGAAATTTCTAAGCTTCATCGTCGTTTAAACACAACGACTATATATGTAACACATGACCAAACGGAAGCAATGACAATGGCATCACGCCTTGTTGTGATGAAAGATGGTATCATCCAACAAGTTGGTACGCCAAAAGAAGTCTATGATACTCCAGAGAATGTTTTTGTTGGCGGATTCATTGGTTCTCCGGCCATGAATTTTTTTACTGGAACATTAAAAGATAACTATTTTCATATAGAAAACATTCGTTTTAAAGTACCAGAAGGACAATTAAAAAAATTGCAGAAAAAGGGATACAACAAAAAAACACTTATACTCGGTATTCGTCCAGAAGACATTCACGATGAACCAATTGTCCTTCAATCTTCTCCCGATTCAACTGTCGAAATTAATATTGAAGTTGCTGAATTATTAGGTGCTGAGACTATGATACATGGAAAACTTGAAAATCAAAGTTTTGTCGCACGAATTAACGCTCGATCAGAACTGAAAGCTGGCGATAAGCTTTCAGTAGCCTTTAGTTTAACAAAAGCACATTTTTTTGATAGTGATACAGAAGTACGTATACGTAACAATTAAACAAGCTTAATTGGTTATTCTAAAGTCAGACGTACGAAAAAAGCTGTGTAGTATGGTCTCTACACAGCTTTTTCCTCCAATCCCCTAAATATATTGAATATACTATTTAACGTTCTAATGAGGGCATTCTGCTCTCAAACATTTTGATGTCACTCATTTTATTTTCTCATTATATTCGCAGGGCTAAGGAGTGATTGTCCGTGTACTTAAAAACAAATGAACGCGATTAGTATCACATAACATTGCGATACTAACCATATCAAACTCGTGACATATCCCTTCAACCAATACTTTGAAACACTCTTCTATAATCATTTATTTCGGAAAAATTAAACAAAAAACCTGAAGAAACTACCTATACTTTGGATACTTAAATTACCACGGACCTTACGATTTTTACTAGCATTCTGGATCCAGCTTCCCTTTCATTCTATGCCTAAAGGCGATCGGCTTTCTTGTTGGGAAAAAGCTGTACTAACACAAGTATAAGCGTAACAACTAAGATAATGACTCCTAATCCGATATTCACAAAACAAACTCTTACATTATATGGTATACCCTTTCACAAAAAGAAAATAATAATAAATAAATCCGTTACAGAATGGGAGCTCTCTAAAAATGAAACGAAAAATATTTTCTCTCTTTGCACTAATCTGTTTAGCACTACCAATACAAGCTAGTGCATACACATTTCAATCACTACCAATTGAATCAAATTCAAAACAGTGGTATATCGAAATTGATAAATCCCATAACGCAAACAAGCAAGCAGTGCGGCCAAAACAAGGTGTATACGATACATATCGTTTACTCGTAAAAAACATCGGTAATGATGTGTCAAACGTAGCTGTAGAAATAGTTGATAACACTCCTACTTCTAAAGCTGCTTTTAACCCTACTACATTACATAACAACGTTTCAAAAAGTCAGACAAGTTTAAACGCCATAGCATTCCCTTTAGACTTTAACAGTCATAATTTCAAAGTTGTCATCACTTGGGAAGAAAACAATTTCTCTTACAACGGTCATCCGGTAAATGAAGGGAAACAAATGAAACAAACATTTGTATTTAATGAAGAATAAGCCCTAATTTGATTAGGGCTTATTCTTTATTTATAAAACCAGATTGAATTGCTTCTGTTACCTCTTTTGTGATTTCCAGTTCTGTTGCTTCGGTGCTAATTTTCTTATGCCAAATATGTACGGAAGGCTTTTCGTTACAACGCTGTTTTAATAATACTAGTTGATTATATGTTAGCGTATTTTCTCTACGGGTAACGATATAGACTGTGAAATTTTTTGCTTCAAAGATCTTTTTCTGCAAAGTGTATTCTCTGTCCAATTCCTTTGCTACTATATCGTTCAAGTTTTCTATAATCATATAAGTTATTCTCCTTTCCCTTATATCATCAATCAAATCGTCGAATACTTGGTACACATAACGCTACTCCAATTGTTACAAGTACTAATATAGCTAGTGTTATAATCGTTATCTCGCCACCTATGACAGTAGCTAACCACCCTACAACCACATAACCTAGTGGCAATAAAGCAAATGAACCTAGCATATCAAGGCTTGCCACCCTTCCAAATGCTTCTTCTGGCACAAGCTCTTGTAAACTTGTTTCCCAAATGAGTCCAAATATCATCATACCGAACCCTTCAATTGCCATTAATCCAATTAATGCAGGTGCCCAAGCAATAAACGGCATTATTAAAAGCGCACAACCACTTATTAATACACCACCATAGGCAAGTAATCCCCGCTTATGCCACCGTTCCCTTCCGCCAAATATTAGCGCGGCAATTACAGCTCCAACACCAGAAGATGCCATTCCTAATCCATACACGTATGCTTCAAAATGATGATGAACATTAAATAACCATGGAATTAATACGACGATAATTCCTGCATAACAAATATTAATGAAAGAAAAAACTAAAATTGTAATCCATAGCCATGGATGATTTTTTAAAACGAAAACACCTTCCATAAACTCTTGTTTGTAATCGATTTGTCTCTTTTCAATGGGTTTTACTTTGTTAAACTTTATCTCTCTTAAAAATATTAAACATAAAAATGATAGCAAATATGTTACTGCATCCAGTCCAAATCCTATTCCGGCAGATGCAACTGAAACGATCAATCCTCCAAGAGCCGGTCCAATTAGTCGTATACCTTGATTACTCATTTGTGTTAATGCATTAGCTGCATTTCGAATTTCCGGTACAAATACTTTCGCTCTTACAGCCGCATATGCTGGCTGAAATATCCCTTCCATAAGCCCATATAATGCTACGAGTACATATAGAAGTGGAATTGTTAAGACATCCATAAATATAAGCGTTGCAAGTAATAGCATTAATGTGCAACGGATTATATCTGTAAATAACATTAATTTCACCCGATCAATTCGATCTACTACTAATCCAGCAAACGGTAACGCAAGAATATTAGGAAGCATATACATTGCCATTGTCATTCCCATTACAACTGTTGAACCAGTTAATGAATACACAACGACTGGCAAAATGACCATCGTTATAGAACTGCCTAACGTCGAAAGCAATTGCCCAATCCACAAAAATTTAAAATGTGGTGACGCTTTAACTGGCAATAACAATTTACCGACATAACCTACATGTTTCTCTGTTCGTATTTCTCCTTGCATACTTCTCTCCTCTTTTCAAATTAAGTTAACACTAAATATAAAACAAAAAATTCAATCTTCAATACTTTTAATTATATATGAAACTGTTAAATTATTGGTAAAAACATAAAAAAGGTGTTTTCATAAATGAAAACACCTTTTTTATTTATAATTTCAAGTTTTTCTTCAATGTCCAATACTTTTCTTGAGCATTTTCAAATGAAAATTCTACCCAGCCGTTTGGATCTTCACGATATACATTCACTTTCTTACCGTTTTCTAATTTTCCAACTTCATTTTGTGTAACATTTGGTACACTCTTAATTGGGTTGTTAAACGGGAATGGCACTTGATAGTAAGATCCTAACGATTGAACTGTAGCTTTTGCATCTTTTGCATAATCTTTATATGGAATTGCCTCGCCTAACGCCTCTACATTTAATGTTTTAGGGTTTTTCGGCAATGGTTTTACATTTTGATAATCTTTGTTATTATATGGCTTAATACGCTCCATAATATTAGCGATTTTTCCAGCCCATGCTTTATCTGTTGCATACTTATCATTTATATCAGGCAATGTATAACCTTTAAAATATTTAGCATCTGGCTCTAAGTAGTTTTTCCTTACATAATCAGCATTGTATGAAATACTTAATGCATAAGATGGTAAATATTTTGCATGTGCAAATGGATCCCAATCATATGCTCTTAAGCCAAATAAATTATGTTTACGATATGCAATTTCTGATTTACCGTATCCAGATTCTAAGATTGCATGTGCAGCTAAGTATAATGCATTCACACCATACTCATTTTGTGCTTGAATAAAATCTTTACCATTTCCAACAAGTGGACTGTCTGAATGATACTCTCCAATGAAATTATCAATATCTTGTGCTGTTACGTTAGATGGTAATGTTACATTTAAATTAATATACGATGGCTGTTCAACAGGAACATCCTTTTTAATTTGCATCGCTTTATATAATAACTGTGCATAGCTCTCACGTGTTAATACACCTGATGGGTCAAATCCTCCAAGGTTATTCCCTGCTGCTACACCATTGGATTGCAATGCACTAATTGCTTCTTTTGCCCACCAATGTGCTGCATCTATATCATTAAATGTATGTGGTGCTTTTACTTCTAGTTTAAATGCTTTTTGCAAAATAACAGACATCTCAGCACGAGTTAACGATTCTTTCGGTCTAAATGTTCCCTTACCATCACCCACGAAAATCCCCATATCTGTTAATGCCAAAATTTCTTTTTGGAACATCGTCGTTCCTGCACTAATATCAGCGTATGGATTTTTATAATCAGTTTTTGCTTCTGGTTTTAATGCACGATACATTAATGCTGCTACTTGCTCACGAGTTACAACATCTCCAAAGCCAAATTTACCATTATCGTACCCTGCAATAACCCCTTTTGACGTTAAATCAGTAATCGCTTCAAGTGCCCAATGATCTTTCGGAACGTCTGGAAATTCTTTTGTAGATGCAAACGAAGTTGCTGGAGCCATCACTACTTGAAGTGCGACTGTCACTGCTAACACATTAGAAATAACTTTTTTCATAATTTTTTTAACACGTTATGTATATGCTTGTCCCGTGTTAACTTGCCTCCCTTTATCGTATAATTTTCCCTATTAAACTAACAAACTCTTAATTGGTCAACAGTAAAAGTATACGTGATAAAAATAAACTAATCTACCATTATTTTATTCATAATCAGCATAATACGATATATCTTTTTATCCCGATATAAAATTACAAAAACTTACATAAAAAGCCCATCTCTATATAGACGATGGGCTCACCAATCAACATTGTTATTTCGTTAAACGAGATTTTGAAACATCAAAACCTTTCCACTCATAATAATCTAAAATACCCGCATAAATTGCCTCAGCAGCTATTTGTCTTCCAGATTCTGAAGCTAACTTCTCATAATCCGTGCTGTTATCTAAAAATGCTAGTTCCGTTAGTACTGCTGGCATCTCATTTTCTCTTAGTACATAAAAGTCTTCTGGTTTCACACCACGATCTCTTGTATCTAGAGCTTTAACTAATCGTTTTTGTATTTTATCCGCTAACATGTAACTATCTTTTTCACGCTCAGTTAATTCTTTCTTTTCAGATCCTTTATAATAAAAAGTTTCTGTTCCATGTCCATCATGTTTTTGAGAAGCATTTGCATGGATACTTACAAAAATATCTCCATTATGTTCTTTCGCGAAATCCACACGATTTTTAAGGTCTTCTCCTTGTTTTTCACCAAGACGAATATCTGTTTCACGTGTTAACATCACACGGAATGGAGTATGTTTCTCTATTAAACTTTGTAATCTTTTAGATGTATCTAATACAATATCACTCTCATGTAATCCTTGTGTTGCTTTCCCAGGATCTGTTCCTCCATGACCTGGATCAATAATAATCATCTGTTCTACTAAAGGGTTGCCTACTTTAAGTGAGTCAGCCTTTGCAATAAACTGTGCTGCTTCTGCTTTCGTTACAGTTTTATTAGGTAACCACTCTGTTTTATTTACACCTTGTGAAATATTTAATTCTACTAAAATGTTGGCCTTATCTTTCCCCCAACTATCATTCAAATCCGCAAATTTTGTTTGTAACGGTTGCTTTACTTTTGCATCTAATTTATATGCTTCAACAAGCATCGATGCCATTGAAACTCGGTCAATTTTCCCAGTTGGATCAAATACGCCTGGTCCTTTCCCTTTAACAACGCCAGCTTTTTCTACAGCTGCGATGAATGGAGTATACCATTCGTTTTGAGAATCACCGAAAGATGGTTTAGCATTTTTATCGATTGGTAAGTTTAAAATTTTAGCCATCATTGTAGCTGCTTCTGCACGAGTAATCTCTTTTCCAGGCTCGAACATTCCTTTCTCGTTACCTGTAACTGCGCCTTTTTCTGCTAAGTAGTTAATAGAAGCTTCTGACCAATCCCCTGCTGGAACATCTGGAAACGTTTTCGTTTGTGCGAAACTACTAGATGAATAAGATAATATACTAGCTGCAATTACTCCTGCTGCGATTATTCTATTTTTCATAGAATATATTCCCCTCTCAAGTACAATGTATTTATGTAACAAACTAATTATAGTTCTGAAAATTAGTAATAGTCAATTGCATTTTGTATAATTTTGTATTATTATTGTATTTTTTGTCATATATAACTATAGTTAAAAACTATAAGGTTTTATAAGAGGAGAGATTCGTATGAGCAACAATTGGAAAGATATAGAACACCGTATTTATACAATGTGTATGATTCAGCAAAATAACGAAGTACTGCTAATACAGCGCCCCGACCATCTAGGGTTCCCTGGTTATATCGCTCCTGGCGGTAAAGTAGATTTTCCAGAAAGCATCGTTCAAGCTGCTAAACGAGAAGTAAAAGAAGAAACTGGATTACTTGTTTCAAACTTAACTTTTAAGGGACTAGATGAATACGTAAATCCGAAAGAAAATGTTCGATATATGGTATTCAATTATTGGACAGACTCATTTGATGGTGAACTTCTTATGAACCCTCCTGAGGGCGAATTATTATGGGTGCCAATTGATGAAGCACTAAATCTTCCTATGCAAGATTGGTTTAAAGAGAGATTCCCATTATTTTTTGAAAAGGGTACGTTTGAAATTCAACGCGTTTGGGACCGAGACTTAGATAAACAAGTTGCTATGACAATTACACATACATAAAAAAGCTTGGAATCTCTCCAAGCTTTTCTTACTTCTCCTCTATTTTCTTAATCTCATAATCAATTTCTAAAAATTTAACTCCAAATATCCACATTCTATGATTAGCTTCTAGTATATGATCCGTGCGCTCTTTTATAATAAAAGTCTCTGCTAACGGTAAACGTATTGTAAAGAAACGAGTATGCAAATAAATCCCCTCATCTCCCTTACCATTGCTTCTCAGCTTACTAGTAATGATTAAAACATTGCTCTTATTATATAATTTCAAAATCCCTGTCATATTCGAATATGGTAAAGGTAATCCGATATTCATGTATGTCTCGTTCTTATATGTATGCTTTGAATAAAGAGCTACAAATATAGATTCTCCTACATCATTTTTTCTTAGCCAAGCCCTTACACCCTCTCTTCCATCCTTCTCATCTATTATCCCGACGATAGAGCCATGCATCGTTTCCCACTTGCCGCCCATTCCTAAATGTATTTGTCCTACACGTTTACTCATTTTCTCATAGAAAAATGCAAGCGGGCGGAACCAACGATTCCATTTAATATATGATTGCAACTCATACTCTATTGTATTTTCATAAAAGCGAATAACGCTTAAAGGAATCTTCGATATGTCAAATGCCTCACTATGAAAATCATTCATTTTATCAACTAAGCCTTTGTATTCTTTGCTTTCTATTAAATTTCTGTTATGTAAAAATGCTTCACCAACTGTCACATTCCCACTTAACCTGCTCATTGCTTTCCCATAATATTTATAATTTGGAGCACTCTTTTCAATCAACCAGCCGACAAATGCTGGTAATGCTACTCCAATTCCATTGACAACACCGTGAATCCAAACCATTTGAGCAATTGTAATCGTCAGTACATGTTTCAAATTCCCATACGAATATATAAGTGAAAACATAATTGTTACCATGAGTGTGCTAGACGATATGATCAGAAGAACCTTTGCACTGATAGCATTAAATTTCGTTCGCCAAACATACATCCCATAACCATAAATCGCACATAAATATAGGAACACTGCAAAAAATTCAAATACTCTTGAGTACGTAATTCCTATTGCAACTGTCATAGGTGAAATAACGATGATAAACATAATAGCATCATATACTTTACTTCTCTTTTCTCTTTTTCTCCCAATTAAACCAGCTGATAATGGCAATAGAAACGCTGAATAATGAAAGTGTGCAGCGGTAAGCAAAACAATGTCAGAACTAAAATGCATAATGGAAAGTTTTGCTACTGAAGCAACAAACCAGCAACCACCTAAAAACAAATACATAAACGCACTATCGATAGCCGTCTCTTCTAACGGTTTCCATCCTCTTTCTAGCAATCTACTTACACCAAATAATGCAACAATTCCTGTATATACAAACCAAAGTAACGCAAAGAAATAGTGATTTGTTACGAAAGCTAACGTTGCACTAATTGCTGCGATTGGATATAACAGCGATACCAGTTTATAAAAGAATACATATGATCCGTTTCTTGTTTTCTTATCAATGATGCAAAATGACATCGGTATAAATAACAAAATAGATAATAATATAATTGCTTCAACTGGGTTTATATTTGACCACTCACATATTAGAAAAATAATATAACAAGCAAGTCCAACTATTATATTTTTCATATTATTTATTTCCTCTCCACAAATATTCCCTTATATGAAAATAATGAACCAATTAACGGATTGCGTACTTGTACATGAATTCGAAAGCGTTGTAGTGTTTCATCATAACTTTCTACAATGTTGGCTTCTCCGTATAAAAACCTAGGTAACGGGACTTTCCTTCCAAACATGTAAAACCATTGTTTCTTTGAAGAAATATGCATTGCTCCCACCTCATCAATATGAAAATTCAATGTAGAAACAAGTATGTGCGGTTCTCCTTCTTTTTTCTCTAAATACGAAATTTCAGTCAAGCGAGCATCCCATTCTGTATGTATATCTGGTTTCTGCGTATATTTCTATAATTTTTCCATTTTTGTATTCATTTCTGCCGAAACATAAATAGGCTTTTTCCCCTTCATTCTTCCACCTCCAATGCTCTATGATTTTAATGTACATGTAAAAAATTTATTTTGCTACATTTTTCACAAACTCCCTCGTTAAAAGAAAGAATTTTTAAAATTTATACAAAACACTTGATTCCCCGAAAAATTTAAATTATTATAAAACAAATGTTACCAACAACTTTATAAATCAAACACTCTCGCCTAAAACGTGAGATAGAGGTTGCGATACTTATGATTATTCTAATGGAGACACAGAGATGTCTATGAAATTAGATGAAAGGAAGTATTGCCGAAATCGATAATTTTCTCTGCATTTATCGATTGGGGCTGTTTTCGAATAGAAACAGAACTGTCATATGTACAGAAGTGTATGTATGAAGAGCTATCTACAAAAAAGAGATATCATTTTTATGATATTCCTTTTTTGGCGGTTTTTTTATTAGCTCCGTTTTCTGTTTCCCTTTTCCTGTAACAGCACCATCCTCACTTATTTGAGATGGTGTTTTTTGTTTTTCTCTGGTAACTACAGGAATATTGGGATTTATATATGTCCTAATCTATTCTTAAAAATGGATGAAAGAAGGAATTCGTAATGGAAACGATTGTACAAAAATTTGGTGGCACTTCTGTCGGAAATGTTGAGCGTATTCAACATGTAGCAAATTTAATTATTGAAGAATATGAACGAGGACATAGTATCGTCTCTGTCGTTTCGGCAATGGGAAAGAGCACAGATGAACTTGTCGCACTTGCTAACGCGATTTCAGAAAATCCGAGTAAACGCGAAATGGATATGCTTCTATCTACAGGAGAACAAGTAACTATTTCATTATTAACGATGGCACTACAAGCAAAAGGTTATAACGCGATTTCATTAACAGGATGGCAAGCTGGTATTACGACAGAGTCTGTACATAGTAGTGCACGGATTACTGACATTCATACAGATCGAATTCAGTCTTATCTTACTGAAGGTACGATTGTTATTGTAGCTGGCTTCCAAGGAGTTAGTGAAAACCATGAAATTACAACGCTTGGACGCGGTGGCTCTGATACAACTGCTGTTGCATTAGCTGCTGCACTGAAAGCAAAAAAATGCGATATTTACACGGATGTGACCGGTGTTTACTCGACGGACCCACGAGTTGTAAAAAATGCTTATAAATTAGATGAAATTTCTTATGACGAAATGCTAGAGCTAGCAAATCTCGGTGCTGGTGTATTACACCCACGCGCTGTTGAATTTGCTAAAAATCATAATGTCATTTTAGAAGTTCGCTCAAGTATGGAACAAGAAAATGGAACAATTGTAAAAGGAGAATGTAACATGGAACAACAATCAATCGTTAAAGGTATTGCATTTGAAGATAATATTACACGCGTCACAATGAAAGGATTGGAACAAGGTGCACTTTCAACAGTTTTTTCTACATTAGCAGCGGCACATATTAATGTAGATATCATCATTCAAAGTATTACAAATGAAGGAACTGTTCACCTCTCCTTCTCAATCCATTCTAATGATTTAAAAGAAACATTAGAGGTATTAGAACAACATCAAGAAACATTACAATATGAATCTGTAGAATATGAAAATCATTTAGCAAAAGTATCAATTGTAGGATCTGGTATGGTCTCTAATCCCGGTGTTGCTGCGAATATGTTCACTACTTTAAAAGAAGAAGATATTCATATTAAAATGGTAAGTACATCAGAAATTAAAGTTTCTGTCGTTATTGACCGCCTTCATTTAGTAACAGGTGTCGAGGCGCTACATCAATCATTTATGGCGAAAATTGAGCCTTTAGTGCAGATGAGTTAATTTCCACTAGTAAAACTTAAAACAAATTATATGAATCTATTTCCTTCCTATATTAACAGAAATAGGATGGGAATATTTTGCGGAGAAGTCGAAGTTATATTATCGAATAGAAACTACATTATCAAATTCTAAAAATAATAGCATTCATGAAAGAAAGTTCACGCGCATTTCAATAGTAGAAGGTTTACGAAGTGTTGTTCGTTAATAAAATATTATATACTATACCCGAAAACACCTTGTCACACTTTCCTACACTGTGACAAGGTGTTTTTTGTTTAGAAGGACCTTTAGTATAATTATGAGGAGAATTAAATAATAAATTTCTACATATAAGGAGATAAAAACTATGGCAAACAACAAATTACTAAGAATGGACAATGTCAGCATCGTTGTAGAATCTCTTGATAACGCAATCTCTTTCTTCGAAGAGATTGGATTAAAACTAGAAGGACGCGCTACTGTCGAAGGTGAATGGGCTGGTCGCGTAACTGGACTCGGTTCTCAGTGCGTGGAAATTGCTATGATGGTAACCCCAGATGGCCATAGCCGCATTGAACTTTCGCGATTTCTCACACCACCTACTATTGCAGATCATCGGAAAGCTCCTGTAAATGCCCTCGGTTATTTACGCGTCATGTTCACCGTTGAAGACATTGACGAAATGGTATCTAGGCTTACTACTAAGCATGGTTCTCAGCTCGTTGGCGAAATAGTTCAGTACGAGAATTCGTATCGACTCTGCTACATTCGTGGAACGGAAGGCATTTTAATCGGTTTAGCGGAAGAACTCGGTAACAAATAAGTAATGTTTTACTGAATTAAAAATATTTGAAAGAACAAAAGAAAGAAACTATTGATAAAATCCACTGTAAACCATTCGTTTACACAATAAAAAAGAGAGAATAACCCTTTGAGTTATTCTCTCTCTTCTATTAAAACAGATGAATGTTTTCTTTTTTACAAGCTTCACGTAAATCGTCAGGCCATACAGAAGATTGAACTTCACCGATATGTGCTTTTCGTAAGAAGTACATGCACATTCTTGATTGTCCAATACCACCGCCAATTGTTAATGGTAGTACGTCTTCTAAAATACCTTTATGGAAATCGTACTCACGTTTGAAATCTTCACCGGTTTTCGTTAATTGCTCATCAAGTGATTTGCTATCAACACGAATTCCCATTGATGATAATTCGAATGAAGATTGTAATACTGGGTGCCAAAATAAAATGTCACCGTTTAATTTCCAATCATCATAATCAGCTGCGCGCCCATCATGCTTTTCACCTGAACGAAGTGCATCACCAATTCCGATAATGAAGACTGCACCGTGTTCTTTTGCAATTGCATGTTCACGATCTTTCGGTATTAATTCTGGATATTTATCTTCTAGTTCTTGGGAAGTGATGAAAACAATTTCTTCTGGTAAATACTTCCCAAGGAACGGATACTTTTCAAATAAGTGGTCTTCTAAATCTTTGAATATTCCATAAATTGTTTGTACTGTTTTTTGTAAGTAATCTACAGTACGCCATTCTTTTTGAACGATTTTTTCCCAATCCCATTGGTCAACATAAATGGAATGTGTTGCATCAAGTTCTTCATCACGACGAATCGCGTTCATGTTTGTATATAAACCTTCACCAGCTTCATATCCATATTCATGTAATGCGAATCTTTTCCACTTCGCTAGCGAGTGAACAATTTCTAATTCTTCTCCTGAATGTAACATATCAAATTCAATTGGACGTTCTACACCGTTTAGATGATCGTTTAATCCTGATTTTTTCGTTACGAATAATGGTGCAGATACGCGGAATAGTTCAAGGCGTTTTGCTAATTGATCCTCAAAAAATGTTTTAACTTCCTTAATTGCGATTTGAGTCTCTCTTACTGTCATTAATGATTGATACATGGTGGTTTCCTCCTAAAATGTTTGGATGTTGTGAAAAGAAGCCAACAAAAAAAGCCCTTCTTTCCCAAAAAACTGGGACGAAAGACTTTGGTTCCGCGGTACCACCCAAATTAGCAACAGAGGTTGCTCACTTATACAGTACGGAGATGAAATATCTCGATACTGTTCTTCTTGTAACGGCGAAGTTCCCGGCTAAGTCTACTTTCCTGTAAAGGATTTCGGTTAGCAACTCCAGGAGGTTCTTCATAATAGGCTTCGTATCAGGCTCACACCACCCCTGACTCGCTTAGACTACATCCTACTACTACTCGTCCTTTCATAGTCGTTTTGTTGTCACATCTCTGAAACATTTTATTAATGATTATTCTATACAAAAAATAAAGAAAGTCAACAAAAATTTAAAAATATTTTTCAATTCTTTATTTTACGGCTTTATTGATTGTTTTCAATATAACATCTTCACTTCTTTTGCCTTGTCAATCCAAAAAACGTTTCACTAACCGAAACTAACATATACACAACAAGTAATGTAATCGTTCGAAATATAGAATCCGCAGTATTTCGTATTATTTTCATTTTCTTTGTAATTCCTTTCAGTTTACGTGCAAATTCATGTTATACTATAGCATTCAAGCAGTTAATTTTTACTTAAAGCAATCATAGTCATTTATAAAGAGTATGTTCTAAATCATTGACTATTATCAAATAAGATTTTTATATAACGGAGTGATCATATGAGTAAAACGAAAGCAAAACCGAAAAAAGGTGTAGGACAAGGTACAGGAAGTAAAGGATGGAATCGTTGGCAATCAAGTGCAAAGAAAAAGGCAGCTGCCAAGCCATATAAAAGTAAAGGGAATAAAAAGTAATTTCTGTTTTATCTCTTTACTTTGTTCAAAACAAATTATAATTATTACACTAAAAAAGCTATGCTCTCATACATATGAAAGCATAGCTTTTTTATTAAATCATTAAAATATCTCGTATTTCTTCCTCCGTGATTGATGATAATTTCTCTTCTCCCGGCTCAATCACTTCAGCGATTAAATTTTTCTTACTTTCTTGCAGTTCATGCATTTTTTCCTCAATTGTTCCGTGAGCCACTAATTTAATAACTTGTACCGTATTTTTTTGTCCCATTCGATATGCTCTATCTGCTGCTTGTTGTTCAACAGCTGGATTCCACCATAAATCGTACAATATAACCGTATCAGCACCCGTTAAGTTAAGACCTGTACCACCAGCTTTTAAAGAAATGAGAAATAGATCTCCTTCCCCTTCGTTAAAGCGGTCACATAGCTCTACACGCTCTTGCGAAGGTGTATTTCCGTCTAAATAAAAGTATGGAATCGCTTGACGATTTAGCTCACGACCAATAATGGACAGCATCTTCGTAAATTGAGAAAAGATTAAAATTCTCTTACCAGTACTTCTACATTCCTCAAGTATCTCTAACAGTTGTTCAAATTTAGCTGAGCTCCCCTTGTAATCATCAACGAATAAAGCGGGATGATTACAAATTTGTCGCAATCTCGTTAAGCCAGCTAAAATTCTAATTTTATTTTTACGTAACGTATCCTTGTCTAAATGTTTTAACGTTTCTTCCCTTAATTTCGCTAAATAAGCAGCATATAGTCTCTTTTGATCTGGTAATAACTCCGATGACTGTAAGTGCTCTATTTTATCTGGAAGCTCCTGTAATACATCTTCTTTTAGTCGTCTTAATACGAAAGGTTTTACGCGCTTTGCTATATCTTCTCGCCTTAAATCACCGAATTCTTTTCTTCCTGGCAATAATTCGGGAAATACGACATGGAAAATAGACCATAGCTCTTCTAATGAATTTTCGACAGGCGTTCCCGTTAGTCCGAAACGATGCTCAGCTTGAATTGTTTTCACTGCTCTTGCAGTTTGCGTTGTAGGATTTTTAAAAGCCTGTGCTTCATCAAGAAATAGTGTATGAAATGGTCTCGCATATGATCTTATATCTCTTCTCAGTAATGGATATGACGTAATGACGACATCAAATTCCGCTACGTCCTTTAAAATTTTTCGTCGTTCTGTTTGATTTCCATCTGCAATAACCGCTCTAATATGCGGGGCGAATTTTTTCAATTCACTAAACCAATTGTAGACGAGCGAGGACGGTGAAACGACTAATATAGGTAGCTTCTTCTCCTGAATTTCAGGCAAAACAGAATCTATAAAAGCAATACTTTGTAGCGTTTTTCCAAGTCCCATATCGTCTGCTAAAATACCGCCAAAACGATAATAGGCAAGTGTTTTCATCCACTCGAATCCGTATACTTGATACTCTCTCATTACAGCATGTAAAGTTTGCGGTACTGTAAACTTTAATTTTTTCGGGTTTTGAATGCTTTCAACTAAATCTTGAACAGACTCATCTAAACTTAAAACATGACCTTCGTGAAGTCCGTTCATCCACTTTACACTCCGAATAAGCGGAACATTCACTTCTTCCCCATGTAAAAATTCTTTTCGAATACCTGATTCTTTTACAAACTGATTAATTTCATTAAACTCTTTGCTCTCTAGTGATAATAAAGAACCATTCGCTAATCGATAATATTTGCGTTTCTCTTCAAGAGCCACTAATACACCTTTAATTTCTGCTTCCGGTATTCCTTTTATATCAAAACGAAATGATAACCAATCAATTCGTTCTTTTCTTCTTACCCTAATAAGAGGTGCTGTATCCCCTTTATGAATGCGTAATTTGATTGCTGTTGTCGCGTAAATATCAACTAAGCCTTTTAACGTTGGAACGACATGATATAAAAAGTTATACTCCGCTTCTTCATTATGCATAAAGTAACCACCTTCTGTTTTCGCGAAGGCACTTTCACTCATAATGTCTAAAATCTCTTTTTCCTTTTTCTCATCACGATTAAAAACAGATGGTTGCCCATCTTCTTCTAGCGGATTGATCACGACGTTTCCATAATGGAATTCAAGACCTGCTAACAAACGATTTTTCACTCGATCCAAATACAATTTTGCTTTTAAAGACGGCGTTTCAACACGATCTGATATGACTTCATCAATGCGCACCGTTCCAAGTTTCATTAATCCAGGCACAACCTTCGCTACGAAATGTTCCATCTTACTTTCAGGAATATAGAACTGATTGCTATTTGAGCGACTCATCATTTTTTGCAATTCAATAAGCCGCATACAATCTTCCATAAGTAAATCATATAATTTCCCATCGTAAAGAGCATTGTTATACATTTCCATAACTTGAACACGATTTAGTCCACCTATATGAAGTGTGAACCCACCATTATTGCCTTTCGTAAACTCAAAATGTAATGGCAATAAACCGTTTGACATTTGCAAGCCATGAAACAGTTGCTCATTTTGTTTCAGCTGTACATACTCCACTTTAGAAAGTGAAGAGAGCATTTCTTTCCACGAAGCTGGTGGTATGAATATCATACTTTCATCTTGTTTCGCATGTACTTCTAACGCATCTTCATACATTTTTTCATTATGATACATTTTAATCAGCTGCTGAATAACCGCATCCGTTTCTTTCCTGAAGCTATGTACATCTGGTGTGTATGTAAATTCATTGGAACAATGAAAAGCCTCTCTTTTCTCCACTTTAGAAAGAAATTCTCTAATATGCTTTATAAAATATGTTTTCGCAAGTTTTAACTGAATTCCAAGAAGGGCCCCACCGCTTTTCGTCGCTACTGGTGAACATATAAACGCAACATCTAATATTTCACGTGTATCAAACCGATGTTGTTTACTTTTTGGCCTCAGTGGTTTATCTGCAAACAACTGAAACATCCCGTTTGTTAATTGATCATTTCCGCTCAGATTTTCATTACTAGCAGAGACCATACCGCCCGTTTGTTGGTTATAATTTATTTGTATTAGTACGGCTGCAACATGTTGACAGTACGTTTGAAAAGACGCTAATGAAGGGCAACTACATCTTGCAACTACATCACCTTTTTGAGCTTTTTCTACTGTAACATGAAAATCTTCATTCCCTTTTACCGTCGCCTCACAAATTCCCTTCGTTTCATCATAATGATTCACAATTACTTTTTTTGATTTATAGTAAGCTTCGCCTCTTTTATAGGAGGTCTCTCCACATACTTCTTTAATAATCGATTTATTTAATGTAAAACTCATTGTTTTGACACTTCCTTAATGTAAAACCATTTTCTCTTACTTAACATTTTACATGCTCGACGAGAAAATATAAAATGTTGATTGAACAAAAAAAGATGCTTATTTATAAGCACCTTCTTCACTCTATCTCCATCAACCGTTTCGCCTCAAAATACAACACTTGAATAAATTTCTTCGTATTAATTCGTATATGGCCAGAAGTCGCTATTTCATCCTTTGTCATTTCTGTCATCCGTTTTCTCACTACAGTGAAATCAAAAAACTTTGGGGCATAGCTTTCAAATTTTGGATTTGAAAAGTCTGTTAGTCCGAGTGAAGCTAAATGATTCAATGATTGATAAATCGCTCTTCTTACACGTTGTTCAGATGCTTTTCTCTCTTTATCTATATCTGCATCCGAAGCTATATGATCTACTTTTTTTAATGTGATTTGGTGAAAAATATCTTTTAACGCAGGAAATCCAAATTCAAATGTTTGCGCCTTTTCTTGTCCGTATAAATATTCCAGCATACTAAGTAAATCTTTACTTCCGTTCTCGCCCGCAATACCGAGTTCTGCTAGTAAAAAGCGTCCTGAATCCGATATCTTTTTTCCTTCATGCACTGTTTCACTACGCATTTGCGGATTTTCCCACTGAAACACATTATTTAATGATTTTTGAATGTCATATATAGAACGTTCCAAACGAATACGCTCCATCACTTTTCGTACAACAGATACTACTTCTATTTTGTTTAGTGGTTTCGTAATATAATATTCCACACCCAGTGTATATGCCTCACCAATGAGCTGTTTCGATTCAACTTGGGAAATCATAATAATTTTTCCATTGAATGACGGCGCTATATCGCGAACTGTTTCAATGCCATCTCTCATCGGCATGAGTAAATCAATAAATAAAATATCCACTTTTTTATAATTTAGCTGTTCTACTTCTACAAAAGCTCCATCTTCCGATTCTCCAATTACTTCCCCAAGATCGCCATCCTCAATAATTTGTGAAAGCATTGAACGGAAAACTTCATCATCATCTACGATATAATAAAACAAACCTATTCTCCTTCCCGCTTTAAACTGCACTCCGGTAAACAAACGATAAACTTACATCCTTTTTCAGTTTCATTATCTTCTAACCTTACTTCTCCGCCGAGCTCTGTTACCATTTCGTGTATGTAAGAAAGTCCAATTCCTGTTGACGGTGTTCCTGTTTGATCATACTTGGACGTAAACCCGGGCTTAAATACTAATTTTTTATACTTTTGTGCAATACCAGGGCCATCGTCAATTACTTCAAATATTACATGTTGATCTCGTTTATATAATTTAATATGAATGAGACCTTTATCTACAATTGCTTCAACTGCATTCGCAACTAAGTTATTAAAGATTGATAGCACTGTATACACGTGATACGCAGCGTGTTCACCTTCTATATGTTTAGAAAAACGTATATCTTTCTCTAGCATTTCAGCATATTTCTCATTTATTCTTACAATCATTTCTGTAAGCTCATGACCTTCTACATACTCCGCCACATTTTTATCTAATAGCAGTTTAGATAATCCTGCAAAAATCCTTTGATTATCCTTTTTTATTTCATGTACTTCTCCTGCTATTTTCAATGCTGTTTTACTGCTAGAATCATTTTTCTCCTGTAAATTTCGATATAGTTGATATGCTTCTTGTGTAATCAATTCTGCATTTTGTAACGTTTTCTTCAAATGAACTGATTCTACATATAAATTTGAAAGGTGCATGAACATTTTTTCATTTTCTTTTCGAACTTGCGATTCTTTTAATTTCGTTTCATATAAAATCATCATATTTAAAAAGCCTAGTGCAAAGAAACTACGGAAAATAGCAATAATGATAAGTTTATTCACTTCAGAAACTGTTATCGTTGTACCGAGCACGACCATATGATAAATCGCTAGTTCTGACATACTTGCGATAATTTCAATTGTAATTCCAAGGCATCCAATAACGATTGGTTTCTGATGAAACTTATTTACCCTACAAAGTGAAAAAAGGCTTCCATAAATAAAATAATAAAAGAACACAGGATAGCGCAAATAAAATGATTCCGTCATATGAAATGACCCTTGCATGATCCAGTCAAGACATACGCGGAATAAAACGACACATATTCCGACAAGAATACCTGCAGCTGCTGCTGGTATTCTTCTTAAAAAAAGCAATAAAAAGAAGAAAAGCGGCGTCCCAAAGCTAACGCGAAACGTATCGTTAAAAGGGTGAAAATTAAGCTCTCCAGCAATCGGAACAACAACCATTAATATAATTAAAAGAGATATATCTTTCTTCCATAACTGATTCCAATTCAAAGGTGCCACTTCCTATACTTTTTTTCAGTAGTAAAAGTGAAAGCCCGCTTATTTTTATAAACGGGCTTTATTTCTATATTCTAACCTTTTCTACCGCTTTTATTTGGCGATACTCTGGCTCCCAGATTGCTTCTTTCACTGCAATCTTGATATCATTATCACTTAAGTTCTCTCTAGCAACACCTTCTGCAACAGCAACTTTCGCTACTTCAATTGCAACCATTTCCGAGATATTACGTAACTCTTCAACTTCTGGTAAAATAGGTGCTCCTGGCTGACTTGTATCTACCATGCTTGCAACTGCTTCAGCAGCTGCTGCAAACATTCCATCCGTCATGACGCTTGCACGTACAACAATTGTTCCAAGACCAAGCCCTGGGAAAATAAGTGCATTATTTGATTGTCCAATCACATACGTTACACCGTTGTATGTAACTGGTTCAAACGGACTTCCTGTCGCAACTAATGCTCTTCCTTCTGTCCACTCGATTAAATCAGCTGGTTTTGCTTCAGCAAGTGGCGTTGGATTCGACATTGGTAAAATAATTGGTCTTTCTACGTGAGAAGCCATTTCTTTAATAATCTCTTCTTTAAATGCGCCTGCAACCGTTGATGTACCGATTAAAATTGTTGGTTTTACATGCTTCACAACTTCAGCAAGTCCGATCACATCATTTTGTTTCCACTCACTTACTTCCGCTTCTTTTCGTGCATACGGCGTTTGGAAATCAAGAAGATCTTCCATATTATCTGTAACTAACCCGTTACGATCAATACACCAGAAACGCTTATATGATTCTTCTTCTGATACGCCTACGCGGACCATTGCATCTCTAACTTGATCTGCGATACCGATTCCAGCTGTCCCAGCACCAAACACAACAACGCGGTGTTCACTTAACGGTACACCTGAAGCTTTCACTGCCGATAATACAGCAGCAAGGGAAACTGCACCTGTACCTTGAATATCATCATTAAATGTACAAATATCATGACGATATTTATCTAAAATTTTTCGTGCATTTCGAGAACTAAAGTCTTCCCAATGTAATAGTGCTTTCGGGAATTGCTTATTTACCGCTTGTACAAACGTATCAATAAACTCATCGTAAGCTTCACCAGTTATACGAGGGTGACGATTTCCAATATAAAATGGATTATTTAATAGTTCTTCACGATTTGTACCTACGTCTAGAATTACTGGTAATACACGACTAGGATCGATTCCAACCGCGGCCGTATAAACAGCTAATTTTCCGATTGCGATGTTAATACCACCAACGCCCCAGTCACCAATTCCAAGTATGCCTTCTCCATCTGTTACAACGACTAAATCAATGTTTTCAGCTGTTGCACCGATATTAGCGAATGCTTCTTCAATACCTGACGGATCGTTAATTGATAAATACACACCACGTGGTTTACGATATTCATGACTATATCTTTGAATTGCTACACCAACAGTTGGTGTATATACAATCGGTAACATTTCACGTAAATGATTTGTTAATATACGATAAAATAATACTTCATTTCGATCATGCAACGCTGTTAAGTATACATTCTTTAATAAATCATCCGGCTGAGAACAAAATTGCTCGTATGCTCGGCGTGCCTGTTCTTCTAATGTTAAAACTGCTGGCGGTAATAACCCTTTTAAACCTAATTCTTCTCTCTCTTCTTGCGTGAAAGCGACCCCTTTATTTAAAAGTGGTGTTGATAATACTTCTACTCCTCTTAATGTCGTTTCTAATGAACCATTAGAAGCTACTGTAAACTTACTCATAACATCCCTACCTCTATTCATATATAGCATTTCTATATTGTAAACAAAAAAGAGGGGCTTGTCCCCCCTCTTCTTTTAATTTTTCTTTAAAAGAGTTGCTCCTGCAATCCCTGGGTGTGTCATTTCGAATGGATCTAGAATTAACTCTAAGTCTTCTTGTGACAATACACCATTTTTCACACAAAGTTCTCGAACGGATTGCCCTGTCGCGATTGCTTCTTTCGCAACGCGAGCTGCTGCTTCATAACCGATATGAGGGTTCACGGCTGTAATAATTCCTACACTCTTCTCAACATACTCTTTTAAGCGATCTTCATTCGCTTCAATTCCTTTTAAGCAATTATCTGTAAAGGCACGGAAACCGTTATTCATAATGCTAATAGATTGAAGTAAGTTGAATACAAGTACTGGTTCCATAACGTTTAATTCTAGTTGTCCTGCTTCTGAAGCAAGGCAAATTGTATGGTCGTTACCAATTACTTGGAACGCAATTTGGTTAATTACTTCTGGCATAACAGGATTTACTTTCCCTGGCATAATTGATGAACCTGGTTGACGAGCTGGTAGCATAATTTCCGCTAAACCAACGCGTGGACCTGATGCCATTAAGCGAAGGTCATTTGCAATTTTAGACATATTCATCATACAAACTTTAAGTGCTGCTGATACTTCTGTGTATGCATCCGTATTTTGCGTTGCATCTACTAAGTCTTCTGCACCAACAAGTGGTAATTCACTAATTGCAGCTAAATGTTTTACAACTGCTTCAATATATTCTGGATCTGCATTTAAGCCTGTACCAACTGCAGTTGCTCCCATATTTACTTCATACAGATGTTGACGTGATTGCTTGATACGTTTCATATCACGTTCAAGTACGCGAGAATACGCTTTAAATTCTTGTCCAAGGCGAATTGGCACAGCGTCTTGTAAATGTGTACGACCCATTTTAATAACATGATCGAACTGTTCTGCTTTTAATTCAAATACATCGTGCATATAACCCATCGTTTGTAATAAACCTTCTAATGCGTTTAATGTTGCAATATGAATCGCCGTTGGGAATGCATCGTTTGTTGATTGCGCCATGTTTACATGACTATTTGGACTAATATAATGATAGTCTCCCTTTTCCATTCCTAATAATTCAAGAGCACGATTGGCCATGACTTCATTTGCATTCATGTTCATTGAAGTACCTGCTCCGCCTTGGATTGGATCTACGATGAAATGATCATGCCATTTTCCATCAAGAATTTCTTGAGCGGCTTCTGCGATCGCGCCGCCCTTGTTCAATTCCAATCTTCCTACATCTGTATTAGCAAGCGCTGCAGCTTTCTTTACAATTGCGAATGCTTTAATTAAACCTTCATGGATTTTATATCCTGTAATTGGGAAGTTTTCAACTGCACGCATTGTTTGTACGCCGTAGTATGCATAGTTAGGTACTTCTTTTTCACCTAAAAAATCTTTTTCAATTCGAACACCATTTTTAACTTCAGTTAATGTTGCCATGATTATTCACTCCTTAACGATTTCTTATGCTGCTTTTGTTTCTTTGACTGTTTCTACATATTGTTTTGCTTTCTCATCATCGAATTCGCCTTCCCACTTCGACATAACAATGGCCGCTAATGCATTTCCTAATACATTGACAGATGAGCGAATCATATCTAAAATGCGGTCAATTCCCGCAATTAACGCGATACCTTCTAGTGGTAACCCCATTGAACCTAACGTTGCTAATACAACAACGAATGATGCACCTGGAACTCCCGCCATACCCTTGGATGTTAACATGAGAACGAATAATAACGTTATTTGCTCTGTCAGTGACATGTGCACACCGTACATTTGTGCAACAAACAATGCCGCTAACGCTTGATAAATAGCCGATCCAGTCAAGTTAAATGTATAACCTGTCGGAATTACGAAAGAGGCAACTGCCTTTGGACAACCGAACTCTTCCATTTTTCTCATTATATTAGGTAAAACAGCTTCTGAACTTGCTGTCGTAAATGAAAGAATAAGTTCTTCTTTTAAAATTTTCATTAATGTAAAAATGTTTACGCCAACCATTCGTGCATTAATACCTAATACAATCACAACGAATAGTATAACAGTTACGTATACAGCTAGCACTAGTTTTCCTAAAGGAAGTAGTGTTGCTACACCAAATTTTGCAACCGTAACCGCAATTAATGCGAATACACCAAATGGTGCAAATTTCATAACTTGATTTGTAACCCAAAACATCGCCTCAAGTACACCTTCAAAGAAGTTAAAGACAGGCTTTCCTTTTTCTCCAATTGCCGCAACTCCTAAACCGAATAATACGGAGAAGAAAATAATCGGTAATAAGTCACCTTGTGTAATAGACTCAAATATATTTTTCGGTACAATATGAACAATCGTCTCAGCGAATCCTTTCTTCTCTGTAGCATCTGCCGTTTGTTTATAAGAAGAAATATCACTTTGCTGTAAATTACTCATATCAACGCCAGTACCTGGTTGGAATATATTTGCCGCAAGTAATCCCATTAAGATAGCAATCGTCGTAATGATTTCGAAATAAAGAATCGTCTTCCCGCCCAGTTTCCCAAGCTTCTTCATATCTCCTACACCAGCTACCGCAACAATTAATGCTGAAATAACAATTGGTACTACAATCATTTTAATTAAGTGAATAAATATATCCCCAATTGGTGTGATATAAGAAATCGCCGTTTTATTACCATAGAAGATTGCCCCTACTACAATCCCTAGAACAAGTGCAACAAAAATTTGTGTTGCCAATCCGAATTTTTTCATTTATGTTCATCCCCTTTATGCGAACGCTTTCATTTCGTATTTATAAAAGCTTACACAAACATCATATAGGCGAACCTACAAAACCATACAAAAACCTACAAGTTCGTCACAAAAAATTCGAAAATTTTTCTTTTCTTTTTCATTGACACCTTTTCCTGAAAAAGAAATAAAATATACTTGATAAGTAATCAGATTGTTTCGTATAATCAAAAAGATATATACTTACAACAAATCAAAATGAAAAGGAGTGGATGGTATGAAAAATTATGTACAAAACTTCGTCCTATCTTCTTCTTTTCTTTTTCATTTTCTTAAAAAGGAACAAAGGCATTTGCCTTTGTTCCTTTTTTATTGTGATCTATATAGGGGGAATTGTTATGAAGCCATACAAAAGAGTCTTAATTAAATTAAGCGGCGGCGCACTTGCTGATCAATCCGGAAATAGCTTTAACTCCAAACGATTAGAACATATCGCAAACGAAATTATATCCATTATTGACTTAGATATCGAAGTATCCATTGTCATCGGCGGCGGTAACATTTTCAGAGGTCATCTAGCTGAAGAATGGGGAATTGATCGTGTAGAAGCTGATAATATCGGTACATTAGGCACAATCATTAACAGCTTAATGCTTCGCGGCGTTTTAACAAGTAAAACAGATAGAGAAGTACGCGTTATGACTTCCATCCCGTTTAATGCGGTAGCAGAACCTTATATTCGTCTCAGAGCAGTACATCATTTAGATAACGGTTATGTTGTCATTTTTGGCGGTGGTAACGGGCAACCGTTCGTTACGACAGATTATCCAAGTGTTCAAAGAGCCATTGAAATGAATAGTGACGCAATATTAGTCGCAAAACAAGGAGTAGATGGCGTCTTTACTAGTGATCCAAAACATAATAAATCAGCGAAAATGTACAAAAAACTAAACTATAACGATATTGTTAGGCAAAACATTCAAGTCATGGATCAAGCCGCTTTATTACTTGCCCGTGATTATAATTTACCCGCACACGTCTTTAACTTTGATGAGCCTGGTGTAATGAAAAGAATTTGCTTAGGTGAGCATGTGGGGACATTGATTAATGATGATGCTTCATTGCTTGTGCATGAAAACTAATTATTTCTCATTAAAAAAGGTGTCTATAAAAGACACCTTTTTCATTAACCTTTATAAATAGAAATCAACCATCCCCCCCAACTTTTCCTTGCAACGCTCCCAAAACGATAACTTCTCAAAAAACTCTTTCGTCATCTCTTTCGAATCACGAAAATCTTCTGTTAACGCTTTATTCACTTCTGAAACGATAGTTCCACCATGAATATACAAATTCATCTCATCATTTATATAGAAACTTCGTGCCGTTATGTTCGTTGTGCCGATAACAGTTAGTTCATTATCAATCAGCATTAACTTTCCATGGAACATACCTTTTTTATAACCATATACCGTAATCCCGTTATTAACAGCTTGACGAATATAAGGATACGCTGCCTCTTTAATAAGAGGAATATCTGGTTTATATGACCATAGTATTTTTACTGTAACACCACGTTTTTGCGCTTCAATTAAAGCATTCATCAGTTCTTTATTTTTCGCTATAAAGTAAGGCGTTGTAATGACAATTGAATGCCTCGCCTGAGTTATTAACTCTATATATTTTTCAACGACGTAATGTCCATTGTAGCTAACCATCGTATGTAATGTATTCCCTTTACTCGCTTTATTCGTACTTCTTTTTATATGTTCTTTCGTATCTCGTTTCCAATCTAAAGCGAATTGCTCTTCTAAATCTTTTGCTCCTTCTCCTTTAAGACGCACATGATAGTCACGCCAATATCCAAATCGCTTATCTTTTCCTAAGTACTCATCTCCCATATTAAAGCCACCCGTATAGCCAATCTCCCCATCAATCGTCGTAATACGGCGATGATTACGATGGTGAAGCGAATAAAATCCGAATGGTAATTCAGGTTTTCTACTATATGTAAAATGTACACCACTTTCCCGCAATTCATTTACCATCTTTCTTTCAAATGATAAATCATTAATGCAATCAACGGATAAATAAACGTTTACACCTTCTTTTGCCTTCTCTTTTAATAAGTTTAAAAAAGTATGGCTACTTTTATCATCAGACAAAATAAAAAAGTACGTGTAAATAGATTGTTTCGCTTCTTTTATATCCGTAAATAACTGTTTATAAAATGACTTCCCTTCTACAAATAATTGAAAGTCACTATGATGTGGTGCATACTCTGTCGGCATGTTTTTCCCGACTTCCATTTTCCTTCCAATCGTAACGTCAATATGCATACAAATTAATATAAAAATAACAATCGCAATAATAATAGAAGTAACTCGCAATATTTTTTTAATCATTTTGATTTCCTTCCGCTCAAATTACTTTCTACTCCGTAGTGTTTCATTTAAATATGTTTTCATACGAAATGTATTTCTTAATTTTTAATCGATGTTAAACAGGTAAAGGAGAGGAGAATATGAGAAAAGGAAAAACCCCTATTGTTTTTATCCCAGGGGTTTTCGGTTCTATGAGTAATATTATTATTCCAGGTACCGGTAATTGGGGCTTTGGACTTTCTGAGTTTGTTTATGAGCCGTTCATCATGATGTTAGAAAGTATGGGGTACAAACGAAATAAAGACTTGTTCATTTGTTTTTATGACTGGCGGCAGCGCATCGTTTTTTCTACACAAAAATATTTATTACAAACGATTGCCTATGCGAAAAAAATTACAGGTTGCGATAAATTAAATCTAATTTGTCATAGTATGGGCGGGCTTCTTGGACGTACTTACGTTCAAAGTGACGAATATAAAAATGATGTGAACCAGCTTATTATACTCTGTACACCAAACGCTGGATCTCCGGCAAATTATAGTTATTGGACTGGAGGTAGTCTTCCTGTCCATGCCTCTTCTAAAATAAATATCGTTCATTTTTATATGGAACAATACATTCACTATTTAAGCACCTTATATAACATGAACACAGTTGAGGCGATACATCTTTACTTTCCAGGATTACAAGATGTTATTCCGTGTAAAGATTACGGAAATTATTTATTTATAAGATCTGGCTCTTCGATTGCATTTCTTCCTTATAATAAGATGAAAACGAAAAACCCTTTCCTCGATACATTAAATGAAAATAGATTTATGATACAAAAAAGAAATATTGAAACTACACTCATTGCCGGAGATGGAGAGGAAACCATTCAATATTTACAAGTCGTCCCTTCACATTCCAAACTGAAATGGACAGACGGCAAAGTCGTAGGTGATATACTTACAAAACATGGTGATGGTAACGCTGTTCTACATAGCGTTTTTCTTCTAGAGGGAAATAAATATGTTGTGCATGCTTCACATAACGAAGTGCTCTATAAAAGCATTCCTATATTACAAAAGATACTCTAACTTACGAACAAAAAAGGTGCGGCATGAAGCCACACCTTTTTATATTTAAACAAAGTTTCTCGCATCATTATTTCTTCCAAACTTATAAATAGCAATTAAGAAGAATGCAATTGCAAAGGCGAATAAAATTAAAATGTTTAAATACAACTCAGAGAATGGAATTCCTTGTTGTAGTTTTGATACTGTGTCTAATAGCCATCTCTGCGGAAGAAAATCAGCTACTTTTTGTACCGCTTTCGGCATAATGTCATACGGAAAATAACATCCAGCCAATAAACATGTCGGTACAATAATCATATTTTGCAGTGCATTTGCTGATGCTGAGTTTTTCGAAAAAGCGATAAGGACTAACGATATTCCAATCGCTATTAAAGCAAATAGCATGAGTACACCAATCATCACGATGAAAGGCATATTGATATTTATATGAAAAACATTCGTTAGGAATAAGATTGTAATTAGAATTTGTACTGTTAATAGCATCATATTTACCCCGACATTAGATAATATGAACTTCTTCCCATCTATCGGTGTTGATATGAGTCTAAAATACGTTCTATTCTCTTTTTCTTTTAAAATCTGACCAGATAAGTTCGCTGCTGAAAACAACATAAACATAATAAGGTAACCCATCGTTTGGTTTGTCATATCTTTATTTTTCGAAGTATCTTCTAGCGTTTCAGTTTTCATTTTAAATGCACTTTTTTGATACCCAGCGTACATAGTATCAAATGTACTTTGATCTGTTCCTGCTACTTTACTAATGGCTGCTACATTATCAATATAGTTATATAAATATGATTTTATAAATCCTGTTACTTGATCACCTTTAATCGATGAAATTTCAATATGATCTGGTTTCCCTTCTCGAACACTTTTGGAAAAACCAGAATCTAATGTAATAACTCCATCAAGTTTTTTGGAAGCGAGTTTATCTTCTACTTCAGATTCTTTAATTTTACTTACCTTTACATGATTTAATCCTTCTAAAAATTTCACCGTATCATTTGCTATAGATTGATTTTCTTTATTTATAACCCCGATATTTAACGTCCCTTGCCCCACATTCCCATACAATGAGAAGGAGATTAGCGTTCCGATTATCGGCAAACTAATAATAATGAATAACCCTTTTTTATTTTTCAAAAGTACAGATAACGTTTTTTGTATGAGCCATAAAATATCTTTCATACTATAGCCCCTCCCGTCTACGTAATGCAATAATTGCTATTAATAAAAATAGTGCCGAAATGCCAAGATTTAAACATATTACCGGCATTGCTGCTCCTACATCATTTGCATAAATAATTTTCATAACAGCTGTGTTTACCCACGTTAATGGTGATAAATTCGTAACGAAATTTTCTTCTATTACGAAATATGCACCACCAAAAATAGAAGCTAATTGCACTACTACCATAATAATTGCCCTTGATGCTTCCGGTGTTTTTGTAATATATCCGATTCCTAAACCGAAGCTAATTGCTAGGAAGACTTGTGTTAATAAAATAATAAATATGATTCCAAGATGTTCGCCCCAATTCGCTTGAAAAACAAATTTACTAAATAACATAACGAGTAATATGCACAGGGCATTTGCTACTAGGCTACCAAGTACTTTTCCAATGAATATTTCAGCCTTACTTATAGGTGCAGCAATGAGACGATCTCCTGTTTTACGTATTCGTTCTCCTCGAATTAAAGAACTTGCTCCCATTGCAGCATATAGTGCAATCATCGTTGTCATTACAACCGCATAGTAATCCATAGAACCTGGTTTTTTCGCAGCTTGTAAAGATGTTTCTTTTATATAATCATTATGATTTCCATTTGAAATAACTGCGCTCACCTTACTAGGATCAACTTTTGCAACTTCGGCCGCTACATTGTATTTATCAACAAATGTTGTAAGCATGCCTTCCACAATACTTCCCTCAATACTACTTTTGTCACTTCCGTAAAATTTTGCACCATCTTTATTTAACTCTACATAAGCAGCATATTTATTTTGCTTCAC
The DNA here is from genome assembly GCF_044324725.1 of Bacillus sp. 3G2. NCBI lineage: Bacteria > Bacillati > Bacillota > Bacilli > Caryophanales > Bacillaceae > Bacillus > Bacillus sp. 3G2. The sequence continues at coordinate 1,711,069 of NZ_CP172246.1, read as the reverse complement.
TTCTTCTTTCCCATCTATACTGCCGGAAGCTTTTTTAAAATGAATACCCGATTTATCGACTTCTTTCGTAAATGCTGCAAACGCTTGAGAAAGTGTGCTACTCGCTTCATCTTTATATAGTACTTGTATATCCTTAATCGATTGACTATCACTATTAAATGCATTCGTTAACGCTGTTCCTAATACAAGCATAAGCACAATCGGAAATGCTAACATAAAAACTAAAGTTCTTACGTCTCTGAAATCTCTTTTAATATGCATAACTGCAATATTGAAGATGTTCAATTGATGAACCTCCCTTTACCTTTTCTTCATTTACATTTTATTTATCTCGTAAGTTTCTTCCAGTCAACGTAAGGAATACTGTTTCTAAATTTGGAGCCTGTTCCTCTAACGAGCGGATTTCAATGTCATGATTAATGAAGTGTTGAATAATTTTATTTAAATTGTTTACTCCTGCATCCGAGTTTACTTTGATTACGTTCTCTTCAATTTGAACAACTTTCACACCGTTTATCTCTTTTAACTGTTCTACATCTAAATTTTCCACTGACTTCACTTCAACCCAAATATCTTTCGTATCAGTAATAATCGCTTTTAACTGTTCTTTCGTACCTTCTGCAATTACTTTACCGTGATCTACAATTGCTATTTTCGTACAAATCTCTTCTACTTCTTCCATGTAGTGGCTCGTGTAAATAATGGTACTCCCCATTTCATTTAATTTTCGAACAGACTGGAGAATATAGTTTCTTGACTGTGGATCAATTCCCACTGTCGGCTCATCCATAATAATTAACTTCGGTCTATGAGCGATCGCACAAGCGATATTCAGTCTTCGTTTCATCCCGCCAGAAAAGTTTTTCGGGTAACTTTTATGTTTATCACTAAGCCCTACAAACTGAAGTGCTTCCTCTACTCTTGCTTTTAGCTCAGCACCTCTTAACCCGTACAATCCAGCAAAGAATTTCACATTTTCATAGGCAGTTAACTCTTCATAAATCGCAATATCTTGCGGAACGATACCGATATTCATCTTCGCAAATCGATTATGTTTCTTTATATTTTTTCCTAATATGCTAATTTCACCTTCATTACTTCTTAACAACCCAGCAATCATATTTATCGTTGTACTTTTACCAGCACCATTTGATCCTAAAAAGCCAAATATCTCTCCTTCTTTAATAGATAACGACATATTATCTACCGCGATGAAATCACCAAATTTTTTCGTTAAATTTTTAATTTCTAATGTATTCATCATTTCACCCCTATTTCGGTTTCTCTGCTATTATTATAAACAAAAAAAATGAACCCGCTCAGTGCAGAAGTTCATTCTTTTCACATGAGATTATTCACTTTTTTCATATGAGATGATTCATCTTCGTCCCATTCTCTTATATCGGCAACAGCATTGTTACTGAAAAACCACTTGTTCCATCTACAATAATTTTCCCGTTTACTGACGCTGTTCGCTCCTCCATCCCCATAATCCCGAGACCTTTCTTAACGAGAGTTTCACCTTTTCCGTTATCCTTCACTTGTACTTTCACCACCTTATTAAGTACATGAATATCGATTGAAATGACTGTTGCATTAGCATATTTCATCGCGTTCGTTAGTGCCTCCATAACATTTTCACCGATAATCTTCCACTGAATCGGTGAAATCATATCTAAATTCCCTTTATATACGAAAGGAATATTTATATCATGCTTACCGGCAAATTCCTCTATGAATAATTTCATACGATGAATGCCAATCTGCTCAGTTGGTGGCTTCATATTTTTTAATGTAACTCGAATACTTTCAATTCCATCTTTTGAAATATGAATTGCATTTTGTAATAGCTCGGCGGATTTTTCTTTATCTATCCCCATTAATCTCTTTGCTGCTTCCATTTGAATTAACGCCCCTGTCATCGAGTGGCCAATTTTATCATGAATTTCTTGAGAGAGCCGGTTTCTCTCTTCTAACTTAAATGTGTACTCTGATTGCTTTATGTACTCTTTATTTTCATGTAAGCTTTTCGTCAGCCGCTGCATATCTTTTCGCATCTTATCATTTTGTGATTCAAGCTTTAACACACGCGATATATACCGTTCTGCCATAGTTAATACAATGAAAGAAAATGAAACAATTAATCCATATGTCATTCGGATACTTTCATCTGTAAAAATAATAGGAATCATCATAATGATAAAGAGCTGCCATTTCTTCTCTATATAACGAAATATAATTTCATATAAGTTCAATGGTAAAAACAAAATAAAAAACGGATGAACCTTCCATGCAAATAACATAACTACGCCAATTGACACAGAAGTTAATATGTTTTTGTACGTATCTTTTTTAAATATAGAAATTAGCACGTTTACAGAAAGATATAAAAGCAAAGTCAGTATAATCCATGGTAAGTTCACAACGTTTAAATAAATGTAACTAAACACAATATATATAAAAACAATTAATTTACTTACAATTAACCAAAATTCCATATCACTAATCTACTTTCCCTGTTAAGTAATAAATCGCAATTTGTGTGCGATGTTCTAGTCCAGTTTTCCCTAAAACCGATGTAATATAATTTGCAATCGTTCCTTCTGATATGAAAAGTTGCTTTGAAATTTCTTTATTCGAGAAACCTTTCGCAATTAATGCGATAATACTAAGCTCTCGTTCTGTAAAAAGACTCTTATCTATTTTATATTCTTCCTCTTTGCTTTCCATTAAATTGCACTTAATTTTATCAAGCACTACATCTTGCATAACAGTTTGACCGTTATATACTCCTTTTATTGCATCACGAATACGCTCTGGATCATTATTTTTTAATAAATAACCTTTCGCCCCGTTTTTTACTGCGTCCAAAATATATTCATCATCATCAAACGTCGTTAAAATTAGCGGTTTCGTTTTCGTCTCTTCACAAATGAACTTCGTCGCCTCTACCCCGTTCATATTTGGCATACGAACATCTAAAAGAGCGATATCAACGTCATTCTTTTTGCAATAGTCCACTGCTTCTTTCCCATCATTTACTGTATCTACCACTTCAAACTCTTCATATGTATTTAAAATAATTTTCATGCCTTCTCTAATAAAAGAATTATCATCTGCTATTAATATTTTAATTTTCATGTTTGTTAGTATGGACCTTCCCCTACTAACATTCACATCCTTTCTTCCCGTGACATTTCCTACTTGCTCATTATATACTTCTCTTTACCATTTTTTCACACCTTTTTTCATATAGCCTCCTTTCTAAAAATATATTATTCTTTTTTTACAACATGTGTAGGGTGACCGGGCATTTCTTACGTCTATATAATAGAATGCGTCAAAAAGGAGGGAGAGACCCATTGAAGAAAAACAATTAATTGAAAAAGCACAGCAAGGAAGCGAACATGCTTTTCGTATCCTAGTGCAAACATATCGTCATTATATTTTCCAAGTTATCTTTTCTATTTTAAGACATGAAGAAGATGCGAAAGATGTTACACAAGAAGTATTCGTAAAAATCCATAGCTCTCTCCCAAATTATCAATTTCGCGGATTAAAAACGTGGATGGCGCGTATTGCCACCAATCACGCGATTGATTATAAGAGAAAAAAAGCCAGAGAAAACGAAGAACTCTCCTTATGTAAAGAAACTGAAGAAAATATAAAATCCTCTCATAATATTGAGGCTTTATTATTGACGAAAGAGCAAAAATTATTCATTGCTCAAAAACTGAGAGAACTTCCCGAAAATTACCGTGACGTCGTTCTCGCACATTACTTAGAGGAAAAAAGTTATCAAGAAATTGCTTTACAGGAAAACATCGAAGTGAAAACAGTCGAAATGAAACTGTATCGGGCAAGAAAATGGATTAAAAAACATTGGAAGGAGGAAGAGTTTCTATGACGCATTATTCAAAAGAAGATTGGCACAATTATACTTTAGATACTATAGCAAGCAATGAACGTGAATCTATGGAAGAACACCTTTATGAATGTGATCATTGTTTAGCACTTTATATAGAAAGTATTGATGTTCAACATGAAAACCTTCCAATGATAAATGATGATTCATTTACGAACGAAGTTATGACACAAATTGATTTTGAAACGCTACAACCTAATGAAAATATAAAAACAAACTCGCTAAAACGCACGATTATTCACTACATAATTGCAACCGCGGCTACAATTATTTTTATGGTAAGTGGTCTATTCCAATATATTTTCACAGCGACATCAAATTTCGAGAAATCTTCCAAAGAAAATGAGACTTCCATCTCACAACAAATTGTAAACAAATCGGTAGACACATCAAAAAAGGACGGAGGTTCAAAGCATGAATAAAAATCCCTTTTTAGCACTTGTATTAGGGCTAATTCCTGGGCTTGGACATTTATATTTAAAGAAATTTGGACGGTTTATTTTATATAGCGGAGGGGCTTTATTACTATTTATTGCTACAGCAGGTATTACAGTTCTCTACGGAGATCATAGAATTATTTTTCTTCTCCTATTTTTATTTGTAGCTTTATGGACAATCAATTTAATTGACTTAGTCATTACCCTTATAAATCAATCACAAAAACAAGGTGCAGAAAAAAATCTAGAAACTACTAAAGAAAGCGAAAGATTTTATATTATTCTCCTATCCATCATCCCTGGACTTGGACATTTCCAATTAGGACTTATGCAACGTGGTCTTACATTTTTAGTTGCATGTACGGGCCTAGGTAGCATGATTGTATTTGTTACCTTACTAACTCATCAAGAAGGGTTCCTTATTTTCCTTATTACGCTACCTGTTTTATGGATTTATAACTTCTTCGATGTTGTTCAACAACTACAGAAAAAAGAACGTGGCGAGCAATTAGTTGACCATACTATCTTTGAAGATTTTGAGGAGCACCGTGAACAAGGAAAGAAAAGTAAAACATTCGCTTCTATTTTAGCGATGTTCCCTGGAGCGGGACATATGTATTTAGGCTTACAACGCCGCGGCCTTCAGCTTATGGCAGCCTTTTTACTTTCAATCTATTTACTTGACTTGTTAAGACTTTCTGCGTTTTTATTTTTAGTTCCAATTATTTGGTTCTATAGCTTTTTTGACGCTTTACAACAAACTGCAAAGTATGGAAAAGAACGTGTACATGACGAACCTATCATTGATTATTTTATCAATCATCAAAGATGGATCGGTATCGGGTTAATTACACTCGGTGGTTATTATTTATTAGATCAAACACTCCTTCCTATTTTGAATGATTACTTTGCAACTATATTTAACATTCATCTTAGCGAGCTATATTATCGCTATTTCCAAACATCTATCGTTGCACTCCTCTTAATTGGTGGCGGCTTTAAATTGTTACTTGGAAATAAAGAAAACAAAGGTGGTACAAAAGAATGAGAACATGGCGCGTTGGAACATTTTCAATGGGGCTTTCTATTATTTCATTAGGTTGCTTCTTACTATTTTCAGTTATAAAAGGTACTGAGGTATTAGATTCCTTAACAGCATGGTGGCCTGTTTTACTTATTATACTTGGCGTGGAAATTTTACTATATCTTCTATTTTCTAAGAAGGAACAACCCTTTATTAAATATGATATTTTTAGTATTTTCTTTATCGGCGTTTTAGGAAGCGTTGGAATTGCTTTTTACTGTTTATTATCAACTGGATTACTAGATGAAGTTCGTCATTCTATTAATACGACTCGCCAAACGAGTAATATTCCAAGTGGACAACTTGATATACCTGAATCTATCAAAAAAATTGTAGTGGATGCAGGACATCAGCCTCTATCGATAGAGGGAAATCATACAAATCAAATCCATCTTTTGGGAACTTATGAAATGACGACGAAAGCAAATGAAAAACTCAAATTAAAACAAGATGATTTCCTTTCAGTTCAAACGGCTGGAGAAACGATGTATATCACTTTAAAATCATTACCTGTCCAGCATACGTTATTTAATTCAGCACCACAGGTGAAACCAACGCTTGTTCTTCCGCAAAATAAAAATGTGGAAATCCGTGCTTCAAATAACGAACTATCTCTTTATCCAGGCCAATTACAAAACAATTGGTTTGTACAAGAAAGCTCAAGAGTGTCTGTCCATCTTGCAAAAGAGAGTGATGTATCTTTAACAGCAGTAACGAATCAAAAAGAAACACAGGGAAGCACACCTTGGGAACAAGTAGAAGATTTAACGAAAAAAGAAAATACTTCTTCAGAAGAGCATCCAGAATTAAACAACCAAGAACATTGGTATAAAAATTCAATTAAAACCGGAAATGGCACGTACAAGTTAAATATTGAGAAAGCTTATAATTTAAATATGAGCGTTATTGAAAAATAAGAAAAACCTTCCGCAATTGCGGAAGGTTTTTCTTATATAATCGCTTTAATTCCTTCTAACACTAATCCAATCATAAACCCGCAAACAGCCCCGTTTACTCGAATCCACTGCAAATCTTTACCGACGTTGTTTTCAATCATTTCAATTAACGTTTTGTCATCTAACTTATCAAGATTTTCTTGTACAAGCTTTCCGATTTTCGAATGATTCTTTTCCACAAGTGTGACAACTTGTTTTTGTAACCACTCTTCTATTTTTTGAACAGTTTGTTCATCTTCTTTTATTTTATTCATTTGTGTTTGTAAAAATGGAATAACATATTTATCAGCAAATTCTTCATTATTTACAAAAGTAACTGCTCTTTGTTGTACTTGCTCCAGCATCTCTTTAATTTTGTCAGTAGCATCCCAATTGGCAATCCATTTTTCTTTCCAATTTTCTAATTCTTGTAGTAACGCTTCATTTTCTTTTACATTTATAATTTCTTGGCGAATTTTCGATAATATAAGTTGTCTTGTGCTATTATCCGCATCTTGTAAGCTGTTAATATTACTAATAATAAACTTCTGCAAAATGCCGCCAATTTTATCTTCATCTACAATATTCATAAACGATTTCAAAGTAAACTGTAAAAATCCATCTACTTTTATGTTTTCCATCGCCTTCATGCCTAAGCTTCCGAGCTGATAACGCGCTTCATCTTGCGCTGTCCAATCTTTCACTTTTACTAATATGTAATCAAGTGTCTTTTCATCATATTCTTGCACAACTAATTGATCAACAAGTACTTGTAATATGTTACTTGTATTAATGGTGTGCAAATATGTTTTTAATTCTTTTTCAATAATAACAGCTAATTTTTCTGTATCAATTGTTACAATCGCCTTCTCCGCAATCGTTACAATCCCCTTTTTCACAGCGTCAGACTGTATTTCTCTCTCAGCAATTTGCAGTACCATTTGTGCTAGCTGCATTTCTTTTACTTTATTCGTAATACTTTCTTTCGTTAGCCACTCATTTTCTAACGTATGAATGAGCCCTTTCGTTACTCGTTTACGATTTTTAGGTAATAACGCTGTATGCGGAATTGGAATCCCCATCGGATGACGGAATAATGCTGTAACTGCGAACCAATCCGCAAGTCCGCCAACTAACCCAGCTTCAAATCCCCCTTGTATAATCTCTCCAGCTACCGTTCCTTGAAACGGGATAGAAGCGGCAAAGCCTACTCCCATAACCCCAAGCGAAATACCCGCTATATATTTAGTCTGTAATGACATCGTATACACATCCTCTTATTATGTAAAATAAAGCTTTTTGTTATATTTATTTGATATTAGTTCTTTATATCTATACTATAATGAACTAATGCGAAAATAACAAAGAATTTATAATAATACATATGTCATATAAATAAAAAATGAGGCCACAATTAGCCTCATTTTTCTAATATTGTTAATGCCTCACCTGTTTTATAATATCCATTCATCACATCTTCTGGAACCATACTACCACCAGTTCCCCACACAATATGAGTACCTTTCTTCATCTTCTCTGTTAACTGTTGTTTTTGTAAATACTCATCTTCTTTACACACTTTCACTGGTCCTATCATACCGGCTAACGCAGAAGGCTCTAAATAAATATTTTCCGTATCAGCTAGTTCTTTTAACAATCTATACAACTCTTCATCACTTACTGTGTAATTTCCACTCAAAAATGGTTCCATCTTTTTACCGACAAATCCAGATGGTCTTCCTACCGCTAGTCCGTCCGCGTCTGTTACATTATCAATCCCGATATCTTGAACAGCAATTTTATCATGAAGTCCTGTCATTAAACCGAGTAACATGCATGGAGAGTGCGTAGGCTCCGCAAAGAAGCAGTGCACATTATCTTTATACAATAACTTTAAACCAAATGCGACTCCTCCAGGTCCGCCTCCTACTCCGCACGGAAGATAAACGAATAAAGGATGCTCTTCATCTACTACAATCTCTAACTCTTCTAATTGTTTTTGTAGACGCGATGCTGCTACTGCGTATCCTAAAAATAAATCATGGGAGTTTTCATCATCTACAAAATAACAGCTAGGATCTGCCTCTGCTTGCTGACGCCCCTCTTCTACTGCTTTACTATAATCAGCTTCATACTCAATAACGTTTACACCTTTACTTCTTAATAAATCTTTTTTCCATTCTTTTGCGTCTGCTGACATATGAACAGTTACATTAAAACCTAGTTTCGCACTCATAATCCCAATACTTAGCCCTAAATTACCTGTAGAACCTACCGCAATTGAGTATTTTGCAAAAAACTCTCTACATGTATCACTATCTAAAATAGAATAATCATCATTTTCTGTTAACATTCCATGCTGCAAAGCTAATTGCTCAGCATGTTTCAGCACTTCATAAATGCCACCTCTAGCTTTAATTGATCCTGATATTGGAAGCAAGCTATCACACTTTAATAACAATTCTCCTAATATAGGTTGCCCGTAATTTTTCTCTAAAGACCTTTTCATAGAAAGTATCTTCACTAAAGGTGATTCTATAATGCCGCCCATTTCTTGCGTTTCTGGAAAAACTTTCGCAATATATGGTGCAAAACGCTTTAACCTCTCTTCGGCATCTTTTACATTATCTTCATTCAATGGAGAATCTTTTATTGCCGTTTCATACTTTTCCATGTTCGGATTCAGCCAAAACACTTCTTCTGTTGCGATTAATTTATTTATTAGTGGATATTCCTCTTTTAAATTTTCTATTCCCTTCATTTCTCTTCCTCCTCATAACCTTGTAGCTTACGATTCAATAAATTATAATTAAATTAATTTTAATATAGTTTAACACAAATTATTCACTTAAGTTAATTTTAATTTAATTTATTTAAATATAATTTAATAATAATTAAGGAGCCTTTCATTATGGAAAATATAGATATTGGTAAAAAGATTGAAAAGCAAAGAAAAGAAAAAGGTTTAACTAGTAAAGAACTCGCAACGATGGCAGGTATAACACCCTCTATGTTAAGTCAAATTGAGCGTGGGTCTGCTAACCCTTCTATCCAAACATTAAAAGTACTCGCAAAAGTGTTAGATGTTCCAACATTTAGCTTTTTACTTGAAGATACAAATACAGACGATTTAATTGTACGTTCTCATAAACGAAAAAAAATGATTATCGATAATTTATCATATGAATTGTTATCACCTGATTTCACAGGAAATTTAGCAACAGCAATTATGACTGTTCCGCCGAATACAGCTTCATCTGAAAATGTACTAGAACATAAAGGGGAAGAACTAGCATTTGTATTAGACGGAACAATTACATTGTATTTAAACGAAGAGGAGTACACTTTAGAAAAGGGTGATAGCGTAAAAATACCCGCTTATTTAAAACATAAATGGGGAAATCAGTTCGAGAAAAATGCAATTGTTTTATTTTCTGTTACTCCTCCGATTTTTTAATATAGGTAATAAAAATAGCCACGTGCGGATTCCTCCGTACATGGCTATTTTTATCTTTTCGGCACCAACAAAATTCCTAAACTAATAATAAAAAAGCTCATTATTTGCTGTATTGATAAACCAAATAAAACCGAATTTTGTTCACTTATAAGCGAAATAATGATATGAGCAAACCCCTCAACTATTAGAAAAACACTTATATTCTTTCCATTTCCGAGTCTTTCATTTTTCATCCATAACAAGCCCAGTATACAAAGGCCAAGGATGATTTCATATACGAAAATGGGATGATATAAAAATTTAGATTCATATATTTTCACACCCCAAGGCAGTGTCGTTTGTACACCTATTTTGTGGTGGAATAGAAAATAAAAAATAATACTCATACATAGCCCAATAGGCAATGCATCAAGTAAAATACAAAGCGAAAATTGCTCCTTTTTACTTTTCCAAACAATGTATACACCCGCAATTACACAGCCTGCTATAATATGCTTCATACTTCCTATAGCTAATAATGCTTGCAATGGCGATTTAAAAGCCCATACTGGATTTATAATTGCCGGTGCAAATTTCCATACAAATACAATGATTAGAAAAGCATTTGTTACTGCATCCATCATTTTTTCATATGGTACACTTTCGTTCTTCATCTTTCGTTTCATCAACATAAATCCAAATAGACTTCCAATTATAAGAGATACAGGTTGTAACCTCATGATCCACTCCATCAATACAAAATCCCCTTAACTCTCAATTAATTTTTTAAATTTCTCTTCTAATTGATCTGGAGGTAATACACCTCGTACTTGCTCTACGATAATCCCATCTTTATTAACAAAAAATGTCGTTGGTAACGAAAATACTTTATAATCTAATCCAGCTACTCCGTCCATATCTAGTAAAACAGGAAACTTAAATCCGTGACGATCTGCAAATGCGCTCGCTTCTTGTACTGGATCTCCAATTGTCGCATTTACCGCAAAAATTTCAACATCCTTTTTATATTTATCATACAAATGAACTAAGTCAGGTGCCTCCATTTCACATGGGCCACACCATGATGCCCAAAAATTAATAAGATATGGTTTTCCTTTTGCATCATTTAACGAATGCAGCTTCCCGTCTAATCCTTTTAATGTTATGTTTGGCGCTTTAAACCCTACTTGTGGTAATACTTCTGTTTCTTGTAACTCCGCTTGTTTTGCTTTTCTTTCTTTTTCTTCTTTTTTTGTATTATAAAAGTTCACTCCGGCCCAAATTAGTGCCCCGGCTAGTATAATCGCAATTAGTTTCTTCACTTTTCTTCCTCCTCATTATTAAAAACCTGTAAATCCACCGAATAGGCGAATAAAGAATGCTGTAATTTTCGTCATTTGATTTGTATACAGTAAAATACCTGTTATAATCATCATTCCTCCGCCAATTTTCATCATGACATTGGCATATGTAACAATCCATTTTACCTTCCCAATAAAAAATGCCATTACGAAAAACGGAACCGCAAACCCAAGAGTATACGCTGTAATATAAAGAAGTGCACCTTCAGGATTCGTCGCCCCAAGCATGAGTACAGCTGAAAATATCGGTCCAACACATGGCGTCCAACCCGCTGCATATGTCATACCGACTAAAATCGAGCGAATATATCCAGTCGATTTACTTCTATACTGTACCTTTTTCTCTGCCATAAGCCACTTAGGCTGAAACAAACCTGTCATAAACAGCCCCATCAAAACAATGAAAATCCCGCCAATTTGTTGAATCAATTTTTGATTAGATGAAAATGTTATTCCAATCCAACTTACCGATAAACCTAACGCATAAAATATAACCGAAAATCCGATCATAAAAAATACGGTATGCATAATCGCTGATTTTTGCATCATTCCACGATTATCTTTTAAATCTTGAATAGAGACACCTGTAATATATGATAAATAAGATGGATATAGCGGTAAAGAACACGGTGATATAAATGACAATACCCCTGCCCCAGCTACAAGCCAAATTGTTAAATCTGCTGCATTCATTTTATTCCCCCTAAACACACTACAATGAGTAGTGTTAATCTTTAAAAAAAGAGGCTATATGCACTCTCCGACAATAAGTACAATCGATATACAGAATAAAGCTAATGTTACATATAGCGAATTCGTATGTAATGGAATATTAAGCTTTACGACTTTTTCATTTAACACTTGCTCGATTCGTAAATTTATTGCCGTTTTTGCAAATGAAGCTGTCACACATCGATTTTCGATTGTCTTTATTTTAATTATTTTTAATAATGCGCTACCTAACTCGAATTTAGACTTCATTTTTCGCATTGCGTATTTATCTGCCGCTAACTCCTGATACACATGATAGCGTTGCAATAGCCCTTTTAATATCGGGATGTATATCATTCCTTCTGCTAATAACGTAAAACAAAATAATTTTAACGGATCTCGATTCTTTTGATGATATTCTTCATGAAAAATAATTGCATCCATTTCTTCATCTGAAAATGTTTGAAGCATCCCCTCTGAAATGACAACTTTCGGACGAAATAATCCAATCGTAAATGCCGCAACTTCCGAAGTCGGCAATATATATATTTGTTTTCCTTTTCGAATGAAAGGGATAAGTACTTTTTGTAATTTTTTACTATAGAAAAATTGTCGCCAAATTCTTTTGCAAACTATGAGTACAGTAAGTACTAGTAATCCAGCAATTATAATACGAATGAGCGATAATTCTTTCATATGTTGTTCTAACTGGAACAAGCAAAACTTTGAAAGAAAGAACGCCTTATTTTGAAACAGAAATGGATATGTAACGTAATACACTAACATACTGAAAAAGAGGGTACTAACAATTACTGCTAACAATACGATTTTACGCATTTGCCATTTCATTTCATTGATCCTCTTTTTTTAACTGATTCAATTTGTCTTCTAATTTTTTTATTAAAGTCGAATCAGCCTGCTCTAACTCATCAAGCATATGATTTACAACTAAATCTCCAAATTCCCCCATCAATTCCTGTGTCATTTTCTTCGTTTGATTGGATAAGAATTCTTCTTTTGTTTGCACAGCACGATATATGCCACTTCTTTTCACAGTCTGTTTTTCTAAGTGAAATTTCTCTACTAACCTGTTCATAACTGTCATGACCGTATTAAAATTCACAGGTGATTCTTCACTTAATTTCTGCTGCACTTCTTTAATCGTAATACCCTCGGTAGACCAGACAATCTCCATAATTTTCGCTTCAAGCGGTCCAAAGAAATGATTTAATCCTTGCTCATTTAACTTATAGTTTTGAGTAAACATAGTATGACTCCTTTCACACTACGAATTGTAGTATAAATTAAATGAAAGGTCAAACACGAATGATATGCACTAAAATTCACTATCTATAAATCAGTACCCCGTCCTATTCATCGTAAACCTAATTTCTCTCCAAATGTATCAAAGAGATACTGCTCTAATATTTGCACACTAAACTTCTCATTACGTCCAAGTGCAAATAATTCCCGATCTTTCGCTACAATCGTATCTAACGGAATAACGACATTATCCACTATTTTTGTAATTTCAATGATGTTACTTTTTACATTTACCTCTGTTTTAAATTCAATGTTTTCTAATACGATATGCGAGCGTCTTCCTGATGCCAAAAAAGTAAAGTTAGGATTTTTATAAATGCCAATTTCACTCTCTAATGGGTATAAATACTGAAAAATGATATCTCTATGTCCATCTTTTATTATTTTTTCATCCTTCTCATCATCTAAGTATTCTTTCACCTTCGTTGTAAATTCAAATCGAAAATCCACTTTTTTCACGCTCCCTCTTTGTATTTTTATATTAAATAAATATATTGAAATAATTTTACCATATTGTAATACAAGTTCCTATTAAAAGTAAAAACTCATTTGTAAAATCTCTATTATTTCCGATTCTTTTTTTAAGTATAAGCACTAATTCAATATGAATTCATGCTTTGTTATATCTATTTAAACATATTGTTTCCATATTTTGAAACAATAGTATGAAGTATTATATATCGATAAAGTGAAACTTTTATCAGCCCTCGCCACCTTTACTATTCCGATATACTGAAACTACATTTTCTACTTATTCCTTACATAGAGAAGGAATGTAAGTCTCTTCTATCGAATTTTTATATAACGAAAATGATTAGGTGGTGCTTTACTATGAAATTAGCTGTCATTGGTGGCGGTGACTTACAAGATTCAAATCACTCGCCTATTAATGAGCGACTTATAGCATTAACAAATAAACAGTATCCAAAAGTGTTATTCATTCCTACAGCAAGTCATGATGATGAAAGCTATATAAAACTATTTTTAGATACGTTCGAAAAACAATTACACTGTGAAGTACAAATTTTACGTACTATAGCCGATACACCTTCTAAATATGAAATAGACGAAATGATTCAATCAGCTGATTTAATTTATCTCGGTGGCGGGAACTATATTCAAATGATTACAAAATGGAAAGAACATAAGCTCGATGAAAAATTACTATTGGCTCTGCAGCAAGGAACGCTCATTGCAGGGTGTAGTGCTGGGGCTATGTGTTGGTTCACATCTAGTATCCGATCAGATTATGAAGGTTCTGGTTATTTAGAGAGCAACGGCTGGGGAATTGTGAACAAAAGGTTTTGTCCACATTATAATCAATTAAATAGAATGAACGCCTTTCATTCCTTTTTACAAAATCATCAAGGTAATATAGAAGGCATTGCATTAGAGGATAATTGCGCCTTATATATTACAGAAGAATCTTTTGAAATTATCGGTGAACCTGAAAAAGCGTGGGAGTTTTATATAAGTGATAACAAACTCATTAGACAACATTTTGATATCACTTTAAAAAGCTATTTATAAAGTGATACTTTAATCAGTGGGGGTTTTGTTCATCCCCCACTGATGATTATCAGCCCTCACCAATCGGGCATTTACGGGCAGTTGATCTCCCACCTAACTTCTTTGCTCCAGCCAAATTTTGAGGTGGGAGTCTTACTGGCCGGCGAATAGCGGGATAAACCTATACTCACAAAAAATGTCCCTAAGTATAATAACTTAGGGACATTTGCATGACTTAGCTCACTAATCGTGTAATTCGTTTCTTCTGCCATGAAAGCTTATAATATGCATACTGTAAAATTAAGCTGACAATAAATGCTGCTGGGTACCCGATCCATATCCCTTCTATACCAAGACTTGTATGATAAGAAAGGTAATACGCTACAGGTACTTCAACAAGCCAAATTGATACAACGCCGATAACAGTTGGCCATAATACTGTACCACTTGCTCGCATTGTCGCACTAATAATTTGCGCATGACCGAAAATTAAATAGCTCCATAATGTGATCATAACGAGGCTGTGAGCAATATCAATTGTAGTTTGACTCGTTAAAAATAGTGATAATATGTCTCTTGAGAACAAGTAAATAAGAGATATTAGCACACCACCGATGACATAGTTCATAATAATTCCGGCCTTCACAACTTTCTGCAATCGATCAAATTGATTTGCACCAATTGATTGTGCTGCAAAAATAGAAACTGTAATACCGAGGCTAACTGCTGGCATTTGTACATAACTTGCAACCTGATTCACGACGCCATATGCTGCTGTTGCATCCGAACCGTAACGATTTACAAACGCGATGACCGCAATTTCAGATAGTGAAACTAATATCATATTAATACTCGCCGGAATACCGAGTCGTAGCAATAGCTTCAATAACTCCCCATCCATGCGAAGATATTTCCTTACCGTACTATCTAATTGTAGTGGGTGATTTTTCTTCTTTAAATACACCAACATGACAATAAACGTAATAACTGTAGATATAACAGAAGCATACGCTGCTCCATACACATCTAATTTCGGAGCTCCTAACCATCCAAAAATAAGAATTGGTAATAAGATCATATTTAGTGCTGTACTTACAATTAAAAAGTAAAATGGCGTTTTAGAATCTCCTGTACCTCTCATAAATGTTGTATATGCAAAATATAAAAATAATACTGGCATCGATATAAATAATATACGTGCATAATGTACACTTATTTCAATAATATTTTCTGGCGTTCCCATAAGGCGCATAATATCCATTGCAAAAATACTGCCTACTATCGCCAACACAACTCCAATAATAAATGTAAATGTCAGCGTCGTACCAACGATAGCTTTTAAACGATCTTCGTTTTTAGCGCCAAACGCCTGACCAATTAAAATAGAACTACCTGAACCAATACCAATTACAAATGAAACGAGTAAGAAAAATAGAGGGAAGAATGCTGATATGGCTGCTAAATCATTAACTCCAAGCCATCTTCCTACTACTACCATACCGAATAATTGTCCAATCGATTGTAATACATTACTTAATAGTAACGGTACTAAAAACATGGACATCGACTTCCAAATCGGTTTACTCTCACTTTCTAACTTATGTGACTCCGCACCTTCTTTATTGTTATCTGTAGGTGGTTTCAAATTTCATTTCTCCTTTTATTAAAAATCTATTTTTCAACTTCTATCTCTTTGTATAGTTGTTATAATAATGTGCTTCTATTCATTTTCTTTTCCGTATGATTATAACTTCACCCAATATTGGCTTCCATCAGCTGTTCTATCTAAAAACCCATATTCGATTAAATATCTTCTTAACGTTACAAAATCCGGATATATACTTTCTATGACAGTATTTACTTCTTTCTCAGTGTACTTTTTATTACTATCAAACTTCGTCACTAAATGGCGTAATATAATTAATTTACGCTTTTGCTTTTTCGGAAATTTAGAAAGCGGTCCATCTAATCCTTCTGTAAAATGTGCTTTTAATACTTCATCATTTTCTTCTTCCGTAATATTGTAGCGATCATCTACCATCGTCGCTGTTCTATGAATAGGTACAAATTTCGTTTGTACTTTTGATTTTTCTTCTGACAGTTCCATTAAAGCTAAAAACACTTTCGCTTGCTTCATTTTCTCTCGAAGTGTAAATCGATGATTGCGAATGGTTGAAGTACTTCCACCATCCATCTCTTTTACAATCTCTTTATCATTCAGCCCCATATGGAAAAACTGAACCATTTTCTTTTGCAAATCAGTTAAACCAGTATACTTCTTATCAAGATTTAATAAATAATCAAACATAGACGTATGTTCATTTTGCACATGCAATTGTACAAACTTCTCAGCTTCATACAAAACTTGATTATCTTGATAAATTACGCCCTTAATAAACGCCTCTCCACAAGCTAAACAAATATATTCCTCTGCTTCCGCGTCAAATACATACCCTTTCTTCAATTCTTCTACCGAAGCATCCCAAAACTTCTCTGAAATATCACTCACACTAAACACTCCTTTGAAATGTTTATCTAAAAATAAACATTTTCCAATAACGTTTACTATTACTTCATCATCTTAACATAAAACAAACAAACACTTCAACGCTTCGTTTACCCATTTTGTAAACTTTTATAAAAACATCTATTAAAAGGGTTTGGTACAACGAAAAGCGAATGTATTTATATAAATTCATTCAATAGGATGTGAAATAGAACATGACTATTCCTCAAGACCCTTGGTTTACTGTAATGCAGATTGCACAAAATACATATGCAATTAGTGAATATGGACATTGGGAGAAAGTACATTCCTTCTTACTTATAGGCGATACTGCTGCAATTCTTATCGATACAGGACTAGGTATCGATAATATGAAACGTATAACAGACCAACTAACAAACTTACCCATTACAGTTGTCACAACACACGTCCATTGGGATCATATCGGTAGCCACGCACAATATGAAGAAATCTATGTACATGCTTTAGAAGAAGATTGGCTCATTAACGGCATAAAAGGACTCCCTATTACTCAAATTAGGCACGACATCGCTCGTGACATTACTTTACCTACACCTAAAACATTTCAACCTGAAACATTCGAGCCATTCCAAGGGACACCAACAAAATTACTACAAGATGGAGATATGATTGATATTGGAAATAGGAAAATTCAAATTATACATACCCCAGGTCACTCACCAGGACATATTTGCCTATACGATTATGAAACTGCGTTTTTATTCACAGGAGATTTGCTTTATGAAGGCACAATTTTTGCGTTTTATCCAACGACTAATCCTGTAGACTTCGTCCAGTCTCTACGCAAAATTACAAATTTCTCACCTATTAATCAAATTTACGGTTCACATCATACTCTTGGTCTCCCGCCTACTATACTGAAAGAAGTAAAATGCGCTATTCAATATTTGAGTGATAACAACCTCATTCAACACGGCACTGGTACTCACTCATTCCAAAACTTCAGTATTCAATTTTAACTACAAAAAAGGTATTTCCGTATACGGAAATACCTTTTATCCATTATATATTCTATTTACAACCTCGACTAAAGCTTTACTTACCTGTACGAATATATGCTTTCGGTTTCCACCCTCAACAAATTTATTAGCACAACTACCCATAATCATCATACAACTAATTATGACTAATGCTAACTTTCTATTTTTGCAAGTCACTTTATACCTCTCCACTATTGCAAAATTCCATTTAAATTTATCCCATCAGAAAATTTTACATGAATAATAAAACGTGTGAATATGCAATTCTGCATATTCACACGTTTTATTAAGATGTTGTGATTTAATTTAATTAGAGTACACGTATACCGAGGTGACTAACTTGAAATTTAAAGCGAAAAAAAATCCATTTCACGTCATTTTCATTACATTATTTATCAGTATTTTTCTCGTTTCACTATTCTTCCAAAATGAAAGTTCTATTTTTTTTACTCTCATGATGCTTTTAAATATCGTGAACCTTTCTTCATTCTATTTTTCTCACTACAATGTAACGGAAGCATCCCTTGTTGTAAAACATGGTTTTGTATTTCATACTGAAATTCCATTTGAAGATATTCGTCACGTTAAATTCTCTGGCAAAACACTTCGCTCAGAGAATTGGACTAGGCAGCAATTAGAAATCCATTACAATTTATTTGACTCTGTGACAACTTTCGTACCTCAAGAAGAAAAAAAATTCATTGCACTCTTAAAAGAAAACTGTCCACAAATGAAAGTATTGAATAGTCCCGCTAACAAATAATATATTTTGGCAATTGCAGTAATACAAACAGAAAACATACAAATATATATATCAAAAAAGCCAAGATTCTAAACTAAGAATCTTGGCTTTTTTATTACTCTTTCGGAGCAATCATTTTTTTCGGATCGACAATTTCATCAAATTGTTCTTCTGTTAGTAGTCCAGATTGCAATGCTGCCTCTTTTAACGTTAACCCCTCTTTATGAGCATGCTTCGCAATTTTCGCTGCATTTTCATATCCGATATGCGGGTTTAATGCTGTAACGAGCATTAATGAACGATTCACATTCTCTTTAATTACTTCTTCATCTGCTTCAATACCCACTGCACAATTATCATTAAATGAAACAATTGCATCAGCTAATAAGTGAGCAGATTGTAAGAAGTTATATGCAATAACAGGTTTAAATACGTTTAACTCAAAATTACCTTGACTCGCAGCAAATCCGATTGTTGTATCATTTCCCATCACTTGCGCTACAACCATCGTTAACGCCTCACTTTGCGTTGGATTTACTTTCCCTGGCATAATAGAGCTTCCTGGCTCATTTGCCGGAATAATAATTTCGCCTAGACCACTACGTGGACCGCTCGCCAGCCAGCGCACATCGTTAGCAATCTTCATTAAATCAGCTGCTAATGCTTTTAACGCACCATGCGTATATACAACTTCATCATGGCTCGTTAATGCATGGAACTTATTTGGTGCAGAAATAAATTGCTTACCTGTAAATTGGCTTATTTCCTCTGACACCATCTCACCAAATTTAGGATGAGCATTAATACCTGTTCCAACTGCAGTACCACCAATTGCAAGCTCTTTCATATATGTATTGCTCTCTGCAATCATACGCTCTGTTTTTTCAAGCATACGATGCCATCCGCTAATTTCTTGTCCTAATGTTAAAGGCGTTGCATCTTGTAAGTGTGTACGACCAATTTTTATAATATGTTCAAATGCAGTTACTTTTTCTGCTAACGTTTCTTTTAATTTCGTAATTGCTGGCAATACGTGATTTTCTACTGCAATTACACATGCTACATGAAGCGCTGTCGGAAATGTGTCATTTGAACTTTGAGACATGTTCACATCATCATTCGGATGAATATGTACGTCAGATCCCTTCTCTTTCAAAATTTGATTCCCACGATTTGCAATTACTTCATTCACATTCATATTTGACTGTGTACCACTACCCGTTTGCCATACGACAAGTGGAAAATGTTCATTCCATTTCCCTGCAATCACTTCGTCAGCTGCTGCCACAATTGCTTCTGCTTTTTCTTCTGATAGTTTTCCTAATTTTTGATTGCTAAGTGCTGCACTCTTTTTTAAAATCGCAAACGCTTTTACAATTTCAAGCGGCATTTGCTCTGTTCCAATCGGGAAGTTTTCTTTACTACGTTGCGTTTGTGCTGCCCATAATTTATCAGCTGGAACTTTTATTTCTCCTATTGTATCTCTTTCAATTCTGTACTCCATTTTTTCATCCCCTTGAAAATAAAATACCTACATCTCTTATAATAACAGACTTCCCCTTAAATGATAAGAATTCTCACTCATATATGTAAATATTCTATATTTATTTTTAAAAATTCCTCTTGACCTAAACTTAAGTTTAGGCTGTATCCTTTCCTTTGTAACCTACTATAACACTACTGGAGGAATTCAATATGAAAAAATATGCTTTCATAACAGGTGCAAATAAAGGAATTGGATATGAACTTGTTCGTCAATTAGCAGAAAAAGATTATCACGTATTTTTAGGTGCTCGTAATAAACAACTTGGACAACAAGCTGTAGAATCTTTACATGTATCAAACGTTTCCTATATTCAAATAGATATTTCAAGTTCACAATCCATTCAAGAAGCAATCAAAAAAATTCATGAAACGACTGGCCACTTAGATTTATTAATCAATAACGCAGGCATAGCACTAGACTTCCATACGCTACCTAGTGAATTAAATATTGAAACTTTACGTCAAGGATTTGAAGTTAACTTTTTTGGAACATTCCAAATGGTGCAAGCCTTTTTACCATTATTAAAGAAATCAAGCAACAGTAAAATTATCAATGTAACAACTGACATGGCTTCCTTAACAATGTTTGCTAATGGTGAAACACATCCAATTAATGCGTTAGGATATAATTCTTCAAAAACAGCTATTAATGCTTTAACATTAGCTTTTAGTAAAGAATTTAGTACTAACGGTCCAGAAATTTTCGGAGTAACTCCGGGTTTTACAACTACTGACCTTAATGGTAATTCCCCAGGTGGCCATACGACTAATGAAAGTGCTAAAATTATTATTAAATATGCATTAAGTGAAACAAACTATAATGGTAAAATACTAAATAAAGATGGCATTATAACTTGGTAGTAAAAGGATGAATTCTATGTTTTATACGATCGGTCAAGTCGCTAAAATGCAACACTTAACTATTTCTCAAATACGTTATTACGATAAACAAGGACTGTTTCCTTTTCTTCAAAGAAATGAAAAAGGCGATCGAGTTTTTGACGAAGAAGCACTGAAATATTTAGAAATGATTTTATGTTTAAAAAACACCGGTATGCCCATTCAAAAAATAAAACAATTTATCGACTGGTCTATGGAGGGAGAATCTACAATCCTTAGGCGGTTGAAATTAATGAAACAACAAGAGACCAATGTCTTACAACTCATTCAAGACACTGAAAACAACTTAAAAAAGATACAACAAAAAATCGCTAAATATGAGGATGAGATAACTTCTTCAACTCCTATTACAAAATAAAAAATCACCTTCTACATGTTGTAGAAGGTGATTTTTTATTTTATGATACTTGCTTTCCTTTTTCAACGTCATCTACATACCAGATGAATTTGCCTGTATATCCGTAAATAACCGCCAAAATTAATGATACAAAGCTTAACCACATAAACGGAACGTATGAGAACGTTGCTACACCTAAAATACCAGCCATAAAAATACCATTATCCGACCATGGAACCATACCTGAAGTTAACGTTCCACCTACTTCTGAGTTACGTGCCAATACACGTCGGTCTATTTTTAATTTATCATAGCTATCTTCCATAATTTTCGGTGTTAAAATTAGTGATACGTACATCGCACAACCAAATATATTCGCTAAGAATGCCACGATTAATGTAGATAATGTTACATTACCTGCAGAATTTAATTTCTTCTCGAATTTTGATACGATTACTTTTAAAACACCTAGTTTTTCAAGTAATCCACCAAATCCTAAACCAAAAATAATAACGGCCACTGAGCCAAGCATACCGTTAATTCCACCACGGTTTAATAACTTGTCAACAAATTCAACACCAGATTGAATTGAGAATCCGTTATACGCTGTTCCAATCGCCTCTCCAAAGTTCATGCCTTGGAAAAGAGTTGCCCAAATTGCACCAATTAAAGCTCCCATTGCAATTGTTGGCATCGATGGTTTCTTCATCGCTAATAGTGCGATAACAATGACCGCCGGAACAAGCATCCATATTTTAATATCAAATTCCTTTAATAAAGCTTCTTTTAAAAACTCTACTCGATTCAAATCTACATTATCGCCGCCATACATCCAACCAGCAACAGTAAACATAATGCTAGTAATAATATAAGCCGGAACATCTAATACGAGCATAGCTCGAACGTGAGCAATAACATCTACTTTCGCCATAGACGCTGCAAGAACTGTACTATCAGAAAGTGGTGATAATTTATCGCCAAAATAAGCTCCCGAAAGAACTGCACCAGCAACAAGCGGAAGTGGTAATCCAAGTCCCTCACCAATTGCCATCATAGCAATACCTGCTGTTCCTACTGTTCCCCATGATGTTCCTGTCGCGATAGAAGTTATCGAACAAATAATTAATGTTGCCAGTAAAAATATGCTAGGGTGTATAAACTCTAATCCATAATAGATTAATGTTGGGACAACGCCACCAGCAATCCATGTTCCAATTAAAGCACCTACTGCAACTAAAATCAGTATTGCTTCTAATCCGTTAGAAATCCCTTTCGTAATTGCATCTTGCAATTCTTGATAACGAAATCCTAATCTTAATCCAAGCGCAATTACTAAAAACCATGAAATAAATAGCGCTAATTGAATTGGGAGATCAAAAATCGTTTGGAAGGAAAAGACAACAGCAAGAAATAGTAATAAAAGAACTATGATTTCTAGCATCGATGGTAATCTTACACTTTTCATTTTTTTCTCTCCTTACAAGTCGATAACATGACGTATGTCGTCTTACATGTATGTAATATACAATTAGCGAAGACAAAACAAAATTTTCATATTATTTCGATTTATTTTTCCAGTATAATATATTGGACACCTTTTCTATTGTAAAAGTAGATGTTACTTTTCGCAATGGAAAATATAAAAAATGTTACATTTTTTATATAGAACAATCCAAAAATAGCCTTTTTAATATTTGCCACAACAAAACTTTTTACTATTCCCCATCTTTTAAGGACTACCATTTTTCCCCACGCAAAAAAAGCACACATCATTAAAATGATGCATGCTCCACTTTTATTTATACATATTTTGTATCTCTTCTTTATTTTTTAGTATTTCCACAAACTTATCGCTACAACCTTTCGGAAACAACACTCCGAGTCCATATGAATGCTCAAACTGAAAATGAGGGTACTTCGCTTTGACCTCATCCCAAAATTTATACACGCCGAAGTCTCGACCTTTCACCTCAATATCATGAAATAAAACAATACCGTTATTCGCAAGTTTCGGTAACCATGTTTTATAATCATGAGAAACTGCTTCATACGTATGATAACCATCAATATGCAACAAATTTATCGTTCCATCTTGAAACTGATCCACCGCCTCGTCAAAAGTAGATCGAATTAAATTCCCTATTTGAGGATAACTCATGTCCGTATATTTACTCACTATTTGAAAAACACCTTCTCCATATGGACCTGTATGCTCATCCCCTTCCCAAGTATCTACAGCAAAGCATTTTGTAGATAATCCTCCATCTTTTACCCCTTGGCAAAAACTGAAAAAAGAAGCTCCTAAATGTGTACCTAACTCAACTAATATTTCTGGCTTTTCAAATCTTACTAAATCATAAGCAAAGTTTAAATGTCCCACCCACGCAGAATTCATTCGAATATATGGACTATATTGATCAAATCCAAATGTTGGTTTATGAGTAACCCAGCTCATCACATTTCTCCTTCTACACATATTTTTAACAAACCAAATTACTCTTATCTTTATTTTTTTATCTTCTTGATTATGATTTAATTTTATAATTTCGCCTCGTTTTATTTAACCTACTCACTTATATCGTAAAGATAACTGGAACTACTAAAATCCCCATCTCACAAAACAGAAATTTCAGTTTATTTTTTATGCATTTCGTGATATATTGCATATTGTATTCAAAACTTATTTTTAGAGAAAGGAAATAAAACTATATGGATCCAAATCGTTTAAAAGGAATCATTATGGTTGTTATTGGTGCTTGTTTATGGGGATTATCCGGGACAGCTGCACAACAACTTTTCCAAAATGAGCACATTTCTACTGAATGGTTAGTTACAATTCGATTGCTTATATCCGGCATTATCTTGCTCATTATTTCGTCATTCGGAACGAGAAAAAAAGAAATATTCGGCATATGGAAACAAAAATCTGATGCTATTAAAATGATTTTGTTTGGCCTATTCGGTATGCTTGCTGTACAGTACACGTATTTTGCCTCTATTAAAGAAGGAAATGCCGCCGTCGCAACATTATTACAATATTTAGCTCCTATATTCATCACTGTATACTTACTTTTCAAATGGAACGTTCGTCCATCAAAAATCGATTTTATTTCAATTGCCCTTTCATTAGTAGGAACTTTTCTCTTACTAACAAACGGATCTGTTCATAACTTGGCTGTTTCTACACCAGCTATTATTTGGGGGATTTTATCTGGATTATCTCTTGCTTTTTATAGTTTATATTCAAAGGGATTACTAGAAAGATGGTCTTCCTCTGTTATCGTTGGATGGGGCATGATTATTGGGGGAATTGGTGTAACAATTCTACACTTTATTTCTACAAAAGAATTCATTATATTATCAACTATGAAATATGTAAAACTAAGTGCCCTACCGCTTATCACATTTGTCGTCATTTTCGGAACACTTATTGCATTTTATTTATACTTAGACAGCATACGATACTTGACTCCGAAAGAAACGACATTATTCGGATGTACAGAACCACTCGCAGCTATTATTTCTTCTGTACTTATATTACACGTACCGTTTCAATCTTTTCAGTTATTAGGGGCTCTTTGTGTCATTGTAATGGTACTTATCTTAAGCCAAAAACCAGATGAAGGGAAACCCGAATTAAAGCTTGTTCATGAGAAAAAGGAAAATATACAATGAAAGGATTGAATTCACTATGCCTATCCCTCAAAATTATAAAAAACAAGGAAGAGTTTCGGCAAAATCACTCGTTTTAAACCAACTACAAGATTGGATTATTGAAGGGGTACTGCAGCCTGATGAAAAAATTAATGATGGGGAATTGGCTGAAGCACTAGGGGTAAGCAGAACCCCCGTAAGAGAAGCACTTCAAATATTAGAACTTTCTGGATTAGTGGAAATGGTACCTGGTCAAAAAACAAAAATTGCTCCTATTAAATTAGACGACATTCCTATCATTTATGAAACGATGGCTGGTCTTCACTCTATTATAGGAAAGCAAGCACTTCAAAACATTACAGACGCTGATTTGAAACTCCTTTCTGAAATAAATGATGATTTTCAGCGTTCTATAGAGAACAAAAACGCAAAACAAGCTTTACAACTAGATATACAATTTCACAATACAATTTCTTCTATTGCTAAAAACCAATATATTGAACCATTTCTAGAAAATATGCAACTTCACGTTTTACGTCTTGAATACTTGTTTTTCCAAAACTTCGTTCCAGCAAGTCAATCTATTGAAGAACATCACTCTATTATTCAAGCACTGCAAAAGCAGGACGAAAAACAAATGGAACAAATGATGTCCCAAAACTGGCTCCGTCCAATGAAAGAAATATCAAAAATAATTTCTATGAAATAATAATAGAGCTGGTTACACAAAATCGTAACCAGCTCACCTTTTATTAATCTATATAGCTATGCCTGAATATCTGCATAATCTTCCATATCTTCGTACTCTTTTTCCAATTCCTCTAAAGACAGCTCGTATAATTGTCGGTCGCGAATTTTAAACACACCTGCTCCAATTAACTCATCGATTAAATGCCTCTTACGATTTTCAACAGCAAAACGGAGTTGACTACTCATCTTTTAAAAAACTCCTTTCTACGAACATTGAAAATGATAATCTTTATCAATTACCACTTTTGATTATAAAAGATGACTCTTTATAAGTAAAGTAATTTCATGAAATATTTACCTTACAAAGTATTTGTGGCCACATTATATATATGTATGCCATGCAAAAAATGTTATGACACATTTTCTTACCCTTTTTCTTTCATACTTTGCAAGTTGTCTCACCATGATTAAATGCACCATCTATTTCTACTTGAATGGTGACATGTTCTACATGAAACTTTTCCTTTAATACATCCGTAGCCTCTTTTAATACACTTTGCGTTTCATTATCTTTAATAATCAAATGGCAAGTTAATACTTGAAAATCAGATGTGACAGACCATATATGCAAATCATGAACTTCTTTTACAACCGTAATATTTAATAATGTACTTTTTACCGCTTCTACATTTATGTGCTGTGGTGCACCTTCCATTAATATATGGACCGTATCACGTGTTACACGCCATCCACTAATAATGACTAAAATAGACACAAGAATACTAGCAATCGCATCTGCAGCAGTCCATCCGAAAAATTTAATACATAGCGCTGCAATAATTGCTCCGACTGATCCTAATAGATCGCCTAATACGTGTAAGAAAGCACTTCTTAAATTCAAATTGCCCTTCACATCTCCGCCTCTCATTAATATCCAAGCCGATAAAATATTAATAAGTAGACCAAGTATGGCAATAATGAGCATCCCATTACTAGCAATCTCAACCGGTTCTTTAAAACGGCGTATTGCTTCAATAAAAATGTATACTGAAATGACAATAAGAACGACACCGTTACATAATGCTGCTAACATTTCGACTCGCTTGTACCCATATGTTTTCGCAGCTGTTGCTGTTTTTTCTCCAAGCTTAAACGCAAGTAAACTTAAAGCTAAAGATACCGCATCACTTAACATATGCCCCGCGTCAGATAGTAGTGCTAAACTATTTGTTACAAATCCTCCAATTACTTCAGCAATCATAAAACTTGTTGTTAGTACGAAAGCAATTAGTAACGCCTTTTTATTGTTAGAATGACCGTGATCATGTGAATGTCCCATACGAATGCTCCTTTAAGTGCAATATCTGTATGTTAGTATGAAACAAACTCCCCATCTTTATCCCGAATTAATGCCCGATTGGTGAAGGCTCATAATCAGTGACGTTGCCCCACACACTGATTAAAGTTTCACTTTACCCCATTTCCTCTGTATACACATTTCGCTACTTTTCAAACAAGTCCTTTTTCTCAAATAAAAACAAGACTACTTCTTTTTTATTTTCATATTGTTTACTAAAGAAAGAATTTTTAAGGAGGGGACGAAATTGAAAAGACTGTTTCTCTGTATGGAGCGTGAACTTATTGTTGTAAAAGAACGATATGGCAACTATGAAGCATCCTATCACTTACAAAATATGCAACCTACCTGTATTGCAGTTGATCCATTCCAACAAAACCGTGTATATTGCGGAACATTTGGAAGAGGTTTATGGTTAAGTGACGATGGCGGGGGTTCATGGAGGCCGATTGGAGATTCATATCGTTACTTTGATTTTCCAAATGAAGATGGTATTTTACATTCTTCAATCACTTCCATTACGATAAGCCCTAATGAACAAATTAACGGCTATGGCGTCGTTTATGTCGGCACAGAACCGAGCGCTTTATTCCGTTCAGAAAATGGTGGTGAAACGTGGACGGAACTTAAAAATATGAAATCGTTATTATCTTCTTATACGTGGGCTTTTCCACCTAGACCTTTCACCCATCACGTTCGCTGGATTACAGTAGACCCAAACACTCCAAATACAATCCATGTTTCAATTGAAGCAGGTGCTGTTATTCAAAGTAATGATAGAGGGCATACATGGATGGATAAAAAATTCGGTGCTCCTATCGATGCTCATCAATTGCTTATGCATCCTGACGCTCCAAATCGCCTTTATGCATCATGTGGTGACGGATTTATGGGCGGACCTGATCGCGCATACCTCGAAAGTTATAACAGTGGAAACAGCTGGATCTCATGCAGCGAAGGACTTGAACATCATTATTTATACAGCATGGCTATCGATCCAGCTGATTGTGATACAATTCTCGTTTCTGCCGCACCAAGCGCTGACCTCGCTCATCACCGTATTCCTTATGAATCTTATATTTATCGTAAAACGAAAGATACTCCGTTCCAACAAGTACAGCAAGGTCTACCATCAGCAATCGGTACAGTCATTTCAATGTTTGCGACAAATCCAGCAGAACCACATACGTTTTACACTTTAAATAACAATGGCGTGTTTCAATCCACTGATAGCGGCGAATCGTGGGAACAACTAAATATTCCTTGGAAAGATGAATATAAAACGCAACATCCTCATGCGTTACTCGTAACTAGTTCTTAACGAAAAGGGACTGCCTAATGGTTTTAGGCAGTCTCTCTTCTATTTCTTTAAATCAATTACAATATCATCTAGAACAATATCTTTACTCTTCGCTTCTTTTTTCGGTACTTCAATTTTCTTCTCTTTTCCATTCACATACTCTACTCCACCATGATTTTCAGGTGTATGAACTCGCAAGTGCACACGAGGTGTAACGATAAGCTTTGTTGCATTTTCGTTTAACTTTTGGAATGTAGCACTCCAACTACTTTTATGCGGTTCGGCTACTGTACTAGTTCCGCCATTTCCTTCACCAGCATATTTATTTCCGAGATCATCTTTTATTTCTAATTCCACATCAGCGCTATCCCATATACTTCGTAATGCCTTAGATTCTTCCTGATTGAAAAAAACGATAAAGGACATCGGGGTTACTTCCATTTTTTCTATGTTTACTTTTATTAATTCATTTTCAGAAACCCTATTAACCTTTACTTCCTTACTATCCATTGCTTTTAAACTAAGTGCGAAATTCCAGTTTCCCTTTATTGTATTACCTTCATAATCCAACTCAATTGCTTCTATATCCCACCAAACATTTGCTACATCTAGCCTTTCACTACCATGACCACTCATCGTAGTCATACCTACATATTTTCCCTCTCCAACTTTTGTAACGTTCGAACTACCTCCTCCGCCATTAAAGCCCATAACTTGCGGACTTCCAAATGGGAACGGTTTCTCTCCTAAGTCTTTATCACTCTCAATAGAATATGTGATTGTAATTGTTCTACCATCGAACACAGCATCATTAATTGTAACTTTAACCCCATTACTCTCTCTCGTCATATTTAATTCAGTCGAAAACTCTTTATAATTTTCATATAACCCTGTTCTACCATTATCTAAAAATCGGAATATGTCACCTACAATTGGTAATCCCCCGGCATACGTAGGAAATCCAATGCCCAGTGTTGCAACTGATAATCCTACTAAAATAGATGCAGCAGCAACACCTTTTTTCCAACTTTTCATCTTTTTCTTCGTACGTATCGACTGTTTTACATTCCGTTTTACTTTTTCTTTTTCAATTTCAGAAGTCTCAATTTCTTCAAGTTCTTTTTCATCTATATCAATATCATTTAATAGTTCATAAATGTCTTTCATATGGCACTACCTCCAAAACTAATATTCGTAGCATTTTGTTGTAGTTTCTTTTTCCCACGGTACACGCGATTATCGATCGCTGCCCGAGTTAACCCTAACTTGTCTCCTATTTCTTCTGTCTTCATACCGAGAAGATATTTCATAATGAACAACTTTTGATCTAACGGTTCTAATTGATTAATAAGCTTCAATAACTCTTCCCTATCTTCCATAACGATTAATTCATCTTCAGCTGACTTTTTCGTACTAATATGAAACTCATCTGAAATAATTTCTACTTTTTTAGTCGCTTTCCGGTAATAATCAATCGCCTTAAATTTCGCAATCGCCGCAATCCATTTTTTAAAGTCACTTGGCTCTCCATGAAATTTATTTGCGTTATTCCAAATGGAAAGAAATATATCGTTTACACATTCCTCTATGAGTCCATCATTTTGAACTGGAAGTAGAACTTTGTGCGTGATTCCTTTTATGAGCGGTAAGTATGTATCGACAACAAATTCTAGCGCATCTTCTTTTTGCCGTTTTAGCCTTTTTATAAAATTTTTCTCATTTGATTTCATGTAGCGATTCCCCTTATTTTTTTGTAAAAGCTTTTACACCCTATATAACGTCTTACAAAAAATTTTCTCTCATCTTTTTTTATTTTTTGTATGTTATGGAATACTTCCCCTAAGACATTGTCTCACATAACTATGTATTACAAGAAAATTTTCTCAAGTCTACCCTTTAATTCATGTAGTACACTATTTATGTAGTAACTTTTTAATTTGATGTACATTTTATTTCATTAATCTACTTTTCAACATTTTAAATTAGGAGATGAGATGTGTATGTGTGGAATTACAGGTTGGGTAGATTGGAAGGAAGATCTTTCACATCAACATGTTATTTTAGAAAAGATGGCAAATCGTATTCAGCATCGTGGTCCTGATGCTGAAGGATTTTGGTTTTCACCTCGTGCGGCCTTTGCACATCGGCGTTTAATTGTTATTGATCCAGAAGGTGGGACACAGCCGAAGACATTTCGTGCTGGTGATTATACGTATGCTCTTACTTATAATGGAGAAATTTATAATTTCCGTGAACTAAGAGAACAACTTCGAAAATGTGGTCATGCATTTGAAACGCATTCAGATACAGAAGTGTTACTACATGCTTATTTAGAATGGAAAGAAGATTGCGTACAACATTTAAACGGAATTTTCGCTTTCGCCTTATGGGATGATCAGAAGCAACAATTGTTTTTAGCACGTGATCATTTAGGCGTAAAGCCACTCTTTTATACTGAAAGAAATGACAGCATTATTTTCGGATCTGAAATAAAAGCGCTATTGGCTCATCCATCTGTTCCTGCTGAAATTGATTCGGATGGCATAAACGAAATATTTGGATTAGGCTTATTTCGAACTCCAGGATGTGGCGTCTTTAAACATATTCAAGAAGTGCGTGCTGGACATTCTATAACGTTTACACGTGATAAAAAAGTAGTTAAGAAGTATTGGAATTTAGAAAGTAAGGTTCATACAGACTGTACTGAAGATACATCATCACATATTTTATCTATTTTACAAGATACAGTAAAAAGACAATTAATTGCGGATGTTCCTCTCGTCTGTATGTTATCAGGAGGATTAGATTCTAGCGGGATTACTGCACTAGCAGGAAAAGAATTTGCTGCTGAAAATAAAACACTTCATACGTATTCCGTTGACTTTGTAAATAGCGCAAAAGATTTCGAGCTGACATTTGCTCGCACTGGTTTAGACGCTCCTTGGGTAAAACGCGTTTCTGAACATGTAGGGACATCGCATCATGACATTATTGTGAATGCTGAAGAATTAGCAAATCACTTATTCGTTCCCCTTCGCGCAAAAGATTTACCGAGTGCCGGCGAAATGGAAACTTCACTATATTTACTATTTTGCGAAATGAAAAAAGATGCAACTGTAGCTTTATCTGGAGAATCTGCTGATGAAGTATTCGGTGGGTATCCTTGGTTTCACCAAGAAGAACTACTATATGTAGATAAGTTTCCGTGGCTAACAAATTGGAAGAATACTTCTCCTCTTCTACTAAATGAAGTAAATAACCAATGCAACCTAGAAAACTATATTTATGCACGATTCCAAGAAGCGATACTTGAAGTACCTACTCTTGAAGGCGAAAGTAAAAAATCCGCAAAACAACGTCAAATGTTTTATTTATTTTTAACGAGATTTCTCCCGTTCTTACTTGATCGTAAAGACCGTATGAGCATGGCTGTAGGGTTTGAAGTTCGTGTACCGTTTTGCGATTATCGATTAGTTGAATATTTATGGAACGTTCCTTTCAACATAAAAAGCATTGATAATATTGAAAAAGGCATTTTACGTAGAGCACTGCAACCTGCTTTACCTGATGATGTACGTAATAGAAGAAAAAGTGCTTATCCAACTTCACAAGATCCACATTATCTGCAAACAATCCGTCATTTATCACTCGACATGTGCAATAATAAAAACAATCCTATTTTCTCACTTATTAATCATTCTACATTACTTGCCATTGCCGATGAAAGCAATAAAGAAATTAACAATTTTGAAGCAAGAAGTGCTATGGAATACATGCTTCAAGTAAATGAATGGTTAAAAACGTATCACATCCATATCGCTTAACAAAAAGGAGTTCAAGGATAAAAAACCTTGAACTCCTTTTATATTAATTAGCGCATCGTTTATTTTCAGTATCAATAGACCATCCAATAATAGTGGCACAATCTCTACCTTTCCACTGCAGTACATTTGTTAATACTGGTTCAATCTGTAAGCAACTTCCGTCGTGCAATATTTCTACTAATGATTGATCATCATCAAACCTTTGTTTATCACATTCTAAAATACCGTCCGTTGCCATTACAATATGATTCATTCCTTTTTCTAATCCTCTTACACCTGACGTAAAGCAAGGTGTATTTGCCGCAAAAATATTTTTCCTACCGATATATTCGTAATTCTTCCGTTTATTTAATCGCCCTTTACCATTCTTCGTTTTCTCAGAATGGAATAAATATGCGAAACAATCACCAACTGATAGCCAATATAAAAATTCGCCTTTTCGTAAACAAATTAAGCATGCAAGTTCCTCATCATCTTGATCACATTTTTCAATAAACAATTCATCTGTAAATAACGCTAATAAGTACATATGTGTATGATGAAAAGCTAAGTGTATCGGGTAGGAAAATAACTCTTTTAGTTTCTCTTTTCTTTCTGAAATTGCTTCTATTATATAATCAATATTTTTTGTTTTATGGTGTGTATCAAAAATCATAACAAATTCAAATTGTAATTCAGGATCCCACCAAGCAAGTACCGCATCTCCTCGTTCATATGCATCACTTTCTTGATTTCCCCCATATACGCCGACTGAAAGAGGACCACATTTTTCAACATGTATTTCATCTACATACATCTGTTCATGACTCATCCATTTGAATGTATTCACAGCTATCATCCTCTCTCTTGCTAAATGTATACCTTTACACATAGATTACCTTATATTTCAATAAAAATAAACTTTTTCAACATTTTTTATCCAAATAAAAGGATTTTATTTCTAAAGTAACGAATATATCTTACTATACGATATAAAAATAGGGGGATTTATCATTATGAAAGACATCAATCAACATTGGGAGAGTATTTATTATCACTTACGATACGAATATGAAGACAATCTTTCCCATCAAGCTATTCGTATTTTACAAATCGTTTCTCGTGAGAAAGATATAACAATTGGAAAAGTCGCTACTGAGCTTAGTCTCTCTCATAACACAGCATCTGAACACGTAAAGCGCCTTATTCAAAAAGGATTTATTATAAAAGAAAGAAACAAACAAGATGAAAGAGTTGTAAACCTTACATTAACGATAGAAGGTATTGAAGGATTAGAAAAGCATACTTTACTAGATAAAGAAAAGATAAAAATATTAGAATCTCAGTTATCAAAAGAAGAACAACAATTAATTGAAAAAGCCTTTTCGTTATTAGCGAAGGAGGCAAAATATGCATTTCCTCGTTAAAGTAATCGTTTCGGCACTTATTATCGGCGTTATTACTGAAGTCGCTAAACATTACAGTACGATAGGCGGCTTTATTGCTGCCCTTCCACTCGTTAGTTTACTAAGTCTATTTTGGATTTCTTTTGAAGGCGGGAACAAACAAGAATTAAGTCAATTTGCGATAGGCGTATTATATGGATTTCCTGCATCCGCACTACTATTATTTATCGTCTATATTGGTCTAAAAAACTCTTTTTCACTTAGTACATCTGTCCTGTTTGGTATAGGTGTTTGGTGCACTGTTTTTGCTTGTCAAAAATTATTTCAAGCTTAGTTAGGAGGGTTTATTATTTATAAACTTGTAGAGGTATTGGGGCAAACTATAGAAGTATATATAAGAGGATGTAGTAAACAAACTGTAGTCATTCAAACCGGAATGACTTGTTCATTTTATGATTGGCTTCCTATTATAGAAAAGCTTTCACAGCACTTTACAGTCGTTTCATATCATCGCCCTGGTTACGGAAAAAGTGAACTAGGGAATTATTCACGTACTACGTTACAAGTAACAAAAGAACTTCATTTGTTGCTACAAAAATTGGATATTCACGAGCCAATCATTCTAATCGGTCATTCCTATGGCGGCTTATGCGCACAACATTTTGCGATGCTACATGAAGATAAGCTGGAGGCACTTATTTTAGTTGATTCTACTTCCATGAGCTTACACCGACTAGATGAACTTTATTTACCAATTTCTGATCAAACTGATTCTGATGATATGTGGCTTCAAAAATATAATACATATTCCAAAATGGATGTAGACATGCTTTATAATGAACTAAAACCTATGCTAGCCAATCAATCAAGACAGCAAATTGAATTTTCTACCTCTCCTTCATTATATAAAGCGACTGCTTCTGAACTATCGGAATGGAAAAACTGCGCTCTTTCACTAAAAGAGCTATATAAAAGATTAGAAATACCATTAATCGTTATCGGTAGAGACCCTCAATATTCTATTACTCAGTTGACTGAGGGCAGCATGCCAAAAGAGGAAGCCATACAACTTGAAACAATGTGGCAAGAATTGATTCATGAACAATTACAACTCTCCATACATAGCCAATATATACTTGCTGAACATGCTGGTCACGGAATAGAAAATGATCGACCAGATATTATCACTGAAGCGGTTCACTCCCTAAAAATAAAAAAAGGAAGCAACTAAAGCTGCTTCCTTACTTATCTATTCATAATCTTCTTCATCATCGATTTCTTCGTAATACGAATTCCCATTACTTAAATAAATAGGGCCATTCGCAACGTCAATACGTAATACCCATGCCCATGGCACAGCTAAACGCTTATGTATTGCTCGCCAAAAGCTCATTGATTTTCTTTCGTACTCCTGGAACTCCTGAAGTAACTCTTTGTAGGAGGAACCGTCTAACTGAATATTTGCTTCTAGCAAACGAGAATGGGCATAGTACTGCAGCTCAAGTTCAGCAGCAATTTCCATTTCTTCTTCCGTTGCCATACCAATAATTGTTCCATCTGCTGGTGCAATTTCATATACGTTGTGAACTTCAATAAGCCCTTCTTTCTCTTTCTCAAACATGTAAACAGCCTCCTTTAACACATAATTTTTATGTTACAAAGTCATACTTCTACAATAACTTCTCTCTTTCCTCTTTTTTTGATAAACTTTTACAAATTATTTATCTGATGACCCGTATTCTCTACCCTTTCGGCAGAAACTAAATCTTCATTATGAAAATTCAACTTAAATATATCGGGCATACGAATTGTTTTCCAAAATTGAAAATCATATTTTGAATCAAAATAATTCATGAGTAATACCATAATATTCCCATGAGTTCCTATTACAATATTCTTATCTTCATATTTTTTTAATATATTTTGCATACATATTACAGCACGCCTTTGCGCTACATCATTCGATTCTCCGCCTTCGTGTGCAAAATCCCAATCTTCCCACACCTTTTGGACCGCATCATTAAAATCTGTTACTGGCTCTTTACTTAATAACCTTTCTCGTAAATCTTCTTCTATTTGTATCGATACATTATATGTATTTGCAATTCCTTGTACCGTTTGAATCGCCCTTTTATAAGGACTAGAAATCACAACATCAATATGCTTATCTTTTAATAAGCGTGTTACATTCTCTACATCTAAGTACCCTTTTTCAGATAAGGGACGTACCCTTTCGTCTTTTGTATATATAGAGTGAGCATGGCGAACAAAATATATTGTCGTCATTCATTCATCCCCCTTTTCTGTTTCTATCCAAATTCAATACATTACCATCAAATCCCTTTACCTTTATAATAAGCGCTGTCAAATTTGAATGTTGATTTTCATATTAATAAAAGGGAAACACCTCTATGGTATTTCCCTCATTTAAAATAGACTACATTCAATTAAATACTCTATCAATTTTATTTCTGTCGTATTCTAATATCCAATCATTATATGTATGATAAATATCTCTAATTGTATTAGGAGAGGTAGCTAATACATCACAACCCCTATCATCATAAACGTGAAATATAGTATTCTTGTTAATATTTATGAAATACACCCTATGAAAAATACGCGGTTTTATTCCCATATCTTGATTACAAATTGCTTTTAGCATAGGAATGTATTTCAAGTCTGAAACTTTACATTTCAAAGTATATCTATGAGTTTTATCTACCCCGTCTTCATCGTCTTCTGGAAAAATATAAGGGATTGTATTTTTCTGTAACTTAAACAAATCGGACTTCTCTTTTACATACTTAGAAAAGATATTCAATTTGTGTTTGAAAATTTCACCGTCTGCATAGTCATTTACATCCACTACGATATAAATATCATCTTCTGTTGCATGTAAAGACTGAAATAAAGTAATCGATCTATTATAAACGCCTTCTAAATATGGGCAATTTTCGTAAATGTTATTGCAATCATAGTTCACACCTAATCTAAAGCGAATACCAATATCCCCATTATAAAATAGAGGTGGTCTAAGTTCTAAATTTGGAAACGTTTCAAGCATATACTCATTCAACCTCATTTCAACACCTACCTTTAATAGCATCTTGTTTACATAATAAAATTATTCCGTTATAATTTATTTTTGAATTCCTCACTTGTTATAATATCTCGAATAAAATAGTCTACATTATTTCTCAGTTTTTGATATGCAACTTGATCTTCTATATCGTTAAACATAATGACAACTTCTACCTTATTCCCCTTCTTATCTGTACTATACAAACTTTTTGTCAATACGAATGCGGTAGAACCACCTTTTTGACCAGCATATTCGAACTTACTATTTTTAACTGTTCCTTTGAAAATGTTCTCGATTTCTTCTTGCATTGATTTTGGAAAATACTTTCTACTATATTATAATTATAACGAATTTAATTACAAAATTATACAAAACAGAGTAACTCTTCCTAAAAAAAGAAAGAGTTACTCTATTTCACATGATGTTATTTGTCCATTTAACGTAACGACTATATTTGAATCGTCACTTTCTTTAACATCTTTTAGACGATTGAGTTTAGGTGGACCAATTACAACTGATTCCTTAATTGGCGAAAGGTCCTTCTCTAATTTTTCTGCACTTACACCGTATGCAGCTTGAAATACTTCTGGCGGTGTTAATCTAAGTATGTCTGACCCTTCTGCTGTTTCAAACTGATCGTTATTGAAGAACAAATGTAATTGCACTTCTTCTGTTACCGCTGTGATCCAATGCCACCATCCCATTGGAATAAAGACAGTTTGCCCCGCTTTCACATGATAATTTTGCAATTGATTCGTTTCGGGATTTAAGATAGATGTAACTGCTTCTCCTGATACAACAACATCCAATTCCCACCCATTCGGATGCCAATGCGGTTCTCGCATATGCCCTTTTGTCATAAATAAATCAACAAATGCTCCACCTATCATCGCTGGTAACTGCGTTGACGTAACTTCATATGCAACGTTTTTCTCATCCCTTTTAAAAAAGATATTTTTTCTCGAATCAAAGAAAAGATTTGGAGTTCCTGAGCTTTTCTTTAAGTTTTTATTATCTGGAACATAACCTGAACTACTCATTTTATCCCTCTTTTCCACTCCGGACATTTCTACTTGCACACTGTATCGTATGGAAAAAATGTATGAATGTGCCTATCATTCACATAACAAAAAAACATGCCTTCATGATGAGAGCATGTTTTGTGATATTCTTCACATTGTTTAGTTAAAAAATAAACTTTTTACTTACCATGATGTAACATTAAATCACTAAGTTCTTCTTCAATGTGATTTAATTTCGCAACGCTTTCTTTCCATTTATGAATATAACGTGAAACCCCAACGAAAAATAAAACGATAATTGTAGAAAGAATAATACCATACACGATTGTTACAGTACTCATAGTTACACTTCCTTATAATTAGTAATGTGGTTATTAGTTATGTTTTTATTATAAACCTTTTTCTTTTAAAATACTTCGATTTCAACTTTTTGTAACAAAATTGATTTTTCTAATAATAGTACATAACATTATAATGCTAGAAGAAATCTCTTTCAGATTCCTTCTAGCGTTATCATTAACAAAACTAAAACTCTCATTTATAATCCTTTTACTTTACACCGACTGAAACCGTTTCTGGCAATGTGCTACCACCATCAATGACAATGTGTGTACCTGTTATGTAGCTTGATTCATCGGATGCTAAAAAACCTGCTAACTGACCTACTTCTTCAATTTTCCCTAAACGTCCTAAAGGAACACCTGAAGCAATTCCATCGATTACATTACTCGGCTCATTTGGATCAGATTCATTTGCTATTTGCTCTGCCATTGGTGTCATAATGTAACCTGGGCAAATTGCATTTACAGTAATATGATGTTTTGCCACTTCACGTGCTAACGCTTTCGTAAATCCCCAAATTGCTGCCTTCGTCGTTGCATATGCAGTTTCACCTTCATCAGCAACCAACGTTCCTGTTACAGAAGACATATTCACAATCTTCCCGTAATTTTTCTCAATCATATATGGCAATACCGCTTTAGAAAAATTCCATACCCCATTAATATTTACTTGAAATTGAAAATCACGCATTTCATCTGACATATCTAAAAAATTTGCAAGTCGAATAACACCGGCGTTATTTACTAACACATCAATCTTTCCGTACTTCTCATATGCATCTTTCGCTACTTCTTTTACAGCATCCATATCAGCTACGTCGACTACATAACTTGCAGCATCTAACCCTTTACTTACAATATTTTTGGCTGTCTCATGAACTGTCTCTGAAATATCAACAAGTAATACTTTCGCCCCTAGCTCTGCAAATACATGAGCAATTCCAGCTCCGTTCCCCATCGCAGCTCCTGTAACAAAAGCGACCTTACCATCTAATTTCCCCATTTGATAACCCCCTTATAATAAATAAAAAAACCTTTACATTTTTATCATACCAAATATTCCCTTGTATTCTTTGCACACCTCCATTTGTTAAAAAATGTTCATAAAAAGGAAAAATTTTCACAAATTATACAAAACTTCACCATATGTACTATTACCATATGAGTTATATTATTTAATAGGAAAAAGGGGATGATATACTATGACGACTTGGTTTATTGTTATGTTAGTTGTATTTGGAGCATTTAAAATTATCGTTTCGAGCCTTCCTAACACTGTTATTGAATCCATTATTAGCAAGTACGAAACACATCCACAACTTGAAGAAGAGAATGCGACTGTTACAATCAATGGAAATAACTTAGAAGGCGAACAGAAATCCAAAATTATTCATGATTTTAACGAAGGATTATTTTTAGATCGCTATTATGCACCACCATACAATGAGGGCACACCTTTAATTATCAATGCAAAACGTGGAAAAAAAGATTTTGTCTTTTATATTTATTGTCATGAAGAGCATGTTGATGTTGTAAAGCAATATAAAAAGAAGGTAGTTGCTTATAGTTTACGCTCTAAAAACCTTCAAAATAATGATATGTTCGTGTCAGCTGATTTAGCTTAATACTCATATATTAGAAAAAGGAATCCATGGCATATGGATTCCTTTTTTACTACTCACTGAAAAATAAGCTCTGTCTTCAAACTATCTTTCGGTAACAACCATCCTTTTTGTTCTACACTCTTCATTAATAATTCTCTTTGTTTTGTTGCAATACTTTCCTCACTCGTTTTAAACTACATTTCTATTACGAAATCATCTTCTATTTTCCCTGTATTACTTAGTGGCCAAACTTCAATATTCGTTTTTATATTTTCAAACTCCCCTGTATACCGTTTCATTAATACAGGACCGTAAATACGAGAGTTCGTGAGCATTTCTTCTCCCCAATTCGTATACAACCATTTGTTCATTTTTCCTGGTAACTTTTCTATTAACATGTTTTGAGCGGCTCGTTTGTTTGGTAAATCAAGTACTTCATATCCTTTAGCGCTGTAACTTTTTTTATTTGAAATACTTAACGTTTTCTTCTCAAAACCCCAATCTACTTCTGCCTCATAACTAACAGTTTTACTATCAAATCCATCGTTTTTAGCTACTTCTAGTGCATCTTGAATTACACCATTTTGAATAGGATATCTTTTTTTATATGTTAGTTCAAAATCTTTACTGAATTCTTTCTTTCGAATTCTCGCAAACCAACCTTCACTACTTAAATTTTTATTCGCTGTATCTAAAAATTGCACTTGTATTCTTTCATAATTTGTACCAGCCTGGAAATATTCTAGTACCTCTTCGTTCATCTCTTTGCTATAACCTAATACTTGTTCTGGCTTTAATAATAATTTCACTTCAAAACTAGGTTTCATCGGACTGGCGGCAAAGCCTTCCTTAACGTTATAAAGGAAACAACAACAGAAAATGCTTGCGAATACAAATACCTTTTTCATATACCAATCCCCTTTACATTTTAAATAACTTCTATACATTCCATTGCAAGTGAATACACATTTTCATACCCTGCCGTGCTAAGCTTTTCCTGCAATCGATCCGTATCCTCTTTCAAAGCGTGTACTAACACCGTATGTTTTGGTAATAGTGTATTTAACATTGTCTTAACGTCACTTATACTTTGATGAACTTTATAAGGTACTCGTTTCACCCTACACCCTTTACCTACACGTTCTTTCAAAACTTTTTCTGCAAAACTTCCTTTAGCAATATGCCCAGTAAAGATAATCGAATTTCGTTCTTCATGCCGAAGTTGTTCATAATATAACTGAGCTCGTTTCGTTTGCATATTCGCATTACTCATGACAACTATTCCATAACTATTTTGCGTTCCGATGTCATGATCCATAACGATTATGTTTCTTTTTAAGCTCTCCATAATCCCTTCAAGTTCTTTATTATTTTTGAGCCAATCTTTATATACGAACATCTCTTCAAAACCATCCAAAATTTCTCGATCTACTATAATGGGCAGTTCTTTATATTTTTCATATAAATACAATACAATATCTTGTGCCCTACCAAGCGGTGGCAATGGTAGTAATGCTATTCCTTTCTTTTGCGCAACTCGTTCAATTTCTGCACACAGTTCGTTTACTCGTTCATGTTGCGAAACATCGTCAGTATGATAAGCAGCATCTACGATTGCAACTTTTATCCCCCCGCGCAACTTATCAGGTAAATTAGCTCGTAGTATATTAGACTCTGCTGAATAATCGCCAGAATAAAATACATATGTATGACTCATATCCACTAAAAACCAAACAGCCCCTAATACATGACCACTATATCCCCACTGAAACCGTAATGTAGGAGTAATCTGTATCCATTCATTCGGATTACTAATCTCATCAATACAAACATAATTTAAATCTTTAACATTTTGGTCGTTATAAGGTACATTCCACCCTTGCGCTAAATTGTAGTTTCTCCATTTTTCATAATAAGCGGGAAGTTGCTCCATCGTATAACGAGTCGTCCAAATTTTTTTCTTATATCCATACTTTGCCAATAAAGGTAATCCCATCGTATGATCTTCATGAATATGTGATAAAAATACTGCATCTAAAAATGGTACAACTTCCCTCTCTATTTTTGGATAACTATCCTCATATGACCGATTAATACCACAGTCAAATACTATTTTCGTCTCTTTATTTTTTACGAAGTAGCAGGAACGACCATATTCTCCCGCTCCTCCCCATACTTCTACCCTCATCATGCTACCCCTTTTCGCTTTTGCTCCATATGTTGCAGAAGTAATAAACATACTGTTGTAAGTCCAACTGAAACGACCGCCATCGCCATTCCAATAGATACTTCTCCTTGTTCAAATTGAGCGAAAATAAATGTTGCTGACGTTTCTACTGATG
Organism: Bacillus sp. 3G2; assembly: GCF_044324725.1. Taxonomy (NCBI): domain Bacteria; kingdom Bacillati; phylum Bacillota; class Bacilli; order Caryophanales; family Bacillaceae; genus Bacillus; species Bacillus sp. 3G2. Next base: position 1,668,692 of record NZ_CP172246.1, on the reverse strand, counting down.
GAGGGAGTACGATAAGCGATGCTACTAACTCTCTTATCGAGATTGTAAATGTCATCGCCCATCCGGCAAGAATGCCCGGGATAATAAGAGGTAATATTATTTTTCTAAAAATATAAATATAATTCCCAGAAAAAATACTTCCTGCCTGTACTAGAGAATCATCAATTTGCCCGAGCGATGCTTTTACATACTGCACCGTATAAGGTAAAAAAAGAACGACGTACGTTACGATAACCATGACTGGTGTATTGTAAATTGACAGGGGCATATAGGGTGAATTCCAAAATAAAATAAGCCCTACAACCATCACGATTCCTGGTACCATATTCGGTAACATACCGCACATATCAAGCCATTTTTCAGAGGACTTTTTCCCCTTTCGAATCATAAGCGCCAAAAACACTCCAATGATTACAGCAATAATCGCTGTTATAAGTGAAAAAAGAAAACTGTTCCATAAAGCTTCTAATCCTGGAGATCCAATCGTAAATAATGCTTCATAATGGCTCGTTGTAAAGTTGTTTAACTGTAAGCCGCCGCCTCTTAATTTCGATAATGAAGCAATCAGTATAGAAAAATACGGGATTCCAATTGATACGATTAATAAACCAATTACATAAGTCCATGCTACAACCCGTGTAAATATAGACAATGTATACCTTTTAGATTTCACACCTTTTCCACTAACCATTGCATATGAGTACTTTCGATTCAATACATTTTGCATATACCAAATGAGCATACATGCACTAAGTAATAAAGAAGATAATGCTGTTGCACTACTAAAATCAATCGGCCAACTCGAAATAAATTTATGAATCTCTGATGTTAATACATGAAATCCTATTCTTCGTCCGAATGTAGCTGGTGTTCCAAATTCAGCAATCGTCTTCACAAAAATAAGTAAAGCACCCATTACATAGCTTGATACTAATAGCGGCAATATTATTTTTCGTAAACGATAGAAAAATTTTCCACCATGAACTGCTGCAGCTTCTTCTTTACTACTTCCAATTTGAAGTAACGTGTTTTTCAACATGAAGTATAAGAATGGAAATAAATGCAGACTCATTATTAAAACCATACCTCCTAAACTAAAAAACGAAGATGAAATCGTCTTTAGCATCGGAAAAAACTGCTCGAAATAGCCGTTCGGCTGCATGAACAAAATCCAGCCCATCGATCCAATATACGGCGGAGTCATAAATGGAATCATAAAAACAATATCCAGCTTACTATACTTTCCAACATCTGTTTTGCTCATAATAAAGGCTAATGGAAATGCAAATATGGTCGCTCCTATTACTACGAGTACACCTAAAAGCATCGAGTTTAGAAAAATCCCCGCTAATCCACCACTCTGCATCACTTCAAAAGGCTTTAAAAAGTTCCAACTACTATTTTCATATACACTAGAAAATAAAATGAGAAAAAGCGGAACGACGATTAACATCGCCACAAGTAACAGCGCTACCGTCATTCCAATTTTCCTTACTGATACGAATCGATTTACCATGTAATCACCATCTTATTGAAATACTTTCTTAAATTGTTTTCCTATTTCATCTTGTTCTTTCTCAACTGTTTTCCAATCAATATGTAATACTGGAATCTCTTCTACATTCGGTCTATTTTCAGCTTTTATATCTGTTCTGCCCGGTAATAAATACGCTTTAGAAACTTGTTTTTGCACATCATCTGATAATAAATAATCAATAAACTCTTTTGCACCTTCTACATTTTTACTATCCTTCATAATCCCTGCTGCTCGTGGGCTAATAACTGTTCCGCTTTTTGGATAAACAATATCAACCGGCTCACCCTTTGCTTTTGCACTGTACGTCATATAATCAACACCAGCAATGACCATGTCTTTCGCACCTGTTACCACTGGATCTAACGCTTCTTGATTTGCCCCTGCTACTGTAACTTCATTTTTCTTAAGCTGTTCAAATAAATTCCATCCATCTTTTCCATTCTTTTTCACATATCCTGTTACAAAGTCTAGAGCTGAACCCGAAAGTGCTGGATCTGGAAGATTCACTTTTCCTTTCCATTCCCCTTTCGTTATATCACTCCAATCTTCAGGAGCTGTTTTCACATTTTTTGTGTTATACACAATTCCTAACGCTGAAGCGCTATATCCGAAATAATGTCCTTTATCGTCCGACCATTCAGAACGAAGCTTATCAGCTTGTTTTGCTTCTTTATAAGCTAACGTTTGCCCTTCCTTTTTTAATCCTTCCATCGCTGGTAATGATGCAAGTACAACTACATCAACGACTGGATTTTTCTTTTCAGCTTCCATTCTCGCTAAAATCTTACCTGTTGTTCCTTGAAACATTTCTACTTTTATACCTGTTTTCTTTTCAAAGTCCTTTTGAATCTTTTCTGCTAATCCTTTTGGTCCTGCACTATATACAACAATTTTCTTTTCATTCGTAGCTTTACTCTTTGCATCTGCATTGCCTGTCTTTGAACTACACCCTGTTACTACAGCCGAAAATAATAAAGTACATACAAATAAAGACTTAAGCGAACTGAATTTCTTCATACGATTCTCCCCCTATATGATGAATACATTTTTTTGGCACATATAACGATACTGGCTTACCGATGCTGAATTTACTATTGTGATAAGCTGTCCATATTCCGAGTGCCCCCATGTTTACTTTCATTTCATACCGTTCTCCTACATATGTAACGTGCTGAATTTCACCTGTATACATTTCACACACTTCATTTTTCGTCCAGCTCACATGCTCTGGACGAACCATTTGTTTCCCCTCTACAAGCCAATTTGCCTTACCAACAAATTTTGCAACAAATTCATGAGATGGCTTCACATAAATGTCTTCTGGTGTTCCTTTTTGTAATACTTCCCCTTGTTTCATAACAATAATTTGATCTGACATTGACATCGCTTCTGTTTGATCGTGCGTGACATACAATGCCGTTAAACCGATTGAATGAACGATATCCATAAGCTCTAATCGCATTTCTTCTCGCAAAATTGCATCGAGTGCACTCAGCGGTTCATCAAACAAAATAAAATGTGGTTTTGTTGCAATCGCTCTTGCAAATGCGACACGTTGCTGCTGTCCACCAGAGAGTTCATGCGGATACCTTTTCTCCATCCCTTGCAGGCGAACTCGCTTTATTGCATCTTCTACTTTTTCCCGTAATTGATTCGTTTGCTTTGTAGCCCTTAAACCAAATGCAACATTTTCAAATACTGTCATATGCGGCCATAAAGCAAAATCTTGAAATACCATACCGATATTCCGTTCATGAGGAGATGTTTTGATTTTTTTTGTAGCAGAATACATGCATTTATCTCCAAAATATATTTCACCTTGATCTGGCTCTTCAAGTCCTGCAATCATTCTAAGTAAAGTCGTCTTCCCGCATCCCGAAGGTCCTAAAAGTGTGGTGAATTCACCTTGTTTCATGACAATTTGTAACGGTTTTAACGCCTGCGTTTTTCCAAACCTCTTTTCTAATCCATAAATTTTAATATCCATCGTTTCACCTCTCTCCCCTCACTCTTAACCTGCTTTCATTCTATCTGGAGGATTTATACTGAATGTTAATGTACTGTAAAGATTAAATTAAAAAACTTCTAATAAACTATTTATTTCTATAGATTTTTTCTATAGTTAAAATAAAAAAGGCGGCAACTCATAATGAATCTCTTAAAATTAGAAATTGTAGTGCTTATTAAGAAATATAAAAAACTTACGATAGTTGCAGAAAAACTTGGTGTTAAACAACCTACTATTACATTCCATATAAAAAGCTTACAAGAAGAACTCGGTGTGCCTTTATTTGAATTACGTTCTGGAAGATATTTCTTAACAGAGGCTGGTGAGGCATTGCATCATTATGCTTGTAAAATAGATGCACTTATGAAAGAAGCTAGGCGGGTCACGCAAGAGTTTAAAGATTTTAATAAAGGCGCTATAACAATTGGTGCTAGTTATGTACCAGCAACTTACCTTTTACCAGAAATTATTCACCAATTTCAATGCGAATTTCCAAATATAAAAATAACACTTATGGTAAAAACAGCTCCTGAAATTCGGACGATGCTACAAAATCATGAAATTGATCTCGGTGTAATTTCTGCAGCACCGTTTGATGAATCACTTTTAAAAGAAACAAAAATAATGCCAGATACACTTGTTCTTGCTTTCTCCAAAGAACATCATTTTTCAAAAAAAGAAAATGTATCATTACAAGATATTGAAAAGGAACGTATACTATTGCATCGTAATCCATCTACAACGAGAGATTTACTTACGCAATGGATGTTAGCTCATAACATTATATTCCAATCAGAAATTGAATTAGATTCATTAGAAACGATGAAACAAATTTTAAAATACGGCAATGGAGTTGCTTTTATTTCTAAACTCGCTATTGAACAAGAAGTACACCGAAATGAACTATGCTACATGCCCATCCCTAGATTTGAATTTCAACGTAACATTTATACGATTCATCATGAGGACAGGTGGAATTCTAAAATTATTTCTTTTTTACTACATAGCATCACTTCTTATGCAGCAAAAAATTAAAAGGCTATCGTTATACACGACAGCCTTTTAAAATATTACTCTATTTATTTTTCTTAGCTTCAATTTTTGCTTGTGCCTCTTCAGCCTTATCTAATGCTTCTGAAACTTTCTTCTCTTTTTCTTTTACATCATCGATACTGTCGACAGCTTTAATGAGTTTATCGATTCCTTCTTCTTCTACTTTTCTCCGTTTTGCCACTCTTTCATTTACTTTCTTTTCCACATCTTTTGCTTTTTGAAGCATATCCTCAGCATTTGATGTTACAGCTTTTTCAAGTGCATCGTCTTTTTTCTTTTGTAGCACTTCATTTGCAATATCTTTCGTTTCTAAATACTTACCATCTTTTAATGCTGTCGCACCGCGATCCAATAACTGCGCGACTTCTTTATATGCCTTCGCTTCATTTCCTGTTTTCTCTTTTTCCGCTTTTTCAAACCACATAATCGCATCACTATATTTTTCATTTTTCAATGATTGCATACCAGTTTCAATATACGTGTCATAATTGCTGCATCCAGCCATTACAACTAACAGAAAAAGCATAACAAAACTTAATTTTTTCATGATGTTTTCTCCTTTTCTTTGTCTGCTCACTATACTGTAACACACATGAAAAAGAGTTTCAAAAACTAAAATACTAATTTAGTCATTTTTATAATGATAAGTCAAATTTTTATATTTTCTTATTTTTAAACCGACACATCCACTTGTTTTTTTTCCATATGTTGCTTTACCCCAACTAATACAACTAACAATAAACCTCCGCCTAATGTCATCATAACAATGCTTGTTGGCAACATATCTAATAATAATCCATATACAATCATACCAAGTGGTGCGATTGCAGTAGCAATTGTTTCAAGTAGGCCAAACACACGCCCTAAATAGCTCGGATCTGTCGTTTTTTGCATATGTACTTGCATCGGAATATTTACAATCATAATTGAAATACCCGTTAACATCATAAAAGCAATATAGTAAATAAAACTTGCCACTTTGGGAATGGTAACTAACAATGGGAAAACTGTACATAAACTTAAACCCGCAAATAAAAACAGTCCAGTATAAATAGAACGAAACGGATTCTTCACTTCTTTACGCACTGATAAAGCAATCGCACCCATTAGCATCCCGACTGCTAACATTCCCTCTACAGTACCGAGTTGCTTTGAAGATAGATGCAATGTATGGACGATAATATATGGAAGTGCTACGGTTAGCCCACATGCAAAAAAGTTTACCCACAGCGCTATTTTCATTAAACCATATATTTCATGCTGTCGTTTTACATATGAAAATCCTTCTTTTATACTCGTCAAGAAACGCTCTTTACTCTCAGCCACTTCTTTTTTGTACAAATCAAATACGATAAATAATTGCAAAATAACTGCTAAAAAGAACGTAATACTATTTAACAAAAAGAACGACTTAATGGAAAAGAAACCAAATACAACTCCGCCAATAATCGGCCCTAATATATTTGATAAAGAAGCTGCTGTTTGATTTAAAGCACTCGCTTTTTGAATACGCCCTTCATCTACTAAACTCGGAATAGACGAGGTTAATGCAACAGAATAAAAACTTGCACAAATTGATAATAATGCTGCTGAAACATAAATAAAAAGAAGTGATGGTCCAAATATAGTAGCAAGAATAAACATAATAAGCATCGTTAAGCTACTTAATAAATCAGTGCCAATGACAAGCCATTTTCGATTCACACGGTCAGCTACAGCACCCGCAATTGGACCGCAAATCATCCTTGGAAGTGATCCGCAAACGAGCGTAATTGCAAAACCCATCCCTGAACCAGTTGTCTTTAAAACGTATAACCCCATCGCAAATGTATAAATTCCTGCCCCTAATAAAGACGTCATCTTTCCAATCATCATTAAAATAATATTTCTCGTTGCAATCTTCATTCTTGTATCATGTTGTCCTATACTTACATCTCCCATAATGACTCTCTCCCCTTAAAAGTTAAATTGTGTTAAACTTATTATATAATCGACTTTCCAATTTTTACAACAAAAAGTTAAATACAATTTAACTTTTACAATGATAAAGGAGCAATAACATGGCAACCCTCGGTGAAAAAATTAAAGCGCTACGTAAAGAAAAAAAACTTACACAAACCGAGCTGGCAGGTTCGGAACTTACAAAAAGTATGCTTAGTCAAATTGAAAATGGAAAAGCTACACCTTCCATGAAAACATTACAATATATCGCTGAAAAACTAGAATGTGAAGCGAGTTTTTTACTAGAAGAAGATGATGGAGAAATTGCAGAACTCATTACAAAAATGGAGCAACTCATAAAGGAAAATAAATGTGATGAAGTGTATAAGACCCTACTACCTATCGTTCAAAAAGAGCTCCCTTCTACTTTAAATACGGCTCGTATATACAAACAATTCGTAACTGCCGCAGTAATTATAAAAGATTACAACATTGAATCTTACGTAGAAAAAGCTGTTTCTATTTTTGAAAAATATAAGTTATACCGCGACAGTACGGAAACAAAATTAAAATTATCTTTTGCAATATTCACACGTAAAAAGTATGCAGAATGTTTACAACTTATATCTAATATTAGAAATGATTATGAAGAGAAACATTTAGAAATGGATCTTATTATACATATTGATTTATGTTTATATGAAGCCATCATATTACTAGCATGTGGCGATTATGAAAAATGTGAAGAAACGATATTAGAGACACTCGCGTTTTCAAAAAAACATCAAGTGTATTATAAAACAGATGTATTTTACCGGATTTTATCTTATCAAAAAGTCATTACAGTCGATAAAGAACAATATTTATATTACATAAAAAAATCTGAGCAATTTGCCATTTTTACAGAAGACACTCTATCCATTGCGATGATCGATATTTTAAAAGCTTACTACTACAACACGATTACTAATAAATATACAATCGCATTAAAACATGTAGAACAATTTCGAGAAAAACTAAAAGATCAGCCAATTTTTCAAGACGACGGATTGTATTATCTTGAAAAAGGAAAAGCTTTATACGGATTAAAACGTTACGAAGAAGCTTTACAAGCATTGCAACGTGCTATTATACCCGATTATATGAACCATCCGCTTGATCAATCGTGGCTTACAACAGCAGGTGCATATCGTGCACTTTGTTACGTCAAACTGAATGATAAAAAAAGAGCTCTTGAAGAAGCAACAAAAGCAAATGAAATGATACAATCGTATCCAGATTCTATTTTCTCTGCATTTATTAAAGAAACATTACAAATAATACAAAAATTTTAAAAATGTCTCGAAATGGTATATTATTCCTCCTTTTTTGCAAAGATAATAATGATGGGAGGAATATAAATGAATATACAACGCGCAAAAGAGCTCTCCGAGTCATCTGAAGAAGCCAATGTCAGTTTTCAAGGCATGCCTGTTATGATTCAACACGTCGATGAAAGCAACGAAACCGCCCGCATATATGAAGTAACAAATCCAAAACGCGAATTAACTGTTCCAGTTAATAGCTTAGAGGAAATATAAAAAATGCCACTTCGATTTTGAAGTGGCATTTTTCTTATGAAACACAGATGCCACTATCATTTCTCCATCTTATAATAAAGAGATGTAAATTTTATACTCTTATTCTATATTTTATGATATTGTATAATTTGGAAATGGTTAAATCTTTATAAATAAATATCTCATACTTATAAATCTTTCATTTCCCACTTTATGCATGAAGGAGGAATTTTATGAACCTTTCTATATACGAAGGTTTAGGTATTATTTTTTTCATAATCATTATTACATACGCTCTCGCTCACAAATATTTATGGTCAAAGAAACTGCTCATTATTCTATTTCTCGTTAGTAATGCCATTTATCTTATTTGGCGAACTTTTTATTCGTTACCAACTATTAACCTTATAAGTATTATTGCCGGTATTATATTGTTACTTACAGAGTGGGCTGGGTATTTACAATCTATCGTTTTTAGCATTATTTCATGGAAACCGTATAAACGGAAAGAAGTACCGTTATCTACTTTAGAGGAATTGCCTACTGTCGACATTTTTATCGCGACTTACAATGAACCACTCGATTTATTAAAACGAACGGTCGCTGGTTGTACAATGATTACTTATCCGAAAGAGTTACTCAATATTTACATTTGTGATGATGGCAGGCGGGAAAGTGTTAAAACTCTTGCTAGTGAATTTTCTGTTCACTATATTACTCGTACTGAAAACAATCATGCAAAAGCAGGAAACTTAAATCATGCCATGACTCATTCAACAGGTGATATTATCGTTACAATGGATGCTGATATGGTACCAAGAGCTAACTTTTTAGAACGAACGATTGGTTATTTTTCTAAAAATAATGTTGTATTTGTTCAAGCACCACAAGTGTTTTATAATGCTGATCCATTCCAATATAATTTATTTTTTGAAGATAACATCGCCAATGAACAAGATTTCTTTATGCGTCAATTAGAGGAAGGGAAAGATCGATTTAATGCTACGATGTATGTTGGTAGTAATGCTCTATTTCGCCGTACTGCGCTAGAAGAAATTGGAGGATTTGCAACTGGAGTTATTACTGAGGATATGGCAACTGGTATGCTCCTACAAGCGAACAAATGGGAAACTGTATTTGTCAATGAAACATTAGCAGTTGGATTATCCCCAGAAACTTTTAGCGATTTATTAAAACAGCGGGATCGCTGGTGCCGAGGGAATATTCAAGTCGTGAAAAAATGGAATCCTTTCACTATAAAAGGATTGTCTATTATGCAACGGATTTTATATGCAGACGGAATCCATTATTGGTTTTTCGGCATTTATAAAATGGTCTTTTTACTAGCACCACTATTATTTTTAGTATTTGATATTTATAGTTTAGAAATTAACTTTATGCAATTATTTATGTTTTGGGCTCCCGCCTTTTTAACGTCACAGCTTATTTTTAAAGCTGTTTCTAATAAAAAACGAACAACTACGTGGAGTCACGTATATGAAGTAGCTATGGCTCCTTATATGGGATTTGCTATTTTATCAGAAACTTTCTTACGGAAAAAGTTTCAATTTCATGTAACGAGAAAAGGGGTACAAAATAATACGAGGCATTTTTTATGGATTGCAAGTGTCCCTCACCTCGTGTTACTCATATTAACAATTATTGCTCTTATTCGGGCAACACTTATGCTCTTATATCCTGAGCAATATCATATTGAAAGAGAAAGCTTATATATTAATATTTTCTGGGTACTATACAACGGAATAGCTATTGTCACTTCATTGTTTATAGCGTTTGAAAGACCGCGTTTCCGAAACTCCGAACGATTTTTTGTTAATTTATCAGGTACTTTATATGCAGAAGATATGACCATTTCTTGCCGCGTTCTTGATATTAGTGAAACTGGTGCACGTTTTGAATTAGATTCATCCATTCCATTTGAAATTTTATCAAGCCTATCTTCCTATACATTATCTTTTGGAGAGGTAGAAAAGATTAGTAGTACGAAAAAATGGATCCGGAGACAAGAAAATTCTGTGCAAGTTGGCGTGTCATTTGATGATATATCCCATGAGCAATATTGTAAACTCATTCTTCATCTATTTAGTAAACCTGTTAATGACCGGGTGGAAAAGGTGTACGATAAGGCATTTCTTACACTAGCAATTGCATCTTTCATAAAAAACACAAAGAAATCACCAAGGCAATTTCGCAGGCAACATATACGTGAAGAACTTATGGCTCCTGGAACATTGCATATGAATGGGATGCCGATTGAAGCAACCATTATCGACTATAGTACAGGTGGGTGCCAAGTACAAATAAACACCCCACTCGCCATTGACCAAATTATACAAGTAACAATGAATGAACGTAATATTCAAAAGAAAAAAGCTCAAGTATGTTGGATTCAAAAAAAAGGGCGAAAAATATATGCTGGATTAAAATTTACAGCGTAAAAAAGAAAAGAAGCCTCGTGCTTCTTTTCTTTTTTTATATGCTAAACTATTTATTAAAAGGGGGAATTTGAATGAAGAACACATCACAAAAAGCAAGTCATTACTATGCAGTTATCTTCACTTCTAATTTATCAAATGATACAACAGACTATAATGCCGTTGCTGAAAAAATGGAGGAACTTGCAAAGCAGCAACCTGGATTTCTAGGTGTAGAAAGTGCACGAGATCATTCAGGACTCGGAATCACAATTTCTTATTGGGAATCACTCGAAGCGATTGATAATTGGAAACAAAACGCCTTACATAAAGAAGCGAAAAAAAGAGGCCGTGAGCAATGGTATGAAAACTTCCATCTGCGTATATGCCTTGTTGAGAAAGAATTCAAGTTTCATAGAGGTACATTGTAGCGATGAAGAAAAAATTAGCTCTCGTTGTTGTTCATGAAATATATGGTGTGAACGACCATATGCATCACGTTATCCACCACTTCACTTCATCTCATATAGATGTATTCTGCCCTAATCTTCTACAATCGCAACCTGCATTTCACTATAGTGATGAAGAAAAAGCATATCATTTTTTTATAAATCACATTGGATTTGATAATGGAAAAAAGCAAATTGAAGAATTCATTACTCGTCTCTCTAGTCGTTACACACATATTGGACTTATTGGCTTTAGTGTTGGCGCTACCATCTCATGGCTATGTAGTAACAATCCGAAAATAGATTTTATTATTGGATGTTACGGTTCCCGTATACGTGACTATATTCATATGAAACCAACATGTGCTACCCTACTTATTTTCCCTGAAAAAGAAGCTAGTTTTTCCGTATCCTCTTTCATTCAATCGTTGCAGCAACAAAAGAATCCTTTACTAGAAATACAACAACTACACGGTGAACATGGATTTCTAAATCCGTACACTGAACAATATAGCGAGAACTCTACAAAACAGGCATACAATGTAATAAATGCATTTCTTGCAAGAACAATCTGATAAAGGAGATGTAAATGACACTTACATTACTCTTACTTCTTTTCATATTCATTGCCTTTTTCGCAGCGCTAACTATCATTTTTATAACCGTAAAAAAAGGGGAGTTTTTCAAACGCCCCCACTTACAATCTATTATCGTTTGTATTTTATTTTTTACAAATTGGATCTTATATGTAACAACTTTTTATACGTTACTTCCTGAGAAAGTTAGCGAATTCATATTCCTGCCCATTTGGTTTTTTCTTTGTATTTTAGGTTGTATCGTTTTCTGGCGCGAATGGAGAAACAATCGTATGTTCTCAATATGTATCGGTTTTCTTTCTTTTATTAGTTTTCTATTTGGGTTATTGTTGTTAATTCTTTCAGGGATGTAATTGTTGTAAAGAGGATAACATACCTCTTTACAACAATTTTTTTCGTTCCATGACGAAAGGGATTGTTAAATATAATGCATAAGCAATAACCATCCAAATGGTAAATGATATGATTTGCTGTGAGGAGAATTGTGAGAATAGATTAGAAGAATTATATAAGATGTAAGAATCTAAAATTAAACCAATTGCTGTACCACATATACCTAACTTAATAACTGCATATTTCGTAGTATCTAGTTTTTTGTATAACCACATTACAAAGTATAAAGCTATAGCTGTTCCTAATTCCAGAAACGTCAATTGTAGAAAAAATCTATTTGAAGTGTATTCTAATAAAACGGAAGAACCGAAAATAATGAAAAATGCTGAGGCAAAAAACCAAACGCCCATCGAAAATAAAATAGTGAGCCAAAATCTATTATTCACTGACATTACCTCCTTTTTGTAGCACTGTAAGCTTTTCCAAGAGCATATATAAATCACCATATACTTTGTCCGTAGAAAAAGATGGATTAAATAATGCTTGCAATGCCAATCCGTCAATTAACGCATTACATAAAACGCTCCATGTTTCAGTTGAAATTTGAGATGTCATTGTATCTCCTATTTTTTTATTTAACACTCCTTTTAATTTTTGATTTTCATAATGTAACAATCCACCAATTTTATCTTTCATCGCATCATTTTTTAATCCACTAGCTACTAATTGAAAAAACAAATGATGATACATTGAATCTTTCACACATCTACTTTCCGCAGACTGTAAAGCCTTCTCTAACTGTACATCCTTTCCTATTTGTTCCCATGACGCTTTACAAAACGATTCAGTTACTTCAAGTAATAATTGATCCTTCGTTTTAAAATGATAATATACGGTACCTTGTGTAACTTGAGTACTCTCTGCAACTGCTTTTAATGTCAACTTTTCCATCCCGTTCTCTGCAATAATTGCTTTTGCTGCTTCTAGTAACTTCTCTTTATTAACAACATTCGGTTTTGCCACTTCTACGACCTCCTTTAAGTTAGTTAGATAACTAACTTAAATTATACAGAAAAATCAGATAAAACAAAAGGAAGAAAAGCCAACAATCAACTTTTCTTCCTTCTATGTTTACCTTTAGCTTTCACTGTCACTGATTCACAAGGTGTGTAATATATTTGAGGTGTCGCCTTATCTACAAACATCATAAACGTAATGAAGCCGATAATAAAGAAAATAAACAACGTTAACAAAATTGCTCCTATCGTTAAAAGTATCATAACACCACCCCTATATCGTTCATGTTATTACACTTTTCGCTATTATATGAGCGTAATCCTTTTTAGAAAAAGAAACGTAACAAAATAATCACAATCACTCCCGTTAATACTGTACCTAATAAACTACGAGTATATATCGCTACAAGAAATGTTGGAATTGCTGTGATAAGATAATCCCACTGCATCGTCTCATGCATAAATAATACTTGTGCTAAAAGTGCTGCTAATATCGCAATTGGTATGTAATTTAACCATTTTAAACCCCAGTCTGGAATTTGTAGTTTACTAAATACGAGTAGAGGTAAAATACGTGGCACGAGTGTGACAGCTCCAGCTGCTAGTAAAAGTAATAGTACGTCCAATCTCATTTCCATTTTTCAATCACAACTCCAATCGTCGCAGCTAGTAATGTTGCGATAATAACCGCTATACTATCTGGCATAAATAAGTGTGAAACGTATGCGATTATAATCGCTACAATTGCTACGGTAAGATGAATTGCTAGTTTTGGTTTACTACTTATGAGCTGAAGTACAAATAGCCCGATAAACATTGCTGGTAATGCATAATCCATCCCGTACGTATGCGGATCAGGTATCCACTCACCAAACAGCCCGCCAATAATGGTAGCAAGAATCCAATTTAAATAGGCTGTTACATTTAACCCCATCATCCACCTGTCGCCTACATATCCTTTTTGCGCTGCGTGTTGCACTGCAACGCCGAACGTTTCATCTGTAATTTGAGAACCGATCATTACGTTTTTTAATAGAGGCAGTTTCGCAAAGTACGGTGCAAGGGCCGCACTCATTAAAAGGTGGCGTAAATTAACAAAAAAGACGGTGAAAATGATTGCTGAAGCAGGAGCACCGGCTGCATACATACCAGCTAATATAAATTGGGCAGAACCTGCATAAATTAAAGTGGACATAAACGCAATTTCAATGATGGAGAAACCTGCTGTTTTTGCAATTACACCAGCTGCTATACCGATGCTCAAATAACCAAATACAGTCGGTAAACAATCTTTTACTCCTTGCTGAAATGTATCATCGCTCTGCAAAGCTACATGTGCCTGAGCTTTACTCATCCGTATCATCCTCCATTCCCTTCATCGTTCGTTTTCCTGTTACGACATGAACTAAATCTATATTTTCACGCCATAACGTATCTAACTTATCCGCTCCAAATTCCTTCGTGATTTCTTCAATCATAATATCGTGCCGCACATACTCTGTAGCAACGAGAACTAGCGCTGGATCATACGTTGTAACGGCCCATGAATTGCTATCATTTGAGAAGTTGGCAATTAATACTTCCTCTCCATCACGAGCAATAACAGTTAAATGACCACCCATTCTCTTTTCTACAACGTGGGGCGTCATATAATTATGGTGAAACGTCGCACCTATTTTTGTATTTGGAGCACCAAATAAGATTGAAAATATATGTACACCTTCCTCTTCCTTTTGATGAATATATGGTTCAATTTCATGCACTTGATCTTCCCATACAGAAATCCATAACTCTTCCTTCGCCCTATTAATTATATTGCATATTTCTTTTACAACACGATCATTTGAGCGAATATGCGAAATTACATCTATTTGTCGCTCTTGTTCTAAACCATTTAATTTCTCGTCTAAAAATTCAAAGGACTTTTCAAAATCTTTTCGCATTCGATTCATTAACTCCGTAGCTGGTATTGGTACATATTTCACTGGTTCAGTAGGAACGATATGCACCGCTCCTTTATCCATCAATTTACCGAGCACTTCATAAATCATCGAACGAGGTACCCCTGTTTGTTTACTCACTTCATACCCTGTTACTGGGGAATGTTTTAGTAGTCCAATATATGCTTTACATTCATACTGAGAAAAACCTAACTTTTGTAATTCCTTTATAATTTCATCCATCGGTAATCCCTCTCATTCTATATAACTCTCATTTCAAAACGATACATATATATTAGTAGTTATTAGTATACCTACTAATATAGAAAAACAGACACACAAAGTCAATTGATAATTCTGAAATTTTAACCACAAATAAAAAGCCTTCTTATGAAAGGCTTTTAGTATATACTATTTCACTTATTTTAGCTGCAACGTATTTGATAAATTCTCCTCCAAATGTTCCCGTAAAGTAGAACCTGTATACTCTTTCCTAAATACACCAGCCTTCACGAATAAAGGAATCACTTTACTAAAGAATAGATCTAGTGATTTTTGAGGTCCTCCTGGAATGGCGATAAATCCATCTAACGCTCCTGCCTCAAACCTATCTATAACTTGTTTCGCAACGTCTTGCGCTGTACCAACCGCAACCCAATGAGCCGAGCCAACAACTTCTGGTCGTTCTAGTATTTGTTCGACAGTTGGTTCATTTTTAATAATGTAGTTGCGTAATAATTCAGCGTGTGTTTTACTGCGAACAGTTTGATCACGGCTTGGCAACATCTCTTCCGTAATTTTACTTTCTAGCGGAATCCCTCTCGCATTTAGTCCGAGAACCATTTCGAGTAACGAGTATCTCTTCTCTTTTGTTAGATGTTGATGTGCTTGCCTATGCATTTCTAACGCTTCTTCATATGTATCGCCAATAAAGAAATATAATCCAGGTAATACGCGTATATCATCTTGCTTTCGGCCATGCTGTTCTGCTCTTCTTCTTAAATCTTGACGCAGTTCTATCCCTGACTCTACATCCGGCGTTGCAGCAAAAATTGCATCCGCAACAGAAGCAGCGAAATTCCGCCCTGACTCTGAAGCACCAGCTTGAAATAATGGCATTTCTCCTACAATGTGCTGCGGAATATTAAGTGGACCTTTCACCTTAAAGTATTCACCATTATGCTCAATAGGCTTTACCATCTCTCTAATCATATCAGGGTTATCTACTTTCAATACTTCATTAGGATGACTTCCCCAAAGTTTTCTTACTAACGCTGTACATTCTGCCGCTTTCGCATATCGCTGCTCTGATGATGGCATCCCTTCCTCACCAAAGTTTTCAGCACCATCAATGGATGTAACAATATTCCACCCTACTCGGCCGTTACTAATCCAGTGTAAAGATTGTAATTGCCTCGCTAATATATATGGTGGGTAAAACGAAGTTGAAGCAGTCGTAACGACTCCAATTTTTTCCGTTGCATAAGCAATAGCCGTAAACAGTAACGTCGGATCTAAAATGACATTTCCCTTAGTACGAGCAATTAAATCTGGGTGCGCCACTAAATAATCTGCTTTAAAAACAAAATCTAACTTCGATTTTTCTGCTCGTTTCGCTAACTCTACTTGTTCATCAATTCCCGAATCAAATACACACTCTTCCTCTTTCTTTCTCGAAATTAAACATAATCCAATGCAAAGTTGATTTTTTGTAGACATATACACACCATCCCCTTGTTTTTAATTCACTTCGTTAAACAAATGTTGCTATCATTATGAGATTCCATTCTTATGAAAATAGATAAAATGATATTGATAATCATTATCATTTTATGATGTAACTGTAATAAATGCAATAAAAAAAGACTCCCACTAATGGAAGTCTCCTATCTCAATATTTCATTTGCTTCTTTTTCATAAATTTTATCAAATGAAGTCATAACGCGTTGTGACGCTGAAATCATTTTTTGATCTGTCATAAGATCAGCCATCTCTTTCGTCATATCTACATTTGAATTTTCTAGCATATGATTTTTTATTGTCCCTACTCCGTTCGGTAAATCAGCAATGTTTCCTTCTGCTAGTGTAAAACTTTTGTTCTCTCTTTGTACAAGACGATTATTCGCATCTGCACCTACTGTTTTTGTTTGCAAGCGGGCAATATTATTTTGTGTTACTGCATCATATAACGTACCGTCTGCTTGTACAGCTACTTTTGCTCCTTCTGGAATACGAATACGTTCATTATTCTCTCCCATTACGAAAGCGCCTGAAGTTGTTTGTAAATAACGATCACTATTTAATGTAAAACTACCGTCTCTCGTTAAAAACGTTTCATTATTTTTAGATGTAACGAAAAACGAAGCTGTGCCAGCAGTTCCATCATCTAAAAAGAAATCTGTATCACTATTTGTCATTTGTATATTTCCTTGTACTAAGTTCACATGTGTTGCGGCTGGAACTACAGCGTAATCGACCGAACCGATATTTGTCACAGCCCCATCTCCGCGGCGATATGTGTCTTGTACATCAAATACTTTAGAAGTCATATTTTCTGCTTTAAATCCTGTCGTTTGAGCATTTGCAACGTTATTCGAATGAACATTAATACGCTGCATGTAATTCATCATCCCCATAGAACCTATATAAAGACCGTTCATACTCGTTTGAATAAGGCGGTTGCCTTATTCTTCACCTCTTTTCTATGATGTTTGCAACATTTGTTTCGCTAAATGTTCAGCTGTAGCGATATGTATATGTTGCTTCACGTCTTGTCCGTCTGTCATTAATACAATTGGAGCCGATGATACTGCGGGAATTTTCAACAATTCACCACTACTTGCTGTTTCATCAAATTTCGTAAATACGATACCATCAATATGAATATCTTTAAAATTCGTAATGATTTCAATCATATCTTTACTTTTCATCGAAGCTGATAACGTTAAGCAAATATAATCTGGCTCTACTTGTCCCATCGTTTCAATCATTTCTTCTACTGTTTCTGACGCACGATAATTTTTTCCGGCTGTATCAATTAAAATATAATCGACGCGCGCTTCTTCTTTAAAATACGTAAGCGCTCTTGTCATTGCAGCTTCATCACGTACAGCGATTACTTCAAATCCAATTGTCTTTACGTAATCTTGCAGCTGCTGCACTGTCCCAATGCGAGAATGGTCTGTCGTAATGAAACCAACCGTTTTTTTCTTACCGTGAAACTGCCACGCCATTTTCGCAAGTGTCGTCGTTTTTCCAACACCAGTTGGACCAATTAATGCTATTGTTTGTACTTCTTTTTCAAAAACGTTTTCCGTGCTGAAATGAGATCTCATATCTTCTAGTATATATCCGATCACTTCTTCTTCTGTAATCATCGTCGCATTCTCAAACTTTACTTTTAACTTTTCAGCATATGCATGAATGAAGTATTGTTCTACATCGTTTTGTTCTAGCATACGAATTACCTTTTGAATAATAAACGGTACAGATTCTTGGTTTTCTTTTTTTACAACCACTTCTTCTTTCTTGACCGGAACAACTTTTTTCACAGCTTTTTGCTTTTTCGTTACTTTCGTTTCTTCCGTCTGTTTCACAACGACGATACCTTTTTCAAACAGCTTTAATAGTTTTTCTTTCTTTCTTGCCCATTCTTCACTATTTCCTGTTTGCATCGCTGCGTATGACATAGGAGTCGTCACGTTTTCTAAATTGTGCAGTACCGATTGAATTCCGTTCGCCTTCACAATTTGTTCTGAAGGATCATTCACAACGTCCATTAATTGTTCATGAAATTGAGCTGTACCTTCATTCACTTCTTCCTGTTTATCCTCTGGAAAAGCAACTAACATTTCATAATTCTTTTTCCAAAAAAACGGGATATTTCGTTTTACACTTTCATCGACAACGTAATAATAATCTGTACCATATTGGTCAAATAACTTTCGATACAATTCATTTTTCGAAGCTGCTTTTATTCGCATTAACGCTTCTTTCTTTTCTGTACTTTCCATTACTTCACCCCCTACTATTCAATATAGGCAATTTGATCTACAACAATTTCTGGTGCTAATTCGCTAATACAAAGTACTTGCGCTTCTACTTGATAACGCTCAAGAAGTCTTACAATCGCAAACCTGAAATCTTTTCTACGCGTTAATAATACTGGTTCTCTTCCCATTAATCGGGCTTGTTTAAATACGCGTTGTACTTGCTCAACGACTCGCGTTTCTAAATCTAAATCCCAATTTAATAAATAACCTTGGTAAGAATTGTTCACAACATCCGCATCTAGCTCGATTGAATCTGAGAAGAGCGCCGCGTAAATTTTACCGTCAGGATTTTTCGCATTTTCACAAATAACTTTTGAAATACATTCACGGACGAATGACGTTACACCGTCCACGTGGTTTTGATAAATTTCTTTTCCGTCAATAATACCTTCAATAATGGTTGGCAAATCACGAATAGAAATGCCTTCTTTTAAAAGTTGTTTAATAACATTTTGAACGAGTGATAAGTCGATTTCTTTCTTCTTAATCTCTTCTAATAAAACGCCATTATCATTCTCAAGTGAGTTAATTAAGTCTTTTACATGTTGACGCTGAATTAACTCATGAAGATTACGTCTAACGACAACATCTAAATGCGTAATTAATATGCTAAGTGGCTCTAATACTTGATAGCCTTTCATCTGCGCATCTTGTACCATATGCTCTAAAATCCAATATCCATCTTCACCGAAAATTGGATCTTTCGCTGGTTCTGCATCTAAATCGGCCATTACATTCGGTGTTTTCAGTGCTAATAAGTAACCTGATTTTAAAACACCTTCAGCTGCCTTCGCACCTTTAATACGAATAATGTAACGTCCACGTGGTCTAAAACTCGTATTATCTTTAAAGTTAATGCCAGGAACGTTAATACCAAGGTCGGTAATAATGGACTTCCTCATAAGAACAACTTTATCACGAGCTGTTTCCCCGTTAATCTTCTGCTTTACAAGTGCTGCTAAATCTAAACCGAGCTCTACAATAATTGGATATTTATCTGTAAATACTCCGAATGAATCTTCCACTTGTTGCAGTTGCTCATCTTCGCCTTGAATCATTTCTAATTCTTTTTGAAGCTCATCTTCTTTTTCTTTCTTTATTCGGTTTTTATTGCGAATTCCTAAGAAGATAATTGTTCCACCAACGAGTGCGAATGGTAGAAATGGTAGCGGAGTAAAAATACCCATCGCTATAAATAAACCACCAAGCGCATATACAACAACTTCATGTGCTAATAACTCTTTAAAGATACCTTCTGTCACTGTATCCGCTGAACCATCAAATACACGTGTTACGATAATACCAGTTGAAATCGCAAGCATTAACGAACCAATTTGGTTTACAATTCCGTCACCGACAGTTAACTGTGTATAGTGAATAGCTGCGTCAGCAAAGCTCATGCCCTGCTGCATCATGCCGACAATTAAACCGAAAATAATGTTTACGAATAAAATGACAATCCCGAAAATAACGTCCCCTTTAATGAACTTCCCGGCACCATCCATCGCTCCGTAAAACTCTGTTTCCATATTTAACTTTTTTCGTTTTGCCTGTGCATCTTTTTCAGTAATAATACGCTGGTTTAAATCAGCATCGATCGACATTTGTTTCCCCGGTAAAGAATCAAGTGTAAAACGAGCTGCAACTTCAGCTGTACGAGACGCACCGTTTGCAACGATAAACTGGAATATGATTAATACTATGAAAATAACGATACCAATTAATAAGTTCCCGCCAATTACGAACTGGCCGAACTCTTCAATAACATGCCCAGCATTTCCGTCTGTCAAAATCGCTCGCGTCGTCGATACGTTAATCGATACGCGGAAAATCCCGATTAATAACAACATCGTCGGAAATGACTTTAATTCATCCCACTCGTTAATACTTGTTGCTCGCATATAAATAAGCACTGACATACTTAGTAGAAAAACGATAACGATATCAAGTATAAATGGTGGAAGTGGAATTAAGAGCGCCACTACGAATGACGCTGCTAAAAAGATAGAAAAATAGGTTCTTGCAGAATCTATCTTAAACACAAGAGATCTCCTCCAACCGCGCTATTATACTTCAAGTTCATTCGTTTGAATTAAATAGCGCATAACTTCAATTACAGCTACGTATAAATCTTCTGGAATCGTCTCATCTTCCTCGACTTGATAATATAAAGAACGAGCAAGCGGACGGTTTTCCACCATTGGTATTTCTTGTTCGCGGGCAAGCGTTCGTATATATAATGCGAGCTCATCTTCCCCTTTTGCAACGACAATTGGCGCCGCATCAACCTGTTTATTGTAACGAAGTACGACCGAAATATGAGTCGGGTTGTTTACAATAAATGTTGCACCATCCATTTTCTTCGCAATTGTCCCTTGCAAGATCGCGTGCATAAAGTTTTTTCGTTTCCCCTTCACTTGCGGGTCCCCTTCATTATCTTTATGCTCTTGTTTTACTTCTTCTTTTTTCATCTTAATATCTTGTTCGTACTCCCATTTTTGATAAATAAAATCAATAATAGATAGAACGATTAATATAATTAAAATAGCTAAAAAGATAAATTTAATTTGCCTAATAATTTCAGTAAGTGACGCAGTCCAGTTAAATCCAATCATACTCACGATCTTCTCTAAATTCTTTTTAAAGAGAACGTAAGCAACGTAACCGATTAGTCCCATATAAAACAGTGATTTCAAAATATCTACTAAACTTTTACGACTAAACAATCTTGTAAAATAGTTTTTTGGGTTAATACGCGACGCTTTTGGCTTAATGACTTTAGAAGAAAATAAGAAACCGACTTGAATCATATAATTGAATAAATGAAAAGCGTATACGAGTATTAATATAGGCGCTGATACTTTTAATAATAAAATTCCCATTAAATAAAAATACTCTGTCGAATCTGTATTTTTTCCAATTTGATCAAACAGCACCGCTACAGAGTTTGCAATCTCAAACCCTAGCCAATCTCCGAAAAAGTAAACGACAACTGCTAATACAAGAATGGAAAATAAATTATTTAAATCTTTACTCCGGGCAATATTCCCTTCTTCACGCGATTTCTTACGCTTCTGCGGGGTGGCCTTTTCTGTTTTATTATCCTTTGCCATGCGCGTCCCCCTACTTCGTTAAGAAAAAGTTAAATAGTTTCGTATATTCTTCAAGCAATACATCCGTCATATTTTTAAACACATAACCGAGCATCGGTACACTCATCGCAATAAACAAAATACCACATGTAATTTTAATTACGAATGCATTCATAAAAATATTTAATTGAGGTGCATTTTTTGCGATTAATATAAGAACAAAGTTAATGATGAATAAACTTCCCATAAGCGGCAGAGCAATTTCAACCGCTGATGTGATCGCAAATAATAACGTTGCGAGTAGACTATCTAAAAAACTAGTCGTCAGCAATTTTGAAATCGCCTCTGTATATTGAAACGACTTTAAAATCGTGGCAACGAAATAATTAATACCGCCAAGTGAAATAAAAATAATGAGAAAAAATATATCAAAAATGGTTGAAAGTAAAGTAGACTGTGAACCTGCATTTACATCAAACAAACTTGCCTGTGATAAACCGATATCAAAGTCTAAAATATGCCCTGCCATTTTTGGAATATTCCACAGCATTTCTACAATTTTTGAAAGTGATAATCCAATTACAATTTGCGTACCTGCATAAGCTGCCACGTCCCAAGTTGTCTTTATGTGAGAGACATCAACTTGATCGGCAACTGTGATTGAAAGAGCAAGTCCAACTGTAACCTTTGCCATCGCTGGAATGGATCGACCTGAGAAAAACGGTAAAAAATATAAAAATGAAGTAATGCGGCAAAACGCAAAAAACGTCGCCGCCCATAATTCCATATTCATTTCAGTTCACCTATCTTAGTACGAACGCAATAGCGATGGGATTTTATCAAATAAATCTAAAATAAGCGTCGTTAACTCTTGAAACATCCACGGACCTAAAATGATAATAACGAGTACAATACTCGCCATTTTCGGTAAAAACGTCAGCGTCTGTTCTTGAATTTGCATCATCGCCATAATGACAGCGATAATAATAACGACAATCATACTAACGCCGGCAACCGGCATTAAAATCATAACCCCTTTATAAAAAAAGGTTTGAAAAATATCTATAATTGGTGACGTATTCATTTATATGACTCCTATCACATAGCATCAAACGCTTCAGGCGACCGTTTTAAACATAATGTCGACGATTTTTGTATATCCACCTAAATATACGAAAACGAGTATTTTAAATGGTAAACTTAAAATCATCGGCGGTACCATCATCATCCCGAGGTACATTAAAAGTGTACTAATAATTAAATCTATAAATACAAACGCTAAATAAATGAACATCCCTGTTAACAATCCTTTTTGAATTTGCGTTAACGTAAAGGATGGTACGAGCGTAAATAGGGAAAGATCTTTCAAATCTTTCGGCAACTCTTCTCCGCGCACTTTCAGCATCATTTTTAAATCATGCTTATACGTATGCTTTGACATATACTCTTTCATAATCGGAGCTGTCGTCTCCGCAGCTTGACTTACTGTTATTTTCTCTTTCGTCATCGGATCCCACACATCGCTCTTTAGCTGCCCAAGTACAGGCTGCATCGTAAAGAGTGATAAAAATAATGCAAGTCCAACAAGTACTTGGTTCGGTGGTAAATTCATTACCCCAAGTCCTTGACGTGTAATCCCAAGAACGATCATAAAATAAGTAAAATGTGTAAATAATAGAACGATAGAAGAAGATAATGATAAAAGGGTAACGAGCGCAAATAATTGTACACTTGAATTACTCGTAAACTCTTTTCCATTTTCGAAATTAATAAAACCGTTCGGGGCCGCATACGCTGGATTTACAAAAACAATTGAAAAAACGATAGAAAATACGAAAATAACGGCTAATAATGATAACTGTTTCTTTATTCTCATGATGGATCCTCTACTTTTTTCGTTTCACTCTTCACCGCGTCTTCTAGCGCTTGTTGAAACTGATTTCCTGTTCCTGTTAATTGCACAGATTGTACACCGTTATTACTAATAACAGTGAACACTTGCTTACCATCCACTTCAAATAAAAAGGCACTCGTTTGATGATTTAAATACACGCCGTCTTTCACTTGAATATGGCCATTTTCACCTTGTTTAAAAAACTGCTGCTTGCGCGTCTTTTTCGTCATATAATATGCACCGTAGCCGAGCGCACCAAACAGTAAAACGACTTGAAATAAGGTCGTCATATACGACATATGACTCCTCCTCTACTCTTTATCTTGCATTTGACTTTGCGCTTTCATAAGCGCAGCTTGCTTCTTATCGGCTTCAATTTCAGAAATGATAATACCAAACTTCTCGTCCATTACGATCGCTTCACCGATGCCGACTTTCATATTACTTAAATACACATCTACTTTATGTCCTAGGTTTTTCTCTACTTCCAGAACATCGCCAACTTTTAACTGTTTCACATCACCAAGCGTAATAGATGACTTTCCAAGCTTTACACCAAGTTCAATCGAAATATCTGAAACGGTATCAATATGTGCTTTACCCGCTTCATTTCGCTTTCCTGCAAAATCTTCTAATCCCATTAATGACACAGGAGATACTTCATGCTTCATATGGATCCTCCTACTCTACAAAACTTTTAAATAAGAGCGCCTTACGCGTTCCATCTTTTCCAATAAAACAATTAAATTTATGCTTTCCATCTACATAACCAAGTAATTCATCTGAAACTTTCGTATGAAGCGGAATAATATCGCCTTCTTCAATTTGTTCAATCTCACCCATTGTCATCTTCTGCTCCCCAATTGCAACGTGAACAGGTTTATACACTTGATTTACTTTCACTTCCACTTCAGACGTATACTTCTTACGTTTATCCGAAGAATGTTCGACAATATTTTCAGACGTTAACTTATCCATAATTTCTTCAACAGATAAGAACGGAATACCGATACGCACCGTCGTATTCCAAAAATCTGTTTTCATATTTACGTTCAGTAATGAAATGATATCACTTGCTGTCGTAATTTTTAATGCATTCGGGTCTGTCTCCGTCGTTACAAATTTCGGTTCAATCGCAACAACGCTTTCAAATGATTGCTCTAAATTTTTGCAAAGGAGCATAAAAATATTATCCAGTGTTAAAAACTCAAATGCGGTAAGTGGTCTGCGCATCGTAAAGTTACGCTTACTATCTCCACCAAGCCAACATTCATGAATATAAATAACGAACGCTAAATCAATCTCAATAACAATTTCTCCAAGCTCCGGAAGGCCAAGATCAATAACGCAATATAAATAGTAATCTTTCGGCATTTTCTCCACATACTCACTCGTAAACGGAACTTGCTCAACCGTTGAAGGCTCAAGCTCAATTGGAATACGCATACGCGCTGCCAACGTCTGTGACGTCTGTTTACCAAATGTAGAAGCAATCGCTTGCAAGCTACGTAAATGCTCAACACCGAACTTTTCCGGTCTATTAAAATCATACTCTTGAAATTTCTCTTGCTTCCCTGCTTCTTGTGCGAAAGCTGGCATTTCCTCGCCTTCATTTACCGCCTTCAGCAGGGCATCAATTTGCTCTTGGCTTAATTTTTCGCCACTCATGACAATCCCCTTCCCTACCTTTTCAATTCAACGATTTCAACGTACATCTTCCCGTTTTTCGTCAAAATCTTTCCGGTTCCAATCTCTTCATTCTCAAGCATAAGACGC
The DNA here is from genome assembly GCF_044324725.1 of Bacillus sp. 3G2. Classification (NCBI taxonomy): domain Bacteria; kingdom Bacillati; phylum Bacillota; class Bacilli; order Caryophanales; family Bacillaceae; genus Bacillus; species Bacillus sp. 3G2. The sequence continues at coordinate 1,643,011 of NZ_CP172246.1, read as the reverse complement.
ACCGTATTTTTCGTTGAATTTTCAAGACGATACAATGTACCTTTCGTAATATGAAGCAAATCTTCAATTTTCTTTTTCGTATTTCCGATTTCAAAATAAATTGTTAACGGAATATCATCTTGTAATTTCAAATCTAGCCAACTCCCATATCATGTTCACGAAAATTTCATGTTCTCTCTATATATGAAACTTCTTATTTTGAAACGTCGATATTTAATATTTTTTTAATATATCCTTGCGTTTCTTTAAATGGCGGTACGCCTCCGTACTTTCTCACATTACCAGGACCTGCATTATAAGATGCAAGCGCTAATACAAGATCGCCGTTATTTTTCTTCAAATAACCGCTTAACTCTTTCACACCGCCTTCAATACTTTCAGCTGGTGAAAATGGATTTTTTATACCCATCTCTTTCACATTCGCTGGCATAAGCTGCATAAGACCCATCGCACCTGCATGTGACACCGTTTTCGGATTAAAATCAGATTCTACTTCAATCATTTTTTGAATTAACGTTTTCGGAATTCCGTATGTACGGCTAGTTCGATCAATAATATCCTCATACTTTCCTTCATTGGAAGAACGTATTTTTTGAATATTATACTTCTTCGTTAATTCCCACGTATCAGCAGCTTCATTTTTCGTTTCTGGGAAACGTCGTTCAAACTCTTTTTGTGCGACTTGCACTTCATCTACGTTCTTCGTTTCAGCCTTTTCTTCAGGCTTACTCGCTTCCTCTACTTTATTAATAGATTGTTCCGGTTTATTTACGACCGTTTCTATTTTTGTAGATTGTACCGGCTGACTCATATCCTCTACCTTTGCCGGCTGCGTAGTATCCTTCGTCTCCTTCGCAGGGTCACTCTGCAACTTCTCTTGAAAACGACTACTAACGAATGCTTGTGGACTACTTAGCTTTTGCTGAATTTGTCCTTTCCTATATGCAAGCACTTCTTTTACTATATTTCCAACTAACATAATATCACCTTTTCGGTAAACAAAGATAATCTAATATTAGAGTTTTTTTTTAAAGTTTGCAATAATCCTTTTAATAATATTGTAATAAAAAAATGAATATATTGTTAAACTGTTATTTTTTTATATTTATTAATTCGAATTTTTAGTTGACACCCGCTATGACAGGGATTACAATAAATCTCGAAATTGATTTTTTCGCATATTACCGTTTTTCAATTTGCAGAAAAGTCAATATAAAAAAATGGGGGTTCTTAACATGAGAATTAATACAAACATTAATAGCATGCGTACGCAAGAGTACATGCGCCAAAACCAAGCTAAAATGAGCAACTCTATGGACCGTTTATCAAGCGGTAAACGTATCAACAACGCTTCTGACGATGCAGCAGGTCTTGCAATCGCAACTCGTATGCGTGCACGTGAAAGCGGATTAGGTGTTGCAGCTAATAACACACAAGACGGTATTTCTTTAATCCGTACAGCTGACTCAGCAATGAACTCAGTATCTAACATCTTACTTCGTATGCGTGACCTTGCTAACCAATCTGCAAACGGCACAAATACAGATAAAAACCAAGGCGCACTTGACAAAGAGTTCGCTGCATTAAAAGAACAAATTGATTACATCTCTAAAAACACAGAATTCAATGATAAAAAATTATTAGACGGCAGCAACAAAGCTATCGCAATTCAAACATTAGATTCTGAAGATAAAGGTAAACAAATCGAGATTAAGTTATCTGATTCTTCTACTGCTGCACTAAAAATCAATAACTTAAGCATCGCTGCTAATGGACTTGGTATCGGTTCTGGCAACGCGTTAGTTGGTGTTGCTGATAAAACTGCTGCTAATAACTCTGCCAAAGCCCTAAGAGAATTAACAGGATTAACAGGTAGTGGTGAAACAACAGGTGATAGAACTACTGCAGTCGGCACTTTTAAAACTAAATTTGATGAAGTTAAAGCTGGTATGAATTCTGAAGATGTTAAAAACATTGAAGCTGCAATTAAAAAATTCGAAGAGCCTACTAGTGGTAATACTCTAGAAAATGCTAAAGCTATTGGCGAGGCATTTAAAGCTGCTGCAGCTCCACTCCAAACAGATGAAATTACTGCTGCAGGCGACAAATCAACAGCTCTATCTAACTTGACTACTACCGCTGATGCTCAAGCTAGAAAAACTGCAATGGATCAGTTCTCTGCTGCTTTTAATGAAGTAAAAGGTGGTATGAATAAAAGCGATGTAGCAAAAATCGAATCTGCTATTGATAACTTCAATAAAATGGATGGATCTGGAAATACACTTGAAGCTGCTCGTGCAATCGGAGATGCATTTAAAGCTGCTACTACTGACGGACCAACTTCAACAGCAAACGATGCTAATGCAGCAATTAAAGCAATCGATGCAGCACTAGAAACAATTGCATCTAACCGTGCAACTATGGGTGCTACATTAAACCGTCTTGACTTTAACGTAAACAACCTAAAGAGCCAAGCATCAAGCATGGCATCTGCTGCTTCTCAAGTAGAAGACGCTGACATGGCAAAAGAAATGTCTGAAATGACTAAGTTCAAAATCTTGAACGAAGCTGGCATCAGCATGCTTTCTCAAGCAAACCAAACTCCACAAATGGTTTCTAAATTATTACAATAATCCATTTGAGTGAGCTCTATGAATAAACCTCTCTGCTTGCGGAGAGGTTTATTTTTTCTATATAGACAGATTATTTATAAAAGCTGTTTTTTTATGTGGAAGAGAATATCCACGATATGTAGAAACGGTCAATGCTTATCTTGATCCCCTCTTATGTTAAAACACAAATAACAATAAGCATAAGCCCTTTATCCTTCCATGATCGTTTATTAGATTTAGAGTTATCGACTATATCAATCTATAAGGAGTGTCTATTATGCGTATTGGTACGAATGTTTTAAGTATGAATGCTAGGCAGTCGTTGTATGAAAATGAGAAGCGTATGAATGTGGCGATGGAACATTTGGCGACTGGTAAGAAATTAAATAACGCTTCTGATAATCCTGCCAATGTTGCAATTGTGACTCGTATGCATGCGAGAGCAAGTGGTATGCGCGTGGCGATTCGTAATAATGAGGATGCGCTATCAATGCTTCGGACAGCGGAAGCTGCTCTTCAAACTGTGACGAATATTTTACAGCGCATGCGTGATTTAGCTGTTCAATCTGCTAATGGTACAAATTCAAATAAAAACCGTGATTCACTAAATAAAGAGTTTCAATCTTTAACAGAACAAATTGGCTATATTGATGAGACGACTGAGTTTAATGATTTATCCGTGTTCGACGGTCAAAACCGTCCTGTTACATTAGATGATATTGGTCATACAGTAAATATAACAAAACATATTCCTCCTTCCCCTACACAACATGACATCAAGATTTCAACAGAACAAGAAGCAAGAGCGGCGATCCGTAAAATTGAAGAGGCTTTACAAAATGTATCACTTCATCGTGCTGATCTTGGGGCTATGATGAACCGTTTACAGTTTAATATTGAAAATTTAAATAGCCAAAGTATGGCCCTAACAGATGCCGCCTCTCGAATTGAAGATGCAGATATGGCGCAGGAAATGAGCGATTTTTTAAAGTTTAAATTGTTAACTGAAGTTGCACTTAGTATGGTTTCACAAGCAAATCAAATTCCGCAAATGGTTTCCAAGTTACTACAATCTTAAAAAATCATCTTCCTTCTATGAAACGATTCCATACAAAACAAAAGGGAAATACATATAAACTATGTATCTCCCTTTTATTTTGTACCCAAATTTTATTACTGCGTTACAGTCATAACCTGCCCACTACGATCAATCATAATTTTCATTTTACCGTCTTGTGCATTATATAACCCTAATTTATGCAAATCTTGTTTACATTCTTTTACGAAGAAAGGTAATGTGCGAATTTGATCAATATCAGAGCTTGTAATGAAATGAATTAAATGATGCGTCATTTCTTTTATATCATGAACAAGCTCTTCCTTTTCTCGCTTTAGTCTTTCATTTTCAGCTCGTAATACATGTAACTCGCCTTCAAGTCCACGGGCATTCTTTTCATCTTTTGAACGCTCTGCAGCCATGCTAGAAAGTTTATAGATTCCTTCCATGAACTGATGTAGTTCATGCTCTTTTCTTTCACTACACTGGCTAATCGTTTCAAAATTATCAACAATGCCAGATATAACTGTTACAAGATTTTTTTCACTCTCTGTATTTTCAACTTCTTTTCTTAATTCTTTCTTGTTTTCTATTTTCATCTCAACAATTGGTTCTTTTACAGGCGTATATTTTCGCTTTCGTCCTGGTTTTTGTTTTTCAATATTTTCAAACGGTATTTCACATTTTTTTAATTTGTAATACGTATTTTGTAATTGACTTGCTGTTTTTGGAAAAAGATTTAGTTCTTTTTTACTAACGTATTTTGAAATATTAATAATGTTTAAACCGTGACGTTGGGAAAATTGATACACTTCATACAATAACTCTAGCTCAGACTTTAGCCATGTAATTGTTGATCTTTCATACGCCCGCATCCCACCATTTTTTTCTATATCTATTTGAAATAATACCATTCTATTATGTAAATCAACTAGTTCTTCATATTTTACTTGGAATTGTTTTTCTATTTTTTTAAATTCCTCTTCTAGTTGCACATCGTTCATTTTATTATTTGACATGTTTTGTAAAAGACTTAATACATTGATTGCTGTGTGGTGATACATAATCTGTGTCACTCCCCCTCATCCTTTCACAATTCTCATCTGACTCCCATGTCTTCTCAGAAAATAGCAATTTTTACATATCCATATTATAACATTTCAAAATTGTCTGTCAAATAATAAACATACAAAAATGTATAGAAAGTATAGAAATAGAAAAAAGGATTTTTCAATTAATATGTATAATTGCATATTAATCACATTTAATTATATTATATGGTATTTCGGATATATTTTCACCGAAAAAGTTTGCGTTACCACGAAATATTACTAAAATAATCCAAAGATACGTTTTTTTATATTTTCAAATCAAAAATCTTCAATTAACGATTTTTCATACATACAACCTCAAACACTCCAAAAACATTCCATCTTTCCACCTATACAGAGTATAAAATACTAAAAAGGAACTAACCAATACTACACATGGCTAGTTCCCTTCTCTCCACTAGAAGAATAGAGTTGTAAATAGTGTCTGCAAATCCTCACTTCTTCTACTTACCTAAAACCACTCCATATCTCTGGTCTCACATGGTACGGCGCTCCATTAGGCACTAACCGCGCCACACATGGCTAGTTTCTCTATTCCTAATAAATAGAAAAACATGATATATCAGCTTTTTAAAAAACCTCTTGGCGGCTCACTTTTCCTCTGTACCTAAAACAACTCCATACTTCTGGTCTTACATCGCATAGAGATCTATTAGGCACTGACCGCTACCACACACAGCTAGAGCTTCTATTCCAGCAAAAGAAATGCTTTTAAATCTCTTTTACAACACTAACTTATCTACTAAGCCAATTAACTCTTGAATATCTGGCTTACTTACTTGAGCATTCGCCCCCACAGCTTCGCCTTTATGGAATAATTCATTCGTAATTAGTGAAGAGAAAATAACGACTGGTAAACGATTCATTATTTCACCATCTTTAATTACTTTCGTTAAATGGTGTCCATCCATTTTCGGCATTTCAATATCCGTAATGAGCAAATGAATATGTTCAAACATTTTTTCTCCTTGCTCTTTCGCTAGCTTTTCAATTTGCGCCAATGCTTCTGCACCATTGCTGAAGAAGTTCATTTTCGTATATCCAGCTGATGATAATGTTTCTTCTAATATTTGACGAAGCATCGCTGAATCTTCCGCAATATAAATCACTTTTTCAGCTCGATCTGTTTTTTGTTCTAATTTTGAAAGGGATTTATTATCATAACCAGTTCCGCTAATTTCACATACAATTTTCTCGTAATCTAATAGTAAGATGATTTTTCCATCTAGTTTTACAATACCAGATGTCGTTTCTTCTAGTCCCATAGACAATGAAGCTGGTTCATCAATTTGCTCCCAAGAAATACGTTGAATACGATGCACTTCATCCACGCGGAAAATCACTTTCATTTGGTTTAACTCTGAAATGATAAATTTCGTTTGATCAAGTGGCTTTGTCGATTTTAAATTAAGAGCCGTTGCTAAATTAATAACAGGTAAAATTTCACCACGTACTTGAACAACACCTTCAACTGCATGATGAGATTCTGGCACAGTTGTAACAGGGAATGGATTAATGATTTCACGTACTTTCATTACGTTAATACTAAATAGATTTTCACCAACAGTATATGTAACAATCTCTAATTCATTTGTTCCGCTTTCTAATAAAATACTTTGTGCTTGTGACATAAAGGTGTCGCTCCCCTTCCATTAATTCCGTATATCTAATTATTAAGCTTTATTAAACCGAAAAAGTCAACTACCTATATAAAAAATATAGATAGTCGAACGATTTATTTTAAAAGACGCTTAATCTTGTATAAACGAAGCAAGTGCCTCTAATAACACTTCTTGTGCTCCTACAATTTCTGTCGGCATTGCTTCCCACTTTTTCGAAAGCTCCGTTTCGATTCGTATTCTTAACTCCGAATCCATTTCTTCTAGCACATATTCTTTCGTCGCTTTATCAACATCAAGTAGCGCGAGTGCATATAATTCTGGATCATTTATTTTTTTAAATAATTGTTTCAATATAGATGGTGCTATATGTTTTAATTTTTCAATATGAATTTCCTTATCCGAAAATAGTAACTCATATTGAATAAATGTAACATTTTCTTTAATCACTTTAAAATAGCAATTATTTTTTTTATCATTTACAAAGTAACCGTTCGGATCTGCAATAATACTCTCTACTTTACGAATTAAATCCGGCAAACTACTGGCCGCCATAACAGTCCGCTGCTCAACCTCACTCGGCGAAATGAATGTAACGCGATACTTATTTTGCGCCATCCTCCTCACCTCTCCTTTTATAGAAATCTATCGTCACAAATAAACTTATTAGTCCATCTAACACGCTAAGACCACACGTATTATTCATACTACACTTCACTTAAATCTTCTTAAACTAGCCTAGTAACTCTCCATATCTCTGGTCTTAAACAACGGTCGAGCACCCACATAAGCACTAACCGCCACCACACACCGCCAGGTCCTCTCTCAAAACCTAAAAAAGGGCTTTTAAAAGCTTTTTAAGAGCTTTTCAATAACTCGATGTTATTGAACCAAAATGCAATCTGCTGATCCGTTATCCCTGATAGTGTAATAAAAAACTCACGGCACTTCATCTCGTCCTTAAACAGTTGATACTTCCATTCTCCTTCGCTACCAACACTTACGAAATAAAACTCATGAATACGGCCAATAATTGATTGCTTTTCACCAAATGAATATGCAGGTACTTGCTTAATTTCAAATTGATCAGGTAAATATATATGCTCTTCTCGTTCCATTTTTAACACTTGCTCAGCAAGTTCACGTTTATTTTCGAAAAAAGGCAATTGTAAAATTCGCTCTTGTCTTGTCATACGAATAGAAAACCCTTTCTACTACATTACAAATTTTCTTTATTATATATTATCGAATTAAGTTTACAACTTCATTTAATACTTCATCTGAAACTTTAATTACTTTCGCATTTCCTTGGAATCCACGTTGATAAAGCATTAAATCAACAAATTCTACAGATAAATCTACGTTTGAACTTTCTTTTGCTGACCCTCGTACATTCCCTGCACCATTCTCACCAGCAACACCTATTCCTGGAATACCCGCTGATGGTGTTGCAACGTAATTTCCATTCCCTGTTTTCATTAATCCACCTGAATTCGGGAATGTAGCTACAGCTAGTTGTCCTACAACTTTCATACTACCATCCGAATATTTCATCATAACGAAACCACCGTCAGAAATAGAATAGTCATTTGCAATTGCAGCTGGACGCCCCGTTACTTCTGTTGTAGAAAGAGTTTTCCCTGTCGGATAATTTGTTAAACCACTTAAATCCAGTTTCAATCCCTTTCCAAAAGGAATATCAATCGTTCCACCTTTAGTAATTTCACCAGTTACTGGATCTTTTTGTACAGGTTCATCTGTTTGCTTTAAATTCCCTAATGCATCAAATATAAGCGGTTTATTGTCCGGCATGCCTTCAATAGGCTTAAATTCTTTGTCGTTTTTAGAATCATTTCTTACAGAAACTGAATATGTATATTCACCTGCCAACGGCTTTTCAACTTCTTTACCATCTGTCTTTTGCTTAATATTTACACGTAACGTTAACGAGTTCCCTTCCGCATCAAAAACTGTGAATTCGTGAGATAATGCATTTTGGTTTCTCGGAAGGTTTCCGCTTATTGTCGCTTTATCTGTTTGAATCCCACCAACAGCTGATCCCATTGGAATATGAATTGGGCTTGGTCGTGAAGAAAAATCTACTTCTTGTGTTCCGGTTTTTACACCATAACCTAGTACATACTGTCCACCTGTATTTGTAACATAGCTATCTTTCGATACACCGAAAGACCCTTTTCTCGTATACTCTACATTTCCACCGTTACGATCACCAACTAAAAACAAACCGTTTCCTTCTATCGCTGTCTCCATCTTATCACTAGTTAAAGTAATAGAACCATCACTAAAATCTGTAGATGTCCCACTGAACTTTACACCGTTACCAATACTCTTTGGATTCGTGCCAGCATAAGCACCATCACCACGTGAACCAACCGTATTATTATATAGTAAATCATCAAAAATAGCCTTTTGCTTTTTATATCCAACTGTTTGTGCATTTGCAATATTATTTGAAGTAACACTTAATGCATTTTGTGCTGCATTCATCCCTGTAATACTTGTATATAACGCTTTAATCATAACCTTTGTACACTCCTTTTATTAATCTGGCTTAACCTCTTCATTTTTTTCTATCTCATCTTTCTTCTCATCTTCCGGATTAGTTTCTGTTATTGGTTTATCAGAAACCCTTTCTATGAAACGAAGTGAGACAACTTGATTATCAACAATAAGTTGCACATCGTTATTTTCAGCAAGTCGAACTGTTTCCACTTGACCAGTCACTTGCTTTCCATTATTGCTTACACCTCTAACGTACTTTCCTAAAAACTTCATCCCTCCATCAAGAGCCGTCGAATACATCGTTGATTGCAGTTTATCTACTGCTTTCGTCATATTCTGTACTTGCTCCATAAGCGATAGCTGTGCTGTTTGGTTCATCATTTGGTTCATATCCATCGCATTAAACGGGTCTTGATGTTGAAAGCTTGCTAAGAAAAGTTTCAGAAAATCGTCTTTATCCATAATACCGGGTGTTTTTTGAGTACTTGCTGATACTCCGTTTGCTTGTTGAGCTGTCGACTGTGCACCAGTAACAGATGCGTTTTTTGTTTGTGCTCCTGCTTGTAACGGAATATGATTTGTACTCGTTGTATTTAATCCAACTGTTGGCACACTTTATTCCTCCAATAATCCCGCAAATTCTTTTGCATGTTGTTTTTCATGTTTCGTACTTGCTAATTTTTGTTTTTGTCTTTGCTCTTGTTCTCGCTGTTCTTTTCGATTTTCATCTTTATCTGAATAGCTAATTTGAATATTAATTTCTTTTTCTTTTAACTTCAGTCTCAATTCATCAAAAATGATTTCAACACGTTTTTTCGCATCATGTTTTTCCATTTCTACGTGAACATCAATTTGATCTCCATGTTTTTTCATAAACACCGTTAATGTACCAAGTTTTTCTGGATTCAACTGAAATAAAACACGCTCTTGTTTCACTACAAATTTTTGCAACGCTTCTACTTGTGCTTCCATTTTCTTTCCTAAGTCAGGTAACGTAACTTTCTCAGCGCCACTATTTGATTTTCCTATTTGATCCGTACCCGTTGCTTTATTTAGTAACTCCGCACCCGTTGAACTCGAATCGTTTAACACATCACCTTCCGGCAACTCTATCTTTACATCATCGCCCTCAGCTTTTGGAAGATCTACATCTAAGTCTTTGGCATCTTCTTGTTTCTTTGCAATATTACAAGTTTCTGTTTCTACAATTTTTAATGCTTGCATCGTTTGCTCTGGCATCTTCATTTTGTCTAATGCCATTTGCATTGTATCTTCTAAACATATAGCATTTTTGATATTCATATTTGAAAGAAGTTCTTGTAATTGTTGTAATTCTGCTGCTGGTAATTCGTTAAGTTTTATATTTCCATATTCTTTATACAGCTCTTGTATTTTTTGTATGTATTGATATAACAATTCTGGTTGCACACGTAATTGCTCAATTGCAACCATTTGCTCAGATACAGCTAATAACAACTGTTCTGTCTCTTTTTTTTCTTCTTTCTTTACAATTGGCTCTTCTTTCGTTACTGATTGTTTAGAAAGAATATATTCTTTTTTTTCTTCTTTTGGTGCTTCTTCTCGTTTCATTTTCTCCGTTTTCGGCTGCTTTTTATTTTCCATTCTCATCGTACGATCGAATGAAGAATCTTCACTTTTTGATTGTACTTCTAGCCCTTTTTCTTTTTGCGGAGGTAAACTTTGTTGCACCGGTAATACAGACTGTATCACTATATTCACCTCATCCATTCATACACATTTTCAAATCAAGAAGCATTTTTTCTTCCTGCTTTTCTCGTACTTTAGCAAGCTTTCTACAACCTTCTTGATACATCTCATCAATGACACGTTCTTTTTCTTTTACCTGTTCTAAAAGGCTTTCATTTTTTTGAATAAAATCTTCCGTTTTTTTAATTTTCCGATTCCATTCTTCTATTCTTTCAGGTGAAAACGTATGTGACGAAAGCATACCAGCCATTATACGCTGCCCAGTTTGTACGACTTTACTACGCGATTTTACAACATATAAATCATATTCTTTTTTTTGTTCTATTTTTCTTTTTTCGGCTGTTAATTCATACACTTCTTTCAAAATCTGTTCTTTTTCTTGATTTATTTGCAATTTTATCGTGTCGTACTGCTGCTTATCCACCTGTTTTCATAGCCCCTTCCTATTATAACGTTCTCTTTTTCTATTATATAGTTTTTTTCCAAAAAAATCTGTGAAATATTAAAAAACAAAAAAATAAGACCTCTTAGGCAGAGGTCTTATACGATATAGTGCATCGCTTCAACAATATCATCAAATGGGAAACTATCAGATCGACCTTGTTTTAAAAACGTATTTATACCTTCTACTTTATTTTTACATTCAAAAACATAAGCATTTTCTGCATTTTCTTGAATCGTCCCTAATTTAAAATACAATTCATTTTCTTTATAAACAGATAAGATTTTTCTCATTTCATTTGCAAGTTGCCAATGGTTAGATGACACGATTTCTTCCATAATCCTACTTACTGAATCTAATACTGAAATTGCAGGATAATGACTAAGTGTTGCAAGCTCACGTTTTAATACAATATGCCCATCTAAAATACCACGTGCTAAATCTGGTACAGGTCCGTTTAAATCATCCCCATCGACGAGTACTGTATATATACCTGTTATGGATCCCTTTTGTGTTTTCCCAGAGCGCTCTAATAGCTTCTTCATATAACTTTCCATTAAGAGTGTTTTACCACCGATCGGCAACTCTTTAACGGCAATATCAACACTTCTACGCGCGTCAGCAAAACGAGTAACAGAGTCCATCATAAGTAGTACGTTATTACCTTGATCACGGAAATATTCAGCAATAGATGTCGCAAGCTTCGCTGCACGAAGTTGCATTAGGTGACTTTCATCTGACGTCGCTACAACTACGACGCTTTTTCGCATTCCTTCTTCACCTAATTCTTTTCGAATAAAGTCTTTTACTTCTCGGCCACGTTCTCCTACTAAACTAATAACATTTATATCAGCTTTTGCGTTTTTCGCAATCATTCCGAGTAAAGTAGATTTACCAACACCAGAACCTGCAAAAATACCAATCTTTTGACCGATGCCAATTGTTAGCATAGAATCAATTGATTTGATTCCCGTCTCAAATACATCGGTAATTTCTTCACGTTCAAATGCATGAATAGGCGGGGCATCTAGTTTTATTTTTTGTAGTGGAATGTTTTCAGCGTTCTCATTTAACACTTCACCATTTGCGCTTAACACTTTTCCGAGTAAATGATTCCCACGAGGTACAACAACATCTTCTGAAACTAGTGTAACTGAATCTCCGTAACATACTTTTTCTGTCTGTTCAAATGGGAGTAACATATTGTTTTCTTTTTCAATCGCAATCACTTCACATAAAACATTATGTTCTCCAACGAAACAAACATCTCCAATTTTCGCCTTTGGCCCTTTCGCTACAAAAAACTGTTCTTGTACACTATGAACTTTACCGACTTTCGTATAAAACGGTGTTTCAATAAATGTATTCCATTTTTGGCCTTCATTCATTAATAGTCGATTCATACATTTTGCTCCTCAAATAACTTCTCTTCTTCCCATTTCTGGCGAAGTTTCGCAAATATAGGTGCAAATTTAAATTCAAAGAACTCTTTCTCTTCTTCTAGAACAAATTCACCGAACTGTAAGGAGAAATCATATTTCCATTCTACTAATTGTAGTAGCCAATACTCTTTCGTATTTTCCTTTTCTTCTTGAATGCGTTCAAACGTTTCTGGGTGTACGGTAATGATTAATTTTTCAAACGAAGTAGGCAACGTTTGAACGATACCAGTTAAAATGGGTAACACATCAAGCAATCGCGAATCTACTGCTTGATTCACGATTTTTTCTGCTAGATGAAAAGATTGATTCCATAATAACTCTGTCCATTCATATGCTGTTTCTTGTTGTTCTTTTTGAAACTGCATATGTGCCGATTCTATCTCTTTCATTTGCTGCTGAACATGCATTTGGAATTGTTCTTGATCATGTAATAACTGCTGACGCTCTCGTTCTAACATTTGTTGTTCTTGCCTTAGCTGAGTCATTTCCATATGTAACGATTGTTGCTGCGCAAGAAGTTCTTCATGATCTACTTGGATTTCTTCTTCTACGTGAGCTACTATTGGTTTTGGAAATTGTAATTCATACGTTTCTTCAGAAAAAGAAACAGAATTCTTCGGAATTCTGTTTTTAAATAAGGACATCATCTTCACCTCTTTGAACGATAATTCTTCCTTCCTTCTCTAGCTTTTTCACTGTGCCTGTAATCGTTTGCTGTGCCTTTTCAGCATCCGTCATCTTAAGCGGTCCTAAGCCATCTAATTCTTCTAGAATCATCTCTTTACGGTTTGAAGACATACATGTAAATAATTTCTCTTTAATTTCTTCTTTTGCAATTTTAAGTGCTTTCGCAATAACACCGTTATCTGTAATTTCTTCTAATACACGACGAAGTGCAAGATCTTCAAGTCCGAGTAAGTCTTCAAATACAAACATGTTTTCTTTAATTTTCTCAGATAACTCATAATCCATTTCATCCAGCTTTTGAAAGACTGTTTTTTCAACACCTCGTGAAACATTATTTAAAATGTTTACTATTGTTTTCAAGCCATCCGTTTTATTAATTGCATTAAATGCCATATTATTTAATTTTGATTTTAATAAATCCCCAATTTGATTTATTAATTCACCATCAACTTGCTCTAGCTTCGCAATCCCCATTACCGTTTCTACTCGCTTATGATCTGGTAATCTCTCAATTAATTGAGAAGCAAGCTGCGGTTTAATATAAGAAGCGATAATTGCAATTGTTTGTGGTGACTCATCATTAAGTACAGTAAGAAGCGGTTCTAAATCTGTAAGTGAATTTAAGAATTCAAACGGATTATCTTTGTTATACCAAAGATCTTCCAATAATTTTTCTAGTTCGTCTTCTGGCATGTTTTTAAATATGCGACGAATATATTCTTTATCTGGAGTCACTAGGTTCAATTCTTTTACATTTAATTCATACAAGAATTCCCCTAGTACATTTTCTAACGTTTCCGGTTTATATACACGAAACTTCGCGATTTCACGAAGTAATACTTCTTTTTCCTCAGCTGTCATATATTCAATGACTTTTGCTGCCACCCCTTCTTCTAATGTACGAATAAGGATGGCAGCTTTTTCTTTGGAGGAGATTTCATCTAACATCGTTGTTCCTCCCTTACTGTCCATTTAACCATTTTTTAATTACTTTTGCAGTTCCTTCTACATGTTCTTTCGTAGCATCATGCACTTGTTCATCTAACGTTGGTTCTTTCGGTTCTTCTGGTTCTGGTTTTGGCTCTGGTACTATTTTTTCTTCAGGAATTTCCATGATACTTTCATTACTTGCAGCAATTTCCTCTTCTGCTAAGTATTCTTCATATTCCTCTTCTTCTTTCTTTCTCTTACGTCTTGCTAATAAGAACCATACTAGACCACCAATCGCTAATAAACCAGCTGGAATTCCACCAAATAACCACCAGTTTATACCGCTTTCTTCTGGTTCTTTCTTTTTCTCCTCTTTCGGCTGATCAAACTGAACAGTTACAACGTTAACTTGACCGTTTGTAAAGTTCCCATTTGGATCAGCTTGAAGCCCAGCTGCTGTACCGATTGCTTCTTTGAAAGTAGTCATATCCATTTTTCGTTTTACTAACGTATCATTGTCTACCCATACTACAACATTTGTTTTCGTTAATTCTGGGTGTTTCTTAATCGTTTCAACTGTTTTATCTATTTCATAGTTTTCAATTTTGTTACCATTTTTATTATCATAGACGATTTTACCATTTTGATTATTGTTCGTACCGTAGTTTGGTACTTCGCCGTTTGCTGTAATACCAGCGCCTTGTTTCGTCTCTGCTCCTTCTTGTGCAGTAGAGCTTTCTTCTTGCTCTTGCTTACTACGAAGTACACCTTTATCACCATATTTTTCTGACTGGCGTGTAACTTCATCATAGTTTACAGACACTTTCGTATTCACTTTATATTCATTCGGTTTAAACATCGTCATTAATGTTGCATCAATATCTTGCTTTAATTTACCTTCAATTTGTTGCTGCATCTCTACTTCTTTTTCATAAGAAGAGGAACTAGTAGAATGTGCTTCATCTGCTCCTTTTGAGATAATACCTTTTTTACTATCAATCACACTTACTTCTTCTGCTTTCACGCCAGGAACTGCTGCACTAATCATTTGCTGTATACCCGCAACCTGATCTGCCGTTAATAATTGGCCACGCTTCACACCAACCGTAATCGCCGCTGTCCCTTTTGCTTTTTCTTCATCAAAAATTGTCTCTTTTTCAGGTAATGTAATTTGAACATTCGCCGTTTCAACTGTCGCAAAGTTCCTTACAATATCTTGTTCCAATTGCTTTTTCGTACCGACAATTTGCTTCATTTTTTTATCTTGCTCACTTGAACCGAGCGAGCTTTCTAATAAAATTTCCTCACCGCTTTTAGAATTAAACGGTAAGCCCATCCCATTCATTTCTTTTCGAACCCATGGAGCATCATTTTTTTGCACACGAATCGATCCATCGGCCGCTAACTGATAATCGACACCTAACTTTGATAATTCTGCTGTAATCTCTTGCTTATCTGCATCATTTAAATTTTGATATACAACAACATATTTATCTGGCAAGGTGAAGTATAAAAGTGCTCCTGTTACAATCGCTAAAAGCGCAGCACCGATTACTAACTTATGCCACGTTTTTAATGATTGGATAACATTTTTTATCTTTTCCATTTAAACACACCCGTCCACTTTCCTAAATTTGCATATTAATTAGTGACTTATAATTTTCAATAAGATTATCACGTACGAGGGCAGCCGTTTTCATTTGAGACTCAGCCTTCTTCTGCTGAATTAAAACGTCATGCGTTTCTCCTACCCCTTTAGTTAGTAAATCATATACTGCTGTTTGCGCATTGTTTTGTGTTTGATTCATATCTTCCAATAAATCGATAAACTTTTTCCCTTCAACTACTGATGTTTGAGAATTTTTCGGTGCACCAATTGACTGAATTGATTCAAATGGCTGCGTATTTAGCATTGGTTGGATTTTCATATTACTATATTCCCCCTTATCCTCGGCCGATTTCTAAATCTTTATCAAGCATTTTTTTATTCGCATTTAATACACTTGTATTTGCTTCGTACATTTTTTGGGCAACCATTACATTCGTCATTTCAGCAGTCACATCAATATTTGGATAACGTACATATCCTTCTTCATTTGCATGCGGATGTGTTGGATCATACACTAAGTTTTCAGTTTTATCTGCTTCAATACTTTTTATTTTTACCCCATTAGTAGGAGACCCATCTAACATATTTGCAAAACTATTGTTTGATTCTAGCACTACACTACGACGCTCATATAAATTCGCCCCCGGAGCAGCCGTTGTATTTGCATTTACAATATTGTTAGAAGTAACTTCCATCCACTTTCTTGCTGTCGTTAGCCCTGAGCCACTTGCATTAATTGCCTGAAACATCGTTGTCTCTCCTTCTACTTTTAACGTCCGCGTGCCGCTTGGTTAATTGCATATTGTGTATTAATTGCGTTTATTGAAATACCGTATAACTGATTTGCTTTCATTAAATCTAGCATTTCTGTCGTTACATCCACACTATTTCCATCTTTATTCGTTTGCATTGATTTTGTTTGAATCTTTGCATATGTATTTTTCATATTCACTGTCGGTAAGTGCATTTCATTCGTTTGATATAAATCCGGATTACTCTTTAAGTCCGCAGCATTGTTCTTATATAATGCACTACTTTTATTCATTTGCTCAGCAAATGTTACATCTTGTGCTTTATAGCCGGGTGTATTCGCATTTGCAATATTACTAGAAACAGTATTTCGTTTCGTCACTAAATAATTCATATAATGGCCTACATCACTCACTAAATCTGGCATATTCCACACCCTTTCTTTTCTAATTTCATGATCCACTGATGGAAGTTTCATTTCATTATTTATTTTCTTATATGTGTTTATTAAAATATTAACAATCATGTACCCTTACATATTTTATTCCATTTTTTCATTGTTGTCTTTAGAAAAATACAAAAATATAAAAAAGAATACAAAAAAACTGTATACACGTAATAATCTATGCAACATTTCAATATATAATCTACAAACTAAAGTTCATTTTCACATTATTTAGATTACTACTTTTTTCATTACAGTCATAAAATGAAACCTCAATCAGCGGAAGTCTATACTTAAACAAAGGAATGGATCCCCTCTTAAAAGGGGAATCCGTTTCTAGACTCTATCATTAAAATTTACCGTAAAATGAATTAGCTTTCATACGTCCATCATTTGTCATAATCATTTCTTCTAAAATCTTTTGCTTATCTCGAATATGCTGTGCCGCCTTAATAATGAATGGGCTTACTTCTGCAGCAACTTGCGCACGCGTTTCCTCATCCAATGTCATCATCCAACGATTTAACATCTCACTCTTCTCAGCAAACTCTCCATCTGACACTTGCAATTCACCGATTTCATTAAAACAGCCGACAAACGTCCGATAAATATCATTGTTCATTTTCCAGTGCTCCGCGGTAACCGTCTATTAAATCTTGTAACACTTTCACAATCGCATCCATGTCTTTTGCTTCACGTGTTACTTTCATTGTTTGAATTTGAATGCTAATCCAATCGTATAAGCCATATAAACTATCATATAAATCTTTCGTAATTTCAGGATTTAATTGAAGCTTTAATTCTTCAAAAATACGTTCTAACTTTTCAAGAAGTGCATCTCCTTCTTGTAGTTTAAAAGTATGTAAAAGCTCTTCTAAATTACGAAACTCTACAATACATCTTTCATAAATAAAAATTGTATTTTTAATCGGATTACTCGTCATAATATCATTTTGCATATAACGTTGCCATGCTTGCATACGATCACTTCCTCAACTTTCATTAATCATCACTTTTTTGTTTTGTCATTGCTTTAATTGTTTTTAATTGGCTATCAAGAGCCGCTAATGTACTCTCTAGCTTTTGATACTTCTTCACAATTTCATCTTGCTTTTGCAAGTTTTGCGTCTCAATATCTTTAATCTTTTTATCTAAATCACTTACACGTGAATCAATGTTTTTTACTCGTTCTCCAACTACACCTTTATCACCAAATAACTTATCAAGTGGCTCTTCCATCATTTTTCCTAAACCGTTAGAACTAAAGAAAAATTGCTTCGCTGCATCCGGTTTTTCTTTTAACGCTTTCGTTAATGCTTCGTCATTAACTTCCATCGTTCCATCTTGCTTTAATTGAATACCAAATGAGAATAAGTAATTGCCATCTTGTGAAAATGTTACAACATTGTTCATAGCTTGACGCACACTTTGCATAATAGCTTGTCCTTGGAAGGCCCCACCTTTACCAGCAAAGATATCTACTGTAGAAACAGCTTTATTATAATCTGCAACCATCTTTTTAATAATATTTGATGCGTCTGTTACGTTCGAGTCACTTACTGTGAATTTTAGATCTATGCCTTTTACTTTTGGTTCTGTTGTTGTACCTGCATCTGGTGTTCCTTCTACTTTCGGCTCAGTTACTTTCAATAATTCAATTTTCACACCGGGAAGGGCTTCAATGGTATTGCTCGGACTTGTACCATCAATACCATTAATAGTATATTTTGCATCCAACGCTTCGTTAATAGTATTTAATTTCATTTCCGTGGCAAGTGGATCTGTTCCTTCCACTTTCGAATAAAACAAATCTGTAAGTACATTAGGTGGTGTCTTCTCTAATTTAATTTCATTCGTTGCCCCTTCTTTTTTCGAGGTCATGAAAATTTTATTTCCAAGTGTATAAGCTGATACACCATAATCTCCATCATTAATTTTGTTAATTAAATCTTTATATGTCATATCAGTTGTTACTTTTAGTTCTTTATCACCTAGTTTTAATGTTTCATCTTTAGGAAGCTTTGCATTTATATCTTTAATTTCATTTGAAGCTATTTGATGACGCTGTGCAAGCTGTGTAATTGTCATATTGAAAGTGCCGGCAATCGCACCACCATCAGCTTTTACATTAATATAACCGTCTTGTGATGTTGTTACCTTTTTCTCATTCCCTTTAAAAGCCGCTAAGTTTTTAAAAGTTTGTGTGAAAGAGCTAAATTCTGATTTTAAACTTGTATATAATAGTTTATCTTGTGAAAGTTGGTTCTTTTCATTAGCATAAGGCGTCTTTCGCATTTCTAACGCTTGCATTTCTAATTCTACAAAGTTAGATGTATCGATCATATTATTTCCGAGGTTCCATATTTGTTGTCTACCACCGATACCAGTTAATGTTCCTGCCATAATTTCTCACTCCTTATAGATTACATGTAGTCTAAAATACTCGTTTTACTCATCGTACTAACAGCTTTTAACGTAGCTTCATACGTTGCGTTTATATAAGCTAAATCAGAAATTGCTACCGCTAAGTCAACATCTTCAATTTCTTTACGGTTTTCTTGAAGCGCTAAGTTTTGCTCGCTTAAAATTGTTTTAAACGTCTCCATTGTGTTCATTGTCGAACCAACTTCAGTTGTGCGATTAATGATGCCATCTAAGTTCTTCTTATTTTCTCCTAATAACGGCTGTAATGCTTTTTGGTCACCGTTTTGCATCGCTTCACTTATTTGTTTTAACGTTTTTATAACAGGGGATAATAATGCTTCGCCGTTACGAAATGCTTTTAATTCATAACCGTCATTTAGTTGCCAGTTCACATCATTTTGTCCACCTTGATACGTACCATCTTCTGTAAATGGTTGTTTCTCTGTACTATCACCACCGAAAATATAACGACCTTGCTCTTTCGTATTCGCTAAATATACAACTTGTTTTAAAATTTGATCTATCTCTGCACCGATGGCCTTCAATTCTTTTTCACTATTCGTTCCATTTAACGCCTGAACTGTTAATTGATCTGCTCTCGTTAAAGATTTGAAAACACCTTGTAAAGTATTTTCAGTTTGTGTTAATACATTTTTCGAATCCGCTAAATCTTTTTGCATTTGTTCAATATTCGCCAATGAATGTTGAATCGCAAATGACTTACTTGCTGCAAGTGGATCTTCACTCATAAAAAGGTTTTTCTTCCCTGAAGTTACTTGATTTCGATGGTATTGTTGTTGCACATTCAAATCCATTAACTGATTTTTTGCCCAGCTTGCATTTTGAAATGTAGATACTCTCATTTCTATCTCCTCCTTTATCTATTTCAAATTAATTTAAAGAAGAAACCAGAATTATTTCCGGCTCTCCGCTTACCTAACTTATTCCTCTACCGCACCGTATCTCTGGTCTCACACCGATAGGTCCTCTATTAGGCACTGACCGCTTCTATCCGCTGCTGGCCCTCTCTTCAAACATAAAAGAAAAGACCTTCGTTTTTATCCCTCATTATCTAATAATCGAAAATAGACTATCAAACACTTCATTCATCGTAGAAATTGCTTTAGAGTTTGCAACGAAATATTTTTGGAAGGCCATTAAATTGACCATTTCCTCTTCCATATTAACGCCTTCAACACCCATCTTTTCTTGCTGAATCCCCTCTAATAAATCCCCATGAATTTTTTGATATGCATTCACTGCACTTTTATCAGATGCAATACCAACTACGAATTGGTCTAATGCTTGTTTATAAGAAAGACCTTCTTTATAATTTCCATCTGTAATTGCTGCTAGTTTATTTGCTGTTTCAGCTGATATTTTCATTTTCGAAACATCTTTTGCAAATTCCGGGTTTAATTTCATACCTTTCGCTTGATCTCCAACGAAGAACTCTTTCCCCATTACTGTGTTCACTTCATTCTTTACAGAACCCATTAATTCTTCAAGGTTTTTCTTATAACTAGCAATCTTCGCTTTCGTATCGATCGCTGATTGGATTGCTCCACTAGTTAAAGGAATTTCCGAACCGTAAATTTCAGCAGTCATTGGCTCTTTTTCTTTATTTAATTGAAGTGGATATGTATCTTGTCCATTTACTGTTAAAACACCATTCATTCTAACACTCGCGATATTAGGATTCATAGATTCATAAGACACTTCTATATTTGCATACTTAGACATTTCTGTAATGATACGATCACGTTCATCCAAAAGTTGATTTGGTACTTGTGTACCTGCTTGTCCAATTTTTTTATTCGCTTCCGCTAAACTAGCAGCAAGACGATTAAATTCATTGACATGCGCTCCAATATCTTCTGTCGTTTGTGCTTCTGCTGTATCTAAGCTTTTCGCCAGACGATTTACTTGACTTGTAAACTTCCCAGTTTCAGAAATTAATGTATCGTAGTAATTTGGTTGTTCTGGATTCTTTGCAACTTCACGAAAGGCATTGAAGAAGCCATCCATTAAACTAGATAATGAATTCTTTCCTGTCGTTCCAGCCATAGACTCTACACGTGATAAAGTCGAATTCATGTAGTTGTAGTAAGAGAGCTGAGATAATTGATCGTTAAACTGTTTCGTCTTCACTTCATCTGTAATACGGTCAACACCTAGCGTTTGTACACCGTAACCTATTTTTTGTTCCGGTGAATAGCCATGACTTGCTCCAGCCGATCCGTAATTCACCATTTGACGCACATAACCAGGCGTATGAATGTTTGATAAATTTTGTTTCGTCGTTTGTAATCCCATTTGTGCCGCTAACAAACCTGATAGTGGCGTATTATAATCAGATAGTCTCATAATGTTTCACTTCCCCTTTACAATAGTTCGTTCATAAAGATTTGTGAATTATTGTTTCGCTCTAAATTATATTCAGAAACGGAATCCACAATACTTTCTGTAGTTTTTAATAGTACGTTTAAGTAATATTGATTTTTCAAAAGAATCATTTTTACATTCTCTTCTAATTCCGTTACATTTTTTTGTAATTTTTCCATTTTTTCAATTTCTTCATGAGAAAAATACGAAAATAACGCACTTACGCGAAATGATTCTACGCCCTGTTCTTTACAAAACTGAACAACCATTTCTTCAAATGAACTTGATAACTTTTTTAAACCATCAATGTACTGCAATTGCTCTACTTGTAACTTTTGAACTGCATTTACATTTTTATGTTTTAAATTCTCATATATTTGTTCTCCGAGCGTTTGAATATTTTCATACGCTTTTTGAATAATAACGAGCTTTTCATATAATTGTATGTACATATAGCTTCCTTCCCTTTTACAAGACTAAATTTACAATTAAACCGTGGATTTCTCCAATCTGATTTAACATTTCTAAATGTCCCGTTTTCGTATTAATTAAATTCATAACATCTTCTAGCTCATTTAATCCCATTTCCGCCTGTTTTACAATCGTCATTTTCTGTGAATATCCGTAACGCGGATGACGAGACATGACATCTTTATATTGCAATACATTATCTACGTAAAAATTCAAAAATGATTTTACTGTATTTTTGTATTCCATTACATTATCAAGCGTTAATTCCATTTCAATTTTCTCTTTAATTTCTCCAATGTTATCGACAAATGCTTCCATTTGTTCTAGCAATTTATCTTTTTTCGGATCTGCATGCAAATTATCCGAAAATGCAAGTCCTGTCCTGACATTTGCTTCTTTCGGCATTTGAGTAGCAGGCGGTATATGCGATAAAATTGGATTATGCGAGATCGAACGCAGCATATATATCACCTATTTATTTTTTTATTTCTTCCTAAACTTAATCGTAAAATCCAGTTATTTATAATTATACTCTGAACACTAATATTTTGCAGTTATTTTTTATAAAAGATATGTTACAATTTAGCATGAGGTGGCACAAATCTATGAATATTTTTCTTTGTGGTTCAAATCAATTAACAGCATTAGATCAAGAAGAAATAAAAAAATTTTTAACTGACTATGCTCACAAACATAAAATTTACATATTATGTTATAAATCTATCGAAAATGAGATTCTTCGTTTTTTCATCGAAAACGAAAGACTCGCTCAAAATTTATGCCTTTACACGCTACAGCCGTTACAATCATTAACAGATGAATTTCAAGAGGTCGTTGATTACTTAAAAAGACACGGAGCCGAGTATGTCGCTTTTGATCATCCTTCCGACTCCATTTACCGATCGGATTATATGTTTTTTGTAAAACAAATAATTGAAGATACCGATTTAGTTCTCTGTTTTTATAATGGGGACAAGCATACATCTGTCATTCCCGTTGACGTTGCAAAAGATGCAGGAATTGATGCTGTTATTTATGATTTACCTGGTTTACATGAAAAACAGATGAAGAAAAACTTTGAACAAAAAATCCGTATGATGTAAAGGGGGAGGCACAATATCGTTATTGTGCCTATTATAAATATGATAATTGAACAAGATTATGATCATTTTATCGCGAGTTTTAAACAACAATTTAATATGGATATCGCTTCATATAAACAAGATAGAATGCGTCGTAGAATCGATGCTTTTATTTCGAGAAAAGGTTTTGAGAACTACACTAATTTTTTAAGTAATTTACGTACCGATCAAAATTTATTTTTAAGTTTTATTGATTATATTACAATTAACGTTTCAGAATTTTTTAGAAATAAAGAACGTTGGCAAACGTTAGAGACGAAAGCACTACCAAAATTACTTGAACAAAATAACGGAAAATTAAAGGTATGGAGTGCCGCATGCGCTGCCGGTGAAGAACCATATACACTCTCTTTAATTTTATCGAAGCATCTAGCTCCATTTCGTTTTGAAATACAAGCAACAGATCTTGATTTTCACATTTTAGAAACTGCAAAACGCGGTCAATATACAGAACGTTCTTTAAAAGAATTACCTACCGATTTGAAAGAACGTCATTTCACAAAAGAGAATGATATATATTCATTACATCAAAACATTAAGCAAAACGTTACGTTCAAACAACATGACCTGTTAATGCAGTCGTTCGATACAAATTACGATTTAATCATTTGTCGCAACGTAATGATATATTTTACTGAAGAAGCAAGAGTAAAACTTTATGAAAAGTTTAGTCGTGCTTTACGAAAAGGCGGCGTACTATTTGTTGGTAGTACCGAACAAATTTTAACACCTGAACGTTATAATCTTCAGAGATTTGATACATTCTTCTACGAAAAAATATAAAAGAGGTCGTCACAATGTAAAGTGACGACCTTTTTATATAACTCGAATTAAAATAATAGCAACAATCCATACAAAGAGAAAAAGAAACGTCATAGACCATTTATGTTCTTGCATCGTTTGTTTCAGGGCCTGTGATAATTGTGTCATATTCATTTCTGCGAGCGCTCTCCATACACTCACATCCCGCTCTTTAGCAGTGCGATCTGTAACGCTAATTAAAATAGTTTCGTTAGACAATTTCGTTATGTAAGCAGTAATAACCGTTACCATTAAATTTATATTTCCTTCTGAAGAATCGCTTTCCACTCTAGAAAGGAGTGCACTTACATCTAATAACGGAATATGTACCTTTCTACCAAATGATAGTTGTACTTCTGCGAAATCATACGTTCCATCTAACAAAGGAAGCTCTTTTATATGCGCCTGCTTAACAAGCCCTTGTAAACTTCTCATTACTTGTTCAAATACTTTTTCTGTTTGCTTCCCTTCTCCAGATAACGTATGCAACTTTTTAAAGAGTTGCAGTACTGTATCCATCTCTTTAGAAAGCATTTCCTTCATAACCTTTCCATCACCTAAACTCGCAAGTAAAATCCCTATTTCATTATTTTTCGAAATAATCTTAGACTGTCCAGTAAACACTAGATTACTATGCTTTCGTTCTTTCTGAATTTCATGTTCCGAAATAGCTGCAGGCTGTTTTAATGGTTGTAGCGTCTTATCTTCAATTGTTGTACGTTTAATTTCCATTTAAGCGCCTCCACTACTATGAAATAATTAGCCCCATTCTTTATTACTCTTTAAAACTAAAAATAGTACGAATAAACCTGACATGATGGCAAATACATTAGAAGCTTGTATTCCCTGTTCACTTTTAGCTTCTTTCTTATCTTCTGGCTTTTCTTTTTTTTCTTTCTTTTTCGAAATGACTTGATTGTTATTATCTTTATCTTTTTGTGCCTTCGCTTTATTTACTTCCTTATTGTCTGTGAAAGGCTCTTTTATAACATAAGTAATTTTTTCTTTCTCTTTCAATGGTTCTTTTATAAGATCGTTTACTTTCTCTTCTTTTTTCGGAATTTGAACAACTGGCGGTTTTTCTTCCAGAAGCGGGATTTCTACTTTTGAGTCTTCCTGCTTCTCAGTTTCTTTCTTATCTTCTAATTTATCTTCATTCTCTCGTTCTTCTATCTTTTTATCATCTTCTGGTTTTTGCTCCAAAACAGAAACGATATACTCACTTGCCTCAACCAGTTTATTGCCGGCCGCATCCACTATCTCTACAACTAGTTCGTATGTGCCAATTGGCAACGTATCCGTTATTTCAAATACTTTTTGCCAATCCATATCGCGCTTATTGTAATCTAATAAAAATGTAATCTCTTTATTTTCTTTCCCTTTTAATGTCACACGAACTTCTTTCACAACTGATTCTACGTCTGTCGCCTTCACTCGTACACGTATAGAATCGCCTTGTTTCCGTTCAATTACGTTTCCCTTCGTCTCATCAATCGTAACTTTATGTAACTTCGGTAACTCTTTATCTAGCGTTGGCATTTCATTATTTATATGAATGAGCGGGACTTTCACTTCATTTTCTACAAGCTCTTCTTTCTCATTTTCTTTGTAACTTTGAACGAGCTGAAGATTCCAATCACCTTGCAAATCAAAAGTCTCGACCTTGTATTTAGCAATCCATCGCTTCGTTTCCTCTTCATACTTAAACGATAGCATTCTTTCTTGTTCATACTGATCGCCGTTTTTTGGCAAGCGCAAAATACCTTTTATACTTTGAACATTTTGCTCTTTCGGCTCTACAATAACCCGCACTTCTTCGCCAACTTTTAATTCCGGCTTATTTACTGTAATAACCCCTTGATCCGTCTCTATCTTTTTTTCGACCTCTTGTTCATTTGTTACTTCTTGTCGTTCCTCTTTACCTTGATTCACTTGCTCTGACTGCTCTTGAACTTCTTTGTTTTCTTCTTGTACATTCATTTCATTTAGTTTTTGATCTGGCTCAATTTGTTCTTCCGCCTGACTTTGCAGAGGGAAGAACAGACACACATTTATGAATAACCAGCTCATTAGAAAAAACTTTACGTTTTTCATCTACTAGCTCAAACTCCTATTTCAACGACTTATAGCGATTTCGTCACTTTTACTCCGAAAAATCCATCTACATTTACAAGTTCACCATACGCCACCAATACATCATTTACATAAATACGAATTGGCTCGTCAATATCCTCATCTAACACAACTGCTTCATTCTCTTGTAAACTTAAAATATCTTGAATTGTTTTCACTGTGCTTCCAAATACAAATTTCACATTCATTTCTACATTTTGTAGGATGGATGTGTCCATATATACTGGTTCCATTTGTTTTACTTCTTTAAATTCAATAGGTTGCACAACAGGTTCTACAATTTTTTCTTCTTCAATCTCTTCTGTAACAATCTCTTCTTCCTCTTCCATCATTGGATATAGAAGTCTTCTTACCATTTCTTTCGCTTCTGAAATCGGTAAAATTTGATACATTTTCGATTGAAGCAGGTCGCCAATTTCAAGGTTGAACGTAATTTGGACGAGTTCGTCCACTTTCATTGACTCTCCCAAATATTCCATTTCTTCTTTCAACGTTACGAATTTAACATTTGGCGGTGTCATGTCCATTTTTTCTTGAAACATTTCTGACATCGCCGTCGCAGCATGCCCCATCATTTGGTTCATAATTTCTTTAATACCGCTCAGTTCTAATTCACTAAGCTCCTTCTCTGGATCAACTTCCCCTGTTCCCATCATCATTAAATCTACCATTGTTAAAGCGACATCTTTCGTAAATACGAATACATTCTCATTCTTTAGTCCTTCAACAAAATCAACATTTAAAATAACAAACGGGACTGGTACTCCGTCATAATGACGAACATTGATTGATTCTACATTGGGCGTACTAATTGTAACTGGCTGATTTAATAGTGTTGACAATACTGTTGAAGCGGAACCAATTGAAATATTTGCAATTTCACCAAGAACATCTTTCTCTTCTTGTGTTAAATGCTCTTTTTCAACTTGTTCTTCTACAATCTCAGTTTCCACTACTTCCGCTGGCTCGTCTTGCTCTTCTACGTCACCAGATAATTGCATTAATTTATTTACCATTCGTTTCGCATGTTCAACTGAAACAATTTGCACAAGTTTAGAATTTACAAGATTATCTATCTTTAAATCAAACGATACTTTAACAATCGTTTGATTCCCATCGATTTCAGAGAGTTTCTCCATTTCTTCTGATAACTTTACAACTTTAATTGTCGGCGGAGACATATCTACTGTATCTTGGAAGAATTCAGACATAGATGTAGCTGCGAACCCCATCATTTGATTCATCGCTTCTTGTACAGCACTTAGCTCTAATTCACCAAGTTCTTTTCCTTCTTCCACTTCACCTGTTCCCATCATCATTAAATCAGCAATGGATAATGCAACATCTTGCTTAAGAACAAGAAGGTTTTCCATATCTAATCCTTTTGTAAAATGAATGTTTAATACAACGTGTGGAACTTCGACGTCGCTTGAATCATATAAATCTACCAATTCTATACGAGGAGCAGTAATGCTTACTTGCCTATTTAAGATTGTTGATAATACAGTCGAAGCTGAACCAAATGATATATTTGCAATTTCGCCAAGAATATCGCATTCTTGAGGCGTTAAATGCTCATTTTCTTTTTCTAGCACAATTGTGCTCGTATCCCCTTTTATGTGTTGCTCAGGCATTTTCTCTGCCTCCTCATTTCTGTTTTTCTATCAAATGATATAAACTCTCATTTTATTTTAACAAAATTATTATATAAAACGTTAATATGTATTTATTCCCACTTTTAGATTAGTAACGATTAACCAAAAAGCTCCCCAATTGTATACAAGTGGGGAGCTTTCCTTCATTCCTATTATAAACCTTCTGGGTTTAAAATGAGGACCACTCGTCCATCACCGAGAATTGTCGCACCAGAGAAATAGTTCGAACTCTCTGCAAAGAAGTCACCTAATGACTTTAGGACTATTTCTCTTTGACCGATAATTGTGTTTACAATAAGTCCATAGCTGCGATGTGTATTACGAACAATTAACACAGGAACCATTTGACCATCATATGACGCAAACGCCTCATCTACTGTTTTCTCACCAAATACAGTACTTAAATGCTTCACTTCAATAATTTGATTACGGTAATTTAACACATCTTTTCCTTGTAAAGATTGGATGTCTTCTCTCTTAATCCGAATTGCTTCAACAATATTACCAAGAGGGAAAGCATAACGTTTATCATTCGTTTGAACAAGCATAGATTGAATAATGGACAACGTTAATGGCAGTTCAATTCTAAATATACTACCTTTTCCTTCTTCAGAATCAATAATTAAATGTCC
This sequence comes from Bacillus sp. 3G2, assembly GCF_044324725.1. NCBI lineage: Bacteria > Bacillati > Bacillota > Bacilli > Caryophanales > Bacillaceae > Bacillus > Bacillus sp. 3G2. The sequence goes on along the minus strand of NZ_CP172246.1, from coordinate 1,614,412 downwards.
ACCTAAACTATGGATCGTATGTTTCACTACATCTAATCCAACGCCACGACCAGAAAGGTCGGATACAACTTCAGCTGTACTAAATCCTGGTTGGAAGATCAAATCAAATACTTCACGATCCGTTAATTTATTTGCCTCAGATTCTGTTACAACACCATTTTTAATCGCTTTTTCTAATACTTTCCCTTTATGAATACCATTTCCATCATCCGTAATTTGAATAACGACATGATTTCCACTATGAAACGCTTCTAATTTAATCGTACCTGTCTCATTTTTACCTGCATCACGACGTTGTTCAACAGTCTCAACACCGTGATCAATTGCATTACGAATTAAATGAACGAGTGGATCACCGATTTCATCAATAACAATTTTATCAACTTCTGTGTCTTCACCTGTAATTTGTAAATCGATTTTCTTCCCTAAATCTTTCGCTAACATACGTACCATACGTGGGAAACGATTGAATACCGTTTCAATTGGTACCATACGCATGTTTAGTAGTACATTTTGAATATCTTTTGAAATGTCTCCTAATCGATTTAAATGCTCAATTAATTCCTTGTTTTGAATTGCTTGTGCCAATTCATCTATACGACCACGCTCAATTACACTTTCTTCAAACATATTCATTAATCTTTCAATTTTTTCTAATTGAACACGTATGGAACGATTTTCTACTTTACCATTTTTTGTTTTCGCAGCACTTTTAGCAGGTGTAGCATTAGCAGATTGCTTCGATACTTCTTTAGTTGATTCCACATGCGTAGCCGCTTGTAAATCTTCCTGCATAGCTTCTTGTGTACCCAATTCTTTCGAGACTACTTCTTTTAATGTATGTCCTTGCTTCACTTCTACTTTCTCAATTTCAGAAACATGAAGCACTACTTGTTTTAATTCTTCTTCACTTTGATCAGTATCCATAAATACTGTGAACTCAAACCCGAAAGCATCTGCTTCAATTTCCTCAATACTTGGAACTGTTTTTTGTACATTACCTACATTTTGCAGTGCTTCAATACACATAATTGCACGTACTGCTTTTAAAATAGCTTGTTGCTCAACAGTTATATGCACTTCATGTGAAACTGCATCATTATTTATAGGTTCTTGCTCAATATATTCCGCAGGAGTTTCTACATTGCCATTCAATAATGCTTCTAATTTCTGCTTAGTTGTAATGACATCAATATTGCCCATTCCGCCTTGTTGCACATCTGCAACCATCTTCTCCAAATTATCAATGCACTCAAAAATCACATCAATAATCTCTGCATTTACAACTATATTCCCATGACGAATTTCATCTAAAACGTTTTCCATTTTATGCGTTAAATCCGCCATTTCCGTAAATTCCATACTCGCTGACATACCTTTAAATGTATGGGCTGAGCGGAATATTTCTCCCACAACATCCATATCAGTGGGATTTTGTTCTAAAGTTAGCACATTTTCATTTAGCGATTGTAAATGTTCTTCTGATTCCTCAAAAAATATATTTAATAGATCTGTTTGCATTTTCATCCCCTACCTGTCTAACAAACATTTCATTTATGTATAACAATTTAGTGTTTTAAAGCAAGAAAAAAGGGGGCCACACGCATATCCGTTATCAATGTTTAGATTCCTTGTGGCACCCCTTCTATATTAGCTGTTTGCTACTTTTGTCAAAGCTTCAATTACGCGATCCGCTTGGAATGGCTTTACAATAAAGTCTTTTGCTCCACCCTTAATTGCATCTAATACCATACCTTGTTGTCCCATTGCAGAACAAATAACAACTTTTGCATTTGAATCAATTTTAATAATTTCTTTTAACGCTTCAAGTCCGTCCATTTCTGGCATAGTAATATCTAATGTTACAATATCCGGTTGAAGTTCTTTAAACTTCTGAATTGCTTCTACTCCATTCTCTGCTTCACCAATAATTTCAAATTCAGAATTACTTTTTAATAAGTTTTTAATCATCGTTCGCATAAACATCGCATCGTCTACAACTAAAATTTTATGTGCCATTCTTTTTAATTCTCTCCTTCTATGTATAAATATATCTTAATATTTCACCTTATCATTCTCACTCATTATACAAAATAAAATGATAAAATTTAATATTTTTTTAAAAGAATTTTCGTATTTTTATTATTTATTATCAAAATAACAATATACTATTCTTTTATATAAATGACAACGCGACGGTTTTTTTCCCAATTTTGTGGTGAATCATTAGGTACTACTGGCTTGGTATCTGCATATCCTACCGCAGCTAGCCTTTTATCATCCACATTATACACTTCAATTAAGTGATGAATCATATTTGCTGCTCGTGCGGAAGATAATTCCCAGTTTGAAGGGAATTTGTCGTTATGAATCGGTCTACTGTCTGTATGTCCTTCTACAACAATGGGGTTTGGTACGGATTGGAAAAATCCAACTAATTGGCTTATTATCTCTTTCGCCTCCGGTTTAACGTTCGCGTCACCCGTATCGAATATTAAATTATCTACTATAACGACGCTTACCCCTGTATCCTCACGATATACATTCACTTGACTAATACCGTTATTATCTACATATGCTTTTAATTTCTTATATAATTCATCCATTCTTTTTTTCGAGACCATTTTTTCATCATTTTTTTCATGCGAAATATCTGGTATTGTATTTTCCATTACTTTCGCATCTACTTGCTCCACGTCACTAAACTTTTCAAGCATCTTTGACAATTTTACTGCATCCTGCTTTGATGTAGCAACTAGTAATACAAAGAAAGTTAATAATAACATCGTTAAATCTGTAAAAGTCGTCATCCAACGAGGCGATCCCTTTTGCGGTCGTTTCATCATAACCATACCACTCCTTGAAATATTAGGCTGCTCGTTTTACTTTTTTTATCTTTGTTTCGTATACATATGTATCGAGTTTCAACTTTAATTTAGAAGGAATTTGTCCACGATACAATTCTGAAATTGCTTCAATAACAAACTTCTTCTCTGTATATAAATCTTCAATACCACGATACACTTTTTCAGCAAGAGGGATTGCAATCATATTTGCAAGTACTGACCCATACAATGTCGTTAACATCGCAACTGCCATCCCTGTACCAATTTGCGATGTGTCTTGCAAGTTTTGAAGCATAATGATAAGACCGATTAAAGTTCCTATCATGCCCCAAGCTGGAGCAAAGTCGCCAATTTTATCTAGTAATGCTGCCCCTTTTCTTAACTCATACACTTCCGTTTCAACATCTTTCATTAACACTTCTTTTAATTCATCTTCATCGTAACCACTTAACATTAATCGAATTCCTTTTTGAATAAAAGGGTTGTCTACTTGCTCTCCATCAACTTCTAAAGAAAGCAATCCGTGTTTTTTAGACTTTTTCGAAAAATCAACAAACAAATCCGTTAACTGTTCTAAATTTTCTTCTCTTCTATGTAAAACAGTAAAAATACTTTTCGTATATTTTTTTATTTCTCCAAATCGATATGCCACAACAATTGTCGCTGTAGTTCCCCCTATGACAATTAAAATAGATGAAACATCTAAAAAGTTTTTAAAAGCTTTTATTCCGCCGCCGCCAATCATAATTGCCGCTATTACTATGGCAAAACCTACTATAATGCCAACTGGGCTAGAAATGTCAAACTTCCTTTTTTTTCTTTCTGGTCTAGCAAATCCTTGATTTTCTTCTCCCATATTCCTGCCCTTTCCTTTTCATTTTTATAAAACATTTTTTTATTTTAATAATGCGTTTTCACATATAATGTTTATTATACGCTTATCATCTATTTATCGCAATATACTCATAAAATTGACACATTTCATTTCCATATTAGAATTATAGTATGGAAATATGAGGAGGATCACGATGGAACATAACATTTTACAAGTCATTGCACTAGCAGAAAAACTAAAATATGAAATGCGACATAGCTGGCTTTCTAACGGACGTCAAGAAAGCGTTGCTGAACATACGTGGCGCATGTCTCTAATGGCCATTTTAGTTGAGCCTTATTTAGATCAAAAAGTAAATATTGAAAAATTACTTAAAATGGTTATTATTCACGACCTAGTCGAAGCTGAAGCTGGTGATATTCCTGCTTTTGATACAATGAATAGTCATGAATTACAATTACAAAAACAAAAAAATGAGCAAGAAGCCATTTTAAATATTAAACGAACATTAGAAGGTTCTCTCGGTGAGGAATTATATGATTTATGGATGGAGTTTGAAGCGAAAGAAACGTACGAAGCAAAAGTAGCTAATGCACTTGATAAGCTTGAGGTGAAAATTCAACATAACGAAGCTGATATTGATACGTGGCTACCAATTGAGCATAAAATGACATTCCAAGTGGCAAAGCATACAAACTTTGATTCTTTCCTATCTAAATTACAAAAAATGATTGAACAAGATGGAGAAAAGAAATTACTCGCTGCCGGCATTGACGTGGAAGCTTGCAAACGATAATGAAAAGACACTCAATTTGAGTGTCTTATTTCATTATCGTTGATACAGCCTGCTTATAAATCAGTTGTTGTTTTCCATCAACTAACATTAAAATAGTAAATTTATCTATCGCAACAACTTCTCCTACTATTCTAACGCCACTCTTTAAAAATATTGTAACAATACTTTTTTCTTCTTTTATTTGCTTATATAACTCTTCTTGTAAATGTTCCAAATACTGTTCTCTCCTTTTTGTGAAATATCTTAATATAAAAAACTATAAATTATTTATTTATGTACTTTATCTTTTACAATCATAAACTTATTAATAAGTATATCTAAATCTCGGCTAAATAACAAAACTTTATCATGTTCCAATCCATGCCTGGCAACAAGTTGAATTAGCTCTTTCTTTTTGTTTTCTATTTTATTGTGTAATTGTCCCATCTCCATCTCTTTACTAAAACTCCCTTTTCCCATAATATTACTTGTAAAATTATAGTACAAATCCTCTCATAAAAAAATATAAAAATGGTTTTTTTTACAATTTTTATATTTTTTATGAACAAATCGCAAATTATATAACAATTCATTCACATATCACTAGCCCAACATACAATCAAAATAACCATACAGGCGTTTGTCTAATTACAAAAGAGACTGGCTCCTTTTCCATACAAAAAACATATTGTATATAGTAGTCCATGAATTATATAGATTAATTTACTCAAAAGGAGGAAAACATATGAGCTATGGTGGAAGTTGCGCTGGTTTCGGCGGTGGATTTGCTTTGCTTATCGTACTATTCATCCTTCTAATCATCATCGGATGTAGCTGTTGGGGTGGCGGCGGATACGGATACTAATATATCCTATCCTTAACAAATGAACGAAAAACTATACGAAAACAGCTCATATTTGAGCTGTTTTTTCATACTTTCGTATGAAGTGTTATCCCTCTTTTTTGTGATTTCAACTAATAAAAAGACGTTTACTATGAAATAAGAAATACTTTACTAAGGAGGATTACAATGATTAAAGGTCTTTACGAAGCACATTTACCTGTCCGTAACTTAGAGATATCAATATCTTTTTATGAATCACTTGGACTGAAATTATATAAAAGAGGAGATGATATTGCTTTCTTTTGGATTAAAGAAAATGAAAGTTGGCTCGGCCTTTGGGAAGGCACAGAATACAAAGTTAATTATCATCCCTCTTTACGACACATCGCCTTTCAAGTAAGCTTACATGATTTAGAAAATGCGATTCATTGGCTAAATCAAAAAGGCATTTCAGCACGAAAAGATTTTGGAATGGAACCAATTGAACCGATTGTTTTTCCAGAATTAGCGCATGCCGCCGTATACTTTAACGATCCTGACGGAAATAGTTTAGAATTGATTGCACAATTACCTGTTGGACTTCCTACAGAAGAGAAAGTGTATTTAAGCAAATGGAAAAAACAAATTCAAGCAGCATCATTACATAAGGATTAAGCTTTTATGTCAGTTTCTTATGGCACACTTCTGAAAACAAATAAAAACTTCAAAAGGCTATTTTATGGTCAAACATTAAGTGTACTTGGAGATTGGTTTCATACTGTTGCTTTATTAACATTCGTCTATAGCATAACGGAATCTCCATTTATGATAGCACTCACTTTTATAAGTAAAGGATTACCTCAACTTCTGCTTAGTCCTTTCATAGGCGGGATTGTAGATTGTTTTTCTAAAAAGAAGATTCTGATTTTTACCGATATTTTACGAGGCATGATCGTCCTCACTTACTTATTTGCACTATATAAAATTGAGATTATTTTCATTTCTAATATATGTTTAGCTATACTTTCTTGTTTATTTGAACCAGCTAAACAAGCAACCCTAAAAAATATCGTACACCAAAATCATTTCGTAACTGCTAACTCTCTTTCTAGTACAATAAATGGTTTTATGTCTATTATGGGGGCTTCTTTAGGCGGAATCATTGCACAATCTTTACATATTGAGTTCGCTTTTTTAATCAACAGCCTGTCATACTTTATTTCAGCCTATTTTATTTATAATATGAGTGTCCCTTCTCATGATACTTGTAATAAGAAAAAAGCATTTTTTACTGATATAAAAGATGGTTATACATACATATTACAAACAAAAATTATTTTAACCTTAATTCTTGTCGGCATTTCTTGGGGCATTATCGGCGGTGCTTATCAGCTACTTCTAACGATCTATGCCGAAAAGATTTTCCACACGAACATTGGAATTTTATATACGGTTCAAGGGGCTGGGCTTATGATAGGAAGCCTTCTCGTTAATTTTTACATATCCAGCAATAAAGAAAAAATGAAAAAAGCATTTGGTTGGGCCTACTTCCTACAAGGCTTTTTCTTTCTTGGATTCATTCTATCCAATCAACTTATTTTCGGTATCATTACATTACTCTGTATGCGTATAGCAGGAGGAATCATCGTTCCACTTGATACGACATTACTTCAAACTTACACGCACGAAAATATGATTGGTAAAGTTTTTTCCTTTCATTACTCAATTTATGGTTCACTCATACAGTTATCTATGTTCATTACAGGATGGCTATTAGAAATCCTTTCTCCTCAAATAATTGGTAGTTTTCTAGCTACATGTTGTATTTTTGTTAGTTTTATATGGCTTTACCTATTTTATCGCGGGAAACTTAGTGAAGAATCTACTATTACTTAATAGCATGTTTATGTACATGCTATTTTTATTTATGTCGAAATACAGAGGAAAAAGGCGATTTATTTTCCTTACGTTCTAATTTTTTAGAATGTACAATAAATTTAGATTATAAGAAAGGAGATGTCGTAATGTTTGACGATAGACTTACTATTTCAGCTGAGCAGCAGAAGCTCATTTCCAATGCAACTCGTATTCAAATTCTTCATCTTTTAAAAGACGAAGCACTCACTGCAAAGCAATTAGCTACTAAACTAAATAAAACTGCTGGTAGCGTACATTATCACGTTCAAATTTTATATGATGGAGGATTACTTGAATTAGTAGACACGAAGGAAAAACGAGGAATTATCGAAAAATATTATAAAGCAAAAGCTGCTCATTTCTATATTGAAGAAAGCGGCACAGAAGGAACGAATACAGGGAGTCATATTGTATCGCATCTATTTTTAACTCCGGAAGAATTACAACAGCTTACTTGGGAAATTACTCAAGTTTTATTACGCTGGGAAAACAAAACCGCTCGTCAATCAAACTCCGAAGAGGAATACGCTATTTCCTGCAAGATTAAAAAACAATGAAAGAAAGGTCCAGCTGCTCATGAAAAATAAATTATTATTATTGTCGGGAACAGGAATTTCTCGTTTAGGTGATTTTATGTATCTCATCGCCCTAAACGTAATGGTGTTAAATAGCACAAACTCCCCTGCTGCTGTAGCAGGGTTATGGATTGTAGGTCCAATTGCGACCGTTGTTACAAAAATATGGTCTGGTAGCATAGTAGATCGATTAAACAAACGGTCTATTATGCTCATCACAGATATAATTCGGGCAGCTCTCATTGGCTGTATTCCACTATTTGATTCTATTTGGGCCATTTATATTTTTATCTTTTTAACTCGCATCGCTACATCATTTTTCGATCCAGCATCATTTTCTTATAGAACAATGCTCATACGAGCTGAAGAACGCGCTCAATTCAATGCTTGGAATAACTTTTGTACAAGTGGGGCTTTTATTATCGGTCCAGCCCTTGCTGGAATACTTCTCACCACGTACTCAGCATCCTTTGTGATTTACTGCAACTCACTTTCCTTTCTACTTTCTACTATTCTCATTTATTTCTTACCAAACATTACAATACAAACAAAGCAAAACGAAGAGGTTGCAAATACTTTCGTACAAACATTACGAAGTGATTGGAAACAAGTTTTTTCATTCGCTCGAACTGAAACTTACATCATTCTCATATTCGTTTTATTTCAAGCCACTATGCTTGTTTCTATGGCGCTCGATTCACAAGAAGTTGTATTCACAAAACAAGTACTGTTTTTATCCGACATGGAATATAGCATGCTTGTTAGTATAACTGGTGCTGCATATATTTTTGGTTCATTTCTTGTTTCTCTCTTTGCTAAACGATTACCGATTCAACATTGTATCGGATTCGGTATGATTTTTACAGCAATAGGTTATGTAATTTTCGCCTTTTCAAATTCATTTATAGTCGCGGCAGGCGGTTTCATTTTACTTGGCATTTCTTCATCATTTGCTGGTACTGGCTTTATAACATTTTATCAAAATAACATTCCTGTACATATGATAGGACGTATCGATAGCGTGTTTGATTCCATAAAAAATTTCATCCAAATCTTTTTCGTTTTAGCAATTGGGGCATCCGCACAATTTCTTTCCGTTCAAATTACTGTAATCATTAGTTCATTACTCATTCTTCTCCTTTCCTGCTTATTAGCAATCCGGGTAATGACGCCTTCACGAGAAAAATATTTTAAGGCTACGGGGTCATCATTAGAATATTAAATGCATCATACAAAGCGGCTATTTAGCCGCTTTTTTCCCGTTTTAAAGGACAGTAAGCCCCACTGATTTAAGTTTCACTTTATGTTAAAATATGTATTGGATTTGATTATGTAGGAGGGTTATTTTGGAGATTATATTCACTTTCATATGTATTATATTAGTAGCTTCTATTTTACAAACAAGTACCGGTTTTGGCTTTTCTATTATGGCAACACCTTTCTTACTCATGTTATTTCTACCACAAGAAGCTATACAAATAAATATCATTTTATCATTAATTATTTCCATATCACTTATTTGGAAAATAAGAATGGACATTGATTTTATTCTACTGAAAAGATTAATTTTCGGTAGTATAGTTGGTGTACCTTTTGGTATTTTAATCTTCACCTCTATTAACATCAACACTTTTAAATTAGCAATTAGCGTCCTGCTCTTACTATTAACGTTGATGCTAATATGCAACGTTAAGATTAAATCAACAAAATCTAGAGATTTCATAGTTGGCGGATTATCTGGTCTTTTAACGACAAGTATCGGTATGCCAGGTCCTCCCCTGTTACTTTATTTTACAGGAACTGATACGAAAAAGGAGAAGTTACGAGCAACTACATTAGCCTTTTATCTGTTTATATATTTCATTAGTCTACTAACTCAAATACTCTTCACTGGGACAAACAAAACAATTTGGGAATCCAGTTTTTATGCTATTCCAATCGTATTTCTAGGTTTGTATATAGGTCAAATTATTTTCAAATGGCTTAATCAACGGATTTTTAAAATATTTACGTACATCCTTTTAAGTTGTACGGGTATGTATCTTCTTATTGAGAGTTTACGTTTGTTATAAGTAAGCTTTTCAAGATAATAGATGCTTTAGATTGTACAAGAACATATAGGCTTAAACGATAAAAAGCGGCTATTATGCCGCTTTTTATTTTCACCTAAACTAACGTTTCATCACAAACCGCTGTTACATTTTTAAAGTATTGCAAGTTCTCCTTCACTTCAGCTTCATTAAATAAATTGAGCTGCTTCATTATTTCAGCAGCAAATTCAACGTACGCAGATCCTACCGCTGTTATAATTTTTCCATCAACGGTTATATCTTTATTTTGTTTATATTCCCATTCATGTAAATGCGCTAATTGTTTTTCATCTGGTGTTAATGATGTTGAGAATTTCTTCTTATTAAGTACTCCTGCTGCATGTAGTAAAGATGTCCCTGCACAAATACCCGCTATCCATTTATTTTGCTTATGTAATTCGTTCACGATAGATAACAACTTTTCATTTTCTAAATGGTCAAAAATATGTCCTCCTGGTACGATAAGCACTTCATAGTCCGCTACTTCAATAAGCTCGATAGAAACATGTGGTTGACACAAAAAAACACCTTCTCCTTTAACTGTTTTGCCGTCTATTGTTGCTGTTATTATTTCGAATTCCTTACTTATTAAAAATAAACTCGCTATATTCACTTCAAATTCTGCAAATCCATCAAATAAAAAGATTAATGCTTTTTTCATATTATCTCCTCCCCCTATACTTATTCGAAGACAATCCTATTTCTCCTCCAAAAAAGGCAGACCTGCATACAGGACTGCCTTTTTACTCATTTCTTATTAAATCCTTTTTCACTTAAAAATTCTTTCATATGCATTCTTTTTTCTTTAGACATAAACGAACTCATTGATTCCGTCCATGTTACGTTTTTCTTATTTGATGATCTTTCTTTATAATACGAACTCATCGTTTCATCGTATTCGTTTAATAATTCATCATATTTCTTTTCATCATATCCATTTTCATGAAGGATTGCTGCTACTGGTAAACGTGGTTTCACTCCATGTTCTTCATCTGGTACACCAACTGTCATTCCGAATACAGGATATACTTTATCCGGTAAATGAAGCAATTCACTTACTTCTCTCGGATTATTACGAATACCACCAATATAACAAATACCGTATCCTAACGACTCTGCTGCTAACACTAAGTTTTGCGCGAAAAGCGAAGCATCTACCGTTGCAACGATAAAGTCTTCTACTCCTTCATGCTTTATCTCTGTACCATGTTTTTCACATGCCATTTCTAGTCGCTTTAAATCCGCACAACAAACAAAGAATGCTGCGCAGTCTTTCACGTGACGATTTCCGGATAACTCTGCTAGTTTAGCCTTTAGGTCTTGATCTGTTACATATATAACAGAATACGCCTGTACAAAATGCGAGGAAGCGGCATGCTGCGCAGCTTGTACCATTCTGTCTACTACATCTTTCGGAATTGATTCTTCTTTATATTTACGAACTGAAACGTGTTGCTCCATTTTATGTATAATCTCATTCATGAAAAACACTCCTTTTTTCTCTTCATAATGAAAAATTAACATATCTTTTTCAATATTCACAACTTATAAGCACAAAAAGAGCAATTCTTTTTGAATTGCTCTTTTTAAAACGTCTATTAATACGGTAAATGAAATTATATCAGCGATAATTTAAATATATCGGCGATTTTTCAGATATATCAACGATTCCTTGCACTATATCAACGATTTTTCGAATATATCGACTTACCGACAAATAACGACAAACTCACATCGAATTATTCCTTATTTTACTACGCTGTTTTCAAAACTTTAATACCTTTTACGATATTCCAAATGAAGTAATAAATCCCTACAAGAATGAACACCGCATATGTGATCATCATGCCAATTCCAGCACCATCAGATTGATTGAAGCTTAAGCCATATATGCCGGATACTGCTAAGCCACCAAATAAAATCGCATACGGGAAAATATGTGACCAAAATGCTTTTTTCGCGTGGTATTTCACTTCATCCTCCGCAACGAAGTACACAATAATTGGCAGTAAAAATGGTGCAAAAAAGATACTAAAGTAACATAGTGAAGATAATATATTATTTCCTTTCATCCGATTCACCTCTATTGTTTTTGTTATCTTCATTATGTCAGGAATCCATTCTAGAAACTATCGCTTTACCTTTCACAAACATGACATATTTGTAAGATTTCCATCAAAAATAATCCCACCTAGATTTCCAGGCGGGATTACTTTCTCTATATTCGATTCATAAACCAATATTGCGTAATGGCTAAATACTCTCGTATATTCGATGGAATGACAATTCGCTTCGGTGTTTCGGCCGGAAGACCTTCTAATTGTAACCGTTGTTTTGCTGCTATTTTTTTCGCTCTGAACATATGGAAATCGTTTGTTACAATCATTCCTTTTTTCATATTGTCGGGAATTAACGGTTTTGAGAATTTAATATTCTCATCTGTACTCGTTGATTTATCTTCCATTATTATGCGATCTTCTGCAATTTTTAGTTTCATTAATCCATTTTTCATTGCTAATGCTTCTGAAATATCTTCCCCTTTTCCTTTCCCTCCAGACACAATAGCAATTGTTTTCTCATGTGATTGTAAATATTCAGCTGCTTTATCAATACGATATTGCAATGAGTACGACGGTTTCGTTCCGTTTACTTTCGAGCCCAATACAATTATATAATCCGCATCGTAGGTAGCATTCATTTGCCCATGCTTATAAATGTTATATTGTAAAAATCCCGCATAAACGGCGCAAACCATTATAATTCCTATCATATACTTAATTATTTTCTTCTTTTTCATATCAATATACTCCTAAGTTCTTTGCTTCTTTCATGATAATATCCATTTATTTGTTTGTATACAGACAAATTCCAATTTACCCTAATTTATCCTCCGGAAAGTAATATTTATATTTCTTTTGGGAACAGTAAGTACAACTTTGCACGAAGGAGTGTCCCTATTGCTTCTCTTTTTATGTAACGTATCTTTCTTTTTCATCTTATTTTTACTATCACTTAAAATGCTCGGGAAATCAGCTTTAGCACAACTAACGCCTCATGATTTTGGTGCTATTATCTTTTTATCTTATTTAGCTTTTCAGGCCATACCAGTCTCTGGTGCTTTGCAAGCTTTTCTCGGTATGGTCGTTATTACATGTTTGCATTTGCTTCTTACAAAATTAAGTTTGCTAAACAAACTTAATCGTTTCATTCTCGGACATCCTATCATTTTAATTAAACATGGTGACATTATTTTTGAGAACTTACAAAAAAGTAGATATCCAATTGCTGAACTACTTTCTAACCTTCGTGTCGCAGGATATCCAAGTGTTCACGAAATTGAATACGCTATTTTAGAAGCAAACGGAGCCATTAGTATTTTACCAAAGCGTGAGCTTGTACCATTAACTCCAAAAGATTTGAACATAGATGTTACGTATGCCGGATTACCAATTGCCCTTATCGTTGATTCGCAAATTCAATACGATAACTTAAAGTTAATTCATAAGGACGAAGAATGGTTATATAAAGAATTAAAAGAAAAGGGCATCACTAATATTAAAAGCGTTGCTTTCGCGTCTGTTCAAGAAACAGATGGATCTTTTGCGATTAGTTTAAAAGCATAAAAAAGTCCCCTTACTTGCTCAAGGGGACTTTCTTCATTATATCGCTTCTTCCTCTCCCGCCATATTTAATGGAACAGGATGCTTCATACGATTCATCGTAAATACGATAATCGCTGTCAATACTTCAGCTACTGGCATAACGAGCCAAATTCCATTTATCCCAAATAATTTTGGCATAATCCATAATAATGGAATAATAAATAGTAACCCTCGGCTCATTATAATCAGCACTGATTTTGTTGTTTGTCGCACGGATTGGAAGTACTCTCCATACACAATGTTATAGCCTAAAAATACATATTGGATAAAGAACAAGCTAATACCCGTTAATGTTAACTCCAACAACTCTGGAGATTGGACATCAAATAGACCAATAATATATTTCCCGAAGAATAATCCGACAATTATTGCAATACCACCGAGTACTACCGCAATTTTTACAGCGAACTTTAACCCTTCACGCAATCTCTCTGATAAATTTGCGCCGTAATGGAAACTAGCGATCGGTTGTAATGCTGCTCCAACACCGAAGAATAGTAGTAATGTCATCGCATGAATACTATTTACCATCGCATAAGAAGCGACTCCTACTTCTCCAGCATATTGAACGAATGCGATATTAAAACCAATCGTTACAATCGCTACTGTACTTTCTGCTGTAAAGCTCGGGAAACCGATAATCATAATTTGTTTAACTGTATCCCATTCAAAATGGAATTTCGTCCACTTTAAAATACTACTTTTTCTAAAGAAGTGCGTTAATAATACAAGAAAACCAATCGCTGCCGAAAGAATAGTCGCTGAAGCAGCACCTGTTACGCCCCATCCAAAGATAAAAATAAAGATATAGTCAAACACTATATTTAATACAGCCGTTACAACTAGACCTGCCATCGCTAAATTAGGATTTCCATCATTTCGTATAAATGTACTTAAAATATTTTCTAACACGTATATCATTCCAAACGTTAATAATACGTGTAAATAATCTAACGCATACGGTAAAATCACTTCGTTTGCACCGAATAAGTATGCTAAATCTTCTATTCTCCATAAGCAAATCGCTGCTAACACACCTACGATCATTACTGCTACCGTCATAGATTGCGTAAAAATAGACCTTGCTCTTTCTATTTTATTTTCACCTAATGCAATGGAATATAAAGTTGCCCCGCCCATTCCAATCCATAATGAAATAGAGAAGAAAATTGAAAAGGCTGGAATAGCCACGTTTACTCCTGCTAAACCGTTTGCTCCAACTCCTCTACTAATCATAACCGCATCAATCACGATATTAACTGACATTAATACCATCCCTAGAACGGCTGGTATTAAATACGAAATAAATAAACTTTTTATCGGTTTTTCTCTTAATTTTTCTGTTGCTTCCATACTATTATGCTCCTTTTTTCAACGCTCTTTCCTTAGTTTAAACCTTCAAGTAACTTGAAGGTCAATAGAGAATTAAAAAATAGGTAACTTAATTATCGTGTTTCATGCCAATTTGTAATGATACGAGTCCTATAGCTTCTTGCTTTGTTTTTTCAAGATAGGAATTTGAATTTCAGTTACTTGCTCCTCTGGATTGTCTGTTACAGACCAATCAATTAATGCAATCTCAATCGCATCTCCACTTACTTCGTATCCTTCTTGATCAATATATTTCATTAATTTCTTATATGTCTCATCCGTTTCTTCATATGAGCCGTGATGATATACACAGGCAAACATACCTTCTTTAATTTCATCTGAGCTATGTACTTGAAAAGGCATGTAATCTAAAAGAATGAAAACACTACTATATGCTTGAAACTCATTTTGCATTAATCCTTTTTTCGCAACTGTTACACCGATATCTCCTGAAAATAAGCTATCATCCATTTGCCTCATATTTTTTTGCAACGAATGGATGTAGTACTCAAACATATCATCCGTCGTATTTGGAGCAACCGCAATTGCTGTAATTTTTCGCTGAGGGATTTTTTTAATTACCATTTGTTCAGCTTCTGCTTTTGTTGCTTCCTTAATTAAATGAATTCTATGCTCCATTTTCGCCAAAGCATACTCAATTTCTCTTTGTTTTTTCAACATCATTTCTTGTTGCTTCTCCAGTAAATTGAGTGCGTATGCTGGATTTCTTTCATCAATATATTTCTTAATTTCCTTTAATGGAATATTTAATTGGCGTAAAAACTTAATCGTATCTAATAGTGAAAATTGATCGATTGTGTAATAACGATAATTGGTTTGCGGATCTACAGTAGACGGATGAAAAATACCTTTTTCATCATAATAACGTAATGTAGATTCCGCTATATTATGCATTTTTGCCATTTCTCCAATTGTAAAACGTTTATTTAATAACATATTCCCTTCTCCAATTCATAAAAAATGTCGCCTTGTTTCTTCTTATTATATAGCAATTCCCTACACACCTAAATCGAATCCTATCATGAAAATCTGCTATTTTTTCATTGATTTTTCATACATTTTATTATATATTAATTACAGGTTCAAATTACGAGTTCAAAAGAACTCGTAATCAGACCCTTTGTTTAATGGGTTTTACATATTTTCATTAGGCAAATTCCGAGAAATCGTATGATAAAAATAAAAATGATGAGGAGAGGATCCGATGGATTTCGAATTTTTCTTTCAAATTGCACTTATTTTATTAAGTACAAAGCTCGCTGGTGATCTTAGTGTTAGATTAGGTCAACCTTCTGTACTAGGTAAATTAATTGTCGGTATCGTTATCGGTCCAGCTATATTAGGTTGGATTGAAAATTCAGAGCTTCTAACACAATTAAGTAATGTCGGTGTTATTCTTTTAATGTTTATGGCAGGACTTGAAACAGACTTAGAGGAATTAAATGCAAATCGTAATTCTTCTTTAGCAGTTGCACTTGGAGGTATCCTTCTTCCATTCATAGGTGGTTACGTTTCTGGTCTTGTTATCGGTATGGAACAAGGAAATGCTGTATTTTTAGGATTACTTCTATGTGCGACAAGTGTTAGTATTTCCGTACAAACACTTCGCGATTTAGGAAAGATGAAAACACGTGAAAGTACAACTATGCTAGGCGCAGCTGTATTTGATGATATTCTTGTCGTTATTTTATTAGCATTTGCAATGAGCTTCTTAGGTACAGATGATGTTAACTTAACAATGATTATCTTGAAGAAAGTTGTATTCTTCGCTTCTATTATTTTAATCGGATGGAAAGGTGTTCCTGCGATTATGCGCTGGTTATCACCACTACGCGTATCTGAGTCTATCGTGAGCGCGGCTCTTATCATCTGTTTCTCATTCGCATATTTCGGCGAATTATTAGGAATTGCTGGTATTATCGGTGCTTTCGCAGCTGGTATCGCGATTTCTCAAACGAACTACAAACATGAAGTAGAAAAGAAAGTAGAACCAATCGCTTACGCTATGTTCGTTCCAGTATTCTTCGTTAGTATCGGTATGAATATTACATTTGACGGTATTGGCAATCAAATTTGGTTCATCCTAGCATTAACAGTAATCGCTGTATTAACGAAACTAATTGGTTGTGGATTAGGTGCACGAATGACTGGATTTGACGCTAAGTCTTCTGCCATTATCGGTTCTGGAATGGTTTCTCGTGGTGAAGTTGCACTTATCATCGCTGGAACAGGACTTTCTTCAGGTCTACTAGCACAAGATTACTTTACAGCTATCGTTATTGTCGTTATTTTAACTACAATGATTACACCACCAATGTTAAAATACACTTTTGGTGCAAAAGATAAAGCAATGAAAGCAAGTAAATAAGCTTTCTAAAATGAAAAGGAGATTGCTATCTTATAAGATAGCAATCTCCTTTTCATTTTATCTTTAAACAATCTCGTTCTTTTTTAACCATCTTTCAAACATAATTCGTGCTTCTTCATCGTCAATATCATCACTAAATGAATACACCATAATGCCGTAATCATCCGTATATTCACCCAGTTTCATTTTCTCCACTTTCTTATAAAAATCGTCTACCTCATAATGCGGAATATAAGCATCCCAAACTGGTTCATTTATTCTTTTGTACGCCGTCACTTCTAAATCATATCCATCTTCATAATATCCGATGTGATAATGTTGATTAGGATCATATTTCTTCATAATAAATTCCCCTCCCTTTGAAAATTTATCATATTTCACATAATAAACAAAAGCGAGCTGTATATTACAGCTCGCTCGATTCATTAAATACGTTCCATCGCTGTCTTCAACGTTCCAACAACAAAAGCAATTTCTTCACTTGAAATAACAAGCGGTGGTGCTAATGTTAAGACGTTATTATATCCTGCTGTTGTCATGCCGTTTCGTCCAATAATTAAACCTTTTTCTTTACAAGCATTTACAACACTTGCAATTTTGTCGTTATCAATTGGCTCTTTCGTCTCTTTATCATTTACTAGTTCGATTCCAACTAGTAGACCTTTCCCTCTAATATTCCCAACAAGTGGATGTTCTCCAATTTCTTCTTTTAATTGCTCTAATAAAAGCGAACCCATTTGTGCAGATCGCTCAATTAAATTTTCATTTTCCATAATCTCTAAGTTTTTAAGTGCTAATGCACAAGCCGCTGGATTTCCACCAAATGTATTAATATGACGGAAGAATTCATATTCTCCCTTCCCTTTAAATGCTTCATATATTTCTTTTTTCACAGCTGTCGCTGATAACGGTAAATATGCGCTCGTAATCCCTTTTGCCATCGTAATAATATCTGGCTTCACATCATAATTCATAAATCCAAATGCCTTACCTGTACGCCCAAAACCGCAAATTACTTCATCGCTAATGAGTAGTGCACCGTGTTTTTGACACGTCTCATGAACGGCTTTCATATAGTCTTGTGGCGGCATTAAAATGCCTCCGCCCGTAATAATTGGTTCCATAATAAAAGCTGCAATCGTTTCACTTAATTCCCATGTCATAACACGATCTACTTCTTTTACACATTCTATATCATAAATGTCCTCTGCTTCTATTCCAGGCATACGATAACAATCTGGCGGTGTTACATGTAAAAATCCTGAAGCAAATGGCTCATATTGATATCTACGCTGCGCTTGTCCCGTCGCTGCCATCGTAGCCATTGTATTTCCATGATACCCACGGTAACGTGACATAAATTTATAACGATGTGGTTCACCTTTTTGCGCATAGTATTGCCTTGCTATTTTAAAAGCTGTTTCGTTCGCTTCCGAACCACTATTAGAGAAGAAAATAACATACTCTCCTCCAAGCCACTCATTTAATTTTTCAGCAAGCTTTATAGCCGGTTCATGCGATTGTGACATCGGAAAGTATGATAATGTTTGTAATTGTTTATAAGCCGCCTCTGCAAGCTCTTCTCTGCCGTATCCACTATTCACACACCAAAGACCACTCATACCATCTAAATACCTTTTCCCTTGTATATCTTCAACCCAGCACCCTTCTGCTTTTGCCCCTACCATTGTACTATTTGGACTAAAGGGACGCATTCCGTGCCAAACATATTGCTCATCTTTTGCTAACAATTCATCAGTCTGTTTCGTTTTCATCATTTCTTCCACCTTCCATAACAACTTATTTTTCACAAAAGCTGCGCTGGTGCCATGATGATTTAATTTTCTCCCTGCTTATTTTCATTCCACAAAATTAAGACAAAATCCTACTTACACTACAGTAATATTTACAAGAAAAAAAGAGCTTTTCTTATATATCGAAAAGCCCTTCTCTTTTTAATGGGATGATGCATCACTAATACCATGGCCAGTATTAGATTTCACAAGAATCTCATCAAATTTCGCAGCATCTTCTTTCTTACTAGATAACACGGTTCCTAAATATGCTGCAAGGAATCCAAGCGGAATTGAAATAATTCCAGGTGTCGTATATGGGAAAATCGCTTCCCCAACAAATATAGCTTTTCCAGCTACAGGGTTCCAAACATTAGGACTTAACGCTACGAGAACAATTGCTGATACAAGGCCAACAATCATACCAGAGATAGCACCTGTCGTATTAAAGCGCTTCCAATATATTGTGAATAATATAACTGGTAGATTTGCACTCGCTGCAACTGCAAATGCTAATGAAACTAAAAATGCTACATTCAATGTTTGAGCAAATAACGCTAGTATAATGGATAATACCGCTACTCCAATAGATGCATAGCGGGCCATTGAAACTTGCTCTTTTTCCGTTGATTTCCCTTTGCGAATGATTTCATTATAAAAATCATGTGCAAATGCTGATGCGGCTGTTAATACAAGTCCCGCCACTACAGCCAAGATCGTTGCAAATGCAATTGCTGATACGAAAGCAAATAAGAAATCTCCACCTAACGCTTTCGCTAATAAAGGTGCTGCCATATTACCAGCAGGATTCGCTTTAATAATCGCCTCATTCCCTACAAATGCCGCTGCCCCAAACCCTAAGAAAATTGTCATAATATAAAATGCGCCAATTAACCACGTAGCGTATACAACAGATTGACGTGCTGTTTTTGCATCACGTACTGTAAAAAAGCGAACAAGAATATGTGGTAATCCGGCAGTACCAAGGACTAGTCCTAAATTTAAAGAAAGTGTATCCAGACCATCTTTATACTTTACTCCTGGGTTTAAAAATGAATCTTTTAATGGCGTAGCTGTTTTCATTTGAGCGAACATTTCAGTCACACTAAAATTAAATTTTGAGAAAACGATAACAGAAATAATAAATGTACCAGCCATAAGTAATACAGCCTTAACAATTTGTACCCAGCTCGTCGCAGTCATTCCGCCAAATATAACGTACACTGTCATTAATGTGCCAACGATTAAAACGGATGTCGTATATTCGATCCCTAATAATAATTTAATAAGTGCACCAGCCCCAACTAATTGTGCAATCATATAAAAAATTGAAATCGTCATTGTATTAAGCGCTGCAACTCCGCGAACTTTTTTCGCATCAAAACGCGCCGCAATCATATCTGCTAGCGTGTATTTCCCTAAATTTCGAAGTGGCTCTGCAACTAAGTATAATACAACTAAGTAAGCAACTAAGAAACCGATACTATAAAAGAACCCATCAAACCCAGTTAACGCGATCGCTCCGGCTATACCAAGAAAAGACGCAGCAGACATATAATCTCCCGCAATGGCCAGACCATTTTGCCAGCCAGTTAATCCTCCTCCAGCTGTATAAAACTCACTCGCATTTTTCGTTTTCTTCGATGCAAAATAAGTTATGACGAGTGTACCAAGAACGATGATTAAAAATAGTGCAAATGCGGTTACATTCAAAGTCAGCCCCTCCCTTTTTGCATATCTTGTAGAATGTTTTGCGAGATTTTATCAAAGGATTCCGCTTTTTTGCTATAAATCATACATAATGACCACGTCATGATAAATTGTGCAAATGCAAACACCCATGCCCACGTAACATCCCCAAATGCTGGTGTATTTAGCACCTTTGAATACGATGTTAAAATAGGTAATGCAATAAAAAAACTTAAAAAGAAAATACTCATTGGAACGATAAACTTCTTTTTCGTATTTAATAGCAATTGAAATTCTTCTGACTGAACGACCTCTGTATAATTCACCTCATTTTGTAACTTACGTGCTGACGTATCATCTCGTTTCATTATCCAATCCCCTCTCTTACTAAAAATACAATTCCCCCTTGCATACCTAAAGACTAAATTTTATAAATATTCAGAAACTTATTTTCATTTTAGACAATCCATACATTCCTGCAAAGATTTTTCGATAGACATTTTTCGGCATTTTCCCCTAAGTTTTTAATATACTTTTTCAGCATAAAATTTGCGTACTGTAATCTCATACTAGTCAAAATTTGAGGCTCATTAAAACCAAATAAAAAAGTAGTGCTTATCGCACTACTTCTGTCTTTTTCTCTTTTTCTAAATTACGAGCTGTTTCGCTTAATTCAACGTCTTTTCCATCTTTAAGCGTTCCAAATATGAAATCGAATACTGGATTTGAAACACCAAACCAAAACTTTTCATTTTTATAATGGTGTAATATGTGCTGTTTTTTTAGCCAGCGCCCAAACTTTGTGAACGGACGAATTGGCTTATGTGCGATATAATGTTTCCATTCATAAACGAGAAGCATGATAATCATTCCGATTCCAAATGAAAGTGTAATAGTAACACTTTTTGTTATAGCGTATGATATAAGTAAATATATAGTAAAGCTAGGTATACTAAACCATACAGGCAAGAATAATAGTTTTAAATCATCTGGATATACGTGATGATCATAATGTAATCTTCTTAACATTTTTAATAAAAATACGTTTTTTGGTGGCTTTAAGTGAAATAAAAATCGATGTGTCATATATTCATTAAGCGTATAAAAAACAATCCCAAACAAACACGCTAACATACCGATCCATGTGAATAATTGCATTTTTAAAATAATGATGAAAATAAATAAAATACTATACATAATAACGATATCATGTTGTAAAAAGAACTCTTTCCCCACTCTCTTCATCTTCCTTCCCCCTTTTCCAAAAAAACAGCCGCAACATATCGTTACGACTATTTCTATTATTTTATTCTTATTCTATTCACTTTACAAATTTGCCTGTTGCTCTATTGTCGAGAAAAAATTGTTCGATCCAAATATATTTTGCTTTGGGATAATATGTTCCACCGCAAACACTGTTACTTCTCCTCTTTGTACCTCTCCAATAATGAGCCCAAATATTTCATGATTTACTGCAAACGTCGGTTGCTTTGTTTGTAGTAATCTTGCTGCATTATGAAATACCGCTTCATATAGTGGATTCCTATCAGTAATTTCTTTTCGGATTTTTGGTGCTAGCGTAATAATAATTTCTTTTCCGTCAATAGTGGTTCGATACATAAAAATCTCCCCTTCAATCTTATGTGAACAACTGTAAAGCTTTGTATGCAAAATGGATAGAATATCCTACTAAAATAATACCTGCTCCGGCTGTTATATAGCCAAGTGCTTTTTGCTTTAATAACGTCCTGCCAAAATGGACAGAAAAAGCGATATTTAAATTCCATAAAATAATGCCAACGATAATACAAAGACTGTACAAAAAGGCTTCTTGTTTCGTTACTTTCGTAAGCAATGAGCTAAGTGTACTTCCGTATATACCAAACCAAAAAACAAGATTTAATGGATTGGATATCGCAATTAAAAAACCTGCCATAAACGATTGTTTAAGGCCACCTACCTCTTCCTTTTTATATTCCATATTCGTATGGGAAATTCCTTGTTTTACACTTTGAAATCCTAAATAAAATAATAAGAAAAACCCTGTGCAATACATAAAAGCTTGTACATATGTATACATAAACACAGAAGATAAACCGAAATAAATGAGAAGCATAAACAAAATATCTGCAGTCATTCCACCAATTCCAACAACCCACGCATGCCAAAAACCTCGTTCAATTCCTCGTTTTAACATTTCAATATTAATCGGACCTACCGGCGCAGCTAATGAAATACCTAATACAATTTGTTGTATAATCGCTCCAAACATCGCTCTATCCTTTCTACTTCCTTTACTATTAAGTAATGATGTAATGATTAAAAATAGACTAGCTTTCATCAAAATATTTACTACTAAAATACCCTTTTTTATCCAAAATATGCAAAAGAGCCATCCGGATGATGGCTCTTACTTTTCTAACTTATGAAGAAAAGGACATTTTCCTTTTATCGGCTCTACATCGTCTCCTATGAAGTATTGTTTCCACTCCCGATGATCTGGATCACCATAATGACTAATGTTAGGATGCTTCGGCAGCTGATCCCACTTTTCAACTCGATCTCGGACCGTTTGTCTTGAATATGCTCCTTTAGGACGATCCCCTTCTAATCCATCAAAGATGGTGCGTGGTTGAAACCCAATAACGAGAGAATTTCCTAAATGCCTAGTTTTTCTTTGTTTATAAGCTGGCGCATTTCCAAATGCGAATATCGGTTCACCACTAAATGAAAATTCCCATAAGTAATGGTCTGGGTCTTCAGGAATTTGCTTCGGCCATGTCTGATCATCGTTTTCATGTAAATATTGTAGTACTTTCCAAAAGTAATCACGATAATATTCCAGTGATTGGTCCTCACATTCCGGTTCCACAAAAAGAAAAAATCCTCTTCTTACAATTGGTCGCTCTTTCATTAACTCTAAAAAAGATAACATTGTATGTGGCAAATGACTCCAATCATTATGAGAGAGAAATGAATAACGAAGTTCATTCTTTTTCAAAGCTGTTAAGCCGAAATAGCACGGGAAAGTTGGTTCTAGCACGACACTCGAAAAATTTTGAAATTCTTTTGTAACCCAATTTGGTATGTCAGTTCTCGTTCTCATTCCTTCATTATCTAATAAATAAGACTCATTCATTCTTTCTTTCACCTCATTATGTATAGCATTCAATTAAGAATATTACATACTCGGCCTGTCCTATACCTATTTAAAAATCTGGCTGAAAAATTATTTAAAAATACAAAAAAATAAAATCGCTTACTTGACTAAATTCTACCAATTCGTGTATATTTAAATTAATCATTTAGCAGAATATTCAAGATTATAGCATTTTTAGTTTATATTATCTTTCAAATGAATTTCACTAAATGAAAAAAAGCAAATGTTTTTAGGGGGAATTGTAACATGCAAGGAAAAGTAAAATGGTTTAACAACGAAAAAGGTTTTGGATTTATCGAAATGGAAGGCGCTGACGATGTATTCGTACATTTCTCTGCTATTCAAGGTGACGGCTATAAAGCTTTAGAAGAAGGCCAAGAAGTATCTTTCGATATCACTGAAGGAAACCGCGGACCTCAAGCTGCTAACGTAGTAAAACTTTAATCCAACATATAACAGGAGGTTACCTTATTCGGTAACCTCCTTTGTTATTCCTTTGTATATTTCCGTTTTACAGAGCAAAAACTATGTGAAATGCGCAATATACAAAGGAGGAAGTAATAATGGGATCAGAAGTAAATGATTTTGAAGAAGTGAAATTCCGTGTAGAAACAGCACAAAAAATGGTAGGATCAGCGACAATTTCAATGGATCCAGATACATTAGAGCATGCTACTACTGCTGTAGAAGCCGCTCGCTCTCAGCTTGAAATTATGAAATCTGTGGCAACAGATTTAGATGAGCCATTCTTAATGAATGAAGAAAAAAAATTAAGCAAATGCGAGCATCAACTAAACGAAGCTAGACACTAAAAAACATCCAGAGAACTTTCTCTGGATGTTTTTTCATGACAACTGTTCTCCATACTTCTTCAATGTTTCTCCAACTGTACATTGCCTGATACAAAAGGAATGAGCATAATACTTACTATTTGTCTTTCGATTATGTTCTCGCAGAAAACACCCTTCACAATACGTTTCTAATAAGTCATTTACCTCTGTAATGAGTTGCTTTTTATCCACCTTTGCACCTCTCTATTCGGTTATTTCTTTATGACTATCAATGACGGTTCCTTCTAATGCTTGCGTAGCTAATTGATGCGCTTCTTTATTTTGTTTTCTAGATATCGGTTCACATACAAGCTTTAACTTCATTTGCTTCGCTTTTTGTTCAATTTGATCTAAGTAATGATTTAAATGCTCATCATAACAAGGCCATTCTCCAGCCAATTGCTGCAGTACAACTTGCGAATCACCGCGAAGTGTAACTGCTTCATACTTAATTCCTAATTCCTCGAGTATTTTCATACCATATAGTAATGATGCATATTCCGCTTCATTATTATCATATATACCTTCTATATATGCATTACGGCGAATTCGGTATTGTTTATTCCCTTTTTTATAGTATACACATATACCTACCCCAGCTTCTTTCGTCTGTACATCATAACCACCATCAAAATAAACGAGTATTTCTTGTAGCTCTTCCTCCACTTGTTTACTCAGCTTTTTCATTTCCTTTAATGACCATTCTGCATCCATTTCATCATAAAATGATAGTTCTTTCACTCTTCCTGTTTTCTCGAAATCCTCTGCAAATTGCAGTACATTTTCTATGTTCATATAATCTGTCGTTAATTCCGTCTGCAAACCGTGCTTCGTTTTATACAACCAATGAATTTTATATTTCATACTAGATTCCCCTTATATAAGACTTCTTTTATGTAACCAGCTAATGAAAGCCTCACTTTATTTTATTATATTTTATCAAGAGTCACAGTATTATATTCAATATGATTACACATAAAAAGAGCTATCCCTTTAGGAATAGCTCTTTCATCTATTACATAAATCTTTCAAATTGTACTCGTTTATTAATCCAGTACATTACAGGCATACCAATCGCCATGACAACAAATTCACCGATGGCACATGTTAACCAAGTCAACATAAATGGTAAATCAAATGCAAGATGAAGCTCAATTGCAATCATAAACATTGTAATTGTAAAAATAACTGTATTAAAAATCATACGAGCCCAAACACCTTTAATAAATCGCATAGAAATAATCGTTGCAACTAATGCAAGAATAGATTGCCCTACTCCAAATACTAAATCGTAAGCGATCATTGGTGAGAAAAAGAGATTTGTTAAAAATACACCTAATACAATTCCGTAAATTGCTTTCTTATTAAATACAACAAGATGATTAAACATCTCTGAAATACGAAACTGTACATTTGTAAAGCCAAATGGCTGAATAAGCATAGAAACAGCAATATATAATGCCGCTAAAATACCATTACCGACTAATGTTCTAATATTCATGACAAAATCTCCTTAGTTTTTTTACGTGGGATGGTTTCGAACCACGTTATTCGCTTTTTAAGCAACAAGATTATATTCTACGCAATACACTCCCTTTCGTCAATAGATTCCTATCATTAACTACCTTTTTTCTTTTAGACAACGTATAATAAAACATATGAAAGTTTTAGGAGGTTTCACTTCATGACAGCAACAATTCAAAATGAAAAAGTGATCGTTTCCATTTCTGACAAAGGTGCAGAATTACAAAGCGTTCGCTTAAAAGAAGATAACACTGAATATTTATGGCAAGGCGATTCTACTTATTGGGGGCGCCGCGCACCAATTTTATTCCCAATTGTCGGCCGATTAGTAGATAATACATACTACGTAGATGGTAAACCATATTCTTTAACACAACACGGCTTTGCTCGTGATCTTACATTCTCTGTAAAAGAACAAAGTGAAACGAAAATCACTTATATTGTAACTAGTAATGAAGAAACATTAAAAAAATACCCATACGAATTCGAATTACTCGTTTCTTATGAGCTGGACGGACAAATCGTTCATGTAACATATGAAGTAAATAACCCTACTTCAAAAGAGATGTTCTTCTCAATCGGAGCACATCCTGGTTTCAACTTCCCCTTATTAGAGGGCGAATCATTTACAGATTATCATTTATCATTTAATGGTTCTGAACGCTTAGAAACAAGCGTATTAGAAGGACCTTACCTTTCAAGTAAAAAGCAATTAATCGCTGAAAATACGCATGAATTACCACTTACATACGATTTATTCAAAAATGATGCACTTATTTTTGAAAATATGAATACGGATGAAATCTCTATCCGTTCTCATAAACATAATAAATTTGTAAAAGTAGAATTTGACGGATTCCCATTTGTCGGCGTATGGACACCAGGCGAGAATGCACCTTTCTTATGTATTGAACCTTGGTACGGAATTGCCGATGAAGTAACTCCAGCAAAAGATTTCAAGGAAAAAAAAGGAATTCAATCTTTACAAGCGAATGAAACATTTACATGTCGTTATAGTATTACAATCGGCTAAGTTACTCTATCCCCTACTTAAAAGGAAACATATAAGTAGGGGATCATCTTATCATTTGGAGGTTTCTCATTTTGATTGAAGTATATATTGATGGTGCATCAAAAGGAAATCCTGGTCCTTCTGGTGCAGGCGTATTTATTAAAGGGGTGCAACCAGCTGTACAATTATCATTGCCCCTTGGGACAATGTCCAATCATGAAGCAGAATACCACGCTTTACTTGCTGCATTAAAATATTGCACGGAGCATAATTATAACATTGTCTCTTTTCGTACAGATTCGCAACTTGTCGAGCGAGCTGTTGAAAAAGAATACGCAAAAAATAAAGTGTTTGCACCGCTATTAGAGGAAGCACTGCAGTACATAAAAAGTTTCGATCTCTTTTTTATTAAGTGGATTCCAAGTAGTCAAAATAAAGTAGCTGATGAATTAGCTAGAAAAGCTATCTTACAAAATTAACGGGGGTATGAGTGTGAAAAAAGATTGGATTGCTCCTCTTGCTTTATTATTTGTCTCTTTTATTTGGGGAGCTACATTTGTTGTCGTTCAAAATGCTATGTCTTTCGTTGGCCCATTTACTTTTAACGGTATTCGCTTTTTATTCGCTGGAATTATTTTATTATTCGTTCAAATGATTTTCGCAAAAAAAACTTCAAAACAAGATATAAAACAGAGTAGCTTCGCTGGATTAATTGTTGGATTCTTTTTATGTGTTGGCTATGTATTACAAACTTTCGGCTTACTTTATACAACGTCTTCAAAAGCAGGTTTCTTAACAGGGCTTAGTATCGTTATGGTGCCCATTTTGTCTTTTATCTTTTTAAAACAAAAAGCTAACATTTTTATCGTACTTGGTATTGCTGTAGCAACAGCAGGTTTATACTTATTAACGGCTGGTGATTCTTTTCAATTAAACATTGGAGATATACTCGTTCTCGGTTGTGCAGTTGCTTTCGCTGCTCATATTCTCGTTAACGGCTTCTTTTCTAAGAAAATATCACCTTTATTGTTAAGCACGTCGCAAGTATTAGCTGTCGGCATGTTTTCTTCTATTTGCGCCTTTTTGTTTGAAGATTGGGAAAAATTATTTTCAGTAGCACTATGGACGAATTCTTCCTTTTTATTTGCTCTATTTCTAACTTCCCTATTTGCAACATCCATTGCTTTTTTCATTCAAACATCAGCACAAAAACATACGTCTCCAACAAGAGTAGCAATCATTTTCGCGATGGAGCCCGTTTTTGCTGCCTTAACAGGCGTTCTCGTGGCAAACGAACAACTTTCTATTTCTGCTATTATCGGATGCTTATGTATTTTTCTAGGCATGATTTTTGTTGAATTACCTTCCAAAACAAAAAAAGAAGCGCAGGCTGCATGAAGTTACGCTTGTAACTTCCGCATAAAAGCCTTTGCGCTTTTTTTATCTGTAATTTCTTCTTCTTTCAATCGTTCTAATAACGCAACAAAATAACTTCCATCAAACTGTAATTGATGTTTAATTGTCGCTTCTATTGCTGCGTTCACAATTCCATCAGATGCACCCGTATATCCTTGTCCGAACATAATAAATCCTTGTGCTTCCTCTGATAATTTAAATCCTTTCGTATGTAAGAATGAAAGATAATCTTCTACTGTTTGCATGTTATTCCCACCTACTCAAAAATTCTCCATCTCCTATCATACATGTTTTTACACGCTATGAGAATGAAATTTCTTTGACAACTTTGTAAATCTATCGTCTACTTCATAGACAATAGAGGATTTCCCTACAAGATGAATGAATATGTATAGGGGCACTTATTTCATATTAAAGGGGAGACACGATGAAACAAGCACTATTAATTATCGATGCGCAGCAAGAATTAATGGATGGAAATGAAAAAGAAAATGAAGTTTTTCGTAAAACCGAGTTATTATCTACACTAAATACAGCCGTACAGAAAGCGATAGATTCAAATGTCCTTATTGTTTTCGTAAGGGATATCGATGTTGCTTCTGGCAGCGGAGAAGGGTTTGAAGTACATAATCAAATTCAAGTACCTAACTCTGCAATCCTTATTAATAAAGCAGCAACAAACGCATTCTATGGCACTTCTTTACTCGAACTTTTGAAAAAAGAAAAAATTAATCATATCGTTATCGGTGGATGTAAAACAGAACATTGCATCGACACCGCTGTTAGAACAGCTACTGTACAAGGATTTGACGTTACATTAATTGAAAACGGTCATTCCACAACTGACTCTAACGTATTATCTGCTGAGCAAATCATTGGTCATCATAATAAAATTCTACACGGTCATTATAATGTTGATCATTTTTCAGTTGTTAGAGATGTCGAGGAAGACCTTTTTCAACCTATTCATGATCAATATCGTGATTAAGTTGGCTATAAAAAAGAATCCTTTTCACGAAAGGATTCTTTTTTCACCCAAAAACTTGTGCTGCAATGCTATACAGTTCATTACTCCTTTTTAATAATTTATCGCTATTTTTCATCATAATTGGTGGTGTATGAACCTTTTGAAAACCAGTAATCTCTAATTCTTTCATGAAACCATTCTTTCCTTTTGGTACATCCATTCTTAATTTACCATTATGCTCTCTTGCTAAATGATGAACAATTCGCATTGCCATCGCATCATTTTTCGCAACGACTGGTCCTATTATTTTATTTTCTGATGTTTGTATACTTAAACCGTAACCTAATACATTTTGTTCCTTGTCCTTTACAACAATGCACTGTTCACTTTGTATCATTCTTTTCGTTAAAAACTCTTCTCTATTTGTTCCAAACGCATTTTCATCTAATTTTATTATTTCTTCTAAATCACACTCTTCATACTTCACCATATAATCTTCATTTCCCACACAATAATCATTCACATTGTACGAGCTACATATGTATTTAGAAACATAGCTTACTACTCTAAACCCTAATTTTTCATATAGAGGCTTTCCTTCATCCGTAGCAATAAGCATAATGGGAGTTTGAACCGATACGCTCTTAATGCATGCATCCGTTATAGCCTTTCCAATCCCTCTCCCCTTATAATTCGGATGTACAATGACCATTCCGATAGACGCTAATTTCTCCCCATATAATATTATTGCCGCGCTAGCAATTAGTTTCTCCCTCTCATTCCACACACCATATACAATACCTGAATCAAAAATAGTCTCAATTTCTTCTCTGTTATAATCCCACCCAATATAAGAAGATAATGCTACAATATCGCCTATTTGTTCTTCCCTAAGACATTCCACCTTAATTTCCAATTCAAGCATACTTCATCCCCTTATCTAGACATTTAAATCATTATTATCAAATCAACTTGTACATGTTTCACTTTATCTGTCACAAACATATCCTATTTTGACCAAGACTATATTGTAAATGAGGTGACAACATGCCCATTACGAATCGATTTTCTACCACCACGAACGGCGCACTCGCTATTACAGGAAATACTTTAGGCTTAAGTAAAATTAGTAATCTAAACCGTGCTGGTACAATCGGGGCAATTGGTGCATTCGCAACTACGAATACCGCTTTACAAGTAACTACTTTTCCTGCGGGTACAACATTAAACTATACACAAAATAGTTCTACCGCTATTTTAAATATCCCTGCTGGTAGTACTATTCTTTATGCAGAACTTGTTTGGGGTGGGAACTACTTATCTCGTGATCAAAATATTACGAGTGTATTAGGAAACCCTGTTTCTTTTGCAACACCTGTGTCAACATACTCAATTACCCCTTCAACCGTTACAGCTTCTAATCAAACATTCGTTTCTGGATCTGTCACATTTGGATTCTATACGCGTTCCGCAGATGTAACATCCCTCGTTCAAGCTGGAGGATCTGGCTCTTATACAACCGGCTCTGTCCCTGGACTTGTTGATCCTTTAGATGCTTCTAACGGAGCTATCAATTCTTCTGGATGGACGCTCATTGTCGCTTATCAAAACGGTTCCTTACCCGCAAGAAATTTAACAATTTACGTAGCTGGTAACCGTGTATCTGTAGAAACTGGTAGTGCAGATGTATCTGTCTCAGGGTTTTTAACACCTGCTGGAGGACCTGTAAGCGGGAGATTATTTATAAGTTCTACTGAAGGGGATGCTGATTTAACTGGGGATCAAGCATTATTTGGACCGAATTTCAGTTCATTAAATGCCTTATCTGGGCCAAATAATGCTGTAAATAATTTCTTCGGTTCTCAAGTGAATAACGCTGCCGGAAATTTAGATACAACTGGGACATTTGGAACACGAAATCAAAGTGCTTCTACAAGTACAAATATCTCCGCTGGAAGGCAAGGCTGGGACATTACTTCTATTGATATTTCTCCTTATTTAACAAATTCCCAAGTCTCCGCCGCAATCCGTTTAACAACTAACGGAGATGCATATATGTTAAATACAGTCGGATTACAAATTAATATAAACTCGCCTAACATACAAGCAACGAAAAGCGTGAATAAAAGCGTAGCTGCAATTGGAGATGTTCTCACTTATACCGTTACTATCCCTAATACCGGGCTTCTTCCCGCCAATAACGTTATTTTTATAGACAGTCTTCCTAACGGTACCTCCTTTATACCTGGCACTGTAACGATAGATAACGTACCTCAAACAAATGCAAATCCCGCTGCTGGTATATCTCTTGGAACAATTAATAATAGCGCTTCTCGTACAGTAACTTTCCAAGCAACTGTCGTTTCTCTTCCAAGCCAAAACCCTATCTCTAACACTGCTAATATTACATTTCAATATACACCAATTGCCGGTGGAACGACTTTTAATGGTCTTGCAACAAGCAACTCTGCAGGAACACAAATTAACCTCGCAGATATTAATGGGACAAAATCAGTTAACAAAATCTTTACCGATATTGGCGAAACGTTAACTTATAGTATCGCCTTAGCTAATATAGGAAATATCGCCGCAACGAACGTTTTATATACAGATCCGATTCCTAGCGGGACTACTTTCATTCCAGGAAGTGTAACTGTTAACGGAGTTACTCAAGCTGGTGCAAATCCCGCTAATGGTATATCCGTCGGAACTATTACTGCTAATTCTACGACTACTGTTTCATTCCAAGTATTCGTTCCTTCTATCCCGCAAACAAACCCAATATTAAATAGTGGTACAACAACTTATCAATACATTCCTGTGCCAAATCAGCCGGCAGTAAGTGGGACTGATACGACCAACATCGTATCTACTCAAGTGAATAACGCTACTGTAACTATGGCAAAAGTAGTAGATAAAAATTTTGCAGATATTGGTGATACATTAACTTACACCGTTTCCTTTACAGCTACAGGTAATACGAATGCGAACAACGTTATTTTTACAGATGTCATTCCTACCGGAACAACTTTTGTCCTTAACAGTTTAACAATAGATGGCACGACACAAGTGGGTGCAAATCCCGCTAACGGTGTGAACATTGGATTGATCCCAACTGGCTCAACAAAAACTGTTTCATTTCAAGTAGTAGTAAACACAATACCCGCGTCAAATGTCGTATCTAATGGTTCAAGTGCTTCTTATCAATATACCGTCAATCCTAGCCAATCACCAATTACAAAAAATATTTCTTCTAATCTCGTTTCCACTCAAATTAACAATGCGAATTTAACATTAACAAAATCAACAAATAAACAATTTGCTACAATTGGCGAAACAATTAGTTATACAATTCTTATTACAAACAGTGGAAATACAGCTGCAACTAACGTTCAACTAACAGATCCACTTCCAAATGGAACGATATTGACTCCTAGTACTGTAACACTAAACGGAGTTTTGCAAAATGTAGATTCTCTCATTGCTTTACCCATTGGCACAATTCCTGGCGGTGCCACTGTTACTCTTTCTTTCCAAGTAACAGTCATCAATATTACCACCCAAAATCCTATCATTAATAATGCTTTCGCTTCTTATTTATATACTGTAAATCCCAGTCTGCCACCAACTTCAAAAACAGCAAATTCTAATTCAGTTACATCAACAATTAGACTAGCAAATCTTCATGCTACTAAGTCTGTAGATAAAACATTTGCGGAAGTTGGAGATGTATTAACTTATACCTTTGCTCTTACAAACGATGGAAATGTTGCGGCGAACAATGTAGTACTATCCGATTCAATTGCGAATGGTACTGCCTTTATACCGAACAGTGTCATAGTTAACGGCATTACTCAGCCAGGCATTACACCAACTAGCATTACTATTGGTAGTATTAATGCCGGTACTACAATCACAGCTTCATTCCAAGTATTAATAACTAGCATACCAAATCCAAATCCTATTTCAAATAGCGCTTCTATTGCCTATAACTTTATTGTGGATCCAAATGCTTCCCCTGTAAGTAAGAACACAACTTCAACCACTACATTTACTCAAGTGAATGACGCAAATGTCATTTCAGACAAAGCAGTGGATCGAGCGTTTGCTACCGTAGGAGATATATTAACTTATACCGTTACTTTGACGAATGCAGGAAGTGTTTCCGCTGATAGTCCTACTTTCGTTGATACGAATCCTGACGGTACTACCTTTATCCCAAACACTTTCCTTATTAATGGTGTACTCCAAAATAACGCCGATCCAAATGTCGGTGTTCCGTTACCTTCCATTCCTGCTAACGGCTCACTTACCGTCTCTTATCAAGTAACTGTCACCTCTTTACCCACACAAAACCCAACAATAAATTCATCTAGTACACAGTATAGCTTTATTTTAAATCCGGGCGACCCACCAACTATAGAAACATCTTTAAGTAACACTGTAAGTACACAAATCAACTTAGCAAATGTAGTTATTGTCAAACAGGTAGATTTAACTATTGCAGATGTTGGGCAACCGATCACATACACAATTGCCCTAGCTAACCCTGGAAATACTCCAGCAAATAATGTAGTCGTTACCGATATACTCCCTCCTGGCACAACTCTCGTACCAAATAGTACTTTTATAGGCGGCGCTTTACAGCTAGGTGCGGATCCAAGTGTCGGTCTTCAAGTCGGTACAATTCCAGCAGGCGGCATTACAACAATTGTTTTCCAAATTAGTACAAATAGTTTACCTTCACCAAACCCAGTTCAAAACAGTGCTGCACTTCAATATAGCTTTATCGCAGATCCAAATTTACCTACTGTTGTTAGAAATGC
This sequence comes from Bacillus sp. 3G2, assembly GCF_044324725.1. NCBI lineage: Bacteria > Bacillati > Bacillota > Bacilli > Caryophanales > Bacillaceae > Bacillus > Bacillus sp. 3G2. Next base: position 1,579,912 of record NZ_CP172246.1, on the reverse strand, counting down.
TACTAGTAATTTAGTAACGACACAAATTAATACCGCTAATATTGTTGCTACGAAACTAACGAGCACAAATTTCGCTGATGTTGGTGATGTCATAACTTATGCAACAGTTTTAAGTAATAATGGCAATATACCTGCCTCCAATGTAACGTTTACAGATATCATTCCAGCTGGTACTATCTTCCTTCCTAACACTGTAACGATTAACGGTGTTCCTATAGCAAATGCAAATCCTGCTAACGGCATTCTTATTGGTACGATAGGAGCAAATTCATCACGTACTGTTGCATTCCAAGTTTTTATACCAACTATCCCTGCTGTAAATCCGATTACAAATCAATCAGGCACTACATTCCAATACACGTACGATCCATCCAAGCCAGCCGTCATGCAGATGGTGGCATCTAACACTGTACAGACAACTATTAATAACGCCTCTATTACCGCTACAAAATCTGCAGATAAACAGTTCGCTAACGTAAATGACATTATTACGTACACAACTACTTTAACGAATAACGGAAACACACTTGCGTCAAATGTAATATTTACAGATGTAATCCCAAGTGGCACATCGTTTATTCCTAATAGTGTAACAGTAAATAGGAATACACTCCCTAATGTAAATCCAGCAAGTGGCATAGTAATCGATCCAATAAACCCTAATGCAAATACGACCATCTCGTTCCAAGTGCAAGTAAATTCCATCCCGAATCCGAATCCAATCCCTAATCAAAGTAATACAGCTTACCAATATGTCGTAAATCCTAACTTACCTCCAGTATCCTCTAATGCGTTAAGTAACTTAATAACAACTCAAATTAACAATGCTACTATTCTCGCTACGAAATCAGTGAATACACCGAATGCTGCAATTGGAGATATCGTTACTTATACGATTGCAGTTACGAACACAGGAAATATCCCTGCTAGTGCAACTGTTTTAACGGATGGACTTGGTGCAGGCGCATCCTTTGTCCAAAATTCCGTAACTATCAATAATGTTCCTCAGCCAGGATTAGACCCATCACTTGGTATTCACTTAGCAGATATTTCACCTGGAGATACTGTATTCATTACTTTTCAAGCACAAATTTTAGCTATACCACCTAGTGGCACATTAACAAATAATGCTCTTGTAAATTATGAATATACCGTGAATCCAAACCAATCACCTGCTGTTGGTAGTACAATTACGAATACGACGGTTACTCCAATTATTGATGCTACTCTATCTATAAATAAAACTGTCAATTCAACATTCTCTACTATCGGAGATACACTTACTTTCACTTCTACCATTATTAATTCCGGCAACACTACCGCAAACAATGTTATTTTTACAGATTTAATTCCAAATGGTACGACGTTTATTCCAAATAGTTTTACAGTAAATGGAACAACCATCCCTAATGCAAATCCACAAAACGGTATCAATATCGGTAACATAAATTCAAATGCATCATTTATACTCAGCTTTCAAGTAAACATTACAACTCTTCCAAACCCTAATCCAATTCCGAACAAATCATCGCTTCAATATAGCTTTATTGTTGATATAAATGAACCGCCTGTTTCACGAACCGTTAAATCCAACAAAACTTTTACACAAGTAAATACTGCCTCCGTTATCGCAACAAAAACTGCGAGCAGTGCATTTTCCGCTGTTGGAGATACAATTACGTATACAACTACGCTCACTAATAGCGGAAATACTACCGCAAACACACCTGTTTTTATCGATATATTACCACCTGAACTTTCATTCGTGCCTGATAGCGTACAAATTAATACGATCCCACAACTTGGATTTAGACCAGATAACGGGATTTCTTTAGACACCATTCCAGTTGGAGGAACGACAACGATTAGTTTTCAAGCGATCGTTGGTTCAATACCTGCTACAAATCCAACGTTGAATCAATCTAGCACGACATATTCTATCATTGTGGATCCTACCCAGCCGCCAGTTACAGAAACAGCTACAAGTAATCCAACTTTAGTGCAAATTAATGAAGCAATCATCCAAGCAACAAAAAGTGTGGATCGTCTATTTTCTGATATCGCACCTGGAAATTCATTTTTAACGTATACAGTTTTATTAGATAATATAGGAAACTCAACTGCTACGAATATCATTTTTACAGATCCGATTCCAAATAATACAGTATTTATAGAGGATAGCGTTCGAGTAGGTGGGGTTTTATTACCTGGAGTAAATCCAGCGAATGGGATACCCATTGGGGATATTATTGCAGGAGATTTTATAAACGTTACCTTCCGTGTGCAAGTAGTTAGTATCCCAAATCCTATTTTTACAATCGGACCCGGAGGACCAAACTCACCGGTTGTAAACGGCGCTTCTATTAATTATCAATTTATGACAGGACCTAATTTACCATTTGTTTCACGAAGTACGTCATCTAATTCTGTTTCGACACAAATAAATGCTGGGGAAATTGCACTCGTTAAATCTGTAGATAAAGCTTTCGCAACAATTGGCGATACCATTTCTTATACAATCACATTAAGTAACCCTGGAAATGTCACTTCACAAAATATAATTTTCACGGATCTTTTGCCTGATGGAACGACATTTATATCTGGCACTCTTGTAAATGATTCTGGTGCGCAGCAAATTGGAAATCCCGGGAACGGGATTCAGATTGGAAATATAAACCCAAGCGGAATGTCCATTATTACTATTAACGCACTTGTCATAAACATTCCAAGTATAAATCCAATCTCTAATTCCAGTTCTGTACAATTTCAGCATATTGTCGATCCAAGTCAACCAGTTATCACTCAAACCGCTTCATCTAATACCGTTACTACAACAATAAATAGCGCTATATTAACTACCACAAAAAGTGCTGATAAATCCATTATTTCTGTCGGAGATAAAGTTACGTATACAACTACGATTACAAATACTGGGAATAAACCAGCAACGAATATTACTTTCACAAGCGCTATTCCAGCTAACACTACATTTATACCAAATTCGGTCACAATCAATGGCGTTCAGCAACTTGGTGCACAGCCAGCACTTGGAGTAACTATACCAAATATCGCTCCTGGTGCAACAGTAACTGTTACTTTTCAAGTAAATGTTATTTCTGTGCCCCCTTCAAGTTCGATTATGGGTAACGATACAATTTTATACTCTTATACTGTTGATCCTAGCGCAGCTCCTGCTACTACTTCTACTTCAACGAATATCGTTACAAACCCTGTACTAGATGCTATGATAACAATGGTAAAATCGGTCGATCAAACACTTGTAACACTAGGTGATACGATAACCTATACGACACTATTAACAAATAACGGTAATACAAACGCGACGAATATTACGTTCACTGACCTTATTCCAGACGGCACAACGTTCGTTTCGGATAGTGTCACAATAAATGGTATCACACAACTCGGCCTTAACCCTAATACAGGTATTACTATTGGGTCAATTGCTCCTAACAGCTCAATAGCAATAGCATTTCAAGTTACCGCTACTTCTACACCAGCCCAAAATCCTATTGCCAATTCCGCTACTGCTTCCTACACATTCATCGCTGATCCAAATGCACCTATTGTTTCAAGAACCACTACTTCAAATATAGCGTTCACTACCATTAATACAGCTACCATTCTTTCATCAAAACAAGTTGATAAATCATTTAGTCATATCGGAGACACACTCACTTATACTGTTACTTTAACAAACAACGGAAATTCATCTGCACAAAATGTTATATTCACAGATACTGCGCCGAGCGGAACTACATTTATTGCAAACTCATTTTCTATTAATGGCATTCCTCAAAGCGGTGCGGACCCATCGAACGGTGTAAATATTGGCCCTATAACAGCTGAGAATACAGTAAATGTTTCGTTCCAAGTAACTGTTACCTCTTTACCAACACAAAACCCCGCTGTAAATTTCTCATCAACATCGTATCAATTAGTCTCGCCGCCTGATGCAGAAACTTCAATTAGTAATCCTGTTTCAACGCAAATGAAAGAAGCTATATTATCCATGACGAAAAATGAAAATGTATCCTTTGCAGATATCGGGCAAACTGTTTTTTACACTACTTCTATTTCAAATATAGGAAATACGGATGCTACTAATATAGTATTCACAGATGCATTACCAAGCGGACTCACATTCGTTCCTAACACATTAACAGTCGATGGCGTTTTACAACCGAATGCGAATCCGAATACAGGTGTAGCACTTGCAACACTTCCACCAAATGAAATATATAGTATCGTCTTTCAAGTTACGGTGAACAGCATCCCACCTAGTAATCCAGCACCAAATACAGCATCCACGACTTATGCGTTTACTGTGGACCCAGGGAATCCGCCAGTATCGAGTGCAGCTACTTCCAACACGACACTTCTTCAAATAAACAACGCAAATATTATTAGTACAAAAATAGCAGATCTTACTTTTGCGGATGTTGGTAATACAATAACATTTACACTTAACCTTCCTAATACCGGGAATACGACCGCTACAGATGTAACCATTATTGATATTCTTAATAGCAATCTCACTTTCGTTCCGAATAGTTTCACAGTTAACGGGCAAGCCATTCCAAACGCTGATTTATCTACTGGTGTAAATATCGGTTCCATTCCTGGTGGTAATACAGCAATCGTTACTTTCCAAGCAACAGTTGCTACACTTCCAACACTTGACCCCATTTCTAACGCTGCTTCTACCACATATCATTATGTCGTTGATCCTAGCCAGCCACCTATTACAACCTCCAATCAATCTAATACAACGACAACACAAATTAATAGCGCTATCCTTACCGCACAAAAAAATTCAAATGTGGCAACAGTGGATATCGGGCAAGATATTGTCTACACCGTTACAATAACAAATAGCGGAAATGTTAGTGCGACGAATGTTATTTTTACCGACCTGATTCCAGATGGAACTTCCTTTGAACCGAATAGCTTTACAATTAACGGAACTAGCATCCAAAATGCAAATATCATTACAGGTGTTCCAATTGGTGATATTGCGCCAAATCAATCTGTCATTGTGGCATTTCATATTAATGCTAATGAAATCCCGCCTATAAATCCAATTACCAATCAAGCTAGCGTTAGCTTTCAACATATCGTTAATCCAAAAAATCCTCCAGTTTCAAAAAATATCACTTCTAATAACGTTACAACAAAAATTGAAAGTGCTATTTTAACTACTATTAAAATAGGAGATAAATCTTTTGCAACGATTGGTGATACGATTACGTATACAACGACCATTACGAATATAGGAAATATTTCCGCTAACAATGTTATCTTCTCAGACCCTTTACCAACATGGACACAATTTGTTGCAGGATCAGTTATTGTTGATGGCACTCCATTACCTTCCGCTTCTATTATTAATGGCGTTGGTATAAATACAATCACTCCAAATCAAATGGTAACAATCGTATTCCAAGTTCAAATCGTAAGCAATCCAACAACATTCACAACAGAACTCCAAAACTTAGGATTTGTAAACTTCCAATATAACGTAGGAAATACATTACAAGCTCAGCCTGGCAATGTGGAAACGAACGTCTTCGTTACTTCTATTAATTCAGCAACGCTTTCAGCTGTAAAAACTGCTAATACAGCCTTTGCGAATATCGGAGACACGATCACTTATACAGTTTTACTTCAAAATAGCGGCAATACAAACGCTACGAATGTAAATTTCTCAGATTCGATTCCAGTAGGAACGACTTTTGTTGAAAATAGTTTCACTGTAAATGGAAGTACCATCCCAGGTGCAAATCCAAATAACGGAGTGAATATCGGAACTGTGAATACTGGTAGTTCCTCAACCGTTACGTTCCAAGTCATCGTTACATCTACTCCACCTTCGAACCCAATTACAAACGTTGCATCTATTCAATACGAATTTATAGTTGATCCGACTTCTCCCCCTGTTACAGGTACAATAACTTCTAATAGTGCTTCCACACAAATTAATAACGCGACTGTTACAACTGTTTTAGAAGCAAATCGATCAATTGTATCTATCGGAGATATCATTACGTATACAGCAACATTAACGAATACTGGAAACTTCCCTGCTAATTCTGTATTACTCATTAATGGAGTCCCTGGAGGGGCATTATTTGTTCCAAATAGTGTTATGCTTAACGGGATTTCACTTCCAGATGCAAGTCCAACTCTCGGTATTCCAGTTGGTATTATCGCACCAGGTGATTCTGCTACGATTACATTCCAATTTCTTGCAAGTTCTATTCCGCCGCAAGGAGCGATTATAAATCAAGCACTTACAAGTTACACGTATATTGTTGACCCAAGTCAACCTCCAGTTACAGCAACTTCTTCATCTAATACGGTTAGTACAACTGTCGTTGATGCATCGCTATCTGTAATTAAAAATACAGATTCCCTCATACAGTCTACTAACGGTACTATCACTTACACTGTAGTCGTTCAAAATAACGGGAATACAACTGCAAATACAGTTACTTTAACAGATTTGGTCCCAGAAGGAACTGCGTTTATTCCGAATAGCGTGACTATTAATACCGTTTCAGTTCCAGGTGCCGATCCAAACGTAGGGATACCATTAAACTCCATTGCACCGTCAGAAATCGTCACCGTCATATTCCAAGTGATCGTTCAATCCATTCCAAGTGTGAATCCAATTTCTAATATAGCCCGTATTGACTATACTTTTATCGCCGATCCAACTGCTCCTATCATCTCTCGAACCATTACTTCTAATCCAGCTTTCACACAAATTTCGGATGCGAATGTGCTTTCTTTAAAAGCAGTCAATGCACAACAAGCAACAACAGGGGATATTTTGACCTATACGATAACAGTAGAAAATACCGGAAATATTCCAGCTACTAATCTCATATTTTCAGATACGATTCCAGAAGGTACTACATTCATAGAAAATAGTTTTACACTTAACGGAACAGCTATACTTGGTGCAAATCCGAATGCAGGTGTTACTTTGCCTAACCTAGCAGCAAACGCTACTCACCTTATTTCGTTCCAAATTCTTATTAACGATCCATTCTCACAACAATCGATTACAAATCAGTCTAATACAACATATACAATTCAACCAGACCCAGGGCAACCGCCTATTACTGAAACATCTACAAGTAATATTGTCATTACAAATTTCGTGCAAGCACAATTAACAATCACAAAAACGTCCAATCCAATAACTGTAGATATTGGCGGAACTATACTTTATATTTCTGAAGTGAAAAATACCGGAAATGTTGACGCAATAAATATTACTTTTACAGATTCTATTCCAGCTGGGGCTACATTCGTTCCAGACAGTGTCACAATTAACGGTGTACTTCAGCCTGGTACAAATCCAGAAAACGGAATACCAATTGGAACGATTCCACCAAACAGTTCCAAAACAATACTATTTCAAGTACAAACAAATAATCCACCAACTGAAACCGAAATTGTAAATCAATCATCTGCAAATTACCAATATGTAAGTATTTCTACAGCTCCACCAGTGAATCGCTCTGCAAATTCTAATATCGTTACAACATCACTTCAAAATGCAAATATTATTTCTGTTAAACAGGCGAATGTTACTTTCGTATCCATCGGGCAAAATATCACTTACACAAATACACTACAAAATATAGGAACTATTCCAGCTAACAATACTGTGTTCATTGACAATATTCCAGAGGGTACTATATTCATTGAAGATAGCTTATCAATAAACAATGTAATGCAGCCTGGTGCGAACCCTGAAAACGGAGTAACTCTCGGCACGATACAACCAGATGAAACAGTCACTATTTCATTTGAAGTACAACTTACAAGTATCCCTTCCAGCAACACAGTCATTAACATTTCAGACACTTCGTATGAATACCAAATTGACCCTAGTTCTCCTATTATTCAGCGTAGATCGTTATCAAATGCAGTAAATACTGAAGTTCGGACAGCAAATGTTAATGCAATTAAATCCGCCAATAGATCCATTACACGCATCGGTCAAATCATCACGTATACAGTCGCCGTTACAAACGCTGGTACAGTACCTATTACAAATACTCTCCTAATTGACGCAATTGCCGCTGGCACCACATTCGTTCCAAATAGCATCCTTGTAGATGGCATACCAAGACCTAATGAAAATCCAAGTACCGGTATCAATCTTGATATCATTCTTCCAAACAATACGATTATTGTTACGTTCCAAGTAAATGTAACTTCTATACCATCACAAAATAATATTAATAATATCGCTGTCATTCACTATGAATATCAACCGGAACAAAGCGCACCACCAATTTCAGAAACGACCTCTTCCAATACTACAAATATACAATTTATTGATGTTATTCTTATCGCTACAAAATCCGCTAATAAAGTATTAGCAAATATTGATGAAACCGTTGAATATACAGTATTCATTCAAAATAACGGATCCACTGCAACTAACTCCATCTTTTTTACAGATACTATAGAAGATGGCACAGTATTTATTCCGGGAAGTGTAACAGTTAACAATACTGTACTTCCTGCAGCAGATCCAAATATCGGATTTTCCATTCCTAATATTGCGTCAGGGCAAGCGACTACAATAATGTTTCAAGTTTCCGTTACGAATTTACCAGCTGTAAATCCAACGCCTAATACTGCAAACATCGTCTACGACTTTATTTTCAATCCTGACTTTGCACCAATTCAAAAATCTACTACTTCCAATACTACTTTCGTTCAAATTAACGACGCTGATATCGTTTCACTGAAAACTGTTGATTTAACTTCTGTAACGATTGGTGACATTTTAACTTATACAACAACTTTAACGAATATAGGAAACACAGATGCTATTGCTGTTGTATTTACAGACAATATACCTGATGGAACAACCTTTATAGTCGGTAGCGTTTTAGTAAATCATATTCCTCAACTTAACGCGAACCCAAGTGCCGATATACTTGTAGGAACGATTGCCCCTAACGCTTCTATCCCAGTCACGTTTTCCGTTACTGTGGTATCTCTTCCAGCTAGCAGTCGTATCCAAAACCAATCAACTTCTCGTTATACAATTAGTGGCGAAGAACAAATATCGACTAGTAATATTACCTTCACTGAAGTTATTTCAGCTAATGTAATTGCAGCAAAAACAACGCCTATCCAATATGCCAATCTACAAACGATTATCCCTTACACAATTTCCATCACAAACAATGGGAATATACAAGTAGAAAACATTATTGTTACAGATATCATCCCATCAAATACGAACTTTATAGAGAATAGTGTTATTGTAAATGGAACTGCGCGCCCAAATGACAATCCACTTAACGGGATACAAATTGATAACATTCCGCCTAATACAACAGCAACTGTTCTATTCCAAGTACGGGTTACTTCGATTCCGCAAACAAATCCAATCTCTAACACGAGTACAATTGAATACCAATACACGATACCAAACCAGCCGCCTATTACCGAAACTCTTCTTTCATCAGCTGCCGTAACAGCAATTCATCATGCAAATTTAAATAGTAATAAAGCTGTTGACCTTGCATTTGCAACAGTCGGTGACACGTTAACTTATACAATTACACTCAATCAAACTGGTAATGTTGCAGCAAATAATGTAACCATTCAAGATATGATTCCTCAAGGTACTACGTTTGTAGAGAATAGCGTTGTTGTAAACGGAGAAACTCTTCCGGGAGTTAATCCAGTAAGTGGTATACCAATTAATACTATAACTGTCGGCGGAAATGCTATCGCTTCATTCCAAGTAACCGTGACTTCTATCCCAACTCCAAATGAACTGACCAACCAAGCCATTACTACCTTTAACTATATAGTCAACCCAAATAACGTACCTGTCACAAATACAACTACAACAAATACCGTCACAACAACTGTCCAAAATGATAATGTCGTTGCCATAAAGTCTGTTAATGTCACACATGCATTACCTAGTCAAACTGTAACGTATACAATTACGATTACGAATAATGGTAATGTGATTATTGAAGATATCCTTGCCATAGACACCGCACCAGTAGATACTACCTTCGTTACGGGCAGCGTTACGATTAATGGAATCAATCAGCCTAATGAAAATCCGGAAAATGGTATTATATTAGGAAGCCTTGCTCCTAGTGCATCTACTATCATTACTTTCCAAGTAACAATATCTCCTACAACTCATCAACCGGCAATAAATAACGATGCTTCTGTTTCCTATACTGTTACCATCGATCCGAATGAACCCCCTATTACCATTACAAAGCAAACAAATGTCGTTACAACAACAGTAGTCGATCCTATGGTTCGTATTAACAAAACAACCGACACATCTATTGCCGTTATAGGTGATATGATTACATTCACATTAGAGGTATTGAACCATTCCCCTATTCCTACAATAAGTACTTCTATTTTAGATACCATTCCAACTGGTACAACATTTATAGAAAACAGCGTAACAATTAACGGTACTCCAGTTCCAAATGTCCGTCCAGACACTGGTATGAATATCGGTGCTTTACCAGCTGATTCAGTAGCAACGATAACATTTAAAGTTCTCGTCACTTCTATTCCTTCAAACAGTACAATTATCAATTCTGCTTCCGTCACAGCCGCATTCCAATTGACACCGCAGGACCCAATTATTACTTTTATTGTTAATTCAAATATCGTTCGTATACCAGTTCAATTTGTAACTGCCACAGTAGTGAAAGATGCATCCGTCAGCTCAGCTTATTTAAACCAATATTTTAATTATACGGTGCGTATTACGAATACTTCTGACATTTCACTTTCAAAAGTTTCTTTACAAGATACCATTCCAGCAGGTTTACAATTTATGGACGGTACTGTCTTTATTAACAGCGAACGCTCTCCACTAGCAAATCCGAATATCGGTTTCCTAGTCGCTACTAATTTAGAACCAAACGAAACAATTATCGTGTTATTCACAGTACAAGTGATAAGCCCGCCTATTAATAATGAATTTAAAAACACGGCGAATATTTCATTACAACTTCAAGTTTCACCTACCGACCCACCAATTACAGTAACCGTTACAAGCAACGAAAATATCGTCACCTTTATTTCAGAAAATCCAGATGAAACACTTCCAAATTTAAATTGCTTCTTTAACGGGGAACGTTTTATACACATTACTCCTCGAAATATACGAAATTACTTTTGGGCTTGGATTTGGTGGAAGTAGTAAAAAAGAAAAAGCTTGTAGTTTAGATACAATCCAAACTACAAGCTTTTTTCATATGCAAAATTATCATACTCAATTACTAGCAACTCTATATGCTACATGTCGTTTCTCAATTCTTTCTTCAATTTCTTTCATATTTTCTTTATTATTTAATAGTGATTGTTTATTTTCAATTAATAATTGTTTAAAAGATTTTCTCACTTTTTTTCTCATTTTCATTTTCCTCCTTGGGGGATGGTTTATATAAAAGATAAAGTATTATCTGGTTGCCCTTATAATAATTGATTGTTGTGAATTCTATTTGAACTTCATATGAAAATTCCGTTTATTTTCTGACAACTTTGTGAACACGCAAAAAAAAGAAAGACCGATTCATTTTACTTATAATCGGTCTTTCTAGTATTTATAGCATATTGATTAATATTTCAGGTCTTCCCCAATTCATTTCTTCACAAACGAATCTAAGCTTTTCTTCATCCATTGTGTGTAATCCTTCTTCTAATGAACATAAAATTGGAACTTCACAATGAATTTGTGCCAATTGTAATGAAATATTTAAGTTCTCTAAATCACTTTCAATCTTTGTACGCTGTGCTTTCGTTAATGATGCTACATTTTCTAGTACAGTTGCTACTGTTCCGTGCTCTTGAATCAGTTTATACGCTGTCTTTTCGCCGATACCTTTTACACCTGGGTAATTATCACTCGTATCTCCCATGAACGCTTTCGCATGCACGATTTGCCAAGGCTCCACACCTTTTTCTTCCATGATTTTCTCTGGTGTATAATATTCGTAATTTCCGATACCTTTGCGCAAGAGCATAACTGTAACATTCTTATCAACGAGCTGAAGTAAATCCGTATCGCCTGTTAAAATATATACTTCTGCTTCATTGCAGTATTGTTTTGCAAGCGTACCGATACAATCATCCGCTTCATACCCTTTCATACCGATAACTGGAATAGACAATTTCGCAGTCATTTCTTGTACTAAATCAAATTGCGGAATTAATTCTTCAGGTGGCGCTGCACGATTCGCTTTATAATTTGAGAACGATTCTGTTCTAAATGTCGTACTACCCATATCCCAGCATGTTACGATATGTGTCGGTTCAATTGCTTGCATAGCTGTTAATAAATGTTTCATATAACCATGAATCCCGTTTGTAGGGGTACCATCTTGTCGTTTCATAAATTGTCCGTAGACACTTGTTGCGTAAAAAGCACGAAATAGTAGTGCCATACCATCAACTAATAATACTTTTTTCATAATCCCTCTCCTACTACAAAAAATAATAACCCCACGTCATCACGTAAGGTTATATAAATAGATTACCATTCTACGTTTTTTCAACTTTGTCTATTATACATTGTTTTTGTATATTTAGCATCATTTACACATTAAGACATTCTACTACAACAAGTATGAAGAATTCCTGAATACGTATTTTTCCCAGTCGAAACAACTACAGCCTTTGCATTTCCGCCAACAATATACGTCCCTTTGAAACATACGTTTTCAAGTTCAAGTGGATTATAGTCTTTCATTCGTTTTAAAGGAATAAATCTTTTGCGCTCAAGGTGATAGCAGCTTTCAAATTTCTCAATATTTGTATCTTTTCCTGTTAGCACAGATTCATTTACTAATAAATCATTCGCGTAAATGATACGTACATCCGCTGGCACTATATCACCTTCTGAAAGAAAAATCATATCACCAGGAACAAGCTCTTGTACTGGCAAATTCATCATTTTCAATTCACCGTTTAACCCTGTTACACTAGAACATTCTACTCGAGACACGGTAATTTTCTCACATTGTGATCCATCACGCACATGTTGTTTTGAAAAACCTGGAATCATTCCACTTAGCTTCATCATTACTTCCGCAATACGCGCTCTTTTTGAAGTTAATTCATTTCGGCCGTATACTTGAATACGTTTTTGTGCCTCTTTCATAGATAATCCGTCTCGTGTTGTTTTAAAATATGCAAATACAGATTTTACATCTCTTGTTGCGATTTCAATTAATAAATCTTTATTTTTTTGAAGCATTGTTTGTTCTTTCATTGATTTTTTACTTAATTTATATGACGTGTTACCCACAGTTTTGTTTGCATATAACATATTATCGTCTCCTCCTGTACAACATAGGAAGAAACGCTTTGTTTCTCAATTTATCCACTTTACCTTAACAGTGTCTAGCGCTTAAACATGCATATAAACGCTACATTATGATAAATATAGAGGGAGGAACAAGTCGTTTCCTGCCTACATCATATATTTTTGATTTGAAGTATATGGGTAACGGAACCGAGTCAGAATTTGACATGCTCCTCACCTCCTCGTTTAATTTTATAGTTTATACTATGAAATTACTCATAGCTTTGTAACAAAAAGACCCTTACTCCGAAAAGAGTAAAGGTCATGACATACACAAATAAACGATTCCTAATACAATTAGAAATCTACGGACCTCTCCCTCGCCGAGTTTTAGCACTGTATAGCATAGGTACATTACCAGCTACGTTAAGAAAAACCTTAATTCGATCATTCCTGTTGACCCATTGGCGTCTCTCGACATTTTTGGGCAGTAGCATTTCTCTATACAGGAGCCTCACCTAACAGAGACTTATTTTTTATTACATAGAAAATGTTACTCTTATTTAAAATAGATGTCAACAGTAGCCTACAATTTTTTCAAAAGGTATGGCAAACTAACATATATAAAAATAAAAAACTTTACGTTTGAACGTAAAGTTTTTAATAAGTTATACAACCTGCAATTACAATCCCAATGGAAAGTGATAAAAACATAAGAAACAGACCGACTGCTTGATTATCTTCTTCAAGACTTTTGTTTATATTAAAGCGTGGTGTAAGCCATTCAGCTAAATAATAAACAATAATTTGAGCCAAAATACCAACTGCTCCCCACGAAACCATATCAAGAAGTGAAATGGAATTAGCTGCTGTCGAATATAAAACAATAGCTAACCCAAGTAATCGTCCTCCAAGTACATAGCTTACCGCCTTATTTCCTTGAGCCATTAACTTAAATTCTTTTACTTTCGTTGTCACTTCCATCAGGAAAAGACCAATGCATAAAAGTCCCAGTGTTACTGCTAAATATAACAAAAAATTAATCATATACTTTCCTCCTTTTTATCCCTACCGGTAAATAATACGATTCATTCCCCGTAATTTTTTCCCCGGCGCGAATACCGATACTACTCGCTTTTCCAGCAATTAAAAACGAACCAAACACATACGACAGTTGCTCCATCCCTTTTTCTGTTTCCAAGGATACGACTGGAAGTTCTATATATTTTTGAAATATCGGCAGTGACGCTTTATACGTTTGGTGTGCATTTTGCATCATAATATTTTCGTCCTTATCTCGAACGGTAATTGTGTCCCCTTCCCTACCAAATGAAGGTTTTTGAACGAAAGAACCTTTTCCTACAAATACATCTCGTTCTAAATATGTAGGTAACATATATTCTTTAATCCACTGCTGTTCCTCATTTGTATAAAAGGCCTCTTCTTCTGCTAATCCCCAAATTAGACACTGAATTGATTTGGGCTGAAGTAAAAATGCTGACAAAGGATTTATTATAAAAAGCTTTCCGGCTTTTACAAGTTGCAACAGTTCCACACCTACCAAGTCTCCTGTATAAGGATCTTGATCCTCAATTAAATCTTCTATCGGATATGTTTGACGATATAAAACATTAATCTTTACTCCATCACTATCCACTAAAGCAACTTTTGTAATTCTAAGTTCTGACATTGGCACTACTTTATTTTCAACATGGCATAACTGACTCAAATACATAGTCGTATTCCAATCCTCAATATGTTCATGATGTGCTGTAAAAACAACATTTGGGTTATCTATTCCCTTTGTCGCTTCCATAACGGCTTTTGTAACACCAGAAGATAGCAATCGTTCTTGATCCAAGTTTGGATTATCGTAGCCTAGTTTTTCGCAAACTTTTCCATTCATATGAAAGCATTCCATAATAAAAGTTGGCGTATCACTATTAAACTCAAGCATTTTAATTTGGTTATCATCAGTTAAAACAAAATCAAATCGTGAAATAACAGATTCAGGATATAATCCCTTCATTCTAATGAACGTTAAGCTCGCAGGAGGAAAACCAAGTTCAAAAAGCTGTTCGTCACTTAAATTACGCAAAAGCCTAGCAGTCTTAAAAAATATTTTCCCCATTCGTTCAGTTGCTACTTGTAATTGTTTCATAGTCTCATTTGTTATAGAGAAAACATGAAACAAACTATACTCACATTCATATAAATCCGACCAGAAATTCGGATATTTCGAATAAAACTCTTTTCGTTCACTTATGTATTGCGACATATGTTAGCCCCCAAATCCACCCTTTGAACCACTTCCAATTCCACCTTTAAATTCCGCAGATGATTGATACGACTTAAACGCCGATGAATTTTTAAAAGCGGATTTATTTTGATAGTATCTCCCACCATAGAAATAATGCCCACGATAACTTGAACTACTATCATCACACTGCCATACCCCAAGTTCATCATCCCAATCCCAATCTGAACAACTAGTATCATTCGGTTTTGAGGGAAGATCTTGTGCGCAGCCAAATAAGGTGCCAGTCATTAAAGACGTTACGACACCACCTACTAGCCATTTCGTTTTTGTCACCTTCGCACTCCCCTTTTTAAATTCTATTTCTATTATATAGGATGGCATGATAAAGTAGAAGAAAAAGGAAGAAGAGGGATAAAATGCACTTAGAATATCGACTTAATGATGAAACGAAAGGGTATCCTGCTTTATGGAACTACGCAAATATTTCTAATTCTGAAATCATCGCACGCATGACTTGTGAATATTTTATAAAAGATAAAAATACATATGTTGTTACTGCAACTTCAGTAGATCCAGACGGAACAGCAGTTATATATATTCAACAAGAAACCTTTTCTAACGACCCTTCAGATCCTACTTACTTCCACATCGGTTTTGAAATTAGAGAGCTAAAGGATACGAGTTCAAACTTGATTGAAAGTAAAGATGTATGGAACTATGAAGAAATTTTACCATCTCTTCATTCAGATATTATATATATTAAGCGCGACGGCATGCATATGGAGTTCACTTTAGATTCAAGAGAGATTGATGAAGACAGAAAGTGCTATATTTATTATGGAAACTTCACAGGTGAATCGAGTTAAAGTGAAACTTTAATCAGCCCTCACCAATCGGACTTTTATGGGCAGCCCGCCCCCCACTTAACTTCTTTGCTTTCGCTGAATTTTGAGGTGAGGGTCTTACTGCCCATTAAAGCGGGATAACATAAATATATGTATGCAACAAAAAAACCTTACGTATAAAACGTAAGGTTTTTATTTAGCCCCACATATGCCGTTCTCTCTAGATGTCCATAAACCTGCTCTCACAGGTGGATGCTCTCACAAATGTTTGTAACTTCCTTCTTAAAAAGATGGCATGTTAGCTACATTTAAATATTGAACTTCCATATTAAACTTATTGGTTTAAGACATACATAAGCTACGTACACCGTAGGAATTTTATATAATGTTAGTTGAAATAAGACCCCCGCACGTGCCGCTCCTCGTAAATGTCCAAAAACCCGCTACTCGCAGGTGGATGCCCTCACAGTTACCGTACATCTTCCTCCCCTAGGAAGGCTTGATGATGGTCGCTAAATATTGAGCTTCCGTATAACTAACATCGGTTTTAGACATAAATAAGTTACGTACACCGCAGGATGTATTATTTACTTGTCGTTATATTATCACATTGTTTCCAATGTGTAAAATACAAAGTTTTTCGAGCAATTTCTTGCTTGTGACCTTATTTTAATACAAATTATTTTTGCATGCAAGTGATTAATCTTCTTCTTTTGCAATTTGATTTTCTGGGTAAGAAATCCAATCACTCCAGCTACCTGCATACAATTTAACATTTGGGAATCCTGCTAATTTCAATGCAAGAATATTTGGACATGCTGTAACACCAGAACCACAATATACAATTGTTTCCTTATCTTTCGAAAGATTTCGGAATCGTTCTTGTTGCTGAGCTTCATTCTTAAATTGTCCTGATTGGACAATTCCATCCTTCCAAAAATAGTTTACTGCTGTTGGAATATGTCCCGCTTTTGGATCCACAAGTTCCTCTACACCAGCATACCGTTTTGGTTCTCTAGAATCAATTAACGTAACATTTGCACCTGCATGAATATTCTCTCTCACCGTTTCCATCGTTACAAGCATATGCTCTTGTACATTTGCTTTGAATGCTTTTCGTTTCGCAACAGGAATTTCCGTTGTTATCGGTAGTCCATTCTCTTTCCAAGCTGGAAATCCGCCATCTAATATATATACTTTCTCATGTCCTACATAGTTTAATAACCACCAGAGACGAGAAGCATTTGCACCTGCTTGACTATCATATGCAATTACTGTCGTATGTTCATCAATACCAGCTTGCGAAAGCTTGTCTGCAAACGCCTCAATATTCGGCAATGGATGGCGACCACCATGTTCTGTTACAGGACTTGATAAATCTAAATTTAAATCAAAATATAACGCATGAAGAATATGTTCTTCCTCATACTTTTCTCTACCCCAATTAGGATTCGCTAAATCAAAACGACAATCGATTATACGGACATTCTCATCTTCTATATGCTCACGTAACCATTCGACTGTAACTATCATCTTTAACGACCTTCTTTCTCTTGCAAACGACTTACATACTCCATAACCATTTCTTCTGTAACATATTTACGCTGCAAGGTAACACCATTTTTTGCAAGATCATTAATTTGCTTTGTTACAACATTAATGACATCAACCGAAAATTCTTTCCCATTTGACGCAAGAGATACGGCTGCTTCAATAGCTGCTTCACGCTGCGCATCTAATTGCAAACATGCTTTTACACTTTCATTTTGTTTACGAGAATGTGCTGTAATTGCTTTATGTACTTCCATCTTCTCTTCCCCCTAAATAAGTTATACGTTCTGATTCAATTCCATTGCAAGCCGAATCATATCACGGCATACAATCCCATTTTCAATAATCTCTTCTTCATAATGCTTCGAAAAGTAATCAAAATCAATAGAAAAAATACGAAATCCACATTTTTGATATAAAGCAAGTTGTGAAACACTAGAATTGCCTGTACCAACTTCAAGTTTTGACATACCATATCCTTTAGCAGTTTCTATGGCATGACTTATTAGCTTCTTCCCAATACCTTTTCCTTGCAAATGCTCTACAACCGCAATATTCATAATCTCCATCGTCTTCGGCCTTGTTTCCAAAAGAACATATACACCGATAACACGCTCCTCTTGCTTAGCTACATATGTTAAGCCTCTTTGTACATATGCATCAATTTGCCCCTCACTTGGATCAGCAAGCAATAATAAAGGTTTCGGTATAGCTTCTTTCGCAATACACTCTATTACTACACTCATAAAAAATTCCCCTTTCTCTATTGTTCTAATCCCTCCTTGTCTACCATAAGTAATAGAAAGGAGGGATTCACCATGGACAACAATGAGAAAAAGTGCAACGTCATCTCTATTGATGGAAAGAAGAAGAAAAGCGACTCGTATTCCTATCCAAAATTAGTAGTAGAAAACAAAACTTATGAATTTTCTTCATTCGTCTTATGCGGTGAAACACCAGACGGCAGACGACTCGTTCTTACTCATATGATTTCTACCGATGAATTTGCTGGGTTCGTCAAATCTTTAGATACAGTACTGCAAAAGAAAATTGAACGAATCTTTTTCTCATAACGACTAGATCACATAAATTTCTTTTTCAATCTCCACTAACTTCTTTCGCAATTGTTCTTTACTTTGTTCATATAGTGATACATCAATCGTTTCAGCCAATGCAAATAATATACTTTCATAGTAGTTCATCACATCTTGCTGCATCACTTTTTGGAATAAGTTCCATTTCATATCCCATTCTTGCTCATAATGATGAACAAATAAATCTTTTTCATCAGCTACATAGTTTGATACGAAAGGCTCTAATACAACTTTAGCCTCTTCTTGCATGAAAGCTTTATCATTTTTTTCAAAAAAGCTTTTTTCATTTTTAAAATGTGCCAATGCTTTTTTGAAATCTTTTATTTCAACTGAAGGGAACGGTTCTTTATGTGTAATATCTTTATATTCATAATCCACTGTTCCACTCATAGAAATTGATTCATTTTCTACTTTACAGTTCACCACAATTTCATTCTTTGCACGTTTCATCGCTTCATCTATCCATTTTTCAAGGCGTAATGATGTCGCACGCATTTCTTGTAATAAATCATGCTGAATAAATGCTACTAATTCCATAACGCACTGTTGCAACTGCACTTTCACATTTCCATCCGTTCGCAGCGATGCTGGATTAATAAATTCAGTAAACACATCGTTATAGCGTAGGAATAGACGCTGTTGCACGTAATACAGCAATTCTTTCACTTCATTTTGCATCGCCTGCTCTTCAGCAAGCACACTATATGATGAAATAATATGAAGTAGTTGATCACGCTCTGCTTCATATTTTTTCGTTTGCTTCTCTTTCTCTTCATTCCCCTGCTTTGCACCATTTATCATATTTACTAAAAGCTGATCTGCTCCTTGCAATGCACCATATAAAGCATGAACAGATACGAGCATTAAATCTCTCATCATAAAGGATGTAAATGATTCCTCGAACTTCGCAATCCCAGAGTTTTGTAATATACCGTACTTTTCTTTTTCAATATTCTTTCCTTGCTTCTCTTCAAGCGCACATAAACTTGAAATTGCGAATAAACGTGGATTTCTAATACCGTATTGCAGTAGCTGGTCTGCGATATACCCTTTTACCATTTCAAGTTCTTCTTCAGACTCTGCTAAATCGGCCGCATTAATTAAGAAGAACATTTTATCAAGAGCAAACGTATCCTTTACACGACCAAGCTGGATTAAGAATTCACGGTCGGCACGAGAGAACACATGATTATAATACGTTACAAATAAAATAGCATCCGCGTTTTTAATATACTGGAACGCAACGTCCGTATGGCGGGCGTTAATAGAATCCGCTCCAGGTGTGTCTACAAGCGCTACTCCTTGCCTTGTTAAAGCACAATCATAATACAGCTCCATGTACTCAACAAAACATGATTTTTCTTCATTCGCTACATAATCAGAAAACTCTTCTAATGTAACTTGTACTTGCTCTCCTAAATGAGCAGAAACCGTATCATACCCTTTTTGTACCGCTCGTAAAAAGCTAAATGTTGTTTTTTGCTTCCCAGTTGGTGAAGGATATTTCATAACTTTATCAATTTGTGCTAACGCTTCATCTAACGTAGTAATCTCATAATGAAACAGCTTATAAACAGCTTTCATATCTTCTAATAGAGCTTGCTTTGATTTAAATTGAACGATTACTGTTCCGTGTGGTTTTTCCTCTGTAACTGGCAAAATTTGATTGATCGTTGCCGTCGTCGGATTTGGTGACACAGGAAGTACCTTCTCACCAAGCAATGCATTGGCAAATGATGATTTCCCAGCACTAAAAGCTCCGAATAACGCTACTGTAAATTGTTTCGTTTCCACACGACGCCTTTTTTCTATTACCTCTTGCTGTACGTGTTTCAGCGCTGGCAATGGCTCTAATATCGTTTCAGCTTTCTTCACTTTCTCTAATATACGCTGAATATTTAAAGCTGCCGTTCCTTTTATCTCTTCCTCACGGGCCATTACGTTACTGTTTACGCTTTCCTGTTCTTGTAGTGTGAATTTCTCACTAACGATTTGTGTTTTACTTTGCAATATTTCCTCTATTTGCAATCCTTCTGGTGTAGCAATACGCTCGTGCCAAACATTTTGCAAATAACTTTCATATGTCTCCAAATTGTTACTGTATTGTAATTTCGTTTCTTTTGCCGTTTGCAACATCGTATATTTTTCTATCTCTTCTTCAATACGAGTAACTTCTTCCTTCACTTTTCGCTTTAAAACAACTGCACTTTTATCAAAAATTTGCTGTGCTTTTGTAAAATAACGTTTCTTCAGTTCATTCGCTACATCCGCTGTATAAAGAAGTAAGTAATCACCTGTGAAACCTGCTCCTTGTTTAATGACTTCAGCCAACATTTCTGGTCCGAAAGCTATTTCTAAAGCATATATGTCTTTCCCAATTTCCTCTGTAAACAATCCTTCTTCTTTTAAGAAGGTAACAATAAATTCTTTCACATGGAAATCAAGTTGCGTTTCAACAATCTTTTGTAAGGCAGAATAAAAAGCATCTAAACGTCTCTGTTTTTCTTGCTCCGTCTTTCCTTTCGCAAATAGCAAACCGACCTTAAACTTAGTTAATTTTGTTTCTAAATACGCATTTGCCAATTCTCTCATTTCAAATGGCATTAAATACGCGTTATCTAATATAGCTTGTAAGCCTTTTATAAATTCGTTTCTCACATGCGATTCTTTACTAGCTTCGCGATATTTAGTTTCCGTTAGCTCTTCTTTCTTTTCCACTATATCTAAAATGGAAAGCGGTGATGCTAACTCTTCCTCATATTTCAAAAGAGCTTTTTCATTTTCAGAAAGAATAAACGAGAAATGTTCCCCCATTAAATATTCTGTTTCTCGCTCCATTCCATCTCTTACATACTGCTCTTTTTCTTTCATAATAGAAGTAATTAATGTTTCTAAGCTTCCAATTTCATTATGTGCATGGTTCATCATTCGTAATGAAGTATAATACACTCCATCTACTTCAATATCCCAGTTAGAGAACGATTGTTTTACACTATCTTTATAATCCTCAAACGATAATTCATTTTCTTTATGTTTATCTATTTGATTTACAACGAGATAAACCGTTTTATTACGTTGTTTCAATTCTTTAACAAATTGTAAATTCACTTCCGATTGGACGTGATTATAATCCATCATATAAAAAATTACGTCTGCTAGATGCAGCGTTGATTCTGTCGCTAGTTGGTGGGCATCATCTGTTGAATCAATCCCTGGTGTATCAACTAACATAACACCCTCAGGAATTGGCGCATCATTCCGATAAATGTGAACACCAATTACCTCATCACCGTCTTTACAAATTTGTTTTAATTCTTCAGCTGAATATGCACCGTCATACTCGTACTGTTCTCCAGATTTAACCGTTACAACAACACGATCCATCCCTTTTTCAATTTTGACAACGTTGGCGCTTGTCGGAATTGGACTTGTCGGTAACAACTGTGCTTTATATAGATGATTCATCATCGTTGATTTCCCTGCAGAGAAGTGACCGCAGAACGCAATCATAAGCTGCTCTTGCTTATATTTTTGAATCACCTCAAACAACTTTAAACTATTCTCTGCATCGCCGTGTTTTTGCCACTCTTCATAAAAACAAACAAGTTTTTTCATACCGTTTGTCTGTACTATGTTTGTCATCCCCTTGTTCCCCTTTATCCAAGATGTATATACTTTTCCTCGCTATTGGCGAGCTCATAATCAACGGGACATACATCCTCTCATTGATTACAGTTTCACTTTACTATCATACTAAATTTTCAGCATATTCTCATTAAAAATAAAAAATCCCTTTCATTCTTTTTACAAATGAAAGGGATTTTATGTCATATCACTCATTTTGCTGTTCCTACTCCATTTAAAACATACTTTGCAATAACTGCATATACAGCGACTGTACCTGCTACTAATGCATATACCATACTCATGCACCAACCTTTTTTTGATAATGATTATCACTTTTAAATACATTTTATCATTAAAGAGAATCATTATCAACACTTTTCATAAAGAAAGCCCCTTATAAGAAGGAGCTTCACTGCCTGTTTTGAAGAAGGTTAAAACTTGTTGTGCACTCTTATTATATCTCATCTTACATAACTTAATAGTTAAAAAAAATGGAAATCTACCCTATACCCTCCATCTTACATTTTGTATAATAAAAGGGAATTACTTAACAAGGAGGAAAATAATGACACAAAATATTACACAAGGCGAGAGGATACACTCCATCGATATTATTAGAGGAATAGCTGTACTAGGTATTTTTCTTGTTAATTGGCCGGTTATTGCCGGAGTTGACTCACGTGATATTACAGGAATTTACGAAGGGATAGACAGCTACATCCGCCTATTTTACGATATGTTTATTCAAACAAAGTTTTATACTATCTTTTCGTTTTTATTTGGCCTAGGCTTTTACATTTTTATGACTCGTGCTGAAGCGAAAACCGATCGTCCAAAAACTTTATTTGTTCGTCGCTTACTTATTTTATTATTATTTGGTTTCTTACATTACGTTCTTTTATGGGACGGAGACATTTTACATAGTTATGCAATCGCTGGATTTTTCTTATTTTTATTTTATAAGAGCAAACCACGTACTATTTTAATATGGTCAATTGTACTATTAAGTTTCATGCAATTGTTCACATTATTAGGTTCTCTTCTCATGCTATTAGTGCCGATAGATGAACTAGGTCTTTCCACCGCAATTATGCCGTTAGAAAATTGGAGCTTACAAATTACAGACAGATTCCATTCTTTCTATTCTGAAGCAATAAGTAACAGCCTTATTATGCTCCCTGAAACACTAGGATTGTTTTTACTAGGATTATATGCTGGTAAAAAAGACATTTTCCGCCGTGCTAAAGAATTAGATCCAAAGCTTAGAAAATGGCAAATCATTATGTTCATTTTAACATTACCGATGTGGTTTATTATGATTTATTTCTTTATGAACAATCAACCATACACACCATTTTCACTTATGGGTATTACGATGATAAGTGGAAAAACATTATTCATATTCTACATTGTCACGCTTATGCGTTTATTACAAAAAGAAAAATGGCAAACATTATTACGTCCATTCCAATACGTTGGTCGAATGGCGTTAACAAATTACATCTCACATACAATTGTAACGTTACTTGTATTCGGACTATTGTTCAAAAATGATTATCTTGCTCCATTATGGGTAGGACCACTATTCTGCATCGGTTTCTATACGTTGCAAATCTTTATTAGCCGCTGGTGGCTGTCACGTTATCAATACGGGCCACTTGAGTACATTTGGCGTCTTGGTACTTACGGGAAAATGATGCCACTTAAAAAGAAAAGCAAGGTCTCATAACGAGACCTTGCTTTTTTTACGCTTCTCTTACTGCACTTTGCATCGACACTGGCTCTTCTTTTACTTTCACTTTACGCTGCGGCACCATATTAAATACGATATTTAAAAGTACTGCTGACGCACTTCCAAGTACAATTCCGTTATCTGTTAAAATACGAATACTTTCTGGAAGTTGCGAGAATAATGTAGGAACAACTGTAACTCCAAGTCCAATTCCGACAGAGCATGCAACGATTAATAAATTTTCTTGTCTTCCAAAATCAACACTACTTAACATTTTAATACCATATGCCATTACCATACCGAACATTGCTAACATCGCACCACCAAGTACTGATTTCGGGATAATAGTTGTAATAGCTGCGATTTTTGGAATGAAGCCAAGAACGATTAACATACCACCACAAGTATAAATAATAACGCGATTTCTTACTCCAGTTAATTGAACAAGTCCTACGTTTTGAGAGTATGTTGTATATGGGAACGCGTTGAAAATACCACCTAATACCATCGCTAATCCTTCTGCGCGATAGCCTTTTGTTAATTCTTTTTCACCGATCTTTTTATTGCAAATATCAGATAATGCAAAGTAAACACCTGTTGCTTCTACAATCCCTACGCAAGCAACTAAGATCATCGTAATAATTGGCGTCAATTCAAATGTTGGTGTACCGAAGTAAAATGGCTGAATACCATGGAACCAATCAGCCTCTCCAACCGCTTGCAAACTTACTTTCCCCATAAATGCTGCAACGATTGTGCCAAACAATAGACCTAGTAAAATAGAGATCGAACGGATAAATCCGTCAAAGAAACGATACATAATGATGATAAATAGTAACACACCAAATGCTAATGCTAAATTTTCAAGACTACCGAAATCCTTGCTTCCTACTCCTCCAGCCATATCATTAATTGCTGCTGGAACAAGTGTAACTCCAATTACGGTAACGACAGATCCTGTTACAACTGGTGGAAACAGTTTTACAAGCTTTCCAAATAATTTCGCAAAAATAACAACGAATAACCCGGCAGCAATAATTGCTCCATAAATAGAAGACACACCGTATTGTTTTCCGATTGCAATCATCGGCCCAACCGCTGTAAATGTACAACCAAGTACAACTGGAAGTCCAATACCGAAAAAGCGATTTGATAATGCTTGTAAAATTGTCGCTACGCCGCACATTAATAAATCAATTGAGACTAAATATGTTAACTCTTTTTGATTTAAACCAAGTCCACCGCCAACAATAAGCGGAACGATAATTGCGCCAGCATACATAGCAAGCATATGCTGCATACCAAGCGATGCGATTTTAAATGGATGTTGCTTCATCGCTTATTTCACCTCCGCAGTTTCATGCTGTACAAATGTAACTGCGTTGTTATCAAGTGATGCAATTTCTGCTAGTGACTCAACACGAACTCCTTGTTCACGCAGCTTCTTTCCTCCATCTTGAAATGCTTTTTCAATAACAATACCAATACCTGCAATACTTGCTCCTGCTTGCTCTACTAAACTCATTAAACCTAAAGCAGCCTGACCATTTGCTAAAAAATCATCGATAATTAAAACACGATCAGTTTCATCGATATGATTTCGAGATAATGAAATTTCATTCGTTTCTTGTTTCGTAAATGAGTATACGTTTGCAACGTACATATTATCTTGTAACGTTAACGATTTACGTTTTCTTGCAAAGATTACTTTTACACCAAGCTCTAATGCAGCCATAACTGCTGGTGCAATGCCTGAAGATTCAATCGTCACGATTTTTGTAATATTCTCTTCTTTAAAACGTTTAGCAAATTCTTTTCCGATCTCTTGCATAAGTACTGGGTCAATTTGATGATTTAAAAATGCATCTACCTTTAATACGTCACCAGATAAAACCTTTCCTTCGTTCAAAATCTTTTCTTGTAATACTTTCATGTTTGTTCCCCCTCTTATGCAATAAAAAACTCCAAAAGCCGCCACCACTCGTTACAAGTGAGAGACGCGCTTTTGGAGTTTCGCAAAAAAAGAATGCTAAACAAGCAAATATATTCGTCCTCACTCATAGTCAAAGTATTTACGGTACTTCGGTAGAAACTTGCAGGCCATATCCCCGCGATTATATGAGTGTAGCTAACTATTTATTTTATAGAAGGATTATAACGCACTTTTTAATTTTTGGAAAGCATTTATTAAAAAAACACGTACAAATTTTATAAAAACAATATTTTCGTTCGAGTTTTGCAAACTCTTACATTTCTTATTAAAGCTTCGTTAAAATGATTGGACCATCTTTCGTAATCGCAATTGTATGCTCATATTGAGCTGATAATTTACTATCCATCGTTCTTGCAGTCCATCCATTTAAATCTACTTTAGAATAGCGCATACCTACATTTACAATGGGCTCAATTGTAATTACCATTCCTTCTTGTAGCTCAGGTCCTTGTCCTTGTTTACCAAAATGAAAAATTGCTGGTTCTTCATGAATCTCTTTACCGATCCCGTGTCCTGTAAAGTCTCTTGCAACAGAAAAGCCTTCATTTGCTACATAACTTTCAATTGCATAGCCAATGTCCCCTACATGATTACCGATTACTGCCTGGTCAATCCCTTTATACAAAGCATTCTCAGCTACTACTAATAACCTTTCCGCTTCATCAGAAACTTTTCCAACTCTATACGTCCAAGCAGAATCTGAAAGACCACCATTTAAGTTTACTACCATATCAATTGTTACAATATCGCCCTCAATTAAAGGACTATCGGCCGGAAACCCATGACACATTTCATCGTTTACAGCTGCACATATCGCATATGGATACCCGTTGTAACCTTTCTGCTGAGATGTTGCACCATGCTTTTCTAAATATGCTTCAACAAACATATCAATTTCTTTGGTCGTAATACCTGGTTTCATCATTTTCGCAATTTCCCTATGACATGAAGCTAGTAATTTCCCAGATTCGTGCATCAAATCTATTTCATTTTTCGTTTTAATTGTAACCACGCTACCTCTCCTTGCTAAACTACTATTTGCTACTAAAGTTCAATCATACACATCCTCTGTCAAAATTTCAAAACTCCCAATTACAACACGTACAAAAATATGTATCATATATTTTTAAAGTAAAATAAAAAACTGAAAATCCCCTCTGTTTTTTAGTTATTTTTACATATATAACTCATTCTCAAAAACTCAAAACAACTTCCATTCGTCTTCTGGACAAACGTACCAACCGCTTTAAATCCTGCTCTTTTATACACTGTAATCGCTCTCTCATTAAATGTCGCTACTGATAACGTTATATAATTACAACTATATTGTTCTTTACTAAAAGCTAGTCCAGCGTTTATGAACTGTAATCCTAATCCATTTCCAGTTATATCAGGTTTCATTCCAAGACCTATATCAACCGCTCCATCATTTATTTTACAAACAGTAAAAAAACCAATTAAAGCGCCATTTTCCTTCACAGAAAATGTATGATCTCCTCTACTGTCTTCCGCTAAAAACTCAGCTAAATCTCCTTCATCTGCCTCTATATCGTAAAAAGAATATTTCCCTTCATAATGCCAATTATATGCAATTTCTTCTGCTTCTTCTTGCGTCATTACTGTAAATGTATAAATCATTCTTCTATCCCCTTTTAAAAAAGAGCTGCAATTAAGCAGCTCTTTTTTATAACTCATAAATTTCTTTATACTTCGCTTCTAAATAATCCGCTAAGTAGTTTGCATTTAACCCTTCACCTGTCACATCTTTTAAAATTTCAAGTGGCTTTTTCGTTTTTCCGTATTGGTGAATATTTTCTGTTAACCATTCACGAATTGGCGTTACGTTTCCTTCTTCTAATAATGCATCAAAGTTCGGAATGTCTTTTAACATTCTTTGCTTAAATTGCGCTGCATACATATAACCAAGCGCATAAGATGGGAAGTATCCAAATGAACCACCAGCCCAGTGAACATCTTGCAATACACCTTGTGCATTGTTTTCCGGACGAATTCCTAAATATGCTTCCATCTTATCATTCCAAGCCGCTGGCAAATCTTTCACTTGTAATGTACCATCAAATAATTCTTTCTCAAGTTCATAACGAACCATAACGTGAAGCGGATACGTAAGCTCATCTGCTTCTATACGAATGAATGATGGCTTCGATTCGTTAATTGCATCATAAAACTCGTCTACTGATATATCATTGAATTGGCCATCGCTATACTCTTTTAATAAATCATAATTTTTCTTCCAGAATGATTTATTACGACCGATAAAGTTCTCAAAGAATAATGATTGTGACTCATGAATACCCATAGATGTTCCACTACATAGCGGTGTACCTTCAAATTTCTCTGCAATATTCTGCTCATATACAGCATGACCACATTCATGAATTGTTCCAAACACAGCCATACGGAAGTCTTTTTCGTCATAGCGTGTCGTAATACGAACATCCCCTCTATTTAATGTAATCTCGAATGGATGTACCGTTTCATCAAGACGACCTGCTTCAAAGTCATAATTTAATTGCTTTAATAGCTCTAATGTAAAGTTTTTTTGTTTTTCTTTTGAAAAATGTTCTGATAAAGCACTTGTCTTTAGTCTCTTTTGTGACTCCGATATTTCTTTTACGAGCGGAACGATACGCTCACGAAGCTGACCAAATACATGATCTAACACTTCTACTGTAATACCTGGCTCATACATATCTAATAATGTATTATATTTATATGTTTCGTAACCCCAATATGTAATGAATTTCTTTTTATATTCAACTATTTGTTCTAAATACGGACGGAACATTTCGAAATCAGATTTTTCGCGAGCCTCTTCCCACACACTTTCCGCTTTTGCTTCTAATTTCACATACGCTTCATATTCTGCTTGTGGAATTTTTTTATTTCTATCATATTCTTTACGACATTCTTCAACCATTTTCTTCGTCGTTTCAGAAAGTTTATCTTCACGTATTAAAGCTTCAAGTTCTGTTAAATAGTTCCCCATCTCATCTGAAGTCGACATTACAAATACTTCTGATGAAAGCATACCAATTACTTCTGAACGCTGGTCTACACCTTTTTTAGGCGCACCTGTTCTTAAATCCCAAAACATTAAGCTTAATGCTTCTCCATAATTTTGTATCTTCTTCACATATGTTAAAAATTGTTTTTCTACTTCATATGTAGCTACTGTCATCGTATAAAACCTCCCTTTTCTACCTCAAACTTAATTCGACATGGAAATCTAAATTCCTTTTATAATAGAAAAAAAGCTTGGCAAGCGCCAAGCTTTCTCCTTATAATTCTTTACCTTCTACTGGTAGTACGTTTTTCACCGCTTCTATCACTTTCTCATCTTCTGTATCAGATAAGAAGATTGATATAGCACCTTTATCGTCGCTCGTACGAATTAAACGTCCAATCCCTTGACGAAGACGTAAAATCATATATGGTACATCTACATCCCAGAATGGATCATTTACATGTTTACGCTTCGCTTCAAACACAGGATCGTTTGGAGGGAATGGTAATGACCAAATGATAACATGTGATAATGATGAACCAGGAATATCTAAACCTTCCCATAAATGAACGGCACAAAGTACAGTCTCTTCTTCATTTTGGAAACGAGAAACGAGCTGACTAATTTCTTGATCCCCTTCATATAGGAACGGAACGGACATTTGTTCTTTACTTACATATTCTTTAAACGCTGCAAGTTCTTGTGTTGTACGGAATAATACAAGTGTACGTCCATTTGTTTTCTGTATATTTTCAAGTGTATATTGACACTTTCTTTCCCATTCATTTTCTTTCGTATGGGATAGTAAGTTTACTGCCATTTGCTCCTCATAATCAAACGGTGAAGCAACCGAGAATGACAAGTAATCTTTTACTCCTAAGCTATTTGCTGTAAATGCGAATGAATCGTTATTAGATAATGTAGCAGAAGAGAAAATATACGGGATTTTCTTCGAGAATACTTTCTCTTGTAATACTTCTTCAACTGCACGTGGCATAATCACTAACGTGAAGGCTCCATCACCTTCTTCACCCCATGTAATTACATTTTTCTCGTGCATGAACAGACGAAGTGAATGTTCTAATACATCTAAATGTTCATCAACGATATTTAAGTCATACGT
Organism: Bacillus sp. 3G2; assembly: GCF_044324725.1. Classification (NCBI taxonomy): domain Bacteria; kingdom Bacillati; phylum Bacillota; class Bacilli; order Caryophanales; family Bacillaceae; genus Bacillus; species Bacillus sp. 3G2. The sequence goes on along the minus strand of NZ_CP172246.1, from coordinate 1,549,302 downwards.
GTTTACTGTATGCATTTCACTTTCAAATACTAATGCATCACCGACTTCACCAATTTTCGCATAAAGTCGCTTCGCTTCAGCAGTTACTTTTTCTGTCACAGTAATTTCTAAACGATCAGAACCGGCAATTTCTTTTTTATTTTCTTGTAACACATCAAAGAATCGCTCTGTTTGCCAAATTGTTTCTTCTACTAAATGCGCAAACTCTTCACGAATATCGTTTTGCAACAATCTTGTTAAAAGTTGCTCCATCATCGTTTGCTTTAAACGATACGTTAAAGCTTTTTGAGCTGCATATTCTACAAGATGTCCTTCATCGAATACAACGCAGCTACTTTCTGGTAATAACGGAATTTGCCCTTCACGTTTACGTGCATCATACGTCCAAATATGATCCATATAGAAATCTTGAGAACAAATAATTAAATCTGCTGCTTTACGATAATGTTCACGAGAAAGAGTTTGACCACAACGATGACGAGAATCACAAGTGAAACAATCTTGGAAGTAATCCCAATTTACTTTTGACCATTCCTCATCATTTAAAAGAGGAAATTCTTTTCTGTCACCGTAGTGAGTAAAGTTTTGCATCGTACCATGATCAAATACAAACTGCGGTAATTCGTAGTATACATCTTCAATTACTTCTGGAGCTCGTCCACTCATAACATCTTCAAGTTTACGTAAGCATAAATAATTATCCATTGATTTCGCAAGTCTAACATCAACAGATAGTCCTAATGCTTCAGATAACTTAGCAATGTCCCCTTCTTCTTTCACAAGCTGCTCAATTAACGTTTCATCAGCACAAGCGATAATAGCTGGTTTTCCAGTATAACGCGCATAGCAAATTGCATATAGAAGATATACAATTGTTTTCCCTGTTCCTACACCCGCTTCTGCGAACATTACTTTCTTTTCTTGGAAAGCACGTTCTAATTGAAACGCCATAAAAATTTGTTCATCACGCTCTTCAAAACCTTTTTCCGGAAGGATGTCGTAAAACACATCTCCAATCCACTCATTCAACTTATCATAAAAATTATCTTGTTTCCCTACTTCAAATGGTAATCTCTTCTCAGTAAACATCCTTAGCCTCCAACCAAAAAGTTTTTCTATAAAAAGATATAGCAACTGCTACTCATATGTGTGCAGCCACTTTCCCCTGTTGCCATACATAGAAATACACGAAAAAAAATTTTCCTTTCGAAAAAGGAAAATTTTCTTCTATATTAATGACTTTAAATACCGTTTATCAATCGCTGTTTCATGCGAAAGAGCTGACAAATATTCTTCTTGTGCTTTTTGTATTTCATCTACAATCACACCTTGACTATCCACTTCTTTTCCGAGCTCGTCATACGTACGGTGAATAGCTTTTTGAATCATTGATAATTGGAAACTATCCATACCACTTCCTCCTTTACGCACTACATAATAGCCAGTATATGCGCGCTGAAGGAGTTTTATACTATGAGTTACGCGGTGGGCGTTTTCCGAAGTATTGGTAGTAATCTGTACGGATAAATCCATTAAACAGTTTACGTTTCTTCGATGCATCTTTTCCGTAACATTTTTCAAATGCTTCGTAGCTTGTTAATACATACGCTGACCATGTGTCTAATGGGCGGAATACTTGTCCCATTTCTTTGTACAATTGTTCAACGAGTGCTTTTTCACTTAAACGTTCTCCGTATGGAGGATTCGTTACAACATAGCCATAATCCTCTTTTGTCGTGAAATCTTTTACTTGCATTTGTTTAAATGTGATTAAATCACCTAAACCTACTTCTTCAGCATTATCTTGAGCAACTCGGATCATACGATGATCGATATCTGATCCAATGATTTGAAGTGGTTGATTGTAATTCGCTAAATCTTCAGCTTCTTGACGAGCTTCACGCCAGTTTTGTTTACCAACCCAGCCCCACTCATCTGATGCGAAACCACGGTTAAATCCTGGTGCGATATTTTGTCCAATTAATGCTGCTTCAATCGGAATTGTACCTGATCCACAGAAAGGATCCACGAAAGGACGATCTGGCTTCCAGTTTGTTAACTTAATTAAAGACGCAGCCAATGTTTCTTTTAATGGCGCTTCCCCTTGATCCATACGATATCCACGTTTATGAAGTCCAACACCACTTGCATCAATTGTTAACGTTGCAATATCCTTGAGCATTGCGATCTCAATACGGAATAACGGACCATCTTCTTCAAACCAAGTTGTACGTTTATATGTTGTTTTTAATTTTTCAACGACAGCTTTTTTAACGATACGTTGGCAATCCGAAACACTGAACAACTCAGATTTTAATGATTTACCAATTACTGGGAACTCTCCATTCTCTGGAATATAATCTCCCCAGTTTAATGCTTTCGTTTTTTCAAACAGCTCATCAAATGTTGTCGCTTTGAATTCGCCAACTTTAATTTTCACACGGTCCGCAGTACGTAACCATAAGTTCGTGCGACAAATCGCCTTTTCATCTGCTTCAAATGTTACTTTGCTGTTTTCCACTTGGCATTCATAACCAAGATCACGAACTTCTCGGGCAACTAATGCTTCAATACCCATTGCCGCTGTTGCGATTAAAGTAACTTTTCCCATTTGCATTCACCTCTTATGTATAGTCAAACAATAATTAATAGCAATTTGTCCTATTAATCATTACATTTTACGAAAATTTTTCTCATTAACCATTTTAACTCATAATTTATAACTTCATACAAATAAAAAGCCCTCCTCTAACAAAGGAGAGCTGAGTTATTTCATAGTTGGTTCATAACGTTCTGTAAGCCATGTTCTGTTCCTTTGTACTGCAAACGGCCCACGCCTCGTACTCCGGTGGCAATCATCTATCTACAGGTTATACAACCTGTCCTTTCCCATCGTTCATTTCCTTGGAAAAGATTCCCCTACCATTATTTGGGTTTCTCGCTCGTGGGGTTTACCTCGTTCCACTCCTATCATTTCTTCAAGGACTTCGTCACTGTGGCACTTTAAAGGTAGTCAAACCATATCCGAAAGGACTTAGGTTTTTTCCCTGCCGTTAAACCAGCCTTACAGCCAGAATACCCTAGCTTATGAATTGGCTAGGCACGAACACTACAGCCATCTCAGGCCGTGCGAGCATGGACTTTCCTCTACAACGTTGGCGTTGCAGCGATTACCCAAACGTTATGACATCCATTAGTATAGTGGAAACAAAAAGATTTTGCAATGTTTTTTTCTATGTAAAATGCTTTAACCTTTTTACCACTAGAAATTATTCGTATAACTTACTTCCAAATACAGCTTTTTCTAAATTAGATAGACGTTTCAAAATGTCCGTATTCGTGTTGTTATAAACAGGTTGTGCAACTGGTGTTTGTACAACTGGTTGTTGTGGCACTTGCGTTGCTACTAGTTTTTGTTCCTCTAATTCGCGCTTTAAACGAGCATTTTGTTGCTTTAATTGGTCAAACTCCTTGTGGAAAGCTTCATAGTCTTTAATGATCATATCAAGAAACTTGTCTACTTCTTCTTGTTGATAACCTCTCATGCCTGTTTTAAATTCTTTTTCTAAAATATCTTTCGCCGTTAATTTAATTTTATCCGAAATCATTTTCTTCACCTCAAATTTTTGCCAAAACTTTCATTACCTAAATTTTTTCAGAAACAATGCCTTTTGTCAATCATATATACGAGTACTATATTACATATTACTCAGCATTATTCCACTGTTCCTCTTCTATTATATCTTGTAAATCGGAAAAAAGAATAAAATAACTGTGATAATTTTCTATTTCTCCTTTTTTCTTTGCTGCCTCTACAATATATTTAGGACTTCCTGGTTTTTCTTCATCATATACAGCTAAAAGTGCATCACTTTTTTCAATAAAAAATTGATTTTTTAATTTAAATTGCTCTGGGCTTTCGTACTTCCGTTTCGTAATACTATCAATATGGTCTGCTTGAGAGAGAATATATTCGTAATATTCACGGTTATCTTCCTTCCAGCCTTCTTCCTGTTCTAAAAACGGAGTAAATACCGCTAATTTTAAATCTGGATATTCTACTTGAATGTCAAAAACAACTTCAGCAGCCCATAATTCGACCCCTAACTGCCCACTTATTATCACCCATTCCAAACCTTCTTCTACAAAAGTAGTTAATTTTCGGTGCAATGCTTTTTTTATACATTCCACCCCTGGATGATCATTTTTAAATATACCAAGTTCAAATGGCTTATATCCCGTTACAGCAATAACTTTCATATCAACACTCCAATTACAAAAAAAGAACTAGCATTTCGCTAGTTCTAACATATCATTTACTTTTTAAATATTCCACCAACGTTTGGTCCAATATTCGGACCTACTGGTGATACATTGTTTGGTAAAAATGGTGATACATTTGGCCCTACCGGTGATACATTATTCGGTAAGAATGGTGATACATTTGGTCCTGGACCAAATGGAGATATTTGATGTCCAAAATGTCCATGGTGCCCATGACCACATGGTCCACATCCGCCGCCAAATCCTGGATCAACTGGGTCTACAACATTTACATTCGAATTTGTTTGTGGGAAGAAGTTTTGGTTTTTAATTTGTTGATGGTGTACATGTGTTGTATGCGTCGGGAAAATGTGTGGCACCACCGTTGTTGAAAAAGAATGTGTTACACACTGTTTCGTCGGATGAATGACAGGAGCAGTTGTACAAATAGGTCCTACAGGCTTATGCCCTCCAAAACAAGGATGACAATGATGCATAGTTTTTCTCTCCTCTCTCGTTAAAAAAAATCTGATTACACTTTACAATATGAGAAAAGAGGGAAAGCCGTTTGTTATATATACCCATTTATTACAAGGAAATTTGTCTAGTCCCCACTTCCTATATAATGTTTTTTATAGACAATCCTTCAAAATTACTTACCAAAAAAACCTCCAACTTGTTTTACAATACCTGTCACTTGATTCATCGCATTCATCATTTGTCCAGCTGTATTCATCATTTTATTTACATCATAGTTACCATCTGATGTTTTAAATTGGGAAACAAAACTAGAAAACTGACTCGGTTGCTGTTGTTGTTTTTGTTTATTCTGCGTCGGGTACGGCTGTTTTGGTGGATAAAACATCGCTTGCTGATTTCCATAGGGAGATGGCGGTGGCATATAGTATTGCGAATTCATATAAGGTTGCTGCTGTTGATCCATATAGGGCTGCTGTTGTGGATTCATATAGGGTTGCTGCTGTTGTTGCGGTTGGTTCATAAACGACACTTCAAATGGCTGGTAATAATTTTGATTTCCATAATGAGGCTCGAAAGGATACATATTATACCGTAAATATGTATCCGTATTATATTGGTACATATTTTGCTGTGCATATGGATTAGATTGCTGATATACGTTAGATTGTTGAAACATGCATTCTCTCCTCCTTCACATAAGTTTCTACATATATAATATGTACTTGTAAAATAATTTGTGTGACGGAGTATCTGTCTATTTTTGTCGGAAGTTTAAATTTTTAAAAAATTAAAAAAGAAAACCCTTCCATGCTATGATAATAAAGAAGAAGATTCTCATGGGGGAGGAATCAACATGGTATTAGGGGATTTAAAACAAGCGTTTTCTCAAAAAAAGGGGTATTACACAGAGAATGTAAATGAATTGTTAGACTTTGCGAGACATTGGTATCTCGAAGGAAAAATATGCATTTCAGATTACCGAACATTAATAAAAGAATTAGAAATAAACGGTGCAACAAAACCTACAACTATGACAGAAGCATAAAAAAACAAGAGGGATTCCCCTCTTGTTACTTACATTGCTCAATTATATTTTGCAAAGTATACGAAATGGCTTGATGTGTTTCAAAGAATCGCTTACCTTTACCTTTATTTACAAAACATTGCAATACATTTGTCTGTAAATTATCGTACACTTGATCAATTTGCTGTACATGTATATACTTCGGTTTTTCTTCCTTAATCCATTTATAAGCTAATTCTTTCCACACTTTTAATTCCTCATCTACCATATCTACAAATGGTTTCATATCCTTATAAAAATCGTATTCAATCATTTCTCTTTTTTTCACATTCGCTTCATTATTATACTCCATGAGTTTTTCTGAAGATTGTATTAATACTTCATACTTCATTTTATTCCCACCTTATTATGCACTCACTACGACGTTTTGAAATGCCTTCACCCAATTCCCTTTTTCTTCGTGATGCACTAATTTATTTTCCATATGTTCAATATGCATTTCTGTTATTTCTATCTTATTGCATATTTTTTCACTCTTATCCTTCAATGCATGATTCATTCTAATCCCTATATTCATTTCCAGCAAATCGAGAGAACTTAACATTTGATCCATTGTTTTCATTACATCTTCCTTCTGAACCATCGCCATATACAAAACGCCCCCTTCTTTGCTTTTCCTTTGTCATGTAATTTCGCCGAATGATTCCTCACTCCTGCTCACATGACAAAACTAGTTGTTATTCGTCAAAGAAATCATTTTGTATGTCATTGATAGAAATGGTAACAATACAAAAAGGAGGTGTATGAAAATGGCAAAGAACAAAAACGAAAAAAAGAAAAAACAAAACAAACAAAATAAACCCGAGACTGGCAATCCAAAGTTAGATGGTCCAAACTTCCCTGCTACATAAAGTGAAACTTTAGCACTTTTACAAAAAGCTAATTTCTGAAGCATCCTTAATCTCTTATGTTCATTACGTTTTGAGATTAAATTTTTCGCACACATGGCAGGATTACTTCACATTAAGAAGTCCCGTCTTCATAAATGAAGACGGGACTTCTTTTCTATTATATCACGAACTCACCCATCCTTTTAACAAAACGATTTACAATGGAAGCAACATAGATTTGCTCCCTCTTTCTTTTATACCATTCTGTTATATCAACTTCCCCCTTATACTCTTCCAGTAAAAACAACTCATTTATTTCCGTATCTCTACAAAACCAATCTCCCATGCTTATTTCCTTATGTGCAACAACAGGATAAACCTCTCTAAGGGCTGGCGTACAAGATTTTCTAACTTCTCTTACAAAACATTCATAGTCTGCTCTTGATCCTGTGTGTATAGTTTGCAATGCAAACCTATGGAATAAACTTTTATAATTCGGATGAAACAGTAAATCCGCTAATTTCTTCCCTAGTTCTATACGCTTTTGTAACGTTTCAAATTGATATACTGAAAACCCATACATCCCCCCTTCAACGGTTGGAAAAATAACAGCACTCATATGAAGCATTTCTTGCAATTTAAAAAATGCAGTATGAAATACATGTTTTTTAAAATAGGTATTCTCAATAACTGGTTTTTGAATTTTATTTTGCTCATTTATAATAAGCGCTGTCATGAGCCTACTTCTATCTTTTTTCTCCCAAAAATAAATCCATTCTTTTTCCATAAAAATTGATACGTTGAAATATTGTAACAAGTGGAATAGCGGTACTTGTCTCCTCTTACTTTCTTCGTATAACAATAGCTGAGGGAATGCATCTAAAAAAATAATCCAATTCGCTTCTTCATAAGTCAGAAACAAATGTTTTTTTACTGTTTGAGGTAAAACAGTAGCATAATACCTCCCTTTTAAATCAGTCATATTCCATCCCGCATTTCTTGAGACCATACTTGCTAAAAAAGCCCACCTAATTTCATCATTTCTTACATAATATTCTTGATAGGACTGTGTTCGAGAAATGTTGTCCATATTAGCTATTTCTATTTCCCTCTTAATGTTGTAAACGATTGCTTTCTCTTCTTCTGAACAAACCATATTTTTACGATATTGTTCAATTTTTTCATAATCATTCCATGTAAACATGAGCTAGTCATCATACCTTTCTTCAAAAAGGTCACATCTTTTTTCATTTTTTGTTATAATCACCTTTGTAAGTAATTCTTAACAAGTTGGGAGTGGACACACTATGACCATTCGTTACCCAAATGGAAAACGGTACAATCAAGCTTCACAACCTCATAAAACACCAATTAAAAAACATACTTATAGTAATAGAGGTATGTCCCTTGAAGAGGAATTAAATGAAACAAATGAATATTACTTAACCCATAATATTGCATGTGTACATAAAAAACCTACACCTCTTCAAATTGTAAAAGTAGATTACCCCGCTCGAAGTGCTGCAGTGGTAAAAGAAGCGTATTTTAAACAACCTTCTACAACAGATTACAACGGTGTATATAAAGGGAAATACATCGATTTTGAAGCGAAAGAAACAAAAAATAAAACCAGCTTTCCACTTCAAAACTTCCACCTTCATCAAATTGAACATATGAAGCAAGTAATCGCTCATAATGGGATTGCATTTGTTATTATTAAATTTACACTTTTTGATGAACTTTATTTATTAGATGCAAAACATATTATTGCATTTTGGAATCGTCAAAATACTGGTGGACGAAAATCGATTACGAAAGAAGAAATAGAAGAGCATGGATCTTTATTATCATGCGGTTATCACCCTCGGATTGATTATATCCGTGTACTAGACACGGTTTATTTTTCGTGATAGAGTCATCACTAAGGCTCTTTTTTCGACTTTTGGGGGAGAGAATGAAAGGTAGGAGAAAGTATAATGTCAGATAATTATCGTTCTCGTACAGAACGAAATCATGTAAAAAATCAAAAGCAAGAAACAAATAAAGAGAAAAAACCAAAGAAAAAAGGCTCCTTTTTTAAAAAATTCCTTATAGGTTGTCTACTTCTTGGTATCGTTGGTCTTATAGCTAGCGTTTCCGCTTTCTTTGTTATGGTGAAGGACGCTCCAAAATTAGACAAATCAAAACTTGTCAATCCTTTATCAACAAAGTTTCTTGATAAGAATGGGAATTTTTTCTATGAATACGGTGCTGAAAAACGAACCCACGTTACGTATGATCAAATTCCAAAGGTAGTTGAAAGTGCATTCCTTGCAACTGAGGATTCACGTTTCTATGATCATAATGGAATTGATTTTAAACGAACTACAAAAGCAGTTATGGAAAATGTCACTGGAGGATTCGGATCTCAAGGTGGTAGTACGATTACACAACAAGTAGTCAAAAACTATTTTCTAACGATGGACAAAACTGCAAAGAGAAAAGTACAAGAATGGTACCTATCTTACAAATTAGAGCAACAATACTCTAAGCATGAGATTTTAGAAATGTACTTAAATAAGATTAACTTAGGTAACCGCTCGTATGGTATTGCAACAGCAGCCAAAAAATATTATGACAAAGATTTAAAAGACTTACAGTTACATGAAGCTGCAATGCTTGCAGGTTTACCCCAAGGTCCTAATATTTATGATCCAACAAAACCAGATAACGTTGAACGAGCTACACAACGTCGTAACGTCGTATTATCATTAATGAATCGACATGGTTATATAACAAAAGATGAAATGGATAACGCAATGAAAATCTCTGTAACTGAGGGTCTTCAACCATCTTCAGAAGTAACAGAGATGAAGTATCAAGCATTTTTAGATGCTGTTGTAAAAGAAGTTGAAAAAGAATATCCGGATGTAAATATCGGTTCAGATGGTTTAACAATCCATACAACACTTGATCAAGATGCTCAAGATTATGCTGAAAAAATTATGGATGGTAATCTTATTAAGTATCCGAACGATCAATTCCAAGGTTCATTCGTATTTATGGATACACAATCTGGAGAAGTTCGAGCAATTGGAGCTGGGCGTAAAGAAAGTAAGTCTACTTTCAAAGGTCATAATATGGCCACTGATTTAAAACGCCAAGTCGGTTCAACAATGAAACCAATTTTCGACTATGGTCCAGCAATTGAGAATTTACAATGGTCTACATACCATCAATTAAATGACTCAGAGTACACGTATTCCAATGGGAAAAAAATACGAAATGCAACAAATAGTTATAAAGGTGACGTTTCACTACGTGAAGCTTTGAAAAAATCATTAAACATTCCGGCTTTAAAGACAGCCCAAGCGGTTGGCCTTCCTAAGTCACAAGCGTTTGCTGAAGGTTTGGGTATGACATTTAAAGACGGCAAAACATATGAATCAACAGCAATTGGTAGTAACGATAGTTCACCATTACAAGTAGCGGGGGCATATGCAGCCTTTGGTAACGGTGGGAACTACAATAAACCGCACTTCGTAAAAGAAGTTATCTTCCCAGATGGGAAAAAGAAAAGTTTTAAACCGAAAGAACAACGTGCGATGCAAGACTATACAGCTTACATGGTCACTGACGTTCTTCGTGACGTAGTAAAACCTGGTTCTGGCGGTACTGGTCCAACAGCATACGTTTCAGGTGTTGATGTTGCCGGTAAAACAGGAACACAAAACTTTGATGCAGACGTTATAAAAGAATATGGTATTCCAGCTGATGCAAACAGAGATAGCTGGTTCGCTGGATATACACCGCAATATACAATGGCAGTATGGACTGGTTACGAAAAAAATGGCCCAGAAAACTACATTAGTGATCGTTATACTAGAATTGCACAACAAATGTTCCAAGTAATGATGAGCAAATTCGCTACAGATAAATCTCGTTTCGAACGCCCTTCTTCTGTACAAGAATTATATGGTGAATTGTACGTAAAAGGTGCTAAGAAAGATGCGGTTAAACAAATTAAAGTAGATGCACCTAGTGGTCTTAATGTCGCTTTCGATGGTGCTAGCACAGTTACACTAAACTGGTCTGGACCAGCAGAAGTTGATGCGTATGCAGCAAGCTATAAAGCGACTGACGGTTCAAGTGGTAGCCTATCAATAAGTGGTACAACAGCTACTCTTGGTGGTATTAAACCAGGCGTTACTTACAGCTTCTCTGTAGTAGCGAAAAAAGGTAATGGAACAAGCCCTGCAGTTGGTGCATCCTTCACTGCACCTGGCGGAACTCCAGACCCGAAAAAAGCTGAAGACGACGCTAAGAAGAAGGCTGACGAAGAAGCTCAGAAAAAAGCTGCTGAGGACGCACAGAAAAAAGCTAATGAAGATAAACTAAAACAAGAAGAAGCTCAGAAAAAAGCTGCTGAAGAGCAGCGTAAACAACAAGAGCAACAAGAACAACAACGTAAACAACAAGAAGAAGCTCAGAAAAAGGCTGCTGAAGAAGAAGCTGCTAAAAAGAAAGCTGAAGAAGAAGCTGCTAGAAAGAAAGCTGAAGAAGAGGCTGCTAGAAAAAAAGCTGAAGAAGAACAACACAAACAACAAGAACAACAACAAAACACCGGAGGAGATACACCCCACGCAGACGGAAATGTTGTTACAACAGAGTCTTAATACAAAAAAAGAAGTCCTTTCTCTTAACGAGAAAAGGACTTCTTTTTTGTTATCATATTCTTTACGTATAGCTTTTCAATTTCAATATACAACTGCGCTAACTGAATATAGGAATGATAATTATTCGGTTTCCTTATAATGAACGAATATCGCTCCATAAAATTAACTGGTTGTACTTCCAATTTACTCGTATAAGCTTCCATTTCGTTCAAACTATGAACAGGTTGCTCATTTAACCAATATACAGTCGATAACAAATGTGCGGCAAAAAGAATCATTGGACCTTCAGCTTCTTGCTTATTTCTGTTTCGAAATAGTGTAGCAATGTCTTCATGCTTACTTTTCCATACGTTCAACAGTACAGGAATACTATTTTCAATTTCTTTCCACGGCTCATCTTGCCTTTCCATATCATATATAAAGTAAGTATTTTGTATGATTTCTTCAAAAGATTGTTCTGTATGATACGCAATCGAATCCATACTTTCTTTAAAAAATGGTAAGCATCGAAATTCTTTCGGTATTTCTATCACTCGCTCCATCCTTTATTTCCCCTTCATTCGCTTCTTTCCTTCACGACATACTTCTAGTAAGCGGCACTCTTCACATTGTGGTCGCTGTGCTTTACAGTGATAACGTCCAAAGAAAATCATACGGTGATGTGTAACGCTCCATTCATCCATCGGAATTTTCTTCATTAATGTCTTTTCTACTTCTAACACCGAATCTTTCCATCTACAAATCGCTAATCGTTTACTCACTCTCTCTACATGCGTATCAACAGCAATTGCCGGAATACCATACGCTACCGAAACAACTACATTTGCTGTTTTTCTCCCTACTCCTGGTAACTTCGTCAGCTCGTCACGATCTTCTGGAACTTTTCCATCATAATCATCCAGCAACATTCGGCACAATTTTTGAATGTTTTTTGCTTTATTTCTATACAACCCAATAGAACGTATATCTTGTTGTAACTCTTCTAGGGAAACACTTAAATAATCTTCTGGTGTTTTATATTTTTGAAATAAATTTTTCGTCACTTTATTTACAAGTGCATCTGTACATTGTGCAGATAATGCCACCGCAATTACTAATTCAAACGGATTATCATGAATTAATTCACAATGTGCTTCTGGATACATATCCGCCATTGTATCTAAACAATAGCGAATTTGCGTTTTATTTAACATATACTTCCTCCTACATTACTGCTCCAACCAATTATAAAAAGGCACTTTCCCAGTAAATTTCGTCTCTTGTTTTGTCGTTTGCTGCGTTCGTTGCTGATTTGCTCTAAATTTTCGTCCTTGGTTTTGGGCTTGATCTACTGTTTTAATACCATTCTTTTTCCACTCAAATAAAATACGATCAATATATCGGAAATTAAGCTTACCACTCATTACAGCTTCCCTGAGGGCCGCTTGAATTAAATTCGGATGATGTTGATCTTGATCCTCCCACATCCCCAACGTTTCACATTCAAACGGAGAAAGTGGTCTTCCAAATTCTTTTTCAAATACTGTATATAAATTTACTTGCAGTTGTTTTATTTCTTTTTGTTCTTCCTCTACTGATTCATTCATTAAGAAATGCAATATTTTTTCCCATAGCGGTTGTAAAGAATAACTTTCACACATCATCGCTTCTGATTTTTGTCCACCTTCTAGTGATAAAAAACCTTTTTGAATCAATGCCTGAATGACTTCCATACATTTCATTTCAGTAATCGTCATCCGTTCTGAAATCTCTGACGGAGTCGGAAACGAATTGCCCGATTCTAAAAATGTGTGTACATGAAGTACAACCATAAATTCCATTTCATTTAACCCTAATTTTTTATAATGCATCATAAGTAATTTTGGAATTGCAATGCTTCCCTGCTCAAACCACTGTAACATCATTTTCTTTTTCATCACCAAACACCTCGCTCTCTAGTATAACACACCTTTCGCTATTTCTTTTTGCCACAATTCGTCAAAAAAACCTCCCTATTATGTAGGAAGGTTTTTTGTATTGCGTTAATAAAATATACAATTAAGCTTGCACTTTACTTTTCATAAACGTATGAATGCGTTCTAATGCTTCCTCTACTTGTTCAAGAGATGTCGCATATGATAAACGAACGTTATTTGGAGCACCAAATCCTGTACCTGGTACAAGAGCCACTTTTTCCTCTTCTAATAGAGCTTTTGCCCAATCATCAACATTTTCATATCCTGATAAAGCTACAGCTTCTTTTACATTAGGGAATAAGTAAAATGCACCTTGTGGTTTAATGCAAGTAAAGCCAGGGATTTGAATTAATTTATCATAAATAATGTTTAATCTCTCTTCAAATGCTTGACGCATTGTTTCTACAGGTTGTTGTGAGCCTGCATATGCCGCGATTGCGCCGTATTGAGCGATTGAAGTAGGGTTTGACGTACTATGACTCGCTAAGTTCGTCATCGCTTTAATAAGCTGCTTATTTCCTGCTGCATATCCAATACGCCATCCTGTCATAGAATGAGATTTAGATACACCATTAATAATAAGTGTTTGTTCTTTTAATGCATTAGAAAGCTGGGCAACCGAAGTATATTCTGCTCCACCATAAATTAATTTTTCATAAATCTCATCTGAAACGATTAAAATATCATGCTCTAAACATACTTCTCCAAGCTGTTGTAATTCCTCTTTGCTGTAAATCATTCCTGTTGGATTGCTCGGTGAATTAATAATAACTGCTTTCGTTTTCTCTGTAATTGCCTCACGCAGCTGCTTCGCTGTAATTTTGTATTCATTGTCTTCCAGACCTTCTACATAAACTGACTTACCACCAGCAAGCTTTACTTGCTCAGGGTAACTTACCCAATAAGGAGTTGGGATGATAACTTCATCTCCTTCATCAAGTAATACTTGGAATAATGTATATAATGCATGCTTTGCACCGTTACATACAATAATTTCAGATGGATCATACGCAATTCCTTGATCACGTGTAAACTTTTTCACAATTTCTTGTTTTAACGCTTGTAATCCACCTGTTGGTGTATACTTCGTATGTCCTTCTAACATTGCTTTATGTGCAGCATCCATAATATGTTCTGGCGTATTAAAGTCAGGTTCTCCTGCCCCTAATCCAATTACATCATGACCTTCTGCTTTTAATGCTTGTGCCTTTGCTGTAATTTCTAAAGTTGCAGATGGTGTTAAAGCAGCTACTCGCTTTGCTAATTTCATTTGTAGTTCCCCCTACATCTATTTTTCAATGCTGTAGTGACCAGCATAATCCCCATTTTGAAACTCTAAATAATAATACGTATAACGATCTTCCTGATCAATATATGTAATTTCCCACAACGGAATATCGTTTTGAGCACCTAATTTTACTTTTATAATTTCTTTTGGCTTTGGCTTCGGCTCATCGCCTTTTCCTGTAGCTTGTTCAGCCAACTTTTGCAAAGCTTCTTTTTCAGGAATACCTTCACTCTTTTTCTTCACAAGGACATTCCCTTTTTTATTCGGCACCCAAACAATAATTTGTTCTCCTTTTTCGTCTACACCTTGTACGACTGTATATGAAGAATTTCCGTTATAATAATCAACAGATTTTACTTTTGTAAGCTTTGCCTTTTCTTTTGCAATTTCTACAGATTTTGCCTCTTTAGGGATTTTCTTTTCCATTGCTTTATTATAAACATACGCCCCATATATTCCGCTAGCAACGATTACGATAACGATTGCAAAGATCCACTTTTTCATTGTATCACTACGTTCTGTAAATCGTAAATACAGCTGTTTCTTTGTCTTTTTCGTCTAATGCTAATCCGAACATGAGGTCCTGCTCTTTTAACGTACGATTCAAACTATCAACGACTTTATACAAGTCAGACGAATATTTAAGACGCGTCGTTGATAGGACTTCGATTTTCTTATCCATGAAAAAACTCCTCCGTTACACAAAAATTTCTAATTATAGAAGAACGCAATGCGGTTACAATAAGAGTACATTCTTTACAACCCCTGCTTCATCACCCATCTATTATAGCAGGACATGTACTGCAAAAAAAGGTTTCAAGTCGAAAACCAATACATTTTGTATACAAGAAGT
Organism: Bacillus sp. 3G2; assembly: GCF_044324725.1. Lineage (NCBI taxonomy): Bacteria > Bacillati > Bacillota > Bacilli > Caryophanales > Bacillaceae > Bacillus > Bacillus sp. 3G2. The sequence goes on along the minus strand of NZ_CP172246.1, from coordinate 1,533,894 downwards.
AAGAAAAATAAAATTCCTCCTACCCACATTTTTTACGCCTGAAGTTTAAATGTACTTCAGGCGTATTTTTCTTCCAATTTTATTCAGTTGACCGTTCCTTTAATTGTTCTAACAATGCTTCTAAAGGACCTTCATAAAGCGGGACAGTTGGGATTGATTGTAAAAAACGTTTTCCATAAGAAGCGCTTGTCAAACGACGATCTAATACAAATACCGTTCCGGTATCTGTACTTGTTCTAATCAGACGACCAAAGCCTTGTTTGAAACGCAAGATTGCTTGCGGGAGCGCTAACTTAGCGAATACGTCTTCTCCTTGATTTTTTAACCACTCTCCTTTTGCTTCCATCATCGGTTGATGAGGAGGCGTAAAAGGAAGCCGGACAATAACAAGACAACTAAGGGCATCTCCAGGTATATCTATCCCTTCCCAAAAACTACTTGTTCCTAACAAAATCGATTTGTCGAACTCTTGAAATTTACGAATGAGACGACTTCGGCTCTTATTATTCACACTTTGCGTTAATAATAAATAACCTTCTAATTCCTCATCATTTTTCAAATTCGTATACGCTTCTTTCAACATTTCATACGAAGTGAATAAAACGAGCATTCTACCTTTTGTAGCTTTCGCTATTTTTGCAATATGTGCCGACACAGATTCAATATATTCTTCATTACTTGCTTGCTTAATAAACGGCACATCTGTTGAAACCATTAATTTCATTTGTTCTTCAAAACGGAATGGTGACGGGACCTGTAATGTATTTGGAGCAAAATCATGTAAACCTAGCTCCTCTTTTATATAATCAAATGAAGCATTTACCGTTAACGTTGCTGATGTAAAAATAACACTCTTTTTTTGTGTTAAAAATTCATCCGCAAATCTTTCACCAATATGAACAGGCTGTGCATATAAAACCGTTGAATGAATTGTTCCCTTCGTTTCAGTCTCCATCCATGTCACGTATGAATTTTTTTCTAAAATGAGCAATTGTAAAGATTGTTCCATCTTTCTCAACAACTCAATTAAATGCATAAATTCACCTGTAACAACATGCATCTCCCATTCTAATTTACTTTGCAATATGTCAACTTGCTTCTCAAGTGTAGTCAACAATTTTCTTACATCGTATACAAAACGATTTGTTAACTCGGTAATGCTATCCCATAACTTACCTTTCTCTACTTCCGTGTTATATCGATAAATGAGTGGCATATTGCTTATCCCTTGTTCCTGCTTTGTTTGCTTAAAGATAAAAGCACGTAACATTTGGAATAGCTCATCCGCATCAAATTTCAATTCCTTCAAACTATGACTCACCATACGGAAAGTTGAACGAGAGGCTTGCTCTGATTTTTTCATCATTTTATATACTTTAGAAAGTACATCATCTGTTTCTAGCGTACCAAGTCGAGATAAAACTAGCTGGAAATACATACAGGAGAACTGTTCACCTAATGTTCTACTCGCCGCTTCCTCAATATGATGAGCTTCATCAAAGATAATATGTTCACATGAAGCAAAAAGTGGTTCTTCACTTGAAAAATCTTGAAATAATAACGCATGATTTGTAATAACAATATCTGCAAATAATGCTTTATTCTTTGCTCTTTGATAAAAACAACGACTATACCAGTTGCTTTGCATTCCGCCTGGACTATGTACATCACTACAAATACGGTTCCAAAGTAACTTTCCGCCCTCAGGAATATTTAACTCATCCCGATCACCAGTTTCTGTTTGCAATAACCACACTAAAATTTTTGCCTTTGTGAGCGCCATATCATAATTTTTCTCTTCCTCTTGCAAAGCATATTCAAATTTATGTAGACAAAGATAATGCTTTCTTCCTTTCAAAAGAGCTACTTCAAATGAAAATGGCATTATTTTCTGTAATAATGGAATTTCTTTTTCTAATATTTGTTGTTGCAATTGTACTGTGTGGGTACTAATGATGACAGGTTCTTCTTTTTTCGTTGCAAAATAAATACTTGGAAGTAAATATGCAAGAGTCTTTCCTGTTCCTGTTCCTGCCTCAATTAGTGAAAATCTAGAATCTCTTAGTGCTGTATATATTTCCTTCATCATAATCTGTTGGCTTTCTCTTTTTTCAAACTTTGGCATATTCAATTCAAGTTTATCGATTGTCTTATGCAAGAAAGCATCAAATTTAGATGAACATGTTTCACTGAGATTTAAAGAATAATTACGCTTTCGAAGCGCAATATTTCGATACACTTCATATCCCTCTGCTACTTTTTTACCATGCATCATTTTATTTAAAATATTTTCAGAAAGTACATCCGCTATATCACTTTGAAAAACATCACTCAATTCATAGAGCGATTGCAAGGTGACAAGTGGTAACTTTTCAATTTCATTTAAAAATTGTAAAAATAATTCCGCTGTTGCAAGAGCATCACTATCCGCACGATGCGGTTGATCGTGCTCTAGTTCATGTTGTTTAGCTAAATCACGTAATTTATAACTATCAGCCATCGGCAAAAGAATTTGCGCCAACTCAACTGTATCAACTTTCGGACAATGTACTTCTGTATATCCAGCCTGCCTTAATTCTTCCGTTAAAAAATTCCAATCAAAGTGAACGTTATGTGCAACGAAAGCTGCACCTTGTAATAGCTCAACAACCATCGGGGCTACATCTTGAAATAACGGGGCTTGCTTAACCATACTCTCATCAATCCCTGTTAGTTCTGTAATAAATGGCGGAATCTCTCTCTTCGGATTAATAAAAGATGAGAAAATCTCTAATATCTCTCCATCTTCCACTACAACAGCTGCAATTTGGGTAATTTTATCCTTCCCATCCTTCCAGGAGTTCCCTGTCGTCTCTAAATCCACAACGACATAACGCTTACTCATATATGTAACACCTCAATTTCTTACCTATCAAACACAAAATTATATAATGTTACTATACCACGTTTTATCTCATCTTAATGAAAAGATGCACAAAAAAGCTATCTCTGTAATAGAGATAGCCTTCTTACTTATAATATCGTACCCGCTTTTTCAGCACCTAACATTTCAATAATTTGATTCTCATCGTCTAATACTGCAATTTTCGGCGCTTGTTTATGAATATTTTCTTCTGTCACTAAACCGTAGCAAATGATAATAACTTTATCCCCTGGCTGTACAAGCCTTGCAGCTGCACCATTTAAACAAACAACACCGCTACCACGTTCGCCCTTAATAACATATGTCTCTAATCGAGCACCATTATTATTATTTACGATTTGTACTTTTTCATTTTCTACAATATTTACTGCATCCATTAAATCTTCATCAATTGTAATACTACCTACATAGTTTAAATTTGCTTCTGTTACTGTTGCGCGATGTAACTTCGCTCTCATCATTGTGCGAAACATAGTTGCTCCCCCTTATTTAACCGTTACTGTTATATTGTCAATTAATCGTACATTCTCAAATTTAACTGCAATTGCTAAAATGATTCGTTCTTCAATTTTATCCATTACTTGTAGTGAAGGATAAGCATATAAATCAGCATAATCTACAGTGCCTTTCGTATACGTCTCAATATACTCTTTCACAAGAGTTGTAATGATTTCTGCATTCCGTTCGCCTGCTTCAATTTTTTCTTTCGCTATACATAGACTGCGGTATAATTGAGGAGCCTCTTCACGCTCTTCTTGTGATAAATACACGTTCCGAGAACTTTTCGCTAATCCATCTTCTTCCCTTACAATATCCACTGGTACGATCGTAACCGGAATATTAAAATCAGCAACAAATCCTTCAATGACAGCAACTTGCTGTGCATCTTTCATACCGAAATAAGCACGCGTTGGCAATGTAATATTAAACAGTTTCATTAGTACAGTCGCAACTCCAGCAAAGTGACCAGGTCTTTGTTTGCCACATAATACATCGGTACGCTTCACAACTGCTACTGTTGTCGTTTGTTCTGCTGGATACATTTCTTCTACGCTCGGATAAAATAAATAATCTACACCGTTTTCTTTTGCTACATTTTCATCTCTATCAATATCACGAGGGTATCGATCTAAATCTTCATTCGGTCCAAACTGTAGCGGATTGACAAACACGCTTAAAACTACAATTTCATTTTCTGCTCTTGCTTTACGTAATAAAGTCGCATGACCTTCATGTAAATAACCCATCGTTGGAACAAAACCAATACTTTTTCCACTTGTACGAAGTTCGTTTGTAATTTGCTGCATCTCTTGCACTGTAGTTACGATTTTCATTATTGTTTTCCTCCGTATAAGGCTAAGCATTCTTCCTCTTTCATTGTGAATGAATGTTTTTCTTCTGGAAATTGCCCTGTCTTTACTTCCGTAACGTATTGTGAAATCCCTCGCACAATCTCCTCTTGAACAGACGTATATTGCTTCACAAATTTCGGAACACGATTTACTCCGTATGAGATAAGATCATGATAAACTAGTACTTGCCCATCTACTTTTTTCCCTGCTCCAATTCCAATCGTTGGAATTGTTAGTTGCTTCGAAATTAATTCCGCTAACTGCATTGGCACACATTCTAACACAAGCGCTATCGCACCAGCTTCCTCACATCTCTTCGCATCTTCTATTAATTTTTTTGCACTTTCAGCATCTTTTCCTTGTACTTTATACCCACCTAGTACTCCTACAGATTGAGGAGTTAAGCCTAAGTGCGCCACGACAGGAATTCCCGCGTTCGTCAAGTAATGAATCGTTGATACTACTTCCCCTGCACCTTCTACCTTCAGTGCATGAGCACCACTCTCTTGAACGATGCGGCGTGCATTCTCCATCGTATCTTGAGGCGACACATGATACGACATAAATGGCATATCAGTTACAATAAACGTCTCTTTCGCTCCTCGGCGTACAGCTTTCGTATGATGAATCATATCCTCTACTGTTACAGGTACTGTTGAATCGTATCCGAGCACCACCATCCCAAGGGAATCTCCAACTAGAATCATATCAACTTCAGCTTCTTCTGCTAATTTAGCAGATGGATAATCATACGCCGTTAGCATCGTAATCGGCTCACCTTGCTCTTTCATCTTCAAAAAATCTGTTTTTGTTTTCAAAAACTACTCCTCCTTTATGCAGGAGAGAGGAGATGGCCGAAATCATATAAAAAACCCCTCTGGCCATAAAAGGGCAGAAGGGTTGTGTGTTAGTCGGCATTATTCATCCCTCTGTCCCAGTCCATTATTGGATCAAGGCAGAATCCAAGTTATTATTTTTTCGGATTGCTTCGAATCATGGTGCAGTTCGCTCTGATACTGCCCACATTCGAACTAATTATAGCAAACTCCAAAAAGGAATTACTACATTTTTTCGAAAAAATAATTTTTTATTCTCATTACGGTATGTGAAATTTTTTATAAATAACTCAATCATAGAAAGGCAAACCTTTGTTTAAGCCCCGTATAACTCTTAAACTAATGATGCAGGTTAATGGAAGAACATACTTAACAAAAGGAGAATTGCGAATGTCTATGAACAAATGGTTATTTCGATTCACCGTTCTGCCTGTGACGATTGCAGGGATGATAACTTTTAGCTCCTTCCATGCATTTGCCTCAGTTAACGTCGTAACACAACCTATCGATTCAACGAAAGTAATTGAAGTTGAATTAAACGATGATTACTTTCAGCCAAACGTCATCACGATTCCAATTGAAGAGTCAACAACATTGTTATTAAAAAACAAAGGTAAGAATGAACACACCTTTACAGTGAAAAAACTTGGCATTGACGTCGTAGTCGAGTCAGGAAAAGAAAGAAATATTACCGTGAAACCTAAAAATACTGGTACATATGAATTAATATGCCGGTACCATCTTCTTAAAGGAATGGAAGGCAAAGTAATCGTCAAATAAAAAGAAGTTCCAAAAAGGAACTTCTTTTACTTAATTTCGATATCCGCAGAATGAATGTGATGTACTTTCCCTTCATGATCCTCCAGAAGTAATACACCATCCTCTGTAATTCCTTTTGCTACCCCTATAATTGTCTCTCTCATCGTTCGAGCGGTAATTTCTTTCCCGATGCTAACAGCGTAACTTTCCCAAAGAATTTTAATAACAGAGAAACCATTTTGTAAATACTCTTCATATAATTTTTCCAGTTGTAAAAAGATTTGTTGCATAAGCTCTGCACGAACAATTGGCTTACCGGACTCAATCGCTAAAGAAGTAGCAATATGCTGAATTTCCTCATCAAAATGTTCTTGCCTTTGATTCGCATTAATACCAATACCCATAATGACAGCATTAATTTTATCAGGATCCGCCTGCATTTCTGTTAATATACCTACAGCCTTTTTACCTTGAATTAAAATATCATTTGGCCATTTTATTCCTACGTTTACACCCGTGCACTTTTCAATTGCCTGTGCAACGCTAACAGCCGCTAACAAAGTCAGTTGTGGTGCATGATGAACCGGGATTGATGGACGTAAAATAATACTCATCCAAATTCCTGTTCCTTTTGGTGAATACCATTTCCTACTTAAACGACCTCTGCCCGATGTTTGTTCTTCTGCCACAACAATGGTTCCTTCTTCTGCACCTTCATAAGCAAGCTTTGCTGCAATGTGCTGCGTAGATTCAACAGATTCTTCAAAATATACCGTTCTACCAATATGTTTCGTTTGTAACCCTAACTGAATTTCATTAGCAGTTACTTTGTCTGGCTTACCCGCAATGCGATAACCTAATCGACGCACAGCTTCAAGTTCATATCCCTCATTCCGAAGGTCCTCCATATGTTTCCACACAGCGGTTCTTGAACAACCAAGTTTATCACTAATCGTTTGGCCAGATACAAACGCGCCATCCGCTTCTGAAAAAACTTGCAATAACTGCTTTCTTATAGTAGATTGCATTCTTGCAGCCACTCCCTTATACACTCTTTCTCATTAACTACGTTTCCTTGTACAATTGCTTCCTCAATTTTTTGAATCATTTCAGCAACCCATGGACCGGGCTTTTTATTTGCCCAGTTTAATAAATCATTCCCAGTCACATTCATTTCTTGGCGACTCTTGATTGGCAATGCTTCAAACAACGTTTGTACTCGTTTAACAGATGTATGATCATAGTTTTCAATCATCGCTTCATATACTCTTTCTGCCATTTCAGCGATATGTAGTCCCGTTTTATAAAGAAGGACTGTATCCCAATCCTTCTCCTTTCTCGTACGAATTGTTAATAAAACTGCGACGATATCTTTTATTTTTTTATTCGAAAACTTCCATTGACGTAAAAAGACAGATGGATGCTCTTCTCCGATACAATATAAGAAGAATGCCCATGCCTCAATATCCGTTTCAAAAGAATCCCAGTTATACTGCGTAGCTTTTAATAATCTCTCTTCTGACATTTGTAAATATGGCAGATGAGAAAATAGTTTCGTTTCTACTAATTCTTGCAAGCCCTTCACGCAATACGTACCAGTTAACAGTTTCTCAAATTCCACTGTAATTCGCTCAATTGCAATATGTTCCAGTAAATGTCCATATGTTTCAATTGCTTGTTTCGTTTTCATTTCTAAAGAAAAACCTAACGTACTTACGAAACGAATACCACGCATCATTCGCAGGGCATCTTCTTGAAAACGATCCACAGCATTGCCAACTGTCACAATTTCTCTCTTTTGAATCGCTTTCTGTCCAGCAAATAAATCAACCATTTCGCCTTCTTCTGTCATCGCAATTGCATTCATTGTGAAATCACGACGTTTTAAATCCTCTTCTAATGAACGAACAAATTGAACACTACTAGGTCTTCGAAAATCTTCATATTCACTCTCTGTTCGAAAAGTGGTTACCTCATAAGGTTCACCATTTTCTACCACAATTACAGTTCCATGCTCAAGACCAACAGGAACATGTCTTGGAAATATAGCCATCACTTCTTCTGGTAAAGCAGATGTCGCAATATCAATATCTCCAATCGGCCTATCGATAATAAGATCTCGTACGCTTCCACCGACAAAGTAGGCCTCATGTCCTTGTTGCTTTAAAGTCTCAATAATAGAACTAGCTTTTTTAAATCTTTTCATTTTTGTCATCCCTTAGTACATCATAGTAAATCGTTTCATATTGTGAGACGATTTTTTCAGAGCGAAACTGCTCGTAAACACTTGCTCTTGCTCGCTCTCCCATATTACGGTGATGTTCTTCATCCTTTAATAGCTGAATGGCTTGATTTGCCACTCCTGCTGGATTGCCAACTTCACATAAATATCCTGTTTCACCATGTTGAATGACTTCTGGAATACCTCCAACCCTTGTTCCGATACAAGGTACACCACACGCCATCGCTTCTAATAAAACAAGACCAAAACTCTCCTTCTCTGATAGAAGCAACATTAAATCACTCATCGCAAGTAGCTCTGCAACATTATCTTGCTTCCCTAAGAATAAGACGCGATCTTCAATATGTAGATTTTTCACTAACTGTAAAATCGTGCAAAATTCTGGTCCATCTCCAACAAGAAGCAACTTCGCATCTACTTCTGTAACAATTTTAGCAAATGCCTGAACAACATCTTGCACACGTTTCACTTTACGGAAATTTGAAATGTGAATGAGTATCTTTTCACTCTCACTTATACCGTATTCTTTCTTTAATTGAGACATATCACGCTTGAAATATACACGCTCGTCTATAAAGTTATATACCGTTTGAATGTTTTTATTTGGTTTTACAAGCTCATGTGTTTCGCTAATCAATGAATGCGAGACAGCCGTCACAACATCAGATTGCTCAATACCAAAACGAATTAAATTATTTAACGAAGGGTCGGAACCTAACACAGTAATATCTGTTCCATGTAAGGTTGTAACAATTTTAATACGCTCTCCAATCATTTGTTTTGCTAAATAAGCACAAATTGCATGTGGTATTGCGTAATGCACATGTAAAATGTCTAAGTTTTCTCTTTGTGCAACCTCTGCCATTTTACTCGCTAACGCCAAATCGTATGGTGGATATTGAAATACAGAGTATTGACTTACCGTCACTTCATGAAAATAAATGTTTGGATACACTTTGTTTAACCGGAATGGTAAACCCGATGTAATAAAATGAATTTCATGCCCGCGTTCCGCTAATTGCTTTCCTAATTCTGTTCCAACAACTCCAGAACCACCTACAGAAGGATAACATGTAATACCTATTTTTAATTTCATTTACATCCCCCTATTAAATCAGCATGTAATAAAACCGGTTTCTTACTCATAAATCCCTCGGCATATAAAACTCCTACTTCTTTTCCAAACATTTTCTCACGAGCAACCACAGTTTCAACATAACCTTCTGTTAACGGCGTTTTCACACCATCGCTCCCTGTTGAAAACTGACTTTCATATGCTTCTAATGCTTCCACTTTTATAGAAAGGTACTCACTTATATCTATACAAAAATTCGGTTTATGAAAACCATTAATCATATAATGATAAAAAGACTCTACACGATGTGGTGGAACCTCTGGCATATATTTACGAATTCCCGCTGAAAAAATAGCTTCTTCCACAAGTTTTGCACAATTTGCATGATCTGGATGACGATCTTCATAATACGGTGCAAAAACTAGTTTTGGTCTATATGTACGAATCACCTTTACAATTTCACGTATATACTCTTCTTTCATATACAAACCACGGTCTGGCATCGCTAAATTCAGTCTCGTTTTTACTCCCATTATACGAGCTGCCGCCTTTGCTTCTTCTTTTCTCAACTCTATCGTTCCATTAGAAGAAAGATCAGCTTCTGTTAAATCACAAATACCTACTTCATACCCTTGTTTCGTATATTTAGCAATGGTACCAGCCATGCCGATTTCAACATCATCGGCATGAGCACCAAACGCTAATATATGTAATCCACTCATAATTGTTCCCCTCATTTTCTTAACTTGCGGTAATCTAAATCTCCTCGCTCTAATGCGTGCATTAACATTTCAGCACTTGCCATATTCGTTGCAAGTGGAATCGCATATACATCACATAGACGAAGCAATGCATTTACATCTGGTTCATGCGGCTGAGCAGTTAGTGGATCCCGGAAAAAAATCACCATATCCATATCATTTTTTGCAATCATTGCACCAATTTCTTGATCGCCACCAAGAGGACCCGATTGAAATCTTGTTACAACTAAACCGGTCGCTTCCATAATACGAAGTCCTGTCGTTCCTGTTGCAAATAATTCATGTTGTTCAAAAATTGGTTTATATGCGTATGCAAACGAAACCATGTCATTTTTCTTTTTGTCATGTGCGATTAAGGCAATTTTCATCCGTTGTCTCCCCTTTAGTCGATAATATTTTCTAAACCGTACACAAGATGATCTAGATTCATTACTGTATCAATTGATAGTTTTACACCCGACATAAATGATTCACGATTGAATGAATCATGACGAACCGTTAACATTTGTCCATTTCCACCAAACATTACTTCTTGATGTGCAATAAGTCCTGGTAAACGTACACTATGAATGTGAATGCCGTCTACATTTGCACCACGAGCTCCTTCTAATTGCTCTACTTCATTTGGATGACCTTGCTGCTTTGATTCACGGTTTTGACGAATTAATTCTACTGTTTTTACCGCTGTACCAGATGGTGCATCTAACTTTTGATCATGATGCAATTCAATTACTTCAACATCTTGGAAATACTTCGCTGCCATTTGTGAGAATTTCATCATAAGAACTGCACCAATTGCAAAGTTTGGAGCGATAATAGTTCCTACTTCTTTTTCTTTCGCATTCTCTGTTAATTGCTTTAGTTCTTCTTCTGTAAATCCAGTTGTACCAATAACAGAACGAAGTCCACGCTCAACTGCAAGTGTAACGTGTTGTTTCCCAACTTCTGGCGTTGTTAAATCTAATAACACATCAGCTTCTACTTCATCTAAACAAGTATGTAAATCTCCGTAAATAGGTGTATCTAACGCTGGCATGCCCGGTAAATCAGAGATTTTCTCTCCGCCATGCTTATAATCCACTGCTGCTACTAAATTAAAATGTTTCGTTCTTTCCATAAGAAGGACCGCTTCATGTCCCATACGTCCTCTTGGTCCAGCGATAATTACTTTAATTTCTTTCATTATTCTTTCTCTCCCTCATCAATACGTGTCCAGCGATCTTTATCGCGAGTATTAAATTTATTCATTACAATTTTATGTGCTGTTTCTAAATCAATATTTAAACTATTTGCCATACAAATCATAACAAATAATACATCTCCAAGCTCTTCTTCAATACTACGTTCTGTTTCAGTTGTTTTCTTCGGTTTCTCACCATAATAATGATTAACCTCTCTTGCAAGCTCCCCCATTTCTTCCGTTAAACGAGCCATCATTGCAAGTGGACTGAAATAACCTTCTTTAAACTGACCAATATATGCATCTACTTCTTTCTGCATATCCTTCATCGTTTTCGCTTCCATATAATTCACCTCTAATCCTTCCTCTTTCATGTTAGCCAATTCATCGCGATTTGACAAATATTATTCCCCGCCAAACACCTATTTGCGACCCTTTTTTGGATAGACTATAATGAAGTGAAACTTTCTTTTGCGGTTTTTGCAAAAGATTAGCCCGAACCAATCGTTTTTTTATAGCCTGCACTATTTTTACTAACAACTAGAAATTACTTATCATTATGTTTTACCGTATCAGCGGAGCAATGCAATCTACATAATTAGGGGGATTTCTATATGACATCAAATTTGAAGATTCGAAATATCATTTTTATTTTAATCGGTTCCGCTATTTTTTCTTTCGGTATTGTGAATATCAATATTGAAAATCATCTTGCAGAAGGTGGATTTACCGGCATTACACTATTATTGTATTTTCTATTTAAGTTTGATCCTTCTTACTCAAACTTAATTTTAAATATTCCTATATTTTTCATTGGTTGGAAGTTACTTGGAAGAACAACATTTATCTATACACTAATCGGCACCTTTAGCGTATCTTTATTTCTATGGATTTTTCAGCGTTACGAAGTTCTCAACTTACATTTAAACTTACAAAATGATATGACACTCGCGGCTCTATTCGCCGGGGCATTTATCGGTATCGGTCTTGGAATAATATTTAAATACGGCGGAACTACCGGCGGTGTAGATATTATCGCGAGACTCGCTCATAAATACGTTGGCTGGAGTATGGGGAAAACGATGTTTATGTTTGATGCTATCGTCATTATCGTCTCGATTCTTACCTATTTATCATACCGCGAGGGCATGTATACGTTAGTTGCTGTTTTTATCGGTGCGAAAGTCATTGATTTTATGCAAGAAGGTGCCTATGCAGCAAAAGGAGCTACTATTATCTCAGATAAAAATGATGAAATTGCTGCCAAAATTTTATCTGAGATGGAACGTGGAGCTACTTTTTTAAAAGCTGTTGGCTCGTATACAAAAGTGGAACGGAACGTATTATATTGCGTTGTTGCTAAAAATGAAATCGTGAAATTAAAAAATATTATTACTTCTGTAGATCCTCATGCCTTTGTTGCTGTAAGTGATGTACATGATGTAGTTGGTGAAGGTTTTACATTAGATGAAAATAAAAATCCGTTACATACATAAATGCAACTAGAAAAGCTCTCTAGCTTTTCTAGTTTTTTATTACATATTTTTTAAGTTTCTCTAAATCCTCATAAATAAGTTCCAATAAACTCCGATTATAAAAAATGGAGGCAGGATGAAAAGTCGGGAAAATATGATACTCTTTCTCTGACCATGTAAACTCTGCACTTTGCATGTCCTTTAATTTTTGAATAGGCTGTTTTAATAATTGTCCGTGCACATCTGTGATTTTTGCATTTTTTCCTGTTAAACGTTGAAGACCGATATTTCCAAGCGTAACGATAAGCTTCGGGTTTATTTTCTCTAATTCATAATCTAACAAAGGTGCATGGGCAAGTATTTCTCCTTGATTTGGCGTTCTATTATACTTTTTCTGTATGATTTCACCATTTCGCTCTTTTTTCTCTCGCCACTTATAAGGTCTACTCCGAACTGTGCTCGTAATATATACTTCTTCCCTGGTAACGTGAATCCGTTCTAAAAACTCCATTAACTGTTTTCCCGCTCTCCCGCTAAATGGAATCCCATTATGAATTTCTGTTTCACCAGGCGCTTCTCCTAGCAACATAAATTTTGGATTTTCAGGACCTTGTCCACTTAAAAAGCCTTCTAACTGATAAAGAGCACTACGTTCTTTCACTTGTTTTACTAAATGGCTTGGATATTTCATTTCCCTCACCACCTTTCCGCATTACTTCTATTATTTCTATTTACAATACATTATATAATTCAATCCACAAAACAAAAAAAGACTATCAAATGATAGTCTTTAGTCGTCGCTACGCTGCATACCAGTATACATTAATACGAGACGTAATAATTCAAATACCGCTACAGCTGCAGCTGCTACATATGTTAATGCTGCCGCATTTAATACTTTACGAGCTTGGCCATATTCATCTGTTGATACGATACCTAACGCTTCAATTTGTTGCATTGCACGCTTTGATGCATCAAACTCAACTGGTAATGTAACGAGTTGGAACACAACACCTGCTGCCATTAAAATAATTCCTAATAACAATAGTTTTGACATTGTCGCAAATATACCAATCATAATAAATACCCATGATATATTCGATCCAAAATTCGCCACAGGCACTAACGAATGACGAATACGCATAAAGTTATAATCTTTTGCATCTTGAATTGCGTGTCCTACTTCGTGTGCTGCAACTGCTGTACCAGCAACTGAATGACCGTAATAGTTATCTGTTGATAATCGAACTGTTTTGGCAGTTGGATCATAATGGTCTGATAAATGACCTGGTGTTTCTTCTACAGCTACGTTGTATAATCCATTTTCATCTAAAATTTTTCGAGCCACTTCCGCTCCTGTCATACCTGATGTTGAATAAACTTGTGAATACTTGCTATAAGCACTACGTACTCTTGACTGTGCATACAACGGTATGATCATTATGATCGCGAAGTAAATTAAATAAAACATCATGAACCTCCATTGAAGTTTTAATTATAGTACTTCTCATTCTATTTTCTTCTGCCATCATTGTCAATGAATAAACCTTACAATCCGTATCTTTATTTATTGTATTATCTATTTTTAGAGTGTACATTACTTTTTCTTTTTTCTCTCTCTCCTTTATACTTTCTCCACCCAACATAAGTTAATGTGAATAAAATAAGACCTCCAGTAATTGTCATAAACCAAATGAGCGAGGGTGCAATTTCATCTTTTTTTACTGTGTGAAATATTTTTTGCAAATCCCCTTTAATGATTCCTAATTGCATTTGCCCACCTTTCGTTTTTAACATAACGTTACGAAATTCATCCAAATAAGATAAATGGGCATTTACACGCTGCACTTCGTTGTCTGGCAAAGCAATCATTAAGCTTGGATAAATAATATTAAATTCATGTAAAAATGTGTTTAACGTTTGTTGAAACTGTCCCGTATCTTCTTTTTTCATCGCTTTTTCCATTTGAGAAAAGGCACCCATTACTTTTGTTTCTCTTTCCATCCAAAGTGGTTGATATTTCGACACTTGCGCATCAACAGCGAGCTGCAGGGCTAACACATTATCAATTTTAACTTGTTTACTTGAATCTGTTTCCGCGAGAGATTGTTTCGCCCTGTCGTAAGCTAAAGAAATAACTCTAACTTGATCTGGTGTTACTTCTTGCTTCTGTTCATTTCCCTTTATGACAAACTGCTCCGAGAAATGTTGTAATACTTGTACTGCTCTTTCATCTTCATTACGCTTCACTAATTGTAATGAGTCGTCTAACAACCCTGTTAGTTCACTCCACTCTTCAGCATATATACGTAACGGAAACATTATAATTAGAAATGCTATCAATCCAATTAATGTTCTCTTCATCACGGTCCCCCCTATAACTACTAGTACAAAATATGTTAATTTGGACAAGAATAGAACAGAACTGAACCGAAAAATATATTATCGTTTTACAAACAAAAAAATTCTCTTTAAGCAGAGAATTTTTCCTTTGAAACCCTTTTCTTTTTTACGAAATATCTATACAAGCTATAACAAAGCATGCTGCCACATAAAATAAATAATAAAATAGCACACGCTGCATGCATAAAGAATTCTTCTGGTAGCATTAATATAATCGGATCCGTTTCAATATCAAACATCCAATAATCATTACTGAATAAAAGCTTATGGAATAACACAAAACTTTTTTCAAAATTAATAGCGATTGGTAGCATCAGCGCGATTGGAAAAATAATTGTTAAAATTGATCCGTGCAGTAAAAACTTTTCATTTTTCTTTTTTAATAAATAAATCCCGCCTATTATAGCAATCATAATTGTCGCATACATCACATATTGAATCTTTACTAAAATATTTTTAACATCTACAAAATGAATACGGCCATTTGTAGACATATCTAATGTTGGCAACTGCAATGCCCCGTCATAAAACGGCGATAAATATGTGATAAGCACATCATAATTTCTTTTAATATCATCCTTCGTCATATCCGCTAAATCTGGAATGTTTAAAAAATCAATTTCAAAATAATACAGCCATTTTCCGTATACAACCGCCGTTGTTGCGAGTGCAAATATAGAAAATGCTATGCTGTATGAAACAGCTATCGTAATCAATCGATCCCATATTTTTGTACCACTCTTATTTTTCTTCATTTTCTCCCCCTACGTATTCTAACTATCATAAAGAAAACTGTTTTCGGTTCTCACGCAAGCAAGAATAATATGTAATACATAGTGTAGCGATGCTTAGCCAGAACGTAAAATAACCAATTTTTTCTACAAACAAATGCATAATTCCATATCTCGGCATTTGCCAAAATAAATAATCAATTGCATCATTATGTAATGTCCATATAGCTGCTACCGCAAAATGCCATTTTTTTATACGGTAAAACGGTGCATATAACAATCCTTGTACTGCCATCGCAAAATGCGAAAGCATTAACATATACCCCATAACACCAATAGGACCTTTTACATAGATCATAATTGCATTTACAACAACAGCCCATATACCATACTTTATTAAAGTAACAATCGCTAGCGCCTCTATTAATCCCCAATTTCTCTTTATTAAAAAAGCAATTAAAACAAAGACAAAAAAGAGACTCGCCATCGGGCTATCAGGTACAAACGGCCAAAATATAGGTGAAGTTTCTTTTAATTGATTTCCATACCATATAAATCCGTATATTGTACCTAATATGTTAACAACTAATAAAAATAATAATACAGAGCGTTGTCTTAACATTGCATACAAGTAAACCAAGCTGTATGTCCAACACCTTTCAAACAAAGTCATTCTTTCCTCAAACTCTACTCTATTATATAGTAAACTTTCTTTCATCAAAATAAAAAGCTGACTACAATTTTTTGTAGTCAGCTTTTTATTATTTTTTATTATACTTTGCAACGAATTCCGAAAGTTTCTTCAGTTCCTCATCTGTACCTTTAAATACACCTTTAGGCATTGAACCTTTTCCTTCTTTCGCAATTTTAGCAATTTCTTCTGGCTTTAAAGTTAAGTTTTGCAGTGCAGGCGCTGCTGCCCCGCCCTGTAAATTGTCACCGTGACATGTTAAACAAGTATTTTTTTGCATTAATTTATAGCCGTCATCATTTTTATCAACTGGTGCTGTTTTTACAATTGCTCCTTGTTTTTTTGCAGCTTCCCAGTCGTGGTGCGCTACAGATTCCCAAGTTAAAAAGATAATCGATGCAATTGCTAAAAGCATAAATCCAGTTGCTACAGGACGCTTTAACGGGCGTCTTTCTGGTCCTCGATCAAGAAATGGAGCTAACAGTAATGCGCCAAACGCAATCCCTGGCATAATAAACGCTCCAATTACAGTGAATGAACCAGAAGCATAAGAATACTTTAATAACTGATACAAGAATAAGAAATACCAATCTGGAAGTGGTATATATCCGGCATCAGTTGGATCCGCCATTCTCTCAAGTGGTGACGGATGCGCCACTGTTAAACATAAATAACCGATTAAAAAAACTGCACCAACCATCCATTCTTTTAACAAGAAGTTCGGCCAAAACGCTTCTGTTTTTCCTGGGTATTCAGAATAGTCTTTTGGAATATTTGGTTTCCGAGCTACTGGTACCCGAGAATCTCCTACAAACTTCATCCCTTTGCCGCGATGCATAATCTCCCTCCTTTAGTTCTTTCCCCTTTTATTTAGCAATCTCTTATAGCGGACCGGAAATACCTTGTTTGCGAATCATGATGAAGTGGAAGGCCATTAAACCTAGAAGTGCTGCTGGTAAGAAGAAGACGTGAATAGCAAAGAAGCGAGTTAATGTTTGAGCGCCAACAATTTCGGAATGACCAGCGAGTAATGTTTTAATATAAGGACCAATGAGCGGCGTTTGCTCTGCAATTTGAATCCCTACTTTCGTAGCAAATAATGCTTTCATATCCCACGGTAATAAATATCCGGTAAAACCAAGACCTAACATAACAAAGAAAATAAGAACACCAACAATCCAGTTTAGCTCACGAGGCTTTTTATACGCACCCTGGAAGAAAACTCTAAGTGTATGTAAAAACATCATTACAATGACGAGACTAGCACCCCAGTGGTGCATACCACGAACAATTTGCCCGTATGCAACTTCATTTTGTAAATAATAAACCGATTCCCAAGCATTTTTAATATCAGGCACATAATACATCGTCAAAAACATTCCAGATAAAATTTGAATTACAGTAACAAAAAAGGTCAGTCCTCCAAAGCAATAAACGAATGCAGAAAAGTGATGTGCCGGGTTTACATGTTCAGGTACTTCATGATCAGCAATATCACGCCATATCGGTGTAATATCTAACCTTTCATCTACCCAATCATAAATTTTATTTAGCATCTACTTTGCACCCCCTCTTGGCTTCGCTTTTCCTAAATACAGCGTTCCATCTTTCACTTTAGACTCGTATACATCAAGTGGAGCAAGGGGCGGTGTGCCTTTAATGTTCATCCCGTCTTTTGTGTAACGGCCCCCGTGGCATGGACAAAAGAATTGATTCGGATGTGCTTTGTCCGAATTCCAGTTCACTGTACATCCTAAATGTTTACATACCGGAGAGAACGCAACAATGTCTCCGCTTTCATCTTTATGAACCCAAGCTGATTTTGGCTCTTCGGACTTGTACCAACCATCAACCTGCTTCACCTTAAAGTCGAAACGTTTCGGCTCTGTTGTAATATCCTTTACTTGTGCAACAGCAACCATATCCGTTCCCGCTTCTTTTCTTAACACCGGATCAAGCGCAAATCGCGTCATCGGCATTAAAATACCCGCTGCCATAAAGCCTCCTACCCCTGTAAGGGTGTAATTTAAAAACTGTCTTCTTGACACACGATGTTCTTTCTCGCTCACGAAAATTTCCCCCCTCTATCAGAAATTGTCCCCTCGTGATAAATTATATAAAAAATAAAAACTAGGACACTATCATGATATAATACGCTCATGCACAGGTCAATATCATACTACTCATAATAATAAGAACTTTCTGTTTATTATTACTTTCCCCATTTTCCTTCTAGCATTACCATTATATTTTTTATATGCGCATGAATAACTTCTCTTTTCGCTTGATCACTAAATTGTTCTAACGCTAATGAAGGGAACCAAAATAAATCTCCTTGTAATTCTTGCATATCTTCTTTCCATGAAAAATCACTTGTAACATAAGCAATATGCTTAAAACCTTGCTCTTGTAAATGATTTGTCCATTCTTGCAAACGACCTTTTTCATTTTTTTGGCTTTCTACTAAATACGTAAATGATGGTAGTAAAAGCACTCGTCCTTTATATTCTCTTTCCAGCTCCATACTCAACAATTCGATAAATTCACCTTGTTCTACTACCATTTTCATTTCTTTCGCTGCCGAAATTGATAATAGAGGTATAACACCTGTATCTACATACTCTCTTGCTTGCTCAAACTGTTCCACATCTTTTACAATCCATTTCAAATTTCTTCCCTCCCCTCATCTACAAATGACAGAACTTTCACTTTATATATATTAAACCATACTAAAAGAGGTAAAAAAAGAAAAACTACCTATATTAAGGTAGTTTTTCTTAAAAAGTCTGAAATTTGTAAAATTTTATGAATCCAAATGAATTCTATAGCATCTTTAACTCAGCTGTTAACCTATGAAACGCTTCCTGATCTTGCTTATCTAGCGCTTCATCAATTTGTTTCAAAAGACGTTCTCTTCTAAAAGAAAATACACTTTCTTCTAAAAATCTTTCTGCAAGTAAACGGTCTTTTTCATTTACTTCAATATGCTTTGGTAAATACGGGTTTTCTTCTAATACAGCTACATAATTGGCATTTTGAAATGATGATTTAAAATTGAGTTGAATATAAATATCCTCATCTCGATTTAAACGAATATCATGAAACGATTTTTCAGCATCCGTTGTCATAACATTTTGTTTAAAAAAGTGAAACGGTGTATCTTTTACACAATTCGCGGACATCACTAAGCCACGCGGACAATATTTTGCATGCTCTACGAAGTGGACTTTATGCATCAATTGGTCGTGACTCATTAAATAATTCAAAATCCATACACATTCACGCTGTTTCAGTTGATAATTATTCAAAAACCATTTTACAAAATCCTTCTTCTCGTTTACAGAAACAGGGGTATTCATAGCAATTAAGTCCCTCCTCTGTCTTTCTCTTTTCTTTTTAGATTCAAGAAGCGGCATTCAGTTTCCTTCCAACTTATGAAAAATCCTCTAAATTATATAACAATTCTTCAATATGAATTTGTGTCGGGTCTAGTTGTATTAACTGAGTAAATACTTCTTTCGCCTCTTTTCGCATACCTTCTTCCAATAAGAAATAACCGTACTCTTCCAAGAAGTCTGGATGATTCTTAAAAGAAGTATATGCACTTTCATAGTGTTTTAATGCATCCGAATACATTTCTAATTGTTTTTTTGCAAACGCAAGATCCCAAAGTAGTTGTGTATCTGGTTCTCCGCTATCAATCGCACGCTCTACAACCGCAATTAGCTCTTCATATTTTTCTTGTTCTTTTAAAATATAAGCATATTTCAATATTGCACCTAAATGTCCTGGATCTAACTCAAGCGCTTTTTGAAGCACTTCCTCTGCTTCCGCTATTTTTCCTAATTTCGCCGCAATGTTCGCTAATTCTACATAAAATGGTACAGAAAGCTCATCTACTTTAATTCCTTCTTGAAGTGTTTCATAGCTTTCTTGAAGCATTCCTTCTTTTTCATAGCTTTTCGCTAAATACATGTAAAGCGATGCATACTCCGGATCTAATTCTTTTAATTCTTGCCAAGCACCAATGGCTCTTTGGTATTCTTCACCTTGATATAATGTGAAGGCATATCCAAATAATGAGTGGATATCTTTTTGTTCCTCTAAACCTGCTTCATAATAAGAAATCGCTTCTTCCCAATTCCCAATCGCACTTAACGTTTCTGCGAGGCGAAGTGCAATGACAACACCACCCATTACTTTATGTTCCGCTAATAGCGCCTCATAATAAGTGATTGCCTTTTGTTCTTCCCCTTTACTACTATATAACTCTGCTAATCCAAACGTAATAACAGGCTCATCAGGCATCATTTCTTTCGCCTTTAGTAGTTTTTGTTCTGCTACATCATCGAAACCTTGCATTTGGAATAAATCCGCAACAAGTAATAACGATTGAACATATAAATCATCATTTTCTGGAATATCATGAAGCACTTCAATTGCTTCATCCTCTTTGTCTAGATCAATATATAATTCTGCTAAAAATACAGTGAATTCACTTTCTTCCGGGTACAATAAACGCAAATCTTCTGTAATTGCTAATGCTTCATCCGTAAATCCAAGTGTATGATAATAGCGAGCGATATCATATTTCTCTTCATCATTCGCAGTTTTTAATTGTTCTTTTAATAATTGTAATCCTTTTTCCGCTTCACCATTTTCAATATATGAAACAGCTTGTTCAAAATTTTGCATAAACGTCTCCTTTAATTCTAACAAATATTATTTTCTGTTCATTTATCATAAGCAACTAGGTGTAAGAACGCAACCTTTAGAATGAGCATACTTCTTCTTGTACTTTCACTGATAACGATTCGAATATGACACCGATACCGCATTACTACTTTCTATTGTACCGTTTTCTTTCATTACCGTGCAAATAACTTCCGATACGATAAACTTAACTAAATCTATACAATTCAATCAAATTTATACAAGTTAGTGCTTCATCGTGTTCTCGCAACCCCGAAGGGACGAGGGGTATAACACTCCACACGAGGCAGTATCGTTACCTCCTATTATCAAGCATTTATTTTACCCATCTTGATAAATTTATCGACGCATTTACATCCCTATCGTGATGGCTATTGCACCCAACACAGTCCCATTCACGAATCTTTAAACTCCACTGTCCTTCTGGTTGAACTGAATGGTCGTATTTAACTCCGCAACATGAGCAAATCTTGCTTGAGGCGAACCATTTATCAGCTTTTACATACGCAATGCCATACTTCTCGCACTTGTATGATAAACATTGAAAGAAGAAGTTTAATTTTTGAAATGAAAATGCTTTCGATAGTTTTTTGTTTTTTAACAGGTTTGAGATAGGTAAGTCTTCCACAACAATCCTCATTGGTTTGGTTTTCACCAATTTAGCTGTTGCTTGATGGATATGGTTATTTCGGATATTTATAATTTTCCTAGATAACCGCAGGTGCTCCGTTTTCGCTTTTTCATATCCGGCAGACTGAATTTTTACACCTTTTTTAAATCTCCTAGACATATCTCTTTGCGCTGACTTTTTCCTTCTCAAAAGTTTTTTAACCTTAGCATCTTTGTTTATATTTCGTTCTTTCATACCATTAGAAGCTACAAACAGCTCTTTTAAACCAACATCCACACCAATCGACTCATTGGTTAGTTCTTGGGATTCAAAATCTTCTTGGAATCCTACACTAATCCACCAGTGACGACCGTCAAATGTAACTCTTGGATTGGATGGTTTTTTATTTCTTGGTAGTTGTTGGCTTGTTTTCACTTCTCCGATAGACTGAATATGAACTACCTTCTTTCCTATAGCCAGTCTTTCATAATTGGCATAAAATCCTTGGATTACATCTTTTTTGGATTTATAAGAAGTGTGAGAACCATTTTTGTACTTTTTGAACGAATTTTTTCTCGCCGTATCAAAATCTTTTGAAGCCTGTTTAGGAACTTGTGCATTGATGTCTTTTAACCACTCATATTTCTTTCGCTTCTTGATCTTTGTAAATCGTTTCTGTAAAGCTAACTGTGAAACAGATTTTCCAAATAGCTTATAGTATCTATCACTCATTCTTTTACAATAGTTATAAGCGAATCTTGCAGCACCAGCATGGTTTCTAAGCACTTTTTCTTGTTCAGGCGTTGGAATCAGTCTAACTTTCTTCGCCAATATCATCAGAAGCCTACTCCTTTACTGTGCGATTATTCGAGCACTCACCTTTCAGATAATGAAAGATTGGTTCTTCTGAATAATAGCGTGTTCCACCAGCATTCTCCTAAGACGACTAGGATACAAACCTGTTAATTCCGATACTTGACTAACTCGTGAAAATTTCATTATTATTCTCACCACATTGAATCCAATATAGCGCATACGTTCGATATATTCAATGAAGTTTGATAGATTCAATAAAATTTATCTCGTTTAACTAAGGGCGCAATTCCTTAGCCAGTTCTCTTATGAACTTCTCATGTTTTCACATGAGCGCAGACTATATGTTTATCTACTTAGAGATAGAGGATTTTTCCACCACCATAGGCTTGTGATGTACTCTCGTCAGTTATACGAGATAGCCGCCTCGAACCCTCTTATCCATTTTGACTTAGATGATTCGAGGCGGAAGACCCATTATTCTAATGTTTAGGATTTAACCGTGCACGGAACTATTTAAATAAAAAGACTCCTATAATAGGAGCCTTCGCACACTCTTAAGAGTATGTTTCTTCTTTCTTTACTTGCTCTTTTACAAGCTCTGTCAATAATTCTATAATTTCATCATTTTCTTCTTTCAAACCGACAGTAATACGAATACCATCATGTATACCAAATGCAGCACCAGAACGAACAATGTAGCCTTTCTTCATTAATCGTTCGAAAGCCTCATTACCAGGAATACCGAGCTTTAAGAAAATGAAATTTGTTTGAGATGGATAATAGAATACATTATATTCCTTACAAAATGCGTAATATTGATTTAATCCTTCTTCATTCTTTTTCACACATTCTTGTAAAAATGCTTGATCTTCTAATGCAGCGAGTGCTACAGCCTGCGCTACAGTCGATGTATTAAATGGTAGCCTTGCTACTTCTAGCTGCCCGATTAACTTCGCATTACCAACCGCATACCCGATACGGAATGCAGCTAAACCATATGCTTTTGAGAACGTACGTAAAACCATCAGATTTTCATACTTTTCAAGAAGTGGTAATGTTTGCGGATAGTCTTCTGCTCCCGCATATTCATAGTATGCTTCGTCCATAATAACGAGCGCTGACTTAGGAACTGATTCTAGAAATGAAAGTAAGTTTTGTTTCTCTACATATGTACCTGTCGGATTATTCGGGTTACAAATCCATACAATCTTTGTTTTATCATCTACTTGCTGTAACATCGCATCTAAATCATGAACGCCATCTTTTAGTGGTACTTCACGAACTTCTGCTCCTTCAATAACAGCATGGTGATGGTATTGCGAGAATGTTGGATTCGCCATTACAACATTTGTTCCTTCTTGTAGTAATGCACGGCTAATCATTTGAATAACTTCATCTAATCCACTACCAAATAATAGTTGTTCTGCTTTGACACCTAACTGCTCTGCTACTTTTATCCGAAGTTCAAATGCATATCCATCTGGATAAAGAGCATATTGACTCGCTAAAGAAGTTAATGCTTCTGTTACGCGTGCTGAGCAACCGAATGGATTTTCGTTGGATGCTAATTTCACAATTTTTGATAATCCATATTCCCTTTTTACTTCTTCAATGTTTTTCCCAGGTACATATGCTCTCAAAGTTAACAATTGCTCTTTCACTCTCATTTTTCTTCCCCCAGTCATTTTATTCAATTCGATTACAATACGGTTGTAATCCCACACTGTAATCGTTTATCTTAACCGCCACTATTACGAGAATACCTCTAAACAAGCACTTCACACTTCTTAAGCCATATCCTTTTGAAATGCCTCTAACGCAATATGAACAGTCTCATCTGGAATAGATACGACATTCACTACCCCATATTCCTGCATTAGCACCATATGAATTGCTCCAGCATTCGCTTTCTTATCCTGCTTCATCAATTGAACAAGGCGCTCTACATTCAAATCACTTGGCATTTTTGGATATCCGTACTTCAAGAACCACTGCTTCATCTCTTCATAAGAAAGATCAACCTTGTACACTTGCTCACTTAAAAACAAGGCAAATAACATACCGACCGCTACTCCGTCACCGTGAGTAATATTTCCATATCCTAGTTCTTTTTCAAGAGCATGGCCTAACGTATGTCCAAAGTTCAAATGAGCGCGTACACCTTTTTCTGTTTCATCTTGCGCTACAATATTTGCCTTTACAGGAATTGCCTTCGTTAATATATGGATTAACTTCTCATCACGAAGATCCGCTAATGTTTGCACTTCTTCTTTTAACCAATGATACAGCTTTACATCACCAATAAGAGCATGTTTTATCACTTCTGCATAACCTGAACGCCACTCTTTTTCAGGAAGAGACTGTAAAAACGGCGTATGATATACAACTCCTTCTGGTTGATGGAATGCACCTATCATATTTTTACCTAACGGATGATTGATCGCTACTTTCCCACCTACTGCACTATCGTGAGCTAATAAAGTCGTTGGAACTTGAATAAAGCGAATTCCACGCATAAACGACGCAGCAACAAAACCAGCTAAATCTCCAATCATCCCGCCTCCAAGTGCAATAATTAAAGAATTTCTATCTAATTTATTTTCAAGAGCTGACGTATGAGCCGCATAGAAGTTTTCAAAAGACTTCTCTTTCTCGCCACTCGGTACAACGAATGAAAATACATTCTGCTCTATTTGCAATGCATCTATAACTTTCTGTAAATGGAAAGATGCAACAACTTCATCTGAAATGATCATAACGTTTGATACAGATGGCTGCATATTTTGAACGATTGTTTTCAAATGTGACAATGATTCTTTTCCTACGTGTACATCATATTCTTTTGATTTCGTTTGAATATGTATGTTTCCCATTAAAATCCCCTCGCATATTCATTATGTTTCTCAATATTTTCACGAATAAGGTCCATACGATCTAATCCGAATTGTTCTATTAAAGCTGTCGCTAATTCCCAAGCTACAACCGCTTCTGCAACGACACTAGCTGCTGGAACAGCGCAACTATCAGAACGCTCAATGCTCGCTGTAAAAGGCTCTTTCGTATCAATATCTACACTTTGAAGAGGTTTATATAGTGTAGGTATCGGTTTCATCACACCGCGCACAACAATTGGCATTCCAGTTGTCATACCACCTTCTAATCCACCTGCATTATTTGTTCTTCGTGTATATCCATGCTCCTCATTCCACAGAATTTCATCATGAACTTCACTTCCCGGTCTATGCGCTGCTTCAAAACCCATTCCAATCTCAACACCTTTGAAGGCATTAATGCTCATAATTGCAGCTGCTAATTTTGCATCCAGTTTTCGGTCATAATGCACATAGCTACCAACCCCAATTGGCATTCCTTCCACAATCACTTCAACGATTCCACCGATTGAATCACCATTTGCTTTCGCATCATCAATTGCTTTCATCATTTTGTTACCTGCATCTTCATCTAAGCAACGTACAGGTGATGATTCTGTAATACTTTTTAATTCTTCAATTGACCGATACTTAATTTCCTTAGCCTGTACACCGCCAATTTCAATTACATGACCAGCCACTGTAATACCAAGTTCTGCTAATACTTTTTTAGCAACCGCACCAGCAGCAACACGCACTGTCGTTTCGCGTGCTGAAGAACGTTCTAGTACATTTCTCATATCTCTATGTCCATATTTAATCGCACCATTTAAATCAGCATGTCCAGGTCTTGGCTTTGTTACTTTTCTTTTCATTTCTTTTTCTTCTTGTTCCGTTAAAGGCTCTGCGCCCATAATTTTTGTCCAATGTGCAAAATCACGATTTTCAACAACCAGTGCAATTGGAGAACCTAATGTCTCTCCATGCCTAACACCACTTACAATTTGCACTTGATCTGTTTCAATTTGCATGCGTCTACCACGCCCATAACCCTTTTGCCTTCTAGCTAGTTCTTCATTTATATCATCTGCTACTAAAGGTAGACCTGCTGGTACACCTTCTATAATCGTTGTAAGTTGTGGACCATGAGATTCACCAGCTGTAATATATCGCATACGTTATTCCTCTTTTCGTATATGTATTTATCTCGCTATATTAAGCAATAATATTATCCTTCATTACTCTAAAAATATGAAAGAAATTATATAATACATCAGCCATTCGTTTATTCTCCGATAAGCCTTTTACTTTACATATCAATATATCATAACCGCTCTAACTTCGTAACTAAATGAAATAAAAAAAGTGCAAGAAGAATACCCCTATTCTCCTTGCACTTTCTACTATTATCACAGTGATTAAAGCGTTTACAAATTATTTCAAAATAATTAGTAAATCCATTCATTCATTAATTTTGAGTAGTCAACTAATTCTTCTTCTTTAAAGAAAATAGCAATCTCGCGCTCTGCACTTTCTAACGAATCAGAACCATGGATAATATTTTTCGCAACAGTTACACCGAAATCTCCACGAATTGTTCCAGGAGCTGCTTCATGTGGTCTTGTTTTACCCATCATGTTACGAGCTGTATCTACTACACCTTCACCTTGCCATACCATTGCGAATACAGGGCCAGATGTAATAAAGTCTACTAATTCACCAAAGAAAGGTTTTTCTGTGTGCTCAGCATAGTGTTGTCCAGCAATTTCCGGAGTTACTTGCATTAATTTTGCACCAACTAATTGAAAGCCCTTCTTCTCAAAACGAGCTACGATTTCCCCAATGAAGGCACGTTGTACACCGTCTGGTTTTACCATTAGAAATGTTTTTTCCATAAAAAATCTCTCCACTTCTGAATTATGTATGTAATTGTATATCCCCACACACATATTAACACCCTTATCACAATTGTGCAATAGTTTTGAAATAGAGAGATTATTTTATTTTTTAGAAAAAACACTAAAATTTTCGTTTTCCAATATACTTTGCTACATTTTGTAATGCATACTTCGCTTGTCCACGTGGGAGTGGTTTTATAATTTCTAATGCTTTATGTAAATAACGTTCACTAAATGCAAATGCTTTATCAATAGCGGCACTATTCTTTACAGCCTCAATAATTTCTTTCATTTCATCCGCTGTTGTATTTTCATGTACAGATGTGATTTTTTTGCGAAGTATCGGATCTTCCATAGCGTATAGAGCAGGAAGCGTAATATTTCCTTGTAACAAATCACCACCAGCAGGTTTGCCCAGTTTCTCTTCTGTGGAAACGAAATCTAAAATGTCATCAATAATTTGATACGACATCCCTACGAAATATCCGTACCAAAACAGACGACTTACCGTATCACGATTAGCACCAGCAGCAATTGCTCCTAGTTGGCAACTCGCAGCAATTAATAATGCTGTTTTTCGCTTTATTCTTCTTAAATACGTTCTTAAATTTTGGTCATAATTGTATTTATCTTTAATTTGTTCAATTTCACCTTTACACACTTCTAAAATGGTATGCGATAGCGCCTGATGCGCCTCTGGAATTTCGATATTTGTTATACATTCAAGAGACTTAGCAAATAGATAGTCCCCTGTATACATTGCAATACGATCTCCCCATTTCGCATTCACAGTCGCACTACCACGTCGTAAAAAAGCAGCATCAATAACATCATCATGAACAAGAGAAGCCATATGAATAAGTTCTAATGCAACAGCTACATGCTTAATTGCATCTAACTTATAGTCTCCAAACTTTCCCGCAAGC
This sequence comes from Bacillus sp. 3G2, assembly GCF_044324725.1. NCBI lineage: Bacteria > Bacillati > Bacillota > Bacilli > Caryophanales > Bacillaceae > Bacillus > Bacillus sp. 3G2. Next base: position 1,505,633 of record NZ_CP172246.1, on the reverse strand, counting down.
AACACAAATACAGGACGAATTCGCTTCCCACCAGCTTCAATAAGTTGTAATGCCGCCTCTTCTACTAATGGCTGTTCAGAAGCAACTGTCTTTTTTAATTCTTTTTCTATTACATTAATATCCGATCGTAAAAAAGAGTACATAAGTTGTAACTTCATATTGTTCACCTTAACCTAAAACTTCTTTTTTCTATTTTGATTCTGGTTTCATACCTAAATGCATCGCTGCTACCCCAAAAGTAAAAGGCTTCACTTGTACACGTTCAAGTCCAGCTTTTTCAAACATATTAGCCAATTCTTTCATACCTGGGAATGTACTAGCAGATTCTTGCAGCCATGAATATTCTTTATAACTTTTCGCAAATAACTTTCCAAATAACGGCATGATATATTTAAAGTATAAAATATATCCTTGTCGAAAACCAATCATTGTTGGTTGAGATGTTTCTAAACAAATTACTTTTCCACCTGGTTTTACTACACGCGTCATTTCTTTTAATACGTGCAAATAATCCGGTACGTTACGCAAACCAAATCCAATCGTTACATAATCAAATGTGTTATCTTCAAATGGAAGTTCCATTGCATTCCCGTGAAGTAGTTCTACTTGTTTTAATTGTAACGCCTCGACCTTTTGTTTACCGACAGATAACATATTTTCACTGAAGTCTAAACCAACAACTTTGCCCTGTTCACCTACTGCTCCAGCTAGCGCAATTGTCCAGTCCGCTGTCCCGCAGCAAACATCAAGTGCTTTACTACCTGGTTTTACATCCATAATGCGCATCGTCTCTTTACGCCACGCTTTATGTCTTTGAAAACTAATTACAGAATTCATCACATCGTATTTATCAGAGATTTTCTCAAATACATCATGTACTCTTTCTTCTTTTGATTGTTGCATGCTCGTACCTTCTTCCAATGTAAAATTGCTTATGTCTTCGATTTATCTCTTAACACAGAGTTTATTTCGCTTATATCTGTGTGGTTTTCCAAAAATTGATTTTCTTTCTTTCTGAGTTCCATCATCCATCCATTAATAACTGTTTCTACCTCCGCTTGATCCTTCATAATCCCTTGAACAGCTTGAAAAACAGGTGAATGTTGTTTTTCAGCATGCAGTTCACATTCTTTTTGAAGACGGTTTTTTCCTAGTACATACGTTATAAATGGCTTCCAATGCAATAAATGAAAATGATCACATGTTTTTTGCAAGAGTGCAGACTCGATCGTAACTACACTTTCCATTATGTCATCCATCGTTTCATGCGCTTTTTGATATAACATTATTTTGTGTTCATTAATTTCTTTAATTCCTTCAGCAAGCGCACGAATTAAAACAATATCACGATTCATAGACAATAAGTAATAATATAACCCGCTATAGTAATCACCAGCAAGTACTGTTAGCTGACGACGTTTATGCGATTCATTTGCTTCTTCCCCTGCTTTATTTGATACTCTTTCATGTGTATCAAGTGCAATTTGCACAAGCATAATCGTTACTACATAATGCTCAATTTGTTCTATATGTAAATTTGCACTTTTTAAAGCACCATATAACAATGCTATTTTCTCTTCATCAATAAATGGTTCTTCAATATAGTTTATAAAATAAGGATGGCGTAATTTCTCCATCAATTTCTCTCTTATACCCGCATACCCTCCGTAGATGTCACACACAAAAATCACCCTTGTTTTCTAATTCATAAAACTTATTATAACACATACATACTATTTTCTATAACCAAAACTTGGCTACTCTTTCCAAACTTCCACCGAACGAAATAACATCTTCCATTCTTTTTAGTAGTCTTTCTATTCTCACTCTGCCTTGCTAAAACTATATCATTTATTTACATAAAAAAAAAAGAAAAGCAGTTTCCTACTTTTCTTTACTTCGATTTAATAAAAGATAAAATTTCACTACGTGCTGCAGCATCATTTTCTAGCACACCACGTACTGCTGTTGTTACTGTTTTCGCGCCTGGCTTTTTCACACCGCGCATCGTCATGCACATATGTTCCGCTTCTACTACTACCATTACACCATGCGGCTCTAGTACTTCCATAATAGAGTTCGCTACTGTTGATGTAATACGTTCTTGCAGTTGTGGACGACGTGCAATTGTATCTACAGTACGAGCTAATTTACTTAACCCTGTCACTTTTCCGCCTTGCGGAATATATGCAACGTGAGCAACTCCATAGAATGGAACTAAATGATGCTCACACATCGAATAAAACGGTATATCTTTTACTAGTACAAGCTCCTCGTGATCTTCTCCGAACACTTTATGCAAATGTTCTTTCGGATCTTCATGCATTCCCGCGAACACTTCTGCGTACATTTTTGCAACACGCTTTGGTGTATCAAGCACTCCCTCACGATTTGGGTCATCTCCGATCGCCTCTAAAATAAGGCGTACTGCATGTTCAATTTGTTCTAAATTAACTTTTGCCATCCGCTAGCCCTCCCGAAAACCTAAAAGTGATACGAACACATTCTAGCATATTTATGTTTTTAAAAGCAAAAAGAAGAGTTCCCAAAAAGGAAACTCTTCTTCCCTGTTAATATGTAAGGATTATTTAACCGCATCTTTTAACGCTTTACCAGGTTTGAATGCAGGTACTTTACTTGCAGCGATTTCAATCTCCTCACCTGTTTGTGGGTTACGACCTTTACGAGCCGCACGCTCACGAACTTCGAAGTTACCGAATCCGATCAGTTGTACTTTATCACCTTGTTTTAAAGCTTCTAAGATAGAATCAAAAACAGCGTCTACTGCTTTTGTTGCGTCCTTTTTAGAAAGGGAACTTGCTTCTGCAACAGCATTGATTAAATCTGTCTTGTTCATGCCATTCACCTCCTCCCAAAGATAAGACTGTATAATGATCATAAAATGAGTCTTACTTTCATTTGTAGGCAATTTTTGCAAATTCTATACTACAAAGATGTAGATAAATCATTATCAACGCCTATATTATACGATTCTCCTTTATAATTCAATATTTTTAAGGAAATTGTTACTCTTAAAATGTGAAAATCTGATGAAACTTGACAATTTACAACAATATATTAGATAATGACTGTTTATTTTTCTATTTCTATACGTGAAAATCAAAAAAATCCCTCTACGATGAGAGGGATTTTTTCTTATAATATAATCGCAATTAATCCGCCAGATCCTTCATTAATAATTCTTTCTAGCGTTTCTTTTAATTTATATCTCGCATTTTCTGGCATTAAAGATAGTTTCGCTTGAATGCCTTCTCGAACAATAGAGCTAAGCGAACGTCCGAATATATCAGAATTCCAAATTGATAATGGATCATCTTCAAAATCCTGCATTAAATAACGAACTAATTCTTCACTTTGCTTTTCAGTACCAATGATTGGCTCAAACGTTGACTCCACATCTACTTTAATCATATGAATAGATGGCGCTACAGCTTTTAATTTCACACCAAACCTTGAACCGTGACGAATAATTTCTGGCTCATCTAAGCTCATGTCAGCTAGCGCAGGCGCTGCTACACCATATCCTGTTTGCTTTACCATACGCAGGGCATCCGCTACTTGATCGTATTCTACCTTCGCATGAGATAAATCGAGCATAAGCTTCAATAAATGATCTTTCCCTCTAATTTCCACTCCTACTACTTCTTTTAAAATTTGATCATATAATTCATCTGGTGCATATAAATCAATCTCTGCTACGCCTTGCCCCATATCAATGCCAGCTAGGCTCGCTCGATCAATAAATTCATACTGACTAAACTGCCAAACGACGCGGTCCACATCACGAAGACGTTTTATATCCTTTACAGTCTCTTGAACAGCTTCTTGATAGCTTTGGCGTAACCAATGCCCTTCATTTAGCACCATCACCCAGCTCGGAAGGTTAACATTCACTTCTAAAACCGGGAACTCAAATAACGCTTCTCGAAGCACATTATACACATCTGTTTCCCTTAAACTCTCTACACTCATCGCAATGACTGGGATATCATATTCTTCAGATAAACTTTGGCGCAATTGCTCTGTATCTGGATGATACGGCTGTACAGTGTTGATGATCATAATGAAAGGTTTTCCGACTTCTTTTAACTCATTTACTACGCGTTCTTCTGCCTCTATATAATCTCTTCTTGGAATTTCACCAATCGTTCCATCTGTTGTAATTACAACACCAATCGTTGAGTGCTCTTGAATTACTTTACGTGTGCCGATTTCTGCAGCTTCATGGAATGGAATAGGCTCTTCATACCAAGGAGTATTAATCATGCGCGGGCCATTCTCATCTTCATAGCCTTTTGCTCCTGGAACCGTATATCCGACGCAATCTACTAATCGAATATTTACTTCAAGACCTTCATCTACTTCGATAGAAACCGCTTGGTTTGGAACAAACTTCGGTTCCGTCGTCATGATTGTACGACCAGCAGCACTTTGAGGCAGTTCATCCTGCGCCCTTTGACGGTCAGACTCATTCTCAATATTAGGAATAACTACAAGTTCCATAAATTTTTTAATGAATGTTGATTTCCCTGTTCGAACAGCTCCTACAACTCCAAAATAAATATCACCGCCTGTGCGTTCCGCAATATCTTTAAAAATATCTACCTTTTCCAAGTGATTCCCTCCCTCAATATTTTTGGGAATAATTCCACGTTTATAGTCAACTAATACCTTCTCTAACGTTGCCTATAATATCTGATATAATATAATGGTATTCTAGAAGTTCGGACAATATATCATATAATTTTGTCCAATTTCATATGACTATTAAAAAATACCTTTTGTTTGCATCGCAAGTTGTGTAACATAAAAAACCTTTCTTCTAGAACTTATTCACTAAAAGAAAGGTTCATGACTTATGATTTTAAAAAAATTGGTTCTCCATTCTTTACCGTATACGGTAAAGAATACGCTGGTACAAATGGAGAATCGTTCGAAAGTATATTCCGAATATCTTCCCCCTCCTTAAATTGACCTTCATTTTTTTTCAACGCTTCATATAAGTCGATTCGATAATCAACATAAATTTCTCCCTTTTCATTGATTACAAAAGGAAGCCCCTTACCAGAATATGGACTTGTCACTTGTGGCACATCTTTATATCCTAGTTTTTTGAAATCTAATTCATACACACCATCTGAAATTACCTTTTTAAAAGGTGGATATTGATGTTCATCCCGATACATCCTAAGCTTTAATGCTAATTCCTGGATTTGTTCAGCCATCCTAACATCAATTAACTTTACTGTCGGGTTTGTTTCAGCGTCTATTAATACGTATTGGTACACTCCTCCACTTTCATACGCATTTCCCGGCGCTTCTTGTATGTAACGCGGCGCAATCTTTTGAAAATCGATTGGATACTTTTGATAAATAGGCGTACTCATATCCCGCGTCTTAATTGGCAATATCCCATCATTTTGCTCCTTAAATGTCGCTACCGCTTTTTGAACAACCTGTAGTTGATCTTCATAAGGAACAGCATTTTGTCTCATATTTTCTTTCGGATACAGACACCCTGTTAAAAGGCTCATACAACAAAATATTAAAATAATATGGACTTTTTTCACTAGCAATCACCTTTTCATACTAATATAACTTGCTCCGTATGTAGCATTTTCGAGACCATCCCCTTTACTGCTGTACAGGTCCACTAAATACAACAAGAAAAATAACAATTCCTGACACAATCATAAGGGTGTACGCTACTAATGCTGTAATCCCTTTCAAAAATTTATTCTTTATTTTGTATCTACTTAATAAAATAAAACTTACTGCAAAAAACATAAATCCAATTGCCCCTAAAGCAAACCACATTTTTAAAAGCCCTTCTGACATATACACACCCCTTTTTATTAATCTATTTTTATACTATTTTAACAAATTAAAATCTTTAAACAAATACAAAAAGAATATTTTACTACAAATTACGAATATATAACTTTAATCAACAGGTTTTTTCGCATCTTCCACTAATCTAGATAAAAATAAAACCGAAGCGAGTGTATCTCTCGCTTCGGTTGACCAAATATGCCCAAAACAGCTCTATTCCCATACTTTCATGGCTATCATATGCAATCTACAAACTCTTTGTTTCTCATATATTTTATTTTTTAAACATTTTGCTTAACGAACCAAAATCAGCGGGCATATTATTGTTAATGATCGCTTTTACAATTTGATCCTCTTGTTCTTTCGGCACTTCACGTCCTGCCATAAGAGCCACTTGATGAATCAATTGACGAAGCACAGTCTCATCACGTAAATTCGCGTTTTGCACAGATGATGCTAATTTAAAAATATCTTCTTTATTCACTTTCGCTTCTTTTTCAATGTTATTAAAAATATTATTATCCATTCTTTTCACCCTCTCCTCAAGTTACTCTTCATCCTATGCAAAAATAAAAAAATGGTGAAAATACCCAAAAAAATAAAAAGCGACAGAAGTACAAATGTACTTCTGTCGCTTTTCTTTAAAGTAAGTCTGGTATAGCTTCCACTTCATGTTTTCGAACACGCCCCATCAATGAGCCTACTGCATCTTTCACATTATTCCCATTGAATAGCACATCATATAAAGCAGCTGTAATCGGCATTTCAACTTCCATTTTCTCAGCTAATTCGTGAGCAGCTTTCGTTGTTCTCACACCTTCTACAACCATACCCATACTTTCTAACACTTCTTCTAAAGAGTGCCCTTTTCCAAGCATATTTCCAGCGCGCCAATTTCGGCTATGAACGCTTGTACAAGTTACGATTAAGTCTCCCATTCCAGTTAGACCAGCAAACGTTAACGGATTTCCGCCCATTTTTCTACCTAAACGAGCAATCTCTGTTAAACCACGTGTCATTAATGCTGCTTTCGCATTATCACCTAATCCAAGACCATCAGTTATTCCCGCAGCTAATGCGATAATATTTTTTAACGCACCACCAAGCTCAACTCCAACGATATCTGGATTTGTGTATACACGGAAGTAGCTATTCATAAACAAGTCTTGTACTTCCTCAGCCGCTTCCATACGCTTTGCTGCAGACGTAACCGTCGTCTCTTGACGTAAACCGACTTCTTCAGCATGACTCGGTCCAGACAGCACAACAACGTCTTTAATCAAGTTCTCCGGAATTTCTTCCTCAATCACTTCCGAAATACGTTTTGACGTACCAGGTTCAATTCCTTTACTTGCATGAACCCAAGTAATCGGACCCGCTACATATTTCTTCATATCTTGCAATACTTCTCTATACGCTTTCGTTGGCACTACAAGAAGTACTACATTTACATCTACTAATGCTTCTTCTAAAGAAGAGTAGGCTACGATTGTGCTTGGCAATGTAATTCCTGGAAGGTATCGACTATTCTCATGTTTCGTATTAATCTCATCCATAAGTTCAGATCGATTGCCCCAAATTCGTACATCATGTCCATTGTCAGCCAATACCATCGCTAACGCTGTTCCCCAGCTACCTGCTCCTACTACTGTGATTTTTGTCATAAAATCACATCCTCTCCATTAGTCTCTTGCTCTAGCGATAATGTGAATCGGCGTTCCTACAAAACCGAACGCTTCACGTAAACGATTCTTTAAGAAGCGCTCATATGAGAAGTGCATTAACTCTGTATCGTTTACAAATATAACAAATGTTGGTGGTTTTACCGCAACCTGTGTCGCATAGAAGATTTTCAGACGGCTACCATTATGAGTTGGCGTTGGATTCATCGCTACCGCATCCATAATTACATCATTTAATACGTTCGTTTGAATACGAATGCTATGGCTTTCATTTACTTCATTAATAACTGGTAATAATGTTTGTGTACGTTTTTTCGTTTTTGCAGATAAGAATACAATCGGTGCGTACTCCAAAAATTGGAAATGAGCACGGATGTTTTCTTCAAATGCTTTCATTGTTTTTTCATCTTTTTTCACTGCATCCCATTTGTTTACGACGATAATAACAGCACGTCCTGAATCATGAGCATATCCAGCAATTTTTTTATCCTGTTCAATAATTCCTTCTTCTCCGTCTAAAACGACTAAAACAACGTCAGAACGTTCAATCGCTCTAAGTGCACGAAGTACACTATACTTTTCTGTGCTTTCGTATACTTTCCCTTTTTTACGCATACCAGCTGTATCGATGATTACATAATCTTGACCATCTTTACTATATGGCGTATCAACAGCATCACGTGTCGTTCCCGCTATATTACTTACAATTACACGTTCTTGACCAAGAAGTGCATTTACAAGTGATGATTTCCCTACATTTGGACGTCCAATTAAAGAGAAACGGATTGTTTCATCGTCGTACGCTTCTTCTTCAATCTTTGGAAAATGATTTGCAGCTTCATCTAACAAATCACCAAGTCCTAAACCGTGTGTACCTGAAATCGGGAATGGCTCGCCAAATCCTAATGCATAAAAATCATAAATATCACTACGCATTTCTGGATTATCAACCTTATTTACCGCAAGTACAATTGGTTTTTTAGAACGATATAAAATTTTAGCAACTTCTTCATCTGCTGCAGTTACACCATCGCGACCATTCGTCATAAAAATGATAACATCTGCTTCATCAATCGCTACTTCCGCTTGTTGACGAATTTGTGTCAAGAACGGCTCGTCTCCTATATCAATTCCACCTGTGTCAATAATGTTAAACTCATGATTTAACCATTCTCCCGCACTATAAATACGGTCTCGCGTTATACCTGGTATATCTTCTACGATTGAAACTCTTTCTCCAACAATTCTATTGAAAATAGTAGATTTTCCTACGTTCGGGCGGCCTACTATTGCTATTACTGGTTTCGGCATATACTTTCATCCTTTCAACTTGCTTCTGTTTATTATGTAAAAAACCCTTCTTTGTGCAAGAAGGGATTTGCATTCCAGAATATTTCTCAACGTATCAAAACACCTCACATTATAACACACGTTGCTAATGTTTCACAATAATATATACATTCTCTTGTAAGCGATGCGCAATACCATCTAAAATTGCCTCTAAATTATTTGCAACAAATTCTAATTCCTCTGTCGATTCACAAGTAAACAAAGGGGCACCACCAGCAAATTTCTCCGGCGCTGTTGTAATAACTGCGAGAATTACACTTTCTAACATCATCCCTTATCTCCCCTTCCTTTCGGGGCTTCCGATGACATATGAACAGCACTTTCTAACGTCGGCACATTTCCTATGACACCTATCGCTTTCTCTGCATCTTGATCTTGTGGCAAGACAAAGATTCCAACCCTACCATCTTCTAAATCACGCTTTGCTAACGGCACAAGCGCCGGCGTACCAGAATCTCTATAAATCCCTAAAGCGACAGAAACATCATGTAAAATAGCTTGTCGTTGTCCTAAGTTTGAGATTGTCACCATCGCATCAATTGATTTCGGCCTTAAAATAAAGCCCATTCCATACTTCATAATTTCCTCTTGCCTCGCTGGCAATCCAATATTCATAATGTAAATATTATCAATATACAGCCCCGCTCCTTCAAAACGAAGTGGAACATGCTCGATATCAACAAGATCATGTAACCTTTTGCCCGACATTAATTTTTTTGCGATAATAAATGCGATGATAGCCATAATTACTCCAGCAATCCATGAACGGAACCCTATATATGCAAACGTCGTTGCAAACGACGTTAACATCGCCAAATAGTTCCGACTTTCAAAAACTAATGCAATCCCTTCAATATATGTATTTCCACGCGGTACGAGCTCATATCCATCTAATTGTTGAAGTGTATTTCTTTCCATATTACGCACATCACGAAACTGTGTTGCTGCCAATGTAAGAAACGTAATAGCAGAAAAATCTTTTTTCAAAATTGACGGAATCGCAATTGCTCCTAAAGCCGCTGCAATTAACCCCATCGCAACGTGAATAATTTTCCCGTGGAGTCTCGTCGGATATTGACGCGTATCTGTTCGGAGCATTAGCACTCTCGTTACTGTCCCCGCTATTACGCCGCATAAAATGGCCGGTGTATATTCAGTCATGTATTACCCTCGCCTTTCTTTTACGTGTTTTCCCTTTGAACTGTTCCATATATACTGATGCTTTTGCAATCCAAAACAACATTGCCATAAACAATGTAGAAACGGCGACGATATCAAAAAACGCTAAGCTACCGTAATCGTAAGGGAAGTGTAGTTTTCGAAAAATAAGTGTCACAAACAATTCTCCCTGTAACATTCCTACATAAAGAGAACATAATCGTAATATGCGATCTTCGTGTAATAAAACCGATGCATACACAAGAGCACTACTTAACAAAAACAACCTGTCCACCACAATCCAAATTGGATCATATACTTCTAACAAATGAAAACTTGTATATAACATTGCAATAATAAGCGCCGAAAGTAAGGTATATAATTTTTTCCAAATAGAATAGAGCGTGATTCCTATAAAAGCAACAATACAAAGCAAAAGTGCATTTACTGATACCGTGAATGAAGCAATCGTTACATGCAACGGAGAGCAAATAATAAAAATCAATATACAGGTGCTTAGCTTCCACCGAATAGAATCCTTTTTCATAAAAAAAGTTACGACAATCCACCCTATCCAAGCTATAAAATAAAAAGTACTCCCTTCCATCATTTCACCTCCTATGTTTTCCATTATGGGAACTTTTTATGAAAGTTAATCCACTTTCTTCGCGCATAGTTTTTTCATATAACAGCAACACTTTTAATAAGGAGGTGCTATTCATTATGGGTAAAGATCGTCAAGAACGAAAACTAAGAGAATCACGCCGCGTTGAATCTGATCGTGACCAATCACTACAATATCCAGGTGCAACTGGACTAGATACACCAGAGCAAGCTCGCAAGCAGAATCAGCACTAATGAATACAAAAAGACGGTTTCGATATTGTACGAAACCGTCTTTTACATTTTATTTATATCGAAATAATATTTCATATATAAATCTTTCTAGGTTTATTTTTACCTCCACTTATTTCCTTTGACAAAATCAAACCATCCCCAATCATTCAGCCTTACAATATCTACATTTTCCAGCCTCTATTTCAGTCGCAATTTTCACAAACCAATGTTTATATACATAATAATAATTTTATTTTTTATTTTGATAGAATATTAATTCATTCCTCACTTTACATTACTAAAAAGAACAGAAAACAAAAAAATCAACCAAACGGTTGATTTTTTATCTTCTACTATAATGCGTCGTATCAATACCACGCTGCGTTAACCAATGATATGTTTCGCCCTTTACAACAAGAGGTACAGCCTGTAACTCTTCTATCGTCTTCGCACCAAGAGCTGTCATAATAAATTTCAAATCTGTATGTAAAAGATCTATTTCATCCACTAACTTCTCAATACCATCTTGCATTAAAATACGTAAAAAGTAACCAGCAAACGCAGTTGTATTCGCCCCTAATGCGATTGCTTTCGCTACGTCAAGCGCTGTTTGTATACCCCCAGATGCAATAAAAGAGAGGTTATTATTTGTAGAGGTTGCTTCAATAATCGAGGTAGCTGTTTGTATGCCCCAGTTATTAAAATAAGAAAGCATTCGCTTTCTTCTTTCATTTTCAACAGCAGCAAAATTCGTACCACCTTGTCCCCCAATATCAATTGCCGTTACACCTACGCTCGCTAACTGTTGTACCGTTTCCTTACTCATCCCAAATCCAACTTCTTTTACAATGACAGGGACTTTACTATTTAAAACAATTTTCTCAATGCGCTGAAGTACACCAGTAAAGTCACGGTCTCCTTCCGGCATTGTTAACTCTTGTATGACATTTAAATGAATTTGCAATGCATTCGCTTCAATCATATCAACGGCACGCTCTGCCTGTTCGATAGTTGCCTCACTACCTAAATTAGCAAAGAAAATACCATTTGGGTTTACTTTTCTAATAATCTTATAAGAAGCAGCCTCACTTTCATCTTTTAACGCCGCCATTTGCGAACCTACAGCCATAGCAAGGTTATGATGTTTCGCTACATATGCTAATTGCTCATTAATATGTAACGTTTTCTCTCCTCCACCACCAGTCATCGCATTGATAAAAATCGGCGAACTTAGTGAAAGTTCGCCGATTTTTGTTTCACATGTTATTGTGTCATAACTTGAATTTGGCAACCCTTGATGCACAAAATCAATATCATGAAAGCCATGCGTACGAGACTGACCAGTAGAAAGAGCGTATTCAATATGATCTAATTTACGTTTTGCCCTTACCACTTGTACCCCTCTTTATTTCTTTAATTTTTTCAGTTGTTCACCAATAATATCACTTAATTGGAAAGTAGCAGAATCAGCATTTGGCTCATACTGACTGTAATCTTCAATTACATTATTTTCCTCAAGCGCTTCTTTTATACTTAAAGAAATACGTTTCTCTGCTACATGGACTTCAAGCACTTTCACTTTTACTTCTTGTCCCATTTCCAAAACTTCACTTGGATTTTTCACGTGACGATTTGCAATTTGAGATACGTGCACAAGACCTTCAACGCCAGGTAAAACCTCAACGAATGCACCGAATGTAACAAGACGTTTTACTACGCCCTCACGAATATCTCCAGCTTTTAGTTCGCCAGCCACATTTTCCCAAGGTCCTGGTTGAGCTGCTTTAATTGATAAAGAAATACGTTGTGTATCCGCATCAACAGATAACACCTTTACCTTTACCTTTTGCCCTTGCTCTAATACTTCAGAAGGTTGCTCTACACGTTCGTGTGAAATTTGTGAAATATGAACTAAACCGTCCACACCACCAACATTTACGAAAGCACCAAAATCAGTTAATCGTTGTACTGTTCCTTCAACAACGTCTCCTTCTTTTAATGAAGAGATTGCTTCTTTTTTCTTAGAATCTAGTTCTAATTCTACCACTGCTTTATGCGAAAGGATTACACGATTTTTTTCGCGGTCTAATTCAACAATTTTCACGGCTAATGTTTTGCCTTTATAGTCAGTAAAATCTTCTACATAATGTACTTCTACAAGTGAAGCTGGAATAAAACCACGAACACCAAGGTCCACAACTAATCCACCATTCACGATATCTTTTACAGTCACATCAAATACATGACCAGAAGTAAATTTCTCTTGTAATTCTACCCACGCTTTTTCTGCATCAACAGCACGTTTAGATAAGACAAGATCATTCTCTTCTAATTTAATAACCTTTAATTCTAGTGTTTGATCTAATTCTACTACATCGCTTGCTTTTTCAATATGAACGTTAGCTAATTCACTAATTGGAATTACGCCATCTGTTTTGTATCCAACATTTACAAGCACTTGTTTCTCTTCAACCTTCGTTACAGAACCTGTAACAACGTCACCAACTTGTAATTCTTTTGAATCCATAACTTCTTCATTCATTTTCTCTACCATGGAAATACCTCCCTACAGAATTGACAAAGCATTTTTTATGTATATACGAAATGAAAACAAAGGTTTTCATTTGCATGTTTAAGAATTTATCATCACATACTCAGTTTTCATACATTTCACTAGAAAATATATTAAACCTATATAAATAGTATACAGCAAAATCATCTTGAAGAAAGTATGTTTTGAAATATAATAGCGAATATATTCTGAAAGTTTTATCTCTCTTTTACTAACTTCTTACAAATCCGATCATTTGTCAAGGAAAGAGGTTCACAATTCACGTATCCTTTACATTTCTATACAAACAAAAAAAGAAAGAGGCTATCCCCTTTCTTTATTTCGCAAACACTCCTGAAACAATACTCATAATTTTTTGGACAACTTCTTCAATTGATAAAGAAGTTGTATCTAATTCCAATGCATCATCAGCTTTTTTTAGAGGAGAAACTTCGCGTTCTGAATCTAATTTATCACGCTGAGCAATTTCTTCTTTTAACTGCTCTAAATTAGAATCGAAACCTTTATTCATATTTTCTAAATGTCTTCTTTCTGCTCTTTCTTCAACAGAAGCAAGCATAAAGATCTTCACTTCAGCATCCGGTAACACATGTGTACCAATATCACGGCCATCCATTACAACGCCGCCTTTTTCCGCTAACTCTTGTTGACGACGTACCATTTCTTCTCGAACAAGACGATGTTTTGCCACAATAGATACTCGATTCGTCACATCAGGTGTACGAATTACTTCAGAAACATCTTGTCCATTTAAAAATACAAGTTGTGTATTTTCACCTTGCTGAAACTCAATATTCACATTTTTTACAACTTCCATTAACTGCTCTTCATTTTCAATGTCCACTTTTTGCTCAAGGGCTGCATATGTAATCGCACGATACATTGCGCCTGTATCAATATAAACGTAAGAAAGTTTCTTCGCCACTACTTTCGCAACTGTACTTTTTCCAGCAGCTGCTGGACCATCTATAGCAATTGAAATTCGTTTATCCATTGTAACACCTCATTTTTTCACTTATAAAACAAAACGAAAAGCAGGTATTCTCCTGCTTCTTCTCATTTGCTTCACGTCATTAAATCCTCAATTATTGTAGCATAATCCTTCATAGAAGAAAATGAAAACTACCTATTCACCTGTAAGGTTTCTACTTTGTTTTTTACCATGACACCTTCATAATAAACAATTTTAGATAAATATTTCACTGATGACTTATGTATAAATAACAATTGCACAACCGAAAGACAAATGAATTGTATTACTAATATACGAATAATAATTTGCTCCACCTTTTTCAACGTAATTGCTCCCTCCTATCCTATATTTACACTTTCCGTTTCGTGGTTTTACACATCGTACATATAGCAGCTAACTTTATTGTCATTTTCGAGGCATACTTTTATACATTTCCATTGTCGAATTTACTCAAAACATGTTATGTTCTAAATGTATTTTTTTACTTGAAAGGGGTATAAGCATTGAAAAGAATCCTAGTTTTACACACAGGTGGAACAATTGCAATGGAGGAAGATAAAGAAACTGGGGTCGTACAACCAGGTGAAAAAAATCCTCTTTTAAAATTTATTCCTGATTTAGAAGGCGATGTTGATTTAATCGTTGAAGACGTGTTCCATCTACCATCTCCTCATATGACACCGAGCGAAATGTTACAATTACAAGTCATCATCGATGAAAGAGTAAAACAAGACAACATTCATGGCGTAGTCATTACGCATGGTACGGATACATTAGAAGAAACAGCCTATTTCTTAGATTTAACAGTTCAAGCAACGATTCCAATCGTTGTAACAGGCGCAATGCGTTCTAGTAATGAATTAGGTGCTGATGGTCTATATAACTTCTTATCGGCTGTAAAAGTCGCTAGCTGTAGTGAAGCAGCTAAAAAAGGTGTTCTAGTCGTATTAAACGACGAAATTCATTGCGCTACAAATGTAACGAAAACACATACAAGTAACGTGGCAACATTCCAGAGTCCACAGTATGGACCAATTGGTATGGTAACAAAGCGCGGCGTTGTATTCCATCACGCTTTAGTACATCATGAAACATATTCAGTAAATAAAGTTTCTAAAAACGTAGTTGTTCTAAAAGCATACGCTGGTATGGACGATACATTGTTAGCAGCAATTGAAAACCTTCCAGTAGACGGGATTGTTATTGAAGCACTTGGACAAGGTAATTTACCTCCAAGAACACTTCCTAGTCTAGAACGATTAATAAACAAAGGAATTCCTGTCGTATTAGTTTCTCGTTGTTTCAACGGCATCGTTCAAGATGTATATTCATATGAAGGTGGCGGCAAGCAATTAAAAGATATGGGTATTGTATTCACATACGGTTTAAATGCTCAAAAAGCACGCATTAAATTATTAGTTGCATTAGAGAATACAACTTCTCATGAATCAATCCAAAATATGTTTATGCACGATTAAAGAAGAAGCTGTCGAAATTTATTTCGACAGCTTCTTCTTACATTTCTCTCGTTGCAATGGTTTGCGCAATCGCATCCCCATGAAATCGACCGTTCTCAATAAATATTTCATTTGCATTATTTCCAGCAGCAATTACACCTGCAATGAAAATATTTTCAGCGTTCGTTTCCATTGTATCTTCTGTATAAATCGGCCGTCCTGTTTCCTCATCAATCCGAACACCCATCTTCGTTAAGAAACTATGATCAGGATGGTAACCAGTCATCGCAAATACAAAATCATTTTGGATTGTATATGCCTCATCATCAACTGTAAACGTTAATGTATGTTCAGTAACTTCTTTCACGTGAGCCCCGAAATGCATTTGAACTGTGCCGCTTCGTACTAATGCCTCAAACTCCGGCAAAATCCAAGGCTTAATGCTCGGAGAGTACTCACTTCCGCGATATAAAACTGTTACACGCGCACCGGCTTTAACAAGTTCTAACGCCGCATCTACACTTGAGTTTTTCCCACCTATAACTACTACATCTCGATCAAAATAAGGATGTCCCTCTTTAAAATAGTGAGCTACTTTCTTCAATTCCTCACCTGGAACATTCATATAATTTGGATTGTCATAATATCCAGTTGCTACAACAATATATTTCGCTATATATATTTCTTTACTTCCGTCACGCTTTGTCGTTTCAACTTGAAACACTTCTCCATCCTTTTGAACTTTCTCCACTCGTTCAAAAGCATTTACACGTACAGATTTACGCTTTACTACTTCACGATAATACGCAAGCGCTTGATTTCGAACAGGCTTACGATTTTCTGTAATAAAAGCTACATCACCAATTTCTAATTTTTCACTAGAAGAGAAAAATGTTTGATGTGTTGGATAATTATAAATCGCATTTACAATGTTTCCTTTTTCAATCACTAACGGGTTTATTCCTACCTTTTTCAACGAAATTGCTGCTGCTAATCCGCACGGACCGCCTCCAATTATTATAGCTGTTTCTTTCTGCATGCTCAGCTCACTCCTAGTCTTCTACCAATACGCTATTTATAAAAACAAGAAAAAACCTACTTACAGCAGTAGGCACCTATCTTTATTGTATTCATTTTTCATATATTTGTCATCTAAACGAAACGTACATCCGATAGACATCTGCTAAAAACTGCTGAAATTTAATACCTTGTTTCCCTAATACATTTTCAGGATCAATCTTCCTAGCTGGGTCAAGTGTTTTATGTGATACGATATCTTTTTTCGGATTCAAGCCGAAGTTTTGACATAAATACGCATGATACCACGTAAAACGGGTATATGCTTCCCAAAAGTTAACATCACCGCCATAACAAAGTTCCACTCCAATGGCAGCCTTATTGGCATCATAACCATATAAGTCATTATCTGTCGGCACACCATATCGAACATGATAGGCTACTTCATTTATAGGAACAATTTCCAATATTGTTTTATCATCTATAAATGTATGTGCCGAAGCTTTCGGTTGTATTTCATTAAAGTAATCCCGATTCCCTATCGCATTGCTACCAGGGTTCCCCGTATCATGACTTACAATAAATCTTACTTTAGAAAGAGGAATTCCCGGTCGTGAACTTCCATACCCAATATAGTTACGCTCTATAGGAAACATCGCCATTACTACCAACTCCCACTTCAGAAGATTACCTTACTTCTTTATATATGTATTCGGTAGCAATGTCCTTATCGCATATTTCTTACGCGAAGAGAAAACCGAAAATATTTGATGTGAATACCATAAATAATAAAATACTTACAGCAACTCCATAAAAACCGTAAAACCAAACACAATCTTCTTTCGTATCTAAACCGAAAAATTTATTTACTGATTGTAATAATGTGCCACGCTTACTTTGTTTGTTTCTTAATACTTCCACTCGTTCTACAACATCTGCTGGCATCATAAATCTTTGGTCTACTGTCATTTTCATCATTTATCTCTCCTTAAAATCATTTCCGTTTTGTTTATCTAAGGAAAGTATAGCACGTTTGTTCGTGTAGAACAAGCGTTCTTTTTTATTTTTATTTTATTTTTCAACAAACCAATTAATAATTACCAATATAACAGCGATAATTGGTCCTACTATAACCGCACCAAATATTAAAAACAGCAGTCCTTCCCCGAACACCCGAACGATACTTGTTTTTGGGGCTTTCGTCGTTCTCGCGAGTTCTCCCTCTAACTTTTTAACTTTTTCTTCTAATTGTTCTACTCGTTCCATCATTTCATTTTCCATATACACCACCTCATTCTTATACTTCAACAAAAAAACGTGATTCCCTCGAAAGGAATCACGTTTTCTCATAATATAATATTATACCCAACCTCTGAAGCGACTTGCTTCAGCCATTTTACGAACACCAACCATATACGCCGCTAAGCGCATGTTCACTTTACGAACTTGTGCTGTTTCATAAATAGAATCGAATGATCTTACCATTACTTTTTCTAAACGTTGTTCTACTTCTTCTTCAGTCCAGTAGTAACCTTGGTTATTTTGTACCCACTCAAAGTAAGATACTGTTACACCACCAGCACTTGCTAATACGTCCGGAACAAGTAAAATGCCGCGATCTGTTAAAATTTTAGTTGCTTCTAATGTTGTTGGACCATTTGCAGCTTCAACAACGATTTTCGCTTTAATATTGTTAGCATTTTCTTCTGTAATTTGGTTCTCAATTGCAGCTGGAACTAAAATGTCGCAATCAAGTTCTAACAATTCTTTGTTTGAAATTGTATTATTAAATAGTTTTGTTACTGTACCGAAGCTATCACGACGGTCCAATAAATAATCAATATCTAATCCGTTTGGATCATGCAATGCACCGTAAGCATCCGAGATTGCAATAACTTTCGCGCCTGCATCATGCATAAATTTAGCTAAGAAGCTTCCAGCATTACCGAATCCTTGAACAACAACGCGTGCACCTTTAATATCAATGTCGCGTTTTTTTGCAGCTTCACGAATACAAATTGTTACACCTTTCGCTGTTGCTGTTTCACGTCCATGTGATCCACCTAATACAAGTGGCTTACCTGTAATAAATCCTGGTGAATTAAATTCATCGATACGGCTATACTCATCCATCATCCATGCCATAATCTGAGAGTTTGTGAATACATCTGGAGCTGGAATGTCTTTTGTCGGTCCTACGATTTGGCTAATTGCTCGTACATAACCGCGGCTTAATCTTTCTAACTCACGGAATGACATTTCACGTGGGTCACAAATAATTCCACCTTTACCTCCACCGTATGGTAAATCAACAATACCACACTTTAAACTCATCCAGATTGAAAGTGCTTTCACTTCATTTTCTGTTACATTCGGATGGAAGCGAATTCCACCTTTCGTTGGACCAACAGCATCATTATGTTGTGCACGATATCCTGTAAATATTTTAACAGTCCCGTCATCCATACGAACTGGTATTTTCACTGTCATCATACGAATTGGTTCTTTTAATAATTCATATACTTCGTTTGGATAACCCAATTTTTCTAATGCTTCACTAATAACAATTTGTGTCGAATTCAATAATTCAAAATGTTGTTCCCTTTGTTGTTGTGTTTTTGTTTGAGTTCCCTTTTCGGCTACCATAGTAAGTAAACCCCCTGTAATTTCACTTGTTTAGTAAACCTTCATTGCCTAGTATACACCGTTAAATTTGGAATGCAATAGAAAACGCTAACAAATATATACAAACTATTTTCTGTTGCAAGCGTTTTCACTATCATTATAGTCCTTTTATCACTTTTAGAAAAGTAAAATACTTAAATATTTAAATATTTTTTGTTTTACTTATATACAACACCTTAAGAAGATATTTTTAAGCAAAAAACGCCCCAGTATTTGTGATTCCCACTTTACCATTGATCGTTTTGACATTTTCAGACCAATATTTTAGATTTTTCCAAATAAAAAACAAAACCTTAGCTTTGTTATATTAGCTAAGGTTTTGTTTTTTCACAAAGTAATTGTGTATTTGTTCAATTGCTTGAGAAGCCATTAATTCTTTACCATACTCCATTAGACGATAAATAGTTGCTGTAGACGGATTACCATATTCCGCTAAAATAGCTATAAAATCTGCCTTCAGTAATTGAACTTGCTCCTCTTCTTCCATCCAAAGATAGAAACGACCATCCCACGTATATAGTTTTCCGCCAGTTACATCAAGGTTATATAAACGATTCGACAGGTTAATTACATCATCTAGTGTAGCAAACTCATAAAGTATATGCTCGCTTTCATCTAGAGTCACTTGCATTTCAATAAACTCGTCACGGAACTCATCATCTGTATCCACATCTTGATGTTCTTTCGTTACAATTACGACCATTCCTTGCGCTTGTAGAGAAAATACTTCAACTGCAATCGGACCATCCGCTTCAAATCCTAGTTCCTTATTTGCTTCCTGCATCATATCACGAAATAATTGCTGTACTTTCGGTGCATTTCTCCACAAATCTTCTTTCGTTAATCCTCGTTCAGATAAATCATCAAATGTTAAGAAAATTTTTATCTTATTGTAATTTAATCGTTCCAGCCTCATCTCATACCCTCCCTACGTAACCAATGAATATAATTTTTATTATATGAAATAGAAAATAGATGGTTCTTTTCGAACAACTATTCTAACATTTTTAACCAATCATCCCATTCTTCTTTCGTATCACCGATTAGGCGTGTTTGAATGTTCAACTGATCTCGAGCACCTATTTCTCCTATAAACCCAACCGAAAGGTTCTCATTTTTTTCTTGCAACAAATCCATGTCGTCCATCACGTTCTTAAGTTCTCGTCCGTCAGCAAAAGAGACTACTACATATGTAGGTTGTATTTGCTCAGCAGCTAACAAAATACCATCTTCCGCTAAGCTTGACCTAATATATATCACCTCATATCCCTTTAAGCGTAAATACGTTGAGAAAACAAACCCTTTCAACATATTATTTTCTAACACGACAACTTTGTGTATAGAAGAAAATGATGATGCATTATGATATACCATTCCTAGTCGAGTTTGTAAAAATGATACGACATATTGAAATTGCATCAATGTAACTTCATTATTATTTTTTAACATTAACAATTTATTTGACACTTGAAGAACAATACTTGCTATAACTTTTTCTGTTGCATAAATACTAAAAGCCTCGTTTAACAATGCAGAAGTTGTAATTTCATCAAATTTTAACAAAGCTTGTAGTAAGTCGTCCACTAAAACAACTTCTCTATCGGAATGTATTTCTTTTTGAACACTACGCTGCAAACGATTCCCCTCTAATAATTGAACTGCTTGTCCAATCATCATGCCGGAAGAAACCTTGTCCATTAACCATTTCAAAATTTCAATATGCTCTTCTGTATATAATCGATGTCCCGCATGATTCCGCTTTGGGGCAATAATTTGATATCGTCTCTCCCATGCACGAAGCGTACTCGGCTGAATTCCAATTATATTCGAAACAGCTTTTATGTTATATTTCCCGTTTAGAGTTGGCATCATTTCCCTCCGCATAACGTAATAATATGTGTTTGAGCAGGTGCTCGGAAGCGAAGTGGAATCAACGTTGTTCCATATCCATTACTAACAAAAAGAGTCATATTTGAATGATTATATACGCCACCTTTTAAATGTTTTTTAGATGGGAATAATCGAATCTGTCCCCCATGTGTATGTCCACTTAAAACAAGTGAAATTTGTTCTTCTCCAGACATTTTACTTATGATATCAGGGTTATGGCTAATTAATATGCGAAAACCATCTTCTTTGCAATCAGCCAACGCCAAATCTAAACGATCACGTTTCAAACCAACATCATCTACACCAAGTAAACAAATTTTTTCTCCTCGTTCAGACTCAAATACAACTCTTGTATTATCTAAAACTTTCACATTATTTTCTAATAACAAAGCATCTAATTCATGATATTCAATCTCATAATCATTATTTCCCCATACAAAATATACAGGAGCTATCGCTCTTAACTTTTGTATATTCGCAGAGATTTTTGATAAAGGGACGCCCCTTTCCGCTAAATCACCGCCAATAATTACAAGGTCTACTTTTCCTTTTACTTGTTCAATTAACGAACTTGAAATGACCCTTCTATGAATATCAGAAATAAAAAACACTTTTACTTCTTGAAAACTTTTCGGAAATTCTTCAAATATTAAAGTATGTTCTAACACAGTATTACGCATCGCTTCTGTATACATTACAAGAAGAAATATAATACCAATACATATGAGAGTACTTAATAAGATAATCCATATCATATATTTTTTACTCCCCTCCTCATAAAGAGAATCCTCAATTTTTATAGTAGGTATGTTACTAGCTATCCTGCTTTGCGGAATTATCTTTTATCGGAATTTTTAATTCTTGACCTATATTCACTTCATCTTCTTGTAAATCATTATACTTTTTAATCACTTCGATCCCAGTTTCATCTGAAAAATATTGCTTCGCTATACTTTCTAAAGTTTCTCCCTCTTTCACCGTATGCGTTACTACTTTCTCAGATGGTGCCCCGGATTCAGATTTAGCTGAATCAAAGAAAATGACCTCAAACGCACTTTTCCCAGCGTTATTACCATCACTTTTCACCTGAATATATTTATCTGTATACCATAAGATACTAATTGGTAGTAATATGAATAGAAATGTTAAAACTCGGACGAAAATATGATTCATTTTAAACTTTTCTTTTTTCTCTTTATTTCTATGAATTTCACTACGCGGCGGTAAACTTTCTTTTTCTTCCACTCGCTCAACTTCTAATTCCTCTTCAAAATCAGGAATTCGTTTTCTCATGTTGTTCACCACCACCTTCCATTTATTTTCTTAATTGGAGTCCCATTATAAAATCAACAAGAAAGTGTGCAAAGATTGTTATAAACAAATTTCCTGTCCATTGAAATACATAACCAAAGACAAAACTAATGAAACAGACGAAACAAAACAAAAATGGCTTTTTTATATACCGAATATGTAACACTGCAAATACTAAACTCGCTATTACAATTCCAAAGTGCGTCTGCACTACACCTCTAAATAGAAATTCTTCTGCAAAACCGATAATGAACGTAATAACGAGTAGATGCATAACTGACATTCCTTGAAACATTCTATCGTTAATACCACCATCATCAAACCAAGACTCTGGAAATACTCGCATTGCAACATAATCTAATAACACAATACCAATTGCTAATAAGCCACCTATTATAAGTATAGACACCGGTTCCCATTTCCACAGACTATACACCGATTTTATATCTCGGAATAATATATATGCTAGTAAACAACCGATACCGATAATAATGAACTGTGTGATATACAGGTTCAGCCTTATTTCTTTCGGACTCATATCTTCAATATTATGCCTTTGAATGTTCATCATTCCCCCATCTTTTCTAGACCGAAAAGCTTTTGTAACTCTGTTTCCCAATTATAGTCGAAATCCGATTGTTGCGCTTGTCTTTTTTTATAGTCTGTTTTTGTAATACCACAATAGTCACAACAATTTTTTAACTCGTTCTCTTTTCTATAACCGAACTGTTGCAGCAAATATTCACGTCTACACCCTTTCACTTGTATCCATGATTTCATGTTTTCTAGCTCACTATATTTATTACGCAGCCTTATTTCTACTTCAGCTATTAATCTGTTCTTAATTTCATCTGACAAGCTCTCTAATTTTAATTTTCGCTGTTGTATGATTCCAAGCTGCTCAAGATGATAGCGGGTGAAACGCCAATATTGTTCATTAAATCTTGCTGCATTATAACAAATTTCTTCTACCTCTTCTATTGGTAATTCTTTCGTTTGAAACATTCTTTCTTGTAGTAAAGAAAATAAAAATTGTATTTGCGACTGACTTGGCAATTCATCTTCAATTATTGAAATTGGCAAATCGTGATCTAACGGACTACATAGTAAGATAGCTATACTCGGTTCACCATCTCTTCCCGCTCTTCCGATTTCTTGTAAATAGGAAGCTATATTAGTCGGATAATGGAAATGAATAATATAGCTCGTATTCGACTTATTTACTCCCATACCAAAAGCACTTGTACATATTACAAGCTGCAACTGGTCATTCATAAACTGCTGTTGAATTAACATACGCTCTTCATGTTCCATACCACCATGATAAAAAGCGACACCAGTCACGCCTTTTCCTCTTAAATATTCCGTTAAGCGTTCTGTCCATGCTCTGCTTGAACAATATACAATCCCTGGCCCCTGTAAATACCTCACCTGGTCCAAAAGCGCTTCTTTCTTCTCTTCTATCGTCTCCACAAATTGTACTTCCATTGCAATATTTGGGCGATCAATAGAGTATACATGCTGCGTCACTTTCTTCAAATCTAAACTCTCCGCTATATCTCGTAGCACATCTTTCGTCGCTGTTGCCGTTAATGCTAGCACCGTAGGAGACCCAATATTCTCAATGACCACATTTAGTTTTTTATAGTCCGGTCTAAAATCATAACCCCATTGTGAAATACAATGAGCCTCATCCACAACAAATAATGAAATATGAACTTTCTTCAATTCTCTTATTAACACTTCCGACTGCAGCATCTCTGGTGAAACAAAAATAAATTTATATGAAGCTAATTTTTTCATCGCTTCTCTTTTTTCATGTAATGTCCGAAAACTATTAAATGCTATTACTCGGTTTTTCACAACATATTTTAATTGTGTAACCTGATCTTCCATCAAAGATAGTAATGGTGATACAACAAGTACTGTTCCTTCTTGCATTAGCCCTGGAAGTTGATAGCACATAGACTTCCCTCTTCCAGTCGGGAGCATTGCTATAACATCTTTTCCTTCTAATAAATCTGCAATTACCCCTTTTTGCCCTGGTCGAAATTCAGAATATCCAAACCATCTATATAAATATTCCTCAAGCTTCATTTATACCCTCCATCCGCGCCAATACAAGACGGACCTCAAAATAAGAAATCCCCTCTCCAACCGCTTGTTTCAACTCACGCAACTTACGTGTTTGTAATGCTTCAATTACTTTTGTTACTTTATCTATTTTATCTTTTTCCATAAACATCTCGATTGAAAACTCTTTTTCCCGCAACGCAATTTCAACAAAATGATCTTCTATCGTTGCAACCTTTAAATTTCTAATTGTCGCTATTTCTTCTAAAGAACGTCCTTGTCTCCAAAAATTATATGTTTTTTTCGTAGATAAACTAAATAATTCAGCTCTCTCATTTGGATAAGATATAATTTCCGCTAACAGCGGAAATTCATTTTCTTTATCGCGAACTTCTTGTATAAAGAAGTGAATTGTACCCCAAAATAAAAAATACACCCGAAATATATCTTGTTTCGTAATTTCCGCTAATTGCTGCAATGTACAACCGATACGTTCATATCCTGTTAATCGATATGTTACAATTGTCGCTTCTACCATATCACCTTTGCCTAAAAGATTATGTATTTCTTTCCATAACCTTTTCGCCAATTCACTTCTCTTATACGGTATACCTGTTAAAAAGCGTTTCACCCACACCGTTATTTCTGTATCTTGTTGAATAGGAATAAACTTCGTATTATTCTGTTGTAAATTAGATATAGTTTGAATAATTAATGATACTCTTTTCCAAAATGTTTCACCTAATTCTCCATAGTGCAAACCATGTAAATGCGCGGGAAAAGCATACACTTCCTCCCATGTTTGCAACTGCATTTTACCTTTAGATGTTAACAAATATGTATTTTCATGTATTTCTTGAATTAAATCTGCTTGCAACAACTTTGCAACTTCACGATCATAATCTGTTCTATTTAACGATTTATATATTCCAAACAAAAAAGAAATTCGGAACATATTTCCATCTTGTAACGTTTGTGAAGATCGTTTTCCTTTTAATAAATAATAAATAGAAGAAACGGTCCTTTCACCATTCAATTGTTTTAAACAATACAATACAGTATATTGTAGTTGCATTACCGCTTCCACCTTTCAATCTAACTTAGTTACTTTTTAACATGATTGCACGATTAAACTTATCATATCGGCACTATGTACTTGTATATAGTATATTGTACCAAACGAAATAACATTTACGTATTTTGAAAATCTTGTGACATAATGCAAAAATTAGTTGACACTCTAATTGATAAGGATTATCATTATAATTTTATGTTGAAAAGTTTTAAAAACCGTTTTACAATAAGGTTATAATTTTTATGGCGAGCTTTTCACATACATATTATCAGGAGGGAAAAAAGATGGCAAAATATACAATCGTTGATAAAGATACTTGTATCGCATGTGGTGCTTGCGGCGCTGCTGCACCAGACATTTATGATTATGATGATGAAGGTATTGCATTTGTAACGTTAGACGATAACCAAGGTATCGTTGAAATTCCAGATGTATTAATTGAAGATATGATGGATGCATTCGAAGGTTGTCCAACTGACTCAATTAAAGTTGCTGACGAATCATTCGACGGCGACTCTTTAAAATTCGAATAGTTTTTTATTAACTTCAAAAAATATCCCTCATTAATATGAGGGATATTTTTTGTTTTCTATTTTCATTCTATTTAATAAAAAACCATTAGTAGTTCCATACTACTAATGGTTTTATTTTATATTTTATGCATTTTTCATTTTTGCAAACACCCATACTTTCAGGCGTGAAAATAACGCTACAAATACAATTGTCACAACAATTCCTTTAATCAAATTAAATGGTAAGATTGCCGTTACAACCGTTGTTCTTATAGCCTCGCTAGACATAGCTGGTGAATTTAAAAACCAAGTGTACGCTGGGAATATAATGATGTAATTTAATACACTCATGATGAGCGCCATTGTAATTGTCCCTAGCATTAATCCTGTCGTTAAACTCTTAACAGTACGATACTTTCTAAATAAGAAAGCTGCCGGTCCAATAAATAAACATCCTGCAATAAAGTTAGCGATTTCTCCAACTGGTACTCCCGTTAAACTCCCTTGAATCCCGTAATGTAAAATATTCTTTATCGCCTCTACAATTATCCCTGCAACTGGCCCAAAAATAATTGCAGCAATTAAAGCTGGTACATCACTAAAATCAATTTTTAAAAATGGCGGAAGCCCTGGAAACGGGAAATCCAACATCATCAGTAAATATGCAATACTACTTAGCATCGCTACACTCACCATCTGCACTACACTGTTTTTTTGTTTCATCTTTCTCTCTCCTTTTCCATCGATCATCTCATGGAAAGTGGAAAGGTTCTGCTATGCCTACTTTTTCATAGAACGAAAAAACCCTTTGTGTTTTACACAAAGGGAGAATTTAAGGCACATCAAACAGACGTTCAAATCCATATCTTTTTTGAACGCTTGAACCTCCATCTTCTCCCATCCAGACTATACTGTCGGCTTTGGAATCACACCAAATCCTGCCTTAACGGCTCGCGGGCTTAGAACAAAATCACATATAGTTCATCACCGCCGGTCGGGATTTTCACCCTGCCCCGAAGATAGACCGATATTCTATTTTCCATTTCATTATACAACAACATGATCGTGTTGTGAACAAAAAAAGTGTAACTTATTAAAAATAAGTTATTAATTTTATATAACCGAAACCAATCACTATATTTTACAATACACCCCATATTTTTTAGTATTAGGCATTTCTCCTATGAATCCACTAGTCATATATAGTTAAAAGTGATAAGATGTTGAATTGTTAAGATAAGAACATTTTCTGGATTATGGAGGAAATGTCATGAAGAAAGAAAAGAGACACTCTATTCGAGAAGCAATGAAAAAAAACTTAAGAAAAGAATACTTTTACTTAAAAAAAGAATTACTTTTCCACTGTCCAATTGATTTAGGCACATTCTCAAGCGAGACATACTATGCTGCTTTCGATGAAGATGGCATCAGTATTTATCAGTATGATAAAAAAACAGAGAGTAAATTAAAATTGTGTGAGCGTCATCCGTGGAAGAGTTGGAATAAAGTGAAGATTGATCACTACTTGACAACTTCACAATTTATTTTTCAAGGGGAGCGAAACTGGATATTATCCCTTTTCCAAAAAGGAAAAGAAGCTCAAAAAATAATTGAAGAGCATACATCTTTACAAACTGAAGTTGTTTCCCGCTCTTTCTTAAAAAAACTTCCAGGGTTCCGTTCTAATGCACCGTTGAATAAATACATCGGCAGCATTTGCTACACTGCACTTATTGCATTTTTATTAAAATGGATGATTCCATTTCAAGCACCACAAATTGCCCTGTACTCCATTTCAATCGGTTGTATGCTTCTTGGTCTACTTTGTTTGACAATCGGTTTAATTGAACCGACAATTGTACTGTTTCGGACAAACGAAAAAACAAGAACAAAAGTATTTTACTTATATAGCTACTTAGCTATTTCTGGATTTATATGTGTCTTTATTTTTTGGTAAAAGAAGAGCTAGTTAAACTAGCTCTTCTTTACTTTACGTATAATTGTTGATTTGGATAAATCCGATCTTGCTGCAGTCCATTTTTTTCTTTAACTTCCTTAACTGACATACTAAATTTCCTTGCAATACTAACTAAAGTGTCCCCTTTTTGAACGACATATAAGGATGAGGAAACGACTTCATTTCTCTGTTCATGTAAAACAAGCAATGGATTCATCGCATTCTTTTTCGCCATCGTCCATCTTCCTTGATGAACTTCTAAATGTAAGTGTGCACCTCTCGATTCTCCTGTATTTCCTACTTCTCCAATAATTTCTCCTTTTGAAATATAATCCCCTTGAACTACATATCTCTTATTTAAATGTGCATATACAGCCTCATATTCTCCATGTTTAATAAATACAACGTTTCCATAACTACTTGAATAATAAGACTTTGTTACCTTACCATCTTGAATAGCTGCCACAGGCGCGCCAATCGGTGCCGCTATATCTATACCGTAGTGTTTTCCGTGCCTTGTCCCAAAATAATCACTTATCTGTCCTTCAACAGGCCATGTCCATTGGTTTCCCTCTGCGTACACATGTAATTGAGATAAAAACAGTACTGTCAATAACATGACGCCACATTTTAACACTTTCATATACATCCTCCGTTTTCTAATCAACACCATACCTTCTCTATTTTGGTATATTACAGAAAAAAGTATACAAAAAAAGAAAGTGAATCACTCCACTTCCTTCTCTTTTTTATCACGAAAAACGATTGCACTGCGATTATACTCCACGTCTTTTACTTGTAATCGAGCATTTATTACTCTAGCTACCGCAAACAAATAATCCGATAGTCTATTTACATACTTTAGAACAACTTCATTTGTTTCCCCTTCTTTTTGCAAGGACACAACACATCGTTCTGCTCGCCTTACAACTGTACGTGCCATATGAATAGCAGCTGCCGCTTCGCTTCCACCTGGTAAAATAAAACGCTCTAACGGCGGTGCTTCTTCTATATACAAATCAATCCTTCTTTCTAAGCTTTCGACCATTTCAATCGTTACTTTATAAGGAATTTTCCTCTCTACTACCGCCAAATCTCCCCCACAATCAAATAGTTCATGTTGAATATTTTCAAGTTCATTGTAAATTTCTCCAAAAGACCCGCCTTGTAGCTTCGTCATTGCATATCCAATATGAGAATTCGCCTCATCTATCGTGCCATATGCTTCAACTCTGATATTATCTTTATCCACTCTGCCGCCTATTACACTTGTTGTACCTTTATCTCCAGTTTTCGTATATAATTTCATCGCTTCACGACACCCCTCTTATTATTCTTCATTCGACTAAGATAGAAAAAAGTTCTACTATTATTTATTTAATTGATTTTACAAAAAAATAAAAAACAGTAGAACTTTATTTATTATCAACTTTAAAAACGCATATCTAAATTATACGATTCGGCAAATATACAGAGAATGTAGTTCCCTCTCCAACAACACTTGAAACAGCAATTTTGCCATCATGGCCTTGTACAATATTTTTTGCAATCGCAAGCCCAAGTCCTGTTCCAACTTTTTTCCCACGTGTTCTTGCTTTATCAGCTTTGTAGAAACGATCGAATAAAAATGGAATATCTTCTTCTGGAATGCCAGCACCCGAATCTTGTACTTCAAAAATAAGGCCATTATTTTTCGTATCAATTACAAGTGTTACATGTCCACCTGCATTCGTATGACGAATTGCGTTATCAATTAAATTCGTCAATACTTGTTCCATACGATCTGCATCAAACGGGTATTGCTCAATTGGATTTTGGAAATCAACCGTTAATGCGACTTCTTTATCCTTTGCAATTCCTTGGAATTTACGACCTATTTTTTCAACGAAAGGATGAATATCAACTTCACCTATATGTAACTCTACATTACCACTTTCCATACGCGCTAAATCTAATAATTCATTTACAAGTTTACCTAAACGAACAGATTCATCATAAATGATTTGAACAAACTCATTAATTTCTTCTTTCGTTTGCACAATATCATCTAAAATCGCTTCACTATATCCTTGAAGCATTACCATCGGTGTACGGAGTTCATGTGATACGTTCGCAATAAAGTCTTGACGCATTTTCTCAAGACGACGTTCTTCCGTCATATCACGCAATACAGCTACCGCCCCGCGAATTTTCGTTTGGTTGTAAAGCGGCGTCATAAGAACTACATAGTTCCCTTTTTGTAAGTTAATTTCAACCACTTGTTGTTGTTCACTTTCTACAACGAGATGGAATAGTTCAACAAGTTCAGAAGGTAGCTTTTTACTTAGCTCTATTTCTTTTTCTTCTTGCCAAACTTGTAAGAAATGTTCAGCCGGTGGATTGATTACAACGACTTCACCTTCTTGATTTAACGTAATAACCCCATCTGCCATACTACTTAAAATACTAGCTAACTGCTCTTTTTCTTGCTGCAGAGCATTCATATTAAACTTCAACTGTTTTCCCATTTGATTTAAGGCCGTTGCAAGCTCACCAATCTCGTCCTGAGACACCATAGGAGCTTTCGCATCAAACTTCCCACGCGCCACCTCAAAAGCAACCTCACGCATTTTACGGAGTGGTGCTGTAATTCGAGTAGATAAGAAGAATGCAAAGAAAGTTGTTAATATAATCGCAATCCCTGCTGATAAGAATATAAAATCAGTCGTTCTCTCCATACCTTGTATCGGAACTTTTAAAGATTCGTATACGAACACTGCACTTTGATTTTTCGACTGCACTGGTTTTCCGACAATCATAATATCATTTTCAGTGTTTTTATTCTTTCTACTATTAGAGGCTTTTCTAATGTTATTCTTAATTTCTTTTTTGTCTGTAAAAACAGCCGCTAATTCTTTATCTTCTTTTAAATCATCCATTGTAAGAGTGACTAACCCTTCTTGTTTCGGCGAAGAAGAGATTTCTTTACCATCTTCTACAATAATGATCCTTGAAAGTGGATCAGAGAATTTGTACGCGATATTCTCAATCGTTTTTACATCGGCACCTTCTTCAATTAACTCTGAAACACTTGTTGCAACTTTTTGAAGCCTAGCTTCACTCATATCAACATAATATGTTCTAAAAAACTGTGAAAGTAAAATCGCAACAAATCCAAGCACAAACGAAACGAGAAGTAATATGGTCATCCATAACTTCCCTACTACACTTCTCCAAAGCATCAGTCGTTCACAACCTCAAACTTGTAACCTACGCCCCAAACGGTAACAATCATCTTCGCAGCATCTGGTGATTTTTTGCTTAACTTCTCACGTAAACGCTTTACATGCGTATCAACTGTACGTAAATCTCCGAAGAATTCATATTGCCATACTTCTTTTAGCAATTGCTCACGATCAAATACTTTATCAGGCGCTTTCGCTAAGAATAATAGTAATTCGTACTCTTTCGGTGTTAAGTTCACTTCATTACCATCTGCTGTAACACGGTGTGCATCATTATCAATTGTTAAATGAGGGAACACAGTAACATCTTTTGTCGTTGTATCTTGTGTAAAGAATGTTGTTGGTACAGAACGTCGTAAGACCGCTTTCACACGAAGCACTACTTCACGTGGGCTAAATGGTTTCACAATATAATCATCAGTTCCTACCTCAAACCCTTGTACTCGATTTACCTCTTCACCCTTTGCTGTCAGCATAATAATTGGCGTCGCTTTCTTCTCACGAACCCCTTTACACACTTCAATACCATCTTTACCAGGCATCATAAGATCTAATAGAATCAAATCGTAATCATTTTGTAACGCCATTTCTAAAGCTGTATCGCCATTGTCTGCTTCTTCAATTGTGTATTGTTCTCTTTCTAAATACATTTTCAACAAACGACGAATACGATCCTCATCGTCTACAATTAAAATTCTTGATTCATTTTCCATTTCTACCCGTTGCGTATTTTTACCACAACGGTTTACACCTACCCTTCTACACTAGTATGTTGCGCTATTCTCGTTTATTTAAGCAATCTTCTAAATGTTTCACTTCCCATATTATGCTTCACAAGAATAATAAAGTTTGTTCAATTTTTTTCCAAAACTATGTATTTTTTTTGAACAGTATATAATGTCCTCGACATCATTTTACAAAATCAACCGCTACTTTGTCATGTTTTTCTCAAAAAAGAAGAAAAGTTGACAAAAATAAAATAGGAAAGTGACATTCACTCTCCTATTTTATTTCTCTATGCGTATGAATGTAAACCCGCGATAATTAAGTTTACTACAATAAAGTTAAACATAATGATCGCAAAACCAATTACCGCTAACCATGCTGACTTCTCTCCATGCCACCCTTTTGATAAACGTAAATGTAATACCGCCGCATAAAAGAGCCAAGTAATAAGTGCCCAAACTTCTTTTGGATCCCAGCCCCAAAAACGTGTCCACGCTATTTGTGCCCAAATCATCGCAAAAATTAATGCACCTAATGTGAAAACTGGGAATCCAATTGCAATAGATCGATATCCAATTTCATCTAGTAAATCACTATTCGTATTCTTTACTAACGGCTGAAGCGCCGCTGATACTCGTTTCCGTAAAACAAGTCTTAATACGATATAAAGCAAAGTTCCGACTAACACAGACCAAATTACTGTATTTAATTTTTTTGCATTTACAATCGCTGGAACTTCAACTGTCGGCTCGAATTTATTTTCTGTCAATAACTTTCCTTCGTGTGGTCCCACTAAAGCCGGAAGATTGTACTTCATTTCAACTTGTTGTTCATTTTTATCAATCCATTGAAATTTCGCTTCATATTTCATACTAGAAAATACCGTTGTTACTCCAATAAATCCAACTGTACAAACAAGTGTGAACACGACCGCTTCTAACCAAAATGTACGTTTCGTTCTTTTTGATTGATCTACATTTTTCAATAAATACATAACACCCGTAATAAAACTAATCGCTAAGATTGCTTGTCCTGCTGCTGCAGTCGTCACGTGAATATGTAACCAATTACTTTTTAAAGATGGAATAAGCGGAGATATTTCCCGCGGAAACATACTCGCATAGGCAATTAATAAAAGCGCAACTGGTAACGCGAATAGTCCGATTATACTTACGCGATACATAAAATACATGACAATAAATGCTCCGACAAGCATCATGCCGAAAAACGTACCGAATTCAAAAAAGTTACTAACCGGTGCATGTCCTGATGCAATCCATCTCGTAACAAAATATACTGTTTGTGCAATAAACCCTAAAATTGTAATCGTTATTCCTATATTTGCCCATTTATGACCTTTTTCTTTAATTGCTCCCCCGAAAAATAAAGTTGCAATTAAATATAAAATAAATGCGGTAAAGAGAAAGTTACTACTTATTTGCACCATATCGTTTCCCCACCTTAACTAATTTTTTTATCCACTACTTTATCGCTTGGCTGCGGAATTGCTGTACCTTCTAGTACTCTTTCAATATCTTTCTTTAAACCGAACCAATTTTTATTCGTATGTCCTGCAATCCACCATTCATCATTAACGCGTTGTATCCAAATACGACGATGATTCCAATACATCCCTTGAATGACACCAACCATAAATATAAATCCTCCAATACCGAGTATCCAAAGCGTTAAATCTTTCCTTACAGTAAGTGCTGTTGCATTTTGCATTTCCACACCGGCAAACGACATTTTATATTTATTATTTCCATCAGGTTCTATATTTTGCTGAATACCAACAAAACTCACTTCACCATCTGGTGTTTCAGGCGTAAACATTTTAAACACAAATGCAGGGTTGTTTGGTAATTTCGTTTTCGTATTTGGTCTTCCACTCTCATCAAAATAAAAATCAGGGAAATAGCTTAATAGTTCTAAAGAATAACCGTTTCCTAAATCATATTTTTCTGTAGGGTTCGTTAAATCAACTTTGATCGGTCCCCACTTTTGATTATTTTCTTTGTTTTGCAGGTTAAAGGACATACTTTTAAATTCATTTTCTTTATAATCCAATTGATAAACAGCGAACTGATCAAATTTCATTGGCTCATTTACTCGAATTTCCACTTCTTTTACTTTTTCTAATTTCGGTTTTTCTCCTGCTATATTTTCGCCGACCGCTTTATACAATACAGCATTCGTTTGGAAGTTTTTCGCAATCATTTTATCGCCTACACGATCAATCGCTTCATCAAAAACTTCCTTGTCCTTACTTTTATCATAAACTTCCTTTATAAACTTCTCATTTTTTAAGTAGTATTGCCCATCTGTTCCTGGTATTTCTTTCGTTTCACCATCACGTAACCAAAGGGCTTCGTCTACGTACATACTCGGTAAAAAACGGAGCATTGCACCGAATAAAAAGATAATGAGACCGATATGATTCACATATGGACCCCAGCGTGAAAACCGTCCCTTTTCAGCTAAAATGTTACCGTCTTCCACTTTCACATTATAGTTCGTTTTCTTTAAATTGCTTTGGACTCTTTCCAAATCACCATCTTGCGGTGTACCAGTGCCGTATAATCTTTGTCTCTTTAAAAAGCTAGGGTGTCTTTTCACCCCTTGCTTCTTTAAAGCTTTATAAAGTGGAATGACACGGTCTAAGCTACATATCACAAGTGAAATACCAATTGAAGCAATTAAAATCATATACCACCATGAACCGTATAAATTATTAAATCCTAATTGATAGTATAATTGCCCTAAAAATCCGTATTCTTGCTTATAATATTCAGCTGGTGCAATTCCTGGAGTTATGTACATTTCTTGTGGAAAAATAGTTCCTATCGCTGATGCAGCTAAAGTGATTACAATGAGCCATACACCTACTTTTACAGAAGAGAAAAAGCTCCAAATTTTATCGACTATCGTTTTTGTTTGCGTGAGAGATCTCCGAGCACTCCCCTCATAGCGCATATCCAATAGTTTTATATTTTCATTGCTTTCAAATGGTTTCCCACATGCTTCACAAAAAACAGTTCCTATCGGATTAACGTGTCCACATTCACACTTAATTTCTTTCAACACTCTCACCGCCCCTGTATCTATATGTACTATTGTATATTCTACCCTCAAGTTACCGCAATACTCAGAATTTTTAAATCGAAGACGCTATAGGTAAGCGCCTCGTATGTAAAGGCTTTCTTTATTACGGAGTAATTTTCTTTAAATATCCTTCTAACTGTTCTTTCGTTTGTTCACCTATAATTTTCTCCACTACTTTTCCATCTTTATCAATCAAGAAGCTTGTCGGTAATGGTCCTACGCTATATGTCCCTATGATTTTTGTTCCTTTATCAATAGCGACTGGGAATTTCAAATCATATTGTTTCACAAAGTTCTTAACAGCAATTTCTGTTTCATCTGCATCTAACGCAATAATTTCAACGCCTTTTTCTTTATACTTTGGATATAATTCATTCATATAAGGCATTTCTTTTTCACACGGTTTACACCAAGTGCCCCAAAAGTTTAAAAATACACCTTTTCCCTTTAAATCTTTCAGTTCAATTTTCTTTCCTTCTAAATCTGTCACAACAAAGTTAGGTGCTTCTTTTCCGATTTGCATTTTCTCCTTATCAGCAAAGAACCCTTGATAAAGTGTAAATCCTACAGCACCGCTTAAAATGATCAGAATAATAACGCGAAATAATAAGCGATTTTTCTTCATATTGTCTCCCCTCTCTTCGACGAGTGATAAATATATGTATGTTTTAATAAATCACCAGCGGAACATTCCACTGGTGAAAGTTTCACACTATCGATTAGCGCGGCTTTGTAGAAGCCAATGCACGTAATTGTTTCACCTCATGTGGTGACAATTCTCTCGCATCACCAGGGCGCAAGCTACCCACTTCTAAAAAGGCGTAGCGTTCACGCTTTAGTTTCACTACTTTACAATCTAGCGCTTCAAACATGCGGCGTACTTGACGATTACGTCCTTCATGAATCGTTAATTGTACAATCGCAGTCTCTTTACGCTTGTCCCAAGAAATAATTTTCACTTGTGCTGGTGCTGTTTTTCCATCTTCTAATGCAACACCTCGTTCTAACATGCGAATTTTCTCACCTGTTAATGGCCCTTTAATTTTTGCAACATACGTTTTTTCAACTTTATATCTCGGATGCATTAATACATTTGCAAATTCCCCATCATTTGTCATTAATAATACGCCAGATGTATCATAATCTAAGCGGCCGATTGGGAATAAACGTTGTCTAATTTCAGGGAAAAAGTCTGTTACAACACTTCTTCCTTTATCATCTGATACACTTGAAATTACGCCAGTTGGTTTATATAGTAAAAAATAAACAGGTTCTTCTTTTTCAAGAGGGATGTTATTTACTTCTACTTTATCTTGAGGAGTGACTTTCGTTCCTAACTCCTTCACTATTTTTCCATTTACTTTCACTTTTCCTTGCTGAATTAATTCCTCAGCCTTTCTTCTCGATGCAATACCTGCTTGCGCAATCACTTTTTGTAATCGTTCCATTTCTTTTTTTCACCTCGAATTTATCTTACCTTACATTAGAAAGACTTGGCAACCGCATACACTTGACGCTTTTCGCTTCATCTTACTTAAACAACATAGCGATGATAATAAACATATAAAGGCCAAATCATGTTTTTACCTTTTATTATTGTCCATATTCTTCATATTGCTCACAATAAAAGTTCATCATTTTGTCAAAAACACCGCATAAAAAAACCACTATTAAGCAACACCTTAATAGTGGTCGTATACGTATTATAAGCGAAATAGCGTAAAAAATGAATAGCCTTACTTAAACATTAAAGAAACAAACACAATTGAACAAATAATTCCGATTAAATCGGCAAAAAGTCCTACTTTTAATGCATCTCCCATTTTTCTAATTCCAACAGCTCCGAAGTATACTGTTAAAATATAAAAAGTCGTATCTGTACTTCCTTGCATCGTAGAAGCCAATCTTCCAATAAACGAGTCTGGCCCATAAGTGGCAATTAAATCGGTCGTAATACTTAAACCAGCAGAGCCTGAAATAGGGCGTATAAGTGCTAGTGGAACAATTTCTGCTGGGACATGAATTAAATCTAACATCGGTTTCATTACTGATATCATTGCATCTAAT
The DNA here is from genome assembly GCF_044324725.1 of Bacillus sp. 3G2. Classification (NCBI taxonomy): domain Bacteria; kingdom Bacillati; phylum Bacillota; class Bacilli; order Caryophanales; family Bacillaceae; genus Bacillus; species Bacillus sp. 3G2. Next base: position 1,468,109 of record NZ_CP172246.1, on the reverse strand, counting down.
GCACCTGAAGCTCGAAATATTGAAATAGATACAAGCATCCCAACCATAAATGGTAAAATGGAGATTGCAATTTGAATTCCTTCTTTTCCTCCCTCAACGAACGATTCATAGGTTGGCACTTTCTTTATCGTGCCATATAAAAGGATAAAACCAATTACACAAGGGATTACCCATAATGATATCGTATTGACAATACTCATTTCTTCCGCCCCTTCCTACTCCTTCTTCGGTAAAAATAGCGGTCAATCCAAATCGCTCCGATCATAGAGAGTACTTGTGCAATGAATGTTACCCCTACAATTTCAGTAGGATTCGCTGATTCATACGTCATTCGAATCGAAATGACAGTAGTAGGAATTAAAGTAATCGCTGATGTATTTAACGCGAGAAACGTTACCATAGAACGGCTCGCCGAATCCTTCCCTCCATTTAATTCTTTCAATTGTTCCATTGCTTTAATACCAAGAGGGGTCGCTGCATTCCCTAATCCAAAAAAGTTTGCCATCATATTCGATAAAATAAATCCCATTGACGGATGATCTTTCGGTATTTCTGGAAATAATCTTTTTACGATCGGCATAAAAAGTGACACTAACTTTTTTAACAACCCTGCTTCCTCTGCAATTTTCATTAAACCAAGCCAAAATACTAAAACACTAATGAGTCCTATACAAATTGTTACTGCGTCTTTTGCTCCGTCAAATACAGCTTTATTTATTGCTTCCATCGTTCCATTTATCATGGCATATACAATCCCTATGACTGCCATCGCTACCCATACGAGATTAACCATCGCTCCCAACACCTATCATATGAGAAAAAATTTCTTTCACATTATTCCAGTACATTCCCGTTGTAGCTACTAACTTTCGTTTACTATAAAATAAATTCCGTTCTCCAACTTTCTCATTGCCAACATAAATTTCTGTCTTCCCAACCTTTACGCCATCCTTAAGTTTTGCACTTTTATCGAGTTCAACTTTTAATACGACATCCTTTCTTTCTTGCTCAGTTAATGGCACCGCAAAACTATTTTTCGTATAAACATGATTGGCATATTTCTTTTCAGTTATTTCAGCAAGAGCTCCTTGTCCTACAACGTTCGTTTGCTTGAAACGTTCAAAACCTTTATCAAATAAATTCATATGATCATCCCAATCGCTAGAAGCGCTCAAAGTTACGACAATTAGATCTAGTCCATCTTTTGATGCTGTTGTAACAAGTGTCCGTCCCGCTTTCTTCGTAAAACCGGTTTTTCCTCCTGTCGCAAATTCATAATAAGATGTCACGAGTTTATGTTTGTTTTTCCATGGATAATCCCACGAATCTGATTTATACGTTTTTGTCCCAAAAATCTTCTTAAAGGTTTCATTCCCCATTGCATACTTCGTTAAAAGTGCCATATCATAGGCTGACGAATAATGGGAGCCATCTCCATCCAAACCATGTGGGTTTGAAAAGTGAGTATCTTTCATTCCAATTTGTTTCGCCTTTTCATTCATTAAATATACGAACCCTTCTATACTCCCTCCTACATTTTCAGCAATTACTTGTGCTGCATCATTACCAGATCTAAGCATGAGTCCGTATACTAAATCCTCTAACTTCACTTTCTGTCCAGGTTTTAAATAAATTGCTGATCCTTCTACTCTCACTGCTTCATTACTAACTGGTACCATTTCTTTCATTTTTCCTGATTCAGCAGCTAACAACGCTGTCATAATTTTTGTTATACTAGCAATTTTTTGTGACTCGTGTTCTGCTTTCCCATATAATACACGACCTGACTGTTGTTCCATTAATACAGCATTTCGAGCACTGACATTACTGTTCATCTTTGCATATGTAGGAATTGGCATAACGCTTGCATACATAATAAAAAGCGTGATTATTACACAAATTCGTCTCATATTTCCCCCCACGTCCTTTTGGCACTTTTTGTACAAGTGTATGCTTGGCCTTTTAAAATATGAACGAAATCTCTTGCCCCTTCCAATAAAGTGAAACTTTAATCAGTGGGGGTTTTGTTCATCCCCCACTTATTATCAGCCCTCACCAATCGGGCTTTTACGGGCAGCCCGATCCCCACCTAAATTCTTTGCTTTCACTGAATTTTGAGGTGGGGTCTTACTGCCCGTTAAATGCGGAATAAAAAAGACGCAGAAAATCTGCGTCTAATACGGTGTCCATTCAATTTGTTTCGCACTTTCAAATCTTTTTTCGACATCAGTCCAATTTACAACATTCCACCAGTTTTTAATATATTCATCTTTTCGATTTTGATATTGTAAATAATACGCATGTTCCCACACGTCTAGTACGAGGAGCGGTATGGTATCCCATTGTGTAAATAATTGATGAAGTGTACTCTGCAAAATTTCTAATCTTCCAGATCGTGGCACCCAGACGAGAATCGCCCATCCTGATCCTTCCACTTTAGAAGCTGCTTCTGTGAAATGTTTTTGAAAACGTAAAAAACTTCCAAAATCTTGCTCAATCTGTTGTGAAAGAGCCCCTCTCGGACTTCCGCCACCATCTTTTTTCATGTTATTCCAAAATATCGTGTGTAAGTAATGACCTGATCCATGAAAAGCGGCTTCTCTTTCCCAATGCTTAATTAAATCAAATTGATTCGTTTTTCTCGCTTCTTCCATCATCTTCTCTGCCTTATTTAATCCTTCCACGTAACTGCGATGATGTTTATCATGGTGTAACATCATAATTTCTCTAGAAATATAAGGTTCTAACGCATTATACGGATAAGGTAATGGTGGAAGTGTATGCCCTCCAATTGGAACAGCTCGTTCACTATCCCCTCTTTCATATAGTTCATATTCCTCTTCTCCTTGCACGAATACTTCCTGCAAATGATGCTGAATATGTTCTACATCATCACTTATCTCATACATAAACTCTGCATCTGTATCATACTCATGCTCTTTCATACGATCTAATAACGTTTGAATTTTATAAGCAAGCATATGGACATCATACACTTCCATTGCACGGCTATCTAATACGTGAAGAACACTTTCACACCAGCTTTCTACTTCATGAAAGTAATCTGTAAATACACCTTGCTGACTCATGTTACACCTCCTTAATGCTATCCCCATAAATATATTCAAAGGAAATCCCTTATATAACTTTACAAAAGGAAAAGAAGCTAAGTCCTCTTAGCTTCTTTTTCGCAATTAATATTTGTGTAACATCTTTGTTTGGTAATCCGTCTCATAATATTCTAATTCTTCACGCATCAATTGAAATTTACCTTCTAAACTCTTCATCACTTGCTCTACAGATGCTGGTGGCGTTTGTTGAAAAACGATGGAGTTTTTCCCTGTATAGGCAGACCGACTATTTTCATACCAATGATCACTCTTTGGTGAGAAAAACTCTGCAATTACTTGATGATAAATTTTATATAAAATTTTTTCAGCTGCTGTTTTTCGAAATGGCTGGCTATTTAACAAAACAAAACATGCATCATGTCCTTCTTCACAAAAAACGAGAAGACGTCTCATTGATGCTAATAACCCTTTATAATATTGCTCGTTCCCTGCTGGTGTTTCTTCTAATAAAGAAGGTAACGTATGATAATTTACATAATTGGTTATCAGTGTAATAACATCTTCTAAAAACATAGAAACTTGTTCTGTTTGATTTTCAACCATCAGATTAGACATTTTTCCCTCTCCTTTGCCATTTCACGCTATTTCTACTCTTTTATTTTTATGTAATTCAGCCAATATTTCTTGTACTTTCACCACTGTTCCCTCATCAAAATATTGCTGGAATTCTTCTATATTATTTAAATATAAACGTTTTTGCATGCGAAGCTCATTCTCTTTCAGTAAACAACATATCGCTACAATATCCCGTAAATATATGTCTTGTTCTTCTACTTTACATACTGGATTTCCTTCAAAAGGCGTAATTTCTTGTAAAACTTCTTCAAAATATCGAACATATAAAACGGAAAAAGTTCTCTCTTTATTATTTAATATATATGTCACTTCAGATCTATTAAAGAAATCTTCTGATGTATTTGGTTTTGCTTTCTCTAACTCATATCCCGCATAACCTATTATAATCATCTACTTCCCCTCTCTTCCTTCTTCTAATTTATTTTAACTTAATTTTCTGACAAACGAAATACTCTTTTAAATATAACCCTTACAAAAAATAGCTTCCCTATACAGGAATTTACCTTTTTATTTTTCTTGAAGTTTGTCATAATAATATTATTGTCTCAGTTTTCTTATACAAGGAGAGTTGTATTTATGTCGTTTTCATGGAAACGTTTCTTACAAATCGGGAAATTTATCTTCCCATTTGTTGTATTAACAATTGTATTCTTTCAAGCAAAAAAAGAATTAGCAGGCATTTCTTTTTTAGAAGCAATCAATTCAATTAAAAACATTCCAACCGGCGGAGTCTTTTTAGCAATTACACTTGGTGCATTTGCCGTATCAACAATGTTCTTTTATGACTATGTTATGCTTCGTTATTTAAAAGCTGATATACCAGTCCAAAAGATTTTCCGTATCTCATGGATTGCTAATACTTTAAATGGATTTATTGGATTTGGTGGTCTCGTTGGGGCTGGTGTACGCACAATGCTTTATCGTCCATACATAAAAGAAAATGGCAAACTTATTAAAAGTATCGCCTGGATGACAACTGCTTTTATTAACGGGTTAGCCATTCTTTCATTCCTCGGTCTTATTGGAATATTAGACACAAGTTTTATTTTGCATGAAAAACCGTGGCTATGGCCTGTTCTTATCTTTTTCGCTCTTTTCGTCCCTATATATATCGGTTTTTCTAAACTTAAAAATAGAAAAACAAACCAATTCGAAGGACAAGAAGAAGCAGAAGAGAAAAACCCAACTGTTTTATACTCATTAGTTTCATTAGTCGAATGGGTATCTGCGGGTATTGTTATGTACGTCATATTAATATTATTTGGCATCGATATCGAATTTCAAAAGTTTTTAGGTGTGTATGTAATTGCTGCTTTAGCTGGCGTTGTGAGTCTTGTGCCTGGTGGCCTTGGTTCATTTGATCTTGTCTTTTTAACTGGACTCGGACAGTATGGCATTGATACAGGCGTATTACTACCTGCTATGTTATTATATCGCCTCGTCTATTACATTTTACCTTTCTGCCTTGGTCTTATTTTTGCAGCATTTGAAATGACAGGCGTGGCCATTAAAAAGTTTGAAGATAAACCTTTTATTGCGCCTGCATTAGAAACAACTGGTGTTATATGGACTTTGCAGCGTGATTTTCTAGGAAAATTAGGTTCATGGGCATCTGCTGCCTTAACAGTATTTGCTGGACTAATGGTTATTTTATCGACCATTCTACCAACAAGTATAAACAGAGCACACGCCTTACATATTCTAGCTCCAAAACCTCTTATTCAATTTTCTTTTAGCTTATCACTAACATTTGGTATTCTCCTGCTAATCCTTTCACGAGGCATATATTATGGAACAAAACGTTCTTACTATATGACGATTATTTCTTTAATCGGAGCAGCAATCTTTAATACGCTAAAAGGAATTGATATTGAAGAAACGTTTATTTTATTAATCGTACTCGCTGTATTATATATGCTTCGTAAAAGATTTGTACGCGAGAAAATGGAAGTCTCACTTTCTGATATGGTAAAAGTTTTTATATTCCTACTTATAACTTTATATTTATATAAAAACTTAGGTATTTTATTTGCAGGTGCAAAAGAAGCCTTTAAACCTGATTTTGTCGTTCGTAATATTACACAAGTGAAACGAAGTGCATTAGCAGCTGCCTTTTTCGTTCCTACTTTTTTACTGATTGGCTCACTCATTGCCAACCGTTATCGAAGTGAATTTCCCGGGCAACCAGCGAATGATAAAAGATTGAAAAACTTCTTAGATGAACATAATGGAAATGTACTTAGTCATTTGGGATTTTTAGGAGATAAACAATTCTTCTTCAGTAGTGATGGGAAAGCGCTCCTTCTCTTCTCTATAACGGGAAAGCGCCTTGTTGTGCTAGGTGATCCAATTGGGGATCCTTCCTCTTATCGTACTGTGTTACAAGAGTTTTTAGCTGAGGCTGATCGATTTGGATACATTTGTGTATTCTACCAAATCGAAAGTAAATGGATGAGTTTATATCATGATTTTGGTTATAACTTCTTTAAGCTTGGTGAAGAAGCTGTCGTTGATTTAAACACATTTACAATAACAGGAAAAAAACGTGCCGGTATGCGCGCGACTTTCAACCGTTTTGAAAGAGAAGGCTATACATTCTCTATTCACCAGCCACCATTCTCAGATGAACTTTATGAAGAGTTAAAAAAAGTTTCAGAGGCATGGCTCGGCGGTAAAAAAGAGAAAGGCTTTTCACTCGGATACTTTGATCGTGAATATATTAGCCGAGCACCTATCGCTACATTATCTGATGCGGATGGAAAAATCATCGCATTTACAACCTTTATGCCGGTATATCAAGACGGGTCATTGTCTGTTGATTTAATGCGCTATTATCCAGATGCACCTAGCGGCATTATGGATGCAATTTTCATTCACCTATTCCAGTGGGCCAAAGAAAATGAATACCATTCCTTTAATATTGGTATGGCACCACTTTCAAATGTAGGTTTATCAACACAATCTTTCTGGTCTGAACGGGTTGCTGCTGCCATCTTTAATAATGTTCGTTATACGTATAGTTTCAGCGGACTACGTCATTTTAAAGAAAAATATAAACCAGCATGGAGCGGTAAATATTTAGCATTTAGAAAGAATCATTCTTTACCAATTACAATGCTCTCTGTAACAAAATTAATAGGAAAACGAAAAAACAGCTAAACATTTAGCTGTTTTTTCGTTTTTGAACTTGTACAATAAATTCTTTTTCATATTTCTTACCATTTATATAGAAATCTCCCCATATTTTATACGTTCCTTCTACAGGAAATGTAATACGATATTGTAATTGCTCATCTGTATCAACAGGTATTGCATATAAAAAGTTTTCTCTCGTTTCGTCCACGATATAGAGTGCCTCTACTTCTCCTCTCTCGGAATGTAATTTCAATTTCTCACCCTTTTTCGCTTGAAATTGAAATGTTAACGTCGCTGGTTCATTCGGATGCAAGGCACCAAATAATAAAGAAACTTCATACTCCCCTATTTTTTTTGTAAGCACACTATCGATTGGAAATTTTACTTTTTTCTTATTTTTCTCCTCTATTTCTCTCCCAAAATCTTTCTTCGCAAATGGTTCCACAGACTTATTTTTGTCTTCATATAAAAATATTGTATATCCTTCATCTTTCACTATTTTGGAAGAAACCTTATATGATCCATTCCCTGCAAATGTAGGTTTTATTTGTTGTACATGTTTTAATTGTCCGTCTACAATAACTGCCCGAATTTGATCATTCACACCACGAACTTCGTTGTTTTTATTATTTAGTAATTGAAACGAAATATCTACTTTCTCATTTCCTTTTCCATTTGACACATCCCATTTTACTTCCTGAACATCACCTACAGTCTCTGTAGTTTCCTGATACTTCTTTATGTAAAATCCGCCTACTACAATAAAAAGCAAAGCAACAAGTCCAATGACAAGATTTTTCAAAACATCACCTACCATTTTTATTGTCTCTATTCATACAAAACTTCTTACATATATATTCTAGATTATGATTTATGAAATCCTCCTGCTTTGCACATATTACAAATAATTAAAAGATTTTAATTGAAAGGATTGATAGTGTATAATGCAAATGATATTGATTTCTATCAATACATTATAAGGAGGACTTTTCATGAGTGTACATATTGAAGCAAAACAAGGCGAAATTGCTGAATCTATTCTATTACCTGGTGATCCATTACGTGCAAAATATATCGCTGAAACATTTCTAGAGGACGTTACTTGCTATAATAACGTGCGTGGTATGTTAGGTTTCACTGGAACTTATAAAGGAAAACGCGTATCTGTTCAAGGTACAGGTATGGGTGTTCCTTCTATTTCTATTTATGTAAACGAATTAATCCAAAGCTACGGAGTTAAAAATTTAATTCGCGTTGGAACTTGCGGTGCGATTCAAAAAGACGTAAAAGTACGTGACGTTATTATTGCAATGACAGCTTGTACGGATTCTAATATGAACCGTTTAACATTCCCAGGTTTCGATTTTGCACCAGCTGCAAACTTTGACCTTTTAAAGAAAGCTTACGATGCTGGAACTGAAAAAGGCTTACACGTTCGTGTTGGTAACGTTTTAACAGCAGATGTATTTTACCGCGAAAGCATGGACATGGTTAAAAAACTTGGAGATTACGGTGTACTAGCAGTAGAAATGGAAACAACTGCTCTTTACACATTAGCAGCGAAATACGGTGTAAATGCGTTATCTGTATTAACAGTAAGTGACCACATCTTCACTGGTGAAGAAACAACATCTGAAGAGCGTCAAACTACATTTAACGAAATGATTGAAATCGCTTTAGATGCAGCAATTCAACAATAATACATTAAAGAACTCGTCATACGTCTGTCGAGTTCTTTTTATGTGACCTTTTATAAAAAACTACTTTCGGAAGAGACAGATTTTCTCCTCTACTTTTTTGTAACGTTTGTTATAATAAAGAAATCATTTACAGTATTTCTCACAAGAGGTGACGCAGTGAAAAACAGAAGTATCGTCTTTAAACTATTTTTATTAACATCAACATTATTTACAATCATATTCCTCCTTTTTTTTCTAGGACAATCTCTATTTTTAGAGAAATTTTATATTAATAAAAAGGTAAAAACCGTTCAAACTGCTTTCGAGAAGTTCGTAGATAATTACGAAAAAAGTGGTAAAACTTATGAAGAAATTCGAAAACTAAAACAAGAATTTCATGATAAAACAAATGCCGAAATGCAGTTTTTAAATACGAACGGCATTATTAAAAGCGACAATAATTTTTACATTGATGTAATTAACCCTAAAAATAATAAAGCATATTCCATTCCACTCAATAATCTTTTAACGCCCGAAGAATATAATAAATTCGAAAACTTAGGATTGAAAAAAGATGGGGTGATAAACGTCGTCGGTTTTGTACAAGATTCCGCCATAACACCAATAGAATTGACGACAAACTATAATCGATGGCAAAACGAATATATCAACTCAGATTTCCAATCCATTAATGGCAACCCTGCTAAAAATAGACTTACAAGTCGATCCAAAACTGTAACTCAAATTGAGTTTACTGGTATTGTATCTAAGTTACAGCTTCCATCCAAAGCTGATGTTCGTCTTGCAAATGATCTTGAAACATTACAAGCCGTTCAATATTTTGCAGAAATTATTAGAGATGGCACTACTAGCCCACAGCAATTGAGCCATTTCCTACTAGATAGCGGAGAAAATATAAAGAATAGTATCTTTGTAAAACCTATTATGGAAGATGGAAAGATTAAAGAATACGCTTTTGCGGTAGCATCCTTGCAACCTGTTAATGAAGCAATGCTTGTTTTAAAGGATTATTATGTCTATGCCTTAATCATCGTATTTCTCGTAATTATTTTGTTATCCTTCTACTACTCAAAAATCATTGTGAAACCATTAATTAAAATGAATCGTGTTACAAAAAAAATGGCCAATTTTGATTTTAGCGAGAAATTACCTGTGACAGCAGACGATGAAATTGGTGGGCTTTCCGGCAGTATTAATACGCTATCTGTAAACTTAAAAGACCGAATCGATCGATTAAATGTTGCCAATACAAAATTACAACAAGATATTGAACGGGAACGTCAATTAGAGAAAACGCGAAAAGAATTCATTTCTGGTGTATCACACGAATTAAAAACACCACTCAGTGTAATTAGAAGTTTCGCGGAAGGAATTAAAGATGGCGTTAGTAAAGATACGACGTATTACACAGATGTTATTTTAGAAGAAACAGAAAACATGAACAGACTTATTGTTGAAATGTTAGAATTAGCAAAATTAGAATCAGGTACGTACAAACTAGATATGACGACATTCTCAATCGGTGAATTAATTCAACAAGTCTATACAAAGTTATTATTTAGCATGGAAGAAAAGCATTTACAAGTGAGCATAGATGTAGATTCTTCTATATTTGTGAAAGCGAATCGTAGTCGTATTGAGCAAGTGGTTGTGAACTTACTTAGCAATGCCATTCGCTATACGCCAGACGGAGAAAAAATACAAGTCTCTGTTATAGCAATGGAAGATACAGTAAAAGTTGAAATCGAAAACACAGGAAACCCTATCCCAGAAGACAGCCTTGAAAAAATTTGGGATCGTTTCTACCGTTTAGATGCATCTCGTAGCCGTCATACTGGTGGTACTGGTCTCGGATTATCTATTGTAAAAAACATTTTAGACCTCCACCATGCCGAATACGGTGTATATAACACGACTAATAGTGTTGTATTCTACTTTAATTTACAAAAAGTAAAAGAAGTCAAATAATTTGTCTTAATTTCACTAGGAGTTCACATGAAATTCACACTCTCCCTTTATAGTAAGAAACAAGTTAATCCTTTCCTTTACACACATAAAAGAGGAGAGTGCGTGAAATGAAACAAGCAGGACAACCTATTCAAAATGAAAAACAATTAGAAACTATCAAAAATATACTTTTACAATCTTCGAAACGTGATGGCTTATTATTCGTATTAGCTGTAAATTCTGGCTTAAAAGTAAGTGAAATCTTACAATTAAAAGTTAGTGATGTAATCGATGAAAATGAAAATGTTCGCCATTCCATTTTATTTTACAATGAAAAAGTAAAGAAACATAAATGGTTTGCTGTAAATGAAGACTTACAGCACGCGATCGAAGACTACATGAAAGAACGTAAAACTTGGAAACGTAATGAACCATTATTAAAGTCTCAAAAAGGAACAAAATCTATTACGAGACAACATGCATGGTACATTTTAAACAAAGCTGCAAAAGAAGTTGGATTAGAAGGGATTAGCTCACATACACTTCGAAAAACTTGGGGATATTGTGCATACAAATCTGGTGTTGATATCGCATTTTTACAACACTTCTTTGATCATAGTACTCCATCAAAAACTTTAAAGTATATTGGTATTGCTTAATAACTCTTATACATAAAAAAGGTTACCATTTTATAAATGGTAACCTTTTTTATGTTTCACACTCTCTTTTCTTGTCTCTCCTATATTGTAGTGGTACTCTAATAATAAGGGGGAGAAATTATGAACACATTAACAATTGAATTACCGAAAGAAACGGCTGAAAAACTTGATTTATTAAAACAAGCTTATGAAAAGAAAACAGGTGCTTCCATTTCTGAGAGTACTCTTGTTCAAACACTTATCTCAAAAGAGTTTATCCAAGCGATAACTCCTTTTGATTTACAACAATTCGTTACTGGAAAAGAACAGCATTAATTGCTGTTCTTTTTTTGATACTTTATCAAGAGATCACTAGAATCTCCCCAAAAAACTTCTTTGCCTCAGCCTAACTTTTTATCAGGAATCTTCCTACCCGTTACTGTCTCATAAAAGTTTTTTATTTATTTTTCGGAAAACTATTGACAATGATAATGATAACCATTATCATTTATTACGAAGCCAACAATTGATGAATCAACCAAACGCTCAGTAACATTGTTACCCCTCTTTTTCATATAGAAAGGCACTGTACATTCCCCCTGTTTGTACAGTGCCTTTCTTGTTTATTATCATTCAAACAAATTTAATTGCTCAGGCTTCGGCTCACCATATGTAATGTTCATCATTTTCATAAATTGTTTCGCATTATCCGCTGCATCTCCGCCCGAATTATTGTTAAATAGTACATATATGCCCTTTGTCTTCTTTTTCAATTGCTCTAGTCTTTCTACCCATTCTTCTAATTCTTTATTGTTGTAGCGATATAAGCAACGAACCGCTCTCCAATTTTCCCCTTTATCCAGCCAGCCATGAACATTTCGACCATGAAAACGTATTAACACCATCTCTGCATTCGTTACTTCTAAAACGAGCGGTACCGAACCTATCCCCGCCTGTGGCTCGTCACAAATTGTATGAATCCATTTCTCCTGTTCCAAAAACCGTAAAGTCTTATCTCTCATTTCTGGATAAAACCATGTTTGATTTCGAAATTCTATGGCACACGGCAAACCTTCCATTTTCTCTTTCGTATATCGAAGAAAATCTACATTTTTCTTTTTACAATCAAACCATGGTGGATATTGAAATAAAATCGTTTTTAATTTATTAGCTTCTATTAAAGGAAGAATAGATTGTTTATACACATCAAACATCTCGTCGAACGTAGAAAACGGAATTTCACCTTTCATATGTCCCGTCATCCCTTGATATGCTTTTACGACAAAAGAAAAATCTTTCGGTGTCTCCGTTGCCCATTTTGTATAGTTTCGCGCAGGTTGCATTGCATAAAATGAACTATCCACTTCCACAATAGGAAAATGCTCACTATATGTTCGTAATTTATTTCTATTTTCATAGGGATCTATATATAAAGAATCATGATCTCCCCACCCTGTCACTCCAATGAAAAGCAAATATATCCCTCCCTTTTTAACTTCACCTTCTATCCATTCTACTCAATTCCCGAACACTTCGACTAATCAATTTCATTAAGTAGCCCCTTCTTTAAGAATATCCGTATAAAAATATGATATACTAGATGGAAGAATTTTTAAATTGAGGGGTTATTTATTTATGCTTCCAAACGATGATATTGTATCTCATGAAAAACGAATAGAAGAATTAGAAAATAAAGTACGTTTTTATGAAGAACTTGTGAATCAATTACCACATCATTTCACATACAAAAATCCACATATTGGTTTACAAATAAAGAAAACGAGAACGACTCATTCTATACAACACATACAAAAAGTACATAAAGAGGATGAGTTTCAGCTTACTTGCGATTCATTATTTTTATTTGAGCAACTTGAAACATACTTTGTTCATATTTTCGATGCTTTTTCACATCATGTCACCTTTGTTGATAGTAAAGGAAATATAACTTTATGTAATCAAGCTGCAGCAGATGATTTTGGTGTAGTACGAAATGATATAATCGGAAAACCAATTCAACAATTATTAAAATTGCCAGAAGAAAAAATTAAAGCTCTTGAAACATTAAGAACGGGAACAGAATTATATAATGAAGAAGTTTTAGACAAAAACTATGGCATATTAAATAACCGAATTATTCGTGATTATAACGGAGAGATATTTAGAGTTATTAGTGTCTTTCATTATTTAAACACAGAACGTGATGCAGAGAAATTTTCGTTAGCAGGGCGAATTGCAGCTGGGATTGCACATGAAGTACGTAATCCTCTTACAACCGTACGGGGTTACTTACAATTTTTACAAGAAAGTGTTTCTCCATCTAATAAAGAATTATTTGAAAACTTACTCATTCCTGAACTAGACCGCGCAAATAGTATTATTACAAAATTTTTAGCTATTTCAAAAACACGCGAATTTACAAGAGAACCGTTTCCTATTAACACATTTTTACGTGAATATATTCAACAGTTACTAGCTAGTGAAGTCTTTTTACATAACATTTCAATTGATTATAATTTTTCTACCGAATTGGATGATGTATTAGTCAATATTGATCGTCATGAACTTGTGCAAGTTTTTTTAAACCTATTTCAGAATGCTGTCGATGCTCAAGGCGAAGAAAAACTTTCTATCCAAATTACTAGTTATCGCCTAGATAATTTTGTTCGTATTACTTTCACTGATAATGGAATTGGTATTTCACCAGCCATTCAAGAATATATCTTTGATCCATTCTTCTCAACAAAAGATTCGGGCACAGGACTGGGCTTGTCAGTAACGAAGAAAATTATTCAAAATCATAACGGTACATTAAAAATGACCAGTAATCAATATGGTACAACTTTCACTATTTCAATTCCAATTTTACCTAAAACAACTCTTGAAAGATTAAATGAATACAAATGAGGTACTCCTCCACAAAAAGCATGCCAATTGCTATATACTCCTAGCAATTGGCATGCTTTTTTATATTGAACTAATCTTTTTTTAGTTCTATAAATCTTTCTCCATAACTTAATTGTTTTCGCTTAGTAGGCAAACTTCTTATTTTTTTAGAAATAGTAGTTTGTCCATCACGAATTTAGTTTAAATTTCATTTTAATATATAGTAACGACTATTGATTCTATGAAAGAAAGGAATGAAAAGATGAACAATAAAAACAAAGGAAAAGTATTTTATGGTAATGATTGTTGCGAAGTCAGAGCTTGTAGTTATATTAACATCTCTAAGTCCGAACTTACAGAATTCGTTAGACTTCTTCAAGCTCTTGGTCAAGCTATTCAAGCTGTCTTTCAAAACCCTTCGCAACATAATATCGATAACTTGATTGTTGTCCTAAATAACCTACAAAAATTCCTCAATTGCTTAGATTTATCTCCAGCACAAAAACAAATTGGAAATTCTATCATTGCTAATCTATTAACTATTTTAACGACAAAACCTTTTTCATGCGGAGCATTATATGTTGAGCTACAAAGCCTGCTTAATTATTTATTGTATATCGCTAAATTATTCAAAGTAGATTGCTGTACGATCGACAAACTAGTTAAACTCATTTCAGAAATCCAAGCTATCTTAGTTCAATACGGATCAGGCTGCCTTGGAGGAGGGGCAACAGGTGCTACGGGAGCTACGGGAGCTACCGGGCCTCAAGGTGCTACTGGACCTCAAGGACCAGCTGGCGCTCAAGGTGCTACTGGGCCTCAAGGACCGGCTGGCGCTCAAGGCGCTACTGGACCTCAAGGACCTCAAGGCACTCAGGGGCCAGCTGGTGCTCAAGGCGCTACTGGACCTCAAGGACCTCAAGGTATTCAAGGACCAGCTGGTGCTCAAGGCGCTACTGGACCTCAAGGTGCTCAAGGACCAGCCGGCACTCAAGGTGCTACTGGTGCTCAAGGACCAGCTGGCGCTCAAGGTGCTACTGGTGCTCAAGGACCGGCTGGCGCTCAAGGTGCTACTGGTGCTCAAGGACCGGTAGGCGCTCAAGGTGCTACTGGACCTCAAGGACCTCAAGGTATTCAAGGACCGGCGGGTGCTCAAGGTGCTACTGGTGCTCAAGGACCAGCTGGCGCTCAAGGTGCTACTGGTGCTCAAGGACCAGCTGGCGCTCAAGGTGCTACTGGTGCTCAAGGACCGGCTGGCGCTCAAGGTGCTACTGGTGCTCAAGGACCGGCTGGCGCTCAAGGTGCTACTGGTGCTCAAGGACCGGCTGGCGCTCAAGGTGCTACTGGTGCTCAAGGACCAGCGGGTGCTCAAGGTGCTACCGGTGCTCAGGGACCAGCCGGCGCTCAAGGTGCTACTGGTGCTCAAGGACCTCAAGGTATTCAAGGACCGGCGGGTGCTCAAGGTGCTACTGGACCTCAAGGTGCTCAAGGACCAGCCGGCGCTCAAGGTGCTACTGGTGCTCAAGGGCCTCAAGGTGTTCAAGGACCAGTGGGTGCTCAAGGTGCTACTGGACCTCAAGGACCAGCGGGTGCTCAAGGTGCTACCGGTGCTCAAGGACCGGCTGGCGCTCAAGGTGCTACTGGTGCTCAAGGACCGGCTGGCGCTCAAGGTGCTACTGGTGCTCAAGGACCAGCTGGCGCTCAAGGTGCTACTGGCGCGACAGGTGCTCAAGGACCAGCTGGCGCTCAAGGTGCTACTGGTGCTCAAGGACCAGCGGGTGCTCAAGGTGCTACTGGTGCTCAAGGACCAGCTGGTGCTCAAGGTGCTACTGGTGCTCAAGGGCCTCAAGGTGTTCAAGGACCAGTGGGTGCTCAAGGTGCTACTGGACCTCAAGGACCAGCTGGTGCTCAAGGTGCTACTGGTGCTCAAGGACCAGCGGGTGCTCAAGGTGCTACTGGTGCTCAAGGGCCAGCCGGCGCTCAAGGTGCTACTGGTGCTCAAGGACCAGCCGGCGCTCAAGGTGCTACTGGTGCTCAAGGACCTCAAGGTATTCAAGGGCCAGCTGGTACTCAAGGTGCTACTGGTGCTCAAGGACCTCAAGGTATTCAAGGACCAGCTGGTGCTACTGGTGCTACTGGTGCTCAAGGACCTCAAGGTATTCAAGGACCAGCTGGTGCTACAGGTGCTACTGGTGCTCAAGGATCAGCCGGCGCTCAAGGTGCTACTGGTGCTCAAGGACCAGCTGGCGCTCAAGGTGCTACTGGTGCTCAAGGATCAGCTGGCGCAACAGGTGCTACTGGTGCTCAAGGACCAGCCGGCGCTCAAGGTGCTACTGGTGCTCAAGGACCAGCTGGTGCTACTGGTGCTACTGGCGCGACAGGTGCATCGGGTACTCCAGTTCCTGTAACTACAGCTGTATTAGGAAACACAATTGCACAAACCGTATCACCGGGAAGCAATGTACAATTCAATGAAACATTTGAATTAACAAACATCTCCTTTAATGGTTCTGATACTTTAACGGTTTTAGAAACTGGTGTATATGATATTAGTTTCTCTGCATCTACAACTTTCCCAGGTTCTTCACCATTTGGCTTCGGTCTTTCATTTAACGGCCAACCACCTAGTCGTAATTTTTCAACTAACGTTATCGGTAGTGCGGTTGCTTTCTCTACAATCGTTACTTTACAAGCTGGTACAACAATTTCTGTACAACCTACAGCAAATACTATTTCTATTCCTAACACAGGCGAAACAACTGCTATACTTTCAGTCTTCCGAATTTACTAACCACAATTTCCAATCATTTTTGGAATGACTAAGCAAATTTATAAGTAATAGGTTTTTGACTGTCTATTAAATCTCTCTTTTAATAAAAAGGAGCACTTATTTGGGAGGATAAGTGCTCCTTCTTTACGTTTCTTTACCTCAAATTTACTCTACCTTAATCCTCATTTTGTATGATAAATAGTGAAGTCAAAGATATGAAAGAGGGATGAAAATGAGAGTTATGTCACTAATACGCATTTGGTTTGCTCTTATGGTATGCATTATTTTATGTGTAGGATTTTTTTTAACTCTAAAATATTCCACTATATCAAAAGCAGAGAGAAAAACCGTTCCATACAAACTTTTGTATACAAAACAAAGCAACATCCCTTATTCCAATGCAACAAATAATGAAAAAAAAGTTATAACAGGAATGCTTATTACGAAAGCTTCTAGTTCCGAAGCATTACTTCAAATTGCTGAAACGATTAAAGATCAGTATACAAATAAAAAAATCGATGAAATTACACTTTCTATCCACAATGAAAATAATGGTAATTACGAAGAAGAATTACCTTACGAACCTATTAGTAAAGGAAAAATAACCGTCACATACGATTCCGAATCCTTTGGCAGTACGAACATTATACTTAACGAATAGTAACTAGTAAGGAGAAAGGAGAATTTCAACCGTTTAAAGTTTCATTTTATTTTTCATACGAAAAAGAGGCGAATTTCGTTATTCGCCTCTTTCTTTTACCAAAATGAAGGGATCCATTCTTTCACTTTATCTATCCACTCTTGTTGCTCTTTTTTTCTTTGTTGTTCCTCTTCTTTCCTTCTCTTCTCTTCTTCTTTTCTTCGTTTTTCCTCTTCTATTGTAGTCAATTGTTTTTTATAATCAGCCTCAGATATGAGTGATAACTGGAATGCTTTTTGAGCTGGATTGGCATTCGCTTTTTTCATAATATCCCGGAACATTGTCGTCGTAATTTGACTTCCCCCCGGAACATAATGATCACTATCTGTTTTATCATACCCTACCCAAATCGCACCTACTAAATCTGGTGTGTATCCAACAAACCATGAATCCTTTGCACCGGTACTTGGTCCATTTACAATTTGAGTCGTTCCTGTCTTACCTGCCGTATCAACATTATTAACTTTCGCCTTTTCGCCCGTTCCCTTTTCGACAACACCTTTTAATAAATATGTCATCTTTTGAGCAATTTTCTCGCTTGTCACCCGTGTCTCTTTCTTATACCACTTTCCAATCGTTTCACCTTCAGCATTTTGTATCTCCCTAATCGCATGAGCTTCCACTTGAACACCGTCATTTGCAAATGTACTATAGGCTTGAGCCATTACAAATGGCGAGGTCCCAACATGCATCCCGCCTAAAGCAATCGGATATGTACGATCTTCTGGCACTAATGGAATACCAAAACGCTCTAAAGATTTCAATCCTTTATCCAATCCAATTTGCTCTAATAACCAAACAGCGGAAACATTGTACGACTTTGCCACAGCTTCATACATCGTCACATCACCGTGAAAAGTATGATCGCTATTTTGTGGTTTATATTCTTTAATATTAAATGGTTCATCTTTTAATATATCGTATACTTCATACCCTTGCTCTAACGCTGGTACATATACAGCCAGAGGCTTTAGAGTTGAGCCAGGTTGTCTTTTTAATTGGGTTGCATGGTTAAACTGTAAAAACTGATACGGTCCTCTACCTCCAACTAAAGCTGGTACACCACCTGTTTTTGGATTCATAAGAACTACACCCGTTTGCATAAGTTGGTCTGAGCCACTATCTTTGAAATAGCTATCATTATTCACAACGTCTTCTACAGCTTGTTGTTTTTTCGGATCAAGCTCTGTATAAATACGATAACCACCCGCTAAAATTTCATTTTGTGTTAATTCGTACTTGTCCATTGCTTCCCTGACAATATAGTCTACATATTGAGAGTATTTTCCCTTGTATTTATCATCAACACCACGTTTTAACACAAGACCGCTCTCTTTTTCTTTATTATATTGTTCGTCAGAAATATATCCTTGCTCTTTCATTAAACTTAAGACGACATTACGTCGTTCGATCGACTTATTAAAGTTTTTATAAGGTGAATAGGCAGACGGTGCTTTAATCAATCCAGCAATCGTTGCAGCTTCTGAAGCTGTTAAATCTTTTACATCTTTATCAAAATAAGATTTAGCTGCCCTTTTTATACCCCAAGCACCTTCACCAAAATAAATTTGGTTCATATACATTTCAATAATTTCATCTTTCGTATACGTACGCTCTATTTTTTTTGTTAAAAAATATTCCTTTATTTTTCGAGAGTATGTGCGGTCTTGGGTCAGAAATACATTTTTCGCAAGTTGTTGCGTAATTGTGCTTCCCCCTGCTACAACTTCTCCTGCTGTAATATTTTTAAAAACTGCACTTATAATTCCACTATAGTAAATACCGTGATGGTTAAAAAATTCCTTATCTTCTACTGCAACAATTGCCTGAACCATAATGTCAGGAATATCTTTCCTTTTAACACCTTCTGTTTTAGAGGAAGCTAATTTAGTCGCAACTTCATTATTTGCATCATAAATTAAGGTCGGTTGCGGAACAGCTTGTTTTAATTCAGATATGTCTTGAATGGAAATTATTATATTTATAGCAATAAATAGAGTAGCAAGTAAACTTCCTAATACAATTAATGAATTACGAAGTTTCTTCC
This sequence comes from Bacillus sp. 3G2, assembly GCF_044324725.1. Lineage (NCBI taxonomy): Bacteria > Bacillati > Bacillota > Bacilli > Caryophanales > Bacillaceae > Bacillus > Bacillus sp. 3G2. Next base: position 1,448,579 of record NZ_CP172246.1, on the reverse strand, counting down.
TCTTATTGAACCACTCCTGCATTTTTTTTAAGTGAGTGTTCTTCAATTTCATTCGTTCACTTCCTTTGTTTGTTTACACTCTTCTTTTCAAAAGGAAGAATATACCTCCTTTTAAATTTATTATAATAACGTAGTCTTTCCTGTAGTGTAAAGCTTTTCTTTCACATTCATACTTTTTGCAGGAAAAGGACATTCTACAAGTAAGATATTCAATATTGATTATTAATATTATTAATACAACAATGAGAGTTATGTTAAGTTTTTGTAAACTTTTCGATAAAATGTTTTAAAAAACGACAGTTTTTTGTTAGAATTGATTAGCCAATATATTTTACATATATTACTTTTGTGGGGGTAACTAATAATGGTATTTAAATCAAAAAAAGATAAATTTTCTGAAATGTTAATGAATGTTTCCGAAAATTTAAAAGAAGGCGCGCAGTTTTTCGTGGAGTATAAAATTAAAAATGCTAGCGATTTAAAAGAGTTTTCTATGCGCATGAAAGAGTATGAGTCAAAAGGTGACTCATTTATTCACGAAATCATTATGGAGCTAAACAAAGCGTTTATTACTCCAATTGAACGTGAGGACATCCTACAACTTGCAATGAGTATGGATGATGTATTAGACGGATTAGATCATAGTGCTGGTCTATTCGAAATGTATTCTATTACAGAAGCTGATGAATACATGATTAAATTCGTTGAAGCAATTAATCAATGTGCGATTGAGATTGCAAATTCTGTTGAACTACTGTCTAAAAAGAAGTTAGTCGACATTCGTACGAACGCGATTAAGATTAAGGATTACGAATCACAATGTGATGATATTCGCCGTCATGCGATTAAGCACTTATTCTCTCGTGAGAAAGATCCGATTAAAATTATTCAATACAAAGAGATTTACGAAGAGCTTGAAGAAGTAGCGGATAGCTGTCAAAGCGTTGCAAACGTATTAGAAACAATTATTATGAAGAACGCGTAAGGAGTTTGATCATGGATACACTCTTGTTACTGACCGTTTTAGTAGTCATTTGCGCTTTAGCTTTTGACTTTATTAATGGATTTCACGATACAGCAAATGCTATTGCAACGGCTGTTTCAACGAAAGCTCTAAAGCCTAGACATGCAATTATTATGGCAGCTATTATGAATTTTTTAGGTGCGATGACATTTACAGGTGTAGCAAAAACGATTACAAAAGATATCGTTGATCCATTTGCCTTGCAAAATGGTTCTCTTGTAATTTTAGCTGCTTTACTTGCGGCAATAGCATGGAATTTGATCACTTGGTACTACGGTATTCCAAGTAGTTCTTCGCATGCAATCATTGGCTCAATCGCAGGTGCAGCTATCGCTGCGGCTGGTATTAGCTCATTAAATCTTAAAGGGTTCATAAAAATTCTTGAAGCTTTAATCATTTCACCGATTATCGCTTTTGTTATTGGTTATATCGTATACAGTATTTTTAAAGTAGTCTTTAAAAACTTTAATTTAACAAAGACGAACAAAAACTTCCGTATATTCCAGATTTTCACTGCTGCATTACAAGCTTATACACATGGTACAAATGATGCGCAAAAAGCAATGGGAATCATTACGATGGCTCTTATGGCTAATAGCTATCATACTTCTAGCGACATCCCGTTCTGGGTACAATTATCTTGTGCGATTGCAATGGGGCTTGGTACTTCTGTCGGTGGATGGAAAATTATTAAAACTGTCGGTGGACAAATTATGAAAATTCGTCCTGTAAATGGTGTAGCTGCCGATTTATCATCATCTCTTGTTATTTTCGGGGCAACATTCATTCACTTACCAGTTAGTACGACGCACGTTATCTCTTCTTCTATTTTAGGGGTTGGTGCTTCTCATCGTGTGAAAGGTGTAAAATGGGGAACTGCAAAACGCATGTTAATTACTTGGGTTATCACACTTCCTATTTCAGCTTCTTTAGCTGCTTTATTTTACTCTTTATTACACTTAATCTTTTAATCAAAAGTCGTCTTCCTTATTTTTCTAGGAAGACGACTTTTTTGTGAACAAACCTTTTTCTCATGAAAAAGCGTGTATAATAATTGGTGGATAAGTTATATAGAGGAGTTGGCAATTTTGGAATACATCATGTTACTTTTCATCGGGCTAATCGCCGGGACAGTCGGGAGTTTAGTCGGGCTTGGTGGCGGAATTATTATTGTTCCGTTATTAATCGGATTACACAGTCTATCACCACAACTTGCAGTAGGAACTTCAATGGTAACAGTCGTTTTTACAGGACTATCTTCCACCCTTACTTATATGAAGCATAAACGAGTAGATTACAAAAGTGGACTTATTTTATTTATCGGGAGTGGCCCTGGTGGTATCATTGGCTCGTGGGCAAACAAATTTTTAAACCAAGATACATTTTCTTTATATTTTGGGATTTTCCTTATTTTTGTCTCCATTCTTCTTATGTTACGAGACAAATTAAACCCTCTTTCTTTATCAAATATGACGGTAATTAAACGTTCTTTTACAGATAACGAAGGAAACACTGTACACTATCAATTTCCACCGCTTCTCGCTATCTTTATCGCCTTTATAGTTGGTTTTATATCTGGGTTATTTGGAATTGGTGGCGGTGCCTTACTTGTTCCAGCAATGATGCTACTTTTTGCATTCCCAGCACATATCGCTGTAGCAACTTCGATGTTTATCGTATTTCTATCAGCCATTGTAAGTTCTGCAACGCACATCTCCCTTGGAAATGTCAGCTGGATTTATGCATTAATTCTTATTCCTGGTGCATGGATTGGCGGAAAAATCGGGGCTTATATCAATACAAAATTAAGTGGTAAAGCCGTAATTAATTTATTACGTATCACATTAATTATTCTCGGGACTAGATTAATTATTACTTCTTTTTTATAACGTGTTCTTTTTAGAATACGTTTTTTTATACACATGAATATAAAAATCCTCCTAAGAGAACAAATAAAATTAAACAAACACATAATAGCATATAATTTGAAATATGTACTTTCTTCAAGTTGACCACTCCTATAACTGCGACTGTTATCTTTATGATAGCGAAAAAATAGTTTACTTGCAGTTACAAAGTGCTAACAATGCAAAATCATTTATTACAAATTTTATCCTTATATTTCATTTCTTTGTATATTCTATCGGTTTAATAAAAAAAGATGTCATATTGACATCTTTTTTAATGAAGAAGTGACCATCCCATAAAATCCTCATGTACTTGGCACGCCCTCTTATCGTTTCGATCATATAATTCAGCATAACTATCTGTTTCTTCATCATAAGCCATCGTATAAATAATTTGGCCATCTACTTCAACGGATAATACGACTCCACCTTTCATCTCTTCTACATGAATGATAGCATTCGCCGGAATTCTCATATCCGTCATTTTTATCGCATCTAACAATATACTAAACCCCCTACAGCGTATTCATTGCTAGTACTATTACACACTAAATAGTATACTACTGTAATAGCATACATTTCGTCAATGAAATTGCTGTTTAAATAGCATATTGTCTTTATACATATACGCTACAATAAAAGAAATAGAAATGTTTAAATGGGGGGCTAACATTGATTCTACACAAAGGAGATGTACTATTCCGTCAAGGCGAGGACGGTCCTTTATATTTTATAAAAACAGGCTTATTAAAAGTAGTAAGGATCGAAGAAGATGGAACACCATTTTTATTCAACATTATTGTTCCAGGTGAAACGATACCTCACCATTCTTTAATTTCACCGAAGGAGTATCACGGTACAGCAATCGCTTTAATGAAAACAGAAGTTGAACCTATCATGAGTAGTGAATGGTACGATCAACTTCAGGCAAATCCCGCATCATATGCAAATATCGCTATGCAATTACAATCAAAATTAAGAATGATGCAGCAGCGTATTGATCAATTGACAACCGTCTCTCCGAAAGAACGTCTTCATCGTTTACAAGAATGGTTCACACTATATTTAGGTGACATTCCTATATATGAAATATTAACGCAAACTGAAATCGGCCAACTGATTGGTATACGCCGTGAAACGGTAAATCGACTATTACGAGAACAAATAAAAAACGAGGTAAAATAATACCTCGTTTTTCGCTTATTCAAATCTCATCTATTGTAAGCTTGCTGCTGGACCGAAAAATTCATAATGAATATGCTCTTGTTTCACACCTAAATCAGTTAGTGCACCATTTATATGTTTCATAAATGGTACAGGACCACAGAAATAAAATTCTGCTTCCGTTGTCGGGATAATAGTTTGTAACCATTCAGCCTCAATGAAACCTTCTTTATCAAAGTTCTTCATTTCCAAATCTTTTTCAGTTGGTGCAGAATAGCAAGTGTATGCTTTAACTTGTTCGTATTCATTATCTACTGCCTCAACGTGTTCTTTCATTGCATGTGTATTACTATTTATCGCCGCATGAACAAAACATACATTACGTTTTGAGTCTTGTTCAATTAACGTATTTAGCATACTCATCATCGGAGTAATACCTACTCCACCACTAATTAGTACAACTGGTAAAGTTGAATCCATATTTAATACGAAATCTCCTGCTGGTGCACTTACCGGTAACATATCCCCTTCTTCCACATGATCATGTAAGTAGTTAGATACTTTACCATCCGGGGTATCTACACCTTTTTCTTTCTTTACACTAATACGATAATATTCTTTTCCAGGAGCATCTGATAAGCTATATTGACGATTATGTGTATATGTTTCACCTTCGATATTTATTTGAATCGTTACATATTGTCCTGGGATGAATGCAGAAACTTTCCCGCCATCTTCAGGTTTTAAATAAAATGACGTAATAACATCGCTTTCCTTTACTTTTTTAACAACTACAAAGTTACGGAAATCTTTCCATCCACCTTCTTTATGTGCCGCGTCTTCATACATCTCTGCTTCAATGCTAATGAATGCATCAGCAATGACACCATAAGCTTCTCCCCATGCATTTAAAACTTCATCAGGTGCACCTGCAACCTCTTTAATTGCGCGTAGTAAACATGTACCTACAATCGGGTAATGCTCCGCTTTAATACCTAAACTTCTATGCTTATGACCAATTTGTTTTACAACTGGAATAATAGCTTCTAAATTATCAATGTACGTTGCAGCTGCATAAACAGCATTTGCTAGCGCTTGTTGTTGTCTTCCCTTTTTCTGATTTGTATGATTGAAAATATTCAATAACTCCGGATGTTCCGAAAATAAAATTTCATAAAATCTCGTTGTAATTTCAACGCCTTTTTCTTGTAGTAATGGTACTGTTGACTTTACGATTTCAATTGTTTTTGCACTTAACATTGTATCCCACTCCTCTATTTCCTTAACTGTTTTTAGTTTAACTGAATTGTATAGTACATATTGTGATTTTAATCACTATTCACACGGTGTTTTTGTGAAAAATATATGAACATTGCACTTACAAAAGAAAATAAGCTAACTAGAATGCTAGCTAGCTTATTATTATTTGGACCGTATTGCTTGTTCAATTACCCTTATATCATTCCCATCTCCAAACTCTGTATACCCCCAGATATTCGTTTCACCTCTATATTTATTTACGATAATATCCAAGTCATGATATACACGATGCGCATAAACTACATACTCCATATTTTGAAGTTCCACACCTTTTTTTGCAATTTCATAGCTTCTATTTACATCACGTTTTATTTTTTCATTCTTTATTTCTGTATGTATATTTTTCAAAGACGATTCTTGTTGTTGAAACCATTGTTTCAATTGGTTCCAGTCCCCTTCTGTATAATTCTCCGCTTTACCATAATTTAAGAAATTATTATAACTTTCATGTGTCATACGAATAAAATCCAGTACTTTTGTCTCTTCTTGTACATCTTCTATTTGAGCTATCGTCTTTACCTCAGCAGGCTTATTCGCATAATGTAACAGTACTTTCATAAGACTATAACTCGCAATGATCATCACGATAATAATCCCGAATACACGTAACAATTTCTTCATATACAGAACCCCTTCTCTACTAGAGATATTACAATGTAGTACTATACTTGTAACATTCTCTCGTAGAAATCTAATTCCTGTATAAATTCTTCCTATCATTTCGACAATATTTTTCTATACATTCCTCGTTGGCAAATGTTCTTGTAAAACCATATACCCTTCATAAGCTGTGTAACCGAGTATAGCCATTAATCCGATATAACAAGCAAATACCGTCCATTTCGTTTTCATATCCACTTTATAATAGTTTTCCTGTTGACTCTTTTCTGTATTCCATTCCTGTAATTTTCTTTCTGACATTTCAAATGCTTCTCTTATATAAATTGTATGTGTTTCTTTTTCTTCTTCATATGGAACATAATCAAGTGGCTCAAACTTTGGTAAAAGGTACTCTAACACTTCAATTTTTTGAAGTTCTCCTGTTTTTAATTCTTTCTCTCTTTCTTTTTGTCTTAATACATTTATTTCATGTTGCATCATATATATATTCCGATGCACTGCACCCGTTTCTTTTAACTCCTCTTCAAGCCTTGCAACATATTCTTTCATTCCATCAATTTTATATCCTAATTCCTTAATTGGCTCATCTCGCTTTATTACTCTATATAATTCCATACAGCCGATAACAACAATAAATCCTCCCAAAATACTTTTAAAGTAAATGGAATAACCGAGCAATACAATAAGACCTGCTCCCCAAATCTTTGTACTTACAACTGAGATAATTCGTCCACCATCTAATGGAGAAACTGGAATCAAGTTAAAGAAGTTAATCATACTTCCAAGCAAAATAATTAATGCCCAAAATGGCTCTTTCGTTATTATATACAGTGGAATTGCAGGTAAAAACGACAACAATCCGAAAAGGGGCCCCATATAGGCGATGTAAGCTTCATCTTTCGCATTTTTCGGCATCTCTTTCATCCCAATAAGAGCACCCATAAATGGAATAAATATTGCTGGTGATGTTGGTATACCTTTTCTTTTCGCAGCCCATAAATGGCCCATTTCATGGATAAACAACAAATAAATGAGCGCTACTCCAAATTTCCACCCATATATAACTGCGTATGCACCAAGTGATAGAAACATACTAAATACCGTTGAAAACTTTGCTAATTTAAAAATTGCAAATACCCACTTTAACTTAGAAAGTAAAAATAAACCTATGGCAACAATAATTCCCCATAATCCTTTTTTATTATTTTTCATATTCCTCTCCTTTATCTCTCATTAATGAATCATATTTATTCATTAAAGCTGGTTCTTTCTCTATTATGACATATTTTTTTCTATCGTTAGAAATAATGTTTATTTAATCCATTCTTAGCCAAAAATATAAATAAAAGGAGGTGTATACGAATGAATTTACAATCTCTCATAATAGGCGCCCTATCGTTTTTAGCTTCAACTCTTATTTTTTATACCGTTAGCTACGTATTATTATTAGATTTGTTGCCAAATCACGTATTTATTGCTTTTATCATCCTTTCCGCTCTTATGATTTCTTTTCTTATTACGCGAAAATCAATGAATGAGTCATCTGCAAAAGCAAAGTAATAGAGAGGGGACTTCCCCTCTCTATTATCATTTCCTAGGAAAGGCCATATAGACTTTACATTCATCCCATAATTAAAGTTTCACTTTATCTTTGTAAATTCATTTTTTCACCATACTCTTTAACAATTTGAATGATATTTTGAAAAACACCTATTTTCTCTTTTTTACTATTTAATATTTTTAAATCATAATTTTCATAATATGTTTCTAATGCCTTTAATTGTGATTCTGAAGCATCTTTTACCTGCACAGTAGCATGCAATTCATACTGTTTATACCCTTCCTTTACCTTTTCTCCTAAAATTTTTTCACTCTCTTTTGCTCCAATTAATTTTTGAACTTTTTCTGGGAAAATGACTTGCAAATAATATTCTTGCTCCTTCTCTAACTTGTTGTATAGTGATTGTGAAATCGTATACCGTACCGTATAATTCACTTTTTGATCACCTGCTTTAATATGAAACGCGGTAATCTGCAAATCTTTTTTTGTTACTTCCGTTAAAGGACCTGCCTGCATCTCATCTTCTTTTTGTTCTGAAACATTTGGAAATATAGCTAACAGCTTTTCCGTATCTTTTTTATTTAGCATGTACATAGCATTCTTATATTGTAGCCATCCTCGTCTATCTTCTCCTCTTAGCCATGCATAATAGGTTTCTTTTTTTCCATCTCTACTAATTTGTAGTTCATATTCCGGCTCACCAAAACTACCTGTTACGTCTTGTTTTTCCGCTTTATCTATAATATCTATTACTAACTTAGCTTCTGATTCCTGTAACTTTTTCTCTTTACCTTTTGTTTGTATAACGGTTATCCCCATTGTTTCTTTCACTTCACTCACCGTCTCTTCTACTTTTTTTGTTTCTTTTTTTTGCTCAAATTGACCACAAGATGCTAATAACATAGCAAACAATAATAATAATATATATTTCCTTTTCAACTTAATCCTCCCTTTACAATAAGAAATCCTTATAATCTTCATACAAAAAACAAAAACGTGACACACTATAAAATACGGTATACTAAGCATTGAAAGGAGGTCTTTTTCATGTCCATTAATTTTCACGATGCAAATAATAAATACACATACGCACAGCGAAACGCCCATATTTCTTGGGGAGAAATAATCAAAAGTATTACAAATATACAAAACAAGCAAATAATTGATATCGGCTGTGGTGGCGGAATTTATACGAAAGAACTTGCTCTTATGGGAGCAAAAAGTGTTGTTGGGCTTGATTTTTCAAAAGAAATATTACAAGCTGCAAAAGAAAATTGTAACGGCTTTCCAAATATTTCATTCATTCACGGTGATGCACATAGTCTCCCCTATCCTAATGATACATTCGATATTGTTATTTCGCGCGCAGTGATTCATCATTTACAAGACATTCCAACATTTCTACGTGAAGCTTCTCGTATATTAAAGAAAAACGGTGTACTCATTGTACAAGACCGAACCATAGAAGATTGTACAATTCCTGGAAGCCCCGAACACATTCGTGGATATTTTTTCTCTATCTTTCCAAAGCTCATTGAAATTGAATCAAAAAGACGTCCAAAAACCACCACGATACAACAAGAATTACAAAAATATTTCCTTCACGTGTTCCCTACTCAAACACAATGGGAAGTACGCAAAATACATGATTCTATAGAAGCATTGTTACAAGATTTATCACCTCGAACAGGTCGATCCATTCTATACGAATTAACAGATCATGAACTTTCTCAACTTCTACAACAGGTCCAGACCGCCTTACAAAATACCTCTCCTATCATTGAAAGAGATCGATGGACAATTTGGAGTGCCATGAAATTGTAAGGAAGGAAGCCTCACAAAATAATGTGAGGCTTCCTTCTTTCATAATCTAATTTTGCAACACTCTTGATATCCTCCACTTCTGGCCTGTGCACTTCCACACTTCGGACATACTAAATATCTAGACTGACTTGTCAACAAACTACCTTTTTGAAAGAGTAAAACTTCTGCTTGTTTAAACGAACGCGAATAATATAACCACATAAAACCAATTATAGCAATAATGCCAAATAATACTCCCATCGCAAGCATTTCAGTCACCTCTTTTGGTTTGTTCTTTCCAGCAAGTGGATTGTTGTATTATTCTCTGTAAATTTAAACAATACCTTCTTTACTCCTATAAATATCAACTTTCTCTACAATTTTTACAATTCTCTACAAATTTTTACTCCCGTTTTACAATCCAACATTCCCTTCACATCAACGAATATCACATTGAATATTTCCGTATGTAAATATGCCTTTCAAAAAATATATTGACTTTCAAAAAAAAACATGCAACAATACTGTCAGAATACTTGAATAAAAATTCATTGACGAGAACGAGTACGTTATAGGACTGTCCCCCAGAGAGTTGGCGAATTGCTGAAAGCCAACGTTCAGTGCGTAGCCGAAAATCATCTCCGAGAAGTAGAACCGAATGTTACAGTAAGTTCTTACCGGCTGTCCCCCGTTACAAGGAACACGTATCATGTTGTACGTTGTAAAGCCGTATACATATAGACTCATTTCTACATGTATAAATTAGGGTGGTATCGCGGGTAAATATAACTCGTCCCTTTCTTTAGGGACGAGTTTTTTGTGTTCTTACAAATGAATTTAAAAAAGGAGGAAAAACAATGAACACTGTATCAAAAAAACACATTTTTTTCACGGGTCTTATGCTATTTTCTTTATTTTTTGGGGCAGGTAATTTAATTTTCCCTCCCATGCTTGGACAAAATGCAGGTGAAAATTTTTGGCCGGCAATGATTGGATTTTTACTAACAGGAGTCGGTTTACCATTATTAACTGTTATTGCAATTTCTTTATCAGGAAACGGTATGCAGCAACTCGCAAGTCATGTTCACCCATTATTCGGAATTTTCTTTACTGTAATTGTATACATCGCAATCGGTCCTTCTATGGGAATTCCACGTGTTGCGAATGTCGCTTATGAAATGGGCGTTAGTTCTTTCTTACCAGAAACAATTCGCTCTAGTAACCTAGCACTATTCTTATACACAGTTGTCTTCTTCGCTATCGTATTTTGGCTTAGTTTAAATCCATCCAAACTTGTCGATCGCATCGGAAATATATTAACACCTATTTTATTACTTTCTATTTTCTTATTATTTGTTAAATGTGTATTTACACCACTCGGGAAATCCGGACCTGCAATGCAAGAGTATCAAACTTCTCCAATCTTCAAAGGCTTTATGGAAGGATACTTAACGATGGATACCATTTCTGCACTTGCATTTGGAATTATCGTTGTAAATGCCATTCGCTCTAAAGGTGTAAAAGATCGTAAATCCATTGCCATCGCAACAGCGAAAGCAGGACTTATTGCCGCTACTGGTCTCGTACTTGTATATGGTGCACTTGGCTGGCTCGGTGCAACTAGCGTCTCTCTCGGATATGCAAAAAACGGAGGACAATTACTTACTGTTATCGTACAACAATTATTCGGTCCATACGGTTTACTGCTATTATCTCTTATCGTTACACTCGCTTGCTTAACGACATGCGTTGGACTTGTATCTGCATGTAGTCAGTATTTCTCAACCTTACTAACTACATTTTCATACAAAATGTTCGCGAGCATCATTTGTGTATTAGGATTATTAGTTGCCAACTTAGGATTAACAAAAATTATCGCCATCTCTGTTCCGATTCTACTTGTTGTATATCCAATTGCAATTGTTCTTGTTCTACTATCATTACTTCATAAATATTTCGGTGGATATCGCTCTGTTTATGTAGGTGCTTTAATTGGAGCAGCATTCGTAAGCGTATTTGATGGATTAAAACAAGGTGGTATTTCAGTTTCATTTATCACTCCATATTTTGAATTTATCCCTTTATATAATGAAGGAATCGGCTGGCTCATACCAGCATTAGCCGGAGCTCTTATCGGCCTTATAATCGCTAAGTTAAGCGGTGCGAAAAAAGTGTCCTTACTAAACGAATCTCATGACGTAAAAGCATCCTAAAAAAACTCCCTTTCGGGAGTTTTTTTACATTTGAAAAGCAGTATGGTTAAAACTGCTTATTTTATAAGCTTTCGTATAATAGTCGATATTTGTATCCACTGTTTCTACTTTGACAACATCGTAGCAATCTTCTTGTTTCACTAAAAATAAATAGTACTCTTCTGTCGCCTCAACAATTGCAATTTTATCTGTTTCCACATTATATTGTTCACAAAGCGCTTGCAATGCGTTCACATAATCCCCTAATTTTTTAGACTTATCCATGCCAAATATAGTTTGAACTAACATATACATTCTCCCCTTTGTATGTACTGTTAACAACTTAATGATAACGCTTACATTAATTAGCGTCAATAAAAAGATTTGGCGCAAACTAATAAACAGTGGGGATAACACCCACTGCTTATTAGTTTCACCTTATCATTTCGTCAATTGATGTCTAAACGCATAAATAACCGCCTGCGTACGATCACTTACATTTAATTTATTTAATATATTACTTACATGTGTCTTTACCGTTTTAAGTGCAATAAATAGCTCATCCGCAATCTCTTGATTACTTTTTCCCTCTGCAATTAATAACAAAATTTCAGACTCTCTTTCTGTTAACTCCTCATGCAAAGGTTGTTCTTTCTTCTGACGCATACGAGACATCATTTTACCAGTAACTTTTGGCTCTAATACCGTTTCTCCATCATAAGTAGCTCGTACAGCGTCTGCTATATCACTCGCTCTTGATGTTTTTAATAAATAACTAGTCGCTCCCGCCTCAATAACAGGATACAATTTCTCATCATCTAAAAAGCTCGTTACGACTACAATTTTCGCTTCTGGCCATTCCTGAATAATAGCACGTGTTGCTTCAACCCCATCCATCTCGTCCATGACAAGGTCCATCAAAATAATATCTGGCCTTAATTGCAAAGCTAACTCTGAACCTTTTCTTCCATTTTCAGCTTCTCCAACTACTTCAATATCTGGCTGCGTTGATAAATATGCTGATACACCCATTCGAACCATTTCATGATCATCAACTAATAATACTTTTATCATGACTCTCCCCCTCTCTCAATCATAATCGGTACTTTCACTTCTATTTGTGTACCTTTATTTGGAAAACTCAGTACTTTTAATGTACCACCAATTTCATGAACCCGCTCTTGCATTGATCTTAAACCATACGAACCAGCCTTATTAACCCCTACTTTAAAACCGACACCATCATCAATAATTTTCAATATTGCATATTGGTCAATTTTGCGTAGACGTACTTCCGTTTTCTTTGCTTTCGCATGCCGTAAAGTATTAGACAGCGCCTCTTGTACAATACGGAATAAATGATCTTCTACACCCTTTTTTAATTGAATTGGTTCAATTAACCATTCAATTTTCATATGTTGCTTTCTAGACAGTTCTGTTAATAATTCTTCTATACCCTCTGTTAGTTTCTTACCTTCTAACTGCACTGGGCGTAGATGAAGAAGCAATGCTCTCATTTCTGACTGTGCATTTACAACCATATTTTCAACAAGCTGCAACTGCTTTTTCGTCATTTCTGGAATTTCAGCTACTTGTTCATTAATAGCCGACATCATCATTGACATTGCAAAAAGCTGCTGACTTACAGAATCATGCAGCTCCCTCGCTAATCGATGCCTTTCCTGGGAAATCGCTTCTTGTCTCATCTCTTCATTCCAATGAGCTCGTTCATTCGTTACTTTTTGAAAGAGTCCAGCTTGCTCCTCTAATCGACGAGCCAGAACGATTACTTTTCGTTCCACTTCATGAAATTCATCATCTGCAGTAAACGATACATCGCTCGGAAAATTCCCTCGCTCTACTTCAAATAGAAACGTATTTAACCCTTGTATACGTTGCTCTATATAGTAACCGATTGCATATCCTACAATTCCCCCGATAAGTAAACTTGTAGTCATAATAAACAAGCCAATTGGAACAGAAGCGATGGATTCCTTCCATAATAAATCATACACTTGTTGCTCGCTTTTCCATACATACACAATTGTACAAATAAGTGCGATACTCACAGAGGACAACATAGAATAACGAATATACATCCACGAAATATTTTTTTGTTTTTTCATTATACTTTCCTCACTTCCGTATCGCCTACGACAAGCGAAGAAATAATTTTAATACGACGAGGAGCCTCTTTATACTGCTCTGTTCTAAATGTAACATTGCGGTTAAATCCTGTTTCTTCATGACCTGGCAGAAGCACACGTCCGACAATAACAGAATGATTTAAAGAAAGTTCAATATCATATGGCACATATAAACGGATATTACCAACGACACCGCGAATAACAATTACCGTCTCCCCTTCTGGGATCATAGCAGTTGTTAAATCTATTTCCACATCACAAGCACCATATTGAACATTAATATCCTCAAGTTCATAAATATGATCCATCATTCGTATATTCCCTACAAACATATTTTTTAAATACGGTTCTGTACGATATATTTGCTTCTCTTCGTCTATAATTCCTTTTTCTTTAATTTCAACCTTCATTGCTTTTTGCTGATGTCCTTGTTGAATCAGTTGATAACCAATTAAAGCTAAACAAGCAAATACGACAAGAACAAATGCTGCTGAAGAAAATAAGAAGAATAAAAATACGATACCACCAACAAATAAAAATACATTTCCCCGTACGTAACGATTCTTTTTACGATAATGCCTTCCAAACATAAGCATAATAAATGCAAAAATGAGACCACCTGGTTCAAAATGTCCAAGTATCATATCAAGAAAAAGACCGAATCCAAATATGATGAGGAGCATCCCCATTAATTGTGTTTTTGAAAAATGCTTCTTCATTTCAGCTCCCCCCTTCTTTTCACATATACATAGAAGAAAAGGCATTGCTTTCCAACACCTTTTCTCCTATCACTATATCATAAGCCTGTTTTATAATATACTACTATTATTTTGTTAACTCTTTCGTTAACGATACATCATTCTTTTCTTTCATTTCACGCTCAAGCTTTGCAATCTTCATATCAAATGTGTCACGTTCATGCTCCTCATTCATACGAGTTTCTAAGTCACGAATATGATCTTCAATTTCTTCAAAGCGTAAGAATGGATTATTTTCATCCATTTTATGCATCGCAGTATTCATACGACGATTTGCATGTGCCATATTTTCACGTGCCATTAGTTCCATGCGCTTTGCGTGCATTTCTTTTAATTTGTTTTTCATTTCAGAAAGACGACGCTCTAATTCATCGATTTGCTCTACAACACCTGCATACATTTCTTCTAATCGAGTTACTTGCCCTTCATAATAAGCTACTTCTTCTAATGCACGTTCGTGTAACTGTAATTCGCCTGCTTCTTGAGCGATGATAGCCTGTTTTGATCTTTTATTAACGAAATAACGTGCTTGCTCAAGCTCACGAGCGAAATTAGATTTTAATGTTTTATGACGCTGAATTAACTTCTCAATTTTTGTTGTTTCACGCTCACTATCGCGTAAATATTGGTTTAACATAGCGATTGGATTTTTTCTTTCTTTCTCATCTAACACATTATGAAAATCTGCTAAAATTGCATCGCGTACACGTCCGAATAAAGATTGTTTCATTATAATCTTCCTCTCTTCTACTTTATAAATTTGATTTGATTTTTATTAATTTTTTATTAGTTTTTCATTAACTTGTTCCACTCATCTTCAAAGTTGCTATATGGTTTAGAACTTTCTGGTGCAGAATCAACAACTACATTTTTTTCTTTTTTCCACTCACGGTATCCGTAGTATAAAACTGCTAATGCTGCGATACCGATTAGTGCTGGGGAATGAGAAAGGGCGATGGACAAGCCGATCAAACCAACAATACCCCAAGCTAACTTTCCAAAAAATGATTGTGCTCGCACAAATGATTTATAGCTCCAATACACAACTCCTGCTCCAATTGCGAACCCTATAATACCAGCAAGACTGCCAAGAGCAATTAAAGCTAAAATACCAGCCGCGATAAACGCTAGAAATTGTTTCATCTTGTGCTTGCCTCCCTTCGATTTGATACTCTTATCTTAACTATTTTTTCATCTTTCCATAACGAGCTTAAGAACCGTTTTTAACTCAGACTTAAGACCGAGTTACATTCAGCCTTTTGTAAAACCATACGGTAGGATAGGTTGATTCACTCTTTTATCGCACATAAAAAGCCGTACAGAGAATATTCTCTGTACGGCTTTCGTTATGATTCATAAAATTCATTTTTCATTATGCTGTTTTATGATACTCTTTCTTTCCCGTCACTTTAGAAAACCTCGGGAAACCAATTAATATAGAAATGATTCCACATACTCCAACTAAGATTGGATAAAACGCATATGGTAACAATTCAACCGGAGATAACGCCGCAAATCCTGCTGCTGTTAACATTTGGGCACCATACGGAATTAATCCTTGCACACAACATGAGAAAAGATCTAATACACTCGCTGATTTACGAGGATCAATTTCATATTGATCTGCAATGTTTTTCGCAAGCGGACCTGTAAAGATAATTGAAATCGTATTATTCGCTGTACACATATTCGTCATACTTACTAAGCCAGCGATACCGAACTCCGCTCCTTTTTTCGAACGAATGTTACGCGTTAAAATATTCATTAAATATTGAATGCCACCATTATATTGAATCAGTTCGACCATACCGCCAATTAAAATAGCAAGTAATACTAATTCCATCATACCGCCCATTCCAGTCGTTACACTTTTAAAGAAACTCTCTAACGTGTAACTTCCATCTAAAAGACCGATAACGCCGGATAGTACAGTTCCACCTGTTAACACAATAAGTACATTCCAACCAAGTAGCGCTGTAATAAGTACTCCTGCATACGGTAAGATCTTTATCCAGTCAAAGCTATGTGCTTTAATCTGCGTATCACTTCCTAAAGTAACGATTACTAAAAGTACAATTGTAATAATAGCCGCTGGTAATACAATTAAAAAGTTCGTTTTAAACTTATCTTTCATTTCTGTTCCTTGCGAACGTACAGCTGCGATTGTTGTATCTGAAATAAATGATAAATTATCACCAAACATCGCTCCACCAACAACAGTAGCCATCGTAAGTGCAATGGAGATATCAGTTTGCCCACTAATACCTACAGCAATTGGTGCTAATGCAGCTATTGTTCCCATTGAAGTTCCCATCGCTAATGAAATAAATGCCCCTATAACAAAAATTCCAGCTACGATAAATCCTTGCGGTAAAACGGATAACGCCAAGTTAACTGTAGAATCAACGCCGCCCATCCCTTTTGCTGTTTCAGAAAATGCTCCTGCAAGCACAAAAATTAGAACCATAATCATAATATCTGGGTTCCCTGCACCTTTAGCAAATCGTTCTACTTTTACATTAAAGCTTTCTTTACGATTCATTGCTAAAGCGACCCCTACAGCAATTGAAATTGCTACAAGTATCGGCAATTTATAGAAATCACCTGTAATAATTCCAGAACCAATAAATAGCGCCAAAAATATCCCAAGTGGTAATAAAGCCAAACCATTTCCTCTCGTTTCTTTCAAAGTACCATCTCTCCCTAGTTTCAACCTTTTTCTAATGAATAACAAAAGACCTCTTCCAATGAGAAGAGGTCTTATACATCTATAAGAAACGCTCTTCTCATCTTTCAAGCACATGCTTGCTGGATTTGGCACAGCACTCTGAAATCGAGTCCGCTGCCGAGGCATCGTAGGGCCAGTCCCTCCGCCTCTCTTTATAAGAAGGTTTCATATTTATTTTTTAATAATAATTTCTCCCCTAACTTTACTCGCTTACAAAACAAAAGTCAATTATTTTTTGTATAGATTTTTTTGGTAATTATGCAAAAATTTGAATACAATAATCATTTTAACTTTTTGATTTCTTCTTCCAATATTGAAATCCAATAAAATTCACTATTTTTTATTGCACCTATTATCCATTTCGTAGTGTACCAAGCTAACTCATACTCTTCCTTTGTAACATCGCCACTTTTATAAGCATCCTCTAACTCATCATCATCCAATATATACATTTTACCGTTTGGTAATAACACTACATCTAAATATAAATCATCAAAATAAGGTAAGCCACGATCGTCTATTTCATATTCTTTCGCCACATCAATATAATATTGCACTAATTTTTTCTGATCATCTAACATAGCTGTAATCGCAAAGTTTTTCCCGTCTATGAAATATTGAATCCACGTAAACTGATTCCCTGCAATACAAAGTTCTTTACCCTCATATTCTTTACAACTAGGTTCTTTCACCTTTTTTATTTCCAGTCTCCCTAGCATTCCCTCTTCTATTTGCTTAACCGTATAATCTTTCTCTATTAGTCGCTTCCACGAAGAACCGTCACCATATTTACGTTTCATTACATTCGCTTCCCTTCTATATAGAAAAGCTCCCACATATTATGTGAGAGCTTGTTCAAATTATAATTAAGCTGCTTGCTTATTAGAAATTTCTTCCAAATAGGCTTGTCCTTTTTCAGCGTCATACTGACCTTCCCACTTAGACATAACTACAGCTGCTAAAGAGTTACCTACAACGTTAACTGCTGTACGAGCCATATCTAAAATACGGTCAATACCAGCGATGAAGGCTAAACCTTCAGCTGGAATACCTACTGTACCAAGTGTCGCTAATAATACAACGAATGATACGCCAGGTACACCTGCGATACCTTTTGATGTAACCATTAATACAAGTAATAATGTAATTTGTTGTGTAATAGATAAATCAATACCGTACATTTGCGCTAAGAAAAGAGCTGCAATTGCTTGATATAAAGTTGATCCATCTAAGTTAAATGAATAACCTGTCGGAATAACGAAAGATGTAATTGCTTTCGGACAACCGAACTTTTCCATTTTCTCCATGATTTTCGGTAAAACTGTTTCTGAACTTGCTGTAGAGTATGCTAAGATCAGTTCGTCTTTTAAAATCTTAAAGAATTGGAAAATGTTAATTCCAAATATTTTCGCCGTAAGTCCTAATACGACTACAACGAAGAAAATCATTGCTCCGTATACTACAATTAATAATTTCCCTAATGGAATTAATGAAGAAAGACCAAATGTAGAAACTGTAACTCCAATTAGTGCAAACACACCAAATGGTGCAAATTTCATAACTTGGTTTGTTACGTAAAACATTGCATCAGCTACACCTTGGAAAAATTGAAGAACCGGTCTTCCTCTTTCACCAATTGCCGCTACACCTAAACCAAATAATACAGAGAAGAAGATAATAGCAAGCATATCTCCGTCAGCTAATGACTTCATAATGTTCGTTGGAACAATATTTACAAATGTATCTGCAAATGAATGACTTTGTACTTGCTCTGTCGTATGTGTATATTTTGAAATATCTGTCTTTGTTAACTGCTCCATATTTACGCCTTTTCCTGGTTGGAAAATATTCGCAATCAATAGACCGACAATAATTGCAATTGTTGTAATAATTTCAAAGTAAATAATTGTTTTTCCGCCTAGTCGGCCTAATTTTTTAACATCGCCAACACCAGCAACCCCAACAACAATACTTGCTACAACAATCGGTACAACAATCATTTTAATTAATCGGATGAAAATATCACCAATTGGTTGTAAGTAACTCACCACTGCCGGATTGCCAAAGAAAATCGCCCCAACTGCAATACCTAGCGCAAGTCCTATTAATATTTGCCATGCAAGTCCTATTCTTTTCATATTTGTTGTAACCCCCTCTTCGATGTTTCACTCTATCTCTCATTCTATCTCTATAAAACTTGAAATTAAGAGTATTACATATTATTCGACAATTCACTACATTTTGTCCCTGTTAAAAATCATAAATCAAAATTTAAAATCTGACAACAAAATAAGTTTGCCCGAACGCAAATAATTTTCTTGACAAAAATAAAACCCATGTCAGAAAACCTCACATGAGAACGATTCCTTATCAGTGTTTTATTGGATTCCTATCTACTATTTTACTATATAAAACAAATATTTTTTCCCTTTATTTTACAAATAAATCCAGAAAATACATCCTTGTTGCACGAATAAAAAAACGCACCCAGCATGACAATTATCATTAAAAGATGATAAATTCCGACAAAACTTAGCAATTTTATAAAATTTTCTTTACATTATGATTACAACGATAGACACTCTTCTTCTTATGATATATAACATTCATAGGGAAAGGAGCCAGACAACCATGAAAAAGAAATTTGCAGCGTTTAGTGTTTTAGCAGCAGGAACGATTTTTGTTTCTCCGCTACTTTCACCCGTATACGCTGAAACGAATCAAGATAAATTATCTAATATTCAATCTGAATTAGAAGGAAAACAAAATGACTTACAAAATAAATCAGCTGAGAAAGACCAAATAGAAAAAGAAATTCAAGAATTACAAAAGAAAATCGACGATTTAACTACTTCTATTAATAAAAACGAAGCTGAATTAAATGATACGAAAAAAGAAATTAGTAAAACGCAACAAGTAATTGCTGAAAAAAAGAAACATATAGAGCAATTACAAACAAACATAGATACACGTCAGGAAGTTATTAAGCAACGTTTACAATCTATGCAAGAAAAACCTCGTACAAATCTTATTACAGAAGTAATAACAACTTCTACAAATATCGCTGATCTTGTTGATAATATGTACTCTGTAAGCTTAATTTTAAACAACGATACTGATATTGTGAAAAAACAAACAACTGATCAAAATGCTGTAACGAAAGAAAAAGAGACTGTTGAGAAAAAAGAGCAGCAACTAAAAGAAGCTGAACAAAAATTAGTTCAAAAACAACAAGAGTTGCAAACGAATCAACAACAGCAGCAAACATTTATTAGCGATCTACATACGAAAGTAGCAAAAGTAGATTCAGAGATTGAAGGGTTAGAAGAATCTAAAGGTATTTTAGAAAATCAGCGTCAAGCCGTTCAAAAAGCAATCGAAGAAGAAAAACGTGCGGAAGAAGCTCGTAAGGCTGAAGAAGCACGTAAGGCAGAGGAAGCTCGCAAACAAGCTACTACATCTGCTCAAACAGCTCAAGCAGCTCCAACACCTCATGATACAAATATTGGCGGCTTTATTAAGCCAGCAGCTGGATCAAAAACTTCGGGGTTTGGCGTGCGCTCTATAGATAACCATAAAGGAATCGATATCGCAGCTTCAGGAACTGTTCCAATTATTGCCGCTGCTGATGGCGTTGTTATTCGCTCAGAATTATCATCTAGTTACGGAAATGTTGTGTACTTATCTCACCGTATAAACGGAAAAACATACACAACAGTATATGCTCATATGAGTAGCCGTTCTGTATCAAATGGACAAACTGTAAAACAAGGTACTCAACTCGGATTTATGGGGAACACTGGCCAATCATACGGACAACATTTACACTTCGAGCTTCACCTTGGAGAATGGAATGTCGGCAAAACAAATGCAGTTGATCCATCTCCTTATATCGGATTATAGAAAAAAACTCGGTGCATACCGAGTTTTTTATTTATACTTCACATAATATAGGCTTTCCACATAGACTATAACTAAATGCCTATAGTTTACGGGGTGATCAACTATGAATACACAATTACTACAAGAAATAGAAGAAGCTAGAGAGACTTATATCGGCCGGATATTTACGTTTGGCGGTTCAGCATTATTTTTAATCGGATCATTCATCGCAGTCGTCACAGCCTACAAAGCATACAATCGCTTATTAAATACACCTCCAACACAATAAAAAGACGGAGATTTCTCCGTCTTTTTTTATGCAAACATTTTAAATACGCCTATCGCATTTAAAAATACAATAATTACAGTTATCGGAATAACATAACGAAGCAAGAAGAACCAAATATTAAATAATGTTTTCCCTTTCGTTTCCGTAACTTCTAATTCTTTCATTAGCATTTCTTTACTCATTTTATTTGGTACGAATAGCGAGATGGCTAGTACGCCAAGCGGCAATAATACATTACTTACCGAAAAATCGACGAAATCAAAGAATGTCTTACCAAATATTTTCACATCACTCATAATTCCAAACGATAATGCTGACGGGATTCCAACTGCAAAAATAAGAATACCAATTAATAATGATGCTGACGGACGCTTTTTCTCATTATCTTTCGCAACAGATGCTACTACAATTTCAAGCATAGAAATCGCAGATGTTAACGTTGCAAAGAAGAATAAAACTAAAAACATAATGAAGAAAAATTGTCCAAATGGTATTTTCGCAAATACTGCTGGAAGGACGATAAACAGTAATCCTGGTCCTTCAGTCGGCTTAACGCCTAATGCGAAAATCGCCGGAAAAATTGCTAATCCTGCAAGCACTGTAATAAAAACAGTCAAACTTACAATAGATGTTGCTGATTTCGCTAAATGTTCTTCTTTCTTCAAATATGAACTATACGTGACCATTACTGAAGCACCTACTGTTAGCGAGAAGAACGATTGTCCCATCGCGTATAAAATCGTATCTGCTGTCAGCTTTGAAAAATCTGGTTTTAAGAAGAACTCTACCCCAGCAAAAGCACCATCAAGTGTTAAAGCACGAACTATAATCGCAATAAACAAAATAAATAATAGCGGCATCATATACTTACTTGCTTTTTCTATCCCTTTCTCGACACCTTTACTTACAACAAAAATAGTGCAAAGCATAAAGAGAAATTGCGCTCCAATCGCGCTTACTGGATTTGAAATCGTTTCACCAAACAATTGTCCATAATCAGTAACACCACTCCAGAAACTTCCTGTAACACTATAGTATAAGTACAGTAAAATCCATCCACCTACAACACTATAAAATGATAGTACACTAAAACAGGTAACAACTCCCATACGACCAATCCAAGGATATAACTTACTATTTGGTACCAATACTTTATATGCTGTAACTGCCTCTTTTTGCGTACTACGTCCAATAACAAATTCAGCTAAAAGAAGCGGCATACCTATAAATAAAGTTAATAGTAAAAATACAAGGAAGAATGCGCCTCCCCCACCATTACCTGCAACATATGGAAATTTCCATATGGCACCAAGACCTACTGCGGCTCCGGCTGCTGCGAGTACAAAGCCTATTTTCGACGTCCATTGCTGTGTTTCTTTCATCATAATTTCTCCTTTTCTGAATATTTAAACTTTTACTAATTATACACTTTCATTTCATACTCGCACACCTCCTTTAGAAAATAAAAAAGTCCCCTACACGCAAATATGCATGTAGAGGACGATATATGTAATGTAAATACCGTGGTACCACCTCAATTGGATTGATAAATCCCACTTGTTCAAGTACAGGAAACATTCCGATACTCTATCCTTTTAACGGCGGAACCCGGGTTGCCTACTACAATGTTCAACATACCTCTCGCAAGCCCATTCTGTATATTTTACCGTACCGGGCTCACACCTTACCCCAGCTCTCTGACCGTATCAAATATACGTACTCTTCTTGCTCATCGATTTCATCTATTGAAGTTACTTGTGATTATAAATTATATTTTTATAGTTGTAAAGTACAATTTATTCATTATCCTATATGAACTCTTCTCTCTAATTCTTGTAAAAACAATTCTCTTTTTTGTTCATTTTGAACATATACCGACTTTAATACTTCTTGCAACAATATATTTCTCTGCTGTTTCTCTATTTGTAATTCTTTCACTTTAATTCTAACTTCGTATAAAAAATCTAGATATGATTCATACGCCTCATCATATTTATTTGCGATATCATCACGAATTTTTTTTGCAAGTTTCGGACTCGCTCCTCCAGTAGAAACCGCCACATTCAGTAGTCCACGATGAATCGCCGCCGGAAAATGAACATTCCCACTTTCCGGGTTCGTAATAACATTTACTAATTGATTCTCTGCACTATCTTCAGCAACTTGTTCATTTAATACAGCATCACCACTCGCTGCAACAACTAAAAAAGCACCTTGAATATCACTTTTTTCATACTCCCTTTGATACCAACGAATTTGCTTTTCTTCCACAAGTTTCACTAAATTCGCATCCAATTCAGGACTTATCACAATTATATCCGCACCTTGTTTTAGTAAAGGAATAATTTTGAATCCCGCGACTTTTCCTCCACCAATGACAACAACACGTTTCTTCTCAACTCGCACTGTAAGTGGATACATATTGATCTCCCTTCAATAATTTCTTCGTTTTCTGAATTAACATATATTGAAACGCTTCATTCTTTCCTAAATACGGACTTATTTTTATCTCATCCGACTCATATTGGCGCACTTCTTTTTCAATATGTTTCATAAGTAAACCGGTAAATAACAAGTAAGGCAGCACAACAATGTTCTTTTCTTTTCGTTCTACAACTTCCTTTAACTTCTCCTCAAATTTCGGCTCGGCAGCTGCTAAATAGCAAACCTCTACTTTTTTAATTTTCTCTTCCGTTTGAAATAAAGAAGCGATCCAGTTTATATCCTTTAATACTTCAGGATCGCTACTCCCTCTTGCAACGAGAAGTAACGTCACTTCATTCGTCTCTTCCTGTTCGATACCACTTCCGTTATACACTGATTTAACGAGTGTTTCTGATACACCAAACGGATTACCATAGGTCACTTTAACACTTGAAAATTGATTATTTAACTTTTCTAATTCAAACGGGATATCTTTTTTCACGTGACCTGCCGCTAATAGAAAAACCGGAATAACAATAATCTCTGTAGCCCCACGGTTCACACATGTACGGAACCCTTCAGCAATCGTTGGACTTGCTAACTCTAAAAAACAAACTTCTTGAATACTTGCCTCTACACGGTTCATACATGACGTAATAAATGCAACCGCTTCTTCTTTAGCTGCTTTCAAACGACTTCCATGACATATATATAAGATGGCTTTCATTTTATAACACTCCGCTTACTTGATACGTACTTTCTGTCTGCTTCTCAAACCAATGGATTTTTTCTCTAAAACGGACCACTTCTCCAATTACAATCATACTCGGATTTTGAATTTGTTCTTTTTTCGCGACATCTACAATTGTTCCTAACGTCCCGACAACTGTGCGCTGCATAGAAGTCGTTCCCCTCTCAATAATAGCAGCAGGCGTACTTGTATCTTTTCCATGTTTCACCAGTTGTTCACATATGTAGGGCAAATTACTAACCCCCATATATACGGCTAAAGTCTCTACACCTTTCGCTAAATGTTCCCACTTCACTTCCTCTTCAGCTTCTTCTTTCCTATGCCCCGTCACAATAGCAAAACTTGCACTCGCATCACGATGTGTCACTGGAATACCAGCATAAGCAGGTGCAGCTATTCCAGCTGAAATACCAGGAACAATTTCAAACGGTACACCTTGCTTCGCTAACGCTTCAGCTTCTTCTCCCCCTCTACCAAATACAAATGGATCCCCGCCCTTTAGCCTCGTTACAACTTTTCCTTTTTTCGCGTATTTAATAAGAAACGTGTTAATTGTCTCTTGCTTCATCGTGTGATAATTTGGTAGTTTTCCGCAATAAATTAAATCCGCTTCAGGCTTTGCGTATGAAAGCAACTCTTTATTTACGAGACGGTCGTATAAAATAACGTCTGCTTTCTCAATACATTTCAACCCTTTCACAGTAATTAAATCTGGATCACCAGGACCTGCTCCAACGATATAAACCTTCCCCATCATCTCTCCTCATTTCTACTATTAAAGTGAAACTTCCATCCTTATATACGAATGGAAGTTTTCATTATTTCCTATTACCTGTTCCCTACTCATGAATAACAAATGCCGCACCTTTTCGAATCTTCTTTTTTTCAAATAGAGAAATTTCCTTTACTTCTGGCAGCGGTAAAAAATGCTTTTCAAGCTCCATCTCCGCGAGCTTAAATGCCTGTTCTTCACTTTGAGCAACGACAACAATCGGAACAATACTATTCACTAACACGGCTTCAAATCGATATAAATCCATATTGTCCCTCCTAAGACGCTAGTACTTCTTCTAACACGGTATTTAACGCTATTTGTAGTGTGTCTACACCGATACGACCAACAAAATCATAAAACGTTTCAGCTGGTAATTTATTCTCTTTGAAATAACTTATAAATGATGCAAGTACATCAGGCAGATTCTCGCCATCTATTTTCCCTTTTAACTTTTGATTGTAAGCACCGCCATCTAACAACGTTCCACCTACGTATATTTCAAATGCTTCAACAATCCCTTTTTCCTTCGTTTTCATTTTCACCCCTTGTAATCCAATGTCAGCAATTTGACGTTGACCACATGAATTCGGGCATCCTACCATATGAATACGAACTGGAACATCGAGTGCAATTTGTGTATCTAAGTATTCGGCGATTTTGCGTAACCTTTCTTTCGTTTCTACTAATGCAAGATTACAATATTCAATACCAGTACAAGAAACCGCATGACCAATAAACGATTTCGGACTTGCTGATATTGCTTCAAACAACGGTTCATTTAATAAACCCGTTACATTTTCTGGCGGAACATTCGGAATAATGAAGTTTTGCGAGTTACATGTGCGAATTTGTCCATTTCCATACTGCTTAGCAATTCTCGCAATCTCAAACATTTCTTCTGCATGTAGACGTCCTACTGGTACATTAAAACCTATATATTTAAGCCCATCTTGTTTTTGATCTTGAACTCCATAAAAGTATCCCGCATTCCAGCCTTTTAGAGCACTTTCCCCTTTACTTTGCAATGGTCCTGTATACTCTATTAGTTTCTCTTTAAATTTCTCTGCTCCCCAGTCTGCAACAAGAAATTTCAAACGAGCTAAATGACGTTTTTCACGGTATCCAAAATCACGGAATATCGTAGCAATCGCAATCGCTACCGCCTTCACTTCTTCTTGTAAAACAAATACATCTAATTCATCAGCTAAATATGGACGAGCTGATAACCCACCGCCTACTTTTATATGAAAACCAACTTTTTTCTCACCATCTATTTCTTTCGTAGCAGGTGTAAATGCAACACAGTTAATTTCTGCGTTTGCTGAGTTATAAACGTTAGAACTAATAGACATTTTAAATTTACGTGGTAAGTTAGAAAACTCTTCATTATGTTGGAAATAGTCATATACCTCTTTCACAATACCAGTTGTATCAAACAGTTCATTTGCATCAATGCCAGCAAGTGGATTCCCTGTAATATTACGCGTTATATCACCACAAGCCCCAGCTGAAGATAACCCAACTCTTGCTAATCGTTTAAAAATATCAGGCATTTGATGAATTTCTAACCAATGAAACTGAATCGCCTGTCTTGTTGTAATATCTATTACGTCACGCCCGTAATCCTCAGCGATAGAAGCAAGCACTTCTGCCTGTGCATTCGTAATAATCCCTGAAGGAATATTTACACGCATCATAAAATAACCAGCTTCTTTCGGTCTTTGTAAATACAACCCTGCCCATTTGAATGCGTCCCACTCTTCTTTCGGAATAGATTCGAAGCCATTTTCTGCATAGTAAGGAATATCATTAAAGATTTCCAATCCATCTTTTTTTAATTTATTTTTCTCAGTCTGATTTAATTTTTCATTGTTAGCCCATACTTTTTCATAACTCATTTTTTAATCCCCCTATATAAAACTACGCTCTTGTAAGTACTTCACAATTTGTTCTGCACATTCTTCAATAGAATACTTGTGCGTTTCTACAATTAATTCTGCTTGCTCTGGTTCCTCATACGGTGAATCAACACCAGTAAACTCTTTAATATCACCTTGCCTTGCTTTTTTATAAAGCCCTTTCGGATCACGCTTCTCACACTCTTCAATTGGGCACTTTACAAACACTTCTATAAACTCATCTGCAGCTAATAAATCCCTCACTTGTTTTCGGTCTACTCGAAATGGTGAAATAAACGCTGTAAGAACAACAGTACCTTGATCCACAAATAGCTTCGCCACTTCGCCAATCCGTCTTATATTTTCCATACGATCACTTTCAGAAAAACCTAAGTCTTTATTTAAACCGTGGCGTATATTATCACCATCTAGTACATAGTTTCCAATATTCTTTTCAAATAGTTTACGAGCAACCGCGTTCGCCACCGTAGATTTACCTGAAGCTGATAGACCAGTAAACCAAACTACAAAACTATGATGCCCATTTTTTACTCTTCTCTCATCTTTTGAAACAGATGCTGTATGCCAAGTAATATTTGTATCCATCTCATTCTCTCCCTATTCTGTTACTACTTCTTTTTTCAAACCTTTAATTAGTACTTCTACTACTTCTTTACGACTAAATGTACTTGGCGGAACCTCACCGTTTCTTAATAGTTCTCTTACTTTCGTACCCGATAAAATGACATGATTCTCTTTTCCGTGCGGGCATGTTTTCGTCGAAGCCATCGCTTCACATTTCGTGCAGTAAAAACTATGTTCAAAAAATAGCGGTGTAATCCCTAACTCTTCCACTGTAAAGTTTGTAAAAATTTCTTGTGCTTCATAAGTCCCGTAATAATCTCCTACCCCAGCGTGGTCGCGCCCTACAATAAAGTGGGTACATCCAAAATTCTTTCTAACTAATGCATGGAATATCGCTTCCCTCGGTCCTGCGTAACGCATTGCTGCAGGAAACACACCTAAAAAGACACGATTTTTCGGATAATAGTTTTGAAGTAATACTTCATAGCTTTCCATCCTTACATCAGCAGGAATATCGTCCGACTTCGTTTCCCCAACGAGCGGATTCAAAAAGAGACCGTCTACAATTTCAAGAGCAGATTTTTGAATATACTCATGAGCACGATGTACCGGGTTTCTCGTTTGAAATCCGACTACTGTTTTCCAACCACGTTTTTTAAATTCTTCCCTCGTTTCAATTGGATCTAAATGATAAGAAGGAAACTGATTATTTTCAAATCGTTTTGTAAGAATAATCGCTCCACCGACATAAGAGTTCGGTCGTTCATATAATTTTTTCACTCCTGGATGAGCATCATCCGTCGTTTTATATACAAGTAATGCTTCTTTCTCTTTATCAGGTACAAAAATATCTTCTATTTGAATGACACCATATACATTTCCACTATTAACAAGCTTTACTTCTTCTCCAGCTTTTAGACTTTCTGCCACTTCTTCCGTTACCGGTAATGTAATTGGTATACTCCATACGCTTCCGTTTGCTAAGCGAAGAGTTTCTACGACCGAATCATAGTCTTTCTTTCCTAAAAAACCAGTAAGTGGGCTATATCCACCTGTCGCTAATAGCTCTAAATCACTTAACGCAATGTTGTCTAGTTGAATTTCTTTTTCGATTTGTGATACGTCGTAAGTCTCGTCTATACGATTTATTAATTCGTTTCTTGTACTCATTTTCTATACCCTCTCTTAGCTTTATTTTCGAATTCATCTTATTGGTAATGAAGACCACATTCTGTTTTCACTTTCCCAGACCATCTACCATCTCTCGAATCGCCACCCTCACCTACAGGTAACGTACACTTCTCACACCCAATACTTGGATACCCAATATCATGCAGTGGGTTATACGGCAAGCTATGTTTGTATACATATCGCCATACTTCTTTCCACGTCCAATGAATGAGTGGACAAACTTTAATCGATTGAAAACGATGATCTTGATTTATAAACTTTGTATGCTTACGTGTTTCTGATTGTTCCCTCCTTAAGCCCGATATCCACGCTTTTTCCGCTGCTAACGATTTTTCTAACGGTAAAACTTTCCTAATTTTACAACAAAGGTTCGGATTACTTTCCCATAATTTCTCACCATGCAACTTCGCTTGTTCATCAAGTGTAAGTTCCGGTTGTTTTTCTATAATATTTAATAAAGGAAATCGTTCCCTCACTTTTTGAATTAATTCATACGTTTCTCGAAAATGAACATTTGTATCTAAAAATACAACTTTAGCAGATGGATTTACTTGGTTTATAAGATGCAGTAATACCATCCCTTCCACTCCAAAGCTACATGCGTATACAATTTCACTTTCATATTCTTTATAAGCCCAACTTAAAACAGATAACGCGCCTTTTGTTTCATCTTCTTCTGAAAATGAAACATTATTTCCTTCCCACGTTTCATACGTCAACATGTTTTTTCCCCCTGTAAAAGCAAAAAGACGGTTTTAACCTAATCAAAATAGGTTAAAACCGCCTCTAGTTTTTCTAGTCAGCGCTTTTTACTTTAAACGTACCTTTTCACTTTTCTCTAATTGAATGACTTTTCCATCTTGCACAACAATTGTAATTGAACCATATTTCATATCAGCAAGCATCGCTTCAATTTTCTCAGACACTTCCTCAAAATGTTCCCGTACGCTCACGCGAACAGCCCCCCTTTTTATTCATAAAAAAAATCTTTCCCATTTCGAAAAGACTGTTCGGTAATATATTTTACCTTATCTTTCAAAATGGATTCCATTTTGCTGGATTTAGCACCTTGCTTTCTATAAGCAGGTTGCCGAGCTTCGTCGGGCCAGTTCCCTCCGCTTCTCTTGATAAGCTTTGTATTTGTATTTTATCACAATTCTGATTTTTTTCAATCCTAGTTTTCCGATATATTTTAATTATTTTATTTTTATAAAAAAGGAATTGCCCATTCGAACAACTCCTTTTCCCCATTTACACAAGTTCTTTAATACGTATGCGATCGTTCCCAATAATATTTTCATATGTTTCGCGCTCTACAACAATTTGTGATGTGCCGCCTTTCGCGAAGACAACAGCTGGCCTACGAATCCGATTATAATTATTTGCCATCGAGTACCCATATGCCCCTGTACAAGAAATTGCTAATAAATCGGCAGAAGCAACTTTCGGTAGAGTAATATCCCAAATTAACATATCTCCACTCTCACAACACTTCCCAGCAATCGAAACGACTTCCTCATTCTCATCAGTTCCTCGATTCGCTAACATCGCTTCATAACGAGCGTTATATAAAGCAGGTCTTAAATTATCAGTCATTCCACCATCCACTGATACATATTTCCGAATACCAGGAATGTCTTTCACAGATCCAACTGTATAAATTGTCGTTCCAGCATCACCTACAATACTACGGCCTGGTTCAACCCATATTTCCGGCAAAGGATAATTACATACTGTAAACTGTTCCCTCACTGCAGTTGTTACAGCTCGCACATATGTCTCAAGAGTTAATGGTGTATCTGACTCTGTGTAGCGAATTCCGAATCCTCCTCCCACATTTAATACTTTTACTACATAGTTCGCTCTCTCTCTCACTTCTTCTAAAAATTGATGAAGAACTTCAATCGCTCGAACAAATCCAGCCGTTTCAAATATTTGCGATCCGATATGTGAATGAATTCCTAACACATCATAATTTGATTTTTGTAAAGCAAGCTCAATTGCTTGCATCGCTTGACCATTTGAAACTCCAAACCCAAATTTCGAATCATCTTGACCTGTTGTAATATATTCATGTGTGTGCGCCTCTACTCCAGGCGTTACACGGATTAATATGTTCACAAATTTCCCATGTTGCACTGCTAAATCATGCAAAATTTCTAATTCTAAGAAATTATCGACAAC
Organism: Bacillus sp. 3G2; assembly: GCF_044324725.1. Classification (NCBI taxonomy): domain Bacteria; kingdom Bacillati; phylum Bacillota; class Bacilli; order Caryophanales; family Bacillaceae; genus Bacillus; species Bacillus sp. 3G2. The sequence continues at coordinate 1,417,375 of NZ_CP172246.1, read as the reverse complement.
AAAACAACCAATATTCGCCTTAAGTGCCATCACAATCTCTTCTTCTGTTTTATTATTGCCGTGAAAATGAATACGCGATGCTGGAAATCCTGCTTGAAGCGCAGTATATAATTCCCCTCCAGAAACAACATCTAATGACATATTCTCTTCACGAGCTACTCGGCACATCTCCATGCACAAGAACGCCTTGCTTGCATATGCTACTTGATAAGAGAACCCACTTTCTTTAAAAGCACGATGAAACGCGCGGCACTTTCCTCGAATAGACTCTTCATCGTATACATAAAGTGGTGTTCCGTATTGTTTTGCTAGCTGCGTCGTATCGCACCCTCCAATTTCTAAGTGTCCTTGCCCATTGATTCGGCTTGTGCCGTGTAAATACATTTGAATTCCTCCCTTATTTCCTCTAAAACTCATAACCCCAATCTTCTATTCATTGCAGCACGCTTTTAGATAGACAAAAAACGCGCGGAACAATGTTCACACGCGTTTCTTATTAGGAAAAATATATATTGAAAAAATAAACGAGTTGTTATCTCCTCAAAATAAGAAACCGCATCAACATCTCCAAATAGCTCTCCATAAAAGAAATCTTATGACAGTACTACATTTATTCAATGTAGTCCCAATATATGAATAAGATGGTTATTCTTATATTTCGGCAATAGTCCCTTTCAACCTATGATCACAGATTCCATTAAATCTCCCATAGCTTACTCTTTCCTATTGCGGCCTCTACCTTTGAGAGTAGATGAGGTAAGTCTATTTAATTTTCAAACATCTAATTGTTGCTATTAACAATACCAAAGGACCATTTTATTTGTCAAACAATTTTTTATATTGTTTTTTTACAGTTTAATTTCGTATCATTTGGTAAGCGCTTTACTAAAATCTTTGTCACTTCCCATTCGCCTTCTTCATTATTAAAAGTAATTGTTACTTTTTCAAATGGCGGAACAATTTTCCCACCAACCTGTTCATATTTCGTCACTTCAATAACCGCTTGAAATAAATATGTACCGCTATATACTTTTTTTAAACTAATAATTTTAGGACATTGATAAGGCTTTAAGCTCCCATATTGTTTTTCAATGGCTTTATTTATTTTGGGAAACAAAACAGAATAAAGGGCATCTTCCATAAGAGGTGCATCATATTGGGCTACCGACACACTTGGTGAAGCAAAAAGTATAACACTACTGCATACTATAAAATATAATAATTTTCGCATGATAACCTCCGTATTGTTACACGATTCTTTCTGCACACGATAATAATCATACATAGAAACTCCGTTTTATTGTCTCCTACTGCCCTTTTTCTACTCAATTATTATAAAAAAGCCCACAACTCTCTTTTATTTTCGTATAATGATACTCATAGTATAATAAACATAATAATAAAGGACTGTTCGTATATATAAAATGAGGTGCTAATCAAACCAGCTCACAAGAACGGTCATGCTTTTTAGGAGAGGAGTATATTATGCTACAACGTCTGTTTCCAAAACTGCGATTTGCACTCGTTGCAGTCGTTTTATTATGGATAAAAACATATATTGTGTACAAGCTAGCATTTGATATTAAAATTGATAATTTCTTTGAAGAATTTATGCTTTTTATTAATCCACTAGCTGCGTTACTTTTATTTTTCGGTTTTGCTTTATTTGCATCTAAACACCGAAACCGCATTATAGTTGGAATCAGTTTTATACTGTCCTTTATTTTATTTGGAAATGCAATGTTTTATGGGTTTTATAACGATTTCGTTACATTCCCAGTTTTATTCCAAACAAATAATATGGCTGATTTAGGGACGAGTATAAAAGAACTCTTTACGTACAAAACATTACTTTTATTTGCAGATGCGATTATTTTAATGTTTCTTTCACGTAAATTCCCGGCATTTTGTGACAAGACGCCGCTTTCTCGCTCTGAGAAGCGAACTTTCTTTAGCGGTGTAACAGCTTTATTAGCACTACAAATTGTTGTTTCCGTTATTTATAAACCACAAATGTTCTCACGCTCATTTGATCGTCAAACAGTCGTGAAAAATTTAGGTTTATACACATATCATCTATTTGATATAACACTTCAATCTAAATCTTCAGCTGAACGTGTATTTGCAAGTGGAGACGGGTTCTCTGAAATTAAAAACTATACAGACTCAAAAGATAAGCAAGTTGATAAAGACTTATTCGGAGCTGCAAAAGGTAAAAATGTTATTTTGATTTCCATGGAATCTACACAAAGTTTTGTTATTAATAAAAAAATAAATGGAAAAGAAATTACTCCATTTTTAAATGAATTTATTAAAGATAGTTTTTATTTCGATAACTTCTATCATCAAACGGGACAAGGTAAAACTTCTGATGCTGAATTTATCGTTGAAAATTCACTTTATCCGTTAGACCGCGGTTCTGTATTCTTTACTCACGCAACAAATGAATATACAGCTACACCAGAGCAATTAAAGAAATACGGATATTCTTCTGCTGTCTTCCATTCAAACGATAAAACGTTTTGGAATCGTGATGTAATGTATCCTGCGCTCGGATATGATCGTTACTTTAATTTAAATGATTACGTAGGCACAGAACAAATGTCTGTCGGCTGGGGATTAAAAGATAAAGAGTTCTTTGAACAATCGATTCCAAAGTTAAAATCTTTACCACAACCGTTCTATACAAAATTTATTACTTTAACAAACCATTTTCCATTTCTTCTAAATCCAGAAGATCAATATGTTGATGAGTTTAATTCGGAAAGTGGTGTTGTAAACCGCTACTTCCCAACCGTTCGTTATACGGATGAAGCTCTTAAATTATTTATTAAACAGTTAAAAGATGAAGGACTGTATGATAATTCTGTTATTGTCATTTATGGAGATCATTACGGCATTTCAGAAAACCATAATGCAGCTATGGCCCAGTTCCTTGGGAAAGACGCTATTACACCGTTTGATTCTATGCAATTACAACGCGTCCCTCTCATTATTCATGTACCTGGTCAAGAAGGAAAAGTCATTTCTAAAGTATCTGGTCAAATTGATATTAAACCAACGCTACTTCATTTACTTGGTATTAAAACAAATCAATCCGTTGAATTTGGAACTGACTTATTTATTAAAGAAAAAGATCCACTTATGGTAATGCGTGATGGTAGCTTCGTTTCGGAAGATTATGTGTATACAAAAAACATGTGCTATAAACGAAATACAGGTGAAGAAGCTGACATTTCATTATGCCAACCAAATATTGAAAAAGCGAAAACTGAATTGAAACTCTCCGATAAACTCATTTATGGAGATTTATTACGTTTCGATCCTAACAATCGTTATAAAACTGGAACAATGACAACGAAATTTGAGTAGTACTAGAAGCAACTTTATAAAAGTTGCTTCTTTTTTTACTTATTTTTCAAATCATTCTTCTATGAAATCTTTCACAAATTGGGAATTTCTTTCGTATGAGGAAGAAATTTATGGTATGATAAAATAAGTAAAATTTCATACACTAATTAAGAATTTATTACAGAAAGCAAGGGATCAGATTTTGTATAGAGCAGCTATACCAAACTTATTTACGCTCGGAAATTTATATAGTGGATTCTTGTCAATCGGCTATGCATCTTTAGGATATTATAAATCAGCTGCTATTTTAGTACTTATCGGGATGATGTTAGATAGTCTTGATGGGCGTGTTGCTCGTTTATTACGCGTTGATTCACAAATGGGAAAAGAGCTTGACTCACTTGCGGATGTCGTGACATTTGGTGCCGCACCTGCTGTTCTTATGTATTACACATCTTTCTCCAATTACGGAATCATCGGACTATACATAGCGGGACTATTCCCTCTTTTCGGAGCATATCGTTTAGCACGATTTAATGTAACACCATCTTCTACTTCAATGAAATATTTCACTGGGGTACCGATTACAGCAGCGGGAGGGCTTGTTGCTTTCTTAACATTATTTTCACATATCATTCCAAAAATCGTTCTTATTACAGTCTTTGTAACGTTCGCATTTTTGATGGTGAGCCGCATTCGTATCCCAAGTTTAAAAGATGTACCACTTCCACGATATAGCATCATTATTACACTATTTTTAGTTGGAAGCATTATCACAATGTACCAAACAGGGATCGGTAACTTTTCTGTTTTCTTATTCATTGCTATTCCACTATATATTTTGTATATGCTATCTCAATTTCTTAGACAAAGACCATCTAAAAGAGCAAATAAAGAAAAATAAGAAACCTTCCGATTTCGGAAGGTTTCTTTTTATTTTGTAACTACTGCTTTTTGATTTACAGGTGTTACAGGCTCTTCACCTTTTAATACGGCTAAAATATTTCTTACTGCCATTTCAGCCATCGCATCACGCGTTTCGAATGTTGCATTTCCTACGTGAGGAGCAAGTACTACATTCTTTAATCCTTTTAGCTCTTCAGTAATTTTCGGTTCAAATTCAAATACGTCAAGAGCCGCCCCTTCAATCTCATTCGTTTTTAATGCATGAGCAAGTGCCGCTTCATGCATAATTGGTCCACGTGAAGCATTTACAATATACGCTGTTTTCTTCATCATTTTAAACTGTTCTTCATCAATCATATGATGCAATTTCGGATTATACGCACAGTTAATTGTAATAAAGTCTGCTGTTTGTAATAATTCTTCCAATGTTACATATGTTGCTTCCAGTTCACTTTCAGCTTCAAGTTTTCGATTTGGCCCTGTATATAAAACATTCATTCCAAACGCTTTCGCACGCTTTGCAACTGCTTTTCCGATTTCTCCAAGGCCAATAATTCCAATTGTTTTCCCATGTACTTCACGGCCTAAGAAAAATAATGGTGCCCATCCGTTAAATCCAGTTGTACGACATAGCGTATCACCTTCCGGAATTCTACGTGCAGCTGCTAAAAGAAGTGCAAATGTTAATTCTGCTGTCGCTTCGGTTGATACTTTCGGTGTATTCGTTACCGCAATCCCTTTTTCTCCGGCATACGAGTAATCAATATTATCGTAACCAGCACCGTAGTTTGCAATAATTTTCAAATTAGGTGCCGCATCAATCACTTCTTTTGTCACCTTTGTAGAAAGTAGGCTTAACAATGCATCTTTATCTTTTGCACGCTCTGTTAATTCATCTAAAGAAATTAAAGCCTCTTTATCGTACATTTCTACATCATGATCCTTTAATAGTTCTAATCCGATTGCTGGAATTTTTCCTGCTACTAATATTTTTGCCACTACTAACACCTCTTCTATAGAAAATAAGATACCTCTTATCTTTCATTGTAAGAAATCCACATATAAAAACCAAGGAATTTGATTATAGTTTTAAAAATCGACACTTTTCCATAAAAAAAGAGGAGATGCAAGTCTCCCCTCTTCTTATGCTTTTTCTTGCGATTCTTTTCCAAGCTTCACATCGATCGTTCCTTCTGCAACTGTATCACTAATTTGTTCCTCAATAACGGATTGAGATGTAGCATTCGTTTCAGAAGTATACGCTTGTTGCTGTGCACTTTGAACATTTTGTTTATTTTGTTGTTTCACCATTTCTTACCCTCCTTTTTATTCTTTCTTATTTTGAACAAAAAGGAGAGTTTTCATCAAAAAATCGTGATTATTTTGAAATGGATACTTCTTCTTCCAGTAATCTCATCGTTCTTACTCGTTTCGTAAAGGTAGCTAAGTGTGAAATATCATGACTGCGTAACGTCTTTATATTCTCTTCCACATATTTTCCTAAATCATGCGGATAATGAGCATCTGAGGAGAGAGTAATCGGAACCCCATGCTTAGCTAATACTTGTAAATATAGCGGACTCGGACACATTTCGCGCACAGGATATCGATAGTACAATCCTGCATTTATTTCCGTTGCCGTATTTGTTTCTACTAATGCACGCGCAATGTCCTTATAATACGAAAGTTGTTCATTCTCATCTAACCGATAATTAAATACCTTTATGTTATCAAGATGAGCTATTATATCAAATAACTGAGAGCGAACTGCACACTCAACCGTTTTGAAAAACGTATCATATAAAGCATATAAGTTATGCTCCTTAAAATATTCTTTCGTGTCTGGATTATCAAATCCCCAGCCATTTAAAAAATGGACAGAACCAATTACATAATCAAAGTCTCGTAATGCTAGTAAAGATTGTAATTCTTGTTCACCACCAATAAAATAATCCGCTTCAATTCCAAGTTTAAGCGTCACGCCTCGTTTACTCCAACGTTCTTTCGCTTCTTCTATTGCCTTTGTAAAATCATGTAGTGATGCTACCCTTACTTGATCTAGCCATTCCTTCTGTAAACGACCAAGCTTAGAATCACTAATATCGACATATCTTTCATAGTATTCTTTCGCTTCATAAAAACGGTATAAATGATCGACAATGCCAACTTCTTTTATACCTTTTCGCAAAGCTTCTTCTAAATATAAATCAATCCATTTCGTTGTAAATGGCCCTTCTTTCACACGCCTTTGCAGGCGTTCTTGTGTTTTCACAAGCCATTCCATAGAATGTTTTTCTTCTTTAAGCGGTTCATACTGTTGCAATGATTCATTTATTTTAGCTAGCCACCCTATTGAATATGGCCCTTCTTCTAAATGAATGTGATAATCCACCTTCATCTATATTCCCCCTTATAATGTATCTATATCTCTTCTGTCCCCTACTCGCGAAAGTTTCCCATTTCTTTCTGTCACTTCCTCCTTAACATCTTCTAATGATATATTTTTTTCGGCTAATAAAACGAAGCAGTGATACAATACATCCACCATTTCTTTCACCAATTCTTCTTTATCATTATTTTTAGATGCGATAATTACTTCCGTGCATTCTTCACCAATTTTCTTTAAAATTTTATCTTCTCCTTTTGAAAACAAGTAATTTGTATACGATTCAGGCAGTGGATTTCTCTTTCGTTCTTCAATTGTTTCAAATAGTAATGTAAAGGCGTTTCCCATATGTATCCCCCTATATAATTTTGTAATGAAAACACGTTTTCTCTCCTGTATGACAAGCAGGTCCTACTTGTTTTACGACAACAACGATTGAATCTTGATCACAATCTAGATAAAGAGATTGCACATATTGGACATTTCCTGATGTTTCTCCTTTATTCCATAACAACCTTCTTGAACGAGAATAAAACCATGTTCTTTTCGTTTCTAGCGTTTTTTCATATGCTTCTTCATTCATATAAGCTAGCATTAAAACTTCTTTTGTCCCTTCTTCCATTACAACTGCTGGTAGTAATCCTTTTGAAAAGTTTGGTTTCATAGCCGCACCTCAACGTTTTCATTTCTTAATTTTCTCTTTACGTCCTGCACTGTCGCCTCACCATAATGAAAGATGGATGCCGCTAACGCTGCATCAACTGTTGTCTTTTGAAAGACTTCTATAATGTGATCAACATGACCGCACCCGCCTGACGCGATGACTGGTACGGAAACGATTTTTGAAATTTCTTCTGTTAAACGAAGGTCATATCCATTTTTCGTTCCATCTGCATCCATACTCGTTAACAAAATTTCGCCTGCACCTAGCTCGGTAACGCGCTTTGCCCATTCAATTGCATCCATTCCCGTATCAACTCTTCCGCCGTTCACATATACATTCCACTTATCTTCTGCTATTTTTCTAGCATCAATTGCGACGACAATACATTGTGAGCCAAAGTGTTCTGCCCCTTCTTTGATTAGCTTTGAATTTCGCACTGCCGCTGAGTTAATTGAAACTTTATCCGCTCCAGCTCTTAGTAAATTGTACATATCTTTAACACTTGAAATCCCCCCGCCAACTGTAAGAGGAATAAATACTTTCGAAGCTGTTTGTTCTACAACATCGATAATTGTTTTTCGTCCTTCATGCGTTGCCGTAATATCTAAAAATACAATTTCATCTGCTCCCGCATCATTGTATAAGGCAGCTATTTCAACAGGATCACCGACGTCTTGTAATCCTATAAAATTCACACCTTTTACGACTCGCCCTTCTTTCACATCTAGACATGGAATAATGCGTTTCGCTAACATAACTTTGTTACCTCTAATACTTCTTCTAAATTAATCGTTTTCTCGTAAAGAGCCTTACCAATTATGACGCCGTATATATTCATATCATTTAATTTTTTCACATCTTGAATAGATGCCACTCCTCCAGAAGCAATAAGACGAATAGCAACACTTTTTTGTAGTAACTCCAATTGCTCTACATTTGGCCCTGCAAGTGTTCCGTCTTTCGAAATGTCTGTAAACACAATCGTTTGAACACCTTCATTCTCCATTTGCTTCGCTAAGTCAATGTAAGAAATTTCAGATATATCAAGCCAGCCTCTCGTTGCTACGAAACCATTTTTCGCATCAATTCCAACAATGATTTTTTCTTTATATAGACGAACTGCTTCCTCTAAAAATGCCTTATCATAAAGAGCAGCTGTTCCTAAAATCACTTTATCTACACCTACTGACAATAACTTCTCTACCGCTACAAGTGATCGAATGCCTCCTCCTACTTGCACTGGAATACGTACTGCCTTGCAAATCCTTTCAATAACGAGCAAATTTACTGACTCCCCAGCAATTGCACCATCTAAATCAACAATGTGTAGTGTTTTAGCTCCCGATTTTTCGAATATAACCGCTTGCGCAACCGGGTCTTCATTCATTACTGTTTCTTTACTAAACTCTCCTTGATACAGTCTAACGCATCGTCCCTCTTTTAAATCGATAGCTGGGAAGATTTCCATGCTTCTACCACCCCTTTGAAATTTTTCAACATTTGCATCCCCATGTCACCACTTTTTTCAGGATGAAACTGTGCGCCGTATATATTTCCTTTCGCTACAAAACCCGGTACTTTCAATCCATATTCACTTATTCCATATACAATTTCATTAGGACAATCTGCGTAATAAGAATGGACATAATATACGAAAGAACCGTCCTCTACTCCATTCCAAAGTGCTATTTCTCCCTCTTTCTTTAACTCATTCCATCCCATATGTGGAATTTTATAAGGGACTTTTAGCTTTCGAATAACACCTGGCAATAAACTTAATCCGTTACAGTCTTGTAGTTCTTCACTTTTTTCAAATAAAAGCTGCATTCCTAAGCAAATGCCTAGAAGCGGTTTTCCTGAACGCCCGACTTCTTTTAATACACACACTAAATCTTTTTCTTCCAATACATCCATCGCTTTTGGAAATGCACCTACTCCTGGTAAAATCACTCCATCACTTTTAAAAATCTCTTCTTTATCACTCGTTACGATGTACGCTGCTCCAATATATTTTAATGCTTGTTCTACACTACGAATATTTCCCATTCCATAATCTATAATAGCAATCAATTACAACATCCCTTTCGTTGAATTTACACCAGTAATGTTGGCATTTCTTTCGACTGCTTCTCTAAGTGCTCTACCAAACGCCTTAAACAACGCTTCTACTTTGTGATGTGTATTATTTCCATATAAAATGCGGGCATGTAACGTAATATTTGCAGCATGAGCAACTGCTCTAAAAAATTCTTCTGTTAGTTCTGTATCAAAATCCCCTAGCTTTGGATTCGTTAATTCTCCTTGAAACACAATATACGAGCGTCCGCTTATATCAATTGCGACAAAACCTAAAGATTCATCCATCGGTACATAAGCAGAGCCATAACGGTTAATCCCCTCTTTATTTTGCAATGCTTCTTTCAAACAATTTCCAAGCACAATTCCAACATCTTCAACTGTATGATGTGCATCAACAAATACATCGCCTTCCGCCTCCACTTGCAAACCGAATCTTCCATGCCTTGCAAATAAAGTTAGCATATGATCAAAAAATCCAACTCCCGTTTGTACAGAAACATCCTTTCCTTCATCAAGCTGCAAACTTAATTTTATTTTTGTTTCTGTCGTCTCACGTATTTGACTAGACTCTCGCATTATTCTTCCTCCTCAAATCTTATTTGAATTGCTCTTGCATGCGCATGTAACCCTTCTTTATTCGCAAGTTCTACAATGTGATGTTGTACATCTCTTAACGCTTCCTCTGTATAAGACAGAAAGCTTGATTTTTTCACGAAATCATCGACTGATAACGGTGAGAAAAACCTTGCCGTTCCACTTGTCGGTAACACATGATTCGGTCCTGCTACATAATCGCCAAGTGGTTCCGGCGCATATGGTCCAAGAAAGATAGATCCTGCATGTTTCACGTAAGCTAGTGCATTCATCGGTTCTTTTATATGTAACTCTAAATGTTCCGGGGCAATTTCATTCGATAATTGTAGTGCCTCATCTAAAGAAGGAACGATACAAATGGCTCCATTTCTATTTATCGATTCACGTGCAATTTCGCTTCTTGGTAATGTTTCTAACTGTCTTTCTATCTCTTTTTCTACTTCTTTTGCTAACTCTATATTCGTTGTAATACAAATTGCTGTCGCTCTCTCGTCATGCTCTGCCTGTGATAATAAATCAGCAGCAATATATTTTGCATTGCCGGTTTCATCAGCGATAACTACAATTTCTGATGGTCCAGCAATCATATCGATATTTACTATTCCATATACTTCTCGTTTCGCTAGAGCGACGTACAAATTTCCTGGTCCAACTATTTTATCCATTTTCGGAATCGATTCCGTCCCGTATGCTAAGGCAGCAATTGCTTGCGCACCACCTATCATATACATTTCATCTACCCCTGCAAGACTTGCAGCAACTAAAATATGTGGATCAATTCCTCCTTCTCTCGGCGGTGTTACCATTACAATCTTTTTCACACCAGCGAGTTTCGCTGGTAATACATTCATTAATACTGACGAAGGATACGAAGCAGTTCCCCCTGGCACATATACTCCTACATTTTCTAACGGCCGAATAATTTGTCCCCTAATAATGCCTTTACTCTCGCAATCGAATATAGATTGCCTTTTTTGCTTTTCATGATACGATATAATGTTTTTCTTCGCCTCTTGTAACGCTTCTAAAAATGAATTTTCTACGAACATACTCGCTCGTTCTATTTCTTCTTCCCTTACACGAAACTCTTTCATCTTTACACCATCAAACTTGTTTGTATAAAAAGATAGGGCCTCATCCCTATTCTCCCTTACATTTTGAACGATCTCTCTTACACTTCTTTGAACAGTTTCTTCTATTATATTAGCGTTTTCCCGTAGCAATTTTATTTTCGATAACGCCTTTTGAAAATCTTCACAAACGATCTCCATTTCAAGTCCCCCTATTTTCCTGACAAAATTTCTTGCTCCATCACATTTATGATACTGAATATTTCGTCTTTTTTAGTTTTTAATGCAGCCTTATTTACAATCATTCGAGCAGATATAGAATACATTTCCTCAAATACAATGAGTCCATTTTCTTGTAATGTTGTTCCTGTTTCAACAATATCAACAATTGCATCTGCCAATCCAAGAATAGGAGCGATTTCTACAGAACCTTCTATTTTAATAATTTCTACATCCTCTCCTTTATCATGAAAATAGTTAGAAGTAATATGGGGATATTTCGTTGCAATACGTTTCTTCCGGTAGCTCTTCGGATTATAAGTAGGAATAGAAGCTACACAAAACTTACACACGCCTACTCCTAAATCCAACATTTCATAAATATCTTTCTCATTTTCCATTAAAATATCTTTTCCAACGACCCCAATATCCGCTACTCCATGTTCTACATAAGTAGCAACATCTACTGCTTTCACTAAAATAAATGAGATATCTGTATTTTTACTTTGAAAGACAAGCTTTCGCCCTTTATTTTTGAGCTCTGAACAATCAATTCCAATCTGCTCAAAGAGTGGAATCACATGCTTTTCTAATCTCCCTTTCGTTAACGCAATTTGAATGTTACGCATGAGGTTTCTCCTTCTTTCTGGACTACCCATTTCTCTTTCCATACATATTCCAATAATGATTCATTCTTCGCCTCAACAACCGTTACTATTTGATTTTTTCTTGCGAATTGAAAGGTGTCGTTTACATTAGAGAATAAGGATAGCTCTACTTTTTTCCCGTCCTTTTGAAGTAAACTTCGTAATCTTTCCGCTTCTGCTAATCTATTTAACTCATAATGAATGATTATATCTATTCTCTTTCGTTCATATGGTTCTTGCTGCTCTTGCAGCGCCTTCACAATTTGATTGACTTGCACCGCGAGTCCAACAGCCGGCAGCATTTCTCCAAAATTTCCAATTAACTCATCATATCTTCCGCCACTAACAATTTCTTCTCCAATTTCATATATATACCCTTTGAAAATAACTCCCGTATAGTAATCTAGATGTTGGATCATACCTAAATCAATTGATATGTAAGATCCATAGCCTAGTTTTTCAATGGCTACATATATTTCTTTCACTCTTGCGATGGCCATTTTCATTTCATTACTTGAGGCGAGTTTTTCTGCTTCCTCAATCACTTCTAAATTCCCAAATAGCCTTGGTAATTTCTCAAGTAATCTTACTGTTTCATCACATCGATCTAATTTCTTTTCTCTAATAAAATTTGATAGAGCAGCATAATTTTTACTTTCAATATATGTTCTAAGTACTCTCTCTTCTTCCTCATGAATGGAGAGCTTTTTGACAATACATTTATATAACTGCACTTGCCCAATCTCTATTGTAAAAGATTGCACCTTCACCTTTTGAAGTGATTGAATGACACTTATAACACATTCAATTTCAGCTCTTACATTATCAATCCCAATAATTTCAATACCACTTTGTACAATTTCATTATATTTTCCAGTAAGGGACTCATTCGCCCGAAATATATTCCCGCCATACGTCAGTTTTAGCGGCGTATCCCACCTCTGCGTTCCCATCACTCTCGCTAAAGGAATTGTCATATCTGGACGCAAGACGATAATCCGTCCCTTTTCATCAAAAAATTTATACATCTTTTCTTCATCTATCGGTCTATTTTGAAAGGCAAACACATCATAAAATTCTATTGTTGGTGTCCTTATTTCCTCATAACCTCGCTCTAAAAAAGTACGTCTTAATTTTTGTTCCACTTCTTCAATTAACGTACATTCTTCAAATAAATAGTCTCTCGTTCCATTTGGATTTGCCCGTTTCCATTTTGTCATCTAAATTCTCACACCTTTCCCTTTCTAATGTATGCCTATGTCATCCACCTAAACCGAAAATAAAAAGAGCCTTGTAGACAAAATACCTACAAGGCTCTTTAGTAGAGTGTAGGTACAACGGGAATAACCCTTGTGCCTACACGTTTTCACGCTAGGTTCAAGGGCTTTATGTATGATGATGTAGTTGTGTAAGCATTTCAATAGGTTGCACGATATTCATAATACTTACTCCCTTTCTCCTCTGATTTTTTACATAGTATATAATACTTAATTCTGAATGTAAATACATTTCGAACATTCCGTTATTTCTTAATATAAAGCTACTTCCCTTTCATATTCTACAATTTTTTGTTCATATTGCATTGTAATACTAATTTCATCTAGACCATTTAATAATTTCTCTTTCCACATTTTCTCGATTGTAAAATGAAACCTGTTCGTACTCGTTGTAATGACTTCATTCTCTAAATCTACTTCTATTTGTTCTCTCGCATCCGTTTTAGCAAGTTGTTCTCGCATTTCCTTATCCATTACAATTGGTAACATACCATTCTTCATACAATTCATATAAAAAATATCTGCAAACCCACCAGCGATAATAACACGGAAACCATAATCAGCAAGCGCCCACGGAGCATGTTCTCTTGAAGAACCGCAACCAAAATTATCACCTGTAATTAATATACTTGCTCCTTTTCTATCTTGTGCATTAAGTGGAAAATTAGGGTTTTCATGGCGGTTATTATCATAACGCCATTCATCGAATAAATATTTTCCAAATCCCGTCCTTTCAATTCTCTTTAAATATTGCTTCGGAATAATTTGATCTGTATCAATGTTATCATTCATCAGTACTGCGGCAGTACCTTTATGAATACGAAATGACTCCATCATAACTCTCCTTTCTAGTATCAACAAAATGACCATATAATGCAGCTGCTGCCGCCATTGCTGGGCTAACCAAATGTGTTCGTGCTCCTTTTCCTTGTCTTCCTTCAAAATTACGGTTTGAAGTGGAAGCACAATGTTCTCCTTCAGGTACTTGATCTGGATTCATTCCAAGACACATTGAACATCCAGGTTCTCTCCATTCAAATCCTGCTTCTTCAAAGATGTGATGTAGTCCTTTTTGCATCGCAGCTTCTCTTACTCTTTTCGATCCAGGCACAACGAGTGCTCGCACACCTTCTTTTACCTTTCTTCCTTTCACAACAGATGCAGCAATTTCTAAATCAGAGAGCCTGGAATTTGTACAAGATCCAATAAAAACATGCTGAACTGGAATGTCATACGTACTTTGTCCAGGGCTTAATCCCATATAAGAAAATGCTCTTTCGTCATTTGCATCATGCTTTTCTGGCAATTTTTCATCAATACGAACACCCATACTCGGGTTTGTTCCCCACGTAACGTACGGTGCTAAATCCGCCACATCAATTGAAATATGTAAATCATAAATCGCATCTGAATCTGTATACAGTTCAGACCATTTTTTCTCGAAAGTTTCATAGTCTTTCGGTGCATATTGACGTCCTTTTACATAAGCAAATGTTTTTTCATCTGGTGCTATAATACCAGCTTTCGCTCCTCCTTCAATTGCCATATTACAAAGCGTCATTCTCTCTTCCATCTCCATAGCTCCAATTGTCTCTCCATAAAACTCCATTACGTATCCAGTTCCAACTGCTACACCGTACTTTGATAGGAGATGCAAAATAATATCTTTCGCGTAAACACCTTTCTGTAATTTCCCTTTTAACTCAATGCCCATCGCTTTCGGTTTACGTTGCCATAACGTTTGTGTCGCCAATACATGTTCCACTTCACTCGTGCCAATGCCAAATGCTAGCGCGCCAAACGCACCGTGTGTTGCTGTATGACTATCACCACAAACAATTGTTTTTCCTGGCTGCGTGAGCCCAAGTTCTGGTCCGATAACATGAACAATCCCTTGCTCTTCATCTCCAATATCCGCTAACGGTACCTGAAATTGTTTACAATTTTCACGAAGTGTATCTAGTTGCTGTTTCGCAATGCGATCGGTAATATTCCAAACATCTTTCGTTGGAATATTATGATCCATCGTTGCGAATGTTAAATCTGGTCTACGGACCGTTCGATTTGTAAGCCGCAAGCCTTCAAAGGCTTGCGGTGACGTTACTTCATGGACAAGATGAAGATCGATATATAATAAATCCAACCCATTTTCGTTTGTCGTAACTATATGTCTTTCCCATAGTTTATCTAGCAACCTTTTCCCCATTATCTCCCTCTCCCTACTAACGCTTGCTCTTCCATTTCTTGCATAACCGCCTTCGTAAATGAAGTTGTCGTTTCAGTCCCCCCGATATCTGCTGTACATTTCCCTGATGTAAGGACTGCAGAAATTGCTTCTTCAATTGCACACCCTTCTCTCGTTAATCCGAACGATTGCCCAAGCATCATTGCAACAGAGCGCATCATTGCAATTGGATTCGCCTTATTTTTCCCGGCAATATCCGGTGCTGATCCGTGAATAGGCTCGTATAATGAAGGTCCCTTTTCCGCGTGACTTGCTGATGGAAGCATCCCTAATGATCCAGCTAATACGGAAGCCTCGTCACTCAAAATATCTCCAAATAAATTTTCCGTTACAATTACATCAAACCGTCCTGGATTTCGAATTAATTCCATCGCAGCGGCATCTACTAAAATATGTTCTAATTCAACGTCTGGATAACGAAGTGCTACTTCTTCTGTCACAGTCCGCCATAGTTTACTAGACTCTAAAACATTCGCCTTATCAATCGATGTTACTTTCTTCTTCCGCTTGCTCGCTAATTGAAAAGCATACGAAACGATACGTTCAATTTCATGACGATGATACGTAAGTGTATCTGTTGCTACTTCGTCCGTTCGTTCTTTCGGATAAGAAAAATAAATTCCACCTGTTAATTCACGAACGACAACGAAATCAATTTCATCAGCCTTTTTTAATGGCGATAAATGTGCCGTTGCGCTTTCTACCGTTACAGGGCGAACATTCGCAAATACGCCGAGTCCTTTTCTTAAAGCTAATAATCCTTTTTCTGGTCTTTCTTTCGCACTATCCCACCTTGGTCCACCAACTGCTCCTAGTAAAACTGCATCACTTGCTAAACAGGCGGCAAGCGTTCGCTGTGGTAATGGTTGCCCATTTAAATCAATAGCACTCCCGCCAAAGTACTCATCTTGCAAATGAAAACGATGCCCATATAATCTCTCTATCATATGCAATACTTCCTTCGCACTTTCCATAACTTCCGGGCCAACACCATCACCAGCTAAACAAACGATACGTTTTTCCAATTTCAACACTCCTTTTAACTGAATTTTCAGAACTTTAATTTGATAGGTGAGGAAAGCTTCTCTCACCTATCAACCACTTATTTCACAAGCTGGATAAAAGATTTTAATTTCCCCGCCGCATGGACATATGCTCTCGCCGACGCTTCCAATACGTCTTGCGCGACACCAAAACCTGATACTTGATGCGTTCCTTCTTTTAATTCAACATGAACATGAGCTAGTGCGTCTTGACCTTGTGTAATAGATTGTATGCGATAATCCGCCAATTCACATTCTAATCCTAAAATTCTTTGGATTGCATTATAAATCGCTTCAATACTACCAGAGCCAGTAGCTGCATCTTCGTATACATTTCCTTCCTCATCTTTTAGCACAACTGTCGCGCATTGTGTACTATTTGATACGAAATGTACTTGCAGTTGTGTAATGGTATATTGCTGAGCCGCAAATGCTGCTTCACCAAGCATAAGTGCACGTAAATCTTCCTCCGTAATTTCCTTCTTACGATCAGCTAATTTTTTAAACGCTTCAAACACCGCATCTCGTTCTTCCTTTGTAAATTCATAGCCAAGCTCTTTCATTTTTTCTGTAAACGCGTGACGTCCAGAATGTTTTCCAAGTACAAATAGATTTTGAGATTCACCTACTAGCTCTGGTTCAATAATCTCATACGTTGTCACTTCTTTTAATACACCATCTTGATGAATTCCTGATTCATGAGCGAATGCATTTGCTCCAACAATCGCTTTATTTTTCGGTACGACCATACCTGATAATCTGCTTACTAATGTACTCGTCGCTTTAATTTCTTTTAGCGTCATAGAAGACTCCGCTTTATAGAAATCTTTTCTAATATGAAGAGCAACTGCGACCTCTTCTAACGCCGCATTCCCTGCTCTTTCTCCAATTCCATTAATTGTTCCTTCTACTTGCAATGCTCCACCTTCAACCGCAGCTAATGAATTGGCTACAGCCATCCCAAGATCATCGTGACAATGACAAGAGAAAATTGCTTTTTCATATGAAGGAACGGATTCTTGTAAGTATTTAAAAAGAGAATAATACTCTTCTGGATTTGTATATCCAACTGTATCTGGAATATTAATTACATTTGCTCCTGCACGAATCGCAACTTCTACTGCTTCAGCTAAAAAATCTCTTGCTGTTCTTGTCGCATCTTCTGCAGAAAATTGTACTGTCGGAAATAACGATTTCCCAAGTGTAACCGAGCGATGAATACTATCTAACACATCTTCCTTTGACATACAAAGTTTATACTTCATATGAATATCACTCGTAGCTAAAAATACGTGTAGACGGGGAGATACAGCACCTTTCACCGCTTCATATGCTCTTCGAATATCACTTTCTTTCGCTCTAGCTAAACTCATAACTGTAGCATTTTGAATCGTATTTGCGATGCGTTTTACCGATTGAAAATCCCCTTCGGAAGCTGCTGCAAAGCCAGCTTCCATGACATGAATACCCAGTCTCTCTAATTGCCTTGCAATTTGCAATTTCTCTTGTTCATTTAAATTCACTCCTGGTGATTGTTCGCCATCACGTAGCGTCGTATCCATGAACAAAATCTGCTTCATATTATTTGACCCCTGCCTTTACTCGCGGCTGTACGAAAGGCATCATTTCACGTAATTTACGTCCAACTACTTCGATTTCATGTTCATTCTCTTTCTCATTTGTCGCATGGAAATTCGGTTTTCCTGCTTTATGCTCTGCAATCCAGCCTCTTGCAAATGTACCATCTTGAATTTCGGCTAGCACTGCACCCATCGCTTTCTTCGTATCTTCCGTTACAACGCGTGGTCCTGATACGAAGTCGCCCCACTGCGCTGTATCGGAAACTGAATATCTCATATTTTCAAGTCCGCCTTCATACATAAGATCAACGATTAGTTTTAATTCATGTAAACATTCAAAATATGCAAGTTCAGGCTGGTATCCTGCATCAACTAACGTTTCAAATCCAGCTTTTACTAGCGCAGTTACTCCGCCGCAAAGTACAGCTTGCTCTCCAAATAAATCTGTTTCTGTTTCTTCTTTAAACGTCGTTTCTAATACACCAGCTCTCGTCGCTCCAATTCCATCAGCATAAGAAAGTGCCTTTTCAGTCGCAACTCCTGTCGCATCTTGATATACGGCAAATAATGCAGGAACCGCTCCGCCTTCAGCAAACGTACGGCGTACAAGATGCCCTGGACCTTTAGGCGCTACTAGAAATACATCTACATTCGCTGGTGGTGTCACTTGATCAAAGTGAACATTAAATCCGTGTGCAAAAACGAGAGAATTTCCTGCCTGTAAATTTGGTGCAATTTCCGCTTCATATACTTCTGGCTGCAGTTCATCAGGTAGTAAAATCATTACTAAATCAGCCTGCTCTGCTGCTTCTGCTACTGTATATACAGAAAATCCATCTTCTTTCGCTTTATCCCAAGATTTCCCTTTTCTTAAACCTACTACTACATCAAATCCGTTATCACGCAAGTTTTGCGCATGTGCATGACCTTGCGAGCCATATCCGATGATTGCTACTTTCTTTTCCTTTAATACATTTACCGTTACATCTTTCTCATAATAAACTTTTGCCATTTTCATTTCCCCCTATATTTAAATGATTATTGAATTAACATAACTTGCTTATCTTGTTTTTTCATACTACGCGTAAATGCAGTTACGCCTGTTCTAGCAATTTCTTTCAAACCGTATGGACGAAGTAATTCAATTAATGCTTCTACTTTCTCCTGCGTACCAGTTACTTGCACAACTATGGAATCCTTCCCAACATCTATTACAGCGGCTCGAAACGGTTCAATTAAACTATATAATTCTGCTCTTGCTACTGATGTTGCGACTTTAATAAGTGCAAGTTCTCTTGCGATCATCGCTTCTTCTGTAATATCTGATACTTTCAGAACATCAATTTGCTTATGAAGTTGTTTAATTAACTGTTCAACTTGCTGCTTATTTTCAACGTGTACAACAATCGTCATCCGTGATATATCCGATGATTCTGTATGACCTACTGAAATACTTTCAATATTAAAATGCCTTCGTGTCATAACACCTGTAATTCGGTTTAACACACCACTTTGATTTCGAACTGTCGCTGTAACAATTCTCTTCACCCTTTTTCCACTCCCTCCATTTGGTGAACACCTTTCCCTGGCGCAACCATCGGCATTACCTTTTCTGATTGAAGTACACGGCAATCAATTACGACCGGTTCTTGTAATTCAATCGCATGCTGTATTTGCTTCTTTGCAAGAAGTGGATCATCTATGCGAACTCCTTTTATGCCATACGCATTCGCAAGAGCGACGAAATCTGGTTGACACGACAGTAAAGAGTGCGAATATCTTTGATTATAAAATTCATCTTGCCATTGTCTTACCATCCCTAAAGCTTCATTATTTAAAATAAATACTTTAACAGGTAAAGAGTGTTCTTTTAATACACTTAATTCTTGCAGCGTCATTTGAAATCCAGCGTCACCGACAATTGCAATAACTAGTTCCTCAGGCTTTGCAATTTGCGCCCCAATTGCTGCTGGAAATCCGAAGCCCATCGTTCCTAGCCCTCCTGAAGTTACCCATTTATCTGGGTTTTTCAGCGGATAATATTGTGCGGCCCACATTTGATGTTGCCCAACATCTGTTGTTACAATCGCTTCTCCTTTCGTAAGTTCATATAACATATCAATTGCGTATTGAGGCTTAATACTTTCCGAATTCCGTTTATAAGATAGTGGATATTTTTCTTTTCTACTCTTTAATAAGGAGAGCCAATTATGATGATTTTCTTTCCTTCCTTCCGGTTGAAGTAATACTTCCAACGCTTGCTTAGCACTTGCAACAATAGGAATTTCAGTCGGCACATTTTTTCCGATTTCTGCTGGATCAATATCGATATGCGCAACAGTCGCCTCTTTAGCAAAATAAGCTAAATTTCCAGTAAGCCGATCATCGAATCTTGCACCTATATTAATAAGTAAGTCGCATTCATATAACGCCATATTGGCTGTGTATGAACCATGCATTCCTCCCATTCCTAGAAAAAGTTCATCATCTGGCGGAAAGCCTCCAAGACCAAGTAAAGTATGCACAACTGGGATTTCATATTTACGAGCAAAACTTGTTAACTCTTTTGATGCTTTCGCATGCAATACACCTGCCCCAGCTAAAATTAACGGCTTACTTGCAGCACTAATTGCTTGTAATAATTTGTTTATTTGGAGTAGATTCGGTTCATAATTCGGGTTGTATCCTGGTAAATCCATTTGTACGTCATTACATCGTTCCCCTTGCTCTACCACCATATCTTTCGGAAGGTCAATAACGACTGGGCCTGGTCTTCCTGTTCTAGCAATATGAAATGCTTCTTTAATAATTCGAGGTAAATCTGAAGCTTTTCGCACTTGATAGTTATGTTTTGTCACCGGCATCGTAAGCCCCATAATATCCGCTTCTTGGAAAGCATCACTTCCGATTAACGTTGTTGCTACTTGCCCCGTAAATACAACAAGTGGTAACGAATCAATCATGGCATCTGCAAGACCCGTAATAACATTTGTAGCACCTGGTCCACTCGTTGCAATGACAACCCCTGGATTACCAGTAATTCTGGCATACCCTTCAGCGGCGTGAATAGCACCTTGCTCATGCCTTGTTAAAATATGCGGAATTTCACAGTCATAGAGTGCATCATAAAGAGGTAAAACAGCACCACCAGGATAACCGAAAATCACTTCTACTCCTTCCTTTTCTAGCGCTTCTAACAATAGCTGTGCACCAGTTGCCAGTTTCTCTTCCGTTTTTGAAGACATTGTTTTTGTAAGCCCCCTTTTTGAAAACTTTTATCAATAAAAAAAATCCTACGTCCACACTCCAGCTATGTGCTGAAGGGACGAAAGATTTCGCGGTACCACCCTTCTTCGCAAGAATACTCTTGCCTCAGTGACCCATTAATGAGTCTAGCTAATAACGGAGCTACCGTCTAAGCCTAGACAAATGCTTCAGCTTAGCACTCAAGGGCGATGTTCGTCGACGTGAACCATCGGTTTTCAGCAACCACCGACTCTCTGTGAGGCTTCACAATCAACTACTCCTCCCTCTCAACGCTTTCTTATGTTATAAAAAGTTGTTATCCAACTTTATTTTCTTCGTAAATTTTCTCTCCATCTTCTATAACTAACTTTCGGAATTCTTCTAATAAACGATTCGTATGTGGACCTGTTTGCCCTAAACCAATCGTTCTACCATCTACTGTCGTAACAGCAATTACTTCAGCAGCCGTTCCTGTTAAAAATACTTCATCAGCTACATATACATCATGTCTTGTAAATAATTCTTCTCTAACGTCATATCCAAGTTGTTCACCGATTTCTAAAATAGCGTTTCGTGTAATACCTTCTAACGCTCCAGCAGAACTTGGTGGTGTAATTAATTTATTTCCTTTTACGATAAACACGTTATCTCCTGAGCCTTCAGCTACGTATCCTTGATCATTTAACATAAGTGCTTCTTGTACTCCAGCTAATTTCGCTTCAATACGAACTAAAATATTGTTTAAGTAATTTAATGATTTTACTTGAGGCGACAAAACATCTGGACGGTTTCGGCGCGTTGCAACTGTTACAACCGGAATCCCTTTTTCATAATATTCTTGTGGGAATAAAGATAGTTGTTCTGCAATTACGACTACATTCGGTTTCTTACAAGAATCAGGATCTAATCCAAGATTTCCTGCACCTCTCGATACAACAAGGCGAATGTATCCATTAGATAATTTATTTTGTCGAATCGTCTCAACAACAATATTCGTTACCTCATCTAAAGAATATGGAATTTCTAACATGATGGATTTTGCTGATTCATATAACCGGACAAGATGCTCTCTCAAACGGAAAACATTACCGCTATAAACTCTAATTCCTTCAAATACTCCATCTCCATATAAATAACCATGATCATATACTGAAACTTTTGCTTCGTCTTTTGGAACAAATTCTCCATTTAAGAAAATCCATTGCTCATTCACTGGAAAGCGCCTCCTATGTTCTATGAATTTTTTATTGTTTCCTAGTTTACTCTCCTTTTTAAATAAATCAAGTGAATTTTTAGAAAATTTATAATCTTTAATCGTACGTACATCTTTGATTATATTGATTTAACAGCATTGTTAACGTTTACAAAAAGTCAAAAAATTTTTTTCGCCAAATTCCACTAAAAAAATATTTGTTTAAAAGAAGGATTTTCATCAATTGATACGAATCTATTGTATTCAATAAACGGACGTCCGTTTTTATAAATTCGGGAATATACAACGACTTTTGCTGAAAAAGGGGGAAAATAAGAAAACTAACGCTGTCTAAAAATAACATTCATATTTTTCATCTCGCAATCATAATCCTATTTTTAAAAAACAATTTGTCAAAATGAAGGAGGAAATCAATATGGCGTGTGTACAAATTAAAGGAACGAGACAAGAGGTAGTAGAAATGCTTCAACTATTTGATCTAATGGATACGAAAGGTTTTTGTAAATTCGATAATTATGTAGAGGTAGAACCAAATAATAAAGAACATAATAATTTTATTGCTTCAATCGACATTCATTCAAATACTTCTTCCGCCCAAGATACTTTAAACGATCAATTCGTAAGTCAAATGCTTACTGGTGTATATAACGACTAGATAAAGTGATACGTTAATTACGCTATCCGTCAATAGCAGAATAAATATAGGCTTCCTACCGTCTTTGCATAAATATATGCGATGTACTTGAGCATACTAGCAACTAGATGGTAGGAGGTGAGAATTATGGCTAGAATTGGCGTTGAAAACTCATTAACAGATGTTCAACAAGCTCTTAAGCAACAGGGACATGAAGTCGTTACCCTTCACTCCGAACATGATGCACAAGGGTGCGATTGTTGTGTTGTAACTGGGCAAGATTCCAATATGATGGGTATTGCAGATACATCTATTAAGGGATCGGTAATTACAGCTCATGGTTTAACAACAGATGAAATTTGTCAGCAAGTTGAGAGCCGTACTTAAAAAAGAAAGAGGACTCCTTTTGAAAAGGAGTCCTCTTTTTTATATTCACCTAACGGGAAAGTAACATATACTGGATGAAAGCCCTACCTCTCTCTCATCATTACGGTTCCAATGACCGCTCCTTGATTCACTAGTATACCTATAAAGCCTACAATTATAATTTATAGGGTTTGTTCACAAAAGTTGTTGGTAAGACTACCCGATCTTTCGCAAACTTTTCGTATTATATTTATAAGATTTATTTACTTTACACTAGCTGTAACCGAGACACGAATTAAAATTTTAACACCAATACAATAACTTGTCAACATTTTTTGCAAATTAAAAACAGACGGTAACGGTTTGTCTGTTTTAGAATGGAGCTTTTTCTTTTATTACATATACAACAAAACCGCTTACTAACATACATAAGCCAACTACTAAGTTTTTGATATTAATCATAAATTCCTCTCCCTTATTCCACACATCATATATATTTACAGTTCAATTATTCCGATCATCCTAAAGCGCACTTTTTCTAATATATCATAATTCCTAAAAAATGCAAGTTCACTTTTGGCGACCATTTACAAATTTATCTACAGTGCTTGGTACGGTATTTAAAGCCTTTTCAATTAAATGCGTACTACTATTGAGGTGCAATACTTGCACACCGTTAGAACCAACTACTAAAAAAGCAACTGGACTAATAGAAACCCCAGCCCCGCTTCCGCCTCCAAATGGATGACTTTGCTTGTTCTCTTTATGCTGCCCTTGTCCGTTATTATGTTTTTCAGAAATAAAATCACCTTTAAAATCACTTCCGCCGGCACCAAAACCAAAAGCCACTTGAGATACTGTTAATACTACATTTCCATCAGCCGTTGAAACTGGACTTCCGACAATTGTATTTACATCTACCATCTCTTTTAAATTTGTCATTGCTGTTTTCATTAAATTTTCAATTGGATGTTCCATTATGTATTGCACCCTTTCCTTCTTATTCTTTTTTATACTTTCCAAAATAGAGGAAGTCATACTAACTTTTCCTATTTCCAAAAAACATTTTCCACCTTTTAAATGGATATTACTCCCTGTACATACTCGGATAAAGTGAAACTTTAATCAGTGGGGATTTTACTGCCCATTAAAACGGGATAAAAAAGAAAAAGAGAAACATACTACTATTGAACCTTGTTATGAAAGGAGTCATGACTTTGACTGAGAAATTTGATGAGTATAAAAAAAGAGATAGAATAGATAGTGATTATAGTGACTATAACGAAGAATATGCAGCTGAGGTTGCACCACAGCGCATTGATTATGATTACGACGAGAAAGATCATAAAGATGATGTAAGATCGTCAGCCGCTGGATCAACTGCTGGCTTTATCGCTCTTGCTTTATCTATCTTATCACTCTTTACCTTCCCAACATTATTTGGTCTTGTTTCTGTATTACTAGGGATTTACGCTTATAATCGCGGAGCTACTGTAACTGGTGGTATCGCTGCGATTGTCGGCGGAATTGCAGCACTCATTGCAATTTTATTCCGAGTAGCACTTATCGGATTATTGTTCTCCCTTTTTTAAAATAAAAAAGGTATCTCGCTTATGCGGGATACCTTATCCTGTAAATACATCTTCCGATGGATATTTAATTTTTTGTTTTGCTGGTCGCGCTAAAGAAAACACAAGTGTTAACGGTCCAATTAATCCGCAAAACATAACAAACATAATAATACATTTTCCAAACGCTGATAACTTTGCAGTAATCCCCATCGTTAACCCTACTGTACCGAACGCTGAAATTGTTTCAAATAGTAACTGAATAAAGCTGAAGTTTTCTGTAAGCATTAATACAAATACAGCTGCAAAAATGAGGATTTGACTGGCAACAGCAATAGCTAGCGCTCTCGTTACTGTCGACATTTTTATTGTACGCTGAAATAATACGATTTCCTCTTTCTTTCTAAAGAAAGAAAGGACAGATGTAACTAAAATAACAAACGTTGTTAATTTAATCCCTCCACCCGTTGATACACTTCCTGCACCAATAAACATTAAAACCATCGTAAATAGTATAGATGATTCTTCCATACCCCCATAGTCAACTGTATTAAATCCAGCAGTACGAGGAGTAACACCTTGGAAAAAAGAAGCCCATAACTTTTCATTTAAAGGTAAATTCCCTAACGTCTTCACATTATTATATTCCAATACAAAAATCACAATCATCGCTATAACATTTAACGCTACTGTTCCAACAATCATAATTTTGGAATGAAGCGATAGTTTTCGAAAACTTCGGCTATACCATATATCAATTAATACAGTAAAACCGAGACCACCTATTACGATTAAAGAGCAAATCCCTATATTAATAATAGGATCTCCTACATACCTTGTTAAGTTATCCGGCCATAGAGCAAATCCAGCATTATTATAAGATGCAATCACGTGAAAAATACTATAGTATACACCTTTTCCAAAACCAAACTCTGGAATAAAGCGAAATGATAAAAAGATGACTCCAATCAACTCAATACAAATTGAAAATATAAAAACACGTTTTACTAATTTTACAAGACCACCTATATTTGTCTGATTAAATGCCTCTCCAATTAATAATCGATGGCGTAATCCGATTTTTTTACCTAATACCCAAACAATTAAAATGGCAATTGTCATAAGACCTAAACCGCCTGTTTGAATTAAAAACATAATAACAATCTCGCCAAACATCGTAAACGTACTTGCAGTATCTACTACTCCCAATCCCGTTACAGTTGCTGCTGACGTTGCCGTAAAGAAAGCATCTACCCAACTAATATGTACTTTCGTTGCGAATGGTAACTTTAATAACAAACCGCCAACCACAATTAAGCAGAAAAAACCTAATGCTAATATTTGTGGTGGATTTAATCGTATAAAACGATTATATAGCCCTTGTCTTTTTGTTACTTCCATATTCACTAACTCCCTTTTTCCCCTCATAACTAAAGGCTTATAACAAACCTTACATAGCGGGATAAACCTTATATTCTCATAATATAGTTGAGCATAATCCTTTTTTTCATAGTTTTCAACTTTTATTTCATTTTATGACGAGACACTTTCTATTCTATTTATTCTTACTCTATAACTCTCGCAACAATCATGTTATATGTATCATTTCTCAAATCCTCATACCTTTCACTCTATGTTCACGCCAAGGTCACATCTATCTTTTATAGTATATGTATCGAAGTTGTTCCTCCCTAATTTATAAGACATTCCCCAGTGTCTTGAACAACTTCCATCCCTAATTAAATTGACATAAATTGTCCCCTTCCTTGACCATCTCTTATGTGATGGTCTTATTTTTTTGTTTACTCTACTCTTTATGTAAAACTCCCTCTCTCTTTCACTCTATGTTCACACCTTGGTCACATCCACCTTTTATAGTATATGTATCGAAGCTATTCCTCCCTAATTTATAAGACATTCCCCAGTGTCTTTGAATAGCTTCCATCCCTAATTAAATTGACATAAATTGTCCCCTTCCTTGACCATCTCTTATGTGATGGTCTTATTTTTTTGTTTACTTTATCCTTTATGTAAAACTCCCTCTCTCTTTCACCCTATGTTCACATAGGGGTCACATCCACCTTTTATAGTATATGTATCGAAGTTGTTCCTCCCTAATTTATAAGACATTCCCCAGTGTCTTTGAACAACTTCCATCCCTAATTAAATTGACATAAATTGTCCCCTTCCTTGACCATCTCTTATGTGATGGTCTTATTTTTTTGTTTACTTTATCCTTTATGTAAAACTCCCTCTCTCTTTCACCCTATGTTCACATAGGGGTCACATCCACCTTTTATAGTATATGTATCGAAGTTGTTCCTCCCTAATTTATAAGACATTCCCCAGTGTCTTGAACAACTTCCATCCCTAATTAAATTGACATAAATTGTCCCCTTCCTTGACCATCTCTTATGTGATGGTCTTATTTTTTTGTTTACTTTATCCTTTATGTAAAACTCCCTCTCTCTTTCACCCTATGTTCACATAGGGGTCACATCCACCTTTTATAGTATATGTATCGAAGCTATTCCTCCCTAATTTATAAGACATTCCCCAGTGTCTTTGAATGGCTTCCATCCCTAATTAAATTGACATAAATTGTCCCCTTCCCTAGACCATCCTATGTGATGGTCTATTTTGTTTTCTAACTAGATTTCCCGATTTTTTTGCTTACTCTAGCAAAAGCAATCTATATTTAAATAGATATTTTTATACAAAATATTCAGAAAATATTGTCAAAATAGGTAGTTTTTCGGTACAATTAATGTAGAAAGTAATTTCACAAACATAAGGGGGGGTTCTATTGAAACAAACAAAAGCAATCTTAATTGCATTATTTCTCGGTTTAGTTGTCGGACTCACTTTAAATTTAGCTGCACCATCCATTTTTGAACCATTAAATCAATATGTGTTCAATCCACTTGGTCAATTGTTTATTCGACTCATTAAAATGCTAGTTGTTCCTGTTGTGTTCATTTCTATCGTGCTTGGGGCTGCTGGGCTTGGAGACCCGAAACAACTTGGAAGAATCGGCTTAAAATCAATTTCATTCTTTCTTGTCACTACAGCCGTTGCCATTTCTATTGCAGTTACATTTGCACTGATTATACAACCAGGATCTGGTGGTAACTTTAAAACCGAAGGGCTTAAATATGAAGGTGCAAAAAACGAAACATCTTTCGTCGATACACTACTCAATATCGTACCAGATAACCCAGCAAAAGCGATGGCTGATGGAAACATGTTACAAATTATTGCTTTTGCCGTATTAATCGGACTCGGTATCGCTATTTTAGGAAAACGAGTTCAAGGTATCCATTCATTACTTGAACAGGGCAACGAATTAATGATGTATCTTGTTAATCTCGTTATGAAATTAGCTCCAATCGGAACATTTGGATTGCTCGCTTCATCCGTTGGTAAAATGGGTCTTGCAGGCGTCGCTGCGATGTTCAAGTATATGATTGTCGTTATGCTAGTACTTATTATTCACGGCGTCCTCGTCTATGGTGGATTATTAAAGGTATTAGCAAAAGAAAGCATTGTCCGTTTCTTTAAACATTTCGGACCAGTAATGGCAATTGGATTTAGTACATCTAGCTCTAATGCATCTCTTCCATTTGCAATGAAAACAGCACAAGAAAAACTTGGTGTTCCAAAAGCGATAAGTTCTTTTGTACAACCACTAGGTGCAACTATCAATATGGATGGTACTGCCATTATGCAAGGTGTAGCAACTGTGTTTATCGCTCAAGTATATGGAGTTGAGCTTACTATGTCCCAATTAGCTGTCGTCGTATTAACTGCTGTACTAGCTAGTATCGGTACTGCTGGTGTACCAGGCGTTGGACTTGTAATGCTTACGATGGTTTTAAATCAAGTAAATCTACCAGTAGAAGGTATTGCCTTAATTATCGGTATTGACCGTATTCTAGATATGTCACGAACAGCTGTAAATATTTCTGGCGATGCGATTTGCGCAATGATTGTCGCAAAATCAGAAGAAAAATATAATACGGATCAATCTGCAGCATCTTAAATCAAAAAAAGGAGTGAAATGATTCACTCCTTTTTTGATTTACTTCCTTTTTTCGAACGATATTCTTTTCCTTTGTTATCATTACCAGTCTCAAATTCAGTGCTAAACTCTTGCTGAAATTGACCTGATTTCGGTGAGCCTTGATTTCCGCTCCCTTTACTACCATTTCGATTTGTCATATTTCTGCCCCCTTCCTTTACTAGTAGTATGTTACATATTTTCTTTTTTATAATCTTTTACATACGAAAGAAGACCTTCCTCATATAAGGAAGGTCTTCCCTTTTTAAATGTAAGCGTTTTCTTGTTTGTAACGAATTAAATAAGTTTTTTAGAAATAGATATCATGATATTCATTTCTTCTTCTGAAAGGGCGGAGAATCTTTCTTGTAAATATTTCTTTTTCTCACCTTCCATTTTCGCAACCAAATCTTTTCCTTGCTCTGTAATCTCTAAATATACAACTCTGCGATCTGATGTAGAACGTGAACGGGTTACAAAGCCTTTATTAATTAATTTTTCTGTAACAGCTGTAATATGACTATTCGATACATTTAATTCGTTAGCTACACGTGATACCATTTCTTTATTCGTACGGTTCAATATTCTAAGGACGATGAACTCATTCCACGGTATGTAACCACCAAATATTTTTCCAATATCATTACGCAACGTGCGAAACATAGCAAACACATTTGTCGATAGTTCTTCCATTAATTGCTCTCGATTTTGAGACAATTTTGACAGCTCCTTTTATTTCATTTGGTTAAATAAAAACCTTATTAATAATTTTACATGAAATCTTACTTTTTGTCACCTTATTTTCCCATAATTCGTAGTTTTTTAATATACATTTCATGATACAATAAAATCAAATTTCCAGAAAAAGGAGATGATATAGTGAGTGAAGAAGACAAATTTTCTAATCTTAATCTAAAAGATAAGACTTTGATTATTGGTTTTGTTATTCTATTTCTCATTATAATTTTTGCATTTATTTTCTTTGTATATGTAGGAATCTTTCATATGACAGGTATAGAGTATAGATCACGCACTGCTTTACTTCTATTTTTTTTATTAATCACTTTCTTAGACGGTATTACATTCTTTATCTTCGGTTTCCTCAAGGCGTTGCTATACCCAATGACAAGAAACATGCCAAATTGGCTGGCTATTACCCTTTTTGCAATCATTGAAATTACGTTAGATTGGTTCGTCATTCATACTGCCGACGATTGGATAGAGAGCGTACAACTGTCCAACATAGCTGAACTATGTGTCGTACTATTCTTTTTCCTAGTAAATACATTATTAAGCGACAAGAAAGAGTAAGAATACAAGCTTTTCTATATAAAAATTGGTACAATGAAAACAAATCATACTAAAGAGGTGTTACTTATGAACTTACAACAATGGGCTGATAAAGGTATGTCCTTTGATACATATGTGAATGAAATGAAAGTAAATCAATACGAGCTACTACACATTTACAATAACTTTTTAATTCCAAATGAATTACTTCCTGTATTAGAAGAACGCCAAAATGATGGCTGGCGTGTTATCGTATTAACAGCTGATTGGTGTGGTGACGCTCTTTTATGCGTACCTGTTATGAAACGAATTTCTGAAGTTGCAAATATTGATATGAGATTATTAATTCGCGATGAAAACTTAGAATTAATGGATCAATATTTAACAAATGGAACAGCACGTGCCATCCCAATCTTTATTTTCATTGATAAAGATGGAAATGAACAAGCCGTTTGGGGACCACGCGCTCCAAAAGTACAAGAATTAGTAACTTCTATGCGCGCTACATTACCTGAAAAAGAAGATCCAACATTCGAAGAGAAACAAAAAGAAATGTATGCTAATTTCCGTGCTACATTAGCGGATGATACTTCTCTTTGGGAACATGTAATGGAAAGCATGATGGAAAAAGTAGTAAAATAAAAAAACTGCCGAACTCGGCAGTTTTTTTATTACATAATGAAGAAGAAATAGAATACCGCCGCTAAAATGAAACGGTAGTAAGCGAACGGTGTTAGTTTTACACGAGCTAATAATTTTAAGAATGAAACAATTGCAAGCATCGCAACAACGAATGCTGTAATGAATCCTGTTGCAAATAATGGGATATCTGCCGTACTTAATATATCCCAGCTTTTAATTAAATCTAAACCACTTGCAGCTACCATCATTGGTACTGCTAAAATAAATGTATATTCAGCCGCCGCAGTATGTGACACGCGAGCTAATAAACCACCACTTATTGTAGAACCAGAACGAGAAAATCCTGGCCAAAGCGCTAAACATTGGAACATTCCAATTGTAAAAGCTTGCTTATATGTAATTTCATCTAATGTTCTTGCTGTACTTGGTTTCGAGAACTTCTCAGCAACAATCATTAAAATACCACCAGCCACTAAACTGATGACAACTGGGCCTGGCCCAAATAAAACTTCTTTAATCGCACTATGGAACAATACGCCAAGTACGCCGGCAGGAATCATCCCGATAATAATATGTAATAAATTTAACGATGGTCCGTCTGTTACTTTCCCTATACCTACTAAAGACCATAGACGCTTCCAAAATATAACAACAACTGCTAAAATCGATCCCAATTGAATAACAACTTCGAAAACTTTTGCTCTCTCGTCGTCAAATCCAAGTAAATGACCTGTTAAAATCATATGTCCTGTTGATGAAACTGGTAAAAACTCTGTTAAACCTTCAACAGCCCCCATGATTATTCCAATTAACCAATCAGCCACGAGTAGTGCCTCCTTAATAACGAATATGTAATTTTTTCACACCTTATCATAATACCTTATCCCTTTTCAAAGTGCATCCTTTTTTTATCGCTTCCATATGTTCTAAGCGCGTATTTCTTTTCTATTTTTTAATTAAATTGTATGATAGTGAGGGTTTGTTTTTATGCGGAAAGGGGCTTTTATGAAAGAAACTAATTCATTCTCACAAAAATTAAAGCAATTTGTATTACTATTTTTCCCGATTTTCGTAACACAAATGTCATTATTTGCAATGAGCTTTTTTGATACGACAATGTCAGGGCACGCGAGTCCTATTGATTTAGCGGGTGTTGCTATCGGAACGAGTATATGGCTTCCCGTTAGTACCGGATTAACAGGCATTTTGATGGCTACTACTCCAATTGTTGCACAGCTCGTTGGATCAAAGAAAAAAGAGGATGTTCCCCAAGTTGTCATACAAGCAGTATATTTAGCAATTTGTGCTAGTTTCGTGGTCATCCTTATCGGTTTCTTCGCTGTTTCACCTATTTTAAACGGCATGCGCCTGGAAGAACCTGTGGAACGTATTGCTGCACAATTTTTAAGTATTATTGCAATTGGAATTATTCCTTTATTTACTTACACTGTTTTACGCGGGTTTATTGATGCATTAGGAAAAACTCGCACAACGATGATTATTACATTACTATCATTACCAATTAACGTAGTATTAAATTATGTATTAATTTTCGGTCATTTCGGTTTTCCAAAACTCGGTGGTGTCGGAGCAGCAATTGCTTCTGCAGCAACCTATTGGTGCATTTTAATTATTACCGTTATTATTATTCGTACGAAAGAGCCTTTCGCATCTTTCCATATCTTTAAACAATTATACCGTCCTTCTCTTTCAAGTTGGAAAGAGTTCTTAAAACTTGGCGTCCCTATCGGATTTGCTATCTTTTTTGAAACGAGTATTTTCGCTGCAGTGACACTTATGATGAGTAATTTTAGTACGACAACAATCGCAGCTCATCAAGCAGCTATGAACTTCGCTTCCTTGTTATATATGACTCCTTTAAGTTTAGCAATGGCAATGACCATCGCTGTTGGATTCGAAGTTGGAGCAAAGCGATATAATAATGCAAAACAATATGGATTTATCGGGATTGGCTTAGCACTTGCATTTGCCCTATTATACTCAATTCTTCTCTACTTCTTTGATGATGAAATTGCTTCTATTTATACGACAGATATACAAGTACATCATCTAGCAAAAGAATTTCTCATATTTGCGATTTTATTTCAAATTTCAGATGCAATTGCAACTCCTGTACAAGGGGCACTACGTGGTTATAAAGACGTAAATGTTTCCTTAATTATGACATTAATCGCTTATTGGGTAATAGGTCTCCCTCTCGGTTACATATTAGCAACGTATACTGACTGGGCAGCAAAAGGATATTGGATCGGTCTTATTATCGGTCTAGCATTTGGTGCTATCTTCCTTCTTGTCCGTCTCTTTCAAGTTCAAAGAAAATATACAACAGAAAACCGCCGCTCATGATAGAGGGGCGGTTTTTTTATGCATATTTTTTCTTTGAACGTATAACATAATGAAAAAGAAAGGTGGATACATATGGACGAAAAAGAAAAAAAGCAATCATTCGATGAAGAATTCGCCCCTGAAATTTCACCTGGATATCGACAAGATGTACATAAGCCACCTAAAAATAAAAACACTTCTTTTTTAATGGGTATTACCATTTTCGCTGCTGTACTACTTGTGCTTATCATTTTTGTTTATTTTTAAGGAAAGGTGACATATTATATGAAGAAACAAAATTCCAATCATACGAAAAGTACTGTAAAAACAGAAAAAGGGTATGCAGGTGATTCTGTTCTTACTCAGAAACAAGTCGAACAAGGAAATTTATACATTGCGCAAAAAGAACTTGGTCAACAAAATGAAAACCTTTAAAATCCCTCAAAGAACTGGGGGATTTTTTATCGGCTATTTGTGGCACTTTATTGTACATACTGCTTTTGTTCTAACACCTTAAATATATTATTAACCTTTACAATTTTCATTTCATAACTCAATTTCATTTCGCTTCTCTTACCATTTTCAGTACCCGCAACGTACGCTACAGTTTGATAGAGAAAACTTTCATCCGTCACTTCACGTATATCCTCGTTTATAAATTTATACGCTAAATCCTGAAAACGATTTGGATAATAATTTTCTATTAATCGGTCATACCCCATTGCCATCAAGCTAAGATTTTGAATTACCCCCAAAACGAAATTTCTATCTAAGAATTAAAACATTAAATGTAAAATTAAAATAAATGTATTTTATTTAATGTCTTAAATACGCATAACCCCGTTCCAATTTTAGAACGGGGTTAAATTAATTTTTTTTAGTTTTTGATGTGATATACTTCCATATTAAAAATATAATAACACACATTCGTTTAAATATAGTTTGGGTTATTCCACAATCACTCCTGACTGCTATAGATCAATAATTTTTTTGAGGTTCTCAATTTAGCAGGGTAAATAGTGATTTATCGGTAATTGTTATGAATTGGTTGGAACAAATCCTCTCGGCTGGTCCGAACAACAGAAAAATTGTCAACATTGTAATGACCATGAAGTATTTCATTATGATGACTTATTATCTTTTCAGCAGATAGGATTGAAGAATCTGTCGTTGAATGACCATCCCCAACTAAAGTAACATCGAAATGATTCACCGTTGCAGTTCTAACCGCTGTGTCAATACAATGTTCTGTTTTACATCCCATGATAATAAGGTGTTCGATCTCGTTTTCCTTTAAAAAATCCATTAATAGTGTACCATAAAACGCATTTGTAGCTACTTTATCAAATATTTTTGCATTGGTTGGCACTTTTACTGTCTGGTGTATTTGAAAACCTGGACCTTGGCCCTCAGCAACATCTTTATCCCTCACAAAGATAATCAAAGCATGTGATTCTAGTGCTTTATCAATAACTAAATTAACATTATCTAACAATTCTTCTTTGTTAAGCACATTTTTAGTTTCGTTATTACCATCAACTAATTCTTGTTGGACATCAATAATAAGCAAAGCTTGGTTCAATATAAAAACTCCTTTATGCTATAATTTATATATGTTCTCCATATCTTTCTTTATTCTAATAATCATAATATTGCCCTCTTTTATCTTTTGAACCTATTTCGTTACGAACCTAATAAGTAGTATTGTTATATGTTAAGAGAGCAGACACTACTAGATAGGGGTCTAGGTCTTTTGACAAGCTCTCCTTGACAATTAGGACATACATAATTCATTAATTTTGTACACTCCTCACAAAATGTACATTCATGTGTGCAAATAAAAGCCAAAGATTGCTCTTCAACCTTATTATTACATTTCTCACAGCATTTCCTCATCTCAAGTCCCATTTTTATTCCTCCAATAACATTTTTTTCATTATATACATAAAATTATAAATATAATATAATTTTGTTTAAATACAAATTATTAGCTATTTCATCCAAAAGACTTAAAAAATTTATTCATTATAAGCGTTTTGCTTTAAATAAAAAGGGGATGTTTAAAATGGACCATATTGACCGAAAGATTTTACATATTCTTCAAGAAGATGGACGCATATCTATGACTGAACTAGGAAAAATGGTGAACTTATCAACACCTGCTGCAAAAGAAAGAGTAAAAAAATTAGAGGATAAAAATATTATTACAGCCTATAGGGCAGTTATAAACCCAGAGAAATTAAATAAGAATGTAACGGCTTTTGTTTTGTTTGAATCAAAAAAATGCCAACAATTCAGAAATTTTTGCAAAGAAAATCCTATGGTCTTTGAGTGCCACAGATTAGCTGGACAATATAGTTATTTGGTGAAAATAGTCACTGAATCGGTACAAAATTTAGAAGAATTTATAGATGCTTCAATGGAATTTGGCTATCCATCAACTTTAATTAACTTATCATCACCAGTAAAATATAGATGTATTTTTTAGAATAGAGTTCTTCGAAGCTATTTAAGAAATTCTGCCACATGAGACTATCAAAGTAACAAAACAAGAATTCCCTAAAATGAAAAAAATACGTTATTCTTTCTGTAGAATCATAGGAAAGGATGGCGTTTTTGTATGTCTATTTCTGTATCTGACGAATTACAACTATTTGCTCAAGAGATTCAAAGTTTTTTATCTCCAAATACCTTACGGGATTTTGCTAGAGATGTTGGTTTTGTACAACGAACCAGTAAATACCAAGCAAAAGGTTTAGTAGCTTTATGTGTATGGGTGAGCCAAAATGTAGCTATGACTTCTTTAACTCAATTATCTAGCTGTTTAGAAGCATCAACAGAAGTACTCATCAGTCCTGAGGGACTGAATCAACGGTTTAATAAGGCGGCCGTCCAACTTTTACAGCACCTACTAGCCGAACTACTAAGCAAAAAATTGGCCGCACCTATGCTGATTTCTTCTCCATACACTTCTGTTTTCAAGCGTATTCGTATTTTAGATTCAACTGCATTTCAACTCCCCGATGTATTTTCATCGGTTTATCCAGGTGCGGGAGGATGCAGCCATACAGCTGGGATAAAAATTCAACTTGAGTATGATTTGTTAAGTGGACAGTTCCTACATATTCATACAGGCCCAGGCAAACAACATGATCGCACTTACGGCTCTCTGTGTGCCCCAACTGTGACAGCGAATGATTTATGTATCCGAGATTTAGGTTATTTTCATTTAAAAGACCTTCAATATATACAAGATAAAGAGGCCTACTATATCTCTCGTATCAAATCGAATACACGTATTTATCAAAAAAATCCTAACCCTGATTATTTTCAAGACGGAAGAATTAAGAAAGGTACAGAGTATATACAGATAGATATGGAGACGGTAATGAACTCCCTTCAACCAGGACAAACATGTGAAATAGCTGATGCTTATGTAGGAATGATTGATAAAGTGCCAGCTCGTGTAATTGTCCATCGATTAACAAAACAACAACAACAACAAAAACGATTACAAGATCAAGCTGTAAGAGAAAAAAAGAAAGGAATGAAGTATTCTCCTCGTAGTAAACGACTCAGTGGTATCAATGTATATATGACAAACACCCCTATAGATATTGTCCCGATGGGACAGGTACATGACTGGTATTCTTTGCGTTGGCAAATCGAAATTTTATTTAAAACGTGGAAGTCATTCTTTCAAATTCATCATTGTAAAAAGATAAAATCAGACCGATTGAAGTGCCATTTATATGGTCAATTGATTGCCATTCTACTCTGTTCTTCTATCATGTTTCAAATGCGGCAATTACTCCTCATGAAGAAAAAACGAGAACTGAGTGAGTATAAAGCAATATATATGATTAAAGATTATTTTCTTCTTCTATTCCAAACTATTCAAAAAGACACCCAAGAGCTATCAAAGGTGTTACTTCGCTTGTTCAATCTCCTACAGCAAAACGGACGGAAATCTCATCGGTATGAGAAGAAAACAGTCTTTGATATATTAGGTGTCGTCTACAATTGTACCCTGTCTGATAATCAAGCAGCCTAATTCAAAAAATGAAACCCAATAGGGTTTATTTCGCATGCAAATCTTTAAATTCCCTACACTTGGCCTTTAAAAAAAGAAACAAGCTCTACTATAATTGAAGTTGTATTTTCTTAGCTTGATAGCGATGGGGTACTACCCCATACCCATCCAGCTAAGAGTTTGAGGTATCC
This sequence comes from Bacillus sp. 3G2, assembly GCF_044324725.1. Lineage (NCBI taxonomy): Bacteria > Bacillati > Bacillota > Bacilli > Caryophanales > Bacillaceae > Bacillus > Bacillus sp. 3G2. Next base: position 1,379,725 of record NZ_CP172246.1, on the reverse strand, counting down.
CCAAAACGAAAATTTTATCTTCTTCATAGTTGTCTATGGAAATCCAGTTCATTTGTTGTTTTAGGAAATAATGAATTTCTTAACTTGATTTTGGTGTGGTGAGATCCCTAAAAGATGATCTCTTTCCTTATTTTATCCTTTTACTTTATTAACTGATAAATTCAAGCGATAATTTCCAAATATAAGAATCTCATTTAACAAATCATTTAACTGTCCCTGTGACTCTAAAAAAACTTTCAATATATAGCAACCTTCTCCACTTATCTTATGAGCCTCTACAATAGAATCTTTTGTTGCAATAAAATCTAAAAACCTAGAATGTTCATTGGTCTTCATAAAAATAGTGATAAAGGCTAAATGAGATTTTCCTAATTTCATCTCATCTAATAAAATTGTATAGGCCCTTATAATTCCTTCTTCCTCCAGTTTTCTAATCCTATTCCTTACAGCTTGTCCAGTCATATGTGTTTCTTTACCAATATCTTTCCACTGTATCCTCGAATTTTCTTTTAACAAATTCAGTATCTTAATATCTGTATAATCAACCATATTATTAATTCCTTTCACGACGAAATTATTTGAAACAAAAGTCTTTCACGATGAAATTATATGAAGCTAAAGTCTTTCATGAGAATATTACTAATTTCACTTCATCTCCCTATAATAGAATTATAAAATAATTTTCAGAATATTGGGGGATGAAAAATGAAACCAGCTTTAGTATTAATTGATATTCAAAATGATTATTTTCCTAATGGAAAAATGGAGTTAAGTAAACCATTAGAAACTGTACAATATGCAAAACAAGTTTTAGATTTCTTCCGAGACGAAAACAGACCTATTATCCATGTCCAACATATTTCAACTAAAGAAAATGCTACTTTTTTTCTTCCAAATACTGAAGGAGCAAAAATTCATCAAGAAGTAAGACCATTGGAAGAAGAATATTTGATACAAAAACATTTTCCAAATAGCTTCCGAGATACTAAGTTATTAAAAGTTCTTCAAAAAGAAAATATTGATACTCTTGTTATATGTGGAATGATGACTCATATGTGTATAGATGCAACTGTAAGAGCTGCTAATGATTTAGGATTTCACTGTATTGTTATAGAAAATGCTTGTACTACAAAAGATTTAGCATTCCAAGAAAACATTATTCCTGCCCAACAGGTACATCGATCTTTTATTAGTGCTTTAAACAATGTGTATGCGGAAATAACCACATCAAACGCCCTAACACAAAAAGCAACTATATAAAACATAACATATCATTATTGGTAACGAGGAAACAGGCGGATCCTTTACTCTCATCAGGGATCTACCTGTTTCTCTTTTTATTCACTTATACATCTTTTTATATATTTCTATCCTAGCGTGGCTTTTGGCCTCCCCACTGTTCCCTATGTCTCCCTGTTTTTTGCATAAAATCTTGTAGGGGTACGGCAAAGATTACTACTTTTGGGGCCACTCATTATTTTAGTTAACAGAATTAAAGTTCCATAAACTTTTTGAAATGAATTTAACAAGGTTTATTTACAGAACACATTTAAATGAAACAATGCTATTCTTTTTGTAGAAATATACAGAAAGGATGGCGTTTTTGATGAATCCTATCATTTCAAATGAACTGAATCTTTTCGCGCAAGAGCTACAATACTTTTTATCTCCAGTAGTACTACAAGATATCGCCAAACAAGTTGGCTTTGTACAGCGTTCTAGTAAGTATCAAGCAAACGAACTCATTGCCCTTTGCGTATGGCTCAGTCAAGAAATTGCTAGCACATCACTTACACAATTGTGCAGTCAGTTAGAAGCTTCCACTGGGGTACTTATGAGCTCAGAAGGACTGAATCAACGCTTTAATCCAGCAGCTGTCGCATTTCTTCGAGAAGTCTTTACTTCTCTTCTCACACAAAAACTCTGCTCAAATCACTCACTTTCTGCACATATAATCTCTACCTTCAATCGTATCCGTATTCTAGATGCAACAGTGTTTCAATTACCTGATCAATTCGCCACTGACTATCAAGGTTTAGGTGGGAGTAGTAATAAGGCAGGCGTGAAAATTCAATTGGAATATGATTTACTTAGTGGTCAATTCCTTAACGTGCAGCTTGGACCAGGAAAGAATAATGATAAAACATATGGTACCATCTGTCTTGAAACCGTAGAAGCAGGGGATTTGTGTTTACGTGATCTTGGTTACTTCGATTTAGGAGATTTACAAACCATTCATGATAAAGGGGCTTACTATATCTCACGGCTGAAGTTGAATACACGTATTTATATCAAGAACCCTGAACCAGAATTCTTCAACAATGGCACGTTAAAAAAGCAAACAGAATACATTCAGCTTGATATGACACAAATGATGTCTGGTCTAACCCCTGGTGAAACGATGGAAATCTCCGAGGCATACATTGGTCAGAATCAGAAACTTCCAGCACGTGTCATTATCCATCGTTTAACCGATGATCAAACGCAAACACGTCTGAAAAATCAAGCGATACGTGAAAAGAAGAAAGGCATTGTCATGAAGGATAAAAGTAAACGTTTAATGGGCATGAATGTATATATCACGAATACGTCGCTAGAAGAAGTAGAGACAAACTACGTGCATTCATTATATTCACTTCGGTGGCAAATTGAAATTTTGTTTAAAACGTGGAAGTCATTCTTTGAAATCGATGAATGCAAAAGTATAAAAAGAGAACGCCTAGAGTGCCATTTATATGGGCAACTCATCAGCATTCTCCTTTGTTCTTCTACAATGTTTCAAATGCGGCAGTTTCTGCTTGAAAAGAAAAAGCAGGAGCTGAGTGAATACAAAGCAATTTATATGATTAAAGATTACTTTCCGTTACTGTTTCAAGCGATAGCTTTTGGTACAGAAGAACTTTTAAAAATTCTGCATCGCCTTTATCAACTACTCAAAAAGAACGGTCGTAAATGTCATAGGCATAAGAAGATGACCGTCTTTGATATTCTAGGGATTGTGTATAAAACGACATTGAAGCATAGACAAGCTGCCTAGCGAAAAAATCGCGTTTTAATAGGCTTCTTTAGCATGCCTACTTTTTTATTACTTGCTAGTTTTGAAACAAGGATCGCTTCATATCTAGTAAGTTACTTAGTTAGCTTGATGGGCATGCGGTCATACCCTCTATTTAAAAATATTTCTTCACCTTTTCGTTTCACATCTTCTTTATTATTAAACTCAAACACAGATAATTGCTCTGTCACAAAATGTTCTCCTACCTTTTTCATTTCATTATGAGTTAAAGTTTCTATACTTTTGTTTTTTAATTCCTTACTTAATTCGTACTGATTAATCGATTTATAGTTAGCAAAAATCTCCTCTTTATATGACCAAAACAATCCAAAAGCGATACATAAAGAAGTAATTAATATTCTTTTCTTCATAACAATCCCGCTCCCTCTTCATAATGATAGTTATATTTTAATATATAGAAAGAAAATTCTGATATCATAAACTAGGATAACTTAACTTAGAAACGAGGAACAATTATGCACTCTTACAAACAATATATAAAAGAAGCTTTGCCTAATCTTTCTATACATTCCTATAGACAAAATGAAGAAGGGTGGGATAATGTAGCGGTTATCGTAAATGATGAGCTACTGTTTCGTTTCCCTCGAAAACAGGAATATGCAATGCGAATTCCGTTAGAAAAAGAACTATGCACACTTCTCTCTTGTTCACTACATGAAATTGAGGTTCCAAAGTATCACCTATTATATAAAAATGATGCTGATACTACTCCGCTTTGTAGTTACTATACCCTCATTCATGGTGAACCGTTAAAAACAAAAATAGTTACTACACTAGAAAAACAAGAACGGAAAGCACTTATTGCACAATTAGCTACCTTCCTTGCGACTCTACATAGTATTCCTTTAAAATATGTGAAAACGTTAGGATTCCTTGTTGAAAAAACACTTACCTACTGGAAAGAGCTACAAACTAAGTTAAATCAGTATGTTACTAATAGTCTTACTTCGTTACAGAAATCATCTTTAAATCGGTTATTCGAAAATTTCTTTACTTTTATCGATACAACCACTTTTCAAAATACAATTATTCACGCTGATTTTACACATCATCACATTTTATTTAATAAGCAGAACAAAAATATTTCAGGGATTATCGATTTTGGTGATGCTCAAATTGGCGATCCTGCTTTTGATTTTGCTGGGCTATATTATGATTTCGGACGTGAATTTACTACATCTGTATATGAACAATACAGTACGCTTATTTCACACGATGACCCACTACTCATTCACCGCATCACGAGTTTTTATCAATACAGTCCTTTACTACATAATATTATTTATAGCTTTGAAACAAAGAATGAACTTGCATTCCTAGCGGGTACAGAACAACTGAAAGTAATACTACAGGGATGAGATTACATTCTCTCCCTATACTCTCTCTCCTCATACATCATTAACTTTTTATCCATTTCAACAATGACTTGATACAGTTGAAATGCTTGTAAAATTTGCAGTTGAATTCCAAAAGGAGCGTTCTGTTCTTTTAACCATTGAAATACTTTCGTTTCATCTTTCATTGATTATTCCTCCCTTTATTAAAATCTGCTACAAATATACGGTAAATGATGAAAAGCTTTTCATGTCAATAACAAAAAAGGATGCAAATTTGCATCCTTTAATGTACGATATTTTTCTTCTGCTTCGCTTCTTTCTTTACTTCTTCCCCTTGGCATTCCCTACGAAACGCACAACTCAGACACTCAGAACGAAAATGACGCTCTGTATAATGCTCAGGTTGTTGCAACATTGCTTTCATTCTAGATAAATCAGCCATTCCAGTTATAATATCTTCCTGTTTCGGAACGTACTCGTACTTAGTTCCTTCTATTAAATTAATAACTTCAATTTTTCCGGGAAGAATGCCGAAAGCTTTATAACTGAATACTGTTATTAACTTTTGACAAAGAACAAGCATTTCCTCATCCGCATCGACAACATACTTTTTAATTACAAACGACTCAGTACTCCACTCACCAACTTCTAATGTCAATGACATGTGGACACCTAACTCTTCCATATATGTTTGAAATTTTTCATATAAAAATAACGGTGGTGTTTGACTATCATCTCTTTCAACAAACTGTAATACATGATCCGTTAACTTCGCTAACACAATATAATACTCCGTCTTTGAAGTAAACATATCTATCCTTACTTTTTTCCAATACTTTTCTATTAATATTAAAAGTACGATTTTCGTTTGTTGGCCCGCAGGTAGTGTGTAATATTCGTTAATAATTCGATTCACAATCATTTGTGCGATTTGTTGCCATTCAAACGAAGAAGGTTCTCTTCTTTTTATATGACGGAAATAAAATTTATGCGGACAACGCATAAAATCATACAAATGATAATCTGTCATCGTTTTGATTGCGATTTTCTCATGCACTTGCTCTTCATCTCCCTTCTGCCATTAAGAAAGGTGTTTTACAAATTCAGCTCCAAACTGTAAACATTTTTCTACATCTTCATCTTCTGGCGTTAATTCTACTTTTAGTCCTTCTAACACAACTGCCGCTCCGCGCTCTTGTAGCTTTTCTATTAAAATATCAACCGCCACGCCGTATTTCGGATAAGCTGAATCACATGATCCGAATACTGCTGCTTTTTTCCCAGTTAAATCAATAGAATCCATTGCGTCATAAAAATCTAAGAAATCATCAGGAAGGTCACCATCTCCCCAAGTGTAAGCACCTAAAATAATTCCATCATACTGTTCTAGTATAGAAGCTTCTGGTGAATCCATAATATCGATAACTTCAATTTCATTTTCTGTTTCACGAATGGCACCTGCAATATGATCAGCCATTTCCTCTGTATTTCCACTCATACTTGCAAAAATCATTACTAACTTACTCAACTGTATCTCTCCTTTTACCTTGTATCTCTTTTTCTGTTGGAAGTGTACCCTTCTCATCTACATATTCAGAACGAATTACATTTCTTTGCCATTCCATATGCTGATCAACATCTTTATTTTTATCTTTTAATCCCCTCCGCAGAAGGTGAAATTTTTTTCTCATTAACATGTCGCACCCATCCTATTGATAATAATTATCAATTTCAACTACCCTTAGATTAATTGACAGTGATTATCAATGTCAATAAATATTTTTAAAAAAATGATGAAAATGTACAAGCTTGTCCGTTAGCTATTCATATACTATAAATGAGCATAGTTCTTTCTCAGCCCTCTCTGACGGAAAGAAATAAAAGCAACTGCGATAGAGCGCAGTTGCCTTTTTTTATACTTTTTATGATTTTAGTAGTCTTATCGCTGTCTCTAGAAATAATTCCACTCCATAAATTAAAGCTGATTCATCCACATCAAATTTTGGATGATGATGCGGATAACAAGTACCTATCTTTTCATTACCGGTTCCTAACTTAATGAAGCAACCCGGTGCCTTTCTTAAATATGCTGAAAAATCTTCTCCTCCCATAGAAGGTTCAAGCTTCACGACACTTTCATTTCCAAACAAATGTAGTGCACTTTCTTCTACTACTTTCGTAATATATTCATCATTAATAACAGGATCATATCCATATCGATACGTATATGTATACTCCCCTCCATGTGCCTTTATAATGCCTTTTACGATTTTCTCAATTTTCTCTTCTGCTTCCACCCTTAACGCTTGATTAAATGAACGAACAGTTCCCATTAAAGTTGCTGCACTAGGAATAATATTATCAGCCATTCCCCCATGAAACTGCGTAACTGAAACAACTCTTTGCATGAAAGCACTTGTATTTCTTGATACGATATGTTGTAAATTTGTAATAATCTGTGCTCCGATAGCAATAGGATCTATCGTTTCTTCTGGCCTCGCCGCATGCCCTCCTTTCCCTTGAATTTCAACTGTAAATACGTCTGGTGCTGCCATCATCGGTCCATACGCAATCCCTATCTTCCCGCTCTCAAGTCCAGACATAACATGTAAACCTATTACATAATCCACACCATCCATCACACCTGCCTCAACCATTTCTTGTCCGCCGCCAGGATACACCTCTTCTGCGTGCTGAAAGAAGAGACGAATCTCACCTGCAAAATCTTCCTTTATATGTGATAGCACTTCTGCTGTACTTAACAAAATAGCTGCGTGAGCATCATGCCCACATGCATGCATCATTCCTTTATTCACAGACGTATAAGATTTCCTTGTCTCCTCTTGAATTGGTAAAGCATCTATATCAGCTCGAATCGCAATCACTTTCCCTTGTTCCGTTCCTCTTTTAATTGCTAGTACACTATACTTCGTCGGTCTCGTTACTTCAAAAGAAGAAAATGAACATAATGTATCATATATAAATTGCGAAGTTTCTTTTTCATGAAATGATAATTCCGGATACTTATGGAAATGCCTTCTCCATTTCACGATATTTTCTTCCGAAATAAGACTCTTCCACACTCTATTCATGATAATTTCCTCCTTTTAAAAAGATTTAGAAACTTAAAGTTTGTTCACTCTCTACCGATTAATAAGTAACAAATCTTATATTTTCACGTATTCTTTTAGTCCACTTTTATGTATTCACACAATCCACTTTCTTTTTACATGTCAAACCCGTTACAAATTGATGCTGAATGTAATATAATTGCTAAGTTAGGGATTTTCTTTTTTAGTATTTAGTGCTAATATCAGAAAAGAGCCTTTTGACTTATTTTTACCTAAAATGTGGAATTTTGTGTTTTTCACAATAATGTAGGACATGATACCTACAAAGAGCTATTATTTCATTAAGAGAGGGAAAGACATGGAAAGATTAAAAGAGATATGGTCTCGACCACTCACACAATGGGTTGCAAAGACGGTTTATTACCTTGCAATTTTATTTGCATTACTTTGGTTGTATGGATTCCATGATACAAACACAAGTACATTTATTTACAATGAATTCTAGGGTGGGAACGTTATGAAGTTATTAGAACAAATTGAAAAGTGGGCTATTGAAACGCCTGATCAAACTGCTTTTGTTTGGCGAGATGCGAAAATTACGTACAAACAATTAAAGGAAGATTCTGATGCGTTAGCACATTGGATTTCTTCTGAGTATCCAGATGATCGTTCACCAATTATGGTGTATGGCCATATGCAACCTGAAATGATTATTAACTTTTTAGGATGTGTAAAAGCTGGACATGCTTATATTCCTGTAGATTTATCTATCCCAGCTGATCGTGTACAACGTATCGCTGAAAATTCTGGTGCGAAACTACTTTTATCAGGAACAGAAGTAACTGTAACTGATTTACCAGTTCGCATTGTAAGTGAAGACAACTTAAAAGATATTTTCTTTACTCATAAAGGGAAAACTCCAAATCCTGAACATGCGGTAAAAGGTGATGAGAACTTCTACATTATTTACACATCAGGAAGCACAGGTAATCCGAAAGGGGTTCAGATTACTTATAACTGCCTTGTAAGCTTTACAAAATGGGCTGTAGAAGATTTCAACTTACAAACAGGGCAAGTATTCTTAAACCAAGCACCTTTCTCATTCGATTTATCTGTCATGGATATTTACCCATCATTAGTAACAGGTGGTACACTTTGGGCAATCGATAAAGATATGATTGCACGTCCAAAAGACTTGTTTGCTTCTTTAGAGCAATCGGATATACAAGTATGGACTTCAACACCATCTTTCGCAGAAATGTGTTTAATGGAAGCATCTTTCTCTGAGAGTATGCTTCCAAACATGAAAACATTCTTATTCTGCGGTGAAGTGTTACCAAACGAAGTGGCTAGAAAATTAATTGAGCGTTTCCCGAAAGCGACAATTATGAATACGTACGGTCCAACAGAAGCTACTGTCGCTGTAACAGGTATTCACGTTACAGAAGAAGTGCTTGATCAATACAAATCACTTCCAGTTGGCTACTGTAAATCAGACTGCCGCCTTCTTATTATGAAAGAAGATGGCACGATCGCACCTGATGGTGAAAAAGGTGAAATCGTAATTGTCGGTCCAAGCGTAAGTGTTGGATATTTAGGAAGCCCTGAATTAACAGAAAAAGCATTTACTATGATTGACGGTGAGCGCGCCTATAAAACGGGCGATGCTGGCTATGTTGAAAATGGTCTTCTATTCTATAATGGTCGTCTTGATTTCCAAATTAAGCTGCATGGTTATCGAATGGAATTAGAAGAAATTGAGCATCACCTTCGTGCGTGTTCTTACGTAGAAGGAGCAGTTATCGTTCCAATTAAAAAAGGTGAGAAATACGATTATTTATTAGCGGTTGTTGTTCCTGGAGAACATTCATTTGAAAAAGAATTCAAATTAACATCTGCAATCAAAAAAGAACTCAATGAGCGATTACCAAACTACATGATTCCACGTAAATTCATGTATCAATCTTCTATTCCAATGACACCAAATGGAAAGGTAGATCGCAAAAAATTATTGAGTGAGGTTACAGCATGACCGCATATGGATCATTTTATTTTTTCGCTATAGTGGGCATTTTATTAATACCTACTATCATAGCTGGATTAAAAGGTAAAATGTTGCGTAAATATAATGCCGTTTTAACATTAGTCATGCTTGCTATTATCTTCTCGGATAAACCGAAGCAAGCAATTATGTTAGCCGCATTTATTATTTGGCAATATGCCTTGATTAAAGGCTATTTATTATTAAGAAAACAAAAGAATAGTACACTCACTTTTTGTGTAGCTGTTATTTTATCGATTTTACCACTTATTTTAGCAAAAATCGCACCGTTTGCACCTGATCTAAAGTTTATTGTATTTCTAGGAATGTCCTATGTAACATTTAGAGCAGTACAAATGGTATTTGAAGTTCGCGATGGCTTAATTAAAGAACTTTCCTTCTTTAATTTTTGGGAATTCGTTTTATTCTTCCCAGCAATTTCAACGGGACCTATCGATCGTTACCGCAGATTCCAAAAAGATATTCAAAAGCCACCTAGCGCTGAGGAGTATCAAAACTTACTATATACAGGATTAAACCGTATTTTCCAAGGTTTCTTGTATAAATTTATTATCGCTTACTTAATAAAACAATATTTTATGGATCCGGCATTTGCTCAGCAAGATACAATCCTATCCAATATGATTTACATGTATAGCTATAGCTTATATTTATTCTTCGACTTTGCTGGTTATAGCTCATTTGTAATTGGTGTGAGTTATATGATGGGTATTAAAACGCCAGAAAACTTTAATAAACCGTTCATTAGTCGTAATATTAAAGACTTCTGGAACCGCTGGCACATGAGTTTATCATTCTGGTTCCGTGATTTTATTTACATGCGTTTCGTCTTTTTTGCAACGAAGAAAAAGTTAATTAAAAACCGTTACACAATTTCTTATATCGGTGCATTTTTGAACTTTTTCATCATGGGAATTTGGCATATTACTGGTGAGCATGTGTATCAATACATTATTTATGGTCTTTATCATGCCGCACTGTTTATTTTATTCGATATTTTTGAACGAAAAAACAAGAAGCATAAGTTTTGGCCAAACAATAAATTTACACACATCCTTGCGATTGTAATTACGTTCCACGTTGTATGTTTCGGTTTCCTAATTTTCTCTGGACACCTTAACAGATACTTTTAATGCACCCTTCTTATACTAATAAGAAGTTGCACATATAATATATTTCGGATATAAAGGAGATTTTAAAAATGGCAGAATTCAAAGAGCAAGTATTAGATATTTTAGAAGAAGTATGTGAAAACGATATTGTGAAAGAAAACTTAGATGTTCAATTATTTGAAGAAGGTATTCTTGATTCTTTCGCTGTAGTATCTTTATTAGTTGAATTCCAAGAGCGTTTAGATATTGAAGTTTCTATTTCTGATTTTGACCGTGACGAGTGGGCTACACCAAACATGGTTATTAAGAAGTTGGAAGAAATCCGATGAACAAAGCAAAATTTGGTCCGATGCTTTTAGCATTGGCCCTTTTTGCTGTATTCTTACTTATTCCAACGCGCTTCCTACTTCCACTTTTAAGTGATGAAAAAGTAGAACAAGCTGCCACTTCTTTAAAAGAAGAAAAGATTCAAAGTATGATTTTACAGCAAAAGATGTTAGCAGACCCGAAATACCTTCCGATGTACGGTTCATCGGAATTTGCACGTATGGATGCTTTCCATCCATCAAATTATTTCAAAGTAAAGCCTGAAGGGTTCACACCATTCCTTCTTGGACGCGGAGGAACACAAGACCTTGTACATGTGTTAAACTTTGCATCTACAATGGATCAATTGAAGGATAAGAAAATGGTATTCGTTCTTTCTCCTCAATGGTTTGTACCACAAGGTATTGATGAAACACACTTTGCACCTAACTTTTCGAAACAACAAGGCTATCACTTGCTTTTCAATAATGACTTAAAGCCTGAAATGAAAAAGCAAATTGCAAAACGTTTATTAAACTTTGAGATTGTTAAGAAAGAAACTTTACTAAAAATTTCGCTTGAAGGTATCGTTTATGATGATACAAAGCATAAAGTAAAAGCACTTGCTGCTAAACCTTTCGCTTATATTTATCGTAACATTTTAGATCGTAAAGATTTATTTACAGCAATGTTTGATATTAAACCGCATAAAGAAAAACTTGACCCTTCATTAAAACAAATGAATTGGGAAGAAGCTCGTAAACATGCAGATCAAACTGGTGCAGTAGAATCAGGTTCTAACGAATACGGTATCGAAGATGATTACTTCAACAGCAAGATTAAGAAGAAGTTAAAGCAACGTGAAGGCTACTTAAAAAATGATGCTTATGATCAATCGCCAGAATATGAAGATTTACAAATTGTACTTGATTTATTAAAACAATCTGGTGCAAAACCACTCTTCATTTCTGTTCCTGTAAAAGGTCCTTGGTACGATTACGCTGGCTTCCCGAAAGAACGTCGCGAATTATACTACAAGAAAGTTCATGAGCAAATTGAGAAAGCTGGCTATCCAATTGCCGACTTCTCAAATCATGAGTATGATAAATACTTCTTAAAAGATCATATGCACTTAGGTTGGAAAGGCTGGGTTTATATCGATGAAGCCATCCAACAATTTTATAAAGCAAACTAATGAAAAGACCGCTTGAATTATTCAAGTGGTCTTTTTCTATATATATTTTGCAATTGTTCGATTACGTTATCTGCTTCTTTCATCACTCGCTCCACTACATGCTGAGCTGATTCTATTCGTGCTAATGATGACGCTTGCCCTGCCCAAAGCGACATGTATTCTCCTTTATTATGCTTTGCTGCTTCTTGCCGTATTTTAGAAGTTAATACATTTTGCACTGGATACATCGGAAGCCCTTCTTCTTTCCCTTCATGTCTCTCTATAAATTCATTACGAATCCCCCGTGCATATTTCCCGGAAAACGCACGGGTCACAGTTGTACTCGTATCTGTACTATGTAAAACTGCTTCTTTATACACATCATGCGTAATACTTTCTTCACTCGTTAAAAAGGCTGATCCCATTTGAACAGCTTCTGCCCCCAGTGTAAATGCCGCAACAAGCCCTTGTCCGTTCATTACACCACCAGCTGCAACAATTGGTATATGCGGGACTGCTGCTACTAACTGTGGAATTAATGCGAACGTCCCAATCATAGCATCCTGTTCTTTCCCGATAAACGTTCCTCTATGTCCTCCTGCCTCGCTACCTTGACCGACAATAATGTCTACTCCTAATTCAGCAAGTACTTTTGCCTCTGCCACATGAGTAGCTGTTCCGATGACTTTTATTCCTCTTCTTTTTAAGTCATCTATTTCTTCTTTTTCTAACGTTTGAAATGCAAAGCTAACGACTGGCACGTTTTCTTCTACTAACACTTGTAATTGTTCTTTATAGCTTTTCGGAAGCTTTATCGTCTCTTCTTCCTCTATACCGAATTCTTTATTTACTCCGCTAAGTAATCCCTTTGCCAAGGTTACCTTCTCTTCTTCTATCTGTATCTCTTTCGTTAACAGTAAATTAACACCGAAAGGCTTATCCGTTCGTTCTCTTATTTTATAAATTGCGTCACGAATTTGTTCAGGGCTCATATAGCCTGCTCCAAGCGTTCCTAGTCCTCCGCTATTACTTACAGCTGCAACCAGCTCAGGCGTCGTAATTGCACCTGCCATACCTGCTTGAATGATTGGATACTTAATTTGTAATGTATCTATAACTCGACTTGTAAACATCCTTTCTCCTCCTATTCTCCTTATATCTTCTTTATTTGACAAACTTTCCCCTTCTTTTACAAGGGTTGAACTTCCTATGAAGCGAATATATTGAAAGTGAAGGAGGCTGAAAACAATGATATATCCAAATGCGTTACAACAAGGTGATACAGTAATGGTTATTGCACCGTCCGGTCCACCAGCAATTGAAAATGTATTAAAAGGTGTAAACGTATTACAAGAAATGGGCTTATCTGTAGTAATCGGGAAGAGTGTTTATGAGAAATATGGATATTTAGCTGGAAGTGATCAAGTTCGCCTTGATGATATACATGAAGCATTTTCAAATCATGAAGTAAAGGCCATTTTCTGTGCACGAGGTGGTTACGGAAGTGCTCGTCTCCTCCCTCACATTCAATATGAAATCATTCGGCAAAATCCAAAAATCTTTTGGGGATATAGCGATATTACAGCTTTACATACTGCTTTTTCACGTTATGCAAAGCTCGTTACTTTTCACGGTCCAATGGTGGAAGAGTTAGGAAAAGGTGTAGATTCTCTCTCTTTATCTTCTTTCAATCAACTATTCCATCCGTATTCCACCATCTTATCTGCTTCAGAATGTATCGTACCTACTTCTTCCTGTACAGTTACAGGCACATTAGCGGGAGGCAATTTAGCTGTGTTAACGAGTATAATTGGCTCACCTTATGAGATAAATACGGCGAATAAACTTTTGTTACTTGAAGACATTGGGGAAGAACCGTATCGCATTGATCGTATGTTAAATCAGCTACTTTTATCTGGAAAATTTAATGAATGTAGTGGTGTTATTTTTACAAGTTGTCACGACTGCACCCCTTCTAAACCGTCTCAATCATTACAAACAATACTATATGAATATTTCGCACCCTATCATATACCTGTTCTATTCGGTTTATCGATTGGACATATAAGCCCAAATATCGGGATTCCTCTTGGAGCTACAGCGACCATAAGTACAAATAATAAAACACTCTCTATTTCTTCTGGCGTAGCCACTCCGTTCTCAAATTAAAAAGGAAAAGCGATTCCGCTTTTCCTTTTTATTTATAATAATTAAAAATTCGTCCAGATGCGATATCTGCAATTTCTTCTGGAATAAATGTTTTACTTATCTCAGTTCCAACATTTAATACTGCTGTAGCATCTTTCTCAATGCTACCAAATAACTCTTTCCCACGTATCGTAATAAGGGGCGTTCCTTCTGGCAACACGTCTTTTACAAATTCCATTTGTGTAAAGAACGGAACGATCCATCTACCCTCTCCTTGGAAATGACGCAAGCGAAGTATTCCTTCTGTTGCCCCGTCCTCTGCTTCTATTGAACCAGCAACATAAAACTCAGTAGATAAGAGCAATTCATAAAATTCCTTTTGCTTCTGTTTATCGTCCCCTGCTATAACAAGTACTTCTTCTATTCTCTTTACCGGAATTTGCTCCATATGATGCCACCCCTATTTCAAAATGATTGTACTTAGATTATACGAAATATTCTTATTTTTTTCTACATAATTCGCAATTATTTTCTTAAAATAATTTTAACACTTCTTTTGTCGTCACAATCGCAGCAAACTCTTCATGTAAATTTACAAGTGTCATATTGTGAATATCCTCTGCATTATACTCTTTACCATCTAGACCTTTACGGTTAAAAGTCGCCGTTGCATCACTCACTAAATACGTTGTAAACCCTAAATTCCCTGCCATTCGTGTGGTAGTCTCCACACAATGATTTGTCGTTAATCCTACAACCACTACTGCATTGCATTTGTTCTCTCTTAATTGCTCTTCTAAATTTGTCCCAATGAACGCGCTGTTAACAGATTTCTGAATAATCACTTCACCTGGTAGTGGCTGCACTTCTTCTTTAAAGTTTACCGTTTCCGCTCCCTCATAAAACATCGACTGAGCATTTTCTTTATTTACATGTTGAATATGAAAAACTGGTCGTTTCCATTCTCTCCACTCTTCTAATAACATTCTCATGTTTTCTTCAGCCAATAGATTATTTCTCTGGCCCCAATGTGGTAACTGAAACGCTTTTTGTACATCAATTATAATAAGTGCTATTTGATTCATCATCATTTTCTCCTTCATTCGGCTGTAATTGAAACAGAAAACCAAGTTGTTGCGATGCAGTAATAAAACAAATATAAGCGCAAAGCTCTACAATTTCTTTTTCCGTCCAGTATTGTTTCAATACATGAAACATATTATCATCTATCGCCTTTTTGTCATGAACAAATGTATGTGCAAAAGTAACGGCTACACTCATTTCTTCTACCTTTTGCATATCATCAGGCCTTCCCTTTGCCATACAGTACGGACATTCATTCCCATACGCTAACGTTCTTCTTACTTGCTCCTTCAACTCTGCCGAAAGAGTTCCTTTACTATACAATGTATTCTCTACCATACTCCATGAATGTAATAGATCCGGATTATGCCCTAATAACTTTTGAAACTTTGTATCTCCTACATTTGATAATGAAATTCTCTCCATCATTTTCCCTCCTATTTCCTTCTGTTTTATTGTAAAATAAATAAAGTTCACTTCACATTTCATATGAATCTTAATTTATATTTTTACTTTACAAAAATTATTATTTTACTGGAGGTATATTTACAAATGCAACTAGACCGTGTTGATCGAAAAATTTTAAATGAATTATATAATGATAGTCGCCTTTCGATGCGCGAATTGGCGAAACGAGTAAACTTATCTGCTCCGTCTACTGCAGAACGTGTTCGCAAACTCGAAAGTGAGGGCGTGATTCAAAAATACACAATCGATATCGATTATAAAAAAGCAGGACTTGTTTTAGATTGTATTTTAGAAATCACTTTAAAAAATGGTGATACAACACGTATGCAACAGTTTATTCAGTCTTATCCATCTGCAAGCTTTTGTTACCGAGTAACAGGGAGCTTATGCTACATTGTAAAAATTTCTGTTCCTTCACTCGTTGAACTTGAAGAATTTATCAATGATGTTTCTTCATATGCAACGACTGTTTCTCATATCGTATTATCAGAAGTATCTCTTACTCCTGATATTGAACATATCTTCCCAGAAGATTAATTTATTTTTATTCATAAAATATATAAAAACCCCTTACAATAAGAATAAAAATAATATATTATGTATTAAAATACATAAAGTTCGAGAAAGGGGCTTTACATTGAAAATCTGGTTTTATGAAAAAACGGCACAATTAGATGACTTGCTTGGCATTTGGGACAACGTTCCGACTATCCCTCGCATTGGTGAAAAAGTGGAGATTTTAAAAACAGTCCGTATCGTTACAGATATTAAATATGTAAAGAACGGTAATAATTTTCGTGTAGAAATTATTACAAATTAAAAAGTAGCTCCAAGGAGCTACTTTTTAATTATCTATCATGCGCTTTCTTTATAACGATTTTATCTTCTTCTACAGATACTGTTACATAATCATTTTCTTCTAACCGAAGCTTATTGACTGCTTCATCCGGTAACTCTACAGCCATCAGTCTATCTGTTACGATCACTTGACTATACACTTCGTTTTCTTGTAATGCATTCACTACTTTTTCCTCATTTATAAAGCGTATCGGCGGCACACCTACTTCTTTTACTGTACGCCATTGTTTCCAAACATAAGGAATTAGCCAAAGTAACCCAACAACTGTAAGACCAATACCGATCCATAAATTACTTTGCGCTTGTAATTCAGGAATTGAAATTGCGCTACTCTCTTCTCCACCGACAAATTGCATACTTGTTGCAATCAAATTATTTAGAGAATGCACAGCGATATTCGTCCATATATTTTTCGTCTTTATGTATAAAAGACACATTACAACACCAAACATGAACGCACCAATAACATCAAAATGTCCTAAACCAAAAATAAGTGAAGATATGATTACAGCTTTTTTAATTCCCCATTTATAAGCCATTCGCTGTAAAAAGAACCCCCTAAAAATAACCTCTTCCATAATAGGTGCTAACACACATGCTGAAATGAAAGTAAATATCGTCATATATATGTTACTTGTATTAATAACGGTTCCGTCTTCTAACATAGTAACTAAGAAATTCGGTAACGTATGTGCTAATATGTAAAATTGAATATGAGATATACCGACTGAAAAAATCATTCCCATTATCGTTGCTAATATAATTAATCCCCACGGTAAACGTCCTGGCTTATCAAAAAAACTGTTAAATACAACATTATTTGTATTTGTTTTTACGTATAACCAAAATAACGGAAATACAAAAAATATAGTTATTTGTGAAATAACTTCCAGCGTATTCTCAGAAACATCTGCTAGTTCTAATGGGATCATCGTAAGGAACAATCCTATAATCATCCATCCAAAAAAACTGCGTAGTCTTATACGTGAAAATGCATAGTGCATATAGAACACCCCCAAAGATAGTAAAAATACATGATCTGATAATGAAATTATAATATGAATATAGTTGGAAATCTTCCTATTTTTCTCAAATTCTTTCAAACAACATATAGTAATCATTTTTTTCTTTCCATTGAAATCTACGAGAAAGTTATGTAATAAAAATCCCCGTTTTTACAAGCGGGGATTTCTTTTATTATAATACGTCACGTTTTTGGAATAATGCACTTGATGCTACAAGTAATACAACAAAGTATGCAGCTACAAGTAATAATGAAGTTGTAAATGTAAACTCTGTAAATGTTGGTTCCATTCCGCCACTTACTAATTTATTGCTATCGTAAACACTTAAATTTAAATGGAAAAACACTACAAACTTCGCTACACCTTTTGCAAACATCATTAGTACCATATTAATTGCTCCTTGTAAGAAGAAGAGGAACATCGTAATAATTAATGGTAATACAGATTTTCTAAATACGTTTGCTAAGAAAAATGCAAGCGTCGCAAAGAAGAAAGGCGAAAGTACTTGATACAAAGTAGATTTCATTACGATTCCTATCGTTAATTCTGTTTTACTACCATCCATTACGATTCCGCCAATAATCATTGCAATGAACGTGCTAGCAAATATGATAAATACTATAGTAAGTAATACTGTAATATATTTAGAGAATAACACTGTAATTCGTTTTCTTGGACGGATTAATAACTGCTTAATTGTACCTTTTTGGAACTCATCCGTAATCATACGGGCAGCAATCGTAATGCCAAAAATTGTTGCAAACAAAGTAATTAAACCAATCTCTGAACTTGCAAAATCTAAATATGATCCTTTAAATTCACTTCCGTCTCCCCATTTCAGCATCGCTAAAACTCCCAAAATCTCCAATACCGCAATGACACCAATTAAAATATACATACCTTTTTTCGCATGCAACTTTAAAAATTCATTTTGAAGTAATTTAAACATTATGCTTTCACTCCCCCTGTAATTGCTAAGAACTCATCCTCTAACGTTTTATTTTGAACAGTAACTCCGTATACAAGCACATCGTCATTTACTAATTTCTTTACAAGTTGTGGAATTTCTTCTTTCGTTATAGATACTACAATGACATTTCCTTGCGCCTTACCTGTAATGATTTCATTTGCTTTCTGTACTTGGTCTACTTCAAACGCTACCACTACTGTCTCATCATGTTTCGCTTGTTCATGTAAGTTATACTCTTGTACAAACTCCCCTTGCTTAATAATAACGACGCGATCACACATGAGCTCAATTTCACTTAATAAGTGACTTGATACGATTACGGCAATATTCTCTTCTTTCGCTAAACGTTGTAAATAATCTCGAATTTGGCGAATACCCGCTGGATCTAATCCATTTGTTGGCTCATCTAAAATTAAGATTTTCGGCTGATGCAGTAATGCCTGTGCAATTCCTAAACGTTGTTTCATACCAAGTGAATATGTTTTCACTTTTTTATGAATCGCATGCTCTAATTCAACAAGCTTTACAATTTCAGCAATACGCTCTTTACTAATCGGTGTAATGGCCATGTTCGCAAAATGCTTTAAGTTTTGCATTCCTGTCATATAATCATATAGTTCAGGATTTTCTACAATCGCTCCAATTTGCTCTAGCGCCTTTTCACGCTCCGTGCGAATACTATGACCACAAATTGTAATATCGCCCTCTGTCATTGAAATAAGACCTGTCATCATACGGATCGTCGTTGTCTTACCGCTACCGTTTGGTCCAAGGAACCCGTATACTTCCCCTTCACGAACTTCAAATGATAAACCACGGATAATTTCCGTTCCACCAATTTTTTTTCGAACATTCTCTAACTTTACTACTACGTTTCCCAATGCCGATTCCTCCTTTAGACTTCTAATTTTTTATCGATTATGCGACCTGTTATATAAACAAGTAAAACAAATATACTGATTGAAAAAGTAATACTATATAAATTCATAAGACTTTCTGGATATAGTATGAGATTTATATCCACCGATTCATCTATATAAACTGATTTTTTAATAAAAGTAGGTGTAGGCGCAAGTCGGCCCAGCATTTCATATATTAGATTGATTACTTTCGTTACTAGTAAAAATAGGAAGAAAATAATTACATACTCCATTTTTTTCTTTTTCAAAGAAAATACTTTCACACCAGCTACTGTAAAAAGTAAAACTAACAATATACTTGATAAATTAAATACATATAACACACTACTAAATAATTGTTTTACTATATCTAGCTCAATTGTACTTTCCGTAAATAACATTCCATAGAGTTCTGTACCTTTTATTACTTTCATCGAAATACTATAGACAAACATAGTACCTATTACTTCAAAACACATAAAGCTAATTGCCGCATATGACAATATTGCTAAAACAATTTTTTTACCAGATATCGGTGTTAATCGAAATAATGTACTTTCGGTCATTTTCCCGAACGCAGATATCGCCTGCAGAAATACTAATACTGCAAAAATCATATAAACTAAGAATACTACAGCAATAATAATCATTTGCCTTACTTCTCCTGATTCTTGTTTAATATAATTCCCCATACTTACAAAAGCGACAGCTACAATAAATATGAATGACAATAACGAAATAAAAATTTGTTTTTTATTCGCATTGTACATATATATTAAACTGGCCTTCATCTACTAAACACCTCCTTAAACAAATCTGTAACAGCTTTTCCTCGTTGGAAACGTAATTCCTCTACATTTTCATGCAGTACACTTTCACCATCTTTTAAAAAGATTACTTCGTCAAAAATATTTTCCACTTCTCCAATTAAATGTGTTGCAATTAAAATGGTACAGTCTTCGCGATAAAACTGTAAAATAAGCTCTAATACGTGTTCTCTAGAAACAAGATCAATTCCGCCAAGCGGTTCATCTAGTACGTATAACTTCGCTTTCCTCGAAAATGTTAAAATAATTTGTAGCTTTTCAACCATACCTTTTGATAAAGCTGTAATTTTTTCTTCTAACGGTATTTTAAATTCCGCAATCGTATCTACCGCTTTTTGAATGTCGAAGTCTTTATAAAAATCTCGATAGAAAAATAAAGAATCTTTTACCGTCATCCAATCATCAAATACTGGTTTATCCGACATAAAAGAAACAATTTCTTTCGTTTCTAATCCGACCTTTTTACCAGCGATTGTAATACTCCCTTCAGAAGGATGCTGCAGACCGGCAATCATTTTCAATAACGTCGTTTTCCCGCTCCCGTTATCTCCAACGAGTCCTATAATTTTCCCTTCCGTAATCTCTATGTTTAATTCACGGATTACTGCTTTTAATCCGTATCTCTTCCATAAGTTTTCTATTTTTATTAACTCTGTCATTCGCGCTCCTCCTTCTTCTCATATAATGAAGAACGAAGGATTGTAAGAATTTCTTCTTCTGAAAAACCTAAATTGTCCATTCCATCTATAAAAGAATGAAGTAATTCTTTCGCCATCTCTTTTCGCAGCTCCATAATTTTCTCCCCTTCATTCGTTACATATCGTCCCATTCCTCTACGCGTTACAACAACTCCATCCCGTTCTAGCTCTTGAAATGTACGCTGAATCGTATTTGGATTTACTTGTAATTCACTCGCTAATTCACGTACAGAGGGAATTTTATCACCAGGCAATAAATGTCCTGTTACGATTTCTTTTTTTATGTATTCCATTACCTGAATGTAAATTGGTGTATTTGGAGAAAACTCTATTTTCATTTCTTCCCTCCTTTTGTATCGGTGTACTAGTTAAATAATACACTGATACAAAAGGATTGTAAATACCCATTTAATTACAAAAAAGTGCTATCCATTAGCTGGATAGCACTTTTTAAACAGAAATTGTTATACAAAAATAATAGTGTTATGTAAACAAACTCATAAAGAAAAGCTGTCTTATCAACGAATAAGACAGCTTTTCTTTATGAGCATATATTAAAAATTAAACACGAAGTCATCGTCAGATAACTTTTCAACGTTCGTTGCTTTTACGTAACCATTTCCTTTTACAGAGAAGAAGTCATGGTTTTTCGTATCTGTACGTAAACCATTTAAAACGATTGGGTTAATTTCTTCTTCTTCAAACTTCGGCTCAAGTCCTAAGTTCATAAGTCCTTTATTCGCATTGTAACGAACGAAACGATTTACATCCTCTACAAGACCGATAGAAGTGTAAATTTCTTCTGTGTATGCCATTTCGATTTCATATAGTTCCATTAATAACTCTTGCGTTTCTTTTTGCACTTCTTGTTGATCTTCTGCAGAAAGTTCTGCGAAGAGTTGCTGTGCTAAAATACCGACGAATACGCCGTGAATTGACTCATCACGAATTATTAAGTTAATAATTTCACCACTTGCCGTCAATTTACCTTGACCTGCTAAGTAAAGTGGATAGAAGAATCCACTATAGAATAAGTAACTTTCTAAGAACACACTGGCTACCATTGCCATGTATAATTCTTTTTTCGTTACTTCAGGCTTTAATAAACGACGATAGTAACTAGTAACAATACCAGCTTTTTTCTCAAGTAATGGATGATTGTCTACCCATTCAAAAATATCATCAATTTCTTCTTCAGTAGCTAACGTTGTGAAAATATGACTGTAACTCTTCGCATGTACTTCTTCCATAGCTCCCATGAAAGCTAATACACTTTTCGCTTGTAAATTTTCAAGATGAACAAGTACAAGTGGCATCCCTTCGCCACCTTGCTTCGTATCTAAAAGTGTTAAACCACCTAATACACGCTTATAAGCAACCTGCTCTTCTTTTGATAATTGTGCCCAAGTATTTTTGTCAGAAGATACCGCGATTTCTTCTTCTGTCCAAAACTGAGCGATGTTTTGCTTCCAAAACATTAAACTAAAATCATCTTCTTTTTTGTTCCAGTTTACCGCACGCATTCAATCGCCCCTTCTCTAAATAAACATGAAAAATTGATAACTAAGCATGAGCAGGGTTCAGAAAACCCTGCTCATGCTGTCTCACTTTTTATATTAAACGGTACAAGCTACGCACTCTTCCACGCTTAACTTACGTGTTCTCGTATAATAAAGACTCTTTAAGCCTTTTTTATGTGCATAGATGTAGTAACGTGCTAATTCACGTGTTGAAATATCACTATTAACGTAAAGAATTGTACTAATTCCTTGGTCAATATGTTCTTGAATTTCTGCGATTAAATCAATTAATTTAAACTGATTCATATCGTAAGAAGATTTATAGTACCAGAACGTATCTTTTGATAAATACGGCATTGGATAATATGTTGTCGCATTCGCATACGTTCTTGACTCAATTTGACTTACAATCGGCATTACGCTTGAAGTTGCATTTTGAACGTAACTGATAGATTGTGTTGGAGCGATAGCAAGACGGTATGAATTATATAATCCATTCTTCTTCACTTGCTCTTTTAAACTTGTCCAATCTTCTTTTGTTGGAATATGAATTCCATCAAATAGTTGCTGAACTTTTTCAGTTACTGGGCTGTAATCTGTCGTTTCGTATTTTTCAAAGTATGTGCCATTTGCATAATCAGACTTATCGAAGTCTTTAAATGTTTCGCCTTTTTCTTTAGCGATTTCCATACTTTTCTCAATAGAGTAGTAATTTAACATCATAAAGAATGTACGAGCGAACTCTTTCGCTTCAGCACTTTCATATGCGATTTTGTTTTTTGATAAATATCCGTGTAAGTTCATGGCACCAAGTCCAACTGAATGAAGCTCATCATTAGCTTTTTTCACAGTTGGTGCATTCGGAATGATCGTCATATCAGAAACAGCTGTTAAAGCTTCCATTCCCGCATGAACCGCTTCACGAATTTCTTTATTTTCCATTACATTTACGATATTTAACGATCCTAAGTTACAGTTAATATCACGGCGGATAATGTCATCTGTACCGTAATCATTTATTTCAGAAGTTTCTTGAAGCTGGAAGATTTCTGTCTCGAATGTTCAACCGAGTTCGCTATTCCTCAGTCCGTTGCTCAAGCAACTGCTGTATGTCACCATACAGGACAGACTATATCATCACCTACAGCATTACCTGATTAGGTGCTCCGCTTTTCGAACGCCAATCGCTTGCGCTCTACTCCCATAAGGGATAGTCGTTAGGCTTTTACTTATCTTAATACTTCAGAAAGTCTCTTATTACTTTATGTTGTCCCTTAACTCTGCTATACAAAATAATAAGATACATTCTGAACTTTTATATTTTCATTCTAAGATAAGATTTAGCACGGTAGGTTACCTCAAATCTGAGGCTTTCCCCGTTTAACGGAGTTTTCGACTAGCATTTCTACTAGAAGGTGCTACATATTTAACACAAGTTCGACATCTTCACAGTTCCAATATCCTTCAGTGGATGTTGGTTATTTGCATTTGATTTAAACATTAAGTATGGGTAACCAGACTCAAGCTGAATCATAGCAATTTTAATAAGCATATCACGTGCACTAATATCTAGCGGCTTCTTCTTCACTTTCGGATTGCTCATTAATTCATCGTACATTTCATCGATATCAATATCATCTAAATGCTTGCCATATTCTTTATACACCGTATAAGGCGCGAAAACATGGAAAGGTTCGTTTTTCTCAGCAAGCTCAAAGAACTTACTTGGAACGATAATTCCGATTGATAGAGACTGAATACGACTCTTCTCATCGGCATTTATTTTCTTTGTATCAAGGAACTCAATAATATCCCAATGGAAAATGTTTAAGTATACTGCGCCGGCACCTTTTCGTTGGCCAAGCTGATTCGCATATGAAAACGAATCTTCAAGTAATTTCATAACAGGTACTACACCACTTGCAGCATTATCGATACCTTTAATTTGCTCACCACGTGCGCGTAGCTTAGATAAGTTTAAAGCTACTCCCCCGCCGATTTTCGATAATTGCATTGCAGTATTAATGTTAAAGCCGATTGAATTTAAGCTATCATCCATCTCTAACAAGAAACAAGACACCATTTCTCCTCTTCTGCTTCGTCCCGCATTTAAAAAGGTTGGTGTCGCTGGTTGGTAGTTTTGTTTTACAATCATGCTTGCGAAGTGTTTTGCCTTCGCAACATCACCGCGTCCTAAGTATAATGAAACAATTGCTACACGATCTTCATAGCTTTCTAAGTATTGTTTTTGATCATTTGTTTTTAACGCATAATCTTTGTAGAACTTAGATGCTGCCATATAAGATTGGAACTCGAAGTTTTCACCATAAGCGATGTTATATACCTCTTCTACTTCCTCCAAGCTATACTCGTCCAGAACGTTGTAATAGTAATCATGTTCTTTCATATATTCCATTCGCTCTGCCACGCTATTAAAATGAACGGTATTCTCTCTAGCTTCTTCCATAAAGACTTCTAATGCCTCTTTATCTTTATGAAGCTGATAAAAACCGTCCTGCATTTGCGTGATTTCATTATTCAGTTCAATGTGTCGCAATCTCCCGCACCCTTTCCTTAAAATATTCTACATCGTTATTTGTTCCTGATAACTCAAATTTTGATACAATAGGCACTTCATATTTAGCAGAAATTTTGTCAGCACTTGCACCGAACATGTCTCCCCAGTTACGATTGCCGCTTGCAGATACGCCTTTTAATTTTTCATTATTGCGCTCTAAAAATTCTAAAACACGTTCTGGTACATTGCCAAAACCTGTTGTATACGTAATTAAAACAAAGTCTTCATCTATTACTAGATCTTCACCAATTTGAACGGCCGGCATATTTAATTTGTGAATGAAACGCTTCACGTTTCCTGTCATAGAATCATATGCAACTATCATTTCCGACCCTCCCTCTCCAATCTATACTCTCTGTATGTTGATTCTTGTTTTCTCTATATATTGTATTACGTTTCAAAATAAGACACAAGATATATGTATAAATTCTTTCTTTTTTTAAATTTCACTTTTCGACAAGACAGTCGATTTTTTTTAATACAATGACTATGAAACAACATTCTAAAACTCATGTCAATAAAGTGCTTTTCAAAAAAGTTGTCAACGAATTTAACCTTATTTTTAAAAAAGTGACCAATATATTTTGTCATAAAACGGCAAATGCTGGAGGAATATATTTCTCCAGCATCACGCAAAAAAGAACAGACATGAAACGATAATCTGTTCTAACAAACGATTACATTTATCAATTTTACTTTATTAAATATTATACATATACTTTTGGCTCGCGTTACATACTAAAAGATAATTATTATAGAAAAAGATTATTATTATGGAAATGCAACTTATTTATGAAAAGATTATTCAGAGTGCTCAATACGCAAAATATCTTTTACAAATATATGATGTGGATTTTCATCTTTATCAATCATTGTACACACAGGAGCTTCTTCATCAAAGTACACAATCATTCCTTCTACGTACTGATATGTATGTTGAACTTGTACAGTTACTTTAATTTCTATAGCCTCTTCATATGCTCTTTTTATTTTTCGAAGCATTTTTTCCGAACACTTTCGTTTCTCTGGGTACATAACCATCCCCATAAACCTATTGCCGGCTCTGTCTTTCCACATATAATCCCAATGCGGTAATATGCCTTGTTTAAAATCGCCCATAATTCGCCTCCCCTATATTCTTCTAGTTACGAACGTGGCGTTTCTGAATATGTATAAATTACTTGTCCGCCGCGCTGCGCGTTCCCAATAATATGTTTAAAATCTTCACGCCCTACTACAACTTTCCTAAACGTATAAAATACATCTTTCGTTACAACATACTCCTTTATTTCACCATTTTTCAGCTGATCCAAAATTGTATTTGCTAATTGCTCATCCATGTATTTCACCTCTATGCAATATTTTATTTTATCGTATATTCTTTAGGTCAACAACTGTAAAATTATCCAGATGCTATACCTTCATTTCATTTTCATTATTTGCAAACGATATCATTTTACTATATGTCCACTAAATATCATATACTAACATAGCTACTTCTCTATATCAAACATTTCGACATTCAATTATGCAAAGTTCCATACCACTATGCTACAATATACAAATAGAACTAGGAGGGATACTATGATTCGGAAAGCAAAAAAGACAGATGCAAAGGCAATTGCGCCTTTATTGTATAACGCTCTGCACGAAATTGCTGAAAAAATCACTGGTAGCACAGTTGAGACAGAAGTATTACTAGGACTTGAAACATGGTTCTCAAAAGAGAGAAATCGACTGAGCTACGAAAACTGTTTTGTATATGAACAAGACGGGGATGCAGTTGGGGTTATTGTCGCTTATCACGGTAGTGAAGCAACAACGCTTGATGCACCAATCGTACATTACTTAAGAGAATTACATAAAGATGAATCAATTACGTTAGAAAAAGAAGCTGAACTTGATGAATATTACATTGATACATTATCAGTTTCAAGTGCATATGGCGGAAAAGGCATTGGTTCTAAATTAATTGAAGCTGCTGAAATCCATGCAACTGAAAAAGCGTATGAAAAAATTGCATTACTTGTTAATTTAGAAAACAAGCGTGCCTATTCACTATATGAGAAGCTAGGTTATAAAAAAGATCAAATCGTTATGCTCGTAGGCGAACCTTATGCACATCTTGTAAAAACATTAAACATCAAAGTTTCTATATCTTAAAAAGAAAGCACACGATTTATATAAATCGTGTGCTTTTATGTTAAATTTGTATGTAATGCATTACCATCCATCGCTTCGTGGAATGTATAGGTTGTACATCCCCATGGCTTCCTATGTAAAATAGGAGAACCAGACCATCCCATCGCTCTCAGTTCCGCACCAACCATTGCATTCATGTAATTATGACCTATAAGAGCAATACTTCCGTGTATGAGAGCGTAACGATGTAATAAGTAGGCCGCTTGCCTTGCCCTCTCTCTTACTTCCTTATAAGACTCAACATCTTTATGGTAACCAAGTATCCATAATGTTCGTCCGATAAACATCCATACGTTAGGTTTACATTTCAACCATTTCGGAGCATAAAAACTCGTCGGAACTTCAGCTTCCCTAAAAAGAGCATTTTGCATAAAGGATAAAGAATCCATTAATTCAGCTGCTGACTGTACAGCACACCTTTGATCACTCGTTACAATCAATTTTGCTGCTTCAACCGCTTCCTTTGTTTCCATTGGTATAGGTGCTTGTTCAGTTGTAGTATGTAAGTCATATCCTTTCATCCATTCATGAAAAGATGTAACCGTCATTGGTTCTATAGTACGATCTAAGCGACCATGACGAATAAAAGAAATCTTCATTCTTTCCACTCTCCATTCATCACTTACGAACTCTATTATGTACTATTTTTAAATATCATACCACGCAAAAAAAGAAAGTTATACACCTTTACATATCCCCGCCACTTTCATTTGTGACCCCAGCATGGATACCATCCATCCCATCAAAATATGTAGTCGTTTCATGATGACGAATCTTTTTTAAATTTATATAAGAAAATACAAATAAAGTTAATGCTATAACACTCCCCACAAATTCAAACATCATTTTACCGCCTCTAATTTCTCCCACTTTAGTAGGTTATTGTATATTTTTTATTATACCCCTATATAAAGATGTTCGCATTTAAACCGTTCTTTTTTCTATTAACATGGAGTTCTTGCATATTTTCTTACAAAATGTGAATATTTTTCGAATTTTTACTTTGGAAACATTTACAAACTGGACAATATGGTTCAAAATAGGAGGAAATAAAAAAAAACCAAAATTATTCTTTTTTGGGAAAACTGTAACAAGGAGAGTTGCTTATGCAGATCGCAGAAACTGGAGATATCATTGAATTTAAAGGTGGAATGCAAGGCCGTGTTCAAAAAGTAAATCAAAACTCCGTTATTGTAGATATAACAATTATGGAAAATTTTAGAGAACTAGATATGGAACCTCTTACAGTTGTAAGTCATAAAAACTATACTGTCATTAATCAAAATGCATAATATAATAGAAAGAAAGGATCTGTATAACATACAGATCCTTTCTTTCTATTATATATTAACGATTATCAATAGTTTCTGGATATAGATCATGGTTCATCATGCGGTAGTCTGCCATTTGTTCATATTTCGTTCCTGGGCGACCGTAGTTGCAGTAAGGATCAATTGAAATCCCTCCACGTGGTGTGAATTTACCCCATACCTCAATATAACGTGGATCCATTAATTTAATTAAATCATTCATAATAACGTTCATGCAATCTTCGTGGAAGTCACCGTGATTGCGGAAACTAAATAAATATAGCTTTAAAGATTTACTCTCTACCATTCTTTGTTCTGGAATGTAGCTAATATAAATTGTCGCAAAATCTGGTTGGCCTGTTTTCGGACATAAGCTTGTAAATTCAGGGCAATTGAATTTCACAAAATAATCACGGTTTGGGTGATTATTATCAAATACCTCTAAAATTTCTGGGCTATATTCAAATAAATATTTTGTATTTTGATTTCCTAGTAACGTTACATCTTTTAAATCTTCATCTAATCTTCCTGCCATTTTAAACATCCCTTCTCCTTATACTCCGCGTTTATTTCCCCATACTAACGCATGAAGCTGCGGCAATACTTTTGCATCATTCATTTCTTTACAATTTACAGCTTTATCAATAAGCCACTCATACTTATCTAATAATTTTTTAATCAGCATCGCATCATCCACTGTTTTTGTATCATCATTCCCTACTTGTAAGAAAAATGGTACATCTGGATAACGTTCATGCATCTTAACTGCATACTCAAAGTCATAGTCGTCAAATACTACTACCTTTAAACTAATATCTTTTCCTGCTAGTTTCTGAATAACAGCATCTAACTTCTGAAAATCAGTATTCATTGTCGAACTTGGTGGTTTTGGAGAAATCGTTATCTCATCAATTTGAAGTAACCAATCTTGCCATTTACTCCCTTGTGTTTCGATTGCCGTCCGCATTCCATTCTCTTTTAATATAGAAAGAAGAAACTCAATATTTTTCAACAATGCTGGATTTCCACCTGAAATCGTAACATGAGAAAAATTTTCGCCACCAATTTCTACAAGCTCATTCCAAACGTCCTCTGCTGTCATCTGTCTAATTTGATCCTTAGCCGATCCATCCCACGTAAAAGCAGAATCACACCATGCACAGCTATAATCACAACCTGCTGTACGGATAAACATCGTCTTTTGTCCCACAACCATTCCTTCACCTTGAATAGTCGGACCAAATATTTCTAAGACAGGGATTTTACTCATCGAGCATCCACTCCCGTCTTACTTCCGCATAACTAGTTGGCGTCTCGAAAAGACGAACAAATTCAACGCGAGCTCCTTTATATTCGTTCGCACGATTATCTTTTATTAATGCTTCTGCCATCTTTTCGTAAATCCAAACGACCATGTTTTCAGCAGTCGTATTCATCGCTGGTAACGTTTCGTTTAAATAACGATGGTCTAAATAAATTTCTATTTCATTCTTCCAAATTTCTTTTATATCTCCAAAGTCAATCGCAAGACCTATTTCATTCACATATCCACTAATACCAAATACAACTTTATATGTGTGACCATGTAAGTTTTTACATTTCCCTTCATAACAGTGTAAATGGTGTGCTGCATCAAATGTAAATTCCTTGCTGACCATTACTCTTTTATTATGATATTTAAGCTGTTTACGCTGAATATCCTTGTCCATTTTTTGCAAATTTTCTACGATGCGAAATCCAAAGAAGTTATCCATTAGTTACTCGCTCCTTCGCGCTCTTGTAGGTACGTATCTAATCCTGCTTTACGAAGTTGACATGCTGGACATTCACCGCAACCATCCCCAATGATTCCGTTATAACATGTTAATGTTTTTTCTCGAACAAACTCGAATGCTCCAAGTTCATCTGATAATTTCCATGTTTCCGCTTTATCAATCCACATCAGTGGTGTATGAATTACGAACGGATAATCCATAGATAAATTTAAAGTAACGTTTAACGATTTCACAAACACGTCACGGCAATCTGGATAACCACTAAAATCAGTTTCACATACACCCGTTACAATATGACGTGCTCCAACTTGTTTTGCTAATACAGCAGCAAATGATAAGAATAGTAAATTTCGTCCATCTACAAACGTCGATGGCAATTCACCTTCTTCATGTGTAATCTCCATATCCGTTCTCGTTAACGCGTTTGGAGCAAGTTGATTTAATAGACTCATATCTAGTACCGTATGTTTAATTCCTAGCTCTTTTGCAATTTCCGCTGCACAATCAATTTCTAGCTTATGACGTTGATTGTAATTAAACGTTACAGCCTCTACTTCTGCAAACTGCTCTATTGCCCAAAATAAACATGTCGTACTATCTTGTCCTCCACTAAAAACAACAACTGCCTTTTCTTTTTTCATTTCACTCATTCTCCTTCTCTACTACGAATAAGAAGAAAGAACGTTCTTGAACTGTCACAATAAAAAAACAAAACAATACCTAAAGATATTGTTGTTTCCATAGTTTTTTATAGAGGGAGTTCGCGAACCTCTCCCGTGCAATGCACGGAATTCCTTCTTTCATTGACAAAGCTTATTGTAACATATTGTATACTATCAGAAAAAATTTCTGACTTTTCAGCTATTTCCCATTTCATTTCTTTCATTTTATAGTATGATTAATTTAATGTGAGAAGAGAGGAGGCATCCTACTGAAACCCTTTATTATTTATCTCTTTTTAAATATATTATTCATCCTTGTTACCATGCTCGTATACCATTTATTTTGGAATCAAAAAGGGAAACGCTCCCCTAAATTAAATTCAGCTATATTTATTACATTGTGTTGCCTCACTACCATACTATGTATTACTTTCGGAGCAAAAACAAATTATGGATTTCAATTTGATATGCGCCATATCGTATTAATTGTCGGTACATTAACAGGAGGACCTATTGCTGGTGCTTCCATCTTAGCTGTATTAAACATATACCGCTTCTTATTAGGGGGAATAGGTGTATTTCCATCCCTTATCGCTTCGGTTTTACTGTTTATTGTTCTACTATTAACGTACAAACTATTTAACCGAAGTTCTAATCGTATAAAAATAGCACTCGCTATCTTTTACAGTCTCATATTTGGCTTAGGGTGGATACCATCTTTCCTTTCAGAGATTACAAATAGTGCAGATTACATACCACATATTATCGTATACGAAATATGTACAATAATTGGAACAATCCTTACTTTATATTTGCTACATATACTTCAAATGCAAGTTCGTCTTCAAAACGAACTTATGAATGCTGAAAAATTCCATTTAATTGGCGAAATGGCCGCGTCCATCTCACATGAGATTCGCAATCCATTAACTTCAACAAAAGGATTTTTACAACTTTTGCAGTCGAATACATGTACTGAGCAAGAACGAAAATTATATATCGACATAGCCATCAACGGAATCGAACAAGCAAATCATGTTCTTACAGATTACTTAACTTTTGCGAAACCAAGTATTGAAAAAGAACAACAGTTACAAGTAGAGGAAGAATTATTGCATGCCTTATCTTTAATCACACCTCTTGCTAATTTAACAAACGTTCGTATCCACTACATCAAACAAAGTACATCTTTCTATATCGCTGGTGAAAAACAAAAACTGAACCAATGTTTATTAAATATTTTAAAAAACTGTATTGAGGCTATGCCTAAAGGCGGTGATCTCGTACTTACTTTAGTTCCAGATCATAAGCATATACAATTGTATATAAAAGATACCGGAGTTGGTATGGATCAAGAACAAGTAAAACGACTTGGATCCCCTTTCTACTCAACGAAAGAAAAAGGGACTGGTCTTGGAATGATGGTCGTATTCAGTGTTGTGCAAGCTATGAACGGAAAAATTGATATTATAAGCGAAAAAGGGACTGGGACAACCTTCTTATTAACTTTTCCACTCATACAAAAAACGTGATGAAATAATCATCACGTTTTTTCTGTTCCTTCAACTAATTCAGCAAAGGCTTTCACTTTTCCATGTGGTTTTTGATTTTCTTTACGTGCTTTCCAAGCGCGCTCTTCTTCTTTCTTTTTCTTGGACATACTTTTCAACTCCTTCTCTTCTTTCTCCATGTAGTATTCCAAAATAAGAAAGAAAACTATGCACGTATCAAAAAAGAAGTGGTCTCCCACTTCCTTCTAATTATCGCTGTAAAATTGCGTGTTTTGCCTCTTTTAACTGTGTAAGATGTCTTTGTTCATGCAAATCAAGAAATTGAACCCACTGGTACAAATTCAGATCATTAAAAACCGGATGCTTTAATCCATTTTCAAATAGATCTTTTTCATCTAGCACACTATGAAGCGCGTGTAATAGTTCTTGTCGTGAATGTTCTAGTAATTGAATTCCTTGCTGTTTTTTCATTAACGTTTCTGTTGGCTGCATTTGCTGAGGAGCTTCTCGTTTATGTGTGCGATCAAGCGTAAGTTGGAGGTCTTTAAATGGAGTCGTGTTTCTTTCATTTTTTTGTAAACCATATACAAGGGCAGACGTGACGGATTGTTCAACTAAATGTAAATGATGCAAAATTTGAATAATACTCCATTTATCACGGCGCGGTTTTACATTCACTTCTGTATCATTTAACATTTCAATTTCTGATAATAGCGTGCTTCGGGTAGACTGTAACGAGTTCAACAAACTTTCTAAACTCACATCCATATTAGATTGAAGCATACTTCTTTCCCCCCTTTTTGTTGGTGAAAAAAGGTGCTCCTATTAGAAACACCTTTTAGTATTCTGAATTTTCTTTTATTATCTCATCATTTTCTCGCTATGTCGATGTTAAACATGTGAAAAAAAGCGCATGTTTTTTACAATTTTGTGTCGTCAATCGCATGTAGCCACGCTTCTATTTCTGTAATGACACTCTTCACACAACCTTCAGCAAATGGTGATGTTAAATTTGCAACTTCTACTAATTCCAGGAATGATTTACTTCCACCTTGTTGGCACAGAGTTACATAATCCTCCCACGCCTCTTGTCTATTATCTCTTGCACGTTTCCAAAATTGCAGTGCACAAATTTGTGCTAACGTGTAGTCGATATAGTAAAACGGCGAGCTATAAATATGTCCTTGACGTTGCCAGAAACCACCGCGCTCTAAATAATCATTATCTTCATAATCACGATGCGGCAAATACTTTTTCTCTATATTACGCCATGCTGTCTTACGCTCTTCTGGTGATGCTTCTGGATTTTCATATACATAATGTTGATATTCATCAACAGATACACCATACGGTAAAAACAGAAGCGCTGAACTTAAGTGAGAGAAATAATATTTATCTGCATCTTCTTCAAAGAATGACTTCATCCATGGCCATGTAAAGAATTCCATACTCATAGAATGAATTTCACATGCTTCATACGTTGGCCAATTGTATTCTGGAATTTCAAACTTACGGCTTTCATATACTTGGAAAGCATGACCAGCTTCATGTGTTAATACATCAATGTCGCCAGATGTTCCATTGAAGTTTGAGAAAATAAATGGCGCTTTATAATTCTCAATATATGTACAATATCCGCCACCAGCTTTTCCTTTTTTCGCAACTAAATCTAATAAATCATTATCCAGCATGAAATTGAAAAATTCATCCGTTTCAGCCGATAACTCTTTATACATCGTTTTCCCATGATTAACAATCCAATCCGCATCTCCTTTTGGAGTTGGATTACCAGTAGCAAACTCAAAGTTTTCGTCGTAATACGCTAACTTCTCTACACCGATACGTGCTTGTTGTCGTTTTCTTAATTCCGTTGTAACTGGAACGATATAATCAAGTACTTGCTGACGATAATTCGCCACCATTTCCGCATTATAATCTGTACGGTACATTCTTGCATATCCAAGTTCAACAAAGTTTTTGAAACCTAAAGATTTAGCGATTTTCGTTCTCACTTTAACAAGCTCATCATAAATACGATCTAACTCTTCCTCATTCCCAGCTAAAAATCCGTAATATGCTTCACTTGCTACTTTACGTTCACTTCTTTCTTTCCCTTGCATAAATGGAATAAGCTGCGATAACGTTCTTTCTTCTCCTGCAAAGTCAATTTTTGCAGATGCTAATAACTGCGTATATTGTGAAGACAATTTATTCTCTAATTGTAAATCTTTCACGACATCATCAGAATATGTTTTTAAATCACACTCCGCTAAAGCAAATAATTGCTTCCCGTAATACGCTTCTAATTCTTCACGGAATGGAGAATGTATTAACGCATGATAATACTTTGTACCATATCCTTGTACAACTGGAGAGAATTCATCAAAGAAATCTTGCTCTTCCTTATAAAAAGCATCTGTCGTATCGACAGAATGACGAATGTAGCATAGATTCCCCATTGTACCGAAGTCGTTGCGAATTTCGTTAATTGAGTTGATGACTTGTTTTTGCTCTTCTACCGTTTTGGCGTTATCAAACTTCTCTAAAGCAACAGTAAACTTCTCTTTTAATTCTTCAATATTTGGCCGTTTATATTCATAGTCTTTAAATGACATGAACGAGCCTCCTCTCCATTATGTGCATCCTTACTATAATTCAATGCTTACTTACAAATCTCCTCTTATTCTTCAGCAAAATACGGCAGATCTTGCCATAATTACATATAAACAAAAAAGCCTTGGATTTCATTATCCAAAGCTCCTTTGGAACATACTATTACTTTTCATACTTTCCAATCTTTTTTAATAGATCAAGTAATTCATCCTTTTCCTCTTTCGTTAACATTTCAAAAGACTGATGTATAACTTGTTCATGCCCTGGAAAAATAGAAGCAATAAAGTTCTCTCCAGACTCAGTTAATTGTGCATAAATAACACGTCTGTCATTCGGGCACGGAATTCTTTTTACTAGTCCCTTTTTCTCTAGCTTATCTACAACATATGTAATGCTGCCACTCGCTATTAAAATACGCTCACCAATTTGCTGAAGTGGTTGACCACCTTTATGATATAGCAGTTCTAATACAGCAAATTCAGTTGGATTTAACCCGTTACTTTGTATAGATTTATTTGTAGTATCCATAACAGAACGATGTACACGAGATAATGCAATAAATACTTTTAGAGATTGAGAAATATCTTCTCGTTCATTATTTGATGTCATACAACTTTCAACCCTTCACTTAAATTCTCAGTAATAAAAAGAAAAACAGTTTAGTACTTCATGTAAATTCCGAATGAGTATTCACTCATTCATTACCTCTCCCCAAATATATTATGAATGATTCTTGAATAAAAACATGACAATTTTAACATAGTTTATATATAATGATAATAAAAAAGAAGGAGTACCAAATTTGAAAGTCAAATTTCACAGCATAGTTTTATATATATTGCTTGTTATCCTACCAACGATAGGGATTGGTGCTACATTTTATTCATATCATTCTTATAAAATGAAACAGGAAAACAAACTATCTGCTCACACGGTTCTCTTTTTATATAGAGACTATTTAGATCATCACCTTGGTGAAGCAATTTCCGCATTAGAAATGCTCTCAAAGGTCGTAGGAACCGAGACTGGGAATATAAATGGAGTAAAACAAATTGTACATGATACTGATGAAAACGATGCACGCTTTTCTGGTTTATATTACGCTACACCAGGAGGTATCATTACAGTCGCATCCGAAGGCGACCGACCACCTGTTGATGTCTCAGATCGTAAATATATTCAAGACGCGTTACAAACGAAGAAAACAACTATATCATCAGTCATTACGGATCGTGTTCTTGGACATCAAGCTATTATAATTGCTTCTCCCATTTTCAATAAACAGAAGGAAATCTCAGGCTTATTGTTAGCAAGTTTACGCTTTGACTACATTTCAGCATCTTTAAATGCCATTAAGCCACAATACCACTTTGAAGTAACTGATAAGTATGATGTAGTTTTTCTCACCGATGATAATAACGAAACAAGTGATGCGCATTCTAATATGCTTACTACCCCACTCCAAAGATTAAATTGGAAGGTCTCTGTTTCTCCATTGCCTATCCATCAAAAAACATTATATCAGTGGGTTTCAATAGAGTGTATAGCTACTTTATTTTTAATGTCTATTTTATTTTTACTTGCTCAATATATGTTGTTAAAACGTCAAACAAAACTGGAAAGACAACAAAATGAACTACAAAAAATTGAATTGGTTGGCACTTTTGCAGCTAGTACAGCTCACGAAATCCGCAATCCCCTTACCGGAATTAAAGGACTCGTTGCTCTATTAAAAGAGAAATATAAAGATGAACAAGATCAGTTCTATTTTTCCGTCATCGAACAAGAAATAGAACGGATTAATGAAATTGTAAGCGAATTTCTTATTCTTGGAAAGCCAACTGCTATCATTGAACAAACATATGATGTGAGAAACATTCTAAATGAGGTAGCATTAATTATTCAATCTGAGGCGAATCTACATAACATTGTATTCCATTTACATTTACCAGACCATCCTGTTCATATCCGTTGCTCAAAAGACCATATGAAACAAGTGGTTTTAAACATTACAAAAAATGCAATTGAAGCCATGACTTCTGGTGACACACTAACTATTTCCGTAACGAACAATGAAACACACGCACAATTGCAAATTATAGATACTGGAAAAGGGATTCCAAAACATATTCAAAAACACCTCTTTCATCCGTTCTTTACTAATAAAGATACTGGAACAGGTCTTGGACTTGTCATATGTAAACGAATTGTAGAGATGTACAATGGGCATATTTTTATCGACAGTATAGAAAACGAAGGAACGACCGTTCATATCGAAATTCCGTTACACCTAGTATAATTATCCTTCTCCCAAAAGGGTAATTATACTTATTTCATAAAACCAGCTACAAGCATTCGCCAAAAATTACTCGATTTCCCTTCATACCCAATTTGAAAAATAGGTACCTTTATAATTGATAACAATTTTGGTGTTTGTTTTTCTTTATAACACTGGTACTGTAAAATAAGCTTGTCCAATTCTTGACTCACTTGAATCGTCTCCATACTATTTAACCCACTCGTTAAACCTAATTGAATCATTTCTTCACGTTTCATATGAATATCACGTGAAAGCTTTTCTAATGTGTACTTCCTTTTTACAGTAAACATTCATATCCCCCTTATTATACTTCCATGCTCTCTACTTCACTTCTCCATCGGCCTTTTAAATACTTAATCATATTTGAATTTGAAGAATCAGAAAATTTAACATTTTCTCCCTGTAATTTACAAATCTTTACCCTCACTTTGAGAATTATTACAAATTATTCTATCTTTGTAAATACATTCGCAATAATAGACATTTTTTTCATCTTCTTTTTTTACAAATACCAATTAAATAGCGGATTCTCTATTTTCCATATACTTTTCTTCGACATTTTTTGTTTAATTTATATAAAAACGCAAAACATAATGATGATTGATAAAGTGAAATTTAATCATTGGGGATTTTGTTCATTCCTCACTGCTCGCAAATAGCGGGATAAAATAGAAAGGAAATATTTATATGCGCAAATATACGATTGCATTGCTTATGTTTACGATGTTCTTACCATCCTTCTTGTTTCCTGTTCAAGCAAAGGCACATACAAACAAAGTAGCTATTGTCATTGATGACTTCGGTAATAATATGAAGGGGACTGATAAGATGTTATCACTTCCTATACCACTAACTGTTGCCGTTATGCCTTTTCTCCCTTCTACAAAGGAAGATGCGATAGCGGCTCATAAGAAAGGTCACGAAGTTATTATACATATGCCAATGGAACCTATTAAAGGTAAAAAAGAATGGCTTGGACCAAAAGCAATTACAACTGATTTAAGCGACGAAGAAATAAATAACCGACTCGAACAAGCGATTCAAGAAGTACCGCATGCAATTGGGATGAACAATCATATGGGATCCAAAGTGACCGCGGATGAAAGAATTGTAAGGCTGATACTTGCAGCTTGTAAAAAACACGGTTTATTTTATTTAGATAGCAAAACAAATCCTAAGAGTGTTGTCCCAAAAATCGGGAAAGAATTAGGAGTGCCTATTATTGAAAACCAATTATTTTTTGATGATGTGTATACAGCGGCACATATTTCAAAACAAGCCCAATTACTCATTAAAAAACTTCAAGAAAAACCGATTATGGTAGCTATCGGACACGTTGGACCTCCAGGTGAAATTACATCACGTGTTATAGAGTCTTCTATTCCTAACATTCGCGCCCATGCAGATTTTATTTTTTTATCTGATTTAGCATTATCTCCGCCTCCTGTTTCAAAATAAGATTCATTACTCACACTAAAAAAGGACCAATCTGCATATAGCAAATTGGTCCCTTTTCAGATTAAATATAATCTACATGACTCACCCTGAATCCTTTTTTCTCTATTTTCCCGATTAATTGCTTCAATCTTTTTTCATTTAACTCATCCGTTATATTTACGATAACGCGGCGAATATATTGATCACCGTTATCTAGCGTAAATAGTCCACCGATATTAAAAGATTTCAACAATGTCCCAAGTTCTTTAATCGTTCCCTTACAATCTTGTGTTGCAATTGTTAATATATAACCACCCGTCCGCATACCGAATGAATCTTCAATAACATCAAATATATTGGAATGCGTTAAGATACCGACAAATTCATTATAGTCATTTAGCACAGCTAAAAATGGAAGCCGACGAATAACATAAAATGCTCTAAAAAAAGAATCCTTTTCAAAAATAAATGCAGAGGAATCTTCCAGCATATGTTCCGTACTTAATTTCTCTAATCCGCTTTCACACTTTTTTTCTAAAAGATCTACTTTATAAATAATCCCCATGAATTTCTTTTCATCTTCTGCTAATACAGGGATTGCTCGAAATCCCGTTTCATTCATAATGTGCAAAGCCTCTTCACCTGAATCGCTTATTTTGCAAAATGTTACTTGCTGTTTTGGCAGAAAATGATATTTAACTCGCAAAATATGTTCCTCCTTACATGTCAACATGTAACCTATATATAATAAGGAGACCTATATTTTATGAGTAAAATTATTTTTAAAACGCTTTCATTTGTTTATTGGCTTGTAACGACATCACAAACATTTTATATAACAGAGCTCTTTGCACCTTTTATCATTAACAACTTTACATGGTAATTCATTAAATATTCTATACCCTCTAGCCATTTTTTCGCTTCTTCTGGCGTTTTCCCCCACACAATCATGCCATAATTATGAACAAGAACTACTCCTCCACCCTCAATAAAATTCGGTACATTATTTTCTAATAAATCAGCAAATTTCTTCTCATCTTCTACAATGGGAATTGTCATTTCTGTTATACCTTCTTTTCCAAAAACACGTTCCACACTACGTTTATCAAATGTTACTTCCCCTTCTTCTCCATATAACTCTGATATTAAATGGCTATCTACAGTCTGCACTTGTAAAATACATTCTGCACTACTCTTTTTATAAATATCTGCATGCATAAACGATTCTACAGCTGGTTTTTCTTCATTTTCAAATACTGGCTCACACATACAATTAACAACAATAAAGTCTTCTTCTGAAAATAACCCTTTATCTCTTCCCTCAACGTTTACTAAAAAAGTTAACGGCTCTTTTGACGTACAGAGTGATAAACTAATTTTTGTACCATAAAACCAATCACGAAGTGCCAATTCAGATTTCACATCTTTTAATTCATTCCATTTCTTTAGAAAAAATAACATTTCGTCACCCCCGGCATAATATTTATATAATGTTCGAATCCTTTCTATGTAAAAGGAGTATTTTTTGATTATTCCAAAAATTTAATTGAATTATCACACGAGAACGCCTTTTTGTCAATATAGTTTCACAGCTCTTCTTTAAAATGGGCCATTCATCTATCTATACTCCTGTCTATTGCCTATTTCATTTTGTACATAAAAAATACGTTATTCTTATTAAATCAAAGAATAACGTATTTTCTCATCTTTTATTTCATTATCGCGTTATATAAAAACTGTGCATATTGTTCACGTGTTACGAAATCATCACCTAAAAAGTTTCCTTTTCCATCACCTTTTGATATATTATTATCCGCTAACGCTTTCACATATCCTTCTGCCCAATGACCAGTCGGTACATCTGTAAAGTTCACTTTATTATTTCCATCTTCTTTTAACTGAAATACTTTATGTAATACTACAGACATTTCGTATCGAGTTAATACTCCATCTGGACGAAACTCCCCAGTACCATCACCTTGCATAATTCCAGCTTGCGCAACTGTAGCAATATCATGCTCAAACATATGCCCTTTCGTATCTGTAAATCTCTCTTTCTGCTCTCCTTTATTTTCTAATTTCAAGTACCTTTGTACTAAAGACGCAACTTGTCCACGAGTAATACGATCTCCAAATCCAAATTGCCCATTTCCATATCCCTTGAAAATATTTTCTTTCGCTAAATAATTAATTGCTTCTTCTGACCAATGTCCTTTTGGTACATCTTTAAATTCTACTACTTCTACTTTTTCATCTTCTTTAGAAGTATTATCCCCTTTACCTTCTACCACATTTTGAATTACCGATCCTGTAAAGAAGATTCCTGTATCCGCAAATGGATCTTTCACTCCAAACTCATATACTTTCTCACCTGGTGTGTTCCATTTCACTACACCATTACTATACGTACCACCATCACTCTTCAAACGGATTTTTGTAGATACCTCGCCGTCTTTTTCGTATATAGGTACTTTTACTTCTTTATTTACTTCTGTATCCTCTAGAAAGACTTTTTGGTTTTGAACATTAATATAAGCCTTCTTACTTAGTTCGATTACTGGTCTAACATCGCGAATTTCATTTGCAACAAAACTTAAATATACTAACTTATTCAACTTACTAACTGGCGATAAGTCTGAAATATAATTTGCTTCTAAATCAAGTTTTTGTAAGTTTACTAGACTAGATAATGGCGTAATATCTTTTAGCTCATTGTTAGGTAAATCTAGTTCTGTAAGTTGAGTCATTTTAGTAAGTGGTGTCACATCTTCTATTTGATTTTTTCCGATAAATAATTTATTTAATTGATTCATTTGATCAATACCCGATAAATCTTTAACTTTATTACGCGTTAATACTAAGTCCTTTAAAGGTAATGAATATAACGGTTTAATATCTTCGATTTGATTACCAGCTAAAGTTAAGTATGTTACATTTTTCAACGCGCTTAATGGAGCAACGTTCGTAATTTTATTATTCGCTAAATTCAAGTAATCTAGTTGTTCCATTTTCGATAATGCTGTTACATCTTCTATTTGGTTTCCTGATAGATATAAACTTTTTACATTTTTCATCTCAACTAATGGTGCAACGTTTGTAATTTTATTATTACTTAAATCAAGAGATTCTAAATTATCCATCTTAACAAGTGGCGTTACATCTGAAAATTCATTACCACGCAAAGCTAAATGATTTAATTGCTTTAAGTTCGCAAAGAACGACGGATCTGTTATCTTTGCATTCGCAACTGTTAAAGATTTTAAATTTGGCATATATTTTAATGCACTATAATCAAGAATCTCATTCGTATTTAAAAACAAGTCCTTTACTTGTAATAACTCTTCTTTCGTAATTGGTGTATTTAAATCTTTTCTATTAAATACTTTTTTATTAACAAGTTCTCTTAATTTGTTATCTGTTATCATATTTTGATTATCAACTGGATTATCCGTTCCCGTATTGCCTGAATTAGAGTTATCATCTGGTTTCTCTGCTTCTTTGTCACCTACAGTTGGATCTTTTATTTCAAATTGGACTTGATATTTGTGGTCGTATCCAATAGCCGGAATAAGTATATGCATTTGCATATTGTGCTTCTTCTCAAACTCGCCAATTTCAAATTGAACTACTTTCGTTCCATTTTTCCTCTTATCTTCTGACAAAACTTTCACATCATGAAATACACCTGGTTGGTTTTTATCTTCTATTCTAAGATATTGAAAATAATCGCTATCTTGTATTGTTACAGTAACAATTTTTTTCCCGTCTGCAATCGCTACTTTAGGATCTTTTATATATTGAGAAACCATAGATGGCTCGTCTTTTTGGTCCTTATATATTTTAATCTCAGTATCGTATGTACGTTCACTAACTGCTACCACCGACTGATTTGCTTCAACTTTTAGTGCCGCTAATGCTGGAGTAGAGTATGCAGCAAATGGAATTGCTAATGTTGTTGCTACTACTAACGCTTTCATATATTTTTTTTTCAAAATAATATCCCCTATCATATATAATTTTACAATTGATAACACTTATCAATTACCTACAAATAAATGATAATGAATATCATTATCATTGTCAATGAGAATATTACATTAAATTTATATTTCCAAAGAAAAAAATAAAAAGGCCCTTTATTCAAAGGGCCTTTTTACCTATCGTATGAAGAATTTCACTTTTTTCTTTTTCATTAATAAAACCAATTTTTTGCAAAATATTTGCATACAATACAAGTTTATTATATATCCGTTCTGACATACTTTCCCCTTCTTTCCTTCGACCAACTTTTTTTGTATTGGTAAATTATATGAAAGAGATGAGAAAATGTGTCCACTTTTTGCATAAATCCAAATCTTTTATCCCACTTTTTGCGGACAGTAAAACTCCCACCTCAAAATCAGGTGGGAGTTCAATTTATTTAGCAAATTGTCCATTGAATATTATGCCTTTTGACTTCCTCTTCAAAACTATAGGGCATTTTCTTATCACAAATTACATGTTGAATACGCGAAAACGCTGCTATTCGGTAATTTCCTTTTACCCCTACTTTTGTATGATCACATAAAATATATGTTTTCTCTGCTAATTTCATCATCGCTTCTGACAGCTTTGCCTTTTCTAATTCAAAACTAGAAACCCCAAAACCAGGTAACAATCCATCAATCGACACAAATGCTTTATGAAAATGAAATTGCTGGATTACTTGCTGCGAAATAGACCCTGACACACGTGAATGCTTTGGAGATATTTTTCCACCAATAAATAAAACTTCACCATGAAACATCTTTTTATTAATAGAAGAAATTAATTGTGTGGCTACTGGAAATGAACTTGTTACAATTGTTAAATTTTTACGATGAACAAGATATGGCACCATTTGAAGTGGTGTACTTCCGTCATCAATCGCAATCACATCTCCATCTTCCACAAACGTTGCTGCTTTATACCCAATTCTCTTCTTCTCTTCTATATGCAGCATCTCTCGTTCTAACATTGGTGCCTCTATTCCAGCTCCCGGAAGTTGGACGGCTCCAC
Source organism: Bacillus sp. 3G2 (assembly GCF_044324725.1). Classification (NCBI taxonomy): domain Bacteria; kingdom Bacillati; phylum Bacillota; class Bacilli; order Caryophanales; family Bacillaceae; genus Bacillus; species Bacillus sp. 3G2. The sequence goes on along the minus strand of NZ_CP172246.1, from coordinate 1,335,646 downwards.
CATACACTTTCTTCAACTTCTTTTCACGATCCAATTCTTCTAAATAACGGCGAATCGTCTCTGTCGATACAGCAAACTCTCTCGCTAACTCTGAAACTTTTACTTTCCCTTTAAACTCTACCTTCTCAAGAATGGTTCGCTTTCTTTCTTCACCTACTACAGACATAGCCTCACCCCATTGATTTCTACCTCATAAACTACCTTACTTATACAAAGTTATAACTTTCTTTTTCAGTAAAAACTTCTTCATGAATATGAATACCACGCTTTACTAATTCATCAAAAATAATTTGTGGCTTTACAAAAGCTTCCTCAGGTGTCACAACCCCAACTTTATTTACATTTCCATTTGCGATTAACTCTGTAACAATTCCAAATGGAATACCGACGTTTCTCGTATAAGCTCTTAATTTTTCCCATCCTACAACAGATCCATCAGATAACGGGTGTGTATGATATAATACGTGCCTTTGTTTCTCATTATTTTTCATACCTATTACTTCTACATGAAGTGCATAACCGTAAGTTTCTGTTTCTTGTCCCTCTTTCGATTGCAATAAATACTTCGAAATACAATCCATAATGCCGATTTCTTCCCCATTTATTTCAACTTGATCATTACGCAATATACCGTAATCATATAACGCACGTACGAGTTGCATATTTTGCTTTGGCCAAGTCCCTCTCGTCTCTATCAGTTTGACGCCTTTATTTTTCAGTGCTTTTGCTAACGTAATCGTTTCAGAATGCGGGATTATATACTGCGTTGCCTTACCATAAGGCGCCGGTAATTCTATTTCTCTCGGGCGCGCAAACGGAGGTACTTGCTTAAACTCACCATCTTCATACACTGTACGCGATGGTAAATGTGGATCGTATTCATATGTCGTTGTTTCTGTAATTGATGCAGAAAAAGCAATCGGACGATACGAACCGTGGCTGACACGAACTGATTCTACAGTATCTAGCTGATTTGCTGCATGCATTGCCATCATTTGGGTTACACCTGGCGTCATACCAAAGCCAGGTAAACAAGTTTTTCCGTTTTGAACAAATATAGAATGTGAGTCATTTTCTTCACCAAATCCATTCAAATTCACACCGTGACAACCTGCTTCTGCAATACATCGAGTTGACAAACCATTTAGCTTTATCGTCGTGCCATCCATTACAATGTCATAGCCCTTCATTTTTGCAACTGTATCCTCATGATTCGTTACATCTACTTTCACAAAATCAACGCGAGGATCGTTGAGCCATTCTACTACTTTCAGGCCCTCTTCTTCATTAAAATCAGCTACTGTAATCGTCTCAAAAGATGAAAATTGCACCAAATCTAAAATTGCTTCACGACAAATTTTACCTGCTCCACCTAAGCAAAATACTTTCAACCTATAACAACTCCTTTAGCAATACTATCAACTAAACGATTAATATCTGCCTCATGTACATCACCGATATTTCCAATGCGGAATGTATCTACTTTTGAAATTTTACCTGGATAAATTACAAATCCATCACGCTTTAATTCATTGTATAATTGCCCAAAATCAAACCACTCTTCTGGATAAATAAAAGATGTAATAATTGGCGATTGATATTTTTCATCTACTAGTGACTTAAATCCGATTTCTCTCATTCTATTCACTAATAGTTTTTGATTGTTATAATATCGATTGTAACGCGCTTTTACTCCGCCCTCTTTTTCTAATTCAAGTAGTGCTTGATAAAAAGCGTGTACAACATGTGTAGGTGACGTAAAACGCCATTTTCCATTTTGATTTTCCATCGTCTCCCACTGATCGTATAAATCTAATGATAATGAACGTGCCTGCCCTTTACATTTCAACAATTCATCGCGCTTTGCAATAACAAAGCCAAACCCAGGAACCCCTTGAATACATTTATTCGCACTACTAATTAGAAAGTCAATTTGCAACTCAGCGATATCTATTTCAATACCACCAAAACTACTCATTGCATCAACTAGTGTTACTTTTCCATATTGCTTCCCTAATTTACACACATCTACAATTGGATTGATAATACCTGTTGTTGTTTCACAATGAACAACTGCAATATGTGTAATCTCTTTATCTTGTTGTAATATCTTTTCTACTTCTGCAATATTAGTAGGCTCCCATTCTTCCGTTTGACTAACCACCACATCTATATGTAACATCTCTGCCATTTGTACAATTCGCTTACCGTACGCACCATTTGTACAAACAAGCATTTTTCCATTTTTAGGAATAACAGAACCGATTACTGCTTCAACTGAAAACGTACCGCTTCCTTGCATGAGAACAGTCGTATATTTCTCTTCTTCCTCCGTTGCTAACGATACAAGTTTAGCTCTTACATCTTGCACCATCGTGTTATATTCAGCATCCCACGTACACCAATCGTATAACATAACTTCTTTTACCGTTTTTGTTGTCGTTAATGGTCCTGGTGTTAATAATAAGTAGTGATTTTCAGTCATGATCCTATTCCCCTTTTATGAAATAATAAGTTCTTGTTTCTCGATATGTTCCATTACGCTTTCGAGTTCCTGCATCGTTTCTATCGTAAAGTGCGCTCCATTTTCAACGAAACGATTGCGAACTACTTCTATTTTTTCACGAAGTTCTACCGAATCCATATTCTCCACTTCTTCTTCCGTTAAACCAAGATCGCTACTGCCAAGAATTACACCAACTGTCCACATTCCAGCATTTCTTCCCTCTTTCATATCCGATACCGTGTCTCCAACTTTTATCATATGATCCATTGGATATACACCAAGTTCCATCGCATTTTTATAACACATCCACGGATATGGACGACCCGCTGGAACATCATCTGGCGTTACAAGAAAATCAGGTTTATACCCTTGTAGCGCCGCTTCTCTTGCTACAATATCCATCATTTCTCTCGTATAACCAGTTGTTGAACCAATTTTAATTCCTCTTTCACGTAAAGAAGCAATCACTTCTTTTACTCCATTAATCGGTGACGCATAGCGCGGTAAAATAGCGAAAAGAATTTCTTCAAATTCTTCATACATCTCCTGAATATCTGCTTCTGTTGGTAATTGTCCGAAAACACGATTCCACTCACTCGCAATACGAGGCATCTCTGTTAATGCCCTAACATGATCAATTTTCAATAACCCCATTGGCTTACGAGCTTCTTCCGCAGTAATTTCAACACCACGTTTATGGAAAATCTCCATAAATACTTCCAGTGGTGCAAAACATCCATAATCAACTGTCGTACCCGCCCAATCAAAAATAACTGCTTCTATTTTCATTCAATCCATCACCCTTCTTATTTATCTTTTTTGCCATTGTGAAGTTCGGTTACGAAGCGCTTTCGTTCCCCATTCATATACAACTCTTACTACAATATTTGTAACAACAATAAGTACACTCATTGCAGCTGCTGGTGCTACATTTCCTGCATCATCCATGTTTACAATTGATACAGCAGCTAGTTTAAAATCAGCTGCGTATAGGAATACGACTGCCGAAACAGTTACCATTGAATTTACGAAGTAGTACATTACCATTTCTAAAATCGCCGGTAAACACATCGGTACCGTTACACGAAAGAATGTTTTATAAAACGGAATTCCCATCGACTGTGAAACAAGTTCAAACTCTCGATCTAATTTCTTTAAAGCTGTCGTTGCCGTAACAAATGTTACAGAATAAAAATGAATGATATTGACTAGTACGAGCACAGCGATTGTTCCGTATAGAGAATGAAACGGATTCGTTACGGAAAGTCCAAAGATTTGTATGGTTGGTTGACTAAAGAAGAAGACATAGCCTAACCCAAGTACTAAACCTGGTATCGCTAAAGGGACGATAGAGAAAAAGTAACCTGCTTTTCGGAAAAATTGTAGCTGATCTATTTTCTCAATCGCATAAGCGAACATAAATGTTAAAACCGCTCCAATAACCGCTGTGATTGCTGAAACAATTACGCTGTTTTTAAACGCTTCAAGTCCATCTCCTGTTAAACTAGAAAAGTTAAAATGCTCAAATGTAAAGCTCATATTATATGGCCATACTTTCACACTTGCTGCAATACCAACTGCCACAAATAATAGAATGATCATAAGCGTTACTACGCTACAATATACGAATGAAATAACATCTCGTTTCTTATTATTTATTATTCTGTAAGGTACTGATTTGGAAGATAAGAGATTCGCCTGCTTTCTTTGCGTAATACGATCAACTGCAAATGCAAATATAGCAGGGATTAATAAAATCATTCCGACAGTTGCACCCATCGGCATATTTTGTTGCCCAATTACTTGCTTATATACATCAGTAGCAAGTACATTATATTGTCCACCAACAATTTTTGGTGCCCCAAAATCAGTGAAACTAAGTGTAAACACAACGAACATCGCACTAATTAATCCGTACTTTACACTAGGTAAAGTAACAGTGAAAAATTGCTTTGTTTTACTCGCTCCTAACATATTAGAAGCTTCATATAAACGATAATCAGAGCCTTGAAAAGCAATTAATAATATAAGAAATGCTTGTGGAAATGTATACATGACTTCAGCCATTACAATTCCTACTGGTCCATATAAAGGGATTTGTATCCCTTCAAACAAACCAAACATTCCTTTCGTTACTAACCCTTGATTACCAAATAAATATGTCAGTGCGATACCGTGCATCATCGTTGGTGCGAACAGTGGTAACAACGCGACATATTGAAATACACGCTTTCCAAACACATTCGTACGAGCAATTGCATAGGCGTAAGCGAAAGCGAGTGTCACTGCAATAATTGTTGTCGCGCCCGAAATCCATATCGTATTTTGTAATGATTGAACTAGCGTTGGTGTTGTGAAATATTTACTGAAATTCGCAACACCAATGAAAGCTCCATCTTTATCGTAAAAAGCTTGTGTAAACAATTGTAATAGAGGTAATACAAGCATGATCAAAAAAGCAAGAAGCATACCAATAATTAATAGTCTTTGTATCCACTCTTCTTTACCAATACGTCTCTTAATCTTTTTTTTCGTACTTTCTACCTTGAAATTTTCTAACATCTCCATCTATACAATGACCTTCTTTCCATATGACAACATATGATTTTCTGAGAAAGAGATTTGAATCGGCTTTCCTTTTCTAATAGCGGTTTTTTCTACTTCTGATGCCAATATATCCACTACAATTTTCTCGTTATAAAGATGTGTTTTCTCTTCTACGACTCGCACTTCTGTCCGATATACAGATCCACGAAATTCCATGCTTTCCACAACCGTTTTAATCCCATCATTTTGTACAATTGTTACATGTTCAGGACGAATTGCATGTTCTTCATTATTTTTCGAAAAGAAATTAATAGAACCAATAAAATCTGCCACAAACGGATTGGCTGGTCTTTGATAAATCTCCTCTGGTGTTCCAATCTGCATAATTTCCGCATGATTCATTACAACAATTTTATCAGCCATCGTTAATGCCTCTTCTTGATCATGCGTGACCATAATAGTTGTTACTCCTACTTTTTCTTGCAAATCACGCATTTCTCTACGTAACTTTTCACGTACTTTTGCATCTAAAGCAGATAACGGCTCATCCAGTAACAAAATATCCGGAGACAGAGCGAGTGCACGTGCAAGTGCCACTCGCTGCTGTTGTCCACCAGACATTTGAGCAGGATATTTATCTTTTACATTCAGTAAATCAACTAGTTCCAACGCCTCTAGCGCTTTCTCTTTTACTTCTGCTTTTCCATATTTTTTTGTCTTTAAGCCGTATTCAATATTTTCAAGTGCTGTTAAATTCGGAAATAATGCATACGATTGAAACACCATTCCGAAGTTCCTCTTTCCAGGAGGTAATGCTGTAATATCTTTTCCATTCACAGCTATACTACCTGTTGTTGCCTCTTCTAGCCCTGCTAAAATTCGAAGCAATGTCGTTTTCCCACAACCACTTGGGCCTAATAAACATACAAACTCATTTTTTTTCACAGTAAAAGAAATATCTTTTAACGCTGTAAATGCATCAAACTGTTTTTGAATGTGTTGAATTGATAAATATTCGCTCATTTTTTCTCTCTCCCACTCACTTACTTTTTCGGTTCTGCTTTTTGGCCAAACTCTTTTTCCCATTTTTCTAAAATTTTGTCGCGATTTTCTGCTGCCCATTTAAAGTCATTCTTTTTGTATAACTTTTCTGTTACATCTTTAGGGAATCCATCTGGAAGTTTATAATCATTTTTAATTGTCGCAAATCCATTTTTCTCGAAGTATAACTTCATTACATCATCAGTAATTGCCCAATCTAAAAATGCTTGCGCTAATTTTTCATTTTTTGCATTATCTTTTTTAATAAGTGCGTTCGCTTCTACTTCCCATCCTAATCCTTCTTTCGGCAATACAACTTCAACTGGTGCACCTTTTTGTTTCTCTTTCAAAGCACTATAAACCATCGATACGCCCACTGGATATTCACCCGCGCCTGCTAATTTCGCTGGTTTTGATCCTGAGTGAGTATAAGTTGCCATATTATCATGAAGTTTCTTCATGTAATCCCAGCCTTTATCTTCACCCATAATTTGTAACCATGCAGAAACTGTTAAAAATCCTGTTCCAGAAGAAGCCGGATGTGGCATAACAAGTGTTCCTTTATATTCTGGTTTCGTTAAGTCTTCGTATGATTCTGGCATCGGTAAATTTTTCTTCTTTAATTCTTCTTTATTTACAGCAATCCCTGTCATAAATGCCGTATTACCTACCCATTTTTCTGGTTGCTTATCATCTTTAAATTGCGGAAGAACACGATCTGCTCCTTTTGGAGAGTATCCTTTTAACATATCTTTTTTATCTAAAGCTAGTAGACTAGACGCTGCTGTTCCCCATACAACATCTGCTTGTGTATTTTTTCCTTCAGCTAGCAATTTCGCTGTAATAACTCCAGTTGAATCACGAACAATGTTCAGTTTTACATCTGGATACTTCTGTTTAAAAGAATCAAGATAAATTGGTACAAGTTCTTCTTCAATCGCTGTGTAAACAGTCAATGATCCAGATAATTTATCATCTTTCACTTTTGCCCCAGCACTTTCTTCTTTCTTTGCACCACACCCCATTAATAACGAAAATACCATTCCAGTTGCTACAGCTTTAAAGATTGTTTTTTTCACTGTCTCTCTCTCCTTTTATAAATCTTATGTACAACTCAAATATAAACAACTAGTGTAAAAGCAGTATTAAACCAACATTAATCTTTTGTTTGTTGTTTGTTTTTGTGTAATACGTTGCTACTTCTATGTTTTTTCGCATTTTTCTGCTAATAATGAACATTAAATTTACAAATAATTAAAAAAACATTTATAATCCCACAAAAAAATGAGGCGTTTGTAAAAAACGCCTCATTTTTGTTTACCTTTTTTTGAATTACGATTTGCATACTTCGCGCTATTTTCTCCTTCATACTCTAATGCAAATTCTGCATCCGGTAAGCTTTCTTTCGGAGTTTTATTATTGTTGATTGCCGCATTTTGTTTCACTTTTCTTTTTACCAATACCTTCACCTGCTCTCAAGGATTCACTTTCTACTCTAGTTTGAAGCAAGCTGAAATAATTATTACTGGCAAGTGTTAACAAGTACATAAGAGCCGCTAGATGGAAATACTACCTATGAAGAAATCATTATAAAAAGGAGCGATTATTATGAAGAAGAAAGATAAAATTCAGTCACCAATTTTAGATGAAACGCTCCCGCATCAAATGAATTTCCCATCTTTTAAAGGAACAGGGAAGAAGATGCAACAACCTTTCATAAATCAATATGACGTCGTAATTGGAGACAGTAAATATGATTCCGAAAATAGTCCACTTCACAATTGGAGTGATGAAGTAGATCCTGCCATTATGGCTGGAGAAGAATGGATCCATCCTACAAATGATATTGGGTGGATTTCAGAAGAAAATCAAGAGTTGCTAAAAAAAGAAGGAAATAATAAGAAGGACGCTTTTATGCATCCGCAATTTGGCATTAACGACTAAAAAACCATTCTACCTAACGTAGGTAGAATGGTTTCATATTATCCAATAATAATTCTCTCTTTCGGGTATTTATAGCGAGGTGGCTGTTCTCTTCCACCACTAGCTAGTATAAATGTTAAAATACCGACACGCCCGATAAACATAAGTACAATGAGTACAAGTTTACCAACCGTTGTTAAATCTGGCGTAATACCTGTCGATAGGCCTGTCGTCCCGAAAGCCGAACACACTTCAACAATTAAACTCATAAGCGGTACGTTTTCCGTAATGGATAAAATAAATAGCGCTGTGGCACATAATAAAATCCCCATCGTCATAACGACAGATGCTTTCAGCACGTCCTCTTCATGTAGCTGACGTTTGAAGACTCTAACCGTTCTTCCGCCTCTTGCGAAAGTGTATAACGATAATATGCTAACAGCAAATGTTGTTGTACGTATTCCGCCCCCAACCGAACTTGGAGATGCTCCTATAAACATTAATATACTCATAAATAAAAGCGTCGGTTGTGACAATTCACGTATATCCATTGTAGCCAGTCCACCACTTCGCGTCGTCACAGATTGGAATAATGTATAGAAAACTGTTTCATGCCATGATTTCCCTGCTAAAAAATGATTTCGTTCTAGTAAAAAAATCATGATTGTTCCCACGACAACGAGCGCAAAGAATGTTGTTGTCGTCAATTTTGTAAATAATGAAAAGCGAAATAGTTGCTGTTTCCTTTTACTAAGGAATTGTTTCACTTCCATTAATACAGGGAAACCAATTGCTCCTAAAATAATAAGCAACATATGAATCATTTGAACAATGTAATCTTTTTTATACGGAATTAGTGATTGTCCTGTTAAATCAAATCCGCCGTTCGTAGTTGCACTAACAGCCGCAAAGAAACCGTGAAAATAAGCTTCTTGCCAAGTTGGAAAGTAAAGTAAGAATCTTGTACCTAATAATATTGCTCCAATAAGTTCTATCGAAATAATTACAATTAAAATAGAACGCATCAATTCTACAAGGCCTGATAAATTGCCTTGATTATGGTCTGCCATAATGAGCCTTCTTCTCTGCAAACCAATCTTTTTCCCTGTTATAATCCAAACGAACGTACCAAGTGCCATAATTCCTAAGCCGCCTAATTGTAAAATAAGGGCTAACATAATAATTCCTGCCGTAGTAAATGTATCTGAAATCGTAACAACAGACAATCCCGTAACACTTACCGCACTAACAGATGTAAAGAGGGCATCGATAAATGTCCATTTCACACCAGCCTTCGTAACAAACGGGAAACTAAGCAATATCACCGATACAACTACTGCTAATAAATAAAACAAAACAATGAGTTGTACAGGACGTAATTTTTGTAAAAACTTTTTTATATCTCTCATTCCATCACTTCGCTACCTTTTTTCTATCGATTAAATAAAGAAAAATCTTCACTTTCTTTATTTGTAAATAACTGCTCAAATAATTTGGCAAATACCATTCCATACACAGTTCCATTACCTCCATACGGTAATGCGTAAAACAAATTATGTATCTTTTTGTCTTCTTTTAAAATAGGGAGACCATCATGACTACCACCAAATGCTGCCGCCCAATAGTAGTCTGCCTGTATATTCTTATACTGCGGGAACATCTCTTTTACAATGTTAATAAGGAGATCACGCTTATGCAATAATTTCGTATCACCGATTGTTTGAATTTGCATCGCTGCATCTAATCCACCTACAATAATACGGTTTTCATACGTTCGAAAATATAAGTAAGGCCGTGCTGTTTCCCAAATTAATGATTGTTCATGCCAGCCTTCAAATGAATCTACCTTATTTGTCACAACTGCATATGATGTTTCCACTGTTGTATTTTTTTCTTTCTTTCCGAAAAGTGCTTCATAACCTGTCGCCATAATAATATTCTTTGCTACAATTTGATTTCCTGTTTTCGTGTAACAAATTAAATCATTTTGGCGTTTTTTTATATGTACAGCCTCTGTATGCTCATGTATAGTAGCACCCATTTGATTTGCTTTATGCAAAAGGCTATGCGCTAATAAATACGGATTCACCTCGGCATCACCATGCGTATATAACGCTGCTTGTTTTGTGAATGAATACTTCTTCATCATATGTGAATCGGTAAAATATTCAACCGGGAATCCATAATGGCGTAACGTATTATATTCTTCTTGTAAAAACGATACGTCCTCATTGCTACTTGCATAATACAAACTACTTCGCGGAATAAACTGGGGATCAATATCGAGAGTCGGTACAACTTGCTCCATTGTCCGTAACGCTTCGTAACAAAGCTTATATGCTCGTACCCCTTTTTTTTCACCAAATGTATGGATCAGTGAGGTTAACGATTTATCATGAAGAAATTGGAGTAAACCTGTATTAGCAACTGTGCTACCACATGCGATTGCTCTTTTTTCAATGAGCGTAACACGCATTCCAATTTTCGCTAACGAATACGCTATATGAGCACCTGCTTCTCCGCTTCCAACTATAAGCACATCACATATCATATCATTTTCTAATGATGGATAACAAGGTATAGAAACTCCTGTATTCCAAAACAACTTACCAGTCATAAGTTTCATAATTATACTCCTAAAATATAAATTTCTCCTTTCTATGTTTTGTTATTTCCCATAAAAAAATCCAACTAACATACGCTAGTTGGATTTTTTTATTTTTAATTAGAACGCTCCTCCAGCCAATTTCCAACCGTCGGATATGTTTGTTTTACCGCTGTTCCACCGTAAACGATCGACATATGTCCCGTTGGTAAACATACATATTGTTTATCTGTACTAGAAATATGATCTAGCAACGCTTCTACTTGGCATGGCAGTGCGATATGATCACGTTTCGCAGAAATATTTAAGACATTCGCCTTAATATTTGCAAGGTCTACCTTTTGTCCGCGAATAACGAGTTCACCTTTCACTAATTTATTATTTTGATAAAAATCGCGAATCCATTGTCTATACGATTCACCTGGGAATGGGATACCGTCACCAACCCACTTTTGAACTAATTTCCAGCTTTCGACGAAGCGCTCATTTTCTGAACGATCGAGTAAAGCGACATATGGACCTACAAAGTTTGTGATTGGTTTTAACATCTTATTTCCGAAATCAATCATTTCTGGCGGAATATTTCCGAATGTATCAACCGCTTTATCTAAATTGAAATATTTCTCATCTAATAAAGGACCGTATAATCCTGTTTCAGAGAAATCAAAAGGACTTGTCATAAAGATTAAGTTACGAATTGGCATGTGTGGATGAAGTGCTGCATAAATAGAAGTTAGCGTTCCACCCATGCAATAACCAAGTAAAGAAATCTCGTCCGATTTCGCAGTTCGCATTACTTTTTTCACTGCTTTTGCAATATAGTCGAACACGAAATCATCAAATTTCAAATGACTATCTTCTAAACCAAATGTGCCCCAATCAAGCATATACACATCAAAACCACGATCTACTAAATATTCCACTAAACTATTTCCTGGAGTTAAATCCATAATATACGGCTTATTAATAAGCGCGTATATTAATAGGATTGGAACTCGCTGTGTTTTTTCTTGTTTTGGAATGTAACGATACAGCTTCGTTTTATTCTTCGTCCAAATAACTTCTTTTGGTGTTAAACCAACTTGTGGTTCTGGTTCGCGTAATAAAACTTCGCTCGCTCTTTTCACACGGCGATATGCTTTACGATATTCTTCTGGGTACAACTCCAATTGCTTTTCCCATTCCGTTACGAATGTAGTCATTTTTCTATCTCCTTTTTGGTCGATTTCTTTCTAAAAAAAAGAAGTGCATTCCTGCTATGGATATGCACTTTTTTCTTACTTCATTACATGTATAATCCACCGTTAATGTTTAATTGCTGACCTGTGATATACGCACCGTCACGGCATAGGTATACTACACCTTTTGCAATTTCATCAGCTTGACCAAAACGTTTTTTCGGGATTTTCGCAACGATTTTTTGACGTACTTCTTCTGGTACTTCTGCTACCATTTCAGTATCAATAAATCCTGGGCAAATTGCGTTTACAGTTACATTTGTTTTTGCAAGTTCTAACGCTAATGATTTTGTAAATCCTAACATACCTGCTTTTGCTGCAGAGTAGTTTGTTTGTCCAAATCCACCAGCTTGACCAATAATAGAAGAAATACTAATGATTCTTCCTTCTTCAGCTTCCGTTATGTATGGAAGTACAGCACTTGTCGTATTAAATACGCTGCTTAAGTTCACGTCAATTACGCGCTCCCAATCTTCACGATTTAACTTTTTGAATGTACGATCTCTTGTAATACCAGCATTATTAACAAGGATATCAACTTTACCAAAATGATTCACAGTTTCTTCTACAAGTCGGTTTGCATCTTCTACTTTCGAAACATCCGCTTGAACTGCATAAACGTCATGTCCTTCTTTTCCTAATTCATTTACTAAGTTTTCAGCTGCTTCTTTACTGCTGTTATAGTTAATAACTACTTTTGCTCCCTCTTGTGCTAATGCTACTGTAATTGCTTTTCCAATTCCTTTTGCCCCACCTGTTACGATTGCTACTTTTCCATTTAATTGAACCATTTCTTTTCCCCCTTAAATGAATTTGTGAACGATTGTTATGAATCATTTTGGTACTCATATGAATAGAGTCCATATATTAATTATGTTTCGTTGTTTATACATGAAAAAGAGATTCTCCCTTCCCTTTTACAAGTTATAAACAAACGCTATTATCATTTTTTATTTTCTGGCTTATTCGCAGGCTTTACTTCTTCTTTTACAGGTACTTGTAGTTTCGCTAGTGCTGCATTTTGCTTTTCTAGCAATTCCAGAATTTGATCAACTTTCGTTTCTAATGTGCGAATATCTTGTTTTACTTTCGTAACATCACGCTTTAATGTAGGAGCTTGTCCTAATGAATCCACTTTCTCTTCTAGAACTTCCTCAATGTTATCAACTTTATTTTCTAAGTTGATAACAAGCGTAGCTACTCTAGCAATATCCTCTTTCGTAGGCACATTCACCTGTTCTAAATAACTTTTTGTTGTATCATTTAACGCTTTTTGATAAAACAAATTCAAGTCTAGAACGCTGCCCATCCAAGCAGAATATTCTTCTGTTTTAATTGTTTCATTGAGCGCTTTTCCCCAAAATGTTTCGGTTTGTTCATAAGCATTTTTCCATGCTTGCAATGGATCGAATTTTTGATCAATCACTTCGCCTACACTCCCTTTTTTGTTTTTGAAACAATTCAACCTATTCACTATTTTCTAATATTCTGAATAAAACTTCAAGTCTATATTTTATTTTTCTTTATTTTCCAATAAATGTGTTGACATTAAAAACAGATAGGTGTAAATTGCACTTATAAGCAAAAAATTCCATCTAACTGATTCATGAGGTGATGCACAATCATGCTACATAATGAACCAGAACACCCAGAAAGTTTGGAAAAAAACCAAGCGAAACAACCAAACTCCATGCCCAAAAACTTCTTAGTTCCTTTCTTACTTCTCTGTCTAAAAGACTGGAGTCTTCATGGTTACAAACTCATTCAAATGCTAATGGACATCGGCTTTTCTTCTGTTGACCAAGGTAATGTGTATAGAACATTGCGCAAGTTAGAAAAAGAAAACCTTATTTCTTCTACTTGGGATACAAGCGAAGGCGGGCCAGCGAAACGAATTTATTCTTTAACAGAATATGGAGAGCAATATTTAACAACATGTGCGACTTCTTTTGAACATTATCAAAATATGTTGCGGACGTTTTTTACGTTATACACCAATGCATTCTTTCCATTTTCTACTTCTCCAGAAAAGGATGAAAAGGATTCTTCATCTTCACCTGGTGGTACAGCAGAGTAATCTGCGTTCACAATATGCAAAAAAACATTTGGAGGTCAAACAATGGAAACTAAGCCATACGAATTAGTCGATGCATTTTGGAAAAACTGGTCTCAATCTCTTTCCCTCTTCTCTTCAGCTGGGAAACAATTAGAGCAACTTACTTTAGAAACTTTAAAACAACAACAAGACGCTTTGCATAAATTAACATCAGGAGTAGATGAACTAGAAAAAGAACTACAACAATTCACTGCTCAGTTCAATAACCAATATACAGATTACGTGAAGCAATTAACTGGAAACTCCTTAAATGATCAAATTAACGAGTGGCAAGGGAAATGGAATGAACTTTCTACTCAAATGCACCAACTTACTGTTTCTCCTACGAAAACATCGTTGTCTATTATTACTCAAACTAGCGGTCAATTTGAAGAAACAACAAAACAATTTATTGAACAACAACAAGTACAACGTGAAGAGGTTCAAAAACAGTTAGAAGTTTTTTTGGGAGAGTTCAAGTCCAAACAACTAGAACTCGCAAAGCAGTTCGAGGAAAACTCAAAAAATTTATTTACTTCCATCAAGTAAGAAAAATGTGGGAGCTAACTGCAGCACAAACAAAACTCTTTCTTCCTCCTACTACATCAAGATGGCTGGCATTTTTCGATATGGAAAAGAAGGAGGCCCAAATGAATCCATTTCAAGAAGCACAAACTGTTCCGGAGCTTCGTTATGATGAGATTCAAGTCGGTGATCAAGCATCCCTTACAAAAACGATTACGGATGAGGACGTTATCAATTTTGCAAAATTAACTGGAGATGTGAATCCTATTCATATTTTAGATTCTTTTGCAAAAACGACAATGTTTAAAGAACGTATTGCTCATGGCATGCTCGTTTCCAGTTTCATTTCGACGATTCTTGGAACGAAACTCCCTGGCAAAAACACGATTTATTTATCTCAAAACGTTTCATTCCGTGCTCCTGTCAAAATTGGCGATACACTTCGCGTTGTGGCAGAAGTCATCAAAAAACGTGACGATAAAAAAATCATTACGTTGCAAACAAACATATATAATCAATCAGATGATATTGTCGTGGAAGGTACAGCGACAATACTGAAAAAAGAGTAGCAAATTTGCTACTCTTTTTTCTATCCAATAACTTCTAATCACACCGATTACTTCCGCGTATGAGTACTTCGTTTCCACATAAAATAACGTTACCAGTTCAGATAAGTACTTAGCTGAACTGGACTACTCATAAGGATGTGTATCAACATGGTAAAAACAAACAAATTACTAGTTCCAGGTGCAGAACAAGCGCTTGAACAATTTAAATATGAAATTGCACAAGAATTCGGTGTTAGCTTAGGTTCTAATACAGCATCTCGTTCTAACGGTTCAGTTGGCGGTGAAGTAACGAAACGACTGGTTGCTTTAGCTCAACAACAATTACGTGGATAATACTATAACATATGGCTTAGAGGCAGATATTCTCTGCCTCTTTCTATTTTTAACATACATAATTGTGTTTTTTCACATACTAGTAAGAGCAAACTGAAAGGAACGATACGTGACATGAAACGGATTAACATTCGCATGAGTCCTCCCCGTGTTCTTACTTTATCTTTTATTATGTTATCCATTATCGGTACATGCTTATTAAAGCTACCAATTGCTACAACAACATCTATTTCATGGCTCGATGCTTTATTTACAACCGTTTCTGCTTGTACGGTTACAGGGCTTGGTGTTGTGGATACGGGGAAAGTATTTACCTTATTTGGCCAATGTGTCATTTTAACGCTTATACAAGTGGGCGGGCTTGGCATTATGAGCTTTGCCGTTTTAATTGCGATTATGCTCGGCAGAAAAATTGGTCTTCAAAACCGAATTTTACTGCAACAAGCGTTAAATCAAACGAACATTGGTGGTGTCATTCGTCTTGCCAAAGCATTATTTTTATTCTCTTTTACAGTCGAATGTATCGCTACTTTGATTCTTTCTTTTGAATGGGTACCAAAATACGGTATTGCTAAAGGGATCTATTATAGCTTTTTTCATTCAATCTCTGCTTTTAACAATGCTGGTTTTTCTGTGTGGAGCGATAATTTAATGTCCCATTCTCATAGCATTCTTGTCAATCTCGTTATTTCTTCCCTTATTATTTTAGGAGGGATTGGTTTTACAGTAATTATAGATATAAAAAGAAAGAAAAATTTTAAAAACCTTACATTACACTCAAAACTTATGCTCTCTTCTACTCTAATCGTCAATATTATTGCGACTATTTTTATTTTCATATTCGAGTTCCACAATTCTCTTTCTATGAGAGGATTTACCCCCTTTGAAGAAGGAATGGCCGCTTATTTCCAGGCGGTTTCAACGCGTACTGCCGGGTTTAATACAGTTGATATTTCTGCATTATCAAAGCCTTCCCTACTATTAATGATGCTCCTTATGTTTATTGGCGCTGGTAGTGCTTCAACCGGTGGTGGAATTAAGTTAACAACCTTTTTAATCATGTTTTTTGGGGTATTTAAATTTTTACAAGAACAAGATGATATTGTAGTGTTTAAAAAATCTATTAAAGATACTCTCATTGTCAAATCATTGACCATCACTATTATTTCCATTTCATTTATCTTTTTTGCTATTTTAATTTTAAGTATTACTGAGCGAGTTCCTCTATTGATGAGTGCTTTCGAAGTATTTTCGGCATTTGGGACTGTCGGTCTTAGTATGAATTTCACACCACACTTAACTATGATCGGAAAAGCTATTATCATCTTTATGATGTTTTTCGGGAAAATGGGACCTTTAACATTGGCTTTTTCTTTTGCACGTAAAAAGAACCGAAAAATAAAATATCCGAATGAAGATATTTTAACAGGTTGACAACCGTATAAATTATCCATATAATGAGAGTACAATAGCATATCTCCAAAGGGGAGTAGCGTCCAAGAATATTTCTTGGAAACAAAGTCGTCATTACGTAGAACTTAGTTCTTCCGGCTTTGTTGGCATTTTCATTACATATGTCTAGCAAGACCTTTGCCTATTAACGGCAGAGGTCTTTTTTGTATTCATTACCAAATTCTTCCAAAATTAATAGGCAGGAGTATGGGGAAACTAAATAGTGGGGAAATTCTTCACTTATTTAGTACTTATTGAAATGAGAGGAGAATGTACATGGATGTATCATTATTATTGGAGTATGGTTGGGTATTACTCATCCTAATTGCACTAGAGGGAATTTTAGCAGCTGATAACGCTCTTGTTCTTGCAATTATGGTAAAACATTTACCAGAAGAAAAACGAAAGAAAGCACTATTTTACGGATT
Organism: Bacillus sp. 3G2; assembly: GCF_044324725.1. Taxonomy (NCBI): domain Bacteria; kingdom Bacillati; phylum Bacillota; class Bacilli; order Caryophanales; family Bacillaceae; genus Bacillus; species Bacillus sp. 3G2. Next base: position 1,318,384 of record NZ_CP172246.1, on the reverse strand, counting down.
AGCGGGGGCATTTGTTTTCCGTTTCGGATCATTATTTATGATTTCGTTCCTAGTCGACGTATGGCAAGTGCAAGCAATCGGTGCTATTTACCTTATGTTTATCGCTGGTAATCACTTATTTAAAACGTATGTTAAAAAGAATACGGATGAAGAATCAGAAGAAAAAGAAGCAAAGAAAAAACAAGAGAACTTTTGGTGGACTGTATTTAAAGTTGAGGTTGCTGATATCGCCTTCGCAGTTGATTCAATTTTAGCTGCTGTTGCATTAGCAATGACTTTACCGAAAACAGGATTAGGTACAATTGGTAGTCTTGATACTGGGCAATTCGTTGTTATCTTTGTAGGTGGACTTATCGGATTAATCATTATGCGATTTGCAGCAACTGCTTTCGTACAAATCTTAAAACGTAAGCCAGGACTTGAAACTGCTGCATTCTTGATTGTAGGTTGGGTTGGTGTGAAACTAGCAGTCTATACATTAGCACACCCTGCATTAAATGTAATTCCGCATTCATTCCCAGAATCTACGCTATGGAAGCTTACATTCTGGATTGTATTAGTTGGAATCGCAGTTTGTGGTTGGTTCTTCTCGAAAGAAGTAGAAGTAAAAGTAGAAAAGAATTTAGACGAAAAAGCGCTGTAATTACAGCGCTTTTTCTTTTTTCATTCCTCCTTCTCAGTGTCCAGAAAAATTTCTATTATACTATCTTTTGTAAACGTTTTCTTAATGTATGTATGTCCTTTTTGTGAAATATTGCACAAACTTATTGAAACTACGACCGAATCCATGTACTTTATTCATATAAGGAGTATTTATAGATGATGTATTAAAGGAGCGTATTACTCATGCTAGAACAAGGATTAGATTATGTTGTCAAACTGGCTAAGAGCAAAAAACAAATGCTAGATACAAACCCGATGCAATATTTCATTCGTGCCGCACTTGCGGGTATTTATATCGGTTTTATTATTGTACTATGTTTTAAATTAGGTAATTTCTTTCACATTGCAGATTCACCAGCTACTTATTTAGCTGCTTCTATGTTTTTCGGAATTGCCCTCGTACTTATTATATATGGCGGCGCTGAATTGTTTACTGGAAACACAATGTACTTCACTGTAGCAACTTTAAGAAAAGAAACAACGATTTCTGATACACTTCGTAACTGGGTCGCTTGTTATGCAGGGAATTTAGCTGGAGCATTATTCTTTGCCTTACTATTTTATGCAACTGGAATTTTCGAAGCAATTGATCACGGTCATTTCATGAATAAAGTAGTAGAAGGAAAAATGAATACACCTACAATGCAATTATTCTTTAAAGCAATTTTATGTAACTGGCTTGTATGTCTTGCGTGTTTCTTACCTTCTCAAGTGAAAGGTGATACAGCAAAAATTATGATGATGATGCTACTCGTTTTCACATTCTTCTTATCTGGTTACGAGCATAGCATTGCAAATTTATCACTGTTTGCTTTATCTTTAGTTTCACCGCATCCGGAGACAATTTCTTTTGCAGGTGCTATTCATAACTTAATTCCAGTTACAATCGGTAACATTATTGGCGGGTCTGTATTTGTCGGTATGGTTTACCATTACTTAACAAAGAAAGCACCTGACGTGAAACAAGAAGAAACTGAATTAGTAGCAGCTCAACAAGAAGAAATCATTCCGTTGCAAGCTCATATGAAACATTAAAAACTCCAAAGTTTACTTTGGAGTTTTTAGCTCCCAACATATTTAACAACAAAGTGAGGATTAATTTCCCCTTCTTCCTTTCCCTTATTAATCCTCTGTTTCATCTTGTGCATACCGATGACATCATTCGTATGAAGGTGCATTTCATTTACATATAAACCCTCTTTACAAAAAGCCTCTACAAAATCTAATCCATTTTTTTCTCCCCAACCCATGTTAAAATCAAGGGAAAGAATATTTACCTCATAATCCCGAACCATTTGCAAAGCACATTCTACTGTAGTGGCGGGTACATACCCGTACGGACAACTTCTTTGATCATCCATATATACATTCACATTCTATCCCCTCTCTATTTTGCATATGCGACCAGCATGTAACATATTGCCCCAAGGCTAATAAAAGGACCAAACGGAATTTGGCTCCTCATTTTCATACGTTTTAATACTATAGCAGCTCCAAAGAAACAAAGACTAAAGCAAGATGCTAAAAATAAAATCATAAAAATCCCTTTCAGTCCCACTATAAATCCAAGTAGCGAAAGTAATTTTATATCCCCTCCACCCAGCCCTTCTGGATATATCTTTTGCATGCAATATAACAAAATGAATATAACACCACTACCAACTATACTATCTGTCCAAGTGACTAACGGTACAAAAATACATTCTAAAATGAGTAAACAGGCAAACCAAGCTAAAATACGATTCGGGATTAACATATATATGTAATCTGTAACTGAAATAATAAGAAGTAATGAAAATAGCGATAAAATGATGATAAGCTCTCGTTCCACCCCAATCATATATACAGTAAGTAGAAATATCATTCCGGTTACAAGTTCAAATACTACGTACAAAATTGAAATCGTCCTCTTACAATTCGTACAACATCCCCTCTGTATACAAAATGAAATGATTGGGATCAATTCTTTTGGCTTTAGCACATACTTACAATAATGACAATGTGAACGCGGGGTAATGATAGACTCACCTAGTGGAACTCTCATCGCAATTACCATAAAAAAAGAACCAAACACCATCCCCGCTAACAATGCATATAAATAAGTGAACATCCCTTCCTCTCCTTTCCAGAAGAACATAGCAAAAAAAGGAGAGAACTTCTACTTCATATTATCTCTATTCTATTAAAAAAGCAGGCCATTTTCTGGCCTGCTTTCCCCTCTTTTATACGATGAAATATACTGCTTTTAATGGTCCATGTACGCCGACAACAAGATTCATTTCAATATCTGCCGAGTTACTAGGCCCTGTAATAAAGTTAATACAAGATGCCACTGTCTCGCCACTTTCTACACGTGTGTTCATATCCTGAACTGCTTGTGTAATACGAGGTACAAGTGTTTCACGTGGAATAATAGCAAAGTATACAGTCGGTAAAAAGTGTAAAGAACGCCCTTGACCTTTATGACTTTGTACAACAATCGTACCAGATTCAGCTAAAGTATAATCACTAAATGCGATTCCAATATTCGCTCTTTCTGCGATACGCATATTCTCTTCTTTTTTCTCAGGATCCCATACATTCACTTCAACATTTTGCTTTGGAAGCTCTTCTTTAAATAACGAAGTCAATCCATAAGAATCAAAACGTTCATCTGCCGATAACATAATAGGTCCCCCGCCGTTTTCCACGATTACTTTTTGAATATCTTCACGTAAACGGTCGTTTGTCGTTTCCACTACAGTTGTATGAATGTTTGTACATTGATTTTTAAATACTTCTAACAATTCTTCTTGTGAATAATCTTTTAGCGTTTCTACATTCACATTACTTTTCCACGCTGGACGCTTTACGCCTTCCGTTTTCCTCTCACGTCCAAGTTCTTTTGCAATATTATCTAGAAAGGACTCACGGTTTTGAATTAATCCTGTCATTATTTGTCCCCGCCTTTCTTATGATCTTTATACCAATCACGGAATCGTTCTTTACTTGGAGCCGGGAATTCACGAATATCTGTCCAGTTTTTAAGTGGCCCAACACCTTTTGATACACGGTTACCAGATGTAAATGGACTCATTGCTGCTGGTGCCATTTTTGATCCCATTTTATATAAAGCAGCTGAAGAAGCACCCATACTAAACATTTTCATTGCTAATTTTTCTGCAAGTGGAGCACGTCCTTCTTGCTCAACAATTACTTGACGATGTTTTAATAATAAATCATGCAATGGTATTTTTACTGGACAAGCTTCTGTACATGCTCCGCATAAACTAGATGCATAAGGAAGCTCTTTGTAATCGTCATATCCGCCTAAAAGTGGAGTTAATACTGCACCGATTGGTCCTGAATATATAGAGCCATATGAATGTCCACCAACGTGACGATATACAGGACATACGTTAACACAAGCAGCACAACGAATACATTGCAATACTGATCGGAATTCCGATCCAAGAATTTGAGATCGGCCATTATCAACAACAACTAAGTGGAATTCTTCAGGTCCATCTACTTCCTCTTCTTGAATTGGTCCCGCTACAGTTACATAACTTGTTAATTTTTGCCCTACTGCACTACGACATAGTAAACCAACTAAAACATCTAATTCTTCCATTGTCGGAACCATACGTTCCATACCCATTACTGCAATTTGAGTTTTGGGAATCGACATAACAAGATCGGCATTACCTTCGTTCGTTACTAAACAAAGAGATCCCGTATTTGCAACAGCGAAGTTACAACCTGTCACACCAATTTCTGCATCCATAAATTTCTCACGAAGTTGTTTACGAACAAACTTTGTCATTTCGTATGGATCATCAGAATTTTCATAGCCAAGTTTTTCTTTAAATACATCACGAATTTGAGCTCTATTTTTATGAAGTGCAGGCGCAATAATATGTGAAGGTGGATCGTTATCTACTTGCAAGATATACTCTCCTAAGTCACTTTCTAACACTTCACAGCCAATCTCTTCAAGGGCATGATTCATACTAATTTCTTCAGTTACCATTGATTTTGATTTTACAACTTTCTTCGCTTGTTTCTTTTTTGCAACGTCTTGAATATACTTTGCTGCTTCCTCTTTCGTTTTCGCAAAGTACACATGTCCGCCTCTTTTTGATACATTTTCACTTAACTGCATTAAGTAATAATCAAGATTTTCTAACGTATGTTGGCGAATTTGTTCACCTAGTTCACGCCACTCTTCCCAATTTCCTAATTCGTCCGCTGCTTTTAAACGATTCGTATATAAGCGCGTTTGTGCAGAAGATACTGCTCCGCGCATAAACGAATCTTGAATTCCATCACCAACGCGATCATTAAATTTTTTCTCACTGATTTTCATAGACATAGCTTATGTTCCCCCTTCATGAGCGACTATTCAGTACCTCAGCAATATGCATTACTTTTATTTCTTTTCCTAAACGCTCAATACGTCCGCCAATGTTTAACAAACACCCACAATCTGCACCGATTAAATAATCAGCACCTGTTTCCATTGCACTATCTACCTTTTCATCTACCATTTGCTCAGAAATTGGAGTCATCTTCACTGAAAACGTTCCCCCAAACCCACAACAATTTTGCTCGTTTGGCAGTTCTCTCACAGTTAATCCTTTGACGTTTGATAATAAAATTCCTGGCGCCTCTTTTACTCCAAGCAGGCGTGTCATATGACAAGATTTATGAATAGTAGCGATACCTGGTAAGCTTGCACCAACATCTGTAACTTTTAAAACATCTACAATAAATTGTGTCAATTCATATGTTTTATCAGCAACCTTTTGTGCACGTTTAGCCCACTTCGGATCATCTTTAAAAACATGCGGATACTCATGAAACATTGTCGCACAAGAACCAGATGGTGTAACGATATATTCTGCATCTTCGAAAGTTTCAATCATATGTTTCATCGCTTCTTTTGCTGCTTCTACATGGCCACTATTATAAGCAGGTTGCCCACAACAAACTTGTGCTTCTGGAAATTCAATTTCACAACCTAAACGCTCCAACACTTCAACTGTTGCTTTGCCGACGTTTGTTTCAAACATATCGACTAAACAAGTAACAAATAAAGTAACTTTCATAACTATTACTCCCCCTTTTTACAACTCCACTAACAAACATATGGTCATCAGATGACTAAGAAAAGAAGAAGTAGGCTCAACCATGGCCTATCCTCTCCCTCTTCTAAAGAAAACGCTTACTTAATCTCTCTCTATTTTATCAAAAAATTTGATTTTTAAAAGATTAAATTACGAATTTATATCGTTTTTACCTGTGACAATATGTTCTACATTTGTTAAATGATCTAGCATTGCTTGCTGCGCTAATTCTACATCTTGCTTTAACACTGCATCATATATAACTTGATGCTCTTCTATAAGTCGTTCTGATGTTGTTTGTTCACCATATAAAATAATGCGTCTCGATTCACCAATCGTTTCAGCAATCATCTCTGAAACGTGATTCATGAGTTCAAGCAAAATGTTGTTATGCGAAGACTCCGCAATTCCCATATGGAACTGAAAATCTGCTTTTTCACCAGCCTTTTCATCTCCAATGCTCTTTGCCATTTCATCTAACCAATGCTTCATATTTTGCAAATTATCTTCCGTACGTTTTGCCGCAGCTGCTCGAACTGCCCCCACTTCAAGCACCTTTCGTACTTCTAATAAGTTCAAAATATCTTCTTTCTTCATTAATAATTTATTGTTTAATGATTTTGTTAATGAAGAAGAATCGAAATTCTTCACATATGTACCTTCTCCTTGTTTCATCTCAATTAGGCCCATTGCTCTTAGCGCACTTAACGCTTCACGAACAGCAGATCTACCAACTTGAAACTGCTCAGCTAATTGATGTACAGGAAGTAGTTTGTCACCAGGTTTTAACGTACCATTTTTAATCATTGTTAAAATAGCTTCAGATACTTCTTCGTAAATTTTTTTCGGTTTAATAGATTTGTACTCCAGTTAAATCACCTCAGTATCTTCCAAACAACAATTGAAACGATTTATAAGAACTTTGCATCATAACTATTTTAGAACGAATTGGTAAGAAGTACAAATGTTTTGTTCATAAAATCGTCAAATTTTTAATATTTATTTGATATTAATTTATATGTATTCATGAAGAAAAGCATGTCCTTCACGTTAGAACATGCTTTCTTCAACTTGTATTTTTAATTTAATGCTAACCGTCGTTCCATTCCCTTTTTCACTTTCAATTCGCCACTGTCCATCATGTATATGAACAATCTGTCTTACAATAGCAAGGCCTAAACCTGTTCCACCATGTTGACGACTTCTCGCTTTATCAACGCGGTAAAAACGTTCGCCAAGGTTTTCTAAATGCTCTGTTTCAATACCGATTCCTGTATCTTTTATGTTCAATTCACAGTAATCATCTATCTGCCTGAGCGTTATCATAATATCCCCGTTTGGATTTGTATACCGTATCGCATTATCTAACACGTTATGAAGCACTTGTTGCATACGATCCTCATCAATCATTACAATGATTTCTGGATTTAAATTTGTTGAAATACGAATTTTCTTTTCTATAAACTTAATCTCATACGTGTCTAACACATCTTCAATGAGTTGTGAAAAAACGATAGGTTGTTTCTTTAACGGAAAATGTTCACCTTCTAATTGTGCTAAATCTAATAAATCATGAACGAGACGCTGCATACGCCCCGCTTCTTTATGAATGAGCTGTGTTACTTTTTCCTGCTGCGGTCCCTTCGCTACACCATCTAAAATCGCCTCGCTATATCCTTTTATATAACTAAGTGGTGTTCTAAGTTCATGCGAAACGTTAGCTAAAAATTCCTTACGCTTTACGTCTTCTGTCTCTAAAGAATTTGCCATTTTATTAAATGCTTTTCCTAACCGTCCAATTTCATCTTCGGAAGAAATTGTAATCCGTTCTGAGAAATCTCCCGTAGCTAAATGATTGGCCACTCGTTCCATTTGCGAAAGCGGTCTCGTAATAGCGATAATAATCTTTCTCCCAATCCATATTGTTAGTAAAGTCATAGCAAGTGCTAACGGTGCTAAAATAAGGCCCATATCATATATTAAGTCTTTTATACTTTTTAAAGGAATATAAGAATATACAATGCCAACTAACTTTTTATTTTCTAAAACAGGGATGACAACCCCCATAATATTACGGTCAAAATGTTCCTCATACCCTATCTTTGTCACCGTTTTTCCATCTAATAATGTTTGCCTGTCCCCTTCACTTATAAGAGAATGATGATGCACATCAAAAGGTAAACATGCGCTTAAATCACGTGGGTTTGATACGAAAAGAACGTCTGAACTAGATATTTGATCAAATGCTCTTACTTTCTCTTCAAAAGTTGCTATTCCTTCACTCTTATCATATTGCGCAGCAAGACCCTTCCCTTCCATGACTAATGAATCTTTTAAATTATCAACGTATAGTTTTTCATACGAATATAAAGATACAAAATAAAGAAAGGAAACTGTTACAAATACTGCACATACTACTGTCAGCCAAAGCTTCTGTACCATCGTAAACATACGTTACACCTCAAATTTATAGCCTACACCCCAAACAGTTTGAATGTAATTCCCACTTTCTCCAAGCTTCAAACGCATCGTTTTCACGTGCGTATCCACTGTTCTTGTACTTCCGGCATAATCATATCCCCATACCTTTTCCAACAATTGTTCCCGGCTAAATACTTGCCCTGTATGTTGGCAAAGAAAATAGAGTAAATCAAACTCTTTTACAGTAAGAGAAATCGGCTCACCATCAGCCTCAATCTTCCTACTTTTTTCATTAATAAGGATTGGTCCAAACTGAATCTCCTCTTGTTGCTCTTGCTTTGTATAACGTCTTAACACAGCTTCCATACGAGCAATTAGTTCTCCAGGACTAAATGGCTTTACAATATAATCATCTGCTCCCATACGTAATCCGTTCACCCTATTCCACTCTTCACCTTTTGCTGTTAAAAATATAATTGGCACATCTGATGTTTTTCTAATTTCTTTACAAACTGAAAGTCCATCCATCTCTGGCATCATAATATCTAATACAACGAAATCATAATGATCCGTCTCTAATTTTTTTAGCGCCTCTTTTCCATCTTCAGCTTCTCCCCACTCGTATCCGAAATTATCTAAGTACATTCCAACGAGCTGCCTCATATCACTTTCATCATCTACAACTAGCACCCTATATTTACTCATTGTCCTTCCCTTCCCTCTCTATGAGTTGAAACGGCCCTTTTCCGACTTTAATTGTTTGTTTGATTTTCAAATTCTTCATATCCATGACACACACTTCATCACTATCATAGCTTGCTACGTATCCTTCTGCTCCGCTCTTCAAAAATGCAAATGGGTTCGACCCTACTTCTACAGAAGCTACCTCTTTATACGTGCTAACATCAAACTGTCTAAGCGTATTCGAACCGTGACTTAATGCATATACATACTTATTATCCTTCGTTATATTCACAGGCATAAACGGAGCATGTAAAGAACGTACCATTTCTCCGCTCTGCAATGAATATACTAATACTTTTTCATTGACTTGATTTCCATCACCATGTCCGCCAATCCATATTTCTTTCCCATCTGGGCTAATTGTCGCTCCTGTTGATGCTGGGGGAATCATAAAGGATTGTATCACTTCTTTTTTCTTTGTATCAATTGTCGTTAGCTTCGTATCATAAAAGTTTAATACAGATAACTGGTTATGGTACTCTACCATCGTTATCGGTCCTTTTCCTGTTGATACACTCCCTGTCTCTTTCCCTTTTATCGTAAAGAACCTTACCTTTTGGGCAGTTTGATCGGCAGCAAATAATTGCTTTTTATCTTCGGATACAATCACATTTACAATGCCTTTTCCAGTTTTATACTTGTCCACTTGCCGTCCCTCTGCTAGTGAATATACATACATGTACTCTAACTGCTTGCCATATACAAGTATATCCTCGCCGTTTGGAAGTAGTGCAACTCCTGCAATTGGTTCATTAAGTTCCCATGTCGTAATTAACTTTTTAGTTTGTTTATCAACAAAACTGATACTACCTTCTTTTATATTCGTTGTTATCATAACACTTTTATCTTTAGCAATCGGTGTATATGTACTTCCTTGACACCCTACTAATAGAAATAAAAAACAGAGAAGAAAAACATACTTTCTCAAAAGGTTCCCTCCATCTTCGGATGATTTCGTTATAATTGTAAAATAACAAATAAATGTGTGGAAAGTGTGAAATTTTCCTTTCTTACTTCATTTACATATATAATGTACAACAAATAGAATTTGAGGTGTGCAAATTATGCTTTTTCCTGATTTAGCGAATAAAATTGTACGAGAAGTACGCAGACTAATTAAAGAAAATATTATTATCATTAATATAGAAGGCGTTATTATCGCAAGTACAGATGTAGAAAGAATCGGTCAGTTTCATGAAGGCGCACTCCGATGTGCAAAACAAAAGAAAACTGTCATTATTACAAAAGAAGATGAACGACGTTTGCAAGGTGTAAAGGCGGGTATGAACCTCCCCTTACTATTCCATGACGAAGTAATTGGTGTCATTGGAATTACAGGCGAACCTGAAAATATTTCACAATACGGAGAAATATTACGTAAAATGACCGAACTACTCATTCATGAAAACTACTTTTTAGAACAACTAGAACTTGAACACCGTTCTTATGAAGCATTTGTCTTTGATTGGCTTCAAAATACAGACTGGTCTCCAAGCTTTCTCGATCGCGCAAAAACACTTGGTATTGATTTATATAAGAAGAAACAACTTATTTTGTTCTCTATCGATCAAAATGACACGATGCTTCAGCGTAAAATTTGGCAACACGTACGCAATCTATTAACAAAGGAGCATCTATTTGTTCGCTGGGGAAATGATCGATTCATTTTATTTACAGCCACGATTTCCAAAGAACAAACGTATCAATTTTTAACACGATTAAAACAAGACTGTGAAAATTCGTTTTCTATTCCTTTATATATCGGGATTGGGCAATCCGTTACGCCAAGCAATATGAACTTATCGTACGAACAAGCATTGCAAGCTCTTTCCGTATCACTTGAAACGAAACAAATTGTATTTAATGAAGATTTACGTTTAGAAATGTGCTTACAAGATATTTCTGCAGAAACGCGGGAACAGTTTCTAAGGCGCACGATCGAAAACTTACTATCATCTCCTGAGCTTATGCACACTTTACGCTTATTTATCGATTATAACCAATCCTATAAACAAACAGCTGAACAATTACATATACACATTAACACATTGCATTACAGACTTAAAAAGGTTGAGGAGCATACAGGACTTGATCCGAAACAATTCAAAGACTTACATATTTTATACTTCTCGCTCCTCTTATTAGATAATCATACAAAAAAGAACGATAAAATAGAGTAATCTTTAGATGATTATACATGGAAAGAATTCCCCAACTTTTTTATCATTATAATGAAAGCACTGTGACAACGTTTTTATAATGACTAAATACGTTAACAGTTTGAGGGGGATTTCCAATGTTAGAAAAGCAAATTATTCATTCATTCGTATCCATTGTTGGCGAAGATAATGTAGATACATCCAATATGGGGCGTTTAACGTATAGTTATGATGCCACTCCAAACTTCCAAGCAATGCCTGATGCAGTCATTGCTCCTCGTAATACAAATGAAGTAGCAGAAGTGTTAAAAGTATGTAACACTCACAACATTCCTGTATATGTTCGTGGCTCTGGAACAAACCTTTGCGCAGGAACATGTCCACTTGAAGGCGGTATCGTCCTTATCTTCCGTCATATGAATAACATTTTAGAAATTGATGAAGAGAATTTAACAATCACAGTACAAGCTGGTGTGATTACGCTTGATATTATTAAAGCGGTAGAAGAAAAAGGTTTATTTTATCCACCAGATCCAAGCTCGATGAAAATTTCTACAATTGGCGGTAACATTAATGAAAACTCAGGTGGCTTACGCGGATTAAAATATGGCGTAACACGTGATTATGTGATGGGTCTTGAACTTGTCTTACCGAATGGCGATATTATTCGCACTGGTGGTAAATTAGCAAAAGATGTAGCTGGTTACGATTTAACTCGGTTATTTATCGGTTCTGAAGGAACACTTGGCGTCGTAACAGAAGCAATTTTAAAACTTGTTCCTATGCCTGAAACGAAGAAAACGATGCTTGCGCTCTATGAAGATATTAATGAAGCTGCTCGTGCTGTTTCTTCTATTATTGCAAATAAAATCATTCCAGCGACACTTGAGTTTTTAGACCAACCGACAATTGAAGTAGTAGAAGAGTTTGCTCAAATCGGTTTACCAACTGACGTAAAAGCAATTTTATTAATTGAGCAAGATGGTCCGCCTGAAGTTGTCAATCGAGATATTGAAAAAATGGCTAACGTTTGTCGTTCTATGAATGCAGTTGATGTTCGCGTTGCAAAAGATGAAGCAGAAGCAGATGCACTTCGAACAGCTCGCCGTAGTGCACTATCAGCACTTGCAAGATTAAAGCCTACTACAATACTAGAAGATGCAACGGTACCACGTTCACAAATCGCTCCAATGGTTGAAGCGATTAATGCCATTGCAAAAAAATATAATATTCCTATTTGTACATTTGGACATGCTGGTGATGGTAACTTACACCCTACTTGTATGACAGATGCTCGTAATGAAGAAGAAATGCACCGGGCTGAACAAGCATTTGCTGAAATATTTGCAAAAGCAATTGAACTTGGCGGCACGATTACTGGTGAACATGGTGTTGGTGCGATGAAAGCTCCGTATTTAGAAATGAAATTAGGTAAAGAAGGTATTGCTGCTATGCAAGGGATTAAACAAGCCTTCGATCCAAATAACATTATGAATCCAGGAAAGATGTTCGCGAAGGACACTCGTAAAAGAGTGGTGGTTGAGCGATGACAACATTAAATAAAGAAAACATTCAAAAGGAATTTAAAGAACGATTAAGTGAAGATGAACTACTAAACTGTATGCGATGTGGTTTCTGCTTACCAACTTGTCCTACTTATATTCAATCTGGATATAAAGAATCACATTCACCACGTGGACGTATCGCATTAATGAAAGCGGTCGTTGACGGTTTAATTGAGCCAGATGAAGATGTTGAAAACACATTAAACGTTTGCCTCGGCTGCCGTGCTTGTGAACCTGTTTGTCCATCTGGTGTAAATTATGGACATTTATTAGAAGAAGCTCGTGATATTATAAATCAAAACAAAAAGTTCTCAGTGCCAGTGAAAGCTGTTCGTAAAGTCGTTTTTGAAGGACTATTCCCGCATCAAAATCGAATGCGAACATTAACAGGGTTAATCGGATTTTACCAACGTTCCGGTTTACAAACGCTAACACATAAAACAGGAATTATGAAGTTATTCCCTGAAACACTTGCAACGATGGATCTCGTTTTGCCAAAAGTCCCAAAAATGAAAGCAATGAAAGATCGTCCTGCATTTTTACCTGCTGAAAGTACAAAGAAGAAACAAGTTGCATTCTTCACAGGTTGTTTAATGGATACGATGTTTTTAGAAACAAATAACGCAACGATGAAACTACTTCAGTTAGCTGGTTGTGATATCGTTATTCCGAAAACACAAAGTTGCTGCGGGGCATTACATGGACATGCTGGTGAGAAAAGTGGAGCAAAAGAATTAGCGAAACGTAATATAAAAGCCTTCGAAGATTTAAACATCGACTATATCATTACGAATGCTGGTGGTTGCGGAGCTTACCTCGTAGACTACGATTACCTTTTAAAAGACGATCCACAGTGGGCTGAACGTGCGAAGCAGTTTGTTTCTAAAATTAAAGATATTACTGCTATTCTAGTAGAACTAGATTTCCATAAACGGAACGACTTACGACTCAATCCGCAAATTATTACGTATCAAGACTCTTGTCATTTACGCAATGTTATGCGAACATCTTCAGAACCTCGTATGTTACTAGAAGCAATTCAAGGCGCAACATACCGTGAAATGAAAGATGCGGATCGCTGCTGTGGTTCTGCTGGTATTTACAATATTGTTCATTCAGAGTTATCCATGGAATTTCTAGATTATAAAATGGATCGCGTGCATGAAACAGAAGCAGCAACCATTGTTACTGCAAATCCAGGTTGCTTATTACAAATGAAATTAGGCATTGAGCGAGAAGGTCTTTCTCATAAAATGAGAGGAATTCACATTGTAGATTTATTATTAGAAGCAATTGAAACCAACTCGTAATAACTCGTAACATACGTAATAATAAGAAAACGGCTATCTCCTTCGTCTACGTAAAGAGATAGCCGCTTTTTTGTCTGCTACAACATTAAAAATATGTTACTTTATTATAAAAAAGAACAACAGAAACATTACAGTTTTGTAAAAATCAATCCAGTATATTCCTCGAAAAAATGCTCAAACCATTGATACAATGGGATTCTTCATTTTTAATATAGGTACATTTTTCCAAAAACCCCCTCTTAAAACTAAGTATAAAAATGCTGAAAATTCCTTTTATACTCTATGTTTCTCTTATTTTTCCCCATTTCCCCTCTTAGGATAAATTAGGTAAATTTTAAGTCTATGAATTTTTTTCCATCTTTTTTCTCACAAAATCTATGCTACGATGAATTTGTCAGTTAGACGGCTGGCAAAAAACAAATAAAAACATAGACAATATGGGGGCAAACATTATGAAAAAACGTGTTCTATTATCTGTAGCTGCTGCAACAGCACTTACTTTAGGAGTATCTTCTTTAGATGCACAAGCTGCAACAGTACAACCATCTAACATAAATGTTCAAAATATTCAGCATTCTAAAGTGATGATGAAGCAAATGAGCCAACAAGAATTACAAGCATTCTTACAATCTATGGGAGTTGAGTCATTCGCACAATGGCAACAAGGAAACTTCCAACCAAACTGCTATATTCCTGGTCAACAACCTAATGGAAATGTTGTAACTGAACAACCAACAGCTAAACCAGTAGCTCCAAAGCCTACTGAACAAAAACCTGTTGAGCAAAAGCCTGCTGAGCAAAAACCAGAAGCTCAAAAACCAGCTGAAAACAACAATACTCAAAAACCTGCTGAACAAAAACCTGCTGAGCAAAAGCCTGCTGAAGAAGCAAAATCTTTAAGCCAATTCGAACAACGTGTTGTTGAATTAACAAACGCTGAGCGTACAAAACAAGGCTTACCAGCATTACAAATCGATACTGAATTAAGCAAAGTAGCACGTATCAAGTCTGAAGATATGCAAAAAAACAACTACTTTGATCATAATAGCCCTACATACGGGTCTCCGTTTGACATGATGAAGAAATTTGGTATTTCTTATAAATCTGCAGGTGAAAACATCGCTCAAGGTCAACGTACACCTGAAGAAGTAGTACAAGCTTGGATGAACAGTGCTGGACACCGTGCAAACATCTTAAATAACAGCTTCACTCACATCGGTGTTGGCTATGTAGAAAGCGGCAACTACTGGACACAACAATTTATCACGAAGTAAATAGATTAAAAGAGTCTTCTCATAATGAGAAGACTCTTTTTTACGTTTCATAACTTTCTATTATGTATGAATACATTATGTAGAACATAAACAAAATAGAGCCACAGCTTATTACACTAAGTAACACATAAAATCCCCATTTCAAGTTCAAAAACAATGAAAACAATATACTACATGCCATCACTTGAAAAATCCGCCTACTCACTAAACGAATTTTTTGTAATTTAATTGGGTCTTTTTCCGTACTCTTAACTGTTTTAAAGCCTTTACTAAGCATAAAAAGAAACATACTAATTCCAATCGTTAGTCCTGTCTGAAAAGCTATCCTACTTCCAAAATTAATAAAGAGAATGAGCATATGGATAAACACCATAAATAAAGTAATCGTCTTTAGAAATCCACTTATAATGACATGCTCACCTTCATTAAATTTATATATATTATGTGAAATAATATACACGAAGCCATGTAAAAAAATAATAAGACAAGGAATAAATGCTATAACAACTTGTTTACTCATAAACTCGTTTGGCTCACCATTTTCATTCCAATGTATTGCCATAAAATCCGGTAAATATGGATAGAGGCATAGAGTAACTAAAAGACAAGCGAAAAATATTCCTAATATATATTTATATTTGATCAAGTGATTCTCACCTCTCTTTTCTCTTAACGGCTTCGCTTCTTTTAGAGAAATTCCTGCAAAAATCTACTTTTCTCAAACTTATACTTACACTTTACGCATTCATTCTTTGAAATTCTTTCATTGTATTATTTAATTTCACAGGAAATGGTACATCCACTTCGATCTCTTCTTTCGTAATTGGATGTAAGAAATGAATCTTCATCGCATGTAATGCTTGCCCTGTCATATGTTTCGTTTGTCCACCATATAATACATCTCCAACTAATGGATTACCATGATAGCTCATATGAACACGAATTTGATGAGTTCTACCAGTTTCTAATTGTAACGTTACGAGCGTAACATTTTGTTTTTTAAAATATTTCTCTACTTTATAATATGTGATTGCTTGATCTCCTTTTGGAGAAACACGTCGTCTCGTCGCATGATGACGATCTCTTCCAATCGCTGCGTCAATGGTTCCTTGCTTATCTTTTACTTTCCCTTCCACAAGCGCCGCATATGTTCTTTTAATTTTTCGTTCCATTAATAAACGATCCATAATTGCACCAGCAATTCTATGTTTAGCAAACACGACACCGCCTGTCGTATCTTTATCTAACCGATGAATATGACGAACCTTCGTCTCTAAACCTTGCATTTGAAAATAAAAGGCAACAAGGTTTGCAAGTGTTCCCGTTCCACCTTTTTCAGCAGGATGTGTATCCATCTTCTCAGGCTTATTTACGATGAGTACGTGATCGTCTTCATATACTACATGTAATTCACCATATTCAGGCTCTACATCGTATTCTTCCTCCACAAACATATGCACTTGCAACTTATCGCCTTCTTTTAAAAGCTCATTCCATCTTCTTTGTTCTCCGTTAACGGTAACACCTTTTTCCATACGAAGCTGATGTAACAACTTTTTCGGTATTTCCCATTCTATTTTTAATAACGAATCAATACTTATACCATTCCATTTCGCTGGAACAGTAATTTCGCACCATTCGCCCTTTTTCTTCGTTTCCATACTGTATCACCTTATTTCTATTGATTCTCTCATTGTAACGGAAAATACACTTTGATGCACCGTCAAAAATAGAGGGCAGTCTTATAGTAGACTGCCCCTCACGCTCTACGCCTTTTCATTTCTTGCAATACTTCTTCCGCTTTTTGCTCATACGATAAATCTTTAAAGAAATCCGCCAGTCTTTTATAATCATTATACGTATCTAATAAATCATCCATCTTTTCTACTTTCATCACATGTTGTTTTTGCTTCATTTTTACTGGATAACGATAGCCCGATACCTCTTGTATTTTGTAATACTCATCCTCTACTTGAATAACCTTTACAAGTTCCTCCTCTTCCGCATCCATCGTATATCCATCAAAATCTCTCAGCAATTCATAAATAATATGAGTCCATTCATCTTTTGGATAAAATCCTTTTTCTAACCGATAACCGACAATGCGATACATATGCCCATCGTTTTCTGCAAACTGTACTGTATCATTTAGCTTAAACTTAAAATAACGAAACATTGCCTTCACCTACTTATATGTAATCTTCTTATCACATACTATTTGCAAAATGTAGGTCTTGCTATTCATAAAAAAATACTCATCTTATAGATGAGTATTTTTTACGATGATTTTTCTCTTTTCTTTCGAAATGGTAACCACCAGTTCCAGTCTCCAAACAATTTCATTAAACTTGGTACGAGCATAAGACGAATAATTGTTGCATCAAGGAATATCGCTAATGCAACGCCAAGCCCCATTTGCCGTACTGGTAAAATATCAGTAAAGGCAAACGCACCAGTTACAACAATCATAATTAACGCTGCTGATGTAATGATCCTACTTGTTGACACAAGTCCTTCTAACGTAGCTTGATCGTTATCTCCTGTTTCTTCATATAGTTCATGAATACGTGAAATAAGAAAGACTTCATAATCCATGCTAAGCCCAAATACGAGACCAAAAATGAAGATTGGTAAGACAAATAGAACAGGACTCGCTTCTAAACCAAAATGCCCACCTTCAAATAACCAAACAACAATTCCAATTGTTGCGCTTAAACTAAGTATATTCATAATAATTGCCTTAATTGGAATGAGTATAGATCTGAATGCGAATAATAATATAACAAAGGTCGATCCAAATATAACGGACATACCAATTGCAACTTTATCTTTAATTTCGTCTTCTAACTCTTGTTGGAACGTCGTCATCCCGCCTAAATAATACGTAACATCTGTTTCTTTATAATTTTGTTTAAAATCACGAACCCATTGTTTAGCAGTTTCAGTACGTGGTTTCGTTTTTAGAAAAACTTCTATCGTCGTCTTATTCCCTTTCGTATATGCTTCAAATACAGGAGCTAGTTTCGCTGCTTCTGGCGACGCTAATATTACAGCAACTTGATCTGCTTTCATACCTGTTAACCCGTCATATAAACTTCTTACTTCATGCACTTTCTTATCGTCTTTTAACTTTTGAACGACTTCTTCAACCTTTTGTAAACTTTCTTTTTCTTTCATATCTTTTTTCGTCTCTACCACTAACGTAACATCAGCATGTGTTTTTGCCGTTTTATTAAATGCTTCTTCATACTTCTCATATGCAATTCTTGTATCACTTTGTTTCGGTAGAGCTTCCACGTCAGGGAACTGCAAATTAGCTGTACGTAATGGTAATAAGCAAATAACAATAAATGTTGTAACGACAATAATCATCGCAATTGGATGTTTCATTACAAATTGTGCAAATTTACGCCACGCCTTTGCCGGTGTATGTGCTACTTGATTCTTTTTTAATATTCGTTTCCCAATTAATGATAATAGCGCCGGAAGAAGTGTGAGTGAAAATAAAATACTCATAATCACAACAATCATTCCGCTAATTGCGACAGACTGAATATAATCGATCTTAAAGAAAAACAAACCGGATAATCCAACAAATACACATAATCCTGAAAATACGATTGCACGCCCTGCTGTCTGATATGTAATTGCTATCGCTTCTTTTACCGTTCGCTTTGCAACTTCCTCTCGAAAACGATTTACAAATAATAGCGCAAAATCAATAGATAGCGCAAGTCCAATCATCGGTGCAACATTTAACACAAAGATAGATAGTTCCTTATCGACACCTATAAAGTATAATATGCCCATCGTACTAATAACACTAAGTGCCCCATTTACAATTGGTAAAATAGATGCCAAAAGGCTACCAAATGAAAATAGTAATACGAGAAATGCAATCGGTAACCCAATCATTTCTGCTACTTTTAAATCATTTTGCGTTCTTTCATTAATCTCTTTATTAATTTTTGGAAATCCTGTAGGCGTCACTTTTAACGCTGCATTACTTTCCTTTTCGATTTTATCAGCAAATTGTAATGTCTTTTCCATTCGTTCCTTATTTGTTTTCCCGGAAAATAAAATTGTCGCATAGCCGATATCATCTTGTAACATTTCTTTATTTTGCACTGGGTGATGGAAAGATTCATAAGTCTCTTTCTCTTGTACATTTTTTACAATTCCCTCTACTTGCTTTTGAAATTCTTCATGTGAAACACCTTTATTTTTTTCAAAAACGAGTAAAAGTGTATCTTGAGACCGCTTAAAATCTTTATCTAAAATTTCTTTCGTTTTTTGATAGTCCCCTTCTGTTTGGAAACCGTCACCACCTAATACTCCTGGTAGCTTTGGAGCAAAAATACCAAGTGCGATCGCAAGCAATAGTAATGCTACAATTACTGTATAACGAAACTGATACAAAAAAGCTCCTAACTTCCCCCACTTATCTACTTTATGTACATTTGTCTTCACACATTTTCACCTACTTTAAATAATTCAATTGTCATTTATACTGTATCACATCTTCGTACAAACAAAAAACGTCTAGAAACACTATAATGATAGTTTTTCTAGACGTTTTTTATCCCGCTTTAATGGGCAGTAAGACCCCCACCTCAAAATTCAGCGAAAGCAACGAATTTAGGCGGGTGATGAAGAAAACCCCCACTGATTAAAGTTTCACTTTATCTCTCTTTATTAAGCCTCAATCTCTCGGTAAGTAAACGATGACAGTAAATCGCTATAATTAACAAAATACCACCTACGCAATAACCAGCTAAAATATCAGTTGGATAATGTACATTTAAAATAACTCTGCTTAACCCAATCGATACAATGACTATTCCCATCAAGATTGTTATAACATATTTCCCTGTTACACTCTTCAGATTTGCCGCAATGATATAAGCCAGAAACCCGAATGTCATAATAGATAACATTGCATGCCCACTAGGGAAACTATATCCAAGTGCATCCAATGCTTCATTTAACGACGGACGTTCTCTTTTCACAATTTCTTTTATCCCTTTATTCACAAGATGCGTTATTAAAATACCAACTGGATACACGATCATCGCAGCATAATAACGTTTTCTCCAAAAAACAAGTAAACTTATAACGAGCGTAGTTACGATTCCAATGGCAGATCCTAATTTTGTATAGTATGAGAAAAATGTAAGCGAATCTTCTGTTTGTAATCCTTTTACTAATGCTCGGACATATGTATCCATCACTGTAACGCCACCAGCTTGTACGCGCCAAGCAACAATGCCAAATACAGCAAGTAATAAAACGATACAAACTACCTCATATTGATGCAACTTCTTTTTCAAGCGATTTCCTCCTACTATGAAAAAATGCGATTTCTATTTTAGAAACCGCATTTCCTTACTTATTTACCTTTTGTTTTTAACTCTGTCCAGTAACGATCATAGTCTTTTAGCTTATCGTCTACATCAACAAGCCATTCTGTACGATCTAATTCCTCTTTCGTTAAGAAAATCATATGGTTGTCACGATATTCTTTACTATGTAGAGGATGAGCTTTTTCATTAGGATTACTGTATCCAATTGACTCGTAGTTTTTCACACTTACTTTTTCATCTAATAAGTAGTTCATAAACTTCTCTGCAAGCTCTTTGTTTTTCGCACCTTTTGGAATTGCTAACGTATCAGCCCAAATTGTGCCGCCTTCTTTTGGTACAACGTACTCTACATCTTTATTATCTTTTGCGATAAATGCTGCATCTCCAGACCAAACTGTTCCGATCCAAGCATCTTCTGTAATGAATTTTTGTTTAATATTATCTGTATCAAATGCTAATAAGTTTGGAAGTAGCTTCTTTAAATCATCTGCTGCTGTCTTTAACTGTGCATCATCTTTCGTGCTGTTTGAGAATCCATGCTTTTTAAGACCCATTCCTAACACTTCACGAGAATCATTTAATAAAGTTACATGCCCTTTATATTTCTCATTCCATAGATCAGCCCAGCTTGTAGGAGCTTCTTTCACATACTTTTTATTGTATGCAATCCCTGTTACACCCCAAGTATATACTAAAGAATATTTATTCTCTGGATCAAACGCAGGTGTTTTGAAATTAGAAATCATATTTTCGATATTTGGGATATTCTTTTTATCTAACGGGGCTAACAAGCCCATTTTTGCCATTGTTTTAACCATGTAATCAGATGGCTGAATTAAATCATACTTCGCGCCACCAGCTTGTAATTTCGCAAGCATTTCTTCGTTACTTGCGTACTTATCATAGTTAACTTTCACGTTATATTTCTTTTCAAAATCTCTTAGCACTTGCTCATCAAAATTGTCAGCCCAGCTATAAATGTTTAATTCTTCTTTCTTTTCACCACAACCAGCAAGTACACCGGCAACAAGGCTAAAGCTAATTGCTGCGCCGGCTAATCTTTTCATTAATTTCATCGGTTTATTACCCCCTCGTACTTTCTATATCGTTCGTATTATAAAGGAAGGTGTCCTCCAGAGTTTTCTTCACCATCTGCACCTTTGTTACGAAAGATTTCAGATAAAACCATTAATCCTACGATAGCTACAATTAAAATTGTAGAAAGTGCATTAATTTCTGGTGATACTCCGCGCTTAACCATACTGTAAATGTATAATGGCAATGTTGTTGATCCTGGTCCTGATACGAAGAAACTAATTACAAAATCATCAATTGATAATGTGAATGTTAATAATGCGGCTGAAATAACTCCTGGTGCAATTGCTGGGAACGTTACATAACGGAACGTTTGCCACGGCGTTGCTCCTAAATCATTTGCAGCCTCTTCTAAATCACGTCCCATACCAGAAAGACGTGCTGCTAAAATAACGACAACAAATGAAATACTAAATGTAATGTGCGCAATAATAATTGTTGTTTTGCCAAGTTCCATACCTAATTGACTAAATAAGATAAGTAAAGATAATCCCATTAAAATATCAGGAATTAAAATTGGTAAATACACAAGACCGTTAATAGCCCCTTCATAACGATATTTATAACGATGTAGTGCAATTGCAAAAATCACACCAAGAACTGTCGTTACAATCGTCGTTACGATCGCAATCGTCATACTATTTACAAACGCATCAATAACATCTTGCTTTTGAAATAAATCTGTATACCAATGAAGTGTAAAGCCTTCCCATTCCGCATTAATGCGAGAATCATTGAAGGAATATACCATTAAAACCATCATTGGAAAATACAAGAACAATAAAATTAACCAAGAATAAGAAACTAAAAACTTCTTCATCTTTGCCTATTCCCCTCCGTTCCCATCATATTTATATACTTTCGTTGCACGATAATATAAGTAAATTAACAGAACAGAGAATAGAACAACAATCATAGATAACGCAGATCCAAACGGCCAGTCACGCGCTCCTAAGAATTGATTTTGAATTACGTTTCCGATTAATGCTACCTTCGATCCACCCATAACGTCTGATACAACAAACATTCCGATAGAAGAAACAAACACTAAAATAGAACCAGTAGCAATCCCTGACATCGTCATTGGTACTGTTACATTCCAAAATGCCTTTGCTGGTGTTGCACCTAAATCATAAGCTGCTTCTAGCTTACGCTTATCAAGCTGCTCAATCGCTGCATACACCGGTAAAATCATAAATGGTAATAAAGAATAGACCATTCCGAGTACTACAGAAGGTGTATTATATAGTAAATTTAAAGGTTCACTAATAATCCCTAGTTTCAATAGCAATGTGTTTACAAGACCTTGTGAACGTAAAATAACAATCCATGCGTATGAACGAACAAGGAAGTTAATCCAAAACGGGATCGTTGCCAATAATAAAAGAATGGAACGATATTTACGATCAACAATTGTAATTGTATATGCAAATGGATAACCAATCAGTAAACATAGCACTGTCGTAATAACCGCAATTTTCACTGTTTCCCATAACGTCCCCATATATAATGGGTCAAACACACGCGCTATGTTCTCTAATGTAAATTGCATTTCCACTGTCCCATATGCCCCGCGCTGCATAAAGGCAAATGCCAACACAAACAGAAGGGGAATTAGGAAGAAGATTAACAGCCACGCGACTGTCGGTAGTGCGAGTAATTTCCCTTTTTTCAATTTAAGGTCACCTCGTCCTCTTGCTCCCAGCCTACGTATACATTATCTCCAATGCTCCACTGCGCTGCTTCTTCAGCAGTTTGATATGCCATTAGTAATTCTGATGTTTTCTCGTCACGTACATACAGCTTTTCCATATTTCCAACAAACTCAACGTCTTCAATATGTCCAAGATGGTATTCTTTTAAAATCGGATCTTCAACCGAACGTACCTTTACGTTTTCAGGGCGAATTGCTACATAGCCTTCCCCGTTTTTCACAATATTATTTTCACCGATAAATGTCGCAACGAACATCGTTTTCGGCTTATTGTAAATTTCTTTCGGCGTTCCAATTTGTTCAATATGTCCTTTATTCATAACGACAATACGATCACTCATGCTCATCGCTTCTTCTTGATCGTGCGTTACGTATATGAACGTAATTCCTAAATTACGTTGTAAGTTTTTCAATTCACGTTGCAAATCTTTTCTTAACTTAAAGTCTAACGCTCCAAGTGGCTCATCTAGTAATAATACACGCGGGTTATTTACAATCGCTCTCGCAATTGCTACACGCTGCTGCTGTCCACCAGAAAGCTTTGCAGGTTTACGATTACGGAACTCAAGTAACTGCGTTAAACGCATTGCCTCTTCAGCACGCTCTTTCTGCTCTGCTGCCGGTACTTTCTGCATTTTCATACCGAAACAAATATTTTTCTCCACATTCATATGTGGGAATAGCGCATAATGTTGGAACACTAAGTTCATATGACGCTTATATGGCGGCAAATCGTTAATCTTTTCATCATCTAATAAAAGATTCCCTTTAGTTGGCGTTTCAAAACCTGCGATCATACGAAGTAACGTTGTTTTCCCGCAACCACTCGGCCCTAAAATCGTTAAAAATTCCCCTTCTTTAATGTCTAAAGAAAGAGGTGGGATAATCACTTGATTTCCAAAATGTTTTTCTACTGCTTCAACTTTAATAATCTTTTTCATTTTCCCGTCCTATCTACCTTAAATTTAAATTTTTATATTCATGAATAAATATTTATGTTCTATAGACTATTTTTTGTTTCGATCCAAACAAAAATGATTGTTTAGCAGCGTTCTCTTCTATTCTTTATGTAGTATGTTTGATTCATTTTCGCACGATACATGTGTCGAACAGAAAAACCCCTTCCATTGCGAAGGGGCTATTATCATACGGCTACGCCTACTGATAAACACCATCATCATTTTAACAACTTTCGTATGAATTTTAAAGCACTTTTTGTAGAAGAGTAACGAATTTTCATATCGAATGCCGTAGATTGGGCTAAAATGCTTTTATAATGTGAAAAAGTCCGAAAACTTTCTTCCCCATGATAACTACCTAATCCACTACTTCCGACGCCTCCAAAAGGTAAATATGGCGTTGCAAGATGATAGACAACATCATTAATACAGCCTCCGCCATATGAAATATTACTCGTCACTTTCTTTTGTACTTCTTTATCTTCAGAAAATACATATAACGCTAACGGCTTCGGATGTTGCTGAATTGTGCCAATTACCTCTTCTATATTGTCGTATTCTATAATTGGTAAAATCGGACCAAAAATTTCATCTTCCATAACAGTACTTTGCCATGTAACATTCGTTAACACTGTTGGTTCTATATGTAACGTTTCTTTTTTATAGTTCCCGCCGATTACCGTTTTACCATCTTTCAAAAATATACATAAACGTTCAAAATGACGTTCAGTCACAATTCGTACATAATTGTCGTTGTTCAGTGGATTTTTTCCATACTGCTCCGCTATCTCGTGTCGTAATGCCTCGATTAACTGTTCTTTCACCGAAGTATGCACATACATATAATCAGGCGCTACACACGTTTGACCTGCATTTAAAAATTTTCCCCACACAATTCTTCTTGCTGTTACATCTATTTTTGCATCTTTATGTACAATACATGGGCTTTTTCCGCCAAGTTCTAACGTAAGTGGGGTCAACCGTTTCGCAGCTGCTTCCATCACAACTTTTCCAACACCAACACTACCTGTAAAGAACATATAATCAAACGGTTCCTTTAACAATTCCGTACTCTCTTCTACACCGCCTTCTACTACCGCTACAAGCTCTTCTTGGAATAATTCTTCTAACATTCTCGTAAGCACTTTGGAAACGTTTGGCGTTAGCTCTGACGGCTTTAAAACAATTGTATTTCCAGCCGCCAACGCTCCTACAAGAGGTGCAATTGCTAATTGAAATGGATAGTTCCACGGCGCAATAATAAGTGTCACACCGTACGGTTCAGGCACTACTTTCCCCTTTGACCCAAGATGAGTGAGTGCTGTTCGAACTCGCTTCGGTTTACTCCATGATGAAATATGCTTCAATTGAAAGGAAATTTCTTTTAATACATATCCAACTTCCGTTGTAAATGACTCATGAGCCGACTTATTTAAATCTAATTTCAATGCCTTAAATATTTCTTCTTCAAAACGCTGAATGCCTTCATAAAGCTTCTTCAAATTATTCTTTCTCACTTCTATACTTCTCGTATGGCCATTATAAAAATATGCCTTTTGTTTATTTACAATAGAAGAAACACTCATTCATTCACCTTCTCCCACTATTTTTATCCAATTCTTTCATTATTTATATAGACCTCATACTATAATAAATTTCAATTCGTAAAGTTACATTATATATAATTTCTTCTTTTATATAAAATTCATTGCTCACAAAAAAACTACCGAAAGAAAATCTTTCGGTAGTTTTACTTTATTAACGATATAAACGAACAGCACCTGCAGAATTATCATCAGCTTGTCCTACTACTTCAAACTTCAGGCCAAGATTCGGTAAAATACGTCCTGCATCTGGAATCTGTTTATTAATATACGTTTTCGAATCATCAAACTTCGGTACGCCTGCTAAGCCATTATACGTATACGTTCCACGCGTTGGAGATACAACTTTCCAAGCTGGCGTTTTATCGAATGAAAACGCCGCATCAGCGATTTGGAATCGTGTACTACTTGCCACTGTTGGTTTACCATTTAAAGTTCCAACAATCGCTTCTGGATGAGAATCAACTACGCCAAGGAAACCGTGTCCTGGATGTAAACCAACCCAGTTATCTGTGTAAGCTGAATCCGCATACCATACAACCATACCAGTGTTGTATTCTGGACCGCGAGCATATTTCAATGCGTTATCTGAACCAGCATAGTTTCTCCACTCTACATAGTAGTTATGTTTTTTCTTCTCTGTTCCATTAGATACAGCGAATCCATCTAACTTGAACTGCGGTGTACCTTCTGCATCATCAGAGAATACTACTTTACCATCTACATTTAGTGATGCATTATCAAGTAGGAAGCCGTTTAATGCTAACCCACCATCTGTAATGTACTCAAATGTTAACTTTACTTTCTTGCCTTTGAATTGGCTTAAATCGTATGATTTATCAATCCATTTGCCATTTGTTGAATCGGCATTTCCACTATTTGCTTTCTCGCCAAGTTTTTCGATTAATGTTTTTTGGCCATCTTCTGTTACAGCATGCACTTCAAGGAAATCATACTCTGCTTCAATTTCATACAATGACTTGAAATCAAATTTCGCAGTCGTTGCATTTGTCAAATCGAATAGTGGCGTCTCCATTTTTGTATGAAGATTGTCACCTTTTGTGCTGTAGTAATACTGCTTACCAAATGCTGGCGCAATTGTTTTTATATCTTTATCTGGTAAGTTAACACGAATCATACCTGGTCTTGCTGATTTCGTAACACTTTGGTCTAAATATGTTGCTAGACCGATACCTTTATTTAATTTCTCGTAATCTACTTCTACGATATTTGCCCAGTTACCACCGATTGTTTTTTGGAAAAACTCTTTATTTTGCGGTGAGAAACTCGTTGGCGTTGTTCCTGCAATGTTACCCGCCCAGCTTCCGCCACTCATAACAGACCAAGCTTGAATTGGTTCACCGTCACCAGTATAGTCTGTATCATACTCATCTGGAAGACCTAAATCATGACCATATTCATGTGCGAATACACCAACTGCGCCATCTTCTGGTTCAATTGTGTAGTCGAATGCTGCGATCTTTCCGCCCCAATATGGAACTTTTGCTTGTGTCCCTTCAATTGGGAATGGTTTTGGTCCAACAGTCCAGCGATGTGACCAAATTGCATCGTCACCTAATTTACCACCGCCGGCTTCTTGTCCAACACCCGCATGAATAATCATTAAGTGGTCAATTAAACCGTCTGGTTGTTTTTGATTTCCATCACCATTTACATCGTACTGATCGAACTGGTCAAACTCTGATAAATCAATACCACTATCTACAGCTGCTTTTAATGCATCTTTTACTAAATCACGTGGTCCTTTTGGTCCTTTATTATCATGACCTGTCGCACCATCTGCACCGTAATCAGCAGCTTTACCAGGAACTGTTAACCATTTTGTAACTGTTCCGTCTACTGTATAACTACCGCCAGATTGCTCTTCGTAATATTGTTTAAACGTCTCGATTTTACTTCCATCCTCTAATGCGAATGGCTCATCACCGAATAACATTTTCTCATAATGTTCTTTGTTAAAATCGTCAGTATACATATAACCAGGTTCTTTATCAATATTGTTATGTTTAAAGTCAGCGTACTCTACAAGTAAAACGAGTACTTTATCTTTACGAACTTCACCGTTATATTCTTTTCCCTTTGCTGGAGAAGTTGGTACTTTACCATTTAGACCACCCTTAACTGGTCCTGTCGCTGCAGGTGTTCCTGTTGCTGGTTTGTCTAACTTTTCTTTCGTATCTGCTTTCGCATCTTTCACTTTCTTTAAAAAGTCAGATGCTTCTTTCGTAAGTGGGTCCCCATTTGATACTTCTTTCCCAGGATTTTCACCCTTTTTGTTCTCTACGTATTTTTCGACAGCTTTCTTTGTTTCTGTCTCGGAAGCCTTCGAATCAATTACCCCACGTTTTTTTAACGCATTTGCTAAACGTTCTTCTGGAATTAAATGATCATCAACTGGGCTCGTAGCTGTCTTATTCACAGGTGTTTCAGCATATACAGACTGGCCACCCGCTCCGAATGAAAGACCTAACACAGCTGTCAAAGCGATTGATGACAAAACTTTGAACGGTTTCTTGTTCATCCCTTATTTCCTCCCCTAATAAATAATATGTATTACAAATTGAATTTTATTAAAAATTCAATATTTTTTCAATATTTAGTCATATTATGTAATGTTTTTAATATATTTGTAAAAATTCCATAGTTAGCATACGAATATATCACAATTCAACAATGTTTTCTGAAAATATTGAAAATATTTGTCAGAAACTTTATAATCGCCATAGAGGGAATTTAATGGGGATTTTATCTTTGTTTTATCTACAAAATATTTGATAATTCACTATATAAAACACAAAATGCAATTGCATTATCATATATTCTGTAGCAGCAGTTATGACCGATAATTAGGGAGGAATTACATTTGTACAAAGATAAGACTGACGCACTGGACCAAGAATGGATTGATTTAATACTTGAAGCTCTAGACGCTGGTATCGCCCTGCAAGATATCGAACATTTTTTCCAACGTATGAAGCCATCCAGTCAGGCTCAATAGGTTTGTTCTTTTTAACGAAGTTTATGTTATAATAATGACATCATAAGACGACGACATATTGATAGAAAGGTGCGCAAATATGATTGGAGAACGTATAAAACGCCTTCGCTTACAAAAAGGTATTTCATTAACTGAACTTGCCGAAAAAGCTGGCGTTGCTAAATCTTACATTAGTTCTATAGAACGAAATTTACAAAAAAACCCTTCCATTCAGTTTCTTGAAAAAATCGCAGCAGTTCTACAAATTCCAGTTGACACTCTACTTCATGATGAAACAACAAAGGAAAATCATTTAGACTCCGAATGGACACAACTCGTTAAAGATGCGATGAGCTCAGGTGTCTCCAAAGAACAATTTCGTGAATTTCTTGAATTTACAAAATGGAAGCACGATAATAAATAGAAAGAAGTGCTTACAACCGGCACTTCTTTTTTCTTTATAAAAAAAAGCGGGGGATACCCGCTTTTTGATTTATTCTCTTGATTCGCCTTCTCCTTGATGAGCATTGAATGTCCATTCTAAGCTCAATGAATCACCTTGGAATTTATTTTGATCACCTTTATCTTCGAATTCAAATTCTACCCATAAGTAATCGTCAGTACCAGCTGCTAAACCACCACTTTCTCCCCATTCAGGAGCAAAGATTGCTTTAGCTAAAACATCTGGATTTTCTTTTTGTAACTCAGCTAATGTTGTTGAGTATACAGGCTCACTTTGTTTATCCCAATTCCAAATGAAGTTCACCTTAATGTGCTGACCAAAGTCTTCACCGGCATTATCTTTTTTCAAGTCAGTCACAGTATACTTTGTCGCTAATTGTACATCTTTAATTGCTAACGAACCGCTATTCTTTAATAAGAACTCTTTCTTTACTTTATCCCCTGGTTTTAAATCTTTAATATCTACAAGCGTTTTAGGGTCTAATGTAAGATCTAACGTCCCAGCTGCAAATGTATTATTCGATACTTCTTTATCGCTAAAGTATGCAAATGTTCCTCCACCAATTAAAGATAACCCCAGTGCCGCTGATGCAACTCCCATACCTAATTTCTTTTTCAGACTCACAATCAATTCCCCCTAGCTGTTTTTTATATTTTTACCCCTTTATTTTTCAATAAGGGACAGAAAGAAAACTATATTAGCTTAGCTAATGTTTGTTCTCTTTTAAAAACCTTAAGTTCATTATAACGAACAACACTATATAAATACAACATTTTTTTATTAGTATTTTCAGTTATTTTTATTTCTCAATATCATTTTAAATTTTCTAAAAAATATTGAGAAATAAATAAAAACATGAATTGATTTTCACTATCTATACTTATTATTATCCTTCACCATCATGCTGCCAACCAGTTTTCTCGTATCTGCTAGATTTTGGCGTGTATTGTTACAATAAAGTGAAACTTTAATCAGTGGGGGTTTTCTTCATCCCCCACTGATTATTAGCCTTCACCAATCGGACTTTTATGGGCAGACCGCCCCCCGCCTAACTTCTTTGCTTTCGCTGAATTTTGAGGCGAGGGTCTTACTGCCCATTAAAGCGGGATAAAGAAGACACGCCGAATAGGTGAGTCGCAATGCTCTCTCACCTATTCGGCTGTATACCCTCTATTCCCTCTGAAATGTTGCTGTATTTACTTGCTATCTTTATTTTTCTGTTCTTCTTGTTTCTTCTTCTCTTCCAGCTTTTTTGCTTCTTCCTGTTTCTTCTCTTCTAGCTTTCTCGCCTCTTCTTGCTTCTTACTCTCCTCTAGCTTTCTCGCTTCTTCTTGCTTCTTACTCTCTTCTAGTTTTTTCGCTTCTTCTTGTTTCTTACTCTCTTCTAATTTTTTTGCTTCTTCTTGTTTCTTACTCTCTTCTAGTTTTTTTGCTTCTTCTTGTTTCTTACTCTCTTCTAGTTTTGCTGTTTCCTCTACTAGTAATTTCTCGAAATCTTGAATTTGTTTATCGATCGCCTGTAACTTTACCTCTTTATCAACATACTCACAATTGTCTTTCACTATATGGAAGCCAGCATTCACATACGAGAATACTTGCTTATTCGATTCATTTTTATTTCCTTTTAACGCTTCTTGCACCTGATTAAAAGGACCTTCTATTGATACATATACTTTTTGTAACAATTCTCTCTCAGCAACTATTTTCTCCCGCCCTTGCTTCCACGTAACAAGCGTCTGTTCTAACTCTTGAGTGGAAGTAGCAGTTACTTTTGATTTCATTCCTTCATACTCATGCAAAATAACTTCCTTATGTTTCTTAGCTTGTTCTGTTAATTGATCAACTGTTTTTGGAAAAATACTTGCTGTCGAAATGGTAGCCTTTACTTGCGTTTCATGAACGAAAGCCGCTTCTGTATAAGTCATCATTTGAGAGCCTAAATAAAAAGTAATCGAACACAAACATGGCAATATAAGCATCTTTTTGAATTTGCGAGGTGGCTTCAGCATTTTAATCTCTCCTATCGAACAACTTGTTCTTTATCAAGAACTATACCTTTATTATAATAAAGTGAATTATAAAATGATATAAGAAATTATCTTTCTTTTTACATTTCCCTTTTAGCAAAAAAGGAGACTATCATTTTTGATAGTCTCTTTTTCTGCTTATTTTTTCTCCACTCCATCGCCTTGTTGTGCTTCAAATGTCCATTTTAATTGAAGTTTGTCACCTTGGAATTCATTTTGAGGCTCATTTTTATTAATAAAGTGGAATTTCACTTTAAATGAATCATTAGTTCCTGCTTTAATACCTTTCTCAGGCCATAACCAACTTACTAAATCATTTTCTGCAGCAGTCACTGTTTTATTCTTCAAATCTTTCAATGTCGTTCTCTTAATTACTTCATCTTTTTTATCAATATTTTTCAAGAAAACTACTTCAATGTCTTCGCCAAAGTCTTTCTTATTATCCTTCTTCACATCTTCTACATCATACTCTGTAGTTAATAATACTTTTTTAATATCTAATGTACCTTTATTCTCTAATTTAAACTCTTTTTCAATTGTGTCACCTGGTTTTAAATTATCCACTTTCACAATTGTTGATGGATTCAGCGCTAAATCCAGTGTTCCAGACGCAAATGTATTGTTTGACACTTCTTTATCGCTAAAGTATGCAAATGTTCCTCCGCCAACTAGTGCTGCTCCTAATACTGCTGATGCGATACCCATCCCTAATTTTTTCTTTAAAGTCATGTCCATATCCCCTTGATTTATATATTTGTCAACTTCCTAAACGGAAAGTATAACCAAATGAACTAGACGGATTGTTCTACTTTTTTCTCTTTCTTTTCTCCGTCGATGCTACGAATCGCACTAAAAATAGAAATCGCTGAATAGCCTAGTAAAAAGATTCCTGGAATAATAAGAAGTAAAGCAGCTCCAGCTTTTGAATTCGCATAATTTAATGCATACCCTGCATAAGGAACTGTAATATCCGCATATTTCCCAATGACATTCTCCGCAAGTACTGGTTCTAAATCAGCACCGTTGTTGTTATCCCCTTTTGTTTCATACATTACTTTTCCATTTGTATCTTTCACACCGATAATACGGTGAGTGATAATTTTTTCGTCTTTCTCTTTAAAGGTAATAACATCGCCTTTTTGATATTTAGAACCATCTTTCGTTGGCTCAATCGCAATGATTGATCCTGTTAAAAATGTCGGTTCCATCGATCCTGATAACACTGATTTAAATTGATATCCCATCACCGTTGGATCCCCACCGCTCGCTTTTGAAGAAATAACTACAAAAGCTAAGCAAATCATCAATGCAAATAAAACAAATGAGATAACGTTGCTAATAATCTTCCAAACGAATTTCATCATTTCTCTCCCTCTCCGTTGTTTTATATTATTTGAAGTATATAATACCCATCTTGTTCTTTAACGAGAACACAACTAAATAATATAACGAACAACACATAAATGCAATAAGAAAATTTACAATTATTAGTTATTTCAAACATATAAAAAAGACTGTGACAAAGTCTCTTCACAGCCTTTTAACTAGTAATTTATTTTTCTTCTGATTTCATTCCTTTTGTATTTCGGCGTAGCACTACAAATAAAATGGCTCCAAATAGTACAGCGGCGCCTATCCCAATGCTTATTATTTTCACATTTGATTCATTTACTTCAGGCTCAGCCATATCTTTTTTAGGCATCGCAAAAGTAACATCTTCTTTAGAAAGAACATTTACCGTCGCAATTGTTTGATTATTTTTCGTAATATCAACTGCCCCAACTACTTCACCACGATGAATTCCTTTATGATATAAAGAATCTTTATCTAATGAAGCTGCACGGAAAATCGTCCTCACATTTTTCCCTTCATCTTTCTTAAGCATAAGCTCTGCACTTTTTTCAAGCTCGCTATCGATATCTTTATTTAAATACGTTGCCTTTTGATGCCAGCTATGTTTATCTAGTACAGTTTGCTTCACAAATTGACCGAAAGAGTAGTCCGCCATCTGCTTCAAATCTTCATAAATTTCAGGTCTTTGAGAAGCCATTACTACATTTATAATACGATTGCCATCCTTCTCATTTAATAAAACGAGTGTATTACGCGCTTCATTTGTAAAACCCGTCTTCCCGCCAATGCTATATGGATTTTCAAAATAAGTAGACTTGTTAAAAATAGACACAGTCTGTCTAGATGTCGTAACTGTCGTTCTTTTCGTATTCATTGCTTGCAAAATTTCAGGATACTTTTGCACACCTCTCGTAATCATAGCCATATCAAATGGTGTTGTATAATGATTCGGATCATGCAATCCATTTGGTGTGACAAAGTGACTATCTGTAGCCCCTAATTGCTTCGCTTTCTCATTCATCATATGAGCGAAATTCTCAACACTTCCGCCAATACGCTCCGCAATCGCATACGACACATCATTCGCGCTCAGCACCATTAAAATCATAAGCGCAGTATTACGATTAATCGTCTCACCAGGTTGAAACTCAATTTGATAATTACTCTTCTCTTGATCTAATGCTAATTGTGAAAACGTAAATTGATCCTCTGGCTTTGTATGCTCCATAAGTAAAATCGCTGTTAACACTTTCGTCATACTTGCTGGAAATGCGCGATGATGTGCATTTTTGTCATACAAAACATCTCCTGTTTTCGCATCAATCGCAGTTGCAAACTGACTAAAAACATTTGGTCCTTCCGCAGGTGGTGGTGCCACTTGCTCTGGATTCACTCCAATATTCGTCTCAGCACGTAACGTCATAGGTGTCAAAAAAAATAAACAAATAACGGTAATAAAAGCCAAAATTTTCTTAAAATTTACCATATGACTCTCCCTTTTCACTATACTCTCACAGCTAAAAAACTGAATCTACCAATCTATATGTAATTTGTATTAAATTGGAAGAACATTCGCTGTTTTTTACTATATCATACTTTTACGATGAAGAACATAAATATACAGTAAAAAATAAGAAGGAATTATTCTTTCTTATCCTTCTCATCAACCAATGAATCTATTAAATTTTGACTAGCTTCCTCGGGTGTAATCTCATCTGTCATCCCCATAAACGACCAGCCTTTAGAATCGACCCACTCAACAAACTCTTGTAAAAATTCATCATGTGTAACATCCACATCAAGAATCGAGCCATTAATCGAAATCGTTCTATTTCTAGATACGCGCATCTTGAACGTTTTCCTTACCATTACAATAATTCTCCCTTTACTTCTGAATAATTATAAAATAATCTTGTATCTCTGTTATACATGATTTTAAGTAAATTGTAAAAAGGATATATTGGCCAATTGGGATATTGAAAATCGAAATCTATTACCCTACATAACCTACGTGCGATATGGAAGTGGCCATATTATTCAACAATTTGACCATTTAGATGAATAAGAAATCATGGTCTTTTGGAAGATATCATGTAAAATAGTATAATTTGAATAAGTGAACTAAGGCAGCTCCATTTTGCTGGACTCTTACGTTGTAGACTTAGAGTTTGATGCGAAAATCACTATTTTCTTCCTATTTTTATACATAATATCATTGGAAAGAAGGTCGTACTGTGAAAACAACAGAAAATTTTACTGACAAGGCCGATATATATGCGAAATATCGCCCTAGTTACCCCAATGAATATATTGATTATTTACTTTCGGCTAACGAACTAAATGAGAATCAAATTGTGGCCGATATTGGTTCAGGTACGGGGATATTTAGCCACCAACTACTTGAAAGTGGTTTGCATGTTATTGGAGTTGAGCCAAATGATGACATGAGAAAAATGGCAGAACAATCGTTAAAATGGTATCCTCGTTTTCAATCCATAAAAGCAACTGCCGAACATACCACTTTAAGAGAAAATAGTGTAGATTTAGTAACTGTTGCTCAAGCATTTCATTGGTTTAATAAAGAAGCTTTCAAAATCGAATGCCAACGAATTTTGAAACAAAAGGCAAATGTTGCTCTTGTTTGGAATAGTAGAGATTTAACTAACACGATTATTCAAGAGAATGCAGAAATTTGCCAGAAAACCTGCCCAAACTTCAAAGGATTTAGCGGTGGAATAGAAGAAACTCCAGAAATTTTTAAAAGCTTTTTTAAGGATGGAAAGTATGAGTTTAAAGAATATCAAAATGATTTATTTTTTGATTATGAAGGCTTCTTAGGAAGAAATTTATCAGCGTCCTATGCTCCGAAAGAAAATGACGAAGAGTATAAAAACTTTGTTTCTCTCCTATCAGAGTTATTCGAAAAATACAGTAAGAATGGAAAAATTATTCTTCCAAACTTAACGCGAAGCTATATGGGCAATGTGTAAACAGCCGGACATAAAGTAGAACTTTAAACAGTTCTCACCAATCGGGCACGATCATTGAATAAACCTTAGCTTTATTGTTATATGTTGAGTACAATGCCGTACACTATATTTAAAATTAAACAATTATATTTTAACCCCGTCCTAAATTCAGAACGGGGTTATGCTTGTTTTAGGTAATGAAATGTAATAGCTTTATTATTTTTTACAAAAAACTTATATTTTATCACACCAATACACTTGACTTTATTACAACGAAATAGAATATATTAGGTAACAACTGTAACGAGGAGGGATTTCATGGCGCGTTGTACGTATTGTAAAACGAAATGGAAAGTAAAAGATGTATGGTCGATACTCGTGACATTTGAAAAAGATTGTCCGTATTGTTTAGGAAGGCAATATCTATCAAAGAAAACAATAAACGCTATGCCAGAACTTTTAAGCTTACCTTTACACTTCTTATTACCTTTTCTTGTTGATTTGAGTGATGAAGGGCCTTTAGATTGGTATCGGAAGTCATAACACCTCAGTACCTTCTATTTATTAGACATAAAAACATACATACTAATGCACCTCTAAAATAAAAACTATCTTCTATTACACTACCTCTTTAAAAACTTACTACACGAAAAATATTGTAAATTTTCAGTCAATTGTATATAATTGCTTTAACATAATGATTAAAAGTGCAAGTACATAATGATTTTGAAGATCCCGTAGCTCAGCAGGGAGAGCGCCACCTTGACAGGGTGGAGGTCGTGAGTTCGAGCCTCTCCGGGGTCATAAAAAAAGAGAAACCATATCAACCTTCTACGTGATATGGTTTCTCTTTTTTATCTAAGCTAATTACTTCCCACCAAACATCTTCTCCAAAGACTTCGCATTAGCAAACAATACTTCTTTCAAGTTATCATCTGCAACGATTTTATAGTCACCATCTTTGTTTTTCTTTAAGTTCAATGTAACTTCGCGAGTTGCCATGATTGCATCTTTATCTGATAAGTGTTTGACGATTGCTGATGTCATCGTTTTTTCAATCGCTTTTTCAGATTGTTCTTTGTCTTCGCTAAAGGCACTAGCGAAGGCCATTGGCATAACTTCTCCCACTGCTTTTGTTACAGCAACGGATAGATCTGCAGATGTAATTTTCACTTTCACTTCTGCTTTGTCATCTTTTTTCGATACTTCTTCTAACTTTTCAAATTTAAAGTTTTTCGTAATTGCACTCAGCATTGCTTTTGCCTCAGCATCATCTGTTTTTTCATTTAGTTTATTAAATTCTTTGTCACTCTCAACAAATGTACGAGCCTTTTCTACATCACCTTTTTGTATCGCTGTTAAAAATTCTTCTGTAGTATCTTTCGGATTTGCACATCCTGCTAAAACACCTACTGTTAATCCTACTACCATTATTAACAGCAATAATTTTTTTATCTTTTGCATGCTCATTCTCCTCTTATCTTTTCTAGTAAGTCAGCATTATATAATAGTATGAAACTGACATTACAAACATTTTTTAGTATAGCATTTATATGATTCACTTTCTATTCATTCCCAAAAGATAAAGAGCCTTGCAGCATTCCTACAAGGCCCCGCTTCTATCAATCCGTATCCGTAGCACAAATGAACCACATTTTCTGCTCCTTACTATCTAATACCATCCAAGTAGCATCCCATGCAACATCGTAAAACCAATCTGTCCAAGGAGCATGACTTTCGAATACTATAATATCCTCATACCGATCTTGGAACATGTATTGGCATACATCGCTCGCTAATTGCTTCGCGATTACCATTCTATCTGGAAAGTATTTATATGCTCCTCCTCTTATAATTTGAAATGCAATACTCCCATCAAGCATTACCGCGCTTCTATATTGAAATTGAAACTTATATTTTTCTGACGTATGTATTTTTAACTCTTCTAAGTTATGCATTATATCTAAAGAGTTGAAGATTCTTCTAAAGAAGTGCTCGTATCCATCTTTCAAATGCGGTATTTCTTTGAAAAAATTTTCGTTATATACTTTAAAACAGCTTATTATTGCGCCACCATTTAAGTTTTGTGCCTTAAACGTGTTTATAAGTTGCTCAATAGATGAGTCATTCGTTTCGATTTTTTCAAACGTTCCCTCTTTCCATCTCATAACTCCCACTACTCTCTATTAAAAATTTGTTTCTTCATTATAAAGTGAAACTTTAATCAGTGGGGGTCTTACTGCCCATTAAAGCGGGATAAGTAGCAAAATAAAAACCAACACCTTCAAGGTTGCTGGCTTATCTCTTATTCATATTCGAAACAACAATCACAATTGCTCCCAGCACATAATGTCCCGCTACCATCCACATACTCCTCCACTCAAAGATCATAAGCGATAACCAAAGCGATATATTAATAGCAGCAAATAATAAGTATAAAATGAAATCTTTCTTTTGTAGCGCCTCTCTATTCATTACAATGAAAATCGCACCGACTGGCGGAAGGATAAAGCAAAGGAAAAAGACAAACGTTTTTCTTAACGACCATGGATATGAAGTTACTGTCTGCATATGAGTCTCCTTTTCACTTTATAGTACATGTAACATCGGTCTCACTATTCTATATTCGTCACTATGAGGCTCCTTTATGATTAAAGGTGAGTGAGGACCTTTTTCTTCTACCATTGTGAATACTTCTGTTTTTTCTTGTAATATGTTGGATTCACTATTTTTAGTAGGTTTTTTACTTGTTTTGATTTTCTTCGTTACTTCTCCGAGCCTTTTTCCAACTTTTTCAGCTTCGGCAGGTTCATTCGTAACGTAGTATTCTTGATTCTCCCATACTAACATAGGTGGCACTTGTTCTCGTTTGTTACATATTATATAAGTAATACTAGCTATAAGTAGTAGACATGTTAATAAAAAGAAGATAGTTTTTTTATTCATATACTATTCTCCCTATCTATCATTTTATTAAATTATATAATATCAATTATATGTAGTAAATGGATTTAGTGGGATTTTTAGGGTTTTACACAAAAAGAAAAAACCTTACTAAAGTAAGGTTCCATTTTTTAATTTTATAGTGACTGATTTATTAAAACGATCATTACGATAATCGCTATAAACATAACAACTAAACAGCCGATCATTTTATAAAAGCCTCTTTTCGTTAACGTCCCACCTTGCACGTCTTTACGAATAAACAAGAATACGGCTAAAAATAATACAAGCCCCATTCCAAAAGCATACAACATTTGCATATGTTAATCTTCCTTTCTTTCTTCCATCTTAATATCTTTTCGCTAAAACAACAAATGAGATAAAGACGGTACTCATCGTAAGTGCCATAAGTATGTTCAATAGTTCAGTAGCAGATAGTGTAATTATTTTTAAGTTTAAGCCGAAAGAGAAAAGAAGATAATATGCTGTTAACGCAAAAAAGCTAAAGAACATGCCTTTATAACGAATTAATTTCATCCGCTCGTCTTTTTCTTTAAATTGTGGATGTAAGTAACTTAAGCAAAAGCACATGATCATCATCGCAAGCACTGTATACGTTGGAGTTGGTGGTGCGGAATGCGTCATAATACCTGATAATATCATAAATCCACTCATGAATAGAAAAATAACACCCATAATAACAAAATACTTTTGTGAATAATTCATCCCTATTCCCCCTCTTCTTTCCCTTCATAAATAAATACATGTTCTATCGTTGTCTGAAATGTTTTTGCTATTTCAAATGCTAACGGAAGTGATGGATCGTATTTTCCCTTTTCAATTGAAATGATGGTTTGCCTAGAAACTCCGAGTTTCTCAGCCAATTTTTCTTGAGATAGTCCAAATTTTTTGCGGTATTCGACCATTTTATTTTCCAAGGAAATTTCTCCCTCCTTCCTTATACCGAGTATATATGTAAAGTAAACTTTACGTCAAGTTTCCTTTACATTCATTTTTCGTTCTATTTATATAGAAGAAACTTTTTCAGTTTCAGCACGTCTATTTTGAAATGAAACGCGGAACACTGTAAATAACCGTTACTATATCTCCTCCTCTCTTTTTTTAAAATTTAATATCTCCCTATTTGTTTTATCCTTTCAAAATATTTCATTTATCTCTTTATTCCACGAAATGCGTTACCCGTTTTACAGTGTTTTTCGTCATATTTATAGAAACTAACTGTTTATGAAGCATTTTTTATGTTTAACAACTTTTTTTGTAGAAATCCTTCACTTTCCTTTCGATATTTAACACTATCTAAATAAAGTTTACGATAAATTCATAATTTTTTATTTTTTATACTATATTCCGTTATATTGTTGTATAATATCAATGAAAGCGCTTATTATTTCAATATACATAATTCGAACTCATTTTTATCGAAACATTCTAACTATTATACTTATATTTACATGCAACAATTTTAGTTATTCGTATAGGTATACCAAATATATCCACCCCATTTTTCTGTAAAATTACTTTATAACATGAAAGATTAACTTGGGTGATAAGTTATTGTGAATGTTTTTTTACAAAACAGATAAGTAATAGTGTTTGGTATTATGTAAATTATTGTAATAACATAAGAGTAAAGAAAACATTTACATTGATTCTTGGTTCATCAATTATTGAAAAGAGCAAAATGCACCTTTTTGTATGGAAAAAGGATTATATGCATTGGGAGGTTTAAACAAATGACGAGGAAGAATACAACGACAAACCCTTGGGCCAAGTTCCACGGTCCGAACCTTGGTTATGTTATTGAGCAGTATGATCTTTACGTAACTGGAGCAGGTTCTGTTGATCCGGAATTACAAGAGCTTTTTGAAATTTTTGGAGCTCCTTCGTTTCAAGATGATGTCGTAACAGGGGACAACACAGCAACACATTTTTCTCCTCAAAACACAGGGAACATTGAAAAAATTCTTAAAGTCGTTCAGCTTGTTGAACAGATTCGTTCTTTCGGGCATACGTTGGCTCACATCAATCCGATGGAAGATGCTGCAAATGGACAATCTCTTCTTGAGAAGGCAATGAACGAACTGAGCGATGCTGACTTGAAAGCGATTCCAGCAAAGACAGTATGGCAAGATGCACCAGAAGGTATTCACACTGCACTTGATGTAATTCATAGATTAAAAGACGTTTATACAAAATCTTTAGCTTATGAATTTTCTCATATACAAGATAGTGAAGAACGCGCGTGGTTGCATCAAATGGTGGAATCAAATTCATTGCGTCAACCACTATCAAATAAAAAACGAACTGCTCTTTTAAAACGTTTAACAGCTGTTGAAGGTTTCGAGCAATTCTTGCATAAAACATTCGTTGGGCAAAAGCGTTTCTCTATCGAGGGCGTTGATATGCTTGTACCTGTTCTAGATGAAATTGTGCTAGAAGGTGCTAAAAATGGCGTAGAAGATGTCATGATTGGTATGGCTCACCGCGGTCGTTTAAGCGTACTTGCACACGTATTAGAAAAACCATATAGTCACATGTTTGCTGAGTTCAAACATGCAAAAATAGAAGGCGCAGTGGCTAACTCTGGCTGGACTGGCGACGTGAAATACCATTTAGGTAGAGAACAAGTCGTTAGTAACGAAGAAGTTAGCACTCGCGTTACATTAGCAAATAACCCGAGTCACCTTGAGTTCGTTAACCCTGTTGTGGAAGGTTTCGCACGTGCAGCTCAAGAGAATCGTAAAAAATCTGGTCTTCCAGAACAAGACACTTCAAAATCATTCGTAATTTTAGTTCATGGTGATGCTGCATTCCCTGGTCAAGGTATTGTATCTGAAACATTGAACTTAAGCAGATTGAACGCGTACCAAACAGGCGGAACAATCCATGTTATCGCAAACAATGCAGTTGGTTTTACAACTGATAGCTATGATTCTCGTTCTACGAAATATTCAAGTGACCTTGCAAAAGGTTTCGATATTCCAATTGTTCACGTGAACGCTGATGATCCAGAATCTTGTCTTGCTGCTGCTAACCTTGCGATTCAATATCGTACATTGTTCAAAAAAGACTTCTTAATCGATTTAATTGGTTACCGCCGCTACGGTCATAACGAAATGGATGACCCAGCAGTTACGCAACCACAAGTGTACAAAAAAATTAAAAACCACCCAACTGTAAGAGCGATTTATGCAGACCAATTACAAACTGCTGGTGTTCTAAATGCAGATGAGGTTGAAACAATTACACAGTTTATACAAGAGCAATTAAAATCTGACTATGCACAAGTACCACCAGCTGATACGAGCGATGCAACAATTCATGTTAAAGTACCAGATGTTGTTGCAAAAGGCATTCAGCCAATTGATACTGGTGTTGAGATTGACTCACTTCGCGCAATTAATGAAGGTCTACTATCTTGGCCAGAAGGCTTTAACGTATATCCAAAAGTGAAGAAAATTCTTGAGCGCCGTAAAGATGCTCTTGAAGAGAACGGTAAAATTGAATGGGCACTTGCTGAGTCATTAGCATTCGCTTCTATTTTACAAGAAGGTACGCCAATTCGTTTAACTGGTCAAGATTCACAGCGTGGTACATTCGCGCACCGTCATATCGTATTACACGATACGGATACAAATGAAACATATTCACCATTGCATCGCTTACCAAACATTAACGCTTCATTCTCTGTTCATAACAGTCCGTTATCAGAAGCTGCTGTTGTTGGTTACGAGTATGGTTATAACGTATTCGCTCCAGAAACTCTTGTTATGTGGGAAGCGCAATACGGTGACTTCTCAAATACTGCGCAAGCATTATTTGATCAATATGTTTCAGCTGGAAGAGCAAAATGGGGTCAAAAATCTGGTTTAGTTCTTCTATTACCACACGGTTATGAAGGTCAAGGACCAGAGCACTCTAGTGCACGTCCAGAGCGATTCTTACAGTTAGCTGCTGAGAATAACTGGACAGTTGCAAACTTAACGAGCGCGGCACAATACTTCCATATTTTACGTCGTCAAGCATCTATCTTAGGAACAGAAGCTGTTCGACCGTTAGTATTAATGACGCCGAAGAGTTTATTACGTCACCCACTTACGCTTTCAACTGCTAGTCAGTTAAGCGAAGGACGTTTCCAACCTGCTCTAGAACAAGAAAACCTTGGCACGAAACCAAACAAAGTAAAACGTCTTGTTTTAAGCACAGGTAAAATGGCGATTGACTTAGCTGCAGAAATTGAGTCTGGTAAACATGAGTACAACTTAGATGAAGTTCATGTCGTTCGTATTGAACAGCTGTACCCATTCCCTGCTGAGAAAGTTCAATCTATTATTAAACGCTTTAAAAACTTAGAAGAAATTATTTGGGTTCAAGAAGAACCTCGTAATATGGGCGCATGGCATTACATGGCTCCAATTCTGTTCGAACTTGCTGGAGATAAAGTGAAAACAGGTTATATTGGACGTCCAGATCGCTCTAGCCCATCTGGTGGCGATCCATTCGCTCACAAAGCTGAGCAAGAACTAATTGTTGCACACGCTTTAGATGTGAAGTATAACTTCCGTCAAGATAAACTAGAAATTGAAGTTTTCAGCAACTAAAAAGTAACAATGAAGATTTCTAGCTTGCTCCCCGGACGGATACTCTGCCCGAGGGGCGGGCTAACAAATGGAGATTACCGAAGACAAAAGAAGAAAAAACACACCGTTAGGCAAATAAGGGGAGGACATTTAAAATGATCGAAATTAAAGTACCTGAGCTTGCAGAATCTATTACTGAAGGAACTATCTCACAATGGCTTATCAACGTAGGCGACAAAGTTGAGAAAGGTGGCAGCGTTGTTGAGCTTGAAACTGATAAAGTCAATGTAGAAATCATTGCAGAAGATTCAGGTATTGTATCGAAGTTACTAGGCGAACCTGGGGATACAGTTGAAGTTGGCGCAACTATCGCAATTTTAGATGCAAACGGAGCACCAGTTGCAGTAA
Source organism: Bacillus sp. 3G2 (assembly GCF_044324725.1). Taxonomy (NCBI): domain Bacteria; kingdom Bacillati; phylum Bacillota; class Bacilli; order Caryophanales; family Bacillaceae; genus Bacillus; species Bacillus sp. 3G2. The sequence goes on along the minus strand of NZ_CP172246.1, from coordinate 1,274,643 downwards.
GTACACCTGCACCAGTGGCTGAGCAACCAAAACAAGAAACAACTGAAGCACCGAAAGCTGCGGCTCCAACTACTGAGCAAGCTGCAACTTTACAAGGTTTACCAAATACGAACCGTCCTATCGCATCACCAGCTGCTAGAAAAATGGCTCGTGAATTAGGAATCGACTTAAATGACGTACGTAGCACAGATCCACTTGGACGTGTGAGACCACACGATGTACAAGCTCATGCTGCAGCACCAAAAGAAGCACCAGCTGCTCCAAAAAGCCCAGCTCCTGCTCCAGTTGCAAAAACGGAATTTGAAAAACCAGTTGAGCGCGTGAAAATGTCCCGCCGCCGTCAAACAATTGCAAAACGCCTTGTAGAAGTTCAACAAACATCTGCAATGTTAACAACATTTAACGAAGTTGATATGACTGCAATCATGGAATTACGTAAAGAGCGTAAAGACGCTTTCGAGAAAAAACATGATGTACGTCTTGGCTTCATGTCATTCTTCACAAAAGCAGTTGTTGCAGCATTAAAACAATTCCCATTATTAAATGCTGAAATTCAAGGCGACGAGCTTATCATTAAAAAATTCTATGATATCGGTATTGCAGTAGCAGCTCCAGATGGATTAGTTGTTCCAGTTGTACGCGATGCTAACCAATTAAACTTCGCTGAAATCGAAAGTGAAATTCGTAATTTAGGTATGAAAGCACGCGATAACAAACTTTCATTAAAAGAACTACAAGGTGGTACATTCACAATTACAAACGGTGGTGTGTTCGGTTCTCTAATGTCAACACCGATCCTAAACAGCCCACAAGTTGGTATTTTAGGAATGCACAAAATCCAAGTACGTCCAGTTGCAATTGATGCAGAACGTATGGAAAACCGTCCAATGATGTACATCGCTTTATCTTACGATCACCGTATTGTTGATGGTAAAGAAGCAGTTAGCTTCCTTGTTGCTGTTAAAGATATGCTTGAAGATCCAAAATCATTATTATTAGAAGGTTGATAGATTAATAATCTATTAAAGGCTGTAGAATGAATCATTCTACAGCCTTTTTTTATTGCGTTCATACGGGACAAATTTCATAACATAAGCTAATAATGTATGCTTAAAACGTAAGGAGGATTAAAATGAGTAACCTTCCAATTGATGCAAAGCTTAAAGCTAATAAGGATACTTTCTTCCTCCCCGACTCAAACGGGGGTGTCTATTTTCGAAATAACGCCAGTTCATTTCGTATGGACGGTGATGGAATTTACAACTGGATTGAAAAATTAATGCCAATGTTTGACGGTAATTACTCTTTAGCAGAAATAACCGACGGTCTCCCTCTCCCCTATCAAAATCGTGTATTTGAAATCGGAGAGATTTTATATGAAAATGGTTTCGTTCGGGATGTAAGTCAAGATGCACCTCATGAATTAAATAGCGCATTACTTGATAGATACGCTTCACAAATTGAATTTTTAGAAGCTGATTCTCATTCAGGTGCTCTAAAATTTGAAACGTACCGTTCGGCAAACGTCCTTATAATTGGTTCTGGAGATATGCTTACTTCCTTAGTTTCTTCTTTATTAGAATCAGGATTACCTACCTTTCACTACCTTGTTACAGATTATACGGAAACGAGTTACGACCGCATTCATGAACTAGTAGAACTTGCATATGAAGTTGATGATACTGTCCTTGTTCAAGAAATTGATACGACAATTGATCGTCCCCTGCATGAAGTGTTCGAGCCTTTCGACTGGATTTTGTACGTTTCTCAAAATGGAGATATTGAAGGTTTAAGAGCAGTTCACATGATTTGTAGAGAGATAGGAAAGAACTTCATACCAGCCGTCTGTTTATCAGCACTTGGTATAGCTGGCCCTATCGTAACAGCTAATCATGAAGAATGCTGGGAATCCGCATGGCACCGGCTACATGAAACGACTTTACAAAATGAACATTCATCAGCATCCTTTTCACCACTTACATCTGCAATGTTAGCAAATGTAATCGTATTTGAATTACTTAAGCATGTCGCTGATGATTCTTACCGAGAAAAAGAACCACAATTCTTTTTATTAAATTACGAAACACTCGAAGGGGCATGGCATCCTTTTATAAAACATCCTCTCGCAACTGATGAAAGTTTTACAATTGATACGATAGAAAATCTTTCTGAACAACTTGAGCATCGGTCCAACCAACATACCTCAACTGATTTATTCCGCTTTTTCGACTCATTAACTTCTAAAGAAGCTGGTTTATTCCATGTATGGGATGAACAAGATCTATATCAATTACCGTTATCACAATGCAATATTCAAGTAGCTAATCCACTATCAGATGGTCCTGCTTCCCTCCTGCCTCTTATGACTTGTGGTGGTTTGACTCATAATGAAGCACGCCGAGAAGCTGGTTTAGCAGGAATTGAAACTTATGTCGCGGAAATTATGCACCGCCTTATTCCTGAACATAATGATATCGGTATTGGCGCTGGAGAAACGATGACAGAAGGTGTATACCGGGCGCTACAACAACATTTAAATAATAAATTGTATGAGCGACAGTCACATATGCTAGAAGAAATTACGACGGTTGACTTAACCGAAATTCATGATACACATTGTAGATTTTATTACGATGCTCTCGCTACAATTCATGAAACACCTAAAATAGCAGTAAGTGAAGAGATTCTGAGCTTTCCAGTCGTTTGGGTCGGTATAAATGATCGATGGTACGGCGCATCTAATATTAATACAACGTTAGCGTTACGAAACGCACTACAACTATCCCTTCTTCATATCCAAAATGAAGAGACTCCATACAGAGCTAATATCTTACCGGAATCTTCTATTATTTTATATGACACGGATTCTTTTAGGTTAGAAATACAAGCAGAAGAAGAAATTCCAAGCACGCAATCTGTACAGCTTGCCTTGCAACATTTAGAAGAACATAATTTTTATCCATTCGTGTTTGATTTAGCTATTGAACCATTTTTGAAAGAAAACTTAGATGGTGTGTACGGGGTATTAATTGCAAAGGAGGACAGTCTATGAATCAAAATATATTGCTTATAGGAGATGGCTTACTTGCAAACTATGTACATGATCAACTATGCAAACAATATTCTATCATTCGTCAACATAGCCTTACAGAAGAACTCCCAGAAAATATTCATCTCGCTCTCGTACTACATGATGGCTCTCCTTCTTCTATTCATCATGATGCCGAGCTAATGTTTCGATCGAATCATATTCCATGGCTACGTGCATTCACTTCATTTGGTGAAGGTATTATCGGTCCTTACATTCATCCTCTTGCAACTGGCTGTTCCAACTGCTCTGATGGACGCCGGTTTATCGCTGGCTTTGATCAACAAGAAATGTGGGAACTACAGCGTAAATATGCGTTAAAGGCAGATAATGTCACAAGGCGTGATGTACGCGCCACCCAAAATGGGATGTTACAAATGTGCCATCTTATTCGTGCAGAAACAGAGAAAATATTAACTCATCACCATTCTTCTTTAGAAAATGAACTCATTTTACTAAACTTACAAACACTGCAATGTACGCGGCATTCTTTTCTTCCCGATCCGCTCTGCCCTGTATGTAGCAATTTGCCTGATGATACAGCAGATGCAGCAGCGATTTCGTTACAACCGAGCTTAAAAACAAGCGAAACAACGTATCGCTGTCGTTCCATTCATGAACTAAACACATTTTTAACGAGAGATTATTTAGATTATCGGGTCGGTATGTTAAACGGAAAAATGCAGCATTCTTTATTACCATTTGCTGACGTTATTATAAACATGCCATTAATGTTTGGAAATGAAGGTGTCGCAGGCCGAACTCATTCATTTGCAATAAGTGAAGCAACTGCTATTTTAGAAGGTTTAGAACGATATTGTGGTATGTCACCTCGAGGAAAAAAGACGAATGTACACGGCAGTTTTCGTGAGTTAGAGGATCATGCACTGAATCCCCTCTCACTCGGTGTACATACAAGTGAACATTATAATCGTAATAGTTTTCCGTTTAAACCGTTTGATCCTGACTATGAACAAAACTGGGTATGGGGCTACTCTTTATTACAAAACCAGCCGATTTTAATTCCTGAATCAATCGCTTATTATAGCCTCGGTCATCGAGATGCTTACGTATATGAAACATCAAATGGATGTGCTATTGGTGGTAGTTTAGAAGAAGCAATTTTTCACGGCATTTTAGAAATTGTAGAGCGTGACGCCTTTTTGCTCACTTGGTATGCGGAATTACCTCTCCCCCGCCTTGATCTTAGTTCAGCAAATGATACGGAATTACAATTAATGATTCAAAGGCTGTACACGATTACTGGATATGAGTTACATGCTTTTAACGCAACGATGGAACACGGGATCCCAAGCTTATGGGTAATTGCGAAAAATACGCGTGAAAATGGAATGAACGTTGTTTGTGCGGGAGGCTCTCATTTAGACCCTGTCCGCGCTTTAAAGAGTGCCATTCACGAAATAGCAGGTATGTTACTAATAACAGACGATGAACTCGAACAAAAAAGAGAGCACTACGAAAACTGCTTACAAGACCCTTATCTTGTAAATAAAATGGAAGACCATAGTATGCTGTACGGATTGAAAGAAGCGGAAGAACGTCTTCACTTCCTTTTACGTGACGATGCACCCGTGCAAACGTTCCAAGAAATGAACGGGTTACAATCATTTGATCTAGATTTAACATCCGATCTTCATCAACTTTTAAACCGTCTACAGCAAGCTGGACTTGAAGTAATCGTTGTAGATCAAACAGTACCTCTTATAGAAAAAAACGGATTACATTGTGTAAAAGTCATTGTTCCAGGCATGCTACCGATGACGTTCGGTCACCATCTCACTCGGGTTACAGGACTAGATAGAGTGTATACCGTACCGATGACGCTTGGATATAGCGCTGAGCCTTTAACGAATGAACAATTAAATCCACATCCGCACCCGTTTCCATAGTAAAGGAGGGGATTCTATGCAGCTGGATACTTTTTTACATCATCTCCATTTTGCTATAGACGAAATTATGCCGAACCATGAAGTGGACTGGGAAGATGCACCACTTCCTTATAAATTATATCGAAATGTACCTGTCATCCCTCTCCCTTTAGAAATCCCATTATCTTTACCTAACTCTTCTACTACAACTACTTTGAAGGAGATTGGTCATTACCTTTGGTACTCATTTGGTTTAACCCAGTTATGTCAGCTAAATAGCGAGAAAATTTTATTCCGAAGATCTATCCCTTCTGGCGGCGCTTTATATCCGAATGAATTGTATATATATTTAAAGATTAACGATTATCCAAACGGCATTTACCATTACGACGCCGCGCACCACCGACTTATTTTACTTCGCGAAGGAAATTTCGATTCTTATCTTTCGGAAGCACTCGGCAATCGTTGTAACATACAGTCTTGTTTTGGTGCTGCATTTGTATCTACTATGTTTTGGAAAAACTTCTTTAAATACAATAATTTTTCATATCGTCTTCAAGGATTAGATAGTGGTGTTCTCATCGGACAATTACTTGCATGTGCCAAACAATTCGGTTACACAAATGGCGTATATTTTCAGTTTCTAGACCGTGCAATCAATCATTTACTCGGACTGTCAGAAGGCGAAGAAAGTGTGTATGCTGTTGTTCCTTTAAGTACAAAACCGCAAAATGATTGGTTTCACAATGATGATCATGATACTAACACGGTTACTTCTCATGAATTACTGCAGCAAATTCCGCCGTTAGCACACGAACATTTCGTTCGATCAAAACAAGTAGATAAACATCCTATGATAACAAAAATAAATGAAGCTTCTATGATCGAATCAACAGCACACTTCCACACACTACATCATGAAGAGCACTATCAACATCATGCGCATGCTGGACAGTTGCCGCAAGTAGAACGGTTATCGTATGATTTCTTACAACTTTGTAAAGAACGATATTCCCCTGATGCTGACTTTACTGTAACGAAATGGGATGCAGCAGGGCTCGCTACTTTACTACAAGAAGCGAGCCTCTCCTTCCCTTATTACAACGACCTTGATGGTCAGTATGTAAATGAAAATGCACGAGTCTCCTTATATGGATGTTTTTATAACGTAAAAGATATAGAAAACGGCGCTTATGCTTACAACAGTAAAAATCATTCCATACAACCACTTCGATATGGAGACCTTCGTTATCCCCTTCAATCCAGTATGACGATGGATAACGTAAATCTTTTTCAAGTACCGCTTTGCCTACATGTGGTCGGAAAGAAAGATTACTATACAAATGCATTAGGCTATAGAGGATATCGCATTCACCAAATGGAAGCTGGTATACTCGTTCATAAACTCGTTTTTACAGCGACCGCGATGGGGATGGGCGGGCATCCTTTACTTAGTTTTGATACAAATTCATGTGATCAGTTATACGGGATAGATACTAGAAATGAAACGTCTCTCATTCAAATTCCTGTCGGGGCATATCGAGCGCGAAATTGGTTAAAAGGGGATTTACGTAATTAGAAGCACGCCGGTGAACGGCGTGCTTTTTTAAAGGACTTAATTTATAAAAAGCGAAATGAGTATATATTCTTACACAAAAGGAGAGTTTAACTTGAGTATTTTACAACGATTAATCCAGCAAGCAAAAAAACCTCGTGGAACAATTGGTTCTTCCATGCTTTGTATTATGAACACTGCACATACGAGGCTAACAAATTGGGCTTTACAAAAAATACATATACAGACAGATGCGGTCGTATTAGATATCGGCTGTGGCGGAGGTAAAACAATACATACTCTTTCAAAACGAATTCCGTTTGGGAAAATATACGGAATTGATTACTCCGGTCAAGCTGTAAAAAATTCTATACAGACGAATATAAAAGATGTTCAAAACCAAAAAGTCATTGTTCAACAAGCCAGTGTCTCTTCTATTCCCTATCATACGAACTTCTTCGATCTCATTACCGCTTTTCAAACACACTACTTTTGGCCTGATGTGGAACAAGATATAAACGAAGTATTTCGCATCTTACAACCGAACGGATCCTTTTTATTAGTGGCTGAAACTTTCAAAATTCAATATCATATGGAGAAATGTAATACGACTGAAGAATTAATAAACCTATTTTATAAAACAGGATTTACAAGCGTAAAATGTTTCGAAGAAAGAGGATGCCTTTGTGTAATAGGAAACAAGTAAAAAGCAGACCTTTCAAGGTCTGCTTTTTTACTAGATTAATTTAAAAATACTCTTAATTTGTCTTGCAAATAACCAGTTTTTCGTACCGTAGTTATCATTTAAACTATCTAAATTGATAGATTGTCCGTTAGCAAACTTTAATTGTAACGTTGTATTTTTATCATTTGTTTTTAAGTTGCTATTTGTAATAGCTTCATACTTTAATTTTTCAATTTCAACATATTCATCTTTTTCTTGTCCGATCACGACATGATCTTGGAAGAAGAACAATACTTCTACTTTCTTACCGAAACAAAATACATTTTTCGTATAAATTAATGTCGCATTATCAAGTCCGACGCATACTTCTTTCATCTCTTCCACAACATTTCCAAAGTCTTCTTCCTGTCTTGCGTTTGATTCAGCAATCCATTCTTCGATTGTTTTCATGTTAATTGCCATACTGTGCCCCCTGGTTCGCCCATTGCTTTATTTAAAAATAAATACTATATGAAAATATAAGCGATAAGTACTATGTTTTCAAGGGTGAACGGTATATTCGCAATAAAGTGAAACTTTAATCAGTGGGGGTTTTGTTCATCCCCTACTGATTATTAGCCTTCACCAATCGGACGTTTACGGACAGTTGATCTCCCACCTAACTTCTTTGCCCCAACTGAATTTTGAGGTGGGAGTTTTACTGTCCGTTAACGCGGGATAAAGTTAAGTTTCAAAGTAATATACTAGGAGCATCGATTTCATTATATTTTAAACGTTTGAACGAGACATTCTTCATCATCGATTAACTGTGTTTTCTCATCAAATTCGATGTTTAGCTCCCTATATACTTTCTTCCAAAAAGAAACTGCTGGTACATTTTTCACAAGCTCGATAACGAAATATTGTCCCCTTTTCTCTTTTAATACATTCTCAATAACTTGTTTACCAATTCCTTTCCCTTTGTACTGATTCAATATGAAAATGTCATTTATGCCAAAGTCGTTTTCCTTCTTCAAAAACGGGCGTTCCAATAGTAATAAAAATCCTACAATATCATTATTACCTTTAATAAAATACGGAGTAATTCCATCATTTTCCCAAAACATGTGCAAATCTTCGTATTCAAAAAAACCATTTTCCCCAATCTTTATATTAGGAGTGAATGTCGAGAGGTCATGAAGATATAGTGCATACAAATTACGCAATATTTCTTTTTCTGATTCTTGAACTGTTTGAAGTGTTACAAACATTTTTTATGATCCCCTTCCTTGTACGTAACTATTTCCAATCCTCTTCATTCGACAAAAATGATGATTCCCCTTTAACGAAAAAAATAGCACTTAAAAAGTGCTATTCTGCTCGCCTTGCCGCTTGCTGAATTGGATCCCAAACGCTGTTATATGGTGGTGCGTAACTCAAGTCAACATCTTCTAACTCGTGAATACTCATTTTATTGAAAAGTGCCATTGCGATCACATCAATCCGTTTATCTACACCTTCTTCTCCAATTACTTGTCCGCCTAATAATTGTTTCGTGTCAGAGCGATATAGTAATTTCAAATAAAGTGGTTTCGCATTTGGATAATAGCCCGCCATATTTGTAGAATCTACTTTGACTGTTTTATACGGGATATGTAACCCTTTTGCTTCTTTTTCATTTAAGCCTGTTCTTGCCAGCGTCAAATCCATAAATTTAATAATACCTGTACCTAACGTACCTTTAAAGGTTCTTCGTTTATCCAACATATTTAGTCCAGCAAGTCGCCCTTGTTTATTCGCAGTCGTTCCAAGCGGGATATGGTCATGAATTTCTTTTATAACGTGGTAATGTGTTGCGCAATCACCAGCTGCATATACGTCCTGCACATTCGTTTGCATATATGCATTTACTTCGATTGCCCCTTTATAATTTGTACGTATATTTGTTCCTTCAAGAAAATCAGTATTTGGCTTCACTCCAACCGATACTAAAACAAGATCTGCTTTATACGTTCCTTTATCCGTTTCAATTTGTTCCACTCTTCCATTTCCTTTAAATGCTTTTACATTTTCATTCGTTAAAATTTCAATATGATGTTTATCTGCTTCTTTATGTATATATGCAGCCATATCTGCATCATAAATCGTACCGATATGATCATTTCGCTCAATCATTCTTACTTTCTTACCAAGTTCGACGAATGTTTCTGCCATCTCCAGTCCAATCGCACCGCCACCAATAATGGTTACATTCTCAATTTTGTTTGTTTCTAACGTTTTTAATATGCGCTCAGCATCTGGAATTGTTTTTAAAAGATGAATGCCTTGCAAATCTCGACCTTCCCATTCTGGCATAACAGGACGCACTCCAGTCGCAATTAATACTCGATCGTACGGAAATTCAAAAACATCTTTCGTCTTCGTATGCTCTGCGTACACAATTTTCTTTTCCGTATCTACTTTCGTTACTTCATGTCGCACTTTCGCATCAATTCCATATTTATCACGAAACGTCTTTACATTACGCGCAATTAATTTTTCCGTTGAAGCGATAGCACCACTAATGACATACGGTAATCCACACTGCGCGTACGAATAAATTTCACCTTTTTCTAACGTCATAACATTTGCAGTTTCATCGTTTCTAACAATTTGCATAGCTGCACTCATACCAGCTGCATCTCCGCCAATAATGACATAGTTCACTTTACCACTCCTTCTTTTTTTACATACTCTTTACGTTTTCCATATTTTATAGAAATAACACCTACTTCCATTGTAAAGAAAGAAAATTTCATCTTCAAATTTAGTGCACAAACCTATGCCTGAATAGGTAGCCGTCGTGTCTTATAAACAACATGTTTAATATGCTATAACAGTAGCTATGGAAAGTAGGTGAAACATACATGTGCGCTGGCCTTCTCGTCCAGCTTCCAGAGGAACCGATAGAACCGAGACCTGCCCTCCCGCTTGAACAAGAGTTTTCCATTAACACAACTTTATACAGTGCTCGTGCTTGGCTATCTGACAATGACCCTTTCTCACAAACTATTTGGAAAGCGACTCGCTTCGCTTCTGCATCACACGCTGGCAAATCGATTTTCCCAGTCGGTACTGTTAAAATTGTAAATTTTTCTGAGGATACAATAACAGTTACTATATCCTCAGAATCAGATGATGCTCTCAACATAATCGTCCCTCCTCGCTCCGAAGCTGCTTTAACGTCTAGCTCTTTATCTGATGTGCAAGCAAGTACGTCAGGAGGAGCAAGCAAAGTCACATTCCTCTTTCATATCTTTTTCTCAAGGGATCCTGGCCCAGCTAAATAATCATAGAAAAGGTACAGCTATGCACTGTACCTTTTTCACGTGTTTTATTCTCTTGATTTGATTAGTTCCACATTATAAGATTCAATATCCGTTAGCTTTCCTGTAAAATACGGATTTTCTCTATACCAAGACTGTTTTGAAAAGTACGCTTGCATATCTTTCGTTTGAAAAATATGTCCATGTCTTGCGTATATTTCGTTTCTCGCTATTTTCAATTGTTCTTTCGATACATATGCTAAGTCTACACTCGTTAGTTTTCGAATATCACTATCCGGGAAGATGAAACCATTGTATACATACCGAGTCGTGGGCGTTGGAGTAACATTATAAACAACTGTTTTTTCTGTACTTTTCTTTTGGAATGGAAGATTATAAGACGGAAGTGCCGTTACCGTTTCTACCTTCGTCGTTTCCCTCCCACTTTCTCCATTTCGTTCTAAATAAATCGTCGTACTTCCATCAGTTGCTACCGGTCCCCACGTAATTTCTTCTCCCGCTAGCGCTGTAACTGGTTTTTGATTCACGTACAATGTTGCACCAGGTGCGTTCGTTTGCACTGTAATATATTGCCCTTGCAACGTTAAATCTATCGTTACGTTATTTTGACCTTGTTTCATAAGTACAACCTTTTCTTCACGTGATAGTTTCACATAGTCATTTTTATATTCTGCTTGAAACACTTGAGTACCTGGAAGAAACGGCCCATATTGCTTCTCAAACTTTTTGTCATCTGTTTTATCAATTTCTTTTCCGTTCATTTTTAAAGATGTACCTTTTTCATTTGAAAGTAAAGTCGTATAATACGTCTTCGCTTTCAATTTATACCGATCAAATAAAAAGAAATACTTCCCGTCTTTCGTTAACGAAAAATCTGCTCTTTCGATTCCGTCCCCTCGTTTTTCACCTTGCCTCAAGTAGTTTTTCAATTCATTCACGTACGATGGATTTTCTTTTATATACGAAAATAGTGGCATTAAGCTCTCTCTCGTTACAATAACTGATGGATCATCTGCCGTGACGATTTCAGCTAACTTCTCCCCGTCCCGCTCTTGTACAATAGTAATCATCCGATCTACTTGCGCAGACTTCGTATAATACGACGATCCATATACATATAAACCGACAATCGCTACAACAAGTAGTGCTAAAAGTGTAATGCCAACTTTTGTACCGCTGCTCATTTTCTTCTTTATTACAGGGTTTTCCCTTTTCTTACCGCAGTTTTGACAAAATTGCACATCGTCTTCAAACTGAGTCCCACACTTTGTACATACATTCATCCATTCAACCACCTTTTCGTTAGAAGCCAGTTAATCCTCCCGTAAATGTTTGAATTATCATGTTAATGTAAGACCAAAATATGATACCTATTGCAATTCCGTTTAAAATATTTGCGATAAGAAGAGTGTAAACAAGATCTAATCCACCGTTATCTAGTTTTACTGTAGCTACAATAATACTAATTCCCACATACGTTGTAGCCAGCCCTAATAAGATTGGTAAGAAAAAGATTAATAAAAAGCTAAAAAGAAACGAAAGAACTAATATCGCAATAGCTGGCGTCGCTATCGTTCCCCATATACCGAATACTTCAAGAAACGAAAAAGATGATTTCATCATTTTCCCACTTACAAAAATAATAAATCCGACAAATAAAGTTAAAATTAGTAAAAATAAAAAGACCTTTATAGACTCCCCAAAGAAAGAAGGCGTAGATACTTCCGGTGCAAATGTTCTTGTAACATTCGCCGCTGCGCTCATTATTCTATAAAAAATACACGCTCCTAAAAAACAAATAAGTACAAGGCTTGTAATTCCATTTCGTACTTCAACATTTCCACTTTTCATAATCGCTGTCGGTGCTTGTAATGCGTGTTTAAAGAACTGAAAATAGCCACTTGCAAACCGCTTTGCTTGCTCTACCGTTTCATTTGATCGAGTTTCCTTTGCTTGTGCTACGCGTGCTTGTTGCTCACCTTCTTCCTGTGCACCACTCGCTACTACTTCCTCCGTCAACGAATGTCCACAATTCCCGCAAAACTTTGCCTCTGCTGCATTTTCCGTCTGACACGCCGGACATTTCATTCTCTCATCCCTCCTTGAGCATATACCATATAGGGTGTTACAAATTCAATATATGACTTTGGACATAAAACATGACTACAAGAAAAAGATTATGAAATCCTTCTTTCAAAAGAAAATATATATGCTAGCAATCTTGAAAAATAATGCTATTATGAAACAGAACAAATAACATTTTTAACAGATTGGATGACTAGCAATGGAATTGGTAAACTCAATTTTTCAACTACTCCTTACAAGCGTAATCCAATTATTTTCTTTAATTGGCGTTATCATTGTAATTGGATTTCTATTAGGCTATTTAGAATCTCTCACACGCATGTATTGGTCGAGAGCTTTCGGAAGAAAAGGATTCCTTTTAACGGCGTGGATTGGTGTTCCGATTCACGAACTTGGACATGCCATTATGTGTGTACTATTTCGTCATAAAATTGTAGCAACGCAGTTTTTCCCAACAGATACAAGTCAAGGTGCTTTAGGCTACGTACAACATCAATACAATCAAAAAAGTATATATCAACGAATTGGGAACTTCTTCATTGGAATCGGTCCTATTATTTCTGGTATTACTGCGTTAATCCTTTTAATGCGCTATTTCGTACCAAATTCATATTTCTTATTTAATACAACTCTCGAAAAAACAATTGCTTCTACTTCTATTAATATAGAAATGGTTCAAAACATGCTCTTGTCGACGTTTGTATTATTGAAAAGCTTATTTACAATAAGTAATGTATTGAATCCTTCCTTTTGGCTATTTTTATTTATCGCCATTTGTATTTCTGCACATATCGCTTTAAGTAAACCAGATATTAAAGGATCAATAGACGGTGTGATCGTCATGTTTATCGTGTTATTTTTATTCAACATAATCGCAGGACTGTTTCAGTTCGACAGTAACCAGCTCATCGGCAAAGTGATGAAATATAATATGTACCTCATTGCGTTTTCTAGTGTGGCACTGTTGTTCTCTTGTCTTTCTACACTTGTTAGTTTTGGGTTTTATAAAATAAGAGGAGGGCGTTCGTTTTGAACGCCCTCCTCTCCTCAATTATTCCTCTTATAATCACAATGCTCAACCGGAACACGTGCATGTCCACCTTCGTCGGTACACCATGACTGCGACTGGAAGGCAAGAAAGATACCGATCCATTCTTCCTCCTTTTCGAAGTGAATGAGTATTCCTCCGTCTTGCCATATACCATTATCACCTTTCCATTTTTCTACATTCCCTTGATTCATATGAATATCGTGTATACCGTTTCCTGGTTTGAAGTGAAAATAAGAATCGGGTGTATCTTCTTCTGGTCCCCATCTTTCACCAAACGCGTAAATAATCGCTTTTTCTTCTATTGCTCGTTTTATATAACGTTCTATTTTTTCATTTAAATCATTATCTACTCCTGCTTTTTCAGCAGGTAAAGGAATCATTTGTTTCGAATCAAATACATTACCTCTTACGTAGTCTAAAGCTACTTTCGGTTCATTGTTTTTTATTTCTGTAAAACCGAATGGTAATGTCGGTAAAATATGAATTGCTTCTGAATGAATATTGTCGCTCGCAAAATATAAAACTTCTGACGGATAACTTTGCGATTTCACGTTAATTGCAATACGATAATCTACTCCTGCTTCATCTTGTAAATGAACTTGATAATGAGGAGTTTTCCGATACGATAAACTTAACTAAATCTATACAATTCAATCAAATTTACACAAGTTAGTGCTTCAAAGTGTTCTCGCAACCCCAAAGGGACGAGGGGTATAACACTCCACACGAGGCAGTATCGTTACCTCCTATTATCAAGCATTTAATTTTACCCATCTTGATAAATTTATCGACGCATTTACATCCCGATCGTGATGGCTATTGCATGAAGCACAACACCACTCACGTATTTTTAAACTCCACTGTCCTTCTGGTTGAACTGAATGGTCGTATTTCACGCCGCAACATGAGCAAATCTTGCTTGAGGCGAACCATTTATCAGCTTTTACATACGCAATGCCATACTTCTCGCACTTGTATGATAAACATTGAAAGAAGAAGTTTAATTTTTGAAAGGAAAATGCTTTCGATAGTTTTTTGTTTTTTAACAGGTTTGAGATAGATAAGTCTTCCACAACAATCCTCATTGGTTTGGTTTTCACCAATTTAGCTGTTGCTTGGTGGATATGGTTATTTCGGATATTCGTAATTTTCCTAGATAACCGCAGGTGCTCAGCTTTCGCTTTTTCATATCCGGCAGATTGAATTTTTACACCTTTTTTAAATCTCCTAGACATATCTCTTTGTGCTGACTTTTTCCTTTTCAAAAGTTTTTTAACCTTGGCATCTTTGTTTATATTTCGTTCTTTCATACCATTAGAAGCTACAAACAGCTCTTTTAACCCAACATCCACACCAATCGACTCATTGGTTAGTTCTTGGAATTCAAAATCTTCTTGGAACCCCACACTAATCCACCAGTGACGACCGTCAAATGTAACTCTTGGATTGGATGGTTTTTTGTTTCTTGGTAGTTGTTGGCTTGTTTTCACTTCTCCAATAGACTGAATATGAACTACTTTCTTTCCTATAACTAGTCTTTCATAATTGGCATAAAATCCTTGGATTACATCTTTTTTGGATTTATAAGAAGTGTGATAACCATTTTTGTACTTTTTGAACGAATGTTTTCTCGCCATATCAAAATCTTTTGAAGCCTGTTTTGGCACTTGTGCATTAATGCCTTTTAACCACTCATATCTCTTTCGCTTCTTGATCTTTGTAAATCGTTTCTGTAAAGCTAACTGTGAAACAGATTTTCCAAATAGCTTATAGTATCTATCACTCATTCTTTTACAATAGTTATAAGTAAATCTTGCAGCATCAGCATGGTTTCTCAGCACTTTTTCTTGTTCAGGCGTTGGAATCAGTCTAACTTTCTTCGCCAATATCATCAGAATGTAACTCCTTTAATGAAAGATTTGTTCTTCTGAATCGTAGCGTGTTCCACCAGCATTCTCGTAAGACTCCTCGGATGCAAACCTGTTAATTCTGATACTTGACTAACTCGTAAAAATTTCATTATTATTCTTACCTCATTAAACTTATCGTAGCACATATGTTCGATAGGTTCAATGAGATTTGATAGATTTAATCAAATGTATCTCGTTCAACTAAGGGCGCAATTCCTTAGCCAGTTCTCTTATGAACTTCTCATATTTTCACATGAGCGCAGACTATATGTTTATCTACTTAGAGATAGAGGATTTTCCCACCACCATAAGCTTGTGATGTACTCTCGTCAGTTATACGAGATAGTCGTTGAACGTTCATCTTATCCATTTTGACTTAGATGATTCGAGGCGGAAGATCCATTGTTCTAGTGTTTAGGATTTAACCTTGCGCCATCTGATTGATTTTTTCTGATTTCGCAGCATGCACGTTCACCATTTCTAGCCACGTTGTTGTTCAATCATATTTAGAAATTGCCCGCAGTTCCCCCGCCCGCTAGCCAACCACTTGACTGGCAGGGCTTACTGATATATTTAATTCACTTTAGTTATAATTAGCTAAATAAATTGTAACAGTTAGTTACCCTTTTCCAATCTTTGATTGTATAGCTGTACCTTTTAACACGCCGTAGTTTTTTAGGGGCATACATTTCATCTCCTATTCATTTAATAGAAGCTATTCATGTTTAAAACATTATCCAATCATAAAAAAAATCCTCCTACGCTAGGAGGATTTTTAATTTCTCAACATATACCAAACAACAACCTCTACCACTATAAGCAACACCGCACCAAAAATCATTAACGTCGTCTTCTTTAATAGTTCATTTTCACGATACGGGATGTTACATAAATACGCACCTAGCGTAATACGTGATGGGCAAGCGATTGTCGCTACTGATGATGCGGTGTTTTGAAGCGTTGTGACGTATTGCCACGGAAGTGCTACGTTTTGCGCCGTTTGCATTTGTAGTTTTATAAACATCGCATTTGATCCGGCGTTACTACCTGTTAAAAAGCCACCAATTCCGCCGATAAACGGAGCAACGAAAACGAAAAATGTACCGAATGTTTCACCAGCTGTTTTTGCCAGTAATGAATGCATGCCGGATGCACCCATTAGTTCTGAAATGGCAATGAACATTGTCGTTGTAATAGCAAATGGAATCCATTGTTTTATCGTTTGCGAGAGTGATTGTTTAATAATATGAGATGGAATGCGGAAGAAAATAATCGTAAATAAGCAAGTCATACCAAGCCAAAATCCTGGTGAATATAGTAGCTCCAGTTTATAAGAGTATGATTTTAAATCAAGGACTGCATATGATTTGAATACATCATGTAATGCTGGTACGAGGCGAGAAAGTAAAATACAAACAGTTAAGAATATATAAGGGCTAATAATTTTTATAATAGATACTTCTCTCTCCGTTGCCGCAGCATGTTCTGTCATTAAATTTTGCTCACTTTTTCCTTTTAATTTAATGATAAGAAAGCCAAATGTAATTGTAACGATAGAACTTAATATACCTGCTAGTTCAACACTTACATATGCGTTAGAAAGATAGATTCCGAGAGAGAATAATAGAAAAAAACCGAATCCTTCTTTCCACTTTTCCTTAACGGCCCGCCAGCCACCAACAACGTGTAAAGAAAGAATGACGAAATAAGCAAACATCGGAATGCTTAGTAGTGCCGTATTTGTGCCAAGTGTTGTAAGCGGCATATTTATAAGCTGCGAACCGATAATCGTACCAGTTGCCATTGCGCCCCATGAACTAGCTAGTAAACCAATAAATGAAAGTAGTACAGCTTGAAACGGTTTATAGCCTAATGATAGAAAGATAGGTGCTGCAACCATAAAGCCAATTCCGAATCCACTTACCGATTCAATTAGCGGACAAATACCAAAACACATGAGAAGCATTTGTAATAAACGATCGTGCGTCACTTCTTCTAAAAAACGCGCTACTTGATCGATGTACCCCATTTGGTTCATGAGGTGAAATAAAAAAATACCGAAAAACAAAACGTACCCGACAATAAAACAAATTAACCAACCTTTAATCGTTGCATGCACAGTTTCACTTATCCCTAATTGAAACGTTGGCGAGAGTAAAACGATTCCAACAGACACAACGTAAGCAATTAAAGAGGACCGTAATGACGTTTGTTTAAATAAAAATAAACAAATGAAAATCATCATAATTGGGATAAGTGCCAACAATATGGCCATGTTATCATCTCTTTTCATTAAAAATACAATTTTTAACTATTATATAACAGATGTCATAATTTTCAATTGTTTTTAAAACAGATTCAAAAAAGAAGCCAAATGACTCCTTTTCATTCCCATTTTCTATTATCATGAAAAACGCTCTGCTGCCTGATTATTTTGTCTAACACAACAAACACAATATAAGCACATATTACTTGCAATACAACATTTCCAAATTTCATTAATTCAAATGAATGGATCCAGCGAAATAATTCGTTTAATAATACAATCGAAACGATACTAAATAGTTCTATACTAATCGAAAATATACATATTTCTAAAATAGATTGCTCTTGAATACGATTTAAGTTGGAAAAAATGAATACATATCCTAAAAATAGAGCCATCAACTCTATTTTCGTCATGCTAATGAGCCAAGCGTATAGTGGTACAGTTAATAGAAGATATAGTATTTTCCGTCTTAGCATGCTTTCTCACCCTCTAAGATATATGTATTTTCTGTATATTTTAACATTTATTACGTAAAACAAAAAGAAGAGACTTATGCCTCTTCTTTTTGTTTTGTTGCCTGTATTAATTCACATATTTCTTCTCGCTTTTCATTTTCTAACAGCTCGATGACTTTACTTCCAACGACAACTCCATCACATATTGTAATCATTTCTTCTACATGTTCCTTTGTTGAAATACCGAACCCTGCCACGACCGGTAAATGTGTATGGGATTTTACTTTTTCTAAGTAACTATGAATCTCACCTTTAAAGTTTTGACGTACTCCTGTTACGCCCGCTACTGTAACGGCGTAGACGAATCCTTCTGATTCACTCGTAATTTTTTCGATTCGCTCAATTGGGCTCGTTACTGTAACGAGTGGAATTAGCGCAATGTTTGCCTCTCGAAGTAACGGGGCAATAATATTTTGTTCTTCATACGGTAAATCCGGAACGATCATACCGTCTACCCCTGCTTCTATACAGTTTTCGATGAATCGTTCTTTTCCGAATGCAAGTACCGGATTTAAATATGTCATGAGTACAAATGGAATTTGTACTTCTTTCCTTACCTCTATTAATGCTTGAAAAATGCCTTTTAATGTTACACCGCTATCTAGCGCTCGTTTCCCAGCTCTTTGAATCGTTGGACCGTCTGCGACTGGATCTGAAAACGGAATACCTATTTCAACGATGCTTGCTCCTGCTTCGTCTAAAAAACGAATTCTTTCTTTTAATTTTTCAAGGCCACCATCTCCGCCCATTACGTACGGAATAAATGCTTTTTTACCATTTTCAAACGCTGCTGTAATTTTTTCTACTCCCATTTTTTACACCTCTTCCATATAACGTTTTATACTCTCTACATCTTTATCGCCGCGGCCAGATAAACAAATGACAAGTCCTTCTTCTTTCTTCATTTGCGGCGCTAATTTTAATGCATATGCGACAGCGTGCGAGCTTTCTAAAGCCGGAATAATCCCTTCTTTTTTCGTTAATAATTGAAATGCTTCTAATGCTTCATCATCAGTAATGGAATGATAAGAAACGCGGCCAATATCTTTTAGCAAGCTATGTTCTGGTCCAACACCCGGGTAGTCGAGTCCTGCTGAAATAGAATGAGCTTCTTGAATTTGTCCTTCTTCATTTTGCAGAAGGTACATCATCGATCCGTGTAAAACGCCAACGCTTCCTTTCGTTAAAGTCGCTGCGTGCTTTTCTGTATGAACGCCTTTTCCAGCTGCTTCGACGCCGTAAAGAGCAACTTCTTCATCGTGTACGAATGGATAAAACATGCCCATCGCATTACTACCACCGCCAATACAAGCAACGACTGCTTCTGGTAATTTCCCTTCTAACGCTTCATATTGTTTTTTCGTTTCGTTCCCAATTACACTTTGGAAATCACGAACAATTTGCGGGAATGGATGCGGTCCGAGAACAGATCCCATAATGTAGTGCGTATCATGCACGTGTGAAACCCAGTAACGAAGCGCCTCGTTTACCGCATCTTTTAATGTGCCGCTACCTGCCGCTACACTCTCTACTTTCGCTCCGAGTAATTCCATTCGGAACACATTTAATTTTTGACGTCTCACATCTTCTTCTCCCATAAAGATGACGCATTCTAATCCGAGTAGGGCACATACAGTAGCTGTTGCCACTCCGTGTTGCCCAGCACCTGTTTCAGCGACGACTTTTTTCTTGCCCATTCGTACTGCAAGTAGTGCCTGACCGATTGTATTGTTAATTTTATGAGCTCCTGTATGGTTCAAATCTTCACGTTTTAAATAAATCTTTGCACCGCCGCAATACTTCGTCATATTTTCAGCGAAATAAAGCGGTGTTTCTCTTCCGACGTAAGTTGTTAAATAATGATTTAATTCCTTTTGAAACACTTCATCTTGCATCGCTTCTTTATATGCTTCTTCTAGTTCTAATACAGATTGCATTAACGTTTCTGGAACGTATCGTCCCCCGTATATACCGTAGTGACCTTTTTCATCTGGATATGTGTAGTTCATTTGGAACACTCCTTTGCTTTTATAATAAATTGTTTTATTTTCTTTAGATCTTTCTTTCCTTCTGTCTCTACCCCGCTACTTACATCGACCATGTACGGCTGAATAGTTCGAATCGCTTCTTCTATATTAAGAGCGTTTAATCCACCAGCTAATATCGTTTTCTCTCGCAACTCTTTTGGCATATGCGTGAGTAACTCCCATGAAAATTTCTTTCCATTTCCTCCGTGAAACTTTTCTTTCGGGCTATCAAACAATATATAATCCGTTTCATATGTTTGAGCGTTTTTCATATCGTCCTCTGAAGTTACTCCGAGCGATTTTATAGACGGAATATTCAATCTTCTGATTTGGTGATTATCTTCATCCCCATGTAGTTGCACATGTGTTAACCCGCACTCATCTGCAATTTTCTGGATCACTTCTACTGATTCATTTACGAAAACACCGATTTTTAATATGTCCGCCGGAATCTCCTGAATGATTTTTTTCGCTAGCCCCGGGGTAATGTTCCGCTTACTTTCTGCAAAAACAAATCCGAGTGCATCAGCTCCGTATTCACAAGCACGTTTTGCCGTTTCAACATCAGTGATGCCGCAAATTTTCACTTTCATATATTCACCTTACAATCTTCAAAAAAGGTACGAATAGAAGATGATGTCATAAGTGCTTCTCCAACTAATACACCTTTCGCTCCAGCTCGTTTGACGCGAATAATATCTTCTTTTGAATGAATCCCGCTTTCACTAATCCAAAGTAATTTCTCCTCGTTTAATCGTTTTCCAAGCTTTTCTGTTTGGCTTAAATCGACTTCGAATGTTTTTAAATTACGGTTGTTAATACCGATAACGTGCGGATTTAATTGAATTGCAATTTCTAATTCCTGTTTATCATGAACTTCAACAATTGCTTCTAATCCTTTTTCTAGTACGTAACTGTATAACTCTTTTAACTTCTCTTTCGTTAACGCCGCTACGATTAGTAAAATAATATCTGCACCAGCTTCATACGCTCTATCAATTTGAATCGTATCGATTATGAAATCTTTGCATAAAAGCGGAATGTTACTTTCTGCTCTTGCCGTTTGTAAATCATGAAACGACCCTTTAAAAAATTGACCGTCTGTTAAAACAGAAACTGCTCCTGCGCCGCAGTCTTCATATGTTTTTACTTGTTTTCGTACATCAACGTGTAAATTGATATCTCCTTTTGATGGTGATGCTCGCTTTACTTCTGCAATGACAGTAAACTGCTGTAATGCTTCTACAAGTGAATGTGTCTTTCTACTTTCTTTTAATGGTGTATACGTTTCATATAATGCCGCAACTTCCTTTTTCTTTTGGTCTACAATTTTGTCTAAAATCGTCCCCACTTTAATTCACCCTTTCTAATTTTTCATGACTTGCTGCAATTAATAAATTTAGTTTGGCTAATGCTTTTCCGGAGTCAATACTATGTGCCGCGAGTGTAATTCCTTCTTCAATCGTTTCTGCTCTTCCATTTGCGAAAAGGGCTAAACCTGCATTGAATAAAACGGTATCGCGGTAAACACTCTTTTCTCCGCTTAATACCCCGAGCGTAATCTTTGCATTTTCTTTCGAATCTCCGCCTCTGATTTCTTCGTTTTTCACTATTGAGAAACCATATTTCTCAGGTTCAATACTCGTTTCTACTATTTCATTATCTTTTAAAATGACAACATGATTTTCTCCTTGCAATGATGCTTCATCTAAAAATCCACTTCCATTTACGACAAGTGCTTGTTTTCTTCCCAGTTTCTGTAATACTTGCGCAACTGGTAGTAACATATCTCGTTTATAAATGCCGACAAATTGTGTTTCTAAATTCACCGGATTCGTTAAAGGACCAATTAAATTAAAGATCGTCGGCACATTTAATTCTTTTCTTATTTTCATAATGCGCCTTAATGCTGGATGCATCGCTGGTGCGAATAAAAATGCGATCCCGACATGCTCTAATAAATAATCAATTTCGTTTGGCGTACTGCTAATATTTACACCGAGTTCTTCTAATAAATCTGCACTTCCTGTTTTACTAGAAACAGCTCGGTTACCGTGTTTTGCAACCTTTACGCCAGCTCCTGCCAGTACAAATGCCGATGTTGTACTAATATTAAACGTTTGGGCACCGTCACCACCTGTCCCGCAATTGTCCATTGCTCCTTGTATATGGTTCGAAAACGGTAATGCCTTTTCACGAAGAGCTCGAACGAGACCGTATATTTCTTCTGCCGTTTCACCTTTCGCTTTTAGTAAGACTAAGAAGGCTGCAATTTCACTTTCCAATATGTTTTCATTTAATAAAAGAAGCCCTGCTCTATACATCTCCTCTTCTGTTAAATGTTGTCCCTCCACTAATTTACGAAGATAGTTATTCATACTCTTTCCTCCTCCTTCACTTCTGTTAAAAAGGCACGTATTAACTTTCCGCCTTCTTCTGTTGCGATTGATTCTGGATGAAACTGTAATCCGAATAGCGGATAATAATTGTGACGAACTGCCATAATTTCTCCGTCATCCATCGCTGTCGCTAGTATGTCAAAACACTGTGGTAAACTCGTTTGCGCTGCAACAAGGGAATGGTAACGCATCGCTGTTAACGGCTGGGTAACATATGAAAAAATTGACGTTCCGTTATGTTTCACACGGGATGTTTTTCCGTGTTTAATACGTTCTGCCCTTACAATGTCTCCTCCAAATGCTGATATAATTGCCTGATGGCCAAGGCAAATACCTAATATGGGAACGTTCTTATAAAAATGACGAATCACTTCGATACAAATACCAGCATCCTCTGGTTTTCCTGGTCCTGGTGAAAGCACAATTCCTGTTGGATTCATCCCTTCTAGCTGTTCTATCGTTATTTGATCATTCCTTACGACAACAATATCTTCTTCATATTCGCCTAACAGTTGATACAAGTTATATGTGAATGAATCATAATTATCAATTAGTACAATCATTTCATTACCTCCAATAGTGCTCTTGCTTTATTTAACGTTTCTTCATATTCAGCTACTGGGTCTGAATCATAAACAATTCCCGCTCCTGCCTGAACGTATGCTTTTTCATCCTTGACGACCATCGTTCGAATGGCAAGCGCCATATCAAGATTCCCTGAAAAACTAACGTATCCAACTGCACCCGCGTATACATTTCTTTTTTCATTCTCTAGCTCATTTATAATTTCCATCGCTCTAATTTTCGGAGCACCTGAAACTGTTCCTGCTGGTAGGCAATACGCTAATGCATCAAATCCACTCATATGTTTTCGCAATGTTCCGTAAACTTCAGATACAATATGCATGACGTGGGAGTATTTCTCTACTTTCATATATTTATCTATCGTAACTGAGCCAATTTCACTCACTCTACCTATATCATTTCTTCCAAGATCCACAAGCATCATATGCTCCGCTCGCTCTTTCTCATTTTCTAACAGTTCTTTTTCAATCTCCGTATCTTCCTGCTTCGTTTTCCCTCTCGGCCTCGTACCCGCAATTGGATTCGTCATCACCTTATCCCCTCTTACCGATAACAAACTTTCCGGCGAAGAACCGAGTACAACATAATCTTGAAAATCGATATAGAACATATATGGTGACGGATTTGCAATTCGAAGTTTTCGATATAACGCGAATGGATCACCAATACATTCACTTTGCAAACGCTGAGATAATACGACTTGGAATATGTCACCGGCTTGAATGTATTCCTTCGCCGTTTCTACCATCGCGCAAAATTCTTTTTCTGTTATAGAAGAAGTGAATGATAATGTTGATCTTATTTCAGTTACTTCCGCTTCTTCTCCCCTCAGCACTTCCTCTTTGTATACTTGCAACCTTTCATCTACTTCTTCATAAGAAGAGGAATCGTCTTCCCTGCATACATATACAAAGGATAATTTTTGGCGTAAGTGATCATACACGATAAACTCACGGTACAGTAAAAGGTGTACTTCTGGAATATTTAATGGATCGTGTAAATCTGCGCCAATGTTTTCATACTGCCGAATGACGTCATAGCCAATATAACCAACTGCCCCTCCGCAAAATGGGAATGGACTGTCTACTTGAGCTGATCGGGTTTCTTTTTCTAACACTTGTAGTACGTTACCTTGCAACTTTTCGGTTTGGCCGTAAATCGTTCGTTCCACTTCCGTACCAACGCTTTTCATTTCGCCATATGGATTACATCCTAAGTAAGAATAGCGTCCTTTATCTTGATGAAGCTGGGAGCTTTCTAATAAAAACTTTTTCTTTCCCTTCATACGTCTATATAAAGAAATTGGCGTAATGCTATCTCCTTCTTCTTCTGTAATTACTAAAAAGGTTTTTTCTTCTCTTTTTCGTTTCATAAATTCTTCTTTCGTCATCATGTCCTTCACCTCACCCTGAAAAATAAAAAAGTCCTCTACATATCGAAAATATGTAGAGGACGATAAATTTACCGTGGTACCACCTCATGTTGGACGCAAAAGCATCCCGCTTTGTTCAGGTACAAAATATATACCTTATCCTTGTAACGGCGGAACCCGGGTTGCCTACTGAAAATAATTGTTCAGCATACCTCTCGTAAGCCCATTCCGTATATGGCACCGCACCGGGCTCCCACCTATCCCCGGCTCTCTGTAACGTCTCCAATATACGTACTCTTCTTACTTCAACGATTTCATTTATTTAATTTTTTGTACACAAAAAGGGAGTACTCATCCTATAGAAAGGACGGGTACTCCCGTGGTGCCACCTTAATTCGTTACGAATGTAACGCACTTTACCGTATCAAAAACAATACGTGTCTCTTGTATCGATGAGATCATGTCGCCAAAGCCTACTTCTTTCGTTTCGGTTTGGAAGCTCCGAAGCCCATTCCACATCAATCCCATACTGATTCGCACCAACCATCAGCTCTCTGACATGTTCATCATGTGTACTCTTCTTCATCAACGCTTGCATTTTTTTAAGTTGCACTCATTATAGACCTAACTTTTTTCATAAGTCAATACTTTTAAAAGAATTTTATTTTTCTCTCCTTTCAATATTATATTGACAAAACAACCTCTTTTTATGTAAATATAATAAATACTCTATTAAAAATAAGGTTTTTTGTATGAATATTATATATTAAAAAAGTAAAATGATATCAAAAAACGCTTACATTTCTGAAAATTCGTATTTCTGTATGGATTTTTCAGAATAATCATGATAGATTATAAATATGCATGACGCATCAAAAGACATGACAAAAGGAAGGGGAACTTCATGAGTACGCAGATGTTAACTTTAACTTCTATCTCTATTTACATGCTCGGGATGTTAGTAATTGGCTATTTCGCCTATAAACGAACGTCCAACTTAACAGATTATATGCTTGGCGGGCGTACACTAGGCCCCGCAGTAACAGCATTAAGTGCTGGAGCATCTGATATGAGTGGTTGGCTTTTAATGGGATTACCCGGTGCAATGTTTAGCGTTGGATTAAGTAGTAGTTGGATTGCGGTCGGCCTAACACTAGGCGCATACGCAAACTGGCTTTATGTCGCTCCTCGCTTACGTACCTACTCTGAAATTGCAAACAACTCTATTACTATCCCAGAATTTTTGGAACACCGTTTCCACGACAAATCTCACATGCTACGCTTAGTATCGGGACTTGTTATTATGATTTTCTTTACTTTTTATGTAGCTTCAGGACTTGTTTCAGGCGCTGTATTATTTGAAAATTCATTTGGTATGAACTATCACGTTGGATTATTCATTGTTGCAGGCGTTGTTGTCGCTTACACATTATTTGGTGGTTTCTTAGCAGTAAGTTGGACAGACTTCGTGCAAGGAATCATTATGGTAGTTGCTCTTATTCTTGTTCCTATCGTAACAATTATGAATTCGAATGGACTGGGACCTGCATTTGATACAATTCAATCTGTAGATCCAACACGTTTAGATATTTTTAAAGGTGCCTCTACTTTAGGGATTATTTCTTTATTTGCATGGGGCCTTGGTTATGTTGGACAACCTCATATTATAGTACGCTTTATGGCGATTTCTTCTGTAAAAGAAATTAAAAGCGCACGAAGAATTGGTATGAGCTGGATGATTTTTTCTGTTGTCGGAGCTATGTTTACTGGCCTTATCGGTATTGCTTATTACTCACAACAAGAGTTAACATTATCTAACCCAGAAACAATTTTCCTTGAACTTGGAAAAATTTTATTCCATCCACTTATTACTGGATTTTTATTAGCAGCTATTTTAGCAGCTATTATGAGTACAATTTCATCTCAGTTGCTCGTTACTTCTAGTGCTATAACAGAAGATTTATATCGTACATTCTTTAAACGTTCTGCTTCTGATAAAGAGCTTGTATTTGTCGGTCGTATGGCTGTACTTGTTATTGCCTTAGTTGGGTGCGCTTTAGCGTTTAAACAAAATGATACGATTTTAGCTCTTGTTGGATACGCTTGGGCTGGATTTGGTTCTTCATTCGGACCTGCTATTTTATTAAGCTTATATTGGAAACGTATGACGAAGTGGGGCGCACTTGCTGGTATGATTTCTGGTGCCGCTACAGTAATTATTTGGACTCAATTCGAATTCTTAAAAGAATTCTTATATGAAATGATTCCTGGTTTCACTATTAGTTTACTAGTAATCGTAATTGTTAGTTTACTAACACAACCTTCAAAAGAAGTTGAAGAACAATTTGAGGATTTCGAAAAACAACATAGTCATAATCTATAAAGGGAAAGCTCTGCTGCTATGATAACAGCAGAGCTTTTTTATTACAGTTCGACAATCTTCTTCTCAAATTTAACAAATTCTTTATGTTTCGTTAAATTTAACATAACACTACTCCTTTATAGTATGAGTATCAGCACTTATACAGAAAGGGGACTCCAACATGTTAGCAGCTTTCCAGCAACAACAAACACGAAAATTTTCACCTATCACAAATACTT
This sequence comes from Bacillus sp. 3G2, assembly GCF_044324725.1. Lineage (NCBI taxonomy): Bacteria > Bacillati > Bacillota > Bacilli > Caryophanales > Bacillaceae > Bacillus > Bacillus sp. 3G2. The sequence goes on along the minus strand of NZ_CP172246.1, from coordinate 1,247,307 downwards.
CTGCGTCTTGTTTAAACATACAACCTAATCCACCAAAAATTACAATTGCTCCTTCTGTTATTTCAGTCATTGGTGTTCATATGGAAAAAAATAAGTTGAAAGTAAGAACTGGACAAAGCACTGAGTTATCAGCTTCTGTTTTGCCAGTGCAAGCAACGAATACAGAACTTATTTGGACAAATATGAATGCTGATGTTATCACAATATATCCAAAAGGTGATACGGTAACGATTACTGGAAAAAGTGCCGGAAGAGCAGTCGTAATTGTCACAACTGCTGAAGGAAAGTTCCGTGACCTATGCATGATTCATGTACAACCTTATATGACAAATCCAAAGTAAAAGAGTGGCTACGTAGCCACTCTTTTACTTTGTTTCAATGTGTGAATTTTTACTTGTAACGAGATTGATGAATTGCTCTTTATCTTTAGGAGAAATAATTTCTGTTTGATGTGATCCATAAATAATTTCAAGTCGATCAAATGATAAGGCATGAGCTGCTACTGGATTTTTCGTATTTGAAATTTGTTTTATATCTCGTATAAATATGCGCTTTTTAACGAAACCAGATTTAATAGTAATTGTTTCTTCTCCAACGATATATCTTGTCGAAAACCAGCTCCAAATAAATAATATGGCTAATGGAATCGTAAAAAATAAAAGAAGATACTCTCTCCCTGCAAAGAGAGGAGCAAAACACGCTCCAATGACAACGAAAAAAATCGGATATAACCATACATCTTTTTTTGATGGAAATTCCATTACACTTCCCCTCTCTTGATTTAAGTCAATGCTTCTCCTCCTCTTTCCTTTTACAATGAAAACAACATTAGAATAGGAGGACGTATTATGACTGAACGAAAGTATGCCTTATTTGCTGGCTTTTCTCTTCTTGTTATGGCATTCATTGCATTTTTTTCTTACGGCTTTGTTCATGGAAATCTCGTTGTACAAGAAGATGCAAGCGCAACATTCCATAATATCCAAACTTCACATTCACTTTTCAAAGCGGAAATCTTCGGTTGGATTATCATTTTCATTACTGATATTGTCGCCGCGTGGGCTCTTTATTTCTTTCTAAAACCAATTCATACTAGCCTCTCATTACTAGCTGCCTTGCTTCGTCTTATGTATACAGCGATACTTGGAATCGCCATATTCAATCTAATATTGGCATTGCTACTTTCAAAAAGTACGATTGCGAATCCAGAAACATATGTGATGTTGTCTCTCAGTACATTCGAATACATTTGGTCTGTAGGGCTAATCATTTTCGGTTTACATCTTTTCGTTTTAGGTTATGTAGCTTTCCTATCTAAACATATACCGAAATGGATTAGTATACTACTATTCTTCGCGTCTATCGGTTATATCGTCATTCACGTCATGAATACGATGTTTTCACAATACGATACGATGATCTCAATCGTACAAACACTGTTCCAATTGCCAATGATTGCAGGTGAACTCGGATTTAGTATATGGCTATTGATTCGAGGTGGAAAAAACGCTACTGTTTGAGTCTTTTCTTAATTCTGCTTAATGATTCTGGCGTAATACCTAGATAACTTGCCAATTGATATTGAGGAACACGATTGATTAAATGAGGTCGTTTTTGTAATAATGATTTGTAGCGCTCTTCTGGTGTCGATGCAATAAATAAGGAACGTTCTTCTTGTACCTCACCGAAGTTATATTCAATCATGTGCCGTGTCATTTCTTCTAATTGTGAATATTTCTTATACATGTCCTTTTCACTATGCAGGTCGCCAACTACAACTAGACAATCTTCTAAACACGTTAACGTATGCGGGGATGATTTATCTTGTTTATGATGATTAAAATTTGCGATTGCTTGTTCTTCTGTATAAAAATTTGATGTAACCTCTTTCCCTGTTTCATCTATACAATGTTGCCTAATGCATCCTTGTAATACAAAATAACATTTCGAAGGAACATCTCCTTGCCTTAGGAGCACTGTTCCTTTTTTATATTCTTCAATTTGTAATTCACTGAGAATCATGTGCTGCTCTTCTTCACTTAGTGTTGTAAGTTTCTGCATATACTGCTTTAATATTTCTTCCATTTTCCTCCCCCTTCTTCCTCTGTATTTCTATAAAACAAAAAGAGAAGTATCACAACTTCTCTTTTCTCCTCTAACATTATAATTCCTGTGTATACGCCGGCTCGTTTACTACATTTTTTGCTGTTCGTTTTTGTTGCTGTAGTAAGAAAACAGATACACCAAACAATACGAGCATGCTACCGATAATTTGCATTACATTTAGTCTTTCACCGAGTAAGAAGAACGCTAGTATAGATGCTCCAACGGGTTCTCCTAAAATACTCATTGAAATTGTTGTTGCATTTACGTAGTTTAATAACCAATTATTAATGACGTGTGACACTGTCGGAACAACCGCAAGTAAAAGAAAAACGGTCCAATCCCACTTCGTATAACCTGTAAAAGGCACTTGCAACACTATATTATAAATCCCCATAAAAATACCTGCGAATGCAAAAACTGTAAAGCTGTAAATCCAGTGTGATACTTTCTTTACTGTCGTTTGCCCGATAAATAAATAACCGACAACCGCTATTACACTTAAAAAGGATAATATATCTCCATAAATTGCTTGTTCACTTAGCCCTAAATCTCCCCAACCAATACACATTACGCCTAATATCGCAATTCCCATTGTTGCAATAGCTGAGTATGTTGTTCTTTCTTTAAATAAGAAAAAACCTCCAACTAAAGATACGATTGGTTGAAGCGCTAAAATAATCGTCGAACTAGCAACTGTCGTATGCTTTAAAGATTCAAACCATAAAAGAAAATGTAGTGCTAAAAAGAAACCAGATCCAATTAAAAATCCCCAATCTTTTAGTTGAATCTTACTAAATTCTTCCCGTTTTTTCCAAACGATAGGCAGCATAATAAGTACGATAATCCATAATCGGTACATACTTAATATGGAAGATGGTGCTGAGGACATCTTTACAAAAACTGCTGCGAATGAAATGGCTATAATGGAAATGGCTAATGGTAGTGCGATTGATCTTTCTTGTTTCAAATTCCGTCTCCCCTCTCACCTGTCAAAAATCCCACTTCATTATATCCGTTTTCTTTCATAACTTAAATACTAATTTTTTAGATTCTTCGTACCATTATGGTAAAATAGAAACGAAAGCACCTATTAGTGAATATTTCTTTCTTTTTCACTACAAGCGTCGCTCTTACAATCATTACAGTAAATTTTTATTTAGGGGGATCTACATGAATCAAACAATCGGGAGAATTGAAGAAATTTCATTTTATAGTGCATCACTTCAAGAAGATGTTACACTTCTCGTTTACTTACCGGTAAATTACACACCACTGCACAAACATACAGTTGTAATTGCACAAGATGGTAGAGATTATTTTCAGCTTGGTAAAGCGCACCGTGTAATTGAGCGCCTTCGTGAAACTGAAGAAATTGACCGTACAATTATTGTCGGTATTCCATATAAAAATGTACACGATCGTAAAGAAAAATATTTCCCAAATGAAGTAAAAAACGCTGCATATATTCGTTTCCTTGCTCATGAACTTGCACCATATATCGATGAAAATTATCCAACGTACCAAATGGGAAAAGGTCGTGTGTTAATTGGTGATTCTCTTGGCGGAACAGTTTCCTTCATGACTGCACTTATGTATCCGCATACATTCGGTAAAGTCGTTATGCAATCACCATTTGTGGATGAAACAGTGATGAACTTAGCAAAAGACTTCAAAAATCCGGAGGCGTTAGACCTTTATCACGTCATTGGGACAGAAGAAACAGCTGTAAAGCGCACGGATGGACAAGTATCTGATTTCGTACAACCGAACCGTGAGCTTAATACGCTTCTGACAGATAGAAATTTCATCACGCATTACGAGGAGTTTGAAGGTAACCACACGTGGAAATATTGGCAAACTGATTTACCGAAAGCTTTCTCTCATATTCTATCAATGAAATAATAGAGAGCAGTATTCAGAATAATTTGATATAATAGATTAAGAGAGTTGTTTTCTCAAAATCTAACTAGACTTACAAAGGGAGGAATTGGAACATGAAATTAGGCATTGTAATTTTTCCATCTAAAATGATTCAAGATAAAGCGAACGGATTGCGTAAACGTTATGATCCGCACTACGCATTAGTTCCGCCACACATTACATTGAAAACACCCTTTGAGACGCAAGATGAACACTTAGAATCGATTGTAAACGAGTTACATACAATCGCAAGTAAAACGAACCCTTTCACCCTTCATGTCGGAAAAGTTGGTTCATTCGCACCTGTTAATAATGTTCTTTATTTTAAAGTAGAAAAAACACCTGAACTTACTTTCTTAAATGAAGAAATGCATAGTGAATTCTTTACACAAGAACGCGAATATGCTTTCGTACCTCATTTAACAATCGGACAAGGCTTATCAGATGCAGAGCATGCTGATGTATTAGGTCGATTACGTATGAAAGATTTCTATTATGAACAACCAATTGATCGCTTCCATCTTCTATATCAATTAGAAAATGGAACATGGACTGTACACGAAACATTCCACCTTGGAAAGGGGCACAACTAATTTGCACGCACAGATCGTACAAACGGACAAACAACTAAGAGACGCATTCTCTGTACGTAAGCAAGTATTTGTGAATGAACAACAAGTTTCTGCTGAAGAAGAGTATGATGAGTTTGAAGAAACTTCAACACACGTTGTTATATATGATAATGATGTTCCAGTTGGTGCTGGTCGTTTTCGCATACTGGATGGAATAGGAAAAATGGAACGCATTTGCGTACTAGCTTCCCATCGTAAAAAAGGGATTGGAAAAATTGTTATGGATGCACTTGAAGCGTATGCGAAAGAAAACTCGCTACCAAAATTAAAGCTGCATGCCCAAACACATGCTGAAGATTTCTATAAGAAACTTGGATATGTAACGAATTCTAATGTATTCATGGAAGCAAATATTCCTCACATCGTTATGATAAAAGAATTGTAATTTGAAAACAGGAGGTATCCCCTCCTGTTTTTTACATTGCTATTTTCTTTTTCTTCCGCTAAAGTTAAATGTTGATGCTATAGTTTTGAAGGTGAATATATGACACAAGAAAAATTTTCACAAAAATCATTAACGCACGCTGATATTCCGCGTGCAACATATCATATTCCGAAAACATCTACCCATTTAATTATGGAAGAAGATGCGGATGCAGCGTACTTCCGCGCTCTCGAGCAACAAAATGTATTTTTAAATGAAAAACAATTAGAAGCCGTGCGAACGACAGAAGGCCCTGTCCTTACATTAGCTGGTGCTGGAAGCGGGAAAACGTCTGTTTTAACAACTCGCGTAGGTTATTTAGTAAATGTAAAACAAGTTCATCCGCGCAATATTTTATTACTTACATTTACACAAAAAGCAGCTGAAGAAATCCGAAATCGTGTAGCGAATTTACCAGGTATGAATCGTGCTGCAAGTAGCTACGTTGTTGCTGGTACATTCCACTCTGTCTTTTTAAAATTGCTTCGTAGTCAAGGATATAATCAGCAAATTTTAGCAAACGAAAAACATAAACAAATTATGATAAAGAAAATTTTAAAAGAGTTACGCTTAAAAGACGATTATGATGCTGAAACGATGCTCGCTATGATTTCACTTGAGAAAAACAAATTGAATCGTCCGAAAGATGTAAAAGCAAAAACACCCGTTGAACAAGAATTTAAAGAAGTATACGAGCGTTTTGAAGAAGTGAAACAACGATATAATTATATTGATTTCGATGACATCTTATTAGAAACGTATTATATGTTAGAAAATAACGCTCCTTTACTTACCCAATTACAACAACGTTTCCACTATATTGAAGTAGATGAGTTCCAAGATACATCGTATGCACAATATGAAATTGTAAAATTGTTAGCCACGCCAAGAAATAATTTATTTATCGCAGGTGATGACGACCAGGCGATATACGGCTGGCGAGGAGCAAGTCACCAAATTATTTTATCTTTTCCAAAAGAATTTGATAACACTACGATTATCGCACTGAATACAAATTATCGATCCAATCCTTTTATCGTCGGACTTGGAAATGAAGTTATCAAACTAAATCAAGAACGTTTTGATAAAGAGCTATATTCTGTGCGCGAAGAAGGTGTACAACCTTTTTACGCAAGACCTGCTACGACTCTTGATGAAGCAAATCAAATTTTGCAGCTCATTCAAGAAAAAGTAGATAGCGGCGAACGTAACTTTAAAGATTTTTGTTTACTGTATCGCACACATTCTGTAAGCCGTTCGTTACTTGATCAGCTTACCATTCACAAAATCCCGTTTATTAAGCACGGGGCGAGTCAATCATTTTATGAACATTCTTTAATTAAGCCTGTATTAGATCATTTAAGACTGGTGATTGAACCGTTTCGATTAGAATCACTTTCAAATATATTGCCAACGATGTATATTGGGCGTGATGATTGTATTTCATTTATTGAACGTGAACAATGGAAATATGGTGAGGGCCGCTTCCCTTCTCTTCTTCATTTCTTATTATTAAATCCGAGCTTAAAACCTTTTCAAGTGAAAAAGGTAAATGAGCGTATCGATTTTATTAAATTTATAAAAGAATTAGAACCGAAAAAAGCATTAAAAGAAATTATTCATGGTAAAGGAAAGTATTTAGAGTACTTACAAAGTAATGATCGCTCTTCCTTTACGATGCATAAAGATATACAAGAAGAAATGTTAGAAGAATTAATGGAGTCTGCAACTCGCTTCACCGATATTCCAGCATACTTACAATTTATTGATGAAGCAATTCAAGGTCAAAAAGAAATGGAAACATTAAAAACAATGCCGGAAAAAAATGCTGTTTCGCTTATGTCTATTCATAACGCAAAAGGTCTTGAATTTCCATGCGTCTTTTTACTTGGAGCGAGCGATGGTATTCTCCCCCATACTTCTTCTTTAAAAGATGCCAATGATCGTGTTACAGAGACTTCTGAAGCTTTAGAAGAAGAACGTCGATTACTTTATGTCGCAATTACACGTGCAAAAGAAGAACTTTACATTTCCTCTCCGCAATTTTTTAGAGGAAAAAAATTAGATATCTCTCGTTTTTTATATACTGCGCGAAAAGATTTACCTGAAAAGACATCCACTAAATAAGGATGTCTTTTTTTATATTGCATTATGTACATCCCTACTATATAAATTCCCTGCTTTTATCGTAAGAATTAACGTAATATCAACCATATCTCATTCATATTGTAATAGTGTATGTCAGAACTCACGATAAGGAGTGAACATAATGAGCTGCAATTGTAACGAAGACCATCATCACCATGATTGTGATTTCAACTGTGTATCGAATGTCGTTCGTTTTATACATGAATTACAAGAATGCGCAACTACAACATGTGGATCCGGTTGCGAAGTTCCATTTTTAGGTGCACATAACAATGCATCAGTAGCGAATACACGTCCTTTTATTTTATACACAAAGACTGGAGAACCTTTTGAAGCATTTGCACCATCTGCAAGCCTTACTAGTTGCCGATCTCCCATTTTCCGCGTAGAAAGTATAGATGATGATGACTGTGCTGTATTACGTGTATTAACTGTAGTTTTAGGTGATGGTACCTCTGTACCACCTGGTGACGACCCAATCTGTACGTTTTTAGCTGTACCAAATGCAAGGCTAGTGTCGACATCTACTTGTATTACTGTTGATTTAAGTTGTTTCTGCGCTATTCAATGCTTACGCGATGTTTCTATATAAAACTAAATATTAATTTAAGCATGGATTGGGTGGCAGAGTTTTCTGCCACCCAATCCATGCTTAAAAGGTATTATTATGTATTTTTCATAAAATTGGGAACTTGTCTAGAACATAGAACCTGTCCTTTTCATTAACTGAAAGTAGAAACAGATAAAGGAGTGAAAAACATGTTCTCTTCTGATTGCGAATTTACTAAAATCGATTGTGAGGCGAAACCAGCTAGTACACTGCCTGCATTCGGTTTTGCTTTCAACGCTTCCGGTCCTCAGTTCGCTTCATTATTCACACCATTACTATTACCTAGCGTAAGTCCAAACCCAAATATTACTGTTCCTGTAATAAACAATACAGTAAGTGTCGGAGATGGCATTCGAATTCAAGTAGCTGGTATTTATCAAATCAGTTATACATTAACAATTAGTCTTGATAACGTTCCTACCGCACCAGAAGCTGGTCGTTTCTTCTTATCATTAGGTACGCCGGCTAACATTATTCCTGGATCAGGTACAGCGGTTCGATCTAACGTTATTGGTACTGGTGAAGTAGATGTATCCAGTGGTGTTATTCTTATTAACTTAAACCCTGGTGACTTAATTCAAATTGTACCAGTTGAACTGCTTGGAACTGTGGACATCCGTGCTGCAGCATTAACAGTTGCACAAATTAGCTAGTAAAAAGCGGTATTTCTCCTTTGAAATACCGCTTTTTATATGTATAATAAAAAACACTCACAGTAACATGAGTGTTTCATTCTTCATATTGTTTTATTGTGTTCTTCTTTTTCCCGCAATTACATCCCTTTTTCTTCACAAATCCTTGTTGTTGTAATTGTTCTTGATATGCCTGTTGTTGTGCTTGGTGTTGTTGCTGCATGTAATACCATTGCTGCAGGTCATATGAATTTTGCCTTGGATTATTGCTCACAGCAAACATCTCCTCTACTGTCAATTCTGTCTATTTACTATATGAACAACTCTTTATTTCCGTTCCCTCATTCTTTTAAACTCCGCTTTTTCTAGTATTATGAAAATATATTATTCTCCCATAAAATATCCTGTAATCGTTTCAATGATTGCTGCTGCTCCTGCAATAGCTAATAATGCAAGTAACGGCTCTGCAACGATAGGGATCCAATTATATAAAACTAATAAAAAAGCACTAACCCATACACCTGTACACCAATAACAGCTTAATAATTCGCCAATCCACTTTCTTAATCCTTTACCTTTTACTTTTGTAAAAGTTGATACACTTCCATCTGGCTCTGTAATCTCTAATTCATCAATAAACGGTCTTCGCAAAAAAGCTGTAATTTTATCATACACAATTAAACGGGTGAGCCTAAAAGCAGCTAACGCGAAAATAAAGAATAAAAGCCAACTTGTAAACAGCATGATTCCACCTTCCCTTATCTTCTTTCGCCTATTTAAAAAAAAAGGTCTTGAGATTGTGACCAAATCTCTCCGACTCCAATATCTTATTAATGTAAATACAAACAAGAAGATAAGGAGTGACATTAATGAGTTGTAACGAAAATAAACACCATAGCTCTTCTCATTGTGTAGTTGACGTTGTAAAATTCATCAATGAATTACAAGATTGCTCTACTACTACGTGTGGATCTGGTTGTGAAATCCCATTTTTAGGAGCACACAATACTGCATCAGTAGCAAATACACGCCCTTTTATTTTATACACAAAAACTGGTGAACCTTTTGAAGCATTTGCACCATCTTCAAGCCTTACTAGCTGCCGATCTCCAATTTTCCGTGTGGAAAGCGTAGATGATGATAGCTGTGCTGTCTTACGTGTGTTAACTGTAGTATTAGGTGACGGTTCTCCTGTACCGCCTGGTGACGATCCAATTTGTACGTTTTTAGCTGTACCAAATGCAAGATTAATCTCGACATCTACTTGTATTACTGTTGATTTAAGCTGCTTCTGTGCGATTCAATGCTTACGCGACGTTTCTATCTAATAAATAAAGTGAACTAAAAAACTATTGGGGTGGTAGAAGCTTTCTACCACCTTTACATATTTAAAAGCCGGCCATATCAATCGATTTGATGTCTTCTATGGCTAACCTAATATCTCTCATACTATTTGGTGGCATAATAGCTACAATTCCATTACGATACGAGATAATCGATCCAATATAAGAAACGGTAGCCGTTTTTATTCTGCACCTTACTTTTGGAATATAATGAGGGCGGTTTAATAAAAAATGAATTTTCTCTTCATTATTCATATCCTTAAATGATTTATTATACGGGACTGTTCTCACTGGCTCTTGCTGTTCTTGCTGTTCTTGCTGTTCTTGCTGTTCTTGCTGTTCTTGCTGTTCTTGTACTTGTTCCTCTTCTTCTATTTCTTCTACTTGCTGCTCTTGTTGTTCTATTACCTCTTCCACAGCACTACTTACAGCATTTTCATTTTTATTACTTTCTTCTCTTCGATCCTCATTTTCAAAGTTTGTTAAGATGATCCTTTTTATTTTCGGTGCAGCAAGTTCCAAACTTACTTGCGCAATATATAACAACGGTTTTCCAACTGTTGAACTTTTATTTTTATTCTTCACACTCGTCCCTCCCACTTCCATACGTAGCTGAATAAATCGTGTACTATTATAGTTATATTCATAACGTGGTAAGAACTTTCGTTAAAAATCGTTCTTTCTAAGAACAAATAAAAAGGACAATCTCAACATGTAGAGATTGTCCTTAAAAAATTACTCTTATATTTATCCTAGGATATGATACCCTGAATCAACGTGAATGTTTTCTCCTGTTACGCCACGTGCTAAATCACTGAATAAGAATACTGCTGTATCCCCAACTTCTTCTGGAGTTGTTGTACGACGAAGTGGTGCGCGCTCCTCAATTTCTCTTAAGATTGAGTTAAAGTCGCCTACACCTTTTGCAGATAACGTACGAATTGGTCCTGCAGAAATAGCGTTAACGCGAATGCCATGTTGGCCTAAATCGTTAGCTAAATATTTCACGCTTGCTTCTAATGAAGCTTTCGCAACACCCATAACGTTATAGTTTTTCACAACGCGCTCGCCGCCAAGGTATGTTAACGTTAAAATATTTCCGCCTTCTGTCATTACTTTCTTCGCTTCTCTTGCTACAGCTGTTAAAGAGAATGCACTAATATTTTGTGCAAGTAAAAATCCATCGCGAGAAGTATCTACAAATTCACCTTTTAAATCATCACGATTTGCAAAAGCAATACAGTGTGCAACACCGTGAATTGTACCAACCTCTTGCTTGATTGTTTCAAAGCAAGCTGTAAGTTCTTCATCATTTGTTACATCACAAGGTAATACAAGTGATTCTTGTCCTTCTAATGTGTCCGCTAATTCACGAACGTTTCTCTCTAAACGTTCTCCTGCAAATGTGAATATTAATTTTGCACCTGCATTATGCAAAGAGCGAGCAATTCCCCACGCAATACTTCTTTGGTTCGCAACGCCCATAACAACAAATGTTTTCCCTTGTAATAGTTCCATGATATATCCTCCCAGAATTGCTTATACTTGTTATTAGTACCTGATACTATAATTATAGTACCATAAAACCTCTTAAAGGCAAACAAAAAAGTCATTAACTTAAATTTTGTTAATGACTTTTTGTTTCTATAAAAAAACGCTCTAATCCTTCTTCCCAAGAAGGCATTTGTGAAAAACCATTTAATCGTAGCATGTTATGTTGGAAAATAGAATATTTCGGTCTCGCTGCCGCTGATCCAAATTCTTCGGTTGAAACAGGTAATACATTCACTTTCATATTTGCATCCAAAAATATTTTTTTTGCAAATTCAAACCAAGAACATGAACCTCTATTTGACACATGATACGTACCGTATAAAGAAGTACGAATGAGCTTATTAATCATTACATTTAAATCCGCCACATAAGTAGGAGAACCGATTTGATCTGCTACAACAGATACTTCTTCTCTTTCTTTACCTAATCGCATCATCGTTTTCACAAAATTATTTCCATACTTACCATATAACCACGATGTACGAACGATAAAGTATTTATTATGTAGCTCTTTAACGAACTGCTCTCCAGCATACTTAGAAGCTCCGTATATATTTATCGGCGCCGGATTATGAAATTCATCGTATCCCTCCGGTCTGTCGCCCTGAAATACATAATCAGTGCTAATATAAACTAACTTCGCCCCTACTAATTGGGAAGCAACCGCTACATTTCGAGCTCCTATTGCATTTATTTTATACGCAATATCTTGTTCTTTCTCTGCATGATCAACCTTCGTATACGCTGCACAATGAATAATGATATGTGGCTTTATTTCTTGTACCACTTGCTGCATTCGGGATATATTTGTTATATCTAGTAACTTTTTATCAAATGGATATATGTCATATTCTTCAGGATTTAACTCTTCTTGTAGTTGCTTTCCCAATTGACCGTTTGCTCCTGTTATGATAATCCGTTCTTTCATTTATATGCCCCTTACTTTTCTTTTAGTGGTTTCCACCATTCTATATGATGTTCATACCATTCCACCGTTTCTTTCAACCCCTGTTCAAACGTATACTGCGGTTCCCACCCGAGCTCATTCTTCATCTTTTGTGCATCAATCGCATAACGACGATCATGTCCTAAACGGTCTGTAACATACGCAATGTCTTTTTTCGTTTTTCCTAAGAGAGTCATGATTTGTTCCACAACATCTATATTTGTTTTTTCATTATTTCCACCTATATTATATACTTCCCCTACACGTCCCTTATGCAAAACGACGTCAATCGCACTACAATGATCCGTTACATGTAACCAATCTCTTACATTTAATCCATCGCCATATAACGGTAATTTTTTATCTTCCAACACATTCGTAACCATTAATGGAATTAACTTTTCAGGATATTGATACGGTCCATAGTTATTGGAGCAACGCGTTACTATAACTGGTAATTGATATGTTTTATAATAAGATAAAGCTATCATGTCGGCGCTCGCCTTACTGGAAGAATATGGACTATTTGGAGCTAACGGGGTTTCCTCGGTGAATCGCCCTGTTTTCCCTAAAGAGCCGTACACCTCATCTGTTGATACTTGCACAAGTTTAATATGTGGATATTTTTTTACTAATTCTAATAAGGTGACTGTCCCAATTACATTTGTATCATAAAAAGGAATCGGATTTTCAATGCTACGGTCCACATGTGATTCAGCTGCGAAATTAACAATTACTTGTACGTCACGCTCCTTAATAACATGCTCCAACAGCTCTCCGTTTTGAATTTCCCCTTTTACAAAAGAGTAATTCGGATGATTTTGAAGAGACTTCACGTTATTTAAATTCCCGCTATATGTTAATGCATCGAAATTAATAATTTTATATGTTTCATAGCTTTGTAACATGTAATGAACAAAATTACTTCCAATAAATCCGGCCCCACCTGTTACTAATATATTCATATAACAACTCTCCTACTCAAAAGCTATCTTCACATTCCTGAAGTAACGGTAATATTCGATCTTTATCAGACAAAATAGGACTTGTTACCGGCCATGGAATTGCTAATTCTTTATCTTCCCAAAGTAACCCTGAGTCATGCTCTGCGCTATAATACTCATCTACTTTATACATAACAATCGTATGCGGGACAAGTGTACAAAAACCATGTGCAAATCCTTTTGGCACTAATAATTGCCGGTGATTATCAGCGCTTAAAATATATCCTCTCCACTGTTTAAACGTTGGTGAATCTTTTCGCAAATCAACGATAACGTCATAGATTGCCCCTTGCATAACTTGAATAAGTTTCGTTTGTGCTTTCGGATTTTTTTGAAAGTGTAATCCCCGAATCGTTCCCGCTTCTGCCGAATAAGAAACATTATCCTGTACAAATGAATACGTAACTCCTAATGTTTCTAGTACCTTCTTATTATAACTTTCTGTAAAAAAGCCACGCTCATCTCCAAATAACCTCGGTTCTAACAATTTTGCGTCGATAAAGTTTGTTTCTACAACTTTCATATTCTCACCTATTCTCCGTTAAACTGTTTACCAAAGTTTATATCCCGTGCTAACGTATTCGCCCTTTGAAGAGAAACATGAGTTCCCGCATCAGTCCACCAACCGCCCATTTCATTATAAGTAAGTACCTCTCGTTTTAAATACCAATTATTGATATCTGTAATTTCAAGTTCTCCCCTTGCGGAAGGTTTTAATTCTTTTATATAAGAAAAGACTTTCGAATCGTACAAATAAATTCCTGTAACTGCATAGGAACTTTTCGGCTCTTTCGGCTTTTCTTCAATTTCAATTATTTTTCTGTCTTGAATGTGCGCTACGCCAAATCTCTCCGGATCATCTACAGATTGCAGCAGTACTTTCGCACCTTCTTTTTGATTTGCAAACTCTTCAACGTACGGACGAATGTCATCTGAAAAAATATTATCTCCTAATATAACTACCATACGATCTTTCCCGACAAAATCTTCACAAAGTCCTAATGCTTGTGCAATTCCCCCAGCCTTATCTTGCACACGATACGTAAAAGACACGCCAAACTCTTGACCGCTTCCTAAGAAACTAACAACATCTCCCATATGATCTTTCCCTGTGATAATCATAATATCTGTAATATCGCATTGTTTCAGCTTATATACTGCATGATAAATCATTGGATAACGTCCAACAGGAAGCAAATGTTTATTCGTTACTTTCGTTATTGGATATAATCTCGATCCAGTTCCACCTGCTAAAATAATTCCTTTCATCCTACATCTCTCCCTTATGATGGAGATAGTATATCTTTGTAATGTTCTACAAACACTTTCCGATATTTCTCATATGTATCCGCATCAAACTCATCCCCGTTGTAGTGAATACACCATAAATTTGCTTGATTAGGGATACCAATTAAATAACCCGCCTTTTGAAATTCTAAAGACTGCGACACATCATAAAAGTGGAATCCTTGAAACAAGTCTTCTCGCCACGGAATATCATATTGTGTGGCCATTAATAATCCATCAATTGCCTGAACTGACATAAATGATTGATTCCCATAAAACAGCTGATCTAAATTTAACAATTGATAATTTTGTCTTCTGTACTCAATCACTTTCCCCACTAAATTTTTCCCTTCCCACCATATCCCGTTGCTCGGTAAAAACTGAGCACCAGCTACGCCAATTAAACCAAGTTTTTCGTTATCTTTAAAAAGAGAAATGAGTGTATAAAACATCTCTCGATTAATAAGGTAAGTATCTTGATGTATATAAACCTTATACTTCGCGGGATATGAAAGTGCCCGGTTATATGCACTTGCCATACTTTTCGCATCTCGTATCGGAAAAATTTGTACGACATAACCAGGGGGAACAAAAAGATTTCTTATTTGTCTCTCGCATTGTTCAAATAAATCTTCATTATTTATACAAACAACGACTAATATTGTATGATCCTTCATCTTGTAGCCCCTCTATTCGTCTTGATTTACATCTGACATATAGTGCTCCACAAATATCTTTCTATACTTTTCATAGTTGGTCATATTCACATCAAAATGATAATGAATACACCACGCATCACGCTGTACAGGAACCCCAACTGTATAGCCAGCTTTTCTAAATTCAAATGATTGAGATACATCATAAAAGTCAAATCCATCAAACAAGTCTTCTCGCCACGGAATATCGTATTGCGTTGCCATCAATAAACCATCAATACATTCAACTGGCATAAATGTTTTTGAGTCATGGTACGGCTTTTCTTGAGTTGCCATATAAAATAAATCATTCATATAACCAATTACTTTCCCAACAATTTCCCTGCCTTCATTCCATATCCCGTTTGGAGGAACATATTGGGCTCCAATCATTCCAATCATTCCAAGATGTTCATGTTCATTAAATAATTGAAGTAATCCGTATAAAAATGCCACATTCATAATGAAAACATCTTGGTGTATATATACTTTATATTTCGCTGGATGCGAAATCGCTTGATTATATCCGCTCGTCATACTTTTCGCATTCCGAATTGGCATAAATTGTACAATATACCCTGGAGGCACTGCTAAGCTCAATATATGTCGTACGCACTGTGCATACATTTTCCGATCATTTATACATGTAACAAATAATATTGTTTTTTCAGCAGCACTCATAGCTGGGATTTTTCTGCTTCAATAATATACTGAAATACGACCGTCTCAGCCATGAAGCCACTTCCAAGACGATATTTTTTACAAATTCCATATAATTCCTCAATAAGTGGTTCGTACATTTTATGATCAACGTATACACGATCTACTTTACTAATCGAATAACCTGCTTTTAAAAACATTCGTAGCATTTCATTAAATGTAAAGAAACGAATATGTGTTTTATCTAATAAACCATATTCTGTATACGTCCAATTTCCAGCTAGTAAAGGAGCTAATACTGAGATATGAGAAACGTTCGGTATACTAGCTAAAATCACACCATTTTCTTTTATATATGGCTTTACTTTTTCTATTACAGCCCACGGATCAAATAAATGCTCTAATACATCCCCAAATATGACGCAATCAAATTGCTCCTCCTCATAAGGAAGATCTATTTTTTCTATATCTCCTAAAATAACATGATCAAGTCTTTCTTTTGCTTTTTCTGCCGCCTCTGGGAATGCTTCAATTCCAGATACACGTGTGCCATTTTCTTTTATAGTCGCTCCCAATGCACCGCCCGAGCAACCAATATCAAGAACTTCTTTCCATTCCTTTTTTATGTGCTTTAATAAATTCGGATTCGCTGCATTGTAATAATGCTCGGACTTTTCTTCATATAGGGAATTTTTTTCACGATTCATTTTACACACTCCTTATGCAAATTGAATTTGAAATATAAATCTCATTCATCAAATACCGGTTCCATTACTGATACACTAATATATAACCAATCTATTAGAGTTAGAATAACGATAAACCATTTCTAACAAAACGAAACTTATTACACTTTATATTGTTTATTAAAAACATCCCGAAAATATTTGCGGTTATATTCGATTGCAGCATTATTTGGAACATAAGCAGCTGCTAATTCGTTGTAATAATAAGCTTTATCTTGCTCTCCTAACTTGCTATAACAAATACACATTTGTAAATAGGGAAGCCATGTGTAGCTCGCTGGACTATGAAACGGACTCTCCGTCGCCATTGGTACTTCCGTTGCAAGTTTAAACCAAAATATCGCTTCGTTATATTTTTGTTGTTCCATATATATATATCCTATCCTTGTACAATTCTCTCCTCTAGGAACATCATATCGAAACGACTTCACGCAAGATTCAATTGCCTTTTCCCATGATCCAAGCTTTGCATAGCAATCTCCTAACTTACCACATGCATAAATTTTCTCTTCATACCATCCTTCGTCTTGATTAAGGAATGTTTCATATAGCATAACTGCATCATCATATTTTTGGTTATCCATAGATTCATTTGCGTAATAAAATAAATCTCTCGGACTCAATTCTTCTCCTGCAGCTACAGCATTTTGAAAAATTTTCAAATTACGATTTGTTACCTTTTTTTCTTTTTTATGTGTAATAGCAACATTACTACTAAAAGTTTCACCAGAAATAGCTAAATACTCATGAACCTTTCCAAACCATTGAAATTGTTTTTCACGCTTTACAAGTCGATTTCTTTTTGTACAATATAAAGGTTTCCCGCTAGAATCCATTGCAAGATGATAAGGCATCGAAACAGCATCAATTTTAGGATCCAATTCTCTTTTTAAGAGTTTCAATGCTTCTTGAGCATCTTCTAATAATACGTCATCTGCATCTAGCCACAATATATACTCTTGCGTTGCTTTTGAAAAAGAAAAATTTCTTGCTGCCGCAAAATCATTAATCCATGGAAAGTCATATATGTTAGAGGTATATTGAGCTACAATTTCTTTCGTTCGATCAATGGAACCTGTATCAACTATAATAATTTCATCAACAATTTTTTCGACTGCATCTAAACATCGACCTATTGTATCTTCCTCATCTCGAACAATCATACATAAACTAATTGTAATTCCTTGCTTGTTCAACATAATCACCCTCTTCCAAATCAATCATATGTTATACATACAATAAACTTTCCACTTTTTTAACTTGCACAAGCAGTTTAAGATTTCTTTTCAATAATTCAAATGTCCGTGTCATTTTCTTTCGGTTTTGCATCTACTATATAATGAACGCTTTATGGAGGTGAATTTATGTCAAATAATAATTATTCAGATGGATTGAATCCCGATGAATCTTTATCAGCTAGTGCATTTGACCCTAATCTTGTAGGACCAACATTACCACCAATACCACCGTTTACCCTTCCTACCGGACCTACTGGACCTACTGGACCTACTGGGCCTACTGGGCCTACTGGGCCTACTGGACCTACTGGACCTACTGGGCCTACTGGTTCAACTGGTACGACTGGACCTACTGGGCCTACTGGATCAACTGGACCTACTGGGCCTACTGGACCTACTGGATCAACTGGTACGACTGGACCTACTGGGCCTACTGGTGACACTGGGGCTACTGGACCTACGGGGCCTACTGGTGACACTGGGGCTACTGGATCTACTGGGCCTACTGGTCCTACTGGACCTACTGGACCTACTGGGCCTACTGGACCATCCGGCCTAGGACTTCCAGCAGGATTATATGCATTTAACTCCGCTGGGATTTCTTTGGATATTGGACTTAATGCTCCAGTACCATTTAATACTGTTGGATCTCAGTTTGGTACAGCAATTTCTCAATTAGATCCTGATACTTTCGTAATTAGTCAAACTGGATTCTATAAAATCACCGTTATCGTATACACTGCAGCAGTAAGTCTATTAGGAGGACTTACAATCCAAGTAAATGGGGTATCTGTTCCAGGTACTGGGGCCACTTTAATCTCAGTTGGAGCACCTATCGTTGTTCAAGCAATTACGCAAATTACGACAACTCCATCATTAGTTGAAGTAATCGTTACAGGGCTTGGGCTATCATTAGCTCTTGGTACAAATGCATCTATTATTATTGAAAAAATCGCTTAATTTTTTACTTAGCAGTAAAACTGATATCAGTTTTACTGCTTTTTCATTGGTAAATTCAATCATTAAATCCTTCTTTTCTACATAGTCATAATGTTGTATGACATTCTTCAGGAGGCACTTATATGGAAAATAAATCGGCTGTCCAGCTTTATCTTGAGTTATTAAAGAAAACAATTTTATTTGAAATATGGTTGGAATACGAACCATACTTACCTGCTTCGTTACATATATCTAAAGAACTATCATATGAACCAGTTACGGTTCCACTTCCTTTATTTCTTAAGCAGTATATAGAAAATCACAATTTAAAAATCGTTAATCCTAACGTTTCAAACAATGAGCGTCAAGGTGGCAAGGATTGGCCAAGAGCTGCACACAGTATGGTTGGTCGAAAACGTATGAATCAATTACAAGAGGCGATGGAAACTGTAGTCAGGGAAAATATAGAAGGCGATTTTATTGAAACTGGTGTATGGCGCGGAGGATCATGCATTTTTATGAATGGGTTTTTACAAGCAAACAACATTAAGGATCGTACTGTATGGGTTGCCGATTCGTTTGAAGGTCTGCCCGCACCTAACTTAGAACAATATCCGAAAGATTACGGTGATTATTTGCACACATTCGATTACTTACGAGTTTCTTTAGAAACAGTGCAAGAAAACTTTAGAAAATATGATTTATTAAATGATCAGGTGAAATTTTTAAAGGGTTGGTTTAAAGATACATTGCCTTCAGCACCAGTAGAAAAAATTGCAATTGCTCGCCTTGATGGCGATATGTATGAATCAACGATGGATAGTCTTGTAAACTTATACGACAAAGTTTCAACAGGTGGCTTTATTATTATTGATGACTACGGATTAGTAACATGCGCAGAAGCTGTAACAGATTTCAGAAAGGAAAGAAACTTACAAGCTCCTATTACTAAAATTGATGATTTCGGTATTTATTGGCGAAAAGAATAGAATATATTTTTATTTTTTAAGGGGTTCTATTACACTACTTATTCATAAAAACTAATTGTGTAAAGTTCCCCTCACTATAAATGATTCATGTATATATACGATGGAAATCCCCTACTTTACTACAAGGACGGAGTGAATATATGAACGAAAATGAGAAAGAAATCACATTAATCCCACCCCCAGAACTCGTTCAATATGTAGGTGGTGACTTTGAAGAAGTTGGAAAAGAGTTTATGCATTATTTTATTGAAATTGGCAATTTAAAATCAAATGAAACAGTGTTAGATGTAGGCTGCGGCATTGGCCGAATGGCGGTTCCATTAATGAATTATTTAAGCGATGAAGGTACTTATTATGGATTTGACTTATTCAATGCGGGAATTACATGGTGCAAAAATAACATTTCTACACGCCGTAACAATTTCCATTTTGAACATATCGATGTATATAATCAATTCTACAATCCCGATGGAAAAGAAGATGCCTCCCAATACAAGTTTCCATATGAAGATGAATCCTTTGATTTTATTTTTTTAACGTCTGTATTTACCCATCTCCTTCCGAAAGAATTAGAACATTACGTATGCGAGATTGCACGAGTTCTGAAAAAAGATGGGAGATGTTTTATTACTTTCTTTTTAATTAATCCTGAATCTTCCTATTACTTAAATGCAGGACTAAGTACGTTAGGTTTTTATCATCAAATTGACAATTGTTATGTTCTAAATAAAGATATACCGAATTTCGCAGTTGCCTATCCTGAGGAAGATATTCGTACTCTATTAAATAAATATGGGCTAGAAGTACAGACTCCTCCCCATTATGGTTCATGGTGTGGCAGAACTGAACACACCAGTTATCAAGATATTATTCTTACACAAAAAATTTCTGAAAGGTAGTTGTATATGGAAAATATAAAAAATTCACCTCTCGTTTCCATCCTGATTCCTACCTATAATCGACCACATTATTTTAAAATTGCTCTAGAAAGTGCATTAGCACAAACGTATCCCAATATTGAAATTATTGTAGGAGACGATAGTACAAATAATGAAACAGAAAAATTAATATACAGACATTATTTACATAAGTATAAACATATAACGTATATTCGAAATACCTCTACTTTAGGACAATTTCATAACTCCCTTATGCTCTTAGCACAGTCAAATGGAGAGTACATAAATTTCTTAATGGACGATGATATATTTTATAATAATAAAATTGAAAAAATGATGTTTCATTTCCAACAAGACTTAAATAAAAATCTTGCACTTATCACATCCTATCGCACTTGGATTAATGATAATGGAGATATAATTGAACAACATCCCTCCATGAAAAAATTATATGGTGAAGATACACTACTAAATGGGAAAGATTTTGGAAACCATATGTTTTTAGCGGGACAAAATATTATCGGCGAACCTACAATCGTACTCTTTAGAAAAAGTCTATTAACAGAGCCTTTCGGCACTTTAAATGGTAGAAAATATGGTTGTAGTGTTGATATGGCCTCTTGGATCCATTTACTTTCAAAAGGTGATGCCATGTATATCACTGAGCCTTTAAGTTCCTTCCGCGTTCATTCTGGACAGCAAGTACGTCACAAATTCCTTGAAGGCTGTGAAGATTTTTCTCATCTCGTTTTAACCTCAAAAAAGTATGGTTTCTTACAAGACCCTAAACATTATAAAAAGGGTTTGATAAGAGCTTATGGATGGTATAAAAATGCGTTCAAATATTACAATCTATTTCCGAACCTCATTCCAGATATAAATACACATGCACGTCTTTCCTATTGTTTAAATATAATTACAAAAGAACTCCGTGCCATATAGTCCATCACAAGGAAGGAGCTATTCCTTCTTTGTGATGTATGACTTCCCACAAATAGTGGAATAAATGTATGCATAGTCTGCTTGTATATTATTTTTATCATGACATGATTCATACACTTACTAGGCGATAGAAAGGAATACATACATTGAAAGACCCAAATTCTCAATATCAAATAGACTACGTTTTACTATTCATCTTATTTGCCATTGGGACTGTTAGTTGCTTTGCAATTGCAAGTGCACAAGCTTCTTTACCACCATTTTTGCAAAGCGTAAATTTTGTATTAAAGCAAATCCAATGGTACTTCATTGGATTTATAGCCATTGGTGTCATTATGATTATTGATTTCGATCGTTATCAAAAAATTGCTTGGTATTTATATACCTTTGCATTGGTACTACTCATTGGACTAGAACTTCAAGTACCAGGTGCCGTCACAATTAAAGGTGCGACCGCTTGGTACAGGCTCCCAGGCATCGGAAATTTCCAGCCTTCTGAAATTATGAAATTGTTTTTAATTCTCGTCACCGGACGAATTATAGCAAATCACAATGAGAAATATTTTTCCCGAACAATACACGACGATTTTTTATTACTCGGAAAAATATGTGCAACAAGTTTGCCACCTCTGCTACTTATTGCAAAGGAACCTGATTTAGGAAACACGATGGTAATTTCAGCTATGCTCGCAGCAATGATATTGGTTTCTGGTATACGTTGGCGTTTTATTTTCGGATTAGTTTCTGGCATTTCTGCAGCTGGCGTTACATTAACTTATATTTTTTTTACTCATACAACATTCTTTAAAGCACACATTTTACAAGAATATCAACTAAATCGCTTTTACGGCTGGTTAGCTCCATACAAATATGATGCGCAAGGCTATCAATTAAGACAAGCTTTCTTAGCTACTGGATCAGGAGAAATGCAAGGAAAAGGTTGGGAAAATGGACAAGTATACTTTCCAGAACCACATACAGATTTTATTTTCACTAATGTCGCTGAACAATTCGGCTTTTTAGGCGCAAGTGTCATTATTGCACTTTTTTTCCTACTTATTTTCCGCATGATTCATATCGCTTTAGAAAGTAATGACCCTTTTGGTAGTTACATTTGCGCTGGTACAATCGGAATGTTTACTTTTCAAGTATTTCAAAATATCGGGATGACCATCGGATTACTACCTATTACAGGAATCACACTACCCCTTATGAGCTACGGAGGAAGTTCCTTACTCACATACATGATAGCGATTGGATTTGTTTTAAACGTTCGCTCAAGGACGAAAATCTTTATGTTTAAATGAAGTAAAAAAACGGTATATTTTTATCTCTATCCTTTTTTAGATATACTAATGGAAAATATGATGGAGGTTTAAATATGAAATATGACATTATAGGGGATATTCATGGATGCTTCCAAGAGTTTCAAGATTTAACAATGAAACTCGGATATAAGTGGAATAGTGACCTGCCGATTCACCCTGATCAACGTAAGCTTGCATTTGTTGGTGATATTACAGATCGCGGTCCTCATTCATTACGTATGATTGAAATTGTATGGGAACTTGTCATAAATAAAAAAGTAGCTTATTACGCTCCGGGAAATCACTGTAATAAACTATACCGCTTTTTCCTCGGGCGTAACGTATCAATCGCTCATGGACTCGAAACAACAGTTGCCGAATATGAAGCACTGCCTTCTCATAAACAGAATATTATAAAGGAAAAATTCATCACACTTTATGAGCAATCCCCTTTATATCACATACTCGATGAAAAAAGGTTAATTGTATGTCACGCCGGAATTCGGCAAGATTACATAGGAAAACAAGATAAAAAAGTACAAACCTTTGTATTATATGGCGATATTACAGGTGAAAAACATGCTGACGGCTCTCCTGTCCGTCGCGACTGGGCGAAGGAATATAAAGGACAAGCTTGGATTATATATGGACATACACCTGTAAAAGAACCTCGCTTTGTAAATCATACAATTAATATTGACACTGGTGCTGTATTTGGCGGGAGTTTAACTGGATTACGTTATCCCGAAATGGAGACTGTTTCCGTTCCTTCCTCCCTACCTTTTGTCCCAGAGAAGTTTCGCCCAATTTCATAACTTACGAGAGATTACCATATCATTTAGGCCGCTCTCCTATAAAAACTAGGTAAAGTAATGAAAAAAAGATGCAATAAAGTGCATCTTTTTTTCATTACACGGCATATACTGTCGCAGGAGGTGACAGAATGAAGAAAAAATCTTCTAAACAAAAAAGAAAATGCCCGCCTTTTTATCTGCCCATGTACGGAATTAACAACTGGTGCAGCATCCGAGCTGCAGCTTTAGAAGAACTGGAAGGACAAGAGGCATCCCCCAAAAACAAAGCTAGACCAAAATATGTCTCTTTAGAAAATGCTGTAATGAGCCGTATAATTGATAATAGAAAAACAAAGATGCAACAAAAAAATAAACCTCTCTCTACTCATAATGAACAGATTGTGCCCTCTGAGCAAACAGAGAAAAATATAGAAGAAAATATACCTGTAGCAATAAATAAAAAAACAGAAGTAGAAATTCCAGCTGCTATTATCAATCAAGTGAAGAAAATAAAAGAAGCATTAGCACCATCCAATGATATACAAACGGAAAAAACGATCATAATTCAAACCCCTACACCTGAAAATACAAAAGTAAAAAAAGGTGGGCGGTATGCATATGCAGAGGGGCTTCACTCTCATGCAGAGGGGGCAGCTTCACATGCAGAAGGACTTCTTACACACGCAAAAGCTTCTTTCTCTCATGCAGAAGGATCAAAAACGAAAGCAACTGGACATAGTTCCCATAGTGAAGGAAGTGAAACGACAGCAGGCGGATCTTATTCTCATGCGGAAGGTAAACATACAATCGCTTTAGGCGAAGCAGCACATGCAGAAGGAACTGCGACTATCGCTAACGGATTCTCTTCTCATGCGGAAGGTAATCATACATCAACGGCTCATTTTGCAGGTAGCCATATTATGGGGCGCTTCGGCACAGCAGAAGAATCTTATTCTTGGTTTATTGCTAACGGTACAAATGAAACCGATCATCATATCGGTGCAAAGTGGCTTGCTCATAATGGGGAAATGTATATTGATGGCGCTTCTTACAATGCAAGTGGAACTGATTTTGCACAAATGTTTGAAACAGCAGACAATAATCTTATTGATGTAGGTTATTTCGTTACATTTAGTAGCGAAGAAAAAATTCGGATCGCTACTTCAAACGATGCATTCATTTTAGGAATATCTAGCGCAACCCCGGCACTTATAGGAAATAGCGGTGCTTTAAGTTGGCAGAAACGCTACAAAACAGATAGCTTTGGAAAACGTCAATATGTATGTGCGGAATCGCAAGACATACAACCTCTTTTAAATACAGAATGGGATCCAGCTTGCAAATATATAGCAAGAAAAGATCGTGCCGAGTGGCTTCCTGTCGGATTAATTGGACAAATGCTAGTACGCGATGACGGAACTTGCGAAACGCATGGATATTGTCGTCCAAATAACGATGGCATTGCAACAAAATCCGAAAGTGGATTTTTCGTTATAAAGCGCACGGGTGAAAATCAAATTTTAATATTATTCCGCTAAGAAAAAAAGGGAACAAAATTCTTCATTACATAAGAATTTTGTTCCCTTTTTAAGTATGCCTTACTACCTCCTGCATATCGCTTGGAATCGTTGTAGTGAAAGACATTTCCTTCTCTAAAACAGGATGATAAAACGTCAATGATGTACTGTGAAGTGCTTGTCGTTTCATTTCATCCCTTTTCCCACCATATAAAGTATCGCCAAGTAACGGATGTCCTATATGAGCCATATGTACACGAATTTGATGCGTTCTTCCTGTTTCAAGCTCAAGTGATACATGCGTCTTATGATTAGCGCTATCCATCACTCTAAAATGAGTAACTGCTCTTTGCCCATCTTCACAAACTATTCGCTCAATAATGCTATCCGATTTTCGTCCAATCGGTGCGTCAATTGTTCCTTCTCTTTCGATCATCTCACCATGAACGATTGCTTCATATGTTCTTTTCACAGCTTTTTGTTGATGCTGTTTCGATAAAAGATGATGCACGAAACGATTTTTTGCAATGAGCATAAGCCCTGAAGTATCACGATCTAACCTTGTTACGATGTGCACTGTACTTGCAAGATGCTGCTTATCATAATGAGATAAGAGCGCATTTGCAACACTCCCTGCCGGATGTTCTCTAGACGGAATCGTTGACATGTTCGCCTCTTTGTTTATGATGAGAACCGCATTATCTTCATATACAATACACAAAGGGATATCTTCTGCAATCATCCCTTCACTTCTTTCCTCTACTGGAAAAAAGACACGTAATTCTTCACCAGCTTGCAACTGATGACGAACGCTCGCATGTTGATCATTTACTTCAATAGCTCCGCCGTGAAATTTTATATCCGTTAATGCGGCTTTAGAAATCCCTTTTGTTTTTAAAAATTCTCTAACTAAAGTTCCCTCTTCAGCCGATTCTATATCCCATTTCAATGTAAATCTGTTCAAATATATAAACCCTTTCTATTTATCTGCAACAAACGAGTCACGAACTCGTTTCCAGAACGGGAATGGACGGAAACGGACAAATCGTACTTTCTCGTTTGCAACGCGATACTGGATTGATTTCACATCTTGATGAACCATCGTTAAATGGTCCACCGTAATTTGTAAGTTCATTCCTGCAGCCGGCTTCAACACACATGTATGATGCTTCGGCAGTACGAGCGGCGAACCTACCGTACGAAACACACGATTATTAATAGATGCCATTTCTGCAATTTGAATCGCTTCAATAGAAGGGTGAATAATCGCTCCGCCAAGCGCCTTATTATACGCAGTACTTCCAGAAGGAGTAGAAATACAAAGACCATCCCCGCGGAACGTTTCAAAGTACTCTCCGCGTATTTCCACTTCTGTTACTAATGTACCTTCCGCACTTTTAACAGTTGCTTCATTCATCGCCAAATACTGTGACTCTTTACTCCCATTCACATAGCGAATAATCACTTCTAAAAGTGGATATTCCACCACTTGGAATGGTGTTTTAGCAATTGCAATTACTAATTTCTCTACTTCTGTCGGTAACCAATCTGCATAGAAACCTAAATGCCCTGTATGTACACCAACAAATGCTGTTTCATCCAATCGATTATAATAACGATGAAACGCATATAAAAGCGTTCCATCTCCCCCAACAGAAATTACAATATCGGGTTCCTTTTCATCCATTATAAATCCAAAATCTAGCAAGTACTCTTTCATCGTACCTGCCAATGTATCTGATGATTGATCTCCCTTTGACATAATTGTAAATTTCATCGCCCAACACCCTTTAGTTTATGATTCGGAATCTTTCGTTTCTTGTTTTCTTGAAAAAGCTTTCTGCGCTTCTTGAATCTCAAGACGAATAGAAGACATCTCTTCATCTAATAAAAACGCGGCTTCCGCTGCGCGTTGCAAGCGTATTTTAATATCTTCAGGAAAACGTCCACTATATTTATAATTTAAAGAATGCTCAATTGTTGCCCAAAAATTCATTGCTAACGTGCGTATTTGGATTTCTACCAATACTTTTTTTTCTCCCTGAATCGTTTGAACTGGGTAACTAATGACAACGTGATAAGAACGATAACCGCTATCTTTCTTTTGCGTGACATAATCACGTTCTTCCACAATTTCAAAGTCATTTCGTTTTCGAAGATATTCTACAACAGGCTTAATTTCATCAACAAATTGACACATCATACGAAGGCCCGCGATGTCTTGCATATCTTCTCTTAACCGGTCTAGCGGTACATTTCTCTTCTCCGCTTTATCAATAATACTTGCAACCGATTTTACCCTTCCTGTTACAAACTCAATTGGAGAATGCTCTGTTAACATTGCAAATTGAGTACGCATTCCTTTTAGTTTCACTTTCAGCTCTGCCACCGCTTGATGGTAAGGTGCTAAAAATTCTTCCCAATTTCGATTCATTTCAACCACCACCAAAATCAATCCATTTGCTTATAGAAATACTTTTTCTACAGCAGTTACTAGTTCTTCACCGTAATTTGCATTACCTTCAATATTTTCAACTAAATATTCTACTTCTTCTTTTAAACTTTCTAATTCCATTTCAACGTCATTCACACGAACGAACATTGCCATATCTTTATTCATCGCTTCATGCATTGCTTCCCAGCATGTGTGCGGAATACTTACATAAATGAAAGATGATTCGTTTTCTAAGATATATAAAAATGATAAATTGTCTGAGTCTACAAGTACGTGATTACGCGCACTTAACTCCTTTACCTCTATTTCATTATTTTCCGCACAAAAAATAAGAGCATTCTCTCTCTTTTCTACGCTCTTAACTTGAATTTTATTTTGCATGCTCTAACTCCTCCATCTCAACTTCCTGTCTTACTTAACAGTATTATTGTATCATAACATGGACGCAAACAAATAAAACATTGAACCAAATTTGTGAAAAAGCGATAATGTGTAAAGAATTATTTTTCAAAAGGAGCGCATACAATGACACAAGAAATTGAAATTGAATTTAAAAATATTGTTACAGAAGAAGAATTCGATACATTATGTAAATCATTCTCTATTGAGGTATTTACGAAACAGGTGAATCACTACTTTGAAACACCAGGCTTCTCATTAAAAGAAGCTGGCTCTGCACTTCGTATTCGTCATAAAGGGGAAACTTATACATTAACATTGAAACAACCTGCAGAAGTCGGCTTGTTGGAAACGCATCAAGTCGTAACAGAAGACGAAGCAAGAATGATGATGGAAACAAACGTAATCATTCCAGGGGCTGTAATGGATCAACTACACAAATTACAAATTCCTGTTTCCGCTTTAACTTATATGGGTAGTTTAACAACTGAAAGAGCAGAAACGTTATTTGAAGGCGGAACACTTGTCTTTGATCATAGTTTCTATTACAATCACGATGATTATGAAATTGAATTTGAAGTGCAAGATGAGGAAACAGGCAAAGCTGCATTTATTCATTTATTAAAGCAGCACGACATACCAATCCGTCATACAAATAATAAAGTAAAACGCTTTTTCCTTGCCAAACAAAACAAAGCACGCTAAAGTGAAAATTCCACTAGTGAATACGTTCTACTAGTGGATATATCTCACTTTTTAACAGTAAAAGATTCTTTTACATCTGTAGAATAAGCAAAGAACGTTATGAAGGCTATTTATTTGCCCTCTGGAACATTCCATTGCTACAATAGATATACATTTCATGGAAAAAGGAGTTTATAAAGGATGAGCAAGCAACCGATGACACCATTTGAAGCAATTGGCGGTGAACAATGCATTGCAATATTAGTAGATACATTTTATTCCTATGTCAGTAAACACCCTGACCTATCTCCCATCTTCCCGGATGATTTAACAGAAACCGCTAGGAAGCAAAAACAATTTTTAACGCAATATTTAGGTGGTCCTAATTTGTACACTGAAGAACATGGTCATCCTATGTTAAGAGCACGCCATCTTCCGTTTGAGATTACTCCAAAACGAGCAGAGGCTTGGCTATTATGTATGGAGCAAGCAATGGATGACACAGGAGTGCACGGTCATATAAGAGAGTTCGTTTTTGAACGTTTAGCATTAACTGCTCAGCATATGGTTAATACTCCAAACGAAACAGGTGAAGTGTAATGGATAAGCAGGAAGCAAAGCATATCAATATGCCATCTCCTTCCGCATGTGAGCATAAGTCTGTAGAAGCATATTTATTTATTGATCCACTTTGTAAAGATTGCTGGGAAATTGAGCCCTTTATTATTAAACTATGGCTTGAATACGGGAAATACTTCTCTATTCGTCATATCGTAACAGGAAAAGTGGACGGAACGAACGCTTCCTCACACAAATGGAATAAACCTGCTAATATTCGATTTGTGTGGGAAAAGACAACAAGTTTACAAGGTTTTTCATGTGATGGAAAGGTACATATGCAAGAGGCATCGTCAACACCCTATTTAGTTTCGATGGCAATTAAGGCAGCGGAGTTGCAGGGCCGAAAAGCAGGTTCGAAGTTTTTGCGAAAACTCCAAGAATACATTTTCCTTGAAAATGTATCAAACCCTGACTGCGAATTATTACTTGCATGTGCAAGAGATAGCGGTATTGATGTAGCAGAATTTAAAAAAGACCTACATTCCACTAGCGCAAAAAAAGCTTTCCAATGTGACTTAAAATTCACAAATGAGATGCACATTACAGAAATACCTTCTCTCGTATTTTTTCATGCGAATTCAGATGAAGAAGGTATTAAAATCGCTGGAACTTATTCCTACGACGTATACGTACAATTATTGAAAGAACTTGTAAAATGTGAAATCGAGCCAGAACCATTACCACCTTTAGAAGTGTTATTAGAAGCAGCGCAATTTATATCTTCAAAAGAAGTAGCATTTATATATGACTGCTCGCAACAAGAAATCGAGCGCGAACTGAAAAAGTTACAACTAAAAAGAAAAGTACAAATGATTGACGTAAAATGTGAGCGTTATTGGAAATGGATAGCAAAAGAAAAAGACCTGGTGTAAAACACCAGGTCTTTTTCTTTACGGCTTATAAAAATATTAAAGGGGATGGGAGAAATTTTCACGTTCAAACAAAGGGGTATATGTTTGTATGTGAATTCGTTCACGCTTATTATATTACAAGATTCGACGTCAGATGACAACCCCTTTTGTCGAATTTCACACTTTTGTCACATTCTAAACGTTTTCATTTCTGAATAAGCTATAAAAAAGCTATTTTGGAGGTGTTCTGTATGAAAAAAACATATATCTTACTTATCTTACTAGCTGTCATCGTTTCTTTTTTCTTGTACATCCTCTCTCTACTACAAGCTTTTCCTAAAATTATTGCCTTCCCTCTTTTATTTGGAGTCATTGTCATCGCCCTCTCTTATTTCAACCATAAAAAACGATTTAAAGGGTTTTAACTACAAAAAAAATCACAAAACTGCCTTCTGATTTAGAAAAAAGAAGGAAATTCACTTTATTTTTTCGACAAATATCGACAAATATATTTAAAACAAAAAAGACGAGGTAAATTCCTCGTCTTTTCTCTTACTTCTCTTCAAATAATAATGCTTCTAATTCATTTAATTTCTCTTCAAACACTTGCAATGCTTCTTTTACCGGTTCTGGAGATGCCATATCTACTCCAGCTTTTTTCAGCACTTCAATTGGATAATCTGAGCTTCCTGCTTTTAAGAACTCATTAATGTAACGTTCTACTGCTGGTTGCCCTTCTTCTAAAATTTGTTTAGATAAAGCTGTTGCTGCACTAAATCCTGTTGCGTATTGATATACGTAATAGTTGTAGTAGAAGTGCGGAATACGAGACCACTCTAAACCAATTTCTTCATCGATTACTAAAGCATCACCGAAATATTTCTTATTTAAATCATAGTAGATCTCCGTTAACATGTCTGGCGTAACCGCATGTCCCTCTTGTACTTTCTTATGAATAATATGCTCAAACTCTGCGAACATCGTTTGACGGAATACAGTACCACGGAATCCTTCTAAATAATGATTTAATAAGTATAGACGCTCTTTCTTATCTTCTGTCGTTTTTAATAAATAATCGTTTAGAAGCGCTTCATTACAAGTTGATGCTACTTCTGCAACGAAGATTGAATAATCACCGTATACGTGCGGCTGCGTTTTTCTTGTGTAGTAACTATGCACAGAATGACCGAACTCATGAGCAAGTGTATATAAATTATTTACATTATCATGCCAGTTCATTAAAATATACGGATTTGTTCCGTATGCACCAGATGAATATGCTCCGCTTCGTTTTCCTTTATTCTCATACACATCTACCCAGCGATTTTCATATGCTTCTTTTAAAATGTCAACATACTCATCACCAAGTACGTTTAAAGACTTTAATAACATGTCTTGTGCTTCTTCATATTTCACGTTCATTTTCACTTCTGGTACAAGTGGTGTATATAAATCATACATATGAAGCTCATCAAGCCCTAGTGCACGCTTACGAATATCAATGTAACGATGTAGCAAGTGTAAATTATCATTTACAGATTCAACAAGTTGATCATACACAGCTTCAGGAATATTATTATTACTTAATGCCGCTTGACGTGCAGAATCGTATTTACGAACACGGGCGTTGAAATTATTACGTTTCACAGCTCCGCTTAACGTACTTGCAAATGTATTCTTATATTTTCCGTACGTTTCATATACAGCTTTGAATGCATCTTCGCGCACACGACGATCATCACTTTCTAAAAATTGAATGTAACGACCATGTGTAATTTCTACTTCTTCTCCATCCTCACCTTTAATAGATGGGAATTTCAAATCCGCATTATTCAACATACCAAATGTATTACTTGATGCACTCATTACTTCAGATGCTTCTGCTAATAGAGCCTCTTCCGCTTCAGATAATACGTGCGGGCGTTGACGCGTAATTTCTTCTAATGCATGTTCATATACACTTAAGTCTCTATTTTCTTTCAAAAATGTTTGCAGTGTATCTTCTGAAATCGATAAAATTTCAGGCACAATATATGCTGTGCTACTAGATACTTGTGAATATAAATTTGTCGCGCGGTCATTTAACGCTTGATACACAGAGTTTGTTGTATCTTGATCGTAACGCATATGTGCATATGTATATAGCTTACCTAATCGCATTGAAATTTCATCTTCATATTGCAATGCTTCAAGTAAATTGTTCGCAGAGTCACCAAGTTTCCCTTTAAATTCAGTTAACTTCGGTAATAGCTCTTTAATGGCTTGGAATTCTTTTTCCCATTCTGCATCTGTTTGGAAAATATCTTCTAATCGCCACGTACTTGATTCTTCAATTTCTTTGCGATCTGGTAATGTTTTTGCTGTGTTTTGTTCAGACATCCTTTAAGCCCTCCTTTAAATATCTCTACTTACATACAATTCGATTTTTCTTATGTAATTCCTTCACGATCAGTCTTTATTATATCCCCTTTTCCTTCTCTCATGTTGTACTTTGCCTCAAATAAAGATAAGGCATACGCTAAGCAAATTTCATCATATTTCATAACTTCCTCCTCTGTTTTCAGTATGACTACACCCCTTTTTTTCCGGTACTTATAATCCTCCACTTTCTGCAATACACCTGCATAACATAGAAATACCATATATTCAGTAACTGCCACTTTCCATATATGCTGTGAAAAGTACGGGAGCATACGCCTTTTCGTATACTTTTTCACATAACTACACACATATTGAAGGGAAATATAATCGCCTACCGCAAGCTCGCCTATACACTTCATATATAGAAAAGCTTGCCATATAAATGGATTTGTTTGAAAAGCAAATGAGGACGGGAGCGGCACACCAATTTCAGAAGGAAAATTCGCTGGGGTACATTTACATTGATATAAGAGGCGTAATAGTGACTTATGATTGTAATTCCAAATCGGTAAAGCATTTTTCCGAAAGTAGCTCTTTCGCTTTTTCCATTCCTCACCTAATGTTTCTTTTCGGAAAAAGACGGGAGAAAAGAGCATTTCAAAAGTAGTCGTTTCAGATGGTAAATATATAATATGTGAGAAAGAGATGCTTGTAGAAAATGAAGTGAGAAACGCGCATTTCATAAATAATTTTTGTTTCGGACAGAAAAAAATGAGAAATGGCTGAGGATAAGACTGTAAGGAGAAAGCCATAAGTGAGGAGAATTTCATCCAATATGCAGAGTGCTTTTTCAATTGATTTCCACCAATGATCCAAATGACCTGTATACCAGCTTGCCAATACGAATATGTTCGTTTGTACAGCTGCTCTATAGAAAGATTTGCACATTGGTATTCAATCGCAATTGTTCTCCCTGCTCTCTCTATAAAAACATCTGGTCGTTGCTGAATCTCTGGAAGATAGTGCTCTATATATACAGGGAAGTTTTGACGTTTGAACCACCTATATAACAATTCTTTACCGTGCATATGATACATAGATTCCGCTTCATAAAAGGCAAGACACCCGTCCATTTTCTTATGAGCAAAATGCCAACTTTTTTGTTTCCCTAATTTCATTTGCACTTCTTTCCCGCAAGCTATGCAAAAGAAGCTTTCCCTTTTACGCATACGATGTAAAAGCCCTTCATCATGATGATAGAGTAGATGAATTTTTTCTCCGTTTTCTCTTTTAGCGATAAACATCAGAATCACACCCTTTCAGCTCCTTATATTCTACAATTTATTACAAATTCCTTTTAAAAAAGAGATGTCCCAATTTCGGACATCTCTTTTTATAATAAAGGTGATAATAATCGATACGTCGATTCAACAATTCGTCTATGAAGACGCCTTTTATGAAAACGATCGACATGAATTTCACTTGATTCTTCTATATCCTCTTTAAAATCTTGAACGAGTTTTCGAATGCTGTCTGTATCATATAAAAAGGCATTTACTTCAAAGTTCAAATGAAAACTTCTCATATCCATATTAGCTGTCCCAATTGAAGCTAAATCAGAATCGACAATGACAACTTTACTATGGAGAAAACCTTTTTCATATTCATATATTTTTACCCCTGCATCTAAAAGCTCTGGGAAGTACGATCTCGATGCGTAAAAGACGGTGCGCTTATCAGGCTTACTCGGCATTAATAAACGAACATCAATACCAGCAAGTGCAGCTACCTTTAATGCGGATAAAATATCATCATCTGGAATAAAATACGGCGTCGCAATCCAAATAGATTTCCGTGCAGAAGAAATCATGGCAAAATATAAATGTTTAATTGTTTCCCATTTATTATCCGGTCCACCTGCAACGAGCTGCACGCCTCCCCAATGATCCCCCTCAACTGCTTTCGCTTGTAAATATTCAGGGGCTAGCACAGCCTCTCCAGTCATATAAAACCAATCTTGAAGGAAGATAAGTTGTAAGCTTTGAACAGCTTCACCACGCAAATATAAATGCGTGTCTCGCCAAAAGCCGAAGTACTTATCCTTCCCTAAATATTCATCACCAATATTTAATCCACCTACAAAACCTTCATTCCCATCAATAATAACGATTTTTCGGTGATTTCGATAATTAATCTTATCGTTTAAAATCGGAAAGCGCACAGGGAAAAACGGAATCATTTCAACACCTGCGTCGTTTAATTCTTCAATATACGAATTCGATAATCTAAAACTTCCAACCGCATCATATAAAAAACGAACAACTACGCCTTCTTTTGATTTTTGTATTAAAATATCTTTAATTTCTGTTCCAAGCTTATCATCACGCACAATGTAATATTCCATATGAATGTGATGTTTCGCTCGTTTTAATCCATCTAAAATGGCCTGAAACGTTTCATCTCCATTTGTTAATGTTCTCGTTTCAGTTTGAAATGAAATATTTAAAGCGCCTAAACGGTCCGCTAAACGAAATAACAGCTCTTGATGCTTATGATTGCGCAAAATCCGTTCTTCATAATCTTCATGTCCCTTATATTGTAAAAACGCTTGTTCATCGAGCAACGCCTTCTTTTGGAACATTCTCTTCCTCCGAAAGTTCTGTCCAAATAATAAATAAGCGAAGAATCCAAATACCGGAAAAATACCTAACACAATGAGCCATGTAAGTGTTTTTGACGGATGACGGTTCTCTAAGAAAATCACGCAGCCAATTAAAAATGCAGATACTGTAAATAAAATACTAATAATACCTAGGATCGACACATCTTTTATCCCAATCACATCCGAATAAAATGCTACATCAATAAACATACGTAACGAAACAAATAATGCGAACAATAGTAAAACAAAGAAAATCAACTTTAACGTATTTTTCATCTCTTACCTCCTTACTAAGAAAGCTTTCCTATTCTTCATATAAAAAGCCGATTTCATACTACAGAAATCGGCCTACGTTTTAGCAGGAAAATTATTGCGAATTGTTTCAAGCGCATGCTCTTTCACAATTTGTTTCCCATACTCACTTACACGATGAATTGTTAATGTTGATTCTTCTCCGTACTCTAAAACAATACTTAAAATACGATCGATTTCTTCTTCATCATGTAGCACTTCATCGAATTCCACATATACATAATAGCGGTTCTCAAATGAATACAGCTCATCTTTTATATCTTCAAAGATAAGACGGTGGCTTAATGAAATGACATCTTCAAAATCATTAAACTTAATTAAAAAACCAAACGTACCATCTTCGTTAAAGTTTGTTCCTGCTTGCTCCTCTACCTCTTCCACTAATTCTTGCTGGAATAATGATTCAATGCCTTCATCTAGAGGAATGTCTATGATTTTATCTACACCTATTGGTAGTTCTAACTTTTGTCCATCCTTTGAAAGCTCTGCTTTCGTTACAAGTACTTCAATCCCTTTATCGACTGCTTGCACTTGAATCCATAACGGCCCATCAATAAAGAAATCGTCATGATCACGAGCTTCGTCCATCATCTCCCAAAAGAGCTCTTCACTTCGTTCGCGATCGTACCAAATCTCTTCACGATTAAACCCTCTATCCTCTATATCAATGTACGTAATAAAAAATTTCATCGTATGGTCATTAATTCTTTCAATATCCAAAATACAACTCTCCCTTCCTGTTTGGAATTGTTATGAAGGGATTCCCCACTCATATGACAAATCAATAGATTCTTGTACTCTCATTTTATGATAAGATTCTCCAGAATGGAAATAAAATCGATTTATTTTACAAAAATAGTTATATGCCTATCTTTATTCGATTGTCTACACAAATATATCATTATAGCGATTTCTTACTCAAAAAAAATTTGGACATACATTTCCACCTTCCCCCGTACACTGTAATAAAGTGAAACTTTTATTAGAGAAGATGATTTACTCTCTCTTCACCACATACATATAGTTCGCTTATTAAAACATCATAAATGGAGGCAGACGAATGGACTTAGAGTTTTTAACATCTGTACTAATGATTGTCGGTATCGATGTTGTATTAGGTGGTGACAATGCAATCGTTATCGCACTAGCTAGCCGAAATTTACCTGAATCGAAACGAAATAAAGCCATTTTGATTGGTACTCTTTTAGCAATCGTACTAAGAATTATCCTTACTATACTAGCTGTCTATTTACTCGACATTCCATTTCTGCAACTTATCGGAGGCGTTTTACTTACATTAATTGCAGTAAATTTACTAACTGATAATAGCAACGATCTTTCTGCTATTCAGGGGAAAACAACTTTATTTCAAGCTGTGCGTACAATTGTATTCGCGGACCTTGTTATGGGATTTGACAATGTTATTGCCATTGCAGGTGCAGCTCACGGAAGATTTTTACTCGTAATAATCGGCTTACTCATTTCTATCCCGATTATTATTTGGGGCAGCAAACTTATTTTAATACTTATGGAACGCTTTCCATTTCTCATTTATTGCGGGGCAGCGATTCTCGCCTATACAGCCGGAAAAATGGTCACACATGAAGACCGACTTGCAACCTTTTTTCATAACAACCCAAGTTTCACTGCAGGCATTCCTTACTTATTTATTTTCACCATTTTATGCATCGGTATTATCGTGCAACGAGTTCGATTACGGAATGTGAAACATTAAAAAAAACCTTCTACTATATAATAAGTAGAAGGTTTTCATATTATTATAATTAATTTACAAGACGCTGTGCTTCACGTAATTGGAACGTTCTTACTGTACGTGGTAAGAAACGGCGGATTTCGTCTTCATTGTAACCTACTTGAAGGCGTTTCTCGTCAATCATAATTGGACGACGTAAAATCCCTGGATAGTCACGAATCATCTTATATAAATCTTGAAGTGGTAAAGACTCTAAGTTTACATTTAATTCTTGGAAAACTTTCGAACGAGTAGAAATAATCTCATCCGTTCCGCTTTCTGTCATACGTAAAATCTCTTTAATTTCCTCAATCGTTAATGGATCTGAGAAAATATTACGTTCTGTATAAGGAATATGATTTTCCTCTAGCCATAATTTCGCCTTTCTACAAGACGTACAGCTTGGAGAACTATATAATGTTACCATACAAAGCTCACTCTCCTTAAAGAGTACAAATTCTGTACTAATTACAGTTTAAATTTCTAATTTCAGCAATTTTTTGCGATACCTTGTCTTAAAACAAAGTGCAAAAATCGCATTTCATGTAAGCAACAACTTTTAGCAAACAACAATTACTTTTAATAAGTAACTTCTATAATCATTATACAATAGATTTTGCAAGAAATATACAGTAAATTTCCTTCTAATTGAGAAAACTCTTCCGTGTATTCCACTGCTATGTAACATAATCACACTCGCTTTATCTGTACCTTAACAATACCTCCAACCCTCTTAACACTTGCTTTTCATAGATTATTCATATGGTATATAGTTATTCTTCCAGAATCTTTCCTATAAAAAAGAGAACGTTTTCTTACCTTTTCTTGATAAATCAATTAAGAAATGTAAGACTATACAAGTGAGAATAAAAAGGAACATTTGTTCTTATTTTAACAAACATTCTCCTTCATGTCTATACGATTTCTAAAATAAATCAATAATTTTTCTGACATTTCTTTCTTTTTTATCTTTTATCTCATACAATAAACATACAGACAGGCAAAGGGGGAATTTGCAAATGATTGCTTTTTTTATTGATTTTGTCACGGTTGCTGCCCTCATCATCGGAATAACAGCATTGATTGGTGTCATTACAAATAGCATTGGTGAAAAACTCTTTGGTGGAAAAGAAAAGATGAAGTTTGTTAATAAAAGTTTGGATGTGCAATCCGGTTGGAATCAAGTTGGCGGGAAAGGTATTTATAAGAAACGTACGTATTAAAAAAAGCAGGCGGTTAGCCTGCTTTTTTCTTATTTCTCTACTGACGCCCATTTAAAGCTTAAATCGCCGCCATATTTATGGTTGTACATATTTTTAATTGATTCCCTTTGTATATATGCTCTACCACGTTGATATACTGGAACAATCGCAGCGTCATCAAGTAACATTTTCTCTGCTTCTAGTAAGTTTTTCCAACGTGCATTTACATCGCTTCCATCTTTCTTCGCTTTCATGATAATTTCATCGTATTTCGGATTAGAGTATTTCATTTTATTTTGCGCTCCGTCCGTCACAAACATATCAAGGTATGTAACTGGATCTGGGAAGTCTGCACTCCATCCAGAGAATGACATCACATAATCGCCCGCATCTTCTAGTTTTAGTTTTTGCGCGAATGGCTGTTGTTTAATTTTCACTGTTAAACCTGGTAAATTCTTTTCTAATTCACCTTTTAAATATTCACCTGTTTTCTTCGATAATTCAACATCTTCATTTAATAACTCTAATTCGATTTCATTTTTACCAAGCTCTTTTTTACCAGCTTCCCAATATTTCTTCGCTTCTTTCACATTTGGTTTTACAATATCTCCATTTACTGCACGGAAGTCTTTCTTATCTGGCCCTTTAATGAAGTTATCAGGAATTAATCCTGTTGCTGGCTTAGAACCGTTATTTAATAATGTATCAACGAACGGCTTACGTTCAAAAGCAAGTGAAATTGCTTTACGAATATTTTTATTTGCTAAAGCTGGGTCTTTTTGATTTAAACGAAGGAAGAACACAGATGTATCTTCTACTGTTTGAAAATCTGGTTTTCCTTTATATTTATCGATGAACTCTGCTAATAACGTCGCTCGATCGACTGCGTTTGTTTCATATAAATTAATTGGCGTAGACGTATCTTTTACAATATTAAAGTTTACTTCCTCAATCTTCACTTCTTTATTGTCCCAATATGACGCGCTCTTTGTCATTTTAAAGCTACGTTCATGTTGCCAATCACTTAATGTAAATGGTCCGTTATAAAGTGTTGTATTCGCTTCCAAACCAAACTTCGTACCTTGCTCTTTCACAAACTTTTCATTCACAGGATAGAAGATTGGATATACCATTAAATCTACAAGGTATGGAATTGAATTGTCTAATTCCACTTCTAATGTATGATCATCAATCGCTTTCACGCCTAATTGATCTGGACTCATCTCTTTTTTATTAATTTTCTCTGCATTTTTTATATCATACATAATGTACGCTGATTTCGCAGCTGTATCTGGGTTAATCGCTCTTTGCCATGCGTATACGAAATCCTTCGCCGTCACAGGCTCACCATTTGACCATTTTGCGTCTTCACGTAATTTAAATGTATATTTTTTACCGTCTTCTGACTTTTGGAATTCCTTCGCTACACCAGGAACTAGCTTATCATCTTTCCCTAAACTGTATAAGCCTTCCATCGTATTAGTCATTACTCTTGAAGAAACTGCATCAGCTGATAACGCTGGGTCCATCGTTGGAATTTCTTGTGTTTCAATTAAGTTAATAACTTGCTTCGCACCGCTTTTCCCGCTATCCCCTTTTGCGTTCGCTTGCGGTTCATCTTTTTGGTAGCTACATGCCCCTAACATCATGCTCATCGCTACTGTTGACGCTACAAAAACTGGTATCTTTTTTTTCATACTTCCACCCTCCAAAAAAATGTTAGCCCTTTCATTTTCAAACAAATAGAAATATATATATGTTCTAACAATTCATATTATACACACAAATATATTTTTTGTATATTTATATTTCTATTTTATTAAAATGTTCTGTTAAAAAATAAACCTTTGTAAACGTTTCATATTGTTGATTATCCTTACTAAAGTGTTGAAAATGAATATTTTTCTATTTTTCTAAATTATCAGAGAAAAATAAAATTTATATCTGATAATACTTTGTGCATAATTATCCTTCTCTTTTTATCATAAAATAGCGCTTTCTTCATAATAAAGATATGTAGGTTAAAATGAGTGCAAAGGATAAGAAAGTATGTTACGATACATTTTGCTAAAAATAGATATCGGTAAAGAGGGGACGGACATGACAGCAATTCAAGCAAAAAACGGGCCGACAGAGAAATTAAGTTTATTCTTATTAACATGGCCTATTTTTCTAGAAGTTTTTCTATTTATGTTAATGGGGATCGCTGATACTTTCATGTTAAGTGCATTATCAGACGATGCTGTATCTGGGGTTGGTGCAGCGAATCAATATCTCCATATCGCTATTTTGGTACTAGAAGTCATCGGGAACGGCGCTGCGATCGTCGTATCTCAATACCTCGGTTCCAAACGTTTTATGGAAGCATCTAAAATATCAGCATTAGCCGTCACATTAAATTTAGTGGTCGGACTCATTATAAGCGCTGGTTTTCTTTTATTTTCAAAACATATGATGATGGCAATGAACTTACAAGGCGATGTACTCATGTATGCGCAAAACTATTTATCCATCGTCGGAGGCGCTATTTTCCTTCAAGCTATTATTAATTCATTAGCCGCAATTATCCGCGTACATGGCTTCACAAAGCAAGCGATGTTTATTTCTCTTGGAATGAATATTATTCATATCGCTGGAAACTACGTACTCATTTTCGGAAAATTTGGTTTCCCAGAGCTCGGTGTACAAGGGGCTGCCATTTCTTCTGCTGTCAGCAGATTAATTGCACTTATCGTTTTCTTCTGGTTACTGTACCGCGTTATGGAATACCGTGTGAAATTACAATATTACTTCACCTTATCAAAAGAATACATCGGGAAAATTTTAAAGATTGGGATTCCATCTGCATTTGAGCAGGTTATGTATCAAGCTTGCCAAATTGTCTTCTTATACTATGCAACATACTTAGGAACAGAATCATTAGCGGCGAGACAATACGCTACGAACATTTCTATGTTCACTTATTTATTCGCGATTGCGATCGGTATGGGAACAGCCATTATTATCGGACGCCTCGTTGGCGGTGGTGAAAAAGACGAAGCGTATGAACGCGTATGGAAAAGTGTAAAGTGGGCAATTGGAGTCACTTTATGTATGGTCGCTCTCGTCATTACATTCCGTACACAATTAATGGGACTATTTACAGATAATCCGCACATTATTGCGTTAGGTGCGTCAGTTCTTTTACTAAGTGTACTACTTGAAACGGGACGTACGATGAACATCGTCATTATCAATTCACTTCGCGCAGCTGGTGATGCAAAGTACCCCGTTTTAATCGGCGCATTCTCTATGGTGTTAATGAGTTTACCACTCGGTTACTTCTTCGCCTTCCATTTAGATATGGGGCTCGTTGGTATTTGGCTAGCGATTGCTATTGATGAATGGACACGTGCCATCATTATGTTCTTCCGCTGGAAAAGTAGAGCGTGGGAACGTTATGCACTCGTTAAACCGGAAGAACAAGAAGAGATTGTTTCTGTTCAGGCACAGTAATACTCATTTAATCAAAATGCATGTATTCACTTACAAACAAATATTAACAATAAAACTGTTTATATAGTAGAAAAAAGCCAATCTTCCATAACGGAAGATTGGCTTTTTATTATTGATAAATCTCTTTATATTTCTTATACTCCGCTTCAGAACATAGTACGAAATGTCCTGGGCGAATTTCACGCATCGTTGGTGCTTCACTAGCATAATCATGCTGAGATGGATCGTATACGATACGTTTACGATTGCGCTCATAATCTGGATCTGGAAGCGGAATTGCTGATAATAGTGATTTCGTATATGGATGAATTGGATTCGCATATAACTCTTCACTTGTTGTTAGCTCAACGATTTGACCACGGTACATTACGCCGATTCGGTCACTAATGTATTTTACCATTGATAAATCATGGGCAATGAATAAGTATGTTAAACCTTTTTCTTTTTGTAACTTTTTCAGTAAGTTTACAACTTGCGCCTGGATTGAAACATCAAGTGCTGAGATTGGCTCATCGGCAATGATAAATTCCGGTTCTACAGCAAGTGCGCGAGCGATACCGATACGTTGACGTTGTCCACCTGAGAATTCATGCGGGAAACGGTTTGCGTGCTCTTTATTTAAACCAACTGTGATTAATAATTCATGAACACGGTCCATACGCTCTTTTTTGCCTTTTGCTAGTCCGTGAATATCAATACCTTCTGCAATAATATCCCCTACTGTCATACGAGGGTTTAATGATGCATATGGATCTTGGAAAATCATTTGCATTTTACGGTTGAACTTCTTCAGTTGTGCACGTGATTTTTTACCATGTACATTTTCACCATCGAACAATACTTCACCAGCAGTTGCATCATATAAACGAATAATCGTTCTTCCAGTTGTAGATTTACCACAACCTGATTCTCCTACAAGACCAAATGTCTCTCCGCGGTAAATATCAAATGAAATATCATTAACCGCTTTGACAACACCACCACTCACGTCGAAGTGCTGCTTTACATTTTTTACTTCAATTAATTTCTCACGTTGTTTAGTCATGTTGTTCACCTGCTTTCATTTGAAGAATGCGTTTTTCAACAACTGCCGGCGGTCTTACTTCTGGAGCTTGCTCGTGAAGTAACCAAGTTGCCGCGTAGTGTGTATCACTTACTTTAAATAAAGGTGGGTCCATTTCAAAATCAATTTTCAGCGCCTGCGGGTTACGTGGTGCAAAAGCATCTCCCTTTGGCGGCTTTAATAAATCTGGAGGCGTTCCAGGGATTGCATATAACTCTTCTTCTGAACCATCTAAACTTGGCATAGATGCGATTAGGCCCCAAGTATACGGATGTTTTGGATTGTAGAAAATTTCATCAACCGTTCCAATTTCAACAACTTTACCAGCGTACATAACTGCTACGCGGTCCGCAACGTTTGCCACTACACCTAAATCATGCGTAATGAAAATGATTGCTGCTTCTGTTTTTTGCTGAATGTCCTTCATAAGTTCTAAAATTTGCGCCTGAATTGTAACGTCTAGCGCTGTTGTCGGCTCATCGGCAATTAATAATTTCGGGTTACAAGCTAACGCCATCGCAATAACTACACGCTGTCTCATACCACCTGAGAATTGGTGAGGATATTGTTTTAAACGTGCTTCTGGATTTGGAATACCTACAAGGTCGATTAATTCTAATGCAACTTTACGTGCATCTGCTTTACTCATCCCTTGGTGTTTAATAAGGCCTTCCATAATTTGATTCCCAATTGTCATCGTTGGATTTAATGATGT
The DNA here is from genome assembly GCF_044324725.1 of Bacillus sp. 3G2. NCBI lineage: Bacteria > Bacillati > Bacillota > Bacilli > Caryophanales > Bacillaceae > Bacillus > Bacillus sp. 3G2. The sequence continues at coordinate 1,203,402 of NZ_CP172246.1, read as the reverse complement.
CATAGGATCTTGGAAAATCATTGCGATATCTTTACCACGAACTTGTTGCATTTCTTTTTCTGTTAATTTCGTTAAGTCACGACCTTCAAATACGATTTCACCGTTTTTAATACGTCCTGGAGGATTCGGAATTAATCCCATTAACGCTTTAGAAGTAACTGATTTACCAGAACCAGATTCTCCTACAATCGCTAATGTTTCTCCTTTTTTCAAATCAAAAGTAACACCGCGTACAGCTTGTACTTCACCTGCATGTGTATCAAAGGAGACTTGCAAATCTTTTACCTCTAGCAATGTTTTCATTTTTACTTCTCCCCTCTTTTACTTACGCATTTTTGGATCTAACGCGTCGCGTAATCCGTCTGCCATTAAGTTGAATGCTAAGATTAACATACTGATGACAACCGCTGGGATGAACATCATATGTGGATACGTTTGAATTGATTTATAACCATCATTTACAAGAGAACCAAGTGACGCAAATGGTGGCTGAATTCCTAAACCGATGAAACTTAAGAACGCTTCACCAAACACCGCTGATGGAATTGTAAACATTGTCATTACGATGATAGGTCCCATTACGTTTGGAATTAAATGTTTCACAATTAATTGTGTATTTGTTGCACCTAATGTACGAGATGCTAATACATATTCTTGGTTTTTTAACTTTAAGATTTGTCCACGAACAATCCGCGACATCCCTATCCAGCCTGTAATCGCCATTGCAAGTGTAATTGACCATATACCAGACCCCATAATGATTACCATTAAAATAACGATGATTAAGTATGGAATACCGTTAATAATCTCCATAACACGTTGCATAATATTATCTACTCTACCGCCATAGAACGCTGAAATACCTCCGTATGCAACCCCAATTACTAAGTCAATCGCCGCTGCTAAAAGAGCAATATATAACGATACGCGCGTACCTTCCCATGTTCTTGTCCATAAATCGCGTCCAAGATCATCTGTACCAAACCAGAAATACTCTTTAATATCACGTTTTTCATATTGGTCAACACCATATTGATCTGTACCGTCAAATGGTAGCCAATGAACATTTTCAATAACAGGAATTTTCGGTGGTAATTTCGCACGACCTAAGTCTTGCTCTTTATAAGAGTGTTTACTTACCATCGGCCCAAAAATTGCTAGTAATACAATAAGCGCTAATAAAACGAAACCTAACATTGCTCCTTTATGTTGGAACAAACGTCTTCTTACATCTTGCCAAAACGTTAAGCTTGGACGGGCAATGACTTCATTATCCACATTATTTTGATTGGCTTGTTGAAATAAATCTGGAGATAATTTTTGTACATCTTTCATCATTTTTTCCCTCCCGCTAAACGAATTCGAGGATCAATAATTCCGTATAAAATATCAACAATGAAAATAACTAAGATGAAAATCGCACTATAGAAAATTGTAGTTCCCATAATAACTGTATAGTCATTCACTGTAATAGATTTAACGAACTGTTCCCCTAGTCCTGGTACTGCATAAATTTGCTCGATAACGAGTGTTCCTGTAATTAATGCCGCAACCATTGGTCCTAAAATTGTTACAACTGGAATTAGCGCGTTACGAAGTGCGTGTTTTACAATGATAACGCCTTGACTAATCCCTTTTGCTTTCGCTGTTAAAATGTAGTCAGCTTGCATAACTTCAATTAACTCTGCACGAGAGAAACGTGCGATTGTTGCTATAACTGCCATCGATAAAGCGATCGTAGGCATCACTGTAAACTCTGGCCCTTTCCAGAAGGCTACTGGGAACCAACCAAGTTTTACCCCTACGAAATATTGTAGTAATGCGGCGAATACGAACGATGGTACCGACATCCCGAGTACGGAAATAATTGTCGCCCCATAATCGACCCACGTATTGTTACGAAGTGCCGCAACGATTCCTAAAAGTAAACCGATAAATGTTCCTAATATAATCGCTTGTAAACCAAGTTGTGCTGATGGTCCAATGCGATCCACAATCATATCTGTTACTGGACGGTTATCATATTGGAATGATACCCCTAAATCACCTTTTGCTAAGTTACCTAAGTAACGTGCATATTGAACTGGTACTGGATCATTTAAGCCATATTTTTCAAGAATGATTTCTTTTTGTGCCGGTGATAGTTTCTCCTGGTTTTTAAGCGGAGAACCCGGAAGTAATTTCATCAAAAAGAAAGTCAGTGTAGTAATTAAAAATAATGTCAAAGCCATGTACACGAAACGTTTTAATACATAACGTCCCATAGTCAAGCACCTCCCCGTTTTTCTCAAAAGCAATAAGATAGTTTAAAATATTCTTACTTTTATTTTTTTAAAATAAGAGCATACGCCCATCATAGGCATATACCCTTATTCATGATGGAAACCATTTTTAGTTTTTGAGTTCAACCCACTTATAGCTAAATTCTCCGCCATATTTATGTTCTAATAGGCCAGTAATTGAGCCACGTTGTAAATAAGCTTTTCCTGGTTGATATACTGGAGCAATCGCTGCATCTTCAAGCAGTTGTTTTTCCGCTTGTAATAATGCATCCCAACGAGCTTGTACATCAACTTCTGTTTTCGCTTTTTTAATTAAGTCATCATACGCTGGGTTTGCATAATTTACTTTGTTTTGCGCATTACCTGTCGTATACATTTCAAGGAATGACATTGGATCCATATAATCTGGACTCCATCCCGCATATGACATTGCATAATCTCCACTTGCTTCCAGTTTTAATTTTTGTGCAAATGGCTGCATTTTTGTGGAAACTGTTAAACCTGGTAAGTTCTTTTCAAATTGGCCTTTTAAATACTCTCCGATTTTTTTAGCATCATCAGTATCAAAGTTTAATAGCTCTAACTCTACTTTGTCTACACCAAGTTCTTTTTTACCAGCTTCCCAATATTTTTGAGCTTCTTTCATATCCTCTTTTATAAGCTTTCCGTTCTCTTCACGGAAGTCTTTTCCATTCGGACCTTTTGCTAAGCCTTTCGGAACAAAACCATATATCCCCTCTGAACCATCGTTTAAGATAACTTTTCCGATATTTTCACGTTCAAAGGACATTGCAATTGCTTTTCGGATATTTTTATTTGCTAAAAATTTATTCTTTTCATTTAAGCGAATAAATTGTGTAGATGGTCTCTTAATCGTTTTAAAGTCAGCATCTGATTTGTATTTGTCTACAAACTCTGATGTTAAGACTACACGATCAATTGCTTTCGTTTCATATAAATTTATAGCAGTTGAACGATCCTTAACAATATTGAAGTTTATTTCCTCAAGTTTTACTTCTTTATTTTCCCAATACGTTGGATTCTTCTTAAGTTGGAAACTTTGTTCATGCTTCCATTCATTTAATACGAATGGACCATTATAAAGTGTCGTATTGGATTCTAATCCGAATTTTGCTCCTTGTTCTGTTACAAACTTCTCATTCAAAGGATACAACGTCGGATAGACTGTTAAACTTACAAAATAAGGAACAGGGTTATCTAATTCCACTTCAAGTGTATGATCATCAATTGCCTTTACACCAAGCTCTTCAACTGGCAATTCTTTCTTGTTAACTTTCTCCGCATTTTTAACATCAAATAGTATGTAAGCAAACTTGGCACCTGTGTTTGAATCTACAGCTCTTCGCCAAGAATAAACGAAGTCTTTCGCTGTTACAGGTTCACCATTAGACCATTTCGCATCTTCACGTAACTTAAACACATACTTTTTGCCATCTTCTGATTTCTCATAAGATTTAGCGACACCTGGAACAAGTTTATCGTCTTTCCCCAGACGATATAATCCCTCCATTGTGTTATTCATGATGTTAGAAGATGTTGCATCCGTTGATAACGTCGTATCCATAGTTGGAATTTCAGCTGTCTCAGTTAGATTTAACGCTTGCTTGTTTGAGGATTTTTCTTTTGCACCTGCTTTATTATCCTCTTTTTGGTAACTACAAGCTCCTAACATACTGACTGTCAGCGTCGATGCAAGTAATAACGGTATCTTTTTCTTCATGTTGTGTTGCCTCCCCTAATTGCACTTCCTGTACCCTCACTTGTAAAAAAGTAGAATTGAAAGAATAATCTCCAAGTTTCTACAATTTTCATTATACATATAATATAACAATTGTGAATATAGTTTTTTGTTTTTTTGTTAAAATTTTTAATAAAATGTTTATTTTTTTATTTTTTTGTAAAGGGATACGTTAACATTGCTACCATCATCTTGAAATCAGACCTTTAATTGCGTATAATTTTCAAAAAATTAATTCTAGTACATATTATAGCTTTTATAGTATAATAATTCTAGTAATATTTTGACGGAGGGGAACATTTTGAATAAAGTTTTTTTTCATACTTGTATACTAATTTTCATAGCGATAATCGCTTCTAGTATTGGCGCAATCCTCGTTTCATCGCAATTTTTGTTGAATTTTGTCAATATATCGTTTTATGCTGCACTATTTTTTATTCTTGTCGGCGGTTTTTTATTCATATTTCAAAATGGATTTTTTAACGTAACAATTTACGCCTTTCAAAGAGTGTTTGGTACGAACAAAAAAATTGACTCTTTAATTGAAGAAGCAGAGGAACCTGTCGATAAGAAAGAACGTATTTATAAAACATATTCATTCAAATGGACGTATCCAATTTGTATTACAGGTATCGTTCTTGGGTTGTTCTCAACCCTCATTAGCTTTACTATTTTGATGTAGTTTGCAAACACTATCCCATATGATATAATAATCAGCAAAACATTTTGTTATAAAACTTTAGTTCTTTCATATTAAAAGAGCTCAGGTAACAATAAATAAATTTATATGTATGCGATGATAAAGAAGAGTACATATTGAGGCAATTTCAGAGAGCTTGTGGCTGGTGTGAACAAGTAATTGCGCAGTGTGGAATGGGCTTTTGAGCACCAAACCGAACCGAAAGTAGTAGGCTTTGGCGTTATATCCAAACGTTATTATGGATTAGAGAGATTTCACAGTAGTGAAATAATTAGGGTGGTACCGCGGTCCATTCGTCCCTATAGTTTTTTGGGATGAATGGGCTTTTTTGTTTGCCTTCTCTTCCCTATCACGCATTCAAATTTAGGAGGAATTACTTATGTCAGTTATCTTTTCTGGTATTCAGCCGAGTGGAACGATTACACTTGGGAACTATTTAGGAGCTATGAAGCAATTTACAGAGCTTCAAAATGAACACGACTGTTATTTCTGTATTGTAAACCAACATGCGATTACAGTACCTCAAGATCCCGTACAACTTCGTAAAAACATCCGCAGTCTTGCTGCGCTTTATGTGGCATGTGGCATTGATCCTGAAAAAGCTACTTTATTTGTACAGTCAGAAGTACCAGCACACGCTCAACTAGGATGGATTATGCAATCAGTTGCTTACGTTGGAGAATTAGAGCGTATGACGCAATATAAAGATAAAGCATCAGGTAGAGACTCAGTTCCAGCTGGATTACTAACGTACCCACCATTAATGGCTGCTGATATTTTACTTTACAACACTGAAATCGTACCTGTTGGTGATGATCAAAAACAACATATGGAATTAACACGTGACCTAGCAGAGCGTTTCAACAAGCGCTTCCGTGAAGTGTTCACTGTTCCTGAAATTCGTATTCCAAAAGTAGGAGCTCGCGTTATGTCATTAACAGAACCTACGAAGAAAATGAGTAAATCTGATCCGAATCCAAAATCAATGATCAGCATGCTTGATGAACCAAAAACAATTGAAAAGAAAATTAAGAGTGCTGTAACTGATTCTGAAGGTATTGTGAAATTCGATAAAGAAAACAAACCTGGCATCTCTAACCTATTAACAATCTACTCTTCATTCTCTGGAAAAACAGTAGAAGAAATCGAAGCAATGTACGAAGGAAAAGGATACGGAGACTTCAAAGGCGACCTAGCACAAGTAGTCGTAGATGCAATTCGTCCAATCCAAGACAAATATAACGAACTGATCAGCTCACCAGAACTAGACGAAATTCTAGACAAAGGTGCCGAAAAAGCAAACCGCGTTGCATTCAAACAACTACGCAAAGTAGAAAACGCAATGGGATTAAGTAGAAAACGTAGGTAACTTATATAAAGCGGAGGCGGCTCGTTCAGAATGTGAGGGGGATGGAGCTCCTGACGTAGAGGCGCTTTTTGCCTCGCAGGAAGGCGCGAAGCCACCGAACATTCTTGCCGCTGGAGCTGGATTACTATATAAAGCGGAGGCAGCTCGTTCAGCTCTGACTGGCTAAGGTTCTTTCGCATAGAAGACGCTTTTCGTCTTCTTATGCGGAAGGTTCTTAGACACGAAGAGCTTGCTGCCGGAGCTGGATTTCTTAGAATGCTCGCTGAAGCCAAGTTACAACAAATAAAAAAAACCGCCAATTGGCGGTTTTTTAATTTACCTTCTGCTCGTTTTCCATTTCCCATAACTTTTCAAAGAATGGCTGTCCTTTTACGAGACGCTCACATAATTGTTCGTGCTTCTCAGACCAGCCTGTTTTCGCTTCATCATACAGTTTAGCCCAAATATCTTCAAATTCCATATGTTGAACCATTCCGTATGCTGATGGATCCCACTCTGTGAACCAATAGCGAATTTCTGCTGTGTTTTTCGTTGTATGTAATTGATCTAACGCCATAAATAATAATTGTTTAAGCTGTCGTTCTTTACGAGTTAAGCCATTCATAATGAAAGGTGATGGTGATAAAATATGATGTTCTTTTTCCATTTCTTCTACTTGGAACTCATACTTTTCTGCTTGTACGTTTTCTACCATCTCATATACCATCTGCTCTTGGCGCGGTATAAGTCTGCTCTTTCGAATTGGCACATTGTAACCAATTGTGTCGATCGCAATAATTCCTTTTCCATCTGTAACTACAAAGCAATACTCTTGCTGCAAACGTTCATGATTTTTACGAATATAAGCCTTATGATGTACGTCTTCCAACATTTTTTGCGGAAGCTCTAACAATTCGTTCTCGATGTAATGATATAATGTGGCATCTACTTTTAATAATGGCACTTGATCTAATAGCTCAATCGTATCATCTTTCCGCCATTCGTAAAAATGACAAACGTTATACCCATTTTCTTCACCTTCAAACCAATTTACCCATACATCATGTAGATATAACATTCACTACCCCTCACTTCACTACTGTTTGTATCAATCATTATGTTCAATTTTTCTTAACTTTATTCCACCTAAGGAAATATATTCTAATTATTATTTTTTCTTCTATTAATACTAAAAAAAACAGGAAATAGGGATCCTGTTTTTTATATATGGAATGTATTTGCTTTATCCAATATTTCTTTTGCATCTATAGGTAATAAAGAAAGCGTATCTTCTCCTTCTGAAGTTACACAATCTTTGACAATATGAAATCCAAGAGTATAGCCAAGCATCTTCGGATAAGAATGAAATCCATTTAATAAGATGTCATGCTCCCTTGTTCCTCGTTTTATACTTATTCTTTCGTGTACAACGTTTTCCCAATAATAAATAGCCTCTTCTTTTGAAAGATACGTCGTCCACGGTGCATTGTTTTTTTCTGAATATCTTTCCGTTACCGCTTGCTCAGCTAGCCCTTCCATAATCATCGTATCAAGTAATGTATATTCTGTTTCTTTCGTCTCAATTTGATGTAACCTGCATATGTGATGATATTCATGCGCCAATAACACTTTTAATTCTTCTACCGAATTCCGTCCGCATACGAATAAGAAAATAACGTGACGCATAGATAATCCAGCCCTGCCGTTATACTCTTCTTGTACAGTTCGATTATAGGAATCTGATAATAAAATAAAGACAGGGACATCCGGACCTTTCAACCAATTTTTCAGTTTCTCATACTCAATACGTAATTCTTTCCAAACTTCCTTTTTCTCTAACTCTTTAATTTCTTGTTCTCCTCGCATAACCGGGCGATACATACCTTTAGAAATTAAAAAGCGATACAATCTTTCTTTTGGCAGCGGGATATACTTCGTAAACTTCTCACACAGCTTTTCTGGCCGTCCATAATATCGATGTAACCACTCAGCAGTTTCAACAACCCCCATCTTTATCCCTCCTTTTTCTTATGTATATGCAAAAGGAGAAAAAGGCGTAAAAATAAATAAGGAGTTTTTTCGCAATATGCTACGAAAAAACTCCTTATTTCATCTATTATTTATACGATTTAAATACTAACACTGCGTTATGACCACCGAATCCTAGTGAGTTACTTAATACTGCATTTACTTCTTGTTGTCTCGCTTTATTCGGTACGTAATCTAAGTCACATTCTGGATCTGGTGTTTCATAGTTAATTGTTGGAGGGATTACTCCGTCTGTAATTGATTTAATCGAGAAGATCGCTTCAACAGCACCAGCTGCTCCTAATAAGTGACCTGTCATTGATTTCGTTGAGCTAATTGCTACTTTATACGCGTGCTCACCGAACGTTTCTTTAATTGCCATCGTTTCATACTTTTCATTCGCATCCGTACTTGTACCGTGCGCATTAATGTAATCAATATCTTCTGGCTGTAGACCTGCATCTGCTAAAGCTTGACGCATTGCACGCACGCCGCCTTCACCACCAGGAGCCGGCATTGTAATATGGAATGCATCACCAGTTGCACCGTAACCAGCGATTTCCGCATAAATGTGAGCACCACGAGCTAATGCGTGCTCTAATTCTTCAAGAATTAAAATACCTGAACCTTCACCCATTACGAAACCGCTACGATTTTTATCGAATGGACGGCAAGCTGTTGCTGGATCTTCATTAAATGTTAATGCTTTCGCTGAGCTAAATCCTGCAAATGCCATACTTGTTAACGGCGCCTCTGCTCCCCCTGTAATCATTGCATCCGCATCGCCACGCTGAATCGCTTTAAATGCATCACCAATTGAGTTTGCACCCGATGCACAAGCTGTTACAGAACAAGTGTTAATCCCTTTTGCTCCTGTTGCAATCGATACTTGACCTGCTGCCATATCTGGGATCATCATTGGTACGAAGAATGGGCTCACGCGGCGCGGGCCTTTCTCAGTAAAAATCTTAAATTGTTCTTCGTATGTTTCCATACCACCAATACCAGAACCAATCCATACACCAATTCGAGGTCCGTTTTCTTCTGTAATTTCAAGCTTTGCATCCGCAACTGCCATTTTCGCTGCTGCTACTGCATATTGTGTAAAGCGATCCATACGGCGCGCTTCTTTTTTATCAATATATTTCTCGACTTCAAAGTCGTTAATTTCTGCTGCTACTTTTGCTGGAAATAGTTCCGGATCAATTCTTGTAAGTCGTCCGATTCCAGATACACCCTTTTTAATGTTTTCCCACGCTGTTTCAACATCTGTACCGACCGGTGTAACAGCTCCTAGTCCTGTAATTACGACCCTCTTTTTTTCCATACAAAATACACTCCTTTTTTTCTCTCAGTCCTTATTTACCCCAACGAAGAGCGACTGCTCCCCATGTTAATCCGCCGCCAAAACCAACAAGTATAATTAAATCACCATCTTGAATACGTCCGTTTTGCAATTCCTCTACCATTGCAATTGGAATTGAAGAAGCTGATGTATTACCAAACTTTTCAATTGTCATACTCATTTTTTCTTGTGGTAAATTTAATCTCTCTCTTGCAGATTCCATAATACGAATATTCGCTTGATGCGGTACTAAGAAATCCACATCCTCTTTCGTAAGACCAGCCTTATCCAGCACGCGAAGACAAGATTCACCAAGTTGACGAACGGCAAATTTAAAGACTTCTCTGCCATTCATCATAACATACTCGTCTTGATATAGATGCTTACCGCCACTTCCATCTGCTCCTAATTCGAAAGATAGAACGCCTCTTCCTTCTGAAACAGCCCCCATTACGATAGCACCGGCTCCGTCTCCAAATAGTACTGCTGTATTGCGATCATTCCAGTCTACAATTTTAGATAGTTTATCACTACCAACTACTAATACATTTTTATAAGTTCCCGTTTGAATAAATTGCTGCGCTGTAATCATTCCGTACATAAAACCAGCACATGCTGCACCTACATCCATTGCAGCTGCATGTTTTGCTCCAATCGCTTCTTGAATGACACACGCTACTGCTGGAAACGCGCGATCTGGTGTTACTGTCGCCACTAAAATAAGATCGATATCTTCTCCGCTAACCCCTGCATCTTCAAGTGCTTTTTTAGCAGCCTCTACAGCCATATATGAAGTATCTATTGTATCATCGGCAATGCGTCTTTCTGCAATTCCCGTTCTCGTACGAATCCATTCATCGGATGTATCCATTATTTTCTCTAAATCGTGATTTGTGACTACTTTTTCCGGCACATATCTTCCGATCCCTAAAATGCCCACGTTCACATCGCAGCCCTCCGTTTTATATCAATTATTATGACTTGGTACTAATTTTAAAACATAAATGTATTTTTGTCTAGAATATATTTCAGCTAAAACATAAAGCTAGGCATTATTCACTTTATTGTTTATTAAAAGAAACAGAAACATACCTTTCCTGTTTCTTTTGAAATATAAAAAGGCCCGAACCGCTTCTATTCACGGTTCGAGCCTCTCTTCCATCTAAAAAAGAAGGTTTTATTCTTTATCTGCTTTCCCAAGCTCATATGCTTCGTTCATAACTTTCATCAATAACTCTAATACTGGTTGTGCTTTCTCCATATCAAGCGCAATGCCATTATCATCTAAAATGGCCTTTGCTTCTGGTAAATGCTTCATTGCGATTTGTAAAAATTGCATGCTTTTCTCATTCATATTATGTTCTTCCTCTCCATTAAAACTTTCACATACATAGTGTAACACGCTCGCTATCCTTCGTATAACTCTTTATATTTTTTCATATGTGCCAATTGTTTATTTAAACCGTATTCTAACGGAGTATTTCTTTTTATCAAAATAACCTCGACAGTATCATCTCTTTCTTCCTCATTCTCTTTATTCACTTTATCCTCTGCACGTAAAAGGTTCATACCTTTTTTCCATAATGATTTTTTACCACTAAGTAAATTGTATATACCGAGATGCTCCTCGTTCATTCCATTTTCCCATAAGTATTCACATACATCTTCCACGTACAGTAGATCACTTCCGTTTTCCTCACTCACATAATGGCACTCTTTCTCATCCAGTTCTGATAAAATGAGCTGATGATACATCATAAAAGATGGTTGCCACGGCCCGTATAATGTAGGAACTCGAAATACACTATACTGTACCTCTCCTTTTTTCAATCCTTCTTCCACTTTCGAAAATAAACGTTTATTTTCGGATTCATCTGCGTTTCCTAATTTAATAGAAGAAATTAGATTTAACTTCACTTTATGTTCTGCACACAATCTTATAATCCGCTTTAAATACTGTAATATGACCCTTTCATTTCGAAAGCCACTTTGTTGATTTGGCTCATACAGGCAAAAGTAAACCGTATCGAACCTCTCTCCTTCTACTGATTTCCATCCATCTTCATCTCTTATCGAGTAATACGTAAATAACGCATTTCGCCCAATTAACAATAACTTCTCTTCATTAATTTTTGTCATATTCTCGAATTCATCAAAATCAAGACCGTACACTTCTACTTCTTCTGCAATCATTTTATTCACAAGGTGATAACCTACAAACGTAAGTGCACCTACAATTAGCACGCGCTCCATACCACCAACCCTTTCTCCTTGAAACAAATAGCTCCTCATTTATGTATATGGGAGCTTCACAATTCTTCTTCATATTTTTTAAAGAAATCAGTCGTTTGCCTAACCATTTTATATTTCACATCTTGCAGATGGAATAAGACAGAAGTATCGCATTGATTGAATTGCCTCATTTTCTCATATTTACGTAACAACTGTTTTCTTCCTCTTTTTTCTTGTGTTGATACGAAAACTTTAACAGGTACACAAGACGGAAGAAGCGTAAATGTTTTCTTATTTATTTTGGACTCCAATTCTTCTTCTTTGGAATCATACGCCAAACTTAATTCCTTCACTAATCTTTTGTAAAAAAACTTATGCTCTTTCTCAAACTCCACATATTCTGGTAAATCTAAACACGGATTTAACATAATGACTGAGCGTATACATTCAGGGTATTTGTTCATCATTTCAAGTGCTACAAGTGCCCCCATACCGTCTGCCATAATGTGCATTTTCGCATTTAATGTCTCTTTTCTCAAAACAACGTCATATAAGCGTTTTGCTAGACGAACAGATTGGTCGTTTCCCCAATGTCTTCCGTATAAATTAGAAGAAAAGACCGTGTAGCCTTCCTCAATAAGGCCATGTAAAAAATAAGATCTACCTGCATGCTGTGTCCATAAACTTGTACCATTCTCAATAAAGTAGTTGTAATCACCAAGAAGCATTACAGAAAATCCATTTGGCTTCTCCGGTAAATAAATGACACATGGTTCTTTTTCCAAGTAAAAAAAACGTTCCGTAATACTCATTTTTCCCCCGCCTTATTTTCTAAACGTATAAAAGTACTCTTCTATAATGTATGAACGGAATGCAAATTTGCGTTGAAAAATCTACAAATATTTTTCTATATTCTTTTTTCAATTGTGTTACAATAAGGACAGATTGAACGAATAGAGGTGTAAAATATGCGTTTCATTTGGGCATTTATTTGGTCGTTCGCGCTTGTACATATGATGAGCTACGTAATTGGTTCTATGACTGGCGGTACATACGATTTTAACCAAGCGTCTATTTTCTCAGTTGTTCTTGCGGTATTAGTACTGGCAATTTCAGCTGCAATTCCAAACGAGCCAGTAGAACAACACTAAAAAAAGAGTCCGGATTTTATCCGAACTCTTTTTTATTTTATTTCACATGAACGACTAGTTCGTTATTTTCTACATCAACAACTACGTGACTGTTATCAGTAATCGTTCCTGCAATTAATTCTCTCGCTAATTTCGTCTCAACTTGACGCTGTACATATCGTTTTAATGGGCGAGCTCCGTACATTGGATCAAAGCCAGCTTCTACAACAAATTCTTTCGCTGCGTTTGTTAATTCTACTGTAATATGACGGTCAGCTAAACGACCTTGTAATTCTTTTACAATTTTATCAACAATACCTTTAATTTCATTCGTTGTAAGAGGTTTGAATAAAATAATTTCATCGACACGGTTTAAGAACTCTGGTCGGAAATGTCCTCTTAATTGCCCCATTACAAGTTCTCTTGATTCCTCTTTAATGGAACCATCTGCTTCTAATCCATCTAACAAATGAGCAGATCCAATATTTGAAGTCATAATAATAACCGTGTTTTTAAAGTCTACTGTACGTCCTTGCGAATCTGTAATGCGTCCATCATCTAACATTTGTAATAAAATGTTGAATACTTCTGGATGTGCTTTTTCGATTTCGTCTAATAAAATAACGGAATACGGTTTACGTCTTACCGCTTCTGTTAATTGACCGCCCTCTTCATATCCTACATATCCAGGAGGCGCACCAATTAAGCGTGACACAGCGTGTTTCTCCATATACTCAGACATGTCGATACGAATCATTTGCTCTTCACTATCGAATAAAGACTGCGCTAACGTTTTTGCAAGTTCTGTTTTACCAACACCTGTCGGTCCTAAGAAGATGAAGGAACCAATCGGACGATTCGGATCTTTAATACCAGCGCGTGCACGAAGAACTGCGTCTGATACTAAACTTACCGCTTCCTCCTGTCCGATGACACGCTCTGATAAAATTTGCTCTAAGCGTAGTAATTTCTCGCGTTCACCTTCTACGAGTTTTGCAACAGGAATACCAGTCCAGCGTGAAACAATATCAGCAATCTCTTCTTCACTTACTTCCTCACGTAATAAACGATTTTCTTGTTTATTATGTGCGCCCATTTCTTCTGCTTCTTTTAACTCTTTTTCAATTGCAGGAATTTTCCCATGTCGAAGTTCCGCTGCTTTATTTAAATCGTAATTACCTTCTGCTTCTTCTAATTCACGGCGCAGACGCTCTAAATGTTCACGTAAGTCACGAACTTTGTGAATATCTTCTTTTTCTTTCTCCCATTTCGCTCTCATACCACTTGCAACTTCTTTTAAATCCGATAATTCACGTTGCAACGTTTTTAGACGTTCTTGGCTACCAAAGTCCTTCTCTTTTCCAAGAGCTGCTTCTTCAATTTCCAGCTGCATAATGCGGCGCGTTACTTCATCTAATTCTGTTGGCATAGAATCAATTTCTGTTCGAATCGTTGCACACGCTTCGTCAACAAGATCAATTGCCTTATCTGGTAAAAAACGATCCGAAATATATCGATCTGACAAAACAGATGCTGCTACAATCGCGCGGTCGTGAATATTTACACCGTGATAAATTTCAAAACGCTCTTTTAAACCACGTAAAATAGAAATTGTATCTTCAACAGTTGGTTCTTCTGCTAATACTTGTTGGAAACGTCTTTCTAACGCTGGATCTTTCTCAATATATTTACGATATTCATCGAGCGTCGTCGCCCCGATACAATGCAGTTCACCGCGAGCAAGCATCGGTTTTAACATATTCCCTGCATCCATCGCACCTTCTGTTTTACCAGCGCCGACGATTGTATGAAGTTCATCAATGAATAATAAAATGCGTCCTTCACTCTTTTTAATCTCATTTAATACAGCTTGCAGGCGCTCTTCAAATTCACCACGGAATTTCGCTCCAGCTACGAGCGCACTCATATCTAATGCAAAGATTGTTCTATCTTTTAATCCTTCTGGTACATCCTTCTTCACAATACGCTGTGCTAACCCTTCAACGATTGCTGTTTTACCAACACCTGGCTCACCAATTAAAACCGGGTTGTTTTTTGTTTTACGTGAAAGAATGCGGATTACGCGGCGAATTTCACTATCGCGGCCGATTACAGGGTCAATTTTTCCCGCTCTTACTTCCGCCACTAAATCACGGCCATATTTTTCTAACGCTTCATAAGTTGCTTCTGGATTTTGACTAGTCACTCTTTGATTCCCCCGAACTGTCATTAAAGACTGTAATAAGTTATCTTTCGTAATATGAAATCTTGTGAATAATTGGCCTATATCGCCTTTTTCTTCAGTAAAAGCAAGCAATACATGTTCAACTGAAATGTAGTCATCTTGCAATTTTTCTGCTTCTTTTCCTGCTCTTACAAGTAGTTGCTGCAGAGCACCAGTTATATATAATTTACCTGCTTCTGCACCGCTTCCCGTTACAGAAGGCTTTTTCTTAATTAAACTTTCAGCGCCTTGTTTTAACGCTTCTATATCGACATTCATTTTTTGAAAAATACGTACTGCTAATCCATCTTGCTCTTCTAATAATGTAGACAAGAGATGAACAGTATCTACTTCTTGATGATGATGAGATACCGCTAAAGATTGGGCACTCATAATCGCCTCTTGTGTTTTCGTTGTCATTTGATTTAAGTCCATCTTTACAGTCCTCCAAATGTTTGACTTTCTTTGACCTTTGATTTGATTATACGCCAACTGACTTTTTTATACAATAATTTTGCTTATGTATTTTCAAACTTATTATTGGAAAAAGAAAAAGAGTGCATTCATTATACAGGTTAAAACGTTACGGTAAATGAGATTACAATGCCCCATAACAAAAAAGCCGCAATAATGATTGCGGCTTCTGTTACGGTCTTCTTTTATATGTCCATTGACGGTTATGATTTGTGTTATCTGGAAACTTTTCACCGGCAGTTAATTTCACCATTTGCGGATCTTTTACCATACTTCCTGTTTCACCAATCTCTACATAAATGCCATCATTTGGCGCTTTTTGTCCAGAACGAAACCTGCGATTTTGTCCCATTTCCATTCTCCTTCCATGACGTCTTTGCCTCATTAGTATATCCATTTTCAAAGAAAGCTTTTCTGTCATGTTTAGGAAACAAGTACTACATTTCGTTCTTGTACATATACATGAATGACACAAGCTTAGGAAGGAATTTCGTTCCTATTTGTAGAAAAAAAAGAAACCAACCTACTATAGGCCAGTTTCAAAGGAGAGTCAAACATATACGAGAAGATTACATGTTCATTATAAGCTTCCTCACACGAGCAATGTAACCCTTTTCACAATTTGTACATAATGAAAGAAACTTTGTTTGAACTTTCTAAAAAGACGTTGACTTTTCTTAATTTCCAGCGAGAAATAGTAGACACCGTAGCGCTTTGCGACGTAAGATGGATATATAGTGAAGTTTCCATCTTTGGTGTTCTCACCCAGCTTAACCTCTTATTTCTGCATATTAAAAACGGAAATACAGATAGAAACAAAAAAATTATTATAAGAGGTGAAATTATGAATAAACAACATTTAATCGCATTAGACTTAGACGGCACTTTATTGACAGACAACAAAATAATTTCCACTCGAACGAAACATACAATTGCAAAAGCAAAGGAACAAGGACATATTGTCGTTATTTCAACAGGGCGTCCATTCCGTGCTAGTTTTGATTACTATAAAGAACTCGGTCTGAGTACACCAATCGTAAACTTTAACGGTGCTTACGTACATCATCCCCTTGATTCAAAGTGGGGCACACATCACTCTCCTCTTGAGCTAGCAACAGCCCAAGAAATTGTCCGAGCTTGCTTTGATTTTGGTGTAAAAAATATATACGCTGAAGTAATGGACGATGTGTATGTCCGTGAAATTGATGAAGATAAAAAACATATTTTCGAATTCGGTTCTCCAAAGATTTTTACAGGAGACTTATTAAATACTTTAAACGATCATCCAACTTGCTTATTAATTGACGCACATGACGAACATTCTAGCGCAATTCGTCAACATTTAACTGATATGCATGCTGAAGTAATCGATCATAGAAAATGGGGCGCACCTTGGCCGATTATTGAAATTGTAAAAAGCGGGTTAAATAAAGCTGTCGGATTACAAAAAATTTCTAGTCATTACAACATTCCACAAGAGCGAATTATCGCTTTCGGTGATGAAGATAACGACTTTGAAATGATTGAATTTGCTGGTCACGGCATCGCAATGGGTAATGCTATTCCTGAATTAAAATCACTCGCAAACCATACGACGTTAACGAATGAAGAAGATGGTATTGCACTTTATTTAGAAGAGGTTCTTGGGTTGTAATCTAAAAATTCCCTGCTTATAGTTTCTCGCCAAACGCTCATACTATTATTAGACGCACAAGTCAGCGCGTCGATTGTTTTCAGCTAAATAAAGGGGGTTTTTCGAATGGGTAAAAAGAACAAATCAAAACGTTTTATCCAACAAGGAGCCGATGCTGTAATGAAGCATGATGCAAGATTCCCGTACCGTGGTACATTAGCTGAGGCAGAAAAAGCGAGAAGTAACTCTTCTTTTGGAGGGGTTTAAATGGGGAACTTACTATTCCAACAAGCTAGAGATGCTGTTGCAAACGCCGTAACTTGTTCAAGCGGTGCTGAGCAACAAGATCTCGTATATAGAGCAAAAAACGCTTTGCACTCTGCTTATGCAAACTCTTCAACAGCTGAAAAAGTTCAGCTACGTGAAATGCAGGAGCAGTTGCAAAACATTACGAATTTGCATTAAAAAAGAGGACCAGCTTTGGTCCTCTTTAATCTTTTCGAAACAATCCAAACACCCCGACCGTTTGCAGTACGTTTGTAAATGCACTTGGGTCCACTTGTTTAATAACCCTCTCTAATTCATACAGTTCATAACGAGTAATAACAATCATTAACATTTCTTTATTTTCATTTGTATAAGCACCTGTTGCTGGGATAGTTGTAATCCCTCTCACTAAACGTGAATGAATCGCCTTTCGTACATCTGCCCCATTCTTCGTAACGATTAATGCTGTAATCTTCACATGCCGCGTATGAATCGCATCGATAATTCGCGTCGAGACATACAAAGTCACCAAAGTATATAATGCTTTTTCCCAGCCATACACATAGCCAGCAGCGATAATGATCAGTGCATTAAAGAAGAAAAAATATGTACCGACAGGCTTGTCTTTTATTTTAGATAAAATCATAGCGATAATATCTAAACCACCTGTAGAAGCCCCCCACTTCAACGCCATACCTACACCGATTGCTGAAATAATCCCGCCAAAAATCGCATTCAATATGATGTCGTTTGAAACCGCTCTAACTGGGATAATTTCTAAAAACAAAGTCATAAATATAACGCAAAGAAAACTAAAGAAAGTAAAGGCCTTTCCAACCTTCTTCCACGCTAAAATAACGACAGGAATATTGAACAAACTAAACAATACCCCCGTTGATATGTGAATAGATAAAAAGTCACCTAATATTTGCGATAACAATTGAGACAACCCAGCAAATCCACTCGCGTACACTTTCGCCGGCGTCAAAAATAAATTCATTCCAATCGCATTTAACAAACCTGCGACGATTACAACGATTAACTTCTTTATAAGTTCGGTATAATTCAACTTCAAATCCATTTCTAATCCACCCTTATTATTCATGAATGCACTGCTATACATAGTCTTTACGAAAAAGGAAATGATAAACGTACAACGTTTAGAAATGGAGTTGATACATATGCCACATACGAGCGATAACGACAAAAAAGCACGCGATAATAATGCAAAGCGTACGCAAAAAAATGAGCAAGAACAAAAAAATATTCAGCAAGGTAAACGTGCCTATTCTAAAAAGACCGATCACCTTTGATTCCATTGTACATCAACAGTATTGTTGATGTACTTTTTTTTACATTTTACAGGAAAAAACATTGAAAATTCACTTCATGTTCACTTCTATATTCTACAATAGCGATAACATATTCGGATGAGGTGTTGGCATGAGAGGGAAACACATTTTCATTATTACTGCACTAATAAGTATATTAATGCTAGCTGCTTGTGGACAAAAAAACAGCTCAGCTACAGTCGCTACGGCAACAGACTCAGCCATTACGAAGAGCGACTTCGAAAAGCAGTTGAAAGATCGTTATGGAAAAGACATGTTATACGAAATGATGGCACAAGACGTTATCACGAAAAAATATAAAGTATCTGACGATGATGTAAATAAAGAAGTACAAAAAGCGAAAAAACAATATGGCGATCAATTCACAACTGTACTAGAAAACAATCGTTTAAAAGATGAAGCTGATTTCAAAAATCAAATCAAGTTCAAACTTGCTATGAATGAAGCGATTAAGAAAAGTGTTACAGAAAAAGACGTGAAAGATCACTATAAACCAGAAATTAAAGCGAGTCATATTTTAGTAAGTGACGAAAATGAAGCGAAAGAAATAAAGAAAAAATTAGATGCTGGCGCTTCATTTGAAGAACTAGCAAAACAAGAATCGCAAGATCTACTATCAAAAGATAAAGGCGGAGACCTTGGATACTTCAATTCCGGTACAATGGCTCCTGAATTCGAAACCGCTGCCTATAAACTAAAAATCGACCAAATTAGTGAACCCGTCAAATCACCAAATGGCTATCACATTATTAAGCTAACTGGTAAAAAAGATTTACAACCTTACGATGAAGTTAAAGGTTCCATTCGTAAAAACTTAGAAGCAGAACGTATTGCCGATCCTACATTTAGTCACAAATTGCTACAAAAAGAATTAAAAAAGGCAAATATTAAAATAAACGATAGTGATTTGGAAGATACGTTTACTCTTGCGCATGAACAAGGAAATTAAAAAAGCACCGTCTTATTTTTTATGACAAAATAAGACGGTGCTTTTTATTTCATTTACTTCTTAAAGTACGTCCAGCCTTCTTCTTGATAAATCTTTTCTTCTTTCATCAACTTACCAAGCGCGCGCTTAAATGCAGCTTTACTCATGTTGAAGCGTTCTTTAATGTCTTCTGGGTGGCTCTTATCCCAAAACGGCATTGCTCCGCCTCTTTCTTCCATATATGCGTAAATTACAGCCGCATCGTCTTCCATTCCTTCTTCTTTACGAGGAAGAAGTGAAATGTTAATTGTACCATCATCTTTTACGTCAATAATACGGCCCGTTACACGTTCACCGATACGTACTTGTTCTTTTCTTTCAGTATGGTGTAAGAAAGCACGGAAATGCTCATCAGTTAGTATGAATGAACCAACTTGAAGTGAACGATACACACGTCCATTTACGTTTTTATTACGCATAGATGGCGTCGCATCTACGATAATTTCTTGCATATCACTATCTCTTGCCGGAAGAGCAATAAGTCGATCACGATTCGTTAATTTTAACGTACAATATAATTCGTCTCCAACCTCTGGCCATACTGGCATGTAAATCGGGAACTCATCAGCTGGGATTAGTATATCTTTTGATACACCAATATCAACAAACACACCTAAACTAGGAATAACTTCTACAACTTTTACCCAGTTCCAATCAAAAGTTGTAATAAGTGGCTCCTTCATTGTTGCTGAAACACGATTTTGATGATCAAGGTATAAAAATACATCAATCTTATCACCTTCTTCAATTTCTCCAACTAATTCGTTTTTATGTAGGAAAATTTCTTCTTCTTCATTCCCAACCATATATCCGATTTCAGTTTCACGTAAAACAGTTACCTGTTCAATCGCTCCTAATTGTAAATACATATTTTTTAATTCCCTTCTCTATATAAAGTGAAACTTTAATCAGTGGGGTTTTTGTTCCTTCCCACTGATTGTCAACCCTCACCAATCGGGCGTTTACGGCAGTGGATCTCCCACTTAACTTCTTTGCTCTAACTGAATGCCCGTTAATGCGGGATAAAATTATCTTTTTTATCATTCCAAACAAAAGTTAATTATAACACGATTTTCCCTTTATTTGTCCAACTGCCCAAAATTCACTATAATAAAATGAGGTTACATGATTATAAGTATGAAAACACTTAAGTCTAAGCTCGTTTTCAGCTATACTTTAGTATGTACAGTACATAAAAAGATTAGAAATTTATTTGGAGGTGCTAACTATGGCAAAAGAGAGTTCTTTTGACATCGTTTCGAAAGTAGAATTACCTGAAGTAACAAACGCAATTAACATCGCATTAAAGGAAATCCAAAACCGATATGACTTTAAAGGAAGTAAAAGTGATATTAAATTAGAAAAAGAAGTACTAGTTTTAACTTCTGACGATGAATTCAAATTAGACCAAGTAAAAGACGTTCTAATTGCTAAACTTGTAAAACGTAACGTTCCAATTAAAAACTTGGATTACGGAAAAGTTGAAGCTGCGACTGGTAACACTGTTCGCCAACGCGCAACACTTCAACAAGGTATCGATAAAGATAACGCGAAAAAAATTAACAACATCATTAAAGAAATGAAATTAAAAGTAAAAACACAAGTACAAGATGACCAAGTACGTGTTACAGCGAAAAGCCGTGATGACTTACAAGCAGTTATCGCAGCAGTTCGCAGCGCTGACTTACCGATTGACGTACAGTTCATTAACTACCGCTAAAAAGAAAAACATCCTCTGTGTAGAGGATGTTTTTCTTTTTAGCGTGTAGGGAGAATATTACATCGCAATCGGATGGTTAGAATGGGGATTTGATTATTATGCATAAATCAAGAAGGCCTTTTTGAAAATCGAGGAAAAAACCTCCCGCCCCACTCAAATGTAACAATTTATGAGTATAAGAATATTTTCTACCCTTTCATGTGATGTAAAATTAGTAAGGAATTTATTTTATGAAAAAATGTTAATTAAAAAAGAGTTAGAAGTGGTTATTTGAAGAAATTAATACTATGTTTTTTATTAACTACATTCTGCCTACATATTGCAGGATGTTCTAATAATATGGATACGCTTAATGATAAGTCTAAAACTTCAACACCTGCGAAGTGTAAATACATCAACAAAGCTTGGTATAAGAAACATATATAATGCAATTTAATAGTATAAGTCATAAAAATAGACATCATAAGGTGCCTTTTTTTATAGAAAATAATGCGATGTTCATCAGAAATTATGAGTAATTTTTTTATTTTGATTTTCAAAATAATTTTCTTTAACTATTTTTATCAGATTTTCTTTTTCTGTTAGTTCAAATATAAATAATGCTTTTTTCATGTAATCAGCTATATCTTCTTCATTATATTGTTTTTGTTTTAGCATGTTCCAAGCTTTTCCATAATATAATTCACCTAATAAATATAAAGTGTTTAAATTAATAGCTAATTTAATACCCATATCATTGTATTTTATTGCCTCTTCATGTTGATTTGCATGACCTAAAATTTTTGCTAAATTAAAAATAATTTTTAATTTAATCTCTTTATCCCTAGGAAAATCTAACTTATTAAAATTAGTTAAACATCTTCTTAATATAGTAATACTCTTTTCATATTCTTTATTTGCCCAATGAAATATAGCCATTGACTGCATAATATCTATTTCTCTTTCTGATAAAAAATTACCATTCGTTACAGTTAGTTTTAAAGCACTATGTAAAAGATTTAAAGCAGTTTTTATTGATTTATTTACATAAAATATAGCAATTGCTTCATGCCATATTAGAAATTGTTTATCTTCTTTTAACTGGAAATTATTTTCGTTTTTCTCTTGTTTCACTATTTCGTAAAGTTCATTATATTGTTTTTGTTTTGTACAATCTCTCATTACATACTTTACATTTTCTACATATTTTAGTTTTTTGTTTTGACTTAGTGCGAAAATATTATTTGGATCAATACCAAGTCTTTCAGATAACTGATATAACAATATACTAGATGGATAAATCATACCTTTTTCTATTTTACTAATTTGACTTTGTGAACATATTCCATGACACAATTCAGATTGTGATATATTCTTTTTCATTCTAAGTTCTTTAATGGTAATACCCAAATCGTAAAATTCCATTGTTCCTCCTCAAATATAGCCCTCAATGAGTATCAGAATATTTTTCACCCTTTAATGTAATGTAAAATTAGTATAGTTGCAATTATTGTTTGTTCTAAAGATCTTTTCACTTCTTTGCTCAGCTGATTTCGAGGTAAGAGTCTTACTTCACACAAATAGTAGAATGAAATGAAAATGAGGTTGCGGAACTAATCCTTCTATAGAGACTAATACATATACATCATAAGGATTTTTTATCGGTTCCCACACAAAAACAGGCTAGGGGAAAAGTCTCCTCCTTAGCCTGCCCCCCGAGATTTCACCTTTATTAAGAGCAACACCATATCGCTTTATTAAATGATTTTTCAGGAATATATACTTTATCATTGTTGATTTTATATTTTATATCGTTTCTCTTCAGAACTGCCATATCAACAGAATGAACACTATCGCCCCACCGAACAAATTCCCCATCATCACGGTTGTCCCAAAGATAAAGTGAAACTTTAATCAGTGGGGGTTTTCTTCATCCCCCACTGATTATTAGTTGAACCAATCGGACTTTAATGGGCAGTTGATCCCCACCTAAATTCTTTGCTTTCGCTGAATTTTGAGGTGGGGTTCTTACTGCCCATTAAAGTGGGATAAAAACTTACGAATACGATAAAAACACATAAGCATAGAGCGAACCACTTCTTTTTCCGCAAATACCTCACCACCTTAAACTGAAGAAGAACTACTAAAAAACGTTACTCATTTCCGTCTCTTTTTAACCGCAATTAAAAACGCAATAAATAATACATTCACACCGACTATTAAGGAGATAAATAACCAATTCACGCCTGTTTCCCCGTTAACTTTATACACATTTGATTCTTCACGCTTTAAAACGAGATAAAACTTTCCGTTTTCTTCTCTTATAATTTCATCTTCTAACAATCCTCTTAATTCTTGTTTTTCACCAATCGTACTTACAGGTACAGCCACTTTTTGTGTTTCTTTCGTATTATTAATCGCTACTAATGTGACTTCATCTTTATACTTTCGTTTTAGTATACTCATTCCATCTTTATCATACAAAAGTTCAAACGTACCGCGTCGTAGAGATGATCTCGTTTTTCTAAGTTCACCCAGTTTCGTTATGTGCTGCATAAATTTTTCATCTGATTTGAAATCCATTAATCGTCTATTATCCGGAGTATCTCCTCCATCTAATGCAATTTCAGTCCCGTAATAAAAATTCGGAATACCCGGTGATGTTAATAAATATGTGAGAGCTAGTTTCAAACGAGATGGCGGATAATTCATATGCTCTTTTGCAATACGAGCATATCTTTTTGTATCTTGATTATCTAAAAATATAATGGATTCCCCGTCTTTTTTACTCACATCATATAAAGGTTTCACCGATACATCCGCTTTTGAAAACGATTCTACTATTTTTTCGTTATACTCACTATCTCCCTCTGTCATAATACGAAAATCTTTCTTTATCGCTTGCATGTCCTTTTGTACGCCATCCCAAAAAGCATCCGACTTTTTTTCACTATGTATCACATAACTTCCATCTAAATCAACTTCTTTGCCCCACCATTTCATCGCATCGATGACTTGTTGTTCATTTTCCCCAAGTGGAAATTGAAGTATAACTTTCATTCCTTTTGCGTGCGCTTTTTGTACAAGTTCTTTCACATCATTTTCTGTTCCGAAATGTTCATTTACCTTTTGAAAATTACGCACATCTACCCCATCATACGTTCCACTTTCAAAAAGCGGAGAAAGCATAACAGCGGTAAAGCCCATTTCTTTTATGTAATCCAGTCTTTTTATAATCCCTCTTATATCTCCGCCCTGATATCCTTCCAAATTTCCAACTTCTAACTGTTTGTCATTTTTCGGTTCTCCATTATTGAAACGATCAATCATAATGGAATAGATAACTTCGTCTCGCCACTCTCTTTTTTCATCCGCAAACGTATGTATTGGTACAAACAAAACGACAGCTAAACAAAAACAAATGAATAGTTTCCTAGTCCGTATTTTCCTCACACGCATCCCCCATATTTTTTAATTGTAAGAATATTATACCAATTTTCCAGACGAATCGCATACGTTGATTTCTTCCTCCGCAAAATACTTCATGTCAGTTTTCCTAACATGAAGTATAAAGTTTTCTGAATTTTTAGTTGATTTTATGTTTCATTTCGAATATGATATGAAACATAACAAGTTGATGTTATTTTTTCTAACATTATAGGAGGAGAGAGAATGAATACAGGAGATACGGTTTTTATGTTTGTAACGACAGTAATGGTCATGTTAATGACACCAGGATTGGCACTTTTTTATGGGGGCATGGTTCGCAGTAAAAACGTACTCAGTACGACAATGCATAGTTATAGCGCAATGGCTATCGTTTCGATTCAATGGATTTTGATTGGCTATTCTTTATCATTCGGACCAGATTGGCACGGACTTATCGGTACACTCGATTGGTTCGGTTTAAACGGCGTTACCTACGCACCAAATCCAGACTACTCATCTACTATTCCTCACAACTTATTTATGATGTTCCAACTCATGTTCGCCATTTTAACTCCTGCTTTAATTTCAGGTGCATTCGCCGAAAGAATGCGATTTTCCGCTTTCCTTATTTTCATCCTTCTATGGACAACAATCGTTTACAATCCTGTCGCTCATTGGGTATGGGGCGTTGGCGGGTGGCTTAGAGAGCTTGGCGCGTTAGACTTCGCTGGTGGTAATGTCGTTCATATTACATCTGGCGTGGCTGGCCTTGTATTAGCTATTTTTCTCGGAAAACGAAAAAACATAAACGGTTCGTCTCCTCACCATTTACCATTTACGATGTTAGGCGCAGGCTTACTATGGTTCGGCTGGTTCGGTTTTAACGTCGGAAGTGCATTATCTTTAAATGATGTAGCTTTAACCGCATTTATTAATACAAATATAGCCGCGGCTGCCTCCGCATTAACCTGGATGCTTTCAGAATGGTTCTTCCAATCAAAACCGACTGCGATGGGAGCTGCTTGCGGAGTTGTTTCCGGTCTAGTCGCTATTACACCAGCTTGCGGGTTCGTTACACCTTTCTCGGCTCTTCTTATCGGAGCAATTGGCGGCGTATTATGCTTCGGAGCAGTCTTTTTCTTAAAAACAAAATTCGGATATGATGATACACTTGATGCATTCGGATGCCACGGCATCGGCGGAACTTGGGGTGGCATTGCGACAGGACTATTTGCAACTACTACGGTAAACAGTGATGGCGCTAACGGATTATTTTACGGAAACGCTGCTTTACTGTTTAAACAACTTGTAGCAATCGGCGCAACATATGCATTCACGATCATCATGACGTATGCCATTATTAAAGCAATTAACTTCTTCCTCCCTGTTCGGGTAGACGAACACGAAGAACATATGGGACTTGATATTTCGATGCACGGAGAGAAAGCTTATGAGTATGTAGAAAAATCCGCTAATTAAAACGAAAAAGGTGTACTCCGTTCTAACACGGGGTACACCTTTTTCGTATATTCATAACGATACAAGTATTCCAAACTATTGGTATATAAATATCTTTATCTGTCTATTCATATAAACATCTTACCTTTTCATTAGTGCATTTAAAACGAGCTGCACCGCAACCGCATCATCTAAATAACCGATTGGAAATATATAATCTGGAATTACATCGACCGATAATATAAAGTAAATGAGCGCACTTCCCATTAAAGCAAGTTCTGCAGCCGTCCCCTTCTTCTTCGTAAACCTCTCGTACAATTCTTTCAAATCATTAATAAACGGGCCAATACTGCTTACCTTTTGAATCTTTTCAAGAAACCCCTTTTCAATCGTTTCTTTCCCTTCTTCAGTTTGCGAATACTGTTCATAATTCGCTAACTGCTGCTCTACATTCGATATACTAAACTTTTGATCATAGAGTTGGGCAGATTCAAGTAAGTGTTCAATGTTATTAATGGAAACGTGAATATCAGATTGCTCCTCCTGTTTCGTTTCAATAGAATAACCTGCCGCCACAAACAAATCACCTACCGGAACATCAAGGCTCTCTGCGAACTTTTGCAAATGCTTCGGATTCGCCTTTCGCTTACCATTTACGATCATTGAAATAGTAGCGGTATCAATATCAGTAAGCGAACTAAGTTTTCGCATCGATAAAGACTTTTCTTTAAGTAACTTTTTCAACAACAATCCAAGATTACTTCTTTCATTATCTTGAGACATATCTCATTCCCCTTTATTCACGAGAATAACCATAGTTATTATAAGAAAAATAACTACAACCTCTATACACTTTATATTAACAAATTTTTCTGACCATTTACAAGATAGAAGTCCCTTTATATGTTTACATTTTGCAAACAAAAAAGCTATCTTATATTCAAGATAGCTTTTTAAAATCATTTTAACCATTTCCGCAATAATAAAAATACACTACCGCAAATTATGTAAGAACTCACGAATATAACGATTGCCATAAAAAATGAATGATGTAGAGAAAAGGTTAGTATCATCAATAAGAAAGATACAAAGAGTAAATCTAACAAAATAAAGTATCCTGAAGTTAAAACACTTTCTACTAATTGCAACTCCGACTCTAACTCCGAGTACTTTAGCCTTTTATACAGTAATCTCAATTTCACTCACCTTCTATGAATTAATCAAAAAGTGCAGCAAACGCAATAACTAATAATAACGTTCCACTAATCAATGTACCAAACTGACCTAAAGTGAATTTACCAATGCGAACGTGAGCGATTTTTCTCCCTAACGCAACTCCGCCCCACACTGTAATAAAACTACCAACTGCAGCTGCAATACAAATAGCAATTGGATTTAAACCGAATAACCCTGCTCCTAAGCCGTTCGTTAGTGCATTCGCGGACAAACCAATCCCAAGAAAAATAGACTCTGCAAAACCGATTTCACCAGATTTACCGATATTTTTCGTTAAGCCATTTATTTCTGCACTTGCCACTTCCCCCTCAGTCTCTTGCACCGGAACCTTACGAGGAATTGCTAGTAAAATAATTCGGAGACCAATTATAACTAATAAGAACGAGCCAATTACAACTGGCATAATCCCAGGTAAAATTTTTGATAACCATAAACCAAAATATATTCCTACTACACTAAATAAAAAACAAATTATCGAAATAATAAAGTTTGATAGATGACTAATTTTTATATTTCGAATGCCGTAAGAAATTCCTACCCCTAAGTTATCGATACTTGATGAAAATGTTAATGCCAATACCATTATCCATGCTGCCATTCCGTTCACCCCTTCATATTGTTGAACATTCCGGAAACTAACGTGACATACATAGTACGGAATATGGATAAGGGAGAAAAAACTCCCTCTATCCCTCCCCATTAACAACTCTTTTTAAAAGCGAGGTAGCGTGAACCACTTCATTATATTCATGCGATTCACTTTTCCTTTTTCACGAACAGATTGAAAAATTTCTCCTGTAAAAGACCCCATTTTATTCGCAATCTCTTTTTGCATTGCTTTATTTTCTAATGCCGCCTTTACACTCAAGTCTAGCGCCTGTTCAAAATGCTCTAACGCTTTTTCTAAATGATAATCCACGTCTTGCTCAACAGCTTTATGCGTCATTTCTTACTTCCTCCATTTCTTCAACCTTTGCAGCCGCTTCTATTACCTCTTGCTCTTCAGCATGATCATCTTCAACGTAAGAAAGTTCTTTCTCAAATTGTTTTTGCATTCTATCCATTTTCGCTTCTACAATAATATCTTCTACTTCTTCTTTAATCGTTTCAAAAGTAGATTTCACACCTTTTGCCCCTGATTCAACAAGTGGACGAAGTGTATTTCTTACAACAGGTAATAAAGCGGCACTCGCTAATGCTAAAGTAGATCCAATAACAATTTTTCGTATCATTTTCATTGCTCCTTTACACTGTTTTTAATAATGCTAGTTCATTGACTACCGGTTTTGCCGAGTCATCATTCTTATATGAAATTAAATTAATAATAGGCTTCGAAATTTGAGATACTGTGCCCGCTACAAGAAGAACAGGTATCCATTGCATAAGCGTTAATGGCACTGTATGGAATATACGAGCAAATGACGGAACATATATAGCTGATAATAATACAAGCCAAGACGTCCCTAACGCTGTTACAAAGAAACGATCTTTTGACCAATCACGCATTGTTTCGTCCGATCCTTCTTGCCTCCAAGAAAATGTTTGAATGAGTTGACCTGCAACTAATGTCGCAAATGCTGATGTTTGCGCTACTACAAGAGGCACACCAGCAGCTAAACTCATACCGAATAAAGCAAGCGATCCTACTCCTAGCAATATACCTCGCGTCACAACCTTTTTGTATAGCTCTTTATCCACAATATCTTGGCGTTTCGTTTGCTTCGTTTTGTTTCCAGGATTTACAGCTAAAATCATTGCCGGTAAAGCATCCGTAATAAGGTTCATTAATAAAATTTGAATTGGCACTAACGGAATCGGCATCCCTGCAATAACAGCTGCACTTGTCACCAATACTTCAGCTAAATTTCCCGTTAATAAACAACCAACTGCTTTACGAATATTACCAATGATCGTTCTACCTTCTTTTACCCCTTCCACAATGGAACCGAAGTGATCTTTTTTCAATATAAGATCTGCAGCTTCTTTCGTTACTTCTGTTCCTGTTTGCCCCATCGCAATACCGATATTCGCTTTCTTTATAGCAGGCGTATCATTCACACCATCTCCAGTCATCGCAACAATTTGACCGTCGGCTTGATATGCAGTTACTATGCGTAATTTATGGGCCGGTGTTACTCGTGCAAAGACAGAAGTGTTTTTCACGATATTTTTTAGCTCTTCATCTGTTAAATTATCAATCTCTATCCCAGTTAAAACACGATCATCACGATTCCAAATACCAGTCTGCTTCGCAATAGAGATCGCTGTGGTTGGATGATCCCCAGTAATCATGACTGGCTTTACACCAAGTTCAATCGCTTCACGAATACTTTCTTCTACTTCAGGCTTCGGAGGATCAATCATACCAACTAACCCAACAAAAATAAGATCATCCTTCTCACCATCACTGTATGCAAAACCTAATACTCGTAACGCCTGTTCTGCAAAACCTTCATTTTGTTGTAAAATAACTTCTTTTTCTTGTTCACATAACGGATAGATTTCACCATTATGTTGATACCATTTACATCTAGTAAGAATCGCCTCTACAGATCCTTTCGAAAACTTATACAGTGATTCATTTTCCTTACAAACAACACTCATAATTTTCGTTTCAGAGTCGAACGGTTCTTCATGATGTCGTTCAAATGATTTCATATCTTCATGTGACACGCCCGCTTTAGAAGCCAAACTTAACAAAGCCCCCTCAGTCGGGTCACCTTTCACGATCCACTGATTCTCTTCTTGTTCTAATTTACTATTGTTACAAAGGACACTAATTTGCAGAACGCGAACTAAATCTGGATTTTCTAACGGTGTCTTTTCACTTTCATGATAAGTCACTTCTTCTACTTCCATCTCTACAGCAGCGGCGACTTTAGATGACGTTACATCCGAAATCTTACCTACCGGTTCATATCCATCACCTGATACACTCCATACACGATTTGGCGTAGCGATCACTTTAACCGTCATTTCATTCTTCGTAAGAGTACCTGTTTTATCAGAGCAAATAACAGTTGTTCTGCCTAACGTTTCTAAACTGGAAAGCTTCCGAACGAGTGCATTTTGCTTCTGCATACGGAATATCCCTGCGCTTAAAGCGATTGTAATCATAATCGGCAAACCTTCTGGAACAGCTGATGCTGTAAGAGCAACCGATGTTGTAATCATTTGTGTAATCGGCAAACCTCGTAGTAATCCTGCCACAAGTACGATACCACCAGCTATAAATGCCCCTTTAATAAATGTTTTACTAATAGACGTCACCTTTTGCTGGAGTGGTGTAGGCTCTGTTTCTTCTCCTTTCATTAAGGAAATCATATAACCCATCTCTGTACTCATCCCTGTTTCCACTACTATTGCTCTCGCTTTTCCGCGCGTTACGGACGTACCCATAAAGAGCATATTATTCCGCTCCGCTAACGAACATTCTTCTCCTATAGCATCCTCTTTCTTTTCAACAGGTAAAGACTCACCCGTTAACATCGCTTCATTAACTTCTAAATTCCAAGAATGTATAGTACGAAGATCAGCAGGCACACGGTCTCCAGCCTGAAGACAGACAATATCTCCAGGAACGAGCTCACTACTGGCTATTTCTACTTCTTTTCCTTCTCGGATTACCATACAATTCGGCACACGAAATTGATTTAAAGCTTCCACTACTTTTTCGGCCTTCCGCTCTTGAAGCGTTCCAATTACCGCATTCACAATAAGGATGGTCCCCATTGCCAATCCATCAAACACCCCGCCTGATAATACAGACAAGCCAGCTGCTCCAAGTAAAATAAGCGATGTGAACTCTTTAAATTGCCCCATAAATGACACAATCCAAGGGACGGACTTCTTTGGTTCCATTCTATTCATTCCATACTTTTCTTGTCGCATTTGCACTTCTCTATCACTTAATCCTTGCTGTTTTTCCACTTGCAATTCATTTATTACGTCTTCTTGCGAGAGTGTATACCATTTCATAGAAGGTTCTCTCGCTACGGATTCGTTCCTATTTACTATCTCTTCATTAGAAAAAATCTTCTCACTCACTCGCTTCGCTCTAGATAAAAACGTTAAAGATAGAGCGTTCGCCAATAAAGCGATAACAGGCGCCGTAAATATAGACCAAACAGCCAGCATCTCACCGGCAATATTCCACATTTTTGCTACTCGAAAATGTTCTCTCACCAATAAATCGATTCGTTTTGCATAGGCCATTGATTGAAAGACATTTTTCATTTCATAGTGAGATATTGACGGGAATTCAATCTTTTCCTCACATATAAATAACACTTCTTCCCCATTCAAACGGATACGCTCTACACGTTCTACAACATCGCTATGTTGCCAACTTGTATCAATGCCGTATTGCGTAAGAACACTCTCATTCATATTTAAACTATTTCCCATAACAGCTATCGCACATTTATTTTCGTTTAACTTATAAAAGATATTTGCAAAATCAGGAACAATTGCTATTTTTGATCCAACTAACAATCCGAGGCATTTTTGACCTTTCGCAACAAACTGAACGTTAAATCCTTCTTTGCTCAGTCTCTTCGCTTCTAACGCATAAAGGCTTATATCTACACCATTTCGTTCTGTAAATTCTTTACTACCGGCAAAAGATGGGATACCTTGTATTTCACCTTTTATCCCTTCTTCATCAATCTCGATTTCAAAAGCCTTTCTTAACGTCCTTCCTGTTTGCTTCGCTCGTTGCACAACCTCATCTTTCCAATCATGCTCACTTTTCTCCAGTAATGAGGCTGCCGTGCACAGAACTTGCCCTTCATCTTCTGAAATACAGCTAATCTCCGCTTCTTCATTACGGAATATACGAGATACATCGTCAAATACAATTGTTCTCGTTCTGGACAATTGAGATAACGATCCTTCATTTGGAATAAGGTATCCTCTTTCTCTCGCAACGAGATCTCCTTGTCGCCATGCATACTCAGCAGACGAAACAGCCGGTTTCGGATTCGCAGCTAATAAGACCGCCATTCCGCGTAACGGATTTCTCGTAAATGCCCATGTTGCTCCGCCAAAAAGCATGCCCCATTTCGATTGCTTTTCACTATATGCTTTAATCTCTGGGGATAAAATTCGTTCTTTATACGAATCTGTTTCTTCATTTATGTTCGCTTGACTACGCTTCCAATTTAAATAGTTTAATAGACTAAGTCCCGCTAGCACGACAATATTTTCTCGCGCAAGCGCTAGCGCTAACGTTCCTATGCCAAGAACTAGATCAGAATTCACCTTTTTGCTAGCAACCATTTTTTTGAATCCACGTTTCAGAAACGGATATCCCGTCACAACAGATAAAGCACCTGATACGTAAAAAAGTCCTGGGCTTCTAGCTAAAGCAGATCTTCCCATAAATAATTGTTTTATACCGAAAGCACCTAATCCAACGACAGAAAGCGCTAGCGGTAACGGAACATCTTCACCTTTTTTCTCGTAAGAAATTACACTAGATGAAGAATCTTCTACTTTCTTCGTTTCTTCCATATTATTAAGGTTATTATTCTTTGTAATTTGTTCTTCTAGGAGTTTAATTATTTCACAAATTGTATGTAGAGAGGTCTTGTTGATATCGTAAGTAATAAGGGCTCTTCCTGTAGAAATAGAGGGACTCACTCGATAAATACCTTCCACGTCACGAAAACGTTCTACTATCAAGTTCGCAAAATTCATATTGTATTTCAGTTTATATATTTCAATTCGAATTCTTCCAGGTAACGATCGTATAAATCTCGGTTTCAATGATTTACTCTGCATCATCATCCTCCTTATCCTTATAAATGAAGTAACATCACTTACTATTTAAGGAGTGACAGGTATGCTTTCGTAATCTACACTCTCATTGGAATGATATGCATTTATATGAGATGCCCATTTTTCCTGAAATTTAGAAATCGTATTCGGAACCGCTTCTACTGCTCCAATAATTGGGGATACTGTTTTTACTACCACTTTACGTGCCGTTTCTTTCACTTTCGGCAGAGCTTCTTCCATTTCTGCACCAGCACTTTGCATTTGTTCTTTTGCACCAAGAAAAGCAGATACTGTTTTTACCGCTAGTTTTCTTAGTCCCTTTCTCGCTTTCGGTGACGCCAATATAACCGCCGCTACCCCAACCGCTATACCGATTGGTGATTTCATAAATCGAAACATGTACATTTCCCCTCACTTAATTTTTTTCGAATCCATAAAATAGACCAAGCCTATACAGCTAAGTACACATGTAATCCGCTTTATCACATCCTTTTTTTGTAAAAAGTATATATCGAGTATATATTTTCGTTTGTATTATTTCAACAATTTATTAGTTTTTTGTAAATTTTATGTTAATTCAGAAAAGTGTTTTGTGAATTTTTCTATTCTTATGCAAGAGGTCAGGTAATATATTCCATATTATTCTTACTCAATTGTTGAGATTATATTGAGAAATCATTTTGTTTTTTTACAAATTACAAACTAAGACATGCACTTTTACGAAACAAATTTTATATACTATAAAAAATGCCTCAAGGAGTGATTTTCATGAGCTTATCTTATTGGAAATACGCTATTCTTAATCATATTACTGCAAATTTTCGCACCTTCTTATTCAATATCATTGTCGCTATTTTAGGCGAAATCGCACTCTTTCTTGCCCTCAGTTTTATCCCAAAAAGATTTCATAAATTTTTCGCATAAAAAAGCCTGAGTTCCTATCTACTGTAGAACTCAGGCTTTTTAGCTTTATTAAATATAGGGACTTGTTACATAGTGTTTATATTTGCGCCTCGAAATACCATAGCTGGTATTACTAAGAATATATCGGCGTTTTTTTAAATATATCGATATATCAATAAATTCCGACATAGCGAACCCGAAAAATACCCCGGTATAACTTACGAATCACCGTACTTTCTTTTATTCGTACTTAAAATAATAAGAAATACCACAGCTATTACAGCTAAAAAGCGAACTGGATTAAACGGCGTTCCTACCGTTTCATTAAAACGATGATAAATAAACGGGATCATCTCAAGTACCATTAGCCCCATCGTAATTTGAAACGTCTCAGCCATCGCTTTGTTTTTTATAAACGTAGCACGCTCATCACCTTGTTTCCCAATCGCTATAAACATTTTTATAATAGCAAACAATACAAATAAAAAGACACTTAACGCAATAATAAAAATTAAAACATCCATCAAAATACACCTCTTATATGTAAAACTTATTTGACAAGAGTATAACATCTTTCACCCCGCATGTAAAACATCTTTTACATATAAAAAAGACGACCGTTTAACAGTCGTCTTTTCCTATTTATTTCGGAGCATTCCCTACGTATTGCGTAATATCAACATTTAAAGACTGCGCTAAACGCATTCCGTACTCTTGATCTGCACGGAAAAAGTTACAAACAGCTAGTAATTTCGTGCGCTCATTTACGTCTTTTAAGTCATTTGTTAAGTTTGCAATTAAGTTGTCTTGTTCTTCTTTAGAGAATGAACGGTAACGCTCACCTGCTTGTTTGAAGTCATTTGGTTTGTCAATTTTTTCACGAGATACATAGCCTTCTACTTTCATAGTTGAATCGCGATAAGCTTTGTCTTCAACTGGATTTTCAGCATGACGGCTCGGTTCGTAGTTAATTGTAGATGGATTTTGATTGATTTGCATCGCACCATCACGTTGTTGGTTATGAACAGCTGCGTACGGGCAGTTTACAGGAATTTGTAAGTAGTTCGCACCAAGACGGTAACGCTGTGTATCTGGATAAGAGAATAAACGACCTTGTAATAACTTGTCTTCAGATGGTTCAATACCATTTACAGTTGCACTTGGAGAAAATGCCGCTTGCTCTACTTCCGCAAAGAAGTTTTTCGGGTTACGATTTAACGTCATTGTCCCTACTTCGATTAATGGGAAGCGATCTTCTGGCCATACTTTAGTCGGGTCTAATGGATCAAAATCTAAAGAATCCGTTTCTTCTAGTTGCATCACTTGTACGTGTAAATCCCATTTCGGATAATTTCCTTTTTCAATCGCATCGAACAAGTCACGAGTTGCATGGTTAAAGTCTTTTCCTTGTACTTCTTGCACTTCTTTTGCGCTTAAGTTACGTACACCTTGCTGTGGTTTCCAGTGATATTTAATGTAGACAATTTTACCTTCTGCATTAATCCATTTAAATGAATGTACACCGAAACCTTCCATTTCGCGGTAGCTTGCTGGTGTACCATAATCAGAGAACACCCATGTCATCATATGTGTAGATTCTGGCGTTAACGTCATGAAATCCCAGTAACGATCTGGTGTTTGAATATTTGTATCAGGTGCTGGTTTTAAAGAATGCACCATATCAGGGAATTTAATTGCATCACGAATGAAGAAGACTGGTAAATGATTACCTACGATATCGTAATTTCCTTCTTCTGTATAAAATTTAACAGCGAACCCACGTGGGTCACGAGCTGTTTCCGGAGAACCTTGACCATGAATAACCGTTGAAAAACGAACGAATACAGGTGTTTCAGTTCCTTCATTTTGTAAAAATGCTGCCTTTGTATATTGCTTCATGCTGTTTTTCGTTACGAATACACCGTGAGCACCTGCACCACGTGCATGCACAACGCGCTCTGGAATACGTTCACGATCAAAGTGCGCAAGTTTTTCTACTAAATGATAGTCTTCTAACAATACCGGTCCACGGCGACCAGCTGTACGAGAATTTTGGTTATCTCCAACTGGAGCACCTTGGTTTGTTGTTAAGCGATTATTTGGATTCATCATGGGGATCCTCCTCTTTATCTTTTAGGAATTATTATTTATTTAAAATTATTATAAACTAATTATTATTCAAAACTAAGTTCTTGTCAACTATTTCCTTCATTTTTTTTGAAACAATTTCAGCTAAGCAATTGATAAATACAGATTGTGCATTTGGCATATTTGGTCTAAAGTATGCGACGTTTAATTCATCAGTTACAACTTTACATTCATAATCATTGTCATATAAAACTTCTAAATGCTCTGCCACAAAGCCAACTGGACAATATATGAAAGATCTAAATCCATGCTCTTCATATAAATCTCTCGTTAAATCTTGTACATCCGGCCCAATCCATGGATCAGGTGTATTTCCAGCACTTTGCCAACCAATTGTATAGTGTTGAATATTTGCAGCCTCTGCAATTAAATCCGCTGTATGCTGCAATTGCTCTACATAAGGATCACCAGCCGCAATAATTTTTTCTGGTAGACTATGCGCTGAAAAAATTACGACAGCCTTCTCTTTGTTTTCAATCTTTGTAAATGTTTCTTTTATTTGCTCTGCCCAATACGAAATAAATTTCGGTTCATCGTACCATTGTTCAATTGGTTCAATAACAGGACCACCGATTTCTTCTGAAAGACGAATAGCACGGTCATTATACGCTTTAATGCTAAATGTAGAATAATGCGGAGCTAATACGATGCTAACTGCCTGCTCAATCCCATCACGCTTCATCTCTTCTACTGCATCCTCTATAAATGGAGCTATATGTTTTAATCCTAAGTAACAACTAAATTCATACTCTGTAAACATATTATTCATTGAATCTGTTAATTTATGCGCTTGCTCTTTCGTAATTTTTGCAAGTGGTGAAATTCCGCCAATTGCTTTATAGCGCCCGATTAAGTCTTGGAGTGCTTCTTCGGAAGGTTTACGCCCGTGGCGAATATGTGTATAGTACGCTTCTACATCATCTAATGATTCGGGCGTTCCATACGCCATTACGAGTAAACCTATTTTTTTCTTTGTCATCTATATAACACCTCAATTTCATAAATGAGAATCTTTTTCAAGAACATTTGTTTCCAATTATAACAACTAATAATAAGTACGTCAAAATAATTATTCTAAATAAATATTATTTCTAATATGATTTTGAATTTTATTTGACAATTTATTTAATAAAAAGCGACTTACATAAAAGTAAGTCGCTTTTCTTCTATTCCTTAATATTTACCCCATACTCTTTAAACCAAACATGAATTTGCGCTAAATGAGCTAAAAGCTGAGGACCAGTCATTAATTGACCGAACCAAGGGGATTGAAATGCACTGCCACCTGACTCAATTAATCCGCTCAGCTGTTCTTTATCAAATAGTTCGTGTAAAATTGATCCTTTATCCGTTAATAAATCTTGTAGCCATACTGTTACTGCTTTCGTATAGTGCGGATTATGCGTTTTCGGGTATGGGCTCTTCTTTCTATATAAAATGTCATTTGGAAGTAACCCTTCTAACGCTTTACGCAATAGACCTTTTTCGCGGTTTTTATACATTTTCATTTCCCAAGGAATATTCCACGCATATTCGACAAGTCGGTGGTCTGCAAAGGGAACGCGTACTTCTAAGCTTGCCCCCATACTCATACGGTCTTTTCTGTCTAATAATGTTGTCATAAACCATACCATGTTCAAGTAAAATAGTTGTCGTCTCTTTGCTTCAATTGGGCTTTCCCCTTCTAAAATAGGAACTTCTTGAATGGATTCTTCATAACGCTGCTGTACATATTGTTGTAAATTTAATTTATTTCTCCATTCTTTCTTTAGCAGTTGTTCACGCGCTTCTGTAGAGCGCATCCACGGAAACGCACTCGATTGTAAATCATCTTCTCTATAAAACCACGGATAACCACCAAATATTTCGTCTGCACATTCCCCAGATAAACCGACGACAAAATCTTGTTTAATTTCACGGCAAAACCATAATAATGACGAATCGATATCTGCCATACCAGGCAAATCACGAACGAGTACTGCTTCTGTTAAATACTGCGCTAATTGTTCATTTGAAATGACGCAGCGATGGTGGATTGTTTGAAACGTCTCCGTCATCAAATGAATAAATGGAGCATCTGAATTTGGCTGAAATGCATTCGCTTTAAAGTATTTGTCATTATCTTCATAATCAACAGAATATGTGTGTAATTGTCCTTTCCCTGATCTTTCATATTCTTTCGCAGCAATTGCTGTAATCGCGCTCGAATCTACACCGCCTGATAAAAAAGTACATAGTGGTACATCAGAAACGAGCTGCCTTGTAATCGCATCTTGTAATAAAAAGCGCGTTTTCTCTACTGTTTCTTCAAAGGAGTCTTCATGTTTTTTACTTTCCACATTCCAATATCTCCATATACATAAACCGTTCTTTGAAAATGTCATCGCATGACCTGGACGTAATTCTTTTATACCAGCATAAATACCATGACCAGGCGTTCTAGACGGCCCAAGACCGAATATTTCGGATAATCCTTCTAATGTTACTTCTGCCTTCACATCTGGATGAGCCAGTATCGCTTTTAACTCTGAACCAAATAATAATCGCCCACTGTCATATTTATAAAATAGCGGTTTTACACCTAGTCGATCTCGCGCAATAAATACTTGTTCTTTCTGTTCATCCCATACAGCAAACGCATATATACCGTTTAAATGATCGACACATTCTTCTTTCCATTCCATATACGACGCTAATAGCACCTCCGTATCAGAATGACCTTTGAACGTATAGCCTCTTCTTAATAATTCCTTTCGAATATCCTCTGTGTTATACAGTTCACCGTTATAGCAAATTGCATAATTCGTTTCATCTTTTAAACAAGTCATCGGTTGTTTCCCGCCCTCAGGGTCCACAACGATTAACCGTTTATGCCCAAATGCGACATTGCCTTTAATCCAAACTTTATTATCATCTGGGCCACGCTTTGCTAACGTCTCAGCCATCTTCGTAACGACGTCCCGCTCTCCCTCTAATGAGCGTTTATAATCCACCCATCCTGTAATCCCGCACATATAAATCATCCTTCCATCCTATTTCTTTTCCTAAACGAGCAGTAATCCCCACCCTACAAGGTGCGGATCAAAAAACGAAAAACTTGACGATAACCTACTATCCACATATGGAATAGCATTTTCACTCAGTAAAACGTGTTTTATTGTATGCCCACCTATGTCTAGATGTGTCTAGTTATAAAGAATGCACGAACTGTCTATAACAGAAATAACTACTTTTCATAAAGGAGAAATCGTGTATGATACAACGTAACCATATTTTATATAACCAGCCTCGCGCTCATACAGTCGGTAATGTAGAATATATAAACAATGAATGGGTATTCTTTGATGATGAAAATGATGAAGCATTTTTATTAGAAGATATTGCCGAAGATGGTTTTGAGATTTTATATAACAACAACTGGCTACCAGCTCGTTTCTATGAACAAGATGTATTACAAATCGCAAACGAACAGCACCACCTGCAAAACGGGGAAATGATAAGAATTCGAAAGAAATTACTTCTTAGCTATACGGAATGGCTTGAGGAATTACCTGACTCTGTCTTTGCATTATTAACGGAATCATTACAATCACTTCATTACTCTTTATATGATTGCATGTATTGTCATAATTATTTATCTTTCTTACCGAAAGAGGAAACGCGCGAAGGAGTAAATATTCTTTTGTTCGATAACGAAGAGATGATTTGTACACTGCAGCACCATTTCGTTCGTCACGCTACGTCAAATAAAAACATGTTTCGTTTTACGAAAGCAAATGGAGAAGAGTTGCATATCGATGCGACATAAAATAAAAAAACCACCTTATCTCCCAAATATTTGAGATTATAAGGTGGTTTTATTTTTTATTAGAATACTTGCCAGCCAATCGGTAATTTTAGTCCTAAGTATATTACCG
Organism: Bacillus sp. 3G2; assembly: GCF_044324725.1. Lineage (NCBI taxonomy): Bacteria > Bacillati > Bacillota > Bacilli > Caryophanales > Bacillaceae > Bacillus > Bacillus sp. 3G2. Next base: position 1,163,069 of record NZ_CP172246.1, on the reverse strand, counting down.
CTACTAACGCAACAATAAATAAGCCCCAAACCGCCCCTGTTGGTTTGTTTTTACTCATTTTTACAAGAACCATTTCCATTCCACCGATAACTAAAATACCAGCTACCATTTTTAAGCCGTACCACATGTGCATGCTACCTGTTGCTGTCTTCACAATACTCATGTACAACATGAAGCCTGTCACAATAATGAAGATATACACTAGGCGAAGCCCCATATGTACACCTTTACCTTTTCTCCCTGCTGAATAAAGTGAATACGCAACGAAGAATAAAATTAAACCTAACGCCCATGCTGTAATATGCATATGTACCATCGTATCCCTTACCTCCTCTTTTCACACTTTTTCACTCTATATGATAACATGTTCATTTATTTTCAGGAAATGTTTCGCTTTTTTACATTTAAATGATATAATATTTAGAGTATTTACAAACTTCTTGTAATAACAAAAGGGGGAACAATCATGATTCAAACTAAGGATATTATCGAACTTACAGACACATACGGGGCAAATAACTATCACCCACTTCCAATCGTTATTTCTAAAGCAGAAGGCGTTTGGGTAGAAGATCCTGAAGGAAACCGCTATATGGACTTATTAAGTGCATATTCTGCAGTAAACCAAGGTCATCGTCACCCAAAAATTATTAACGCTTTAATTGACCAAGCTAATCGTGTTACGTTAACTTCTCGTGCTTTCCATAGCGATCAATTGGGTCCTTGGTACGAAAAAGTTGCGAAACTAACTAATAAAGAAATGGTACTTCCAATGAATACAGGTGCAGAAGCTGTTGAAACTGCAATTAAAACAGCTCGCCGCTGGGCTTATGATGTGAAGAAAGTAGAAGCAAATCGTGCTGAAATTATCGTTTGTGAAAATAACTTCCACGGCCGTACAATGGGTGCTGTTTCTATGTCTTCAAACGAAGAGTACAAGCGTGGATTCGGTCCAATGCTTCCTGGCATTATCGTAATTCCTTACGGTGATTTAGAAGCGTTAAAAGCTGCTATTACACCAAATACGGCTGCATTCATTTTAGAGCCTATCCAAGGTGAAGCAGGAATTAACATCCCACCAGCTGGTTACTTAAAAGAAGCTCTTGAAGTATGTAAAAAAGAAAACGTTTTATTTGTAGCAGATGAAATTCAAACAGGTTTAGGCCGTACTGGTAAAGTATTTGCTTGTGATTGGGACAATGTAACTCCTGACATGTACATACTTGGTAAAGCACTTGGCGGCGGCGTATTCCCAATCTCTTGCGTAGCAGCAAACCGCGACATTTTAGGCGTATTCGAGCCAGGTTCTCACGGTTCTACATTCGGTGGTAACCCACTTGCATGTGCTGTTTCTATCGCAGCTCTTGAAGTGTTAGAAGAAGAAAAATTAACAGAGCGTTCTCTTCAATTAGGTGAAAAATTAGTTGGGCAATTAAAAGAGATTGATAACCCAATGATCACTGAAGTTCGTGGTAAAGGTTTATTCATCGGTATCGAATTAAACGAGCCAGCTCGTCCTTACTGTGAACAACTAAAAGCAGCTGGTCTATTATGTAAAGAAACACACGAAAATGTAATTCGTATCGCACCACCTCTAGTAATCTCTGAAGAAGATTTAGAGTGGGCATTCCAAAAAATTAAAGCGGTATTATCGTAATAATAGAGAGGTTGTCCTACATGTTGGGACAACCTCTTTCTTTTTATATTGATTTATACTAAAATAAAGTTGTAATTTTCTGCCTTTTAAAATTGTAAAGGAGATTCGATATGTTATTAAAGTACGGCAAACATATTAACTATTTGGCTACATCTTTTATTTTAGTTACATTCTTTGGCTTCCTACTTTCCACAACATTGCTTATTAACTACTCAACTTCTACTACATTCACACTACTGAAAGCATCATTTTGGACTGCTGTTATTCTTACTATCATTGGTTTTGGACGAGAAAAAAGCGCACTTACCGTTATACTATTTGGCATTTGCACACTTGCATTCATTGGCCTTTACATTTTTTCTATTATTGATTACCTCTATAACCCAAGACCATAAAAAAGAGCTATCTTCGATAAGATAGCTCTTTTTTCATTTCACTACATTTCGCAAAGTACCAATACCTTCTACTGTAATGACAACTTCATCACCAGCATGTAAAAACTTCGGTGGTGTGAAACCTTTTCCGACTCCAGACGGCGTTCCTGTTGCGATTATATCTCCTGGTTCTAACGTCATACCTTTACTTATCGTTGAAATAATTTCTTCTATTGAAAAAATCATTTTATTTGTATTTGAAGTTTGCCTTACTTCCCCGTTTACTACCGTTTCAATGTGTAACGCATTTGGCGCTTCAACCATTGATTTATGAATTAAATACGGTCCCATCGGACAAAATGTATCGAAACTTTTTCCAAGGAAAAATTGTTTATGCTTCCTTTGAATGTCGCGAGCAGTTATATCATTTATAATGGTGTAACCAAAAACATGCTCAAGCGCTTTTTCTTTTTTTATTTGTTTCCCTCGCTTACCGATGATGATAGCTAGTTCTCCTTCATAGTCTAGTTCATTCGTTGCGTGGGGATGACTATTAATTTTTTCATCCATTCCAATAACTGTCGTTGGCGCTTTCGTAAAGATCATTATATTTTCCGGAATGGATTCTACTCCACCCATCTCTATCGCATGCTCACGATAGTTTTTTCCAACGCAAAGAATATTCTTCCTTGGCCTTGGAATCGGTGCTAATATTTTCACCTCAGTTAACGGATAATACGCGTTTTCCCCATGCTCTTTTGCCCAATTGACAATTTCACATACTTTCTCAAAGCATGTGGTCCCTCTTTCAATATACTCTAGCATTGTAATGGGGATTGTAACCTTTTCCCCCTTTTGCCTTTGCGCTTCTCTTAAATGCAATACCTTTTTTTCTTCTTCATCCACAATCCCTACAAATACCTTTTCATCTTTTTTTGCCGTTACCAAACGCAATATTTCCACTCTCCATCCTAAAACTCATACCCTTTAATTGTATTCGCATCCGTAAGAAAAAAACCTTCTCATGCACGCTAATTTTTACAATATTCTTCTCCTATCCTATTGGTTACTCCTTTACATTTGACATAAAATGTAGAAAATTTACTTTTTTTAGCGAAAGCATTTCTTTTTTATGGGGTTTTTGTATAATATGTACTACATATATACTAAAAATTTCATTTAGAGATGGAGCCGATTTCAATGTTTGAGCAAGCGATTGAAAAAAAACGTGAAAAAATGATTTATTTTGCTGAACGCTACGGAATGACTTCTCAAAAAACAGTGGATTGTAGCCAAGAACTGGACAGGCTCTTAAATGCAATTTGGCATGTACATACGGATTTTCACCCTAATCAAACACTCGATACACACACGCAATAACGCGTGTGTTTCTTTTATTTCAAAAAAACACACATTTTATTGAAAACGCCCATACAATAGTAGAAAAGAAAATTTTAAAAACGAAAGGTGTTTTGTATGCCAGCTATGGTCGGACATATTCGTATCGTCAATATTGGATCAAGTGGTATTTTTCATATTGGAGATGTATTTGCGATTAGGCCTATTAGTTATTCACGCGCTTTCGCTGGGGCCGGCTCTTTTAATGTTGGAGATAACGTTTCTGTCTACAATTATCAAAGCGCAACGACTGTTAATGACTCCGATGTAATTGATCAAGCGATAATTGGTTCAACTTAGAGGAGGCGATTACATTGAATTTTTACGTAAACCAAAGCATCATCATTAACAGCATTAAAATTGATAGCATTACAACCTCTTCTGTATTTCAAATTGGTACTGCTGGAAGTATTAAAGCTCTATCTAAGTTCTCAAATACTGGCGGATTTACAGAACCCCTTCGCCCATTACAGGCGAAAGGACAAATTATTTCTATCAAACCATCAACTAGTTCTTCTTAAGACATCCTTGTCATAAATATATAGCAGGAATATATTTACCCTCCCTATTGAAAAGGAGGTTTCACAAATGAATCAAGATATATATACTTACTTACACCAACTTCAGCAAGCTCTTCAAACACAACAAGCGGCCATCCTGAATTTAGAAGAACAAGTGCGTCAACTCCAAGAAGAGCTTAACGAATTAAAAAATCGCCCCTCCTCTTCTGTAGGAAAAGTGGAATACAAATTCGATCAATTAAAAGTAGAAAACTTAAATGGCACTTTAAATATTGGTTTAAACCCATTTTCAGCAAAAGGACAGCAAATCGAAGATTTCCAAGTAGATACAGAAACTTTGAAGGTCAATCCTGAGACTGACACAAATCCAGACTTTTACCAAGGGATTCTTCAAGAAATGCATCGTTACTTAGATGAAGAAGCATATAATCGAATTCTCCATTTTGAACAAGAAGAGAGAACGCCGCTCGATGAAATGTATCGACAAATGATGGTTGATGACATAAAAAAACAGATGGAGCATAGACTTCCTTATTATTTAACACAAGCGCAATCATATGAAGGGATTTCAACAGATCCAGACTATTTACGAGATATTATTATTCAAGCAATGAAACATGATATCGACAAAGCCTTCCTCTCTTTTATTCAACACATACCGGGCAATTTCCGAAAGGAGTAAGTATGTATGAATCTTAACGTTGTAAATCGTGAATTAAAAGTCGGCCAGATTAAAATGAACGGTGTATCGTCATCTGCACTCTTTTTAATTGGGGATGCGAATCTCCTCATTCTATCTTCTATTCTTGATACACCATTTGAAACTGTAACAGAGGGTCCATTTGTACCGTTAGTAACAGATGTCCCTCCTACTCCAGGTTAAGGAGACTGAGAAATTATGTTACATCATGTGTCTGTTGTCCAAAATGTTTCTATTATTTCTTTAGGGATTAGTGCCGTATTTCAAGTTGGAGATGCAAACCAAATGGAGTTAAAAAGTAGGGCTCTTGCCGTCCACCGGGAAATTCCTTGTTATATAAAAGGCGAAGGTCGCTTAGATGCATTTGAAATTTTTACAGATGAACACGTCACAATCCCAAAACGAACGACAGATGTAAAATTAAACATTGTAAATGAATGTCCTTTTATTGAAGTGAATGACGTTGAATTACGAACACTCTTAAATTCTGGTTGCTTTCAAATTGGAAATGTTGATTATGCTTTCAATAACTCTCGTATTATGCAAATCCGCCAATATATTACTGATGAACCTTCCGCTCCATAATTCATATAGTAATTAAAACGCTTAGTAAAGTAGGTGGATGGTATGCCTTCCGTTGTTGGAAATCTCGTCGTTCAAAACAGTAATGGTTCTTTTAATTTAGGGGATTTTTATAACGTATCTCCGAAAGAAAATACGAAAGCTTATAATGGATCCGGAGCTTCCAATGTTGGATTTGTCGTGAACACTTTTAGCGGCGTTAGTGCAACAAATACGTTTGATTCTGATGTGGCCGATCAAGATCAGATCGGAACAGCATAAAAAAAGTAGGAGATATTCTCCTACTTTTTTCTTTTATCTCATTCAAGATTCTCAAAAAAACCGCTGTTTACTGTTTCATTTTATTTAAATGATAATCCGCTCTCCTCCAAAGCCTTTCTAAGCTTCGGCATAGATGCAGGTCCCATCCCATGCAATTTCGAAATTTCTTTTTCACTATATCGTGAGAGTTCTTCTACAGTATGAATGCCATGATGTTCTAATGCCCTTCTTGCTGGTGCTGATAGAAGAGAGAGAAAACCTTCTTTCGGCGTTCTCTCTTTCTCACAAGCCGGGCAAGTTGGACAATCGCTACTTTTATAGTATTCATGTCCTTTTTCACACGTTCTTAACGTTTTTTCCGTTGCCATTTTCAAGTCCCTCTATTCTTCAATTTTCACAACATGATTGCCATCAAAGAAGTATAAGCATTTCTCTTTCACTGGGTGCTGCAAGCTTTTTTCAAGTGCCTTTGCATATAACGAAAGCTGTACTTTGTATCGATCTTCTAAAATTTGTTTCGCTTGATCGAATCCGCCTGGGAACTTCCCTTCAATCGTATCTGTTTTAAAGTCGATTAACGTAATGCCGTCTTCCTCTTCAATCATACAGTCGATAACCCCTTGGACGAGAATTGATTCCCCGCTCTGCCCTTGCCAATCTTGATATGCTTCTTCTGCTGCAAGCATCATCGTAAATGGTACTTCACGCTCAACACTTTTCGCCGCTAATACCCTTTTACCTAGATCACTGTCAAAGAATGAAATGACTTTTTCGATTGCTATTTCTTCGGCTTGTTCGAATGTTAATAGCTCTTTATTAACCATGCCACTAATTTGCTCCCGAATTATTTCTTCTGTAATTGGCTTCTTCAAATCAACATGTTGCATGACAGCATGAACTGCCGTACCTCTTTCAGCGTATGTTAATCCTTTTTTCTCCATAAAACGAGGACGTGTTTTAATTGGCGCACGCATTTTTTTAATAAAGGCGTTATCGCTACCTTCTTCAGATTGATAATTTCTCTTTATTTCTGTAACAGATTGTTTCGCGCGGTGAGATGTTGCTTCCTCATATCCGTACTTCCACATTAATCTATCGTACACTTCTTCTTTTCGTTCACTTTGCAGGGGAACAGCTTTTTTCTCACGAAGTGCTTCTAGTAATTCTTGTTTCTCTTCTTGAACCGGTTCTGGCGCAAGTAACGTGCTACCGTCTACAACTTGGACTTTCCAGCTCGTGTCATAGTCATAAATTTCACCCGGAATACTACCTTGTCCTAATTCAAGAAGCATTTCACTATCACGATGTCTATATAATGAAGGTGCAATCCAGTCTAAATAACAAGACGCTCCGGCACGTATATGATCTGGTAATAACCATCCACTATGCTCCCTCGCATCAAGCCATTTTTCCATTTCCTTATTTGCATCCTTAACCGTTCCGATTAAAATTAACTTTTCTTTTGCACGTGTTAACGCTACGTATAATACGCGCATTTCTTCGGCGATTAATTCCATTTTCATTTTACGCTTAATTGCTAGTTGCGATAATGTCGTATATTTAATACGTTTACGAGGATCGATAAATTGTGAACCGAAACCGAAATCTTTATGCAGTAAGAAACGTTTCATTAAATCTTGTGTATTAAAACGGCGACCAAGCCCCGCAACAAACACGACTGGGAACTCTAATCCTTTACTTTTATGAATCGTCATAATACGAACGACATCTTCTTGTTCACCTAAAGCTCTCGCCGTACCCATATCGTCACCGCGTTCTAAAATACGCTCAATAAAGCGTAAGAAGCGGAATAATCCTCTAAACGATGTTGCTTCATATTGTCTTGCGCGGTCATAAAGTACACGCAGGTTTGCTTGCCTTTGCTTTCCGGCTGGTAAACCACCAACAAAGTCGTAATAACCTGTCTCACCGTACACTTTCCAAATCAAATCAGAAAGAGATTGTTGACGCGCGAATTCACGCCACCCTTGCAGTAAATTATAGAACCACTCTAATTTATCATGTAGTTCTTGCTCTTCCTCAAGCGGTGCCCCTTTTAAGAATGAGCTCATTACTTCATAAAACGAACCTTTCTTTCCGTGAGCACGAAGCGTCGCAAGTTCTTCATCATTTAATCCAACGATTGGTGAACGAAGCACTGCGGCAAGTGGAATATCTTGCATTGGATTATCAATCACGCGGAATACGTTCATCATAATATTTACTTCTGTCGCTTCAAAGTAACCAGTCGCAAGATCAGCGTATACTGGAATTCCTTGCAGCTTTAACTCTTCCATAATTTGCGGCGCCCACGGCATAGAGCGAAGTAAAATAACGAAATCGCGGTATTGTACAGGGCGCATACTATCCGTTTTACGATCATACACTTCATAACCTGAATCAACCATCGCTTTAATGCGCTGCGCCATAAGACGAGCTTCAAGTTGCGCTTTTTCTACTTCTGCACCTTCTTCACCGTCTTGCACTTCTTCTTCCGTTTGCTGAATGCATAGTAGTTCTGCCGCTACATCTTCACCTTCTGGATAGCTAGCACCTAACTTTAATTCAGCGTCTGCATCGTAGTCGATTTCTCCGACTTCTTCGCCCATAATTTGTTTGAAGATAAAGTTCGTACCCGCTAACACTTCATGACGACTACGGAAGTTTTTCGCTAAGTCTATCTTCATTCCGCCGCCCGATCCTTCTTGTGTGAAGCGTTTATACTTTCCTAGGAATAAACCTGGTTCTGCTAGTCGGAAACGATAAATCGACTGTTTTACGTCACCTACCATGAACAAGTTTCCTTCACTCTCAGAATCCTTCGTTACAAATTTAATAATGGATTCCTGTACGAAGTTCGTATCTTGATATTCATCGACTAGTACTTCAGCAAATTTATTACGATATTGAAGCGCTACTGCTGATGGCTTCATCTCACCATTTTCACTTTGTTCACTTAAAATTTGTAAACAGAAATGCTCTAAATCGGTGAAATCGACCATTCCTTTATCTCGCTTCATCGCTTGGAAGCGCTCCGTGAATACTTTTACAAGTTGAACAAGCTTTTCTAATACAGGATGCATATCTTGAAAATCTCGTAAAAAACTTTCAGGTTTGCGGCTAAATAACTCTTCTTGTAATTTCTTCACTTCATCTTTCGCTTTATTACGAAGAGAATCTACTTGTTTTACAACATCTTCGTTGTAATCACTTTTCTTAATACGCTTTAACGTTTGCCACGATACTTTTTGCATCGCTTCATACACACTTGTCCACGATTCACGAGCAGCTGATGATAACGTTCCAAGTAAAACCGCATCAGCTTGCAAGGTTTCAACGCGAGGCGCCGGGCCGTCAGGAAGCATTGCGAGTTCGGTTGCTTTACGAATATGCTGTTCCGCTGTTTCAAGCTGGAATTTCACATCTTCTAATAAGTAAGAAGCATACACTAAATCTTCTATTGTCTTTCCTTCTACATCGTATGCTTCTACTAATTTATCGAGCCACTTTTCCGGATTTGGATGCGCTCTTGATTCTGTATGAAGCGCTAAAATCATACGCTGTAAGTCATCATCACTACGATCACTCGTATAACGATCAACGAGTTCAAAGAATATCGTATTGTCTTCAATTCCATACTCTGCTTCTAATATGTCATCTAACACTTCTTCTTTTAATAATTCATTTTCTGTTTGATTCGCAATACGGAAACGAGGATCAACATCAAGCATGTAGTAGTATCCTCTAATTACTTGTAAACAAAAGGAATGGATCGTCGAAATAGAAGCTTTATTTAATAAGCTCAGCTGCTTTCTTACGTGCTGAGAGCCTGGCTCATCAATTAATACTTTTTCTAACGCTTCCCCAATTCTATTTTTCATCTCTTGCGCCGCTGCATTCGTAAATGTTACAACGAGCAGGCGGTCGACATCGACTGGGTTTTCTTCACTTATAATCTTTTTAATAATACGTTCAACTAATACTGCTGTTTTCCCTGATCCAGCTGCTGCTGCGACTAAAATATCACGCCCGTTCGCTACAACTGCTTTCCATTGGTCATCTGTCCACTGACTACCTTCTGGTTTTTTAGGCCAATTTTCAATCATTCTCCGCCAACCTCCTCTCTAATTTTCTCCATCGCTTCGCTATCTTTCATATCTTTTAGCGTACGGAATTGATTATCTTCAAGTGATTCATCGAACTGACAAACAGATTTGAAGTTACAGAACGTACATGCCGCTTTATTCCCTTTTTTGTAAGGAGCAATATCGATAACACCTTCTGTAATATCTTTTCCGATATTTTCAAACGTATGGTGTACGTATTTTTGCAATACGTTAAACTCTTGTTCACTTGCAATGCTCGAACGCGCACTAAAGCTACCGTCTTTTTTCAGACCAGCAGAAATAATATCCGAGCTTCCTGTTGAAAGTTTGTTATCCATTAAACGAACAACGTCAGCATCGCCTAGCACGAGTCCTTTCATTTTAAATTTCTTTAAAATTTCTTTCTCAATTTCTGCTTCAGATGCGTCACCTTTCATCTCAACGATTGGGTTATGAATATGGAAGTACAGTACACCAGCCGGTGATGCCGTGCCTCCTTTTTTCATCCACGTATGTGCATTTGAAGTAACAACATCTAAATACGTTAACATTTGAAGTGCCAATCCGTAATACACTTCCGTTAAGTCTAACGCTTTTGAGCTTGATTTATAGTCAATAATACGTAGGAACGTACCACTTTCATCTTCTGCCTTATCAACACGGTCAATACGGCCAACCACTTCCATCTTCACGCCATTTGGTAATGAGAATTCCATTGGCGGAAGTGATCCTGTACCGCCCATACCGAATGGCACTTCTAAATCAACTGGTACGAAACCACTTGATTTCGCGTGCTCACGAAGAATGATTGACGTACGGAAAATGATTTGTTGTAGTTTTTGTTTTAAATAGAAATGACGGTTTGAACTTAATAAAATTTGTCTTTGTAATAACGGTGCAATCTCTTCTATTACTAAAGCAGAAAGATGCTCACACTCTTTTATTGATAAATCTGCCCAAGTACGATTTTCACGTAATAGCCTGTCTGCAATTCTCTTCAGCGCTGCATGGAATAGCTCGCCAATATCCGGTGCATCCAGCTTGAAAATATCACGCTCTCTTAATGATAAACCGTGCTGCGCGAAATGAGCATATGCGCAACGGTTAAATAGTTCCATACGAGAGACGCTTCCTTTTATTGTGTCTCCGTATAAATCTCTACTTACAACTGAACTTAGCTTTTGCGCACGATTTCGGTAGAATAAGCTTGATAATACGCGGCTACTTTTTTGCTTCCATTCATCTGAAGTAACGTAGAAGTTATATACGTCCCACCAAAAGTCTAAATTCCCTTCAAATCCGTATCGCTTCCACGTTTGAAGTTGCTGCATTACATATGACAACGTTACTTCTGGCGTTGCTACGTATGAAATTTGTTCCGAACGAGATAAATCATTTACGTCATTCGTAATAAATGTATCTTTCACATCAGGGAACATTCTTTTTATTTTCTTAATAAAGCTAGACGCAAGTAACGTCTTTCCTTCTTCATCTGCTAGCGGACAAGAAATATATAATTTCTCAGTCGCTCTCGTTACCATTTGGTACATAACGAACTGTTCTTCTAGTAGAGTTTGTCTCGTCGTTGGTGCTAATTCGATACCTGCACCACTAAGAACATCTCTTTCTTCATCAGAAAGCATACCTTCATCCATAGGTGCTGCTGGAATCACACCTTCATTTACGCCAATGACAAATGTTGCTTTCACATTTGATAATCTAGAACGATCAATATTCGCAATTAACACTTGGTCTAATGACGGCGGAATGTTTGCGAATTGAAGCGCCTCAAGACCTGTCGACATAACATCTGTGAACATAGAAAGTGACATTTTCTCTTCGCCAAGCATTTCAACGAACGTATCAAGAAGACTCATTACTTCTTCCCATACTTGCTCATGATCTGTCGCGAATAAGAAATCTCCGCTCTCTTCTGCACGAATACGTAATGCTTCTAGTTTTTTCGGAACGTCTAGCTCTTCTAAAAATAAGTAAACAGCTTCGCACATTTGCATAACTGTTCCCGCACGTTTCAGCCTTTTTTGCATACGAATAACAGGCGTTCTTACAACGTCGCGTAGTCGATTTATTTTCTCTTCCATTTCACGTTCACTGTCTGTAATCATCCCGTCTGTATCGTCAAGAGAACGATAGCGGCGATACATCCACGGATCTTCTGAAGTCCATCTCTTCCCTTGTACACCGTACGCTAAACAGTAGTTTTCAAACTCATCCATCTCTTCACGCATCGTTTCTTTTCTTACGTCTAATGGATATAAAAGTTCTGTTTTCACGCAGCGAAACACTGCATCATAACGCCAATTCCCGCTAATAATCTCTAGTGCAGAACGAATACATTCTACTAGCGGATGATGTGACATCGGGCGTTTTTCATCGATGAAGTGCGGAATATTATAATCTGTAAATAACGTTCGCATCACATCGTAATAACTTTCTCCATTACGAAGAAGAACCGCAATATCTCGGTAACGGTAGTCTTCATCCGCCACAAGTCTACGAATTTCACGGGCAACACCCTCTACTTCAGCTCGTAAATTCGCTGCTGTATGAATCGTTACACTCGCTTCCCCGTGAAACTTTTCATTCGGACGCGCTTCATAATGCGTTTCTAAATGCGCTAATGCTTGCGAATGAAAACGTGGTTGTTCCATAAGTGGAATCGTTTTTTCAATTTCTATCTTCTCTTCACGTGCTACTTGTTTTATTTTTTCATACGTTAATGTCGTTTCATAAAATAAATCTAGTTCATTTACTGGCTGCGCTAAGGTTTTTTCATCTATCGTTAACGTAATCGTAACTCTCGCTCCGCAAATCATAAGCTGTCTTACAATTTCTAGCTCTTGCGGTGAGAAAGAATGAAATCCATCTATATAAATTTCAGCCCCATTTACATATTCAGATTGCGGAAGCTTTTCCACTAGTAATTGCAGGTAGTCTTCTGAATCTAAATATTTTCCGATTAAAGCACGTTCAAAATCATCATATAATAGTTGTAGATCATACACTTTATTCGCTAATAGCTTTTGTTCGGCACTGCTACTATGTGCATCCAATTGTTGCCACATTTCATATACGTTAGATGGCGTCACGTTATAACGTTTAAACTCCGCAATCATACTACCAAGATGTTCAAAGAAACCGTTTTGCTCCGCTGCTTTTTGGAACACTGATAATCCATCTTTACGAGACTCTACAATTTTACGAAGTAGCATATGTACGCCCGCTTCATCAATGTGAAGACGACTCGCTCCGCCAACTTCTTGCAGCACCTTCCACGCTAACCGTGAAAAACTAAAAACTTGTGCCCGAATAGAACCTCTAACATCCTCACTACCAATTAACGCCTGCTGCGTTTGGAATGTCATCTGTTCTGGCACAAGATATAATATTGTTTCCCCTCTTGGGCGCTGCTTTAACTCTTCTTGCACTTCGTGTAAACAAAGTGTACTTTTTCCACTTCCCGCTCTACCAATCACAAATCGAAGTGACATGTAACCCCACCTTTCACTTACATAACGAACGTTAGTTTGCTACTATAATTGTATTATAGGACACGAAAAAAGACAAACGGAGTAGTTTGTCTTTTACTATACTTCTACCTATTATATCAACCTTTTGAAAAATTCGTTTGCACCTCTTTAATTGGCCAATATCGTAAATCAACTTTACCGACAACTGTATCAGCTTTTACAAATCCAAAGTGTCTACTATCCCAGCTTCCGAGACGGTTATCGCCTACTACAAAAATATATCCAGGTGGCACCGACTTTTCTTTCGTCAACTCTTCTAGTTTAAAATCACCTGTTAGTTGTCGTCCATTTATCTCTTTCTTATACGTCTCTAAATAAGGTTCATCCACGAATTGTCCGTTTATATACAGTTTATCATGCTTATATTCAATTTGATCCCCGGGTAAACCGATAATTCGTTTTACATAGTCCTCTTTTTTATTGGCATGAAACACAACAACATCAAACCTGTTCAAGTCCCCCACTTGATAACTCACCTTATTTACAACGAGCATATTGCCATCTTGCAATGTCGGCATCATTGACTTCCCCTCTACAACGTACGTTGAAAAGAAAAACGTTCGAAAAAATACAGCTAATAATACACCAATTAAAATTGTTCGTATCCACTCTATGCCTTCTTTTTTCAAAGTTTTCTTCATCCGCTTCTCCCCTTATCCTTTAATAATGAAGCCTACAATTATAAAGAAGACTATTCTTACTGTAGTTCTAACTTTACTTCGATTTTTTTACCAACATACCATAAAATAAAAATACCAATTGCTACAATGACTGATTTCACCGGATTATGAATAAATGACATTAAATCATGGCCGATATACGTTAAAATAAAAATCATCACAAGTTTTCCGAACGCGAGCGCAAGGCCAAACTGTTTTACACTAATGCGAGATAAACCAGCAACAACATTTATAAGCGCAGACGGTGTAAACGGAAAACAAAATATAACAAAAATCGGCGCGAACCCTTTCCTTTCAATCCATCCCATTGCTTTTCTTACTCTCTCATGCTTATTTACAAAAGAAAAGAAACGACTTCGGCCAAAATGGCGGATAATGAAAAAGACAAGTAAAGCACCCATTACTGATCCAAGCCAAGAATAAAGAAAACCGAGCCAAAATCCAAATGCAACAGCATTCGCCAGTACAAATACGATGAGTGGCAATGCCGGAATCAACGCTTCTATCATCGGTAAACCAATACCAAGAAGTGGTCCGAACGCTTTATAACTTTCAACAATATGATCCATATTTTCTGGTGAAAAATACTCTTTGATTGTCTGAAAATCCATTCTACACTTTACCCCTTTACTCTATGTACTACCTCTACTGTATCATCGCTTATATGAAAGAGGAAATGGTAGATACGACATATGGAGATGTAATTATTAAGTTTCCATATCTTTCATTAGAATTCCTTCATTATTATGCTATGATAATCTATCAATATTCGACAGGACGTGTCGCGATTTTGGAAGCGGTCCTTTTGTTTTGGTGACAAATTCCTTGGTAACTGAAATTATATCGACCGTAACTCACTTTTTATCAGCGATTTTTCAAATATATCAACCACAACTCGATTTTTATCGGCAATTTCTCGAATATATCGACTTACCGACAAAAACTGACAAATAAAAGGATGGGGGTTCCCCCATCCTCTCACACTTCACCTTCCTTAACGAAATACACTTTCTCATATGCTGGTTTCAGTCTAGATTCTTCAGTTTTATCAATCTCTTTAAAACAGGGGCTCCCCTGCTTTTTTCTACGATCTTCATATTCAGTACGCAATTTTGCCGTACGATTTAGTTGATTTTCAAAACTACTTTTTGATATTTCTAATTTCACAGCAAAGCCATTTATAAATCTAACAATAACATTTCCGTCCTTTGACTCTTTATTACTTTCAATATAAAAATGAGACAACCAAGCGCACTCTTTTCTAGAGTATGAATAAGTGGGAAAAAAATAAAGTTGATCTGTCGGACTAATCGCAATCGGTGCTTTATGTGTAATATGAGTTAACTCTTTCGTTCCTTCTTTTCTGCCTAAGAAACTAGAACCATGCTTGCGGCAACTTCTTTCTATAATATCTAGAGGCTTTTGAAATACGAAAAAGGAATCTTCCCTCTCAACAACTCGTGTAACAATTTTCTTCTCACTTAGAATAACAGGAAGTAAGGCCATTGTATTTTTATTTACCACATAGTTTTCGACATAACGTTCTACTTTACTTTCCATATTCTACTGTCTCCTTTTTTCCATTTATATTAGCAGCTGCATATATAATTTTAGCATCTATGAAAAGGAAATGGTTTACAAATTCCGCTTTTTTACAATACTTTATCATTTATCAAACATCCTTTAAATTATAAAATAATTATATAGTGATTTCGTAATAATAAAGTCGATACAAAATGCATTTATACTACCTATAAATATTTACAACTGCTTCCTCATTTCGCATCATTACGGCAATTAACTTTGCTATAATTAAAAGATAAATCCAATATATGGAGGTCCACTATGGAAGAAAAAGAAATGCAACCAACAATTCAAATGAAAAATAGCAGCATTGTAATCGTGAAAAACTCATCCAGCATTATATTCGGACTATTTTTCATTCTACTATTCTTCGTAAAGCCTTTTCGAAAATCGAAATGCCCTGAATGTAAGAAACGCGCGAAGAAAAAAATTGAAAAAGAAGAGTAAAAGGCCTTCCATTTTGGAAAGCCTTTACAATTCTTCGTATTTTCTTCCGAGTGTCTCTGTATCCCCTTTATTTTTTATATTATTACATATTAAAAAATGATAAGAATATTATCCACTTCTTTAAAAGTACTTGTACATGTTACCCGTTTTTAATTTCCATTAAGAACTTCAACTTTATACATCACTAGCAACTTTTTAATTCGTTAAATCTACAATATAAGTTTTGTATAGAATTCCATTTCAAAACACAAAATATGTAAGTGATTATTTATGATTACATTAGTTTTTTATGTAATTCCAAAAAGGAGCTTTATAATATGGAGAAAAAAAGTCTATTAAGCCAACATATTAATAGCGCCCCATCAGATGCTCTGAATACCCCTAGTAAAGAGCAAGAACAAATGTTAGAAACATCATCTCAAGACGAACAAAATTCTAACAAAAAAGATATTAATCAAAGCCTATATGGCGCAGATTTACCCATTTCAGATGTAGACAGAACAACAAATAAAAAATGAATTGCAAAGAAAAAATTAAGAACAAATAAAGTTTTACTTTCTCGTTTATAAAGTAAAACTTTATCCAACCCTCAATAATTGAGCGGTAACAAGCAGTTGATCTCCCGCCGAATTTTAAGATGAAAAGACTTTCTCCACAACAAAAAAAAAGGATGGCAGCAGCCATCCCTTTTTTCCATAATAAACTATAAAATTATAGTTTGATTACGTTTTTAGCTTGAGGTCCACGGTTACCTTCTTCGATTTCGAAGCTAACTTTTTGACCTTCTTCTAAAGATTTGAAACCTTCAGTTTCGATTGCAGAGAAATGTACGAATACATCGTTTTCGCCTGGAACTTCGATGAAACCGAAGCCTTTTTCGTTGTTAAACCATTTTACTTGTCCTGTTACTGCCATGATTATTTCCTCCTAAGAAAATACAAATTTTTAAATTTTTAGTCTTCCTGTCTAAAAAAAGAATCCACACATTATCAAATACGAAACATAAACTAATTCTCACATACTTTTTCTCGTTCGTTTTCAGCACTTGATAACATATGGATTGCTTAATTTAACTATTCAACTGGGACTATCATAGCACATTAAAATAAAATGTACAATCTTTTTTGAAAATAACTGACAAATCAGCTGGATTGTACATTCGTAAATAATTGATTTTAGTATGTGCGGATTTCACTTTAAAATGAGTACACACACCATTTGAATACGATTACATCCCTTATTCTGAAGTGTTACAATATAATTATATTGGAGGGGATTATATGTCAAACTACGCCAACGAAGAAAAGCTTACAGGGGGAAATATATCAAATGTGTATCGTTCTGAAAATACTGTTCTGCGAGAATTAAAGCCAGGTAGCGCAAAAATTCATACATTGTTACAACACCTAGAAAACAAAGGGTTTCATTATGCTCCAAAGTTTTTAGGTGTAGATGAAAAAGATAGAGAAATTTTATCCTTTATTGAAGGAGAAGCTGGGAATTATCCGTTAAAAGAATATATGCGGTCTAATGCTGTTTTAAAAGACATAGCAAAGATGCTCCGCCTTTATCATGATGCGGTAAGTGATTTTCCCTTATCAGATGAATGGCAACCGATGGATTGTACTCCAAATGACATTGAGGTTGTATGCCACAATGATTTTGCTATATATAACATTATTTTTAATCAAGAACAACCAGTAGGCATTATTGATTTCGATGTCGCTGCTCCTGGTCCAAGAATTTGGGATATCGCTTATACGCTTTATACTTGTGTGCCTTTAAGTAGAACGTATTATACAGAATCCGGTGAGGCAGTTCATTATGACTCATCGCAACATGCTGGCCATATGAAAGAAAGAGTGAAATTATTTGTCCAGTCCTACGGTAAAAGTATGGACGAAGATTACTTAGGAATGGTTTTACTACGATTAGAAGCTTTATGTACATATATGAAAAAAAAAGCACAAGAAGGCGATATGAATTTCCAAAGAATGATTGATGAAGGACATTTAGAGCATTATGAAAAAGATATGGCGTTTATTCGTGATCATGGAGCTGAGTGGATTTAATCATATTGTCCTTTTTATCGGTAAGTCGATATCCTTGGTCGAATCGTCGATATATTTTCATTTACTCTCGAATCGTTTAGAAAATAATAAGGGGCACCCTTCAAAAAGGTGCCCCTTCCTTTTATTTCGTAAACTGCGCTTCTTCCGTAGATCCTTTTAGCGCTGTCGTTGATGAAGTACCGCCTGTAATAACTTGTGCTACTTCATCAAAGTAACCTGTTCCTACTTCGCGTTGGTGACGTGTTGCGGAGTAGCCGTGTTTTTCTGCTGCGAATTCTGCTTGTTGTAGTTCAGAGTACGCTGCCATGCCGCGCTCTTTATAGCCACGTGCTAATTCAAACATACCGTAGTTTAATGAGTGGAATCCAGCTAGTGTTACGAACTGGAACTTATAACCGTAAGATGCGATTTCTTTTTGGAAGCTCGCAATTGTTTTCTCATCTAGTTTTTGTTTCCAGTTGAATGAAGGTGAACAGTTATATGCAAGTAATTTCCCTGGATGCTCTTTATGAATTGCATCCGCAAATCGTTTTGCATCTTCTAAATTCGGTTCAGATGTTTCGCACCAAACGAGATCTGCATAAGGAGCGTATGCTAAACCACGTGCAATCGCTTGATCAAGACCTGCTTTCGTACGGTAAAATCCTTCTAGAGTTCTTTCTCCTGTAATAAATGCTTTATCAACCGGATCAATATCGCTCGTAATTAAATCTGCTGCATCCGCATCTGTTCTTGCAACAATAATGGTCGGCACTCCCATTACATCTGCCGCAAGGCGTGCCGAAATTAAATTACGTACCGCTGTTTGCGTCGGCAGTAATACTTTTCCTCCTAAATGGCCGCATTTTTTCTCTGATGATAATTGATCTTCAAAGTGCACACCTGATGCACCTGCTTCAATCATACCTTTCATCAGTTCAAATACGTTTAATTGGCCGCCAAATCCAGCTTCTGCATCTGCTACAATCGGTACGAAATAATCTGTATCTTCGCTTCCTTCCATATGCTGAATTTGATCCGCACGTTGCAGCGTTTGATTAATTCGTTTTACTACAGCAGGTACGCTGTTCGCTGGATATAAACTTTGGTCTGGATACATATGTCCAGAAAGGTTCGCATCCGCCGCTACTTGCCATCCACTTAAATAAATTGCTTTTAGCCCAGCTTTCACTTGCTGCATCGCTTGGTTCCCTGTTAATGCCCCAAGTGCGTTAATGTAATCCTCCGTATGAAGCGATGACCAAAGCTTTTCAGCACCGCGGCGCGCTAATGTATGTTCAATATCAATAGATCCGCGCAGGCGAATTACATCTTCTGCCGAATATGGACGTGTGATCCCTTTCCAACGCGTATCTAATTCCCAGCTCTCTTGTAATTTCTCGATTCTTTCGTTTTTCATTTGTTCCATCCCCTTTTCAATTTTTATAAAATTTCATAACCTGGTAATGTTAAAAATGGTACGAATTCATCATTCCGAACGAGATTTGTAAACAACGTTGTCGCCTCTTGGAATCTCCCTTTCTTAAAGGCTTCTTTACCAATCTCTCTTTCTATTTTTGCTAGCTCTTCTTCCTTTAGCTCTTCCATCAGTTCAAGCGTAATATTACGACCGTCGTTTAGCTTTCCACCTTCATGGCGAATCCATTGCCATACTTGTGCTCTAGAAATTTCCGCTGTTGCAGCATCTTCCATTAAGTTATAAATTGGTGCTGCTCCCCGTCCACTTAACCAAGATGCGATATATTGAATGGCTACGCTAATATTTAGGCGAAGTCCCTCTTCTGTAATCGTTCCCACTGGTACTTCTAATAAATCCTTTTCTGTAACATGTATTTCTTCACGCTTTCTAAAAATTTGATTCGGTGTTTTCATAATGTGATTAAATACTTCCATCGCGACTGGTACAAGTCCCGGGTGGGCAACCCAAGTCCCGTCATGGCCGTCTAAAGCTTCGCGCTCCTTATCTGCACGCACTTTTTCAAAAGCTGCTTCATTCGCTTCTGGATTGTTTTTAATCGGAATTTGCGCTGCCATTCCTCCAATAGCTGGTGCATTACGGCGGTGACACGTTTGAATAACTTTCAAAGAATACGCGCGCATAAACGGCGCCGTCATCGTGACTTGCGCTCTATCTGGAAGTAAAAATTTATTATGATTACGGAAA
Source organism: Bacillus sp. 3G2 (assembly GCF_044324725.1). Classification (NCBI taxonomy): domain Bacteria; kingdom Bacillati; phylum Bacillota; class Bacilli; order Caryophanales; family Bacillaceae; genus Bacillus; species Bacillus sp. 3G2. Next base: position 1,142,972 of record NZ_CP172246.1, on the reverse strand, counting down.
CTCTTTAGAAAGCTAAAAATATAATCCCATCTTCCGCAATTTAACCCAGCAGAATGATCTTTAAGCTCATACAAAATTTCATCCATTTCAAACGAAGCGTGAATCGTTTCCAGTAGTACCGTTGCTTTGATTGTTCCGTTTGGAATACCGATATATTTTTGAGCAAATAAGAAAACATCATTCCATAACCTTGCTTCTAAATGACTTTCCATTTTCGGTAAGTAAAAGTATGGACCGCTTCCTTTTGCTAAAAGAGCTTTCGCATTATGGAAAAAATAAAGTCCGAAATCTACTAAGCTACCAGACATATTCTTCCCATCAACTTGCATATGTTTTTCTTCTAAATGCCATCCTCTTGGACGCACAATTAATACTGCTGTTTTACTATTTAAACGATACTCTTTTCCGTTTTCATTTTTATGTGAAATCGTTCCCTGCACAGCATCTCGTAAGTTTATTTGTCCTTCAATTGCATTCTCCCAAGTTGGTGAATTCGAATCTTCAAAGTCTGCCATAAAAAGATGCGCTCCTGAATTTAAAGCATTAATAACCATCTTTCTATCTACTGGCCCAGTAATCTCTACGCGGCGATCCTCTAAATCTTTTGGCAACTTGGCAATTGTCCAATCCGCTTCACGTATGTGCTTCGTTTCTTCTAAAAACTTTGGAAACTCTCCTGCATCAATTCTCTTTTGTTTCTCCGCACGCTTTTGTAAAAGTTCTATGCGGCGCTTATTAAAATTTTCATGTAGTTCCTTTAAAAAACTAAGCGCCTCAGGTGTCAATATTTCGTTGTACGCTGGTAACATTTCTCCGGGCAATGTTACCCGTGAAGTTTGCGTCGACATATTAGCATCCCCTTCTTAAACTGTTTTATAACAGATTTGATTTTATGTTTTATATTATATAACAAATCTTCAGAAAAGGAAGTTTTTTTTGAAAATTTTATTGCTTTTTTTACAAAACTGTATTCTTCCACCCGTATTACACATAAAAAAAAGAAGCCGGTGTTGTATAACACCGGCTTCTTTTTTATTATTTATTCAAACATTGATTTAAATAAGAACTGCGCATATTGTTCACGTGTTACTTTCATATCCGGAGCGAAGTTACCCTTCCCATCTCCTACTGAAATACCATTTGAACCTACTGCATTAATCGCATTTTCTGCCCAATGTCCCTTTGGTACATCTTTAAATTTTGCTGTTCCTTGTACTTGTAATCCAAATGCTTTCGTAAGAACTTGCGCCATTTCTGCACGTGTTAACGTAGCTTTTGGTCTGAAGTTTCCTTTCTCGTCACCTGTAAAGATACCTAATTCTGTTACTGCTAACACTTCAAAAGGAAACATCGTTGAGTTATCATCAACAATATCATTATACGGACTCTCTAATACCTCATCTTCGCCAAATTCTTCATCAAGATCAAGTGCACGATAAATTAAAGCAGCTACTTGTTCACGAGTTACGTTATTTCCAAAACCGAACACACCATTTCCATAACCAAGCATAATTTCTTGTTCTGCTAAAATTTGAATTGCTTCATAAGACCAATGTCCTGCTGGTACATCTTTAAAGATCGCCTGGCTTGTTTGTTGTGGCTTCGGAGCTACTGCAGCATTTACTGTACCTTCAGCACTAAATGCTACTCCACCCATAATTGTTAAAGCTGTTGCTACTTTTAAAACTTTTTTCTTCAAAGTACTCTCTCCCTAATCAAAGCTTATTTTTTTCTAATATAAAGAATTAGCAAAAGAGTAACAATACATTTATTCATATAATTCTTGTCCAAATTGTGAATCATATTTCACTTACTTCCCTTTACACTTCATTGATAATCAAGGTGATACAGCATATTTTCTTTCGCATAAAATAGGTATATAACCAAACACTTTTCACGCTTACTTTTCTTTCTCTTGCTAATTTAGGGCGATAAAATCCTCACAAAAAAACTTGATAATACGCGAGTTTTTTTGAAGATCTACCACCCGTAAAAATCCGGTTATTTCCGATAATCAATCTACTTATATATAAGTATAAAAAAACATAATATAGACTAAAAATAAAAAAGAGGGAATGTGAAAAATCACATTCCCTCTCTTTATTCCTTATATCACAATATTATTTATAACCTATTATTAAATTAAACAATTTTTATATTTCAACTTTAATAATTCTCATCTTTTAAATTAAAATTAATAATAGCTTTATTTAAAAACGTTGCATATTGCTCACGTGTTACAACTTTATTCGGTTCAAATTTCCCATTTCCTGTTCCTACTATGACATGATTAGACTGTAGTGCACTAATCGCATTTTTTGCCCAATGATTATTTGGTACATCTTTAAATGTATGGTTCTTCTTCACCTCAAATGTAAATGCATTCGTAAGAATTTGTGCCATTTCTGCGCGTGTTACTGGTGCAGTTGGTCTAAAGTTTCCTTTTTCATCACCTTTAAAAATACCATGCTCTGTTAATACTAAAATTTCATCTAAAAACATTGTTGCTCTCTCAGAAATATCTTTGTATGGATTTTTTAAAGGTCCTTCTTTTTTCAAATTCAATGTACGATAAAGTACTGCTGCTACTTGTTCTCGTGTTACATTATCTCCTACACCAAACTTACCATTTCCATAGCCTAACATTACTTTATTGTATACTACGTCCATTATATCGTCATATGCCCAGTAATTTACTGGAACATCATCAAACACAATCATTTCTGGATATTCTTCTGCTTTTACGTTTGGTACATTTGTACTTACAAACAAGCCGCCCATAATAGTCACCGTTGCCATTATACGTAACATGTTCTTCTTCATTGCCCTCTCCCCTTTATCTCCATTTGAAAAAACGGAAAATAATAGACTGAAATCCTTTCCAATATTACATATGTTGCCTTCGCACCCATTATGCAATATATTACATTTAAAAAATCTATTATTGTGAAAATCACTACTAAAGGAGAGCCAATTCGCTCTCAATTTCAACTTTTATACCAAATTGTACGCAAATCCATTTTCTTTCCTGTATTCATGTAAAGGTGTTTCTATAATATAAATATTCTACTTTTTTTAAAAGAAATCCTTCACATTTTAAAAGTTCATCATCTAGACAAAAAATGCAATTATATCAACTTAACTACAACATACGACAATATTAACCTCTCTATTAATAAAAGCTCATAATGAGCGGAAGATACCTCTTCTACACACTATGAGCTTTCTCTTTATCTATTCCATTTTCCCTGGAGAATTATCAATCGATCGTTTTAAAAATTTCGCGAATTGCCCGCGTGTTACGAGCATTTCAGGCTCGAACTTGCCATCTCCCGTTCCAACCACAACTTTATTAGACTGTAATGCGCTAATTGCATCTCTTGCCCAATGGTTTTCTGGTATGTCTGTAAATGTATGTGGACTCTTTGTTTTCAACTCATATGCTTTTGTTAAAATTTGTGATAACTCTGCACGAGTCAGTGTTGCTTTCGGACGGAAATTTCCATTTTCGTCTCCTTTAAAAATACCAAGCTGTGTTAAGCGTAAAATTTCGTAAGGGAACATGGTTGATTTCACACTAATATCTCCATATGGATTCCCAATATCCGCAGTTCCTTTTACATGAAGTGCGCGGTATAATACTGCCGCCGCTTGTTCACGTGTTATATGATCTTCTACACCAAACTTACCATTTCCATATCCAAACATAATTCGATGATATACTAAATATTTAATATCATCACACGCCCAATGATCTGTTGTTACATCATCAAACTCTATCATCGAACCAGATTTTTGGATAACATCTGTATTTGCAGACACACCATTTGCACTTACAAATATTCCTCCCATTAAAGTTAATGATGTCATTATCTTTACTAGCTTTTTCATCTCTCTCACCCTCTTTTCCCTTTATTTTCCTGCAAATAATATTGTACAAAAAATTAGGGAATTATCAATAGAGCGCAAGTCAAATAATTTAAAATTACGAATATTTTTCTTTTATCGTTATTTTTTCTTCCTCCGTTTTTCGAGCGATAGACTTCCATCTACTCCAGCTACTAAAACGGTACCGATAAAACAAATGACAATGGACATAACCGCAAATACTGTAAGTCTCTCTTTAAATCAATACTACCAATCATTAATACGATAATGGGTGCAAGGTGGTACACTGAAATCGTAATTGTAATCGACATCACTTCAAACGCTTTAAATAAAAATACCCAGTTAAAAACAAGAAATACACCGTATGCTAATATTTGCATTACTTCTTTTTTATTCCATTTCTCACTTTTATACTGTCCTGTTACGAGCCAACATAATGCTAAAAATATAGTCGCACAAATGCAACGAACAAATACTAATTCAAAAGACGGTAAACCTGTTTGAACAGAACAAAATCCAATTGATCCGAAAATAGAAATCGAAAGGATTATTTTTATAGCCGGCATTGATTTTGAATGAAAAAATATTAACCTCCTGAAAATTTCACTGAATATTCTATATATTACACACTATAATTTTCCAAACTTCGAATGACGCATAAAAAAGAAGCAGTACACTACTGCTTCTTTTCTTTTTCATATTGCTCAAACGTATGAATTCTTTCGAAAATTGGTGGATGTGTGTATAAGAAAAACTTCACTAATGCAGGCGGATTTACTTGGCTTAAACTCGTTTTTGATAAATATTGAAACGTTTTTACACCAGATTTTCCGTCCTTCGTCATATCTAAAGCATATTGATCTGCCGCTCGTTCTTCTATACGAGAAACATAGTTTGTTGCTGGCTGTGATGCAAAAGAGAGTACAGAAGAAATTAAGAAAAATAAAGGTAAAATTGAGAAACATGCTACTTTTGACATTTGCAGCGTATCTCCCCATTTTCGAATACACATATTTATAATACGGCTAATGAGATACATCCCTATAAACGATAGCAGCACGTAACTCGCAACGCCCCAATATATATGTTTCATAACATAATGCCCCATTTCATGGGCCATTATAAATAAAATCTCTTTATCTTTTAATTGCTTAAGCGTTGTATCCCACATTACAATACGGGCGTTAGGACCAATTCCTGTTACATATGCATTTAACGCATTCGTTTTTTCTGACATATTTACTTCATACACGTGTTTAGCAGGAATGTCAGCTTTGTCTGCTATCGCTAAGATTTTCGTTTCTAATTCTTTATTTTTTAGCGTCGAAAAGTCGTTATACAGTGGATCAATAACGACAGGCTGTATAAATGTTAAAAAGATTGTAAATGGTACAGAGAGCGCCCACCCTGCTAGCCACCATCTCTTCGGGAATTTACGGATGAGCCATAATAGAACGGTAACTACGATTAACATCGTCGCATAACTCTCCCAAAAACCGATAACATGATCCTTTATCCAGCTTTGTGTACTTTGCGTTGAAATGCCGTAATCAACGGACACTTTTCGGCTAATCCATTGCATCGGCAGGGCAAGAACTGTTGTGAGTAATGATAAATAAAAGAAATAAATCGCAACTTGCAGGACACTTATTTTCGTCGTTTCCTTCGACCATTTCTCAAACTTTCTTGAAACACCGAGCACAAGTATAAATAATAAAATAATCCATTCAAGAGGCGTCGCTAAAAAGTACAGCAAGTTTTTCACGCGCGAATAATCTTGGCTTAGCGTAAGCTCTCTTGCATTCATAAATGTTTCTGGATCTGCCTTTGTTCCTTTATACATTTCCGGAATCAGTTCATGATTCCATCCAAATAAATACCAATATATAAGCAACGCAAACCCAACGTACAAAAAAAGCGACCACCCAATAACCTTCCTCACGCTATTCCCTCCTCTATGCTGCCTGTCTATTATTATTGTAAGTTCGTACATGCTAAATTAGAACAAGCTTATTACGCGAATTGCTCGAGAATCTTCTATTTATATAAAAAAACTCTTCTACAAAAAGAAGAGTTTTACCTATCTTTAGACACTTTCTTCGGTTCATACTCTGGGATAAGAAACGTACTTACAACCCAACATATTAAACCAGCGCCTTTTATATAGCGTATATATTCATAGTCTTGAAAAAATAAAGTCGTTACAATAAGCGTAAAAAATCCAATTAAAACTAGTACGTATCCTATTTGCTTCTTAGATAACATAACGTGCCCCCTTAAGGAAGTACATCCACTAATAAACTAAAATCTTGTAAAGAAAAAGAACTATATTTCATAATACCTTGTACAGCTAAAAGTAAAATAAGACCGGTCACACACATATAATTAACGCTTTCTTCACTCTTTTTTTCAGCAACTATTCCGCCGCTTATACATAATATCCCTAACAAATGGAGTGCTAAATACATAAAGAAATAAGCTTCCTCCCAGCGAAGAATAACATTGACTGTCGTTATCAGCACTATACTAAGCAAAATCAAATAAAAAAACTTATGTGATGATATTGTTTCATTCATATAATTTTATACATCCCTTTCAAATTTCGAATTAATGATGTTTCAAAGCTATAAAGTAAATGATTGTTTTCATACTATAAAACAAAAGGAAAGCCACTATTACTTTCTCGAATATTTTATGAACCCACATATACTTCTCTTCATTTCTTCTGAAGATGCGCTTCATCATTTCTTCTACAATTAGACCAAATATTAATAAAACCCCTAACACAATAAGAAGAGAAATAATATTTTCTTTTAAATGAGTACTAGAAAATAAGTAATACTCTGGAAACACAATCGTATCTACTACAGGTTGCACCCAATGACAAACGCTTTTATCACACATATCTGTAATAGACGTAGCATCTATAATGTCTTTCAATATTTTTTCAATCGTCTTCTTCATCTCATTTACTCTCCACTACGTCTGAAAAACTCTTTTCCTGCTCTACATATATAGCTGGCATTTCTTTACTCCAATACTTGCGGTTAACAAATAAAAAGATGAGTACTAAGTTTAATCCTGTTATAAAAATAATAAGCCCTGGAAAGAACGTCGTATAATTTGAGAAATCCGCAAAACTCATTATCTCTTCTTTATTTATTAGAAAAGAAGCACCGATTACAAATGCATTGTTTAACATGTGAATAGCAATTGGCATGAGTAAACTATTTGTACGAATATATACGATTGATAGTACAACACTAAATACTACTGCGCCTAAGAAATCAACATGTAGCAACGCAAACAACATCGCTACTACAACGATCGCTATACTCGTTCCCCATTTTGCTGCAAAGCGTTGCAGTAAAAATCCCCGAAAAACAAATTCACCAATAATTGGTGCGATGAATACGACCATAATAAACTGATATACAAATCCCCCTGTGCTATCTATAATCGGTTCACGTAACGCGTTCATAATAAATTCCGGTGTAATCCAAGCAAAGCTATACATGTACAAAATAAGATATCCGTAACTAAATACGCCTAACATAAGTGCAATGTATAAAACTTGCACCAGGTTAAATGTTTCCTTTTTACTAATAAATAATGAAAAGGAAACACGGTGTTTTCTATACTCAAAAAAAATCCACGTAATCGGAAGGATATAGAATATAAGAATATTTATAAAAGTAGAATTTTGCATATGAAATGTATTTTCTATCAATTCATTACTGACTCTTGCAACTAAAGTTAATAGTGCAAATACAATTAAAAAATATCTAGCTCGCATCGTTTGAAACGGATTCACACTCATCTCCCCCCTATGTTCCTTTTATCATATCATTTGATTCTTAATTTTTTGAGAAAGAAAACCTTAAAATTTCCTTAAAAATTCCATAAGTTACAGAAAGATGATATGATATTCGAGGAAATTAGGAGGGATTTTTATGTATGAAGCAAATATTTTACTCGTTGATGATGAAACAGCAATTTTACAATTACTAACTACCATTCTTGAAAAAGAAGGTTTTTCTCATATTACAACTGCAACATCCGCTGAAATAGCTTTATCTCTCACTCAGCAAAACAATTACGATTTAATTATTTTAGACGTCATGCTTCCTGGACAATCTGGTTTTGATATTTGTCCAATCATTCGCCAAAAAACAGATTGCCCTATCTTCTTCCTCACAGCTAAAACATCTGATTTAGATAAAATATCTGGATTTTCACACGGTGCAGATGATTATATTACGAAGCCATTTAATCCACTTGAAGTAGTAGCTCGTATGAAAGCACAACTCCGAAGACATATGAAACAAGCAGTACCAAATGAACAAAAAGCACACTCCAGTTCGTTTGGCAGATTTGAAATTGATCGATATTCCGCAGAACTTACAGTAGGTGGACATGTTGTCGAATGTTCCGCCCAGCTATTTCAGCTATTACTCTTCTTTTGCGAGAATCCGAACTACGTATTTTCGAAAGAAGAAATATACGAAAAAGTTTGGGGAGCACCTGCCTACAATGGCGATGACAATACCGTTATGGTCCACATTCGAAAACTACGTGAAAAAATTGAACAAGATCCAAGTAAACCAGAATATATAAAAACTGTTCGCGGACTTGGCTATAAGTTCATTACAAAGTAGGGTGACGATATGAACTTTAATAAACGACTTATTATCCAGTTTATTCTGCAACACGTATTTGTTTTAGTTACATTACTGATTGCTGTAGTAGCTGCTTTCACTTATTTAATTTTTCTTGTTACGAGTACTTCATACGAACCGAACATTCCAGATTCTGATACTTTTATGATTTCAAGATATATCTCTTCAGAAGATGGCGACATTTCGTTAAAAACTGAAGTAAAAGACTTAATTAAAGAAAAAAATGATTGGATTCAAGTTGTAGAGGAAAACGGAAAAGTTCTCTATCACTTTAATACACCAAATGACGTACCGACATCTTATACGAAAACATCTTTATTCTCATATATACAGAATCACATAGAAAGCCCTTATACATTTACATATTGGGAAATTGAATTAGAAGAAAAAAACGTACTTGTTATTTACGGCGGTATGTTAAAAAGTAATGAATTACTGAAATCAATCCAGAAAGAGCACCCTTCTGTATCTACGGATACATTCACATTAACAGAAGAAGAAAAACAGTTACTTTCTAAAGAAAAAGCAACGCTTCAAATCTTTAATAGTGGCGGCGAAGAAGTATTCTCCTATCCAAATGGAAAGAAAAAAACGTTTTCTGCCATACAGGCTGCTCTTAACGCAAAAGAACCGTGGAATCATAAAGAAAACACGTCTAGCTTTTACGACACAAATAGCAATCATCTTCTCGTTGTAACTGCCAAAAATGAGCACTACTACCCAGATGATGAAATAGAAGATATATTTGCTAAAAAGTTTCTAATCGGATGCGGATTAATCCTGCTTATCGTATTTGTTTATTTAGTCATTCTTTCTATTTGGTACGGTAATAAATTTGGAAAACCGTTATTGCATGCGATGCGCTGGCTTAAAAATATAGCTGGTGGAAAGTACGAAGAACCTGTTAGTAAAAAAGGGAAACCTGTCAGGTTCCGGCGATCCGGTAAAGAAAAATGGTCATTCCGCTTATTTAGTGATGTTACAAATTCACTAGAGCATCTTTCTATTACACTTAAAAAAAATGATGCAATGAGGCAAGTATTGCAGCAAACACGTGAAGAATGGATTACCGGTCTCACACATGATTTAAAAACGCCACTTAGCTCTATATATGGCTACGCATTATTACTAGAATCACAGCAGTACAACTGGACTGATCGTGACATTCAACAATTCGGCAGCGTTATGAAAGAGAAATCTCAATATATGACGACATTAATTGATGACTTAAGCTTAACGTATCAATTAAAAAATAACAGTCTTCCTGCGCAGCACGTAAACATTGAAATGAATCAATTCGTTCAAAAAGTATTATTACAATTCATTAATAATCCGACACTTCAAAATCAAAATATTGAATTCGTACCAAGCTCAAACAACATTCAATATTTCATTGAAGAAAAATGGTTCCAGCGTATTATCGAAAATTTACTCGTAAACGCTGTAAAACATAATAATGAAACGACAAATGTCAGCGTAAAACTTTCCCAAAACGCTACTTCATTTACACTCTCTATTTCAGATAACGGAAAAGGAATGGATGACAAAACGAAAGAACTTCTCTTTGAGCGATATTACAGAGGAACAAATACAGAAGAAAGCAACATCGGAACTGGACTTGGCCTCGCTATTACGAAACAACTTGTTCATGCTCATAACGGAACGATTTCTATCGATAGCGAACTAGGAAAAGGAACGACGATTATACTTGTGTTCCCGTTTCATTCGTAGGAAGGGCGCTGTGTAGCGTCTTTTCTTTTTTTCTATTCTGGGAGAGTTCAGTGATAAATGAAATTATGTAGACCATCTTTCTGAGTTATTTTAGCGGTATATGAAATTATACCGGCGATTTTCTAAATATATCGACTTACCGACAAAAACCGACAACACTACCTACTTTCCCTGCTATACAAATTAAAAATAACCTTCCATAACTCACTATGAAAGGTCACTCCATATTTCAGCTATTTTCCTACTAACACAAACACATTCTCATCAGGTGCTTCCATTACCGCAACGTGTCCTGATTCTGTTGGAAATGGTTCGCGGATCCATTTTACATCCTTATTATCTTTTAAACTTTCATACGTTTGTTGCACATCTTCTACTAATACTTCGACTTCCATAAAATTAATATCTGGATGATTGCTTACTACTAACTCCGAACTTTTCTCATCTGGAAACTTCAATCCTATTAACGTCCAAATAACCCCTTCTTCTAATTCTCTTTCTATAACCCAGTTTTGCTTCATTCCCATTTCTTTATAAAAAGAAACGGACTTTTCTATATCCGTCGTATGTATAGATACACATTCTAGTTTTTTAAACATCGTCCCATTCCCCCTTTATAAAAAAGCGAACCATTTCTCAATGACTCGCTCTCAATCTATTACTTCTTCTTCACCGGTATCCAAAGCTCTACTTGAGCGAACTCACTCTTATCTTCGTGACAACGCTCATCGTATAGTTCAAATTCATTAACGCCACAATGTTCGTACCCTGAATGCGGGAACCATTCTGAGAATACAGCATTCCAAGTTTGGTGAATAGACGATACCATTTCTTCATGAGGAACTTTCGGCGTTGTAAATACAGCATATGTCGCTGCTGGGAAAGTACGCTTCGCAACTTCATTTGGTACATTTTCAAAGCCTGTAACTTCCATTCCGATAATATAAGTGAAGTCGCCCGTTTCTAAATTAAAATCAGTACATAATCCAAGCTCTACCCATTGGCTCGTATCTTTACGATTCGGGATCGTTGTTCCAAGATCTTTCTGTAAATATTCTTGCCAAAATGCTGGGATGTCTTGATGGTTTTTCCCTTCTTTACTTGTCGTCTTCAGTTCATAACCCGCCACTAAAAATTCTGGTTTATTTACAATACGATATTCCATTTGTATGCCCCCTAAATACGGATTTAATTTTCTTTGCTTTACATTCACGCTGTAATACATCGGTGTTTCAATTTCTTGTTTTCGATATTCACTCGGTGTCATTTGAAATAATTTTTTAAAGGCTCTCGTGAACGTTTCATGAGATTGAAAGCCATGCTCAAACGCGATATCAATAACTTTTTCATCCGTATGAGAAAGTTGATAAGCTGCCTGGGCTAACCGCCTCTTTCGAACATACTCCATTACTGTATCACCTACTAACGCCTGAAATACACGATGAAAATGCGACTCAGAAAAACCTGCAATACGTGCTAAATTACGCAGCGTCTGTTTTTCCATTACATCTTCCTCAATATAATCAATTGACCTTTGAATTTGTGTTTCATAGCTTTCCATCTCTGTTCACCCGCCTTATATGTATTATGATAAAAGAGAATCCTATCCAATTCTTGACGTTTTTTACTATAATTTTAAAAACAAATGTAACTTTTTTATATGTATTTCGTTGTTATGTATGAAGGGAGGGAAATGTAGTGAAACATAAACAATCATTAGAAGACATTTACTCCGAGCATATGCAAGATTTATTTCGCTATCTTCTCTCCCTAACCGGGGACTCCCACTACGCGGAAGATCTCATGCAAGAAACATTTTACCGAATGCTCGTCCATATTGATTATTACAAAGGCGAAGAAATTAGACCGTGGTTATTTACAATTGCCTACAACGCCTTTATCGATTGGTTTCGAAAAGAAAAAAGATATACAACAACGACAATTACAGAATTCCATTTACCAAACGTACCAAGTACAGAGCACTCTTATTTCGTAAAACATGAGATTGCTAGTTGGTTAGACAGTTTATCTTCTCTTCCGCTCGAAAGACGAAATGTCCTACTACTACGAGATTACTACGGATTCGCCTATAAAGAAATAGCAGAAATGACCGGTCTCTCGTTAGCGAAAGTGAAAATTGAATTACACCGCGGACGGAAAGAAGCGAGAAACATAGAGGAGTGATACAGATGGGTTGTGCAGCATTTAATAAACTATGGGAAAAATACGAAAAAGGAACACTCACATGTGCTGAACAAGAAGAATTAGAAAGTCATATAGAGACTTGTGAGGAATGTGAAGTGTATTTGGATGAATTGCTTACGAAGAGTGAGCCGATCAAGAAAAGACTACCACCACAAAATCTTAATGTCCCGTTTTGGAAAATAAAATGGAGACAGCGTTGGCAAACCGTTAGTTTTGTCCTTGCGGTTTGTATAGCAATCTATTTTGCCGATCATTTTTCATCTTCTCTTTACTTCAATAATATGAAAAAGTTAGCTGAAGTAAATGAGATTCCAGCACTCGCACTAGAAGCAACAATTCCAAATAGTCGTTCCACTGGAGGCAGTACAAAAATCAAACCCTTTTTCCGTACAGAAAATGAAATAAATTTAGTTAAAACTGTCGGCAAAAAAGAAGTTCAATTCGGTACAGTAACAACGAAAAGCTTCTTATCGTCTGTAACTGTTACAAATAAATCTTGGGCAAACAAATTGAATCACTCTAATCTTTATTTTGTTCATCCAAAAATAAAACAAGGTGATCACTTAAAAGAATCGTCTAAAAAAGTGTGGGATACACTTGCAAAAGTACATGAGGGAACCGTTGCAGAAGTAGCGATATCTTTTGACAAACCTTACACTTTACAAGAATTAGAATCCATTCTATATAGCACATTTGAAGCACAAGAAATGCCACCAACTCCTGTATGGTACGCTTTAGACACAGGACAAGAGAGAATAGATGAGGAAGATTTCATCCTACATGGCGGAGAGGTTATCGGATTTCCAGAACATATAAACCTCCCTGATAGTGAAGCAGAACGACCGAAGACAAAAGAAGATGAGGTAATCGAAATGATGCGCATTCTTTCTGAGCATAAAAAAACTGTAAGTAAAACTACTTGGACTCCCGAAAAAGAGCTGAACTTAGATAAGCGTTATGAGTATGTAAAAGAGAACGGTGCAAAAGTATACGGGATCGTCATTACCGGACCGTCGAAAGAGTTATTAAAATTACAAAACTCGCCTCACGTTCGTTATGCAACTCTTGGGGATATTGAGGTTTGGAATTGGTTTGATCAGTGATGAGAAAAAGTAGAGCATCTAGGGGGATGCTCTACTTTTTTATTCCCTCTCCACAAACTTCCAAACTAAAAATGCTGCACATAGATAGGAAAGCCCAATAACTAAAAAGCTATAGCTTGCCCCCCTGTACCAATTGGATGATTCATTTAAAATGATTCCCATAATTGCTATACCGACTAATGCACCAATTTGACGATTTACATTTAAAGTTGCTCCAGCCATATTCCCATTTTCACGACCAGCAGATTTCATTACAATTGTAGTCATGGCAGGTACTGCTATACCGATTCCAAGATTAACAATACTGTATATGAATGCAATTCCTATATAACTCACATTATTTACTACAAGCATTAATAATAAAGACCCTATACTAGCTATAAATAACGCTATGAATAATAGCAATTTTGAGCCAAACTTAGTCACCATTTTCGCAAATAATACATTCCCAATAACAAATACACTCATCATCGGCAATAGTTGTAATCCTGCTACAAATGGACTTGCTCCATATGCTTTTTGTAAAAAGAGTCCAAACATAAATATGCCGCCAAATAACGCAAAGTTTATTAGAAATCCAACTATATTCGCCGAGGTAAATGTCTCGTTTTGGAACAACACTCTTGGTACAACTGAGTTTTTTGATTTTCGTTCTGCATAAACAAAGAGAATAGTGGTTAATACCGTCCCTACTATTCCTCCTAAAATTTGAGGCGAGGACCATCCGTAACTTGGCCCTTCAATTAGAGTAAATGCCAATAATGTTATTGTAATTATACCGATTAAATGATTTGCTACATTTATTTTCTCCTGTTTCGATAAAACATTTGGAATAATTACAAAGGCCATTAAAATACCGACCATCCCGATTGGAAGGTTTATAATAAAAATGCTTCGCCAGCCAAATGTATTTACTAAAATGCCACCAATAAAAGGGCCCGTACCAGAAGCAATAGATACAATTGCCGACCATATACCAAACATTTTAGCTCTCTTCTTTTCATCCGGAAATGATACTACTAATAAACTAAGTGAACTTGGCATAAATAAAGCCGCTCCAACACCTTGAAGTAATCGGCCAATAATGAGGGTATTCCCATTTGTGGCCATCGCACATAAAAGAGATGCGAATACAAAAATGATTAAACCAACCATATACATATTTTTTGCTCCATATTGGTTAGCCAATGCCCCTCCAGCGAGTAATAATGCCGCAAAAGATAAAATATATCCGTCGACAATCCATGTTGAACTATATAATGTCAGTCCTAATGTTTCTTGAATATTCACTACCGCAACATTTACTACTGTTACGTCTAATGTTGCCATAATAAAACCCATCGCCAAAGTTATTAAAATGACGATACCTGATTTCTCTTTTGTTTGAACATCTAAATTTCTACTAGCCACTCCATTCACTTGCTAACTCCCCTCTCAAAAATTAGTAATTTACCTATATATTCCTTTAGAACTATAATAAAGAAAGTACTTTAATTATAAAAGTACTGATTTTTTATATAGTACCTATACTTTTATATAGTAAGGAGCGTTTATATGGAAAATGTAAATGAAGAGATTTTATTAAAATGCCCCATTGAAAAAACAATGTCTGTAATAGGTGGAAAGTGGACTTTCTTAATTTTAAGAGATTTATTTTATGGTCCTAAACGTTTTGCTGAGCTTGAAAGACGTCTAAGTGGCATTAGCCCACGCACACTCTCTCTTCGCTTAAAAGAACTTGAACAAGAAAATATTATAAAGAGAACAATCTATTCAACTATGCCACCTCACGTGGAATATTCACTAACAAAAAAAGGAGCAACACTCCGTCCTATTTTTGACGCGATGAAGGACTGGGGAAATGAGTGGAAAATATTAGATAAATAGAAAGAAGGTATCATCTTATGTGATGATACCTTCTTTCTGTTAATTCGAAATCACTTTCACATACATCCCTCTCACCGCTTTTTCATAAGCGATCTCACTCATCTGTTTTATGTTTTCTGATACAACAGACGATGGAACAACTTCCCCTTCATGAAGTAACGGCGGATCAATAAGGCGTACTTTATTGTTCTGATATAAATCATAATCATTTCTATCTTCTTTTACTTTTACATTCGGATGGACTTTTCTTAATAAAGCATGTACTTCTGGATCACTCCAGTGCTGCAATTTCGAAATAAGCTCATCATCTTCAAGAAGGAAATCATCTGCATGAATAACCTTTTTATGAAGAGCTAACTTTAACGTCTTAGCTAACATATCGTTTCCGTAAATATTCATTGGTTTCATAAAGAAATCAATTACTTCTTTGTAATACGTTTCTGTAAACCATTCTGCTGCTTGGATACTTTGAAGAACCATCTTTCCATCTACTGCGATGACATCCTCTAAAAAACTGTGAACTTCTTCTAACGAAATATACCCATATGTATGCATATCTCGTAATGTATAATCCACTCGGTCTGCACATAATTCTGGTGCTGATTTTTCGAGTAATGTCCACTTCGAATCATCTAACAAAATGTCCTCATAGTTATAGCCATACTTTGAAAGAATCGCTGGAATTTCTGAGTTTTTCACGACAGAACTAAATATCTCTTCATGATAACTTTCATCCTCATTATCAAAAACGTAATCAATCACGTGAGAAAAAGCAGTATGCGATACGTCATGCAGTAAACCTGCAATTTGTTCTTCTACTGAACCACCGAGTTTTTTAATTAACAACATAGCCCCGACTGAATGATCGAAGCGCGTTACATTCCACTTCTCGTTCATTAAGTAGCTTGCGCCATTTTGATGAACACCTTTAAGTCTTTGCACAGACTTACTTAAGATTAATTCTTCTACTACTTGATCCACTTTAAACTCACCGTATATAACATCTGATATAACCACTTATAGTCCCCCTTTATTTCAGCAGAGTCTTTTAATCGTACCTTTTTTTATAAAATCGATATCAATATAAATTAAAAATCTAAATATATTGATATTAAATAATTAATATTGTATATTATACTTGTCTGTTATTTGTTTTAATTCATTTGTTTTTTATTGAGCGCTCCTTATGTGGAGCCTTTTTTTATTGAAAAAATAGAGAGCCCTTAGCTCTCTATTCTATACAACTATTCAAACGTAACTTCCACCTGCACAATCTCAGATCTACTTCCAAGTCGAAGCGGTGGTCCCCAGAATCCGAAACCAGAAGAAACAATCGCGTGGAATGCACCTTTTTGTGCGTATCCCCAGTCTAATTCGTACATTCTTCTCGTTACAATATGATTCGGCGCCATTTGTCCGCGGTGCGTATGACCGGATAATAGTAAATCGACGCCAGCATCCGCTGCTTGTTTCAACTCAAATGGTTGGTGATCCATTGCGATAACAGGCATAGATTTATTTACCGTACTCATTAAACTTTCAAAACTTTGGCGATCTCGCTCTGTTTTATCTCTTCTTCCGACGAGGTAAAATTGATCTTCAATTGTAATCACTTCATCTAACAGAATACGAATATCAATCTTATCCATCTCTTGTAAAAATTCAGGAACCGCTCGTCCGTAATATTCGTGGTTTCCTAACACACCATATACGCCTAGTGGAGCTTTCATTTGCTTCATAATTGGTCCCATATTTTTTTGAATGAACACACCTGGATGATCATCGATAATATCTCCTGGCAGTAAAATAATATCAGGCTCCATCTCATTTACATGACGGACAAGTCTTTTTAAATGCGCAACGCCAGATAATTTACCGAAATGCATATCCGAAGCCATCGCAATGCGTAAGCTTTTACGTCCCTCTACTTTTTTCGGGATGTGCACCTCATATTTTCTTACTACTGGGCTATATGCGTTGAATACTCCATACGCAAAAATAAAGATGAACGCAAGTAACACGGCCGTTCCTGTCCAAATAATTGCCGTCTCTTTCTCCACCCCAAACTGTAGAAGGAAAACTGTAATATCAGCAAGTGGCAACAACATAAGCGCGTATTGTATGACCGCAAACCAAATTGAACCGACCGTTCGTAGAAATGGCAAAAACTTAAACACTTGCACAAGAATATACGCATATGAAATAAAACCGACTACGAAAGCGTAATATCCCCAAGATTCCCAGCCAAATACCGCATGAAGCCAAACCCAGCCGTTCCAGCCGATGTAGAACATGAGTAGTGTGTATACAAGTAACATCGTAAATATATTGAAATAACGAAGATTTTTCACAGCCAGCCTCCTTCTTAATTTCTTCTATTATATCTTGTTATGCACGTTTAACGTAAATATTAAGCACAGCAATCTTCACAATAAAAACCTCTAACTGCTAGATGCAAACCTAACAATTAGAGGTGCAATTCAAAACAACATTACTTTTACAGATTTTCGTTATAGAAAATTGTTAATTTTTTAACTGCAATTTTTACTGGTTCTGGTTGGTCATATAAATCGTAATGACTCGCACCTTCCACAACAAGTAAATCTTTTTTCTCCGAAGCTGCTTTCTCATACAGCTCATGACCATCTTTATAAGAACCGAATGCACCTTGCTTATTGCCGACAATAATTTGTAACGGCTGTGTTAATAATGTATCTGCTAATGTTATATTCGTCATAAAAGGAAATATTAATTAGTCCTCACCAATCTGCTGGCTTTTCTATACAAAGTTTATACTCATCATACTTATTTTCTTTCACAAATGAAATGGCATATTAATTTATTTCACATTAGCTTAATAACAGTAATTCACGTACCTATTTTTACAATAAAAAAAGACTATCTAAAATTCAATTTAGAATAGTCCTTCTTTATTATCACTCTACAACTTGCGTTTTCCATCCATCATAACTATCACATGTCCCACTATAAATACCCTCTAATTATCTATACAGTTTTCGCATACATAATATGAAAATAACAGCTAAGACCATAAATAATAAGTGCAATCATTGTAATATACCACTTTCCCTCGTACTTCTTTACACACTGCATAATCCCCCAAAGGCAAAGTAATATAATTGATTGAATCACTAAGATATTTAGCGTCCCTAACAGGGTAGCTGCCGTAGGGTAAATGATCCATATGCTCAGCAATGAACGTATTACTAGAATCATTGCAAAGATTCTCTTATAATGAAACAGTCTTATACTACCTATGCAGTACTCTTGTAAAAATACGATAGATGCTACTAGCATATTCAAACCCAAAATTAATAAATATTCTAAAAGCTCTACCAATCCTAAATTCTCCTTCTTAAATTTATTTACGCTTTCCTATCGCATTAGAAATACGCATTAACTTTGCTTTTGTAGAATTCTTCTTCGCTTTAGCTAGCCTTTCTAATCGTGCACCTGGAAGCCTTTTAAAGTGTTTTTTCGGGTTTCCAATAAAACGAGACACGTTACGTCCTACTTGTTTAAACGGGATTAGCGCCCTTCCTTGAATAGTTTTTTTCACTACTCTTATCCCCCCTTGCATAGGAGTTATAAACCCAAACACTCTCCCTACACCACCACCAATCAAGCCAGTTAAAGCACCTTTCCCTGCAGCTTTCAAACCACCTTTCCAAGTATATCCAGTATTCCTATTTTGGTATAAATATTTAGCTACTCCAAAACCAGCACCAATTGCTGCACTACCAACCCACCAAGCTACATGCCCATCCGGATCAACCTTCATTACCGGATTATTGTCTGCATACGTATACCCATTCATTGTAACCGGATCATCTTCATCACCTGGATCAGGATCCACCGATAAGAACACACCATGCTCTGGGTTATAGTAACGGGCTATCAGATAATACGTGCCAATTTCTTTATCATACATGTATCCCGCATATCCAAATGGATTGTCTGCTGCGATACCTTTTGTGTCGCTCTTTAATACGTTACCCCATGAATCATATTCATACGTTGCTACAACTTCCTTGTCTTGATTCGTCATCGCAACGACATCACCACGAGGGTTGTAGTGATAGTATAACGTTTGTCCTTTTGATTTCATCGCTAGGCGCGTACCACTTGTTGAGTATACATATTGACGAAGTACAGTTCCACTACCATCCGTCTCATATAACGGATTAATGCTGTCTCCATCATAGAAATAACGTGTTACTTGACCATTCACACTCTTTTCAATACGACGATTATCATCATCATACTTATACGTTGCGAAGGCATTGCTTTCACCTTGTTTTGTGATAGCTACAATTTGGTCATGTTCATTCCATGTATACTTGTACTTTCCATCTGATGTACGATTGCCATTCGCATCATACGTTAACGATTCGTTTCCGAATTTGACAAGTTGATTTCCTTCATTGAAGGTTGCCGCTATAGACTTTATTTCTTTTCCATTCTCTACAACTTTAACACTTGTACGGTTTCCAAATCCATCGTATGTGTATGATTTAGTTGTTCCGTTTGGCAATGCTTCATTTAATAGTTGGTTGATCGGGTCATATACAAAGTTTGTTTCCGTTACTTTTCCGCCCGCGCCTTCATGTTTAATCTTCGTACGGTTACCCGCTTGGTCATATTCATATCGTTCAGATAGAAGAATACTGTTTGATGTACCTACTACTAAATCTTTAATTTTGTTCGCCTGGTCATAGTTGAAGGTAGAACCGGAACCATTACCAGCTGTATACGTACGAACATTTCCTTGATCGTCATAATCAAAGCGATACGTTTGCGAACCGTCTGTCACACGAATATTTTGATCTAACGTGTTGTAGTCATACGATACTTTATTTGTATATCCACCTTGCGTTACTATTTGTTCTTTTAATTTTTCTGTCTTACTGTTTGCTTTATCGTGATATGCCCAGTCAATTTTTCCGCCTCGGCTATCTGTTGCGCTTGTGACACGGTCTGCCTTATCGTATGTTTTCGTGCGTTCTACGCCATTGACAAGATCTTTCACTTTCGTAACTTGTCCATTTTGATCACGTTCAAATGTAAATGAATCTTTTCCGTTGCGCTTTTCACCAATGACACGGTCTGCTGTATCATATACAGACTCTAAAATAGAACCATTTGGCATTTTTGTTTTAATCTTGTTTGCATTTTCATCGTACGTGTTTTCAATACGACGGTTTAATGCATCGATATACACTGTATTTTTATTATCTACATCATATTCATATTTGTGTGTTTGTGTTTTCCCACCAAACATGACAGACTTTTCTGTTGTGTTTCCATTATGATCATAACGATAATTTACAGACGTACCATTCTTTAATGTAACCTTTGTTAATAGATTATCTTTGTTGTAATCATATAGTTTTGTATTTCCTTTTTCATCTATCTCGCTCTTTTTATTTCCTGATGCATCGTATGTGAAGGTGTTTTTCTGTCCTTCTTCATCATACGTCGCAACAACATTTCCGTCGTTATCGTACTCGTTTTTAATAAGGGCGTTACCTTCCAGTAAACGAACATCATCAAACCATACTTTTCCTTTGTTATTCTTTCTAAAGAGAAGGAATATTTCAATCTTTTGGATTGGTTTCTTTGCTGGAATAACAGCTGCACTACGGTTCCAATCATTTGTCCCGCTTGGGAAACTTGTATAATAATTTACTACAGTTCCATCTTGATAGTAAGTTTCAGCTAAAACTGCATAATCTTTGGAAAGTTTATCTGGTGCGTCATTGACTACATTTTCAGATTTAGACATCGCAGTAAGTGTTACTGTTTCTGCCTTTTTCTGGTTTAAAATGACACGATTACGGTATCCAATATCATTTGGGCCATATTCACTTCTCTCCATTACAATAGACGAGTGGCCTGTGAAACTATCATCCGATACATCGTTACGTTCACAATGTTGAGAACAACTTCTTACCCACTGTGGTACAAATCCATCCGGCCAGTTTTCTTCAAAACTACTATTTAATACTGGGTTAAAACTTGAAGAAACTTCTCCTTTTTCCAATTGTATTTTATCAAACCATGCAGAACCGCTCGTAGCAGAACCGCCATTTTCTACTTGTAAATAGATTTTTACCTTTCTCGTTTGTTCTGTTGTTTTAAAGGTAACTTGACGATTAACCCAATCACTCGTTCCTTGAACTTTATTGTGACGAGTATCATGCCAACCACCATCTATACCAGCACCAGTTTCATTTAATGACTGTACATTAAAGAAGGCAGCACCATTGACTAAATCCGTTTTCACCATACCACTTAACGTATACGTTGTATTTGGTTCTAACGTTACTTCTTGGATTGCGGCAATATAGCCCCAATCATTATTCGTTGCTTTTGTTGTAATTTTGAGTGATGATTCCCCGCCCAGACCACCTGGTGCTGGTGTTGCATCTTTTGAGATAGATCCGCTATTATTCGTATCTACTTTCACCCATTTTTCCGTACCATTCATTTCAAAACTAGGATTTTGAATTAAGTTCCCTCCGGCGCTTAATTCTTTACTTGTTTCAATCGGATTACCGTATTGATCATGGTGAATAACAGAAGATGTATTTGCTCCTTGGTCTGTTTGAGATACTTCTGTATTTGCTCCTACATAAGCAACAGTTGTTTTACGATCTTCGTTATCTGTCGCTTTTATAATCCCATTATCTTTATTATACTCAAACTTCTCAGTTCCCATTTCATCAGTAACAGAAGTTACATTCCCATTACCGTCATAAGTCGCTGTTTCTGTTTGGTTTTTAGGAGTTGTTGTTTTCACTAAATTGTTCGCATTATATTCATACGATGTCGTTAAATTCAGACGTCCCACATCTTCAACTGTTTTCACTGGATTCCCAGCATCGTTATACGTATAAACAGTCTTACGTCCTTTAGGGTTCGTTAACGTAACTTCCTTCGAACCTATATTATATGCTAATGTTGTAGCTTTCCCTAATGGGTCCGTTACTTTTACTAATCTATCATTCTCATATGCATACGATGTTTTATATGGTTTGGCATCTGTATGTTGCGGATCATAAATAGATGTTAATACCCCATTATCATATCCGTATTTATACACTTTTCCTTCTGGCGTTGTAGAAGAAACGAGTAGATCTCCATCATAATTAAAGGTAATCGCCTTGTTATCTGGACCGATTACTCTTGCTGCTTTTTTATTATTACCATCATATTGTACGACTAACTCTTTACCAGAAGCATTCTTTACTTTTGATAAACGGGATGCACCATCATACTCATACATCGTCGTATTTCCGTATTTATCTTTTGTATACTCAATACGCCCCTGTGCATCTCCAGATTTATAGAAAGTAACTGTTTGGTCTTTATCTTTTATTTCATATCCGCCTGATACTTGCTTAATCTCTAAATATATACCAGTAGGAGCTTGGTACTTATTATCTCCTGTTCTAGTAAAGGTAATATTCGCACCGTCAGCAGAAATTAAAAGTAAGTTTCCATTTCCATCGGCCCAAACTCTTTCCTCTAATCCACTAGACCAACCCGTACCAAATAAACCTACCTTTTTACTTTGGCTATTGTACGTTCTTTCTACTGATACATCCGGTCCGCGCCCTGATAACGTAATATCTTTCTCACTCATGATAAAGTTACCATTTGTAGCATTTACTTTACCATTTAACACAGGAATTGATGCCCAGTAATCAAACATTCCTATAAATCCAGAATCTTGGGAGAATCTAGGTACAAACTCATGTGAAATTTCACTTTCAGCATGTCCAGTTTTACTATATGCCGTTACACGGAACCAATAGTTTTTCGCACCTGCATAGATTCCTCCAGAATTTTTATACACAGGTGATGGATCAACTGCTAATTCTGTACCTTTTTTATCATGATGAAGTAAATATTGACCTTTTGCTATTTCATCTTTTGTTGGCCAAATCTTCTCATTTTGCGTTGTCCAATTTGTTTTATTTCCTACATCGAACGCTTCGTAATCTTTTCCGTTATAAATCCAAACTTTATACCCTGTTGCTTCTGGTACTGCATCCCATTTCAATGTTACATAACCAGTTGTTTGATCTGTCGCATTGATATACGCTGAGCCATCTGGCTTTTTCACTTGTTCCAATGGAATATAGACAATTGCTTCATCAGAAAGCGGACTATCCTCACCAGTTGGGTATGTTGCTATGATACGAATCCAATATCCACGTGCACTACTATAATCTCCATACGGACTTTTATCTAAAAATGCATTTTTATAAATTGGACCTGGATTGACTGGTGCTTCTGCACCTTTTCCGTCATCATGCACCCAATAACGGCCTTGTGCAATCTCTTCTGGAGTTGGGAATATTTTTTTATCTTTTGTTGTCCAATTTGTTACATTCCCAACTTCGATTTCTTCATATTCATGTCCATTAAATATTGCTACTTTATAGCCGTTCGCTCCTGGAACTGCATCCCATTGTACATTGAAGTGGCCTGAACTACTGCCACTACCATTTGAATAAGTTTGTACTCTTGGTTTATTCGGTTTTGCGTAAGAATACTTTACTTCTAAGTATGGTGCATTTGCTCCATTTTCGGCTGCAATAAATTTCTTCCAATGGTTTTGACCATTTCCGTTTGCATGTAGCTTAAAGCCATTATTTTGCTTTGTGCCTTCCACCCATGCTTTTACTGTATTTGTTACG
This sequence comes from Bacillus sp. 3G2, assembly GCF_044324725.1. Lineage (NCBI taxonomy): Bacteria > Bacillati > Bacillota > Bacilli > Caryophanales > Bacillaceae > Bacillus > Bacillus sp. 3G2. The sequence continues at coordinate 1,118,750 of NZ_CP172246.1, read as the reverse complement.
TTAAATTTTGCCCATTGTCCTCTTGTTACATCGGCATGCGCAATATTTGCAGAGTTCGGTTTATTATTCCAGTTCACTCCACCAACATTCCAGCTACCTGTCACTTCATCTAACCAAACACCATTTGGTTGATTCGCATAATAATGCCAAATGGTGTGTGCATTGAATGTTGCACTTTCAATATTTGCCCCTTTAAAATTTGAAACGTCTGGTTTAATAAATGCAAAGTTTGTCCCAGATGCGCCATCATAATATCCGACTTTTAATGTATAAGCATTTTGGCCAGCATCCCAAAGCTTTCCTCCTGAATAGTTTACAGTTGGATATGCACTTGCAGCGTAAGCATTTTCAAAGTTACCTAGTTCTACAGAAGGATCTACATATACCGGATATTTTCGTTCTGGTGCTTGTAACCACTGCGGGTCTGCAGTAACAGTTAATGTATATGTTTTTTCATCTTTCTTCTCAATATTATAGCGAACTGCATCTGACGTTACAGCCTCACCTGATTGTTGATCCACATTTGAATCGTTCATATACGGTTTCGGTAATGTAAAGACTTTTTCTTTTTTCTCATTTTGGAAGTCGATTGAACCATCTTCCTGTATATTCGGTGTTAAATCTGTTTCTAATGCAAATGTAAAAATATGATGTCCTGTATACTCGCGTAATACAAAATCTTCTTTTACATTTTCATTAAACGTCGTACTCTTTAAATCTATATTTGGAAAAATTCCTTTATACCATACTGTATTCTTTTCATGTGTTGCAGTGACTGGTGACGGCTTCACTTCACCTTTTTCACCATTTGCACTTATTATTTTATATTGAATATTGTGATTTTTCACTTTAAATTGAACGTACTTTCCATCTTGTGTTGCTTTCTCAAATTCTGGTTCTAATGTTGTATTTTCCGTTACAATTTTTTCATTTGGTGCTTCTACTAATTTCGGTGAAACCTCTTCTAACTTTCCATCTTTCTCAATATGAATCGGTTCCGTATATACCCTTTTCGTATACGTACCATCATTATTATCGAAAACTTTTTCTGTTTCCGTTCTTTCTTCTACAACCTCAGTCGGACTCGCCTGTGCTTTAGCTTTGTCCTTCTTTAATTGATCTGGATGTGGAGCTGGTAATTCCTTTTCCTCTTTCTTTTCTGTTTCTGGACTTTGTTCTGAATTTGGAGATGGTGTAAACGGTGGTGCCGTTTCTGCCAATCCATTCAGTGGTACGGAAGTAACGATTAATGCAACTACGATAAGTTGGATTAAGTACCTATACCATTTCTTCGCTTCCATAAACTCACCTCGCTGAAATATTTTTAACATATATAATGTTACATATCACAATTTAAACAAATGAAAGAGTAAAGTAAATATAGTTTTAAAGTTTTGAAGACTTTGTGCACAAAATCCGACAATTCAACAACAATTTAACGAATATTATTACAAATAACTATTTTTATTATATAATTAAAGATTAACAATAAAACGATTATTATTTGCTAGCGACATGATATAAATATCATTCAACTAACCTTTTATTTTCACTTTCAATTTTGTTCTAACATTCAATGAAGCTAATATACTGAGCTTCATATTCCTGGTGTAAATGTGCCTCCCTTAACTGTAATACCTTTATTTATAGAAGGTATTAAGAATATATTCCTTAATAACTGTTAGAAAACGACAGCCCTCTCCTTGTTATATTTCATATGAGAAAAGGCTGTCACTACAAATAAAAGAGGAAGCCTCCCAAAACATATTTTAGGAGGCTTCCTCTTTTTAATAGATTGCTGATTTTAACTCTCTTAAATAACAAAATCCTCCGGAATAAACACCTTCACTTCTTTCGGCTGTACGTATACAACATCACCTGCTTGAATGCTTAGCAGTTTGAACTGTTCTTTACTTATTTCTGCTTCTAAATATTCATCTGTTCCGTCTCGTTTTAATTCTACATATACGACAGGTCCAACTGCGTGAGAGTATGATACTTTTGCAGGGATTGCATCTAGGCTTTGTTTCGTACGAGAGAGGGATAAGTGATGCGGCCTTACGTAAGCTACTCCGTCTACATTTGAAACGTGCTTATGCTCTGGTGCTTCTAGTTCCACTGATCCTACATTTAGCTTACCTTTATGGACGCGGCCGTGAAATAAATTTACATTTCCTAAAAAGTCATACACGAACGGGCTTGCTGGGTTTTCATATACTTCTTCCGGTGTTCCCATTTGTTCAATGTGCCCTTCATTCATTACAACGATGCGGTCCGCAACGTCTAGTGCTTCTTCTTGATCATGCGTTACGAATACGCTCGTAATTTGAAATTCGTCATGTAGTTTCCGAAGCCATCTTCGTAATTCTTTTCTCACTTTTGCATCAAGTGCACCGAACGGCTCATCAAGTAATAAAATTTTCGGTTCAACTGCAAGTGCCCGTGCTAATGCAATACGCTGTCGTTGTCCGCCAGATAGCTGCGCTGGGTAACGTTTGGCGAAACCATCCATTTTTACTAGTTTCAATAGTTCTGTTACTTTTCCTTCTATCACTTCTGCTGACGGTCTTAAGCTTTTCTTTCTTACCTTTAAACCGAAAGCGACATTTTCAAATACATTCATATGTTTAAAGAGTGCATAATGCTGGAAGACGAAGCCAACTTGCCGATTTTTCACATGAACGCTCGTTAGGTTTTCCCCATCAAATGATATAGAGCCGCCATCCGCTTCTTCTAATCCTGCAATAATTCGTAATAACGTCGTTTTCCCAGAACCTGACGGGCCTAATAAGGCGACAAGTTCGCCTTTTGGAATATCCAAATGAATGTCTGTTAGCGCCTGAAATGTACCATATTGTTTTGATACATTTTGAATTTGAATACTCACCATAATCCCCCCTTATTGTCGTTTTTCCATTCTCCATTCAATCCAGTTTTTTATAACGAGCGTAAGAACAGCGATGAGTGACATTAAAGTCGCCACAGCGAACGCTGCTGAAAATTGATATTCATTGTACAAAATTTCAATGTGAAGCGGCATCGTATTCGTAACGCCGCGCACGTGACCTGATACAACAGAAACTGCTCCGAACTCACCGATAGCACGGGCATTACATAGGATCATCCCGTATAAAAGGCCCCATTTTATATTGGGAAGTGTAACGCGCCAAAACATTTTCCAGCCGCTTGCGCCAAGTGATAGCGCTGCCTCTTCTTCACTTTTCCCTTGCGCTTGCATAATTGGAATTAATTCACGTGCAACGAACGGAAACGTTACAAAAATCGTTGCGATAATAATGCCTGGGACAGAGAAAATGAGTTTGATCCCATGTTCGAGTAACCATCCACCAAGAGCAGCCCTCGGTGTGAAAAGTAAAACGAATACTAATCCCGCGATAACTGGTGACACAGCAAATGGCAATTCAATAAGAGAAAGCAATATTTGTTTTCCTTTAAACTGAAATTTGGTAATAAGCCACGCAGCCGCTATCCCGAATATCGTATTAAGCGGTACGACGATACATGCAACGAGAAGTGTTAACCTAATTGCTGAAAATGCTTCTTGATCTGTTACGGCTGCAACGTATACATCAATCCCTCGTTCAAAAGCCTTTAGAAAAATTGTGATGAGCGGCAGTAATAGAAAGAGAGATAAAAATAAAACTGTAATCGTAATGAATACAATTGGTACAAACCTAGATTCTTTTTTAGGTGATTTACTTTTTACTATTTTCTTTTCTAGTAATGTTGGTTCCATTTTCTCCCCTCCTATTCGCTTTTCAGTTCATGCCTTCTACTCCAGCTTTGAATCATATTGATAAGAAGAAGGAAAAGGAGAGAAATAATAAGCATGACAGTCGCTACAGCTGTTGCGCCCGCATAATCATATTGTTCTAGTTTTGTCATAATCATCAGTGGTGCAATTTCTGTTTTCATCGGCATATTCCCTGCGATGAAAACGACAGATCCGTATTCTCCTAATGCCCGTGCAAATGCGAGTGAAAACCCCGCCAGAAGAGCGGGAAAGATTTCTGGTAAAATGATTTTCACAAATATTTGAAAGCGTGATGCCCCTAAACTCGAGGCCGCTTCTTCAATTTCTTTATCAATATTTTGAAGCACCGGTTGCACCATCCGAACGACAAATGGTAAACCGATAAAAGTAAGCGCAACGATTATTCCAAGTTGTGTGAATGCTACTTTTATATGAAACACACTTAATATTTTTCCAATCCAGCCATTTTCCGCATATAAAGTGGTAAGTGTAATACCAGCTACAGCTGTAGGCAGGGCAAACGGTAAATCAATGAGTCCATCTAATAGTCGTTTTCCTGGAAATGTGTATCGAACGAGTACCCAAGCAATTAATAAGCCGAAAATGGCATTTACAACGGCCGCTGCAAATGAAGTTGTCAAGCTAACTTGATAGGAATGTAACACACGCTCGTTCGTTATAACCCCAGCAAACTTCTTCCAACCTAACTGTGAAGTTTGAATAAATACGATAGAAAGTGGTATAAGTACGAATAAACTCATATACAGCATTGTAAATCCAAGAGATAATCCAAACCCTGGTAAAACACGTTTCTTTCTCATCTTCTTTCACCTCATACCCCTTTAGCAGCGCTCATTATTTTTGATACATTTTATCGAATACGCCGCCGTCATTAAAGTGTTTTTCCTGTGCTTTTTTCCAGCCACCAAATAGTTCATCTACTGTAAATAATTGAATCTTCGGAAATTGAGATGCATATTTTTCTGCTACTTTTTCATTACGAGGACGATAAAAGTTTTTCGCCGCAATTTCCTGCCCTTTTTCTGAGTACAAATATTCCAGATATCCTTCTGCTACTTTTTTCGTTCCTTTTTTATCAACGACTTTATCTACAACCGCTACTGGTGGTTCCGCAAGTACACTAATAGAAGGGGTTACAATTTCAAATTTATCTTTTCCAAGTTCTTTTTGTGATAACAACGCTTCATTTTCCCACGCAATTAATACGTCGCCAATTCCTTTTTCAACAAATGTCGTCGTTGCTCCGCGTGCTCCTGAATCAAGTACTTCCACGTTTTTATAAATTTGACCAACAAACTCTTTCGCCTTATCTTCACTATTATTATATTTTTTCAGTGCGTATCCCCACGCTGCTAAATAGTTCCAACGTGCTCCGCCTGATGTTTTCGGATTAGGCGTAATGACAGACACACCTTTTTTCGTTAAATCATCCCAGTCTTTAATTCCTTTCGGGTTTCCCTTTCGCACTAGAAATACAATTGTTGATGTGTACGGAGTTGAATTATCCGCAAATCGCTTCTGCCAGTCTTCTGCTAACAGTTTCTTCTTGCTAATCGCATCAATATCATAAGCAAGCGCTAGCGTAACAACGTCTGCTTCTAGACCATCAATAACAGAACGCGCCTGGCTTCCAGATCCTCCGTGTGATTGTTTTACATTTACCGTTTGCCCATTTTTTTCTTTCCAATACTTCGCAAATTCTTTATTGAAGTCTTGATATAATTCCCTAGTTGGATCATACGAAACATTTAAAAGCTCAACTGTTTTTTTATCTCCACTTCCTTCAGAATTACTAGTGGATGTTGCCGAACCACACCCTGATAAAAGCACAACTGCTGATAATACAATACCTGTACTTTTCATAAACGCTGTCTTACCCCACTTTTTCATTGTTAAGCCCCCTTAGTTTATATAATAGAAAAAGGCACACAATATATTCACAAAAGTGAACATTGTGCGCCTTCAGTTTATCTGATTAGCTTCTCATGTATTTTATTATATCCGATTTCTTTTCATTTTAATTCCGTAATTCATATGTGTCAACTTGGATTTTGTTTTTTCTTCCTAAATAAAAATCAGTGAGGATCGTCCCTCACTGATTACAGTTTCAATTTATTTCTTTAACTTATCCGTCTTCGCAATAAATTGCGCTGCTTCCGCGCGGCTTACTGCTTTATCTGGAGCCCAGCCATTATCGGTTCCAACTGAAATGTTTTCTTGGATTAAAATATCGGCATACTTCGCACCCCAATGATTTTTTAAGTCAGCAAACTCTTTTGGTAGTTTCATATTTTCATTTCTTTCTAATTTATATGCATTTACTAGCATTGTAGCCATTGATGCACGGTTAATAATTCCGTTCGGATTAAAGTTACCGCTCTCATCACCTTTTACAATACCTGCTTTTTCAACGGCTGCGATATATGGAGTTGCCCAGTGATTTTGTGCATCAGGGAATGATGGCTTTGCATCTTTCTTAATTTCTAAACCTAACACAGTTGCTAGTATTTTCGCAGCTGAACTACGATCGATATTTTCAGCCGGAGCAAATGTACCATCTGGCTTACCGTGTACTGCTTCTTTATCTACTAAATATTGAACTGATTCTTGTGCCCAAGTCGGGACATCTGAGAATTTAGGCTTCTGTTCAATTGCACTTGCATCGATTTCAAACTGTAGTTGATATTTATGATCATATTTAATTGCTGGAATTAATATATGCATTTGCATATTATATTTTTTCGAGAACTCACCGATTTCAAATTGAACAACTTTCGTGCCATTATTCGCTTTATCTTCGGAGATTACTTTTACATCATGGAATGTCCCTATTTTATTTGGATCTTCTACTCTAAGATACTGAAAATAGCTACTATCTTGAACTGTTAACGTAACGATTTTTTTATCACCTTGAATAGTTACTTTTGGATTTTTTAAATATGTAGATGCAACTGATGTATCATTCGTTTGATCTTTATAAGTCTTTAAAATAACATCATATGTACCATCTGCTAATTTGCTAGCTGCTTTCATTTCTACTGCCGCTTCTGCTTTCGCAATCGGTGCCATAATACCACTAAATGGAACTGCTAAAGTTGCTGCTATAACGAACGCATTAACATATTTTTTCTTAATCATTATCAATATGACATCTCCCTTTATATAAATATACCCAACACAACTATCATATTGATAATGATTATCAATGTCAAATAAAAAATATCATTTCCTACACAAATATGCCTTTCGTTCATTTTTAAATAGTAAATAATGTGCCGTATGAACTTTCCGTTCTAAATAATCAATAGAATACGAGCTTGATGGATCAACTAAATCACCTATCGCACCTGAAAGATGATCGATGACTTGCTGCAGTATTTCTAAGTTTTTCTTCTCACTTTCCGCGTTCATTTCATCCATAATGTCACAAATAAGGTATTGAACTCTCCGTAAACGTAATTCCTTTTGTTCCACGTATCTCTCCTCCTTATTAGTCATATTACGGTTTAAATATATGGGATTATAGCTTAACCAATTCTAAAAAATACAAAGGCAACCATCTTCATCAAGATGGTTGCCCTATTTTTATACTTGCATCGCTTTCTCTTTTAACGCTCTTCTTAACAATTTACCCGTCGTATTCTTTGGTAATTCTGTTAAAAATTCGATACTCATTGGCACTTTATATTTTGCTAAATGTAACGTGCAATAATGCATCAGTTCTTCTTCTGTTACTTGAGCTTGTTTCAGAACGACGTAAGCTCGTACTGCTTCTCCTAAGTTTTCATCAGGAACGCCAATTACGACAACTTCCGCTACGGCTTCGTGTGTATATAATACTTCCTCTACTTCACGAGGGTATACGTTATAGCCGCCAACTAAGACGATATCCTTTTTGCGATCAACGATATAGAAGTAACCTTCTTCATCCATTTTCGCTAAGTCTCCTGTATATAACCAGCCGTCTTTCAATGTCGCTGCTGTATCTTCTGGTGCGTTATAGTAGCCTTTCATAACGTTAGGTCCGCGAACAATTAATTCACCGACTGCACCAACAGGTACTTCTTCCCCAAGCTCGTTCACAATTTTATTTTCTACATGCCAAATATTTGTACCGATCGACCCTGGTTTACGCGGACGATCTAGCGGGTTAAAACAAGTAACTGGTGATGCTTCTGATAAACCGTATCCTTCTGAAACGATAACGTCAAAACGTTTTTCAAAGTTTTGCAGAAGAGCAACAGGCATGGATGCACCACCTGAAATACAAAGGCGAAGCGTCTTCACATCTTCTGCGCTTGCTTCTTCGAATAAATATAAATAATTGTACATCGTCGGTACACCAGCAAAAATCGTTGGCTCATACGTACGACAAATACGGAATACTTCTTTCGGACTAAATTTCGGTAACATTAAAATAGTTGCTCCGTTCACAATCGGCGCATTTACCGCCACTGTTAAGCAAAATACATGGAACATCGGCAGTGCCGCAACTACGCGATCATCGGCAGTATATTGTAAATACGACGCCACATCGCTCGCATTACTATATAAATTTTTATGTGTTAACATAGCGCCTTTCGGTTTTCCAGTCGTGCCTGAAGTGTATAGAATAACCGCTACATCTTCTTCATCTAGCTCTGGGCCTTCGTAAGTTACATCTCCAGCCCCTATCATTCTCGTAAACGTTTTCATTTTTTCGGTTTCTGTATGGTTAAAATCTGATGAGGTTTCGCATATGATGATGTTTTCAAGTGAAGGAAGTCTTGTTGTAAGAGATTGTATAACAGGTAGAAGGACGTCGAGTACGATGATTGTTTTTACATCTCCATTTTGTAAAATGTAATGCATTTCGTCTGCTGTATAAATTGGATTAACTGGAATAACAGTTGCTCCAGCTTTCATTGTTCCGTATAAACCGACCAAAAAATGTGGTGAGTTTCCAACAACTAATGCGACATTGTCCCCTTTTCCAATGCCCATTGCTGCTAAATTGCTAGAAAACCTTGTGACCATTTTGTTTAATTGGTCATACGAGACCGACTGATCCATAAATATATAAGCCGGTTTATCCCCCTTCTTTTTCGCCGTTTCAGCCAAAGATTGAACGAGATTCACACAAACCCCACCTTTATAAAATTTAGAATATTTAAAAATTCTAAATTAATTATATTAAAAGAAAATTAAAGTAGCAAGTGATATTCCATTAATTGCATATACAACGATCACCTCCTATTGATTCACTTTGGAAGGATAAGGGAGTTTCATTTGTTAGCACCTTATCAAACGAAGGCTAAAATCATTTCAGGATAATATGCACTCATCTTTTCACTAAGTTTTTCTAGTTCCTCTCTATTCAAGCTCGTATGCTCCCCATATAAGTTGATTGCATCCGCTCCGTTTTCATGAAAAAACAATGTAACATATAATGTCGGTAACCCGTTATTGGCCTCATCTATCGACAAGACAAGATCTGGCGTTTTACTCACTGTACTAAACTTTTCATTTCTTTTCCATTTCTTATTTTGAAACATAGTTTGTATATCATCTATCTTTCGTTTGTTATCTGTATGTGTAAAATATATGACATGATCCTTCGCTGGCTTTCCAATAGATAAAAGTGTGCGACTTGAGGACGTTTCATCGTTACAGGCTGTCATTCCGATGACGAAGCTGAGCAGTAATACAACGTACATTACTCTTTTCATTTCGAACCGCCTCCTTTGAATATATATATTCCTTTACGAGGGGCAAATGTACTGTGATTTTATGGTGAATGAAATTATATCGACGATTTTTCGAATATATCAACCGCAACTCGAAATATATCAGCGATTTTCCAAATATATCGACTTACCGACAAAACACGACAATCTACGCAAAAAAAAGAGGCTGCTCGTTACGGCAGCCTCCCTCATTTTTAGAAGAATAAATGTAAGAAATCTTCTGTTGTAATATTACCGAAGTAACGCGCGATATCTACGCCTTCTAAAGCTACAGTGAATGCATCTTTATCAAATTGTACACCTGTTAGACGCTCTTCAATGTCATGTACATCTAGTGAACCGAAGAAGTCACCATAAATTTTACATTCTGTTACTGTTCCTTTTTTCACTTCAAGACGAACGTCAACTTGTCCAACTGGGAAGCGGTGGGAATGTTGTAAGTTGAACTTCGGAGATTTTCCGTAGTTCCAATCCCAATTTTGGTAACGTTCTTCAGAAAGTTTATGGATTTCTTTCCAATCATTTTCTGTTAATTCGTACATCGGAATGTCTGTTTCACCTTCGAAAATTGTTTCTAGAAGAAGTTGTCTAAACTCTTCTGTCGTCATTTTTTCGTTTAAGAACTCTGTAATGTTCGCAACGCGGCTACGGATTGATTTGATTCCTTTTGATTGGATCTTATCCATTTTTACTTTTAACGCTGATACGACGTGATCGATTTCAGAGTCAAATAGTAACGTACCGTGACTGAACATACGACCTTTCGTTGAGAACTGCGCGTTACCCGAAATTTTTCTACCTTCAGCTAAAATGTCGTTACGACCACTTAGTTCTGCATTTACGCCTAATTTACCAAGCGCTTTCGTTACAGGCTCTGTGAATTTTTTGAAGTTGCTGAAACTGTCTCCATCATCTTTCGTAATAAAGCTGAAGTTTAAGTTTCCTAAATCATGATATACTGCGCCTCCGCCTGATAGACGACGAACGACGTGAATACCTTGTTCTTTTACGTAATTTGCATTAATTTCTTCTACTGTGTTTTGGTTTTTACCAATGATAATAGAAGGTTCGTTAATGTAGAACAGTAAATATGTTTCGTTAATATCTAAATTCTTCACACAATATTCTTCAATTGCTAAGTTTATTCTAGGATCTGTAATCCCTTTATTATCAATAAATAACATCGTATCACCTCATGAGTTCCATACGTAGCCACTATGCGCTAGCGTAATATGGCCACTGAAAATTTGTTTTGCTTCTGTTACTAAATCAGATGTGTTGCCTGTATGCGGTAAGTGCGTTAATAAAAGTTCTTTTACATTTGCATCTTTCGCAATACTTGCTACTTCTGTACTATTCATATGCCCTGCTTTTGCCGCTTCTTGATGTGCATACATATTACACTCACAAATGAAAAGATCAGCATCTTTTGTGAATGGAATGAATTCAGGAATATAACTGGAATCTGCGCTATATACTACAGCGTCACTACCAGCTGTAATACGCATCGCGAAGCATGTAACAGGATGAACAGTTTTTAAGAATGAAATCGAGAACGGTCCAACTTGAAGTGTTTCTTCTGGGTTGTACGCGATCCCTTTCGTATGTGGTTCATGCGTTAAAGAACGGAATCCATTCTCGTCAAACGTATGACCGTATATTGGTAATTCCGGTAGTTGCCCCTTTGTCGCACTCGTAATTAATCTCGCATATTGCAATACCCCAATGTCTGCAACATGATCGTGATGATAATGCGAAAGTACAACTGCATCTATATCAGACGGTGTTATATATTTTTGAAGCTGTGCTAGTACACCACTACCACAGTCTACAAGTAAACGAAAACCATCGTGTTCAAACAAATACCCCGACGTTGCTTCTCCCGCTTCTGGAAAGCCGCCCCAAAAGCCGACAACAGTCATTTTCATATGTATCCATCCTTTCTAAAACCGAGTAGGAATGCATGTTTCACTTACATCCTACATTGTTAACTATAATCCATTTCCTAAACTTTTTCATTAATTTTCAATTTTGTTATAAAACAGTTGTTGACTTTTGTTTTTTGTACTAATACAATGATAGTAAGAAATGGAAATGGAGGGATTGACATGATCGATCAACCAATGGAGTTTTTCAGAAATTTACCGACGAAAACTTGTGCGCACTGCGGGAAAGAAATTGATGAGCAGCACGAAGCATACCATAACAAATGTGATGACTGCGTTCACGAAGAATAGTAGTTTATGAACATAAAAAAACCTAGCAGACATAGTCTACTAGGCTAATAACATCGTATCTTTCTTCATCGTTGAACCTTTCACCAAGAGCTCCAGTTCAAACTCATACAATTCTTTTTGTCGATAATTTTTCGTATGGATTTTATCCATCATCAGGTCGACAACTTTTCGGGCCATCTCATCGATTGGCTGTTCAATTGTCGTAATACCTGGCTCTGTAATCTGTGATAATATTTGATTATCAAAACCGATAACAGCGAGATCATCTGGAATGCTCCAGTCATGGCGTTTTGCCTCTGAAATAATTCCAGCTGCAACCTCGTCGCCTCCTGCCAAAATCGCGGTAGGATTTTTTTTGTCCTTTAATACTTCATGGAATATTCTCTTTCCATCATCCCAAGAGAAAGCGTTTTCAAGAAAATCGATCGCTTCTACTTGGCGACTCTTCTCTGTTATGGCACGTAAAAAGCCCATTTTTCGCTGTTGGCTAACCACTTTGGTTTCGTTTCCACGGCAAAAAATAAGATTACGATATCCTTGTTCTAACACATGCTTAGCAGCTATGTATGCTCCTTGCGCATGATCAAACTTCACTGTTGGAACATTTGCTTCCTCAATATATTCATTACATAACACGATTGGACCGTGCTGTAAGTATGGCTCTACATCTTCCCACGGATTTTCTAGTGAACATAGAATAATCCCATCTACTTGTTTCGTAGATAATAATTGTAAATACTCCATCTCTTTTTCCGGTAAATATCTTGTTTGACAAATAATCAGTTTATATTTATGTTCAGAAGCAGCAATCTCGATTGCTTCGATAAATCTACTGAAGAAAGGATTTGTAATCCTTGGAACTAGCACCGCAATTGTTTCCGTCTTTTGTTTACGAAGCCTTCTCGCCGCAGAATTAGGAACAAAGCCTAAATGCTTCATTGCTAATTGAACCCTTTTTTTCTTCTCATCTGAAACATATGGATGATTATTAATCACCCTAGAAACCGTTGTCCTTGATAACCCCGCTAATTTCGCCACGTCCTCTATAGTCGACACGAAATTCTCCCCCTTTTCATGAAAACGTTTTCTTAAATTGATTATATAGTATATTATTGGAAACTGCAATATGGGTTGTTATGATTTTACTATATTAATATTATACATAGGGAAAAGTCTGTTAATAGGAGGAGAGTTTATACTGCTTTTAGAAGTTTACAGTAGGCATATTTATAAAAGATACAGGGGGATATTTCATGAATCGGACAGATCGTTTATTAGCTATATTAATTGAATTACAAAGAAGACAAACTGTTACCGCACAAAGCTTAGCTGAAAAATTTGAGACAAGTATAAGAACGATTTATAGAGATATGGATGCACTTAGTGAATCTGGCGTCCCACTTTTCGCCATGCCTGGCCAAGGTTATTCATTAATGGATGGTTATTTCTTACCACCCATTCAGCTTACGTCTGAAGAGGCTGTTACTCTTTTATTAGGCGGTGATTATATCGAGAAAACTTTCACTTCTTCTTTCTCTGTACACGCAAAATCAGCAAAAGAGAAGCTTGAGGTTGTCCTCCCTACTGATCAACAAAAGAAAGCCCGAGAGTTACGAGGGACTTTCCGTTTCCTTTCTCCTATATTTTCACACAAGCAATCTGAACAAGAAAAACTTGAAAAACAACTTATCCTGTTGCAAGAATCTATCCAAAAAGAACAGGCTATCTCTTTTTCTTATCGTAAACCAAGAGAAACTACAAAAATAAAACGGACCGTTCATCCTTACGGCTTAGTCAATATTTCAGGAATTTGGTACGTCGTTTCCCATTGTTTACTTCGAAAACAAATACGTAATTTCCGCTTAGATCGAATGGAGGAATTACAGCGAGAACAAGAATTCTTTACAAAACCCGAAGACTTTTCTTTGCAAGAATATCAGCCTGAAAGCAACCGTACTGTGATGATTCATTTATTATTCCCAGCCCATATTGCACATAAAATTATTGAATCACGATACTTCTTTATAGATTCATACGAGCATAGAGACAATGGTTTTCACGTCTTTTTGAAATCAAGAAATATAGACGAAGTATTTCAATGGGTATTAAGCTGGGGAAGCCAAGTGCAAGTACTTGAGCCAAACGTTCTATCTGAGAAAATCCGTGATGAAGCAAGGAAAATGTTAAAACTTTAATTGTTGCATTTCACTACTGACATAATGTTGTCAGCATTACTTCTTTATAGTAGGGAGTAACAAATACATTTTCATAAAAAGGAGTTAGTGATATGAAGAATTTTGAAGAGTTAGCAACGTACTACATAGAGGAATTAGAAAAGTACTCTATAGAACAATTTAGGATGAAGCCTTCTCATGAGGAATGGTCTCTCGGTCAAATGTATAATCACTTAATTTCAGCTACACGCATGCAGTTAGATGCAATCACGAAATGCAGAACTGAATTACCTCCTGTAACTAACAAGAAAACAGATATGGGAGAAAAGGTATATAAACTTGGTGCTTTCCCAAATATACAAATCAAAGTACCAAATCATCCTGGATATACACCTGAAAACCCCTCTAATAAAGAAGAAATACAAAAGCGTATTCTGGAATTAATTGTAGTTGTTAAGGACATTGAGCCAACACTTTCTTCTATCCCTAGTGATTGTAAAGTCGAACATCCTGGGCTTGGTTACTTACATGCAGCAGAATGGTTCCAGCTTATTTCTATGCATTTTGCACATCATCTTCGTCAGAAAGAAAGATTGGAACTTAAGGTTTGCTAAGTGTTAACATTTCCACTAAAAAGAGACTGCCAATATTGGCAGTCCTATCACTAAAATATGCACCGTCTATATGATGACTCATAAAGTCTCACTTACTATCAATAGAAAACTCCTTTATTTTATTCAATATAAAGCCCCATCAATACGTCATCTCCATAAGATCCATCTTCATATTTAATTTGCTTTATTTGTCTTCCTTCTTCTACAAATCCCATACGTTTATACACCTTAATCGCCCTATCATTAATAGAAACTACGCCTAAGCAAATTTTCTCTAAACCTTCCTGCCCTTTAGCCCAGTTAATAAGAAATTCAATTAGTTTCGTACCAATGCCTTGATTACAGTACGCCTCTCTAATCCCCATTCCCATTGTGCCTGCATGTCGTAAGCGGTCTAATTCATATCGATTAAAAATTAAAAAGCCAACCACTTTTTTATCTACTTCATAAACTATGTAAAGATTACCCTTTTCATTGCCTTTCCCTATCTTTTCTTTTTCTGCATCAATATCATTGGGCAGTTTAGTTGGAGATACTATAAAAAACTTTGTAGTAGTTTCCGATAATATAATTTCTTTTCTAATATTCATAATGGATTCTGCATCAATCTCTTTTGCTAACCGTATCACTGAATCACCTCATACCTTTTTCTAAAAACTACAAAGAAGAATAGATAACGTGAGGATTCCCCTTCTAATTCATTATTTTAACTCCTCCCACTTCGTCCAAACTTCTCTCCCGTTTACATGGTACATATTATCCTCTCGATCCATAAACCCGTGTACAATAAACTCACGTCTAATCGTACAAAAATCATCGTGATATTGTTTTATAAATGTATTCATTTCTTTTTCTGTATATTGATTTCCAGCGTTTAACTTGCTAATTAAATGCTCCAACAATACTAGTTTTTTCTTCTTTTGACCTGGAATCGATTTTAGACGGTCCTCTTTATCGAAAAAGTTACGAATCGTCGTATCCCTGAATTTCATTTCACTTTCAGTCATTTTGTTGTCCTCCATCGGTTTTTATGCAATGAAACTTTATTATTTGTCCTTACTATTCTTCTTCATTCTTTCACTTACAACATCCATAAAGTAATACCCGCTAATTAGCACATAGTAAACTAAAAGTATTCCTAGTGCATCTTTCATATTTATATATTTTTCTTTATGAAACAAGATAGGTGAAAGGGCGTAAACAAGAAAGATAATTAGTGGATTTAAGATAAAATAAAAAGTAAGATTTCCTTTCATCATATCAACTCCTCTATATCTAGTTTTCTCTATAAATTGTTGTAAATCCTTTTCTTTCGTCTCTATATCTTGTAAAAAGGTTTATATAAACTACAGAAAAGACCTCCTATATTAAAATAAAAAAGCACCGAAAAGGTGCTTTTTTTCTACGCTTCAATCGATTGATTTTCCGCAATATTTCTAAACTGTCGTTTGTGCATCCAAGTTAAGGATGCAATTGTTCCAAGTGATAACACAACGATGAAAATCATGAGTATCCCTACGTTTTGCCACATGAAGTTAAAGTCTCCACTTGATACGACTGCTTTCAATCCTGATACAGAGTATGTCATCGGTAACCAAGCATTGAATGGTTGTAAAAACTTCGGAATCAATTCTAGTGGGAATGTTCCAGCACTTGTTGTAAGCTGAATAATTAATGTGATGATGGCGATGAAACGTCCTGCATCACCAAATGCTGTTACTAAACATTGAATTAATGCGATAAACGCTAAACTTGTAACGATGCTAAAGAGTATGAAATACGGAATACTTTGTACTTCTACACCTAATCCGAATAGTAATATCACATCTGCTACTATCGCTTGAATAATACCGACTGATAATAACACGCCGAACTTACTAATAAACCAACTAAATCCTGATTTTGGAACGCCAACTGTATCACGTAATGGATATACGATTGACAATAGTAATGCCCCAACAAATAAACCGAGTGATAAGAAGTACGGTGTAAATCCAGTTCCGTAGTTAGGAACTTCCGCCATTTTCTCCGTCTTCACTTTTACAGGACTTGCAAACATATCATACGTTTTATCGGTTCCTTTTACTTCACCAGTTTTTTCTGCTCCTTCGCCAAGTTTCTCAGCAAGTTCACCTGAGCCATCGTTTACTTTTACGAGGCCATCTGTTACTTTTCCAGAGCCGTCTGCTAGTTTATTTACGCCGTCGATTAGCTGGGTTGAGCCGGTTGACAATGCACTTAATCCTGTTGTCACTTGGTCAGAGCCATTTGCTAATTGTGTTATTCCGCCTGTCATTTGGCCCGCTCCTGCAGATAATGTTCCTAAGCCGCCTGTTACTTGGTTTGAGCCATCTGCTAATTTGGATACTCCCACAGATACTGTGCCTAAACCACCTGTTACTTGGCTTGAGCCATCCGCTAATTTCGTTACGCCTACAGATAATGTTCCTAAACCGCCTGTTACTTGACTTGAGCCATCTGCTAATTGATTTACTCCACCTACCATTTGGTTTGCTCCTGCAGATAATGTTCCTAAACCGCCTGTTACTTGGCTTGAGCCATCTGCTAATTGATTTACTCCACCTGCCATTTGATTTGCTCCTGCAGATAATTTGTCTAAGCCGCCTGTTACTTTACCCGAACCATCTGCTAATTGATTTATCGCATCAATTAATTGACCGGATTCGTTTTTTAATTTATTTGCGCCTTCTTTAGCAGTATTTAACTTCGCACCAAACCCTTGAAATTTTTCAACAAACCCTTTTTGTGCACTGGATAATTGATCAATACCAACAGTTAACGATTTTAATTCTGCTGGATTTGGTAATTTACTTTGCCCATCACCTGTTTTTTGATTTATTTCACCTTTTAATTGTTTTACTTCTTCATTTAATTTATTTGTTCCACCTGCTACTCCCGCAGCCTTTTGCTGAACTGTCGCTGTACTTTTTACAGCACTTGTTATGAATGGTTGTAACTGCTCTTGATATTCTTTTGGTAAACTTTCAATTTGCTTTTGTAAATTCGCTACATCTTGCGCTGCTGTTTTTGCATCTCCTGCTGTTGATTGCGTAAGCTCATGTAACTGATTCACATTCGCCCCAGCACCATCTATTTTTTCATTTACTGTATTCAATATAGAAGGGCCTTTTGACTGCATTTCATCTAAAGCTGCAGCAGAACTTTTCACTTTACTATTTAAATCTTGCAAACCTTTTTCAATTTTTTGAGAAGCTTCCTCTAATTGGCTTTGTCCCCCAGCCAGTTGTTCCATACCATTTGATAGATCAGTTGTTCCTGTTTTTAATTCACCGGATTTACTTACTAATTTGTTCAAACCACCGGTCACTTTCTCAGATCCATCATGCAATTCATCAATTCCTTTTTGCATTTCACCTGTTTTGCTATTTAACGTAATTAAACCCTCTGTTACTTTGCCAGATCCATCTACTAATTTTCCAATACCTGTTTGCATCTCACTTGTTTTACTATTCAACGTATTTAAACCGTCAGTTACTTTTCCGGAGCCGTCTACTAATTTCCCGATACCCGCATTGCTATTTAGTGCATGTAAACCCTCTGTTACTTTTCCAGATCCATCTACTAATTTTCCGATACCTGCATTGCTATTTAATACGTGTAAACCATCTGTTACTTTGCCTGACCCATCTACTAATTTCCCTACACCTATCTGCATCTCGCCTGTTTTACTATTTAACGTATTTAAACCTGCTGTTACTTTCCCAGATCCATCATATAGTTTCCCAACTCCATCCTTCATCTCTCCAGACTTTCCTTGAAGTGTATGAAGGCCATCCGTCACTTTACTTGAACCATCATGCAGCTCACTTGATCCGTCGTGTAGTTTATTTGCTCCTTCCGCCCCATCTGCTAATCCTTTTGAGACGTCTTGAATAGAATCAAACATTTTCTCTGCATATGTTTTCGTTAACGTACTTGATACTTCACCTTTAATTTTTTCAATGGCTGTTCCGCCAATTTGTGAAGATAAGAAGTTTAAGCTTTCGTTTGGAATATATTCTAAGTTTAATGGTTTTGGATCATCTTTTAATAACGTTGTAGCGTTACTTGAGAAGTTATCTGGAATGCGTACTAACATGTAATACTTTCTACCTTCCATTCCTTTTTTCGCTTCTTTTTCACTGACAAATTCCCATTTAAAACTTGTATTATCTTTTAAGTTGTCAACAAGCCCTTTTCCGACCTCAATTGGTTTCCCGTCAAATACTGCACCTTTATCTAAATTGACTACCGCCACTGGCAAATCATCTAACTGTTTATATGGATCCCAAAAGGCCCATAAAAACATACCTGCATATAAAATTGGTACGAATAAAACCGCGATAATTGGAATTAATATTTTTTTACTTTTTATAATTTCAGTAAACTCTTTACGAAGTAATTGATTCCATTTCATCATTTCTACCCCTTTTCCGAATGACCAAATTGTTCATACGGTCATTTTCTCCCAAATAAAAAGGCTATACCTATTCATACATATGCCTTATCCCCGAATTTATACTATGCAACTGTTTCTTCATATGAAGTGAATATTTCTATTATCCCTCCCTAAAATAAATGTATGACCGGATTGTTCAAGTGGTCACTTTTTATAATAATAAAAGGATTATCTTAGTTTGACAATCCTTTTAATAAATAAAGTTCAAATAATTCTGCAATTTTTTCTTTTTCTAGCGGTTCATGATTTTTTTCCCAATCAAAAATAAGCGATACGTATAAGCGAAGCATAATAAATGCTGTAATTTCTGGATCACATTTGCTAATCTCACCTTTTTCAATCGCAATCTTTAAATACGATTGAATGACAGAAACGATTTCCACATCTACTTGTTGCATCACTTCTTGTACTTCTTTCGTTCCCATATCGCGCTCTTCTTGAATTAACTTAATCATGAGCTGATGTTCTTTTCTGAATTCTAATATGCTATATAATGCTCTATGTACATTTTCAAAAAATGAAACATCTGAACGAATTGCATTTTCTGCAACTTGCTTCATTTCTGTAATTAAATTAGAAATAATTTCACCAAATAGCTCTTCTTTATTTTTGAAAAAAGTATAAATCGTTCCTTTTCCTACATTCGCTAATTTCGCTACTTGATCCATCGTTGTTGCTTTATAACCGAACGCTGAAAAAGACTTTGTTGCAGCTTCAATAATAGAACGTTTTCGATCTATCGCCACATCTTCACCTCCAAAAATGACCAATTGGATAATATAGTCAATCAGTACATCTTTGATATTACCACACGCTTACATTCTATACAAGTTCTCTTTTTTATTATTTCCAGTATAAAAAATTCCAGTCAGTGTATATCATACTGTCCATAGTGTATCAAAAAGAATGCTTATATGGAAAGCAAGAATATATTCATAATAATTGCTGGCTAGATCCCACTAGAAATTCAATAAAATAGACAGTGTTCTTAAAACAAAAGTTTTAAGAACACTGTCTTTTATTTTGACATAGAAAGTAATATTTTCTCCATCTCTTTCTTAGTTAGATCATCATCAATTATCTCTTCGTATATCTTTGTATCTCTTGTAAAAATATCATTTACTATGACAATTTGATAATCACTATTCTTACCTTGTGCTGGTACAAACATTTTGAGTCCTTTTAACTTACTCTCTCCTTGAGAATATTTATTATAGACCATTTCTTTCCCGTCTAAACTATAACTTTCTAGATTCTCGTCTCCAGGCATCATGTAGTGTAGTGGATCCTTGCCACCATTAACATTACCATCCATATACATCCTTGACTGGTAAATTGTAAAACCATATTTTCCTTTTGTATATTCTGATTTAATAACTAATTCTACATCTCTTCCAAAATATGAATCAGCCCATTCTCTCTTTAATTCATAACCTTCAGGTATATAAGTTGGCTTCTTAATTTGATACGGTACATGTTCTTTTGCTTCTTCCATAGTATATGTTAAAGACTTCTGCAATTTATCATCAAAAGGTTTTAATTTCTTCTGAATACTAGCTAGTCTTTCTTGATCAGGTTTATTCAAGCGTTTAAGATTCATTTCCTTTGTATCTCCATCATAATTCTCAGGCACATTTTTCTTAACCATTGCTTTTTTCTGAATTTCCCTAGCCTCTTTAAATAATTGGACATATTGTTCAAATTCTTTTTTTGTAAAATTCTTTTCTGCCAAATACAAAAAATCTGTATCTCTTTTATATGACTTTATCGACATACCCCATTCTCTGCTTGCATTCTCTGGTGTACCATATACTGTTTCTATCGCTTTTTCAAATGCCGCTTTAGATTGCTTGTTTTCTACAACCTTTTCCTTCTGTCTTTCATCTCCCTCGGTTATCCTTGCATTCAATAAGAATCCCCCTGCTATAACTGCTATAGCAATAACGCCAAGTAAAGACAGACGATACGATTTCTTTTGGAACTTTTTAATCATAATGATTCTCCTTTTTAGTGTTCGTTTATTTCTACTTAAATTGGCTAGGCTTGGTGCTTGATAGGAATAGTGTTCTAAAAGGGTAATGATCGTATGACCGTATGCAATTTGCTCCTCTTTATCTATAAACGTAAGCGCATATGCATCGCAGGCTAATTCTTGATCTTCTCTCATACAGAAATAGGCGTACCAAAGAATTGGATTGAACCAATTTAATAAGATTAAACTGTACATAATCCAATTTACAGCTACATCGCTTCTTTTAATATGAGCTAACTCATGGTAAAAGACATATTGTAATTGTTGTTCATTTAATGCTTTCATATGTTTTTTTGATAGTAATACTTTCGGGCGGAAGAAACTAAATACAGTTGGGCTCGCAATCTTTCCCGCTAGACGTAATGAAACTGCCTTCTTCATTTTCATAGACTGCTTACAGCGATTAAACACTGTAACGACCTGTTCATCCGTAATATCTGGTTGTTTCTTTATGTAAGAATATAAACGTCTATTTGTAATAAACGTGATGACTGCTAATACGATTACTCCAGCTAACCAAACATATAGAGCAATTTTGTATAAAGAAAGTGGAGTCTGTTGTTCCGCACTCGCGTTTACTTCAGGTTCACGATTCTTTGTCACAGTTTCAGAATTTGATTCTAATTCCACTGTCTGTTTCATCTCGTTATTCACTGTATTCTCAGGTGAAGATGTATTTTTTTGAATAACTTCTGATACACTAGAACTATAGGAAAATAATGAATAAATGCTATAAGAGCTATCTGGTGACCACGGTAAAAGTAGTCGTATCATTAGTACGATCCACAGCATATATTGCCACCGGGGCATTAACTTATTTCTAAATAGCACTTTTATACATAAAATAAATCCAACTAATATACTGGCCATAAGTGACGTTTCTATAAGCCAATCAAAAAAATGAGGAAGGTATACCTTTATAAGCATGTCTATCATCGTTATCTATCCTTCCTCTTATTCTCCTCTGTCTTTTCATCTAAAATGCGTTTCAGTTCATTAATATCATCTGAAGACAGTTTTTCCTCTTTTAAGAAATTAACAAGTAATGGCTTGAACGCTGCGCCGCAAAAACGCTTTAGCAAAGATTTCGTTTCAACTTGTAAATAATTATCTTGTGATACTAACGGATAATAAGCATACATACGCCCTTTATCTTGATGGTAAGAAACGGCTTCCTTTTGTACTAACCGATTAATTAATGTGCGAATTGTTTTCGGTTTCCAGTCCATTGCATCTTCTAGTTCTTCTATAATTTCATTCGCTGTTTGTGGAGAATTAGACCAAAGTACTTTCATAATTTCTAATTCAGCTTCAGATATTTTAGGTAATTGATTTGTCATAATATATTTCACTCCTCCGTATTACATTTGTAATCTACAATTAAGATTACAAATGTAATACTTAATTGTCAACCATATTTTAGAAAATACAATTTCTGTTAAACCTTACTTAACAACAACAAATTTCCCTTTTTTCAAATAATCAAATAAAAAAACAAGAAAATCTTTACATTTAATAGTAATATAGAAAATAGACAAGTTTATCAAAATAGTGGAGGCTTTTTCAGTCATGATGCGTGCGCTTCGTTTAAATATAAAGCAAGCTTTTTGTAGTCGTATTTCTTTAATTATGATGTTTAGTGGATTTGTTCTTATTTGCATTTATCACTATTACTATGTCATTCGTTATTTAGGAGACGCAGCGAATGGTCCTATATCAACAGATATAAAATGGATTGGATTTCGCGATAATGAAATGGATGTTTATTTATTATTAATGCCAGTTATTGCGAGTTTCCCCTTTAGTACAAGTTACAATTCGGATAAGTCAGATGGTTTTAAACCGTTTGTGAGTAAGGGAATTTCTATATTTCCTTATTCAGTAACGAAATATATCGTTACGTTTTTTTGCGGAGGATTTCTTTATACGCTTCCATTCATCTTATCATTATTATTCTGCAAATTAACCATTCCAGACGGAACACCTACGATTGGTTCAGGCATCATAAATGCTGATGGAATGTTCGCAAACCTATATTTTGATGCGCCTCTCACTTACATTACTGTATATATCGGAATTAATTTTTTATTTGCAGGTTTAATGGCTCTTTTAGGACTTGCTGCATCTGTATGGTCACAAAAAGACTATATGGCGATTCTCTTTCCATTTGCAGTTGCCTCCATTCCGTACGTCCTGCTAAATACAATACTTCCTTCAATAGGCGGAGCACCTATTCATTTATATGATCCGAAACAACCATTGCAAGGCATGTCACCGTACATTTTAACGATGCAATGTACTTTCTTCCTTCTCGTTAGCTTATTTATGTATATACAAGGAGTAAAGCGAGATAGAAAAAAATATAGAAGAAGACTGCAAAAAAGAGATCGGTGTAGAAAAGCGTTTCAAGCAATTTCAGACTAATTCATTGAACGAATAAGAGCGTAATTCTCTAAGCTATCTTAGAGAATTACGCTCTTATTATCATCCTCCCCTTTATGGCGTACCTGCCAATCCCCATAAAATAACGAACACCACAAAATAAATCGCTTTAATACCTACAACTGAACATAGTAAAATAATTGCATATTTACTTAATTCTCTCCTTGCACCTATTAAAGTAAAAATGACTGCCAAACTAAACGTTATATAGGACGATGCTGTATGTATTAAGTTATACGTAAGGTCTAAATTTTGAGTAAGTCCTGTTACATCAGCTGCAAATTGTAACATGACGATTGTACTAAAAAAAATCGCTAACTGATTCATTAGTTTCCCATTTATTTGTGCTGGCATCGTTGCCCCTCCCGAAGACTAAATATTCAATTAATTTTATCACCAGATTACAAAAAAAGGAATCACCTCTTTGTACCATTCTATGAGGCTACAAAAACAAAAAAGAACGCTTAGTTGCCTAAGCGTTCCCCTAATTTAAGAAGCTTTCTTCAAATCAATTTGAGCAAGTACCGGATCATGGTCACTTACACGTCCGTGCTCTTTCATAATGTTTGAGTTTAAGTGCACTGGGTCTACAATTGTATGCGGTGCAATGTTGTTTGTTACTAAAATATGATCTAACACTTGTGCATTTCCTTCATGAATGTACGTGTAGCGGTTCTCTTTCGGCACTGTGTTTAACATATTTTTCAAGTTTGTTCCTTCTAGTGCTTTTAATGGTTTAGCAAACTCAAAATCGTTCATATCCCCTAACACAACAACTGGTGCATTCGTGTTCTTTTTCTGAATTCCTTGTACGAATTGATTTACTTCTTGCGCTAGCTGAATTCGTTTTTCTTCACTCTTTAATACGAGCGGCTGCACTTTTCCAAATGGCGTTGCATCCCCTAGTTTTGAGTTTAAATGATTTGCAACGACAACAACGTTTTGTCCTTGGAACGTAAATTCTGCTGCTAACGGTTTACGTGTGCTTTCAAATAATGGATTTTCGTCTCCAATGCGAACAACATTTTTATCAAGTAACTTCGGTACTGCTGCTAATTTAACGCGTGATGGGTTGTAGAAGAAACCAACGCGAATATTCGCTCCTGGTGCTCCTCCGTCTAGATTATTATGCGGAGCAATTTCTACATACTCATACCTTGGTCCGCGAATCTCTAGAACTGCATCAATGATACGTTTTGCGCTTAAAGAAGCATCTGTTGTACCGTCATTAATCGTTCCGTTATTATCTTGCATTTCCTCTACACCGATAATATCTGGCATTTTTAAATTGTATTTAATAGAATACGCTAACGCTTTTACTTTTTCATCTGTTGTTTCTTTTTTATTCGCCGAGAAGTTTTCAATGTTATATGTAGCAACTGTTAACTTATCAAGACGAGGCTGAATATTCGCACCTACTTGCTTAAATCCACCGTCCACTACAGATGGTAATTCCGTTATTGGTGAAATGCGGAACGAACCGTAATCATATCCAACTACCCCTATTATATCTCCAGTGAAAGTATCTCCTACTTTTGCTACATAATCACGAGGTACTTTGACAGAAAGACGCTCTGGGTTTAATTGATTTTCATCTAACAAAGGTGTGCCGTATTTCGTTACGACTTTATTTCCGCCATTTTCTACTGTTACATATAAATTCCCGTTTTTCTGAGGGGCAATAATTTTTGGCGTTGGCATCATAACGCGCATACCTTCTATACTTTCATAAAAGTCGATTGCATCTTCATTTGGATCAAATAAACCGAATGCATCATTATCGATAATTTGATCTGGGATTTTCACACCGTTTTCTCCAAGTACAATCGGTGCTGGTAAAGGTTGATCTTTTGCAATTACAGCAACGCGGCTCGCCTTAATTTCAGTCGTCGTTAAATCTGTGTCAAACCTTTCTGCATATCCAGGACCAACATATTCTTCTACTTCTCCATCAACTTGAATAAGGTCTCCTACCGCTACATTCGCATCTTTTTTGTATACATAAATACCTTCTGAAGTAGCTGGGTCATTATCCGGCTGATTATCTTCTATATAAAAACCATTTTTATCAAGCGCTGTTACAACGCCTTCCACATTGTATACTTTCTTCCCGTTGTAAGGAGAGACATGTGATTTTCCTTGAATATCATGAATACGTACTGGTTCATTATTTACGATAATAAATGAAAATGTTGAAATCGCTGAAGAAGTAAGCCCTTCTTTCTCTGCGATTGCTTTAATTACACTATTTTCATTCACTACAATTTGTCCGTTATAACGAACACTCTTATTTGTAGGGTTAGAGCCATCTAACGTATAGTAGATTGTTGCTCCTTCTGTATTCGTTGTTAATGTTACCGCTGTTCCTTTCGCAACTTCTCCACCAACAGGTGAAGCTACTACATCGCTAACACGGTTTTGTCCTTCCCCTTGAAACTTATGAGCTGTTACCGATTTTAAACCGGGGCTACTAAAATATAATTCAAGCGTCCCTGTTAAACTAACTTTTTTCCCGATATTTTCAGGATGATCTTTCACATTTACTGCCGCTCTCACATCGCCCTTTGGCAACTGAACAGGCATGATTTTGTCTGGATTCGTTTCATTTGGCGAATCCGCAATTGCTACGTTTGTATCATCAAACTTAGCCGGATCTTTCGTGTATTTAGAAGGACTTTGCGTATATCCAACGATATATCCTTCCACTGTCCCCTTCGTTTTCCCTTGCTGCTTAAATACTTGAATTGCTTTTTCTACTGACATAGAAGTCGTTTCTTCTGCTTGTACTAAAGTTCCAGTAAATGAAAGCAATAGTATAAATGATAAAAAGACACTTAACAATTTCTTCACAGCTATTTTCCTCTCCCTATTTCATATTTTCTCAACATTTCTATCATATCAAATGATTCGTTATATAGAATGGTATTTCGACAAGTTTTACAAAAAATTTATTTAATTTACAAGCTTTCAAACTATAATACAAAATAATAATTTTACACCTTCTATGAATGCACTCTATAATGTTAGAGAGAGAAAACAGAAAATATCGAAATTTTATAGGCATGTAAAATGGATTCATTTGAATAGGAGTGATTGGATGGAAGTGCAAACAGAAACATACCGCGCAGCTATGAATGGAACATTAGAACGTCATTTTTCAGATATGATTGCCGTTATACCAACTAGAATTACAATTGAGCAGTTAAAACAGCGGTTAGAAACGATCGCTACTAAAGTTGACGAATTGAAAATTGTTTATAGTGATGAGACAAGCATTATTGTTGAGTTGCATATGGATGAAACAATCATACCGTATGAACTGCATATTGATGAGGCGAATGACCCAGAAGAATATAAAATGTACAATAAACAAGATTCTACAATCGTAGATCGTCATTTTGAAGATGCTGCTTATGGCACTGAAATTTTCACTCGTACGCTATTTGTAGGCGATGTGCTGGACTGCTTTTTCCAGCAGTTACAGTTTTTATGGAACCTAGCTCCAGACTTGTTATTTGTAATCGATTCAAGTGCCGCAATGAAAGTGATATCTAGAAGCTATATTGAATATCACGTTGAAAATGAATTGTTACCTGACATTCCTGATTTATACGTTATTCATTCTGTTTATGAAGACGGTAAAGACGGTGAGCCTACGCAATATTGGTTTCATACACATGGCCTTTTAAGAGCAGGCGTAACAGAAATAGAATTAATTATTCCAAATCGCATTTCTTCCTACTACGGTATTGGTGACCTTTTTCAAACATTTGCTAATAATGCCGTTGAGAATGGACAAGTCCCTATGAATGAGCCTATCGTTATCGCGCATAGTCAGCAAGGTTCTATACATACAGTAGCTGTTCCATGGGAAAAGGGATTATCTTATATTGGGCATAAAACGAGCATGGATCAATTATCTTCAATTGAGGATGAAGAAGTGAAACTGCAACCAGTAGATGCACAAAATATATTTCTTGGCGGAATGGATGACCGAGATGAATACCATCAGTCTCCATCCGTGCTCTTATTCAAATTAAATACTTCAGAAGAATATATTGAAAGTTTTTTCAAAGAATATGAGGAAGCTACAGGTCTCATGTTCTATAAAACAAATAGTGAAACCGATCGTATGGCTTACAATGCGAAGAATACTTTCGGGTATTTCAGCAACATTTTTCACATTGAACAATCGAATGAAGATTTCCGTTTCCTCGCTAAGTTTGGTGTCTCCTACGAAGAAGGAAAAAGTGAGCATATGTGGTTTGAAATGCAAAACATTACAGAAGATTTCATTCAAGGAATGCTCATTAATGAACCATACTTTATAGAAGATATGAGTGAAGGAAATAGTTATCAGTTAGATTTTGATAACTTAACAGAGTGGATTATTTATGCAGGAGATGCCGTTATAAAGCCAAATAACTTATATATGTTTATTGGTGAATAAGTAACAAAACGCCTTCAATACGATTGAAGGCGTTTCACTTTATTGTGCAATTAATTCCGTATCCATTACTTTCTCCAAATGAGAGAGTACACACTTTGCAGCTTTCTCACCTTGATTAATACAGTCCGGAAGACCAGAACCAGCGTAAGAACTACCTGCCAAGTATATACCTGGCAACTCTTTCTCCATAAATGTTGTGAGTTTCTTCATTCGCTCGTTATGGCCTACTGTATATTGGGGCATTGCTTCTTTCCAGCGGCTTACGACTGTAAATTCTGGATCCTCTGTAATATCCATCGTCTTTCGTAAGTCTTCTAGTACAAGCTCCACGAGTTCCTCTTCTGTTTGTTCTACAACTGCTTCATCACCAGGGCGTCCAACGTAACACCTAAGAAGCATTTTTCCTTCTGGCGTTGTATGTGGCCATTTTTTATGTGTCCACGTACATGCTGTAATTGTATAATCACTATTTCGAGAGACAACAAATCCTGTACCATCAATATCGCGCTGAATGGCTGATTTCGGAAAAGCCATTGCAACATTCGCAACTGATGTAGACGGAATGTTGCGGAAGAAACGAAACTGCTTATACTGCGCAAACATAGATGGCAATACTTTATGTGATGTTGCCACTACGATCGCATCCGCTTCTATTTCTTTTCCGTTACTAAGAGTAATCGCATAGCCATCACCCTGTTTTGCAACTTTTTCAATGCGAGTTCCCTTTATTATCGTACCTTCATGCATCTTTAATTCGAGAGATTCTACGATAGATTCTAAACCAGTTTTCACTGTTTGGAAGATTCCCTTTTTCGGTTCAGCTTTCTCTTCTTTCGGAGCAAGTGTACGCATACCGAGTGAAATACTGCGATGTTTCTGCTCGATTTGATACATTTGTGGGAATGTTGACATTAAGCTCATTTCATCAATATCCCCTGCATAAATACCCGATAGTAATGGTTCGATTAAATTTTCAACCACTTCGTTGCCGAGGCGATGTCTGAAAAACTGCCCGAGTGATTGGTCAGATACTGGCTTTGATCTCGGCATTAATAGATCAAAACCAGCTCTTAGTTTACCAATTGGGGAGAGCAGCCTGGAAAATAGAAACGGCGTAATTTGCGTTGGAATTCCCATCATTGATCCGCTCGGCATTTTATGTAACCGATTGTTTACGAGGATAAATGATTGACCGCCCTTATTATTTACAAGTTCATCGCCAAGACCTAATTCTCTCGCTAATCTTGCTACACTTTCTTTTCGTGCTAAGAAAGAATCCGGTCCGCGTTCAATTGTAAATCCATCTTTTCGAACGGTTTGAATTTTCCCGCCAAGTTTACCCGATGCTTCTATCAGTAATGTATCGATCGGCAAGTGGTCGTCACGAATTTCTTTTTGCAAGTTATACATTGTTGTTAATCCTGTGATGCCACCGCCGATGATTACAACTTTTTTCCTCAAGCAGGCTCCCCCTTTCTTCTTACAATACAGATTCTTTTTTCTTTAATACAACATCTGTTAAGCAATCAATAAATGCGTCCGATGCATTTGGCATTTCTGGACGATAATATTTCGCGCCAATTTCATCTGTTACAACTTTACACTCAAAGTCGTTGTCATATAAAACTTCTAAATGTTCCGCAACAAATCCAACTGGTGCGTATACGAATGAAGTATAACCGTACTTTTCATTTAATTCTCTCGTTAAATCTTGTACATCTGGACCAATCCAAGGATCTGGTGTGTTTCCTGCACTTTGCCAACCTACTGCATAGTTTGCTACTTCAGCACCTCTTGCAATATAGTCAGCTGTTTCATTTAATTGATCTGGATATGGATCGCCAAGTGCGATAATTTTTTCTGGTAAGCTATGTGCAGATACGATTAATACTGCTTTTTCACGTTCTGCTTCTGCCATACCGTTATATATACCTTTCACTGCATCAACCCAATACTGGATGAATTTCGGTTCTTTATACCAACTATCAATGCCGTGAATTGTTAAGTTTCCAAGTTTCTCTGCTTCTTCTTGTGCTCGTCCTACATACGATTTCACGCTAAATGTAGAATAGTGCGGTGCAAGAACAAGTGCGATTGCATCTTGTATACCATCGTTATGCATATCTTTCACTGCATCTTCAATGAACGGTTCGATATGTTTTAAGCCAAGATACATATGATACTCTACTTCATCTTGTACTTCATTTAAACGCTTCTCTAACTTTTTAGCTTGCTCTAATGTAATAGTAGCTAAAGGAGAAATACCACCAATTGCACGGTAACGCTCTGTTAAATCTTCTAGCATTTCAGGACTTGGCTTTCTTCCTCTGCGAATATGTGTATAGTAACGTTCAATATCTTCTTCTTTATATGGCGTTCCGTATGCCATTACAAGCAAACCAATTTTCTTTTTCATACAGCAATGCTCCTTTACTTCGCTAACTGCCCTTTAGAGTATTCATGAATAAATGTAGTTAAACGTTTTAATGTATCTGGATTTACTTCTGGGAATACACCGTGTCCTAAGTTAAAGATATAACCTGGCTGTTTCATCCCTTGATCTAAAATACCTTTTACATGTTCTTCAATAACAGACCATGGCGCAAGTAAGAATGACGGGTCCATATTACCTTGTACCGCCTTATGAACGCCGCGCGCACGTGCCTCTTCGATCGGTAAGCGCCAATCTAAGCCTACTACATCAAGCGGTAAGTCGTGCCATTCATTTACTAAGTGTGCAGCTCCTACGCCGTGCATAATCATTGGAACACCCACCTTACGAACTTCTGCAAAAATACGCTCCATTGCCGGTTTAATAAATACGCGGTAATCCGCTACATTTACTGTTCCAACCCAAGAATCGAAAATTTGAACTGCTTTTGCTCCTGCGTTAATTTGTGCTTTTAAGTATGTAATAACCATATCTGCTAGCTTATCCATTAAAGCGAACCAAGCTTTCGGCTCTGCATACATAAACGCTTTCGTATTATGATAATTACGAGATGGACCGCCTTCAATCATATAGCTCGCTAATGTAAACGGAGCTCCTGAAAAACCGATTAACGGTACGTCTAACATTTCTGTCGTTAATAAACGAATCGTATCTAATATGTACGGTACGTCATCTTCTGGATTGATTTCCCCTAGTTTTTCGACGTCTTGTAAAGAACGGATTGGATTATCAATAACTGGGCCAATACCTGATTTAATTTCTACATCCACACCAATTGCAGGTAGTGGTGACATAATATCTTTATACAGAATTGCTGCGTCTACATTATATTGATCGACTGGCAACTTTGTAACGTAAGCACATAACTCTGGATTATGTGTAATTTCAAATAAAGAATACTTTTCTTTTATCTTTCTATATTCCGGCTGTGAACGACCTGCTTGACGCATATACCATGCTGGTACATAATCAGTACGTTCCCCCCTACATGCTTTTAAAAATGTCTCATTTATATTTCTTACCAAGACCCTTGCTCCCTTCCTTGCCAATGCTTTTGCTCTAAATACGTTCTATTCCGATATTTATCTTTTTTTACTATACAGCTTGTAAAAACAAAATGCATAATATTATGTACGTTGTTCATTAAATTGACACAAACATTCTTAAAAACGCTTACTATTTTCACAACATTCTTATTATAACACAGAGAAAAACTATGGTTTAGCTACTTTTGACTTTTCTCCTTCGCGATTCGTTTGTGTGTTATATGGCACAACGTAAAAACTCGGTTTTGAAAAGATGTTAACGAACTTTTCTTCATATTCCCCAGCACCATTTACAGTTGCTACATGCGTATGGACTCCGTTTTCCACTCTATAAATACGATACATAATTCTATCATCTGGAAGTGGTGTCCAGCTTAATTTCGCTTTAAATAAACCGAAAGGGCTAAACGCTAATTTTATTTTCACATCTTCAATTTTGCGCAGCCGAATTGGAGCACCGATTGTTTCCACACCTTCTGGTTTCATAAACTGCTCTTTCTGTTCTACATTTGCCTTCGTTAAAATTTTCTTAAACAATTTCGTTGCTGACGCACTTTCTCCTTGCAACTGATGCTCTTTATCCGTACGGTCATAACCAATCCAAACAGCGCCTACTAAATTTGGCGTATAGCCAACGAACCACATATCTCTCGCTCCATTATCGTCATTTGGTAAGGAAGTTGTGCCTGTTTTCCCAGCTAGCGCCCCGTTATATACACCGACTTTCGCTGTCCCTTCCTTCACAACTCCTTCTAACATTTTCGTCATATACCATGCCGTTTGTTTCGAGAAAATTTTCGTTTCTACTTTTGGTGATTCTCCAATAACTGCGCCGTGTCTATTGAACACTTTATCAATCACGTGCGGCTCAATAATAGCGCCATTTGCTAAAAACGCACGATACATTTTCACAAGTTCAAATGTTGAAACACCGTTTTTCAATCCGCCAAGCGCTGTACTTAACCCAGCATCGGCAATATGAACATTGCCTTTCTCTAAATATTGCTTTCCTTCTTCTACCCCTAATTCATTTAATAAAGAAACTGCCGGTACATTTGCTGATTCTAAAATCGCATCGTACATCGTCATTTCTTTCGAATACGCATGATTGTAATTTCGAGGTTCATAGCCTTCAAACGAATTTCTTTCATTTGTTAATAAAGAATACGGATTATACTTTTTCGTTTCGAGTGCTGGCGCATAGACGATAAGTGGTTTTAGCACAGAACCTGGCTGTCTTTTTGCGAAAACACGATTAAAACCTCTCGGGACGTACTTTCTTCCGCCAATCGCCGCTTTAATTCCGCCCGTACGATTATCCATTAATAAAAAAGCACCTTGCGCCCCCTCTTCTTTACCAGGGAAATTCCTCGCATCTTGAAACTGGTTATACGCTACCTTTTGAATCTTTTCATCCATCGGAACGACAAACGTATATCCTCCTCGGAGTACTTCTTGATGAGACAATCCATATAAACGAGCTGCTTCATCTATAACCATATCAATATACGGCATATATGCGAGCTCATTCTCATCTAAGTTTTTATATAGCGCAATCGTCTTTCCTTGATAACGTACACTTTCTTCGGCAGTCAAATAGCCTTGTTTATGCATAAGTGACAATACGAGATCGCGGCGCTCCTTACTTTTCTCTGGAGAGAAATACGGTGAATATCCGTTTGGCGACTTCGGAAGACCTGCAAGCATTGCGCCTTCTTCTACTGTTAAATCTTCTACATTTTTATTAAAATACAACTTTGCTGCCGCTTGAATACCGTAAGCCCCATGGCCAAAATAAATATGATTCATATACATTTCAAGAATTTGTTGCTTCGTATATTTTTGCTCTAATTGAAGGGAAATTGCGACTTCCTTCAATTTACGCGTAACTGTTTTTTCACGAGTTAAAAAAACGTTTTTAGCGAGTTGCTGCGTAATCGTACTACCGCCCTCTATCTTTTCTCCAGCTAACGTATCTTTATAAAGAGCCCGGAATATAGAAGGATAATCAATTCCTTGATGCTCATAAAAACGAGAATCTTCCACCGCAATAAACGCCTGCTGCACGTATTTCGGAATTTGCTCGACTGGTACGAGATCTCTATTTTCTACGTATAATTTCGTAATTTCTTTCCCTTTCTGGTCAACGATACGTGATGAAGAGTGGAAAACGAGCTGCTTTTCATCCATCATATAGCCACCAGCTAACACAATAAGTTTATAAAGTACAATCGCTAATACGAGCGTTGCTAATCCACCTAATAAAGTCCATTTTACTTTCTTCATACATCGGCCTTCTTTCCAAATGATGGTACATTTATTATTTGAAAAAGAGGTATCTTTATGTATATAATCTTCGAAGTTTTTTACGAGAGTTGATATAATAGAAACAAACAATTAAAGGGGGCATTAAAATGAAGGCTATTATTTCATACGAAACACCTCTAGAACAAGCACATTTCACTGCAAAAAATAATGAAAAAGATATGTTTTATAAAGAAAATACAGAAGAATCAGTAGAAGGCTCACTTAGTTATGACGTACTAGACGCTGTTGGCGAATTTAAAGGACAAGCTGGCTACATCGTTTGTAACAACATTTCTGTCACAGACGAAGGTCGCCCAGTATTTGAAAACCGTTTTAAAAACCGCGCAGGCCTTATCGAAAACGAACCAGGATTCCAAGCAATTCGCGTTCTACGCCCATTAAGTAACGATACATACGTCATCTTAACGATGTGGGAAACAGAGCAAAACTTTAAAGACTGGACAGAATCACGTTCATTCGAAAACGCTCACAAAAAACGCCCTGCACAAGCAGAAGGTCAAGGTCAAGGACAAGCTCAGGCTCAGGCGCATCCACATGCGGAACAGCAGAAAAGTATTTTCTCTCGTCCGTCATTTGTAACTACTTTTGATGTGTTAGTTTAATTTTTTGGGAGTTCGGAGACCGCGGTACATGAAATTATATCGGCGATTTCCCGAATATATCGACTTATCGACAAATCACAACACAAAAAAGGAAACACCATTACGCACCGGTGTTTCCTTTTTCTTTGTACCAATTATATATACGAAGCGCATCTTCTTTTCCCATATGCTTCACTTTATATTTATGTCCCGCTACCGATACGGCAGCTGTACATAACTCGTCTTTCTTTTGAAAATACGATTGATTGTATCCTACTGCTTGAACATGCCTTCTTCGCATGATTCCTGTATATTTTGCTAGGCCACGGTATACCATGACTAACTGATTGTCTCGTATCATATATCCACCACTTTTATACCTAGCGTATGAGAGTAACGTAAATATGATAAATAGTGGTATTAAAGTGAATAACGCCATATTTTGCTTAAAATATATACTCGCACCGGCAATTGGCACAGCGAGTATGGTACTTGTAATCCAGCCCATTATTATGTAACGGCGTAATGCAGATTTCGGTAAGTGAACAATTTTCTCTTCCATTTCATACGGTAACTGCAAATATGTAAGTAACTGCTGAACATCTTTTTTCTTCATAAAAGGATGTAACATCACTTCCTGCCCTGCTGCTTCTATACTTTGAATAACTTCCACTTCGACAGAGCAATAACCGAAAGGCTGACGGAGAATTCCTTCTTTCACAGTGATCGCTTGAATGCGGTGTAGTTTTAAAACAAACTCTTTTTTATCAAATAACCCTTGCACGATGCGAATTTCACTTCTATTTCGCTCAATTTTAAAGTTCGCATATTTTAACGCATAGCCAGCTGTTGAAATGACCCACGAAATCACCATTAAAATCGCAGCCATAACAATTAATTCATATACACCGTTATCCATCACATACGCTTCTACTTTATTGATGAGCCATTCTGGAAGAAATTGATTAAACTCTGTGTAAATAAGAAGTAACCCAGAAAACACTAATCCGAATCTACCAGATGTAATAGATGCTGCTAAAATTTCTTTCGTTGTTAACTGATATACCGTCTTACTTCCTTCTTCCGCAGGCGCTTCTTCACTCACAACGCTTCTTTCTTTATGTAATAAAACAATGAGTTCCTTCGCTTCTTCTTCTCTAATACCCGCCAACATCACTTCTGGCTCAGTACCACCGCCGGCTACTTCTATGTTTAATTTCGTCAGTCCAAGCACTTGATAAATGATGTTAGAAGACGTACTAATATTTTGCACACGTTCTTTATTTAAGTAACTTTCTTTCTTAACGAACACACCGTGCTTTATATGTACAATATTATTTTCAACCCAGTACACTTTGAAATACCATTTTATAGCTGAGAAAATTGCCATAATAAATAATATAGCCAAAAGAACGAGATGAAAGAAATACCAAGGTTTTACTTGGCCATCTGATTTAAATAGAACAAGAAAAATAAAAGGCAATAAACCCGCAATTCGAATACCTAATAAGATTGTGATCGGATGTTGCCTTTTATACATCCTCATCACTCACTTTCGCAAGTTCTCCAATTTGTCTTTTCAGCTGCTCTGCTTCTTCTTTCGTTAAACCTGGAATACTATGAGAAGTTGCTGCTGTTGAAATATGTAATTCTGCTAAATTATACTTTCTCATAATTGGTCCTTGTTCAATCGTTACGTGCTGCACGCGCATCATCGGAATAAGTACGCGTTTTACAACGAACATTCCTTTTTGAATCTCAATCTCTTCTTCATTTAATCTGTAACTATAGTAGCGCTGACGTAAATTTGGAAACACAAAATAATCAAGCGGGATAAATAGAATAGCTCCTGTTACTAACAAGCCAAACAACCAACCCCACCAATTAAAATTGATCATAAAAAAGAAATATGCAATTACGACTGCTAGTATAACTGCCGCCCCAATTAAAGCGTGAATTCGCCACACTTTCAGCATATTAGCATGAATCTCTCTTTCTAACGGCTGCATCTCATCACCCCAATTATATGAATTTACTAATTATATATTAGTTGGTATATACATATTTGTAAAATTATAGTTAAAAATTCAAGGTGCAGCCACTCAAAATCAAATAAACACCATATTCACCTTCAATTATTTTATATACGAATTACATCTATTCCAAAACGTAATTATAGTAACCTCTCCAAATATAATAATCCTCCTATATTTGAATTAAACACTATCAAATATAAAAGGATTATTACTATACATTAGTACATATCTTTATAATCTACGTATATGGAAGATTTTGAGTATTCCTGAACCATTCTATATTCTTCTGGATTACTCTTAATTACATTTAAGTTATCTACTAGATAAGAATAAAAAATTGAAAATGCATGTTGCTCCTTTGTAAATGTATATCCATGAATCGTTTCACCTGAAAATATACCTTCCACTACATTGTCTGAGTATTTACCGTTTTTCCGATTTAAAACGTATAGATGTCCATCCGCACAAAATACCATATCAATATTTTTCTCTTCCAAATCATTCAAATGATTCAAAGTATCACCTTCAGATTTATAAGCAAAAAGAACTGTTATAGGTTCCTTTGTAAATCTCGCTTTCATCTGATCTGATCTTCTGTAAAAAGACTTTAGGCTACTAAATTTTTCATTGTCTTCTTTAACCTTTTTCTTATTTAACCTCATAGTACATTCAATACATCCCCGTAAACTCAGCATATGAATTATTTTATTAACATATCCTGAATACAATGGAGCATAATTAGTATCATCATAAATCAAAATATCACATTGATTACTTACTCCTAAATCTGACTTCACAAATCCAGTTGTTACTGAATATTTTTTTGGTAAGTATCCACACAAAAAATTCTTTAATATCTCCTCGGCTTCTCTTCCTTTTTCCCCATTGTGATTCAATTTATATACTAATTGTAGTTCACTAAGTATCTTATTAAAATTATCCCTTAATAACTCTACAAATAATCTTTTATTCTCATTTCTATCCATTTATTAGCAACCTCTTCTTCCACTATGACCAACCCACAAGCTTTTATTATAAAAGTGTTGATAATATAACCATTGCATATAGCGCAAATATGTAATATCTATTAAGGCCTATCAACTTCATTTACAAAATGTTTAAAGTATAACTCAATTAAACTCTTTTTCTTTAAATTCGAGTTTAATATTTCTCCCTTTATTTTCTGTTGTATAAATCTATAAAATGGCCCCTGGATTTTAGTTATCTGTTCATCCGTTAAATGATTTAACCATTCAATTTCAAATACGTTATCCTTATAATCATAATTTTCTCTTTCCACCAAGAATACATAAAATTTATTAACCTTTTTTATAGACTTCATAATACTCTTTGGATGTTTCTTTGAAAAAATCAAAAAATTTATTATCTCCGCTTCATCTTGAGGATTAATATCTTGTAATGCCTCTGATAAAGCGCTTAAAAACCCTTTATCAATAACAATGATATTCAAATTAATAGCTTGTAAAAATAAACCAATATCAAAATTTTCTTTCAAATATTTCTTAATTCTCTTTTTAAATATTTTTTTGAACGATTCCTCAGAGATTCGATATAATCCTGCAAACATCGAATATAATTCCAATCTATAATCCTTCAAGTGACCATAATCTATTTCTTTAAATACAGAATCCAACTGCCATTTAGTATTTTTGAGACTTCTTATTGAAGTTACCTCACAAAGCAAAGCAACGGAATCAAGCTTTCTTAATACTTTCGCTTCAAATCCTCCATTTTTATTATATTGAGCATTGGCTACTTTTCTCAAAAAATTCTCTATAAATACTTTAAATATATTTGGATCTAAACTTTTAATTTTAGACTGTAATACAAGAAAGTTAAAAAATGTTCTGTATACCGAATCCCTAATAGGCCGTACTAATATCATATCGTTAAAACTGTTAAAGAATGTTTCTAAAAATTCACTAGGAAACTCAATGTATTTAAATAATGTCAACGTTGCAAGAAACTTGTTCTCAATATTTTTTGATGTAGTATTTTTCACATAACTTTTCATTAAATTATGTAGCATCATTTGTGCACATAAGGCATTAGAATCAGATAATAAAATTGAATTTATTCCATAAGACTGAATAATTGTTTCAATCTCTTTTTCAGATAGAGAATTCGTTATAATTATGAGATCTTGATAAGTAAATCGATACGGTTCAATAATGCTAGTATCTTTAGCCCTAATTTCATTTGCTTTCTCCAAATTAAGATACGTACAACAGATAGCATCAAAATAATTTTTATAAATTTCTCGAGTTTCACTATAGTAATTGGCAATTAATAAATTATAAGTAGTATACCTGTAAAATTCATGCACAGCTGTAATTAACTTTGGTAAATCTAGATCTTGGCTACCTAAAATAAACTGCGTATCCAGATTACTCCTAATCTTCTCACTTATTTGTCTGGTCTCTGTTCTTATCTCATCTATAAGCCCCCTAGAATTCAATAGCTCTTCTAAATAGCTAAAACTATCTTTTTCGCTTGAAGTCAGCTGATTAAAGCTCTCAGATATTTCCCTTCTCATCTCAGAATAACTTTTTAACTCATCCATATATTTATCTGGGATTGGTTCTGCAATATTTCCACTTAGTATCATACTAGGAGCACGTAACAGCCTAATTACAGCTAGCTTGTTGAAATTGGATAAATAATACATATTATATTTCTTTTCTTTATAAGATTTTAAAGAAATATTCTTTAGTTGTTCATTCGCACTAACAAACTGATTAAATTGAGTAAACGCAAAACTTAATGATAAGTGTTCATGATAAGTTAAGTTTTGATTACTTAATTTAATCTCAGGAATTACATTTTCTAGTTCAATATAATTATTCTCTTCAACATATTTTACAACTTTAGGTTTCCAATCTTCACTATCCATCTCCACTTCAAATTCAACTATTTCAAAATCTAAGTTATCCCTTCGTTTAATTACTGTTATTTTTTTTATGCCGGCTTTTGATAAAACCTCTTGAATATAGGAATAATTATCTATTTGAGAATTAAACACTGATTTATTAATATCTTGCTTAATCACTCCAATTTCTTTTATAAAATGCATAATAAATGAATGTTCATCAGAAAGAGGATTTAAAGTTATACGTAAATGCTGGTTTATAAATTCATAAATTATATTATTAAAATTAATTTTTTGAAACAAGTCTGTGACTCTTATTGCATTGACATCTTTAAAAGAATTCCACTTCTCAACAAAATAATTCAATGAGTTTCTATCTTCTACATTGTAATTATTAATATAATCTATCAAGTTAGAAATATTATTACCAAAAGGATTTTCTAAATTTCCCTTCATATTATATATACTAGGTATACAACTTATATCAATAATGTTTATTCCAAATTTTTTAAAATAACTTTTTTCAAAATTATTTATTTTCGGTGAAGCATTAAGTAAATATGCTGTTCTAAAATCATTACCAATTGTAGATTGCAAACGCTTTATAATTAACTTTAAATCATAATCCTGTACTGAATACCCTATAAACAATACAGTATGATTTATAAAAATAGACTCTATATAATTTTCAACTAATCTAAAATTTCTTGAATAATTTAAGTAATCATCTTCTTTTAAAACAATATTCTTCTTTTGAATATCTCCATGCATCTTTATATACAGCCTATTATTACTTGCATAAGGAAGGTCTTTATCTTCTACTACCTTATCGTAAAATAAATAATGTTTTTCTAACGACTGTTCAATTAAATCATCATAATTAGTCGTAATAATATGCTTTGGATTTAAAGAAAGGATTTGGTCATGCAGCATATTAGGAATATACTTCTCAGAAAATACATCTTCTATTAACTGATAATATTCTAAATTACCTCTCTCATTATAAAAATATTGTGGGATCCTTAAATAATCTTCTGAATTTAAAGACCTATTAATCCCTAACTTTTTCGCAAACTTATGTACTAATTCTCCCCAAGATGGTAAGCCTGAATTTGCTGATACGCCAGCACCAATAAAGACTATAAGTTGTTTTTTCTCAATTGCTTCTAAAATTGCCTCTATATCAGCATTTCTAAAGTTACTCATTTTATTCCTCCAATTGAATTTATTCACATTAAAGAAATCATTGAAAAACAGCTATCTTAACTTTAATAAAATTTAGATACAATGTAAATTTATTGTACATCATACTATTCTAAATTTCCTTTTAAACACCTACTATACTAAATAATTGACTAAATCGTAGTGACTCCATCCTAATAAACACAATAACGCTATATAAATTTACTAGGCTAAAAATTCGAACAGCAACTCCTAATAATGAACCCATTAGTTTTCTATATCGTATCAATCATTTCTTTAAAACTCCCTTCATTAATCGCATACACATGAAACTGAATATAATCTATTTCATTCGTATTAGGGCGGGCATATGGCAAAATGGTAAATTGAGAAGCTGATCTTCCTAACATATCTACAATCATTAGAGAAACGTCAATATATTCAAAGTCTACACGGAACACTACTGCTTCTCCCGTAAATTCATACTCTTTAATTGCATCATAAGATTTATTCGCACTAATTAACGTTATTTTTAATAGTTGGTTTAAATTTTCTGGTTTAAAATTAATCATATACGCAGCTCCTTTTTTCAATAAAACACTACAAAAATAGTGTAATCTTATACTTTCATAGCTTCACACATCAATTATATTAAAAATAAAGCTAGTTTTTTATAAATTTTTTGATATAATTACTTACGGGAAAAGGGAAGAATTTTGTCTTCCCTTGTGTTTTTATTTGCATCTAGTACTTTTGCTAGATGCTTTTTTTTATGCTAACAAAACTTGAAAAGATACCCTCAAAATATAACTAAATAAAAATAGCTGTTAAAATTGAAAGAACAATTTTAACAGCTA
The DNA here is from genome assembly GCF_044324725.1 of Bacillus sp. 3G2. NCBI lineage: Bacteria > Bacillati > Bacillota > Bacilli > Caryophanales > Bacillaceae > Bacillus > Bacillus sp. 3G2. The sequence goes on along the minus strand of NZ_CP172246.1, from coordinate 1,077,427 downwards.
TTAATTTAACATTACGCAGACTAGTCACTCCTATAATAGTTGGAGTTTTAACTAATATTGGTACGTTTCTCCAGCTGTTGTCATTAAAGTAACAGAACCATTAAATTTAACATGATAATCTACAATATGTGTTATATGAGTTTCCTTATTCTCATATATTCTACCACCGTAGCCTTGTTCTGTATTCATACCTGAATCTGGCATAATTCTTATATCTGCTTTACTTAATGGATTACCTGCTAAATATTTCTCTAATGCTTTCCTTACATAAGGTATTGCTTCCTCATCACTTTTTATATCAACTTGTTTTTGTTCTTCAACTTGCTTTTTCTCTTCAGCACGTTTTTGCTCTTCAGCCTGCTTTTTTTCTTCAGCTTCTTTTTGTTTCTTTTCACTCTCTATTTTTGTAAGTTCCATATCCACTGTCGCCATTAATTGCGTAGCTTTTTGATTATGATCTTTTAATTTCTCATTTGTTGCTGTTTCTTGCTGAACAGTACTTAATAGTTGCTTAGCCTCATCTAAAGATTTATTATTTATTAGTTCTTGCGCTTGAGATAATTTGTTATTGTACGTATCCAAGGTGTCCTTATTAGACTTTAGCTCGCCTTTCATTTTTTTAGCATCTTCTTTAAGGGAGCTTATACCACCTTTAGTTTCCACTACTTCTCCAAAAAGCTTATTCGCTTCATCCCATTTCTGCTCATCCTTTGCCTTCATTGCATCCATCCATTTTTTAGTTTGTGTATGCAAAACCTTTGCTTCGTCACTTTTTTCATCTAATGCTAAACTAAATGATGCCAACGCCTTGTCATACTCCTTATTAGCTAGTGCCAATTTCCCTTGTTCTATTGCCTTTTCAGCTGTCTTATCCCCACATGCAGCTAATAAAATAAAACATGAACATATAATTCCTAAAACTCTAAGCTTCATAACTCTCTCTCCCCTACTATTATGAATATATCTTCTAATTTAATAATCATACCATTATTTTATATCATTATATAAATTTTACAATTTTGATTACTCACTTTAAATGATACATTTATAATTTCTGCAAGCTTTTTATCGATAGAAGCTTAGATGATTATAAGCAACCATAATAAAAGCTGAATTAGATACAATTTCAAGTTTCAGCACATCTCTAGGATGAACGATGCTTCCATTTAAACTTCCTACATGACGTATTACAATCATTATAAATACCAATGGAAATAAAAAAAGATGACCTCTGTTGAATACAGAAATCATCCTCTTTATATTGATAACCTTTTCTCAAAATGTCCTTTACAAAGGGTACAGATTCATCGTGTACTTTCCATCAATTTAGTGCAGTTCAACGATTGTACCATCTTCGAATACTTTAAATACACCAGTAAATCCTGGTCCACCTGCACCTTCTATTTTATATGTCGTACGCACTCTAATTTGATAATATTTCTTTCCATTCTCTACTTGCGTATTCTCTAGTGTGTAATCATAGTCTTCTTTATATTCATTTTTAATATATGCTTTCGCTTTCTCAAAAGTAAATGTATCTTGAGTCTTTCCTGTTTCTACCTTTTTATTATTTTCTGTCGCTACTTTTTGAGTCTTGTCTGCTTCTACTTTTTTATTATTTTCTGTCGCTACTTTTTGAGTCTTGTCTGCTTCTACCTTTTTATTACTCTCTGTCGCTACCTTTTGATTTTTTTCTGCCTCAGGTTTTTGAGTCTTTTCTGTTGCTACCTTTTGATTCGTTACTACATTTGTTTTTTGTGCCTTCGCTGCTTCACTCTTTGCAGTTTTTTCTTCTTCATTCATTTTAGTAACTAACCCTACCGCTTTTTTATTATATTCTTCAAGTTTTTTGTTATCTTTTGTTTCTGCAACTAGCTTATTTAATATTTCTTTCGCTTCTGCATAATTTTTCTTACTTATTAACTCTTCACTTTTCGTCAATTGCTCACTATACTTCTTGTTTTGCTCTAAGATGGCTAGTAATGCTGTTCGTTCTTCCTTTGCTTGTTTTACAAGCGTAGTATTTCCATTCTGCATGTTCTCTACTTTTTCAAATGACTTAATTGATTCTTCTACCTTTGTTTCTTCTTTTAACTTCACTGCTTCAATCATTACTTTCGTTTGTTCTACAAGCACCTTTGCATCTGCATCATCTTTTTTCTCATCTAGCGCTTTTTCAAATGATGATAAGGCATTTTTATATTCTTTATTCGTTAACGCAGTCTTTCCTTCATCCATTGCTTTGTCAAAATTCCCATTGCTACATCCAGCTAACATTAAAAACGTAAGTCCAATTACCATTAATAACTTTTTCATTTTTTCTCCTCCTATATATCCCTAAAACAATAAATAACAGCATATGTATAAAAGTCTGTGTAGTAATTAGACTGAAAATAAAGATGTACTTTGTGTGTGGGAAAGGAAGTACATTTCATTTACTATCATTACTTAAAACTCCTAAATAGTTGGTAGTTGGTTTTCTTCTTCTTTTAAAGACAGAAAGGAATTTTAATCATGTGCGTAAAGATCTCACCAGACTCTTTACTACACACACTCTTATACACATAGAAAAACTCTTTTTTAATTTTATATATTCTCAGTTGATTGGATACGAAATCTAATTCGTAACATACCGAAAGATAAAAGAAAACAAATCGTAATATAAGTTACGATTTGTAACTCTTCTGTAACACAAATGTAACATAAGGTTTTTGAATATACAATAGTTTTTTTACATTATTTTCCCCAATCTACATTTTAAGGCGCTAATACAGTGCCAAAACGAGTTTCATCTCCACCTGCTATTGGACTATCATCCTTTGAATACTTTAGGAAATAGACCTCTTTTCTAAAGTATTCAAATTAATTACATAGATAACTCTTTTTTCACCCAAATATTACGAAGACCTTTACCCTTGTACTTTCACATTAAATATATATAGCTAACTTTTTTGATATAACCGCATTAAGAAAATAGGACGCACTTTGTCTTCCTTTTTGTTTTTATTGGTATCGAGTTCTTTTGCTAGATGCTTTTTTATGCCAAATAAAATAAAAAAGGTATCCTCCAATACTTGAAGGATACCTTTTCACTTTTATTATCTCTGCTGTTTTCTACCTAATACGAGTAATCCAAAACTCATCATTACAAGAAATGCTCCCATATATGGTTCCACAGGCATTTTCTTTCCTGTCTTCGGTAATTCTTTTTCAGGTTTTTCTGGATTTGGTGTTTCAGGCTTTTCTGGATCCGTTGTTTCCGGTTTTTCTGGATTTGGTGTTTCAGGCTTTTCTGGATTTGGTGTTCCAGGCTTCTCTGGATCCGTTGTTTCCGGTTTTTCTGGATTTGGTGTTCCAGGCTTCTCTGGATCCGTTGTTTCCGGTTTTTCTGGATTTGGTGTTCCAGGCTTCTCTGGATCCGTTGTTTCCGGTTTTTCTGGATTTGGTGTTTCAGGCTTTTCTGGATCCGTTGTTTCTGGTTTCTCTGGATTTGGTGTTTCAGGCTTTTCTGGATCCGTTGTTTCTGGTTTCTCTGGGCCTGGTGGTGCTAAAGAAGTCAATTTGTTTAATACTTCTAATTGAACTGAACTTATCATTCCCTTTGTAATTTCAAATGGAATTGGATGAGTTAATTTTTCATAACCTTTTGGTGCTTCTACTTCTACAAGTGTGTAGTGACCTACAGATAAGTCTGAGACTTTCGCTTTTCCTTCTTTATCTGTTGTTACTTTCGTTACTACTTTTCCTTTTTCGTCATGAACTTCAAACACTGCCCCTGATAATACATTCTTACTTTCAGCATCCATTTTTGTGATTTCTACTGAACCTTTATCTAACTTTTCGTTCTCTACTTTTAGTGATAAAACTTTCGTCATACCTTTTTTGATTTCGAATGATACTGGCTCTGTTAATTTTTTGTAGCCTGATAAGCTTTCTTTCTCTACTAATTTGTATTTTCCTACAGATAAATCTGCAACATTTGCTTTTCCTTCTTTGTCTGTTGTTACTGTCGTTACTACTTTTCCTTGCTCATCTTGTACTTCGAAGACTACGCCTGCTAATGCTTTTTGACTATCTTTATCTACTTTTTTAATTTCTACTGAGCCTTTGTCTAACTGTTCATTCTCTACTTTCAATGATAAGACTTTTGTCATACCTTTTTTAATTTCGAATGATACTGGCTCTGTTAATTTTTTGTAGCCTGGTAAATTCTCTACTTCTACTAGTTTGTAACTTCCTACAGATAGATCTGAAATTTTCGCTTTTCCTTCTTTATCTGTTTTTACTTTCGTTACTACTTTGCCTTTTTCATCTTGCACTTCGAATGTTACGCCTTCTAATAACGCGCCACTTTCTTTGTCTACTTTTATAATTTCTACTGAACCTTTATCTACTAATTCGTTCTCTACTTTTAGTGATAAAATTTCTGTCATACCTTTTTTAATTTCAAACGATACTGGTTTCGCTAGTTTTTTATATCCTGGTAAGCTCTCTACCTCTACTAGCTTATATTTCCCTACTGATAAATCTGAAACGTTTGCTTTTCCTTCTTTATCTGTCGTTACTTTTGTTACTACTTTATCCTTTTCATCTTGCACTTCGAATGTTACGCCCGCTAATACTACGCCACTTTCTTTATCCACTTTTATAATCTCTACTGTTCCTTTATCTAACAGTTCGTTCTCTACTTTTAGTGATAAAACTTTCGTCATACCTTTTTTGATTTCGAATGATACTGGCTCTGTTAATTTTTTGTAACCTGGTAAGCTTTCTTTTTCTACTAATTTATACTTTCCTACTGATAAATCTAAAATTGTTGCTTTTCCTTCTTTATCTGTCGTTACTTCTGTTACTACTTTTCCTTGCTCATCTTGTACTTCAAAGACTACGCCTTCTAATACTTTTTGGCTATCTTTATCTACTTTTGTTACTTCTACATTTCCCTTGTCTAACATTTCATTTTCTACTGTTAAAGCAAGAGATTTTGTCATACCTTTTTCAATTTGGAAAGTAATCGGATCTACTAATTGCTTATATCCTTTTGGTGCTTTCACTTCTACTAGCTTGTATGTGCCAACTGATAAATTAGTGACTTGTGCTTGTCCTTTTTTATCCGTCGTTATTTTAGCGACTACTTGTCCTGCTTCATCTTGAACATCAAATACTGCATCAGCTAAAGCATCTTTCGTTTCTTTGTCTACTTTTTTAATTTCTACATTTCCTGTATCTACTAATTCATTTTCGACTGTTAGCTTTAATGCTGTTACTCTGCCCTTTTCAATTTCGAATGAAATTGGCTTTTCAAGTGGTTTGTATCCTGCTGGTGTTCCTACTTCCACCAACTCATACTTTCCAATAGATAACTCTGAAACGTTTGCTTTTCCTTCTTTATCTGTTGTTACTTTTCTTACTACTTTTCCTTTTGAATCACGTACTTCAAATACAACATCTTTTAATGGTGCTTTACTATCTTTATCTATTTTTATTATCTCTACATTTCCAGTATCCATCATTTCATTTTCTACTTTTAATGATAGTATCTTGGTCATGCCCTTTGTAATTTCAAATGATACTGGTTTTTCTAGCTTTTTATAACCTGGTAAACCTTCTTTCTCTACTAATTCATACTTGCCTACAGGTAAATCTGCAACATTTGCTTTTCCTTCTTTATCTGTCGTTACTTTTTTAACTTCGTTACCTTTTTCATCTTGGACAACGAACGTTACTCCCGCTAGCGGTGCTTTATTATCTTTGTCTATCTTTGTTATCTCTACATTCCCCGTATCTACCATTTCATTTTCTATTTTTAATGATAAGATCTCGGTCATGCCTTTTGTAATTTCAAACGATACTGGCTCTGTTAATTTCTTATAGCCTGGTAAACTTTCTTTCTCTACTAATTTGTACTTCCCTACTGATAGATCAGAGATTTTTGCTTTACCATCTTTATCTGTTTTTAATTCCTTTACTACTGTTCCAGCTTCATCTTGCACTTCAAAGACTACGCCTTTTAATACTTTCTGGCTGTCTTTATCTACTTTTGTAATTTCTACTGAACCTTTATCTAACTGTTCATTCTCTACTTCCAATGAAAGGACTTTCGTCATACCTTTTGTAATTTCAAATGATACTGGTTCTTTTAGTTTTTTATAACCTGGTAAGCTTTCCGTTTCTACTAATTCGTATTTTCCTACTGATAGATCTGAAACGTTCGCTTTTCCTTCTTTATCTGTTGTTACTTTTCTTACTACTTTTCCTTTTGAATCACGTACCTCAAATACAACATCTTTTAATGGTGCTTTACTATCTTTATCTACTTTTGTAATTTCTACTGAGCCGTTTTCTAACTGCTCATTCTCTACTTTCAAGGATAGGACTTTCGTCATACCTTTTGTAATTTCAAACGATACTGGCTCTGTTAGTTTTTTGTAACCTGGTAAGCTTTTCGTCTCTACTAATTTGTACTTTCCTACAGATAGCTCTGAAACGTTTGCCTTTCCTTCTTTATCCGTCGCTACTTTTCTTACTACTTCGCCTTTCTCATTTTGGACTTCAAATTCGACACCCGCTAATACTGAACCGTTTTCTTTGTCCACCTTTGTAATTTCTACATTACCTTTGTCTGTCATTGTATTTTTTACTGTTATTGGGAATATGCCGTCCCCTATTACATTTACTTCGAACTCTGTTTCTTTTAATTGGTATCCTTCAGGCGCTTTCGTTTCTTTTAACATATATTTCCCTGGCGCTAACGGTTTAGAGATTGCCTTACCATCTTTATCTGTAACAATATGCTCAACTACTATACTGTCTTTTACTATATCAAACTCTGCATTTGCTAATGGTTTTTCACCATTTTCCGAATCAATTTTCTTTAATTCAATTTGACCCTTTTGCAAAGTATTTTTGACTTCAATGGCTTTTGTTTCACCAGCTTGAAGTGTAACCTCTACTGGAATTGTTGATTTTTGATATCCTTCTGGCGCTACTGTTTCATAAATTTTATACGTCCCAGGAGCTAAAGTTTGGGGTACTGAAAAGCCGTTTTCGTCCGTTGTCAGTTTTGCAACAACTTCATTTGCACTATTTCGAACTTCAAATTCGGCACCTTTTAACCCCTTGTTCGGATTCTCAGAATCTATTTTATGAATCGATACTGTACCGTTTTTTGGAGCTTCAGGCGGCGTAACAGTTACTTCTTTTGATGTTAATGTTTTATCATCAAAATGTAATTCCGCTTTATTAGGAATCTTCTTATCTACGTAAGAAGATAAATCTGTATTGGCTTTAATTTTCGCCTTAATATTCAAGTTAATTACCTGGTCTTCATATGACTTATAGTCAAAATTCTCACCAAACGTAAATGTTACTTCACTTCTTTGTTTATCTATATTTAACGTTCCTTTAGAAGTAATATCTTGACCATTTTGATCATACACTTTTGCCTCTAATACTTCTAAAACATCTTCTAAATCATCACTAATTACCATAGATGTGTATTTAGGAGGATCGTTTGGTATATGTATACCAACTTGGTATTGAATAGCTTGATCGATTTGTGTTAACTGCTGTTTCTCTACAAACTTACCATGCTCATCAACTATATTTTTTTCAATGCTAGGTGGATTATTGTCACCTGAACCTGTTCCTCCCCCACCACTTACGAATACTTCTCCAACTTTTTCTTCAGTTACAATATTTTTACCTTCTAATTTCACAGTATTTTTATGAGGCTTTGCAGCAGGATTAGTAATCTTTGTTTTATATCTTAAAATATAACCTTTTGAACTGTCTGGAAACTCAATTGTAAATCCAGTTTTCATTGCATTAATTTTAATTTTAGATAAATCTGCTGGCTTAATATTTGTTGCTGCATAGCCATCTTCAAACACGGCCTCTTCTAATACTAAGCTATCTGTAATTAATTCATGCCCAGGTCCCAATGTGTCTGTTAATTTAAGATCTTGCATTTCTGTTCCAGTTGCATTTACATATACCGTCCAGTCTGCAATTGAAGGATCTTCCTGATTATAAGAACCCCATTTCAATAAATTATCTGTATTTGGCTGTGGCTTCGGTCTCTCTGTCGTATTATTTACACTTACTTCTTTATTTACGATTTGACCATCAACGTTAAATTCTAATGGAATTTTTTTAATACCATCATATGCTTCTAGACCAAAATAGAATTCTACGAATAAAGAACCTTTAATGTTATTCTTTCCTTCTACATAATCACCCATAGTACATGTCAATACACCCTTTTTCATCTCACATGTACCGACTATTTTCCCTTCAGCATCTTTTAAAGGAAAACTCATATTCATAAGATCTTTTCTAAACTCTTTTGGCATATCAATTGTGAATTGATCTCCACTTTTTATTTTTTCTTTAGCTGACCACTTCACTTCTACTTTCATGCCATCCGAGGCTTGATATGGTTCAGATGTCGTGCCATCAGTACGGGAAACATTAATTTCATCCACTGGACTTTTCATCACAGCAGCTTGAATAACTGGGGCCCACACATTTAGCACTGAAAATAATACTAGAAAAACTAATGAAACCATTGAAATATGCCTTTTAGTACTTTTCATTTGCATAATTCCCTCCTATTTTTTATATTTATATAACAAAAAAAGACCGTCCGGTTGCATCAAAAATGTGCAACCAGACGATCTTAGTAACCAATATGTATTACCGTAGACTCTAAGCTTTGCGGCCTATCCTTTCGAATAGTGTGCTAAAAATATTTTTTATTCTTTTTTTGTTTCATTTTCCTCTTAAACCAAATATTACTATACCGTCTGGACGGTTATAATTCAATACTCTATAAAATTGTTCTATTTTTCTAATAAAAAAAATAATTCACCACTACATTAAATAAGTAATGGTGAATTATTTTACATTGTATAGTTTGTATATTCTATTTATATGAATTATAGATAAGAGCTTGAATTACTTTTTCTCTTAATTCGGGGCTTAATCTTCCAACCCCTAAATATTCCGAATACCATAATCCATCTGCTGCTAATCTAATAATTGTGGCACAAACTGAATCTATCTCATCATTTTCTATTTTATGTTGCAGTTGCTGAAATGATTGTTGTAACGGTTCAAGTAATTCAGGTTTTAGCATTAATGCTGCCATCATACTACTACCCAGCTCTTCTACTCTTCTCTCATTACTTAATCTTTCCTCTACAAAAGAACGTACCCACCTTCCTTTCTTCTCTAAGTCTTCCGCTACTTTATTGTGAATAGCGTCTTGATACTCCTCCGTCCCTTTGAGTATCATGCCCTCTATTAAAGCTTCTTTGTTTGAAAAGTGATACAACAATCCACCTTTACTTATCCCCGCCTCTTTTGCTACCGCTTCTAAGGTTAATTTAGCAACCCCTTTACATTGCACAATTTGAGAAGCAGCTTCTAAAATCTTTTGCCGTGTTATACTTGTACTCATTCCTTTTTAAAACCCCATTTCTACTAAATTTATATAAATACGTATCTTACTTTTAATATCGCTGAGTAATAATAAATATTTTCTTTATACAACAAAAGCTTCATTGCCTTTGAATTGTTCGTTGCTTCTTTTATTAAAAATTTCCATATCATTCAATATAATAACATTAAATACACAAAGTTGACTATACATCTATACTTTTGTGTTTATTCCTAATATATCCATTAGTGAAATTTACTGCTTTAGTCCTTCTTTTTACTTTATCATCTCTATTATTTTACCTTATAAGACGGCGTTAATCCTTTCATCGTTGCATAAAAAAATGTTATTACTCTTGTTACATTGAGTAATAACATTTTTTTAAAGCTATTTAACAAATTTGCTTCCAACTAGCATCCTTCACATCTTCACTCGTCGGCTTTCTAACTAATTTCACAGAACATTCATCACAAGCACCAAATGCAATGAAGTTTTTCTGTGCTTGTCTTAACGAAACTTCATTCGCCCCGCCTTCAAAGTCAGGATCATTAAACTGAACCTCATCATCTTCCCAATAACATATTCTACAAATTTCATATGTACCTGGTGGTTCTTCTTCTATTGTTTTATATCCGCAGCATGGACATGTGTATTTCATTATTTCACTCCATTGTTAACTTGTTTTTTCTCCCATATATTCCGGCCCATAAAGAATGTAACAGCGCAAATCATAGTTATTACCATGAAAGTAGTATTAGAATCTTCATATGTAGTTGGCATTCCAACCGTTACGGAAACAATACTACAAGCTAAAAGTAAATATAATAATAAAGATATAATATAGCTTAGTTTAAAACGTAAAATGATACCTCTAAACAATAGCTCACCAAGTAGACAGCCACCTAAAATAATAGGCACTCCGAAATACAATGTAAGGACTCCCATTTGTGCAGTAGATTGAATTACCTTTCCAATTATGTTCGGCGACGTCCCCTCATTAAAATTTTCTATCCTATCATATAAATCAAGTGCCGTTACTGAAATAAAGAAACTTAATATAGAAAATGAATACGGTATTAAAAATTTGCTCACTCTCATTCACCTCGCTTTTGCTTCCTCATATATTATTCATTATTTTCACATAAAGTGAAACTTTAATCGGTGGGGAATTTTTCATCCCCCACTGATTATCAGCCCTCACCAATCGGGCTTTTACGGGCAGTTGATCCCGCACCTAACTTCTTTGCTTTTGCTGAATTTTGAGGTGGGAATCTTACTGCCCGTTAATGCGGGATAAAAAAATAGCCCGCCTTCCGCAAAAGACGAGCCATTCTATTTAATTCTCACTTATTCTCTTCTTATACCAATCCTGCATTCTCTCCGCATCTTCTACTCTCGTATGTTCTAATTTATACTCCGATGATGCGTTAGAGAACTTATACGTACATAGATTTGCACGGCGCTGGAAATATGATTGTGTCTTTTCCATTGATTGGACGTGTCTTCTTCTAACAAGTCCTGTATATTTTCCGACGCTGCGATATACAAGCGTAATTTGCTCCCCGTTTACACTGTAACCATTTGTTTTAAATGTTGCGTATCCAAGTGTAAAGATGAGAATCGCGAGCGGAATTAATGCCCACATGATGAAGTGCTTTTCAAAGTATATACTTATTCCAATAAGCGGGATTGCTAGCATTGCGAAAAAGATGAAACTATCAATGAGATAGCGGCGTAATGCTGTTTTTGGTAATGAAATAATATTTGTATTCAGTTCGTATGGTAATTGTAAATGCGCGAGTAACTGTTGTACGCGATCTTTTCGAATGATTGGGTGCAGTGTAACCTTTTCTTTTTCGTCACCCATTCCTTTACTTTGAATAACTTCTACTTGCACAGCACAATAACCAAATGGCTGACGTAACATACTTTCTTTTATCGTAATACCTTGAATACGGTGCAATTTTAGGACGAGTTCTTTTTTCTCAAGTAATCCTTGTGAAATGCGGACTTCATCATTTCTTCGATTCACTGTGAAATCTCCATGTTTTAACGCATAACCGATTGTCGATATAATCCACGAGAGGACGATCAAAATGGCTACCATGAAAATCCAGCCATATATATCATGTTCCATTACATACGACTTGACACCATTCTCTATCCATTTCGGAATGTACTCATCTACTTGGTGGTACACGAAAAAGATTAACGAGAATAATAGTCCAAACTGACCAGATGTAACAGACGCTAATAAAATCTCTTTCCAAGTTAACTTGTATTCTGTCGATTGTTTTTCCTCTGTAACAATTTCTTTTTTTACTGTATTTTCTACTACTTCGTCTAACGTTTCTTCTGCTTTCACTTCTGGAGTTGGCTCGTTTAGCAATGCAATAAGCTCTGTTGCTTCTTCTGCTGTAATACCAGCTAAGCTAACTTCTGCATCATCGCCCCCACCAGCTGTTTCGATTTGAATTTTCTTTAAGCCAAGCATTTGATATAACACGTTAGAACTTGTATTAATCGTTTGCACACGTTCTTTATTTAAGTAGCTCTCCTTCTTCACAAAGAGCCCTTGTTTCACATGTAATACGTTATTTTCAACCCAGTATGTTGTGTAATACCATTTTTCAAACGCTGAAAAGACGGTGAGTAAACCGAATGCAGCGGGAATTAAATACCAAAACGGGAATTTTCCATTTAAGCTAAACATGAAAATAATGAGTGGTATAAAGTCTGTTATTTTTAATTCTAATAACATCGTGATTGGATGCTGCCTCTTATACATCCTCATCACTCACTTTCGCCAATTCTGCGATTTTCGTTTTCAACATTTCTGCTTCATACATTGTTAAGCCTGGAATGCTGTGAGAAGTTGCCGCTGTTGAAATGTGTAATTCTGCTAAGCCATATTTTCTCATAATCGGTCCTTGTTCAATCGTAACGTGCTGTACACGAATCATCGGTACTAATACACGCTTTACGACGAAAAGACCGTGCTGAATTTCAAGTTCTTCTTCATTTAGTTGATAGCTATAATAACGCTGACGAAGTTTCGGGAATACGAAGTACTCCAATGGCGCTAGTGCAACCGTTAATCCGATTAACACGTACAAAATCCACGCCCACCAATCAAACTTTATCATGAGGAAAAGGTAAGCTAAAATGACGAGAATACCGATCCCTTCTTCAATTACAGCACGAACTTTCCACACCTTGACCATGTCAGGGTGGATTTCATTTTTCAATGGCTCCATGTAACCACTCCAAATCTAGTAATCTAATATATGAATACTCTCAATCTATATTTTACATAACTTTACAGAAAATTAGTATTTATTCTTCTTTATCTTTCTTCTCTGGAATAAAATATCCGAACCAAAGTAGCCAAATGAAACCGATTAACTTCATCCAACTTCCATCCGCTTGAAAAGCTTCAATCATACCTGGTATTTTATAAATCCCAATGAATCCAAGAAAACCGAGCCACCAGTTTTTTTGCATTTTCACTTTTATTCCTCCTTCATTACGTTTTTCACATTTCGAATCCAAATCTCTTTATACTTTAACTGGAATCCCATGAGCATGTAATTACTCATATTATCGATCACGAGCGCTAACGTATGAGCATTCTCTTCTGTTGCATGTTGTGACACAACGTCAAGTTCCACACCTTTCTTCAATAAATCGTGGAAACCATTTAAGAAATCTTCTTGTATTTCAAATAAACGTTTCTGATACTTCTCATTTCGCGATGCAGTTACGATAAATTCATTTATAACACGTAATATTCCTTCTTGCCCTTCATACTCAGAGAGCATATGTAAACCATCGGCAATTAACTTTTCTGCAAAGTTTTCTTTCGTATATTGTCCTTTATCGAAATAACTCACGAAATGATACCCAGAGAAAATTTCTTCAAATAAAAAATCAACTAACGCTTCTTTAGAAGAAAAATGATAATAAATAGCCGGTTTTGAAATACCTACCTCTTTCGCAATCATGGAAAGGCTCATCTTCTCAATGCCGTGCTCTGCCATAAGTTTAAATGATGCCTCTACAATATTTTGCGATGTTTGTAAATTCTTTGTCATACTGTACCTCACTTATTTTTACTTACCGGTCGGTAAGTAAATTATAAAATGAAACGAAATGATTTGCAAGTTAGTTAATATTACAGAAGGGATTTATTGGTAAATACAGAAAGTATAAAGTAAAAGCAACATATAACAATAAGGAGGACATACATATGGCACTTGGAGGTAAAGGCGGTAGTGGTGGCACTGGCGGCGGTGAAGCTGGACAAGATGGTAAGGGCATTGGTAGCAGTTATATATTACTCATTGTGCTCTTTATCATATTAGTCGTAGTTGGAGTCAGCTATAGTGGACTTGGTCTTTAACTTTCACCAGTAAGAAAAGCACTGGCTATATTAGCGGCCAGTGCTTTCTATTTTCATTATTGATCATCCACAATAATATACGCTGTTCGGATTGGCCCATGTACACCTACGACAAGGTTCATTTCAATATCAGCGCTATTTGATGGACCAGAAACGAAATTTACACAAGCGGGTAGTTTTTCTCCCGCTTCATTTTGATCATGGATTCTTTTTGTAGCTTGGGTTAATCTTGGTACGATCGTACTTTTAGGAACGATTGCAATGTACGACTCCGGAAGAAGGCTAACATGTCTTCCTTTTAACCCGTCATTAAATAGGACAACGGTTCCTGATTCTGCCAAGGTCATATCGCTGAACGTAATACCAAGGTCAGCAGCTTTCGCAAATGCTATGTCCTCTTCTTTCTGATCCGATCCCCACATACGAAAATGTGTTGCACCTTCATTTTTGAAAAATGGAGTAAGACCATACTCATGAAAACGCTCATCGTTCGCATACATAGCGGATGTAATATTCCATTCTTTTAGTAAGGACCCCAATGTTTCAACAAGATTTTCTTGCGTTGTCCGTTTTACTTCTGTATGAATGACTTCGCAGTGCTCTATTAGTTGTAATACAAGTTCTTCTTGCGCGAGTCCGTCAAAAACAGTCCACTGCGGGGCAAAAGACCATTTCGGTTTTTTCACTGCTTCAGGACGTTTTCTACCAAGCTTTTCTGATAATTGGAGTAAAAATTCTTCACGATTTTGGATGGCCATCATCGTTCTCCTTTACGTGTTTTTCAAACCACTTTCGAAACGGTTGTTTTTTCGGAACTGGGAAATCTCTCGCATCCGTCCACGCTTTTAACGGTCCAATGCCGCGCTCGATTTTATCACCTTTCGCAAGAGGTTTTAATGCATAGGGAGCGCTCTTCGCCGCAAAAGAAAATAAGCTAGGACTCTTCACTACTTTTTCAAAACCTTTCATCGCCGCGTTCCAAGCTACAGGTGATCGTTTTTCTTCTACAATGCGGCTCCGATGTTTAATTAATAAGTCGTGTAAAGGAATTTTCACTGGGCATGCTTCTGTACAAGCACCACAAAGACTAGATGCATAAGGTAAATCCTTATATTCATCATATCCTCCTAAAAGCGGTGTTAACACAGCTCCAATTGGTCCTGGATAAATAGAACCATATGCATGTCCGCCAATATGCCTGTATACAGGACACACATTAATACATGCTGCGCAGCGAATACACTGCAGTACACTTTGGAATTCTGTCCCTACAATATCAGAACGGCCATTATCCACAATGACTAAATGGAATTCCTCAGGTCCATCTGTCCCGCCAGGCTCCGTTAATCCTGTAATATAACTCGTTAACTTTTGTCCTACAGAACTTCTGCATAGAAGAGTTACTAACACATCAAGCTCTTCCCATGTCGGCACAATACGCTCCATCCCCATAACTGTAATTAACGTTTTCGGAAGTGTCGTGGTCAGTCTTGCGTTTCCTTCGTTTGCTACGATAGAAATGGACCCAGACTCTGCAACCGCAAAGTTACATCCAGTCACTCCTATATCCGCTGCAAAGAAATCATCACGTAAATAGCCTCTTACAAACCTCGCCATTTCCGTAGGATCAGATGTGCCAGTGTAGTTTAACTTTGTTTTAAATATTTCACAAATGTGTTCTTTATCTTTGTGGAGGCACGGAACAACAATATGTGACGGCGGATCGTGGTCGTTCACTTGTAGAATAAATTCAGCAAGATCTGTTTCTAACACTTCCGCTCCAGCTTCTTCAATTGCTTCATTTAAACTGATTTCTTCTGTTACCATCGATTTTGATTTCACAATTTTTTTCGCGTTTTTCTTTTTTACAATTTCTTTTACATATTCCCTTGCGTCTTCTGCCGTCTTTGCAAAATAAACAAAACCACCGTTTTTTTCAATATTTTCACTTAGCTCATATAAATAATAATCAAGATTTTCTAATGTATGCTTTCGAATTTCTTCTCCTAAAGCTCGCCATTCTTCCCAATTCCCAAGACTCTCAGTCGCTTTTAATTTCTTGCCCCTAAGACCATCTTGCGCTTTCCTAACAGCCTGCCGCATAAATTGATCGCCAATGCCGGTTTCAGTACGCTTATGAAAGGGATCGTTCCCAATTCTCATTCCCATCTGTATATCCCCCTCTTATTTTCGGTCCTCATTTAATACTTGAGCAATATGTTTTACATCAATTGGATAGCCCTGGCGTGTTAAACGTCCTTTTATATTCATTAAGCAGCTACAATCCATCCCAATTAACACTTCTGCACCGGTTTCCATAATATGCTTTACTTTTTCATCGACCATTTGTTCAGAGATTTCTGGCATCTTTACTGAAAATGTCCCTCCAAATCCGCAGCAATCATAATTGTGCGATAGCGAAACTACTTCCAGTCCTTTGACACACTTTAATAATTTTTGCGGTGGTTCTTTAATTCCCATCAATCGGCTCATATGACAAGATGTATGAACTGTTGCTTTTTTATGAAGCACCGCACCTAAGTCTTCTTTCCCTAATACTTCAACGAGAAATTGTGTAAATTCATACGTTTTCTTCGCAAGCTCATCCGCTTTTTTCTTCCACTCCATTTCACTCTCAGAAAATAAGGTAGAAAACTCATGAACCATCATCGCGCACGAACCGGATGGTGCCACAACATATTCTGAATGAGCAAAGGTTTCAATCATATGTTTTGCCGCTGTTTTCGTTTCTTTCACGTACCCGCTATTATAGGCCGGTTGTCCGCAGCAAGTTTGGCTTTTAGGAAAATCAACTTCACACCCTAAATCTTCAAGAATTTCGACGACATCACTTCCGACCTCTGGATAAAAAACATCTGCCACACAAGTGATAAATATTGATACTTTCATATTTGCACCCCTAAATACAGTAAAGTAACTCCATTTGTATATTATTGGTAAAAAGATGAAAAATATGAATAAAAATAACAAAAAGCACCCTACATTACACATGTAGGGTGCTTTCTTTTTAATTTCTATTCAGTAGTCGCATACGATAACAATTCATCGTCACTTCTCCGAGTCTTTGCAGTAATTGATAGTTCGCATATGCGCCGACCGGGGCACCGATTATGGGAACGAGCTGAAGCATTTTCGCTAAATCAATATAGTCTCGGTACTCTGTTTGGAACTTTTCCCAGTCCATATGATTTTCTTCTTCTGTATCCCACGTTTCGATTGCTTTCCATATTTCTTTTCGGTGGTCGTCACTTGAAAAGGCAAGCTGGAAAACGTGAAGAATAAAAAGGCGCTCTTCTTTGTTACTCGTATCAAACCCGTACAACGTTGCTGCATCAAATAAAAATTTAATTTTAATGCCGAGTAAAAGCGGAAAATCAGCCAGACCGAGGAGAATACCGCCAGCTCCCGTCCCTGCTCCTTCTGCCGCTGCTATTTTTTTATACTCATCCATTTTTTTACGTACTTCGTCGTCTCTTCTTTGCAATGACCAGTTCGTCTCTTTTAATTTCGGCTTTATAAAGTTTGATCCAGCACTAATCGTTTGCACCATCATCCGAATCGTTTCTGTTAATACTTTTTGCACTTTCGCCGGAATAAGCTGTTGTACTTTCGTCTGCACTTTCTTAGAGAACCGTGTCATCATAGAAGAATCTTTCATGAATGTAGCTTTCCACTGCTCCAATTCTTTTATAACCTTCTCTTCATATGTAATCATAGGTTCATTCCCTTCAATTTAAACGCTCAATACGTTTCGCCCCATATTGATAAACGAAACCGATACTAAATACTATGCTTACGACTAATAAAATTCCCGTCATCATGAAATCTTTCGTCGCAAGGGCGAATATAACTGTAAATATCACGCTGCCGGTAATAAGGATTGCATTTAATAAGACAAGAAAATCTTTCTTCTTCTCTTCTCCCCCGACCGGATACAAATCAAGCCAAATCTTCATGCGGTGATGTTTCCATAAAGTTAAGAGCTGATAACCGATTAAGTATAGGAATATCAGGCTTACGATAAATCGTCCATATAAAAACGGAATGAAGTAAAGAATAACTCCGCCAAGAGCGAGCAAACGCACATATAATCCGAAATAGTTACCAGATCGTAAAAAC
Organism: Bacillus sp. 3G2; assembly: GCF_044324725.1. Taxonomy (NCBI): domain Bacteria; kingdom Bacillati; phylum Bacillota; class Bacilli; order Caryophanales; family Bacillaceae; genus Bacillus; species Bacillus sp. 3G2. The sequence continues at coordinate 1,059,443 of NZ_CP172246.1, read as the reverse complement.
GTTCTCGTATATAAGTATAAATAGGTACGCTTTTCACCGATCATCGAAAGGATGAAATCAAGCCATTTCTTGCGGGATACTCTTTCTTTTAATGCTGGTACGTCAACGAACATGTTCGCGATGCGGTACAGCAGCATCATTTTCTTACCTTCTTCAGAAATTAAATACTCCCAGTTTAATGGCTTTCCCTTCACCATTTGATGCAGTACTACGAGGTATAACACCATGAGAAGGACGGTTCCGCCAATAAACATAACGGAAGTACGTTCTACAAGGAAGTACACAAATAAGCCGTTTAAAATAAAACGAATGAACCAATCAGCTCTTTGTATATTTTGGTCTGTTAAAAATGATTTTTCCCACGCAACGAATAAGTTCCACGCTTTTACAATGACAAACGCGAGTACTAACCATATGTAAGCCGCTCCCGTTTGCTTCATTTGCTGAAAGTATAACGGGGCAAGCGCTGCCGCTACGATTGCGATTATGTATAACTGAATCATAAACGTAAAGAGAAATGCCTTTGTGAAGTATGGTTTTAACTTTTCTTCAACTGGCAGTAAGTAAACGAGATCCGCTTCTTTTAATAACGTTTGAATCGATCCGGCCGTTAATACGAGACCGAGTAACACTGCCATAACGAGCGCCGCCGGAAACGAAGGCGTTAACGTTTGTAACCATTGCTGGTAATAATACGCCCCTGCGCCGATGATAAATACGAAAATAAATTTCAAATGATCATTAAATACGTATTTACTATATGTACGAACTTCTTTTAGAAAGTGACGAAATCGTTCTTTCCATAATGCTGTGCTATTCATAATCTTCTTCCTTTGTTAAGGCAATATAAATATCATCTAGCGTTGCGCCTGGCATATTAAACTGTGATTGCAGTTCAGATAATGTTCCCATCGCTCTTACTTCACCTTGATGCAAAATAATGAACGAATCACAATAACGCTCTGCCGTCGCTAAAATATGTGTACTCATTAAAATACCCGCACCGCTCTTTTTCATTTGATCCATCATTTGAAGGAGTGATTGAATCGCTAACGGATCAAGTCCAACGAATGGTTCGTCCACAATGTAAAGAGATGGCTCCACTAAAAACGCACTCATAATCATTACTTTTTGTTTCATCCCTTTTGAGAAATGAGATGGAAACCATTTCAAACGATTTTTCATGCGAAATTCTTGTAATAATTGTCCTACACGTTCTTCGTATTGTTTTTCATCGACACCGTACGCCATCGCTGTTAACTTCAAATGTTCTTCTAGCGTTAGCTCGTCATATAATACTGGTGTTTCTGGGATGAACGAAAAACTAGAACGGTACGCTGTCATATCATCACGAATTGTTTTCCCATTAATTGTGACAGTTCCTTTTTTCGGTTCCATTAAACCGATAATATGTTTAATCGTCGTACTTTTACCCGCTCCATTTAAACCGATTAAGCCGACAAGTTCGCCTTTATTCACAGAGAACGAAACATCTTTTAGTACAGGTCGTTTCGTATATCCTCCTGTAACATTTTCTACACGCAATAACTCGCTCATACGACACCACTTTCTTCATTAGTATTCATTCTATATTCATCTTACCAAAAATAGCGCTGTACTACATAGTATCGATGCCCTCAAAAAAAATTTAAATTTGTTCGCATATATTTTTACGAAAGCGGACATCATAATTAAGGAAGAAGGAACACATTGAAAAAGCAACCACCAATTGATGAGTAAAACAACATAGTGAAGTCATCATGAAATGGGGTGTCCATGTTGGACAAAGAAATTTACACATAACCAGATCATTTGTTTCATTTTAGAAACGGGGTGTCTCCGAAAGAGCATATACTGTTTTAAAAAATAAACAATTTCCTTTTATAAAAGATTGCAATTCATTTCACTTGAAAATGGGGTGTCTACGGCAGAAACTTTAGCCGATTTACCGTGCATTTCTTAAATAAATGAGGTGTCTGCGAAACGTAAATTACGATAATGCTTTTTCAATCCCTCTTCAGAAAACAGGAAGCTGAGTCAGCTTCCTGTTTTTCGTGTTTGTTCTCTTATGTAATTATGGTAAAATACGGCTAAGGATATTTGAAAGGATGAGATCAATGAATCATACAGCGGACAATTGTATTTTTTGTAAAATTATTGATGGGCAAATCCCTTGCTCAAAAGTATACGAAGATGAACATGTGCTTGCATTTTTAGATATTAGTCAAGTAACAAAAGGACATACTCTTGTTATTCCAAAAGTTCACAAACAAGACATTTTTGCGTTAACGCCAGAAATCGCATCACACATTTTTTCTGTCGTTCCGAAAATCGCAAATGCGATTAAAGCAGAGTTTAACCCAGTTGGCTTTAACCTACTTAACAATAACGGTGAAAAAGCTGGACAAACTGTGTTCCACTTCCACCTTCATTTAATTCCACGCTACGGTGAAAACGATGGTTTCGGTGCTGTTTGGAAATCACATCAAAATGAATACACAATGGAAAATTTACAAAACATCGCAAGTACAATTGCAAATAGTGTGAAATAGTGACACTATAATAAGAAGTAATACATAACAAGCCACTTTCCTAAAGTGATTAAATATTGCACGGCTTGTTTCTCCACTCAAGATGCCGGGGACTGTGCACTGCACACTTTTCTTTCCCTTGTCTTAAAGATATGCATATTTTTTCACATCATGAATACGAACAAAAAATAAGGAGGTTTCCTTTTATGTCAAAAGCTAAATCCTTTATTACAGGTGTCATTTGCGGCGGAGCAGTTGCTGGACTAGCTGTTCTTTTCTCTACTCCTTCTTCTGGTAAAGCTATGCGCGGCAAGCTAAAAGAAAAAGGAACTGATATTAAAAAGACTTTAGCTGATATTACAGCTGATACAAAATTATTAAAACGTCAAATCGTTGAAACTGCTTCAGAAGGTAAAGAAGTGTTTCAAGAATTAAAAGACGATATGCAAGACACGCTTTCGAACTGGAAGCAAGATATTTCTCAAAACAAACGCCATATTGAGAAAGAGATTTTGGACATTCAAAAATCAATTGAGAAACTACAAGAAGCTGTTCCGGAAAAAGCGTAAACAAATTCCTGCTTAGTTTTTTGCATATAACAAATATTTTTTATATAAATTGACCTTAACACGGCATATCACACAGATATGCCGTGTTTTTATGCATTTACAATATATGTTATCACTTAACATGTATGGACAACGCATGTGTTCTCGACTCATAAAACGCTTCCATAGTTATGCATGATTTGTATAGAATGTCATTTTTCCAAAAAATTTTCACAATTCTCACAAAAAGACTTTATTAATTTTTATTTTACTGGCATAATAGATAGTAATGAAAAAGAATGTTAAAGTGGGTGAGTAAATGAAAAGTGGAGAAAAAGATTACTCGGTAAAAGAAGCGATGATTTTCAGCCAACGCATTGCTCAATTATCGAAAGCGTTATGGAAATGTGTAGAGAAAGATTGGCAACAGTGGATTAAGCCTTACGATTTAAACATCAATGAACATCATATTTTATCAATCGCTTATCATTTAAAAGGGGCTTCTATTTCTGAGATTGCTAAGTTTGGAGTTATGCACGTATCAACGGCGTTTAACTTCTCGAAAAAGCTGGAAGAACGCGGCTATCTTGTATTCTCGAAAAAAGAAGATGATAAACGAAATACGTACATTGAGATTACAGACAAAGGGGAAGAATTACTACTTCGCTTAATGGAGGAGTATGATCCTGAAAATAACTCTGTATTTAATGGGGCTCTTGCACTTCGTAATTTCTATGGTAAGTTCCCAGAAAATATCGAACTTATCGCTATCTTGCGTAACATTTACGGACAAGACTTCATCGATATTTTTGAGAAATCATTAGAGAATATTGAGGAGAACTTTACGGAAACCGATCAGAAGTTAGTTAAGAAGTAATCTATTTATTTTTTCGCAATCATGCTTAAGAATTCATTCATAAGCGGGTTAAATAAACCTTGTTTTGCTAGCGCTTCCGCAGTTTCGTGTACTTCGAGCTGATGTGGAAGCGCTTTTTCAAATTGATCTAACAGCGCATCGAACAGAAGAAGCCCTTCTGCTTTTTCCACTACATATTGCTCGTTCAGTATTTCACAAAGTTGTAGTATACGTTCAATATCTTTTTTGCGAGCTTTTTTCTTTATGATTAAAGAATAAAATGGACACTTTTCTTCATCAATCATTTTAAATAGTAGGTCTACGTAGTATTCAGCTTGTTCTAATCTTCTAACAACGTCCATTTTCTCCCTCACTTTCTAACACAAAGTCTTCTATTTCTGAATTTTATAACACGAACAAAATATCGTATGATACAATATATAAAGTATATGTATTTTAGCCAAAAGGAGGTCTCGCCTCATGACACTTATAACAGTTGTTTTTGTCGCATTCGCACTTCTTGTTATATTTTACACGAATTTTATGACACATACACTGTGTGAACGAAAACAAATAGCTGCGAGCCGCCAACCCGGTGTCTTTCGGGTTATTAATGTATGTATAACAATTTTATTAATTTCTAGTTATATAGAAATTATATTTCATGGAAAGTGAGGAAGGAAGCCCCTTCCTCACTTTTTTCCTCTATAAGCAAATTATACCTACTATAACCAATAAAATAAACAGTACAAGTAATAAAATAAGTTGAGAATTCATCCCCATCCCCTCCTCTTTTCTGTATATGCGGCATGCGCCCAATATGGAACACCTTCAAAATCTGACACGGACTGGTTAAATTTTCTTTATCAATATGAAATCGAGTCGAAATATGATATATTAAATTTTGTACATATTGCTTATACTATGAAATAAATGACACGCATCTTAACTTTATCCTAAAGCCTCGGTAAGCCCTGTTAAGCGCGCTTTACCAATACAAAAAGCAAAAGTATCAGTGAGACTTAATCGGGCTCTTATGAACTAAAATTCATTGGGTAGGATAAATTAAAAATACATAATAGTAGGAGTGTTTATCGAATGAAGAAAGCTATGCTTGCCTTAGCCGCAACAAGTGTAATCGCATTATCAGCATGTGGAACATCATCATCAGACAAAATTGTTACATCTAAAGCTGGTGACATTACAAAAGACGAGTTCTACGAGCAAATGAAAACACAAGCTGGTAAACAAGTACTAAACAACATGGTTATGGAAAAAGTACTTATTAAAAACTACAAAGTTGAAGACAAAGAAGTAGACAAAAAGTTCGATGAAATGAAAAAACAATACGGTGATCAATTCGATACACTATTAAAACAACAAGGTATTAAAGAAGAAACTTTAAAAACTGGTGTGCGTGCTCAATTAGCGCAAGAAAAAGCTATCGAGAAAACAATCACTGATAAAGAATTAAAAGATAACTACAAGCCTGAAATTAAAGCAAGCCACATTCTTGTAAAAGATGAAGCAACTGCGAAAAAAGTTAAAGAAGAACTTGGACAAGGTAAATCTTTCGAAGAGTTAGCGAAACAATACTCTGAAGATACTGGTTCAAAAGAAAAAGGTGGCGACTTAGGATTCTTCGGACCTGGTAAAATGGTTAAAGAATTCGAAGATGCTGCTTATAAACTGAAAAAAGATGAAGTAAGCGAGCCTGTGAAATCACAATTCGGTTACCACATCATTAAAGTAACAGACATTAAAGAACCAGAAAAATCATTCGAACAATCAAAAGCTGACATCAAAAAAGAAATCGTTCAGAAAAAAGCACAAGATGGCGAATTCATGAACGATCTTATGATGAAAGAAATCAAAAAAGCTGACGTAAAAGTTGACGATAAAGATTTAAAAGATCTTTTCAAAGAGCAAAAAGCTGACGCTAAAAAAGACGAAAAGAAATAATGAAAAGCTCGGGCTAATCCCGAGCTTTTTTGTTTGCCCTCTTCTCGTAATACATTGCGTCTAGATTCGGTACATGAAATTATGTAGTTGATTTTCGTGAATCTAAATTATATCGACCGCAACTCCAATTATATCGGCGATTTTCAAAATATATCGACTATAACTCCAATTATATCAGCGATTCTTGAAATATATCGACTTACCGACAAAAACTGACAATGATCGCAATCCCCTCTTCAAGAAGCACAAAAAACCTTGATTCCATCACACACGGAACCAAGGTTTATCTTATTATTATTGATTAAATGAAAAAACTATGTTAAATTAGTACAGAAACACGTTTTTAAAAATATACCGAACGTATTTATCCGTATCTTAATTGTACACCAAAACACATCTTCAGTCAACCTCTATTTTTCACTTTTAAAGGAGTGCTTACGTATGAACAAAAAACTTGATTTAGAGCAAAAACGATTGGATACCGTAATAGAAACGATTACGCAGCAAATTGATAAACTGGAAAATGAAACTGGCAGACGCCGTGCGGAAGTAATCCATATTCGTAAACATTTCTGGGATGACGTGAAAGTGAATACTGATACTTTTGATGATTATCTTGAAACAGTTATCAACTTAAGACAACAAGCTCAGTCACTAGCTGTCACACAAATTACCCATAAGCACACCTTTAATCGACTTGCCGCATTAAGACGCATGCATAAAGCACCTTACTTCGGGCGAATTGATTTCAAAGAAGAAGGAGAATCTACTGCGGATCAAATTTATATCGGCGTAGCTACACTTACTGATGCAAGCGGAGAAAACTTTCTTATATATGACTGGCGCGCACCCATTTCGAGTGTGTACTACGATTATCCACCAGGGCCAGCTGAATACAGTACACCAGGAGGCATAATCCACGGTAATGTGGAGAAAAAATTACAATACATTATTCAAAATGGCGAGATTGATTCTATGTTCGATACGAGCCTTACAATTGGTGATGAAATCTTGCAACAAGCGCTCGGAAAAGGTACGAACAAACATATGCAAAGCATCGTTGCTACAATTCAGCGCGAGCAAAATGAAATTATCCGTCACGATGAAGGCCGACTTCTTATCGTGCAAGGAGCTGCTGGTAGCGGTAAAACGTCCGCTGCGCTGCAACGAATCGCCTACTTACTATATAAATATCGCGAATGGCTAAAAGCGGATCAAATCATTCTCTTCTCCCCTAACTCTATGTTCAACAGCTACGTATCTAACGTATTGCCTGAACTCGGTGAAGAAAATATGCAGCAAGTGACATTCCAAGAATATTTAAACCATAGACTAAGCAAGTCATTTGACGTTGAAGATCCTTATGAACAATTAGAATATATGTTAACGGAAACGAATAGCCCTACCTATAAAGCAAGAAATGCGAGCATTCGATTTAAAGCATCTACCCAATTTTTCGAGATGATTCGAGCGTACAGACAATCTCTTGAATCTTCAGGCATGCTATTTAGAGGTATGAAGTTTAGAGGAAAGTTAATTGCTTCTGCTAAAGAAATTACAGAGCAGTTTTACAACACTGACTCCTCCCTCCGCTTCCATAATCGAATTGAAAAGTTAACGGATTGGCTAAATAAACAAATAGATGCAATTGAAAAAGCAGAACTGAAAAAGCCTTGGGTAGAAGAAGAAATTGAATTACTGAGTAAAGATGAATACCAAAAGGCTTATAAATATTTACAGAAAAAAGGCGAGTTTGACGACAACTCCTTTCATGATTTTGAAAAAGAAACGAAAGTACTTGGACGTATGATTGTCCGTAAAAGATTGAAACCACTTCGTAAAGGCGTTCAAACATTGCGTTTCATCAATTTCACAGGCATATATAAACAGCTCTTCACAGATGCATCATGGGTTACTGGAGAAAAACCGAAAGAATGGGATGACATTTGCTCCTTAACAGTAAACATGCTTGATGAAGGAAAGCTATATTACGAGGATGCGACGCCATTTTTACTTTTAAAAGAATTAATTGAAGGCTTCCAAACGAATAGATCGATTAAACACGTACTCGTAGACGAAGCGCAAGATTATTCACCGTTTCAATTTGAGTTTTTAAAACGTCTCTTCCCTGCTGCGAGAATGACTGTACTCGGAGACTTTAACCAAGCGATATTTGCCCATGCGAGTGAAGCAGTGAATTTCAATACACTTACTAGCTTATACGGACCAGATGAAACGAACGGTATCAACTTAACTCGTAGCTATCGCTCAACAAAACCGATTATTGAATTTACACGCGCTCTCGTACCGGAAGGAAAGAACATCCATGCATTTGAACGTGACGGTGAGAAACCTACAGTGACGAAAGTATCCAGTGACAGCGAACTGCACGAGCATATTACTGCCAAAGTTGCTGCACTACAAACAGAGCAGCACAATACGATCGCAATTATATGTAAATCTGCAGCTGAAAGCGCCGCTGCCTACGAAGCACTTCGTCATATCGAAAATATTAAACTTGTGAAAAGTAACTCAGCCGAGTATGAGCAAGGCATTGTCGTGATCCCCGCTTACTTAGCGAAAGGTATCGAATTTGATGCTGTTATTATTTACGATGCTTCTAAAAATGTGTACAGTGATGAGAGCGTTCGTAGATTATTCTATACTGCTTGTACACGCGCGATGCATGAATTACAACTTTATAGCGTTGGCGAGATTAGTCCTTTTATACTCGGGGCTAATTCGGAGAGTTTTGAGCTTATTACACCTTGATACTAATCAAGGTGTTTCTTTTTTATGAAGGATTTACACCTTAAAAGTAGAATATATCAGTTTAGAAAAAGCTAAGGAGTGAAAAGATGAACCATTATTTTATTGCTATCTATGACGGCGTGTTTCCTACTGAAAAATTACATACCATTTTACAATCTAATCCTACTTTTACCGACCTAAACATCTGCCCTCTCTCAATCTCATCACCAAGACCTATCACATTATTAGTTGGCGCAGAACACGATACACTCACAACTGGTCTTACAGATACATACCATTTATTAACGCAAGAGTTGCAAAAACTAGAAGAACAAGAAAAGTACTATTACGTATACGATTATAAAACTAGAAAGACCATCGAGAATCCCAACCAAAAATGCTTCCCATTAGCAAAAATCAATATAAGTGTTACGAAATTCCATCAGATGATTCAAAAAGTAAAAGACTTAAAACGACCTGTATTTGCAGGTTATAACATCACTTCTCATGATTCGGATATACTTACGATTGATGTACTTCTTTCTTCACCTTTATTGGATCCTAACACTTCCGAAAAAGATGCGGAAGAATATACCTATTTACAACAGCTAGCTGAATCAATTTCTCGTTCTGAATTATGTACATCTATTAAAGCAAGTTCGCTTATTACAACATAAAAAGAGGGTTATTTATCATAACCCTCTTCTGCTATCTATTTACGTCTATACTTGATCATAATAATGCACTCTTTTACATGTAACTTATATAAGTATCAAGGTGTTTTTCTTATTCTAAACGGCATATCTTTACGCCGATATACACTCAGCACGATCCCCATTATAAGCGCATGAAATACAGTCGGCGTTAATCCGTAGCTAATAAAAGGTAAGGATATAGCAGCATGCGGCAATAATCCTAGTATCATTCCAACATTATAAATGAACTGGAATACAAAAAGAGTCACTCCACCAACGAGCAGCAATTTACCGTACCGATCATTTATTTTATAAGAGATGACTATTAATCTTGCTGTAAAAAGAGAAAGAACTAAGACAAGAATGAGCGCAAGCCAATATCCATAATAGTAAGTCAAACTAGCAAATACAAAATCAGTATCTCCAGCAGGGATGAACCTTGTATCTCCAGCTGTACCAAACCAACCTGCTGACGACATCGCCTCTTTTAAACGTATATACATAAACCCTGCGCCACGCGCATCACTCTCTGGATTTATATACCCTAAAAATCTCTCCAAGTAGTATGTTTTTGCTGAGGTCACGGAAAAGAATACCTTAATAATAAATAAACAAATGGGTACAGCTGTAATAATCACTGCCGTTTTCTTTCCTAATTTACTCCACCAAAGCATAACGAAGACCATTGCGATATAAATAAACATTGTTGAAAAAGCGGATCCAATTAAGAATAAATATAGCGAAAATAAATATAAAGCGACGAGATACCTAACTTTCAACCTACTATTATTGAAAAAAGAAGCCCAGGCTTGAAAAAAGAACGGCACTGCCATTAAACGACTAATTGCAACGGGCCCAATTTTTATTAACGGTTCTCCAGCCACCGAAACGCTCGGAAAACAATATAATATTAACAAAATAAGTACACCAATTGTGTAAAACAGCCACCCAAATCTCTCTAATTTCCGGTAATCAATCAGCATCATCACTACAACTGTTGCAATGCCGAGAATAACAGATATTACCTTATTCATTAGTAAGTCATCCATATATCCAAAAGCTATAACTGGTAAAAAACCCAGTCCCATAGCAGCCACTAATAAAATAAGTAAAAACCAATCCACCTTTGGCTTATGAAGTTTATTAAGTTCTTGCCCTAGTTTAATCGGACTCCCCATTTGTTCAACAGCTTTTTCTTCAGCAATTTCCTCGCTTAATCCTTTATCCATCCACATATTCTTCGTCTGTTTTAAGTGAAAGTCTAGCTCAGTTGTTACAAAGCTCTTTGCTTCTTTTGATTTAATATGATTCGTAACCTCGCTTACAAAACGCTCCCCTTTTTTATTCAATTTCGCCTCACTCCTGTACTAAGCCTTTTAATATAAATTGTACCTTCGTAGCATTTTTTTCTGCCTTTCGCAGCATCTTTCTTCCTTTATCATTTAATTGATAATATTTCACTCCTGCATGATCCCAACTAGATTGGATAAAACGGTTCTGTTCTAGACGATGTAATACTGTGTATAGAGACCCTTCATCACCTTCGAATTTTTGAATCCCTCTCCCACGCAGTAACTGAATCAATTCATAACCTGTTTTTTCATTCATAAGAAGTTGCAACACTGCTAAAAGGATATCTTCTTCCTTTTCGGACGATTGATTGATTTTTTCACGTACCCGCTTCCGGTGCTGATCAGAAAAACTCAAATGTTTAAACGTTGTATTCTCCATTGATTTTCGCAGGCCTTTTAATCGATCTTCCATTTGATTATTCCTCCAATCCTTTCTTCAAAAGCTCCTTCGCTTTTTTCAGTCTCGTTTTTATCGTATTTTCCTTCACTTCTATTACTGTAGCAATCTCCTTAATTGATAACTCTTCATAATAAAATAGATAAATGACTTCTCGATATTTTATCGGTAAATTCATTACCGCAGAAGCGAGCTCACGGTCCTCAGCATTTTGAATAACAGTTTGTTCGACACTATCATTTTGAATCCCCATATAAGCAGATTCATCCTCTGTCACGATCACCTTTTTGTTATACCAACTTTTTATATAGTCCTTACATTGATTAATCGCAATTCTCCACAGCCACGTTTTCACATTTGACTTCCCTTTGTATGTATGAAGAGATTTATAACATTTCACAAATATATCTTGCGTTACATCCTCAGCAATCTCTTTATTATTCACATATGAATACACAAGCTGCAGGACTTCTTGTCCATACTTATTCATAATCTCATCGATAAGGAGTTCCTTATCTTCTATTTCAAACGCTTCTACCGTTAATTCATCCACACTATTTCCTCCTTCCCATATATTAGACGACGTACTGTATGGAAAAGTTTTATAAATTTATAAAAAAATCCGGTTGGCAATAACATTTTTGATAAAACACTTCCCCAGCCACTTACATATAATAAACCGAATAGTCGTTACAATACATTCACCTAAAGAGCGCCTCTCTCCCAAGGCGCTTTTTAAGTTTGCAATAAGGGTTTTGTTTTCTATCGTCAAGATTCCCCTCATCGCTATATTAAAAAGAGAACCGATTTAATTGAGTCCTCTTTCATCCTAACACTCACTTAAAGAATCTAATATTTCATGACCATACAAAGATGGCTTGCTAATATCAAAACCGATACATAACACACAAAAACCACCTAAAGGCTCCCCTTCAGGTGGTTTTCTATTTTACGCTAACGCAGCTGCCTGTTCTTGTTGATCTACAGGAATTACAGCGTCTGTTAATGCTTTTTCTAGTTCTGCTGTGTATTTCATTTGCTCTTCTTTGCTCCAGCCTAGTTTCGCAGCCATGTAGTTGATTACTGCTTCTTTCCACTCGTATACCCAGTGGATGTTGAAGAATACAGCGCCTCTGCGGCGTACGAAGAAGTCAACTGGTTTTGCTGTCATTTCGTAATCCATTGCGTATACAAGTGGGATTAGAACGTCTAGCGGCATATTGTATTCTTTCGCTTCGTCTTTATGTTTTTTCGCTAAGTCGAATAATACGTCTACGTTAGAGCCGTAGAATTTCGCGAATTCTTCTGCTTGTGCTGTCGTTAAACCGTATTTCGTACCTTCGCCTGCTTTTTTCGCAACGAATGCTGGGAATCCGTGTGAACCATCTACATGTCCACCAGAGATTGGCATATGTTTCGTGTCGCTCTTCGCATATGCACTATGACCTTCTTTTTGTAATAGATTCGTTACGTAGTCTACTACCATTTCAGCCATTTTGCGGTATCCAGTTAATTTACCACCTGCGATTGTAATTAAACCAGATTCAGAAGTCCAAATTTCATCTTTACGAGAAATTTCAGATGCATTCTTACCTTCTTCATAAATTAACGGACGTACACCAGCCCAACTTGACTCAATGTCTTTCTCCGTAATTTTTACGCTCGGGAACATGTAGTTAATCGCATTAATGATGTATGTGCGATCTTCTGTTGTCATGTGCGGTACAGCTGCGTCTTTATCATAGAACGTATCTGTTGTACCTACGTATGTTTTTCCGCCGCGAGGAATCGCGAACACCATACGTTTATCTGGTGTATCGAAGTAAATCGCTTGGCCTAATGGGAAACGTTTTTGGTCAATTACTAAGTGAACACCTTTTGATAACTGAAGTACTTTTCCTTTTTTCGAGTTATCTTTTTCACGCAGTGTATCTACCCAAGGACCAGCTGCGTTTACAATTTTCTTACCGTACACTTCATATACTTCTCCATCTAGTAAATCGATTACACGTACACCACATACTTTTCCATCTTTATATAAGAAACTGTCTACTTTTGCGTAGTTAACAGCTTTCGCACCGTGTTCAATTGCTTCTTTCATTACTTCAATTGTAAGACGCGCATCGTCTGTACGATATTCTACGTAGTAACCGCCGCCTTTTAATCCTTCTTGTTTTACAAGAGGCTCTTTGTTTAATGTTTCTTCGCGGTTAAACATTTTTCTGCGCTCGCTTCGTTTTACGCCTGCTAAGAAGTCGTATACACGAAGACCAATTGATGTACTGAATGATCCGAACGTACCGCCTGTATGGAACGGAAGTAACATCCACTCTGGTGTTGTTACATGGGGACCGTTCTCATATACGATCGCACGCTCTTTACCCACCTCTGCTACCATTTTCACTTCAAGTTGTTTTAAATAACGTAGACCACCGTGTACAAGCTTCGTTGAACGACTTGATGTACCTGCTGCAAAGTCCTGCATTTCAAACACAATTGTTGATAACCCGCGTGTTGCTCCATCTAATGCAATACCAGAACCAGTAATACCTCCACCAATTACGATCACATCTAACTCTTGTTTATTTACTCCGTTTAATACGTCTTTACGTTGTTTACTTGAAAATTTCATGGTAATTCCTCCCTTTGATAACGAAAAAAGAGACCACAAACTCCGCTATAGATTTCGCCTCTATAGCGCGTTGTGGTCTCTCCAAATCTCCTACCGAATTATTAACTTGTCACCATTATAACACTGTTTATGATTATTTGAAAGCTTTTGTTGCTTCAATTGCTTTTTTCCATCCAGCATATAGCTCTTCGCTTGTTTCCGCTTCCATCGTTGGTTCAAAGCGTTTGTCCATATGCCACTGTTCTTTAATTTCATCTTGGTTTTTCCAATATCCAACCGCAAGACCAGCTAAGTACGCTGCACCTAAAGCTGTCGTTTCGTTGATCACCGGACGCTCTACAGGAACAGCTAAAATATCACTTTGGAACTTCATTAAGAAGTTATTTTTAACAGCTCCGCCATCTACGCGTAATGTGTTCAGTTCAATACCTGAATCTGCTTCCATTGCGCATAATACATCTTTCGTTTGGTAAGCTAAAGATTCTAGCGTTGCACGAATGAAGTGCTCTTTCGTCGTACCGCGCGTTACACCAAACATAGCGCCGCGTACTTCACTATCCCAGTACGGTGTACCTAAACCTACGAATGCTGGTACAACGTATACACCTTCAGTTGATGCAACGCGTGATGCGTACACTTCACTCTCACTTGCATCTTTAAACATGCGCATTCCGTCACGTAACCATTGAATTGCAGAACCTGCTACGAAAATACTTCCTTCTAATGCGTAGTTCACTTTACCATCTATTCCCCATGCAATTGTTGTTAATAGGCCATGCTCAGAAGCTACTGCTTTTTCACCTGTGTTCATTAACATGAAGCAACCAGTTCCGTAAGTGTTCTTCGCCATACCTTCACCGAAACAAGCTTGTCCAAATAATGCTGCTTGTTGGTCACCAGCTACACCTGCAATCGGTACGTTTTGACCGAAGAAGTGATAGTCAATTGTTTCTCCGTAAATTTCAGATGATGGACGTACTTCTGGAAGCATACTCTTTGGCACTGTTAACATATCTAGAAGCTCATCATCCCACTGTAAGTCGTGAATGTTAAACATTAATGTACGTGATGCATTTGAGTAATCTGTTACGTGCGCTTTACCACCAGATAGTTTCCATACAAGCCACGTATCAATTGTTCCGAATAATAGATCGCCGTTTTCTGCTTTTTCTCTTGCACCTTCAACGTTATCTAAAATCCATTTTACTTTCGTACCAGAGAAGTATGCGTCAATTAAAAGACCTGTTTTTTCGCGAACTGTTTCGCTATAACCTTTTTCTTTTAACTCATCACAAATTTCAACTGTTTGACGAGATTGCCATACGATTGCGTTGTAAATTGGTTTTCCAGTCGTTTTATCCCAAACAACCGCTGTTTCACGTTGGTTCGTAATACCGATACCAGCGATTTGTTCTGGTTTTACATCTGCTTCGCTTAAGCAAGTTGCGATAACCGCTAAAATAGATCCCCAAATTTCTTGCGCGTTATGCTCTACCCAACCTGGCTTTGGAAAATGTTGTGTAAACTCTTTTTGAGCTGAATGAACAATTTCACCTTTTTTATTGAACAGAATTGCGCGTGAGCTAGTTGTTCCTTGGTCTAAAGAAAGAATATATTTTTTCATATCGGTTTCCCCCTATGCTACTTTTCTACTATTTGTATTGCTTTCACTTTTTTTACTTGTCATATAAGAGATTGCTAGTACAATCACAGTTGCAATAATCACATAAATAAGTGCTACATTTTGTTTTCCTTCAAATACAACTTGATGGAATAATCCTGCAAGTGATCCACCTAAAATTGGACCAACTACGGGAATCCATGCATACTTCCAGTTTGAACCGCCTTTTCCTGCAATCGGAAGGAAGAAGTGTGCGATACGCGGACCTAAATCACGAGCCGGGTTAATCGCGTATCCTGTTGTTCCACCTAATGATAAACCAATACTTACAATTAAGAAACCTACGATAAATGGATTTAAACCATCTGCAAATTTATTTGCTCCAATTGCTAATATACCAAATACTAAAACGAATGTTCCAATCATTTCACTTAAAAGGTTTGTAAATGTGTTCGGAATTGCTGGACCTGTTGCAAATACGCCTAACTTTGTTCCTGGATCTTCTGTTTCTTTCCAGTGTGGTAAGTAATGTAAATATACAAGAACTGCCCCGATAATTGCCCCAATCATTTGTGCTGCGATATAACCTGGTACGTCACTCCATGGGAACGCTCCCTTAAAAGCAAGGCCTATCGTTAAAGCCGGATTTAAATGTGCCCCACTAATTGATCCAACTGCATACGCTGCTACCGCTACCGCTAAGCCCCAGCCCATTGTAATGACAATCCAACCAGAATCTTTCGCAAACGACTTCTTTAAACTTACACCAGCGCAAACGCCGCCACCAAGTAAGATTAACAACGCAGTCCCTATTAACTCTCCTAAAAATGCTGACATAGTATCCCTCCACAATCAATTTAAACGCTTCCAAATGTGATAGAGGTAAAATGAATGGCCATTCGTTTTTGTAAAAAGAAAAAGACCCACAGCTTTGCACGCTTCTATATAAATTTATATAGAAACAATGAAATGTGGATCTCTTCTTTTCTCCGTCACGTTTATTAACTTGTCTATAATGTTAACCTTTCATGAAAGCGGTGTCAACAGAATTTTTTCACATTTTCGTCACTTTTTTTGGTAATGTTTCCATAGTTCGCGTTTTGATGTCGTAATTGCTGTCGCACCAGCATTTAAAGCTCTTTCAACATCTTCCACAGTACGAATGAAACCACCCGCTAAAATCGGGACACCAGTACGCTCTTTCACCTCAGCAATCACATCCGTTAGCGCACCAGGAAGCACCTCTATATAATCCGGCTTCGTCTTTTCTAGCAAATTACAGCTCTTTTCCATCGCGCTAGAATCAATTAAAAAGATGCGTTGAATTGAAACAACACCCTTTTGCTTCGCCTTCATAATTACACTCGCCTTTGTCGAAAGTAACCCGTACGGTCTAAACTCTTGGCATAAATACTCCGTCGCATGTCCATCACTCTGCAAACCATGAATTAAATCCACATGTAAAAATACCTTCTTACAATATTGCTTCGCAAGTGACACGACACTCTTCAATTGACCGACATGAATATCTAAAATAACAATATACTCATACGAACTATGTAATAGCTTTTCCAAATCTTTAATTTGCCTCACTGCCGGCAAAATCTTCTGTTCATGAAATTCCATTCTAAATGTCCCCTTCTTTATGTCATCCTATCCTTTATAGTACACAATTTGAGTAGAAAGAACAGCTAGTGCGGGGAAATTCTTTCAATTTATCCACGCAAACAAAAAAACGCCATCGCTTCCTATACTTCTATAGAAAGAATAGCGCATACCTCCATTTTTATCCCTCAGATTTTCGGTTATATGAAAACCCCGGATATTTCACAACAGGCCACTTCTCCTTACGCAAGGAATCCATGAATTGCGGCCCAACATGTATATTACTTTCCACTATTTCTTTAGGAGTCAGTGCCATCCATTGATTTAACGATACATCTTCAAAACGATTGCTTCTGAACATCTCTAAAAACCATAATGTTTCTTCACCTGTATTTTGAATATAGTGTCCAGTCGCAAATGGGACGTACCCGACATCACCAGCTCTATAATCAAATGTACGAGCTGTACCATTCCCAAGAAACACAGTCATTCTTGCTTGCCCGGTAAGATAATATTGCCATTCATCATTATTTGGGTGCCAATGAAGTTCTCTCATTCCACCAGGCTCAACTTCAACGAGTGCCGCTGCAATTGTTTTTGAGATAGGAAAATTTGTAGAGTCTACAATTCGGACGCTACCACCAGGAGTTGTAATCGGATTTTGTTTTAACAATTCGTGTTTAAACGTTAAAGGAACTTCTCCTTTTGGTGACTGGACTTCCTGACTCTCAAGCGAACCCGGCACCTCTCCTTGATAAATATAAACTTGATCTGAAGGGATAGAATGAAAAGCACTCTCTGGCACGCCAAAATTAGCCGATAACACTTCTTTTGGCATATGCGCAAACCAGTCGGAAATAGCTAAAGTAGATAAATCCGAAAAATGTCCATCATCGAAAACGAGTAGAAATTCACAATGCTCCAACCCTTGAATCGAGTGCGGAATGCCAGGCGGAAAATACCAAAGATCACCCGGGCCAACATCAGCAATAAAATTCCGTCCATTTTGATCAACAGCTGTTATCCGTGCCCGTCCTAAAAGCATATACGCCCATTCCGCCTCTTTATGCCAATGAAGTTCTCGTACTCCGCCGGCCGTTAAGCTCATATTGACCCCAGCAATCGTAGTTGAAACCGGCAGTTCCCGAACAGTAATCTCCCGAGACCACCCACCTTGTTTTAAAATCATAGAAGTATCTGAGAACGAAAATTTCAAATTAGGAACTAATCCCGCATCCGTAATAGGCGGCACAAGCATATTCGGATTTTGAATATCCCGCATTACATTACGCGGCCCTGAATCAATCGCACCTGCTCCATCGCTCCGTATTGGCTGTGGCACATTCCCTCCCGCTTCATTAACAGTACGTTTCTTCATCATTACACTCCTTTTTCATCCGGTTATTAGGTGAAAAACCTCTATCATAGTGTATGAATTTGGGTTTGGGTGGTTACTGTTTCTATAGATACAACACGTTTCGCTCTAACAGCCTACTACCATTATTATTTAAAATAGAAGATGGACAACAAAAACTTTAAGTAAAATACAAAAAACGCCCTCTGTTTCAGAAAGATTAACAGAAAGCGCTTTCTTTTTTGGATGCAGAAAACATCCGGAAATACATTGACCAAATCCGAATAGTATGATACTTTAAAAATGTATAAAAAGAATTTCTCTTGGTTTACTTTTACATATTTAGTTGAAAACTGCCGTTTTCTAACGGTTTTTTTATTGACTAAAAATCCACAAGAATTCCCTTTTTTATACAAATATAAAACAAAAGGAGTCATTAATAATGGAAAATATTACATCTTCATTATTAGGAGCAATTTTCAGTTGCACTGTCGCGATCTACAATGCTTTATGCCCAATTTTTAGCAAAGAGATTACAATCTTAGTAATCTGGAAACAAGCAAAATACCATTTTGGGGGCTTGTTAGTAATCTTTATAGCCCTATTACTAACACTAATCCTTCAATACCACACGCAAACATTATGGTATGAATACTACCATTGGCTTCTGAACCGAATGATAAATCATTATTTCGAAACACGTATCTATCATGTTGCTGCATAATAGATACATACATTAATTTAAAGACCTCTTTCTTTCGCCAAAAGGAAAGGGGTTTTTAATACTCTGCAAACATTGTTTGCAATATCTAAATGTTACTTCTAATATTAATTAAATTTAACGTTCGTTTAATATCACTATTTACCAATTTTTAATAACCTGGTATATATCTTTGAATTGTTTCTTTCGCCAAAAAGAGACAACGCCTTTTTAGATTCATTGCAAAATTTGTTTGCACTATCTAAATATTATTTCTAATATTTACCACTGTTTACCAAAATATAATAATCTGGTATAGCTAACACTCATAATATTATCAAAAACATTGACTATAATCAATAAAAAAATCTATTATTTACCCTATTTAACTCTCTATTCAAACTGAATTTAATTAATAAAAACCATTAAATTCCATATTCGTTCTGAATTTAATTAATAAAAACCATTTAATTCCATATTTATTCTGAATTTAATTATCAAAAACCATTTAATCCCACATTTATTCTGAATTTAATTATCAAAAACCATTTAATCCTATATTTATTCTGAATTTAATTAATAAAAACCATTTAATTCCATATTTATTCTGAATTTAATTATCGAAAACCATTTAATTCCACATTTATTCCGAATTTAATTATCAAAAACCATTTAATCCCACATTCATTCCGAATTTAATTATCAAAACCTATTTAATTCCGAATTTAGTCATAAAAAGCGTTGACTATAGTCAACAAAAAATCATAAAAAAATCTATCTAAATCCACATAAAAAAACGATAGATTTCTTATCTCAACACTTATAGCGTTTATTATATCTTCACAATTAAGAATCAACTATATACAAAGTTCAAATTATTCGTTGCTTTAGCGATTATATCTTATCCAGTTCTTGTACAATTCTAATTCAAAATAATCCCCACTCTTATCATATAGACTTTACACTAAATTTCTCTATAGATATTCAAAATATGAATATCCAAGCTTCCACTAATAAAAGAAGCTATCTTACACAGACTGTACCTCACAGCCTTTTCAGATAACTTCTCTCTGTTACTTATAATAACACCGAATCTTTATCACTATCCTGATTACGTTTCTCACGCTCTTCTTCTAAACGCTTCATATATACTTCGCCTTCTTTTTCGATAAATTCATTATCCATCTCTTGCTCTTTTTTTGAAGTATATAAAACCATGTAGCCACTTAATACGATCCCTACGATTACAAGATACACCCACCATGGTAAAGTTTCCACTGTACTTCATTCCTTTCCTTAGACAAGCCTTATTAGTTTCACTGTATGAGAAAAGAAGTGGATTTATGCTTAAAATTTATTGTGGATTCTTCGCGAAGAACGCTTGTACATATTCCATAAACTCTATTGGTTCCTGGCGAAACGGTGCGTGGTATCCTTTTTCAATGATATGGAACGTACTATCCGTAAATAGCTGATGATACAGTTCACCATTTTTCCAAGAAACGCTCTTATCGTGTCGTCCCCATATAATTAAAGTCGGTACCTTAATTTTGTCTGCTTCCATCGCGATGCGGCGCTCTCTCATTTTCGTCAACTGATCATAATGTTCTTTATCGTCGCGACTATTTTTCACTGCATTTTTATTATAATCCGTAATCTCTGTTACAGTTTGTAAGTCTGTTGATAGCGGCGGCACTTCATAACTTTCTTTTTGCTGGAAAGACTCTATCCCTGTAGAATCCGCTAAAATGAGATGCGTTACTGCATCCGGATATAAATACGCTAAATTTAGAGACATCTCTCCGCCCATCGAATGACCAAGTACTGCGAACTGATCGTATCCGAGTTTTTTCATTAACTTATAATATAAATTCACTTGCGCAGGAAACGAATACTGAAAATCAACCGGCTTCGAAGAACGTCCAAATCCTAAAATATCAACCGCTATAATCGTGTGATCTCGTGCAAGTTCCGGGTAAATATCACTAAATCCATCAGATGAACCACCAAACCCGTGAAGCATAAGTAAAGGCGGTTTCCCTACGCCAATTTGCTTAAAATAAATCGTCTGTCCATCAATTTGCGCCATATTCTCTTTCGTATTTACCTTCATCATAACAGTATCTTTCACTTCTTTAACCTTCGCAATCGGCTTATCAACGAAGTTACATATAATTAACAAAACGAGCACAATACCGCTAATAAAATAAAACTTAAACCGTTTCAACATTCCCGTCTCCTTTCTCTTGTTGCTATTTAAAGTTTTTACATTATTTGGTTGTTTTATGATTAATTTTAATTGTAACCAATACAGTTACAATTATACTAAAAAAATATTACTCACTTCTATTATTGATGGTTATTTTGTAACTATTATAGTTACATATTTAAAGTAAGTCAATTCTTTTCTCTGCATGGCCTCATAATAAAGAAAAGGACTTCATGTTGAAGTCCTTTTCTTTGTTATTATAGCTGGCTTACTCCGCCGTCACCTCTATTATCTGCTGGTGCTCCGCCTGTGTCGCCTCTAGTATAGTCCGGTTTTACTGGCGCTCCTCCGTCGCCTTTATTGAAGCTAACATAATCTGGTCTTGCTGGTGCTCCGCCTGTCTCTCCTATATTTAATGCTTGATTTGTAAACGCACTGTTAACTCCAATTGATAACGCACCTACTAACGCAATCCCCAACATTCCAAAGTGAATCTTTTTCATTATTTTAGCGCTCCTTTTTTTAATAATTTTTTTTGAGCTTTATGACTCATGTGAAAATAGTGACTTGCTTTATTGTGATTCTCTTCTTTATGAAACCTTAGAGCTAACATTTCAGCGTATTCCTGTATACAACCCCATAGCTCTTCTTTTTCAAAATAAGTAATACCTTCTAAAACTACTTGCTCTAAGCTTAATGTAGGTGATTTTTCGTTTACACTTTTCAAAATCATAAAACGATAGTGAAACTCTTCCTTATTTAATTCTTTACAAATATCCAAACCTTTTTCAACCAGATCTGCTGCCAATTGATATTGCCCTAATTTATAACATTCACGCGCTTCAACAAATAGCGCTTTAAAAAATTTCGGCTGTTTTTTTGTAACTTCGGATGCATGGCGAACTGCAAGTTCCGATAAATCTTGACTAGCATACAAAAAGGCTAAATTATGACGCACCATTAAAATATATTTTTCATAATTTACCTTTTGAAAAATATCCATAGCAGCATTTAAGCTTTCTTCCGCGAGTTCGTAATTTTTCAAATCAATACAACACAGACCAAAAGCATTTTCACATAGCGCTATATTTATTTCGCAACCTATATGTTTTTTGAACTCCTCTTTTGCTTTTCTCAAATAATCAATTGCATTAACTTGTTGATACGTTTGATAGTAAAAATTACCCATACGATAATCAAACTCAGCATTCTCTAAAGAGTGCGAAACGTATTTCAGTAGTATATTTGCCTTTTCATAACTTTCCTTTGCATCATTATATTTAGACATTGAAGTACAATATATCCCTTTAAAAAAATGATAATAATATGCTAAAAATCCTTCAGTTGGAACTTCAAAAGATTCTATTCTTTCAAAACTATTTTCTTTTATATTTAACCAATCCGTCAGCATTTTATATCTAAAATCTAATAACGTAAAATACAAAGATAATTCCTGATCCACATCCAACCCACTAATCTTACTATCAATCTCTTCCTTCATCTCCGTTGCTTTCTCTATATTTTGCTGCAACATTACACGATACCAATCATCTAAAGAATGTTTCATTTGCTCCCTTGTTACTACATCTGCTCCCATACACCTGCATCTCCTTTTCTCAAACTTACAAAATTAGGATATTTATACAATTATCAAAATTGTATAGTATCACCTCTTTTCTATGTATTGAAAAATAATTGTCAGAAAATTTATAATTTAAATGAATTATACCAAATATTTCTATTTTAAAAACTTGAGAAACATTTTTCAGAAAATTTTATAACCCAAATAAAAAAACAAGCAGTTCCAGCGATCAGCTAAAACTACTTGCTCTCCTACTTACTATCTCTATTGTTACTCTTTAATAAATTCCTTCGTGCTTCTTACTGTATCAATTGGACGAACTAGTTTTTCAATTTCTTCACGTTTTGGCTCTAGGAACGGAGGTAATGATAACTTTTCACCAAGTGTTTCGTATGGCTCATCTCCCATAAATCCTGGGCCGTCTGTTGCGAATTCAAATAAAATTTGTGGTGCAACTCTTGCGTATAATGACTCGAAGAAGTGACGATCTACATATCCAGATGACGGAAGGCCAACGCTACCGATTCTCTCAATCCATTCTTCTAATACAGCACGATTTTCTACGCGGAATGCAGCATGGTGCACTGTACCAAATCCTTGTCTTGCTTCAGGAAGAACCGTATTATGTTCTACAATGACAGAAGCACCGTTTCCGCCTCCGTTTACTTCAAATAAATAGAATTCTCCTTCTTGCGCAATCTCTTTAAATAATAGAACTTTCTCTAACACTTCTTTAAAGAAACTAAAGTTTGCGATACGAATGAATACAGGGCCTAAGCCAGTAATCGCATATTCTAATGGAACTGGACCATTTTGCCACGGTGTACCTGACTCGATCCCGTTATCTAATTCATCAGAGATTAACTGATAGTGTTGATCATCAAAATCAACGAAAGAAAGAGTTTTCTTACCAAATTGCTCTTTAATTCCTGTATGCTCCACTTCAAGACGGTCAAAACGTTTTACCCAATACGCTAATGCTGCATCAGTTGGAACACGGAATGAAGTTTTTGAAATCTCATTTGTACCATGTACTCCTTTTGGAATACCTGGGAAATCAAAGAATGTCATATCTGTTCCTGCACTACCTTTATCGTCTGCAAAGAATAAATGGTACGTTTGAATATCATCTTGGTTTACTGTTTTTTTAACTAAACGCATTCCTAAAACGTGAGTGAAAAACTCATAGTTCTTTTCTGCACTACTTGTAATTGCTGTAACGTGGTGAATTCCTTTTAATTGGTTCATTTTATATTCCTCCAATGGTTTTAAATTTTATATTTTCTCTTCTATTATTTCTCTTCAATAGGTGCTAATTTCGCTTCAATTTCTGCTCGCTGATCTTCTAAGAACGGCGGTAAATCAAGTTTTTCTCCTAAATGCTCTACATCCCCATCAACTGTAAATCCTGGTCCATCTGTCGCAATTTCAAATAGGATTCCGTTTGATTCGCGGAAGTATAAGCTTTTAAAGTAGAAACGGTCGATAATGCCTGAAGAATGGAAACCTTTTTGTATCACCTGTTCTTCCCAATAAGCTAGCTCTGCATCGTTTTTTACACGAATTGCCAAATGGTGAATGCTACCACGGCCCGGCTTTTCAGTAGGACCATCCAAATATTTCACAACGATTTCTCCGAAGGCTTCTCCTTTAATAGACTGGAAAATCGCTTCTTCATCGCTTCGGCTAATCTCTGTATAACCAAATATATCTGTTAATGTACTCGCCAGTTTATCAAGTCTACGCACTGTCATTTCCACAGAACCCATTCCTTGAATTTGATGCTGTGCAGGAACTTCTGATTTCTCCCACGTTTCCCAGTGCTCCACTTTTTCTCCGTTTGAAACGAGTAACACGAGGCGAAGACCTTCCGCATCCTCAAATTGCAAAGCAGGACGATTTGCATATGTTGTTATTTCACTATGTTTTACATCAAATCTCTCAAATCGTTCTTTCCAGTAATGTAAGCTTTCCTCTGAAGGAACGAGTAATCCGATTCGCGTAATTGCATTCGTACCACGGTACGTTTTTCCTACTAAAGGCATTTCAAAAAATGATAGTTCCGTACCTGGACTTCCTGTTTTATCTCCATAAAATAAGTGATACATTGACGGATCATCTTGGTTTACCGTCATTTTCACACGGCGCAAACCAAGTACGTTTTTATAAAAGTGATTATTCTCACTTCCGTTTTTTGTAACCATTGAAATGTGATGATGCCCTTTAATTTCATACATTGATAATTCCTCCGTTTCATTTTACTAGTCAAGTGATATCTAAAAAATAATATTTCCAACAAATAATATGGTTATTAACTTTTCAATTTATGCTCATTATGTTTTTATAGCTTAATCGTAGTTTTTACTGAATAAGCTGCACTGAATCCATTTATAAATTACTTTGTTTTGTATACCGAAAGCAACTGAGTGTATGTTTTTCATATGACTCAATCGCTTTCGTTACTATCACTTTACAACTCAAGTGATTAAAAAGCAAGTAATTTATCTCAAATTCGAGATATTTTTTTATTGGATAACATTTTGAACTGGAGAATGATAAAGTGAAGGCTAATAATCAGTGGGGTTTTACTGTCCATTAACGCGGGATAAAGTATTCATACGAAGAGTAGACAACTTCTCCCCTTTAAAAAGGTTTATTACATGTTGAAAAGGAATGTTATCTATAAAAGAAAGGAGTTAATTTATGAATAAAAATATATCATTACTGACCTTATCATTATTCCTATATCTATCCGCTTGTTCGACTGAGACAAACACTGGTAGTACATCTACTACTGAACAAACAAAAGTAAAAACTGCCTCAATACAACAAGAGGAAAATCGTAAACCTATTTTCTTTCAAGGAAAGGAAATAAAGAACATTGAGCTTATATCCACTAAGGTAAAAAATAAAAAAGCAGTTATAAATCTACAGTTTGATCAAATTATTAAATCCATGGAACATACAGGAATAGATAAGGATCGAGAAAGAGTTATTCCTCTTTTGCTAGATGATGAGGCCAAAGCAAATATTGATTATCAAATGAATGTAAATTACCAAGATGGTTCCAATGAAACATATTTAATTTGGCTAGAGGATAAAAAAGTTATAATTGCTCGTCAAGATAATGAAGAACAAAAAAATCTAGAACATTACATAATAAGGGATACAGATGCTCAACAAATATTACGTTTATTTAAGAACAATGTAGAATAACTTCCAATAACGAGGATTATGTAACTAAGCTGCCCATATGGACAGCTTATTGTATTTTTTGCTTAACATATTTTTTCTGAAATGCTGGCGGTACTCAATTTAAAAGTTGATATGCTCCCATTCTAGTGGCAAGATATGTTTTATTTGTTCTTCGTTACACCCATGCGTACTTCTTAACTATTTTATTTCATTTTTAATAAAGTGAAACTTTAATCAGTGGGGGTTTTCTTCATCCCCCACTGATTATTAGCCCTCACCAATCGGACGTTTACGGACAGCCCGACTCCCACCTAACTTCTTTGCTTTCGCTGAATTTGGAGATGTGGTCTTACTGCTCATTAAAGCGGGATAAATCGAAATTTAATGACTTAACATTATGCTAATCTTAGGAGCGAGGTATTTTATCGGTGAGTGTATACAAACCATGTAATGCTTGCTGTTAATAATGTTGACGAAATCAAAGCTGTAAGAACACTATATGTTTGCCAAATAAGTATTGTTGCCCAATCGAAAGCACAGCACAGTATACCTAGGGCAATCGTAGCAGTCAGGAAAATAACTGTTACGGTTATTCTCTTTTTTGTCATTGGCTGCTGATTATTCGTTTTCCTTCTGCGTAATCCTAAGAGAAATAGCAAAACGGCCAATAGGCAAAGAATAATTGTGATAGACGACAAAATGATATCCAAAAGCTGTGTGCCGCTTATTTCATATGACTGAGTTAGATTGCCTTCTAATATATCTTTAACTTTTAGTACCATATTTATATTGGTATTTGTGCCGTTGCTCAGCAAGGAGACGGCTGTTCGTTCATTTGGCAGTATGACTACTTCGGTTCTGAAATTTGGATTGCCCCCAGTGTGTTCTATAATCGTTTGTTCGGCGTTTACGGACCAGCCTGCCGCATAATACATACCGTTAACAGCCGAAACAGACATATCACCCCTATGTGATTTTTCGATAACCATGTGAAATATTTCGGGTATGTCCTGCACGATCCCCATCTGTATGCCCATCCAACGCGCCATATCTTTTGTATTAGAAATGATGTAGCCTGCGGGTTTATTCCCAGCATAATCCGGAGCTTTAAATGGAGTTGTCATAAAAAAGGAAGAACGGTAGCCCTGTGCCAGCTGTCCAGTGGCTTGAGCAGCTTCTTTATAAACATACGTCTGGTGAAGACCTAACGGCTGAAATACCTGTTCCTTCATAAAGTCTTCATAGCTTTGTCGCGACACAATCTCAATAACCAAACCCAATACGTCATAATTAACGGTTCCATAGTTATACTGTTCACCGGGAGGGAACGCCAATTCAGCATCCACGAGCATTTCTACAGTCCTTTGCAACATATCCGGTGTATTGCCTTGTGGAATACTTTGAGTATGCCTAATATTTGTTAGACCACTGGTATGGTGAAGAAAGTTATTTAGTGTAAGGCTTTGCATATCAACAGGTTTCCCTTGATACTTTAACGTAAACCAAGGTAAATATTTTTGGACAGGGTCAGTCATTGAGAGCAGCCCTTGCTCTTCCAATAGCATAATGCCCATACCGGTAAAAGCTTTACTGACCGAGGCTAACTCATAGAGTGTATTTTCACTTGCAGACAACCCCTTTTCACGGTCTGCATACCCTGAAGAAAAGTAGAACACTTCATCATCAGCAAGTATTGAGATTGACATTCCCGGCACACCTGATATACGACAGGCATCATCTAGCAACGCTTGTATTGCCGTAGATTGCGAATCTGACAACGCATAACTTTGTGTTGCAAATCCTGAGAATAATATAAATATCGTTAATACAAAAACAATAATCTTTTTCATAAACTCTCCTTTTTGGAAAATTATAAGAGAATAATATAAATAACCTCCTTTTACAACTACGAAACTAAATTTTAATTTATCTTTCTATTCACCTGTATAATATCAAATAATTACGAATAGTTACACTTGAACGAACAGATGGATGTAATTTGAAACAACTTTAAAGAGCCTTGCTACGTAGAATGTAGTAAGGCTCTTAGCTTTTTAATAATCAAAATTCAATAACTTTATTATCATTATACAACAGCCTCACTAAGCGTATTAACACTTAATGAGGCCATTTGATTCACATTATTAATTATGGAACGTCGGTTTATAGAACGAACGATTATCAAGTGCGAAGACACGCTCTGTGTATTCGCCTGGTTTTGTGCGTCCTAATGCGCGGTCCATCATGTTCATTTTTGCATCTAAGTTATCGATGTAGTGCAGAATTTCTGCTTCTTTTACTAAAGGTGGTTTTGGGCTACCCCATTCTGCTTTTCCGTGGTGAGAAAGGACGATGTGTTGAAGAATTAATACTTCTTCTGCATCGATGTTCAGCTCGTCTGCTGCTTTACCAATTTCGTTCACCATAATAGAAATGTGGCCTAGTAAATTTCCTTCTAACGTGTATGTTGTAGAAATTGGGCCAGATAATTCGATTACTTTACCAAGGTCGTGTAAAATAACGCCTGCGTATAGTAAGTCTTTATCTAATGATGGGTATAGATTTGAGATAGCTTTCGCTAAATCAAGCATCGATACGACGTGATACGCTAATCCAGATACGAATTCGTGATGGTTCTTTGTCGCTGCTGGATATTCTAAAAATTCGTTTTGATGCTTATTTAATAAATGTCTTGTTAGACGTTGAATGTTCGGGTTTCTCATTTCAAATATGTATTGCGTAATTTTCTCGACCATATCTTCTTTTTTCACTGGTGCTTTTTCTACGAAGTCTGAGATATCCGTTACTTCATTTTCATTCGCAACTCGGATTTGTTTCACACGTAATTGAATACGTCCTTTGTAGTTTAGAATGTCACCAGCTACTTTAACGATTGTTTCCGCTACATATTGTTTCTCAACTTCTGGTGATACGTCCCATAGCTTCGCTTCAATATCTCCACTTGGATCTTGTAAGATTACTGTTAAAAACGGCTTTCCATTGCTTGCTAGACCTTTTGTCGCTGTTTTAATTAACAAGAAAACATCGACTTGTTCACCAACTTCATATTCTGCAATTTTCTTTTTCATTCGAATTCCTCCACCATATCAGTTACTTTTAGTATAGCACACTACAACTCATTTTCTTTACGCTTACGCACTAATTTTATAATCTGTTTTTCTGTAAAATACGTTAGTAAATGCGCATGACATGTAAAGAAGATGACTTGTCTGTCTTTCGCAATTTCCTTTATAAGTTCAATCGTACGATTCGTCCTTACCGCATCAAAATGCACGAAACTATCATCAATAATGAACGGATAATCATGCTCAAATGTTTTCGCTAACGCAAATCGTAACGATAAATATAACTGTTCTGCTGTCGCTTGGCTTAGTTCATGACTGTAAAAACGCATACCATCGTTACGCTCAACGATGAACGGCTCTGCCTCTGACGGTGAAAAGATTTTACTATAGCGTCCGCCTGTTAAATACACAAAGTACTCTTCTGATTTTTGTAAAATACGAGGAAGATGTACTTCGTGATAATATTGCTTCGTTTTCGTTAACACTGTCTTTGCGGCCGCATACGCAGCCCACTTCTTCACTTGTTCACGCACTTGCGCTTTTTTCATTTCCCATTCGTGTAGTAAATCACCATACGTACTTCCTTCTTCTAAATTCTCAATTTCCATACGATGCTTCGCAATGCGCTCTGTCAATTCTTTTTCCTTTGTAAGACAGTTTTGCGCGGTTGTCATTTCTTGCTTTAATTTTTCATCATAACCGTCAGCCTCATAATGTTCAGCTAATGATAAACTCGTTAAACGCTGTTCTAACAAATCAATTTGCGGTAACAAACGCCCTACTTGCTTCTCAGCATCTTCACGTTTTTTCGATAGTTTACCCGCTTCTAAAAACATCTCTTCATCAGTAGAATGTGCGATATGCCATAAACTATCTCGTTCTACTAACAGTTGTTTCAATTGCTCTTGCATGAACTCATATTCTTCTTGCCATTCAGCTAGTTTCTCTTTTAGCTGCTTACAAGTTTGGCGCTTTTCTTTCTCATTTTGCATACGGCTTTGCGCTTCGTGCAACTTACTATACTCCGCACTACCGATAACAGTTTCTAGTTTATGTTCAAAATGCGAAATCATTTCATATAATGAAGATTTCCGAGCACCTTGTTTCTCTAACTCACGATATAATTGCTGCATCTTTTCCATACGCTCAAACGCCGGTAATATGTGAGCATACGTATAAAATTCAGGGAACATATAGCGCATTTTATACACATTTACTTGTTCGCTAATGCGGAACGTTTCTCTCTCCCATTCCTCATACGATGAAACGACTTTATCATACGCTCGCTCCATTTGTTGTAACTTATATGACTCACGCTCAAATAGCTTACGAACCTCTTCATCTTTTTCTAACGCATAGCGCACAGACATCGCTTCTTCACTTTGTCTCCCGCCAGCACTTTGCTGAAGAGTAAGAAGCTCTTCTTGTAATCCACTTGACGGATCTTTATATAAAACGAGGGCAAGAACAATCCCTACAAAAATAATGACACTAATAAATAAGAGCGGGCGATTGTCTATAAATAAGCTTGTAAATAAAACGACTGTGTTAATAAGAAGTAACAGAAGACAAACTCTTTGCCACTGCTTTTTCTTTTGCATAGCCGCTCCTGCTTTTTCTTCATACTTGCGATTCATTCTCTCTGCGCCCATACCGATAAACGCCGCATCTTGGAACGACTTCTCTTTCTCAGCTAACGCACTTCGCTCTTCATCCGCTAACATTTGCTTCTTAATCTGTCTTATGTTTTCTTCTTGTTCTTCTAACTGCTCCTGCGCTACTTTAAAACGATCATCAAGCTGTGCTTTTTGCGTTTCTAATTCACGCGCCTTTTGCACTGCTTGCGTAATTAACTCTTTCGTTGCCAAACTCATATCAAACGACAGGACTGTTTCTTTTTCAAACGTAGCACCGATTTGTTGCTCTAATTCTGCCAGTTCTTCTTTTATATTCGTAATCGTTCCTGTCACATCACGCATTTCTTGACGTGCATTTTCATAAGACATGTGCTGCATACGAAGTTCTTCTACATAACTTTCTTTTTGTAAAAACGCTTCATCTATTTGAATCGATTCCATTTCCGATTGCACATTCTCTATTTTTTTATAGAGTGAATCAACTTGTAATTGGAGCGGCTCCATCTTCGCCTTAATCGCTTCATAACGCGCCATTCCGTTTACAGGAAATTGCCCGCTCTCGTTTTCTAACACTTTCTCATGCGCACGCTTTTCAATAACGAGAGGTTCAAGCGCAGCTAATATTTCATAATCTTGCTTTCGTTTTTCTGCACTCTCTTTTTCCAAGCGAACAGTAGCTAGCTTCTCTTCACTTTCTTTTAACTGCTCGACCTGTTTTTCATACGTGCCAATTTTCCCTTGCCACTCTTTCATCTTCTCTTCAAGCTTCTTCATTTCTTGCAGTGACACGTTAATTTCAGGTTTACGCCCACTCGGCTTAAAGCGCTGATCCATTTCTTTCTCTAGCTTTTTATCGAGCTGTAATAACGCATCACTTCCGACTGCGCTTGCTGAAAATAAATAATTTCCAATATCCGCTTCACCAAGCTGATGAATATTTTGAAGACCGTGCATATCAAATGAAAAGACCGATTCAAATAAACTTTCATTCATCCCGCTTAATATATCGTGTAAAATTTCCTCGCCGCCCGTTTTCCCATCTTCAAAATAAACGGTCACCTCACCAGCTGCTGTTTTTGGCAATCGTTCAATTTTCAAACGACCATACTTCTCTGTTTGCACAGTCATCGCACCGCCATACTTGCCGCCTTCTTTCGGCTCATAACGGCGTTGTCCTCTCGTTGGAAAACCGAATAAAATACTTTTCATAAATGAACGAATTGTCGATTTCCCCGCTTCATTTTCACCATATAAAACAGTCAGCAATGAAAGATCCATTTCCACATTTTCTAATTTTCCGTACCCATAAATATGGAGTTTTTCAATTCTCATTTCTTATCCCTCTCTTGCTGGAATAATTGCTCTAAAATAATATTTTCCGCTTCTTTTTGAATCTCTTTCTTCTCTTCTTCTGTAAAAGATTCAATACTATTACGCGCTACAGGAGATGTCCAAATACTGCGCAGCACGCCGTCCATATTGGTGAAAGCTTCTAACTCTTTTAGCACGCTACCGACGAAATGATTTTCTTCTTTCAAACGCTCGATTTCCGCAAACGAAACCGTCTCATTTTTCCACTTCATCGCGTATACAAAATCTTTTCGCTCTTCGCCCGCTGCTAAAATATGAAAAATCTCTTCCACACGTTTTTCATCACGTAAATAAGGAGAAAGTGGCCCCTGTCCTGTAAATACGACAGTTAAAAGCGTCCCTTCTTCTCTTCGGCATTCATTCATCGCACTTGATATCACAGTCATAAGTTCATCAACCGTTTCAAGTCCATCGATACTTACTTCTATCTCATCCCACACAACATCCGCCGTATGGAAAAATGAACATTGCGTTCCTTGTTTCGTGAGTTCAATCAGGTACGCGCCCTTTTCGCCCGTTTCCTTACGATGACGTCCTTGTATGTTCCCTGGATAAATGATGTATGGCTCTTCTGATAAAATTTCACGTTTATGTATATGGCCGAGAGCCCAATAATCAAACTGCTTTTCTTTCAGCTCACGAATTTGAAACGGTGCATAGCGATTATGCTCTGCATCCCCTTCCACACTTCCGTGAAGCATACCAATATGAAAAGGCGCATCACTCATTTTCGTATACTGCGCTGTCATATTATCAGTTACCGCTTGCTGCAAATAACTAAACCCGTAAATAGAAGCTACTAGCTCACCATTTTTATAAAACGATTTCTCTTCTACATAAGGCTCCGTAAACACATGAACATTTTCCGGAAACTCAATTGCTGCCCAGCTTCCCCCTAAATGATCGTGGTTACCGTGAATAATAAAAACAGGGATATCGTACTGCGACAGTCTCTTCATTTGCTCGCGCACAAACACTTGCGCTCTCAAACTCCTCGTCTCCGCATCATACAAATCCCCGGCTAGTAATACGAAATCAACGCGCTCTTGAATCGCTTTATCAACAATACGCTCGAACGATTCAAACGTACTCTGCTTCATTCTCTCCCAAACAGACTGCGGTACATTCATCTCCATCCCTTTAAACGGACTATCCAAATGCAAATCAGCCGCATGTATAAACTTCACTTGTTTCACAAATAACGATCCTTTCTTTTCCGTACTTTACTACGAATAGTAAATCTAGTGCCCATAAAACTTCCCCTTTATTTTAACACGCAATGTCATATATTTCTTTGCATATTCTAGCGATTTATGCCAAAATAGTTATAAGATTCTGATTTTTATTATTGGAGGGAATTTTCATGGGAGTATACGTTCTAACAGTCTTTGAAAAAGATGGTTCAAAAGCATTAGACGAATCATTCGAGGCGGCAACCGAAAAAGAAGCGAAAGCAAAAGGTGAATCTATTTTACAAGAAAAAGGATTGTATGAAAAAACACATCGCTGCACATCTTCTGCAGGCAAGCTCGTTTTATTCCAGCGCTAAAAAAAGAAGCGTCATCCGCTTCTTTTTACTCTACTATATCTTCATCACACCACGTAAACGCCACATCTAGAATGCGATTACCGATACGTACGCGCTTATTCCATTTTCCTGTTTGGATCTGATGTTGCAACTCTGCTTTCATCTTTTCCGTCCAGTTGTGAATCGTTTCACTACCGTCGTACGGATATACGCTTGGAAACTCTTCCTGCAGTAGATGCAAGCTCTCTGCATCAAAATGAAAATGGAAGAAGTAGTTTGCTGTAAGCGATGGTTCTTGCAATCGTAAAAAATGATCATCAATTTGCTTTCTATTTCTATAGAAAGTAAAGATATTCACTTTACCGCTCGTAATTTGGTCAATTTGAATTTCGTGCTTCTCTATAATCACGTCTTGCCCACCTCGTTATATACTATCCTTAGTATATATGTCTTTTGCAACAAAGTTAACCATTTTCGCGCGAAATTCATTTCCTTCATTATTATCCTGTACCTCCATATGCAATCAGAACAAATAAAAACAAAGTTGAAGGGGAGCGATTACATGTATTTCGGAAGCAAAGGTTGGTATGTAAAAGAACTTAAAAAATTAGGTATCCGTACTTATGAAGGCAAAAAACTAGAATCGTATCGTACGCATGTGTTATCTAGTTTACTTGAGAGAATGAAGAGAGCTTCGGCTTAATAGGTAAATAGTTTATATGCTTTGTTAAAACATAACTAAAAACTATATTTTATATAATATACGAAAAAAGCTGTATCAATTTTTTTGATACAGCTTCTTTTTATTCATACAGTAGGATCCTTCTTTTCACAACTTTGCTTATTTTCCTTATCTATTGGTTTAATGTGATAATTAATAGGCTTTATAACCTCTAAGTCCCAACACCTATTAGATATATATAAAATTGAATTATTTTCTATATAATAATTTCCAACTAAATCACTTTCTTTTCCTGACTGATTTACATAAGTAATTTTAATTGGTTTTTCAAACGGTTGGTTTATTATTCTTATGAATTGTCCACTCCATAAAGAGAATCTGGGTAACGAAACAAAAGCGAATAAGAGTACAAGTCCAATTACTAACCTCACTACATTATTAGCTTTGTTAGAAAGAATACTATAACATTTATAAATAACTATATATAAAATTGAATTATTTTCAAAAGACCTTTCCTTATTTTCTTCCTGCTTCTCTTCGATTTCCCCTTCGATTTTCTTACTAGCGCCTAATTTTACCTTTTCTTCTATCTTTTTCTGAGTTAGTTTAACTATTTTTAAAATAGCGAAATGCAAAATTGGCATTGTTGCAATAAAAATCGCTTTTTCAGAAAAAAATACTATATTATTCTTCCCTAAACCCAAAGATAATAGCATAGAAATTATAATAGAAAACGGTAAACAGCTTATAGAATTGAACCATTTCTTACTATGGTAATGACGAAATATTATTAGTGTAATGAAAAGACATGGAATGAATAATACAGTAGATAATTCCATGTATATACTTTCATCTAATACTTTCATAACACTTAATACTTGTCCGATAAAGGCTAGTAGCAAAAACTGAAGCACAGCCGCACTTATCATTAGAATTGGGTGTTTTTCCGCTATATTAATAGTATATAAAAAACATAGTGTAAAGCCTACAAATATCCATATAAAAGCAAAACTTAACATACTAATGAATGTAATCTCATTAGCAAAAAACATCGTTATAAACAGGTTTAATAAGAAGATTATTAAACCTAATAAAATGAAGATAGCTCCCTTTTTCTCCTTATTTTTGCGCATCAAAGGAATAGATGCTGAAATTATATAATAAGTGCAAATAAAAAATATAGAAGTAATAGTTAGAGTTTGTATACTAAAAGGTATCAAATTGGATACTATATTAAAATTCGAGATTTGAAAAAATTCATCACCACTAAAATAATATCCATACAAAAAACTATATATAATGAGAAATCCTAAAGAAGATATAAGAGTGAAACCGAAAAATAAAAATCTTATATCAAAAAATAAACGCTGAACATGCTCACCTTTCTTTTCAAAAAAAGAATTAATAAAACTCACCTTTACACATCCTTTATAAAATAATCTTTATTCCATATTTTTGGTAACCATCCCTCTTCAACCTTTCCCAACAGCCCTAGCAGTGAATTCATTTCACTACATAATATTAAATTATAAAATTTTAAAATCCTAATCTCCTTATAAAACATTATAAGATAACCCGTAAAACATTCCAATCATGAATGATAAATGGAATATTTCACATGAAGGGAAACCAACTATGAGCTTATTTTTTATGAACCCTACTCCTTTAAAATACATTTAACAAAATAACCCCCAAAACCAAAAATGCTATAATAAACCCAATCAAACTAAGGGGGAACATGTATCTTGCACGGAAAACACATTCAATTTCACAAGTTCGGCAACCCAAAAGATGTATTACAAGTTGAATATAAAAATATAGAACCATTAAAAGATAATGACGTTTTAGTCCGTATGTTAGTTAGGCCGATTAACCCATCTGACTTAATTCCCATTACCGGAGCGTACGCTCATAGAATTCCTTTACCTAACATACCTGGTTATGAAGGTGTTGGTATTGTAGAAGATGTAGGCGCGGGCGTTACGAGAGACCTTATCGGTAAACGTGTTTTACCGTTACGCGGAGAAGGTACTTGGCAAGAGTATGTGAAGACATCAGCTGATTTTGTAGTCCCTATTCCGGATTCCATCGATGATTTCACAGCGGCACAAATGTATATTAATCCACTTACAGCTTGGGTTACTTGTACAGAAACGTTAAACTTACAGAGTAATGACGTTTTATTAGTGAATGCTTGCGGATCCGCTATTGGACATCTATTTGCACAGTTATCACAAATTTTAAACTTCCGATTAATTGCTGTTACAAGAAATAATAAGCATACAGAAGAGTTACTGCGCCTTGGTGCCGAGTATGTAATTGATACTTCCACCGCCCCGCTTTATGAAACCGTTATGGAATTAACAAACGGGATTGGTGCAGATGCTGCGATTGATTCTATCGGAGGACCAGATGGAAATACATTAGCTTTCTCCTTACGTCCAAACGGGCACTTTTTAACGATCGGCCTTCTATCAGGAATACAAGTGAACTGGGCAGAGATTGTCACGAAAGCAAAAGTGCACGCAAACATATTTCATTTACGACATTGGAATAAAGAAGCTTCACCATATAAATGGCAAGAAACGTTTCGTCACTTAATTCGCTTAGTGGAAAATAAGCAATTACGTTTTATGACGGTACATTCTACGTATGACTTAGCGGATGTGAAAGCAGCAGTTGATGTTGTGCAGTCTGCTGAGAAAACGAAAGGGTAACTAACTGTTACGATTTATTTAACCAATTATAACGAAAGTTAATTAAATATATCAGTAAGCCCTGCTAGTCAAGTGATTGGCTAGTAGTGAGGGTTAACTGCGGGCAATCCCTAAAGCTGATTGAACTACAACGTGGCTAGAAATAGCGAGCGTGAATGTCGCGAAAGCAGAAAAAATCAATCAGATCGTGCAAGGTTAAATCCTAAACACTAGAACAATGGGTCTTCCGCCTCGAATCATCTAAGTCAAAATGGATAAGATGAACGTTCAACGACTATCTCGTATAACTGACGAGAGTACACCACAAGCCTATGGTGG
Source organism: Bacillus sp. 3G2 (assembly GCF_044324725.1). Taxonomy (NCBI): domain Bacteria; kingdom Bacillati; phylum Bacillota; class Bacilli; order Caryophanales; family Bacillaceae; genus Bacillus; species Bacillus sp. 3G2. The sequence continues at coordinate 1,022,114 of NZ_CP172246.1, read as the reverse complement.
TGGAAAAATCCTCTATCTCTAAAGAGATAAACATATAGTCTGCGCTCATGTGAAAACAGGAGAAGTTCATAAGAGAACTGGCTAAGGAATTGCGCCCTTAGTTGAACGAGATACATTTAATTAAATCTATCAAACCTCATTGAACCTATCGAACGTATGTGCTATATTAGGTTTAATGAGGTAAGAATAATAATGAAATTTTCACGAGTTAGTCAAGTATCAGAATTAACAGGTTTGCATCCGAGTAGTCTAAGGGGAATGCTGGTGGAACACGCTACGATTCAGAAGAACAAATCTTTCATTAAAGGAGTTACATTCTGATGATATTGGCGAAGAAAGTTAGACTAATTCCAACGCCTGAACAAGAAAAAGTGCTTAGAAACCATGCCGGTGCTGCAAGATTCGCTTATAACTATTGTAAAAGAATGAGTGATAGATACTATAAGCTATTTGGAAAATCTGTTTCACAGTTAGCTTTACAGAAACGATTTACAAAGATCAAGAAGCGAAAGAAATATGAGTGGTTAAAAGACATCAATGCACAAGTTCCTAAACAGGCTTCAAAAGATTTTGATACGGCGAGAAAAAATTCGTTCAAAAAGTACAAAAATGGTTCTCACACTTCTTATAAATCCAAAAAAGATGTAATCCAAGGATTTTATGCCAATTATGAAAGACTGGCTATAGGAAAGAAGGTAGTTCATATTCAGTCTATCGGAGAAGTGAAAACAAGCCAACAACTACCAAGAAATAAAAAACCATCCAATCCAAGAGTTACATTTGACGGTCGTCACTGGTGGATTAGTGTAGGATTCCAAGAAGATTTTGAATCCCAAGAACTAACCAATGAGTCGATTGGTGTGGATGTTGGTTTAAAAGAGCTGTTTGTAGCTTCTAATGGTATGAAAGAACGAAATATAAACAAAGATGCTAAGGTTAAAAAACTTTTGAGAAGGAAAAAGTCAGCGCAAAGAGATATGTCTAGGAGATTTAAAAAAGGTGTAAAAATTCAGTCTGCCGGATATGAAAAAGCGAAAACGGAGCACCTGCGGTTATCTAGGAAAATTATAAATATCCGAAATAACCATATCCATCAAGCAACAGCTAAATTGGTGAAAACCAAACCAATGAGGATTGTTGTGGAAGACTTACCTATCTCAAACCTGTTAAAAAACAAAAAACTATCGAAAGCATTTTCATTTCAAAAATTAAACTTCTTCTTTCAATGTTTATCATACAAGTGCGAGAAGTATGGCATTGCGTATGTAAAAGCTGATAAATGGTTCGCCTCAAGCAAGATTTGCTCATGTTGCAGCGTAAAATACGACCATTCAGTTCAACCAGAAGGACAGTGGAGTTTAAAAATACGTGAGTGGTGTTGTGCTTCATGCAATAGCCATCACGATAGGGATGTAAATGCGTCGATAAATTTATCAAGATGGGTAAAATAAATGCTTGATAATAGGAGGTAACGATACTGCCTCGTGTGGAGTGTTATACCCCTCGTCCCTTTGGGGCTGCGAGAACACGATGAAGCACTAACTTGTGTAAATTTGATTGAATTGTATAGATTTAGTTAAGTTTATCGTATCGGAAAGTGTTTTTGACGAGTTATTAAATGCAAAGGAAGGAGTCTTTTTGATTGGCCTTTTAAATAGACTAGATAGTACGTTTAGGAATGCCGAATTGTAAGTATCTGGTATAATTATATTAAAAGGTGAAAGGAGCTTCTAACATGTGGTTCATTTCGGCAATCGCGCCTGTTGTAATAGTTGGTGGAATTGTAGTATTTGTAATGAAAAGAATGGAACGTAAATATAACGAAGGAACATTAGGTAAGAAAAAATCAAAAGAAGCTCAAAATTTATTAGATAGTCTCATACCTATAGGAATGCTTGTCGGCTGTATAATCGGTTTGATTTTCGGCATGTTTTTCCCGGACTTCTCCCTGCTTTCAGTTAGTTTAGGATCTGGAATAGGCTATTTATTTGGTTATTTCGCCTATGAAACTTATAGCAAGACAGGAGATAATTTTTCGTAATCCAAAAAGAATAATCAGGACAGTACATAGTAGTCATATACAATATGTACTGTCCTTTATTTTTGCATCAATGCTATCAACTTACCTTCCACATCCTATACACCTTTTCTTACCTTAAATAACAATTTTATTATTTGTCATATAATTAGCACCTTCGTTAAACATATATAAAGATTGTTGTATTTCTTACTTTTCCCTTTGAAAACAATATATACTACATTTGAAATAAGCAAGTGTGTCTGCTTATTATCTAAATTCCCGTGCAATACCCCCTCACGAAATGCTAGGAGCAATCCTAGCATTTTTTACAATAACGTTTTGCCCACTTTGAACATATGTAATTATAATTTCTTGTCAACGTTAGTCATAAAACAAAAAAATCCCCTCAAAGCATAAACTTCGAGGGGTGAGCCTGTTTTTTATTTACTTATATACGTACAGCTGTACCACTTACAGCAACCATTAACATTCCATCACGAACAACCTCGTAATCTACGTCAATACCAACGATAGCGTTCGCACCTTTTTGTTTTGCAAGTTCTTTCATTTCATCCATTGCGATATCACGAGCTTCTTTTAGCTTACTTTCGTAAGAACCAGCACGACCACCGACAACATCACGAACAGAAGCGAATAAATCGCGGACAATATTTGCACCCATAATAGCTTCACCGTTTACAATATCGATATACTCAATAATTTCTTTACCTTGAATTCCAGACGTTGTTGTTACAATCATGACTGACACTCTCCTAATAAGTTGTAGTTTGAATAAGCTTTCTTATATCTTTATTATGACATGGAAAAAGTATCTAATCTATTGAATTACCTTACAGGAGTGTGACAATTTTGTAAGAATAAAACGCCTATTATGTTTAAGAAAGCGCTTTAACATTTGGATACATAAATGATTCTCTATTTTCTTTCCAATCCTTTTCTACTTCTTTAAAAGTTGGTCGCCCTAATTCCCCCTTATTTTCCTGTTTACGAAACCATTTCTTCACATACTTCTCTCCATTTTTATTTTGAACTGTACAAAGGAAACTATTACTACTATCCTTTACTATTTTTACAATCACGAAAAGACACCTCTTCTCTCTTAAACTTGATCTTTTGCTATAAGCCCTTCCTCTCTTATAGTCATACGACTCCTCGGTCGCGCCAAAGTTGTAAGATCAAAAAACGATATTCACTGTGTTTAATATGTGACGTACATATTATTTAAAGAAATCGGAGTTATAAGCATTATACTTATCAAATATTTTATAAATTTCTAACTTATCATCTAATGTTGCATCTACTAAAATTAATATATTTCCATCATAAATGTATTCTTCATATTTCTTAGCATGTTCCTCAGGGATTCCTAAGCCGATAAATGCTCCTATTAAACTTCCAGCTCCTCCGCCAATACCGGCTCCTCCAATAGCTGCTGCGATAGGTCCCGCTGCTACGATTGGACCCATTCCAGAAATGGCAAGTACACCAAGACCTGTTAATAAACCTCCGAGTCCGCCTGCTACTCCTCCTGCCACAAGCCCTGTCGCTGAAAAGATATCCGCTTTATGTGCGGTTTCATGATTCACTTTTTCACCCGATTTTTCTTCCAGATGTTCAATTTCCTTTTGATCCTTTGCAATAGCTGAAATATTATCAGCTGGATATCCTTTATCACTTAATTCATTAATAACGAATGCCGCATCATCGATTGTTCTAAAAACACCTACTATTTTTCTATCTATATTCATAACTATTAACCTCCTAAAGTTTTATATAATGTATCTTTATCTTTCTTCATTTCTGTATACACTAATCTTCTTATTAACATAACCATTTATGAAAAAAGCGAATAGTAAAAGCATTACAAGCGAACTACTTAACAAGTAAATTAAATCAAATGTAATATCAATCATCAGTTCATTCATGTATACCAGACTCCTTTTTATTTAAAGTAAAAGTATATTTTTATAGACTAGAAATCTTACAATTCATCTTCAGTCAATCTCTTTGTAGTTTATGTATACCCTTCGTAACCCTTTCTAAACATAAAAAACTATAATTATATTTTTTTATTTATATGTTTAACATTTTTTAAAACGGGTATGTTTATATTGTTATGCTTACTATATGGAAAGGAATATTTCGATGAATGCAATCCAATCTACTACTATTCTTTATAATGAAACACCTACAATAACGCAGATTCATCATTTTTATGCTTTAATGACAACATTTCAAACAACTTTATTTATAGGTAAACACGGAACACTTACTTCCATTAAAAACTTAAGCACATTAGTATCATTTTTCCTTACTGTCAAAAAGAAAGAACTTGTATTATTTATCTTTGAAGGAATAGATGCAAAAAAAGCTTTAAGAACACTCTTTCCTTCTTAAAAATTTTGTTATCCCCCTATTCCCTCGATTGTTACTTTTCATATATAGTTTTATATTTCAAAATGATTTCCTCAATTCAAAAAGAGACCCCCTAATACAATAGGGGGATTTCTAGTTCGGCCTTACGAAAACTGGTATAATATATATTACGTTTTCATTCTTTACGATTGAAAACTCTTAATAACCTTGAAGGTAGGAATTTTTAATGCACTCGAAAGCAAAATTTAGTATTCGCTACAAAATTATGGCTGGTTATTTAGTTATCATTTTGTTCTTACTTATTTCTTTCATTATGCTAAACAATGAGATTTCCAGTTTACAAAAATCTCGTAATTTTATTATTGAGCACGATTTCAAAGTACTTAATTTAACGAATCAAGTGGAGAAAGAATTGCTAACAATTGAAAATAAAGCGAAAGGATTTATCACTTCTAATGATGCAAATTACGTTCAATCCCTTAATGCTGTGGAAAAGGATTACGAAAAAGATTATCAAGATCTTTTTGCTCTATTAGAGGATAACCCCTCTCAGCAAGAAAAGTTAAAACAGATTAATGAAAACATTACTAGTTGGATTAATAAAGAGATTCACCCACTTATTACAAATAGCAATAGTAATAACGTACAAGCAATCGATACGACTCAAATTCAGTCACTACAATCGCAGGTAACGAACTTCCGTAGTGTTGAGGAGCAACTAACGAAGAAAAGAGCTGCACAATTAGATACCGAAAATAATAAATTAGAGATTTGGTTATATAGTTTATTGTTCTTACTTTCTTTTATTTCTATTATCATTTCACTCTATATTTCGAATTCCATTACAAAAACGATTAAAAATGTAATTCAAGCTATTAAATCCATTTCTTCGAAAGAAAAAATTACGGAAAGAATTCATGTAAACACTCATGATGAAATAAAAGATTTGGCTCATACAACGAACCACCTACTAGACGAAATATCGAAAAGAGAGTGGCTACAAACTGAGCTTGCAGAGTTAATTTTAAAGTATCAAGGTGTATCTTCTATCGAAATGTTAGGTAATAAAATTCTGAGCGGCATTATACAAAAAACGCAAACTTCTTGTGGTGCATTTTATGTTCGTGAAGAAATTGAAGACACTATCTACTATGTGAAAAAAGCTTCTTTCGCAGATCAAGGTGCTGATATTGGGAAACAATCCATTAAAATGGGGGAAGGTTTCATTGGACAGTCTGCTTTAGAAAAGAAAAGTTTTATTCTCAGGGACATACCTGAAGAGTTTCGTTACGTTACTACTGGATTATTAGAAATACGCCCTAAAAACCTACTAGTCATCCCTATCTTATTTGAGGATGAAGTGATTGCAGTAATAGAGTTAGTGAGTGTAACTGAGATTTCAGACTTACATCAAGATTTAATTCAACAAACTGTTGATAACCTAGGTTTAACGATCCATAGCATTATGGGACGTATGCGAATTCAAACTCTTTTACATGAATCACAAGCAATGACAGAAGAGCTGCAAGTTCAATCAGAAGAATTGCAAACACAAGCTGAAGAACTACAAATGCAAGCTGAAGAATTACGAACAACGAATGAACAACTAGAGTCTAGAACGGAAGAGGCCGAACAAAAGACAGCTGACTTACAAATTACTAAATCAGAATTAGAAGAAAAAGCAAGTGAGTTATTACGTAGCTCAAAATACAAATCAGAATTTCTAGCAAATATGTCACATGAATTACGCACACCGTTAAATAGTATTTTACTATTATCTGAAATGTTAAAAGAAAATCATGACAATCATTTATCAAACGATGAAATTGAATTAGCAACTGTCATTCATTCATCAGGGAAAGATTTACTTACTTTAATTAATGACATACTAGATTTATCGAAAGTAGAAGCTGGGAAACTAGATGTGATTTTCGAAGCAACGAACATAAGTGACATGGCAGCAAGTATGCAGCAAAACTTTTTACATATAGCTGCACGAAAAAGTGTCGAATTTACGGTTAAAGACAGTGATACAATTCCTGATTTATTTTATACAGATGCAAAGCGGATTGAACAAATTATTAAAAACTTATTATCCAATGCATTTAAATTTACGGAAAAAGGATCCGTTTCTTTACATTTCGATTCGATAGAAACAACCAATTTAACTCATGATATGCAGTCTATAAGTAAAGACTGGATGACAATTTCGGTAAAAGATACCGGCATTGGTATCGCTAAAGAACAGCATCAACTTATTTTTGAAGCCTTCCAACAGGCAGATGGCGCAACGATTCGGAAATATGGTGGTACAGGCTTAGGGTTATCTATTTGTAAAGAGTTTGCTAGATTATTAGGTGGTTGGATTACGTTAGAGAGTAATGTAGGAGAAGGCAGTACTTTTACCGTATATATTCCTAACCTTCCAAATGGGTTAACTAATATACAAGTATCCAACCTAGAAGTCGCAGCAACGATAGAAGACATTGTTCCTGCTGAAGTTGTTGAGGAAACTCTAGTGACGCCAGAAACAAATAACGTCTTCCAAGAGAAAACTATTTTAATTGTCGATGATGATCATCGAAATATATTTGCATTACAAAATGCATTAAAAAAACAACATGCTAACATTATTACTGCACAAAACGGCATAGAGTGTTTAGACATACTAAAAAACAATACAAATATTGACCTTATTTTAATGGATATTATGATGCCGAATATGGACGGTTATGAAACAATGGAACATATCCGAATGAACTTAGGGTTACATGAAATACCTATTATCGCATTAACTGCTAAAGCAATGCCAAATGATAAAGAAAAATGTTTATCTGCTGGCGCTTCAGATTATATAAGTAAACCATTAAATTTACATCAACTCTATTCGGTAATGAGTGTATGGTTAATAAAATAAGTGAGGTTTAGTTTAAGTGGAAAATAAGTATTATAATTTTGATCCATCTGTAGATATGGATAAGCGTACGAACTTAGAAATTGAATTACTATTGGAAGCGGTATTTAAACTATCTGGCTTCGATTTTCGCCAATATGCTCGCACATCTATTTATAGAAGAATTTGTAATAGAATGCAGCTCTCTAACATCCCTACCATTTCAAAATTAATTGAAAAAGTAATTCATGAGGAAGGGGTTTTAGAACAGGTATTAAATGATTTCTCCATTAATGTAACTGAAATGTTCCGTAACCCTAACTTTTTTAAAGCGCTCAGAGAGCATGTCATTCCTGAATTAAAAAAGTATCCTGAAATTAGAATTTGGCATGCCGGATGCGCAACTGGTGAAGAAGTATTATCCATGTCCATCTTACTTCACGAAGAAGGATTAAGTGAAAAAGCTGTTATTTACGCAACAGATATGAATACAGATGTGTTAGAGAAAGCGAAACAAGCTATCCTTCCGTTAAATAAAATGCAAACTTATACGAAAAATTATTTACAAGCTGGTGGTACACAAGCATTCTCTAACTATTATTCAACAGATAATCGTTTCGCTTATTTTAATCCGTCTCTTTTACAAAACATTATTTTTGCTCAGCATAATTTAGTAACAGATCAATCTTTTAATGAATTTCATATTATACTTTGCCGTAACGTTTTAATTTACTTTACGAGTAAACTTCAAAACCAAGTACAGCAACTATTTTATGAAAGTTTAGGTCACAACGGATTCCTATGTTTAGGAAATAAAGAAACTCTCCGTTTTTCAGATATAATGCCGCATTATATCCAATTTAATCCGTACGAACAAATCTATCAAAAAATACAATAAAAGCGTATGAAATCCTCTGTTTGGATTTCATACGCTTTTTATTTCGCATTCGTTTGTATCATAATGAGGCACATATCATCTGATTGTGCTTTCTTCTGTTCTTCCTTATAAAACCCTTCTATTTCTTCTTCTAAATCTCCCCATTTTCTTTCTGTAAAAGCACGTAACTTCTCTTCAGACTCAAATTCATCATTTGCAATTGCCTCAAGAACACCATCTGTAAACAATACAATTTGAGCGTTCTTCTCAAAAGGTATAACAGTCTTTTCAACTTTTATTTCATCAAAAAATCCTACCGCACAACTCCCGCGATTTAGTTCCACTACATTCTCTTCATCAACTAAAACGTATCCAGAAGGATGCCCTGCATTTACATATTCAATCGTTCCCTTTTCTGTATCTACTACTAAATATATCGCTGTAAAATAATATGGAATATCGTCATTGTCATTATGTAAGAGAGTCATATATTTATTTAAATCTTTAATGACGAGTTCTGTATCGATTAAAGATTTAATCGTTTCACGTAATACAGACGAAATAAACATACAAACTAATGAAGCAGATATACCATGTCCCATCACATCTAATAATATAATACCGTAGCGGTTTTCATCGATTTTATACCAATAATACATATCTCCAGCTAGTTTGAATGAAGGTAAATAGCTTGCTTCAATTTTTATATGATTTTCTCTTAATGGACTACTTAATAAGTTTCTTTGTACTTGTGTAGCTAAATCTAATTCATTACGAAGGTTTTCTTCTTGTTCTTTATGCCAATTTAATTCCGATTTCAAGCGTAATGCTACACGCATACGTGCTAACAATTCAACTTTATTTATTGGTTTCGTAATATAATCCATTGCGCCTATATCAAGCGCTTCAGCTAATTTATTCGCATCTTCTAAAGCTGTTACAAAAATAATAGGAATATCTTTAAACTTCTCCTCGTTTTGTAATCGCCTACAAACTTCAAGTCCATCAATTTCAGGCATCATGATATCTAATAGTATTAAATCGATTTCATTATGCCTGGAAGAATCTTTTCCAAAATGGATGTATTCGAAAAGCTCTTGTGCAGAATTAAGCGATACAAGATCCTGATATCCGGCTTGTTTTAAAATTTTTTCAATTACAAAGATGTTAACCGGATTATCATCGACAATTAAAATGGACACAAGTTATTTCCCCTTTTCTTATTTAAAATGTAAATCGATTATCATTTTCTATTTTTCTAGTATTGCATACTCAGTTATAAAATGAAAATTTCCTACTCAAACATATTTATACAGCAAAAGAACAAACCCCCTAGAAATGAGGGTTTGTTCTTTCACTCTATAAAGTGAAACTTTAATCAGTGGGGGTTTTCTTCATCCCCCACTGATTATTAGTTGAACCAATCGGACTTTTAGGGGCAGTTGATCCCACACCTAACTTCTTTGCTTTCGCTGCATTTTCAGGTGGGGGGTCTTACTGCCCATTAAAGTGGGGTAAATTTCCACTATTAATTTAACACTAGTGCTTTGTCACTTAAAAGACGATCTAACTCTTCCATATGATTTGTTTCATCTGCGATCATATCTTCTAACTTTACAACTAACTCTGTCATATTTAATTTCGCTGCCTGTTCTTTTCTCGTTTCATAGCGCTTAATTGTTTCATATTCTGATTGTCTAGCGTATTCTAACATTTCTCTAACATCTTCTACTTGTTTTACTGGTAAAGGGATCGTAGTAGGTGTACCACCTAACGTCTTAATTTTCTCCGCTAAATATAGGGCATGTCCTTGTTCATCACTAATTTCAGATTCAAAGAAAGGTTTTAACACTTGTCTATATATACCAGAAACTGTAGCTGCATTATGGTTATACATAATAATTGCCGAGTATTCTCCTGCTAAATCTTCATTCAATCCTTCGATTAGTTCTTTCACATCGTGTGACATTTTCATATCTCCTCCTATACTTAATAACTACCCCGTTTCTCATGTTTTAAACATAATTCTTTAAAATTTTTATGTATCTAAAAATGCCGCTTGCTTCAATTTACTTATTGCTTGTCTTTTAATACGAGAAACGTGCATTTGTGAAATACCTAACCGTTCCCCTGTATCCTTTTGATTTAAATTTTCTCCAAATATATAATGAATAACACTCTTTTCCGTATCATTTAATACGTTAAAAATATCCTTTAAAACGAGACGCCTTTCTGTCTCTTCATATCCTTGCTCTACTTCACCTACAGATTCAATTCTCGCTACCGAACTTCCATCAGATGAATTTTCAACGACATCATCTAAGGACGATACTCGATAATTATTTTTCGCATCCATAATTTCGAGCACTTCCTCTTCGGATAGTCCTAAATGATCTGCAATCTCTATAATCTTCGGTGAACGCTGCAAATGATCTGTTAGCTCCTCTATCGCAAGTTTAATCTTCCCGCCTAAATCTTTAATTCGCCTTGGAACATGAATGCCCCAAGTTTTATCACGTAAATACTTCTTTATTTCCCCTACTATCGTAGGTATTGCAAACGGCTCAAAAGCATTTCCTATCGAATAATCATACCTTCTTATTGCGCCTAAGAGCCCTAACATTCCTACTTGTATAATATCCTCATGCATCGGCCCACCTTTTGAATAGCGATACGCAATAGAATATACGAGATTTTTGTAATGATTAACTAATCTTTCCTGTGCTTCATCACATTGGTTTTGTTGGAAGTCTGCAATTAGTTTAATAACGTCTTCTTTAGCAAGATTTGTAGGTTGAGATTGGATTTCCATCATTCTCCACCTGCTCTCTTTGTATATATTTTGTCATTAAAACTGTCATGCCCTCATCATGCATAATTTGTATATCATCCATTAACGTATTGATTAAATATAAACCTAAACCATTTTCCGGCAAATGTTCTACTGGTTTATTAATATCATACGGACCAACTTTCCTTTTTAAAGTGCTAAAATCAAAGCTAACTCCATTATCCGCAACCATAATTTCTAATCGATCTTCATATAGTCCAAAGACAATTGCAATTTCTCCAACGTCTTCTTTGTATGCATGTTGTACAATATTTGTACATGCTTCACTAATCGCAATTTTCATATCTTCTATATCGTCATAAGCAAAGCCCATCCGATTCGCAACACCAGCCATTGTTAAACGAATAATAGCCACATATTCTGCTTTTGCAGGAATTTTCATTTCTATCTTTTCAAATCTCTCCATCATCCCTAGTCACCTTCTTTCTACTTTTTCAAAATCGGAATTCAAATTTAATATTTCTGTTAGTCCTGTAATATCAAATAATCTTTTTAACCTTTTAGATACACCAATAAATTCTAGTTTGCCATCATTTTTCTTAACCGCTTTTAATAGAGCTATAAATACGCCTAAGCCTGTACTATCCATATACTCTACCTCAGTAAAATCTACTACAATATAAACCTCTTTCTCGCTTGCAATAGGCATTACCTTATTTTTTAAATCTGATGCTGTATACGCATCAATCTCACCATTAAGTTGTACCGTATAACCTACATCATTTTGCAAAATATTTACTGCCAAATTCATCATTTCCGCCCCCTTATCTCAAACTATTACTATTTAATTACCCATAAAAATTAGTTTTAAACATATTTTTTTATTTTAATTATAAATAAATTTTCTACACCTTTCTCAGCTTAATGCTAAAAAATACTACCAAATGTTTAAACCTTGTAAATTTGTGTATGTATAATGTATAAACATTATTTTTAGGGGGATCTATCTATGGAAGAGAACAACTTTAAAAAGGGAGATTTCGTTCAATTTTCTTATCGACACGATCATGCTACAAAATTAGTTGGTTCCATTATTAACATACTAACGAATACAATTGTAGTTGATATAGGTAATAGCGAGGACTTATCTCATATAGAACCAAGGCAGGTTGTAAGAATAAATAATTGTAAAAAGGTATCGATGGTTTAATACATAATAGAAAGTGTAATGTTAATGAGTGGGGGTTCTTCATCCTCCACTCATTCCTATGCAGATTACATAAAGAAAGCATCCAAATTAGTTTAATTGGATGCTTTCTTTATGTATATTTATCAGTTCATTTACTTTATAGCTATATATAATAAACTTAAGATTACTATTTATTATCATACTTACGCTTTCCGTAGCATTCTAGAAAAGAATGTAACGATTAAAATAAAGACGATTGCACCTAATAACGCTGGAAGAACGAAAATGCCTCCCCATTCAGGACCCCAATGACCAAATAATGCACTACCTACCCAAGATCCGATTAATCCGGCAATAACGTTACCAACTATACCTAAAGGAAAGTCTTTCCCTGTAATCATTCCAGCTAACGCACCAATAAGTCCACCTACAATACACGTAATAATAAATCCCATAATTAAACCTCCTGTATTATTTTTATATTGGTTTTATCAAGCTTTGGTGTACAACCAAAGCTTGATAAACATGTATTATTCTTTATGATCCAATTCATCACTTATCTTTTGTTTCACTTTTCCGACTTTTTCTTTTATAGTTCCTTTCGTCTTCTCCCACTTCCCTTCATTTTTCAGCTCTCTATCCTCTGTAACTTCACCAATTCCTTCTTTTACTTGTCCCTTTGTCTTTTCAACCTTACCCGTAATTTGTTCTTTTAGTCCGCTCTTACTCATATTCCCCATCTCCTTTTCGTAATAGATTTATAGATTTAAAGAGTATACGTGCATCTTCTTTCTTGTAACCATTCACCGACTCTTTCTAAATCCTTAACGAATAACAAGATTTTTCCTTCATCCAGCTTTTCTTCATAAAAATTAGCTTCTTCCTCATTAAGTCCTAACTCTTGCATCTTATTTCTTAACTGATCTCCCGTTTTTTGAAAGACGTTAATAATACTTGTCCCAAGTCCCTCCTCTTTTATTCCAATTGTATTCACGTCTGCATTGTCTGCGATTCTATCTGTCCTTTCTTTCTCATGTGTTAATACGTAAATATCTTTTTGGTCTATTCCTTTCTTCACTAGATCATTCGCCGCATTCATGACCTCTTTCTCCGTAATAAATTCATATACAAAAGGTTTACTATACTTCGTTTCCATCTTTAACTTCCTCCTTTAAAATGAATTATTTGTTATATTATATGTAGTACACCTATTTTCGAAATGTTAAACATAAAATTTGAAAAAAGTTATGTGAAATTTATCTATCCCTAAACTAGTACAATAAATCTACTTACAATAACTACCTCAATTAACAGAAAATTGTTATAATTAAAAGTGAGGAGGGATATTATGAAAAAAATCATATCTATATGTGCTCTAACCGCTCTATCTTTCACTTTAATAGGATGTACAAGCACCTCAGCTACAGACAAATCTCCACAAACTAAACAAGAACAGAAACAAAATGCCTTTCAATTAAACTCCGCAAATATTACAGACATTGAAATACTTAGCACGATAAATAACAACGTTTCAAAATCTCAAACAGATAACGAAGAAATGATACACTCTATCGTTTCAGCAGTCCAAAAAGGCAATCCTAAAACAATCACATTAGATCAAAAAAAGAGAGAGTCTGCGCATTCTACTATTACCGTTACATATAAAGATGACTCAAAAGAAGAGTTTCTTGTATGGGCTGATAATAAGGAACAAATTACGATTGCTAAAGGTGAGAAGAAAGATAAAGTTGAAGGTGTGGTAGTGAACATTAAAGATGCGAAAATGATGAAGGATTTCTTTAAAATGTAAAAAGGATCTCCTTTAAGGGGATCCTTTCTCTCTTCATACAGCCTATTGAATTCTGCTCCTTATCATCCAAAGCAGAGATATTAATGATATATTATGAAGACGTTTATTTACTCTATAGTTATATACCTATTGTTGCTATTGCAGAAAAGTACAACAAGCTGGACAACCTAGATTTCAAACTGTAAGATTAGATGTTGGTAAAATTAAAGACAGCAAAGCATATATAGAAAATAGGTGTTAATTTTGAAAATCAATAAAAAATTTGAACCAATGATTTTTAATCTCTTTATGATTTTAGGTATATCTAGTATTATCTCTTTCGTCATGGTTTCAATGAACGTTGGATATACAGCTTTATTTCTCAAATCATGGCTGAAAACATGGGGAATTGCTTTCGTGCTTGCATTTTTAGCTTCTAAATTACTACCCTTTGTAGTGAAAAGGATAATGAAAATATTCATATTTGTTTAGAAGGATGCTTAAAAATAAAGTGATGCACTACTCTAGTTCCTTTAAATGAAAAGAGATAATCATCACAAAGCTTAACCTAGTAAAATATTTTAACTCGAAGAAAGATACTTGCAAAGTTATCTTTTCCTTATATGTTAAAAAAGCTCGCCTATTTCCGTAGGCGGGCTTTATCTTTATTACACAATAAGAAAGTATACTCTCTTTTCCTCTGAAATTTTATGTAATTGTACATATTCATGAACATAAATGTATTGATGAACTTTATCTACATACGCATGGCATTAATCCATTGAAAATTTATCTTCTTTAAAGCAAAACTCTCTTTTAGAAAAAAGAAAAGACACTCTAAGGTGCCTTCCTCCGACGTGAACCATCTTAATTTTAATAATATGTATTGGACTCCCATCCAATTATTATTTTACCATGTTAAGTTGTTTTTGTTTATTGAGAAATACAATAATTTACTTGCGCTGGTTGTCTGTATGAGGTCTTTTTGTAGTCCATGCAGCGATTAACAAAAGAACAATAGCCGCGATAACACCTAAAAGTCCTTGCTTGAGCCACATAGATAATGCGGTATTTGAGCCAAAGGCTAGAAACATAAGCATGACTGTGTATTTATTAAATCTCATTATCAGCAACCTCCTAATGTAACTGCACTTAAGAAAATTTCATCATTCATTTATTACGTAAAAAATGGTATTAAACAAACTTTAGATCCCTTATTTACAATTAAAATCTATATTTTTAAAAATGATATAGAAGAGAGCATGAGTAACTGTTTCATTTTGTCACGCCTATCTGTATTGGTTATTTTAAATAGATTTTTTAGAATGTAAGATTTCTCATCTCATAGTAGCAAACAATTGATTTGTACATTTTCATGTTTTGTCGAAGGATAATAAAAAATAACCTATGGTGTCTTCCTTCGACTTGAATTATCTTAATTTTAATAATATATATTGGACTCCCATCGCTATCAAGCTAAGAAAATACAACTACCCCAGAACAAGATTGTATCCTAACTTACAATAAAAAAGTTCATCTTTTCGTTTTGGGGTAATTTTTAATTTGATAGGTACAGGGCACGCTCTATAAAGCAGATTTTTTGAACGGCGTAACATAATCAATAAAATGTATACTATATATCTTATATGTTATGTGGGAGCCGGAAGCTAAAGGAATTAGTACTTGATTATCATGAAGAAAAAGCCGCAGTGAAAGTGTTGATGAAGATCTTTACTAAACTACGCATAGGTAGAAAAGTAAATATATATACTTCTCTACCCATCTTAATGTTACTTGATAAGTACTTGTTTTCATTATATATACAAAGAAATGAAACCGGCTATAACAACCAATGGCAGGATTACTGCGAGTGTATTTTTTAGAGGGACACGTTTTTCTGGGACACCAGGGTGGATAACAAATGCAAGTAAAACAATTGCTCCAATAATACCTAAAATTGTCTGAATGATCATCATCCTCCTAAGGAATATTATTATTAAAATTATATCACATTCAAACGCTTATAAAGTAAATATCTTACAATTAAAACCGGATGTCGAAATCCAAAAAATCCCCTCAAAGCATCAGCTTTAAGGGGATTCATCCTATCATCTTCTCTCTTCATACAATCGATTTGCTTTATACGAACAAACTAAATACATAACAATTGCAGTAGGGATAAACAACCATGCAAAGCCTCTCATCAATGCTAATGGTGTTTCAAATAAGAATGACCATAGAAATGATACACCTTGCTTATCCCATAGTCCTGGCGTAAAATATAGTTCTTTCGGATTTGCAAGTGCTCCTAAATGAATCGTGTCATTAAACATAAATAGGATTAATATCGGAATAGAGCACATAGCTAATTCTAAAAATGTTTTAGATAGACGTTTATACTTCCCCGCTCGTGACATTTGATCTGAGAAAATGTCATCTTCACTTTCTTCATTTATCTTTTTAAAATAGTACGTACCTGACCACCGATTACCAGCTATATGCTCCCAGCCACTATCTTCAAATAACGTGCAGTAATTCATAAATTCACTTTTTCTACTAAATACTCTATGGTCTATTCTAATCGTCGCATCTTCCGGCTCTGTATATCTAAATGTATAACCAAATGTAGTGCTTTCTAGTTGATAGCCTTTCCAAGCCATCTCTTCTAACCATTTTTCCTCTTTCTCAAAGTCTAAAAAGAATTTCAATCTCCACATCATCGTTTCCCCCTAACTATACGTGTAATAAACTCTTTGTAACCTCAATAATGTGCTGCATTCTCATAAAGTCTAAGTGCAATACTTCTTTCCCGCGTTCCGTAATGGCATACACTTTTCTTCGTTTATCTTCACTTTTTACCGATTCTATTAATCCTTGTTTTAATAAATTTTCAACCGCACCATACAATGTACCCGCTGCGATTTTCACTTGATGATTACTCAGTTCCTCCACCTTTTGCATAATTAAATATCCATGGGCTGGCTCTAATAACGCTAAAAGAACATAATACGTTGTTTCCGTTAATGGTAAATTTTTATCTCTATTCATAAAGACCTCCAATGTAACGATAACTATATAGCTAAACTATATAGTTAAACTGTATAGTTTGATTTTATACAGTTAGACTGTATATGTCAAATTCAGAAATAATTTTATAACCCATAACAAAAACGCTACCTTTTTAAAAAGATAGCGTTTTTGTATTACCCTTGCTTATTCTTCGCTTTCATTTGCTCTTCATAAACAAACTTTGCGGTCATAAAATCGTTAGGAAAATCTCCCAACGCTTTCTTCATCACGTTCAATTCTTCTTGTGATTTGATCTCTACTCCGTTTAAGAAATCAAATGCTTTTGATTGTTCATCCGCAACAAAGTTTTGCGTCATATAATCATCTTGAAAGTCTTGCTTCGCTTTTTCTTTCACTTTGTTCATTGCATCTGTTTTATTTATACTTTTCACAGGATTTGCGAATGCGCCTGTAGGCTGTTCTTGTTTAGGCTCTTCTTTCGTTTCCGGCTGTGGAGCTGGTTGTTGCTTCGGTTGTTCTTGTTGAACTGGCTGTTGCACTACTGGTTGCTCTTTTTTCGTTAATTCATCTTTTAACCTCTTAACTTGTGCATCAAGAGATTTATTTTCAGTTTCTAATACACTCTTATCACTTTTTAACTTTTGCATTTCTTCAAAATGCTCATCTACTAATGTATTGTATTCTTTCTCAGTGTACATTTTTTCACTAGTTGATGTCGTTTTTCCCTTCGTAATAACTGCATTAATAATTACAAGTAACACTATAATTCCTATTAACGCAGCAACAATCTTCTTTTTGTTCATTATTAATCCTCCAAAATGTAAAATTACCAAGGTCATCATAACAGATGCTAGCATGTTCTTTTGTTGCATTATGTCGAATTAAAACAATATAGGATAGGTCCTTTTCTATTTTTCATAAAAACACTCTAAACAAATATTGAAAATAGCTCTGTTTATTTCCGTAAATTTGCAAGCGTATCCCATAAATGATATCGATTCTCATTTTCATTAAATTAGTGATATAATGATTTCATCAAATATAAGGAGGTAACAACAGTAAGTGAAAACATAAGCAAACGTGAACAACGCTCTTTATCACGTAAATTTGAAAATATAAAAAAGCGAGGTGAATAATCTGTTACTAACAAAAGAGCAAATATAGATAAAAATATGCTTAGGGTGCAACAGATTGTATATTTGTCTATATTTTTAGTAGCAGAAAATTATGATTACATCTTTTATCCCTAAGAATGTATGTATCTTTTCTACTATCCTATTTTCTATATTCTTTTCATCACTATCATCGCAACAAGCAATGGCAGCAGAAGATCCAGAAACTCCAGTAACAATAATGAATCCCGATGAACCTTCCAAACCCGAAAACTATATTCAAAGTAAAGATTCATTATATGAAGAATCAGGAGGCCTTTATACAGAAGAGGACCTCAAACACGCCATACCTAAAGATAAAACAAAAACACCAGACAACTCCATCAAATTAAATCCATCATTTGAGAAACCACCTATGAAAGAAAAAGATAAAAAGCAACAATTTGCACCACCAACTTATCCCAGCAATGATCCTGTTCCTACTAAATCAATAGTCCCAAAAACTACAGGAAAGCTATATTCCCGCTGTCTCCTTAGGTGATGAATTTACGAACATGCTCAACTTTGATTAATTTTACGATTCTTTCAAGATAACTACATGAAAAAAGTGAAAGCCTCTTCGATTTTATCGAGGACGTTTTCACTTTTTAAACTAAGAAGATTTTTTAATGGTCTTTGAATACAGAACTTTTTCTTATGCACATAATTGTTTGTTTACTATAAATTATATAATTTGTTCAATCTCTGTTTCAGCAATTAAAAAAAGCATCTGAAACAGATGCTTTTTCTCATTCTCACTACATAAACGTAATCGTCACTAAAGAATATCCTTCTTTCGCATTATACGGCTCAGCTTTATAAGAAACACGGTTTGCCCCTTGCGGATAACCGATTTCTCCAATTACTTTTTTCACATCTTGCAATGCACCATCCATTGATTGTTTATAAAGAATTTCAATCTTTGGTAACTTTTCGTTATAACGCTGCTGCATTTTATTTTTGAATTCATTATAGTTATTTGCAATGTATTCATTTCCTAAATAATTTAACTTTGTATCTTTTAAGATTTGCTGATATGCAGGGATTTTCGTACCACCTGCCTTAATTTTATTTGTTAATGTACTATAATAATTTGTTGTAGCTTGCGGATAGTCCCCGCGGTTCCATTCATGATTTCTTGCAATTTGCTCATCAGATAAGTTGAAATAAGAATACGTTACGCGGCCTTGTTCATCTGGCACAGGATCGTCGAATGTTGTATCAAGGTGATACCATTTGTTTTCGATTTTCACTAAATTCCAAGCATGAGGCTGACCGTCTCCAGTTCCTACTACAAAATGATTCTCAATTCCAGCTTCTTTTAATAATTGATAGGTTAATAGTGCATAACCTTGGCAAACCGCAGAGCGATTTACAAGTGCTTCATATGCTGTGTAAGCTTTATAAGACGTATCATAAGAAACGTGTTTTACGACATAATCATGAATCGCCTTCACTTTTTCGTGATCATCCATTCCAACTTGCGTAATCGAAGAAACGATTGCCTTCGCTTGCTTCATTACATATTCCGTTTGTTCTTTCGTTTCACGGTATGTAATCTTTAACGTAAACGTATAATTTCCAGGTGATCCAGAAAGTCCATATGAAACATTCGATCTATTATAATTCGTATACTCATTTTTACTTGCCACTTCTTTATAGGCATTAAAAAGTGTATTCATCACTTCTTTTGTATTACTATTTTTCGTTTTATACGAAATTGTAATATTCGTCTCATACGCATTAATACGCTTTTGCACCTCATCTTTGAATGCTGTTAATAATGCCGCATCTCCTGTATCTTGCACCGCAACTTCAGGCTGTTTATATTGCAAAGCATTATATAAAAACTGTGCATACTGTTCACGCGTTACCGTTTTAGCAGGTTCAAATTTCCCGTCGCCTGTACCAGATGCAATCCCGTTTGACTGCACTGCACTAATCGCCCCTTCTGCCCAAAAACCATTCGGAACATCATTAAATGTATGCTTTTGCTTAGCCGAAACTTGAAAAGCATTTTTAATAATTTGCGCCATTTCTGCACGGCTAACAAAATCTTTCGGCCTAAAACCTCCGTTTGCATCACCTTTAAAAATCCCTAATTTCGTTAACGTTAAAACCTCTTCAGGAAACAATGTTGCACCTGAGCGAATATCTCGATACGGATTGTTTAAAGTTGATCCATCTTGTAATACGTAACGAGCACCATCATTACTAAACGTACCACCTTGCTTATTTGGTACCAGCGCACGATAAATTAAAGCTGCAACTTGCTCCCTCGTTGCAACATCTCCAAAACCAAATATCCCATTTCCATAACCAGAAATAATATTTGTACTCGCTAAATCTTTAATCGCCGGATACGACCAATGCGATGTAGGCACATCAGAAAAAATACCCGCCTCAGCAGCTCTCACATCACTGCCATTTGTAGACAATAAAGCACCACCAATAAGTGTTAATGATGTAATTGATTTTAATAGTTTTGTGTACATAATTCCTTCTCCCAATTCGTTCTCTATTTATGTTTTTTGTCGAAAAATCTAAAAGAATATGACAAAACATATTATACTATTAAAACTTTTTGAAGGATATATTAAGTTTTGAAATATGCAAAAACTCATATTGTTATAGGAATTCATAGTGATATTATGTTGTTTTACTTGGGAATATATAAATAAAAGAGAAATACAACATACAAACAGCCCAAGTTCATCGTGCAAAACTTTCTGCGTTTAATCTAGGAAGCATTGTATTTTCTATAGTTGGAATTATTGTACCTATTTGTTACTACTTTAAATACTTTTTATAGAGGTTTATCAGTTCTTTTATAAATTTTAAAAATGCAGTAACAACTTAAATTCATAGGACAACCCATTCAAACGAAAACCACTATTCGGATTAAAGGTTCTGGTGCAAATAAAGGATACATTCCAAAAAACAATGAGGATTCTACCGGAATCGTTCTTTATGCTGTTAATCCAAATAATTGATGAATGAATTGTTTTTGATTTTGAACAGACTGATCACACACCCTTTTGTAGAGTAATAGTATCAGTATGTCCAAGATTTACAGATTCATTGCACAAGTGTTATATTTTTTGCACCAGAACCGAATAAAATGTACAATAAATGCAACACCTTACATTTATTAACAAAGTTTACAATTAGGTTGATAAATTTTAAAATTAGCTTAAAAAAACACTTTTTCTATTTATTTGGATTTTTATCTATGTGATAGTGAATGAGTACATAATAAAGGTGAAAGGGTGTTTTTCTTTGAACAAATTTTTCAAGAAGTTGGCTGTAGTATTATCGTTCTCTATGCTATTAACAGCAGTTAGTCCTGGGTATTCAGCTTTTGCGAATACTGAAAGTGATGATCTGAACTCTGAACGATTGTTAACAGAGGACGAGTTTTTGTATGACGTTGGTTTTGAAGATGTAACGATTGATGAGTTTGCTGGAGATAATATGCCGGATTATGTGGATGATTCTGTAGAAGAACCTCATTTGAGAGTATATTATGCAGCGCCTGTTGTGGTTTGGATTGTTGTAGCTGGAATTAGGGTTTCTAGAATAGTCTATAAAGCTATTAAGTATGCTCCTAAATATCCATCAGGATTTAAAGCTGTGCAAAATGGAACAAAAAATGTAAATGTAAACAATACAAAATTATTAAGTGAATTGAGACAAATTGAATCAGGAACTTGGAAAAAAGTATATAAAGATGGTTATGACAAAAATGGTAAAAAGATTTCAATTCACTATTTCCAAAGTAAATCAGGTAAAGTGTTTGATGTAAAAGTTAAAAGTGGATGGAGTGTAAAATAATACATGTATGATTTACGTGTAGAATCGAAAGATATTCAACAGTTTGAGAAAATGATATTAATAAATATATTGGGTGTTCTAAATGCATTAGAAGAACAGTTGATAACGATTGAAGAAGCGGAGAAAATAATATTTACTCCCTATACAATAGATTTATTAAGATCAAAAAAAGTTTCTGAGGAAGTACTTCATGTTATTTATTTAGGAACTGAGCTAGAAGATATTTATAGTTTGATGCCTAATGAATTAAAAGATACTTTGTTAGAGATAAAACAGTTGGTATTGAAATTATTGCAGGAAAAGCAAGAATTTAAAATTTTAGATAAGGCATTAAGATAATTTAAAAGACATGGAAAACAATTGTTTTCCATGTCTTTTTTGGTTCTGGTGCAAATAAAGGATACATTCAAAAAAACAATGAGAAATCCTACCGGAATCTTTCTTTACACTGTTAACCCAAATAATTAATGAATGAATTGTTTTTGATTTTGAACATACTGATCACACACCCTTTTGTAGAGTAATAGTATATCCAAGATTTACAGATTCATTGCACAAGTGTTATATTTTTTGCACCAGAACCGAAAATCCCTTCTACCTTAAGATAGAAGGGATTTTCTCATTTCTACTTCAAACTACCCGCAATCTCCATAAAGATAACTCCAAGTGCTTCAGCAAACAAAAGTGTATTCTGCATTTCTGAAAACAGTAGATGGCAGATTGTGACCTACTGAATCTGCTAAGAAAGAATATACAAGAACATCCTTAACATCATCTTTATTTCCACTAATGATGACATCAAGGAAATCTTCTATTTGGAATTCTGGAGTAAACAACACAATCTTAGTTGTTCTGTTTGGTTCTAAAGAAACAAAAGTACGAGAGATTTCAACTAATTCATTTTGAACCGGGAAAAAAGTGTTTCTACTTCTCTTAACAGTTACCGTTACATTACTAGTATGGCAGCGTGAATCATTGTTTAACATAATGTTGAGAGCAGTTGGAATAATCCCATTTTCAGAAACTGGAACTCGAAACACTCCAGTAGATTTATGAGCCATATAATCACATCCTTTCAAAATAAAATATATTTACAATATATTAGATGCAAAAAACGTTCATTTTGATAGGGACAAATTACTAATATGTGGTACAAATGTGAAGAAATCGAATTGGCAATGGAAATAGACTTTAAACTAGACAAATAAAAGTTGATTGATATTGTTAAAAAACAAAAAAACTCTAACTAACTCGTCATGGCGATTTAGTTAGAGTTTTTTTGTTTGAAGTATTCACGCGTATCTACCCTTGTCTTTTCAGGTAAAACAATATCAAGTTCTTTATCTAACCATGCAAGAGTCTTTTTACGCAGAAACTCACGCATGTGTTCTTCTGCTTCAAGCATTACTAAGTTAATTGTACAAAAAGAATTGCTAGGTTCACAAGAATTACAATCCTCGTCTCGATATAATAGACCATTCTGTACAATATTTTTACATTGAAAAATAGGTTTTGGACCTTCGACAGCTTCTATTACATCCCAAAAAGAGATATCTTCTGGAGACTTAGCTAATCTGTATCCTCCCTTTACACCTGGGACAGAATTCACAATGTCAGCTTTAGATAATTTACCGAAAACTTTTGAAAGAAATGTTTCAGAAAGTCCTTGAAACTCTGCCAAATCTTTTATTCCAACACTTTCCTTAGAAGGAGTATTAATTAAATAAACTAGGCAATGCAAGGCATATTCAACCCCAACACTATATTGCATATACAAATCACCTGCTTTTTATTTTAAGGGTTATCAAATTGTATCTTAGGACCATTTAGAATTTTAGTCAAATAAAAAAAGGCTCTTTTAAAGTAGTATGTATTTCATTTGACAAAAATAATTTCAGAGCTTATATTAAAGACAAAGTTAATCGTCGATTAAATTGGTCTTTAATTAAAACGTAAAAATTTTTAAAAAGGGGAAATACAAATGAACAAAACACTTATCATAAACGCACATCCGAAAGTGGATGATACATCATCAGTCAGCATTAAGGTTTTTAACCACTTTTTAGTATCTTATAAAGAATTAATTCCTAATAATGAAACGATTGAACAGATTAATTTATACGATGATGTAGTGCCAATGATAGATAAAACTGTTTTAAGCGCATGGGAAAAGCAAGGAAATGAACAAGAGTTAACTGGTGAAGAACAAAAAGTAACAGAGCGTATGTCCGAAATTTTACAACAATTTAAAAGTGCAAATACGTATGTTATCGTATTACCTTTGCATAATTTTAATATTCCATCAAAGTTAAAAGATTACATGGACAATATCATGATTGCCCGTGAAACATTTAAATATACTGAAGCTGGATCAGTGGGACTACTTAAAGATGGAAGAAGAATGCTTGTTATACAAGCAAGTGGAGGAATCTATACAAATGATGATTGGTATACAGAAGTGGAATACTCTCATAAATATTTAAAAGCAATGTTTAATTTCCTTGGTATTGAAGATTATCAAATCGTTCGTGCACAAGGAACAGCAGTACTAGATCCAACTGAAGTATTACAAAATGCGTATAAAGAAGTTGAAGAGGCGGCTTCTAGATTGGCTAGCAAATAAATTTCCCCACTGGAAAAATGATGTTTATAAATAAAGATCCCCTCCACCACAAGGCAGAGGGGTTTTCTAATTCCTACTTCAAACTACCCGCAATCTCCGTAAAGATAACCCCAAGCGCATGTGCACCTGCATCTGGATAGCCTAAGCTTCTTTCACCAACTGTACCGGCGCGGCCCATGCGAGCTACGATTTCTTTCGTGTACTCTGCGCCTTTAACCGCTGCTTCTGCACCCTTTTCAAAGGCAGTTTTCATATCTTCTTCGTTTGAAGCGCTAGCTAACCAAGAGTCTACACATGGAGCAAGTGCATCAACAAGCGTTTTATCACCAACTACTGCTCCTCTACCGAATGATCTTTCACCTATAAAATCTGCTATCTCTTCTTTTTTTCTATATTTGCACCAGAACCTTATTTTTTAATCAACACTATTTAACTGACTCTACTTGTTTCTCTAATTCTCTTCCAAGGAATGTAGCAAGCTCAAGCATACCAAATTGATTTGCTACAGACTCTGCGTCAGAATTATAGTTTGTATTTGTATTAATATCATACGTATAAATTGTTCCATCCGAACTGCGAATAAATTCAATACCCGCAACGGTAATTTCATTTTCTTTTAAAAACTCTTTGTATTGTTCAATAATTGGCTCTTGGAAGTCTGATATAATTTCAAATTTTGTTGGCGCTTCTGTCTTACTCTCTTCTCCTACTGGGCAGAAAGCATCTTGAATCGAACATGCATCTGCTGGACAAAGCTCGAATCCTTCTGATGTATCTACTTGAACTGCATATACAAACTGACCACCTACAAACTCACAACGTGTAATATATGGCTCTGGTGCTTCAATATATTGCTGGATTAAAGTAATTCCATCAATAGGTTCTTCAAACGCCGGACTATCCAAATATTGCTCTAAAGCATCAATGGAATGAAATAGTTGAACGCCAAGGCCTTTCCCTGCACGATTATGCTTTGTAATGAACGGTACTTCCCCTAACTCCCTTGCTGCCTTTACTATATGATCACGTCCAACAGCACCAATTGTTTTCGGCACTTGTATACCAAAATTTCTTAATGCTGCATATTGATTCAATTTACTTACTTCAAGACGTAATGCACGAGACCCATTAAATACTGTGCGCCCATATCCCTCTAACCAAGCAAGAACCCCTTCAGTTAATTCAGGTGCATATCGATGCCCTCTCGTATGTGAAGAAGCACTCATGCGGCTATAAAAAACACCTTTTGGAGGTTCTTGTTCTAATGAAAGTGTTCCTTCATTTAAAAACCATTCCTCATACGGTAACTCCAGTTCTTCCAACCTTTTCACTAAATGATCCGTCCATTCCTTATTCTCATGTAATATGTAAATTTTACTCATTTGTAATCAATTCCTTTCTTTTTGCTTCAACTAATGGCATCACTTTTTCAGAAAATCGTTTCATCTCTTCAAGCTGTGGCGAAAATTGTAAAAGTAATAAAGTAACACCCACTTTTTCAAAAGCGAGTATCCTTTCTGCAATTTGTTCTGGTGTTCCAATTAAATTAGGACGTAATCCACGATTAGATACGGAATAATCATTGAGCTTCACTTGCTGTTCCAAATGCGATTTACTAATAAAGTCTTGGTAACCCGCGTAACCTAACGCATCGTCTTTCACATCCGTTATGCGTCTCCATTCCTCTACTGCCTCTTCTTCTGTATCACGACAAATGACGTAAGCCGCAAGCCCGAATGACTGCAATGGCTCCTCTGTAACTTTCTTTCTACGATTCTTCATATCTTCTATTTTCAGTGATACTTCTTCCACTGTTCCGCCGTGCATGACATATGCATCCGCGTGATTTACAATGACCTCTTTTCCTCTCTCACTCTCACCACCTGCATAAATCTTAATGCCCTGTTTCTGCACAGGCTTTGGACTTAAATGTGTATGATGAAGCTCATAAAAGTTCCCTTTATAAGAAAACTCTTCTTCTTTCCAAAGTTCTTTCAAAATAGTTACAAATTCCTCTGTGCGATCATACCTTTCATCATGTGCGGTAAATACCCCGCCGTACTGTCTCGCTTCTGCTTCCCACCATGCCGAAACTACATTCAAAGTAAAACGACCATTACTTAATTGATCGATATTCGCTGCCATTTTCGCTGTAACTGCTGGATTGTGGAAGCCAGGTCTTACAGCTGTCATAATCTCTAATTTATCCGTTACTGCTGCAAGTGCTGCCGCAGTTGTCCACGCTTCTAAACTTGGTGCTGAAACACCTTTTATATCATTTAAGTTTAATTCTGCAATAAGTGTTGTTGAAAAACCTAATTGCTCTGCCGCTTGCGCTGTTTGTTTTGCATACTCAAACGTAGGCGGCATAGATTCATCATCTACATTTCGAAGCCATCCCCCAAAAATCGGTAACCAAAAACCATACTCCACTACCTATTCCCCCTTTACCTTTTAGCCATAAAAAAAGCTACTCTTATCGAAATAAGAGTAGCCTTCTTGACTAAGTGAACCGCTCTTATCTTTCAGGTGTTTTTCACCTGCAGGATTTGGCACCTTTCGTCTAAAACGAGGTTGCCGAAGTTTCATAGGGCCCGTCCCTCCACTTCTCAACATAAGAATTGTTTGATTTTCATTTATTATAATCATCAGAATAATAAAATTCAATCCTTTAATACTTATTTTTCCGATAAACATTAAATGATATATATAAAAACATATTGTTATAGAGTTTTATAAGGGTATTATGTTGTTTTACTTGCGGATATATAAAGGGGTATGTTGTATCATGTCGAAAATATCATGTATAACCAAATTGCTTTACTTCTATCTTAAAAACACAGCAAAAGAGGTGTTAGTAGCATGAAAAATATACGATGCGAGAATTGTGGTTCTACTACATTTAAAGAAGGAAGAGTTGGATTTGCTTATCATGCATATGTTTGTGAAGATGATTCTAGTAGGCTCTTTTCTGTGGGGAAACGTTCCAAACTATTAACTACATTTTGTTTAGAATGTGGTGAAGTGAAATCATTTAGAGTGGAGAAGCCGGAGATATTTGAAGAATAAAATACTAGAATCAAGATGTCCTTCATGTGGAAAAAACCCTAATTTTCTTGGTAGATGTGGTTGTAGTTAATACAAATACCATTCCGGTGGAGGCTCTTTTTTTTAGTCAGGAATAAGTTTTTACTGCGGTACACATGAAAATAAATCAGCTGATTATAAAATAAAAAAAAACGCTCATTTGAGCGTTTCATCTATATACCTAATAATTACTTTTTCTTCACTTTGATCTAATAACTCTTTATACTTCAATATTCCATCAGCCCCATGGCTCTCCATGCGTATATTGTATAACGTTTGTTGTATTAACCTTTGATTGGTCTGTTGGAGCATTTACTCCATTTAATAGTATGACCGTAATTATTAATCCAATTGAACTGCTTATGATTCTTTTCATTTTAAAGCCCCTTTCTGAAAACCTTTTTCTTTTTCTTTATATCCTAAATAGAAGTATTCACTAGATTTTATTGAATTTCCTTCTTTATGATATTTAACCGCTAATTTTTCAGCATATTCCTGGACATATTGCCATAAACCTACTTCATTAAAGAAAGAAATTCCTTTAGAAATAGCTAACTCTAATTCTTCAGCGGAAACATTCTCATTCATTCCCTTTAGAATGGTAAAATGATGTTCATATTCTTTTTGTTCTAGTTCATTACAGATTACTAAACCTTTTTCAATTAAAGAGGCTGCAAGCTTTGTTTTCCCTAACTTTAAATTCTCTCTAGCTTCCAAAAAAATCGCTCTAAAGTGATTCGGGATTTTTTGTGATACTTCTGATAAATAACGAAGTGCTAAATCAGATAGGTTTTGCTCTGCATACATAACCCCTAAGCTATGTCGAACTCGTAACATTAGCTCCTCTTCATTCTGCTTTTTCAAAATATCCAGAGACGACATAAAATAAACTTCTGCCTGTTCAAATTCATTTAGCTTTACACATGCTAAACCCAGAACATTGTCACACGCTGCGACCTTCCTACTATACCCGTACAGACCTTCAAATATATTTCTTGCTCTAGTTGCATATTGAATGACTAAAATAGGCTGGCAAACATGATAATAATAGCTGGATAGCTTAAAGTTAAATTCTGCTTTTTCAATTGGATCCTGAATATTTTCCAACAAAGATTCTGCTATTCCATAATGCTTTTCAGCCACTTTAAAATCACCGTTTACCGTAGCATGAGAAGCCTTAAAGAAATGGTAATAATATAATAAAGATTCATCTGATGGCACTTCATCTAACTTCATTTTTCTTAGATCATTCTTAGATATGTCAGATTGATGGGGATAAAACTCTGCACTTAACATTTTAAATCTAAAATCTAAAAGTGAATAAAACTCTGTATTCTTTTGATCTTCTTCCATACTATTAATTTTTGTATCAATACTTTGTTTTAATTCCTTTGCCTTAACGAAATTCTGTGAACGAATTTCTCGATACCAATCATGTAAAAGTAAAGTGATTTCTTCCTTTTTTATTACGTGTACACTCATATAGCCCCTGCTCCTTTGTCTATAGATTACTAACATAATAACAAAAATAAACCTATAAAACATTTAATTTTCTGAATATTATTGCCTCAAAAAAATTTCTCAATACATTTTCACCATTTCAACTCTTTAAACTTATAACTTTTTCTATCCCTTATTCGTTTCTATATATAAAATAACACTTCATTATTGGTAATGATGAAATATGAAAGTCTATCCTTTCATAAGAAAGCCCCTTTTCTTTTTTCTCGATGATCGATATTACTTAACATGTAAAAAAAGATTTGAATAGGAGTTCAATACATATTATTAAAATTAGGATGGTTCAAGTCAGAGAAAGGCACCTTTGGGTGTCTTTTCTTTATTTCTCAATATAAGAACTTTAAGAATATACTATTATTTTGATACAAATTCCCTTTTGTGCAATGAGATAGCAATAAAGATAAGACCCACCTATTTCCGTAGGTGGGTCTTATCTTTGTTACACAATACCAAATTATGCTCTCATTTTTTTATAAACTTTATGCAATTATACATAGTTATAATAATTACACAAAATAAATATTACATGTAGTAAAATATAAATTGTGGATACATTCTATAAAGCAGATTCTTTTGAAAGGCGTAACATATCAATCATTGCAGAAGGTGTGGCGTCACTCTAATACCGATCTTAAATCTCTTGTATTTTGTAAACTAACAATCTGGTGTATATAGACGATTCTGTTTTATAGGATGTGTTTACATGTATAACAAAGGGATAATACGGATAGATTTATATTAAATGAGCGTGGTTCAAGTCGGAGAAAGGCACCTTTAGGTGTCCTTTTTTATGGAGAATCAGTTTAAAAACTAAAAATAAAAGAACCTCAATAAATGAGGTTCAAAAAATCTACTATTTTAAATTACCTTCGTAAAAAGCAACTCCATTTTGAACATGTTTTAAATACCACGTAATCGTTCCACCACAAACATTTTCATTAAAACTATTAGCATATACTCCATTTGAGTAATAAAGAGTTCTTTTGAATTTACCATTAGAATACTCATAAGGAATTGAGCATGTTGCTTGCTTCGGAGAGCTCACATCTTTTTGCGTATCAGCTGAAGCTGCCCCAATTCCTCCTGTTAATGCAATACCAGTTGCTAATGCTCCTACTACTAATTTCTTGAACATAATAAATCCCCCTTTAATAGTTTTTATAGCTTACAACTTAAATGTATCACCTTTGTAATTTATGTAAATATCTTGAATATGTAGAAATATTTATTTAAATTTTGGTAATATTGGAATTTTATTTTATCAAATAGAAGATAGAGGGAGTTAGAAAATTATGTAACAATGCATAATAAATCAATCGGATATTATGATATACTCACAAAGAGCTGATACAAAATTTCTTTAGATTGGAAAACTAAAGTCTTATCTACCTAACAGGAAGGCGCCTAATGGCGTCTTTTCTTTATTTTCAAAAGGGCCTGCTCAATTCATTCTTTAAAACATAAGGTAAAGTGAACCCGTTAAAATCCATGGAATGAACCCTAGTTTTCCCCTCTTATCTAAAGGAGGCACTATTGTTATGGGATAAGGTACACAAAACAGGTTACAAGTAAAGATATATATCTTTACTTGTAACCTGTTTTGATTAAATACATTTTAGTCAGTTTTTATCTAGCATTTTATAAAAATGTTGGGGGAATTACGCTGTTATTGTGGAATTATTGAGAAGTTTATAATATCTCCCAAATTGATTTACCATAAAGGGTAATCCAAGAACGGTACCTCTTTCATCAAGAAATAGAAATGTCGGGAACATAGTGATATTATATGCTTTTATAAAGTCCATTGTAGCTAATAATACTTTCAAATTTTCTCGTTCTTCAAGAGCAATTGTATTCAATGTAGTAGGATCCGGAGTCGCAATAATTAAAACAAAATTATATTTATCTTCATATCTTTTAGCTTCTTCGGTGAATTCAACAACGTCTAGTGAACAAGCTTCACAACCATCAGCAGAAATCAAAAGTATAACCGGTTTATCACATAAATCTTCTAAGTTTACTATATGTCCAGTTATAGATTCCAAACTGAAATTTGGAGCGATTGAATTAATAGGCAAACCACGAGAATTACTAATACTTTGATTTGAAATCATCATTTTATGCAAGTTAGAATGGATTTTCGCTAGTGACTTATATATGCATACATAAATCACTAGAATTAAAATAAACAATATAAATACACTCATATACATTCCTCCAATAAATAAACATAAGAGAAAAATCAATTAAGTGGATGGATTAGTCTATAGACTAATCCATCCACTTAGTTTTATCTATTACATCCACACTTAGTACCAGATCCTAGGAATCCGCACTCAGTGCCCGATTTACAATCATAAGAATACTTTTGAGTTGTCCCTACATATGGATGTGGATTTCCACCTGTACCACATCTAGTATCCGCACCACAATAAGATCTCACACAATCACATAAAATTGCACCATATAACATATTATTTCCCCCTTATTTTGTCTTGGTACATCCGCAAACAAAAGATTCTCCTCTGTACCCACACTCAGTGCCCGATTTACAATCATAAGTATAATCTCTAAATGTTCCTACGTATGGATGTGGTTTTCCACCTACAGTACATCTAGAATCAGTAACACAACTTGATCTCACGCAATCACATAAAATTGCACCATATAACATATTTTCCCCCCTTTCGTTGTTTATTTACAAATTATAACATGTTATAATTTGTAAATAAACATAATTTATTCAATTTTCTTAAAATTCAGTAAAGGGTGGTGGAATATGAAATTTAGATATTATATAGAATCTAGTAAGCTCGTATGGACTACAGCTAAAACAGAATTGATACTCAATATATTAATAAACATATTTCAAGGGATTATACCTCTATTAACTTTAATACTTACTCAGAAATTACTGAATACAATTCAACATTTGCTCACGTTTAATGAAAAAGCGATAACCCAAGTGAGCATATATTTAGTTCTACAATTATTAATTAATTTCATCTCAACTATTTTAGACAAATTTAAGGTGACGATAGAAATAAAATTAGAGCAAAAAATGGACTATCAACTAAAGAAGATACTTGCAGAAAAAATGTTAAAAGTGAAATATCAGTACTTTGAAGATAATAAATTTTATGATCATCTACAAAGAGTTCAGGGTGAAATAGGACATAAATTTTTAGATCCTATGCTAAAAATTATTGAAATTATAAGAAATAGTATTACGTTAGTATCTACACTATTGTTTTTGGCACAATTTCATTGGTTATTTCTTGTACTAAGTATAATCTCAGCAATCCCGATGTTTATTATACAAAAGAAATTTGGGGAACAAAGTTATTTTTTGATGAAATTCCAAACTCCAAAAGCACGAGAACAAAGTTATATCTTTTCTTTATTAATAAATCGCCAAGCAAATCGTGAGTTGCGACTAAATCAAACATATGAGTACTTAATTCAAAGATGGTCTAAATCATTAAAATCAAACAATAAAGATATCTTAAATCAAGCTAACAAACAGCAGAACATATTAATTTTATACAATACTATTAATCACATAATTAGTATGGGTACAGTTATTATGTTGCTATTTCTCATTTTCAGGAGGACTATAAAAATTGGTGATTTTGTCTCAATTAATGGCGCAGTACAAACGGCACAAGTCTCAATAAATTCCATAGCTACCTTAATAGCAGAAATCTATAAACAAAACTTATTTATAACTGACTTGTACGAATTACTCGCCTACGAAGACGAACAAGAAATAAACATGTCAAATAAAGCACAGATACTTCCAAGAGTATTACAAAAAGGAATACAAGTGAAAAATCTGTCTTTTTCATATCCTGGAACACCAAAAATGGTGATTAAAAATATTAATTTTGATATTAATCCAAATGAAAAGATAGTAATTGTAGGAGAAAATGGTTCTGGGAAATCTACTCTTATTAAATGTTTAATCGGACTTTTTGAAGTTCCGAATAATACGATTTTTTATGACGAGATAGATAAAAATCGCATAGAAAAGAAAAGTTTATATAACAATATAGCTGTTATATTCCAGGATTTTGTTAAATATGAATTAACCGCTAAAGAAAACATTTCAATAGGTTCCTGTGAGTATTCAGAAGAAGATGTAATTTCTTCTTCTAAAAATGCAGAATCACATGATTTTATTTCGAAACTACCAAATAACTATCAAACTCAATTGGGAAGACTGTTTGGGAATAGCACAGATTTATCCGGAGGGCAATGGCAGAGAGTTGCTTTAGCACGAGCATTGGTCAAAAAATCACCAATACTGATTTTAGACGAACCAACATCTGCACTAGACCCTAGCACTGAAGCTAGATTGTTCGAAAAGTTCAGGGAGATTGCCAATGAAAAAATGGCGATATTTATTTCTCATAGAATGTATGCATGCCACTTAGCTGACCGCATTATAGTGATGAAGGGAGGAGAAATAGTAGAAATAGGAACTCATAATGAGTTGTTGAATCTACACGGAGAATACTATGATCTATATAATGCACAAAAAGAGAAATATCAAGATTTTAAAGAAAACACATTAAAGGAGAAGATTTATGAGCCTAATTATTAATACTATTTGCTTTATTTTTGGTTATATTTTTGTTACTTCCAGTTTATCGAAATTTTCGAAATTCGAACAGCATTATGCAACTGTACATGCTTATAATATTGTTCCTGAATCCACAAGTAGGTTATTTGCAAGATTTGATAGCATAATAGAATTGATAATAGGGATATGCTTATTAATTGGATTTGCACTTAAAATAAACTTAATATTCTCTATTTTTTTATTACTAATATATACTTTAGCTATAACAATTAATCTTTTTAGAGGAAGAACAAATATTGATTGTGGATGTGGAGGCGTTGTCGGTGATGCGAAAATATCCAATAAGTTAGTATTCCGAAATGTAATAATGATACTTATCCTAATTGCCATATGGTTGCAATTTGAT
Organism: Bacillus sp. 3G2; assembly: GCF_044324725.1. Lineage (NCBI taxonomy): Bacteria > Bacillati > Bacillota > Bacilli > Caryophanales > Bacillaceae > Bacillus > Bacillus sp. 3G2. Next base: position 987,921 of record NZ_CP172246.1, on the reverse strand, counting down.
TACGAAACATTTAGCTTTCTCTTCAATAAACAATATCTATTTCTTCATTTGTATTTAATTTCTGGAATCATTATATATTTGACTATAAAATACTTATTTAGTCTCACAATAAATATTAAAAACATCATAACAAAGGGGGAATAATGTATGAATACATTTATTATGGTAGGTTTTATCATCTTATGGGTTGTTATTATAGCTGAGGCGGGTTTTATGTTGTACATCATTAAAAGTTTGAACGACTTTGTAAAAGCAATTCAGACTCTTAATGATAAATAAGGGGGTATATTATGGACAATTCAATAGTTTTTATGTCGTTAGTTTTATTATCAATCTTAGCAATAATCCAAGGAGTATTTTTAGTCAAATTGACTAGGCAGGTAAAATTTTTTGCAGGGGTGATTGCAACTTCGCCTCATGTGCATTTTAAAAAAGAACTGCAAATCGGACAAGCTGCACCACCTTTCAAGATAAAAGACCAATTTAAACAAGAATTAAGAATTGGGCCAAACTCAAAAAACACTACAGTATTAATTTTTATTTCATCAGAATGTCCAACATGTAAAAGATTTGTTAATTCCATTAGCTCTACATATACACTTGAAAGTACCAAAATTATATTTATAAGCAATAAAGAATTAGAAAAGGAATACCATTCGCGATTCAATAAACATAGTTTGTCTTTTGCTGTCTCTACTGATATTTTTCAATTATATAATATAAGATCTGCTCCGCAAGCTATTATAGTTAATAGTCGTGGATATATAACGGATACTTTAAAATTAGAAACTTGGGCAGACCTAGTAAAACAAAAAATAGGATAATAGGTAGGTGGTCAATGTATGAGTACACTGCAAAAATTACTCACAAACATTTCGAAGGTAATTATAGGGAAAGATGGGTCGATTGAATTAGCAGCCATTGCCCTTATAGCCAAGGGACATATTCTATTAGAAGACGTACCTGGGACTGGAAAAACAACTTTAGCCAAAAGTTTAGCTAAAAGTATTGATGCCAAATTTCAACGGATCCAATTTACCGCGGATACATTACCCGGTGATGTGATTGGATTAGAATATTTCGATGTCAAAGAATCAGAATTTAAAACGAGATTAGGACCAATATTTGCAAATATTGTATTAGTCGATGAAATTAATCGTGCTGTTCCTAGAACACAATCTTCATTATTGGAAGTTATGGAAGAACGTACCGTTACTATTGCAAAACACACCTATACTTTACCTAATCCTTTTTTGGTCATTGCAACGCAAAATCCACTTGAATCAGCAGGTACATTCCCGTTGCCAGATGCCCAATTAGATCGTTTTTTACTAACTATACGTCAGGGGTATCCTACTAGAGAAGCTGAAAAAGAAATGATGCAGCGTTTCCAAAGAAACGATCCTTTAGAAAACCTTCATTCCATCATTTCAAGCGAAGAAATCTTATCTCTCCAGCAACAAGCGAGAGAAGTTCTGATAGAGAATGACGTTCAAGATTATCTTCTTGAAATTGTTGAGGCAACGCGTAAACACGAACTTATCGAAATCGGCGTGAGTCCACGGGGGACCCTAGCATTGATGAGAGCTGCTCAGGCTCGTGCAATATTAAAAGAAAGAGATTTTTGTATTCCTGATGATTTACAGGCACTTACAAAATCGGTATGTGCTCATCGATTAACATTGACTATTGAAGGAGAAATGAAAACTACAAAAGAGGAACTTATAAATGAAATTCTCCTAAACCTTCATGTTCCTGTGGAGAACACCTAATGAATCGAACACTTATTTACAGTTCATTAGCTGAACCATTATTAATAGGAATCGTGTCAGTTGCAACTCTTATATTTTGTATATTCTCAAGTAATCTTTTAATTTTATCCATTTTATTTTTATATTTATTTTTAGTACTATTTGTTCATGTTTATATACGTAAAGTATCTCAGGTACATTGGGAGTATGTTCAAGGTACTCCCAATACTTTTATAGGAGAAATAAATAATTGTTCAGTTAAAATTTCAAACAAATCAATATTACCTATTTTTAATATCGTATTTCGATTTAAATGCGATAATCGATTAACTTGGAATCATGACGCGCTAAATAAAAACCATAGTACAGGTTCAAATTACTATATGAAATTCAATATGAAGGGAGAAGCGATTAGAACATTTGATTTACAAAACATAGCATTGAAAAGAGGTATCGGGAAATGGGAAGAAGTTGAGATAGTAATTTCCGATCCATTTGGCCTCATTATGAGTCATCTAACATATAGTCAAATTGATACACCTACTTACTTGATTTTCCCTACTGTACCTAATATACAAATACCTGAATTACAAGAATGGTCGCGTGGATTTCGGAAAGCGATGTCTTCACCTTTGTACGATGAAACCAAAGTAGTAGGCGTGAAAAATTATGAAAATGAAGATTTTCGCTCGATACATTGGAGCGCAACTGCAAAAACAGGAATCATAACTGCAAAAAAACATGAACGATCACAATCCGATAAATATGCACTCTATCTAAATTTAGTAAACAAGAGTGGATTATCTATACGAAATGATACAGAAGAACTCATCGAGGTAACTGCCGGTATATGCAAACAACTTTTATTACAAGATTGTTCATTTGAATTGTGGATAAACAGCATAAAGGATACTGGATTGCAACATATTAAATCAGGAAATAGCAGGGGACATTTACAAAACACACTAAAAATACTTGCCTCTATTACAGAAGAAGATACACCTGTATCCTCTTCTTACTTTTATACAGCTGGTTTTCGTCGTAAGGAATTGGATGCTGTCCCTTTGATTATTGGTACTTCTCCGAGAGTAAATAATCAAATCAATAAATGGATTGTAATTAAAGATTAAGAAGGAGTTTGTGTCATGTTCAATAAAAAAAAGCATATACAGATTCATTTATGGATTGCTAGGATTTTAATCATCCTTCTTTTCTCGATTAGTGCCATAACTTTATCCAATGGTGTAACATCCCTACAAAAAATAATAAAAGACCATTATTTTAAGGAAGACTCTCAAAAGTATTTACCAAAAGAAACGGATGATTTTGAAATAACGGAGGGCCCTGTTGTACTTACCGGAAAAGAAGAACGTGGGTATTTTGGAACAACTAAATCTAATAAGAAAGTAATTATAGAAGAAAAAAAAAGTTTACTCACTCCCATCCTTAATTTACTTAAAAACCAATGGATTATTATAAGCTTTTATCTCATTTGTATCGGAATTATTGTTTTTATTTTTTATAGATTCTTAAGAAAAAAAATCTATAAAAAAGTGATTCTAGCAGAAAAACAACAAAATGTTAAAAGTGTAACAATAGTTAATAACAAAAATGAAAAATTCAGTAATGAGCCTATATATCAACTTCCCACTGATTCTGTACGTATAAAGTTGATAGAATGGGAACAAACTCTTCCATCCCATGAAAAAAGACGTTCCCACGAGTCTATACAACAATGGTTATATAGAATTTGTAGAACAAGAGATATTATTCCTATTTATGAGTCTATTCGTTATGGAAATAATACCTCTACAGAACTTGACTTACAAAAAACCTTGAAGTGGATACAAGAAAACACGAAAACTGAGTAATAAAATCGGTTCTGGTACAAAAATAAAAGAGAATAAAATGCATAGATTCCTAACAGAATCGTATCTTATGCTGCAAGTCCAAACAATAGATAGATGAATTCTTTCTGATTTTGGACAAACCGGTCCCGTAAATTAAGCTGTTCTTCTTTAATCATATACATGGCTTCTACTCTAGGAAGAATGGATGTAGTTGTGTCAAAACATTTAATCCCTAGCATAGAACAAAATCATCACTTCGTTATAAAACGATGATTTTATTCTACTATGTTATTCAAGTACTTTTGTTGTCTAAGTTGCATACCATCAGGTATGCTTTTTTCTTTTTTCATTTCAAAAGGTACACCTTTTGGGATAATCTCTTTATCCCACTCAAAGTACTCCATAAAGCAGTCCAACCATAATTTTGAAGTGCTTTCTGTCGATTAATCAGCTTTTCCAAAAATACAATTAAACAACCTAAATTCCATATTTATATGGACTCACGTTGCTTCTTTTAAAACTATTACTCCAGTATTTATAGACATACATATCTTTCAAGAGAGAACATCTAGCGAAATTACATATCAATCACCTAAAAAATCCCCTCCACCACAAGGCAGAGGGGATCTTCTAATTCCTATTTCAAACTACCCGCAATCTCCGTAAAGATAACTCCAAGTGCATGTGCACCTGCATCTGGATAGCCTAAGCTTCTTTCGCCAACTGTACCGGCGCGGCCCATACGAGCTACGATTTCTTTCGTATACTCTGCTCCTTTAACGGCTGCTTCTGCACCCTTTTCAAAGGCAGTTTTCATATCTTCTTCGTTTGAAGCGCTAGCTAACCAAGAGTCTACACATGGAGCAAGTGCGTCAACTAATGTTTTGTCACCAACTACCGCTCCTCTACCGAACGATCTTTCACCGATAGATTGGATGCCTTGCAGTGCTGCTTGTAACATTTCAGCGAATTCTTTCACTGTTAGCTCACGTTTTTCGCCTGCTGCTTTACTAGCTGCGCGGAATGCGCCGCCCCAAATTGGACCAGATGCGCCGCCGCAATGTTCCATAATAATCATCGAACAACCGTCAAGGAATGATCCGATCGTTACGTTTTCTTGATCTACAATAGAATGCCACTCACGTTTTAATTGCTTAAATCCTTTTGCCACACTCATTCCGAAGTCGCCGTCACCTGCATGCGTATCTAACTCACAGAACGGTACTTCATTTTTAATAATAACGTCGCTCATTTTATCGACGAGATAGATCATGTTGTTTAATGTAATAACATTATCTTTAATAACAGCATGCTCTTCTGCTGTTTCTATTTCAAAGGAAACTTCCTTCTCTTCTGTCTCTTCAAGTACATTCACGTACTCCACACTTTCAACTGGTCCATCTACTTTAAACGCTGGTGTATTACACTCTTTCGATAGTAATGTTTTTAGCTCATCATCTAATTTCATTACTGTTAAAGACATACCAGCCATATCGATACTCGTCATATAGTTGCCAACGAACACTCTATTAATTGTAATGTTTCTAGCAGCTAGTTCTCGCGTCACTGCGTTGTTAAATAAGTAAAGTTCTTGCAGTGGTGTTCCGCCAAAACCGTTAACTAGAAGCGCAATTTCTTCGCCATCTTTTACCCCTAAATCTTTCATTAAATCATTTGTCATACGGTTCGCTAGTTCATCTGCTGACAACATTTTTTCACGCTTAATTCCTGGCTCGCCGTGAATACCTACGCCGTATTCCATTTCATCTTCCGCAAGTGTGAAAGTAGGTGATCCGCTCGCTGGAACTGTACAAGACGTTAACGCTAAACCGATTGTGCGCACGTTAGCAGCTGCTTTTTCCGCTACAGCTTTCACCGCTCCTAAATCCATACCTGCTTCCGCTGCTGCGCCGGCAATTTTATGAACGAGAATAACGCCCGCAACGCCGCGGCGTCCTACTGTATACAAACTATCTTCTACCGCAATATCATCGTCCACTTTTACGTAGTCGACTTCAATTCCATCTTCCGTCGCTAAATGCGCTCCGTTTTTGAAATTCATAATATCGCCGCTATAATTTTTAATAATTAATAACGTACCTTTTTTACTAGCTGTTTCTTTAATTGCTTGATACACCTGAATTTGTGAAGGCGAAGCAAACACATCTCCGCACACTGCTGCATCTAACATTCCTTTTCCAACTAGTCCTGCATGCGCTGGCTCATGACCACTACCGCCGCCACTAATTAACGTTACTTTATTTTCGTTCATTTCTTTCTTCTTAATGACTTTATATTTTTTCAAAAGCTCAAGCTCTGGGTGAGCCATAACCATTCCGTTGCACATTTCCATTACTAATGTTTCTGGTTTGTTTATAATCTTTTTCATTGTGATTCTCCCTCAATTCCTTTAATATATTGTGATATATTTGAAATCTTCTTCTTACTACTCATGTTAAAATGAAAGCGTTTTATAGTAAACGGACAAAATGGACAATCTGTCTAAAGACACCGCTCTCATTTATAGATAGGATTTTCATATTACTAACATTCTAGGGATGATTCAGATGACCTCTTCTATAATTTCTAAAAAGATAATCGCGAACTCATTGAAACATTTAATGGAAACAGAGTCGTTTCATAAAATATCAGTGAGCGATATTATGTTACACTGTCAAATGCGTAGGCAAACTTTTTATTATCATTTTAAAGATAAATTTGAACTATTAAGCTGGATTTATAGAGAAGAAACGAAAGAAAACATTATCGACTTTCTCGACTATGAAACGTGGGAAAACATTTTCGATTTATTATTTGATTACTTTTATGAAAATCAAAAATTTTACCGAAATGCTTTTAAAGTCATTGAGCAAAACTCGTTTAATCACTATTTATTTGAGCATACGAAAAACTTATATATGAAAATTATTGATGAATTATCTGTGAGCTGTGGATTCAGCCTTTCTGATGAGACAAAAAATACGATTGCCTCCTTTTATAGTCACGGCTTCGTTGGAACGATAAAAGATTGGATTGAAAGCAAATGCGAAGTAGATTCGTCCATTATGTCTTCTCTCATGAAAAATATGATAAACAATCAATTACTACTATTACTGGAGCAATCTGCAAAGTAATTAAAGGGTGGCAAAAGCAATGAAAAAGATTATGAATGATGTACAACATGTTGTTCAAGATATGATGCATGGCTTTTATTTTGAACATAACGACAAAGTAAATTACGACGAAACAAATAACATCATTTATGTAAAAGATATCGAGAAACTGAAGCAAAACGTTGTTATTATAAGTGGCGGTGGTAGCGGACATGAGCCTGCTGATATTGGGTATGTAGGAAAAGGTATGCTTACGGCGGCAGTAAACGGAAGTATTTTCACTCCGCCTACAGTGGAACAAATTTTGGTGGCAACTCGCCTCATGCCAAAAGATAAGAGCATTCTATTCATCATTAAAAACTTTAAAGATGACGTAGCGAATTTTCTAGCAGCAGAACACATCGCGAAAGAAGAAGGTAGAAAAATTGACCACATCATCGTAAATGACGACGTTTCAATTGAAGATGATGCTTCTTTTAATAAAAGAAGACGCGGCGTCGCTGGTACTGTTTTCGTTCAAAAAATACTTGGTGCGGCCGCTCTTGCAGGTCACTCTTTAAATGAACTAGCAACACTTGGCCGTTCTATCACCGAAAACTTACACACATTAGGAGTCGCCCTTTCACCTGCAAACGATCCGGTGAAAGGAAAAGCTTCATTCACACTAAACGACGATGAAGTATTTTATGGGGTCGGTATCCACGGCGAAAAAGGCTACCGTAAAGAAGCACTATCCTCTTCTGAAATATTAGCGATCGAACTAATGAACAAACTAAAAAGCATCTATCGCTGGAGAAAAGGCGACAACTTCGCCATTCTCATTAACGGATTAGGCACAACGCCACTAATGGAACAATACATTTTCGCAAATGACATTCGCCGTTTATGTGAGCTGGAAGGGTTACAGATTACATTCGTAAAAGTTGGTACACTGCTAACTTCTTTAGATATGAAAGGTGTTTCGCTCAGTTTGCTTAAGGTGGAGGATTTGGATTGGGTGAAGTGGTTGAAGGAAAGTACGGGAGCTGCTAGTTGGTAATATAAATAAAAATAGGATGACTTCAATGGGCCATCCTATTTTTGTACGTAATTCACCTATTAAAAAAAATTCAATTACTGAAGAATTCTCCCTTCAATATTACAGCAAATTTACATTAAAAATGTAAATCCTCATTTCCTTCGTATTTTCCTTTATTAAGTCTTTTTCTTATGAATAATTCTGCAACAATTAAATTGGGTACCCACGCTAACCAAGCAATAATAGCGTAGCTAAGTTCAAACCGCTCTATTCCAAATAGAACGATAAACAACGGTAGCCAAATTCTTAATGTAACTGCTCCAAAGGTTAAAGAATAATTTCTAATCATCCAATTCCGATGTTCTTTAATTTTTTTATTCTTAACTCTATGTAACGCTTGATATGCTGATGTTAGCCAAAATACGGATAACAAACCGAAACCTAGCTTCGCTACCAATCCTCCCGTGGCATAAAAGGATAGATATAGTCCAGAAACGCCTCCTAATAATATACCAACCAGATAGATTCTCCCAACTATTCGATGACGGTTGATATTCCTTTCTCTAAATCTAGTGGATAATGTAAAAGGACCAATTACTAATGCTACAATACTAGTTGTAATATGTATAAATAGCATCACATACCAGAACTCACTTAATTTAGATCCAAACATAAGCTTCGCTTTTACAAGCCCTGTTTGAAATCCATTCATAATAAAATATTGGACAACAACATAGCCAGCTACTAAAAGAGCAAAAAAAGTAAATACAAACCAAATTTTCCTGTTCAAATTTTACTGCCTCCTTATTACATGAAGGAATTAGATTATACATTACTGTTCATTCTAGGAAAAAATAAAAAAGCCTTCTAGCGAAATGAAGTGAACCCCGAAAAAGGGACATGTAATAGATTAATATTTCCAATATAACACATATATATTTATATATATATATGTTATATTGTTAGAGGTACTGAAAAAGATAAACGGTACAGAAATGGTTTTTTTCTAATGGATATGTTGCAACAAGTAATAGATACATTTAAGTTGAACGTGTTAGCAGTCGAGAACGTTCCTGAGTCTTTTAGTTCGACTGTATATAAAATCAAGCTAATTGATCATCGTACAGTATATATAAAAATTCCTTATTCAAAAGTAAAACTTGAACGTGAGTATACTGTACTTAAACGATTACGCAATGAGCTTCCTGTACCAGAAATGTTAGACTATTGGGAAGGTAATGAAGATGTCACTGGTGCTTTATTATTATCCGAAATCAACGGTGTGCCGATTACAGAGAAGGTGGATACAGCTTTAGCTTATGATATCGGAGTACACCACGCAATGCTGCATGCAATCATTCCAAATGAGCAGGATTTCAAAAGTTCCGTTTCCAATGTATATGGGAAATGGTCTGAGTTTATTGAGCGACAATTTTATTCCTTTGCAGAAGATGTAAAAGAAGTGATTGATCCTTGTTTATACGAACAATCATTGAAGCATTTTGACCGTCAAGTGAAATTACTTCCAGCTCCAGATGGGCCTAGTTTTATACATATGGATTTTCGACCAGGTAATATTTTAGTTCATGAAAATCAAGTAGTCGGCATCATTGATTTTGAAAGTGCCCGAATTGGTGCAACCGAAATAGACTTTACAAAAATTAATAGTGATATTCTCATGAAATCTCCCGGAACATGGGATGCGTATAAAAAAGGCTATGAGTCCATTCGTCCACTTATTGATTTACAAGAAGTTTTACCGTTTTATCGCTTTACCGATGCGTTTAATGCAATTGGTTGGTGTAAAAGAAGAGGTATTGAAGAGCATCAAGCTTTTTTACAGGAGAGTGTAGCATATTTAAACGCTTTGTTTATGAAAGAATGATAGTTGAAAGAGAATTATCAAACATCAATAACTGATGTTCCATTTATAAAGAATTTTTCATATTTCATTATTCAACAATTGGGCGCAAGCGAGAAAGATACGCAGGTATAAAATGATCAAACTTTTTTATATAATAAAAACCCCTCAAGTATATCGTTCTATACTTGAGGGGTTACTCATCTATTCCTTCTCATCTCTCATATTCTTAAATCAATAGTTAGCTCATCTGTAATCTGCGCAAGATGGAAAAATCCTTTTATATAATGGATATCTGCCCATTCCTCTTCCCCACCAATAATAAATAATTCTTGCGCATCATACATGAATGAAAAGCTTGGATAAAAACTGTCAGCCTTTATTTCAATCTCACCAGTGCGATTACTGATAATCTTACAGTCTGCTGAATAGCTTAATAACGTGTAGAGAGAATCTTGTGCTGATTGGAAGAAATACTAGAATCATTTTATAAACGAGATCGCAACCATCTTATTGGAAGCTTACAGATCTCCAGGATAATAAATGAACATCGCACCTACAAATGAAAAAACTAAACAAAAAACAGCCTCGTATTTTATAACTAAAGAGGCGTTCGTATCCAGCTTTTTTCCCTCTCTTTTCAATATCAATTTAAATAACGCTGTATATAATACTTTATATAATACATATCCAATAATTGCCCCAAGGGTATTCGTAAATACATCATCAATATCTGTAATTCTATTATTTAGTAATTGATTTAACTCAATTGCCAATGAAAAAAAGAATCCCGCACATACGGTGTTTTTCATTTTTCTAAACTGCGGCCAAATAGTCGGTAATAAAAAACCTAATGGCATAAACAGTACAATGTTCAAAAGATACGTAGTACTACCTGCCGTATCAAATAGAGTCAAGTTAATTTGACTGACACGAATCCACGTTTCATATCTACTTATATCCCATACAGTCGCGATTTGCGTCACCTTATACACTAGCGAAAGATAGAACAGAAAAACATACACCCACAAAAAATGCAGAATAGATATAGTTCTTTTCGCTTTAAAATAAAATCCAATTTGAAACACAACACAAAACATAATAGTAAAAAAATAAGTATACAAATAACTCATCAAAACTCCTGTATGCATGTGGAATCCCCTAACTTTACATTTTCATCTATGACTTTGTTGTTTATAGGATAGGAAAAACTTTTAAAATAAAAAGTAGGGTAAACATAAAATTTTTCTTAAATCTTATGTTGGTCCTTATTATTGCTCTTCTTAATAATCCGTTATTCGTTGTTAGGAAACAGTATGCTTACACTTAACAATATTATCATTTTTGCACGTAATCCTCGTAATACTTTAACTGATGAAGCATATATAAAATCATGTGAATCGTTTGTTCAGTTAAAACATGAAATTAAGAAATATATGACGTACTATAATCATTCTTGCTATCAATAGAATGTAAAGAAGATGACTCCTGTTTGCATACAGAAATCATCTTTTTTAGGTTACCTAACTTTTTTTAGAATGTCCTTTACAAAGGGTACAGATCAAGAGCACCTTATTCCTATTCAAAGGGATCAACTATACCTTCTTCCCTTAAAATCACTAAAACCCATTTACAAATCTATAAAAGTAGATATAATATCCTTATGGAACCTTTATTAATTTATAAAGCATTGTCAAATGAAACAAGATGTCAAATTTTATCATGGTTGAAAAATCCAGAAAACCATTTCGACGAAAAACCTTATCTAGAACAAGACCTTAACTTTCAAGTTGGAGTATGTGTAGGAGATATCCAGCTTAAAACTGGCTTAGCCCAATCGGTTATTTCTAGTTATTTATTAACTATGAAAAAAGCAGGCTTACTAGAGTCTGACCGAATTGGAAAATGGACCTACTATCGTCGAAATGAAAAAACAATACGAGAGTTTTCTGAATACGTCCAAAACAAATTATAAAATGAAAGCTAATAATCAATCAGCATACTAATTGATTATTAGCTTTCACACATTCTGCTTTTTTACAGGTATCCAATGACTCTTTTATAAAATTGCACTGCCTATAAAAGCAAGAAACATCGAAAGGAGAAATTTTTTTAACATATCATATCTAGTTATTTAGATATCTGTTATTGTATTTTAGATTACATACTCCTGATAATATTGGCATCCAATCATGCTTATAATAATGCTTCTTTGTTAATGAATTTACTTTCAAAATACTGCTACGAATGGAGAGTTTTATAAATGAAAAAAGTAAATCCTTTACTTATTCTGACACTTGCAATAGGTGTATTCGGAATTATTACTACCGAGATGGGTATTGTCGGCGTATTACCACAAATCACTGAAAAATTCGGAATTTCAACTACACAAGCTGGATTTTTAGTAAGTATATTTGCACTAGTTGTTGCTATTTCTGGTCCGTTTTTAATTCTGCTCGTCTCTAGTATGAATCGCAAAATAATTTTATTAACAGCAATTTTCATATTTGTTATTTCAAATTTAATCTACGCTTATACAACACAATTTGAAATCATGCTTATTTTTCGTATTTTACCGGCTGCGCTTCATCCACTCTTCTTTTCAATCGCTCTTGTAACAGCTGCTAAACTTGTCCCTCCAGAAAAGAGCGGTCAAGCAGTTACAAAAGTTTTCATGGGAATTACCGTTGGCTTTGCTTTAGGTGTACCACTAACCTCTTACCTTGCAGACCAATTTTCACTCGAAATGGCTTTCTTATTTGGAGCATTCGTTAACACTCTTGCATTCATTGGAATACTACTCCTACTTCCTTCTATGCCTGTTAAAGAAAAAATGTCTTTCGGCAAACAAATTCGTATACTCGGCAAACCAGGATTATGGTTAAATATTTTAACCGTCACATTCCTTTTTGCAGCCATGTTTTCCGTATACAGCTACTTCGCTGAGTACCTTGCAAAAGTAACTTCCATGAATGGATCTCTCATCAGTATCATGCTATTCATATTTGGTATAGTCATGATTTTAGGTAATCATTTATTTGGTGGTCTCCTGCAAAAAAGCATAATAAACACTGTAATATCATTCCCTATTCTATATTCTATTGTTTACATATTGGTTTATTATTTAGGTTCCTACCTTGTTCCAATGATTTTTATAGTATTCATTTGGGGAATCGTACATGCTGGTGGATTAATTGTTGGTCAAACATGGTTAATAAGTGAAGCTAAAGAAGCACCTGAATTTGGTAACAGTCTATTCGTTTCGTTCTCAAATCTCGGAATTACTTTAGGAACAACTATTGGGGGCTGGTTCATTTCAAACTTAGGTATTCACCAGCTTATTTGGAGCGGCTTTATATTCACACTACTCTCATTTCTATTAATTATAATAAAACTAAAATTTTTCAATTCTAATAGCCAGGCTTCATTATCAAGCTAGTACATTTTCAGTTCCAAATTCGATAAAAAATATTATACATTCTTCTTATAAGATTTTATTAACTAAAAAGTATAATGCTCAAAGCCTTTAGCCATAATTACGACTAAAGGCTTTTTTGTATATAAAATAATTCTAAAAGGAGCTAATTTTATGGAGCATAATCAAAATGGAGTACTTGCTTTAATTGTTTTGTTTTTAGGATTAGTGTTTTTTGTTAGTGGAATGGTTTATCATTTATGGGGTTCTTTTTAATGGTACGATTATAATCACTCCTAAAAACCCTCAAGTATATCGTTCCTTTTTTAATTTCAACGTTTAGACAGATACATAATTCCAAAACTAAAACGTTTATTGCAATTATCGATATGGGACATTTCACAAAACAACTTAACATGGTAAAATAATATTCGGACAGGAGTCCAATATTATTAAAATTAAGATGGTTCAAGTCGGAGGAAGGCACCTTAGGGTGTCTTTTCTTTATTTTCAAAAGGACCTGCTCAATCATTGCGTAAAAAACATAAAGTAAGTTGAATCCATTAAAATACATGAGTGACCCCTTGTTTTCCCCTCTTATTAAAGGAGGAACTATTATGGGATTTGGTGGTAGTTGTAGTAGTGGTTGTGGCGGCGGCTTTGCTTTACTAGTTGTATTGTTTATTTTATTAATCATTGTTGGAGCTTCTTGCTTCTGCTAAAAAACTATTGGAAACGACACTCTTATATGGGTGTCGTTTCTTTGTAATAAAGGAAGGTTTTTACATCCAAATTAGTTATTTACACAGCACTTTATTTCTTCTCATCCCTCATACTGTAATACCCCAAATTAATAATAATTAAGAAATACCCACCCATAATTCCAGCTGCAAATGTCCACATGTACTCACGGTGTTCAATTTCATACATAATAATCGCGCCGAGTATTGCCGCTGCAAACCGATTCATCATGCCTAGCATTGGTGCTTTTTCTTTTTTTACGATGCTATCTCCGAATTTTTCGATACGCCTTCCTAAAATCCAGGCGCAGTACATACTCACTAAAAGGCCGATGCTTATCCCTACAAACTGTGCTGAAAAAGGTGTCACCAACCATCCCAACAACATCACGCCTAGCAAACAATATATTTGTATGTTAAATGATCTTAATGCCATACGAATCATGTTATGCTCCTTATCTTTCCTATTAATCCCATCTTTCGGACTTCAAGCTTTCCGATATATCTTTTTTAAAATGGGGGAATTTGATTTTGCTCACCATTAAATAAGCGAGTACGCATGTGCCAAATGCCACGGAAACCGGGTTATTTAAGAGACATAAAATGAGAAGACACATTGCCGCAAACGGAATAGGCATTCCGATGAATGTCGGGAGTTTGCTTTGTTGTGTATTAAATCTCGCAAGCCGCAGCATTCCGCAAATACTATATGCGAGCGCACATATCATCCCGACAGACTGCAAATCTTTTAAAGCAACACTATATGCAAGAATAGATGGTGCCACACCGAAGGTCACTAAATCCGCAAATGAGTCTAGTTCTCCGCCTATTTCCGAAACAGCATCAAGTTTCCGAGCGACCATACCATCAAACAGATCAAATACCATACCTGTAATAATGAACATCACTGCACCGTACATATCGTGAACGAAAACAGCGTGAATAGCCAAAAGCCCACACACAAAATTTGCTATCGTAATCATATTTGGTATGTAACTCATCACACGCATCTGCTCCTTTCTACTAATTGCTTCTTACTCATTAGACTCAAGATCCTTCTGCTTTTCTTCTAATATCACTTTATTTATTTTCGTTAACGTATCAGTCATTTGCTGCAAAGCTTCGATATCAATTTTCGAGAAATATTTCTCGATTAATTCATCATCTAACTCAGACAATCGCTCCATATATTTACTACCGTTTGGGCCGAGCGTAAGGAAATACTCCCTTTTATTGTTAGGATTCACTTGTTTTGAAATCATCTGTTGCTTTTCCAATTTCGATAAAACTTGGCTCACAGCACTTTTCGTTATATTAAAAGTAGTCGCAATGTTATTTGCTGTCGTGTTTTCATTTAAATGAATATGAAATAACATGCTCTCTTGCTGCCCAGTAAGACCGAACTCATCCTTTAAATCTTGAAATAGTAAAATGTAGAGTTCCGTGTAGGCTCGATTCATTTCATTAATTACTTCTTTATACGATTTAGTCATAGCTTTCTTCCTCCATGCTGTTATTTCGTTTTAATAGTTTAGTTCACTTAACTAAACTATATTATACCTTTATGTTCGTGTAAAGGGAAATATCGCTCCAGCATTCACAAGGAAAAAAAGAAGACATCAATTAAGATGTCTCCCTTTCATACTCAAAACCCCAAACTCTCACCATTCGTCTTAATTACTTCTTTATACCAATCGAAGCTTTTCTTCTTCGATCTTTTTAATGAACCTTTTCCTTCATTATCTTTATCAACGTATATATATCCGTAACGTTTTTTCATTTCTCCAGTAGAAGCACTTACAAGGTCAATTGGGCCCCAGCTTGTATATCCGATAATGTCTACTCCATCTTGGATTGCTTCCGACATTTCAATCATATGTTTTTGTAAGTAATCAATACGGTATTCATCATTCACTTCTTCTTCACCATTTAATTGATCGATTGCACCGAGACCATTTTCAACAACAAATAAAGGTTTTTGGTAACGATCGTACAGTTGGTTCGCTGTAATACGGAAGCCTTTCGGATCAATTGTCCATCCCCACTCTGATTTTTCAAGGTATGGGTTTTCAACAGAACCGAATACATTCCCGCTCGTTATGCTTTTTAACACTTCTGGATCTGTACTTGTTGCTCGGCTTGAATAGTAGCTAAAGCCAATGTAATCAACCGTATGCTCTTTTAAAATTTCCTCGTCTTCTTTTTCCATTTCAATTGTTACATTATTGTCTTTAAAGAAGCGTTTTGCGTATCCAGGATATGCTCCTCTTGCTTGTACATCAATGAAGAAGAATGATTCACGGTCTTGTTCCATCGCACGAAGAACGTCGTCTGGATTACATGTGTACGGGTACGTCGCACCAGCAGCAAGCATACAACCGATTTTTGCATCTGGAATAATTTCATGACACGCTTTTACAGCTAACGCACTTGCGACAAGTTGGTGATGCGCTGCTTGATATTGAATTTGTTTTTTATTATCACCTTCTTTAAACGCTAAACCTGCTCCCATGAAAGGTAAATGTAAAAGCATATTAATTTCATTAAACGTCATCCAATATTTCACTTTATCTTTATATCTATTAAAGATCGTTTTTGCGTACGTCTCGAAGAAGTTTACAAGCTTTCTACTTCTCCAGCTTCCATACTTTTCTACTAAATGAACAGGTACATCGAAGTGAGCCATCGTAACGACTGGTTCAATACCGTGCTTTAACAGTTCATCAAACAAATTATCATAAAACTGTAATCCTGCCTCATTTGGCTTTTCATCTTCACCACTTGGGAAAATACGCGTCCACGCAATCGATACACGTAACGCTTTAAATCCCATTTCTGCAAAGAGTGCAATATCTTCTTTATAACGATGATAAAAATCAATCGCTTCGTGTGACGGGTAAAACTCTCCTTCTACAGGTGTAAAGGAATGAATATTTCCTTTCATAATATCCCAACGGTTCTCACCAGTTGGTAATAGATCAACCGTCGTTAATCCTTTTCCATCTTCTACATATGCGCCTTCAACTTGATTGGCTGCAGTTGCTCCACCCCATAAAAATCCTTTTGGAAAATTAACTTTAGACATATAGAAAAACTCCTTTATATAAGAATGAACGAAGAAAGCTATTGTAAGTTTTAAAGAATACCTTTCTTCGTTTGAACCTGTATGAAATGTAACTACTATTTAACTCCTAACTTTAGTAAGCAATCTCCTGCTTGAATCTTTTCTATTTCCGTTTTTTTGATGCTATATTTATCATAATTTGTAACAACAACTGGTGTTGTCACAATGTAACCCGCCTTTTGAATTTCAGCTATATTAAACTCAATAAGTAATTGTCCTTTTTCTACTCTCGCTCCTTGTTCAATATGAGAAAAGAAAAATTCGCCATTTAATTTCACAGTATCCATCCCAATATGGATTAAAATTTCAGCACCTGAATCCGCCGTAATTCCTACCGCATGATTCGTCGGGAACAGCGCAGAAACCGTACCTGAAACTGGTGAAAACAACTTTCCTTCTGAAGGCTCAATCGCAACTCCTTCACCTAGCGCACCTGATGCAAATGCAGCATCGTCAATATTTTGAAGCGGCATAACGACGCCATGGAAAGGACTAAAGATTACTTCATCATCGTTTGATGCAGCAATTTTATCAATTGTTTCAGCTGTTTCTGTAGATATTTGCTTTTTCGTAAAACCAAATAAGTAAGTCAAAATAAAACCTACTACTAAAGAAACAACCATTGAAACAATTGCGCCCCAAAATCCAGCTGTAATTCCATCTTTCGGACTAATAAATGTCGGAAGCGTAAATATACCAAGTCCGCCTGTCATATAAGCTTGTGTACCAAATACGCCAAGTATTGCGCCGCCAATTCCTCCAGCGATACAGCTCATAATAAACGGCTTTTTAAGAGGAAGTGTAATCCCATATATCGCCGGCTCTGTAACGCCGAAAATCCCTGAAATAAAAGCTGGAATGCTAAGTGTTTTTAATTTTTTATCTTTCGTTTTCATCCAAACGCCAAGCACAGCACCAATTTGAGCAAATGAAGCGGCAAATATAAGCGCTAGTATCGGATCAACACCGTTTACTGCTAAATTGTTATAGCCAATCGGAACAACGCCCCAATGAAGGCCAAATATGACAAGTACTTGCCAGAAAGCACCGAGTAAAGCACCCGCTACTAATGGGCTTGCATGATAAACCCAAAGCGTCGCCTGTCCTAAAAATTGTCCTGCCCACGTCGCAATTGGGCCAATAACGAGAAATGTAACTGGTACAACGATTAGTAACGTTAAGAATGGTAGTACAAATGTTTTCACAACATCCGGAATCACTTTCTTTAAAGACTGTTCTACTTTCGCTCCAAAATAAGCAGCGAGAATAATTGGAATAACAGATGATGCATAGTTCATTAAAATAACTGGTATGCCTAAAAACGTAATATGAATTGGTGATTCAAACATCGTCCCTGCAAATAACGTATATAATGGCTCACTTGCTTTTAAACCGGATAAAGCCGGATAAACTAACGCTCCTCCAATTGCCATACCGATGAATGGTGATCCCCCGAATTTCTTACTTGCTGTATATCCTAAGAAGATTGGGAAGAAATAAAATAACGAATCGCCAACTGCATTTAATATTTGATACGTTCCTGACTTCGTACTTAACCAGCCTAACGCTACAAATAATGCATTAAGTCCTTTAATCATCCCAGTTGCAGCTAACACTCCTAAAATAGGAGTGAAAATGCTAGAAAGAATATCTATAAGACTACTCTTTTTCTTCTCACCCGCACTTTCTTCCTCTGTTTCTTGAAACCCTCCAACAGCAATAACTGCTTTATATACGTCGGATACATGGTTACCAATTACAACTTGATATTGTCCGCCGCTTTTCATAACAGTCACAATGTCTTCCATACTTTTCAGTAATTCTGTATTTGCTTTCCCCTCATCTTTCAACTGAAATCGTAAACGAGTGACACAATGTACAATGCTACTTATATTTTCTCTCCCGCCAACATTCTTCAGTATATCTTTTGCTAATTTTTCATACTTCATAGTAATTTCCCTCCCTACAATCATCCCATTTATCATTTTTATAAAAGAAAAAACCTAAACTAACCATAACGGTGTGATACATACGAATCACTCCATTACAAGTCAATTTAGGTTTTGCCTGCCAAACAGTAACAATCCCGTTTATTCAATTACATAATTCGTTGCGTTTCGTTACACGATGAATGTGCAACGTCAAGTACACCTTTTCATCTTTTGAAAGATGACTATTATGTGCTTTTCGTAAGTATGCTTCAATTTTTTCTGTACAACAATATGCCTCTTCATACTTACTTTTCACTTGCTCGTATAAAAAATCATCATCGGCCGAGTTCAATTCCTTCTGCATTAAACGCTGCGCGAAATATCGTAAATGCGTTACAAACCGACTATAATTAAATGAATTTTCATCTAAGTTCATCTTATAGTGGTACTTTACAACATTTAAAATATCTTGGACGATTTTCGTCATCGCTACCGTTTGTTGCATCGCCGGCTCGCCTTGCTGCGCATTAACGAAATGCAAGGCAATTGACCCTGCTTCATCTTCAGAAAGTCTAAGCCCAGTCTCTTCTTCAATTATGTTCAAAGCTTGTAGACCAATTTCAAACTCTTTCTGATAGAACCTCTTAATCTCCCAAAGCAAAGTATTTTTAAGATCCATTCCTTCTTTATGCCGAGTTAAGGCGAAACTTAAGTGATCTGTTAATGTAAGATAAATATAATCACTTAAAGTCCCCGGCAAAGCTGTCTTAGCAAACTGAATAATTCTCTCTGTAATCTCTAAATTTTCTACAGGAATTTCAGTTAGCAACCTAGCAAGTTTCTCTGATAATTCTCTTGTTTCTAGCACAAAGGTCTTTTCTATCTTAGATTCATCAATCGCATCGCCTACTTTTTTCTGAAATCCCAAACCTCTGCCCATCAGTACAACTTCTGTCTCAGTATCCTTCATCGTACAAACAACATTGTTATTTAAGATTTTATGGATTCTCATATTGTTCCGCCTTCTTCTTCTTAAAGTCACAAAAGGTAATAAAAAAACCTAAACTGATTCCAAAAGCCACACTACACCCGTAGCCTCTAGATCAATTTAGGTTTTGCCTGCCGAACAGTAACAATCCTTTTACTTATTAACTTACCTTCATTATACACAAAAAGTAAGCGGTTGCAATGATAAATTATTGAATATTTTTTTACAAAGAACAATACTATCTATTTATCAACTGTTGCTTAAATTCATCTAAAACTTTCTTTCTCTCTTCATAATCTTCCGCATCAGCTTCTTCCCAAAGCTCAAGGTCAGCCCCACGTCCAATTAATGCAATCGCATTACTGCGAACTTCTTCTTGAAGACAACCTTTCTCCAATTGTATTGCCGCAAGACCAATATATACTAAAGACATTACCTCTAACTCTTCCTCCATATCAAACTCATCTACATACTCTTCTAAAATGAGCTTAGTTGCTTCTTCCGCGCTGCTACCTTCTTCTATATATTCAATAAACTGCTCTTTCACATCACAAGTCGTGTCATCATCAAATAATCCAGTTCCCCAAGCGCCCATATGCTACAGCTCCTTCTTTATGCTTTTTCATTTCTATTTCAATCTTAAATATAGTAAAGTTCATTACAAGACTAGTTATATACATCATTATATTTTACAATTACTATAGGTAATATATATTTTTCACTACATGTATCATTCTGAATAATTAAACATAATTATCAATAAAATTCCATATAGACCCAATAATGGTTAAAATGTTATAATGAAATCACCCTACATAGTTACTCATATTCATACGGAGGAACTAGCGTCTTATTAAGCAATGCGCATAACTCAAATAAAAAAGACACTTTGAAGTGTCTTTTTTATTTATTTTCATAAGAATTATCTCTTTTATAAACAAAATCTATCAAATGAAAAAGGAGACTATCATATGGAGCATCCTCTAGCAAGAGAACTACGTAACATACGTGTATGCCTTATTATCTTAATCATTGTCATTGCATTTTGGGATCGTGAGAAAACTGTGGAAATCACTGATCATGATAGTGATTCTAGCTTAAACATTAGCAATATGACCCAAGTTGGCGATAATACATTTGCTTATAAAGACGAATCTAATCGAATTAAAATATTTAAGTTTGACCCGGATACAAATGAAATAAAACTAATAAAAGAATTTTACGCTAGCGAATATTAATTATATAAAGGCACCTTAAGGTGTCTTTTTTTATTTTCAAAAGGACCTGCTCACGTTTATACGTCAAAACATAAAGTAAATGGAATCCGTTAAAAAAACACGAGTGACCCTTTGTTTTCCCCTCTTATTAAAGGAGGAACTATTATGGGATTTGGTGGTAGTTGCGGCGGAGGCTGCGGTTTTGCTGGAGGATTTGCATTATTAGTTGTGTTATTCATTTTATTAATCATCGTTGGAGCTTCTTGCTTCTGCTAAGACTAAACAAACTATCGGAAAAGACACTCTTATATGGGTGTCTTTTCTTTGTGGAGTAGAATGATGAAAAGACAGATTTACAATGCTAAGCGATTTGTTGGTACTACTCCTATAAGAAAACATGTCTTTATAACCTATCTTCTTATTTTACTGAAATACTTCATCTATTCATTCATGTTCTTCGTATTCATTGATGAATCACCAAGAGCTTCTTGTACTCCTCGAATGTTCTCAGCCTTTTTAATTCCCTTCACTTTTCTATCTGTATAATCTATTTTGAAAATTCTACACATAAAAAAGGAAAGTGAAAAAAACACTTTCTTTTTGTTAAAATCTACATATCTATTCTATTTTTTGTAAAGCACCTGTTTTCTTATTTACTCCATAGAAAACTGTTTCATTCTTAGACCAATCTGTTACTTTATATCCGTATTGATCTTCAGTTTCAAATTCTTCTACATATACCGCAGTCCCTGGATGGCCTTGAGCTTTTAAGAATGAATTTACAATAGACAATCCAGTCTGGAAATTAGGTACTTTTAGAGTAGTAGCTTCATTATTCACATTTTCATTATTCTTTTTCTCTTCTACATTAGAAGCTTCTGTTTTCACTGACTCTTGTTTTTGTTTCTCTTCTTGCTTTTGTTTTTCAGCAAGTTGCTTCTGCTGCTCTTCTCTTTTCTTTTGTTCTTCTCGTTTTTTCTGTTCAGCTAACTTCTTTTTCTCTTCTTTGTCTTTTGCAAAAGATTTTGCTTCTTCTTTAGCCTTTGTAACGAATTCTGACCACTTCTTTTCTTGCTCTTTAATTAATGGATGATCAATATTGAACTTCATAAGACCATCTTTCGTTACTTCATCAACATTACTCAATTCTTTATTTTTAAGAATTTCTTCAACCAACTCCATATTCTTTTCGTTTTCTTGCAATTGAGATTGGAGTTCTTCTGTCTCTTTTTCAACACTTAATAGAGATTTTGTAATTTGTTTTTCAAATTGATGTTTAGGTAGCTCTTTTATTTTATTAACTTGCTCTAGTGTAATCTTCGGTGTTTCTGTTTTTTTCATATCATGTAAACGATCCATCTCTTTAGACAGAGTTTTTAAATCATCTGTTTTCTTATCTTGTTTTAACTCACTAGCTTCTGCATATAAATCACTAGCCTTCTTGTAATCTTGTTTTTCCATTAAGGAATCTGCTCTCTCAATAATATTATTCACTTTCCCACTTCCTAAGAAGTAATTAGCTCCGAATCCTAGTGCTAGAACTAAGATGACCAATAATGGGATCCATAAAGCTTTTTTCATACGTTTGTAACTCTCCTTTTTTAAATTTCTTTTATTAATATATACAATATATTAAAAGTACAATTCATTATAAACCACTATAGTGGAAAAATGAACCAAAAAACTTTTTCAATATAATTTATTAAAAGTTAATTAGCAGTTAGCGTCAAGACACAGGGCTTAGCGTTGTAAGTCCACATTTCCCTGGCGCTATCTCTATCTATAGAACATGTCCATAACTTATATTTCATTACGTGTAGTTTTTCATAAACATATCCAGCCTCTTCAGCTGTAATTCCAAATCGTTTAGCAGCATTAGATATGATTCCGTTAGAAATATATGCGCCATATTCTCGTTTACTTTATTTTTGCAAAAAAAGGGAAGTCTCCCTCACTTTTTTTAAAAGATTATTTATATTCTCTCACTAACATCAGATACTTTGTCGCCGACGGCAGATATTTCTTTTTTTAGATCTCCTATTCCTTCCAATATTTGTTCATGTCTTTCCTCTTCTTTATAAAGCTTTACACATTCCTTTAGACTATCAGCTTGATATATATCTAAATACCCAATAAATTTATCAATTATTTTAGTTTCGCAAAATAATTGAGGTAATTGTGTAGAATGAATAAATTGATCCAACGTATGTGATATTTCTTTTTTTAGTCCTTTTTGTTTATTTATTAAAAAGCACTTGCCTATGAAATAAACATAAATATTAGTGACTTGTCTAATAATTGGAAAGAACAAAAGAATTAATACTATGATTACGTTAATTCCTATCAGCATAGGCCATTGACCTGGATTAGTTATAAAAAGGTCTTTTAATATAAGAGTCATAGGCATAATTTTTTTTATTGATACAACAATTATTTCTAACATAATTAAAATGATTACTAGTAGGGCTCCACTTAAAAGAATAGGTCTTTTTACCCTATTATATTGCCTATTTAATTCTTCATATTCTCCTGCTAGTTGTTTACCTTTTGTTAATACTTCTCTAAGCTGTTCTTTTCCCAAAAAAATCCCTCCATAAGTTTACAAATAATGTCTTGATTTTCTAATGAAATAGATTCATTGATCGTGTTTCTCAAAGCTATTCTCCTTTTGAAATATGTATTATAATTTGCACCCGAATAAGTATACATTAATATTCTTACATTTGTAATTATTTAATAAAAGGATATAGTAATATTTTTATTTTAAGGTGAACTCTTAGCTTGATAGCTGCTATCACATAAAAAAAGACACCCTAAGGTGCCTTTCCTTTAAAAACTAAAAAGTATGAGAAATGGAACCTTTAGCCTTAATTACGACTAAAGGCTTTTTTTGTATGTAAATAAATGAAAAAGGAGCTAATTGTATGGAACATAATAAAAATGGAATGTTTGCTTTAATCGTTCTGTTTGTAGGACTAGCATTTTTTGTTTTCGGTATGGTTTATCATTTATGGGGAACGGCTTAAAAATAAATAGTAATCCATTTAGAAGAAATTCAGGCGCAATATCCTGAACTTCATCTCATTAAGCACCAATAATCATTTACCTAGTTATGAAACCCCTCATTATGCTTCAGGGGTTTCCGCTTTAAAACAATTATAAAAAAAGGCCCCATCAATGGGGCGCTCAAAAAATAATATAAGTAAATGAATTAAAACAAATAACAGACAACTAAAATATATAAGGTTAACATCATATAATCTATATATATATGCAACATTACATAAAATTCTTTATTATTACATGCTATACTAAAACAGGAGTCGACAATCGTTATTTTCTTCTTATTTTTAAAGCAATATGGATATATCTTCTTAACTTCATTTGGATTGTACAAGCAAAAGAAGACATCGTAATCGATGTCTTCTTTTCTTATACTTTTATGAATTTTTTTGCGAAGATGCTCTCCAAGCACGAAAAGATGTTGGGCGTCCAGAATGAGCTCTTTGCTTTGCAGCAGCTGATTTTTCTTCAATATTCATTGGTTTTTCTTCAATAGTCGCTGGTTTTTCTTCCACAATCACTAATTTTTCTTCAAGAATAGTCACAGCTGTTTGCATTTTTTCCAGCTGTTCTTTTAAAGCTTGCTGTTCAATCTTTAAATCCGTAAGTAATCGTAAAATCATTTCAGAATTGGCCATAAAGATCCTCCTTCCCCCAATACACAGAATAAAATACAATATGTCATCAGCATAATACCCGTGACAAAAATAAGGTCGTCAATTCTCATAAAATCTAAGCATCTTTTATTTTTCAAAAGGACCTGCTCAAGTTTATCCGTAAAGACATAAAGTACATTAAATCCATTAATTAATGGTCTTTATGGAAGGAGGAGTTAATATGGGCTATGGCGGTAGTTGTGGTGGAGGCTGCGGTTTCGGCGGCGGATTCGCTTTACTTGTTGTACTATTTATTTTATTAATCATCGTAGGAGCTAGCTGTTGGGGCGGCGGATTCGGCTGCTAATAAGAGGCACTCTTGAGAGTGTCTTTTTTTTATGTTTTTAGATGTACAGCCCCTTCGCATTCGCACATTTTAAAATTGACATAGCATTTCATGCACCATATACTGTTAACAACAGTATACTGTCATTAACAGTATTAATTCTAATTCATTCAAGGAGGTATATCCATGAAACATACAGGAAGACATACAGGTGCATTTCTTTTGTTATTTTTGGCAGAAGGTGATAACTATGGCGGGCAATTATTGCAAAAGTGCGAGGAAGAACTTCCAGTTAATCCAATCGATAGCGCCATTTTATATCGTACGCTAAAGAAATTAGAAAACGAAGGTGCAATTGAATCTTACGTAAGTACAGATCATCAAGACAAACCGAGAAAGATGTACAAAATTACCCCTGCTGGAAAAGAACAATTGGCAGATTTCCAAATGGATATTGAAGAAAAAATGAAGAACTTATCCTTTTTCCTGGGCAAATATAAGGACTTAAAGGATTCCGACCATGATTAACGGCGTGATTCTTTATACTTTAGCCATTATTCTTACGGGGATTTCTTTTATGAAGGACCGCAATAAAACGAAAAGAGCTCTAATGAAGTCGTGGAAAATGTTTCGCAATCTTCTACCTGCGATGCTCTCCATCATGCTCTTCGTTGGCTTATCGCTTTCTATATTAACGCCATCTTTCATCTCTTCCATCATTGGGGAGCAATCTGGATTTCTCGGCATTGTTTATTCAGCGATACTCGGATCCGTTGCACTTATTCCAAGCTTCGTCGTATTTCCTCTTGGCAATACGTTAGTCCAACACGGCGCAGGCCTTCCTCAAGTTGCGGCACTTATGTCTACACTCATGTCAGTAGGGCTTACAACATTACCGATGGAACAAAAGATATTCGGACGAAGCTTTGCTTACGCACGTAATGCATCTGCATTACTCATGTCTCTCCTATTCTCCTATATCATTTGGATGGTGATGGTATGAAAGAACTAAAGAGATATCGCTTCTTTTTCATTTTACTACTGGGGCTCATTGTATTAACTTTTATAAATCAATCTTTAGGATGGAGCGCATTACAATTAACAGGAAATAGTATTTTAGATATGTTGTTTCTCCTTCCCCCTGTCCTACTATTTGTAGGATTACTTGATCAATGGGTGAAGAAAGAAACGCTCATGAAATATATGGGCGAAAATTCCGGCGTATACGGAATCTTATTCTCTCTATTATTAGGCGGCATTGCAGCTGGTCCTCTCTACGTTGCCTTCCCAATTGCAGCACTCCTATTACAAAAAGGCGCCAGCATTCGGTACATCGTATTTTTCTTAGGTGTTTGGACAACTGCGAAATTGCCGATTCTCGTGTATGAATTCTCTTCATTTGGAGCTACTTTTACACTCATTCATATTGGTTTCGGTTTAATATTCTTTTATGTAATGGGGCTTATTTTTGAGAGGTTTTATGATCAGGAACAGTTGCTAAAGTATGATGTTACGGAAGAAATGTAAGATTAACAAACATTGGATAACAGACGCAGAAGATCGAACTGTCATTGTAGAAAAAGATAAACCAACATTAACAACATGTTACCCTTTCCACTACATCGGTGACCCCCAGATCGATATTACTACTACTTAAAAGGAGCTGTCTCACGAGTCATCTTTTGACCATGTGACACCTCCTTTTTATTTTAGAAACATTACCATAACCTTAACTCGATACAGTATAATAAATGTACAATAAAAAATTCCATATTTTGTATTATACTATTTTTTGGAGGTGATTATCTTGAGTAAAAACGTGAATTTACTTCTTCAAATAGTAATTGGAATTATAATCATGATCACGCCCATTATCATCATAGGGTTGACGTATGATGGATCGACAGCTATGGGCAACTTATTAGTTGCAGAATTTATAATGAGAATACTATCCCTCATTATCGGCCTTTTAGTCATTAGTAAAGCTTTACATCGTTATTCCCAATAGTTATTCATACTAAAAAACAGACAATACATACACCACATTTTCCTCGGCTGTTTGAACTATTATTGCGAAAGAAATATAAAAAAGACATCTTTAATCGTAAAGATGTCTTTTTTATATAAAGTGAAACTTTAATCAGCGGGGGTTTTCTTCATCCCCCTTTGATTATTAGCCCTCACCAATCGGACTTTTATGGGCAGCCCGACCCCCACCTAACTTCTTTGCTTTCGCTGCATTTTGAGGTGGGGGTCTTACTGTCCATTAAAGCGGGATAAACCTTAATTCTCGTTCTGTAAAACCCTCGCTGCCTTTACTCCCTCTTTCTCTTCTTTTAAAAACAACGATACGATAAAAGCAACAATGATAAAGACTAACCCCAATGTAAATGCACCTTGGAATCCTGAAGTTAAACCGTTTAACTTCTCTACTGGATCCATTGGATTTGCGGAGCTTTCCATATAGCTAGTTGTTCCTGAAGACATTTTCGAAATAAAGATAGCTGTTCCAATTGCGCCAGCTACTTGTTGCAACGTACTAAACAGTGCTGTTCCGTGCGGATATAAATCTGGTGTTAATTGATTTAAACCGTATGTTTGTGCCGTCATGACAAACATGAGTCCAACCATTAATACGCTATGCATGACAATAATTTGTACCATTGATGTATCAGGAGTAATGCCTTTAAATAAGAACATTGCTATCCCTACTAACACAATACCGGGAACGATAATAACTTTGGGACTAAATTTATCAAATAGTTTACCTGCGATTGGTCCCATTATGGCGCTAATAACACTTCCCGGAAGCATGATAATTCCTGATTTAAAAGCTGTCACGAGTAAAACTGTTTGCAGGAACATCGGTAATAAAGTCATTGTTGAAAATAACGACATCATCACAATGACAATTAATCCAACTGATAATGTAAACATCGGAAATTTAAATGCGCGTAATTCTAAAATTGGATTCTCAATTTTCAATTGTCGAATTACAAAAATACATAATGAGATAAGCCCAACAAGTAAAGTGCCATACACTTTCGCATCAGACCATCCTAAATCACCCGATGCACTAAAGCTATACACAAGTCCGCCAAACCCTAATGTCGATAAAAGGATAGATGGATAATCTACTTTTGGCCTTGTTAACTCTGAAACATTTTGAATGTACTTCATTCCAATCAAAATTGAAATGATCACGATCGGAATAACAATATAGAATAACCAGCGCCAATTGAGTGAGTCTACGATTACTCCAGATAATGTAGGACCAATTGCTGGAGCTGCCATCATTACAAGTGCGATTAATCCCATTGTGGCACCACGTTTTTCAGGCGGACAAATAATTAAAATCGTATTCATTAATAACGGTGTAATTAATCCCGTCGCTACAGCTTGGACGATACGGCCGACTAATAAAATGGAAAATGTCGGTGCGAATCCTGCAATTAATGTACCGACTAAAAATGTTACCATAGCGATCAAAAACATTTGTCTCGTTGTGAGCCATTGCTGAAGTAACGCTGTAATTGGGACTAAAACCCCAACTACTAACATGTAAGCTGTAGAAAGCCATTGAATCGTTGAAGCTGTTACATCAAATTCTTTCATTAATACCGTTAACGCATTACCAAGCAACGTTTCGTTTAATAACGCAACCATTGCCCCTAAAAGTAATGCAATTAAAATTGGGGTATGTTTCATATTAGAAGTATCAACTTTGCCACTTGCAGGGCTCTTAGTTGTCATATTCATTTACAAATTCTCCTCCTGTTTCTTACTTAAAAAACTTTAAATACACCGGAACACATGTAATATAATATACATATGTAGATTAAAAAGGGAGAATCAATTTTCAGCCACTGTATATTTAATCTACAAAAAAGGAGAATTGTAGATGAATGATAATGAAAAACAAATTGATTTACGTATTAGACGTACACATAAATTATTGTGGGATTCCTTATTTGAATTAATGACGCAATCAAAACAGAAATATAGTACCATCACGATTAACCAAATATGTGACCGCGCGATGGTACACCGAACAACCTTTTATAAACACTTTGAAGATAAAGATGCTTTATTAGCCTTTGGATTTAAACGATACAGCAAGATGATTGGTGAAATACCGGTTTCGGATCGATTAAGTAAACCATTTCAAGTAATGGAACAATTCCTACACCATGAAGAAATCGGTAAAATATTAGAGACGCAAATGTCTGATGAACAATTTATTAACCGGACACAGTATTTAAGTCACGAAACGAGAAAACAAGAAATAGAAGCGTTAAATCAACTTTGTAAAAACCATACGATGCCAAATGATTTAATCATTGAATTTTATTCAGGGGCAATCACCTCATTAAGCGCATGGTGGTTTAAAAATGAAAGAAGCGTTTCTGCTGCTGAAATGGATAAGTATCTCCACCAACTTATTAACCGGGATATTTTTCAGTTTGGAAAAGAATAATTTTATCGATAAAAAAAGCCCATATGAAATGGGCTTTTTGCATACTATTTATTCTCTTTCAACTTCCCTAACTCCCGCTGCACTTCTTCTTGTAAATTTTGATCTAACACTTCTTGTTGATTCGGGGACTTCATATTGTAAAAGTAGTTGCTAGCAGCTGTTTCTGCTTCTAGTTTCTGTACGTAAGATTCAATACGTGCAAAACCTTTCGCTGTACTTTCTGTATGGAACGAATCAATTGCTCTGTTGCTTTCTTTTATCGCTTGCGCCGCATTTAACCTTGAAACAAGAACGAGTTCTTTATATTGCAATTCTCCATATTTCTTTTGCAGTTTGTCAATTTGTTCATAAAGCGTCGCTGTTTGCTCTTTTGTTATTTCGTACTGCTGGCGGTATAACTCCGCTTTTTTCTCATTCACAATTTTTTCTTGCAGGGCTAACTGCGCCATATGATCTTCTTCGCGTGATACAGCAAGTTCCGCTTGGCGCGTTCTCTTCGCAATAAGAGCAGTCGTTTCTGAAATTAATGCTTCATATTTTTTTTCTAAATAATATTGATGCGAAAGTGCTTTTTCCGCCTTCGTAATTTGCTGTTCTGTCTCGCGAAGATATTGCTTTAACATACTAATCGGATTTTCTATCTTATCTAACGTTTGATGCATATCCGCCACTACAATATTTTTAATACGTTTTAAAATACCCATTATTACTTCTCCTCCTTACGAATACTTCGTTCCCATTGATCTAAAATATCCACTTGTTGGTGCACTTGAAAATCGCTGTATACATCTATATGAGTTGCCAACCTTTTTTCTTTTAATTTTTTATATGTCCAACCAATTATCGCAACACATGCAAGCAACGGAAGAACTGGTAATACACCAATAACTAGGAGCAATATGCCTGTCCACTTTTTAACCATATTCCCTTCAGACTTACGAAGCATGTACCAACCGAAAAGAACAAATCCAAACGCTAACAGGAATGGTATAAAGAATACACCTTCAAACTCTTTTTCATGGTGTTTTTCATGATGCTGATCTCGCTCAAAGTTATTAAATTTCTCTTTTTGCGTAACGAAAGCTTCTCTTTCTTTATCGTGAGAAACAGTATATGCTGCTTGCTTATGTTTCTCATGATCCCACCTTTCAAACTTCATACTATGTAATCCAAACAGTAGTAATCCCAGAAGTAACGGGAGGATCAAAACCCATTTTAACCAACGCAATTTTTTACGTTTATTCTTTTTCATCCGTTCACCACCATCTATCCTTCGTTTTGAAATAAGTAAAAAATGTATGACCTCCCTTTACCTTTGATACATACGATTGTAAAACGTAGACGTGAGAAGAAAATGAAGGAAGCATGATGAATATATGAGAAATATATAAGAAATTTCTCATAATGATTTCAAAACGAAAAAAAACAATTTCTCCATAAAAAATAGAGAAATTGGGTCCTTGTTTCATTATTTTTATTCACTTTAGCAACTCACATACCACCCTTCTTCAAATCCGAACTTTCAACAACTGAACGGGAATACCCCACCTTCTTAACTCGCATCATCCACTTTGTTCATACGCTGACCTGATACATGTTCATCTGGCCGAAGTTGTTGCAAAGCAGCTTCGGATGTTGTTAGATAGGAATTTTTAAATAGCTTCTTCATTATGGAGAAAAAACCGTCGATAAATTTAAGTTACAAATATTCAGAATTAATATTAAAATATAAAATGGGGATAGGGGTATGGGATTATAAAATTTATACATAACGAGGGAATAGAAATGAAACTACAATTAAAAGCGGATTTAGGGCTACTACTAGTTACATTCTTTTGGGGTGCATCCATCTTACTTACAAAGGTTGGACTCGAAGGCATAGAAGAATACAACTTAATCGCATTACGATTTATTATCGCCTTTCTTTTATCAGGTTTAATATTTTACAAACATTTATTCAAAATTGATTTTAAAACTGTAAAATATGCATTTATACTCGCTTCTGTCTTATTTATCGTTTACATT
This sequence comes from Bacillus sp. 3G2, assembly GCF_044324725.1. Classification (NCBI taxonomy): domain Bacteria; kingdom Bacillati; phylum Bacillota; class Bacilli; order Caryophanales; family Bacillaceae; genus Bacillus; species Bacillus sp. 3G2. The sequence continues at coordinate 956,406 of NZ_CP172246.1, read as the reverse complement.
TTCGCGACTTTCGGCACAAAGTATACGAGTGTTTCTAATGCTGGTTTCTTACTATGTCTCACAGTCATTTTCATTCCGATATTATCAGCTATATTTTTAAAACACATTCCGGAAAAGAAAGTGGTAGTAGGAATCTTTTTAACGATAATAGGAATCGGCTTATTAACATTAACGAGCGAATTCAAGATCGGTAACGGCGATATATTTTGCATACTATCTGCCTTATTTTATGCCATTCACGTCATCATTACTGGCAGCGTAACAAAACATGTGAACTCCATTGCACTTGGAGTAGTGCAACTCGGTTTCGTCGGCCTATTTAGCCTTATTTTTTCATTCATTATCGAAACACCAAAGCTTCCTAGCACAACCAACTCATGGCTCATCATCTTAGCCTTAAGCATATTTTGCACCGCAGTCGCTTTCATCGTGCAAGTTATCGCCCAGCAATATACGACGCCTACACATACAGGGCTTATCTTCTCATTAGAACCTGTCTTTTCCGCAGGCTTCGCTTTCGTTTTCACAGGTGAAACACTTACTGGGAAAGGATACTTAGGCGCGACACTTATATTAGTGAGTGTATTGATTGCTGAGGTGGATTTTAAGAGTGTATTGCGGCCTAATTACAAGAAAAATATGGAATAGTTATTTCGCTAAAGTACATAAACATACCCCGAAAATATTCGTTTGTATTATTTTCACCCTCTTACCTTAATTTTTTAGATGCTACCTTCGAATAAGGTAGCATCTAAAATATGTTACAAGGAATTATTATATTTATGTAGCCTGCATAGTTAACCTTTTCTACATTACTTACTGCACATAGTCATACAAATTTTTCGCTAACAATAAACAAGTTACTGTAATGAAAAGAGCACGAACATACCCGCTTCCTTTTTTTATAGCAAACTTGGAGCCAACAACCCCTCCAGCAATTTGAGCAATTCCCATTATAAAACCATACGCATAGTTCACTTGCCCTACATACATAAACATCAACAACGCACCAACATTACTTCCTAAATTAAGAAGCTTCGCATTACCTGCTGCTTTTAAAAAATCATACCCAATAAATAAAAGAGAAAACATTAAAAACGAACCTGTGCCAGGACCTAGAAATCCATCATAAAAACCAATAGTAAAAACAAAAAAAGTAAAAATAATGACGTGTCGACCAGACAATTTCTTATGAGTGGAAATACTACCCCAATCCTTTTTGAATATCGTATAAATAGCGACCACACCAAGCATAATCAGCATCAATGGCTTCAGTACTTCTGGGTTCATTAAATGAACGGTCCATGCCCCTATTATGGAACCTATGAAAGTGAGTGGAACTAATTTAAACGCCGATTTCAAATCAAGATTACCAGAACGATAAAACACAATATTACTAGTTGCACTTCCCATCGTCGATGCTAGCTTATTTGTGGCTACTGCACTTGCTGGATTCAATCCTGTAAATAATAAAGCTGGTAAGGCGATGAGTCCGCCACCACCTACAACTGAATCAATAAATGCAGCCACAAACCCAAAAACAATCAAAATCATTAATACAGATGGGTCTAAATAAAAATCCATATTAGTAGCCTCCCCTTTAGTCACTATCGTAATAGTAACTATGAATTTGCTAAATGTAAAGAGTTATTGTAACGTTAAAATATAAAGTGAAACTTTAATCAGTGGGGGGGGTTTGTTCATCCCCACTGATTATCAGCCCTCACCAATCGGGCTTTTACGGGCAGTAGATCCCCCACCTAACTTCTTTGCTTCCGCCGAATTTTGAGGTGGGATCTTACTGCCCGTTAAAGCGGGATAAAAGCAAACATCGGAGGACGAAAAAAGTGGACTACATAGTGCAACAGCTTAAAAAAATGGGTTTTAATGAATATGAAGCTAAATCTTATGTATCTCTTGTTAAACAGGGGCCTGTCACAGCCTACCAAGTGAGTAAGGACTCAGGTGTCCCAAGAGCGCGAATTTATGAGATTTTAAGTAACCTTGTAGAAAAAGGAATTGTCATGAAGGAAGAAATAAATGACACTACCCGCTATTCACCTCTACCTGTTGAAATCTTTTTACAGAAGGCGCAATCAGAATGGCAGTCTACTTACGAAGGAATAAGTGATTCATTAAAAAAACTAGAAACTTCTGAGGAAAAAACGGATAATCGAGTAATTACTTTAAAAGACAATCAAACAATCATTAGCTACTGTCAGACATTAATAAAAAAAGCAGAACAACGTATTGTCATCTCGATGTGGGATGAAATGTATGAAGCGTTAAAAGAGGATCTAGCTGAGGTAGCTGATAAAGTCACAGTACAAGGTATTACCCTGCATGTTGAAAATCCAATTAAAAATTTAGAAGCCCATCGTATCACACCCTATACAGAAACCCGTTCTACAGAACATTGGTTTATTTTATCCATAGATTCTAAAGAGATGATTTATGGACCATCACTTGAAGAGCGTAATGTTGCTTTTTATACAGATGATCCAGTTCATATATACCTATTAGAGGATTATGTATGGCATGATGTGTTAGTGAACCGACTTGTCCGACGTAGCCAAGACGATTTGGAGCAATGGATTACTGCAGAGAGAAGAGCTTTCTTTATGGGGAAATAACAAACATATTCAAAAAATAAAGCATAAGTGAATTCAATGGAAAACTTATGCTTTATTTTATATGCAAAGTGATACCCAAATCTTTTCACTATTTCTCCTCCACAAACTGCCCAAACTCTTTCAAAAATCTCAACTTAAAACTCCCCACAGGTCCATTCTGATGCTTTGCCACATGAATCTCCGTCATCTCTTTCTGCTTCGTTTCCTTATCGTAATAATCTTCGCGATACATAAGCATAATGACATCCGCATCTTGCTCAATTTGTCCTGTTTCTCTTAGATCAAATAAAAGAGGTGTCACCTTATAACTCTATGTGACACCTCTTTTTCAAACATTTAATGTAGAATTGTTATTATTAGATTTTAATTTTGTTTTTCTTACAATTGCCGTTATTACCTTCATTAACAATAAGGGGATAATAGCTGCGTATATAATATATATAATTCCGTATTTAATAATAACCCCTAATCCATCAGTATCTCTCATTATAAAAGTGACATAATCTACATTTTCAAACAGTTCAATAACATTAGTAAATAACCTAGTGGCTAGAGCTAAACACCCTAAATAGAATAAAAAATTCATAAATCTAGAACTACCTTTCGTTACATACATGAGTATAAATGATATAACAAAGCCTATATAAATATATGTAGCATATTCAACCGCATACGCAATAACAAGAAATCCACCGATGAAAAAAGCTATTAAACCGGCTATTAAAATAGCTAAAACTAAAAAAAATGTCCATTGTCCAGTAGGTATTGGAATCCCTACTGAATGAGTATCGTTTTGTTTCAATCCTACATCCCATGTATCGCTATCAGGATCTAATGTATACCCTCTGTCATATAAATTATTTTCTGCCTCTCGACTTGCACGTGTATTCCCTTCGTAATATAACCGTTCTAGCTCTTCATCTGACTTATTCGAGTAATCCCCCATAAACTTCCCCCTATCCAATAATTTTTTCATTTATTTTTATTGATTTTTCAGTCTTTTAACTAGAAACAGTTATTACAATCAATCTTGTGCGGTAATATAAATCATGGAGACAAAGCTCTTTTCTTACATATTCATATCAATAGTCTTTTAGCTCGATCCCGTTAGCGGCTTTCGCTACCATTTTCGAGATTATCTTAAACTGTACGACCATAAGGATTGGTACTCGTAACATGAAATTGCGCAGAAAGATTTTAAAGCTCGATTTTTCAACCATGCTCCCAGCAGCTAGTTTCCCTATTTTTTGATTCTTCTCAACAAACTTTCTCATCTCTTGCTCATAAGCAACATAGGCACGGGAATGATCACCACGCGCATTTTTTAGTTCGCCTGCTAATACATAAGCTCCGACAAGCGCTAGACTAGTACCTTGCCCTGATAGAGGTGATGGACCATATGCCGCATCACCTACCAATGTAATTCGACCTTTTGACCATGTTGGCATGTGAATTTGACAAATCTCATCAAAATAAAAGTCATCCGCCTCTTTCATAGTTTTAAGTATGTGTGAAGTTTCCCAGTCTTCTGTATGGCCTACAAATGCATTTTCTACAAGTTTTCTTTGAGATTCTTCATCATAGCGGTCGTACTCCAGTGCCTCCGATTGGAACAGGAACATACCTTTTGCCTCTGTATTACCACGAGCGCTATACATACCCACAGTTTTGCCTGGCATTGTATAAAGCATTACGCGGTGGTCAAGGTTGAGGTAATTCTCGAGGGTGAAAATCGAAATATAACAACCAAGTGTACGTTTAAACTGTGCTTCATCACCAAAAGTCAGGGACCTCACATTAGAATGCAGCCCGTCCGCACCGATAACCAGATCAAACGTCTGTGGCTTTTCATGAATAAATTGGACTTCTACACCATCTTCAGTTTCATGTATAGCAGTAATTGACTCACTCCAAATGTACTTAATTGTATCCTTAGTTAAATCGTACAAAATATTACTCAAATCATCACGCATGATTTCGATGTCCACACCATGCTGGTTCGCGAAACCCGCTTCACTTAATTGACCTTCAACATCACCTTTGCTGTTCACGAAGTACACACCGGTCATGTTTGTATCAGCTGCACGGACTTGATCGAGTATACCCATCTGTCCAAGCACCGTAACAGCTACACCACGAATATCAACCCCATATCCACCAGAGCGCAATGCAGGTGCGCGTTCTACTACAGTCACGTCGAAGCCATAACGATGAAGCCAGTAAGCGAGTGCCGGACCGGTAATGCTCGCACCAGAAATAAGGACGCGTATCGCTTTTTTCATAATTACTTATTCACTCCTATCCTAATGAAAGTCTTAACATACCCTCCAGTATATTCACCGCAACAAAATAATAGGTATTGAACTATTCAACAAATAACCCGCTTGCTGGAAAGGTAAAAAACCTGCCTATCAATATAGGACATTTGATCAAACTTTATTACAAATTGACTATTTTCCCAACACTTAATTCCCCATCTCCACAAACCGCCCAAACTCCTTCAAAAACCTCAGCTTAAAACTCCCCACAGGCCCATTCCGATGCTTCGCCACATGAATCTCCGTCATCTCTTTCTGCATCGTTTCCTTATCGTAATAATCTTCGCGATACATAAGCATAATAACATCCGCATCTTGCTCAATTTGTCCTGTCTCTCTTAGGTCAGATAAAAGAGGTCGCTTATCTTGACGTGACTCTACAGAACGAGATAATTGCGACAACGCTACTACACAAACATTTAATTCACGCGCTAATAACTTAAGCTTACGCGAAATCTCACTAATTTCCTGAAATCGATTGCCCTTATGCTTCGGATCGCCCGTAATAAGCTGCAAGTAATCTACAATAACTAAAAGCTTCTTATCACCGTGCTTCCTCTTTAACTTACGAGTTTGCACCCAAATATCTTGCACCATAACGCCTGCATTGTCATAAATCTCAAGTGGCAACTCACCAATCTCCGCAAACGCCTTACTCACCCTTTCCCAGTCTTCCATCGCAAAACGGTGCTTCGGATTTTTTAGTCTGCCTCCTGATACTTCCCCTACGCAAGACGCCATTCTTTTTAACAATTGCTTACTACTCATCTCCAACGAAAACAATCCAACCGCCGCTCCAGACTTCGCCGCACGCAGTCCAACATTTAGCGCAAACGCAGTCTTCCCCATAGAAGGACGCGCACCAAGAACGACGAAATCTCCTTCCTGCAATCCGCACGTCATTTTATTTAGCGATGTATAACCAGTCTCAATACCCGTAATCTCTTTCGCATCTTGATGAAGCTCTTCATATAAATCAACTAGCGCATCCTTCAAATCAAACTCACATACACAGTCCTTTTCCTCTAACTCACAAAGTGCCGTAATTGTCTCACCAATAATTTTCTCATTCTTCTCCGCAATAAGACGCTCTCCCATCTTGTGCCCGAGAACACCCGCCTGATACATTTTCCAGGCACCTCGAACAAGCCCCTCATAATAAGAGAAGTTGGCAGTTGTAGGCACACCATCCATTAACCCTATAAAATACTCCATTCCCCCGACCCCCTCTAAAAACTTCGGATCTACCCTAGAAATGAACGTCACAAGATCAATCGGTTGCCCCTCTTCTTCCATTTTTCGCATTAACCGAAATATAGACTTGTGCACTGATAGGGAAAAATACTGCTCCGTCAAACGGCACTCCTTAATAAGCTCTCCATCAATTAGTAGAGAACCTAACACCGTCTTTTCCGCCTCTACATTTTGAATACTCATGGCCGCCACCCGCGCTCCGCTAAAAAGCGCTGCAACTCTTCCTCAGACGGCGCATTCTTCTCCCACTCCTCACACCTCGCCAAAAACTCCTCCGTCTCCCCCGTACTAACAGACGTCTCCTTCTTCCTAAAGCTCGTCGTATCCGCCTCAACCTCACATACTTTCGTAAATCCTTTCCCGTGCCAACCTCTCAAAATCCCCTTCACATAAGCAACCGTCCGCTTATTATTCTCAAACGCAATTTGAAGAGCCTTCAGCACAAGCTCCTCTGACAAATCTTCCATCCACGCACTCAGTTCCTCCACCGTATGCGGAGACAAACTACCAAAATGTTGCTCATAAAAAGAAAACACGCGACTTCCCGTTTCTTCCTCTACAACCTCTTCTTCCTCTGTCTCCTCACAAACCGGCTCTACATCATCCACAGCCAAATCACTCGGCATACCGAAATGCGCTAAAAGCATAGGAACATTCAGCTCCTCCTCTACGCACTTCTGAAGAAACATATGTACAAACTCCTTATTCTTCACACCCTTAAGCTCTCGAAGCACACACTTCTCCACATTCGTATTCGTCACCGGATTATAACGAAGCCAATTTAAAACGAATAACTCCCGTGTCTCCGCATCATAAAGAATCTTCCCATAATCAATGAAGCGCTGCACAAGCTTATCAACAGTCTCCCGATTATAACCCGTCTCCATCTCAGCTAACCGCTTCGGAAAAGGAAAAATCCCACACTGCGTCGTCTTCGAACAAGTTAACAAATAAACATAAAAATACCGCTCCTCCGGCGTCAAATCCAAAACAAAATCATCCTGCCAAAAATTCACCTGCACAGTACGATACACCGCCATCCTAATTCCTCCCGTCTCCGTTCAAAAGTGAAAACCTCTTCATAATATATATGGGAGGATGGCCGGGTTTTTGGCGTGTTATTTCAAAATTTTTTTCGACTCCTACTACGGTGTTTGTTGGTGTTTTTGTTTTGTTGTGTTTTTTCTTAGTGATTTATTACTTGGTAGGGGCTTGTAAGGGGCTTAGGAGGGGCTAGTTATCGGTTACTTCGATTAGAAACACTCGATCTGAAAAGCCACCTCGTTCTTCTGCTTTCTTTTTTCGGATGTTGTTGATTTCTTCTAGGGTTGTGCCTTCGTGTTCGGATAGGGCGTTTATTAGTTCTAGTAGGTCGGATAGTTCTTCTAGTTTATGTTCTTTCGTTGTTGCTTCGAGGTATTCGGTTAGTTCTTCTTGTGTTTTCTTGCAGATTTCTTTTATGTATTCGTCTTCGGGTAGGATTCTTGTTGTGGGTGTTTTTCCGTTGGATTGTATTATTTGTGGAATTTTGTTTCTGATTAGTTTGTTGTAGGTTGGCATGGGGTTTTCCCTCCGTTTGGTTTTTCTTCTATTATAATGGAAAAGCAGTTTAACTAGGGGTTAAACTGCTGCATTGCTTCTTTTATATAGTTTTCTTCTTCGGTTGTGAAGAGCGTTGGGAATTCGGATAGCGGGAGGTTTGATTTTTGGATTATATCCTCTATATCACTTTGAGGTGTATCAAGATAGTTCGTTACCTCTTCTATTACATTGAAAAATTCTTTCAAGCTAACTTGAACGTCATGATGACTCGGATCCTTCTCTTCTTCCTTATACTTTTTCATCTTCCCTATCACATCCATAAATCGCCGATCAAACTTTTCTTTTAATTCCTTATTATTATAAAATGCTTGAACACACTCATTTGAAAAGTGTTCCTCTAACCATTCTTTATTTTCTTTCTCCCATATAAAAGTTTGCAGAAAAGAAGAAAACAAAGCAACATCCACTCGTTCTTCCTTTTGAAACTTCTTCGTCATCTCATCCATATGCGAAAGTACCTTTGCAATTCTTTCTTGCTCCGCCAAAAGTAATTCTCTTTGAAAATATATTTGTCTTAAAAATTCTTCCGTCTCTATATCACGCTGCAATATAATATTTTGAATTTCCCCAAGCGAAAAGCCGAGATGCTTAAACGATTGAATTTGCTGCAGCACATACAAATCATCTTTCGTATATAACCGATGCCCGCCCTCCGTATAATCGCTCGGCTTTAATAAATTAATCTTGTCATAATAACGAAGCGTCCGCACCGTAACATCCCCAACACTTGCAAACTCACTAATCATCCACGCCATACCATCACCTACTCCGCTAACTTCTCTTTCACATACTGAAGCATATGAGAAAAACTCATCTCATTCTGCCTACAATATTGAAACAAACCTACAACAAGCAATACAAAAGGAACATTCCCTCTATAACGATTTTCATACTCACTAATCCCATCATAAAAGTACTCATACTTTCTTTTTCGTAAAACAATATAAATCGCAATAAACAACACTGCAATCATAATAAAAATTCGCTTTCTCTTTATTTCCATTTCTTGTTTCATCACCTATTCTCCTTCCATTCCATACTTATCTTCTTTAAATAACGGAATTCGAATGAAATAACGATATGGTTCATCGCGTATTACTTTCCACGCAACAATGATCACTTGAACGACCTCAAAAACAAATACGATCCAAAATAAAACATCACTAATACGCGAACTAATATTAAATAGAAGAAAAATTAACAAGTGAAAGTTGAAGGCCTTTCGGCAATGGTATTTGTACACTTCATTTTTACGTGCCAGTGTAATGTACATGAGTAGTGGTGAAAAGATTCCTATTACGGCTGAAAGTAATAGCATGATGATGGTATTTCTTTTTTCTTTTGTAGTGGTTTTCATGAGTGGTTTGGTCCCCCCCCTTTTTTGATTTGTCTTCTTTAGGTTAGGGGGTGACGTTGGGGGAGGTGCAAGGGAGAATATATGTATTTTTTGAATCTATTATACACAGTTATAAATCTTATATCTAGTTTAGAAGAACACCACTTACTTTTATAAAGAATTATCTTCGTTTTAATCTTTCTCTTCAATATAGAATCCACCCCTCTCACACAATGAGATAATACTATTAAAATAATAAAAGAACCTTAGTAAATTCACTAAGATTCCTTTTAACCATCAACTTATTGAAAAACAGTTATGTTTTTCAATAAGTTGATTAATATTATAACTAATATTTTCAATTTCATAAGCTATTTCCGAGTTACTAAATATAAATTTGTAAGGATCTTGAATAACGACCGGAGGAGAATCAAATTTGGCTTCAACAAGATACAAAAAATAATTCTGTCCTAATTTCTTAGATTGTTCTATTTCATTTCTGCTTATAAAAAACCTATTTACATAATCTGAATAACATTTAACCTCAATAAATTTATCATACTCATCACTTTTATCATCTATAAAAGACATTATGTCATATCCAATATTATTATCATCAAGCGCGACATGCCTAATTTCACGTGAAAAATTAAATCTTCTACGTTCTATTTTTAAAACATACTTTTCAGCTTGCTCCCCTAGCTCATTTTGCTTTTCTAATTGCTTTAAGAGTTGCTCCTTGCTAATTTTCCGCGAGAATTTTTGCAAGTAATCTGAATAACTACCATCAATCCGATAAAATTTCTTTATTTGAGACTTCCTTATAGATTCTGAGAGTAATAATAAATTTCGAAGTGCATAGAACTCTTGATTGATTTTAATATAAAAATCAAAATCAACCCTATGTAATTCACACATCTTATTTTTAATTAATAAATTTAAAATATCTTTTATTATAAAGCTATGACTATACTCAGTGTCTATAACCTTATACTTCTTAATATCATTTTCTTCAATAATGAGAAGATATCCTAACACCTCAAATAACCTTAAGGTATCCTCCAAATTCATATTTATCACTATGTCATTTGAAAAATATGTATGCAATTCTTGAAAAGACCTATATTCTGACTTTAAAACATTTAGCACCATTATACACTTATGCACATCAGCATATGCCCGACAGTTAACGATTTTTGCTAACATAGTTTTCAATCAACGCCTTAATATCACTTTTATCAATTTCTTCATCCAATATTTGGAATAAAGGTATGTCAGAGTTTTCAGTTACACGAATCATTAAATTTTCTTTTTCAATCAGCCTGCCATCTATCACTTCATCAATCGAATTTTCGGTTATTAGATAGTAGTAATTTGTTATAGTGTTCATACCTAATCCATAACGATGTATCCTATCTTTAGATTGAACGTATCTTGCCCCATCAAAGTTTCGTTCTAAATAAATTGCATTGTGGCAAGCTTTATGTAAAGAAATAGATTCTGCTACAGCAAAAGGATTCGCAATGATGACTTTGAACTCAGATTCATCATTATGGAAATCCCTAATTATTTTCTCCCTAGTTTCCACAGCCTCATCTAAACCTTCTGATTCTACCTTAGTTTTCCCATACAAGATTTTACATTCTATTCCGTTTTCTAAAAGATAATCCGAAAACCTTTCAACAGTATCTATATAAATAGCCCAAACAATTACCTTCTCCTCTCTTCTAATTAAATCTTGAATTAATTTTAAAGCAGCATCAAATTTAGGAGGAATTGAATTTGTTCGCTCATAGTTAATTAAGGTATTAATTAATTCTTCATCAAATGTTTTTGGAGAATAATCTACACCTGAAATTCCCTCTTGAATCGGCTTTAATAATAAGTATGGGTTACTTGCTGCTTGCATTAGCCTAATGATTTTAGCTTTTTTAAACTCATCTACTAGACCTACGTCATTATCAACTAAATCCTTAATAGTCTTTTGTTCTAGGGTCTCATAGATTAATTTTTGAGTACTATCCATGGGTACCACAATAGGTGGATTTTCCACTTTATCAGGCAAACCTAAATCTTTCTTTTTGATTCTCACAAAATATGGAGAAATATCATCAATTAACATCTGTATTCTAGGGTCTCGAGGATTCTCTGTCATATCATCCAATTGATTTAAACTATAATTTATTAATTCTTTATTAGGCCAAATAAATTTAAATAAATTATATAAGTCCCTATATCCGTTAGGAGCAGGCGTTCCCGTTAAAATTACCCTACCTTTAGCTAACGGAGCCAACTCTAGTATAGTTTCAGCTATACTGCCTCCATCTGTATTTTTTATTTTATGCGCTTCATCAAGTACAATCATTACGTCATTATTTTTTAAAAAGAATTCTAAATTTTTCTTTTGATTAATAATACCTTGATATGAAATTAAAGTTAATTCAGCAGTATCTCTACTAAAAAAATATCTTTTTCTTAATTCACTTGAAAGGTTCCCACCTGAAAGTCTCTTCACTTCAGGTGCTCTTCCAAAACAATCTTTAAATTCATTTTCCCATGGGCCAAAGGAACTTAGTGGTCCTATCACAAGTACTTTATTTACAAATTGTTTATGTGTTATATCTAGTGAATTTAAATAACTATATGCCCCATAGACTATGCTTGTTTTACCAGCTCCCGGAACTGAAAAATTACAAGCATTCTGAGAAAAAGCTAAGTGATATGCGGCCAACAACTGCAATGGGTATAAAGTACGTTCCAAACTCCCCTCTAATAATTCGCAGAATTTCCGAAATTCATCTTCATTTACATTTCTATTCCAAATATCTTTTGCTTTATTTGAAAAATCTTTAAAATCCATTTCTTCTTTATACAGATTAACTAATTTATGATCTGCTTCTGTATCTAAAAGTAAACTAATTTGTTTTTTAGATAAATAATCATTCAATTCAGAAATAACGTTTTCATTATTTTTTGGGATTTCAAGACCTTTTTCAGTCTCAATTGCATCAAAAGCTCTTTTTAAATGGAATATGATACGTTTATTAAGCTTTTTAGTATCTTCACCCGATAATAAATAACTTTCTTTAAGAGAATTAATTTTTAAATTTTCCATATTATTTACACCGTCTGATTTAGCTGTTTTTTAACTGTTTTAGAAAGGGTATAAGCTAAATTATTTATTTCTTTAATTGTTGCTAGTACATCTTCACTATATAAACTTTCCTGATGTTCATCAATTTCTAACAATGCATTTTTAGCTCTTTCTAACAATGTTAATGGTTTGTCAGCTTCTTGAATATTATCTAACTTACTTTTACTGTATTTTAAATTTTCTTTTATAGGATTAATAACTTTCTTTGTCCATTCTTCATCACGTTCAGTTAAGCTATCAATTATTTCTTCATCATTATTCGCTCTTGATAAAAACGCGTCAATAGGATCTTCTATAATTGTTTCAACATTCTCAAAATGTTTATCTCTAAATTCTTGCCAAAGTTTTTGGGAAGCAAAAAAACTTTGAGGAACCGTTGACTTCCCATTTTTAGCTATATTTCTAAATTCTTTCCCCTCATATTGTGCACGGATGTAATCAAAACTAATTTGCAGCATTTCAGAAATATCATCATCTTGAGGATTCCAGTTCGTTTTTGCGTTTCCACTTCGATTTCTATATGCTTTTTCATAATTATTTAAATCTACAAACTGTCCCTCTCGTTTATCCAACATTGCATACATATTATTATAGCCATAGTAATCTAGATACTGATCCATTAACTCTAATATATCCAAATACTTCTGGATATTCTTAGAACTTCCTTCGCCCATCATATCTGCTATATCTTCAATTGAATATCCCACTTCTTTTAACTGTTGGCATTTCAAATATTTCTCAGTAGCGTTATAATCCAGCTTTTCCTCACGTCCCATTTGATACATAGTTTCAAGCTGAAGAATTTCCTTTTGACCAACATTATCATCAAGAATAATAGCATTAAAGTAACTGCAAGGTCTTACATCATAATTTTTACTATATTCCTCTTTATTATTATTTATCTTATTTAAAAGAGAGGCTCTACGATTCCCATCAATTATATAACCATTTTTAGTTACAATTCCATATTCCTGCTGACCGATTTTCAAAAGACTTTTTAAAGTTTTCTTGTTTCTATCATGCTTTGAATCCCACAAAAATTGTTCGATAATAGAAATGTCATTCTGATTTTCAGGATTTAACTTATGAGAAGTTACTTCAAATGTTTTTACTTTCGTACCTATTCTTCCGTTATAAGGATTATAAACCAAATATTCCAAAGGTATTTGGTAAACATTAAATATTCTTTCTTGCCCCTTATAAAATAGCTTAACACCGGTCATAATTGGTTCATTCTTTTTAATTTCATTTAGCTTCTCTATTCTTAAATCTTCACTTAATGCCTTTGTTTTAGTTACCATCTTCAATCCCCTTTAAAATATTTTCTAACAGATAGTATGATGTAACAATTTTCATAGAAATTTCTTTACCTATTTCCTTGATAAACACAAATCTATCGAATTGATTATTTGATTCTATAAAGCCCTTAATAGCTTGTAATAATTCATCCGGTCCAATACCATCTCTATCATCGACAGTTTTACAATATTGGACTTGGATATTGTCGAAAGAGTGAGCTTCTCTAATATATTCTTTTATAAATTTAGTGATTTTTAATATTTCTTCTGGCTCATATAAACATAAATTCACGAAAATATCTTCATATACTTTGGCATTTTTCCCCTGAGAATAATGAATTTTTGTTTTCCAATGAACAGTCCCATCAGAAAATTGGTTTTCTAAACCAACTCTGTAAGATTTCTCTATAATATATGGTACATGATAACTATACTTCGATTCAAACTTTTTTGGTTTTTCTTTCTTTAAATCAAAAACAGTCCCATTTAAATTCGTAAATAGTATATCCTTATTAAATTTTTTTCGGACTGAAAATCTATCGTTAGACATTTGGTAATTTAAATTCCCACGAATAACCTTTGCTATTTCGTAAGAAAATTTTGGAGTTACTGCATTGCCAATCATTCTATATTTTACAGAATCACTATCCCCGTAAAATCGAAAATCGATAGGGAACGACATTAATGTCGCTACTTCTCGAATAGTTGGGAACCTGTATCTTTCTTCAGAACCTTCTAAATTAAATATCATGGATTCTCTAGAAGATCCCGACAAGGTGGCCATAATTGTTCTCGCAGGTTTATCTTTATTCTCAGGAAATGCCATTTTTCCCATATAGCCCTTATCGCGTTTTTGGCGCTTGGCTTTTATCCATTCAAAATAAGGCACTTCTTTAACATAATGATGATCTGTTAGTTCTTTACTAAGCATTTCAATTCCATAAATAGGATCTTTAACTATTTCAGAAGAATTAGTGTAGCTTAGAGGAGTTGGTTTACCTAAAGCTTTTTGAACTTCTCCTAAAGTAATTATATCCTTCTCTCCATTTAATTCTTGTAAATCTGGATACAAACCACATATAGAACGCTTTCGATTTGTAGGAACCCCAAAATATTTCATATTAAATATTCTTTTTTGAGGAACCTTTAATATGAAATCTCCTAATTCAGGCCAGCTTAACTCCTTAGCTGTATACTCATCTTCTACAAATCCTAAAGAGTTTTCCACATTTTCCATAACCCAATATTTTAATTTACTATTAGGCTTGCTCATCTTTCTTGCAACAATCCGCAGAAAAGCCTCAATTAGCTTGATTCCCTCAGTCTTATCCGCTTTTCCTGATTTATTCGAATTTGAAAAAGCTATACATGGCGGTGAACCAATTATAACTTCTGTATCTGGTATCCACTTTTCAAATTCCTCATCCTCTAACATGGATATTTCATAAATATCCCCTTTAAAAGCAATCTGCTTACCATTCCCATGGTTTTGATTATGTGTCAGAATTGCAGGTGCCCAAATGTCATAAGCTCTAACTATTTCAAAACCAGCCCTCTCAAATCCTTCTGAAAATCCTCCAGCACCGCAAAACAAATCAATAACTTTCAATTGTACTTCTCCTTCTTATTACGAATATTTATTCATCTATTTATAATTAAACCTTTAGTTCACTTAATTTCTCTTCACTAAATTACCAATCATAGTATGCAAATGAAATGTATTCTATAACCTCATCGCAATTGTACTTTTTATATTTTTCTACCTATGATTTTTCACATAAAAAAAGAATCGTCCCTTTTGATATAATTAAGCCTTCACAACCAACTCAATCGAAAAGAACAATTCTTTTATGCTTATAGATTATACCAAAGACTAACTCAATTTGCCAAATTTCCTGCGGGGTAAAATGCATTATAAAGAATATAATGACCTATCTTAACCGATTCTTCTCTGTAAAAAATTATTGGCTAAGAAGAATCATTTTACCGAGAGACATTTTTAAAATATCTTATTAAAAAATAAAGCAAATAATCAAGAAAAAATTTAAATATCCTTATTTATATCAAAGGAAAGTACATCGCTTACTTTCACCTGAAAATTATGTATATGCCTTTATCAAAGAAACTCGCATACAAGCTTCAAATTATTTTTGTATAATATATTATGTACTTAAACATATCATTCTCCAGAAATCCCCAAACGACTTTTTATAGTAGGAAGAAACACTGCCTTTCCATACATATGAACTCTATCCTCACCAAGTTGCCCGCACCATTTGTGGTACATGGAAGAGAATAGAGTTCCGTTATAATCCTATTTAGTAATAATTGATACTTTTTATACGGTTAACATCATTTTTTCGGAGGGTTTTTTCGTCTTGCAATTTCATTCATATCAATAGCCTTTACACGAGCCCTCACTTCATCCTGATCGTCAAGATATTTCTCCATCTTTTTAAAAATAACCTTTTGTTTCTCTTTCTCCTGCTTCTCCTCATTAATTAAAGTATGTAAACTCTGAAGGTCTTTATTAAAAACGATAAATAATGCTACGCCAACTTTTAATGCCGAGAGAAACATATAGCAAAACAATACCACTAAGAACAAATACAGTACGTGCTTTGGATAACCTGTTAAACTTTCTGATAATGATGCGTAACTAATAGAAAATAACAAATATAAAAATGCACATAAAAATGCATTTCTAAGAAAAACAACTAATTTAAAGAACTTTTTTTTCGGTAACATCGTTAATGTTGACTCTGCCTTAAGTGTGCCAAGGATAGAAAAAACCGTAAAATAAATACCTATAAATACAGCAGCAATTGTTCCTAAAGTTCCTTCTCGCGGCACCAATATGTCCTCTACTAAAAACCCTGTTACTGTATCACCACTTCCGATTCCAAAGCGGTTTAACCAATAAAAAATATTAGAAATACTAAAAATAAGTAAAGCAACTAAATTGTTAAAGTATTTTTCATAAACAAGGTACAATTTATCCCTTGTTTGTATGCTAAGCATTATGCTCCAGCCTCTGTTTCAATTACCGGAAGAACATGAGGAATGACAGTAGGAAGCTCTGCATATTCTAAATCATTTTCGAAACGCAGATACGCATTAGAACCCGGTCTATTCTCAAGATTGTATTGAATATCCATTTGATCCAAAATATATTCATAACCGGTTGCGTTATCCCCTTGCAGGATAATACTCTTTAGAATATTTTGGTTCTTCAAATCCACTTTCTCTTTCCTACCAGTCATAGGTGAATCGTATTCTACTTTAATTGCAGCAAAAATTTCATCATCAAAATTCAGGTCTGTTAATCGCCTAACAAGGCTCTGCGCTTCCATAATATTAATCCTTTTTCTCCCGTTACCAAACCGAACCGTTGCTACATTTGCACCAAATTCCATATGACTTTGTCTCGTTTTATCAATAAAACTTCCAAAAAAGCTTTCAGTTTCATAATCTGTTTCAACTGAACAATCAATAGAAAATTCAATACTATAGATTTTATCTGAATTTCGAATATCAGTTAAACCAAAAGATGTTTCAACTGGTTCAAGTATTGCATCCCAATAATTTTGTGGCTCTTTCGGTAAAAATGAAGAAAGATAATTTACTATTTCATTCGGGCGACTTCCAATGTGGTTATACTCTATAGCAACTTGGCGAAATCGTCCGATAAAAAAGCAATTTGTAAATTCAATTACATCATCATTAATTGGGTTTGCAATATTTGTTCCAATTCGACCAGTGTACGGTTTATACGCGTCTCTATATTTCGCAACCGAAATACATCTGTTAAATCGGTTCAAAGGGTGTTCAAAATCAATAATACCTAAGTACAGAAAAGATAATTTTTTCTGATTCCAAAACTTCTCAATATCCTCTAATGGATATATAGCATCAATAAGTTCTTCTACAGGTACAGTTGTTTTTACGCCATTTCTTGTAAGGAATATATTATAATACAATATTGTTCTTGACAAAAAAAAACCTCCATCGAGTATATTTTCTATTTATTTCCTATATAAAAAGTTTAAATCGTCCCATTCCCACTGTCAACACAACAATACTAGCAACCAACACCACGTCCCTTACAAAAAACACAAAAAAGCACCAGGTCCCCCCGATGCTTTCCACTCTAAAACAAATGACAAGCCACCTCATGCCCCTTCGCAATCTCGACCATCTTCGGTACTTCCTGTGCGCATTTTTCAGTGGCGAATTTGCAGCGCGTTCTGAATTTGCAACCGGATGGTGAGTTGAGTGGGCTTGGAACTTCACCCTGTAGAATGATTCTTTCTTTGCCAGCGTTTGTTGGGTCTGGTTCTGGCATGGATGAGAGTAGTGCTTGTGTGTATGGATGTGCCGGTTTTGTGTATAGGTCTTCGCTGTCGGCAATTTCTACTATGTTTCCTAGGTACATAACTCCGATTCGGTCTGATATGTGTCTTACCATAGATAGGTCATGTGCGATAAATAAGTATGTGACGCCTGTTTCTTCTTGGATGTCTTGCAGCATGTTTACGACTTGTGCTTGGACTGAGACGTCGAGTGCTGAGATTGGTTCGTCACATAAGATAAAGTCCGGTTTTACAGATAGTGCGCGCGCGATGCTGATGCGCTGTCTTTGGCCTCCGCTAAATTCGTGCGGGTAGCGATATAAGTGTTCTTCTTTTAGGCCTACTTTTTTTAGAAGGTCTAAAATGATTTCTTTTTGTTCTTCTTTTTCGTAAGATCCGTGAATGTTCATTGGTTCGCTAATAATTTGGAATACATTCATTGCTGGGTTTAATGATGCGTATGGATCTTGGAAAATGATTTGCATTCTTTTTCTATACTCTTTTAGTTCACTTTCCTTTAAACTTGCGATGTCTTTTCCGTCGAATAGGATGTTCCCTGAAGTCACGTCGTGTAAACGAATGATGCTTCTTCCTGTCGTTGATTTTCCGCAGCCCGATTCTCCTACTAATCCGAATGTTTCACCCTTTTTAATTGTGAAGCTTAGGTCATCGACTGCTTTTAATTGCTCTGTTTTTCTACCGAATAGTCCTTTTTTAATAGGAAAATATTTTTTTAAGTTTCGAACTTCAATTAAGTTTTCTTCATGCATGTGATTCACCTACCGCCCCATCATTTAACCAGCACATAGAACGTCTTTCGTTTCCAATTTCAAAATATGGAGGACGTTCTTTTTCACAAATGTCCATCGTATGCGGGCAACGCTCTGCGAATGGGCAACCTTGTGGCGGATTTAATAAGTTTGGCGTTACACCTTGAATTGGCTCGAGTCTTTCTTTTACGCCGTTCGATATTTTCGGCAGAGAGTTTAATAACCCTTTCGTATATGGATGATTCGGCGATTGGAAAATATGAAGTACAGGTCCTTCTTCCATAATAAGTCCGCCATACATAACGATAACGCGTGTACAGTTTTGTGCGACTATTCCTAAGTCATGCGTAATAAGAAGTAACGCCATGTTCGTTTCGTTTTTTAAGTTTTTCATTAAATCTAGTATTTGTGCTTGTATCGTTACATCAAGCGCTGTCGTCGGTTCGTCCGCAATGAGAAGGTCTGGGTTACAAGACATCGCCATTGCGATCATAACTCGCTGCTTCATACCGCCGCTTAGTTCATGCGGATATTGTTTTACCCTTTCTTCTGGCGACGAAAGACCGACTTGTTTTAACAAGTTGACCGCGATCTGCTCTGCTTCTTTCTTTTTTACTTTTTGATGGCGTATAATTACTTCCGTCATTTGCTTTCCAATTTTCACGACTGGATTTAGCGCAGACATTGGATCTTGGGAAATTAGTGAAATTTGATTTCCTCTAATAGAACGTAATTCTTTTTCAGATTTAGAAAGGATATTTTCATTATGAAAAAGGATTTCCCCTTCTTTCACTTTCCCTGGTGATGTAACGAGAGACATAACAGACTTCGCCATCACACTCTTTCCGCTTCCGGACTCCCCAACGATTCCAACTACTTCTCCTTTATTCAAACGAAATGTAACGCCGCGAACCGCTTCTACTTCTCCGCTTTCTATGAAAAAAGAAGTCTTTAAATTATTCACTTCCAATAGTTTTTCAGACACGTTGCTCACTCCTCTCACTTAACACTTTAGTTTTCATTTCCAGCTCCTTTTGGCGCGAAAGCTTTCTTCAATGCTTCACCAATTACGTTAAAACTAAGTACCGTTAAAAGGATAAGGAACCCTGGGAAGAGTGTTAAATACCAAGCTTCGCCAATATACCCTTGCGCATTGTTTAGCATACTGCCCCAAGAAGAATCTGGTTCTCTAATACCTAATCCTAAGAAGCTAAGTGATGATTCCATTAAAATCGATGTCGCAATTGTTAATGTCGCGGCGATAATAATGGTTGATAAAATGTTAGGAATGATATGTCTTACAATAATCATGAGTGATTTTTGTCCTGACACTTTTGCATATAAGACGTACTCACGCTCTTTTACCGATAACGTTTCTGCCCTTACGATACGAGCGGTGTCCATCCATGTTAGTAATCCGATAATAAGAACTAACGTTGTAATTCCTGGTTTTAAATAAGCATTTAATAGTAACATTAAGAAGAATGATGGAATTGACATAAGCACTTCAACAACTCGCATTAAAAAGTTGTCTAACTTTCCGCCAAAATATCCGCTAATTGTTCCAACTGCGGTACCGATTGTAATAGAAACAACCATTGCAAGGAAACCAACCGCAAGTGAAACTCGTCCGCCATATAACGCTCTCGTTAAGTAATCTCTTCCGTAATCATCCGTTCCGAAAGGATGACTCATACCCGGTTCTTGTAAGCGATCTGGAATCGACATTTTGCTAGGATCGTACGGTGATACGAATGCGAAAATTGATGCAACCGTTAAAACCGCAAGTATAATAACTCCCATTGCAACAAACTTATTTTTCGTAAAGCTATGTTTTATCGTTTGAAATCTCCTATTATTCATTCCAAATCACCCCCTCATTCGAATGCGCGGATCTACTACGCCATATAAAATATCAGCAATTAAGTTACCGAGAATTAACATGAATGATGATAGTAATGTAATTGCCATGATAATCGGATAATCAAATCTAAAAATAGCATTTACCCCAAGTGAACCAAGTCCTGGCCATGAGAATACTGTTTCCGTAATAAACGCCCCGCCTACTAGACTTGGAATCGATAATCCGAAAATTGTAATGATCGGTATTAATACGTTTCGAAGTACGTGATTAAATAAAACTGTTTTCTTCGAAGCACCGTACGCATATTGAATTTGCACATAGTCTTCTTCTAATTGCTGAATTGTACTTGAGCGAATATATCTCATATAGACAGAGATGTTTTGGAACGCAAGCACCATACAAGGCAAAATGCCGTGCTGGACAATATCCAAGAGGGAATCTTGACCGACTGTACGCATACCCATACTCGGAAGAAGGTTCAACTTTAAAGAGAATAAGTAGATTAATAGTAAAGCGAACCAAAAGACTGGCATTGAGATTCCCACATAAGAGATAAAGTTCACAACGCGATCAAAAATAGAATTCTTTTTCACACCTGTTAATAGTCCAAGCGGGATTGCGATTACAAATGAGACGAGTAAAGATGATCCCATTAACCCAATTGTCGCAGGTAACCTTTCTACAATAAGATCTAAAACAGGACGATGGTTTTGAAGTGAATAACCAAAGTTCCCTGTTAAAATATTTTTTAACCATAAAAGATACTGCACGTAAATTGGTTGATCTAGTCCTAAACTTTTGCGAATACGCTCCACATCAATTGGGCTCATATTTGGCGTGACAAAGTTTCTAACGGGATCCCCCGGTGCTAGTTTTATTAATAGAAAAGAAATAATAGAAATAACAAATAAAAGCGGAATTGCATTTAAAAGCCTCTTCCCAATTACTTTATACACAAACTTCCCCCCTCAAGATAAAGTGAAACTTTCATTAGCCCACATCAATTAGGCTTTAACTTGATAAAGAAGCTGATTTCCACCAGCTTCTTTACTGTTTGTTTCTTATTTCACTTCATAAATCTTAGATAAATCTTCAAACATTGTGACAGGAATTGCTTTTGCTTCTTTCAATCCATCAAACTTTTTATCTACTGCGATAACTGCTTTTGGATATGCGATTGGTAGATAAGGTAAGTCTTCTCGAGCTGTTTCTTGAATTTTATGGTATAGCTCTGCACGTTTTGTTTTATCTGTTTCAACTGCAGCTTCTTCCCATAACTTATCGAAATCAGCGTTTTTATAACGTGCATAATTGTATTCAGCATTACTTAAGAATAAGCTCTTATATGAATCTGGCTCAGGTCCCATTATGTAACCACCGAATGTAATATCATATTCTTTATTCGCTTTATCTAAGCTTTTTTCACTTGCTGCACTAGCATCTAATGCATTCAATTCAACTTCTAAGCCAACTTCTTGTAATTTTTGTTGTGTATAAAGTGCTAAGCTTTCCATAATTTTATTATTCGTTACATACATAACGCGTACTTTTTCTTTATCTTTCACGCCAGCTTTCGCTAATAAATCTTTCGCTTCTTTCTTATCATACTTATAATCTTTAATGTCTTTTGCATAATACATAGCGTCCGGCGTTAAGATTGAATTTGCCGGTTCTGCAAATTGACTAGAAACGAATGCTGAGTTAATCATTTCTTTCTTATCTAACGCATGCGCGATTGCTTGGCGCACTTCTTTTTTCTTCATAAGATCTGTATTTTGGTTATAAGATAAGTAGAATAATCTACCTTCAGGGAATGTCACCATTGAGAAGTTCCCAGTGCTATCTAATTTCTTAAAGTCTTGTGGCTCAATCATCTTCATGTTGATTTGACCATTTTGCAGTGAAACATTTGCTGTATTACGATCTTTTACAACGCGATATACGATAGAGTCTAATTTAGCTTTACCACCTACATAATCATCAAATCGATCTAATGCAACGTACTCATCTGATTTATACTCTTTAAACTTAAATGGACCTGATCCTACAGGCTGTAAGTTTCTCTGACTCTTCGCTAAATCTGCTTCCCCTTCAAATACATGTTTCGGAATTGGGAAGAAATCATTCATCACACCTTCAAAAGATGCACTTACTTGTGGTAATACGAATTGAGTCGTTAGCTCATCCACTTTTTTCACCTCAAGCGGCTTCCCTTTAAAAATAAAGTTTTCACGGCTTGAACTATTTTGCTTCTCATCTAAAATAGATTGGAATGTAAATGCAATATCGTCTGATGTAATCTTCTTACCGTCATGCCATTTCAAATTATCCTTTAGTTTTAAAGTCCATGTTAATTGGTCCTCTGAAGGCGTAAAGCTTTCAGCAAGAACAAACTTCTTCTTACCGTCTTCCATATGATACAGCGGTGCATATAAAGCTTGCTGTATCGTTAATGACACACGATCGTTCGCATAAAGCGGATTCATCGTATCTGGGTTATCGCTAACACCAATCGTTAACATTCCTCCATCTTTCGGAGTCCCTGATTTACTAGTGCCTGCTTGCTTCGAAGAATCTTTCTCCCCAGAACAAGCCGCTAATGCAATAATTAATAGTAGGACAAATGGTAATGTAAATAATTTCCGTTTCATCTTTCGGCCCCCTCGAACTAGTTATACCCATAAGAAAACTCGGAATTAATCCCGAGTTTTCTTATAAGTTTTAAATTACCACTACCCGTATGTATTGTCAAACTTTTTCGCAAAGGTAGAAAGTTTAAAATCTATTCATGCATTCTTGCGATAAAAAGACCACGAATCAGTAGCCTCATAAATGAGTTAAAAAACTAGCAACTTACAGAAAATCCCTCTAAAATGATTGTTATATATGATCGAAACTGTAGAATGAAATTAAAGACAAAAAACACATTTAGGAGGTTATCATGACATTTGATGAATTGAAAAAAGCCAAACCAACAACCTCATGGGTTGAGTATGATGAAGATGGGGAATTTTTCACTGAAGCAAATATAAGTGCAACAAATACGGTTCTTGACACTTACATTAACAATTTACAACAATTAGGCGAGAATCCAACCGAAGTCGAAGTAATGCAAGTTGTTAAAGAGGTAGTTATTAAAATAAATGAACTAAATATCGAACATGACCAGTTTATCGAAACAATGGAAAGAGAAGATCTCTATGAATTTATCGATGCAGCTGCACGAATAGCTGGCTTAGAATCTGAAGAAGACATAACAGAAGAATGGCGTGAGTGGTAAAAAAGCCGCATTTACTCCTTCATAAAAATTTGTCCCTTATTCTCCAATTGGAAAATAAGGGACAAACAAAGATAATCAAATACTGATATATATTAAAATCTCCACTCATTTCCCATTACTTTAAAATACAGTTTTTCAAATCCACTAAAATACTTACTATAAATACTTAACATTTCACTATATGTATGAATAACTTGACTTAAATCAAAATGAACACCACCTTTAGCTAAGTCATAGCTATCGTCTAGATTATACAATTCAAAGTATTCCGCCTCCCAATGCACCCCCCTGTTGACTAAAAGTCTAGTGGTGCATTTAATTGATTCTTCAATCGTCAGTTCATGTTCTTTTAGTTTTTCATGAATGACGGAAAGAATTAATTTAACAGTGTATTCTTCATCAACCGTGCTACTAAACTCAAATAACTTCCCTTCCATATCATCTATCTTTGCTTTAGACATTAAGGATATCTCAATTAATTCATATGGCGGATTTTCACTTGCTTCAATCAATTTATCACACCATTGAATTACTTCAGCTTTACTCCACAACCCACAGCAAAGCCCTAAGCCATAAATATGAGTTAATTTTCGAACTAAATCCAAAGTTTCTCACCTGCATTTTTTGTTTAATTTTAACAGAATATATGATACATCACATTTAAGATGCCTACGCGCATTATAAACAAAAAAAGACCACCAAAAGGCAGCCTCTCAAAACTCAATCCTATTCCCTACCCCACTCTCCACCGCTTTCTCATACAAATACTTCGCAACGATAATATCCACTACCGCCAAACCAACCGATTTAAAAATAGTAATCTCTTCATCGCTCTCTCTACCAGGTTTTTCTCCACTAATGATTTGTCCAAGTTCAGCGTGGATGTCACTCGCTTCAAATAAACCTTCTTGTATCGGAACTTGGAGGTCACCTGTTTCTTCTAGTGCTGCTTCTTTTGATTCAACTACTACTTTATTTGCGCCCGCGATGGCGTGGGATGGTAGTTCTTGCATGTTCGGTTTGAATGAGCCGACGGCGTTTATGTGGACGCCTTTTTGTAGTTTTTCTGAGAAGACTGGTGTGGATGCATTCGTAGTTGTGACGATGATGTCTGCTTCGCTTATTGCTTCATTTGGACTTGTGTGAACATAAGCAGGTTTATTGAATCTTTCTTGTATATATTGCGCAAATGCATACGCTTTTTCTTCTGTTCGATTGTATAAAATGACTTTTTCGATATCTCTTACCGCAAATACAGCTTCAGCAATTCCCTTCGCCTGTTCTCCTGTCCCGATGATACATAAAGTTTTTGCGTTATGACGAGCTAAATGTTTTGTCGCTACTCCTGATAGAGCCCCTGTTCGAATCATCGTTAAGTAGGATCCTTCTAAAAGTGCGAGCGGTTCTCCCGTTTGAAAGTCTGATAGCATCACAATTCCGTTTATCGTTTTCTTTCCTATCTTTTTGTTCTCGGGGACTACTGTTACAACTTTTAAGCCAAGTGCCTTAAGTCCTTCCGCTACTGAAGGCATAATTAATGCCGTATTTTTCTCGTTCGCAAATGGCAATGAGCCGCGAATTGGCGTAATTGTTCTTTCTGCGGAAAATTCTTTTAAAGCAAGCGCCGCGTATTCAATGACTTCGTTCATATTTACTAAGTTTCGTTGTTCGTTCGCGCTTATGACTAGCATATCTTTCCACCTCCTCCTCTTATCCTAACAAAAATCCTCGATTCAAATCATCTCTCGGGTCTACAACGAACTGATGAAATCCTGTAATAAATGCATGCCCCGTTACTTTTGGAACGACAGCTTCATATGTATCTACCGCTGTTACCGACAATACTTCTCCCTCAAATTTCCCGTCAGTAATACATTCGTGGACGAAAATTTCTCCCTTTTGTAAAGCATCTTTTTCAAAAAGAGTTGCGATTCTTGCGGAAGTTCCTGTACCGCAAGGAGAACGGTCCACTTGCCCATCAGCGAAGATTGTTACATTTCGTAAAGTTGCGTCTTCTCCTTTCGGTTCATCTGAGAAAATAACGCCGTATATTCCCTTTAACCCTTCTTCAAGTGGATGCTTTACTTCCATTTTGCTCTCGATGTAGTGCTTAATTTTACTGCCCCACGTTTGAATAGCAGCTAAGTCTTTGAAATCGACTTTCAAACCAAATTCTTTACTATCTACTACAGCATAAAAAGCTCCGCCAAACGCGATATCTACTTGAAATTCATAGTCATCTATTTTAATAGGAACGTCTTTTTTGTATACAAATGAAGGAACATTTTCAAATGATACAGACTCTACTTCGCTCCCGTTATAGGTTGCGTACGCAATAACTTCTCCAGCAGGGCTATCAATAATGAACTTTTGTTTCTCACCTGTCACTTCAAACATACCTGTTTCAATTCCGACTGTAATAACAGCAATAATGCCATGACCACACATCGTACTCCAACCTTCATTGTGCATAAATAATACGCCAAAATCAGCGTGATCACTCGCAGGCGGAGTAATGATACAACCGTACATACCGTGATGTCCTCGCGGTTCATACATAAGAATTTCGCGAAGATGATCCAAATGCTCCATGCAATATGCGCGTCTTTCTAGCTGTGTTGCTCCTTTTATTTCTGGCACACCGCCTGTAATAATTCGAAGCGGTTCCCCAGCTACGTGAGCATCAATTGTCGTGTACACTTTACTAACCTTCATTTCTATCTCTCCCCTATATGTTGATACTATTTTTATTGCAAATATCATGCCAACGCATAGGGTATAAATTTGTATACATTGTGTAAAAAAGCATACACTACTGTCTATATTTTTATACAGTAGAAGGTCGGCGACCATGAGTCTCCAACTAAGCCCACACTCGCCGAAAATATATCGACGATTATTCAATTATATCGAACACAACTCCGAACATATCGACTTACCGACAAATTCCGCGATTTCACACCCAATAACCACCAACCAATCCCACACCTGGACTTACACACACACACACGAGAAGACACCAGCCCCCACGAAACGAAAAAAATCCCCCGACACCCGGGGGACCCACTAAACCCGAACCCCCACCACATCCGGCACCCGCTTCGCAATCTCCTCACCAATCTTTATACTAGCCGTTGCAGCTGGAGATGGTGCGTTGCAAATATGCAGAGAGTTTATGCCTGGGATAATGCAGAAGTCATCCACCATATTGCCGTTTGATAAGATGGCTTGTGCCCTTACGCCTGCATGCGTTGGGACGATATCTTTTTCTGTTAGTTCTGGTATTAAGCGCTGTAAGCTTTTTAGGAATGATTGTTTACTGAATGAGCGCACCATTTCTTTTATGCCTTCTTTCATATTTGGCATCGCCATTTTCCAGAAGCCTGTGTATGTCATTGTTTCCATGAAGTCTTTTATGTCGAAGTCTTTTTTCGTGTAGCCTTCGCGCTTGAAGCTTAATACTGCGTTTGGCCCTGCGTGTACGTCTCCGTTTATCATTCTTGTAAAATGAACGCCTAGAAACGGGAATTCAGGGTTTGGGACTGGGTATATTAAATGTTTTACGAGATGGCGTTTTTCCGGGACGAGTTCGTAATACTCACCGCGGAACGGAACGATTTTCATATCTGTTAATATGCCTGTCTTTTTCGCAATGCGATCGCTATGTAAGCCGGCGCAGTTAATGAGAAATTTCGTTTTAAATGTGCCTTTGCTTGTTTCAATTGTGACGGCGTCTTTCTTTTCCGTAATACGCTCTGCGGCTGTTCCTACATGTACTTCTCCGCCACTTTCCTGAATGAGGCGAGCGAATACATAACTGACTCCTTTATAATCAGCAATCCCGCAAGAAGGAACACGGATTGCGCCAAGTCCTTTTACATGCGGTTCAATTTCGGCTAATTCTTCTTTATCTATTTTTGCGATATGTAAGTCGTTTTGTAAGCCTCTCTCATATAAGTTATGTAAAAGAGGAAGTTCTTCTTTTTCTGTTGCAACAATTACTTTTCCACACATGTCATAAGCGATGTCATTTTCTTCACAAAATTGGACCATCGCTGCGTTTCCTTCTTTTGCAAACTTCGCTTTATAACTTCCTGGTTTATAGTAAATGCCGGAATGAATGACACCGCTATTATGTCCAGTTTGATGATGTGCGAGTTCCTTTTCTTTTTCAATGATTGCAATTTTCGCATGAGGGAATTTTTTCGTTAAAGCCATTCCAGTTGAAAGGCCCACAATTCCTCCGCCAATAATTATAAAGTCATACATCCTACTTCCCCCTTAATAGTATAAAAGGCAGGTCTCTTTGCAAGACCCGCCGTACATATTATTTAGAAAAACAACCACGCTGACGCATTAGTTCTCTATATAAATCTTTATTCTTTTCGAATGCCGCTCTTCCGTGCATCCAAAACAAATTATTTAAAAGAACTAAATCTCCTACTGGTAATTTTAATGCATGTGTTGCTGGTGAGTTTTCAACAGAATACGATAAATCTTTTAAATAGTTTGCTTGTTCAATATTATCTGGGTACGCAAACTGATCAATAAAGCAAATACACGGTGCGTTGTTCACATCAAAGAATGTTTCACGATAGACGATTTCTTGCGAATTTTTACTTGGTGGTGCTTTATACGTAACTTTAACAGATGCGAGCGAATGATTTCTAAATTTCTGAAGATCTTCCCAATCGTCTAAATGTAGTAAACGTGATTCCCCGCCTACTGCATTTTGCTCTTCAATCTTCATCATAAGAAGCCAATCTGTCGGCTCATCAACGAATGTTCCGTCTGTATGAAGTGTAAATAATCGGTACGCTTGGCGAAGATAAGAATCACTACTGTCTGTATCTTTTACATTAAATCTAGCATAATACGTTCCTGTCATCGCATCAAAGTTTGGTGTCCCAATTAAATGCGTTAATGCTGTCGCGAATTTCACGTAATCTGCTGGATCTACCGTTTCGCCTTGTACCCCAATTGTAAATCCTCCAGTTTCACGTTCATGAATAATGCCACGAATATTATCCATAAACGATTGCCCAAAAATCTTTCTCATTCCGTCAGCAAGATTAAACCGAGAATAAGGAATGTATTGCAGTGACTGCTCTGAATACTCTTTTACCTCTTCAAAAAATTGCTTAAGCAACTGCTGATTTAATACGATATGATATAAACGTTTATGCTCTGGATGAGGAACAATTTCATACCCCTCATATTTTTTTGCAAACTTCATCTTCGCACTTTGTTCTGTAATAATCGACATTTTAATTCCTCCCTAAATGAAATATGAAGAACGTATTGACGCTTTTTACAGACAGTTATCCTTATCTTCTATATGCTGAGATCCGGTCTTACTGCCCTAACAGCAAAAAGCCAGTCATACGCATCCACGACATAACAATCGCAGATACATATAACTGGCTCATAATTACGAGTGTTCTTTAATCTCTTAAAGTACAATAATAATAGACAGTTCATATGAAAATATGTGTAAAACAGGTAAGCAAGATCGAATTTAGAGAAGGCTAATTTCTCGAATGGATCTTATTAATTGAATAATAATTCAAAATATTCTAACTGTCAATTCGTTTTTTATTATTTTCTCGACATACTTTACACATTTTACAAATACCTTTACTTTCCGCACATCCTCTTTTGTTCGCCTCTTGCTTTACAACCTGCACGTCATTTAACTTTTTCATATTCCTTGCCTCCTCAATATAAAAAGCCAGTCGTATCCCGTTAACGGAAATACAACTGGCTCTCGTTTACGATAATAAACTAGACAGTTTTTATGGTGTTGTTTCCTCGTACTCGCCTTGTGGCTGTTCATCATTTAAATAACTTACATATTGACGGTGCAAATCTTTTACCGCACTAACTATCGCATTTTGCGCTTTTCCTTGATAATGATCTGTAATATCTTGAACGATTTCTTCGATACCATCTCGTAAACTATGTCCTCTCAAAATTTGAGCGACGAAGTCCCTGCCGTGCTCTGTCGCAAGCGTACATGATGCTTCAATAATGACATGATATTTATGATCTGCCTCAATTGTAATTGTTAATGTTTCATACATACTGCGAACAGCCATCCCTTTCGGAAGCCTCGAATGTCCTGCCATAAAAAATGTCCCTTTACGCATATTTCATCCTCCGTTACTATGTTTTTTAGTGTTTATACTCGATCTACGTATACTGTCTTTATTCTCGTATAAAATTCTTTCGCCGCTTTTCCTTGTTCACGCGGTCCAGCACTAGAGTTTTTCATTCCGCCAAACGGAACTTGTGGCTCTGCTCCTGCAGTTTCTGAATTCACATGAACCATTCCAACTTCCATATCATCAATAAACCGTTGCGACAAACTTAAATTATTCGTACAAATCGATGCACTGAGTCCGTATTCTGTATCATTCGCTAAAGAAACGGCTGCTTCATAACTATTCACTTTAAATAAACAAATAACTGGGCCGAAAATTTCTTCCTTCGCAATTCGTGCATCTCCGTCTACATTTTCAAAAATAGTCGGTAACACGTAACAACCATTCTGTAATTCTGTTTCGTTCGGTACGCTGCCTCCATACAGTAAAGAAGCCTCTTCTTTTCCTACTTCAATCATTGATAAAACAGATTGCTGTTGTCCCTTTGACACGCATGGTCCCATAAATGTATCAGGATTTAGCGGGTTGCCGACTGTAAGAGCTTCTGTACGCTGCAACAGTCGATCCTTGAACGCTTCATAAATATTCTCTTCGACTATTACTCTACTTGTTGCGGTACATTTTTGTCCTGTTGACATAAACGCACCTTTTATCGCAATCGTTACTGCCTTTTCAATGTCAGCATCGTTTAATACAACTAACGGATTTTTCCCACCCATTTCTAATTGAACTTTTTTTCGCGTTTCAACAGCTGCTTTTTGAATGATATTTCCAACGTGGTTCGAGCCGGTAAAAGAAACCGCTTGTATATCTGGATTCCCCGTTAACTCTGCTCCAACTTCAGAACCTTTTCCGAATACGCAATTGATAACACCTGCTGGAATGCCAGCCTCATGAAACGCATTTACAAGATGGTACACCGATTTCGGCGTCACTTCAGCCGGCTTAATGACAATTGTATTTCCATAAATAAGTGCCGGCGCCATTTTCCACGCTGGAATGGCAATTGGAAAGTTCCACGGCGTAATTAATCCAACCGGACCTACAGCTACACGTTTACTGTAAAGCATTGTACTTTCATTAGCGGACGGGATAATCTCTCCGATTGGTTGATTTGCTTCTCCTGCATAATATTCAAGAATGCTAATCGCCCGCTTCGTCTCTCCTATTCCTTCTGCAATCGTCTTTCCTTCTTCATTCGTTACATCCTGACCAATTTCATTTACCTTTTCTTTTAAAATAGCTGCCGCTTTCCATAAATAACTCGCTCTCTCTTGAAACGATAACTTTTGCCACGTATGAAAAGCTTCTTTCGCTGATGCGATTGCGACTCTCGTATCTTCTACTGAACTAAACGGAAATTCACCTAATACTTCTCCGTTATGCGGATTATAGTTTTTTACATATGCATTCGTGGAAGGTTCTTTCCATTCACCGTTTATATAATTGAAATACTTCATTCCCCTGCCCCCGCCGTTTTTATTTTGATACTTTTGCAATTGCTGCTTCCAAAATAGTAAGCCCTTCTTCAAGCTGTTCATCCGTTATAACGAGAGGCGGTAAGAAGCGAAGTACATTACTATAAATACCTGCGCTTATCGTAATAACCCCTTTACTATGCGTTTCTTTCAAAATCGCTTTCACTTCTTCTGACGCTGGCTCTTTCGTCCCTTTATCTTTCACAAGCTCAATGGCAGTCATAGCGCCAAGGCCTCTCACATCGCCAACTATTTCGTATTTCTCCTTCCAGCTATGAAACACTGTCATCATACGCTCGCCAATTTCTACAGCACGATTGACTAAATTCTCTTCTTCAATTACATCTAAAACAGCTAATGCAGCCGCGCAAGCAGCCGGGCTTCCTGAGAAAGTACCACCTAATTGACCTGGCCCAGGTGCATCCATCAAATCTGCTCTTCCTGTTACTGCACTAAGCGGTATACCAGCAGCGATTGATTTTGAAAAAGTCATTAAATCAGGAACTACGCCGAAATGATCCATTGCAAATAAACTTCCCGTACGAGCAAAACCAGTTTGAATTTCATCCGCAATCATAATGATTCCATACTTATCACAAATATTTCGAACACCTTGCATAAACGTAGTCGTCGGAACGATAAACCCGCCTTCTCCTTGAAGCGGTTCCAAAATAATCGCAGCGATATTATCACTTGCTACTTCCTCTAACATAAAGCGTTCGAAATAGGCTAAAATTTGCGCGTCTACTTCTTCTTGCGAAAGTCCTTCTTCAGCGCGGTAATAGTACGGATAAGGTAATTTGTATACTTCTGATGCAAACGGACCAAATCCATGTTTATATGGTTTCACCTTACTTGTCAGTGACATCGTTAACAGTGTACGCCCGTGATATGCACGCTCAAATGAAACAATCGCACTTCTTCCAGTAGCTTTTCTAGCAATCTTCACCGCATTTTCTACCGCTTCCGCACCACTATTCGCAAACATCGTTTTTTTCTTACAATCACCTGGCGTTAACTCATTCAGTCTTTCCGCCAGTGCAATATAACTTTCATACGGCGCTACGTGAAAACAACTATGAATAGAAGATTCTACTTGATCTTGAATTGCCTTTACTACTTTCGGATGACAATGCCCGACATTTTGCATACCAATTCCACCTGCAAAATCGATTAGCTCATTGCCATCTACATCCGTAATAATCGCGCCTTTTGCTGATTGCACATATAACTCTGTAATATTGTAAGGCCCTTCTGGCACCGCATTCTTTCTTCTTTCATGTAATATGCTAGATTTTGTAGTTGTAATATCCTTCTTCTCTTTCAACATAGTATATACCCCTTTTCTTATTCTTTTTCTAGGCTAATTTCCGAATCTTTTATCATCGTAAAATCATTCAACTTTTGCTTATCTAACTTTCTAACTCTTAAAAAGTAACTGATTATTACTACGATCGTAGCTAGTATTGTCATGTAAAACTGCATTCGCATATCTGCTATAAACGCTTGTGAAACAAATATCGTAATAATCATCAAAAGCGTTGCATATGTGAGATAAGGGAATAACCACATTTTCACTTTCAGCTTCCCTGCCCCTTCAAGTTCCCTTTCTCGTCTTAACTTGACATGAGAAACGGCAACGAACATATACATCAGCATCGTTACCCCGCCCGAACTATTCGCTAAAAATGCAAACAGTTTATCAGGCGATATAAACTTCAACATCGCGCAAATAAATGCAAATACGATACTCGCATAAATTGCGATAACCGGCGTTCCTCTACTATTTAACTTTGAAAAAGCAGACGGGGCATCACCTTTTTTCGCAAGTGAAAATAACATACGCGAACTCGTATAAATCCCTGAGTTCATAACGGAAAGTAGTGATAAAAATACAACACCATTCATAATTTCTGCGGCTGCAGGTACTCCTGCCATATTAAATAAACTTGCATACGGAAGTTTTAATAATTCCTTATCCGTCCACGGAATGAACATAACTAAAATCGTTACTGATCCAACGAAGAAAAGCATAAGACGCCATACTACACTATTAATAGCTCGTATAACATTCTTCTCTGGATTTTCCGATTCTCCGGCTGCAATCGCTGCAACTTCACTCCCTGATAACGAGAACGAAATAAACACAACGCTCAGTAAAACAGGAACAATTCCATTCGGGAAGAAACCACCGTGTTCTGTAATAATAGAAAGAGTCGGTCTCTCTACTCCTGGAACGAGACCAAAGAACATCGAAATTCCTAAAATTAAAAACGCAACAATCGCGACCACTTTAATAAACGCTAACCAATATTCAAACTCACCGTACAATTTTACTGAATACACATTCGTCATTGTCATTAATAGAACCATACATAAACTCGCGATCCACGCTGGAATCGAAGGAAACCAATTATTGATCATTACGCCTAAAAGTACCGCTTCAATTGCGATAATAATGACCCAGTTAAACCAATATAACCATCCGATCGTATACCCGGCCCACGGTCCAATTGCTTTGTTCGCATACGTTGCGAAAGAACCACTATCCGGATTTTCCGCTGCCATCTCCCCTAACATCCGCATCACGAGCACAACCATTAAAGCACCAATAATGTAGGACAAAATTGCAGCCGGCCCTGACGATTGAATAATCGTTCCACTTCCTACAAACAAACCGCCCCCGATAACCCCGCCAATTGAAATCATTGTTATATGCCGTGTTTTTAAATCTTTCTGTAACTCTTTTTTCTCTTTAGCCAAACAATTCACCAGCCCCTCCATTAGCATGAACGTGCGCCACATTCCATTGACAACGCTTTCTTTAAATCCCCTCCTACTTTAAATAAAAAATAAAAAGAGCCAGAAAAACAACGCATACAAACGCATTGAATTTTACTGCCCCTATCCTTATGGCTCGTCCTCCTGCTAAGGAAGTTCAAGTGGAAAGAAGTTCCGCTATTTCATTTTTAAAACATACACCCGGGCTTACAGAGAGGCTAATCACTGTCATCCGATAATAAGTTAATCATAATACAATTAGACTGAATATTCAATAATCATTTTCGCAAATTTCATGAATAAAAAAGAAAATTCTCTTCCCACGCCACATATACTGTTCAAAAGCAAAAAGGAAGTGATCCCATGTATTATGGAACAAAGGGCTGGTACGTAGCTGAATTAAAAAAATTAGGCGTGCGCTATTATGAAGGGCGAAAACTAGAAAGTTACCGCGGACACGTCTTACGTAATTTATTACTTGCACAACAGGAAAAATCAAAAGAAAAATAATCTCCTAACTAAACGATACTAACTTATCGACAAATCCTCCCTCCATTCTGCCAACCAATCCCACATCATACTACAACAAAAAAAGGTCACCAACTAATTATATTTAGGTCATAGATGTTAAACTCAATAAAATCAAAGGTAGGAACATATTTGATATGTACAAAATGTTTCTGCCTTTTTATTATGTGGTGGGACTTCACATCCTTCAACTTAAGAATTTTTTAACACCCATAAAACAAAAAATGTACATTTTCACCAGGAGATGTCAATTTTCTCGTTTTGGGGTACTTGCTTTTCTTAGCTTAATTGTGATGTCACGTTATCCCTATCAATGAAATAAAAATCGTAAATATAATTGGATATTTATGTTAATATTAATATGGAATTTGTAAAGGATTGTCTTACTCTAAAATTACAGTTAATTTTATTGGTTGAGCATAGAAGTAGTTTGTATCGGTGTAGGTATTCAGATAACAAGGTAGAAAAGGAGAATGAAATGATAAACTTTGTTAAGCAAGAAAAACTTAAATGTTCTACATGCGGGAATAAAATCAGAGAAAAACAGATTATAAGGAAAAGACAATTTACAATAGGCGAAATATTCGTAATCGCCATACTAATGTTAATGATAAGTGTTAACGGAGTTGTATTTGCAAAAGATAACGAATCTAGAAATGGTAGTCTTGATATTTCTAAGATTGATCAGTTTATGATAAATGAGATAGAGAGATTGAACATTCCTGGTGCATCATTGGCTATCGTAAAGGGAGATCAAGCGGAATATATACAAGGATATGGTGTTTCAAATCCAGATGGGACAAAAATGACATCGCAAACGCCAATCGTTCTTGGTTCGACTACTAAATCGTTCACGGCTCTTGCCATTATGCAGTTAGTGGAACAAGGGAAAATCTCCCTAGAAGAACCTGTGCAATCCTACATACCTTGGTTCCACATTACAGATGAAGAAGCATCTGCAAAAATCACCATTCAACATTTACTGAATCATACTAGCGGTCTTTCTACAAATGATG
The DNA here is from genome assembly GCF_044324725.1 of Bacillus sp. 3G2. Classification (NCBI taxonomy): domain Bacteria; kingdom Bacillati; phylum Bacillota; class Bacilli; order Caryophanales; family Bacillaceae; genus Bacillus; species Bacillus sp. 3G2. Next base: position 920,578 of record NZ_CP172246.1, on the reverse strand, counting down.
GTCAAGTATCTATATCCCAAGGGAATACAACATCAAAAGAACATATTAAAAGCTTGGCAAATACAGAATTGACATATTCTGTGGGCGAACAATACCAATACTCGAATTTAAATTATAACATTTTAGGTTTAGTCATCGAGGAGGTTACGAATAAATCGTATAAAGAGTATATCAACGAATTCATATTCAAACCGCTTCAAATGAACAATAGTTATGTTGATCCAAAAGATGATACAAAAAATGTAATTGCGACTGGATACCAAACTGTATTTGGATTAAAGGTACCAACGCAGCAGTTAATCCATGAAGGGACTGTTGCATCAGGTTACCTTATTTCGAGTGCGGAAGATATGGCTAATTACATGATTTTACAATTGAATCAGGGCGAATTCAAAGGGAAAAGTATTCTATCGGCGAATGCGATGACCACAATGCATCGTCCATCAGCACCAGTTGAGAATGATACCTATTATGCAATGGGATGGGAAGTGAATAAGGAAGGAATCTTCCATATGGGATGGACAGAGAATACATACTCAAAAATTTTGTTAGATGGGGAGTATGGCATCAGCTTGCAGATCAATTCAATGGATTATCTTAATCTTAATGAATATGATGCCATTATAAGCGGGATAAACAAGCTGGTACATAATGAAGAACCTTCTATTTCTGATAGCAATCCATTTATAAAATATGTAATTATTGATTTGATTTTACTGGCAATAGTTGCTTTAATTGTTTGTTCAGCTTACAGAATTTTCAAACCTAAAAATCGTAAAGTAGGAACATTCCGTAGGATTCTAAATGGGTTGTCTATATTAGTATTTAACTGGCTGCTGCCATTGATTATTTTAATTGGATTTCCTAAATTATTTGGTCCTTTGTCTACGGTAACATTATTTGCTCCAGGAATAGGACATCTCTTATTTTTAATACCGTTGCTCTCTATAATTATGGGAGTCGTTAAATTAGGTAAAGTAACACTAACATTAAAGAAAAATACTTTCGATGCATAAGCTGAAAAGCCGTGATTGATTTTATGAATTGTCTCTCTAGTAATTGAAAAAGTATGTTATGTTATTTTAATTTCATTTAATCCTCCTATCCCTATTAATATTTTTCAATAGGGGCTCAAGTGCGATAGATACTATCATAAGAAATAAGTTATTGTGTTTTTAGGTCTCGTTCATGATTTAATTTATTCCATCCACCGAAAAACACGTTTAAAAGTTAATTTAACGTGTTTTTTCATAAAGAAAAGACACCCTAATGTGCCTTCCTCCGACTTGATAACCACGTTGATTTACATAATTATCGTTATTGGAAGTTGATTAATATCAGTTCATTTGTTTTTCGAAAGGAGTTATTTTGTTCGTTCAAAGATAAAATCAAAGTAATTCGCGTACCCCATAGTTGGTGGCGCAAATAGTTGATTTTATAGGGGGAAAACCTGTAACTAAAGCCTAATATAGGTGTTTTTGTTTAAATTTTGCTTAATTCTCACCGGTAATTAACTTAAGATTTAGAAATCGTTATATAATGAATTTAATTTAAAATTAGGAGTGATTAAATTGCCAGATATGATAAACCTCGTTCTTTTCATCATTATAGCGAGGTGTTAAAACTTCTAATAGAAAACATATTCGATTAAGAAAGAAGGGGTAGTTATGAAAACTAGTGAAGAAACGCATTGGCGAAGGTTTAAACGTAAGAGTAAATCCCCGAAAGAGTGGTTAAAGAAAGTATACGAATTTTTTATTAATGAACACGTATGGGATGCTATCTTTAAAGTGTTCATTAAACTAGTATGGGCAGTAAAAGGTATGGGGAAAAGCTTGAAACGGGTAATAGAAAACATATTCAATTAAATTCTATTCTTTCCTCATACGATCGATAATTTCCAATAAATTTATTTTATATAATGGAGTGTGAATACGACAGTTGATACAGCAATGGCTATAATACCTATATGTGCGTAAAAATTGAAGTAATCATATTTCTGGAAGAAAAATTAAAGGACAGGAAATAAAAGAGTAAGACTAGCAATTAATATTAATTGTTCTTTTTTCATTATTATGCCTCCTTCTTTGTATAATTCAGCATTGATAGAAACAATTCCTATATGAATATCCTATACATTTCTAATTAACATAACGTCCTATTATCGGTAGCAATGAAAAAAGGGAATCCTTACTCTCAGAAGGAATCCCCTTTTTTATCTTCTATAAAGCTATTCATCTTTTTATACATTCCTATTATGACGTGGTTTTAGGTTTCTCGTTTGTTAATCATTAAGAGTACCTCTAATCATAATATTGTTTATTTAAGGTCCTCGCACCAAGGCTTTGTCCTCCTCCGAAAGCCAAACAAACGATTCAAATTACACATCTATATCCTACTGACTAAACTAAATATTCACTCTTTATTCATTTCATTCATTATGTAAATAAAAAAGGATAATCAGCCCTTATAATGGACTAACTATCCTGTAATTTATTATCTAAATTTAACAAACGGGTGACCTTCTTTTCTTATTCACAAACAAGAATTTGTCTAGTAAATGATCCTTTTCTTGTAACACAGCGATCTGTAATTTCAAATCCCGCTTCATGGATCATGTCGTCCATTGTTTCCATCGTGACAACGATTACCTTTTTAGCGATGCGGCGCGCACTGGAAAGAATAGAGAACTGGTCTTCTGGTGTTGCATGCGTAAATAAGTCGTACGGCATATCGATAATGGCAACGTCGTAGTTCTCCGTAATTTCCTCGATTGGACCTTTTGTTACTGTTCCTTCAAACCCGAAATGTGCAATGTTTTTTCTCGTTCCAAGCACAACAAGTGGATTAATATCTCTACCAACGATGTTAATCCCCATAGAAAGTGCTTCTACTACTACTGTTCCAATACCGCAGCACGGATCAATTGCTCGTACTCCATCTGGATTTGGTACAGCAATATTGGCAACTGATCTCGCAACACGTGTACTAAGAGATGTCGAATAACTATGCGGTTTTTTTATGTGATGATACCAAACTGGCTCACTTTCTACATAGTGTCCGAAGTACCAGCGTCCTCCAAGAGGAACAATCCCAAATACACGCTCTGGATTACGAACATCCGCTTCTCCTTCAATATGCATACCGAGGTCGCGTTCAATGAGACGTCTTTCACCATATTCAATTTTATTTTCTTTCCCAAGATCATTGATTTTAACGAAGATAACTTTAAATGATGCCCCCGCCAAATCAATTTGTTCCACTTGTTTTAGAATGCTTTCTAAGTCGTCTCCTTCATACATAACCTCAACGCGCTCTTTTATAAACGCACTTCTACTCGGGTCAATTTTGACATCACTTTTCAAAATATTAACGTGAGACTCCATTCCAAAGAACGAGCGCATTTCCAAGTAACATAAAGCACGCTCCTCCTCGCGAAATGCATACGTATATATACATGCAGGTGTTTTACTATGATTATTCAATCTATTATCATCCTCTATATCGTTATAATTACAATACTTTTTCATATAAAATTAAATGATATCACATGCCTGAAATAAAGAGAAACGTTAATAAATAAAAGAGACTGCCATTGGCAATCTCTTTTGATGTATTAACGGAAAGAAGATACGCTATTACCCTTCGCTTCGTAATAATCTAAAATACCTTGATAAATCGCTTCTGCTGCATCTTGTCTCTGTTTTGGTGTAGCAATTTTATCTGCATCACTTTTATTATCTACAAATGCTAATTCTGTTAATACAGCTGGCATTGTATTTTCTCTAATTACATATAAATCACCTTTTTTCACACCACGGTCTGTTGTTCCAAGGGCTGCTACAAGGCGTTTTTGAATTTTGTCTGCTAATAAGCGACTGTCTTCTGTATATGGATTCGTTGACCTTGTCGGTGCTGCTGCATAATAGAATGTTTCTGTACCGTGTCCTTTTTTATCATCCGTACCATTACCATGGATACTTACAAAAATATCTCCATTATTTTTTTGAGCAAACTCTACTCGTTTTTTCAATGAATCTGTTGAGTCTACTCCTGGACGTGTATTATCTGTACGAGTGAACATAACAGTAAATGGTGCCTTTTGCTCAAATATTTTCTTTAATCGTAATGATACGTCTAATACAGTTTCACTTTCTTTCTCATAATAACCAGGATTACCCGAGTCAATTCCACCATGACCTGGATCAATAATAATTGCTTTACCTTCTAAGAAGTTCTCTTGTTTTACTGGGTTTAATTGATTTTTATCAACCCACTGGAATCCAGCGCCTACGCGAATACGAATCCAGCTGCCGCTCTCTTCCATAATCGTTACTGTTTGTGCATTATATGTACCTAGCACTTTAGAACTATGTGAAGCTGTTTCATATGCAGTAAAGTCTTGGTTAATCGTTTCTGTTTTTTCTGTTAGAGGTGTCCACTTCTCACCTTTACTTGTTACAATTTTCAACCAGCCGTCTGCTCTTTGCTCTTTCACTTCAACCATTTGTGGCTTATGCTGAACATCAGTAATACCAGATGATAATGATGGTTGATGATATGTAATAAAGTTTCTGTTCATATACATTCTTTTTGATGTATTTGTTTTATCTTTATCAGCCATTGCAATGAACTGAGCTGCTTCTGCACGAGTTACAGTTCCTTCAGGATTCCAGCCAGTTCCCGTACCCTTAGAAATCTCTAAAGCTACTAAAATATTAGCTTGTTTCTTACCCCAATGAGGTTCCAAATCTTTAAATTGTGTTGGAAGTTCTCCAATAATTTTTTTATCTAATGAGTATGCTTGTACTAACATAGATGCCATAGATGCACGGTTAATTTTGCCGAATGGATTGAAATTACCAGTACCATCTCCATTAATTGCACCTGCTTTTTCCACTGCAGCAATGTATGGTGCTGCCCAATGGCTTTGTGCATCTTTAAAAGATGGCTTTGCTTTTGGATCAATTGGTAAACCTAGAACGACTGCTAAGATTTTTGCAGCTGATCCTCTATCTACTGCTTCAGATGGAGAAAACGTTCCATCTGGCTTTCCATCAAGCGCTTTTTTTCCTACTAAATAATCAACTGATTCTTGCGCCCATGTAGGAACATCCGAAAACTTCTTCTCTGCTGCGAAACTACTTACTGGAGACGATAATAAACTTGCGGCTAAAATACCTGCCGCGACTGCACGATACTTCATAAAAAATAATACTCCTCTCGACAATCATCTTTTTTATAACGCGTAATCTTAATATATAAATCTCGATAAATCCGAACAAAAAAAATTAATGCGCCTCTATTATTTTATAATACTCGAATTATGTAGTAAACCTACTTTCTTAATATTGTAAAATAAAATACAATTAATTTACTTTTTGTTGAATAAACTCGTTTTAAATCGATACAGCTGCGCCGATTTCTCCGCAAAAAAAATAGACTACCTCTGGCAGCCTATTTTTTTCTTATTCCGTAATCATCTCTGATAATACATATGAATAAACAAGTGCTTCTGTATGTGCAATCGAACTTTCATGTGTACGCTCAAATGCATGAGAAGAATCGATACCTGCTCCAATTAATGCATGTTTCACATCAAATCCGGCGTGAATCGCAGCTGATGCATCCGATCCGTAATACGGATAAATATCTACTTTATATTCGATATTGTTCGTTTTCGCAAGCTCTACTAAATGTTTACGCAGTGCATAATGATACGGACCACTAGAGTCTTTTGCACAAATAGATACAGTATACTCGTCAGATGCTTGTCCATCTCCTAACGCTCCCATATCAACCGCTAAATACTCAACCGTTTCTTCTGGAATGTTAGAGTTACCACCATATCCAATCTCTTCATTATTAGAAATTAAGAAATGAGTTGTATATGGTAATGTTACGTTTTCGTCTTGTAATCTCTTAATTAATTTTAATAGAATCGCAACACTTACTTTGTCATCTAAATGACGTGATTTTATGTATCCACTCTCTGTAATTTGAACACGCGGATCGAATGAAACGAAGTCTCCTACTTCAATTCCTAATTCGCGTACTTCATCAGCTGAAAAGACACGCTCATCAATACGAACCTCAATATTTTTCTCATCGCGTTTCGCTTCACCTGCATCTTTATATACATGCACAGATGTTTGATGCATTAAAATCGTCCCTGTATACGTCTTACCACTTGATGTTTCAATTTCGCAATATTCCCCTTCTACAGAGTTCCAGCGAAATCCGCCAATCATAGAAAGACTTAGACGACCGTCAGGCTTAATTTCTTTCACCATCGCACCTAACGTATCAACGTGTGCCGTTAATAAACGGTGCTGTGCATCATTTTTCCCTTTTACCGTTAAAATAAGAGCGCCTTTATTGTTACGCTTCGTTTCTACATTCCACTCGCTTACATAGTTTTCAATAAAACGAATGATTTTCTCTGTATTTCCAGACGGGCTTGGAATAGAGACAAGCTCCTTAATCAATTCCATCGTTTCTTTCGCATGATGTGCCATTGTCGTTTCCTCCTCATTTTCTCTACTATTTAGTATACAAAATTTGCTAGAAAACCTCTACTCATATAGCTTAATTTTCTAAATTGCGGTAAAATTCTTTTAGTATACAAAAGGAGATATAAAATATGAATATATCAAAAAAATATATACACATTGCACTCATTTGGTTTTTAGCATCATTATTTTGTTTACAAGTTTCTTATGCAGTTCACACTACTACTTCTATTACAATTGGCTGGGTATTAACATCTATCTTCTTCATTATTAGTTTAATTGCAACAAAAAAGCATAGCGTTACTCACTAACGCTATGCTTTCCCTACGAAACTATTCTTCTGAAACATCTAATAAATAAATGCCTCTTTCAAACCCACCGCGCTCTATTTCTTTTTGCTTTCGAAGACGTTCTACATCTTCAATTGTTGCACCTTCTGCTCGCGCTAATGAGATGATCACTTCCAGTGCATCTGCAAGAGAATCAAGCGCATGTTCACGCTCTTTCATAGAAGCAAATTCACGAATTTCTTCCGTTCCAATTTTCGCTAAAGCTTGTATGTATGCATGTCCTGTTAATTTTTGTGCTGTATATGTTTTTCCAGACATCAAAATCTTCTCTGGAACACGATCTCTTACTAACTTGTTATATGCTGACATCATTCATCCTCCTATGTTTAATAACATCCGAGCTCTGCTGTATAGAAAAACCATTTTTTCTTCACGCATGCACTAAGCATATCAATTCCTGATCCATGCGCCCTTACGTGAGGAAAGAAATAGTGCTCTGATTCTTCTTCCTTACCATATAAAGTTTGGTACTCATCTGGAATTGCTTCTTTTTTCACATCTTTTTCTTTCGTCACCTCGCCAGAAAACGCAACACCTGGATGTCCTTCAAAAAACAAAGCAGTCCGTACCGCCATAGATGGTGTACTATGCAACGCATAATATGCTATGACAATTATGCCGATAACACCGATAATTTTCTTCATATATTACTCCTTAAAAAAAGTGCTAACACAATTATACTAAAATGTGTTAGCACTTTCTCCCCTTTACCTTAAATTAACCGGCAGTAAAACTACCATTCATTAAAATTTCACTTTATTCCCCTTTAAATGCTGGCAAACGTTTTTCTAAAAATGCAGCAATGCCTTCTTTATGATCCGCTGTTTGTCTCATCGCATATTGGCCGCGCTTTTCAAGTTGCAGCGTTTGTTCTAAATTAGAACGATTTACCTCACATAAAATTTGCTTCGTTTGAATCATCGCTTTAATCGGCTTTTGTGACCATTCACTAATTTTTTGCTTCACAGCCGTTTGGAAATCCTCGCCGATTACTTCATCAATTAAGCCGATATCAAGCGCTTCTCTTGCTGATAATTTCTTTCCTTCCCAAATAATTTGCTTCGTCATGTTTTCACCGACGCGCTTTTGAAGGAAGAAATGGCCGCCACCATCTGGAATTAAAGCGATTCCAATAAAGTTCATCGCAATAACGGATGAAATATCCGCCATCACATAGTCAGCTGTTAATGCAATACTTAGTCCAAGACCAGCAGTCGGTCCATGAATCGCACTAATCACGAGCTTAGGCATCGTATATAAAGTTACAACAACTTCAGAAATAGTATTCATAATACCATCGAACTTGCTTTCATCATTACTTGAAAGCATCGATTTAATATCTCCACCCGCAGAAAAACCACGGCCGTTCCCGCATAGCACTACAATATGCGCAGAACTCTCCGCTACTTCTTTCAGTTTTTGTAATAACTCTTTTAACGTTGGCTCATCTAATGCATTTAACACCTCTGGGCGATTGACCATAACCGTTGCAACGTGCCCTTCATATTTCACAATGACAGATTCTGTTTTACTTGTTACTTCCATTATATATACCCCTCTTTTCTACATAAAGTGAAACTTTAATCAGTGGGGGTTTTCTTCATCCCCCACTGATTATTAGTTGAACCAATCGGACTTTTATGGGCAGTTAATCCCCTACCTAACTTCTTTGCTTTCGCTGCATTTTGAGGTGGGGATCTTACTGCCCATTAAAGTCGGATAAAGATTATACTTATATAATTATAGAAGGAAGGTAAAAAACCCTTCTTTTTTCTTAATTTTCTGTCTAATAATCTCAGAATGTGTATATAGCTTTGCATAAAACATACAATCTCGTTAAAAAATATAGCAATTAAAGTCGGTTTATCGCCTATCCTCATCTATTTACCATTACAATGAAATGGTGTATTCTTAAGTCTGATATAAAAATTAAATATAGAAATTCATTCTCCTTCCTATTTATATAGAGGTTCTGAAATAAAGGAATGAAGAAATGGAGGAACATATGGTTACTAAGTTAAAACAGACGGATAACTCCTTCCCGCATTTCCTGCTGCTATTCATTGTGTTTCAACCAATTTTAGATTTATTAACGTCTTTTTCAATCTATGTATTACACATGAGCGCAACAGTCGGAATCGTAGTCCGTTTCGCCTTTATGCTTCTTGCATTAGGTTATCTACTTCTTCATCATAAACAACAAGGCGCGAAAAAGTATATTCTTTATTTATGTCTATTTGGCATCGTACTCGCAATCGGCCTTGTGAATAATTTAATGGTCAAATCTCCAGTTTCATTTGGAGAAGAAGTGAAATTTATTTTGAAAAGTATATATCCAATTGTACTACTGTTTGGATATATTATCGCACTAAAAGAATTAAAAAATAACGAATATGCGTTTCATAAAATCATTACGTATTTCTTATATGCAACGTTAATTTTAAGTATTTCAATCATTGCGGCTATGGCAACTGGTACAGATTTCCCAAGCTATCCAAACTCAAAGATCGGTTCAAGAGGATGGTTCTTTGCTGGAAATGATTTAAGTTCCATTTTCGCAATTATGTTCCCAATCGTTGTCTTATACTCGGTTCATAAAACAACTTCTTTCTCAAAAACGTATTACTGGATTCCAACTGTACTTGCGATGTATGCAAGCATTATGATTGGAACAAAAGTAGGCTATGGTGCCATCGTTATTACACTTGGTATCGCCCTTTTCTTCCTATTCATTGAATATATGATACATCGTAAAAAAGAAGGAAAAGGATTCACATATCTTGTAAACACAATTGTTGCTGCTGTCGTATTAGGAGGGTTACTCGTACTTACACCGCAAACTCCTATCGCAAAAAATATGAGCATCCATTTACAAATATATGAATACAAAAAATCAGTACAAGAAGAAAAAGACCGAAAAGAAGGAAAAGTAATTACAGAAGAAGAACATAAAGAAGGCGAACTAACAGACTCTGAAATGAAGAGTTTAATTTACAGTGATCGCGACAAATTTTTAAAAGTATATAAACAATACTATAAAGAAGCACCACTATCTCAAAAACTATTTGGAATGGGCTACGCTGGTAACTATACAACGAAAATGAAGTTAGTCGAAATGGACTTCCACGACCTATTCTTTGCATTCGGAATTGTCGGCTTCCTTATGTACTTACTGCCGCTTCTTTATTTCGGTATAAAAATATTCATTCGCTTGATCACAAACTTCAAGAAACTATTTAGCGTAAAACATATGCTACTAGCTAGCACACTCGTCTTATCGCTTGGAATCGGCTTTATGTCTGGACACGTATTAACAGCACCAGCCGTTAGCATTTTCTTTGTTGTGATACTCGCTTACCTAATTGTTGATTTAGAAATAGAATAAAAAGAAGCAGCATCCAAATCGATGCTGCTTCTTTTCTATTCCAACCCTTTACCGCCTCTAGCATTCAAAGTACTCATTCTTTCTGCTCCAGTAATCATTGGTTTTGCTCGCTTAATTAAATTTTGTGTAGACTCTAACATTAAAGATGCTTTATGTGCTTCTTCATTACTCCATACTTCAAAAACATATACAGCATTCGGCTCGTCATCAGCAGTACTTACAATATACACCTCACAACTATGAAGTGAGTTCATTGATTCCGCAGCCTCTAGCAAAATATTCGTTAATTCTTCCCGGTTACTTTCTTCCACAATAAACTTACCGTACAATCCGAATTTACTCATTCTTCTCCCCCCTAATTATGCCTCTCCCCTTATCCAAGCTAATATTTCTACATCAACATTTATGTTTCCTGTAAAAAAAAGACCGAATCACATTATGACTCAGTCTTTTTTACAAAACTATGTTTTTCTATTGAAAAGACGCCCGAATTTCCTCCAGCACCTCATCAATATTATCCTTCGTAATAACAATACCGAAATCTTTCGGCACATTATGATCTTCTTCATTTACAACTTTATGTGCAATCATCTTCCCGATTTCTGGTCTGAAATGATGTCCATCCATATAGTTATCTAAATTCTTTGTTACTGAATTTAAATACATGAAATGATGTACTTCTCCAAATACATCGACAGCATCATGGAGCCATCTTTTATAATCTTCCCATCGTCCTGATTGAATCATCGTACGGAACAATGGCTCTGAAACAGGCGTTGTGAAAATATAAAACTTTGCATTCGGATTATGGGATTTTACAGTACCTAATATTTCCTTCATATTTTGATACTCATAATTCCCACCATAAATCTCTCTACTAAATTTATCTACTTGCGCAGCAATTTGTGCGTCACGCTCTTCCTTCGTATACTCACGCATCGATTTTACATTATCACGATTATATACATCGATAGTTTTATTGTGATGAATGGAGTTTTGAATTGTATTTCGGGAATATGTAATCCCATCCATACTCACATACGATTTAATTGGATATAGTAAGCTTTGCGCCTCTTTAATATACACTTCGGGTTTATCAAAACCGATTTCTCTATTTTTGTTCGTTCCAAGGAAATCTAAACCAATCACAATAGAAGATAGTTCACTACCTTTTCGCTCTTTTGCATATTCAATGTACGCATCATATTCACGCGGATCTGTACTGCTTACTGCATAATTAAATGCGTTTAATCCAGTAAAATCATTTTCATTGATAAACGTTGTTCTACTACTTCCAAGTATAACGCCATCATATGTAAACGGACGATATGTTATATAATTCGTTTTTTGTTGCCTCTCATTAAACCCAAACTGAACATCATTCCACTTATTTTTATGCGAGAATAACCAAAGCGAATCTGCATAGCCATTAAATATTCCAACACCTGCAAGTGGAACAAAAACACATACAAAAACGAAAATAAGCCACTGTTTGTTTTTCATATTCTCCACCTAGAAATTAAAGTATAAAAACTCACTAATACTCGTTAAATGCAACACACTATACACAAGTAATATTGCAGTAAATAACGCCGTCCATACTGTCGGACGGAATGAGTCTTTTAACTGAATTGAATTTTTTAAGAAGAAACTAATACATAATGCCCCGAAAATGTACGCAACTATTTCCGTATTTAATAATGAAACATGATATGCTTCAGTAAATGAAACACCGTACTCTTTTAAAAATTGTAGTTTCTCCATAATAAATACGGGGAACACGCTATTTGCTAGTTCGAATCCATTAAATCCAAACATTCCTTTTAACACTTTCACCGCATCATGCATCGATGTTGCTCTAAAGAATACCCACGTTATATTAATGAAGAAAAACGTCACGAGCCATCCTGCCCAGGCTGGCATGCGACCTCCTGCTTTATTCCACAGACGATGAATGACAGATGCTAATCCGTGCAGAAATCCCCAGAAAATAAACGTCCAACCCGCTCCATGCCAAAGTCCACTTATTAAGAAAACAATCATAATATTGACGTATGTACGCGTAATTCCTTTTCTATTTCCTCCAAGAGAAATGTACACATATTTCGTTAAAAACTGGCTTAATGTCATATGCCAACGATGCCAAAAATCTTGTATACTCACCGCTTTATAAGGGGAATTAAAGTTTTGAGGCAATTTAATATTAAACATTAACGCAATCCCAATTGCCATATCACTATATCCACTGAAATCAAAATATAGCTGGAATGTAAACGCTAATGAGGAAAGCCACGCTTCAACAAATGTTAGCGACTGCTGTACATCAAATCCTTCCCGTACAACGGGAGATAAAACGTCTGCAATCCCTACCTTTTTGAAAATACCGATGGCAAATACAAAAATACCGAGAACGATATAATTTGATTGCCAACGCTTTTTACTACGATCAGCAAACTGCGGCATAATTTGCGCATGATGCACAATTGGTCCTGCAATAAGTTGTGGGAAAAATGTTACAAACAGAGCGTAATCAAGAAAATGACATGCCTCCGTTTCCCCGCGATACGTATCTACTAAAAACGCAATCTTTTGGAATGTATAGAAACTAATCGCAAGCGGTAACGTTAATGATAATAATGTAAAATGAGTTCCAAATAACGAATTTACATTTTGTAAAAAGAAATCATAGTACTTGAAATAACTAAGCATTCCTATATTAAATATTAAGCCTACTGTTAAAAGGAGTTTGCTCTTATACTTCACGAGCCTCATTCCGATAAAGTAGTTCACAATGAGCGATATTAACATAAGCGGCAAATATTTTATATTCCAATAACTATAGAAAAATAAAGATGCTGCCACAAGCCAAGCTTTCGCTAAAGTAGTTTGTCCCAATTTATTTAATAGAAAATATAAAAGAAATGCTATCGGTAAAAATAAAAAAATAAACTCAAACGAGTTAAATAACACACCATCTCTTCCCTTCTAAACAAATCACACCTTATTCATCTTATCTTATCCAGATAGCGAGTGTCAAAAGGATTCCATACCGCTTTCCTTCTATTATATAGAATAATTATTTTCATCGAATTATTAACATGATAAAATATTAAAGGCATCATTATATAAAAGAATATATAATAGATATGTCGTTTTTTTTGCACGAAATGTATTTCGAAAAAGTGAGGAGAGTCCTTTGGTATTTAGTAGTTCGATTTTCTTATTTATCTTTTTACCTCTCGTATTATTTTTCTATTTTATAGTGCGTGCCGAGCTACGTAATTTCGTATTACTTGCATTTAGTTTAATTTTCTATGCATGGGGCGAACCACGTTTCGTTCTTTTAATGCTCTTTTCCATCGTATTAAACTACTGCTTTGGCCTACTCGTGCATCATTATGATAAACGAAAAAATATGAAAGTCACATTTTTAATTATGGCTGTGGTCGGAAATATTTTATTACTGTCTTATTTTAAATATATTTCATTTTTCACAGACATTTTAAACAACGTCTTGCACTTATCTATTCATGTGGAACCTATTCCACTACCAATTGGAATTTCATTTTATACATTCCAAGCGATGTCTTATGTCATCGATATATACCGTAAAGATGGGGATGTTCAAAAAAATCCACTTAACTTAGCGCTCTATATATCTATTTTCCCTCAGCTTATTGCCGGACCAATTGTTCGTTACAATATCGTCGCTGAGCAAATTAAAACGCGCATCCATTCTTTTGAACGATTCACAGAAGGTATTCAAATTTTCGTTCTCGGACTAGCAAAAAAAATATTAATCGCCAACCAAGTCGGATTTGTAGCCGATAAAATATTTGCCTTACCACCATCTGAAATAAGTGTTGGAACGGCATGGATCGGTATTATCGCCTACACCCTGCAAATTTATTTCGACTTCTCAGGGTACTCTGATATGGCAATCGGAATTGGAAAAATGTTCGGATTTGATTTTCCGAAAAACTTCAACTATCCGTACATCTCTAAATCGATTTCAGAGTTTTGGAGAAGATGGCATATTACACTTGGTTCTTGGTTCCGCGATTACATATATATCCCGCTCGGCGGAAATCGCGTTTCAAAACTAGCGAATTACCGTAACCTCTTCATCGTATGGGGATTAACTGGTTTATGGCACGGGGCGAGTTGGACATTTATCTCCTGGGGCTTATATTACGGCTTTATTATTTCAATTGAAAAAGCTGGATTCGAAAAAATATTAAACAAACTATGGAAACCGCTGCAACATGCATACGTATTACTAATCGTTATGATTGGTTGGGTCTTCTTCCGAGCTGACAACTTCGCTTACTCGTTCCAATATTTAAAAGCGATGTTCGGCATGCAGGGACAATCTTTTATCGATGACAACACAATGTTATACGTACATGAATACATTATCGTATTTCTCATTGCCTGTATCGCAGCGACACCAATTTTAAAACGAATAAAAAACATACTAGAACTTGCACCAAAAACGTATATGTTCACGATGCAAATTGTGCGTCCTATATTATTACTATCATTATTTATGATTTCGGTTATGTACTTAATTAACTCAACATATAATCCATTTATTTATTTCAGGTTTTAACTTATCCCGCTATTTGCCAGGTAGTTGATCCCCAGGTGGGATTAACTGCCCGTAAAAGCCCGATTGGTAAAGGCTAATAATCAGTAGGGATGCCCCCACTGATTAAAGTTTCACTTTATGTAGGAAGGAAAAGTTACTATGAAAAAATTAGGAAACCTTATCCTATTAATCGGTTTTCTCACCATTATCTTTTCATTTGGCATACTATCGGTACTCAAAACTGACCGAGCCATTTCACCAGTTGAAAATCGGCCGCTCGCTCAAAAACCAGCACTGACGAAAGAAGCTCTCCTAAATGGTAGCTTCTTTAAAGATTTTGAAACATACACAAATGATCAACTAATTGGACGAGATGAATTTATTAAAAGCTATACAATTGCTCAAATTGATATGGGCAAATCTCTCATTAACGACATTATTTTGACTGATGATAGATGGCTCCTGAAAAATCCAGCGTGGACGAAAAAATATAATGAAATCGATCAATCCATGCCCGCTATAAACGACTTATCTCAGTTTTTAAAAGAACAAAACGTTGAGTTTTACTTTGCTTTACCACCGTCAAAAACGAATGCATTATCATTTAAATTACCTTCTCATATTTATACATATGCACAGGACAATTTAAATTACTTTCTAAAAAAACTTCCAGCTGACGTAAAGCCAATAAAACTGATGGAACAATTTAAACAGAACTATACGAACGAAGAAATACAGGACATGTATTTCAAAACAGATCATCATTGGAATATGGACGGTGCCTTCGTAGGCTACCAATATATAATGAACTCAATCGGGCAACAATCTTCTATATATAAAGGAAAAGAAATAAAAAAAGAAGACTACACTCGTACATGTGCGCAAAATAAGCATTTAGTCGGTAGCTTCAACAACCAACTATACCAACTCATCGATGCAACGGGTGAAAAATTGTGCTACTACACACCGAAAGACGGTTTCAACTTCACAAGCGTAACCGCAAAAGATGTGACAGGTACTGTTCATCAAAACTTAGATAGCATATACGGCGTAGAAAAACAAAAAGATACAACATCATACGCAGGTTATTACACGGACGACTATCCAGAAATCGTCTTTGAAAATAACAATGCACCAAATGAAGTACGCGCCTTAGTCCTTAAAGACTCATTCGCAAACGCAATCGTACCACACTTAGCACAAAGCTTTAAACATACATCCATCCTTGATCTGCGTCACTATCACGAAAAAGATGTATATCAGTACATTAAAGACAACAACATTAACATGGTATTGTTCGTGTATAGTGATTCGAATTTGAGCGGGGATATGTTTAAATTTAAAAAATAACTATTAAAAATAGGTCTCTTTAGAATCCTCTAAAGAGACCTATTTTTTTCAAAACAAAAACAATCCTCATGTCACAATGACATGAGGATTGCAAATCTAATCATTAGATTTTTTCTTTAATAACGTTGATTGTTACAGCTTTTGTACCATACTCAGTAGTTGGTGCCAATCTGTCTTTCACAACTTTAAAGATTACTGTACCTTTATCTCCAAATGCAGTTGTTACACCTTTGAAGACATCATTTTTGTTAGTAGCAGTTTCATCAGTTAAGAATTTGAATAAGTCATTTCCTTCTTTAGAAACTGTATCATTTGATTTAACAGCTGTTACATAACCAAGCGCAACATCGTTACCGTCGAATGTAGCATTGTCGTTACGATCTAGGTACACTTTACCTTGATCTGGACCTTCAGCGTCAACGATACGTACTTTATGTTCTGTTGAGATGTTTAATTTGATGCCATTTAGAACATCATCTTTATCACTCTTCACAACGTCTAGTACTCTGTCGATATTAACTGTACGGTTTTCAAATTGTTCAACCTCAACATCTTTAAATTTAACAGATGTAATTTGGATGTTTTCTTGTGTAACAGTAATTGTTGCGTGTCCAGCTGTAGCGCCATCTTTCGTTAAGATAACATCTGTAACACCAGCTGTTTTACCTGTTACTTTTAATGTTTTTCCTTCAATTTTAGCAGAAGCGATTTTATCATTACCTACTCTAAACTCATATCCTGCTAAGTCAGCTGCATCAGCATATACGCCTTCAGTAGTGTAATTAGATAATTGATATGCTACTGTATTTCCAGCACCAAGTGTAGTGTCAGCAGCTTCACCTTTTTGACCAGCTTTAGAAACAAGCTCTAAGCGTGGAGCTTCATGACCGACGTTGCTCTTCGTAACTTCCACATGAAGTGATCCGTAACCTTCACCACTTGCATTTGGATTTTGGAAGTGGATTGTACCAGCTCCAACGTTCTCACCTTTAACTTTAATAGAAGATGTACCGATAGAACCTTCATTTGTTGTAGTAACATCTAATACTTTTACAACACCCGTTTGCGGGAATACTTCTTTAATAGCACCAGAATTTGCACCAAATGGATCGCCGTATTGGTCAGTTGTTACGAATGTTACTGGTAACTCTTTACCATCTACAACTTTTAATTGATCTGGATTAGCTTTTACAGTTGTAAGTTTACGAGTATCCGTTTTTACAACGAAATCAAATGTTTTTGTTACATCGCCAACTTTAACTGTAAGTGTTGCAGAACCAGCTGCTTCTGCTTTAATTTCACCGTTTTTAACAGAGATAACACCTGGATTAGATGATTTTAGGCTAATCGCGCTAGGATCAACAACTTTGTTTTCTTTGTTAATTTGAGCAACAACTTTGTGGATACCAGCTTTTTCACCAGCAACTAAAGTTTTGCTGTTTAATGTGAAGTCTGTTCCACTTAAAGGTTTAGCGTAATTTACACCAGCTTTATCTGTATCTACTGCAAATACAACATCTTTAATTGCTGTTGCTTCTGCATCAAGGTTTTTCACTTCGATAATACCAGTGTTAGAAACTGTGATGCCGCCACGTTTCGTAACTTGTACTTCTACTTTGTATTTACCTTCATCGATACCAACTGCTAGTTTACCAGTTTTTGATTCTGCAGTGCCACCTTCAAAGATGTTTGCTGGCGTGCCATCTAAATTATTCGCAACAAATTTCACATCATGACCAGCGATATCTAAATACTCGATATCAGCGTTGCCTTTTTCTTCATTTAATTTGAAGACAACTGCTTGATCTGCACGATCGTCATCGAATGTAAGTTGTTCTACGCGTAATTTTTTCACTTCGTATACATACTTCACATTGAATGAATCGCCTTTTACTTTAACAGGAAGCTCTTTATTTGGAGCGATTTTTCCGCTTAACGTTACAACTGCAGATTTCCCGTCCTTACTAGCTTCAAGTGCGATCGCTTTATTTCCTTCAAGCGTAACATCTTCAGCAGTAAGCTTGTTTAATCCTGTACCAGTTAACGTTAATTGTGTTGGCTCAGTAGCAGTAACGTTTGTTACTTTCGTAACACTGTTATCTGGTTTTGCATATTTTTTATCTGTTAATGCGATAAATTGAGCTGCTTCTGCACGAGATACAGATTTATTTGGCTCCCATTTCGTACCAGTACCTACAGAGATTCCAAGGTTGATTAGGATGTTAGCTTTCTCTTCACCCCAATGTCCTCTTAAATCATCAAAGTTTGTAACTAATGTGCCATCTACTTTTTCTTTTAAGTTATAAGCACCTACTAGCATAGACGCGAAAGAAGCACGGTCAATCTTTCCTTCAGGATAGAAATTATCTTTACCGTCACCTTTAACGATACCAGCTTTTTCAACTGCTGCGATATATTTAGCAGCCCATGTATTTTTAGCATCTTTGAAAGAAGGCTGTGCATTATCATCAACTGGTAAATTTAAAATTTTAGTGAAAATAACAGCTGCAGAAGAACGATCGATTGTCTCATCTGGAGCATATGTACCGTCTGGCTTACCTGAAATTGCACCTTTTTCTACTAAGTAGTAAACAGAATCTTTAGACCAGTGATTTTCTACGTCTGGGAATGTTTTACCTGCTGCTGCTACTGGAGATACAATTCCTGCTACCATTGCTGCTGTCATTGTACCTGCGATTACTTTTTTGTAAGAGTTAGTCTTTGCCATTTTATAAATTTCCTCCTTCAGGAATATGCTACTAGTTTCATATCATATTAAATTTGAAAACTAGCTAGTTAGAAAAACCATAAAACAATAAAAACACAAACAAAAATACTATAATGAAAAGTAGTTCACATAATAAAATGATACAAACCGTTAGATGTAAATATAAGGTTTAAATACCATTTTTTGAAACAAGTTCATCATACTATACAAAACCATTCGTTATCAAGAACTTTCTCAAAAGAAGATTCGACACATTCTGATAATTCGGTCTTTTTATCGTATTATTAGCATATCAATAATACTTAAATATAGAAATGAACAAACTATTTTCCTATAAACCACTCTCACTGCGCTTCGTATATTTTTCATATCGAATACACAATTGGAATTATAGCACATTTTTCCACTTCATCACCTAAATATTTTTTACAATAAATACAATTTTCAGACTATATTCGACTAAAATGATTGTATTTCGACATTTTTTTCTTCTTTTCGAATGTTTTTTTAACAGAAAAAGGTGTGAATTTACAAATAATTTACATATCGGTGGGGTATTCTTCTATTTTTTGAAAGCGTTTTCGATTTGTTTCTCAATAAAACTACTCATTTCAATCTCAAATGTACATGAAATAAAATCAAAATAAAAAGCCTATGATACTCATAGACTTTTGTCTACTTTCTCATAGGCTTTAATAATTATTATTTTACTTCTTTAATAGAAACATCTACTCGTACTGGTTTGTCAAACTCAACTTTTTGTGTTTGCTCACCTTTTTTAACAGTAAGTTCTTTTACAAAGATTGAAGTAGAACCTTTTGTACCAAACTTAGCAGTTTCTTCACTTACAACATTTGTATCTGCAGAAACAAATTTCACGTCAGTTACAGTTGCACCTGCAGTTGTTGCTGGAACACCGTCAACTGATAAGATATCTAGAAGTGCATTTGTTAATTGGCTATCTTTAGCAACCTCGTTAAGAGATGTGCTTGTGAAATCTACTGCTAATTTTTTAGCTGCAGGTGCTGTATCAACAACTTTAAATGAATGAGTTGTGATTAGCTTACCGTCTGCTACTACAGTTACTTTATATGTTTCACCAGCTTTTGCTTCATTTCCTACAGTAATTGTGCCAGCAGCCTCATTTACAGCTACTTGACCTGCAGTTGCATCCACTACTTTACCATCTTTATCTGTAGTAGTAACTTTAAGTGTTGCTGCTTCTTTCTCTCTTAAAACTAAACCATTAGCATCTACTGGAAGAACAGAAACTACCATTTCATTCTTTTTGTTTTCTTCAGTAACGTACTTATCTAATTCAGTTTCTAAACCACGAACCTCAAATTTAGAGAATACACCTGGAGCTTTTAATTCTAAAGCTAGTGTAGATTTCACTTCTGTTTTACCAGATTTAGCTGTTAATTCTACAGTATATTTACCAGCTTCTTGGCCATTTGTATTTAAAACTACTTCTTTATTAGTATAAGTTGCTTTTAAGTTTTTAACTGCTTTACCGTCTTTATCAAGTACTTTCACTTCTACAGGAGCTGCGAACTCTTTTCCATATTGATCTAATACTGGAGCTTTTACAGATAAGTCAGTTACATCATTTGTAGACATTACTAAGCTAGTTTTTTCTAACTTAATCTCTTTTAAAGCTTTTTGAGCGAAAGCTTCAATTTCAACTGTTTTTGAAACAAGCTCTTTACCATTTGCATCTTTAACAGTTACTTTTACTGGTGCTTTTCCTGCTGCTAGTACAGTTACTTTACCAGTAGCTTTATCTACTACAGCTACCTCTGTATTTAATGACTCATATTCAGCTTTAACGTTTTTTACCACGTTATTGAATTGGTCTTTTAATTCTACTTGAACAGAAACGTTGTCGCCTTCATAAGCTTTATTGTTTTGTTTGAAGTCTTTAGAAGTGAAATCAGCTTTATCTGCTGCTACTGTCCAGTTAGAGATCGAAGCTACTGCAGTACCTTCAGCAGAAACTTTTACTTCTTTACTTTCAGCTACTACTTTACCGTCTTTTTTATAAACAGCTTTTACAGTAGTTGAAGTACCTTTTGCTAAAGTGATTTCACCTTTTGCATTAATTTTTTCAGAAGCTGGAGTTACGAATTCAATACCTGTTGGTGAAACAACTTCAGTACCGTTTTCATCTGTAACTTTGAATTGTAATTTAGTTGCCACATCAGCTACAACTGTTTGGTCAGCCATTTCGATTGTTTTTGCTTCTAAAGAACCTACAGCTACTTCAGCTTTACCAGCTTTATTTACATCTACAGTGTAAGTTTGTTTAGCTGCTAAGTTACTATATAATTCAACTGTAGCAGATTTTTTATCTTCTGATAAAGTTACTTCTTTAACTAATACTTTATCGTTGTTAGCTTTGTTAGCTACTTTGATGTCTTCTTTAGTTAATTTTTCAACAGCTTTGTTGAATTTAACTTCTACTTTTTGAGTTGTAACTGCTTTAGCTGATTCAACTGTTACTGCTGCTGTACCGAACTGCTTGTCAGTTTTAGCAATAAATTGAGCTGCTTCTGCTTTAGTTACAGATTTATTTGGCTCCCATTTGTCGCCAGTACCAACAGAGATTCCTAATTTAACTAGGATGTTAGCTTTATCTTTACCCCAGCTATCTTTTAAATCATCGAATTTAGTTTCTAGAGGACCGTCTACTTTAGTATCTAATTTGTAAGCTTCTACAAGAAGAGATGCCATAGAAACGCGGTCGATTTTTCCGTCTGGATCGAATGTGCCGTTACCTTTACCTTTAACAACGCCAGCTTTTTCTACTGCTGCGATAATTGGAGTAGCCCAGTGTGCTTGAGAATCAGTGTAAGATGGTTTAGCATCGTTATCGATTGGTAAGTTTAAGATTTTAGCCATCATTGTAGCTGCTTCTGCACGAGTTACTTCACGATCAGGAGCGAATGTACCATCTGGGTTACCAGCGATAGCACCTTTTTCTACTAGGTAGTAAACTGATTCTTTAGACCAGTGACCATCTACGTCTGGGAATGTTTTACCTGCTGCTGCTACTGGAGAAACAACACCTGCTACCATTGCTGCTGTCATTGTACCAGCGATTACTTTTTTGTAAGAGTTAGTCTTTGCCATTTTATGTATTTCCTCCTTAGGAATGTAATACTAGTTCCATAAGTTTTTAAATAGATATTCTATTTATTTTTGAAACTAGTAGATATAAATGTGGTTAAAGTATTCTTTGGATAGAATCACAAAGAAAGTATACACCATTTTTATCCAATCAAAAATCTGAAATTCGACAAAAAAGTGAATTTTCGCAATTCTGAGCGATCGTTTTTTCGACTTTTATTTTAAAAATCCAGATTATAAAATCAGAATATTTTAAACAGACGAAAAAAAGCGCCAGAATTACATTTCAAATAATTTTTTCATAACCATTTACAACTATAGCAGAAAAACGTTTCCAATTTCAATATCTAGTTATAAAGATATTACGACATTAATCGACAGTTTATTTTTATATAATTCGACATTTTTCTTACCTTCTCATTTTTCGAAATTACCATACCTATTTTCTTATAATTACCAACTAAAACGCCAAATCCTAACATTCATTATATATTAATGTTAGGATTATTAAACATACATCTTATCCCTCAAACTTCGTTTTTTATGAGCGCACATTTAAAATCTCTTATGCATTTCGACATATTTCTACAAATGTTTCTTTTCTTTCGACATTTTCTTTTTTTCAAAAAATAAAAAAGAGGATGTCCTCTTAAATTAAGATTACATCCCTCTTTTTTCAAACTCTTTTGAATTCAAGTCACTTATGATGTATCGAGACGCTGTTGAAATTTGTTCTCGCAATTCTTCTACTCTTTGTTCCAATGTTGCTTGTACATATTCTTTTTGTTCTAGTTGCTTCGTTGCCACATTATACAAAGTTTCAGCCGTCCAGTCACCATCTACGTTTCCGATAATTGGCTGATTTACTTGTTGTAAAAATGAATCGATCTTTGGATCATATGAAATACCGACCATAGGAATATTAGCAACTGCAGATAGTATGAGCGCATGAAGTCTCATCCCTATTAGAAGCGAACATTCCGACAAAATTGAAATTTTCTCATGGATATCCAGCTTATAAGGAAGCATGTGAGCTTCTTCGCCCATTAAGTTAATAATATCGCGTGATGCATTTTGATCAAATGGTCCATGCATTGGTACGAATAAAATATGGTATCCATCACGCTTAAATTTTTTCAGCGTATCTGCTAGCTTCTTCATATAATCTTCTTTTGCATCCCAATATCTCACACTAACTGCAATTACTTTCCCTTGAATCGAATGTTTTTGCAGCCACTCCGACTTCATTCCTTCAGGTTGACATGCCAATACTGGATCTGGAACTAGTTCAATATCTTTCTTAATACCCATATCTTTTAAATACAAAAATGAATCTTCATCACGAACTGATATATATGCCGCTTTTGATACTTGCCATTTCACTAATAGACGATTTTGTCTTTTCGTAATTGGACCAATTCCTTGCGCATAAATATAATACGGCTTCTTCAAAAAACGAGCAATCCGCATAATACCTGTATAGTACAAAATACTTTTAATACTCGTTTTATCTTGAAGAAGACTTCCCCCTCCGCTAATTAAACCATTACTTCTCTTTATTTCCTTATAAATTGCTCTTATATCCCAGCGATTTACTGCCTCTACACCGTACATTTTCCTTGTATAGTCGGGGTCATTCGAAAGTACAACAAGCTCAAGAGTAGGATCCTCTTCATGTAGCGCTTTAATAATTGATTGCAAAATTGCTTCGTCCCCAACATTATAAAAACCATAATATCCTGATAAAACTAACCGCACTCTTAATCTCCTCCAACATTTCGCAATCAACTTTTTGTCATTCAACAAATTGCTATCAACTCTTTAATAAGAAAAGTTGGATAACTTCAAATTGATTTCTTTCACAAACATATACATAGACATACTTATTTATAGACAAATTTACTTACGTAAAAATGGAATTTGCTTTTTGGATATCCAGTTCAACTTTAATGCGCATATGCCATATATGAACAAGGCCACACAAAATGCTAAACCACTATATATTACTGCAATAAGTCTAGAATCTAACACATTTATTACAGTAGATGTGAAATATAACCCTATACCTACTATACTAGATACTCCAATTACAGCAAAAAATCTCCCCATGCGAATCGAATAAGCCAATTCTTTTCGAATGTATATATAATTTACGATACAAATCATGATATATATGATAAGTGTACTATAAGCCGCACCAGTTATGCCAAATTGACTTACGAGTACTATATTTAATATGACTTTTACAAAACTCGCTCCAACAACTATCCACGCCGCTTGCTTAGAACGATTAATTCCTTGCAAAATTCCTATTGATAATACCATAAGTGATGTGAAATACGAACTACCAATTAAAATAGCTAACATGCCGCTCCCTTTCGCATCTGTAAACAATCCGACATTTAACGGAACTGCAAGTGCCATGAGCCAGATTGTTATCGGCGTTGTTAAAACATGAGCAAGCTCATTTGTTCGTTCAATTGTTTGTTTTGCTAACGCTGTATTTTTCTTTGTTAATGCAGCAGTTAACAATGGGATTAACGGAAATACCATCGCACTTGCAAACACGACAATTAATTGTGTAAACGCAAAGCCACGACTATATATACCAAATTGTTCTTGAATCGTTGCAGTGGATTCATGTAGCATATGTGGAATCGTTACAGAATCAACTAAATTTAACACCGGCATCGATAATGCCCCAATTGCAATTGGAATCGAAACCTGAAGTATCTTTTTTGCATTACCTTTAAAGTCTTGCAGTGAATATGTATTACTTTTATAACGATATATACTTTTTACATACTTCAATCTCAAATAGATAAGTGACGTAATTACCCCAAGGCAAGAACCAATCATTGCACCGCCTGTTACAACATCACTGTCTTTATTCCAAGATACGAATAAGAATGCAATTGCTAACATAAAGAAAACACGAATGAACTGCTCAATTACTTGTGACACCCCGGTTGGAATCATATCTCCAAAACCTTGGAAATACCCTCGATATACCGCCATATATGGTGCGATTAATAAAGCAAACGAAGTGACAATTAATGGGAGTCTCGTATCTTGTCCACCAAGCATATTTGCAAACATACTTGATCCAATCATAATAACCGAAAATCCAAGCACCCCAAATATTACTCCAATAATAGATGCTGACGTAAATAGTTTGGCAATCCCATCTTTATCATTCTTCTCATGAAGTTCAGCGATTAACTGCGATATAGCTAGCGGTACTCCCGCTACTGATAAAGTTAAAGCTATCATATATACAGGAAAAACAAGGCGAAAAATCCCAAGCACTTCATCTCCTGCTATATTTTGTAATGGGATTTGAAAAAAACTTCCCAACACTTTCGATAAAAACGTTGTAATCGTTAAAATCGCAGCGCCTTTCACAAACTTATTATTCATCTTCTAGCTCTTTTCTTTCAATATATAATTTCCATATCTATTGCATCATAAAACGAGATAACTATATTCTTCTCTTTTTTGAAAAATTTCACTTTATCTCATTTAGCTATCATACCAAATTTATTATACATTGAATACTCTCTTTCTTTACGGCTTTTAAATATATCATACGTAACAACACCTTATTTCTATCCAGTTTTTTCTTCAATTTACTACTTCTACTTATTCCGGATAAACATGTGCTATAATGTAGCTATTGTCAGTAAGAGGAGTGTTTACAACATGCTGAATTCGGTAAAAAAGCTGTTAGGAGATTCTCAAAAGAGAAAACTAAAAAAATATGAACAACTTGTTCAAGACATTAATAATCTAGAAGAAAAACTATCTGATTTATCTGATGAAGACTTACGTCATAAAACTATCACATTTAAAAACATGCTAAACGATGGAAAAACAGTGGATGATATAAAAGTAGAGGCGTTCGCTGTTGTACGTGAAGCTGCAAAGCGTGTACTTGGATTACGTCACTACGATGTGCAGTTAATTGGTGGTCTTGTACTATTAGAAGGTAATATTGCAGAGATGCCAACTGGCGAAGGAAAAACATTAGTTTCTTCTCTTCCAACATACGTACGTGCTCTTGAAGGAAAAGGTGTGCACGTTATTACTGTAAACGACTATTTAGCAAAACGAGATAAAGAATTAATTGGCCAAGTTCATGAATTTCTAGGTTTAAAGGTTGGATTAAATATTCCTCAAATCGATCCTTCCGAAAAGAAACTTGCTTACGAAGCTGATATTACATATGGTATTGGAACAGAATTTGGCTTTGACTATCTACGTGATAATATGGCCTCTTCAAAAAATGAGCAGGTACAACGTCCCTATCATTTTGCTATTATCGATGAGATTGATAGCGTTTTAATTGATGAAGCGAAGACGCCTCTTATTATCGCTGGTAAGAAATCAAGCAGCTCTGATTTACACTATTTATGTGCAAAAGTTATTAAGTCATTCCAGGATACTCTTCATTACACGTACGATGCAGAAACGAAATCTGCTAGTTTTACAGAAGACGGTATTACAAAAACAGAAGATTTATTTGATATCGATAACCTATATGATTTAGAACATCAAACTTTGTATCATTATATGATTCAAGCATTACGAGCTCATGTCGCTTTCCAATGTGATGTTGACTATATTGTACATGATGAAAAAATTCTACTTGTAGATATTTTCACAGGACGCGTTATGGATGGTCGCTCTTTAAGTGATGGTTTACACCAAGCTCTTGAAGCGAAAGAAGGTTTAGAAATCACAGAAGAAAACCAAACACAGGCATCCATTACAATTCAAAACTTCTTCCGTATGTATCCAGCATTATCTGGTATGACAGGTACAGCAAAAACGGAAGAGAAAGAATTTAACCGTGTATATAACATGGAAGTTATGCCGATTCCAACAAACCGTCCTATCATTCGTGAAGACAAAAATGACGTCGTGTACGTAACAGCTGATGCTAAATATAAAGCTGTACGTGAAGATGTTTTAAAACACAATAAACAAGGACGCCCGATTTTAATTGGGACAATGTCTATTTTACAATCAGAAACCGTTGCTCGTTACTTAGATGAAGCGAATATTACATATCAATTATTAAATGCAAAAAGTGCAGAGCAAGAGGCCGATTTAATCGCAACAGCTGGACAAAAAGGACAAATTACAATTGCGACGAATATGGCCGGACGAGGTACTGATATTTTACTAGGTGAGGGTGTCCATGAAATTGGTGGATTACATGTAATTGGAACAGAACGCCATGAATCAAGACGCGTTGACAATCAGCTAAAAGGTCGTGCTGGTCGTCAAGGAGATCCAGGTAGCTCTCAGTTCTTCCTTTCTTTAGAAGATGAAATGCTAAAACGTTTCGCACAAGAAGAAGTCGAGAAATTAAATAAATCACTGAAAACAGATGAAAAAGGACTTATTCTAACTTCTAAAGTCCATGACTTCGTGAACCGTACACAATTAATTTGTGAAGGTAGCCATTTCTCAATGCGTGAGTACAATTTAAAATTAGACGATGTAATAAATGACCAACGTAACGTTATTTATAAGTTACGTAATAACTTGTTACAAGAAGATACAAATATGATTGAACTTATTATTCCAATGATTGATCATGCTGTAGAAGCCATTTCTAAGCAATATCTTTTAGAAGGTATGCTTCCGGAAGAATGGGATTTCGCTCGTTTAACAGAAAATATAAATGAAATTTTACCAGTAACAAACATGCCATCACTATCAGCGAATAATGTACATTCACCGGAAGATTTACAATCCGTTTTGAAAGAAACATTATCTCTTTATAAAGAGCGCGTAAATGAACTAAATAGCCATACTGATTTACAACAGTCGCTACGCTATGTTGCCCTTCATTTCCTAGATCAGAACTGGGTAAATCACTTAGATGCGATGACCCACTTAAAAGAAGGCATCGGGCTAAGACAATATCAACAAGAAGACCCTACTCGTCTTTATCAAAAAGAAGGTTTAGATATCTTTTTATACACATATGGTAATTTCGAAAAAGAAATGTGCCGCTATGTTGCAAGACATTTAGGTGTTCCTGAAAACGTACAATAACGAGGTGAAAGATTATGTTATCATTCCTAAAAAGAGCTAAGAAAAGTGGAAAAGATACGACTGTCTCTAGTAATCAATTATTCGGACAAGAAGAAACAAATACTGAAAATAAAACTGTAAAACCAACGCTTTACTTCCACCCAAGCTGGGGTGCAGTAGCACAAGAACAAAAATACATTTATCAATTTTTACATAAAGAACTAACACGTTTACAAGAATATCAAATTTCTTTATCGGGGATTGAGATTGAAAAACGTGATAATGGTTATGACGTAGCTGTATTTATTCGTAGCACTGTTCCGAAACCAATTTCTTTCGAAGAGGTTACATTAATCCTTCTAAATAAAGAGGAGAAACTATGTGCTCGCAAAACATTTAACCTTTCTGCATTAGGAGATATTCCTGCAAATGTAAATATGCCATTCATCTTTACATTTGAGCAAGAAACAATTACAGATGCTGAATTATCGCAAACAGATTGGGAATTAGCATTTGAACTTGAAAGTAAGCATGCATTAGATTTAGATCCATCTTGGGAAGCTCAGTTACCTGAAGCAAGCAAAGAAGCTTTACGTAATTTCGTAGACAATTTAACACCTCCAAATGATGGTGAAATTAACTTCCTAGGTCTGCAGGCTGCAAGAAAAGAAAACGGTGATTTACATACAACGCTTCTTATTCGTAACGGTTGCAAAGACAACATTCAACTAGAGCAACTTCCTCTTCATATTGAAGATGCCACGGGTGCAGTTGTTGTGAAAGGTGCTTTCACATTACCGGATCTTGAGATCAAGGCGAATACTACAAAACCGTGGTCATTTGTCTTCCCTGCTTCATCTATATTAAAAGAAGATATGGATCTATCTTCTTGGAAAGCATTTGTACCACAAGACTAATAAGAGAGGCTGCTTCCAAAGCAGCCTCTCTTATTCTTTTTCATACAAAAAGCCTGTTCAAAAAGATGGTCATCACACCTCCTTGGACAGGCTTTTTCTTTATGTAAAATTTACTTCGTTACTAATAAACGTTCAATATGATATTCAGCTTCTAATTTGCACATTTCATCTGCGTGTTGCACTTTATTTCTCTTTAATTGCTCTACTTGCTCTTCGCTCGGCTCTTCATTAATAAGCTCGTTAATTTTTTCATTCACTTTCACTGCTAATGCTTGATGGAAATCTGGATGTCCTTTCAACTGATCATCTACTTTATTGATCCAAGTTGATTTTGTGTATAAGTATTGTTTCCACTGTTCAACAAATTGCTGCATATCAAATTTTTCTTCATTCCATTCAATTTCTTTCATATACTTCTCAAAAGAAACAACAATTGATCGCGTAATCCCGATCTTCACTCCATGTGGTAACTG
Organism: Bacillus sp. 3G2; assembly: GCF_044324725.1. Lineage (NCBI taxonomy): Bacteria > Bacillati > Bacillota > Bacilli > Caryophanales > Bacillaceae > Bacillus > Bacillus sp. 3G2. The sequence goes on along the minus strand of NZ_CP172246.1, from coordinate 891,095 downwards.
TTTGTACATCAAATATTCCCTCCAGCTTAAAGCTCTTCCTTCTGAATATAAAGGAATCTCAAAATTCATATACCTTCTTATAATAGCACATTGATAATCTAAGATGTTACTATACTGTGTAGAAAATCAATTGTCAACAAACCTGTAACATCTAGATATACAAATTTCATATATGAAAAACACAGGAAAAATAATAAAAACTTTCACACTCTACAAAGCATTCCGTGTGAAAGTCCTTATTATTACATCGCTTCAGTTTCCGAAAATTGTAATTTACCTTTTTGCTCATCATTCGCCAACGTCACTATCGTCTTTTCAACGTGCGGATGTACATGTTCTAGTGTCACACTCGCGCCCGCTTTATCCGACTGCTCAACAAAGTTTAACAACGCCATAGCTCCTGATACATCCATATAGCGCACATCTTTCATGCGTAAAACAACGGGAGACTTTACGTCTTGTAAAGCATAAAAAATACGATCCACTGTTAGGAAAGAAAGTGGGCCTTTAATTTTATACGTCGCTTCCTTTTCTTTTACAATAGAAGCTTTACGTTCTTTACATTTCACCATGTATATAATGAACGAAAGAATAATACCGAACGCAACAGCAATCATTAAATCAAACTTCACTGTGACAACCATCGTTACAAGCATAACAATGACATCACCTTTTGGTGCTACATGCATTTTCTTCATGCTTTCCCAATCAAACATGCCAATACCAGTTAAAATTAAAATACCTGATAATACAGCAAGCGGAATATATTGTACGACCGCGCCAAGTCCCATAATGAAAATAAATAATATAACACTATGCATACATGCCGAAAGCGCCGTTTTACCACCGCTTCTTATATTCACGATAGACCTTACAGTCGCTCCTGCCCCTGCTAATCCGCCAAACAATCCGCTTACCATATTACCGATACCTTGTCCGACCAGTTCTTTATTGCTTTTATGACGTGTCCCCGTCACATTATCCATTACAACCGATGTTAACAGCGAGTCAATCGATCCTAATAAAGCAATACTAAGCGCTGGTAAAATAAGTTCTGCGATGCCTGTTCCACTTAAAGATGGAATATGAAGCGTCGGCATCGCTTCTGGAATCGTCCCAATCTTTTCAATCACCTTATTTAATGATAGGTTTCCGATAATCGGTAACTTCACTGTAAGCCCTTCTAACGCAGAAGAAAATAAAGGAAGCAACGCAGTCACACCGACTAATGCGACTAAACTAGATGGAATGGCCTTAATCCATTTCCCAGAAACAATCATTACAATAATCGTTAATACTACGAGTAAAAAACTATTTTGTACATGCTTCATTTCACCTAAAATAATAATTAATGCGATACCGTTCATAAATCCTGAAACGACAGGATACGGAATATACCTCACGTAAGATCCAAGCTTACATACACCAAATAAAATTTGAAATAGTCCCGCCATCATAAAGGCTATAAAACTCGCCTCTAATCCGTGCGTCGCAATAACGCCTGTTGCAATAACCGTAATTGGTCCAGTTGGCCCCGTTACTTGCCCAGGTGTCCCGCCAAATAAAGCCGCAAATAAACCTGCAAAAATCGCACCATACAATCCAACTAGTGCTCCCTCAGACGTTCCTGTTGCAGCAATACCAAATGCAATGGCAAGTGGCAACGCAACAATCGCAACAGTAAAACCTGCTAAACATTCCTTTGCTATTTTTTGAAACATATAAATAACCACCTTCATATAAAGTCCATTTTCCATTGTACACCTAAAAGAATATATTCGTTAGTCCACTTTTTACAGTATCGTGACGTAAACGCATTCAATTATAAGCCTCCCCTTACCTTTGGAAACCATTATAACTGTGCTATAATAAATAAATTAAATCTTTTATTATATATTTGGAGGCACTATGCTAACTTTTGAAGAAAAATTATCGATTATTGAATCTTTCCCAGAATTAGAAAGAAAGAACGTATCATTAAAACGCGTGAACTTTCACTTTGAAGAAAGTCGTTTAGATAAAAAGAACGTTGTATATCATTTACATCCAAACGGAAACGGATTTGTATATGCAAGTGGTATTAAAGGTTATAAAACGGATGATAAAGGTATGATTAACATCCGTGAATTTTCAGAAGAAGAACTGCGTTCATTAATTGAAAAAGTAATTGAACGTCTATCACAGGAGCCAGAAGAAGTTGTTGCACCAATGGAACCTGCTGCAGAAGAAGAATGGAAGAACGAAGACGGCCACATCCTAACTCTTATTCAAGAGGACGATATGTGGAACGTGTACGCTGGTGTAAACTTAGACGGTACATTCAACTCTTATCCAGAAGCTGCGGAATACCTTGATGAAGAAGGATTTTCACGTAAATAATATAAAAAGCGGAGACTTATCGTCTCCGCTTTTTTCTATACATTTGTTCCCAAACTAAAAACATAAGAACTTAACTCTCACACCCATTAATTTTTTTGGCGTCTAAACATGATCGCTCCCAAAATTAATGCGAACATACCTGCAAGAATAGAAGTAGATTCCGCTGCTGCTCCACCTGTTTGAGGAAGTAATTTTGATTGCTTATTACTTTCTTTACTAGATGATACTTCATTTTTATTTTGTACATCTTGTTTGTTTTCTGCTTCTACTTTACCTTGAATCTCTGGTTTGTTTGAAACTTTTGGCTGCTCTTTTACTTCTGACTTGTTTGGTTCTTCTACTTTTTCTTCTTCTGGTTTTACATGAATTTCCGGTTTCTCCGTAACTTCTGGCTTCTCTAGCTCATTTGATTCTTCTGTTACTTTCGGTTCTTCCGGTTTTTCTTCTTTGATTTCTTCTGTCGTTTCTTCTTCTACTTTTTCTTCTTCTGGTTTTACATGAATTTCCGGCTTCTCCGTAACTTCTGGCTTCTCTAGCTCATTTGATTCTTCTGTTACTTTCGGTTCTTCCGGTTTTTCTTCTTTGATTTCTTCTGTCGTTTCTTCTTCTACTTTTTCTTCTTCTGGTTTTACATGAATTTCCGGCTTCTCCGTAACTTCTGGCTTCTCTAGCTCATTTGATTCTTCTGTTATTTTTGGCTCTTCCGGTTTTTCTTCTTTGATTTCTTCTGTTGTTTCTTCTTCAACTTTTTCTTCTTCTGGTTTTACATGAATTTCCGGCTTCTCCGTAACTTCTGGCTTCTCTAACTCTTTCGGCTCTTCTGTCACCTTTGGCTCTTCCGGTTTTTCTTCTTTGATTTCTTCTGTTGTTTCTTCTTCAACTTTTTCTTCTTCTGGTTTTACATGAATTTCCGGCTTCTCCGTAACTTCTGGCTTCTCTAACTCTTTCGGCTCTTCTGTCACCTTTGGCTCTTCCGGTTTTTCTTCTTTGATTTCTTCTGTTGTTTCTTCTTCAACTTTTTCTTCTTCTGGTTTTACATGAATTTCCGGCTTCTCCGTAACTTCTGGCTTCTCTAGCTCTTTCGGCTCTTCTGTTACCTTTGGTGCTTCTGGGTTAGTTGGAGCTTCCATTTCTTCTATTGCTTCTTCTTTACCTTGTCCTTCGACTTCTGGTGCTTCATGTATCTTTATATTTGTAATATCATATCCGTTAACTTTCGATTGATATCCTGATACTGGTTGTTCTTTCACTTCATACGTATAAGCTTTTCCGGCATTATCAACTGCTTGTAACTTTCCAAACTCATATTTCCAATCATTTGCTGCCTTAACTTCTTTCGTTGCAATGACTTTGCCATTTTGCAATAAATCTACTTTAATCGTTTTTGGGCGATCATTTACTTTGTCGCCTTCCCACGTTTTCGTTCCTGCAACAGATGTAGTTTTCAACTTATTTGGAACCATAAGTTTTATGCCGTTTGTAGCATCCGTCTTAATTGTAAAAGGAATTTTCGCATGTAAATCAAACTCTACATAGTTCGGAGCAGAAATTTCTTGTACGTAATAATTACCTGGAGCAAGGTTTGGTGCTTCAACTATTCCGTCTCGATTTGTTGTATAGGAATCACCAATTTGCTGTCCTGACTCTGTAAACAATTTAAAAGAAACACCTGGAATAAACTTCTTCTCGTCTCCTTCAATATGTTTTACAATTTGCAGCGTTCCTTTCGCAGGTAAAACCCCTTCAGCTTCTCCACCAAATGATATATTTTCAACCTTTACACTATTAGATTCAGTACTAGGTTTCTCATATAAAATTTGATAATCAAGCTTGTAGTCATTCTGTAGATATTTCAACTTTTTCCCGCTATCAGTAATCGTTGATGTATAGAAAACGGTAAACGACGTAGCGTTCGCCATATGCCTATAAATTACAACTTCAAATGAGTTATCACTAGTAAGCTTAATGTATCCATAACCTCGGTCTTGAAATTGTTTAAGAGACAAATATTCTTTATTATTGATAGTGATGGTAAAGCTATCTTTATTTAGTGTTTGTCCTTCTTGTAACGTATCTTTTAAAACGATGTTGTCATGTAAATATTGTTTCTTTAAATTTATATTTAAAAACCAACGTACTTCATTACTTTTGTCTGGCTGAATATCACCAGACTTATAGAAAAACATCCCCGGTTCTGTACCTCCCCCTTTTGGATGTGTAATACTTACCGATTGCTTTTCTAAACTTGTTCCTAAATTCGTTTGTACATCTTTCGTTTTTCCTGCTTCTACATTCGTACCTTGAACAGCAAAATTAAACTTTCCTCGAATATTTTGGAGCTGTTCTACTGTATCATTAAATGTACAAACTACATTATTTGTATTAATCTGGCACGTACCAAAAACGCGCCCTGATTCATCTTTTAATGCGATAGTTCCACTATAGCCCTTTAATTCTGAAGGTAGCACTAACGTTAATGTATCCCCAGACTTCATCTTCTTTCCAGGCTTTTCACTAAAGTTTACATGAATGCTAGTCTTTTCCCCATAATTTAATGTTGTCTTTTCAAATGCAAAACTATCAACAAATCCTGTTGTGTTTAATTCTTGAGCATGCCCTATGATAGGCATAAAAACTTGTCCAATAAGAACAGTAAAAATAAAACAAATTACAGATATTCTTTTTAAATATGTACTCATAAACCCTCCATCTTTGGTTACTTCATTTTTCTACCCTAAACTACACTTTAAAATAAAGATTAGTTGCAGCATCAAACTATCTTTACTTGTCTTTTGGGCAGCCAACAATAAATATTAGTCCTTATAAAAGTGCATTACAAGACTGTTCATCCACCATTTAATTTGTTACTATTATAGTAGTAACCGTTTTGAACTGGATGACCACTTTACTCATAAGGTCATATGATGACTGACTATCTTTATCTTTTAAATATACTCCTCCAATCCCTTTATTCCACGCACACTAAAATTATATTATTTCAACATCCATAAAATTCACCTAAGCAAATTACTAAACCCTTATTTAAAGCGGGATATTTGCATTTACAATCAAAGCTCAATGCTACAAAAAAGCATTTTCACATAATAATAAAAGAGAATTTAACTAGAAGGTATACCATTTTTCCAATTGTTTTCAAAAAAATAAAGCTATCTTTTCTTATTAAAAAAGATAGCTTTATCTGTATAGACGACTGCTCTACTCCCTATTGTTTTGCGCCTTTTAACGACTCTCTCAGGACAAATTTTTGTAATTTTCCACTCGCATTACGAGGCAGTTCATCCACAAATAAATAATGACGCGGACGTTTATAATCTGCCAATTCATCACTTTCTTTACAGTATATTTCTAAATCTTCTTCTGTAATCGCTTTATCTTTCTTTACAACAACAGCCACAACACGTTCTCCCCATAATTCATCTGGCTCACCAAGCACCGCAACATCTAATACACCAGGATGACTATGAAGGAAATCTTCAATTTCACGCGGATAAATATTAACGCCTCCGCTAATTACCATATCATCCACACGATCTGCGACGAATAAATAGCCATCTTTATCGAAGTAACCTAAATCACCAGAGTGATACCATCCTTTATACATCGATTTTGCATTTGCTTCTTCTCGGTTATGATAACCAGCCATCATAGTCGGGCCACGCAAAATAATCTCTCCCACTTCATAAGGAGGTAATACATCATCTGGCTCTGCTGGTGCGTCTTCGTTTGGTTTTACGATGCGGATTTCATGACTAAAGCATGGTGTTCCCGCTGAACCTGCTTTCGTAATTTGATCTTCTTCTACGAGAAACGCAACTACTGGTCCCATTTCTGTCATTCCGTAAATTTGGACAAGATCAATATAAAGACGTTCTTTACATTCCTTCACCAGTGCTGGAGCCATCGCTGCTCCTCCATAAACACCAATTTTCATCGACGTTAAATCGTACTGCGCCAAATCTTTTTGCAGTAACATATTCCACATTGTCGGCGCTGCAAAAAACGTCGTAATCTTCTCTTCTTGAATCGTATGTAATACTCTATCCGTATCAAAGTGATGTAAAATCACATTCTTTCCACCAACTTGAATGCGCGGAATAATCCCAGCATTTAACTCGCCACAATGATATAAAGGCGCAACTACAAGCCCAACACTATCTCTATTATATTTTATAAAATACGTACAAATCATACTATGCTCAGTCATTTCACGATGGCGATGCAATACGCCTTTCGGATGACCTGTCGTACCGCTCGTATACAGCATAGAACAATAATCCATTTCATCAATTTCGATATCTACTTTGTCAGAAGATGCCGCATTGACTTTTTCATGGTAAGAACTTGCATAGGAAGGTGTATCGTCTTCTACATACCAAAAAGACGAATTTGGAAAATCTCGTTCAATGATAGCAACAGTAGATTCAACCGCTTTTTCAAAAACTACTACTTTCGAGGCTGCATCTTGAAGAATATACGATAATTCTTTTGCTTTTAAACGGAAGTTAATCGGGTTAAAGATTGCCCCAATTTTCGCACAGGCTAAGTAAACGTTTACAAATTCACGGCAATTATATAAGTAAACAGATACAGTATCTCCCTTTCTTACCCCTTCTTTCAACAGAGCTTGCGCCGTTTTATTTATTTGCTCATCCCACTGTTTATATGTCCAGCGAATATTTTTTTCTGGCTCTACTAACGCCTCTTTATTCGGATACTTACTAACCGCTAAATCAAATATTCTCCCTATCGTCATGTACATGCCAACAATTTCCCCCTTTTCTCTTTCATAAATCTATCATTTCGTCTATAAGTAGACATTGTCCTCTAATGATTTGACTAATTTTTCTGATTATTATCGACATAGTTTTACAAACAGTGCCGTTTATCGGTAAGTGAAATTATATCGGCCACAACTTGAATCAACCCATAAATAGCGGAATAAAAAAGAGGCTGTTCCAAATCGGAACAACCTCTTTCTTCTTATACAAATAGCTCTTCTAAAATTTTCAGTTTATCTTCTGTATATTTTACGAAGCCATCGTTATATGATTTTGGATCTTTCGGATTTGCGAAGTGCGTAATTGCACCTGTCTTCGGATGAACAAATTTACTTGATGCACCACAGCCAAGTCCGATAATTGATTGAACTTCTTCCATAATAACAATGTTATAAATACTTTCTTGTGTCGGCATTGCATAACCAACGTTCTCTAAGTTACCTAAAATATTCTTTTGACGATATAGGTAATATGGTACGTAATTATGCTTTTGCGTCCACTCTTCTGCTTCGTGCATCATCGCTGTGATTTCTTCGCGACCTGCTACTTTATATTTACGTTTGTTTTGCGTCATTTCTGAAGCACGTTTGAATGATAACGTATGAACTGTTAATGATTCTGGCATTAACTTTTCTGTCTCATCTAACGTATGCTTGAAGATATCTAGCCCTTCACCAGGAAGACCAATAATTAAGTCCATATTAATATTGTTCATTCCCATTTCACGAGCTAAGTGATACTTCTCGATTGTTTCTTCTACAGTATGATGACGTCCAATCGCTTTTAATGTCTCTTGATGGTATGACTGCGGATTAATACTAATACGGTCAATATTCCATTTATTTAACACTTCTAGCTTAGCTGGCGTAATTGTATCTGGGCGACCTGCCTCAACTGTTACTTCACGCACATTTTTCACATCTGGGAACGCTTCATACATTTCTTCATACAGCATATCCATCTCTTCTGCTGTAATACTTGTTGGTGTACCGCCGCCGTAATAAATCGTCGTAACTGTTACACCTTTTTCTTTTAAAAACTTACCAATTTCACGAACTTCATAATGTAATCCACCTAAGAACGAATCAACAGATCCTTGGCGTCCGTTAATTGCGTAAGCCGGGAATGTACAATATGCACATTTTGTTGGGCAGAATGGAATACCGATATAAATACTTACTTCCTCTTTCAAACGGTATAAATCTGGAACTACCGCTAATTGGCAATCCACAATACGCTGAAGAAGTTCAATTTTCTCTTCATGAATTAAATAGCTTTCACGAAGTTCTTGATGCGCTTCTTCTTTTGACATACCACTTTGAAGCATTTTATGAAGAAGTTTTGTCGGACGGACTCCTGTTAAAATGCCCCAGCTTTGTTCAAGACCAGTTAACTGCTGAAGAACAGAAAGATATACATAAGAAACAACGTGCTTCACTTGCTTCATACGCTCTTTTTCATCTGTGAAAGCAGATAAATCTTTTGCGAATGTTTCTTCATACACATTTCCAGTAGCAACATCTGTTAAACGAGCAGATGCTTTTACATTCTCTTCCATGTGTATATCAACGATAAGATTTGCTTCCTCTTGTTCAAATCCAATCGTACTATCTTCAAAAAATAAGCCGCCAATATTTTGCAGCGGACGTAAAAAACGATCATCTTGTAACGTTTTAATTGAAATTAACAACATTATCACCTTTTCATTTGCAAACTCTCTTTAGTTTACTTGAAGGGCGTTTGTAGGTCAATACAGAAGGTTTTACCTTATTTCTATATCCAATTTAAAACAAACTGAATATTGGTTTTTCACGAACTTTTCCTAGTTGTATAGACATTAGAATATGCTCTTGTTACAATCTAGAACGTATTAGTACTTACTACTAATTTAAATACATCTAAAGGAGGACTGTTAACACGACATAGATACTATAACGTGTTAAAAAACAACTATGAAAAAAAGGCTTTACAACATTTTAGCACTATCTTTGGCATCACAAGTATTTATAGCACCTACCCATTCATTCGCAGAAAATATAGAGAAAACTGCGGAATTATCTATTGATGAACAAGCTTTAAAAAGCATTGAAGAACATGCAAAGCAGCATAGACATGACGAAGAAAACGACCTTGAAATCTCGGGTGAATATCTTCTCCACTTATCAACAAAACTTCCACTATACGATGCAAACGACTTAAAAACCAAAACAAATATTGAAATTACTGAACCAGTAGTAAAGGCAACGAAGAAAAAGGGTAAAGCATATTACGTACAAACTACATCTGGTTCTGGTTGGGTTAATGAAGACAATAATAGTTTAGAAGTACAAGAGATTCATAAACTCTCGGGGCAAAAACTAATTGTGAAAGACGAAACATCAATATATTTATTCCCTTTCCAATCATTTAAAGAAGAAACAACATTACAGCCACAAACAGTAGCTCCTACTGAACAAGCTGGGAATTGGTTTAAAATTCAAATGAACGGAACTGAGAAATGGATTTATGCTCCTTCAGCTACATTTGAAGGTACGAAAGCATCATTATTTGAAAAAACAGGTTCTATCGAAAAGAGAAGCGCAACTTTCTTCAAAACACCATCTAATCTGCCTACAAATAACATTTATGGTGTTACATTTAAAGAAATGATCGTTCCAAAAGGGAATGAAAACATTCGTCCTGGCTACGCAATGGAACCGAAATACATTACAATTCATGAAACTGCTAATACGAGTAAAGGTGCTAACGCGTTAAATCATGCGAAATACTTAGATAGCCAAGCACGCGGAAATACTGATCGTTCAGCATCTTGGCATTTTACAGTAGATGACAAAGAAATTTATCAACATCTTCCATTAAATGAAGTTGGATGGCATGCTGGAAATAAGACTGGAAACTATGAATCTATCGGAATTGAAATTGCTGTGAATAGTGATGGGAATTATACGAAAGCGGTAGAAAACGCGCGCAAGTTAGCTGCTTATTTAATGAACGAATTAAACATATCTCTAGATCACGTGCAAAAGCATCAATTTTGGAGCGGAAAAAACTGCCCTGCATTTATGATTCAGCGCGGACAATGGGATGCTTTCTTAAAAGGCACGAACGCTTACTATAATGAAAATCGCAAAGAGGTTACTCCGCCGACAGAAGTCCCTCATGAAAAAGACGATATTACAGGTGGATGGTATGAACAAGACATTCGTCAGTTAGCAGCTAGAAAAATCATGTTCGGTGACGGCAATGGTTCTTACTGGCCAAACCGCCTTGTAACACGAGCTGAGTTTGCAAATTTAATGTCGAGAGCTTTAAAATTACCAGCTGGAAACGCTAAATTTACAGACTTAAACGAAGCACATCCATCTTTAGTAGATGGAATTAATAGTGCTGCTAGCGCAGGTATCATTAGTGGCCGTGGAAATAATAAATTTGATCCAACCGCTACAATCACACGTGATGAAGCTGTCATTATGATTGACCGTGCTTTAGCATATAACTCGGTTTATAGAAAAGAAATGAAATTACCATTCATTGACCAAAATTTAGCATACGATAAGAAGGCATTACAAAATGTTTATGCATACGGAATTGTAAAAGGGAACGAACGGAATGAATTCGTACCAAAAGGCACAGCAACACGTGCTGAAGCAGCCGCATTTTTAAATCGAATGCTTAAAGTTATTGAAGCTTAAACATGAAAAAACGTAGCGTTTTCGCTACGTTTTTCTTTCATCATTGCGGTGTATTTTTATGATTCTTCAAAAACGGAAGCGGGAATTACTTGCGGAAATGTTCTTTAATCATATATTCTACGCCGTTCTCACAAAAAACGATCATCCTGTAACTTTTTAATTGAAATTAACAACATTATCACCTTTCCATTTGCAAACTTACTTGAAGAGCGCTTGCATGTCAATACAGAAGGTTTTACCTTATCCTCTTTCATTTTGTTATTTTTAGATCCTTGACATTTAATTTTACAAATGTCATTTTATACTTTCATAAAACATTTCTTTTTCTATTCTCTGTTAATTACTTAATAAACATTTTTAACAAACTTAACTCTTCCTCTGTTAAATTACATAAATGAAACCCCACAATATCTTTATTAAAATCCAGCAGTACTATTAAATCATCTGTATATTCCACGCTTTGTCCATATACATCTGGATAAATGTCATCGGAAAACAAACAATATAAACTATTATTTTTTAATAAATAATTAATCTTGGACATTTTATCCAATACATTAAATTCATCAAATTGGTCTTTCAATTTAAAGATGGGGAACCCTTTACTAATTTGATTTTCAAATGTACTATCTGTTAACCGTAATTTATTTATCAAAAAGGTTATATTTGATATTATAACTCCATCAACTTCTTCTAACAGATCACCGCACAACTGTAAATTTATTGTTACTGGATATGCAGTTTCATTAATAGAGTATGGGATATTCTTCTTATGAAAATAAGGTTTGCTCGGCTTTGGATTTTCTACATTAACATTAACTAATAAAAATCCACCCATATCTTCGAAACTCCTACTAGATTGCTGCAAACAAGGTTTTATTTTTTCCAATATAATAGCCATCTTTAAAACTCCTTAATATTTTTTAAGGGCATGATATACTACCCCTGTTTCACGTGTTATACCAATTTCCCATCCATCAATATTCTTTAAGAAATTTACCACACTTACAGCAACACCAGCATCACGCTTATTTAATATGATTTTATAAGCAATTAAACTCATATATAATTCTTCATTTGCTTGATATAAAACAACAATCACCAAAAACCCTCAGACTTCACACCTCAAATTATTTGAATTTCAATACAATAAAAACACTTAATAAAAATATTAAACCACATATTCAGATTAGTAAATGTTTTCTAATATATTATTTTTAGCATATTAATAGGTTATTCGACTAAAGAGATTGCAAACAAAAAAACGTAGCGTTTTCGCTACGTTTTTCCTTTATCGTTTCGGTGTATTTTTATGATTCTTCAAAAACGGAAGCGGGAATTGCTTACGGAAATGTTCTTTAATCATATACTCTACACCGTTCTCACTATTTGAACGTGTAATCCAATCGGCTGCTTGCTTTAATTCTACAGGCGAGTTCCCCATCGCTACACCAAGACCAACATTTTCAATTACTTCTAGGTCTTCTAAACTATCTCCAATCGCAACCATTTCGTTTAGCGAAATATTTAAATGCTCTCCAAGCAATTGTAATCCACGTAATTTTGATACATTTTGCGGCAAAATTTCTATTCGTTTTGAATCACACTCAACATACTCTATATCTTGGAAGGCTTTTCGTAATGTATTTAGCCCTCGTTCTTTTTCACCTTTACTTTGGAAAATCACATCAATTTTTGGTGCCGCTACTGGATGATCACGAAGCGCATCACCTAACGAGTCTACAAACTGAACCGGATAAAATAACGGATCTGCACTTGATAATACAGTACGAGCAATTAAGTTTGGTGTATTTCTCTCACGATTTCCGATTGAAAACCGTTCATGAGAAATGCGGACGTTACAATCGAAGTGCTCTAACACTTGCACAATGTTAAACGTCTTCTCTTCTGATAATCTTCTTTGAACATACGGCTTATCTAACGTCGCTGAAACGAAAGCACCGCCATGTGTCACTAATATAGAATCTAATTTTAACGCCTTCGCTACCTTATAAGCGGACTGAAAATTACGGCTCGTAAATAATGTAACGTATACATCTTTTCTTTTCACAAATTCAATCGTTTCTCTTAATCCTTTTGCAATTTTTCCGTTGTTGTATAGTAGTGTCCCATCTATATTAAGAGCTAGTAAGCGATAAATCATGTCGCACTCCCCCTCTTCGCTGTTGTACTCTATCCATAATTTATGAAATAAATGTAGCAAATAGAACGAGTTAGAATTACTACTGAAAATTTGGTTTACTATATACATATACACTCAGTAAAGGAGATAGTACAATGCAAGCACCTCCTTCCTTTTATGAAGGCGATACGTTAGAAATCGCAAAGAAATTACTCGGACAAAAACTTGTACATATTGTAGACGGAATAAAGCGAAGCGGAATCATTGTAGAAGTAGAAGCATATAAAGGTCCCGCTGATAAGGCAGCACATAGTTACGGCGGGCGACGAACAGACCGCACAGAAGTCATGTTTGGCGCGCCTGGACATGCTTACGTATATTTAATTTACGGTATGTATCATTGTTTTAACGTCATTACTGCACCAGTTGGCACCCCACAAGGCGTTCTCATTCGAGCCCTTGAACCAGTAGACGGAATAGAAGAAATAAAATTAGCACGCTACAACAAAACAGACGTTACGAAGGCACAATATAAAAATTTAACGAACGGCCCTGGCAAACTATGCCGTGCACTCGGAATTACTTTAGAAGAACGAGGCATATCATTGCAAAGTGACACATTACATATTGAACTCGTCCGAGAAGAAGAACACATATCATCACAATATAAAATAACAGCAGGTCCTCGTATTAATATCGACTATGCAGAAGAAGCTGTACATTATCCTTGGCGTTTTTATTATGAGGGACATCCGTTTGTTTCAAAGAAATAAACATATGTAAAGGGAGAGACTATGAGGGGTAAACCTGAACTAAAAATAGAATCAGAAAAAGTATATAAAACGAAGAAAAATCCAAATGGAATGTTTGTAGCAAGAATACTACAAATTCCAAAAGAAGAAGATAAACTAGACTTTGTCCTTATTTTACAAAATATAAAAACGAAAAATATTACTTATAACAAAGTTTTAGTAACAACAGATAACGACTATTATTCTTTCCGACTCGCTCGTGGGAATATTAAATGGTCATCCTTATATACTGTTACAGTATGGGATGGGCTTGGGCATCAATTAGTAGAAGTATCAGCCTTAACTGGTAAAAAGAACTATTCTATTTCTGATGAGCATTGTTCCACATATCGGGAGTAACCCAAAATAAAAGAGAAGCCGAATCGGCTTCTCTTTTTACTCCGCGCCTTCCGCAGTCGCAATATTATCCTCTAAGTTTTCTCTTGATAATTCGGCCGTCATAAAGTCAGCTGTTTCTGGAAGTGCTAAATGCATATGAGCTTTTTGACAAATTTGGATCGTACAGTTTTCTACAACATAATCGAAAACATGTCCGCCTCCGCTTCTTGCATCGTCAATGTAATGTAAGTGGAAACCAGCTACACCAATACCTTGCGCGTAATCTGGTGTCCAAAATCCAGCAAGCGTACCTTCTGTATGTTTAAATGAAAAGATCGGTTGTGATTTCGTCACTTCAACGAGTGGTGTATACGGTTTTTCTTGTCTTGGAACAGTTCTCGTTCTTACTTCACGGAACGTACCATCCATTCGAATCGCGTAAAATAAGTTTTTACTCGGCAGTAATTCATGTAATAATGCCTCAACTTCTTCACGATTCATCGGACGCTCTACTGTATAACTCATTTCTTTTTCAAAAAACGTTACAGTCGCAAACGGTGTTGTTTCTTCTGGTTCTACTTTTTCTGCTGAACCGTCTGAACGTAAATGATAAAATTCGTTATCAAATGCAATCATTTCACCATCTAATTGATCAAATGTGCCGATACCGAAATCACCACGTTCTTTTAGTTCCTCAAAGCTAATCACACCATCATATATACCATCTAATAGCGCAAGCATTGTAGATGTTTGATATACTTCATTACTCGTTTTCATTTTTTTTGCATCAATATCAATGAATTGCGCAACAGTCATCTCAAATCTGCCTCCATTAGTTTAATTGGTTTGGTAATAATTTTTCGCTTAATTTAATGTTGTCACGATAGTCAATTGGAATATCAATAATGACAGGGCCGTCTGCTGCTAATGCAGATTTTAATACATCTTCTAATTCATCAGGCTTGTTAACACGAAGACCTAACGCCCCGAAACTTTCCGCATATTTCACAAGATCAACATCGCCAAACTCTGTAGCTGATGTTCTGCCGTATTTCATCATTTGTTGGAATGCAACCATATCATATGTGCCGTCTCTCCAAACAAGATGGACGATTGGAGAATTTAAACGTACCGCTGTTTCTAACTCCATCGCTGAGAATAAGAAACCACCGTCACCTGATACAGAAACTACTTTTTTACCTGGTTCTACTAAAGTAGCTGCGATTGCCCAAGGAAGTGCAACACCTAACGTTTGCATACCGTTACTAAATAATAATCTACGTGGTTCATAAGAACGGAAACATCTCGCCATCCAAATAGAATGGGAACCGATGTCACATGCAACGGTTGTATCGTCACTAATTAAAGAACGAAGTGTACGAATGACTTGAAGTGGATGCGTAACACCTTCTGAAGGACGATTTGGAACTTCTGCTTGTTCTGATAATTTCGCACGTAATCGTTCTAACACTGCTTCTGATTTCGTACTTAATACAAGTTTCGGTAATTTCTTCGCGATGCTATTTACAGTTAAGGCAATATCACCAATTAATTCACGCTCTGGTTGGTAATCATGATCGATATCTGCTTGATGATCATCTAGATGAATAATCGTTCTGTCTCCAAGTTTATTCCAGAACTTTGGATCGTACTCAATTGGGTCATAACCGATCGAAATAACAAGGTCTGCTTCTTCTAGTAAAATATCACCTGGTTGATTACGGAATAATCCAACGCGGCCGAAGAAATGATCTTCTAACTCACGTGAAATTGCACCAGCTGCTTGATATGTTTCAACGACAGGAAGTTCTGTATCCGCAATTAATTCACGAACGGCTTTCGTCACTTCATTTGTGCTCGATCTCATACCAAGTAAAATAACTGGTAATTTCGCTGCTTTTATTTTTTCTACTACGTATGTAATATCATGTGTGGGAGCGATTCCAAGCTGTGGCTTAGAAAGCGCACCGATAGACTCTACAGTCGTTTCCGCAGTCATAACGTCTTGCGGCAGACTTACTAAAGTAGCCCCTGGATTTGTGGAAGTCGCACTTCGAAATGCATTTGATAGTGCTTCTGGCACATTATCAGGATGCTCTACTTCTACGCTATATTTTGTGATTGGTTCGAATAGTGCAGCATTGTCCATAGACTGATGTGTACGTTTTAATCGATCCGTACGCGGAACTGCACCAGCTAAAGCAACAACGGGATCACTCTCCGCATTCGCAGTAACAAGACCTGTCGCTAAATTTGATGTCCCTGGCCCTGAAGTTACAAGACATACGCCCGGTTTTCCTGTTAATCTACCAATCGCAGCTGCCATAAACGCTGCGTTTTGTTCATGACGACAAACAATTAACTCTGGTCCTCTTTCTTGCAATACATCAAATACAGAGTCAATCTTCGCTCCTGGAATACCGAAAACATGTGTAACACCTTGTTTAATTAAACAATCAACAACAAGATCTGCTCCTTTTGTTTTTGTCTTCACGTCGTTTGCTTTTACACCTGTACTCAAACTAATCATCCCTTTATTTCATAATGTGTGTAATAAAGATTTTTAATTTCACCTAGTTAATTAATGTGGTGAAGTATCGTTTATCATTATATTACAAATGCATTATTTTTCCAACGATATGAATTTGACAGTATTTTGACAAACAATGAAGAATGCGCTTACAACCCTTTATTTATCCTAAAATAATATTTTTATATCTACTCTAAAAATACACGGAAAACTTTCATCTCATCACAGTATTAAAAACTTCACAGTACCTTGCAAAGAACACTAGTAAATGATATATTTGTAAATATTGGAATACCCATTAATTGGAACATATCTTGTATTTCGTATCCTCCCTTTCAAAAGATAGGATTTTCAGCTTTAATTCATCATTTTATAAAGGAAGTGATTGCTATGAACAAAAAGGAATTTTTGGAACAACTCCATTCTTCCCTACGGAATATGCCTAATGTAGAAAAGAAAGATATTATCTCAGAGTACGAAACTCATTTTATCAGTGGTAAACAAGATGGGAAATGTGAAGAAGAAATTGCTAGAAAACTAGGAAACCCTAAAACAATCGCGAAAGAACTTACTGTTTCCTATGCAATAAGCAATGCTGATAATAAACGAAGCTTTAAAAATATGATAACCGCACTATTTTCTGTTATGAGTTTAAGTGTTTTAAACTTTGCCTTTATCATTATCGCCTTTTTCGTACTACTCTTTTTATTACCGATTCTTCTAGCACTTATCATTGCCACTCCATTATTAATCATCTCACCTATTTTATTAATAGGACTAGGATTCTTTAAAGGGTTTCATCAAATCAGTTATTCCGATGTTTATAATGTGTTCATCGCTTTTTGCAGCGGTTTACTCATATCCGTCATATCTTACCAAATGGTAAAACATCTATACGCAACTTTAGTAAAGTATTTGAAATGGAATGTATCTATTTTACAAAGACAATAATGAATGTAAAAGGAGATTAAAATGAAGAAGTATACTTTATATCTACTCATGTTACTTACAATTTTATTTCTATCAGCTTGTTCAAACAGTGCTCAACCCAAGGAAGAAAACGATGTACAATCTATTAAAGATATTACGGTTAAAATTCCAGAAACTATATTCACTTCCTCAAAAAAGAATGAAACGATTAATGAAAACGAAATGAAACAAAATATAAAAACGTATTTAGATTATAGCGGAGAGTTAGACGAAAACATCGTCCCACTCTCGTCAGCCATGTCTGACGAGAATGTCACGGAATCCGACCGAAAGAAATTACAACAACTAGTAGATTTAGCGCAACAAAATGATACGAATTTCCATAATTTTATTAGTAACAATACGATCCCTGATGATTACAAAAAACCTTCGAAAGAAATGTACGAATTTATTTCAGCATCTACGGCACTTTCAGTAGAACTAGAGAAAGAATTAGATAAACTCGCTCAAGACGGTAACTTATTCAAGACTGATTTTTCTTTTACAAAACGCTTTGAGAAAGTAAATGGTAGGAAGCAAAAAGAAATTGAAAAGTTTTTGAAGGAAAAGAATATTGAGACTGAGTATTTCCACAAATAACAAACAAAAAAGACGCCCCTATCCGAGGGGCGTCTTCCACTATTACGCTTGTTGTTGCGCGTTATATAAATCTTCAAGTGGCTTCATGATAATTTTGTTAACGTCAGTGATAACGATGTTTAGGCGTTGTTCAGTTTCCATTAACTTTGTAATTTTAGCATCTTGTTGAATGCGAGCTACAACTTCTTGTGCTTTTTGGTTATCTTCTTCAGAGATTTCTTGACCTTGCATCATTTTTTGTTGTAGGCCAAGTTGCATTGTACGGAACTCATCGAATAAGTTCTTTGAAGCAGTATCAGCTTGAACTGCTGCATAGCTTGCTTTTAATGTTTGGAAATCTTCGTTTTCAGCGATTGCTTTTTGTAATTCATATGCAACATCATGAATGTTTTTTGTCATTTTATTTTTCCTCCTTTAGAAGGCTAGCGCTTTTCGCTCGCACTGCCTTTTAAGTGCGTTTACATACGCACCTCTTCTTACCATATCAAACTATGCAAGAGATGTGAAGAAATTTCACTTTTATTTCTATGTACTCATCTTATTATTTAAGAAACAACAGTAACAGTCCTTGCACGAGTCCAATCATCCCGCCTAATAAGGCACCTAAATACGTAATCATTTTCAGTTCATTTTTTGTAATGGATAACACTAAATCTTCTAGTCTCTCTGTTGAAAATGTGGATACTTCTTGCTGCACAATTTCCGCAAGATGGAGATTATTTAATATACTCGCTACGTTTTCTGTTCCCCACTTCAAGCCTTTCGTTACTGCACTTGGGACTACCTTTTCCATGATTGTTTCTCGAACTGGCTCACATACTTGTTGCACAGATTGGTTTAAAAACTTGCTCACTGTTTCCTCCACTTTAACTGCTGACAATATAGAGCTTACAATCATTTCTTTCTCTACAAACGTTTCTACTTCTTTTACATCTCTTCCTTTTAACTTCTCCCACTCTTTTTGCAGTACATCAGTTAATAGCTGTTTTGTTCCATCTTGCCCTAAAAACTTAATAACTTCTGGTTGCACACGATCCACTACACTTACATTCCCTAAAAACATTCCGACTAAGTTAAGCAGCGTTCCCCTAGAAGCAAAGAAATCATCAATCATTTTTGAAAGACGAGCTTTCCCTTCTTCACTTTCAAAAAAACTAATTCCTCGATCTAAAATAAACGCCGAAACATTTGGGATCGCATTCTCAATTTTTTCATGAACAGAATGAGGTAAAGCTTGTTCCCATGTATATGTATAGTACTCTTCTAAAAATGCCTGAATTTTTTCTGTAATCACATGCTCGATTTTCTCGGTTGCCTCTTTTTCTACATGCGCTACATTCCATTTTTCTAACATTTGTCGCAGTGATTGTTCATTCGTCATTACTTTATCCACTTCTACTTGTGCCCAGCGAATTAAACTTTTTTGAAACTCTTCATTTGTTAGCTTCTTTCCGATTCCTTCTGGCGTTAACAAATTCTCGACAACCATTTTTCCTAATTGAACAGCAAGCTCATCGCGGCGCTTCGGAATTAATCCTGGTGTAAATGGAACTTGAAACTTCCCAATATAAATAGGGCGATGAGGACGAAATAACATTTTTATCGCTAAATGATTTGTGAATCCCCCAATAATTGCTCCGAGCCCTGTCGTCGTTAACATACTTAACCATATATTCATTACAATCAACCTTTCGCTTCTCCAAAACTATAGCATATCATCATACGGACAAAAGTATAATGGTATAAAAACGTATTTGCAATATATAGCTTCGCCTATTGTGCCAACATTTTGTTAGTAAAGGAGTGATTTCGTTGGTTCTCGGTATTTTAACTTCCCACCCTCATTATGAGCAAACGTATTACACCGAAATCGCTAAACGCGCTCGGCTTTATCATAATGTCGTTGCCCAGTTTACGCCATTTGGTATGGATCCTAAA
Organism: Bacillus sp. 3G2; assembly: GCF_044324725.1. NCBI lineage: Bacteria > Bacillati > Bacillota > Bacilli > Caryophanales > Bacillaceae > Bacillus > Bacillus sp. 3G2. Next base: position 870,915 of record NZ_CP172246.1, on the reverse strand, counting down.
ACAGATCTTATTTCTGGTCTGATTTATGATACTGATACAGGAAAATGGAAAGAGCAAACATTCCCTATTCCTTCTTATATATACGATCGTTCTTCTTTTAACGAGGAAACAGACTTCCAAAAAGCAAAGTCAATTATTCACTCATTACACAACCGTCCTACCACTACCTTTTTAAATAACACACTCATTGACTTAAGCGAACTACATGATGTATTTCTCACGAATAAAAAATTATCTCCTTATATACCAAAATTCGAAATAGCAACGATACAAAACATTTTCAAACTGTTATTAAAAACAAAAGATATTATTATACGTCCTACTAGTGCACATTCCAATGAAAGTCTGTACCGGGTCGCTTACAAAAACAAAACGTTTCATATCGATACGATAAATAACGACTATCACACTTCTACTCCAATCAAACGGACAGATGAATTTATATCTTGGTACAAATCTAATATACGGTCAGCGCGTTACATCACCCATACCATGCTGCAACCACCAAATCAATTAACTTACCCACTCCATATTCGAACCATTTTGCAAAAAAATAAAGAACAGAAGTGGAATGCTATCGGTCAATTTATACAAAAAAGCTCATTTCCGAATCAACTTTTACTTTCGGCAACAGATGATTCCTCGCTGCATTCATTTTCAAAAGTTAAATACGTATTATCTAGTACCGGTGTACAATTATTACAGGACGCTTTACACGATATTATAAATGAAGTGCTCCAAACATTAGATCAATCTTATTCTTCGTTATTCGAGCTAGAGCTTTCCACCATTATGGATCAAAAAGGGGCAATTTGGCTTATGTATGTCAACACGATTCCCCCATACGAACATTACATTCGTCATAGTGATTCATTAGCCGAAAAAATATATCACGGACCACTACAGTTTAGTCGCTTCACACCATAATGAAAGGGGGTAAACCCATTTTGAAAGAGCACATATATACGTTAAATATTTCAAATGAGCATCCAAATAGTATTACTTTACCTTATATTTTTTCCATTACACCACCCATTACATCCCTTTCCTTCGGCGTACGCCATGTTGCAAGTGACGAAGTAAAAATTCATTATTCCTTTACTCGTGAAATCATTATCGGACAACAAATTGCAGAGAAACTTTTGCTTCCTCATTCCACTACTATCCATGCATTCACGCAAAATGAAACCATTATTTTCGGACCATTAATCGGGATTTTCACAACTGGTTTTAACGATGACTCTTCTAACCCTTTAGGAAACCGTTCAACTTCTCTTGGCGAATTACTAACGCCACCATTCACCTTACGACCATTTGTATTCGTTTTTGGTGTACAACATATAAACTGGGAAGATGAAACAATTGAAGGCTATTTCTTTCAAGAAGGGCAATGGATTAAGAAAAAAGTCCCTTTACCGAATGTCATTTACGACCGATTACCAAATCGTAAAGCCGAAAATTATAAACCGATCGTAAGGGCAAAAAGAAAATTAGAGCATGACTATGCTATTCCGTGGTTTAATCCAGGATTTTTTAATAAATGGGAAGTACATCAACTTCTTATGAAAGATGAATCCATTATTCCGTTCTTACCAAACACAGAAACATTTCAACACTTCGAACAAGTAGAACGATTTCTCGGTACGTATAAATCGATTTACATGAAACCGATTCACGGCAGCTTCGGTAGAAATATTCATCAACTATTTTATTCTCAAGCAGAGAATTGCTACTACTGTCGTTATCGCGAAAATGAAGAAAACAAACTAAGAAAGTATCAATCATTAGAAACGCTTCTAAACCATGTATTAAAAGGACATGATTTAAAAAAGTTTATCGTACAACAAGGTATTTCCTTACTTCGCTTCGATGGGCAACCTGTTGATTTTCGCATTCATACAAATAAAAACCATTTCGGCCAATGGATGGTCAGTGCAATCGTTGCAAAAATTGCTGGCAAAGGTAGTTTAACAACACATGTAAATAGCGGTGGCGATACAAAATTACTACAAGAACTTTTTCCTGATTCAACGAAACAAGTTCAAATTGAAAACAAATTAAAACAAACTGCCTTACAAATCAGTTACGCGCTCGATGAACAAGTAACCGGAAATATTGGAGAAATTGGTTTTGACATCGGTTTAGACACGCAGGAAAATCCATGGCTCTTTGAAGCAAACTCTAAACCTGGGCGAACGGTATTCCAAGACGCCAAGTTAAAAGAACAAAGTGAACTGACGCGCCAATTATTTTACGAATATGCCATCTACTTAACTGAACATTCTTTGCGCGACGCAAAAGAAAAAATGTCTCAAGTAAAATCCGAAGCTCCATCAAACACGGAACATATCCCTTCCCCTATGATTCACTCACAAATACGAAAACAAAAACTTCCACCTCATTCATAAGGTGGAAGTTTTCTATTTACACAAGTTTTACTACAACTTCTGTTTCCACATTACATATCCCGCAATAAAAAACATGATTACAGTATTCTTGTGAATTACTATGTGTTAAACCATCTACTGCACTTAATAATTCTTGATCCATATACGCACTATAATCGTCTATGTAATCTACAGTTTTCCCATAATCTTGGAGTATACCTTCGCAATTTTGACAAGAATATGTTTGTGATTCTAATGCGTTGCAAAGCGGGCAAATTCCCATCACGATTCCTCCATACGTTATCATTTACAAGTTGATTGAAGAGAACATCTAGCTGTACATAAGAGTTTTCTGTCCCACTCCTACTCAAAACAGAACTATAAATGTTATAAGTCATACATAAGAAGTTAATGATTTTCCCCGGATTAGCCGGATATAAAAAACATATTTCAAATCGCTCTTAGTTTAGCCTTCTTTCTAAAAAATACAACGATTACTCTTATTTCATACTTTACGAAATCACTAATACTTTTTTACAAAATTTACAAATTATTATTTCGTATATCTTTCTAGGTAACATCCATACTATGAGTACAAACTTAATTACCGATGGATTAGCGCCAAACGGGGCGATAATCTGGTTCAAATCCAGCTATTCCAACCAAAAAAAATTTTTATAACTCTAAGGAGGATATATTCCTATGGCAAACCAAAGTTCTTACAATCAATTAGTAGTACCAGGTGCAACAGCTGCAATCGATCAAATGAAGTACGAAATCGCTCAAGAATTTGGTGTACAATTAGGAGCAGATTCTACGGCTCGTGCTAACGGTTCAGTTGGTGGAGAAATTACAAAACGTCTAGTTGCAATGGCTGAGCAAAGCCTTGGCGGATTCCAAAAATAAATATATATGGCAAAAAGGTCTCAAGGCATATGCCTTGAGACCTTCCTTAGTTTATTGCAACATTTGTAAAAACTTCTTCGTGCGTTCTTCTTTTGGATTTGTAAATACATCTTCTGGTGTACCTTGTTCGACAACAACACCGCCATCCATGAAAATAACACGGTTCGCAATTTGATGTGCAAAGCGCATTTCGTGCGTTACAATCACCATCGTCATGCCTTCTTTCGCAAGTTCTTTCATTACTTTCAGAACTTCTTGAACGAGTTCAGGATCAAGCGCTGACGTTGGCTCATCAAATAGTAACACTTCCGGCTCCATCGCAAGCGCGCGAGCAATTCCAACGCGCTGTTGTTGTCCGCCTGATAATTGGAACGGATATAAGTCTACTTTATCCGCAAGACCAACTTTTTCAAGGAAATAGTTTGCTTTCTTCTTCGCATCTTCTTTCCCCATCTTTTTCACTGTAACGAGCCCTTCCATGACATTTTGAAGTGCTGTTAAATGCGGAAATAAGTTATGGTGCTGGAATACCATCCCTGTTTGTGTACGAAGGTTAACAATATCTTTCTTCGATACTTTTTGAGAGAAGTCGAGCGCTTTGTTACCGATACGAATACTACCAGCGTTCGGCGTTTCTAGCACGTTAAGACAACGTAAGAAGGTCGTTTTACCAGATCCAGATGGTCCGATAATAACAACAACTTCTCCCTTATCAACTGATAAATCTATATGCTTTAGTACGGTATTATCTCCGAAACTTTTTTGTAAATGTTGAATTGAAATCATAAAAACAAAAACTCCTTTTATGAAAGGGTTATTTTAGAGTGTAACGTTCTGAACGTTTTTCTAATATTTGTTGCACGATAGATAATAAGAAGCAAATTACCCAATAAATAAGACCTGCTTCGAAATAAACAATTAAAAACTCGTAGTTCATTGCCGCAATTTCCTGCGCTTTTCGAAACATTTCTGTTACTAAAATTAACGATGCTAATGAAGTATCCTTCACTAAGCTAATAAATGTATTCGAAAGCGGCGGGATCGATACGCGCGTCGCTTGCGGTAAAATAACACGTTTTAGCGCTTGCGGATATGTCATTCCAATTGTGTAAGCTGCTTCCCACTGCCCTTTCGGAATGGAAAGAATTGAAGCACGAATAATTTCAGATGCATATGCACCGACATTTAATGAAAATCCAATAATTGCCGCTGTATATGGCTCAACTTCAATATTAAGAGTTGGCAGACCATAGAAAATAATAAATAGCTGTACAAGAAGTGGCGTTCCGCGAATGATAGATACATAGATACGAGCAATCCATTGTAAAATACGACTACCTGAAATACGTGCAAGCGCCGTTAACGTCGCAAGTATAATCCCGATAATAAATGTAATAAGCGTTAATGGAATTGTCGTAAACACAGCTTCCTTCAGCATAGGCATGAAGGAAGACTGCATAATATCTATCCAAGTAGACAATCGATCTGAAACCAATGCGCTACTTAGATACATTTTCACCGAACCATTTTTTCGCTATTTTATCGTACGTACCGTCTTTTTTCATATCTTCTAACGCTTTATTTACTTCTTGTACTAGCTTGTCGCTACCTTTACGGAATAAGAACCCACTTTGTGACGCTTCTTTTTCTGTATCTACAATTTTAATTTTTGCATCTTTTTTCGTTTCTAAGTAGTTTAACACTGATAATTTATCATTAATTGTGAAATCAACGCGGCCAGTGTTTAATAATTCTGCTGCTTGACTAAAGCCTTCTACATTTGTAATTTCTGCACCATTTTTCTTAGCAATATCCGCATAGTTACTTGTTAAAGATTGTGCTGCTTTTAGTCCTTTTACATCAGCAAATGTAGCAGGTTTATCTTTATCTTTTGCAATAACTAATACCGCTGAAGATGAAACGTATGGGCTAGAGAAGTCATATTTCTTTTGACGATCTTCACGAATACCAACTTCGTTTGCAACCATGTCGAAACGCTTTGCATCTAGACCAGCAAGTAAGCTATCCCATTGTGTTTCTTTAAATACAGGTTTTACCCCTAAACGTTTTGAAACTTCTTCTGCTAATTCAACGTCAAATCCAGTTAATTTATTGCTTGAATCGTGGAATGTGAACGGTGGATATGTACCTTCTGTTCCAATTACAAGTTCACCACTTTGTTTTATCTTTTGTAACGCATCTTGACTAGCTGTATCTTTTTTCTCTTCTTTACCGCAGCCCGCTACAATCCCGATCGCTAATGTAGTTACTGCAAGTACTGAAAATAATTTTTTCATGATGGTAATCCTCCAAGTATTCTGATAGGAATTTAAAAACTATATTGATTGTATGCAATCTTGAACAATTTTTCAATGAAAATGTTCTTATTTAGTTTATCCTTTTTCTTCATAATCAAACAAAAGGGAAAAATAACGCTACATACAAAAAATAAGTAACATTTTTTAATATAGCATTTATAAAGAAAAAGGTAAAACAATACTTCTTATTTAACTACCCTGATTCACTAAAAAAGAACTTGTGAAAATCACAAGTTCTCCTCCACACCTATTAAGCGCTCTGGTTTCCTTCCATTTGCGTTTTGTACATATCGTAATAACGCCCACGCTTTTTCATTAGCTCATCATGAGAGCCTTTTTCTAAAATCTTTCCTCTATCAAGCACAATAATTTGATCTGCGCTTTTAATTGTCGAAAGACGGTGAGCAATAATAAATGTCGTTCTCCCTTTTTTCACAACTTCTAGCGCTTGTTGAATCATCGCTTCCGTCTCCGTATCAATACTAGATGTCGCTTCATCTAAAATTAAAATGGCCGGATCAAAAGCAAGTGCCCTAGCAAACGATATAAGCTGACGTTCTCCGGTGGAAAGTGTACTTCCTTTCTCCGTAATTTCTTCATTTATATTGTTCGCAAATCGTTCAGCACCAACATCACGTAATGCTTTTACGATGCGCTCTTTTGAAATTTTTTCATTCTCTAAGCTAACATTAGATGCTACCGTCCCGCTAAATAAAAACGGATCTTGCAGTACGATTCCCATATGTTCACGAGTTGCTTGTTTCGGCATCTCTTTTACATCATGACCGTCAATCGTAAGCTTTCCTTTTTCAAATTCATAAAACTGAAAGAGTACATTCATAATGGAACTTTTCCCTGATCCAGTATGACCGACAAGTGCCACTGTCTCTCCTTGTTTCGCTTCAAAAGAAATATTTTTTAGTACTTCATCTTTTCCATTATAAGAAAACGACACATTATCAAACTTCACATTTCCTTGTAAGCGAGGCATACGCTCCTCTTCTACCGCTTCCCCTTTTTCCTCTAACAATTCAAAAACACGTTCTGATGCAACACGTGATTGTTCTAAGTTAGCAAGCTGGTTTACCATATTTGTAATCGGTGAGAACAATCGTGTTAAATAATCAACGAACGCATACAGTATCCCTAGAGAAATGACGCCTGTAGCACTTAATGAAGCACCACCGAAATACCAAATCACACCTGTGAAAGCGATATTTCTCAATACAGACACTAAGTTATGCGAAGTTGCTGCATTTAAATTCAAAATTTTATTTTGATATTTAAAATAATCGCCATTTAATTCTTCAAACTCTTTTTTCGTTTCACGCTCTTGACGGAACGCTTGAATAATTGGCATCCCTTGAATAGATTCATTCACCGTTCCGTTAATATCAGATAAACGTGAACGCATTTTATGATTGTATACAGACGCATACTTTCTATAAAGAATCGCCCAAACGATTAAAATCGGGATGATAAGTAAACATAACGTCGCCAATTTTACGTCGAGTAAAAATAGCGCGGCAAATATCCCGATAATATAAATGATACTAGAAACGAATGTCGCAAGCACCGTTACATATAAATCCCGAATGGCTTCCGTATCATTCGTGACACGCGATACAATTTTTCCTGCTGGTAAATGATCGAAATACCGAATCGGCAACGTTTGAATATGAGAAAACACATCTTCCCTCATAATTTGAATAATTTTGTTCGCTGCCTTCTGTAAGAAAAATTGCTTTCCGTATGCAAATAATGAAACGACTACTAATAAAGCGAAATAGCCACCACCAAGTAGAAGTAGACGGTTTATTTCTGGTTTATAAAACGCAAACACTTCTTCTTTCGTTAATGCTTTCGCTTTATACACTTGCACCGCCTTACCATTTTGAACGGTAATCATATCATCTTTTACAGTACGTGATCCTTCAGCATTCACTTTATTCGGCACAAAGTAATATTGAAAACCGACTTGCATCACGCGTACTTCTTTTCCTTTTTTCTCACCTTCTTCAAAGCGATCACTTCGCTTATAAAAGGTACCATTATACGGAACAGCCTCTTCACTCTTTTCTGTTTCATACCAAGGTTTCTCTATTCCAACGATATGATCGTCAATCATCGTTTTTGCGACGAAAGGACCCGCAAGCTCTGCGATGACAAAAATAAATAACATTAGCATCGCTGCAAATATCGTCCCTTTCACTTTCATCGCATATTGAAACAATCGTTTTGAAACGCTCATATTTTCACCCCACTATCCGCACTTTCACTTTCCCCTTGTTGTCTTTCGAACTGCTCAGCATACCAGCCTCCGCTTTTAATAAGCTGATCATGCGTACCCTCTTCCATTACTCCACCTTCATCCATAACGAGAATCCAATCCGCATGTTGTACAGCTGATAAACGGTGCGTCGTAATAATTGTCGTCTTTCCGCTTCTTTCTGTTCTTATATTTTCAATAATCGCTGCTTCCGTACGAGCATCAACAGCTGATAACGAATCGTCCAAAATTAAAATTTCTGGATTTTGAATCACAGCTCGCGCAATTGAAATCCTTTGTTTTTGCCCTCCTGATAAAGAAACACCCTTCTCTCCGACGAGCGTTTCTAACCCTTCTGGTAAAAACTCTAAATCCTTTGTAAACGCCGCAATTTCAATCGCTTTCTCGAGTTCTTCTTCAGTCGCATCTCGGTTCCCGAATAAAATATTTTCCCTCGCTGTTTTTGAGAACAAAATATGTTCCTGAGGTACATACCCAATCCAGCCGAGTACATTTTCATTCGTTATGTTATCTAACGTCACATCAGAGACTGCAATATCCCCATCTCCAAGCGGATATTGACGAAGAAGCTGACGTACGAGCGTTGTTTTTCCGCTTCCTGTTTTCCCAACAACCCCAAGCGTTTCCCCTTGTTTTAATGTAAATGAAACCTTCTTTAAATTTGTTTCAGTTGATGAAGGATATGAAAAGGTAACATCATCAAACTGAATATAATCCGGCTCTTGTACAAGCTTTGGATTTTTCGGATCCTTCACATCTGGTTCATACGCTAACGTTTCATTCACACGGTCGAGTGATGCATTTCCTCTTTGCATAACATTAATTAATTCGCCAATTGCAAACATCGGCCAAATCATCATCCCTAAATACACGTTAAATGAAACAAGTTCACCAAGTGTTACCTTTGATTGAAATACAAGATACGCGCCATACACTAAACCAATTAAATAACTAAGACCAACAAGCATTTTCACAGTTGGCTGGAATAAAGCATCGATTCTAGCTACTTTCATATTTTTTTCGTAGACGTCATCTCCTAAATGATGAAATCTTTCCTGATCTGCGTTCTCTTGTACGTATGCACGAATAACGCGCACGCCAGCGATCGATTCTAATACTTTATCGTTCATATCACCGAACGCATCTTGCGCAACTGTAAATCTTTCATGCAATTTCTTTCCATATATATTCATCGCATACGCCATAATCGGAAGCGGTATAAGCGCCGCAAATGTAAGCTCCCAACTAATTGTAAATCCCATCATAAAGACAATCGTAAGCATATATAAACTCGAATCCACGAGCGTTAATATACCAAAACCAGCTGTCATAGCGATGGCTTTTAAATCATTTGTCGCTCTCGCCATTAAATCACCAGTACGATTCTTTTGATAAAACGTCGGTGTCATTTTAAGTAAATGCCCCATAAATTTAGAGCGCATCGTCTTCTCCAGTACGAATGCTCCCCCAAACAACTGATGTTGCCAAACGAAAGTAAGACCGTATCCAACAATCGTAACCCCTATTAAAATAAGAATAGATTGCATAATTGCTTCATTCGATAACGTTCCTGTTTTTATGTTATCAATCGTAACCCCTAACACTTTCGGGGGAATAACTTCAACTATATTTACAATTAAAAGAGCTCCAATGGCGATACTATATCTCTTCCAATGCTCTTTAAAAAACCATTTTAACTTTAGTAATACTGATAACAATGTAACCTCTCCCTTCTCGTGCTCGTTTCCCTCTCATTTCTTTATCCACTATCCAGACCCATCACATTTACATTTCGTAATCCATACAATCTCATCACATTTTTCCACCTTCCAAAGTTTTATATAGTAACGTGGAAAACAAAAAAAAGCATACCGCCGCTTGACGATATGCACAGAAATGCATAAAAAGCGTACGTTACGATATACGCAACGTACGCTTTTTATAAGACAAAGATGCCCTATATATCCGTACGGGTTGCGTAATGATATGAATGTTTTCTGCCATTTAACAGAGCTAAGTTCATTACATTTACGATTACAATCATTACGCACACCCCCTTCATTTATTTTCCATTTATAATCTTACAACTTTATTGAGTATTCTGTCAATTATTTTTTTACACAACGAATAAAAATATACGCTACATCCGTTTGAAATAAGAGAATGTTCTGTAAGAAAGGGCATACAAAATAAAAAAAGAATAAGAAATCGTTTTCACAAACATTTCATTTGAAAAATGTTATCAAACCCCCTACAATCACCTTATACTCACTCTTACAAGTTGCTATTTTAGGAGGACTAATCATGACAACTAGCAATACGTACAAATTTTATTTAAACGGAGAATGGAGAGAAAGCTCTTCAGGAGAAACAATCGAAATTCCATCTCCATACTTACACGAAGTAATTGGACAAGTACAAGCAATTACTCGCGGAGAAGTAGATGAAGCAATTGCATCTGCAAAAGAAGCTCAAAAATCATGGGCAGAAGCTTCTCTACAAGATCGCGCAAAATACTTATATAAGTGGGCTGATGAGCTCGTAAATATGCAAGATGAAATTGCCGATATCATTATGAAAGAAGTCGGTAAAGGATATAAAGATGCGAAGAAAGAAGTTGTTCGTACAGCTGATTTCATTCGTTACACAATTGAAGAAGCTCTTCATATGCACGGAGAAAGCATGATGGGCGATAGCTTCCCTGGCGGAACGAAATCGAAACTTGCGATCATCCAACGCGCACCACTTGGTGTTGTATTAGCAATCGCACCATTTAACTACCCAGTAAACTTATCTGCTGCAAAACTTGCACCAGCATTAATTATGGGTAACGCTGTTATTTTCAAACCAGCAACTCAAGGTGCAATTAGCGGTATTAAAATGGTTGAAGCACTTCATAAAGCTGGCCTTCCAAAAGGTCTTGTAAACGTAGCGACAGGACGCGGTTCTGTAATTGGTGACTACTTAGTAGAACACGAAGGCATCAATATGGTATCGTTCACAGGTGGTACAAACACAGGTAAACATTTAGCGAAAAAAGCTGCAATGATTCCACTTGTATTAGAACTTGGTGGTAAAGACCCTGGTATCGTTCGTGAAGATGCTGACTTACAAGATGCTGCAAACCATATCGTAAGCGGTGCATTCTCTTACTCTGGTCAACGTTGTACAGCTATTAAACGTGTACTTGTACACGAAAACGTTGCAGACGAGCTTGTTAGCTTATTAAAAGCACAAGTAGCTGAACTATCAGTTGGATCTCCAGAACAAGACAGCACAATCGTTCCATTAATCGACGATAAATCTGCTGACTTCGTTCAAGGTTTAGTTGATGACGCTATTGAAAAAGGTGCAACAATTGTTATCGGTAACAAACGTGAGCGTAACTTAATTTACCCAACATTAATCGACCACGTAACAGAAGAAATGAAAGTTGCTTGGGAAGAGCCATTTGGCCCAATCCTTCCAATCATCCGTGTTTCTTCAGATGAGCAAGCAATTGAAATTGCTAACAAATCAGAGTTCGGCTTACAAGCAAGTGTCTTCACAAAAGACATTAACAAAGCATTTGCAATTGCTAACAAAATCGAAACTGGTTCTGTTCAAATTAACGGACGCACAGAGCGCGGCCCTGACCACTTCCCATTCATCGGTGTAAAAGGTTCAGGTATGGGCGCACAAGGTATTCGCAAGAGCCTTGAGTCTATGACACGTGAAAAAGTAACAGTATTAAACTTAGTTTAATCTTATATGTAGAAGCTGATCTAGTTTTAGATCAGCTTCTTTTTATACAATTGAGTTCACGAGTTGTTTTTCCATAGTTAAATTCACACATTCTACAGAAATTTGATACCCTAGCCATCGCTCAGCAATATGTTCAAATGATGAAACTGAGCCTGTTGTAAAAAATCGATGCTTCGGATCAAGATTGTCAGACAAAATTCCTTTGTGCTGTAAAATTGTGCTTAACTCTATCGCTGTTTCTTCTGCAGAACTAATAATTGTCACAGCCTCTCCTAACTCCTTTTTTATATAGGACTCTAAAAGTGGATAATGCGTACACCCAAGAATTAACGTATCTATATCTTCTTTCGTTAATGGCAGTAAAGCTTGTTTCACTTGCTGCGTTACATATGCTTCATCTTCTAATTGATTTTCTACAACTGTAGCTAAAGTCGGGCAAGCATGGCTATGCACTTCCAAATATGTATCAAGCTCGTGTAATGCTTTTTCGTACATATTAGACTGTATCGTACCTACAGTTCCAATTACTCCAATTTCTCCTTTCTTTGTCACTTTAATTGCAGCCCTTGCTCCCGGATGTATAACGCCAATAACCGGAATGGGAAGTACTTCTTGCAAATCAGTCAATGCAGCAGCTGCACCAGTATTACATGCTACCACTAGGGCTTTTAATGGAAACTGTTTGAGGAACTCAACCATTTCAAATATGAAAGATTGTACCTCCTCTACACTTCTTGGCCCATACGGACAACGCTCATTATCACCAATATAGTAAATACTCTCTTTAGGCAATTGACGGATAATCTCACTCGCAACTGTTAATCCCCCAACCCCTGAATCTAGTACACCTATTACGGAATTTTTATTACATGCAGACATATACTTCATCCCCTTCTCAATCTTCTAGTGCTAATAACATTTATTATATTATGAAAATTCGATATTAGATAACAATCCCTCTCACTTTTAATTACAAACTCTTCTCTATAATCTGATTATTACTATATCCATTGACGTATAAAAATTCATTTGTTACTCTTAAATACGTTAATTTAATATTTAAATCCTCATTCGTATCTCGGTGAGGTAGAGGTTGCAATCATTAAGAGTATCATTTCAGGAGATGTAGTGGCATTGATGAAGGAATGAGAAAGGAATGATTGCCGAAGTAAGTCGTGTCCACCATGCACACTTGCTGGGTCTGCATTTAATAAGTGCAGAACTGTCACAAACGAAACGTTTCGTTTGTGGAGAGCTATCGAGAGGTATGTCGTGGGTTTCTTATAAGATAGAAAGCATGTAGCGGCAAATTACGTGCTTTTTTTGTTTTGTTTGGAACTTCTCTTCTCTACTAAGAAGACATACATATCTCCTCGCTTGACTTGGTTATACTAACTTTGGAGGTATTTTCTATGCAACAAAAAAAATGGGGCTTTTGGGTACTAACAGCTTTCGTTGTCGGTAACATGGTTGGCGCTGGTATTTTCATGGTGCCAAGTACGTTGGCACAAACAGCAAGCCCTCTCGGTGTCACTTTAGCTTGGTTAACAACAGGGTTTGGTGTTTTAATGCTAGCTCTTGTTTTCGGTAATTTAGCAATTCGTCGTCCTGATTTAACGACAGGACCACAAAGTCATGCATATGCTTTATTCTCATCACCAAAAAAGAAAAAAATGGCTGGTTTCAGTATGGTATGGGGATATTGGGTTGCAAACTGGGCAAGTAACGTTGCCATCATTACATCTTTCGCGGGATATTTATCACTCTTCTTCCCAATTATGAAAGATACACGACTACTATTTTCAATCGGTTCTTTTGACATAGAAGTCGGAAAACTAATTACATTTACGATTTGTTCCATCTTACTTTGGGGAACTCATATTATATTAACAAACGGTGTAAGTGGAGCTGGAAAGCTAAACTTCTTAGCAACAACAACGAAAGTAACTGGATTCCTTTTATTCATCGTCGTTACATTATTTGCATTCGAAGCTTCTAAGTTTGGACAATGGTACACACCGATGATCGATAAATCAGGTGTATCACACGGCCTACTTTCACAAGTAAACTTAGCTGCTCTTACAACGCTTTGGGCATTTATCGGAATTGAATCGGCAGTACTTTTATCAAACCGTGCTACCTCTCCTAAAACAGTAAAACGCGCAACAGTTGCGGGATTACTTATTACAGTTGCGATTTACTTAGGAATTACAATTTTAACAATGGGTGTACTTCACGTTGATAAATTACAAGCTTCTGAACGTCCATTAGCAGATGCATTAAATGCTGCAATGGGTCATGGCGGCGGGAAACTAATGGCATTACTTGCTCTGACTTCCCTATTCGGTTCTATATTAGGCTGGATTTTATTAAGCTCAGAAGTACCGTATCAAGCAGCAAAAGAAGGTTTCTTCCCTTCCTTCTTCACGAAAACAAATAAAAAAGGAAGTCCAATTTACTCATTACGATTAACAAACATTATGTCGCAAGTGTTCTTATTCTCAACATTATCAGGAACAATTGCGGAAGCTTATACATTCGTTATTACCGTATCAACACTGGCCTACCTCATTCCATATCTCGTTTCACCAATCTTCCAGTTAAAACTAGTCGCAACTGGTGAAACATATAAAAATGAAATGCGGGCAAGAATTACAGATGGTATAGTCGCAGTGATCGCACTTTGCTACGCACTATGGGTTATTAAAACCGGTGCATCCGATATAAAAACGTTCCTTCTCGGAATTGGTTTATTCGTAATCGGCTTTGCCTTCTATCCATTAATGAATCGTGATCAGAAAAAAAATAACGAAAAGAAAAACGAGCAAGTTGCATAACGCAATTTTGCTCGTTTTTTCTTTTATAAAACATATATAATAGAACAAAGAGGTGAAAAACATGTCAATCGAATCACTATGGAGCAGTCGCTTCCAACAACATATGCAAAATATCATTACATACTTTGCACGTATGATTAACGGTTTACTATATAGCTTTATCTTTATTTCATGCGTTGGCGCATACTACTATGCTCAGTTTCTAAAAGCATCTCCTTCTAAAGGAATATCTTTACTACTCATCACGATTGTACTTACATTCATTATAACGAGATGCTCGATCCGTACATTTATTCAAAAACCTGATGCTGTCTATTTGCTTGCATTAGAAGAGAAACTAACATCTTATTTTAAAAAGTCTCTTCTATATAATTACATCATTCAGCTTTTCCCATTATTATTTACGTTCCTGATTCTCGTTCCACTTGCCCTGCAGTCATTACAAGTAACGGTACCTTTCTTATGTACAATCTTTATCGTTTTAATGATTACGAAAGCTTGGAATATGTACATACATTGGATGTGGCGTGATAGTCATGAAAAAAACATATGGTTCATTATTCGTATTGCTTGTAACGCCCTAATCATTTACATGCTGTTTTACTCAGCACATGTTCTTATATTAGGCGGATTGCTCTTACTACTTGCTTTCCTATTTCTATATACGAAAAAACAGCCTACAAAACGAATACCGTGGGATTACATAATCGAACAAGAAGAAAAAATGAATGTTCGTTTTTATCAATTTGCTAGTATTTTTACCGATGTTCCGCAACTGAATAAGCAAGTAAATAAAAGAAAATGGCTTACAAATTGGATTGAACCTTTATTACATAAAAAGCGAGCAACTTTCTTCTATTTACATACACTCGCATTTTTACGCGGGAATGATTATTTCGGTATATATATTCGCTTAGGCTTAATCGGTGCCTTCGCCTTATATTTTATACCAAACATATACGTAAAAGGCGCTATCGCATATATCGTCCTATATATGATTTCTATGCAGCTCCGTTCCCTGTGGAAATATTTTCCGAGAAATATTATCGTAGCATTATATCCAATTGATACTGAAAAACGAATGAATCAATTTCTTCACTTAATTTTTATATTGCTAAGCATGCAACTCATTGTATTTTCAATTGTTATACTCATTGCTACAGGTCAATTTTTACATAGCCTTATCATTATGATTGTCGGGTTACTCTGGATCAAATTTATTATTGTACCAAAAACGAAGAAACGCATTTCCTCGTTTTAACGAAAAGAATTATCTTAAAAGCCAAGGAGAAAATACATTATCTCCTTGGTTTTTTTATTTTTCTTCCTCAAACAAAAATCACCGGCATAACCGATATTTTATGATTTTACATACAAAAACGATAATACATGTTTACATCCTAATAAAAAGGGTATGTATTAAATTAACAGGGCAAAGGAACTGGAGGGAATGAAAAAACATGAATTAAAGTTTCACTTTATAAAAGACATTGCTCAAGGATGATTCTGAAACCGATAATATAATGTAAGGAGTGGATTAGAATGAGTAAAAAAATTGCTATTTTAATAACGGATTATTTCGAGGACACAGAATACACAGAGCCAGTAGAAGCTTTTAATGAAAAGGGATATGAATTAACAACTATTGAAATGGAAAAAGGTAAAACAGTACACGGTAAACAAGGAAAAAGTGAAGTCGTAATTGATAAAAATATTGATGATGTTTCTCCAGAGAACTTTGATGCCCTCTTCATACCAGGCGGATTTTCCCCAGATATACTTCGTGCAGATGAACGTTTTGTTCGCTTTAGCAAAGCATTTATGGATGAGAAAAAACCTATTTTTGCTATTTGTCACGGACCCCAATTACTCATCACTGCACAAACACTTGAAGGACGCGATGTGACTGGATATAAATCTATTGAAGTCGATTTGAAAAATGCCGGTGGACATTTTCATGACAAAGAGGTTGTCGTATGCCAAAATCAGCTAGTAACAAGTAGACAACCAGAGGATATCCCAGCGTTTATTGAAGAATCATTGCGTATATTAGGATAGTTGCTTTGGCTAACCTCATATATGTATGAAAAAATTTAATCAGTAGGGTTTTGTTCATCCCCTACTGATTATTAGCCCTCACCAACTGGTCGTTTACAGGCAATCCGACCCCCACAAATAGCAGGATAAATAAAAAGAGTGTAACCCAAAAGTGTAGTTTTCATGACCTTTTGGGTTACACTCTTTTCTCATCCCAAAATTTCCAATCACTTTTCATAGGCAATTCTCATATAGTGAAAATGACTATACAATTCCTATCCATAAGCTAAATCATGATTTTACACATATATAAATACAAAAGATGGGAGCCTTATTTATGAATAACAATCCACCTTCAACGCCCCCAAATCCAACGGAAACGAATAATAATGAAGTGAGCTTACAAACGTTACGCGTCATCGGACTTATTGTACTGATTAGTGGCTACATATTAGTAGCTCTTTCTGAAGTAGGAACGTTAAAAAATCTTTTGCTACAACCGAGCACCACTCCAAATTTAGCTGAAGTTGATCCGTTTTAAAGGCCATATGAAAAGCGATTTCTAGCATCGCTTTTCATATCGTTTTATCCAATCTGGGACACATTTCTTTCACCCTCATACTTCTCTTTCCCTATCGCTTTCATAAATAATAAAATACTACTCATACCAACGATAAAGTACAGAGCACTCATGCCCCAAGATGCAAGAAATGAGCCTATCATAACACCTAATGCCCCGTTCATTTTTGCCACTTGAAAAACCATTCCGTTAATCGCCATATAAGAACCTCTCGCCTCATTCGGCACCATATCTGCCATAATAGATTGACGTACTGGCACATACATCATCTCTCCTACTGTTTGGAAAAGCCCTGCGATTAATAAGATCCATAAACTATTGCTCGTTCCGAGTATGGTAAAGCCAATTGTATAAATGAATAAACCTACATATAAGATTTTCAAATCATTGAAGCGTTTCAGCATTTTAATAAGAAGCGCTGAACATAATACAATTAAAATTGTATTTTCTGCTGAAATCCAGCTCATCATGCGAATACCTGTTAAATCAAACGTAACACCATTCCAAAAGAAAAAGTGCACCGTTTCAAATTCCTGCTGCAAACGTACTCCTAAATAATTATTAACCTGAAACTCTAAAGATAATGTGCATATACTTGCTGCACAAAAAATTAGAAACGCTCTATCTTTCATCACGACTTTATAACTATCCGCCATATCTTTTAATACATTTTTCTTCTCTACCGTTTTTCGTGCTACATACACTTCTTCCATATATACGGCCATCACATATAATGTAATAACTGCAATAACTGTTAATCCGATAAACAATTGTAATCTATAGTTCTCAAATAGTAATCCGCCAAATATCGCTCCAATCGCAATGGATAAATTAATTGCCCAGTAGTTAATGCTGTACATCACTTTTCGGTTTTCCGGTGTACTCACATCAATTAACATCGCCTCTGTCGCAGGATTCATAAGTCCAGATCCTAAACTATTCACTAACATAAAGATAAATGTTAGCCACGGTGAGTCTACATAATCCGAATTCGCAACCCCCATACAAGCAATGGAAATGACTTGTATACTTTGACCGATAATCATCACCTTTTTACGACCGAGCCGATCCCCCACATATCCACCGTATAAACCAATTACTAATGAAGCTATGACATTAATGAGTAATAACGCACCTGCAATCGCACTACCTAACTTTATTGAAAAGTAAATCGCCATAAATGGAAAAATCATCGTGGACACAGCACGTGTTAAAAACGAAGTTATAATTCTAATCTTTATATTTCGATGCATACTCCAAAATCCCATTGTTCCCCCTCCTTATGCTTACTTATTTTACTTTGAAAAAGAGGAAGAAAAAGGTTAGAATATTCTAAAGAGTTTCCCCTTTTATTATAGAAGGAAGTGTATATATGAAAATTATGGACTATTACATTAGACTAAGACTACACGCACAAGATCAACAACATATCCGAAATAGCTTACAAGAATTAGCGGATATTTTATATTGCAGTACGAAAAACGTAAAAATTTTATTAAAGAAAATGAGCGAGGAGCAATTCATTCACTGGACTCCAGGGAGAGGCCGCGGGAATAAAACAGAAATTCAATTTATACATAGTCTCGTAGAAGCGATTGAATCCTACACCGATGAACTGTTAGCGCAAGAAAAATTAAAGGATATCTTTCTTCTTTTAAAAGAACCGCTACCTCTTGCACTTCAAAAAAAGATAGAAAATAAACTACATCATCATTTTGGATACGAACCTTCAAATGATATGTACGACATATTAAAAATTCCTATATCAAGAAAGATATTCCCATTAGATCCGGCTTTTGTCGCTGTAACTACAGAGAGCCATCTTACGAGTCAAATTTTTGACACGTTAGTCGTTTATAACGATGTTACTGAAAAAATGGAACCACACATTGCACATACGTGGGAATTAAGTGAAGACGGGCTTACATGGACCTTTTATTTACGAAAGGATATACATTTTCATAACGAAACAGTTTTAACTTCTAAAGATGTACAATTTTCATTTGAACGATTAAAGCAAGTTCACTCTCCTTTCGAATGGTTAACAGAAGAAATTGTTCAAATTGAAACACCATCACCACTGCAAATTCGATTCCATTTAGCAAAACCCAACTTTTTTTTCTTACACTATGTAAGTTCCATGCAACTAGCAATTTTGCCACGTGATGCTAGTATTCAAAATCATCATTATATAGGTACTGGACCTTTCAAACTTGCTCATTACTCTGAAGACAATATCGTACTCGAAGCGTTCACCCATTATTTTAAAGAGCGCGCGTTATTAGACCGTATTGAATTTTGGGGTATTCCTGATCATATACAAATCGATGCTGATTATGAACTACCAAATGAAGAGGGGAATGAAAGGCATGATATACAAATAGAAGAAGTAGGTTGTATTTATGCTAGCTTCAATTTTACAAAACCTGGTCCTCATCACGACATGTATTTTCGAAAAGCTTGGAGAGAAATATATGATGTTGAAACGATACTGCGTAGCATAGAGGGTAGACGAACAATTGCTGCATCAAGCTTTTTCCCTGAAAGAAGCCGCCAAGTTGCTAAAAGGTCCTACTCTTTAGAACAAGCGAAAGAGTATTTAAAAAAGAGCACCTATAATGGAGAAACGATACATATTTACTTCTTCGCATTTAAAGATAGTGCAAATGACGCACATTTCCTAAAGGAACGGTGTGAACAATTAGGAATACACGTAGAACTTCATCCATTTCTTGTTTCAGATTATATGGATCATTCTATCGATAAGCACGCCGATATTATTTTCATGGGAGAAGTGTTTGCTGCTGATCATGAACTTGCATTCTTAAATGTATTTAAAAATAAAAGTTGCTTCGTAAATCGGTTCATGGACCCGCACTATGAAAACCAAATTAACTGTTTACTTGATACCTTTCTATTAGAAGAAAATAAAAAAAAGCGCTATGAGCTCATGTATGAAATCGAAGAATTTTTACAAGCAGAACACATCATTTTATTTAACTATCACGTTTTAAAAAGAAAAACATACCCGTCTTCTTTAAAAAACGTAACAATTGATTCATTCGGCTGGGCAAATTTTGCGAAATTATGGATAAAGCCATCCATGTCTTAAAATGTGAGTCATTATAAAGTGAAACTTTAATCAGTGGTGGTTTTGTTCATCCCCACTGCCCGTTAATGCTGGATAAAAGGAGAGGACCATGAAACGCACCCTAGAAAAAAGACTTTCCTATCTATACACAGGTGAGTTATTTTCAGTCATTACTTTTATTTTCACAAGTTACTTACTTAATTATGCTTATCCTACGTTACATTTATATTCATTATATTCTTTTTGGGTCTCATTTCTTCTTTTAGAGTTTATCTTATTACAAGGAACACTTTACTGGTACCTAAAATGGAAACGACTAAAAAAAGAGAAAACATCTGTTACACCTATTAGGATGATTCAATATTTAAAAATACTTAAAAAGATAAATATAGCATTCATTATCACAGGATTTATTACGTTTACTATTGATTTTGTAATTTGGTATCCCCACTTACCTTTAGGTGGGCTATCATTCACTCTATTTATTTATATTTTCGCATTACTTGAGTACATTAACTATTATCACACTCAGCTTTCATACGATAACATCTCTGATATTAAACATTTAATCAAATCAAAAAAACTAAAACAGTCCTGTATAAGTAAAGACTTTCAACGTATTTCATGAAAGAGAAGGTACTACATCCTTAGTAGTACCTTCTTCACATACTATTATTTAATTACTCCATCTAAGTGATCTTTCAAGTTCAATAAATATTGTTCAATATCCGGATTCTTCACCACATCATAACAAGCAAAACTCTTTAACGGACTCATGCCAAGAAACTTTTGTACGCGGTGTAAGTGGCTAAGCGTTGACTCTAAACTTTCTCCCTCAAAAAACTTCGTCTTATCCCCAAATGCTTTCTCAGGTGCATTCCAAGTTGTAGAAAACATATACTCTTTCTCTTTTAATAAACCACCTGTTCCATATTCATCAGCACCTTTAAAGAACAAACCGTATTCATATACTTCATCCATATACGTTTTAAATAAACCTGGTACACTAAACCAGTAAATCGGCGTTTGATAAATTACAACATCAGCCCATAAAAACTTCTCTTGTTCTTCTTTAATACTATAGCCATCTTGAATCGTTGTTGTTTTCACATGGTGCTTCTCACTTAATACCGTTACCATATAATCAACTAACGTTCTATTTAAACGTCCTTCTTTCGTACCGTATTTTTCATGTCCATTTATAATGAATATTTTTTTCATCGCTTTTCTCTCCCCTATATAATTTACTCTTCAGCTATTAACCCAAGTTGCTGTTTCAGCGTAAGATTATCTTCTAAATGCCAGTCTTCCGTTATCTTTCCGTCTTTCACATGTAAAATATCAATAGCAAAAAAATTGATTTTCTTATCATTATGCGTTCCTGTAAAAGAAAGACGAGCTGTTACTTTATCACCGACGACTAATAAATCTTCAATCTCGCAATGTATGTTAGGAACGACTTTATGAAAATTTTGTGCCGCAAACTTTAATCCTTCCGTGCCTTGTGGTCGCCCTTTCGGCAATGTATTATCGAAAAAATTTTCAGTAACAGTCTGCGGAATAAGCTCCTCCTTACCTGTATCCCAAAATGCATAAAAACGCTGTGCTGCATGAACCATCTCTGTCGCTTCCTTTTTACTTAGTGAGGGATCAATTGTCATTGCTTTTGGCTTTGGCATTTCTTTTAATAACTGGACTTCCGTTTTTTCTTCCACGCCGCATGCTACAAGTACAATACAAACAACAAACAAACTAAGGAATCCAACCAACTTTTTTATCCCCATAAAAATCACCTCCTCCTCATCTAACCCCTTTGTATTCCGTATTGCTATTGTATATGCATTAACTTTCTTAATGGAAGTAGTGATATTTTTTTCATATAGTTACCAAAAGTATAGTTTTGTGATACTATAGAGCAAATTCATTCAAAAAAATTTTATGGAGGCTAGTTCCATGAACAATATAGATCCAGTTGAATTAACGAAAGGTTTACCTGGCATACCTTGTCCTATCGCTAAAACACTTGATGTAATTAGTACAAAATGGACATTTTTAATCATTCGCGACCTTCTTATTGAAGGAACATTGCGCTTTAGTGATTTACAAAAATCAATGGACGGGATTAGTCCGAAAACATTATCACTTCGACTAAAAGAACTAGAGTTTCAAGGAATTATAACGAGAAAAGTATATCCAGAAGTTCCGCCTCGTGTAGAGTACACATTAACGGATAAAGGAAAGCAATTAGAGGGGATTTTCATTGAATTAAAACGATTTGGATTAAGTTTATAAAACAAAAACCCCTTACCGTCGTAAGGGGGTTTATTACTTCGCAAAACTTTCAGCTAGTTGTTTCTCTCTCCACATAAATGTAATGCCGAGACCAACTATTAAAACAACTCCTGAAAATGCATATGGATAATGAATATTCATATCAAATAATATTCCGCCCATCGCTGGTCCTGCGATATTTCCTAAACTCGTATAAGTCGAGTTCATCCCAGCAACGAATCCTTGCTCTTTTCCGGCTGCTTTTGATAAAAACGTCGTTAAAGCTGGACGAAGTAAATCAAATGCTAAGAAAATGAAGCAAGTAACGAGAAGTACAATCCAATAATTAAAGACTACAGTTGAAACGAACGCTAATACTGCACCTACAATTAAACATATTTGAATTAACACTTTTTCACCGAACATGTCGACCAATTTGCCAAACATAAATACTTGCACAACTACCCCAAAGATGGAGCTGATCGTAATAATTGCTGCAATATCTTTCGGTGTAAATCCAAACTTATGATCAGAAAACAGACTAAACACAGTTTCATACGCTGATAATCCGAATGCGAGTACAAATACGATAATAAATGCAATTGCATACATTGGATGTAATGATTTCTTTAAATCACCAATAAAACTCGATTCTTTCGTATTAGCAGAAATCTCTGCAAGCTCTTCCTTCGTTAACGGTTCTTTCAAAATAAAGATCGAAATTACACATGCTATAAAGGCAATTGCTGCTGCAACGAAAAATGGCACACGTATACCGTATTCTGCAATAAACCCGCCAATTCCAGGTCCTATAATAAATCCAGTACTAATTGCCGCAGATAAATATCCCATCGCCTTTGGACGTTCTTGCATAGAGGTAATATCCGCAACATATGCCGTAACACCAGGCATAATAAACGCAGCACTAATTCCGCCTAACACCCGTGCTACATAAAGCATCCACACATCTTTTCCTAATCCAAAAAGAAGTTCTGAAACACCAAAAATAAATAATCCAATGATAATCATTTTCTTCCTGCCGTACAGATCAACCCATCGGCCTGTAATAGGTGACGTAATGAGCTGAGCCATCGCAAACACTGCAACGAGATACCCCATCGTCTTCCCTGTTAAACTCATGTCATTCATAAAGGACGGCATAACCGGAATGATTAATCCAATCCCTAAAAAAGCGATAAATATATTACTCAAAAGAATGACCAATACCATCTTTTGTTCTTTTATCGGTTTCTTCACTTTTTAACACCTCTTCCCGTAAGTTCCTCAAAAAAATAATGCCCAAGAAGCTTTTTCTTTATCCTGCTATTTGTGGGCTAATCATGAGTAGAGATGCCTCTACTCATTAGAATTTCACACTATCCTTCCACACATACATAAGCATTAGGTGAATGACTATCATTCAGTTTTTCTCAAAAATGAACCTACCTTTTCAGACAGGTTCATCTCACTATTTCTTTATATGTAGTGCATGTGTTAAAAAATCTAGTACTTCTGCCTTTTGTAGCTCGACTTGCTCATCATCTTTATGATCATATAAATAAACTTGTTCCGCTGCTGACTCAACAAGAGCGATAAATAACTTCGCTGTTCGCTCCGCATGAACCGAATCACGAATTTCACCAGCTTCTTTCGCCTCATTTAAAAACTCGCTTAGCCACATATAAAGAGGCTCATACACAGCTTCCCATTCTTTTATATGTTCTGTAGATGCAAGACCCGCATACATTAAAGCTTGTATTTCACGATATTCCGCTATAAAGTGAAACACCGCATCTATTACTTGCGTCACTTTATTTGAGAAAAGCGCATCGTTTTGCACTTTTTCTTTCACTGCCAGTATCATCTTTTCAACCATCACTTCTGCTATTGCAGGCATAACAGATAACTTAGAAGGAAAATATAAATAGAAAGTTCCTTGTGCAATGCCAGCTAATTTCACGATATCAGAAATCTTCGTTTTTTCAACGCCCTTTTCCTGAAACACTTCAATAGCTGCATAGACAATTTTCTCTTTTTTATTCATCATCTAAACCCTTTCAAACGCGTATTGAATGACTGTCACTCATTTTATAAAACAACTAGCTGTACTGTCAATTATCGTGCACTTTTTATAACAAAAATCTCCTAACGACTTGTTAGGAGATACAATATATTTTTACGACAGAGCCTTTAATCCTGTCACTCCGCATACAATAAGAGCCACACTAATGATACGTGCTTTACTTTTCGACTCACCGAACAGAAACATGTTTAATAAAACGGCACCTGCTGTTCCAATACCAATCCAAACCGCATATGCGACACTTACTTGTAAGAATAAGAAAGATGTATACAAGAATGCAAAGGAAGTTGCAAACCCGCCTATATAAAGCGCACCATTTGCTAATGTTTTATCTTTACTATACATTTTCAGACCGATCACACCGACTATTTCACTAATTGCAGCACAAAATACGAAAAACCAACCCATCTTTAAACAGCTCCTTCCACAGTTTCTTCTTTATTATCAGCTAACTTTAAACCGATAACGCCAGCTACAACCATCACGATGAAGAATAGTTTTCCTACGCTGAAGCTCCCGCCGAAAAGGAATACATCCATTAAGAAAGTACCTACCGTACCAGCTCCAGCAAAGATGGCATATACAGTTCCTGTCGCAAGATGTTCACACGCTTTAGTAAGAAAGTGAAAATCAACAGCGATAACTCCTAAAATAATAATCCAATGCCACCAAGTATCGGCCGTATTAAAACCAAACACCCAAAAAATTTCAAAGATACATGTTAATATGACATATAACCAAGCTCTATTTTTCATACCTCTCACCTCTTATGACTGACTATCAGTCATTTTTGTTTTAAAAAAATATTCTCTTTCATCACTACTATATATAAACAACTATCATCCTCATTTACCATTATATTTGTTCCATTTCCAAGCTAACTGCATCCTGTCACACAAAATGAATGAATGTCATTCATAAATATTGTACATGAATATTTTAAGAACTGTCAATGCCGAAAGATTATTTAAAATTTCTTTCATCCGATTTGTATATTTCCTAATAATCTGTCAATACTGCTAGTAACATAATATTTTCTCCACTCCCCCTTGGAGAGATCCCTTTAATAGAGCAGTTAGCGTTTGCTAGCTGCTCTTTTTTATTTGCCAACACACTATAAGATCAAATCCATTTTCATCATATATATGTTTTCTATTTATTTTCCAAAGAGGCCTTGTATGCACTAATCTTATTCTCAAGCATCTTCTCTGTAATGACTAAGTTTTCTCTTTGCATCTGAATAGATTTCCTATGATCTTCTAGGAGCTGTAAGCGAGCTTCAGTTGTATGCTCCCCTTCTAAATATAACCTAGCATATTCTCTTATTTTCGCTATTGGCATTTGCGTTTGTTTTAATTTCATGACAAACTGCAACCACTTTATATGTGACTCTTCATAAAGTCGATTCCCATTTGTATCGCGATTTGCAATTAATATATTTTCCTTTTCATAATAACGTAGTGTATGTGTACTCACTCCTATTAATTTAGCCACCTCGCTAATTGTGTACATACTCTAACTCCCTCCACATGCTTATCCTCATATATTTTATAGCCTTATCAAATTTATAAAAAACATTTGACTTAGAGTATACTCTAACAAATAAAATCTAACCATAATATAATTATTTGAACTTAGGGGGATTTTAGATGAAATACACTGTTATTACTGGCGCTAGTTCTGGAATTGGCTATGAATCGGCTTTAGCCTTTGCATCTCGCGGAAAGAACTTAATACTTGTCGCTCGAAGACAAGAAGAATTAGACGGATTAAAATTAAAAATTAACGAAATGAATCCAGAATTGGATGTTGTTATTCGAAGAACTGATTTATCTATCACGGAAAATGTTTATAAGCTTTATGAAAGCCTACAAGCCTTTCAAATTGAAACGTGGATTAACAACGCAGGGTTTGGTAATTTCGCCTCAATTGCTGAACAAAATTTAAATAAAATTGAAACGATGTTACATGTAAATATAGAAGCACTAACAATACTCTCTTCCCTTTTCGTTCGAGATTATTCCACGGTTGATGGCACACAACTTATTAACGTTTCATCAGGCGGTGGATACACAATTGTTGCTGATGCTGTTACGTATTGCGCTACGAAATTCTACGTAAGTGCATTTACAGAAGGTTTATCTCACGAATTGAAAGAACAAGGTGCAAAACTACAAGCAAAGGTTTTAGCACCTGCTGCAACTGAAACAGAATTTGCAAAACGTTCATTGGATATTGATGAGTTCCAATACGATAATGTTGTACCGAAATTCCACACTGCAAAACAAATGGCACAATTTATGCTTGATCTTTACGACAGTGATAAAGTTGTAGGGCTTGTCGATGGTTTCACTTATAACTATGAGCTTAAAAATCCCATTTTTAATTTTGCAGTAAGAAAAACGAATTCAAGTTCTTAATTCCTCTAAAATATAGAGTCCCACTATTACGCAAATAATAGTGGGACTCTATATTTTACCCAACATACCGAATCATCGCCACCTCATCACAATAATCCACCTTTGGACAATGTCTACAATCAATCCATACTTTCTCTGGTAACGCCTCTCTATTCACAAAATCAAACCCGCACTTTTGAAAAAATTCCGTTTCATATGTTAAAGAAATGACTCTATTTACTTTTATTTTCGCTGCCTCATTGATTACATGGTTCACTAACATACGCCCGATTCCTTTCCCTGCATATGTATGCGAAACGACTAACGACCGGACTTCTGCAAGGTCCTCTCCTAACACATGTAAACCAGCAACTCCAACAATTTCTTCCCCTTCTTTCATAACATATAGACATTGTAAATATTGATAGAGAGACAAAAGCGAACGTGGTAAAACAACTCCCTCTTTTGCATAAGCTTCAATGAGACTATAAATTTCTTTCACATCACTCGTAACCGCATTAAAGATTTTCATATTTTATCCCCTTGTCCCCGATATTAATATTTATAAACATAAATGAATTTTAATACACATTTTTATATAATAATACATCTCTCCTTTCTCCCCGTCAATTACTTTATACAAACAAAAAACCAAGCAATCTAATCGATGCTCGGTTCCTCATTTCGTATCGGTAATACGGTCGAATATTTAATTTCACGAAGGGCTAAACTCGTCTGTATCCTTGTGATACCAAGCTTGTTCAGCTTTCTAATAAACTGCTCTAGTTCTTTACGATCACGATTTGCAACCTTTAATAAATAATCATATTCTCCTGTTAAGCAGTGACATTCTAACACTTCCGGCATCGATTCTAATTCTTTTTCCAACACGTCAAGTTTATCCGATTGATGAATATTTGTACTCATAAAAATGAAGCATAACAAATCAAAACCAAGCTTTTCTTGATTTAAAATGGCTACTTGCTTATCAATGAACCCTTCTCCATCTAATCTTTTTATTCTCGCATGCATCGCAGCTGGTGATAAATTAACGCGTCGCGCAAGCTCTGCATTACTTACTTGTGATTCCTTCTGCAATATATCTAAAATTTGTACATCTAAATCATCTAACACTTTAATAACTGACGACTCCATCAAAATTCCCCCTTTTTATTACCGATGATTATTCGAAAAAACACCTTATAATCTATATGAAACTGAATATATTTCCGTAAATAGCATTCAAAACAAAATATCTTATCGACTTTTTCCCATTATACAAAAGAATATATTACATAATAAAGAAAAATGCTAAAATTATTTACAATTCACATTGATTACAACAAAGGGGATTTTAGTATGCCTTATTTTTATGTCTTTTTACTATTACTAACGAGCTTATTATGGGGAGGAAATTTCGTCGTTGGAAAATCGCTCGTTGATCACGCGTCTCCGATGACACTTACAAGTTTAAGATGGATGATTGCGATTGTTTGTTTATTACCGATGGTTTGGTTTAAAGAAAAGAAAATCATTCCACCTCGTGCTGCAATACTTCCGTTAATACTAATGGGGATTTCAGGGGTCGCTCTTTTTAACATCTTTCAATTTCTAGCACTAGAAAAAACATCCGCAACGAATGTAGGGCTTATTTCTACATTAAATGCGATTTCCATTGCACTATTTTCAGTATTTTTTCTAAAAGAAAAAGTAAATACACTTCAAATTCTATCCATGATTCTTTCATTCTTTGGGGTTATTCTTGTCCTATTAAAAGGTAACTTTGCACTTTTATTTTCACTACATTTTAATAGTGGTGATTTATGGATGCTTGCGGCTGTTTGTATTTGGGGCATGTATTCTGTTTGCAGTAAATGGGCAACAAAAACAACTACACCGCTCATGGCAACATTATACTCTGGTATTTTAGGTGTTATTTTATTACTGCCATTTAACATTGGGAGCTTCACTGTTACAAATATAAATACTTCTTTCATCACATCCATTTTATATACAGGGCTTATTTCAACAGTTCTTTGTATGGTATTTTGGAATGTTGGCGTACAAAAATTAGGAGCAACTACATCTGGCATTTTTCTAAACTTCAACCCGATTTTCACAGCTATTTTAGCATTCCTTTTCCTCGGTGAAGAACTAACGTGGATACAAATTTTAGGGACAATGATCGTTGTGACAGGATGTTATTTATTTTCCCATTTCAAAACGGTTGCTGTTCAGCCAACTAGAGCTTTAATGCGAAAGCATTCTTAATGAAAAAACATCGTCATCTGAGTGGCGATGTTTTTATTTACTCTTCATTTCTTTTATATACTGCTTTTCCTCTTCTGGTGTTAAACGTTCCGTTGCCTTGCCAGTATCTCCACCTTGAAGGCTCCATAAAAAGTTATGCTCCTCAACAGTTTGAGAAAAATCTCCTGTTTCCCATCTATTTATAATAGAAAATAACTTCATTTTATATTGAAAACCTGTACTATTTTCAATATCTCTTTTCACATTAGAAATTTCCTTGTTCGTCATTTCTACAAATCCCCATTTTTCAGAGGATTTTACCTTTTGGTGTACCATTTTGTGCATAGTAGAAATAATTTCACCTTCACTAATTTGTGGAGCTTCTTCTGCAACTTTCTTCTCTTTTTCATTTGCCGCTTGCTGGGTTTGAATATTTTTATTTTCTTTTTCCACATATGCCAGCAATTTCTTTCCGCCAACTATAGACGAGATAATTACCATAATTGTAATGCATATACCTACGATCCATTTAAAAAGCATTAGCTCTTCATCGATTCCTTAACAATATAACTGTCTACATACTGCTTAAACTTCACGATTTTTCCGTTTTCCAGCTGCCATACGTGAACAAAATCTGCTTCAAATGATTTTCCCGTTTCTTTATAAACTCCTGAATAAACACCTTCCGCAATAATTACATCTTTTGCGTTTACTTCATGGTACATATTTACTCTCGCTTTATAATCATCCCATTCTGATCCTAATCGGCTAAATACATTTTCCATTATCGCTTCCAAACCTATATAAGTTCCCCCATACGGGAATCCTTCTGCCTCTGTCCATTCTACTTTTTCAGAGAGGGCTTCTGCTAAATGTTTTGCATTCGAAGAAGCCGATCCTTCATATGTACTTCGAATAATTTCTAAATTTGATTTAGGCATGTTACTTCCTCCCATTCTATTTATTTTTTGCACAAGGTGTAACTAATATCGTTACACCTTGTACAAAAAAATATTTAAATTGTTTTATTCTTAATCCACACGTTGTAATCATTATAGTTACAATTATGATTCAAGTCAACAATTTATAAATAAGTTTACTTCGTTTTCATTACTTTCTCTTTTAAGAAACGATCTACATATCCTTCTGCTTTTACAACGAATAAATACGCACCCATTGCTAGTAATGCAAGATCTAATTCATATCCTGGATTCTTTCCATCTCCTAATAAACCTGCTGCTCCATTTACCTTTACGATAGCTCCAGCTAAAATAAGTGCAAATAACAATCCTACATATTTTACGCCTAAACCGATAATTAATAAGATGCCACCAACTAATTCCACAGTTGCCACGCCATACGCAAGACCACCCGGTAAGCCGATACTTGTAAACCATCCTGCTACGTTATCAATTCCTGATTGAAACTTCGCTAAACCGTGCGCAAAGAATGTCACTCCTAACACGATGCGAATAATTAAATTCCCAATATATTGGTTCATTTTGAACTCTCCTTTTTGTTTCGTTATGGTAAACTTTTATTTACAAGTCAAAACAATACGGTATTTCATTTCATTCGTCAAATACTTTTTTAAAGAAAACAAAAAACATTATCCCTTTTACGGATAATGTTTTCTTGCAAAATAGCGCTAATTCAAGCTTTTACTCTATTGCACAAAAAAGTTGAAACATTTTTCCAGCGCCAACATACGGCAATAAAGACAAGTCCTCTTCTACAACCATTCCAACAACATTCACTTTTTCATCTACAGGCAAATCATGTTTGGCAACTTGCATCTCTCCAGCATATCTACCGTATAATTCATTATCAATTGTAATGCTACCTTTCTTTCTTACAATGGTATGCATCGGCTGTACAATCACCTTGTTTTCTTCTCGTGATTCTACAGAGCGAATGACATCACGAGCTGGATCTAGTCTATTTGTATGCACTTGTTCTACCATCTTTAATACTTCATTTTTCTCTATCAATGGCTCATACCGCAGCGGAATAATTCCTCTACTCGCACTCGCTATCTCTTGTACACTTTCTACACTTCCGCTTATATCCCCGATTAACACCTTATCAACACCACAATCTTGTACAAGTTCTAAGTACGCTTCAAGTGGGCGCATATTACGGTGTTTTTCTAACGTTGGTAAGCCTTCATATAGCGGACCACGTTTTTCACCGTCTCCCGGAATAAATGCCATCGTTTTTATTCCGCACTCATGTAAGTATTCGTTTTGTTTTTGTAAGAAAGACTTTGCTAGTCCTGTTTCTGGACGTGGATAAAAATTATGCCATGCTTCCACATTCTCTACCTGTATCTTTTCAGTGATTAGCTCTTTCCAAAATGAATCCGTAATCGTACTCGCATTTAAAGCTACTTTCATTTTATGGGATACGCGTGCGATTTCTTTCGGTGTGATGCCATAGTCCATTCGTAAACCAGTAATGCCCCAGTTTACTAACTCTTCGACATTTTCGTACGTCATACCTAAATGGTGTAACGATTTTGGAGAAATATCGACCATTAATTCCATTTCATTTTCGAGAGCTTGCTTTCCAAGTATTTGAATTAACTCTTTATACGTATTTGGATCATCTTCTGGAATGTGCAATGATGTAAAAATAGATATAAATCCGTTTTCCTTCGCTACTTTTAGCCACTCTTCTTGTTTCTTTACTCGTTCTTTTGCAAGATAAATTGAAACTCCTATCATATGAATCTCCCTTTCTATGAATAGAAAAAGAGAAAGGAATCCCTTTCTCTATATGTTTTCTGCCATTTCTTCTTTGAATCCGAAGAAGTACGTAAAGATGAATCCGAACGTATATGCCACTACTAATCCAAGGAAATATAATAAATATTTATTATCAGCAATTAACGGAATTAAAGATAATCCTGATACGCCAATTCCAAGTGCCGCTGTTTTCATAACTGCTTGGAATGCACCGCCGACAGCTGCACCTAAACAAGCGGTAAGAAACGGTTTCCCAAGTGGTAATGTAACCCCGTATAATAACGGTTCGCCAATCCCTAAAAAGCCAACTGGTAATGCACCTTTAATTACGTTACGAAGTCGTTTGTTTTTCGTTTTTACAAAAATCGCAATCGCTGCTCCTACTTGCCCAGCGCCAGCCATCGCGAGTACTGGTAATAACGGTGTTACGTGCGTTTGATTAATAAATTCCATATGAATTGGTGTTAAGCCGTGATGCAATCCGACCATAACGAGAGGTAAAAATGTTCCCGCAAGCACAGCTCCCGCAAACGCTCCGCCAATACTTAAGATAGCATTAATTCCGCTTGTAATCCCTTCAGATAAGAAACCTGCAACTGGCTGAATTGCTAACATCGTTACGATACTTACAACTAACACAGTAATGAGTGGTGTCACAATAATATCAACTGCATTTGGTACTGCTTTTCGAACTTGTCTTTCCACTACAACCATAAGCCATGCTGCAAAAATAACTGCAAACAATCCGCCCCGTCCGGGTACGAGCGCTTCACCGAATAATTTTACATTCGCCATCGCTGGGTTAAAAATTAATATACCAGCAATTGCCCCAAGAACTGGTGTCCCGCCAAATTCTTTCGCTGTATTCCAGCCGACTAAAATGCCTAAGAATGTAAATATACCGCCGCCAATTAAAAGTAACATTTGTAGCCACGTTGCATTCGGATCAGCACCTGCATTTTTCGCAAAGTTAGCAACCCCGTTTATAATTCCTGATGCAACAAGACCAGGTATTAACGGAATGAAAATACTTCCTATTTTTCGTAAAAAGTTTTTCACTGGCGTATTATTTTTCTTCTTTCTCTCTGACTTCATCTCTTGTCCAAGGTCTTCAAGGTGATGATCTGCCACCTCACCAATTCGCAGTCCCGTTAAACCTTCCATTTCAGCTGCTACTTTATTTACTGTCCCTGGTCCAACAACAACTTGAAGCGTCTCATCTTCAATAACGCCCATAACCCCTTCAACCTTTTTCAAAAGGTCCATATTCACTTTACTTTCATCATGAAGCGTTAATCGCAGTCTCGTCATACAATGAGCAATGCCACGAATATTCTTTACTCCCCCAAGTTGCTCTGAAATTTCTTTGGCCATTCTCTCTTCTTTCTTCATAATAGAATCCCCCTCCCTATTACTTTATAATGCCTTCTTCACAAACCCTTTCGCTTCTTTTAATTTTTCCAGTGCTTCCCCATACTCACACTGCAATAACACCATAACAATCGCAGCTTTTACATTACGTTCTGCTTTTTCATAATACTCTGCTGCTACTTCATAACTAACACCTGTTGCTTCCACAATAATTCGTTTTGATCGTTCTACTAACTTTTCATTTGTGGATTGAACATCTACCATTAAGTTTTTATATATTTTCCCCACACCAATCATAGATGCTGTTGAAATCATATTCAGTACTAATTTTTGCGCTGTACCAGCTTTCAAACGCGTTGAGCCTGTTAAAATTTCTGCGCCTGTTTCTACTTCCACATTTAGTTTTGCATATTTACTTATTTCAGCATTTTTATTACAAGAGACACTTGCTGTACTTGCTCCCACGCTAGCCGCGTACTTCAAACCACCAATTACATAAGGAGTGCGACCACTTGCCGCAATTCCAATCACTGTATCTTTCTCGTTTAATCCAATACTTTTTAAATCTTCTTCCGCTAACTCTTCGCGGTCTTCGGCACCTTCCACCGCTTTGGTAAACGCTTTCAATCCACCTGCTATAAATCCTTGCACCATTTTATCATCGGTACCAAATGTCGGTGGACATTCCACTGCGTCCAGAATACCTAAACGACCACTCGTACCAGCCCCAATGTAAATTAATCGGCCTTCTTTTTCAAAAGATTGAATAACAACCCCTACAACCTTTTCAATTTCTTCTATTTCATTTTCAACTGCTAACGCAACAGTTCGATCTTCTTGATTCATATTTTGTAACACTTCTTTTATGCTCATCTCATCTAAATTCATCGTCTTCTCATTACGATGTTCTGTCGATAAATTTTCTAACATATTCCCACCCTCTTTGAAATTTAATTTCATACTTTTATTATAACTTCAAGAAATTTAAAATCAATATTACTTTATTATTTTATGAAATTTTATTTCTCTTCATGACAAATTTATCCCACTTTAACTGGCAGTAAGACCCCCACCTCAAATTCAGCGAAAGCAAAGAAGATAGGTGGGGGATGAACCCCCCCCACTTATTAAAGTTTCACTTTATGTCAGTATGCAAAAAAAGATGGGTTTCCCCATCTTTTCATTTTAACTTCCGTAACCGCAGAGCTTCTTCTCTTGTCTCCATAAATTGATCCAACACTTTATTACCAATACGATTAAAAGTAATCACATATAAAGCATCAATCATATTCAGTTGTGTCATTCTTGAAGCAATACTCGCAATACGATGATCTTGCTCTACATCTGGCATACAAAGACGAATATCCGCCTCTTTATATAACGGTGATGATTGATCGAGCTTCGTAATTCCGATAACTGTTGCACCTTGTCTCTTCGCATACTGCGCCATTTCAAGTACATCTTTCGTACGACCAGATGTTGAAATCGCAACAAATATATCGCCCTCTTTTAAATTCGTCACAAGCGGCAACATCATATGAAAATCAGATAGCATCATCGCCGTAAATCCGAGTCGTGTAAATTTATAAGCCCCGTCCATCGCCGGTGTAGCCGACCCTCCTACTCCGTAAAATATAATTTTATCCGCATTTACAATAAGATCCGCCGCTTTCTCAAGCTCCTTCTTATCAATAGCAGTAACGCTCGCCTCAATTGCAGCTTTATTCACATACGTAACTTTATTAAATAAATCGTACGGTCCATCTTCCGTATTCATCACTGAAAAATCATTAATATTATAATCAGCAATCGTCAATTCACGAACGAGCGCGATTTTAAATGCTTTAAAACTTCCGATTCCAATCGATTTACAAAAGCGAACAACACTTGCTTCACTTGCACCTGCATTCGTTGACACTTCTTTCGTCGTTAAGTTCGGAACAATCTCTGCATTCTCCATTATGTACATGGCAACCTTCTTTTCAGCTGGTGAAAATTGATCCATATTACTTTCAATTTTAAATAGTAATGTTGAAGCTTTCACTATTTAACCTCCACTTCTTACGGTTGCTTATATTCTTTAATCTCATTTGTATCATATAAATAAAAACCATCATTACCAGGTGGATGGTGAACAATTACAGTTCGATCCCCTTTTTTATATGACGTTATTTCACCTTCAGATTGCTGTTTTTCCCATCCACGTATCCAAATTGCAAAGTCAGGTACAAAAGCAGTGTACTTATAGTCTTTCGGATTTTCGTCTTCTACGTAGGAAGAAATAATAGAAACCGGAAAATCTTTCACTTTTGATTCTTTCCATGCAGTAAATGGTATACATACTGCAATAAGTACGATTACACCGATAACCTTCTCCTTCGTAATCTTCATACATTTTCTCCCCTCGACTTATCATATACGTAGATTTTACCATAATTACAACCTATTCAAGCTAATGACTATTGCTTTTTCCAATAAAAAAAGAGCTTACCTACATTAGATAAGCTCTTCCTCTCTATACAAAATACTTCTTCAAAAGCGGCGGCGTAATAATCGTCGTTAATATAACAACAATAACAATCGCTGTGAAATTTTCTTTCGCTAATAAATTCGCCGCAAGTCCATTCGCTGCGATGATAAGCGCCACTTCTCCGCGCGAAACCATCCCCGCACCGATACTAATAGAAGATTGAAGGTTGAACCCTGTCAGTCTTGCTCCTAAACCTGATCCGATTAACTTTGTGAAAATCGCGATAAGCGTCATGATGATAATGAACCAAAGCTGACTTCCGATACCTTGAAATGTAATTTCCATTCCAATACTTACGAAGAACACTGGCACAAATATCGCATACGCAATCGGTTCAATTTTATGTTCTACTTCGTGCTTATACTCTGTTTGAGAAATGGCAATTCCGGCTGCAAATGCTCCGATAATACCTGCAATTCCCATCATTTCACTGTAATACGAAAAAGAGAAACAAATAATAAGAGCTGCACTAATTAATGCCTCAGTTACACGAAGTGGCACGAGCATTTTCATAATCCAAGGAACAACTTTCCATGCGATAAAAACAATGCTGACAAAGAAAATAATTTTCTTTACGATAACAAGTGTTATATTCACATCTTGCGTTCCTAAAAAACTCATAACAAACGCTAATAAAATAACGACGATGACATCATCAAAGACGGCAGCACCTAAAATCGTTGTACTTTCTCTCGTATTCATTTTCCCTAAATCTCTTAGCGTTTGCACCGTAATACTAACTGACGTTGCGCAAAGTAGTAAACCTAAGAAAATTGCATGAGATTGTATTAATCCAAACAGTAGCCCTGTTACATAACCACCGATGAAAGGAAAAATAATTCCACCAGCCGCTACTGCAAATGATGATTTCAAATTCCGATTTAACTCTTCTAAATCTGTTTCAAGCCCTGCCATAAACATAAGCAGTAAAACACCAATCTCACTCAGTTCATCGATCAATTCAGAACTATTAATAATACCGAGTACAGCCGGACCGATAATAATACCGACAAGCAATTTACCAAGTACAGAAGGCTGGCCGAGTCTTACGCTAATATCGCCAGCTAATTTCGTACAAAGTAAAATGACAACAAGTTCAAAATAAAATAACATAGCATCTGCTCCTACTTTAACTTTAATGAGCGGGTCATTAACCCTCGTCCATTCCTGCCAGTAGTTTCCCCTATTCATTCGCATTTTATTTGTCACATTTTTATTTGACAAAATATTCTGAATTATAATAAACTTAATCCAGCAATTTTAAAAAACTACATACCATAACTGTACCTCCATTTACCTACATACTCTTTTCTAGTGGGCTCATACTATATTCGCAGTTATGGAAATGAAAAAACGGGGGGAGAGTCCAAAGTGAAGTCATTATTACGAAAAAAAGCGCTTAGTACTGAATCACCACGGCAGCTAGATAGAACATTAACTGCACTCGATCTAACATTTTTAGGAATTGGCGCCGTAATTGGGACAGGGATCTTTGTATTAACAGGTATTGTCGCAGCGAAACATTCTGGTCCTGGTATTATGCTATCATTCCTTATTGCTGCATTTACTTGTGCTTGTGTAGCCTTTTGTTATGCCGAATTTGCTTCTTCTATTCCTGTCTCAGGAAGTGTGTATACTTACGCATACATGACAGTCGGAGAAGTCGTCGCCTTCATCGTCGGCTGGTGTTTAATGCTCGAATATTTACTGGCAGTCGCGGCAGTAGCTGTCGGTTGGTCTGGTTATTTACAATCTTTACTACAAGGATTTAACATCCATCTGCCCGCCATAATCGCCTCGGCACCTGGCGTAGGAAAAGGTGGCATTATCGATTTACCGGCTGTTTGTATTTTACTACTCATTACGGGGCTTTTAAGTTTTGGTATACGTGAAAGTGCACGCATTAATAATATTATGGTTCTTATCAAGTTAGCTGTTATTATCGCCTTTATCGTAGCAGGCGCAAAATATGTAAAACCTGAAAATTGGACGCCGTTCATTCCGTTCGGATACGACGGTATCATTACTGGAGCTGCCACTGTATTCTTCGCCTTCTTAGGCTTTGATGCCATCGCAACCGCTGCGGAAGAAACGAAAAAACCACAGCGCGATTTACCAATTGGCATTATCGGTTCCCTTCTTATTTGTACTGTTTTATACATGATTGTATCTTTCGTTTTAACAGGTATGGTTCCGTATACACAATTAGATGTTTCTGATCCAGTTGCGTTTGCCTTACATTTCGTTGGCGAAGATACAATTGCAGGACTACTCGCTGTTGGAGCGATGACTGGAATGACAACCGTCCTCTTAGTCGTTATGTATGGACAAGTTCGCGTTTCATATGCGATGAGCCGCGATGGCCTACTTCCAAAAGCACTGGCACGTGTAAATAAAAGAGTAAAAGTCCCTTTATTAAACACATGGATTACTGGTGTTGTTGCCGCTTTATTAGCAGGACTTTTAGACTTACATTTACTAGCGAATTTAGTGAACATCGGTACGTTAACAGCCTTTACATTCGTTTGCTGCGCTGTACTTATTTTACGAAAAACACATCCTGACTTAAAACGCGGATTCCGCACACCTTTCGTACCTGTATTACCAATTGTCGCGATTCTTTGCTGTTTATATTTAATGATTAATTTGTCTAAAACGACATGGATTAGCTTTATAGCTTGGCTTATAGTCGGCTTATGCTTCTATTTCTTCTACTCTAGAAAACATAGTCATTTAGCTACTGAAAAAACAAAGGATGAAGAGAAAAAAGCATAACAAAATAGCTCGCCGATAAAACGGCGAGCTATCTTTCTGTATTATTATATTTTTTCGTTAACGATTGTAAAATGAAAAATATGCCGATGCAAGCTGTAAACGATGCCCAATTTCCTATTGGTGTAGAATATTTAAAAACGCCAATACCTACAAGCAATAGAAAAATAATCACCTGATATATAAGCTTCCACTTTTGCATATATTCCCTCCTTTACTTCGTTCCCTTCTTTTTCTTCTTCCACGCATTTACACTATCAAAGAAGAAATTAATAAATAACGTGCCTAAACCCGCTAATAAAAACGTCATTAAAAATAAAACCCATATACTTTTCTCTTTTAAGAAATAATATCCTACAAGGAGCACAACCGCGATCCATACATATTCAAGAATTCTTTTTAGCTTTTTCTCTTCCAAATTATTCGCTCCCTCATTCTATACTATTTTTAGTATAACAAAAAAGAAGCCTATCATGATAAGCTTCTTTTCTTCCCTCTTATTTGTTTATAATTTTTCAACTAGTGAAATCGCATACTCTAATGTGCGATTCATCGTATCTACTTGTGCATCTTTTACTTTCGCATCTTTTAATACAGCCTCTGCAACTGTAATTTTTTGCTGTAGTGATTTCACTGCACCATCCGTTACATTCGCATCTTGTGCTTTTTTCACTACCGCTTTTGCAGATTCAATATTGATTTGTAATTTTTCTTTCAGTGTTTTCGGTTGTTCTACTACTTTAGATTGTAAAAACGTTTGATTTGCAGTTTTTAATTCATTATACGTTTGAACGATTTGCTCTCCAGTACTTCCTACATTTTCAAATACTTGCTTTGCATTATTATAGCTTTTCTCTAATTCTTGAAATGCTTCCTTTGAGTATTGACCTGGCTTATCACCAAACTCATACGTACCAGCTAACACTTCTTTTACTTTCCCAAGTTCTTCATATAAAGCGTTTACTTCTTCTAACTTTGCACGGTTAGAAAACTCATTATATGCTGCTAATACTTCTGAAGAACTTAACGCTTTACTATATAATTTCGCAAGCGCAATTTGTCCATTTAACGGGATACCACCATTCCCGTTGCTATCTGGATCTGCACCAAGTGCAAATGGTACGTTCGGGTGATATACTTTCCCTGTAGCTGGTTGGCTATTTACTTTTTTACCATCTACGTAAATAGCTACTTCACTTCCATTATACGTTCCAGTTAAATGGTACGTTTTGTTTGCCGCTAATTGAACGCCAACACGCTTATAGCTACCGCCAATATGAGCCCATAATTCAACATATCCACTTCCTGTAGATTCAAAACCAATTCCACCAGATTCTGTATTTTGCAAAATACCTTGTCCACGGATTTGATTCATTGAAAATACCGTTTCTAACGTAAATGTATTTGCTACTTTTTCTTTTTGTGCTGCTGAAAATGGAAGGTATCCAAATGTATTAGATTGTCCGTTTAGCTTCATCACATTCTTTTTCAATGCTTTATCATATTCAATAGTCACATTGCCCTTCACATCACCTTTTGTACCAAATGGTGAATTGTCTTTAAATGTACCATCTGCAAAGTTTACATCAAAAACGTCCGCCTTTGGCACTTTTACATTCGGGTCAATATTATCTTTTTTCGTAGTGATTTCTGCTGTTAACGGCTGTACACTTTCATTGCCGAATGAATCAATCGCAACGACTTCAAGTAGATATGTTTTCCCGCCATCTAGTCCTGCAAGTGTAAATGTCAGTTCTTTCGGCACTGGATCACGATAAAACTCTGAGAATGCTAACAATTTATTCTTTATTTCTCCTGTTTGCTTATCTCTAGCTTGTACACGGTAGGAATGAACAAGAAGGTTGTCTAACGCTTGCTGGAATGTTACTGTTGCTGCATTTTCAGTTACATTTGATACTGATAACTTTGCATCTTTTGCAAAATAAGGCTTTTCTTTATCACGATCTTCTACATGTGTAAAAGTTTCTTTCTTTGATGGCAACTGAATTTTCCACGGTTCACCTGTCCAAGAATTCGTATGGAAATCACGGCGATTAATCGTTACTTCTTTATCATCTACTTCTACTAATAAACCTTGGCTTAATGTACTAGCTCCTGACGGGATATTTCCTTGTACTTTACCACCTTCAACCTCCATATAACTTACTGAAGATGTGCCAACTGATGTAAAGTCTTTTTGGTGAATCGATCTTGGATCATCTAGCGGATAGTGTGAATGGCCAGAAAACGTAATAACTTGTGGGTATTGTTTTAATACCTCATTAATTTTCGCACTATCCTTTGTTCCCCATTCTTGGCTACCGTATACTGTATCTTTAATATGCTGATGTAAAAATACGAAAATAGGTTTTTCCGGATCATCTTTTTGCGCCTTTGCCATCTCTTCTTTTAACCAATTAATTTGCTTGTCCGAATAATATCCATGAGTTGTTCCATCCTCTGGAGACATAACAAGGAAATGATAACCCTTTACCACATTATGATAATAAATTGATTTCATTCCTGTTTTTTCTAAGAAACGCTTCTGTGCTCCTTCTACAGATAAACCATTCCAATAATCATGATTACCAAGAGAGTTCATTCGTACCGCATCTTTATTTGCATTTTCATTATATACTTGCATAAAACGATCATATTGTTGTACCGATCCTGAATCAGTAAAATCTCCCACAATTACGAACGCATCTTGTTTAGGTGCAAGTGTATTAAGTTGCTCGATTGCTCGTTTCCAGCGAAACGTATCATCTGTTCCACTATTTTTAATATGTACATCACTTACAACTGGAAAAACTATCTTCTTCTCACTTGGTGCCTTTTCTTGCTTTTTCTCTTCCGCTTTGACTGATGTACTCCACGGAAATGATACGAATGCTAATACAAAAACCATTAATAATCCAATAAGACCTTTTACTTTTCGTAAAGCTGTTCTTTCCACGTAAATCCTCCTCATATAATAAATTAATTACAATGGTTATTGTATCGAACATATATTAACTTCATTTAAACTAAAAATGTATTTTGTTTAAATTTTGTAAATATACAGTCAATTTTATATTAAGTGCCACATTTACACAAAACAAGTACTTTTTGTCTAATAGATAACTAATTTTTTCCTATAAAAACTATTAAGAGATATGAGCCTATGAAACTATCACGATTTTATTTTTTTTGTTCATTCTTAACACATCGGCCATGCTGTTACATTTAATAATAATAAATACCTTTTTAAAAGGAGGGATTCCATTGAAGCCCCATAAAAACATCGGTTGTTTTGCTCCTTTATCTATCATTTGTCAACCTATTTGTCCCTGTCCTCCTCCTATTCCGCCACCTGAAAGATGTGATGCTGAACTCATTACTAATGAATTTGCTGGGGATATTCTTATCTCCAATGATTTTATTCCAATTTCCCAAAAACAACTAAAACAAACTTACTCCACAGTAACCATTTGGAAAAACGGTGGAATTGTTTCATTATCTGGTACTATCTCCATATATAACAATAGAAATAGTACTTCTGCATTATCAGTCCAAATAATCGGTTCTACCACAAATATTTTTACCGTTTTACCTGGAAACACCATTTCATACACAGGGTTTGATTTACTATCTGTTTCTATTATCGATATTCCATCAGATCCGTCTATTTACATTGAAGGGCGCTATTGTTTCCAATTAACTTATTGTAAATCAAAGCTAGATTGCCTATAACTACAAAAACTATCCTTTTGAATCTAATCAAAAGACTACAAAAAACGTGCAAACTAATAAATCGTTTGCACGTTTTTTTAAAATTTAAAAATCTATATACACTAAGATAAAGAGTATCGAATTGTCATACAAAATTCCCCAGTTTCAGCTGCTGCTGTACCAAGAATCGTAACAGTATCAAAACGACGAACTGTAAAAGATGCGCTACTTCCAGTTGCTACAACAATCGTTTCCAATGCTGTTCCTGCTATACCCCCAGTATAAAACACAAGTGTAACAGGTCCCGTCCCAGTATCTACTTTCAAATACCCCGATGCATAAATATCTTGAGATATATTATCTGCATAAATTACTTCAGCTGTTGCTGATGCAGTCCAGTCAATACAAACTTTATCTTGAACAATCGTTTTTTGCGAATTTGCACAACATGAAAGGTTAGTACTACAATTCCCCATCTTATTTTTCCCCTCTCTATGAAATTAAATAACGTGTAGTAATACAAAACTCTCCTTGGTAGGTTCCTAACGGAGTAGCTGGTGTCGTAATTTGAATAATATTAAAACGACGGAACGTAAACGCAATACTTGTTCCTTCAGAAACGGTAAATGATTGAATCGTTCCTCCGCCTGAATCGAGCACTGCCACTGTAATTTGGTTTGCAGGGCTCACACCCGGCCCGACATCGTAAGTTAAATAACCTGTTCCAACGATATTTTGATTCACATTATTCGCATACACAGTAAACGTACTAGCAGCGGCACTAGACCATGAATTACATACTTTATCTTGGACGAAGTTGCTACTATTATCCGAACAACACGTTAAAACTGTTCCTGAGCACTCACAAGCCATAGTCTTTCCCCTCTCTCTTACTTATTCCTTATATGTGTATGTCCCTCAGAGTCTTTTGCCTGTACTATTCATCTATTTTCAAAAAATATGCAAATTCCAGTACCAATGACTAGATAGATTCCGTTCTTTTTCTTTTTTTCATAAATTTATAGATTAAAATACCACCTACAACAATAACTACGACTACTAATATCGGTAACATGTACTGGCCAACAACATCCGCCGCTTTTGCCCAATGCGGACCTAATTTCATCCCAAAATAAATATACAAAGTCGTTAACGGAAACATTGCTACAAATGTATATATACTAAATTTCCATATGTTCATTTTCGCCATACCACATGGAACGGAAATAAGAGTTCGAACTCCCGGCACAAAGCGTCCAACAAACGCTACAACTGGCCCATACTTCTCAAAGAAATCATCTGCTTTTTGAATTTGTTCTTCTTTAATAAAGAAGTATTTCCCGTATTTTATTAATAGAGGACGACCACCGTAATAACCGAGTGCGTATAACGTTAACGGTCCTGTCGTTCCCCCCAGTGTCCCAGCTAATACAGCTAGCCAAAAATTCATATCTCCCTCGTATACCCAATATCCAACCATAGGCAAAACGACTTCTGCTGGAATAAATTCAAACGTTAAAGCCA
The DNA here is from genome assembly GCF_044324725.1 of Bacillus sp. 3G2. Classification (NCBI taxonomy): domain Bacteria; kingdom Bacillati; phylum Bacillota; class Bacilli; order Caryophanales; family Bacillaceae; genus Bacillus; species Bacillus sp. 3G2. The sequence continues at coordinate 827,067 of NZ_CP172246.1, read as the reverse complement.
GTACAACTCCAAAATATGAAAACTGCTTTAAAAACTCGATTATATCTAAAATAATTTGCTCCATATTTTTAACTCCTATCCAATATTTACATTATGTTTTTCTTGCAATTGCACTGGCGCCATTTTTACAATTCGGTTCAAAATGAATAATACAATTCCAATATCATCTAAAATACCAATAAACGGTAAGAAGTCTGGAATTAAATCGAGCGGCATCGCTACATACCCAACTAAAAAAGCAATAGATAAGATTTTCTTCTTTATTGAAACCTCTTTTGAAGTAAAAAAGTCAAATAGAAATGGAACAAAACGACGGACATGAAATACAACTCTTAATCTACTAATAAGTTTTTTCATTTTTATTTCTCCTCTCTTTGTATACAAAAAGGCCCCTACCAAGTATGGTAAGGGTCCTAAAAAAGACAAGAAGGGGCCTTTACCATTGCTGGTAAAGGTCTCACTAACAACGAAACGTTGCCAATAAAGCCGAGGGTTTCTCCCTGTAATGACGACTTTACTGTAATAAGTTACTCCCCTTTATATACACAATTTTATACAATCACATTAAAATATTTGCCTAAGCTTGTCAATATTTTTTTCATTCGACATCCAGATTATTACATTACAAAAGGCTCTCTTCCCTGTTCTCTATGGAAAGGAATTGGAGCATATGACCATCTGGATCATGAAATATTATGCTAACTTCTTCACCATGGCGCTTTTCTACAAATGATATTTGATAAAACGTTAACTTTTTCTTTAACCGCTCGATATTTGTAGTTTTTAGCAATAGTTCTTTCACTGATGAGATAACGGTCTCTCTATGTTCTCCCAGTCCCCTATTTACAACAAAACAAATTCTCGTTGAACCGATATCATACCACACACCTGTTACACGTATTTGCGGCCTCTCCTTGCTCGGTTTAAACCCTAGAATTCCTTCATAAAAATATAATGTTTCCTTTAAGTTTTTAGATTCTAATACGATACATGTTGTAACACTTTCCATCCGCACTCCCCCTGCCCCTTTTAGTTTTCTATATGAGTCATAATTTACAATTATGTACGAATACACTATGTAGTGATGAATATTTCATTTATAAAGGAGGCGTGTAACATGGATGAATTTATGAGATCCTACATACCTTTTCATGGCCCAAACGATCCTTGCCCTCCAATTGGAAAGAAATATTACTCAACTCCCCCACACCTATTTATGGGCTTTCAACCACCTAACCTACCCCAATTCCCACCAAAAGAAGCTTTACGAAAAGGAACTCTGTGGCCTGCTTTTTATGATTTTTATGAAAATCCTTATAAAAAAGGACGGTGAATAAAAACGTGACACAGATATTACCTGATGAATATTACAAATGGATTGAAGAACTACAAGAACTAGACTTTGTATTAGTCGAACTTACCCTCTATTTAGATACGCATCCCAACGATACTGCGGCAATAAATCAATTCAACGATTTCTCTTATAAACGAAGAGTATTACAACAAAAAATTGAAGAAAAATACGGGCCGCTTCAACAGTTTGGAAATAGTTATTCTAACGCTCCATGGGAATGGAGCAAAGGACCGTGGCCATGGCAAATATAAAGGAGAGAAACTATGTGGATTTATGAAAAAAAATTACAATATCCAGTTAAAGTGAGTACTTGTAATCCAGCGCTCGCCAAACTATTAGTGGAACAATATGGCGGTGCGGACGGCGAACTGGCTGCTGCTCTTCGCTACTTAAATCAACGCTATACAATTCCTGACAAAGTCGTTGGCTTACTAACCGACATTGGGACAGAAGAATTCGCACATCTAGAAATGATTGCGACAATGATTTATAAGTTAACAAAAGATGCAACACCAGAGCAAATGAAAGCTGCCGGATTAGACGCACAGTACGCTAACCATGATAGTGCCTTATTTTATCATAATGCTGGTGGCGTTCCTTTTACTGCTACTTATATTCAAGCAAAAGGAGACCCTATTGCAGATTTATATGAAGATATTGCTGCTGAAGAAAAGGCAAGAGCAACTTATCAATGGCTCATTGATTTATCTGACGATCCTGACATAAATGACAGCTTACGCTTTTTACGTGAACGAGAAATTGTCCATTCACAACGTTTCCGAGAAGCGGTTGAAATTTTAAAAGAAGAACGCGATCGAAAAATTTATTTTTAATACACGTATCCTAGCGATATGTGTTTTTTTACGTTCAGAGTTAAATCCTTCCTATTAAAGATATAAATAGTATATTTATTCGATTTAATGCATTATTTTTTAATATTTTCAAAATTCCCTATTGCTTTCTAGTCATCAGACCTTTAAAATAGTAACAGTTACTCGACAAATTATTTGAATTTTCGACAAAAACACTCATTAGGAGGATTTTCTTTATATGCGTACAACTTTAAAACCAGCGCAAATACTTTCGATTAGTTTATTACTATTCGCAGTTTTCTTCGGTGCTGGTAATATGATTTTCCCGCCCCTTCTCGGTCTTTCTTCCGGAGAAAATATGTGGATTTCCATTACAGGATTTATTATTACAGACGTCGGTTTATCTTTACTTGCTATCGTCGCTGTTGCCCTTGCCGGTGGTAGTTTTAATACTTTAGCAAGCCGTGTTCATCCAAAATTCGCAGCAATATTCGCTATCATTATTTATCTTTCAATCGGCCCACTATTTGTTATTCCACGAACTGGATCTGTATCTTACGAAATTGGGATTGCACCACTTTTCCCGGACCAATGGTACTCTATGTTAATCTTTAGTGCGATTTTCTTTACAGTCGTCTACTTCTTATCATTAAATCCATCAAAATTAGTAGATCATATTGGAAAAATATTAACGCCAATTTTACTTGGAATTATTGCAATTATGGCAACAAAAGCGATTCTTTCACCAGGAACGTTTGCAGAACCTGTTGGTGACTATAAAGAAATTCCATTCTTCAAAGGATTTCTTGAAGGATTTTTAACGTTAGATGCAATTGGAGCACTTGTATTATCAACGATTGTTGTCAATGCAATTCGCCAAAACGGGATAAAAGAGAAGAAATCGATTGCGAAATATACAATTATTTGCGGAAGCATTGCAGCTCTATTCTTAACAATTGTTTATTTCTTACTCGGTTATATCGGCGCTTCAAACGGCAACTTAGGACAATTTGAAAACGGTGGTCAACTATTAGCTACTGTTATGTACCAATTCTTTGGGACAAGCGGTAATGTTTTATTAAGTATCGCCATTATCTTCGCTTGTTTAACGACAGCAATTGGTGTTGTAAGTGCGTTCGCCAACTATTTCGCAACAGTACTAACAAACGTTTCATATAAGAAGCTTGTACTATACGTTTGTATCTTTAGCTTCGTGATTTCAAACTTAGGATTAAGCTTACTAATAAAAATTACATTACCTGTATTAATCATTTTGTATCCAATTACAATCATTTTAATTTTCGTATCATTTATTGATAAATATACGAAACGTAAACCTTCTGTCTACATCGGAGCAATGATCGCAGCATTCATTATTAGCTGTATTCACGCACTTGATAATGTGGAAATGATACCAAGTTTTATTGCGAATATCGTACACACCATTCCTTTTTACAACCTAGGAATCGGTTGGATTATTCCAGCAATCATCGGTGGTATAATCGGTTACTATATTCCGCAAACAGAAGCTGAAGGTGAAGTTTCTACAAAATAAAGAAAAGAAGCAAGCATGAACTCCATGCTTGCTTCTTTTTATTTTCACATCGTATGCTTAAAAGTAAATAACTCTTCTTTTGATTGCACAGCAGATTGTTCCTCTTCTACAACTTCCTTCTTTACCTCTCCTCCTAACCTTACTTTCATCATCGCCTCTTCTATACTTTTTACAATCATATTTCCTGAAAAAATAGTAAGTCCAAAACATGTAATGGGAACGAGCGGAATCCACGGATTCACTGTTAATGATCTAAAATAGACTCCAATTAAACCTGACCATTCATGCGTGTAAGATTCTATTTCTTCTATCGGTCCTAAAAACTGAACTGTTCCACCAAAGAATATTTCCAGTAATCCTAAGTGCAGTAAAATAGTAAGAGTTTGCGTAAACTGCTGAAAAAATACAAGTATAAACGTCATATAGAGATGCGGGAAAATATGCTTTATAACAATGTGCCTTCTCGATCCACCCAATATGCGCGCAGCTTCAATAAATTCTTCGGTTCTCAATTTACGTACTTCCTTCGCAACATACAGTGCAATAACTGGCGTCACAAGCGTTACAAGTAATAAAACTTGAAACGAAGCCCTTTCAAAGAAGGTTGTTGTTTCCTCTCCACTCCCAAATGCATTTGCAAAATGAAGAAAAAAGTACGCAATCATAACTGTTGGAATAACTGTAAAACTATCAAAGAAAGCCTCGATTTTTGAAAATCCTCTTTTTATGTACGTTCCGAGGACGACACCGAAAAAAACACCTATTACCATTCTAAGTGCCGCAATTAAAATAGAGATACCAATCGTCCACTTTGCGCCTTCAATGACTAAATGTAACAGGTCATACCCTTTCCGGTCGGTCCCAAGTAAAAATTGTAATGAAGGTGAAAACGGTGGTACTTGTGGATTTTCATCCGCATCATATTGCAATGTAACTTGTCTAATATGCCCATCATTCCATATCGTATTTCCGATGCTCAAAAGAACTAATATGAGAAGAAACCCAATGCTTATCCAAAATCTTTTATCGCGTTTTATATACGTCCACATATTATAGTCTCTCCTTCATCGCAGCTGGAATGAGATAATGAAACAATTTAAACACAATAAAAATCGGAATATAAATAAGCAGCACACTAACGATGAAAACTTCAACCCTAATACTCTCATACGATTTCAAAAACATAAAAATACCACCCGTATTAAAAATCCATTCTATAATATATAAATTAGATAACATAAAAAAGATATTTGTTTTCGCAAAGAAAAGTGTACTAAGCAACACATTTCGTAAAACATGACGATTTAAAATATGAAAACGATTTAGCCCTTTCGCCTTAGCAAATAGTACATAATCTTTTTCTAGCTCATTTTCAAAACGAAGCACTAACATTTTTACAAACAGAATCGTAGTCGGTATACTCAAACAAAATATTGGCAATCCTCTAATCGACTCGCCTCCAATTGATGCAATTTGAAAAGGTAAAAAACCTGTTTGTTTAAAAAACCATACAACTAAAATTTGTGATACTAAAATGAGTAGAATATCTGGAATAGATTCTAAGAAGATAAGAAATGATTTAATTCGATGTTGTATACGCGGTGAACTACTCATAATGACATAAACAATACAAAATGCTACAAATAATGAAATGAAAAAAGCCGCCAAAAAAATCACAATCGTTTCTTTATAATGGACGAACAACTGTGGAAATAAAAATTTACCTCTCACATATTGAAAATTGGAGATATCCATTAAGTTCACAAACACTTCTTTTAAACTCTGTATGTACTCTGATGCATGCAGCTCAAATCCGTAAAACAATTTCGGCAATGCCCCTAAACAAATAATACCCAAGATCGAAATAATAAATTGAACCGTCACTTCCATCCCATTCAGAAAAACTTTTTTGACCACGTTTTCCCTTCTCTCTTTATATAATTTACCCCCTAATTTTATTCTTAATTTTCTGAATTGTAAATATACTCACAAAAAAATCACTAGGTTACGATCCTAGTGATTCTTTATGCGCATGCTCTTCTCTTTTCGCAAATGGCATATACAAAATAAAACATCCAATAAGCGCAGCTATTTCTAATGAAATAATATAGTAAGGGTGCGGCCCTAACATATCAAGTAATGAAGCAGTTTCTGGCTTACGAGCTAAAAACATATAATTACCACCTGTTTTGTAGTTCACAAAAGAAACGATTGGAATTATTATGTTTAAAAATATCATCGTACGCTTAATTGATTGCAAGGTCGGTCTATATCCTTCTACCTACGTCATAAAGAGTGGTGCCCAAATGAGTAATACATGTGCAGCGAAGAATTCTATAAAGCGAAAATGCGGAAAAGCATATTGCACGTTCGGCGTTAAAATAGCTTGTGATGCACCAATAATTCCTGTAAAAAATACAATCTCATATATACGGTAACTTTTCGTTACCATCATAATCGACGCTAACAATAAACTAATCGTACATAACTCAAATGGTAATGAAGTGCCTAGTTCAAAAATCCCCGCTTTCCATTCCCACATATGGAGCCCAATTTCACTCCCAACAAATAAAAATGCAATCGCATATCGAACCGTTATATTCCACTCACTTTGACGTAATACATCTTGGTATTGATACAGAAAAAATATCCCCACCAACATAATAAATAATATAAGGACGTGTTGCCTTGAGTATGGAATAAATGGTTTTAATGGATGCGCACTAAAATAAGCTTCCACCTTGCCTCCTCCTCTCCTTCATACAATATTATTGTAAGAATGAAACAACGAGTCAATTCATTTGCTCACACTTAGACAAACTCTACCTTACATTTACATATTCATACCTTACAAAACTGTAAGGTTATTGTAAGCTAAAACGATTTGTCAGATTCTTCACCTCTTTTATACTGAATGTAGATACTAAAACGAACGAAAAGGTGATAAATAGATGAAAAAGAAAAATAAAGTGTTAATTACTAGTGTAGTAGCAATCGGAATTGCAGCTGGATCATACTTTGCATTTGCTGGGGGCGGTTCAGATGTAGCAATGGCATATAGCGGATATAAAGTAACCGAAAAACAAATCCAAAACGCGCAAAAATTTGGCGGTGAAGTCATTCCAAACGGAATTGAAACAATTTCATTTGATCCAACAAAAGGTACGTATGAATTAGCTGTAAAAAAAGGCGATGAAGTGAAAAAGGGTCAGCTTCTATTTAAATACAATGATCCGACTGCGAAACAAGGTGTAACAGAAGCAGAAATGCAAAAGAAAATCGCACAAAAAGAAGTAACCTTGCTCCAAAAACAAATTGATGCAGCGAAACAAAAATTACAAAAAGATAAAAATGCAGGCCTTCCTGCTGAAGCATTAAAAGCATCAGAAGCCGAAGTTGGGCAAGTAGAATCACAACTTGAAATGAAAAAGTTTGAAGTTGAAAAAGCTGATGAAATGATTAAAGCAGCAAAAGAGAAAGTAAACACTCTTTCTGTAACGAGCCCTGCTGATGGCGTAATTGATGATATCGTAAAAATCGCTGATGAAAAAACAGGTATGAGCGGCATTACACTTCGTCATGCTGGTCCATTTAAAGTAAAAGGTCAACTTTCTGAATATGAGCTTGCTAGTATGAAAGTTGGGCAAGAAGTAACTGTTTCATCAAAAACGGTCGCTGGTAAGACTTGGACAGGAAAAGTAACAGAAATCGGTTCTACACCATTAAAGAGCATGGACGAAAACAAAACTGTTTCTAACTATCAATTTACTGTTACATTAGACAACAGTGAAGAATTACAAAACGGCTTCCACGTTTACGTAACAAGTAAATCTGGCGAAGCAACTGGTACAATTGTTCCGAAAAGCAGCATCGTGAAAAAAGGTGACAAAAATGTTGTCTTCGTTGTAAAAGACGGGAAAGCGAAAGAACAAGCGATTACTGTTGAATTCGAGACTGATAGCGAAGCAAAAGTCGCTGGAGTGAAAAAAGGAGAACAAATTATCTCTAAACCGGAAAAAGACTTAAAAGATGGTATGGAGGTTGTCGTTGAATGATTAACTTAAAAGGCATCACGAAATCTTTCCAAAATGGTGCAGAATCCGTACAAATATTACACGGTATTGACGTAACACTGAACCAGGGAGAATTCACTTCTATTATGGGACCATCTGGTTCTGGTAAATCAACATTAATGAACATTATCGGTTGCTTAGATAAACCAACGACAGGTGCGTATGAACTAGCTGGTCAAAATATTTCAAACATGTCTGAAACAGAACTTGCACGCGTTCGTAATAAAGAGATTGGATTCGTATTCCAAAACTTCATGTTATTACCGAGACTTACAGCACTTCAAAATGTAGAGCTACCTCTTATTTACGCTGGAGTTGATAAAAAAGAAAGACGTGAGCGCTCATTAGCCGCTTTAACAAAAGTAGGTTTAGCTGATCGCGCTACTCACTTACCGAACGAATTATCAGGTGGACAAAAACAGCGTGTCGCAGTCGCACGTGCAATCGTAAATAATCCGAAGTTTATTTTAGCCGATGAACCGACGGGTGCACTTGATACGAAAACGAGTACACAAATTATGGACCTCTTTTACGAATTAAACAAACAAGGCTCAACAATCATTATGATTACCCACGATCGTGAAATTGGGGAAGCTGCAGCACGTCAAATTGTAATTCGTGACGGAAATATCGTCCAAGATTGGAGAGGTTAATTTTGAACACGAGTGAAAATATACGCATGGCCCTTTCCTCTATCTTTGCCCACAAAATGCGTTCTATCTTAACGATGCTAGGAATTATTATCGGTATTAGTGCCATTATTACTATCATTTCAATGGGTGATGGCACTAACGCAAAGTTTAAAAAAGAGTTAGGCCAAGGAAAAGATAATGAAGTAACAATTTACTACAACAACCCTGATTATGGAACAGATAGTGCCAAAATCACACCTGATATGCTAAGCCGTCTTCAAACCGTACCAGGCGTTAAAGATGTGTATCCAGATGTAAGTATGAAAGTAAAAGCATCTGCTGGTTCAAAAGATGTAAATCTTGATTTAAAAGGTGGAACAGGCGCCTTTATGACAGATTCGAAAATAAAATTAGTTCACGGTCGTGAATTAAACGACAGCGAATTAAACCAAGCAATCCCTGCTGTTATATTAAATGAAGAAGCTTTCAACAAATTATTTAGTGGTTGGGAATCAAATCAATACACAGATATAAAAGGAAAGCCGTATAAAATAGTCGGTGTATACGAAACGAAAAACGATTTCGGAATGCCTATGCCTGAAGGTTATACGTCACTTGAAAACGCCCCTGTCATTTCAGGAGTAACTGAGTATGATTCTGTAAGATTAACAATGACCTCTCCGACAGATCGTAAAAGTGTAGAAAAACAAGCCGTTTCTGTTTTAAACGAAATGAAGGCTCCTAAATTTGAGCATAAATTCGAAGCACAAGATTTAGGTGAATTTACGAAGCAATTAGACGAATCAATCGGTATGATGAAAATGGTATTCGGTGGTATTGCTGCTATCTCCTTACTTGTTGGTGGTATCGGCGTAATGAACATTATGCTTGTATCTGTAACAGAACGTACACGTGAGATTGGTATTCGTAAAGCACTTGGTGCAACACGCGGTAAAGTATTAACACAATTCTTAATTGAATCTTGTATTTTAACAGGACTTGGTGGTTTCATCGGATTTATGCTTGGTATCTTCTTCGCTTGGATCGTTTCCATCTTTGCCGGATGGCCACTCGTTGTCTCAAAAGAACTTGGACTTCTTGCAGTAGGTATCTCCATGTTAATCGGTATTATATTCGGTCTACTGCCAGCTAACAAAGCTGCAAAACTGGATCCAATTGAATGTTTACGATATGAATAAACAAAAACGTAGGAGCTTACACTCTTACGTTTTTTATTTATCTATTTAATCGTGTTTCTTCTATTATATACGTTTCACGTTATACATACCTTTCACTATTTTAAAGTATTAAAGCTATTATAGAATCCTATTATTGCAAAAATAATATGTGACAGACTAAAATCAAGGCGTAATTTTTTCCATACCTCGACTTATTTTGTAACAATTATAGCGATATTTTATCGATTTTCACCTCATTTATATTTCTCTACAACCAAAATAGTTATTTTTACATAACTACTTTTCTATTCCAACAGCAAAATACGCCATTTTTGTAACGATTAAGAAACATTTTCGTAACGTTACAGAAACATTATTAACAGATTAGAAATTGAAATACTCCTCTTTTTATGTATTGTGTGCCCTAACCTCCCCTATTAACTATAAGAAAGCGCTTTTAGGATATTACTGGAATTATTACAGAATATTAATGACCCGTTACGAATGCTTTGTAGTTTTGTGTTTTCCGCAAATAAGAAAATAATGGTTGCTATAATGAGGTCAACGAAAACAAATGCAATGGAGGCTATTATGAAAAAATTTATGGGTATAGCAACAGCAGCGGTTTTTGGTCTTGGGATTTTCACAACATCTGCTAAAGCAGAAACGATTGTAACAACTGACGTACTAAACGTACGAGAAAACCCAACTACTGAATCACAAGTTGTCGGAAAATTATTAGATGGATATAAAGTTAACGTTTTACATACAGAAAACGGATGGTCAAAAGTGAAATTGAACAGCGGTAAAGAAGCTTTCATTAGCGCTGACTATACAAAAGACACTTACTACGTAACAGCAAACGTATTAAACGTACGTGCTGGTGCAAACACTGACTCAGAAATTCTTGGTAAGTTGAAACAAGACGATGTAATCGAAACAACACACCAAGTACAAAATGACTGGATTCAATTTGAATATAACGGAAAAACAGCGTATGTTCATGTTCCTTACTTAACAGGTAAAGCTCCAGTTAAAGTTCAACCAGCAGTTAAAGTAGAAAAAACAATTAAAGTTCAAGATACAGCTAAAGCAGCGGAAGCAACTAAAGCTCGTGAAGTAGCTGAAACGCAAGCTAAAGCTAAAGTAGTAGAAGCAACTAAAGCTCGTGAAGCAGCGGAAGCTCAAGCAGCGGCTAAGGCTCAGGAGGCAGCTAAAGCTCGTGAAGCAGCTAAGGCTCAAGCAGAAGCTAAAGCTCAGGCAGCAGCTGAAGCTCAAGCAGAAGCTAAGGCCGAGGAAGCAGCTAAAGCTCGTGAAGCAGCTAAAGCTCAAGAAGCAGCTGAAGCTCAAGCAGCGGCTAAAGCTCAAGAGGCAGCTAAAGCTCGTGAAGCAGCTAAGGCTCAAGAAGTAGCTGAAGCTCGTGAAGCAGCTAAAGCTCAAGAGGCAGCTGAAGCTCGTGAAGCGGCTAAAGCTCAAAAACCAGCTACACAACAACCTGTTGCAAAAGAAACTGAAACAAGTGCACCATCATCTTCTCGTGAGTTACAAGTTGTAGCAACAGCTTACACAGCAGATCCACTTGAAAATGGTTATAAAGCAGGTGACCAAGTAAAATCAGCTATGGGTCATAACTTAACAGCTAATCCAAACATGAAACTAATTGCAGTTGATCCAAGTGTCATTCCATTAGGTTCAAAAGTATGGGTTGAAGGTTACGGAGTAGCAATCGCTGGTGATACTGGTGGAGCTATTAAAGGCAATAAAATCGACGTTTTAATGCCAGACAAAGGCACATCAAGTAACTGGGGACGTAAAACAGTTACAGTTAAAGTATTAAACTAGTTAGTTAAAAAGAGTCAGTCTCGTTGAGACTGACTCTTTTTTGGTTCTTACATTCTTTCCCCTTCACTCCCGTCCAATTCTATATACGATAGATTACTATTTCAACAGAAAAAAGAGGATGCCATAGCATCCTCTTCTTGCACTTCCCTATTCCACACAAGTAAACTGCGTCCAAGCTCCTACATAATCTAGTAAGAATAACTCCTCTTCCGCAATTGTACCGACGATATTTTTCCGTTCATCTATCGGCATTTCTTTTAAAATGATTTGCAGTTCACCTTTATACTTTCCAAATAAGTTATTACCAATTACAACTTGCCCTCTTTCCTGTAATACACTTTCGCGTACTGGGAATTCATAGTCTTTGTACTTTTTACGCACTTCTGTAGAACGTACCATATATTCTGTTATGTCGCCGCGTCTTACGTGTAATTCTTGCAGCGTGGCTTTCTTCTCTACTTCAGTCGCTTCGTCTACAAAGTGCACCTTTAGCTGTAACATGTAACGATTTAAGTTTCCTAGTCTCTCTAGCTCTTCTTCACTCGCATAAGCATTTCCGATAATCACATCATCAATAAGCCCTGTTGCCCATAAGTGTTTCGCTTGTACTTCAATCGGTAAGTTACGGTGTTGTTCTAACGTACATAATCCGTCGTTAATATCCCATGGGCCAATGTCAGCTGCATGTGACGTAATAAATGCTGCCGTACGAATACCGTGTTTTTTAAAGCGTTCACTACAGCGAATGAAGTAATCATACGGAAGACCAGTGAACTTTTGCGGATAAAAGTTATGACAACCAATTAAAGCTGGCTTATTCGCCTGGTGCGAAAGAATATTTTCTAAGTATGCAATATCATTACTTACGTTTAGTTCAATTTTTAAGCCATACGGATTATTCGTCATTTTTGCTTCTGTTAATCCGTCAAAACCTAAATCTAAACGAATACCATCTGCACCTAACTCTGCAAAGAATGATAGATCGCTATAGCTAATACCAAGTTGATCGAATACCGCCGGAGCTACATCTAAAATAACTTCCATATTATGATCTTTTGCATGATTAATAATTTCTTTAAATTCAGCTACAATCTCTTCTTTCGGTTGATTCACAGATAATAGACATGTGAATATTCTTGAAAAACCGTGGTGTGCCGCTGCCGAAATATATGCCATATCTTTTTCTTTCGTTGAATGCTCTGGATAAAGTGAAATTCCTAACTTACGCTCCATGCTTTTGCATCTCCTTCACACGTTGTATTAATGCCATGCTCGTAAATCTATATTTTGCAGATAAACATGTTGCACATAAAATCGTTGGTACAATAATTACGTACGGTGATTGTAACCCTAACATTACATAGGCACCCATTGAACTACCGATAAATAAAATTGATACGAGTAGTAACACTAATAAAGATTTACTTTGTACCCATTTTGAATAATGTGCAATACACTGCCCCGCTACGAATGTAATTAAGATGATAATTGCTCCGAGCATTTTTCTTTCTCCTCTCCTGCTACTTGTTGTTTCTCATACATTTTGAAGAATGGATAGTAAATAACGAATGAGATAACAAAGTTAACAAGTACAAGTACACCAGCCATAATTGTCCAGTCCGTACTAATAATCGCTGCAATTGGTGCTAACATCGTAAATGGCAATTTCGCCATCATCATCGGAATCATACCTGAAACAACTGCGAAATATGATACTGTCGTTGTCACTAACGGTGTAATAACGAATGGAATAATTAAAATTGGATTCATTACAATTGGTGCCCCGAAAATAATCGGTTCATTAATATTGAATAAGCCTGGCACGAATGATAATCTACCTAACTCTTTTAGGAACTTAGATTTAGAGAACATAAACATAATAACTAAAGCTAACGTTGAGCCTGATCCACCAATCCATACGAACCATTGAATAAATTGCTCTGTAAATAAGTTTGGTAATTGATGTGCATTTCCTGTAGCTGTGAATACTTCCATATTTTCAAGAATTGCTGAATCCCACATCGGACGAATGATTGGTCCTAAAATCGCAGGGCCATGTATACCGAATGACCAGAAGAACACGATTAAGAATACTGTTAATAAACCGCCGAATAAATTATTTCCTACTAATACTGATTTTAATGGTGCGATTAAATATGTGATTGTTGTATTTACATCAAATTTTAAACCGTAACGAATACCCCAGAATAAAAGAATAACGACTAAAGTTGGAATTAATGCTGCAAACGAATTTGAAACTGCTGGTGGTACACTATCTGGTAATTTAATCGAGATATTATGCTTAATCATAAAATGATAAATTTCTACTGCAATTAAGGCGGTAACAATTGCTCCGAATAAAGATGTTGCACTTAATGTTCCTACTGAAATGTATCTACCTGCATCAATAACACCTGGTACAGCTTTCGTAATTTGAATTGGTTCAACTGATGCTAGTAAAAAGGCGAGTACAGATAACAACCCTGCACTTAACTGATTGAGCTGATAAAAATTCGCGAGTGAAGCTCCTACCCCAAATGCTGCGTATAACGCCATTAAACCTACTGTAAATCGGAATGGAATATCTAAAATATGGCGAAACGGTGCAATCCACTCCATATATGCATCAATTGGTAAATTTAAAAAGATAACGAAAAATGATCCGACAATTGTTAACGGCAATGTAGAAATAACCCCGTTTCGAATTGCTAATAAATGTCGTTGTCCTGCAATTTTTTGCGTTGTTGGCATAATCTTTTGTTCCATAAAACTCATAAAACCATTCATCAATACCCCTCCTCTTTCTCTTTACTATGAAAGAATGAAATAAAGTTATAACATTATAATGTTTATATTTAAAAAAATATCATTATGCTAAAACTAATTGTTCTGCTTGCTTAAGCACTTTCAAACCATCACACATGCCATAATCTCGTTGATTTATAATCGCAACTGGTATATTGTATGAATTTGCAAGAAACTGTACAGCTGGAAATAAATATTTTACTTGTGGACCGATTAAAACGACATCGGCTTCCTTTATTTCAAGTTTCACAAGTTCTGAATCAACCGCCTTAATTTTATAATTCTTACCCTGTTTTTTTGCCTCTTCTTGCATTTTTCTTACGACCATACTCGTTGACATCCCTGCTGCACAACATAATAAAATGTACATCTTATACTGTCACTTTCTCTTCCACTCGTTTATGAAGGGTAATAAATTCTTCAGCCAGTTCTTTCACTGTAATTGCATTCATTAAATGATCTTGTGCATGCACTAACAGTAAACTGATTTCTGCATGATTTCCTCTTGCTTCTTCTTGAATTAAGTCTGTTTGAATGCGATGAGCTGCTGAAATTTCTTCACTAGCAAGTGTCATCTTTTCACTCGCATTCTCAAAATCTCCTTGTCTTGCAAAAGCGATTGCTTCCAGTGACGCGCTTCTCGCGTTGCCGCCATGTAAAATTAACGCAAATGGAGTTTGCATATCAGTCATTTTAAATTCCCCCAAGCTATCTTTTTTCTATATTGTTATCTTATTATGAAAACGCATACAATTAAACATAAAAAACTTCCGTTGTGTAACGGAAGTTTTTACATACTTTTCTTATAACGATAATAATACCTCTTGAAAATCTTCAATTACTTTAGCCTGAGCTAATTTCTCTATCGTGTTTTGACTAGACATAACATCATATAAAAAATCATACAGCTTTTGTAAATCTTCATTATTATTACGCTTTACACTAAATAAAATAATAACTTGTACTTTCTTATCTCCCCAGTCAACCGCTTTATCAAGTGTACAAAACATCAAAAATGTATTCTCACTTAATAACTGCATTGGATGGGGAATCGCAACTAAATTTCCAACTGCTGTAGGAGATGTATTCTCTCTTTCTATAACAGAATCATAAAAGTGTTCTGGTACATAGTTTTTTTCAGCAGCTTTCTCACATAAAAATTGGATAACCTCTTCTTTCGTAGAAGCGCTATGATTTAAAAAGATTAAATCTTCCTTTATATACTGCTGTACACTAGTATTCACATGCGTAAACAACTGCTGACCGATTGACTTAATCTCTTTATCATCAAATATTGAGTTCACTTTTATAACTGGAACAGGCAAGCCACTTGGTATATGAATCGTACTAATAATACAATCTATTTTATCTTTATAAATGTCTTCAACTTTCAACTGATAATAACCTGTAATTCCCACAATCTCTAATTTATCTCGGAACTGTGATAGAATTTTATATTTCAATAGCTGGGCGCTTCCTTGACCAGTCGCACAAACTAATAAACATCTTTTCTTTTGATTCTCTTCCTGTAAACGGCTCATCGCTCCGCCGAAGTGAATCGCAATATAACCAATTTCACTTTCCGGAATCGATTCTCCCGTATATTCACCAATTATATCTCCAACGAGAACCGCAATTTCAAAAGCATACGGATAATTCTTTTTCACTTCTGCCAAAAGAGGATTTCTCGTATTTAACTTATACTTCAAACGATTTAATAACGTTTTTAAATGAACACCAAAACCAAATAATAATTCTTCATCATAATAAAAAATAAGATTCCGTTCTTCCGCTACTTTAAAAAGAATATGTTGCATGAATGCATATAAATCTTTCCCTAATAGCTCTTCCACATTTTCATAACGATCTTTTGCTGTGACAGCAGTACTTAATAAATGCATTGTTACATATAAAACTTCTTCTTCTGGAAATGAAAGATGTAACGCTTTCTCTAAATCTCCTAAAATCTCTTTCGCAATTGTATATTCTTTCTTTATGATAAGCTCAGCTTGCTCTTTATTTAGCCCTTTCATAAAATGTTGATCTTCACAACGCTTTAATGCGATTGCAATATGAATGACTAAATTATCAATTTCTATATCTGATAAATATATCGTCCCTCCCTCGATATACTTTAATATAACCGAACGGATAAGCGGTATATGAGGTAACGATACATATGTATCACTCTGCTCAAATTGCTCATGAAACGGAGTATGGTCATAACGCGGTAAACCATATTGTGATAAACAAGAACGAATATTGAACTCTTCTCCCACAATACGTATACCATAATACGGTCTCTTTTCAATTTGTAATTGATAACGACCACATATATCTGTAACATCTTTCATAATTAAATTTACAGTCGATTTACTCACATAAATCTCCTCTGCTAACTGTGAAAGCTTCACATATCCCTCTGTCGTTAAAATACGTTGCAGAATGTACGCTATTCTTTCTTCATAAGAAGTTGGGATCTTTTCCGTCTGTTTTTGAAATAGACCCACGCAAAACTCTTCAAACTTCTTCGTTTGTATAATTTCTAGTTCGTATCCAGTCCCTCTTTGCGATTCAATTTTCGCCCCGTTTTCTTCCAATATATCATTTAATAATTTTATATCTTTTTGAATCGTCTTCGTTGATACATGTAAACGGCTCGCTAAAAAAGCTCGATTTAACATCGATTTCTCTTCTAAAAATTCCTCTAAAATAGAAACTAATCGCTGATGCACCTTTGTCATAGCTCTTCCTCTCACAATTTATATATAAAAAGGAAAAAGCTGCTGAAGTCAGTAGTTTTTTCCTTTTTTATTTAATCTATTTCTTTAATGTAAACCCGAATTTATCCCATGCTTGTAAATAATCTAATAAGAAAATTTCCTCTTCCACAATTCGGCCAACTACATTTGTTTTTCCTGTATTCACCATATCTTTTAAAGCAATTTGCAGTTCACCTTTATATTGACCATACTGTTCATTATCAATTAAAAGATCACCGCGTTTAATTTCACGTGTATTATGCGGTTTGAACTCTTCTTTCTTATATTTCACACGACTTTGTGTTGAGCGAATCATATATTCAGATACATCTCCGCGGTAAAAATGAGGCTCATCTAATACGATAATTTTTTCTAGTTCCGTTGTTGTATCATATAACCCTATATCAAATGTTTGTTTCTCTTTATTTAATGCACCTAGTGCTTGTAATTCTTCTTCTGACGCATACGCGTTTGCAATAATAACATCATCGATTAATTCTGTCGCAAATAAATGCTTCGCTTGTGTTGTCATCGGTAATTCACGATGCTGCTCTAACGTACATAATCCTTCTGTTACTGGCCAAGGTCCGTATGTTGCATCAAATGATGAAATAAACGCAGCCGTTCTCATACCGTAATCTTTAAATTGTTTCGAGCATTTAATGAAATGATCGTATGATAATCCTGAATAACGATGTGGATAAAAATTATGGCAACCAATTAAATTTTCACGGTTTGGTCTATGGCTCATAATGTTATCTACATATTTCGTACCATTACTCATATTAATTTCAATTTTTAAGCCGTATGGATTGTAAGTCATAATCGATTCTTCTAAACCAGAGAAACCGACATCTAACCGAATACCGTACGCTCCTAGCTCATGGAAGAACGATAAATCATTATATGAAATACCTAATTGTGTAAAGACAGATGGACTAATATCAACTAATACTTGGAACCCTAATGCATTTGCATGCGAGATCGTTTCTTTAAACTCTTCTATAATTTTCTCTTTTTCTCCATCTACAGACAATAAGCATGTGAATACACGATTAAATCCGTATTTACTTGCTAATGTTAAATATTCCTTATCTTTCTCTACTGTTGAATGTTCTGGATAAATAGAAATACCTAATCGTCTCATATGTACACGCCTCTTTCTTCATTGTTTTGTAAACCTTTTCAAATATATGTAGTGAAAAAGTATATATCCCCTTCTCATTCACTACTTTTTGAATCCGCTTTCTTTAAAGAAAAAACAATTTCTATCATTCATAACAACTACAAGTCTATACATCTATACTTTACATCTTTTTTTCATAGTTGTGTAGCTTTTACACAAATTTGTCAGTTTTTCACCTCAAAAATTGTTATACGTTTTCAAGGCACCTTCCTTGACTGTTACATTGACCAATACATATACTCGAAAGAACAGAGATAAAGTGAAACTTTAATCAGTGAGGGGGTTCCTCCCCCACTGATTATTAGTTGAACCAATCGGGCGTTTACGGGCAGCCCCACTCCCACCTAACTTCTTTGCTCCAGCCGGATTTGGAGGTGGGAGTTTTACTGCCCGCAAATAGCGGGGAAATTTTATATAGGGGATGAATATATGGGAGAGGCAATACTCGTAAAACGAGAACCGTTATGGACAAAAGAGTTTGTTGCACTAATTCTAGCAAACTTATGTATGTTTTTAGGATTTCAAATGTTAATTCCTACGTTACCTGTTTATGTGAAAGAAATTGGCGGCACAAGTTCCAATATCGGATTTGTTGTCGGTATGTTTACCGTGGCGGCACTTTTTATTAGACCACTAACTGGAAATGCCTTGCAAAAGTTCAGCAAAAAAATCATTTTAATGATCGGTACTACTATTTGTTTACTTGCTATGGGCAGTTACCTTTTCGCTTCAACCATCTTCCTATTGCTTGCCGTTCGAATTTTACACGGAGCTGGTTTTGGTATTACAACGACTACATATGGAACTGTCGTTTCAGATTTAATTCCGCAAGCTCGCCGCGGTGAAGGTATGGGATATTTCGGCCTTTCTGGAACAATTGCAATGGCGCTCGGTCCACTTATCGGACTTTGGCTGATGCAAACATATAGCTTCACGATTCTTTTTTTATGTGCACTTTCATGTACAATTGTTTCATTAATATTAACGAAACTACTTCAAATCAAAAAATCGCCGCAACCACCGCAACAAACATCTGGTACCTTTCTCGATGGATTTATTGAGCGTAAAGCTTTACTTCCTTCATTATTAATATTATGTATTACATTGATGTACGGAGGAATCGGGAGCTTTATTACATTATTTGCTACGGAAGTCGGCATTGTTGATATAAGCCTCTTCTTCTTATTTAATGCACTTGCAATCGCTGTCACTCGTCCGTTTTCTGGAAAATTATATGATACAAAAGGTCATGCATTCGTTATTATTCCAGGAGTTATTATTACGTTTACAGGGATTATTTTATTGTCGTATACAACTACCATTCCGAGTTTAATTATTGCAGCCGCATGCTACGGAAGTGGTTTTGGAGCAATTCAACCTGCACTACAAGCATGGATGATCGACCGAGTAGCGCCGCACCGACGAGGAGTCGCAACAGCTACATTCTTCTCAGCATTTGACCTTGGAATTGGTGCTGGTGCAATTATATTTGGATTCATTGCACATTTTACAAACTACGCAACTGTATATCGCTATTCCTCCCTGTTACTTATTGCTTTCCTGTTCATTTACATTACAAGTATAAAAAAACAAAAGCATGGAGATAAAAACAGAGAAAAAGCTGCTGGATAATTCAGTAGCTTTTTTATGTGCAAAAGCGGAATGTGAAACAAGAAAAAATTAATACAACCATTTCCCTACATATTTTTTTAACTTTCATCAAAAAATATACGATGAACTCGCAGACGCTTTCCTTCATATTCAACTAAACAATACTATTCTAAAAAGTGTGATTTCTTTACAAAAAACACTGTCTATATAGGTGTTAAACCAATTAAATCCAGCTGTTTCTTTAAAGAATTGTAAACTTTTCATCCCTTTGTAAATTTAGTGTAAATTTTACTAGTAAACCGTTTACAGTACCTCAAGGTTTAGTTAATAATTACAGCGTACATGAAATTTAAGGAGTGGAATGCGTGGAATACAATATTCAAGATATGATCTTCCAGTTCATTGGTGGATTAGGTATTTTCTTATTTGGTATTAAATACATGGGCGATGGATTGCAACAAGCAGCTGGAGATCGTCTTCGCGATATTTTAGATCGCTTTACAACAAACCCACTTATGGGTGTACTAGCAGGTATGTTAGTTACTGTATTAATCCAATCAAGTTCAGGAACAACAGCTTTAACAGTCGGACTTGTAAGTGCCGGATTTATGACATTAAGACAAGCAATTGGTGTTATTATGGGTGCGAACATCGGAACGACAGTTACTGCATTTATTATCGGAATTAAAATCGGAGAATACGCTCTTCCAATTATGGCAGTTGGGGCTATCTTATTATTCTTCTTTAAAAATAAAAAGGTTCATTCTTTAGGTCAAGTTATATTCGGTTTTGGTATGTTATTCTTCGGTTTAGAATTAATGAGTGCAGGTATGAAACCTCTTCGCTCTTTAGAGTCATTCCAAGAGTTAACGGTTAGCATGAGTGATAACCCAATTTTAGGAGTTGTTGTTGGTACAGTCTTCACTTTAATTGTACAAAGTTCAAGTGCAACAATTGGTATTTTGCAAGAACTATTCGGTCAAGGTGCAATCGATTTAAAAGCTGCGCTTCCTGTATTATTCGGTGATAATATCGGTACAACAATTACAGCTGTATTAGCAGCAATTGGTACTTCTATTGCCGCAAGACGTGCAGCATTAGTTCACGTTATCTTTAATATCGTTGGTACAATCATATTTACGATTTTATTAGTACCATTTACAAGCTTAATTCAATATTTCCAAACATCATTAAACTTAAATCCAGAAATGACAATTGCATTTGCACACGGAACATTTAACATAACAAATGCAGTTATTCAATTCCCGTTCATCGCTGTATTAGCATGGATTGTAACGAAACTTATTCGTGGTGAAGATTCTGCTATTGATTTCAAACCACAACATTTAAATCCAATCTTTATTGAGCAATCTCCAGCTATCGCTTTAACAGAAGCTCAAAAAGAAATCATCCGTATGGCGGAGTTCTCATTACATGGATTAAAAGAAGCAAATCAATTTTTAAATACACAAGACAAAAAACACGCTGATATGGCTACTCAATTAGAGGGCGCTATTAACAATTTAGATAAAAAAATTACCGAGTATTTAGTTTTACTATCAGAAAAGCCACTTTCACCAACAGACTCTGAGAAGCATTCTGTTTTAGCAGGTGTCGTTGGAGATATTGAACGTGTCGGTGATCATGTAGAAAACCTTGTAGAACTTGTAGATTTCCAAATTTCAAACCGTGTTTCTCTATCGGATGAAGCACTAGCTGAACTAAATGAAATGCTTGAGTTAACAATTTCAACATTACAAGACGCAGTTGAAGCTTTAACAAACTTCGATACTGAGCTAGCTCAAACTGTTATTGCGAAAGAACGTAAAATCGACCAAATGGAACGTGTTCTTCGTAAACGTCACGTATTACGTCTGAACGAACGTAGCTGTTCAGGTGATGCAAGTATCATCTTCGTCGATATGGTAAGTAACTTAGAGCGTATCGGTGATCACGCTGTAAATATCGCTGATGGTGTTTTAGGTGAACAAGGTAAAATCAATTTAAAACAATCATTATAATAGAAAAGAGACGCTAACGTGAGCGTCTCTTTTTTCATTTCATATTTACAACCGTTCTTCCTTTTAACTTTCCTTGCAATATAAGTGTAAACTTCTCATCTAACTCTTCTAATGTACATTCTTCTGTATAAGATAGTAACTCATTATTTTCCCATTCACTTGCTAAGAGCGTCCACACATCTCTTCTCACATCCAATGGGCATTGCACAGAATCTATCCCTAACAGGCTTATACCTCGCAAAATAAACGGATATACCGTTGTTTGTAATGCCTCGCCTGCCACATTACCACATGTCGTTACACAACCACCATACTTTACCGTTTTTAAAGCTGTTTCTAACATTCTTCCGCCTACAGTATCGATAACCCCGGCGTATATCCCTTTTAACATTGGTCTTCCTGATTCATCATTCAACTCCGTACGATGAATCACTTTTTTCGCTCCTAGATGTAGTAGCATCTCTTCCTCTTCCATTTTCCCTGTCGCTCCTACTACGTTAAATCCTAACTTACTTAAAATACTAACAGCTACACTCCCTACGCCGCCTGTGGCACCCGTTACTAACACATCTCCCATATTAGGCGTGATCCCTGCTCCAATAAGCTTATACACTGATAAGGCAGCTGTAAAACCTGCTGTCCCGTACATCATACTTTCCTTTAATGACATTCCCTCTGGTAAAGGGATAAC
Source organism: Bacillus sp. 3G2 (assembly GCF_044324725.1). Lineage (NCBI taxonomy): Bacteria > Bacillati > Bacillota > Bacilli > Caryophanales > Bacillaceae > Bacillus > Bacillus sp. 3G2. The sequence goes on along the minus strand of NZ_CP172246.1, from coordinate 804,545 downwards.
CCAAGATGCCGGCACGCGAATATATTCTCCGAAACCACCAGAAGTATTCATCCCTAAATCATAACCCGTTACAATGACTTGATCGCCTACTTTAATAGTTTCACCTTTACTACCCACAACTTCTCCTGCTGCATCAATTCCTGGCGTATGAGGATATGTTCTCGTTACACCTTTATTACCAGTAGCTGAAAGTGCATCTTTATAATTTAATGAAGAATAATGAACCTGTATTAATACGTCCCCCTCAGGTAAACTACTTACTTCTCTCTCTACAACGTTTCTTACAAACTGCTTACTTTCTGTTTCGTTCACAACGATTGCTCGGAATGATGTATGATTCATTATGGTCTCTCCTTTATCCGTCAAATTCTTCTTTATTATATAGAAGAAATAAGTAAACCTACTCATTTCTTCTTGGCTATATTTCAACAAATCTTACTTCTCTATTACTTTCTCACAATACATATTTTCATTTCCACTAAAACAACTTATACTTATTCTACATCTCAAAAATAAAATATAAAAAATCTGACTTTTTATAAATATATTGAATTTTTACGAAATGTAAATGATTTGTAATGTTTTTTTTCGTCAAATTTCATTATAATAAGTGGATATGAGTGTCGTATTTCAATCCAAATGAAGGAGTACAAGAAATGGAGCAAAACCCATCTTTGCAAGAAAATACACGCAGTAAACCGAAAAAAGGTAAGAAAAAAACAAAAATTATTATAAGCGTTATTCTATTCTTTTTAATAATAGGTGGCGGTTATACTTGGTTTTTAGTAAATAAAGCATCTTCTGCTGTTCGAAATGCCGCACACGATTTAGCGCGCGGTGATAAATCTGATTTACGTGATAAAGCTGTAAAACCTATTGCGAACAATGTCTCTGTCTTAATCATGGGTGTTGATGAAAGCGATGTCCGTGGGAAAGAATATGGTGAAGCTATAAGAACGGATGCACTATTACTTGCAACGTTTAATAAAGATAGCAAAACTGTAAAACTATTAAGTATTCCACGAGATACATATACTTATATCCCAGTGGAAAAGAAAAAAGATAAAATTACACACGCTCATGCATACGGTTCTACTAAAAACGGAAAAGACGGTGGACCACAAGCAAGTATTGATGCAGTTGAAAAATTAATGAATGTTCCTGTCGATTACTTTGTAAAGTTTAACTTCAAATCATTTATGAAAATTGTCGATGATTTAGGCGGGATTGAAGTCGATGTACCAGTTGAATTTACTGAACAAGATAGCAATGATAATGCTGATGCAATTCATCTGAAAAAAGGTGTTCAAAAGCTAAATAGTGAAGAAGCTCTTGCTCTTGCTAGAACGCGCCACATCGATAGTGATGCAATGCGTGGACAACGTCAACAACTCGTTATTGAAGCAATTTTAAAGAAACTAACAAGCGTTGGATCTGTAACAAAAGTTGGTAACATCATTGATGATATTAACGGACAATTCGTTACTAACTTAACATTCGATGATATGCTTTCATTCTACAAGTACGGATCGGACTCAGAAATTGAGAAATTACAAATTCAAGGTGAAGACTGCTATATGGAAAAAGGTGACGATACATGTAGCAAATCTGCTGGTGGCGGCCGAACGTATTACTACAATCCAGATAAAAAAGAATTAGCAAAAGTTACAAACGAACTTCGTGCTCACCTTGGATTACCTGCATATACAAAAACAGACTCTGATTCGAAGAAAACAAGCACAGAGAAAACAAAAGAATCTAAGTCAGAAAATACAAGTGAACGCGAATCAAGTAACAATGAAGTGAAAAATAAGAATAAAAATAGCAGTGAAGATACAGAAACATCGTCTAACGACAATGAATAAAAAAGAAGTAGTTCTCTATGGAGGTAGAGAGCTGCTTCTTTTTATTTCTTCAATATCAAAAATCAGAACTTTCTAACTATCTTTTTTAATATTTTTAAATTATAATAAATAATAGCAATCTATTCCAATTATCAGGGGGCTCATACATATGAAAGCTGCAGTAAAACATAACATCTCAGATTTTAAAGACTACTTAAAATCCAACGATATATACATGGAAGAAAATATAGATGAAAATGATGGTTCTGTTCATTTTTCAGTAGGATTAGAAACAGAAGCTGGTGCAAAAATTCAACTAATCGCTGCTTTCCAAAACGAACATCCTACTGTGGATATATACTGCTTCAATGTTGCTCACGTACCTGATGCAACATCAACAAATGACATTTTGCACGTTATCAATGAATTAAACACATCTTATCGATTTGCAAAGTTCACATTAAACAAGCAAAATGCAATTGATATTTCAGCATCGCTTGCATTCTCAGAACCAAACTTTAATCCAGCACTTGTCTTTGAACATACGAGAATGCTATATAAATTAGCAAATGACGAATATAAAAACTTAATGAAAGTTATTTGGGCGTAAATAAAAGGATGGGCTGCAAGCAGCACCATCCTTTTATTTCGATATCATATCAATCCACATCTTAACAGCAGTGCCTACAATCAAAATCGATAACATATATTGCAGTGCTTTTTGATTGATCCTCTTCCCAACTCGCGCTCCAAGCGGCGCAGCAAAGATACTTGCAATCGCAATAATGAGAGCTGGAATTACAACTACTTGCCCAGTTATCACTTTTCCAGTCGTAATCCCTACTGAGGAAATAAACGTAATAGCAATAGATGTTGCTATTGTTGTACGTATCGGCAATTTTAAAATCACTAACATAATCGGTACTAATAAGAAAGAACCACCAGCACCTATAATGCCTGATGCTCCACCTACAATAAACGCTAGCAAACTTGCTAACCATTTATTATATTTCACTTTATCACCACTATTTCGCTTCGGTACGAACATCATAATAGCAGCAATTGTTGCTAACACTGCATAAACAACATTGACCGTATGTTCCTCTAATACGTTAGCACCAAAACTCCCGATGAAACTTCCTACTAATATACTAGCTCCCATATACATAACTAACGTTTTATCCATATCATTACTTTTCCGATAGGCCCATGCCCCTGCAAAAGTTGCAAAGAATACTTGCACTGCTGTAATACCACTCACTTCATGTGACGTATAGCCAGTAAATCCTAGCAATACCGGAATGTATAGGATCATCGGATAATTAATAATCGCACCGCCAATTCCAACCATTCCTGATATAAACGATCCGATAAACCCAATTATAAAAAGTAATACGACTAAACTCACCTTATATCCCCCGCCTTCTAAAAAGAAGGTGATTTAAATGAATAAGTTCACATTCCCATCCGAAGCATCTGCTAAATAAGCTCCTACTCCTGCAAACTCTACCCCTTCCATAATCTCTTCCTCTTTTAACCCTAATAAATCTACCGTCATTTGACAAGCTACAAGTTTAATTCCCTGTTCTTTCGCCAAATCCATTAAATCCGGTAAAGGCATCGCATTATGTTTTTTCATAATACCTTTAATCATCTTTGGTCCCATACCGGCAAAATTCATTTTTGATAATCCCATCTTATCCGCACCACGCGGCATCATCTTTCCAAATACTTTTTCTATGAACGTTTTCTTTACCTTCACATGTTCATCTTTCCTTAAAGCATTTAAGCCCCAAAAAGTATGAAAAATAGTCACCTCTTGATCATACGCCGCTGCACCATTTGCAATAATATAAGCAGCCATTGCTTTATCATAATCTCCGCTAAATAAAACGATTGTTGTTTTCTTCTGTTGTTCCATGTTGTTCTCCCTCCAATTACCTATAGGGGTATTTTATTATTTGTAAAAAGGCTCAAATCATTTATCTCTATACTATAAGACTTTACCTTCCCACGCTAACATACCACCTACCATATTGATCGCTTGAAAACCGTAACTCTCTAAAAACTGAACTGCTCTTGCACTTCTTCCGCCAGAGCGACAAACGATAATATACTCCTTCTTTTTATCCAACTCATGCATACGAAATTCTAATAATCCTAATGGAATGTTACATGCTTCTGGGATTTTTCCCTCGGCAACTTCTTCTACTTCACGTACGTCTACGATATTTACTGCTTCTTTACGTAACAATTTTTCTTCTAATTCTTTTGCTGTCATTTCTCTCATTTTAAATTCCCTCCTCACAAACCATTCATACCGCCTGAAACATTAATAACTTGCTGAAACCCTAATTTCTTTAATACTTTTGCTGCTTGCTTACTTCTCATCCCGCTCTGACAAATAACGATTACTTCTTTATTTTTATCTAATTGATTTGCTTTACTAGTTAACTCATTTAACGGGATATTTTGAAATCCCTTCATATGATTTCCTCTGTATTCACCTACTGTGCGAACATCGATAAATTGTTTTCCCTTTTTTCCTGCTATACTCTTTAATTCTTTCCTACTTATATTTTGAACACCTTTCACCGGTAAAAAACGTGAAATAACAAACGCTGCAGCCAGGACAATGAAAAGCGTACTTAATATTGTATTCATATAACCAACCTCTCTACATTTATAAACATGCTACGCCTTCTTAATCCAAAACTTTAGCACATCAGCTTCTTCTTCATGCTTTACGATGTCATGACCACCTTTATTTGCCCACGCTGGAATATCCTTAACTGACCCTTTATCCGTTACATGTACTTCTAACACTTCTCCAGTTTGTAAAGTATCCATCGCTTTCTTCGTTCTTACAATCGGCATCGGACATGCTAAACCTTTCGCATCTAATACTTGTTTTACATTCATCATCTATTCCTCCATTTTTTTATTTATTTATTTCATTATTCATGAACTGCACAACGGTTTGGACCAATCTCCATTTCACGCTCTTCATCCACACTCGGATGGATTTTACCCATATTCGTTTGACGAATTTCTTCGTAAGCATTCGGCTGAGGTGGTAAATTCTCCGTTACAACTTTACGAAACTCTCCCTCATCCTCAATGTTTAGTCCTGCATTATACGCAAATAAATCGTTTAACTTTGCGCTCACAACACCATTCTCATCCATTTCACTTATTTTTGAATAATGAGCTGGTAACACGATTAATTGTTGAGATAGTACTTTATATCGGTTATATAGAGTTTCTCGTAAATCACTCACCCAATCTTCAGCCTTTCCAGCAAGATCTGGACGCCCGATTGAATCAACAAATAAAATATCACCTGATAATAAATAGGAATCATCTACAATAAATGATGTACTTCCAATCGTATGCCCCGGTGAGTATAATGCATCAATTTCAATTTTAGTACCCCCCACCGTAATGATAGATCCTTCAACGAGCGGCTTATATGAGAAAACAACTTCCTCCGCATCTTTTGGCGGTAACCAATACGTACCACCTACTTTTTCAGCTAACTTACGTCCACCCGAAATATGGTCTGCATGTAAATGTGTATCCATTACATTCGTAATCATAACGCCATGCTCTTTCGCAAACTCTTCATATGCTTCAACTGTTCTGACTGCATCAATAACTGCCGCTTCACCATTTGAAACGACCATATAAGATAAACAACCTTTTCCAAGGCGATTAAATTGATATATACTTCCTCCGCCCTGTACATCTCCTACTTTTAGCGGCTTCACATATTCACTCCAAGCTTTCATACCGCCAGCTAAATAATAAATATTTTCTAATCCGGCCTCTGTTAATTGCTCTGCCACAAATATAGAAGACCCTTCTTTTGCACATACTACTAAAATATCTTTATCTTTAGGTAATTCACTTACAATATTTTCTACACCATCTAACAAATCAAAATATGGTTTATTTATAGAAGAAATTTGTCTCCCTTCAATTTTCCAATCTGCATAATCCGTCTCATTACGAACATCTAAAATAAACAACTCTCCGAATAAAACTTTCTCTGCAACATCTTTTGCTTGTAACGGTTTAACATTCATCTAATTACCCCCGTAGGTATATTTTTATTTAAAAAATTTTATTTTGCCACATTCCCTTGCCACTCTAACATGCCTGGAATGACATTTTTCACATTTGCATAACCTTTCTCTTTCAACATGTGGCAAGCTACATCACTACGGTTACCAGTTCGACAAACAACATAAATTTGCTTCGTCTGATCTAACGCTGCACTGCCTAGTTCGCCTAATGGAACTGAAATAGCCGATGGAATATGACCAAAGGCGAATTCTGCTGCTTCACGAACATCTACTACAATACATTCTTCACCACTTAATAATATCTCTTCCAATTCCGCATTTGTAATTATATGAGGATATTTCACTACTTCATTCACTTCATGCTCATGTGCTTTTCTAACGTAATGCATCAATAGATCACCTTCGTGTTTCGTCCCGATATATTGATGACCTACTTTACTCGCCCAACTTTGTATATCTACAGTAGACCCTTTATCTGTTGCCTGAACTTCAATCACTTGCCCTGACATCAACCCTTCCATCGCCTTCTTCGTCTTCACAATTGGCATCGGACATGCTAAACCTTTACAATCTAAACTCATATCCACTTTTATACTCATAGTCGATTCCTCCATAATGTATATACATATACCTGTAGGGGTATATTAAAATGTTTTTGAAAATCTGTCAACACTTATGTTTGACAGATTATCGGCTTTTTACAAGTAATTGAACAGCTTCTTTAATTAACTCTTCATTTGAACCGTTACCACTTTCAAACTGTTCACGTAAACATTGCTCTAAATTTGTCCCAACAACAAGTCCAATTGTACGATCTAGTGCAGAACGAGATGCCGTTAACTGTGTAATAACCTCTCGGCAATCTTTTCCTTCTTCCATCATACGAAGTACACCACGAACTTGACCTTCAATACGTTTCAATCTATTTTTCATATCTTGATTATATTCCATTCTATAATCACCTCATTACCATTATGTCACTATTTATAGCTTATGACAATATATTATACCCTACAGGGTATTTTGTAAACCCCTATTTTTAATGTTTATCTTATATGTGCATAAAACAAGAAGTGAAACCTTACTATATAGGCTTTCATCTTCCACCAAATTTTGAAGTGGAAGATGAAAAAATATTAATATACAACACGTTCTGGTAATACTGTCCCATACAATTTAAAGCCACCATCTACATTCTTTACCTTATATCCTTTTTCCATTAACATGCGCGCTGCAACATACCCTCTCATACCAAGCTGGCAAGTAATATATATTTCTTTATCTACCGGCACTTCATCCAAACGATCACGTAATTCATCTAATGGAATATGAATAGAGCCTTTCATCATTCCTTGTTTGAGTTCATTAGGCTCTCGAACATCAATAAGATATCCACCATTTTCAACAATACGATCTATTTCATGCCATTGTACTGTTTCCACAAAACCATCTACTATATTACTTGCTGCATACCCCACCATATTTACTGGGTCTTTTGCAGAAGAATACGGCGGGGCATATGATAATTCTAAATCTGGCAAATCAATTACAGTTAAATTTGCCTTCATTGCCGTTGCGATAACATCAATACGCTTATCTACACCATCACGTCCTAAAGCCTGAGCCCCATACATTTTTCCGCTTTCTTTATTGAAAATTAATTTTATTAGCACTGGCGTAGCATTCGGATAGTATCCAGCATGCGAATTCGCCTGTACATGTACTACCTCATGGGGTATATCTAATCGTTTTAATATTTTCTCATTTACGCCCGTCGCAGCAACTGTTAAATCAAAAACTTTAGCTATAGAAGTTCCCATCGTACCTTTATATAAAGAATCTGTATGACCATGAATAATATCTGCTAACATGCGACCTTGACGATTAGCTGGCCACGCTAAAGGAATCATCGTTTCTGTTTCTGTAACAAAATCCTTTACTTCAATCGCATCACCAATTGCATATATATGTGGGTCTGATGTTTGAAAACTCTCATTTACCTTTATCGTTCCTCTAACTCCTAGTGCTAACCCTGCATCCTTCGCTAAACTGCTCTCTGGTTGCACACCAATTGCTAAAATAATCATATCTGTCTTTATGATTGAGCCACTTTTTAAACGTACAACAGTCCCGTTCTCTTCTAATGCATCTACACCATCTTCAAAAACAAGCTCAACATTGTGCTTTTTCAAATGCTCATGTACATATGCTGCCATTTCATAATCGATTGGTGGCATTACTTGATTTTCCATCTCTACAAGAGTAACATTAATTCCTCGTTCTCTTAAGTTTTCAACCATTTCAACTCCAATAAATCCGCCACCAATAACCGTCGCATGACGTGGTTTCTTCTCATCAATATACGCTTTAATACGATCTGTATCAGGTACATTTCGTAACGTAAACATCACCTTCGCTTCTTCAATACCTGGAATAGATGGAACAATTGGTTTTGCCCCTGGCGAAAGAATTAAAATATCATATTCCTCGTTATATGTTTCATTTGTAGTTACATTCTTTATCGTAATTGTTTTCTCTTCTTTATTAACCTTTACCACTTCACTCAATACACGTATATCTAAATTAAAACGCTTTGACATCCTTTCAACAGTTTGTACTAATAACTTTTGTCTTTCTGTAATAACACCGCCAATGTAGTGTGGTAATCCACAATTTGCAAATGAAATATATTCACCACGCTCCACCATAATAATTTCATCTTCTTCACTTAAACGACGAAGCCTTGCAGCGACTGATGCCCCGCCCGCAACTCCACCTACTACTACAATTTTTCTAGACATATTTCAAACCTCCATCTTGTTTATTATTTAATTTTCTCATGCACCACAAATATCATATACCTGTACGGGTATATGATAGAGTATAAAAAAACGAATTTCAATATATATGTCTTTCTTTCACAAATTTGAAACAAAAAAGAACTTAGATATCTCCAAGTTCTTTTTCGTATAGTTCTATCACTTTTTGTACGATTAAATCTGCTGTATTTTCCTCCGGTGGCATCAATAAATTCGTAACAGGCCCATATACAACAGGATTTAATTCTACTTCATATCCACCATATGCAAACTCTTCCCTTGTCGGTAAATAACCAATATATCCATTCGTATATCCACCAAGAAAGACTATTTCATTTTGAAGACGTTCTTTCATTTCTAACGCAGTCTCTGAAAAAGGTTCCATCGGTATACCAGAGAATATACCATCATTAACTTGAAACAGTTGAACTTCTAAATCAATATGTAACTGCCGAATTCCTTGCTTATATTTCTCTAAAACGATAGTAAGCCATTCATCCGTATTCACACCCCACTGCTTCTCCGCCAATTGAGCCATGCTTCTTATCTCATTCATTTCAGGAATATCTTTCAACTTCATTTGCATCGTACTCGAAACTGTTCTTAAATTTACAATTGGGCTATATGTAACTGTTGGCAACATCGTTAATACATGTCCACTAAGTGTGTAAGCCATTTGCTTTACTGCTTCCCTTGAACCGCGATACTTCGCATTTACATTACCAGCAGCTCCTTGCACAATAATAACAGGACAGTTTACGATCTTCTCAAGAATCTCCCTCGTCATTCCAGGATAATCCGCTGATAATACATCGCTATCACCTTTTAAAACATTTGGATGCGCAGTACAAAATACTATAATCCCAGATAGCTCCTTCGTTTCAGCATTTCTTATTGCTAACATACCAATTTGTTTATCTACAACACCTTCTATATTTGTTCCCATCTTTGCTCTTCCATCAGATGTTCTCTCTCTTCGGTTTATCCCAATATCACCTGTCGTAACACCCCAGCCAACTTCACATAGCTCCAAGTTATTATTTGCAGTAACCGCACCGTGCACTATATTATTTAGTAAAATCGTTTTATACGACTTTACTAAAGGTTGCTCACCAACAGTTTCCGGACCAGAGTGTGTATGTGTATAAACAACTGTTATTCGCTCAAATGGCACATGAAGCCTGCTAGCTACGCGCTCACGAATCATATTCGTATCTTCTACTAACATCCCAATATTATCAATGCTTATAAACACAGTTTTCATTTCATCTTTTTCAAATACAAAAACTGTCCCATAAATACGCTCTTCAATATTATTTATTCCTGTCTCTCTATGGTATCCAACAAAATCAATACCTACAGGCGGCGTAATATCTACCTTGCATACCCCTATTCTGCTCATTTGAATCGCTCCATTTCTCTATGTAACTCCCTTTTTTCAAGAATAGCATATTTGGCCTTGTGCCAAATAAAAAAGAACGGACATAGCATTCTATGTCCGTTCTTTTCATCACACATACTTCCGATGCACCATCTTCCCATCATAAGAAAACACAACGCCCTTACTCTCCACAATGGACTCCATATGCACTGTTCTTCCCCATAATTGATGAAGGTATGGCAATACTTTTTCTAAGTATTTTAAATCGAGCTCAATTCCTTCGTAACTATGTTTAATGTACAATTCGCCGTTCTTTAAGTAGTCTCCATCTTCTACTACTAAGTATGGGAAGCCGCCATTTGTACGCATATTTACGAGCTGATCACGTACATGTTCCCACTCTTTATCTATTACTTTATATTCTTTTCCTTGGCGCTGGAATAAGTACATATCTTCTCTCATTACGAGATCTTTGTTTAAGTAGTTTCTTAAGAATGATACATCCCATTCAATTTCGCGTACTTCAAAGATTTTGTCGCGACCAGAACCTGGTTTTACACCGCGTCGTTTCATTTCTTCTGTCGGATTGTTGTAGCGTTCTTCAATATCTTCAAACATTTTAATACCGAGGTAGTATGGGTTAATGCTTGTTTTTGATGGCTGAACGACACCTGCATTTAATTTCGCAAATTCAATTGCTTCATCAGATGTTAAGTCCATTTCACGAAGTATGCGTTGATGCCAGTATGATGCCCAGCCTTCATTCATAATTTTCGTTTCAAGCTGCGGCCAGAAATATAGCATTTCCTCACGCATCATCGTTAATATGTCTCGCTGCCAATCTTCTAGCTCACGGCTATATTCTTCAATAAAAAGGAGTAAATCTTTCTCTGGTTGCGGCGGAATTTTCTTCTTTTTACGTACATTAGAACGTTCCCTCTTTTTATTGCGATCATCTAGATTCCATAGGTCATCGTATTGTGATGCCTTTTTCTTTTCTACTTCTTCCTCTTCCAAGTCATCAATACTCCACGCAAGTTTCGGGCGCATAAGCGACGGATCAATATGTTCTTGAATGGCAAGTACGGCATCCAAAAATGTTTCGACTTCTGCCTTTCCGTACTTATGCTCATATGCTTTCACTCGATCAGCCGTTGCCGCCATGCTCTCCACCATATCTCGTTTCGTATTAGAGAAGCGAATATTATTTTTAAAGAAATCACAGTGTGCTAAAACGTGCGCTACAATTAATTTATTTTGAATTAACGAGTTCGTATCTAATAAAAAGGCGTAACATGGATCAGAGTTAATAACGAGTTCGTATATTTTACTAAGACCTAAATCGTATTGTAATTTCATTCTGAAAAACTGTTTTCCAAAACTCCAATGTGAAAACCGCGTCGGCATCCCATATGCACCAAATGTATAAATAATTTCTGCTGGACATATTTCATAACGCATCGGATAAAAATCAAGCCCAAATCCAGTCGCAATTTCCGTAATTTCCGCAATCGCATATTGCAGTGCTTTATCGTCACTTGCTCTCATTATTTTCCCTCCTTACACTTTCCCTTAAGAAAGTGTATGATGAGGAACAAGCTTTCATGAGGATTGATTGCATAATAAAAAGACATCCTCATAAAAACGAGAATGTCTCATCTATTAACCTTCAATAATCTCCATCTTCTCCGTAATCGGCGTACGAGCTTTTCCTTCTGGCGCTTTATCAAAATAGCCAAGGTGAAGAATTCCAACAATGCGTTGACCTCTTGTTAAACCAAGTCCTTCTATAAATAATGGATTGTAGTTTAATCCGCCTGATTTCCAAACAGTACCTAATCCACGTTCCCAAGCAAGAAGTTGGAAGTTTTGCATAAATGCACATGTTGCAGCGTAATCTTCGTCACGTTGAATTTGGCGTGGGTCTTCATTTATATATACGACGATTTGTGCAGGTGTGCTTAAGAAACGATCTGATAAAATTTTACCGCGTTTCGCTCTTTCTTCTTCTGTGAAAGAGTTTAATACTGCGTCTACTAATTTCTGACGGCCTTCTCCAATGTATAATTTACAATTCCATGGCTCACGGTGTTGATGGTTTGGTGCCCAAGTTGCATCGTTTAATAGTTCAATTAATAATTCTTTTTCTACTGCTTTATCTGTAAATGTACGAACAGAACGTCTTTCTTTAATCACATTTGCGATGGAAGTATATGTAGTCATATTTTTCTCTCCCTTATTTTTATTTTTATCTATATGTATACGCTTGTTATTGATATTGATTTTCAATTTCGATTATACCCTAGTTTTTCACTATTAATCAATGTTTTATGTTGGAAAACTTCCAAAAACGTCATTTCATACTGTGAATAAAAAAACTTGATTTGTTCACAAGTATTTCACATTTTATGGAAATGATATGTGTACAGTTTTCCACATTATCCATCTAGGAGGAATTTATATGTACAAAAAAATCGCAGTAAGTATGACCATGGCAACATTATTATTCGGGGCAACCGTCTTCCCTACTTTCGCTGCCACACCAAAAGAAGTAGCATTCCATCATCATAAACCAATTTCAGAAGAAGAAATACAGTCACTCGAAAAACTCGGCTATAACAAACATGAAATTTGGAAAGCTTCTCACATTGCAAAAATGAGTAAAAAAGAAATAAAAGACGTTTTAGCTTACTATAAACAAAATAAATCTTGGGAGAAAACAGCAAAGCATTTCGGTGTAGATCCAAGTAAGTTGAAAAAGCATCATATGAATAAAGAGACGAAAAAAGCACTGCTGCAAGAATTAGCAAATATACAAAAATCGACACCAGACAGCCTAAAACAAAAAATGAAAGATTATAATATCGGATTACGTCAGCTCACGGTATTAACAATCATCTCTCAAAAGAGTAATACCCCTCTCGATGATGTACTAAAAATGAAAAAAGACGGAATGGACATTAAACAAATTGCAGAAAAATTAAATGTTAAAAGAGAAGATATACGAGCAGAGATGATTAAATTAGTGAAGTCTATTAAAGAGAAGAAAACAAATTAACACGCAAAAAAGGAAGAGGTATTCACTGCTCTTCCTTTTCTTTATGAACTTTCAACTTTGAAGTATAAATTCCCGTCTTTCCCAAAAACTAACATAAACAAATGATGTAGTAAGGGGTGAGAAAATGTTTCGTTTATCGTCTAAAAAGAAGAAAAAAATAATCTGTTCCATTCCAGAGTTTATCCTCACTATGAAAGAATCTAGTGATTTCGTTTCCTATAACATCGTAGAAAATGGGACACTATGTTTGTTTTATTATAAATCTACAGCTGAATCACTCCTCATTAATCGATTCATTTTAACACCTATAAAAAGAGAATTAGATCGCATTGAAAATATAAGTGACATAGCAAATATCGTTACACTCGAAGGGATCATCACCAATCCTTCTATTGATGATATTCGTGAAAAATTATTAGTTGGGTATGTACTCATACAGATAAAAAACGATTCTCAAGCAGCAGAATATGCACTTATTCGTGCTGAAAGTTCAGTTTTAGGTACACGATTATATAACGATACGGAAAATGAATATAGTGTAATCGGTCCAAAAGTCGGATTTGTTGAAAATATTGATACAAATACACACTTACTTCGCCGAAATATAGTAACAGAGCAATTGGTTTTCAAAGAAGTTATAGTTGGCTCTATATCAAAAACAAAGGTGATAGTTGCTTACATCGAAGGCATTACAAATGAACAACACATTAATACTGCAATGCAGCGCTTACAAGATGTTGACTTTGATGTTCCTTTTGATGCAACTATGATTGAACAGTTTATTAGCGATAATAGTAACTCACCCTTCCCTGTTTTACTACCTACAGAGCGGTTAGACCGCTCTGTGTACGCATTACTGAATGGAGGCGTTGTTATTTTAACAGACGGTTCACCTTACGCGTTAGCTGGACCAGCGACGTTACTTGATTTCTTCGTCTCGCCAGAAGATTATTATTTACCATGGATAGCAGGCTCATTTCTTCGAATGGTTCGCTTTTTCGGAGCAGCATTCTCGCTATTTTCATCAGCTATTTATACAGCTGTATTAACGTATCACTATCAAATGATTCCTGTGGATTTACTAGGTCCGATTATTTTTTCAAGAGCTAATGTACCCTTTCCGCCCATTTTAGAAGCACTTTTTTTAGAAATCACAATCGAATTGCTCCGTGAAGCTGGAGCACGATTACCTACAAAAGTTGGACAAACAATCGGCATCGTTGGCGGGATTGTAATTGGCCAAGCATCTGTTCAAGCTGCTTTAACGAGTAACATTTTATTAATTGCAGTTGCTTTATCAGCACTCGCTTCTTTTACAACACCAACTGTAAAAATGTCTTCTACTATCCGGATACTACGATTTCCACTTATTCTTTTAGCTGGTGCATTTGGGGGCTTAGGTCTTATTGTAGGATTCGTACTCATATTAGCTCATTTAATTCGCTTAAAATCACTTGGATCACCTTATTTATTACCTCTATATCCATTTCGCGGTTTAGGGACAGCAGAAGGACTACTTCGTTTGCCGTTTAGTCAAACTGCAGAACGCGCTTCTTTTCTAAGACCAAAAAAGAAATGGCGCTATGACCCAAACAAAGCGAAAGAAAAACGCGACGGTGAAGAGAAATGAAGAATATTTTATTATGCTTTTCCATTATCATTTTAATTTTTCAATCTGGTTGTACAGAAACAAATATAGTTGATACACAGCGAATGATTCACGTAGGTGGATTCGATATAGTGAAAGATAAAAAATTTCGCGGGACAATTTTATATCCCGATTACACAAAAGGAGTACAATCGAAACCAGAAACTCAATCAACTCATGCAGGTACAATTGAAACAATCTCTTCCCTTCTAAACGCCAAATCTCCACATACGATCGCTGTAGGTCAAATGCGTGTTGTCCTATTTGGAAAAGCATTTGGTGAACATGGACTTGGAGATGTTATTAACAACTTACAACGTGATCCTAACATTGGCCGTGATGTGCAGCTAGCACTTGTAGATGGTTCAGCAGAAGAATTACTGAAACATGTCAGAATAAATGGATCGCTTTATTTATCTGATTTATTGGAGCAAAATATAAAAAACGAGACAATCCCGCGGACAGCTTTAAATATTTTTTTATATAACTTCTATTCATCTGGATGCGATCCATTTCTTCCTTACATTCAAGTATCAGAAGACAAATCTGCTTCCATTAAAGGACTAGCTTTTTTAAAAAAGGATAAAGTAGCTATGTATACAGATAAAGCAGGATCTTTTTTATTTAAATTGCTCATTAATCCAACGAAAAATGGGCGTTACGAAGTTCCGATACGTCAAGGTAAACATAAAGGATTAATTGCAACCCAAAACTTATCTGGAAATAGTGTTTGTTCCCTTTCCGACACCGGTGACATTCCGAAAGTTCACATTCGGCTGAAATTAAATGGACTTATAAAAAATGCCCCTGACTGGCTTGATTTATCAAAGAGTAAAAATGTAACTTACGTAAAAAAACATGTAGAAAAAACGCTTGAGAAGGATTTAAATGAATTAATAAAACAATTCCAAGAAAAAGAAATTGATCCAATCGGTATACGTGAAGAAATTCGTAGTCACTCAAGAAAATGGAGCATGAAACAAATTCAAGATATGTATCCAAACGTAGCCGTTGCTGTTAAGGTAAAAATTAATATCGTACAATCTGGTATCGGAGAATAGTGAGGTGCTATCATGACTGGACAAGATAAAACACATACTGTTTCCCCTTATTTCACATTCCTTCTATTACACTCCCTTCAAATTGGGGTAGGTGTGCTAGGATACCAAAGGATTATTGCGCAATATGCTGGGTATGATTCTTGGATTTCCCTTATTGTTGCGGGCATTGCAACTCATATCGTTTTATTTTGCATGCTTAAAATGTTAGAAAAAGATAATGATTTGATGAATATTCATACGACATGTTTCGGAAAATGGATTGGAACATTTTTTTCCGTATGCTTTGCTGCATACCTTCTATTATTTTGTCTTACTGTTCTTCGTACATATATTGAAGTTATTCAAGTGTGGGTCTTTCCTACAATTAAGCCATGGAAATTAACGTTATTATTTTTACTTGTGGCTTATTACGTAATTAGAGGTGGCTTTCGCTCTGTAACAGGAATATGTTTTTGGGGCGTTATCATACCGATTTTCGTCCTATTTTTCTTAGTTTTCCCAATGAAATATGCACATGTCCGTAACATTTTTCCAATTCTAACTCATTCACCTTTAGACATTTTAACTGCAGCGAAAGCATCTGCATTAGAGTTTCTCGGGTTTGAAGCAATCCTTATTTTTTATCCATTTATAAAAAAAGAAAAATCGATAAATAAATGGGCACATGGTGGTATTGCTTTTACAACGATTCTATACGTAATACTAGCCATCGTTTCCCTTATGTACTATAGCCAAGGGCAACTACATCATACAATTTGGCCAACATTAACGATGCTAAAAATCATAAAGGTTCCTTTCATCCAAAGGTTTGAGTACATCATTATTTTCCTATGGTATCTTATCATTTTACCTAATCTTTGTTTAACCATTTGGTCCTCATGTTGCATTAGTAAAAAATCGTTTCACATACCGTTTAAAATCACACTACCATTATTTATCGCAGCCATATTTATTTCATCCTTATTTTTCACAAACCGTGAAAGTATTAATACATTAAATACGGTGCTATCTCAAGCTGGTTTATATATTGTATACGCCTATATCCCAATTCTATTTCTATTTCATTCACTACGATGGCGCTTCAAAAATCAGTCGAAAAAATCTTCAACCGATACACCATAATCTCTGATACAATTTGATTAATATATTTGTAAAGGGGACAAGCGTATGAAGAAATATGTATTTTCTTTACTTGCAGTACTGAGTTTAATTCTTGCTGGTTGCGGAGCTACTAGTACAAACGAAAAAAAATCATCTGAATCAAAAGAAGAGCATGACCACGCATCGCATACTCAGCAAGCTGACATTCAAGAAAAAACAAAAGGAGTCGACACACTTCCTACCTTCTTAGACAAGCTTGATCCACAAATGAAAGATATCTACACTGTCGCTGGGCAAAATGCAGAGCTATTAGATTGGATTCCATGTTACTGCGGTTGCGGTGAAAGTGTAGGACATAAAAATAATAAAAATTGCTTTATTCGTGAAATTAAAAAGAGTGGTGAAGTTGTTTGGGATTCCCACGCAACGACTTGTGTCAATTGCCTAGAAATCGCTGTTGAATCTGCTTCCATGAAACAAAAAGGAAAATCAACGCTGGAAATTCGCAACTATATTGACAATAAGTATAAAGAAGGATATGGAAAACCAACACCTACGCCAATGCCAAAAGCTTAAAAACGAGGATACACCTCGTTTTTTCTTTTCATTCACTTTTTTTCTTAACAAATTCTTTCAAGTGTATTTCTCCTTACTTGTCACACACTATATATAACTCCTCAGTAAGGAGGGTACACAGTGCAAACATATAACGACTATGACAAAGCTCTCTATTACACGTATAGCTGTAATTGGGATAAATTACTCGTTCTTATGGTTCAAACGAACGATCAACTATTTTCTAAGCGTATTGAACATTTTTTACACGCTTATCAATACAGTAAAGAACTACCAGAAGTTGATAAACAATTGCAGCTCCTATTTCAATATATTGACCATGCATCCCAGAAGTCACATATAGAAGAAGTAGAACAAATTCAAATGTAAAATATAGCGCTATTCTCTTCAGGAGAATGGCGCTTTTTTAAATATTGATATCAATAAAAGTTTCCTCTTATAAAACTTTTATTGATAAACATATTTTTTCTTTCTTTTCTGTACCACTTCATACTATAATTTAGTATGTAACTATTATAAGAGAGGTATAAAATATGGGACGAGAAAAAAAGCAAGAATATGCTTTACTTACCGCATGGGGAGCTTCTTTTATCGCTACACTAGGCAGTCTTTATTTTTCCGAAATCATGAAATTTGAACCTTGTGTACTTTGTTGGTATCAACGTATTTTTATGTATCCATTCGTTTTATGGCTTGGTATCGCTGTAGCAAAGAAAGATTATCGCATTGCAAGTTACTCTTTACCAATTGCAAGTATTGGTGCTTGTATTTCTTTATATCACTATGCAATTCAAAAAGTCCCAGCATTTTCAGCAGCTGGAGCAGCTTGCGGCCGTGTACCCTGCACCGGAGAATTTATAAACTGGTTTGGTTTTATTACAATCCCGTTTTTAGCACTTATCGGCTTTATTACAATCGCTGTATGTAGTTTTATTGTAATAAAAAACAAATAAGGAGATGAAACAATGAAAAAAATGCTTATATTTGGTGGTATTATTATCGCCCTGTTTGCAGCCATTTTCGCTGTCACACAAATGGAAGAAAAAAATGCTACTAGCCAAAAAATTGATAATGCTACTGATAGTAAAACAAATGGCCCTGACTACTATACAAATAAAATCTCTCTTTCAGATCTTCAAAAGAATTTAAAAGAGAAAAAAGAAGAAACAGTATACTTTTATCAAACATCTTGCGTTCATTGTCAAAAACTATCTCCTGTCGTAGTACCAATGGCTAAAGACTTGAACGTTGATATGAAAGTTATGGATATTGAAAAAATAGATGCTCCTTGGGATGACTATAAAATTAAAGGAACTCCAACAATCATTCACTTTAAAGATGGCAAAGAAGTAAGCCGTATTAGTGGTGAACAACCGAAAGACAAATTACAAGAATGGCTTGAGCAAACGAAAAAATAACGAGAAAAGGAAACTCCTTCTACACATGAAATGGGCGTAAAATCCCAAACTAATGTATAAGGAGGGGGTTTTATGCCAGAAGTAAAATGCTCTGTTTCCAATTGTTCATTTTGGGGACAAGGTAACTTTTGTCAAGCAAGTGCAATCGTTGTTCAACCAGATGCACAAGAATCTGGATCAAATGCAAATGATTCGTATACAGGCGCGGTTTTAACAAACGAGACGCTAGAAAGTTCTGTAACAACGAGTGTAGAAACTTGTTGTCATACATTTAAACCGAAATATTAAACATAAAAAGCATACGATTAACCGTATGCTTTTTTTACATTCCTCTCCAAAAATCATGCATTATAAAAAAGTACAAAATAACGAGAACAACTGTCCCACATAAGGTAATGCGCCGATATATACTCTTCTCTCCTTCTCTTGCTTTTACAAATGCCCAAATAAATCCGAAGAACAATATTAAATCAAAATATGGAACATAAAAAGAAAAGACGAGAAAAGCATACAAATACACGATAAATAAACAGGTCGTTACTAAGAAAACTTTAAAAGCAAATTCACTTTTCATAATGTAACCGCCCCCTATCTGTACTGTATTATATTCAGCAAAATACAATAGTTGCAGTTAAACTCAAAGTAGAAATAAGCTACCGTCCTATAATACGGTAGCCATTACGGAATATTATATTTCCGTTTATATATATTACTTAAAGTCGAAGGAGGAATTTGCTCATAACGAATTTTTTCTCCTGTTTCATCCATAATATACAAATTGTTTCCTATATAATATATTCCATCTTTTCGTTTTGAATACACTGTATATCTTTCGTTTGGCAATACCGTTTTCACTTTCGTTAACTGCCCATTTGGTTCTTGCCAATATATATCGGCGCGGTCTACTAACGTAAGCACGCCAATTTGCTCTTCTTCTACTTTACGACCATTCCAGCTTACAACACGGTAACCAAGCTTATTTGCTTCATATTCAGGACTCGTATGAAAACGAGAAATGATTACTTTTGTTTGTAATTGGACTCGGTCATATAACCACTGTATATCCCTGTCATGCATGCGAATACAGCCATTCGATTCTCGGCTTCCAATCGTCCATTCCCGATTTGTTCCATGAATTGCATATTCATTCTTATCTAGTCCAAGCCATCTCGTACCAAGAGGATTATTCGGTGCACCTCCAGCTATTTTTTTCCGATGGTATTCTTTATTTTTAAATTTAGTTATAATACAAAAATTACCTTCAGGCGTGGGTGTACGGTCTCTTCCAGTTGTTACGGGGAATGACTTTGTATAATTTCCATTTTCAAAAAAAGATAATTGGTTTGTCGTAAGATTCACTAATATTAAATGATCTGTATCAGCAAAAGCACTAACCGGTAGGATGAAAAATAATAGTATGACGAAACATAATTTTTTCATCTATCTCCCTCCCCTAGCGCTCACTATAATAAGTGGAATTTACTTTACTTTGCTCTTATCAATGAAAACTATCCATTTACAATAACGCCTCCATTTACATGTATCATTTGCCCGGTAACATAGGATGAATCCCCAGACGCTAAGTATACGTATGCTGGCGCTAATTCATATGGTTGACCAGGTCTTTGCATCGGAACATTGCTCCCGAACTGAGAAACTTTCTTCTCATCAAAACTCGATGGGATAAGTGGTGTCCAAATCGGTCCAGGCGCAACACCATTTACACGAATCCCTTTTTGCACTAACGACTGAGAAAGTGATCTTGTAAAAGCTACGATTGCTCCTTTCGTTGCGGAATAATCAATTAACGTTTCATTTCCTTCATATGCAACGATAGATGCCGTATTTATAATGACATCCCCTTGCTTTAAATGAGAAAGTGCTGCTTTCGTAATGTGAAAATAAGAAAAAATATTAATGCGAAACGTCTTTTCTAGCTGTTCTGCTGTAATATACTCTAATCCTTGCTGTGGATATTGTTGTGCGACATTATTTACTAAAACATGTAAACTGCCTAGCTGCCGAACGGTCTCTTCTACAATATCTTTACAATGTTGTTCACTACTTAAATCACCCGGTAACAGCACACACTTTACACCTTCTTGTTCTACACGTTGCTTCGTCTCATTGGCATCTTCTTCCTCATCTAAATACGCAATCGCGATATTTGCCCCCTCTTTTGCAAAAGCGATGGAAACAGCTCTTCCAATCCCACTGTCTCCTCCTGTAATTAATATATTTTTTCCTTTTAACTTTTCACTTCCTTTATAATTTGGATCTTCAAACTGCGGAAGTGGATTCATTAATGATTCAATACCAGGTTGTTTATTTTGATGTTGCGCAGGCATTGTTACAAAGTTTTTTTGCTGTGGCATAGCTTCTTTCAACTCCTTTTCCTTATAATGCGCACAATAAAAACTGAAATTCACACATCGGTTTACGATTAATATTCGAATTTAAGACACAAAATATGAATTGTTATAAACTTTTTATGCAAAACTATTGCAAAATAGTTAAAAAACGAATATTATATATAACTGTTGTGAAAATTATTCGTAAACAGAAAGGATGTTTATATGTTTAACCTTTCAAAACATAAAACTTCTATTAAAACTGAAATTATGGCAGGTATTATTACCTTCTTAACAATGGCATATATCATTGTCGTAAACCCTGTCATCCTTGGGGATGCGGGAGTTCCATTTGAACAAGCATTTACAGCAACAATTATTGCTGCTGTTGTCGGAACATTATTTATGGCGATCTTTACAAACTTACCAATCGCAATTGCACCAGGTATGGGATTAAATGCTTACTTCTCTTACTCTGTTGTAAAAGCTCATGAAGGCATGACTTTCGCAATTGCATTCTCTGCTGTATTCGTAGCAGGTATGATTTTAATTTTGTTATCATTTACATCTTTCCGTACAAAATTAATGGAAGTAATTCCTGAAAACTTAAAACACGCACTGACTGCTGGTATCGGTCTTTTTATTGCCTTTATCGGTTTACGTTTAACAGGTATCGTTACAAAAAATGATGCAAACTTAGTTGGACTTGGTGATCTTCACTCTGCTCCAGTACTACTAGCATTAGCTGGACTTGGAATTACAATTGTTCTTATGTCTTTAAATGTAAATGGCGCACTATTTATCGGAATGCTATTAACTGGTATTATTGCTTACTTCACAGGACAATTAACATTCTCAAACGGCGTTACATCAATGCCTGGATTACCAGAAGGAATCATCGTTTCAAATCCAATTACTGCTGTATCTGATGTAATTAACTACGGATTATACGGCGTTGTATTTTCATTCTTCCTTGTTACATTATTCGATACAACGGGTACCTTACTTGGCGTAGCTCAGCAAGGTGGATTTATGAAAGATGGAAAGCTTCCAAAAGCTGGACGAGCTCTTCTATCTGACTCATTCTCAGCAACAATTGGTTCTATGTTCGGAACAACACCATCAACAGCTTACATCGAATCATCTGCTGGTGTTGCAGCTGGTGGTCGTACTGGTTTAACAACTGTTACAGTAGCTGTTCTATTCGCACTAGCAGCATTCTTCGGACCATTAGTAAGTGCCGTTTCTGGTGTATCAGCTATTACCGCACCATCATTAATTATCGTTGGTAGTCTTATGATGGGTTCAGTTCGCCACATCGATTGGGACGCATTTGATGAAGCATTCCCAGCATTCTTAGTAATCTTAAGCATGCCACTTACATCAAGTATCTCAACGGGTATCGCACTTGGATTTATTTCATACCCACTTATGAAAATGGCAAAAGGACAATTCCGTGCTGTTCACCCGCTTGTGTATTTATTCGGAATCTTGTTCGCCTATCAATTAGTTTTCTTACCACATTAAAATCCCTCATAAAGAGGGATTTTTTTATACATAAAAAATAGAGCATCGAATTTCGATGCTCTATTTTCCTTTTGCAACAATCACACGAACTACTTTCAATGCAAGAAGTAAAAGACCGTTCACTATCGCTGCAATCCCTAAAAATACCGCTATTATCAGCTCTCCCATTCCATTATTCAATACAAACATAACAGAAGAAATGAAAGCCAAAATAAACAATATTAACGTTGGTATATATTTAATAACAGGCTTCTTATATGATTTTTTTGAAAGAAGAAACGTAATTACTAATGTCATAATGATCACAAAATATACTACAAATAAGAAAATCATACGAAAGCCTCCACTATTCTGAAACTATGAAAAAGATAAAAGAAGTTAAAGTTGATTAATATTTTTCATTCACCTGTACCTCTTCACATACTTTTATCCATATTATACCACACATCCATCAAGCAAACGTATTGTCCGCTGGCAGTATGCAGCTACCTTTTGATCATGTGTAACAACTAGTACCGTTTTTCCTTGGTTATTAATTTCTTTTAAAATACTCATAATTTTTTCTCCGTTTTCTTGATCGAGAGCACCAGTCGGTTCATCAGCAAGTATAATTTTTGTGTCTTGTGCTAAAGCCCTTGCTATCGCTGTTCTTTGCTGTTCTCCACCTGATAACTCGTAAGGATATTTGTTAATATGCCTCTCAATCCCTACCATTTCCAGCATTTCTGTTGATATTTGTATACGTTTCTTATGAGAAATTTTTCTATATATAAGCGGGAGCATTACATTTTCAATAATTGTATAATCATCTAGTAGCGAAAAGTTCTGAAACACAAATCCAACTTCCTTATTTCTATACTTATGATAGTTTGCCTTTAATGTACTCGTATCCATGCCATCTAAAAAATACTTTCCAGTAGAGGGGCTATCAATTAAGCCAATAATGTTAAGCAAGGTTGATTTCCCTGAGCCAGATGGTCCCATAATGGCTATCATTTCGCCTTTTTCTATTGTAAGGTTAATATCTTTTAAAGCACTAAAATTACTCTTTCCGTATCCCTTAGCCACATTTGCCAGCTGAATCATTTATAACACCTCTTTCATATATGTATTTTTTATTTTTAGTACATTGAAATAAATGATTGCATATATAACGAGGATCATTACAATTGATAGAGCACCTATAACAATCAATGATTCTATAGAGACTGTTAACGTTCCAAAGAAAGATACTACACTATTTTCTAGCCCTTTCTGAATTTCAATTACTCCGCTATTCTCCCATTGGAAATACATAATTCCTATACATATAGATAAAATGAATAACAACATATACTCAATAACAAACGGAAGACATAGTTGAAAAGTACTTGCTCCTAATGCTGATTTAATAGAAATATTTTTACGTTCCATATAAAGCGTGGCCATTGATGTTAATAAAATAGATAGAAATGAAAAAGATAAGACTGTACCACTTAATAATAAGGGATATGACATATTATCAATGCCTTGCTTTTCATTTTCTAACAATTTATCCGGATTTGTAACATAATACGAATACCCCTTACCTTCTGTTACCTTTAATACTTTCTTTTGAAATTCATTTATATTTATCTTCTCATTTGTTTCTATAATTAACCCATTGTATAAAAGTTCTACACTATAGAACTCTATTTCTTCTGTTCCAATTGGTAAAATCGCCATGTCATCTAATAACGTAATACGATTATCCAATATTTCACCGCTCCGTGGATATGTAAATGCTGAATTTTTTTCTAAAAAGCCAATTACTTTTAACTTCATTTTTCCAGATGGTATGATATCACCAATAGATGCCTTTCCTTTATAATTAGCCCCTAATATAACAGGTCTAATATCAAATACTGATTTATGAAATTCCAATTCCTCAAAATATCTTCCTTGTGAAATTCGTATATGAAAGTATTTATTAATATCTTTATCAACAATAAGAGTCTTTATCGTTCCATTTTCTTTTTTTACACTAAGTGAATAGTTACGGAACAAATAATTAGTTTTATTTGTTATTGGTATCGTATTAGATAATCCTTGAATGAATTGTTGATAATCATTTTTCGCTTTTTCTTCGCTAAATAATGTTATATCTTGCGTCGCATAAAGTTCATAGAAATTTTTATGAGTCGATAAATTATTTGCTACTGTCATCATTTTTCGATATCCCGACAGATTACTAATAAATTCGATAGCTGAAGAAAATGCAATGATTAAAGAAATTACTATAATCAAACTTGGTAACAACCGTTTTTTCACAGGCCGTATAGAATCAAATATAAAAAACATGAAGACCTCCTACGTTCTTAAATGTTTTCCGGGATATATATTTATAATGTGCTTGATTGGAATTACAGTAACAAAAATTGTAAGAAAAATTATAAAAACAACATTGCATATCAATACATATAGTGTTAATGGTTTTACTAAGTATGTCTGAAAATAGGTATGAATTGCTCCCGAAAATATTTCTAAAGTAATAAAAACTAAGAACATCGCTGCTAGAGAAATAAACAAAATTTGAATATATAGTTCGCAGTAAATAGATATATTAGAAGCACCTACTGCTTTTTTTAATGAAATCTCTCTTTCTTTTTTATAAATCCAAAATAAAACCGCAGAAATGCCAGAAACAATTGCAACAAGAATGAATTTATAATAATACTTATTTGCTGGATCTATATGTGTCACATGTAGTTCCTGAAGATCTCGTTCATTCAGTATTT
The DNA here is from genome assembly GCF_044324725.1 of Bacillus sp. 3G2. Lineage (NCBI taxonomy): Bacteria > Bacillati > Bacillota > Bacilli > Caryophanales > Bacillaceae > Bacillus > Bacillus sp. 3G2. The sequence continues at coordinate 778,917 of NZ_CP172246.1, read as the reverse complement.
GAACATCTCCCGAAAGCACTTCTTTACTCCTATCCATAAACTTTTTTATTTCGTTATGAATAGACGCTGTAGGATTAACAACTGTTAATTGTAATTGTTTACTCGCGATAATACCCTTTTTAGATATAGTAGGTAAGTTTTGAAGTGGAACGTATATGCCGGCTACACCGACGTCACTGTCTTTTCTCGATATAGTTCCTATTTTTTTATATGTATCATCAAATTCATATAACTCTTCTACATTCGTTTGATCGCCAACAACCATATCGTTTACATTTTCACGATGAAAATATTGTCCTTCAGAAATATACGGCTTCCAATAATAATCATCTTTTAGGTTCACAGCTATGATCTTTGTTGCCCCTGAACTATTTAATGCTTTTAAATGCTCTACGTAAATATCACTTGTAACAAAAGTATCTTGTATGAAAGGAATTATCTCTTCCAATTCAGTTGCATTCGCTATCGGAACAGTTAAAGTTTGATTCTTCTCTGGAAAACCGATTTGAAAAGCAGATATAAAGTTTCGTTTAGATTCTGTTAAAAGCGCGGCTACTGATATAGAAAGAAAAGAAATAAAAAATGCCATAAGAAGAATGACTGAAAACAGTTTGTTGTTTTTTATATTTTTAAAAGCTAAATACATGTCTCTGCTCCTTTTAGATAAGAAGGAGATGATAAATATCCCCTTCTCCTTATCCAAATATTTATAAAGACAACTGTTTAATGCTTTTTACCACTGTAATCGTAAGTTACCATTACTATCAAAAGTACCTTTGTGTGTATCTTCTTGATAGTCATTATTCTCATTAGCATAATGCTCAGAGTATAGCCCTTTTGCACCAAAGGCGTTATATGCACCATTACTCACAGTTGCGTTTAATGATCTTCCAGATTCATGGGATCCTAATTTGTCCGAAGCGCTTTCAATATATGAATTATTTCCATTTGATTTAATAAAAGAAATTGCTACTGAACAACGAGATGCATTTTGATTCGTAGTAGTTTGAGCTCTGTAAGATAGTAGGTTACCGCTTTTGTGACCGCTTAGAGTTGGATAGAATGCACTTGTTGAGATTGATGTTGCTAATATTACTAAAGTCGTAATTGAAAAAACTTTTCCTTTCATTAACAATCACCTCATAAATCTAATAGTTTAGTAGCGCTACATCATCATAATATCCTTCAAATAAATTCTCCTCAATAAGAAACCCGATGTTTTACAAACTCTTTAAACACTTAAACATTAATACATTTTTAAAAAGTAACGTATAAGTAGCAATATAAAAAGGCTGCGGAGAAACTCTTCTCCACAGCCTAATCATTATTTTTGTAAAAACGACTGTAAATCTGCAAACTGTCTCTTTGCATCTTCATAGCCTTGCTCATATAAATTTTGTAGTTTTGCCGTATCTTTTTCCATACGATCTACTTGAAGTTGTACTTCTGGACGAATAACAAATAAGTTCCCAGCTTGCTCTTCTTTTTCAATGTAGTGAAGTGTTTCATTATATACTTCATAACGATTCAACATCGTATTAACAAGGTTGGGATATTTTTTATAAGCTTTCGCTGCCACCCATCCAAACTTTGATTTTTTCTTAGCATAACCATGATTTCTCGTTAAAATAACGACTGATTTTTTAAATCCATCTTCCTGTGCTTTACGAACTGGAATCGGATCAGAAATTCCTCCATCTAATAACTGCTTACCACGGTAATTTACTACAGGTGCAATGAAAGGTAATGAACTAGATGCTTGTAATAAATTTAGCGCATCATCATTTGTTCCCTCTTTTTCAAAATAAACAGACTGTCCTGTTTCACAATCTGTTGTGCCTACAAGGAAACGCTCTGGACTATTAAAGTATGTTTCGAAATCAAACGGCACATGCTTTTCTGGAATTTCATGAAAAATGAACTCCATATCAAACAACTGGCGTTTTCTCCATAAATTTTTATACGATAAATATTGTGGATGTGATGCATAATCAATATTTACTGTTTTATTTCTATTTCTTTGTCTGGAAAGATACGACGCTGCATGACAAGCACCAGCTGATACACCGATTACATATGGAAAATATAAATCTTGTTCCATAAAATATTCCAATATCCCGCCTGTATATACACCACGCATACCGCCGCCTTCTAATACTAATCCCGTATTTTCAAGCATGTTATTCTCTCCTCTTTATATATTGACTCTTTAATTATTCACTATGTTAAGTATCTGTTTCTATTATATATGAGTTTTTTTAGAAATTATATTCAAAAGGCTTGAAATAAAGGAGTTTTTTCTTCCAATTATATTTCCAAATGTTCGGAGACATCCTTTATAAACCTTTGAATAAAATCTTGCTCCTCTTTCGTATATCTATCTAACAATAACAGCCACTTTTCTTCAGCTTGTTTATGCAATTTTTCATGAGCTTTATATATTTCATTTCCACTTTCCGTTAAGCGAAAGAAAATTTCTTTTTGATTATCTAACATTTGCATCTTCTCAACGAATTTCTTTTGAAACAACTTTGTACAAATTTTAGAGATTGCCCCCTTCGTCATTCCCATTTCTGTTGTAATAGCAGTTACATTCATCAAGCCATTTTTCCCGATACACTCGATAACATGTAATTCAGATAAAGACATACCACTTATACCCGTCTCATGAAGAAACTTCTCATTTTGCCCTTTCAAATGTTCTTCTTTTTTATGCAAAAGTGTACGAATGTCCGAAAGTATTTCCATTTGTTTCATTGTACGTTCCAATCCGTTCGCCCCCTAAGTTTCCAAAGAAACAATTTAACTATATACCATTTTAAAATCATTTTTTCATATTTACAAGTGAGAAAATCATGTTAAAATAAATTTAGTTTCCAAGGAAACTAAAAAAGGAGGTTAACATAATGAAAAAATCTAAACTAAATTTCATTTTATATGTTGTCTGTATTAGTGCCTTACTCGGTTCCTTTGCTCAAAATATTTACACACCTATCTTGCCCATGATTCAAGGTTCTTTTCACACTTCTCTTTATCTTGTAAATTTAACAGTCTCCCTTTTCACATTTGTTCTTGCGATTATGCAGCTCATATATGGGCCTTTAATTGATACAAAAGGAAGAAAATCTGTCCTTATTCCTAGTTTAATCATTAGTACAATCGGTTCAATCGGATGTGCTTTTTCGCCGAACGTTTATTTATTTCTATTTTTTAGAGCTGTTCAAGCTATAGGAATAGCAGCTATACCTATAGTTGCAGCAACGATTATCGGCGATTTATTTGAAGGAAAAGAACGAGGAGAAGCAATGAGCCTTTATCAAATGTTACTTGCTCTCGCACCTGCAATTGGCCCTCTCATTGGTGGTTATCTCGGCAGTATAAATGGCCACGTATCCGTATTTCTCTTTTTATCTATACTTGCCATTCTTTTATTAATTATAAACATTTCACTACTTCCAGAAACAAAACCAACTGTAATTAAGCAACCGCACTCAAAAAAAAATTACTGGTTTATCTTAAAAAACAAAACTGGATTTTCTATTACTCTTATTGGCTTTATTCAATTTTGTATTTACTTTTGTTTCCTCGTTTTTTTACCGAACATTTTAACAAATTTATTTCACTTAACTACAAGTGAAATTGGTCTTATGTTTGTACCGATGTCCCTTTCTATTATGTTAGGAAGTTATTGCTTCAAGCTTTTGCAAAAGCGTCTCACAACAAAGCAAGCTTTATTCATTACTAGTTTCTTCAATATTATATGTGTCACTTTATTCTCTTTCACATATAACATCAATATCCCATTCATCATTATCGTTACATTTTTGTACGGTTTTAGTATGGGCCTTTCTATGCCAACTCACACTACCTTATTAACAGAAGAATTCGTACAAGAACGCGCAACTGCTATCGGTATGTACAACTTTATTCGCTATCTCGGTATGGGCACAGGGCCACTTGTAGGTGGATTGCTTTTATTTAATCAAAGTTACTTTTGGATTTTCTTCCTAGGTGCAATTATGTTTCTACTCATAATCTTATATGCGATGAAAATGCTACGTTTTCATGTTGTACAAAAAACAAAATAGAGACCTACAAATGGTCTCTATTTTAAACTCTTTGATCCGCAACGATATGAATATCGATATACTTCGTTTGCCTCATAATTTCATTTACGATTGAACCTTTTCGAATTTCTTCCCACCTTGTTCTTGCCGATTGTCCGAGTAAAATTTGCGTTACTTGTAGTTTTTTCGCGACTTCAATAATAACATCAGCCGGCTTTCTACCGTTTGCTTCTTCTAATACAAAACTTGCATCAAATTGATTCGTTAGCGACTTCCACTCTTCAATTGTTTGCTTTTTCCCCGCTGAAAGAGAATCTATATTTTCCCTTTCAACATTTAATACATACAATTCAGCGTTTAGCCGATCAGCCATGCGCCATCCCCGTCTTATTAATTTTTCCGCTGTTGAACTGTATTGTACACAAACGAGAATTTTTTCTTTCACGCCAATCGGTTCTATAACGGTTTGGCTAATTTTCTCGTCCATATCATCTGCCACTTCACGAAGCGATAATTCTCTGAGTGCCCCTAAATTATTGAGCGTAAAGAAATTTTGTAAGCTTTGCTCTATTTTTTCTTCTTTATATATCTTCCCATCTATTAATCTCTTCCTTAATACTTCCGGCGTTGCATCAACGAGCTGAATTTCATTTGCTTTTTGTAAAATGAAATCTGGAATACGTTCTCGCACTTTGACATTTGTAATTTGGGCTACAATGTCATGTACGCTTTCTAAATGTTGAATATTAAACGCTGATAAGACGGATATACCGGCATCTAGCAATTCCTGTACATCCATATAACGTTTCTTATTTTTAGAACCAGGAATATTACTATGCGCAAGTTCATCCACAACAACGACTTGCGGTGCACGTTTTATAATTCCTTCCACATCAAGTTCATAAAATACTTTCCCTTTATACTCTATTTCTTTTAAAGGAACTTTTTCTAAATCAGCAATTGCTTCTTCTGTCTCTTTTCTTCCGTGCGTTTCAATTAAACCAATTACAATATCCGTACCATCCTTTTTCATCTCTCTAGCATCAAAGAGCATTTTATAACTTTTCCCTACTCCTGGAGCCGCTCCTACATATAGCTTTAACTTCCCCCGATTTTGCTGGCGAATATATTCTAAATACTCTTCCGGTGTTCGCCTTTGAAAAGTGGGTTTATAGTCATCCGCATACAAAACACTCACAACCTTTCTTTCGAAACAACGCTACCTCAATCCGTTAGATTGAGGTAGCATTGTTACTATTTCAGTAGTTTCTGTAATTCTAAATTTAACTTTAAGACGTTCACGCGATCTTCTCCAAATAAACCAAGTGCTGCACCTTCTGTTTGATCTTTAATCAACTGATCTAGCGTTTCTTTCGGAATATTCGTTAATTTAGCGATACGATCCACCTGTACAGCAGCTGCCTGTGGACTAATGTCAGGATCTAGCCCTGAACCTGAATTCGTCACTAAATCGATCGGCACTTCTGTAACTGGAACAGCCCCGTTTTGTTTCTTCCACTCTTCAATACTTTTCTCTACTCGTTTCGCCAAATCTGGATTAGACGGTGCATAGTTATTAGACCCTGATGCTTCTGCTTTATATTCAATACTAGAAACACGCCCCTGAAAATAACGTGGATCTGTGAAATTTTGACCAATTAATTTAGAACCAATTACTTCATTTTTATCATTATATATTAGACTTCCATCCGCATTATCCTTCATTACTGCTTGTGCAATACCGGTAACAATAAGCGGGTATACAAGGCCGCACAGCACTAAAAATGTAAAAGTAATACGGATGATTGGTGATAGTATATTTTGTTTCTTCGCCATCTTTTTCCCCTCTCCCTTATATAAACAAGCCGACAATTATATCAATTACTTTAATTCCAATGAACGGTACAATAACCCCACCAAGCCCATAAATAAGTAGGTTTCGGCCAAGTAGTGCGTTCGAACTCATCGGTTTATATGCGATACCTTTCATCGCCAATGGAATGAGTAATGGAATAATAACTGCATTAAATATTAATGCTGATAAAATCGCTGACAGTGGTGATGTTAATTTCATAATGTTTAATGCTTCCATTTGCGGAATCGCAAGTGTAAACATTGCTGGAATGATTGCAAAATATTTTGCAATATCGTTCGCAATACTAAACGTCGTTAACGCACCACGCGTCATTAACAATTGCTTACCGATTCCTACAACCTCAATAATTTTTGTCGGGTTCGAATCTAAATCAATCATATTCGCTGCTTCTTTCGCAGCTGTCGTCCCACTATTCATTGCTAATCCAACGTCAGCCTGCGCTAGTGCCGGAGCATCATTTGTACCATCACCTGTCATCGCTACAAGTTTCCCTTTATCTTGCTCTGCTTTAATAACCGCAATTTTATCTTCTGGTTTACACTCAGCAACAAATTCATCTACCCCTGCTTCTTTTGCAATGGTTGCTGCTGTTAATGGGTTATCACCCGTACACATAACCGTTTTAATCCCCATTTGACGCAATTGTTCAAAACGCTCACGCATACCTGGCTTTACTGTATCCTTTAAATAAATTAAACCGTAAACACGATTATCTACAGCAACGACAAGGGGTGTTCCGCCCTCTTTGGAAATGGAATCTGCTTTTTGATTTACATCTTTCGGAATCGTTCCGCCTTGTGACCTAACCCATTCAATAACAGCACCAACAGCACCTTTTCTCACTTTCGTTCCATCCTGTAAATCGACACCACTCATTCTCGTTTCTGCTTTAAATGGAACAAATTCACCTTGTTCTGCAAGTGCTCTATCATATGATAGAGCTTTCGTTTTTACATATTCGATAACAGATCGGCCTTCTGGTGTTTCATCTAAAACAGAACTAATCGCAGCCCATTTTCCAACTTGCTCAATCGTTTCATTACCTACAGGAAGCAGTGTATGTGCCATCCGGTTCCCGAAAGTAATCGTACCTGTTTTATCTAAAATAATTGTATTAATATCACCCGCAGCTTCTACCGCTTTCCCTGACATTGCTAATACATTGAACTTTGTCACTCGGTCCATCCCAGCAATACCAATCGCTGATAATAACCCACCAATTGTCGTTGGAATTAAACAAACTAACAACGCAACAAGTACAGCTGTATCAATTTGGAATCCTAAATAGTTTGTAAAAATCGGTAACGTCACAACAACGATTAAGAAAATAAGAGTTAAGCTCGTTAATACTGTATTTAAAGCAATCTCATTCGGCGTTTTTTGACGAGCAGCCCCTTCTACTAACGAAATCATTTTATCGATAAATGATTCACCTGGATTACTTGTAATGACAATCGTAATTTCATCACTGACGACCATCGTACCACCTGTTACGGAACAAAAATCACCGCCCGCTTCTTTTATAACAGGAGCGGATTCCCCTGTAATCGCAGATTCATCAACAGACGCTAGTCCTTTTATGACTTCCCCATCACTTGGAATCATTTCTCCTTGTTTTACAATAACAACGTCACCTTTTCTCAGATCAGTTGCTGAAACTTGAACAATATCTCCATTTTCTTTTACAACATTTGCAAACACATCTTTCTTCGATTGTTTTAAAGAATCGGCTTGCGCTTTCCCCCGTCCTTCCGCTAACGCCTCTGCAAAGTTAGCAAATAAAACTGTAAATAAGAGAATGAGAGAAACTGTTATATTAAACCATCCTGGTACACTACTAGAATGACTTGGAAGAAAAGATAAAATAAACGTAATGATAAATCCAATTTCTACAACAAACATAATCGGATTCTTTATCATGACTTTCGGATTCAATTTCGCAAAGGATTGCTTCATCGCGTGTTTCACGATATCACGATCCATCGTTTTTGCTTGTCTAACTTCATCTTCTACAGCATGTATTTGTGACTCATTTACTCTTTTTTCTTTTACTACTACCGGTCTCATCATTTACCCTCCATTACTTCAATGTAAGAAATTCTGCAATTGGGCCAAGTACTAACATCGGGAAAAATGTTAATGCACCGACAATTACAATCGTTCCGATAAAAATACCACCAAATAAACTATTATCCGTACGGAATGTCCCGACTGTTTCTGGTACTACCGTCTTTTCTTTCAATGAAGCTGCAACAGCTAGCATCGTAATTAAACTGAAATAGCGGCCTAAAAACATAACTAAACCAGTTGTAATATTCCAAAACGGTGTATTATCCGCTAATCCTTCAAATCCAGATCCATTATTCGCAGCTGACGATGTATATTCATATACCACTTGCGTCAAACCGTGGAAACCGGAATGAGAAATAGCATCCGTTCCTAAATTTGTTGAAAGAGCTAATGCTGAAAATCCTAAAATAAGCAGTGGATGAAATAGTATTGTTACCGCAATTAATTTCATTTCCTTCCCTTCAATTTTCTTACCTAAAAACTCTGGTGTCCGTCCAACCATCAATCCAGATATAAAGACTGCGATAATCGCATACATAATAATGTTCACAAAGCCTGCTCCAACGCCGCCGTATACTGTATTTAACATCATATTTACGAGTGGTACTAATCCGCCAATTGGTGTTAACGTATCATGCATCGTATTAACGGCTCCGGTTTCAGCAGCTGTCGTTACTGTCGCATAAAGGGAAGAAAATACTGTTCCAAATCGTACTTCTTTTCCTTCCGTACTTCCTTGTACATGCTGGATACCCATTTGATTCAATACTGGGTTTCCATGTAATTCAGATGTCGTAATCGTTATAAATCCTAGTAAGAAAACCATGAACAATGATACGAAAAGGATACGTCCTTGCTTTTTATTACCTACCATTCGTCCGTACGTAAATGGAAGTGCTGTTGGCAGTAACATCATAAGCATCATTTGCAAAATATTACTCATTTGTCCTGGATTCTCGAATGGGTGCGTAGAGTTCGCTCCGAAAAATCCACCGCCGTTATTTCCAAGTTCTTTAATGGAAACGAATGATGCAACAGGCCCGCGTAATATACTTTGCTTTGCCCCATCAATCGTTTGTGCTGTAACTGCACCTTCTAACGTTTGTGGTACACCAAGTGCGACAAAGATTAGTGCCGCGATAAATGCGATAGGAAGAAATACTCTCGTTAAAGCTCTCGTAAAATCAACGAAAAAGTTACCGAGTTCTTTTCCAGCAAGCCCTCTTATAAATGCCATAACGAGCGCTAACGTCGTTGCCGGTGCTGCAAACATTAAAAATGTAATTCCGATTAATTGTGATAAATAAGATAAACCATTTTCACCGCTATAATGCTGTAAGTTTGTATCAGCCATAAAACTAATTGCTGTATTAAAAGCGAGCGTAGGCTCCATTCCTTCAATGTGTGCTGGATTTAATGGCAATACTCCTTGTAGCCTGAAAATGAAATATACGACAACAATCATAAATCCATTTAATAAAACTAATGACAATGCGTACTGTTTCCACGTCTGATTGTATTCTTTTACACCCGTAATTTTAAAAATAAGTTTTTCAAAAGGCCCGAATACTTTATCTAGCTTTTTACTCCCTTGAAAGGCTTTTTCTAAATAAATTCCCGTTGGCTTTGCCACAAGAATAAACAACAGCATTGTAATAACAACTGCGACCCAGATCATAATGAATGACTCCCCCTAATTAAAACTTTTCCGGATTTAATAATGCATACACTAAGTACACCGTAATTGCTCCAACAATAACCGATAAGGCAATCGTCATGATTGCTTCCCTTCTTTCAAAACTTTATCTGACCAACTCGCAAGACTTGCCATCGATGCGACTAACACAACAAAAATCCCGATCATTACAACATCTAACATAGATATCCCTCTCTTTTTTGTAAAAATTTACCATTAAGTTATCAAAAAAAGAACACTAAGCTCTACTTAGTGTTCGAAATGAACAACACAAAGTAAACCTCCTCTCTAAACGCTTACGAGGTTAGCTGTCGGATTCGGGCCTAAAGAGTAGCCCTACTTTCAAAACTGAAAGATTCACCCCAAGTGACGATGCACAAAATTGGTTCCCCCGCTCCATTTCTGGAACTCAGCGATTTTAGGTTTTTTTGGAAATTTTATGAATGATTTATGAGAGTAAATATACTCCTCTATATTTAACTTGTAAAGAGGCAAATTACTGAAAATAAGAAAATATCCATCTATTTAAACGCTTACATTGAGTATTATTAATATTCTTTCATCTGTTTTCTCGTCTTTTCTTTCCTTTTCACAGAAATAGCCTTTTAAATACGAAATAAAAAGAGCGAATGACATGAAGTGCATAGCTTGTTGCACTTCGCATTCGCTCTTTTTTCACTCACTATTTATTCCCCTCGTAAAAAAGCACGTAAATTTCTCCCGCGAATATAAACTTGTGACAATTCTGCATGTAGTTGCTCATATTCGATAACATCTGTTTTTAAATATAAAGCGTCTTTTGTTGGCAATATAATATAGGGCCTTGGAAAAATAGGATCGAGCACCACCAATTCTTGAACTCGCTCTACCGATACCGCCCAACGATTCGCTATATCTCCTAATAACAACACTTTCATCTTCTTTTCCCCCGCCCTATTCAAAAAATAAAAAAGAAATATTATCACAATTCGTAAACACGACAAATGTAGCTCCCATTACTTCATAGAGCCTCGCTGGATATCGTTTATTCCTTGTAACAACAGTAATAGGTGCTTGAAAAGAAAAGCGAATGTGTTCTGTGAAGAAGCTAACGATTGGAAGCTCATCACCTAGTAAAATCACCTTTTTAATACACTCACAAATACTAGTAAAATCCTGCTCCTTACTACAACTATACGTCCAATCAAATCCACAATCCCTAACTTCATCCGCTATTTCTTCATTTGCTGTAAAGATGATTAACTCATGTTGAAATGCTACTAAATCTCTTAAACTATTTACCTTGCTTTCTTCTCCAACACAAATAAGTGTTAGTTCCATGTACCTCATCCTCCTTAGCATAAAGGAACTCAAACATAGATTGATATTCCCCTATACTAATCAGATCGATGAAGTGATGTATCCATTCTGACACCGCCCTCTCTCAAGACGCTTACGAAGTTAGCTGTCGGATTCGGACTTTGAGAGTAGCCCTACTTTCAAAATTGAAAGATTCACCCCTAGTGACACTGCACAAATTGGTTCCTCCGCTCCTTATATTTGGACTCAGCGTATTACAAAAAATATATTCTGGCTGATATATTACTCCTGTATTTGGAAAAAGTAAACAGAAAAAAAGCCAGTTAGCAAACTGGCTTCTCCTGTCTTTATACACGTGTATTATTCATCTTATACGCAAAATGATTCGTCGGCCCATGACCACTTCCAATATTCAATGGCTCTTCAATTGCTATACTAATAAATCGTTTTGCTTCTTGAACTGCCTCTTCAATAGAGTAGCCTTTCGCAAGTCCTGCTGTAACCGCTGAAGCAAATGTGCACCCACTTCCGTGCGTTTGCTTTGAAGGAATTCGCTCACTTCTAAATTCGATAAATTGCTCACCATCAAAGAGTAAATCAATTACTTCATTACCTTGATATTCTGCATGTCCGCCCTTCATAAGCACGTATTTCGCACCTAATTCATGCAGTACTTTCGCAGCTTCCTTGCTATCTTCAACATTATGAATCTCCATCCCAGTTAACACTTCTGCTTCAGGAACATTCGGTGTTACAACGGTTGCTACTGGTAATAAATATTCTTTTAATGCTTGTACTGCTTCTTGTTGTAATAATGATGCACCGCCCTTAGCAATCATAACAGGGTCTAGTACAATATTATTCCAGCCAAATTTATTAATATGTTCTGCTACAATTTGAATAATTTCGCTACTAAATAACATTCCTAGTTTCACAGCATCTGGTGTTAAATCCGTACCAATTGAATTCAACTGTTCCGTAATACCTTCTAACGGAACTGGATATACCCCTTGAACGCCAAGCGTGTTTTGAGCAGTAATTGCCGTAATAGCTGTCATTCCGTACACACCAAGCTCTTGGAATGTTTTTAAATCTGCTTGAATGCCGGCACCGCCGCCGCTATCAGATCCTGCAATTGTTAAAGCTTTATTTACTTTCATCCCACTCATCCTTTTCTATCCAAAATAGCGATGATAAATCGTTTTTGCTTCGCTTATATCTTTCGTTCCATGTACAAGTACACGTCCATCTTTGAAAGCAACTAATCTCTTTTCCTCCACAGAAAATGATAATAAATATGGATTTACATTTAAATCATTCACACGATCATTCAGCAGCTCTTTGTATCGTTCAAAATCCATTTCTTCTTTATGAGGTGGTCTAATTTGAACTGTATTTCTCCCGCATAAAACTGCTGTTTTCGATGTGTTTTCTTTATTTAAATACGGGTATATCGCATTCTCTCCACACGAAGGACAATTATGCTTACGAAGCTTTTGCACATTCATACATGAATATTCATTCTTCCATACATCAAACGACACAAGCCCATCTCTAAGTGATTCGTAATCTTCCACTAACAATTTAAGAGCTTCCGTAACTTGATGAGAAACGACGAGAGATACAGCAGGAGATATAATGCCCGCTGTATCACATGTCGCTCCGCCAAGCGGAATCGATTGTAATAAACAAGATAAACATGGCGTTTTACTAGGAAGAATTGTATAAGAAAGGCCGTAACTCCCTACACATGCTCCGTAAATCCATGGAATAGAATGTTTTTGCGCTATATCATTCACAATGAAACGCGTTTCAAAATTATCAGTTGCATCAATAATTACATGAACGTTTGTAACGAGTTCTTCTAATTCCTCAGCTGTTACATCTTGAACGAGAGCTTCTATTCTTACTTCACGATTGATCTCTTCTAGACGTTTTTTTGCCGCTACAGCCTTCGGAAGATTATTTTCTACATCACTCTCTGCATACAATTGCTGCCTTTGTAAATTACTCCAATCGACATAATCCCGGTCAACAATCGTTACTGTGCCAACACCAGCTCTTACAAACATCTCTGCATTTGCACTACCTAATGCACCTGCACCGATAATGAGTACATGCTTTTCTCTTATCTTTCGTTGCCCCTCTTCTCCAATTGGAGAAAATAATTCTTGGCGAGAATATCGATTATTCAACTACGCTCATTCCTTCTAAAGGACTACTTGCTGTTGCACAACGTTTACGTGCAATACGACCCGCTTCAAAGCCAATGCGCCCTGCCTCGATACCTAATTTCATTGCGTATGCCATCTTAATTGGATCTTTTGCTCCCGACACAGCCGTATTTAATAACACACCATCCGCTCCTAATTCCATCGCAAATGCCGCATCAGCTGGACTACCAATACCAGCGTCAACGATAACTGGTACTGTCGCTTGTTCAATAATGAAGCTTAAATTTAACGGATTTACAATACCAAGCCCTGAACCGATTGGTGATGCTCCTGGCATAATTGCATGCACACCTAGTTCTTGTAATTTACGTGCTAATACAACATCATCAGATGTATACGGAAGAACGATAAATCCTTCTTCTAGTAACATTTCAGATGCCTTTAACGTTTCTACTGGATCAGGTAATAACGTTCTATCATCACCAATAACTTCTACTTTGATCATGTCGCAAAGCCCCGAAGCTTTTGCTAATTTTGCAATACGAACCGCTTCTTCGGCATTTTTTGCTCCAGCTGTATTCGGTAATAACTTATATTTTTTCACATCAAGTTTCTCTAATAAATTAGGCTGCTTTGCATCAAATATGTCCATACGACGTACTGCGAACGTTAAAACCTCCGCCTCAGATACATCAATTGCCTTTTGCTGCACATCAAAATCAGGGAATTTTCCTGTTCCTAATAAAAGTCTAGAATGAAATGAAAATGGTCCAATATTTAACATAATCAACCGCCTCCTACGAAAGTTACAATCTCAATTTGGTCTCCATCAAAAACAGATGTATCTGTATGATCATCTTTTTGTAAAATATCTTTATTACGCTCTACTACAACGATTCTGTTTTCTAACTCTAAATGTGTAAGTAGCTCAGCTACTGTTTTTACACTCTCTGGCACTTCAATTTGATTACCATTAATTTTTAAATTCAAACTTCCAGCCCCTTTCTAAACTGTTTTAGAAAGCAATGAATCTAGCAAGTGATTCTCCTGCTTTCCTTCTATTAAATCCGCCATATACTGACCAGAAACAGGACTTAATAAAATACCGTTTCGATAATGCCCAGTACAAGCATATAAACCTTTTATTTCTTCATGCTCTCCCATATAAGGAGCTTCGTGATTCGATTGTGGTCTTAACCCTGCCCATGTGCTTTCCCACTCTGCTTCTTTTAAAGCTGGTAATATCGTATACGCACGCTCTAATATAGAAGTAATACTTTCTGGCTGCACAGTTTTATTAAACGTATGAGGCTTCATCGTTGCTCCAATTACGTAACGTCCGCCGCGCTTTGGTGCAATATAAAATCTTTCTTGGAAAATAGGAGCCTTTAAAAGTTGGTTTCTACTTCTTACCGCTACTACTTCTCCTTTAACTGGATATGTACCCCATTCGTGGTGAAAATGACGCAGTAACTTCGTGCTCCATGAACCACCCGCAATAACAACTTTTTCACATGTGATACTACCTTCGCTCGTCACAATCCCAGTCACTTTATTATTTTCAATACGAATATCAAAAACTTCTGTCTGTTCATATATATCAGCACCCGAAAATGATGCAGAATGTGCGAATGCTTTCGTAAGCTCTGGTGCAATAACATGACCATCTTTCGGATAATATACAGCACCTATGATTGACTCAGAAAGAAATGGTTCTTTCTCTCGTAAACGATCTCCCGTTAGAAAATAAGAATCTTCACCAGTTTTCTGCTGCCAATCCATAATGTGAAGAATTCTTTCCTTCTCCTCTTCATTTTGGGCAATGCGATAAATGCCTTTCTCTTCATACCCAATATCGATGCCTGTTTTTTCACGTAAAACTTCTGCAAGTTGTGGAAATATAGCACGGCTTTCTCTTGCAAGTTCAAATAGTGGGTCATATGCATCCCATTCTGCCTGAACCCCAAGTAAACCAGCGGCTGCTTTCGAGGCTTCAGATGCAATTCTTTGCTTCTCTATAATCGCTACCTTATGTCCTCTTTCTGCTAGAAAATGTGCAACTGAACTACCAATTACACCACCGCCAATTATCGCTACATCATACTTCTTACACATGTTTTTCCGCCCACTTTCTTATTGATTCCTTATAAGATTTCGCTTTGTTATACGGGTTACTACTACTTATAATTCCAGACATAACAGCAATACCACTGACGCCGTTAGTAAGAACATCCCTGGTGTTTTCTGTGGTAATTCCGCCAATTGCTGTAATCGGTATGGATAAACACTTTACAATGTCTGAAACCTCTTCAAGCCCTCTTGCTGGCACACCTTTTTTACAATCTGTCGGAAATACATGACCATAGACGAGTGAATCCGCTCCATTCTTAAATGCATCAATCGCCTCTTCTAAAGAATGCACAGAATAACCCACATGCAAATAAGAAAACTTTTCTTTCACTGACCTTACATTTGCGCTTCGATATCCTAGCTGTACGCGCGGAATGTTTAATAAAATAGCAATATCAATTCGATCATTTATCACTATCTTCGATGCCGGAAAGCCTTTCTTCAAAAGACTTTCCACACCTTCATACAATTCCTTCGTACTTTTCTCACGCTCACGAATATGCAAATAATCAATCTCACTTTCAATTTGCATCGCTACATTCACTAACTCTTCGAATGACATGTGACCATTTGAGATTACATGAAGCTCATTTTTCATATTCATTCGCCTACTTTAAAATGTTTTCGAATAATTCATCGGCTGGAACGATTTCTTTCGTCATTCCTTTATCCTTCAGCCATTTATTTTGTTTCTCCCATGATTCTTTTGAATCCGATAAGAATGGCTCATCTTTCGTTTCCATCTTCTCTAATAAAATTTTCATACTTTCTTTTTCAACTTCTGGTACAAGTGGGAAGTTTTCTTTTTCTTGGTGATTTAATAAAATATTTAATGCTTCATCTGGATTTTTCTTCATGAAATCATAGCCCTTTTTCGTACCACGTAAGAAAGCTTGCAACGCTTCTTTATCTTTTTTCAACGTTTTATCACCTGTTACAAATACAAGCTCATGATAATTCGGTACACCGTAATCAGCTGGATTAAAGTACGCTGGTTCATGACCTTCATGACGCATAACAGGTACTTCATGGTTAATGTATGCCCCCGTTACCGCATCCACTTTTTTCGTAATTAATGCCGGTACTAAATCAAAGCCCACATCGACTACTTTCACTGTATCTGGATTACCACCAGCTTCTTTTACCATCGTTTTTAAATACATCTCACTTAAAGGTGTTCCAGAATATCCAACTGTTTTCCCCTCTAAATCTTTCGGCGATTGAATGCCTGCTGATTTCAGCGATACAACATGATTTAATGGTGAACGTACGACAGCTCCAATTGATTTCACTGGAATTTGTTCATTTGCTTTTGCCATAACAACATCAGGCTGATAATATAAGCCCACTGTTACTTTTCCTGCAGCTGCTAAAGTTAATGGGTCAGTCGGATTGGAAGGGAATTTAATATTCACCTTTACTCCTTCTTCTTTAAAGTATCCTTTTTCAATTGCCGCATAAATAAAGCTATGTACCGCATTTGGGTACCAATCAAGCATGACCGTTATTTCTTTTTCCTTTTTACCCTTATCTGATGCTGAATTACTAGAACATCCAGCGATCATTGCAACTAATAATGTAAACACAAAGATGCGTTTTAAAAATTTCATGAATGCTTCCTCCAACTAATGAATTTCTTTTCTAATACCGAAATAAGTATGACGAAGAAAATAGCTAATAATGATAACAATACAATCGGTGCAAATACACCTGCTCCGTCTAACTGCGTCATCATTCTTTTACTGAAATACCCTAGCCCAGCTTGTGCACCGAGCCATTCACCAATTGCTGCCCCAATTACACTAAGCGGAACTGCAATTTTTAAAGCTGAGAAAAAATAAGGAAGAGCAGATGGCAACTTTAATTTAAGAAAAACATCTTTTTTCGTTGCCCCGTACGTAACTAAGAGCTCCTCCCATTCTTTTTTCGTACTCCGTAGTCCATCATACGTATTGACCGCAATTGGGAAAAACGTAATTAATACCGTAACAACAACCTTACTCCAAATCGTATATCCAAACCATAAAACGAAAAGCGGAGCAAGCGCTGTAATCGGAATCGTTTGTGAAGCAACTAATAATGGATAAAATGCTCTCTCCATCCAATTACTCGCATTCATTAACATCGCTAGCCCTACTCCAAGTACGATAGAAATAGCTATCCCTATTAAAACGACGTATAATGTTGCCGGCAAATGAACCGTGAATAATATATCTTTTAGTTTCCATATCTTCATTACAATTGCAGACGGTGACGGTAAAATGTACATTTCATCTACGATTCTTGCGCCTACTTCCCAGAAGACAAGTAAGATGCTAGAAAGTGTAAGAGCAGGTAATAGCTCCTTCAACCGGTTCATCATACGAGTACCTGCCTTTGTAACATACTAAGAAGCTCATCTTTAAGCGCTAACACTTCAGGCTTATATAAATCTTTTCTTGTTCGATTACGATCAAGTGGTACAACCCTCTCGGTTAAAGTAGTTATCGGTTGCTGCTCTACTACTAAAATTCGATTAGAAAGAAACAATGCTTCTTCCACATCGTGAGTGATAAATAAGATTGTTTTTTCCCACTCTTTCCATTGTTCAAACAGCCATTCTTGCAAAGATGCCTTCGTTAAAGCGTCCAACGCGCTAAACGGTTCATCTAACAACAATATCTCCCCGCCTGTTAATAAGGTTCGAATGAAAGATACGCGTTGCCTCATACCACCAGATAAATCTTTCGGATATTTTGTCTCATACCCTTGTAAGCCAAATTTATGTAACAGTTCCTTTGCCTTTATTTGTGCTTCTTTCTTCTGTACACCTTGGCACTCTAGCGGCAAAGCAGCATTCTCAATAATCGTTCTCCATGGCAGGAGCATATCTTTTTGGGGCATATAGCCTACAGGATGACTCTTTGTTTCTGTCAGCTCTATCTGTCCAGTACTCGCCTCTTCTAAACCTGTAATAAGGCGAAATAAAGTACTTTTCCCGCATCCACTCGGTCCGATAATACTTACAAACTCTTTATCTTGTATAGAAGCATTTAATTCATTGATGATTGGTTTCTCATCATAATGAAAAGAAACATTATGAAACTGTAGTATGTTCTTGCTCCTCAAATCCCCACATCTCCTTACGATAGGACATATCCCAGAATAAATATTCAAATCGACTGGAATATAGGAAAATCTCCTCTAATCGATCTAGCTCTTTTTCAGACTTTCCAACTGCCATTTCATTTAATAAATCTATTAACCAAATACAAAGATTACCGTATTCTTCAGAACTATATCCTTGAATCCACTCACCAAAGAACTCATGATCTCTTGCTCCAGGAATATCATTTAAACGCTTTCCAATTTCCCAATAGCTCCACATACATGGAAGAAGAGCCGCTATTAATTCCGCAAGTGTGCCATTTTGAGATACAGACATCATGTAATTTGTATAAGCTAAATTTTTAGCAGATGGTTTTGCTGACTCTATCTCCTCTATAGAAATTCCAAGTCTTTTTGCATACTGTTTATGGATTGTCATTTCTCCATTTAATATGCCATCAATTTGTTCAGCGAATTTCCCCATTACTTGTGGATTCGTTGCCTTTACAACACCAATCGCATATAGCTTTGCATAATCTAACAAATATAAATAATCTTGAATAATGTAATACTGAAACTTATCTTTTTCTAACGTGCCATCCCCCATACCTACTACAAACGGATGATTATGACTCATCTCCCAAACTGGTTGTACAGTTTCTAATAATCTATCGCAAAATTTCATTTCCCTATCCCCTTCCTGTATGTGTATATAAATAAAAAACCACTTCTAAATAAGAAGTGGTTACAGCAAATAAAATTATGATTTATTCGTTGCTCCACTTCCCTTCGCTAGTATTACCTAGATCAGGTGTTATAAGGGTTAAGGATTATTCCTCTCTCAGCACAACAAGCACCCCTAGTGGTTTCAATATGAAATTTTCAAACAAAAAAGCCCCGTTTCTATACGCAAAGAAACGGGGACTCATTATTAGTGTCCGAATTGCTTCCCTACGCTAGCATAATCTAGATCAGGTAATGAAAAGGATCAAAGGCTTACGGCCTACTCTCAGCTGGCAACACCAGCTCTCCTAGCAAACTATGAAATTAACACTGTCAGTATAACATCGTAATAAGACATCATCAACTGTTTTAATTTTCTCAATTGTCAACAAAGTAACAAAACTATATAATACTTATATTCTATCTTAAAAATTATTATCCTAATTAATTGGATAAAAAGGAATCATTATCCTCAAAAAATTTATTTTTATATTGATTTCATATTACATTTATGTGAATACACCCACTATATTATATCTTTATACTATAATAAAATTACAACTATACAACTAGAGGAGGTCTCTATTATATGAATATGAAAGCTACTGCTTTAACAGCAACTACTGTCGCAATTGCCTCTTTACTTCCTTCTATGGGAGAAACAAATATACAAACAGCCAACGCTGAACAATTATCTAATGTGAAAATTGGATATGTCAAAGTCGATCAAGTAGCCTTACATACAAAAGATAACGCAAATAGCTCTTCACTTGATACAATTCGCTTTAATACGAAAGTGAACATACTTGAAACAACTAATGGCTGGTATAAAGTATCTGTTAATAATAAAGTAGGTTACGTACAAAAAGATGCTATTCTACTAAAAAACAAACTTCAATCTAATAATCAATACATCGTTAATGCCAATGCATTAAACGTTCGTTCTGAGCCTAATTTAGAATCTTCAATTTTAGATGTATTACCAAATGGGAAATTCGTTACCATTCAAGAAGAACAAGGCGAGTGGTATAAAATTTTACATAATGGCAAAACAGGTTACGTACAAAAAACGTTCGTGTCTAATGGTTCACAGCCTTTAGTAAAAGGCATCACAGTTCAAAATAATACGAAATACACAGTTGCAACACCTAAACTTAATGTACGTAGCAACGCTAGTACAAGTAGTGCACTACTAGGTTCATTACAAAATGGTACACAAATACAAGTAGTGGAAACTGTGGGAACTTGGTATAAAATTCGTTTTGGCACAGGATACGGATACGTGGCAAAACATTATGTGATGCAAAATCAAACACAATCACAAGCTCAAACAGCTCAACCTACTTCCATTCCAGCAGTTTTCAAATTTCCTACTCAAGGAAGAATTAGCTCAACCTTTGATATTCGCTGGGAACAAATGCATTATGGTATAGATATTGCAGCTCAAGGTAATGTCTCTATCCAGGCGGCGGCAGCAGGTAAAGTGGTGAAATCCTATTATTCAGCTAGCTATGGCAATGTTGTGTTCATCGCCCATCAAATAAACGGGAAATTATATACAACAGTCTATGCACACATGAAAGATCGCGCTGTACAAGCTGGTGATCAAGTACAAGCTGGACAATTAGTAGGTCATATGGGAAACACAGGTCATTCATACGGGCAACATCTTCATTTTGAATTACACAATGGAGAATGGAATTTTGAAAAAACAAATGCAGTAAATCCACTGCCATATTTAGTTAGGTAAATTGTATGCCACGCAATATCAATATACCTCTCTTAATTGAATACTTAGCCTTTTTAGGCTTAATCTGTTGTTTAATCATTTACAATACAAATACTGTATTTTTATCTATTATCATTGCTTTTGTTGCTTTAGAAATTATGATGGAATCTTTTCAAGTACAACTAAAACAAAAAATTGCCCATATATATAATGCCATCTTTCTATTAAGTGCCCTAATAACAAATATTATTAGTAATGGTTTTTATTTATCTAC
The DNA here is from genome assembly GCF_044324725.1 of Bacillus sp. 3G2. NCBI lineage: Bacteria > Bacillati > Bacillota > Bacilli > Caryophanales > Bacillaceae > Bacillus > Bacillus sp. 3G2. The sequence continues at coordinate 757,792 of NZ_CP172246.1, read as the reverse complement.
CGTATTCCCTGTATTCTTTATGGCTGTTTTATTATTCATAGCCAGATACATCAATGTCCCTACTAACAAAAAACACGAACAAGAAGCTTAGAAAGAGGAGACACTGTGTACCGATCTTTCAAAGATAATCCGATAAAATATATATTGAATTTATACACAAAAATAAATACTTTTTTTGGTATACAAGGAAGCAATACGGCACAATTTCTCCTTTATGGAATGTTATTTCTCGTCTTAATTGCGTTCTCCTTGTTTTACTAATAAAAAAAGGATCTCAAATAAATTTGAGATCCTTTTTAATTTATATAAATTTTTTATATAGAAAATGCTCTTTATCCGCAAGCATATTTTTCATAAATAAAGCTAAGATTATATTTTTTCTCTAAGCTCATTCTTTGCTCATCATCGCACCAATAGAACAGAATGTCATGAATCGTTGCATAACGCTTATTTTTAAGAAATAGTTTAAAGAATGATGGCAAACAATCATGTAATTGTATAAATATATAATTGCGTAATATTTCTTCTTTATATTCAATGCCCTTACAAATATACAGTAATTCTTCACAATAATATGCATGTTGTGGAACTTGAATCATTTCGAAAAATGGCACATATGATAATAACTTCCCGATAAAATGATCATATCGATCCATTATTCCTATCGTCATATGCTCCATCATTTCTTTCATTACATATAAATAATCATCTACATGAGTAGTCTTGAGTGGGTCTAATCGATCTGAAATTTGAGAAAGTACAGCTCTTTGACAAGCTAACACCGCTTGACTAGGTCCATAATATGATAGGAAGTCTGTACACTTACGATATTTTCGTAATAAGTCATGTGTGTATAAGTCATACACAAACGTATTACAATACATCGCTAGACTCATCATATCACTATTTAATTGCTCTTTTGATAGTAATTTAGCTCTCTTACACATATAAAAGAATGTAAATTCCAATACTTCTTTATGAGATAATAGATGCTTACAATCCGTTATACATTTCTCATTAAATTTAACTCTATCCCAAATTTCTACATCCCCATCAGTCAATTCACCAATACGATATTTAATAATTAAATAGTTTAAAGCAACCGCTTGCGTCAAAAGATCCCACGTTTCATATTCCAATGAAGTGTGAACAAACTCAGCTAGTCCTTGAGTTATCATAAAAGTATTTGCTTCTTCATACCAACCAATCTCTTGGCATAAACGAAGAATACGTACTAGAGTTGGAATTTCATCTTTATGAAACTGCGGTAAATTCTTTACTTTATTCATTCCATATACGATAAATGCCGCTAAATTTTCTTCTTTATAAAATTCTTTTTCTTTCCACACTAATATAGTTCGTTCTTTCCCTTCACCTTTTGGATGACAAGGTACAAGTAAAGATAATAATTCAGCGAAATTATTTGGTTCTATATATGTATCTGTAACCAAATTCCAATTTGGATCGCGCTGTACAGCCCTCATATAATTCCCCTTCCCTTTTGTCTACATAGGAAATATTAATCCATTATTACATCATTAACAATGAATATTGTTATATTCGAAATCTTTCATAATACTTATATCTATCAGTATATCATTTTTTCTCTTATTTAAAATTAGGAATGACAAATTTAAATAAACTGTCGAAATTACTAACTATATACTTATTATATAATGTCTCAGATACATCATGCTAACATATTAGTTTAATCCATATACTAGAATAATGCATCTGATTTTGATACGTAACTTATCCCACTAATGAAAGTCTCTCTTCACTCCGTGTGCTCCGAGATTTCACTTAGAGCAAATCCAGCTTGATCATCTGCCGATTCTCTTATGGCTAAATCACCTAGTGCTAGCATCCCAACAAGTTGACCACCTTCAACTACTGGTAATCGTCTAATTTGATACTGTGCCATTAACTCTGTAGCTGTTTCAATAGAATCATCTGGAGAAACTGAAACAATGTTTGTTGTCATTACATTTGTAATTTTATTAGATCCAGGATGTTTCTCAGCAATCCCACGAACAACTAAATCTCGGTCCGTAACAAGCCCAACAACTTGCTCATTTTCAACAACTGGAATCAATCCAATCGATTCTTCTTTCATCTTTACAGCAGCCTCATATACATTGTCTAGCGGTGTACAATGTACAACATGAGTACTCATAAAGTCTCTCACTCGTGTCATTTTGTCTCCTCCTTTTTATACATACCATAGCTTTTCCTAAATTCCTTTATTTATTTCAGGAAAATCAGTTGATAACAGAGGATTCTACAAAATAAAAAAGAGTCAGCATATTGCTGACTCTTTTTTTTATGACCCGTACGGGATTCGAACCCGTGTTACCGCCGTGAAAGGGCGGTGTCTTAACCACTTGACCAACGGGCCATGGCTCCGCAGGTAGGACTCGAACCTACGACCGATCGGTTAACAGCCGATAGCTCTACCACTGAGCTACTGCGGAATAATATATGGTGGGCCTAAATGGACTCGAACCATCGACCTCACGCTTATCAGGCGTGCGCTCTAACCAGCTGAGCTATAGGCCCATATACTTACAGGGGCAGTAGGAATCGAACCCACACTGGAGGTTTTGGAGACCTCAGTTCTACCTTTAAACTATGCCCCTAAAGGATGCCGACTAGAGGACTTGAACCCCCAACCTACTGATTACAAGTCAGTTGCTCTACCAATTGAGCTAAGTCGGCATAAAAAAATGGTGGCTCGGGACGGAATCGAACCGCCGACACGAGGATTTTCAGTCCTCTGCTCTACCGACTGAGCTACCGAGCCAACATAAATGGCGGTCCCGACCGGGGTCGAACCGGCGATCTCCTGCGTGACAGGCAGGCATGTTAACCACTACACCACGGGACCATTTGGTTGCGGGGACAGGATTTGAACCTGCGACCTTCGGGTTATGAGCCCGACGAGCTACCGTGCTGCTCCACCCCGCGACAATATAATATTTTTAAAAAATGGAGGAGGTAGAGGGATTCGAACCCCCGCGCGACTCTCGCCGCCTGTCGGTTTTCAAGACCGATCCCTTCAGCCGAACTTGGGTATACCTCCATGAAGGAAAAAGAAATATTTTATTATTTATGTCTAAACCATTTAAAAATAAAATGGAGGAGGTAGAGGGATTCGAACCCCCGCGCGATTCTCACCGCCTGTCGGTTTTCAAGACCGATCCCTTCAGCCGAACTTGGGTATACCTCCGAGACATATAATAAATAAAGTGGAGCCTAGCGGGATCGAACCGCTGACCTCCTGCGTGCAAGGCAGGCGCTCTCCCAGCTGAGCTAAGGCCCCATGTTTTTGGGAATATCGGGAAGACAGGATTTGAACCTGCGACCCCCTGGTCCCAAACCAGGTGCTCTACCAAGCTGAGCCACTTCCCGTTAATAAAAGCGCGCCCGAGAGGAGTCGAACCCCTAACCTCTTGATCCGTAGTCAAACGCTCTATCCAATTGAGCTACGGGCGCATATGGTGCCGAGGGCGGGGGTCGAACCCGCACGGTGGTCACCCACCGCAGGATTTTAAGTCCTGTGCGTCTGCCTGTTCCGCCACCCCGGCATGTCATATTGAAAATTGGAGCGGAAGACGGGATTCGAACCCGCGACCCCAACCTTGGCAAGGTTGTATTCTACCACTGAACTACTTCCGCAAGACATGTTTGAGTTATTTTATTAAAAGTGCGGGTGAAGGGAGTCGAACCCCCACGCCAAAGGCGCTAGATCCTAAGTCTAGTGCGTCTGCCAATTCCGCCACACCCGCATATTTTGTTAAAATGGTGAGCCATGAAGGATTCGAACCTTCGACCCTCTGATTAAAAGTCAGATGCTCTACCAACTGAGCTAATGGCTCTTAATGGCTGGGCTAGCTGGATTCGAACCAGCGCATGACGGAGTCAAAGTCCGTTGCCTTACCGCTTGGCTATAGCCCATTAATTAAGAATGGTGGAGGGGGGCAGATTCGAACTGCCGAACCCGAAGGAGCGGATTTACAGTCCGCCGCGTTTAGCCACTTCGCTACCCCTCCGACATATATGGTGGAGGATGACGGGATCGAACCGCCGACCCCCTGCTTGTAAGGCAGGTGCTCTCCCAGCTGAGCTAATCCTCCATTTTGCCTGGCAACGTCCTACTCTCACAGGGACAAGGTCCCAACTACCATCGGCGCTAGAGAGCTTAACTTCCGTGTTCGGTATGGGAACGGGTGTAGCCTCTCTGCCATCATTACCAGACTGTATTCATTTAAGACAAGAATCATCATAACTTATTTAACTTTTAAAGTCAACAAGTTTTTTATATTCTTTCAAAACTAGATAACATTGCTTCATATTATATGGTTAAGTCCTCGATCTATTAGTATTCGTCAGCTCCACATGTCACCATGCTTCCACCTCGAACCTATCAACCTGATCATCTTTCAGGGATCTTACTAGCTTACGCTATGGGAAATCTCATCTTGAGGGGGGCTTCATGCTTAGATGCTTTCAGCACTTATCCCTTCCGCACATAGCTACCCAGCTATGCCCTTGGCAGAACAACTGGTACACCAGCGGTGCGTCCATCCCGGTCCTCTCGTACTAAGGACAGCTCCTCTCAAATTTCCTACGCCCACGACGGATAGGGACCGAACTGTCTCACGACGTTCTGAACCCAGCTCGCGTACCGCTTTAATGGGCGAACAGCCCAACCCTTGGGACCGACTACAGCCCCAGGATGCGATGAGCCGACATCGAGGTGCCAAACCTCCCCGTCGATGTGGACTCTTGGGGGAGATAAGCCTGTTATCCCCGGGGTAGCTTTTATCCGTTGAGCGATGGCCCTTCCATGCGGAACCACCGGATCACTAAGCCCGACTTTCGTCCCTGCTCGACTTGTAGGTCTCGCAGTCAAGCTCCCTTATGCCTTTGCACTCTACGAATGATTTCCAACCATTCTGAGGGAACCTTTGGGCGCCTCCGTTACACTTTAGGAGGCGACCGCCCCAGTCAAACTGCCCACCTGACACTGTCTCCCGGGTCGATAAGACCCGTAGGTTAGAATTTCAATACAGTCAGGGCGGTATCCCACCAGCGCCTCCACCGAAGCTAGCGCTCCGGTTTCAATGGCTCCCGCCTATCCTGTACAAACTGTACCAAAATTCAATATCAGGCTACAGTAAAGCTCCACGGGGTCTTTCCGTCCTGTCGCGGGTAACCTGCATCTTCACAGGTACTATAATTTCACCGAGTCTCTGGTTGAGACAGTGCCCAAATCGTTACACCTTTCGTGCGGGTCGGAACTTACCCGACAAGGAATTTCGCTACCTTAGGACCGTTATAGTTACGGCCGCCGTTTACTGGGGCTTCAGTTCAGAGCTTCGCTTACGCTAACCCCTCTCCTTAACCTTCCAGCACCGGGCAGGTGTCACCCCCTATACTTCGCCTTACGGCTTCGCAGAGAGCTGTGTTTTTGCTAAACAGTCGCTTGGGCCTATTCACTGCGGCTTTCCGTTAAGAAAGCACCCCTTCTCCCGAAGTTACGGGGTCATTTTGCCGAGTTCCTTAACCAGAGTTCTCTCGCACACCTTAGGATTCTCTCCTCGCCTACCTGTGTCGGTTTGCGGTACAGGCACCTTTTATCTCGCTAGAAGCTTTTCTTGGCAGCGGGGAATCAAAGACTTCGCTCCATAAGGAGCTTCCCCATCACAGCTCAGCCTTCACGATAAGCGGATTTGCCTACTTATCAGCCTAACTGCTTGGACGTGCACAACCAATCGCACGCTTCTTCTATCCTTCTGCGTCCCTCCATTGCTCAAACGATAAAGAGGTGGTACAGGAATATCAACCTGTTGTCCATCGCCTACGCCTGTCGGCCTCGGCTTAGGTCCTGACTAACCCTGAGCGGACGAGCCTTCCTCAGGAAACCTTAGGCATTCGGTGGACGGGATTCTCACCCGTCTTTCGCTACTCATACCGGCATTCTCACTTCTAAGCGCTCCACCAGTCCTTCCGGTCTGACTTCACTGCACTTAGAACGCTCCCCTACCACTGATACCATTGGTATCAATTCGCAGCTTCGGTGGTGTATTTAGCCCCGGTACATTTTCGGCGCAGAGTCACTCGACTAGTGAGCTATTACGCACTCTTTAAATGGTGGCTGCTTCTAAGCCAACATCCTAGTTGTCTAAGCAACTCCACATCCTTTTCCACTTAATACACACTTTGGGACCTTAGCTGGCGATCTGGGCTGTTTCCCTCTTGACTACGGATCTTATCACTCGCAGTCTGACTCCTAAGGATAAGTCATTGGCATTCGGAGTTTGACTGAATTCGGTAATCCGATGAGGACCCCTAGTTCAATCAGTGCTCTACCTCCAAGACTCTTACACTTAAGGCTAGCCCTAAAGCTATTTCGGGGAGAACCAGCTATCTCCAGGTTCGATTGGAATTTCTCCGCTACCCACACCTCATCCCCGCACTTTTCAACGTGCGTGGGTTCGGGCCTCCATTCAGTGTTACCTGAACTTCACCCTGGACATGGGTAGATCACCTGGTTTCGGGTCTACGACCACGTACTAAACGCCCTATTCAGACTCGCTTTCGCTGCGGCTCCGCCTCTTCAGCTTAACCTCGCACGGGATCGTAACTCGCCGGTTCATTCTACAAAAGGCACGCCATCACCCATTAACGGGCTCTGACTATTTGTAGGCACACGGTTTCAGGATCTCTTTCACTCCCCTTCCGGGGTGCTTTTCACCTTTCCCTCACGGTACTGGTTCACTATCGATCACTAGGGAGTATTTAGCCTTGGGAGATGGTCCTCCCAGATTCCGACGGAATTTCACGTGTTCCGCCGTACTCAGGATACATTCAAGAGAGAATGAAGTTTCGACTACGGGGTTGTTACCCTCTACGACGGACCTTTCCAGGTCGCTTCGTCTACCTCATTCCTTTGTAACTCCGTATAGAATGTCCTACAACCCCAAGAGGCAAGCCTCTTGGTTTGGGCTATGTTCCGTTTCGCTCGCCGCTACTCAGGAAATCGCATTTGCTTTCTCTTCCTCCAGGTACTTAGATGTTTCAGTTCCCTGGGTCTGTCTTCCTTACCCTATGTATTCAGGTAAGGATACCATACCATTACGTATGGTGGGTTTCCCCATTCGGAAATCTTCGGATCAAAGCTTACTTACAGCTCCCCGAAGCATATCGGCGTTAGTCCCGTCCTTCATCGACTCCTAGTGTCAAGGCATCCACCGTGCGCCCTTTCTAACTTAACCAAACTAAAAATTAAAAAATATGAGCTACACTGTTATCTAGTTTTCAAAGAACATACATTTATATATGAGATATAGTTCTCTCAAAACTGAACAAAACGAAACACGGAAACTTATATTGATGAACAGCGTTCATCAATTCTCCATAGAAAGGAGGTGATCCAGCCGCACCTTCCGATACGGCTACCTTGTTACGACTTCACCCCAATCATCTGTCCCACCTTAGGCGGCTGGCTCCAAAAAGGTTACCCCACCGACTTCGGGTGTTACAAACTCTCGTGGTGTGACGGGCGGTGTGTACAAGGCCCGGGAACGTATTCACCGCGGCATGCTGATCCGCGATTACTAGCGATTCCAGCTTCATGTAGGCGAGTTGCAGCCTACAATCCGAACTGAGAACGGTTTTATGAGATTAGCTCCACCTCGCGGTCTTGCAGCTCTTTGTACCGTCCATTGTAGCACGTGTGTAGCCCAGGTCATAAGGGGCATGATGATTTGACGTCATCCCCACCTTCCTCCGGTTTGTCACCGGCAGTCACCTTAGAGTGCCCAACTTAATGATGGCAACTAAGATCAAGGGTTGCGCTCGTTGCGGGACTTAACCCAACATCTCACGACACGAGCTGACGACAACCATGCACCACCTGTCACTCTGCTCCCGAAGGAGAAGCCCTATCTCTAGGGTTTTCAGAGGATGTCAAGACCTGGTAAGGTTCTTCGCGTTGCTTCGAATTAAACCACATGCTCCACCGCTTGTGCGGGCCCCCGTCAATTCCTTTGAGTTTCAGCCTTGCGGCCGTACTCCCCAGGCGGAGTGCTTAATGCGTTAACTTCAGCACTAAAGGGCGGAAACCCTCTAACACTTAGCACTCATCGTTTACGGCGTGGACTACCAGGGTATCTAATCCTGTTTGCTCCCCACGCTTTCGCGCCTCAGTGTCAGTTACAGACCAGAAAGTCGCCTTCGCCACTGGTGTTCCTCCATATCTCTACGCATTTCACCGCTACACATGGAATTCCACTTTCCTCTTCTGCACTCAAGTCTCCCAGTTTCCAATGACCCTCCACGGTTGAGCCGTGGGCTTTCACATCAGACTTAAGAAACCACCTGCGCGCGCTTTACGCCCAATAATTCCGGATAACGCTTGCCACCTACGTATTACCGCGGCTGCTGGCACGTAGTTAGCCGTGGCTTTCTGGTTAGGTACCGTCAAGGTGCCAGCTTATTCAACTAGCACTTGTTCTTCCCTAACAACAGAGTTTTACGACCCGAAAGCCTTCATCACTCACGCGGCGTTGCTCCGTCAGACTTTCGTCCATTGCGGAAGATTCCCTACTGCTGCCTCCCGTAGGAGTCTGGGCCGTGTCTCAGTCCCAGTGTGGCCGATCACCCTCTCAGGTCGGCTACGCATCGTTGCCTTGGTGAGCCGTTACCTCACCAACTAGCTAATGCGACGCGGGTCCATCCATAAGTGACAGCCGAAGCCGCCTTTCAATTTCGAACCATGCAGTTCAAAATGTTATCCGGTATTAGCCCCGGTTTCCCGGAGTTATCCCAGTCTTATGGGCAGGTTACCCACGTGTTACTCACCCGTCCGCCGCTAACTTCTTGAGAGCAAGCTCTCAATCCATTCGCTCGACTTGCATGTATTAGGCACGCCGCCAGCGTTCATCCTGAGCCAGGATCAAACTCTCCAATAAAGTTAGTTTGTCTAGCATCTAAAAATAAAAATTGACGTTTCACGTTGTTTGTTTCGTTCAGTTTTCAAAGAACTTGTCTGCCGCTTCAGAAGCGACTTCATCATATTAACATCTTCATTTTTCGATGTCAACTATGTTTTAAAATTTCTTTTTTGTCGTTTTCTGCGTTTCCGCATCAGCGACGTTTATTAATATACCATCATGTTTTTCAAATAACAAGTGTTTTTATAAAAAAACACAAAAAATATCCAACCTACTTTCTTCTATATAGAAACACCTCACCCCCTCTACAGAAAACAGCCATTTTAAATTGTATACCAATACACACTCTAATTGACCCAACTGCATTTTATAAACCTATTCTCTTCTATATTAAAGCCCATACCATTTACCTCTCTATAGGCCAACAATATAACATTACAAATCAATCCACACTAAAAAAAAGAGATTCAGTACTTCGCTCTCCAATCAGTATGTTCACTTTCTATAATAAAGCGAACATGCTGATTTTTGATTTTGTTCTTCCCCAAGATTATTAACGGATCAGACCGCTCGAATCCAACCGAATTTTAAAACGAGGGTCTTAGCGCCCAGCGAATAGTGGGATAAACAACAAAATTGCACTAAAAACATTAACTTAAGATTATTGTTAGAATTTTTTTACATTTAATTAATGAAAAATATCCATTTTTTGTTATATAGTAAGAAAGGACGTACTCAACTACAAATAAACCGATGGAGGAATTACTTTATGGATAGGTTAACAAAGTTTTCGTTAAAAAACCGCGCCGCTGTTATCATCATGGTGTTTCTCATTTCCATACTCGGCGTTTATTCCGGTTCCAAATTACCTATGGAATTTTTACCAAGCATCGATAATCCTGCAGTCACTGTCACAACCTTATCTCCAGGACTTGACGCTGAAGCAATGACGAAAGAAATAACGGATCCCCTTGAAAAACAATTTCGCAATTTAGAACATATCGATAGCATCACCTCTTCTACTCACGAGGGATTATCACGCATCGATATCGCGTATACGTCCAAAGCAAATATGAAAGATGCAGCACGCGAGGTTGAAAAAGCCATTAATACAATTAAACTACCTAAAGATGCAACGAAACCCGTAGTGAGCCAGTTAAATACTTCTATGATTCCACTCGCTCAAATTGCAATCCAGAAACAAAATGGATTTTCAAAAGCAGATGAAAAACAAATCGAAAAAGAGATCGTACCTCAACTCGAAAACATTGATGGCGTTGCCAACGTTATGTTTTTCGGAAAATCAACTTCCGAATTATCTATCGTACTAGACCCAAATCAATTAAAAGATAAAAACGTAACAACCGAGCAAATATTAAAAGTTTTACAAGGAAAAGAAACGTCCACTCCAGCTGGAGCCATTACTGTTAATAAAGAAGAATATAATCTTCGCGTCATTGGGGATATCAAAAATGTAGATGACATTAAAAACGTCACCGTTGCACCTCAAGTAAAATTGCAAGATGTTGCTCAAATTGAACTGAAACAGCACTACGATACAATCTCACATATAAACGGAGAAGAAGGCACTGGATTAATCATCATGAAAGAGCCTAGTAAAAATGCGGTTGCAATCGGAAAAGAAATCGATAAGAAAATCAAAGATATAAGTAAACAATATAAAGATCAGTTTTCTATTAAACTTTTAGCCTCAACTCATGAACAAGTTGAAAATGCTGTTACTAGCATGGGAAAAGAAGTAATCCTTGGGGCAATTGCTGCAACTCTAATCATCTTAATTTTTTTACGTAACTTCCGAACGACACTCATTGCTGTTGTCAGTATTCCATTATCTATTTTATTAACTCTCTTTTTACTACACCAATCTAACATTACACTTAACATCCTAACTCTTGGTGGTTTAGCTGTTGCAGTTGGGCGTCTCGTCGATGATAGCATCGTTGTCATTGAGAATATTTTCCGTCGTTTACAAAAAGAATCTTTCTCTAAAGATATTATTCTCGATGCAACGAAAGAGGTCGCCGTTGCAATTACTTCTTCTACTTTAACAACGGTTGCTGTTTTCTTACCTATCGGTCTCGTATCAGGGGTAATCGGAAAATTAATGTTACCTATGGTATTAGCAGTTGTATATTCTATACTATCATCCTTAATCGTCGCACTAACAGTTGTTCCACTTATGGCTTTTTTACTACTCAAAAAAACAAAGCACAGAAAGCCAAGTTCTTCACCACGATATGTCGCTACATTAAAGTGGGCTCTTTCACATAAATTCATTATTCTACTTACTTCTTTTTTGTTATTCGCAGGATCGATTGCAGCCTATGTATTACTACCCAAAGCGAATATAAAATCTGAAGACGACACAATGTTATCTATTAACATGACTTTCCCAGCTGATTACGCCCCTGAAACGCAAAAACAAAAAGCTTTCGATTTCGAAAAGAAATTACTTTCTAACTCGGATGTAACGGATGTTATTTTACGAATGGGATCTAGCGCAGAAGATGCACAATGGGGGCAAACGACGAAAAACAATCTCGCAAGTATATTAGTAGTCTTCAAGAAAGGCTCTAATATTGATCAATATATTAAAGAGTTAAAAAAAGAAAATAAAACCTTTGAACCCGCTAAACTTGATTATATAAAAATGAGTTATTCAAGCTCTGGCGGCGGCAACAATTTGCAATTTAACGTAACAGCAACCAACGAAACGAATTTAAAAGAGGCTGCTACTCTCGTCGAAACAAAACTAAAAGATATGGATTCTCTTTCTAAAGTAAAAACGAATTTAGAAGACTCTAAGAAAGAATGGCAAATCCATATTGATCAAACAAAGGCCGAACAACTAGGATTAACACCAGAATTAGCAGCTCAACAAGTGGCATTCCTTATGAAGAAATCACCTATCGGTGAAGTTTCAATCAATAATGAAAAAACAACTATTATGATAGAACACAAAAAAGAAAACGTTACTAAACGAGAAGACATTTTAAACACAAACATATTATCACCTATTAATGGACCAATCCCTTTAAAAAACATTGCAACTATTTCAGAAAAGCAGCTTCAAACAGAAATTTTCCATAAAGACGGAAAAGAAACGATTCAAATTACTGCTGAGGCCTCAAATGAAGATTTAAGTAAAGTAAGCGCAGAAGTAAACGAAACGATAGCTAAACTAGACTTACCTAACGGCGCAAAAGTAACTATTGCAGGCGCAACTGAATCTATGCAAGAAAACTTCACAGATTTATTCAAAATTATGGGGATTGCAATCGGGATTGTATATTTAATTATGGTTATCACCTTTGGACAGGCGCGCGCTCCTTTTGCAATTCTGTTCTCCTTGCCATTAGCTGCTGTTGGCGGTATTTTAGGATTAATCATTTCAGGAACACCCGTTGATATAAATTCCTTGATTGGCGCATTAATGTTAATCGGGATTGTCGTTACAAACGCTATTGTATTAATAGAAAGAGTGCAACAAAATCGAGAACACGGAATGGAAACAAGAGATGCCTTATTAGAAGCGGGATCCACCAGATTACGTCCAATTATTATGACAGCTATAACGACGATCGTCGCGATGCTTCCTCTCCTATTTGGTCAATCGCAAGCAGGAAGCATGGTATCAAAAAGTTTGGCGGTCGTTGTCATCGGTGGTTTAGCAGTCTCAACCGTTCTTACATTAGTAGTCGTTCCAGTTATGTATGAATTATTAGATAAAATCGGGAGAAAAAGACGCTCTCGTAGAAAAATAAGCACTTCTACAGAAACACCTGATATTTAAAAGAAAAAGCGTTATCTTCATTCATGAAGATAACGCTTTTTCTCTACCTACTCATATAAGCCATCATTTTTTGAGCATATCGCTCTAAAAGTTCACCAGAATCTATAATAAGATATTCAGCATTCGAAGGTCTTTCACTACCATCTAACCACTTTTTAAAAGCTACTTCCGAATCCACTCTTCCAATTTGACTGACCATACGCTTACGTGTTTGTAGCCTATTATTAATCTCTTCCATATCATTAAGGTAACATTCAATATATTTATATTTTACACCATGTTTATTAGACAGCTTCATTCCTTTTTCAACCATCCCTTCATATAGACATGGACTATCCAATATCACACTATGCCCTTGTTCTAAATAAGAATCAATCAATACCCATTCAATATCGTATGATACTCCTCCAACAATCGTCGATTCAATCCCTTTCATTTCTAATGATTGTAACAATGCCGATTTCAAAACATCATGATCTACAATTACAGCACCCGTTAACTTTGCTATATACTTAGAAACTGTGGATTTTCCCGATCCTGGAAAACCTGACATTTGCAGAAAAAACAAATTAACTTCCCCTCTCATTCGCACCTATTCATCTATATAATCAATTACAAATTCAACAACCCTTACATCCATTCCTTCTATATTAAAATACAAAAAGAACTCCCTACTTATAAGTGGAGAGTTCCTCTTTATCATTTATGCTGCTTTTACCTTCTTCGTCGTTTTACTTTTTCTTTTCGTTCCTGTAAAACGTTTGTGCAATACAGATGCTACCAATCGCGAAATAACGTTGAATAGTAATACCATAATAATTAATACAGCTGCAGATTTTGTCGCGATCAACTTCGCATCTGGAATAACTCCTTCAGAATTCAACTTCCAAATATGAACCGCTAATGTTTCAGCTGGTCTAAATGGATTTAAAGGATGCGCAGGACTTGAGAAGTCCGCTGCTGAATTTAAAATTGGGGATGTTAAACCCGCTGTGTAAATCAGTGCGGCCGCTTCCCCAAATATACGACCCGCCGCTAAAATAATACCTGTAATAATTTGCGGTAATGACGACGGAATAATAATACGAGCAATCGTTTGCCACTTCGTTGCACCTAAACCAAGACTTGCCTCTTTTACATTATGAGGAACTTCTGAAATTGCATTTTCACAAACACGTGTTAAACCTGGTAAGTTTAAAATAGTTAGAGCAAGAGCACCACCCATTACTGTGTACCCCCAGCCCGTCATTGTAACGAACACTAGCAAACCGAATAAACCAACAACAATAGAAGGTAAAGACGCCATTGTCTCAATACATAAACGAACAAAATTTAAAAAACGCCCTTGTTTTGCGTACTCCGCTAAATATATTCCAGCACCTAACCCAAGAGGAATAGATATAACAAGCGTTATAACAAGCATGTAGAAGGAATTGAATAACTGCGGACCAATCCCACCACCAGCTCTTGTATTACTTGGTTCTCCAAACAAGAAATTAGGATCCCAAAATCCCCAGCCCTTTTGCAAAATTTCAAACACTAAGAATACTAGCAAAGCTACAACTAAAGCTGCAACTGCGTAAAAGATACCTGTCCAAATTTTATTTACCGTTCTTGCGTTCATTATTATCGCTCACCTCTTTGCCCAATCGCTCGAATTACTAAAATAAACAGGAATGAAATAACAAGTAAAATCATCGCTAAAGTCCATAGCGCATTGTTCCAAGCAGTTCCGTTCAATGTATTTGTCATGTCCATTGTCAAAATACCAGTTAACGTTGCTGTCGGACTATATATTCCTTCTGGTAATTTAATCGTGTTTCCGATTACCATTTGAACCGCTAATGCTTCACCAAAAGCACGCGCCAAACCTAAAACAATACCTGTTAAAATCCCTTTTTTCGCAGCAGGAACAATCACTCGGCTAACCGCTTGCCATTTCGTTGATCCTAGACCGTAAGAAGCTTCTAAATAATCAAATGGAACAGAGCGTATTGCATCAGAAGCGATACTAGCAATAGTAGGTAAAATCATAATACTTAATACAACAATACCCGCAATTAAACTAAAGCCCACTCCCCCGAATGAATCACGTAATAGCGGTACTAAAATCGTAACCCCTAATAATCCGTATACAACCGAAGGAATACCAACTAATAATTCTAAAACAGGCTTCAACACTTTATTTCCAAACTTCGGCGAAATTAAATTCATGAATATAGCAAGTGCTATAGCAATTGGCGCACTAATAATAACCGCACCTAACGAAACTACTGTTGAACCTACAATGAAAATCAAAGCCCCAAAGGTTCCTTCGTCAGCATTCGGATTCCACTTTGTCGATGTTAACATCTCAGTAAATGAGATACCGCTTTGTGTAAAAGATTGAATACCTTTACCGCAAATAAACGCAATAATAGCTAATGTAATTAAAACAATAAAAATACCACAAAACGTAACAAGCGATCTTCCTATATACTCACTTTTTACGTAATTAATTTGTTTTTTCCCCTTCATCACAGGTCAGACCCCACTTCATAGATTGAAATGAACAGGACTGGCCTTGCAGCCAGCCCCATAAAATTTTATTACTTATTTAATTTAGACATTGGAATGTAACCCATATCTTCTACTTGCTTTTCAAAATCTTTACCTTTTACATAGTCAATGTAAGCTTTCGTTGCTTCTTTCGCTTCACCTTTTGTTACCATGTATTCATAAGACCAGAATGGATATTTACCAGACGAAATGTTTTCAACTTTTGGTTCAGAACCATCAATTTTCACTGTTTGTAGTGCACCTTTTTTATCGCCAACCATGTAAGACATTGCTAAATAACTTACTGACCCTGGCGTAGAATTGATCGCTTGCTCTACTGCACCGTTAGAATCTTGTGTTGTACCAGTTCCATCATTAATTTTCGCGTCTTTCATAACTGTCTTTTCAAATGTAGCACGTGTACCAGATGAAGCCGGACGGTTAATTACGTTGATTTTTTCATCTTTCCCGCCTACCTCTTTCCAGTTTGTTACTTTTCCAGTGAAGATATCTTGTACTTGTTGTACTGTTAAGTTATCAACTTTTACATCTTTATTTACGACAAGTGCGAATGCAATACCCGCAACCTTGTTATCTACTAATTCTTTTGCTTTTTCAGCATCTTTTATTTTATCTCCTGATGGAACATCTGAATTACCAATTTGTACTGCACCCGATGCTACTTGGTTAATCCCAGTTCCACTACCGCCACCTTGAACTTGAATCGAAACTTTTGAATTTTTCTCCATGAATTTCTTTCCAGCTTCCTCCGCAAGAGGTAGAAGAGCTGTAGAACCAGCCGCTGCAATCGTACCTGATAATTCTTGTTTTGTATTATCGCTTCCTTTAGCAGTTTCTTTACTAGCTGTATCATCTGCTTTCCCACATCCAACTAACGCTCCTGCCACCACTAAAGCTGCTAAAGAAAATTTAATACCTTTTTTCATAACCATGTCTTGTACCCCCATTTGGATTATCACTTTTCGAATTCATTTTCTTTCGAACACAAATTCATTGTAGGACAACAATATTATGTGAGTGTTAAGCAATTTTTAATTTTAAGTAAATGACCATAATAATCTTTAAAAGCTAGGAATCCCAACATTTATAGTTAAAGAACCCAACAAAATCCACACTAATTAAGCAGTAATGTAAATTTATTCTTAACAATGTAAATTCAATGTAAATGTTTTTTGCTCTTTTCCCCTTTTAATTAAAAATACATTTACAAATCCATTATATTTTTTAACTTTTGCACTCTTACTTCATTTACATTCAACAGAATTTCATTAATATTTTTTAGTACAACTAAATAAATTGGAACAATTCTAAAAATAAATGAATATTTTTAAAGTACCAATTGACAGCATCATCCAATGTAGTCTACTATATTACTAACAAAAAGTTTACCTAAGGAAACTTTTTAAACTTAAACTAACAATATAGAGATGAGGTAACTTTTATGGTATCGGCTAATACAAAACCACTTTCCGAATTTAAAACAGGAGAGTTTGTACAGATTGAGAAGATACAATTAGAAGGAACTATGAAACGACGTTTATTAGATTTGGGATTTATCCCTGGGGCAACGATTAAAGTATTACAACGCAGTCCACTTGGAGATCCGGTCGCTTATCAAGTAAGCAATACAACTATTGCATTGCGCAAGGAAGAAAGTTCCCTTATTTTCGGGGTATTAATAGGAGATGATTTCAGATGAGCAAACATCGTATTGCTTTAGCTGGCAACCCGAACACCGGGAAAAGTACATTATTTAATACTTTAACAGGCTTAAAACAACACACTGGAAACTGGACGGGAAAAACTGTTTTAAAAGCTGAAGGGGAATACGAACATAACGGAAATAAATATACATTAATAGATTTACCTGGAACTTACTCACTATATTCAAATTCTGCGGATGAAGAAGTAGCAAGAGATTATATTATATTTGAAAAACCAGAAGTAACTGTCGTTGTTATAGATGCAACTGCAATGGAAAGAAATTTAAATTTAGCACTCCAAGTGATGGAAATGACGAACAACGTAGTCATTTGTATTAATTTAATTGATGAAGCAGAGAAAAAAGGCATCGTTATTGATGAAAAGAAATTAGCAAAATCGCTCGGTGTACCTGTAGTTAAGATTTCTGCTCGTAACCGAGTAGGTATTGGGCATTTGCTAAGTGTTATTGCTAAAGTAGCAAATAAAAAACTAATTCCGACACCAATTAAGGTTTCTTACAGTGAAAAAATTGAAAGTATGATTCAAGAATTAGAACCACAAATTTATAAAGTGTTCGGTGATACGTATCCAGCACGTTGGATTGCGCTACGTATATTAGATGGAGATAAAAATTTCTTAACTACACTTCAAAAACACCATAACGAACCACTTGTAAGGGAGGTCGTAATGAATGGAATCTCACTCAGCCAGTAAAGCTCTTCCATTAGACTATATTATTCAACATGCACAAGCACTTTCAAAAGAAGATATACGAGATGATATTGTCGGAGATATTTATCGAACATCTGCAAGCATATGTAAAGAGTCTGTTCAATATACAAACACTGATAAATTGTATCGTTCTGAAAAACTAGATAAAATTTTCACATCTCCCATCTGGGGATTCCCAATTATGCTCGGTATTTTATCTATTATTTTTTATCTTACAATTGCAGGCGCTAACGTACCGTCTGATATGATTGCTGAATTCTTCGGATGGGCCGAAGGATATTTAACATCTTGGTTCCAGGCAGCACATGCACCTGAATGGTTACATGGCATTTTAATCCTTGGTTTATTCCGTGGTATCGGTGCTGTTATTAGCGTTATGTTACCACCTATGGCAATCTTCTTCCCTATGTTCGCACTATTAGAAAACTACGGATACTTACCACGTGTTGCATTTAATATGGACCGCTTATTCAAACGCTCAGGTGCACATGGCAAACAATCTTTAACAATGGCAATGGGCTTTGGTTGTAATGCAGCCGCTATTATGTCAACACGTATTATTGAATCACCACGTGAACGTATGCTTGCAATCTTAACAAACAACTTCGTTCCTTGTAACGGTCGCTGGCCTATGTTAATTTTAATGGCTTCATTATTTATGGCTGCTGGTTATACAGGTAGTATGCAAACATTAGTTACTGCTGGCGTTGTAGTTGGGATGGTTGTAATTGGTGTTATTATGACATTAACTGTTTCTTGGGTACTATCAAAAACAGCTTTAAAAGGTGTGCCAACTCACTACACCCTTGAGTTACCACCGTACCGTAAGCCAAAAGTTTGGAATACAATTGTACGTGCAACACTCGATAAATCTATTTATGTTTTAAAACGAGCTGTCGTTGTAGCTGCCCCTGCGGCTGCATTAACTTGGTTACTTGCTAACATTTTCATCGGCGACACAAGCTTACTTATGTATTTTGTAAACTTCCTAGATCCATTTGCTAAAATGTTAGGACTTGACGGTTTTATTCTAGCTGCGTTCATTCTTGGACTACCAGCTAATGAAATTGTTATCCCGATTTTATTAATGTCTTATTTATCAACTGGAGCTTTAACTGAAATAGATGATTTTAATCAAATTAAAAATTTATTCTTAGAAAATGGTTGGACTTGGTTAACAGCGTTAAACACAATGTTGTTCTCACTTCTTCATTTCCCATGCGGAACAACACTGGTTAACATATATAAAGAAACAAAAAGTGCAAAATGGACATTCTTATCGTTTGCAATCCCTACCGTTATCGCCATTGTTGTGACATTCCTCTCTACACAATTGGTACATTGGTTAGGGCTTGTATAAAAGCAAAGCATACATAGAAGGTATCCCCCTTCACATTTGCTTTGCGCAAAAGAAACCTGAAAATCATTCAGGTTTCTTTTTTTCTTTCCACGGCTGCGCTCCGTACGTTGAAAATTTTTTATGAAGGAAATATATTGCCCCGGGAAGAACCGCCATTAATATCGTGCAACTAATTCCTAGACCAGTAAACAACTTGCATCACCTTATTTCACTCTTTTCGGTAAGGCTGAACCTGAATGCTCAATTGTCGGATGAACATGAACGGTAATCTCAGCATTACTAAAGTAATTTTCACCTTGATCCCAATTCTTATCTATCTTCTTCCATTCTTTATAATTATGCCGCTTATATACTTCCCCTAACTCTAATACATCTACCTTATATTTTTTTTGAACAAGCTTAATCGATTTTTGAATGCGTTTCTCCATTTCTTCCGTGATGTTTTTCTTTAATCGCTTTTCATCCATAATTTGTTTATGATCACTAAAATGCAACTCAGCCAATGTTCCTTCCAAAAATAAGTGAATATCGAACGTCGGTTTTGTAGCATTTTCTGTAGATACTTTAATCTTCCGATGCATTTTATGAATTTCATATGTAATAAGCTGGTCTTTTTTACGAATGGTAAAGAATCCTCCAATTTTCTTACCTATTATATAATTTATTCCAAATGTTTCTTCTCCATTCAAACTACCTACACACTTATTATCCTCCCCGCGAAACAACGCTGCCCCGTTCATTTGTACCCCTTGCTTTGTTAATTCAAGAATAGGTAATACGAAGCTTCGGTTGGAAATCATCTTTTCCTGAACTTCACCAATTCTTGCAGCCTCAATCATTTGAGCATTTTTCGGAGGATGTTCAGCTAACATATCGATATACTGCGCCGGTAAATTTTCAGGTTTAGCGCTCTGCTTCAAAATAGCTTCTGCATTTTTCTTAGAAACGAACAAACGTATATTTCTTCTCATCTCATGATCACGAATATATACATCTAACGTATTTTGTAAAACATATGGATTCGATAATAAATCTTTAGAAAAAATTATCACTTGTATATGCGGAAAGAATAGTGAGCGACTAATTTTTTTGGCGATAATTCGTATTTGCTCAAAGACACTATCTGCCTTCGCACTCACATTAATATAATTTTCGCTATCTCCACCACCTTGTCCACTTTGTTGCGACAATTTACTGGGGAGTACCATCTGATACGTCCCTTTCATAATTGGATTCGCTTTCTTTTTTTTCACAATATCATAGGCTGCCCCTACTACAAATCCTCTTTCTTCTATTTCTTCTAACTCAGAGCACCCACTTATAGATCCAACTAAAACTATAAGCATTATGATTTTAAGAAGGTGTTTCATTTCTACCATTCCTTCTTTTTATTTTATATACAATAAAAACTAACAAAGGTGCTAACACGACAACCCCCATATCTATCCAAGCTAAATACGTTCCGTAATTTGACAAGTCATTCAAACTACTAGGTATCATATTCACCATAAAAATAATTGGGGCACTTACAAAAATGAAAATATGTTTCTTCACTTTCGGAAACATCGCACAAAATAATAAAGATGCGACGTCGTAATACATGGCTGTGGTGTTATAAATAGTAATAATCCAAGTTGTAAAAAAAATTGCATCAAATCTTTCTAAAAATCCTCCACCAATTTCAATTTCTTTCCCTAATTCAATTGTTGGGTACGTCAATCCACGAGTTGTCATATACGTAAAAACACTAATACAAGTTACATAAATTAAAATGTACGACAGCACATTTACCATTACCGCTTTCGCAACTGCCATTGGTGCTTTTTTTGCCGTCTTATCATTTAACAACACAGCATAAAACAGAGCTACTTCAAATCCAATAAATGTAAAAATAGAATTCTTAACTCCAATAGCATATTGACTCACTTTTGTTTGAAAAGCTGGTAGTAAATTATTTATTTCCATTAAATTTATATTCAATAAAGAAAGAAGCACGATTGCAATTAAAACAATAGGTAAAAATAGAACATTTAACCTTAATAAGGCCGCTCTTGATCCCGCTATTCCATAAATAACAACTAATAAGAAGAAGAAAGACAGTAGTTGTATCGGTGTATCACTAAATAAATACGTTTGGGAAATGACTGAAATCATTCGCGATTCATATGCTGTCAACGCAGCAAACGTTAATACTAAAATGCTACTAATCGTGTATGCAACAGGCTTTGTCAAATGCGCACTTGTATATTGAACAAAGTTTTGCTTCGGGAATAAAATAGCTACCCTCGTTACAAACCAACCTAAAACTGCACACACCAATCCACCCAAAAGCAAAATAATCCAACCATCCGAAAATAAAGTTTGGTTAGCGATATCTCTTGGCATAGACAATGCCCCTATACCAATAATTGTTGAAGATACCGCAAACCCAATTTCCCGAGATCCAATCTCTTCATCGCCATACTCAAATGGTTTCAATTATTCTCGCTCCTTTGGACGTATTGTAGAATCCTTCGTTTGTAAGTATTCCGGTCTCTCTTTCAGCATTGATTTTGGCAAACGAATAAGCTCTTCTTTCCAATCTTTATAAAAAGCTGGAGCTATAGGTGTTGTATAAGGAATACCAACACTCTTCAAATTTGTAATATGAACTGCAAGTGCGATAAGCGCTAAAATAATTCCATACAAACCAAAAGCAGTCGCTGCTAACACAAAGACGAAAAGTAAAATACGAAACGTAATCGTAATGCTATATACAGGAAGAGAAAAGGTAGCAATAGCTGTAACCGCAATAATGATAACTAAAAACGGATTTACAATTCCTGCGTTCACCGCTGCTTCTCCAATGACAAGACCACCTACAATCCCAATTGTTTGCCCCATCGGTTTTGGCAACCTAATTCCCGCTTCTCGTATTAACTCCATCGTTAATGCCATCATTAACGTTTCTATATAAGCAGGAAACGGAACGCCTTCCCTTGCCCCAGCAATTGAATACGCCAGTTTAGAAGGAATAAGTCCTTGATGATATGAGACGAGCGCTACATACATCGCCGGCATTAAAACTGCGACTATACCAGAACCCATCCGCAAAATTCTTAATAAAGTCCCAATTACCCAACGCTCATAGTGATCTTCCACAGATTGAAAAATATCAACAAATACTAGCGGAGCTATAAGAGCAAAGGGTGATCCATCCACCAAAATAGCTGCCTTTCCTTTCGCTAATGAGGCCACAATATTATCAGGCCTTTCCGTATTCAAAAACTGCGGAAACGGTGACAAATTATTATCTTGAATTAATTGCTCAATCGTACCCGTCTCAAAAACGACATCTGTCACGATTGATTGAAGACGCCGATCTAGCTCTTTTACAATGTAAGGATTAATAATGTCTTCTATATATACTAAAGTCACTTCTTTTTGGGATCTCTTCCCCATAATATAAGATTGAAATCTCAGCTTTGGGTCACGTAAGCTACGGCGAATTAACATTTTATTCACGTTAATATCTTCATTTAATCCAACCCTCGGTCCACGGATTAAATCTTCTGTTACCGGCGGTTCTAAACTTCTTTTTTCCCAAGCTCTACTATTAATCACGATAGCGGTTTGAATATTATCAATTAATATAACTGTATCTCCTGCTAAAATCGCATTTATAATATCCGGAAACGTTGTCTTCTTACCGACTTCCGCAATAGAAATCAAACGATCCAATAATGTTTGAACCACATCTGCTTCTTTTTGTACTTCTTCATATTGAAGCGTACGAACTACATACTTATAAACATTATCCTTATCTGTTAGCCCACATAAAAAAACAACAGCACAGCGTGTAAAACTACCAGCAAGAGCAACCTCCCTAATTGTTAAATCATTAGGCGAACCTAACTCATCCCTAATTTCTTTCATAACTTCAAATAAGTTACCTTTTAACTCTAACAATTCCCCCACCTAACTTCCTTTTCAACAAGTTTTTAGTTAGATTCCGCTAATAGAAGAAAATATATACAAAAAAGAGCTATCTCTTTTCAAAGATAGCTCTAGCACACGGATTACTTTTCTACTATTATATTGTCTGTCTTTATAGACACATTTTTCGTGAACCCACTAACGATAAACATCACAATCATATTCATTAACAATGCAACTATACCTACATTTAAATCTTTTATATATTGAGGGAAACCCGGAAACATCGTAGCTATAGTTGAACCAGATAAAGTAATATATGCGACTACTAATAACCCAATCCCCATTCCTGCAATTGCCCCTTGCTTCGTAATAACTTGCCGCGGAAACAAACTACATACAAGTGCAGGGAAAAGTTGTGTCACTATACTATATCCCATTAAAAGAAGTGCTCCTATTGTTTCTCCACCTTTAAAAGTGAACAAAACAGCTACAAGAGTTACTACAGGAACAAATAACTTCGCCACTTTAGCAACTTGTCTGTCTGAAGCAGATGGGACCATTGTTCGGTAAATATTTTTCGCTAATAATGTAGAAGCAGCCATGACAAGCATAGAACCAGGAACTAATGCTGTTAAAACTCCCGCACTACCAATAATCCCAATAAACCAAGGATCAAAAGTTTGAAGAGCCAGTCGGAATAACGAAAGGTCTACATCCCCTCCCTTTAACCCAGGAACTTGCAAGATAGCCGCAAAACCTGCAAAGAATACGAAAAGTAAAACTAAAGAATACAGTGGCATAATTGCCGCATTTTTACGAAATACTTTTTCATTTTTCGCAGAGAAAGCAGAAGCGAATGTATGGGGCCACATATAGAAACCGAGAGCTGTTAATACAATAGTAGAAACAAACCAAGAAATGCTCATTCCTTCATCAGGTAAAGATAAAAACCCTGGCTTCGCTGCTTCTACAGCTTCAAACATTGGCTGAAACCCTCCGTAATAATGGTACGGTAAATAGATACCTAAAAACATAACGATAAACAGGATCATAATATCCTTCAAAGCGGCCGTCCAAGCAGAGCCGTGTATACCTGAAACCATTACATATATCGTTATGACAATTGCACCAATCCAAACTGCAATAACTGGTGATACCCTTCCGTAAGATGCTTCCGAAACGATAATCCCCAACCCTTTTAACTGTAAAACAAGGTAGGGAATTATCGAAATAACCCCAATGATAGAAACGATAATGCCAAGTGTCTGACTCTTATATTTCTTCACAAAAAAATCTGGCTGTGAAACAAGATTATGCTCTTTCGCATACTTCCAAACTGGCGGCAATAAAAAGTAAGATAAAATATAAGCTAATGCACCATAACCTAAAATATAGAACGTAGGCGCACCTTTACTATATGCCCATCCACTTCCACCTAAAAATGTGAAAGTCGTATAAATCTCACCTGCCATCAGAAGAAAAACAAAAATAGTGCCAAATCCTCTTCCACCAACTGACCATTGCTCTAAATTCATATCTTTTCCATGTTGTGCCCGAATCCCTAAAAATAGTGCGAGAAACAAAAATAATATAATGATAAGTAATGCGGTCATTTCACATCCCCCTTATTAGCAGGATCAAATACGTACACAAGTCCCATACAAAGAGACGTAATGAGCACTGATAATAATACCCAAAATAATAAAAATGGCATCCCTAATACGTAAGGAGTAACTGAATTAGCAAATATGGGTCCAACAACTAAACAAAAAACTGGAATAAGCGCTAATACGTGTATTTTCTTCATCTCATTCTCCTTTACTTATAAAATTCATAATGGATGATACAAAGACTTCCACTCCAACTGGTAATGCATCTTCATCAATCGTAAAACGAGGGTGATGGTGAGGATATATAATTCCTTTCTCTTTATTTCCCGCTCCGATAAAAAAGAATGTCCCTGGCGCCTTTTGTAAAAACGCTGAAAAATCTTCCCCAGCCATCGTCGGCTGCAAACGAGTAACTCGTTCCCTTCCATAAAGCTGTAATGCTGTTCGCTCAATAACCTCTGTAACTTTATAATCATTTACTACCGGTCGATACCCATATTCATAAGAAAACGTATATTTCGCCCCGTAAGCTTCCGTCACATGCTTCACAATCCGTTCAATCCTTTTCTCTGTTACTTCTCGCAACTCATGTCTTAAACTCCGCACTGTCCCTTCAATCTCCGCTTGTTCTGGAATCACATTATGGGTTGTCCCAGCATGAAATTGCGTAACAGATACTACAAGAGAATCTAACGGATCTGTAAGGCGAGATACAATTTGCTGAAGTTGCGCAACAACTTGTGTACCGATTGCAATACTATCCACTGTTTCATGAGGGATTCCAGCATGTCCACCTTTTCCTTCTATCGTAATTTTAAAAACATCTGGGGCAGCCATTGCAGGACCATAAATTACACCTATTTTACCAACCTCTAGCGCTGCCCAAAGATGAGCACCAATAATATAATCCACCCCTTCCATTACACCCGCTGCAACCATTTCCTCTGCACCGCCAGGAAAGTTTTCTTCTGCATGTTGGAAGAGAAAACGAACCTCTCCTTTAACCTTCTCTCTTTCCTCTACTAACTTATGTACAACCCCAAGTAATATCGCTATATGTCCATCATGGCCACATGCATGCATCACACCTGGATATGTAGAAATAAAATCAAATTCATTTTCTTCGTGAATAGGAAGAGCATCCATGTCAGCACGAACCGCGATAGTTTTACCAGGTTGTTTACCAATTAACCTTGCCATTACACTATATTTAGTAGGTCTTGACACTTCTAAATGCGGAATTTTCCGAAGTATATCGAATACAAACTGTGATGTTTTTTCTTCTTGAAAAGATAACTCTGGATACTTATGAAAATGCCTTCTCCACTCAATCAACTGATTCTTTAATAAAACAAGTTCCTTTGCGACATCCATTTCTCTTCATCCCTTCTTCACTAAGTTAAATGTTATTATAACGTGAATTGTTAACTTTTAAAAGAATGTTCTGAATTTTCTATCACTAAGAATTAAAAATAAAAAGCCATCAAAAAGATGACTTTTTCATTATTATAAAATAGTGATTGCTTGTTTCCCCATTTGCTCCCAAGCTCTCTCAAACTCTGCTCGCGGAACAGCCAAACGCGGATTATTTTTCAGAGGATCATTTACATACACAAAGTTTTGATCATATCCAATTACTACTACACTATGCTCAAAATATGTAATTTTCACTTCGCCAGAGCTTGTATTCCATGTTTCAAAACTACTCTCAGCTAGTGGTTTAAACGTTGTATTAATAATGACCCATACTGGCGACCCAGAACTAACTACTTTATACATATCTTGCACGTCTCTACCTGTTAAATTAACTACTTTTCCAGGAATATATTTTTCTGCTAAATTAAAAATAGGTTGATTATATACACCATATCCTGGTTCTGCCTTCGTATAAATATTTCCAACGAACCCCTCATAAGGATTTCCACGTAAACCATTTTGCTCAAATGGAACACGATGAATCTCGCTAGCAAGTTGCATCTTATCTACTTGTATACCTTTGTATTGCAGCAACATAGCCAAACTTGTAACTTCACATCCACGAGGTAATTCTGGTAACTGTTTTATAAACGGAACATTTTCAATCATCGTTGCTTCTTTCATTTCAGATAGAAACTCTAAACGGAACACTTGCGCCTTTTGTATAATTTTATCTTTCCCTATAAAAAACGCGGCAGCAAATATAATTCCAAAAACAAAAAGATATTTTAACTTTTTCATTTTAAACAAAACTCCATTAATTATTATTTTACAGACATACCTCCTATCATTGTACCTTTCTTCTTACTAGTTTGCTAGAAAGATTCTGTGAATTATTCTTCACACTTCCACCGTTGTAAAATTCTAATTATTTTTAATAAAAAGAAAAAACAATATACTTTTCTGAATATTTTTGCTAAAATCTAAATAATTAACATAGTGAAGATATCACCTTGTTAATAAAAACATTCTTAGAGTATTTAGTCATAGTTCGCATTTTTACATACTCCATTCATTTCATAATAAATAAACCGAGTATGTGTCACATCCCCCACTAATGATTAAAAACTCGGAATGAAAATCAATTCATACATACAAGAAAATAACGAGGTGAGGGGCATATGAATCAACAAGTAGAACAAACAGATTTAAAACGAACAATGAAAAGTAGACACCTATTTATGATTGCACTTGGTGGTGTTATTGGAACTGGCCTATTTATGGGATCTGGTCAAATCGTCCATAACGCCGGTCCTGGTGGTGCTATTCTTGCATTTTTAGTCGGTGGATTTGTCATGTATTTAACGATGTTATGTCTTGGTGAATTATCCGTTGCTATGCCAGAAGCAGGTTCATTCCAAAGCTATGCAAGCAAATTTATTTCACCTGGTTTTGGATTTGTTGTCGGTTGGATGTATTGGTTAAATTGGGCTGTTACAGTTGGGGTAGAGTTAACAACTGTAAGTATTTTAATGAAACGTTGGTTTCCAGACGTGTCTTCTTGGATTTGGTGTGTTACATTTGCAGCAGCACTCTTTCTTGTAAACGCTTTATCAGCAAAGGCATATGCAGAAGCGGAATTTTGGTTCGCAAGTGTAAAAGTCGCAACCATTGTTGTTTTCATCGTACTCGGTGGTGCAGTTATGTTCGGTCTACTAGACTTTAACGGAAAACCAGCGCCAATGCTTCACAATTTCACTGAAAATGGCGGATTATTTCCAAACGGTGCATTAGCTGTTCTTCTTACGATGATTACAGTAAATTACTCCTTCCAAGGAACAGAATTAATCGGAATTGCTTCAGGAGAAAGTGAAAACCCTGAAAAAACAATTCCAAAAGCGATTAAAAATACCATTTGGCGAACTCTCTTCTTCTTCGTCCTAGCAATATCAGTTGTTGTAGGTTTACTCCCATGGCAAGAGGCTAATCTAGTCGAAAGTCCATTTGTACTTGTATTTGATGTGGCTGGTGTTCCATATGCAGCTGACATTATGAACTTTGTTATTATTACAGCAGTATTATCCGTAGCCAACTCTGGTCTATACGCAAATTCTCGTATGCTTTGGGCGATGGCAAAACAAGGAATGGCAAGTCCAGCTTTTACGAAGTTAACGAAAAAAGGTGTGCCACTAAACGCATTAATTTTCAGTCTAATCTTTGCAAGTTTGTCTCTATTAACAAGTATATTTGCGGCAGATACTGTATTTTTAGTTTTAACATCTATTGCAGCTATGGCTGCTGTCGTAGTTTGGATGTCAATCGCAGCTTCACAGTTTTTCTTCCGCAGAAACTTCTTAAAAAACGGTGGAAACATTAATGATTTAAAATATCGTACACCGCTTTATCCAATCGTTCCAATCGTAGCATTCTCACTCAATTTCATTACATTTGTTAGTTTAGCTTTCATCCCAGATCAGAGAATTGCTCTTTATTGCGGTATTCCATTTATGATTATTTGTTACATTTTATACCATTTAAAATATAAAAAAGTTGTCACATTTGAACAACAAATACATCTAAAAAAAGAAGTAAACTAAATATATTAAATATTCAGCTATCTTTCTTATGATAAGATAGTTTTTTTCTATTTCTTGGGTATCTTGGTATAACTTTATTTATCTTAAAATTTCCACAATCACGTTTTTTACTGGAAAATGGTTTACAATGTTATCAAGTTACAAATGATATTCACCTTAAAAAGTGTGCATTTGTGTCTATTTTTTAACAATATCACAAAAACTATTGCCATCTATAAATTAATAGGTTTATATTGTTTTATTGGCATAGTTTCAATCCAAGGAGAAAGGAGATTTTCAATCGTGCAACTAAAGAAAACGTTTTGGAAGCTGGCTTCGCTTCTTCCGTTATCATTACTTCTGTTCCTCGGCGGCTGTGATAAGAAACTCGCAGTATTAAATCCGCAAGGACCTGTTGCAAAAGCACAGTATGATTTAATTGTTTGGTCATTCTTGCTTATGTCATTAATTATCGCAATTGTATTCATCTTGTTTACAGTCATCTTGATTCGTTATCGTGAAAAACCAGAGAATATGGACTATGAGCCACCTGAACAACACGGTAACACATTATTAGAAATCATTTGGACGCTTGTTCCTGTTATTATCGTTATCGCATTATCGATTCCAACAGTAAAAGCAACTTATGCTTCGGAAGAGGTTCCGGCAGAGTCCAAACATATTAAACCAGTTGAGATTTATGTTACATCTGCAAACTGGAAATGGTTATTCAGTTACCCAGAGGAAAAAATTGAAACCGTTAACTATTTAAACATCCCTGCTGGTGTACCAATTCAATTCAAACTGACTTCTGTCGGTCCAATGAATGCTTTCTGGGTACCAGAACTTGGTGGTATGAAGTACACTATGGATGGTATGATTATGGATCTTTATTTACAAGCTGATAAGCCAGGTTCTTACCTAGGCCGTAGCGCGAATTTCTCTGGTGAAGGATTCACTCACATGGAATTCGAAGTTGAAGCAAAAACTAAAGAGAAGTATGACAAGTGGGTTAAAGAAGT
Source organism: Bacillus sp. 3G2 (assembly GCF_044324725.1). NCBI lineage: Bacteria > Bacillati > Bacillota > Bacilli > Caryophanales > Bacillaceae > Bacillus > Bacillus sp. 3G2. The sequence continues at coordinate 728,121 of NZ_CP172246.1, read as the reverse complement.
ACAACAAACTGCTCCTAAACTAACAGAAGATAAGTACAACGAAATTGTTAAACCTGGTGTAGTTGGTCGTATGACATTCTCTAGTCACCACTTAAGTTATGTAGATCCAAAATCACTTGAGTATTGTGATTACAACTACTACAAAAACAAAAAATAATAGCTATTATTCCAACAGATTGGAGTGAACACAGTGAAGCTTGATGAATTCTTTGTCACAGGTGACCCGATTATTTACGGTGCAGACGCTTCTATCGTTCTTGTGACATTAGCAATCATTTTCGTACTAACAAAGTATAAAAAATGGAAATGGCTTTGGGACGAATGGTTAACAACTGTTGACCATAAAAAGATTGGGGCCATGTATATAATTTCTGCGGTTATTATGTTATTCCGTGGTGGTATGGACGGTTTAATGATCCGTGCACAATTAACATTCCCAGAAACAACTTATTTAAATGCTGAACATTATAACGGAATCTTCACAACACACGGTACAGTTATGATTCTTTTCATGGCGATGCCATTCGTTATGGGATTAATGAACCTTGTAGTACCATTACAAATTGGTGCTCGTGACGTTGCATATCCGTTCTTAAATGCTTTAAGTTTCTGGTTATTCTTTGTCGGAGCAATGTTATTCAACATCGCTTTCGTAATCGGTGGTTCTCCAGACGCTGGGTGGACTTCTTACTTCCCAATGGCAGGTACAGAGTTTACTTCTGGTGTAGGAAATAACTACTACGCAATTGCATTACAGATTTCAGGTCTCGGTACGCTAATGACCGGTATTAACTTCCTTGTTACTATCTTAAAAATGCGTACACCTGGTATGACTTTAATGAGAATGCCAATGTTTACTTGGTCAATCTTAATTACAACGATTATCATTATTTTCGCTTTCCCAGTATTAACAGTTGCTCTTGCATTAATGACATTTGACCGTCTATTCGATGCTCACTTCTTTACGATGGCGAGCGGCGGTATGCCAATGTTATGGGCCAACCTATTCTGGGTATGGGGTCACCCTGAAGTATATATCGTTATTTTACCGGCATTCGGTATTTTCTCTGAAATCATTAGTACATTCTCACGTAAACGTCTATTCGGTTACAGTGCGATGGTATACTCAATGGTTGCAATTTCTTTACTAAGTTTCGTCGTATGGCTTCACCACTTCTTCACGATGGGTGCAGGTCCAGCGGTTAACTCATTCTTCTCGATTTCGACAATGGCGATTTCGATTCCAACCGGGGTTAAGATCTTTAACTGGTTGTTTACGCTGTATAAAGGACGTATTCGTTTTACAGTTCCAATGCTTTGGTCATTGGCATTTATTCCAAACTTCGTAGTCGGTGGGGTTACAGGGGTTATGCTTGGTATGGCAGCAGCTGATTATCAGTACCATAACAGTTACTTCCTAATCGCTCACTTCCACTACGTATTAATCGCAGGTACAGTATTCGCTATGCTTGCTGGATTCACATTCTGGTATCCAAAAATGACTGGTCATATGTTAAATGAACGCCTAGGTAAATGGACATTCTGGATCTTTATGAGCGGATTCAATATCTGTTTCTTCCCGATGTACTTCTTAGGTTTAGACGGTATGACTCGTCGTATGTACACTTACTCTGAAAGTCTTGGATGGGGATGGCTAAACCAAATCGCATCTGTTGGTGCGGTAATGATGGGTATTGGTTTCCTACTTCTTTGTTACAACGTAATTTGGAGTGCTCGTCACGGTGAACGTGACACAACTGGAGATCCATGGGATGGCCGTACACTTGAATGGGCAACTCAATCTCCTGTACAACATTACAACTTCGCGAAACTTCCTGAAATCAAAGAAGCTGATGCTTTCTGGTACATGAAAAAACGCGGAGAAACAGTTACACCAGCAGCAGAAGATATTAAACCAATTCACATGCCAAGTAACTCTGGCGTGCCTATTATTGCGTCTTTATTCTTCGGTCTTGCAGGTTTCGCATTAGTATTTAGCTGGTTCTGGCTTGCAGCAATCGGCGGCGTTGGTATTTTAGCTTGCTTAATCTATCGTTCATTCGATTATGATGATGGCTACTACGTAAGCGTTGATGAAATTAAAGAAACAGAACATATAGCATGAGAGGTGAAATGATATGGCGGCTTTAGATAAAAGCTTACCTTTGGAATATCAATCCGAGCAAAGCAGATTGAATATCCTAGGATTCTGGATTTTTCTTGGGGCTGAAATTATGCTGTTCGCAACACTTTTCGCCTCTTATCTAGTACTTGCTGGTCGTACGGCTGATGGCCCAACTCCAGCGCAACTGTTTGAACTTAAAACGCTTTTAATTCAAACATTACTACTTTTAACAAGTAGTTTCACATGTGGTATCGTAATTCACGAAATGCGTAAGCACAACCAAAAAGCAATGCTTGGATGGTTCATCCTTACATTACTTTTAGGTGCAGGTTTCCTATTCTTTGAAATCGAAGAGTTCATTATGTACATCGGTGAAGGCGCAACAATTCAAACAAGTGCTTTCCTATCTGCATTCTTCGTTCTTCTTGGAACACATGGTGCCCACGTAACAGGCGGTATCATTTGGGCAACTTGTGTTATTATCCAAATTTTAAAACGAGGTTTAACACCAGTTACAGCGCGTAAAGTATTCATTATCAGCTTATACTGGCATTTCCTTGATCTAGTTTGGGTCTTTATTTACACACTAGTTTACTTGAACGGGATGGTGGCGTAAATGGATCAAAATAACAACCAAGCAAACGGGCATGCGCATAGCGGATTCCCTTGGTCACACGTTTTCGGATTTATTTTATCGCTTGCACTAACGTTTCTAGCGTTATACGTGGCACTTTATACAAACTTGCCACTTTCAACGATCTTAACAACTATTATCATAATGGCTGTTGCGCAAGCGTTGTTACAATTAATTATGTTCATGCATTTAAAAGAAGGAGAAGGAAGAGTTCAAATTCTTACTATGATATACAGTTTCTTCGTTGCAACTGCAACAGTTGGTTTAACTGTATGGATCTTCTTCTCAATGTAATGTACATGAAAAAGACTGCTGAGATTACTCAGCAGTCTTTTTTTATCCCCTTCCCTATTACATCCACATTACGGAATTAACAACAGAATCATGAAAAATATACTTATTATGACAAATGTTAAGAAAACTCTTTCTTTATGAAATCGAATCCATATGCGTTGCTTTTCTACCTATTATATGGCTAAATAGGTACTATATTTATTTGAAGGGAGAGAACGCAATGGAACATCATACTTCTGTTCTATCACTTATGGTTGTCGTTGCAATCGCGTTTTTCGTTCCCCTTTTGTTACAACGCTTTAAATTAAAAGCACTTCCTGTCGTTGTTGCAGAAATCATCGCAGGAATCTTTGTAGGTAAAAGTGGGTTTAATATTATTGAGCCAGATATGTGGCTTCAAGTCTTATCGACACTAGGATTTATCTTCTTAATGTTCTTAAGCGGTTTAGAAATTGATTTTTCTATCTTTAAACAAAAAGGGAAAAAGAATACGACAAACGAACCAAACACATTCCAAGCAGCAAGCATTATCTTCTTATTTATTTTCATCTTATCTTATGCCCTATCATTACTATTCGTATGGCTAGGATTCGTGGATAATGCAATGTTTATGACTTTAATTATTTCAACTATTTCTTTAGGTGTTGTTGTACCAACATTAAAAGAAAATAACTTAGGCAAAACGGCAATCGGACAAATCATTTTATTAGTCGCTGTTATTGCAGATTTAGTTACAATGATTTTACTCGCTGTATTCGTCGGATTAAATTCCGAAAGCGGCCAAAGCATGTGGCTCCTTCTTCTTCTATTCGGCGCTGGTATTGTTATTTACTTCGTTGCAAAACGCTTTAAAAACATTCCATACTTAGATAACTTAAAAGCTGGTAGTGTACAAATTGATACACGAGCTGTTTTTGCACTCATCTTAATATTAGTTGGGTTATCTGAATCTGTTGGAGCTGAAAATATTTTAGGTGCCTTCTTAGCAGGAGTGCTCGTATCGTTATTATCACCAAATGAAGATATGGTTGAAAAACTGGATTCCATCGGATATGGTTTCTTCATTCCTATTTTCTTCGTGATGGTTGGTGTAAACTTAGAGGTTTGGTCAATTTTTAAAGAACCTTCTAGTATGCTAATGATCCCAATTTTAATTGTAGGACTCTTTATTTCAAAGCTGTTACCATCACTCGTCTTACGAAAATGGTATCCACGTAATATCGTACTAGGAAGTGCCATCTTATTAACATCGACACTTTCTTTAGTTATTGCAGCTGCACAAATTGGTGAAAAACTAGGGATCATTAGTCCAAGTTTATCTGCTTCCCTTATTTTAAGCGCAGTTATTACTTGTATTTTTGCACCTATATTATTTAAAAAAATGTTTCCAAAAGTAGAAACACCAAAACCAAAAGTTTCTATTATTGGCGCAAGCAGAATTACCCTTCCATTATCACTTGATTTAAAACGAGAAGATTATGACGTAACACTATATATGATGCGTCAAAATAAAATAAATGATGAGGAAGCGAAATCACATGACTTCCCTATCGTAAAATTAGATGACATCACAATCGCATCATTAACTGAACAAACAGCATTTCATGCAGACCGCGTTGTTGTCGCAACAAGCGATGATGAACAAAACTTATTATTAGCAGAACATGCAAAAGAACTAGGTGTTGAACATGTTATTGCAAGTGTAGAAGATCCACTTCTACAAGAAAAAGCAACGCAAGAACATATCGCCGTATTCTCAACAATTAACTCTACACGTATTCTGTTACGTGCACTAATTGATAAACCGAGTCTCGTTCGCTTAATTACAACAGCAAATGAAACAGTTCGTGAAGTTGAACTACGCAGCAATACATATAACGGTGTTGCACTACGTCGCCTTCCGTTTTTAGGCGATGTACTTGTTATTCAAATTTACCGCGGTAATAAAGCATTAATCCCGCATGGTGATACGAGACTACAACATGGTGACACATTACTTGTCACAGGTTCAAAAGAACATATCGATACTTTAAAAAACATATTAGAATAGAAAATGCCCCTCACATAATTGAGGGGCATTTTTTTCCATTTCATATGGTAAAATGTTACTATCACATATTATGAGGATGGATCACATTATGTCTATTGTAACTTTAGCTCTTTTATTATTGGCGGAAATACTCGTTGCCATTATTCTCATCGGTGTTAGCATTGAAATTTGTAGTTACGGATGGAAAAAATCGAATGGAATAAAATACTCTTGCCTCTTACTTTCACTCCTTCTCGGAACTGCTAGCATACTCGGACTTTTCGCAGCACCTGCCTATTTCTTTATACAACTAACAGAAAATGCCTTATAAGAAAGGATGTTAATATGATTACCGTGAAAAATATTGAGGGATCTGAAACTTACGTATTACGTCAAAAAATTTTACGCCCGAATCAAACATTAGCAGATTGTAAATACTCTTCCGACTATGAGACAGACACCTTTCACTTAGGCGCATTTATAAACGATGAACTGATTAGTATCGCTTCCTTCTCAAAAGAAATATATCCTGACTTACTAGAAGGTGTTCATTATCGTCTACGAGGAATGGCCACATTACCTAAATTTCGAAACAAACGCGCTGGAAGCTCCTTAATTCAGAAGGCGGAGCAAATCTTGCAAGAACGCCAAGCAAATATATTGTGGTGTAATGGCCGAATTACTGTAGCTGACTATTACAAACGCTTAGGCTTCCAGGAACATGGTGAAATCTTTGAAATTGAACCGATTGGCCTTCATAAAGTACTATATAAAAGAATATAAGAAAAGCTTTCCCCAATATGGGAAAGCTTTTCTTATATTTCACTCTTCACTTTTTATTCTCTTCATATATATGTATATAAACAAACTAGGAACTAAAAAACAAGCAAACATAATAAGTCCTGTCATACTAATTTCCTTTATCGAAATATCTGGTGTTACAACGATACAAATAGCTAAAATACCAATAATAATACCTACCGGAATGAATAGTAGCTTCATAAAATAACTACGCGATACTCCGCCCGTATGCTCATACACTTCCACCGAATTTTTTAAGTTTAAAAAATTAATAACTATTATCCCGCACATAAATACCATTAATAAATCTGAAACACTTTCATATCCTGCATCTTGCAAAACATAGCGATAAAAAACAATACCTAGTATGACGATATTTTGTAAGATGAAAACGAGTCTAATATGTTTTAGCCCCTCAATCATTAAACGTTCATCTTTCACGATTCTCATCCCCTCACTCCTCTTCCTCCCAAAATAAATCATTTAATGTTTTGTCTACCGCATAACAAATTTTCAAACATAAATCTAAAGACGGGTTGTATTTCCCCTTCTCAATTAAACTAATCGTTTGCCTTGTAACGCCTACTTTTTCTGCTAATTGTTGCTGTGTTAAATCTAACTGAACACGCGCGACTTTTATTTTACTGACAGCCATTCATGTTCCTCCTCTACCTGTATTGTAACATATATATTCCATTAAGTAATTTATATTTTACGCCATTAATTTGATTTTCACTTTATTATACACAAAAAAGGAGCCTCTCATAAGAAGCTCCCTCTCCTATATCTATATTATAAGAATAAATGACATCCAAATAAAATTGTAAATAAGTATAGTAACGGATGTACTTCCATCCCTTTCCCTTTCACAATTTTTAAGACTGGATACACTAGAAATCCAATTGCAATTCCATTCGCAATGCTAGACGTTAACGGAATACCAACGAAAATTAAAAATGCTGGTAATGCATCATCAAATTCATTCCAATTAATATCACGAAGACTTTGCGCCATTAAACTACCTACAATAATTAATGAAGGAGCTGTAATAGCGGCTACACTTGATAAAGAAGCAATGACAGGGCTGAAGAATGCCGTTATAATCGTTAGGCCAACAACGACAATACCTGTTAATCCTGTTTTACCACCTGCAGCAATACCTGCTGACGATTCAATCGTCGCTGCTGTTGGGCTTGTTCCAAAGATAGAGCCTGTAGTCCCGCCAATTGCATCTGCAATAAACGCTTTACCAAAACGTTTCTCAGTATTATCTGTAATTAAGCCTGCTTGTTTAATTAAACCAAGTAATGCACCTGTTGTATCAAATAACAGTACAAGTAAAAATGAAAATACAACACCATATAATCCGTATTCAATTACATCTGAAAAGGCGTTGATTGGGTTTGAAACGATAATTCCCTCTGGTAAATGAGGCATCGCAACAATTTTATCCGTAAACTTCAGTTGCCCTGTAAAGAAGGCGATAACTCCCGTCACAATCATACTAATAAATAATGCACCGCTCACACGCAATGCCATTAATACCGCCGCTAATATTAAACCAATTAAAGTTAAAATAACGGCTGGAGAATGAAAATCACCAATCGTAACTAAATTAGATGGATGATCAACGATAATTCCAGAAAGGCGTAATCCAATAAAAGCAATAAATAGTCCAATTCCACCTGCAATTGCATGTTTTAAACTATCAGGAATTGCGACAATTAGCTTTTGCCTAAATGAAGTGAAAGATAATAAAAGAAAAATGATACCTGTTACAAATACTGCCGAAAATGCAATGACATATGTAATCCCCTCTGCCTGTTGAACAACAGAATAAGCAAAATACGCATTCATTCCCATAGCTGGAGCAATAACAATTGGATAGTTAGCTAAAAACGCCATACATAGCGTCCCTACAACCGTCGCAATAATAGTTGCTGTAAAAGCTTGATCAAATGGTACACCTGCATCAGATAATATTTTCGGATTGATGACAAGAATATACGCAAATGTAAAAAAAGTTGTGATGCCAGCTAAAAGCTCTTGCTTCACAGAAGTGTTATATTTTTGTAATTGAAACATGGTTATGTACCCTTCCTACATCTGAATTATTATCACACATTCTTTTCTTACTAGTATGTGAGAAAATATAATACTTAATCTTAACAATCAATAAAAAGAAGAGTCAATATATTCGCTAATAGTTCGAATTTTAAGTTTAAGTCTGACAAGCACAGATGTAGTACAGTTAACTACGTTTATTTTTGTAGCATAACAGATGGAAATGTTTTATAATTTGAAATAGTTAAATATTTAGTAAACGTATTCAAATATCGTTCACTCTACAAGGAGGATTCTTCTTATGCAGCACACAAACAAATCTGGAACTTTAAATCGAGGTTTAAAAGAACGACATATTACTTTAATGTCACTCGGTTCAGCTATTGGCGTTGGACTATTTTTAGGATCCGCTTCTGCTATTAAGCTAGCTGGCCCTTCTATTCTACTAGGTTATATGATCGCTGGACTCGTTATTTTTTTCATTATGCGAGCGCTCGGAGAAATGGCAATTGAACAACCTGTTGCCGGTTCTTTTAGTAAATATGCTTCTGATTACCTTGGACCACTAGCTGGCTACATTACCGGTTGGAACTACTGGTTCTTATGGGTTGTTACTTGTATGGCTGAAATTACAGCAGCTGGTATCTACATGCAGTACTGGTTCCCAGATATCCCACGCTGGACTTGGGCGTTACTCGCTCTATTATTAATGAGTGCTTTCAACTTCTTATCCGTAAAAGTATTTGGAGAACTTGAATTTTGGTTTGCTCTCATAAAAATTGTCACAATTATCTGTATGATAATTGTTGGAGCTGGTATTATTTTATTCGGATTCGGAAACGGCGGTATCGCTACTGGTATTTCAAACCTTTGGTCACATGGTGGCTGGTTCCCGAATGGTTTTTCTGGGTTATTGCTCTCTTTACAAATGGTGTTATTCGCTTATTTAGGCGTTGAATTAATCGGTGTTACAGCAGGTGAAGCTCAAAATCCGAAAAAAACACTCGCAAAAGCAATCGATAACGTATTTTGGAGAATATTACTGTTCTACGTTGGGGCTCTATTCGTTATGATGGCAATTTATCCATGGAACGAACTTGGTGAGAAAGGAAGTCCATTCGTTTTAACATTCCAGCAAATCGGTATCGCAAAAGCAGCAGGGATTATTAACTTTGTCGTATTAACAGCAGCTCTTTCTTCTTGTAATGGTGGTTTATTTAGTACAGGCCGTATGCTATATACATTAGCTCAGCAGAAGAAAGCTCCTGAAAGATTCGGTCGTTTAAATAAAAACGGCATTCCAAGTCAAGGGATTGTAGCAACAGCTATCGTTTTACTCGTTGGTGTTATATTAAACTATCTTGTACCTGCAAAAGTATTTACATGGCTTACTAGTATTTCAACTTTCGGGGCAATTTGGACTTGGGGCATCATTTTAATCGCTCAAATTAAATTCCGTAAAGGATTGCAAACTGATAAAAAGGACAAGCTATCATATAAAATGCCTTTATATCCATTAAGTTCATATTTCTCACTCGCTTTCCTTGCACTAGTATTAGGTATAATGGCGTATTCAGAAGATACAAGAATTGCATTAATTGTTGGCCCAATTTGGCTTATTGGTTTAGCTATCGTGTATTATATGAAAGGGTTCCATAAAATTGATGAAACACCTAATTCCAAAATTAGTTAAGCCCAAAATCTCTTCCTACTTACTAGGAAGGGATTTTTTCATTATTCACACAAATATTTCTCAATTAAATTAACGATATCTTTACACTATTTAATATTTTCTATCTTTCTTTCCATAAAAAAATAGATTACATTATTAAAGCAAATATGTTTATTAGGGGGATTCTTCTATGAAGAATAAAAAATGGATTACATTTTCTTTAGCAACAGCAATTACACTAAGTATAGGAGCTTCATTCATTCCGTCTACTTATGCCGAAAGCTCAGTAGACTCAGCACCTGAAATTGCTGCAAAAGTTGTAAATCAAAATAGCGGGAAGAAAGTCTTATTCGATAATACACACGGTCAAACTGCCGGGACCGCTGACTGGGTTATCGATGGCGGCTTTTCTGACTTCGGAAACGGTATTGCCCAAAACGGATATCATGTAAAAGAACTTCGCAAATCAACACCGATTACGTATGAAGATTTAAAAGACTACAATGTATTTATCGTTCCAGAAGCTAATATTCCTTACAAGAAATCTGAACAAGATGCAATGTTACAATATGTGAAAAACGGCGGTAGTATCTTCTTTATTGCAGATCATTATAATGCAGATCGTAATAAAAATCGCTGGGACTCTTCTGAAGTATTTAATGGATATAGACGCGGCGCTTGGGATAATCCAGCAAAAGGAATGTCTAGCGAGGAAGCAAATTCACAAGCTATGCAAGGAGTAGAAAGCTCTGATTGGCTATCTGATAACTTCGGTATTCGCTTCCGCTACAATGCAATTGGTGATGTTTCCGCTAAAAATATTGTGTCACCTGAACAATCATTCGGAATTACAAAAGGTGTTTCATCTGTAGCGATGCATGCTGGTTCTACTCTAGCAATCACAAACCCAAAACTAGCAAAAGGACTTGTTTATCTTCCAGAAAACCCGTCAAAATGGAATAATGCTGTTGATAGCGGTGTTTATAACGGCGGTGGTATTGCAGAGGGTCCTTATGCTGCTATCGCTAAAGTAGGACTTGGAAAAGCTGCCTTTATCGGTGACTCTTCTCCTGTTGAGGATGCATCGCCAAAATACGTTCGTGAAGATTCTGGCCAAACAAAGAAAACTTACGATGGTTATAAAGAAGAAAACGATGCTATCTTACTAGAAAATATCGTAAATTGGCTATCGAATAAAGAAACATTTACAAGTTTAGATCAAGTAAATGGTTTACAACTTGATCTACCTACCACTTTACAAACATTTGAACAACCAAGCTTATCAACTGAGCCACAACCTGAACCTTGGAGTGCACCAAATGCAGGTTATCAATGGTTTAATACAAATACTTTTAAAGCAGGTTCATACGGTTATAACGGTGCCGTAACAGCAAACGACTACGTAGTTACACACCCTAGTACTCTACCAAACAATGAAGTGTTCCAAATCAAAATTCAAGTAAATAACTTATTACCAAACACAACATACACTAATTACTCTTTAGGTATATTCACTACTGGCGGTACACAAGTAGCAAAAGTTCAAAATACAAATGGTACTTGGCCATCTACTTTTGGATATAGCAGTGCATTTTCTTTCACAACAAACAGCTTAGGTTCCGCTGAGAAGATTGTAAATGTGCAAATCAATCCAAATACGACTGGACAAGCAACGCTTCGTCTACGCCAAAATACAACAGCGAAATACAATGAAGCTGTAATAATTGATAAGAAATAACAAAAAAGGCAATCCTCATACGGATTGCCTTCTTTTTACTTCTCTTCTTTTGAGAAAAACATCCTTGAAATAACGATACCTATACTACCTACTATTAAGAATAACACTGCCCTGATCATCATCGATACTTCTGGTAAGTCCAAAAGGAATAGCTTCCCTATCGTTACGACTAACACGACTAAGCCGGCATACAATATTTCATTCATATTTTTATTCCGTCCAAGCCAAACGGCAAATAATGCATATACCATCCATAATAACGATACAGATACGCTTATTATACTTCCATCTGTAGAAAGCACTTCACCAACTCTAGTAATTGCAATAAATACGATAACCATAAACCAATAGAGTGCTATAGAATAAACATATTTTCCAAAGCTCCTTAACACATTTTTCGCTTGTTTCATGCAGTAATAAAATGTACCTATTAAAATAATATGAGCAACGAACCCAGCTGAAATGAAATGATCAAATGGGCTAAAAATAGTCTGTATCATTCCAATCGCGTAAATCGTCGCACTAACATACAATTTCACCTGTTGTTTTACTTTAATAGCAGTCACCATACCGAGGAAACCTTGTAATAACAATACAATCGCTGCATTCACTAAACTATATTCATATAAAATCGCTAAACTAAATGCAACCATTGCGAAACCAAATAAAAGATTTGTAAATGTAGAATGTCGATTCTTCCTATATTCAAACACGAACATAATAGCGTGCACGAGTGCGCTAATCATTAATCCCCATGTTGTAAATTCATGTATTTTTGAAATGGCTAATATAAAGAAAACTGCATTCGCACTAAATATCGCCAAACGTGGTTCTACTATAAAACTTCTCTCCGTAAACATATGCCAAAATAATAGTAAGTGAATCAAACCATAAACAACTGTTAACTGTACTTGCAAACCCTCTACTAACATGGACATAATAGCAAAGAAGACGAAAAGGACAATAGCAGCAACAACATAAGAAATCATATATAAATACTGATAACGATTTTTCAACGCATACCATAACAAGCTAAGTGTTAGTATCGTCTCATATCCAAAGAAAATATAAGGATTAGGAGTCGTACTATTTAATAAGAATGGTACGAAGAAAGCTCCTACCGCTACGAAGATAGTCAGATATTCCGATTGATACCTCTTCGCTACATAAATACCTAAGATGACCCATGCAATATTACATACAAACGCAACACTTGCTGGAATAAATCCATATAAATAATGTGCTGCAAATGTCGTTAAAACTATACCCGTAATACTTCCACCTGCTAATACTAAACCCAACGCTTGCCGCTCTCGTTTAATTTGAATATCCCCTATATAATAAAAACCGATTGATAGGACAATACCAAACACAATTCGTATTGCTGGTGTTAATAATCCGGCATCTACCCCTGCTTTAAATAACCATATTACTCCAAGTAACATAATGCCAACAAATATGCGTGGTAACCAAGTTTGGCAAAACTTAATAATATTAAAGGGTTCTGGTTTAAAAGCAGATATATCTACTTGTTTTATCTCAAGTTCTTGCACAGGCTCTTTTATTGTAACTACTTTTTCTTTTTTCTTTTCCTCCATCACCGTTTCAATACATTCTTTCTTTTCCTTCCTAACATGTTGCTGAGCATTTTCTATTTCTCTTTGTTTTGCTTTCAATTCAAAAAGAGCTTCTTGCATCGTTTCAATTGTCGTTTCGAGTGCTTCTATTTTCTTATTTAAATCTTCCTTCATAAGCTCTCCCCTCACCACTGATTTTCACTCAACCTATATATTACCAATTATCTTTATCATACTCTTAGTCTATTCGTTTTCAATACTCTTTTCCCCAAAAAAGAAAGGTGTTTTCCGAAATAGGAAAACACCTCTTGCTTATTTCTTCTTATTTAAAACAATACTCACGATAACGCCAATACAAACACCTATAATAGCCGGAACAATCCATCCCACACCTTCTGTATAAAACGGAATGTATTTCAATACTAATGTCCACTGATTCATCATCACATTTTTATTGAAAATATCAATTGCACTAAATACCGCTACAATCCCGACTGTTACTGCATATACGTATGCATACTTTCCAATATACTTATGGAATAACCCTAAAATAATAAGCGTTAATGCAACTGGATAAATAAATCCAAGAATCGGTACTGATACTTTTAAAATTTGTGTTAATCCTAAATTAGCTAAAATCATACTAACAAAACTTAATATAAATGCCCAAACTTTATAAGTTACTTTCGGAAATGCACTTGCGAAAAATTGACTACAAGATGTAACAAGTCCAATTGAAACACATAAACACGCGATCGTAAAAATAAGACCTAATAAAACGACTCCACCTTGTCCAAATAACGTCGTCATCACTTGTGCTAATACATTTGCCCCATTATCAAATGTACCTAACGAACCGCTAATTGAACCAACATATCCAAGTATGACATAAATAATAGATAATAATAGTCCTGCCCCAATTCCAGCAACACTCATATATTTCGCTAAACCTTTATCATCTTCAATACCTTTTGCACGTAAAGCATTTGCAATAACAATCCCAAAAATTAAAGCTGCTAATGCATCCATCGTTAAGTATCCATCTAAAAACCCTTGGAACATAGGAGCTTGTCCATAGTTTCCAGTAGCCTCTTTCACACTACCTACTGATGTAAACATGCTCTTTATAAAGATAAGGGCAATCATACCTAATAATAACGGTGTCAAAACTTTTCCGAACAACCCCATTAATTTAGACGGTGATAAACTTAACCAGTACACAATACTAAAGAAAATAACCGTGTAACATAATAAAACTATACTTCCCGATTCTGTGAAGAACTGACCTGGTCCCATCTCAAACGCTAAACTTCCTGCACGTGGTATACCAAGTCCTGGTCCAATAAATAAATACACGAGACACGGAAAAATAATGGCGAATGAAGAATGAACTCTACCCGCTAGCGTTTGAAAACTTCCTGCTTTTGCAATCGCAATAACGCCCAATATAGGAAGACCTGTTGCTGATATAATAAAACCTACTAATGAAACCCACACATGTTCTCCTGCTTCATACCCAAGAAAAGGTGGGAATATAAGATTCCCCGCTCCAAAGAACATCGAGAATAACATAAGACTAATAAGTAAAATTTCTTTTTTCTGTAACAATTTCATTTCTTTCTCCTTCTATAATTTCATCTTTTATGAAATCAATTTCACATATAAAAAAGTGCAATAAACCGTATCCTTACAAAGAAAACATAGTCCATAGTCTAACATAAAAGAAACACCCATTCTATAGCTATATCTCTTTTCCAATTTCTTCTGAAAAATCAACCTTTATTGACTTATAATAGTTAATAAGGTAAAATATTAAATGTACAAAATTATTAACTTTGTTTTTGTTTGTGTCAGGAGGAAAATAACATGGAATCAGCGATACAACTAGAAAGAGAACAACAAAGAAAAAAGAAACATCCTCCAGGTTTATACTTACTCTTCTTTACAGAAATGTGGGAAAGATTTAGTTATTATGGATTACGAGGATTATTAACATTATATTTAACAACAGCTTTAGTAAGCGGTGGTCTTGGATTTAGTCCCGCATGGGCACTCTCTATTTACGGATTTTATACTGGAGCCTGTTATTTCACACCAATGATTGGTGGATACTTAACAGACCGGTTCCTAGGTAGACGAAAAGCGATCACAATTGGTGGTATAACAATGGCAATCGGTAACCTTACACTATTTGCCATGCAAAACCAAGTCGGCCTATACCTCGGATTAGCGCTTATTATTATCGGTAATGGATTCTTCAAACCGAATATCTCTACACTTGTTGGAGAATTATACGAAGAGAATGATCCAAAACGTGATAGTGCATTTACCATTTTCTATATGGGTATTAACGTCGGATCATTTTTAGCTCCACTCGTTTGCGGATTTTTATCAGAAAATTTATTCAAAACAACGGTTGATGGCGTCGTACATTACGGATTCCGTTACGGATTCTTAGCCGCTTCAATCGGAATGATCATTGGACAAATTTTATTTACAACACTATCAAATCGCTTCCTTGGTGATATCGGTAAAAAACCAACTCGCGATTTACAAACAACAGATGGACAACCATCAGTAGGAGATACACCGTTAACAAAAAAAGAAAAACAACGTACCGCAGTTATCGTCATTTTAACATGCTTTGTTGTCTTCTTCTGGGCTGGCTTTGAACAAGCTGGTAGTTCATTAACATTATATACAAACAAATTTGTAGACCGCTCTGTGTTCGGATGGGAAGTTCCAACATCTTGGTTCCAATCGGTCAATCCATTATTTATTATTTTACTTGCTCCAGTCATTTCGGCATTATGGGCAAAACTTGCAACTCGCAAGCGCGGGGATTTAAAAATCCCAACAAAAATGGGACTTGGTATGATCCTACTCGGTATCGGTTATATCATTCTCGTTATCGCTACATTAAAAACAGGTAGTGATGAACATAACATTACAGAAAAAGCAAACTTACTATTTATCGTCTTTACGTATCTTTTCCATACATTAGGTGAGCTATTCTTATCACCTGTTGGACTATCAATGGTCAGTGCACTTGCTCCAGTAAAACTTGCTTCTTTATTAATGGGAGTATGGTTAGCAAGCTCAGGAATCGCCAACATTTTAGGTGGACAACTGGCAAGCTTCACAACTTCACTTGGATATGCTGAAGTATTTACCGTAATCGGAGCTGTAGCAATTGTATTAGGTTGTGTTTTATTACTAATTTCTAAGAAACTAGTGAAATGGATGGATTAAAAAAAAGATGAGGGGAAATCCCCTCATCTTTTTTACTTCTTCGCCTTCGTTCCTACTAAATCACCAGCAACAACGTAACGCTTAGAATTATCCTTAACAGATACACATGTAATAAGCGTTATTTCATCTTTCCCATGATCCTCGACAACTTCCCACTTATCAGGAGTTACTTCAGATACACCAGTAACTGCATATTCATATTCGTTTTCATTATCATACAAATAAATTTTGTCACCTTTTTTTAAAGAGGCTACATCACTAAATAAAACACCTTTTTTAGACATGTTATGTCCTGCTAATGCATAATTCCCTTTTCCCATTACTTGATTTTCTTTTACCGTTGCTGCACCTGATAATAGGTTTTTCTCAGTAGAAGATTTTAAAACCGGAAGTTCTAATGAAACACTCGGGATTGAAATACGACCAATTACTTGTTTCTTATCTAATGATGCATTCGCTACTTCCGCCAAGTCTGGTTGATCAATTTTCGAAGCATCTACAAATTCCGTCTCATGTTTTTCATAATCCATCTTTTGAACAGCCTGTACATTTTCAGTCTGTTTCTTTTCAGCCTGATATCCATCATAAAATGGCTTTCCGATTAACACACCACCTACAACAAATAGAAGGATTGCTACTATACTATAAATTCTTTGCTTATTCATATACAATTCCTTTCCCTTACAAAATCTTACTCTATATAAAATGATAAGATAATATTGCTATATGTACAAGTATAAGCTGAAAAGAAACCTTCTTGCATCGGCAAGAAGGTTTCTTTTCAAGCTAATTTATTTCTGTATAGTGATACGTGGAATACTGTCATTTGAATTAAATAAATTAAATACACAACATATAAAGGATATGCCGAAATATATAAATTTGCTACAGGTGTAAATATTAATAAACCGAGTGCACAAGGTAATACAAACCATAATGATACAAATGTTGTGCGGCATGCTTTATCTGTAATATCCTTCTCACGTTCATCCTCTTGGGGAAATAATAAAGGATATAATTGCAATGATGATTTGTTATATTTCTTCTTATGCAATCTTTTAAAATACGCTAATATGATGGCTACAATAAATATTAATACAACAGGTGTCAAACTCATTGTTATTTTAGATGGTAAACTTTCATTTTTAATAACATCAGCAAACTGTATATAAAAATCATAAAACTCTACGAATGCCCAGCATGCCAATACACTGTAAAATAAATTTATAATATACGAAGCAACAATTCTATTCATCCTCTTTCCCCTCCTTATTTAAAACAAACACGTCTTCCATCTTTAAATCAAATACATCACAAATCGTAAGTGCTAATAACAGTGAAGGAACATAATCCCCTTTTTCAATTGCAGCGATTGTTTGTCTCGTCACTCCAACCTTTTCTGCTAATACACTTTGCGAAAAATTAAACCGAGCTCTTAATTCCTTCACCCTATTTAAAATGGACAAATTTACCACCTCTCATTTTCAGTGTATGCTATCCTTAACAAAATGTAAACTCAACTTAACATTGTTTTTGTAAAAAAATCCAACTTTACGTATTGTAAAGTTGGATTACGTGTTAGTTTAAAATTGTAACCTTAACATTTTTTCTGCCCCAATTACTAGACGAAGCTTTATCTGGCATTAAAACATCAATCTTGTGGCCTTTAATTGCGCCACCAGTATCTGCTGCAATTGCTTCTCCGTATCCTTCAACATATACACGAGAACCTAATGGGATAACAGATGGGTCCACCGCAATCAATTTCATTCCTGGGTTTGCAGTTAGATTATAGCCTCCCCATGCAGAATATACTTGTTGACCTGGTGCATAGCCATTTTCACCTGGATCTGCTGTATAAGCTGTTGCATGTACATAAAGTTCTTTTCCACCAGCAGTTGGCTTAGAAGGTTGTGCAGGTTCTACATTTGAATTATTATTTTTAGCTTGTGCTGGCTTACTAGCTTGCTCTTGCTTTTGCTTTTGCTGTTCAGCAACTTCTGCCTGCGCCTTAGCTAACGCTTCTTGCTCAGCCTTTGCAGCTGCTTCTGCTTTTGCACGCTCTTCTGCTGCAATTCTTGCCGCTTCTTGCTCACGAGCAATTGTTTCTTGAACTGCCTTCATATTTGACTCAATTTTAGCCTTTTCTTCTGCTGCTAAATTAAGTTGGCTTGCAATCGCATTATATTTAGCTTGAACTGTTTGCAAGTTATCTTGACGTTTTTTCAAGTTATCTTGCAACTCAGCTTGTGCTTTTGCTAATTTTTGTTTGTCTACTACTAAAGACGCTTCTTTCTCGTCAATTGCTTTCTTATCTTCTTCAATTTGACGAAGATCTTGTTCTTGTAGACGTAAAATTTCTTTATCTGCTTCTAGAATAGTAGAAACTGCGTTCATACGTTGTAAGAAATCTGCAAAGTTTTTTGACTCTACTACAACTTCTACTACTAAACTTGTATTTGAACTGTTTTGAACAGAAACCATACGTTTTCTCATAATATCCTTACGAGCAAGGACTTTATCCTCTAAAACGACAATTTCATTCTTTTTTTGCTCAATCTGCTTATGTGTTTCATCGATTTTACGTTGAATAGCAGCTTGATCCTCTTTATTTTTTGCAATTGTATTATTTAAATTATGTAGTTCGTTTTCGATACCTTGAATTTCTTTATTAACAGCTTGCTTCTCTTGCTCTTTCTTTTGCATATCTGCATCGTTTTGCTGCAATTGCTGTTGCATGTTGTTAAGTTTCTCGTCGTTTGACTCTGCTTTTACAGCGACTGTACTAGAAAGACCGATAATTCCTGCTAATACTAGACTACTGATTCGCTTAAAATAGTTCATAATCCGACTCCCTTCTTATACAGTTATACATGATTTATTTTACAGTTTGTTTACAATACCATTAAATACAGTTTATTTTTCATGACGAAAAAAAGGGAATTATGAATAAAATGTAATAGATTCTTAAATATTTAACAATTCCTATATTTAAAAATTATAAAAGATGCTAAAATCCAAATATAGAGAAAATATAACTTCTAAAGGCGGTTGAAATAAATATATGTTTACGCAAAAAAAATCACTCCAACATAAAATTGATCAATTAGAAAGTCGTATACAAGAACTAGAAGCAGAATTAAAACAAAAAGATATCGAACAACTAGAGACTATTTCTTCTATCCACGATCGTGTACAAAGCGTTGTTCAAGAACATAAACTTGTAAATAACCAGCACAATACACTCCAAAATTTAGTTCAACAATTAAGCTCATGTTTCGAAAATGTTTCAACGCGTACAACACATTCCAATGAATTGAATAATGAAATGTTACAAAAAGAACAAAGCTTAATTCAATCAATTGAAGAAATTATTGACTGTTCTAATGAAGGAAAAGAATCTGTTCATCGCTTACTTATTGTAATTAATAAATTAGGTGAACAATCTCAGCGCACGTCTAACAGTATGAATCATTTAAGTGAGCGCTCAAAAGAAATCGAGCAAATTGTAGAAGTCATCCAAAACATTGCAGCACAAACAAATTTACTTGCATTAAATGCGAGTATTGAAGCTGCGCGTGCTGGAGAGCACGGTAAAGGATTCGCTGTCGTTGCCAATGAAGTAAGAAAACTAGCGGAAAGTACAGCCGAAAGTACAAAAAACATCGGCAACTTAACGAAAAAAATTCAAGAAGAAATCGAAAAAGCATACGATAACACAAAAGATAATTTACACTTAGTCGATGAAGGTGTAGAAATGAGTGCCGATACAAACGCTAGAATTGAAAACATCTTAATTATGATTCAAACGTTACAAAGCGGTGCTACAAATGTTATTAAAGCTATTGAAAATCAAAAATCTTGTAATGATGATATATTACGTGAATTCGCTAATACACAACAAATGTTCCAAAAGTTAAATACGACTATTATGAATCATATTCATGATGCTGAGAAAGTCGATGTTCAATTAACGAAAAGTCTTGAAGAAACAGTAGTTTCTCATTAATAATAAAAATCCCTTATACTGTTATAAGGGATTTTTATTATATTTCGAATATTTATTTCTTCTCAATATTCATCCGTATCTTTGTTATAATGGACAAGTTGTTTCTTTCGACTAATAAACAAGGAGGTTATTATGGAACAATTTTACTACATTTTAAAATATTTAATTCTTGGTCTGTTCCAAGGACTAACAGAACCAATTCCGATTTCTTCAAGTGGTCACCTCGTTTTAGCACAGCATTTGCTAGGACTAAAAATAGAAGGGTTTAGCTTCGAACTACTTGTTAATTCAGCTTCATTATTAGCTGTATTACTTATTTATAGAAACGATTTAATTCGTCTAACGAAGAATGGTCTATCTTATATATTTACAAGAGCAGCAGACGCAAAATCAGATTTCTTCTTTATTATTTACCTTGTTATTGCGACCATTCCAGCAGGCGTTATTGGTGTTTTATTTAAAGACTATATCGACCAGTACTTAAAAGGCGTGAAGATGGTTGGGATTTCCCTTCTTATTACTGCTGTCGGTCTTTGGATTATTAGAAACTTGCGTGGACGTAAAAATGATGGCGACCTTTCTATGAAAGATGCAATTATCATCGGATTAGCACAAGCTTGCGCACTAATTCCTGGAATAAGCCGCTCAGGTGCAACAATCGTAGCAGCGATGTTACTTGGTATGAAGCAAGAAACAGCTCTTCGTTTCTCATTCTTACTATATATCCCTGTTAGCTTAGGTGGTTTATTACTAAGTATTACAGACATTGCAAAAGATCCAAACCTAGATACATTATTCGTACCATATGTCGTTGCATTTATCGCAACATTTATCATGACATATATTTCGTTAAAATGGTTTATGAACATTATGGCAAAAGGAAATTTAAAATATTTCTCTTTCTATTGTATTATCGTAGGTGTACTTACTCTTATTTTCTTATAAAGTGAAACTTACAAAGCGAAAAGCGAGTCATTCTATTAAACTAGGAGGACTCGCTTTTTTATACCTTTATAATGATAAAGCCCCTCTTACTTTTTTGTGCAGTAAGGGGGGCCCTTTTATGCGTATACTTTCTTTTCTTGACAATACAAACGAATAACATGTTTATTTTGTTGAAATACATCATGCGTTAGGCGGATAATAATAAAATTTCGTTTTGTTTGATTATCATGAACAAAAATCTGTTCTCCCTCCTGAAAATGCCATGCACTTTCAAAAGTTGTAATATGATCCCCACTTACAGAAAAAAGCTCATATCGCATATCTTGTACCCTCTCTCAACTAATGATAATCATAATATTCTTATATTAAATTTAGTATAACTTAATTCCATTGAAATTTGTAATTTTTCTATTTCGAAATATTTTAATTTTGTTTTAAGGTTCTTTTAACGTTATAATGATAAACGAATTTTCATTGAAAGGAGCTTCATTTTGACTGCATATTTATTTCCAATAAAAACAGCATTTATTTTATTTCCTATTTTAGCGATGTTTCTATTAATCCCTTTTTTAATATTTAATTATCGCAAATACGGTTATTTGAATAAATGGCGTTCATTTATTTTATATTCACTATTACTCTATGTATTAAATGCCTATTTTCTTGTGATTTTGCCATTACCACAAACGTATGATACTTGTAGCCTACAACCGGCTAATACACAACATATGCAACTCTCGCCATTTTATTTCATACAAGAGATTAGTAATCATACCTCGGCAATTTTAACGAAGCCAGCTACCTACTTCTATTTATTAAAGGAATCTGCGTTTTTACAAGTCGCTTTTAACGTTCTATTAACCGTTCCATTTGGTATGTACTTACGCTATTATTTCCGACGTAGCTTCTTACAAACAGTGTGTATTTCTTTTTGCCTTTCACTGTTCTTTGAATTAACACAAGTAACTGGATTATATGGTATTTATAATTGTGCCTATCGCTTATTTGATATTGATGATTTATTTTTAAACACACTAGGCGGTATAATTGGCTTTATCATTGCACCAATATTTACGTACTTCCTTCCGAAAACAAGTGAACTAGATATTCATATTGATTTAGAAACGAAACCAGTTGGATTTATTCGTCGTCTCATTGCTATGCAAATTGATTGGATTTTCTTATCTATCGTTGTACCGTTCATTAAAAACAAAGGAAATTCACTATTTATCGCTAACATCCAATCTTATACAAATGTATACGAACTTCTTTTCATTACATGTTCAGTCTTCATTTACTTTATTATCATTCCATACTTTACAAATGGAAGAACAATAGGAAAAGCATTGCTTCGGATTTACATTAAAGGCCAAGCAGAGCGTATTACACTAAAAGAATTATTCATCCGCTACGGTATATTCTATTTCATTTTAGGTGGAATTAATTATATTCTTTCGAGTAGCTCTATCTTAAATCTTAAAGAGCCTTTAGTATTAGTAGTTATATTATTATTCCAACTCGTCATTAACGGTCTATTTATTATTCATGTTTTATTACATGTATTTAGTCGTGATAAGTTACTATTTTACGAGCACATTAGTCAAACAAGAAATGCGATCATACTAAAAAAAGCTGACAAATAATACTTTGTCAGCTTTTTTTCATAATCGTAAATAATTTTTCTGTGTAAGGGTTTGAAAACATTTCTGCCTCATCTAATAACTTCCTCACCTTTAGAAACGAATGCAATTCTGGATATATATTTTGTAATTTTTCGTACGTTAACGTATGCATTTTCCCCCAATGCGGGCGGCCTTCATACTTTAGAAAAATTTTCTCCACCTCACCAAAATAAGCCGCATACTTCATACCTTTATACATATGAACAGCAATATACGCTGAATCTCTTCCATACGCTGGACTGAGCCATATATCATCGCTTTTCACATAACGGCATTCAATTGGGAAGTGCACTTTATACTTTTTCTTTTCAATAAGGTTTGAAATTTCTTCTACAACGGCCCGCATATACTTTGAAGGAACACTATACTCCATTTCATAAAATGGAACCGCACGCGATGTAGCAAATACTTCATAACTCGGACCAATTATTTTTGTATTCGGTACAGCTTTAGCCGATAATCGACTTACACCTTTACTGATAAAAGGAAACCATTTACATCCTTTAGATAACAAAGAAAACATCTTATTTTCAAGCAAATCTACCTTTAGTTTATGCCATTTTAAATCACTTTTTTTACCTGTTGTTTCATTTGTAAATTTCACTTGCACTTCATCTGAATAAGGAAAAACGAAAAATTCAAAATGACGATTCTTCTTATATTCTTCTAGCTTGTTCATTACAGTAGATAATGACTGTTTTTCACTTTCATACACAAGTGAATACGCCCTGATAACTTTCAATTTTATCTTTACAATGATACCTAGCATCCCAAGTGACAACTGAAAAGCTCTCCAATATTCCACATTCTCAGTTTCCGAACAAACTATACTCTCACCTGTAGATAAAACTGCGGTAATCTCTATAACTTGTGTTGATAAACTTCCAAAGGTAATACCCGTCCCATGAGTCCCTGTACTAATCGCTCCTGCAATAGATTGTGAATCAATATCCCCTAAATTTTCTTGTGCATAACCTTTTCCTGCAAGTAACTTCCCTAAATCATGTAACTTTGTTCCTGCCCATACTTCGGCAACCATCTTCTCTTCATCGATATTCATAATACCTTTCAATTCATCTAAAGAAACTAAAATTTCTTCCGTTTGTACAAGAGGTGTAAACGAGTGACCTGAACCAACAACACGAATTTTCTTCCCTTTTTTTTGAGCAAGTTCCACCACTTCTACTACATCTTGTATACTTTCTGGATACATCGTATAATGCGGTGTCCCTTCTACATTCCCTGTCCAATTTCTCCATTTTTGTCCCTTTATAGAAAGCATTGGCCATCCCCCCGATATGTTGAATACTCCCCAACAATCTCTCCTTCTTTCACACGATATAAAAAAGGAAAACGCTCACATAATTCTCCAGCTTTACTATGGCGAAACAAGATAGGATCTCCTATCTCTACCCGTTCCTCACCATTATAAAAAATCGGTGTTTGTACCTCTCCAGCACCTTCTAAAGCTAATAGTTTGGCGCCATTTGGCCTCCAAATCTCAGGTTCTTTATCTTTACCAATTGCGCCTGAAGCAATATATCCCCCACCTAGACAAGTGTAAATATACGGGGCTGGTTTACGTACAACTGGTAAAGCAAATCCGACAGCTGGATGAAATTGCACCTCTTTATAATAATCAAACAGCTTCGGGGCATAAAAAGCAGAGCCTATTGTAATCTCTGAAACTGAGTTATCTTGCTCGGTTGTTTTTACACTTCCTGTTCCTCCCCCATTTACAAACCTTAGTTCAATACCTAGGTTTTGTATTTCTTTTACGATATGTCCTCTTCTTTCTTTAACTTCTAACACCGATTTCTTCTTTAAATACGAAATCACTTTACTTTTCACTCGCTGATTCGGTATATGATCTCCTATCCCAGCAATTTGGGCTTCATATCCCATTACACCATCTAGTATTAAAAATGATGATTCTTTCACCCTTTTTACTATTTTCAAAGCACCTTGCACACCTTTTACCGGTGATCTGTTTACCCCAAAATGAAATTGAAAAAAACGACTACTCATATCAATATCCAAACAAACACGAAAACACCCTTTAGACTTCTCAGCAATTTTTTCTAAATAAACAATATGGTCTTCACAATCCACCATACAAGTTATAATGAGCCCTTGCTTTGTTAGCAAACTTATTTCATGTAAAGCTCTTTCATCATAAGCAGGATATCCGAGTAATAAATCATTGAATCCTTGTGCAATTAAAAATAAAGCCTCCCTAGGTGAGAAACACATAATACCTTGAAATCGATCATTTGCTGCTAAAATCTTTTGCATAACCGGAACAGAACGTAACGATTTACTCGCTATACGAATCTTCTTATTTCCACTTAATTCTATAATCGATTGAATATTTCTATCTAAAGCCACTTCATCCAAAAATGCACACGGTAATGGAACTTCTTTAAAAATTCCTCGATCCACAATTTTTCTCTCCTCTTCTCAACATGTCTTATACATATTGGAAAGAAAGTTGGAATTTCCTCTACAAAATAAAAAAGTTTCTTCCTATTTAAGAAGAAACTTTTTTAGGACTACTTCATAGAAATAGTTGCCTCTACTGGATAATGATCAGAATAATCATCATACGTATATTTTTTGAGCCATGATGTAACAGTCCACTGTGGAGATTTCGGTTGTAATACTTTATTCTCTATAAATGATGGATTCGCATGATCTTTACTTGCAATAATATAATCTAAATACTCGGCAGGGCTATCAGGGAAATTATATTTTGCAATACTGTTTGTCGTCGCATCCCAAGTTGCTGTATGTCCTGTATAAGATGGAATAGAAGCGTGCAATGTTTTGAACATGGATGCGTACTCTGAATCACTATTGTTCTCTGCATTTACTTTGTTCACGTTCATATCACCACCAAATAAGACGTACTCGTCATTTGGTATATTCTTATTTTTTATAAAATCTTGAATTTCTTTTAGCTGATTTGTACGTACAGATGCAGGGGAAGTTTTTCCGCACATACTATCTTCAGCCTGCAAATGCGTCCCAATTACATGAACGAAACGATCATTTTTCTTGATTTTCGTGTATACAAATCCTTTATTTGATAAATTATCTGGGCCGCATCCTTTTGCAAATACATATTGAATCTTCTCAACGATCGGCCATTTACTCACGATTGCAACGCCCCCATCTTCAGGCGTTGAAGATGAATAGCTGCCTAACGTTTTATCCCATTCATTTCCGTTACTACGACCTAATACCGCTGTTTGATTTGGATATTCTTTCTTCAAATTCCCTAACAAACGATCTGATGCGCTATTATCAAACACTTCATTTAATATAACTACATCCTGATTCTTTATATAATCCGCTGCCCCAATTAAATCAGCACGCTCGCTTTGTCCCCAGTTCGGATATAAGTTTGTTGATAGCATGTACACGTTATGCGTCATCACTTTCAAAGTGTTATTTTGATTTGTAGCCGCTTGAGCCAAGGATCCACTATATAAAGCCGATAAACCGACTCCGACGCTAAGTATACTTTTTAGCAATTTCCTTCTCACGTTTCATACCTCCATGTGTATAGTGATAAAAAGGCCAAATGCTCTATTATGAGATTTGACCTTTTTTAAATACTTAACGATCTCCGTACGTATCAAACCAAAGCTGAATGTATCCAGCAGTAACACGTTGTGCATCCATTAATCGCTTACCTGTCATTGGTGTAACTTCAGCGCGCCATTTATCTGCATATTCTTGTGATACAGCTGCTTTTACAAACCAATCTTTCGTATTATCATTTACAATTCCAGAGTAATCTTGTTTCGCTGCTACTGCCGCTCCATGAATCCACTCTTCTGGATTTGTACCTTTCCAGTTCCAATATCCATTTCCATCCGTTACTTTATAATTGTCTTTTATCGTATCCACAAAGTTTTCATATTTAGAATGGAATCCTTGTGGGTATGAAAGATTTGTAAAGTTTGCCGCATGCATCGGTTGGTTTACATCTCCCAAATAATGAAGAGATAATCCTAAATAGAAGAATGCTTGTTTCATATCTTTATTTTTGTATGACTCACCAGCTAATTTAAAATATTTAGCCCCAGTTTCTTTTGCCTGCTTTGCAAGTGGAATATATGTTTTTCCATTGTCTGGATCATAGAAATGTGAAGCAAATGTGCTATTATCATAATAAGGATTTTCATAGTCAGCAGCATAAATACCGTTCTCTAGCTCTGTACGCCATTCATTTAATTGTGTAACTCGATCTTGTTTTACAAGTGTTGTATTACGAGACATAATATCAATGGCACGGTTTACAATCCATAAATGAGAGTTTACGCCTTCTTTATGCTTATCTTCAGCAGACCAGCGGTGAACTATTTTTATTTTACTTCCCCCATCATTTTCATGAGCAAATGCAACACTTTGTAACGGAGCTACTAATGTAATAGCTGCTGCTAAAGCAAGTACTTTCTTTTTCATCTGAAATCCTCCATTTTATAATTGAATTATTGTAAACTTTTTGTTAGGATCCTATGATATCGTCCGGTTAACCTATGACTAGAATATCCCACCTTTCATGAAATTTCTATCACTAAATTAAAATATGCAGATTTTCATATCATTATAACTTTATACATAGTGAATATAATGAATGAATGCTCTTATATTGTAATAAAGTATTGTTAAGCTACTGCAAATACTTGTCTAAACTAATGTAAAAAAGAGTAAAGCATCCACATGCTTTACTCTTTTTTTCTACTTGATAATATACTTGGCAGTTGTACATTAACTGCCAACTTATGAATAAATCCAAATACTAGTCCAATCCCAATAAATATGTATAAGATTGTAAATACCTTTCCGAAATCCGTTTGCGGACTAAAATTCCCATCACCTACAGTCGTCAACGTGACCACACTAAAATATAAAGCATCAAGAGGACGTAATCCTTCAACTGTACTATAAAAAATTGTACCAGACGTTAATGTTAAAAATGTTAATACGAATAACACTTGAAATTCTTTATCTTTCCACGCTCGTAAACAAGCTTTTAGCATCCGTTTCAATGTCAACATAAATGAAAGCATTCGACTTCCCCTTCCAAACAAAATACCTGTAGTTAAAGGAAAGTCTATCACCTTTCTGTATAGAAAAAAAGTAGCCCTCCTCTATTTCTAGAAAAGGGCTACTTTTTACTATTCTCTATTATTTAGGTGAAACAAGAATTTTCACTTGTGTTTTATCTTTTACAAGTGCTTCAAATCCTTCTTCAACAACTTGATCTACTGTGATTTTTTTCGTAATTAATTTCTCTGCTTGAATTTGGCCAGAGCTAATTAATTTAATAACAGCTGGGAAGATATGACGGTATCCAAGAATACCGATAACTTCTTTTTCTTTTAATACAAGGTTGTTTGGCGTAATTGTTGCGTCTTTTTCCCATACACTAACAATTACAGTTTGTCCTTCAAAGCTTGTACTTTCAATTGCTTGACGAAGTACTACTTCAACACCTGTTACTTCAAAGCTCACATTTACACCTAAACCATTTGTTAAGTTACGAATTTCTGCTAGTACATCTTGAGTAGCTGGATTTAATACGTAATCCGCACCTGCTAATTTTGCTAACTCTTGACGTTCTTTAGAAAGTTCTACTGCAATAACAGGAGTTGCTCCTGCTGCTTTAGCTGCTTGAATGACAAGAAGTCCAATTGGACCACAACCAAATACTGCTACAGCTTCCCCTTCTTTTAATTTACTTTGACGTACTGCATGAACGGCTACTGCTGCTGGTTCTACAAGTGCACCTTGTTCATACGTCATTTCATCAGGAATATGGTGAACCATATCTTCTGGTACTACTGTATATTCAGAGAAACCGCCGCCTTCTCCGCCAAGACCGTGGAAAACAAGTTGTTCACAAACATTGTAATGTCCATGTTTACAAGCTTCACATTTACCACAAGAATAAATTGGTTCTACAACGACGCGATCTCCCACCTTATGAGAAGTAACTCCTTCACCGATTTCAACTACCTCACCACTAAACTCATGACCTAAAATAACCGGTGCTTTTACGTGTGTTAATGGGTGCTCTTCTGTTGGAATAAAAATAGGTCCTGCTAAATATTCATGCAAGTCTGTTCCGCAGATACCACACCATTTAACTTTAATCTTAACTGCTCCTGGTCTTACAGTTGGTTCTGGTACTTCTTCTACTCGTACATCACGTTGATTATGCCAAAGTAGTGCTTTCATTTTATACATCCCTCTCTACGTATATACTTAACCTGGTGAAGTTTACAAATCTATTATAATACTTTCATCCATATATTTCAAAAAAACAATCTCATTTCCACTAAATTTTAACAAATAATGTTCAATATTTTGTCACTTTGTACTTTTTTCCACATCTGTTAATTCAATTTCATTGCGGTTGAAATTAGCAGTATGCCATAATAGCATAGGAGAGGTGAATATCGCTTGAAATATTTTATTTACTTTATTGTTATCGTAGCGTTTCTAGATACATTTTCACAATTACCTATTATGAGTACGTTCGCTCAAAGTCTTGGAGGATCTCCTCTTATTATTGGGCTAGTTGTCGGTATGTACTCATTCGCTAATATGATCGGTAATATTATTGCTGGCGCTGCTGTCGATAAATTTGGTGCAAAAAAAATACTTTATATAAGCATGGGGCTTACGAGTTTCATAGTCTTGTTATACACCGTTGTTCAAAGTGGTGAACAACTATTAGTTGTGCGCTTTATGCACGGATTTAGTGACGGATTTTTAATTCCTGCTGCCTTTACGTTTTTATCAAAACAAACAAATTCAGCAAGACAAGGTAAGGCAATGGCTCTATCTGGTGCTGCTGTTGGAACAGCGGCAATTGTAGGACCCGCTTTCAGTGGGATTATGAAAGCTACCGCTGGTATAGAGTGGGTGTTCATTACCATTTCTATTTTAATGGTCCTTGGTACAATCGTATCTCTATTCTTCTTACCAAATAACGTATCAAGAAAAGATACTTCAAGAACACAAATGATGAACAAAGAAGATATGATTGAGCTATTGAAATCAGAACCGTTATTGCAAGCATATATTGGTGCTTTCACACTAATGTTTTCACAAGGAATTGTCACGTATATGCTCCCAGTGAAAGTTGAGGCATTAGCACTTAAAGCATCTACAACAGGTATGATGTTAAGTGTATTCGGAATTACCGCTATCCTCTTCTTCTTGCTGCCAACAAACCGTATTTACGATCGATTTAATCGTTCAAAACTAATGTTAATTGGGATTGCAGTAATGGCATTCGCGTTATCTTTACTTGGATTATTTGCAACAAAAGGTATGCTCTTTATCGTTATGATGATTTATGGCATTGGATTCGCTATCCTTTTCCCATCAATAAATGCATTACTTGTTGAAAATACGACAGATGATAAACGCGGAAAAGCATTCGGATTGTTTTATGCTTTCTTCTCATTAGGAGTTGTTGCTGGATCTTTTACAGTTGGAGCAATCGGGGCATCACCTAGCGTCAGCTTCGTTATTGGAACTGCATTCTTATTAACATTTGCCGGTATGATTTACGTAAGAAGCAAAGTAAAAAAGACAATGATGGGTTAATTCCATCATTGTCTTTTTTTAAAATGCATATTGATATAGTCCGTAATATAATGGCAGAGTTGGGATAATACCAATTAATTTGAATATAAAAGGTAGCGGGTCATCCTTATCTTCATATAAACGTAAAACAAAAACTGCAGTAAAAGTCCAAATAACGCTAAACACGAAGATGCACTTCCAAACGAGTGGGATTACTATCTCTACATCAAAAACAAAACCAAATAGCCCAATCCATGTAATGATAGTCACTACAAAATCAAACTTTTGAATTGGTGTTTGAAACATACCTCTTACTAACGAAGTAATAGCCAATATCGCTACAATTACTAAATAAACTTTCCACAACATAGTGATAATCTCCTATTCAACTTTTAACTTTCAATAATCCGTATTTAATAAACAATATGGCATTATATTTTTCATAGAGATAATACAATGGGTAACAAAATAAGAAGAAAATAAGTACAGTTGGTACATCGTCTATAATAGAAAAATATTTTACCAGTAATTCCTTACTACTCTCTCCAATTATAATAAACAGCGGAATGATACAAATTGCCGCTAATATTAAGCATGGTGTGATCCTCATTTCTTTTAGCCTGACCTTACAGTGTGGACACCTGAATGAAAAAGGATGCGGTAAATCAATAATATGTTGCGTAGTAATATTCCCTTCACACTGTGGACATTTAATTATTTCTTCCATTTAACTCACTCCTTTCTATCCATAAAAAAGAGCACTATCTAATAGCGCTCTTTTATTGCCGAATATATTACTTTTGTGTATAGCCAAATAACAATGTAAATAAATTAAACTATAATGGCAATACTACAGTTCTTCTTTTACAAAAAAAGTGTATAAATACCAACGATACTTCGACAATTTCCTCGGAAATATTTCCTTTCTCCACATAATTTGATACACTACATGTGAACAGACATTTGTATTACATAAACTAAAATAATAACTTACTGTACAAATTAAAAAGCACACTCTTCATAGGAAGAATGTGCTTTTATGTTATTAACGCTTAATCCAAACAGCGCCTGCCGATTTATCCTCTGCCTGTCCAACAACTTGGAATTTAAGTCCAAGGTTTGGAACTGTTCTTCCTGCGTCTGCAATTTGTTTGTTACTATATACTTTTGAATCATCAAAAGTGGTAACACCTTGTAACCCAGAATAGTTAAACTGCCCACGTGTTAATGAATTTACACTCCATGCTGGTGTTTGATCAAATGAAAATGCAGCGTCTGCAATTTGCATGCCCGTATTACCGTAAGTTGGTCTTCCGTTTAAATTGCCAACAAGTGCCTCTGGATGAGAATCTACCACACCAAGGAATCCTTCACCTGGATGCACCCCAACCCAGTTATCTTTGAAGCTATCATCTGCATACCAAACGACAAGACCTGTATTATACACAGGGCCTTTTCCTGCTTTTAACCCATTATCTGATCCCGCATAGTTTCTCCACTCTAAGTAGTAATAATGAGCTTTCTTCTCTGTTCCATCAGAAACAACAAAACCATTTAAATTCATTTTAGACTGTCCTTCTGCATCATCAGAAAATACAACTTGTCCATCAACAGTTACATTTACATTATCCATCGCAAAACCTTTATATGTTACAGCTGGATCTGTAATATAATCGAATTGTAGTTTCACCTTTTTCCCTTTAAATTGACTTAAATCATATGATTTATCCATCCATTTCCCATCTGTTGTATCTTTATCTCCTTGGACTACTTTTTCTCCAAGTCTATCAATTAATGTTTTCGTTCCATCTTCTGTTACTGCATGCACTTCGACAAAATCACACTCTGCTTCTAACTCATAATTTGCTTTATAATCGAATTTTGCATTTGTTCCTTTCGTTAAATCAATGAATGGTGTTTCTAATGTTGTATGCATATCATCGCCTCTTGTACTATAATATGCATGCTTTCCAAACTCCGGTTTAATCGTTTCAACACTTTTACCTGGTAAGTTAACACGTACAACGCCTGGACGATTGGATTTCGTAACACTTTGATCAATATATGTAGGAACTCCTACTCCACCCTTAATTTTATCGTAATCTACTTCTAAAATTTTTGCCCAGTTTCCGCCCATATTCTTTTGTAAGAAGTCTTTATTTTGTGGTGAGAAACTAGTTGGCTCTGTTCCTGCAATTTTCCCTGTCCAACTACCTCCACTCATTAATGACCATGCTTCAACAGGTGAACCCATTCCAGTATATTTCGTGTCATATTCATCCGGTAAGCCAAGGTCATGTCCAAATTCATGTGCAAATACACCTACTGCTCCATCTTCTGGTTCAATTGTGTAATCATGTGCTGCTACTTTTCCACCAAAGTAATCTACCTTTGATTTTGTACCTTCAATCGCTACTGGATCTACTGCTAATTTTGAACGATGTGACCAAATTGCATCATCACCTAATTTACCGCCACCAGCTTCTTGACCAACACCAGCATGGATTACCATTAAATGATCAATTACACCATCAGGTTCATTTTGATTTCCATCACCATTTGTATCATATCTATCGAATTGATCAAATTGAGATAAATCTAACCCTTTCTCAGCAGCTGCATGTAAAGCTTCTTTCACTAAATCACGTGCGCCTTTTGGTCCTTTATTATCGTGACCACTGCTACCATCAGCACCGTAGTCAGACGCTTTTCCTGGAACAGTTAGCCATTCCGTTACATATCCATCTGTCGTATAACTTCCGCCAGACTGCTCTTCATAATATTGTTTAAACGTTTTTACTTTTGAACCATCAAATAATGTGTACGGTTCATTACCAAATAACATTTTTTGATAATGCTCTCTACTAAAGTCATTCGAATACATATACCCTGGTGTTTGATCAATATTATTATGTTTATAGTCACTAAATTCAACGAGTAATACTAATACTTTATCAGTTCGAACAGAGCCCTTATAAGGCGCTTGCTTTGCTTTAGAAGTTGGGACTTGTCCATTCAATTGTTTTTTATTTGGTTCTGTTTTTTTCTCAGGACTCACATTTTTTTCAGGTTTCTTTACTTTCTCCTTTTCTTCCATTTTCTTTTCTTTTACTTTTTTCACATAATCAGATGCCTCTTTAGCAGTGTCTGCTGGAAAAATTTCTTTATTTGCCTGATCGCCTTGTTTCTTTTCAATATACTTTTCTACAGCTTTTTGCGTTTCTTCTTTAGATGATGCTGGATTAATTGTTCCTCTTTCTTTCAACGCTTCCGCTAAACGATCTTCTTGAATTAAATTGTAATCAATTGATGTTGTAGATACATTTTCTTTCTCTTTTGCAGGCGTTTCTGCGTATGCTAGCGGAGTACTCATTACAGATGTGCATCCGATAATTGCCGCAATTGCTAATGATGACAACACTTTAAATGGTGCTTTTCTTTTCATTCTATTTCTCTCCTTTTATGTATAAAACTTAAAATTCAGATAAATCGCTACGTTTTTGTCGAAAGCTCTATTTACTACTACCCTCCCTATATAAAAAGGCATAATTCTATAAACATTAAGCTTTCTGTTATAGAATCATGCCCTCCAGTTTTCTGGTCAGACCCTCTATCCTTTTATATCAAAATATGAAAAATAAAGAGTGATTTGTATATATTAAATAGTTTATATAACAAATTTAAAAGACAATATGCAAAATTGCATGAAAATTCTTTTAAATAAAAAAAGAATCCTAGTCAATTAAACTAGGATTCTTGATTTTCTATTATTTCTCTTGTGTTTTTTCCCAATCAGCTAAGAATTTCTCAATTCCTTGATCTGTTAATGGGTGCTTCACTAATGAAGCAATTACGTTTGCTGGGATTGTTGCAATATGTGCACCGTTTAATGCTGCATCAGTTACGTGAACGCTGTGACGTACAGATGCTGCAATGATTTCTGTTTCGATGCCATGAATTGCAAAGATTTCTGCGATTTGACGAATTAAATCCATACCGTTATGACCGATATCATCTAAACGACCTAAGAATGGTGAAACATATGTTGCACCAGCGCGAGCTGCAAGTAATGCTTGAACTGCTGAGAATACTAATGTAACGTTTGTACGAATTCCTAAATCTGAGAATGCTTTTACTGCTTTTAAACCTTCTGTTGTCATTGGAACTTTTACAACAACGTTTGGAGCAATCTTCGCTAATTCTTTTCCTTCTTCAATCATTTTATCAGCTTCTAAGCTAATTACTTCTGCACTTACAGGTCCTTCTATAAAGCTACAAATTTCACGAATACGCTCATGGAAATCTACGCCTTCTTTTGCTACAAGTGATGGGTTTGTCGTTACTCCAGCTACTACGCCTAATGCATTTGCCTCTTTAATTTCGTTAATATTTGCTGTATCAATAAAGAATTTCATTTGTTATTCTTCCTTCCTAATTTTCATTTTATATTTATTTATTTTTCTTAATAAGCTCTAATTCAATCGGAATAGATTTGTCCACTTTTTTACCTTGTGTTATCTCTTTTGCTGTTTGCATCGCCTTCTCTCCGATTAATTCCGGTTTTTGAGCGACTGTTGCAGCCATACGCCCATCGTTAACCGCTTTCACAGCATCTTCTGTTGCATCAAATCCAACAACTACCACATCTGTTTTTCCAGCAGACTTCAATGCTTCAAGTGCACCTAATGCCATCTCGTCGTTATGCGCAAACACGGCTTTAATATCACCATTTGCTTGCAAAATGTTTTCCATAACAGATAATCCTTTCGCTCTATCAAAATCAGCCGCTTGTTTGGCAACTACTTTTAAAGACTTATCGGCTACGTTATGGAATCCTTTCCCACGTTCACGAGCAGCAGACGATCCAGGGATTCCTTCTAACTCAGCAACGTTTGCTCCTTCGCCGACTAATTCACGAATGTAATCACTAGCCATTTGACCACCTTCGATATTGTTAGAAGCAATGTGAGAAACAACCTTACCTGAATTCGCAACGCGGTCTACTGTAATAACAGGAACATTTGCTGCATTTGCCGCACTTACCGCTGAAGCAACAGCATCTGAATCGGTCGGATTAATAACAACTACATCGACACCCTTTTGAATTAAATCTTCAACATCGTTCGTTTGCTTCGCTGCATCATTTTGCGCATCAACAGCAATCAATTCGATGCCGCTATCTTTTGCTTTCTTTTCTGCACCCTTTTTCAAAGTTACAAAGAAGGGATTATTTAAAGTTGAAACAGAGAATCCAACTTTAATAGTTTTATTTCGACCTTTATCGCTAGAATCCTTTGCCCATTCTGGTGGTTCCATTGAACAACCAGCAGTAATGACCATAATACATGCAACGAGTATAAGTAACCATTTCTTCATGAACTGTCCCTCCATTACGCTTCTTTTCGGCGATCAATTAATACAGCTAGTAAGATTACAAGTCCTTTTACAACTTGTTGGAAGAACGAAGATACACCTAATAAATTTAAACCGTTATTTAGTACACCGATAATTAGTACACCGATGAATGTACCAACAATCCATCCTCTTCCCCCAGAAAGACTTGTTCCACCTAATACAACTGCTGCAATTGCATCTAATTCGTAAGAAGTACCTGCAGTTGGCTGTGCAGAATCTAGTCGTGATGTTAAGACAATACCTGCAAGCGCTGCCAAAATTCCGGAAAGACCATAAATCATTACTTTAATTCTCGTAACATTAATACCTGATAGTGCTGCTGCTTCTTCATTTCCACCAATTGCAAATGTACGGCGACCAAATGTCGTTTTCTTCAAAATGAAGTACAATACTGCGAAAGCGATCATCATTGTAACAGCTGGTACCGGAATACCGAGAAAATAACCGCGTCCAAACATTTGGAACATTAAATGATCACCAAGACCAGTGATCGGACGTCCGTCCATATAAACAAGCGTCAACCCACGAAAAATAGTCATTGTTGCTAACGTCGCAATAAATGGAGCTACTTTTCCCTTCGCAATAATGATACCGTTTACAATCCCCATTACAAGACCAGCCAATAATCCAACTGCCATTGCAAGGAACGGATCCATGCCACTTGCCATCATTCCAGCAACAAGTGCACTTGATAATGCTAAAATAGAACCTACCGATAAGTCAATACCCCCTGTTAAAATTACAAAGGTCATTCCGAATGCAATAAGCGCATTAATCGATACTTGACGCAGTATATTAAATAAATTTGGAATTTCAATGAACGCTGGATTTAAAGCTGTAATTACGACGATAATTAATACTAAACCGATTAAAGAACCGAGTTGTTGTAATACATTCCCCTTCTTAGCCATCCTTACTCTCCCCCTGTAGCTAGTGCCATAATAGACTCTTGTGATGCCTCATCTTTCCCTAAAATGCCGCCGACTTTTCCTTCATGAATAACAAGAACTCGATCACTCATCCCTAAAACTTCCGGAAGCTCAGATGATACCATAATAACGGCATCGCCTTGCTCTGTAAGCTTATTCATGATAGAGTAAATTTCTTTTTTCGCTCCAACATCTACACCTCTTGTTGGCTCATCTAAAATGAGTAATTGCGGATGAATGCCTAGCCATTTTGCGATTACAATCTTTTGCTGATTTCCACCAGAAAGAGATTTCACTGCCTGCTCTCCGCTAGATGCTTTCACATTAAGAAGCTTCATCATATCCGCTGTAAACTGCTGTTCTAGTTCGTTACTAAGGACACTTCCCTTTGAAAGACTTTCCAAATTCGGTAAAGCTAAATTTTCTCGAATTGAGAAATCTAACACTAACCCTTCAGATTTTCTATCCTCTGTAATGAAAGCTATTCTTTGTCTAATCGCATCTATCGGACTATCAATCTTTACTTCTTGTCCATTTATGAAAATTTGGCCAGAATCTAACGGTTCGTACCCAAATATCGCTTTCATAATATCTGTACGGCCAGCTCCCATCAAGCCAGCAACACCAAGGATTTCACCTTTTCTCACTTGAAACGAAACATTTTCAAATTTCCCTTTCTTCGTTCCGTTACGCATTTCAAAAATGACATCACCAATTTGACTATTTCGCTCTGGGTAACGTTCACCAATGCTGCGCCCCACCATCATACTCACTACTTCATCAAATGATGTTTCTGGAATTAATCTCTTTCCGACGTATTCTCCATCACGCAAAATCGTAATGGCATCACATATTGAGAAAATCTCTTCCATACGATGCGAAATGTACACGAATGAAACACCTTCTTTACGTAACTTATTGATTACTGTAAAGAGCGTTTCGATTTCACGATCCGTCAGTGCCGCAGTAGGTTCATCCATAATAATAACGCTCGCGTTTGTCATTAACGCTTTCGCAATTTCAATAATTTGCTGTTGTCCAACCGATAACTCCCCGGCCAACATAGCGCCTTTTACATGTAACCCTAACTCCGCTAGTTGCTGCTGCGCAATCGCGTTCATTTGACGCGTACGCAAAATACCTGTCTTCCCATACATTAACTCTTTACCGAGAAACATATTTTCAGCTACTGTTAAATTCGATAATATGTTCAATTCTTGATGTATAAATGCAATTCCGTACTCTTCAGCTTCTTTCGCATTTTTAAAAGTTCGTTCTTGCCCATCAATCGTGATTGTTCCGCCATCTTTTTTGTATACACCTGTTAAAATCTTCATGAGCGTTGATTTACCCGCTCCATTTTCTCCCATCAATGCATGAACTTCTCCTGTTTCAATCATAAACTGTGCATTCTTCAAAACAGGATTGCCATTGAACGCCTTTGAAATATTTTTCATTTCAATACGCATTCCCATCACTTCCCTTTATTAAAAAATCACGCCTGCATGTAAAATTACATTGGCATAAGGAGTAGCCTCTCCTGTACGAATAATCGCCTTCGCTTTCTTCGTATGCTCTTTAAATCGTTCATGAGATACATATTCAAATGCTGGTTCTACTAATTTCAGCTCGATCTCTTTATTTACTTCCACATTATTGTTAATGACTTCTTCTGCTAACGTTACTTTTTCAATTGCCATATCATTAGCTACCACTTGCAATACGTCTAAAAAGCTAGGTTTTCCAAGCTCAACTGCTAAATCAATTCGTTTTACTCCGTCTGGAATTGGTAACCCGCAATCTGCGATTACAATTGTATCTGTATGCCCAAGTGAAGCAAGAACTGATGCAATCTCACTGTTTAATACACCGTGCTTTTTCATCCGACAATCACCTGCACTTCACGTACTTTATCTCTCGTTGGCATACCGCCTTGCGCCCCAAGCTTCGTTACAGAAAGGCCACCAGCAATATTCGCAAAACGAATTGCTTTTTGAAGTGCTTCTCCTTCAGAAAGCGCAACTGCTAATGCTCCATTAAATGTATCACCAGCTCCAGTCGTATCTACTACATCAACAGCAATGCTAGGAACATGTACAATCTCCGTCCCATTATGGAAACGTACACCGTTAGAACCTTCTGTC
The DNA here is from genome assembly GCF_044324725.1 of Bacillus sp. 3G2. Classification (NCBI taxonomy): domain Bacteria; kingdom Bacillati; phylum Bacillota; class Bacilli; order Caryophanales; family Bacillaceae; genus Bacillus; species Bacillus sp. 3G2. Next base: position 689,200 of record NZ_CP172246.1, on the reverse strand, counting down.
ATCAATAGTTTATTTGGATATTTAGCTAGTAAATCTTCAATTGGTGATGTGAAATCATCTAATACGATGCGGCACTCATGTTCATTTGGCGTAATATAAGTTGCCTTTTCTAAAATATCTTCTGATAACACTTGTGCTGGCGCTGGATTTAGCATAACCGGGATTTTGTGTTCCTCACAAATAGCCAATACATATTTTACTGTTTCAAGTGGAATTTCTAGTTGAAGAACAACCATATCCGCTTTTACAAGAAGGTCTTTGGAGCGATCTACAACTGACTTATTTACAAGAGCATTTGCCCCTTGTACGACAACAATACTGTTATCTTCTTCTGCTAAAACGATATGAGCAATTCCTGTCGTTCTATCTGTAACCGGTACCACATAATCGATAAAAATGCGTTCGTTCTCTAAATTTTTTCTAACTACTGTTCCATAATCATCATTTCCTACCGCTCCAACCATTGCTACATTTGCTCCTAACCTAGCTGCAGCAACTGCTTGGTTTGCCCCTTTCCCTCCTGGGATTGTATGAAACGCTTCACCAATTACTGTTTCTCCTGCTTTCGGCCGTTTTTTTGAAACAGCCACTAAGTCCATTGAAATGCTTCCTACTACTGCAATATTTGGCATCTGTTTCATCTCCTTACTTCGTTGTATTTCGTTCTATAATTTCAATCGGCAAACGATAGTGTTTCTCTTCTAATGTATTTCCTTCCATTTGCTCTAACAACAACTCTGTTGCAATTTTCCCCATTTCATATATCGGTTGTGCAACAGTTGTAATAGATGGATACATCATCTCTGTTAAAGAAATCCCATCAAATCCAATAATTTGTAAATCATCCGGAATAGAAATCCCCTTTTGAAGTGCAGCCTTTACAATACCTATTGCAATTAAATCATTTCCAGCAACAATGCCATCAATATGTGGGTATTCTTCTAATAATTCCACCGCTACACGCTCACTATTAGCTGGATCAAATGTACTCTCTGCGATCATATAAGAAAGATTATTTTGCGTAATAACGTCTACAAAACCTTCAAAACGTTCATTAGCGGTGCTTACGTCACGCGGTCCGCGAATATGTGCAATATGTTTACAGCCTTTATCTATTAATAACTTTGTCGCTGCCTGACTCCCTGCATAGTTATCTGCATATACAGTAGGAATACGCTCATTAAACATACGGTCAATTGCAACAACTGGAACAGACAACTTCATGTAATTAACACTATTTTGTGGATTTGTTGCTACAATAAATCCATCCACATTATTTTGCCTAAGTACATCAATATATTGCTTTTCTTTCTCTAAACTCTCATCAGAGTTACAAAGGACAACTGTGTATCCTTGCTTATGCGCTACATCTTCTACGGCACGTGCAACTTCCGGAAAGAATGGATTCACGATATTGGGAACAACTAAACCAATTAAACGAGATTTTTTATTATACAGTGAACGCGCTACTGTACTAGGTTTATAATCTAGCATCTCAATTGCTCGCTCTACTTTCTTTAATGTATCTTCATGAACATATCCATTTTTATTTAACACTCTGGAAACGGTCGCAACAGATACTCCCGCTAATTTTGCAACGTCTTTAATCGTACTCATTCTCTTCCCTCTCCATTTCATGTAACCGTTTACAGAAAATAATATAACGCATTTCTATAAATACGTCAATCATTTCTCACGAAAAAGCTTTTAAGGTTATACTCAAAAAAAGCACCGCCATAAGGCGATGCTTTTTCATTACGAATATGATACAGTTTGTTCTTTTTCTTCTGCAGCTGGCTCTTCAGCACCTTTTTTACGATCTGATAGTTTAATCTTCTGTAAGAAAATCGTAAAGATGGCACCTACCACGATAAATACTAATCCTGTTAAGAATACAGTATGAAGCGAGTCTACTAAAGAGTTTTTCAAAATAGGTACAATGCTGTTAGCAAACGCTTCTGGCATTTGTTTTAATGCCTCTGGACTAAATAGCATCGAATATAAACCTTGTGGATCTGTGTGAATCATATCTTTAAATTTCGTTACCATTTGTCCCGCTTCTTTCGGGAATGTATCTAATACAGGTACTAATTTATTTGTTAACGTTGTACCTGAAGTGTTATTCATAATTGATCCTAAAATTGTAATACCAAATGTTCCACCAATTTGACGGAAGAACTGACTTGATGACGTTACGACACCAAGGTCTTTTTTCGGGAAGCTTTCTTGTAACGCTAATGTTAATGTCGGCATTACAAGACCCATTCCTAAACCGATAACCATCATATAAGAAGTAGCTGTAAGCTTCGTTGTGTGCATATCCATCGTTGTTAATAACCAGAAACCACCGGCCATAATAAGCATACCTGCGATAATTTGTGGTTTTACACCAACTTTTAATACAAGTTGCCCACCGATAATACTCATTACAATCATTGTAATCATCATTGGAGTCATAATTGTTCCTGATTCAGCAGCACTTACTCCTACAATACCTTGCATGAAGAATGGTACGAACATAATCGCGCCGAACATTCCAATACTCATAAAGAATCCAATCGCATTCAGTATTGTAAATGTGCGATTTTTAAAGAAATGCATTGGTAAAATCGGCTCTTCAGCTTTCGTTTCAACAATAACAAAGCTAACGATACCAATTACAGCTAGTGCGAATAAACCGATAATTTGCCAAGAATCCCATGCATAATCTTTTCCGCCAAACGTTAGCGCAAGTAATAAACTTACAACACCTAGAATCATCGTAAAGATTCCAGCGATATCAATTTTAATTGGTCCTGTTTGTTTATGTGATTTTAATCCCATTGCAATAAAGATTGTTGCTAAAATACCAACCGGTAAGTTAATGTAGAATACCCATCTCCAGTTCACTGCATCTACAATCCAACCACCAACTTGTGGTCCAATTACAGAAGCAAGACCGTATAACGCACCAAAAATACCTTGCCATTTCGCACGTTCTTTTCCCGTGAACATATCTCCAATAATAATCATAGCCATTGGCATCATAATACCGCCACCAAGACCTTGAATACCACGGAAAATAATTAATTCTGTCATACCATTCGCCATACCACATAACGCCGAACCAATCATGAAAATAACTAGCCCTGTTATATATACGTTACGACGACCAAGTAAATCCGCTAATTTACCTGCAATTGGTACAACTGTCGTTGATGTTAACATATAAGCTGTCGTTAACCATGTCATTAAACTTAATCCGCCTAGGTCACCGACGATACGTGGCATTGCTGTACCAACAATTGTTCCATCTAATGCAGCAAATAGCATCGCGATTACTAAACCGATTAACAACAACTTTCTATTTTGATTTTCTTGTTGCTCCATGTAATCTCCTCAATTCCTCTTAGTTATTCTCTTTTTTCTCTTGTGTCCCGCAAATAATGGTTTCTAACTTCTCAAAGAGACGTAATAAATCTTCTCTTTCTTGCAACTCTAAATGTGAAAAGTATTTTGCAATATGCTCGTTGCGAGCTGTCATTGCCTCTTCTACTCTAGCTTTCCCCTTTTTCGTTAACTCGATGATGACAACACGACGGTCATCTTTGTCGTGATAGCGTTCTACAAGTTCTTGATCGATTAGACGATCAATCATCACTGTAATCGCGCTAGGCTTCACATACATCTTTTTTGCTAATGTTGTCGCTCTTGAAGCCCCATAATGATCTAAAATCTTTAAAATATAAAACTGCGGTGGTGTAAGTCCTGTTGCTTGCATTTGTTCTAATAACTCCGTCTGCATTTTCTTTCCAATCGAAAAGGCAAGAGCTTGAATTTTATCGATATGCGTCATATCATTTGGCATGTTATCCACCTCTTATTTAAACAATAAAATATTTAACGTATTTAAATATTAATCCTACGAACAAAATCCGTCAATACTTTTATTTATAAAAACGTTTACATTTTTGTCACAAAGTTGTATAATTTTCGACGAAGTTAATATTGACAGTCACGGAGAAACGGAGTACACGGCTATGAATCATAAAAAAGGAAACTTTTTTATATTTCATGGCCTTTTTATATTCTCTGTCTTAAAACGCTTCGAATTCATTAGGGGAGGATTTTCATTTTATGTTTTTCACACAATTATTTAAACCTGCGCCCCATGCGGAACGCTTACCAGCTGATCGCGTTGATAGCGAATACCGTAAATTACGTTTACAAGTATTCTTAGGTATCTTCATCGGCTATGCAGGTTACTACTTTGTTCGAAAAAACTTTTCACTAGCAATGCCATACTTAATCGAACAAGGCTTTAGTAAAGGGGAACTTGGGGTTATCCTTTCAGCAGTATCTATCGCTTACGGATTAAGTAAATTTCTTATGGGTATCGTATCCGACCGTTGTAATCCTCGCTACTTTTTAGCAGCTGGGCTATTTTTATCAGGTATCATTAATATTATTTTCGGCTCATTTTCTTTCATTACAACGAGCATTATACTTATGTTTGTCCTTCAGTTTTTAAATGGATGGGTACAAGGTATGGGATGGCCTCCTTGTGGTCGTACGATGGTTCACTGGTTCTCTATTAGTGAACGCGGTACAAAAATGTCTATTTGGAACGTCGCTCATAATGTCGGCGGCGCACTTATGCCTTCTCTTGTAACATTAGGCCTATATTTCTTTGCAAATGACTGGCATAGTATTTTTTACTTCCCAGGTATTCTTTCAATTTTAGTTGGTATTTATGTGTTAATTACGATGAAAGATACACCTCAATCTTGCGGATTACCTTCTATTGAAGAACATACTGGCGAATATCCACCAGATGAAAAAGTACAAGACCGCGAACGTGAACTTTCGGTAAAAGAAATTTTATTTAAATACGTACTAAACAATAAATTTTTATGGTACATCGCTATCGCGAACGTTTTTGTTTATTTCGTTCGCTACGGTGTTGTAGACTGGGCTCCTACTTATTTAGTAGAAGAAAAAAGCTTTACTCATAGTAGCTCACGTACAGCTTACGCTCTATATGAATGGGCTGGTATTCCAGGTACACTTCTTTGTGGCTGGATGAGTGATAAACTATTTAAAGGACGCCGCGCACCTGCTGGTATTTTATTTATGGTTGGTGTATTTATCGCCGTTCTTGTTTATTGGCTAAACCCTCCTGGGAATCCAATGGTTGATAGTATCGCACTTGTCGCGATTGGATTTTTAATTTACGGACCTGTTATGTTAATTGGTCTACATGCCCTTGACCTAGCGCCAAAGAAAGCTGCTGGAACTGCAGCAGGATTAACTGGCTTCTTCGGTTACTTAGGCGGAGCTTCTTTTGCTAGTGCCGCTATGGGCTTTATCGTAGATGCATTCGGATGGGATGGCGGATTCATCTTATTACTTGCATCTTGTGTACTTGCAATGTTCTTCCTTGCCCTTACTTTAAACACAGGGTCTGCAAAACAAAAGCAAGCTTAAGTACTAATATTATTCTTATCAAAAAAAGAGAGACTGTTCTTTCCAGAACACCTCTCTTTTTTCTACATATAATACTTTTTTCCTACAAAAGATTTATTTCCCTCTCACATATATGTTAGCGTTTTCAAATAACTTCAGCTACCACTACAACTGCATTCAATTTTTGTATAAAAAGATTTTTGAATATTTTCTCAACTTATGCTTGTCAAACATTGTCAATTTATATTAAAATAACAACAACATACAAAATATTTAGTCTTTTCTGAAAAGATGGAGGGATAGCCATGAAGAATCCACTTCTTCGCATTGAAAACTTACAGACTTCCTTTCGCATACAAGATCACTATCATGCCGCAGTTGATGATGTTTCGTTAACTGTCCATGAAAATGAAATTGTCGCGATCGTTGGTGAATCAGGTTGCGGAAAAAGTGCACTTGCCCTTTCTATTATGCGACTGCATAATGAAGCAAATACAAAATTACAAGGGCAGCTTAACTATAGAGATAAGGATCTACTAACTATGTCAGCCGCAGAGATGAATAAAGTACGCGGATCAAACATCGGTATGATTTTCCAAGAACCTCTTACAGCACTTGATCCTCTCATGACAGTTGGAAAACAAATCGAAGAAAACTTAGACTACCACACAAGCCTTTCAAAAGTTGAGAAGAAAGAACGCACCTTAGAACTACTCCATCAAGTTGGTATTCCAAAACCAGAACTTACATATAAACAATACCCACACGAATTATCTGGCGGAATGAGACAAAGAATTGTTATCGCAATTGCAATTGCTTGTAACCCAGCACTCATTATTGCTGATGAGCCAACAACGGCTCTTGACGTAACCATCCAAGCACAAATTTTAGACTTACTAAAATCTATTCAAGAACAAACGAAAATGGGCATCATTTTAATTACTCATGATTTAAGTGTTGTCGCAGAAACAGCCGATCGTATCGTCGTTATGTACGCTGGACAGGTTGTAGAAACAGGAAAAGTTGAAGAGATTTTTAATAACCCTCTTCACCCATATACTCGTTCTCTATTAAACTCCATTCCATCTGCGTATGCTGAAAAAGAAAAATTGCATGTAATTCAAGGGGTGGTTCCTACGTTAGCAAAGCTTCCTCGCACAGGTTGTCGCTTCCAAGCTCGAATTCCATGGATTAGACCTGATCAGCATGAGGAAAATCCAATTTTACATGAAGTAAAACCAGACCACTGGGTGCGTTGTACTTGCTACAAGCATTTCAACTTCCAAGATAAGAAAGGAGATGACGTAACTCATGGCACTGCTTAAAGTAGAAGACTTAAAAGTACATTTCCCAATTAAAGGTGGTTTCTTCGGCCGCACATTAGATTACGTGCGTGCTGTCGATGGTGTAAGTTTTGAATTACAACCGGGTGAAACATACGGGATCGTTGGTGAATCAGGAAGTGGTAAATCAACAACGGGTAAAGCAATTATGCATTTAACGAAAGCAACAGAGGGTAGCATTCATTTTAATAATAGAGATTTGACAAAGTTAAGTCGCTCTGAGCTACGTGAACAACGAAAAGATATTCAAATGATTTTCCAAGATCCATATTCATCATTAAATCCGAAGAAACGTGTTCTCGACATTATTGCTGAGCCTCTTCGAAATTTTGAGAAGCTCTCACCTGATGAAGAACGTAGAGCAGTTCAAGAATATCTTGATAAAGTTGGTCTAAATCCAGAGTCAATTTATAAATATCCACATGAATTTTCCGGTGGGCAAAGGCAGCGGATTGGTATTGCACGCGCTCTTACATTAAAACCGAAGCTTATTATCGCTGATGAACCTGTATCTGCGCTTGACGTCTCTGTACAGGCACAAGTATTAAACTTCTTGCAGGATCTACAAGCTGAGCTCGGACTAACATACTTATTCATTAGTCATGATTTAGGTGTCATTCGTCATATGTGTGACCGTATCGGTGTTATGTATCGTGGACGCATTGTCGAAGAAGCAACTAGTGCAGAAATTTATAGTAATCCGCAACATATTTATACGAAGCGCCTAATATCAGCAATTCCTGATATTCGTCCTGAAAATCGAGAACAACAACGTAAATTACGTCGTGAGGTCAGCACTGAATACGAAAAATCATACGAAAATTATTTCAATGAAAATGGCCGTGCTTACGATTTAAAACCAATCTCGCCAACGCATCGGGTGGCATTACCATAAGGGAGTGATAAATCATGTGGAAGTTTATATTACGGAGATTTTTAGTAATGATCCCGCAATTATTCGTGTTAAGTGTACTTGTCTTTCTACTAGCTAAGGCAATGCCAGGCGATGCCTTAACCGGCAGAGCAATGAATCCAAAAGCGGATCCAAAAGTAATTGAAGAACAACGTGAAAAGCTTGGATTAAATGACCCAGTTACAACACAATATGTTCGCTGGATTAAAAATGCAGTCCAAGGTGACTTTGGTATTTCCTATGCACATAAAATGAAAGTAACCGAATTAATTGGAGAACGACTTGGAAATACAGTATCTTTAGCACTTGTTATTCTTATTCTTACTTATTTAATTGCCATACCACTGGGAGTTATAAGTGGACGGTGGAATGATACATGGGCTGATCGACTCATTACCATTTACAACTATCTAGGTTTTGCTACACCACTATTTATATTTGCACTAGTTATGCTCTTCCTATTTGGATTTAAGTTTGCAATATTCCCAACCGGCGGTAGCGTAGATCCTCAAGTTGCAACAGGTACATTTGCTTACTATTTAAGCAAATTGAATCACATGCTACTACCAGCTTTATCCGGGGCATTAATTGCAACAGTTGGTACTGTTCAATATTTACGAAGCGAAATTATTGATACGAAACATAAAGATTTTGTTCGTACAGTAAGGGCAAAAGGTGTTCCAGAATCAAAAATCTATTCTAGACATATTTTACGAAATTCATTCTTACCAATTGCAGCCTTCTTAGGCTATGAAATTACGGGATTAGTTGGCGGTGCCATCTTTTTAGAAAGTATTTTTAGCTATCCAGGAATTGGACAACTATTTATACAATCTATCTCTCAACGTGATTTTAGTGTAATAACTGCACTCGTTATGTTTACTGGATTTGCAACGTTACTTGGAACTCTCCTTTCAGATATTATTCTAAGCATCGTCGATCCACGTATTCGTATTGATTAAAGAAAGGAGATGACGTTATGTTAGCAAACCCTGAAAAACAAACTGAAGTTATTCATTACGAAAAAAGCCCTTCTGGTTTCTCTATTATGTGGCGAGAACTTCGTAAAGATAAATTGGCAATGTTTTCACTTATTTTCCTAGCAATCTTATTACTAGCAGTCTACGCAACATCTTTTATTATGAAACAAGAAGATATTGTACGAGTTGATCTATTCGCTATTTATGCTCCTCCCTCTGCTGAACATTGGTTAGGAACAGATTACGGAGGACGCGATATTTTCGGTCAACTTATTATTGGTACACGTAACTCATTTACAATTGGATTAGCAATTACTATTCTTTCTTGTTTAATTGGACTTTCAATTGGATTAATTGCCGGGTATTTTGGAGGAGCTATTGATAATATCATTATGCGCATTATCGACTTTGTTATGGTTTTACCATTTTTAATGCTTGTAATTGTATTCATTACACTTGTTCCTACATTCAATATTTTCACTTTCATTTTAATTATGAGCGTGTTCTTATGGACAGGAAAGGCCAGATTAATTCGTTCAAAAGTATTAACTGAAAAAGAACTAGATTATGTCTCTGCATCTAAAACTTTAGGAACACCAAACTGGAAAATCATTCTTTTCCAAGTACTACCTAACTTAAGTTCAATTATCATTGTTAGCGTTACATTAAATCTTGCTGGAAACATCGGTATTGAATCTGGTCTAACTTTCTTAGGATTTGGTCTACCAGAAAGTACACCAAGCCTTGGTACACTTGTTAGTTATGCTAGAAATCCAGATGTATTACAAGAGAAATGGTGGATTTGGTTACCCGCATCAATCATGATTTTAGCATTGATGCTGTGTATAAATTTTATTGGTCAAGCGCTACGTCGTTCGGCCGACGCAAGACAAAGAAAAGGATAAGGGGTGGAAGAAATGACAAATAAGCCAAAGTTTTTCAAAGTATTAAGTACACTTGCAGTTTCAACATTACTACTTTCAGCATGTGGGGGCAGTGGTGGTAGTGAAAAAACGAGCAGCACAAAAAAAGTAGATACAAATAAATTTAGTGCATCTGTTAAAAATGATAAAAAGGAAATTAAAGATGGTTCATTAACATATGGTCTTGTTTCTAACACACCATTTGAAGGACTTTTAAATTTCGCTGTATATGAAGGAGATCCTGATAACCAAGTCATTACAATTTTTGATGAATCTTTATTATCAAATGACGAAAACTGGGAATACACGAATGATGGCGCTGCTACATATGAAATTTCTAAAGATAAAAAGACAATTACACTAAAAATCAAAGATAATGTAAAATGGCATGATGGAAACCCTGTTACTGCTGAGGATTTAGAATACTCTTATCTAGTGATTGGTAGTAAAAAATATGCCGGTTCTCGCTATGACACTCAAATGCAAATGATTGAAGGTATGGAAGATTACCACAATGGAAAAGCCGAAAAAATTTCGGGTATTAAGGTAACGGATCCGAAAACAATTTCGATTACATTTAAAGAGCCGAATCCTTCAGTGAAAACGGGACTTTGGACATACCCTCTTCATAAAAAATATTTAGCAGATGTACCAATTGATAAATTAGCAGAATCTGATAAAATTCGTAAAAATCCAATTGGTTTCGGACCTTTTAAAGTGAAGAAAATTACACCAGGAGAATCTGTTGAATTTGAACGTTTTGATGACTACTATGGCGGAAAACCAAAACTAAAAAGTATGGTTTTAAAAGTTGTTAACCCTTCCGTTGTTAACGCGTCCTTAAAAAATGGTGATATTGACATTGCTGAAGTAAGTGCAGATCAGTATCCAAATGTAAGTAAATTAAAAAATGCACAATTAGTCGGTAAAACCGATTTATATTATAGCTATATCGGTTTTAAATTAGGACATATGGATAAAGAAAAAGAAGAAGTAGTGATGGATAAGGAGAAATTTAAAGATGTTCGTGTACGTCAAGCAATGGCGTATGCTATTGATCGAAAAGAAATTGGTGAAAAGTTATATCATGGCCTACGCTATCCAGCTAACTCACCAATCCCACCATCTCTACCAAAATATCATAACAATAAAATTGGTGCCTATGATAAAGATGTAGAGAAAGCTAAAAAATTATTAGATGAAGCTGGCTATAAAGATACGAACGGAGATGGATTCCGTGAAGATCCGAATGGTAAAGAATTTAAAGCTAATTTCTTATCAATGAGTGGTAGCGATGTAAGTGAACCACTTGCAAAATTCTTTATTCAATCTTGGAAAGACATCGGTCTAAAAGTAGAGCTGCTTGATGGTCGCTTACATGAATTCAACTCATTCTACGATATGATTAAAAAAGATGATCCAAAAGTAGATCTTTTCGCGGCAGCTTGGGGAACTGCATCTGATCCAGATCCTTCTGGTATTTGGGCTAAAGGCGCATCGTTCAATTACACACGTTGGGCTACTGACAAAAACACAGAATTATTAAAACAAGGTATTTCTCCAGAAGCTGCTGATGAAAAGTACCGTAAAGATGTCTACGACAAATGGCAAAAATTAGTTCATGATGAAGTACCATTAATTCCACTTCATTATAAATTTGACTTAAAAGGTGTAAATAATCGCGTAAAAGATTATAAATATACACCAGAAGATCAATATAAATGGGGTAAAGTTAGCGTAACAAGCGATAAAGCAGAAACAGAGAAATAATAAAATAGCTCCTGGCACTGAGATACATGCCAGGAGCTATTTTTTATTTACAATCCTTTTCTTACTATTTATAACAACCAATTCCTTCCCTACTCTAAGATTAAAAAATTTGATGAATCATCTTTATTACAACGGCTAACGTAACCGATGCAACAAATCCCCCTAAACAAATAAGACCGACACCTTGGCTATATGATAAATTTTGAAGTGTTTTCATCTTTTTCATCCTCCCTATCTCTCCTTCGTTATTTTTATTTTACCAACGGAATAATTTTCATAACATCGATTTTTCTGACAACAAACTTACAAATTTGTAAGTTAACGATTTCTCTTTAAACTTATATATCTAGTATGTCCACACTCTCTCACTTTATACGCAAAAAAAGACCTCGAATTACATCAAGGTCTTGCTTACACTACAGAATATCTCACTCAATTTATTTTATAATCATTACCGGACATTTCACACGTTTTGCTATTTTATGACTGACACTACCAAGCACCATCTCTTGCAGTGTATTTAATCCTCTACTTCCAGCGATAACAAGATCTATATCCCCTGTATTTACATATTGAACGAGCGTATCTCCAGGATCACCATGTAATATCGTAATTGTATAAGAAATGTTCTCTTTCTTTAATAAACCTTCAATCTCTTTTAATTTATCTTTTCGACTAGCCGATATTGTTTCTAAATCTGTTTGACCTTGTATAATATCTGATTTTGCCGTTCTATTATCTACTACGTACACAACTTCAACATTTGTTTCTTCATTAAATTTCGCAATATATGTTGCATGTTCCGCTGCTCGAAGTGCATGTTCAGAACCGTCACATGCTAATATAATTTGTTTGTACATATGCTGAATCCCCTTTTCGTTATCCTACTCGTATTATATAATAAAGCCCCCTAAAAAGGAGGCTTCTAACTTGCAATTCTTTTATTATAAGTAGCTAAATTTGAAATGATTTTCGAGCTTCGTTCATTTAATCCCGTTATACTTACTTTCACGCCACTTTGCTCATACTTCATGATAACTTTATCAATTGCGACTACCGCTGAATCGTCCCATACGTGTGCGTTGGTAAAATTCAACTCAATTTCTTTTACATCTTCATTGAATGAAAAGTTATTTATAAAGTCTGCTGTAGATGCAAAGAACAGTTGACCGTGAATTTCGTATATTTTCTTATTTTCAATATATAAATGTTTCACGTGAATCTTTGCCATATTGAATGCAAATAAAACCGCACTAATTACTGTTCCGATAATTACACCTAACGCTAAGTTATGTGTAATTAGGACAACAACAACTGTTACGATCATAACAAATGCGTTCCCTTTTGGTACTTTATGAATCGTTGTTACAGAGTTCCAATCAAACGTTCCGATTGAAACCATAATCATAACTGCAACTAATGCTGCCATCGGAATATGAACGACATAGTCACCTAAAACAAATAGTAATACGATTAAAAATCCACCCGCTACAAATGTTGATAAACGACCTCGTCCACCTGATTTAATATTAATAACAGATTGTCCAATCATTGCACATCCTGCCATTCCTCCGAAGAAACCAGCGACAATGTTTGCAATACCTTGCCCACGTGCTTCCTTATGTTTATTACTTTCCGTATGCGTCATATCATCTAAAACTGAAGCTGTTAATAAAGACTCTAGTAAACCGATAATTGCAAGCATAACTGCGTACGGTAAAATAATCCCTAATGTCTCAAGTGTAAAAGGTATGTCAGGAATGCTAAAGAACGGTAACTCTTTCGGCAGGCTTCCCATATCCCCGACTGTTTTTAACTGTAATCCGCTCATAAGTGCAATACTTGTCACAATAATAATGGAAATAAGTGTAGACGGTACAGCTGTCGTAATACGTGGAAATACATATATAATTGCAAGTCCTAACGCGACAAGTGCATACATTTGCCAAGTTGCATTTTTAAAATGTGGCAATTGCGCTGTAAAAACTAAAATTCCAAGTGAATTTAAAAACCCACTCATAACGGATTTAGGAACAAACTTCATAAATGAACTCAGTTTGAACACGCCAAAAATAATTTGGACAATACCCGTTAATATTGTTGTAGCAAATAAGTATTGCAAACCGTGATCTTTAACGAGCGTCACCATTAATAATGCCATTGCACCTGTTGCAGCTGAAATCATCCCAGTTCGTCCACCAACAAATGAAATGGTAACTGCAATACAAAAGGCTGCGTATAACCCAACGGTCGGATCCACGCCTGCAATAACAGAGAAAGCAATCGCTTCTGGAATTAACGCTAAAGCGACAACAATTCCTGATAGTACGTCCCCTCTCACATTGGAGAACCAATCATTTTTTATCGTTTGAAACAAAATACCACTCCTCTACTCTTTTATCCCGCATTAACGGGCAGTAAGACCCCCACCTCAAAATTCAGCGGAAGCAAAGAAGTTAGGTGGGGATCAACTGCCCATAAAAGCCCGATTGGTTCAACTAATAACCAGTGGGGGATGAACAAAACCCCCACTGATTAAAATTTCACTTTATCATTTGATTTTCTCCATAAGAAAATCTAAGCCGACTGCACGAAGGCTATTATATAACGAGTAGAGATATTTTTGCTATGTAAAAGTTTCCTAAAGAAAAAGGCACTACCTTAGTAGCGCCCTTGTTCATTATATTAATGTCCACCGTGCCCTTGACCACTTTCTTGTACAATCTCTAACCTCTCATCCAATATACCTTGTGTTTCAAATGAAATATCACTCGTACTTCCTAATAAGAAACCGTGATTATACGGTCCAAGCGTTGGGTCATCTTTAAACTTCGGCTGAATACTAGCAAGGAAATCATACACTGGTTGTGAAGCTTTACCTTCTCCTAACAATACGACAGGTGCGTGTTTACCCATATGCGAAAAAGGTGCTCCTGCAACTGCTAAGTCTGGTGTTTTGCTTGAAACAAATGATAAACCGTGACCTGGTTTTGTGAACCCCCAGCCAAATTTCGTTTTTGTATCTTTAAATTTCGCAAAGGCAACGGAATTTTCTGTTGGGGTTTCACCACTAATACGCGTTACTTTCCCATATTTACTTAACTCTTTTTCTACTGTTTTTGAAATGATTTTTTCTGGTCCTAATACATATATATTCACTTTATCTTTCCTCATCTTTAATGCCTCTATCGTCGCTTCTGGCACCTTATCTTTTTCTGTATATAAAAGCGGTTCTGGCATATGAGAGATCCAATTTACAGCTGGTGTTGTATATAAACGCCCTTCTTCTTCAGACGAACCGATAATAACACTATTTGGATAGCTTCCTGTTATATCGGCATATTCTTTATCCACATCTTTAGCAAATATAGCTGGATCCGTTTCTTTTATTTGCTTTACTTTATACTCTTTCAATTGCTCTAGGATAGATGCACCTACATCCCCCATCACCATAATTTGTGTGCCATCTTTCGTTCCGAGCGGATTTAATCGTTGTATTTCTTTTAACGTCATTTCAGGTACCTTTTCTTTTTCTATAAATAAAATCGGCCCGTTATTCGGATGATGAATAAGATCCGCACTCGCAATGCCTAATTGCCACTCGTTTACTGGTACTAAAATAATAGCGCCTGGCTGATTCTCTTTATGCGTTGCTGGCCATATCGTTTGCGAAGTTAATACTGCCATTTGCAAAGGATCGCTTGCGTTTAATCTCGTTACATTTTTTAAGCTTGTCGTTAATAAATCATTCGATGCCTCTTCGTTCATTTCTTTCGGCGCAGTTACCTCCTGATTCATTTTCATTTCCTTTTGCTCTGTTTTTTTCTCTTCTTTAGATTCATGATTTTTATGATCCGTTTTCGTTTGTCCACATGCAGCAAGACCAACTGCCGTAATTATTGTTATCCCAAAAATTCGGGTCATCTTTTTCACTATACCGCCTCCGTATAAATCGTTTTCGAGCCAATATGATTACCTAAAATGGAATTTCAACTTTACAATAACAAGCAATTCTGAAGAAATTATGCAGATGCATGATAATCTGCACCATTTCTTCATGATTTTGACTTACAATTTAAGTAATAACTACAAATGTGGAGGTACTCTATGGTCGATATACTACTCGTAGATGATGAGCCGAGAATGCTTGAATTATTAACACTTTATCTTACTCCAATCGGATACAACTGCGTATGTGCAGTATCCGGGGAAGAAGCTATTTTACATATAGAAAATCGAAGCTTCAAATTTGTTTTACTCGATATCATGATGCCAAAGATGGATGGTTGGGAAACGTGCAAAAGAATTCGATCATTTAGTAACGTTCCTATTATTATGGTAACGGCCCGTGATCAAACAGTAGATGTCATTCAAGGGTTAAAACTTGGAGCAGATGATTACGTAACGAAACCTTTCCATGAAGAAGAGCTTTTCGCAAGAATTGAAGCTGTTTTAAGGCGGACGAATCAACGTACGCAAATCCAATATCACGGTATTTTATGGGATGAGGCAAAGCATTTCATCTCTGTCGATAATGAAGAACTTCTTCTCACTCCAATCGAATTCTCTTTACTCGGATTATTTTTACGTCATGTGAACTACGTATTAAGCCGTGATCAGCTCATTGAACGAATTTGGGGACTAAATACAAATACGGAAGATAGAACAGTCGATTCACATATTCGTAATTTGCGTGATAAATTACGAAAAGTAAATTTCCCTATTGATCACCATTTAAAAACTGTTTACGGAGTCGGGTATCGATGGGTTGATACTCTAGAGTAAGGAGCAAAACGATGAAGCGAATTTCTATTCAACTCGGATTTTATTTTTTAATTGTTACACTGTTAATCGAAAGTGTTCTATTTGTCTTGCTTTATTATAGCCTTGTCAACAATAGAGTAAATGAAGAAATGACGGCTTTATTAAAGCGTGGAAATAGTCACCGAGATGTCCTTGAAAAGTATTTTGATAAGCAAACAATCTCCCATGTTGCACTAATGGAATCCGAAGCCGAAACCACTGTTGTTATTACAGATGCAAATAAGGGTGTGCTAGCTAAATCCAATGAAATAAATACTACGATAAAAAAGCATATTGAAAAGATGCAAACACGGACAGATCATGACGGAGCAATTATAGAGAATCATTGGAAAACATCTAATTATATATGTACAGTAAGCCCCATTGTAGTGGCTGGAAAAACGGAAGGCTATGTATATATGTTTCTCGGAACAGAATCAATCGAGGAAATGGTTAACGGGCTAACAAAACAATTCATTATTGCCGGAGTCATTACGTTTCTATTAACAGTCATCACCATCTTTCTATTATCACGGTTGTTAACAAAACCATTGTTACACATGAAACATGCCACTGAAAAAATGAGTAAAGGCGATTTATCCGTTTCGTTAACGACTACTCGAAATGACGAAATTGGTGAACTAGCATCGTCTATTCAAACGCTTGCTAATGATTTACATTATATGAAAACAGAGCGAAGTGAATTTCTAGCAAGTGTTGCTCATGAATTACGAACACCGTTAACATACGTAAGAGGCTATGCTGACATTGCTTTAAAAGAAACCACATCTCCTGAGCAACGTTTGCGATATTTATCTATTATAAAAGATGAGTCTGATTATATTACGAACTTAGTTCAAGATTTATTTTCACTTGCACGAATGGAACAACATAACTTTTCTATTCGAGTAAAGGAAGTACATTTACACACCTGCCTTACTCGCATAGCCGAAAAAGTAAATGCCATGTATAAAGAAAGATACATTACAGTTTCTTTCTCTTGTCCTCCTACACTGCTAGTAAATTTAGATGACCAGCGATTTGAACAAGTTATAATAAACATTTTAAATAACGCTTATAGACATTCAAAAGAACATTCTCATATAAACATTTCTGTTACAGAAGAACATAAAAATATCTCTATTACAATTGAAGATGAAGGCGAAGGCATTCCTCCTGAAGACCTCCCTCACATCTTCGACCGCTTTTATCGAGTTGATAAAGCAAGATCACGAGCTACAGGTGGAACTGGTTTAGGACTATCTATCGTAAAAGAAATTGTAGAACTACACGGCGGGAATATTGCTGTAACGAGCGAAGTTGATCACGGGTCTTGCTTTATCATTTCATTACCCTCTATACAAAAACACGACTATTGATGGTAGTCGTGTTTTTGTATCATTTTACTTTATAATATAAATTTACAAATTGCCCAAAACGTTTCGTATCGGTTAAAGTTAAATTAATTTCTGGATTCTTGTCTTGAAATAATGGAACTCCAGAACCTAATATATGCGGTGTAATCGTAACGATATATTCATCAATTAGATTATTTTTAAAGAACTCACTCAGTAAACTTCCTCCACCAACCATCCATATTTTAGATCCTTCTTGTGCTTTTAACCTTTTAGTAAACTCCACTACATCTTCATTTACAAACTCCACGTTTCCGTCTGAGCCTTTTTCTGAACGAGAAAAAACATAACATGCTTTATCTAAGTAAGGGAATGTTTCCGTATGCTCTACTACATAATCGTACGTTCGTTTCCCCATAATTATTGTATCAATCGTTTCATACATTTCTGTATAACCGTTATCTCCCTCTCCTTCGGTTTCCATTAACCACTCTAAATCATCATTCTCTTTCGCAATATATCCATCCAAACTAGCTGCTATAAATAAAACAACTTCACGTGACATCTCTTTTCCTCCTTGCATCTCATCTTGATTACATTATGATGTAAACAATATACTATCAATAAAACACGACAATTTATGTCATGTTTAAAAAGAAAAAGGTGATACATTTGTCAAAAGCTAAACGCTTATTAGATATTCTTATATTCGCTTCTACAAAAAGAACATTTACAGCTCAAGAAATAGCTGATGAATTTAATATTTCCGTTCGTACTGTCCATAGATACATTTTAGATTTAAGCGATATGGGATTACCTATTTATGCAGAACAAGGTCGTAACGGGGGATATAAAGTATTAACGAATAAAGTCATTCCCCCTATTTTATTTACCGAAGAAGAAGCAGTATCCATCTTTTTTGCTTTTCAGTCTTTAAGCTACTACAGGGACTTGCCTTTTAACACAGAAATCAACTCCGTTACGCATAAACTGTATAGCTCTCTACAACATGATGCACAAGCGAAAGTTGATAAAATACGTTCTTATATCGCTTTTTGGAATCCGAAGAGAACAATTGATACCCCTCTATTAAACGAAGTGTTAACCGCGGCTATCGAAAATAAAAATTTACACTTTCAATACGAATCTAAATCAGGGATAAAAACAAAACATGTTCATCCTATCGGTGTATACGCTCACGATGGGCTATGGTACTTACCATCCTATGACTTCAGCAGAAAAAAAGTATTACTGTATCGCGTTGATCGTATTCTTTCCATATTATCAACAGAAGAAAATAAAGATACGTTCATGAATTTAGAAGAATGGTTCGACTCTAACTCTAACGTCATAAAAATTCCTATCCAATTACATGTTTTATTAACAACAGAAGGCGTACGCCAATGTAAAAGTGTTCCTTACCTTGAAGAGTTCGTTGTAGTAAACGAGGACGGGACCGGATATATACATTCAACAATTGATAAAGGTGAAATTAACTTTATTACCCCTCTGTTTTATAGACTTGGAAAAGATGCAAGAGTTTTAAAACCGAAAGAATTAATAGATGGTTTACGTATACGTGCGAAAGAAATTTTACATATGTATGAAGACGAAAAAAGCTGCTAGATATAAGCAGCTTTTTAGTCTAGTTGTTTCTATTTTTTTGAATGTTGACGAATGAAGAAGTAAAGAAAAGCCAAATTCCTCTATTTCAACTGAGAAATTTGGCTTTTTAATATTAAGATTGCCCTAACATTATAAATCCGCATTTTCCTTACTGTACCCCATCGCTATCAAGCAAATATTTTGGTATCTCTGAAACAAAAAAAATGTACATTTTCATCTTGAGATGTCAAGTTTCTCGTTCTGGGATATTTGCTTTTCTTAGATTAACGGGCATGGGGTACTGCCACATCCCCATCAACCTAAGAAAACAAATTAACCCCAAAACAAAAAAATCCTTCACATAATATATGAGAGAAAAGGATAGATAAAGGGATTTTAGCCTTATCTATCCTTTTCTGTATTACAAGTGATTACGTTTACTACTCAAAACTTCTATTACTGTTTTTATACACCATAACAAATTTAATTAGGTTGTGGTGTACTTTAAAGGCGGTAAACTATCATATCTTAATAGTTCAGAATGTCTTCTAATAAAAGGAATAATCCACATTAATCCAATTGTTATTAGCACAACAGACATTAAAAGAATGATAGTTAATTCAGGTTGTGCTGAAGATGTGCTTGTAGTTGTAGATTTTAAAGCAGAAAAGATATCTCTTAAAGCTACAATTATATTATTAACCATGTGAGCTATTATAGAAGGGAATAAACTTTTAGTTTTTAAGTACATCAAACAAGAAATAATCCCGAATATTGTGGTTCCAAATACATTGTTTAGATGCAAAACACCGAAGCAGATGGAAGAGAATATAACTGCTTTTTTTATTCCGAATTTATATGTAAAACGACTAAGAATAAAGCCTCTGAACAAAATTTCTTCACAGATAGGAGCAATGAAAGAAAGAGTTATAGCTTTCATTAAAACAAACCACATGCTTTGTGTTTTAATTATTTCGTTTGTATCCTCTAGCGAAGTGCTCTTTGGTATTAATGAGAATACCATTACGATTAGCAATAACATACCTAACCCGAAAATCATAGTCATAATTGCTGATGCAAAAATTTTTTTGAAAGAAAAGGAAGATGGTTTTGACAAGTAAGTTTTAAACGAGATATTATATCTTTTAAATTTAAAACCAATCCAAAACATAGGAATAGCATAAATTGAAATAATAAGAGCAATATTCAACTTTACATCTTTAGGAATTCCTGTGAATAATAAAGGCAAAATAAACATCATTATTGCAAAAGAGATAATAGCCCACATTAAAATAAACCTGGTTTTCATATGTTCAAAAATTTTATCCATTAATAGCCTCCTGTAGTTTCATGTATAGTATTCTATATTTTATTATATCATTTTAAAGGTATATTTTGGTATTTTATCTAATGTAGGTTGTCCGCCATTTTGGGTCACGTTAGATTGATATCAAGCTAAGATTTTACACTACCCATACAGCAACAATGAAGTGATTTCTATAGAATTATAGGAAAGGATGGCGTTTCTTTATGAATCTTTCAATTCTTGACGAACTTCAACCGATTGCTGAAGAATTACAACGACATATGTCACCTCATAATCTAGAACTCCTAGCCAAAGAAAAAGGATTTGTTCAGCGAAAGAGTAAATATCAAGCACAGGAGTTAGTTGCTTTATGTGTATGGCTTAGCCAACAAGTCGCAAGTACATCACTCACGCAATTATGTAGCTGTCTAGAAGTATCTACAGGTGTTCTTATCAGTCCTGAAGGACTTAATCAACGATTTAATGCTTCCGCAGTAAAGTTTCTTGAACAAGTTCTAGCTAACCTTCTAACCCAAAGAATTCATTCAACACAAGAAATAATTCATCAATATACCACAATATTTAAGCGTATTCGAATTCTAGATTCTACAACATTTCAGCTTCCAGATAGGTTTTCTTCACATTATCAAGGTTCAGGTGGAAGTAGTCATACGGCCGGTGTCAAAATTCAATTGGAGTATGACTTATTGAGTGGGAAGTTCCTGTACGTTTATGTAGGAGAAGGAAGAGAAAATGATAAAACCTTTGGTTCAAAAAGCCTGAAAACCATTCAACCAAAAGACTTGTATATAAGAGATTTAGGCTATTTTGACTTACATGACTTACAGAAGATCCATGATAAAGGAGCTTACTATATATCACGTTTGAAATTAAATTCTCGAATCTATCGTAAGAATGATGAGCCAGAGTATTTTCGAAACGGGACCGTGAAGAAAGGAACACTCTATATTCAATTAGATATGGAAGAACTCATGAATCAATTGCCCCCTGGTCAAACACTAGAAATTTCAGAAGCATACATTGGACAGTATCAAAAATTACCAGCGCGTGTTATTATTCATCGATTAACAAAGGAACAAACAGAGAAAAGATTGAAAGAACAAGCCAAAAAAGAAAAAAAGAAAGGTATTACCTACAAAGAACGAAGTAAACGGTTGAGTGGAATCAACGTGTATATTACAAATCTTTCTGCAGAAAATGTTCCAACGAAACATATCCATGATTTATATTCATTACGCTGGCAAATTGAAATTTTGTTCAAAACATGGAAATCTTTCTTTCAAATTCACAAGTGCAAAGAAATTAAGAAGGAACGCTTAGAATGCCATTTATATGGGCAACTTATTAGCATTTTACTCTGTACATCTACTATGTTTAAAATGCGTCAGTTACTCTTGGATAAGAAAAAGAAAGAGTTAAGTGAATACAAATCCATTTATATGATAAAGAATTATTATCTATTGTTTTACCAAGGATTACAAAGGGGCACCCAAGAATTATCAAAGATTTTCCTACGTCTGTTCAACCTTTTAGAGAAAAACGGACGGAAATCTCATCGTTACGAAAAGAAAACAGTCTTTGATATCCTCGGCGTTATGTATGAGTGTACGTTGTTAAAGAGTTTCAAAGTCGCATAATATTTTTCAAAACACCTCTTGGTAGGTTTATTTGTTATGCACATTTTTAGTGTAGTCGTAGAAATTCCTCAAAAATACACTCGCATATACCGTCATGATACCCTTAGCTTGATGGTGATGGGGTACTGCCAGCATTTCGGAAAAAACCCACACTAAGAGCATGTAGGATTTTATACAGTTTTTCGGCTAATCCAGTAACAAATGAAAATCTTAAAACCCATGCTAAGATAGGAATATATAAAATGAATAGAGTCATAGAAAAAGAAAAAGGATGTTCCCTAATCTCACAAGGAATCTGCTTTTTCTACGCTATTAATAATGAAACGTTATGTTAACTTTACATGAATATCTTATTCATCCAAATTTGTACAAAATTGCCCTTATTGATGGTACAATTAAATTCGCATAGGAATATTATGGGATTTATTTTATGTTTTATTATGGAGTACTGTTTCTTATAATTAGTACAGCATTATTTTTATTTATTATGACTGTATTACCAAAGATTAAGAATAAAAATCTATCATTCGTAATGGTCGGTTTAGAGATAAATATACTTGCCATTCCATTGTCTTTTTTTATAGGAGGGATGTCAACAGATCCACAAGGTAGTACTATGCTCGATTTTTGGGATGGATTTCTCTTTATTCAAGCAATACCGCTCTTCTTACTACTTCTAATTTTGGTTTGGTGGTTTATTCGTCGGAACAAAGAAAAAGTTCGCATGTAGAATTTTAAAATCCCTTAGAGTATCAAACACCAAATAGTTATAATGCATAAACTAAATAATATATTTATGGAATTATGATTTATATGGATATTTTATGGATGTTTTTTGTAAAAAAAAAACTTTACTACCTTTTTTTTCTTGATTATGGTAAAATATGAAATGTTATGTTCTTTAATTTAAATAAAAGGAGGAAATGATATGAAAAAGTTTAATTTCAAAAAGATTTTATCTGCTACTTTAGTTGCAGGCTCTTTAGCCACAATTGTAGGTGTTCAGACAACACAAGCGGCTTATGACTATAACTATGTTTTTAATGCTATGGGTGGAGCTGATACTACTTATTATGCAAAAAAATACTCTGCTTCTTCTGTTCAGCAAAATATTAATAGCTGGACTAATAGAGGAGAAAACTTTAATGCATGGGTAACTGCAAGAAATAGCTCAAATGCAATGTCTAAGACAGTAAATTTTGATGATAGTGATATAGGTAAAGCTTACTATTTTAGTAACCAGGTTTATGAAACTTATGGTATTACAGATTGTAGAATCAATGCTAGAATGTCATCTAATTGGGCATCTAGTACAGTATATGGTACATGGAAACCTGACCGATAAGAACTATATAGCACTATATAATTTTATTAAATAATTCCTTATTGTTCTAAGATTATAAAATTATTGTTGGCATATTTTTACGAAAAAAATGTGTTAACAGTAAAAGGAATGCATAATATGAAATACACTCACATAAAATTTTAAGAATATAACATTTAAAAAAGTGGTGTAATTTTAACATCACTTTTTTATTTTTTAGGAGTGAAAAAATGAATAATATATTAAAATTTGAATTAAAAAGATCTTTTACTAATTATAACTTTATAATTATCTTTGTTTTACTCACCTTATATGGGCTTTACAATATTTTTTTTCAAATTATACCTGTGTCAAAAATTCAATTTATGACTGTTGAATATAATACCCCCACTTATTTATGGCTTAATACACTTATTACAGATATGTTCTCAAGGATTTTTTTATTTTTAACCCCTATTATAGCTGTTTTACCATTCAGTTGGTCATATGGGTCAGATTATAGTACTAACTATGTTTATTTTATTTATTCTCGATCCAAAAAAATCAATTATATATTCTCTAAATTTATAGCGACCTTTTTATCCGGAGGTGTATTGTTTGTATACCCGTTTATTTTACAATTTATTATTCTAACATGCCTTTATCCTAATTGGCCTTCTTATTATGGAACTTATCCAATACCTAGTGGCTCTATGCTAATTGACTTGTTATATACTAATCCAAATACTTATGTATCTGTATATTTCTTACTCATGTTTTTATATGCTGGTTTGTTTGCAGTAATTGGTTTGATTATAGGTTTATTTGTGTCTAAGAAATTTGTTATCTGTTTAGTTCCCTTTTTATTGTGGATTTTTTCTAGTATTGTTTTGGAATTTACTGGTTTTAATTATCTATCACCAGAGCGTTTCCTGAGACCAACTGGAATCTCAGGTTCATCTCTTATATTTGTTATCAGTCTATGGATTATTTTGATGAGTATATGTTTTGGATTATTCTTAAAGGTAGGTACAAAACGTGAATTGGTTTAGAAGAAAATTATATGAACTGAATATGGTTATGATTAATCTTATTTCTGTAATTATTATATTTCAGGCTATATCTCTTACTATGATCTATCTTATGGAACAAATAAGGAATTCTGATGAATCAACATTTATATTTTTAACAACTAATGAAAATATTGTTTCCTTATTGTTAGTTCCAATCTTTTTATTTTTTATAGCATTATTAATTAGTACCTATCAGGAAGATGTTTTTATTATTCGTTTTAAAACAAGGTACAAATTTTGGAGATCACAATCTATAAAAATAGTTTTATCTTCATTTATATTTACTAGTTTATATGGTATTACCATAGGGGTATACTCTTTACTCTTAAATTTAAACTTTGATGAGAATAACATAGATAATTTATTTCGACTATTTCTCCTTTTCATAGGTCTCACAGCTGTGGGATTATTTTTCTTGTTTATGAAACTGTTTATAAATCAAGCTATACTTATTGTTATGATAATTGTTGGATGGTTTATGAGTGAATTATTTATGGTGAATCCTCTAAGATTTTTCATATGGCAAATGACTTTACAAGAAACTGAAAAAGGAAATATAACAACATTCATTCTATCTTCTATATCACTTATATGCCTATGTATTTTCTTCTATATTGTTGGTTCATATATCATTAATAAAGTTTCATTTATAACTAAAAAAATAAGGAGTGAAGAGTAACTATGAATAAGAGAACAATAACAATATCTATTATTATTCTGATTTTAACTTCTATATATATTTTTCGTTATATGACAGTTAATGTAAATACACCTAAAAAACTCAATGTGATAACCCATAAATCAGGTGATTCGATTGATTTTGAAAATACTACTGTTACTGTAAAAAATGAATCTTCAGATACTCCAATTGATAATATGTTTAGTCATGTTTCTTCTTCAAATGTTCATAAGTATATAAAAGTAAGTATTACTTTTAAGAATAATGGTCAGAAAGAACTAGATCTTAAACCTTTTTTTGACAATGAAGATTTAGTTATAGGAAATAAATTACGAACCATGAGTTTCAAAGATGATAATGAAAAAAACATGAAAGTTCTACCTGATGAAAATAAAACTTATGTGAAATATAGTTTTATTAACAAAGATGAAATAAAATATAAAACTTCTTATATTATAATTCCTACACTTAAACCTCTTGGATTTATAAGTGAGGAAGAACAAAAAGAGATACTTATTAATCGTCATATATGGCCAATAATTATTAATTAGATAGAGAGGGAATAAGATATTGTGGAAGTTACTTAGGTATGATATACAAGCTGGTTTTTATTTAAACCGTTGGAAATGGATAAGTGTTATTTTTATATTTAGTCTTATAACTATATTATATTCTAGATTAAACCCAAACATAACTAGTAGTGATTTTATCTATAACTTTTTCAGAGGAGCAATAAGAACAGATTACAATATTGAAATACCTTATATGTTCTTGCTATTACAAATATATTGCATATTTCTAGTCGGTCACTTTGTATACGATGATTATATGACATTTGGAATTTACGTAATTACTAAAGCAGGAACAAAAACTAAATGGTTATTTAGTAAAATATGTTGGATGTGTTTTAATATTACTCTATTTTACATATTAATTTTTTTGATTTTTATATCCATTACGGGTTTTAAAATAGAGTGGGGTATATTTACTAACCTTAATATTTCACCATTTAATGCAATATTAAGTATTATGCTTTTATTATATTCGACATCTTTATTTATGGGCCTAGCACATGTCACTCTAAGTTTTATATTAAAACCAATTTATAGCTATATTATTATTTCAGTTTTATACATACTACCGATATTTAGTGATTCAGTTTACATACCTGGTGCTCAAGCAATGTTGACTAGATATTCACCGTTTACAGTTATACCCATATATGAATCCTATATTTTTAGTTTTTTGTTATTTGTTTTTTCTTCGTTCATTTTGTTTAAAATTATTTACATTAAAGATATTATAAGAGAACATGAATAAGGGGGATATAGAATGAGTTTCTTTGTAGAATTAAAAAATGTTACAAAGACAATTAGAGGTCATAGAGTATTAAATGATATAGAATTAAAATTACCTGCAGGTAAGATTTATGGATTTCAAGGAAAGAATGGATCAGGTAAAACAATGCTATTACGTGCGATAAGTGGTTTAATTAAACCTACTTCTGGAGAAGTTTATATAAATAAAAAAAAATTGCATAATAACTTTCCAGAAGATATGGGACTATTAATTGAATACCCAGGTTTTTTACCATCTTACACGGGATTTAAAAATTTGAAAATTCTAGCTTCAATTCAAAATAAGATAAATGATCAAAAAATAAATGAAGCTCTTAAAAATGTAGGATTAGATCCAAATGATAAAAGAAAAGTAAAAAAATATTCATTGGGAATGAAGCAAAGGTTGGGTATCGCACAAGCCTTAATGGAAGATCCTGATTTAATAATATTAGACGAACCTACAAATGCCTTAGATAAAAGTGCTGTAGAACTAGTTAGAAGTTTATTGCTTCATTTAAAAGATAAGGGGAAAACAATTATTATTGCTAGTCATGACCAAGAAGAATTACAAGCATTATGTGATGAATTGTTTACAATCGAAAATGGTGAAATTATTGAGAGAAAAACTATAAAAATATCAGTCTAAATTAGATTATAGGGTAGCACCACACATCCATCAACTTAAGGATTTTGACTATTCTTGAAATTGAAAGTGCGTTACTATTTTCTTATATTAATGAGAAAGGGTGACGTGCTTTTTATGAATATGCATCAAAAACAAGAATTGTCTTTATTTGCCGAAGAGTTGTATAGATATATGTCTCCCGCTACACTTAATCGATTAGCTATAGAAGCTGGCGGAATGAAACGAAAACGTAAGTGCCATGGGCACCATTTTCTATCTTTGTGTGTATGGTTAAATCAACAAATCGCTACTACCTCTCTTACTCAACTTTGTAGTCAATTAGAAACCTCAACAGGGGTTTTGTTAAGTCCAGAGGGACTTAATCGACGCTTTAACTCAGCTTCGGTAGCCTTCTTTCGAACTGTATTTACTACACTTCTACAAGCTAAGATTGGAGGGTTATCTAAGATTTCTCATTCTCTTTCTGCTTACTTTGAGCGCATTCGCATCCTTGATTCTACAACCTTTCAAGTTCCAGATCGATTCGCATCTACTTATCCTGGTGCCGGAGGATGTAGTCATAAAGCTGGTATAAAAATTCAATTAGAGTATGACTTGTTGAGCGGAGAATTTTCTGATGTGAAAATTGAACCAGGAAAACGAAGTGATCAGGCATATGGTGCAACTCGAACAGGCATGATACAAAAGAATGAACTATATATTCGTGACTTAGGATACTTTCGTTTACAGGACTTTAAGTCTATCCAAGATAAGCAAGGATATTATTTATCACGTCTTAAATTACCAACTAAAATATATAGGAAAGAATTCGAAACAGTGGTATTTAAAACAAAACCTGCTCAATTGAGACCCGTATATATACAAATTCATTTAGAAGATATCATGAAACAATTACAACCTGGTCAAATGTATGAGTTACATGATGTATATGTAGGGAGTAAAGGCAAGTTGCCTACTCGCATTGTGGTTTATAGGTGTACGGAGGAGCAAAAACAGAAACGCTTACGTGATCGAGCTATTCGCGAAAAGAAAAAAGGGATTACATATACAGAGCGTACGAAACTCTTACAAGGAATTACGGTATATATGACAAACATTCCTACGGAATGGGTGCCAAAAGAGAAAATCTATGATTTATATTCATTGCGTTGGCAAATTGAGCTGTTATTTAAAATATGGAAATCTTGGTTTCAAATTCATCGTTGTAAATCTATTAAACAAGAGCGACTAGAATGTCACCTTTATGGACAACTCATTAGTATCCTATTATGTTCTTCTACTATGTTTAAAATGAGAGAACTTCTGTTACGTAAGAAACAGAAAGAGCTAAGTGAATATAAAGCGATATACATGATTAAAGATTATTTCTTACTTTTTTATCAAGCATTACATAAGAACACCCAAGAATTATCAAAGATTCTTCTTCATCTGTTTAACCTCCTACAGCGAAACGGACGAAAATCCCACAGATATGAGAAAAAAACGGTCTTTGATATTTTGGGCGTTGTTTATGAGTATACCACTTCAATCCATCAGGTAGCATAGTTATAGTAAAAAAATTGAAACCCGTCAGGGTTTTTATGATATCTATAAAAGATAATAGAAAACTACATGGAAAGATCAGTTTTTGTATAAACATATAGTTTAAGTTGATGGATGTGGGGTAGCACCACATGCCATCAAGCTAAAGTTTTATTAACCCACAGAACCAAATGATAAATAGGCTTTCTTGTGAAAAAAGCTTATTTATCATTTTGGGGGTAACCTGTTTTCTTAAGTTGATGGCCATGTGACTGTGCCCCTAGAAATCCCTCTTACGCCTTTTCGGTATGCAGTATTCGCTCTATCACTTCTTGTATGTAACAAATACTTTGTCTCTTCCAAGTTATAATTCTTCTTTTCTCCTAGTTGTACCGTATAAAACTCGGCAAACGAGCGCTCTTTATATCTCGGTACGACATGCATATGGTAATGCGTTAACTCATTAAAGATTCCACCATTTTGACAAACTGTAACTCCATCTGGTTTATATAATAGCTTAATCACTTTTGCAATAAGCTTAGAAGCATCCATAATTGCTTTTGCTACAACATCATCTAATTCGTCCACTTCTACAACATGCTGCTTTGGCACAATTAAAGTATGTCCTGGATAGAAAGGTTCATGATCTAAAAGGCATGTTACATACTCATCTTCATATACTTTATATATTTTTTCCTCTTCGTTTGCTAATTTACAGCCTAAACAGTCCATAATACTTCACCCTCTGTTAAAAACATAAAAACGTGAGAGCCGTATTCTCACGTTTTTATGTTTCATTTTATTAGTTCAATTGTTTCCGTAACCTTGATACTATCTTTTACAGATTGAACAATCGTACAATTTTTCACTGCCAGTTGCAGTGCCTTGTCCAACTGCTCTTCTGTAATGTTTTGTGCTTTAATTTTATAGTGCAAATGAACACTTTCAACTGGTTTTGATAAAGCTTCACTTCTACCAATTTCAGTCTCAATTGTAAACGTATCGTATGTAATACGTTTCTTTTCTAAAATTGTTCGAAAGACAATTGCACTGCATCCTGCGATAGAAGAAATGAGTAATTGTAACGGTGAATACCCATTTTCTTTTCCAATTGCTAATGGACCATACGATAAACCTGCTTCTATATCATCGTGTTTGATTGTTAGTTTCATTTGTATTTTCCATCTCCACTTTCATCGGTTTCTTCCGTTTCTTACTCATATAATAATATATATAGCAGAAAATGATAAATGGAATACCACAATATAACGCCATTCTTTGTTCCGGAATAAACGCTAAACTAATAACAACGATACTATTTGTAATTAAAGCTAAAATAGGAACAATCGGATATAACGGTGTTTTATATTTTAAGTCCTCTAACTTTCCTCCGCCTTTTATATATTGACTTCTAAAGCGAAGTTGCGATAGAGCAATAATAATCCAACTTGATACAGCTGATAAACCAGCTATAGATAATAAGTACATGTATACTGTATCTTCTGCAAGGAAACTTGTGAATAAAGAAAGGCCAGCTACCGCAATCGTTACAACTAATGCTGTAATTGGAATACCTCGTTTATTTACTTTCTTGAAAGAAGTTGGTGCCATTCCTTCATTTGCAAGTGACCATAATATACGAGTTGCCGCATATAATCCTGAATTCGCTACAGATAGTAACGCTGTAATAATAACAAAGTTCATAATATCAGCTGCGTACGGAATACCAATTTTATCAAATACAACTACAAATGGACTTTCAATTACGCCAGCTTCTTTCCAAGAAATTAATCCGACTAAAATTGTCATTGTTAAAATGAAGAATAACATAATACGCCATACTGTATTACGAATCGCACGTGGAATTGTTTTTTCTGGATTTTCACTTTCTCCCGCTGCAATCCCGATTAATTCTGTTCCTTGGAACGAGAAGTTAACTGTAATCATTGTAAGTAATACAGCAGCTAGTCCATTCGGGAATAATCCACCATCGCTTACAAAGTTAGAGAAAAGAGGTGCTGCTTCTTTTCCGTCATATGATATAAACCCTAATAATGCACTACCACCGAGAACAACAAATGCAAGAATTGTAACTACTTTAATACTAGAGAACCAAAACTCTAATTCAGCATAACTCTTCGCTGAGATAGCGTTTGAAGCATATAGAATAACGCCGAATACAAGACACCATACCCAAACATCAACATTCG
Source organism: Bacillus sp. 3G2 (assembly GCF_044324725.1). Taxonomy (NCBI): domain Bacteria; kingdom Bacillati; phylum Bacillota; class Bacilli; order Caryophanales; family Bacillaceae; genus Bacillus; species Bacillus sp. 3G2. The sequence continues at coordinate 658,327 of NZ_CP172246.1, read as the reverse complement.
GAAACCATCTTTTCATCATTAAACCGATTGACGTTAATTCTAGTCCTACTGTTACTGCCCAGCCAAGCCAATATAACCAGCCGATCATAAAGCCCGTTCCTGGTCCAATAAACTTCGTCGCATACTTTTGGAAAGAGCCTGAAACTGGCATTGCTACCGTTAACTCTCCAAGACAAAGCATTGTTAAATACATAATAAATCCGCCTACTAAATATGAAAGGATGGCTCCCCCTGGTCCAGCCTGATTAATGGTGTAACCTGAACCTAAGAAAAAACCAGTTCCGATTACACCACCTAATGCGATCATAAATAAATGTCTACTCTTCATCGTACGATGTAATTTCTCATTTGTTGGTTGCTGCATCTAAATCCTCCCCCTACCGATACCCCTATATCTTGTTAAAATTTTCTGATAATAAAAATATACACGAAAGCGGTTACAATTTCTATATAAAATTAAAACTTTTCTGATAAAATAATATAAAAATCGAATTATCGCGAGAATTAGATTCTAATTAGAGGAAAATAAGGTTAAACAAGGAAAAACCTTTACATATATTGTAAAGGTTAACGGAGTTCTAATCTTCTCGATAAAATTGATAAACTATAATTTACGATAAAGTACATACAAGCTACTACTATAAACGTTGGAATCATATAATTTACATTCTGTCCGCTAATAATTTGAGCATTATGCATAAGCTCTGGCAGTGATATACCAACTGCTAATGATGTATCTTTCAGCAATGAAATAAACTGACTGACAAGTGGCGGGACCATTCTCCTTAATGCTTGTGGCAAAATAATATGCCAAAGCGCTTGAACATACGTTAATCCTGAAGATCTTGCGGCCTCAATTTGCCCTTTTTCAATCGATAATAGACCACTTCGAACAATTTCAGATATCATTGCTGCTTCAAATACTGTTAAAGCAACAATTACAGCTGTTATAATTTCTAATTTCAATCCTACTTCTGGAAGTGCAAAATACGTGAAAAATATAATTAAAAGTAGTGGTAAGTTTCGAATCACTTCAACGATAATTCCTAATACTTGTGAGACTACAGGAATTTTCATATAGCGCAATATCCCTATTACACTACCAATAATAAAGCTAAGTACAATTGCTACGAGAGCTACCTCTAACGTTATAAGTAATCCTTTTAATAAAAACAGAATATGATCACCTGTTATTGCTCCCTTAAAATCCATTTACACCGCCTCCTTTGCTAAGCGTTTTTCTAAATAACGCACTAGCATACTGAGCGGAATTGTTAATATTAAATAAAACATCCCTACAAATATATAGACGTCGAACGTAACAAACGTCTTCGTTGAAATTAAATCTCCTTGATACATCAAATCCGTACCAGCGATAATTCCGAGTATGGAAGAGTTTTTTACTAAATTGAGAAATTGATTTCCTAAAGGAGGAATTACGATTTTCATCGCTTGAGGTAAAACAACATGGTACATTGCTTGCGTATAAGTCAATCCTGAGGAACGTGCTGCTTCCATCTGACCTTTCGCGACTGATAGAATACCAGCGCGAATAACTTCCGCAATAAACGCTGCCGTATATACTGTAAGCGTAACTGTCCCTGCTACAAAACCATTTAAAGTGATTCCTATTACAGGTAAAGCGAAATAAAATATAAATGCAATTAATACGAGTGGAATATTTCTTACAAACTCCACAAAAGCTGATCCTATCCAATTTAAAATACGAATAGGTGCAATACGCATTACAGCCAAAATTACTCCCAAAATAAAGCTTCCTATTAATGCAATTACACTAGACATCACTGTATATTTAAAGCCTTCTACATACATATCAATGTTATTCGTTAATATAGAAAAATCAGGCACATATTCTCCCCTCTTTCTTTACAAGAAGAGGATGAGTATCCCTCATCCTCTTCCTATTTATCGATGAGAATAAAGCTCCATTCATGAAACTCTCACTTTACTTCTCTTGTTTTTGCCCAATCCATTTTTCATACAATTTATCGTATTCTCCGTTTGCATTCATATCTTTTAGTAAACTATTAATCTCTTTCGTTAAATCGTCTGCACCTTTTTGTACTGCAATTCCGTACGGCTCATCCGTGAAAATTTTCCCTACAACTTCATAATTTGAATCTTGTTTCGCCATGCCGTAAAGAATTGCGTTATCTGTCGTTAAAACATCCCCTTTTCCTGCTTTTAACGCCGTAAATGCCTCACTATAATTTTCAAATTCTAATACGGTCGCTTCCGGTGACTTTTGACGAATATTATTTGTAGACGTTGAACCTTTTACAGCTAACACTTTCACACCCTTTTTCACATCATCAATACTTTTAATATCGCTTCCTTTTTTTACAAGTAACGATTGCCCTGCTTTAAAATATACATCTGAAAAATCTACTTCCTTTTTACGTTCTTCCGTAATTGTCATTGTTGCGATAATTGCATCAATATCACCGTTTTTCAGTAGTGGAATACGCGTTTTAGACGTTACTTCTTTTAATTCTAGTTTCTTTTCATCTCCAAGGATTTTTTTCGCAAGCGCCTTTGCGATATCGACATCAAATCCTTCTACTTGCCCTGTTGAAGGGTTTTTCAAGCCAAATAAGTTCGTATCATTCTTTACTCCAACTACTAACTTCCCGCGCTTTTTAATTTGCTCCACAGCCCCGCCTTGCTTCGTATTCGTTTCTTTCGCCTCATCTTTTTTACTTCCGCAGCCAGCAACGACAAGTACGAATAAACATGAAAATACGATCAACGTAAACAACTTTTTCATTTTAAGCATGAAATTCCTCCTTTAATGATTTAACACTCTTCTTAAAAACAGACGCGCCCTTTCTTGTTCAGGACTTGCAAAAAATTGCGCCGGTGTTGTATCCTCAATGATCTTGCCATCATCCATAAATAAGATCCGATCTGCTACTTCTCGCGCAAATCCCATTTCATGCGTAACAACGACCATCGTCATCCCTTCATTAGCTAGCGTTTTCATAACATCAAGTACTTCTCCGATCATCTCTGGATCAAGGGCAGACGTAGGCTCATCAAATAGCATAATTTCCGGCTGCATTGCGAGCCCCCTAGCAATTGCTACCCTTTGCTGTTGTCCTCCAGATAGTTGATGTGGGTATACACTAGCCTTCTCCGGGATTCCTACCTTCTCTAAATAAAACATCGCTGTTTTCTCAGCTTCTTCTTTTGAAACTTTATTTACTTTAATCGGTGCTAGTGTAATATTTTGAAGAACCGTTTTATGTGGATATAAATAAAAATGTTGAAAGACCATTCCAATATTTCGGCGTAATTCATTCATATCTGTTTTTGCATTGTGTACCTCCGTACCTTGTACAATCAACGCTCCATCTGTAATTGTCTCTAACTGATTTATACACCGTAGCAACGTACTTTTTCCTGATCCGGACGGCCCAACAACTACTACCACTTCACCTTTTTTCACTTGTACATTAATATCTTTTAAAACTTGAAAGGTACCATAATATTTATTTACATTACGAAACTCTATCAACATACTCCCCCCCTTCCCCTAACAAAGCATGTACATTCTTTTTATATTCAAAAATAGGCAAAAAAATAACTGCCTGCCTCATTTTGGCCATAAAAAAAGCAAAGGGATTTTCCCTTTGCTCCTTCATTTCTATTCGATTAAGATACTTCTTCTTTCTTATCTTTCCCGTATTCATGCTCCCAGAAATCAGCATTTTTAATGCCTAATGGCCCTGGATCGAATACTGGATCTTTTCCTTCTTTTTTCTGCTTTTCATAATCTTTTAATGCGACTAATGCAGGTTTTTGTAATAGTAAAATCGCAATGATATTTACCCATGCCATAATTCCTACACCGATGTCACCTAAAGCCCAAGCCGTTGCTGCTGTTTTGATACAGCCGTAGAATACAGCTCCTAAAAATACAAACTTTAGTACCATAGACATCCAAGGGCGGTCTTTATCACGATTTAAGTACGCGATATTCGTTTCTGCAATGTAGTAATACGCCATAATTGTTGTAAATGCAAAGAATAGCAGTGAGATGGCAACGAAACCGTTTCCAAATCCAGGAAAAACAGATTCTACCGCTGCCTGTGTATATCCTGGTCCTGGCTGAGCACCATTTAATTTATTTACGATAAAGTTTTTTCCGCTTGCATCAAATACGTTATACATGCCTGTAATAATCATCATAAATGCTGTTGCTGAACAAACAAATAATGTATCAATGTAAACGGAAAATGCTTGCACTAAACCTTGTTTAGCTGGATGTGATACTTCCGCAGCAGCTGCTGCATGTGGTCCAGTCCCTTGTCCTGCTTCGTTGGAATAAATACCACGTTTTACTCCCCAAGAAATTGCTAAACCGATAATACCACCGAAAGCCGCTTCTAATGCAAAAGCACTTCTTATAATTAACATAAATGCTTCTGGCAATTTTTCAATATTCATAGCAACAATAACGCAAGCTACTAAAATATAACCAACTGCCATAAACGGTACGACAACCTGTGCAACGTTAACGATTCGCTTTACGCCACCGAAGATGATAATAGCTAATACAACTACTAATAAAGCCCCTGATACGGTAGTGTTAATTCCAAAAGCGGTTTCTAAACTTACGGCAATACTATTTGCTTGCACACCTGGCAATAAGAGCCCCGTTGCAATAATTGTCGCTGCAACGAATACTAATGCATACCATTTCACACCTAAACCTTTTTCAATGTAATAAGCAGGTCCACCACGAAACTGTCCTTGATGTTTCGTCTTATATATTTGCGCGAGTGTTGATTCTACATAAGCTGATCCTGCTCCTAAAAAGGCTACTGCCCACATCCAAAATACAGCTCCTGGTCCACCGAATGCAACCGCTGTTGCTACCCCAGCTATATTCCCTGTCCCAACGCGTCCTGATAACGAAAGTGCTAACGCTTGGAATGAAGAAACACCAGCCTCTGATTTTTCTCCTTGAAATGTCAGCTTCACCATTTCCCCTACATGCCTTACTTGTAAAAACCTCGTTCGAATGGAAAAATATAACCCTACTCCTAAACATAAATAAACAAGTGCTGGACTCCAAACAATATTATTTATCCAATTTACGATAGCTTCCAATATTCCCCCTCCTTCTTTATAAAGAATATTCTGAATATATATAAAATTATAAGTGTATACCGAATCTATAACAATATTATTTTAATAAAACAAACATATTTTTGTATAAAAAAACAAAGTATATATTTATTTTATATACTTTGTTTTGAACAAAATGTATTATATATTCACAATCGCTTCTTTGCTTATAATTCTTTCATATAATTCTCCACATAATTCCCGGAAGTTATCTGGCATATCTTTCCCCTTAAACTTCTTTTGCAGCGTGCCATATAAACCTATATCGCGTAAGCGTAAAAATAGCGGTAACGATTCATACCAACTATCCGCCAGCTGATGTTCATATTCGTACCCTTTTCTTAACACTTGTAGCTGTTTACGAGCAAAATCAGTCTTCTCTTCCACTGTCCACGGTGTAAATAAAACAGAGTAATAGAGAACCATCGCTAAATCATGTATAAAGTAATTATAAGCCGCATCATCAAAATCAAAGATTGTTAGCTCTTTTCCATCATAATGAAAATTACCGGGATGGATATCACCGTGCATAAGACCGAACGTTTCCCTTTCAATTGGCAGAGCCTTTATTTCATCCATTAATACCGCTGCAATCTTTTGCACTTGATCATCTTCTAATTCATTCACAATCCCACTTTCGTCTTCTTCCCACGTATCACGATAGTCTGTTTTAGGATAGTTCATTGTTAGGCGGTGCAGTTGTCCAATCGCTTTTCCCCATGCTTCAAAATAAACATCTCCCCAATAAGGCGATTCTTCTCCTTTTACTTGCTCACCTTTTGCATATGTAAATAAGGAAGCGAAAAAGAAAGTTCCATCCTCTGCCCCGATTTCTTCTACAAGATTTTGAGAAGGTGAATAAAGAGGTCCTGCTACCTTTGCTCCTTTCTCCGCAACATATCGTAAAAAATCTAGTTCAGCCTCTACCTCTTTTTTGGAACGGTGAGAAGAGTGGGTTAAACGTAATACGTACTCTGCACTACTATCACCCTTCGCCTTAAAAATATAATTTTCAAAGTCTCCAAGTGGTTTTTCTTCCACAGTTACATGAAATACCTTTGCTGCCCCTGCTAAAATCTCTCTTGTAAAAACTCGTTCTACAGCTATTTCCATCTATATCCCTCCTATATATCTTCTTAATTCGACACAAATGTGAGAAGTACTGCTATGAAATTGAATAGTGCGTGGGCAATCATAGCTGATAAAATAGAATTTGTTTTCTCATATAACCATGCAAATACTACCCCACTCAAAAAATTAACCGGCAATGTGTTATATGTAGGAATATGGACAACGGTAAATATTATGGAACTTATAAACATACCGCCCCATATACCATATCTATCACGAAAAAATGTATAAAAAACACCTCGATATAAAATCTCTTCATAGATTGGTGATATAACCGCTGCTCCAATTACCGCGATACAGAACGAATAGATTGATTTATCATTTTTAACTGTCTCCGTCTTACTGTTTGCAAAAGAAATACCCATTTTCTCCATTATCACTAATACAGCAATACTAACCCCAATTAAGAGAATAACCGCTCCAACTGTCCATAAGAAATCTTTCCATGAAAGCTTCCGAATTCCGATATCTTTCCACGAGAGTTTATATCTTTTTATACAAAAAAGATAAACTACAGTAGTAAATATCACTGCCATTATAAGTCCCATTAATACTCCAGCATATAATGAGTTACCTATTATTTTTAAAGCATACTCATAAAAAAGAGATTCAACTGTTACTGGAACAATAATGAATACAAACACAAATAAATATAAGATTTCTTTCCATCCCCCACATATTCCTTAAAGTCATCTATCTCATCCCCTATATCCTATTTTCTATAGTATAAAAGGTGACGTAACGTAACTTTCAACTCCCTTTTTTAAAAAAATAATTCAAGCATAAATTTCTCACAAACGACAAAAATTAACAGAAACAATTACACTTTAAAAGAGGTGGAAATTATGACCGAACAAAAAAGTTCACAACAAGATAATAACAAAAAGCATATGTTTCCATCACTTCCGGAGAACATTAATTACATTGAAAATAAACTTTTCCATTCTGATGATATAAAAAAATTAGATCTCCCTTTTCAAAACGGAAAAGGAACGATCTTATATATCGAATCTTTATCAGATCCAAATTTAATTCATCAATTAGCTCTTGAGCCATTATTAACGCGGTCTGATTTATCTTTAGAGAAAGCTTTTTCCACGTTAAATATGAAAAAAGAAACGAATTTGAATTATGGGGTACAGCTTTTATTACAAGGAAAATCCTTATATTTTCATGAACATGTCGACAGTTTTTGTATTTTCGAAACGGCTTTATCTTTAAAGAGAGATATAACAGAACCTGATAATGAAGGTATTGTACGTGGAGCGCATACTGGTTTTGTAGAAGATTTAGCAACCAATTTAGCTTCTATTCGTAAACTCATAAAAAGTCCAAATGTCGTCGTTAAATATTTCACACTTGGTGAAGAAATGCACACGAAAGTGGCAATTGCTTATATGCAAAATATAGCGAATGACGATCTCGTTACAGAAGTAAAAAGAAGGTTAGAAACGATTAAAACGGACGCACTTATGCCTCCAGGATACATACAAGAATTTATAGAGGATACGTCTTTCTCACCCTTCCCGCAGCAATTAAATACAGAACGTCCAGATAGAGTCGCAGCAAATTTAATGGAAGGACGAGTTGCTATTTTATCTGACGGAGATCCAACAGCGCTCATCGTACCTGTTACATTATTCGCTTTCTATCAATCACCAGATGACTATAATAACCGCTGGATTGTCGGTTCTTTCGTCCGAATGATTCGCTTAGTAAGTTTTTTAATTGCCTTTCTCTTACCAGCTTTATATATTGCAACTGTCGCTTTTCATCCTGATGTGTTGCCGCTCGAACTTGTGTATACCATTAAAGCTTCATTAGAGAAAGTACCGCTTCCTCCTATTTTTGAAGCGCTCTTAATGGAGTTAATTTTCGAGTTATTACGGGAAGCTGGTATTCGCCTGCCGAGCCGTGTTGGACAAACGATCGGTATTGTAGGTGGTTTAGTAATTGGGGATGCGATTGTAAAAGCTGGACTCGTTTCTTACACAATGATTATCGTTGTAGCTTTAACTGCAATCTCATCTTTTCTAGTCCCATCAAACGATATGAGTTCAGCAGTTCGAATTCTTCGTTTTCCATTAATGATTCTTGCTGCCATATTCGGATATGTAGGGATATCATTCGGTCTAATTATAACTTTCGTTCACTTATGTCAGCTTCATTCTTTTCATACACCATATCTTTCTCCTGTTGCCCCGATGCGGATTAAAGATATGAAAGATTCTTTCGTAAGACTACCAATTTGGTCATTTTGGGAAAGACCTCATGATCCAAAACCGAAAAAAATGCAGCGCCAACATGTAACGAGAGAGGATGAGGACGGTGACAAACACGCAAAGTAAAATTTCGCTAGTTCAATTTACCTTTTTCGTTATCCAATGCCAAATCGGAGTGGGTATACTTTCTCTCCCAAACCGTCTTCACCCAATAGCAAAAGGTGGTGGATGGATTTCTGCGCTCATCGCTGGACTTGCAATTCAGCTTATTATTTTACTTATGTGGCTTTTCTTAAAACGATTTCCTGATGCAGATATGTATGAAAGTGTTTGTATGCTATTTGGTAATAGATTTGGCAAACTATTAGGTTTTGCTTATGTTTTTTATTTCACTCTTATCGGTATGACGGTTATGTTAAGCGCTTGTAACGTCATTAAAGTTTGGATTTTACAGGCCACTCCTTGGTCTGCCATTCTCATGCTATTTACAATAGCTTGTTGTTATGTAGCTTATAATACGTTTAAAGTCATCGTACGATTTTATGTCATGGCCTCTATTCTCATTTTACCTATGGCACTTTTAATTGCCCTAGGGCTTTCCCGGGCTGATTTTTCTTATATTTTTCCCATTACAGAGGCTGGATGGTGGAATATTATTCAAGCATCGAAAGAAACAATTACAGCTATGTATGGTTTTGAAATTATTCTTATTGCCTTTCCAAAAGTAAACGGGAGTTCTGTCGCAAAACTGAAGGCCATTTCTATCGCTAATGGATTTGTAACACTTTTTTATACTTTTACTGTTTGGATTTGTTTTATCGTATTTAGTCCAAAACAAGTTGAGCTTATTCCAGAACCAGTTGCTTACTTATTACGCTCCTTACATATCGGGATTATAGACCGAACTGATTTATTATTCATACCAATTTGGATGATAACTGTTGTAGCTTCTATTGCTAGTTATTACTGTGCCGCTTCTATAGGAATTGGACATATATTCAACCTTGCTAATCATAAAAAGGCTGTTCCAATCGTTGGTATTATTGCTTTTAGTGTAGCTTTATTTATAGATACACCTGAAGAATTAAAAGTAATTTCAACTTTCACTGATAAGTTCACCTATATTTTTATCGTTGTTCTCCCTCTTTTATTTCTACTTTATTCAGTAATAAGAAAGAAGAAAGGAGAACAGTATGTTCAAAAAAAGAGTTAGACTACTTTTTATATTATGTACTAGTTGCCTCCTTTCTGGCTGTTGGGATCAAGAACCATTAAGAGAAGCTAGATTAGCTTATAGTATTGGATATGATATTACGGAAGAGAATAAGCTTCAGCAAACGCTTGAACTCGTAAAAAGCTCAAGCGGAGAGCAATCTTCATTCGAGAATGAAATACATTCAGCAACCGGGCATAACATAAGGGATACAAGCGATGCCCTAAAAAAAAATGTAACTGGAAATATTCGCTATTTTAAATATGGTGTTCAATTACTAGGAACCAAAATTCTAAAAAAAGGTATACTACCCTATTTAGATGTCAGCTTTCGGGACCCAACAAACCCAACTGCTTTAGTAAAACTTATTGCAGTAAATGGTGAAACATCCGAGATACTAGAAAAAAAGAAAGTAGGAAATTTACTAATTGGAGATTTTCTAAAGAAAAAAGTAAAAAGTTTAGAAGATATGAGTGTATTTCCAAAAGAAACTTTAGAAACAGCTGCTACAAAAATGTTAGATCCCGGTAAAGACTTTACCCTCCCTTCTATAAAAATAAAAGGAAAAGAAGTAATTACAAACGGGTTAGCTTTATTTAACAATGATAAATTAACTGGGCATTTACCTTTGAAACAATCTGTTTTATTCGTATTATTAACCGGAAAAATGGGAACAAGCGCCCGTATAACCCAAAAACTTACTAACGAAGAATCAGAGAAAACATCTGATTATTTAACAATGGAAATTAGCAATCGAAAGTTAAAACGCGACTTAAAAATAACAACAGATAAAAAAGGAAATGTTTATGCTCATATTAAGCTCCAACTAAAAGTAATAGCACTTGAAGCCCCAAGAGATAATATTTATAAAATGGAAGCCAGAAAAAAACTAAATAAGGAACTATCAAAACAACTTACGAAAGAAGCGAAAAGAATAACAAACAAACTACAAAAAGCAAATTGTGATGCTTTCGGAATTGGTAGACATCTCATTGCTTATCATCCTGACTTATGGAAGAAAAAAAATTGGAATAAAGATTATGCAAAAGTAAAATTCAAACCAGAAGTAGAAGTCAGCATTTTGTATAGCGGTGTCTTAAAATAAAAGGTTGTATGCCACGCGGGCATACAACCTTTCTATTTCGTATAACGATATACGATTGATTCATATGGTCTTAAGTTAAGGTTTGTAATATCCTTGCTGGAACCTTTATAATTCGACAGTAGTATTTCTTGTTTCATTCCATCTAATTGAACATGTGCTGATACAGCGTATGTTATTTCTTCTCCATAGAAGTTATTGATAACAAGTAATATTTCATCATTTACAGTACGTGTGTATGCCCAAATCTTAGGATGATTTTCATCTAAAATAGCATATTCTCCTTCTGTAATAACATCATACGTTTTTCTAAGTTCTATTAACTTTTTATAATGATAAAATACAGATTCCTTATCTTCTAATGCCTTCTCTACGTTTATTTCTGTAAAGTTTTCTGCCACTGAAATCCAAGGTGTACTTGTTGTAAAACCACTGTTTATCTTTTCATTCCACTGCATCGGAGTACGGGAGTTATCACGAGATTTTTGTTTTAAAATCCCGATAATCTCTTCTTTTGATAATCCTTCTTCTCGCTTTATATCGTATATATTTAACGATTCTACATCACGATATTGCTCAATGGACTCGAATTTAGGATTCGTCATACCGATTTCTTCGCCTTGATAAATGTAAGGTGTGCCCTGCAACATATGCATAGCTGTCGCTAACATTTTTGCAGATTCATTTCGGTACTTTCTATCATCACCGAAGCGTGACACAATACGAGGCTGGTCATGATTACACCAAAATAATGCATTCCATCCTCCGCCCTTTTGCATTTCAATTTGCCAATTAGACATAATCTCTTTTAATTTAATAAAATCAAAATCGGCTTGCGTCCACTTGTCTCCATTCGGATAATCTACTTTTAAATGATGAAAACTAAACGTCATACTTAATTCATTGCGCTCAGGGTTTGAATATTTAATACAATTATCAATTGTCGTAGATGACATTTCTCCAACTGTAATTACATCTTTCCCTTCAAAAACACTTCGGTTCATCTCTTGTAAATATTCATGAACACGCGGACCATCTGTATAATATTTACGTCCATCGCTTGTCGCCGTACTTCCGTCATCATTTAAGAACTGTTGATCTTTTGAAATTAAATTAATAACATCTAATCGGAATCCAGTTACCCCTTTATCAAGCCAAAAGCGCATCATTTCATATACTTCTTCACGAAGTTTTTCATTTTCCCAATTTAAATCGGCTTGCGTCTCATCAAATAGATGTAAAAAATATTGCTCTGTCTTCTCATCATATTTCCAAGCAGACCCACCAAACTTAGATTGCCAATTATTTTTTTCATCACGCCAAATGTAGTAATTACGATATGGACTATTTTTATCTTCCTCCGCTTCCTTAAACCACTTATGCTCCGTTGAACTATGGTTTACAACGATATCAAGCATAATTTCAATGTTACGTGCCTTTGCTTCTTCTAAAAGCTCTTCAAACTCTTCCATCGTTCCGTAAGATGGATCAATACTGTAGTAATCACTTACATCATATCCATTATCATTTTGTGGTGATTGGTATATCGGTGTTAACCAAATATAATCTACTCCGAGTTCTTTTAAATAATCTAGTTTCTCTGTAACCCCTTTTATATCACCGGTTTCTTTATTGTAATAGCTATTAAAGCTCTTCGGATAAATTTGATAAACTACACTTTTATGCCAATCCTTCATGTTCAACTTCCTCCTACTTCTGTTTTACTCGTTTTGCAAATAACCACGTTAACGTAAATGGGATGACAACTGCGATAATCATTCCGACAATAAACATTGGAATCGATTTCGGAATGATAGAAATAAATGCTGGTAATCCGCCAATTCCGATAGCAGGTGCTAATACACCATTTAACGTAATAAATATAGCTGCAATAGCCGATCCTATAATCGCTGCATAGAACGGGAATTTATTTCGTAAGTTTACACCAAACATAGCTGGTTCTGTAATACCGAAATATGCTGAGATTGCTGATGTAGATGCCATACTTTTATCATTTTGATTTTTAGAAATCCAGAACATCGCAAGTGCCGCACTACCTTGCGCAATGTTAGAAAGAGCAATCATTGGCCAAATGAATGTACCACCGTGCTGTGCAATTAATTGTAAGTCGATAGCAATAAACATATGATGCATACCTGTAATGACAAGCGGTGCATATAATGCTCCAAACAATACTGCTCCAACTACTGGTACTGTTTCATATACACCTACTAATCCAGCTGTTAATAAATCTCCAATATGACGTGTAACTGGACCAATAATTCCTAATGCTAACACACCTGTTACGACAATCGTTGTAATGGGTACAACTAATAATTGAATTGCATTTGGTACATGTTTCTTCAAGAAAATTTCCACTTTACTTAATACAAATGCTGCTACTAAAACCGGTAAGATTTGACCTTGATACCCTACCTTTTCAATTTGAAATAGTCCTAAAATATCGAAGTACTCAATCTTTTGTCCATCTAAACCAGTCGCTGCCTTACCATAGTCCCACGCGTTTAATAAGGCTGGATGCACAAGCATTAATCCCATAACAATCCCTAATATCGGACTACCACCAAAACGCTTCGTTGCTGACCAACCGACAAGTGCTGGTAAGAATACAAATGCTGTATTCGCCATCATATTAATTAAATCCCAAAGCCCACTTAAGTTTGGATACACATCTAATAAATTTTTACCTTCAAAAAATAAGTCCTTTGCCCCTAATAGATTGTTAATTCCCATTAGTAAACCAGCTGTTACGATTGCTGGTAATATCGGCATAAATACATCTGAAAATACTTTTACAAACTTTTGAGCTGGATTTAACTTTTGATTTCCAGAGTCTTTCACGTCAGCTACTGTCGCTTCCTTCATACCTGCAAGCGTTATCAATTCCGCATATACTCGATCCACATCTCCTGGACCAATTACAATTTGAAATACCCCAGCGTTATGAAACGCTCCCTTCACTAATGAAACAGACTGCAATTTATCGTTATCTATTTTACTTTCATCTTTTAAAGCGATACGGAGCCTCGTTACACAGTGCGCAGCTTGTTCAATATTGTCTTTCCCACCAATATACTGCAACACTTCCTCTGCTGTTTGACGATAGTCTTTCCCCATATTCCCGTCCCTCTTTTCTTTTTTTGATACCGTTTACAATTACATATTAACTCGTATATATAAGTTAGTCAACACTCGTATATACGAGTTTGTATTTTTTTTATAAAAAAAGAGATGAAACAATAGTTTGTTCCACCTCTTTACTTCCTCCGCGCCACATCCGAAAAATGAAAAATATCTAAACGATGGCGTGATTCTGTATATTCGAACTGACTTCCATCATAAAAATGCGTAAAGTTTTTCACAACGACAACATAATCTGTTCCATTTAAATCTAAATACTTTCTATCATCCTCTGTACATGACTGCACTTCAATTACCCTCTGTGAGTAACTAATATGAAGATCTAGTTCTTTCTCAATGTATTTATAAATGGAATCCGCTGCAATTTCACTCGTTAATCCAGGAATATATTCCGATACAAAATGATTGATATCCAAAATTACTTTTTCTCCATCAATATTTCGTACGCGTTTAATATGATCTATTTCTGTTTTCTCTTTCACATTTAATAGCTTTGCAACCTCTTTTGTTGCTTTTACTTTCTCCATTTCCACGACTTCTGTAATACAATGGCGTCCTAAACGTTCATTTTCTTCTTGGAAACTTATAATACCACCAAAATTGAATTCAATGTTTTTTCGCTTTAAAACAAATACACCTTTTCCATGTATTTTTTGAACATACCCACGCTCTTGTAATAAATCTACAGCTTTTCTTACAGTACCGCGGCTTGCTTCATACTGCTTCATTAATTCGGTTTCTGATGGGATTTTGCATCCCTCTTTTAATTGTTTATTATCAATAGACTTGCTGATTGCTGTATAAATTTGTTCATACTTACTCATCATCTACAATAGCCCCTTGTCACCTTCTAATTCTATATGTATTATACCATGCTACACTCTTCTGCCAATCTCTCACTTATTTTCCAGTACAGGAAAAATACAGGTAAATATTTAATCTCTAAAACGTATTTTTATAAAAATTTTTATATTTTTCTTTTCATTCAAAAAAACATGTAGTATACTAACTTCAAAATCAGAGGAGAAAGGGAGCAAAGAACTATGCTTACTTATACAACAATTGTAGTTACATTTGCACAAAAACATCATCATCATACGTAACCCTTGAAACCTAGCGGAAAAATTACGCGTAGGTACAAGGGTTATTCCCGTTGTACCTACGTTAGGCGAAGAGCCATGTAGGTATTTTTTATCTACATGGCTCTTTTTTTATTGCCAAAAAGCTAGTAAAAAATGATGTTTACGCAAAACTTACTACAAAGGAGTTAACAAAAATGGAAACGAAAAAATGGGGATTATGGATTTTAACAGCTTTTGTGATTGGAAATATGGTTGGCGGTGGCGTATTTATGCTCCCAGCAAATTTAGCACACGTATCGGGTCCAATGGGTTCTACACTTGCGTGGAGTATTACAGGACTTGGCGTATTTATGATTGCACTCGTATTTGGAAATTTAGCAATCCGAAAACCAGAATTAAAAGCTGGACCACAAAGTTATGCTCAAGCAATGTTCCCTTCAAAAAAAGCGGGTAAAGTTGCAGGATATAGTATGGCATGGGGCTATTGGGCTGCGAACTGGGCTGCAACCGCATCTGTTATTATTTCCTTTGCTGGATATTTATCAACATTCTTTCCAGTTTTACAAAGTAAGCAAATTCTCTTTTCAACGAACGGATTTTCACTAGAACTCGGAAAAGGATTAACTTTCCTCGTATGTAGCCTTATGTTATGGGGAATTCAATATATTCTTTCTCAAAATATTGACCGAGCTGGAAATATGAATCTTCTTGCTACCATTGCCAAGATTATCGGATTTACAATGTTTATTGTAATCACATTATTCATTTTCAATGCCTCTAATTTCGGAGACGGTCAAACATTTATGAATGAAGCAGGACAATCCATTTCGTTAGGTGGACAAATCAATTCAGCTGCTATCGCAACACTTTGGGCATTTATCGGTATTGAATCTGCAGTAATGCTTTCTAACCGTGCAAAATCTCAGCGTGATGTAAAAAAAGCTACCATTTTCGGATTAATTATCGCTCTTCTTATTTACATGTCAATTACTCTACTTACAATGGGAGCTCTCTCACAAGATGCTTTAAAAGAATCTCAAAAACCATTAGTAGACGCGTTAAATTTAGCAATTGGTACTAAAGGTGCATATATCATGGCTTTACTTGCACTTGTATCTTTATTTGGATCTACAGTTGGCTGGATTGTTGTTAGTTCAGAAGTACCTTACCAGGCAGCAAAGAATGGACTTTTCCCTAAGTTTTTCGCGAAAACAAATAAAAAAGGTAGTCCTTCAAAATCATTATTTATTACAAATGTGATGACGCAAATTTTCTTATTCTCAACGATTTCTGGTACTGTGTCAGAAGCTTATAATTTCGCTATCGTTGTCGCAACATTAGCTTATTTAATTCCATACCTTGTTTCTACGCTGTACCAATTCAAATTGGTTATTACAGGAGAAACGTATGATATAATGCCTGGCTCTCGAATAAAGGATGGGATCATTACTACATTAGCATTTGTATACTCTATTTGGGTTATCAAAACGGGAACGGCTGATTTAAAAACATTCTTCTTAGGAATCGGATTGTTCGTACTAGGTCTTATTCTTTATCCAGTACTAATGAAAAACTCACAAAAAATGAATTAAAAAAAGAGAAGCTACCGGCTTCTCTTTTTTATTCAAAATCTGTAATTAACTTTTCTTTTAACTCTCCTACAGATAAAGGTTTCGCATAATAAAATCCTTGTACATAATCACAACCCATAGATTGTAGTAAACTTTCTTGCTCTACTGTTTCTACCCCTTCAGCAACTACTGCTAAATTTAAACTATGGGCAATTTCAATAACAGATTTTACAATCGTTCGCTCTGGCTGTGCATGATCATAATGGAATTCACGAATAAAGTTACGATCAATTTTTACTATATCCAGTGGTAATTGTTTTAAATAATATAAAGAAGAATAGCCCGTTCCGAAGTCATCTAACGCAATTAAAATACCCATATTTCTTAATTCTTGTAATGTAGCAATAATATAATCAAAATGACGAACAGCAATGCTTTCCGTTATTTCTAAAATTAAACGATTCGGTGGAAATCCCGTTCTCCTTAAAATACTACGTACAGATAAAATAAAACGCTTTTGCATTAATTGTTGTATAGATAAATTCACAGATAGCTTTAGACCTTCTTCGTAATCTGGCAATGTTTTAAACAAGCGACATGACTTTTCTAATACCCAGTCTCCTAATTTTATAATAAGTCCAGATTCTTCAGCTACTGGAATAAATTCGCCTGGCGAAATAGGTCCTTCTTCTGTCGAACAACGTGCTAAAGCCTCAATACCAGTATATTTCTTCGTTTTCAAATCAATAATAGGCTGCAGTGCCACGTCTAACTCTTCATCACGAATTGCCTTTTGCAGAGCAAATTCAATTTTCATTCTACGATTTATTTTCGCACGTAATTCATCTGTAAAGAAACACGCGGCATTTCTGCCTTGCTCTTTCGCTCTATACATAGCTAAATCCGAATTTTTCAATAGAGTTTCTACATCTTGTCCATCTTGCGGATATGAACACAGCCCTAGACTAGCTGAAATGTATACTTCATGACCTTCAAGCATAAATGGTGCCTGAAAACACGACAACACAGATGTCGCTAACTGCCTCATTTCATCTTGTGTATGTTTTTTTGTTAACAACACAAATTCGTCGCCACCCAGCCTAGCCAGAACATCTTTCTCTCCTAGCACATAATGCAACCGTGAAGCAACTTCGCTCAAAAGTAAATCGCCTATCATATGACCTAGCGTATCGTTTACTAATTTAAAACGGTCTAAATCAAAGTAAATCATACCAAATTCTTTTTTGCCTGCAATCATCTCGTTTACAGTCGTTATTAACTGTAATCGGTTCGGTAAACTCGTTAAAGCATCATGATACGCAAGCTCCCTATAACGACTTTCGCTTAACCGTAACCTCTGTTCTGCTTCTTTCCTACTACTAATATCATTTCGGATCGCAATAAATTGGTATGGCTCTCCTTTTTCATTTAAAAATGGAACAATTGTTGTTTTAACCCAATAATATGTCCCATCTTTTGCTTGATTTCGAATCTCACCTCTCCATACTTTTCCGCTCAAAATGCGCTTCCATAGAATTTGAAAAAATGTTTTCGGGTGATATGCTGAATTTAAAATACGATGATCTTTCCCTATTAACTCTTCTCGTGTATATTTGGAGATTTCACAAAACTTATCATTTACATATGTAATACGACCATTTCGGTCTGTAATCGCAACAATTGAAGACTCATCTAATGCTAACTTTAAATCTCGCAATGAAGAGTCATATAATGCATGACCTCTTTGTTCTAGCATGCGCATCTCTCCTTGCTTCCTATCTGACTAAAGCACAACTTGTTTCTTTTCATAGAAATAGAGATATTTCATTTCCTAATAATCGTCCTTTACATAAATCACGTTTTGAAATATGCCGATTAAAATAACATAATATTATTTGTAATAAAAAGCAATATAATACCGTTTCAATTATAAATAGTAGTTTCTGATCGTTATAATTAGCTTACTTTATTATACCTTATTCATTCTCTTACATTCCTTTATAGCTATCTCCATACAATCACTGTTTCCTACTAATCCCGCTCACATTTGACCTCTTTGCTTTACTAGCAAAATAGAAATTTGAGCACACTATACAACTATTCACGAATAATAATATAAAAATTAAAATTAGTATATATGTTTTTGAATTACAATAACAAAATATTAACATATTTTCACCTTAATTTTGGAAGTATTTTATAAATAAATACTTTATTAAACGAAAAAAAGAGGATAGCCTCTTTTTTTCGTTTAATACGGATATGGCATTTGCTGATACCCCGGATATGGCGTTGGATATGGTGCTGGGTATGGTGCTGGATAAGTTACTGGGTACGGCGCTGGATAGTAGCCTCCACCTGCTGCACCCGTTAATGCACCAGCTGTAAGTCCACCTAACATGCCTCCAGCAAAACTTCCTGGGAGAAATCCACCACCCCATGAGCCGCCACCCCAGCCCCATCCGCCTCCATGATGGTGGTGATGATCGTGGTGATTGTGTCCTCCATGATTGTGATGTCCACCATTATGATGGTGCCCTCCATGATTATGACGATAATACAATCCGTTATTTTCTATATAATTCATGTTTCCTCTCTCCTTTTCCATTTTCTCATCTTAATAGGTATTATATGAATAGTACGGATCTTGTTAGTAACCTATATAATAAGAAGAAACCACGTAATACGAATAACCATATCCTAAGGTTCATCATGCATCTGCTAAAAATCCACGATATGGTTATCCCCTTTCCTATATAAGGGGCAAAAGTTTTGCCCTTCCTACACCAATAAATAGCGGGATAATGACGTAATGATATACTGTATGTAGGACAAATGCGGAAAGCATGAGGAAACTGCCTATATTTTGTAAAAAAAACAAAACACTTTATAATAAGAATGTCGGATTATACCTTTTTATATTAGAAGTCTATATTTAAGAAAGATTAGAGGAATTTTATAGAAATGAAGAAGCCTATCGTTCAATTATTATTGGTATTTACAATTATATCTATCGTACTCTTACTTTTAGATACGTCTATCCTCTCGCTATATACCTTTGTCGGTGCATTATGGTCTCTTACAATCATAGGGATTTCTTTCGTTATTTTTATTGAAAATAGATCCCCACAAAGCACTTTAGCATGGTTTTTAGTATTAGCACTTCTCCCTGTTGTAGGTGTGCTTTTATATGCACTTTTCGGGCGTAGCCGTTGGAGAAGAAAAAAACATCTACATCGTTCAGAAGAGCAACGAAAATTATTCCGTGAAATATTAGAAGGAAGACGAGTAGAACTATCACTCACAGTCCCCTTACATGAACGTTCTACACATTTGACAAAAGTCGTTCAAAAATTTGGAGGCGGACCTGCCGCAGATAAAACAACTACAGAACTTTTAACAAATGGCGATCAAACATTCTCAGAAATTTTGCAAGCTATCGACCAAGCAAAACATCACATACATATTCAATACTATATTTATAAATCTGATGAGATTGGTACAAAAGTTCGAGATGCTTTAATAAAAAAAGCAAAAGATGGTGTTATTGTACGATTCCTTTATGATGGACTCGGAAGTAATACTTTAAGAAGAAGATTTTTACAACCTATGAAAGAAGCTGGAATTGAAATTGTTGAATTTGATCCTATTTTTTCAGCTTGGTTACTTGAAACTGTCAATTATCGTAACCATCGAAAAATCGTTATTGTAGATGGAGAAATCGGTTTTACTGGTGGGCTCAACGTCGGTGATGAATATCTTGGTCGTTCAAAAAAATTTCCTGTTTGGCGTGATAGTCATTTAAAAATAGAAGGAAAAGCACTATATAAATTACAAGCAATTTTTCTAGAGGACTGGCTCTATGCCTCTAGTGGTTTAAACAACTATTCTTGGGATCAATTTATGAATAGACAATACTTCCCAGGCAAAGAAATTTCAAATGCAGAAGGTGCTGTGCAAATTGTAGCGAGCGGACCAAGCTCAGATGATAAAAGCATTCGTAATACATTATTAGCCGTTATGGGATCTGCAAAAAAATCGATTTGGATCGCTACACCATACTTTATTCCAGATCAAGAAACCTTAACATTATTACGTTTAAGTGCAATATCAGGCATAGATGTACGCATTTTATATCCTGGTAAAAGTGATAGTATTATTAGTGATCAAGCATCACAATCCTACTTCACTCCACTTTTAAAAGCTGGTGCCTCCATTTATAGTTATAAAGATGGTTTTATGCATGCAAAAATTGTACTCGTTGATGATAAAATCGCGACAATTGGAACAGCAAATATGGACGTACGTAGCTTTGAATTAAATTACGAACTTATTAGCGTACTATATGAATCAGAAACCGTTCATGATATTAAACGTGATTTTGAAGATGACTTTAAGCATTCCACTGAAATTAAATGGAACGCTTTCCAAAAAAGAAGTATCAAAAAACGAATATTAGAGTCTTTTATGAGGCTCATCTCTCCTTTACTGTAAGCAATCAATGTACTATTGATTGCTTTTTCTTTTCCATTTCCCCTCTCTCCTTTTCTTTGCATACCATATTAAAACAAGTTATCATAAGATGTATTACTTTATGAAAATAATGTTAGGTGGGAAATACATGTTAGAACAATTTCATATACATGCTGATTTAAAACAACAGCTCTCAAACATTCACGAAAAGAATAAGCAAGAAGCTGGTGAAAATGCACATTTAATTGGTAAGAAAATATATAAAGCGTCTGATAACAGCATTATTGAAGATGCTATCACAGCACTTCTTCTTGGCAAAAACATTCTATTAAAAGGACCAACTGGTAGTGGTAAAACAGTACTAGCGGAAACTCTTTCTTCTTTATTCCAAAAACCAATGCATAGCATTAACTGTTCTGTTGACCTAGATGTAGAAGGTATTTTAGGATACAACACGCTACAAACAAAAGATGGCGCATCTGAAGTTACATTTGTTAACGGTCCTCTTATGAAAGCAATGAAGAGCGGTCATTTCCTATATATTGATGAAATCAATATGGCAAAACCTGAAACGTTACCACTTCTTCACGGTGCGTTAGATTACCGTAAAATGATTACTAACCCGTTTACACAAGAAGTTGTATACGGTGATGACGAGTATCGTGTAATTGCGGCAATTAATGAAGGGTACGTTGGTACAAGTGAACTAAACGAAGCACTAAAAAACCGTTTCGTTATTATTGAAGTTCCTTACATTCAAGGTGATACATTAAAAGAACTATTATTAGCTGAATCAAAATTAAATGATGTTGCAACAATTGAAAAGTTCGTTGCATTTGCAAGCGACCTTATGCCTTTAGCTCGTGATGGACGTGTAAGTGAAGAAGCAGCAAGTATACGTGGTATTATCGATGCATGTGATTTAGGTGTATATATTCCTGTTATGCGTGCAATTGAACGTAGTATTATCGCAAAATTAAACGATGAAACAGAACAAATGACTGTCCGTGAATTAGCAGAAAGTTATTTCTTTGAGGGATAATTCATGAGACAAATTTTTAGTGACAAAAAAATTGATGCGTCGCTGTTTCTACAAATGGAAAACTTAATGTATGCTCTTCTAAAAGAAGACGATGCCTACCTTGAGTATGGCTATAAAGCATACTACGACGAAATTGAAAAAAAGGTTGTCATTAGTCACTTTTGGGATGATCGAAAAGAAGAAGATACAGTAATCGGATTAAAAAGCGAAGTGTTTTTAAAAGCACTTGGTAATAAACATTACTCGGACATGACTTTAATTCGTTCTTATGCGATTGAATTACAAGAATCACCTTTAAAAAAGTTTTTAACACAATTATTTGTTCTATTAGAAGATTTACGTGTTGAGGAAATCGTAAAAAACTTACGCCCTGGCACAAAGCATGTTTTTAAAAGAAGAAAAGAAATGTATCGCAATTACTTCGGCTCACAAAATGAAATCAATCGTGTTCGTAACTATCACGGTGATTGTCTATTTTGTCTCTGCTATCTTTCATTAACGAGCGATAAATATGAAATGTTTAATAATGAATATTTCGAGCAAATTGAAGCAATTTTGCATGAAACATTCCAAGCTCGTAATACGGAAGATATTATGTATATCGTTGAAAAAATTCGCTATCGCTTAGAGGAGCTTCTTGAAAGTGATATGCTTAATAATTATTTCGGACATGCTCCGCTTTATTTATCTGTCATTGCAGATGAAAAGAACTGTCGCGTCGAAGATTTAGCAAATGATGATACGCAGCTCATAGATGACGATGAAAACAAAAACAAAATGGATGAAAGTTTCTCGACATGGCATCGTGAAAATAAAAACAACGAAAACGAGAACTTTTTACGCTTCGAATTAGAAAGCGGAACAAAAACAAATATGATGGGCGATACTGCTCGTGAGTCAGAAGATGGCGACCAAGCACTTGGTTCTGTACAAGGTACTTCTCAAAAGAGTACACAATCCAATTTTGATGGCGCTGATACAGAAGAAGCAAGAGCTTCACACGCTTCTAGCCAAAACGAGGGCGCATACGGTAAGTATAACGTTGGTGCCTCTCATACATTTAAAGAAGCTCGCAAAGCAAATACCGATGAGAAAAAAGATTACCAAGCTATCAAATCAGTCGTTAATAAAGATGTAAAAGAATTAAAGAAAATTATCGAAAAAACGATTGAAAATAAAACGAATGCAAATAGTGATAAATACTACGGAAGACTTCGTAAGAAATTCCTTCGTATTTATACTGAAAAGCAGCCGCGCATGTTTTATAAAAAAGGACAAGAATCACAAGAACTCGATGTTGCATTCCAATTGTTAGTGGACTGCTCTGGTTCTATGTATAACAAAATGGAAGAAACGAAAAAGAGTGTGGTCCTATTCCATGAAGCGTTGAAATCTTTAAAAATCCCGCACGCTATTAGCGGGTTTTGGGAAGATGCTTCTAGTGCTAAACCTGAAGATAAGCCCAACGTTATCCATGAAGTTGTAACGTATAAAAACTCAACGTTACCAAACGTTGGTCCCGAAATTATGCAGCTTCGCGAAGAAGAAGATAACCGCGACGGATATATTATTCGTATCGTTTCTGAAAAGCTTGCGAAAAGACCAGAAAAGCATAAATTCTTACTTGTCTTTACAGACGGTGAACCTTCTGCGCTAGACTATCAACAAGACGGTATTTTAGATACGCATGAAGCTGTCAAACTTGCTCGTAAAAGTGGTATGGAAGTAATCGGAATCTTCATCGAAGAAGGCGAAGCGAAAGAAGCAACTTATCAATTAATGAAGAACATTTATAACCATCACTTCTTAGTTGCAAATCACGCTGAAGATTTACGCTTGAAGATTAAACCACTATTGAAAAAGTTACTACTGAAGACGATTGAATAGAAAAACAGGAGCCTTGCGCTCCTGTTTTTTTCTTTCAATCACTTTGTTTCTGGTTGAAACTTGTATGGAATGACTACTTCTAATAATGCCTCGAATCCTCCATCATAGAATGGGAATCGTTCATTTGCGATCGTTCGATCCACCCACTCTATTGCAGAAATTTCTTCTTCATCTTCCGCAATCAGTTCATCTTTTACTACATTGGCTCGGAATGTAAAAAGTATTGCATGATTCCCTGATGCTTCAAAGAATTTTTCATTGATTGCAACAAGTCCACCTGCCACGGCAGTTAAACCTGTCTCTTCTTTTACTTCTCTTATTAGTGCTTCCTCTAATATTTCACCTTTTCCAACAGCCCCACCTGGCAGTGACCAAACGTTTTGTTCTATATTATGTACCATTAATATTTTATCTGTTTCTTCATCATGTATTAGTGCATATACGACGTCAACTCTTTGCATGTTGCTTTTCTCCTTCAATTAACTCATCCATTGTAAATAAAGAATGTAGCTGTAAGCCATCTTCTAATAAGTTTTCTCTTCCCTCTTTCGTTCGTTCAATAACACCTAGAACATGGTGTACTTTCGCACCCAGTTCCCTTAAATCTTTCGTACTTAATAATATTTGCCCGCCTGTCGTAATAACATCTTCAACAACACAAACATTTTTCCCAGTAATATCAACGCCTTCAGCTAACTTACATGTACCGTACTTCTTCGCTTCTTTCCTTACAAATACAACCGGTATACCCGTTTGTAAAGATAATGCTGTTGCTACTGGAATTCCTCCTATTTCTAAACCCGCGAGTACTTCTGTCTCTGGAGGAATGAACTCTTTCAATTGTTTAGCAATTTCTAATAACAGTACTGGATTAGATTCAAATAAGTACTTATCAAAGTATTGATTTGATACTTGTCCCGATCGAAGTTTAAATGTTCCCGTTAAACGTGACGTATTGTAAATTTCCTTTGCTAATTCCCATTTCTCCATTGTATCTCTCCCCTTTATGCACAAATTATCTCATTCTATCACACTTGTAATTATTTGTATATTTCTAAAATACAAATAAAAGGGCCGATTCCTAAGAATCGACCCTTCCTATTAATTCATCACTAACTCAGCTGTGAGCTTTTTTTTTAACTTAGCCAACATGTCCGTTGTCATTTTGTCTAAATCGTATTCTGCTTTAAAGCCCCACTCTTTCATTGCTGCTGTTGCATCAATAGAGTTTGGCCAGCTATCAGCGATTGTTTGACGAGCAGGATCTACAGCGTAATCCATTGTAAACGTCGGGATGTGTTTACGAATTGATGCTGCAATTTGCTCTGGCTCAAAGCTCATTGCTGTAATATTGAACGCGTTTCTATGCACAAGTTTACTTGGATTAGCTTCCATTAATGAAATGATCGCTTGTAAAGCATCTGGCATATACATCATATCCATGTATGTTCCTTCTGCAATGTATGAGGTGTATGTGCCTTTTTTAATCGCCTCATAATAAATTTCAACTGCATAGTCAGTTGTTCCGCCTCCAGGAGGAGCTACGTAAGAAATTAAACCTGGGAAACGTACACCGCGCGTATCAACGCCAAACTTTTGATGATAATAATCACATAGTAATTCTCCTGCTACTTTGTTTACCCCATACATCGTAGTAGGACGCTGAATTGTATCTTGTGGCGTATTATCTTTCGGCGTTGACGGACCGAATGCACCGATAGAACTTGGCGTGAAAAACTTACAGTTTAATTCACGAGCTGCTTCTAATGCATTTACAAGTCCACCCATATTTAAATTCCAAGCAAATAACGGATTTTTTTCTGCTGTCGCTGAAAGTAAAGCTGCTAAATGAATAATTGTATCTACTTCATTACGCTTTGCAATATCATGTAGTTTTTGTCCATCTGTTACATCTAATGTTTCAAATGGACCGGACGTTACTACTTCACTATCTGTTTCACGAATATCTGTTGCAATAATATTTGATGCACCGTATACATCACGAAGTTTCATTACTAGTTCAGAACCAATTTGCCCTAAAGAACCGGTTACTAGAATTTTTTTCATTTTCCCCACTCCTCATTTGCAAGCTATTCAAAAGATGTCGTTACTTAAATGATGCCCATTTCTTTCCCTACTTTTTCATACTTACGAATTGCTTCATCTAACATTTCTTTCGTATGAGCTGCTGTAGGCATATTACGAACGCGTCCTGTTCCTTTGGCTACAGTTGGGAACACGATAGATTTTGCGTAAACGCCTTCTTCATTTAGACGTTTACTAAATTCTTGTGTCAATACCTCGTCACCAATGATACAAGGTGTAATTGGCGTTTCACTTTCTCCGATGTTAAAGCCAAGTTCTTTTAACCCTTGTTTTAAATAGCGACCATTTTCCCATAAACGATCGTGCAACTCTGTGCTTTCCATTAAGATTTCAATTGATCTCATGCAAGCTGCTGCATCAGCTGGTGTTAATGCTGTAGAGAATAAGAATGGACGTGAACGAACTTTTAACCAGTCAATTAAGTTTTGTTTCCCTGCTACATATCCACCAATTACCCCAATTGCTTTTGATAATGTACCAATTTGGAAATCAACTTTATCAGATAGACCGAAGTGCTTTACAGTTCCTGCGCCTTTACCAAGTACACCTGAACCGTGTGCATCATCTACGTATGTCATTAAATCTAATTCTTCTGCAATCTCAACAATTTCTGGTAGTTTTGCAACATCTCCATCCATTGAGAAGACACCGTCTGTAATTACCATTAATTTATTGTAAAGACCTGATTCTTTCGCCGCGATTGCTTTTTGACGTAAATCTTCCATATCAGAATGTTTATAAACAATAATTTTTGCTTTTGATAGACGACTACCATCAATAATAGAAGCATGGTTTAATTCGTCTGAAAGAATCGCATCATTTTTATCCATAACGGCTGAAATCGCTGCCATATTACAGTTAAATCCTGATTGGTAAGCAATTGCTGCTTCTGTATGTTTAAACTTTGCAATTGTTTCCTCTAATTTAATATGCAAATCTAAAGTACCGTTAATTGTACGAACAGCTCCTGCTCCAACGCCGTACTTATGAATAGCACCAATTGCTGCTTCTTGCAAACGGCTATCTGTTGCTAATCCAAGATAGTTGTTTGAAGATAAGTTAATATATTCTTTTCCGCCAATTGTAATGATCGGTCCATTTGAACTCTCAAGCGGATCAATTACGTTATAAAGCCCCTTTGATTTTAAATCCTCTAAATTTTCTTCTAAAAATTTCGCAAGTGTTTTACTAGACATTGTGAAGCCTCCCATCGTTCATGTAAGCGAATTATTGTCTTAATAGTTCCAATAATCCCTCTACTAGCTTAACACGTTTTCAGAATTTATTATAGAAAAATAGTTTAAAGTAACCGCTTACAATTCTAGATTATATATGATTCATTACAAGAAATCTATCATTTACTTTTCATATTTGGTAGAATAAAAAAAATATTTAGGGGGGCTTCAATCATGGCATTTACTGAATCTGATGTATATAATAACGAAGCATTTTTTGAACAATATATGAAACGAAGATACCGAGAAAATAGCCCAAATGAATCACTTGAAAAACCAGCCTTCTTTCAACTCATTTGTGATGTGAAAGGAAAGCAAATCCTCGATTTAGGCTGTGGGGACGCTAAATTCGGTGAGGAGTTATTAGAAAAAGGCTGCCACTCTTACACTGGTATTGAAGGATCCGAACTTATGTATGAAAAAGCTAAAAAACAACTAGAAAATAAAAATGGGACCGTCCATTTTTTAAACCTCAAAGACTACACATACCCTCCTGCTACTTTTGATTTAGTAACGTCTAGACTCGCCTTACATTATATTGAACATCTTCCTATCATTTTTCAAAATGTGTACGAAACTTTAAAAACAAATGGAACCTTTACTTTTAGCGTTCAACACCCTGTTATTACCTCTTCATTTGAAAGCTTGCAAACGAGCGGAAAAAGAACGAGCTGGCTCATCGATGATTATTTTAAAATGGGAAAACGCGTTGAACCTTGGATTGACCAAGAAGTTATTAAATATCATCGTACAACAGAAGAATATTTTACATTGTTACAACAAGCCGGATTTACGATTACAAACATAAAAGAAGCTACACCAAATCAAACTTATTTTCAGAGTGAAGAAGAATATGAACGTCGGTTACGTATTCCCCTCTTCCTCTTATTCTCTTGCCGAAAATAAAAAGGACGATGAATCCTCATCGTCCTTTTTTATTATCTCATTACTTGAGCAACCTCTTTACGTACACGTCTTCCTTTTCCATGTGGGATACAAAGTGGTGTCCCAAATAACGGGTCCGTACTGATTTGACACTCCATTCGGAATACATCACGTACTAACTTCTCATCTACTACTTCTTCTGGCTTACCTTGTGCATATATTTGTTTATCTTGAATGGCTACAATATTGTCTGCATAACGGCATGCTAAATTTAGATCGTGTAATACCATAACAATTGTTCTTTTTTCTGTTTCATTTAATTCGAATAATAAATCTAGCACTTCAATTTGGTGAGTCATATCTAAATATGTAGTAGGCTCATCCAGTAAAATAATATCGGTATCTTGTGCAAGCGTCATTGCAATCCAAGCACGTTGACGTTGTCCCCCTGAAAGAGCATGCACATCACGCTCAGCAAACTCTGTCATACCTGTTGCTGCAAGGGCTTTTTGTACCATTTCCTCATCTTTTTCTGACCATTGCTTCAGCCACGTTTGATATGGATAGCGTCCTTGTTTTACAAGTTGCAATACTGTAAGCCCTTCTGGTGCTTGCGGTCCTTGTGGTAAAATTGCCATTTGACGAGCGATTTGCTTCGTTTGCATACTTTGAATTGCTTGATTATCTAACAAAATATCACCAGTTGTTGGCTTTAATAATCTAGCTAGTGAACGTAATAAAGTTGATTTCCCGCAACCGTTAGAACCGATAAATATTGTAATTTCGCCTTTTGGAATTTCTAAATTCAGCTCATCAATAATAATTGCTTCACCATAAGACAGCGTCAAACGTTTCGTCTCCAATGCTTTTTGCATATTCATCTCCCTTTATGAATTCCGACTTTTATAAAGTAAATAAATAAAATAAGGTGCACCAATTGCTGATGTAAATACCCCTGCTGGAATTTCAAGTGGTGTGAAAACTGTACGCCCAATTAAATCTGCAGCAAGTACTAAAATTGCACCAACAATCGCCGCAACTGGGAGTAATGCACCGTATAAAGAACCAACTAGTCTTCGTGAAATATGAGGCGCCATTAAACCGACAAATCCAATTCCTCCGGCGAAAGCAACTGCTCCACCAATTAAAGCTGTACTCAGTAATAACATGAATACGCGTGACTTCGTTAAAGGAACACCAAGCCCTACCGCAATATCATCCCCTAGCTCCTGAGCATTTAAATGTCTAGCAGCTATAAATGATATTATCGTTAAAATGAGAACCCACGGCGCAAGTACCATAACGTTTTGCCATGAAGAACCGTAAACTGTACCTGTAATCCATACATTCGCTTGGCTCGCTTGATAAATTGGCGCTAACAACATAAACAAAGTCGTTGCTGCTTTCGTCAATGCCCAAAAACCAACACCAATTAAAACAAGACTAATCGGTGATAATCCATCATTTCTCCATGCGAATAAATATACAAAAAGCGCTACAATTGTGGCCCCAGCAAAGGCTGCTAACGGCATATAATGAATGCTTACAGTTAGCGCATTATTTTTATCACTAAATATAGCTAAAAACAATACAACAGCTACACTCGCACCACCTGTAATCCCGATGATATCAGGTGAAGCCAGTGGATTTCGAACGAGACCTTGTAAAATACATCCTGCTACAGCAAGTGCGATTCCTACAAGGATGGCAATCAAAATACGCGGCATACGAAATTTATTTACAACCATATTTGACATCGCATCGCCATTTCCAGTAATCGCTTGCCATACATCATAAGGAGCAATTTTCATGTCTCCCATACCTGCACTCGCAAAAAATAATCCTATTAAAACAACTAGTAAACTGAATAAGACGAGACAAGCTCGTTTATACATTAAAAACGAGAGCCCGCCTTTTCCTATACGAAACGGAATATACTTCTTCATTTGCTAAGCCCTCTCTTACGTGCAATATAAATAAAGAATGGGGCCCCGATAAATGCTGTCATAACCCCTACTGGTACTTCTTGTGGCATAATGACATATCTTGCTGCTATATCAGCTAAGATTAATAGTATTGCACCTAACAACCCGCTATACGGTACTCTCCACCTATGATCTACTCCAACTAGAAATCTGGCAAAATGCGGGGTAACAATACCAATAAATCCAATTGGACCAGCGACCGCAACTGAGCCACCAGACAACAGGACAATAATAAGTAGTACGAATGATTTCATTAAAATCGTTCGTTGTCCAAGTCCTTTTGCAACGTCTTCCCCCATCATTAATGTATTTACTTTCCCTGCCATCATAAGAGATGCGATCCAGCCTACTAATAAATACGGCAATACAGATTGTAAAATTTCTAACTTTCTTCCTTGCACAGATCCGGCAAGCCAAAATAATACCTCTTCAAGCGCTTTTTCATTTAACACAAGTAATCCTTGTGTTAATGATGAAAATAACGCACTAATTGCGACCCCTGCTAATGTTAACTTAAGAGGCGTCGTCCCTTCTTTTCCTAAAGAACTAGAAGCAAATACAAGCACAGCTGCAATTGCTGCCCCTAAAAAGGCAATCCATGTGAAAGCTGATAATGATGTCACGGAAAAAATAACAATTGCTACAACTATGAAGAAAGCAGCACCTGAATTTAATCCAATAAAATCTGGAGAAGCAAGTGGATTCTTCGTTAAAGTTTGCATAAGGCAACCTGCAATGGCTAAACTAGCACCAACACTAGCTGCAATTAATGCCCTTGGTAGACGCACATTTTGAATAATAATATGTTCATTAGAACCATTAAAATGAAAAAAAGCATCTAACGCTAATTTCCAACTCGTATTTGTATATCCGAAAATAATACTTCCCCAAATACAAATAATGACCGCAATGATTCCAACAAATAATCCAATCCATTTTGCTTGATTTGTTTTTAATAACATGCAGCGTTTCCCCTTCAATGTATAATGATACGTTGTAAGTGTATTTCAACTTAATTCTCATTGTCAACGATATTGAGAATTATTTTCATTGACAATTGGACCATGAAGTATTATTATCATGCTTGCTATTGAAAAAACTTCTCAGTATGTAGGGGGTACATAATGAATTTAACACGAAAGAAATCGTTTACAGTATTTGTATTTTTACTAGCCTTTTCATTACTTTTAAGTGCTTGTGGAAAATCAAATACGCAAGAGGAAACAAAAGAAGATACGAAAAAAGAAATGATTACGGTTGAACATGCAATGGGTAAAACAGAAGTTCCTGCGAATCCAAAACGTGTAGTTATTTTAACAAATGAAGGAACTGAAGCTTTACTTGAACTAGGTGTGAAACCAGTTGGAGCTGTAAAATCTTGGACTGGTGATCCATGGTATCCACATATTAAAGATAAAATGAAAGATGTAAAAGTTGTTGGTGATGAAGGGCAAGTGAACGTGGAAACAATCGCATCTTTAAAACCAGACTTAATTATCGGTAACAAAATGCGCCACGAAAAAGTGTACGAGCAACTAACAGCAATTGCACCTACTGTGTTCTCTGAAACGCTACGTGGTGAATGGAAAGATAACTTCAAATTTTATGCAAAAGCATTAAATAAAGAAAAAGAAGGTCAAAAGGTTTTAGCTGATTACGATAAAAGTATGAAAGAATTAAAAGCTAAACTAGGCGATAAAGTAAATCAAGAAATCTCTATGGTTCGCTTCATGCCTGGTGATGTTCGTATTTATCACGGTGATACATTCTCTGGTGTTATTTTAAAAGAACTTGGGTTTAAACGTCCTGGTGATCAAAATAAAGAGGACTTTGCAGAGCGTAACGTTTCTAAAGAACGTATTTCAGCAATGGATGGCGATGTATTATTCTACTTCACATTCGATAAAGGCAACGAGAAAAAAGGTTCTGAATTAGAAAAAGAATATATCAATGATCCTCTATTTAAAAATTTAAATGCAGTGAAAAATAATAAAGCATACAAAGTTGACGATGTTATTTGGAATACAGCTGGTGGTGTAATGGCTGCTAACCTACTATTAGATGATATCGAAAAACGCTTTGCTAAATAATATTTCCTTAACCAGCTCCCCTTCTATGGAGCTGGTTATTTTTCAATTCACTTAAATGTCACATTATTTCATTTTGTATTTTTATTCCCAATATGTTATATTATAAAAGTAAATAGAATATATTTTCTCTATATCAGAATAAATGTTTTAATCTAAATTTTCTGATTAATCACTATTTTATTTTCTTTTAGAATTCAATTATTACATTTGAAAACGCTTATCATCTCGTTTTCAGGGCAAAATACAGTAACGGTTGAAGAAAAATAGAATTTTTTTAGGAATTTTCTTTCTATTTCCATATAATTCTATTGACTTCTAAATATTTTGTAAATTAAAATGATTACATAAATATCCGTTATACAGGATTAGGGGGAAACAAACATGGATGCAGCTTTAAAATTAGACAAAGCTGGAGAGCAACAATCACCAAAAAAACATCCACCAGGATTATATTTGTTGTTCTTTACAGAGGCATGGGAAAGATTTAGTTATTACGGAATGCGTGGCTTATTAGTTCTTTATTTAACAACGAGCTTAGTAAGCGGCGGTTTAGGATTTGATAAAGCAGTTGCAGTTCAAATTTACGGTATTTTCACAATGTTAGTATACTTCACACCAATTATCGGTGGTTGGTTAACTGACCATTTCATTACGAAGCGCCATGCCATTACTATTGGTGGTATCATTATGGCAATTGGTAACTTTGTACTATTTTCAATGAACACTAAAACTGGACTATTTTTAGGATTAGGATTATTAGTTATTGGTAACGGATTCTTCAAACCAAATATTTCGACTTTATTAGGTCAATTATATAGCGAAAACGATTCTCGTCGTGATAGTGCCTTCACTATCTTCTACATGGGAATTAACTTAGGGGCTCTTATTGCTCCATTCATTTGCGGTTACTTCGCAGATTATAGATACGGTTTCTTAACAGCTTGTATCGGTATGATTATTGGACAGCTTGCCTTTAATTTCTTAGCACCTCGTTACTTAGGGTCTATCGGAACAACTGTTGTTGGTAAAAAATCTAAAGAAAAAAATGCAAAAGCAATTGAGAAAAAGCCTTTAACAACACAAGAGAAAAAACGTACTACTGCAATTTTAATTTTAACTTGTTTTGTTGTATTCTTCTGGGCAGGATTTGAACAAGCTGGTAGTTCTTTAACACTTTACACAGATAAGTTCGTGGATCGTACAATTGGTGGATTTACAATTCCAACACCTTGGTTCCAATCTGTAAACCCACTATTCATTATCTTACTAGCATTACCGGTTTCTGCATTATGGATTAAACTTTCAAAAACGAAAAATGGTGACTTAAAAATCCCAACAAAAATGGCATTTGGTATGATCTTGCTAGGGATTGGGTACTTAGTTTTAACTTTAGCTGTATTAAAAACTGGTAGCGACGAAGGTAACATTACAATGAAAGCAAACTTACTATTCATTGTATTCACTTACATGTTCCATACAATCGGTGAATTATTCTTATCACCAATCGGATTATCTATGGTAAGTGCAATCGCTCCTGTTAAATTAGCATCATTATTAATGGGTGTATGGTTAGCTGGTACTGGCTTCGCAAACTTGTTAGCAGGACAATTAGCTGCTTTCACTCAATCTTTAGGATATTTAGAAGTATTCGCAAGCATCGGTGTTATCGTAATCGTACTCGGATTAGTACTTCTTATGTTCTCTAAGAAAATTGCACATATGATGGAATAAATAAGAAGACGCTTCTAGATACTAGAAGCGTCTTTTCTATTACTTCTCCTCTAAAGCCGTCACGTTCACGTGAACGCTTTCTCCAGGATTAGATACATCATACACTTGAGCAACTCCACTCTGCTCGTCACAGCTCTCAATCCATACTGGGACGCCCTCATATGTAACGTCAATTCTACTTGAAGAAGATAAAATTTGTTTCACACGTTTTACATCCATACTACTATTCCTCCTTTTACTTACTACACTCCTTTCTATCTTTTCTTTCCCCTTTAGAATATATTCCATATAGCAGCATTTTAATGGATAGCCTTTTCTTCCTTTCCTGCTAACATTTTCTCTCCTATTACCTTTCTGACAAATAAAAAAAGACGTATATCCCACACGTCTTTTTCCATAATATTCAAATTTTAAGAAAATAATGTTTTTACAACTTCACTTACTTTATCATTATGAATTTGATAATACACTTCTAGTCCTCGTCGTTCAAAGCGCACTACTTTATTTTGTTTTAATTTCGTTAAATGTTGCGAAACCGTTGATTGTGGAATTTCTAGCACTTCCTGTAATTGTGTTACATTACAAGTTCCACGTTGCATTAGTTCCATTACTAGGCGTAAACGTAACGGATGCGCTAACGCTCTTAACATTTGTACATCTTCTTCTGAAATACGACATTCGAATTGATTTTGGCTCATAAAGTTCCCCTCATTTTCGTTTTTATTTTCTTTTTATTTATTTATATATCTGTTCTTATATTTCCTGTTACGACATAACTTTATCAACCTAAAAAGCTGAAAATTTTTTCCACCTTAACCAGCAAAGAGCTCAGGAAAAATTCCTTGCTGATTTTGAATATTATACTATATGATATAACGAAAAAGCAAAACAACGAGCTGCAAATACTTTGCTTGCAAACGTTGTTTTATCAGGCTTTTTGTTATATTTTCACCTCACTGCAACGTATAGTAATGATATTGTAAAATACCGTCTATAATTGATAACCTATCGTAACGTATTTGGGTTATATTTAACCTCTTTGTTATGCTAAAAGGAATTTTAAGTAAAAAAATAATATAATATTAAAAATTAACTTATTGTTGTTTTAATTCGTATTGTACTTGCTCAGACTGTTATTCAAAACTTCCTATTAAATGCATTTGCTTTCTCTTTCTTACTAGATCAACTCGGACCAGAATATGACACCTATCAAATTTCAACTATTCCAACATCCTATATACTTAATGCAAAGACTTCATCTAACATATGGAATCAATGATATATGAACAGACAAAACAATATGGAAATAACTTCAAAAAGCGCACTCAAATCCATTTGAGTGTGCTTTTTGTCTACTTTATGAACAAAGTATTTCTTTTAACACTATTATGGAATAATTATACTTTTTTACGTTGACAATAGTGTTGAAGGAGAATATACTAAGCATGTAAGTTGATTGTGAATAGTTTCACAAATAATGTGAATTTCTTCACATAAAATAGATAGGAGTTGTCATTATTATGAGTACTTGGACACAAATTTATGACCCATTAAACAATATTTGGTTATCTGCACTAATCGCAGCACTTCCAATTTTCTGCTTCATCATTTGTTTAATGGGACTGAAAATGAAAAGTTACATGGCTGGCCTTTACAGTGTGATTGTCGCTATTATTCTTGCTATATTCGTTTATAAAATGCCAGCAACTGTAGCTGTAGCATCTGCCGGATTCGGTGTTTTATCTGGATTTTATCCAATTTGTACTATCGTTATCGCAGCAATTTTCCTTTACAAATTAACTGTTAAAACAGAGCAATTCAATGTCATTCGTGATAGTATTTCAAGCATTACAAATGACCAACGTTTACAAGTATTATTAATCGCTTATTCTTTCGGTGCTTTCTTAGAAGGCGCAGCTGGTCTAGGTGTTCCAGTTGCTATTACAGCAGCATTACTGGTAGGTATGGGCTTTAACCCATTAAAAGCAGCAGGTATTTGTTTAGTAGCAAACATCGCTGGTGGTGCTATGGGGGCTATGGGTATCCCAGTTACAGTACCAGCACAATTAACTGAACTAGATGCATTAACTATCGGTCGTCAAACTGTTCTTATTTTACCTTTCATTAGTATTGTTTTACCTTTCTTACTTGTATCAATGGTTGATGGAATTAAAGGCATTAAAGAAACTTGGCAAGGTATTCTTGTAAGTGGTGTTTCTTTCGCAGTTACTCAGTTCCTTGTAACTTACTTCTTAGGTGCAGAACTTACTAATATTTTCGCAGCCGTTGTAAGTATGATCTCTCTTGCATTATTCTTACGTGTTTGGCAGCCAAAATCTTCTACTAAAGAAGAAAAACAAGAAGAAAAAGTATCTCATACATTCAATCAAATTTTATATGCTTGGTCTCCATTCGTATTCTTAACTGCATTCGTAACAATCTTTAATTTAAAACCAATTAAAGCTTTATTTGCTCCGGATGGCGCACTAGCAAACTTAGTATTTAACATTCAATTCCCTGGTCTTCATAATGCTGTTATGAAAACTACACCTATTACAAAAGCTGATACACCTTTCGCAGCTGTTTTCAAATTTGATGTATTCTCATCTACAACTACTGCAATCGTATTAGCGATTATCGTTTCACTTATCGTGTACCGCGTAAAAGGTAAAATGGTTAAAGAATTAGTAGTGGAAACAATGAAAGAACTAAAAGCTCCAGTATATACAATCTGTAGCGTTATCGCTTTAGCTTACGTAGAGAACTACTCTGGTATGTCATCTACACTTGGACTTGCATTCTCTTCTACTGGTAATGCATTCCCAGTTCTCTCTCCAATCTTAGGATGGATTGGCGTATTCATTACAGGGTCAGTAGTATCAAGTGGTTCATTATTCGCACCTCTTCAAGCAGTAACTGCAGATCAATTAAACATCGTTCCTTCTACACTTGTTGCATTAAACGTAGTAGGTGGTACAATGGCAAAAATGGTTTCACCACAATCTGTAGCAGTTGCTTGTGCAGCAGTTGGACTAGTTGGTAAAGAATCTGCCCTATTTAAAACAGCAATGAAATACAGTTTAATCTTCTTGGCTATTATTAGCTTACTGCAATTAAACTCTGTATTTAATATCTTTTAAAAATAAAACACCGATCCAAATGGATCGGTGTTTTTTCACATTACATCTTCTTATTCTTTAGTAAAGAAGCTCCAGCAATTTCAGGATGCGTCATTTCGAATGGATCTAAAATAATATCCAATTCTTCTTCTGTCAGTACACCATGTTCTAAACATAACTCCCTAACAGATTTTCCTGTTTCAATTGCTTCACGCGCAATACGAGATGCTGCTTCATAACCAATATGAGGGTTAACTGCCGTAATAATTCCAACACTCTTCTCCACATATTGCTTCAGCAATTCTTCATTTGCTGTAATTCCTTTAATACAATATTCACGGAATACACGGAATCCGTTATTCATAATACTAATAGATTGAATTAAATTAAACACGAGTACAGGCTCCATTACGTTTAACTCTAATTGTCCTGCTTCTGATGCTAAGCAAATTGTATGATCATTACCAATTACTTGGAAAGCAACTTGATTAATTACTTCTGCCATAACAGGATTTACTTTCCCTGGCATAATAGATGAACCTGGTTGACGAGCTGGTAATTGAATTTCCGCCAATCCAACACGTGGACCAGATGCCATAATACGAAGGTCATTCGCAATTTTAGACATATTCATCATACATACTTTTAATGCTGCAGATACTTCTGTGTATGCGTCTGTGTTTTGCGTTGCATCAACTAAATGCTCTGCACCAACAAGTGGGAATCCGCTAAATGTTCGCAAGTGTTTAACCACTTGTTCAATGTACATAGGGTTTGCATTTAATCCCGTCCCAACAGCTGTCGCCCCCATGTTCACTTCATATAAATGTTGGCGAGACTGTTTAATTCTTTTTATATCACGCTCAAGCACGCGGCTATACGCTTCAAATTCTTGTCCAAGACGAATCGGAACAGCATCTTGTAAATGTGTACGTCCCATTTTAATGACGTGATCAAACTCTTTTGCTTTTGCACGGAAAGCAACATGAAGTTCTTCCATTGTAATAAGAAGTTCTTCTAACATCATAAGAGTTGCAATATGAATTCCCGTTGGAAACGCATCATTCGTGGATTGAGCCATATTCACATGCGTGTTTGGGCTAATCTTTGCATACTCGCCTTTTTCATATCCCATACGTTCTAACGCTCGATTAGCGATTACTTCATTTGTATTCATATTAATAGAAGTTCCAGCACCGCCTTGGATCGGATCCACGATAAATTGATCATGGAATTTTCCATCAACAATTTCTTGCGCTGCTTCTGCAATTTCATGTCCAATATCTTTAGATAAGTAACCAGTATCCATATTTGCAAGTGCCGCCGCTTTTTTCACAATTGCCATTGCCGTAATGAGTGACGGATGAATGCGATATCCTGTAATCGGGAAGTTTTCAACAGCACGTAATGTTTGTACACCATAATAAGCTACACTCGGTACTTCCTTTTCACCTAAAAAATCTTTTTCTATACGTATATCCTTCGTTGCTATCATTTTCATCACCTATGCTTTTCATTCTAAATCCTTATCTAAAAAATTCGCCATCTAAAAATACGAGTATCATTCAGAAGAATTTTTCAGTATCCACCTTCACTATATAGCACCTCTTTTGAAAGCGCAAACATTTATTTTTCTATATATACTTTTTATAAAGTGAAACCTTAATCAGTGGGGATTTTGTTCATCCCCCGCCTAAATTCTTCGCTTTCAATGAATTTTGAGGTAGGGATCTTACTGCCCACAAATAGCGGGATAACAATTTATAGAAAATCATTCTTCTACCTTCTTTATTTCCACTCGTTTAATTTGATGCATATCCTTTTCGAGAACTTTAAAAGAAAAGCCGTGTTTTTCAATAACATCTCCTTCAGCAACAATTTGCTTTTGTACCATAATCCAGCCACCAATTGTATCTACATCATCAGCAATTAAGTGTATGCCAAATAAATCATTTACTTCACTAATAAGCACTTTTCCCTCTACGATTTTACACCCTTCACTTATATGCTCTATAGGCGGGTGCTCGTCTTCATCATATTCATCTCGGATTTCTCCAACAATTTCTTCTAAAATATCTTCTAATGTAACAATCCCCGCTGTACCACCATATTCATCATATAATACAGCTAATGGAATTCGTTTTCTTTGCATTTGTAATAGCAAATCATGTATAGGAATATTTTCTAGTACCTCAATAACTGGCCTTGTATACGGTATAATCGAGCACTCCTCATCTCGATTACCATCCATATAACGAATAAATAAATCCTTTACATTAACCATCCCAACAATTTCATCTTTATCTTCACCAAATACGGGATACCTCGTATATTTTTCTTGTGCGATTATTTTAATATGTGTTTCAAATGATTCGTCCTCATATAAACCTACAACTTCCGTACGAGGTACCATAATTTCCTTTGCGACTCTATTATCAAATTCAAAAATATTATTTACATATTTAAATTCCCTTTGATTAATCTCTCCACTCTCATAACTCTCAGATAAGATCAATCGTAATTCTTCCTCCGAATGAGCTACTTCATGTTCAGAAGCCGGATGTAATCCGAATAAACCTGTTACAAGCCTTGCTGAACCATTTAAAGCCCAAATAAACGGATACATTACTCGGTAAAAGTAAATAATTGGCTTCGATAATAATAAGCTAACTTGCTCTGCCCTTTGTATAGCGAGCGTCTTCGGAGCAAGTTCACCAATGACAACATGTAAAAACGTAATCACTGCAAAGGCAATAATAAACGAAACTGTACTTGCAATTGCAGGAGATAAATGTAGTTTTAAAAACAACGGCTCGAGTAAATGTTTTATAGTCGGCTCGCCTAACCACCCAAGCCCTAAAGCAGTAATTGTAATACCTAACTGACATGCTGATAAATATTCATCTAAATTCGAAGTTACTTTTTTTGCTGCCAATGCTCCTCGTCGTTTTTCACTAACGAGTTGATCAATACGACTGCTACGCACCTTAATAATTGCAAACTCAACAGCTACAAAAAAACCTGTTAATGCAATAAGAATGACTACCATCAATAATTTTAAAATATCCACATATACCCTTTAGCTTTCTTAGCTAAAGTTACACCTCCTTTAAAAAAGAAGTTTCACTTTAGTTTCTTCATTTACGCAAAAGCAACCCTATATAAAATTCACCAATTTCAAACCTCATACAATTCTAAAGGTAGTCCATCAGGGTCCTGGAAAAAGACGAATTTTTTTCCGGTTATTTCATCCATACGTATCGATTCAGTCTCTACACCACATTCATTTAAATGTTTCACAGCTTCTCCTATATTTGTAACAGCAAATGCTAAATGTCTAAGTCCAGCCGCTTCCGGGAAACTTGAGCGCTCAGGCGGACTTGGAAATGAAAATAATTCAATTTGATACTCTTCCCCTACACATAAATCTAACTTATAAGAATCTCGTTCCTTTCTATATACCTCGTTTATCGCTTTAAAACCTAATATCCGAGTATAAAAATCCTTTGACGCTTCATAATTCGAACAAATAATTGCAACGTGGTGCACTCTACATATATTCATGCTCTCTCTATTCCTTTCTTTACCAAAGATGCATATTCTCCCTTGAAATGAAAAACATATATAGCAGAATATCTCTTTTAGGGGGCTTACTATGAAATTTATTACTTTTTTCGTGGGACTTATCGTTGTTTTCTTCCTTGCTTATATTGCTAGCAACAATAAGAAACATATTAAATTTAAACCAATTTTCATCATGCTTATTATACAGTTGATCTTAACTTATTTATTATTAAATACAGAAATCGGCCTCATACTTATTCGGGTCATTTCCAGTCTGTTTACAAAGCTACTCGAGTATGCTGCTGATGGTATAAACTTCGTATTTGGCGGTCTTGCCAATAAAGGTGAAATGTCATTTTTCCTTACTGTATTATTACCAATTGTCTTCATTTCTGTCTTAATTGGTATACTACAACATTTCAAAATACTACCATTTTTTATTCATTGGATCGGTTACTTCCTTAGTAAAATAAATGGTCTTGGGAAATTAGAATCTTACAACGCTATCGCCTCTGCCATTGTCGGCCAATCAGAAGTTTTTATTACGGTAAAAAAACAATTAGCTCAAATTCCAAAACACCGTCTGTATACACTTTGTGCTTCTGCTATGTCAACCGTATCTATGTCTATCGTAGGTGCCTATATGACAATGATAGAACCTAAATACGTAGTAACCGCACTCGTTCTCAATTTATTTAGTGGTTTTATTATCGTACTTATCATTAATCCTTACGACGTTAAAGATGACGAAGATATTTTAGAAATTAAAGGCGAAAAGCAAAGCTTTTTTGAAATGCTTGGAGAATACATTCTAGATGGCTTTCGCGTAGCTATTGTTGTCGGTGCTATGCTCATCGGATTCGTCGCATTAATTAGCTGTATTAATGACCTATTCCTCATTATATTCGGCATTACTTTCCAGCAATTAATCGGCTACGTATTTGCGCCTGTTGCATTCCTTATCGGTGTACCAAGTTCTGAAATTGTCACAGCTGGTAGCATTATGGCAACGAAGCTTGTGACGAATGAATTTGTAGCAATGATGGACCTTAGTAAAATTTCTAATAATCTTTCTCCCCGTACAGTTGGTATTATTTCTGTTTTCCTCGTTTCTTTTGCCAACTTTTCTTCTATCGGCATTATTTCAGGTGCGGTAAAAGGATTAAACGAAGAACAAGGAAACGTCGTTGCCAGATTTGGCCTTAAATTACTATACGGAGCTACTCTCGTTAGCATTTTATCTGCAATTATCGTAAGCATTATGTTGTAATCAGGTAAAATTTTATCATTTTCTTATCCCTATCTTTTGTATACAATAACGAATAGATGTCTTTATAAATAATCAAGACATCTATTTTTTATACATGTACAATCGCTTTTATTTAGCGTACAATATTTTTTATGTGTTTGAATACGCTTCTAGATGTATACACTTTGATAGCTTTAAAGGAGAAAAAATGATGAAATCCGATATGAACAAAGATACTCGAGCCAAAAAAGGACGCTCAAAGAAAAAACGCCTCCTTTGGTTCCTTCTTATTCCATTACTGATTATAGCACTTGGAGCAGGAGGCTATTCCTTCCATATATACAGTAAAGCAAAGTCTGTATTAAGTAATGCTTATTCTGAACTGGGCCGCGGGGATAAATCCAACAAACGTGAAAAAGCCGTGAAACCTATGACTGACAACATTTCCGTACTTATTATGGGTGTTGATGAAAGTGAAATTAGGGATAAGAATTACGGAAAAGCAACTCGTACGGATGCGCTATTACTTGCAACAATTAATAAAAACGACAAATCTGTTAAACTTGTCAGTATTCCACGTGACTCACGTGTCTTCATTAAATCACGTGATAAATACGATAAAATTACACACGCGCACGTATTCGGTGGTGTAGACAGCACGATTGATACCGTAGAGAACTTTTTAGATGTTCCAGTTGATTACTATGTAAAATTCAACTTTAAATCATTTATTAAAATTGTCGATTCCCTTGGTGGTATTACTGTCGATGTTCCAGTTGAATTCACAGAACAAAATAGTAAAGACGAAGCAGATGCTATTCATTTGAAAAAAGGACGTCAACATTTAAATGGAGAAGAGGCATTAGCACTAGCTAGAACTCGTCATATCGATAGTGATTATATGCGCGGTCAACGACAACAGCTTGTTTTAGAAGCTATTGCTGAAAAAGCACTATCTCTTAATTCCATTAATAAAATCGGTGGTCTACTCGATGCTGTCGATAAAGACTTAAAAACAAATTTAACTTTTGACGATATGATGACCATTGCCAAAAATTCAATGGATTCCAATTTGAAAATGGACAAAATGCAAGTAGAAGGTACTGATAAATATATAGGTGGTATTTATTATTACGTTCCAAATGAAAAAAGCGTCAATACTATTTCGACAACATTACAAGAACATCTCGGTGTGACGAATAAAAATGAACATAAAAAATTATAATAAAAAGGCTGCTAGATCTTTCTAGACAGCCTTTTTATTATAATTTTCAACATATTTCTCGTGCATATTGTGACAAAAAGAGACAATTATTACAACAGTGTAACATTTTTTATAAAAACATTACACAGATAGTGGAAATAATAGTATACTAGTACGTATATAATGTTATTTTCATCATTTTTATACAAAAAATGTAATACATATATTTATACAAAAATTTCTGGGGGGAAATAAAT
Organism: Bacillus sp. 3G2; assembly: GCF_044324725.1. Taxonomy (NCBI): domain Bacteria; kingdom Bacillati; phylum Bacillota; class Bacilli; order Caryophanales; family Bacillaceae; genus Bacillus; species Bacillus sp. 3G2. The sequence continues at coordinate 614,863 of NZ_CP172246.1, read as the reverse complement.
GAAGCTAAGTAAAATACTGATCGGTTCTGCAATTACTGGAGGCATATTACTTTGTGTAGGCGGTGTTGGTGGATATCAATATGTATCCAAACTAAACAATCAATTAGATACTACTGCATTACCAAATACTACATTTGAAGGTATTTCTCTCGATGGAAAAAACAAAAAAGATATTCAAGCAATTATTAATCAAAAGGTAACTGAATTAGATCAAAAATCTCTTACGTACATATTCCAAAATGATAAACAAACGTACACATGGAAAGATTTAGGGATAAATTATAAGGAAAAAGATATTATCGACAAAATCTTTAAAGAACAAGAAGGAAATGCCATGAGTCGTTACAAAATGCGGAAGCAGGCTGAAAACGGTCAATTAAAACGTGATTATAAATTAACAGCTCAATTAAATACAACTGCCTATGAAAGCTTTATGAAGGATAAATATAATGACACATTAAAAAATCCTGTTAATGCAGAATTAAATGTTGAAGGCTCTACAGTAAATATTAGCCAAAGTCAAAATGGAGAAAAAATTGATAAAGGAAAGTTAACTGATTTAACGAAACAGGCCATCACTTCTGGCACATCAGACGTTACGTTACCAGTTACACTCTTAAAACCTGAGCGTTCTACAGAAGATATACAAAAAATGGGGATTAAAGAAGTAATTGCTGAATATTCAACTCCAATGGCTGGTCGTAATGGCAACCAATCCTATAACGTAAATAAGTCAGCTAATACTTTAAGTGGAGTTATTGTCGCACCTGATGAAACGTTTAGTTTTAATGGCCGCGTTGGCGTAACGGATGCTGCACATGGTTATAAATCCGCAGCAGTATTTTCAGAAGGTAAAGTTATACAAAGTGCAGGTGGAGGCGTTTGCCAAGTTAGTAGTACTTTATATAGCGCAGCTTTAAGGGCAGATTTAGGAATTGTTTCTCGAAGCAATCATTCTATGCCCGTAAATTATTTACCACTTGGGCAAGATGCAGCAGTGGCAGATTATGGTCCGGATTTAAAATTTAAAAACAATACAGGCAATCATATTTATATTCAAGCATTTTCAAATGGAGGTAGTATTACTACTCGTATTTTCGGTACCAATACTGGTAAAAATGTTGAAGTTTCTTCTCAAGTAATTAGTAGAGCTAATGACAAAATAACAGCGGTAACGTATAAAAAAGTAACACAAAACGGTGAAGTGATCTCAAATGGACAAATTTCAAAAAGCGTATATAAAAGCGCTCCAAAACAATGAGGTGCTAATAAACAGGCAAATTTCAAAAAAGAAAAAGGCGTGATCTACTCACGCCTTTTTCTTTTGCAATAATAGTAAAAAAGTTTCAAGATGGTCTTTCGTTTCTTCTAAAGACCACATGCGATTTCCTTGCTTCGCAGCTAATACGCACGCCTCTTCCCAAGCATTCTTTTTCTTCATATATAATAATTCATCGCGTAATTTCAAAACAATTTCTTCATCCTCTTGCTCTATAAACTCTTCCATCACGCCTACTATTTCATCTTCATGAACACTTAACGTACAGTACGATTTAAGAAAGTATTGTAATGTCGTATACATATGTACTCCCCCTTCTTATTTGTCAGATGGATAAGAAGTAATGATCTTATATCCTAAATCTCCTGACTTATCTCTCGCCAAAACAGTAACAGTTTTTACTAGCTTGTCTTTTACATTCATATTTTTCTTTATTACCGTTTTTCCAACCGGGAATGAATGAGTTGTATTTAATACGAGACGAGCCTCTTTAGAATTTTTTAACCAATCTTGAATTTCCTTATCATGCTGCTTCAAACTATCTTTTACAGCTTTCGTCGCTGTTTCCTTATCATAGTATGTACTTGCCGCTGATACTTTATCTGTCTTCAAGCGATTCTTCAAATCCTCTTCTGATTTCCCTACATGTCTTTCAATCGTATGACCATTTTTTGGTGGTCCTTCCATTTCATCTAAAATATTATCACTAATTTTTTCTACTGATGTCGATTGATTTCCTGTTTGTTTCTCTGTTTTTTGTTCTTTTCCTGCACATCCACTTAAGATCAGCATGAATGCCATTAAACCACTCAAGAAAAGACTACTTATTCGTTTCATCATATCACCTCTTCCATGATTATTATCGTAACTTCACTAAAAGTCAATTTCACATAGAAAAAACATATACATTTTTAAAATTCCACGCCTATTTTGCCATATTATCACCCCAATTTCATAAAACTACTATTTCGGCCCTCATCTGTAATATACCCCTATATTTTTTCGATTATTTCCCGAATCAAATCACCTCTTAAAACATCAAATAAACCTTTTAAATACAAGGTTTATTTGATGTTTTTTAAAGCATAAAAATATACCCCTGTTTTTATATACCCAATACCCTTATAAGGTATGTAGATGGTGTTTCATCAACGTTTTCCTACATTATGTAAATTTGCACTTGCCTACACAATAGAAATATGGTGTAATGCAAAAAAAGATAAAGGATTTTAAACAATGGCTGAAACAATTCAAAACTTCTTAACAGACTATTATTCAATCGCAATTCCACTTAGTATCTTAATCAACATCATCATCAGTCTTTTAGGTTTTATCCCTAGTATTTTTTTGACCGCCATTAACATACAGCTCTTTGGCGTAGTAAACGGTACAATCATTTCGATCATAGGTGAGGCCTTAGGGGCTATTATCTCGTTTTATATTTATCGTCTAGGCCTTCAAAAGCTCACTCACGATAAAGTAAATAAGTATCCTAAGGTAGAACGCCTTCTTTACGTAGAAGGTAGAGAGGCCTTTCTACTCGTCCTATCTTTTCGTTTTATTCCATTTATTCCGTCCAGTATCGTGACTTTATTTGCGGCTCTAGGCAAAATGTCATTACTATCCTTCAGTATTGCCAGTACAATAGGTAAAATACCGTCCTTATTGATTGAAGTATATTCTGCATACCATGTCATGAATGGTACAAATGAAGCGAAGTGGATTGTAACAATCGCAGGTTGTATCGGATTGTATTATTTGTGGAAAAAATGGAGAAAAAAATAAAGAAGGAGCCTATGCTCCTTCTTTATTTTTGAGGTATTTTATTAATAGCTATCTCTTACAGCCTTAGTTTATACCAACAGCACTAAATGATTGCTTAACTGCTGCTACTTCAGCAGAATTTGCACCATATAAATCAGCTGCAGCTTGTACTGCACCAGCACGCGCTTGGCTAAATGTAGTAGATTGCGTGAAATATTGTGTGTTTGCACGGTAATAAATTGCACCTAGCTTATCTTTACCGATACCAGTTACAGTTACACCAGAATGCGTACCGCCATTTGCTAATAAATACGCTTGTTTGTTAATAATACCACTGTTTGTATGAACTCCACCGTTATCGCTAGTACCTGTGTAACGCTTAGAGTAGTGGTCTGGATCACCATATTTCGTTGGATCACTCATAGAGCGAAGTGCATCTCCCGCTTTTCCAGGCGTGTAAATGTCTTCACCAATCTCCCAATCTGGATTACGATTATCATAGAATTCTACTAAAGTACCAAAGATATCAGAAATTGCTTCATTTAGCGCTCCTGATTCGTTTTGATAAATTAAATTCGAGCTATTTTCCGTAACCGCATGCGTTAATTCGTGACCAATTACATCAATACCACCAGATAATGAAGTGAATGTTACACCATCACCATCTCCGTATACCATTTGTGAGCCGTTCCAGAATGCATTATTATACTTACTTCCATAATGCACAGTTGATTTTAACGGAGCTCCTGCATCATTAATAGAGTTTCTATTAAATGTAGCTTTATAATAATCATATGTTCTACCTGCATAGTAATGAGCATCTACTGCCGCCGCATCATATGCTGCATTGAAAACATTATCTGCATCTGCCCATAATGTTCCTGGTAATGTTGAACGGTTTTTCGCATCATATGTGAAAATCGTTGCTCCGCGCGTATTATCTTGTAAGTAGTAAGATGATCCAGATAATGTTGTATTAAGCGACTTCGTATCTCCTAATACACCTTTACCAGTTCCTACTTTATTTGTTCCTGTTACAGGCTTTATAACCGCTTTTGCATCCTGCTTAGGAGCATCTTGTTTAACTGGAGACTTATCATCATTCGTCACATGATCAATTGTATTAAATTTATTTAACACTTTACCGCTGTCTGCTTCAATGAAATAGTAGTAATTTCCTGGACTTGGATCTAAGAAGTTCAGGTTTACAACGTATGCATATGTTGTTTCTTCACCGTTTTGATATACATATAAGTCCGCTTTTGGTTCTACCTCATATTTCGGCGTTACACCTAAATCTTGCTGCGCGATTTCAATTGCCTTTGCGCCTTCAATCTTATTTTTATTTTTCAGCTTGTCCTTTTTGTCTAAATCAGGCGCAACCGTTCCAGACAATACTTTTAAAGAGCCATCTTTACTTACGTGAGCTACTTGAGTAGACCCCCATACAGGTACTCCTTCGTAAACCTGTTGCAAACGTACTACTGTTGAATCAGTTACAGCATCTTTCTTCACTTGTTTCACTTTGAAAGAATCTTGCGCACTCTTTTCCCCTAGCTTGTAATCACCTTTCGCTGCGTTTAAGTAATCAAACACAACAGATTCCGCTTTCTTCCCAGTTGCTCCAGTTAAATCACCAGAAATAAACTCCGGTGACTGCACCGTCTCATTATACTTCTTCGTAGAGAGTACATTTTTAGAATCCGCAAATGCAGAGCCTGTCCCTCCAAACGTTGTAACTGCCATTCCTGTTGCTAACACTAATGCTAAACTCTTCTTTTTCATATAACCTTCCCCCTAATAAAAAATTTTTGTGAAAAAGAGTAGCTTTATCGTAGCATTATGTTTCCACTATTAATATACTAAAAATTCAATTAATTATTTTCTCAAGTTTTGTAGATTTTTGAGGAACAAATATTGAAAAACCCCTTTCCGGTTGGAAAGGGGTTTTTCAATATTATACATTTACAGTTTGTGATACACTAGAATCCAATCCATAAGTATCTGGCTTACTCGTATACTGTACTCCACCGACAATTGTAAGTACTACTGCAACTGCTAAAATCCCAGCTAATGCTTTTTTCATTTTTCATCCTCCTTATGATTTTCTAACATTTCAATAACTAGCTTATAATAGTGATTACTTTGCTCAAAATTCAGTGATTTTGAAAAGTATTCCGCAAGCTCCACATATACTTTCTTCAGTTCTATTTTATTACCTGCTGATTTATAAAACGGAATAGCTTCTAATTCCAAAAATTGTTTATACTCTCGCGCCTCTTCAAAATACTTATTTCTAAGCATAAGCAGTAAATATAGTTTTGTATTAAATCTCTCTTCACGTTTGGCAGCGACAATGCCTTTATCGATCCATTCTCTCGCTTCTTCAAACTGCTCTAATTTAATACAAGCTAATGCCATTTCATATAATGTGTCTATATAATTTAAATCTATTTGTTTTTGAAGTTGCAAACTCTCTAAATAATAATCTTTCGCTTGATTATATTTTTTCTTTTTATAATATATATTCCCAATATTACTTAAAGTAATAGCCATTAGAACGTCTTTATCCGCAAAAGCCTCTGATTCCCTAAGTATGCTCTCATACATTTCTAAAGCTTCTTCATATTGCCCTTGTTCCGCATAACTTAATGCAATAAGAATTTGACAGTTTATCACGTTCCGAAATTTATACTCATTTCTAAATGCCTCTAGTGCAATATTTGCAAAGTGCAACGTAAGATGTTGAATTTCCAAATGACTATAAGTAAGAGCGATATTATAATAAATTCCTGTCTCATGATACCCTAGATTTTTTGCCATAATTTCTGTCTCTAATAAATAACCTAATCCCTGTTTCCACTTATATTGTAAACAGCATAATAATCCTTTACTATACGTATACAACAACTTCTGAAAAGGCGAGAATTTCTTATATGCCTTCTTAAGCTGCTCTAATTCTTCTGCGATTACCGGCAAGTCCCTTTTCATCAGTAAATAACGTATATTAAGTAGTTTATAATAATTTATAATTTCAAAATCTAAAACGTGTTGCATATCCTCTTGCAATTCATTATAGATGCGCTCAACTTGCGCCTTCTCCAAACGGATTAGTGCATTCAACCACTCATCCAGCTTCCCCTTCACATCTTCTTCTACATCTCTCAAATCCGTCACGGCAATTTCTAACCTTGTGCAGAGCAATTGTAGAATCTCTTCTGATGCTTCGATCTTTCCATTTTCGATTTTACTTAAGTATGAGACAGAACAAATGCCCTGACATAATTCTTCTTGTGTCATTTTTTGCTGTAGCCGTTTATAAAAGACTTGTTTGCCTATTTTTTCTAATGTTTGTTGCATTGTCCTCCTCCATTCTCATTACCCCCATTACTCTAATAATACATAAAATCTTGAGAAATATAAATTGATAAATGTTAATTTTCTAAAAAATATGCAATATTTCATTTTTTTCTTTCTTGACTATACTTTCATATCCATTCTTTGCTACGAGCGATGAAAAATTGGTATACTATAACCAAATTATGGAGGTGTTTTCGCGATGACTTATTATAAAGACGATAGCTATGCCTTACATACAGATTTATATCAAATTAATATGGCTTATACATATTGGAAAGATGGTATTCACAATCGCCGCTCAGTGTTTGATTTATACTTTCGAAAGCTTCCATTTGAGAACGGTTATGCTGTTTTTGCTGGTCTTGAAAAGATTGTAGAGTACATAGAAAACTTCAGCTTTACCGAAAGCGATATCGCTTATTTAGCAGAATTACAATTTGAAGAAGAATTCCTTCAGTATTTACAAAATATGAAATTCACTGGGACCATTCGAAGTATGCAAGAAGGTGAAGTTGTATTTAATAACGAGCCTTTATTACGTGTTGATGCACCGCTCGGTGAAGCACAAATTATTGAGACTGCCCTGTTAAACATTGTGAATTACCAAACATTAATTGCAACAAAAGCTGCTCGTATGAAGCACGCTGCAAATAATGATGAACTTTTAGAGTTTGGCACAAGACGTGCTCACGAGTTTGACGCTGCTCTTTGGGGCACACGTGCTGCCTTTATTGGTGGTTTCTCATCTACGAGTAACGTTCGTGCTGGAAAACGATTCGGGATACCTGTAGCCGGCACACACGCTCACTCTTTCGTTCAAGCGTATCGCGATGAATATGTCGCGTTTAAGAAATACGCTGAAACTCATAAAAAATGCGTCTTTCTCGTTGATACATACGACACTTTAAAATCAGGTGTTCCAAATGCGATTCGCGTCGCAAAAGAGTTTGGAGATCGTATCGATTTTTATGGCATTCGCCTTGATAGTGGTGATATGGCTTATTTATCTAAAAAAGCAAGAAAACTACTAGATGAAGCTGGATTTACACATACAAAAATTATTGCTTCTAGCGATTTAGATGAATACACAATTATGCATTTGAAATCTCAAGGAGCAAAAATTGATGTATGGGGCGTTGGAACAAAATTGATTACATCCTTTGAGCAACCGGCATTAGGAGCTGTTTATAAACTAGTTGCGATTGAAGATACGGATGGAAAGTTAAATGATACAATTAAAATTTCATCTAACCCTGAAAAAATTACGACTCCAGGACTGAAACGAATTTATCGCATTATCAATCGAGTTAATGATCATGCCGAAGGCGATTATATTGCATTAGATTCTGAAGAACCCGGAAAAGAAGAACGCTTAAAAATGTTTCACCCTGTTCACACGTATATAAGTAAATTTGTAACAAACTTTGAAGCTCGTGAACTGCATAAAGACATTTTTGTTAACGGCGAAAGAACATATGAACTACCAGGTATATTAGATATTCAAAAATATAATGAACAAAGTCTCGCGCTATTTTGGGAAGAATATATGCGAACTTTAAATCCCGAAGAGTACCCTGTCGATTTAAGTCAAGAATGTTGGGATCATAAAATGAATTACATTCAAACTGTTCGAGAACAAGTTGAAAAAAATATACAAAAATAAAACAGAGAAGCTTCTCCTTCTCTGTTTTTTCAATACGATATGTATCTTTGCGAAAAATATATTAAAATAATAAGACAAATATTTTTTATTTGTAAATTTTAATATTACGTTATTTATTTACAAAATAATATTTGCTATTATTTTATTGAGTCAATTTCAACAAAATAACCTAAAAAAGAGGACGCAGGTTGCGTCCTCTTTTTTATAAATCTTTCACTCGTAGTACACGCATTGCATTTAACACTGCAAGTAGTGTCACACCAACATCTGAGAAGACAGCTTCCCACATTGTTGCGATACCAAAAGCACCAAGTAATAAAACTAATCCTTTTACCCCTAATGCAAAGATGATATTCTGCCATACAATGCGTCGTGTACGTTTTGCGATGTGTAAGGCTGTTGCAATTTTTGAAGGCTCATCAGTCATAATAACGATGTCTGCCGCCTCAATCGCTGCATCTGATCCTAAACCACCCATCGCAATACCAACATCTGCTCTTGCTAATACCGGTGTGTCATTAATACCATCACCAACGAAAGCAACTTTTTCTTTTCCGCTCTTCGCCGCATCAATTTTTTCAATCTCTTCTACTTTTTGTTGCGGTAATAGTTCCGCGTGAACTTCATCTAAACCTAATTCCTTACCGACAGCTTCACCAACTGCTTTTGCATCACCAGTTAGCATGACTGTCTTCTTAATACCTAGTTCTTTTAATTTTTGAATTGCTTGTTTTGAATCTTCTTTTACCTCATCAGAGATAACGATATAACCTGCATATTCCCCATCTACAGCAACGTGAACTAATGTACCTACCGTTTCTGGTTGCTTAAATGTAATATTTTCTTTTCTCATTAACTTAGCATTACCTGCAAAAATTTCTTTTCCTTGTACTTTTACGACTGTACCGTGACCAGAAATTTCGTTATAATCATCGATTATTTTTTCATCAATTGATTTTCCATATGCCTTTCGAATCGATTGTGCAATTGGATGATTAGAATACACTTCAGCAAATGCTGCATACTCTAATAATTCTTCATTTTTAATGCCTTCGCTTGGTTCCATTTTTGTAACTTTGAAGACACCTTTTGTTAATGTTCCCGTTTTATCAAAAACAATATATTTCACATCATTTAAAGCTTCTAAATAGTTACTTCCTTTTATTAACACACCACTTTTAGATGCACCACCAATTCCTCCAAAGAATCCAAGAGGTATAGATACAACTAACGCACATGGACAAGAGATTACTAAGAACACTAAAGCTCTATAAATCCATTCTGAGAATGTAGCTCCTTCTAAAATAAGTGGTGGAATAAACGCCATGATCGCTGCTGTAATAACTACAACTGGAGTGTAGTAACGCGCGAACTTCGTAATAAAGTTTTCTGTTGGCGCTTTTTTACTGCTTGCATTTTGAACTAAATCTAAAATTTTTGATACAGTTGATTCACCAAATTCTTTTGTAACTTCAATTGTTAATACACCATTTTGGTTCACAAAACCACTTAATACATCATTTCCAACTTCGACTTCACGTGGTACAGATTCACCAGTCAATGCTGAAGTATCTACCATTGATGTTCCTTCAACTACTTTGCCGTCTAACGGTACTTTTTCACCAGGCTTCACGATAATATAATCGCCGATTTGTACATCTTCTGGTGATACTTGTTTCGTTTCATTTCCAGCCTTCACATTCGCATAATCAGGACGGATATCCATTAATGAAGTAATTGATTTTCGGGAACGATTGACAGCAATACTTTGGAATAGTTCCCCTACCTGATAAAATAGCATTACCGCAACAGCTTCTGAATATTGTTGAATCGCAAAAGCTCCTAGTGTTGCAATTGCCATTAAGAAGTTCTCATCGAAAACTTGACCGCGAGTTATGTTCCTTACCGCTCTCCAAACAATATCTCCACCTATTAATAAATACGCAAGGACGAATAACGGAATTGTTATCATTTGTGGTAATCCAGCTAATGCAGCAGTTGCTGTCAAAATTCCGCCGACCACTAATCGTCCTACCATCTTTTTCACATTTGCTTCACCATGGTCGTGACTATGTCCGTGGTCATGACCACCTTTTTCTTCACGAACAACTTTCACATCTGGTTCTAACTTTTGAACAACATTCGTTATATTTGCTACAGTCGCTTCTAATTCTCTTTTATTCGCTACTTCAACTCTTAATTTCTTTGATACGAAATCAACAGTTGCTTCTGAAACGGTCGGCATTTCTTTCACTTTATTTTCAATTTTCATCGCACAGTTCGCACAATCTAAACCTTCTAATATAAACACTTCTTTTGCTACTTTTGTGTTTTTTTCTTCTTGTACTTTAATATGCGGTTCTAATTTTGTAACGAGTTGCTTTGCTTCTGTAACAACTTCGCTTTCTTTATTTTGTGCTGTTTCTAAAACCATTGTTTTTGTCGCGAAATTTACAGAGCAAGAATTTACTCCTTCTATATTTCCAACACCTTTTTCAATTTTCATTGCACAGTTCGCACAATCTAAACCTTCTAACATCAGTTTCTTTTTCACTAATGCTTCAGCCATCGTTCTCCCTCCTCGCGTTCTTTTTTATTCTTCCTCGTTTACGTGTTCAAACGCTTGCTCGAAGATATGAATTACGTGCTGGTCAGCTAACGAATAATAAACGACCTTTCCTTCTTTACGATTCTTTACAAGTTTTGCTTGCTTTAACACACGAAGCTGATGTGAAATAGATGATTGTGTCATTCCTAATAAATACGCTAAATCACAAACACACATTTCAGCTTCAAATAACGCATGTAATATTCTCGTACGTGTACGATCACCTAATACTTTAAATAATTCTGCTACTTTACTTAAACTTTCATCAGTTGGAATTGTTTGTTTTACTTGATCAACAACTTCTTCATGAATTATCGTTTGAGAACATGTCTCTTGTGGTGTTTCTACTTTATTTCCAGCCATTATAGCTCACCTCTTCATTTGAACATATGAACAATCATTCATATATCTTATACTCTTATTATATGAGCGCCTATTCATATGTGTCAATGAAATCTCATACATTTTTTTGAACATTTCGTTCACATTTAAAAAAGATCTATCCATATTTTCCGCATCCATTACATTCTCATACAAGAAAAGATGTACGTTTTGCACAAAAGAAAAAGCCTTGCGCGTTCCCTAGACGCACAAGGCTTACTTATACTTATATCCCTTTTAATTAGCTGTTAATTAGCTTGTTCTAAATTATCCTGCGAACTTCCATCGTCTTTTAAATGACTATGTTTTTTCGAATAAACAAAGTATACAACCACTCCGATTGCTAACCAAACACCGAAGTATATCCATGTTTTTAATGGTAAATTTACCATTAAGAATAGACAACATGCAACTGAAATAATCGGTAAGATCGGTACAAGTGGTACCATAAATCCACGTTGTAATTTCGGATGCGTTTTACGAAGAATGATAACAGTTACACCAACCATGGCGAATGTTAATAACGCTCCAATATTCGCTAAATTCGACAATTCTTTTAAATCGATAAATCCAGCAATTAAAGCACTACCAATTCCTGTTAACCAAACTGAAAATGTTGGTGCTTCAGTCTTCTTGTTAATTTTCGCGAAAGATTTTGGTAATAAACCGTCACGGCTCATTGCGAAGAATACACGAGTTGTTGCATAAATGTAAGCGAAAATTACAGCCATAATACCGATTACAGCTCCAATAGCAATTACACCAGCCACTTTATCTTGTCCTACAACTTCTAACACATATGCCATAGCTTCAGGTACATCTAATTCCTTATAAGAAACCATACCTGTCATAACAAGACAAACTACAACATAAATGATTGTACAAATCACTAACGAAGCAATAATACCAATCGGTAGATCACGTTGTGGATTTTTTACTTCTTCAGCAGAAGTTGCTAATGCATCAAATCCTAAGAAAGCAAAGAATACTGCTGCTCCCCCTGCGAACACTCCACTTAAACCGTACGGTGCAAATGGTATCCAGTTTTCTGGTTTCACGTAGAATACACCAACTGCAATGAATAAAACAACAATACCAATTTTAATTAATACCATTATGTTATTCACACGCTTACTTTCTTTCGTACCTCGTGATAATAACCAAGTTATCACTAACGTAACGATAACTGCTGGTAAGTTTACCATACCACCTTGTGCTGGAATCGTTAGCAATGCTTTTGGAATTTCAAGTCCCAATCCACTCACTAGGTTATGGAAATAACCCGTCCATCCTCCGGCTACCGCCGCAGTCGTTACGACGTATACGGATAGCAGTGTCCACCCCATTAAGTGGGCAACAAACTCACCAATTGTTGCATACGAATATGTGTACACACTACCTGAAACAGGCAGTGTCGATGCAACTTCTGCGTAACATAAAGCTGCAAATCCACAAACAATCGCTGCAATCATGAATGAAAAAATAACTGCTGGACCAGCATCTCTTGCTGCTACTAATCCTGTTAATACTAGAACTCCTGTACCGATTATCGCACCAATCCCTAGCATTGTTAGGTCGAATGCCCCTAGCGTTTTCGTTAAAGTTTTACTTTTACTTTCCCCTAACAATTGCGTAACGGATTTCTTTTTAAATAGGTTGGCCACGATGTATGCCCCCTTTTGCCAAGAAGAGCTAAGAGATATTCACTCTTAGCTCTTATCATGTTGGTTTATATATTGTTCGATTTTGTTTTGTATAATGCTTCTATTAGCAAGATACTGTTTCTGCTTCTAATAATTCTTTAGCACCTTTGTATTCTACACCGTGAGCTTCTGCAACTGCTTCGAATGTTACATAGCCATCTAATGTGTTAATACCTTTTAGTAATGCAGAGTTGCCTAGGCAAGCTTCTTTGTAGCCTTTGTTAGCAATTTGTACTGCATATGGTACTGTTACGTTTGTTAATGCAAGAGTTGATGTACGTGGAACCGCACCTGGCATGTTTGCAACTGCATAATGAACAACGCCGTGTTTTTCGTAAGTTGGGTTATCATGAGTTGTAATACGGTCAGTTGTTTCGAAAATACCACCTTGGTCAATCGCGATATCTACAACAACAGAACCTGGTTCCATTGATTTAATCATTTCTTCTGTTACAAGTTTTGGCGCTTTTGCACCTGGGATTAATACTGCACCGATTACAAGATCAGACTCTTTTACAGCTTCTGCAATATTGTAAGGATTAGACATTAAAGTTTTTACTTGGTTTCCGAAAATGTCATCTAATTGACGAAGACGTTCTGCACTTAAGTCGATGATTGTTACATCCGCACCTAGTCCAACTGCAATTTTAGCAGCATTTGTACCAGCTTGTCCACCACCGATGATTGTTACTTTACCACGTTTAACCCCTGGAACACCTGCAAGTAAGATACCTTTACCGCCTTTGTTTTTCTCAAGGAATTGTGCACCAATTTGTGCAGCCATACGACCAGCTACTTCACTCATAGGTGCAAGTAATGGTAGAGAACGATTTTCTAATTGTACTGTTTCATATGCAATCGCAACAACTTTCTTCTCGATTAACGCTTTTGTTAATTCTGGTTCTGGAGCTAAGTGTAAGTATGTGAATAAGATCAAACCTTCGCTGAAGTGTTTGTATTCGCTTTCAATTGGTTCCTTAACTTTCATAACCATTTCCATGTTCCAAGCTTCTTCAGCTGTATCAACGATTTTTGCTCCCGCTTCAACATACTGAGCATCTGTGAAACCAGATCCTAAACCTGCACCCTTTTGAATGAATACTTCGTGATTGTTACGAATTAAATGTACAACACCTGCTGGTGTCATTGCCACACGGTTTTCGTTGTTTTTAATTTCTGCTGGTACCCCAATACGCATAATGAAATGCCCCCTTATAATTAACAGAAAAAAGAAAGTCTTTTTTCTTTTTGTAATAATTAATAACTTATGTCCTTATTCTAGCATAACTTAAAAGTTATGAAAACGCTAACATATCATTTTTTTAAAGTTTATATATTTAGAATAGTGTAAATATATGGAACATTGATTCTATTAGCCTCTTCGTTACATTCCATTATCTATCACCCTATTTTCATTATACTCCTTAAAAATAAGCAGCAATCATTTATTATTCAACAATAATGTAACAATGTAAAAAACCCCAATAATGCCGTATACATATACAATTATTAATTTACACAATACTTTAGGGATATATTCTTTTCATAAAAAAACAGCTGCGGGCATCTAGCCAGCAGCTGGGTAACTTATAAATAACTTGGAAAATAAATCATCTGTTGTTTCACTAATTTTATCAAACAGATCACTTTCTTCCGCTTCTTGTTCTTTTAGCATCTTAATCGTTTCACGTGCATCTTCAGGATAATCGGTAATGATACCATCTACGTTTAGCTTATAATATCCCTTTAAACTTTCCATATCATTTACTGTCCATACGTAAATTGGCTTATTTAACTTCCTTGCTTCTTTTACTAACTTCTTATTTAACATATATTCTTCCGCTACATAAAAATCAGCTTTCACATTCTTTAAGTTAGCTCTACTTGCATACAGTATATATCCGACTTTTATATCTGGATTTGCACGCTTAAATTCTTTAATAAGCGGGTAATGTAACGTTTGAATGACACATTGCTTCTCAAATTCATTATCTTTAATCGCTTTTAATACTTTGTCTACGAAGTCTTTTTCGCCACCATGAAGCTTCACTTCAATATTAAGCTTAATTTTCCCCTTTGCCAGCTTAATGATTTCATCAAGTGTACTGATTTGTCCTGAAAACCCATCTTGACTAAGGGTAAGCTGTCTTAACTCGTCCATCGTTAAATCTGACACATGAACATTAGCATTAGCAAGGCGTTTCAGCTTCAAATCATGTATAACTGCTAGTTCACCGTCTTTTGTTTGCAGTACATCAATTTCAGCATAATCTGCTTTCGCATCAATAGCCCCCTGCACAGCTTCTTTCGTATTCTCTACACCTTTTGAAATATAACCACGATGAGCCATAATAATTGGTTCTTTATATGTGTTTGTAATAAAGGTCACAATGAAAGCAACTACCATCCCCGCAGTAATAATTCCTACAATATATACACCAATAAATTTCCAACGATGTTTTTGGAAGAAACATTTATCTGCTTTCGTTTTTGAATAATCTAATCCTTCTTCTAATAAAACATCTTCAACCGGAACCTTTTGTAAATACAATCTTGTTAACGCCATAATGTAAAACGGCGTCATAATAAAGCTAAATAGATACAATGTACTTGTTAAGAAGACTGAAATAGTTGACTCTGCTAGCAGCGCAAATGTCCCTTCTGGGTTTGTAAATTCATATACTCCCCACAGACAAAGTAAATAAATTCCTACACATAAAAGAAAGACGATTCCTACAGATATGAAAAAACCTACTAAAAAGAACAATACTTTAAAGAAGCTTTCTTTTACTAAGTTTGCGCTTTTTCGTGCTGCCGTGCGGAACGGCTTTTCCTCTAAAACAATAATAGGTAAAACAAAAATCCAACGAAGATTTAAATAGGCAACTACAGCGAAGAAAGTATAATACCCCACTTGCCCCATTGTTGTCTTAAATAGTTCACCTGTAATAAAATTAGGAATTTGAATTTCAGGAATCAATGCCGATTTATACCCCATACTTAATAGCGGTAATAGTACAACTGCATACAAAACAAATCCAGGTAAGCAATATGTAAACAGGGAAGGTAAATACGTTACTGTTTTATACAAAATTGGACGTAATCTCACCTTTTGCCTTTTATGAGCGAAGTACGAAATGATAATAAGTACTGCAAACTCTGTAAAGATAAGAAACAATGCCAATATAGATAAAATTACAATCGCCAAAATCCCGTATGGTGTTTTCAAAAATGCTAATAACTCATCATTTGTTGCATTTGCATACCCACCAAAGTACAACAACTTATTGAAAATAATACCGAAAAGTGGGATAAACACAATCGCTGCTAACAATTTATAAGCAAGTTGGAATGTTAACACATTCCAAAAGGCAAATCTAACAGTTTGAAAGGAATGTCTCATTACTCCTGGTATAGATAGTCTTTTACGGTGTTGCATATATTCCTCCACATTCTAAAACAATATTTGAGATGGATTCCATATTTCCATTTCTAATCCATCTTTTTAATAATAATATATTCCGCCTAACATGAACACTCTTATACATACATTGAAAAAAGTGATGGCTACTTCCCATCACTTTTTTCATTTACTCTATTTTTTCTCTAACCCTTGTCCAAATGCTTTCAAGAAGCTAAAACCGAATGTAATGGCTCTATTGATATCTGGATCTTTTAACACTTTAAAGAAATCCATCACTTTTGTTTTTTTACCATTATTTAATTCATCTGTTGCAAATTGCAATCCAGTAACTAGACTCGATGTGATTTGCTTCGTTACTTCTGGGTCAACTGCGGATAGCGCTTCTCCCGCTCCCATCATATTGTTGAGTGCATTTTTAACTGGTTCACGATTTAATTGCTCCACAGCGATTTTTGAAACATCTTCCTTCGCAGCAAGTAAACTAATCGCCGCATCTAATATCCCAGCCTTCTGCAACTGTGCTAAAAGCTGCATCGTTTCCTCTACCGCTTCACGATTATTAGATAGCTCATTTAGAAGTTCATCTGCTACTTGTTGTTTCTGTTCTTCCTCTGTTACAACTTTCTTTTTAATTAACGTAATTTCTTTCGCCACTATCTTCGCCCCCTAGTCCACAAGTGATACGTATTGTTTTCTTTGCCACTTTTGCTCGATTTCAACACCATTTTGCGGATTACGCTTTTTATCTCGCGGGTTTGAAGATGGTAACGGACGATTTCCTTTTTCACGTAATACACGCATTTTCACCATCGTTTGTTTATATGCTGGTGTACACGTATAAAGGTCTGTTGCCGTCCCAGTTAAAATATTAATCGCTTCTTCATTTATCGTTGCATGCATCGGTAAATATAGCTCTTTCCCCGTTACACGATCTGTAATAAGCGCTTGTACTTTAATTTTTCCAAATGGTGATGCTAATTCCACAAGACCACCATCTTTCACATTGCGCTCTATAGCGAGTTCAGGCGAAATCTCAACGAATACTTCAGATACTTTAGATAAAATACCAGCCGATTTATTCGTCATATTCCCTTCATGGAAATGTTCTAGCATACGACCATTATTTAAAAGTAAATCATACTCATCTGGTGCTACAACCGGTGGTACCCATTCATCTAATGATAAACGAGCAAGTTTATCTGGGAAGTTAAATCCGTCTACATATAATAACGGTGTATCGCTACCATCATGACTACCCCAACATAAACTATTCCATCCTTCTAGACGGTCGTACGTTGCTTGAGAGTATAACGGTGCAAGTGATGCGATTTCGTCCATGATTTCACTTGGACTTTCATAATTCCAATCCCCGCCCAGTGCACGAGCAACTTTTTGTAAAATCCACCAGTCTGGTTTGGAATCACCTAGTGGTTTCAATACTTCATATAATCTTTGAATACGTCGCTCTGTATTCGTAAACGTTCCTTCTTTTTCTAAACTTGGTGCCGCTGGTAAAATAACATCAGCAAAGCGAGCTGTTTTTGATAGGAACATATCTTGCACAACGAGGAAGTCTAAATTCGATAAAATATGTTGCACATGGTTCGCATTGGAATCGACTAAAGCCATTTCTTCCCCCATGACATACATACCACGTAGTTTTCCTTCTTCCGCCGCAAGTAACATTGCAATATTATTTAATCCTGGTGCTTTCGGAATAGTTGTACCATATGCTTTTTCAAACTTCGCACGAAGCGTATCATCTGATACTGCTTGATAACCTGGAAGCCAGTTTGGTAATGTTGCCATATCACAAGCACCTTGTACGTTATTATGCCCTCTTAATGGATATGCACCTGCACCAGGACGACGATAGTTCCCCGTAACAAGCAGTAAATTTGAAATTGCAGCGGATGTTGTACTTCCTCCTGTATTTTGCGTTACACCCATTCCCCAAAGTATACAAGTACCATCTGCTTCATATACCATACGAGCCATGTCTTTCAGATTTCCTTTCGAAATCCCCGTAATTTCTTCTGTATAATCAAGCGTATACTTTTCTAACATTTTTCTATATTCATCAAAGTTCTTCACATTTTCAGCTAAAAACTTTTTATCGTGCCAATCTTGATCAATAATATATTTCGTAATACCAGCAAGCCATACGTAATCCGTACCTTGGCGCGGATGAATAAATAAATCCGCACGCTCTGCCATTTCATGTTTACGAAGGTCGGCTACGATTAGTTTTTGCTCGTGTAATTTATGAGCACGTTTTACCCTCGTAGCAAGTACAGGATGTCCTTCTGTTGGATTCGCACCAACGATAATAACAAGGCCTGCTTCCGCTATATCTTTCACTGTTCCAGCATCCCCGCCCATACCGACAGTTTTAAATAAACCGTCTGTCGCTGGAGATTGACAATAACGAGAACAGTTGTCCACATTATTCGTTCCATATATTTGTCGAGCTAGTTTTTGCATAAGGTAATTCTCTTCATTTGTTACTTTCGAAGAAGAAATGAACCCAAATGCATCGCTGCCGTATTCAGATTTAATATGCTGCATGTTAGAAGCAACAACCTCTAATGCTTCTTCCCATGAAGCTTCAACAAACATATCTCCTTGGCGAATTAATGGCTTCGTAATTCGATCTTCACTATTTACAAAGTCCCATCCAAATTTACCTTTTACACATGTGGAAATACCATTAACCGGTGCATCTGAAACAGGTTGAACTTTTAATATATGGCGATCTTTCGTCCATACTTCGAAGGAACAACCGACACCACAAAATGTACAAACTGTTTTTGTTTTATTCACTTTCGTCTTACGCATCGCAGCCTCTACTTCTGAAACCGCTAAAATACTACTATATCCTGGCTCAACATCCTTTACAAAATCAATCATCGGATCTAACACATCTGATTTTAATCCTGTCATAAACCCAGCTTCACCTAACATTGATTTTTCCATTAACGCATTACACGGACATACTGTTACACACTGTCCACAACTTACACAAGATGAGTCATTTATGCTTACACCATGATCCCATATAACACGTGGACGATCTAAGTTCCAGTCTATCGATATAGTTTCATTAACCTGTAAGTTTTGACATACTTCTACACACTGTCCACAAGCAATACATTGATTTGGATCATACCGATAAAACGGATGTGACATATCTACTTCACAAGCACTTACTTTCGGCTCATACGGATATTTCTGTTCTTCAATTCCCATCATATGTACGGTGTTATGGACTTTACAGTTACCATTATTGTTATCACAAACGGTACAATACAATAAATGATTCTCTAATATACGATCCATCGCCTCAGTCTGTGCCTCTTTTGCACGCTGGGACTGTCTTTCGATATGCATACCGTTCTCTAATTTCGTTGAACAAGCACGCAATAACTTCCCATTTACTTCTACAATACACGTATCACAAGTTTGAATTGGATCTACTTCTGGTACATGACAAATTTGAGGATGTTCCAAATTACTCTCGTTAAATAATTGTAGTATCGTCTTTTCACCCGATGTGGAAAATTCTTTACCATCCACGGTTACACGGACTGTCTGTTCTGCCATAGTTTCCCCTCTCCTTACAACCAACTGTACAACACAATTATGAATCCGTTTTCAAAATCGCATTACTGTACATATTTTTGAAACGCTCTGCCCGAATACTTTTCTTATGAAGTCGATTCTAGATGTTATAAGGTATAACTACGAAAGCTTGAAAATATCACTATTCTACAGTTCTATTATATCGTACATATACAATAATAACCAAAATAATCTGTGATCTTCTTCCTAATAGGTGTTTTTATTTTTCCCATTGTTTTATGATAAATATGGGAGAGAAATACATAAAAAAAGGGGAATTTAATATGGAGCCTACGCAAGAAACTTATACAATTGTGCGCTATCAATCTGGTACATTTTCAAAACAGCTTGATGAAATTGTTACAGAATCTCCTATTACTATTAAATTGAATGGTGAAGAATATGTAACAGTCGTATGCACACCAACCTATATTGAAGATATGGTAATTGGTTTTTTAATTTCTGAGGGAATTATTTCTTCTTATAAAGATGTGGAAGAACTATGGGTGCAAAAAGATAACGGAATTGTCCATGTAAAATCATCAAAAGTAAATCCGCTCTATCAAACTTTATATAATAAGCGATACATCACTTCTTGCTGCGGAAAAGGTAGACAAGGTTTTATTTTCGTTAACGATGCAGCAAAAGCAAAAGATTTACATGATATACACGTGAAAATTACTCCTGAAGAATGCTTTTACTTAATGAATACTTTACAACAATCTTCCACTACATTTCGCCAAACCGGCGGTGTTCACAATACCGCTCTATGTGATCGAAACAATATTCTCCTATCAAGAATGGATATCGGGAGACATAATGCATTAGATAAAATATATGGCCATTGTTTGCGCAACGATATATCCGTTAAAGGAAAAATCATTGCATTTAGCGGGCGCATCTCATCCGAAATTCTACTCAAAGTTTCAAAAATCGG
Source organism: Bacillus sp. 3G2 (assembly GCF_044324725.1). NCBI lineage: Bacteria > Bacillati > Bacillota > Bacilli > Caryophanales > Bacillaceae > Bacillus > Bacillus sp. 3G2. The sequence continues at coordinate 594,123 of NZ_CP172246.1, read as the reverse complement.
ATGTGAAATTGTTCTATCTAAATCCGCTCCAACAAAATTAGCATTGCAACTCGCTCACGATTTAGGCATTACAGTCGTAGGATTTATTAGAAATGAATCTTGTAATATTTACACCCACCCAAAGCGAATTGAAGGTTATCAATCGAATAACTAAAATAACTCCTCAACCGAGGAGTTATTTTAGTTATAAAAATGTAATATATTAAAAGCTTGAATAGTTAATAAAGTTAATATATAATTTCATTACATATTAAAAAACAAAACATTGTAGCATATATCTTTTCATTCTTTTACAAATTAAAAGAGACTGCTAACAATACACATACTCAATCTTATAAAAGTAATGAATTTATTTTATTTGAAATCGACCAAGGAGGTTACAACTATGGAAATTCGCTTATTAACGACAGAGGACGCAGAAATATATTTAAAAGTTTGTATGGAAGGTTTAACGAAAAATCCGGAAGCTTTTAGCTCTTCTTATGAAGATGTTCTGAAACATGAGGATCCTGTAGCTGCTATGGCAAAACGATTAAGCAATCCGGATAAGTATACTCTCGGGGTCTTCAAAGATAACGATTTAATCGGCATTGCTACTTTAGAAACAAAGCCTTTCATTAAACAAGAACATAAAGCAAAAATCGGTTCCGTTTTTGTTTCCCCAAAAGCGCGTGGCCTTGGAGCAGGAAGAGCTCTCATTAAAGCAATTATCGAAAATGCCGATAAATTACATGTAGAACAACTTATGCTCGATGTTGTTGTTGGTAACGCTGGTGCCAAAAAATTATATGAGTCATTAGGTTTCCAAACTTACGGCGTACAAGAGCGTTCATTAAAACATAACGGTCAATATTGGGACGAGGAACATATGGTTCTGTTCTTAAATGATTAATACTTCAATATAGTTTTTTTAAAGCATCTTCTTATTAAGAAAGGTGCTTTTTTCATTACAACAATGTAATCTTCATGTCACCTTTATCGATCGTACCAAACCTTTCCATTCATTATACTAAAAGTATAAAGTAAGGCACCAATCATGAAATGAACGTATAGCATTCAATTGATATATAAAGGAGAATGTGACATGAAACAAAACAAACGAGCTATGCTTTTAATATTTACTACAGCAATCGTAACTTCTGGGTTAGCAATTTTACCTTGGTTTATTATATAAAAATACTCCCCCTAACAACGAAAAAAGCTTATTGCTTCTTAAGAAGCAATAAGCTTTTTTTATATTATAAAATCCCCAAAATTTTATTTACACAACTTATAATAATAACCATAGATACGGCAACGCACATGACAACCGTATTACGATCTTGCTTTTCTTTTTTTGAAATTTCTTCTTTTGGATTCATGTGTATGATCTCCTTTTAAAAAAAGTGTGAGATAGGAATTTTTTCTTATCCGATGCGAGGTGAATACGAAAAACCTCTCTATCTCACATACACAATAGAATGGAATTGTCATTTTATAAATAAAATGACATGACGTTATGTCGCAACATAGGGTATTTTGTGTCGCTACGTTTTCTATTATAAAAAATAGTTGTGCAAAACTAGTGCATTTTTTATGTCAATTACTCTGAGCGAGAAATCACTCTTCCACTCAATCACATAAAAAGAGTTTTTTATTATTTTCATGTAAACTATACAAGTAGAATGAACAGTTTGGGGTGCACAAGATTATGGTAAAAATTTTATTAGTAGACGATGAAGAACGTATGTTACGATTATTAGATCTGTTCTTAAGTCCTCGTGGCTATTTTTGTATGAAAGCTACCTCTGGCCTTGAAGCGCTAAAGTTAATAGAACAAAAAGACTTCGATATTATTTTGTTAGATGTTATGATGCCGAATATGGATGGATGGGATACTTGCTATCAAATCCGCCAAATTTCCAACGTTCCAATTATTATGCTAACAGCTCGTAATCAAAATTACGATATGGTGAAAGGCCTTACTATGGGCGCGGATGACTATATTACAAAACCATTTGATGAGCATGTATTAGTTGCACGAATTGAGGCTATATTACGGCGTACAAAGAAAGATGGATTTGTTAGCTTCAATGGTATCGAGTGGGATAAAACGAAACATACTGTCACAGTATATGACGAAAAAATCTCACTAACACCTATCGAGTTTTCGTTACTTGGACTATTTTTACTAAATACAAACCGTGCTTATAGCCGAGATGATTTAATCGAAAAAATTTGGGGTTATGAAACAGACATTGAATATAGAACAATCGATTCACATATTCGCAATATCCGTGATAAATTACGCAAAAAAGGATTTCCAATTGAAAATCACTTAGAAACTGTTTATAAAGTCGGATATAAATGGAAAAGTGAATAATTACTTCGGTCAGTGGACAATAGTATACCACTGACCCTTTATATGAAATAAGGTATGGTGAGAAAATGAGTAAACTTTCACTTAAAATTGGGACATACTTTTTAATATTAGCTTTATGTATTGAAACAATTGCTTTCGTATCTTTTTATAAAAGTATTTCAACAATGCGGATTGAAGAGGAAACGCTCGCTCTTTTAGAGAAAGGAAATCGTTATAGTAAAACACTAAAAAAACGTGCAGAGTGGAATGAACGTGCTAAACAACAGCCATACACTGAACGTCCAAAACGTTATGGGTATCAAGAGTTCACTATCGAACATGCGGCTGAAGGATTAATTGAATCCGAGTTAATTGCTAACTCGGATATATCTATCATTATCACTGACAATGAAGGGAAAATTATTTCTAACTCAGAAACCGTAACAAAAGAAATGAAAAAACAACTTACTTGTAAAACAGAACCTATCCCAAAAGACGGATTAATCATTGAAAGAAATTGGAAAAAATCAAAATTCATCTCAACAGTAAGTCCAATTGAAATTCAAGGATTTCAAGGTAAGTTATATATGTTATTAAAGACATCTTTCTTAGAAAAAATGTTACTTAAACTCATGAATCAATTTCTGATCATTAGTGTTTTAACGATTATTTTAACGACTATTTCTGTCTTTGTTTTTTCTCGTGTTATTACAGAACCGCTTATAAAAATGAAGAGGGCGACAGAAAAAATGTCAAAATTAAATAAGCCAATTCAATTAGGTATTAAACGGAATGATGAACTTGGAAGCTTAGCAAAAACGATTGAAGATTTATCCAGTGAATTGACTTATATGAAAAAAGAACGCAATGAATTTCTCGCTAGTGTCGCCCATGAACTATTAACTCCATTGACCTATATGAAAGGTTATGCGAAGGTAGCAAAAAGGGACTCTTTAACGAAAGAAGAGCGTGAAGAATACTTACAAATCATTGAGGATGAAACAGATAGTGTGACTGATCTCGTCCAAGATTTATTTATGCTGGTGCAATTAGAACAACACCAGTTTGTTATCAAAAAACAAAAAGTGATTCTTAAGCCATTTTTAGAACGAATGGTTGAAAAAACAAAAACAACATTAACAAATAGACAAATGCAACTCCATGTATATTGCAAAGATAATTTAGAAGTTTGCATAGACGAAAGACGTATGGAACAAGTTATGTTAAATTTGTTACACAATGCTTATCAACATTCGCCAGAAAACACATCTATTACGATACGTGTACTCACGGAAACAAATTCTTTTACAATAAGTGTAGACGATGAAGGAGAAGGTATTCCTGAAGAAGATATCCCGCATATTTTTGATCGTTTTTATCGTGTTGATAAATCCAGAACGAGAGCGACTGGAGGAAAAGGTATCGGGCTTGCTGTTGCAAAAGAAATTGTAGAATTACATAACGGTTCCATTCTAGTAACAAGCCAATTAGGAGTAGGAACAAACTTTATAATTGAGCTACCTTTTGAATAAGATGCGTGTGAAAACACCAGTAGTAGTAAACACTACTGGTGTTATTTTGTTCATAAAATCAGCTCATATAAGCTAAGCTTTTGAAATTATTCTTATTTCAATATAAAATAAAGGTACATTTGCAAAGATTTGGAGGGTGATATAATTGGATATCCATGTATTAACAAAAGACGAAGCGGAAATTTACTTAGAACTTCGTGTAGAAGGATTAAAGCAAAACCCTGAAGCTTTCAGCTCTTCTTATGAAGATATTATTAATAAAGAGTGTGCGATTGAATATAAAGCACAAAAATTAGCACAAGATGAAAACTATACGCTAGGTGCATTTAAAGATGGACAATTAATCGGGGTTGCAACACTGGAAACGAAACCATATGTAAAACAAGAACATAAAGCTAAAATCGGTTCTGTATATGTGTCTCCAAAAGCACGCGGACTTGGGGCAGGAAAAGCACTTATTAAAGAATGTCTTGAACTTGCTAAATCTTTAGAAGTAGAACAAGTTATGCTTGATGTTGTTGTTGGCAACGATGGAGCAAAAAAACTTTATGAATCATTAGGATTTAAAACATTTGGTGTACAAGAACGTTCGTTAAAATATAACGGACAATATTGGGACGAAGAGCATATGGTCTTATTCTTAGATGAAAATAAATAATAAAAAACATCCTCATGCTTGGAGGATGTTTTTTTACTTTCTTGTATACCATGCCTTATGTAATAATTGAATCGCTTTCGCAATTTCTTCTTCTGATAAAATCGCAAACCCAAGTAAAACTACATTTTCAGGTGCAGTACCGTCCTTATAGTACGTAGAAACAGGATATAGTTTAATACTATATTTCGCAGCTTCTTTAATGAGTTCTTCTTCTCGCATTCCATTATGCACTTGTAATAAAATGTGTAATCCAGAATCTTCTCCTATTACTTCAACACGATTAGAGAAATACTTTTCTATTTCAAAAACAAGTCGATCTCTCTTTTTCCGGTAGACGACACGCATTTTATGAATATGTTTTTCCCAATAACCTTCATTTAAAAACTTTCTAATCACTTCTTGGTCCATTCTTGAAACACTTTGCGTATAAAACAAATATTCCTTTTGATACTTGTTAATTAAATTCTTCGGTAATACTATATAGCTCATCCGTAATGAGGGCAACAAAGCTTTTGATAGCGTCCCCATATAAATAACTTTCCCATCTGTATCTAACCCTTGCAGTGCCGGAATTGGCTTTCCTGAATAACGAAATTCACTATCGTAATCATCTTCAATAATATACCTGTCTTTTTCTTTCTTTGCCCATTGTAAAAGCTGCGTCCTTCTCGTAATAGGCATAATCATTCCATATGGGAATTGATGAGAAGGCGTTACAAATACAACATTTGCATCGCTATTCTCTAAATCCGCCATACAAATTCCATCCCTATCTAAAGACAACATTTGAACCTTCTTTTCTCCCTGTTCAAAAACGACCATTTTCCTATGATAACCTGGGTTTTCAACGGCATAATTACTTCCCTTCAACAATTGAAAAAGTAGCTTCACTAATATTTGCGTTCCCGCTCCTAATACAATTTGACTAGCTGAACAACGCACACCTCTAGATTCATACAAATAGCTCGCAATTTCCTCCCTTAAGCTCAATTCTCCTTGAGGGTGTCCAAGAAAAAGCAACTCATTATTATGTGGCTGCCATACATCATTTATAAGCTTGCGGTACATAGTGAATGGAAACGTATTCGTATCAACCCCTGTTTGGGTGAAATCAAATGTATAGTTCTCCTCCCGAAACGGCACTTCTTCTACTTTCACTTCGCTTCCTTCTACATCAATCATTTGTTCAACTTTACATACAAAATAACCTTTTCTCGATGCCGACTCAATATAACCTTCTGCAAGTAATTGCTCGTAAGCCGCTTCTACTGTATTCTTACTCACTTGTAAATAGCTCGCCAGCTTTCTTTTCGCAGGTAATTTTGTTAAAGCCGGAATCGTTCCATCTTTAATCTCTTTTTTTATATACTCATACAATTGCACGTACAATGCTATTTTACTTTTCGTATTTAAATTAGGCGTTAATTCTAACACAATATCTGACCCCTTAATAAAACTAATATCTGATACTTTTTACAGTACCAGAAGTTATATATAATTCCTTTTATCATGTCACACATAAAAAATCAAATACCGGAGAGGAGAAACATGATAATGAACAATGGTAGACGTATCGGACTCATTATGATTATTACAGGGGCTACATTATGGGGGTTATCTGGTCCAATGATTCAGTGGCTATTTCAGCATACTAATGTATCCTCAATTGATTTTTTAACAATTCGCTTGTTGCTTGCGGGAATATTTATTTTATCTTTCTTGCTTATAAAGAAACAAAACATATTTCAAATTTGGAAACATCCTAGACATTCTATACAACTTATTATTTTCTCGATTCTCGGCATGCTCGGTGCCCAATATGCCTTTATCGAAACAGTTCATATTAGTAATGCTGTCACAGCGACATTGTTTCAATTTCTAGGTCCTGTTCTTATTACCATTTATGTCGCATTTGAACAACGAAAATTCCCTGCTTCTCTGCAACTACTCGCAATTATAACAGCACTAACAGGGACGTACTTTATTATTACAAACGGTTCAATTGAAAATATTGTTTTATCAAAAGAAGCCATTATTTTTGGTCTATTAACAGCAATTGGCTTTGCATTTTATACCCTTCATCCAGCTTCTCTTATTAAAGAATGCGGAACAACTGTAGTAATTGGCTGGGGGATGTTAATCGGCGGCATTGCCCTGCTTATTTGTAATCGCTCGTTTGAATGGAATCAGCTTTCACAAACTTTTACACCAAAAACTTTTTCTATGCTTATTCTTATCATCATAAGTGGCACCCTTTCTTTCCTTCTTTATATCGGTAGTTTGAAATATTTAGCCGCAACTGAAACAAGCATTTTATCTAGCATCGAACCGCTTGTAGCTGCCATCGTTTCAATCGCTTGGCTAAATGAATCCTTTGGAGCATATCAATTACTAGGCGGCGCATGTATCGTTCTTTCTGTTATTTTCTTAACGATGCCGCAAAAAGAACGAGAACCAACCTTTACAACTGAGCAAATATAAAAAATGTCAAAAGAGGTCGTACAAAACTTACGACCTCTTTTGACGTTTTAAAGGAATTGTCCCGCTTTCTGGCAAATACAATTACACTAACAGTCAACTACCCCCACTGAGATGAAACGTTTCAGTGGGGGCTTGAGTTCAAACGCTAGGTCTTTTCATCTATCGCTAGACAGTTTGACGCTCTAGCATTCATGCAACCTTACGGTAACACCCCAAGTATGTTTTTGGTTGGTACTGGCAACGAACGATTGTTTTCCCACTTGCACCACCCTTTCGAAAAAAAGCAGTTCTTCCTTGTAGAAGAAGCCACCACTCAGATGAATCCGGCGTGTGCTACAAGCCCCGACAAAGTCGAGTACACATGGATGGTTGACGCACCCACTAAGCTATGCACGAGGCAACAGCCTTACGTTTTTGCACTTCTAATAGAATCGGCGCTTTCACTTTGAGGTTGTCATCCAATTGTACAACTTTTGATTTTTGCAATATATTCAATGCACCATAAAATTATTTCTTTCCTAAGATAATATTTGAAACGAAACGGAACAAAATGTGAATATAGTCTTCATCGTAATTCCTTTTGGCTCAAGTAACCGAATGATTATGATTATCATTATTCAATTTCGTTGTCCTACGATCTATTCCCTCCTTATCTAAGGGTATATTGTATCGTAAGACAAAAAGAAACAAAAAAGTTCAGCCTTATTGACTGACGGCAATTCATCTCCATCTGAATTGCCGAAAAGGATAAAAATTAGGAGTGTGAAACCATGAAAAAAATTGGAACTATGCTACTTTTCTCCTTTCTCATCGCTGGATGTACACAAGCGCAGCCAGATTCAGAAGCACCTAAAAAAGAAGCTATCGCAACGTCATCCACTCAAGTTAATGCACCTTCCTTCTTTCACCTTAGCGTTTTAAAAGATGTAAATTGGGAAGAAACACCCTCCTTCATACAAGAAAAAATACCTTTAAAAGGCATCGAAGAAAAAGTCGCAATGGCTGATAAACCTATTATCGCAAATGAACACAATGAAATGATGTGGTACTTTTTAGATCCTGAAATGCCAACTGGAAAACTATCTATTGTTGCACTAAAACAAGGATCAGTAACCCCAACACCCGTACTCTTTCAACAAGAAACTTCTAAACCAACTTGGACTACTTCAAATACAATTGATTCTACTACAACCGAACTCCCACTCACTATGTCACTACCTTCATCTGGATTATGGGTATTAAACATATATGTAAATGAAAAATATTATGAGCAATTTGTAATCACCGCTAAGTAAAGTGACAAAAATAAAGCACTTTCTTACAACAATGTAATTTCTACGTCATGTACTTCGATAGTTGAAGTATCTCTCTTCTCTTATACTTAAAGTAAGAAATGAAACGAGGAGAGATGAGAGATGAAAAAAGTGATAGAAGTGATCGTAGCAGTAACTGAGGTTTTAGTAAATGGTAAACAAGTTGCAATGGAATTAAATAAATAGTGAAGAAACATAAATAATTCTACACTTCTTCATTATTTTGATTTCTTATCTCAAAAAAGCAGTGCCTTTTAGGCACTGCTTTTTGCTATTAATAACTTGGTATTGTCGTAATTTGCGCCACGCCTGAATCAATAGCTGCCTTCGCTACTGCTTTCGCAACACTTGGAACAACTCTTTTATCTAACGGATTCGGGATTACATAATTCGTATTACGTTCTTCGTCCGTAATGATGTTAGCGATCCCATATGCTGCCGCTAATTTCATCTCTTCTGTAATATCCGTCGCGCGCACATCTAACGCACCACGGAATATCCCTGGGAACGCCAATACATTATTTACTTGATTCGCATAATCCGAGCGCCCGGTTCCTACTACAGCTGCCCCAGCCTCTAATGCATCCTCTGGGAAGATTTCTGGAATTGGATTCGCCATAGCAAACACAATTGCTTTCTCATTCATCGTTTGTACAAGTTCTTTCGTTAATACGTTAGGAGCAGATACGCCAATAAAAATATCAGCTTGATGAATCGCTTCTTTTAACGTTCCACGCACATATTCTCGATTTGTCTTTTTAGAAACTTCAATTTGTGCTTCGTTCATCCATGATTCACCTTCACAAACAATACCTTCTAAGCTAACTAACGTAATGTGTTTTGCACCAGCCTTTAATAATAATTTTCCAATTGCAATTCCTGCCGAACCCGCACCGTTAATAACAATTTTTACATTATCCATTTGTTTGCTAACAACTTTTAATGCATTAATAACAGCTGCCAAGACGACAATAGCGGTTCCATGTTGATCATCATGGAATACAGGAATATTTGTTTCTGCTTTTAATCGCTTTTCAATTTCAAAACAACGTGGTGCCGCAATATCTTCTAAGTTAATTCCTGCAAACGTAGGCTCTAGATTTTTCACAAGGGTAACGATTTCATCCACATCAGTCGTACCTAAACATAACGGGAAAGCATCTACATTCGCAAATTTCTTAAATAAAATACTCTTCCCTTCCATAACAGGCATAGCTGCTTTCGGTCCAATATTCCCTAAACCAAGTACCGCTGTTCCATCTGAGACAACTGCCACCATATTACCGCGTGCTGTATAGTCATACACTGTTTCTTCATCCGCCGCAATTGCTTTGCAAGACTCCGCTACACCTGGTGTATATGTCAGGCTTAAATCATCCGCTGAATTTACTTCTACTTTACTTGTAATTTCAATTTTCCCTACTAATTCTTTATGCAATAACAATGATCTTTCATTAATTTGATTCTCTAACATACTTATAATCTCCCCTTAATTTGACAAGCTAGCTATATGAATATAGCTAGCTTGTTTGATCATGAAAACATTTTTAATAAAATTGTCGCTGTTACAACCATTGCTGCCCCGCCTAAACGTGTTGAAATTTGCGCAAACGGCATTAATTCCATACGATTTGAAGCTGATAAAATAGCAACATCTCCAGTTCCACCTAAACCACTATGACATCCCGTTACAATTGCTGATTCAACTGGATACATTTTCATCATTTTCCCTACAAGAAAACCTGATGCTACCATTGTAAGAACAACTGATGCGCACACAACAACATATCCTACTGAAAGAACTGCTGCTACGTCTTTTAGCGGAATATATAGCAACCCTAATCCGACCATTAACGGCCAAGTTAAATTCTTCGAAATAAATTTATATAAATGGAATGCTCCTTGCTCCATTTTTGCTGGCATTAATTTAAAATATTTCACAAGTGCTGCTGAAAAAATCATAATGATTGCTCCAGGAATACCGATGAACTTAGAAGCAAATCCTCCAAAAATGAAGAACGTACACGCAATTAATAAACCTGCTCCCATTAATGAGAAATCAATTGGCTTCTCTGTATTTTGTTCTTTTAATAACTCTGCTTGATTATCTGTTTTCACTAATACACCGTTACCACTAAGTTCCGGCTTCTTCTCACCTAAACGCTTCATATACCCTGCACTCACGATTGCGAACATATTTCCAATAATAGCCGCTGGAATAAGCTGCGATACAAACGTTGCTGATGATTCATTTAAAATATCACTATAAGCTAATGACAATGGTAAAATCCCTTCCCCGATACCACCACTCACAATTGGTACGATGATAAAGAAAAATGTTTGCTTCATTTCAAATCCAAATAGTGAACCGACCAATAATCCTACTGCTACAGAAGCTAACGTCCCTACTACTAAGGGAATAAACATACGAACGAAACCTTGTACTAACACTTTACGGTTCATTCCTAAAATACTTCCGACTACTAAACAAGAAATATATAAATATAAAAAGTTCGATTTTTTCATTAACATAGTTGCAGCTTCCATTGAAGCTGGATTCATCCAGTTAAAGAATACAAGTAATGATGGAATAAATAACGAAAGTATTGCTGGACCACCGATATTTTTCAAAATTGGAATTCTCATCCCAATGTCGCCTAAGAAAATACCCATGATCATAATAACTGCAAATCCACCAATCATATCTGCTGGCAATTTATTATATACAGATGCCCCATAAATAATAGCAGCCAATACTACATATAACGGTAAAGGTATAACACCGATTTTTACATTCATAATTTTAGAAGCGAACGATTCTCTTTGTGCTTCATTTCCTCCAGAAAATGATACCGCTTCCACATTCTTTTGAATTCCCATATGGCACCCCCTTGTTTTCTTAATAACCATATTAAAACGCTTTCAATAGTAAAAATAGTTTTTGTAAGTTTTGTAATTGATTTTGTAATTAAAAAAAGTATAAGCGACTTATAATAAGTCGCTTATACGTAAAACTCTATTTTATTTTGGTCAATACATCTTAATTTACTCACTGGTCTTCCCACATTTTGATACACCATTTCGTTTTCTAATACTCCAATTTCAGTCAAAAACATTACATACTTTCGAATAGACACTCTTGAAACTCCTACTAATTGCGCCATTTCATCTGTTGTAAACGCTCGTCCATTCAGCGAATCAATATTCTGCCAAATTAATTGCATCGTTTGCTTCGTTAATCCTTTCGGAAGCTCTTTAGTAACAGTAGGCTCTCTTTTTTCTTTTTGTAAAATTAACGAATCTAATTCCGATTGACTAATTTTTTGTTGTTCTTTCATGAAAGTTAGTTTTTCTCGATATATAGTTAATGCCTTTTTAAATCGTTCAAATGTAAATGGTTTAATTAAATAATCTACTACACCATATTGTAATGCTTTTTTAATACTTCCCATGTCATGTACAGCTGAAATCATCATAATATCGATTTCTTTTTCTTGGTTCCGAATATACATTAAAAGCTCAAATCCAGTTTCTTCAGGCATAAAAATATCAAGTAATACTAAATCTACTCGTGATTCCTTTAATACTTCTATCGCTTCTTTAACGGAGTTAACTGCTTGAACAAGTTCAAACCCTCCTACTTGCTGTAAATAATGCGTATTTAACATCGCTACCATCGGGTCATCTTCTACAATTAAAACTTTAATCATATTTGCCTCTCATCCCTACCTCTAGGTATTTCAATTGTTATCGTTGTTCCCTTTCCTACTAATGAATGCATATGAATTTCCCCATTTATTCTCTGTATACTTTCTTTTACAAGATACAAGCCATAACCACGGTTATCTCCCTTTGTGGAATAACCTTTCGTAAATAATGCCCCTATTTCTTCTTCTGGTATACCTTTCCCTGTATCTCGTACTGTAATGGTTAATGTATCCCCATATTGTATCTCAAGTTCAACTTGCTTCTTTTCACAATTCGTCACTGCCTCTAATGCATTATCAATTAAATTTCCGACAATCGTAATTAGTTCATGAATAATACTTTCATCATCTATTTCCGGCATGTAAGAATCTTCACTTATGATTAATTTTATATTTTTCTCTCTAGCATAGCTAAGTTTCCCAAGTAAAAAACCAGCAAATACTGGACTTTTTATTCTTTCCATAACCCCACCAATTTCATATTGATGCTCTGATACCATACCGCTTATATACTTCTGTAATTCTTCATACTGCTTCATGTGTGTAAGCCCTAATACGACATGCATTTTATTCATAAATTCATGCGATTGTGCCCGTAATGCTTCCGCATATAGTCTAATACCAGTTAATTCTTCTGCTAATTTTCTAATCTCTGTTTTATCACGAAATGTTGCAATCGCACCAACTATTTCTCCTTTTACATATAAAGGAACACGATTCGTCACAATCGTAATTCCATAAATATTTTGTTCTTCGTTTAATTGCACCTCTCCCGTTTGTAATACTTCTTTTATACGTGAATTAGGCATATATAACTCAACATCTTTACCAATAAAATCTTCTTCAAGACCACTTTTCTTAAACAATCGTTTTGCCTCATTATTTATTAAAGTTACATTGGCCTCTTTATCTACAGCAATAATACCTTCCTTTACAGATTGTAGCATCGTATTTCTTTCTTCAAGAATTTTTGCTATCCTGTGAGGTTCAAGACCAAATAAACTTTTCTTTATATGTCTAGCTAGTAATATTGCTCCTATAATTCCGACTAGTACTCCAACTCCAACTCCAATATAAATGATATGTCTACTTTCCTTAACTCTCTCTTTTACATTATCTGCTGAAATACCAACGGCCACCGCCCCAAGTTGTTCACCTGTTTCAGAAAATACAGGTACAAACACTCGCATTGAAATACCTAAAGTTCCTTCTGCCAGCGATACATGTTCCTTTCCTTTCAATGCAGGCCCTTCATCTCCCCCAATAAAATGATGACCTATTTTTTGAGGATCTGGATGTGATTTTCTTATTCCATTCATGTCCATAACTACAATAAATTGAACACCTGTGTTTTTTAATATTCTATTTGTATACGTTTGGATTGCAGAAGTATCTGCTTTCCCAGTCAAACCATCGATTACAATCGAATCATTCGCCACAATGTGTGCAATTGTTTTCGCTTTCTCTGCTTGGCTATCCTCCGTCGTCCGTTCTACATTATGACTAATTAATATATCTGTCACAAGTAAAGAAAAAATTACAACTGTACAAACTAACAATGTAATCGTTTTCCATAAATTCCATAGTCTTTTTCTTTTTTTCATCCCGTTAATGACTCCCCTAATTGCTAAATAGAAAAATAAGTAAGGTGATATTATTTTCACCTTACTTATCTGCTGTTATTATACTTTAAATTTACTAGTCATCGCTTGTAGTTCTTCGGCCATCTCAGCTAAATTTTGCGAAGCTGAACTAATTTCTTCCATTGAATTCATTTGTTCCTCTGTTGAAGCAGCAACACTTTGCATACTAGCTGTATTTTCTTCTGCAGCCGCTGCAATTTCATCAATAGCATTTGTCACTTCATTTGCATCTCCAGCAATTCTCTTCGTTGTTTCTACCATTTGATTTACTTGAGAAACAATATGTGTAGTAGAACTTAAAATTTCCGTAAAACTTACTTTCGTCTTTGTTACAACATCAAGGCCTTGTTGAACTTCCCCATTCACATTATCCATCGCCTTAACAGTATGTTCAATATCAGCCTTAATTTCTGCAATTAAATTTGCAATCTCTCCAGATGATTCTCCTGATTGCTCCGCTAATTTTCTAACCTCATCTGCTACAATAGCAAACCCTCGGCCCTGTTCACCTGCTCTTGCTGCTTCAATAGCCGCATTTAAAGCTAATAAGTTCGTTTGAGTAGCGATGTTTTGAATTGCTTCAGAAATAGCTCCTACCTGTTTTGATTTCTCATCAAGAAGTTTAATAATAGCATCTGACTCGGATACCGATCTAGAAATAGACTGCATTTGTTTTGCTGTTTGTTCAACCAATTCTTCCCCTTCTTCAGCTCTTTCTCTCGCATGTAATGAGGAGATAGAAATTGATTCCGCGCTTCCATTTACATCTTGAATTGCTTTATTTACTTGTTGTAATGTAGCCGCACCTTCTTCAACACCTTGACTTTGTGATTCAGCCCCACCTGATACTTGTTCCATTGCAATTGTAATTTGATCTGTCGCATCATTCGCTTGCTGTACGCTCGCTGTTAACTCTTCAGCCGATGCAGCGACATGTTCTGCTGAAAAACTAATTTGAGTAATCACATCTTGTAAAGAGGCAGACATTTCATTGAAGGAATCCCCTAATTTCCCTATGTCATCCTTGGAATGGATTGTAATTTTCTCTGTCAAATCTCCCTTACTAATTTTATGTGCCGAGTCAGCTATTCTTCTTAATGGTCTTGTAATAGACTTTGTAATGAAATAAATTAATACACTACCAAATACAATAGCGATAGCTATGACAATAAAAGTCTTATAAAATACTGGATTCGTAGCTTGGGTAATTTCTTCGTCGAACATAACTCCAACTACTTTCCATCCTGTTTTCTCATTTGTTGCAAAGATTAAATTTTTTTTATCACCTTGTTCTGTATAAGACACATTTCCTTGTTTATCTTCATAAATTGGTTTAATCCAAGGATCAGTAACTTTTGCACCTGGTTTTCTGGATGGATGACTAACAATTTGCTTATTTTGATCTAAAATAACTGCATAACCTTTTTCACCAATATTAATCATTTTGGAAATTTTTAAGATATTATCTAAATTTAAGTTAATTCCTATAACACCTTTACCATCTTTTACTTCTTTAGCAATTGTCACTACCATATTTTTGGTAGATGCTGATTGATATGGTGCAGTAACAATTACTTTCCCTTTATTTTCATGCGCTTCTTTATACCAAGATCTATCTGTTGGATTATACCCATCAGCCATTTGAATAAATGGTTCTCTTATAAACTTTCCCGTCTGCGTTCCAATATAAATACCTTCTACTTCTGGATGAAGTTTTATATATTGTGCTAACTTCGTTCTTACTATTTCTTCTTGCCCGTTTGGATATGTATCCTCTGTTAAGATGTCTGCAAAGTATGCTGCATCAACAAATTTCTCTTCTATATTTTGAGAAATAACAGTATTTAAAATCGAAATGTTTTCCTTTGCTTTACCTGTGATTTGTTGTTCAAAATTTGTTTTGGCAGTTTGATATGAAACACCACCGATAATAAGTCCTGGTATAGTTAAAATAAGAAAGAATGAAATGATTAATTTTTTCTTGATACTCATACATTTAACCCAGTTAAATATTTTTTGCATAATAAGCCTCCTTTATGTAATGTGAATACTTGTGTAATTTTATACAATCAACATATATAAAACAATATATAATGATAACATGTAATTTTTTCGTCAATTATGCATTTTTACATATTCACTACTTCTAAAGATTTAATCATAAAAAATAAGAGAACTTCAGCTTATATAATAAGCTGAAGTTCTCTTATTTCTTAACAAAATATACCCACACAAAATCCTCTTATAATTCCTTACATCCCCTTCCTTATTAATTGCTTTTCACATAACTAATCGCCTGACTCCCCATTTGCATCCATGCCTCTTCAAAACGATCTCTCGGTACTTTTACATCCAAACTTTCACTGAGAGGATCTCGAATATATACAAATTCCTTATCATATCCAACAAGCACAACACAATGCTCATTATACGTAATAGAAACATCTCCGCTATTTGTTTCCCATGTAGTAAATTCATCCTCATCTAATGGTGCAAATGTTGCATTTGTAATCATAACTACCGGTTGTCCTGCTTTTACACTCTTATACATTTCTTCTATACTCTTCCCTGTTAAGTCTACAGCTTTATTAGGTAAATATTTTTTTGCTAATTGAAAAAGTGGTTCATGATATACACCATATCCAGATTCAGAAAAAGTATAAATATTTCCTACAAATCCTTCATTCGGATTCCCTCTTACACCGTCATCTAAAAAATTAACCTTTTTGATTTCACTTGCCAATTGCATCTTATCTACTGAAACACCTGCATATTGTAATAACATCGCTAAGCTCGTTACTTCGCATCCTCTATCTAGCTCTGGTAATTGCTGAATTAAAGGTACATTTGATAAGATAACCTTTTCATCATTATTACTAAACTCCGCTTCTTTTCCGCTTTGTATATTGAAAAATGTTAACTTCTCCATATACTTTGTAATTCCATTTGTATATACGTTCCATACTGCTATACCGAGTAAGGCCATACATAAATACCACTTCCATCTCCGTATCACTCTCACGCCCTTTTTAGTTCGTTAAATAAGAATAAAACGCGTCAGCATCCGTGCGAATCACCGGTACAAAATTTAGTTCTTTTCCTTTTTCAGGCTGATCTTTTTTTATTTTTTCGGCTAATTCTTGAACGTTCATATTCGTTTTATCCACATTAAGCTCATCTGCCATTTGTAATACTTTTTGCTCATTAATTTCTTTTAATACTTGATATATATCTTTACCATACAAATCAATATGATATTTTTTTGCTTCTTCCTGTACTTTTTGTTCATACACTTCTTGTGCTAACGTTTCTATCTCTTTTCCTTTTTGGGAAATACCTAACTCCCCTGCTTCCTCTCTTACTTTCGTTCCATAGATCTCTTCCTCAATGTCCTCTATTTCTTTTCCATTTGCCGAAATTCCTAATTTATCCGCTTCATTGTTAATTTTAATCGTATTAATTTGATTAATTAAATTTACAATCGTTGTATTCTCTATAGATATGCCTAGCTTTAACGCTTCTTGCTTTATTTTTGTTTCATAGATTTCTTCTGAAAGAGTTCCAACGTCTTTTCCTTCAATCGAAATTCCTAACTGTTCTGCTTCCCTTCCTACTTCCGTCTCATGGATTTCTTTTTCTAGCGTGATTTGTTCTTTCCCTTCCGTTTCAATCCCTAAATTCTCTGCCTTTTCTTCTGTATGTACCGCATGTATCTTTCCATTATTTAATTGTTCTTTACTACGCTGCGTGTAATTTGTCTTTCCTTTTGGTGTTTCAGAAGGAGAGGCACCGCCTAATATACTTAAACTCATTACTCCAATAGTGAATACCGTCATCATTTTCTTTTTCAAAATTAATTCCTCCCTCTTACACTTTCTTTTACATCATTCCCTATACATAATCGAAATAACGTTATGATCGATATAATCTGCTCAAATACCTTTTTATAATTGCTTCTTCATACGGCGAACTTTCTGTATATCATACATGTTATAAATAGTTTCTTAACTTTCCCTTAAAAAAAGACGACCTTGTAAAAACAAGATCGTCTTCTCACTTATATTCTTTGGTTTTTAGGAAGAATCACTTCAAAACAAGTACCCTCTTCCCATTTGCTCTCTACTAATATTTTTCCATAATGCTTGTCTACAATCCAATTCGCGATTGAAAGGCCTAATCCAGCTCCTTCTGACGCACTTCTCGCTTTATCCCCTTGATAAAAACGATTAAATAGTTTGGGGATTTCCTCATCTTTCACTCCTATCCCATCATCTTTCACTCGTATACGAATCGAACTGTTCGTTTGCGTACAATCGATTTGAATATGACCACCTTCATTCGTATACTTCATCGCATTGTCTAACAATATGACCATCATTTGATGAATTCTCTCTCTATCACCCATAAATGATATACCATGCTCTACTTTTAATATCATCTCTTTTTCTTGATAAGAAGCAATCTCCTTATATGGATCTACTATTTCTTCTAACAATGTATCCATTTCAAATGTTTTCTTATCCATCTCAATTTGATTAGAATCCGAACGTGCTAACAATAATAAATTAGCTACAAGCTTAGATAACCGTCTACACTCCTTTGAAATCGTAGAAATATCCATCGCTTTTTCTTCTATTGTCGCAGATGGTGACTGAAATAATATATCTGTTTTGGATTGAATAACCGCAAGCGGTGTCCTTAATTCATGCGATGCGTCCGAAACGAATTGTTGCTGCTTTTCCCATGAATTTTGAATGGGTACGAGTGCCCTGCCAGCTAAGAAAAAGCCGATTCCTATTGCAAATAGGCTTCCTACACTACAACCTATAACAAGAATTAAAAATAAAGTATTTAACATTTCTTCTTCAGCTGTTATATCGCGTACGATTTGAACAATTTTTCCACCTTGTTGAAATGCAAATGTTCTAAAATATATTCCTTGCACCTCTATATCTTGCAAAGTTCCTAATTTCTTTGGCGAAAACTTTTCCAAATTGTCTTCAAAGATAAAACGGCGTTTGCCGTTTTCAACACCTATCTCCACTGTGTTTCCATTCCAAGTTAATTCCATTATCCTCGTATCCCCAATTGGAGGATATCCTCTAATTTTTTTAGGTAGTTTTTTATCATCTGCATTCTCTCTATATTGAACGGCTTTTTCTATCGATTCATTTACTCCACTATAAATCCGCTTATATGTGTACGAATAAATGATACTACCTAATACGCCTATCAAAATGATAAATACTAACGAATTCAATATAGTCAATCGAATGCGCGTCTTCTGAAACATACTTCCCTTTTTCATTGTTCTTTTAATATGTATCCAATACCTCGAACGGTTTGAATATCTTTCTGATAACCGAATGGCTCTAGTTTTTTACGTAAATGATGTACATATACTTCTACAATTGCTACTGTCGTATCTGAATCAAATCCCCAAACACGATCAAAAATTTGTTCACGCATTAAAATTTTACCGCTATTTTGAACAAGGTACTCTAGAAGCTCATATTGTTTTAATGTTAACTTAATACCTTGCCCATCTACTTGAACATCTTTATCTTTTCCGAACAGTTCAATCCCTTTATATCGAATGGTCTGCTTTGTTGTTAGACTACCGCTTCGTCGTAACAAAGCGCGAATTCTCGCCTTTAATTCTGGGGCCTGAAACGGCTTAACGATATAGTCATCCCCACCAAAATCTAACCCTTTCACTCGATCCTCTAAAGAATCTCTCGCTGTCAAAAATAAGACAGGTGTTTCAATCTTTTCATCACGTATTTTTTGAATTACTTCAAAACCATCCATTTCTGGCATCATCACATCAAGCAAAATGGCATCATATATATTTTGTAACGCTAGAAATAATCCATCTTCTCCATTCAATGCTGTATCTACTTCAAATTCATCGCGTAATATTTGGACAATAGACTCTAATAACGAAGCATTATCTTCTACTACGAGTAAGCGCATATTCTCACCTTCCACCATAGGGTTCAATTCTATTTAGTATTACATTTCTTCTCTTCATAACGAAAGAATGTAGTCGCATTATGTAATTTCATTTTTAACTATTTCCTTCTGAAGTTTTGCTTTATATAAAGTTTTATTATAAAAGCTTTGTCTTAAATTTAGCTTAATAAAAAATTGAAAGAAATACGATTCCTCTTATCTCTTTCAATTTTTTATTACATATACCTTTTTACTCGGCAACTCCAAACAATTTAGCTGACCACCATACACAGCTCCACCATCAATTCCAATAATACGATTACTACCAAAATATACTCCGCAATCCTCACGACCATGAAGCGTTTTTGTTTCCGTATGACCGAATACAACAACCTTTTCCCCACTATATCCATTATGAAATTCATTACGGATCCACATTAACGTGTATGGTTCAGATTCAGAAACTCGTTTCATTGGCTCAACACCAGCATGTACAAATATATATTCTTCTGTTTCAATGTAATGATCTAATTCTTGAATAAACTTTACATGTTCATCTAATACACGAGATTGTAAAATCGTTTTTTGAAAATCTCCCTCATTAACCACAATATCTTCTTCTACAAAGCCATAGCTATATAAAGTCTTATCTCCACCATTCCTTTTTACCCAATGATTCCATGAACGTTCCTCATCAGTCGTTAACGCCTTAATCATCATATCTTCATGATTTCCTTTTAAAACAAAGGCACCTTCTTCTTTTAAATCTTTTACCTTTTCAATTACAGCACGCGCATTTGGACCACGATCTATATAATCACCTAATAAAATTAATTGATCCTGTCTTGCATCGTATTGAGCTGCTTCTAATAACTGTTCGAACTTTTCTATTTCTCCATGAATATCACTAATAACAAGAATTCTTTTCATATTATCCCCTTCTTTCTAAGGCACTCTCTTTCTAATTATAGTTCAAAACAACAGAAATTTCTGAACTCAACTTCATTTCAAATAAAACGCTTATCCTTACAACAATGTAAGTCTCTTGTCATCCAATTCGATAGTTGCAAGTGTAATATTTCCTTATACTAAAAGTAAGAAATGAAACAAAGAACAAGGAGAGATGAGAAATGAAAAAAGTGATAGAAGTTGTAGTAGCAGTGGCAGAGGTTTTCGTAAATGGCAAACAAGTTGCAATGGATTTAAACAAATAATGAAAAGGACAAAATTCACTCTAGACCCTTTACTCATATAAAAGAGATAAGACTTCTTCATTTTTTTGATCCCTTATCTCCTTGTAAAGAAAACCGCATTCCGAAAAAGAATGCGGTTTTCTTATTGCCATCTTCATTTACGCACTTTATTATTCCTAGTTGATTATAGACAAGTAAAACCTCTGCTTACATTGTTTTTAACTCAAGTTCTGAAAATCTCACTTTTCTCCTCCTTAGTCCCTATGTATCTATCCCTCTCTTCAAACAATTTGTCCAACAAAAAAATCCCATTCAAATACACATTACTGAATCCATCATACTAAATGACTTCTTCATTCTGTCTATCTAAATGAGATTATTTCGTACTTTTTATTTCTTTGTTTTGTTATTCCACCGGTTGTGGTTGTGGCTGTACGACTTCATTCGCTCCAGCTACCCTCAACATAGTTGCAATATCTTTAAAACCTCTTTTTTCAGCATATTGCAGTGGTGTAACATTTTCCTTATTGGCCATATTTACATCTGCCCCGTGGTCAATAAGCATTTGAATTACTTTCTTATGGCTTTCACTACCATTTCCTAATACGATTGCTTCTACTAAAGCTGTTCCACCACGAGCATTTCTATAATTCACATCAATATCCGTATGCTCTAATAACTCTTTTACTACCTCTACATGGCCACGTTCAGATGCGGAAATGAGTGCTGTTCCACCTGATTTAGTAATTTCTTTCGTATTAACCCCTGCATTAATTAGTAGCTTTACTATGTCTGTATAGCCTTCTCTACTTGCATAAAGAAATGGATTACTTTGTTTCTCATCTTTACTTTCAAGATTAGCCCCTGCACCAATTAACGCTTTAACTGTCTCTACATGATTTTGATACGTTGCTGCAAGGATTGGCGTTTCTCCATTGTCACCTTCTACGTTTATATTGGCTCCATCTTGAATCAACTTCATAGCTGTTTCAGTGTCTCCAAGAGTCGCAGAAAGTAGCAACTGTTTGTCCATTAAATTTATACTTTTTTCTTCTTTAGGTTCTTCCTGTTCTTTATGCTTTTCTTTTTTCTTTTCGTTTTTCACATGAACCGGTTTCGATTCTGGCTCCTCTTGCTTATCGCAAGCCACTACCGTCATTAAAAGTCCTAATAACATACATAATAAAATTTTTTGTTTTCTCACAACTACAGCTCCTATGAAAGATAATGTTTTCTTAACCATTCCTCCATCACATACAATAACTCTTCTTGATTACATTTATCCATAAGCCCTTTATATTCCTTCTTTAATCGGATTATCTAAACTTATATCTACGTTTCTCAACCTATATTAGCGAAGCAATTAGTTTAGCACGATTTTACCGCATTTGTATACATTTCTAAAAAGTACATACATGATTGCTTTAGGTTACTATATTCCATTGTAACCGTTCTTCTAAAAATTTTACACCTTTTCTATATTTGCACCTGAGTAATAATAAAAAAAGACAACTATGTAGTTGCCTTTTTTATTATTAATGGTGCCCACCGTGATTTCCTTTTTTCGGGTTCCCCATCATCTCTTTATTCATTTCCCATTTATGCGCTGCTAGCTCTTTATATGAAAGAACTTTTCCTTTATAGTTAGACACAAAATTCTCTGCATCCTTTTTACTTTCAAATGAAATGACATTAT
This sequence comes from Bacillus sp. 3G2, assembly GCF_044324725.1. Lineage (NCBI taxonomy): Bacteria > Bacillati > Bacillota > Bacilli > Caryophanales > Bacillaceae > Bacillus > Bacillus sp. 3G2. The sequence continues at coordinate 571,604 of NZ_CP172246.1, read as the reverse complement.
AAGCCATCGGTGTCGTTATTGTTTTATCATATACGTAAGTCGCATCTTCTAATGAAATCCACTCTTTCGAATCATAATCGCGAACAAATTTTTCTTTCGTCTTTTCTCCTGGATTAATCTCCATCCATTTATACATACAACCGATATCATCAAACTTTAACGCTTTTCCATTTTCTAAAATAACTTCTGTTGCAAATTGATTATCCATTACCCCAATTTGGCAAATATCACATTTATCATGTTTCTCATCAATTGCCACAGCCTCTACTTGTTTCTTACCACATCCTGCTATTGCAAAGACAAAAAATAAGCATATGGCAAGCATCACATACTTTGTTCTCATTTTATTTCCTCCCTAACCGTATCTTCCACTAGGAGAATATCAAAAACTTGTGTGAGATTTGTGAAAAAACAATGTTCTTTTTGTAATATATGGAACAAAAAAGATGTGTAGTCATATCTACACATCTCTCATCATTCACAACCTGTAATTAATAAATCATCTTCTAACTTAACTAATAATGTATCTGTATTAATTTGCTGTCCAACAACTACATTTACTAACCTTATATTTCCACTGATACCGATCGCAACTTTTTCAAGTTCACCGTTATTTTTTCGGATCATCATTAATTTTTCCCACTCATATACGTAAGAAGATTCTTTAACAAAAATCTCTTCTACTTTTCCTTCATAAGAACTATAAATCTCTTCCATTCTCGTTTTCATATAAAATCTACTCCCTATTTCACACTTCAATATTTTCATCTTATTCTACCATTCTTACGGAGAGTAGCTTACTTTTTAAAAATTCAAATTAACTCCTGTGAACAAAATGACCAAAATAAAAACTATGCTTCTAATGATGTTATTTTTCAAATTATTTACCATTTGAATGATTGATTTTATGATAAACAAAAAACATTTTATCTGAATTTTCACTACTTTTTTTGAAAGCGCAATCATTTTTGAGGGGGAGATTACATGTTAGCACTACTTGGATTTGCGATGGTATTTGTCTTTATGTTTTTAATTATGACGAAACGTATGTCGGCACTAGTAGCATTAATATTAATTCCAATTACTTTCGCATTAATTGGCGGTTTTTATGCAAATATGGGACCTATGATGTTAGAAGGGATTCAAAAACTAGCACCTACTGGTATTATGCTTATGTTTGCTATTTTGTATTTTGGAATTATGATTGATAGCGGTTTATTCGATCCTGTCATTAGTAGGATTTTGAAATTTGTAAAAGGAGATCCTTTAAAAATTGTTGTTGGTACAGCGATTCTTACGATTATCGTTTCATTGGATGGGGATGGAACAACAACGTATATGATTACTGTTTCCGCAATGTATCCACTATATAAACGCCTAGGAATGAATCCACTTATATTAGCCGGGGTTGTTATGTTAGGGGCAGGAGTAACAAATCTTACACCGTGGGGTGGACCGACAGCTCGGGTTATGAGTGCTCTTGGGCTAGATGCATCAGAACTCTTTACACCACTTATACCAGGAATGATCGCTGGTGCAATTTGGGTCGTTTTCGTTGCTTACTATCTTGGAACAAAAGAAAGAAAACGATTAGGAATTATGGATGTACAATATTTAAAGCAAATGCAAACGATGGATGAGCAAGCTGCAACAGTAGAAGCTGCCGTTCATAAACGCCCTAAGCTTCTATGGATTAACTTTTTATTAACTGTTACCTTACTTGTCTGTCTTATACTAGAAGTTATGCCGTTACCTGTTTTATTTACAATTGCTTTCGCTATTGCTGTTATGCTTAACTATCCGAACTTAGAACAACAGAAAGAACGTATTGCTTCTCACGCAGGAAACGTATTAGCAGTTGTTTCTCTCGTATTTGCCGCTGGAATTTTCACTGGTATTCTATCAGGAACAAAAATGGTAGATGCAATGGCTCAAAGTGTAGTCACTCTTATACCAGACGCTCTTGGACCACAACTACCAATTATTACCGCTCTTCTTAGTATGCCGTTCACATTTTTCATGTCCAATGATGCATTTTACTTCGGAGTATTACCTATTTTAACGAAAGCTGCCGCTGCTTACGGAATTAGTGCAGCCGAAATGGGACGCGCTTCTTTACTTGGTCAACCTGTTCACTTATTAAGCCCTCTTGTCGCATCCACTTATTTATTAGTCGGAATGGCCAAAGTTGATTTTGGTGAACATCAACGCTTCACTTTATTGTGGGCAGTTGGAACAACAATGGTGATGTTGATTACTGGAATTGTAATTGGGATTATTCCAATATAAGATAAAAAAGAGTAGAGGACATATATCCTCTACTCTTTTTCTATTATGAAGAAACAAGAAAATACCGTCTCTCAGGTCTACCTACACTCCCATATGTAAGCTCCGCATGGACTTTCTTTCCAGATATTAAATACTCTAAATAGCGCCTCGCTGTTGACCGGCTTACTCCGACCATTGTACTTAACACTTCTGCTGTAATTCCTTCTTCATTCACTATTAACATATGCTTTTTTATTTTTGCTAAAGTTAAAGGATCGATCCCTTTCGGGGCATATTCTATTTCATTTCCCTTTACGCCTCTTTGAGACCATAAATATTCTATTTGTTCTGTAGATAATTGATTATTTTTCTTCAGCTGCACAACCTTTTTTTGATAACCTTCCAAACTTGCTTTAAATCGATCAAACATAAGTGGCTTTACGATATAATCTGTTACTCCGCCCCGTAAAGCATGCCTTACTACATCTGTTTCCGATGCAGCTGTAATCATAATAATATCTGTATCATGTAAATTACGCCTAATATATGTGACAAGTTCCGTTCCTTGCATATCAGGTAAATACACGTCTAATAAAACGAGCTGCGGCTTCACAAGATCTAGCCATTCTTTCGCTTGTTCTCCAGTCGTCGCTGTTCCAATTACTTTAAATCCCTCAACTTTTTCAGTAAAACGACGATGAATGTCCGCAATTCGAATATCATCTTCTACAATCAATACTTCAATCTCCTCACCCATTACAATTCGCCTCTCTCTTTTGGTAATGCGATAATAAATAATGCACCACCTAAATCCCCTGTTTCGATTGCAATACTTCCATTTAAATCTTCTACTAACTCTTTCACTTTTGCTAATCCATATCCTCGCTTCCCGCCCTCTTTCGTCGAGAAGCCTTTATAGAATATGCTAGTAATGACTTCATCATGAATCCCTTGTCCTGAATCTTCCACTTCAATTACTATTTCTTCTCCGATATCAGTTACAAACATTCTTACCTTCTTATCATTCTCTTCATTTCTTTCAATCGCTTCAAATGCATTCGTAATTAAATTTCCTAAAATAGAAACGACATAATTACTCTCAATGTGCGGACTTAATTTGTCTAAGCTACTTTCTCGATCTAGCATAAAATCAATCTTTAACTCTCTTGCTCTATTATAGAATCCAATTAAAATCCCACCTAACCACGGATTTTGAATTCGCTTCATAATAAATTGAACAAAATCTTGATATACCGCTGTTTCCTTATGAATAAGTTCTAAAGCATCCTCATATGATTCTAGCTGAATAAGACCTGAAAGCGTATACAACAAATTGTTATATTCATGTGTTTGCGCTCGTAATGCCTCTGTATATTGCTTCGTCTGAGATAATTCTGCTGTTAATTGATCCATTTCAGATTTCAAACGCAAGCTCGATACAACGCCAGTTACTTTATTCTTTACTTTAATAGGTAGACGGTTCGCAATCACAGCCTGCCCTTTTATATTTAATTGACGATCAAACTGTTCTTCTCCAGTTTGAAATACATCTAGTATTGTTGAATTAGGAATTACATTTAAAATAAATTCTCCAATAATATTTCGTTGTCTATCTAGCGAAAGAATATCATAAGCCGCTTGATTGACTAAACTAATCATGCCATTTTGATCAATAACAATAATCCCTTCACGTACAGATTGAATCACTGTACTATGCTCTTCATATAAAGATGAAATTTCTTCTGGCTCCATCCCAAACATCATTCTTTTTATACTTCCCGCTAAATATATAGAGCCAATTATTCCAATTAAAAGACCGATTATTGTAATCCAAAATACACGCTTTCCATACACTTCTACCGCTCCATGAATATCATCCATTGAAAATCCAACAGACACCACGCCAATAATTTCATTTTCCTGATTACGGATTGGAACTTTGCCACGTAATGAAGGGCCTAATGATCCAGTTGCTCTCGAAACATATGATTTTCCTTCTAATAGAACCCCTTCGTTATCTCCACCAACCATTTCTTCTCCTATTTTATCTCGCTTAGGATGTGCATATCGAATCCCCTCTTTGTTTCCAACTACAATAAAATCAGCATCTGTATCAATTCGAATTTTTTCTGCAATTGGCTGAATAATAGAAGCTGGATCTTCTTTTTGAAAAGCTTCCGTTATTTCAGGTATAGCAGCAACTGTTTTCGCAACGTGCAAAGCCCGTTTCCCAATTTGCTCTTCTACCGTTTCAGACAATATGTAATAAAATAAATAACTTGTTAATAGAAGTACGACTAGAATAAGCGTACTAATTGTTATTGTAATTCTCGGTTGTAGTTTTAACTTTTTAAATTTCAAAACCATTCCCCTAACATAATTAAAGATAGAATTTAATGAATTTACAGTCTTTTGTAATTACACCTAATCATAACACGGTTACTCTATATTTCTTTATTTTTTATCTTCATAAAGCGAAACTTTAATCAATCCACAAATAGCGGGATAAAAAAAGAAACGAAGTACAATTACTACCTCGTTTCTTAACATTTTTTATTACACTTTAAATTTCCCGATCATCTCTTGTAATTCTTCTGCCATTTGCGATAGATGAACTGCTGCTGCATTGATTTCATCTACTGAAGCTAATTGTTCTTCTGAAGAACCAGCAATATTTTGAACGCTTGCTGCATTTTCTTCAATCGTAGCTGCAATTTCATTAATAGATGCACTAACTTGCTTTGCATCTACTGTCATTTGTTCCGCTACTTCTACCATACTATCAATTTGTACAACTGTATCATCTGTAGACTTCAATATTTCAGCAAAGCTTTGCTTCGTTTCATTTGCAACTACAAGTCCTGATTGTACTTCTGTTCCAACTTGCTTCATAGAACTTACTGTCTCTTTTATGTCAAATTGTATCTCTTTTACTAGTTTTCCAATTTCCGTAGAAGACTGTCCTGATTGTTCTGCTAACTTTCGCACTTCATCTGCTACAATTGCAAATCCTCTTCCTTGCTCTCCAGCTCTCGCAGCCTCAATCGCAGCATTTAATGCTAGTAAATTTGTCTGCTCTGCAATATGTTGAATTACCTCAAGGATTGCTCCAATTTGTTTCGATTTATCATCTAACAACACAATCACTTTATCAGATTGTGAAACAGACTCATGGATTAATTGCATTTGATTCACAGTTTGTTCAACTAACTTCCCACCATCTTCAGCCTTTTTCTTCGTATACATAGATGCTGTGGATACTAATGAAGAACTATCTGCAACACGCTGAATTCCTTCTGTAACTTCTTCTAATAATGTTGCGCCTTCTTCAACTTCTTTCGTTTGTATTTCCGCTCCACTCGATACTTGCTCTATCGCTTGTGTGATTTGTTCCGTCGCTTCACTCGTCTGCTTCATACTAGCTGTTAATTCTTCTGAAGATGCCGCTACATGACTTGCTGAAGTATTTATATTGGAAATGACATTCTGTAATGATGTTGCCATCTCGTTAAAGCTTTCTCCTAGCTGTCCAATTTCATCTTTAGAATGAACTGTAATGGATTCTGTTAAATCGCCTTCACTAATTTTTTTCGATGATATAACAAGTTGTTTTAATGGATTAATAATAGAAGCGATGATGAAGTAAATTAAAATCCCGCCAATTATTAATGAAATACCAATAACAGTTATCGTTTTATAGAAAATAGGTTCAGCTGCTTCAATAATTTCTTTTGAAGGCATAATTCCTGCTATTTTCCATCCAGTTATCTTATTCGTTTTAAAAGTGATATGACGCTCTTCACCATCTAATGTGAAATTAAACTCACCTGTTTCTTGTTTATACAACTCTTTTTCAAGCTTCTCTTCTACCTTATCCCCTGGCTTCATCGTTGGATGTGCTACCACATTTTTATCTTGATCAAAAATTGCTACATATCCACTTTTACCGATATTAACCATCTTTGAAGTGTTTACGATATCATTAATAATTAAATCAATACCGAGAACACCGCTCTTATCCTCATTTTGTTTTGCTATTGTAATAACAATATTTCCTGTCGTTTTTGATTTATATGGAGCTGTAATAATTACTTCTCCACTTTTTTTCGCTGCCTCTTTATACCAATCTCTTTCTGTAGGATTATATCCTTCTGGCATTTGAATAGACGGTGATTGAATAAACTGCCCATTGCTGGTTCCAGTATAGATGGCTTCCAGTTCTGGATGTAACTTATTATATTCTTCTAGTTTATTTTGGATATTTTGTATTTGATCCGCTTGGTAACTTGATTGTGTAAATAACTTCGTAAAATAAACTGCATCTACTTTTTTACTATCCAATTCTTTATTAATTACATTATCCAAAATTTTTATATTGTCTTTCGCCGATTGTGAAATCGTTTCATTAAAATTTGTCTTCGCTTGCTGATAAGACGTCCAACCAATTACAATACTTGGAAGAATCAAAATGATAACAAATGATACAAGTAACTTTGCTTTTAAGCTACTACTCCTTAATTTTCCTTGAAACATGTTTCTACCCCTCCATACCGTTTTAAATGTAATTGCCTTACATTTAATTTCTTTATATAAATCTTACGATTGAAATGTATCAATGTGACTCTCTATATCTTTCTCTATTGAAGAATTGATACATACCTTTTTCATTCTATATAATTTATATAATTAAAACAATATATAAAAATGTATATTATTCGAAATATTATAATTCACAGAAGAACCTCTAGTATCTCACTTACTAGAGGTTCCTCACTTTGCTATTCTTTATCTTTTGCTACTTCTTTTTTCTCATCTTCTACTACAGATACAACGGGTTTATCGTTTGATAATTGTTGTACTGCTCCTTTTCCAGCAAATCCTTCTAATAACTCTTTTAAGTCAATGCCAGAAGAAGCTTTTAATGTTTCTTGCATCGTTGCCATTAAATCAGTCGCATAACCTGCAACTTTTCCGGCACCGCTATTTTTACCACCGCCGCCTGTATCGACAACTGTAATTTTATCAATGTTGCTAAGTGGGCTTGCAACTTCCTTCGCATAACTTGGAAGCATGTTAAGAACCATATCCATAATTGCCGCTTGGCCATATAACTCAAATGCCTCTGCAATTTTTTGTTTCGCTTCTGCTTCTGCTAAACCTTTTAACCTAATAACATCTGCTTCCGCTGTACCTTGTGCTTTTTGTACTTCTGCTTTTGCTTGACCTTGCGCTTTTTCGATTTCCGCTTTCGCTAAACCTTCTACACGTACTTCTTCTGCACGAGCTCTCGCTTCAGCTTCAATCTTATATTGATCCGCATCTGCCTTTTTAATTTGTTTTACTTTCTCTGCTTCCGCTGATTGCTCAACAGCATAGCGATCTGCATCTGCTTTTTTCTTTACTTCTGCATCGTATTGCTTTTCACGACGCGCAATCTCTTTTTCTTCTAATTCAATTTGTTTCTCACGCTCAATGATTTTAACGCGCATCTGCTCTTCTGTAACACCTTGTTGCGCTTTCGCTTGTTGTAATTCGTAAGAAAGATCCGCATCTGCGCGAGCTTGTTCTTGCTCTCTCTTATAAGATTGTACTTTTAACTCTTTATGTTTTTCAGCTTCAGCGATTTGGGCATCACGTTGGTATTCAGCTTCTTTCGCTTCTTTCTCAGCACGAGCTTTTTCAATACGAGCTTCTTTTTCACGCTCTGCATTCGCAATTGTTGCATCACGCTTAACTGTCGCAATTTGCGGCTGACCAAGTGCATCTAAGTAACCGTTCTTATCCATGATTTCTTTAATTGTAAAGGAAACGATGCGAAGACCCATTTTCTTTAAATCTGTAGAAGCTACTTCATGCACCTTCTGAGCAAATTGCTCTCTATTACTATACGCATCTTCTACTGTCATAGAAGATAAGATAGCACGTAGATGCCCTTCTAAAACCTCTTTTGCTTCTATTTTCAATTCTTCTGTTTCTTTTCCTAAATATTGTTCAGCTGCTGTAGAAACTTCTTCAATGGTAGATCCTACTTTAATAATAGAAACACCGTTTACTGTAATCGGTACCCCTTGTTTCGTATACGTATCACGTGTTCCCACTTCTAATTTGTAGTTTAATAGACTTAAAGGCTCTGCTCTTTGCATAATTGGAACTACGAAAGTACCGCCACCACGAATAATCTTAATCTTCTTTCCATCATCAGTGGTAACTACATTTTTCCCGCCACCAAGCCAGTTTCCAGTAACAATTAATGCTTCATCTGGTCCAACTGTTCGATACTTTGTAATGAATACTAAAATGAGTAGAATTAAAATTGCGAGTAATACTCCACCGATAATTAATGGAATCGTCATGTAAATTCCCCCTTATAATTTTGGTTTCTTTAAAGAATAAGCGATGTTCTGTACAAGCAAAACACCATCTTGGACTCCCTCGATAATAACTTCAGTTCCTTGTGAAATATCTTTCTTCCCAACTGTTTTAGCTAGGATTGCATTGTTTCCAAACTGAGAGGAAATTAATACTTCACCAAATCCTTCTGTAGGAATAGTCGTAATGACCTCTCCCTTACAACCAATGAATTCATCCATACGCTGCACAGTGTTTTGTTCTGCTTCTGCGATTGGCTTTAAAATTAATATTTTCATTATGAAAACACCAATAAAAGATATAGCAAATGCAGCCCCGAAAATAAGAATACTATTAAAGGAAAATAAATATTCTCCTATATAACTAAGTCCACATAACATGGCGAAAAAACTAAGTAATAAAGTAACAACGGATACAGATCCGCCTCCAAAACTAAATATGGATTCAAATATATCTCCAAAAAAGATATAAATAACAGTGAGTATAGTAGCAATAATAAATCCGTATAAATAAATTGTTTCAAGTGGATAACCAAACAAAGCCATTTCTTATCCCCCTCTCTTAAACAATCCTTTTTTGTTATGTGTATGCCCCACCTCTTTCAAAGATTATTGTTCTTAATTTTCAGTTATTTACTTTTTAAAGAAAAGCCTGTAAGATAGGCCTCTAAAAAAGAACAGGAGAAACCTATTGTGACAGGCTCCTCCTAGTAAATAACCGATATATTGTATATCTATATAATATACTATTTTCCACAAAAAGTAAAGTTAAACATACATTGGAAAAGCGCTTATTTTATTGATAATTTGTACGTTCCATCGCTATTATCATATTTATATACATACAAATAATACTTCCCTGGTTTTGCATTAAATTTTGCTTCTATATGATTTCCATTAGCTTGACCGTAAGCTGCATAATTTTGCATGTCTGATTCATGGTGAAGTACCCATGTCATCCCGATTCCATACTCATTTAAAACGGAAATATCGATATCTTTCGCTGATGCTACATTAAATGTATAAACATCAGTGTGATCTCCGCCGATAAGGCTACCTTTTATAGTAGTGTTTAGCCCAATACGATTTGCTTCCTCTGGACGATTATTTGGTTCTGATTCTGTTAAACTTCCATCTTTAATCGTAACAGTTGTTTCGCTTCTGCTCTCTTTACCTTTATCATCTTTTACTCTTAACGATACTTTATAAGTTCCTTCTCTTTCATACGCATGTACTGGATTAACTTCTGCACTTGTGCTTCCATCACCAAATTCCCATAAATAAGAAACGATTTTTCCATCTTCATCATTTGAGCCATCACTTTTAAATCGAATACCTTCTTTTACAAGTCCGTTATAAGGCCCATTTATATTAACTGTTGGGGCTTTATTTTCTCCGTCATCTTTTGCGATACCGTGGAAGACTACATCATATTCAAATTGCTTTGAGCTATTCACACGGTAATTGACGAAGTATGCTGTAATAGTTTTGTAGCCACTCCATTCTTTTTGTGCCAGTTGTTCTAGCGCTTCATTTACTTTCTTACTCATTGCATTCCAATCTTCTGCCTCACCTTTTGTTGCACTACCCGTATACGTACCTTCTAATGTAAATGTATTAAAGAATTGTGAGCTATGTTTTGTCATTTTCCCATCTTTCATAGGCATCGTATCACTAATTTCTTTCTCTACTGCTGTTAGTGATTTCGGTGCATGTTCAGCTAAATAATCATTTGCTACTTCCGGCACATTATATTTATCTTGATTATCAATTAGCTGTTGCATATAATCTTGATACTCTTTATTTAGTTTAGAATCTTTACTTAGCTTTTCACGATATACATCATAATTTTTCACATCATTTGCACGAATTAAATCTTGAATTTTATCAAATGTTTCAAATTGATGTGTATATAAATAAGACTGCAATGCGAATGAGTAATTATAGAAATCCCAAGAACCATATTTAGCAAATAATGTGCGCTCTGCTGTATAACGGCTTGCAGGATCAGATGATAATCCACTAATAATGCTCTTTCTCGGTACTACATTATTTGTACGGGTAGATCCTGCGAAAAATTCTGCATTTCCTTCTTGGAACCAAGTTAATCTTTCATTTTGATACATATCCCCTCTTCCAAATAAACCTGGCACTTCATATCTCCCTTGAAGATAATGAGTAAACTCATGACGGAATAACTCTTCTAAACTATAAATACTTTGCTCTGGCGTACGCTCATATGTAAAGAATGTTCCTGTTTCTTCAATATAAATTCCACCGTTGTTTGTTTCATATCCATACAGTTGTCTATTTAACTGATACTCCTCTGGACTGTTATAAATTACTATCGTTAATACATCATCTGCATTGCCTGGCTCTAACGCTTTGTCATTTCCAATTACACGATGATACTGTGCTTTTACTTCCTTTGCAGCCCAGTATAGTCTCTTAATTTTTTCTTCTGATACTTTATCCCCTGTTTTAAACACAATAGATCCATCATCGAATGTGTACGTTTTTGGTAAGTACTGTTCTTTTCCTTCTTTACGTATTTTCTCTAAATCTACTGTATTCCCGCTATAATCTTTCCCGTTATAATTTGTTGTAATTTGTTCTACTGCAACAAAATATGGCTCACTTAAACGCGGGTACATATGCATTGCTTTTGTAACAACCTCTAATCCTTTATTAGGATTACTATGAAACTTCCCTAAACGACTAGCGAAATAAATTCCATTATTAACGAGCCACTTGTTTTCTGGTGTTACTTCATTTAGAAGAGCGATACGATTTATTTCATTAATAAACCCATCTACTTTCCCATACCACATTGTATCTTTTGCCTCTTTACGAGTTTCAAATAAATAAGATTGCATATCATAATCAATACCCTGCATCATATCGTATACAGCTTGTCCTTTCATACGATCGTCTACATACGTACGAAGATTATCATTGTATTGTTTTAAAATATTAGCTGCGTATTGAACCGTTTCTACATCACTTGAAGCATTGCTGATTAATTTACCGTATGCAGATACGACTGAATCTTGCTCATATGTACCTAGCTTAAAGTTTGGATTTGTTGCGATTGCTTTTAAAGCAGGTAAACATTTATCCTGGAAGCTTCTCTCATTTAAATCGCTTAATTCATTATTGTAAAATGCAAGATAAAAAGCTGAACGTAACACTTCCGTAAACGTTTGAATTCCTTTTGAATCATCTTTCGTAAATGTACTACCTCGATGAGCTAATTCATCTATAATCACTTGCATTTTTCCTTTGTCTTTATAAAAAGCCTTTGCATCTTCATTGAACTGGAATAAGTCTGTAATTTGGTGCCACTTAATACTGCCTAACGTTTCAACTAACTCTTGATCATTCATTTTGTTTAAATCAGCCATTGAATAGCTTTCTTTAACTTGCTTTACTGCCGCTTTGTTCGGAATAGATGCTGGTCGCTGTGAAAAGTCTCCTACTTTTAACCGTTCTTCAAACGATAATGTTTCCTCCGCTTTAGAAACGTGTCCAATCTCATCTACTGGTTTTTCAATTCCAACTGGTTTCGAATGCAATACATTATATGGCACCTTTTCTTCTGCTGATGCATGAGTTTGAATTGCCCCCAGCGATAGAGCCATTGTACTAATGCTAAGCATTACTTTATTAATTTTTGATTTCTTGTTCATATCCTTGCCCCCTATTCAAATATTCCATTCACGAATTTAACATAAAATCTAGATACAACAATATAAAATGCAATATTTCATATTATTTCTTCTTACATTTTGTACATATCGTGAACAAATTCCCTTTTTTCTCCCGAAAGTAATCCGAATCCTTTCACGTAATAAAAAGAGAATTTTTTGACAATTATCCCTTTAATTGTTATGATTAATATAATTGTTAACTTTATTAAACAAGGGTGGGATTCTATGATAAAAAAAGAGAACAGTGTATTTTATATCTCCATCTTGCTAACAACATTATTCATCATATGGGGAATTACCCCGGCAAGTTGGATACAAGGCTATGATTTACAAAGTGTTACATCTTCCTTAAATTCATTTATCCTCAATAAATTTGGATGGTTTTACTCTCTACTTATGACCGCAATGATTATTTTAGCCACTTATTTAGCATTTTCTAAGTACGGTTCTATTCGTCTTGGTAAAGATGGAGAAAAACCAAAGTATAGTTATCCATCTTGGCTATCCATGTTGTTTGGAGCAGGAATGGGAATTGGACTCCTCTTTTATGGGATTGCTGAACCAATTTCACATTTTACAGATCCATTAATCGGAAAAGCAGGTACAGAGGAAAGCGCCAAGCTCGCTATGCAATATTCATTTTTCCACTGGGGTCTCTTTCCATGGTCACTATACGCAATGGTTGCTTTAACAATTGCATATTTCACATTCCGCAAACAAAAAGGTAGCACAATTGGGGCTACAGTTACTCCATTATTTAATCGATCGAAAAATTCTCCTATCGGAAAAACAGTCGATATTTTAGCTGTTTTAGCCACAGTATTCGGTATTGTGCCATCTGTTGGGATTGGTGCTCAACAAATCGCCGGAGGATTAAGCTATTTATTCCCTTCTATTCATAACACTTTACTTACACAGCTCGTACTTATCGCCATCTTCGCTGTTTTATATTTAACAAGCGCACAAACGGGCTTAGATCGTGGGATTAAATATTTGAGTAACTTAAATTTCTCTCTTGCAGGTATATTACTCATCTCCTTTTTACTTTTAGGACCAACTGTATTTATTATGAAATATTTCACATCTACACTCGGTTCTTATATCGGAGCTTTACCTAGTATGGGATTAAATTTAGGAGCATTTAATGAAAAATCTTCTTCTTGGATTGAAAACTGGACTATTTTCTATTGGGGATGGTGGATCTCTTGGTCTCCATTCGTCGGTACATTCATCGCTCGTATTTCTAAAGGACGCACAATAAAAGAATTTATTATTGGAGTTGTATTAGTCCCAACTCTTATATGTACATTTTGGTTTGCAGTATTTGGCGGTACGGCTATCCATATGGAAATGTTCCAATCGCTTGGAATAGCTGATGAAATTGCAAAAAACGGTACAGAGATTGGATTATTTGCTGTTATTTCACACCTACCATTCTCTACATTTTTAACGGTTATCGGGTTAATTTTAGTAGCCACATTTTTCGTTACTTCTGCCGACTCGGCAACGTTTGTTGTTTCAATGCAAACGAGTAACGGAAGCTTATCACCGAAAAATAGTTTAAAACTTATATGGGGATTAACGATCGCGATCATTGCAGCTCTTTTATTACAAGCTGGAGGATTAAATGCACTACAAATTGCAGCTGTAATCGCAGCACTACCATTTTCTATCGTAGTCGTTCTTATGGTTGCTTCGCTCTTTAAAGAGCTGCGAAAAGAAGATGTTAATTCGCAAACGAAAGAAGTTCCGAAAAAAATAAAAAAAGTTATGTAACGATTAGCACCCAAATCCGTTATTACTGAGGGCGGCAAAGTAAATTAAATAAAACCCATTCGTATGAATTATAATCTTCATACGAATGGGTTTTTACTCTATTATATAGTGTTGTAAACATGCTTTCTCCTCAAAACCTACTTTCTTGTACAACTTCATCGCACGATCATTATTCGTATTCAAACATAACTCTATCTCTCTCATCCCGTGGAACGAGAAAATATACTGAATAGCAGCTTGTAATAACCGCTCTCCGACACCTTTTCTTCTACTATTTTCAGCAGTTGCAATAAATTCGATATTCGCTTCTTGAAACTCCGGATTTACTTCAACATATACGTAACCTTCTAACTTATCATTCTTCATACTTACAAATAATTTATTCGTATCACTTAAACGTTCGATAATTTCATTTCCTTCATAATATGTATTAGGAAAAGCATTATTGTGTAAAGAGATAAACTGCTCAAATACTTTTGGTAAGGCTTCTTCTACATTACATATACTACGTTCTTCCACAATACTATGGCTTAAACTGAAAATACTATGTCGATCTTGTTCTTTTGCATATAATTCCTTCATTAAGCGGGTACAATTATTATTTTCTACATGATAAAAACCATAAAACTTTTCAATATGAAAAGGCACCTTTTCGATAAGTTCCTTCCACATATGTAAAGCAACTTCTTCCCAATTCGCTGAAAGAATAAACGGTCCCCAAATCTCTGCACATTTTTTTACTTCATCCACATCAAATCCTAATACACCTATTAAATTATTATTCTCATAAGTAGCAACAAAAGATTGTTCCCATCCTATATCCGAAAAATCATGAATAATTGTCTGCAACAACTCCTCTTTCTCATCTCCACAATAACCAACATGATGAGTAGCATCTTTATTCATATTCGCAATAAATGCTGCCACCTCTTCAATTTTCAAAATAGAACTAACATGCATAGCCTCTCCTCCTTCTCTAATACATTTACACTTTTTCCATTTATATCCTTCAAAAAAAGACATTATCATAAGCATATTTCAAAATGAAATCGCCATAATAATGTCTTCTCAAAAAATCATATAATTATTTTACGTTATAGCAAGATAAAACGTTTTTATTTCTTAAATAATTTCTTTCTAAATACAAACATACTTAATGCTGAAAGAACTAATGCTAGGCCACCAAATAAAGATACATTATTTTCTTTCCCACCTGTTGCTCCTAGTGATTTCTTACTTTCTTCTTTCTTAGTAACAACTGGTTTATTTTCTTTCACACTTTGATTCGCTACTACTTTTTCTGCCACAACTTGATTATTCACGTTTTGTTCTTGAACTACTGCGGATTGATTTACTGCGTCTTTTGAAC
Source organism: Bacillus sp. 3G2 (assembly GCF_044324725.1). Lineage (NCBI taxonomy): Bacteria > Bacillati > Bacillota > Bacilli > Caryophanales > Bacillaceae > Bacillus > Bacillus sp. 3G2. Next base: position 556,113 of record NZ_CP172246.1, on the reverse strand, counting down.
CTTCAACTCCTGGTGTTGGTTCTTTTGGCTCTTCTTTCGGACTTTCAACTTCTTTTGTTGGTTCTTTTGGCTCTTCTTTCGGAACTTCAACTCCTGGTGTTGGTTCTTTTGGTTCCTCTTTCGGAACTTCAACTCCTGGTGTTGGTTCTTTTACTTCTTCTTTCGGAACTTCAACTCCTGATGTTGGTTCTTTTGGCTCTTCTTTTGGAACTTCAACTCCTGGTGTTGGTTCTTTTGGCTCTTCTTTCGGAACTTCAACTCCTGGTGTTGGTTCTTTTACTTCTTCTTTCGGAACTTCAACTCCTGGTGTTGGTTCTTTTGGCTCTTCTTTCGGAACTTCAACTCCTGGTGTTGGTTCTTTTGGCTCTTCTTTTGGAACTTCAACTCCTGGTGTTGGTTCTTTTACTTCTTCTTTTGGAACTTCAACTCCTGGTGTTGGTTCTTTCGGTTCTTCTTTTGGAACTTCAACTCCTGGTGTTGGTTCTTTCGGTTCTTCTTTCGGTTCTTCTTTCGCTACTATATTTTGCATAACCGTACCACTGAATAATAGAGATAGACCGTGATAATTTCCATTTAAGGAGAATGCATAAACTTTTTCTCCTGGGGTTTTCCATACGACTGTTCCTCTATCGGTCACGATACCGTCTTCACTCTTCAGTTCAATATCTTCGAAGATTTCTCCCTCTAAATCGTAGATAGGAATTTGGATTTCTTGATTCATTTGTCCATCTTCTAAAACAATTTTTTGGTTTTTAATATCAACTGTTATCCATTGAGCCAATTGAATGACCGGTCGTACATCACGAATCTCATTTCCAGCTAATTTTAAGCTAAGTAAATCAAGCATAGAAGATAAAGTAGAGATATCTTTAATCTTATTATCAGATAAATTTAACCACTGTAAGTTTTTCAGGCTAGCTAATGGAGAAATATCTCGTACTTTATTGCCCATCATTTCAAGCTTATTCAATTTGCTAACTTTGCTAATCTCATCTAAATTATTGATTTCATTATTATTTACTAACAATGCATCTAGATTTTCCAATTGATGAATTCCATCCAAAGCAGCATTATCCAGTTTATTATTTGAGAGGTCTAGAGTTTTTAATTTCTGCATCTTAAATAGTTCGGGAACATTTTTTATACCGTTATTGCTAATATTTAATTTTTCAAGATTCTCTAATGAATGAAGTGGTTTAATATCTTCAATTTGATTATAGGACAAATCTACTGACTTCAAATTTCTCAAACCTGAGATAAATTCCACATTTTTCATATTAACATTTTGTAATGTCAATTCTTCCATATTTGTCATTAATTCTAATCCAGAAAAATCTGTTATGCCCTCTTTTTTCCCATCCGTAATTTTCAAAGCCTTAACTGTTAATAAATCTTCTTTCGTTATAGGTGTATTTACATTTTTACGTTCAAAATTATGTTTATTCATGTATTGTCTTAGTTTCATATCTTGAATTACGTTCGAACTCTCTTCTCGTTTTTCAACGATATTTTGTATTATCCTTCCTTGGAACCTTATCTTACTTTCGCCAGTATCCATCTTAAATTCATACGTTTTTTCTCCAAGGCTATTCCATTTTATTGCTCCGTTCATAATACTTCCGCCTTCACTCTTCCACTCAATATTTTGAAGTGCTGTCCCATTTAAATCATATACAGGAATTTTCACTTCTTCATTCATGTAGGCTTCATCTAAAAAGACTTTTTGTCTTTGAGCATCAATCTTAATTCGTTTTCCTAATTCATGAATAGGTCTTATATCACGAATCTCATTTGTCGCAAGTTTTAAATCATATAAATTGTTCAAATTACTAAGTGGTGATACATCCGAAACATAGTTTTCTTCTAAGTTAAGTGATTGTAAGCCAGCTAGTTTAGATAATGATGTAATATCTTTAATATCATTTTTTTGAAGATCAAGTTCCACAATGCCACTCATCTTACTAATTGGTTCAATATTTACAAGCCCATTACTTCCTACCCCTAATGTCCCTAACTTATTCATTTGCTCAATGCCTGTAAGATCAGTAATCTTATTATTACTTACATATAGCTTTCTTAAAGAAGAAACATTATATAAAGGCTTTATATCACTAATTGTATTACCTGATAAGTTAATTGTTCTAACCTTTTTAAGTTGACTCAGTGGAGTAATATCAGCAATTCTATTATTTTGTAGCTCTAATATATCCAGTCTTTCTAAGTTTACAAGCGGCTCAACATTTTCTATTTTATTAAAAGATAGATCAACTACTTTTAAACGTTTTAGCTGTGAAATAGGAGCTATATTTCGTACATCAGACCCTTGTATTATTAGTCTTTCTAGATTTTCCATATACTCTAATCCTTTTAGACTCTCAATTCCTTGACCTGCATATATATTTAACTCTTTAATTTCTTTTAAATCTTCTTCAAATATAGGCTCATTTACATCTTTTCTATTTAATACATTTTTATTAATTACTTGTTGTAATCGTTTATCACGTATGATATTTTGTGTATCTTCAATTTGTTCTTCTTCATCCTCTTCTATATCGCTTTCTACAAATGTACGCATATTTACTTCAAACTGAATTTTGAATTCCTTATCGTACCCTAAAGTGGGAATTAAAATATGCATTTGCATATTATATCTTTTTCCTAACTCACCTACTTCGAATTGTATAACTTTCGTTCCATGTTTTCTTTTATCTTCTGAAAGCACCTTTACATCATGGAAGACACCTGGCTCTTTACTATCTTCGACTTTCAGATAGTCAAAGAAATCACTATCTTTTAATGTTGCTGTAATTATTCTTTTCCCATTTTCAATCGTCAGCTTTGGATCTTTTATATATATAGTTGCATATGACTCTTCATTTGAGTTATCTTTATAAGCCTTAATTACCGCATCAAAAACATGCTTTTTTGAACTTTGTGCAGCCATATTCTCTGTAACAGCAGTAGCCGCTAAGACCGGTGTAGCATAAACCGCAAACGGCAACGATAATGTCGCAGCCACTAACATTGCATTTATATGTTTTCTTTTATTTTTGTTCAACTTTACATCTCCTCCAAAATATATAAATCTAAATGTAATCACATCTCGAATAAATGATAATGATTTTCATTTTCATTGTCAACTAGAAAAATAAAAAGTTTACAAAAAAATAACCCCTTTTTTTAAGGGGTTATGCCATTTTCTCTCCAGATTCTTCTCTAAAGAAGCTCTTCATCGCGTGGAATACATCTGCTTTTTGCTTTAAAATATAATATCTGAAATTCTCATCTTTAATATTTTTATAGGCTGACATGAGGGTACTGTGGCGATTGTATTGGTTCACTTCCCCATATCCAAACATGTTACACTTCTTCATCAACTCTTCAACAAGCTTTACGCATCTAGCGTTATCTGATGTTAAATTATCACCGTCTGAAAAATGGAATGGATAAATATTATAGCGGTCTGGTGAATATTTATTATCGATTAACTCGAGTGCTTTTTTGTATACAGAAGAACAGATTGTTCCGCCACTTTCTCCTTTTGAGAAAAACTCTTCCTCTGTAACGACTTTTGCTTCCGTATGATGGGCAATAAACTCAATATCTACTGTTTCATACTTCGTTCGTAGAAATCTTGTCATCCAGAAAAAGAAGCTACGTGCCATATACTTCTCCCATATTCCCATCGATCCACTCGTATCCATCATCGCTAATACAACTGCTTTTGAATCTGGTTTTAATACTTCATTCCAAGTACGGAACTTTAAATCTTCTTGGTGAATTGGATGGAAGGATGCTTTACCACGCATTGCATTTCGTTTATATGCAGATATCATCGTTCGTTTCTTATCAATATTTCCCCATAATCCAGTTTTTCTAATATCATTAAATTCAACATGTTCAATCCGGTTTTCATCCATTTCTTTTCTCTTTAAATTAGGCAGCTCTAACTCTTTGAAAAACGCTTGCTCTAATTCTAGAATAGAGACTTCAGCTTCATAATAATCTTCTCCTGCCGCATCTCCTGCTCCTTGCCCTTTTCCTGGTCCTTTTTGCTTTTGACCACCTGATCCATCTCTCGCAACGACATCACCAACTTTGCTGTCACCATTTCCTTGCCCAACGTGTTTGTTTTTATCATAATTGTATCTAATCTTATATTCATCTAGAGAACGAATTGGTATTTTTACAACATCCTTGCCATTAGACATAACTATACTTTCCTCTGTTACAAGATCGGGTAAATTATTCTTAATTGCCTCTTGTACTTTTTCTTGATGGCGTTGTTGGTCGTCATATCCTTTGCGATGGAGGGACCAGTTTTCCTGTGAAATCGTATAATTTGGTTGGTTTTCTTCACCCATTTCTTTCCCTCCTTACTGTAATTGTCTTTCTATATGAACAGCAAACTAGAAATTTTATTTTATACTGTGCAAGCAAGAATGAAAGGTAACTGCCCATCGAAATTCATCCCATAAACATATATAACGTTTTTCATATAATACCCCGAGCATTCTAAACAAAATTTTGCCGCTCACATACTAGAAAGAAACATTCAGCCGTTGATAAGAAAGAAACACAATGCATAGTTGCACACATTTACACTTTGCAACATATTGTATTGTGTTGGCTTTTTTCGTATGAATGGTTGGTTACTCTATCATATGCATATTGTAAAAATAATTGACAATAAATTCATGAAATTGCATCTTAATTTATTATATTTGGACAAGGTATGACACTTTACACATATAAATGGATAATAAAACGCTGTCCCGCAAAATACAAGAGACAGCGTTTTGTTATCAAACTATCGGTTTAGCAGGCTACCTACATAGCGTAATAATTCATTCGCAGATGAAGAATTATAGCCGTGCTCATCAATTAAGCGTGCAACAACATCATTGATTTTCTTAAGCTGATTTTCGTCTGGCGTTTTCGTTGATGTTGTAATTTTCACTATATCTTTTAAATCAGCAAATAGTTTTTTCTGAATCGCTTCGCGAAGACGCTCGTGTGAATTATAATCAAAGCGTTTTCCTTTACGCGCATAAGCAGAAATGCGAATTAAAATTTCTTCACGGAATGCTTTCTTAGCATTTTCTGAAATTCCAATTTGCTCTTCAATTGAGCGCATTAGCTTTTCATCTGGACTCATTTCTTCACCTGTTAATGGATCACGTAATTTTGATTTATTGCAATATGCTTCAACGTTGTCTAAGTAATTATCCATAAGTGTCTTCGCTGATTCTTCATATGAATACACGAATGCTTTTTGTACTTCTTTCTTCGCAATTTCATCATATTCTTTTCTCGCTAATGAGATGAAATTCATATAACGCTCTCGATCTTCATTACTAATTGACGGATGCTGATCCAACCCGTCTTTTAGCGATCTAAGTACATCTAATGCGTTAATAGATGGTACCTCTTTTCGAATAATTGTAGAAGAGATCCGGTTAATAACATAACGAGGATCGATACCTTTCATACCTTCATCTTGATATTCACGTTGTAGCTCCTCTACATCAATCGCATTATAACCTTCTACTGTTTCTCCATCATATAAACGCATCTTTTTAATTAAATCAATATCCGGACGCTTCGGATCTTTTAAACGAGTTAAAATCGTAAACATTGCTGCAACGCGAAGTGTGTGCGGTGCAATATGCACATTGGATACATCACTTTCACGAATCATTTTTTCATAAATATGTTCTTCTTCACTCACTCGTAAATTATATGGAACTGGCATTACAATAATTCTTGAGTGCAATGCTTCATTTTTCTTGTTTGCTATGAAAGAACGATACTCCGTTTCATTCGTATGCGCTACAATTAATTCATCTGCTGAAATAAGCGCAAATCTTCCTGCTTTGAAATTCCCTTCTTGCGTAAGCGATAATAAATGCCATAAAAACTTCTCGTCGCATTTTAACATTTCTTGAAATTCCATCATCCCACGGTTTGCCTTATTCAATTCTCCATCGAAGCGATATGCTCGTGGATCTGATTCTGAACCATATTCTGCGATTGTTGAAAAGTCCAGACTACCTGTTAAATCGGCGATATCTTGTGATTTAGGATCAGACGGGCTAAATGTACCAATCCCTGTACGGCGATCTTCTGAGAAGAAAATACGCTCTACAACTACATCCTCAATTCTTGAACCATATTCTTGCTCTAGGCGCATAACGTTTAGTGGTGATAGATTCCCTTCAATTCTAACTCCATACTCATCAAAGAAATCATCACGTAAATGATGCGGAATTAAATGAAGTGGATCTTCATGCATTGGGCAACCTTTAATTGCAAAAATTGCTCCTCGATCTGTTCGAGAATATGTTTCTAATCCTCGTTTCAACATCGTAACTAATGTTGATTTCCCCCCACTAACAGGACCCATTAATAATAAAATACGTTTTCTAACATCTAATCGTTTTGCAGATGGATGAAAATATTCTTCTACAAGACGTTCTAAAGCATCCTCTAATCCAAATAGCTGATTACTAAAGAAGTTATACTTTCTTCTACCATCTACCTCTTCAATTCCAGCATCTTTTATCATATTGTAAATGCGAGAGTGTGCTGTTTGAGCCACCCATGGTCTTTCCTTCACAAGCTCTAAATACTCCGCAAACGTACCTTCCCATTGTAAGCGTTCTTCTGCTTCTCGATGCTGTTCAATTTTTTTTAGAATATCCATTATAGCTCCTCCCCCATCTCCTTGTTCAATCGGATTATTATAAAAGGTATGCTAGGATGTCCTCAAACATTCTTTAAATCAAAATGAAATATACAGTAGTGCAATAAAATTCTCTCCAAAATTCAAAGAAAATTCTGTATAATATAGGTATTAAAGATTTTACACCGCTATTCATTTTAAATAAATTCTTTTCTTCCAAGAACCTTACATACATTTCGATTCATATTTAAGATTCATAAACTGAAAAATTAGGAGGGATATTAGTATGAAATTATTATTAATTTTAGGTGTATCACTCACATTTCTTACAGCTATTTTTACATCTGGTTACAATGATAAACCCGGTACACATAAAAAGTGATGTGCTTTTGGCACATCACTTTTTTTATGAATTATTTATAATACACATTTTCCACATCGTATTTTGATAGTGGTTTGCTATAATAATAACCTTGTACAAACTTCACATTCTTTTCCTTCAAAAATTGTATTTGTTCTGCTTTTTCTACTCCTTCTGCAATTACATTCAATTCCAAAGTATGAGCTAAATGAATAATTGCAGCTGTAATATTCGTATCACGTTCATCTACATGTATACCTTCCATAAAGGAACGATCGATTTTCAAAGTATCAATTGGATACGTTTTTAAATAACTTAAAGATGAATATCCCGTCCCAAAATCATCTAAATGAATCTTTAAATTTTGTTCTTTTAATTGTAGCAATACTCTTTTCGATATGTCTTTATGTATAAGGGCTCCTTCTGTAACCTCTATTGCTAATAGATGAGCTGGTACATTGTACTTATGTAACGCTCGTGTAATCATCTCTATTAGTGTAATAGAACGAAAGTGCCTGGCTGAAATATTAACTGCAATCGGGACCACTTCATATCCTTTATTTAACCATTCACGTATTTGCTGACACACTTCATTTACTACCCATTCATCAAGCTTAATAATAAATCCTGTTCTTTCGGCTAACGGAATAAATTGATTTGGAGAGACAAATCCTAATTCTTTATTCTCCCACCTTATTAAAGCTTCCATACTGACTATTTTTTTCGTTTCAATATTCATTTGTGGCTGATAATATAAGAAGAATTCGTTTTTTTCTATAGCACGATGTAATTGGTTTTCTATTATAAATCTTTGTTCACGTTCACAATCTAATCCATTGCAATAAAAATGATAGTGCCCTTTTCCTTTTTCTTTTGCTTTTTCCAAAGCAGCATCAACTCTTTGGAATAATATTTTTTCATCCTCTCCATCTGTTGGAGCCATTACAATTCCGATTGACGCACTTAAATACACGTCCTCTTCTTCGATTACAAAATGTTCACTAATCTTTTTTAGTATGCTTTTTGCAACTACCTCTACACGTTCTTTCGTTATATTTTCTATTAACATAACAAATTGATCATCGTGTTCTCTAAATAAGTGCATACCGTCTATTTCAAAACTGCTTAAACATTCTGTAACTTTTTGTAATACTTTATCTCCTTCTTTATGGCCAAAAGTATCATTAATAAGATGAAATTCATCTAAATCTATAAAAATAAACGCAAAATCTATCTTCTCATTTAAAATACCATTTAACTTATTTGTACATGAAATTCTATTCATTAATCCTGTTAACTGGTCATAATAAGCTAAATATTCCGTTCTCATCTCATTTAATACTTGCCTTGTAACATCCCTCGTAACAATATATATCCCGACAATTTCCCCGTTCACAATAATTGGAATAGTTCTTAAAGAAATATAGAGCTCGTACCCTTCTTTATGAACATATTTCTTTGAAACAATTTGCTTCGCTTTTCCTTGCATGGATCCTTTAAATATAATTTTGAAATCTTTTTCATATTCTTTATTAATAAATTCAAAAATAAATTTATTGTTTAATTCTTCATATCGGTATCCAAATATTTCATACGTCGCTGGGTTTGCATATGTAATTCTACCTATAGAATCTATAGATATAATGGAGTCATTATTATATTCTAGTAATGACTTAAATAGCATTTGTTTTTCCTCTATTTCAATCTTCTCCTCAATTTGAGCTGTAATATCCCTCGTAATACAAATAATAAACTGACATACTCCTTCTTCATCAAATACAGGATTAAGTGAAGATTCATAATGTAAATTACCAGTTGGTAAACTAACTACATCACAAAAGGTATGTGCTTTCGCTTCGCTCGCTACTTTTGCATACTGCACTTGTAATATTTCCGCCGTATCTTTCGGTAATACTTCAGCGAACGTTTTTCCATAACATTCTTCGCTTAGCTTCGCATAATCCATACCTATCTTATTTACATAAATATATTTAAAGGTTTCCTCATCAATAACTTTCACAATAAATACTAAATCTTGAATAGCGTGTAATAGTCCTCTTCTTATTAAATCCATATCTATCATACTTAAAAAGGTATTTTGATTATTATATTGTTCCTTCATATTTATCTCAACCCGTCTGATCTATTTTTATTCATATATCCCATTCTATATGAATATGCACCCTTTTTTAAATGTATGATTATATATTATTTTTATTTTTAGAAAAAAAGTCGCCATATGGCGACTTTTAATAAACAATTTCTAAATCTAATCCTGGATAATTTTGTTGACGAAACGCTTCATAAATTAAAATAGCCGCTGTATTGGATAAATTTAATGAGCGCACTTTATCAGTCATTGGAATACGTAAACAATGATCGAAATTTTCTTCGATTACATTAGCTGGTAAGCCGTTTGTTTCTCTTCCAAATACAAAATAGTAATCCTTCTCACGTTTGCTGTAATCAAACGCTGTATGAGCTTTCTCGCCATACTTTGTTAAATAGAAGAATTCACCGTCTTTATTTTTCTCATAAAATTCTTCAATTGAATCATAATACGTAACTTTCACGTGCTGCCAATAATCTAATCCTGCACGCTTTAACATTTTATCATCCGTTGAAAATCCAAGCGGTCTAATCAAATGTAATTCTGTTCCAGTTGCTGCACAAGTACGAGCAATATTCCCTGTATTTGCTGGAATTTCTGGTTGATATAAAACAACATGTACTCCCACGCGATATTCACCTCTATTTTTTGTCTACTACGTATTATACCACTTGAGCGAAAAATCTCTACCCATTAATAATGTGAAAGAATTTATATTTCATTTGTGGTGTATATTTACTAGAATCTTCATAGTTCCAATAACGCCGACGGCTATTCGCTGAATGTGCATTTACAAGTGGCATACCATCTGCGTCTTTTGCTACTACAATCGTCGTATGATTCCACCTACCATCATCCTCAAAATCATAAGCAATGACATCACCAAGAATAAGATCCTCTGGCCTTTCTACCGCTTCTGCTCGAAGCCCTGTTGTAGAACCTGATAAATACCAATAAAAAGAGTGTGCGACAGCCCAGCTCCAACTCCACTGATTCTCCCTTTGCCACCATCCTTTACGAATATTAGGATATCCATTCATTGGTACTTCTCCAGTATGAAGACATTGAGAAATAAAATTCGTACAATTATCAGGGAAATTACGATATACAGGGTTTCGATCATCCCACCAACGCTCTGCATATTTAACTGCCTCTAAACGATTATACTGATAAGAACCATACTTCTCTTTTATAACTTCTCTTTCTAAGGTCTCACTCATGCCAACTGCTTCTGGCACTTCAATATCATAATCACCTATTATCCGGCTATTATTTAAACAAACTCTTCGTTTTAGTTGTTCCTCTTCGATATAAAATAATTCTTTATGCTTAATTAAATATTTAAAATGTATTTGATAATCAATTTCTTGATGATTGCTATTATTTAATTGTCTCATGAAAGAAACGTCCGCAGTTGCTTTCACTATATGTGCATTACGCTTTTGAAACAATTGTTTCTTTCTCTGTGCTATCTGGAATAAATCTTCAGCAATCCCCTCTACATTTGTTCTTTTTTCTGTTATATAGGCTAAAAATTGTTGTACTTGCTTTTCAATATTTATTTTTACAACCATTTCGTCTCCCTCCCATATTACAATATGAAAAAGGGAGATATTATCTACTCTTTTTTCTGCGCTAACAATTCAAGTCCGCGATTCATTTCATGAAGAACCTCTTCATCTTTCTCACGCTGCATTGCTTTTTCAATGGCTTCGCCCACGCCATCTCCACCAATTTTCCCAAGTGCCCATGCTGCCGTTCCGCGAAGTACTGGTCTTGGGTCATCTTTCATAACACCTATTAAATCAGGAATTGCTGATGCCTCTTTAAAATGAGCAAGTGCCAAAATTGCATTTCGTTGCAACGGCTTTTTACCTCTCCATGAACCAGACATAATTCCATATTTCTCTTTAAAATCACGATTACTAATTGTTAAAAGTGGTGTTAATAGCGGCTTAACTAACTCAGGATCCGGTTCCATCTCAGGGTGGTTATGAAAATCCATTCCCTTGTTTTTTGGACAAACAGTCTGACATGTATCACATCCATATATACGGTTTCCTATTTTGTCACGATATTCTTCCGGTAGGAATCCTTTCGTCTGTGTTAAAAATGCAATACATTTCTTCGAGTCTAACTGTCCTCCTTGTATTAAAGCACCTGTAGGACAAATATCAATACATTTCGTGCAGCTCCCGCATTGATCTTCTATTGGCTGATCTGGTGGGAATGGAACGTTTGTAATCATTTCTCCTAAATATACATACGAACCAAATTCGGGTGTAATAATAGCGCAATTCTTACCGCTCCACCCAATACCGGCACGCTCTGAAACAGCTCGATCACTTAACTCTCCCGTATCAACCATTGACTTAACTTCTATATCGGGAAGTTTTTCGATTAAATATGCTTCTAATTTTTGCAAACGATCTCGTAAAACAAGATGATAATCTTGTCCCCAAGAAGCACGACAAAAAATCCCGCGGCGTTCTCCACGCTTACTTAATGGTGCATTTTTTAATTTTGAAGGATACGCTAATGCAATCGCAATAATTGATTTTGCACCAGGTAGTAAAAGTTGTGGGTTCGTTCTTTTTTCTATATCAGGCTCTTCAAATCCAGATTGATAATTTAATTGTTGCTGTTGGATTAAGCGCTGCTTTAATTCCTCAAATGGTGAAGCACTAGCAAAGCCTATTTTATCTATACCAATTGTTTTACTATACGCAATTACATCTTGCTTTAATTGTTCAAAATCCATTCCTAATCGCCTCCTCAGATGAATTCACCCTTTATGTAACGTCTATATTAGTTAGCAATTCACTTTTGGAATACTATTCTTTACTTCTATTTTCGCATACAATTATCTTTTTCAAACATTAAAAAACGCAATGCCTCGTTTATCTTAGAAACGAAACACTGCGTTGATCACAATTTATAGAAAAACATTTAATAAAATTTGGAGCGGGTGAAGAGAATCGAACTCTCGACCAGAGCTTGGAAGGCTCTTGTTTTACCACTAAACTACACCCGCAAATATGAAATAAATATAAAATATTAGAATAACTTATGTAAAGTAGTATAGCATGTTAAAAAAACGGAAGCAAGAATTTTATCGAAAAAAGTCGAAAAAGTGATGAGTAGCTCATCACTTTTTCAATTCTTTATCAATCGCCTTCTTCATACTATCGAAATCAGGGTTTGCAAGATTTCCGTTTATGTATACTGAAGGAGCACCTTGAACTTTTAATTTTTGAGCACGATCTGAATCTTTACGTACTTTTTCTTTTATTTCTTTACTGTGTAAATCTTTCTTAAATTGTTCTACATCAACTTTCGGAAGCTTCTCTTTCACAATGTTAAGAAGTAATTCTTCTGTAATCCATTCTTCCGTGTCTTTCTTTTGACTTTGATAAATCTCATCATAGAAAGTCCAGAATGAATCTTGATCTTGTTTATAAATTGCTTCACCAGCTGCTGCACCTAAATCAGAGTCTTTTCCAATAAACGGGAAGTTAATAAAATATAACTGCACTTTACCTTTATCAATATACTCTTCTTTTAATCGTGGTAATACTGTTACATCCCAAGTACGACAAGCAGGACATTTGAAGTCTCCAAATTCAACTACCTTAACTGGTGCATCATCTTTCCCTAAAGATTGTTGTGTGGAATAAGCAAACATCTCATTCCCTTTATCTTTTTTGTCATTTATGATGCTATACGCAATTGTTCCAATTACAATCAATACTGCGATAGAAAAAACTATACCAAGAGCCATGAGTTTGTTTGATTTCATATACATTCCTCTTTAAATTCATATTCTGTATACAGCATTGTACACAATACACATAATATCAACACTTATATGCGTCACGCAATGAACACGCTCACATAAATTACAAAAACAGAACATTTGTGACAATATTGTGTCGCCTTTTGTCACAATTTATTCAAAAAAAGAAGCTCCTATGTAGGAACTTCCTTTAGCTTACTGCTTTTTCACGCGCATTATTTAACATCGACTGCTCTGTTTTGATATCATGACGAATGACTAACTTCTCACTAACTGCTTGCACATACTCATCATGACTGATATAGCCTTCTTTCTCCATCAATCTCAAAACGACATTTCGTCTCTCTACGGCCTTATCATAATTTTGTGCAGGCGAGTAATAAGCAGGTGCCTTTACTACAGCAGCCATCATTGCACTTTCAGCCAGCGTTAATTGGCTTACTTTTTTACCGAAGTAAAGGTTTGCCGCTTTTTCAATTCCCCATGCTCCTTCTCCGTAATAAATATTGCTTACATACAATTTTAAAATTTCATCCTTCGTAAATGTGCGTTCAATTTTTTTCGTATAGAAAATCTCTTTCCACTTACGAGAAAATGTACGTTCATTTGTTAAAAAAGCATTTTTGGATAACTGCTGTGTAATTGTGCTTCCGCCTTGCACAACACCACCAGCCTTTATATTCTCAACAGACGCTCTGACAATCGCTATATAATCTAAACCGTTATGATGATAAAACCTTTTATCTTCTGTCGCAATAAATGCATGTGTTAATGATTCTGGCACCTCTAACTTAGCCGGTACATGTAATTTACTAATATCACTTTGCTCGATCATTACATTTCCAACGAATAATAACGTACAACTTAACAATAATAATAAAATAATGGCTTTATAAAAGAATTTAGTCATTGGATTTAATGCAACTTTTTGATGATAGTTCACCCTAGATAATACTCGTTCTTTCATCTTAAACACCTCTTTTCCACACAGCGTATAACTCTTACTTTAAGAATACCTTGTTGTAAAAAAATATCCCATCGATTTCTCTTACACGTACCTTACATCATTGTAAGGTATAAAGTGAAACTTTAATCAGCCCTCCCCAATCGGGCTGTCCGGCAAATAACGGGGTAAAAAAGTATTGTATCACAGTCTTTTTTTATCTACTATTCATCTGAAATATTGAATATAGAGTATGCTAAACCAATAGTAGAGTATACCTTAAGCCTATACTTCCCTATTAAAACACCCTATTTTCATTATATCATCTACAAATATATATATTTGTAATTATCTAGTAATCTAAATGTATACAATATATCATACATTATACAGAACGAACGTTCTTGAAATCAATATTAGCACTATTATTATTTTGACCTTTTTCTTAAACAGTATACAAAAAAGAGTAGTGATTTGATTGTATCTCAAACCAGCTACCCTTTTCTTTATAATCTAGCTATTAAATTATACGGCTGCACTTCCCACGTTTCGTATGGAATAAAATGTGTCGCCCTCATCGCATCAATCGTTCTGGATTTCATATGAGGACGCGTTATGTACTCATCTATGTTCTCTTCATTTAAAGCAACAAATTTAGCCTCTTGTATTTCTTCAGACTGAATTTGTATTTCACCGCTCACGTATGCCACTTTAAAAACGACAGCTAGAATGTGCATGGAAGCATTATAATAAACTCCTGTAATACCGATAGGCTTCACAGTTAAACCCGTTTCCTCAAACATTTCCCTGCAAACTGCTTTATCGAGCGCTTCTCCTTCTTCCACCTGTCCTCCTGGCAACTCCCACGTATCCGCTCGCCAATGTACTTTAGCCAATAACACTTCACCTTTTTCATTTGTTAAATAGCCCTGCTACGGCAACGATATGCTTCGGTGTTTTATGCTCCATATTAAGCCTCCTAGCAATAATGAATATTTCACATATCCCTATAAGCATATTCCCTGTCTACAACAAAACCCCTTTACTAATTCATCAGCTTAAAATTAACCTCATAAAAAAAGCCCCCTATCCGTTAAACGAACAGGGGGCTTCTATCGAATTATTCTCCTAAGTCTACGTTGTGGTAAACTTGTTGCACATCTTCTAGATCTTCTAATGCATCAACCATTTTTTCAAATTGTACTTGAGCATCTTCAGGAAGTTCTACATCACTTTGTGCAAGCATTGTTAATTCTGCAACTGTGAATTCTTCAACACCTGCATCTTTAAGTGCAGATTGTACAGAATGGAATTGATCAGGTTCAGCATACACGATAACAGCATCTTCTTCTTCAAGAATGTCACGTGCATCTACATCTGCTTCCATTAAAATTTCAAGAACTTCATCTGATGTTTTACCTTCAAGACCGATAACAGCTGTCGCATCAAACATGTAAGCTACAGAACCGTTTACACCCATGTTACCACTGTTTTTGCTAAATGCAGCTCGTACATCTGCTGCAGTACGGTTTACGTTATTTGTAAGTGTATCTACAATTACCATAGATCCATTTGGTCCGAAGCCTTCATAACGAAGCTCGTCATAATTTTCTTCTGAACCGCCTTTTGCTTTTTCAACTGCACGATCAATAATTGTTCTTGGTACATTGTATGTTTTCGCACGTTCTAATACGACTCTAAGCGCTTGGTTTGATTCTGGATCTGGCTCACCTTGCTTGGCTGCCACATAAATTTCACGTCCAAATTTCGCGTATATACGGCTTGTATTTGCATCTTTTGATGCTTTTTTATCCTTAATATTATTCCATTTACGACCCATACTTTCCACTCTCTTTCCCGTTTTAAATCTACATAAAAATATTAATATGAAATATAATGTGTATTCAACACATTTTTAAAAGAAATATAAAAAGTTCATTTTTGATTCATATTACAGACATAATATAAATCACTATCATTTTGTTCTTTCGACAAGTTATATTATACATGAATTCCTACGTTTATTACGAATTTTAGAAGCACATAGCACAATTTAACAAAAAAAACTCTATACAGTTAGTATAGAGTTTTTTACGCCGTTCATGATACCGATGGTCGGGGTCGAACCGACACTCCCGAAGGAACACGATTTTGAGTCGTGCGCGTCTGCCAATTCCGCCACATCGGCACAAAAGAAAAGGCGGCAACCGGATTTGAACCGGTGATAAAGGTTTTGCAGACCTCTGCCTTACCACTTGGCTATGCCGCCATATGAAATTTTATTGGAGCGGAAGACGGGATTCGAACCCGCGACCCCAACCTTGGCAAGGTTGTATTCTACCACTGAACTACTTCCGCGAAAATGGCTGGGCTAGCTGGATTCGAACCAGCGCATGACGGAGTCAAAGTCCGTTGCCTTACCGCTTGGCTATAGCCCATCGATTTCTTACTTAATTATATGTAAGTATCCATTAGATTATTTGTAATTTTTAAAATAAAAATGGGGCGACTGATGGGAATCGAACCCACGAATGCCGGAGCCACAATCCGGTGCGTTAACCACTTCGCCACAACCGCCATGTTGTGTAAATATATTTGGCAGGGGCAGTAGGAATCGAACCCACACTGGAGGTTTTGGAGACCTCAGTTCTACCTTTAAACTATGCCCCTATGTAAATGGTGGAGGGGGGCAGATTCGAACTGCCGAACCCGAAGGAGCGGATTTACAGTCCGCCGCGTTTAGCCACTTCGCTACCCCTCCGAAACTTACATGGTGCCGGCTAGAGGACTTGAACCCCCAACCTACTGATTACAAGTCAGTTGCTCTACCAATTGAGCTAAGCCGGCGTATATTATTAAGATAAATGGTGGCTCGGGACGGAATCGAACCGCCGACACGAGGATTTTCAGTCCTCTGCTCTACCGACTGAGCTACCGAGCCTTATTAAAATGGCGGTCCCGACCGGGGTCGAACCGGCGATCTCCTGCGTGACAGGCAGGCATGTTAACCACTACACCACGGGACCATTTGGTTGCGGGGACAGGATTTGAACCTGCGACCTTCGGGTTATGAGCCCGACGAGCTACCGTGCTGCTCCACCCCGCGATAATACTATTTATATAATTTATATGGTGGAGGATGACGGGATCGAACCGCCGACCCCCTGCTTGTAAGGCAGGTGCTCTCCCAGCTGAGCTAATCCTCCAAAGTGGTGACCCGTACGGGATTCGAACCCGTGTTACCGCCGTGAAAGGGCGGTGTCTTAACCACTTGACCAACGGGCCAAATATTATAAATCCTATGGCGGAGAGCAAGGGATTCGAACCCTTGATACGCTTGTGACGTATACACGATTTCCAATCGTGCTCCTTCGGCCAGCTCGGACAGCTCTCCAATGGCTCCGCAGGTAGGAATCGAACCTACGACCGATCGGTTAACAGCCGATAGCTCTACCGCTGAGCTACTGCGGAATAATATTGCCTGGCAACGTCCTACTCTCACAGGGACAAGGTCCCAACTACCATCGGCGCTAGAGAGCTTAACTTCCGTGTTCGGTATGGGAACGGGTGTGACCTCTCTGCCATCATTACCAGACATTATTCTTTTGAGACAATCATTATTATAACTTATTCACTTTAAAAGTCAACAAGTTTTTTATATTCTCTCAAAACTAGATAACATTTGCTTCATATTATATGGTTAAGTCCTCGATCTATTAGTATTCGTCAGCTCCACATGTCACCACGCTTCCACCTCGAACCTATCAACCTGATCATCTTTCAGGGATCTTACTAGCTTACGCTATGGGAAATCTCATCTTGAGGGGGGCTTCATGCTTAGATGCTTTCAGCACTTATCCCTTCCGCACATAGCTACCCAGCTATGCCCTTGGCAGAACAACTGGTACACCAGCGGTGCGTCCATCCCGGTCCTCTCGTACTAAGGACAGCTCCTCTCAAATTTCCTACGCCCACGACGGATAGGGACCGAACTGTCTCACGACGTTCTGAACCCAGCTCGCGTACCGCTTTAATGGGCGAACAGCCCAACCCTTGGGACCGACTACAGCCCCAGGATGCGATGAGCCGACATCGAGGTGCCAAACCTCCCCGTCGATGTGGACTCTTGGGGGAGATAAGCCTGTTATCCCCGGGGTAGCTTTTATCCGTTGAGCGATGGCCCTTCCATGCGGAACCACCGGATCACTAAGCTCGACTTGTAGGTCTCGCAGTCAAGCTCCCTTATGCCTTTGCACTCTACGAATGATTTCCAACCATTCTGAGGGAACCTTTGGGCGCCTCCGTTACACTTTAGGAGGCGACCGCCCCAGTCAAACTGCCCACCTGACACTGTCTCCCGGGTCGATAAGACCCGTAGGTTAGAATTTCAATACAGTCAGGGCGGTATCCCACCAGCGCCTCCACCGAAGCTAGCGCTCCGGTTTCAATGGCTCCCGCCTATCCTGTACAAACTGTACCAAAATTCAATATCAGGCTACAGTAAAGCTCCACGGGGTCTTTCCGTCCTGTCGCGGGTAACCTGCATCTTCACAGGTACTATAATTTCACCGAGTCTCTGGTTGAGACAGTGCCCAAATCGTTACACCTTTCGTGCGGGTCGGAACTTACCCGACAAGGAATTTCGCTACCTTAGGACCGTTATAGTTACGGCCGCCGTTTACTGGGGCTTCAGTTCAGAGCTTCGCTTACGCTAACCCCTCTCCTTAACCTTCCAGCACCGGGCAGGTGTCACCCCCTATACTTCGCCTTACGGCTTCGCAGAGAGCTGTGTTTTTGCTAAACAGTCGCTTGGGCCTATTCACTGCGGCTTTCCGTTAAGAAAGCACCCCTTCTCCCGAAGTTACGGGGTCATTTTGCCGAGTTCCTTAACCAGAGTTCTCTCGCACACCTTAGGATTCTCTCCTCGCCTACCTGTGTCGGTTTGCGGTACAGGCACCTTTTATCTCGCTAGAAGCTTTTCTTGGCAGCGGGGAATCAAAGACTTCGCTCCATAAGGAGCTTCCCCATCACAACTCAGCCTTCACGATAAGCGGATTTGCCTACTTATCAGCCTAATTGTTTGGACGTGCACAACCAATCGCACGCTTCTTCTATCCTTCTGCGTCCCTCCATTGCTCAAACGATAAAGAGGTGGTACAGGAATATCAACCTGTTGTCCATCGCCTACGCCTGTCGGCCTCGGCTTAGGTCCTGACTAACCCTGAGCGGACGAGCCTTCCTCAGGAAACCTTAGGCATTCGGTGGACGGGATTCTCACCCGTCTTTCGCTACTCATACCGGCATTCTCACTTCTAAGCGCTCCACCAGTCCTTCCGGTCTGACTTCACTGCACTTAGAACGCTCCCCTACCACTGATACCATTGGTATCAATTCGCAGCTTCGGTGGTGTATTTAGCCCCGGTACATTTTCGGCGCAGAGTCACTCGACTAGTGAGCTATTACGCACTCTTTAAATGGTGGCTGCTTCTAAGCCAACATCCTAGTTGTCTAAGCAACTCCACATCCTTTTCCACTTAATACACACTTTGGGACCTTAGCTGGCGATCTGGGCTGTTTCCCTCTTGACTACGGATCTTATCACTCGCAGTCTGACTCCTAAGGATAAGTCATTGGCATTCGGAGTTTGACTGAATTCGGTAATCCGATGAGGACCCCTAGTTCAATCAGTGCTCTACCTCCAAGACTCTTACACTTAAGGCTAGCCCTAAAGCTATTTCGGGGAGAACCAGCTATCTCCAGGTTCGATTGGAATTTCTCCGCTACCCACACCTCATCCCCGCACTTTTCAACGTGCGTGGGTTCGGGCCTCCATTCAGTGTTACCTGAACTTCACCCTGGACATGGGTAGATCACCTGGTTTCGGGTCTACGACCACGTACTAAACGCCCTATTCAGACTCGCTTTCGCTGCGGCTCCGCCTCTTCAGCTTAACCTCGCACGGGATCGTAACTCGCCGGTTCATTCTACAAAAGGCACGCCATCACCCATTAACGGGCTCTGACTATTTGTAGGCACACGGTTTCAGGATCTCTTTCACTCCCCTTCCGGGGTGCTTTTCACCTTTCCCTCACGGTACTGGTTCACTATCGATCACTAGGGAGTATTTAGCCTTGGGAGATGGTCCTCCCAGATTCCGACGGAATTTCACGTGTTCCGCCGTACTCAGGATACATTCAAGAGAGAACGAAGTTTCGACTACGGGGTTGTTACCCTCTACGACGGACCTTTCCAGGTCGCTTCGTCTACCTCGTTCCTTTGTAACTCCGTATAGAATGTCCTACAACCCCAAGAGGCAAGCCTCTTGGTTTGGGCTATGTTCCGTTTCGCTCGCCGCTACTCAGGAAATCGCATTTGCTTTCTCTTCCTCCAGGTACTTAGATGTTTCAGTTCCCTGGGTCTGTCTTCCTTACCCTATGTATTCAGGTAAGGATACCATACCATTACGTATGGTGGGTTTCCCCATTCGGAAATCTTCGGATCAAAGCTTACTTACAGCTCCCCGAAGCATATCGGCGTTAGTCCCGTCCTTCATCGACTCCTAGTGTCAAGGCATCCACCGTGCGCCCTTTCTAACTTAACCAAACTAAAATTAAAAAAATATGAGCTACACTGTTATCTAGTTTTCAAAGAACATACATTTATATATGAGAGATAGTTCTCTCAAAACTGAACAAAACGAAACACGGAAACTTATATTGATGAACAGCGTTCATCAATTCTCCATAGAAAGGAGGTGATCCAGCCGCACCTTCCGATACGGCTACCTTGTTACGACTTCACCCCAATCATCTGTCCCACCTTAGGCGGCTGGCTCCAAAAAGGTTACCCCACCGACTTCGGGTGTTACAAACTCTCGTGGTGTGACGGGCGGTGTGTACAAGGCCCGGGAACGTATTCACCGCGGCATGCTGATCCGCGATTACTAGCGATTCCAGCTTCATGTAGGCGAGTTGCAGCCTACAATCCGAACTGAGAACGGTTTTATGAGATTAGCTCCACCTCGCGGTCTTGCAGCTCTTTGTACCGTCCATTGTAGCACGTGTGTAGCCCAGGTCATAAGGGGCATGATGATTTGACGTCATCCCCACCTTCCTCCGGTTTGTCACCGGCAGTCACCTTAGAGTGCCCAACTTAATGATGGCAACTAAGATCAAGGGTTGCGCTCGTTGCGGGACTTAACCCAACATCTCACGACACGAGCTGACGACAACCATGCACCACCTGTCACTCTGCTCCCGAAGGAGAAGCCCTATCTCTAGGGTTTTCAGAGGATGTCAAGACCTGGTAAGGTTCTTCGCGTTGCTTCGAATTAAACCACATGCTCCACCGCTTGTGCGGGCCCCCGTCAATTCCTTTGAGTTTCAGCCTTGCGGCCGTACTCCCCAGGCGGAGTGCTTAATGCGTTAACTTCAGCACTAAAGGGCGGAAACCCTCTAACACTTAGCACTCATCGTTTACGGCGTGGACTACCAGGGTATCTAATCCTGTTTGCTCCCCACGCTTTCGCGCCTCAGTGTCAGTTACAGACCAGAAAGTCGCCTTCGCCACTGGTGTTCCTCCATATCTCTACGCATTTCACCGCTACACATGGAATTCCACTTTCCTCTTCTGCACTCAAGTCTCCCAGTTTCCAATGACCCTCCACGGTTGAGCCGTGGGCTTTCACATCAGACTTAAGAAACCACCTGCGCGCGCTTTACGCCCAATAATTCCGGATAACGCTTGCCACCTACGTATTACCGCGGCTGCTGGCACGTAGTTAGCCGTGGCTTTCTGGTTAGGTACCGTCAAGGTGCCAGCTTATTCAACTAGCACTTGTTCTTCCCTAACAACAGAGTTTTACGACCCGAAAGCCTTCATCACTCACGCGGCGTTGCTCCGTCAGACTTTCGTCCATTGCGGAAGATTCCCTACTGCTGCCTCCCGTAGGAGTCTGGGCCGTGTCTCAGTCCCAGTGTGGCCGATCACCCTCTCAGGTCGGCTACGCATCGTTGCCTTGGTGAGCCGTTACCTCACCAACTAGCTAATGCGACGCGGGTCCATCCATAAGTGACAGCCGAAGCCGCCTTTCAATTTCGAACCATGCAGTTCAAAATATTATCCGGTATTAGCCCCGGTTTCCCGGAGTTATCCCAGTCTTATGGGCAGGTTACCCACGTGTTACTCACCCGTCCGCCGCTAACTTCATAAGAGCAAGCTCTTAATCCATTCGCTCGACTTGCATGTATTAGGCACGCCGCCAGCGTTCATCCTGAGCCAGGATCAAACTCTCCAATAAAGTTAGTTTGTCTAGCATCTAAAAATAAAAATTGACGTTTCACGTTGTTTGTTTCGTTCAGTTTTCAAAGAACTACTTGGTCGCTCATTTGCGACTTCCTTATGTTAACATCTTCGTTTTTCGATGTCAACTAAGTTTTTTAATTTCTTTTTTGTCGTTTTCTGCGTTTCCGCATCAGCGACGGTTATTAATATATCATGCAGTACATACAGGGTCAATACTTTTTATAAAAAAATTTCACATCCCGTTAAAATCTTAAAATCATGTTCCAAAAACCATTATAGCCTCCCTTCATTCTTCATCATACTCCATATCTCATATCTTATCGGTTTATCACATTTACGAACGAGTGAAAATTCTAAATTTTATGTTATATTATTATTATAGGGGAGTGGTGAGAATGAGCATTAAGTATTCAAACAAAATCAATAAAATCCGGACCTTTGCATTAAGTTTAGTATTTATCGGCCTCTTCATTGCATACTTAGGAGTCTTTTTCCGTGAAAACATTATTATTATGACAACATTTATGATGGTTGGCTTCTTAGCTGTTATCGCTAGTACTGTCGTTTACTTTTGGATTGGCATGTTATCTACTAAAACTGTACAAATTATTTGTCCAAGCTGCGATAAGCCAACAAAAATGCTCGGTCGTGTCGACGCATGTATGCATTGCAACCAACCTTTAACAATGGATCGAAATCTAGAAGGAAAAGAATTTGATGAGAAATATAATAAGAAGAGCTATAAATCATAGGTATATACGGGTACAATGTAGCCTTACAAAACTAAACAGTAAAAGGTGATTTCTTAACCAAGAAATCACCTTTTGTATTTATCCTTAACTAAATTAGGTTCTTCACTGAACATTGTAAACCCTCCTGAACCTAACGCAATTCCCATATATAATAAAGAAAGAGGCTGACGTAAAGCCGTCAGCCTCTTTCTTTATTATATATTACGCCTTATGACACTCTGGACAAACGCCATAAATTTCTAAGCGATGACTATTAATAACGAAGCCTGTCGTTTTCGCAGCTTCCTCTTCAAGCTGTTCCAAACCTCCATAAGGAAAATCAACAATCTTACCACATTTTTCGCAAATCACATGATAATGTTGACTTGTAACATAATCAAATCTACTTGAAGCGTCTCCATAAGTCAATTCCTTTACAAGTCCAACCTCTTTAAATACACGTAAGTTATTATAAACAGTTGCAACACTCATATTTGGAAACTTACCTTCTAATGCTTTATAAATGTCATCCGCTGTTGGGTGCGTCATAGATTCCACAAGGTACTCTAAAATAGCATGACGCTGTGGAGTAATGCGTACACCCGTATTTTTCAGCATTTCTAGCGCTTCTTTTAATTCTTCTTTGACCACCGTCATGCACCCCGATTCTATACGGATTATTATTTTATAATTCTTATAAAGAGTGTACTCCTTTTCTTATAAATCGTCAATATTTCTACTATAAGTATGTGGTTTATTTTTGTATATAGCCTTATTCTTATATATCTTTCCCCATTTTCTATACATTTACATAGAAAAAAAGTGCGACATAATCGCACTTGGAATACTATCATCTGAGGAGGTATGCCCTACACTTCACTTTATGTAAGACGATAAAATATGTATAGACACTTGCCTTACTTCTATATATTTTATCTCCACAGTGAATTTACTTTATATAAGAAAGAACATCCTCAATATGTCCTTTCACTTTCACTTTACGCCATTCTTTTACAAGCTCACCGTCTTTATTAATAAGGAATGTAGAACGCTCGATTCCCATGTACTCTTTCCCAAAGTTCTTTTTCAATTTCCAAACATCGTACAATTCTGCTACCTTATGATCTTCATCTACTAAAAGTACAAATGGAAGTTCATGCTTCTCAATGAATTTCAGATGTCTGTTCGCTGAATCAGGGCTTACACCAAGAATAACTGTATCTTTCTCTTGAAATAATCCGTATGCATCTCGAAAATCACACGCTTCAGTTGTACATCCTGGAGTCATATCTTTCGGATAAAAATATAGAACTACGTTTTTACCACGAAAATCAGCTAAGCGAACTTCTTCCCCGTTACTTCCCTCTAATGTAAATTCTGGAGCCATTTCTCCTACTGTGATCATTGTTATCACTCCTACTCTTTTCTTTTACTATATCAAATGCTATCTTATTTTTCATTGTCTATTACAGACCTCATGACAAAAGCAAACGGTAATGTATATCCAATTAGCGCTTCTGCAATCGCAATCCATCTCCCTATTCCAATCGGAGCTATATCACCGTACCCAACGGACAATAAAGTAACTGCGCTAAAATATAAGCAAATTTCTACAAGTTGAAAAGATTGGGCATGCAAGCTTTCTCCATCTTCTTTCAAAACTGCAAAGCCCATTTCTTCTAATACAACATAACTTAACCCAAACGCAATCAATACCGTTGTATAAATTAAAAATAAGGAGGCTAAATTATAAAGCGAAAAGAAACGCCTAGAATCTGAATATGAACTCCATAACAATTGGACACTTCTCAAAATAGCAATTGCTACAATTAATAGAATAAATCCCCATAACATGTCCTCCACCTCATTTTATATGTATGAGACAGCTATTGGATTTATCCCTTAGAAACAAACAAGCTTCTATAATTAATTCCCAGCACCACGGTACCTTTTTACCCCTTGATTCCAAAGAGTAATTGCAATCGTAAAACAGATAACACCAACGAATGGTGTTGCAAATGCATAGCTATTCCACTCTGTTTTTCTTAAAAAGTATGCTGCTGGATACACTCCGACAAACGCAAATGGTAAAACAAACGTTAAAATGAAACGAATCACACGGTTATAAATGTTAACAGGATAGCGACCATAGTTACCTATGTTATACATTAGCGGCATAATTGAACTTTTCGCATCCGACCAAAAACCAAGGCTTGCAAGCGTAACAAATATCCCTCCGTATACAAGGGCGCCCCCTCCTACCATCAGTAAGAATAAGAAGAAATCGTACCAGTAAAAAGATAATTGCAACTCCACCGCTGCGTAGCCCATTACAATTATTCCTGTAATCGCTCCAATTAAAGATTCAAGCTCCATTCTTTCTAATATAATTTGGAACAAACTATGAATCGGTCTCGTTAATATACGATCCATTTCTCCTTTAATAATGTAACGATCATTAAAGTCCCATATGTTAAAGAAAGCTGAGAAAATGGCAAACGGCACTAAAAAGAAACCATAAATAAAGATAACTTCTTCTCTACTCCAGCCTTTTAATGCTTGCGTATGCCCAAACACAACGAGAATAAAGATTAAATTAACAGCCTGCAGTGATAAATCAGAAAGTAATCCAACGATAAAATCGCCCCGATACTCCAATTTTGTTTTTATATATTGGCTTGCATATTGTAAAAATAGGTTTATATATATCATCTCATCATCCCCCTTGTACAATTAGACGTTTTCTCGCCGTTCTCCACATGAGTACAATTGGAATAATAAGTACAATTGCCCAAATTACTTGGAATAATAATGCCTCATACAATTTACTTCCTTGTATACCTTCTGAAAAAATCATACTCGGAATATAACTAATGGCCTGAAACGGTAAAAATACCATTGCCTTCTGAGCCCATAACGGATAAAAACTAATTGGTAATAATAGACCTGAAAATAAATCAATAACAACACGTTTTGCATACATAATTCCACTATTATTAAATAGGAAGAACGTGAGCATTCCCGTCATTAAATTAATTTGTGTATTAATAATAAAACTAAATATTAAAGATAAGAAGAAATATAACCACGTTTGAAAATTCGTTGTAATTTGCAATGAAAATAATAAGGTAACGATAACCATACCTGGAATTGAAAAGAAAGCAAAACGAAATATCCCTTCACCGAGACCTTGCATTACTTTCATCCCTAAATAGTTATATGGACGAATCAGTTCTACCGCTACACGCCCTTCTTGAATTTCCATCGCAATTTCCCTATCTATATTATTAAAATAAAAGGCACGTGCCATCCACGCAATTGCGATATACGTAGTCATTTGCGAAATAGATAAACTTTCAATATTCTCTTTTCCACTATAAATTGCTTGCCATAAAAAATAATACGCACCGATATTAATTGTATAAATTAAAATCCCGCTATAATAGTTTGTACGATACGCAAGCATCATTAAAAAGCGAATCCGAATCATTTCAATGTACTTACCCATGTTTAATACCCTCTTCATAAATGTTACGAATGATTTCCTCTGTAGACACTTCGTTAATTTTTAAATCTTTAATTTGAAATGCTTGTACTACTTTAGAAATAAGCATTGAAATGATAACTTCTTCATTCGGTATTTTTGCAACCCACGCGTTTTCCTCTTTCGCTTTCGACCAAACGACATGACTATCTGGCATAACCATTGATAAAGCCTGATAGGAAACTGGTGCAATAAATTGAAAGTGTATTTCCTTCTCCGCTCCCCACTGCGTACGAAGATTATTTAAAGAACCGTCATACATAATATTTCCTTCATCCAGCATGATAACGCGCTCACACAAAGCTTCAATATCAGTAATATCATGGGTTGTTAATAAAATTGTTGTTTTATAACGCTCATTCATTTCTTTTAAAAATTCACGTATTTTCAATTTCACAAGAACATCTAACCCAATTGTAGGTTCATCTAAAAATAATAACGGCGGATTATGAATTAATGCTGCCGCTAATTCACAACGCATTCTTTGCCCTAGAGATAACTTTCGAACTGGCTTATCTAATAAAGGACCAATATCTAACGTTTCAATTACGTGCTCCATATGCTCTTTATACTGAGCGTCTGATACACCGTACACCTTTTTTAATAAACGAAACGATTCTTGTACAGCAATATCCCACCAAAGTTGCGAGCGTTGACCGAAAACAACACCAATTGTTCTTACAAATTCTTCTCTCTGCTTGTGTGGGTTCATCCCATTTACTAAAATCTCTCCTGATGTCGGAGTCAAAATCCCCGTAAGCATTTTAATTGTCGTTGATTTACCGGCACCATTCTCACCAATATACCCAACCATTTCACCTTGTTTCACAGTAAAAGATACGTCATTTACTGCTGGTACTATTTTATAATTACGATTTAATAAATCGCGAAATGCACCCTTTAAACCTGGACGACTTGAATAGGCTGTAAACTCTTTACGTAACCCTTGTACCTCAATTACCGATTTCATAACCGGACCCCCTTCCTAAATGTCACAACGAATAGTTTACCCAACTGCCTTCTCTATCACAAACAATACGTCTTTTCGAAAAACATGTTAGAATAATACATAGATTTTTGTAAGGAGATGAATTGTAGTGAAATTCACAAAATCAGAAGCATTACATAAAGAAGCTTTAGAACATATTGTTGGTGGCGTTAATAGTCCTTCTCGTTCTTTTAAAGCAGTTGGCGGTGGCGCTCCTGTTGCTATGGAACGTGGAAAAGGTGCTTATTTCTGGGATGTAGACGGAAATAAATATATCGATTATTTAGCAGCATACGGTCCTATTATTACTGGACATGCTCACCCGCACATTACAAAAGCAATTACAACAGCTGCTGAAAATGGTGTACTTTACGGAACACCAACAGCGCTAGAAGTAAAATTTGCAAAAATGTTAAAAGAAGCAATGCCTGCATTAGATAAAGTCCGCTTCGTAAACTCTGGTACTGAAGCAGTCATGACAACAATTCGTGTCGCTCGTGCTTACACAGGCCGCACAAAAATTATGAAATTCGCTGGTTGTTACCACGGTCATTCTGATTTAGTACTTGTAGCAGCTGGATCAGGCCCTTCTACGCTAGGAACTCCTGACTCAGCCGGTGTACCACAAAGTATCGCTCAAGAAGTTATTACTGTTCCATTTAATAATGTAGAAACTTTAAAAGAAGCATTAGATAAATGGGGACATGAAGTAGCAGCTATCCTTGTAGAACCGATTGTTGGAAACTTCGGTATTGTAGAGCCAAAACCTGGCTTCCTTGAGAAAGTGAATGAACTTGTTCACGAAGCTGGCGCACTAGTAATTTATGATGAAGTTATTACTGCTTTCCGCTTCATGTACGGTGGTGCTCAAGACTTACTTGGCGTAACACCAGACTTAACAGCGCTTGGTAAAGTTATTGGCGGCGGACTTCCGATTGGTGCTTACGGTGGTAAGAAAGAAATTATGGAACAAGTTGCCCCGCTTGGACCTGCCTATCAAGCTGGTACAATGGCAGGAAATCCTGCTTCTATGGCATCTGGTATTGCTTGTCTAGAAGTTCTTCAACAAGAAGGGCTTTATGAGAAATTAGATGAACTTGGTGCAATGCTTGAAAAGGGAATTTTAGAGCAAGCTACAAAACATAATATCGATATTACATTAAACCGACTAAAAGGTGCTTTAACTGTATACTTCACAACAAATACAATTGAAGATTACGATGCAGCACAAGATACAGACGGTGAAATGTTCGGTAAATTCTTCAAGCTTATGCTGCAAGAAGGCGTTAACTTAGCACCTTCGAAATATGAGGCATGGTTCTTAACGACAGAACATACAAAAGAAGATATTGAATATACAATCGAAGCTGTAGGCAGAGCATTTGCTGCTTTAGCAGAGGATAAATAATCCCGTCATTACAAGGAAAAAAGAAAGCACATCTTTCTTTTTTCCTTTTTTCTATTTCATAAATCCCTCATTAATAGTATAATTATTCATAATTATCTGTTTAATTTTTCTTTTATATCCTTACTATCCTTGTATACAAGGCTGCTCACGCCTTAAATAGTAAGATTATTCAAACTTCAATAAGAGGGGGGATTGACGGATGCTCAATAAAACAAATACATGGACACCGTCTTTATTTCGAGGTTATAAAAATGCAGAACACGATGCGTGTGGAATCGTTTCCGTTATGGAGAAACGAAAAATTCCTACAAAAGAAAACATTGACCTTTGTATACAATCACTAGTCAAAATGAATCACCGGGCTGGCTTCATTAATGGTGAAGGAGATGGAATCGGCATTCACATTGATGTCCCAAAAGCACTTTGGAATGAAAAACTAAAAAGTAGCGGATATAATCCAACGATCGTGGATCATCCCCACTTTATCGTTGGACATTTTTTTCTAAACAAAAATGCAAATATAGTTAATTTAAAGAATCATATTCGTACGCAATTAAATAACGAAAATTTCACTATGATTTTCGAAAGTGACGACGTAATAAATTCCGATGCACTCGGTCCACTTGGTAAACAGGAAGAACCTTTATTTTGGCAAGTTGCTCTTATCGCGGAAAATGAAGTTAAACATATTGAGCAAACATTATTTTCAGTAACGATTAAAATAGAGGAAAACGAAGCGATTCATGTTGCTTCTTTAAGTCGTGACCATGTTGTATATAAAGTTCTAGGTGCTGGGGATACACTGGTTGCCTATTACAATGATTTACAACACCCACTTATCGCTTCAACTATGACACTTGGACATAATCGCTATTCTACTAATACATTATCTAATTTTTTTCGTGTACAACCATTTAGCGTTCTCGGACATAATGGTGAAATTAACACAATTGCAAAATTACGCGATCAAGCTGAAATGATCCATGTTCCACTTACTGCTGGGGGCAGTGACTCCCAAGATTTAAACCGCACCTTAGAAACTCTACTTGTTCAATACGACTACAGTTTATTTGAAGCAATGGACATACTATTCCCACCAATTATTAATGAAATTAAACTTTATGAACCACATTTACAAGATTTATATACGTATATACGTGAAGCTTGGGGCCATTTTGCGCAAGGTCCAGCTGGCATTATTTCACGTTATAAAGATGAAGCTGTTTTCAGCGTTGATTCCCTTGGACTACGACCAGTATGGAAAGTTGAAACAGAAAGCTCTTATATTTTCTCTTCTGAACCTGGAGTTGTATCACCAACTGAATATGTAGCAGAACCGAAACCACTCGCTCCTGGAGAAAAAGTCGGCCTAAAGTGGAATGAACAAGATGAGCTTGTACTCTACGAATACGATGACTACCAAACTCAAGTATATAACCGTTTAAAAAAACGAGTGGATACGAAAGGTTATCATTTAAACTTATCTACCCCTGAAACGAAAGAAACCTCGGGACTATGTGATTCTATGCAAGTTGAGACGAAGCAATATGTTGCTTTTGGATGGGATCGAGAGCATATTCAACTTCTTGAACAGATGGCAACAAAAGGCGTTGAGCCAATTCGCTCACTTGGGCATGACTCACCACTTGCCGCACTCGATACTGATAGACGAAACATCGCTGACTTCATTAAGGAAAGTGTAGCCGTTGTTACAAATCCAGCAATCGATCGCGATCGAGAGGTCGAACACTTCTCCACACGGACGATACTTGGAGAGCGTCCAAGTTTATTAAGCGGCGCTAAACAGCCATTTGTAGTTGAGATGCTTTCCCCCGTTATTTTAGAAGGAAGTGTAGCACAATCTATCGCAGAGGAATTACAAACAATTACGTACGAACAACTTATACAGCTATTCAATACTCATAGCTCTATCGCTACAATCTCTGCTACATTCAGTCCGGCAGAAACTTTACAATGCGCCTTAAATCGAATTAGTTCTGAAGCGATAACAGCCGTGAACGATGGAGCTTCCCTACTATTAATAGACGATGCCGACGCTCATCTAAATGAACGGTTATGGATTGATCCGCATTTAGTTACCGCTAAAGTACATCAAGTATTAAGCGAAAATAAATTACGCCGAAACTGCTCTCTCGTTATACGTTCTGGTGCCCTTCGCTCCTTACATGATATCGTCACACTGTATGGATTAGGAGCAGATAGTATTAATCCATATTTATTATTTGCAACCGTAAATGATGGGACAAAAACACCCATTACAAATTTATATCACGCTCTTAATAAAGGGCTGGAAAAAGTCATTTCAACAATTGGAATTCATGAATTACGCGGTTACGGTCGCCTCTATTCTTCTATCGGATTACATGAGGAAATCGCAAATATATTACAAATTACGAATTTCTTGGGTTCAAATAATTTAGCCTTTTCGCTTGCTTCACTTGCTGAAGATGCACAAATGCGCGCAGATGATTACAACGATCCTAAAGTTAGAATGCGAAAATCTTTTCATATATTCCCGCGAATTTGGAAAGCAATCGGCGATGTCGCAAAAGGAAACTCTTATGATGATTATCGTGACAAATTAAGTGAATTAGAAGAAAATAACCCAATTGCAATTAGACACCTTGTTCAAATGAAAGAAACAAAACATATCGTTCCGGCTGAAGAAGTGTCGATCCGCATTCAAAATCATGATTTACCATTTATTATTAGTTCCATGTCATTCGGTTCTCAAAATGAAGTTGCCTTTCGTTCGTATGCAGAAGCAGCTGACCAGCTAAATATGATCAGTTTGAACGGTGAAGGCGGCGAAATTAAAGACATGATCGGAAAGTATCCACATACACGTGGACAACAAGTTGCATCTGGGCGATTTGGTGTAAACGCCGAACTACTAAATTCATCAAACTTAATTGAAATAAAAATTGGTCAAGGTGCAAAGCCTGGTGAAGGTGGACATTTACCAGGTTCAAAAGTAACAGCCAAAATCGCTGAAGCACGTAACGCTACAATTGGCTCAGATTTAATTTCACCTTCTAACAACCATGATATTTATTCCATTGAAGATTTAGCTCAAATGATTACAGAAATTAAAACCGCCAATCAACTTGCGAAAGTAGCTGTAAAAGTTCCTGTTGTCCCTAACATTGGAACAATTGCTGTCGGTATCGCAAAAGCTGGCGCTGATTTTATTAACATTAGCGGATTTGATGGCGGTACAGGAGCTGCACGTATTCACGCATTGCAACATGTAGGCCTTCCTGTAGAAATCGGTGTGAAAGCCGCTCACAATGCTTTATTAGAAGCAAATATGAGACACAAGGTAGAAATTTGGGCAGACGGTGGTATTCGAAGTGTGAATGACGCCTTGAAAATCATGCTCCTTGGGGCAAACCGTATTGGATTTGGTACATTATCCATGATTGCAATCGGCTGTACAACTTGCCGTGGATGTCATCTAGATACTTGTCACGTTGGAATTGCAACACAAATTGAGTCTGAAGCTCAGGCGAAAGAACACGGATTACGCCGCTTCGTCCCACGCGAATTAGAAAGCGCCGTTGCTGGATTATTACATTTATTCACCACTTTTGGTGTAGAACTAAAACGATTAACAGGAAATCTTGGTTATACAAATTTACAAGAAATTGTCGGGCGTTCCGATTTATTAGAACAAGTTCGAGGCGAAAATTTATTAGACTTATGTAATTTACTACAAACGATAGAACATCCATCTGTTACACAAACAGAATACGTACCGGAAAAACAATTTGAAACAGTTCATTCCCCTCATTCGAAAGAATTAGTAGGAGTTGGCGTAGAGCAACGCGTTATGGGTGGTCTAGAATCTTGCTATCGCGTTCGTAGTAAATTATATGAAGACACGAAGCTTGAACCACTTACATTAAAGTATACGAATGGTTCTATTCCTGGAAATGGATTAGGTGCTTACAATAGCGAGAACTTATTTATACACGTAAATGGCGGTGCACAAGATGGCATTGGTAAAACCTCCTTTGGTGGTGGTATTTATATAACGAAAGCAAAAGGAAAAGACGGCATATATTATAACGGTTCTGTCGGAAAAGGTTTTGGATACGGTGCACAAAAAGGATCGCTATACGTTCAAGGTAATGCTGATGCTCGCGCTGGTATTCGCCTCTCTGGAGCAGACATGATAATTGGAGGGCGTATGACAAAGCCACTCCGTGAAAAAGAGCAAGGGAATATAGGGGCATACTCTAATATTAAAGGTTTCGCTTTTGAATATATGACAAATGGGCGAGCGCTTGTTTTAGGGGATCCTGGTCCATGGATCTGTGCTGGTATGACTGGCGGTGTTGTATATTTACGTCATGATTCAAGCTTAGGTTTAACTGAACAGGCTTTAAAAAGAAGAATCGCAAAAGGAGCAAATGTTACATTACAACCAATTAGTAAAAATGGTGTGCAAGATGTAACTGAGTTATTGCTAGATTATATTCGTGTATTAAATGAGCATGAGCAATACGAGGAAGTTGCTTTATTAACACCGTTACTCGATGATATGCAGCAACAGTTTTTTGAAATTATCCCGAAGAAGGAGCAGGCTGATCCATCTATCTCAACAGAGTGATATACCTAACTTTCATTTTCAAGAATAAATTGACGAAGTACACTTCTCATAGTAATCTATAGTAACAATTTGAAACCTGCTGAAATTCAGCAGGTTTTTTTACTAAAAATTGATGTTTAAAAAGAATTAGGAAAAAGTATAAATGAATCTTAATTTCTTATTAACGTCACTAAAATATCACTTGCTAACATATTGTAATGAATGTATAGTATCATGTTGTACATTCATTATGACAAGAGAAAGGATCTTATTAAGGGTATGAAACTTGGTGCTCGCATTTTAAAAACGGGTATTGCCATCACATTAGCTTTATTTGCTTGTATTTTACTTCAATTACCGAGTCCGGTATTTGCGGGAATCTCAGCTATATTCGCTGTTCAACCGTCTGTATACCGCTCGTATTTAACTGCTCTTGAGCAAATTCAAGCAAACGTCATTGGCGCGGTATTCGCTATCGTATTTGCTACTGCTTTTGGACATAATCCTTTTATTATTGGATTAACATGTATATTAGTAATTGCGCTTACGTTACAATTACGATTAGAAAACACAATATCAATTGCTTTAGTAACAGTTATCGCCATTATGGAGTATCAAGGCGAAGATTTCTTCAGTTTTGCCTTACTTCGCTTTGCGACGATTATGATTGGAATTATTGCGGCTTCACTTGTAAATTTAGTGTTTATGCCGCCAAAATACGAAACAAAATTGTATCATCGTATCGTTGATAATACAGAAGAAATTGTAAAGTGGATTCGAATGAATAGCAGGCAAGCTTCTGATTTTACAACGCTAAAAACTGATATTGATCGTATGAAAGAAAAAATGATCAAACTAAACCATTACTATTTGCTGTATAAAGAAGAAAGAAGCTACACGAAAAAAGTACAGTTCGCCAAAATTCGGAAGCTCGTTTTATTCAGACAAATGTTAGCGACGACAAGCCGTGCTTTAAGTACGCTAAAATCATTACATCGTACTGAAAATGAACTGCGCTATATGCCAGAAGAATTTCAAGAATCTATCCAAAACGAACTTGATTCATTAACGCATTATCATGAACAAGTGCTATTAAAATTTATTGGTAAAGCAAAAAAACAACAATCCGTTGAAATGCTTGATGAAGTTGAAACAGGTAAACAAGAACTAATTGATATCTTTATGGATTATCAAAACAAAGACGATGAGGAAGCGTATAAAACATGGCTACACCTCTTTCCTCTAATTTCTGCCATTATTAACTATAGTGAAGAAGTAGAGCATTTAGATTTACTTGTGGATAGCTTCTACACATACCATAAACCAGAAGCAGAACTCCAAATCGAAGATAAAAAAGAAGACGAATAAAGAAAACAGCTCCTTTTACGCTAAAGGAGCTGTTTCTGTTATATGTTGAAGTTGATATAAATTGTAATAAAACCCTCTTTTTTTCATTAACTCTTCATGAGAACCTGTTTCTTTAATTTCACCATCTTCAATATAAATAATCGTATCCACATGCGTAATCGTCGCCAATCGATGTGCGATTATGATCGTCGTTCGATCAGCAGCTAACGTCTGAAGCGCCTCTTGAATATACCGTTCATTTTCTAAATCTAAAGCGGATGTCGCTTCATCTAATATAAGTAACGATGGATTCTTTAGAAACACTCGTGCAATCGCTACACGTTGCCTTTGCCCACCAGATAACTTCACACCGCGTTCCCCAACGACCGTATCATAACCATCAGGTAACTCTATAATAAAATCATGAATTTGCGCAGCTTTGGCAGCTGAAATCACTTCTTCCTCTGTAGCTTTCGGATTTCCATATAAAATATTTGCCCCGATTGTATCACTAAATAACAAATTATCTTGCAGTACAATTCCAATATGACTACGTAAATTTCTCATATCATACTTTCTAACATCTATCCCATCTACATAAACTGCGCCTGAAGAAACATCATAGAAACGCGGGATTAAACTAGCAAGAGATGACTTCCCTCCCCCACTTGCTCCTACAAGTGCTACCTTTTCTCCTGGCAACATAGTTAATGAAATGTTATGTAATACCTCTCTTTCATCTGAATTGTAACGAAAAGATACATTATCAAATATCACTTCACCGTTTAATTTTTTCGTTTGTACCGCACTTGGCACATTCACAATATCGTATTTCTCATCTAACAATTCAAACACTCGATCCATCGATGCGAAAGACTGCGTTAATGTCGTAGAAGAATTAACAAGTCGGCGAAGCGGACTATACAAACTATCCATATATCCAACAAAGGCAACCATAGTCCCTAATGTTAATTGCCCCTGTATCACTTCGTACGCTGCAAAACCGATCACAAGTAACGGTCCTAAATCTGTTAACGTATTCACTGCCGAAAATGTTCTCGCCGTCCAACTCGTATGTGTTAATGCTTTCGTCAAAAACTCATTATTTCTTTTTTCAAACTGCTTACCCTCATACTCTTCTAATGCAAAGCTACGTGTCACTTGCATCCCTTGAATACGTTCATGTAAATACCCTTGCATCGTTGCTAAAGCTTGTGAACGCTCTTTCGTCAATTTCCGAAGACGCCCGAAAAAATATTTCACTGCCACTACATAAATAGGTAAAATTAATAGCGCAACAAATGTTAATTTTACATTCATAGAAAACATAACAATAATAGCAATAGCAATTGTTGCCGTATCTAACCAAACATTCATCAAACCAGTAATTACAAAATCCTTCGTTTGTTCTACATCATGAATGACACGTGAAATAATCTCTCCTGTTTTTGTATTCGAATAATAGCGTAAACTCAACTTTTGCAAATGACCAAAAATATGTTTTCGCAAATCATATAGTATTGTGTTCGCGATACGCTGCGCGAAATATTGACGATAATATTCAATCGGCGGTCTTACTACTGCAAAAATAAAAAAGGCAATCCCAACAGCTGTTACTAATTGATAGGTTTTATCTTGAAGTGACCCTCCGCCTTGAATCACATCATCGATAATATATTTTAATAACCACGGCATAATAAGCGGGATGCCGAATTTAACTAGACCAATCATAATCGTAATAGCAATAAGCCATCGATATGGTTTAACAAATTGCAAATATCTTTTTATACCTTGCACATAATCCCCCCTCTAATAGGACAAACCTGCCGGGAAATCCCCTGCAGGTTTGTTTTAATTTCTGTACATTAAATATCTTTCATACCACATATCTACGAAATCTGGCGCGAATGGCCCTTTTCTCTGATGAATCCATTGTGTTAATTGTGCTACATTTCGTTTTAAAATAGTATCAATAACAGGTGGGTACTGCATAATTTGACTATGCTTTTCATACTCATCTTCATCTAAAAGCGTATATGTCATATCTGGATACACTTTAATATCTAAATCATAATCAATGTACTTCAATGCTTCAGAATCATATGCAAAAGGTGAGCCTAAATTACAATAATAATATACTCCCTCTTCCCTTAGCATCCCAATCACATTAAACCAATAGTTTGCATGAAAATAACAAATTGCTGGTTCACGAGTAATCCATGTTCGGCCATCTGATTCTGTCACTACTGTACGATCATTTGCTCCGATCACAAGACTCTGTGTCCCTTTTAAAATTGTTGTCTCTTCCCACATTCTATGAATGGAGCCATTATGTTTATAACTATGTATTTGTACTCTTTCTCCTTCTTTGGGAAATCCCATATATGCTCCCTTCTTTCAACTGCAAATGCCCTTTGAACTGCATCCACTTTTTTTCTATTATAACTTTTTTGTCGAAATTTTAAAACTAAAGCGACAAGACTCTGTTTTTTCACACTGCATACCATATCTCTAAGCTTCTTAGGGGCTAGATCCTTCGCTACATTATTTAGACACGCGGAAGTGAGAATAGAAAAAGCCCTTCCTTATTTCTATCTAAAGAAGGACCTTTCACCGAAAGGTAACAATATGTCTTACCCTAAATTCGAAATCATTTTTTCAGTTTCAAAAGATTGAATCACACTATTTGTTTGCTCTTCAAATTTCTCATGTAACAGTTTTAACGCTAATTCTGTTCTATATATTTCTTGGCGGATAAAATGTAATTCCTTTTTATCGCACGTATCCTTTTCGCTCATTTCAATTTGCTGATACTTCTCTAGATGAGCTTGTAACTTTAACAACTCATCCATCGTTTCCAATTGCTCTCCTACCAACTTATCAAAATCGTTCATTACTTACCCCCTTTTGGACTTATTTACCAGTTATTATTCCTCATTACATATTTCTAATCTTTAGCTTCCTTCTCCTTTGACTACATTTGTTGACTTATTAGAAGTTATGTCGTTCACTTTTTTTTCATTACCATGACCCAAGCACAAAGAAAACACTTCTCTTGAGTTAGAGAAGTGTTTTTCTTTCATTACTGATTTGAACTAGAAGATTGTGATTGTTTTGCAGCTGATTTTGCATTTTGTTTTTGTACAGCGTGCACATCTGTTTCAGTTGCAAATTCTGTACCATAACTAGCGTTTGCACTTTGTGCACCAGAAGCTTGCGCTTTCTTCGCTTCTGATTGTGCGTTTGCTTGTTTTACTGCTTGTACATTTGTTTCAGTCGCAAACTCTGTACCATAACTAGCATTTGTACTTTGAATGCTAGCGCCAGAAGTTGCCTTGTTATAACCTTGTTGTTTTTTACTCATCTTTCTCACCTCCACAACCAATAATGTAACCAATTCCTTTAGAAGCTATCCGTCATTTTCTTTCGAAAAAATTTTGTATATATCTCTCATCACCCATTCAAACTATAGAAAATGGAGGTGGAAATATGTATATAGGACGCGATATGACTGAACTAACGATGGTTTCAAAAAGTGAATGGCAAGAAGATGAATTGGCTTATTTTCATCATTCATTACAACAGATTCTGCCTTATTTAAATGCAGAAGGTCAAAGTATTTACAAAGAAATTGTAATAGAAATTGAAACAAGAGGCGGCTTACAAGAAGGTGAGGCTAGTTGGACTCATGGGACAAAAATTTCTTACGATTAAAAAAGTGTTCCCAATATAGGGAACACTTTTTTATTTATCCCGCTTTAATGGGCAGTAAGACCCCCACTGATTAAAGTTTCACTTTATTGCATCGTAATTTTCTCAACGCAATTCTCATAAATCGTACGATGCGATTTCGAGAAAGGTAACTGCTCAAATGCTTCTTTCGATACAAATTTCAATGTATCTGTTTCAACAATATCACCGGTTACTTTTCCGTAAAATACGAATATATCCCAAGTACGATGTGTAAACGTATGTTGTACATTCATTGCGTATTCTTCAATAGAAATCGAAAGCTCAAATTTTTCTTTCATATAATCTGTAAGCTGCTCTTTCTGGTTCCGAATCCCTTCGCCAAGTTCAGCATTTGGAAACTCCCACATGTTAGCTAATAACCCGGTACTTGGACGCTTATTAATGACGTAACGACCATCTTCTGTTTGAAGCACCCCTGCAACAATCGGTACCATTGTCGGAGCCTTCGCTTTACTTTTTACTGGTAACTCTTTTTGAACGCCTTCAGCATATCCTCGGCAATGCTCGCGTACAGGACAAAGTAAGCAAGATGGATTTTTTGGAATACAAATTAGTGCACCTAATTCCATCAAACCTTGATTAAAATAAGATGGGTTTTCAGCCGAAATAATTTCACGTACAATCTCTTCAAACACTTTTCTAGTTTTCGGTTTTGCAATGTCATCCCATACTGATAAAATACGGGATAATACACGCATAACATTTCCATCAACTGCCGGCTCTGGTATACCATATGCGATACTTAAAATAGCACCTTTTGTATAGGGGCCGACTCCTTTTAATTTTTCGATTTTCTTTACATCACTCGGTACGATTCCGCCGTATACTTCTTTCACTTCTTTTACGGCCGCATGTAAATTACGTGCTCTAGAATAATACCCTAAACCTTCCCACGCTTTTAACACTTCTTCATCATCTGCATTTGCCAAAGCTTCTAGAGTAGGAAACTTCCCCATAAAATTCGCGTAATATGGTTTTACAGCTTCTACCCTTGTTTGCTGCAACATAATTTCTGAAACCCAAACGCGGTATGGATCTTTATTTTTACGCCACGGTAAGTCGCGTTGCTCTTTTTCAAACCAACCAATTAAATCATTTTGAAACTGCTCTATGTTAAAATTATTTAATATTTCAAGTGTCAAACTTGATCCCCCTCATTTTTTTGCATATAAGTACTATTATAAAGATTTTAGGAAAAAATTTAAGTAAGATGACATAGGAAATAGAAGGCAAAGGACTTGAGGTATCGAATAAAAAGAGTTACATTAATAAAAAACGGAGGTGTATTTCTATGGACACAGCCACTCACCTTGTTATGGGCGTTACTCTAGGCAGTTTGGCAACGTTAGATCCAGCCATAGCACAAAGTGATATTGGGCCACAAGCAGTTATGCTCGCTACAATTGCCGGTTCCAATATTCCTGACATCGATACAGTTTTAAAATTGCGTAATAACGCTAAATATATAAGAAATCATCGTGGGATTACTCATTCCATTCCTGCAGTGATTCTTTGGTCATTCCTTATAAGTGGCATCTCTTTCGCCTTCTTTTTAGACGCCCCATATTTGCACCTACTACTTTGGTCATTTATTGCCGTCTTTCTTCATGTCTTTGTAGATATTTTTAATGCCTACGGTACACAGGCATTACGACCCTTCACAAAAAAATGGGTAGCGCTCGGTATCATTAATACATTCGATACCGTCATTTTCTTTATTCATCTACTCGCTATTGCATGTATGCTCGTAGGTTCCCATAAAGGGTATACTGCCTTAGCAGCGTATATATTGATGATCGTTTACTATATCGGACGGATTATGATGCATAGAAACATACGTAGCGTCGTATATAAACGTTTCAATAACGTTGAGAAGATAATCATTTCCCCTTCTTACAGATTTTATCATTATCATTTAGCAATCGTTACAACTGATTATTACTACGTTGCTAGATGGCATCGTGGTAACATCATGGTCTATGATAAGTTCGACCGGGTACCGTTCCCAGATAACGCTATTATGCGCGCAGCGAAACAAGATGAAAACATCTCAGCATTTCTATCTTTCTCCCCTGTGTATCGCTGGGACGTTTTCGATTATGATCATTATTACGAAGTTCGATTCATTGATTTGCGATATCGCAGTAAAGATTATTATCCATTCGTTGCAATCGTTCAACTCGATCATAATTTAAATATTATTAGTTCCTATACAGGATGGATTTTTAGTGAAGAAAAACTCCGCAAAAAGCTGGAGTTACTTCCACATTAAAAAAAGCGACTTAAGTCGCTTTTTTTAATGTTTCAAATGATCTTCCTGATTGATTAAATGGCTATATTTCGGATTATTTGTACGCATTTCATGAAGACGCGCTCCATGATTATTAATCCATGTTCTTACCACTTGTTCAGTCATTTCATCACCTTGGTAACGACCTGACTTCGCATAAGTTGTTTGAAAATCTTCCCATAGTAATTCAACCCACGCACGAGCCTGCGCGTAAGAAAGCTGGTCATTTTTGTCTAATAGTTCTTTCGTTAATGCTTCATACATATCATTCATGTTCTAATCTCCTTTTACCTATTTATCCCTTCATTTCTAAAGGATAGTTTCTTCAATTTTGCACATTCTATAATTGATACTTCTTCAAGAGGTATCAACTGATGATGAGGAGGGCGTTCGCAATGGGTAAACAAGCCGAATTTTGGTCTGAGTCAAAAAACAACAGCAAAATCGACGGTCAACCGAAAGCGAAATCACGCTTCGCTTCGAAACGACCTAACGGCACAATTAACACGCACCCACAAGAACGTATGCGTGCTGCAAATCAGCAGGAAGAGTAGTACAAATTAAATTAACTTCCTACACGAGGTGATAAAGATGAGCTACCGTGATCGCTTAGATAGTCGTTCTGAATTATTTAACCATACGTGGACTCGTCCGAAACATGCTAAAGCGCAGGTTAACGGACAGACGCAACAAACCCAGTCTCTCATTATATTGGCGAATGAATGTAAAAAGCGCCAATTTTAGAATCTCCTATCTCCTGTAACGCCTACCAAAGATGAAAACCAGAGAGATATTCGCTCTCTGGTTTTTATTTTTCTTGCAATAAGGAAATCGGTATTCCAATCTCTTCATTATCATTTTGCTTATGTCCCCAAGCAAATACCCCATTGAAATACGTAATTTTAAATAATATACCAGGTTCTTCTACCAATTCATATGTCTCACCAATATGGAATTTATTTATGTCAGTCATATAAGCGCGAGCCATTGCCATCTTTCTCATTAATACATCGAACTCATTTACAATTCCAAGCTGCTCTGCCTTTATCGATTGCTCTTTCAAAAGGCCAATTTCTTCCCTTAGCTCATGTGGTGTCATTTCACTGTAGCGCTTTGGCATATTCATCTTATTCCCCTCATCCCTCTTCGCGTTTCATCTGCAAAAATATCTCTATCTCATCAATAGAGAATCCTTTGCGATATAACGCTTGTTTCATCTTATTTTCGAATGTCCATCCATCATACTTCTTATATTTCTCATAATATTTATTCCCATGATAGTGTAACGCTTCTTGTTGCTGTTCGTCATCTTTTTCGTCTTTCAATTCTTCCAAACAAATTTGAATCACATCTCTAGAATATCCTTTACGAACGAGCATTTCGTCTAACTTTAGCTTCATTTGTAAAAAGGAATGCTTTTGATAAGACCTTTTCTTCTTTTCTATAAGAATTAAAGCATTCTCAATTTGCTTTTCCTTCGGATATTCTTGTAAACTATGCGTAATAATTAGATCCTGAACACCCTTATTTAACAACTCTCTTTTAATAACAGTGGGACCTTTTCGATTCACATTACTTTGCGTTCTCGTATATAAAACAGCGTACTCTTTATCATTAATATATCGGTCATGTAATAATTTCGAAACGACTTCAGAGATGATGGCCTGTCCCGCTTCTTTTTTTCGTAAAAAATCTTCTATTTCTTGTTTCGTTCTCATTTGATAGGATAAATAGGAGACTGCTTGTAAATATGCTTTTTGTACCTCTTCATTGTACAAAATATTTCCTAACGCTATTTCATCAATTTCTAAGCCCTTTTGTAATCCGTGTTTTATTAAGATTACTTCATTCACACTAAACCCGTACTCTTCACCTTGACCTTTATCAATATAAATATTAAACCGTTCTTTCGATCGTTTTTGCACTTCTATTTTTGTAATGACAGCCATACTCTCACCTCTCTATTATTTTACCATAGTCAAGGAACGTTTTTGCTTTTCAAGAATATATATAATGAGGAGGAAATAATTGTGAGAATCGCAATTTCTGGTGGTACCGGCTTTATCGGTAATTACCTTTCTACTTTTTTTATTCAAAAAGGATATAATGTTTACATTCTTACTCGAAACAAAACTATTGAAACTTCATCGCCTAACCTTCAGTATGTACAATGGTCACCAGATTTACAAACCTTCCCCCTCTCTTCTATCGATGTAGTTATTAATCTAGCTGGAGAGTCTATTAATAGTAGATGGACAAAGAAACAAAAAGATTCCATTTTAAACAGTAGAATTCAAACAACAAAAGGGCTCATTAAACAATTGCAAACACTTGATACAAAACCAAATACATTTATTAACGCAAGTGCTATTGGATATTATGGAACGTCTGAAACTGATTCTTTTACAGAACAGCATGAGATTCCTGGAAATGACTTTTTAGCAAATACAGTATATGCATGGGAACAAGAAGCATCTAAAGCACGTTCTCTTGGAATGCGAACAATCTACGCAAGACTCGGAGTTGTATTAGGCGCAGACGGAGGAGCTCTTCCCAAAATGCTACTCCCTTATCAATTCTATATCGGAGGTACAATTGGATCTGGAAGCCAATGGTTATCATGGATTCATATAGACGATGTCGTTCGCCTTATTGATTTCATCATACACAAAGAAGAAATTGATGGACCTCTTAACATTACAGCTCCCCTACCTATAAGAATGAAGGAATTTGGAGAAACCATTGCAACTATAATGAAAAAACCTCATTGGTTACCTGTCCCTTCATTTATGCTTCACACTTTATTGGGTGAGATGAGTATTCTTGTACTAGAAGGACAACATGTATTACCTAGTAAAGCAATTGCACATGGGTATCAATACACATTTCCGACAGTAGACCATGCATTACAAAATATACTTTCGCATACAATATAGTACTTCTAAAACACAGTTTTACAGGGGCCCCTTTCAAAACTTTCATTTTCTAGAATCCGGAGCATTATTACACAAATAATCTTTCAGTTACTTTCCCTTAAATTCCATT
This sequence comes from Bacillus sp. 3G2, assembly GCF_044324725.1. Classification (NCBI taxonomy): domain Bacteria; kingdom Bacillati; phylum Bacillota; class Bacilli; order Caryophanales; family Bacillaceae; genus Bacillus; species Bacillus sp. 3G2. Next base: position 512,193 of record NZ_CP172246.1, on the reverse strand, counting down.
AGCATTGTAAAGTAACAGAAATGAGGTACCTATGAAAATATTGCTCAAACAAGCCATTGTCTATCCTATTACATCCCAAAAATTTCAAGGGGATGTACTCGTTATAGGAGAAAGAATTGCCGAGGTCAAGCCTTCCATTCAACCTACCCAAGATATGACAGTTATAGACGCTCGTGCTCTTCATCTTTTACCTGGATTTATTGATGTTCATACTCATCTTGGTCTCTATGATGAAGGTACTGGTTGGGCTGGCAATGATGCAAATGAAACATCTGAAGTATCAACACCACATATCCGTTCCTTAGACGGAATCCACCCTTTTGATATTGCCTTTCAAGATGCTGTACAAAACGGAATCACAACTGTTCACGTTATGCCAGGAAGTCAAAATATTATCGGTGGTACTACTTGTGTAATAAAAACAGCTGGAACTTGTATTGATCATATGATTATTCAAGAACCTGCCGGCTTAAAGATTGCCTTTGGAGAAAATCCTAAAAAGGTCCATAGTAACGGAACAAAAGAATCCATTACACGTATGGGAATTATGGGGTTACTTCGAGAATCATTCTATGAAGCACAGCACTACGGACATGAAGCTGATTTTCGAATGCTTCCGATCTTAAAAGCATTACGCCGAGAAATACCCGTACGTATCCACGCTCACCGAGCAGATGATATTAGTTCTGCTCTACGCTTTGCAACAGAGTTCAATCTCGATCTACGTATTGAACATTGCACAGAAGGACACTTTATTGTTGAAGAGCTTTCAAAACACAATTTGAAGGTTTCAGTTGGCCCCACTCTTACACGCCGTTCTAAAATCGAACTTAAAAACAAAACATGGGATACTTACCATATATTATCGAAAAATGGAGTGGAAGTTTCTATAACAACAGATCACCCTTATACACCAATTCAATATTTAAATGTTTGTGCTGCTGTCGCAGTAAGAGAAGGATTAGACGAAAAAACTGCACTAGAAGGAATCACTATATTTCCAGCACGAAATTTACGTTTAGAGGATAGAATTGGAAGCATTGAGGTTGGAAAAGACGCTGATCTCGTGTTATGGACTCATCATCCCTTCCACTATTTAGCCAAGCCTGTACTAACCATGATTGATGGAAAAATAATTTACAAAAAAAATAAAAAAAACTAGTTTATTTTTTTGACTAGATAAAGTATTATACGATTATAAACTGAATGAAACCATAATCAATTTGTGTCGTGATTATCATTTTCAAATTGATGAATGGGGAAGGCAAATGGTGCGCCACCAGCGTTAGAAACTGGTTCTAGTGGGTTCGATTCCCACCCCGAAATTTTTTAAAGATTGATATAAAAATTTCGAGGGTGGGGTGCTTTTTCGTCATGCTACCCTCGTGTGAGGAGGAGTTAGTATGTTGAAAAAACGCGACTTACACGACAGCCACGTTCTATACGAGTTAATGGTGGATCCAGCTGTCTTCCCTTTTGTGCGTCAAAAGGCTTATTCTTACGAGGAGTATTTATTTTTAACGAAACAAACGATTGAAGCTGAAGAGCGTGGGGAATTAATTTCACGCACAATTTTAGATGAATGGGGTAACCCTATCGGAACAATTACTTTATTTGATGTGCAAGAAAAAGCCGGATTTCTCGGAACATGGCTTGGCAAACCCTATCATGGAAAAGGTTATAATAAATTGGCGAAAGATTCATTTTTTAGTGAACTTTTCTATGAATTAGATATTGAAACAATCTTTATGCGTATTCGGAAAATAAATATTCGTTCTATTAAAGCTGCCGAAAAACTACAATATGTTAATCTAGCAAACGAAACAAGAAAAGCCGTTTATGATGAAATTAACGCAAATGAAGAAGTATATAACTTATATGAAATTCCAAAAGATCAATATACACTTGCTACAATGCGAGATACAACGTTCCAAGATGCTCATCAATTAAAAGAAGCGTAATCTAAATTTTTAGAAAAAATAATTAACCATTAACATTTTGCCATATACGTATATCACCCCATGTCTTTGGAAACGATAGATAGTGACTTTAGGACACGAGGTGATTTGTAATGGATAAAAAGAAACGTGACAAAGCAAAAAATACATTATCTAGTACACAAGAGGTTCTCTACCAACGAGAATTTCGCAAAGCAGATCGCGCAGCGGGTTATCGCTCGAAAAGTATTTAAAGTGAGAATGAATAATTAGAAGTTTTCCCCCCTAATTATTCATTCTCATTACATATCTTTTCTACGTGATAGAATACACAAAAAAGGGTTCCTTATAAATAAGGAACCCTTTTTTGTGGATAACGTTATCCACAAAATTTATAGAATTGTGAATAAATTCCGCAAACCCTTCACAAATTTATATGTTGTAACGCATAGTAAATGTTAGAATTGTGGATAATTTTCTAAAAATTGTGGACAATGTGGATATAGTTGTTAATATTTAGACTTTACTGTTTAATGGAAGCGCAATCTTCATGTGGATAAGTTAATACTTACTTTATCTTATAAAGTGAAACTTTGATCAGTGGGGTTTTCTTCATCCCCCACTGATTATTAGTTGAACCAATCGGACTTTTATGGGCAGTTGATCCCACACCTAACTTCTTTGCTTTCGCTGAATTTTGAGGTGGGGGTCTTACTGCCCATTAAAGCGGGATAAAACATAAAGAACCCTCTTTAAACATATAAAAGAGGGTTTCATATTAAGTAAATAATTGTGCAAGAGCAGGTGATTTAATAGGTATATGATTCGGTTCTACATGATTTTCTGCCAAAATTGTATCCACAATATGACCAGCTGGCTCCGGACGATAAATGCTTTTCATCGCTTCTTTCATTTGAAGAAGCTTCATATCATCTTGTAATACCGCCTCTGTCTTTGCAAAAACCTCACTATCATCACGAATGACAACTGCAGCTCCTTTTCTTTCAAAGTACATTGCATTTTCATTTTCTTGTCCTGGAACAGGCTTATATAAAATGACAGGTACTTGCAATGCTGCCGCTTCACTTAACGTAATACCGCCGGGCTTCGTAATCATACAAGAAGTAACACGGAATAATTCATCAATATTTTCAACATAACCAAATACTTTTAATGCATCAGGATTTTTTTCCTGTAACCCTAATAAATCCTGCTTTAACGCTTCATTTTTCCCACAAACGACAACTACTTGTAAGTCAGGTACTGACATAAATGATTGGCATAGTTCTTTTACACTTCCTAATACCCCATGAGCACCTGCTACAATTAGTAAAATCTTCTTATTCTTACATAACTGATATTTATTATATATAATGTCTGGATTGATCTTTAGCTCAAAACTACTACGAATCGGAATTCCAGTTTCAACAATTTGCTCCGCGGGCACACCGATATCAACCATAACTTTTTTCACGTGATCAGTTGCTACAAAATAACGATCTACTTCCCGATGAATCCATATTTTGTGCACACAAAAATCCGTTAATACGTTATACACAGGAATTGAAATACCTGTTTGCTTTTTTAACTCTGGTACAGCTATGATCGGAAAAGTATTAATAACAATATCCGGTTTCTCTGTTTGTAAAAGTAATTTCAAACGTTTTCTTCCAAAGTTCGCATACCAAGATGCTATTTTTTTATCATAAATTTTTTCTACGCCGTAATAAAACAAGCGGTACAATTCTTTTCCTATTGTATAACTTTTCAAATATAAATATTTTGTAATATCGGTTATAACTGGATGTGATTCTCCGAACAAATCACATACAATTACATCTTCAATTCCTTTTTGGCGAAATGTTTGTTCTAATGTTTTCGCTACTTGCACATGACCATTACCGTAATGTGCAGTTAATATTAAAACCTTGGGGTTTTTTATCAAACAAATCCACTCCTAGCTTATTGTTTCTCCATATTGCATATACGACAATAGGAAAAACATTTTCCTTAAAAATTACATAAACAGATTCTAATACTTCTCTTTCAGCTATGTACCTGTCGTGGATATGCAAAGCATATAAGATTGACCCCTTAATCCTATCTGTGCTCATATCTTTACATTATACTTTCCTATAAGAGCTTTCGCAATAACTTACAAATGTTCTCTATTCCATGATACTCACTCTTTTACTTCTTAATTCTTTTTACTATTTTGATTTCCCTTTACAATTATGTAAATTTCTCCACTTATTCCTTACAAAAATATGGATATTCTATTTTCAGTATACTCTTTTCTATATACATACTCTAGGTTTTATTGTAAAGAAAGCAAAAAGCCTAATCCAATATTTGGATTAGACTGCTTGTAAAATATGTCTTGCTTGTTCTACATTTTTTTCAGTAGGTGGTTCTACATTTGCAAGTGGATACTTATGCCCAAGTGCCTCCCATTTATATACACCAAGCTTATGATATGGTAGCACTTCAACTTTTTGAACATTAGATAGGCTTTGAATAAAACTAGATAATTTTTGCAGATCCTCTTCATTATCCGTAATACCAGGAACTAATACGTGTCGTACCCAAATCGGTTTATTTTTATCCGATAAATAACGAGCAAATTGTAAAATATGTTCATTTGGTTTTCCTGTTAATTTACGATGTTTCTTTGAATCAATATGTTTCAAATCCAATAAAACTAAATCTGTGTAATCCATTAAAGTATCTAGCTTATTTTGGAATTCTGGTTCTTCAGAATAACAACCACCCGAAGAATCGATTGTTGTATGAATTCCAGCTTCCTTACATTTCTTAAATAATTCAATTAAGAAATCTAGCTGTAATAATGGTTCCCCACCACTAACTGTTATACCGCCTCCAGAAGCTTCAATAAAAGGAAGGTAACATGTCACATCCTGCATTACTTCTTCAACTGTTATTTCTTTTCCTTTACCGATCTCCCACGTATCAGCATTATGACAATATTGACAACGTAATAAACACCCTTGTGTAAATATGACATAACGAATTCCTGGGCCATCAACAGTACCACAAGACTCTACAGAATGAATTCTTCCTTTTACCATGTTACTTCCTCCTTTATTGAAGCAGCCTCCCTCTGCTATTTATATAAAGCAGAGGGACACTTTTTCACTTACATACTTTCATGCATTGTGCGGTTAATTACATCGATTTGTTGTTCACGTGTTAATTTAATAAAGTTTACAGCGTAACCAGATACGCGAATTGTTAATTGTGGATATTTTTCAGGATGTTCCATTGCATCCATCAATGTTTCACGATTAAATACGTTAATATTTAAGTGATGACCTTCTTTTACTGCATAACCATCAAGCATTGATACTAAGTTACGTACTTGTACATCATCTTCTTTACCAAGTGCTTTTGGAATAATAGAGAATGTATTAGAAATACCATCTTGTGCATCTTCATATGGTAATTTAGCTACAGATAATAATGAAGCTAATGCACCTTTCGTATCACGGCCATGCATTGGGTTCGCACCTGGTGCAAATGGTTCTCCAGTACGGCGACCATCTGGAGTGTTACCAGTTTTCTTACCGTATACAACGTTAGATGTGATTGTTAAGATCGACATTGTATGAACAGAATTTCTGTATGTTTTATGTTTACGAAGTTTATTCATAAATGTTTTCACAAGATTTACAGCGATTTCATCTACACGGTCATCATTGTTACCGTATTTAGGGAAATCTCCTTCAATTTCAAAGTCAATTGCGATTCCGTTTTCATCACGAATTGGTTTTACTTTTGCGTGTTTAATTGCACTTAAAGAGTCTGCTACTACAGATAGACCCGCGATACCTGTTGCCATTGTACGCAGAACATTTGTATCATGAAGTGCCATTTCAATACGTTCGTAGCTATATTTATCGTGCATGTAATGAATAACATTTAATGTGTTTAAATATAGACCCGCTAACCATTCCATTGTCATATCAAACTTATGCATAACTTCTTCATAATCTAATACTTCAGAAGTAATTGGTGCGTACTCAGGACCAACTTGTGCTTTAGATTTTTCATCTTTACCACCGTTAATCGCATATAGTAACGCTTTTGCTAAGTTTGCACGTGCACCGAAGAACTGCATTTGTTTACCAATTCTCATTGCAGATACACAACAAGCAATTCCGTAGTCATCACCGTAATCAGCACGCATAATGTCATCATTTTCATATTGAATTGCTGATGTTTTAATAGACATTTTCGCACAGTAGTTTTTAAAGTTCTGTGGTAATTGTTTAGACCAAAGAACTGTTAAGTTTGGTTCTGGAGCTGGTCCTAAATTATCTAGTGTATGCAAGAAACGGAATGAGTTCTTTGTTACTAATGGACGACCATCTAATGCCATACCACCGATAGACTCAGTTACCCAAGTTGGGTCACCAGAGAATAATTCATTATAATCAGGTGTTCTTGCAAATTTCACAAGGCGTAATTTCATAATGAAGTGATCCACAATTTCTTGTACTTCTTCTTCTGTTAAAGTACCATTTGCTAAATCTCTTTCAATATAAATATCTAAGAATGTAGAAGTACGTCCAAGACTCATCGCAGCTCCGTTTTGCTCTTTAATTGCTGCAAGATATGCGAAGTATAACCATTGGAATGCTTCTTGCGCGTTTGTGGCAGGCTTAGAAATATCAAAGCCATGAGAAGCAGCCATTTGTTTTAACTCTTGAAGTGCACGCATTTGCTCAGATAACTCTTCGCGTAAACGCATTGTATCTTCGCTCATTACACCGCCAGTTAAATTCAAATCAGCTTTTTTCACTTCAATTAAATGATCAATACCATATAAAGCTACGCGTCGGTAGTCACCGATAATACGTCCACGTCCGTATGCATCTGGAAGACCAGTAATTACACCTGATCTACGAGCCGCTTTCATTTCTGGTGTGTATGCATCAAATACACCTTGATTATGCGTTTTTCTCCAGTCTCTGAAAATACGACTAAGTTCTTTATCCATTTCGTATCCATAAGATTCACAAGCTTGTTCCGCCATACGAATACCACCATATGGTTGTAAAGAACGTTTAAATGGTTTTTCAGTTTGGAAACCGACTACTTTTTCAATATCTTTATTTAAATATCCTGGTTCATGTGATGTAATAGAAGAAACAATTTTTGTATCCATATCAAGAACGCCACCGTTTTCACGTTCTTTCGTTGTTAAATCCATTACTTGATCCCAAAGTTGTTTCGTTGCTTCAGTTGCTCCCGCTAAGAAAGATTCATCTCCTTCGAAAACGTTTACATTATTTAAAATGAAATCGCGAACATCAATCTCTGCTTTCCATTTTTCACCTTTAAAGTTTTCCCATGCGTTTTTAACATTTTCTAATACTTGAGTCATCCTAATCTCCTCCATTTTTGATTAGTACAGGACTAAGATTTTTTATATAACAGCTTACACACTTAGAATACTACTTTTTGGCGAAAGTGAACGAAACAGTTGTGACATGTTTGTGAAACATTGAGCAAACTACTATATGCATAGTGTTAACTTCACTTAAAAGTCTTTATAATTAACCCTTTCCTTAATTGTATTTTTTTGGTATCCTTATATACGAGTCCTATTTTGTAATACAAAAACAATACCCATTGTAGAGCTGTAATACTCTTATCTCCTAAACTGTTATAGTTTTTATAACAGAACAAAAAAGTGTACATATGTTGTACACTTTTTTTGTTACTACTCTAAAACATCTCTTTTTCTATTCCCATCATAGAATCCACCGCGACTACCTTCTAATACAATTAATTGCTCTAATCCTTCTATATGATCACCTATAATTCGCAAGACAGCTGGAGGATGACCTATTTTTGCAAAATGTTCACTGGGACGAATACGGTTCATCTTATCGACCTCTACACGACTTACACACGCAATCTCGAACCCTGACAGAATAGCTTTTACTTGAGCTACACAAGGTGAAAGTAAAGATCTATATCCGATTTCTTTCAAGCACTTACGACTAAACGCATTCGGTACAGCGATAAGAGAGCCTACTCCTAGATCTTTTCTATCACAAGCTAAATTTAATGCATATTTAAATGCAGTTACAAGATGAAGCGGTACTCTTAAATCTAAATAATGATTTAGATCATTTAAGGCGACATCCATTCCATCTGCAATAGCTTTTGCGAAAGGATATAATTCCCTAGCTGGAATAACAAAGTCACCATCTATAAATAACACAATCTCCCCTTTTGCAAAATAAGTTCCAAGTGAACGCCCCACATCATTTCCAAGTGCTTCTTTATATACAATTGTTGTTGCTCCCTTTTCTTTTGCAATCGTTGCTGTTTGATCAGACGAACCATTTACAACAACGATAATTTCAAAAGGTTCAATTTTGCGGAGCTCTTCTATAACGTTTCCAATTGTTTTCTCTTCATCTTGTACAGGAATAATGACCGATAATTGCTTTCCTTTATACAACTTAGATGTGACGCCCCATCCTTGATAAAAATCTTCGAAATCTAAAGTATGATAAACACTATCTCTTTTCCTATTTCCATCATAATATCCTCCGCGCTCATCACTACCCACTATTTGCTCCGCTACAGCTTCTATATGATCACCTATCATCCGTTTTTCAGATTGAGAAAGACCCGTGCCATACGCTGCATGCTCGGTCGGCCGAAATTTATTCGGCGTAATAACGTCAATTGCACAATGACGACTAATTCTCCATTTGCTTTGTACTAGGCGTAAATGAGCTACAATCGGATTAATAAAACTTTCATATCCAATGCTTTGAACAACTTCTTTCGTCAACGCATGAGGTACAGATAATAAAGAATCAATTTTTAACTCTTCACGTTCTAACATCGCATTTAATATTTGGCGCCATACTGTCACAGAGTGTGGTTTTTGTTTCTTTAAAAATAATGCATCCAAATTATTTAAAACGATGTCGGCCTGATCATGTAAAATTGGGTTCAGGAATAATTGTAATTTTGAAGTTTGAATAGCAAAATCTCCATCTATAAATAGTAGCACATCACCTATCGCGTGTTTTGCGCCGACTGCACGTCCAACATCGTTCCCGAGTAGATCTGTATACTCGATTACTTTACACCCTAAACGACCAGCAACCTCTTCTGTACCATCGTTACAACCGTTTGCTACTACAATAATCTCTACTGGATTTAATCCTTTTACCGATTGAATAACGTCTGAAATCGTATCTGCTTCATTACATACAGGTATAATAATTGATAGCGACTTAGCCATTGTTTTCTTCACGAAACCATTTAATAGTTTCTTTCAATCCTTGTTCCCACGTTACTATCGCTTCAAACTGCACAAGTTCTTTTAATTTCGTTACATCTGGTCTTCTATTTGGAATTTCTTCAAAGCCATGTGGGTATACCTCTTCGAAAGGAACTTGGACAATCTTTGAAGAAGATTTCGTTAACTTTTTAATTACTTCTGCTACTTGTTTTATACTCTTTTCATTCTCAGAACCTATATTAATAATCTCACCATTTACCTTCTCATCCATCGCTCGAATCGTTGCCTCTACCGCATCACTTACATACGTAAAGCAACGTGTCTGCTTTCCATCTCCATATACGAGAATGTCTTCTCCTTGCAGTGCCGCACTGATAAATCGTGGGATTACCCCTGCATACGGACCATCTTTCGCTCTTGGACCATAAATATTAAAATAACGAACAATCGTTACAGGTAAACCTTCTAAAGCGTATCCTAAACACAATGTTTCTTCTAACGTTTTACAAATTGCATAACTCCAACGTATTTTGGAAGTCGCCCCGTATAATCGATCCCCCTCTTCAGAGAAGGGTGGCTTTGCCTTACCATATACTTCTGAGGTAGATGCAAAGACTACTTTCTTCTTTTCTTTTAGCGCTGCTTGTAAAATATTTCTCGTTCCATCAAAATTCGTTTCAATCAGCTCTATACTCTTTTCCATTGTCGTTTTCACACCTAAAATTGCTGCTAAATGAAACACGACATCATGTTGATTTACTAATTCATAAATTGAGCTTTTATCTAAAACGCTTATTGGAATAACCCGGATCTCTTTCATTAACTCATCATGATATTTATTTTTTCCTTTATAGAAGTTATCAACGATTGTGACCCCATAACCTCTTTTCACCAATTCTTCAGCTAGATGCGATCCAATGAATCCTGCTCCACCTGTAATTAAACATTTCTTACTCATACACTCACCTTCTTTACAATTCCACGTGTATCTATTACTCGCTTCATTCCTTTAAAAAGCTTCCAATCGATATTAGAGTGATCAGTTAAAATTAAAATACAACCGGCTTGTTTCATGGCTTGTTCATTCAAAGAAACAGATTGGTACACCTTATCTCCAAATTTTGCAGAAGAAATATATGGATCATGATATTCTATCTCATAGCCTTCTTCTATTAACAATTCAATAATTGGCAACGCTGGTGATTCTCTTAAGTCATTTACATCTTTCTTATACGCAATTCCTACAATTAAAACTGATGCGGGTGATTGCACCATGCCTTTTACTTTCCGAACTATTTTCTCTGGCATTTCTTCATTAATTACATGTGCCGCCTCAATTAATTGACTAATTGCTCCATTCTTTTTTATTCTCCATTGAAAATATAAAGGGTCTACTGGAATGCAATGTCCCCCTATCCCTGGCCCTGGCCAATATGGAGTAAATCCAAATGGCTTTGTAGATGCAGCTTCAAGCGCCTCATAAAAATCAATTCCTAAACTTTCACATAGTGTGTTTAACTCATTTACTAATGAAATATTGACTAGACGCTGAATATTTTCAAATAACTTACACATTTCCGCTACTTTCGGAGAACTAACTGGAACAACTACATCAAATATAGTGCTATATAACTCCTGTACTTTTTGTTTACACTTTTCTGTTTGTCCACTAATAACTTTTGGAATCGTTTGAACGGAATAGTGACTATTAGCCGGATCAATTCTCTCAGGGGAATATCCGATATAGAAATCTTCTCCTACCTTTTGGCCTGCTTGAGAAATAATCGGAATGATAACTTCCTCGAGCGTACCTGGATATGTGGAGCTTTCGAAAATGAAGGTTTGTCCTTTTTGAAGGTGTTGTTGTATATAATGCGAGGCTGAAATGAGGGCACTTAAGTCTGGTTCTCTTTTTTCATTAATTGGAGTCGGAACAGTGACAATAACATAATCACTATTTTGAAAATCAGCAATACCTTGATCCGGTGTATTTACTATTAATTTTTTTTTAGACAATAAACTTTGTAATAATTTAGAAGAAACATCTGGAATATAACTTTCTCCTTTTATAATTGATTCTATTTTTCTAGTATCTTTATCTAATCCAATTACTGTATGTCCTCTCTCTGCAAAATGAACTGCCAAAGGAAGGCCAACATATCCTAATCCGATAATAGCGACTGTACTACTAACATTCATCTGTATTCTCTTCTTCCTTTCTCAATTGTTGAATTATATTTCTATCCCGCTCTCCATCTGTAAAACTCCCGCGTTCATCTGTGGATTGTAATAAATATGCAATTGCCTCAAGTTGGTCACCGAAAATACGGTCAAATGCTGGAATACGTCCATTTACAAATCCGTGTTGCTCTGGGCGTACCCGATTTGTTTTTATAACATCTACAAACTCTACCGCTGTAATAGAGAATCCCTCCAAAATAGCTTTCATTTGAGCTAGTGGCGGAATGATAAGAGAATCGTATCCTATTTTCTCTATTACCTTTTTATGCATAGCATGTGGTACTGCCGTTAATGAGTTATTCCATAAATCTGGTCGTTTCGCTACCAAATTCACAAAATATTTTCCCATGCTAATTGGATCTGCCGGATGAAACATATCTAATAAGCACTGTAAATCATTTAATGCCACATCATGCCCATCTTCAATCGCATGTAAAAATGGAATTAGTTTTTTTCCCGGAATAACAAAATCACCATCGACAAATAAACAAATATCGGCCGTGGCATGCATAGCTCCTATCGCTCGGGCCACATTATGTCCGAGCGCTTCCTCGAATTCAATAACGATAACATTCTCTAACTTTGCTTGTTTAATTGTCTCAATATCAGCTCCATTCGCAACCACTATAATTTCATCTACACCTGCTTTTTTTACTTCTTGTATAACAGATTTTATAGTCATCTTCTCTTCTGATACTGGGATAATCGCACTATATTTCGCTTTTCTCTTTTGTAATACAACTGGTTTATACTTTCCTACAAACTCTCTATCCCTATTTCCTTCTGAAAAACCACCGCGCTTACCATATATTTCGATTACGTATTGCAAAGCACGTAAATGATCTCCCATAATACGACTAGTCGCTTTCGGATAAGGCGAACCGGGCGATGTACCAGTATGAACAGGACGCACTTTATTGGTATGAATAACATCGACCGAAGCCATATCGACAATATCTACTCCTCTAGACATCGCCATCGCTTGAAATAGTGCGGGGTCGGCTAAATTCCACCAACCAAATTTCTGAATAACTTCTCTACTCATTGCATGTGGAATTGCGATTAAAGAACCAACAACAAGCTCTTTTTTATCCAAATAACGATTCAACATAAACTTTCCAACTGTCGTATAATGTGGCCTCATCTTTAAATAAACGGACCATGTTAAATTATTCACAACAATTTGGTTGCCTTGCTGAATTCCTTTTACGAAACGTTGCAGCTCTTTATTATCAATAACGATGTCACCATCTAAAAATAAAACAATGTCACCTCTCGCTTCTCTTGCTCCGATTGCCCGTCCAACATCATTGCCAAGAGAATATTTATAATAAATTACTCGGCAATGGTGTTGTAACGCTATTTCCTTTGTCCCATCTGTCGATCCATTATCTACTACGATAATTTCATAAGGTTTCAATTTCTCTACTTCTACTAAAACTTGTGATACAGTACTTGCTTCATTATGCACTGGAATAATAACTGATACTCTCATACTTGTATCACTCTTACCCTTCCAAGCGAACATAAGAAATAATAGGAATACGTACAACTACATCTTCTGGTGGTCCATAAGAGGGAGAAGTACGAACACTTACTGCCCCGTCTGTCACAGATAACAGAATACCCGCAACAATTTCAACCGCTGTCACAATTTGCACTAACTCACCAACATGGTTACGCAATTCATCAGTAAATAACATATATAAGTCTCCTTTCTTACGCCTCTTTAATTGATATAATACTTGTAAATGGTAATAAAACTTCCGTTCCTATTCCTTCTTGCAGTGTTAAGAAATCATCACCCACTGCTACAATCACACCTGTTAACTGTCCCACCGTCACAGTAATTTCAACGTTTTTACCTAAATATTGCTCTGCAATTTCTTTAAAAGGTGATGTATTACATTCTTTTAAAATGTTACAAATAATAGATTGAAATCTACTTGATTCAATAAATTCTTCCGTAGCTTGCTTAGAGTTTCTTTGAATAAACCTTGCAAAGTTTTGCGAAAATAAAAGTCGTTCCACAGCAGGTAATAATTTGTCATCTAAAAAATAGCCTAATTGTCTATTAAATAATCGGGATAATTTATGCCAATATTTTTTGAACAGACACATATACTTCTCCTCCTATTATTTTTTAAAGTTTAAAAATTACATCCATACATCTTAATGTATACAAATCAGGCTTTTTTTGTGATAGGTAAGGCATACATTTTTCAAAGAAACAATATGTTCTAATCACAAAAAAAGATAGATGGTGTCCCATCTATCTTTATATATATCTTAATTTTTAATTGTAATTATGGCAGAGACGCTATAATAAACCGCTCGTGGTAATTCTGCCTGTTCACTTATAGAAGCTGTAACTAGTGAACCACCACTTGCCGAGAAATACTTAACAGCTTCTAACGGAATACCATCTTCTTTCACATCAATATGCGTTCCATCTCGCCAATCTATTTTCTGCATTGTTGCTGAAAGGTCCCCAGTCACTTTAGCACATTCTTTACCATCCACCCCTAAAAAAATCCATTCCCACTTTGTTAAACTTAGTACTTGTTTCAATTCTCCAATTTTCTTTCCCTCTACATCAGAAAAAATATAGAAATTGCGTACTCCCGTCTTCTTTTGAACACGCAATAATTTTTCTCCCGAGTGATTATACAAATAAAATTGTTGCTTATGTAGTCCCTTAACAAAAAAGGAAAGTACAGCTTGCCATACACGTTGCATAATAAAATCATACTCTTCTTTAAAAAACCCTACTGCACTGCCATCTAATCCAAAGTACGTTATTACTTGAAATACCCCTACCTCTTTGCGAACAACAAATTTTTTTTGCTCAAATAATTCAGAGGCTTCTATATTATAATTTTCCTGTTTCAGCATTTTTGATCTTCTTTTTTCTGTAAAACTATATATTAACAATCCAAATGCTGGTAGTACAACACCTATTAATTTTAGATTTTCTTTCTCGGAAGTGAATAGCATCCCTTTTTTATATTCCATCATTAATCCAATTGCGACGATAATCCATACAATGACGGATACAAAAAAAATGCGTTTCGCGTTACGTGCGTGATGCTTATGTATACTCATATCCCTCCCCCTTTTCCATTTATCCCACTATTCGCCGGGCAGTAAGAATCCCACTGATTAAAGTTTCACTTTATTTCATTATCTCATTGCCCCCTACACTTCCTCAATAAAAAAAGACCATCCAAAAGGATAGCCTCTTACACTTCAACATTTCGCAACATCGTGTAAATGTCGTTATTCACTTTACCAAATGATTTAATGTTGTTTTGAATGTTAGATAATAAAACGACATACACACTTCCGTTTTTACTAAATCCATTTAAACAATTCCATCCTGGCATTACACCGTGATTCGAATAACTTCCTGGGTCTACATACCAACCAAATCCGTAATCCTTTTTCACGGCCGTAAACATTTGATCATAACTCTCTTTTGAAATCAACTTTCCAGAGAAGAGTGCTTCATTAAATAAATATAAATCATGTGCACTTGTATATATATCACCACAACCATATAGTTGTGACATACTTGGAATATTAGGTGTTGTCATATTGTTATTTACTATTTTATAACCTGTCGATGGAAATCTTGTTTGCTCTAGTGCTTTGCCGAAACCAGACTGCTTCATACCCGCAGTAGCAAAAATATGTTGTTTAATATACTCTTCTAACGGTTGTCCACTTACCTTCTCAGCGATGTAGGCAAGTATCGAATAGTTCGAATCGGAATATTTCCATTTCTCCCCTGGACTCCCAATACGCTTTTGTTTTCCTATTCGTTTTATCAATTCTTCATGAGAAATATCCTCTGTTCCCTGTTCATACTCTGGAATCCCTGATGTATGCGTTAGTAAATGTTTTAACTGAATACCATTACCTTGAGGGAAATCTGGAATATACTTTGCAACCGTATCCTCTACGTTTAATTTATTTTGATCTTTTAATTGCATAATAGCCGTCGCTACAAATGCCTTTGAAATAGAACCAATATAAAAAGTTGTCTCTGAATTATTCGGTACTTGTTTCTCTTTGTTCGCCATACCGTATCCTTTATTCAAAAGAACTTTTCCGTTCTTCACAATAACAGCTGTCCCGCTAAATCCTGCGTTTTGTAAATATTGATCTAATTGAGCGTTTTCATTAATTTCTTGAGGTGGTCCCTCAGCAGGCTTTTCCACAGCTTGTACTTGCTTCACTTGTTCTTCCTGCTCTTTTTGTTTTTGTGCTTCTTGTTTCTTTTTTTCTTCTTCTTTCTTTTTCAGCTCTTCTTGTTTCTTCATTTCTGCTGCTGCTTTTAAAGTTTCTTCTTTTTTATTATCCGCAACAATTTTTGTATACATGAAATATACAACTGAAAATAGTAAGACGAGAATGATTGTTCTTTTTATGTATACAATCGGCCGAAGTGACTTCCCATTCGCATTAATTTTTTCCTGATCCATGATTGCTTTTTTCCCCTTATTTACCGATAATTTAATTCCACTACACAAGATTCATTTCGGATCTTTTTCATAGATTTTCGACATTCCATTCGACGTCATCCCTACTTTATCACGCACTGCACATATTACCAACCTATATGTATAAAAAAGAAAAAGAAAATTTACAAAAGTAAGATTGCTGTTAAAATTTTAATATAAAAAAGAGGATACCCACAAAAAATTGATGTTATCAATCTTTTGGGATATCCTCTTATCTCATTATTTATACGTGTTTTTTCATATCATCGGCAACAGATTCAACATTTGTGCCTACGATAACTTGGACACTCGTGTTACTTAATTTCATAACACCTTTTGCACCAGCACGTTTTAATGCTGCTTCGTTTACTTGACCAGCATCTTTCACTTGTAAGCGTAGACGTGTTGCACAGTTATCAATAACTGTTAAGTTTTCTTTTCCACCTAAAGCTGCTACGTAAGTTTCACCAATTGAACCTGCAACTGGAGCTTCTTCACCTTCAGCTAGCTCCTCTTCGTCTTCACGACCAGGAGTTTTTAGGTCGAACTTCTTAATTAAGAAGTAGAATACTACAAAGTAAATTGCTGCGTAAATTAAACCGATACCTGCTAGTAACAATGGTTTTGTTGCAATACCGAAGTTTAAGAAGTAATCGATTGCCCCGGCACTAAATGAGAAACCATCGTGAATGCCGAGAGTTGTTGTAATGAATAGAGACAGACCTGTTAATACAGCATGAATTCCATATAATACTGGTGATAAGAACATGAATGAGAATTCAATTGGTTCTGTAATACCAGTTAAGAATGAAGTTAATGCTAGACCACCTAACATACCTGTAACCATTTTACGTTTTTCTGGTTTAGCAGCTGCAATCATTGCGAAACATGCTGCTGGTAAACCGAACATCATGATTGGGAAGAAACCAGTCATAAACATACCTGCTGATGGATCTTTTGCAAAGAAGCGTGCAATATCACCATGAACGATATCGCCAGCTGCATTTGTAAAGTCACCAAGTACGAACCAGAAGTATGTGTTCATTACGTGGTGTAAACCGATTGGAATTAATAAACGGTTTAATAATCCGAATAAACCAGCACCAACTGAACCTAAGTTCACGATGCCATGTGCTACCGCATCAATACCACTTTGAATTGTTGGCCAAATTTGACCGAATACTAATCCTAAAAGAAGCATTACGATTGAAGTAATGATTGGTACGAAACGTTTTCCTGCAAAGAATCCTAACCATTCTGGTAATTTAATCTTATGGAATTTGTTGTATAGTAACCCAGCAACAACCCCTGCAATAATACCACCGAGTATGGCCATATTAATCTTCGGCGTTAACGCCGCTGCTTTTGAAACCTTTGTCATTGTATCTGCTAATTTAGTTGGATCTACTGAACCGACTAAATCTTGAACACCTTTTAATTTATCATTTAACTCTGCTGCTGAATATGTCTTACTTAGAGCATTCGTTGTATTTTGTAAAACAAGATATCCGATTGCTCCGGCAAGTCCAGCTGCTCCACTACCATCAATAGACAAACCGATTGCAACACCAATTGCAAAAATAAGTGCTAAATTATCAAAAATTGCTGCACCGGCCTGTGCCATAACAGGAATGTTAAATACGTCTTCTTGTCCTAAACGAAGCAATAATCCTGCTGCTGGTAGTACGGCGATTGGAAGCATTAACGCTTTACCAATACGTTGTAGAAACTGCAACATTTTAATTCCCCCTATCAAATTTATGAAATCGTTATCATTATAAGTACGCCTTAGAAAACGCTTTCTATTTACATAACCATAATAACATATAGTTGTATAGATGTGTAGTTTTTATTTTCGAATTTTTTATGGATAAATCTCCTATTTCCAAACTGTTATATAAAAGGGAAATTCTCCTTTTTTTATACAGAATACTCAAAACAAAAGACCTACTATAGAACATGTAACTTTCGTTTTATCATTCCACTTTTTCATGTTATTATTTATTTCCGAGCATATCGGGAAAAGTAAACTTAGTTAATTCGAAATAGGAGCGTTGGTACTATGCAGTGCATTGAGACAAACAACTTACAACAGTTGTTAGAACAAGTAAAACCATATACGAAAAAAGGAAATCTTGCTACTTATATCCCCGAACTAGGAAATGCAAATCCAGATGATTTAGGGATTGCCATTTTCCATAAAGAAACAGAATACATCCATGCTGGCAACTCACAAACACTATTTACTCTTCAAAGTATTTCAAAAGTAATTACACTTGCACTTGCCCTTTTAGATCGTGGTGAAGAATATGTATTTTCTAAAGTTGGAATGGAACCAACTGGTGATCCATTTAATTCTATTATTAAGTTAGAAACGACAAGTCCCTCTAAGCCACTTAATCCAATGATTAATGCAGGGGCACTAGCCATTACAAGCATGTTAACAGGAAAAGATAATGAGGAAAAAATGGAACGTATCCTTCATTTTGTACGTGAAATAACAGATAATCCTACTATTAATTATTCTTCTAAAGTTGCCAATTCAGAATTAGAGACAGCGTACTTAAACCGTTCACTTTGTTACTATATGAAACAAAACGGAATTATCGATTGTGACATTGAAGAACTTATGGATTTATACACTCGTCAATGTGCAGTAGAAGTAAACTGTATCGATCTAGCACGTATCGGGTTAATTTTTGCGATGGATGGATATGATCCATATAAGAAAAAACAAATTATCCCTAAACATATTACAAAAATCTGTAAAACATTTATGGTTACATGTGGTATGTATAACGAGTCTGGTGAATTTGCGATTCGTGTTGGTATTCCAGCAAAAAGTGGTGTAGCTGGTGGCATTTTTGGCTGCGTAAAAGGAGAAATGGGAATTGGTATTTTCGGACCGGCTTTAGATGCAAACGGAAATAGTATCGCTGGTTTTAAAATTCTTGAACTTCTTTCTGCTCAAGAAGGTTGGAGCATTTTTTAATTGAGAGTTATCCTGCTATACTAGCAGGATTTTTTTATTTCATAAAATCCTCAACTTTATCAGCTATCCGTTCCCCTACAAAAACCGTACTGAAAGTTTCTCTATATCATGCATATTTGCTCCCCCCTCCTGAATAATATAGTACAACCTAGCGCTATATGTGGAGGTGTGAAAGATGAAACTAATATTTCAAATGGAAAAACAGCCTGTTCTTGAAAAAACAATTCTTCTTTTTATATTGAGTATTGTAGAAAGCTTGAAGTTAAAAGTGGTTTCACTCGATGAAGCTCACCGATACATATTCAATTTAGAAGTACTTGAACTATTAATGGATCGGAACATCGATGATCAAGTGCTTGAACTTATTCATTTCGGAATGGGACTTGAAGACATTCATCACGTGCTTCCTGAAGAACTTGAACATACTATCGAAGAACTAAAGTGGCTCTGCATTCAAGTTTTAAGTGAGTACAGTATGCATGAAGAAACGGAACAATTAATTGAAGATATACGTTGAAAAAGCACCTATGTAGGTGCTTTCATATTTATAGAAACAGTAACGTCTCGGTAATTGCGCATCCGATGTCGATATATGCAATTCATTCGAGTATTTCCGAGGAAATGCTCGAACATTGTATGTTACAATAACTGATCTATCCCAATAAGAATTAATAGCACGCCCGCAATCACAGTAGCCCATTTCCCTAAGTATGCTGCTAAAAATCGTTTCCCTACATACGCAAAACCACTAATACAAATAAAACTAAACACCCCAGAAATACATGCCGTAAGCCACAGATTCAAGTTTGTTACCCCAGCATCAAATCCACCTGCGATATTATTAATAGACAACGCTACACCTAACACAATTGCTTCAGAAAAACTAATTGTTTTAGAACCATCAAAATCTGCTTTTTCTGGATCACGTAAAATCTCCATAAGTACATTATCATCTTTACAATCTACGGTCTCTTTTTTACTCAAGAAAGGCTGACATAAAATAAACACTCCAATTATTCCTAAAACAATTGCCCCAATCAAATTTGCCGTAAACTCTGAAATAAATAATGCGATCCAGTTCCCAAAAAATCCAGCTAATAAAGTAAATAAAAATCCAAAAAATGCAATGATAAAATTATTAAACCACGAAATTCGAATTTTACGAATGCCATATGCAATCCCAACACCTGCATTATCTAAATTAGAAGCAATTCCGATTAAAAAAATTGAAAACAAACCTGCCGTACTCATCAACATTCACCCCTTTTTCTCACTTTTCCATGCATCTTATGAAAATGTTGAGCAACTGTGCCTGTCTATTTCATATACATGTAATAAATGCTCAACATTTTTTCAACAATAAAAAAGGAGTGCCTTCACAATGCCTAAAGAAAATCCAAATGAACGGCTTAGTACATTAATAAAAAAACTTTTGAAAGAACGTGCCTTATCCATGCGCCAATTAGGAATGCATACAAATATTGATCCCGCAACAATCTCAAGAATTATGAATGGTAAACAACCGCCAAAACAAAAACATATACAAAAATTTGCAGAATGCTTGCAAGTTCCACCCCAATTGTTATTTGATGAGATGTATCCTGATTCTCCTCACATTAATAAAGAAAAGACGGATATGTACACATCTCTTGATACAATTCAGCAAACACTACAATCCTCTAACTTATTCGATTTCGACTATACAACTACGCGCGTAAAACAAGAACTTGAAAACTATGAACGCTATGCTCAAACAACAGAAGGTGAAAAACGTATTCATGAAAGTTTCGCGAGTAAATTAGAACAAATCGATAGCGCTGGCCCTTTTATTGAACAATTAACAGATATGTATCAACAATTTTGCAATGAGACTATTTCAAATGAGGAACGTGCGGTTCTCGGAGGCGCATTACTGTATTTCATTTTATCAACAGACATTATCCCTGATTATCTCTTTCCAATTGGCTATTTAGATGATGCAATTGCTGTTGAGTTAGCGAAAGAGAAATTAATCGAACTAAAACGAAAGACATAAAAAAACAAAAAACTATTTCAGTTGTTTCTGTTCAGCTCTGAAATAGTTCACTAAAAAATCGTACAAGTATACATACCTGTACGATTTCAACATACTAATCTATTTTTTTGTGTGACACCATTCATATATAAATGCTGTTATTACTTTTGTAAATTCAATTAACTGTTCTACTTCAACTTTTTCATTTATTGAATGAGCTTCTTCCAATGTACCTGGTCCGTAAATAACAGCTGGAATATGAAATTCACTAAACCAACCACCATCCGTTACCGTTGCAGACATATCTAAAATTGCATTTTTAGATAGAATGGATTCGTGTACTGAGCTAAGAGTTTTTACTGCTGCATGTTCACTATCTACTTCTAAAGAAGGGAAAATTTCGCCACGATCCACAATCATTGATTCTCCGCCCCACTTAAATTGTGGTGGATTTTCACTTAACCATGGGTCAGCAGCTGCTACTTTCCCAATGTACTCTTCAATCTCTTTTATTATTTGTTCATGTGTTTCATTCGGATAGAAGTGCACTGTTATCCATAACCGGCACTCATCCGCAATAAACGCTGCATGCCGTCCGCCTTCAATAACAGCTGGGTTAATTGTTGTTGTTCCAGATGGATAACCTTCATATGTTTTCATAACTGCCCAATGACGCTCTAAGTCTTGTAAACTTTGCACAATTTTCATCATTTTTTCAATCGCACTCGCTCCGAATAAACGTCCTCCAGCATGGATCATTTGCCTGCGTGTTGCATCATGAAACGTTTGAGGGCTTTTCACAGTAATCCATCCAGTAATTACGCCGCCCTGTCCTTGCATATGTAAATCACTCGTATCCACTACGACTGCAAAATCAGCATCATACCCCCTTTTGCAGCATTGGAGTGTACCTGCCTCTCCAACTTCTTCCCCAATTACTGATTGAAAGATTAAATCTCCAGGTAATTCAATACCTGCTTCTTGTAAAATCTGAATAGCAAATAGCGCTCCAGCCAGTCCACCTTTCATATCTGCCGCACCACGTCCAACTAGCCAACCATCTTTTATAAACGGATCAAACGGATTAGTCTCCCATGCCTCATCTGCTGATACTTCAGCTACATCCATATGTCCGTTAATAATAAGGCTTTTATGTGTGTCACTTTCTATCCCTTTTTTCACCCCAACAACGTTCGGGTCATTCGGATATACATCCCATTTATCAACACAAAAATTTCGATTTCTTAGAAAATCCGCAACAAATTCTTGTGCCTCATTTGTGTTTCTCGCCGGCGGTGCTGGTGTTTCAAAACAGATTAAATTCTTTGTAAGCTCTAGTAACTCGTCTTTTCGTAAATCAATCTGTTCTAATAGCTGTGAAACTTCTTGATTCATCGCTAATTCCCCTTTGCATACATAGTATATTTGCAGCTTTATTGTCACAAAAAAAGAGACTGTTTACAATTTTACAGTCTCTTTTTTCAGCATAAGTTTCTAATATATTTATAAACTTTCTGCTTCTGTTGTATTTACTTTTTCAACATGTTCTATCTTGCTTCCCTTATTCTTTGTCGCACGGTAAAACAGTAAACAAACAATCATAAATGGAATTCCACAATATAACGCCATTCTTTGCTCTGGGATAAAAGCCATAGCAACTATAACTGTTACATTTAATGTTAATGCAAGGAGTGGTACGAATGGATATAGCGGGGTTTTAAATTTCAAGTCCTTCACATCCCCGCCCCGCTTAATATATGACCTTCTAGCTAATAAGTTAGATAGAGCAATAGATGCCCAAACTAATATTGCCCCAAATCCGGCAATAGAAAGTAGCCATAAATAAACAGTATCTTCCGCATAAATACCTGATAGTAATGAGAGACAACCTACAATTGTACTTACAATCAATGCATAAATAGGAACTCCATTTTTAGATAACTTACCGAAAATTGGACTAATCATTCCTTGATTAGACATAGACCATAGCATACGAGAAGTTGCATATAACCCTGAATTCGCAACAGATAGAACTGCTGTAATAATAACGAAATTTATAATATCAGCCGCATAAGGAATACCAATTTTATCAAATACAACTACGAATGGACTTTCTATTACTCCCGCTTGCTGCCAAGGGAATAGTCCTGCAAGAATAAAAATAGATAATACAAAGAACACCAGTATACGCCAAACTGTATTATTAATTGCCTTCGGGATCGTTTTTTCTGGATTTTCACTCTCTCCAGCCGCAATACCAACTAGTTCCGTGCCTTGGAAAGAAAAATTAACTGCAATCATCGTAATTAAAATGGCTGATAGTCCATTTGGAAACAACCCACCATAATCAGTAAAGCTAGAGAACATCGGTGCTGGTTCGTTTCCTTTCATATCTAGAAAACCAAACATCGCTGCCCCGCCCAAAATAATAAACGCAATGATTGTAATGACTTTAATACTTGCAAACCAAAATTCAACTTCTGCAAAACTTCTTGAAGATAATGCATTGATAGCAAAGAGAAGCACCGCAAACGCTACACACCAAATCCATGACGGTACATCAGGAAACCATCGTTTCATTAAAATACTAACTGCAATCAGTTCAATACCTATCGTAGCAGACCAGTTTAACCACGACATCCATCCGACTACATAACCCGCTGCAGGGGAAATGTGCTTTGTAGCATACGTTTGGTAAGATCCTGCGTCAGGCATCGCAACAGCTAACTCTCCAAGACAGAGCATCGTTAAATACATAACAAATCCTCCAACAAGATACGCTACAATCGCTCCTCCAGGCCCAGCTTCATGAATGGTATACCCAGATCCTAAAAAAAGACCGGTACCAATAACTCCTCCAAGTGCAATCATAAATATGTGCCTACTTTTCAATTCCCGTTTTAACCCTTGGTTTTGATCCATCATATAAATCCCCCCTTTTCCCTTTGGAAACCCACTTAATGTAAGCGTTTTTAAAATTATTCATCATAAAAATAATGATTGAAAAGAGCAAAATACGTAGCACTTATTAATCACTACCTGTTATTAAAAGATCATCCCTCACTGTTATTAATAATTTTTTATCAGCGATAGCTTGTCCTTCTACTACTTCTAATGATTCGATATATCCACTGATTCCTACCCTAATTTCTACTTTCTGTTTATCTATTGTTTCAATTAACGCTAATTTCTCCCACTCGTATACGTATGAACTTTCCGCAACAAATAGCTTCTCTACTTTCCCGTAACAAGGACTATACACGCCTTCTATAACCATCTTCACTTTATAAACTCCTCCTTCTTATTAATTGCTACTGAAACGTTGCATATCCCTCCTTTAGAGATTTCAACTATTATTTATGCAAAATACGTACCAATCTCCAATTTCTATTTAAAATGATGGTTTCTCCCAAAAAAATCTTCATAACCGCAAAATTTTTCTATCATTTGAGAAGTTTTAAAAGGAAAATAGCAAAAAAATTTTGCGATTTTATAAGAATTTTAATAAAATTATAAAAAGTCAGTCTTCATAGGGTGAAATGAGGAGAAGATAATCTATGCGTACAGAAGAAATTAATTTTAAACAGATCATTGAAATGAATATGCTATATGAGACTTTGCTCAATGAGCTCGATATCGGGATTCATATTATTAATGAGGAAAGTAAAACGATTATCTACAACCGCAAAATGATGGAAATTGAATCAATGGAACGCTCAGATGTGCTATATAAAAGTCCTTTAGAAGTATTCGCATTTGAAGAAAATAAAAATAGTACTCTTATAGAGGCATTAAAATTAGGAAAAACAAACAAAAATATAAAACAAACGTATTTTAACAATAAAGGACAAGAAATTACGACGATTAACAACACTTTCCCTATAATAGAAAATGGAAAAATTAAAGGCGCTATTGAAATTTCAACAGAGATTAGCCATTCCAAACAAACAATAAAAACAAACCTTTCTCGAAAACCAAATAATAAGTTTACCTTTGATCACATAATCGGTGATTCTAGTGCTATTCAATCCGTCATTACAGAAGCGAAGAGAGTAATTCGTACATCCTCATCCATACTTCTCGTAGGAGAAACAGGGACCGGTAAAGAACTATTTGCACAAAGCATCCATAATGAAAGTCAGCGTTCAACAAAACCATTTATTTCACAAAACTGTGCCGCTATACCTGATACACTCATGGAAAGCTTATTATTCGGTACGAACCGAGGTGCATTTACAGGAGCCATCGATAAAGCTGGTTTATTTGAAGAAGCAAACGGAGGCACTTTATTATTAGATGAAATCAACTCATTAGGTCCAGCTCTTCAAGCTAAATTACTACGAGCTATACAAGAAAAAACAATACGAAGAATCGGAGGCACACAAGAAAAAGAAATTGATGTTCGTATTATAGCAACTATTAATGAGGACCCTCTTGAAGCTATTACACACAATCGATTACGGGAAGACTTATATTACCGATTAAGCGTTGTTACTTTATGTCTCCCGCCTTTACGCGAGCGAAAAGAAGATATTCCAGCTCTTGTTCAGCACTTTATCGAAAAGTACAACATTCAATTTGGGCTCAGCGTGACGGATCTAGATGTACATGTAAGAGAATTCTTGTATGCATATGATTGGCCTGGAAACGTACGAGAATTAGAACATATCATTGAAGGTTCAATGAATTTAGTTGAAGAAGAAAATATCATTACAGCGTTTCATCTTCCCACTCGCTTTCGCGAACGAATAAAAAAAGAATTCAATATGCAACCTTGCCTAACTAATAACGATGCTGATGCACCTAAAACGTTAAAGCACACAATAGAGGCAATGGAAAAGAACTACATCAATCAAATTCTGAAAGAGTATCACGGTAATATCTCACAAGCTGCAAAGTTTTTGGGATTAAGTAGGCAAAACTTACAATATCGAATTAAAAAATTGCATTTACACATATGAAATGAAGTGAAACTTTAATCTGTGGCGGTTTTGTCCACCCTCACTAATTGGACCTTTATTTCCTGTTAATGTAGGATAAATCTGCTTCCAAGTGTAAATATAAATTGGTAAAATATGCTACAATAAACATATAACGTATTAGAAAGGGATGATATATATGAGTAATGATAACAAATTAAAGTTATTACAATACTTAGCCTTCTTCCCCACCCTTGTATGTATGATGTTACTCATGGATATGAACAGCTTTCCTTATGCAAAGCTATTCGCAACAATTAGCGGCTCCTTTGCAGCCATTATGCTTGCTGTTTTTTGGAATTTGAAGATACGTATGAAAAACGAGAAATCTTCTTAAACCGACAAAGTTACTTATCCTATTTAAACACGAGATGTTTACTACTCTCGTGTTTTTTCTTTATATCCCCCTCTACCCCACAACTTTAAAATTTAATTTAAAATTGATTATATACAGAATAAATGCTTTTTAATTTAATCGACAAATTCCGACATTTAGTATTCATTAAGTTTGTTATTATGTAAGTTCTAAATCTGACATTTCAACATCTAGGAGGAAGAATTTATGTATAAAAAACTTTTACTTACATTAGCATGTAGTTCATTAATTTTCGGATTAGCGGCTTGCGGATCAAATGAACAAAAAGATAATGGTGTACAAACAAAAGAAAAAGAACAAGCTCCAAAAGAAACACCAAAAGAAAAAGAATCCAAAACAGAATCAGCTAAAGGAAATCGTTCTAACCCAATCGATTTTAATGAAACTGCTACTGTTAATGATGTTATCTTCAATAGTGAAGATGGCAATTTTGAAAAATTCAAGACTAAAGTCGAATTATCTATTTTAGAAGTAATTCGTGGCGAGCAAGCCTTTGAAATATTAAAAAAGGAAAATCAATTTAATGAGGCTGCTCCAGAAGGAAAAGAATGGGTTCTAGTGAAAATTAAAGGTAAAGTTACTGATGCTGAAACACAAGATCACGAATATGATTTATTCGGTTCGAGTTTCAAACTCGTTTCAAATGATGGACATGTTTACAATAATGACCAGTACGCTGTAACACCAAATGAACTACATCAAAAACTTTATAAAGGCGCTGAAGGAGAAGGGTACATCTCTCAATTGGTTAACACTGGCGATGATTTTAAAATTCAATTCGAAACTCACGAAAGTAAAAAAGTTTTCTTTAACTCTAAATAAAATATAAAAGGTGATTACTATGAAAAGAACGACAGAATTTGTATTAGGATTAATCGGTGGTATATTCGGGATTTTATGTGCATTTATCGCTTTATTTATCGGAGGCGTCGGAGCAGCAGTTGAAGCTGACGGAGCTAATCAAATTATTGGATTAGGCTGGGCTGCTGTAGCTCTTTCTATTTTAGGAATTGTTGGATGCGTTATGGTTAAGAGCAAAGCTAAAGTAGGTGGCATTATGATGACGATCGCCGCCATTGGTGGATTTATTTGTATTTCTATCGTTTACTTATTACCAGGAATTTTATTATTAATCGGAGGGTTAATGGGGATTTTCCGAAAAGATAAAACGGCTGCATCAGCATAAAAAAAGCACTCACATGAGTGCTTTTTTTATATCCATATCTTTTAAAACTCAACATTCTCCAAATACAAACCACTTGCCTCAGCAAGGCAATTAATTTGATTGCGTTGTTTCGCCTCTAAAATATGTGGAATTGCTTCTGCATCTAATTGTCCTAATCCAACTTCAATTAATGCTCCAACAATTTTCCGGACCATATTATGAAGGAATCCGTTACCACTTATTCTAATTTGTACGAATCCTGCTTCTTCCATCACTTCAAGTGTATATACTTCTCGAACCATAGACTTTTTCTTTGATTTCGCATTCGAAAAAGCAGTAAAGTCATGTGAACCAACTAAATGTTTTGCAGCTTCTTTCATGCTTTTCACATTTAATTTTTTATTCACATGCATGCTGTATTTACGCATAAATGGATTTGTATGCTCTTCATTCCAAATCTTATAAAGATATGTTTTTGCTTTAGAATTGTAACGAGCATGGAAACGATCTTGTACTTCTTCTACATTCGTAATGCTAATATCGTTGGGTAAATATTGATTTAAATATTTCTTCACTTTATGTTCTACTAACTTCTCATCACTTTGGAAGTTAGCAACTTGATTCAAAGCATGTACACCAGCGTCTGTTCTACTACAACCGATAATTTCAATTTCTTTTCCGACCATTTCAGATATGACACTTTCGATTTTTCCTTGAATCGTATTATCGTTATTACCGAGACGTTGCCATCCTTTAAAACGTGCACCATCGTACTGAATCGTTAATTTATAATTATTCATTTTACTCTCCTTCATAGAAAATATTCCCTCATTTCATGAGGGAATATGAATACACTTTACTTTCTAACAAGCTTCACTACATTTTCTACATGAGCTGTATGAGGGAACATATCAACTGGTTGCACATACTCCACTTCATAACTCTTCATTAATGCTTGTACATCACGTGCTAATGAGGAAGGATTACAAGATACGTAAACAACTTGTTTCGGCTTCACTTTTAAAATTGTTTCCAGTAATTTATCATCGCAACCTGTACGAGGTGGATCGACAACAATTACATCTGGACGCCATCCTTCTTTTACCCATTTCGGTAACCACTGTTCAGCTTTACCTGCTTCATATTTCGTATTTGTAAATCCGTGACGCTTCGCATTTTTTCTTGCATCTTCAATCGCTTCTGGAATTACATCCATACCACGTACTTCCGCTGCATCATTTGCAAGCCAAAGACCGATTGTACCAACACCACAATACGCATCTACAATTTTCTCATCGCCTGTTAAAGCAGCTGCTTTTTTCGCTTCATCGTATAAAACAACTGTTTGTTCTGGATTTAACTGGAAGAATGCACGCGCTGATAATTCAAATGATAAATCACCTAGTGTTTCTTGAATTACTTCTTTTCCAGCTAATTTAAATGTTTTATCACCGAAAATAACAGATGTTTTACGCCAGTTTACGTTTTGCATAATTGATTTCACACTTGGCATTTGCTTTTGTACTTCTGCGATAAACTGCTCCTTATTTGGCAATTCTTCTTTTGTTGTAATAAGTGTAACTTGTACTTCCCCTGTTTGAACCGCAGTACGTGTCACAATTGTACGTACTAAACCTTTTTGTTTTTTCTCATTATAAATAGAAACATTTAACTTTTCTAATATACGTCTTACAACTTTTGTCGCTTCATTCGTTGCTTTATGTTGAATCATACAATGAGCAATATCAATTAACTGATGTGAGTTTTGCTTATACAGCCCTGTAATAACCTTTTCGTCTTTACGTCCCACTTGTAGTTGACTCTTATTACGATAATGCCATGGATTTTCCATACCAAGCGTTGGACGGATTTTCTCTTCCAAACTGTTATTCATATACTTCTCAAATGCTTGTACAACGATATCACGCTTTTGATTTAATTGTTCTTTATAATCTAAATGTTGCAGTTGACAACCGCCACACTCTTCATATACCGGACATGGTGCTTTCACACGATGTGGTGAAGCTTTACGAACTTTTTTCACTTTTGCTTCAGCGAAGCCACGCTGAATTTTCGTTGTTTCTGCAACAACTTCTTCTCCTGGTAATGCCCCTGGAATGAAAACGACTTGTCTCTTAAAATAACCAACGCCTTCTCCGTTAATCCCAAGACGTTTAATTGTCACAGGAAATGTTTGACCAACTTCCAACTTACTCTCATGTTGCTTTTGTATCATTATTACACCTCTACTCTATACTTTTCCATAAATATAACGCTGCATAACTGCAGTATGGTTCACACTCTTGTTTCACTTTTTCTAAAAATACATCATCAGGTTTATCATCTAATTGAAATATCCCTTGCACCGCACGCTGGATCCCAATGTCCGTTTTTGGAAACATATTTTTTCGTCCAAGCCCAAACATTAAAAAGTTTTGCACTGTCCATGCACCAATCCCCCTAATCGGTAACAATTGTGCCGAAACCTCTTCTTCCGCCCTGGTTTCTATACTCGCTAAGTCTAATGTACCACTGACAATACTTTGACCTAATCCTACTATATATTCAGCCTTTCGTTGACTAAACTTCTGCTCTCTCAATTCTTCTATTGAAATATTTGCTACTATTTCCGGAGTGGGGAAAAAGAATACACCATTCTTCTTTGTTCCATATCGTTTCACAAACTGTTCTGTTAACACAGTAGCAAATTTCAAATTTATTTGTTGATGAATGATACAGCGAAGAAGACAAGCGAAATAATCAAATTCTAAAATAATTGGAGTATAAGCATATGTTTCAAATAGTGGACGTAATGATGTGTTTAAAAAATGATTTTGTATATCTTGAAACGGTTCATTCCAATGAAAAATGGCTCTCATTCGTTTCATGACCTTCTCCGGATCTCCTGTTTGACTAGAAATCCAAAACTGTGGATTTTGCACAGTACCAATCCCCTGCAAGCGAACAACAACCTGTTCCTCATCTATACAAAGCGGGACATAGATAACTTTCTCATCTAATTGAATGACGTTCAGAGGATCAAAAGATAACCGTTTTAATACCTCTTCAAAATGATACGGATACTCTAACGTAACATGTTCGCTCCACATACGTTTCCCCATCCTTTTTACACATCATTATAGCATGAGAAAACCGCAAGCATACATGCTTACGGTTGATCGCTTTTTACTAAGTCATCTAGACTTTTAAAATGATACCCTTTCTCGCGCAAATCATCAATGATTTTCGCAAGTGCTTCTGCATTATCTTTCGAGATTGCATGAAGTAATAAAACAGATCCTGGATGAATCATCGTCATGACATTATTATGCGCATATTGCCATCCTCTTTGTTCATCCACTTTCCAATCCAAAAATGCAAGTGACCAAAATACATTATAATAGCCCATTTCTTTCGTAAGAGCTAACGTTCTTTCACTAAACACGCCTCGCGGTGGGCGTACATATTTTACTTCTTTTTGCCCAGTTACTTTTTTAATTTCCTCTGTTACACTCGTTAATTCTTCACGAAGTTTCGCATCATTTACCGTTGTAAAATCAGGATGACTCCACGAATGGTTTCCAATAATATGTCCTTCATCCTTCATTCTTAATAACAAATCTTTTTGTGTTTTAATATAATGACCCGTTACAAAGAAAGTTGCCGGTACTTTTTTCTCTTTTAATACATCTAAGATTTTCCCTGTGTATCCATTCTCGTACCCATTATCGAATGTTAAATAAATATCTTTTTTCTTTGTATCCCCTAAATAAAACCCACCATTTTTTTGTAGTAAATCTGTATATAACTTTCCTGCATCTGGTACTGTTTCATTTTTAGGGCGCGGGATTCCCCAGTTATGTGGAGTATTTGTATAAGCTAATGCCGAAACTGGAACAAGTGCCATCATAATTGAAAAAATGAGACCGATATATAACCATTTATATTTCATAAATAGTCTCCTTTCCATATATAATCGTACTTGTAGTTTCTGTTGCTACGCATTCTTTCATGCTGAGCATGTTTTTCTATATATACCAAAAAAATGCATCTCGAATAATTCGAGATGCATTTTTTTTTACTTAAATACTGGCTCTTTAAAGCTAGCTAATTTTTCAAGTGATGTTTTATCAACATCTGCATGTAAGCTATTACCATGAGAATCCATCGTTACAACTGCTTTAAATCCTTCGATACGTAAATGCCACATTGCCTCTGGAATACCAAATTGTAAGAAATCAACATCTTTTACTTCTTTAATACATTCAGCATAATATTGTGCTGCACCGCCAATTGCATTTAAATATACACCGCCGTGCTCTTCTAAAGCCGCTAATGTTTTCGCACCCATACCGCCTTTTCCAATGACAGCGCGAATACCGAATTTCTTCATAATATCGCCTTGGTACGGTTCTTCACGAATACTTGTCGTTGGACCTGCCGCTTTAATTTGCCAGTTTTCATTTTCATCTTTCACGACAACTGGACCACAGTGATAAATAACTTGTCCATTTAAATCTACCGGACAATCGTTATCCATTAAATGCTTATGGATTGCGTCACGACCTGTATACATCATGCCATTAATTGTTACAACATCACCAACGCGAAGTTCACGAATCTGTTCTTCTGTAATTGGAGCTTGTAATACAATCTCACGTTGCTCTGTTTTTTCTTGTGCTTCTTGCTGAAGTGTATCGTCACCTTCTTGGTATAGCCAATCCATAATTTCACCTGTTTCAGGATGGATTGTTACGCCAAGGCGGCGATATGCCCAGCAATTATATGCAACAGATACATAGAAGCTAGCTGGCAGACGGTTATACACGCCAATTTTACAGCCAAGCAAAGTTGTTTCTCCGCCAAATCCCATCGTACCAATGCCAAGCTTATTCGCATTTTCTAATACGTACTCTTCAAGTTTTTGTAACTCTGGTACTGGATTGACATCATCTAATGTACGGAATAATTGATTTTTTGCTAATTCGTAACCTGATGTGCGGTCTCCCCCGATACCAACACCAATTACACCTGCACTACATCCTTGGCCTTGTGCTTGATATACTGCATGAAGAAGGCATTTACGAATCCCTTCTAAATCACGGCCAGCTCGTCCAAGTCCTTCTAATTCACACGGTAAGCTATACTGAATATTTTTATTCTCACAGCCGCCACCCTTTAGAATTAAACGTGCATCAATATAATCTTTTTCCCATTGTTCAAACTTAATAACCGGTGTACCTGGTCCTAAATTATTTCCACTATTGTCTCCAAAAAGAGAATCAACAGAATTAGGACGAAGTTTACCATCTTTTGTCGCCCGCTCAAGCGCATGATAGATAGCTTCCTTCAACTTTAGTTGATTCACACCAACTGGTGTATAAATTTTAAACGTTGGCATCCCTGTATCTTGGCAAATTGGTGAGATGTTATCATCAGCCATTTTAATATTATTCGTAATTGTGCCAAGTGCCATCGCAGAACGGGTTCCTGCATTTTCTCGTTCTTTTGCTTGTTGAATCGCACGACGAACATCTTTCGGTAAGTTCGTTGACGTTTCAACAATTAGTTGATACATGCTTTCTTGAAGCTTTTCCATTGTTACTTCCCCCTCAATTGTGAACGCTACCAAAACGTTATGAGATGAAAATCCCATTGTTATGCTCTTCAGCTTTTTATTTGTTTCACGCTATTCAAGCATAAATGAAATTTTTCACAACTTGATTATACCTCTTTTTCTATCGTCCTTCTATTATCCGTACAGAAAAAGGCTACCAAATTGGAATTGGCAGCCTTTTTAATATATTATTCGTCTTTTTTAAATTGCTCACATTTTAATTCTAATTCATCTAACATTGCAAGAAGACGATCCACATCTTCTAATTCTACTTCTTCAGGTTCAATTGTATCAATTACTTCAATGAACATATTTAAACGTTCTTTTAAATATACTAATTGTGTATCTTTATCTTGAATTGCTTTTCCCATGAAGGCACTCTCCTTTTAATTCGAGTTGCTTTTATTATACCGCAAAAATGATTGCTGTGGATATGTAATTTCATCAATTTTGTCACAGTAATTCATTCAAATGTAAGCCCTATCTCTTTTTTCACAAAAAAGTTTCACTTTATAAAAAGCACATATTCTTCTATTATAGAGAATGGACAAATTGTTATTTCAATAGTCAAAGGAGTATTTCATATGACGATATCACAAAAAATGAAGCCGATTACTCCTTCTTACGATCCATGGGAAGCGTATATGGACCTTGAAGAGTACGGCAAACTACTATTAACAAATGTTGAGTTTACAACGACGACGTTATGCAATATGCGCTGTGAGCATTGCGCTGTTGGTTACACGTTACAGCCGAAAGACCCGAATCCGCTTCCGATGGATCTTTTATTAAAACGATTAGATGAGATTCCTCATTTACGTTCTTTAAGTATTACTGGCGGAGAACCTATGCTTTCAAAAAAATCCGTCGACAACTATGTAACACCACTCTTAAAATACGCCCATGAACGAGGCGTTCGCACTCAAATCAACTCAAACTTAACTATAGATTTAGCACGTTACGAACAAATTATTCCTTATTTAGACGTATTGCATATATCTCATAACTGGGGAACAATTGATGACTTCGTTGAAGGTGGATTTGCAATGATGGAGCGTAAACCTACGTATGAACAACGTGCAAAATTATTCGAAAGAATGATTACAAATAGTAAAGCTCTATCAGATGCCGGTGTACTCGTATCAGCCGAAACGATGCTGAATAAACGAACTCTACCACACATCGAACATATTCATCGTCAAATTGTCGAAGAGATGGGCTGTAAACGTCACGAAGTTCATCCGATGTATCCGAGTGATTTTGCGAGCAATCTAGAAATTTTAACAAAAGCTGAAATTCGTGATGCAATTGAGCATTTACTAGAAATTCGCGATGAAAATGTATGGATGTTATTTGGGACTTTACCTTTCTATGCTTGTAGCGATGACGAGCGAGACATCGCCACATTTAAGAAATTACAAGAAAGCAAAAATGTAACAGTTCGTAACGATCCAGATGGCCGTTCTCGTTTAAACGTCAACATTTTCGATGGAAATATTATTGTAACTGATTTCGGTGACGTTCCCCTTCTAGGTAACATACAAACAAACACACTACAAGAAGCATATGACAAATGGAGTGCCTCAAAAACTGCAAAATCATTAAGCTGCCACTGTCCTGCAGTAAAATGTCTAGGACCAAATGTTCTTGTAAAAAATAGCTACTATCCAACAGAAGATTTCTTATCAAAAACAGCAAATATTACATTATAAAAAAACGTCAGCTTATAAGCTGACGTTTTTTCATATTATTGCGAATGAGAAGAAGAAATGAATTTAAAATACAAATGATCATGAATTGGAATAGCAGCTCCGATTCCTTGTGAGGTAATGTTTTTTACAACAAGCCTTTTTTGATTTCCTTTTAACACAAGATACACTTCTCCAAACGTTACTTTTCCTTTTTCATTTACTGCTGGTGTATAAGCGTATAAATATCCAAGCTGACTCGGACTAATATTATACACGCGCTCATGCCCTGTACCATACCCAATGGTCGTTTTAAATGAAAGTGGCAATTGTACTTTTTCAAGCGCCTTGAGGAGCATCATTTTTTTCACATCCGCAGTATCTTTCATATCTGCTGTTAAATCACCCTCAACCGTCTTTTGTGTTTCTTGCTTATAGCGTAACGGATATAGGCGATCTCCTCCGCGATTATCGTACACATTACGATTTACTTGTTTATATTCCCAATTAATCGATGTATCAACCGATTCATAATTTAAAGCCCATTGACCTAAATAAATTTTTGCTCGGTACCCTACCGCAAGCGGCGCATTCGAAATTGTCGTTTCATTAAACATTCGAATTAAGTCCGGATTTTCAATTTTAATATTTGCTGTTTTCAATAATTCTTGAGCAAACTTACTCGGCTGTAAACGCGGTAAATCTTGCGCATCATTTGGAAATGTGTTGTCTTTAGAAATATTTAAAACAGATGAAGGCATTTTTGTTTCTACCGTTGTCTTTGCAAAACTCATGTTAGGAAATAATAGAATAAACGAGACCATAGTTGAAAGACATATGCTGTATACTCGTTTCACCTGTCTGGCTCCTTCCTACGTAAAGGTATATATACTACTTTGTTTATTGTTTTCTCTCAATACAATTGTTATGCCTATTTTTCATAATAAATAAAAACCAATTCCCATAATGACATACGCTGCTAGTAACGTACCGCCTTCAAACCAGTTTGTATCTCCATCATTCGAAATTGCAATCGTTAAGAAAACAGCTGTAATCATAGAAACAAGTTCTGGTATTGTAAATACTAAAGGCATCCTTTGCGTGAAGAACATAGAAAGCAGTACTAATACAGGAGCAACAAACATGGCAATTTGTAACGTAGAACCTATTGCAATCTCAACTGCAATATTCACTTTATTTTTATACGCCATAATAATTGCAGATGCATGTTCCGCTGCATTCCCAACAATCGCAACAATAATAACCCCTATAAATAATTCTGACCAACCAAATGATTTTGCAACTGTCTCAAATGTATGCACAAGCGCCTCTGACACATAAGCTACCGCAATTGTCGCTATCGCTAAAACGAGTAACGCTTTACCTTTCGACCACTCTGGTTCTTCCTCATGAGCTACTTCATCCGTTTTATGTTGATATACACCACGATGCGTAACGAGCTTAAATAACAGCGCAGCAAGGTACATAATAATCATAATGATAGAAACTCCGATACTTAATTGATACGTCTTTCCAGCGTCCATTTTCATTGAAAAAATCTCTGGAATAACAAAAGCTACTACAACAGCAAATATTAATAAAGCTGAATTATGCCTTGCATCATACACATTAAAACTTTGTCTTTTGTATTTAAGCCCTCCTACAAAGAAGGATAGCCCTCCTACTAATAATAAATTTCCAAGTACAGAACCCGTTAAAGAGGCTAACACAACCTCAATTAACCCTGCCTGAAGTGCAAAAATTGAAATGATAAGTTCAACTGCATTACCGAAAGTAGCATTTAATAATCCACCTATTCTAGGGCCAGATACAATTGCCAAACTTTCTGTCGCTCTTCCCATAAAACCAGCTAATGCGATAATCGTAATACAATACACAGCGAACATAATTGTTTGAGGCCAATGAAGTGTTTTCCCAAGTACAGAAAGTGGTACACCTATAAGCGCTACGATAAGAAATATTTTGTTAAACATGCTTTTCATCCTTCCATCGTATGTATTTCTCCTCGTTATTAATATTATTCTTCTCCTAACTTGTCCGATTTCATCACAATTACGTTTAAAAAATCATGTTGATGAAAAGAGTATGAAAGATACTTCATTTTTATTTAGACGAAGAAAACTACAAAGTATGAAAAGAGGCTAAAAGCATGCATTTAAAAGAAAAAATTGAAACAATTATTTGCGGTCAACGAACCGGTGTATTATCTACTGTACGTGAAAATAAACCTCACAGCGCCTTTATGATGTTTTTCCATGAAGATTTTGTACTATATGTTGCAACAGATCGAAAATCAAAAAAGATAACAGATATCGAAAAAAACCAAAATGTATATGTACTACTTGGGCGTGAAGGAAAAAAATTAGATGAAGATTATATTGAAGTTGAGGGCTTAGCCTCCATCGAGGAAGACTCCACATTAAAAAACAAATTTTGGAATAATAGCTTAAAACGCTGGTTACTGGGTCCTGAAGACCCTAATTATGTACTAATTAAAATCAATCCTGACACAATTTATTACATCGATGGTGCTGGTACGACGGAGCCCGAGTTTTTACGACTATAAAATAAAACAAGCCCCCTTTAGGTGGGCTTGTTTTGTCGAAAAGTTCTTCTGAAAAAAACAATAAAATAGGTGGAACTTTCTAAAGATTCTGTTATATAATAGCAGTAACTTAAATAAACTGTATTAAAACAGATTGAGAGGAGAAATAAAATTGATGAAAAGAGAAGAACGCAAAAACATGATTGAGTTTATTGAAAAGAAAAAAGGGATTGAGCGTGACGAATTATTGTTTATGACAGACGATGAAGTAGAACATATTTATAATGTAACGTACTTTTTATATGAAGAAATTGCAGAGTAGTATAATAATCCCACCTTATTAAAAATATAAGGTGGGATTATTTCGTTATCTATCCAGCTATTTGGGAGGCAGTAAAATCCCACTGATTAAAGTTTCACTTTATACATGAGAATGATTTTCATGTATAATAATGTAAGATTGGAGGAATTTTACTATGAGTTCATGGCTCTTATTCGCACTATTATCAGCAATTGCTGCTGCTCTTGTATCTATTTTCGGAAAGATTGGTTTAGATGGAATCGATGCCAATGTTGCAACAACGGTTCGTTCTATTATTATGGCATTATTTATGGTGGGTGTTATTATTATACAAGGTAAATTTCAAAATATTGGCGACGTACTGCTAAATAAAAAAGCACTGCTCTTTATCACATTAAGTGGGGTTGCAGGTGCTTCGTCATGGCTATTTTATTTTCTCGCCCTCAAAACAGGGAAAGTTTCACAAGTGGCTCCTGTCGATAAATTAAGCGTCGTATTTTCTATCATCCTAGCTATGATTATACTCGGTGAAAAGTTAAACTTTATGACTGGTGTTGGTGTAGTCTTTATTACAGCTGGTGTACTATTTATTGCTTTCAGCTAAAAAAACCGCTATTAGCGGTTTTTCTTTTTCTTTATGTAAAACCACACAATACCTGTAACAACTACTGAAATGAATAAAATCCATATTCCATAATGATGTAAACTATACTCAACGAAACGCCATTTCTCTCCTAACTTCCAGCCAAGTCCAATAAAAACACTTATCCAAATAAGCGCACCACCGTAAGCATACAAGCA
The DNA here is from genome assembly GCF_044324725.1 of Bacillus sp. 3G2. Taxonomy (NCBI): domain Bacteria; kingdom Bacillati; phylum Bacillota; class Bacilli; order Caryophanales; family Bacillaceae; genus Bacillus; species Bacillus sp. 3G2. The sequence continues at coordinate 473,717 of NZ_CP172246.1, read as the reverse complement.
AAAACGCCAAAGTGTTAAATTCGACACCCCAGCAAAATATGCTGTTAAATGACGTACTCCCGGGATGAAGTAACCAATCATTAAAAGAAATGGTCCATATTTTTCAAATAAAATGTGTGTTTTTTCAATATGATGTTCCTTAATTCTAATTTTCGGCCCATATTTTTTTAAAACAGGGAGTCCAAGTTTTAAGCCTAATATGTAGCTTAATGTAATACCTAACATCGCACCAGCCATCCCACTTAAAAAAGCAGCCGTTCCTGACATAACTCCTTTTGAAACGTTATAACCAACAAAGGTCAATAAAAACTCGTCTGGTATCGGTAATCCGACAATCCCACCTGCCAACGCTATAATAATTCCAAAATACCCATAATGCGCGATTAACTCGCCAATATGTTGTTCCATTCGGAAGACACATCCTATGCACGATCGTTATTCCACATTGTGCCCTTTCTATCTTTCAGACAAACATGGTATACATATTCACTATACATTGTTTTTATAATGAACTCTACTTCTATCCATTCCTTTAGCAGGAAGAAAGTGAGTCATTAATCGTGCACCCAACTCCCGCCTACTTCCCCTGTATTCGCCGCTTTTTGAAGTGCTAGTCTTATTATTCGTAAATAGCCGGATTAAAAAATAAAAATTCATATGCTTGTTTTTTTGTTACAATAAAGGAAAGTTACTTTTCGCAACGGTTTAACTCTCAGGAAAAATGATATATCTAGCAAAAACGTAGTTTGGTCGATATAATGCAACTTCTACCTATAAAAAGAACATGCACCCTTTACATACAACATCATTTTTCTAAATTATACAGGGGGAACGAACATGACCATTGAAAATCAATTTATCCAAAAGGTTTACTATAAAACATTTTTAACAGAAGAAACTTCTACTCCAGTATCGGAAGTACTCGGTGAAGCATATATAAATGAATCTACAAACGAATTCTCCAACATTTCTAATATCCGCTTTGCTCAAGGTGAATTTTATTACCAAAATAAAGACTTTGAAGCCGCGATATTTAAATGGGAGAAAGTAAATAACGAACTTGCACTTTGGGCAACCAAAAATATTGCAGATTCTTATTTTGAACTAGGATTCTTGCCAAAAGCAGAAGAAATTTATCAATCTATCCAAACGGAAGATACAACTCTTACAATGGAAGTTTCCTTACAACTTCTTTCTCTTTACATCGAACAAGATCGTTTAGGTCTAGCATTTAAGACAATTAGTGAGGCTGTTGCATTTCAACCTGACTATCCAAATATTACTGCAATTGCTCGCTCATTCTATGAAAAACAAGAAGATTGGAATAACGCTATCGAACTTGCCGTTCAAGAAGGAATTCGAACACAATCATTACACTGGTTCGATACTTTAATCCATTATGTGAATCAAGGATTTACGAAACAAATCAAACCAGAATATTTCTATGAATCTTTAAAAGCTTTATATGCAATTGATCAAGTCCAATTTAAAGAACTTGTTATTGCTCTTTGGAACAGCTATCAAAATGAAAACTTGCATCTACCTTGGATTCAAACAATAAATCATTTATTCTTACATATCGAAACAGACAACAATGACGATTGGCATGAAATTATTGAACGCTACCAAGATACGTACTTTAAATTAATTACTGGTGAACATTTCATGCATGAAATGCAGGGACTTGTACCAGATTTATTAACAAATTGGTTTAGTTTAACGAAAGCAAAAGATGCCCTATTTGTCTCTGCTGCAGTGTTAGCATGGAATGAAGTTTCACCTACAACTTTAGAGTCATTACTCGTAAAAAGTGCGGGAGCCCTACTCTCTAATTCAACAGCTGAAACAAATGTAAATATGGAAACCGTTTCTCATTTATTCGAAACAATTGCTGTATGGGCTGAAAAAAATGATGTGGATTTAAGTCATCAATTTACGTTACTCGTTCATGAACTATGTGATTTAAATGTTACACAATTACTAATAGCGGGAACTAGTGACCATGATAAGTCATCATTCATCAATTCAATATTAGGAGAGAACATCTTAACTGAGACTGTAACAACTCCTATTCTATTTAAAGATGATAGCCAAACTGAAATAACAGAATTCACTGCTTTAGATGTACACAATATACCGAACTTTGATGAATTCCATCAAATAATGGCTACACCTTCCGATTCCGAGTCAGAACTTGAGAAGAAGTGTATAGAAATTAAGTTACCAAGTAGATTTTTAAGAAAGAATAAATTTGCATTCCTTGTTACGCCATCTGTTCAAGGGCAAGTGGATAAAAATAGCTCATACTTTGAATACTTACAAGCAGCAGATAACCTTATTTACGTATTAAATTCTGCTTCACCATTGCATGGTGAAGAGCTTGATACATTACTTTATTTACGTGAACAAGTGCCAAACTTACAAATTCATTTCGTATTACACACAAATAATGCGGCCAATAATGAAAAACTAATGAGTAAGATTAAAGTCCATTTCCCAAATGCAAAGTTCTTCCCATACTCTCCTTCACAAGAGAGTAGCCAGCAACTTGGAGACGTGACAGAGTCTATTCTTTCTAATCTAGCAGAACGCGACATAGAACAAGAACGTATAAAAAAACTAATATGGTTCACTCAAAAAACAATCGCATACCTTGTAAATGAACGTGTGGAATTAGAAAATACATTAGTGAAATCCGTACGCTGGAATAAACATATCTCAGTAAAACTAAACGGATTTATTAACAATCTTACTGCTCTTGAAAAAGATAAAATTCGTTCTATTACAGAATCTTATCTTTTAACGAAAGAAGAAATCACACGAGATATCCATTCTCAAATTCCTGAATTATTACAGAGCTGTTCTGACCTTGTTCAAGAAGATAGTGATTTCAAATTAGTTCATGAAGAATTAAATGCTGCAATGAACGAACGAATTCAAAAACATGTACAGCAAGTGCTTCTTCCTAAATTTACTGGATTTATTCAAGAGTGGATTGAAACAGCGCATAATGAATTTATTCAAGCTCAATCTTATTTAGATGAAATGAGTGAAACGTTTAATAAATTATATAAAGAAGAACGCATGAAACTTCCTTGCGATTTCAAATTACTAGATGATTGGCATCGAGATGTTGTACGTATGACAAATCGAATTACAGTATCGAACATCAATATTTTATTACGCTTTACACCAACACAATTTTTCTTAAAGAGTGCGGGAAAACTATTTGGTAACATGCAAAAAAATCAATCTATGCTCGCAAACAAATATAAACAATACATTGAAACGGAAGATTATACGGAAATTGCTCAAACAATCTCAAAACAATTCTTCCTTCAATTTGAAGTATTTGAAGGCGCATTAGAACGAGATATCATGATGTTCTTTAAAGATCCACTTAGCATACTGAAACAAAATGTAGAATCAGCTCAACTTGAAATACAGGAAGACGAGCAAACATTAGCAACGTTAAGAAGCAACCCAGAAACTTATCACGATCCGTTAGCATTCTTTAAACTGCAACTATTGCAGCACAAATTCGTTTTAAGTACGAATAAAAACAATGAAGACGTCTATGAATTTAATGAGTCTCCTACGATTTAACATAAAGTGAAACTTTAATCAGTGGGGGTTTTCTTCATCCCCCACTGATTATTAGTTGAACCAATCGGACTTTAATGGGCAGTTGATCCCCCACCTAACTTCCTTGCTTTCGCTGAATTTTGAGGTGGGGGTCTTACTGCCCATTAAAGCGGAATAAAAAACCAAGCAAATGAAATTTGCTTGGTTTTTTACTTTAATTCATTATTTTCATATGTTCAAATGGATAATAAATTGCCGCTAATTCTCCTAATACATCCGCTTTATCAATAAGTCCTAAACCATTTCTACTATCTCTGCTTATTAAGCGATTATCTCCCATAACAAAAATCTTATTTTTAGGAATTGTAATCGGTCCAAAGTCCTCTGTTAAATTCATAAGTTTTTTTTCAGCTTGTTTTTTATTACTATACAAATACGCTTCCTGTATCACTTCATGATTCACATATAATTGATCATTTCTCACCTCAATGACATCACCAGGCAAACCAATAACCCTTTTCACATAAAAATTATCTGTCTTCACAACAATAATATCTTCTCGCCCATAACTTTCAAATTGCTTTGCCAACTTATTAACAATCACCTTATCCCCATCTTGTAACGTTGGCTTCATGGACGCTCCTTTTACAGTCGTAGGAAAAAACAAAAAGATTTTTGCCAAAAACACCAACAAACATGCAATTGCAATTGTTCCAAAGAATTCACGCCAACGTTTTTTCTTTTGCATCATTCCACCATCTCATCATCTTTTTACTTTTATTATAAGGACTTCAACCACTTAATTTCCACAAAATTCTGAATTGTAAAATTATAATATTGTAAACTCAGAATAACCACCATAAACTTCTTATTTTATATAATTTATATTTATCTCACTATGTGTCAGCAGTAAAACTCCATCTCAAAAATCGGCTGAAGTAAAATAGTAAAAAAGATACTCTCAAAATAGTCTATCTACTATTTTGAGAGTATCTTTTTATATTCCCACATATACAATACACATTTGGGCCGCTACATATGTAAACCAAATCCAAAGTGGTTCATACTTTAATTTGCGCCCTCCAATATCTGTCACGCCTATAATAAAATCAGAAATCACAAATAGTAAACCACCAAAAGCCGGTATCCACCATATTCCTGTATTTTCATAGTATAAGGCGAATGCAAAGCAAGCCATTCCCCCAACCCACAGTCCGTAAATTAGAGCTCCTATCGTAAACAATTTATCTTGCTTATCATTTCGGATAAAGAAGAACCATCCTATAATGAGAAAGAGTCCGTATACGAGTAAACCAATCCAAAAACCATTCCATGAGATGCCTGTTTGCAAAAATGCTTTTACATAAAAACAATGCGCAAGAGCGAAAGTAATCATCCCTCCAATTAACCTGTGACCAATTGGAATCAAACCTGCCATAAATAAATCTCCTACAGTTGATAACGTCATACCTAGTGCAACCCACGTACTATACTCCACCGATGGATCTTGTAACCATATCCAAATTGCACTTGCTGTTAAAGAAAAACTAAGAATAAGACGCACCGCTAAAGGTAGCGGCATATTATTTCTTGTCTTTTTTGTCTGTCCTATTGCGTACATTGCACCCATTAAAAAAAGAATGATTTGTCCAATTAACACCATGTAAAGTAGATTCATAATATGTTCTCCCCAATAAATGCTTTTTGTATCTTTTTTCGTTATACCTAGTCTATTATCCTTTTTCTACATAAAAAAAGAAGAACAGTACTGTTCTTCCATTGTAATCGTTTTCCTGTTATTTATGCTACTTGTTTTTCTTGCTCCATTTTCTGCTTAGCTGGCGTACGATTCACCACGATAATTCCCGCGGCTACACATGCTAAACCGAATAGTACAAATGAATGAATTGCTTCTCCTAAGATCATGCTCGATAATAACACACCAAATACGGGTATAAAGAACATGTACATTGATACTTTTCCAACTTTGTTGTACTTCATAATTGTATTCCAAATACAAAAGCCTGCTGCTGATAAGAAAGATAAGTAGATAAGCATAAGTATTGCATGTACACTAAATGTAAATGGCATGACTCCAACTTGCAAAGCCCCTATACATAATAACCCGATAGAACCAAAAATCATTTGGTATGCTGTCATATAGCCAACATCTAATGTTTTGCTACCTTCTTTCGCCAATATGTTTCCATATGAATACAACATTGCTGCACTAAGAAGTAATAAGCTACCAATTCCGAAATGGAATGATAAACTACCATCACTCGGTACATTTACTAAAATGACACCACAAAAGCCGATAGAGACCCCAATTATTTTTCTCATATTGAGAGCGTCATCTTTATATAAAAAGTGAGCAAGTAAAATTTGAAAGAATGATGATGTTCCTGAAATGATAGCTCCTTCAATGCCAGAACTATAACTCATTCCAATATAAAAACATATATACTGAAGAAATGTTTGAAATAAACCAATTTGTACTAACTGCTTCCCCGTTCCTTTTTTGAAGCTCATATCTTTTCCTAACACTTTAAAGAATAATAAGAGCATGACTCCAGATAAAAAGAAACGATAACCAGCAAATAATATTTGCTCCCCAACTTCTTGTGGCTGAATTCCAAGTTCAGCATAACTTAATTTAATAAAAGGGAATGCGCTCCCCCATAAAAAAGTCGCTACTATTGCAGCAATCAGTACGCCAATCGGATGGGTAAAAAATTTCTCTGTCTTCACTTGCTGTCTTCCTTTCCGATCTTTTTATGAACAATATTCATATATACCAAAGGGAGTGTGAAAACACAAGTTTTCAGTTTATACGCAAACAAAAACATATCATCTAACGAAAACATATGCTATACTATAGAATAATTACAACATAATAACTATTAAAATCAGATTCAACAGAAATGCTGCTATCCATTATGGATGGCAGCTTTCGTCGTTTTATAGGGCTTTCGATTTTGATTCTTTTTCTCAATAAGAATTTGGAAGGAGCGAGCAGTAATGAACTCAGAAGTAAAAACATTACAAGTACAAAAGTCTATTTCTCATCCCTCTTTATGGGATACATTAAAGAAACATTATGAACTTATCTTTGCAATCTCATCTGGTATTTTCATTTTAGCTGGTTGGTTATTCACAAAGAACGATGCAATGAATGTAGGTATTACTTGCTATATCCTTGCTTATATAGTTGGTGGATATGCAAAGGCGAAAGAAGGTATTGAAGATACCATTGAAGAGAAAGAGCTAAATGTCGAAATGCTCATGCTCTTTGCTGCTATCGGCGCTGCAATCATTGGCTACTGGGCAGAAGGCGCGATTTTAATCTTTATCTTTGCACTGAGCGGTGCGATGGAATCTTATACATTAAGTAAAAGTCAAAAAGAAATTTCAGCGCTTCTTGATTTGCAACCTGAAGAAGCATTACGTATTTCTAATGGAACCGAGGAACGTGTTCCTGTAGGACGATTACAAATTAACGACATTATTTTAATTAAGCCAGGTGAGCGTGTTCCTGCTGACGGTACGATTCATAACGGTGAAACAAATATCGATGAAGCTGCTATTACAGGGGAACCTATTCCGAATGAGAAAAAATTCGGTGATGAAGTATTTGCCGGTACTGTAAATTTACGCGGTGCTATCGAAGTTAAAATTACGAAGCCGAGCGATCAAACATTATTCCAAAAGATTATCCGTCTTGTCCAAAGTGCACAAAGCGAAAAATCACCATCACAACTATTCATCGAAAAATTTGAAGGAACATACGTAAAAGGTGTACTACTCGTTGTTGCGCTTATGATGTTCGTTCCTCATTTCTTACTGGACTGGAGTTGGAATGAAACCTTTTATCGCGCTATGATCTTACTTGTAGTCGCATCTCCTTGTGCACTCGTTGCTGCCATTACGCCAGCAACGTTATCTGCAATTTCTAACGGAGCAAGAAATGGAATTCTCTTTAAAGGTGGCATACATTTAGAACGCCTCGCTTCAGTAAAAGCAATCGCTTTTGATAAAACAGGAACATTAACACAAGGAAAACCTACCGTAACAGATGTATATGTTCGAGAAAATATGACAGAAAAAGAAGTACTTTCTATTACAGCAGCAATTGAAAGTCACTCTACACATCCTTTAGCTGAATCTATTGTCAAATATGCACAACATACGTATAACATTGCATTACAAAAACCAGAAAATGTTGAAGATGTAACCGGTTTTGGGCTAAAAGGAATATTCGAAAACAAAGCTTATAAAATAGGTAAAGCTGATTTTATTGGTGAAGAAACAAAGACATTCCATAATGGCATTTCTGCCTCACTTGAAAAAGAAGGTAAAACTGTCGTTTATATTCGTGATGAAGAAGGCATTCTTGGACTTATCGCTTTAAAAGATACACTTCGCCAAGAAACAATAGCTGCTATTCGCGAATTACAAAGCATAGGTGTCGAGGCCATTATGATTACTGGAGATAATGAGGAAACGGCAAAAGCAATTGCCTCTGAAAGTAATATACAGGAATATTACGCATCATGCTTACCAGAAACAAAAGTTGAAACGATTAAGAAGCTAAAAGAAAAATACGGGACAGTAGCAATGGTCGGAGACGGTATTAATGATGCCCCTGCACTCGCTACCGCGAGCATTGGTGTAGCAATGGGTGAAGGAACAGACGTGGCTTTAGAAACTGCAGACGTTGTACTTATGAAAAACGAATTATCTCGACTTTCCCAAGCAATCCGCTTATCAAAACGAATGAACCGTATTGTAAAGCAAAACGTAATCTTTTCGCTAGCTGTAATTGCAATGCTGATTTGTTCAAACTTTTTGCAATTTTTAGCTCTTCCGTTTGGTGTTATTGGACATGAAGGAAGTACAATTCTTGTCATTTTGAATGGCTTACGATTATTAAAAGGAAACAAATAAAAACGGGTCCCTCATAGAGGACCCGTTTTTTTTTAATGATAGCTATTATGCCCGTTCGCACTACTACTCGTTTTATGCTTTGGATGCGAACTGCTCTTTTGCTTATTGTTATTTTTATTGTTGTGATTCTTTTTATTATTACTCATGAAATATCCCCCCTGTTCCCTTTTATTATGGAACAAGAGCTCACTTTTCATTACGGGAATTATTGTCACCCGTTCTATAATGATGGAGTAAACCATTAATTTCACCGCCAAGTAAAATTACCCATCCAGTTAAGTAAAACCATAACATTAGAATAATAATACCACCGAGACCACCATATGTATTGGCGTAATTCGCAAACTTATCTACATAATAAGCAAATGAGTACGATACCACAATCCATCCTACAGTAGCAAATGTTGCTCCTGAAATGACTTCTCTTCTTTTTAACTTTCGATCTGGTGCAAATGTATATAAAAAACTAAACAATGCGAATAAAACAAAGAAACTCGCTACTAACCGCGTAATACTCCACACGTAAGAAAAACTATCTGATAAACCAATTGCTTTAAATACCGCTGCCCCAATTACTTGTCCAAACACTGGAACAATTAGCGCAAACACAATCATAAAAATGATTGCTAACGTAAACACAATTGATAAAGCTCTCGTTTTAATAAAAGAACGTGTTTCTGTTACATCATACGCACGGTTAAAAGCATTCATAACCGCATTTACCCCGTTTGAAGCAAACCATAGCATTGATAATAAACCAAATGATAATAAACCACCATTTTGCTCATTTACAACCTTATCAACATTTACTTCAATTAAAGACATTGCATCTTCCGGCACGTACGGTTCTAATAAATTGAGCACACTTTCTGTTTGAAGGTCAATGAATCCAAGAAGCGTAATTAAGAAAACAAGCCCAGGAAAAATTGCAAGCAAGAAGAAATAAGCGAGCTGTGCTGCCAAGCCCGCTACATCATCGCGCATCGTCCGGTCATACAAATCTTTACCAAACGAATAAGTACGATTTCTTCTCACCTTTTCTAAAATTTTTCTCATATATGTTTAAACGCTTTTCTTCTCTTCTTTATCTTGCTTTAACTCAATGTACGCTTCAGTTTTTTTTCCCTCTACATTTGAGTCTGTCATAAATAATTCACGCGCTTCCTTCATACCGCCATCTTCAGCAACTATCGGCTCTTCCTCTGCTTTCAGCTCATCTACCTTTGTAGATACAGCTTGAATTTCAATTGTTTCTGGCTTCTCTGCTGGCTCAACCTTTTTCTTACTAAAAATTTCTTTCGTTTCTTTTAACGTCTCTACAACAGACGGCGTCAATTTTTTAATTTCTGCTACTTTCGCTTTTACTACATTGAAGTCAGCGAGTTCGCGCCCTTTATCTGTAACAGTTTGCACTTTTTCTTTGATTTTTGCATTTTCACCGATTTCAATCATCTTTGTTTTTGCTTTTTCCGCAGTATTTTTTACTTTTTCACGATTTTCCTTCTTCAACATAGATACAGCTACACCTGCAGCTACACCAATCGCAATGTTTCGAGCAATATTATTTTTCTTTGCCATATTCCTTCACCCTTTCATTTCTTATGTTAGAAAGTATTTCTTTCTAAGCTTCCTCATATTCCTTGTTCATTTCGAATGAAAGCTAATAGCTTTGCACACCCTTCTGTTACAAGGTCATATACTTCTTGGAAATTCCCTGTATAGTAAGGGTCGGGAACGTCTGTCCAGCCACCGTCTGGAACAAAATCGGACAGTCTACCAATATAGCCTCCAGTTTTACCTAAACTTTTTAAATCTGCTATATTCTTGTTGTCCATGGCAATAATATAATCAAACTTTGTTAAGTCTTCTTTTTCTACTTGCCTTGCTTTAATTCCTTCAAAAGTGACTGCATTTTCTTTTAAAATTTTTTGTGTTCCTTTATGTGGCGGATGGCCAACATGCCAATCTCCAGTTCCTGCAGAATCAATGACAATTTTCTCTTCGAGTCCCTCTTTTACGACAAGATCTCGAAAAATCGCTTCTGCCATCGGAGAACGGCAAATGTTCCCAAGACAAACAAACAATATTTGAACCATATTTTTGTTTCTTCCCTTCTTGGTGCATTTCTTAATATATACTTATAGTATAAACAACCAATTATTAAATATAAAGGAAATCCCTACTAATTTAATAGGATTGAAAAGATTCATTAACGAAAATGATAAAAAATGTTAAGATATCCTTATGTTATTTTAAAGGGGGACACTTCGGTGGATTTATCCGTAAAGTCAGAAGAAAACGTTGAATATATGGTCGAAGCTATTAAAGAAAAATTACGTATGGTTAATGCTGGCGCGATGAGAGCTGCTAGCTTTAATGAAGAAATGTACGAAGACTTACGTGACATTTATGATCATGTTATGAAACGTGAAACATTCAGCATTAGTGAAATGCAAGCTATTACAGAAGAATTAGGTACATTAATTAAAAAGTAAAAAAAGCCTCGCTTATGAGGCTCTTTTTTTATTTCCAACAAATTCATGACAACTCTTCTCTTTCACTCAACCAACTGTAAAATATTGTACAATGGAAGTAGAACCTCACCTTAGATTTTTTCTCCATACATACTACTCACAAATAATAGCAACACTACCATTGCTAACTGTTTTTACTGGAGGTGCTTACTTATGAGCAATTGGTACAGTAAGACGAAAGATCAAACATTAATCGACCTAGAAACAAACGAACAACACGGTTTAACAGATGAAATCGTAAATGAGCGTTTAAAGCAATACGGCTCTAATGAATTAGCTACAAAACAAAAACGCACGTTATGGCAGCGAATTTTCGCCCAAATTAATGATGTCCTCGTATATGTCCTTATTATTGCTGCTCTTATTTCTGCCTTTGTAGGTGAATGGGCTGATGCAAGTATTATTGCGCTCGTTGTAGTTTTAAATGCTGTTATCGGTGTCGTCCAAGAATCGAAAGCAGAACAAGCTTTAGAGGCATTGAAAAAGATGGCGACACCTAAAGCTATCGTTAAACGAGATGGTGAACTACAAGAAATTCCATCTGAGCACGTCGTTCCAGGTGATATCGTTATGCTCGACGCCGGACGATATATCCCATGCGATTTGCGACTTATCGAAACCGCAAATTTAAAAGTTGAAGAATCTGCTCTAACTGGTGAATCCGTCCCTGTTGATAAAGATGCAATCTACCACCCTTCTATGCAAAGTGATGAGCAAGTACCATTAGGCGATCAAAAAAACATGGCCTTTATGTCTACTCTTGTAACATATGGCCGAGGCGTCGGTGTTGCTGTTGAAACTGGAATGAACTCACAAATTGGTAAGATTGCTACCCTTTTACATGAAGCAGACGATGATATGACACCACTTCAAAAAAGCTTGGCACAAGTCGGAAAGTATTTAGGCTTTGTCGCTGTAGCTATTTGTATCGTTATGTTTCTCATCGGATTTTTACAAGGCCGGGATACGTTAGAAATGTTTATGACTTCTATTAGTTTAGCAGTTGCAGCTATTCCAGAAGGGTTGCCAGCTATCGTTTCCATCGTTCTTGCAATTGGTGTACAGCGCATGATTAAACAAAATGTTATTATTCGGAAACTACCAGCTGTTGAAGCTCTTGGTTCTGTCACAATTATTTGTTCAGATAAAACAGGTACGTTAACACAAAATAAAATGACCGTTACTCACTTTTATAGCGATAACACATACGATTACTTAGAAAATTTAAATGTAAATAACGATGCGCAACGCCTATTGTTAGAAAATATGGTGCTATGTAACGATGCGTCTTACGGTTCTGACTCACAAACAGGGGACCCTACAGAAATCGCTCTTCTCGTTGCGGGAAGCACTTTTAACATGCAAAAAGATCATTTAGAAAAGATACATGAGCGTGTTAACGAGATGCCTTTCGATTCCGATCGTAAAATGATGTCAACCGTGCATACATACGATAAAAGCTACTATAGCATGACGAAAGGTGCTATTGATAAACTCTTACCTCGATGTACCCACATATTTAAAAACGGTAAAATCGAGGGTCTAACAGAGGCTGATAAAACTCAAATATTAGAAGTTGCCGGGTCAATGTCTCAAGGGGCTTTAAGAGTACTTTCATTCGCATTTAAACAATACAATTCAAGCGATGTGGAGATAGATCATCTCGAAGAAAACCTCATCTTTATTGGTCTTGTCGGTATGATTGATCCACCGCGAACTGAAGTAAAAGATTCAATTACAGAATGTAAAAAGGCCGGTATTCGCACAGTTATGATTACTGGTGACCATAAAGATACCGCCTTCGCCATTGCCAAAGAACTTGGCATTGCTGAAGACATATCTGAAATTATGATTGGAACTGAATTAGATAACATTTCAGATACAGAACTAGCAAGCAAAATTGATCACTTACATGTATTCGCTAGGGTCTCTCCAGAACATAAGGTAAAGATCGTAAAAGCATTACGTACAAAAGGCAATATCGTTTCTATGACTGGTGATGGCGTCAATGATGCACCATCTTTAAAACAAGCAGATGTTGGTGTAGCGATGGGCATTACAGGAACAGACGTTGCAAAAGGAGCAGCGGATGTCGTTTTAACGGATGATAACTTCTCATCTATCGTGAAGGCTGTTGAGGAAGGTAGAAATATTTATCGGAACATAAAAAAATCAATTCTCTTCCTACTCTCTTGTAACTTCGGAGAAATTATTACTTTATTTTTAGCCATTTTACTCGGCTGGGCAACACCACTACGACCTATTCACATTTTGTGGGTGAATTTAATTACAGATACACTGCCTGCATTATCACTTGGGGTTGATTCTGAAGATCCAGATGTGATGAAGGAAAAACCACGACATGCGAAAGAAAGTTTATTTAGTGGTAGCGTTCCTTTTCTTATTTTCAATGGGGTTGTCATTGGACTTTTAACGCTAATAGCCTTTATCGCCGGAGCAAAATTCTATACCGGAGATACAAATTTATTCCCTCTTTTCCCAGAGCGAATTGATGAGGATGCTCTATTACACGCTCAAACGATGGCATTTGTCGTTCTGAGTTTTTCTCAGCTCGTTCATTCATTTAACTTGCGTTCGAGAACGAAATCCATTTTTTCAATTGGGATTTTTACAAATAAATATTTAGTCTTCTCCCTTCTTATCGGTATTCTTATGCAAGTGTGTATCATCTCCATCCCACCTCTTGCAAATATATTCGGTGTGCATGCATTAACGATGCGAGATTGGGGATTTGTTCTCTTATTAAGTATCATCCCGCTTGTTGTGAATGAGATTATTAAATTAGTGAAGAGAAACTAAAAGGCAATGAGGACTGCTCCTCATTGCCTTTTCATTTATTTCACTATTTTTGGGAGATGTCCCCGCTGATTAAAGTTTCAATTTATCCTTGTAATTCTTTTTTAATGTTCTCAGTTAATGTGGCCATACGTTTGCGGCTTTCTTCACGCTCACGTTTATTTTGTTCTTCAATTTGTTGTGTTTCTTGCATACCTCTTGAAATAATGTTCCAAGTTTCCTCAAGTGTTTCCATCTTAATACTAGAAGAACCCGATAATCTCGCTACTTCCACACTTTGCGTTGCGATATTTTGTGCATTTTTCTTAAGTAATTCATTTGTACGGCGATCCAGTTCAGCCATAGAATCTGCAACAAGCTTTTGACGCTTCGCATTTACCGCCTGAATGATACCATTTTTAAAGATAGGAATCGTTGTAATAAATGCTGTATTGATTTTACCGATTAATTTATTGTTACCACGCTGAATCATACGAATTTGTGGTGCTGTAAGTAACGCAACCATACGTGCTTTTTCTAAATCATCAATACGCTGCTCTAAAATTTCAACAGAGTTTTTCAGTGATTCTAATTCAATACCTGCTAATTGGTCATTGTTACGTACACGCTCTTCATACATCGGAACTAACTCTGTATTTAAACGATCTAATAACATTTCTCCTGCTACTACGTATTTTTCTAAGTCTAAATAATATTTTAAGTTTTGCTCATATAAACCGTCTAACGTACCAATTGATTTTTTCATTTCATCTTGATACTTCGTAATTTCCACATACACTTTATCAATTTCGCGGCCCATCGTTTGATACTTGCTAAAAATTTGTTCAATCATTTTATCCGCTTTTTTGAACATACGTGAGAAGAAACCACTTTTCTCTTCCGCAAAGTCTTTGCTATCGAATCTGTCCATAATTTTACCAAGCTGTTTTAATAATTCTCCAGAGTCTTCTATTTTTGATAAAGACATTGTATGTAAGATTTGATCAGCAAAACGTGAAATTTCCATAGAAGGTTCTTTTCCAAGTTCGATTAATTCTAACTGATCCTTAATATCTACCGCATTATAAATACGTTGCACATCTGCATCTTGTCTAAGTTGCAAGCGAACATCTTGTGCTGTTTGCTCATTTAATTCTGTTTTCGAATCTAGTACGACTGGGTTATTCATATGGTATTCTCCCTTTCCTTATAAAAATGGACGAAATAGTCCTTTTATTGTTTGTGATAAATTTTTATAGGCTGATGAACCATGAAACTCAAGATCGAAATTAACTTCTTCAAGCCAATGTGAATCAAATGCTGCTGCATCAATATACGGTTCAATATCATTTCGTCCCGTTGGATTGAAGTGGAATACATCTACTCCTATTTGATTTAAAAATAGCAATAAAACAGCATCAGAACGAGTTAATTCTCCGCTCTTCTCATTATTAAATATAACAATTTTCGGTACATCTTGTGAATAATCAAATTTCTCAAGCTGTTCTAAAATATTTGGTGGTATTTGAGAAAGTTGTGCGAAAACATATAGCGCTACATCTTGTTTCGTCTCTTTTGCAATTGGTTTACACATTTCACTTTCGCACGCATGAATGATCGCCTCTGCAATACCATGTTGTAATCCTTCTGGCAATCGTTTATGTGGCCACCAATGACTGTTCATAATTAAATCTGGATGTAATTTCCCCCCGCGGTCTAAAGCATCTCGGTAATGATATTGGAAATTTGCTTTTTGTTCCTTCGTAAACGGGAATGTATTAATTAATAAACTGTTATCAAATGATGTAACAGCCTTTAATCGCTGAAAATACTCTTTATCATTTTTTGAAACACCTGATATTTTCGCAAATAAAGAAGGGATATAAATGTGTTTATTCTCAACAAAGAATGTCGGGCGTACAAACGCCTTTTCTTTCGTAATTAAAAAGAGTTCATCATACGTTGTTTTGAGCGTACGAGCTACAGGCGTATATGAACGGAATTGCCACGGCTTGTACAGCAGTGAATTATCGTGGTGAAGTACTTGCTCAATTTCTTTTGAAGCTTGATACGCTACTGTTGCAACACGTTCGCGGCGACGATCTGGAAATGGCTCAAGAGAAATGCGACCTGAATGAGACACAACAAAACTTCTTCCTTCCTCATCAACATTCTCAAATCCATCTTTTCCTTCTGGATGATAATAAAGTACATCACAGCCGAGCATAATAAGGAAGTATAAGAAATATATACGGCTTTCCGTCGCATCACCGTACCAAACGATACGCGGCATTTGTTTCTTATAATTAACCGTGGAAAACCACTTCGCTACGTAATTTTCACTTAATTTAATTATATCAATTAAGAAACGACGGAATCCCTCTGTTTTTAACGATTGGTTATGTTGTTTCTCATACAATTTCAATACAGAAATAAACGTCGTATGTATATAATGCTGTAAGTCAGGATTGTCTACTTTCGGTAAAAGTTGTTTCCCAGATAAGTGTGCCACTAGCCTATTTACTGTCAGACCGTTTGGTGCTTCTTGATGTAATCCGAACACTTCTTGAATATGACGAAGCTTTTCCGAATCAATCACTTTGTTTAAATTTTGTTCGTGTAAAACTTCGATTCCTTTTGCTTCACTATAATCAAATAGCTCATTAAAATATTCATCTACATCATTAGGAACGCCAAGGATTCGACATGCTATATAACTAAATTTCATCTCATTCTCTGTCAGTTCATATTGTGGGCGTTTTTCTAAAAGTGTTTCAAATTGCTTTAAATCTGATTCATCTTTTAATCCATATGGTTGAAGTGTAAAACGTGAAAACACAACAGTTCACCTCCAAAAACATTTACGTTTTTTCTAAGTCTTTCTTCTATTATAAACTATTTTTGGTTATAAAAAATGGGCGCTCGTAAAACGAGCAAACCCATTTCAATTATTTATTGTCTTCTTTAGTAGCTGCAACTTCTTCTTTAGCTTGTCCAGAATTCTTCATGTAGTGAAGTATAAATGTTGCTCCAAATGCTACAACTAAAATGATAAAGAACACTGCATGACTTATTTCAATATGAATAACAGACAGTAACATTTTTGCTGCAATAATTAAGATTAAAATATATGCTGTCGTTTCAAGCTCTGGAATACGCTCTAACAATTTTAAGAATACACCAGCGATACCACGCATCATTAAAATACCAAGCATTCCACCTAATAATAGAATCCAAACTTCATTTGATACACCAAATGCAGCAAGTACGCTATCTACAGAGAACGCGATATCCATTAATTCAACCATCGCAACTGTTCCCCAGAAGACACCAAACATTCTGAAGAGAATACTGTTTTGGTTCATACCATGAGCTTCCTCTTCTTCTGCATTACCTTTTCTTTTATCAATGAAGTATTTAACTGAAAGCCAAGCTAAGTAAAGTGCACCTAACACTTTTACCCACGCTAATTTAATTAAGAACATTCCAATTCCAATCGCAATAAATCGGAATACATAAGCTCCAATAAGTCCATAGAATAATGCCTTTTTACGTTTTTCTTCCGGAAGGTGTTTTACCATTACTGCTAATACAAGTGCATTATCAGCAGATAACAAACCTTCAAGTACAACAAGTGTACCTATTAATCCCCAAGATACTGGATCTTGCAACACTTTAATCCACATGTCCAAGTCGAAAAACTGAGCATACGTATCAAGGATTCCTTGCAAAATACTCATCTTACCTTTATCCCCTATTCTTTGCTAGATTTATAGAAAGGTCAAAAAAAGGAAACGAATATCGTTTCCTTTCTATGCATCCAAGCCATACGCTCTTACAAGCGCACCTAGGCCACCTTGGAAACCGCTTCCTACTGCATTAAACTTCCACTGTCCATTATGACGGTATAATTCACAAAAGACAACTGCTGTTTCGATGGAGAAATCTTCCCCTAAATCAAAGCGAAGAACTTCTTCATTCGTTTCTTCATTCGCTAAACGAACGAACGCATTTCCTACTTGACCAAAGTTTTGACTACGGCCTTCTGCATCATAAATCGTAACTGTAATAGCAATTTTGTGCACATCTGCTGGAACTTTCTTTAAGTCCACAACAAGTTGCTCATCATCACCTTCGCCTTCACCTGTACGGTTATCCCCTGTATGCATAACAGATCCACAAGGAGACTGTAAATTATTATAGAAGATAAAATCAGTTTCCTTCGTACATTTTCCGTTCGCATCTAATAGGAATGCTGATGCATCTAAATCGAAATCTGATCCACCGTCATAAGATTTAATATCCCACCCAAGACCAATTACTGCTTTCGTTAAACCAGGACTTGTCTTACCTAAATCAATCTTCTGTCCTTTTTGTAATTGAATAACCATTTATATTCACCTCTATATTTTAATCTTAAGAAATATATCCATCAGTAAACATCTGTTTCACCGATGGATATACGAAGCTATTACTCTACATCTAAACCGAAATTGTTACATAGAGACGCTAATCCACCTTGGAATCCACTTCCGATTGCATTAAACTTCCAGTCACCTGCATGACGGTATAATTCCCCTACTACAACAGCTGTTTCAATAGAGAAATCTTCTCCTAAATCGTAACGAATTAGCTCTGCATTCTTTTCTTCATCTAAAATACGTACGAAAGAGTTAGAAACTTGTCCGAAGTTTTGGCTACGTCCTTCTCCATCGTAAATTGTAATTGTGAAGCAAATACGTTCAATATGTGCAGGTACATTTTTTAAATCTATTTTAATTGATTCATCATCGCCTTCACCTTCACCAGTTCGGTTATCTCCTAAATGCTCAACAGCACCATTCGCACCTTTTGGGTTATTATAGAAGACAAAATCCTCTGCACCTGAAACTTTACCGTTAGCACCTACTAAGAAAATACTAACATCTAAATCGAAATCGTTTTGTCCGTCATAACGATTCGTATCCCAACCAAGTCCTACAAGAACTTTTGAAAGACCTGGATTCGTTTTTGTTAAGTCTACCTTTTGTCCTTTTTTCAATGAAATTGATGCCATATTCAATTCCTCCTCGGTTTATTTTATTGATAACGTGATACAATCTCACTTAAGTTTTTATCTTGTGTGCCTTCTCCAACAGCTGAAAACTTCCATTCACTTCCGTGACGATACATTTCACCTGCAATTAGAGTCGTTTTGCCAGCATAATTATCCGATAAATTATAGCGTGCTAATTCTTCACCAGTTTGCGGGTTTTGAATTCGAATATATGCATTACGAATCATCCCGAAATCTTGACGACGATTTACACAGTCATAAATATTTACAACGAATACTAATCGATTAATACGGCTCGGAACTTTATGTAATTCTACGAAAATTGTTTCGTCATCACCAGCGCCTTCACCTGTTAAATTATCTCCTGAATGAATAATACTACCACAAGTAGAAAGCTTGTTTCCGAAGTAAACTAAATCGTTTTTGTTTAAAAAGCGATCCCCTTCTAACATAACAACAGATGCATCACAATCTACATTTGGTTTACTTCCAAATAATGAAGACAGAAACCCACCTGATTGCCCAATTGGATCCCAGCCTAAGCCAACCTGTAGTTTCGCTACTTTCGGTTGTCCTTTCGTTAAATCGATCTTTTGACCTTTTTCTAAAATAATAGGCATGCAGTTTCTTCCTTTCTACAAAGCATTTTCCAAGGCGGAAAATATTGTATTCTTCCCTTATATTGTAGCATTATTTACCTAGTGATAAAAAGGATAAATTCTCAGTTATATGAAAACATTCATATAATTTACTTATGATGATGTAAGAAGTGGTAAATAGCACCAATCATTCCTGCGCAATTACCGTTTTGTGCAAGTTCAATCTCACAATTACTATAAATCTCTTTGTTTAAATATTTTTCTATCTCTTCTTTTACTTCTTTTAAGAACTGATTTCCTCTACCAGTAATTCCTCCACCTATAACAATCATTTCTGGATTAAAAATATAAGCAAGATTACTAATTCCAATCGCTAAATGTTTAAAGAAAACCTCAACCGCTTGCGTAACTTCTCTATCTCCTTTATCATACAGTTCGAAAATCGTTTTTCCATTCCAATCACTTTCACCTTTATATTTTCGCACAAGACGAATTAACCCTGAAATGGAAGCGACCTCTTCAAACTGCTTTCCTTCTATTAACATATTTCCCCATTCACCAGCACTAAAAGAATGTCCCCTGTATAACTCTCCATCTATAAAAATCGCTCCTCCAATACCAGTTCCAAGAGTAAGCATAATAAAATTTCTTTTTCCGTTTCCAATACCTTTCCACTTCTCACCCAAAGCTGCACAATTCACATCATTTTCAACGGACACAGGAACTTGTAATACCTCTTGCAATCTATCGATAATAGGAATAGTCGCGTAGTTCGGAATATGCTCCACCCCTCCCGTTACAACTCCTTTATGAATATTAACAATTCCCGCAGTACTAATGCCAATTCCTGAAATCGTATGTTCATTCATTAATTGTTTGGATAGAAGAATAAGTTTTTGAATGATTTGTTCCCCACCCAAATGAATTTCTGTTGAAACTGTTTTATGCTTTCGTACTGTTCCTGTTTCTGAAACAATTCCATATTTGATTTGTGTACCACCAATATCAAATGCAATATATTCTTTCATCTGCTGTCACTTCCTCTATTGTAATGCGTGTAACATTCTCACCACTCTACTATTATAAAGAATTTACACTAACTCTTTTCTCTCTTCAGAAATACACCACCTTTTTCTATATATAGTTTTTTTTGCATAAAACTCTTTTTCCTAAGAAATATTACAAAGGGATGTATTTTAGATGGAATATTAATTTCTTAGGAGGAAAACAATGACGAAAATCTTCATTTTAGCATCAACACTCTCTTTATCTTTTTTTAGCGGTTTAAATATCGGTAATGCAGCAACGGAAAACTTCTCTCCAGCAACAAACGCAATTGTACAAAATAACGATCATTTAGCAGAAGGCAACTCAAAAGATAATAATAAACCACCAGGAAACAATGGTTCTCAGGACGATAGTGGTTCGGGCGGTAGCGGTTCTGGTGGTAATGGCTCCGGTGGCAGTGGTTCGGGTAGTAACGGTTCGGGCGGCAACGGTTCCGGTGGTAACGGTTCGGGTGGCAACGGCTCCGGTGGCAGTGGTTCTGGTGGCAGTGGTTCCGGTGATAACGGCCCTGGTGGCAATGGCTCCGGTGGCAACGGTTCGGGTGGCAATGGTTCCGGTGATAACGATTCTGGCGGCAACGGTTCGGGCGGCAACGGCTCTGGTGGCAATGGTTCTGGCGGCAACGGTTCTAGCGGTAACGGTTCGGGTGGCAGTGGTTCTGGTGGCAGTGGTTCGGGCGGCAACGGTTCTGGTGGTAACGGTTCTGGCGGTAACGGATCTGATGGCAGTGGTTCTGGTGGCAATGGCTCCAGTGGCAGTGGTTCTGGTGGTAATGGTTCTGGTGGTAACGGTTCTGGTGGCAATGGCTCCAGTGGCAGTGGTTCTGGTGGTAATGGTTCTGGTGGTAACGGTTCTGGTGGTAACGGTTCGGGTGGCAATGGTTCGGGTGGCAGTGGTTCGGGCGGCAACGGTTCTGGTGATAACGGTTCGGGTGGCAGTGGTTCGGGCGGCAACGGTTCCGGTGATAACGGTTCTGGTGGCAATGGTTCGGGTGGTAATGGCTCCGGTGGCAATGGTTCGGGTGGTAATGGCTCCGGTGGCAGTGGTTCTGGTGGCAATGGCTCCGGTGGCAGTGGTTCTGATGGCAACGGCTCTCAAGGTGGGAACCGTGTTAAAGGCGATAACAGTTCTCAAGGTGGCAACGGCTCTCAAGGCGGCAACCGCGTTAAAGGCGATAGCAGCTCTCAGGGGGGGAACGGTTCTCAAGGTGGCAATGCAAAAGATAATGAGAAAAAACAAGGCGATAAGTTGCCTAATACGGCAACACATTATCCTGCATCTATTTTAATGGGACTTTCAACATTCCTAATCGGTATGTTACTATTTATTCGCCGTAAAAATGTAAAATAAAACACATCCTTCCACCTAAAACATACATGAAACAAATTGGAAAACTCAAAAGGACTTTGGATTGCATTTTATTATGCAGCCCAAAGTCCTTTTCATCCTCTATCAACAAAAGCATTAATACGCTTTTCCCCAATACACCATTTGCTTAGCTTCTTTCCCACAACAAATACATTCATCAGCTACATGCTCTTGCTCAAAAGGCATACAACGTGAAGATACTCCAACCTCTTCTTTTAGTTTCTCTTCACAAGCCAATTCTCCGCACCACATTGCCTTAATAAATCCTTGCTTTTCATCCGCTACTTTTTTCATCTCTTCGAAATTCGTCGCACTATACGTATTCTCATCGCGAAATACTTTTGCCTTATTAAATAAAGAATTATGAATTTCCTCAAGTAATGCTGGAATACGTTCTTCTAATTGATCCATTGATATAAATTCTTTTTCTTTCGTATCTCTTCTTACAAGTACGACTTGATTCTTTTCAATATCTTTAGGGCCAACTTCTAATCGAATTGGAATGCCCTTCATTTCATACTCATTAAATTTCCAGCCTGGTGTTTTATTACTAGCATCTATTTTTACTCGTGCAACCTTTTGAATATGTTCTTGTAACTCTGTTGCTTTCGCTAAAACTCCTTCTTTATGCTGAGCAATTGGTACAATAACAACTTGCACTGGTGCGACTTTAGGAGGCATTACAAGCCCATTATTATCGCTATGAACCATAATAAGTCCACCTATCATTCTTGTTGATACACCCCAAGATGTTTGGTGTACATATTGCCACTTACCGTTACGATCTAAAAACTTAATATCAAATGCTTCAGAAAAATTCGTTCCAAAGTTATGAGATGTTCCTGTTTGAAGTGCTTTCCCATCATGCATTAAGCTTTCAATCGTATAAGTCGCCTTTGCGCCCGCAAATTTTTCTTTCTCTGTTTTTTGTCCTTTAATTACTGGTATCGCTAAGTAGTCTTCACAGAAAGAAGCATATAGATTTAAAATATGTAACGTTTCAGCTTGAGATTCTTCTGCTGTTTCATGAATTGTATGACCCTCTTGCCATAAGAATTCAGTTGTGCGAAGGAATGGTCGCGTCGTTTTCTCCCAACGAACTACTGAACACCACTGATTATATAGCTTTGGCAAATCATTATAAGATTGCACAATTTTTGAAAAATGTTCACAGAATAAAGTTTCAGATGTAGGGCGTACACAAAGTCTCTCCGCTAATTTTTCATCCCCGCCATGTGTCACCCATGCTACTTCAGGAGCAAACCCTTCTACATGATCCTTCTCTTTTTGCAATAAACTCTCTGGGATAAACATTGGCATATACACATTTTCATGACCAGTTGCTTTTAACTTCTCATCCATAACTTTCTGCATATTTTCCCATAAGGCATAACCGTACGGACGTAGAATCATACATCCTTTTACACTTGAATAATCAACAAGTTCTGCTTTTTTTACAATATCTGTGTACCACTGTGCAAAATCCTCTTCCATCTTCGTAATCGCTTGTACTTGTTCTTTTGCCATAGTCAGTCTTCCTCCTTTTGAAAATACAAAAAAGCCCGCGTCCCTAAATAGGGACCGAGCTTTGCCGGCGTTACCACCCTGATTCATGCACAAAAATTGCGCATGCTCTCTTTTTGATAACGGGAAATTCCCGCTGCATATGCAGAACGCAAAGGTAGGTTCCATATCGCCTTTTTAAGAATCTTTCAGCCTGCTGGATTCTCTCTCTGCTAAAAAGGTTGAACATGTACTAGTCCTTTTTCATCGTTATAACGAAATAAATTTGTTGATTATCATAATACAAATTCTTTTTTAAAACAATAGATAATTTTCTCATTTTTATATATTCTTTTCGTTTTTGGCAGTTTTATACGTAGCTTTTTCTCGTGATTTTTAAAAGTTGATGTGCAATCATACCGATAAGTGTACCAAGTAGAACGAAGAAACCAATAAATCCATATCCCATTCCTTCCCATCCACCAATCACCATCATTGTAACCGGAAAGGATGCTAAGCAAAGAAGTATTAAACTAAGTGCAAATATAATATCAAACTGTTTGTTTGGAAACCGTTTCTTTAGTAAATATGAAATAGCAAATACAAGGATAATCGTAATTCCGCCAATGATATAAAAGATACTAAATCCATCTAGCCAATCCACAGTATTCCCTCCTTCCATTCATTCCCTTATACTTAATTATATATTTAACTTTTCTGAAAATAAATAATAAATTTTCACCGAAAAATATATTTTTATTACTAGGTATTAATAGTAATATATAAGAATAGGTTTTATATAATCAGGAGGGAACTTTATGGATAAAGCATTAACAAACCACGTCATTATTTTATCTTTCGATTGCTTATCAGCTTTAGATTTTCCTATATTACAAAAGCTTCCTAATTTCCAAACATTAATAAACAAGGGTGCGATGGCGAGAAAAGTGGAACCTATTTATCCTTCTGTAACATACCCAAGTCACTCAACAATCGTTACTGGAAACTACCCTAATAAACATGGCGTAGTTAGCAATACGTTACTTCAACCTGGACGCGAGTCACCAGATTGGCATTGGTACCGAAAATCCATTAAAGGAACAACGTTATACGATGAAGCACGTAAAGCAAATTTAACGACCGCTGCCCTTCTATGGCCTGTTACCGGCAGAGCAAATATTGATTACAATTTACCTGAAATTTTTCCAAATAGACCGTGGCAAAATCAAATTTTAGTTTCATTATTTAGCGGTAGCCCACTATATCAATTAGATTTGAATCAGCGTTTTGGTTATATAAGAAATGGCTTATCACAGCCTGAACTCGATGATTTCGTACTTGCTTCTGCTGTGCATACAATTCAGACGAAAAAGCCTAATGTCATGTTCGTACATTTCACCGATTTAGACACCCAAAGACACTATCACGGCTTTGAATCCAAAGAAACAATAGCTGCAATTCATAGACATGATGAACGGCTAGGGAAAATTATTCAAGCTTTAAAAAACAGTGATCTATACGAAGAGAGTACAATTATCGCTCTTGGTGATCATAGCGCTTTAAGTGAAAACAAAGCCATTCAATTAAATGCACTATTTCATCAACAAGGGCTTATATCTATAAACTCAAAAGGAAAATTACTAGACTGGAAGGTCTATTGCCAAAGTTGCGACGGCTCTGCCTATGTATATGTGAAAGACAAAAATGATACAGATACAATTCGAAAAGTACAACTACTACTTGAAGAATTACTTCAAAATAAACGAAACGGTATTGAATTTATACTACATGATGAAGCTGCAAAAGACTGCGGTGCAGATGGTAATTGTTTATTTATGTTGGAAGCACAAGAAGGCTATTATTTTACTGAAAACTATACAGGCGATTTTATAAAAGAAATTACCGAAAAAGATGTTACGCCTAGTAAAAAATATACATTTGGTACGCATGGATACTCTCCAACAAAACCTAACTATGAAACGATTTTTATCGCTGCTGGGAAAGGGATAAAAAGCGGTGTTACCATCCCGTATATGAGACTTATTGATGAAGGTCCGACTATCGCTAGACTACTCGGTTTACACTTAGGTGAAACAGACGGATCAATTGTAGAGGATTTACTTCAATTGTAAAGAACTGTGTATATATGTAAAAGTTATGTAAAAATCATCACTGTTTCTCTTTTTATAATTTTTATTTTTGTACACTGTTAGTAGAACAAATTTAAGGGGGAACATTATATGAAAAAAATGTCCAGACAAGAAAAAAGCTGGATATTATACGATTGGGCGAACTCAGTATATTCGCTCGTCATTACAACTGCATTATTCCCAATTTACTTTAAAGCAGCTGCAAAAGAAGCTGGACTATCTGGTGCAACTTCAACAGCATACTGGGGATATGCAAACTCATTCGCTACACTTTTAATTTCTATACTTGCTCCTATTCTCGGCACAGTTGCTGATTATAAAGGGTTTAAAAAACGATTTTTCACATTCTTCTTTGGACTCGGCATCGTATTTACAAGTATGCTAGCAGTCGTCCCAACATCTCAGTGGTACTTATTACTAGGCTGCTATATGCTAGCACTAATAGGTTTTGCGGGAGCAAACATTTTTTATGATGCATTTTTAGTAGATGTTACCTCTAAAGATAGAATGGACCGAATTTCTACAAGAGGCTTTGCATTAGGCTATATTGGGAGCACAATTCCTTTTATCGGTTGTATCGCTCTTATTATTCTTGCTCAAAAAGGAACTATCCTTTTATCAGTCGGCATTGCTAGTCAAATTTCATTCGCAATAACAGCTCTTTGGTGGGGATTATTTACAATTCCAATGCTAAAAAACGTAGAGCAAACGCACTATATTGAGCGCGATCCAAGACCGATTGCAATGAGTTTCAAACGCCTTGCTGATACTTTTAAAAATATTAAAGAATATAAAACAGTCTTTATGTTCCTAATCGCCTATTTCTTCTACATTGACGGGGTCGATACAATTATTACTATGTCTACCGCTTACGGAACAGATCTCGGTATTAGTGCAACGAATCTATTAATCATCTTATTTGTCACACAAATTGTAGCTTGTCCATTCGCTTTATTATACGGAAAATTATCAGAAACATTTACAGGGAAAAAAATGCTATATGTCGGTATTATTACTTATATTATTATCTGCACATATGCTTATTTCTTAAAAACAACACTTGATTTCTGGATTTTAGCAATGTTAGTTGCCACTTCTCAAGGTGGTATTCAAGCGCTTAGTCGTTCCTATTTTGCAAAACTAGTACCTAAAGAATCTGCAAATGAATTCTTCGGATTTTATAATATATTTGGCAAGTTCGCAGCGATTATGGGTCCCGTATTAGTCGGTGTTACGACGCAATTAACGGGAAAAACAAACGCTGGTGTCCTTAGTATTATTGTACTGTTCATTATCGGTGGATTTTTATTAACTAGAGTTCCTGAAAATAGTACATCCGTTACACCACCTAGTCCAAAAACGAAAACGCTATAAGAAAAGGATCCTCTTCATATCAGAAGAGGATCCTTTTCTTATTTTATCGATAACGTCTTACAATTAAAAATTCTACAGCCGGCTTTACAACTATCGCAGCACATAACGCAAATAAAAGCGGTATGTTATGAAAATCAATCCATTTATTAAAACCTACCGATGCGAAAAACAAGCCAAAAATTAACACAACAAGTACATAATACGTAACATTTGCACTTGTTTTTAATACATGCTTTTCTACATCTTCTTTCTCCTCCGTTGTCCCTTCCACATTATGCGATGCCAAACTTTTAAACATATAATGTAATGCGATGCTACAAATAAATAGTGCATACCAGTTTACTTGAAGTTCAATTAACCAATAATACAGTGCAAACACTAACGTACTTATAGCCACTAATGTCGTAACTACAAGGCTTATTTTCTCTTTCCCCAACAACTATTCCCCCTACAGCTTGTACAAAAATAGTTTATCAACAGTTGTTCCTAATACTTCAGCTAAACGGAATGCTAACGCTAAGCTTGGATCATATTTATTATTCTCAATTGCATTTATCGTCTGTCTTGAAACTTGACACTTATCAGCTAATGCACCTTGTGAAATATTGTTTTCAGTGCGTAATTCATAAATTTGATTTTTCACATCTTTTCTCCTAACATGTAAAATCGTTTTTACAACATTAGTATATAGTCGGTACATTTCATTGTCAAAAGACTGCCACAAGAAAAGGGAGCAATTCCGCTCCCTTACAATGGTTATTTCGAGGCTAACGAATTTGTTAATTCCTCTTTATTAGCGACATCTTCTTTATTTATTTGCATGCGTAGAACTGGCCCTATCGCAAATAAAATAAGTGCCATCGCTATACAAAATACAGTAACTAGTGAGGTCATCTCCTTCAATCCTCCAGCTAGTGAAGTTCCAATTAACATTGCCCCCATAAACAGTGGCAAAATTGTTCCATTTACTCTTCCAATCATATTTTCTGGTACAAGTTGAATCATAAGCGTACCGACAACGATATTAACACAAGCTAAACAAATACCTGTGCCAAATCTCATGAAACTAGTAATCCAAAATGATGTAGATAGCCCTTCTACTAAAAATGACATCGCTAATATGCTCATACCAAATACAAACATCTTTTTCGGATTCACTTTTGAAGCGAAAACTGCAGCAACAATCCCACCGACTAACATACCGATTCCATCAGCTGCGGCTAAATATTGAACTGCTTCTTTTTCCATTCCAAGCCGTTCTATTACAAGAAACACTTCTAATGGATTCGTTAGTCCAACAGCTAAGCCCATAATGGTGAAAGTGATCGTAATCATACGTAAATTTTTCGTATGAAGAACGTATTTCCAACCCTCTTTTATATCATTTTTCAATGAATCTCTCACCACTTGCTCTTGTTCCACCCATTTTGGTAAAAACGAAAGAGCAATAGCAGATAACAAAAATAAAATGATTAAGCTATATAGTGACGTAAATAAACCAAGTTGTGTGTATACAAGCGATCCTACTACTGGTCCAAAAATCAGAAATAATGACTGTAATGTTTGGTTAAATGCAATCGCATTTGCTACCTGTTCTTCTTTTACATAGCGCTTAAATATACGCGAAGATGATGGCTGAGAAAACTGACCTACAATCGCGGAAATGAGTGTTGCAAAAAATATAGCCTGCCAATAATCTAACTTTAACAACAAGACAATTCCTACAATAGACAGTACACTTAATACATCTCCAGCAACCATCGTTCTTTTCGGATTCCAGCGATCAGCTAGCGCCCCACCGATAAACGAGAAAATAAAAATAGGTGCATATTCCATAACCGATAACAAAGAAACTGAAACTGGATCATTATTCGTTCGCTCCATTATGAAATATAAAAGAGCCATATTTCTGATCCAAATTGCAAATTGTTGTAAAATATCAGACGCCATAACGAGCATAAATGCTCGGTTTTTAAATAAAGCGTTCATTTTCATCCCCCTTTCATAAACCGACCGTTCGGTCTAATTTATTTTGTAAGAAAAGCAACTGACTTATTATTCAGCTGCCATTCCTTTTAACAATACATCTATTGCCTTTTTATAAATACGTTGCAGCTCTTTATAATCTAACTCGTAGTAAAGTACTCCAAGCCCCGATAATAATCCATTTACAATATACATAAGATCACGCGTATTATCTTCACGAAACTCTCCAGACTGTATGCCTGCTTCAATTAGTTTCTCAAACATAACATATGATTCTCTAGTTAAAGCCAATAGTTCATCCAAAATCTCTTTACTTACAACTTGGCTCATAGAGAATTCCTCTATTGCATTTGAAATGGGCTGCTGTATGTCCTCGACATGATATTCCGCGAGACCATATAATTTTTCAGTATTCGTACTATACAACTTCTCTTTTTCATTCCATTTTTCAAGCCAATCATACGTATGCTGTTTTACTACAAATAAAAATAATTCTTCTTTACTTTTAAAGTGATAATAAATGCTTCCTTTACTTCTCTCTGTAATTTCACAAATCTCTTCCATAGATGTAGCTGCATAGCCCTTCTGTGAAAACAGACTTTCTGCTTTATAGGCAATTTCTTTCTTTATCTCTTCTGCGCTTCTTCTCATATTCACACCTCTTTAAACCGACCGTTCAGTCTAATAATAACAAATAAAAAACCTCTATCGCAAGAGGCTATACTCCTTATTTAAGAAAACGTACTTTCAAACCACGTTCGAATCATATGTATGATTCCAATTTTAAATCCTAATTTAACAAGAACTACGCCTCCCGCAGCTAATAAAAATAACACTACTTTCCCCTTGTTTTTCACTTTCAGTTCCCTTTTCATTTCTATTCCCCTTAGTACGTTAAAAATATTTAATCAAACGTTTGTTTAACTGTCGTTATGCATATGTAAGCCAACTAATCAAACGTTTGTTTAAAAAGAAATACGCCCGTT
Organism: Bacillus sp. 3G2; assembly: GCF_044324725.1. NCBI lineage: Bacteria > Bacillati > Bacillota > Bacilli > Caryophanales > Bacillaceae > Bacillus > Bacillus sp. 3G2. The sequence goes on along the minus strand of NZ_CP172246.1, from coordinate 443,765 downwards.
ATAGGGCGTATTCTCATCAATCACCGCCGCCTCCGCCACCATCGCAACTACCTCCGCTATCTCCACCGAAAGATCCCCCACAATCATGTGATCCTCCATGCGAGCTATCATTATCAGATCCAGCAAAGAAAAATAATGGTGATGAGTTGTTAGATGAATTATGAATGTTATTTTGTTTCGTAAGATTTACCTTCTTTTTGTTCGATCGAACTGCTGTTATGATCGTTCCAACTACAACAAATAATAGTATGACAATAATAAATTCCATATAAAAGCCTCCCTTAGTCTTCGAATAATTGAATGGTTCTTTCTAGATTTTCAAGTGAAATGAAGCGCGATTCACGAAGGATCTCTTTTCCATTATAAAATAATAAAACTGTTGGCCCTGTAAATACTGCATATCGCCCCGCAATTTCTTGCATGTCTTGTAGTAATATTTCTACTTTCTCTACGTATTTATAATTCTCTAGTACGCCATTTACTTTTCTTAGCATAACATCACAAACACCACAATTTTCCGTTTTAATAAACAGTAGTACTAATTGTTGTCCTTCAATATATGTCGCTAATTCTTCTATCGTTTCAAATGTATTCATCTTATCCGATACGATAAACTTAACTAAATCTATACAATTCAATCAAATTTATACAAGTTAGTGCTTCATCGTGTTCTCGCAACCCCGAAGGGACGAGGGGTATAACACTCCACACGAGGCAGTATCGTTACCTCCTATTATCAAGCATTTATTTTACCCATCTTGATAAATTTATCGCAGCATTTACATCCCTATCATGATGGCTATTGCATGAAGCACAACACCACTCACGTATTTTTAAACTCCACTGTCCTTCTGGTTGAACTGAATGGTCGTATTGAACTCTACAACATGAGCAAATCTTGCTTGAAGCGAACCATTTATCAGCTTTTACATACGCAATGCCATACTTCTCGCACTTGTATGATAAACATTGAAAGAAGAAGTTTAATTTTTGAAATGAAAATGCTTTCGATAGTTTTTTGTTTTTTAACAGGTTTGAGATAGATAAGTCTTCCACAACAATTCTCATTGGTTTGGTTTTCACCAATTTAGCTGTTGCTTGATGGATATGGTTATTTCGGATATTCATAATTTTCCTAGATAACCGCAGGTGCTCGATTTTTGCTTTTTCATATCCGGCAGATTGAATTTTCACACCTTTTTTAAATCTCCTAGACATATCTCTTTGCGCTGACTTTTTCCTTTTCAAAAGTTTTTTAACCTTGGCGTCTTTGTTTATATTTCGTTCTTTCGTACCATTAGAAGCTACAAACAGCTCTTTTAAACCAACATCCACACCGATTGACTTATTGGTTAGTTCTTGTGATTCAAAGTCTTCTTGGAACCCCACACTAATCCACCAGTGACGACCATCAAATGTAACTCTTGGATTGGATGGTTTTTTATTTTTTGGTAGTTGTTGGCTTGTTTTCACTTCTCCAATAGACTGAATATGAACTACTTTCTTTCCTATAATCAGCCTTTCATAATTGGCATAAAATCCTTGGATTACATCTTTTTTAGATTTATAAGAAGTGTGATAACCATTTTTGTACTTTTTGAACGAATGCTTCCTTGCCTTATCAAAATCTTTTGAAGCCTGTTTGGGAACTTGTGCGTTGATGTCTTTTAACCACTCATAATTCTTTCGCTTCTTGATCTTTGTAAATCGTTTCTGTAAAGCTAACTGTGAAACAGATTTTCCAAATAGCTTATAGTATCTATCACTCATTCTTTTACAATAGTTATAAGCGAATCTTGCAGCACCAGCATGGTTTCTAAGCACTTTTTCTTGTTCAGGCGTTGGAATCAGTCTGACTTTCTTCGCCAATATCATCAGAATGTAACTCCTTTAATGAAAGATTTGTTCTTCTGAATCGTAGCGTGTTCCACCAGCATTCTCCTAAGACTACTCGAATACAAACCTGTTAATTCTGATACTTAACTAACTCGTAAAAATTTCATTAATATTCTCACTTCATTGAATCCACCATAACACATACGTTCGATAGATTCATTAAAGTTTGATAGATTTAATTAAATTTATCTCGTTCAACTAAGGGCGCAATTCCTTAGCCAGTTCTCTTATGAACTTCTCATGTTTTCACATGAGCGCAGACTATATGTTTATCTCTTTAGAGATAGAGGATTTTTCCACCACCATAGGCTTGTGATGTACTCTCGTCAGTTATACGAGATAGTCGTTGAACGTTCATCTTATCACTTTTGACTTAGATGATTCGAGGCGGAAGACCCATTGTTCTAGTGTTTAGGATTTAACCTTGCACGATCTGATTGATTTTTTCTGCTTTCGCGACATTCACGCTCGCCATTTCTAGCCACGTTGTAGTTCAATCAGCTTTAGGGATTGCCCGCAGTTAACCCTCACTACTAGCCAATCACTTGACAAGCAGGGCTGACTGATATATTTAATTAACTTTCGTTATAATTGGTTAAATAAATCGTAACAGTTAGTTACCCTCTTAGCGTAATTTACTAAATACTTTACCTTGATACATACGAAAAGCTGAACTATCTTTAATCTTTCTCTTTTCCATTACCTGCTGAAAACGAAGCATTTTTGCTGTTAACTCTTCTTGTAATTCTTTTCTCTCTGCTTCATCATAACAGCACGCAATTAAGTCTTCTATTTTTAATATATCTTTTTGTAGTTCCATTTCTGGTGGAATCATACCCGCATTTTTTAAAATTTTATAACTCATTCTAAGTTCTGGAGGTACCATTGAAAGGTCTTCTAATTGTAGTGGTTTTCCTTTTCCCGGAATATGATCAAGGTCTCCATTCCGTATTGCTTGTCGAATTTTTTCTTCAGCAATGTTCAAAAAGACATCCACACCACTCGCTCCTTTACATATTTTTACTATTATTTTACATGATATTTTCTCATCTCGCTACGCTATTACAAATTGACTTCATACAATTTTTTCTCAAATTTAATTACAAGAAGCCTTTTCCCCCCTAATCAATATTTTATTTTCATGTGTAATCCGTATTAGAGCCACTTCATATTGAGAAAGTCTTTTCGAGTCCAATAAAGCGTTTACACCAAATCTTACATTTGCTACGATTTAATCACCCCCAGCTCCCTTGTATAGACTTCGTGATGTCTGATCATTTTTTATCTAGACGTTTCATACGTCTAGATTCATTTTGGTTTATTGGCGCATGCCTTTAAATATATTTTTTATTTTGAAAGGAGAAATGACTATGAGATCAAAAAAATTCACGTTGCTATTACTATCCCTACTACTCTTCTTACCTCTTTTTCTCACAAACTTTATTACTCCAAATTTCGCATTAGCAGATTCACCAAAGCAAGGTCAAAAAATTGTTGGGTATTTTCCTTCGTGGGGCATTTACGGACGTAATTATCAAGTTGCAGACATTGATGCATCAAAGCTAACTCATTTAAACTATGCTTTCGCTGATATTTGCTGGAATGGAAAACATGGAAACCCTTCTACTCACCCCGATAATCCAAATAAACAAACATGGAACTGTAAAGAATCTAGTGTACCACTGCAAAATAAAGAGGTCCCTAATGGCACTCTCGTACTCGGTGAACCATGGGCTGATGTCACAAAATCTTATCCGGGATCGGGTACAACTTGGGAAGATTGTGATAAATATGCCCGCTGCGGAAATTTCGGAGAACTGAAACGATTAAAAGCTAAGTACCCTCACTTAAAAACAATTATTTCAGTTGGTGGCTGGACTTGGTCTAACCGTTTTTCTGATATGGCCGCTGATGAAAAAACAAGAAAAGTATTCGCTGAATCTACAGTAGCTTTTCTTCGCGAATATGGATTTGACGGCGTGGATTTAGACTGGGAATACCCGGGTGTTGAAACGATTCCTGGTGGTAGTTATCGTCCTGAAGATAAACAAAACTTCACCCTACTCCTTCAAGATGTTCGAAATGCACTAACGAAAGCTGGTGCAGAAGATGGGAAACAATATTTACTAACAATCGCGTCAGGTGCAAGCCAACGTTATGCGGATCATACAGAGCTAAAGAAGATCTCTCAAATACTGGATTGGATTAATATTATGACATATGATTTCCACGGTGGATGGGAAGCTACTTCTAACCATAATGCAGCACTATACAAAGATCCAAATGACCCAGCAGCAGATACGAAATTTTACGTAGATGGTGCGATAGATATTTATACAAATGAAGGGGTTCCAGCGGATAAACTCGTATTAGGTGTACCTTTTTACGGACGTGGATGGAAAAGTTGCGGAAAAGAAAATAATGGGCAATACCAACCTTGTAAACCAGGTAGTGACGGAAAGCTAGCTTCTAAAGGTACTTGGGATGATTATTCTACCGGTGACACAGGTGTGTACGATTATGGTGATTTAGCAGCTAATTATGTGAATAAAAATGGTTTTGTTCGCGGATGGAACGATGTAGCGAAAGTACCTTATTTATATAACGCGACTACAGGAACGTTTATTAGTTATGATGACAATGAATCTATGAAATATAAAACAGACTATATAAAGACAAAGGGTTTAAGTGGTGCAATGTTTTGGGAACTAAGCGGGGATTGCCGTACAAGTCCAAAATATAGTTGTAGTGGACCAAAATTACTTGATACGTTAGTAAAAGAATTACTTGGTGGACCTATTACTCAAAAAGATACTGAGCCCCCAACAAACGTAAAAAATATTGCTGTTACAAATAAAAATTCAAACTCAGTTCAATTAAACTGGACTGCATCTACTGATAACGTAGGCGTTACTGAATATGAAATTACTGCCGGAGAAGAAAAATGGAGTACAACAACAAATAGTATTACAATTAAAAACTTAAAACCTAATACAGAATATACATTTTCAATATTAGCTAAGGATGCTGCTGGGAATAAATCACAGCCTACTTCCATTCTTGTAAAAACAGATGATGCTAACACAACACCTCCTGGTGGAAATGGCAATGCTACCTTTTCAGTCACTTCAAATTGGGGAAGTGGTTACAACTTCTCGATTGTTATTAAAAATAGCGGAACGACCCCTATTAAAAACTGGAAATTAGAATTTGATTATAACGGCAATTTAACACAAGTTTGGGATTCTAAAATTAGTAGTAAAATAAATAATCATTACGTAATTACGAATGCAGGATGGAATGGTGAAATTCTTCCTGGTGGGTCTGTTACAATCGGAGGAGCAGGAACAGGGAATCCTACTGAACTTTTAAATGCATCCATTAGCGAAAACTAAACGTAACCTCCATTAATTATTTCACTAAAGTTTGAATTTAGGTTTGAGTACTCTGACCTAAATTCAAACTTTTAATTTTACGAAAAATCACAAATCTATATTACGATAACTTATTATAATCATATTTAGTTTTTAATATGAAGTTCATGTGAAGTTCATCTGAACTTTACATGAATTTCCTTTCAGTTCTATTGTCTTCTTATACTAATCACTTTATCCTTTACATATAGGAATTATTTTTCATTCCACTTCAAACTATCTATATATATAAAGAAAAGATAGTGGCCTATTAGGGAAAGGCATCTAAATATAAACATAATATAAGAAAAAGCACGCTTATAAGCGCACCATAAGAGTGCTTCTTCATACAATTCTCATGTAAGAGTTCTCGAAAATCATGTTAATCACAAAGAAAAGGCATTAGCTTATATAAGCTAATGCCTTTTCTTTATTCATATTGTTCAGCGTTCCATTCTTCTATATTCCATACTTTTGTGATCCACGCTTCATAGAAAGAAGGCTCATGTGAGACAAGTAAAACTGTTCCTGTATATTGTTGTAACGCTTCCTGCAAAGACTTCTTTGTTTCTATATCCAAATGATTAGTCGGTTCATCTAAAATTAAAACATTGCTTTTCGTTACGATAAGTTCACATAAACGCACTTTCGTTTGTTCTCCACCGCTTAATAAACGAATAGGTTTCAATACGTGCTCTTCTTTCAAGCCACACTTTGCTAATGCTTGGCGTACTTCTTTCCTTGTCATATCTGGTCGTTCTGCCCAAACTTTCTCTAATGGTGTTGTTTCTGAAGCAAACTCTTCCTGTGCAAAATAGGCAGGATTTACTCGCTCGCCAACAGAAATTGAACCACTTAGCGGCTTTATTTGGCCTAATAACGTTTTTAACATCGTCGTTTTTCCGATTCCATTATGTCCAACAATCGCTATCTTTTCTCCCTTTTTCACTTGTAAATTCAACTCTGGACATAACGGATCACTATAACCTATCCTTAGTTTCTCAGCCTGCAATATACGACTTACTGGCTCCTCATAAACAGTAAAATCAAAACGGGATCGAGTTACATGATTAACCTTTTCAATCCTTTGCATTTTCTCTAATACTTTCTCTCGACTCTTAGCCTGTTTCGCTTTTCGAATTTTATTTTTTTGAATAAACGTTTCTAACTGAGCAATTTCTTTTTGTTGTTTCACATGCGCCGATTGTAATTGTTTCCTTTGTAATTGATAACTTTGCACAAATTTTTCATAATTTCCTACGTACCGCTTCACTTTCCGTTCTTCTAGATGATAAATAACATTCGTAATACTGTTCAAAAATACTTCGTCATGTGAAATGATCACATAAGCTTTTTCATACAGTCTCAAATACGATTGCAACCATTCTATATGAGCTGTATCTAAATAGTTTGTTGGCTCATCTAGCAATAAAACATCAGCTTTTTCTAAAAGGAGCTTCCCAAGTAATAACTTCGTTCGCTGTCCCCCACTTAACTGTGAAACATCCTTTTTCAAACCTATTTCAAGTAAGCCTAAGCCGATTGCTACTTCTTCAATTTCTGTATGAATTTGATAGAAATTAGAACTTTCCAATATAGTTTGTAATTCTCCATACCTTACTAACAGTTTTTCTATCTCTCCTGCTCCATTCATTTCTTCAGCAATTTTTAACATTTCACACTCAATCGCATACAAATTAGAAAATGCACTTTGTAAGTATCCCTGAATTGTTATTCCTTCTTGTAAATCCATATGCTGCTGTAAAAAACCTATCTTCACATGTGGAAACCATTCAATGTTTCCGTCATCATGTATAAGTTCTCCTGTTAAAATCCTTAACAATGTTGATTTTCCAATTCCATTTTCCCCAACTAACCCAACATGCTCGCCCTTTAATAGTCGAAAACACGCATTATATAAAATGGTTTTCTCACCATACGAATGACTTAAATTTTCTACTGTTAATATACTCATTTTTTCTCTCCTTTACTTATAGTTCATAAGCTAAATAGAGAGAACAACAGTATAAAGCCTTATTTAATTGTATATATAAAAAATGGGTAAGGTGAATACACCTTACCCATTACATATTATCGTAAAAAAGGATTAAGGTTCTTTACCTGCTGTCTTCAATTTAGCTTATTCGTTAAAAATGGGCAGACTTCTCCCGCATCAAGCTAAAACCATTTGAAGAACAGTTGATAAAGTCATTTTATCCTTTCACTCCTTTAACATTTGTTATATTAAGAGTATAAACTACTCTGTTATATTCTATTCTCTATTTTTTCTTTTGTTCCTTCTCCGTTTTTTCATTTTCTGCGTAAATTTCTTTATACATTTTTTCTAATGCATATGGACTTGTAAAGATGAGTGTTAACGATTTCCACATATAAATTCTTCTTTGTAGTTCTATCCCATACTCTTTACTAACCATATTTTTCACTTCTGGAATATGTTCTTCGTTTTGAAATTGTTGTACAGATTTCAATTCCTTCGTCTTAAAATCCGTTAAAAGGCCTATTACAGTTCGTCCATGTTCCTGCGACCTTTCTTCTAAATCAAACTGAATGGAATGAACAAAACCTAAAACGTGAAAGGTTTGAGCATGCAACCCTACAGCAGCACGCTGTTCCATTAAGCTGTAGCATTCTCGTTTTAACTCTTCTACCATTTCTAAAGAATTTCTATTAACTTTCCTTTTGCCAACAAACATAATTTTTACAATATGAGCGACTGCTCCCATACTTTTTAATACACTCTCTAAAATTTCTACCGCATCTTCCACATAACCATTTGAAATTATAGAATGAATAAATTCATCTAATAGCACTTGAAACTTTTTAACTAAATGTAAATCACGTAATTCTGGAACATCTTTTCTCAATTGATCCCGGCCTTGAACCCACTTTAAAACTTCTGTCATTTCTTCTTCTCTTAATTCATGATGTTCCATACCATACTTCATTAATAAGATATGATTTTTTAATAAGGACTTTCCTTCTTCAAGATTATCAGCTGTTAGCGAATCAACTATTTGCTCTATAGATTTCATCTTTCTCCCCCTATATAAAAAAAGCCTCTTAACAGTAATTATACCAAAAACTGTTAAAAGGCTTTTTCTATTTTTTCATATACGGGGCTAATACTCTCAGAATTTCTTCCTTATCCTTCTTTAACTCAAGTGATGTTAACATATCCATCGTTCTCGGCCTAGTTAATTTCACTTGTACCTCACCAACTATTGATGCTGGTCTTTGAGATAATATAAATATGCGGTCCGAAAGCAAGATTGCCTCATCTAAGTCATGTGTGACCATAACGATTGTTTGCTTCTCTTGGTGCCAAGAGTTTAAAAGCCAGCTATGTACTTCCATTTTTGTAAAGGCATCTAATTTTCCAAAAGGCTCATCAAGTAGCATAATTGGCTTTTCACATAAATATGTGCGCAGAAAACTAATTCTTTGACGCATACCACCAGACAATTCATCTGGATAATGGTCTGCATATTCATCTAGTTCAAACTGCTTTAATGCTTCCATTCCCTCTGTCAGCCTTTGTTTTTTCGGTTTCCCTTCGATTTCTAATGGAAGAACTATATTTTGCAAAGCTGATCGCCACGGCAGTAATAAATCCTGTTGCGGCATATAACTTACAACATCTTGCTCTTGCATTTGCTTATCGTTATACGTTACATTCCCACTTGTTGGATTTTCAACATTTGCAATCATATTTAATAATGTGCTTTTCCCGCAACCACTTGGGCCTACAAAAGAAACGAACTCTCCCTCTCGTATAGAAGCACTAATATTTGCTAATACATTCTTGCCATCGAAAGATTTCACAATATCTTTTATTTGTAATCCGCTCATTTTTCGCTTGGAAGGAACTCATTTGTAAAGGCATCTTTTACATCAATTTTCTTCTTAATTACTTTGTTATCATATAAGAAATTCATGTAATTCGTCCAAACATCTTCCTTCTGTACTCCCCATGCTTTTGCATCATCTTGATACTTCGTGCTTAACCACTTTTGACTTTCTTGTACTAAGTCTTTATTTACATCTGGAACAGCTTTAATTAAAATATCAGCAGCTTCTTTCGGTTCTTTAATTGCAAAATTATACCCTTCTGTCGTTGCACTCATAAACTTTTTCACAAAGTCTTTATCTTGCTTCGTATGTTTTTCACTCGTAATAATAACAGGACTATAGAAATCAAGCGCTGGGTCTAAGTCTTTCACCATAATCGTATTTAACTCTTTTCCTTGGCGCTTCGCTTCAATTCCATCCCATCCGTAATAAATCCATTCAAAGTCTGCATCACGGCCGATTGATTTAAAGAAATCGGTTTGTCCTAAGATGATTTTTTCAACTTTATTAAAATCAGCTTGATGTTTCTCCATAATTGTCTTCAACGTTGCTTCTTCTGCTGGTCCTCCCCAGCCTCCGTAACGTTTACCTTCAAAATCTTTCGGTGAAGTCATGTTATCCTTCTTAAGCGATGCAAAAGCTGAAGTGTTATGTTGAATAATCGCTCCGACAGATACAACAGGAATACCTTCTACACGAGCCAATGTTACATTTTCTTGTGCGCTTATTGCGAAGTCAGCTTTTCCTGAAGCTATCATTTGCTCCGCTGTCACATTATCACCAGGCTGAATAATTTCTACATCTAAGCCTTGCTTTTTATAATAATCTTTCGCTTGCGCTACATATAAACCAGTATGATTCGTATTTGGAAACCAATCCAATACTACTTTTACTTTTTGATCTTTACTTGCACTATCTTCTTTCTTCGCCGGATTACATCCAGCCACACCTACTGCTAATAAGGCAGCCAACATAACTTTTAAACCTTTTTTCATTTTCTGCCGTCCTTTCTATATATCCATGGTGCTGTTATTCTTGCCATAAACTCCACGATAAAATACAGGCATAATGTCACCATAACAATAATTGCTGCCACACCAAATACTCGGGCTGTTAAAAAGGATTTTGTAGCTCTCGTAAGCATAACTCCTAATCCTTCACTGGCACCGAGCCATTCCCCAATAATCGCTCCCATTACGCTATATGTAACTGCAATTTTTAACCCTGAGAAAAAGTATGGAAGCACTGCTGGAAACTTTACTTTCTGGTAAACTTGCCATTTCGTTGCCTTCATCGTTTGCAACAACTTCAACAGATTTTTATCTACCGTTTGAAAACCTTCTAAAATGCTAAGCGCAATCGGGAAGAAACAAACGAGTATGACTACCATTACTTTCGGTAGCATTCCATATCCAAACCAAATAATAAATAACGGTGCAAGTACAACGATTGGAATCGTTTGCGAAATAACAAGCAACGGATTTATTAAAATACGAAATAAAGGAATAACATCCATAATAATTGCAATACTTGTCCCAATTAAAATCGCAAAAAACAGTCCGATTAGAACCTCTTGTAACGTTTGCATCGTATTCGGTAATAGTAAATCTTTCATTCCAATTAATTCTTGAACAATGGCAGAAGGCTTCGGTAAAATCCACGGTTCAATTTTAAATAATGAAACAGATCCTTCCCATATCGCAATGAGAAGGATAAGCCAAATAGTTGTAATTATTTTAGATTGCTTCTGGTTTTGCATATTCATCACGGTACTTCCAAACCTTTTCATCTATCGTTACACCAGTGCTTGGACGATAATGGATTTTAATAGAAGTAATCACTTCCTCTGCTCCAGCATCCACACAAGCTTGTTGCGCACGTTTAATGACATCAAGAAGTACATCTAATTCTCCTTCCAGCGTTGTTTCCATTGCCCCTACTTCATAACGAACTCCCGATTGTTGTACAACCTCAATTGCTTTATCAACAACAGAATACACATCTTTGTGCTTCGCTTGTGGTACTACTGAAAATGAAATTGTAACTTGTTGTGACATAGTAAAATCCCCCTTATGAAATTAAATTTTAAAACAAGAAAAGGCTTTCCTACTACGTAGGAAAGCCTTGTATGCAAGTTATTATAGAATAACATATGCTACATCACTTTAAGTAACTCCCTACGCTGGCATTATCCAGATCAGGTTGAGGGTCGATGTTTGTTTACATCCTCTCAGCCAATTGGCTCCCCGGTCCTTAATTCGTTTTCATTGTAGCATGATTTATTTTATTGAACAAACAAAAGCGCGTATAATCATTTCATTTAACTTTTGAATTCTCCTATTAACTCTTGTAACTCCTGCGAAAGCCAGCTTAAAGAACTAGCTAATTCCGCAATATCTTGTACAGACATTTCCTGCTCTTTCATACTTTCTTCAACATTACTACTACTATTCGCATACGTATTTGCAATAAGTGATAGTTCATCTACAATCCGCACAATATTTTGGCTATTTTGCAATATATCACTTGAATTGTCAGAAACAACTCTAACCTGATTTGTAACAGATTGTGCTGATTTTGAAATTCCACCAAAGAAAGCACCACTACTTTCAACAAGTTTCATACCCGATTCTACTTCCTTTAAAGCATTTTTCATTGAAACAACAGCTTCTTCCGTACCAGCTCGCGTTTCCTCTATTAATTTTGCTATATCTTTTGCTGATGCTTCCGTCTGCTCTGCTAATTTACGCACTTCATCAGCAACAACAGCAAATCCCCGTCCGGTTTCCTCAGCACGTGAAGCTTCAATAGAAGAATTTAAAGTTAGCGAATTCGTTTGATTTGAAATACCGGTAATTACTGTTACAATATCACTAATTTCATTTGATCTTGTTTCCAAAGAATAAATAATAGAAGATAAGTCCTGTACTGTATTTTGTATTATGTTCATTTGATTAATCGTCTGTTCAATAATACCATTTCCTTTTACTGAATGATGCTTTGTACCTTCAGACTCTTTCGCCATTTGTTTTGCAGCATCCGTTATCTCTTCCATCCTATCTTCCATTTCATATATAATATCTAAATACTTTGGTACTGCAGTTTCTTGTAATTGAACGCCAGCCCTTAACTCCACTATAGAACTTACGATTCCTTGGACTGCCATGCTATTCTCTTTCGTACTCACTGACAATTCTTGTGAAGATGAGGAAACCTGTTCTGCTGTCTGCTTCACTTTGTCTATAATCCCTTTAAACTTCTCGATAGTATTATTAAAATACGCATTAATAATACCAATATCATCTGGTCTTTCCTCTAATTTAATACTTAAGTCTCCTTCACCGACTTTGCGCAATCCTTCACGTAAATCTCGCAATGGAGCAAGTGCGTTACGTACGATTAGGAATTGAATAACCGTTGCAATTAAAACAGAAATACAAATAAACATTAAACCTTGTATAATGAATTTTTCCTTTGTAATAGGAACAATAGAGGCATCTACATCGGCTGCAACAATTGCCACAATATTACCTTCCTCATCTTTAATTGGCTCTAATATCGTTACCCATGATCCCAATGCGTCTTCATATACTACTGTCATGTTTGCTTTTTTTGTGCTCATTACTTTATCATATGCTTCCATCCAAAGATCTGGTTGTTTATAATATTCCCCCGGTCTTACTTCAACAACATTTGCTAAACCTGTGGACAAATCAATGATTTGTAGCTCACCTTTTTCATTTTTTTTCGCTCCAACAATATACGTTTGTCCAACACTGTTCAATTCTTCCGTTGATTCATCTAATTTCTCTGTTAACTTCTCTCTTTTTTCTCTTTCTGCGGTTGGATTTTTTGCAACATCCCTTAATATTTCTGCGTCTAATTTATGTAATACCGTATCTCCTGTTTCAAAAGAATGCCTTTCAAATATAGACATCATGCTATTTTGAAACATGTTAAAACTTAACGCTCCCATAGTACCAACAAGCGTCAAAATAACTAATATAGTTAGCAATACATTTTTTTGAAGAAATGATAGCTTGTGCCAATATTTTTTCATTAACATCACCTTTCTTAATTAACTTACTATAAAGTAACGCTATTAAAATATACACCTTATTAATAAATGATAATTATCCTCATTTGTTTACACACACAAAAAAAAGACCAATGAAAAGAGCATTGGTCAAGACCAACCCTATCCGTCCGGTAACTGGCTAGCATAGCCTTTCGGCCTTAGCTCCTGTAGTTTTGCGTCCTAATGTTTCCATCAGTTTGCCTTTCTCGCTGAACGAGTTGAACGATATGGGAGTTCTATGAGAATTAAATTATTCTCTATCAAAGATTACAACATAAAAATTAAAATGTCTACCTATTTAGAGATGCAAATGTAAAGTTTCAATGTATTATTTTTTCGAAATAATTTAACAAAGTTCGTGAATGTTACATTTCTTGTGTTATATAATAAAAAATGTATATAACACAAGGATTGTTTTGAGTATTTATTTTAATTTTCATTCAAATTAAATTATTCGAATATATCTTAACTAATGAATTTCGGAGGTAGTTTATCATGTTTTGGCTACAATTTCTTACGTTACTACTCTGCATTTTTATTGGCGCACGCCTAGGCGGAGTTGGTTTAGGAGTAATGGGTGGCGTTGGTATGGCAATACTTGTTTTCGTCTTCCACTTACAACCTACAGCTCCTCCTATTGATGTAATGCTTATGATTTTAGCAGTAATTACAGCTGCCGGTGCACTGCAAGCCGCTGGAGGAATGGACTACCTTGTTCATCTGGCTGAAAAAGCATTGCGAAAAAATCCAAAGCGCATTACATTCTTTGCTCCAATTGTCACTTATTTATTTACACTGTGCGCAGGAACTGGTCACGTTGCTTATTCTGTACTTCCTGTTATCGCAGAAGTCTCTCGCGAATCTGGGATTAGACCGGAACGACCAATGTCAATTGCCGTAATCGCTTCCCAACAAGCAATTACAGCTAGTCCTATATCAGCTGCAACAGTTGCACTTTTAGCAATGCTAGCTGACTATAAAATCACTTTATTAGATATTTTAAAAGTAAGTATTCCTTCTACCTTCATCGCTTGTATGGTAGCTGCATTTGTTGCTAGCAAAATGGGGAAAGAATTAAATGAAGACCCTGAATACTTGAAACGTTTAAAAGAAGGAATGATTCCTAAATTTGAAGAGAAGAAAGAATTTGTTGGTTTAAAAGGCGCTAAACTATCCGTTATCCTTTTCTTAGTAGGAACTTTCCTTGTCGTGCTTCTCGGTTCATTTGAAGCACTTCGTCCAGGATGGATAGTCGACGGGAAGTTAGTTCGTCTTTCCATGCCAAACACAATTGAAATGGTTATGTTAACTATCGCAGCTCTTATTATTATTTTCTGCAAACCAAATGTAGAAAGCATCGTGTCTGGTAACGTCTTTAAAGCGGGTGCAACAGCAGTTGTTGCTATTTTCGGTATCGCTTGGATGGGAGATACTTTCTTTAACGGAAACTTAAATATGATTCAAGGATCAATTCAACACCTAGTAACAAGTGCACCATGGCTATTTGCCATCGCATTATTCATTCTATCTATTTTACTATACAGTCAAGCCGCAACAGTACGTGCTTTAATGCCTCTCGGATTATCACTCGGTATTCCACCAGCACTACTAATCGCGATGTTCCCTGCAGTAAATGGATATTTCTTCATTCCAAACTATGGAACAATCGTTGCTGCCATTAACTTTGATCGAACTGGTACAACAGGCATTGGTAAATATGTTTTAAATCATAGCTTTATGATTCCAGGTCTAATCGCAACATTCACTTCAATCGGAATTGGAATGCTCTTAATTTCAATTATGTTTTAAAGAAAAAGCACAAACCTACATGGATCAAGGGTTTGTGCTTTTTTAATCAAACGTTTGTTTAAATAAACGAAACAACTCATTTTGCAACGCTACAAACCTATTCCGTTTCAAATAATCCCCCCTATTTCTAATGATTAATACCCAAAAAGCTATGTAGCATTTTACTACATAGCTTTTTTCTACAAATTCTTACTTACTTCCTCTACTAACTTCTTCGTACTTTCATACGCTGATTCCGCTAAACTAATCGCAGAAATAATGGAAACACCGTCCGCACCCGCTTCTATAACTGAAGCTGTATTTTCAATTGTAATGCCACCAATCCCAACGATCGGTATTGTAATTCCTTGTTCTCTAAAATGAGCTAAACCTTTCGTGCCTTGAACTGCTTTCGTATCTTTTTTCGTACTCGTCGGAAAAATCGGGCCAACCCCTAAATAATCAGCTCCGTTTTCAATTGCCCAGTGTGCTTCTTCAATTGTATGTGTAGATACACCAACAATTTTATCCCCCATTTTTTCACGAACAGAAGTAATTCCTTCATCATCTTGTCCAACATGCACGCCATCTGCATCTAACTCGATAGCTAGTTCCACATCATCATTTACAATGAATGGGACACCGTACTCCTTACAAATTGCTTGTAGTTCTTTTGCGAAACAAATACGTTCCTCTCCCGTTAAAGCACCTTCCCCCTTTTCACGGAATTGAAAAATTGTTATACCACCTTCCAGTGCATCTCTCAATACTTGTAGTGGCTCCTTCGTACAATTGTTACTTCCCATAATAAAATATACTGATAACAATCTAGACATTTCAGCCTTTGTAATACGCGGCATCTAATTCCCCTCCTTACTATATAAGCTCAATCTTCCCATACTTCTCAATATCATCTGAAGTTGTATTCGCTAACTGATTTAAAAATTCAATTTGGAAACTACCAGGTCCCTGTTCCACTGTCTTAGCAGCTGCCAGTTCCGCAGCTACACCATAAAACGTTACTGCAGCTACTGCTGCCTTTACATAATCCTTTTCTACCGCTACAAATGCTCCTATTACAGAAGTTAGTAAACAACCCGTTCCCGTAACTTTCGTTAAAATAGGGTGACCATTTCGAATAAGAATCGTTCGCTCTCCATCTGTAACAACGTCTTCTTTTCCAGTAATCACCGCAACTGTATTTAATTCATCCGCTGCCTGTTTTGCAATACTTACAACATTGCCATTTCCAGCACCAGCGTCTACCCCTTTAATTTCCCAGCTCTCATTAATAACATTCGCTACTTCAGCCGCATTTCCGCGGATAATCGCTAAATCAATTTCAGCCGGAATATGTCTCGCAACTTCTGTTCGATACGATGTTGCTCCTGCACCAACTGGATCAAACAATACTGGTACATTGTTCACATTTGCTGATTTACCCGCTAGTAACATCGCTTCTACCTCTTCAGGACGAAGTGTCCCCATATTTAATACTAACGCTCCAGCAATGCTAGCCATTTCTGCTACTTCTTCTTTTGCATATGCCATTACAGGCGATGCTCCTAACGCTAACAAACCGTTAGCTGTAAAGTTTGTTACAACGACATTGGTAATATTATGAACGAGCGGATTAGTTTCTCTCACCAAATCCACTACTTTACTAATTTCTTTCATATTCATTCTTCTCATCCCCTAACTATAATGATGGGAGATACACAAAAAGGCACTTTGCGCGTACGCAAAGTGCCTGAACATGTGCTTTTACACTCTCCCTACGCTGGCATTATCCAACAGGTTCAAATGGTCAATGACGGATTAGTCATACTCTCAGTTTGCATCCACAAACTCCCATGTGCTTATTATTCATCTACTTCAAAGTCTACTCTTATTCTAGTAAAATAACAAGTTCTTTCCTTTTATAGAATGATAGAGATCATAACTCTCCTGGTTCAACCATTCTTCTCCTTTATATAAGTAAAATTCTCACACGTATATTTCATCACAAATAACTCAAACCGTCAGCAAGACTGAATAGAACAAAGATGTATGCTATATTTAACGTATGGAAATTTGAAAGGATGTTTTTAAATATGGCAAAAAGTATTGTAATTGCTGAAAAACCTTCTGTTGCACGTGATATCGCACGTGTACTGAAATGTGATAAAAAAGGGAACGGCTATCTTGAAGGTAGTAAATATATTGTTACTTGGGCTTTAGGTCATCTCGTTACATTAGCTGATCCAGAAAGCTATGATGTGAAATATAAACAATGGAATTTAGAAGATTTACCAATGCTACCGGAGCGTTTAAAACTAACCGTTATTAAACAAACAGGGAAACAGTTTAACGCTGTAAAAAGTCAGCTTCTTAGAAAAGATGTAAATGAAATCATTATAGCTACTGACGCCGGTCGTGAGGGGGAGTTGGTCGCACGCTGGATTATCGATAAAGTTAAAATGCAGAAACCAATTAAACGTCTATGGATTTCATCTGTTACTGATAAAGCAATTAAAGATGGCTTCGCAAATTTAAAACCAGGAAAAGCATATGACAATCTATACGCTTCTGCTGTCGCACGTTCAGAGGCTGACTGGTATATCGGCCTTAATGCGACTCGAGCATTAACTACTCGCTTTAATGCTCAACTAAATTGTGGTCGTGTCCAAACACCTACTGTAGCCATGATTGCAAGCCGTGAAGATGAAATTAAACATTTCAAAGCTCAAACTTACTATGGTATCGAAGCTCAAACAGCTGAGAGATTAAAACTAACTTGGCAAGACACAAAAGGAAATAGTCGCAGCTTCAATAAAGAAAAAATCGATACACTTGTGAACAAAATCAGTAAGCAAAATGCTACTGTTGTAGACATCGATAAAAAACAAAAGAAATCGTTCGCTCCTGGTCTTTACGATTTAACTGAGCTACAACGTGATGCGAATAAAATATTTGGTTATTCTGCGAAAGAAACATTAAACATTATGCAAAAGTTATATGAACAGCATAAAGTTTTAACGTATCCTCGTACAGATTCACGCTATATTTCATCTGATATTGTCGGCACACTTCCAGAGCGTCTGAAGGCGTGCGGAGTTGGAGAATACCGTCCTTTAGCACATAAAGTATTGCAGAAACCTGTAAAATCTAATAAATCATTTGTTGATGATAGTAAGGTAAGCGATCATCACGCGATTATTCCAACAGAGAGCTATGTAAACTTCTCAGCTTTCACAGATAAAGAACGTAAAATTTATGACTTAGTTGTAAAACGTTTCTTAGCTGTTTTATTCCCGGCCTTTGAATATGAACAACTAACATTGCGCACGAAAATTGGTGATGAAACGTTCATCGCACGAGGAAAAACAATTTTACATGCTGGTTGGAAAGAGGTTTATGAAAATCGATTTGAAGATGATGATACAATCGATGATGTAAAAGAACAAATCTTACCTCGCATCGAAAGAGGCGATACATTAAACGTAAAACTAATTGTCCAAACATCAGGTCAAACAAAAGCACCTGCACGCTTTAATGAAGCAACTTTACTTTCAGCGATGGAAAACCCAACAAAATACATGGATACGCAAAACAAACAACTTGCTGACACGTTAAAGTCAACTGGTGGATTAGGTACTGTAGCTACACGAGCTGATATTATCGACAAGTTATTCAATTCGTTCTTACTTGAAAAACGTGGTAAAGATATTCATATTACTTCCAAAGGCCGTCAGTTACTTGATTTAGTGCCAGAAGAACTGAAATCTCCTACACTAACTGGTGAATGGGAGCAAAAGTTAGAAGCTATCGCTAAAGGAAAATTAAAGAAAGAAGTATTCATTTCAGAAATGAAGAACTATACGAAAGAAATTGTTGCTGAAATTAAATCGAGTGATAAAAAATATAAACATGACAACATTTCAACGAAGTCTTGTCCAGACTGCGGTAAACCGATGTTAGAAGTAAACGGCAAAAAAGGTAAAATGCTTGTATGCCAAGACCGTGAATGTGGTCATCGTAAAAATGTATCTCGTACAACAAACGCTCGTTGTCCTCAATGTAAGAAGAAGTTAGAATTACGTGGTGAAGGGGCAGGACAAATCTTTGCATGTAAATGTGGCTATCGCGAGAAATTATCCACATTCCAAGAAAGACGTAAAAAAGAATCTGGAAACAAAGCTGATAAGCGCGATGTTCAAAAATATATGAAACAGCAGAACAAAGAAGAAGAACCATTAAATAATCCGTTCGCAGAAGCTTTAAAGAAATTAAAATTCGATTAAACAAAAAGGTTCCTACCTCTATCGGTAGGAACCTTTTATTATTAATGAATAATTTTACTTCCTTTTGCGTTCTCAACAAACTTTTCACTCGATTTGTTAATTGGTGTTTTCAATAATAACGCAGCAATAACAATGACTACTACGAAAACACTTAACACAAGTAAATCTCGCGTTACGATATCCCAAAGCATTCCACCTACCGTTTCACGAATTGCACTAATTGCATATGTGAATGGTAAGAACGGATAAATCGCTTGGAAGAATGGTGGTGTCATTTGAATTGGGAATGTTCCGCCCGATCCTGCTACTTGAAGCACAAGTAAAATAATTGCCATCGATTTCCCAACGTTTCCGAAAATAGAAACAAGTGAGTACACGATACAAACAAATACTCCGCCAATAAATAAACTAAATAACACAAACCAGAATTTATCGACTACGTACGTACCGAGTAAGAATATATCCCCCATTGATACGATAAACGCCTGCGAAAGACCTATCGTTAAGAATGTTAATAAACGTCCAAAGTATATTTCATGGCTCTTATAATTCGCGCCCTCTTCATGTACTTCTACCGTTAATAATGAAACCATTAATAATGCGCCTACCCATAATGCAAGCACTGTGTAGAATGGTGACATTGCTGAACCGTAGTTCGGCATTGCAAATAATTTATTCTCTTTTAAATTTACTGGATTCGCAAAGTAGTCACTTTGCTTTTCAACATCATTTTTCAATAAGCGTATGATGTCTTTTATATCCTCTTCCGATTCAAAATCACGAATTTTATTTGCTAAGTCTTTAATCTTTTTCTCAGTCTCTGGCATTTCAGCTTTAATGTCCGCTAATTTCTTTCTACCATCTACTAAGCCTTTTGATGAATCTTCTAGTAATTTCTTCACATCTGGAAGCTTTTTGTCTGCATCGTTTAAAATTTGAGTTGTATTTTTCGACATCTCTTTTGTACGAGCAATTGCTGTATTGAAATTAGGTACAATTTCTGAATCGTACGTCGATAATACATCTGTTAATTGAGCTGACCCGCCCTTCGCAGCGTTGTTAATACTTTCAATTACATCTTTTGTAGGTTTCTGTCCATTGTTAAGAAGTGTAATTCCCTTATTCGTTGCATCTACACCTTTTTGCAGACTACTTTTCGCTTTATTTAACTTTGCAATTCCATTATTAAGATTTTTATCACTATTTACATCAGCTAAAACCTTATTTGTGCTTTCTAGAACAGGAATCATATCATCAATTAAACCGATTCCAGATTGGAATTGACCATTTAAACTATTTAAAGCTACTTTCGTGGAATCTAAACCGTTAACACCTCTATTTTGTACATCTTCTTTCGCTTTTTGTAAATCTGCTTTTGCACCTTCAAGGCCATTTTTTGCTTTATCGTAATCTGCTTTTGCATTGTCATATGCTGCATTTGCATCAACTTTAGCTTGATCTACTGTGCTAACTGCTTTTTTATAATCTGCTACAAATGTTTCATTGTAATCTTTTTCCGCTTGATCAATCAATGAATTTGCTGCATCTAATTTTTGATTCGCTACATCTGTAACATCTTTCTTTACTTCTTGTCCTGTACCGATAACATTTACAATATCTTTAATACCATTATTTGCATTTTCCATACCTTTTTTAACATTAGTTAAGTGATCCACTCGCCCTTTGAAAAAGCTAATTCCAAAATCAGTCGTCGCTGAGTTTTGAAGTTCAGTAAAGAAATTAATAAGATATGAAATACCATCTGTACCAGTTTGCAATCGATCTGATACCGCATTTAAATCTTTCTTTGCTTGTTCAGGGTCAAATTGGCCATTTTGTAAGCCATTTAAAACACTTTTCCCATAAGCTGTTCCTGCACGTGATGAACTTAAAACATTATTTACTGTTTGATTAATACTTTGCGCTATACTCTTATAACCATCACTATTCAACTTAGAAAGATCCGGTCTCGCTGGGAATTCAGGTAATCCATTCATTCCAGACAAGTCAGGAATATTTAATTCTACACCTGGATTCATTAAAAAGTCAGTAAACGCAGCTGCACTATCCATAACGCCTTTTGCTGCTACTAAATCATTTCTTATCGTTCCTGGAGCATTTTTTAATGTTTGATCTTGTCTTGCAAAGAACTTATCTAAATTTGCCAATGCTTCCTGTCCATCATTTATGACACTCTCTACAACAGGTAAATCTTTTTGCGCTACTTTCACAATATCTTCTGCTCGAGTCGCATCATCTAACGCCTTATCCATAAGTGTATTCATTTCTGGGAACTGCGCTTCTAACTTAAAGACAAGATCCTTGACCTTCTCAATACTCGGCAAGTTCGTTTCTAAATCGATTCCAAGATCGTTGAAGATTTCAAAAATCTCGCCGTTTGCTGTTTTAACAAAGTTTTTACTAATCTCTTCTGTAAGACCCGATGCACCTTTAGCTGTAATCTTCGGCGCAATGGCATTTACCTTTTCATTTACGTAATACTCAATTTCTGGTTTCTGTGGATTTTCATCCAAGACTGTTGCAATCTTTTCAGAAAAATCTTTTGGAATAGTAATACTTGCAGAATAATCTCCACGCTCTACCCCATAAATCGCTTGCTTTTCATCGACAAACTTCCACCCAAAATTTTTGTCCTTCTTAAGTGAATCTACAATTTCTTTCCCGATGTTAATATCTTTCCCTCTTAAATTTGATCCAGCATCTTGGTTAGAAACTGCAATCTGGATTCCTTTTGTATTTCCATAAGGATCCCAGGAAGCTTTAATGTTAAACCATGCATATAACGATGGTAAAATCATTAATCCTAAAACAATAACAATTGCAGCCCAATGTTTAGCTACATTCCGTAAATCTGTCTTATAAATACGCCAAATTTGTTTCATAGAAGTTATCACCTAATTATATATTTTTCCTTCTTTAGAAAATGATACATACATTTTGCAATTATATCACTTTCTACATCGTGGATTAAACGAAAATACACTATTTTTCCCATTAAATATTTCACTTACTTCATTATATAACGAAGTAAAAAAAGTATGCATACAAAATGACCAAATTAGTTTTACATTCAATAATAACAAATATATAGGAAATGTCATAAAAAATACAAGTATTTTCTCTTGGCAATACTTGTATTCCTCAAAAAAATCCTCACAGCTTTTCATCATCTGTGAGGATTTCTTCTATTCTATATCTACTTGTACTTCTACACCGAAATGATCTGAAATTACATTTCTGTTCGTACCATTAAAAATGACTTTTGAAGAACGAACTTTTTCACTTTGATTACACAATATTAGATCGATTCGTAAGTTATGTTTATTTTCATCCCAACCAGCAATCTCACCTTGGACAGTCGTTCCTTCATCCTTCTCTATTGCTAGTTCATATGTGTCATACAAACCTTTTTGCATCATATATTCATAGCCTTCACCTTGTAAACGAGCGTTATTATTAAAATCACCCATTAAGAAGGAAAGTTCATTACTGTCTACACGCCCCATCAAACGATTAACTTGATCTTTGAATGATTCTTCTTCATCATTCCACCAACCGAGGTGGCAAGAGTAAAACGTGATGTTCTTATCATTATAAGCAATTGTCGCGCTTACAATTTTGCGTGTTTTCCAATACGTTGTATCCTTATTTTCTGAAATAAAGAACGTATCTTCTTTTACAACATTATGCTTCGTTATAATCGCTAATCCTTCTTCATACACATCATATCCAATATGAGAGAAATCCCAAGTAATATTGTAATCTTTTACATGTAACGCTTTTAACTCTTCTAATAGTAAAAGTCCAAAATTATCTTTTTTCTTGTGACCGCATACATTTTCAGCTTGTATAGACTGACTTACTTCTTGCAATGCAATCACATCATAATCTTCTTCTTGAATGACTTTAGCAAGATATTTTATCTTTTCTATTTGATTCTCTTCTTGCCAAGAGTGACAGTTTAAAGTTAGCAATTTCATATTATTACGCACCTAACATATCTTGAATGTCTGACTTTAATACGTCAGCTTTCGGACCATATACTGCTTGTACACCTTTATCTTTTACGATTAGTCCTAAAGCACCATTTTGTTTCCACTGTGCTTCTGGTGCAACAACATCTAAATCTTTTACTGTTACACGTAAACGTGTCATACAAGCATCTACGTCAGCAATATTTTCTTTTCCACCTAATAAATCAATAACTTTTGTTGCTAATGAACCATCTTGTACATTTCCTGTTCCTTCTGATGACTCATCTTCATTATCAATATAGTTACCTGCACGTCCTGGTGTTGGTAAGTTGAACTTTTTAATTAAGAAATTAAATAATGTAAAGTTCAGACCGAAGAATACTAATGAAACGATAACGAAATTGATTAAATCTCTAGTTAGCCCTGCATTAACCATCATCGGTGTACGAGTAATTAACTCAATAAATCCAAATGCATGAACACGTAAGTTAATTAAATCTGCTAATGCAAATGCAAGTCCTGTTGTAATTGCATATACAACATATAATACTGGAGCAATAAACATGAACATGAATTCAATTGGTTCTGTTACACCTGTTAAGAATACTGCTAATGCCGCTGATAAGAACATTGGTTTATATTTTGCACGTTTTTCTTTATCAACATTACGGAACATCGCGAATGCAATACCCATTAATGCTGCTGTTGAACCGATAACTTGTCCAGCTTTAAAACGAGCTGGTACAACATTATTTAATAGATCGTTATATGCTTTTGTATCTCCATTTGCTAATAAGTTATTTAAATCTGTAATCCATGCAAGCCATAATGGATCTTGTCCTGCTACAACTTGTCCAATTTTTGAGCCAGTTAACATTGTATACGTTCCGCCTAGTTCTGTGTAGTTCATCGGAATCGTTAACATATGGTGTAAACCAAATGGTAATAGTAAACGCTCTAACGTTCCATATACAAATGGTGCAACAACCGGTGCACTATCCTTTGAAGCTGCAATCCAGCGACCAAATTCATTTAATCCACTTTGGATAAATGGCCATAAAAGTGATAATACAATTGCAGTGACTGTAGACCAAACAATTACAACGAATGGTACAAATCGTTTTCCGTTAAAGAACGCTAATGCCTGTGGCAGTTTGTTATAGTTATAATATTTGTTATATAGAGTAGCTCCTAAGAAACCTGTGATAATCCCTACGAAAACTCCCATGTTTAATGCTGGTGCACCAAGTACAGAAGTAAAGTAATCTTTTACAATTAAATCTCCTGCTAATACTGAAGAAACTTTCGCTTTTGAATCCGCTAACATTTCAGCGTTTACGCCAAATATAGCTCCTGTAATTCTGTTCGTTAAGACGAATGCTAATAGCGCTGCAAATGCACCACCTGCGCGATCTTTCGCCCAAGATCCCCCAATTGCTACTGCGAATAAGATGTGTAGATTTGTAATAATTGCCCAACCGATGTCTTCCATTACGCGAGCGATTGTATGAACTGCGTTAATATCCCCAGCAGACATCCCAATTAACTTACCGATAGAAATCATTAAACCAGCTGCTGGCATTACAGCTACAACAACTAATAATGCTTTCCCGAACTTTTGCCAAAAATCAAAAGACGTAATTTTCATCTGTTCTTCCTCCCCTTTATTTATAACAACATAATGATTTAAATTATAATTTCTGTTTCTATTATGAAAACGATTCCTTATGTTACTTTATTTTTATCTTTACGCAACCGTTTTCATAAATCTATTTTAATAAAAGCGTTTTCACTTTGCAATAGAAATTTATTTTTTTTCATAAAAAAAGATGCTCTAAGAGCATCCTTTTTTATTATGAAATGCGATAAACCCTTGTTTCATAAGGCTTTAACGTGATTGAAGTTACTCGTTCATTTTCCGCAACTTTATAGTTATTTAAAAGCAAACGTTTGCGTTCTAGTGCAAATGAACCCTCATTATACACAGCTTCCTCTTTTGAGATATTGCTAATTACAACGACTTTTTCATCGTTTAATGTACGAGTATATGCATAAATTTGCGAATCGTCTTCTAGAAGTAAATCGTACGTACCGTAATTCAGTACATCGTGCTCTTTTTTCAAAGCAATCATTTTTTTATAGAAATTGAAAATAGAGTTTTCTTCATTCTTTTGCTTTTCAACATTAATTTCTTTGTAGTTTGGATTCATACCAAACCAAGGTGCACTTGTTGTAAAACCAGCATTCATCTCATCATTCCACTGCATAGGTGTACGTGAATTATCGCGGCAAGAAGCCCATATAATCTCCATCATATCTTGATGTGATACACCTTCTGCAATTTTCTCGCGATATAAATTTTTAATTGCTACATCATCGTAATCTTCAATATTTGGGAATTGAACATTCGTCATCCCAATTTCTTGTCCTTGATAAATAAACGGTGTACCGTGCATAAAGAAATACATTGCTCCAAGAGCTGTTGCACTTTCACGCCAATATTGTTTATCATCTCCCCAAGTTGAAACGATACGTGGCTTATCATGATTCTCAATATATAAAGCATTCCATCCTTTATTTTCTAACCCTTTTTGCCATTTCGTTAATACCTTTTTCAATCCTACAACATCAAGATCTTTCTTCTTCTCTGCATCCCATAAACTTAAATGCTCGAATTGGAATACCATATTGAACTTACCTTGCTCTTCTCCAACCCAAAGCTCAGCATCTTCAATCTTAACGCCATTCGCTTCACCAACAGTCATAATATCATACTTAGAAAACGTATTTTCTTTTAACTCTTCTAATAAAGGTTGAATTCCATCCACATTCATATGTTTATCAAAAGATGGTACATACTTTAATTCTTTTGGATTTGGCATATCTTTGAAGCCATCTTCTTTTTTAATATGGCTAATTGCATCCACTCGGAAACCATCAATTCCTTTATCAAGCCACCAATTAACTGTATCGTATAACACTTCACGAACTTCTTTATTCTCCCAGTTTAAATCTGGTTGTTTACGTGAGAATAAGTGTAAATAATATTGTCCTGTTCCTTCATCATATTCCCATGCCGAACCATTAAAAATACTTTCCCAGTTGTTTGGTTCCGCACCATCTTTACCATCGTGCCAAATATACCAATCACGCTTCGGATTGTCTTTAGATGAACGGGACTCAATAAACCACGGATGTTCATCACTTGTATGATTAATAACTAAATCAATAATAAGCTTCATATCACGCTTATGAACTTCATCTAGTAAAGCATCAAAGTCTTCCATCGTACCAAACTCATCCATGATATCTTGATAATCACTAATGTCATAGCCATTATCATCATTAGGTGACTTATACATTGGACAAATCCAAATTACATCTATACCTAAATCTTTTAAATAATCTAGTTTCGCAATAATACCTTGTAAATCTCCAATACCATCACCATTTGAATCCATAAAGCTACGTGGGTAAATTTGATAAGCAACCGCTTCTTTCCACCATGTCTTATTCATAGTCATTCTCTCCTTTTGCATCCCATCGGAAAAATTTATGCAAACGTTTTCGTAACACTATCATAACAAAATATGAATAGTTTGCAACTGTTTTCATTGAACTCTATGTAGATTCCTTATTCTTATGCTTTATTTATTTCTCACAAAAGCAAATCTCATTCCTCACCTGCTCTTGTCCACGCACGTTACATACGCTTTTCATATATTAATAAAAAGCACTGCTTATTTTTAGAAAGGAGTGATAAATTGAGACAAACAAAATTAACAGGTCGTATCGTTGTTCCCTCTGATCCTGACTATGACGTAGCCCGAATGAATTTAAATTTAAGTATTCCAAAACTCCCTTGTATTATTGTTTTTTGCAAAAATAAAAATGATGTGTGCAACGCCTTAAAATGGGCACGCGAACGTCATGTACCATTTCGCTTAAGAAGCGGCCGTCATAGCTATGAAAATTTTTCTCTTTTAAATAGAGGACTTATTATTGATGTGAGTGAAATGCATCGCATTACTGTTAATACAGATACATTAACAGCAACAATTGAAGCTGGTGCAAATCTTGGCACTGTTTATAAAGAGCTTTGGAATTATGGTGTGACAATACCAGCTGGTACAAGTGCAAGCGTTGGAATTGTTGGATTAGGCCTTGGCGGTGGCATCGGTATGCTTTCACGCTTATTTGGATTAACATGTGATCAATTAGTAGAAGTTGAAATGGTACAAGCGTGCGGTAAATTTGGAGCAAAAATCATTCGCGCAAACGAACATGAAAATCATAACTTGTTTTGGGCATGCCGCGGTGGTGGTGGTGGAAACTTCGGAATTGTTACTTCTTTAACTTTTCGAGTACATCCTATAAAGAATGTATCAATCTTCTCAATTACATGGGAATGGGAAGATTTTATCGCTGCATTTCAAGCTTGGCAAAATTGGGCGCCTTATATAGACGAACGTCTCACTTCATCAATTGAATTATTCGCAAAGCAACGAAATAAAATTGAAGTAAAAGGTGAGTTTGTTGGCCCTCCCTCTGAACTCCATTCCTTATTATCTCCTCTTCTTGAAACTGGTAACCCCTCACTTTTTATAGATGAAGTTCCGTATATAAAGGCTGTTCGATTCTTTAATAGCGGTAATATTCCTGAAAACTTTAAGCGTTCTGGTTCCTACGTATATAAACCTATCCCTCTTAAAGGCATTCAAATCATGCAACATTTTCTTTCTCACGCTCCAAATAAAGATGCCAGTATTTGGCACCAATCCCTCGTAGGTGCTGTTGAAAATATTCCTCCTACTGAAACAGCTTATTTTCATCGTAAAGCAATTATTGCGCAAGAATACATTACCTCTTGGAAATGCGATGATGAAGAAAATCGTAATATACGCTGGGTTAAAGATTTACGAGAAAGCTTAGATCCTTATACACTAGGTGACTATGTCAATTGGCCCGATATCGACATTAAAAATTGGCAAACTAGTTATTATGGCCCTAACTTTCAAAGATTGCGTAAAGTGAAAACCATATATGATCCGTGCAATGTTTTTCATTTTCAACAAAGTATCCCTCCTTTTCATACGTAAAAAAGGAAGAACAGAATGCTGTTCTTCCTTTTTACATTGAAAATCGTTCAATTGTTTGTTTCAAATCCGCTGCTTGCTTCTCTAAATCCTTTAGTAATTGATCGATTAGTACCATATTTTTTGATTGTTGCAACGTCACACGTGCCACTTCTTGTGAACCCGCTGATGTTTCCTCAGCAATTGCTGCTACAGCCTTCGTCTGTGCTCCTGTTTGATGAATGTGACTAACTTGTTCGTTCATATAGCTACTAATCTGCTTCGTTGCATCGGCAACTTCCATAATACTTGATGACATTTCTTTTAAAATTAATTCAGTAGCTTCCCCACGTTTTGCCTCTTCTTTAGCTGTTTTCACTTGCTCTGTCATTTTCAATGCGACTTGTTGCACTTCCTCTTGCATATTCCGTAATAACTGCGAAATATTTCTTGCAGAATGATCGCTTTCATCAGCAAGCTTACGTACTTCTTCAGCTACAACTGCAAAGCCCCTTCCGTGCTCTCCAGCACGAGCTGCTTCAATAGAAGCATTCAGTGCTAATAAATTCGTTTGACTAGCAATCTCACTCACAACAGAAACAATATGTTCCACTTGTTTCATTCGTTCTTCTAACTTCTGTACATTTTGCATCGAATTTTCATTTTCTTTTGCCAATGTTTGAATACCTTGAATTAAAGAAGTAAAGACTCGTGTACTTTGCCCCAAAGCTTGAACCATTTCTAAAGACAACTCATCAGACTGTTTTGCTTTTTCTTCTACTTCACTCGCAATGGAAGTTGTTGTATCAACAGCCGAAACAATCGCCTGAATGGAAGCTGCTGATTGCTCAGCACCAGAAGAAATCTCTGTAAGGGTTTCAGACACACCTCGTGCTTGCTTTGTTGCTTCCCCTGTTTGCCTTCTAATTTGCTGAACTTGATTATTTGTATACGAAAATGTAGTATCAATATTTTTTACCATACTTCTTAAGTTCCCTAGCATCATATTAAATGCAACACTTAAAGATTTAATCTCATCATCTGTTTTTGGTAACGGAACATCTTCACGAATATCGCCATCGGCTGCCTTCCGTGCAGCCTCCTCCAACTTTCGAAGTGGTTTAATTAAAAAGATTGCTGCTCCATACGCTAAAATTCCAGACCATACTACACCTAATAACATAACGATAATATTATAAACAGTTTGACTTACATAACTTTGAAAATAATCGTATATCACGTAAATAAAAAATATGCTTGTTGAATATGTAATAAAAGCTAAAACTGTAGTAAATAGCATAAGTTGTGTACGTAAACCAAAGGAAAAAGTTTTCTTCTCCTTTTCCATTTCTCATTCCTCCTCATAAGTAATATACATACTATCTATATATTATTATCCATATTTTCCTTATAGAAAGATATATCGATTTTTATTTTTTTATTTACATATTCATTACATTACTTTTTCTGTATATAAATAAAAATAATGTATACTTTTATTTGGATGCCAATTATATATTCAACTAAATAATGTAAGGTTAGGTGATTCTATGTTAAAAATTTTAGATCGTTTAAACGTTATAAACAGATTGATATTGTTAGTGGCAGTACCCATTCTTTCCATACTAATTATTAATGTTGTAAATTATATAAATTTACAACAAATGCACAAACAGCTTCAAACAGTATATGTGGATCGTCTACAACCTATTAAATGGCTAGGCTCTATTGAGAGCAGCATGTATCAAGAGTTTAGTTATGTAAAGGAACTCATTATTACGGAAGATGAAAATCGGCGTACTACAATTTTAAATAAATTAAATGATACAAATAAAGAAACCGAAAAATTACGAGCTCAATACGAAAATACATATGTAACAGGAGAAGAAAAAAAGCTCCTCAACCAATATAAAGAAAAGCTAGAAAACTATGAAAAGCATCGTACTCAAATGCTTGATCTCATTAAAGAGAATAAGCTTAATCAAGCATATTCATTTTACCTAACTACAGTTGAACCTAATTTATCAGCTACAGTAGACGCTTTAAAAAACCTTAGTGATTATAACGAAAAGTTAGCTGAAAGTCTGTATAACGAAAGTCAACACTCTTATAAGCAAGTGATAAGCATAACAATTATTTTATTCATTGCATGTTTAGTTCTTTGCATTCTTATCTCCTTATTTACTGCTAAATCTATTATCAATCCAATCAATTCATTACGAAACATAATGAATACAGCTGGAAAAGGTGATTTAACCGTCGCTGTACCAAAACAATATCGTCATGAATTTGGTCATATGTTTAATAGTTTTGATCAAATGATATTAAATTTACAGCAAATTATTAACAATGTGATTCAAACAAGTGCAAAAATAAAAGGCTCTACAAACCACATTGTTGAAACAGCAACCGTTTCCTCTTCCACTATGGATAACATTGCAAATACAATGAAGCAGTTGTCTCACCATATTAATGATCAGTCTGCGAATATTAAAGATAGTTCTACAGCTATGGATGAAATAGCAAATGGCGTGCAAAGCATAGCTGAATCTTCTACAACGATTTCAAACTTAGCTATTTCTACTTCTGATAAGGCAAATGTAGGAAGCGAAATCATTGAGAAATCCATTTCTCAAATGACAACTATCCATACCGTCATGGATGAAATATATAAAATGGTAGATCAATTAGTTGTCCGTACACAAGATATCGATAAAGCATTACAAACTATTACTTATATTTCTGAACAAACAAATCTGTTATCTTTAAACGCTGCCATTGAATCTGCTCGCGCGGGTGAACATGGAAAAGGATTTGCAGTTGTGTCTGAAGAAGTTCGTAAGCTTGCTGAACAATCAAAACAAGCAGCTACAGATATAACAAAACTAAACTTACTCGTACAAAATGATACAAAAGATGTCGTCAACGTTATGGGGAAAGGACAACAAGAAATTCAAGAAGGCATTCATGCCGTTCAAAATGCAAAATTAGCATTCCATAATATCGTGAATCATATTAATGAGGTTACAGATCAAATACAAGATATAACAGCAAGTGCAGAAGAAATGTCAGCAAGCTCAGAAGAAATAAATAGCGCACTTATTAATATCTCTTCAATTTCACAAAATATAGTTTCGGAGACTAATTATACATCTCAATCTTCACAAGCCCAGTCGTTATCAATACAGGATATTACAAATATGTCTCTTCAAATGCAAAAACTTGTTGAAGAATTAGAAGCGTTCGCAACTCAATTTAAAATTAAAAATTTGTAAGCATTGGAAAGACTACCTAATTTAGGTAGTCTTTCTATTTTAATTATACATTCAGATTTTTTTATATAAGAACTGTCCTCCGAAAAAAAATGAAGGATTCTGACAATTTGTGGCTAATAACAGAAATAAGGGGCAACATTTGCAAAATATATTTTTGACTGGGGGTTTTGTATGATTCAGGTTCGAAATCTAGTAAAATCATTCGGCTCACTTGATGTTTTAAAAGGAATTGATTTAGAAGTAAAAGAAAAAGAAGTTGTTGTTTTAATTGGTGCCAGTGGTTCCGGTAAAAGTACATTACTTCGCTGTCTGAACTTTTTAGAAATGTACGATGAAGGTGAAATTCACTTACAAGGGGAACAAATTGATCCTAAGCATTCAAATTTAAACAAAGTCCGCGAAAATGTCGGTATGGTTTTTCAGCACTTTAACCTCTTTCCCCATATGACCTCACTAGAAAACATCATAGAAGCACCTATTCATGTAAAAAAATTAGAAGCAGCAAACGCAAAGGAAATCGGAAATCAGCTATTGGAAAAAGTCGGCCTACAAGATAAAGCAGATGTAACGCCCCACCTCCTGTCAGGTGGTCAAAAACAGCGCATTGCCATAGCACGAGCTCTTGCTATGAACCCTAAAATTATGCTATTTGATGAACCTACCTCAGCCTTAGATCCTGAACTTGTTGGAGAAGTATTGCAGGTTATGAAAGAACTTGCTGAAGAAGGAATGACCATGGTTATCGTTACTCATGAAATGAATTTTGCGAGAGATGTAGCTGATCGCGTCATTTTTATGGATGATGGAAAAATTGTAGAGGACGCTCCGCCAGCGCAATTCTTTTCCGCTCCATCACATGAACGAGCAAAACAATTTTTACGCAACGTTTTATAATGTAGCTTCTGTTTCAAACGAAAAGAAATACATTCATACGGTGCACAACTCAATAACATACTTAAAACCATCCGTATGATCAATATATAGGAGGGGTTTTATGAAAAGAAAACTATTAACCATTGTTGCGAGTATTACATTATGTACATCCTTCATACTAGGAGCCTGTAGTAAGGAAAGCGCTACTACTTCTTCAAATGGTGAAAAAGAATTCCGTTATGCGATGAGTGGCTTATATAAACCTTTTAACTATAAAGAAAATGACGGAAAGCTTGCCGGTTTTGATGTGGAAATTGGTGAGGCACTTGCGAAAAAAATGAATATGAAACCCACTCCTATTACAAATCCGTGGGAAACGCTAATTCAAGGTCTACAATCGAAAAAATATGATGCTATATTGGGCAGTATGGCAATTACAGAAGAACGCTTAAAAGCTGTTAATTTCTCAAATCCTTATTATCGTTCTGGTGCCCAAATTTTTGTGGCTAAAAAGAATACATCTATCTCCTCTCCAGAAGATTTGAAAGGTAAGAAAATTGGTGTTGTAAAAGCTAGTACCTTTAAAGACCTTGTTGCAAAACATACTGATCAAATCACAGAATATGACAGCGATATTACTGCACTTATGGACTTAGAGCCTGGACGTATTGACGCAGTAATCACTGATCAAATGGTCGGTTTACGCATGATCAAAGAAGGGAAATCAAATATAAAAGAAGCTGGAAAACCATTAAATCTTGATGAAATGGGAATTGCTATTCGTAAAGATAATAAAGAAATGGTTGAGAAAGTAAATAAAGCTTTAGATGAAATCATTAAAGATGGTACGTATGAAAAAATCAGTAAAAAATGGTTTGGGCGTAATATTCTCGGTGAAGAGGCAAAAACAAAATAATTTAGCCCTTCAAATGTTTCATACATTATGCCCCACTTTTTATGTGGGGTATTTCATTCCCTACCAAAATCCATACAATATGAGGTGACACATATGTTTGAAATTTTTATGTCTACTTATCCCACACTCTTAAAGGCTACTATTGTCACATTACAATTAACACTAACATCCCTAGTACTCGGTTCACTAATTGGATTACTATTCGCCTTTTTTCGAATCTCTAACAATAAGGTTTTAAATAGTATTGCTCATGTATATATCGCCATTATTCGTGGTACACCTTTAATTGTTCAAATTGCCATTCTCTATTTCGGTATTACATCGATTATTGTCTTCACTCCTTTTTGGGCAGGGGCAATTGCTTTAGCAATCCATAACGGTGCATATATTACTGAAATTTTCCGCGGATCCATTCAATCTGTCGACCGTGGACAATTAGAAGCTGCTCGCTCTCTAGGTATGCCTTATCCTTTAGCGATGCGCCGTATTATATTACCGCAAGCATTTCGACAATCCCTTCCTCCTTTAGGAAATCAGTTTATTATTGGATTAAAGGATTCTTCGCTCGTTGCATATGTAGGAATGTCCGAATTATGGGGATCTAGTTTATCTATTGCTGCAGGTAACTTCCAACAATTAGATACATACATAATCGTTGGTTTATATTATCTCGTGCTTGTTCTCCTATTCACTTATCTTGTTAACCTTTTGGAAAAACGCCTACAACGAAAAGAAACTAACTCCGGTCAAGTCCATAGAAAGAATAAAAAAGAAGTCTCTTTATAAGAAAAAGCAAGCCTGAGATGGCTTGCTTTTTCAATGCAAAATATATCAATTTTTACTGATTTACTTTTTTAATACTCTCTTCTTCCTCTATATGTTCCTCACGATATGAAATATTATGAGGATCTAGTCCATTTCCTAAAGAACCATAGAAATGCTCTCTATGCGGATCCACTAATTCACTTCCTTGATAATACACACGTGGTGTATTCCATAGCGCTGCCAAAGCTTTTGTCATTGGCATCTCATGATAGCGTTCCGGCCACATTTCTTTAATTTTCTCTTTTACTAACGGATAGTATTTAGAGCTCATAGCAGGGAACAAATGGTGTTCTGTATGATATGAGAAATTGAAATGTAAAACGTCTACCCAGCGCGGCACTGTTACTGACAGACAGTTTGCTAACGGATCATTTACTGGAACAATTGGATTTAAGCGGTGATTTGTTGCGATATATGCCATTACAATAAAGTTAGCAATTAACAACGGAATCACATATGCAAATAACCATTTTGCTGGTCCCATAATAAACAATAAACTAATCCAAACTGTCCAAGGCAAAAGAAGTTGAAGCCATACAGATTTTTGATTGGATGACTTAAATTCTTTTATAAAATGAAAGAACATTCGAGTCGAATGCAATGTAAATTGAATAGTTAATGACAGAAAACTAAAGAATGAACGTACATGAAGAGGCATACGATATACCCAGCTCAAAAACTTACTCTTCTTAAGCTTCTCAAGTGTAGGCCATGCATCTGGATCATTCTCTTCATGTTGTGTATGAACGTGATGCGTTGCATTATGCCACTTTCTCCAAAGTTTAGGACCTGTTGATAATGGCATAAATGCAATCGCGCCTAAGAAATCACGAAGCCAAGCTTTTCTTACAACAGTTCCATGTAAAATTTCGTGCCCTAAAAACCCAAGTGAAGCAAAACATAATCCAAGAACAATCGCAATTCCTAGATTCGCCCACACATTCAATTCAAATACACCAATCGATATTAACCCCGCCAATGCCACAAGCAAATAAGCCAGTCCACCAAATAAACGAGTAGGAACTGGTTTAAATGCTTTTTTCGGCAAATGTGGTGATACACGTGCTGCATACCACCCAAACGTATGAAGCTCCTTCATCCTTTTGCCCCTTTCTTATGCCGCGTCTTGCGCAACTTACATATATCAATTCTTGCTTCCAGATTGATTTTACTAGGTGATTAAAAAGCATCTATGTATAAGGAAAATATACTCACTCTATCGTCACTTATTTTTCCGCTTTTATTATCAATGAAAAACATTTCTCTTTTTACTCTCTATCAACCTTTCCACATGATGAATCATATCAATAGAATTTCTATATTGTCAACAACTTTTATGACCTAGTAATAAAAGTTGGTTATATTTTTATAATCATACTTTATTTCACTAAAGAAAAAACATAGACTTTATAAGGTTTCATCCATTATGCATGTACATACACTGACATACTATAGACTCTATCTTATTCAAGAACTCTCTATGTAAACAACAAATAAACTCACCTGAATCTAGCTTTACACAACTCCTACCTCTTCATACCGATGACATTAAAGAATTATACTAAAATAATTTTATCTTTCTTTTAATAAAAATAGACACCTTCTAAAACAACACACATGAATTTCATATCATATGGAAATATTAAAAGGAAAATTGTTCTAAAATCGGGAGGTTTCTATAATGACAAGCGATACATTTCCACAATTCCCATTATCTTATTGGATTAAATCTACTCAAATCCCTGCTTTTCCCCCTTTATCCGAAAATATAAAGACGAAAGTCGCTGTTATCGGTGCTGGTATTACAGGTATTACTACTGCCTATTTACTTGCGAAAGAAGGCATCGATGTTGTTTTAATTGATTCTGGTCTTATTTTAAACGGAACAACTGGGCATACAACAGCAAAGGTGACAGCTCAACATGATCTTATTTATGATGAATTAATCAATCATTTCGGTTTGGAAAAAGCAAGGCTTTACTATGAATCAAATAATCATGCTCTACAATTCATAAATGAAACGGTGCAAACATATAAAATCGACTGTCATTTCTCAAATGAAGATTCATATTTATATACAACTACTGATAATGGATTAAGAAATTTATCAAAAGAATATGAAGCCTATCAAAAATTAAATATACCTTGTGACTATGTTCAATCCCTATCGATTCCGATTCCCGTACAATCTGCACTTGTCATGAAAAACCAAGCACAATTCCATCCCCTTCTTTATTTGAAAACACTTCTAGAAAAGTTTGTGGAGATGGGCGGCAAAGTTTATGAACAAACAACCGCTATTGATGTAGAAAAGGGGGATTATCCACAAGTCATTACAAAGGGCGGACATCGCATCACTTGTGAATATGTTGTCTCTTGTTCACATTTTCCTTTTTATGATGCGAATAGCTTTTTCTTTACACGAATGTATGCTGAACGATCTTATGCTCTTGCAATCAAAGCAAAAACGGATTATCCAGGTGGCATGTATTTAAGTATTGATGACCCAAAACGCTCTTTGCGCTATACAACAAACAATGGGGAAAAATTAATTTTAATTGGCGGAGAAAGTCATAAAACAGGACAAGGAATAAACACAATGCTTCATTACGAAGCACTGTATTCTTTTGCGGAAGCAACGTTTGGAGTAGATGAAGTTCCTTATAGATGGTCAGCACAAGACTTAATCACGCTAGATAAGCTCCCTTATATTGGACATATTAACGAGAGCAATCCAAATATATTTGTTGCAACTGGATATCGTAAATGGGGAATGACAACTGGAACTGCTGCCGCTCATTTACTGAAGGATTCCATTCTAAAAGTACACAGTCCATATAAAGAACTGTATGCACCATCACGCTTCCATGCAAATCCAGATATAAAAACGTTCCTCTCCCAGAACATTGATGTTGCGAAACATTTAATTGAAGGAAAGATCGAGACCGCATTACGTAAACCAGAAGATCTCGAGGTTGGTGAAGGATCTGTCGTACATGTTAATGGGAAACGAGCAGGTGCTTATAAGGACAAAGATGGAAAATTACATATTGTCGATACAACTTGTACACATCTTGGCTGCGAGGTTGAATGGAATAATGGTGATTGTACTTGGGACTGTCCTTGCCACGGTTCCCGCTTTTCAATTGAGGGTGATGTTATAGAAGGTCCAGCAGATCAACCGTTAAAACGAGTTGATAATGAGTAGACAATGCAATATGACTTAGCATGGAATTTTTACTTATTCTCATTCGCAGGTCTCATCGCAGCTATATCTGTTTTCTTTATTCCTACAAAATAAAAAAGAGCACAAACTCACTTGTGCTCTTTTTCATATCCTGCAAACAACATATCTCGAAACAATGTATTCAAACTCTCAATATCAATCCCTGATCCCTTTTCAATTCCTTTTACATATTGCTGATAGTAATGAATTTGTTCTTGTAAAAATTGATTCAAAATCTCAATTTTTAATCCAATATCTAATTCAGTACCTGCCTTTTTCTTTATTAATAACTGTTCAATTTCATCTAATACGCTACGTTCTAATGATAATTCTGTAATCAATCGATCGAATTCTACGGGAGGCAAAGTTGTTTTCTCCTCTAACCACTTACAAGCTAAAATAGGACGCAATACATAAAAGTACTTTTTCAATTTTACATTCTCGCCTTGTAAAAATTCACGATAATTTTTTGAAGCCATATGTAAGTAATGATATATCGTTGCTTTTGGGTCAAAATGCTTATCACTCATTTGCTGAAGTTGTTCTGGAAAATGAGTGTTTTTCGAATAAAAAATCGGTGATCGAATCCATTCAAGTAAAGCTGGGTTTGATTTTGCAAATAGTTGTAACGCCTTTTTAATATCCCATCCACTTATATCTAAATCATCACTAATTGGATACTCAATTACATCTCGTTTATCATGAATTGATAAATACCACTCTACCGGATGCATATAAACAAATCTAACATCATAATCGCTATCTTTCGATGGAAATCCCCAAGCACGACTTCCTGATTCCACTGCAAATAAGATTTTTACATCATTCTCTTTTTCAATTCTTGCTAACTCCGCTTTAATTTTCTCTCTCATTTCATACCCTCTCCATTTTTTGATTATTTCCTTGGAAATTCGACAAATATATTACTAAGTTTACTACATACTAAAATAGCTGTCAGAAAATTCCCGACAGCCTGCCAAAATCCCTTATTTTTTACTTGTTCTTTTCTGTTACACTAACCGCAATTCGTTCAAACTCTTTTTGAATCTCCTCTTTATATGCATCTACTTTTGAAAAATCCATAGCCGCAATATAAATTCGTTCTAATTTATCACGAACTGATTTCGCTTTCGCTAAGAAAGACATCGCCTCATTCATTTTCGCTTTATATTGAATTGACACGTCGCGAATTTCTGTCGCATACTTCTCATCTGTCCCTGGTTTCACGATTAGGGCATACATATCTATAATTTCATCACCTTCACGGCTTGGAAAATATTCATGTGGTGCGGTACTATCAAAAATTGCAAACCCTAACTCTCTTACGATAACCATATCAAGACTATTTGGATCAAATCCACAATGATATACTTCAACCGCAAAGCCTTTTTCTTCTGCTGCCTTAGCTAATTTTTTGAGCATAGTTGATTTCCCAGAGCCTGGGCGCCCTTTTATAAAATAACGATGTGGTAATCCTTCTGTTAAATTAGGAACAAAATCA
Organism: Bacillus sp. 3G2; assembly: GCF_044324725.1. Taxonomy (NCBI): domain Bacteria; kingdom Bacillati; phylum Bacillota; class Bacilli; order Caryophanales; family Bacillaceae; genus Bacillus; species Bacillus sp. 3G2. The sequence continues at coordinate 404,751 of NZ_CP172246.1, read as the reverse complement.
ACTGCTCCTTTTGGGGTAGCTGCTCCTAAAAAACGATGTTTCACAAGCGATTGTTTCCCTCCTTTATCCGTAAAAAGCTTCTCAATCAGCTGATCAGTTAGTTCATTTGCTTTATTAAAATCAATATTATTAATATATATTTTCTCCCACTCATCATGTATAATTAGCGCCTCGTGAAAACAAGCGTAAGCAGCTTGAAAAGCTTTGCTTGCCTCTGAAACAAATCGTTCAATTTCCACCTTCTGCTTTCTTAATTTATCTGAGTCCCAAGCAACCCCTAAATTGATATACTCCTCAACAACTCCTGGCATTTTCGGCTCAATAACATGCGGAGATGTTCCATCAACAATTCCTACTTTTAACTTCGGGATAATTACACCATCAACCGATTTATTATCGGAAGAACAATGTAAAAATTCAATATCATATCCTTTTTCAACCCATTCACGACCTATTGCCTTAATTAAAGAAGATTTCCCCGTTCCAGGGCCACCCTTTAAAATAAATAATCTGTCTAACCCTTTTAAATTCTCATCATATAAATTATGAAATCCTCTAGCTGTATTTCCACCAGCATAATAATTCAATACAGTCCCTGTCACTGCACTCACTCCTTCGCAGCATTCTATTTACATAAGCTACAATATGCGAGCAGCTTTATTTGGGTGAATACCTATTTTGTATTGCACGAAAAAAGGAAATGAATTACAATTTAAATACAATGAATATTCAGAACTAAAATTAAATATGTCTTTATCAAGAGAGGCAGAGGGACCGGCCCTTTGACGCCCAGCAACCTCAGTTTATACAAACTGAATAGGTGCTAATTCCTGCAAAATGCATTGCATTTTGAAAGATAAAACGTAACTATTGTGTGCAAAACTCATCTTTCTTGATTACGAAAGGTGAGTTTTTTTATTTCAAAACATATATTGGAGGTATATAAAGTGAAAGTAATTGACCTATCACAAACATTTGAAAACAATATGTCCCAATTCCCTGGAACACCAAAAATCAATTTAGGGGCCATTACAAGCGTTGAAGAGACAGGCTATCAAGTTACAGATTTTCATTCTGTCGTTCATGTTGGCACGCATTGTGATGCTCCTGCTCATTTCATTTCAGGCGCAACGACTATTGATCAATTACCCCTAGATCAATTTGTAGGCGAAGCGGTTCTTATTGATGTAACTCATGTACAAGAACGAAAACTACCTAAAGAAGTATTGCACAATGCTGACATAAAAGAAGGAGATATTGTTATTTTCCATTCCAATCTATCTACTAAGTGGAATACAGAGGCGTATGAGCAAGAAGCTTTTTATCTTTCTGAAGAATTAGCTGAGGAATTAGTTCAATTAAAAGTAAAATCGGTCGGCCTAGATTTCATTTCTCCTGATGAGGTAACGACAGAAACATCACCAATTCATCACATACTACTTGGGAATAATATTTATTTAATTGAAAACTTAACAAACTTAGATGCCATTCACACGAAACGTTTCTTTTTCTCAGCGGCACCTTTAAAAATTAAAGATAGCGATGGTGCTTTTGCAAGGGCATTCGCTGTAATTTTTTAAACAAACTATACAAAAAAAGCAAAGATCATCATTGACCTTTGCTTCTATTTTTTTTATTTAAACTAAGAAAGAATTGCTCAACACGAGGACGTAACCAAGCTAAATAATCTTTCTCTCTTTTCTTTGTACAAGCTATTTCTTCCCCATCTACCATTCCGACAAGCTCTAGCTCTAACAGTTGCCTCGTAAATGCTAACATATTTATTTCTTCTTCTGGATACTCTTCTTTTAATTTTTCCTCAATTTCTCCCAATAAAAAACCGTCACGCATCATTGCCAATGCATCAATCCAAAGTGGCGGCATTTCATATTTTTCTCCTGTAATTGTATCTTTTACAATATAATTCTTTTGCTCTTTTCTAAATTGAATCGTGTGTAAACATACAGTCGAATTTAATGTTAATTCCATCATACCACCTCTTTCATAATATCTGCATAGAAAAAAGGATGCGCGTGCACCCCTTCTTTTCCTAACACTACCGAACCGTTACATGAATAACAAATCTCATGTCGATATTTTCTTCCATTATAAACGAAGTATTTTATAAAAAAAACCCTTCTTGAAACATTTTATAAAATGTTTATATTTACACAACAAGAACACTTTTCTGAAAAATATTCTCTCCTATCACATTATACTGTCGGTAAAGAAATTTCCACTTTCGTTCCTAGTCCCACGCTACTTTGAATCGCGATACTTCCTTGATGTTCCTTAATAATTTTATATGTAATCATTAGCCCAAGTCCCGTACCATTCTCTTTTGTTGTATAAAAAGCCTTTCCAATCTTCTCTAGCTTCTCCTTCTCTATACCAAAGCCTTGGTCTTCAACAGACATGCACAACTGCCCTTCCGTTTTTTGATATGCACGGATATGAATATCTCCACCTTCTGGCATTGATTCTATTCCATTTTTAATAACATTTAATAACACTTGTTTTAATTGTTTATCATCACCATTTATAACAGGTAGATTCCCATCTACTTGCAAATGAAATCTCACTCTATATTGCGCTGCATAACTTTCCATTAGCTGTACAACATATAAAAGGATTTCCTGTATATTACACCATTCATAATTCGTTGGTTTCGGTTTTCCTAATAACATCAATTCACTAACAAACCCGTTAATTCTTTCAATTTCTTGTAACATAATATCGTAGCTCATCATATCTGCAGGGTTTCTTTCTTTTTGCATTTGTGTAAATCCTTTTAAAGCTGTTAATGGATTTCGAATTTCATGTGCGATTGTTGTAGACATAGTCCCAATTACAGCAAGATTTTCTGTCTCCTTTATATTGTTCATCATCTCAACAACTGTTCTTACATACGACTGAAATCGTTTTAACAAAGAATGCGAAATAATAAAAAAGAATACACATAAAACAAGCGGGATTACAACTTTTTCATCTTGTAATAGTAACGTGAAAAATACATACTTTCCAATTACGCTAAAAGAAACTAAATAAAAATATTTTCTATTCACAAATATCGGTGCAAATAAAATTAAAAATATTTCAACCATATTCCCATTTTCAAAAACACGATCACTGTTTAAATAAATCATTAGATTATTAATAAGATCAATAAACATATACCCAATTAAAAACAAATATTTTACGAAATATACATAACCCTTTTTTTGAAGGTATATCGAAATAGGAAATAAAGATATTACTAATATATACAAACCTATCCCCATTCCACCTTCAGGCCATCCTATCCTTGCCCCGTTAATGTCCATGGCTGGATACACAAAATAATAAATAACGTCATATAAAAAAAATATAATATAGAATAATAATACAAATACTTTTAAAGCTTCTCTTTCCTCATATATCAAGCTTTTAAATTTGTTCATATAAATACTCCTCATGATCCATACAAAAACTTTACAGATTATCTCATTAAATTATAAGTATGAAATTGCTTTCAGGGCAATATATAACCTTATCATACGAAAAGGAAGGAGATCTCTCCTTCCTTTTCGCTATAACTTATATCCATCTTACCCGATCATGTAGCAGGCCATCCGTAAAATTATTATGTCCTATTACAAAATTATTCATATATAAATTTAAATATTCACCGTACTTACTTTCTGTATTTAATAATAATTCCTCGACATAGTAAGCACCTTGTCCAAAGCGATCTAATAATAAGCTGCACAGGCCTGCATAAATCCCGCACCCTACTTGAAAGTAAGTGGCATTCGTTTTATATTTATGAAAAACTTGGCTACTATTCATTACATTGTACATATACGTCTCGCTATTTTCATAAACGAGTAGCACACCAACCAGGTCCTCCCCTGCAATCTCTTCTTCCGCTGGATTAAATACTTTACGATTCCAATTCCATAAATCTTCTACTTGGTCTAAGTTCTGTCTAATTACATTGGTCGTATACTCATTAATTCGGTACAGAAAGCCTACTTCCATATTGAAGTTTTTCCCTAAAATTAAAACTTCCTCATGTGGCATTAAACAACCATGGAACTCTTTCTCTCCTAACTTTACTTTATACTCTGAAGCATATACATCTTCATAAAAGTAAAGGGGACGATGATGACTCATATACATCGGATAACTCCATATCGCTTCATCTAGAAATCGCTCTACTGCCCATGAAGCATAAAGTGTATGAGGCTTTATCAGTGCTTCATCATTCAAAAATGAAGTATCATGTTCTACTATATAGCATGCTTTTGGTTTTTCATTTGGACGTTCCTTCATAAGTTCGACAACCATCCATTGCACAACACCTGGATTCATACCTGAGCCTATAATTGCTTTTGTATTTGTAAATTTCTCTTTCTCCTTCTCAAACCTCGTATATCTTTCCGTAAGCTGAAAACCGATTAAACTGTCGTCCTGATCTACTGCTTCATTTTCCAAAGCTGAATTAATATAACAAATTCCAAGTTCATTACAACAGCTTAATACTCTAATCGTATCTGCGCCTGAAACATCAATAACAACACCCGTACTTTTTTCTTTCAAATGTTGTTTGAATTTCACTACATCTTGAAGGTCAATTTCATATAAAAACAATTGATCTTTCAAATTCGGAAACAACTCATCATAATAAGTCCTATCTTTTTGTTTTATATCAACCAAATGAAATTGAACATTCCTTATCGCTTCATAAATCGGATCTTTTTCATTTACTATCGCTTGATTTAAAATGGCTAAAACTGCTTTTGCTGCTCCACCAGCACTACCAAGTAATGTAATCGATGACGAATTTGAAAACTGTTCCACCAACAAAACCCCTTTAATATAGTAGTTGAACAGTTCTCCCTCCAAAAAATAAATTGAATATACTAAAAGATGGCTCGTACATATTCTTTATAATTTTGCACAAGATTAGCTCTCCATAGATCAGGCTAATACATTTATATTCAATTCATTTTTCCCCTCACATCCAAATCAAACTAAATAAATAGGCTCGACCTTTTCTTTTTTATCTAAAAGAAAAAGCCAGCCCTTTCAACTCGTCTACGGACAATGGACAGATTTTACATGTTGAATATTTACATACATTTTTGCATCACGTGCTTTTAATATTTCAATGTGCCCTTCATCAATCTTCGCCATCTTTCCAATCTTATTAGATTCCTCACCTAAATCGAACACCATGATTTTTCCAGCCATTTTAATAAGCTGTTCTTCAAATGTTCTAGCTAACGTAATATTTAATGGATTTACGGGGAGTTCATTTTTATTGAGGGCATAAGGGACTTGATTTTCTTTATACGGAATTAACCATTTCAAATGCTTTAAAGATATATATACTGTTTTATAAACTGGACTATAAAAAACGATATAATCGTTCATTACACTTGTAACATAACCATGTATTGGGGCATTTCCTGCTACATAAACTTCTGTAAAAATTCCTTTAGACGTACTTAATACTTTTCTTAAAGAAATGGAAGGTGATTCCCTCTTAATTACAGAATCAACATCTGGTTTTGATACTTCTTCATCATGTGGTCTTAAAAATTTATAATATTGTACATGGTATAAAGATATATATACGTAGTCTTGTCCATTGTAAATAACAACGATATCATTTCCTACATCAATTAATACGCCTTTAAATCTCTTTTCACCGATTAATTTAACATATATATTTTCTCCAATACTTTTATTTAACTCATTCATCTATATCCTCCTTCCTATGGATTTCACCTTTCCTATCGTCCATTTCAAAAAAATAATCAGGGCAATGTTCCGTTTTAATAGTAAGTAATTCCTTTTCATACTATTGAAATAAGAAATTGTTCTTCTCTTTCCCTCATAATGCCCCTCTTATTTATTAAACATTATTCATCTTCATTCTTTTTACATTTCACTACTTGACTCACACTCTTTATATGATAATTAATGATATAAATGACTTCATCACAGTTTACTAGCGTAATACATTCTTCATGCACTTCACTTAATAAACCTTCCACACACTCTGGGCCGCCACGATTAATCTTTACCCACTTATACTTCAAGTCACGTAATACATCGACAAAAGTATCATCTTCAGAGCAGAAACATGAAACATAGCAATCGCCACATTTACTTTCTTTCACTTTCTTAACTAGACTCTTCACGTGTTTCAATTGGTAATATACTAATTCACCAAGAGGAAGTTGTAATGTAAGATAATCTCTTCCTAACGATACAAGTACCCCCACTCGACTCTCTGGTCCACGAAGATTCACTTTTACAGTCTCACCAACTAAGCACTTAATTTGCTCACAGCATAATACACTCTCCAAATTTATATCCTCCTTTCTTATTATCTTCCTCTACTTGATTGTCTTTGTGCGCGATCTCGACCTGAACAAGTGCTTTCACTATTGCTTTCTTTGCTTTCTTCGCTCTCTCCGCACTCTACTGTGACACTCTTAATATGAGATACTGCAACTAATATAACTTCTTCTTTTACAATTAATGTCACGAATTCACAAGAAACATCTTGTAAAATACCTTCAACTTTCTCCGGACCCCCACGATTAATTTTCACCCAGCGATATTTGAAGCTTTGAAGTAGCTTTTCAAAGTCATCTTCACATTCACATTCAAACCATCCGCAATCATCTGCTTTACAATCTTTCGCATTTTTTGTAACACTTTTCAGATGACGAATCTGATAGTAATAGAGCTCTCCTTTTTCATTCTTTAATACAAAATAATCCGAACATACTGCGACTATTGTCCCTTTTTGAGATTCTGGACCACCTCTGTTTACTCTCACAAAAGATCCAATTAAATCTTTCAGAAAATCACAATGAAATAAACTCACGAGAAAACCCCTTCCATTAATTTATAAGCTTTTGCACTGATAGTATATGTATCTGTACAGGTTACGTTCTCTATGTTTGTCCTAGCTAGAAAAAAATATGCTTTTAACATGGTAGACTATTACCTATCAAACTCTTACAAAATGCTTAAGGTCTGTTAAATTTGGCATCTTCACAAAAAAAATCCCGTATGAAGATACATTTCTGTATATCTTCATACGGGATTTCCCATCGTTTAATCTTCGTCTTTAACATCCATATCTTCTGGAATTGGTTCGTTCAATATTTCTTCCACTAAATGCTTATATTTCTCCATTTGTTCTAAATGTGTATTGAATTGTTCTTTATTTAATAAATATTGCTCTCCATCAAACAGTGCACGAATTTTCTTTTGCTGAATTAGCTCTTCAATATACGACTTTGGTAAATTCAAATACTCCGCAGCTTCTTCTACTGTTATATACAACGCATTCATTCCTTTATTGTTTTTTCCTATATACTGTATCTTACTTTATTTTTGTAAACAAATAAAAAAGATTTTGTAAATGCAATTTAAAAAGAAGGTGGATGCATTCCATATATTGTATAATAATATAGTAAGGATTTTTTAAATATAGAATGGTACTACCCATTTACACAAAGGAGAGTTAACATATGGCTACTCGTCACATCATTACAATGTTAGAAAAAACATTACAGGTTGAAACAGAAAACACAATTTCTCATTTAACTACATCTTTATCTGATCGTATTCTTTCTCAAAGCTCAGCAATACATGAAAACAATCGTTACCATACAATTGGGGAATGGTACAAAAATCATTTTTTATTCCAACAAGATGATTTCCTTTGGGCTAAATACGCTTTCTATGACGCATATTGTGAAGCTATAAAGGGACAAGGACATCTTACAAAACGCGTCCGCCAAATATTAGAATCATTAGCTCGAATGCATGGAAAACAGTACATTGCTTCTATATTAAATATGCCATTTCCTAACGAACGAGCTAAAGGCACAGCATAATGTAATACTGTTCTGCCTCAGCAAAACATAGATTCATTGTTTTCTAGGAAGATTTACAAATAAAACGTTCATATCACATGAACTGATGAAACCGGTGTCATTATAATGATTGAAAATATAGTAAACAGGAAAACCCCCATTTGCCTCTCTTATCATTCGAATAGAGAAGTAAATGGGGGTATACTTGTTTTTTATTATTTCATCATCTGCTTGATCAATTCACGATTTCTCTTCTTAAATACTTCATTATGCGAAGAAACCATTCCATACTCGCTTGCATCTGGTTGAATAAATTGTTTCGCTTTATTTACAGCATTTCCAGCATCTTGGAACGCTCCCGCAATTAAGTGTAATTTCCCTTCATGCTTTAAAATATCTCCCGCAGCATATAATCCATCTACTGAAGACTCGCTATTTGCATTCCCTGCAATATAATAATTATCTATAATTGCAACGTCTAACTCACTATTTTCTAATAACGTAATGTCACGCTCATATCCATGGTTAATAATCACTTCATCAATAGGTATATGGGCAACTTCACCTGTCTCGTGATTTGTTAATTCTACATATTCAATCGCTTCATGATTATCACCAGCAATTAATTTTGTAATAGAGGTATTAAAGAAACACTCCGCTGAGCTGTTCATAAGTTGCTTCACTTGTGCTTCATGACCAGATAATTCTTCTTTTCTATATGTTAAATAAACTTTTTTCGCAATTGGTTCTAACTCATTTGCCCAATCAATTGCAGAGTTACCTCCGCCTGAAATAATGACCGTTTTATCTTTGAAACGTTTTAACGATTTAACTGTATAATTTAAGTTTGATACTTCAAATCGCTCCGCACCTTCAATTGATAACTTTTGTGGATTCAATATACCGCTTCCAGTTGCAACGATCACTGTTTTTGAAAAATGTTCTTCTCCATTGCTTGCCTTTAACGTAAAAGTGCCATCTTCGTTACGAATAATCGATTCTATTTTTGTATTTACTACCACTTCAGGCTGAAATGTTAACCCTTGTTGTACAAGTTGCTCAATTAATTTTTCACCAGTAACCGGTAATAATCCGCCAATATCCCAAATCATCTTCTCCGGATAAACATGTATTTTTCCACCTAACTGTGGTTGAAATTCTATTATTTTCGTTTTCATCTCTCTGAGTCCACTATAAAAAGCTGAATAAAGCCCTGCAGGTCCCCCGCCTATCACGGTTACATCAAACAATTCTTCTCTATTCATTCACCTTCACTCCTCAGCTACTAATCATTGATTATCATTCTCAATAAAATATAACCTGTTTCCGCAAAATTTACAATCAAAATTGCTATTGACAATACACCTAGATAAAATTATATTATTTAAAGAATCAATAGTGATAATCATTATCATTTTGTTAATAATTAGCAAATTTGAGATTACATCTTCTTTCACTAATATGGTTAATACTATATTGTAAAATCTCATATTCAAGATTTTTAATAAGCATTTTGCATTACCACTACTCTTTCAAACAGATTGCAGTTAAACAAATTATTGTATACACATATCATCTATGTTAAAGGAGAAAGACGATGAAAAAGTTATTTATTTCACTAACAGTTCTTTTCGTTCTTGTTATGAGCGCTTGTAGCAATGGCTCTACAGACAAAAAGAACGATGCAAAAGGTAGTAAATCAGAAACAATTACATACCAATCTGAAAATGGTAAAGTAGAAGTTCCTGCAAATCCAAAACGCGTTGTTGTTTTATCATCATTCGCTGGTAACGTAATGTCATTAGGAGTAAATCTTGTTGGGGTAGATTCATGGTCTAAACAAAACCCACGTTTTGATAGTAAACTGAAAGATGTTGCTGAAGTATCAGATGAAAACGTTGAAAAAATCGCTGAACTAAATCCAGATTTAATCATTGGTTTATCAAATATTAAAAATGTCGATAAGTTAAAAAAAATCGCTCCTACTGTAACATACACTTACGGAAAAGTTGATTACTTAACACAGCATTTAGAAATCGGTAAGTTATTAAACAAAGAAAAAGAAGCAAAAACTTGGGTTGATGACTTCAAGAAACGTGCACAAGACGCTGGTAAAGAAATTAAAGCAAAAATCGGTGAAGATGCAACAGTTTCTGTTGTAGAAAACTTCAACAAACAGCTTTATGTATACGGCGAAAACTGGGGCCGTGGAACAGAAATTCTGTACCAAGAAATGAAATTAAAAATGCCTGAAAAAGTAAAAGAAAAAGCATTAAAAGAAGGTTACTACGCATTATCTACTGAGGTATTACCTGAGTTTGCTGGTGATTACTTAATCGTAAGTAAAAACAAAGATACTGATAACTCATTCCAAGAGACAGAATCATATAAAAACATCCCGGCAGTAAAAAATAATCGTGTATACGAAGCAAACATGATGGAATTCTATTTCAATGATCCACTTACATTAGATTTCCAACTAGACTTCTTCAAGAAGAGCTTTCTTGGTAAATAATACAAACATGAGGAATTCTTAAATTAAGAATTCCTCTTCCTTTATTCTATGAACAGAAAAGATGTGAAACGAATGACAAAAGATCACGACAATCCACGTTCTATAGCTTTTACATACAAACTAATTTTGAGCATAATTGCATTCTTTCTTATTTTTATGGTGGCAATGGTATTAGGGGCTGCCGATACTTCAATAAAAGATGTATGGTTAGCACTCACTTCATCTGCTAAAGGGGACAAAATATCTATTATTCGAGAAATTCGTTTACCACGTGAAGTAGCTGCTATTTTTGTAGGAGCTGGACTTGCTGTTTCTGGAGCAATTATGCAAGGATTAACACGAAATCCGCTTGCAGATCCTGGACTATTAGGATTATCTGGTGGAGCAAATGCTGCACTTGCACTGACACTTGCTTTCAATCCTTCCATCAGCTACCTTTACTTAACATTTGCTTGCTTTATCGGTGCTGCAATTGGCGCAATTATGGTATTTGGAATTGGTATGGTGAAAAAAGGCGGGCTGTCCCCTCTTCGAATTGTATTAGCTGGTGCTGCCGTTTCAGCATTTTTGCTTGCAATTTCAGAAGGTGTCGGCATTTATTTTAAAATTTCACAAGAGGTATCACTTTGGACTGCTGGGGGCGTAATTGGAACAACTTGGGGCCAATTAAAAATTATTATTCCAGTCATTTCAATTAGTATCTTTATCGCTATCTTACTAGCAAAAAAATTGACAGTTCTTAGTTTCAGTGAAGAAGTTGCTATTGGACTAGGTCAAAAAATTATTGTTATTAAAACCATTCTATTTATCATTATTATATTACTTGCTGGTGCGTCTGTAGCTCTTGTCGGAAATATGGCATTTATCGGTTTAATGGTGCCTCATATGATACGTCCAATTGTTGGGCCGGACTACCGTTTTGTTATACCGATGTCAGCAATTGCTGGAGCTTCCTTTATGCTACTTGCAGATACAGTCGGACGTACTATTAACGCTCCGTACGAAACACCAGTTGCCGCTATTGTCGCAATTGTAGGGCTGCCATTCTTCCTATTCGTTGTACGTAAAGGAGGAAAAACATTCTCATGATGCAATCTATTCTAAGAAAACAACGTCTTATTATACTCGCTTTACTTATACTAACCATCACAACCATTGTAGTTGGAATGGGACTTGGTTCAGCATCTTTATCTTATGATCGACTACTCCCAACATTAATGGGACAAGGTACTTTTAAAGAGGAGTTTGTTTTATACTCTTTACGACTACCTAGAATTGTTATTACATTATTAGCTGGTATGGCTCTCGCTTTATCAGGTGCTATCCTACAAGGAATTACCCGAAATGATTTAGCGGAACCTGGTATTCTCGGTATCAACTCTGGAGCCGGTGTTGCTGTTGCTATTTTCTTTTTATACTTTCCAATAGACGTAGGTTCATTTCTTTACTTACTACCTGTTGTTGGATTTATCGGTGCGTTTCTGACAGCTGTTCTAATTTATGTATTTTCATATAGTAAATCAACTGGACTTCAGCCAATACGATTAACATTAACTGGTATTGGTTTTTCATTTGCACTATCTGGAATGATGATTGTCCTTATTTCATCCGCTGATCGTATGAAAGTGGACTTTATCGCCAAGTGGATCGCGGGAAACATTTGGGGAGATGACTGGGTCTTCGTTTTCGCAATGCTCCCGTGGTTAATCATATTAATTCCATTCGTTTTCTATAAAGCAAACCGATTAAACATTCTAGCATTAAACGAGCCAGTCGCAATCGGTGTTGGAATTGAAATTGAAAAAGAACGCAGATACTTATTAGTCGCAGCCGTTGCGCTTGCAGCTGCAGCTGTTTCCGTAACAGGAGGAATTAGTTTTGTCGGACTAATGGCTCCTCATATTGCAAAATCTTTAGTAGGTCCAAGACATCAAATTTTCATGCCTATCGCCCTTTTAATCGGCGGATGGCTATTGCTATTAGCAGACACAATCGGACGTAATATCGTCGATCCTAACGGTATTCCAGCTGGTATTGTCGTTGCTTTAATTGGTGCTCCTTATTTTATGTATTTGTTGCTTAAAAAGGCGTAAGAAACACCCTCAAGATTTTTTCTTGAGGGTGTTTTTATTTCATTCTACTGCTGTCCATACCCTTCAAACTTCTTCGCCAAATTCGCCATTTCATCTTCTGGCAATAGCTTCGGCTCTCCGACGCTTTTCGTTTGATAATAAATTTGCGCACAAAACTCAATTTCTTCTGCAACAGTAAATGCCATTTTTATGTTATTTGCACCTGCAATTAAACCGTGGTTCTCAAGTAAAACGGCACGACGATCAATCATGCCTTCAAAAGCAGCATCTGCTAATTGCTTCGTACCAAATGTTTCATACGGTGCACAGCGTACATTCGGACCTGCGAAAGCAATTAAATACGATACTGCAGGAAGTTCCCATCCTAATGATGCAATCGTCTTCGCGTAAGGAGAATGTGTATGCACAAGCGCATTTATATCTTCACGCTTTCTATAATAAATAAGGTGCATATCGAGCTCACTTGATGGTTTTCTCTCTCCCTCTACCACTTCACCATCTAAGTTTAATATAACTACATCCTCAGGTTTTGTTTCATAATACTCTAAACCACTTGGGCTAATTGCAACAAGACCTTGCTCGCGATTGAAAATACTAATATTGCCGCCTGTCCCCTTTGTTAAACCACTAGAAATCATTTTCTTTCCATACGCTACAATTTCTTCTCTTTCTTTTTGTAATAACATATACATCCCCCTAAGTATGAAGCTTATGATGACTGCCTTTTTAACTCTATCTACTTATTGAAATAATTTTTTTAAGTTCTCCGTAAACGGTGCTTTTACAATCCCTTTTTCCGTAATAATCGCTGTTACATTTTCATGTGGTGTGACATCAAATGCTGGATTATATACTTTACTTTCTTTCGGAGCAGAATATTGCCCGAAGCGATTAATCACTTCAGCAGCATCTCTTTCCTCGATCGGAATTTCTTTTCCTGTCGGTGTTTTTAAGTCGATTGTCGGTGTTGGTGCTGCTACATAAAACGGAATATTGTAGTATTTCGCTAAAATAGATACGCCTAATGTCCCAATTTTATTTGCTACATCACCATTAGCTGCCACACGGTCGCATCCAACAATCACCGCATCAATCTTTCCTTGTGACATGACCATAGCTGCCATATTATCCGTAATAACAGTAACATCAATCCCCGCTCGCTGTAGTTCTAATGCTGTTAACGTTGAACCTTGTAATCTAGGACGTGTTTCATCTGAATAGATTTTCAAGTCCCATCCTTTTTCTTTCGCTAAGTACATTGGAGCTGTCGCAGTACCATACCTAGTCGTCGCTAATGCACCTGCATTACAATGTGTTAATACTCCCATTCCATCATGGAATAATGTTAGTGCATGTTCTCCAATTTGACGGTTAATTTCTTCATCTTCTCTATGAATCTCTTTTGCCTCTTCTAGTAATCTATCTTTCAACTGGGCAATTGATAAGTGTGCGTTCTCTGTCGCGACTGCCTCCATTCTTTCAAGTGCCCAAAATAAATTTACTGCTGTCGGTCTTGATGTTGCTAAGTATGCACATACCTTTTTGACTTCCTCTATAAATTCTTCCACCGTATTTTGAGTAACTTCCTTGGCTCCTAAATACACACCATAAGCTGCCGAAACACCAATCGCTGGCGCTCCTCGTACTTTCATTACTTGAATGGCATCCCACACACTTTCAGCTGTCTTGAAAGATTCATAGACAATCTCATTCGGTAGTAATGTTTGATCCAATAAAACTAAAGCATCATCTTTCCACTGAATTGGTATTAATTGTTCTTCCATCATCTTCTCCCCTTACTTCACATAGTGCATGGACTGTTCTTTTAACGTTTCTACAAAGCTTGTACCTGTTTTATATTGATTCGCCTGTAAAATAAATTTCTTCGCTACTTGAAGACAAATGCGTTCTGCTCTAGCACGTGCTTCTTCGTTCTCGATACAAGTAATATCTTTTACTTTCGCTAGCCCAACAATACGACGAATTAACTCAAGGCCCGTCACTGCAGCCGTATCCTCTAATACAGATTGTAAATATACTTCGTTAAAGCCTTCTTCCTTCGCCATAATCTCGGTCACATGCATATTCCAAACATCTAAAAACTTCTTCTTAAATAAATCAATTACCTCTACCATTGTTGATTGTAGCCAATCTATATACGTATCTTTCTCAGCCCCGGGCGGCATGGTTGCATCTGCATTTACCCAAGCAAACATTAAATTCGCCATTACATTCCCAACGTCATATCCCATCGGTCCATAAAAAGCAAACTCAGGATCAATAACCTTTGTAGAATCATCTCTTACAAAAACAGAACCAGTATGTAAATCACCGTGAATAAGCGCCTGTGCATTCGTCATAAAAGAAAACTTAAGTTTTGCTACTTCCATACGAAGCTCGTTATCACTATAAATATGCTCTCTAATCCATCCTTCATTTAACGGAAATAACTCGTTACGCTTATTATGATTTATAAATGGCTCGGCGTAGACGAGGTCTTCTGTAATTTCACATAACTCAGGATTTATATAATTTTTCACAAGTTCCTTCTTCTCTTTATGATTCATTACAACATCTGATGTTAATAGAAGAGTATTTACCATAAAAGTAGTTAAATCATCCGCAAGATTTGGAAACATTTGATGATTTATAAGTGCTGTACGCAATATAGTGTGATCCGATAAATCTTCCATTACGCAACAATTCATCACACTATCAAACAAATACACCTCTGGAACAAGCCCAGGTGCTAACTCTTCCTCTAACTGCAAAACATCTGATTCTATACGAATACGATTCGTCGACAATTTAAACTCATCTGAAATGCGTGCTGTATGCCCAGCTTGCTTTACAATGACAGAAATATTCTTCTGTTCATCCCAAACGCGGAATACATAATTTAAATTACCATCGCCTATTTCTTTACACTGCAACCCCTTTGCATCCTCAAACCTAGATAATTTCTCTTTCACATACACAATCACATCGCTAGCTTCCATTAAAAAATACTTCGTGAACTTAGACATGGTTTCCCCTCCACACTAATTGTAAGCGTTTTCTAAAAGCTATAAAAATAATAGGGTAAAATTTTTTATCCTATATTATATCTTCTTCTTTTTGAAAGGTATATCTAGGTTTTATTATATCTTGTTAAAAATGGGAGTCAATGCTTCTCTTTTCTTAGTTTCCCCTCTCTACATAAAGGAAAATTTCAGTGCTACGGATAATTCATTTGCACCACTCCAATACGTACGATGCCTGTATTCATCCACCCCCTTTCCTTATCTTTGAACTTTCATGTAGAACATTATTTCCTCTACATTACAGGATAAATCATTAAAAACCACAGATTTCATAACATGTAAATATATTAAATCTTTATATCTAATATATACAATTTAAATATTGGAAATTTTATTATATATTATTGAAGAAGAGGTGATTGCTCCATGTGGAAACAAGCCATCGGTTGGCTTCTCATCACTGTGATGATTTTTTTAATGATACATATTAACTTTCGAGATAGTGATACAAATCTCATTCAAAAACCTGCACAAAATGGGACAATCGACTTACGTGATCTTCCTTCAAATGCGAAAATATTATCTTTAGCAGGCGAATGGAAATTCACCCCAAATGAATTTGTGAATGTGAACCAATTTCAAGAACAAGCTCCAAATCAAGTTGTGCCAGGGCAGTGGGAATCCAATGCACAATATGGTACTTATCAATTAAAAATCGAGCTACCTAAGCATTTTTCTGAAGTTGGTTTTCGCATTCGAAACATTTGGTCCGCCCATACCATTTATGTAAACGGCGAAAAAGTTTCTGAAATAGGTCAGATTGGAAAATCAAAAGAAGCTACAAAACCTGAAAATCCATCATATGAAATGTATTTAAAACCGAAAACAACAGAATTGCTCATAACAATTCACGTTTCAAATTTTTACAATGTACGCGGAGGTATTATTTTCCCAATCGATTTCGGTGACGCTAAAGCGATGCAAGAAGACGTAGCTGAAGATACAAATATCGAATGGACAGCCGTTTCCATCTTATTAGTTTTTAGTATTTTTCATCTAACTATCTTTTTATTACGTAAAAAAGATGATGGCTTTTTTTATAGCGGTTGTTATTTCCTAAGCCTAGCACTAATTGTTATGACACGAGGAGAACGTATATTACTTCGTGCGGTTCCTAATATCCCTTTTGAATTTTATTTTCGCTTACAGGACTCTATTACATTTTTTAGTGCTATTTTATTACCACTATTTATTTCAAAAACTATGCCGACTATTATAAATAAAAAACAACTGCTTTTATTATTTTCGCCTTTCTTTATTTATAGCGTAGGAATAATCTTATTTCCAGCTCGATCTCTATCCAATCTACAAACTCCATTCTTTTTTTATATGAATATAATGTTGTTGTGGATTATCCTGAGAATGATTCAGCTCATCATACAAAAAAAGTGGATTATTAGTAAAAACGAAATTTTAATTTTCACCCTGATGTTACTTACTCTATTTATGTTTCTTTTTAGCGGTACACTCGAACAACTTTTTGCATCAGGTCGTAATATATTTAACCGCTTTGGGCTACTAGGGTTCATTATTATGATGAATGTTTTTTTAGGCACACGTTTTATTAATCGTACCGAAGAGGCCGAGCACTTATCAAAAAAATTAGAAGCGATTCATTTAACAAAAGATTCTTTTTTAAAAGTAACAACACAAGAATTAAAAGATCCTTTATACCATGCAATTAATTTAATTAAATCTGTAAAAGCTAATGATAAAAAGGAGAAGCATTCAAATGAGCTACATGTATTAGAACAGCTTACAGAACGTTTACTATACCTTACTAATGATCTACAAGATTTTACAAAAATTAAATTTCATGATTATTCTTTTACAGCAAAATCAACAAATATAAAAATGGTTGTGAATCATGTTTATAAATTAATGGAACTACCTCTCTCAAGAAAACATATTACATATCAAGAATATGTATCAAATAATTTACACGGATTAGTAGATGAAGACCGATTAACACAAGTGCTTTACCGTATTTTAGAAGAATGTTGTTACTATGCAGTAGACGGGAAAATTGTTATTGATGCTCAGCATATAGGAGAAAATATTCATTTAACCTTTAAAGCGACTAGCAACTCTACCGTTACTTATGAAGATACTCGCACTGAAATCGGGTTATTAATAAGTAAAGAACTACTAGAACGTATGGATGGACATTTGCAGGTAGATTACTATAAAACTTCTATCTTATTTAAAATCCAAGTTCCTTTTTATGAATATAAAGAAATACATATTATTTTACAGGAACAACATAATTTTAAAGAAGTTTCTCAAGCAAACACTAGTATGCTGCCAACAATCTTAATTGTAGATGATGATGTCATACATACAGAGGTACTAAAATCTTTACTAGCAGAAACATACAATATTACCATTGTGCATTCGGCTCAAGATGCTATTTTCTTATTAGAGAGCACGAAAGATTTCGAGCTTCTTATCATAGATGAAACTCTTCCTGAGATTGGAGGAGTCGAACTAGCTAAACATATACGCAAAAAAACATCAGTATTAGAATTACCTATTCTAATGTTAAGTTCAAAAGATTATCCAACGAATGTAGATCATTTATTTGCAAGTGGAATAACTGATTACTTAGTCAAACCTTGTACAAAGCAAGTACTATTAGCTAGATTACATACTATTTTCCAAACAAAAGAAGCGATACTGCAAGCGTTTGAAAATGAAATGGCCTTTCTACAGGCACAAATTAAACCGCACTTCTTATATAATGCAATGAGTAATATTATTTCATTTTGTTATACAGATAGCGAACGGGCTGCACATCTCCTAACGATGCTAAGCTCCTACTTACGCTATATATTTGAATCTGGAAACGAAACAAATTACTCTACATTACAAAAAGAAGTTTCTATCATTCAAGCATATGTAGAAATAGAAAAGGCACGATTTGGCGAACGTCTTTCTTTTTCATATGAAGCTGACACTATTGAATCTTTAGATGAAATATATATACCTAATTTACTCGTACAACCACTTGTGGAAAATGCAATACGCCACGGTCTATTTGAGAAAGAAGGAAACGGTCATGTACAAATTAATATAAAACAAATAAAAGAGATTTTATTTATACAAGTAATAGATAACGGGATTGGGATGTCAGAAACAACCATACACAATTTGTTAAACGGAACTCTTCAGAACCAAGGAATTGGATTTTCCAATGTTTTACGTCGTGTTCGAAAGTTTTCCAATGGAACTGTAGAGATTTATTCTATTGAAAATAAAGGAACAACTATTAATGTAACGATTCCATTAAAGGAGAGAATGTAGTGTGGCGAATAGTAATAATAGAAGATGAAAAGCCTATTTTAGATTTACATAATCATTTGTTAACAAAACATGGCGGATTTCAAATTGTTGATACTTTCCAGTCACCATTAGAAGCAATTAACATGCTTCCTCATTACACATTAGACGCTATTTTACTAGATATTGAAATGCCTAAAATGACAGGAATTGAACTCGCTAAGAAATTAGTAGATGACGGTATCGATGTTCCGATTATCTTTTCTACTGCTTATCCCAATTATGCTTTAGAAGCGTTTCGGGTACAAGCTCTCGATTATATATTAAAACCGTTAACACCTAGTGCTGTACAAGATTTAGATTACCGCCTAAAAAAATATTACGGTGTTCCAAATCAACAAAGAAGTTCAAATACTCTTCAAGTACAACTGTACGGTAATACATTTATAAAAAAAGACCATCAATCACTAAAGTGGCCTACCCGTGTTACTGAAGAGCTGTTTTATTACTTCCTTCTCCATAAAGAAAAAACTGTTTCAAAGTGGCAGATTCTTGATGATATTTGGCCTAACATAGATGAAAAACGTGCATTAGCAAACTTATATAATACTATTTACCGAATACGCCAACTATTTAGTGAGCTAAATATCCCTCTCAAAATCGAGCGTACAACTGATGGCTATGAAATGCAGATTAACCAAACAGTTCAATTTATAGAAACACACAATACCGACGACCTATTATTAGAGTCCAAAGGATATTTATGGGCTTACAAACTTCAAAATATACAACTTTAAGAAACCTGTTTCTAAGCTGAAACAGGTTTCTTATTTTATAACAAATACCTTGAGAGATTTTTGAGAGAAACGTTTGATACATTAATAAATATAAATAAACCATATTTAAAGTATTATCCCATTTCATTAAACTATTTTCTTACTATCTATATAAGGAGAAAAAAATGAGCACTCACACTAATCAAGACATTATGCTTACAAACATTGAATCCATTTCCGACAGGACCAATTTTAATTTATATTTACAAGAATCCAATGATTTCGATCCTAACCTTATAAAATGTACCATGTTAGAATTTATCGTCACAAAAGACAGTGTAAAGATTTACATAAAACATACACCAAATTGCGATTCTGAAATTTATACGATCAAAGAGTACATGATTCCAAGCTCAGCATTCCATTACGTTTTCCCAACTATTCATGAAAATAACGAGGAGATATCCGTACACATGCAATGTTTTGGTATACATGGCGAACTACTCGTTGCTGAAAAACTATTTATCCATAAAAACAATCAGTTAAGTTCTAAATTACGTACATTTTTCGAAACACTGAACAGCAATATACATAACGCCCTACACGCATTAAAAAAGGATTAAAAGGTCCCCTATCAAGTCACATTACACTTGATAGGGGATTTTTTAACCCTTTAATTTTACAAAAGAAGCTGAGTTATTTCTTTTTCTCTAACTCCTCGTGAAACAATTTACACTTCTATATATGTCCAATAAATGAACAATTAAAATAACAGTAATTTTTCAAAAAAATTCCGATTCATTTTGTTTTATTTATCTCATCATTCTTTGTACAATAAAGTAAGAAGTTACTTTTCAACCACATAACCTACTAAAAAATCTTTCCTCAAAACATTTAATTATCATCTATATGTTTCAAGCTTAAATGTAAACAATCTTCCATCTATGATTATACTGATTCCTTTACAACTAAATTTTCTACTCTATCACTGCCAAACTGTTTCATCATCTCAATTGAGAATAAATATTAATTAAATTGATATAAAGTTGGTTTATTCTCTTGACAAAATAACCACTTCTATATGATAATTAATATCGAATTAGAATTATTATAGTTAATTAAAAAATATATTTTATGAGCACACTATTTTTTGATGCTCAAAACCAACATTTAGGAGGAATTTTAATATGTTATTAATCGGCACAGAAGTAAAACCGTTTAAAGCTAATGCTTACCATAATGGAGAATTTATCCAAGTTACTGACGAAAGTTTAAAAGGAAAATGGAGTGTAGTTTGTTTCTACCCAGCTGACTTCACATTCGTTTGCCCAACTGAACTTGAAGACTTACAAAACCAATACGCAACTCTTAAAGACTTAGGCGTTGAAGTATACTCTGTATCTACAGACACTCACTTCACTCACAAAGCATGGCATGATAGCTCAGAAACTATCGGCAAAATCGAATACATTATGATTGGTGACCCAACTCGCACAATCACTACAAACTTCAACGTTTTAATGGAAGAAGAAGGTCTTGCTGCTCGTGGTACATTCATCATCGATCCAGACGGCGTTATCCAATCTATGGAAATCAATGCTGACGGTATTGGCCGTGACGCAAGCATTCTTGTTAACAAAATTAAAGCAGCTCAATACGTACGTAACAACCCAGGTGAAGTTTGCCCAGCTAAATGGCAAGAGGGTTCTGCAACACTTAAACCAAGCCTTGACCTTGTAGGCAAAATCTAAGGAGTTCGATCAAAATGATACTAGATGCAGATATAAAAACACAACTATCCCAATACCTTCAGTTAATGGAGAACGATATTTTACTTAAAGTAAGCGCTGGAGACGACGACGTATCTAAAGATATGTTAGCTCTAGTAGACGAATTAGCTACTATGTCATCTAAGATTACAGTAGAAAAAGTTGAATTAGAGAGAACACCAAGCTTTAGCGTAAATCGCCCTGGTGAAGACACTGGTGTCGTATTCGCTGGTATTCCATTAGGACACGAATTTACTTCATTAGTGTTAGCTTTACTACAAGTAAGTGGACGCGCTCCAAAAGTTGAACAAAAATTAATCGATCAAATTAAAAACATTCAAGGCGAATATCATTTTGAATCTTATATCAGCCTAAGTTGTCATAACTGTCCTGATGTTGTACAAGCTCTTAACGTAATGAGCGTTCTAAACTCTGGTATTACACATACTATGATTGATGGCGCTGCATTCAAAGAGGAAGTAGAAAGCAAAGACATCATGGCAGTACCAACAGTTTTCCTAAATGGCGAATCTTTCGGAAGCGGTCGTATGACACTTGAAGAAATTTTAGCTAAAATGGGTAACGGTCCAGATGCATCAGAGCTTTCTGATAAAGATCCATACGATGTTCTTGTTGTTGGTGGCGGCCCTGCTGGGGCAAGTGCAGCAATTTATGCAGCACGTAAAGGCATCCGCACTGGTATCGTTGCTGAGCGCTTCGGTGGTCAAGTAATGGATACTATGGGTATTGAGAACTTCATCAGCGTAAAACGCACTGAAGGTCCTAAGCTAGTAGCAAGCCTTGAAGAGCACGTAAAAGAATACGACATCGATGTAATGAATCTACAACGTGCAAAACGTTTAGAGAAAAAAGAACTTATTGAAGTGGAACTTGAAAACGGCGCTATTCTGAAAAGTAAGAGCGTAATCGTTTCAACAGGTGCTCGCTGGCGTAACGTTGGCGTACCGGGTGAAGCTGAGTTCAAAAATAAAGGTGTAGCATACTGCCCACACTGTGACGGTCCATTATTCATTGGAAAAGACGTAGCAGTTATCGGCGGAGGTAACTCTGGTATTGAAGCAGCTATCGACTTAGCAGGTATTGTTAATCACGTAACTGTTCTTGAATTCATGCCAGAATTAAAAGCTGATGCTGTATTACAAGAGCGTCTTAACAGCTTACCAAACGTAACTGTTCTGAAAAACGTTCAAACGAAAGAAATCACTGGTACTGATAAAGTAAACGGTATTTCTTACATCGATCGTGAAACTGAAGAAGTTCATCACGTTGAATTACAAGGTGTATTCGTACAAATCGGTCTTGTGCCAAACACAGACTGGTTAGGCGAAACAGTTGAACGCGCTCGCGGTGAAATCGTAACAGACAAGCACGGCGCTACAAACGTACCAGGAGTGTTTGCTGCAGGTGACTGTACAAATAATCCGTACAAACAAATCATCATCTCTATGGGTTCAGGTGCAAACGCAGCTTTAGGTGCATTTGATTACTTAATCCGTAACTAATTATATAGACGTGAGTAAAAGACGCGCTCCTAATAGGTAGCGCGTTTTTTTTATGGCATTGTATGCAAATGGTCGTCAAATTCCTTCCACCATATTAAATCATACGGTGGTTCTATATCTAATACTACATTTACCTCTTCTGCTACTACTTGTATTCTTTTGGCTGGGTTATCTCTTTTTCCTGAAGAATAAATAGCAAGCTTAATTATTTCCTGCTCTCCATCTTCATAAATCCTTTTCTTTAAGTCTAATTGGTCAATTTGTTCTTTTGAAGGAATCTCTTTCCCTTCCCATTCACATATTTCAAATAGAGGATATCGATCCCCATACCATTCTTCAATAATCTCAATGACTTTCAGAATAATATAATTCCCCGATATTAGTTCGTAACTAACAGCATCACCTGCTTTTAAAGAAGTATTTGCTATAAATCTCTTCGGTACTTTTTTAGCTTGTGGCTGCGGAGAATGTAACTGTTCTCTAAGTTTATTTAACACTACTTCACGTTTTCTCTGTAATGTAGGTTCTTCTTCCCAGCGTGCTAAATCTGCGCCGCTCTCTATTATTTGCAATGCCTCATATTTAACATTCTCTTGAAGCCTTCCTAACTTCCATTGTATATAAGCAAATGCTACCCAAAAAACAAGTATCTCTTCATCATCTAGTTCATTCTTGTATTCCTCAATTACAATCCTACTTGCTTCTTCATTCGAATATTCGTTTCCTAACAAATCCTTATAAATTAACTGAATATCTTTAGCAATATCATCTGACAATATCGCTACTCCCCAAGCCCCCATACATTAACACTCCAATCTATAAACTAAAAACCTCTCATTCCCATTCTTCTCATAAGCCCCAGGCAACCTGACTTCCTTCTTCAGCTCAAACGCAGTCTGATTCTCCAAGAAGAAAATATAATCTTCAGAAGGATAGTATAAAATAATATCCACTTCTCTCTCCGCTTTTTCTACCGAAAGTAAAATATTATTTACTACGTTCATAAATACTTGTACAGAAAATGGATTAAAGAAATAAAATCGGTTATCACGTGGATCAATCTCATATTCCTGCGCTAAACAACATTCAAACCCAATTTTATCTTTACTGTTTCTTACCTTTCGTACATAACGATCCAGATTATCCATGGCTTCTTTATAAAACTCTTCATTCATTTCAATTCCAACCGCTGAAGCACCACACTTATAGTGCATGTAAAAGTTTAATCGTCCTTTTCCGCATCCAAAGTCTACAACCCGATCGCTACTTCTTATTTCATATTGATTCAATAGCTCATCTAATCCGCTATATGGCGTCGGTTCATAACGGTGATAATGCATAGATTTATTAAAGCCCTTTTGTTCACCGACAGTTTTTATATTTAAAACTGCATCATAATATTGTTCGTTCATTGATTTTCTCCTATTAAGAAATGGTACTTATTATTATACACCATGTGCTAGAGAGGGATTTTTCATTGAATTAATTGGTACGTGAAATTATATAGACGATTTTCTGAATATATCTATCGTAACTTCAAATATATCGACGTTTCGACAAGGAATATCGACTTACCGACAATTCACGACAAAAAAACAGGAGCTATCTAGCCCCTGTCCTCTAATACTTTCCATACAGTTTGTTTCAATATTTCTACTCCATCCATAATACAACTATGATCGAACTTCATATACGGATGGTGTAATCCAGGTTGTAGGTTTGCCCCTAGTCCAAGCATGACAGCTTTTAAATGTGGTCTCTTCACTGTGTAGTAATGGAAATCATCGCTTCCTGTCGTATAAAGTGGTCCAGTGCATCCCTCTTCCCCGTATACTTCAAGAATGCCTTTTCGCATAAAGCGCTCAGCTTCTTCTGAAACTTCAGCTCCTGGTGCGAGATCGATCCACTCATACGATACTTTAGATCCCATTGATTCAGCCGCCAAAATTACTCGCTCTATTTTTTGCTTCAATTCATTTAGTAATATGTTATTTTCTGCTCTTACATCTAAGCTAAAATGGCCGTTACCTGGAATGATATTTAGATTATCCCCGCCAGCTTGGCACCTTGTCATCTTCACTGAATAGGAACTTTGTGGTGGTAACCATATATTTTTCAAACCGATATTGATCATAGAAATGACATCAATTGCATTTATCCCTTGATGCGGACGTGCCCCATGTGCATCATCTCCATGAATCGTTCCTTCTAAAAATCCTGCCGCTCCGTGATGAATAGATGGGGCAGCTTGTTTCAAAGGTAGTTCTTCAATTGGTCGCAAATGAACACCGAATAGGAAATCTACATCATCCACGGCACCCTTCTCTACCATCTTTAAAGAACCATTTCCTTTTTCCTCTGCCGGCTGAAAAATAAATCTAACCGTTCCACTATCCCATCTCATATTTTTCAATTGTAAAATAAGCCCCATCACAATTGTCATATGAGCATCGTGACCACATGAATGATTCGCTTTAAATTCTCCGTCCACTTCTTGCCAAAGTGCATCCATATCGGCACGAATCGCAATAACTGGATTCCCGCTTCCGAGTTCAGCAATCACGCCTGGGCAATCATCAAATATTTTATATGAAATTCCTTCTTCTTTTAAAAAGTTAGTAATATACGCTGTCGTTTCATACTCTTTCCAACTCACTTCAGGGTTTTCATGTAAATGCTGAAAAATTTCAGTTAAACGCTCTTGTAGTTCTAATGTTTTCAAAGCTACATTCTCCTTCCCAAATTCCAAAACCATTCAGGTTAATTATACTTATGAAAAACAGATGTTTTTATGAACATATTGAATTTTAAGAAAAAAGTCAATTGTTTATTTTTAAATACGATAAACAACTCATTTCCACTCATTCCATAACGATAGAACATTCCTTATTTTCTGTTTTTTATTGACGCTCGTATCAATTTTTAGTTATTATAATTTAATAACGTCTATTTTGCGACAATTCTAAAAATACAAACATACATAATGAGGAGGCAGTTTATGAAAAAAGAAATACCTTTTGGCGTAGCAATGATCCCTGTTATCGTTACAGTTGCAGTTATGATGGTTACAATTGTTGTATTAAAACAAAGCCCTCACGTCCCACTTATTATCGGTACTACCGTTGCTTCTATCGTCGCTTGGCGTTACGGTTACAAATGGCACGATATTGAAGAAGCAATGTATAAAGGAATTCGCCTCGCATTACCCGCTATCGTTATCATTATCCTAGTAGGTTTAACGATTGGTGCTTGGATTGGCGGCGGAATCGTCGCAACAATGATTTATTACGGTTTAAATCTTTTAACTCCATCGCTATTTTTAGTTTCAATTACAATTATTTGTTCTATTGTTGCATTAGCTATCGGTAGCTCTTGGTCTACAATGGGAACAATTGGTGTTGCAGGAATGGGAATTGGCCTAAGTATGGGAATCCCAGCTCCAATGGTTGCCGGTGCTATCATTTCCGGTTCTTATTTCGGCGATAAAATGTCACCGCTTTCAGACACAACAAACTTAGCTGCAGGGTTAACAAATACAGATCTATTCACACATATTCGTCATATGTTATTTACTACAATTCCAGGTTTACTTATTACTCTTATCGTTTATGCGTTCTTAGGAAGAAGCTTCGGCGCTAACAATATTGATGCAAAAGGTATCGATCAAACGTTACAAGTATTGCAACAAAACTTTGTTATCTCACCTTTCCTATTAATTATACCTGTAGTCGTTATGGTATTGGTCGCTAAAAAGGTTCCTGCGATCCCAGCTATTCTCGTAGGTATTATTTTAGGATTCTTATCACAAGTCTTTATTCAAGGCGGTTCTGTTTCCGCATCTGTCGGTGCACTCCAAAATGGATTTGTCATAGACACTGGCAACAAGCTAGTAGACGAACTCTTTAACCGCGGTGGCTTAGATTCGATGATGAATACAGTTTCTATGACAATTGTCGCTATGACTTTCGGAGGAGTACTAGAACATACTGGTATTCTTCGCTCAATTGTAAATCAAATTTTAAAATTAGCGACATCAGCAAAAGGACTTATCGCTTCTACTATCGCATCTTGCTTTGCAACCAACCTTACTTGCTCTGAACAATATATTTCAATTGTTGTTCCTTCAAGAATGTACGCAAATGCATACACAGAAAAAGGACTACATTCTAAAAATTTATCCAGAGCATTAGAAGATGGCGGAACATTAACTTCTGTTTTCGTACCTTGGAATACATGTGGCGTATTTATTCTCGCAACACTTGGAGTTGGCGCATTCGAATATGCTCCTTATGCTATATTGAATTTCATCGTACCTATTATTTCAATCCTTTACGGCATAACTGGTCTCACAATTACGAAACTATCAGACATTGAAAAAGCAGAACTACTAAAAAAACAAAAAGCTCAATTAGAAGCTTAAAGATAACGGTAAATTCAGTTCATATATTGCGCGAGGGCGCCCTTGTTGATAGGGCATTTCCTCGCCGCAAATATGAGCATACCCATAATCAACTAGTTTCTTTAATAACCTTTCTGTTGATCGGCGAGTCACTTGTAAGTATTCAGAAAGATCTGCTGCTGTAAACTTCAATGACGGATGTGATTGACTAAATTGAATAATTTTTGATAAATTTGCTGGACTAAGTTTCGTTTCCTTCGCTATTTTCATGAGTTCCGGGTTTTCATTCTTCAAACTTTGTACTCTCTGTTCTTTCGGGAACGGACCAAATAGTTCTTTATCACTTGTTAGTATATAAAAGCAGTGGTCTATTGTATTATTCTTCGCGAAACTTTGAGCGATTTTAGCATTTCGCTCCGCTTCTTTCACAGTTTTCCCGTAACCAAATCCAATAGCTATCGTTCCTTCTATACTCGCAAATAAATTATTTATCATATTTGTTTTTATAATTGATTCAATATCACCACGAGTCGTATACAAAATGAACGTCATTTCATCAACTCTTTTAAATGAACCACACAGTTCTTTTGAAATGACATCTAATTGCTCAAGCAAACCTTCTCGTAGATCTAATAAAGAAATCATACAAGCACCAACAGTAGCTGAATGGCTTTTTGCTAACTCAGCTTTTATTTTCGCATCTTTTAACCCATGTATAATGGATTGCTGCGGATCTATCATACGCTTTGAAGGAATACCTATTTTTTGAAGTGCATCATAGACAGCATGAATACTAGTTAAAGCTAAATGAGCTTCTCCTGATTGATATTTAGCTATATGAAAATCCGTAACTCTATTTATTTCATCTTTACTCCACAGCATATTTTCATAATCAAACACTTGTGGACTTTCTTTTATACCGATATCATGGAACACATTTGTAATGAATGAACGGTCTACTAAATCAATTGAAATTTTATGTGGTTGAACACCTTGGTGATACATGACAGAAAGAATGGAAGATACGACAGTTGTCTCGTCTTGCTGTAAATACGTACTTGGAATTCGTAATTGTTCTCTTATTTCTTTTGCCATATAATAAGGTAAAGCACCTGAGAAAAAGATGAAGTCACAAGGCTTTAAACGCTTTAATAGTTCAGAAGATTCTGCTGGATGAAGGTAAATATATGGATCAATCTCTATTTCTTCTAATTTATGAGCAATAGGTAAAAGTGTTTCCATAAACTCTTTTGAACCGACGACTGCAATTTTTATCATCATTTCTCTAACTCCTTATCATTAATTAACGACTATTTAACGTCAACTATATCAAATGTACAAAACTATTGTAAACAGAAAGGGGTCTCTACCTAATGAAAATTACAGCTATTCATCTTTATGCAATTCGTTTACCGCTTCGCGATCCGTTTGTTATTAGTTATGGTTCTTATTCTGATATGCCTTCTATTATCGTCAAAATGGAAACAGATGAAGGTACTATCGGTTACGGTGAGGGCGTTGCTGATGATCACGTTACAGGCGAATCATGGGAAAGTACTTTCCATACTTTAAAACATACACTTGCTCCTGCGCTCATCGGGCAAAATCCAATGAATATCGAGAAAATACACGATATGATGGACAATACAATTTACGGTGTGCCTACTGCGAAGGCTGCGATTGATATCGCTTGTTTTGATATAATGGGCAAAAAACTAAATCAACCTGTATATCAATTAATTGGCGGTCGCTACCATGAAGACTTCCCTGTCACTCACGTCTTAAGTATCGCCGAACCTGAAGACATGGCTGAAGAAGCTGCTTCCATGATTCAAAAAGGTTACCAATCTTTCAAAATGAAAGTCGGTACAAATGTAATAGAAGATGTAAAACGAATTGAAGCGGTACGTGAACGTGTAGGAAATGATATTGCGATTCGTGTTGATGTAAACCAAGGGTGGAAAAATAGCGCTAACACATTAACAGCACTTCGTTCATTAGGTCATTTAAACATCGATTGGATTGAACAGCCTGTTGTCGCAGACGATATTGACGCAATGGCTCACATTCGTTCTAAAACAGACCTTCCGCTTATGATTGATGAAGGATTAAAAGGTTCTCGTGAAATGCGCCAAATCATTAAATTAGACGCGGCTGATAAAGTAAATATGAAACTAATGAAATGCGGTGGCATATATCCCGCTGTAAAACTCGCTCACCAAGCAGAAATGGCCGGCATTGAATGCCAAGTTGGATCCATGGTCGAATCATCCGTTGCCTCTTCCGCAGGATTCCATGTCGCTTTTTCGAAAAAAATCATTACGAGCGTTGAACTTACAGGTCCATTAAAGTTCACGAAAGACATCGGAAACTTGCATTACGACGTACCATTTATTCGCTTAAACGAAAAGCCAGGACTCGGCATTGAAATAAATGAAGATACATTACAAGAACTAACCGTCTTTCAAGACGTTGTACGCTAAAGGAGGACTAACGCATGACAGTGCTATACAAAGGATCATTAAAACAAAATAACGAGTCATTTCACGTTACATTACTATCACTAGAGAACATCGAG
Source organism: Bacillus sp. 3G2 (assembly GCF_044324725.1). Lineage (NCBI taxonomy): Bacteria > Bacillati > Bacillota > Bacilli > Caryophanales > Bacillaceae > Bacillus > Bacillus sp. 3G2. The sequence goes on along the minus strand of NZ_CP172246.1, from coordinate 374,850 downwards.
CAAATCTTATCACTACAAAACGTCGTAGTTGAAGCGCTAGAGGATAAAAGTCGCTTACAACCACTCTCGTTAGAAGAATTTCAATACATTCTAGAAGGAAATGGCATGATGATCGGTGCTTTTATCGAAAACGAACTCATTGCATTTCGTGCCCTACTCGTCCCTCCTATTGACGATGAACATTTAGGACTTGATATTGGTATAGCAGAAAGCGAACTACACCGCGTCATCTATCAAGAAATCTCAAATGTTCACCCGAACAGCCGAGGAAATGGGATGCAAAAAATATTAGCGACAGTCATCATGGATGAATTACAAAAAGAAGATAGCCAATACGATTATGTTTGCTGCACCGTTGCCCCTTTTAACATTCCAAGTTTGAAGGATAAGTTCGCGCAAGGAATGGAGATTGCTACATTGAAAGAGAAATATGGTGATAGTATGCGGTATGTATTTGTGAAGGAATTGCGCGAGAACATAGAAAAGAATTGGACGGATGTTAAGAGTGTTCCTATGAGTGATGCTGGTGGACAGCAGGCGTTGCTTTCGGATGGGTATCGCGGGTATGAAATGAAGAAAGTAGACGGAGCTTTTGTTGTGAAATTTGGACGATAATTGCTAGGTAAGAAAAAGGAGATGTCTGCTGTGACATCTCCTTTTTCTTTATTGAACATATCGATTGCAACTCCAAATATATCAGCGATTTTTGAAATATATCGGCTTACCGACAAGTATTGACAATAATTGCAACCTATATAAAGCCCACCACTAAACCGTCATCTTCCAACTAGATAATGCTAACCAATTCTCCATTTCTTTATAATCAGGCATTATCTTCCCGACAAGACGCCAAAAAGATCGATCATGATTTAAATGAACCATATGGCACATTTCATGAACAACTACGTAATCAATTACTCGCTGCGGTGCCATTGCTAGCTTCCAATTGAATGTTAGCTGTAAATTTGAATCGCAAGTGCCCCACGTGCGACTACTATCTGTAATACGAATAGAACGTGGTTTTGTTTTGAAGTTACTTTGATGCAATTTAATACTCTTCTCTACTAATGACTTACACTGCTTATAATAAAATCGTTTTAACGCTTGTTGTATTTTCTCGTCCTTAAGCTCTTTTACATAAATATGTAGCTTATCTCTTTCAAACACTGCACTGTCTTGCGTAATACTTGCATCTTGAGAAATCTGTATCGGATACGTATTTCCTAAATACAGAAACCCCTCTCCCTGATCATAATCCTTTTCCTGCGGTCCGAGTGCTCGCTCTTGCATTTCCTTACGTGTTTTCTGAATCCAATCCCATTTCTCCTCTAGCAACTGAACTAAGTATTCAACAGGTGTTCCCTTTGGAGCCTGCACTTCCACATTTCCGTACGAATCTACAAAAAGACGCACCGACTTTTTCTTCTTATAAGTTATATGAAAATTAATTGTCTCACCTAAATATGTATGTACCATTTCATCACCTAGTGTATTATTTTACAAATAAAAAAGAATAGGACACGAACGCCCTACTCTACCTATTATATCATTTACCGCTTTAGCAGACTCATTACCCTCTATACTTTACACCTAATCCCTTAATGAAATTCCTTGCATATCTATCGCCGCACTCTTTGTAATTTTTATGGCCTTTTTTTCTTAATAGGGCTCCTAGTTCTCCCTTTGTTACCGTAACGCCTACGCTATCTAATATATCAAGTACATCCTCACTCGTTAAAGATAGTGCAATTTTCATTTTCTTTAGAAGAAGGTTATTCGCACTCTCTTTGCTTTGTACAGGTGCCGGTTGTCCTGGTTTCGGATCTTGCTTCCCTCTTTTTAAAGTAATAAATCCATTGAAAAATGCCTCTAACATCATCATATCGCATGTTAATACGTACTCATCTTCGACCATATCATCATTTTCAGCTTCATGCTGAGGTGCTCTCTTTATTTTTGTAAGCATATCAACTACGTCTTCTTTCGTTACTTCCATACCACCAAGTTTAAATATTTCTACCATATCTATATCTCTTATATCTAAAGCGTACCTTACTCTTTTTAATATATCGTTGTTGCTCATTGCCATTGTTTTGCCTCCTGAAATGTTGATTATAGTAATGCTTTTAGCATGTGTAAATAAATGTCGTTAAGTTATTACTTTAACATTTTAGGTGGAGGTTTTGTAGTCTTAGGTGGATTAATGCGTGTAGGGATTAAACCTAAGAAGAGATTTGAATGCTTTTTGAGTCACCTTTACCTATATTATTTTTTTTATAACAATACACAAGTATTACTTAGTATAATAGAATAACAGCATTTTAAGGACTTTCAGTTAAGTGGAGAATATCCAGTCTATATTTTTGGTGGAAGGGGAAGAAAGTTTTAAACCCTTTCTATATTATTGATAAAAAAGCATACTTTATTTTTACGATTGGAGTTTGTTGTACATGTTAGAAAAAGGTTTAGACCGAGTAAAAAAAGTAGAATTAATGGACAAATATATTGATTCTCATCAAGGAAAAATAACTAGTACCGAGATTTGTAACATTGTAATGTCCATTTTCAAATTTGATTTAACAACTAAACCTGTCCTATCAAAAGAATGGATAATGGCAGGAGCGGTTTCCTCAACTGAAAATATTGCTAAAATAGCCATAGATTCTGCCCTTGCCCGTTACGGAGAAACGGTGACCGGAATAGAGATTCGCCAACTTATCAATCAAATTTTTGGTATTAACTTAGATGCGATATCCTCTTTAGAGGGAGCAAGAATTTCTTTATTTTCTAAAGATCAGTGGGTTGTTCAGGATGAACAAGACTTATTTGTTGTTCATACTGGGTTAGGAGATGTTGACGTGAAAATTTTCCCTACCGACTATTTCACTGAACAAACTGGATTAGAGGAATTGCCACAGGCCCTACAGCAATCATTAATAAGCTTTGGGTTCTCTTGCGGTGAAAGGACTGGATGTTACTATTACTCAAATCCATCTGGAGAAGCAATTCCAGATGCCTTTAAGGGTCAGATTATCGGAACGATCCTTAAGGAGATTCACGATTCATATCAATCTTTATAAAAAAATCATATAGGGATTCCCTATATGATTTTTTTAGTCGTTGAATACAACAACTTTATTTTCCGAAAGACGATAAAAATTTAACTCTATCTCCCATAGGAGGAGTATTGTTATCGACTAAAGCAACTTCTAGAACTGCTGGCCCATTTGAATTCATTAAGCCGTTTATAACATCTTGGTTAATATCTTCTAGTTCATTGATTCTGTAACTTGGTATATTCATAGACGCGGCCATTGCACTAATATTAATTGATTCCTGTTCAAAGGATGGATGAGTCCTACGGAACTGTAGCGAATGGCCGTGATATACCATTCCTAAACGGGCATTATTCATCACAACAAATAAAATTGGCAAATTGTATTCCTTTGCCGTCAATATTTCCATTCCGTGCATGAAGAAGCAACCATCACCCGTAATACATACAACAGGGCGCCCTGGTTCAGCCAGTTTTGAACCAATCGCTGAACCAATCCCGCTTCCCATTGCGCCAAAATGTACATTAATATTATAGGAATCAAAATCTATGACCTTCATGTGATGAATAACATACGCCATAAATTCACCAATATCAATGGTATACCTAGTAGTTGACGGTAAACATTTTTGAAGCGTCAGGAGAACATTTTTCGTATTATATTCCTCCGTATTCTCTTCCTCTTTCTTCTTTTCAGCGGTAAGCTCAGCGCTCTCCTTTTGCAATCCTAAAGCTTTTAATTCTTCTATTAACAATAATAAACTTAAATTTATATCGCCTAGTACTGGAATGTCCACTTTGTACTTCCTATTAAAGACAGATTGGTCAAAATCTATTTGGACAGAGAAGCGATCTTTTATCAAGTTTCCATTATAATTATTTGTCGCAGTTTCCCCCAAGCTGGAACCTACAATTAATAATGCTTTTCCATCCCCCTCATTAATCAATGCAGAAGCAGCCTCATGACCAGCAAATCCAAACACTCCGACTAAAAGCGGATGTTCCTCAGGGATATATCCCTTTGCTTGTGGAGTTGTTATAATCGGCCAATTCAGCATTTCTGCCAACTCTATTAATGACTGAGCAGAATTTCTTATTCCCTGTCCTGCAAAAATATAACCCTTATCCCTTTTTACTAGCTCTCTAGCTGTTTCTTTTATTGTACCTAGCTCAGGAACAATAGGAAGTCTTTTAGGAAGTGATGGCATTTCAACATTTTCTATATTCTCGTGTTGAATATCAATCGGTATTGCAACATGGACAGGTCCTGGCACTCCGGATAGAGCAATTTCGATAGCTAGTGCAACTTCTTTAAGTACGTCCTTTACATCATTAACCGTAACGCTATATTTTGTAACAGATCTGAAGACTGGTTCTACATCTAATTCTTGTGATGCATTCAAACCTACCGTATTCATAGGTACAGCACCTGTAATGAATAAAACGGGTAAATGCTCTCGCATTGCATTAGCAGCACCTGTTACAAGATTTGTGGCACCTGGTCCGCTACAACCAATACATACACTTAGCTGATTTGTATATTTAGCATAAGCGGCAGCCATGTAGGATGCTGCCCCTTCATGCTTTGCTACGATTGGTGTTAATTCAGGCATATCATAAAGTTCATCAAAAAACGCATTTACAGAACCAGCTGGGATACCAAATATATGTTTAACTTCATTAGCTATTAAATATTCTAATACATTTCGGGCTGCTCTCATGTGTATGCTCCATTCATTTTTAATTTATTTCTCTATTAAAAAAAGTTTTTCGATGTCTTCAGCTGGCATAGGACGGCTGAAAAAATACCCTTGCATCAAATAACAATTTCGTGCAGATAAAAATTCGACCTGTTCCTTTGTTTCAACACCTTCAGCAATAACATCAAGGTTCAAATTCTTAGCCAGCGTAATAATAGTATTCGTAATAGCTGCATCATCTTTTGTCATATCCTGTACAAAGGATTTATCAATTTTTAACGTTGAAATAGGCAATTTTTTCAAATACCCTAAAGATGAATAGCCAGTCCCGAAATCATCAATAGCGAGGTTGATTCCTAGACCTTTTAATTTCTTCATTGTTTTTAAAGTTGATTCCGTATTTTTAACAATTAAATTTTCGGTGAGTTCTAGTTGTATATACCTCGGAGATAGCTCTACTTCCTCTAAAACATTTTTGACCATAGAAAATAAATCACTTTGTTCGAATTGACGTGCAGATAAATTCACAGACATACTAATTAATGGGCAACCTTGATCGTGCCATTTCTTTAATTGCCTGCAGGCCTCTTTTAGAACCCATTCACCTATCTGGACTATTAATCCAGTTTCTTCAGCTATTGGGATAAATTGATCAGGCGGTATCATCCCATGTTCTCGATGGTTCCACCTAATTAAAGCCTCTACGCCCTCAATCTTATTCGTTTTACCATTTATTTGCGGTTGGTAATAAATCACAAGTTCTTCTTGTTCCAATGCCTTATACAAATCATTTTCTAGCTTGATGCTTTCAAAAGTTCTAGTATCCATTCCTTCACTGAAGAAATGATAGCTACTTCCTGATATTTCTTTCGATTTATACATAGCTGTGTCTGCATTTTTAACTAAGATTTCAGTCGTATCACCGTTATCAGGAAATATACTAATACCAATACTCGTTTTCATATAGATTTCATTGTCTACTAACTGAAATGGTCTTGAAAAAGAATCAATGACACGATTTACTACCTTTAACACTTCTTTTTCACTTTTGATATTCGGTAAATAAATAGTAAATTCATCCCCGCCCTGTCTCGAGACCGTAGCACTTTTAGGAACACAAGCACTTAATCGATTTGCAACTTCTCGCAACAGCAGATCACCGAAGCTATGCCCGAGCGTATCATTCACAAACTTAAACCTGTCTAAATCCAAATACAGAACTGCTAATTTTTCAGCATTTAATTGAGCATATGTCAGCCCTTGAGTTAGCCTGTCCTTTAGTAGAACTCTATTAGGTAGATCTGTTAAACTATCAAAATAAGCATGATATTTTATTTCTTCCTCCATTTGTTTCCTTTGGGTTATATCCTTAAAGGTAACGACTTCTCCGACAATTTCATTCCCTTCTTTTATAGAGGAAATGACATACTCCACCGGAAAACAGGATTGATCTTTTCTAAAAAACTGCTCAGTTTTATCGTAAAGATTCCAATTTTCATCGTAACCTGAGGCCACCTGCTTTTTCTTTCCTACTTCAATTCCGTTGAAAACCATACTGGACGGTTTTCCTATTAATTCATTTTTTATATCATAGCCTAACATGGAAGCACCAGCTGGGTTACAAAAGGTAATATTCCCATCAAGGTCTAAACCAAAAATTCCTTCTCCAGCAGAATTGAGAATCAATTCCTTCTCACGGCTAAGCTGCTGTAATTCAGTTATTACTCGTTCCAGTTCCTTATTTTTAACTGTAATTTCTGAGGTCCTCTCTTCGATAATAATTTCCTGTTTTTCCATATATAAAAGGTTTGATAGCGTGGAAGCAGTTGCATCGACAATAGATTGCGACAGCTGTATTTGCCCTTCAGAATAACTAAAATTACTATCTCCTAGATTGACCACGGATATTTGTCCTAATACCTCTCCCATTGAAACCAACGGCAACATAAAGAGTCCCTTCATACCAAAATTACGGCAAACATCATGGTTTGGGCGCGGATCTGCATAAACATCTGGAATCCAGATTGGCTTTTTTGTTTCAATGACCTCTTGCGTGACTCTATCATTACTTTTATCAAATTTTATCTTATCATGTGTCTTGATCCAATCTTCTTCTGTCCATTCTGAATCCTTACTTAACTTCACCGGTCTAATTTTCTTCTTAGCTAAAGGCTCTAGTAAATGAACCCCGATATTATAATTGTCTAAAACTTTTCCTAAATAGGAAAAACAGGTATCAAGACTTTCCTGCATGGAGGAACACATAGATAAGTCCCGTGTCACATCCAGCAAGAGCTGTTTTTCAGCAATAAGGTTTACCTTATGAGTTAAATTGTTCGCATTTTGAATCGCAACAGCCGCCATATTCACATATGCCTCAACTGTTTGAATTTCTGACTCTGTTAAGTTCATGGGAATTCCGTAATCAAATAAAAAAACTAGACCAAATAACTCTTCTTCAAAAGAGATAGGAAGAACGAATAAAGATTTAATTCGAAACCCTTCCACTGCTCTCGGATCTGGCCGGCTATCCTTAGATGTATCAGGTATATAGATGGCTTTTTTTGTTTCAATTACTTCTTTCGCCAGCAGGTCAATATCTGTATCAATGACATGCATATCCAATGTCCATCCGTTAATAACTTCCGGTTTTCCTACATACCCTCTAAAAGTCCCATCTTCCTGCGGCAAATAAATACCAACAGAATCGCATTGAACGATTTCTTCAGAAATTGCTATTGTGACTTGCTCTAAAACTTCACGTAAATCCAGCTTTGTATTAATCATTTTAGTTATATTCGCAAGTCGAGAATACCTCGTTTGTTCCTTCAACATAAAAACGAACTCCATTTCATTGAAAATATCCATTTATATCCAAAAACTTTTATCCAAAACCTATCAATACTATCATTTTACTATGCATTTATTACTAATTCGACAAAATATTTCATATTTCTCACTATTATAATGTTTTTTATAGATTTAATATAGGAATTGTTTGCATAATCATTTAATATTTTTATTACTCAGTTGCGCGATACATACGTTGTCATTACTAAAGGTCATACAGCCACAAAAATTCATTTACTGATGATACAACTCAGCTTACTTAAAATGAAACAAATACCACTACATTCAGGTAACAATGTACAACATTACTTATTGCTTTTTAATACATTAAAACAAAAAAACAGATGGGAATCCCTACTCATCTGAGTCAAGATTCCCATCTGTCTATTCAAACTACCTCTACTTCAGGGAGTTATACCGTTTCACTACCTTCTACCACATTCACACTCGCCTCAAACTTATCAAGTAATGCGCGTACTTCATCAGTTGATTTTGTGCTCATCAATTGATTTCTTAATTCAGCAGCTCCAGGGAAGCCTTTTACATAAATTTTGAAGAAGCGATGTAGTCCTGTGATGGAGCGTGGTAATACTTCTGCATATTGATCTTGAAGATCAAGTTGTAGTCTTAAAAGATCTAGGTGTTCTTTACTGCTATGCTCTCTTGGCTCTTTTTCGAAAGCAAACGGATTTTTAAAGATACCTCGTCCGATCATAACACCATCAATGCCGTATTTTTCAGCAAGTTCCAGTCCGATTTTACGGTCAGGAATGTCGCCGTTAATTGTTATTAGTGTATTTGGTGCGATACGGTCACGTAATTTTTTAATTTCCGGAATTAGTTCCCAATGCGCATCCACTTGGCTCATTTCTTCTCTTGTACGTAAGTGAATAGAAAGGTTTGCGATATCTTGTTTGAAAATATGCGTTAACCAATCTTCCCATTCGCTTAACTCTTTAAAGCCCAGCCTCGTTTTTACGCTAACAGGCAGTCCGCCCGCTTTTGCTGCTTGAATAAGTTCTGCTGCAACATCTGGACGTAGAATAAGGCCACTACCTTTTCCTCTTGATGCAACGTTCGGTACAGGGCACCCCATATTAATGTCGATGCCTTTAAATCCTAACTCTGCCATACCAATACTCATTTGACGGAAATATTCAGGATTATCTCCCCAAATATGCGCCACGATCGGTTGTTCATCTTCTGTAAAAATTAAACGGCCACGTACACTTTTCATACCTTCTGGATGACAATAGCTATCCGAGTTTGTGAACTCTGTGAAGAATACGTCTGGGCGACCAGCTTCACTTACTACGTGACGGAACACAACGTCTGTCACATCTTCCATTGGTGCAAGTACGAAAAATGGTCGTGGTAAATCACGCCAAAAATTATCTATCATTTCAAATTCAAATCCTCTCAATATGAATGCAATTTCAAACTCTCAATAAACCAAAAAGCAGATGGTATAGATTTTCCTATATCAACTGCTTTCCTATTATACCAACTTAAGCCAAGCTACACACTCTACATGCGTCGTATGCGGGAACATATCAACAGGTTGTACTTCCTGGGTTTTATATCCGCCTTCTTCTAGTACTTTTAAGTCACGTGCTAATGTTGCTGGATTGCATGAAACGTATACGACGCGTTTCGGTTTCATGTCGATGATTGTGTTTAGTAGTGCCTCATCACAACCTTTACGCGGTGGATCTACGACCATTGTGTCAGCGATTACGCCTTCTTTGTACCATTTTGGAATGACTACTTCTGCTTCTCCTACGCCAAATTCAGCGTTTGTCATGTTGTTTAGTGCTGCGTTTCGGTTTGCGTCTTCGATTGCTTCTGGGACGATTTCAACACCGTACACTTTTTTCGCTTTTTGCGCTAGGAATAAGGAGATAGATCCAATTCCGCAATAGGCATCAATTACTGTTTCGTTGCCATCTAATTTTGCATATTCTAGCGTTTTATCATATAACACTTTCGTTTGTTCTGGATTTACTTGATAGAATGAACGTGCTGAAATTGCAAATTTAATGTCACCGATAAAGTCATAAATATATTCTGATCCGTACAGTACTGTCGTTGTGTCTCCGAAGATTACGTTTGTACGTTTCGTGTTTACGTTTTGAACAATCGATTTTACTTCTGGGAATTTTGCAGCAATTTCTTCAATGATTGCTTTTTTGTTTGGTAATTCTGCTGTACGAGTAATGAAGACAAGCATAATTTCCCCTGTTACTTGTCCGTAACGAGCCATTACGTGGCGAAGTGTTCCTTTATTACGCTCTTCGTTGTATGCCGAAATACCGTGTTTTTCACAAATACGTTTTACTTCCTGGATTAATGTATCGTTTTCTTCTGCCTGAATTAAACATGATTCCATATTAATGATGTCATGTGTTCCTTGGCGATAGAAACCAGCGACAAGTCCACCTTCACGTTCTCCAATTGGTACTTGTGCTTTGTTACGGTATACCCATGGATTCTTCATGCCAAGTACAGGATGCACAGGAACATCGCTTAATCCGCCAATGCGCTGCATAACGTCACGTACTTGTTTTTCTTTCGCTTGTAATTGTCCTTCATATGTTAAGTGCTGAAGCTGACAACCGCCGCACTGATTGTACACTGGACATTCTGCATCTTTACGATATGGGCTCTCTGTATGAAGCTTCATTAAACGACCGAATGCGAAGTTTTTCTTCACTTTAATAATTTTAATTTGTGCTTCTTCACCTGGTAATCCGTTTTTAACGAAAATAGGATAGCCCTTTACTTTCGCAACACCGGCACCATCATGTGTTAAATCTTCAAATACTACATCTATAAACTCGTTTTTCTCAACTGGTGGCGTCATTTTTGTACTCATTTTCCGACCTCTCTTTTTCATAACACTGCGTTACATTTTATCATACTTATATGGTCTATTTCTATCGGAAGAAAAAAAGCTATTGACGATAGTTCTCTGTTAATGTTACGCTACTACTAATTTAATACGGACGATGTTACCTCATATATATTCGATAATATGGATCGAGAGTTTCTACCCGGCAACCTTAAATTGCTGGACTATGGGGAAAACTAATGAATATTAGCCTATGTGCAAAAAAAGACTCATATTGATTAGCTTTCTCTCATAGATGAAAGTGAATCCATATGGGTCTTTTTTTATTTTTATTTTTCTAAAAGGTCAGACATCTTACGTATGACATAAAACCTCTTTGTTTTATTTTTAGTAATATAACGAGCGTTTTATGTACAAACTTTATACGAACTTCTGAAAGGGGCAACTACATGCAATATGTAATGAGCATTATCGGTATTCTTGTCGTTTTAGGTTTATGCTTTGCTTTGTCAAACAATAGAAGTAAAATCAACTTCCGTGCAATTGCTATTATGATTGGTTTTCAAATTTTAATCGGTTGGTTTATGTTTGGCACAAAGATTGGTCAACAAATCATTATTTTCATTGGTAAAGTTTTCAACAAACTAATTAAACTTGGTACGACAGGTGTCGATTTTCTCTTTAATGGAATTCAAAGAGATTTTGTCTTTTTCTTAAACGTACTATTAATTATCGTATTTTTCTCAGCACTACTTTCTATCTTTAGTTATTTAGGTGTTTTACCATTCATCGTTCGCGTTGTCGGCGGTGCCATTTCAAAAATTACTGGTTTACCACGCGTCGAGTCATTCCACGCAGTAAACTCTGTATTCTTCGGTTCAAGTGAAGCGTTAATCGTTATTAAAAATGATTTACAACATTTCAATAAAAACCGTATGTTTATCATTTGTTGTTCTGCGATGAGTTCCGTTTCTGCTTCTGTTACAGCATCATACGTAATGATGTTAGATGCGAAATATGTACTAGCAGCTCTTCCGCTAAACTTATTCTCAAGCTTGATCGTTTGTTCGCTATTAACACCAGTTGATACGAAGAAAGAAGATGAAGTGATTCAAAAATTTGATAGAACTCTATTCGGAGACAGCTTTATCGGCGCAATGATTAACGGTGCGCTTGATGGTTTAAAAGTAGCTGGTATCGTTGCCGCATTAATGATTGCCTTCATCGGTGTGATGGAAGTTGTAAACTACGTAATTAGTGCCGCTTCAGGTGCAATGGGATATGCTGTTACTTTACAACAAATTTTCGGTTATATACTTTCTCCATTCGCATTCTTAATGGGTATTCCAACTCAAGATATTATCCCAGCTGGTGGTATCATGGGTACGAAGATTGTATTAAACGAGTTTGTAGCAATCCTTGATTTAAAAGATGTTGCATCAACATTATCTCCACGTACAGTCGGAATCGTTACAGTATTCTTAATTAGCTTCGCAAGTATTAGCCAAATTGGTGCGATTGTTGGTACAATCCGTGCCCTTTCTGAAAAACAAGGAAGCATCGTTTCTAAATTTGGTTGGAAAATGTTATTTGCATCAACACTTGCTTCCATTTTATCTGCAACAATCGCTGGATTGTTTATTTAATAAAAAACTCCACCTTACTTCTCCTTTTTCAGAAGGAAATTTAGGTGGAGTTTTTTACTTTCTTCTATATGTATGTTTATGTAAATCCCACCAGAAAAATATAAGTTATTTTTTCCGAATTATTCCAAAAATGTATTCCCCTATATATTCTATAGTGATATGATGTACAAGGGTATAATTCAAATTTTTAAAATCGAAAATTTGAGTTAGTGTCACTTATACAAATGATGATTGCATGACATAATTGATGATAATTAAAACACAATAGAAGGATGATAGAATGAAAAAATATACATATATCGCTTTACTTTCTTCTGCTATTCTCGTAGGTTGTAACACTAGTAGCACTAGTGATAAACAAATAAAAGAAGCGACGGCGAAACAAACAGTTGAACCAAAAAAAGCGAAAGCAGTTGAACTTCCTTTAACACAAGGGATTATTACATGGGACCCGTATGAATATAACGCACAAAACACCACGCTTTATACAAAGGATTTAAGAGATTCATTCAAACAAGTACGTTACAATATTTGGCGTACTGCTGATGGTCCTGAAAGCAAACAAACTTTTACTTCACAAGAAAAAGAACGTGACTTTGCCCTCCCACTACACTTAAAAGCATTTCATTTAAAACGTGGCGAATTCCAAATTGAAACAGTAGGAATCAAAGAAGATAATACTGAAACAAATCTAGTAACATCTAAAATTACATTCCAGCAAAGTGTACCCGTATTAATGTACCATGCAATTGAAAAATACCCTGGACCAAGTGATGGAGATTACGGCTTATACGTACCACCTGAGCAATTCGAAAAGCATATGCAATATTTAAAAGATAACGGTTATACGATGCTTACGTTTGAACGTTGGAATGATATAAATCGTGTAAATAAACCTGTTTTTGTAACGATGGATGATGGTCGAAAAAATAATATGAACGCTCTTCATATTTTACAAAAATTAAAGGATGATAGATTTCAACCTACGGCTACTGAATTTCTTACTGCAAATGAGATAGACAAACCAAACCGTCTATCAACAGATGAGATAAAACAAATGATGGATTCAGGTATTTTTTCTATTCAATCGCATACTGCTAATCATACGATGATGGCTCATTCCAGTAATTATGATGAGGAATTACGTAGTTCGAAAGAAAAAATCGAAGCCCTTACTGGTAAAAAGGTCATTGCTCTCGCCTATCCAGTAGGTTCTTATAATGACCTAGCTGTTGAAGAAACAAAAAAACATTATGAGTTCGCAGTAACTACTGATCACGGCAATCACATTACAAAAGGGATGCCAAACGAACAGTACTTAATTAAACGCCATTTTGTAGGGCCTAATACATCGATGGAAAAATTCATATCTCTTATAAAGTGAAACTTTAATCAGCCCTCACCTGACCTCTTTGTTTTCACTGAATTTTGAGGCGGGGTCTTACTGCCCACAAATAGCAGGATAAAGTAAACTTCACTAGAAGACGAACGAATAGATTTATTGAAAGTCACTAACCTATCTCATTACTAAAATGATATGATGAACAAGGGTATGTCCCCACCGCTCTTACAGCGGTGGGGATTTTAAATACGTATGCAACATAATACACAATAGAAGGTGATTTTATGAGAAAATACGCAGCAATCGCTTTATGTACGTCTGCCATTTTAGCTGGCTGTAACAGTAGCAATGTAAGTCCTGAACCTAAAAAAGAGAAAAAGGTTCAAGAGACTAAGAAACAAGAAGTGACCGTACAAGAACAAGGTAAAATTTCTTATCATCCAATTACACACGAATCTACAAATACCACTATTCATATGACAGATATAAAGGATACTTTAACTGAGGTACAATATAAAATTTGGCGTACAGCTGACGGAAAGGAACACACTAAATCTTTTTCTTCTAAAGAAAAAGAGAAACAGTTTACACTTCCTTTTGACATAAAAGAATTTGAAGGAAAACGCGGTGAATTCCAAATTGAAGCAATAGGAATGAAAGAAGATGGGAAAACCATTCCACTCACAAAATCTGCAATTACTTTCGAGCAAAAGGTTCCCGTTCTTATGTACCATGCAATCGATGATTATCACGGACAAGGCATTAAAGATTTATTCGTATCCCCCGCTAACTTTGAAGCTCAAATGAAATATTTAAAAGACAACGGCTATACATTACTAACTTTTGAACACTGGGGCGATATAAATAAAGTGAATAAACCTATCTTTGTTACATTTGATGACGGTATGAAAAATAATATGAATGCATTTCATATTTTGCAAAAGCTAAAAAACGATACGTTTAAACCAACAGCAACAGAATATATGATTGTTAATAATGTTGATGCTGAAGGATCTCTTTCTACATCTGATATAAAAGAAATGGTTGATTCCGGCATTTTCTCCATGCAATCTCATACTGCAACGCATGCAGACTTACCGAAGATTACAAACTATGAAGAAGAATTAAAGGGATCGAAAGAAAAGCTAGAAAAAATAACAGGTAAGCCCGTTATCGCAGTTGCTTATCCATTCGGTCATGTAGATGATAAAGTCGTTGCAGAAACAAAGAAATATTATCAATTTGCGACGACAACAAAACCCGGAAAGTTCATCACAAAAGGTGAACCCGATGAGTTGTTAAAAATGAAGCGTGTTCGCATACACAATTCGACGACTGTAGAACAATTTGCTTCTTCGATTAAATAACGATGAGAGCTCAATATATTTTGAGCTCTCTTTTTACGCTATATTTATATATATTTTTTGAATTTTCTTGTATTATATATAGTAAGAAATCTTTCAAATTAAAGGAGATTATACATATGTCATTTGAACAAACGTTAGAGAAATATGCTGCTCTTGCAGTCAATGTTGGTGTTAATATTCAACCAGGACAAACATTATCAATTAGTGCACCTCTTGAAGCTGTACAATTTGTACGCCTCGTTACAGAAAAAGCATATAAATCTGGTGCAAAACACGTATATGTCGATTGGAATGATGAGACCTTAACACGCTTAAAGTTCGATCTAGCTCCTGAAGAAGCATTCGCTGAGTTCCCATCTTGGAAAGCACACGCTCGTGAAGAATTAGCAAAAGAAGGCGCTGCATTTATGTCTATTTATGCAGAAAACCCTGATTTATTAAAAGGTGTAGAAGCAACTCGTATAGCAACAGCTCATAAAGTAGCTGGTGAAGCAATGAAAGTATACCGTGATTACGTACAAGCTGATAAAGTAAGCTGGTGTGTCATTTCTGTTCCTACGAAAGAATGGGCTGCGAAAGTATTCCCTGACGTTATACCAGAAGAACAGGAAGCAAAACTATGGGATGCTATTTTCAAAGCTACTCGTGCTGATTTAGAAAATCCTGTGGAAGCATGGAAAGAACACGATGAAACGTTACATACAAAAGTTGATTACTTAAACGAAAAGCATTATAAAGCTCTTCACTATACAGCTCCTGGAACAGATTTAACAATCGAACTTCCAGAAAAGCATGTATGGGCTGGTGCTGGTAGCTTAAATGAAAAGAACGTACCATTTATGGCGAATATTCCAACTGAAGAAGTATTTACAATGCCACTTAAAACAGGTGTAAACGGCCAAGTATCTAGCACAAAACCGTTAGCATTTGCAGGTAACATTATCGATAACTTCACGTTAACATTTGAAAACGGACGTATCGTAGACTATAAAGCAGAAACTGGTGAAGAGGCTTTAAAACATTTAGTAGAAACAGATGAAGGTTCTCACTTCTTAGGAGAAGTGGCTTTAGTACCTCATGACTCACCAATTTCAAACACAAATATTTTATTCTACAATACGCTATTTGATGAAAACGCATCTTGTCATCTTGCAATTGGAAGTGCTTATGCATTCAACTTAGTTGGCGGAAAAACAATGTCTAAAGAAGAACTTGCTGAAAATGGAGCAAATACTAGTATTACACACAACGACTTTATGATCGGATCAGCTGAGCTTGATATCGATGGTATTACAGATGATGGAAGACATGAACCAATCTTCCGTAAAGGTAACTGGGCATTTTAACACAAATAAAAGGCTATCTTCCACACTGGAAGATAGCCTTTTATGATGCCGATGAAACCTTGAGTCCAATTACTCCTAAAACAATAAAGAGAATACAAAATGCTTGGAATAAGCTAATGTGCTCTTTAAAGAAATACACGCTAATGATTGTAATAAGTAATGTTCCTACACCAGACCAAATGGCATAAGCGATACTTAAATGAATTTTTTTGACAACGATAGCAAATACGCTAAAACAAATTCCATAAAATACGAAAATCAGCACACTTGGAACGAGCTTTGTTAAACCATTCGATAATTTCATCGCAATTGTTCCAGCTACTTCAAAAATAATTGTTATGAGTAATAATAGCCAATATACCATACCAGAATCTCCTTCTCTGTTACCTTATAGAGATTCTAGTATACTACTTATAGTCCTAATGAAATATATTTAATTTCTAAATATTCCTCGATACCGAAATGGCCTCCTTCGCGGCCAATACCACTCTCTTTAAAACCACCAAACGGTGCTTGTGCAACTGATGGAAGACCATCATTTAATCCGATAATGCCGTACTCTAACGCTTCACTAATTTGGAATGCTTGACTAATATCTTTTGTGAAAATATAAGCAGCCAAGCCATATGGTGTATGATTTGCACGTTCGATTACTTCTTCAACCGTTTTAAATTTCGCAACTGGTGCCACTGGTCCGAATGTTTCTTCATTCATACAAAGCATCGTATCGTTCGCCAATCCAATTACAGTTGGTTGCATAAAGTGTCCATCTAGCTCTGCAACCTTTTGACCACCAAATAAAACTGTTCCACCCTTTTGAATAGCATCTTCAATATGTTCCTGTACTTTCGAAACTGCATTCTCGTCAATAAGTGGTCCTACAGTCGTTCCGTCACCGAAACCGTCTCCTACTTTCAACTGCCCTACTGCCTTTTGAAACTTCTCTGCAAATACTTCATACACTTCTTCCTGAACAAATACTCGGTTTGTACATATACACGTTTGTCCTGCGTTACGGAATTTCGAACCGATTACCGCCTCTACCGCTTTATCTAAGTCCGCATCGTTCATAACAATAAACGGCGCGTGACCACCTAACTCAAGTGAAACCTTTTTCATCGTTTGTGCAGCACTGGCCATTAATTCCTTCCCAATTTCCGTTGATCCTGTAAAGGAAACCTTTCGAACACGTCCATCTTCCATCCACGTATCAGCAATTGCTTTCGCACTGCCTGTTACAATATTTATTACGCCTTTTGGAATGTCCGCTTCATGAGCTAATTCAGCTAATTTTAGCGCAGTTAACGGCGTTTGACTTGCAGGTTTTACAACTGCTGTACATCCTGCTGCAAGCGCCGGGGCTACCTTTCTCGTAATCATAGCAGCCGGGAAATTCCAAGGTGTAATAGCTGCCATAACTCCAACTGGTTGCTTCATAACTAAAATACGTTTATTCGGATGAGAAGCAGGAATCATTTCACCGTATACGCGTTTTCCTTCTTCTGCATACCATTCAACAAAGCTATTTGCATAATTCACTTCACCAAGTGCTTCTGCAAATGGCTTTCCTTGTTCTCTCGTCATGATTGCTGCAATCTCTTCTTTATTTTCATCAATAAGTGTGAACCATTTTTTCAACTTCACTGCACGGTCTGCTGCTGTTAACTTAGACCATGATTTAAAAGCTTCATGGGCAGCATCAACAGCTTGCTTTGCCTCTGTTACTCCGCCCTTTGGTACCGTCGCAAATATTTCCTTCGTCGCTGGATTATTTACTTCGATTTGTTCTTGCAATGTAATCCACTCACCATTTATATACATCGCCTTTTTCTCTACATTTACAAACGTCGCTTTTTTATCCAATGTTTTCTTCCTCCTCTATAAGTTTCTTTATTTTCCTAGTGGCAGCAGATTGACTTATTTTTAAAAACTCCGCTACTTTATAACTCGATCCATATGTTTTATATGCTTTCAAAATAATATTCCGTTCTACTTCTTCTAACATTTTATAGAGACTTTGGCCGGACTGTTCAACCGTTGATTCTTGCATCGCTATTGGTAAATCTTCTATCGTAACGATATCATCAGCAGTTATAACAATTCGCTCAATCACATTTTCAATTTCTCTATTATTTCCTTCCCACGGGTAACCAACAAACATTTGCAATGTGCTAGGTGCTAATTTTACATTCCGACCATATTTCTCGTTAAAGTGCTGTAAATAATGATAAATGAGTGGCAAGATGTCTTCGGTTCTTTCCCGGAGTGGCGGAATTAAAATAGGAATGACATTCAGACGATAATATAAATCTTTCCGGAATGTTCCTTGTTTCACCATCATACTTAAATCTCGATTTGTTGCCGCTACAATTCTCACATCCACTTTTTTTAATTCTCTTCCGCCAATAGGGCGAAATGTCTTCTCCTGCAACACTTGCAAAAGCTTCGCTTGAATTTCAAGCGGCATTTCGCCAATTTCATCTAAGAAAAGAGTTCCTTTATGCGCTGACTCTAATAATCCCTTTTTCCCTTCACGATTCGCACCTGTAAACGATCCACCTGAGTATCCAAAAAGCTCTGATTCAATTAAATTCGTTGGCAATGCCGCACAGTTAATTTCATAGAAACTTTCATTCTTCCGGTTACTCACTTCATGTAAATGACGTACTAATCGACTCTTCCCTACTCCTGTCTCGCCTAAAACAAGAACTGTACTATCTACCACAGATACTTTCTTAATTGTCTCGACTATTTTTTGCATAGCGATACTTTTAAAAATAAGTCCTTCATGCTCATACGTTTCTCTTAATTCTTTTTTATATGTTTTTAACTGATTATCCATTTCCTCTACCTTTTGACGTAATTGGTAGAGTTCTGTAAGATCACGAGAATAACTAATTACTCTTCTTAAATTCCCCTCATCGTCAAAAACAGGCCTTGTACGAACATGTAAATACTCTCCTGATTTTGTCGTTTGAACGAGTTCAATCGGTCTCTTTTTTTCAATTACTTCTAACGTTGCCGATGGATAAAAAATACCATCCTTCTGCAATTCTTTTACATGCTTACCTACTAACTCTTTGGCAGCTAATTGATAGTGCCTTTCACATGTACTATTTACACGCACAACGATTCCCTTTTCGTCAGTCACAAAAATTTCGTCAAACGCATATTCAAATACATCTTGTAAATCCATTAACATTCGTTCCTTTTCTGCAACCATCCTAGCCACCCCTAACTTCCAATCCATCGATCACTTCACTACCTTTATTATAAAGTGAATTTTCTGCATTTTACATAGAGTCAGCTAGAATGTTTGCGATTTATTATTTAGCTCTTAAACATGCGCAGTATTTGCTTTCTCATAACAGACTTGCAATGATTCTTCAATAATTGTTAATCCTTCTTCAAGTTGCTCATCTGTAATCACTAATGGCATTAACACACGAATAACATTACCGTATGTCCCTGCTGATAGTAGAAGTAATCCACGTTTGTTTGCTTCTGCACACAAGTTAGCTGTTAACGTTTTATCAGGTGCTTTCGTCTTACGATCTTGAACGAGCTCGAATGCACACATTGCCCCTAAACCACGCACATCACCAATGCAATTATATTTATTTTTCATCTCTTCGAATCGGTTCATTACGACTTTTCCCAATTCTATCGCTCTATCATTTAAATTCTCTTTCTCTATTACATCAAGTACTGCCAATGCTGCTGCACATCCTAGCGGGCTTCCTGCGTACGTTCCACCAAGCTCTCCCGGCGCAGACTCATTCATAATTTCCTTGCGCCCAATAACGCCACTAATTGGTACACCAGCGCCTAATGATTTAGATACCGTAATTAAATCTGGAACGACATCATAATGATCAATGGCAAAATATTTTCCTGTACGACTAAATCCTGTTTGAATTTCATCCGCTACAAATAGGATGCCGTGTTCTGAACAAATATTGCGCACTTCTTGCACAAACTTCTTACTTGGAACGATAAATCCGCCTTCCCCTTGAACAGGTTCCATTACAACGGCTGCAATGGTTTCTGGTGCTACTTCTGATATGAAGAAATTCTTAAACTCTTCAATCATAAAGTCATCATACTGCTCTTCCGTTAATCCTTCTGGGCGGCGATATTCGTACGGGAATGGCGCTTTATAGACTTCAGGCGCAAATGGGCCAAATCCAAATTTATATGGTTTTACTTTACTTGTCATCGTCATTGTCATTAATGTACGCCCGTGGAATCCTTTAGAAAACGCGATAATACCAGGTCTTTTTGTATATTTACGAGCGATTTTTACAGCGTTCTCAACTGCTTCTGCACCACTATTTAAAAATAGTACTTGCTTATCAAAACTTCCCGGTGCTAATGCTGCAAGTTTTTCTGCTAATTCAATATATGGCTCATACATCATGACATTAAATCCAGTATGAATGTATTGATCTACTTGTTTATGGAGCGCCTCTTTAACAGCTGGATGACAATGCCCTACGTTTATTGTTCCGATTGCTCCTGCGAAATCAATGTACTGATTGCCATCAACATCTGTTACAAGAGAACCATTTGCAGATTGTACAAACGTTGGGATGCCGTTACTTACTCCTTTTGGTACTATATTTTGGCGGCGTTCTAATAAAGACGCTGCTTTTGGTCCAGGAATTTGTTCATTTACTTTAGCAAATTTTTTTGTATTCATTAAGTACCCCATCCTTTTCTTTACATTGTTTTCTCTTTTCATTGCAAAATTTATGCCAACATTCTTTTCCAGCATTCATCCTACATGCCTTCTATTTCAGCATAAAAAATAAGTCCATAGAGACTCATTAAGAGTCCCTATAGACTTATTTTTCTTACACATTAGACTTTCCTTGTTCCCAAATAAACTCGCCTGAATGAGAAATAAAATCCCCAACAGATTGTACTACTAAATCCGCAAGTGGTTCTAAAGTTTGACGATCTCCTGTACCAGATAGTACTCCAATTGCATAGCAATCGCCGCCATTTTTCGCTAAATGTAAATCAGTTGGAGTATCTCCAACGACTGCTACTTCACACGCCTCTAAATGAAACATTTCACAAAACGATTCTACAATTCTTTTATCTGGTTTTTGTGCCGGAAACGTATCTGAAGCTACAACATAATCAAAATAAGACTCTAATTGATACTGTTTTAAAAATAATTCCGTCGGTGCGAAATCATCAGCTGTAACAACGCCTAAAATAAATCCTCTATCCTTTAAGCTTTGTAAAATTCTTGGTAAATCCGCCGTCATTCTCATATAGGAACGGTGCTCGTACATAAGGGAAAATAATTTTTCACTTACCCACTCATGCATCTCTTCTTCCTTAGATGACGTAATATACTTACAAAGCCCTTTTGCAACATCAAGGCTTGTTCCTGACGCTATTGCGCTATGAGGGTTCACAAGTGCCCCCTCCACACCGATCTCTTTTAATAAATCCTGCTGCATTGACTTTGGAAGTTGATATAAATTTATACATTCCGCCACAAGTTCTTCAGCTACTTTTATCCAAATTGAATGAAAATCCATTAATGTCCCATCTTTATCAAATAGTATTGCTTTTACCTTCTCCATAGCACCCTACCTCTCGTTTCTTATCTCCTCCAGTGTATCAATAAAGTATGGATATAAAATAAACGAATTGTAAAAATACCATAAAAATCAAACTAACTTCCAATTTACAATTCCTCTATATAATAAAAAGGATGCCTTTACAGGGCATCCTCTTGATGTTCAGGAACAAATAGTTCCAGACAATGGTATATATTTTCGAATTCCATCGGTGCATCTCCACCGTATTCACCATCTAAGTTAATCATTAATTTATCTGGTGAATGCACTTTAATTCGATTTGCTTGTGTGTATAGCACTTTTGGATTGTTAATATGTTCACCACGCTGCGCTTGTGTTGCTGCTTTAATTAAGTCAGCAATAGAACCTTTTTTCAGTACTAATAAATCAAATAATCCATCGTTAATTGATGCATATGGTGCTACCTTTTCAAAGCCACCAACTGAACGAGTATTCGTAATTAAAAACATCGTAATTTCTTCCTGTAGCATCTTTCCATCATACTCAATTTCAACATATGTTGGATGTAATGATGGTAACATTTCGATTCCTTTTAAATAGTAAGCAAGTTGGCCTAATACTGTCTTTAGCTTACTCGGTACTTCATATGTTAATTCTGTTATACGGCCGCCACCAGCGATATTAATGAAATATGTATCATTCGCTCTACCAAGATCTAACGGAACTGTTTTTCCTTCACAAATAATATCCGCAGCCTCTTCAATTGCACGAGGTACACCGATCGCACGCGCAAAATCATTTGTCGTTCCAACTGGAATAATTCCAAACTTCGGACGATGTTCATGTCCGACTAAACCGTTCACCACTTCATTTAATGTACCATCACCACCAGCTGCGATAACAACATCAAATTTACGATCCGCAGCTTGCCTCGCTGCCACAGTCGCATCTCCAGGACCAGTTGTCGCATGACAAGACGCTTCATATCCAGCTTGTTCTAATTTTTGTAATACTTCCGGTAAGCTCTTCTTAAATAGCTCGCGCCCAGAAGTAGGATTATAAATAATTCTTGCTCGCTTCATCATTTATTAGCACAGGAAATTTCTTTATGTTTCAAAAAAGAACATACCGAACCTCTATTCAGTATTCCCATGCCTACCTCCTCTCATCTTCCTATCCTTCTTTTATCCCGCTCAAACAGGCAGTAAGAACCCGATTCGTGTAGTCCATCAAAAGTAAATATTCATTTCAATGGTTTTGTTTTATTTGACAAAAAATTTATGTCCATCTATTTCCTCACAACAATTTACATATAACGAATAATAATTATCTATTATTTCATGAGATGAAAAAAAACCTCTATGTCTAGATTTATCATTATTCCCACCTTTTTGCAACTATCATACCATAGTTGCTATACAAACATTTTTCCACTTTTGACAGTTAATCAAACGTTTGTTTAAACGATCTTCTCTCATTTAAACAAACGTTTGATTAACCTAGAAAAACACCCATGTACGGGTGTTTTTCTGCTTAATCTTTAAAAGTTGTTACTATTATCGCTTATTAATCTCTTCAAGTAAGATTTTGTTAACAAGCGGTGGATTTGCTTGTCCTTTTGTAGCCTTCATAATTTGACCAACTAAGAAGCCAATTGCACGGTCTTTACCGTTTTTAAAGTCTTCGATAGATTGTTCATTGTTATCAAGAATTTCTGTTACAACTTTACGAAGTGTACCCTCGTCAGAAATTTGAACAAGACCTTTCGCTTTAACGATTTCTTCTGGGTCTCCACCTTTTTCAATTAATTCGTTAAATACTTTCTTCGCGATTTTAGAAGAAATTGTACCTTTTTCAATTAATTGAACCATTTTAGATAAACCAGCAGGCGTTAATGCAACGTCTTTTAATTCTTTTTGTTGCTTGTTTAAGTATGCAAGCACTTCACCCATTAACCAATTTGATGTTAATTTCGCATCAGCACCATCTGCAACAGTTGCTTCAAAGAAATCAGACATCTCTTTCGTTAATGTTAATACGTGTGCATCATAAGCCGGTAAGCCAATTTCTGCAACGTAGCGAGCTTTACGTGCATCTGGAAGTTCTGGAATCGAAGCACGAATTTCTTCTTTCCACTCATCATCGATGTAAAGTTCAACTAAGTCTGGCTCTGGGAAGTAACGGTAATCGTCAGATCCCTCTTTCACACGCATTAAGATTGTTTTCTTCGTTGCTTCATCATAACGACGTGTTTCTTGTTGGATGATACCACCAGATAACAATTCTTTCTCTTGGCGCACTTGCTCGTGCTCAAGACCTTTTTGTACGTAAGTGAATGAGTTTAAGTTTTTCAGTTCCGCTTTTGTACCGAACTTCTCTTGTCCAACAGGACGAAGGGAAATGTTCGCATCACAACGCAAGGAACCTTCTTCCATCTTACAATCAGATACGCCAGTGTATTGAATGATTGATTTTAACTTCTCTAAGTATGCATATGCTTCTTCTGGCGTACGCATATCTGGCTCAGATACGATCTCGATTAAAGGCATACCTTGACGGTTGTAGTCTACTAATGAACCATCAGCTGTATGCGTTGATTTACCAGCATCTTCTTCTAAATGAAGACGTGTAATACCGATACGTTTCTTTTTACCGTCTACTTCGATTTCAATCCAACCATTTTCACCGATTGGCTTATCGAATTGAGAAATTTGGTAAGCTTTCGGATTATCTGGGTAGAAATAGTTTTTACGGTCAAACTTCGTTTCCGTTGCGATTTCACAGTTTAATGCCATTGCAGCTTTCATTGCAAAGTTAACTGCTTCTTTATTTAAAGTAGGAAGTACCCCTGGGTATCCTAAGTCAATTACACTTGTTTGTGTATTTGGCTCCGCTCCGAATTCTGTTGGACTCGCAGAGAAAATTTTCGAATTTGTTTTTAACTCAACGTGAACCTCTAAACCAATAATTGTTTCTAAATTCATCTATGCTCGCCTCCTTACAGACTTGCTTTTTTTGTATGATAGTCTGTTGCTTGCTCAAACGCATGTGCAACGCGGTAAATTGTCGCTTCATCGAAGTGTTTACCAATGATTTGTAGACCAAGTGGCATGTTGTTAGCACCAAATCCACATGGAACAGAAATCGCTGGAACACCCGCTAAGTTTACTGGGATTGTTAAAATGTCGTTTGCATACATTGTCATTGGATCATCAACTTTTTCGCCCACTTTAAATGCCGGAGTTGGCGTTGTTGGTCCAATAATAACATCGTAGTTAGCAAATACATTTTCAAAGTCGTTTTTAATTAATGTACGTACTTGTTGTGCTTTCTTGTAGTATGCATCATAGTAACCAGAGCTAAGTGCAAATGTACCAAGCATAATACGGCGTTTTACTTCATCACCGAAACCTTCGCTACGTGTGTTTTTGTAAAGGTCTAATAAATTATTTACATTATCAGAACGAACACCGTAACGTACGCCATCAAAGCGTGAAAGGTTAGCAGATGCTTCAGAAGAAGATAATAAGTAATACGTTGCTAGAGCGTATTTAGAGTGTGGAAGAGATACTTCCTCCCAAGTTGCGCCCATACCTTCTAATACTTTTAAAGCAGCTAGTACTGACTCACGAGCTTCTTCGCCAACACCTTCTCCCAAGTATTCTTTCGGTACAGCAATACGTAAACCTTTAACGTCGCCTGTTAAACCAGCTAAGTAGTTTCCTACTTCAACGTTTGCAGAAGTTGCATCCATACGGTCAATACCTGAAATAGCTTGTAATAAGTATGCATTATCTTCTACTGTACGTGTAATCGGTCCGATTTGGTCAAGTGAAGATGCGAATGCAACTAATCCGTAACGAGATACACGTCCGTAAGTTGGTTTTAAACCTACAACGCCGCAATATGCAGCTGGCTGACGGATAGAACCACCCGTATCAGAACCTAGAGAGAATAATACTTCTCCTGCCGCTACAGCTGCTGCAGAACCACCACTAGATCCGCCTGGAACGTAATCTAAGTTCCATGGATTTTTCGTAGCGTAGAAACCTGAGTTTTCATTTGAAGAACCCATTGCAAACTCGTCCATATTTAATTTACCGATTGTAACTGTGTCAGCAGCTTTTAGCTTTTGCACAACTGTTGCATCATAAATTGGATCAAAGTTTGCTAACATTTTGCTCGCACAAGTAGTACGAAGACCGTTAGTTACAATGTTATCTTTCACACCAATTGGCATACCGAATAATAAACCATTATCTTCAGCACCAATTTTCGCGTCTAATTCTTTCGCTTTCACGCGTGCGTTTTCTTCATCTAATGTAAGAAAAGCTTTTACGTTATCTTCAACATCCGCAATACGTTTGTAAGATTCTTCTACTAAATCCGTAACGGAAATTTCTTTGTTGTTTAACTTCTTATGTAACTCTGATACGGAATGATCAAATAATGACATCGAAATTCCCCTCCTCTATTCTAATACTGCTGGAACACGGATTTGATTATCTTTGTGATCCGGTGCATTTTTTAATACTTCTTCGACTGGTAAACCTTTTTCTGGTACATCTTCACGCATAACATTTTTCATAGTTAATACATGAGTTGTTGGTTTTACATCTGTTGTATCTAATTCATTTAACTGTTCTGCAAATGTAACAATTGCATCTAGTTGTTTTTGAAATTTTTCAGCTTCTTGATCAGTAATTGCAAGACGTGCTAAATGTGCTACGTGCTTTACATTCTCAACGGAAATTCTTGACACGGCTAGGCCACCTCCATAATATATCGTTCAATCTACAATACTATTGATGATACCAAATTTTCAGTACTTCAAGCAAGTCAACACACGGCACTTACTGCATTTTTACATAAAAAAAGAAAGGCGAATGCCTTTCTTTACGATTTACTCTTTATCTAACGGTTTATTTTTCGGAAATCTCTCGTTATCTTCTTCATTATCACGAATTGTTTTTTGTAATACAAAACAAGACATCGTTAAAAATAATGTTCCAATTAAATAATATCCTTTTACACTAAGCGTTTCATCTAACGTATAAATTCCAATTAGCATACCTGAAAGCGCGCAAACAAATGAAGTCCATGCTAAAAAC
Organism: Bacillus sp. 3G2; assembly: GCF_044324725.1. NCBI lineage: Bacteria > Bacillati > Bacillota > Bacilli > Caryophanales > Bacillaceae > Bacillus > Bacillus sp. 3G2. The sequence continues at coordinate 348,021 of NZ_CP172246.1, read as the reverse complement.
GTGAACGCTTGCGTATTACGTCTTCTCATCGTTCTCCCCCTCGTTAGCTGTACATCCATTATAGATAAGTATATTTACCATGATGGATTTTTATGTAAATTCTAGTTTTATATTTATAAATCTACCATAAAACAATACTATTTTAAAGTTAGTTTTCTGTCTAATCTGAAAAAACAGTTAAAATTATTGACATTTATTTCTATTCTACATAAAATAAAAATAAATATTACGAACCTCGAAATATACGGGAGTGGAATTAATTGTTGCAATACGAACATTTTTTAGACTTACTGCTAGATAACGCCAAGAAACTTTTCTATCCTGAGGAATGGGTAAGCCTAGATTTAACACTTTCTAAAACAGAAATATTTTGTTTACTTTGGATGGAGCGAAATACAGATATTACAATGACAAAAATCACTGACCTTCTTGATATACCAATGAGTACAACGACGGGTGTTGTAAATCGCCTTGTAAAAAAGGGATATATCGAAAGGTATCGTGATGAAAATGACCGACGCATTGTATTAATTCGTTTAACAGAAAACGGCGTAATGCTCGTTCAAGAAGTAAAACAAAATGCAGCCCATTACTTTAGCCTAGTGACAGAAGCATTATCAGAAGAAGAAAAAGCATTCTTACTACAAATCTTCCAAAAGATTATGAACCACATTGCTACGTCACAGCAAAAAACAGAAGAAAAGGTTTCTACACCTAAAATGAAAAACATTCCGATTGAATAAAACCCTACTAGGGTTTTTATTCAAAAAAATATTTCGTAACTCGTAATATCCGACACTCGAAATAAAGGGGATAGAATGATGAGAATTATTTTGTATACAGGTAAAGGCGGCGTAGGAAAAACTAGCATTTCAGCAGCAACAGCACTTCAAAGCGCAAAACAAGGATTAAAAACATTAGTAATGAGCACAGACCCAGCCCATAGTTTAGGAGACTCATTTGGTATAAAGTTATCTTCTGAGCCACTAGAAATTCGTGAAAATTTGTGGGCACAAGAAATTAATACGATTTATGAGATGGAAAAAGGCTGGGGAAAATTACAGAAATATATTACACTACTCTTCACTTCCAAAGCAGCTGATGATATTACAACAGAAGAGTTAACGATGTTTCCTGGTATGGAAGATTTAATTAGCTTACTCCGCGTACTCGATTATTATAAACAAAACACATATGATGTTATTATCATTGATTGTGCTCCAACAGGAGAAACATTAGCAATGCTCAGCTTTCCAGACATGCTTGGCTGGTGGATGGAAAAACTCTTTCCTATTAAAAGAAAAATTTTAAAAGTTGTTCGCCCTGTAGCTCAACCACTTCTTGGTGTCCCCCTTCCAACCGATGATATTATGGACGAATTAACAAATACACTTGAACAGCTTGGAGAAATGAGAGATATTTTATCAAACCGAGACGTCACAAGTATCCGCATCGTTGTAAATCCCGAAAAAATGGTCATTAAAGAGGCTCAGCGCAGCTTCACGTATTTAAATTTATACGATTATAACGTAGATGCGATTATGATTAACCGCGTCATCCCTAACACTGTCACCGATCCTTATTTTCAAGCTTGGAAAGATACGCAAAAGAAATATAAAACATTAATTCAAAATAGTTTTGATCCACTTCCTATTTACGAAGCTCCTATGTTTGAACAAGAAGTTGTTGGTTTGTCTATGTTAGAGCGTGTAGGAGATGCTTTATTTAAATCAGATTCTTCTCCCACGAAAGTGAAATTTAACGGTCGCACTCAATATGTAAAAAAAGATGGCGATGAGTATATTTTCGTTCTGTCTATTCCCTTCTCTAACAAAAGTGAACTTGCATTAAATCAAAAAGGTGACGAGCTTATCATTCGTGCTGGTTCTGTTAAACGAAACATCACATTACCCAAAACGTTAACACACCTTTCTATTCAAGGGGCAAAATTCGAAGATGATGTACTAAACATTCGATTTGGAGGTGTAGTGCATGCGTGAGGAATTACTAAGAAAGGTAATTCATGCAAAAATAAAAGTCGGTATGAATATATTAGAAGAGTTACCTGCACCAATCCAGCAATCAGCTAAGCAAATGCTAAACATTTTACAAGAGGAGCTAGCTGCTTATCCGAAAGAACGAGAGGATCACGAAGATAATTTAAAAAGTATCATAATTGAATAACTACAAAAAAAGACCAGGAAAACTCCTGGTCCATCACTCTACTTAACAAACATTGGATTCTACGTTATACAAAATTGGAAGGTACAGAATTAGGGTTTTGTTTGTTAAGTAGATTATATGTTGAACGAGCTAACAGCGGAGGGGTTCCTACTGTTAATCGTTAAACCCAATAATTATTTTACGATTTTTTCAAGCTCCTCAAGTGAAAGATCTACTGAAATGGAACCATCATTTGTTTCTTTCTTAATTGCATCTGTTACTTCTTTTGAATGATAGAGTTCAATTACTTTTTTCAGTGTTGGATCATCTTTATCTTTCGTACGAGCTGCAAAAATATTAATATATGGCTTCGCATTTTCATTCTTTGGATCTTCTAAGAAAATCGGATCCTTCGCTGGATCTAATCCAGCTTGACCAGCAACACCGTTATTAATAACTGAAGCTGCTACATCTTTTAATACACGAGGTGTTTGCTGTGCGATAACTGGTGTAATTTTTAACTTCTTCGGATTTTCAGCAATGCCACTTGGATCTCCGAATAGGCCAAAGTCTTTCTTAAGCTTTACTAATCCGGCTGCATCAAGAAGTTTTAATGCGCGCGCTTGATTCGTTGGATCATTTGGAATCGCAATTTCTGAACCATCTGGAATTTCACTTGCTTTCTTATGTTTTTCAGAGTATAAGCCCATTGGCGCAATTTGCGTTGTACCGACAGCTGTAATATCTAGCTTATGCTCCTTCTTAAATTGCTCTAGGAAAGCAATATGCTGGAATGAGTTTAGTTCAATATCTCCATCAGCTAACGCTTTATTTGGCGTTGTGTAATCAGAGAACTCAACCAGTTTAATTTTAATTCCTTCTTTTGCAGCTTTTTTCTTTAAAATTTCCCAAGCGTCTCCATCTGTTCCGGTTACACCTACGCGAACTGTTTTCTCTTTCGCTCCTGCTCCCGTGTCCCCACTTGAGCAGCCGCTTAACGCTGAAATTCCTACAATCGCTGATAATGCAAATGCTAAAATTTTCTTCATTTTCTTTTCCCCTCTTCCTGTTTATGATCTGCGTAAAAAGACTTTCGCAAAGTAGTTTCCTAAGTTTTGAGCTACCTGTACGAGAATAATAAGTAAAACGACCGTTACGAACATAACTGATGTATCAAAACGTTGATAACCATATGTCATCGCTAAGTCACCAAGGCCGCCACCACCGACAAGCCCAGCAACTGCAGAAAATTCAATTAAACCAACTGTCATAAATGTAACCCCTAAGATCAATGGCGCTAACGCTTCTGGGACAAGAATTTCAAAAACAATTCTAATTGGTGAAGCACCCATTGCTTGCGCTGCTTCAATGACCCCCTTTGGAACTGAAACAAGATTTGTTTCAACCATTCTCGCAATACCGATTGATGCAACTAACGTCATTGGGAAAATCGCTGCTGCTGTTCCAATCGTCGTTCCAATAACGCTTCTTGTTAGTGGACTTAAAGCTACTAAGAAGATAATGAATGGAACCGGACGAATTGTATTAATAATGATATTAAGAATAGAAAAGACCCATTTATTTTCTAAAAAGTTTCCTTTTCTCGTTACATACAACAGTAAACCTAGAGGTATACCAAGGATTGTAGCGAATATAAGGGTTACGATTACCATTAAGAGGGTATCCCCCGTCGCATCTACTATGCGTGGCCAAAATATACTCCAATCAACTCGCATGAGCCTCTACCTCCTTCAGCTGCACTTGCAGTCTTAGATGTTGTAATGCTTTTTGAATTTCTTTTTGCTCACCTTGCAGTTCTACAAGTAAATTTCCAAATAGCACATTTTGAAGTTCAATAATATTTCCGTAAAGCACGTTTACATCGACGTTATAATTTTTTGCGATATATGATAGTACTGGTCGCCCTGTCTCCTCACCAGTAAATGTTAAGCGATAAATCTGTCCTCCATTTTGAATTTTCGCTAGAACACTTTCTGGTAAATGATCATTGATAATAGAACGTACAAAGTTTTGAGTCGTCTTTGTTTTCGGTTGTGTGAAAACGTCAAACAGTTTTCCTTCTTCAATAACTCTCCCCTTCTCCATTACAGCTACACGATGACAAATCTCCTTCACAACATGCATTTCATGTGTAATGAGTAGAATCGTTACATTGTACTCTCGATTTACTTTCTTTAATAAGTTTAATATCTCTGTCGTCGTTTCTGGATCTAAAGCTGATGTTGCCTCATCACATATAAGGATATCCGGTGATGTTGCAAGTGCTCTTGCAATACCAACACGCTGCTTTTGTCCGCCTGATAGTTGCTCTGGATAATAGTTTGCTTTATCTTCTAATCCTACAAACTTCAGCAGTTCATTTACTCTTTCTTTTATCTCATTCTTTGGTACTTTCGCTAACTTTAATGGGTACGCAATATTTCCAAACACTGTTCTTGAATTAAATAAATTAAAACTTTGAAAAATCATCCCGATTCTTTGTCTTAGCTTCCGTAATTCTTTCGTCGATAGTAATGTAATATCTTTATCATCTATTGAAATCGTTCCTGCCGTCGGTCTCTCTAACATATTTACTAAGCGTAACAACGTACTCTTTCCAGCGCCACTAAAACCGATAATGCCAAAAATTTCGCCCTTCTCAACTGATAATGTTACATCTTCCACCGCATGAACAGATTGCCCACCTGATTCATATACTTTACTTACGTTCTTAAAAGAAATCATTTTCTTCCCTCCTATATGCTGTAAAAACTTGAAGTAGAGCTTTCGAGGTAAAATAAAAAGTGCTCTCCCTCTTATCAAACATAAAGATAAGAAGGAGAGCACTTGTATGTACTCGGTCACATCTTCTCATCTTCCAAGCCTTTATAAGGCTTGCTGGAGTTAGCACGGTATTAAAAAACCCGTTGCTGAGGTATCGTAGGGCCAGTCCCTCCACCTCTCTGGATAAGAATGTATCGATTTAATTGTCGTTTAATTAATTCTCATTATAGAACTCAGAATAATAAGAGTCAATACATTTTTTAGAAAAATATTAATTATTTCTTTATTAAAATTTTCAAATAAAAAATCGCAATATAATATTGGTTTTTAAAGTTATGTAAAATTCTTCTCCTTCATATTTTTTAAAAGGAGAATCCTCTCTATAAATTGAATACCATTATTTGAATATGAAATCGGAGGAAGATAAATATATGAAAACAGCTCTTTTACTCGTTGATATTCAAAATGATTATTTTCCACATGGAAAGATGGAATTACGTAATCCAATAGAAGCAAGTGACTATGCTAGTCAGCTACTACAACTCTTTAGAACGAAAAACGAACCTATTTTTCATATCCAACATGTAGCAATAAAAGATGACGCTACTTTTTTCCTACCCAATACAGAAGGTGTACATATTCATGAAAGCGTACGTCCACTTAGAGAAGAAACTGTTATACTCAAACATTATCCAAATAGTTTTCGGGAAACTGATCTTCTAGAACAATTACAACGTTTAGCTATTAAGCACGTCGTCATATGCGGGATGATGACTCATATGTGTATCGATGCTACCGTAAGGGCTGCTTTTGATTTCGGCTTTAAATGTACCGTTATACATGATGCTTGTGCGACAAAAGATCTTTCTTTTAAGAATGCTACGATACCAGCCGTTTATATTCATAACACAATTTTGGCTAGTTTAAATGGAGTATATGCAACTGTAATGAGTACAGAGGAGTTTTTTGCTACAAAAAAACACTCCCTTCAGTGAGCAAAACCGAAAAGAGTGTTTCTTGTCAAACCATAGATTTTCTTTCAAATTGTATTATACAGGAAATCCTTAAAATGAATACTAAAAAATATGACTAATAAATCAACTTTTCTCGTTGTTTTGTTTCTATTTACATGTTTATCCCGATATTAATAGGGTTTTGCTAGTTCTAAATATCGAATGGTAATATATGGTGCTTAGAACTAGTTTCTCCTATCCAAAACAAACATATTATTTATCTGTTTGTTTTTGCTTCTTTTTTAAATACTCCGCACGCAAATTTTCAATTTGCTGCTTTTTATCAAATTTGGCAGGCGTCTTTTTTTCATGAAACTTTGCCACAGCTACCTGACTCTTGTAATCCAATTGATATTTTCCCACTTTGTTCACCTACTTTTCTTATCCTTAAAGAGAATCTATTCAACAAATATAATATATCTTATTTGCTGAAGTAAACCTTATTACTTTATTAGTTTTTCTACTCATATCTATCTTGATCCAAATATAGAAATTTTTTCAAAAAAAAAAAAAAAAAGAGATCTTCGCAGACTGCGAAGATCTCTCCTACTATTTCTTATAAAGTTTCAGAAGTAGTTTTTGCTTGCATGTGAAGTGCTAAGTAGTCAGGGCCACCAGCTTTAGAGTCTGTACCAGACATGTTAAAGCCACCGAATGGTTGGTAACCTACGATTGCACCAGTACATCCACGGTTAAAGTATAAGTTACCCACATGGAATTCTTCACGTGCTTTTTCAATATGGTCACGGTTATTAGTAACAACAGCACCTGTTAAACCGTATTCTGTATTGTTTGCAATTGCTAGTGCATGATCAAAGTCTTTTGCTTTACAGAATGCTACTACTGGTCCGAAGATTTCTTCTTTCATTAAGCGAGCATCTTCTGCAACGTCAGCAACGATTGTTGGTTGGATGAACCAGCCTTTAGAATCGTCTCCTTCGCCACCTGCTAAGATTCTACCTTCTTCTTTACCAATTGCAACATAGCTCATTACTTTATCGAATGCAGCTTGGTCATTAACAGGACCCATGTTTGTACCTAATACAGCTGGGTTAGCAACTGTTAATTCTTTCGTTAATTCAACAGCACGATTTAATACGTGATCGTATACATCTTCATGGATTACTGCACGAGAACATGCAGAACATTTTTGTCCTGAGAATCCGAATGCTGATGCAACGATAGATTTAGCTGCTAATTCAAGATCTGCTTCTTTATCAACAACGATTGTATCTTTACCACCCATTTCAGCGATAACGCGTTTTAACCAAATTTGGCCTGGGTTTACTTTCGCTGCACGCTCATAAATACGGATACCTACATCACGAGATCCAGTAAAGCTCACGAAACGTGTACGAGGGTGATCTACTAAGTAGTCACCAACTTCAGAACCATTACCTGGAACGAAGTTTACTACGCCAGCTGGTAAGCCAGCTTCTTCTAATACTTCCATGAATTTCGCTGCTACTACAGGAGTTGTACTAGCTGGTTTTAGTAATACTGTGTTACCAGAAACTAAAGCAGCTGTTGTCATACCTGCCATAATTGCGAATGGGAAGTTCCAAGGAGAAATGATAACACCTACTCCTAATGGAATGTAAGAGAAACGATTATATTCAATTGGACGGCTTTCTACTGGAATACCGTCTTTTAATTTTAACATTTGACGACCATAATATTCCATAAAGTCGATTGCTTCTGCTGTATCAGCATCTGCCTCATTCCATGGTTTACCTGCTTCTTTTACAAGAATAGCAGAGAATTCATGTTTTCTGCGACGAACGATTGCTGCAGCGCGGAATAAAATGTCTGCACGCATTTCTGGCTTTGATTTTCTCCAAGTTTGGAATGTTTCATCCGCTACTTGCATTGCTTTTTCAGCTAACTCACGGCTTGCTTTTGAAACGCGACCAACAAGTTCCTCTTTATTTGCAGGGTTTACAGAAACAATTTTGTCTTCTGTAGTGATTTTTTCTCCCCCAATAATTAATGGATAGTCTTGTCCAAGATAAGATTCTACTTTCTTTAAACCTTCTTCAAACGCTAATTTGTTAGCCTCCACTGAAAAATCTGTAAATGGCTCATGTTTGTATGCTACTACCATCCTTTTAGCCTCCCCTTAGAAAAACGTTTACATTTTACAACATTATTCTACACGATAATTTAGATTTATTCAAATATTCCTAGACTTATATTTTAAAAATTAATTAATTTTTAAAATATAATAAAAAAATAGAGTTATACATACGTATAACTCTACAAAATATGAGTATATTCCAAAACATTTTTTCCAATTAATAAAATAGTTACTAATAAAAATAAAGTTCTTACATATCCAACACCTTTTTGAACTGCAAACTTCGATCCAAAATAAGCGCCAAAAATCATCGACAATCCCATAATAATACCGTATTCAAAATGAATTACGTCCAAAAATAAAAAAGTAATTAAAGATACGATATTACTAACAAAGTTCAAAAGTTTTCCAGATGCTGCCGCTTGAATAAAATCCAAACCAATTAATAAAAATGCAAAAATTAAAAAGGATCCTGTCCCTGGCCCAAAAAATCCATCGTAAAACCCTATCATTAAAATAACAAAGAAAAATATTAATGTTTTTCCTTTCGTCATCTTCTTATAGGTAGATACACTTCCCCAATCCTTTTTTGCAATAATATAAATAGCAATAAACACCAACATCACAAGCACTAACGGACGTAAAATATCCGGCGGAATAAACTTTACTACTAAAGCACCTGAGACCGCCCCTATAATAGTTAACGGGATTAACTTTCCTACAATTTTAAAATCGACCTTTCCTGATCGAATAAAATAAATTGCACTCGTAAACGTCCCCATCGTTGCCGCTAATTTATTTGTTGCAATTGCCGAAGCTGGTGGTAAACCAACAAACATAAGTGCAGGAAGCGAAATTAATCCTCCACCGCCAACAACTGAATCAATAAAAGCTGCTAAAAAGCCGAATGCAATTAATAAAATAATGACTTGAAAACTTAATTCTTCCATGTGCTTACCCCTTACCCCTATTATTTATAACATTTTAAATTATAACAAAATTATTCGAGAAAAAAAGCCGTTCCATAAAGGAACGGCCCTCCTATTTAATCTAAAATTTTCACAAATGGTTCATCTTGCTTCGCTTCACGTATAATAATCGCTTCTGGGCGTTCTACAGATTTAATCGTTACTTGTACTTTCATATAATTCGGGAAGTATTCTGTAACAAGCCCAGCTACATATTGTGTAAAGCCAATTATTTCTGCTTTCCCATTAAACTGGACCGGAATATCCAGCTTTATTTCCCTTAATTCATCGTCTCTATACATACCAGTACCGATAACAGCTGTATAGTCGCCTTGGAAATAATCGCTTAGTTTCGCTTTAAAGTTCGATACTCTCGCAAGATCTTCACGTTTATTATCTGTTTTCGCTTGTTCAGATGGGAACAAATAATACTTCTCATTAATTTGTTTCCAATCCTCAACCTTTTCACTACCTTTTTCTACATTCGTATAAGAGACAAAGTTACCTGGTACGAGCGAAGACTTTGGAGCCTGACGATAAATCGCAAACGTTATCGGAACATTTTTTGTGTCAGGTTTTTTTTCATGCATAAATTTCAAGACTTCTTGCGCCATTTTTTTCCCTTCAGCTAACATTTTTTCTTGCTCGATTTTAGCTTCACGCGGATAACCATGCTCTTCCTCGTAATAATGAACCGAATTCATTGCTAAACCAACTACAATGCCTTGGAGTTCATCTGTTTCGCCTTTTTTCACATAATAATCATGCTCTAAAATATTTGAAATATATATTGGATTTTTTTTATTTTTTGCCTCTAATGATTCAGATCCTCCACCTAACGCTGGGTTTAGCCCAATGTTTGGAAATTTAACGGCATCTTTTTTTAATGTATCTTCTAATTCTTTTTGCTGTGCATCTGTACGCTTTCTTTTAACAAGCATCTGCAAATTTTGAGTATCTAGAGCACTTCCACCTTTAAAGAAATGATCTTTCGTACTAAAGGATTCTTTTGCAATACGCATTAATCCTGTTTCAAATTCATCTATATCAAGACGATTACTTACTCCTTGTACAACTAAACCACGTGCAGCTCCTGCGTCAAATGGAATAGTCGTCTTATAATATTCATCCGAAATAGCGTACTTCGGAACGATTGCTTGTTCTTTTGCTTTCCCCGATTTCTCAACCACTTTTTCATCTTTATCGGCACCTGCACTACATCCACTTACAAGTAGACCAAGGCTTAATACCGCTAATGCTATTTTTTTCATGGTAAGTTTGCACCTCTTACTTATTTAGCTCTTGTAAGAACCTCTCTTCATTCCAAACCTCAACATTATGCTTCTCCGCTTGTGCTAATTTCGAACCCGCTGCTTCACCTGCAACAACTAAATCCGTACTTTTACTAACACTTCCTGTTACTTTCCCACCTAATGCCTCAATCTTCTTCTTCGCTTCACTACGTCCCATAACTTCTAATTTACCCGTTAAAACGACAGTTTTTCCTGCGAAGTACGACTCAACATTTTGCAAATCAGCAATTTTTATACCTTTGTATGCCATATTCACGCCATACTCTTTAAATTGTTGTAATAACTCTAATACGTCTTCATTATCAAAATACGTCACGACGGATTGAGCCATTTTTTCACCAATCTCATTAATTGCTTTTAGTTCTTCTTCCGTTGCTGTCACAAGCGCATCCATCGTTTCGAAATGCTCTGCAAATGTACGTGCTGCTTTCGCTCCAACGTGGCGAATACCAAGACCAAATAATAATCGCTCTAATGAGTTTTCTTTAGAATTCTCAATTGCTTGTACTAAATTCATTGCTGATTTTTCACCGAATCGTTCTAACTGTAATAATTGCTCTTTCGTCAACGAATATAAATCAGCAAATGTACGAATATAATCCGCATCAAAGAGTTGTGTAATGACACGTTCTCCAAGTCCATCAATATTCATTGCATTTCTTGAAACGAAATGGATTAACCCTTCACGAATTTGAGCCGGACAAGTTGGATTTATACAACGAAGTGCTACCTCTTCTTCTAAACGAACTAGTTCACTCTCACATGCTGGGCAATGCGTTGGCATATGATATTCTTCTTCCTCACCAGTACGCTTATCAAAAATAACGTTCACAACTTCAGGAATAATATCTCCAGCCTTCTTCACAACAACGTAGTCACCAATTCGAATGTCTTTTTCACGGATTAAATCTTCGTTATGTAAAGAAGCACGACGAACGATAGTACCAGCCACTCGCACTGGCTCTAGCTCTGCAGTCGGTGTTACAACCCCTGTGCGACCAACACTTAATTCAATGCCGGTTAATCTTGTTACAACTTCTTCAGCCGGAAATTTATAAGCAATTGCCCATCTTGGACTCTTTGCTGTAGTTCCTAAACTTTCTTGAAGAGAAACATCATCTACTTTTATAACGATTCCATCAATCTCATAATCAAGATGCGGACGTTTTTCTTGCCATTCTTCTACATAAGCGATAACTTCTTCAATTGTTTCACATGTGCGTCGATTTGGATTTGTTTTGAATCCAAGTTCACCTAAGAAATCAAGCGATTCACTATGTGATGGAATTGTTTTTTCTTCTACATTCGCAAGACCGTACACAAACATAGATAAGTTACGCTTCGCTGCAATTTTTGGATCCAATTGGCGTATTGAACCTGCTGCCGCATTACGCGGATTCGCAAATACATCTTCACCATTTTGTTCTTTCTCTTCATTTAACTTAACGAATGAACGCTTCGGCATATAAGCTTCGCCTCGTGCTTCTAATGTTACTTCTTCATTTAAACGGAGCGGGATCGCTTTAATCGTTTTTAAATTTTGGGTAATATCTTCACCTGTTATACCATCACCACGTGTTGCTCCTTGAATGAAGCGTCCTTTTTCATAATGAAGTGAAACAGCAAGTCCGTCAATTTTTAATTCGCATATATATCTTACATTCGCATCATCAATTCCTTGGCGTACTCGCCTGTCGAAATCACGTAAATCTCCTTCGTTAAATGCATTTCCTAAACTTAACATCGGTGATTTATGTGTTACTTTTTCAAATATATCAAGAACAGTTCCCCCAACGCGAATGGAGGGAGAGTCCTCACTCATAAACTCTGGATTCTCTGCTTCTAATTTTATAAGCTCCTGCATATTACGGTCATACTCCGCATCAGAAACAGAAGGATTGTCTAATACGTGATACTGATAGTTAAATGTATTTAACAAATCACGCAGTTCTTCTATACGTTGTTTTGCTATCTCTTTTGACATATCCTCATTCCTTTCCTATTGTTTCGTCACAGGTGCAAATTTTGCTAACAAACGTTTAACACCAATTGGGCTTGGGAACGCAATATCTAATTCTTTTGCATCACCTTCACCTTTTACACTGACAACTGTACCGACTCCCCATTTTTGGTGGGAAGCTTTATCTCCTACTGCCCAGCCGATTTGCTCGCCACCTGTCGTCTTAGCTGCAGGACTCGCGAAAGCTGAACGAGGGCGTGTTGTAGTTGTCATTGTCGTTCTGCTGCTACTAGCCGTTCTGCCTTTTGCACCAAACGAAGTTTCACGCTTCGGCGCTGTTTCATTTAACGATTCTACTAGCTCTGCCGGGATTTCTGTAATAAATCGAGAGGCAGCGTTCATACTTGTTCGACCAAATAAAGTACGCATTTGTGCATTGGATAAATATAATTCTTCTTCTGCACGCGTAATACCTACATAAGCAAGGCGACGCTCTTCTTGCATTTCATCTTCTTCCATTAGAGAACGAGTATGCGGGAATATTCCTTCCTCTAACCCAACAATAAAGACAACTGGGAACTCTAACCCTTTCGCTGAGTGCATCGTCATTAAAATAACTTCCTCACCAGCAGTTGGATCTTCATCGACACGATCAATATCAGCAACAAGCGCTAAGTCTGTTAAGAATGCAACGAGGCTCTTATCTTCGCTTTGAGATTCAAATGTTTGCGTAACAGATAAAAACTCATCTAAGTTCTCTAAACGACCTTCCGCTTCTAAAGTACGCTCGTTTTTCAACATATCACGATAGCCTGTTTTTTCAATAACTTCTTCTACCAATTCTGTAACAGATAAATACTCTTGCATATTTACCCAGTTGTGTAATAAACCTGCGAATTCTTTTACTGCCTTTGTAATTTTTGCACTTACTCCAACATGCTCAATCTCATCGAATACAGCTGTTAATGAAATTCCATTTTGTACGCCGTAATTAATAATTTTATCAATAGAAGTCGCACCAATTCCGCGCTTTGGCATGTTTATAATACGTGCGAAACTAATCTCATCATCTGGATTCCCAATTAAACGTAAATACGCCAAAATGTCCTTAATCTCTTTACGATCGTAGAACTTCGTACCGCCGACAATTTTGTAAGGAATATTAGATTTCAGGAAAATCTCCTCGACCATACGAGACTGCGCATTTGTACGATATAATACTGCAAAATCAGTATATTTTCGTTTCCCCATTTGAATATCGTCACGAATTTTTTTGGCAACAAAGTATGCTTCGTCTTTTTCCGTTGCAGCACGATAATACGAGATTTTGCTTCCGACTTGATTATCTGTCCATAATTTCTTCGGTTTGCGATTCGTATTTTTTTCAATAACAGCATTCGCTGCATTTAAAATATTTTGTGACGAACGATAGTTTTGTTCTAACAGAATAACTTGCGCATTCTCATAGTCTTTTTCAAATGACAAAATGTTAGAAATGTCAGCCCCGCGCCAGCGGTAAATAGACTGATCTGAGTCACCTACGACGCATAAATTTTTAAAACGTGCTGCTAAATGTTTCACAAGAAGGTACTGCGCTTTGTTCGTATCTTGATACTCATCCACGTGAATATATTGGAACTTGCGCTGATAAAACTCTAGTACTTCTGGAACACGTTCAAATAAATGAATCGTTGTCATAATTAAATCATCAAAGTCTAATGAGTTATTTTTCAGAAGACGTTTTTGATATTCTGTATATACATCGCTCGTTAATTTTTCATATGGATCAGCTATTGTAATTTTCTTTGCATATTTATCTGCAGATAATAATTCATTTTTCGCATTACTAATACCCGCTAAAATAGAGCGTGGCTCAAATTTCTTCGGATCAATATTACGTTCTTTCATGATTTTCTTCACAACCGTTAACTGATCGCCTGAATCTAAGATTGTAAAGTTACGATTAATACCAATACGATCGATATCACGTCGTAAAATACGTACACACATAGAGTGGAACGTAGAAATCCAAATATCTTCTGCTTCTGGTCCGACAAGTGTATCAATACGCTCACGCATTTCACGAGCAGCTTTATTTGTAAAGGTAATAGCTAGTACATTCCATGGTGCTACACCTTTTTCACCAAGTAAATACGCAATACGATGTGTTAACACACGTGTTTTACCACTACCTGCACCTGCCATTAATAGAAGTGGTCCGTTCGTTGTTTGTACTGCTTTTTGTTGCTGCGGATTTAAACCATTCAATAATCTGTCTGTCTTACTCATATATGCCTGCACCTACTCTCCTTTTACTGCTTTAACTGTTTTTAACGCGGATTTTATATCATCATAAATAATATTTCCAACAACTACTGTATCAGCATACCGCGCCATTTCTTTCGCTTGTTCTGCATTAGAAATACCGCCTCCGTAATACAACTTAGCTTGTTTTAATTCTGCTTTTACATTTTTAACAAGTTCAACATCTCCATACGTACCGCTATATTCTAAATAAAATATCGGTAAACGTAATAGCTTGTCTGCTAAACGCGCGTATGCAATCACATCATCTTCTGTTACATCACATTTCGCATCTGTAAGCTGGGCTACTTTCGCTTCAGGATTTAAAACACAATACCCTTCCATGAAAATTTCGTCCCAATCCATAATATCCCCAAATTCTTTCAAAGCCTCATGATGAACGCCTGTTACCCATTCCACTTTTCGGCTATTTAAAACGCTTGGGATGTAATAAAAATCAAATCCTGGTGTAATTGCTTCTACATCAGAAACCTCTAACACACAAGGAACTGCATATCTACGAATGCTAACTAGCATGTGCAGTACATTATCAATTGTCACTCCATCACTTCCGCCCACAATAACAGCATCTGTTCCAGACTCACAAATCATTTCTAAATGTTCATCACTTAACTCCTTATTTGGATCAAGCTTAAATACATGTTTCCACCCGGAAATATCGTACATGAAAACACCCCTTCTTTTCTCTATTTATATATATTTCTGTTCAAAATAATAGTTTATTTTCATTAGGATTTTTTAACTTCATCTTAAATATTTGTTTAAAACGGAGAATTAAGTTTGGAATTCCCTCTTCCATATTTTTTCAAACTAGAGGATTTAATTTTGAACTTCCTTTTATGCATTCTTTCATTATAACAAAAAAAGCTACTTACACACACGCACATTCCAACATCTTTTTCAACGTCAAATGTTGGATTACATATCCCAAAAATCACACGGGATACTAATAAGAGAAATAGTATTATCTATTTCAACTTTAATAAAAAGGAGTGTTTTTCTAATGAAGCAAAACATCGGTACAATAAATGCCCTAATTCGAATTACACTCGGACTTATCCTCTTCGGCTGTAGTAGCGCTAAACTTGTACGCAAGCCGTGGTGCACTTGGTCTAACGTCTTGCTATGGATTGGTGCAATGAAAATTGCAGAGGGAATTGTTCGTTTCTGCCCTGTTGTTGAAATGTGGAAATTCGGAAAATACATGAATATGGGGGCATTTAAAATGCCTAGCATGAATTTTACTGAAAAGGGACATGCTAAAGAAGAAGTGAATCAAACTTCCAATCACGACAAACCACGGTCAAATGGAAGTTTTGACGCTTCTGACAAAGAGATTGAGTCAGCGATTGAAGATATAATCCTGGCAAAACCGCTTTGAATCATTTGTCACGATGCAAGATGCTCTCAAAGGGACTTAGCTGCTGCAGTGGGCGGTTAAGTCTTCTTTATTTTATCACAAAACAGAACGTACATTCTTATTTTAAACCTTAAAATATACATAAGAGATACCCAATCAATAAAATTCAGAAAATTAGGTGTAAACCCTTGCTTAAAGTGATATAAAAGTGATATCATTTTTATATCAGGAGGCGATCATATGAAAGAAAAACAAGTGTTTTATGTTAATGGTTTTCTTGGGATTATTGGAATTTTGATTTTAGCCGCTATCGGTGTATTTTTCCTTATACAAGAAATTTTCATAGGAGCAGCATTAACTATTATTTTAGCCGCAGTTCTTGCTACAGGTATTGGTATTGTTCAACCAAACCAAGCGAAAGTCATTACATTTTTCGGTAATTACTTAGGAACAATTCGTCAAAATGGTTTATTTTTAACGATTCCGTTCGCATTCCGTCAAACTGTATCGTTACGTGTTGAAAACTTTAATAGTAAGAAATTAAAAGTAAATGATGTTGAAGGAAATCCGATTGAAATTGCAGCCGTTATCGTATATAAAGTTGTTGATTCTGCAAAAGCAATGTTCGGTGTTGAACATTACGATCGATTTGTAGAAATTCAAAGTGAAACAGCAATCCGCCACGTCGCAACAAAATATCCTTATGACAATTTCCAAGATGAAACTTGCATCACGTTACGCGGAAATACGGAAGAAATCTCTGAAGAATTAAAACGTGAGTTAGAAGCACGCCTTGAAATCGCTGGCGTAGAAGTATTAGAAACTCGTTTAACACATTTAGCTTACGCAACAGAAATTGCCCATGCAATGCTCCAACGTCAACAAGCAAAAGCAGTATTAGCTGCTAGAAAAGAGATTGTTGAAGGTGCTGTGAAGATGGCAAAAGATTCAATCCATATGTTAGATGAGGAAGGCGTACTAGAACTCGATGACGAGCGTAAAGCAAATATGGTAAACAATTTATTAGTTGCCATCGTCTCAGATAAAGGTGCGCAACCAGTTATTAATACAGGAAGCCTATACTAAAAGGTTGTAAATCATTATGGCTAAAAAGAAAAGCTTTCCATTACGTATTGATCCTGAATTACACGCTGTCATCGAAAAATGGGCGAATGATGAGTTTCGTAGCGTCAATGCACACATCGAATATTTGCTTCGAGAAATGGCAAAGCAAAAAGGAAAATTAAAAAAAGATAAAGATGCATAAAAAATCCCGCTGAGAAATCAGCGGGATTTTTTAATACAATGATGATGTTTTCTTTGTAATTATATTGCAAAATACAAATATAACATTATTAATAGAGGTGGTTCGCTTTGCCTATAAAACATTACTATAAAAAAACGAGTTTATTCTTCATTGCACTACTCTCATTCAATCTTGTCGCTTGCTCAAATAAACGACCAACGATTGATACATCCAATAAAGAATATAGTTTTGAAACCGCCGAAAAATATGGTGATGTCATTCAAAAGAATGACACAGTTTACAATATCGAAAAATTAGATACCTTCATTAAAAAATATAATTCAAATAAGAGTCACTCTGTTCGAATCACTCGATTTAATGAAAAAGATGAGCCTCTCATCATAGATTTAACAGTAAAAAAAGGAAAAGAAACAACATCTTTGTATTATGATGTTGATTACTCAAAAATAAGCGACCGAAATACAGAAAACCAAAAAAATCAATATTCCAATAGCAGTTGCCAAAAAATTTCAAAGAAAGTTTCATTAACAGCAATAACTTATCAATTACAATGCCCTGACATTATCGATCTTGTAAAAGTTCCTAAATAAAATAACATGAAAAGCGGAGAATGAACTACATCATTCTCCGCTTTTCTTATTACTAGCTTCTTGTCAACTCATGCCCAATTGCACGATATCCTATATCACTTCGGTAAAATAGACCATCGCTCTCAATTTTGCCGATTTCTTTATACACCTTATCTTTCGCTTCTTGTAAAGTATTTGCCTTACAAGCAACAAATAGTACACGGCCACCGTTTGTTACAAAGTCACCATGCTTCATCGCTGTGCCTGAATGGAAAACAATTACATCTCGCAATGCGTCTAATCCGTTAATAATTTCACCTTTTTTATATGCTTCTGGATATCCTTTCGAAGCAAGTACAACACCAATTACCGCTTCCTCTGACCATTGTAACGTTAACTCACTTTCATCTAATACAGCGTTACATACATCAACTAAATCATTTTCTAAGCGAGGTAATACTACTTCTGTTTCAGGATCGCCAAAGCGGGCATTAAATTCAATCACCTTTGGGCCATCATTTGTTAAAATAAGTCCCGCATATAAAATTCCTGTAAATGAACGGTTTTCTGCAATCATCGCTTTAGCAGTTGGATGTAATACCGTTTTTATCGCCTCTTGAACTGCTGATTCTGAAATTTGTTGTACTGGAGAGTACGCGCCCATTCCGCCTGTATTTGGACCTTTATCACCATCAAAAGCACGTTTATGATCTTGCGCAATTACCATCGGATGCACAGTTGTCCCATTCACAAATGCCATTAATGAAAATTCTTGTCCATCTAAAAACTCTTCAATAACAACCTTCTTACTTGCTTCGCCGAACTTTACATCTTGTAACATTTCCTTCGCAGCTTGTAGTGCCTCTTCAAGTGTCATTGCTACTGTTACACCTTTACCAGCAGCTAATCCATCTGCCTTAATAACAATCGGTGCACCAATTTTTTGAATGTACTGTACTGCTTCTTCATAATCTGTAAAAGTTTCATATGCCGCAGTTGGAATATCATACTTTTTCATCAATTCTTTCGTAAAAGCCTTACTACCTTCAATAACAGCAGCCGCCTTATTTGGACCAAATACACGAAGTCCCTCTTCTTTAAAACGATCAACAATTCCATTCATAAGTGGAATTTCTGGTCCAACAAAAGTTAACTCAACCTTATTCTCTTTAGCAAATAGAACTAATGCATCAAAATCATTTTCATCAATATCAACTGGTGTTGCAACATCGCGCATACCTTCATTACCCGGTGCTACATATACCTTTTCCACCTTTTCAGATTGCGCAAACTTCCAAGCTAAAGCATGCTCACGCCCACCGCGTCCGATTACTAAAACATTCATATTTCATCCCCCAATACTTAAATAAGTACAAACTAGAAGCTATGCTCCTAGTTTGTTTTTTCTACAATTACTCTATTAGTGTTTGAAATGACGTACGCCAGTGAACACCATAGCAATCCCATACTTATCTGCCACTTTGATAGAATCTTCGTCACGGATTGATCCGCCTGGTTGAATGATTGCTGTAATTCCTGCTTTTGCTGCTTCTTCTACTGTATCTGGCATTGGGAAGAAAGCATCAGATGCAAGTGCGCTACCTTGTGCCTTTTCGCCAGCTTGTGTAATTGCGATTTTCGCTGAACCCACGCGGTTCATCTGTCCCGCGCCTACACCAACTGTCATGTTATCATTCGCTAAAACAATTGCATTTGATTTCACATGTTTTACAACTTTCCAAGCTAGTTTTAAATCTTTCCACTCTTGCTCTGACGGTTCACGTTTTGTCGGAATTGAAATTGTACTTTCATCTAATGATAACGTATCTTCCTCTTGAACGAGAAGACCACCTTGTACAGAAGTTAATTTTTTACTTGCACTTGTCGATTTTTCAATATCTACAGTTAGTAAGCGTAAGTTCTTCTTGCTTTGCAATACGTCTAAAGCTTCTTGTGAGAATGAAGGAGCAATAACAATTTCTAAGAAAATTTCATGTAACTTTTCAGCTGTAGCTTTGTCAATTTCACGATTTGCTGCAATAATACCACCAAAAATGGATACTGGATCTGCTTCATAAGCGCGTGTGTATGCTTCATGAATATCAGTTCCTACTCCAACACCACATGGATTCATATGTTTTACCGCTACTACTGCTGGTTCTGTAAATTCTTTCACGATACTAAGCGCTGCATCTGCATCGTTAATATTGTTATAAGATAATTCTTTACCGTGTAATTGTTCTGCGTATGCAACAGAAGAAGTTACAGCGAATGGTGCTTTATAGAATGTTGCTTTTTGATGTGGATTTTCTCCATAACGTAAATCTTGTTTTTTCTCAAATGTCACTGTTAATGTTTCTGGGCTTTCTTCACCCATTTGCTCTGTTAAATAGTTAGAGATTAACGCATCATATGCCGCTGTATGGCGGAATACTTTCGCTGCTAATTTACGTTTCGTTTCTTCTTTTACTTCACCGTTCTCTTTCAGTTCTCTTAATACAACATCGTAATCTACTGGATCTACAATTACCGATACAAATTTATGATTTTTCGCAGCAGAGCGAATCATTGTTGGACCACCGATATCAATATTTTCAATTGCATCAGCAAATGTTACATCAGGCTTAGCGATTGTTTCTTTGAATGGGTATAAGTTAACAACAACATAATCAATTGGCTCCATACCTAACTCATTCATTTGCGCTACATGCGTTTCATTATCGCGAACTGCTAATAGACCACCATGAATATTTGGATGTAATGTTTTTACACGACCATCCATAATTTCCGGGAACCCAGTTACTTCAGAAATACCGATTACTTGTAAGCCGTTTTCTTCTAGTAATTTTTTCGTACCACCTGTTGATATAACTTCGATCCCTTGTTCTAGTAATCCTTTAACAAATTCTACTACTCCTGTTTTATCTGAAACACTTACTAATGCACGCTTTTTCATCTATCCTTCACCCCTGGTTGTATGTTAGTTAACAGTTGGTTCTTTCACAGATTGAACAATTTGATTCACTGTATTTACGTATAATTTATGTTCAACTTGTTGAATCTTCTTTTGTAAGCTTTCTCTCGTATCCCCTTCAGAAACAACTACCGCTTCTTGCGCAATAATTGGCCCTGTATCCATACCTGCATCTACATAATGAATCGTTACTCCAGTTACTTTTACACCTGCTTCTAACGCTTGACCAACAGCATCTTTCCCTGGAAAACTCGGCAGTAGTGATGGATGAATATTAATAATCCTTCCGCCGTAAGCTTCTAGTAAAGTCGGTCCAATTAAACGCATATATCCAGCTAAAATAACATAATCAATTTCATACTCTTCTAGCTTCTTTAATATTTCTTTTTCAAACGCTTCTTTTGACCCATATGCTTTCGCTGAAAAAGCGAAACATGGGATATGATGATAATGTGCTCGTCCAACAGCGCGTGCTTCTGGTTTATCACATACTAATAAACTAATATCGGCGTCTAATCTTTTTTCTTCTACCGCATTGATAAGAGATTGAAAGTTAGAGCCGCTCCCAGAAGCAAAAACTGCTAATCTACTCATAGTGTCGCTCCCCCATTAAAGGTAACGCCAGCCCCTTGTACAGTACGTCCAATAATACTAGCTGTTTCTCCTTGCTCTTCAAGTAGACGAACGATATCTTTTGCCTCTTCTTCCTTCACCGCTACTACCATACCAATACCCATGTTAAAAATATTGAACATTTCTTTCTCTTCTAGTTTTCCAACTTCTTGAAGTAAACTGAAGATCGGTTGAATTTTCCAAGATCCTAATTCAATTTCTGCACCGATTCCTTCTGGTAACATACGTGGAATATTTTCAATGAATCCGCCACCTGTAATATGCGCCATACCGTATACTTCATATTTCTTCAATAGTTCTAAAATAGGTTTGACATAAATTTTCGTTGGTTTTAATAATTCTTCACCAAGAGGTAGTTCTAAGCGCCCGTAAATGCGATCTAAAGATAGTGCTCTATCTTCTAGTAATACTTTTCGTACTAAAGAATAACCGTTACTATGAATACCGCTAGATGCCAAGCCAATTAATACGTGACCCGCTTCAATTTTTTCACCTGTTACAATTTTCTTTTTATCAACAATACCAACTGTAAAACCAGCTAAATCGTATTCTTCCGTAGAATACATCCCTGGCATTTCAGCTGTTTCTCCACCAATTAATGCACAACCAGCTTGGCGACAGCCCTCTGATATACCTTTGACGATGTTTTCAATTTTACTAGGTTCAGCTTTACCACAAGCAATATAATCAAGGAAGAAAAGCGGCTCTGCTCCTTGGACAACAATATCATTTACACACATTGCTACTGCATCAATACCAATTGTGTCATGTTTATCTGCCATAAAAGCGAGCATCAATTTCGTTCCCACGCCATCTGTTCCAGATACTAATACAGGTTCTTCTAATGCAAATTTTGATAGATCAAACATACCTCCAAAACCGCCTAAACCGCCTAGTACTTCTTTTCTCATTGTTGTTTGTACGTGTTTTTTCATGCGAGATACCGCTTCATATCCAGCTTCAATATCTACTCCTGCTTGCTTATATGCATTCGCCATCGTTATCTACACCTCGTCTTTTAATTTCTCCCTATCTAGGGCCGGCCGTTGTAAGAAAGAAGCTAGCTTCTACATCAAAAGAAGTAGAAGCCTTTTTCTTCTTATTTCATACTTTCTAAAAGCTCTTGCTCATAATCATAAAGAGCTGTTGGGTAATCTCCATTGAAGTACGCCATACATAGACCGCCATATTTCCCTTCATATGGACGTCCAATTGCATCTACTAATCCATCTTCACTTAAAAATGTTAATGAGTCTGCACCGATTATTTCACGAATTTCTTCTACTGTATGATTTGCTGCAATTAATTCTTTTCTCGTTTGAATATCAATGCCATAGAAGCATGGATATTTCAGAGGTGGTGACGCAATTCTTACGTGAACTTCTGTCGCTCCAGCCTCACGAAGCATACGAACAATTCGTTTACTCGTTGTTCCTCTTACGATAGAATCGTCAATCATAACAACTCGTTTTCCTTCAACTACACCTCTTACTGCTGAAAGCTTCATCTTAACCCCTTGCTCTCGCAGTTCTTGAGAAGGTTGAATAAACGTACGTCCAACGTAACGATTTTTAATTAATCCTAACTCATATGGAATACCTGTTGCCTCCGCATAACCAATTGCTGCCGAAATACTAGAGTCTGGCACGCCAGTAACAACATCAGCTTCAATAGGAGCTTCTGCCGCCAAACGTTTTCCCATGTTTTTACGTGCTGCATGGACGTTAATACCTGCAATATTAGAATCTGGACGTGCAAAGTAAATGTACTCCATACTACAAATTGCATGATCTACTTCATTTGTAAAACGATCTACGTGAATTCCTTCATCATTGATGATAAGTAGTTCACCTGGTTCTACATCACGAATGTATGTTGCACCTACTACATCGAAAGCACATGTTTCCGATGCTACAACGTAAGCATCCCCCATCTTTCCAATTGAAAGCGGACGGAATCCATTCGGATCTAGCGCAACGATCATTTCATTTCCAGTTAGTAAAAGATATGCAAACGCACCTTTCACTTTATTTAGAGCCTCTTTTACACTCTCAATTAATGAATCTTTCGTACTACGTTTAATAAGATGTAAAAGTACTTCTGTATCTGAACTTGTTTGAAAAATACTTCCCTCTGCTTCTAATTCGCGGCGAAGCATTTTTGCATTAATTAAGTTTCCGTTATGAGCTAATGCCATACTATGATCAGAAAAACGGAATAATAATGGTTGAACGTTAGCAACTTCACTTCCGCCAGCTGTCGCATATCGTACGTGTCCAATTGCTGATTTTCCGTTTAAGCCTTCTAGCTCACCTCTTGAAAATACTTCCGATATTAAACCTAACCCCTTGTGACCGACAATTTTCTCACCATTATTTACGACGATGCCTGCGCCTTCTTGTCCACGGTGCTGCAAACTATGCAATCCGTAATACGAAACTTGTGCTGCATTTTCATGCCCCCAAATTCCAAAAACGCCACATTCTTCATTTAACCCCTTTATTTCAGCAAGCATGGGATTGCCCCTTTCCAAGCCTTTCTCATTTCATCTACATTTGCTGTAAGTAATACTTCATTTTCTTCATTATGAATTGTTACTTCATTTGTATTTGTCACTTCTCCAACTTGAATTGCTTCTACCGCTTTCTCGAACGCTTCCTTATTTTCACGTTTTACAGTTATAACGAAGCGAGATTGTGATTCAGCGAATAATACGGCTGTTGCTTCTCCATCTAATTTCACAGTAGCACCTAAGCCCTTAGCACCAATCGCACTTTCTGAAATCGCAACTGCTAAACCACCTTCTGCAACATCATGAGCAGATTGAACAAGGCCAGCTTGAATCGCTGCTAATACTTGTTTTTGACGCTTTAATTCTACATCTAGATCGATGCTTGGTGATTGACCGAAAATTTTGCCGTGAATCATTTTCTGTAATTCACTTCCACCAAACTCAGCTTTCGTCTCTCCAATTACATAAACTAAATCGCCAGCTTGCTTAAATTCTTGTGTTGTTACATGTTTTAAATCGTGTACAAGTCCAACCATCCCAACTGTCGGTGTTGGATATACAGCTTCACCACTACGTTCGTTATACATTGATACGTTTCCGCCGATAACTGGCGTTTGTAATGTACGACAAGCTTCACTCATACCATCTACTGATTTCTCAATTTGCCAGAAAATCTCTGGTTTTTCTGGATTACCGAAGTTTAAGCAATCTGTAATTGCAAGTGGCTCTCCCCCAGAACATACGATATTACGTGCTGCCTCTGCTACTGCAATTTTACCGCCCACTTCTGGATCTAAATAAATGTAGCGAGAGTTACAATCTGTCGTCATTGCTAATCCTTTTTCCGTACCGCGTACACGTACAACTGCTGCATCTGAACCTGGTGTAACAACTGTGCTTGTGCGAACTTGATAATCATATTGATCATAAACCCACTCTTTACTTGCAATCGTCGGTTGTTGTAATAGAGCGAATAACGTTTCTTTATAATTTTCTACTTTTGGTGTTTCCATTTTCATTGCCTGGAATTCAGCAAAGTATGCTGCTTCTTTTGATGGTTTATGATAAATCGGTGCTTCTTCTGCAAGAGCATCTGCTGGTACTTCAGCTACCTTTTCACCTTTATGGAATAAGCGAAGCATTTTGTCTTCCGTTACTTTCCCCATCGTAACGGCTGCAAGACCATACTTCTCAAATAAATCTACTATCTCTTGCTCTCTACCCTTTTTCACAACAATTAGCATACGTTCTTGTGATTCAGATAGCATCATTTCATATGGTGTCATTCCCGTTTCACGCTGCGGTACATCATCTAAGTACATTTCAATACCCATTCCCGCTTTACTTGCCATTTCTGCAGAAGATGATGTTAAACCAGCTGCACCCATATCTTGAATTCCAACAAGTGCATCCGACTGAATAAGTTCTAAGCAAGCTTCAATCAGAAGTTTCTCCATAAATGGATCTCCTACTTGAACTGCTGGGCGCTTCGCTTCTGAGCTTTCAGATAACTCTTCAGATGCGAATGTTGCACCGTGAATACCGTCACGACCAGTTGCTGCTCCTACGTACATTACTGTATTTCCAGCACCGTGCGCTTGCCCTTTTTTAATATCTTCGTGGTTAATTAAGCCTACGCACATTGCATTTACAAGTGGATTCCCTTCATAACATGGATCAAACTGTACTTCGCCGCCAACAGTCGGAATGCCGATACAGTTACCGTATCCTGCAATCCCTGCTACTACTTCTTCGAATAAATATTTCACACGTGGTGACTGTAATTCACCGAAGCGAAGTGAGTTTAATAGAGCTACTGGGCGTGCTCCCATAGAGAATACGTCGCGGATAATACCACCAACGCCTGTTGCTGCTCCTTGATATGGTTCAATAGCAGATGGGTGGTTGTGACTTTCCATTTTAAATACAACCGCTTGATTATCACCGATATCTACAATTCCAGCACCTTCCCCAGGTCCTTGCAGAACGCGCTCACCTGTTGTTGGGAATTTTCGAAGTACTGGTTTTGAATTTTTATAACTGCAATGTTCAGACCACATAACAGAGAATAATCCTGTTTCTGTATAATTCGGCAGACGGCCTAAAATCTTTTCAACCATGGCAAACTCTTCGTCTGTTAGCCCCATTTCCGCATATATGCGCTCTTCTTTAATTTGTGTTGGATTTGGTTCAAGCATTAACGACATATGTTTCCCTCCACTGTTTTAAGATAGATTGAAAGACTTTTAACCCTTCAGCACCGCCAAGTAATTCGTCTACAGCACGCTCTGGGTGTGGCATCATACCAAGTACATTTCCTTTTTCGTTTACAATACCAGCAATATCTGAAACGCTTCCATTCGGATTTTCTACGTAACGGAATGCGATTTGATTATTCTCTTCTAATCTTTTTAGCGTTTCTTCATCACAATAGTAATTCCCCTCACCATGCGCGATTGGAATATTGATTACTTCATCTTTTTCATATTGTGATGTAAACATCGTTTCATTATTTTCAACTCGCAACTGAACAGTGCGACACATGAATTTTAAGTTTTCGTTTCTCATTAACGCTCCTGGTAGTAATCCTGATTCAACAAGAATCTGGAATCCATTACATACACCTAAAATCGGCTTTCCTTGCTCAGCAGCTTTTTGCACTGCTTTCATTGCATTCGCAAAGCGAGAAATAGCACCGCAGCGTAAGTAGTCACCGTAAGAGAATCCACCTGGCAGTAAAATTGCATCATATTCATCTAAATTCTCTGTATCGTGCCAAACGTAATCTACTTCTTCGCCGAGCTCATCTTTAATTGCATGGAACATATCAACATCACAGTTCGAACCTGGAAATACTATTACTGCAAATTTCACTGTGCGACAACCTCCTCAACTTCATAACGGAAGTCTTCCATTACAACGTTTGCTAATAGTTTTTCACACATTTCTTTTACCTTTGCGTCAAGGTCAGATACCGATTTATCAATTGTTAATTCCATGTATTTTCCGATTCGAACGTCTTGTACTTCTGTAAATGAAAGACTATGAAGTGCTCCTTTTACCGCTGTTCCTTGTGGATCTAATACGCTTTCTCTTAATGTTACATATACCTTAACTTTATACATGTGAAATTCCCCCTAAACGTTTTAAAATCTCTTCATAAGCATCTGTTAAATTTCCAAGATCGCGACGGAATACGTCTTTATCAAACTTTTCATTGCTCGTTTCATCCCATAAACGGCAAGTATCTGGTGAAATTTCATCTGCTAAAATAATTTCTCCCTCTTCCGTTACACCAAACTCTAATTTGAAATCTACTAATCTTACACGACAGCTTGCGAAATGATCAATCAACACTTGATTGATTTGTAGAGCCATTTCTCGTAATACGCTTACTTGCTCTGGCGATGCAACGTTTAATACACGAATATGATCTTCCGTTACAAGCGGATCTCCTAAATCATCATCTTTGAAGTAAAATTCTACGATTGGTTCTGCAAGTACAGTTCCCTCTTCCATTCCTAATCGTTTTGAAAGACTTCCTGCAATTACATTTCTTGTGACAACTTCTAAAGGAATAATACTCACTTTTTTAACAAGTTGCTCTATCTCAGATAACTTCTCAACAAAATGTGTTTTAATTCCTACTTCTTGTAACTTTCTGAACAATAAAGTTGTAATCTCATTGTTCAAACGACCTTTTCCTGTAATCGTCTCTTTTTTCTCCCCATTGAAAGCAGTCGCACTATCTTTATACTCTACCCAAACCATATCTGCTGATTCTGTACGATAAATTCTTTTTGCCTTACCTTCATACAGCAATTCTAGCTTTTGCATTTCGCAAGCCCCCTGTAGTTTGAAAAATGTGAATAATGTTTTTATAAAGAATGGCACAGAATGACTCTATTCTGTGCCATATGAAATTTTACGCTTCGTTTAATCCTAGGCGTTCAAAGATTGTATCAACGTGTTGCATATGATGCTCATAGTTGAAGCATTCATTAATTTCTTCTTGTGTTAACTTGCTCGTAATACGCTCATCAGCTTCTACAAGCTCTTTAAATTGTACTTGTGTTTCCCAAGCTTCCATCGCTTTAGGCTGTACGATATCATAAGCTTCTTCACGTACCATACCTTTATCGATTAATGTAAGCATTACGCGCTGAGAATAAATTAAGCCGTATGTTCTTGTCATATTGCGTTTCATATTCTCTGGGTATACAGTTAAGTTTTTAATGATATTACCAAAACGATTTAACATGT
Source organism: Bacillus sp. 3G2 (assembly GCF_044324725.1). NCBI lineage: Bacteria > Bacillati > Bacillota > Bacilli > Caryophanales > Bacillaceae > Bacillus > Bacillus sp. 3G2. The sequence goes on along the minus strand of NZ_CP172246.1, from coordinate 319,840 downwards.
AATTTAACGCGATTGTAGCATCTGGTAAAATTACGCGTTCTGCTGAAGAGTGAGAAATATCACGCTCATGCCATAATGGAACATTTTCATAAGCTGTCATCATATAACCACGGATAACACGAGCTAAACCAGTCATGTTTTCAGATCCGATTGGATTACGCTTATGTGGCATTGCAGAAGAACCTTTTTGACCTTTTGCAAAAGCTTCTTCAACTTCACGTGTTTCACTCTTTTGTAAACCACGGATCTCAACTGCCATCTTTTCGATAGATGTTGCAATTAGTGCAAGTGTTGACATGTAATGAGCATGGCGATCACGTTGCAATGTTTGTGTTGAAATTGGCGCTGCTTCTAAGCCTAAGTTTTCACAAACATACTTTTCTACGAATGGATCGATATTTGCGTATGTACCAACCGCACCAGATAATTTACCAACGCGAACTGTATCAGCAGCTTGCTTGAAACGCTCTACATTACGTTTCATTTCTTCATACCAAAGACCAAGTTTTAAACCAAATGTTGTTGGTTCTGCATGAACACCGTGTGTTCTTCCCATCATGATCGTGTACTTATGCTCTTTCGCTTTGTTAGCTAAAATGCTTACAAAGTTTTCTAAGTCTTTTAATATGATTTCATTCGCTTGTTTTAAGATATAAGATAACGCTGTATCTACTACGTCTGTAGATGTTAAACCGTAATGAACCCATTTACGTTCCTCGCCTAATGTTGGTGTTTCTGATACAGCACGAGTGAATGCAACTACGTCATGACGTGTCTCTTTTTCAATTTCATAAATACGATCAATATCAAATGATGCATGCTCACGAATTTTTTTAACATCTTCTTTTGGAATATCGCCAAGCTCAGCCCATGCTTCACAAGCTAAAATCTCAACTTCTAACCACGCTTTAAATTTGTTCTCTTCCGTCCAAATTGCACCCATTTCTGGGCGTGTATAACGACTAATCATTTTTTTCCCTCCAACAGTTGTTCTTGATGGTCCCAAATATGCAAACTCTTCGCTTTTTCTAGAGCGACTTCAATATTATCATTTAAAATATTAACATGCCCCATTTTTCGCTGCGCTTTTGCTTCTTCTTTTCCATACAAGTGTAAATAGCACCCGGTTAATCTATTCACTTGTCTTAGGACCCCTTCTATATGTTCGCCTAAAATGTTTACCATGACAACTGGTTTTAACAAATTTGTTTCTCCAAGAGGTAAATTACAGATTGCTCGAATATGTTGACCAAATTGACTCGTTTCACATGCATCCTGTGTATAGTGTCCTGAATTGTGAGGTCTTGGCGCTAATTCATTAATGTAAATTTCACCATCAGCTGTAGCAAACATCTCTACCGCTAGTGTTCCCACAAGTTCTAGTTCATCCGCGAGCACTTTTGCATAAGCAATTGCTTTTTGAGAAAGTTCTTCTGTAATGCGTGCTGGAACGATAGATTCATGCAAAATGTTATTTACATGAATATTTTCCGCTACCGGAAATACTTTCGTTTCACCACTTACACTACGAATGACAATAACTGATACTTCTTTTTCAAAAGGCACCCATTTCTCTAAAATACACTCTGCTGCATTTGCAAGCTCTCGCGCCTTATCAACGTCAGCTTCACTTCTTAAAACAACTTGCCCTTTCCCATCATATCCACCTGTCGTTGTTTTTAAGACGGAAGGATATGATAACTCGGCGATTGCTTCAGTAAGCTGCTCTTGCGTTTGAACCAATCTATACGTTGCTACTGGTAATCCCGCTTTTTCAATTGCATTCTTTTCTGTAAAACGATTTTGCGTTTTACTTAACAACTGACTGCCTTGCGGTAAGTAAGCATGTTTTTCTAGCCATTGTAAACATCTATAATCAATATTCTCAAATTCATATGTGACGACATCACTGATCTCTGCTAAATGCTGAATTGCTTTTAAATCATCATATGATGCAACAATTTCAATATCAGCAACTTGCGCACATGGTGAATTTTTTGTAGGATCTAAAACAGCAATTTTATATCCCATCTCCTTAGCTGCCAATGCCATCATTCTTCCTAGCTGGCCGCCTCCAATAATGCCGATTGTTTTTCCAGGTAAAATGATTCTCGTCATACTAGCTCACTACCTTCGCGCACATCTTTTTCAATTGCTTCTCTTCTCAATTCTAATGCATCATGTATATCATCATGGAATGATCCGAGTATTTGTGCAGCAAGTAAACCAGCATTTGTTGAACCAGCCTTACCAATTGCAACAGTTGCAACCGGAACCCCTCCTGGCATTTGGACGATGGATAATAATGAATCTAAGCCGTTTAACGCTTTTGATTGAACTGGAACTCCGATTACAGGAAGATTCGTCTTCGCTGCAACCATTCCTGGTAAATGCGCTGCTCCACCAGCTCCAGCAATAATAACTTTCAATCCACGTTCACGAGCCGTTTCTGCATATTCAAACATATAATCCGGAGTCCGATGAGCTGATACAACTTTTTTCTCATACGGTATATTTAATTCATCTAAAATGTCACAAGCATATTTCATTGTTTCCCAGTCTGACGTGCTTCCCATTATGACTCCAACTAGTGATTTCATATTAGAATCCCCCCGATTCAAATAAAAAAAGCCTGAAATAGAACAGTTTCTCTTTTACTATGAGAGAAAGTGCTCTACTCAGGCATACGTATCCCTTGTGAATAGAAAAATACCGAGTGACTTTCCCTCATAGTCTAACGAATAACGGTCGTTAGGTAGAGACTTGCAGGCCATATCCCCGCGATTATATGAGGTCTTATATATTATTCTTTCTATGGCTATATTAACAATATTTCATAAACAATGTCAATAAATAATCGAATGTTTTTTTATTACTTACCAATAACGTTCGTGTTTTAGTTATATTCAAAAGAATAATTGTAACTATATGCAAGAAGGATAAGAAATTAGAACATATATTTCTAGAGATCTATCGTACATATAATCGTTTATATTCATTTTATAAAGAGAACCATAACAAAAAAACAACTACACTCTTTCACATTTATTCCTTTGTATCGCGGTCATTGCTGTAATGATCGAATACTCCTTTATATCACATCACACTTTTAACGTTTCCTATCATAAGGATTATTTTAGGATCACTCGGAAAACCTGAAAAACAAAAAATCATTGCTATTACTTTGAATCGCCTTATTTTCATTCTTTTTTCTTCTTTAAGGTTATATAAAAATAAACACAAAAAAACCTAAGTCGAATCGACTTAGGTTTTTGCTTGGCGACGTCCTACTCTCACAGGGACAAGGTCCCAACTACCATCGGCGCTAGAGAGCTTAACTTCCGTGTTCGGTATGGGAACGGGTGTGACCTCTCTGCCATCATCACCAAACTATGAAGGCATATTCCTTCAAAACTAGATAACATTGCTACATATTATATGGTTAAGTCCTCGATCTATTAGTATTCGTCAGCTCCACATGTCACCATGCTTCCACCTCGAACCTATCAACCTGATCATCTTTCAGGGATCTTACTAGCTTACGCTATGGGAAATCTCATCTTGAGGGGGGCTTCATGCTTAGATGCTTTCAGCACTTATCCCTTCCGCACATAGCTACCCAGCTATGCCCTTGGCAGAACAACTGGTACACCAGCGGTGCGTCCATCCCGGTCCTCTCGTACTAAGGACAGCTCCTCTCAAATTTCCTACGCCCACGACGGATAGGGACCGAACTGTCTCACGACGTTCTGAACCCAGCTCGCGTACCGCTTTAATGGGCGAACAGCCCAACCCTTGGGACCGACTACAGCCCCAGGATGCGATGAGCCGACATCGAGGTGCCAAACCTCCCCGTCGATGTGGACTCTTGGGGGAGATAAGCCTGTTATCCCCGGGGTAGCTTTTATCCGTTGAGCGATGGCCCTTCCATGCGGAACCACCGGATCACTAAGCCCGACTTTCGTCCCTGCTCGACTTGTAGGTCTCGCAGTCAAGCTCCCTTATGCCTTTGCACTCTACGAATGATTTCCAACCATTCTGAGGGAACCTTTGGGCGCCTCCGTTACACTTTAGGAGGCGACCGCCCCAGTCAAACTGCCCACCTGACACTGTCTCCCGGGTCGATAAGACCCGTAGGTTAGAATTTCAATACAGTCAGGGCGGTATCCCACCAGCGCCTCCACCGAAGCTAGCGCTCCGGTTTCAATGGCTCCCGCCTATCCTGTACAAACTGTACCAAAATTCAATATCAGGCTACAGTAAAGCTCCACGGGGTCTTTCCGTCCTGTCGCGGGTAACCTGCATCTTCACAGGTACTATAATTTCACCGAGTCTCTGGTTGAGACAGTGCCCAAATCGTTACACCTTTCGTGCGGGTCGGAACTTACCCGACAAGGAATTTCGCTACCTTAGGACCGTTATAGTTACGGCCGCCGTTTACTGGGGCTTCAGTTCAGAGCTTCGCTTACGCTAACCCCTCTCCTTAACCTTCCAGCACCGGGCAGGTGTCACCCCCTATACTTCGCCTTACGGCTTCGCAGAGAGCTGTGTTTTTGCTAAACAGTCGCTTGGGCCTATTCACTGCGGCTTTCCGTTAAGAAAGCACCCCTTCTCCCGAAGTTACGGGGTCATTTTGCCGAGTTCCTTAACCAGAGTTCTCTCGCACACCTTAGGATTCTCTCCTCGCCTACCTGTGTCGGTTTGCGGTACAGGCACCTTTTATCTCGCTAGAAGCTTTTCTTGGCAGCGGGGAATCAAAGACTTCGCTCCATAAGGAGCTTCCCCATCACAACTCAGCCTTCACGATAAGCGGATTTGCCTACTTATCAGCCTAATTGCT
>NZ_CP172246.1:307500-310000 GCF_044324725.1 Bacillus sp. 3G2 | reverse complement strand
TGCCGAAAAAAGAATTGTAACTAATGGCAATGCAGCATCAATGATACTAACATGCAATCCACTTGTTAAAGAAATACCGTAGGATGTGAACATAAAATACCCAGCTACACCAGTAAAAGATAGTAAACTCATTCTTTTCCACGGGACCTGTTTATGTACAACTGATCTTTTTAATTGTTTAAATGAGAATAGTAAACAGATTCCACCCGCGAAGAATAGGCGAATAAACAACAAAGTAAATGGGTGAATAGATTCTAATGCCCACTTTGTTGGCGCAATAGCTGTCCCCCATAACATAACAGCCACTAATAACATGCATATTTCTTTCATAATCCCCCACACCCATCAAAAAATATATGTTAACTATCTTAATTATAGATTTTTTCTTATGTGAAATCTTTTTAAAATGAAAAAACGTTATGTGAAAAACAGCTGAATAGCTATTTTTCACATAACGCTTTCATATAAAGAGTAAAATTTTTTAGCCATTCCACAACTCATTTAACATAAAAAGGTAATTCTTACCTTGCACTACTATTTAAACGTATTACTTTATCACCTTTTACGACACTATCGCTCAAATTTTAATTTAGACAGTGCCTATTTCATCTTTAAGATTACTAAATTTACGAATTATAGCAGGTGATACATAAAAAAAACCTAAGTCGAATCGACTTAGGTTTTTGCTTGGCGACGTCCTACTCTCACAGGGACAAGGTCCCAACTACCATCGGCGCTAGAGAGCTTAACTTCCGTGTTCGGTATGGGAACGGGTGTGACCTCTCTGCCATCATCACCAAACTATGAAGGCATATTCCTTCAAAACTAGATAACATTTGCTACATATTATATGGTTAAGTCCTCGATCTATTAGTATTCGTCAGCTCCACATGTCACCATGCTTCCACCTCGAACCTATCAACCTGATCATCTTTCAGGGATCTTACTAGCTTACGCTATGGGAAATCTCATCTTGAGGGGGGCTTCATGCTTAGATGCTTTCAGCACTTATCCCTTCCGCACATAGCTACCCAGCTATGCCCTTGGCAGAACAACTGGTACACCAGCGGTGCGTCCATCCCGGTCCTCTCGTACTAAGGACAGCTCCTCTCAAATTTCCTACGCCCACGACGGATAGGGACCGAACTGTCTCACGACGTTCTGAACCCAGCTCGCGTACCGCTTTAATGGGCGAACAGCCCAACCCTTGGGACCGACTACAGCCCCAGGATGCGATGAGCCGACATCGAGGTGCCAAACCTCCCCGTCGATGTGGACTCTTGGGGGAGATAAGCCTGTTATCCCCGGGGTAGCTTTTATCCGTTGAGCGATGGCCCTTCCATGCGGAACCACCGGATCACTAAGCCCGACTTTCGTCCCTGCTCGACTTGTAGGTCTCGCAGTCAAGCTCCCTTATGCCTTTGCACTCTACGAATGATTTCCAACCATTCTGAGGGAACCTTTGGGCGCCTCCGTTACACTTTAGGAGGCGACCGCCCCAGTCAAACTGCCCACCTGACACTGTCTCCCGGGTCGATAAGACCCGTAGGTTAGAATTTCAATACAGTCAGGGCGGTATCCCACCAGCGCCTCCACCGAAGCTAGCGCTCCGGTTTCAATGGCTCCCGCCTATCCTGTACAAACTGTACCAAAATTCAATATCAGGCTACAGTAAAGCTCCACGGGGTCTTTCCGTCCTGTCGCGGGTAACCTGCATCTTCACAGGTACTATAATTTCACCGAGTCTCTGGTTGAGACAGTGCCCAAATCGTTACACCTTTCGTGCGGGTCGGAACTTACCCGACAAGGAATTTCGCTACCTTAGGACCGTTATAGTTACGGCCGCCGTTTACTGGGGCTTCAGTTCAGAGCTTCGCTTACGCTAACCCCTCTCCTTAACCTTCCAGCACCGGGCAGGTGTCACCCCCTATACTTCGCCTTACGGCTTCGCAGAGAGCTGTGTTTTTGCTAAACAGTCGCTTGGGCCTATTCACTGCGGCTTTCCGTTAAGAAAGCACCCCTTCTCCCGAAGTTACGGGGTCATTTTGCCGAGTTCCTTAACCAGAGTTCTCTCGCACACCTTAGGATTCTCTCCTCGCCTACCTGTGTCGGTTTGCGGTACAGGCACCTTTTATCTCGCTAGAAGCTTTTCTTGGCAGCGGGGAATCAAAGACTTCGCTCCATAAGGAGCTTCCCCATCACAACTCAGCCTTCACGATAAGCGGATTTGCCTACTTATCAGCCTAATTGCTTGGACGTGCACAACCAATCGCACGCTTCTTCTATCCTTCTGCGTCCCTCCATTGCTCAAACGATAAAGAGGTGGTACAGGAATATCAACCTGTTGTCCATCGCCTACGCCTGTCGGCCTCGGCTTAGGTCCTGACTAACCCTGAGCGGACGAGCCTTCCTCAGGAAACCTTAGGCATTCGGTGGACGGGATTCTCACCCGTCTTTCGCTACTCATACCGGCATTCTCACTTCTAAGCGCTCCACCAGT
>NZ_CP172246.1:300000-302500 GCF_044324725.1 Bacillus sp. 3G2 | reverse complement strand
ATGATACCCTTTTGTAATTAGTTCTTTTGCCGTCATAATCCCCTCATGTCTCGTTTCTCCGGTGACAAAGCGTTTCGCGGCCTGCAATAATAACGCATAGAGTTCCGTAGATTGTTGTACATAGGATTTTATATGTTCATTTCGCGCAATTGATTTAAATGCCTGAGCTACTTGGAGTTCTGGTTTAGTCATCACATTTTCATCTCCTTTAGAACTATTTGTTCCAACTATAGCATGCTAAAATGGTTTGTATTAGTACCATTTTAGCTATACTTTTATGGTACCAATTTTGATGAAGGGAGCATTTATATGCTTTGGATGCCTATTGATCGATCGTTAGATATAAGTTTAATTCGACAGGTTTATCACCAAATACGTGAACGAATATTAAACGGAGAGCTACAATCCGGAGAAAAACTACCAGCAACACGGGAATTATCTTCTGAGTTGAGTGTGTCTAGGAATGTAATTTTAGAAGCTTATGATCAATTACTTTCCGAAGGTTTTTTGGTCGCTCGGCAGGGAGCCGGGACATTCATTGCAGAAGGGACTTATCTAGAACAACATAAAAAATCAACTCTAATTGATTCTTTATCTTGGTGTGAAGAAACAAACAAAGACAGTAACATCATTAATTTCCGTTCAGGAATACCAGCATTAGACTTATTCCCACGTAAGGTATGGGCAAAGTTGTCTCACACCACATGGAATGAAGCACCCTCTTCTACATTTGGATATGATATTCCCGAAGGACGTCCCGAATTAAGAACGGTTTTATCACGCTATTTACTAAAAACAAGAGGAGTTTTTTGTCATCCAGAACAATTAGTGATTACTTCCGGTGCAACTCAAGCTTTAACACTTGTTTCTAAATTATTTTTATCAGCAGGTGATGAAGTACTAATAGAAGACCCCATCACCAATGACATTCAAACAATTTTTAAAAATTCAGGAGCCTCCCTTCATCCTATACCAGTTGATGATAATGGAATAGATACGTCTTTGTTGCCTGCAAATAAAAACCCAAAATTCATCTTCACTACTCCTTCTCACCAGTTTCCTTTGGGAGGAGCTTTACCGATTCAACGGCGGGTTCAATTGATTAACTACTCAAGAAATACAAATTGTTATCTCATTGAAGATGATTATGACAGTGAGTTTCGATATGAAGGCTCCCCTGTAAGTTCATTACAAGGATTAGATCCCGAGCGTGTTATATATGTAGGTTCATTTAGTAAAATTTTATCACCGGCCCTTAGGATGGGATACTTAGTTCTTCCCTCACAGCTTATCGAAAAATGCCGCAGTGTAAAATGGTTTTCAGATTTACATACACCTTCTTTAAATCAGCTTGTCCTTGCTAAATTTATTGCCGAAAATCATTTGGAACGGCATATTATGAAGATGAAAAAAATTTATAAAAATCGGAGAGACTTCCTTATCGAGCAATTAAAATTAGCATTCTTAAATGAAATCAATATTTTCGGTTATTCTACAGGATTACACCTGATTGTTGAATTCAATCAAGTTCAATTCACAAAAGAATTACTTGAGAAAATCCAACAGCTCGGAGTAAAAGTATATCTCGTGGAAGACCATGCCATTGAAAAAGGAAAACATCATAATCGAATTATTATGGGGTATGGACATTTAACAACTGAAGAAATAAAAGAAGGTGTGAGCAGGCTACAGAGGGCAATACCTTGTAGATATTCTTGTTAACGAATGACAGTTTAACAAACTTGTCCATATTTTTCTGAAGGTATGCTATTTAAATGTGAAATCATAATAAAATAAAGCTATTTCTTGCTAGATAAACGTACTCATAGAGCCGATATTAATTACAAAATCATTTTATTAAACACAAAAAAGACGAGTCATACTGACTCGTCTTACAGTTGCTTGGCGACGTCCTACTCTCACAGGGACAAGGTCCCAACTACCATCGGCGCTAGAGAGCTTAACTTCCGTGTTCGGTATGGGAACGGGTGTGACCTCTCTGCCATCATCACCAAACTATGAAGGCATATTCCTTCAAAACTAGATAACATTTGCTACATATTATATGGTTAAGTCCTCGATCTATTAGTATTCGTCAGCTCCACATGTCACCATGCTTCCACCTCGAACCTATCAACCTGATCATCTTTCAGGGATCTTACTAGCTTACGCTATGGGAAATCTCATCTTGAGGGGGGCTTCATGCTTAGATGCTTTCAGCACTTATCCCTTCCGCACATAGCTACCCAGCTATGCCCTTGGCAGAACAACTGGTACACCAGCGGTGCGTCCATCCCGGTCCTCTCGTACTAAGGACAGCTCCTCTCAAATTTCCTACGCCCACGACGGATAGGGACCGAACTGTCTCACGACGTTCTGAACCCAGCTCGCGTACCGCTTTAATGGGCGAACAGCCCAACCCTTGGGACCGACTACAGCCCCAGGATGCGATGAGCCGACATCGAGGTGCCAAACCTCCCCGTCGATGTGGACTCTTGGG
>NZ_CP172246.1:285000-295000 GCF_044324725.1 Bacillus sp. 3G2 | reverse complement strand
TAGTTTCATTACTAGCTAAACACACTATAAAAGTTATTTCATTAATACATGAATTACCGCATTTAATACAACAGTACTCTGCCGAAGGAAAAGCGAGAAATATTGCCGAGTCTGCTTACAAAATAGTCTTCCCTTCACAATACGTATATGAAAAATTCCGTACAATCACCCAATTAGATCATCAGAAGTGCCATATTCTCCCTCAAGGTTTATTTAACCATAATCCTTATAAGAACAATATTGCAAAAGCTAGAAACGAATTAAGAAAAAAACACAACCTGCCTCTAGATAGCAAAATCATTTTGGGTGTAGGTTTCGCTGATCATCGAAAAGGGATAGATTTATTCTCACTTATTGCTTACTCAGTAAGAAAGATTCATAGGAATATTCATTTTATATGGGTTGGGAGAACGGATGTTCACTTTTTAAACACGCTATCCCCAAGATATACAGCACATTTTACATTAGTGGAGCCTACTCCAGATATCGGTTTATATAACGCCGGGGCTGATTTATATTTATTAACTTCAAGAGAAGATCCTTTTCCCAACGTTGTTCTAGAAGCATTAGATACGAAAGTCCCTGTTATAGGGTTTAAAAACGCTGGAGGTTTTGAAGATGTTGTTACGGAACAAACTGGCGCATTAGTAGACTATTTAAACTTACCGATGATGTTGGAAAGAATATATGAGTTTATTGGAGATGAAGATTTACGATTACAAAAAGGTAGCTTTGGCCAAGAACTTATTGAAAAAGATTTCAACTTTCTTCATTACATTTATCAATTGTTAAACCTGCTTGAGCATAATTATAAAAAAATAAGCGTCATTGTACCGAACTATAATTACGAAAAATACTTACCTGATCGAGTTAAATCCATATTCAACCAAACCTATCCCCTTTACGAACTAATTTTCCTAGACGATGCCTCTACTGACAATAGTGTATCTATATTTGAAAAGCTGCTCTCAAACGAAAATAAGCCCCACCTAAAAGTTCAGCAAATAATTAATGATAAAAACTCTGGTTCTGTATTTAAGCAATGGATAAAAGGCGTCTCTGCAGCAACTGGTGATTACATTTGGATTGCAGAGGCCGATGACTTATGTGATCCGACATTTTTAGAAGAAGTAATACAAGGGTTTTATATAAATAGTGATGTCACCTTAAGCTACACACAATCAAAACAAATAGATGAACAAGGAAATATCCTGGCCAATCATTATTTAGATTACACAAATGATATTGATAAAGAAAAATGGAAAAGTTCTTATTTTCGAAAAGGGACTGATGAAATACAAGATACGTTACTTATCAAAAACACGATACCTAATGTATCAAGTGTAGTTTTTAAAAACATAGATATAAAAACTACAGAAAAACAATTAGAAAAGTTTAAAGTAGCTGGTGATTGGTTTTTCTATGTTTCTATTCTTAAAGAGGGGAATGTTTATTTCACTCCAAAACCTCTAAACTATCATAGACGACATACAAATAGCGTAACGAAAATAGAAGGTTCATATTCCCATTACAGTGAAGTTGTACAAATGCAGAATTTCATTAAAGAAAACTTTACTATCGACGACATTTCAAAAAAGAAAATGTACACATATAGAAAGTACCTTAAAGAATATTTGAAGATTTAATGATATCTTTTCTTCGCCGTCAGCATCTCTTGTAAGACGTTACTATCATTTAAGGGGGGTTCCTCTTTGAAAGAATTTATAGAGGCAAATAAAGATTTGATTTCTCAAATTGCACACAACTACAATGTAAATGCAAACATCCATCCAGAGGATCACATCTTTCAATTCCTTGTCACGAATCCAGTCTTCCCATCTAAAAAAGAAGCAATAGATTATTATTTTCAAGATGGGAGAAAATCTGCAGAAACACTCTTAGATTTAATTACTTCCTTTCATCCTCCTAAAGACACTCCAATAAAATTATTAGAATTCGCATCCGGATACGGCTGCGTAACACGTCATTTATTAAATCAGCAAACGAACTTACGTATAACTACCTGTGATATACATGAAGAGGCTATTACTTTTATTGAACGGACATTAAATACTTCTTCTATCTTATCTCACCCTGAACCTGAACAAGTAAATTTGACCTCGTCTACGTATGATATCGTTTTTTGCCTATCCTTTTTTTCTCATATGCCTGATATAACTTGGTCTCGTTGGCTTCAAACATTGTATAATGCTGTTTCACCTGGCGGCTTATTCATTTTCACAACTCATGGATATCAAAGTAAAAAGTACTTCGGTTTTCCCGATTTAAATAAACAGGGGTATTGGTTTCTCCCCTCTAGTGAACAGCTCGATTTAGATGTTCATCAATACGGCCAAACAATTGTTAGCCCATCTTACGTATGTGACAAAATTAAATTATTACCTTATAACCCTATTATCAAAAAATACACTGAAGGTTTTTGGTGGGAACATCAAGACCTTTGGGTAATAAAAAAAGAAATAAAATAATAAACCACGCTCTACTTATACAGAAGTAGGGCATGGTTTATTATTTTTTACTATATAAGAACTCTTCAATCCATAGTTTATTTAATCTAATCCCACTTTTGAAATCTATTTTCGGTTCCCAATTACATTCTTGTCTTACCCTATCTATATTTAAAATGATTTTTTGAACATTTTCTTGTTTTTGTTCATAGCAAATAAAATCCACTTTTCTTTCTGTTAATTTCTCCAATTCTACTATAATTCGTTTTAAAGAGAGACCTTTACCGCTTCCTATGTTATATACACAAGATTTCAAGCGATTTAATTGAGATAGTTGTATAGTAATTTCAACTAAATCATCGATATAAATATAATCTCGAATAATTTCTTGTGGATTCCCATATATATTAATCTTTTCATTGCTGAGATGCTGATATAAAAAACAATTTATTGCCCCAACCTTCTTTAAAGGATTTTGATATTTTCCATATGGATTAGAATATCTACATACAACATAATCAATTCCGTATTTTTTCTTATAAAAATACAAGTAATTTTCAAGCGTCACTTTTGTTATTCCGTAAGGAGAAAGTGGCTTTAATGAATGTTTCTCATCAATAGGTAAATATTCAGGTTCACCATACACGGTGCCCCCAGAAGATGCTAATACAATTCTTTTAATCGGAAAGTTTTTAACACTTTCCATGAAATTAAGAAAAAAAAAGCTACTGTTCATATCTCCGAAAACATCTTCAATTGAAGTTGCTACATTAGACGTCGCAGCTAAATAAATAATTACATCCACATTCACTAAAGCTTTATATATATCTTCAACATTTGCTAAATCACCTTTAATAAATTCAATCTCACTTATAATATCTTGAGGAAAATTATTTATATGTCTAGAAAATACTTTTACATTTTGACCTTGTTTCAATAAACCTAATGCGAGGTTAATACCAATGAAACTATTTCCACCTACTATTAAATAATTATTCTTCCTCATAATATCCTCTCTAGTAATAAGATTTTTACTTATCACACCTAGAAATACAAATAAAGTGAAACTTTAATCAGTGGGGGTTTTCTTCATCCCCCACTGATTATTAGTTGAACCAATCGGACTTTTATGGGCAGTTGATCCCCAAACCAAATTCTTTGCTTTCGCTGAATTTTGAGGTGGGGGTCTTACTGCCCATTAAAGCGGGATAAATGAACTTGGTCACTTCTATTATTCATTCTCTTATAATTGTATGCCCCTTATAAATTTTCATTATCTTTATTTTATATTTTCCTTTTAGGATCACTACCTTATTTCAGATGACCACAAAAAACACTCATACTATTTACTCATTCCCCTGAATATACTGGATTATTAAAAAACTTCTCCATAAATAACACTTTCAAAAAGGAGCACAAAATTTATGAAGAATGTAAATCAAGAACTTTTAAATTATGTAACCGTACATAAAGATCGAATCCCACATTTCCATAAAGACTTTCCCCTTATACTATTCTGGAGCCATAGAAGCGGATGTACCACTTTAGCTAATTGGTTCTTTTTTCAAATTGGATTGTTTAATGAAGCAAAGAAATACCATGACTTTATTCATTACTATGAATTCTGGGTGTATAAAAACAACACCAACTACATACCAGATTTACAAAATGGGCTTCTAGCAGCAAAAAAAGATGTTTGTAAACTTGTGCGGAATCCCTACACAAGGGCTGTCAGCTCATTTTTATTACTTGCTGACAATCCATATGCTAGCCCACAATGGGAAAATATCCGCCAATATTTATATAATGACAAATATAGTAACCAAGGAATATCATTTAAACAATTTTTATATTACGTTCGAGCATTCGGTTCCAATTCCCTAGCGATGGACATACATTTTAGTCAGCAATACGTTCCAGGTGAAGAAAAATTCATCCAATACTATATTCCTTTAGAAGATTTTAATACACAAATCACCAAGATAGAACATACGTACGATTTAGTTAAATCCAATTTAGCGCTACTTACAAATTCAGATCATCATCGCGCTCATAAAATGCATTATACAGGCAGCTATGCAGAGTTCAGCATTACGGATGCTACCTTCCCTCGCTTTCCAACATATGAAAGTTTTTATGATGAAGAGACAATGGCACTAGTTACAGAAATATATGCACAGGACTTTGAAATGTATCCGTACACAAAAGGGATATTGTAAGTCGATACATTCTCCAATGAATAAAAGCGAATGTATCGCATAGCATAAAATGAAACTTTAATTAGCGTGGGGGGCTCTCCCGCTAATTATTCCATTCTACCAATCTCACTTTTATGGATTCCCTAATTTCCACCCACTCTCTTTCATTTCGCTGATTGTTGAGGTGTGTGTCATACTATCCATAAAATGAGGGCAATTCATCTCCCACCTCACTTCTTTACTTCTTTACTTCTTTACTTCAGCCGGATCTTGAGGTGGAAGTCTTAATTCCCTGAAAATAGTGGGATAAATACATTTGGTTTTACACAGGAGTGATATCATGTGGAAGGTAAACTGAAACACAATCATGGATACTGCGTTATTTGTGAGAAGGAAACTACGTTTATAGAGCAGAATGATTGGCTTAGAGATCATTACGTATGTTTTACATGCCACTCTATACCAAGGCAGCGAGCTTTAATCCATGTTTTAAATACATTTTTTCCAAAATGGGGTTCCTATCATATACACGAATCCTCTCCTGGAGGAATTACAACTCAACTACTTATAAAAAACTGCAAAAACTATACATACTCTCAATACTTTAAAAATCACCCTCTTGGCCAATACTTTCAAGGAATTAGATGTGAAAACTTAGAAGACATGACTTTTCCAAATGAATCTTTTGATTTATTCATTACTCAAGATGTCTTTGAACATGTAATGGAACCAAGCAAAGCCTTTAAAGAAATAGAGCGTGTATTAAAGCCTGGCGGCGCTCATGTGTTTACTGTCCCTTGGTATCATACACTCACAAAGACTTTACAAAGAGCAAGAATCACTAAAGAAGGAATTGAGTATATGGAAGAGCCAATTTATCATGGTAATCCTATTGATGAGAATGGGTCTTTAGTAACATTTGATTGGGGTCAAGATATGATTGAATATATTTATAAACATGCAAATATGTATACCATTGTTTATTTACAAAAGGATAGATCACTGGGGTTAGATGCTGAATTTTTACATGTTTTTGTTAGTAAAAAAACATGTAAGTAGATGTTAATCACTATATCATTCGGAGGTTTAACAAATGGATAACTTTAAGTTAGGAAGTGATTTTGATAACCTTGTTAGCCCGCTTTCTGATGTTGAACTTCTTAATCTATTTATACAAAGTTGCTCCCAAACAAAGATAAATGGCATCCCCGTACCTATGTTCCCCTCCGAAGAAATTCAACAACAGTTTGTAGGTGCTTCCTATGAACATGCTCTTTATGAAGCATATTTGTTTTATAGCCATGTAAAAACATACGCCCAAAATTTAGGTGTTCCCTTGAATAAAGAACGGAAAATTTTAGACTTCGGTTGTGGATGGGGAAGAATCATACGATTCTTTTTCAAAGATGTTCGCCATAAAAATTTACTTGGTATTGATGTCGATCCTGTAATGATTAACCTTTGTAACGAAACGTTAGGAAGAGGCAGATATAAAATAGCTCCCCCACAACCTCCTGTAGAATTTATTAATGATAATTCATTAGACATCATATTCGCTTATTCTGTATTCTCACATTTATCCGAAGAAACTGCAAAAAATTGGATAAAAGAGTTTTCAAGAATTCTTCGTCCAGGTGGCATCTTCATCGCAACAACACAAGCACGCTATTTTCTCGATTTCTGTCAACAATTCAAGGAACACCCTGAATTAATTCAAACCGGGTGGCATAAAACTTTATCTCAAGCTTTTCCAGATATAAATCGTGCCATCTCGGATTATGAACGTGGAAATTTTGTCCACAGTCCTACAGGGGCAGGAGACGTTAGAGATAGTAGCTTTTATGGAGAAACTGTTATACCTAGAACTTATATTCAAAATCACTATGAGAAGCATTTAAAGCTACGGGACTTTTTTGATGATGTAAACCGATTACCCCAAGCTCTATTTGTTCTCCAAAAAGATTAACTCTTTTCGCTAATTGTATAATGAAGATCATTTTGTATATCAGCCCTATATATTAAACCATCAAAGATTTCCATATCAGGCAAACTGGACAAAAGAATTCATTATGTGGCATAAACAAAGTAAGTAAATAACATATCTCGCGCTTTAAACTAAATCCCAAAAATCAAAAGTAACTTCCCACCACTTGAACTACGAAGAACATAAGGGGGATATATCTTGAAAATAATCGCTTTTTATTTACCACAGTTTCATCAAATAAAAGAAAATGACCTATGGTGGGGGAAAGGTTTTACTGAATGGACAAATACGAAAAGTGCACGACCTTTATTTTCGGGACATTACCAACCTAGAGAACCTTATCAAGATTTTTATTATGACTTAACCACCCCATCCGTAAGAAAATGGCAAGCAGAAATCGCCAAAGCACATGGCATATATGGTTTTTGTTATTACCATTACTGGTTTAAAGGGAAGAGGCTATTGGAGAAACCCTTTAATGAAGTACTTAAGATGAGGGAACCAGATTTTCCATTTTGCCTCTCTTGGGCAAATGAACCGTGGACAAAAACTTGGGATGGTCTTGATAGTCACATATTAATGCCACAAAATTACGGAGAGTTATCGGATTGGAAAGAACACTTTGAGTATTTATTACAAGCTTTTCAAGATGAGAGATATATCCGTATAGATGATAAACCACTATTCATTATTTATCGGCCTGGACATATCCCTGATTGTGAGCAAATGCTTCATTATTGGAATACACTCGCACAAGAACATGGTTTGAAAGGTATATATTTTGCAGAAACATTAAACAGCTTTCCACTTCCTAATATAAATGGGTTTGATGCTAGCATTCAATTTGAGCCTTTTTATACAATCGCTCATGATAGCTCTTCAGACATAAATAAGACAATATATGAGTCTGGTAAACAAATAAATGCTTGGGATTATGATAAAGTGTGGATGTATATATTAAAACGATCTCTTCCAGAGAAAAAAACATTTCCAGGTGCCTTTGTTGACTGGGACAACACAGCACGCCGCAAAGACTTAAATAGCAGCATTTTTGTAGGATCTACCCCTGAGAAGTTCACAATATATTTAAGCAAGCAAATTCACCGTGCATTCTCTCTTTATGATAGCGAATTTTTATTTATTAATGCGTGGAATGAATGGGCCGAAGGTACTTACTTAGAACCAGATAAAAGGTATGGATTCGCCTATTTAGAAGGAGTTAAGCAGGCAATTAACAGAGGTATGAAAACATACAAAAAAGACGAGTCATACTGACTCGTCTTACAGTTGCTTGGCGACGTCCTACTCTCACAGGGACAAGGTCCCAACTACCATCGGCGCTAGAGAGCTTAACTTCCGTGTTCGGTATGGGAACGGGTGTGACCTCTCTGCCATCATCACCAAACTATGAAGGCATATTCCTTCAAAACTAGATAACATTGCTACATATTATATGGTTAAGTCCTCGATCTATTAGTATTCGTCAGCTCCACATGTCACCATGCTTCCACCTCGAACCTATCAACCTGATCATCTTTCAGGGATCTTACTAGCTTACGCTATGGGAAATCTCATCTTGAGGGGGGCTTCATGCTTAGATGCTTTCAGCACTTATCCCTTCCGCACATAGCTACCCAGCTATGCCCTTGGCAGAACAACTGGTACACCAGCGGTGCGTCCATCCCGGTCCTCTCGTACTAAGGACAGCTCCTCTCAAATTTCCTACGCCCACGACGGATAGGGACCGAACTGTCTCACGACGTTCTGAACCCAGCTCGCGTACCGCTTTAATGGGCGAACAGCCCAACCCTTGGGACCGACTACAGCCCCAGGATGCGATGAGCCGACATCGAGGTGCCAAACCTCCCCGTCGATGTGGACTCTTGGGGGAGATAAGCCTGTTATCCCCGGGGTAGCTTTTATCCGTTGAGCGATGGCCCTTCCATGCGGAACCACCGGATCACTAAGCCCGACTTTCGTCCCTGCTCGACTTGTAGGTCTCGCAGTCAAGCTCCCTTATGCCTTTGCACTCTACGAATGATTTCCAACCATTCTGAGGGAACCTTTGGGCGCCTCCGTTACACTTTAGGAGGCGACCGCCCCAGTCAAACTGCCCACCTGACACTGTCTCCCGGGTCGATAAGACCCGTAGGTTAGAATTTCAATACAGTCAGGGCGGTATCCCACCAGCGCCTCCACCGAAGCTAGCGCTCCGGTTTCAATGGCTCCCGCCTATCCTGTACAAACTGTACCAAAATTCAATATCAGGCTACAGTAAAGCTCCACGGGGTCTTTCCGTCCTGTCGCGGGTAACCTGCATCTTCACAGGTACTATAATTTCACCGAGTCTCTGGTTGAGACAGTGCCCAAATCGTTACACCTTTCGTGCGGGTCGGAACTTACCCGACAAGGAATTTCGCTACCTTAGGACCGTTATAGTTACGGCCGCCGTTTACTGGGGCTTCAGTTCAGAGCTTCGCTTACGCTAACCCCTCTCCTTAACCTTCCAGCACCGGGCAGGTGTCACCCCCTATACTTCGCCTTACGGCTTCGCAGAGAGCTGTGTTTTTGCTAAACAGTCGCTTGGGCCTATTCACTGCGGCTTTCCGTTAAGAAAGCACCCCTTCTCCCGAAGTTACGGGGTCATTTTGCCGAGTTCCTTAACCAGAGTTCTCTCGCACACCTTAGGATTCTCTCCTCGCCTACCTGTGTCGGTTTGCGGTACAGGCACCTTTTATCTCGCTAGAAGCTTTTCTTGGCAGCGGGGAATCAAAGACTTCGCTCCATAAGGAGCTTCCCCATCACAACTCAGCCTTCACGATAAGCGGATTTGCCTACTTATCAGCCTAATTGCTTGGACGTGCACAACCAATCGCACGCTTCTTCTATCCTTCTGCGTCCCTCCATTGCTCAAACGATAAAGAGGTGGTACAGGAATATCAACCTGTTGTCCATCGCCTACGCCTGTCGGCCTCGGCTTAGGTCCTGACTAACCCTGAGCGGACGAGCCTTCCTCAGGAAACCTTAGGCATTCGGTGGACGGGATTCTCACCCGTCTTTCGCTACTCATACCGGCATTCTCACTTCTAAGCGCTCCACCAGTCCTTCCGGTCTGACTTCACTGCACTTAGAACGCTCCCCTACCACTGATACCATTGGTATCAATTCGCAGCTTCGGTGGTGTATTTAGCCCCGGTACATTTTCGGCGCAGAGTCACTCGACTAGTGAGCTATTACGCACTCTTTAAATGGTGGCTGCTTCTAAGCCAACATCCTAGTTGTCTAAGCAACTCCACATCCTTTTCCACTTAATACACACTTTGGGACCTTAGCTGGCGATCTGGGCTGTT
>NZ_CP172246.1:257500-280000 GCF_044324725.1 Bacillus sp. 3G2 | reverse complement strand
TATTTTACCATACCGACAGATCGCTTCTACAAAAAATAAAATAGAAAATCTTAAACTACACATCAAAAATAATGAAAGAAAATGAATATGAAGGGATTAAAAGAATAAGGATTACTTACTTGAGGCTGATAAAGTGAAACTTTAATCAGTGGGGGTTTTGTTCATCCCCCACTGATTATTAGTTGAACCAATCGGACGTTAACGCGGGATAAAAAGTTTAAAACACAAAAAAGACGAGTCATACTGACTCGTCTTACAATTGCTTGGCGACGTCCTACTCTCACAGGGACAAGGTCCCAACTACCATCGGCGCTAGAGAGCTTAACTTCCGTGTTCGGTATGGGAACGGGTGTGACCTCTCTGCCATCATCACCAAACTATGAAGGCATATTCCTTCAAAACTAGATAACATTTGCTACATATTATATGGTTAAGTCCTCGATCTATTAGTATTCGTCAGCTCCACATGTCACCATGCTTCCACCTCGAACCTATCAACCTGATCATCTTTCAGGGATCTTACTAGCTTACGCTATGGGAAATCTCATCTTGAGGGGGGCTTCATGCTTAGATGCTTTCAGCACTTATCCCTTCCGCACATAGCTACCCAGCTATGCCCTTGGCAGAACAACTGGTACACCAGCGGTGCGTCCATCCCGGTCCTCTCGTACTAAGGACAGCTCCTCTCAAATTTCCTACGCCCACGACGGATAGGGACCGAACTGTCTCACGACGTTCTGAACCCAGCTCGCGTACCGCTTTAATGGGCGAACAGCCCAACCCTTGGGACCGACTACAGCCCCAGGATGCGATGAGCCGACATCGAGGTGCCAAACCTCCCCGTCGATGTGGACTCTTGGGGGAGATAAGCCTGTTATCCCCGGGGTAGCTTTTATCCGTTGAGCGATGGCCCTTCCATGCGGAACCACCGGATCACTAAGCCCGACTTTCGTCCCTGCTCGACTTGTAGGTCTCGCAGTCAAGCTCCCTTATGCCTTTGCACTCTACGAATGATTTCCAACCATTCTGAGGGAACCTTTGGGCGCCTCCGTTACACTTTAGGAGGCGACCGCCCCAGTCAAACTGCCCACCTGACACTGTCTCCCGGGTCGATAAGACCCGTAGGTTAGAATTTCAATACAGTCAGGGCGGTATCCCACCAGCGCCTCCACCGAAGCTAGCGCTCCGGTTTCAATGGCTCCCGCCTATCCTGTACAAACTGTACCAAAATTCAATATCAGGCTACAGTAAAGCTCCACGGGGTCTTTCCGTCCTGTCGCGGGTAACCTGCATCTTCACAGGTACTATAATTTCACCGAGTCTCTGGTTGAGACAGTGCCCAAATCGTTACACCTTTCGTGCGGGTCGGAACTTACCCGACAAGGAATTTCGCTACCTTAGGACCGTTATAGTTACGGCCGCCGTTTACTGGGGCTTCAGTTCAGAGCTTCGCTTACGCTAACCCCTCTCCTTAACCTTCCAGCACCGGGCAGGTGTCACCCCCTATACTTCGCCTTACGGCTTCGCAGAGAGCTGTGTTTTTGCTAAACAGTCGCTTGGGCCTATTCACTGCGGCTTTCCGTTAAGAAAGCACCCCTTCTCCCGAAGTTACGGGGTCATTTTGCCGAGTTCCTTAACCAGAGTTCTCTCGCACACCTTAGGATTCTCTCCTCGCCTACCTGTGTCGGTTTGCGGTACAGGCACCTTTTATCTCGCTAGAAGCTTTTCTTGGCAGCGGGGAATCAAAGACTTCGCTCCATAAGGAGCTTCCCCATCACAACTCAGCCTTCACGATAAGCGGATTTGCCTACTTATCAGCCTAATTGCTTGGACGTGCACAACCAATCGCACGCTTCTTCTATCCTTCTGCGTCCCTCCATTGCTCAAACGATAAAGAGGTGGTACAGGAATATCAACCTGTTGTCCATCGCCTACGCCTGTCGGCCTCGGCTTAGGTCCTGACTAACCCTGAGCGGACGAGCCTTCCTCAGGAAACCTTAGGCATTCGGTGGACGGGATTCTCACCCGTCTTTCGCTACTCATACCGGCATTCTCACTTCTAAGCGCTCCACCAGTCCTTCCGGTCTGACTTCACTGCACTTAGAACGCTCCCCTACCACTGATACCATTGGTATCAATTCGCAGCTTCGGTGGTGTATTTAGCCCCGGTACATTTTCGGCGCAGAGTCACTCGACTAGTGAGCTATTACGCACTCTTTAAATGGTGGCTGCTTCTAAGCCAACATCCTAGTTGTCTAAGCAACTCCACATCCTTTTCCACTTAATACACACTTTGGGACCTTAGCTGGCGATCTGGGCTGTTTCCCTCTTGACTACGGATCTTATCACTCGCAGTCTGACTCCTAAGGATAAGTCATTGGCATTCGGAGTTTGACTGAATTCGGTAATCCGATGAGGACCCCTAGTTCAATCAGTGCTCTACCTCCAAGACTCTTACACTTAAGGCTAGCCCTAAAGCTATTTCGGGGAGAACCAGCTATCTCCAGGTTCGATTGGAATTTCTCCGCTACCCACACCTCATCCCCGCACTTTTCAACGTGCGTGGGTTCGGGCCTCCATTCAGTGTTACCTGAACTTCACCCTGGACATGGGTAGATCACCTGGTTTCGGGTCTACGACCACGTACTAAACGCCCTATTCAGACTCGCTTTCGCTGCGGCTCCGCCTCTTCAGCTTAACCTCGCACGGGATCGTAACTCGCCGGTTCATTCTACAAAAGGCACGCCATCACCCATTAACGGGCTCTGACTATTTGTAGGCACACGGTTTCAGGATCTCTTTCACTCCCCTTCCGGGGTGCTTTTCACCTTTCCCTCACGGTACTGGTTCACTATCGATCACTAGGGAGTATTTAGCCTTGGGAGATGGTCCTCCCAGATTCCGACGGAATTTCACGTGTTCCGCCGTACTCAGGATACATTCAAGAGAGAACGAAGTTTCGACTACGGGGTTGTTACCCTCTACGACGGACCTTTCCAGGTCGCTTCGTCTACCTCGTTCCTTTGTAACTCCGTATAGAATGTCCTACAACCCCAAGAGGCAAGCCTCTTGGTTTGGGCTATGTTCCGTTTCGCTCGCCGCTACTCAGGAAATCGCATTTGCTTTCTCTTCCTCCAGGTACTTAGATGTTTCAGTTCCCTGGGTCTGTCTTCCTTACCCTATGTATTCAGGTAAGGATACCATACCATTACGTATGGTGGGTTTCCCCATTCGGAAATCTTCGGATCAAAGCTTACTTACAGCTCCCCGAAGCATATCGGCGTTAGTCCCGTCCTTCATCGACTCCTAGTGTCAAGGCATCCACCGTGCGCCCTTTCTAACTTAACCAAACTAAAAATTAAAAAATATGAGCTACACTGTTATCTAGTTTTCAAAGAACATACATTTATATATGAGAGATAGTTCTCTCAAAACTGAACAAAACGAAACACGGAAACTTATATTGATGAACAGCGTTCATCAATTCTCCATAGAAAGGAGGTGATCCAGCCGCACCTTCCGATACGGCTACCTTGTTACGACTTCACCCCAATCATCTGTCCCACCTTAGGCGGCTGGCTCCAAAAAGGTTACCCCACCGACTTCGGGTGTTACAAACTCTCGTGGTGTGACGGGCGGTGTGTACAAGGCCCGGGAACGTATTCACCGCGGCATGCTGATCCGCGATTACTAGCGATTCCAGCTTCATGTAGGCGAGTTGCAGCCTACAATCCGAACTGAGAACGGTTTTATGAGATTAGCTCCACCTCGCGGTCTTGCAGCTCTTTGTACCGTCCATTGTAGCACGTGTGTAGCCCAGGTCATAAGGGGCATGATGATTTGACGTCATCCCCACCTTCCTCCGGTTTGTCACCGGCAGTCACCTTAGAGTGCCCAACTTAATGATGGCAACTAAGATCAAGGGTTGCGCTCGTTGCGGGACTTAACCCAACATCTCACGACACGAGCTGACGACAACCATGCACCACCTGTCACTCTGCTCCCGAAGGAGAAGCCCTATCTCTAGGGTTTTCAGAGGATGTCAAGACCTGGTAAGGTTCTTCGCGTTGCTTCGAATTAAACCACATGCTCCACCGCTTGTGCGGGCCCCCGTCAATTCCTTTGAGTTTCAGCCTTGCGGCCGTACTCCCCAGGCGGAGTGCTTAATGCGTTAACTTCAGCACTAAAGGGCGGAAACCCTCTAACACTTAGCACTCATCGTTTACGGCGTGGACTACCAGGGTATCTAATCCTGTTTGCTCCCCACGCTTTCGCGCCTCAGTGTCAGTTACAGACCAGAAAGTCGCCTTCGCCACTGGTGTTCCTCCATATCTCTACGCATTTCACCGCTACACATGGAATTCCACTTTCCTCTTCTGCACTCAAGTCTCCCAGTTTCCAATGACCCTCCACGGTTGAGCCGTGGGCTTTCACATCAGACTTAAGAAACCACCTGCGCGCGCTTTACGCCCAATAATTCCGGATAACGCTTGCCACCTACGTATTACCGCGGCTGCTGGCACGTAGTTAGCCGTGGCTTTCTGGTTAGGTACCGTCAAGGTGCCAGCTTATTCAACTAGCACTTGTTCTTCCCTAACAACAGAGTTTTACGACCCGAAAGCCTTCATCACTCACGCGGCGTTGCTCCGTCAGACTTTCGTCCATTGCGGAAGATTCCCTACTGCTGCCTCCCGTAGGAGTCTGGGCCGTGTCTCAGTCCCAGTGTGGCCGATCACCCTCTCAGGTCGGCTACGCATCGTTGCCTTGGTGAGCCGTTACCTCACCAACTAGCTAATGCGACGCGGGTCCATCCATAAGTGACAGCCGAAGCCGCCTTTCAATTTCGAACCATGCAGTTCAAAATATTATCCGGTATTAGCCCCGGTTTCCCGGAGTTATCCCAGTCTTATGGGCAGGTTACCCACGTGTTACTCACCCGTCCGCCGCTAACTTCATAAGAGCAAGCTCTTAATCCATTCGCTCGACTTGCATGTATTAGGCACGCCGCCAGCGTTCATCCTGAGCCAGGATCAAACTCTCCAATAAAGTTAGTTTGTCTAGCATCTAAAAATAAAAATTGACGTTTCACGTTGTTTGTTTCGTTCAGTTTTCAAAGAACTACTTGGTCGCTCATTTGCGACTCCCTTATGTTAACATCTTCATCTTTCAATGTCAACTAAGTTTTTCATTTCGTTTGCCGCGTTCTGCGTTATTGCATCGGCGACTTGTCCTATATTACACCTCTAACCTACAATCGTCAACATGTTTTTCTAAAAAAATATAAAAAGGCTTATTTCTTTTAAAATAAGCCTTTTTATCATATAGCACTCTATTCATTTATTATTTTTCTATAATTGGTAACGAGACGATAAAATGAATAGTGCCATCCTTATATTCAGCTCGAATACTACCATCTTGTAATTCAACAATACTTTTCGCAATTGCCAATCCAAGTCCCGATCCTTCCGTTACTCTACTTCGGGATTGATCTTTCTTATAAAAACGTTCAAACAAACTCCCTAACTCTTCTCTCGTAAACTCTTCACTATGATTCGCAATTACAATTTGTATTTCCCGGCGCTGCCTTTGAAGAGAAACTTTTATCTCCCCATCATCTTTACTATACTTAATCGCGTTCATTAATAAATTATCAAATACACGAACCATCTTTTCCGAATCAACCGCTGCATAGGCACGTTCCTCAGGAAACTTCTTAACAAACGTAAGTCCATGCTCTTCTGCTTGCGGTACTAACTCTTCTATTAATTGCTCCAATAACTCATTTATACAAACCTCTTGTTTTTCTAATATAACTTGCTCATTTGTTAACTTCGTATACTCAAATAAATCTTCTATTAAATTCTTTAACTGCTCCGACTTCGCAAAAGCAATTCTCGTATATTCATCATGTTGTTCTTTATTTTCATATTTAGAATCTCGAAGTAATCGCAAGTAACCCATAATAGAAGTAAGTGGTGTACGCAAATCGTGAGATACATTCGTAATAAGCTCGTTCTTTTGCTTCTCTAATTTACGTTCCTTTTCTATATTATTCATAAGCTCTTCTGCCATATTATTAATATTCTCAGTTAAAGACGCAATTTCGTCCTCACCTTTCTTCTCAATACGATACGCTAAGTTGCCTTTTTCTATTTCCTTTACACCTTGTGCCATAGCTTCAATTTGCTTCATCTTTCTCTTTGTTATATAGAAGAAAGAGAAAATAAATACGAGTACACCTATGAAAAATGGAAACGGCCCTTCTTGCGTATGATATCTCACTTCACCTCCCGGAATCCCACTAACAAACATGTATAAATTCTTATCTCCTATTGTAATAGGTGCAAAAGCTATAAATTCTTTTCTTGTATTTTCAAATGCATCTTGGCCATTTGAATAGTTGATTGCAAATGATGCTGCATTACGAATTGTATTATGCAAATCAATTTGTTCTTCTTGTGCCTGCTTCGTCTTATATACAACTTTGCCGCTCTCGTCAGTAACCAGTACTTTTAAAGCTCTAGATCCTCGTTCTAAATTTTGGTTCTCCCTTTCGATCATATCGGATATAGCTTCTAATTTATTTTCGTGAACTGAACTATTCGCCACACTTTGAGCTTGTTGATGAATTTCTCTCATACCAGACCCATAATCTATTGTCGCCTGCCGATTCGCATTCTCAAAAAAAGGTGCTGCTCCCTTTGCAAAAAAAAGCCCTAATAACGCACAAGCAGTAAACGCAGTAATAAGTTGAATTCGTATACTCCGTTTCACACTCTTCACTATCTTTCCAATTAATTCTCGAATTTTCCTAACATAAGTAAATGGATTAAATATCTTTTTCAATCTTATACCCCACTCCCCATACTGTTTTTATATATATCGGCTTCCTTGGATTCTCTTCAATCTTTTCACGCACTTTCCGAATATGAACCATTACCGTGTTATCCGACTGGAAAGACCTTTCGTTCCAAACCTTTTCATAAATTTGTTCCGCGCTAAAGACCATCCCAGGATTACGAGCTAGTAATTCTAAAATCGAAAATTCCCTCGGAGTCAGTTTCACTTCTTCTCCATCCACAATAACTTTATGGGTTGAGATATTTATTTTCATCTCTCCAATTTCTAACTCGTCCTCATTTTGAATAGCAAAACCATTCATCTTCATATAACGACGTAACTGAGATTTAATCCTTGCGATTAACTCTAGCGGGTTAAATGGTTTCGTTACGTAATCATCTGCACCTGTAGTTAATCCTAAAATTTTGTCCATATCTTGCGTTTTCGCAGAAAGCATAATAATCGGCATTTCTTTCGATTCTCTTACTTTCATACACATGTGAATACCATCTATTTTTGGCATCATAATATCTAATACGACTAGATGTACTTCATTTTCTTCTAGTAAACGTAATCCTTCTTCTCCGTCCCCTGCTTGCAACACTTTATATCCTTCATTCTTTAAATAGATTGTAATAAGATTCCTAATTTCTTTTTCATCATCTACGACAAGTATTGTTTCGGTTGCCACAATATCTCCCCCATCACTTTTTTAATCCCTAACTTCTATTATAGGAAAACTTCTGAAGAAAAACGCTCGGAAATCCTTAAGATTTTCTGAAGACGCAAAAAAGGTCTAGACTCCCCTTAAGTCTAGACCTTTCAAAAACCCCTTTTATTTACGAACGTAGATGAAATATAGTACGAATAAAACTCCCATAACATACATAATTGGATGAATCTCTTTGCGGCGACCACTTACTACCATTGTAATTGGATAGAAGATAAATCCGATTGCAATCCCTGTTGCAATACTATACGTAAGCGGCATTGAAATGATTGTAAAGAATGCTGGTACTGCAATCTCGAATTTCTTCCAATCAATTTCGCCTAAAGATGAAACCATTAAGATTCCTACAATAATTAAAGCTGGTGCCGTTACAGCTGGTGTTACAACACTTAATAATGGTGAGAAGAATAGTGCCAGCAAGAAGAATCCTGCTGTTACAACTGCCGTAAATCCAGAACGTCCACCCGCTGCTACCCCTGCAGAAGATTCAATGTAAGACGTTGTTGTTGATGTACCTAAGATCGCACCGATTACAGTTGCAATCGCATCTGCGAATAACGCTTTTCCTGCACGTGGTAATTTATTGTTCTTCATTAATCCAGCTTGATTCGCAACCGCTACAAGTGTACCTGCTGTATCAAAGAAATCAATGAAGAAGAACGTTATAATAACAATCACCATTTGAACAGTGAAAATATCTCCGAAGTGCGTTAATGCCACACCGAACGTTGGTTCTAAACTCGGTATTGCTCCCACTACAGCTTTCGGAGTATCAATTAATCCTGTTGCTACTCCTAAGATTGCTGTAAGAATCATACCGTAGAACACTGCACCATTAACTTTCTTAATCATGAAGATGATTGTCGTAACAACCCCGAAGATCGCTAGTAACGTTGTGCCCTTTGTTAAATCCCCCAACCCAACAAGAACAGCATCATTTTTCACGATAATTCCGGCATTTTGGAATCCAAGGAAGGCAATGAATAATCCGATACCTGCCGCTACTGCAAACTTTAACTCTGATGGAATAGCATTAATGATTTTTTCACGAATACCTGAAGCTGTAAGAATAATAAAGATAATACCTGACATTAATGTTCCAGCAATTGCTGTTTGCCACGGAATACCCATCGTTAACACTGCCGTATAAGCAAAGAATGCGTTAATTCCCATACCCGGTGCCAAAGCAATCGGATACTTCGCGAATATCCCCATAATTAACGAACCAATCGCTGCTGCTAATGCTGTAGCAACGAATACTGCACCTGGATCCATTCCTGTACCTGCTGGTAACCCTTTAACATTTCCAAGTGACAGTGTAGCAGGATTGACAAATAGTACATAAGCCATAGATAAAAATGTCGTTAAACCTGCTATGAACTCTGTTTTATAATTTGTACCGAGTTCATCAAACTGAAAATAGCGTTTCATCTTACGTTTCCCCCGTTATATGATTACTCGCCGTAATCTCCCTAGCCCTCTTTTATCTATTAAAAATAAAAAAGGCTTCCATTGCATATACATGGAAGCGTTCTATGAATAAAGACAAGTTTCCCCTCATCTTTATCAAAACGCCTCGTAGTCAAGCCATTTACGGTAGCTAGGTAGAAACTTTCGGGCCATATCCCCGATATTATACGACGGCATAATATTCACTTTTCGTTTGAATTACATACTCATATTAACTCGATGAGGTGATTTTGTCAATTTAAAAACGAACATTTTTATAAACTTTTGTATTTTCGTTCGTATTAATGGTAAAAACAAAAAGATCCATCTATACATAAACGATAGATGGATCTTTTTTATAATACTATTCCCACTCAATAGTTGCTGGTGGCTTACTCGTTACATCATACACGATACGGTTAACGTGTTTTACTTCGTTTACGATACGTACAGAGATTTTCTCTAATACGTCCCAAGGAATACGTGCCCAGTCAGCTGTCATACCGTCGATAGATGTTACTGCACGGATACCTACTGTGTAATCATAAGTACGCTCGTCACCCATAACACCTACGCTACGCATACCAGGAAGCGCAGTGAAGTATTGCCAGATTTCGCGGTCTAATCCCGCTTTTATAATTTCTTCACGTAAAATCGCATCAGATTCACGAACGATTTCTAATTTCTCTTCTGTGATTTCACCTAATACACGAATACCAAGACCAGGGCCTGGGAATGGTTGACGCCATACGATTTCATCAGGAATTCCTAGTTCTGATCCTAATACACGTACTTCATCTTTAAATAACGTGTTTAAAGGCTCAATTAATTTGAACTGCATGTCTTCTGGAAGTCCACCAACGTTATGGTGAGATTTAATTGTTTGTGCAGTTGCTGTACCACTTTCAACGATGTCTGTGTAAAGTGTACCTTGTGCTAAGAAGTCCATACCTTGTAATTTAGAAGCTTCATCATCAAATACGTAAATAAATTCATTACCAATGATTTTACGTTTTTGTTCTGGATCTTCTACACCTTTTAACTTGTTCATGAAGCGTTCTTGTGCATCCACTTTAATAACGTTCATGTGGAAACCTTCACTGAATGTTTTCATAACGCCTTCTGCTTCACCTTTACGAAGTAAACCGTGGTCAACGAAAATACATGTTAATTGGTCGCCGATTGCTTTATGAATTAATACTGCTACAACAGAAGAGTCTACACCGCCGCTAAGTGCACATAGTACTTTTTTGTCTCCAACAGTTTCACGGATTTTCTCTAATTCTACTTCGATAAAGTTCTCCATGTTCCATCCTTCAGAACAACCACATGCGCCGAATACGAAGTTTTTAATTAAATCGTTACCATGCTCAGAATGACGTACTTCTGGGTGGAATTGTACACCGTATAAGTTTTGCTCTTCATTGCTCATACCAGCAATTGGACAAGACTCACTTGTTGCATCTACTACGAATCCTTCAGGTAAACCAGTTACTAAGTCGCCATGGCTCATCCATACAACTTGCTCTTCTGGAAGGTTCGTATATAATTTTGATTCGTTCTCTACTTTAAGAACAGCTTTTCCGTACTCACGGTGATTTGCACGTTCTACTTTACCACCGAAGTGTTGTGTCATAAGCTGCATACCGTAACAAATACCGAAGATCGGTAATCCTAGTTCAAAGATTTTTTCATCACAATGTAATGCGCCTTCACCGTATACACTATTTGGTCCACCAGAGAAGATAATCCCTTTTGGATTCATTGCTTTAATTTCTTCCGCAGTAATTGTATGTGGATGAAGTTCACTGTATACACCGAACTCACGAATTCGACGTGCTATTAACTGATTGTACTGACTCCCAAAATCTAAAACGATAATTGTATCATGCTGCTTCTTCAAAATAATCACCCCAACGTTAGTTCTCGTATATAAATATTTTCACCAATTTGGCAAAAAGCATTACTAATATAATAAAAAAAGCCAGTCCTCCGCCTCTAGTCTCATAACAAAGAAAAGGCAGGGGTCTGGCTTTATAAAGAAAGATAGTCTTCCGCTCTTTATAAATATAAGACACACTGCCTTCATAGTCAGGTTGTTTACGGTAACCCGGTAGAGACTCTCAAACCTTATCTTTGAGGATATATGAAGGATCGTTTTATATTATCTTCCTAGATTCTAACAATGAAGTATCGGTATGGTCAAGAGAGAAAGCGACAAAATTCTACAGAAATTAAATTCCTTTTCTAAAAAAAATAAAAAAACATCCATTTCTATATAGAAATGGATGTTTTTTAGGGCAAACGGAATTACATCATTCCGCCCATACCGCCCATGCCCATGCCGCCCATGTCAGGCATTGCTGGTGCATTTGGTTCTGGCTTGTCAGCAACTACAGCTTCAGTTGTTAAGAACATAGCTGCAACAGATGCTGCGTTTTGAAGTGCAGAACGAGTTACTTTAGCTGGATCTACGATACCAGTTTCAAGCATGTTAACCCACTCGCCAGTAGCTGCGTTGAAACCAACGCCTACTTTTTCGCCTTTTAGACGCTCTACAACTACAGATCCTTCTAGACCAGCGTTGATTGCGATTTGACGAACTGGCTCTTCTAGCGCGCGAAGTACGATGTTGATACCTGTTGCTTCGTCGCCTTCAGCTACGATAGAAGCTACTTTCGTGTATACGTTCATAAGTGAAGTACCACCACCTGCAACAATACCTTCTTCTACTGCTGCACGAGTTGAGTTAAGTGCATCTTCAATGCGAAGTTTGCGCTCTTTTAACTCAGTTTCAGTTGCTGCACCTACTTTAATTACTGCTACGCCACCTGCAAGTTTTGCAAGACGCTCTTGTAATTTTTCACGATCGAATTCAGAAGTAGTTTCTTCTAATTGCGCACGGATTTGACCGATGCGAGCTTCGATTTGTTGTGTATTTCCGATACCTTCAACTACAGTTGTGTTTTCTTTCGTTACAACAACTTTACCAGCGCGTCCTAAAGATTCAATTGTAGCAGATTTTAAGTCACGGCCTAATTCTTCAGTGATTACTTCGCCACCAGTTAAGATTGCGATATCTTCTAGCATTGCTTTACGACGGTCACCAAATCCAGGAGCTTTAACAGCTACTACATTGAATGTACCACGAAGTTTGTTCACTACTAATGTAGCTAAAGCTTCGCCTTCTACATCTTCAGCAATGATAAGAAGTGGTTTACCTTGTTGTACCACTTGCTCTAATACTGGTAAGATTTCTTGAATGTTAGAAATCTTTTTGTCAGTGATTAAGATGTATGGGTTATCAAGAACTGCTTCCATTTTGTCAGAATCAGTAATCATGTAAGGAGATGCATATCCACGATCAAATTGCATACCTTCTACTACGTCTAATTCTGTTGTGAATCCTTTAGATTCTTCTAAAGTAATAACACCGTCGTTACCAACGCGCTCCATTGCTTCAGCGATTAATTGACCTACTTCTTCGTCAGCCGCAGAAATAGCAGCTACTTGTGCGATAGAAGATTTACCTTCGATTGGTTTAGAAATCTCTTTTAATTCTGCAATTGCAGCAGTAACAGCTTTTTCGATACCTTTACGAAGACCCATTGGGTTCGCACCAGCTGTTACGTTTTTAAGACCTTCACGAATCATAGCTTGTGCTAATACAGTTGCAGTTGTTGTTCCGTCACCAGCTACATCATTTGTTTTGCTAGCAACTTCTGCTACTAATTTTGCACCCATGTTTTCGAATGCATCTTCTAATTCGATTTCTTTTGCGATTGTTACACCGTCATTTGTAATAAGTGGTGAACCGAATTTTTTCTCAAGTACAACGTTACGACCTTTTGGTCCAAGTGTTACTTTTACTGCGTTTGCAAGAGTGTCGACACCGCGAAGCATCGAACGACGTGCTTCTTCACTAAATTTAATATCTTTTGCCATAATAATTGACCCCCTTGGATTTTTTAAGATTTATATAATTAACCGATAACTGCTAAAATGTCACTTTCACGTAAAATCAAGTAGTCAGTACCTTCGTATTTCACTTCAGTACCTGCATATTTTGAGAAGATGATAAGATCACCTGCTGCTACCTCTAAAGCAACACGCTCACCATTTTCAAGCACTCTACCAGTACCTACTGCAATAACTTTACCCTCTTGTGGTTTTTCTTTTGCAGTGTCTGGTAATACAATACCACTTGCTGTTTTTTCTTCTGCTTGAACAAGCTCAATTACAACGCGATCACCTAATGGCTTTAGCATGAACAATAACCTCCTCATTTTGTTATGTAAATTTTATTTATTAGCACTCAAGTCACTCGAGTGCTAACACACTTATAATAATAAATAATCTCAATTTCTTTTGCAAGTAAAAAAATCATAATTTTTTCGCAAATTTAGCTATACACTTTTCTATATAGAGTCCCTCTTCTTCTACCTTTACTATATGAATCGTTGTTTCCACTACTCGTATGTTACAATATGAAAGGACACCCTAAGTTGTTTTCGCTATACACACAACTTTCTCCTGTCTTCTATTATAATTTCAAATACGGATTTACGAAAAAAACATAATTTACGCGAGGTTTATATCGTAGGTAGCATATTTACATGTTATCCTACCTTATCTCATACACTAGAGTTAGAAAGGATGGTTAAACCATTTGAAAAAACAATATTGGTGGGTTATCGTTACATACATTTTAATGCAGTTATCATCCATCGCTGGATTACCACTTCTCCTGAAAACTGGACTTTATGATAACAGGGGATTTACTAGAGAAGAGAAATTCCAGCTCATAACTGGCCACTGGGCAATCATTAGCTTCTTTATTGCATTATGTATCGTACTTTGGTTACTTAGAACAGATATTCGCGACAGACGTTTAGATACAACGCGTTCTTCTATTCCAGCTACGATTGGTTGGATTTTTATCGGATTCTTCTTAGCATTTTTCTCGCAAAGTATTGCCGGTATGATAGAAATGCGTTTATTAGGAATTAAACCTGGATCAGAAAATACAGCGAGACTTATGGATATCGCTAGAACGACACCTTGGTTCCTTATCGTCATCTCTATAATAGGACCTATCTTGGAAGAAATCGTATTTAGAAAAATTTTATTTGGTACACTTTATAAGAAGTTTAACTTCTTTATTGCTGCTATCATTAGTTCTCTCGTATTCGCAGCAATTCATTTTGATTTCACTCACTTATTGGTATACACTTCTATGGGGCTCGTGTTCGCCTTTTTATATGTAAAAACGAAGCGTATTATCGTCCCTATCGCAGCTCATGTTGCTATGAATACATTAGTTGCAGTTGCTCAAGTTTTAATGAGCAATGAACAAATTCAAGAAATGATTAAAGAAGCTGAAAAAATGCAAGGCTTTATCGGAGGATTTTTAGTATGAGAAACTCACCATTGTTCATGGCTGCATTGTACTTCCTTCTAGGATGTATCTTTACACGCTTCGCCATTACGAACGTAACAGATACAATCTGGAATATGTGGACAATACTATTTGCAGTTATGGCAACAATTGATTTTAATTTGGCACTTCGCCTCATCTTAGTTAAATTCACAAAGAAAAAACAATAATAAAACGCAGAGGTCGCTTCCTCTGCGTTTTATTGTGGATAATTCTTCAAAAAGTAAACAAGTGTTTGTAACTCTACTGCTAAATCAATATGATGAATTCTTATATTGTCTGACACATTTAAGCGCGCTGGTGTAAAATTTAAAATACCATGCACGTTCGTTTCTGCCAATCTATCTGCTACAGATTGTGCTACTGTAGCGGGTACTGTTAATATTGCCACTTGTATATCAGTTGATAAACGTTCTTCTAATTCATCTAAATGATATACAGGAATGCCCCCGATTTCTGTTCCGACTTTCTCTTCACTAACGTCAAACGCCATTTCAATTTTTGTATTATTGTTTTTCGTGAAATTATAATGTAAGAAAGCGGTCCCTAAATTACCTACTCCAATAAGTGCTACACGTGTTATATCATCTTGGTCGAGTGTTTCACGGAAAAATGATAATAGATAATTTACGTTATATCCATAACCTTTTTTCCCTAACGCTCCAAAATATGAGAAATCTCTTCGAATCGTTGCGGAATCAACCTTTACCGCCTCGCTCAATTCTGCTGATGAAACACGTTGCTTACCAGAAAGAGATAAGTTTTGGATAAATCGATAGTATAGAGGCAATCGTTTGGCAGTGGCCTGTGGAATTTTTTGCTGATCCATATAACCTCTCCTCTCTTCCTATCTTTATTCATATACTTGAATCAAATACAGAAGTTTAGCACTCATGAATTTCCCTGTATAATAAAGAGAAGAAGTATTCTCTCTTCATTTTAAACTATACACTATTTTTAGTATGATTGAGAAATATAAACATGGCAAAGTTAAGAAATTATTTGAGGTGAAAACATTGATTTTATTACAAGTAAACGCGCTTTCGAAATTATACGGTGCAGAAACGATTCTTGCAAACATAAAATTGGAAGTTCAAGCGAAAGATCGTATTGCATTAGTCGGACGAAATGGAGCCGGAAAATCTACATTATTAAAAATAATAGCTGGTGAGCTATCTCATGATGGTGGCGAAATTATAAAACCGAAAGATGTCTCAATCGGGTACTTAGCTCAGAATACCGGCTTAGAAACGTCTTTAACAATTTGGGATGAAATGTTAACCGTCTTTACACACTTGCAGCAAATGGAGACAAAACTTCGAAGGCTAGAGCAAGAGATGGGAAAAGAAGAAAACTTTTCAAACGAGGCTACATACGAAAGATTATTAGCTGATTATGACCAATTACAATTAGATTATAAAGATCAAGGCGGCTATCAGTACGAAGCAGATATTCGCTCGATTTTAAGTGGTCTTGGCTTCCCAGTTGAAACGCATCAGACGACGATTTCTACATTAAGCGGTGGACAAAAGACACGATTAGCTCTAGGTAAATTATTATTAACGAAACCAGACCTACTTATTTTGGACGAGCCTACAAACCATTTAGACATCGAAACATTAACATGGCTTGAACAATATTTACAAGGCTATCCTGGCGCAATACTAATCGTTTCCCATGACCGTTATTTCTTAGATAAACTCGTTACACAAGTATATGAAATTTCGAATAAAGAAAGCAGACGATTTGTTGGTAACTACAGTAAATATTTAGACTTAAAATCAGCGCTATACGAGCAAGAAATGAAACGTTATGAAAAACAACAAGATGAAATCGCTAAGCTTGAGGACTTCGTTCAAAAAAATATAGCGCGTGCATCTACGACAAAACGTGCCCAAAGCCGTCGTAAACAATTAGACCGAATGGAATTATTAACAAGACCATTAGGTGATTCTAAGTCAGCTTCCTTCCACTTCGATATCGAAAAACAAAGTGGAAATGATGTTTTACAAGTAAAGGATGCAACTATCGGCTATGATGAGGATCCGATTATTGAACATGTAACGATGCGCTTAACTCGCGGGGATAGCGTTGCTTTAGTTGGTCCAAACGGAATCGGGAAATCCACATTATTAAAATCACTTGTGAATAAGTTACCTCTATTACATGGTGATGTTTCTTTCGGATCCAATGTATCTGTTGGTTATTATGATCAAGAACAAGCAAACTTAACATCTTCTAAGCGGGTTTTAAATGAGTTATGGGATGAATATCCCTTGCAGCCTGAAAAAGAAATTCGCACGATATTAGGTAACTTCTTATTCACCGGGGATGATGTACTAAAACCAGTATCTTCTCTTAGTGGTGGACAAAAAGCTCGATTAGCTCTTGCAAAACTTATGATGCAAAAATCGAATTTATTAATTCTTGATGAACCTACGAACCATCTTGATTTAAATAGTAAAGAGATTTTGGAAAATGCTTTAATTGATTATCCAGGCACCCTTCTATTTGTCTCACATGACCGCTACTTTATTAATCGTGTAACGACGACCGTTGTTGAGTTATCAACAGAAGGTGCACAGGAATATTTAGGGGACTACGATTACTACGTTGAAAAGAAAAATGAAATGATTGAACGCGCAGCATTTGAACAACAAGAACAGCAAGAAAGCCAAGCGCCTGTTCAAAAAACTGTAGCTCAAGAAAAATTAAATTATCTCGAAGAAAAAGAGCGTAAACAATTAGAACGTCAACGCACTCGAAAAATTGAGGAGCTAGAACAAAATATTGTCGAATTTGAAGAAGAAATTGCTACGTTAGAAGATCAACTTTGCTTACCAGAAATATATGCAGATTATGAAAAAGCTAGTGAAATTACAACGAAAAAGCAAACACTACAAGAGCAGCTTGATGCATGTATGGCAGAATGGGAAGAATTACATTTATAAGAGTATGAATAAGAAGGATGTCTCATAGGTCGGGATTTTTGACTATGCGACATCCTTTTTGTCTTCTAGTTGGAATGAACGTCATATTGTATAAACAATTCGACACGACATATCGATTTACCGACAAAGTTTGACATTGTTAATAACTTCTATCCTAAGAGCGTATTTCAAAATGTTTTTTAGAAATATCTTCTTGCTATTTATTTCCCGAAAAAGAATACACGTAAAGGTCAGACTTCATCCGATTTATCCACAAGTTTATACACATATCCACCTTTGTAAAATAAACCCCAAAATAACTTTTCCACATTATCAACAATTAACAAAAAAGTTATCAACATTTTATATACACAATAAAACCCACATTATCAACAGATAATATGGGTTTTATCCACAAGCTGTGGTTAATTTTGTGTATAACTATGCTTCAATATCTAATCCTGGATTTGCATTTAAAGCTAATGTAGCACGTTTTCCTTGTTCATATGCAATTGTACCTGCCGCCGCAATCATTGCCGCATTATCTGTGCATAAAGATATTGGAGGGATAATTAGCTCAATATTTTCTTTTTGTGCAAATTCTTCTTCTAAACGTGCACGAAGTCCTTTATTAGCAGCTACTCCACCAGCTAGAAGCAGTTGCTTTACGTTATACGCTTCTGCTGCACGGGATGCTTTCGTTACAAGCACATCTATTACACTTTCTTGGAAACTTGCTGCTAAATCTTCCGGTGCAATTTCTATCCCGCGTTGTTTTGCGTTATGCACAGTGTTGATAACTGCTGATTTCAATCCACTAAAACTGAAATCATACGAATCAGGTTCTAGCCATGCACGAGGCAAATCAATTGTTGGTTCTCCTTCATGTGCAAGGCGATCAATATGAGGGCCACCTGGATATGGCATAGATAACGTACGAGCTACTTTATCATATGCCTCTCCAGCTGCATCATCCCTCGTTTCACCAATCACTTCGAATGAACCATGCTCTTTCATATAAACAAGCTCTGTATGCCCACCAGATACAACAAGTGATAGTAGTGGGAATTGAACTTCTTTTACTAAACGATTCGCATAAATATGACCAGCGATATGATGAACACCAACTAGAGGAATATCATGTGCAAAAGCTACTGCTTTCGCTGCATTTACCCCTATTAAAAGTGCTCCTACTAGACCAGGTCCTTCTGTTACAGCAATTGCATCAATATCATCAAATGTGATATTTGCTTCTTTTAAAGCTTCTTCTAACACAACTGTAATTTCTTCTACATGATGACGGGATGCAATCTCTGGTACAACTCCGCCAAAACGTTTATGACTTTCAATTTGTGATGCAACTACGTTTGCAATAATTTCCGTTCCATTTTTAACAACCGCTACTGCTGTTTCATCACAACTTGTTTCAATACCAAGTATAATTGTATTTTTTTCCATTATATATTCACCCACATTACGAGACCATCTTCCTGATTGTCTGCATAGTATCGTTTACGAATTCCACCATTTTGAAATCCGTATTTTCTGTATAACTGTTTTGCTACTTCATTTGATACACGTACTTCAAGTGTCATCGTTTTTACCCCTAAATCTTTCGCTTCGGAAATAACTTCTTTCAATAAAGCATCTCCTAGCTTTTGACCTCTGTATTCTGGCAAAATAGCTATATTTGTTATATGTGATTCATCAATAATTATCCACAATCCACAATACCCAATTACACGACCATCTTTTTCTAGCACAACATAATGTGCATGTTCATTCGTCGTTAACTCACGGTGAAAGGCATCTGCAGTCCAAGGAGTTGAAAAAGACGCTTCTTCAATAGCTACAATTTGAGCGATATCATCGAGTTCCATCTTTCTAAATATCATATCCATCTTCTGCAAACCCCTACTTGTTTTGACTTTCTAACCACTTTGTTTCGGCCTCAGCTAAACGAAGGTAACTAGGAACAAATGAATGCACATCTTGTTCTTCTTTTTGCAATCCTAAGAACGCTAATTCACTTGGTCTTGGGTTATTTTTAGTGAAAGGAGCAAATACAGCTTGA
The DNA here is from genome assembly GCF_044324725.1 of Bacillus sp. 3G2. Classification (NCBI taxonomy): domain Bacteria; kingdom Bacillati; phylum Bacillota; class Bacilli; order Caryophanales; family Bacillaceae; genus Bacillus; species Bacillus sp. 3G2. The sequence continues at coordinate 260,540 of NZ_CP172246.1, read as the reverse complement.
TCGCCTAAATGTTCTATTATTGTTTCTTTGTGCAGTTTAACATCGTTACCAATAAATAAAACCTGCTTGCCTTTATCTTTTAACATTTGCAACCAGTCTACAATAAGGATGATTCGGTCTTCTTCTATAGAAGTGACATTCTCTCCTTCATATGTATATAACCCAGTATAAATTTGTCCACGTCTTCCATCGAATAAAGGACAGATTAATCCATCAAAATTAGCTCCGTTTGCAGCTACTACTTCTAAACTTGATACACCTACAATCGGTATTTGAAGTGACCAAGCTAATGTTTTGGCAGCTGTCACACCTATGCGAACACCTGTATATGATCCAGGTCCAGCAGCTACAACGATTTTAGTTAATTCTTTCGGTTTTACACCGCATTCTTTTAACAGTTGTTCTACAGCTGGCATAAGACGTACAGAATGGTTTTTTGTTAAGTTTGTAATGATTTCCCCAATTACGTTTCCTTCTTCAATAAGGGATACACCCATTACGTAATTTGAAGTATCAATTGCTAGTACTTTCATCTTGTAATAGCTCCTCACATAATCTAATATATCGATCTCCAATTGGCTCGAGTACAATTTTCCTTGTATCATCTCCAGCATGGAATAAACTAATTTGTAACTTCTCATTTGGTAAAAATGCTTCTATTAAATGAGCCCATTCTACTACGGTAATTCCTTCACCGTAGAAATACTCATCAAAACCTAAGTCCTCTTCACTTTCAGCTAAGCGATACACGTCCATATGATATAGCGGCAATCTCCCTTTATATTCTTTAATAATATTAAAGGTAGGACTATTTACAACTCTTTTCACCCCAAGACCTTTTGCTAGTCCTTTTGTAAAAGTTGTCTTACCAGCCCCTAGATCTCCTTCTAAAATAATTACATCTTGCGCCCCTACAAGTCCACCTAGTTTTTCTGATAACCTTTGTGTTTCCTCAGAGGATTTTGTTGTTATTTCATATTTACTCACAGACTTCACCTACTTTACTCACAATGTTCTCTGCTCTTTATTATACAGGTTTTGAATATATAAAAAAGTCCTTAGGAGTTTTCCTAAGGATAGTTTGACTGTCTTTATTAGTTTTTTGTTAAAACAAATAAAAAAATACGAAACAACATGTTTCGTTCTTTTCTTTATATAAAATGGCGGTCCCGACCGGGGTCGAACCGGCGATCTCCTGCGTGACAGGCAGGCATGTTAACCACTACACCACGGGACCATTTGGTTGCGGGGACAGGATTTGAACCTGCGACCTTCGGGTTATGAGCCCGACGAGCTACCGTGCTGCTCCACCCCGCGATGATATAAATAGCCTGGCAACGTCCTACTCTCACAGGGACAAGGTCCCAACTACCATCGGCGCTAGAGAGCTTAACTTCCGTGTTCGGTATGGGAACGGGTGTGACCTCTCTGCCATCATTACCAGACTATTGAAGGTATATTCCTTCAAAACTAGATAACATTTGCTTCATATTATATGGTTAAGTCCTCGATCTATTAGTATTCGTCAGCTCCACATGTCACCATGCTTCCACCTCGAACCTATCAACCTGATCATCTTTCAGGGATCTTACTAGCTTACGCTATGGGAAATCTCATCTTGAGGGGGGCTTCATGCTTAGATGCTTTCAGCACTTATCCCTTCCGCACATAGCTACCCAGCTATGCCCTTGGCAGAACAACTGGTACACCAGCGGTGCGTCCATCCCGGTCCTCTCGTACTAAGGACAGCTCCTCTCAAATTTCCTACGCCCACGACGGATAGGGACCGAACTGTCTCACGACGTTCTGAACCCAGCTCGCGTACCGCTTTAATGGGCGAACAGCCCAACCCTTGGGACCGACTACAGCCCCAGGATGCGATGAGCCGACATCGAGGTGCCAAACCTCCCCGTCGATGTGGACTCTTGGGGGAGATAAGCCTGTTATCCCCGGGGTAGCTTTTATCCGTTGAGCGATGGCCCTTCCATGCGGAACCACCGGATCACTAAGCCCGACTTTCGTCCCTGCTCGACTTGTAGGTCTCGCAGTCAAGCTCCCTTATGCCTTTGCACTCTACGAATGATTTCCAACCATTCTGAGGGAACCTTTGGGCGCCTCCGTTACACTTTAGGAGGCGACCGCCCCAGTCAAACTGCCCACCTGACACTGTCTCCCGGGTCGATAAGACCCGTAGGTTAGAATTTCAATACAGTCAGGGCGGTATCCCACCAGCGCCTCCACCGAAGCTAGCGCTCCGGTTTCAATGGCTCCCGCCTATCCTGTACAAACTGTACCAAAATTCAATATCAGGCTACAGTAAAGCTCCACGGGGTCTTTCCGTCCTGTCGCGGGTAACCTGCATCTTCACAGGTACTATAATTTCACCGAGTCTCTGGTTGAGACAGTGCCCAAATCGTTACACCTTTCGTGCGGGTCGGAACTTACCCGACAAGGAATTTCGCTACCTTAGGACCGTTATAGTTACGGCCGCCGTTTACTGGGGCTTCAGTTCAGAGCTTCGCTTACGCTAACCCCTCTCCTTAACCTTCCAGCACCGGGCAGGTGTCACCCCCTATACTTCGCCTTACGGCTTCGCAGAGAGCTGTGTTTTTGCTAAACAGTCGCTTGGGCCTATTCACTGCGGCTTTCCGTTAAGAAAGCACCCCTTCTCCCGAAGTTACGGGGTCATTTTGCCGAGTTCCTTAACCAGAGTTCTCTCGCACACCTTAGGATTCTCTCCTCGCCTACCTGTGTCGGTTTGCGGTACAGGCACCTTTTATCTCGCTAGAAGCTTTTCTTGGCAGCGGGGAATCAAAGACTTCGCTCCATAAGGAGCTTCCCCATCACAACTCAGCCTTCACGATAAGCGGATTTGCCTACTTATCAGCCTAATTGCTTGGACGTGCACAACCAATCGCACGCTTCTTCTATCCTTCTGCGTCCCTCCATTGCTCAAACGATAAAGAGGTGGTACAGGAATATCAACCTGTTGTCCATCGCCTACGCCTGTCGGCCTCGGCTTAGGTCCTGACTAACCCTG
>NZ_CP172246.1:155000-252500 GCF_044324725.1 Bacillus sp. 3G2 | reverse complement strand
GTTTCTAAAAACATAGCATAAATAGAAATCCACTCACCAACCTCTCATCAATAGTACCTTACATTTTTGAGAGTAGGATTAAACAAGGAGGGATTCCTATGCCTACGTGGCTAAAAAAACAAATGCAACGCGCATATTTTGAAAAAAACCGGCATCAAATTAAATTACTAAATGAATGCTGGTTTTATTATAGCAAAATACATCAAAGCTCATAATCCATTACACATTTTATCCCATAAAAAAAGAGCAGTTTCATCTGCTCTCTTCTCTTACTATTCAATCGGCAACATAGATAGTGCAACGCGACCTTTTTTCGTATCAATATCATCTACCCATACTTTGACGATTTGTCCGACAGATACAATATCTAACGGATGCTTCACATACTGTTTGCTCAGTTTAGAAATATGTACTAAACCATCTTGTTTTACACCTACATCAACAAAAGCACCAAAATCAACAACGTTACGAACTGTTCCTTCCAGTTCCATACCACGTTTTAAATCTTCTAATTTCAAAATCCCTTTTTTCAGAAGCGGTTTAGGCAACTCATCCCTCATGTCTCGCTCTGGACTAATGAGTGCATCTATAATATCAACTAACGTCGGTTCTCCAACTCCCGTTTCTTCCGATAACTTAGAAACCTCCACTTCTTCTAAGCTCTTTTGCAACTGCGGCTGCCCTACATCATCTTTTGATAATCCTAGACTCTTCAATAACAATTCAACATTTTTATATTGTTCTGGATGAATACCCGTTCGATCTAACGGATTTGCTCCCTCTAATATACGTAAGAAACCTATACATTGTTCATATGTCTTCGCACCTAGACGCGGTATTTTCTTTAAGTCTGTTCGTTTTGTAAATTTCCCTTCTTCTTCACGCTTTGCCACAATATTTTTCGCAACAGTTTTCGATAAACCCGAAACATATTGTAATAAAGCAACTGAAGCTGTATTTACATTCACACCGACTTGGTTAACTGCCGTCTCTACTACAAATGTTAATGATTCATTCAACCTCTTTTGTGATACATCATGTTGATATTGTCCAACCCCAACTGATTTAGGGTCAATCTTTACAAGTTCAGCAAGCGGATCTTGCAGACGTCTGCCGATAGAAACAGCACTTCTTTCTTCAACCTGTAAATCTGGGAATTCCTCACGTGCTAAATCAGAAGCCGAATACACACTCGCACCAGCCTCGTTCACAATAATATAGAAGACTTCTTGTTTCACATTTTGTAATACATCAACTATAAATTCTTCTGATTCTCTAGAAGCTGTACCATTCCCAATCGCAATCATTTCAACTTGATATTTATCTATAATAGAAAGAACTTTCGTTTTTGCATCTTCATATTTACGCACTGGTGGATGCGGATAAATAACATCAATATATAGAACTTTTCCCGTATCGTCTACAATAGCTAATTTACAACCCGTTCTATATGCAGGGTCTACAGCCAACACAACCTTCCCTTTCATTGGAGGTTGTAATAACAAATTACGTAAGTTCTCAGAGAAAATATGTATCGCTTGTTCCTCAGCTGTTTCTGTTAATTCTTTTCGAAGCTCTCTTTCAATAGAGGATTGAATTAATCGTTTATAACCATCCTCAATCGCCAACTTTACATAATGTGCACTTTTAGAATCGTTATCACGAATTACTTTCTTATATAAGAAAGTTACTATCTCATCTACTGGTGGAACAACAGAAACTCTCAATATATCTTCTTTCTCACCGCGATTCATCGCTAATACACGATGCGGTACTACCTTCTGCAACGGCTCTTCATAACTGTAATACATTTCATATATATTCTTTTCATCTTTCTCTTCATCTTTTACAGACGAAGACATAACACCTTTTCTAAAAGTAACATTTCGAATCCAACTACGATACGCCGCTTCATCTGAAACCATTTCTGCAATAATGTCTTGGGCACCTTGCAATGCCTCTTCTGCAGACTGTACTTCTTTCTCTGCGTTAATAAACTCCACTGCCTTCTGATTTGGATCTTCTTTCTTATATAACAACAACCATTCAGCTAACGGCTCTAGTCCTTTTTCTTTCGCAATCGTTGCTTTCGTTCTTCTTTTCTCTTTATATGGACGATATAAATCTTCTACTTCTTGCAACTTTACAGCTTTAACAATTTGCTGACGTAACTCTTCTGTCAGTTTCCCCTTCTCATCAATAAGACGAAGGACCTCTTCTTTCCTATCTTCAAGCTGCATTATATATTGCCATCTCTCTAAAATTGCACGAATTTGCACTTCATCTAAAGAGCCTGTCCATTCTTTTCGGTAACGAGCAATAAATGGAACTGTGTTACCTTCTTCTGTTAATTGAATAACATGACGAACTTGCTTTTCGGTAAAGCCTAATTCCTTCACTAACATTTTCATTAACGCTTGTCGATTATCTACCATTTCCATATACAACCGTAACCTCCTCTATAATAAAAAAAAGTTGCCCTGTAAAGAGAGCAACTTAAACTGCCGATTTAAAAATCTATTAGTCCTAAACTAATTTGTAGCGCTTCATCTACACGAATCATCATCACTTCATCTAAGTGAGTGATTTTGTCCGTTAAGCGCTGCTTATCGATTGTTCGAATCTGCTCAAGTAAAATAACAGAATCTCTCTCAAAACCGTACTTTTTCGCATCAATTTCCACATGAGTGGGTAATTTAGCTTTTTGAATCTGTGCAGTAATAGCCGCTACAATCACCGTTGGACTAAAACGATTTCCGATGTCATTTTGAATGACAAGAACCGGACGAACGCCTCCTTGCTCAGAACCAACAACTGGGGAAAGGTCTGCAAAATACACGTCGCCGCGTTTTACAATCAAAATATTACCCCCCGCTAACTAAGCGTTCTACTGTATGAGCTGCTTCATACTCTGCTAAGAAAGCTTCAGATGCAATACCAAGATTAATTTTTCCCATTTCAATGTACCCACGTCGCATTGATTCATGTTGGTAGCGTTTCTTCGTCTTATGTTGACGCAATAACAGTTGTGTTGCCTGGCAAATTAGTTCATGGCGATTCTTATTCTCTTGTTTTCCAATTCCGTCCAATTCCGTTACCATTTGCTTTGGCAACCGAACCACGATTTCAGTAGTTACACTTGATTCGGACACAAAAATACACCTCCACCGTCAACTACACACCCAAATATATATATGACACCTATTGTAATAATACCATTGTATGGAGCCTGTTGCAAAGACTTCCTTATTCCTTGCTTATGTTTTCCAATTCACAAACAAAACATTCATATTCTTTTATTTTTTATCTCATTACAAACAAGAAGCGAAAGAGTTTCTCCGCAAAATTCACGTTAAATTATGTTAAAAGTAACTATAAGTACAAAGCTTCTCATCAAAAACGAGCTTATCCTTAACCAATGAACAGTCCTCTCAAATGACAAGAAGCAAAACATACTACCTTCTATATATTATTCAAATAATTAATTACCTCTACAACCTTGCCATGCCGTATAAATATTCTCGGCACACGGAAACTTATCGTGGCAATAACCTCATAATTAATGGTCCCGGAGTATTCAGCAACCTCAGTAGCACTAATATACTCATCACCTTGTCTTCCGATGAGTGTAACTTTCGTACCAAGCGGTACTTCACAAGGAAGATGTATCATGAATTGATCCATTGTTACTCGACCTACAATCGGTACCCTTTTACCATTTATAAGCACTTCAAATCCTTGCAATCTTCTAAGCCATCCATCTGCATATCCAATTGCAACGGTTGCAATCCATTCTTCCGTTTTCGTTCGATAAGTGACGTTATAACTGATTCCATCCCCTTTAATCACCTGTTTAATATGAGCAACTTTCGTATGCAATGATAGCGCTGGCTCTAATTTAAACGGTAAAAAAGGGCGTATTTCTACAGATGGGGATAACCCATACATCGCAATGCCAATTCGTACTGCATTAAATGTAATACCTTGAAAACGTAGCGTTGCAGCACTATTAGCTGTATGGACAAACTTAGGATCCACTCCGAACTCTTTCAACCAACTTAACTGCTGCAAAAATGTGTTATATTGCTTATCAAAGTAAGAAGTCTCCACCTCATCCGCTGTTGCAAAATGTGTATAAACTCCTTCTAATTCTAAAAATGGTGCACCTTCTAAACTCTTTAAAAACCCTTTTAATTCTTTGCGCTCGCGTATTCCAATTCTCCCCATGCCACTATCGAAATTAATATGGTATTTCATTGTAGATGAACCATCCCAAAGTTTAATTGCTTCATCCACCCATTCTTTTTGAAAAACAGTTAACGCTACATCATTTTCAGCAGCTACATTGACATCACGAGGCGGGGAAGGACCTAACACTAAAATCGGCACAGTAATACCGGCCCTTCGAAGCACTAAAGCTTCATCTAAAAAGGCAACCGCTAACCTTGTCGCTCCTGCTTCTAATGCCGTTTTAGCTACTGGTACATAATCGTGTCCATATGCATTCGCTTTAACTACAGCAAAAATCTCTACATCACTTGGAATGAAATTTTTAATGTGTGTAATATTGTTATAGATCGCATCTAAATCCACTTCCACCCAAGTGTCACGGTAAAATGGTGCTTCTTCCATAAATACACTTCCTTATACACGATATGCGAAGCTTATTCTTTTATATGCTTCTTTTATGAAATCCACCCTTCAAACTAAGAAAAGACGTGGTGCACATATATCACCACGTCTAAGAAGTTTACTTCACTTGCTTCTCTGTAACTGAACGAGCAACCATTAATAGCTCCTTCGGCTCTAAACCTTTAGACACGAGCATATATTCTACTCCGTTATGCGACCACGTTAAAGAATCTTTCGTCAATGCCCCAATTGTAAAGCCAAGATCAACCAATTCTCCGCTCACACTTATCGCTGACGAAGCCTCTGCAACTTTTGCCTTTTCTTGTATCAAAGTAAAGGATTTCTTACTTCCAGTGTATGTGAGTATCGCACGCTTGCCACTGTCTGTCTTCAACTCTTTTTCATCTTTCAAAACCATACCTTGCGGCGTATCACGCGGATACAAAATCGCAAATGGTTTGTCTTCTTTTGCTGTTGTTGGAACATCTACTTGTGCTCTAGACATATTTTGTTTCGTATCAAATGCACCTTTATCAAATTTTGCATCAAATTTCACTTTTGAGAAATCTACTTTCACAAGAACATTTTGATCATTATCCATTAACTTCACCGAAACTGGTGTTAAATCACTTTTCTTCAATGTAATCTCTTGTTTCGGTAACATGTTTTGATGTTGATAGTTTGTTTTTGTTTTAAAAATATAATACTTATCTGTTTTTTCAAAAGTAAGGTTTTTCTTATCCTGCAAAATATCTCTCACAAGGGATTCATATAAATAAGCCTGGCTACTATTTTGTGGCCAATCACTTTGGAAACGGAAACTCTTATTAAGCGCTGGCGTTAATACAAATACCCCTTCTTCATTCCTTAAAATAATTTGGCTTTGATCTTTTTTCGCATTCTGCAAATTCACACGATAAAAAGAAGGTTCCTTATGCCATATTTCTACTTTATACTCCTGAGGCTCATTCCCTGTTTTAATAGATAGTTTTGCTTCAGCTTGATAACTTTTCATCCCTTTTACTTTCGCCTCTAAATCTCTCACAACATCATCTTGTTTCTTTTCCATACAACCCGCCAACACAAAAACGGTTAATAAACCGACAAGAACTAAAAACAGACGCCTTTTCATCACTTCAGCCCCTTTGCCCCTATAAATGAATGGAAGATGTGCCTTCCTTATCGCTACATCAAATATATGAGACAAAGATATAAAATATGCAGACTAGCGTGACGAGCTTTCTAAAACAACTTGAGCAACAGCAAATTCCCTACTATGACTAATTGATAAATGAACAATATGCTCTGTACTTGTAACGAGAATCGGCTTACCTCTATCATCATTTCTTACTTCAATATCTAAAAAACTTACTTCTTTCCCGATACCAGTCCCTACCGCTTTTGAATACGCCTCTTTCGCTGCAAATCTTCCAGCTACAAACTCTGTAAGACGACTTCCCTTCAGTTCCTTAGCAACATTACGTTCACTTTCAGTTAAAATACGCTCCATAAATTTAAGCTTTCCATCTAGCATTTTTTCAATTCGATTCAATTCAATAATATCGATTCCAATCCCTACAATCATTTCAAAATCCCCTTCTTCTATTTAGCTTTCTTTTTTCATATTGTAAGAATAACAGAGAATCTTTCTGATGCAAAAGGAGTGATACTAACAACATGCTAATACCATCCGTCCGCATTCCCTTACAACCAATCGTCATCGCTTTACTTCTCATACAATTAGTCATGATTATGTTAGGCGACTTTTTTCTCTTTCCCATGGCATCCTACAATGAATATATCGCTAAAGGAGAATGGTGGCGTCTCATAACTTCCCTACTTGTACATGTAGACTTACAACATTTCCTTTCTAATAGTATTTGTTTATTTGTCCTCGGCTCTTCTATTGAAAAACAACTAGGGCACTTTTCTTTCATCATAATTTTTTTCCTTTCTGGCATTCTTGGAAATATTTCTTCTTATCTTATTATGCCTCTTGAATATATTCATGCCGGAGCATCTGGTGGTATTTTTGGATTGCTAGGAGCGCAATTATTTCTATTGTATAGTCGATATCGTTCTTCCAATCCAAGAGACATTGCTATTTTTCCAATCATGATATGTATATTACTACTATTCACTTTCTTCAATCCCTCCGCTAACCCTATAAGCCATTTAACAGGATTGATCATTGGTGGTATTTGCACTCCTTTATTAGCAAAAAAATTCGATGGTGCAGAGCTTATTTAATATAAAAGCTCGCACCATCGACAATTTCTACCTCTGTTTGTTTACTTAAATCTCTCATTAATTGAAATAAAGACTCATCCTTCTTCTTCGCCTCAATCATACAATCAATTTGCGGAACACTTCCCTTTATCTTTTTTAAAAAAGATAAAAAAGTATCTACGTCAATAAAGTCCGCATGTGCTCTCGGGTCTCTTCCTTCTCTAGGACTAGAAATGTGCATTTTCACTGGTAACAAAGACGACTCCCACGTATGTACAACACGCGCCCAATCTTCATGCCAATCTTCTCGATCATGATTCATCATATGGTGATGCAAATCAAACACGACTGGAATATCTAACTTTTCACCTAAATACAATGTTTCTTCTAAAGAAAAGGTCGTATCATCATTTTCTAATATGACCATCTCTTGGATACCTCTTGGAACAATTGACCAATTTTCTATAAAGCGTTCTAATGCAAGCTCCTTATCGTTATAACCTCCGCCTACATGTAATACGCATCGTTGCTTATGTTCAATTCCCATACCTTTTAATAATTTTTTATGCATCTGCAATGTTTTTACAGATTGCTTAAAAATATTTTTCTCAGGTGAATTCAGCACAACAAAATGATCTGGATGGAAATCAATACGCATATTCATTCGAATAGCGTAATCACCTAGCTCTTTTAAATTTTCTTTTAAGGGGCGAATATAGTTCCACTCTAACAACTCCTCATGGTTCGCTAAAGGAACGAGCTTGGAACTAAGCCGAAAGAAAGATATATCATGTCCTTTATTATGCTTTAATAACCGTAAACAATTTTCTAAATTTGAATTAGCAATTCTTTCGAGTTTACGAATTGCAGCCTCTCGATCATCAATTCGTTGAAACTGCGCATATGTCATCGTTTGAGATGGAGATGCGTTCTTTACATGTACACTCATCGCAACATACCCAAGTCTTACAAGCATGTAGCACCTCTTTTCTACACAAGTTATTATGTAGTATGTACAATTACAGAAATAAAAAAAGAGAATGCCAGCAAAGGGCATTCTCTTTTGTATTAAGCTTGTGGACGGCTATGATGTTTTCTTTCGCCACGTCCATTTGAAGATCCAGGACGACCTTGACCTTCACCTTTACGACCACGGCTACCGCCATCACGATTGCGATCACGGTTACGGCCATCGCCACCACCGCGTCCATCACGATTGCGATCACGGTTACGACCATCGCCACCGCCGCGTCCATCACGACTACGATTACGGTTACCATCACGGTATCCGCCTCCGTTACCGCCGCGTTTTTTAGAACCGCCACCTCTTGAAACAACTGGTGGTTCTGATGTTAAAGCGATTGGAGTTGTATCTGGCTCTTTTGTCATCATTTTTAAAGCAGCAGCTACTACTGTTACAGAGTCGTTCTCTTCTAACATTTCTTCTGCAATACGCTTGTAGTATGATAAATTCTCATTTTGAATTGTGCTTTGAAGTTTTTCAGCGATTAAACGTTGTTGACCTTCTAATGCCTCGTCAAGTGTCGGTGCTTCCATACGATCAACTTTACGTTTTGTTGTGCGCTCGATATTTTTTAATTGTCCTGATTCACGTGGTGTTACAAATAACATTGCAATACCTTTTTTACCTGCACGGCCAGTACGACCGATACGGTGAACGTATGATTCTGGATCTTGTGGGATATCGAAGTTATATACGTGTGTTACGCCTGAAATATCAAGACCACGTGCAGCAACGTCTGTTGCAACAAGAACTTCAATAGCACCTTCTTTAAATTTACGTAATACAGACATACGCTTCGCTTGTGTTAAGTCACCGTGAATACCTTCTGCTGCATAACCACGTAAGTTTAACGCTTCTGATAATTCATCAACACGACGCTTTGTACGACCGAATACGATTGCAAGCTCTGGAGATTGAATATCTAGTAAGCGTGTTAACACGTCAAACTTTTTCTTTTCTTGCACTTCTAAATAGAACTGCTGAATGTTTGGCATTGTTACTTCTTTTGCTTTTACTTTAATGTGTTGAGGCTCAGTCATGAAACGCTCAGCAATACGACGGATTGGATCTGGCATTGTCGCTGAGAATAATAATGTTTGATGTGTTTCTGGCACATCTGTTAAAATCGCTTCAATATCTTCAATGAAGCCCATGTTTAACATTTCATCCGCTTCGTCAAGAACAACAGTCTCTACGTTTTGTAAGCGAAGTGTTTTACGGTTAATATGATCTAAAATACGACCCGGCGTACCAACAATAATGTGTGGGTGTTTTTTTAGAGCACGAATTTGGCGGTTAATATCTTGACCACCATAGATTGGTAAAATACGAACGCGTTTATGTTTACCAATTTTGTATAGCTCTTCTCCAACTTGAATTGCTAATTCACGCGTTGGCGCGATAACAATACCTTGAACTGCTTCTTTATTTGTATCCACTTTATCTAATAGTGGTAATCCGAATGCTGCTGTTTTCCCTGTACCTGTTTGTGCTTGCCCAATAATATCTTTACCTTGCAATGCATGTGGAATTGTTTCAGCTTGAATCGGCGTAGCCTCTTCAAAGCCCATGCTTTCAACAGATTGCAGTAAAGACTCACTTAATCCTAATTCTCGAAATGTTGTCAATGTTACTTCTCCTTTTCTATCCTATACTTATCATTTAAAAAAAGGCGTTTTCCGAATTTGCGGAAAAGCCCTTTTCCTGAATGCTCACGTATATAAACGGGCGTATATTCTTCGCGAAAATACTTCTAAACGTTATTACACTTTATCAATTATAAGTTTTGTATGTGTAAAAAGCAAACCCAACTGTTACCTTATTTTCATATTCAGAGTTTTTTTCTTCACTTTTATTTTTTTATATTTACTGTAAGCGCTTATTATAAGTTTCTTCTATTTTCGCATCTATCATCCCTATTTATATACACCAATTATTTCAACATCGTAATTACTTCTTCCAATTTCATACCGCGAGATGCTTTTATTAATACAACATCTTTCACACCAACTACTGCTTGTAACTCTTTCACTAGCTCTTCTTTATTATCATACGCTTTTACACGCTCAGTAGGGAAATTAATTTTCGCTCCTTCAGCAATTTGAGCCCCTAATTTACCATATGTGAACACATATGAGATTTTTGCTGGATCGATTAATTTACCTACTTCATAATGAAACTGTACTTCTTGATTTCCAAGCTCTAACATATCGCCGAGCACAACAATTTTTTTAGCAAATCCATCTAAACCATTCATTAAATGGAACGCTGCTTCCATAGCTGTTGGACTTGCATTATAGGCATCATTGATAATTGTTAAACCACTATTTGTTTTTACAATCTCCATACGCATGCCTGTCATTTGAAGGGTTACTAAACCTTCTTTCATCTCTTCCCACGTTACACCGAAATGTTTCGCAATCGCCATTGAAGCAAGCGTATTGTATACATTATGTTTTCCTAATACTGGTAGGTAGAATGAAATATTTTCTTCTCTATTCATTTTAAAGTGCGTCCCAGTTGCCTGTAATGTTACAGTCGTTGGATAGTAATCATTTGCTCTAGCATCACCAAACGTAACTGTTTCAGCTATTAAATTCATTTCAGGAACACGATTTGTTAATAATGGCTCATCTCCGTTATATACGAATACTCCACCTTCTTGTAATCCTGTCACAATTTCTAATTTCGCTTCAGCAATCGCCTCACGAGAGCCTAAGTCCATTAAATGTGCCTCACCAATGTTCGTAATGATAGCTGCATTTGGACGTGCTAACTTAGATAAGAATTCAATTTCTCCTCGGCTTGACATACCCATTTCTAATACAGCTACTTCTGTATTTTCTTCTAAGTTTAAAATAGTAAGAGGTAACCCGATATGGTTATTGAAGTTGCCTTCTGTTTTTTGAACTTTGAATTTAGTCGCAAGAAGACTTGTCACAATATCTTTTGTAGATGTTTTACCGTTACTACCTGTCACACCAATAACCTTAACATCCAATTGATCGCGATAATTTTTCGCTAACACTTGTAATGCCGATAGCGTGTCTTCTACAAAAATAACTGGAAGATTCTCAGGTGGATTTGCTACACCTTTCATCCATAATGTCGCCACAGCTCCATTTTCAACAGCTTTATCTACAAAAGCATGTCCATCGAAATGTTCACCTTGAATTGGAACATATAAGTTTCCCTTTTCAATTTTTCTCGTATCAATAGACACTCCTTGTATAGTAATTCCCTCATATCTCTCTGCTAATCCCGTACCATTTACCATCTGTTCTACTTGTTTTAACGTTCGATTTATCATGAAAACACTCCTTACATAGAGGAAGCACTATTCCTGCGAATAGTGCTTCCTCCTTTTTTGTTAGATTGTATATTTAATTTTTTGTTTTTCCTCGTGACGCGCAATGGCTAAATTGATTAGCTCTTCAATTAATTCCGGATACGGTAATCCAGTATGTTGCCATAATAGAGGGAACATACTAAACGGCGTAAATCCTGGCATCGTATTCACTTCGTTAATATATACTTCTCCATCTTTCGTTAAGAAGAAATCAGCTCTTGTTAAGCCAGCACTATCTAACGATTGGAATGCAATAATCGCATCTCGCTTAATAACGTTAGACTCTTCTTCTGTCATTTCAGCTGGAATAATTAACGCTGTATCACCATCGATATATTTCGACTTATAATCATAGAAGTCTTTTTTCGGTACGATTTCACCTACAACTGAACATTTCGGCTCATCATTACCTAGTACACCAACTTCTACTTCACGTCCAACAATATTTTCTTCTACAATAATTTTGCGGTCAAATTGGAACGCCTCTTCAAATGCATTCTCAAGTTCTTCACGATTTTTACACTTATTAATACCAACACTTGAACCAAGGTTTGCTGGTTTTACGAAGCAAGGATATCCTAAAACTTCTTCTACTTTTTCATATGCTGTTTCACAATCTTTTTCCCATGTGCTACGAATGAATGATGCATATTTTGCTTGTTTTAATCCAGCTTCTGCAAAAATGTTTTTCATAACAACTTTATCCATACCAGCAGCAGATGCTAGAACACCATTTCCTACATAAGGAATGTTCATTAATTCTAATAATCCTTGAACTGTTCCATCTTCACCATTTGGTCCATGTAATAATGGGAAAATAACGTCGATAGCATTTTCCTCGGAAGCTGCAGATGGAATAATTTCTGTGCTTAATGATAACGGAGAAATCGCATTTTCTGCACCGCTCATTTTTAGAACTTCAACATCTGTTACTTCACCTTCAATACGCTCACCGCGCACCCATTGACCTTGTTCTGTAATATAAATCGGATGAATCTCGAATTTATCTTGATTTAATGCTTTAATAGCAGCAAGAGCCGTTTGTAGCGAAACTTGATGCTCAGCTGATTTTCCACCATATAATAAACCTAATTTAATTTTTGTCACTGAAATCACCCTAACCAATTGTTTTCATTTTTCTATTTTAGCACTTTTTATAAAAATAGGTAGTTCCTATTTGAAATAAAATGTAACTTCCACAAATAAATAAATGACACCACTTATTGGTTTTCTATACTTTTTTCACTCAAATTTCTTCATACATATATATAATTACAACTCAATCTAGTTATGTACCTAGAATATGTAGAAATCCCTTTTTTGTGTATGTCATCCACTCATTAAGAAGATTGTTTGGTCAGTGTGCTCTTTTGCCTTTGTTCAACGAGACGATCTAAAGAAACATATACAATACCTGCAACTACACATCCTACAGCTAAAATTGTAAACAGCAAGTGGCCAAGTAATTGATCTAATAAAAAACCTCCCAAAAGCGGACCGAGTGCACCTCCTGTAATCCACTGCAAACTCGCAGCTCCCATATAAGTCCCTCTCAAATGCTCAGGAGCCAAATTCGCTACAAACGTCATCTGTACAGGCGACATAATCATCTCACCTAATGTATATATGGCATAAACAAACAGCAACGTTATTAAAATAATCGTAGCATTTGCATTAAATTCTCCAAACCACTTCGGTAACCACCCTATAAAGAACAAACCAATCCCGAACAAACATGCACCATATAACATCGTCTTCCCGACAGGTTTATCTGTGGCCCATTTTGAAATTGGAAACTGGAACAACACAACTAATAGTCCATTTAAAGCCATTAAATATGGGTATGGATTGTTAATACCAAAGATACCCTTCATTTCGTTATCAAAGTGCAGTGGCAACATGCCTTCTGTTTGAGAAAATCCCATCGAAATAATGATACCTGCTAATAAATAAATCATTAGTGCCTTATCTCTCATTACTATTTTCCAAACCGCCCCTGATTCCTTTTCTTTATTCTCGTCTTTATTCGCGTTCTTTGGCATTGTCTCTTGGATAAGAATGAATACAAGTAATGCATAAAATAACATCGTAGACGAGGCAATAATAAACACAAGATTCTTCGAAAACATAACTACTGAAGCGCCCATTATCGGGCCAATTGCAGCACCTATATTGTGCCCCATTCGCAATAATCCATATGCTTCTGTTCTTTTTTCTGGAATTGTTACATCCGCAACCATCGCTGATGCAGCTGGATGAAATAGCGAATTACTTAATCCTAAAAAAACAGATAAAATTGCGTAAGGAATAAATCCTTCTATAAATAAAAAACCGAGCATTAATACCGCATTACTCGTCATCGAAAATATCATAATTGGCTTTCTTCCATATATATCAGCAATTCTTCCCCCTATAATTGATCCAAAGCTTGCAGCAATTGGAGAAAGCGCCATAATAACTCCTACCTGCAATAATGAATCTACCTTATCTTTTAAATATAATGCAAAAAAAGGCATCAACATCATCATTGCAATTCCATTTAACGTCTCACCAATAAACCGTATCCATACGTTACGGTCCATCTCTCTTAACTCACGCCACGTATTTTTCATCATTCCACCCCTTTAGTTCGCCACCAATCATCTTATAACAATATCAGAAGAATGTAAATTTTCAGAACAAAAAATCCACCCTAACTGAATTAGGATGGATTTTTCTACTTATAAATTTGCTACATCATCTTCGTCTTTACTATTATTTAAAGCACTATGTTTTCGGCTATATAAGAAGTAAACCGCAATACCGATAACCATCCATACCCCAAAACTAATCCAAGCCGTTCCGGATAATTGAAGCATTAAGTATAAACAAAAAATCACCGTTAATGCTGGTAAAAATGGTACAAGCGGCGCCTTAAATGCTCTTGGTAAATCAGGATGAGTTCTTCTCATTACAATAACAGCAACAGCTACAAGTGCGAAGGCTGATAGAGTCCCCATATTTACAAGATGCGCTAACACATTTAAATCTATTAATCCTGAAATAAGTGCTGCAATAATTCCCGTTGTCCACGTATTTAAAAACGGTGTTTTAAATTTCGGGTGAACTTTAGCAAGACGCTTCGGTAATAATCCATCTCTACTCATTGCATACGAAACACGTACTTGCCCATACATCATAACTAACATTACTGTTGTAATTCCTGTAATTGCTCCTACTGAAATTACTCCTGCTAAACTATCTTGTCCAATAAATTGAAGCGCAAAAGCAACTGGATCTGATATATTTAACTGTCCGTATGGAACAATTCCTGTCAAAATAAGTGAAACAACAATATAAAGAACCGTACAAATTAATAAAGATGCAATAATGCCAATTGGCAAATCACGTTGTGGACGTTTCACTTCTTCTGCTGCCGTTGAAACTGCATCAAACCCTATGAATGCGAAAAAGACTGTAGCAGCTCCAGCCATTACACCATCTAAGCCAAACGGCATAAAAGGTGTCCAATTTTCAGGTTTTACATAATTAAAACCAGCAAAGATAAATATGAGAACAACCGCCAATTTAATAAACACCATAATATTATTTATTCGTGCACTTTCACGAACACCTCTAGATAAAAGAACTGTCATCACTAAAATAATTAGAACCGCAGGCAAATCAATTATTCCACCCTTTCCTGTACCAGGGGCCGAGGAGAGAATGGTAGGAATATGTATCCCAAATCCCTTTAATAAAGATTGAAAATAAGCGGACCAACCGTTTGCTACAGCAGATGTAGCGAGTAAATACTCAAGCATTAAGTCCCATCCAATTAAAAATGCGAATACCTCTCCCATCGTCGCATATGTGTACGTATACACACTGCCTGAGACAGGAACTGAAGAAGCGAATTCAGCATAACAAAATGCAGCAAAGGCACAAGCTAACGCGGCTATCGCAAACGATAATATAATAGCTGGTCCAGAATGTTTTGCTGCCACCACGCCCGTTAGAACAAAAATACCTGTTCCAACAATTGCCCCGATTCCAAGCATAGTTAAATCCAATGCACCCAATGTTCTTGCTAACGTCTTTTGCTTACTTTCTTGCATTAACTTTGCAATAGGCTTCTTTTGAAAAATTTGCTTCATAGCATGCTCCTCCAAGTTTTAAATTTTCTGAAAATTTTTAATTCGCTTTTTTATTTTACTCATAGCACTTTCCCCAGTCAATACTTTTGTCGAAATAAGTAGAAACCTTTCGGAACATACAATATCCTTATCCTTCTTTCTATATATCTTTCTATAACTTTTTTTGGTATTATTATACATGTCGATTCCATAAAAGAGGCATGCCCACTAAGTGAGCATGCCTCTTTTTACTTATTTCACAGTATGTGAACCTTCTTCAATCCAGCTATACATATATTTTTCATCTTCCGTCTCATGTGCTTGTTTTACAATACGAAGTGGACGGAATGTATCTATCATAACAGCTAATTCAAGTGTTTCTTTCTTCCCTATACTCGCCTCTGTTTTCCCAGGGTGCGGCCCATGAGGAATTCCGCTCGGATGAAGTGTAATAGAACCTTCTTCCACACCTTTCCGGCTCATAAAGTTTCCTTCTACATAGTACAGTACTTCATCACTATTCACGTTACTATGATAATATGGTGCCGGAATAGATTCTGGATGATAGTCATATAAACGCGGTACGAAAGAGCAAATAACGAAATTGTGACCTTCGAACGTTTGATGTACTGGAGGTGGCTGATGAATACGACCTGTGATTGGTTCAAAGTCCTCTACATTAAAGACCCACGGATATAAATAGCCATCCCATCCAACAACATCTAACGGATGGTGCCCTAAAACATGCTTATGCATATACCCTCGCGACTTTGTCATTACGACAAACTCACCTTTTTCATCATACGTCTCTAATTTTTCAGGACCACGAATATCCCTCTCACAAAACGGGCTATGCTCTAACAATTGTCCGTATTCATTACGATAGCGACGCGGCGTTGTAATTTGACTATTTGCCTCTACAACAAGAAGCTTAGTCTCTCCTTCATCTGGAATAACACGATAGATTGTGCCAATTGGAATCGTTACATAATCACCTTTTCGATAGTGAATCGTTCCAAACATCGTTTCAATTTTCCCTGTTCCGTAATGAACAAATAACATTTCATCGCCATCACCATTACGATAGAAATAGTCCATTTTTTCTGTTGGAGTCACTACTCCAATTAATAAATCCTCATTCCCAAGCATAAAGTTTCTTCCACTTACTGCATCGCCAGTTTTTTTATTTTCTTTCGTGCGAAAATGACGATGAGCAAGAGCTACATCTTCTTCATACTGCAACTGACAGGAATGTGATACCGCCGAATGCGATACTTCCGTTGGCATATAATGATGATACAAAATAGACTGCGTACCAGAAAAACCTTTCGTTCCCATTACCTGTTCACGATAAAGCGATCCATCCTTTTTACGGAATTGCACATGTCGTTTATGAGGTAGCTCCCCCATGTGACGATAAAACATGCCCATCACCTGCTTCCATTTCTTTTTTGACCGTATTACGTAACGTACCTAAACCAGTAATCGTAAGTTCTACAACATCTCCATCTTGCAGCCACTCTTCCGTACCCAGTTCTAAAATACACCCTGTTCCTACTGTCCCAGAACCAATCACATCGCCTGGATATAACGTAACGTCTTCTGAAGCACGTTCAATCATTTCAGCAAATGTATAGTAAATATCTTGGAAGTTCCCCTTTGATAATAGCTTTCCATTTACATGAGCAGTCATTTCTAATTCATAACGGTCACCGTTACGATACACATCCAGTTCCTCTTTCGTAACAAGATGCGCTCCTAATGAAGTTGCAAAATCTTTTCCTTTTGCTGGACCAAGTCCTACCTTCATTTCTGTTGCTTGTAAGTCCCTTGCACTCCAGTCATTCATAATACAATAACCAAAAATATATTCTTCTGCTTGCTCACGAGAAATATTTCTTCCTTCTTTTCCAATTACGCAAGCAATCTCTAGCTCATAATCAAGTTTTTTAGAGTTCTTCGGACCAATTACAAAATCATCCGGACCAATTACAGCACGATGGTTCGTAAAATAAAAAACCGGGATATCGTACCATTCAGGTACAACATCTAGCCCTCTTCGGCCACGGGCCGTTTTTACATGCTGTTCAAACGCGTAAAAATCACGAATACTACTCGGATTAGGAATTGCCGCCGCTAATTGTACGTCCTTTAAGAAATATACACCCTTTTCCGGATTCTTAATCTTACGCAATACTTCTACATACTCATCCGCTTTCTCTAAAAAGGCAAACATAGAAGAAGGTAATTTTCCATCACTAGCAAGGTTCATATCAATTACTTTGTCACCTTCAAGCCATCCAGCTCGCATTTCTTTCGAAGGAAGACGAAATGTAACAAATTTCATCATGATTCCTCCCTATGAAAATGAAATTTCCACCAACAAAAAGACTTTTGCTGGTGGATACAAATCTTATAAGTTTCCGCGACGTTCCTGTTCTCTTTCAATTGATTCGAATAATGCTTTAAAGTTCCCTTCTCCAAATCCGCGAGAACCTTTACGTTGAATGATTTCAATAAATAAAGTTGGACGATCTACAATTGGTTTCGTAAAGATTTGTAGTAAGTATCCTTCCTCATCACGATCTACTAAAATCTTTAATTCTTTTAATCTATCAATTTCCTCATCAATTTTTCCAACTCGTGCACTTAATTCATCATAATAAGTATCAGGTGTATCTAAAAACTCCACACCATTTGCACGCAGCGCTTCCACTGTTTTAACGATATCGCTTGTTAGTAAAGCAAGATGTTGTACCCCTGCTCCATTGTAGAACTCTAAATACTCTTGAATTTGCGACTTTCTCTTTCCATCTGCTGGCTCGTTAATAGGGAACTTAATACGACTTCCATTTGTCATAACTTTCGACATTAACGCTGAATACTCTGTACTAATATCATCATCATCAAAATGGATCATTTGTTTAAAGCCCATAACGTTCTCGTAATAACTAACCCACTCTTCCATTTTTTCAACATTACCAACTACGTGGTCTACAGCAATTAAACCTGACTCTTCAAATGGAATATTAAACTCCACCTGTTGGAATCCCGGCATAAATGTTCCTTTATAATTTTTACGCTCTACAAGCGTGTGAATTGTATCACCATACGTACCAATAACTGCTTTTTTCACTGTACCGTTCTCGTCTGTTAATTCCACAGGTGGAGCAATCGCGACGGCGCCACGTTTCACTGCTTCCGAGTATGCCTTATCAACATCGTCAACAAGTAAAGCAACATCTTTTACACCATCACCATGTGTCTTTACAAATTCTGCGATACGATTGTCGCTACTTAAAGCTCCAGACACAACAAAACGCATATTTTTTTGCACAAGAACATAAGATACCTTTTCACGGTTACCAGTTTCTAATCCAGAGTAAGCCACAATTTTGAATCCGAATGCTCTCGCAAGGTAATAACTTGATTGCTTTGCATTTCCTACGTAAAATTCCAAATGATCTACATCACGTACCGGAAAAAAGTCCTCCATTTGTGCAGCTAGCGTATCCATAGATTTTTGTTTCATAAAATCCTCATCCCCCTGTAAATAGATTAAATGGTTCATACTTAAAACCAACCGAAAACGCTTCCAACGTAAGTTATTAGAAATTAGTTAGCAAGCTAACAAATTCTGACCTTTAAAATTTTCTATCTTTTCTGTCAAATTCCTCTTTTTTTCTTACATATAAAATTCGACTTTTTTCTCTTTACATGACGGAGGGAGCATTCATACTTGAAGGTATATATGAGAGGAAAACAAAAAAGACCCCAACATATTAACTACTTACTAATATGCTAGAGTCTTTATTTTTTTTGAATGATTGTATTTATATATCTCATACTAATATATTTGCAAGGAATAGAATAAATGATGTTAATACTACCGCTCCACCTAATGACCCTAATAAATCTGTTTTTGTTACTTGCAACACTTGTTCACTGTTCATATTCCTCATTCTCCTTTCATTTTGTATAATTTAAAACTTCTATTATACTAATACGCTTGATAGAAATACGATTAATGCTGTTAATACTACTGCTCCACTTGCTGATCCTACGAAGTCACCTTTTGTTACTTGTAATACTTGCTCTTTCATTTTGCATTCTCCTCTCTTTTTCTTTTATTACAAAACTTCTATTATACTAATACACTTGATAGAAATACGATTAATGCTGTTAATACTACTGCTCCACTTGCCGATCCTACGAAGTCACCTTTTGTTACTTGTAATACTTGCTCTTTCATTTTGCATTCTCCTCTCTTTTTCTTTATTACAAAGCTTCTATTATACTAATACGCTTGATAGAAATACGATTAATGCTGTTAATACTACTGCTCCACTTGCTGATCCTACGAAGTCACCTTTTGTTACTTGTAATACTTGCTCTTTCATTTTGCATTCTCCTCTCTTTTTCTTTTATTACAAAACTTCTATTATACTAATACGCTTGATAGAAATACGATTAATGCTGTTAATACTACTGCTCCACTTGCTGATCCTACGAAATCACCTTTTGTTACTTGTAATACTTGCTCTTTCATTTTATGTATCCTCCTTTTTAATAAGTTATCTATATGTAATTTCTAAGAAATGTTTATTTCATAGTTTTTATGTTAGCGTTACATTAAAGTTAATAACGTAACGTTTGTAACATTAATGTAACATAACTATTGTTACGTTGCAATATAATTACGTAAATTTTATTACACTTTTTTTACATTTTTTTATAAACACCCTTAAAAACCTTGTTTTAATGCACTTTCTACTAAGTTGACATTTGTAATGTTATTGTAATATCACAGTCATATAACGAAACATACCCATACTTACCTCTACTTTTGTTACAAATCAAAGTGCATATTTAAATGCATACGTTGGAATCTATCAAGCTTTTACTAACTGTCTGCGCTAGATAAAGTGAAACTTTAATCAGTGGGGGTTTTCTTCATCCCCCACTGATTATTAGCCCTCACCAATCGGACTTTAATGGGCAGTTGATCCCACACCTAACTTCTTTGCTTTCGCTGAATTTTGAGGTGGGGGTCTTACTGCCCATTAAAGCGGGATAAAATACAATCTTTCCAAGATAAGTTTATATGTTTCCTCTATATAACTATGTATAATAAAAGCAAAGAGGTGGTCATTTTGAAATTAATCGCATTAGATATGGATGGTACACTACTATCATCTAATCTTGGGATCTCCAAAGAGAACTTACAAGCTATCCAAACTGCAAAAGAGGCCGGTCATATTGTCATGATTTGTTCTGGTCGCGCAAAAGAGGATGCTTTGAAATTATTGGAAGAATATAAACTATCTCTTCCAGTTGGAGCGAGCAATGGGGCAATTGTTTATGTGGATGGAAAGGTAATTAACTCGCGTTGTTTACAAAACGATAAAGTATACAAACTTGCAAAATTACTAGAATCTGAAGGTTTTCCATATAAGCTATATACGAATAAAGGAGTTTATTCTCCATATACATGGCAAGATCAAGTCATGCAAGCGTTTGAAGAGAACAAGCATACACTAGATGTTACACTTGAAGAACTTGAAAGAATTACAGAAAAACAAAAGAAATCAAACTTAATTACTGATTTCCAAAAAATCGAAGATGTTGTAAATAATCCAGAATTAGAAATATCTAAATTCTTCATTTTGACATTTAATGCAGCGCATCGTGCACAGCTATTAAGCATGCTACAAGAAGACACTGATATTTCAGTTACGGCATCAGCTCCTACTAATGTAGAAATCATGGATAAGCATGGTCATAAAGGGAACGGTCTACAAGAAATGGCTGCTTATTTCAATATACCAATTGAAGATACTATTGCTATCGGGGATAACTTTAATGATGTACCAATGTTACAAGTAGCTGGCTTATCAGTCGCAATGGGCAATGCTGAAGAAGATGTAAAAAAACTATGTGATGTTGTAACATTAACAAACAATGAACATGGTGTTGCTCATGCAATCGAGCAATTTGTATTGAAACAAACTTCATCTAGTAAATAAAAGAAAAGGACTCTTTCTATTTGAAAGAGTCCTTTTTTTATACATGATGACAAGCAACAAAATGCTCCTCACCAACATTACGGAATTCTGGTACTGTTTGTTTACAAATATCTGTTGCAAACGGGCAACGTGTATGAAAGCGACAACCCGAAGGTGGATTTGCTGGACTTGGAATGTCACCCTCTAGTATGATCCTCTCTCGCTTCACTGTTGGATCTGGTATTGGCACAGCCGATAGCAATGCCTTTGTATACGGATGAAGTGGGTTCGTAAATAACTCATCACGCGGCGCTGTTTCCACAATCGTTCCTAAATACATAATTCCAATTTTCGTACATAAGTGCTCTACCACGCTTAAATCATGTGAAATGAACAAATAAGATAATCCCTTTTTCTCCTGTAACTCACTAAATAAGTTAATGATCTGTGCTTGAATGGATACATCTAATGCTGCCACAGGTTCGTCGGCTACAATGAATTCTGGGTTTAATACCATAGCTCTTGCGATAACGATACGCTGACGTTGTCCACCAGAAAACTCATGAGGGTACCGGTCAATATGATATGGAGCTAAGCCACATAACTCTAATACTTCTGTCACTTTTTCACGAACATTTTCCTTCGTCGCTAGTCCGTGAGCCAACATCGGCTCGCCAAGTGCTTCTCCAATTCTCATTCTCGGATTTAATGAGCTAAATGGATCTTGAAACACAAGCTGCATATTAGGTCGATGTTTTCTCAATTCCTCTTTTGATAGAGAATGAACATCGTGTCCTTTAAACTTCACTTCCCCCTCCGTTTTTTGGACGAGACGTAAAATTGTTTTTCCTATCGTCGTTTTTCCGCTTCCTGATTCACCAACAAGACCAAATACTTCGCCTTTATTAATAGTAAAACTTACTCCATCAACCGCTTTTACATGTCCAACCGTTCTACTAAATATGCCGCCTTTAACAGGAAAATATGTTTTTAAGTTTTTTACTTCTAATAATGGTTCACTCATTGTCCCGCACGCTCCTCATATAACCAGCAAGCTACTTTATGATTCTCATCATGTACATTTAGATTCGGTGCTTCTTCTTTACATATTTCCATACAATGCTCACAACGACCGCTAAAGTAGCAAAATTCATCCAAACCAACTAAATTAGGAACTTGCCCTGGAATAGAATATAGTTTATCTATTCGTTTTCCCATCACTGGTTTTGATTTCAACAAGCCTTTCGTATATGGGTGTTTCGGATTTTGGAATATTTCTAGTACTGGTGCTTCTTCAATAACTTTCCCGCCATACATAACAACAACGTAATCAGCCATTTCTGCTACAACGCCTAAATCATGTGTAATTAATAAAATGGATGTTTTAAATTCCTCTTTTACTTGTCTTAATAAGTCTAATATTTGAGCTTGAATCGTAACATCAAGAGCCGTTGTCGGTTCATCAGCAATTAATAACTTAGGATTACAACTAAGTGCAACAGCAATCATAATACGTTGTAACATCCCGCCACTCAGTTCGTGCGGATAAGAATGGACGATTTCATCCGCACGAGCTATGCCGACTTTACGAATTAACTCAATTGCTTTCTTATACGCTTCGTTTTTACTAAGTAATTCATGCTCCCTTAACGTCTCTACAATCTGTTCTCCTACAGTGAAGACCGGATTCAGCGATGTCATCGGTTCTTGGAAAATCATCGCAATATCATTCCCTCGTAAACTACGAAGCTCCTTCTCTTTCATTCCTAAAAGACTTTTTCCTTCATATAAAATATCTCCGCCTACTACACTTCCTGATTCAGCAATAAGTCCCATAATAGATAAAGCTGTTACACTTTTCCCGCAACCCGATTCACCTACTACACAAACTGTTTCACCTTCTCGAACAGCAAAGCTAACATGGTTTACAGCCTTGACTGTCCCTTCTTCTGTCTGAAAGTGTGTTTGTAAATCTTTCAGTTCTACTACCGCTCTACTCATACCTTCTCACCTACCGTCTCATCTTTGGATCTAACGCATCACGAAGTGCATCACCAAGTAAGTTAATTGATACAACTGTTATAAAGATTGCGAAACCAGGTGGAATCCATAACCATGGACGCTTTTGAAAATCAATTAATGAGTTAGCTGCACTAATCATATTCCCCCATGACGGTGTAGGTGGAACGACTCCGAGACCTAAGTAGCTTAGTGCGGACTCCCCTAAAATTGAACCTGCAACGCCTAATGTGGATACGACAATTAATATCGGTAAAACATTAGGAATTAAGTGATAGATAATTTTTCGGTAATCTTTTATTCCTAGCACATCAGCAGCTTGCATAAACGCTTGCTCTCTCAGTGATAAAATTTGACCTCTTACAAGGCGTGCAAGCCCAGGCCAACCTACTAAACTTAAAATAATCATAATGACATACAGACGATAATCAGACGGTACTTTCCACTCTGATAAAATCGCCCCCATTATAATAAGTAATGGTAATCCTGGCATCGACATTAAAATATCGGCAAGACGCATAATAATATTATCAACGATGCCACGATAAAATCCTGCAATAGCTCCTAAAACCGCTCCTAGTATCACTGATAAAACCATTGAAGCTAGGCCAATCGTTAATGATATTCGTCCCGCTTGCATAAGCCTCGTTAAAATATCCCTTCCTAATTGATCTGTACCGAGCCAATGAGAAAAACTAGGTGGTTTGTTAATTAACGCAACTTGTATTTTTCCTGATGCATATGGCGAAAAAAATGGTCCTATAAAACAAAATAAAAACATAAAAATCAACGCATACAATCCTACTAGTGCCATCTTATTTTTCTTTATCTTTTTAAGAGCTTGTCGCCATGGTGATGATTCATTTCTTCTCTTTTTTCCTTTTTTCTCTGTAATCGCTGTAACAGTTTCCATCTCATTCCCCCCTTACTTCAACCGAATACGTGGATCAACAACTGCATATACAATGTCTGCAAAAAAGTTTGAAACAATTGTTAAACAAGAAAGAAACATCGTAAATGCCATTAATACCGTATAATCACGGAAATTAAGTGCTTCTAATTGAATGTTACCAATCCCTGGCCAATTAAAAATTTGTTCAATAATAATTGCCCCAGAAAACAATCCAGGTAACTCAAACGCAAGCAATGTAATCGCTGGTAAAATAGCATTTTTTAATGCGTGCTTATAAATAACAGTCTTTTCTTTTAAACCTTTTGCTCGTGCTGTCCGTATGTAATCTTGTCTTACAACCTCTAACATACTCGTTCTAAAATAACGAGTTAATGAACCTACTCCAAGAAGTGTCAAAATAAATACCGGTAAAACCATATGTTTTGCAACTTCTATCACATAAGCGAATCCTGTTGAATTACTACCAACATCAATCATTCCACCTATCGGTAATAACTTAAGATCAACCGCGAACACTTTAATTAAAAACAACCCGATAAAGAAGGACGGGAATGACATTGCTGCAAAGACACCGATTGTTACAAGTTTATCGAATAAAGAATGTTGTTTCGTCGCCGAGAATACACCGATAATAAGTGCGATTAGCCAAATAAAAAATAATGCAATAACTGCTACACTAAATGAATTCCAAATAAACTTATTTAATAGTGCCGTTACAGGTTCTTGATATTGAAGCGAAAAACCAAAGTCTCCCTGTAACGCATTACCTAACCAGTGGAAATAACGCTCAACAATTGGTTTGTTCAATCCATACAATTCCCTAAGCTCAGCTGCTCTTTCCGGTGTAATCTTTGGATTTGAATCAATATAATCACCTGGAAGAAGTGCAAACAGGAAGAAGATAATAATTGATGTTCCAAACAATGTCGGAATCATTTGTAGCAACCTACGAACGATATATGTTTTCACCCTTTTTCTCTCCAATCTAATGCTTAAAATAGAAGAACATTTTTTCAAATCGGCACATTTCTAACCGAATGAAAAAATGTCTTCTACTTATACATTCTTCTCGTTATTTTTCAAATGATAATACTGGTAAGTTTGCGCTAATACTATTGTATTTTTCAGGATCAATTCCTTTTATATTCCCGTTATAACCAGTAATTGTTCTGCGATAGTTTAATAGAATTACTGGTGGATCATCACTTAATTCTTTATAAAGTTCTTTATAAATTGGTTTACGTTTTTCAATATCTACCGTTTCAATACCTTTTTGAATTAACTCATCTACTTTTGCATTTTTATAACCAAGACTCTTCTCATTCGCACTAGATAAATATTCACCAGCCGTTTCGCTAGGATCAGATGTAATCGGTGTAGCAACAGAAGCTAAATCATAATCACCTTTGTTCACTTTTGAAAGCATCGTATTAAAGTCCATAAATTCAGGATTAAATTCTACGCCTATCTCTTTATAATTCTCTTTCGCAATCGGAATTAATAAATCACTATCTTTAGCCGAACTTGGGCCAAAATAAGAAAGCTTTAATTTTTGACCATCTTTTTCACGAATTCCATCTGAGCCAACTTTCCATCCTGCTTCATCTAATAACTTTTTCGCTTTTTCTTTGTCATACTCATATTTATTAACACCTTCTTCCGTGTAAGCCCAAGAGGTTGGATGAATTGGTACATTAGCTACCGTACCGTATCCTTTGTATGCTGTATCAACATATTTTTTACGATCTAATCCGTAGATAAGCGCTTGGCGAACCTTTTTATCCTTTAAGTACGGCTTATTATGATTCATATAAACATAACTAAATGATGGTGCTGTTTCGATTTGGATATTTGCAAATTCTAAAGCCTTAGCCTGTTCAAGAACTTCGTCACCAGTACCTAAGCCAGTGTGGTCAACCTCACCTGTTTGGAATAACTGAAGCTTCGTATCGCCAGAAGTAATTTTATAAATGAAGTTTTGAATTTTTGGTTTACCCGCATAGTAATTTTCATTTGCTACAAAACGAACTTCTTGACCTGGAATATACTTTTCAAATTTATATGGACCCGCAGCTAGTGGTTTGCCATATAAATCTTTTAAGTAATCTAAACTGGTATTTTGTTTGTAATCTTTTCCGTAATAAGCTTTTGATAGTACTGTGCTACCAAAAACAAATATAGCTTGTGAATTAACCTTTTCAGTCGTAATTTTTATTGTTTGTGGATCGACAACTTGAATACCTTCAATTGAAGTTGCTTTTCCTTCTTTATATTCTTTACCACCTTTAACTGCATATTGAGAGATGTCTACTTCACCTTCATATGCCTTATCGTGTAGAAGTGTCAATGTAAATGCCACATCATCTGCTGTTAATGGTGAACCATCACTAAATTTCAAGTCTTTACGTAAATGGAATGTATATGTTAACTGATCAGAAGAAACGTCCCACTTCTCAGCCAATTCCGGAATTGGTTTCCCTTGTTTGTCGGTTGATATGAGAGATGCAAAAATAACTGAAGTTACGTTTCCATCCCAACCATTTTGTTGGAAATACGGTAAGAATACGCCGCCTGGTTTGTTAATCCCAACTACTAACGTATCTTTTCTATTCTTCGCTTTATCTGGCACTTTCGTTTTATCTGTCGCCGCGAT
This sequence comes from Bacillus sp. 3G2, assembly GCF_044324725.1. Classification (NCBI taxonomy): domain Bacteria; kingdom Bacillati; phylum Bacillota; class Bacilli; order Caryophanales; family Bacillaceae; genus Bacillus; species Bacillus sp. 3G2. Next base: position 225,561 of record NZ_CP172246.1, on the reverse strand, counting down.
CTTTTCAATTTTTATATTTTTTAAATCCTGCTGTTTAACCGGTTCTGTAGAAGCCGCATCCTCCTGTCCCCCACAAGCAGATAACACAAGCGAACTACTCAATAATACCGAAAATACACCAGCCCATTTTTTTGTCTTTGTCTTCATTGTCCCCACCCTAACTGTTTAATAGTTATACCCTTTGAACTTATTAGCTTATGTATGCCTCCCACAGCACATTTATAGCCAATCGGAAAAGTCGGTTTTAATCGTAAAAAAATAGATGTTTTTGAGGGGTAACAATCCTATTCCGACCTTTCCGGTAGACTTTATGGTTATTAGCTTATATCGTCCGTTATATTTTGTCAATTCTTTCTAAATAAATATTTTTAGAATTTTTTCAAAATTATTGTTCTATCTTTAATTTAGGTAAACTTAACAAGATACCGTTATAGTTATCTTCTTGTAATCCTTGAATGCGCGCATTATGCGCAGACACCACTTTGCTATTATTTAAGAAGATTACAGGCGGATCTTCACTCAACTCCTGATACAACTTTTTATAAATTTCTTTTCTCTTTTCAATATCCAACGTTTCTAATGCTTGCTTAGCTAATTCATCTACTTTCGGATTATAATATCCATCATAGTTTCGTTTACTTGTCGACACAAACTCCTCAATTGTTCCACTCGGATCATCAATCATTGGCGTAGATACCATCGCTAAATCATAATCACCTTTTATCACTTTTGAAATCATCGTATTAAAGTCCATATATTCTGGGTTAAACTCTACACCAAGCTTTTTATAATCTTCTTTCATCACAGGAATCATTACATCATTTATTTTACTTGCTGATGAGGCAAAATAACTTACTTTCAGTTTTTGTCCATCCTTTTCACGAATTCCATCCGAACCTGCTTTCCATCCAGCCCCATCCAGCAGTTTCTTCGCCTTCTCTAAATTATACTCATATTTATTAATGCCTTCTTCTGTATACGCCCAAGAAACTGGCGTAATCGGTACATTAACGAGTGACGCATATCCTTGGAAATACGTATCAATAACCTTTTGACGCTCTAATCCGTAAATAAATGCTTGGCGGACACGTTTATCTTTAAAGTATGGCTTCTTATAATTCATTTTAATGTAGCCGTAAGAGCTTCCTGTATACACATTAATATTAGCAAAACCTAAATCTTTTAATTGTTCAATCGTCTCTACGTTTGTCGTAAAACCATCATAATCTACTTCCCCAGCTTGAAATTGTTGTAGCTTCGTATCACCTTTTGTAATTTTATAAATAAAGTGCTCAATCTTCGGCTTTCCTTCAAAATAATTTTCATTTGCTACAAATCGAACTTCTTGACCAGGAATATATTTATCCAATTTATAAGCTCCTGCTCCCACCGGTTTCCCATACAACTCTTTTAAATACTCCAAGTGTCCTTGTTTATACTCTTTCCCGTAATAAGCTTTTGAAATCACTTCTCCGCCAATTAACGATAATGTTTGGGCATTTACCTTTTCAGTTGTAATCTTAATTGTTTTCGAATCTATGACCTGAATTCCCTCAATAGAATTCGCTTTTCCTTCTTTATATGCTTGCCCACCTTTTATTGCTGTTTGACTTATATCAGTCGCACCACTATAAGTTGGATCATGTAATAACGTTAATGTAAATGCTACATCATCTGCTGTTAATGGGGATCCATCACTAAACTTTAAATCATCTTTCAAATGGAACGTATATGTAAGCTGATCCTCCGAAATATCCCACTTCTTCGCTAAAATTGGAATTGGTTTTCCTTCCTTATCGAGTCCAACAAGAGGAGCAAAGATAGCTTGCGTTATGTTACCATCCCATCCATTCTCCATAAAGTGCGGAAGGAATATCCCTCCAGGACTTGGCATTCCAACTACAAAGGTATCTTTTCTTTCTTTTACTTTTGTAGGACTTTTTGCTTTGTCGCTTGCTTTAATAAATTCATCTTTTACTTTTGGTACGTTCCCGGCTTCATTTGTACTTGCTTCCTCTTGACCACATCCGGCTAGTAATACCGATACACTAAGAAATGTAGCAAGTGCTCCTTTAAAAGCATTTTTCATTACACGCTCACCTTTACCTTCCTAATTTTTAACGATGTAGGAACATAGACGCCATTCCTGTAACTATCTTTATTTTACCTATAAAAATAGTATGAATTAATTTCAAGATTATTCCTTTCCTTTAAACATGTCAATCGTTCTCTTTTATTTCGTATTAAAAAATTAAAAATTCACTTCTATTCGTTCAGTATGAAACATAGAATACTAATAACCAATTACCAAAAAGGGGGCGAAAACATGGACAACCTATTCCAATACGTCCTGCACTACGTATTATTAACAATTATGATAGTCGGGGCGCTATTACTATTCCCATTCTTCCCAAAGTTCGTCCTCTTTTTAGCTTTTTTTATTATGCTCGGGATCGCCATTATCATTTCAACAAAGGAAGATCCGACACAAAAAGAAAACAGAGTTCAGCGTGTAAAGCTGTAACTCTGTTTTTTTCAGTCGTAACGTATTCTAGTTAAACTAATCACAAAAAATACTCCTGCAAATAAAATGAGTATACCAATATAACTTCCTATATCTGCTAATGTACCTCCTCTTACAATTAACTCCGTAAAGCCACGCATCGCCCAAGTTTGCGGAACAAAGTTTGCTGCCGTTTGCATCCATGCTGGTTCAATTTCAATCGGCCAATAAAGACCACCAATCATGCATGTTGAAATCACAACGATATTTCCTAGCGCTGACTGTTGTTCTGTTGTTTTTACGATGCTTGCTAATAATAAAGCTAGACCAATGACAGCTAATAATAATACGGAAACGAGTATAATAACCCCTAATAAATTTCCCCACTGCACATCAAATAAGGAATGCGTTAATATCATTAAAACACCGAATTGAATCCAACCTATTAAAAAGAACGATAGGATATACCCTGATAATATTTGAACTTTTGAAACCGGCGTTCCTAATAAACGAGACCAAACACCAAGTTGTCTAGCTTTCAAAATGGTCCCCGTCGCACTTAACATGACAATCATAACGAATAGAATTGAAAAGCCTGCCGCTCGTCCTGTAACGTCATTTAATTTTTGATCATCATGTGAAATTGACTCTTTTTGAATCGAAACAGGTTCTACTTTTGTATAAATTTCTTTATACATTGTTTCCCAATAAGTGTTACTTTTCTTCTCAAAATCTCTCGCTGCGCTAACCTCTATCTCCATTTTTTTTAACGCACTTGCCAATACTTGTTCTACAGAAGTTCCACCAGTAAAATCAGCACTGGCTTGAAACTGAATACTTTCTATCCTTCCATCTAGCATACTCCTTTGAAAGTCTTTCGGAATAATAACTATGCCGGATGATTTTTTGTTTTCAATCTTCTGTTTTCCTTCCTTATACGTTACCTTCTCTATAGAAATTAAGTCACCTTTCTTTATGTCCTCGTAATACTTGCTAGATAATACAGAATCATCTTCATCTACTAAGCTAACATTTACTTTCGTATTCCCACTTCCACCTAAAAGTCCGCCGAAAATGAGTGTAAAAATAATAGGCATTCCAAACATGAGTATATAACTTTGTGGTTTTATTAAAATTTGTTGTAACTCTAGCCAACAAAGTGCCCAAACCTTCTTCATCATTTCCCCCTCCTATCTCGTACGTAAACGTAATGTTCCTATCATAACGGAGACAATTCCCGCACTACATAAACTAAAAATAACAGGGAGTAGCACATCCCAAGGTGTTCCCGACATAATATTTAAGAAGCTTGTAAGCGCCCATTTATTCGGAGCAACATTCGCAATGGTTTGAAGTGAATCAGGGAATACATAAATCGGTAACATCGATCCTCCTAATATAGCGAGTATTTGAATACCGATCCCTCCCATTACATCTGCCGTTTTTTCCTCACGAATAAAAGCGGCAATTAACATAGATAAACCAGAAACACAAATTGCATAAGAAATTCCCACCGCTACTATTTGAGACAAGTCTCCGCCCCATTCCACTTGAAACATAAAGTGTGTAGCAACTATAAACATTCCTAATTGTATACAAGCAAATAATAACGTACCTAAAAACTTCCCGAATAGAATTGAAAATGAGCTCGTCGGTGTACTGAATAAACGCGCCAACGTTTCAGTTCTTTGCTCTGTTACAACTGACTTTGCACCTACCGTTATGTTATATAGTAAAAACATGACTAACATCGCTGCTGCATAATATTGCATCGCTGCAACTGTTTTTTTACCTATCGTTCCTTTTTCAATGTTATTTGCACCCGAAGTTGCTACTGTTTGTAAACCTCCACTCACTTCTTTTGCAACTTGTTCCACATTACTATGCTGAGACTTTGCTAATTCCGTCACAACACTTTTAGTAGATACCGCAACTGTTTGAACACGCTCTGAAAAAGAGCGTATCATTGATTCAGCGATTTTCGCTTGTATATCTTTTGATGGGTCTATAAGAACCTTTGGTTCTTTTAATTTTCCATCTTGTACCTGTTCGCTCCATTTATTTGGGATGACGATTCCCACATCGATTTTCTTTTCCTTTAACATATCTTCAAGCTCTTCCTGAGAATTAACTATCTTTACTTTCACATCATCTTTTAATTCTTTAGATTGCAATACGTCTTTTTGAAAGACATCTGCAAACTCATCAGTTCCTACTTGATAATAGCCAATCACTGTTTTTGGTAGTCCACCATTATCAAATATATTACTTAACGCTGAACCTAAAATCGCTGTTAATAAAAGCGGCATAATTAACATCATCATAAATCCGCGCCGATCAATTAAACGTATTTTTAAATCTTTCCATGCAATAATAAAACTTTTCATCCCGCACTAACCTCCTTAATCACGAAGTGAACGTCCTGTTAATTGTAAAAAGAGTGCCTCTAAATTCGGTTCTTGCACTTCAAGCTTTAAAATCTGGGCGTTGTTCTCCACAACTACTGACACAACTATACCAATGGACTCGCCACTATTTAGTCCAATATCAATCGTACTATTATCTTCATCAAAAATAATTCGTTCAACAACAGATAGTGCTTTCAACTTTTGTAGCAGTTCCGTACTATAACGATTTAATTGTAATCTCACTATAAACCCATCTGCCAGGCGATTACATAGCTCCCTTTTCGTTCCTAATGCAATTACCTTTCCATGATCAACAATTGCAATTCTTTCACATAAATACTCTACTTCTTCCATGTAATGACTCGTATAAATAACTGTCATCCCTTTTTCATTTAGCTTTTTAACAGTCTCTAAAATATGGTTTCTCGATTGCGGATCAATCCCAACTGTCGGTTCATCCATAATTAACAACTCTGGCTCATGCATAAGTGCTACACCAATATTAATACGCCTTTTCATTCCACCTGAAAATGTTTCAATTTTATCTTTTCCACGATCCTGTAAACCGACGTAAGCTAATACTTCCTCCGCTCGCTCTTTTGCAACTTTTCCATTTAAACCGTACATCTTTCCCCAAAAAACCAAATTTTCCTTCGCTGAAAGTGTCGGATACAACGCAATATCTTGTGGAACAATACCAATTTTCTTTTTCGCCTCTAATGGATATTCTTTTACAGATTTTCCACCAACTTTTATATCACCACTGTCGTATGAAATTAACCCGCAAATCATTGATATCGTCGTTGATTTTCCCGCTCCATTTGGACCAAGTAATCCAAATGTTTCACCTTTTTTCACTTCAAAAGAAACATTCTTTATGATTTCCTTCTTACCAAATGATTTCGTAATATGATCTATGACTAACATACCGATTCAGCCCCTTTGTATTCATCTACACTTTCATTGTAGAAAAATTTCTTCTTCTCTCCATCACCCTTAAGATAGAAATACAAAATAAAAAAGCAGCAAATTCCGCTGCTTTTTCACTCTTATATATGCCAAAAGTCATGTGTACATCGTGACGCCATACCTTACTGCATATATGGCTGCCTGTGTTCGATCTCTCAGTTCTAACTTACTAATTAAATTAGAAACATGATTCTTAACAGTTCCTTCTGTAATAAATAGCTTTTCCGCAATCTCTTTATTATTTAAACCAAGTCCAATTTCTCTTAAAACATCTACTTCCCGCTCAGTTAATTGCGCTAATTGTTCTGGTATGGTGCACTCTACTGCTACTTTTGTCTTTTTTAATTCTTTTATGATTTGCGCCGTTATATCCTGAGGAAGCACAGCTCCTCCACTATGCACTGTTAAAATTGCTTGAGCAATTGCATCTGTCTCCATGTCCTTCAATAAATAACCACTTGCTCCTTGCTCCAATGCTTCAAAGATAAGCTCACTATCACTAAAAGTCGTCAACATAAGTACCTTTATATGAGGGAACTGTTCTCTAACTAAACGCGTTCCTTCAACACCATTCATACGAGGCATCCGAATATCCATCAAAATAATTTCAGGATGTAGCTCTTTCACTCTTTGTATTACTTCATCTCCATCCGTAGCCGTTCCCACTACTTCAAGTTCCGGACGTAAATTTAATAACATCGCTAACCCATCACGAATGAGTGATTGATCATCAACAATCATAATACGAATCATACCGTTCCCCCTATTATCCACGTTTTCTCCTGAAGTGGAAATTCAATCTGTAACCGAAAGCCTTTTTCTATCTCACTCTCAAATTGAATAGTTCCACCATGTTCCTCTACTCGTTCTCTCATATTAAGTAAACCAAAGCCCGGACTTACCTCGTTAACTCCCACGCCATTATCAAAAATACATAATTTAACTTGTTTCGCCGAACAAGTTAAACTCACTTCACATAAACTCGCTTTGCCATGCCGCTTTGCATTTGTTAAAGACTCTTGCATAACCCTGAGCAGTGTAGGTTGTAGTGACAACGGAATCACAACCGGATCCCCTTGTAATTGAAAAGATACTTGTACTTTCGTCGCTTTAGAATATCCATGTAACATTTCACGCATATTCTCTATTATGTTCCCTGGGTTACTTTCTTCCTTTAAGGCATGTACAGACGCTCTCACCTCTTGAAGCGATTTTCTTGCTAGTCCATGACATGTATGTAAAACCTCTTCTGTAGCTTCTGATTTTTGTTTCCATAAAGCCTCTGCCAGTTGTAACTGAACAAGTAAGGCAGTCATATTGTGACCAACTGTATCATGAATTTCTCGGGCAATATCATTTCGCTCCCGGACAGCTGTCAATTCTTCTACCTCTTTGGCATATAGCCTTAATTGTTCATGTGCTCCTTTTAGTGCTGAATGTGATAATGCTAATTCCTCATATTGCTCATCTACCATTTTCCGAGCAGCTGTAAGTTTTTTTATTAAACTTCCAGCTAAAGCACTAAAAACGATGAACATAAAATTAATGGCATTACTCTCCAATTCTAAACTACCTGTATGTTGATACGCATGTAATATATTTATAAGCCAACAAAGAAAGAAAAAAGTAATAAAAAAGTACGTCATGCTTCTACGAAATTCATGAATAAATAGCCCTACTGCATCAATTCCAAATACAATTAAATATAAACATGTCTCGGGAAATAAAAAACCTAATAAAGCTGTGACTATCCCATTCGCTAATAGTGTATAAAAAACAAGTTTTTTACCTCCATTCGCTTTTACTAGCAAAATGTGATTCACAATATAAATAAAAAGTGCTATACCCACAAAAAATTGCAAATGTGCTGTTTCACGTGAAACATGGTTTGCATAAACAAAACAGATCATAACGATTGTAGCAATTCGTGCGTATCCTAACATAAAATTCTCCTCACGTTTTAATAACCTAAAATGCGTCTCTTTATTGTAATAACAAGAAAATTATACCAATTACTTCTCTTTTCTTACACAAAAAGAGCAAGCCCTCCTCAAAATATGAGAAAACAACTTGCTCTTTCATTCTACTTTCTTTACTCCGCGATATTCTCTAACTCATTATATAACTCCGCTCGTAACAACTCTTTCTTCGTTTTTTCCTCATACAATTGTTCAAGCATTTCAACATCAACTACATGTTCCATTTTACACTCAAGCGTATAGATATCTTTTTCTACATGCATCAACTCTGTTTCAATCTCCTCAACATTCCTAACTTCTTTCTTTTTTATAGGAGCTATTTCAATCCTTTTTCTTCCTTGGCGTTGCTGCTTTATTACTTGTGCCTCAAGTTTTTCTTCCCACTTTTTACGCGCCCATGCATAGTTCCCTGCAAACTCAAATAATTTACGTTCATCAATCCAATACGTCTTTTCAAATAACTTATTTAAAAAATAACGATCATGTGAAACAGCTAAAATCGTTCCATTATATTGTTCAAGAGCTTCCTCTAAAACTTCCCTTGATTCAATGTCGAGATGGTTTGTCGGCTCATCTAAAATTAAAAAATTGATATCTTGATACATAAGTTGCGCAAGCCTTAATCTCATTTTTTCTCCACCGCTCAGTTGCGTTACTTTCTTAAACACCGCTGGACCATAAAATAAAAACTTAGCTAATATATGTCTTGCTTCTCCCTCTGTTACAGCTACATATTCCCTGAAAGCTTCTAATACATTACTCTTCACATTTCCGTACGCATGCTGTGATAAATAACCGATTTTCACACTACTACCAATTCGAATTTCACCAGCGTCTGGTTCTATTTCTTCTAATAATAATTTTAGTAACGTTGTCTTTCCTGTACCATTACGACCGACGATCGCCGCACGCTCTTGAAAACGAACATGTAAATTCGCTTCGTTAAATAAAGGATGGTCAGCAAACCCTTTACTCACTTCTTTCATTACAACAACATCTTTCCCACTTCTCTCTTGTCCTTCAAACTGAAGTCCCATTTGTTTCTGTTCTAAAATAGGTTTCTTTAGTTTCTCCATACGTTCCAGTGCGCGTTCCATACTTCTCGCTCTCTTATGCAATCCTTCATTCGGAGGATTCGCCTGATTTGCCCATTCACGTAGTCGCTTAATTGCTTCTTTCATTTTCTTTATTTTCTTTTGCTGTTCTTGATAAGCCTGGAACTCCTGAAGCAATCGTTCTTCCTTTTCCTCAACAAACTGAGAATAGTTTGTATGATACACGTGAATCTCTCCATCTTCTAAATCAAAAATCTTCGTTACAACTTCATCAAGGAAATAGCGATCATGTGAAATGACCATAACCGTTCCATTGTATTCTTTTAAAAATTTCTCTAGCCATTCTACGGCGAATAAATCTAAATGATTGGTTGGTTCATCTAATAGAAGTAAATCTGGTTTCTGCAATAGCATGTATGCAAGACTTACCTTTGTTTGTTCCCCACCACTTAACTCCAGAAATGATCGAGGAAATAGCTCTGTCACCTGTAGACCATTTGCTACCTTCATCAAATTCGCTTCTATTTCATAACCACCAAGGAACGCAAACTTTTCTTGAATTACTCCGTATCTCTCCATTAATTTTTGTAAAGCAGACGGTTCTCTTTCTTCCGCCATATTTTTTTCTAAAGTACGCATTTCTCTTTCTAATTCCTTTTCTGCTTTAAAAGCCAAACTCAGTACATCATATACAGTCATATCCTCATCAAATTTCGGAATTTGTGCCAAATGACCAATACGTGTACCTTTCTTCATATGAATGGCTCCTGCATCTAAACTTTCCATTCCAGTTAGAAGCTGAAAGATTGTGGTCTTCCCACTACCGTTACGACCAACTAATCCAACACGTTCACCATTCTTTATTTCAAGCGATATATTTTCAAATATGATGTTTCCACCAAAAGATTTCGTTACATTATTTACACTACAAATTGTCATTTTCCGTACTCCTTTCAATATAAAAAAACCATGGGAAAGAAACATTCCCCATGGTTTTCGACATAGAAAAAGGAAGCCAAATAGCTCCCTTTTCACACGTTTATTAAAAATGGGTGAAGAGATTTCTATCGTTCAATAGCTACTATGCAATTGTTAAAAAAGGACAGACGTATCCCGTTAACAACTACATCATGAAAAATCGCACGACAAAAATAGATATAATCTAAAAATTTGGCACGTGCAGCTAAAGAACGTTTCATCTCATTCACCTCTTTCGTACGGAATTTAATACTTACTTCTTTATTATACTTTCCCATTTCATGTTTGAATAGTCATTTTTCTGAAAATAATGAAGATAGACTAAACATTTCAATAAGTGACATCAAATCTTACAAAACTGTTATGTTCACGTAATGGAAAGCGATAGTACGAAAAGATGCCTCCCTATACAATAAAGATGTAAACAAGAGAGACAACAAAAGGAGGAAACAATCATGATGAAAGAAATCGTAAAAGCAATCTTTGAGGTATTAGTGAACGGACAAGCAGTTGTAAAAGAACTAAACGAACTATAAAAAGGAGTGAGAGAATATGATGAACATGGTAAAAATGATTTTACACGCTCTAGTTGATGCAAAAGCAGTTAGCCAAGAATTAAACCAACAATAAAAAAGGGGTAAACGAATATGAAGAAAGCCATTATTTTAATCGCGAGTACAGCAATTGCTTTATACACAATAAAAAATAGAAAAAAGAAACATAATAAAAATGATCTATATTATCCATACACATTATTAAAGAAAAAATAAAAGACAAGGTACCCTGTTGTAATGAGGATATCTTGTCTTTTATTTTTCCTATTCCCTTTAAAGGATTTCCTTCTCCTTTTCCCGAATGTATTAAGCGGGATTTTCACACATATTTTAAAGGGGCATATATATAAATGGATACACAACAACTATACTTTTTAAACGATATCGGCAAACAAAAACCAGAAAGCATCCGGAATAGAAGCGCTGCATGTCCTTTTTGTGACAGAGAAAATTTAACGGATATTTTAGCAACTGAGGGCTCAATTATTTGGCTAAAAAACAAATTTCCTACATTAAAAGATACATTTCAAACGGTGTTAATCGAAACCGATAATTGTGAAGATCATATTGCGACATATACAGAAGAACATATGAGATCGCTAATTCGTTTTTCGATTAAACATTGGTTAGACTTACAGAAGAATGAAGAATTCACATCTGTGATTTTATACAAAAATCACGGGCCATTCTCAGGCGGAAGTTTGCATCATGCACACATGCAGATTATCGGAATGAAATATGTAGACTATCTCGGTAACGTAGAACAGGACAACTTCCGAGGAGTAATTGTACAAAAAAATGAACGCATTGAACTCAATATTTCAGATCGTCCTATTATCGGTTTTACTGAATTTAATATCATCATTGAAGATATTGGATGCATAGATGAACTAGCAAATTATATTCAGCAAACTGTACGTTACATACTGACAGATTTCCATAAAGGATGTAGTAGTTATAACTTATTCTTCTATTACTTAAACGGAAAAATCATTTGTAAAGTTGTTCCTAGGTTTGTCGTTTCACCATTGTATGTAGGATATAAAATACCGCAAGTTTCTACAAAACTAGAAGACGTGAAAATACAACTAGCGCAGTATTTCATACAAGAAAAGGATGAAGTTATTCATAAAAAAACAGAGTAGGTATAAAAAACCTACTCTTTTATTACGCCTTTATTTCGATAGTACACATCTTCTAATCCGATGTTATACTTCATGTTATTATCCGTCCACTCTGGCCCTAAATTTCCTGGCCATCCTGATGTATTTGCTATATATTTCAGTAATGCAAAATCAGTCAAACCTTTTTGCACCCCGCGCTTATATCCTTTCATTAAATGCGGCATTGCAATTTGCGCATTTGTGCGCGGATCTTTCAACTCTTCATCAGTTAAATGATCTGGTGCAAGCCCGCCACCGCGATGCAATTGAAACAATCCGAATGAAGTTCCGTTATCTCCAATACTTCTTGGATTTAACCGGCTTTCATGTTCGGCAATTGTAAGAGGTATCCATTCTGGAAGATTGACTTTCTTTGCTTCCTCTATAATAATTTGTTTCATCTGTTTTGCTTCCTCTGAGTCAACATAGCTTGTCTCATTCACTAGCTTGTCCATTCCTTCAGACTTTCCTTGGAAATATAAGTACACCCCAAGAACAACTAAAAATCCTACAAAGAATTTCTTCACTACCTCTACCTCTTTCTCCGCTGAAATTTGTCCCCTTTCAGCCTTCTTCCCTTTACAATTACCCAAATTCTATCATTCTCTTACTCTTTTATCATAGCAAATAACTATATATATTATCATCATGCTTTAGACCGATTTTGTGAAAAAACAGCTGGTAAATACGTGCAAAAATGTAACTTTCATGGACTACAACGTATTTCTTGTATATAATTGTAAATTGAACTCTACATATAGAATAGGAGCAGACCAAATGAAGAAGTGCATATTACTCTTGTTCAGCATTTTACTACTTATCCCTATCCACACCTCTGCACAAACATCATCAAAACCAAAAGTACTTGTTTTATACAGTACAAAAGACGATCAAATTACAAATAATATTCAAATCCTTAATACTCAATTAGGACATTTTACAAACGATATAACTACGAAAAGTTTAAAAAAGGCTAACGAAATTACTAATTCATCTTCTTATACACATATTGTTTATATCGGGGAACAAAAAGAAGAATTTCCTATTGAAACAAAGAAACTTCTAGAAAATTTCTCAGGCCCAGTATTAGCTTTAGGACAAAATGTTGAACAATTATCTAATCGCTTTTCTTTCATTAGGCTAAAGGATAATGATATACGAGTTAATAAAATCGAATATCCAAGCCATAAGCTAAAAAACACTTTAGAAGAGGAACGATTGATTCAAGCTTTTGATACAAACGGAACTGTTCTTGCTAACGCTTTAACCCCAAATAGCAAGAGCCCACTAATCGTTCAGCATGAAACATCTTATTATGTTGCAACATCAAATCTCTTTGACTGGATGTCTCATTACGTCGGCGAAATGTTATTTTCTTACTTCGGACAAAAACCAACGACAGATAAAGTGGAAGCTTATTTACGTCTTGAGGATATTCATCCAGCCGCAGATATAAATAAATTAAAAGAAATTGCTGAATTACTAAAAGAGAAAAAGATTCCTTACATGATTACAGTCATACCGGTATATAAAGATCCGGATACAGGAAAGACAATACATTTAAAAGATAAACCTGAGCTAGTCGATCTTTTGCGCTCTATGCAAGATGATGGTGCAGCAATTATTATGCATGGTTATACGCACCAATTTTATGATAGTGAAACTGGAGAAGGTTTTGAATTTTGGGACGTAAAAACAGACCAACCAATTCGTCAACCGAAGCATGAAAAATCAAAAACAAAAGATGATTTTCCTAATATAGAGGCATATAATGCATACGTAAAAAAAGGGGAAGAATTTGAAGAAAAATATACGACTGAGCATATTGAAAAAGGCATTCAAGAACTTGTAGATGCCAAGCTATATCCTGTCGCATTTGAAGCACCCCATTACACGATGTCCCAAAAAGGATATGGAATATTATCAAGATACTTTTCAACTTATGTAGGACAACTACAGTTAAGTGATACAACTTGGAAATCCATGCACTCACCATTTTATACAAGTACTCCATCATTTTTACATGGGATGAAATTAATTCCTGAAACAGTTGGTTTTATTGAAGAAGATAAGCCACACGCTATTGCAAAGATGAAGGAACGTGCTGTATCTGTTGCTAAATTATCCGATGGAGTTATTGGTGCATTCTACCATCCTTACTTAGGTGTGAAACCATTAAAAGAAGTATTAAAGGATCTAGAAAGCATTCCAAATATAGAATGGATTGATTTACAAAAAGAAACAAATGAAGTAAAAATGCAAGATATTCATATTACTACGAATAAAGACGGCATTCACGTTGAAAAACCAACAAGCGCAAGCGACGTAATGGATTACGTAAAACAATATGGATTCTTCCTTATACTCGGTTTCTTCATCATTGTCTTTCTATTGTTATTAAGACGTGCGAAAAAATTAGAATCCTAAAATAAAACCACCAAGCAAAATGCTTGGTGGTTTTTTTAACTTAAACCAAAACGTGGCATGTTATTAATAACCCATTGATTATTTTCATAAATAAATTCAACTTCTACTTTTTCCGTTACATTATCATATTCATTATACGTTTCTACCTGCGCTTTTATTTTTCCATCCTTTAGCTCGGCAGAAATAATTTTTGTAAATTTAGTTGCTGCTTTTGATCCTGGATCTCCAATAGCATAGTGCATTTTTCCATTTAACTCTTTCATATACTTACTCTTCATGTACTCTGCTATAAATGGTTGTGAGAAGTACGTAGATAGCGTAGTCTCTAAAGTATCCTTCGTATTATAAATAGGATTCACTAATTCCCCGTATGAAAAATCCCCTACTCGTTTTGGATTTCCTGTTAGTGCAGCCATTTGAACATTAATAAGTTCCTTCTGTGCATTCCATACTTTCTGTAACATAACATCATCTGCTAATTTCTTATCTTTTTCTTCATTTGATTTCTTTGTATCTAGATTTAAAATAGTTCCATTATCCGTATAGAGATACATATCTCCTGCTACAAAATATAAATAGGATTTAGTTGGTTCAACCGCTTTATTATAAATTACTTTTTCATTTCCACTATTCATTTTCTTCTTATATACTCCATCCTTTTTTAAATAATAAAAAGTATCCCCTTTCATATTCATCTGCAAAGCACCCTTTACCAATAACTTTTCGTTATTTTGTTGAATGTCTATTTCATATATGCCATGCTCAACTTCATTTGTTTCAAAAGGTAACGAAAAGTCGACAACAGCATATAATTTTTCATTATTATAAGTAGCACTAGATATTGTTGCATAATTTTCTTTTGACCAAGTTTTATTATCTTTTGTCACTTGTGTTCCACGATTTTTATTCCAATGTAGAATACTATCGTCTATCGTTTGAGACCAACCTGAGTTTTTAAATGCCGCTTCTTCTTCCTGCCCCGTTTTCAAATCCATTTTTACTATCCCTACAATATCAAAACCACCATGCTCAGAATATTTTTTCGGATAAAATAAAGTTTGATCTTTTATATAAACATAATTTGTATCCGCTTTTAACGTGTCTAGCTTTTTGTTAGATATATCGTACTTCATTAAAGAAGATAATCCCGCATTCTTATCTTCATCCGTATGAATAAAATATAAAGCTTTGTCTTTTATATTTATGTACGAAGCATTTACACCTTCCACTACACGTTCCGAAGTCTGAAATTGATCTTTCGTACGATAAATGCCTCCTGTATTTTTATCACCATTTACCGCATAGTAAACCCATCCCTTACTCTCTACCATCTGCCCTTTATTAGAACTGTTTCCAACCGTATTCCCATTTTTCTCATTTTCTTTCATCTGTTTTTCAACTACTGGATCCATTGATTCTTCCCTTTTTTCCTGTGTTGTGTTTGGATTTATAACCTTTTTTTCTGCCTCACACCCAAACGCTACAAGTGAAATTGCACCGACCATCATTGTAATAGCTATTTTTTTATATGCTCTCCCCATTTTCTTCCCTACTTCCTTCATCAAATTAAACACATCATAAATTATAGAAAATATTAGAAAAAATATCCATAAAGAAAAGGATAAGAGTAACGCTCCTATCCTTTCAAGTAAAATTGAATCGTATTTTCATATATCATTTTCGCAACCTTATCAACAGATATGTTTTTTATAACACTAATTTCCTTTAATACCTCTCGAATCATTCTTGGATGTGTCATAACATTCTCTTGAAATTCCCACGGTCCATCCGTTTCTACCATCATATATTCAAGTGGATAATACGAAACAATTTTTCTAATTTTCTCCTTATGTAAAACATCTGGCGTGATAGAAATATAATAACCGTTCCTCATCATCCGTTTCATTGTTGTTTCACTTCCTTTAAACCAATGAAAATGTGCACGTGAAACTTTATATTTCTCCAATAAATCACATACAATATCAGCATTTTCATACACTGCATGCAATATAATTGGTAAATCATATTTACTAGCTAGTTCAACAAACCGTTGTAACACTGATATATATGAATTGACAGCAATGTGCTCATCTTCTTTTCTTAAATAATACGGTAAGCCAACTTCACCAATCGCAACTATGTCCTCTACATGCTCTTCAATTAATTTATAAACTTGCTCACATTCTTCTTTATGAATCGGTTGCTCCGGATGAAAACCTATTGCTGGATGTACAAAAGGATATCGCTTTGCTAAAGATAAAGTTTCTTTACATGATTGATAATTCATAGATACTGCAATAAGCCCCTTTATCTCTTTACTATGTTCCACATCTTTAAGTAATCTACTTTTTTCTTCATCCTTATATTGGTCAACATGTATATGACTATCAATCCATTTCATTTTTATTCCCCCATAAAAAAAACAAGAAAGGATCTCCTTTCTTGTTTTATCATCTATGTTATTTAACAATTAAGTTTGTTATGATATCAAATAATCCAATACATACTACGGCAACAGTAAAGTAGCTACAGAAATCTTTAATTGGAAACTTCACTACTTCTTCTTTACGCATCCCAGTTTTCTCCCTTCTTACTATATCCCTAATTATTTTTATCTATTTGTATCTATTATGCAAAAAATATGACAAACTTACTATCGAATTAACTTACGTAAACCTTACAATGTTGTAAGGTTTATAAAAAGAGCCTCATCTACATACAGATGAGGGCTATTAAAAAGTAGTTGGTTTTCATTCTTCATTCATATTACAAACAGAAAGTAATACAGTGAGACTTTCTAATTACACTATATAAAATTCACTATCTTTTAACCATCGAATTACATTACAGAAGGCTTACATGTTTGTAAGCTATGTGTAATGTAATTCGATAGTTTCCCTTCGCTACATCTCGTACAATAAAGTTAGAAAGTAAGCCAAATAAGAAGAACACTCACATAACCAAATTACATTGCTAGTAGCTACTCTTCTTATACCTTTCACTCATGCTACTACAATGTACCCCCTTCCCCTTTATATAATGAAGAAGGCCTTAGTCCATATGGACTAAGGCCTTCTTATACACCAAAAATACCCCTACCTAGTATTTTTATTTTCGACAAAAAATAGGTGGGGGTATAATTCGCTATCTCATCGCTAAAAGTTTACTCTTCGCATTAATAGGAATATTTACAGCTTCAATTTCTTCAATCGCCTCGCCATAGCGCCCTTTTGCATACACCTTTAATGCTTCATCTCTCTTTAACATATGCTTAACAGTCTTCTTTATTTTTTGTTCTTTTCCACGTTCGTCAAACGCAATAAATTCATATTCATACCATTCATCACCAATAGGCTGACCAATTGTATTCACAACCGTATAGTATTCTTTCGTCTTATAAAGCGGATTATATTTATCGATAACCGGTCCAAGTTTCGTAGGCAGTAACATTATTACTATCACTACCATCGCTATTATAGTAGTGATTATTTTTTTCTTCATAATAAACATTCCTCCTCAGCAGGATATATATACATCCATTTTAAAAAGAAGGAATAAAATCTACTATTGAATCTCATTACATTACACTTACATTTTTGTAAGAATTAAAAAAGGTGAACGAATTTACTCGTTCACCTTTTAGCTCGCTTTAAAGCCACCGCCAAGTACATCACGTACATCATGAATAACAACGAAAGCATCTTCATCTACTCGGCCAATAACTTGCTTTAACTTAACAAGCTCTTGTTTATTAATAACAATATATAATACTTCTTTATTTTTGCCAGTATATCCACCGCGTCCTTCTAATACAGTGACACCGCGTGTCATGTTTTTCGTAATAGTTTCACGTATTAAGTCTGGTTGATTCGAAATAATTGTAACAGCCGTTTTTGTATCCATTCCTTCTACAATGAAATCAATCACTTTCGCTCCAATGAATACTGCAACAAGTGTGTACATTGCTTTTTCTTGTCCTATTATAAATACAGACCCAGCAATTACAACGATATCAATAATAAGTACGCCTTTACCAACGCTCCACCCTAAATATTGATTTGCTAATTGCGCTAAGATTGCCGATCCTCCTGATGTACCTCCAGCTTTGAACATACAGCCTAATCCAACACCGACAAATAAGCCAGCGAATAGAGCCGCTAATAACGTATCACTATTTACATGATACTCAATATGTTCCGTAACATATAAAAACAAAGATGTTTCTACAATCCCTAAAACTGTATAAACCATCGTTTTCTTATCAAAAAATTTATAACCGATAGCTAGTAAAATTGCATTTATAGCAAAGTTCACAATCCCCGGCGACCAATCAAATAAATAGTACGTAACAACCGTTACACCAATAATTCCACCCTCTGATAAACGGTTTGGAATTGCAAAGTAATTAATACCAATTGCGAATAATAATGAACCAATTGTAATTAGTGTTATTTCCTTTATACGTTGATTAACCATAGTTCATACCTCCCCCCATTTGACATTGTATCACTATCTCCTAGAGGTTTAGAAGTTGTTTTTATTGCGCATTTTCACTCTTAAAGATCAAGATATTATGTTTAAGCAGAGGGGTGATTAATTATTCATATTTGCTCTAACTGTACGGACAAATCGCTCCACATTCCCCTTATGAATATACTTAGCTCGAATGGTTTCATGATTACAAGTACATTCGAAACGCGGACGAAAATCTATGCTATCTATATGCAAATACGAATAATCTTTAACTGTTGCAGGATAGTATGAAAATTTCCCGTAAAAGAGGAGACGTCTAGTAGTAGCAGCAAAAATCCCATGTTGATACGATAGTGCAAAATCATCCTTCTCAAATATCCCTACTACAAAAGCCAAAATCTTTTCATCATCCTCTATATACTTTTTCATACCCAATAAAAGTTCATTCATGCATATCCCTCCAAATACCATTTTTGAAAAGAATCCATGGATTATTACAGACCGGTTTAACTCCTTTATAAAGTATGAAACGCGTTTCCTGTCAAAGATATTTCAAAAAAATAATCCGTTATGCAATTTACACATAACGGATTAAAACTAAACAGTAGAGCGTTCCACAAGTTCGTATGGAATCTCCACCTTTTCTTGTTTAGAACTTTCATCACTTATTTGCCTGTAAAACATTTCAAAGGCCTTTTTACCTATTTCCTTTAAATTTTGATCAATGGTTGTAAGTTGTAACACTTGCGAAATAGGTTGATTATCAAATCCAATAATCGCTAAATCTTTAGGAACTTGAATACCTAATTTTTCAGCTTCTGTCATCACCCCAATCGCAACTTCATCTCCGGCTACTATTAACGCTTCAGGAAGATGCTGCATCTCCTTTAATTTATGAGCCACTCTCACACCATCTTCTAATGTAAAGCATTCTGTGAAAATCCATTCTTCATTCACTTCTTCATCTATAGATTGCAATTGCTGTTTATAAACATCAAAACGTTTTTGACTACTCGGTCCTAATTTCCTTCCCGTGCAATAACCAATTTTTTTATAATCTTTCTCGATTAAATACTCCATTCCTAATTGAAAAGCGGCCGAATGATTCGTATATACACTTGAGATATTTGAAATATCATTATCTTCACAAGCAACAATTACCCCATAGGAAGCATACGGCTCTATCGTTTCCCAATCGTTTGCACGAGAACAAATAATAAGACCATCCAATTGTTTTGTTTTTAACATATGTAAACTTTTCATTTCTTCTTTTTTATTATAATTCGTTTGGCAAAGTAGCACTCTGTAATTATGAGCTAACGCCACCTCCATCATCCCGCCCACCATCGCATCAAAGCATGGATGATTAATATACGGTAAAATCACACCAACAATATTCGTTTTCCCTTTTGATAAATGAACAGCATTTGCGTTTTGCGAGTAATTCAATTTCTCAACTATCTCTATAACCGCTTTCCTTTTTTCTTCACTTACATACGGATGATCATTCAATACTCTCGAAACAGTCGTAACTGAAACTCCCGCCATCTTTGCAATATCTTTAATATTAGCCATACACTCACCTCTACTTTTAAATTAATGAATTCCATGCACATATGTCAAATCTACTCATCATTACACCTACATTCGTTTTTCTTACAAAAGTGTAATTTTCCTGTAAGCTAATTCGATAGTGACTCCCCGCAATATTTCATACAATTAAGTCAGAAGGAAACAACAACTATTCGAAAAGGAGCGGATTCATATGATGAACAAAGTGAAATCAAACAATTTTTTAAATACAATGGGCATGGTATTATCCGCTCTAATCGATGCTAAAGCTGTTGCTTCTACATTAAACAAGTAAGGAAAATTCATTATGAACAATATCACTTTTAACAAATTAGATTTTTTAGGACTAGCTAGCGGATCAGTTCTTCTTACTGCTTTCATTTACGCCGCTACGCTCATATAAATTTCGTGTCCCCTTTCCCCTTTATTATAAATAGTAATAGAAAAGACGACCGTCTATGCTCGGTCGTCTTTTCTTATTTTTGATTTGATTGCAAAGTTTCCTTTAGCTCCTCAAACTTCTCATTTAATTGATCTGTCATCATTTTCATCGCTGTTTTTCGATCTATTTGTTCTTCAGCATCAATTTGAATTGGGTCTCCAAAAATCAATTGCGCCTTTTTCCCCTTTATTAATTCTTTTACACTTGATGGACCAACATAAGCTGCCGGTACTAACGGGACATTAGAACGTAGCGCAATCGTAACAGCCCCAGCTTTTAATGAAACGTCTTCTGTTGATCGCGTTCCACTTGGGAAGATCCCTACTACTTTTCCTTCCTTTAATAGGCGTGACGGAATTTTGAGTGTGCTCGGTCCTGGAT
The DNA here is from genome assembly GCF_044324725.1 of Bacillus sp. 3G2. Lineage (NCBI taxonomy): Bacteria > Bacillati > Bacillota > Bacilli > Caryophanales > Bacillaceae > Bacillus > Bacillus sp. 3G2. The sequence goes on along the minus strand of NZ_CP172246.1, from coordinate 204,657 downwards.
TTGCACGATCTACAGGGAATGCATTCACATTTTTAAAGAACCAATTTTTGAACTTCCCTTCAAATAATTCTTTTTTCGCCATGTAATGAATTTGGGTCGGATACATCCCTGTAGCTAACATTAATACATCCATAAAACTTGTATGTGTACACGCCACAACATACGGGCCGCCTTCTGGTAACTTTTCTCTTCCTTGCACTTCTACTTTTCCAGCTGTTTTAAATATATATTTCAACAAAAATGTAATTGGTTTATACATTTGTTTCGTTCCTTTCTGAACATCCGAATTATAATCATTCTCTTACAACGATTATAACACTAAGTTTTAGGAGTTGGTAATAAAAATAAGTATTAATTGTTAAATTTCAATTCTTACAAAAGTGTAATTTTCTTGTAAGCTAATTCGATAGTTACTTCTTGCAATATTTCATACAATTAAGTCAGAAAGAAACAACAACTATTCGAAAAGGAGCGGATCAATATGATGAACAAGATGAAAACGAACAATTTTTTAAATACAATGGGCATGGTATTTTCCGCTCTAATCGACGCAAAAGCTGTTGCTTCTACATTAAACAAGTAAGGAGAATTCATTATGAACAATATCACTTTTAACAAATTAGATTTTTTAGGATTAGCTAGCGGCTCTCTTCTTCTTACTGCTTTTATTTACGCTGCTACGCTTGTATAACTTTGTGTCCCCTTTCCCCTTTATATAGAAAAAGACGACCGTCTATGCCCGGTCGTCTTTTTAAATGTTTCTTTCTTTTAACTCTTTTAAAAGCTGTATCATTTCAGCTTGTTGTTTTATCTTCTTACGACCATTTCGGTTAATCGCTGCAAGCTCACAAGCAACTCCGACAGCAAAGAAAAACAATACACTTTCTAACATGTGAAATCCTCCAATTGCCTACTAAACAGCTTGGCGTAATTGCTCTTCTTGTAAAACCTTCTTATTTATATTTTCTTCTTTTCTCTGACAAACGTTATTGCGAATAAGTGCTGCAATAACAAGTAAAGTTCCTACAATATCAAACATCGTTATTTTGTATCCTTGCATCATCATAATCATTAAAGTCGTAATCGGTACAAAGTTAATAAATAAAATCCCATTAATAGATGATAAAATCTTCACACCATAATTCCAAGCGAGCAACGCTACGATTCCCGGTAATGTCATCATAAACAATAAATCATATTTCACGATAGAAATCGTTCCCATACTCGGAATCGATACATATCCAAGTGATGTAATAATTACAGTTATAATCCCTGTGACAGTCGTACCGAATACACACGTCAACGTAGAATAACGTAATGTTGACCAATCGCTACACGTTTGACCACCCATCGTATAAATAACCCAGCCTACAACTCCAACAAATATACATGCTAGTGAAAACATGTTATCTTTCAAGGTTAAAAAGAAACCCATATCACCTTTTGTAATAACAAGTATAGCTCCTACAAAAGCGATAATCATACTCGTTATCATATACTTTTTCGGTTTTACATGCTTATATCCCCATAGAATACAAATAGAAATCATCGGCATAAGTGCTTCCATAATGGAGGCTACCATCACACCTGATTTCCCCATTAACATTTGACCTAAAAATATAAGTACATTATATACAGTAAACGCCATCGTCCCGAAAAAGACGAGTAACTTTCCTCTTCCCTCTAAACGAAATGCCTGCCTTCCTTCTTTCGCTAACAACAATACAATCAGTACGATTGCCACCGCTCCATAGCGAATAAGAGAAAAATAAAATGGATCTATGTATTCTAGCGCATGATCAGCAACCGGAAACATTGCTCCCCACGACATACTTGCAATTAAACACGCTAAAGCCCCTATTATCATTTGACCTTTTTTCACCACAATCCCCCACTTCTTTCTATTTGCACAAAGAGAATTGTAAAAGAAAAAATATATCACGTAAAATGATTCGAAATGATGTTAACTATCACTTATAATGATAGTTAACATCAAGGAGGAGCATAAAATGGAATTAAGAGACTTACAAATCTTCCAAAGCGTTGCCGACCAAGGCAGTGTAAGCGGCGCAGCAAAGGAATTAAACTACGTACAATCAAATGTAACTGCACGTATTAAACAACTAGAAAACGAACTAAAAACACCGCTCTTTTATCGTCATAAACGAGGTATGACTTTAACAGCCGAAGGAAGAAAAATGCTCGTTTATGTTCATAAAATTTTGCAAGATGTTGACGAGCTAAAACAAGTATTTTTAGATAGTGAAACACCCTCCGGTATATTAAAAATTGGTACAGTCGAAACAGTAAGTACATTACCTACCATTTTATCTTCTTACTATAAACGCTATCCGAATGTCGACTTATCATTACAAGCAGGTCTAACAGAAGAATTGATTAGAGAAGTCCTTAATCATCAATTAGATGGTGCCTTTATATCAGGTCCAATTAAACATCCACTAATCGAACAATATGATGTTAGTACAGAGAAATTAATGCTTGTAACACAAAATAAAGCTTTTCGTATTGAAGAATTTACAACCACACCCCTCCTCGTTTTTAACCAAGGATGTGGATACCGTTCCAAACTAGAACGATGGCTGAAAGATGAAGGTTTGCTACCAAAAAGAATTATGGAATTTAATATATTAGAGACCATATTAAACAGTGTTGCACTCGGCCTTGGAATTACACTCGTACCACAGTCTGCTGTCCACCATCTTTCTAAAGCTGGTAAGGTACATTGTCATGCAATCCCTGAAAAATATGGTAGTATTTCAACGGTTTTCATACGCCGTAAAGATAGCTATATGACGAATTCAATGCGTAGCTTTTTAAAAACAATTGAAGAGCATCATCATATCAATATGCTTTAAAAGACATTCTTACACGAATGTCTTTTTTTCTTACAAAAGTGTAAGCCTTCCGTAAGCTAATTCGATAGTTGCAGGCGATCATATTCCCTATAATTAAGACATAAAGCAGGGCAACAACAATTCGAAAAGGAGCGGATACGCATGATGAACAAAATGAAATCAAACAAATTTTTAAATACAATGGGCATGGTGCTATCCGCACTTGTCGATGCAAAAGCCGTTGCAACTACATTAAACAAATAAGGAGAGATTATAATGAACAACATTACTTTCAACAAATCAGACTTTATCGGACTTGCAAGTGGAGCTACTCTTCTTACAGCTTTCATTTACACACTTGCTCAAGGTCTTATTTAATACTTTGTTTCCCCAAACCCCTTTATATATAGAAAAAGCAGCTCGTCTTATAGACAAGCTGCTTTTTAGTTTATCCCGCTTTAATGGGCAGTAAGACCCCCACCTCCAAATTCAGCGAAAGCAAAGAAGTTAGGTGGGGGTCGGGCTGCCCATTAAAGTCCGGTTGGTGAGGGCTGATAATCAGTGTGGGATGAAGCCCCCTCACTGATTAAAGTTTCACTTTATTTCATATATAATTTGACCTGTTTTCGTCATATCGTATCCGCCAATTGCTTTTAATTCATTATGAAATTCTTCTGATTGCAGAATATCTTTCACGACTTCAATCAGCTCTTCATTTTCTTTATTCTTCAAAATCACCAAATCATACTGTTCTTTCATGATTGGAATAAAATCTACATTTACAATTTGCGAAAACTTTTCTGATCCTACTCCTACATCAGCTTTTCCATTCGCGACTTGCGTAGCAACACCAAGATGATTCGATTCTTCCCATTCATATCCACTAATACGTTCTTTATTTAACTTTTGAATGCGCAATTGTTCATCGACTAACACCCTAATACCAGAACCTTTTTCTCGATTTACAAATCGTATAGATGATTGAGATAAATCAGCCCATGTTTTTATATTTTTAGGATTTCCCTTTTGCACATAAAACCCAACGTTCCTTGCTAATAAATTAATCATAGTACATGGTTGTCCAACTAAAATACGTTTTACGTAAGGAACATTATATGTACCCGTTTCTCCATCAAACAAATGAAGACTAACGATACTTCCTTCTCCTTGATACATTTTTATTAAACTCGTTAAACTACCTTGATATGCCCTTAATATATTTGAACTTGGCAGGCGATTTTCTATACGTTTTGCCAACATATCTAACGTTAGTTCTTGTCCGCTAATAATACATGTATCCAAGCCTCTACTATCTTCGCTCTTTACAGGAGTACCTTGTATTTTCCCTGTTTTCATTTGCTTTATATATTGTTCTAAATCTGTTGCATCAATGCGCATCTGTCTACCGATTCTATAAGAAGGCAGTTCTCCTTTTTTAATTAGATCGTATACAGTTAATTTTGATACTTTTAATCGCTTCGCTACTTCTTCCGTTGTGTAGGAATGATGATCCATAGACGATTCCTCACTTTCTTCCTTCATTGTAACAAAGAACAGAATATTTCTCCTATATTTTAAAAACAACTACATCGTTCAAATTATATTCAATTATAACTAGTTATAATTAGTTATATTTAGTTATAATTAAATATGTCAAAACGAAAGGGGAATTTTTATGAATAAGTTTACATTACGATCCATCGGAGCACTTATACTTTCTTTTCTTCTTATATTTAGTGCTGCATGTACAAGCGGTGAAAAGAAAGAGAAATCAACTGCTAAAGAAGGAAAAACAGTAGAACTGACTATATCAGCTGCTGCAAGCTTACAAGATGCACTAAAAGAAATTGAAACAAAATATAAAGAAAAAGAACCTAATATTAAACTTTCTTTTAACTTCGGTGCTTCTGGTGCACTTCAACAACAAATTGAGCAAGGTGCACCTGCTGATTTATTCTTCTCAGCAGCCGAAGATAAATTCCAAACTCTTGTTAAAAAAGGATTTATTAATGAAAAAGAAGGGAAAAATCTTCTTGGAAATGAACTCGTTCTAGTCGTTCCAAAAGTTAGTTCTCTTACAAAAATTCAAGATTTAAAAGATGAAAAAATTAAGAAGATCGCACTTGGTACACCTGAATCAGTACCTGCTGGAAAATATGCAAAGGCTTCTCTCACACATGAAAATCTATGGAATGATATTCAAAATAAAATCGTATTTACAAAAGATGTTCGCCAAGTGTTAACATATGTAGAAACAGGTAATGTCGATGCTGGTATTGTATACAAAACAGATGCTCTTATTTCAAACAAAGTAAAAATTGGTGAGACAGCAGCAGCGACTTCTCATGAGCCAATTCACTATCCTTTAGGTGTTATAAAAGAATCTAAGCACAAGAAAGAGGCGACCTCATTTTATGAGTATTTGCAGTCAAAAGATGCACAATCTATCTTTAAGAAATATGGATTTACAGTCCTATCATAATTGCTATGAGCTTTGATGCTATTTTGTCACCAATCTTTCTATCTTTACGAGTAGCTGCATGCGCCACCATTATCGTTACAATTTTAGGAACGATAATCGGACGAGCGCTAGCACGCTCCTCATGGAGATATAAAGTAATATTAGAAACTATTTTCTTATTACCAATGGTACTTCCGCCAACTGTAATCGGCTTTTTTCTCATTATCATTTTTGGAAATAATAGTCCCATTGGAACGTGGATAGAATCAATATTTCAGCAGTCTATTATGTTCACATCTACTGCTGCTATCATCGCTTCTACAGTTGTTGCATTTCCGCTTATGTACCAATCAGCAAAAACAGGATTTTCTATCGCAAATGTACAAATTGAAGAAAGCGCTCGTGATCTTGGTGCAAGTGAATATCAAGTTTTTCTGCACGTTACACTTCCGCTTGCATTTCCCGCCTTACTAAGCGGAATGATTTTGAGCTTTGTTCGTGCACTAGGGGAATTTGGTGCTACACTCATGTTTGCCGGAAATATTCCTGGTAAAACACAGACTATCCCAACTGCAATTTATATGGCGATTGATGCAAGTAATATGCAACTTGCTTGGACACTAGTAGTTATCACTATTAGTATGTCACTCCTATTTCTGCTATGTATTCAGCTTATTAATAAAAGAATCACCAACTCTTAAAGCAGCTTCTGTCGCAGCTGCTTCTTTATTTCTTAGGAAATAAAATATACCAACGGGAAATAACTGAATTTTACCTTTTATTAAAATATACATTTTATTTGAATTCACTTTCTAAAATAGGCAATTTCCTGTTATTATATGGAGGTGTTTCAAAAAATGAAGAAATGAAAACGCATTTATATCGTGAATTCTTCATCCTGTTTTAGCAATCGGTAATCTTCTACTCTATTAGTGGGGCATTACCGATCGTTAGAACGATATGTAATTATATTGGTATAGAAAACCGAAGGGAGTCTTGTAATGGACATTTTATTAGCGCTTCTTCCTGCAATTGCATGGGGAAACATCTTATTAGTAAGCGTAAAAATGGGCGGTGGTGCATATAGCCAAACGGTAGGTATGACAATCGGTGCTCTATTCTTCGCAACAATTATGTATGTATTTACTCAACCAGCTTTAACAATGACAGTCTTGATTGTTGGTTTTATTTCAGGTTTATTCTGGGCTTTAGGACAAGTAAACCAATTAAAAACAGTTGAAAAATTAGGTGTTTCAACTACTGTAACGATTTCTACTGGTATGCAACTCGTTGCAACTTCTATCTTTGGGGTTATCGCTTTCCGTGAGTGGACTACTACAACGACGATTGTTCTGGGAACGATTGCAATCCTATTAATCGTAGTTGGTGTTGTATTCACATCACTAGATGACAAAGAAAATGCACAGCCACCAGGACAATTGAAAAAGGGACTTCTTACTTTAATTGTTTCTACTTTCGGCTACCTTGTATATGTAATTATTATTCGTTGGTATAATATCGATGGTTGGTCTGCTATTTTACCACAAGCGGTCGGTATGTTTGTTGGTGCGGTTGTACTGACATCTAAACATAAACCATTTAACAAATATGCAATTCGTAATGCTTTATCTGGTTTACTATGGGGAACTGGAAACTTATTCTTACTTCTTTCATTACCACGTGTCGGAGTAGCAACAAGCTTCCCATTATCTCAAACTGGAATCGTTATCTCAACATTCGGTGCGATCGTCTTCTTAGGTGAAAAGAAAACAAAACGTCAATTGATTTTTATTGCACTAGGTAGTGTTTTAATTATCGGCGGCGCTGTATTGTTAGGTATGACAAAAGCATAAACTTATAATCTATTAATCTCTGAAGCAATTATGCTTCAGGGATTTTTTATTACAACTATTTTTTAAGTATAATAATTTTTATAACCTTATTTGTATTAACCCTCCTCCCTCCATTTCCATCCTTTTCACGATAAGTCTTTTCTTTTTACAAAATTCTCTTGAAAATGGTATCGTTTTTTATAACATATCTCCACTAGAAAGGAATAAAGGATATGCTAACTAAACATCGAATTCTATTTATTGGTGCTGGTCGTATGGCAGAAGCTATATTTTCCGGATTACTTAAAACAAGCAAAGAACACATCGAAGAAATTATCGTTTCTAACCGAAGCAACGTAGAAAAGCTAGAACAATTACGAGTGCGATATAATGTGTCTACTGCAACAGATTGGAAGCAGCATGTTACATCTGTTGATACGATTGTTTTAGCAATGCCACCTTCTGCACATGAAGAACTATTAGCAGAATTATCTCCGTTACTATCGAATCAACTTGTCGTAACGGTAGCCGCTGGCATTGGTCCATCTTATTTAGAAGAAAGACTTCCCGTGGGAATACCTGTTGCTTGGATTATGCCAAACACAGCTGCTGAAATTGGAAAGTCTATCTCCTTATATACAATGGGACGATCAGTAAACGAGATGCATCAAGAAACCCTGCAACTGCTTTTAAGAGGCATTGGTACTTCGCAACTTTGCACTGAAGAGGAAGTTCATCAGCTTACTGCAGTTACTGGAAGTGCACCAGCTTTCCTTTATTACTTTGCTGAAAGCTTAATTGAAGCAACAAAAAGTTATGGAGTCGATGAATCAACTGCCAAACACCTTGTCATTCAAATGATTTCTGGCTCTGCTTCTATGCTTGAACAAACGCAAGATCCAGCTAACCTCCGTGAACAAGTAACAACACCAGGTGGTTCCACAGCTGAGGGTCTCAAAGCTTTATATGAATATAATTTTTCAGAGGCAATTCAAAAAGCAGTAGAAACAACAAACAAAAAAGCTAGGGGGAAATAATATGAATTTAACAAGTTTAAAAGACTATACAACATTACATAACGGTGTAAAAATGCCTTGGTTCGGTTTAGGTGTTTTTAAAGTAGAAGATGGTTCAGAAGTAATTGAATCTGTAAAAGCAGCAATTAAAAATGGCTACCGCAGCATTGATACTGCAGCAATTTATCAAAACGAAGAAGGCGTTGGACAAGCGATCCGTGAATCAGGTGTTTCACGTGAAGAATTATTTATTACATCAAAAGTGTGGAATAGCGATCAAGGGTATGAAACAACAATTCAAGCATTTGAAACTACATTAGAGAAATTAGGCCTAGAATATTTAGATTTATATTTAGTACATTGGCCTGTAAAAGGGAAATATACTGAATCATGGAAAGCATTAGAAAAGCTTTATACAGACGGCCGTGTTCGCGCTATCGGTGTGAGTAATTTCCATATTCACCACTTACAAGACGTATTTGAAATTGCTGAAATTAAGCCAATGGTCAACCAAGTGGAATATCACCCACGTTTAGCACAAGAAGAGCTGCATACTTTCTGTAAAGAACATAACATCCAACTTGAAGCTTGGTCACCATTAATGCAAGGCCAACTGCTAGACAACCCTACATTACAAGACATTGCAACAAAATATAATAAATCAACTGCACAAATTATTTTACGCTGGGATCTACAAAACGAAGTTGTAACAATCCCTAAATCTATTAAAGAACATCGCATTATTGAAAATGCAAATATATTCGATTTTGAATTAAGTGCTGATGACATGAAAGCAATTCAAGCTCTAAATGAAGATCGTCGCGTTGGTCCAGATCCAGATAACTTTAACTTCTAATAGAAAAACCACTGCCATATGCAGTGGTTTTTTCAGTCTAAGAAAACTGAAAATTTAAAATATATTTCATTTGGTTGACACTTCATTATCCAAGGTGTAAGATTTTGAATTATCAAAGAAACACAAAAATTAATAAAGTTTATTCGTTTACTCATTGTATCAAGAGAGGTGGAGGGACTGGCCCTTTGAAACCTCGGCAACAGGTTCACTTTGAATACTGTGCCACTTCCTGCAAGCTTTATGCTTGAAAGATAGAATGAGGGACTTCGTTTATATACGGGTGCATAACTTGTACGTAAAAATCCCTCTTTCTCAATACGAAAAGAGGGATTTTTTATTTTTCATTTCCCTCATCATCATCCAAACTTAATTATTTAGGAGGAAAATCAAATGAAAAAGAAGTTTGTACCCGGTATTGCATCAGTTGTAGGAGTAAGTATTTTATTAACTGGTTGCGGTAGTTATAAAAACGAAGCAAGCGGAGCAAATGCAAAAGACGAGGCGCCTAGTAAACAGGTTTTAAACTTATCTTCACCTACTGAAATACGAACAATGGATACAGCTCGTGCTACAGATACTGATTCTGGTCAAGTAATGAGAAACGTATTTGAAGGTTTGTATAATCTTGGTGAAGGTAACAAACCTGTCCCTGGTGTTGCAAAATCTCATGAAGTAAGTGGCGATAAAACGAAATACACATTCCATTTACGAGATTCAAAATGGTCAAATGGCACTCCTGTTACAGCGAAAGACTTTGTCTTTGCTTGGCAAAGAGCTGTTGATCCAGCAACAGCCTCTGAATATGCATTTCTATTCTTTGATATTAAAAACGCAACAAAAATTAACAATAAAGAACTTCCAGCCGATCAACTTGGTGTAAAAGCAATTGATGACCATACGTTTGAGGTAGAATTAGAACGTCCTGTTCCGTACTTTATAAGCTTAACAGCGTTCCCAACATTTCTACCAATTAACGAGGAATTCTTTAAAACACAAGGTGATAAATATGCTTTAGAAGACAATACAATTTTGTACAACGGAGCTTTTACACTAAGCGATTGGAAGCACGAGCAAAGCTTTAAATTCAAGAAAAATCCTACCTATTGGGATAAAGATACTGTCAAACTAGAAGAAATCAACTTTAACATCGTAAAAGAAAAGTCTACAGAAGTAAATTTATTCGAGTCAAAACAATTAGACCGTATCAAACTAACATCTGACTTCGTTGATAAATATAAAAAGGATGCTAACTTTAAAGAGCGTCCGAATGTAGGAGTACAGTTTTTACGTATGAATCAACAAAACAAAGTACTTCAAAACGTTTCTGCACGCCAAGCAATCGATCAAACAATTGATCGAAAATCCTTTGTAAATACGTTATTAAATGACGGCTCTACACCAACCTCTAGTCTCGTGCCGAAAAACTTTGCAAAAGGACCTGACGGAACAGATTTCCGTGCTGCAAACGGCGATTTAACAAAGGTTGATACAAAATCTGCTCAAGAATTATGGAAAAAGGCAAAACAAGAACTTGGATCTGAAAAAATAACGTTAGAGCTATTAACAAGTGACGGTGACCTTGAAAAGAAAACTGGTGAATTCTTAAAAGGACAACTAGAAAAGAATTTAGATGGCTTAACAGTAAATATAAAGCCGCAACCACGTAAACAACAAGTTTCACTTTTATTGAAAGGTGACTACGAAATTGGAATTGACGGCTGGAGCCCTGACTTTGCGGATCCAATTACATTCCTTGAGCTATTTACAACGAATAACCCTTACAACTTAGATCATTACTCTAATAAGGAGTTTGATGAAACAATAGCAAAAGTAAAAACAACTTTAGCCAGTGATGAAAAAGCTCGCTGGGAAGCATTACTAGCATCCGAGAAAATATTATTTAAAGACTCTGTTATCGCTCCCCTTTACCAAAAAGGCGAATCTTATTTAGAGCGTTCTTATGTAAAAGGAATTGTGCAAGTAGACTTTGCAGGTCAATTAAACTTCAAATGGGCAAAAATTGAAAAATAAAGCGAAACTTTAATTAGTGGGGTTTTCTTCATCCCCACTAATTATTAACCCGCACCAATCGGAGTTTTATCGGTAGCCCGCAAATAGCGGAATAAAAGGCCACTTTATTTGAAATTTCTCCCCCATACCAATTGTTTTTTTAGCAAAATATATGAAAAGCAGATTCCCTAATCCGAGGAAATCTGCTTTTTTAATATATTATTCTAAGAAATAAACAATCTATTTTTATTATTGACATATAGTTCTTTCCAGTGTTAATATTCTAAATAATCAAAGAAACGAAATATTTTACCATCAAAATATAACGTCTACTACATTGAAACATATAACGATAGATTATAGTTCAACATGTATATACATATAGAACACCTGATTACCTACATACACATATCTGTAATAGGTTTTCTCTTCTTCTATAGCTACACTTCAAAACGTGGACATTACGACGTTACGAACAACACATTTAGGGAGGAACGAACAATGAAGAAAAAAGTTGTACCTGTTGTTGCATCTGTTTTAGGGGCAAGTCTATTACTAACTGCTTGTGGGGGAAATAAAGATCATGCAAGCGGAGCGAAAGCAAATGATAAAGCAAATGATAAACAGGCAATTAACTTATCATTCGCTTCAGAAATTCCAACAATGGATGTTGCAAAAGCAACGGATGGGGAATCCATGAGCGTAATGCGAAATGTTTTTGAAGGTTTATATGCAATGGGAGAAGATAACAAACCGATTCCTGGTGTTGCTGAGTCGGTTGACGTTAGTCCGGATAAAACAAAATATACATTCCACCTGCGTGATTCAAAATGGTCAAACGGTACTCCTGTTACAGCAAAGGACTTCGTCTTCGCTTGGCAACGTGCCGTAAACCCTGATACAGCAGCTGAATATGCGTTCTTATTCTTCGATATACAGAATGCGAAACAAATAAGCCAGAAACAATTGCCAATTGATCAACTAGGGGTCAAAGCTCTTGATGATAAAACGTTAGAAGTACAACTAGACCGTCCTGTTCCCTACTTCTTAAGCTTAACGACCTTCTCAACATTCTTACCAATTAACGAAGAGTACTTAAAATCTCAAGGAGATAAATATGGTTTAGAAACAAATCATTTAATTTACAACGGTGCTTTCACATTAGATAACTGGAAACACGAGCAAAGCTTCCAATTGAAGAAAAACCCTAACTATTGGGATGCTAAAACTGTAAAATTAGAAGAAATCAACTTCAATGTCGTTAAAGATAAGTCTACAGAAGTTAACTTATATGATTCAGGACAAATTGATCGCGTTGCTTTAACTGCGGAGTTTGTTGATAAATATAAAGGCGATCCAAACTTCAAAGACCGTGCTGAAGTTGGCATTCAATTCTTACGACTCAATCAAAAAAATGAAACATTAAAAAATCAACATGCACGCCTTGCTATTAACGGAGCAATGAATAAAAAAGCATACGTAGAAACAATTTTAAACAACGGTGCTGTTCCAGCTGAAGGAATGATTCCTGCGAAATTCGCAAAGAGTCCAGAAGGTAACGACTTCCGTAAAGAAAACGGAAACCTAGTCAAAGATGATGTGAAAACAGCGAAAGAAAACTGGAAAAAAGCGAAACAAGAACTTGGTACTGACAAAGTAACAATCGAACTATTAACAAGTGATAATGCTTTAGCTAAAAAGACTGGTGAATATTTAAAAGGTGAACTAGAAAAGAATCTAGATGGATTAACAGTGACATTAAAACCACAACCACGTAAACAACAGTTAAAACTACTATTAAGTGGTGACTATGAAATCGGTATTGATGGCTGGGGCCCTGACTTCGCGGATCCAATTACATTCTTAGATTTATTTACAACAGGTAGTGCTTATAACTTCGATAAATACTCTAACAAAGAGTACGATGAGCTCATTCATAAAGTGAAAACAGATTTAGCTGGTGATGAAAAAGCTCGCTTTGAAGCAATGAAGCAAGCTGAAAAAATCCTATTACAAGACGGCGCTGTCGCTCCTTTATACCAACAAGGTCGTTCTTACTTACAACGCTCTTTCATTAAAGGGCTTGTAACAACTGACTTCGGCGGTGAATTTAACTACAAGTGGACAGAAGTTGCAAAATAATAAGTAACAGTAAAAAAAGGTATCCAATTGAAGGATACCTTTTTGTTTTATACTTCTTTAACTACAGAGCTTCTTCTTCCCTTTACTATTCCTTTTATAGATACAGTAATCATTGCTACCAATTGTGTAACTAATATAATGACTAATAATGAAATAATATTTTTCTCTAAACTAACTCCCCCAAATATTATTGTATAATAGCCATTCGCTGCATAGGTTGCGGGAAATAATTCGCCGATTGTTTGATATGTTTTAGAAAGCATCTCGTGTGGTACAATGACACCCGAACTTACAAGTTGTAGTGAAAGTGAAATTATATTAAAGATCATACCTGCATTTCCGAAAACAGTTATGAACATTTGTGTTAATGAAAGAAAGGCAAAGAAGACTATCGCTTGAAACATCCATATACTCCATACTGCTTCATGTAGTTCAATTTGGAATCCTTTCATCAAACCAATTGTAATACATGCAAGTAAAATTGATACTGTACCGTTAATAACCTGTCTTGATACGAAATTACTCCAACCGTTCTGCACCTCCTTTGCAACTTTTGATAGTTCCATACTCATAATCATTGCTCCTACAAATGAAGCTAATACTATCATTAGTGGTACCATATTAGCCGAAAATCCTTTTGCATCATTTACTTTATGAACTGTAAAACCAATTGAATCTTCGGTTAATCCTTTTATCACTTCTACATTCTCAGGCCCTACAGCTTGTAATTTCCCCACAATTGCTTGTTTTTTATAACTTGTTATCTCTGTATTTACATTGTCTCGAATTTGTTTTGCAGCTCCTTCCATCATTTGCTTTGCCATCATGGCATTCGCTTGATTAATGTGGAAGTTTACATTTGATTTTCCTGTTTCATTTATATCCTTTGAGAAAGAAGCAGGAATTTCAATAATCATATCGTATACATGGTCATTCATTGCTGTATTTGCTTTTTCTACAGACTGTTCTGCTTTCACCTGAAATGGCAAACTTCTTTGTAAGCCTTCTGCTATTTTACTACCTATATTTCCATCCTCATTCACAATAGCAATACGCATTTGGTCTGCTCTTTCATTCACTCCATCATATGCAGTTAACCAAACACAAAAGAAAACAAGTTGAAACGATAGCGCTACTACCATTCCAATATACGTACCTGGTCTTTTTAAAAACTGTTTTAATGTATCCATCTTCCCGCTCTCCTATTTGGCAAGCAAGTACTTACTTGCATTTTATTTTAAATAAATACTAGGGTCTTAAAGCCCTAGCATATAAAACTATATTATTCTCAATAAATTTCTCATCATCGATTTCCATAAGTCGGTTTTCAAAACGCAATTTAGATAAGAAGTAACCAAAATTAATCCATATAAAATTCATTACTTGCGCTTCAATATTTGTATGAATAATCTTTCCCTGTTCCTGCATTTTAGCAAAATATATGATTAATTCTTCTTTTAACCCTTTTGGAATTTTGGAGATTTCCTCATCTAATTCAGGAAATTCCCTCGCCTCACGTATACCTATAGAAATAATATCTTTTATGCTATCTAAAAATTTATGATAATGCCTTGCTAAGTTCTTTAAATCCGTTTCTAATTCCCACACAATTTCTGTCTGCAAAAACTGTTTTAAATGCGGTACATATGAAAATTCAGCAACCGCGGCTTCAATAACACCCTTTTTACTTTTAAAATTGCGGAATATCGTTACTTCATTAACACCAGCACGCATTGCAATTTCTTTCGTTGTCGCTGCTGTATATCCCTTTTCTTTCACTAATTCAATTGCTGCTTGGATGATTTTTTCTGCTGTTTTTGAGCGCGCCATAAAATCCTCTCTCTCTCATGCAAGTGATCACTTACATTTAGATTATATACCTTTTCTAATCATTGTCAATAATCCTCTTTTCCTTCTTTTTTCATCGAATTAAAACTTATCAGAAATATAAACATAAATATCAAATATGTTTTCCACGTCAAAGAAGGTACATGCCCTGACCAAAGATAGCTAATTAAATAGTTAATCCCCATAATACAAGACGATATTACTAAACTAATACTTATTAGTTTTACATATTTGAGCATATCTTTTCTCCTTATTTTTTATTTTTCTACTTCTTCAAATTGCAGATTCACTGGCTCTTCTAAGAGTGTTTCATAAAAATTTTCTGCCAAATCTGTTGAAGGAATTTTTTCATCCACTTCATCAAATCGGATACTATCTAGCCACACGCTGCCTTCTCCTGATAATAAAATACCAAATGCAATACCAAGCGCTTCTTCTTTTATATCTAATACAACCGAGTACGATTGCCAGTTATTCGTATTTTTAATTGGGCGATTTTGCATATTATCCATAGCCAGTGGTTCCGTATCTTTTCCGTCTACTCGCATCCACAATCCTGCCCAATCCCTTACGTTCTCACTCTTAACAAATGCTGTTAAACGTAATCTTTTACCTACATATTTATCCGCTCGAAACATTTGCATTAATGTTGAAAATCCTCCGTGTGTAACATCCTCTTTTGCTTTTATGTATGCAGATACTTTTCCTTGATGGGCAACTTCATAATCTAAACCCATCTCATATTCAGCAGGATGACTTCCACTTAAGATCCATCCTTTCGGTATACCTTTTTGCATTGAAACACCCTCTCTTTCTATATAAAATGACTGGAAATACTTTCGATATTTCTTCGGTGGCAATTGAAACATTCTTTTAAAAGCTCTCGTAAATGCCTCTTGTGAGGAAAAGCCGTATTGCATTGCAATATCAATAACAGCCCTCTCCGTTAACACTAAGGATTGCGCAGCATGAGTTAATCTTCTCTTTCGAATATAATCCGTTACACTCATCCCAATATACTTTTGAAAAATACGATGAAAATGGTACATCGATACTGCACTGTGAGACGCCACTCTTTCTGTAGTAAGCTCCTCATGTAAATGATCCTCTATATATTCAATTGCCTGTTTTACCATCTCTTTATATTCTTCATGCACGTTAGTACCCCCTCACAAATTCAATTTACCATATACATACAAATCATTTTTGATTTAAATTGCGGATTATCCCTTGCGGCTATAGGGTAATAATTTATTTTTAACTCATACATAATTACATGATTTTGGGAAAAACTTGTATAGAACGAATTTACATAAGGAGGAATTTATAATGAGAATTTTACTATCAGTTTTATTAGCTCTTATGCTAGTACCTGCATTAACAGGATGTAAAGCTCCTGCAAAAGAAGACACAACTTCTAATAAAAAGACTACAGAAGAGGCAAAGAATGAAGCTCCTGCTGATTTAAAACTAGACTTTAATGAATTCGATTTAAAGGCAGACTACCAAGATACAAAGAAAGACTACGAAGCTGACTATAAAAATGTAGCAGCAGATAAGAAAATGGAAGCAAAAATTGAAGATCATAAAGCAGATGTAAAATTAACAGGAGACGAGGCTATCACAAAATTAAGCCCACTTCTAAAAGAATTAAAATTTAATAAAGATACTCCTGACCAAGAAGTAATCGATCAAGTAGTAAACGTGTTCAAGCTTGATAAAGACTACCAAAAGTTCGATTTAGAAGTTGTCTTCTCTGATGGAACGAAAAAAGAATATAAAAGAGAAATAAAATAAAGAAGTAGGCGGTTGCCTACTTCTTTATTTTATTTCTTAGCATATCGTAAGCTCGGTTGAGATCCTACGTAGTATTCTAATCCAGATACAGATGATTTTTGTAAATAAGAATCTGTCGGGAATACAAGTGGGATTAAAGGATACTCTGTAAACATAATATCTTCTGCTTGATGTAATAAGTCAAAGCGTTTATTTTCATCTTGTTCTAATTTTGCTTGATTAATTAAATTATCAAAGTCTTTATTAAACCATTTCGCATAGTTATTTGGACCATCACCTGCATAAATTTCCAATTGAGCAGCTGGATCTAATGTAGATCCTCCCCATCCCATATATGCAATTTGGAAGTCACTTTGTTTGTACATATCGATATAACTTTTCCACTCTTTACCTTCTATTTTCACATCTACCCCAAGATTTTTCTTAAACATTTCTTGAAGTGTTTCAGCTATTTTCTTCTTATCTGAATATTTCACTGTTACTTCTGGAAGAGTAGTCCATCCCTCTTCTTTCATTCCTTCTTCTAATAACGTCTTAGCTACTGCAGGATCATATTTAAAATAGTCACCTTTCTCTTTACGGAAGTCGCGACCACTTTCTGTTTTTGCTCCTTCTGGTACAAATCCATATGCTTCTT
This sequence comes from Bacillus sp. 3G2, assembly GCF_044324725.1. Taxonomy (NCBI): domain Bacteria; kingdom Bacillati; phylum Bacillota; class Bacilli; order Caryophanales; family Bacillaceae; genus Bacillus; species Bacillus sp. 3G2. The sequence goes on along the minus strand of NZ_CP172246.1, from coordinate 187,203 downwards.
TTGCATTATTCTTTAATATTTTCTCTACGATAAACTTACGATCTACAGCTATTGCAAAAGCTTTACGAATTTTCGCATTTGTAAATGGTGGCTTTTCTGAATTAAATGAGTAAATATGAGTTGAGTAGTCTTGCATTTTTTTAAACTCTTTATTGTTTTGTTCCTTTTCAACTAAATCTGTAGGTATGTGAGATAGTAAATCTAATTCTCCAGATTTGTATAATTGATACGCTGTTTTACCTTCAGGAATAATACGGAATTCAATTTCTTTTGATGCTACTTTTTTATCATGAAACTCTTTATTTTTTTCTAAAATAATCGATTGATTATGTTTCCATTCTTTCAATGTAAAAGGACCGTTGGTAATTAATTCTTTTGGATCTACCTTTAGTTTACCTTTTTCATCAATAGATTTTTTATTAAGTGGAATATATAACGACTGAGATAATGTTCGTTTAATAGATGTTACTGGATGTTCAAATTGTAGCTTTAGAGTTACATCGTCTACCGCTTGAATTCCTACTGCATCTTCTGCACCTTTCCCCGTATTAAATGCTTCTCCACCTTTAATGAAATATAGTTCTGTTGCATTCATAGAACCCGTTTTAGGATTTAATATTCTCTTCCAAGCGAATTCAAAGTCTTTTGCTGTTAATGGAGAACCATCAGACCATTTCAATCCTTTTTTCAAATAGAATGTATACTCTTTTCCATCTGCCCCTGCTTCCTCTTTCTCTACTAAATCCTTTTCAAATTTCCCATCACTCGTCTGTCTATACAAAGTTGCAAATAAGTGCTCAATTACATAATTAGAGTTATTATCTGTTGAAATCGCTGAATCTAACGTGTAAGGATCACTACCAAGATTCGTTACAAAACGGTCTCCTTTACTAGCACTTGCTTTTGAAGTATCTTTCTTACCGCAAGCGACAGAAGTAATTGCTAATACGGTCATAATGACAAATAATAAAAACTTCTTCATCTTCCATTCCCCTTTAACCTGAAATTTTTGGTGTTGATGCTAATAATGTTTTTGTATAAGAATGTTGTGGATTACGGAACACTTCGTCCGTATTTCCAAATTCAACAAGTTCTCCTTTATATAAGACAGCCACTTTTTCACATAAATAGTGAACCATCGGTAAATCATGTGCGATAAATAAATATGTATAGCCCTGCTCCTTTTGAATCTTTTGCAACAAGTGCACAATTTGGATTTGAAGTGAAACATCTAATGCCGAGATTGGTTCATCAAGGATCAATACTTCTGGTTCACATAATAATGCCCTTGCAATAGCGATTCGTTGACGTTGCCCTCCGCTAAATTCATGTGGGTATCGATCGATATATCGTCTATCTAAGCCAACACGTTCTAACGCATCACCTGCGACTTTATCTTTCAATCCCTTATCACCTAAACCGAATGAAATATATCCTTCTGTTACGCTATCGCGTACTTTCCAGCGCGGGTTTAATGCAGCTGTTGAATCTTGAAAAATGAACTGTACTCTCTGCAAGAAATCCCGTTTATGAGCTGACTTCAACTTGTGAACAACTTGACCGTTATAATCAATTTCACCGGACGTTGGGCTCTCGATCCCAGCTATGAGCTTACCAAGTGTTGTTTTTCCTGAACCACTTTCTCCAATAATCCCAAGCGTCGTTCCTTTCGGGATAGAAAGTGATATATCTTTTAATGCCGCTATTTCTTTCTTTTTACTTCCATACGTTTTCGTTACTTGCTTTACAGTAATTAAATCTGTCGTCATGAGGCATTCACCTTCTCTTTTGATTTCGCTTGGTCATGCTCTAGAACATGTTGCCAACAATGTGAACTGTGTTCCTCAGAATACGATGTTCTATCAGGGAAACGATGAATACATTCTTTTATTGCTACTGGGCATCTATTTACAAATGGGCACCCAAAGCTATTTAACGTTTCAATTGATGGTGTTGTTCCCTCAATAGCCCTAAGTACCTTTTCAGAATCATCCATATTCGGAATGGCTTGCAATAAACTTTTCGTATATGGGTGCTTCGGTGAACCTATTACTTCTTGTATCGTTCCTTTTTCAACAACACGTCCCCCGTACATCACAACTACTCGATCTGCTACTTCACGTACAAGTGCCAGATCATGTGTAATTAATAAAATACTCGTATTTTGTTTTTCTTTTCGCTCTTTTAATAACCCCATAATTTGTTTTTGAATCGTTACATCTAATGCAGTTGTAGGCTCATCTGCAATAACGAGCTTTGGGTGACAAGCAAACGCAATCGCTAAACAAATACGCTGCCTCATTCCTCCGCTTAATTGATGTGGGTACTGTTCAAAACGTTTCTCTGCTTCATATATTCCTAAATCATTTAATAAGTTAATTGCAATTTCTTTCGCCTCTTTCTTTGACTTCTTTTCATGTTGCAAAATCACTTCTGTGATTTGTCTTCCTACCTTCATCGTCGGATTTAAAGAGGACAAAGGGTCTTGAAAGATAAACGAAATATCTTTCCCTCGAATTTGATTCCACTCTGATTCTTGTAAATTCGTTAATCCTTGAGATTGGAAAGAGATACTTCCATCGTCGATATGAATAGACTCTTGATTTAGTCCAATAATAGATTGTGCTGTAACGCTTTTCCCTGAACCACTCTCTCCTACAAGTGCAACAATTTCACCTTCGTTAATAGAAAAGGAAACATGCTTCACAATTGCTTGCTTACTATTCTCTTTTTCAACGGCCAACGTTACGTTTTCTAAAGATAAAAGCTGTCCCATGTTTTTTCTCCTTTCGATTCCGTTTTACGATTTTTGGATCAATTGCATCTTGTAAACCATCACCAATTGCATTAAATGCGAACATAATGAGCGCAATCATCAGCGATGGGAAGAAGAGTTGCCACCATTCCCCGCTTAATAGTGTCCCGAGCGCGTCATTTGTCATCGTCCCCCAGCTTGCTGCTGGTGACTGTACCCCGAGTCCGATAAAGCTTAAAAATGATTCTGAGAAAATAGCTGCTGGAATTGTAAATGATAAATTTACGATAATAATGCCTGTTAAATTTGGAATGATATGTCCGTATATAATCTTCATATGCGATGTACCTAATCGCTCTGCTGCAATAACAAATTCCCTTTGTTTTAAAGATAAGACTTGCGCCCTAACGAGACGTGCCATACCAATCCATCCTGTTAATGCAAGGGCAATAATGATTGTAAAAAGTCCTGGTTTCATAATGATTAGTAGTAAAATGACAATTAATAAGTATGGGATACCGTATAATACTTCAATTCCTCGTACAATCCACTCATCAATCAATGTTCCAAGGCGATTACGCCCTCTCACATAGCCACTAAATCCCCCAATCAGTACACCAAGTCCTATATCAAGAACGGCCGCTACTAATCCAACTACTAATGAAATTTTCCCACCAGCCCAAGTACGTGCCCATATGTCTCTTCCTAAATCATCTGTTCCAAACCAATGCTCACTACTTGGAGGTAAATTTGTCGCCTCTTTTACTTGTTCACTCGCAGTGAAAGGAGTTAAACTCTCACCGATAAGAGAAAAAATAATAATGAGTAACAATGTCACTGTTCCTAGAACTGCGATTGGATTTGATACAAACTTACGAAACACTTCTTTTTTTCGGCTAATTGTTTGTTGCTCTTTATTTATCGTTAATTCTTTTTTCTCTTCATTCGTTAATAGCTCTTTATTGATTTCATAAGCTCCCATTTAAATGTCCTCCCTCCTTACGTAATAGAACGAATACGCGGATCAACAATACGGTGAATAATATCTGTAATGAAAATACAAGAAATTAATAATGCACTATAGAAAATTGTTGTTCCCATAATGACCGGATAATCCCGGTTAAAAATACTATCTACAAAATATTTTCCGAGACCAGGAATTGCAAAAATCTTTTCAATGATGAACGTCCCTGTTAAAAGCCCAGCCATTAATGGCCCAACAAATGTAAGCACTGGCACAATTGCATTTCGAAGGGCATGTCTTATAATAATCTTCTTAATTGGTATACCTTTCGCTCTTGCTAATTTAATATAATCACTCTGCAATACTTCAATCATATTAGAGCGAACAAACCTTGTAATAACCGCGATTGGCCCTAATGCTAATGCGAAGGATGGCAATACCGTATGTTCAAATGTGCCCCAAGATGCAACTGGTAACAATTCAAACTGTATAGCAAATACTTGTATAAATAGTGGTGCTAGAATAAAACTTGGAATAGAAATACCAAGAATTGCCAACAAACTCACGCTATAATCAATTACTTTTCCATGATATAGAGCTGCAAATGTACCTGCTGCAATTCCGACTAATAATGAAATAACAAGTGCTTGTAAACCAATAATCGCTGACGGGCCAAACCCTGTCGTTATAATTTCTGATACGCCTTGCCCCGTCGATTGAACGGATTCACCAAAATCAAAATGAACTACACCGTCTAAATAAGCAACATATTGATTCCATAACGGTTCATCAAGGTGATACTTCGCTCTCATATTCTGCACAACTTCTGCCGGAAAGATCTTTGCATCCGATGAAAATGGATCCCCCGGAATAATGTGCATAATCAAAAATGTTACTGTCGTAATAATCCATAGTGTAAACACCATAACTGATAGTTTTTTAACAACATACACTCCAATAACCCCCTAAACAAATGAATTTACTTTGTTTTATTGACATATTTGTTCCCATTACTTTTCTGCTTCTTAAAATACAAAAAGCCTTGATCTTAAAAAATAAGATCAAGGCTTAATAAATGAAGGCCCATCACTTATCTTTCAAGACTTGCTTGCTGGAATTAGCACGGTGTTCCTGTTACAGAACCCGCTGCTGAGGTGTCATAGGGCCAGTCCCTCTACCTCTCTGGATAAGTAAATTGCTATATTATTATTTGGTTCAAATTGTATATTTCGAATTATAATTCTGAAAAAATGAAAAGTCAATCAAATTGGATATATTTAGAAAAATCAGTTTTTAACCCTTTTATCGGAATTACCATTAACAATCGTTCTACTTGTCATCCTCGGCTTCTACAAACTTTTTATACTCCATTCGATACTATTACCTGGCAAACCATTTCTATATTTCATGAAGAGCAGCAAGTATTAGTATCCGAGGAGGAAGACTGAGACGGTAAGAAGAAAAAATAACCTTGCATGTGCAAGGTTATTTTTTCGTTTCTGCTTGAAAACGTTTATAGTATGTCGATGCTGTTGCAAAGTTAATTTCTATATCACGAATCAACGATGAATCTTCTTCTTTAGCTAACTTCTGTAATTTTTTCATCGCTTGTTCCGATTCATTCAGGAAACCAGCGTATACCTCATGTTCTTGCTCTTTCGACTTTGGAACACGAATTTCTTTACGTATATTATCGATATCTTCTAACATGCTCGTTGTTACCTTTTGCACATCCTCTTTATATGTAGCATTCGTTATTTCCTTACCGCCCTTTTCTTTTGCTACTTCAAATAACTGCAGTGCTTTATTAATTTCTTTATTTATTTTTATATCGTATTTTTCATGTACTGCAAGGTATTCTTTTATCTCTTCTGTTTGTTCAGTAGATTGCTCCACCTTTTCTTTCGGTTCTTTCGTATCTTTATTTCCATTACACCCTGCTAGAAGGAGCATACTTCCCATTACAGCAATACCCAAAACCTTCTTCATCTCTTCTTCTCCTTTTATCTACAGCTATTACTCATTATAGTTTCTTTTATCTCCACTTTTTATTATACCGAGAACACCCTACTTTTTACACTTAAGACGATATCTTAATATACACACCAACATTTTTGTCACAGTATCGTCACTTTATCAATTTAGCCAAGAAGACTCCTTCCTCAAGGATCGTGAAGGACGTAGCCCAGCGAGTAGGTGGGAAATGAATTAGAAGCCACTAGGCTTCTGTACTTAGGAATCTCCCACTTCAAACAGTCCGTAAGGACGTTAAGTGGTGAGTAGTTCAAGCAAATAACTTTTGCATCACCTTACAACACTGTATAAGTCATTTCAAAGAAATGAAAAAAGAGCTGATTCAACACACGTTTGAATCAGCTCCTTTTTATAAATTAAGCCTCTAAATTTTGTCTTTGTTGCAGTTCAAACTGCTTCTCACTTCTTCTGGCCATAAATAGATAACATAAAACAGCACCAATTTCACAAAGAGCTATTACAACACCCATCGGTAATGCGGTGTTGCTTCCACCAATACCTACTAACGGTGCAACAAGTGCTCCTGAAATGAACTGTAATAACCCTAATAAGGCCGACGCTGTTCCTGCAGCTTGTTTCTGATTTCTCATCGCTAACGAGAACCCAGTTGTTGAGACAACCCCAACACTTGATACAACAAGGAATAATGAACATAAAACACCAATTAAACCTATTCCTAGTACGATTGTCAGTAATAAAGATAGGCCACCAACAGCTGCGATAATAATACCAGCAACAAATAATGTCTTCTCATTCACTTTCCCTGCTAAACGACCCGTTACCTGACTAGCAATAATAATACCGATACCGTTAATCGCAAAGAATAAACTAAATTGCTGTGGTGACGCTCCATATATGTTTTGCAACACAAATGGTGAGCCTGAAATGTACGCAAACATTGCCGCCGTTACTAGCCCTTGTGACAATGCATATCCCATAAACAGACGATCCTTTAACAGTTTTCCATACGTCGCCAACGTTCCTGACAATCCACCTGTTTCTCTTTCTTCAAGAGGTAATGTTTCACGTAATACGAAAGTAGCTGATATTAACATTAATACACTAATTGCTCCAAGAACGATGAAAACACCGCGCCATGTTGTAAACTGTAGCAATTGTCCTCCAATAATCGGTGCCAAAATAGGCGCCGCTCCGTTTACTAACATGAGCAGTGAGAAAAACTTCGTCATTTCAGAACCTGAATACATGTCACGTACCATTGCACGTGATATAACAATCCCAGCTGACCCTGAAGCTCCTTGTAAGAAGCGTAATAACACTAAACTCCAAATAGATGGCGCAATAGCACAAAGTAAAGAAGAAGCAACATAAATAATAAGAGCAATAATAAGAGGTTTGCGCCTTCCGTAAATATCACTAATTGAACCGACAAATAATTGTCCAACTGAAAGCCCAAGTAAACAAGCTGTTAAAGTAAGCTGCGCAAGGGATGCACCTGTCTGTAAATCATCCGTTAATTTCGGTAAAGAAGGCAAATACATATCAATAGATAATGGCCCAATCGCCGTAAGTGTCCCTAGTACAAGAATCATCCATAACCTATTTGTCTTTACAGGTTTATATATTTCTTGATTAATTCCATTCACTTTTTCCGTTCACCCTTTCCTATAACTACTGAATCGTAACAATTATAGTTACAACATAAACATACGTCAAGTATAGTGCATTTTCCTGTTTCATGCTGTAAAAAAAAGCGATAGAATTTCTATCGCTTTACTTTTTCAAATTACTATTTGCAAATTTAGATACGGAAGACATCGCCTCTCCTGTATCTAAATACGTGATTTGAATTGGATCTCCCACTTCTGTAAACATAGCATATGGGAATTTCTTCGCAGGTATCATAAATACTTTTTGTTCATTTTCTAACAGTACGTACACAATTGTATTTTCACCTGATTTTTCTTTATATACACGTTGTACAACGCCTTCTTTTTGTGCCTCTTTACCACTTGAAGTTGGTCTAAATGAATCTCCACTTCCGCTCAGCGCATTTTTATAATTCTCAAGCGCTTCTTTTTGCGTCGAACCTGTTGCAAATATTTTTGCATTAGAAGCATAGATAACTGTATGAGCACGTACTAATCCCCCGTCATCAATAACAGGTACAATCCAAGAAGGTTTACCATACACGTTATAAATAACCGGCATCGTTCCATGCCATTTCTCTCTCTTAAAGGAATTATCCACTACTTCCGAAGCAGCTGAACCATCCATAATTCCCTTCACTTCTTTTCCGTTATAGTAATACAACTTACCTGTACGCGCATCGATAAGCGAATAACCTAGTGCAGAATCTACTCCCTCTTTCGGAGAGGTGAAATCAGTAAAGTAATATAACGTTCCATCCTTACCGAAAATTGGTGTAACTCCTTCTTTCGTTCCCCACTCAGTCGGAATCTTCATATCCGTTTGCGAGAATTTTGTATTCCAAAACCCGTGAATATATTTACCGAAATACGTATTTAATGTAGATGCGGTCTCATGATTTAATACACCATCAACAAATTTAGGTGCCTTTCCTTTATCGTATCTTTTCACTTCACCTGTTTGTGCATCTACTACTACAACGCCCTCTACCTCAAATCCAGATCTTCCTGAGATAAATTCACCATACGTCATTGTATAATACGGTTTTCCTTTATCATCAACTTCGAATTTAGGTTTCCCTTTAAAAATCAAATCCGGTTCTGCTTTTCGAACGACACGTTCTAATTTATTACCAAAAAACATGCTTGGCACATATTTCATTTTATAACCGAGATGCAGTTTCGCTTCCGCATCAGGATTCGTACCTGACATCGTTACGTACCCTGGAATTGTCTCAGCTTTACGTGCTTTAAAAAATCCTGAAACTTCAATTGGTGCTACATATAAAGCCTCACCATTTACCATTTGTGGTGTTAATTCTCCTAGCTCAAAATAAGCCACTTTCGGAATGTCCCCAAATACTTTTTTCATTTTATTCTCCGCTGTCTTTGGCGGCACTGTAAACGGCTGATCATTTTCAGTAAATGGCTCTGAAATATCTTTCTCTACCTTTACAACAGAATCATATTTCTTTTGCGAGATTACTATATCGTGCAAATAACCAAAATAACCGTAACTTGCGAGTAAAACAAACATTAGAAGTCCTTTTAACGTACCTTCTAATTTCCCTATTTGATCTTGTGAAAATAAAACAAGCCCAATTAAAATTGCTACTGCAACAGAATAATGGGTAAGAATCGAATCTGCTCGATCATCAATTAGCCAAAAATATTCATAGATTACAATACCTATCCAAAATAAAACAGGAATAACTAAAATGGATGATTTCTTACCCTTTACAACCTTCTCATCCCCCTTCTTATCCACTGCTCGAAGTTTACTACCGCTTCTCGTCCATGGAATCAAAAACAAAGTGAGAATAGCTAAAATCAAAAATTTCATCAAAGGCAATGTCCCCTTTTCTTTTGTCTTCCCTTTTAGTATAACAAATAAAGGGTATTCAGGTAAAAATGGGAATGATTATATTTTTTTACTACTTAATACAACTCCGCTTACTACATATAAAATAGATGCAATATAAAAAATCGTACCAATCGTAAAGAAATCTACTAAATATCCCGTTGCAATAATTGCTACTGCTCCTCCAATCGATGTCCACACATGATATTTTCCAATCTCATAACCAGCATTTTTTTGCACAACTTTTCGCGCTAACGATGTCTTCTCCGTATTACGCTGCACAGCACCTAAAACCCCCATTAAAATTTGAAGAATGTACACATGCCAAACTTCCGTGGCAATCGGGAAACAAAGCATTAATATTGCCATGGACCAAGCATATATAATTAATAATTTCTGATCACCTACTCGATCAGACACCTTTCCTACTACCGGATATACAAGTGCTGAAGTTAGGGCAAATAAGCCATACGCCCAGCCAAACTGCGAGAAGCTATTCCCAACATTCCGAAGCAATAGAATGTAAAAAGGAAATACCATACTTCCCGCCATCATAATTATGCTTTGTGATGCTACAAATCTTCTATATGTCATTTGCTATACTCCTTATAAAATAAATTCACAAACCGTTCCTCTGGGTCTACTTCCTTCTTCTTCTGAAGGAACTCTTCTATGCGAGGATATGCTTTCTTTAGTTGCTCCTTTTCTGGATAAGAATAATAAGGTAAATAATAACTTCCATTATGCTTCAAAGTAACATCAATCATCTTCTGAATGACCGCTTTTGTTTTCTTTATTTCATCCTCTGAGCGCCCTTGATTAATTAAAAGCACAAGCGCAAACATATCATCTTTCGCATAAGATAGTACCGCATTTTCATTCTTTTCTACATAGCGGATGGTAATGTTAAGAAGGTTTAATTCCTCTTCATTCAAAACACTTCGCAAGTCATCTATATACGCTGCAAAACTATCTATTGGTACGAAATACTCCTGTAAAATCTCGGTCAAGTTTGGATTATCATATTCCATAAAGGCACTATCCGACCTCATTACATTATTTCGTGTTTCGTACTTACCATTTGTACGTTCAAAATAACTTCTTTGTATATCCCAAAACGTATCCTTTCCCCAATCACTATAGCGTGATAAACCAAGTAAAAACTTTGGCGCAGCTATAATATTTTCTTCTTTTAATTTGCTGTATTCTTTCAACCTCTGCTGATCTTTTGCTAATACATAATCTGTCACATACATTTCTTTTAAAAATGAATGTGGGGCAACAGAAATACGTGCTAAATGCATGCGTATATTCTCTTCCCTTCGCACTTTATTCTTAAAATATGAAGAGTACTCTTTATAATCTAGTACCTTCGTATGCTCTTCATACAATTCATCATCTGTTAACTTTAGCGTCACATCTAAAATCACGCCAAACAATCCATATCCCCCAATTACATACGGAAACAGATTCGCATTTTCTTCTCTACTTACATTACGCACCTTACCATCTGCCATTAACAACCTAAACGACTCTACTGTATCAATCAATGCTTCATGACGAATATCACGCCCATGTACATTTACACTTAATGAACCACCAACAGTAAAAATATTTTGAGATTGCATCACTTGAACCGCAAGACCATATGGATTGATTTTCTTTTGAATGTCATTCCATGTGACACCACTTTGCACCCTAATCCTCTTCTTCTCCGCATCGAATTCTAATATTTTATTATACCCTTTCATATCAAGCATCGTACCGTTTGGATAATACGTCTGACCGCCTTGGCTATGCTGCATACCTGCAATAGAAATCTTCTCTCCAGAAACATTCGCATCTTGCACGACCTGTTTTAATGAACCTTCATCCTCAGCATCTTCAACACGTTTAATTTTCGTTGGAAGTAACTTTCCTACATCACTCACAATGGGATGATTTAGTTGCTCTTTATATGTATTTACAGATGTTGCAAGCAACACTGTATAAGCTACAATGACCACCGCTATCTTTCTTTTTTTCAAATGACACTCTCCTCTTCTACAGTTTTTCCTCTTCATATTGTACCTATTTTCCTAAGAAGAAAGTATACAAAAAGGGGGCCCTTATTTTAGGTCCCCCCTCATCAAAACTGTTACTTTGCTGCTGGCAGTTGTATTGGATCAAACTTTTCGTACGACGTATACTTTGCGTTCGTAATAATGTGTGCTTTATCCTTGCCGTTACTACTCATAATCATGTCTATCTTTGCTGATTCATATTTAAAATCTTTTGTAATGATATATTCTGCATCCACTTCTTCTATCTTCGCATTTTGTGCTTGTAACATTTTCTTCTGCGTCTCATCCATGCTAGTTAACATACTTTCTGTTTCTTGCCCTTTTAATGTAAATTTCAGTTTATATTTATCTCCACTTTTCTCCATCTTCATTTTATCTAAAACTACTGCTGGTACTTCTAACTTATCTATAATATCCTGAGTCGCTTTCATTCCACCAGCGTTTAATTGCTCCTCTGGTACGGTTATAACTTCTCCTGTATTAGGGTTTTTCACTTCACCAGCAACTTTACCATCCACAGTATACACTACAACATCTGTACCAGAAATATTCATTTCAGAACGAGAATTCTTTGTCTTTGGCTCTAATTGCATCTTAGCCTTTAATATATTCATCTCTGTTCCTTCAGCTTTTATCTCTACATCATATGTCATCGTTACATTTTCTTCATTCTTAAAAGCTTCGTTCGTTTTCTTGAAAACATCCTTCGCTGCTAATTCTTTTTCTTTCTGCATGGCTTCTTTTTTCGGTTCATCAGTTTTTGTTGTTTTCTCATTGCTACACCCTACCCCTAGACTGATTGCAAACACTAAACTTGAAATAAAAATAATTTTTTTCATAATGTCGCCCCCTTTCCCAAAATAATATCACCTCTTTTCCTATGAAATCTATACAATTTTTAATCTATATTCGCTATATAGCGACATGTTTAATGAAGATTTTAAATATGATATAAATAACAACAACTCATTTCAGGAGGTCATTATGAAGGCGATCATTTGCACAAAGTATGGACCACCTAACGTTCTTCAGCTTCGAAATATAGAGAAACCTACACCTAAAAAGAACGAAGTATTAGTTAAAATTCACGCAACAAGTGTATCAACTGGAGATTGTAGAATACGCGGTTTTAATAGTCCCCTCTTATTTTGGGTTCCTATGCGAATCATATTAGGTTTCAGAAAACCGAGAAAACCTATACTCGGCGTAGAGTTATCCGGTGAAATCGAAGAAATAGGAACAGATGTAACCCAATTTAAAAAAGGCGATCCAATCTTTGCATTAACAGAACTAAACCTCGGTGGTTATGCCGAGTACACATGCTTACATGAAAGTGGATTAATAACATTAAAACCTACCAATGTGACGTATGAAGAAGCGGCAGTTATTCCTTTTGGTGGAACTTCAGCATTGCATTTCCTTCGAAAGGGTCGTATAAAAAAAGGGAAACAAGTGCTCATATATGGTGCCTCAGGATCAGTAGGAACAGCTGCTGTACAACTTGCTAAATATTTCGGTGCAACCGTTACGGCTGTTTGTAGTAATTCAAATTTTGAACTCGTTCAATCTTTAGGAGCTGATACAGTAATTGATTATACGAAAGAAGACTTTACTAAGCGGCGCGAGCGCTACGATATTATATTTGATGCAGTTGGGAAGTATAAAAAATCCCTTTGCACAAATACATTAACACCCAATGGAAAATATGTATCTGTTAATGGAATGATGGCGAAGGTAAGTAAAGAGGATATGATTCTACTAAAAGAACTAACTGAAACAGAACATTTAAAGCCTGTTATTGATAGAACCTACCGATTAGAAGAAATTGCTGAAGCTCATATGTATGTGGAAAAGGGACATAAGAAAGGTAATATTTCGATTACCTTAAAATAAAATATATTCAGAAAATAACATTGACAATTCTTTTTGTAAGATTTACTATTAGTACCATATTAAAAAACTACATACACAAACTCTTATCAAGAGTGGCGGAGGGACTGGCCCGATGATGCCCGGCAACCGAGCTTATAACGTATAAGCTAAGGTGCTAATTCCTGCAAAACGAGTTTTCGTTTTGGAAGATAAGAGAGGAACCTATTTTGTCTATTCGGCACCTCTCTTATTTTTGAGAGGTGCTTTTTATTTTGGAACGTATATGGAGGGGGAATTATAGATGAAAAAAGTATTATTGAGCATTGTAAGTGGAGCGGTATTATTGCTAGGTGCATGTGGTGCTAATTCTGATAAAGAGGTAAAAGCATTAGATGAGAAAAAGATTACTGTCGGTGTAACTGGCGGACCTCATGAACAAATTTTTGAAAAGGTAAAAGAAGTGGCAGCGAAAGACGGACTCAAAATCGATGTAAAAGTATTTAATGATTATGTAGCACCAAACGTATCTTTAGATGAAAAAAGCCTCGATGTAAATAGCTATCAAACGAAATCATATTTAGACGTATTTAAAGCTGAGCGCAATATGAAGTTGACGGAAGTATTTTCAACAGTAACATTCCCTATGGGCGTATATTCTAAAAGCTTAAAGGATGTAAAAGACTTAAAAGAGGGCGACGCAATCGCTGTACCAAATGATCCAACGAATGAACTTCGAGCTTTAAAGCTATTTGAAAAAGCAGGAGTTTTAAAAGTAGATCCAAAGGCGACAGAAAAAGCGACTGCGAAAGATGTAATTGAAAACCCAAAAAATTTAAAGATTGTTGAATTAGAGGCATCTCAATTACCAACACAACTAAGTGAAGTGAAAGCAGCTGCAATTAATACAAACTTTGCATTAGGTGCAAAATTAAGCCCTGCGAAAGATTCCATCTTCCGTGAAGGAAAAGATTCACCATATGTGAACTGGGTCGTTGTTCGTACTGAAAATAAAGATGATGCTGTTGTAAATAAATTAAAGAAAGCTTATCAATCTAAAGAAGTAAAAGAATTTATCGAGAAAAAATTTGATGGTTCTGTTTTACCGTCTTGGTAGGAGCTGACGATAATGATTAAATTAAAAAATGTATCCAAAGTATTTACAACAAAAAAAGGGAATGTAGAAGCTCTTAAGTCTACTTCCCTTCAAGTAAAAAAGGGCGAAGTATTTGGAATCATTGGATATAGTGGCGCTGGTAAAAGTACATTAATTCGATGTGTAAATTTATTAGAAAAACCAACGACAGGAAATATCATTGTAAACGGCCAAGACTTAACAACTTTATCAGCAAAAGAACTAGCAAAATCGAGACAAAAAATCGGGATGATTTTTCAAGGATTCAACTTACTTAAAACTGTGACAGTTTATGAAAATATCGCATTACCGTTACGTCTATCTGGTCTTCCCAAAAATGAAATTGAAAAAAGGGTAGAAAAGTATTTACGTATTGTCGATCTTTTTAATCGAAAAGATGCCTATCCGAGTGAACTTTCTGGTGGCCAAAAGCAGCGTGTTGCAATTGCACGTGCACTATCACATGAACCTGAAGTATTATTAAGCGACGAAGCAACGAGTGCTTTAGACCCAGAAACAACAGATTCTATTCTTGACCTATTACTAAAGATTAATGAAGAAATCGGGATTACAATTTTATTAATTACACATGAAATGAATGTCATCCAGCGTATATGTGACCGAGTTGCTGTTATGGAACATGGAGCAGTAGTCGAGAGCGGGACCGTGAAGGATATCTTCACAAATCCACAACATGTAACAACGAAGAAATTCGTAAATAGTGCATTTGCAGCGAAGATTCCAGAAGAAGTACAAAAAGAACTACAAACTACCGGTGAAATTGTAACTCTCTCCTTTATAGGTAATGCTTCAGGAGAGCCAGCATTAGCTGTTGCTACAAAACGTTTTCAAGTGTATCCGAATATTTTATCCGGTAATATTACGCAGTTAAAACATGAAGCATACGGGAAACTAATCATTCATATGCAGGGGGAAAAAAATGAAGTAGCCCGCGCTTTATCATTTTTACAAGAGCAAGGGATCATCGTAGAAGGAGGTAGAACAGATTATGGGAAACAAGTCCTTTTTGGATGAATGGGGTAAAGTCATATGGGAAGCAACCATTCAAACATTTCAAATGACATCTATTTCACTATTCATCTCTATCCTTATTGCATTACCACTTGGCGTTACACTTGTTTTAACGAGACCTGGTGGACAGCACGAAAATAAAATCATTTATCCAATTCTTAATACAATTATTAATATCATTCGCTCTCTTCCATTTATCATTCTATTATTCTTCATTTTACCTTTTACAAAGTTTCTAATGGGAACATCTATTGGTGTGCAAGGTGTTATCGTACCACTTGTCGTATTCACAGCTCCTTATATTGCACGATTAATGGAGACAGCTTTATTAGAAGTGGATCGTGGAGTTATTGAAGCTTACCAAGCGATGGGCGTTTCTACTATAAAAATTATTTGGCACGTTATGGTGAAAGAAGCTCGTCCCTCCCTTGTACTCGGCTTAACAATTGCAACAATCGGCCTAATTGGTGCAACAGCAATGGCTGGACTTGTAGGTGCTGGCGGTCTTGGTGATTTAGCATATCGATTCGGACACTTACGCTACGAACCTGAAGTAATGTATGCAACAGTCTTTATTTTAATTGTCCTCGTTCAAGGGCTACAGTCTTTAGGAAATGGTGTTGCAAGAAGATTGAAGAAAGATTAAAAAAGAAGGTATCTCACCCTGGTGAGATACCTTCTTTTTACCTTTTAAACCCACCTTCAGAATGAATAACTTGTCCAGTAATCCATTCTGCTTCTTCACTTACTAAAAACTTAATAAGTCTTGCTGCATCCCTTGGCTCACCAATTCTACCAAAAGGAAACATCGGCTTTAACCCTTGCTTTATCTCTTCATTCATCCATCCCGTACTAGTTGGACCTGGGTTAATTGCATTCACTGTTATCCCTAAATGAGCTACCTCGGCTGACAACGAACTCGTAAGAGCGTCAATAGCTCCCTTCGTTGTTGCATACGCCAGTTCTCCAACCATAGGCCCTTGAAATTGCCCCGACGTCATATTCACAATTCTACCACCAGATTTCTTATCAAACCCTCGGGCAAATTGACTACTTAACAACGTAGTCGCTCGAATATTTACCATGTAATGCTTATCTAATTCTTCAGCAGTCAAATTAGAGAAATCATTATTCGTAGAATACGCTGCATTATTAATTAATATATGAGGGTACCCTAATTGTTCAGTAACTTTATTTATAAGCTCTTTTGGTGCATCATTCTGAGTTAAATCTAACTCCATACTCGATACTTTAACACCGCTTTTTAGTAACTCTTCTTTTAATTGTATTTGTTCACTTTGATCAACGCCCCAGGGCATCTCTTTATCGTACGCCGTCCAATAGGTAAAAAATATATCGTATCCTGCTTCAGCTAATTCTTTACAAATTGCTGCGCCTATACCATCTAGACGACTTACACCTGTAACAACTGCTATTTTATTTTTTAATTGATTCATCATATACTCCTCCAATTTAAAGGACGCATACTTTATATAAGAGATATGAATTTCCCTACACATTATCCTTACAAAAGGGATATACAAGCCAAATATGCAGTCCTTGAATGATTTACAGATAGCTAAATAAACCCTCACTTATGAGAGAAAAATTGATCTATCTAGTTTCCTAATCATTACAAGTTCATCCGCATATTGAGTCCTTGTCCCCTTTCCATATATCTCTATTTCTATCATACCAATATGATGTAATATTTCAAATGATAAAAAAATAAAATTCAATATTCCATGCCGGCCTTCCACTAATTTTAATATATTACAATAACTAAATAATTAAAATAATCAGAAAAACACTGGTAAATACTGGCTTTATTTTTTATAATAAAATGTGGGGCTAATGTGAGAGTTGTAAACGGTCTGATTATACAGACTCAACTAGTTTTAAACAAATAGGGGGAAGAAACATGTCAAAAAAATTACTTTCTTTATTTTCTACAGTAATCGTAGCAGCGTTTGTAATAACTGGCTGTGGTCAAAGCGATACGACAAATAAAGAACAAAAAGAAAACACAACAAAAGAAAGCAAAACAGAAAAAACGGATACAACGAAGGAAAATAAACCTGAAGAAAAAAAATCCGAAGATAAAAAAACTGATGATAAAAAGCCTGAAAATACAGCTACTAGCTCAAGCGATTACTCTAAGCTGATTTCCTATATGGAAAAAGAAACAGGTGGTAAAACAAAAGTTCTTTTTGAAAATAAGGAACCACAAGTCCATAAAGCTGAAGATGTTTCAGTATCAATGAATAGTTACACATTAGTTGAATTAAATGGATTCCATGCAAACTTCGATATTCCGTTTAATCGTCAAACAGAGGGCGGAGTTATTCTTGTGAACTACAGCGTGAAAAATAGTTCAGCTAAAGATATTTATTATATGCCAGCACTAGACATATCATTTACTGGTGCGCAAAAAGTATATAGTAACTATAAAGATTTAATTCCAAAAGAAGATCAGCTCCCAACTAAGCTTGCTCCAACGAATGATTACTTAGTAAAAGCAGGAGAAACTATTTCTGGTTATATCGCTTATCCATTCGGAAAAGATGATTTAGCGAAAATTTCAAGTCTCTCAACAGTCTCAGTCACAGTCCCAACCGCACAAGCTAATAAAGGAAAATTTGATGCTCCAATCGGAAGTCCTGGAAGCTTTTCATTAAGTTTAAACAAACAAGGTGCTGAAAAGGTTGCAACAGATAATACTTTCTACCAAGATAAAGCTACAGCTAATAACATGGGCGATAAAAAAATGTTAAAAGAGAAATCAAGTATTAATAACAGCCAAGAATTAGGCGCTGTTAATGTTACATTAGACGGATACCAATTCACTCAATTCACACCAAATTCCGTCGAAGCTCCACGCTTTGCAAATTTTAAAAACGGTCTCGTTCTATTAACAGTAAAATTCAAGCTTGATAACAAAGATGCTCAAGACGTTTCACTGTCTCCTATAAGCTCTACATTAAGAGTGAATGATGGTACACAATATACGCTTAATGAAGGTATGCTATTAAATTACGACTATAATGCTTCAGTCAAAACAGGAACATCTGGAGAGTTACTACAAGTATATATTTTAGATCAAGAGCAGTATGAAAAGATTTGGAAAGACAAAAGCTTTGAGATTGAGTTAGGACCTATGAGAAATAAAGAAGCAAAAGATATTTCACAAGGTAAAAAAGCTAAATTTACATTACCTAAATAAATTACTAAATATATAATAGAAAAGGCATATAACATATGATTGTTATATGCCTTTTTCATTTTATAAAAACACCATTTTTGTTCACACTTTATCCATTGTGAATCTTTTCACAATGGATATATAATAAACATGTAAATAAAATATTGGAGGGATTTCAATGGTTATCAATTTTTTAAGAACTGATAAACGTGCTGCTTTCATATTATTATTTTTACGTTTTTACATAGGATATGCATGGCTCGCTGCTGGGATAGGTAAAGTTTTCGGACAATCTTTTGATGCAAGTGGTTTTCTAAAGGGCGCTATCGCTCAGGCATCAGGTGACCACCCTGCCGTACAAAGTTGGTGGGCAGATTTCCTTCAACACTTTGTTCTTCCAAACGCAGACCTATTTAGCTTTTTAGTTCAATGGGGAGAAATTTTAGTAGGTCTAGGTTTAATTTTAGGCGGATTAACAAAAACTGCTGCATTCTTTGGAATTATAATGAATCTTTCATTTTTACTAAGTGGAACTGTTAGTGTAAACCCAAATCTACTTATTCTGACTATGTTCATTTTAGTTGCAGGTCATAACGCTGGACGCATTGGATTAGATGGCTATGTTTTCCCTAAACTTTTCCGTAAAAACAACCATGAAACATATAAATTAAGTAAAACTGCGTAGTAACAGTTTACTTTTAAAATATAAGTAAGAAAAAGAGCCTAAGTATAGGCTCTTTTTCTTACTTACTTCAAATTTAAACTTTTAACGAACCGCGAAATCCTCTAGCAGCATAATAGGAGTCTGCTCCATTGTGGTACACAAAAACGTGTCCGAAGCGATAATCACAAAATAGAGCACCACCGAGTTCTCGAATATCTGAAGGCGTTTGTACCCAGCTTGATGATTTCATATCGAAATCCCCAAGTTGTTGCAACTCTCGATATTGTTCTTCCGTTAATAATTCAATGCCCATAGCAGTCGCTACATCAATAACATTATTTTCTGGTTTATGTTTCTTTCTTGCCTCTAACGCTTCAAGATCATAACAAAGACTTCTTCGGCCTTTAGGACTTTCCTTTGAACAATCACAGAAAGTATACTCATCCTTCTCTTCATCATAACCAACAACATCCGGCTCACCGCCAGTTACTTCCATTTCGTTAATTGACCATAATTTTTCAGTATTAGTAGCTAGCTTTGCTTCAACTTTAGCCCATGCAAGGCCTTCATGACGGTTCATGTTTTTCTCAAAACGAGCTTGTAATGCTTTTAATAGTTCTTCACGTTGTTCTACAGATAACTCATTTTTATTCTCTGTCATATTAATCCTCCGAATTACGTTTCCTTATAATCATTTAAATTTTTTCAATGATAGTTTGTATACAGTTTACAATGAAAAACCCCTGTACATATATCCATTATATAGTACGAAAACCTTTCATGCTTTCTCCAAGAATATAGTGTGAAAACCATATCAAGTTCTGCCTCATAATAGCTACTCTCATTCCTGGCTGATCCGAGCTATATGCCATTCCTTTAAATATAATTAATTCTGTATCAACTTCCATTTCTCTTAATCCCTCATATAGCTCATATGCATTTGTAGTTGGAATTCTTACATCCTTTTCTCCATGTTGAATTAACGTAGGCGTACAAGCTGATTTAATATATGTCATTGGCGATGTTTTCTTATATATCTCTGGATCATTCCATGGAGTATTTCCTAAATACATGCTAATAAAGTAAGGGATATCTGTATTTACATAATGGGTACCCCAGTTCGTAATTCCGCCCCCAACTGAAATAGCTTTAAATCTACTGCTACATGTAGAACAAAAAGCTGATATATATCCTCCGTTACTCCATCCCATAACTCCTACTCTCTCTTTATCTACCATCCCTTTTTCAACTAGTGCATCCACTCCAGATATAATATCATCATAATCAGCAAATCCTTGTTTTCTATAGTTTGCTTTTAAAAATTCATTACCATAACCAGAACTTCCTCTATAGTTTGGCTCTAAAACGATAAAGCCTTTTTCTATAAACTGTTCAATCGGATACTTCTCATTGAAGCAGTCTGAAAATATCGGAAAGGACGCCCAATTCGGACCACCATGGATTACTACTAATAAGGGATATTTTTTATTTGCCTCAAACTCTACTGGGGTTGATAAAACACCTTCTATTTCAAGACCATCACTACTTCCCCATGAGATGATTTCCCTGTTACTTTTAAGCTTGCTTTCGAAAAAGCTATTTTCATTCGTTATTTTTTTATCATCCAAATAAATTTCAAAGGTTTCATTTGTTATAGCCTTAGTATATGTTATATGATTGCCATCCCTTGTTATAGAGGCATCCATTATAAATCCTTCTACTGTTTCGCTTAACATTTCCACAGTGCCATCCTCACATAGCAATCCAATACGGTAATTCGTTTTATCCTGCCACCTAATTAAAATACCTTTAGCCGTCCACCGTAACGGCATAACCGTACTATCAAAATTTGTTAAAGGTTGAATTACCTCTCCAGTATTCCTATCATATATCTCTAATGTACTATCTTGTATATGATTTCTATAGTAATCCTTCTTTCTTATGCTTGCTGCGTAACATATTTTGCTACCCTCAGGAGAAAAGCAGACGCTCGCTCCTAACAGCTTATCCATATTCATTTTTTGTAGTTCTCCAGCTTCAACATCTAATATGTAGAGCTCACCATTCATATAATCGTTTAAGCTTGGTGTAGCCATACATACAACCTTTTTCCCATCATTTGAAATATCAAAGTTATGTATATAAAACTCCTTACTATCCGTTAGTTGATAAACACCTTTAATCTCGCGTTCCTCTTTATCATTTTGTATTACCTTTTCTATCTCAATGTAGTATAAACAATTATTCCGATGTTCCTTACCTACATGGTGGAAATCCCCATATCGTTCCTTACGTTTCTTTATCTCCTCACATTCTTTTGACTGTGCAATATAATAAAAGCCTTTACCAGTAGGCTCCCATTTGAATGTATTAACTCCTTCCTCCTCATCCGTAATTTGAACCTCACTACCACCGTCTATTGACTTAACAAAGATCTGATTTGTATTAGCTCCGTCATCGCCTGGGCTAAGGTATGCAATAGTCTTAGAATCTGGAGACCATAATGGATGTGTACTATCTATATCTCCATTTGTTAGTGGGTAACTCTGCCCTTTATCTTTCTCATATATCCATACATGATTTCTATACGCATTGTCTTCCCAGCTAGCTGTCTTCTTTACAAATGCTACGTTTTTTCCATCATCACTTATATTTGCACTTGATACGGCCGGTAATGAAATAATCTCTTCTATACTTAAATATGTTTTTGTTTTTGCTTTCACTTTCATTAATAAGCCCCCTTGTAATGATCATGAATCTATCGTCTATTCTCTTTATAATAAAGAAAATTGTTCACGCATACTTAAAATGATAACGGAAAATTCAGATAAATAAAAGTGGTTCTATTCCAAATCCGATAAAGTAAAATTTTAATTAGTAGGATTCTGTCCACTTACCAAATTCAGATGTTCTTTTTCGGCACAAAAATACCCCTTTAGATAACATATCTAAAGGGGTACCGATTCATATATTTATTAACCTACCAATCTCCTACTCAACCGTAACAGACTTAGCTAAGTTACGTGGCTTATCAACGTCACACTCGCGGTGAAGTGCTGCGTAGTATGAGATAAGTTGGAATGGAATAACTGCTACTAGCGGTGCTAGTGCTTCGTGTACAGCTGGTAATACGAAGCTGTCACCTTCCATTTCTAAGCCTTTCATTGAGATGATACATGGGTTAGCTCCACGTGCTACTACTTCTTTCACGTTACCACGAATTCCAAGGTTTACGTGCTCTTGTGTAGCAAGTGCGATAACTGGTGTACCGTTTTCGATTAAGGCGATTGTACCGTGTTTTAATTCTCCTCCAGCAAATCCTTCTGCTTGGATGTAAGAAATTTCTTTTAGCTTTAACGCACCTTCTAATCCTACGTAGAAGTCTACGCTACGTCCGATGAAGAAACAGTTACGCGTTGTTGCTAAAAATTGTTTTGCTAATGCGTCCATTTCTTCTTTTTGATCACAAAGTTCTATCATTGCATTTGCTACAAGTCCTAATTCGTGTGTTAAATCGAAATCAAGAACTTCACCTTTTGCTTTAGCAATGTCCGCAGCTAAAATTGAAAGTACTGCAAGCTGTGCTGTGTAAGCTTTCGTTGATGCAACTGCGATTTCTGGTCCCGCGTATAACGGAAGTGTGTAATCAGCTTCACGAGAAAGTGTAGAACCAGGTACGTTTGTAATCGTTAATGCTTTATGACCCATTTCATTTGTTTGTACAAGTACTGCACGGCTATCAGCTGTTTCACCACTTTGTGAAATGTAAATGAAGAATGGTCTTTCTGTTAATAATGGCATGTTATAAGAGAATTCACTTGCTACATGCACTTCAACTGGCATTTTTGCAAACTTCTCGATAAATTGTTTTCCAACAAGACCTGCATGATAACTCGTTCCACATGCAATGATGTAAACACGGTCGCTATCTAAAATCGCATTGCGAATGTCTTGATCCAATTCAATCTCGCCATTTTCATCTTGATACTTTTGAATTATATTACGGATTACAAGTGGTTGCTCATCGATTTCTTTAAGCATGAAATGAGGATACGTTCCTTTTTCAATATCACTTGCGTCTAATTCCGCTGTAAACGGTGCACGTTCAATCGTTTCACCTTGTAAGTTTTTAATTGTAATACTTTCTTTTGTTACGATTACGATTTCTTTATCCATTAACTCAATAAATTGATCTGTAACTTGTAACATCGCCATAGCGTCGCTCGCCACAACATTAAAGTTGTCACCAACACCTACTAATAGCGGGCTTTTGTTTTTAGCAACATAAACCATGTTTGGATTTTCAGCATCAAGTAATCCGATTGCATAAGAGCCATGTAAAAGAGATAGCGTATTACGGAACGCTTCTTCTACACTTAGTCCTGTGCTCACTTGTTGTTCCATAAGCTGTACGATAATCTCTGTATCAGTTTCACTTACGAACGTTACATCTTGTAAATATTCTTTTTTCACTAATTCATAGTTTTCAATTACACCGTTATGAACTAGTGTAAAGCGTTTTGATGTACTTTGATGCGGATGCGCGTTTACTTTGCTTGGAACACCATGTGTAGCCCAGCGTGTGTGACCGATTCCCACGCTTGCTGCTACGTTCTCATCTACGATTTCGCGAAGTTTTGCAATACGGCCTTTTTCTTTGTATACAACAACACCGTTCTCTGCTTGTACTGCAATACCTGCTGAATCATATCCACGATATTCTAGCTTTTCTAAACCTTTTAATAAAATTTCCTTTGCATCTTGTTCTCCAATAAATCCTACGATTCCACACATGTTTAGTCGCCGTTACAAATGCTTACATTGCTCTGCGAACATGTAACGACATAGTCCGATACCATTTTTATTTATACTAAAAAAACGGATTACATATTGCTAGCCCTGTAAGCTTGTAACGGCTTTCACCTTCCTCTCGATTGGGTTTAAGTCCGTATATACTTATACAGCTAGTTTGTATCCGTTCCTTTTCTCTCATCACACTTTCACCTTTGTCCACTAAGTCACCTTAATGATTTAAGTAAAAGCTTGCGGTTGTGATGAACAACCGGGAGTCATCCGCCGAAATCTCGATAAACTCCACCTCGTCAACTACACTACTTGTAGTTCTGGCGCTTCTATAATTTACAATATTTCCTTTGAGAAAAAGAACAAGACCATCTTATAACAAACATGGATAAACCGTCAATGAAATTTTTTTCATCATCTATAAAACATATGAAAAAGGAGCACTTATTGTGCTCCTTTTTCATAAATTTATTGAATTATTCAGCGCCAACTTCAGCTTTCACAACTTCTACAATACGATGTACATATGCGTCACAAACTTCTTGTGTTGGTGCTTCTGCCATTACACGAATAAGTGGCTCTGTTCCAGATGGACGAACAAGAATGCGGCCATCACCGTTCATTTCTTCCTCTACAACACCAATAATGTCTTTAATTTTTTCATTTTCTAATGCTAGTTTTTTATCTGTTACACGAACGTTTACTAGTAATTGCGGGAACTTCGTCATTTCTCCTGCAAGCTCAGATAATGGTTTTTTCGTCATTTTCATGATGTTTACAAGTTGAAGTGCACTTAACATTCCATCACCAGTTGTAATGTAATCAAGTAAGATAATATGACCTGATTGTTCTCCACCCAGGTTATATCCACCACGCTTCATCTCTTCCATTACGTAGCGGTCACCAACTGCTGTTTTATCACTTGTGATATTGTTAGCTTCAAGTGCTTTGTAGAAACCTAAGTTACTCATAACAGTTGAAACGACTGTATTATGCTTTAATTGACCAGTTTCTTTCATGTACTTCGCACAAATAAACATAATTTGATCGCCATCAACGATGTTTCCTTTTTCATCTACAGCGATTAAACGGTCACCATCACCATCAAAGGCAAGACCGATATCAGCGCCTTTGTCTTTTACTAATTTAGCTAATACTTCTGGATGCGTAGAACCTACTCCATCGTTAATGTTCATACCGTTTGGTGAAGTTCCCATCGTTGAAATATCAGCCTCTAAATCCGCAAATAAGTATGGAGCTAAAGAAGACGTCGCACCATGTGCACAATCTAAAGCGATATGTAAACCAGAGAAATCTTCCTCTACAGTTTGTTTAATATATTGTAAATATTTTTGTCCGCCTTCAAAATAATCACTCACTTGTCCAAGATTCGTACCTGTTGGACGTGGTAACTCATCAACCTCTTTGTCTAACAAAGCTTCGATTTCTGCTTCTTGCTCATCTGTTAATTTAAAACCGTCTGAACCGAAGAACTTGATTCCGTTATCCTGTACTGGATTATGAGATGCAGAAATCATAACACCCGCTTGTGCATCTAACGCTTTTGTTAAATAAGCAACACCTGGTGTAGAGATAACACCAAGGCGCATTACTTCTGCTCCAGTTGATAATAGACCCGCTACTAAAGCTCCTTCTAACATATGTCCTGATATACGTGTATCACGGCCAATAATTACTTTTGGACGATCTGTATCTTTTGTTAATACATAACCACCAAAACGTCCAATTTTGAACGCTAATTCAGGTGTTAACTCCTGGTTCGCAACCCCGCGTACTCCATCTGTACCAAAATATTTACCCATTATGATTCGCTCCTTTTTCTGGCTCTTTTTGATTATCTACTGTTGGCTCTTGACTAGTTTCTTTTTCTTTATCTTTATTTGGTTCCTGTTCCGTGTCAGGCTTAGGCTTCTGTTCAGGTTCAGGATTTTTTGGTTTTTCAGTTTGATTATCTTGGTTATTATTTGAATCTGGTTTTTCACCGTTACCCTGTACTTCTTTATCTGGATTTTCTTTCTTCACAATTGTGACTTTAGCACTTTTTTGCTTTGGCTCTATTGAAATATTACCAGGACCGCTCACTTGAATAGAAACATCCTTCGTCCCCGGAGTTACACTTTGCAGATTAATCGCTGCTGTTATTTGAGCAGCTGTTATTTTATCTACTATACTTGTTTCTCCTGAAATATCAACGCTTATCTTCCCATCTTGCGGCGAAAGTAGCTGGGCCGTAACATCTTTAGAAAGTCCATTTTTTTGAATTGATATACCATCAATCGTTCTTGTTTTCGTTTGTTTTGCTTTTTGCACGCCTACTGAAACCTTCACTTGATTCGGTTTTGAACTTGTTACACCCTTTGGCAATAAAACAGAGGTATCGAATGTTGTAGACTCTGTCAATTGACTAAGATCTACTTCGACCCCCTCTATCGATTGTATATTGTCCAATATATCTTTTGGACCTGCTATCGTTACTTCACTCGGCTCAACGCTAATATTTGTAACGGCCAATCCTTCTGGTAAACTCCCCTTTTTTGTATACGTTACAGGAACAGTTTTTTCAGTATTATTGGCCGTAGCTTGCGTCGCCACATTCAATGTTACACTAATTTTAGATGGACTCGTTCTTACATTTAAACGTTTTCCTTCTTTATTGTATAATGTAACTTCGGCTGTTTTTGTAACTGTTTTATTAACACCTTTTAAATCAATATACGCCTTTGCAGATGAAATACTTTCAATTTCTTCTTTCGTCCCAACTACTTCGACAGTATCAGGTTTAATGTTTGATTTTTCGAGAGTAGAACCCGCTGGCATTTGATCCTCATTTGATAACTTTAAGTCTACATGAACGTATTTTCTCGCTTTTTCATGTAACGTAATTTTAATTGTTGATGGCTGAACTGTTCCTTTCACATCATCTGGAAGGCCGTTCGTTTTTAAAGAAACTTCATAAGTTCCTTTTTCGCTATCTCTCAAATCAACTGGTATATCAAATTGTTTTTTCGCTTTTGCTGTAGCAACTGCTGCTTTTGGGCCCTCTAACTTTACCTTAACGCCCTCTGCCGGAATACCACTTACAATATATTTGTCTTCATCATACTTAAGGGTAATAGCATAATTAGTTAATGTTTCTTTCGCATCATTTGCAAAAGGTAGTATCCCCGATGTCGTATTTTTTTCAGTTAAAGTCGCTGACATAAAAAGCATACACGCCAATAGTAATGAGATCCCCTTTAAGAACCAATGATTCTCCATTAACTTATCCATGACGCTTTCTCCTCCAATTCCATAAAGACGAAGAAGTCGTTTTTTCGCTCGCACTAAATTCAGCTAACAACATATCTTTCAGTTGTTCTGTCTTCAAATCACGATGCAACTTACCATTTTTCGTTAAAGAAATTTGACCTGTTTCTTCCGACACAACTACTGTAATACTATCAGTAACTTCACTAACTCCCATTGCAGCACGATGTCTAGTTCCTAACTCCTTAGAGATAAAAGGACTTTCCGATAACGGAAGATAACAAGCTGCTGCTTTAATGGTACTTCCCTGCATAATAACTGCTCCATCATGAAGAGGTGTATTAGGAATGAAAATATTAATGAGTAATTCCGATGATACGTTTGCATTTAGCGGAATACCTGTTTCCACATAATCACCCATACCGGTCTCTTTCGACAAAGTAATTAATGCACCAATTCTACGTTTTCCCATATATTCCGTTGCTTTCGCTATCGCTGTTGCAACGATTTCAGGTTCATCATCCTCATGAGTTCCAACACGCGAAAATAAACTCCCGCGTCCTAGCTGCTCAAGTGCCCTTCGCAATTCTGGCTGAAAAATAATAATAACGGCTAAAAATCCCCACGTTAATACTTGCTCAGTCAGCCAATAAAGCGTATGCAATTCAAGGAAAATACTGATCATCCGAACGACAATAATAACTGTAATCCCTTTTAAAAGTTGAACAGCTTTCGTCCCTCGGATTATGAGAATTAGCTTATATATAATAAACCATACAACGGCAATATCTAATACCGTACTAAGATATTTCAAAATGGTCGTATCTTCAAAAGGCATGCTAACCCTTCCTCCTACTTACGAGCAATTCTATCCATATATTGAAATATTGTTTTATGCTCTATCTGTATGTATTTCCAACAACTAGTTAATTATACCATACATGAAACAAACAACAATTACAAACAACCCCCTTTAGTCTAAATTGGTAAGATGTCAAACATTATTATCGTACAGTATAATATAAATCATTATTATACGCTTATTTTCAAATAAAAAAAGCAACTTCTCAGTTGCTTTTCTTACATTTATTTTAGTTTTTCACCGAATAAAGAACCCATTAAAGCAACTGCTGTTGTTGCCGTTCTATTTCGCTCATCTAAAATAGTATTTACTTCAACAAACTCAGCTGATGTAACAATATCAGCTTCCGCTAACATTTCCATTGCTAAATGGCTTTCACGATAAGATAGGCCACCAATTACAGGCGTTCCAACTCCTGGTGCATCATGTGGGTCAAGGCCATCTAAATCTAATGATAAATGCACACCATCAGTATGAGATAAATACGCGATTGTTTCTTCCATAACAGCTGTCATACCCATACGATCAATCTCGTGCATTGAGAATACTTTAATACCTTCATTGCGAATAAAGTCTTTTTCTCCTTCATCTAATGCACGTGCACCAATAATTACAACGTTCTCTTTTTTCACCTTTGGATATGCCCCGTATAAATCTACAAGCGTTTGATGCCCATACCCTAAACTTGCAGCAAGTGACATACCATGAATGTTTCCAGATGGTGAAGTTTCTTCTGTATTTAAATCACCATGTGCATCATACCAAATAACACCTAAATTTTTATAATGTTTCGCAACACCAGCTAATGTACCAATAGCGATACTATGATCGCCACCTAATACAAGTGGAAAACGTCCTTCTTCTATAATATGATCCACCTTACTCGCTAATTCATTACAAACAGTTGCAACTTGTGTAAGGTTTCTTAAGCTTGTATTTACATCTACTTCTTTTTCTCTCTCTATACATATATCTCCTATATCTTTAACGTCATATCCAATTTCTTCAATTCTTTCAATTACGCCTGCATAACGGATTGCGCTCGGCCCCATATCAACTCCGCGACGCATCTGTCCTAAATCCATTGGAACTCCAATAACCGAAATTTCTTTTTTCATAGATAGTATCCCCCTTTTGTGCCTTCACTAAATATTTTAAATCTTTTATATAGTCTGACTCAACTCGACATTTTTCTGTATGGATATACAAATTATTCACTTATATTCGCTTTAAAATCCAAATGTTAAGACTATTCTATGTATAAAGTTAACCTAATGAAACAACTACCATCATTATTATTAGATAATAATAAAAAACACTCCTGCATTTAGAAGTGTTTTTCTGATGCTATTTTCCATACTGCGGCAATATTCTTTGCTGTCATTTCGATATTCTCTTCCGCTACTTTATATGCCTCTTCTAATGTCATCGGACTTGCTGTAATACTAAATACTGCATCGATTCCTTTTTCGTGAACAGCTGGATAATTCGGAGATACAGATCCTCCAATAGCAATGACAGGAATATGAAAATGCTTTGCACGCTCCGCAACACCTACAGGGGCCTTTCCATATGCTGTTTGTTCATCTATTCTCCCTTCGCCAGTTATAATTAAATCTGCACCTTCTATATGCTTATCAAAATTTGTATAGTCTAATACAATTTCAATTCCTCTCCGCAAGCTTCCCTTTAACACTGCAATAACAGCTGCTCCCATTCCTCCTGCGGCTCCTGCTCCAGGTATTTTAGATACGTCGCAAGATAAGTATTGTTTAAGGATATTCGCATAATGCTTTAAATTCTCATCCAGCTCTTTCATCATCTCTACATTCGCACCCTTTTGCCTCCCAAATACGAAAGATGCTCCCCTTATTCCAACTAATGGATTATCTACATCACATGCTGCTTCTATCTTTATATGCGTTAAGCGTGAATCCAAGCGTGAAAAATCAATAGCGACAATCGAATGTAACGTTCCTCCAGATGGCTCTATTACTTCCCCTTTTCCATTTATAAACCTGACTCCTAAAGCTGACAACATACCTGCTCCGCCATCATTTGTAGCACTTCCACCAAGTCCTAAAATAATGTGCTCAGCTCCCTCGTCTAGCGCATGTAATATAAGCTCCCCAGTTCCTTTAGTCGTTGTAATAAGTGGATTTCGCTTTTTAACCGGAACATGTTGTAATCCTGATGCTGCTGCCATTTCAATAAACGCTGTCTTTTTATCTTTAGACATACCGTAAAAAGCTTGTACACGTTCTCTAAGCGGCCCTGTCACATGAAGTGATATAATCCTCCCCCCTGTGGCATCTACAAGTGAATTAACCGTTCCTTCCCCTCCATCTCCAATTGGTATTTTTACGTATTCTGCTTTAGGAAAAATTGCTCCAAAACCTCTCTCAATAGCTTCACATACTTCTATAGCTTTTAAGCTTTCTTTATATGAATCAGATGCAATAACAACTTTCACAATTATCCCCCATCCTTTATTTTCGCGTTTTCTCCATTTTAAATGACAAATATGAAAGTTGTCTTTTTAAACACAAAAAAAGCTTACATCATATGATGTAAGCTTCTCTATTAGATGGAGCCTAGCGGGATCGAACCGCTGACCTCCTGCGTGCAAGGCAGGCGCTCTCCCAGCTGAGCTAAGGCCCCTTAGTAATAAAGCGGAAGACGGGATTCGAACCCGCGACCCCAACCTTGGCAAGGTTGTATTCTACCACTGAACTACTTCCGCGAAAATGGTGAGCCATGAAGGATTCGAACCTTCGACCCTCTGATTAAAAGTCAGATGCTCTACCAACTGAGCTAATGGCTCGTAAATGGCTGGGCTAGCTGGATTCGAACCAGCGCATGACGGAGTCAAAGTCCGTTGCCTTACCGCTTGGCTATAGCCCATTAATATTTACTAGTATGGTTATCTTTTCAAAAAAATAAACCCTCTCAGGTTATTTTAAAGAAAATGGTGGAGGGGGGCAGATTCGAACTGCCGAACCCGAAGGAGCGGATTTACAGTCCGCCGCGTTTAGCCACTTCGCTACCCCTCCGACATTTAAAATATATATGGTGGAGGATGACGGGATCGAACCGCCGACCCCCTGCTTGTAAGGCAGGTGCTCTCCCAGCTGAGCTAATCCTCCAAAAGTGGTGACCCGTACGGGATTCGAACCCGTGTTACCGCCGTGAAAGGGCGGTGTCTTAACCACTTGACCAACGGGCCAAAAATTTAAAACTTTTTCCAAGCTTCCAACCGGGCTTGAACCGGTGACCTCTTCCTTACCATGGAAGTACTCTACCAGCTGAGCTATGGAAGCATAATGGCTCCGCAGGTAGGAATCGAACCTACGACCGATCGGTTAACAGCCGATAGCTCTACCGCTGAGCTACTGCGGAATAATACAAGCCTGGCAACGTCCTACTCTCACAGGGACAAGGTCCCAACTACCATCGGCGCTAGAGAGCTTAACTTCCGTGTTCGGTATGGGAACGGGTGTGACCTCTCTGCCATCATTACCAGACTTTTATCATTATACACATTCTTTTCAGAATGTCAAAAGGAATTTTAATATATATTCCTTCAAAACTAGATAACATTTGCTACATATTATATGGTTAAGTCCTCGATCTATTAGTATTCGTCAGCTCCACATGTCACCATGCTTCCACCTCGAACCTATCAACCTGATCATCTTTCAGGGATCTTACTAGCTTACGCTATGGGAAATCTCATCTTGAGGGGGGCTTCATGCTTAGATGCTTTCAGCACTTATCCCTTCCGCACATAGCTACCCAGCTATGCCCTTGGCAGAACAACTGGTACACCAGCGGTGCGTCCATCCCGGTCCTCTCGTACTAAGGACAGCTCCTCTCAAATTTCCTACGCCCACGACGGATAGGGACCGAACTGTCTCACGACGTTCTGAACCCAGCTCGCGTACCGCTTTAATGGGCGAACAGCCCAACCCTTGGGACCGACTACAGCCCCAGGATGCGATGAGCCGACATCGAGGTGCCAAACCTCCCCGTCGATGTGGACTCTTGGGGGAGATAAGCCTGTTATCCCCGGGGTAGCTTTT
>NZ_CP172246.1:90000-150000 GCF_044324725.1 Bacillus sp. 3G2 | reverse complement strand
CTTAAAGAAAGAGACATTAAGAATGCAACCTTCTTCCTTTCTGCTGCATGGGCAGAAAGACACCCTGATGTTGTTGAACGCATCATAAAAGATGGACATGAAATCGGTAGTATGGGCTATAATTACACGTCCTACACTTCTCTAGAGACAAATGAAATACGAAGAGATCTTTTACGAGCGCAAGATATTTTTACAAAACTCGGTGTGAAACAAGTCAAGCTATTGCGTCCACCTAGTGGAGACTTTAACAAAGCAACACTGAAAATAGCAGAATCACTCGGATACACCATCGTTCATTGGAGTAATAACTCAAACGATTGGAAAAACCCTGGTGTAAACAATATCGTTTCCACCGTCTCTACTAATTTAAAAGGTGGAGATATCGTCTTATTACACGCATCCGATTCTGCCCTGCAAACAAATAAAGCTTTACCACTGCTTCTACAAAAATTAAAAAGTGACGGATATGAGCAAATATCCGTATCACAACTTATTTCCAACACAAGTACGAAAAGTAAAGATGTACAGTAATTCTTTTCCATTGTGCCTTCACACATAAAAAGCTCTATTACCTTTCATTCAGGTAATAGAGCTTTTTTCATTCGTACAAACTCTCTTATATTAGGCTGACTTACTCCTCTTTCCAATTAAACGATGTAATATAAGTAACTGATATGCATTACATAATAAAAGTGGTATCACCATTAAATATAACCAGTCTGTATCATTAATTCGAAGAGCTGGTACCCATTCAAGAATTGTTACAACAACCATAAAGAACAAAGCGGGCACAAATGCCTTTTTATTTGTTTCCTTACTTTTTATGTAAGCAACAATGGCCCCGAACATAAATAACACACCAGCAACAAGTATGTTATTCCCTAATGAAGCTTCCCCGTTCGCAATCAATACAG
This sequence comes from Bacillus sp. 3G2, assembly GCF_044324725.1. Taxonomy (NCBI): domain Bacteria; kingdom Bacillati; phylum Bacillota; class Bacilli; order Caryophanales; family Bacillaceae; genus Bacillus; species Bacillus sp. 3G2. The sequence continues at coordinate 149,086 of NZ_CP172246.1, read as the reverse complement.
ATCTTAAATACACGAAATCAAACAAAACGAATGCAATAAAGAAGAGCTGGACTGCATTCCATAAAGAAGGTGAACGGAACATACCTAACCCAAAACGATGAATTGTTAAATAAGCAAAGAATCCCATCTGACTTATAACACTAAAAATAAATCCTACACCCATCAACCAAAAGGAAACTGCTAGAATTTCCTTTCCGTCTAAATTTTGAAAAAATTTAGCGTACTTGTCCCACTCTAAAACAAACCCAAGTATGACCGTGCTAATCCCACCAAGAAACAACGTCGTAAAAAATAGTCGTACCCACTTGCGGCTATTCACAACACATCCCCCATTATCCTTATATTTCTAATTAAATTGTATCAATGACAATTTCAAAAAGCTAGCCATGTTCATGTATAAATTCCCTAAAGATATTTATATTAAAAAGAGAGAACTGTGCTGAAAGGAGTTCCAACTTATGAAACGGATGCTGCTCGTTTTGACTTCTTCTTTTCTATTCCTCGCACTTGTAGCGTGTGCACAAGGAAAAGAAGCAAAGTCCGAACTTGATTACGATCAAACGAAGAAAATGATTGTTGATATTTTAAAAACTGATCAAGGTAAGAAAGCCATTCAAGATGTGTTAACTGATGAAAAAATGAAACAAGCACTCATACTAGATGAAACAGTAGTAAAGAAAACGATTGAAGATGCAATGGTATCCGACAAAGGGCAACAATTCTGGGAAAAGCTCTTTAAAGACCCTGAGTTCTCATCGAAATTCGCTAAAAGTATGGGGAAAGAACAAACAACCTTAATGAAAACATTACTAAAAGACCCTGAATACCAAGCAGGCGTTATAGAAATTATGAAGAACCCTGAAGTAGAAAAAATGATGTTACAAACGATGAAGAGCAAAGAATACCGTCAATATTTACAACAAGTACTAACCGAAACTGCTGAAAGCCCACTCTTCCAAGCTAAGATGATTGATATTATTAGTAAAGGTGTACAAAAGGCCGAAAAAAGTGGATCTGATAAAAAAGAAGCAGGCGGTGAAGGTGGTTCCCAAGACGCTAAAAAAGAACAGCAGTAAAAATTATAACGATAATAATGAGTGGACAATATATGTATCGTCCACTCATTATTATTTTATTTTTGCGCGACAGCTATTTTATCAATTACAGTCTCAGCTATCGTGCGATAAATAAGACCTGTCGTATGTGTATCTTCATATACTGATGGCGCAAAGTCTTCTTTATTCCAATCAGGTTGTTGAAGTGGGATTCGGCCAAGTACTTCTGTTTGAAGTTCTGTAGCTAATTTATCTCCTCCACCTCTTCCGAACACATATTCTTTTTCACCAGTTGTTTTACTTTCAAAATACGCCATATTTTCAACAACACCAAGAATACTATGTTCTGTACGTAAAGCCATGGCTCCAGCACGCGCTGCTACAAATGCCGCTGTTGGATGTGGCGTTGTTACAATAATTTCTTTACAAGCCGGCAACATCGAATGTAAGTCTAGCGCAACATCACCTGTACCCGGTGGTAAATCTAAAACTAAATAGTCTAAATCGCCCCATTCTACTTCTGTGAAGAAGTGATTTAACATTTTCCCAAGCATAGGCCCTCTCCAAATAACCGGTGCATTATCTTCTACAAAGAATCCCATTGAGATTACCTTTACACCTAGACGCTCGACTGGAATAATTTTATCCCCTCTTACAACAGGACGTTTTTCTATCCCCATCATATCCGGTACGCTAAAACCATAAATATCGGCATCAATGATACCAACCTTTTTCCCTAGACGAGCTAGAGCAATAGCAAGGTTAACAGAAACTGTTGATTTCCCTACCCCACCTTTTCCACTCGCCACTGCTAAAAATGTTGTTTTTGAATTTGGTGACAATAAAGATTCAGCTTGCTCTTCTTCTTGTTCCGGTGCAAACTGAGCTAATTCCTCTTCTGTAAATTCTGCAAAGCGAAGCCCTACTGTTGCTGCTCCTAATTCTTTTACTAACTTTACAATTCCAGATTGCAATTGCATTTGTTCCGCTGTACCGGTTTTTACGATTGCAATTTTAACACTTACATGTTCCTTCTCAGGCTTAACTGTTACCTCTTTAATTGCCCCTGTTTCTTTTAACGTTTTATGTAAAAACGGATCTACAACCCCTTCTAACGCTTCCACTACTTGCTCTTTCGTTACCATGATTAGCCCCCTGTATGAAAAATAACGTAATGTTAATTAAATTTATCTCTCTTTATTTTTTAAATAAATGCGTTTACATTTCCAGTATAACATATTTTCGGAAAACTTCGTTAATGAGAGAAACTCAAAAAATCCTCCTTATTCTGGAGGATTTCCTTTTTCCGTGAAATAGCGTAATATACCACGATATACTGCAGCCGCTACCTTTTGCTGATATTTCTCCGAATTTAACATATACCTTTCGTTTACATTCGATAAAAAGCCAGCTTCAATTAAAGCACCTGGTGTTTTCGCATACTTTAATAAATACACATGAGAAATTGTTTTAGCAGAACGATTCGTATTCTCTAAACTCGTCCTCAATTCAGCTTGTATAAATTTCGCAGCACGTTCATTTTCAATCGAAGAACGGTAATAGAACGTTTGTGCGCCTTTCGATCCACTACTAGTTAAAGCATTTAAATGAATACTCGCAAAAAAGTCTACATCCGGTTTATTAATAATCTCTACACGCTTTTTTAAATCCTCTGCTTTACGTCTACTATATGATTTTGTATCTTTCTGAGCTAAATCATAATCTCCCTCACGTGTTAAAATAACTAGCGCACCTTGTTCCTGTAAATAATCTTGTACCTTCTTTGTAATCTCAAGCGTAATATCTTTTTCTATAATATCTTTTCCACCAACAGCCCCTCCGTCTGGCCCACCATGCCCAGCATCTAATACAATCACTTTCCCTGATAAGGGTAAATTCCACGCTCGCCACGATTTTGTAATTTGAAATTCTTGTTTGACTAAAAAAAACAAAACAACCGCAGCGAGTGCAAAAGAGATAATTCGAATTCTCTTCATACCTTTCCTCCTCCAGCTAGTCCCTCTAATTACTTATATGGGACAAGAGGAAAGTTTATGCTTGTCTTAATGAAGCTTTAATCGATATCTTCTTTCACCTTTTTCATATCCTTCCTGCCACCATAAGCCAATAAACTGCTGACAAGATTCAAAAAGTAATTCCTCATCTTGTAACTTAATTTCCCTCATAGTCATGCTCGTTAAAAATTGAAATAGTGTTTCCGTTAATTGTTGCTCTTCTTCTAAGGCTCTATATTTCACATCAAAGAATGATTCACCATAATAACCAAACTTACTGTATCTCGCTCCTAATAAATACGATTCTATCCCTAATTCAATACAGTAATCTTCATACTGACGATGAAGTTCCTGCATCTGAAAGGCATCTCTAATATTTGAACGTAATGTTTTTAATGATAATTCTCGCAGCATCTTCCGTTCATATTTCAACTGCTTCTCTTTTTGTTTTTCTTGTAAGCTGACAATGACATTCATAGTACTTATAAACCTCCCTAATACGTATTAGTCTAAACTTCTAAAGAAGAAGCATACGCGAGAGGATAGCACTAAAATATTCCAAACTACAAAAATTCCAAAAGGGGAATGAAACATAAAAAAACCCCAACCAAAATGGTTGGGGTTTGTAGTTCGCAAAAATTAACGTTTTGAGAACTGAGGTGCACGACGTGCGCCTTTAAGACCGTATTTTTTACGCTCTTTCATACGTGCGTCACGAGTTAATAGACCTGCACGTTTTAGTGTTAGACGGTATTCTGGATCAGCTTTTAATAAAGCGCGAGAAATACCGTGACGAATAGCACCAGCTTGACCAGTGTATCCACCACCATTTACGTTTACAAGTACATCGTAGTTACCTAAAGTTTCTGTTGCAACTAGAGGTTGTTTCACTACTTCACGTAATGCAGCAAATGGGATATAGTTTTCAAAATCACGACCGTTAATGATAACGCGTCCTTCGCCTGGAACTAGGCGTACGCGCGCTACTGAACTCTTACGACGTCCAGTGCCATAGTATTGAACCTGTGCCAAAGTAAGCCCTCCTTTAATTAATTATCCGCGAAGTTCGTAAACTTCTGGTTTTTGTGCTTGGTGTGGATGCTCTGCTCCAGCATACACGTTTAGTTTCTTAGAAACTTGACGGCCTAAGCGTCCTTTTGGAAGCATGCCTTTAATTGCAAGCTCTAACATTTGTACAGGGTAGTTTGTACGCATTTCTAGAGCTGTTCTTTGTTTAAGTCCACCTGGGTGGTTAGTGTGACGGTAGTAAATTTTATCGTTTAATTTATTACCTGTTAAATGAATTTTCTCAGCGTTAATAATAATTACATGATCACCCGTGTCAACGTGTGGTGTAAATGTAGGTTTGTTTTTACCGCGTAAAATAGATGCTACTTCTGTAGATAGGCGACCTAAAGTTTGACCTTCAGCATCAACCACATACCATTTACGCTCAACTTCGTTAGCTTTTGCCATAAAAGTCGTACGCATGTGTTTCCCTCCTCGTTATCTTTTCCATAGAAAAAATCTATTGTTTATCTTAAACACGATTTCCTTCCGGGGCTAATCGTGGTTTTAGAAACAATACCATATGTTATGATATACTTTTGAGTTTCTAATGTCAAGCAAATGTTACACCAGGATTAGTTGTTATAGTTTACCTGCCATAAGTAAAGCCCATGACCAGGAGCCATCTTTCCAGCAAACTGACGATTTTGTTTCGCTAGAATCTCTGGAATGCTGTCTGGATCAAGCTTTCCTTGCCCTACGTTCAGTAACGTACCAACAATAATTCTGACCATATTATATAAAAATCCATTACCTACAAAACGAAAAATTAATTCATCGTCTTGCTCAATTAGCTCAATTTCATAAATTGTTCTCACTTTATCTTTTTTGTCAGTTTTTGCCGAACAAAAAGAAGTGAAATCATGCGTTCCAATAAAATAAGGGATCGCTTTTCTTATAGAGTTTATTTCGAGCGGATATGGATATTGATATACATAATTTCTACGGAATACATCCGCAGTCTTTGATAATAACACACGATAACGATATTCTTTTCTCTCAACACCGTAACGCGCATGAAATTCTTCTGTTTTTTTCTCTACCTGTCTGATAACAATATCATCTGGCAACATTGTGTTTAATGCATTACCCCATTGCCACTCTTCAAGAGACAAAGGTGTATCAAAGTGTATAACCTGTCCTTTAGCGTGAACAGTAGAATCCGTTCTGCCCGATGCCTGAACACGAACAAGTTCTCCTTTATGCAATTTCTGCAAAGCTTTTTCAATCTCTTGTTGAACAGTACGATGCTGCGGCTGAATTTGATAACCACAAAAATGCATGCCATCATATGCAACCGTACATTTTATTCTATCCATTTCTCCATTCTCCATTACGATCGCACCCATGCCAAAATACAAGCTAAGCAAAGTAAGCTTATAATCGTTACTGTATCGCTTGTTTTCCAGCGTAGTTGCCTAAATTTAGTACGTCCTTCGCCACTTTGATATCCACGAGCCTCCATAGCAATTGCTAAGTCCTCAGCACGCTTAAAAGCACTGATAAATAGAGGAACCAGTAGTGAGATAATAGCTTTCATCCTATCTTTTATCGGTCCTCCTGCGAAATCAATACCACGTGACGATTGTGCTTTCATTATTTTACTCGTTTCATCCATTAATGTCGGAATAAAACGAAGAGAAATTGACATCATTAATGCGATTTCATGAACAGGAACTTTTATACGCTTCAACGGCTTTAATAACGTCTCCAAACCATCTGTAATCTCAATAGGTGTCGTCGTTAACGTTAATAATGTCGTCATTAAAATAATAACGAAGAATCGTATAGAAATGTATATCCCTTGCTCTAATCCTTTTTCATGTATCGAAAACCAACCAAGCTGGAATAGTACTTCCCCTTCTTTATTTGTAAAAATATGCAGGAAAAATGTAAAAAGAAAAATCCATAGAATTGGTTTTAAGCCCGAAAGTACATAACGAATCGGCACTTTTGCAAAAAATAAAGCAATGAGTGCATATAAAAATAAAAATCCATATGAAATCGCATTATTTGCTAAGAAAACAACAAATACATATAAAAAGACAATCAGCAGCTTCGTACGTGGATCAAGTTGATGAATAAGAGAATTCCCTGGAATATACCTTCCAATAATCAACTGCTGCATGATTCATGACCACCTTTTCGTAACACCTTCACAACTTCATGAGTAAGATCCTCTAAAGATAAGGTAGCCTTTGGGATTGAAATGCCAAACTTCTCTTCAATTGCACGTTTATACTTTAAAGACATAGGAAGATCCACGCCAATTTTCTCTAGCTCATCAGCATGTGAAAATACTTCCTCTGCACTTCCTTGCAAAAAGACCGTTCCTTTATGCATGACTACAATCTGCTCGGCATACTTAGCAGCATCCTCCATATTATGTGTTACTAGGATAACTGTAAGACCTTTTTCCTTATGTAGCTTATAAAACATCTCCATAAGTTCATTCTGTCCTTTTGGATCTAGTCCTGCTGTAGGTTCATCTAATACAAGCACTTCGGGTTCCATCGCCAATACGCCCGCTATCGCAACACGCCTCATCTGTCCACCACTTAGCTCAAACGGTGAACGTGTTAACAGTTCTGGTTCTAACCCTACAAGTTCAATTGCCTCTCTTGCCTTTTGCTTCGCTTCTTCTACAGATACCCCAAAATTAGTAGGGCCGAAACAAATATCTTTCTCCACACTCTCTTCAAACAACTGATGTTCTGGGAATTGAAAGACAACCCCTACTTTTTTACGTAGTGGCTTTAGCTTTTTTTCTTTCTTTCCTGCCGAAATGAAATGTTCACCAATTTGAACTGTACCATTTGTCGGCTGCAATAAACCATTTAAATGTTGAATCATCGTCGATTTACCTGAACCAGTATGACCGATAATGGTATAATAGCCCCCACTTGGAAACGACACGTCTACATCATAAAGTGCGCGTCTTTCAAATGGAGTTTTATATTGATAACGATGTTCTACTTTTTGGAATGTAATCTCCAAAGTTCGTTCACCAAGCTTTCCATTGTAAGATGCGTATTTTGCAAGAGAATTTCATTTCTTTTTAATAATTCTGCTATTTTCACTGAAAATGGTACATCTAATCCAATTTCGTGGAGCATATGAGAGGACTTGAAAATTTGCTCTGGAGTCCCTTCCTCTAATATTTCTCCCTTATTTAAAATAATGACACGGTCTGATTGTGCCGCTTCTTCTAAATCGTGCGTAATTGATAACACGGTAATACCTTTTTGATTAACAAGTTGTCTAACCGTTTCTACTACTTCACGTCTTCCTTGAGGATCTAGCATTGACGTTGCTTCATCTAATATCAAAATAGATGGCTGAAGTGCTAAAACGCCTGCTATTGCCACTCGCTGCTTTTGCCCACCAGATAACGAATGAGGTTCATCATTAAGAAAATCTTCCATACGGACAAGTTTGAGAGCCTGATCTAATCTTTCTACCATCTGTTCTCTTGGCATTCCGATATTCTCTAAGCCAAATACAACGTCGTCTTGCACTGTCGTTCCAACAAATTGATTATCTGGATTTTGAAATACCATACCAATTTGTTTTCGAACATCCCACACCGTTTCCTCTGATAAAACCATTGTATCATTTACTGTAATAGTCCCTGCTTCCGGCAAAAACAAACCATTCAATAATTTTGCAAGTGTAGACTTCCCTGAACCATTTTGTCCAATAACAGATACCCATTCTCCCTCATACAAAGAAAATGAAACATCTTGTAATGCATAAGTGGCTGCCCCAGGATATTGAAATGATATATTTTCTGTCCGAAGTTTCTCTTTTTTCAATACAAGGCACCCTTTCCTTCGCCGAGTTAGCCTATTTTTATATTTAAAAAAAAGGGCCATGACCAGTTTCTTGAAAAGAACTGTCCTGCCCTTTTAATTATCATTATACTAACTCGATAATTACCATTGGTGCTGCGTCTCCGCGACGTGGACCAATTTTTGCAATACGAGTGTATCCGCCTTGGCGCTCAGCATAGCGTGGAGCTACATCAGCGAATAATTTTTGAAGTGCATCTTGACCAGTCTCAGCGTTAGCTACTTCATTGCGAATGAAAGCTGCTGCTTGACGACGAGCGTGAAGATCTCCGCGTTTACCTAAAGTGATCATTTTTTCCACTACAGAACGAAGTTCTTTTGCACGAGTTTCTGTCGTTTGGATGCGCTCGTTGATAATTAAATCAGTAGCTAAATCACGTAACATAGCTTTACGTTGCGCACTTGTACGGCCTAATTTTCTGTATGCCATTCGTAGTTCCCTCCTTTGTTGATGGGTTTAAATCCTCAGTCGTCTTTACGTAAACCTAAACCTAATTCCTCAAGTTTATGTTTAACTTCTTCTAAGGATTTACGTCCTAAGTTACGAACTTTCATCATATCTTCTTCTGTTTTGTTCGCAAGCTCTTGTACAGTATTAATTCCTGCACGTTTAAGGCAATTATAAGAACGAACAGAAAGATCTAGTTCCTCGATAGTCATCTCAAGAACTTTCTCTTTTTGATCTTCTTCCTTCTCGACCATAATCTCAGCATTTTGTGCTTCATCAGTCAAACCAACAAAGATATTTAAATGCTCAGTTAAGATTTTGGCACCTAAAGAGATAGCTTCTTTTGGCCCGATGCTTCCATCCGTCCATACATCAAGCGTAAGCTTATCATAATTAGCCACTTGTCCGACACGTGTCTTTTCCACTTGGTAAGTCACACGTGATACTGGAGTATAAATAGAATCAATAGGAATTACTCCTATTGGTTGATCTTCGCTTTTATTTGCATCAGCTGGCGTATACCCACGGCCACGCTTTGCAGTTAAACGCATGCGGAAATGCGCATTTTTTGCTAACGTTGCAATGTGTAAATCTGGATTTAAGATTTCTACATCACTATCGTGAGTAATATCAGCAGCTGTGACAATACCTTCGCCCTGCACATCAATTTCCAACGTCTTCTCTTCTTCAGAGTAGATTTTAAGAGCTAACTTTTTCAAGTTTAAGATGATCGTCGTAACGTCTTCTACTACGCCCTCAACTGTTGAAAATTCATGTAATACGCCATCGATTTGGATAGCAGTAACAGCGGCACCAGGGAGTGAGGATAAAAGAATACGACGTAAGGAGTTACCCAAAGTAGTACCATATCCACGCTCAAGCGGTTCAATTACGAATTTACCATATTTAGCATCTTCGTTAAGTTCAACCGTTTCGATTTTCGGCTTTTCGATTTCAATCATTAACTAAACCCTCCTTCAAAACGTCGAAACCCCGGTTAAACAAAGGGATACCCCCTGTCTAACCGAAAGTCCCCCTTAGGCAGTTCCCGATTGTGCACAACAAGCGATGTTTCTGTACGAAATTTCTCGATAATGCATCATATCCATTATAGACAAAAGGGAAAATTCTATACAGAAAAATTACACACGACGACGTTTTGGTGGACGACATCCATTATGAGGAACTGGAGTAACATCTCTAATTGCTGTTACTTCTAGACCTGCAGCTTGAAGAGCACGAATTGCAGCTTCACGACCAGCACCAGGACCTTTAACAGTAACCTCTAAAGTTTTTAAACCGTGTTCCATTGCAACTTTAGCAGCAGCTTCAGCAGCCATTTGCGCAGCGAATGGAGTAGACTTACGAGATCCACGGAAACCAAGTGCACCAGCACTAGACCAAGAAAGTGCGTTACCATGAGTATCTGTAAGTGTTACGATTGTGTTGTTGAAAGTAGAACGAATATGAGCTATACCAGCTTCAATATTCTTTTTCACACGTTTTTTACGAGTGTTTGTTTTACGTGCCATTGTTAGTTCAACCTCCTTTACTTATTATTTCTTTTTATTTGCTACTGTACGACGTGGACCTTTACGTGTACGAGCATTGTTTTTAGAGTTTTGACCACGAACTGGTAAACCACGACGGTGACGAAGACCACGGTAAGAACCGATCTCCATTAGACGTTTAATGTTAAGAGATACTTCACGACGAAGGTCTCCCTCAACTTTAATACGATCGATGATATCACGGATACGTCCTAGTTCGTCTTCCGTTAAATCACGAACTCGTGTTTCTGAAGAAATACCAGCTTCAGTAAGAATTTTTTCAGCAGTTGTGCGACCAATGCCGAATACGTAAGTTAAAGAAATAACAACGCGTTTGTCTCGAGGAATATCTACACCTGCGATACGTGCCATTCTGAATGCACCTCCTTCTGATTAACCTTGTTTTTGTTTATGTTTAGGGTTTTCACAAATAACCATTACTTTTCCACGTCTACGAATAACTTTACATTTTTCGCAGATTGGTTTAACTGACGGTCTTACTTTCATGTCTCGAACCTCCTTAAAGATTACGGAGTGCTATATTATTTAAAACGGTACGTAATACGACCACGATTTAAATCGTACGGAGATAATTCTACCGTAACTTTGTCTCCTGGTAAAATACGAATGAAGTTCATACGGATTTTACCAGAAACGTGAGCCAATACGACATGCCCATTCTCTAATTCTACTTTGAACATAGCATTTGGCAACGTTTCAAGAACGGTACCTTCGACTTCAATTACATCATCTTTAGCCATTCAATAGTTCTCCCTTCTTCAAATCAGTAACATTTTACACTGCTCTGAAATCCCGGAGAGCCAGCTACTTATAAAGTGGTAAGGATTTCGTATCCTGCTTCTGTAAGAGCAATCGTGTGCTCAAAATGGGCACACCATTTACCATCTACCGTTACCACTGTCCAGTCATCAGATAGTGTTTTTACATATCGTCTTCCTTGATTCACCATCGGCTCAACACAGATGACCATTCCCGGCTTTAATCTAGGGCCTCCATTTGGTGGACCATAGTGCGGGATTTGAGGGTCCTCATGTAAGTCTTGCCCGATTCCGTGACCAACATACTCCCTAACGATCGAGAACCCATTCTCTTCAGCATGGGTTTGAACCGCATGTGAGATATTTGATAATCTTTCGCCTGGTTTTACTTGTTCTAGACCAAGATACAACGATTTTTCTGTGACATCAAGTAGCTTTTGAACAGATTCAGAAATGCTTCCAACTGGATACGTCCATGCAGAATCGCCATGGTACCCATTGTATTTCGCACCAATATCGATACTGATGATATCGCCCTCTTTGAGCTTGCGCTTCCCTGGAATTCCGTGTACAAGCTCTTCATTTACAGAAGCACAAATGCTCCCCGGAAATCCGTTGTATCCTTTAAAAGATGGCGTAGCACCATATTTTTGAATCGTCTTTTCCGCTATTTGATCGAGCTCTTTCGTTGTAATTCCTGGAGTAATGTGCTGTTTCAACTCTTGATGAGTTAAAGCAACGATCCTGCCAGCTTCTCGCATGATTTCTATCTCGCGAGGAGTTTTGCAGATTATCATTACGCTAAGCCTCCGATGAGAACATCGATATCAGCAAATACTTTATTGATATCTTGCTCACCATTAATGCTTTGTAGGTAACCAAGCTCCTCGTAGAAATCAAGCAAAGGTTTTGTTTGCTTAATATTTACATCTAAACGATTTGCTACAGTTTCTTCATTGTCATCAGAGCGTTGATATAATTCGCCACCACATTTATCGCACACGTCAGCTTTTGCTGGCGCATTGAATTCTAAGTGGTAAGTCGCACCGCACTCTTTACAAATGCGACGGCCTGTAAGGCGTTTTAATAACAACCCTGAATCCACATTAATGTTTAAAACATAGTCGATTTTTTTGCCAAGATCTTTCATAATCTCTTCAAGAGCTGATGCTTGTGCAACAGTTCGTGGGAAACCGTCTAGTAAGAAACCTCTTACGCAGTCTTCTTGACTTAAACGTTCACGAACGATTCCGATTGTAACTTCATCTGGAACAAGTGCACCTTTATCAATAAAAGATTTTGCTTGTAAACCCATTTCAGTTTCAGCCTTCATAGCTGCACGGAACATATCTCCTGTTGAAATGTGAGGGATGTTATACTTGGCAACAATCTGTTCGGCTTGTGTACCTTTACCAGCACCAGGAAGCCCCATTAAAATTAAGTTCATCCTTGTTCCCCCTCAGAGTACATGAGCATGTAGGGAAGACAATTCTTCCCACTTACTCACTGCTTGATAAACCCTTTGTAATGGCGTTTTACCAGTTGGCTTTCTAGCTGCTTCATTGTTTCTAAAGCAACGCCGACAACGATTAACATACTCGTTCCACCAATCTGTGCAGATGGAGGAAGATTTCCCAGTTTCGTAAAGATAACTGGTAAGATTGCAATCGCTGCTAGGAAAATTGATCCTACAAAGGTCAAACGATACAAGATTTTTGTTAGATATTGTTCCGTATTCTTACCCGGACGAATACCTGGAACATATCCACCTTGTTTGTTTAGATTCTCTGACATTTGCTCTGGATTAACCTGAACAAATGCATAGAAATATGTGAAGGCTACAATGAGCGCAACATATATAATCATTCCCACTGGGTGAGAATAGTTAAAGTTTGCAATGATCCACTGCGATACATCATGATTCGGGAAGAACTGTGCAATAGTTGGAGGCGTAATTAAGAATGAAACAGCAAAAATGACTGGAATAACACCCGCACTATTTACCTTAAGCGGTAAATGTGTGTTTTGTGCTCCAGCATGATTCCCATTCCCTCCTGTTACACGCTTCGCATATTGAATTGGGATCTTTCTAACAGCCTGTTGAATGAAAATAACACCAACAATAACCGCTAGCACAGCTAGTAAGATCAATGCAACTTTAACGATACTCATGAACAATTGATCTCCGATATTTTGAAACTGTTGTTGATACACTTGAGATATAACACTTGGGATCGCTGCGGCAATACCTCCAAAGATAAGGATGGAAATACCATTACCTACACCTTTAGATGTAATCTGTTCGCCTAACCACATTAAAAATGCAGTACCAGCAGTCAGTACCGTAGCAATGTATAAATAAGTGCTCCAACCAGGATTCAAAATTAATTGCCCACCTACCATACCGTTAAAACCGATTGACATACCAAACCCCTGAATAAACGCAAGAACAATTGTAAAGTAACGCGTAAATTGCGTTAGTTTACGACGGCCCATTTCGCCTTGCTTCGACCATTCCGAAAATTTAGGAACAACATCCATCTGCAATAATTGCACGATGATGGATGCTGTAATATACGGCATGATTCCCATCGCGAAGATGGAGAAGTTTTTCAAGGCGCCACCGCCAAATGTATTTAGGATACCTAAGGCATTTAATTGATCTTGTGCTTTCAGTACGTCTCCATTTGTAAATGGCACTGGGATAAACGTGCCAATCCTGAATACGATTAACATCGCTAAAGTGAATAATATTTTACGTCTTATCTCAGCAACGCGCATAAAGTTGGAGATTGTACGAAACATTAGATCACCTCAACTGATCCGCCAGCTGCTTCAATTGCTTCTTTAGCACTTGAAGAGAACTTGTGCGCTTTAACAGTTAGTTTTTTCTCTACTGCGCCGCTTGCAAGAATTTTAACACCGTCGTTTAACTTGCTGATAACGCCAGTTTCCAGCAATAATTCAGGTGTTACTTCTGTACCATCTTCAAAACGATTTAACGTTGTTAAGTTTACAATAGCAAACTCTTTACGGTTAATGTTTGTGAAGCCGCGTTTTGGTAAACGACGGAATAATGGAGTTTGACCACCTTCGAAGCCAAGACGAACACCGCCACCAGAACGTGCGTTTTGTCCTTTATGACCTTTACCAGCAGTTTTACCGTTACCAGAACCGATACCACGACCGACACGGTTACGTACTTTACGAGAACCTTCTGCAGGTTTTAATTCATGAAGTTTCATTCCCAGGCACCTCCTTATATTAATGAGTTATCCTTAAGCTTCTTTTACAGTTATAAGGTGAGAAACTTTGTTGATCATACCAAGAATAGCAGGAGTTTCTTCCTTAACTACAGTTGAATTCAACTTTTTAAGACCTAAAGCTTCTACCGTCGCACGTTGATCTTGTGGACGACCAATTACACTACGAGTGAGGGTAATTTCTAACTTTTTCGCCATTTGTTTTCCCTCCTTAACCTAGTAGCTCTTCTACAGATTTACCGCGTAATTTTGCAACATCTTCAGCGCGCTTAAGTTCGCTTAATCCGTTCACAGTAGCGCGAATCATGTTGATTGGTGTGTTAGAACCAAGAGATTTCGAAAGAATATCTTGTACACCAGCTAATTCAAGTACCGCACGAACAGGTCCACCAGCAATAACACCAGTACCTTCAGCAGCAGGTTTTAAGAATACTTCACCAGCTCCAAAGTGACCGTTGATTGTGTGTGGAATTGTTGTACCAACTAATGGTACAGCGATTAAGTTTTTCTTAGCGTCTTCGATAGCTTTGCGGATTGCGTCTGGTACCTCTTGTGCTTTACCAGTACCGAATCCAACATGACCGTTTTTATCGCCAACTACAACTAGTGCAGCAAAGCGGAAACGACGACCACCCTTAACAACTTTCGCGACACGATTTATCGTAACTACACGTTCTTCAAGTTCTAATTTACTTGGGTCAATGCGATGCATCAATTTTCCCTCCTTTGACCATTAAAATTGTAATCCAGCCTCACGAGCAGCTTCAGCTAGAGCTTTAACACGGCCATGGTATAAGTAACCACCGCGATCGAATACTACTTCTTTAACGCCTTTCTCTACAGCACGCTTAGCAACTGATTCTCCTACTTTCGTAGCAGCTTCAGTATTGCTAGTACCGTTAAGAGCAAGGTCTTTATCAAGAGTAGATGCACTTACTAACGTTACACCATTCACATCATCAATAACTTGAGCGTAAATATGTTGGTTAGAACGGAACACGTTTAAACGTGGACGCTCTGCAGTACCAGTAAGTTTAGCACGTACACGTGCATGTCTTTTCTTACGAGTCGCATTTTTATCAGCTTTAGTGATCATTTTCTTGTCACTCCTTTCTCTCACCTAACGGGTTTACTTAGCAGTTTTACCTTCTTTACGACGAACAACTTCGCCTTCGTAACGAATACCTTTACCTTTATATGGCTCAGGAGCACGTACAGCACGGATGTTAGCAGCAAATTCGCCAACACGTTGCTTGTCGATACCTTTGATTACGATTTTAGTTGGTGCAGGAACTTCAACTTCAAGACCTGCTTCCGGAGTCATTTCTACTGGATGAGAATAACCTACGCTTAATACAAGTTTATCACCTTGTTTTTGAGCACGGTAACCTACACCGACTAATTCAAGTCCGCGTGCGAAACCTGCAGTTACACCTTCAACCATGTTTCCGATTAAAGCACGAGTTGTACCGTGTAATGCACGGTGGTCCTTCTGTTCAGATGGACGCTCAACTGTTAATGTATTCTCTTCAATTTTGATAAGCATATCAGCATTGAAAGTACGAGTTAATTCACCTTTAGGGCCTTTTACTGTTACAGTATTGTCTTCTGCAACTGTGATAGTAACACCTGCAGGGATTTCAAGAATCTTTTTACCAATA
This sequence comes from Bacillus sp. 3G2, assembly GCF_044324725.1. Classification (NCBI taxonomy): domain Bacteria; kingdom Bacillati; phylum Bacillota; class Bacilli; order Caryophanales; family Bacillaceae; genus Bacillus; species Bacillus sp. 3G2. The sequence continues at coordinate 133,396 of NZ_CP172246.1, read as the reverse complement.
CGAGACATGTGGTCACACCTCCGTTCGTTTTAAATATATATTACCAAACGTATGCTACTACTTCTCCACCAGTTTGTAATTGACGAGCGTCTTTGTCTGTCATTACTCCCTTAGATGTAGAAACAAGAGCGATACCTAATCCGTTAAGTACACGTGGTACTTCATCAGCTTTAGCGTAAACGCGTAAGCCAGGTTTACTGATACGTTTTAATCCAGTGATTACACGTTCATTGTTTGCACCATATTTCAGGAAAATACGAAGGATACCTTGTTTGTTATCCTCGATGTATTCTACATCACGAATGAAACCTTCACGTTTTAAAAGTTCAGCGATCTCTTTTTTGATTTTAGAAGCAGGAACCTCTAATTTCTCATGACGTACCATGTTCGCATTACGGATGCGAGTAAGCATGTCTGCAATTGGATCTGTCATCACCATGTGTTTTACCTCCTTCCCATTTGTGGGTTTTACCAACTAGCTTTTTTAACACCAGGAATTTGACCTTTATATGCAAGTTCACGGAAACAAATACGGCAAAGCTTAAATTTGCGGTATACAGAATGCGGACGACCGCAGCGTTCGCAACGTGTATACTCTTGTACTTTAAACTTAGGAGTACGCTTTTGTTTCGCTATCATAGATTTTTTAGCCACGTTTTCGCCTCCTCTACTTAGCGTTGGCTTCCATTATTTTTGGAATGGCATACCGAATTGTGTTAACAGTTCACGAGCTTCTTCATCAGTTTTCGCTGTAGTAACGATTACGATGTCCATACCGCGGACTTTGCTTACTTTATCATAATCGATCTCAGGGAAGATAAGTTGCTCTTTAACACCTAATGTGTAGTTCCCACGACCATCGAATGATTTCTTAGAAACACCACGGAAATCACGTACACGTGGTAAAGAAACTGATACTAATTTGTCGAAGAATTCATACATTTGCTCGCCGCGTAAAGTTACTTTCGCACCGATTGGCATACCTTCACGAAGACGGAAACCAGCGATTGATTTTTTAGCACGAGTTACAACAGGCTTTTGACCTGCGATTTGTGTTAATTCTTCTACTGCATTGTCTAAAGCTTTTGAGTTAGATACCGCGTCACCAACACCAGTGTTGATTACGATCTTTTCGATTTTCGGTACTTCCATCACAGATTTATAGTTAAACTTGCTCACTAGAGCAGGAGTAATTTCCTTTTGGAACTTCTCTTTAAGGCGATTCAATGAAGTGACCTCCTTTCTTAAGAAAATTATTTATCTAATAATTCACCAGATTTTTTTGCAATACGAACTTTTTTACCATCTTCTACTTTGAAGCCTACGCGAGTAGGTTCACCTGTTTTAGGATCTAAAACCATAACGTTAGAAACGTGAATAGGTGCTTCTTTAGTAATAATTCCACCTTGTGGATTTAATTGAGATGGCTTAGAGTGTTTTTTAACGATGTTAACACCCTCAACGATAACACGGTTTTGCTTTGGGAAAGCCACAAGGATAACGCCTTGTTTTCCTTTGTCTTTACCAGTGATTACCTGTACTTTATCACCTTTTTTTACATGCATCTTAATTCTGCACCTCCTTAGCAAGGCAATACCTTAAATTATAGAACTTCTGGAGCTAAAGAAACGATCTTCATGAAGTTGCTATCACGTAATTCACGAGCTACTGGTCCGAAGATACGAGTACCACGTGGGCTCTTATCGTCTTTAATGATAACCGCTGCGTTTTCATCAAATTTGATGTAAGAACCGTCCGGACGACGAGCTCCGCTCTTCGTACGTACTACTACTGCTTTAACAACGTCACCTTTTTTAACAACGCCACCTGGTGTTGCTTGTTTTACCGTAGCAACGATAATATCACCGATGTTAGCATATTTACGACCAGAGCCGCCTAATACTTTAATTGTTAAAAGTTCACGTGCACCAGAGTTGTCAGCAACTTTCAAACGAGATTCTTGTTGGATCATCTTATGAAACCTCCCTTCGGACTAAAAATTCCGATTCATCTATTTAGATAATAACCGCTTCTTCAACGATTTCAACTAAACGGAAACGCTTAGTAGCAGAAAGCGGGCGAGTTTCCATGATTTTAACGATATCGCCAAGTTTCGCTTGGTTTTGCTCATCATGGGCTTTGTACTTCTTAGAATACTTAACACGCTTTCCGTACAAGGAATGAGTTTTGTAAGTTTCAACTAAAACTGTAATCGTTTTGTCCATTTTGTCAGACACAACACGACCAGTATAAACTTTGCGTTGGTTACGTTCGCTCACTATGCAAACCTCCCCTCAATTTATCGATTAATTCCGATCTCTCTTTCACGAACTACAGTTTTCATACGAGCAATTGCTTTACGCACTTCACGAATGCGAGTTGGATTCTCTAATTGTCCTGTAGCAAGTTGGAAGCGAAGATTGAACAATTCTTCCTTTAAAGCTTTAACTTTTGTTTCGATTTCGGCAGTGGTTAATTCACGAATATCATTAGTTTTCATTAGATTCACCACCATTTTCTTCACGTTTTACGAATTTACATTTCACAGGTAACTTGTGAGCTGCAAGACGTAATGCTTCGCGTGCTACCTCTTCAGATACACCCGCGATTTCGAACATAATTTTCCCAGGTTTTACTACTGCTACCCAGCCTTCTGGTGCCCCTTTACCGGAACCCATACGTACTTCTAGAGGTTTTGCAGTGTAAGGTTTAGAAGGGAAAATTTTAATCCATACTTTACCGCCACGTTTCATGTAACGAGTCATTGCACGACGAGCAGCTTCGATTTGACGGTTTGTAATCCATGAAGCAGCTTGTGCTTGTAAACCGAATTCACCGAAAGCAATTTCAGTTCCACCTTTTGCACGACCACGCATTTTACCACGATGCTCTCTACGATATTTTACGCGTTTTGGCATTAACATATTATTTTCCTCCTTCCTCAGAAGCTTTCTTTTTTGTAGGAAGGACTTCTCCACGGTAGATCCATACTTTTACGCCTAATTTACCGTATGTTGTATCAGCTTCAACTGCTGCATAGTCAATATCAGCGCGAAGTGTATGAAGTGGAACAGTTCCTTCACTGTAAGATTCTGCACGAGCGATATCAGCTCCGCCAAGACGACCAGAAACCTGTGTTTTAATACCTTTAGCACCTGCACGCATAGCACGTTGAATAACTTGCTTTTGTGCACGACGGAATGATACACGGTTTTCTAATTGACGAGCAATGTTTTCGCCTACTAATTTAGCGTTAAGATCAGCTCTCTTAACTTCTAAAATGTTGATGTGTACACGCTTGCCTGTTAATTGGTTAAGAGCTTTACGAAGTGCTTCAACTTCAGTACCACCTTTACCAATTACCATACCAGGTTTTGCAGTGTGAATTGTAACATTTACACGATTTGCTGCACGTTCGATTTCTACTTTAGCAACAGCAGAATCTTTTAAGCGTACAGTAATGTACTCACGGATTTTGATGTCTTCATGTAATAATGTAGCATAATCTTTCTCTGCGAACCAACGAGATTCCCAGTCACGGATAACGCCGACACGAAGACCAATTGGATTAACCTTTTGACCCATCGATTATCCCTCCTTCTTTTCTGATACCACAACTGTGATGTGGCTTGTGCGTTTGTTAATTTGGCTTGCACGACCCATTGCACGTGGACGGAAACGTTTCAACGTTGGACCTTCGTCAACGAAAACTTTTTCAACAACTAGGTTGTTAATATCCATCTCATAATTGTGCTCTGCATTTGCGATTGCAGATTTTAAAACTTTCTCTACAACTGGAGAAGCAGTTTTTGGTGTGTGGTTAAGGATAGCAATCGCTTCACCCACTTGCTTACCTCGGATTAAGTCTACTACTAAACGAACTTTACGAGGAGCAATACGAACTGTTCTCGCTACTGCTTTAGCTTGCATTGAAGTGCCTCCTCTCATTATCTTCTAGTTTTCTTATCGTCAGCAAGGTGACCTTTATACGTACGAGTTGGTGCGAATTCACCTAACTTATGGCCAACCATATCCTCAGTGATGTACACAGGTACGTGTTTACGACCATCATATACAGCGATTGTGTGTCCGATGAACTGAGGGAAGATTGTTGAACGGCGAGACCAAGTTTTAACAACTTGTTTTTGCTCAGATGCAACTAATTTTTCCATTTTGCTCATTAAGTGATCATCGACAAATGGTCCTTTTTTTAAGCTACGAGCCATTTTGGTGCCTCCCTTCGTGATTGGCGTACGGTTCTAGAAATGAACCGTACTACAATCCCATTATTTTTTACGACGACGAACGATGAATTTGTCAGACGCTTTGTTTTTCTTACGAGTCTTGAATCCAAGAGTTGGTTTACCCCATGGAGACATTGGAGACTTACGTCCGATTGGAGAACGTCCTTCACCACCACCGTGTGGGTGATCAACTGGGTTCATTACAGAACCACGAACTGTTGGGCGTTTACCTAACCAGCGAGAGCGACCTGCTTTACCGATCTTGATAAGTTCGTGTTGTTCGTTACCTACTTGACCGATTGAAGCGCGACAAGCAGATAATACAAGACGTACTTCACCAGAAGTTAAACGTACAAGTACGTATTTACCTTCTTTACCAAGTACTTGAGCAGATGTACCAGCAGAACGAACTAATTGTCCGCCACGACCAGGCTTAAGCTCGATGTTATGAACAACAGTACCTACTGGAATGTTGATTAATGGTAATGCGTTACCGATTTTGATGTCAGCTTCTGGGCCAGACATAACTTCCATACCTACTTCTAAGTTCTTAGGAGCAAGAATGTAACGTTTTTCACCGTCAACGTAGTTAATTAATGCGATATTCGCAGAGCGGTTTGGATCGTATTCGATCGTAGCAACGCGTCCTGGAATTCCATCTTTGTTACGCTTAAAGTCGATGATACGGTATTGACGCTTATGTCCGCCACCTTGATGACGTACAGTAATTTTACCTTGGTTATTACGACCAGCCTTCTTGCTTAAAGGAGCAAGTAATGACTTTTCTGGTCTGTCAGTCGTGATTTCAGCGAAATCATTCGTAGTCATATTACGACGACCGTTAGTAGTTGGATTATACTTTTTAATTCCCATCTCAATTTCCCTCCTTCTTTAGTAAGAATTAAACGCCTTGGAAGATTTCGATTTCTTTGCTGTCAGCAGTTAGCTTAACGATTGCTTTACGACGACGGCTAGTAAAACCAGCGTGACGACCAACGCGTTTTGCTTTCGGCTTGTAGTTCATGATGTTCACTTTTTCTACTTTAACACCAAAGATCGCTTCAAGAGCATCTTTAACTTCTGTTTTATTAGATTTAACGTCCACATCGAACGTGTATTTTTTTTCAGCCATCATTTCCATAGAACGTTCAGTGATAACTGGGCGCTTAATGATATCACGAGGATCTCTCATTATGCAAGCACCTCCTCTACTTTTTCCACTGCCGCTTTTGTCATGATTAGCTTATCATGATGAAGCACGTCTAAAACGTTTACGCCATCAGCAGTGATTACTGTTACTCCAGGGATATTGCGAGCAGATAACTCTACAGATTCGTTTGCATCAGCAGTTACGATAAGAGCTTTCTTCTCAACAGTTAATCCTTTAAGTACTGCTAGCATGTCTTTTGTTTTTGGTGCATTTAACACTAGGTCTTCAAGAACTACAATGTTGTTCTCAACTACTTTAGTAGCTAATGCAGATTTGATTGCTAAACGACGAACTTTCTTAGGAAGTTTGTACGCATAGCTTCTTGGTGTAGGTCCGAATACCGTACCACCACCACGCCATTGAGGAGAGCGGATAGACCCTTGACGAGCACGTCCAGTTCCTTTTTGACGCCATGGTTTACGACCACCACCACGAACTTCAGAACGAGTTTTTACTTTGTGTGTACCTTGACGTAAAGATGCACGTTGCATCATTACAGCTTCGAAAAGTACAGCTTCATTTGGTTCGATACCGAAAATAGCTTCAGCTAATTCGATTTCACCAACCTGTGAACCAGTTTGGTTATATACAGTAACTTTTGGCATTGGAATTCCTCCTTCCTATGTGAATTATTTGCTAACCTTCACAGCGCCTTGAACAACTACAAGAGATTTCTTAGCACCTGGAACGTTACCTTTTACTAGTAATAAGTTGCGCTCAGTGTCAACTTGAACGATTTCTAAGTTTTGGATAGTAACTTGGTCTCCACCCATACGTCCAGCAAGTTTTTTACCTTTGAATACACGGTTCGGAGCAACTGGGCCCATTGAACCTGGACGACGGTGATAGCGAGAACCATGAGACATAGGTCCGCGAGATTGTCCGTGGCGTTTGATAACACCTTGGAAACCTTTACCTTTAGAAATTCCTGTTACGTCAACGATTTCACCTGCAGCGAAAACTTCAACTTTTACCTCTTGACCAACCTCTAATCCGTCCACGTCTGCATCGCGGATTTCGCGAATGAAGCGCTTAGGAGTTGTAGATGCTTTAGCAGTGTGGCCTTGTTCAGGTTTGTTAGTTAACTTTTCACGTTTATCTTCAAATCCTAACTGGATTGCATTGTAGCCATCAGTTTCAGTTGTTTTCTTTTGAAGAACAACGTTTGGATTAGCAGCGATAACTGTTACTGGGATTAACTCACCGTTCTCAGCAAATACTTGAGTCATACCGATCTTTCTTCCTAAGATTCCTTTGGTCATGAGTTACACCTCCTACATTTTTAAGTTATATGAATTATAGTTTGATTTCGATATCTACACCAGACGGTAAGTCTAAACGCATTAATGAATCTACTGTTTGTGGAGTAGGACTCACGATATCGATTAAACGTTTGTGTGTGCGCATTTCGAATTGCTCACGAGAATCTTTGTACTTATGAACAGCACGAAGAATTGTGTAAATAGTCTTCTCAGTTGGTAATGGGATCGGACCAGAAACTGTTGCCCCAGAACGCTTAGCTGTTTCTACAATTTTCTCAGCTGATTGATCAAGAATACGGTGATCATAAGCTTTTAAACGGATACGAATTTTTTCTTTTGCCATTATTTTCCCTCCTTCGTTCGCCTATTTCTAAAATAGACCTTCTCCATGGAAATTTCCCCACACCATGCCATGGCAAAGCGGCCGGGTGTGTCAGCAACCTTCCACTTCATCGCAGTCAAAGACCAACATTGTCTATTATACAATGTTATTCGTCTAGATGCAAGCATCTTTTTGTTTGCATCTGCTTTTCTCTACTTTTGCTATTATACATGGCACTTTAAAGAATTTCAAGTTTTCATCTAACAGAATTCATTTTACAGTTTCTGGATTTTAGTTTTATTGATTTCATATTACTATAGAAGAAACTCGTCAAAACATAAAAATATTATTTCATTCATTATATAACTACAAACAAAAAACCCAAGGGAAGATCCCTTGGGTTTTTTTATATCAGTTAAGATTACTCAACGATAGTTGCAACTACACCGTAACCTACTGTACGTCCACCTTCACGAATAGAGAATTTAGTTCCCTCTTCGATAGCGATTGGAGCGATAAGTTCGATAGTCATTTCGATGTTGTCACCAGGCATTACCATTTCAGTACCTTCTGGTAATTGGATGATACCAGTTACGTCAGTTGTACGGAAGTAGAACTGAGGACGGTAGTTAGCGAAGAATGGAGTATGACGTCCACCTTCTTCTTTAGATAGTACGAAAACTTCAGCTTTGAATTTAGCGTGAGCTTTTACAGAGCCAGTTTTAGCAAGAACTTGTCCACGTTGGATGTCTTCACGAGCAACCCCACGAAGTAAAGCACCGATGTTGTCTCCAGCTTGAGCTTGGTCAAGAAGTTTACGGAACATCTCTACACCAGTTACAGTTGTAGAAGCATTTTCTTCAGCAAGACCGATGATTTCTACTACGTCACCAACTTTAACGATTCCGCGCTCTACACGACCAGTTGCAACTGTACCACGACCTGTGATAGAGAATACATCCTCGATAGGCATTAAGAATGGTTTGTCAGTTTCACGTTCTGGAGTTGGGATGTAAGCATCAACTTCAGTCATTAATTCAATGATTTTTGCTTCCCAATCAGCTTCTCCTTGAAGAGCTTTAAGAGCAGAACCTTTGATTACAGGAATGTCGTCGCCTGGGAATCCGTATTCAGATAATAGGTCGCGAACTTCCATTTCTACTAATTCTAATAATTCTTCGTCGTCTACCATGTCGCATTTGTTTAAGAATACAACGATGTAAGGAACACCTACTTGACGAGAAAGAAGGATGTGCTCACGTGTTTGAGGCATTGGGCCATCAGCAGCAGATACTACTAAGATACCGCCGTCCATTTGAGCAGCACCAGTGATCATGTTTTTAACATAGTCAGCGTGACCTGGGCAGTCAACGTGTGCATAGTGACGAGTTTCAGTTTCGTACTCAACGTGTGCAGTTGAGATTGTGATTCCGCGCTCTCTTTCTTCTGGAGCAGCGTCGATTTGATCGTATCCGCGTGCTTCAGCACCACCAGCTTTTGCAAGAACTGTAGTGATCGCAGCAGTTAATGTAGTTTTACCATGGTCAACGTGGCCGATTGTACCGATGTTAACATGGGGTTTAGAACGTTCGAATTTAGCTTTAGCCATTCTAAATTCCTCCTTAGTTTATATAGGTTATTTTATATTTAGGCTAGAAAGTGAAACTTGCGTCCCACTTTCTAAGCTTACATAAGTAGTTATACGTGAAGAATCGATAAAAATCAATTATTCACCTTTATTTTTTTTGATAATTTCTTCAGAAACAGACTTCGGTACTTCTTCATAATGATCAAATGTCATTGAGAATGTTCCGCGTCCTTGAGTGTTAGAACGTAATGCTGTCGCATAACCGAACATTTCAGAAAGTGGAACCATAGCGCGAACAACTTGTGCGTTACCGCGAGCTTCCATACCTTCTACACGTCCACGACGAGACGTTACGTCACCCATGATGTCTCCCATGTATTCTTCAGGAATTACAACTTCAACTTTCATCATTGGCTCAAGAATTACTGGGTTACATTTAGAAACCGCAGCTTTAAGTGCCATAGATGCAGCGATTTTGAACGCCATCTCAGATGAATCGACATCATGGTAAGAACCGTCAACTAATGCTGCTTTAATGTCAACTAGTGGGTAACCAGCTAGTACACCATTTTTAAGTGAGTCTTCAAGACCCGCTCCAACAGCTGGGATGTATTCACGTGGAACTACACCGCCGACGATTTTGTTTTCGAATTCAAATCCTTTACCTTCTTCGTTAGGCGCAAACTCAATCCAAACGTGACCGAATTGTCCACGTCCACCAGATTGACGAGCGAACTTACCTTCAACTTTCGCAGCAGCGCGGAAAGTTTCACGGTATGCTACCTGAGGAGCACCAACGTTTGCTTCGACTTTGAATTCACGACGCATACGGTCAACGATGATATCAAGGTGAAGTTCACCCATACCAGCGATGATAGTTTGGCCAGTTTCTTGGTCAGTGTGAGCACGGAATGTTGGATCTTCTTCAGAAAGCTTAGATAATGCTGTACCCATTTTATCTTGGTCAGCTTTTGATTTTGGTTCGATAGCTACAGAGATAACTGGCTCTGGGAATTCCATAGACTCAAGGATAACAAGGCTCTTCTCGTCACAAAGAGTATCACCAGTAGTAGTATCTTTTAAACCTACAGCAGCAGCGATATCACCAGCGTAAACTGTTGAAATCTCTTCACGGCTGTTAGCGTGCATTTGTAGGATACGACCTACACGCTCACGCTTACCTTTAGTTGAGTTTTTCACGTATGATCCAGAGTTTAACACACCAGAGTACACACGGAAGAACGTTAACTTACCAACATAAGGGTCAGTCATGATTTTGAATGCTAAAGCTGCGAATGGTTCTTCATCGCTAGACTTACGTTCGATTTCTTCATCTGTATCCGGAAGAGTACCTTTAATAGCAGGTACATCTAATGGAGATGGTAGGTAGTCGATAACTGCGTCTAACAGAATTTGAACACCTTTGTTTTTGAATGCAGAACCACAGATTACTGGGAAGAATTCTACAGAAGTTGTAGCCTTACGGATACCAGCTTTAAGCTCTTCTACAGTGATTTCTTCACCTTCTAGGTACTTCATCATCATTTCTTCATCAAGCTCAGCTACCGCTTCAATAAGCTTTCCACGGTATTCTGCAGCTAATTCTTTGTGCTCTTCAGGAATTTCAACACGTTGAATGTCTGTTCCTAAATCGTTACCGTACATGTAAGCACATTCTTCAACAAGGTCAATGATACCATTGAACTCATCTTCAGCACCGATTGGTAACTGAATTGGGTGTGCGTTTGCTTGTAAACGATCGTGGATTGTTCCTACAGAGTATAAGAAATCTGCACCGATTTTATCCATTTTGTTAACGAATACAATACGAGGTACGCCGTAAGTAGTAGCCTGACGCCAAACAGTTTCTGTTTGTGGTTCTACACCAGATTGTGCATCAAGTACTGCTACCGCGCCATCAAGTACGCGTAAAGAACGTTCTACTTCTACTGTGAAGTCTACGTGACCTGGAGTGTCAATGATGTTTACACGGTGACCTTTCCATTGTGCTGTAGTTGCAGCAGAAGTAATTGTGATACCACGCTCTTGCTCTTGCTCCATCCAGTCCATCTGAGATGCACCTTCGTGAGTTTCACCGATTTTATGAATACGCCCTGTGTAATACAGAATACGCTCAGTTGCTGTTGTTTTACCAGCATCGATGTGAGCCATGATACCAATATTACGAGTGTTTTCTAAAGAGAACTCTCTTGCCATTTGGTGTCTTGCTCCTTCCATATATGGATTGGATTTTTTTATTTTAAGTAGCAAAAAAGCCACTTTATATTGTTACACATGTCAGTATGTCCAGTACCCTCATTATGTAAAACGAGCGCCCAACGAAAGGGAGAGGCATTCTCCCTCTCCACACTTCCATAAGCGACAAATAAAGCGGTTTATGCTTACATTTATTTTACGTTGAATCCTACCAACGGTAATGAGCAAATGCTTTGTTAGCTTCTGCCATTTTATGAGTGTCTTCACGTTTCTTAACAGATGCACCAGCGTTGTTAGCTGCATCTAAGATTTCGTAAGCTAGACGCTCTTCCATAGTTTTTTCACCACGAAGACGAGCATAGTTTACTAACCAGCGAAGACCTAAAGTTGTACGGCGTTCTGGACGAACCTCAACTGGAACTTGGTAGTTAGCACCACCAACACGACGAGCACGTACTTCAAGAACAGGCATGATGTTCTTAAGAGCTTGCTCGAATACTTCCATAGGGTCTTTCTCTGAACGTTCACGAACGATATCGAAAGCGTTATAAAGAATTGTTTGAGATTTACCTTTTTTACCGTCAACCATCATTTTGTTGATAAGGCGTGTTACTAGCTTAGATTTGTACATTGGATCTGGTAACACGTCACGTTTCGCAACAGGTCCTTTACGAGGCATATTGAGTTCCTCCTTTCATTTTAAAGTTATTATTTTTTAGCAGGTTTTGGTCGCTTAGTACCATATTTAGAACGTCCTTGCATACGTTTGTCAACACCAGCTGTATCAAGCGCACCACGAACGATGTGGTAACGTACCCCTGGTAAATCCTTTACTCGACCACCGCGAATTAATACTACGCTATGCTCTTGTAGGTTATGACCGATACCTGGGATGTAAGCTGTAACTTCAATACCATTTGTTAAACGTACACGAGCGTATTTACGTAACGCTGAGTTCGGTTTCTTCGGAGTCATTGTACCAACACGAGTACATACACCACGTTTTTGAGGTGCAGAGATATCAGTTGATTTTTTCTTTAAAGAGTTAAAACCTTTGTTTAACGCAGGTGATTTAGACTTCCATACTTTATCAGTACGACCATTTCTCACTAATTGGTTAATAGTAGGCATTTGATTATCCTCCCTTCGCATGTTTGTATGACCACATATCCAGGTGGTTCATTATTAGTTGAAAACAAAGTTTTTGCAAGGAAGAGCAAATGCTCTCTCCTCACAAAAACAGTTTTAACTTATTATTCCTATTGCTGAAGCTCCCACTTGAATCCCCGAAACTTTTCCAAGCTTACGAACTGATTCAACTTTGGTTATGGGTATGTTATGTTGTAAGGCAGTGCGAATGATTATATGGGTTAACCGCATATCAGCATCTTCTGCAATAACAACTTCTTTAACTATACCATTTTTGATTGCCTCCAATGTACGTTTATGACCAACGACTACATTTTCGGCATTTGACACTTTTTGATAAGACATATAAATATCCTCCAAAGCATCATTCAGGAGCAACCTTGATTATAGTAACATTTTGCTTCATACAATGTCAACTAGGATTAGCTGTTTTTATACAAAATTTACGACGGAAAATTTTACTGTTCCACATAAACTTCATCGTTTTCTACATTCATGTCACCTTGAGTTGTTTTTACAAGGTCCACTTTGCGATAACGATTCATACCTGTTCCAGCAGGAACAAGTTTACCGATAATAACATTTTCTTTCAATCCTAGAAGTTCATCGCGTTTACCCTTAATTGCTGCATCAGTTAAGACACGTGTCGTTTCTTGGAACGATGCTGCAGATAAGAATGAATCAGTTTCAAGTGAAGCTTTTGTAATACCAAGTAGAACAGGTCTAGCTGTTGCTGGTTGTTTACCTTTCAGTAACACCTTCGCATTCGCATCAGTAAACTGATGGATATCTAGTAATGTTCCTGGTAATACATCCGTTTCACCCGCATCACTTACACGAACTTTACGTAACATTTGACGTACCATTACTTCTACGTGTTTGTCGCCAATTTCTACCCCTTGCATACGGTATACTTTTTGAACTTCACGTAATAAGTATTCTTGAACCGCCGTAATGTCCGTTACTTTTAGTAATTCTTTCGGATCAATAGAACCTTCTGTTAACTCTTTACCGTGGCTAATTGGCTGTCCTGGAGTTACTTTCAGACGCGCACCGTAAGGAATAGCATACGTACGAGCTTCAACTTCACCCTGTACAACTACTTCTTGGCGATCTTTAACATCGTTGATCGCTGCGATAACACCATCGATTTCACTGATAACTGCCTGACCTTTCGGATTACGAGCTTCGAAGATCTCTTGGATACGAGGTAAACCTTGAGTGATATCATCTCCGGCAACCCCACCTGTATGGAACGTACGCATCGTTAACTGTGTACCTGGCTCACCGATAGATTGAGCTGCGATAATACCTACCGCTTCTCCTACTTCTACGTCTGTACCAGTTGCTAAGTTACGACCGTAACACTTCTTACATACACCGTGGCGAGTGTTACACGTGAACGCTGAACGAATGTTTACAGTTTCAACACCCGAATTTTCAACGATATGAGCGATATCTTCAGTGATTAGTTGGTTTTCACTAACTAATACTTCACCTGTTTCAGGATGTTTTACAGTTTTTCTTGCAAAACGTCCAACAAGACGATCATATAATGACTCAATTACTTCATTACCCTCTTTAATCGCACCAATTAATAGACCACGATCTGTTCCACAATCATCTTCACGGACAATTACATCTTGTGCAACGTCTACAAGACGACGTGTTAAGTAACCAGAATCGGCAGTTTTAAGTGCTGTATCGGCAAGACCTTTACGCGCACCATGCGTAGAGATGAAGTACTCAAGTACTGTTAAACCTTCACGGAAACTTGATTTAATTGGAAGTTCGATAATACGACCAGATGGATTGGCCATCAGACCACGCATACCAGCAAGCTGAGTAAAGTTCGATGCGTTACCACGGGCACCGGAATCACTCATCATGAAGATTGGATTGCGTTTATTCAAGGATTTCATCAGTTTTCCTTGGATAACATCTTTTGCATTACTCCAAATAGAGATAACGCGATCGTAACGTTCTTCTTCTGTGATCAAACCGCGACGGAATTGTTTAATTACATTATCTACTTTTGCTTGTGCTTCATGGAGAATTTCATCTTTTTCGCCTAATACAAGAATGTCAGATACCCCAACTGTAATACCAGCTTTTGTAGAGTACTTAAATCCTAAGTTTTTCATGCGGTCAAGCATACGAGATGTTTCCGTAATTTGGAAACGTTTGAACACTTCCGCAATGATGTTACCAAGGATCTTCTTGCTAAATGGCGCCACTTCTTCGCGACTAGCAATAATTTCTTTAATGTTCGCACCTTTTTCAACGAAATACTCCGCTGGTGTTTCTTTTTCAAGGTTTGAGTTTGTCGGTTCATTAATATAAGGGAACGACTCTGGTAAGATTTCGTTAAATATTAATTTACCAACTGTTGTTAATAGAAGCTTACCTTTTTGCTCTTCAGTAAATGTTACGTTATTTACTGAACTTGCAGCAACTGCAACACGTGTGTGCAGATGTACATATCCATTTTGATATGCAAGTATTGCTTCGTTTGCATCTTTGAAGACCATACCTTCACCGATTGCGCCTTCACGCTCAAGAGTTAAGTAGTAGTTACCTAATACCATATCCTGAGATGGAGTAACAACTGGTTTTCCGTCTTTTGGATTCAAGATGTTTTGTGCCGCTAACATAAGAATACGAGCTTCTGCTTGTGCCTCTGATGATAACGGAACGTGAACCGCCATTTGGTCACCGTCAAAGTCCGCGTTGTATGCAGTACATACAAGTGGGTGAAGACGAATTGCGCGACCTTCTACTAATGTAGGTTCAAACGCCTGGATACCAAGACGGTGAAGTGTTGGTGCGCGGTTTAGAAGTACTGGATGCTCTTTGATCACAGATTCTAAAACGTCCCAAACTTCAGGTTGTACACGCTCGATTTTACGTTTAGCACTCTTAATGTTGTGTGCTAAACCTTTTCCAACTAACTCTTTCATAACGAAAGGCTTAAACAATTCAAGCGCCATTTCTTTTGGTAATCCACATTGGTACATCTTTAAGTTCGGTCCTACAACGATTACAGAACGGCCAGAGTAGTCAACACGTTTACCTAATAAGTTTTGACGGAAACGTCCTTGTTTACCTTTAAGCATGTGAGATAGTGATTTTAATGGACGGTTACCTGGTCCAGTAACTGGACGGCCACGGCGACCATTATCGATTAATGCGTCTACAGCTTCTTGTAACATACGTTTTTCGTTTTGAACGATAATGCTTGGTGCACCTAAGTCCAATAGACGTTTTAAACGATTGTTACGGTTAATTACACGACGGTATAAGTCGTTTAAGTCAGAAGTAGCAAAACGTCCACCATCCAACTGTACCATTGGGCGTAGTTCTGGCGGGATAACTGGAAGAACATCTAGGATCATCCAAGATGGGTGATTTCCAGAGTTACGGAATGCTTCTAATACTTCTAGACGTTTAATAGCACGAGTACGGCGTTGTCCTTGTGCTGTTTTTAATTCTTCTTTTAAGAAGTCTACTTCTTTATCTAAATCGATGTCTTGTAGTAGCTTTTTAATCGCTTCTGCACCCATAGCAGCTTGGAATGTGCTACCATATCGATCACGATATGCACGGTATTCTTTTTCAGAAAGTAATTGCTTCTTATCAAGTGGTGTATCTCCACTTTCTGTTACAACATAAGAAGCGAAATAAATTACTTCTTCAAGCGCGCGAGGGGACATGTCTAAGACAAGTCCCATGCGGCTCGGGATACCTTTGAAATACCAAATATGAGATACAGGAGCAGCTAATTCGATATGACCCATACGTTCACGACGAACTTTTGCACGCGTTACTTCAACGCCACATCGATCACAAACTACACCTTTATAACGTACACGTTTGTATTTTCCGCAATGACATTCCCAGTCCTTTTGTGGTCCGAAAATACGCTCACAGAACAAGCCATCTTTTTCAGGCTTTAACGTACGATAGTTAATTGTTTCTGGTTTCTTAACTTCACCGTATGACCAAGAACGAATCTTGTCAGGTGAAGCAAGTCCAATCTTCATATATTCAAAGTTATTTACATCTATCAAGGGGCCTACCTCCCTTTTAGTCTACAGGTTATCCCAATTATTCCTTAGTTGTCTCAACTTCGACATTCAATTTATCTGCTGATTGATGATCATCGTCATCTTCTGTATCACGCATTTCAATTTCTTTATCGTCGCTAGACATCATTTTAACGTCCATACCTAAACTTTGCAGCTCTTTAATCAATACTTTGAATGATTCAGGAACGCCTGGTTCTGGAACATTTTCGCCTTTAACAATTGCTTCATACGTCTTAACACGTCCAACAACATCATCAGACTTCACTGTTAAGATTTCTTGAAGAGTATAAGCAGCACCATAAGCTTCAAGTGCCCAAACCTCCATCTCACCGAAACGCTGTCCACCGAACTGAGCTTTACCTCCAAGAGGCTGCTGCGTTACAAGTGAGTATGGTCCAGTAGAACGAGCATGAAGTTTATCGTCAACCATGTGCGCAAGTTTGATCATATACATGACACCAACAGATACGCGGTTATCGAATGGTTCACCAGTACGTCCGTCATACAGGATTGTTTTCGCGTCATTTGCCATACCAGCTTCTTCAATCGTGCCCCAAACATCTTCCTCACGAGCACCATCGAATACTGGTGTTGCAATGTGAATGCCAAGGTATCTTGCTGCCATACCAAGATGAAGCTCTAATACCTGACCGATATTCATACGAGATGGTACCCCTAATGGGTTTAACATGATATCGATTGGCGTACCGTCTGGTAAGTAAGGCATATCTTCTTCTGGTAAAATACGAGAGATAACACCTTTGTTACCGTGACGTCCGGCCATCTTGTCACCTTCAGAAATTTTACGTTTTTGAACGATATATGCACGTACAAGTTGATTCACGCCTGGTGGCAATTCATCGCCATCTTCACGGTTGAATACTTTTACGTCTAAGATAATACCGCCACCACCGTGTGGTACACGTAGTGATGTATCACGTACTTCACGTGCTTTTTCTCCAAAGATAGCATGTAATAGACGTTCTTCAGCTGTCAATTCTGTTACACCTTTAGGTGTTACTTTACCAACAAGTAAATCTCCATCTTTTACTTCCGCACCAACGCGAATGATACCGCGCTCGTCAAGGTTGCGTAATGCATCTTCCCCAACGTTTGGAATGTCACGTGTAATTTCTTCTGGTCCAAGCTTCGTATCACGAGCTTCTGATTCATATTCTTCAATATGAATAGAAGTATACACATCATCTTTTACAAGGCGCTCACTCATAATGATCGCATCCTCGTAGTTATAACCGTCCCAAGTCATAAAGCCAACAAGCACGTTACGTCCAAGTGCTAGTTCACCTAATTCCATAGAAGGACCATCCGCAAGGATTTCACCTTTTACAACTTCATTTCCAACACTTACGATTGGGCGTTGGTTGTAGCAAGTTCCTTGGTTAGAACGAATGAATTTTTGCATTTTGTAGCGATCTAAATCGCCTTTTACTGTTTGACCGTCAACTTCTACATAGCGACGTACCCAAACTTCACGTGCTTCTACGCGTTCAACAACACCAGGGTATTTACAGATTACTGCAGCACCTGAGTCTTTTGCTGATACGTACTCCATACCTGTACCTACAATCGGAGATTCCGGATTCATTAACGGAACCGCCTGACGTTGCATGTTCGCTCCCATAAGTGCGCGGTTAGAGTCATCGTTTTCTAAGAACGGAATACAAGCTGTCGCTGCCGACACTACTTGTTTTGGAGATACATCCATGTAGTCGATGCGTTCTTTATTTGTGACAATGTTTTCACCACGGAAACGAGCTACGATATCTTCACTAAGGAATTCTCCTTCTTCAGATAACTTCATATTCGCTTGGGCTACAACATAATTATCTTCTTCATCTGCAGTTAAGTAATCAACCTGCCCTGTTACAAGACCAGTTTCCGGATCAACACGACGGTATGGTGTTTCAATGAAACCAAACTCATTTACTTTCGCGAACGATGATAATGAGTTAATCAAACCGATGTTTGGTCCCTCTGGTGTTTCAATCGGACACATACGACCATAGTGAGAGTAGTGAACGTCACGCACTTCAAAGCCTGCGCGCTCACGCGTTAAACCACCGGGTCCTAATGCAGATAGTCTTCGTTTGTGAGTTAACTCTGCTAATGGGTTTGTTTGGTCCATGAACTGAGATAACTGAGAACTTCCGAAGAACTCTTTAATAGATGCAATAACAGGACGAATATTAATTAGCGCCTGTGGTGTAATTGCATTTGTATCCTGAATCGACATTCTCTCACGAACAACACGTTCCATACGAGAAAGACCGATACGGAATTGATTTTGTAATAGTTCTCCAACTGAACGCAGACGACGGTTTCCTAAATGGTCGATATCATCTGTATCCCCTACTTTGTATAGTAGGTTGAAGAAGTAACTGATAGAAGCAAGGATATCACCTGGCGTAATGTGTTTTACATCACGAGTAATATTCGCATTACCAATTACATTAATTACGCGTTCGCCTTCTGACTCAGGAGCATAAATCTTAATAGATTGCAGCTCAACATCGCCTTCTACCACTCCACCCATTGGTTTCGCTGTTTTGAATCCAATGTTTTTCTCTAAGTAAGGTAAAATGCGATCAAGTGTACGACGATCTAAGATTGTTCCTTCTGCCGCTAAAATTTCACCAGTTTCTGGATCCACTAATGTTTCAGCTAAGCGTTGGTTAAACAATCTGTTTTTAATGTGTAACTTCTTGTTGATCTTATAGCGACCTACATTTGCTAAATCGTAGCGCTTTGGATCGAAGAAACGAGACACAAGTAAGCTCTTAGCATTTTCTACTGTTGGTGGTTCACCAGGACGTAGACGCTCATAAATTTCAAGCAATGCTTTTTCTGTGCTATCTGTGTTGTCTTTTTCTAATGTGTTGCTTAAGTATTCGTTATCACCTAAAAGCTCGGTGATTTCTTGATCAGAGCCAAACCCTAATGCGCGTAACAAAACAGTTACAGGAAGTTTACGCGTACGGTCAATACGCACATATACAACATCCTTAGCATCTGTCTCATACTCTAACCAAGCTCCGCGGTTTGGAATTACAGTAGCAGTAAAACCACGTTTTCCGTTTTTATCCACTTTGCCACTATAGTATACGCTTGGAGAGCGAACTAACTGGGAAACGATAACACGTTCTGCACCGTTAATTACGAATGTTCCAGTCTCTGTCATGAGTGGGAAATCTCCCATGAACACATCTTGTTCTTTTACTTCACCAGTTTCCTTGTTGATTAGACGCACTTTTACACGAAGTGGTGCTGCATACGTCACATCACGCTCTTTGCATTCGTCTACAGAGTATTTAGGTTCACCTAAGCTGTAGTCGATAAATTCAAGCGATAGATTTCCCGTAAAGTCTTCAATCGGAGAAATGTCTTGGAACATTTCTCGCAAACCCTCATCAAGAAACCACTGATAAGAAGAGGTTTGAATTTCGATAAGATTTGGTAACTCTAATACTTCACTAATACGGGCATAACTTCTTCGTTGGCGGTGGCGTCCGTATTGAACTAGTTGACCTGTCAACTGCTTCACCCCTCAAATCATGAGTATTATAAATGCACAAAAAAATTTGCGCAAAATCACAAATAAATACAACTACTGCTATTAGCGTAGTCTTTTTCTCTTAAAGATAAATACGTTGAGTCTTTCTACCTGCTCAAAAAAGAAAAATGGCTTCTATAAGAAAACCATCATTCTGTTTCATAATCTGCTGATTTTACTATCTTTTCCAAGAGAAACAAAAATATACATCTTTCTCAACGCAGAAAATCATATATTGGCATTGTATAATGTTAACATAGCCAAAAATAACCGTCAACGTTTTTTTGATTTTATGATATAATATCCTTTTTTCTTTTCTACAACTTCGACTTCAGAGAATACTTCCTCTAGTTTCTTCAGTGCAGATGGTGCACCTTGCTTCTTTTGAATAACAATC
The DNA here is from genome assembly GCF_044324725.1 of Bacillus sp. 3G2. Lineage (NCBI taxonomy): Bacteria > Bacillati > Bacillota > Bacilli > Caryophanales > Bacillaceae > Bacillus > Bacillus sp. 3G2. The sequence continues at coordinate 113,348 of NZ_CP172246.1, read as the reverse complement.
CACAACTCTCCACCTGGAACTAAATACTCTACAGCCTTCTCTAAAATCTCATGCACGATGTCTTTACCTGCACGAATTGGAGGATTAGATAGAATAGCAGCATACATACCATCTACATTTTCATAGACGCTACTTTGAAAAATGTGTACATTTCCAATTCTATTGTTAGCGGCATTTTCTTTCGCAAGCTCAAGCGCCCTTTCATTCACATCCACCATGTGAACTTTACGGTCTTGAAACTCTTTCGCCAACGATAAACCAATTGGTCCATATCCACAACCTACGTCTAATATATCACCTTTAATATCTGGCACTTGAAACGCTTCAATTAAAAGACGAGAACCAAAGTCCACTTCGTTTTTCGAGAACACCCCACGGTCAGATAAGAAAGTAAATTGAGATCCACGAAGTGCAAATTCCCATCGCTTACGATCACTTTTACTAGAAGGGTCGTTAGAAAAATAATGGTCTGCCATATGGCCACCTCTTTTCTTTACAGTTAAAAAAAAAGCTCGCATGAGAGCGAGCTTTTTTTAAAGCATCAAAAGTTAATTACTTAACTTCTACAGCAGCGCCAACTTCTTCAAGTTTAGCTTTCATTTCTTCAGCTTCCTCTTTAGAAACGCCTTCTTTGATTGCTTTTGGAGTGTTGTCAACTAATTCTTTAGCTTCTTTTAAGCCAAGACCAGTGATTTCACGTACAGCTTTGATAACTTTGATTTTTTGAGCGCCAGCACTTGCAAGTACTACGTCAAATTCAGTTTTTTCAGCAGCAGCTTCACCAGCGCCACCAGCTACAGCTACAGGAGCAGCAGCAGTTACGCCGAATTCTTCCTCGATAGCTTTTACTAAGTCGTTAAGTTCTAATACAGTCATAGATTTAACTGCTTCAATGATTTGTTCTTTAGTCATTGTAAATATCCTCCCTTAAATAGGTTTGTATTGTTTTATAGATAACAAGTAATTATCTTTTAAGAAATTAAGCGCCTTGCTCTTCCTTTTGTTCTGCAACTGCTTTAGTAGCAAGTGCAAGGTTACGGATTGGAGCTTGAAGAACGCTAAGAAGCATAGAAAGTAAGCCTTCACGTGATGGAAGAGTAGCGATAGCTTTAACCTCATCAAGTGTTACAAGTTTACCTTCGATTACACCAGCTTTAATTTCTAAAGCTTCGTGTTTTGTAGCGAAGTCGTTTAATACTTTCGCAGGAGCAACTACATCCTCGTTACTGAACGCGATTGCGTTTGGTCCTGTTAAGAATTCGTTTAACTCAGCCATTTCAGCAGACTCTGCAGCACGACGAGTTAAAGAGTTTTTGTAAACTTTGAACTCAACGCCAGCCTCACGTAAGTTTTTACGTAATTCTGTTACTTCAGAAACTGTTAAACCACGGTAGTCAACAACGATCGTAGATTTACTTTCGCGAAGTTTGTCCGCGATTTCAGTTACAACTTGTTGTTTAGTTTCGATTACTTTGCTCATGTTATTACACCTCCTGTAGATTATATAGAAGATGTACCGAAAGTGCACTAAAAACCTCCATGCCCAACTTGTAGACATGGAGGCATATAGTCACAGAAAAAAATTCCGTTTCGTATATTAACACCTAGGTAGGAAATTAAGTCTATTGACACCTACTGTCTACGGTACACTAATTAAATTCACAACATAAATGATTATATAAAAACTTCTTTATGAAGTCAACTTCCAAAATTTACGCTAATGTAGAAACGTCTACACGTACGCCAGGTCCCATTGTAGAAGCAACTGTTACGTTCTTCATGTAAGTACCTTTTGCAGCAGCTGGCTTAACTTTTTGTAAAGTGTCAGCGATTGTGCTGAAGTTTTCTACTAATTTAGCATCTTCGAAAGATACTTTACCGATTGGAACGTGGATGTTACCAGCTTTATCAACGCGGTATTCAACTTTACCAGCTTTGATTTCGTTAACAGCTTTAGTTACATCGAAAGTAACTGTTCCAGTTTTAGGGTTTGGCATTAAACCTTTAGGTCCTAATACGCGACCAAGTTTACCAACTTCACCCATCATGTCAGGAGTTGCTACTACTACATCGAAATCGAACCAACCTTGTTGGATTTTACCGATGTAATCAGCATCGCCTACGAAGTCAGCTCCAGCAGCTTCAGCTTCTTTAGCTTTTTCGCCTTTAGCGAATACTAATACACGTTGTACTTTACCAGTACCGTGTGGAAGAACAACTGCACCACGGATTTGTTGGTCAGCTTTCTTAGGGTCAACACCTAAACGGAATGCAACTTCTACAGTCGCATCAAATTTAGCTGTGTTTGTTTTCTTTACTAATTCTACTGCTTCTGTTGCAGAGTAAGCAGTTGCACGATCAACAAGCTTTGCAGCTTCTACGTACTTTTTACCTCTTTTAGCCATTTTTATTTCCTCCTCGAATGTGGTTTTAGCGGAATAACCTCCCACGTTTACGCTTATTTTCAGGTATAACCTGAGGATGCGCGCCATCCATTTATTTAAAAACGATAATCATTTACGATAATAAAGGTTGCGAATTGGAATTCCAGACCCGCAACCTTTTTAAAAAAACAAATCGAATTAGTCTTCGATAACGATGCCCATACTGCGTGCAGTACCTTCAACCATACGCATTGCAGCTTCTACGCTAGCAGCGTTTAGGTCAGGCATTTTAGTTTCAGCGATTTCGCGTACTTTATCACGCTTAACAGTTGCCACTTTATTACGGTTTGGTTCACCAGAACCAGACTCAATACCAGCTACTTTCTTAAGAAGAACAGCAGCAGGAGGAGTTTTAGTAATGAAAGTGAATGAACGGTCCTCAAATACCGTAATTTCAACAGGGATGATAAGACCAGCTTGATCAGCTGTACGAGCGTTAAACTCTTTACAGAAGCCCATGATGTTAACACCTGCTTGTCCTAATGCTGGACCAACTGGTGGAGCTGGGTTAGCTTTACCTGCAGGAATTTGAAGCTTTACCATTTTAATTACCTTTTTAGCCACGAGACACACCTCCTTAAGTCCGTGATGTGGTCAATTGGACAGTGATTTGCCCTCCCACGTCATATTTTATCTGTAAGGATAAAATCTTTCAAAAAACGTCTCCGATAACGAAGACGTACTGACTTAAAAGATATTATCACTTTTTACAATTCATTTCAAGTTTCATTTTATAATTTTTCAATTTGATGGAAGTCAAGTTCAACTGGAGTCTCGCGACCGAACATGTCCACAAGCACACTAACCTTTTTCTTCTCCACATCAATTTCTTCAATAGCACCTGTATAATCTGCGAATGGTCCTTCATTTACACGCACTGTTTCATGAAGTTCAAAGTCGAAATCAACCACTTCGTTGTCCATTCCCATATGCTTCATAATGGTAACAACTTCCTCCTCTAATAGAGGTGATGGTTTAGATCCAGAACCAGAAGAACCAACGAACCCAGTTACACCTGGCGTATTACGTACAACATACCAAGAGTCATCAGTCATGATTAATTCTACTAATACATAACCTGGGAACACTTTTCTTTTCATTAATTTTTCTTTACCGTTTTTCATTTCTACTTCTACTTCTTCCGGGACAACAACACGGAAAATTTTATCTTGCATACCCATTGATTCTACACGTTTCTCTAGGTTTGCTTTTACTTTATTTTCATATCCAGAATAAGTATGGACAACATACCAACTTTTTTCCATTCATTTAGGACGAGCGTCCTTCCCTCCCTGACGTACATTTTTTTGCGCAAATGAAAAAACCCGTTCACCGGGCTTTTACACAGTTCTTATAAATAACATTATATCATGGATAAGTGCTTCTTATTCAAGAATTAACCAAGAATTAACCGAATTAAAGAAGAAATGCCCATATCAACTACTGCGAAGAAAATCGCAAAGAAGACAACTGTAGCGATAACAGTCGCTGTTGAACGGAGTAATTCATCTTTTTTAGGCCAACTTACTTTTTTCATTTCGCGACCTACATCGCCGAAAAAGTTCGTTAAACGCATCTACGGGACCTCCAGTGTATTATTTCAATTATTTATTTTGTTTCCTTGTGAACTGTATGCTGATTGCATGTTTTACAAAACTTCTTTATTTCAAGTCGCTCTACTGAGCTCGTATCTTTCATCGTAGAGTAGTTTCGATTTTTACACTCTTCACATGAGAGTACAACTTTTTTCCTCATTAGTTACACCAACCTTGTAACATTATGTCCCTAAAAATGTATCATACAACAAAAGACAATGTCAATGACATGCCTTTTGTACTCTCTACAAAAAGAAAACAGGTGATTTTTTACACCTGTAGTATTTGTTATGAATTTAAAGTGGTACTCTCTCTCATTTCCATATATCGTTCCAATTTCCGCTTTACCCTCTGTAAAGCGTTATCAATAGATTTCACATGTCTATTTAACTGTTCCGAAATCTCTTGATAAGAACGACCATCTAAATATAAAGAAAGAACTTTTCTTTCTAAATCGCTTAATAATTCAGATATTTTAGATTCTATGTCTGTATATTCTTCCTGACTTATAATCATTTCTTCAGGATCCGTTACCTTCGCTTCCGAAATAACATCTAATAATGTCCGATCAGATTCCTCATCATAAATCGGCTTATCTAAAGACACATATGAATTTAACGGAATATGCTTTTGCCTTGTTGCTGTTTTAATAGCGGTAATAATTTGTCGAGTGATACATAGTTCAGCAAATGCTTTGAATGAAGACAGCTTGTCCTCTTTATAATCACGAATCGCTTTAAACAATCCAATCATACCTTCTTGAACAATATCTTCTCGATCGGCACCCACTAAGAAATAAGATCTTGATTTCGCGCGAACAAAGTTCTTATATTTGTGAATCAAATATTCTAGAGCGTCAGTATTACCTTTTCGAACTAACTCAACGATTGCCTCATCCTCTAAATCACGAAATGTAACGTCGCCTACACTTACGAAGCCTGCTTCCACCTTGATCCCTCCGACCGCTATTTATTTAGCAATATTATACAGTAAAAAGATAAAGAGCGTCAATGCTTCAACGCTCTCCTCTTCTTAATTTTTCTAATTTTTCTGTAATATCTTTACTAAATATCTTTCGCATGGCGGGTTGCTTTTCTTTTGTGTCTTGCGTACGCCTTCTTACTTGTTGCTCCATCGCTTGTACTTCCAACTCTAATTCACGTGCAGATTTCCGAAGAGCACCTTGCGCAAATATAACCCATTGTTCCGTATAATCAGAAGTCGCAACATATATTTGCGTATTTATATTTCTAAGCTCAATTGCTAGTTGCTCTATCTTTTCATCTGCAGTTTGATTCTTTCTCGTGAATATGACTTCCACACGCGATTGTTTCATCTTTTTTTCAATGCCTTGTACTGTATAAGCATCAAAGACTATCATTACCTTTGTACCAGTGTATCCTTGGTAATCCGCCATCTTATCAATCAGTGCATCCCTTGATGATTGCAAATCTACATCCCGTAGTTTCTTCAAGTCTCCCCAAGCTCCGATAATGTTGTAACCGTCAACGATTAAAATATCGTTCATTTTTTATTTACCAATTTCGTGACGCTTACGATATACCTCATACATTAACAAACTTGCGGCTACTGAAGCATTTAAGGATGTAACTTTACCCACCATCGGTAAAGTAATTAGGAAATCACATTTTTCACCAATAATACGACTCATACCTTTTCCTTCACTTCCAATTACTAATCCAATTGGCATTTTACCATCTAAATTACGGTAATCCGTTTTCCCTTTTGCATCTGTACCAGCAATCCAAAGTCCACGTTCTTTTAATTCATCAATTGTGCGAGATAAATTCGTTACACGTGCAACAGGAATATATTCAATTGCTCCAGTCGATGCTTTCGCAACTGATGCTGTAAGTCCCACAGCTCTTCTCTTAGGAATAATAATTCCATGAGCTCCTGTTGCATCCGCAGTACGCATAATAGAACCTAGGTTATGTGGGTCTTCAATTTCATCTAAAATTAAGAAGAACGGATCTTCATTACGCTTCTCTGCTACTTTAAATAGGTCTTCTAGCTCAGCATATTGATACGCAGCCACTTGAGCAATTACACCTTGATGATTCCCCTCAACTAATTGATCTAACTTCTTCTTTGGTGCGTGTTGTAAAATAACCTTATTTTCTTTCGCTAGTGCTAGTACAATTTGTACTTGTCCTTTGGCAGCACCTTCTGCGATCCAAATTTTATTAATGTCTCTTCCTGATCGTAACGCTTCAATCACAGGGTTACGTCCGATAATATATTCACTACTCATGATGATGTGCCCCCTTCCTTTTCTTCTAAAACAGCAATTGCCTTATATACAATTTCGTCTAATCTTTCGCGATTATTTAATAAGTGATGATAGCCAATTAGCGCTTCAAAAGCTGTGCTATGTCGATATGTTTGTACATCCGTATTTTTCGGAACAGTACCTGAATTTGCATTACGCCCTCTTCTTAGCACTGCTTCTTCTTCCTCAGTTAAAAATGCTGTCTCTAATAAATGATAAACAACTTTCGCCTGTGCTTTTGCCGAAACAAAGCTTGTCCCTAATCGATGTAATTGGTTAGGACGAACTTTCCCTTTTTGGAGTAGGTGATAGCGGATATATTGTTCATATACCGCATCACCCATGTATGCTAACGCTAAGCTGTTTAATTGCTTTGCATCAATCATTCTTATCCTCTTTTCCATCTTGTACCTTGAGCGGTATCTTCTAAAATAATATTACGGTCTTTTAAATCATCGCGAATTTGATCTGACAATGCAAAATCACGATTTTTACGAGCTTCAATACGTTTTTGAATAAGTGCCTCGATTTCTTCATCAAGCAACTCGTCTTGCGCTAATTCTAACCCTAAAATATCAAATAATGTTTCAAGTTGTTTTACGTATGCTTCAATTACTACTTTAGATGTATGTTCTTCCAGTAAATATTGATTCGCATGATTTGCTACATTATATAACTCAGTGATTGCATTAGCAGTGTTGAAGTCATCATTCATTGCTTCTTCAAATGCAGTCTGGAATTTTTCCAGTTCCGCTAACCAATTCTCATTATGGTCTGTTAAATCGGTACTGCTTTCCATACGGTGTTTTAAGTTACCGTAAGCCGTTTTAATTCTTTCCAGTCCGTTATTTGTACTTTGTAATAACTCTTCACTGAAATTAATTGGGTGACGGTAATGCACCGATAGCATAAAGAATCTGATTAACTGTGGATCATATTGCTTAATGATATCGTGAACTAAAATGAAGTTCCCCAGTGACTTAGACATCTTCTCATTATTAATATTAATATATCCATTGTGCATCCAATAACGTGCAAATGTTTTTCCAGTTAACGCCTCAGACTGCGCAATTTCATTCTCATGATGAGGAAATGCTAAGTCTTGACCACCAGCATGAATATCGATTGTATCCCCTAAGTATTTACGCGCCATTGCCGAGCATTCAATATGCCAGCCTGGACGACCTTTCCCCCAAGGGCTTTCCCAGAAGATTTCTCCTTCTTTCGCAGCTTTCCATAAGGCAAAATCAAGAGGGTCTTGTTTCTTTTCTCCTACTTCAATACGTGCACCGTGACGTAAGTCTGCGATTGGTTGATGCGATAATTTACCGTACCCTTCGAATTCCTTCGTTCTAAAGTACACATCACCTTCTGATTCATATGCATATCCTTTATTCACAAGTTCTTGAATAAATTCAATAATGATATCCATATTTTCCGTTACACGCGGATGTACTGTTGCGTGTTTGCAACCTAGTGCCGTTACATCCTCAAAGTATGCTTCAACAAAACGGTCAGCAATTGTCGGCACATCTTCACCTAATTCATTTGCCGCTTTAATTAGCTTATCATCTACGTCAGTAAAGTTAGATACATATTGCACATCATACCCTTTATATTCTAAATAACGGCGTACCGTATCAAATACCATAGGTGGTCTGGCATTCCCAATGTGAATATAGTTATAAACTGTAGGTCCGCACACATACATCTTTACCTTATTTTCTTCTAATGGAGTAAACTCTTCCTTTTGACGCGTTAACGTATTATAAATGTGAATAGTCATTTTTATCCTTCCTTTCTACCTTTACTTCAAGTTGTTTTTTCAATTTATCAAGTTCTACTTCCATGACCTTTAACTTATCAAAAATTGGGTCTGGAAGGTCAGAATGATTTAATTCTTGACCGATCTTTACTCCATTTTGAATAACGACTCGGCCAGGTATACCTACAACTGTAGAATGTGCAGGGACTTCTTTTAATACGACAGACCCCGCTCCAATTTTAGAATTCTCTCCAACTATAATAGAACCTAGTACTTTAGCACCTGTTGCAATTAATACATTATCCTGAATTGTAGGGTGCCTCTTTCCCTTTTCTTTACCCGTACCACCTAATGTAACCCCTTGATAGATCGTTACATTATCACCAATTTCGCACGTTTCTCCAATTACAACCCCCATTCCATGGTCTATGAAAAAACGACGACCAATTGTTGCTCCTGGATGAATCTCGATACCAGTAAAGAAACGACTAACTTGTGAGATCCAACGTGCAATAAAGAAGAAATTCTTTTTATAAAAAGCATGTGCAATCCGATGGGCCCAAACTGCATGTAATCCAGAGTAAGTCAAAATGACTTCGAAATAACTTCTTGCCGCTGGATCCTGTTCAAAAACGACTTCAATATCTTCCCGAAGCCTCTTAAACATCGATGTTCCCTCCCCTTTATGGGCTGCTTTTTCGAGCGAACTAACTCCCTACTTATCTCCCTAAATCTTTATACACGTAGATAAAACTTATACTCACACCCAGTTTTACGGTATAAAAAAAGACGTCTCTGTCATATTGACAGAGACGCCTTATAAGCGCGGTTCCACTCTGTTTAGGCTAAAAAAGGCCTCAAACTCATCTCTGATAACGGTGTACACCGCTTCTGCTTACTTTACGCCCTAAGACGTTTCGCAAAACAATTTGCTGTTCAGCAGAAGACTCGAAGGGGCATTTCAAAAATCCGCTTATAAACCACTTCCAGCCTAAAGGTGGTTCTCTCTGTAAAAAGCCTGATTTTCTACTTCTCCTTCTCGTCGCTTTTCCTTATTAGGTTTTAAGTATACTTATTATATTTCTAAACCTAGAAAATGTTAACCAATTACTTTTTGAAGACGATTTAAAACTTTTTCTTTTCCAAGAAGTGCAATAGCATTAGGAAGCTCTGGACCATGTGTTTGACCAGTAGTTGCAACACGGATTGGCATAAATAAGTTTTTACCTTTATGACCTGTTTCCTTTTGAACTGCTTTAATAGCCGCCTTAATTGCTGCTGGTTCCATCGCTTCTAGTGCTTCTACTTGACCAGCAAATGCACGAAGTACTTCTGGTACTTGTTCACCTTTTAATACTTCTTGTCCTTCTTCTTCATGATCAACATGATCTTTGAAGAACATTTCAGAAAGCTCTACAATTTCAGCTCCAAAACTCATTTGTTCATGATATAACGCAATTACATCACGAATCCAAGCTTGCTCTTGTTCACTTAAAGTTTCACCTATACGTCCAGCTTTCACTAGATGCGGTAAGCTTAATTCTACCACCGTATCTAAGTCTTGCTTTTTCATATATTGGTTGTTCATCCATTTTAATTTTTGAGAATCAAATAATGCAGGTGATTTTGATAAACGAGCTGCATCGAACATTTTGATAAACTCTTCTTGAGAGAAGATTTCTTCTTCTCCTACTGGTGACCAACCTAGTAGTGCAATAAAGTTAAAGATTGCTTCTGGAAGATATCCAAGCTCTTTATATTGCTCAATAAATTGAATAATAGATTCATCACGCTTACTTAATTTTTTACGGCTTTCATTTACAATTAAAGTCATATGACCAAATTGCGGAATATCCCAACCGAAAGCTTCATAAATCATCATTTGTTTTGGCGTATTTGAAATATGATCATCACCACGAAGTACGTGTGTAATTTCCATTAAGTGATCATCTACTGCTACCGCAAAGTTATAAGTTGGAATTCCATCTTTTTTCACGATAACGAAATCACCGAAATCATTTGAATGGAATGCAACTTCATCTTTTACGATATCTTTAAATGTGTAGTCACGGTCAGCTGGTACACGGAAACGAATACTTGGAATACGTCCCTCAGCTTCAAATTCTTTCTCTTGTGCTTCAGTTAAATCACGGTGGTTACCTGCGTAACGAGGTGTTTCACCACGAGAGATTTGTCCTTCACGTTCTGCTTCTAGCTCTTCTTCTGTCATATAACATTTGTAAGCTAAACCACGCTCTAGTAAATCTTCATATAATTTTTTATAAATATCTAAACGCTCTGTTTGACGATATGGTCCAAATTCACCACCAACATCAACACCTTCATCCCAGTCCATACCGAGCCATTTTAAGTATTTTAATTGGCTTTCTTCTCCACCAGCAACATTACGTTTTACATCAGTATCTTCAATACGAATAATAAACTTACCATCTTGATGACGTGCAAATAAATAATTAAATAATGCCGTACGCGCATTTCCGATATGTAAGTGTCCTGTTGGACTTGGCGCATAGCGCACTCTCACTTGCTTTTCCATAATTGGTACACCTTCCATTCTTAATGTCAACACATTCTATAATTGTACACCAAACAAATGTGATTATCCATCTTACGAATTAAAAACCATTATTTTTTCTGTAATAAAACAACTGCTTGAGAAGCAATTCCTTCTTCTCTACCTGTAAATCCTAATTTTTCTGTTGTTGTTGCCTTTACATTGATATTATCAATAGACGTTTCTAATAGCTCACTAATGCGTTTACGCATACTTTCAATATGTGGTGCCATCTTTGGCTTTTGAGCAATAATTGTACAATCTAGATTCCCTAACTCGTAACCTTGTTCACATACAAATTCCCAAACCTTTTGCAGCAATACAGCTGAATCAGCGTCTTTAAAGGCAGGATCTGTATCAGGGAAATGCTTTCCAATATCTCCTGCTGCAATTGCACCTAAACATGCATCTGCGATCGTATGTAACAATACGTCTGCGTCTGAATGACCAATTAATCCTTTCTCATGAGGAATTGTAATTCCACCAATAATTAACGGTCTACCTTCCGCGAATTCATGCACATCAAAACCTTGTCCAATTCGAAACATTTTTTTACATCCTCCTCAAGCTAAACTACTGAGCTTTATGACTCTATATTATATCGCTATCCTTATAAAGAAAAGCCCGGCTGTTGCCGAGCTTTTCTTCGCTATACTCATTGCTATCATTTCGTTTGAACGTGAAGGAAACTTTCAGCAATTAGTAAATCTTCTGGAGTCGTCACTTTAATATTATAGTAACTTCCCTCTACTACACCCACTTGCTTCCCGATACGTTCTACGAGACTTGCATCATCTGTACCAAGGAAACAACTCTGTTTCGCACTTCTATGAGCTTCTAACAAAAGAGAAACAGAGAACCCTTGCGGTGTTTGTACAGCTTTAAGCTGAGATCTTTCTACCGTTTCGACAACAACACCCTGCTCTACCTTCTTAACGGTATCTTTCACTGGCACCGCACAAATGGACGCGCCGTATTTTTCTGCTGCAGTTAATACATCTTGAATCACTTTATTCGTTACGAATGGACGCGCACCGTCATGTACAAGAACATACTCAACATCACTAGTATGCTGAATGGCGTTATATACACTATCCTGTCTTTCGGCTCCACCCTGAATAAATTGTACCGGCTTTTCAATCGGATACTTCTGCATTAATTCTTCAAAATACGGACGTTCCTCTTCGTTAATTGCCATAATAATACTTTTGCACGCTTTATCCTTTTCAAAAGCACGTAACGTATGCACAATAATCGGTACTTCATTAATAAGTAAGAACAACTTATTTTTACCTGCACCCATCCGCTTACCTTGACCAGCTGCTGGAATAATTAATGTATACATATTAATAATCCTCTACTTATAATGCTTTTTCTAATAATTTACGTTTGGCGAAAATCATACGACCAGCCGATGTTTGCAACACACTCGTAACAAGCACATTGAGTTGTGAACCTACATATTCTCTACCATCTTCTACTACGATCATCGTGCCGTCATCTAAATATGCAACACCTTGATTTTGTTCTTTTCCGTCTTTTACAACATAAACACTTAGTTCTTCGCCTGGGAGTACAACAGGTTTAATTGCATTAGCTAAATCGTTAATGTTTAACACCGTTACCCCTTGTAGTTCAGAAACTTTATTTAAGTTGAAATCATTCGTTACTACCGTTCCACCAGTGATTTTCGCCAACTTTACAAGCTTGCTATCCACTTCTTGAATATCATCGAAATCGCCTTCATAAATTTCTACCGGAATCGGCATCTCTTTTTGAATACGATTTAAAATATCTAATCCTCTGCGACCACGATTACGTTTTAAAGCATCCGAAGAATCAGCAATGTGCTGAAGTTCTTCTAACACGAATTGTGGAATCACAATTGTTCCTTCTAAAAACTTTGTTTGGCAAATATCAGCAATACGTCCGTCGATAATTACACTCGTATCGAGAATTTTCCAATGAGTTGTAGATTCTTCTACCTCTGCTTCAGTTTCTTCATTATCACTATTATTATTTTTCTTCTTCCCACGTTGTGGTAGTGTAAATAATCCTAGCAATTCATTCCTCTTTTTAAACCCTACTTGGAATCCTAAGTATCCAAGTAAAAGAGTAAAGAACACTTGCAACACTGTACTAATAACTGGAATTGTAAATTCACGAATTGGTATTAAAATTAAATACGCAACAATAAGCCCAGAGATTAAACCTAATGTACCAAATAAAACATCCGCTACAGGCGCCTTTACAAGAGCCTCTTCAATATGCTTAATAAGTTGAACAATATAATCTACAAGCCAAAATGTTGTTAAAAATAAAATAATTGCACCAATAATTGCACGAGCGTACGATCCTTCCAATAAAGGAACGGCACCGATGTCTAATACATTAATAACTTTTGGGATTAAGTAAATCCCTAACGCTCCCCCAATTACTAGAAAGAAGAGCTGTACAATCCGTTTTAACATCCAACCACCTCCTACTCATTATTAACCATTGTTTCGCTAATCAAAACGCCGAATGCAAAAGCGGACGTGTTTTTTTATAAATAGTTTTATTTACCAATATATCATATCATATACCAAAAGTGTTCTAGTGTCGTTATATTATGGAATCAATGTAATATTCTTAATTGTGTCTACTCATATAGAGATGCTCTTGGATTCTTTTTAGGCCTTCTCGTATTTTCTTCGCCCTGACTTCTCCAATTCCTTCCACATCATCCAATTCATTAATAGTTGCTCGACAAACACCTTGCAAAGTCTTAAACCGATTAATTAAATTTTCAATGATAAGTGGCGGAACGCGCGAAATTTTGCTTGTGATTCGGTATCCTCTCGGCGTCACACTTTCTTCTAAACTCGTTTGTCCTGGGTATCCAAGCAATTTAACTAAATCGCTATCCTCTAGAAGTTGTGTGTTCGCAAGATCTTGTAACTTTTTCAAAATTTGATGATGGTCTTGTGTTTTTTCTTGGTAATAATCTTTAATTAATAACGCTGCCTCTGCCTCTAAATCAGCTAGTAGTTCTGTAAGTTGTAAACGAATTAACCTACCTTCTGTTCCTAGCTCATGAATATAGCTCAATATTTCATTTTTAATACGCAGTACCATTTCGACACTATGTAGCACATGAACCACCTCAGACATTGTAACGACTTCTTCAAATTCTAGAATGCCCAAATTCGTAATACCATCATTCCATACAGCCTTATATTTTTCTAACGTCTGAATAGCTTGGTTTGCCTTTGTTAAAATAACACCTATATCCTTTAGTGTATAACGTAAATTCCCTTGATATAGTGTAATTACGTTACGTCTTTGTGAAATAGCCACAACGAGACTACCCGTCTGCTTTGCTACACGCTCTGCTGTCCGGTGGCGCATACCTGTTTCAATAGAATCGATAGATGCCTCTGGAACTAACTGTGCATTTGCAATTAAAATTTTACTTCCAGTTTCATTTAAAATAAGTGCCCCATCCATTTTTGCTAATTCGTATAAACTAGCAGGAGAGAATGCACAATTAATATGAAAGCCTCCATCTACAATACTTTTAATTTGTTCGTTATATCCAAGAACAATTAGTCCCCCTGTTTGTGCGCGAAGCACATTATCTATCCCTTCGCGCAGTGGTGTTCCTGGGGCCACGAGTTGTAAAATATTAATCATACTTTTGACACGTTGCTTGTTTTCTTCCATAGCCTAGCCTCCTAATGTCAAACGAAGCGCTTCCCCTAAATTAGATACACCTACTACCTCAATCCCATCCGGAATTGTCCATCCTCCCAAATTTTTTCTAGGAATAATAGCACGTTGAAATCCTAATTTAGCTGCTTCTTGTACACGTTGTTCAATTCTCGATACTCTTCTTATTTCTCCAGTTAATCCTACTTCTCCTATTACTGCATCAGTTGGTGCCGTAGATTTATCTCTAAAACTTGAAGCTATACTTAAAGCCACAGCTAAATCAATTGCTGGTTCATCTAATTTCAAACCACCTGCCACTTTTAAATATGCATCTTGATTTTGCAATAATAAACCTGTTCTTTTTTCTAACACTGCCATAATAAGTGATACACGGTTATGATCAATTCCCGTCGCCATTCTTCGAGGGTTTCCAAAACTAGTAGGGGAGATTAATGCTTGTATTTCTACTAAAACCGGTCTTGTTCCTTCCATTGAGGCAACTACTGTTGATCCTGCGACTCCAACGGGTCTTTCCTCAAGAAAAATTTCAGAAGGATTTAAGACTTCCGCAAGACCAAGCTCTTTCATTTCAAAAATACCCATTTCATTCGTGGAACCAAAACGATTCTTCACAGCTCGTAAAATACGATATGTATGATGACGATCTCCTTCAAAGTAAAGAACTGCATCGACCATATGTTCTAACATACGCGGTCCCGCAATTGCCCCCTCTTTTGTTACATGTCCGACGATAAAAATAGGGATCCCTTTCGTTTTTGCAAGTTTCATTAATTCCGCTGTACATTCACGTACTTGTGCCACACTTCCCGGTGCTGACGTTACCTCAGGTAAATGTATCGTTTGAATGGAATCAATAACAACAAAAGCTGGATTCATCTCTTCAATGTGTGCTGCAATTCGCTGCAAGTCCGTCTCTGATACAACAAATAGATTACTACCATTTACATGCAAACGATCTGCACGAAGTTTAATCTGTTTTGCCGATTCTTCACCGGATATATATAGTACATCATATGAAGAATCTGCTAATTGCGATGAAATCTGTAATAGCAATGTTGATTTTCCAATCCCAGGGTCTCCACCAATAAGTACTAAGGATCCATCTACAATCCCACCACCAAGTACACGGTTAAACTCTTGGAATTTCGTTTCAATACGTGCCTCAGATTTTGTTTCTACTTCTGTTAGGCGTCTTGGTTTTGTTACTTCCGATTGAATTGCATTGGCATAATTAAGGCGCCTTGATGATACAACCGGTTCCATCTCTTCAACAAGTGTATTCCATTGACCACAACCAGGGCATTTCCCCATATATTTTGGTGACTGATAACCACACTCTTGACATGTGAATTTTGTTTTCTTTTTAGCCATATCGTTTTATATTTCACTTCACTTTCATCTATAAACAGTTTATCCTTCTCGTACAAGAAAGAGGGCTA
This sequence comes from Bacillus sp. 3G2, assembly GCF_044324725.1. Lineage (NCBI taxonomy): Bacteria > Bacillati > Bacillota > Bacilli > Caryophanales > Bacillaceae > Bacillus > Bacillus sp. 3G2. Next base: position 97,523 of record NZ_CP172246.1, on the reverse strand, counting down.
TCTCGTAGCCCTCTTAGTTTGTCTATACTTATTTTACCTTTTCAGCACTATGAATGACAAATGTTTCCCCTTCAACATCAAAGATAACTTTTTGTCCTTTCTCAATAGCACCTTTTAAAAGTTCTTCCGACAGTCTATCTTCTACATGTTTCTGAATTGCTCTACGAAGCGGACGAGCACCGTATTCGCGGTCAAATCCTTTATCAGCAATAGCTGAAATTGCTCCTTCTGTTAAATGCAATTCAATTTCTTGCTCTTTTAAGCGATTCACTAACTGATTTACCATAAGTGTTACAATCTCTTGAATATGTTTTTTCTCAAGCATATGGAACACGATAATTTCATCAATACGGTTTAAGAATTCTGGACGAAATGCCTTTTTCAGTTCATCCATTACTTTACCTTTCATATCTGAATAATCGCGGCTCTCATCTTGTACGTTAAATCCAAGATGTTTATTACGTTTTAACGCGTCTGCACCAACGTTAGATGTCATAATAACAATTGTATTACGGAAATCAACTGTACGCCCTTTAGAATCCGTTAAGCGACCATCTTCTAATACTTGTAGTAAAATGTTAAACACATCAGGGTGAGCTTTCTCTACTTCATCTAATAGGACAACTGAATATGGCTTACGGCGAACCTTTTCTGTTAATTGTCCACCTTCTTCATATCCAACATATCCTGGAGGAGATCCAACTAAACGAGAAGTAGAATGCTTCTCCATGTACTCAGACATATCGATGCGAATCATTGCATCCTCATCACCGAACATAGATTCTGCTAACGCTCTTGCTAGCTCTGTTTTACCTACACCTGTTGGTCCTAAGAAAATAAATGAACCAATCGGACGTTTTGGATCTTTCAATCCCGCTCTAGCACGACGAACAGCTTTCGCTACAGCTACTACCGCTTCATCTTGACCAATAACACGATCGTGAAGGATGGATTCTAAGTTTAATAATTTATCAGTCTCTGTTTGTGCAAGTTTAGAAACCGGTATACGAGTCCAAGTAGAAACAACATTTGCAATATCTTCTACTGTCACTTCTGAGTTTTCTTTTCCTTGTTGTTCTTTCCATTGGCGCTTCGTATCTTCTAACTTCTCACGTAAGCGTTGTTCCATATCACGTAAGGAAGCAGCTTTTTCAAATTCTTGACTTTGCACAGCTGCATCTTTTTCTTTTCTAATTTCCTCAAGCTTCACTTCAAGCTCTTTTAAATTTGGTGGTGTTGTATAAGAACGTAAGCGAACCTTTGAAGCAGCTTCATCAATTAAGTCAATTGCTTTATCTGGTAAGAAACGATCTGTAATATAACGGTCTGAAAGCTTTACAGCTGCATCAATTGCATCATCTGTAATAGATACACGGTGATGTGCCTCGTAACGATCACGTAAACCTTTCAAAATTTGAGTTGATTCGTCTAAACTTGGCTCATCAACGTGAATTGGTTGGAAACGTCTCTCTAAAGCCGCGTCTTTTTCAATATATTTACGATATTCATCTAAAGTTGTCGCCCCAATACATTGTAACTCTCCGCGTGCTAAAGATGGTTTTAAAATGTTCGATGCATCAATGGCACCTTCTGCTCCACCTGCACCAATTAATGTATGAAGTTCATCAATAAATAGAATAATGTTGCCAGCTTGACGGATTTCATCCATAACTTTCTTTAAACGATCTTCAAATTCACCACGATATTTCGTTCCAGCTACAACTGTACCCATATCTAGTGTCATAACACGCTTATCTCTTAATGTTTCAGGAACTTCATTATTTACAATTTGTTGTGCTAATCCTTCTGCAATTGCCGTTTTACCCACACCAGGCTCTCCAATTAATACAGGATTGTTTTTTGTTCTACGGCTTAAAACTTCAATTACACGTTGAATTTCTTTACCACGCCCGATAACAGGATCTAGACGATTTTCACGTGCAACAACTGTTAAATCACGCGCTAAGCTATCTAGTGTCGGTGTATTTGCATTTGTTGAAGAACCCCCTTGGTGACCTGAACTTGCTTCATTACTTCCAAGAAGTTGCAATACTTGTTGTCTTGCCTTATTTAGGCTAACACCTAAGTTATTTAAAACACGTGCTGCCACACCTTCACCTTCACGGATTAAACCAAGTAAGATATGTTCTGTTCCGACGTAAGAATGACCTAATTTACGAGCTTCATCCATTGACAACTCAATAACCTTTTTAGCACGCGGTGTATAATGTACAGTTTGAGAAGCTTCTGTTCCGCGTCCAATTAATGCTTCTACCTCTTTTTGAACTTTTTCTGGACTTAATCCAAGAGCAATTAACGCTTTTGCTGCAATTCCTTCACCTTCACGTACAAGCCCAAGTAAAATATGTTCTGTTCCAATATTATTATGCCCAATACGAATTGCTTCCTCTTGAGATAAAGCTAATACTTTCTGTGCTCTTTCTGTAAATCTTCCAAACATCATAGAAATCGCCTCCTACTTGCGCTTAGTTTTTTTCAATACGTAATCGCTCACGGATTAAGGTTGCTCTTCGATAATCTCTTTCTTCTGGTCCTAAAGGTCCACCTGCATATTGTTGTAAAATACCTGGTTGTGTAAGAACCATTAGCTCAGTCAAAATATTTCTCGATACACCTTTTATATATCCTAAATCAATACCAAGTCGTACATCTGATAAGCAAGTGGCCGCTTCCGCAGATTGAATTAACCGACTGTTTGCTAGTATGCCATAAGAGCGATAAACTTTATCTTCAAGCTCAATACTTGAATTTTGTACAATTAATTCTCTAGCCATTTTTTCTTGCTGTATGATTTGTTGAATGACACTCTTTAAATCTGCAATAATATCTTCTTCAGATTTTCCTAGTGTCATTTGATTTGACACTTGAAATATATTACCTAACGCTTCGCTACCTTCACCGTATATTCCTCTTACTACTAACCCTAATTTTTGAATTACTTGTATAATACGGCTAATTCTTTTCGTTAAAACGAGTCCCGGTAAGTGAATCATTACTGAAGCCCTCAGTCCTGTACCAACGTTAGTAGGGCAGCTCGTTATATATCCAAGTGATTCATCAAAAGCATATTCAACCTCTTCCTCTATCCAATTATCTATTTGATTGGCACTTTGAAGGGCCTCTGATAACTGCAACCCTGAAAATAAGCACTGAATCCTAATATGGTCTTCTTCATTCAGCATAACACTAATATGTTCGCTTCCTGACAATAGACATGCTCCATATTCTGTTCCGGCAAGGTTAGGACTAATTAAATGCTTTTCAACTAATACTCTCCTTTGAAGAGGCGTTAATTCATTCATTTTTAATAGTTCAAACTCTCCAAAAGGTTCTACCGTTTTATTTATAAATTCCTTTTTAAATAATTCATGAATCTGTTTAGCTTCTTCTTCGTTTTGCATAGTAGAGAATTGATATTTTTTAAAATTACGAGCCAAACGTATTCGACTACTTAAAACAATATCAGAATCAGGGCCATCCCCCTTCATCCATGGACTAATCGCTTCATTCATAATTTTGTCCAGTGACATAGAACTATTCCCCCTCTCTATGCTCACTAAGCTGACTTTCAAGAACTCGAATTTTATCCCTTATTTCAGCAGCTTTCTCAAACTCCTCTTTCTGTACGTATTGTTTCAGAATGAGTTTTAGTTCATCTAATTCTTTCTTTAAGTGAATATTTCCTTCTATACGTTCCGGAATTTTTCCACAATGATCTGTATGTCCGCCGTGAAGACGTTTTAATAATGGCTTTAAATGTTCCTTAAATGTATCGTAACAAGAAGCACATCCAAAACGTCCCACCTTTGTAAATTGCTCATATGTCATCTTACAATCTGGACACCTTAATATATTTGTATTCGAAAGCCCGTTTTGTCCTTCTTCAAACATTGTTGATTCACCATGTAATAACCCCGCAAATAAATCATGGAATGAAAAGTTAGACTGCGGCGATTGAAAGAAAGACGTATAGCCACTTTGTTCTGCACATTGCTCACAAAGATGAACTTCCGTCTTCTGTTCGTTGATTACTTTTGTATAATGTAAAGTTGCTGTTCTTATATTACAGTTTTGACAAGTCATCACTATCCCCACCTTTACAACAGGAACGATCTATCTCATAGTACTTTCCATACATTACTAGATTGTTCACTTTCCCTTACTCATTTAAATAAAAGTGCGTGTTCTTTTTTCAAAACCTCTACAATATTTAACTGCCTTATATCTTAGTTATTACTCTTTTACAAAAGCTATATTTATTTATATTTCAGTGTTCTTAACATTGCGCATAATATTCGAGCCCTAAGTTCATCTCGAGAAGGAACATCCATTGATAATACAGAACGATCTAGTACACTTAACATAAGTTTAGCTTCACGATTTGTTATGATTCCCTCTTCTATTAAACGTATAATCATACTCTCTGCATTCCCTTGCGCAACGCTATGATCAATCATATGAAGCATTTGATCGATAATGTCTATATCGTCATGCAGTTTGACTTTTATAATGCGAATGTAACCTCCTCCACCACGTTTACTTTCTACTACAAATCCTCTTTCTATCGTAAAACGGGTATTGATTACATAATTAATTTGAGATGGTACGCACTCGAATCGATCCGCAATCTCATTTCTTTTGATTTCAATCACATTATTATTACTTAAGTCAATAACTTGCTTTAGATATTGCTCGATGATATCAGATATATTTCTCATTTATCCGCCACCTTTATTGACTTTGACTATCTTTGACTTTAATTATATACGTATTAATAAAATTTGCAACTCTTTTGCTTATTCACTATCCTAGCCACATTCCCCTGTATTTAATCAAAATAATAATTATTTAAACACATTTTTTAATTACTATAGATTATAAAAGAAAACACGAAAAAACACGAGTCTAATGACTCGTGTTTTTATTTGCTTGGCGACGTCCTACTCTCACAGGGACAAGGTCCCAACTACCATCGGCGCTAGAGAGCTTAACTTCCGTGTTCGGTATGGGAACGGGTGTGACCTCTCTGCCATCATCACCAAACTATGAAGGCATATTCCTTCAAAACTAGATAACATTTGCTACATATTATATGGTTAAGTCCTCGATCTATTAGTATTCGTCAGCTCCACATGTCACCATGCTTCCACCTCGAACCTATCAACCTGATCATCTTTCAGGGATCTTACTAGCTTACGCTATGGGAAATCTCATCTTGAGGGGGGCTTCATGCTTAGATGCTTTCAGCACTTATCCCTTCCGCACATAGCTACCCAGCTATGCCCTTGGCAGAACAACTGGTACACCAGCGGTGCGTCCATCCCGGTCCTCTCGTACTAAGGACAGCTCCTCTCAAATTTCCTACGCCCACGACGGATAGGGACCGAACTGTCTCACGACGTTCTGAACCCAGCTCGCGTACCGCTTTAATGGGCGAACAGCCCAACCCTTGGGACCGACTACAGCCCCAGGATGCGATGAGCCGACATCGAGGTGCCAAACCTCCCCGTCGATGTGGACTCTTGGGGGAGATAAGCCTGTTATCCCCGGGGTAGCTTTTATCCGTTGAGCGATGGCCCTTCCATGCGGAACCACCGGATCACTAAGCCCGACTTTCGTCCCTGCTCGACTTGTAGGTCTCGCAGTCAAGCTCCCTTATGCCTTTGCACTCTACGAATGATTTCCAACCATTCTGAGGGAACCTTTGGGCGCCTCCGTTACACTTTAGGAGGCGACCGCCCCAGTCAAACTGCCCACCTGACACTGTCTCCCGGGTCGATAAGACCCGTAGGTTAGAATTTCAATACAGTCAGGGCGGTATCCCACCAGCGCCTCCACCGAAGCTAGCGCTCCGGTTTCAATGGCTCCCGCCTATCCTGTACAAACTGTACCAAAATTCAATATCAGGCTACAGTAAAGCTCCACGGGGTCTTTCCGTCCTGTCGCGGGTAACCTGCATCTTCACAGGTACTATAATTTCACCGAGTCTCTGGTTGAGACAGTGCCCAAATCGTTACACCTTTCGTGCGGGTCGGAACTTACCCGACAAGGAATTTCGCTACCTTAGGACCGTTATAGTTACGGCCGCCGTTTACTGGGGCTTCAGTTCAGAGCTTCGCTTACGCTAACCCCTCTCCTTAACCTTCCAGCACCGGGCAGGTGTCACCCCCTATACTTCGCCTTACGGCTTCGCAGAGAGCTGTGTTTTTGCTAAACAGTCGCTTGGGCCTATTCACTGCGGCTTTCCGTTAAGAAAGCACCCCTTCTCCCGAAGTTACGGGGTCATTTTGCCGAGTTCCTTAACCAGAGTTCTCTCGCACACCTTAGGATTCTCTCCTCGCCTACCTGTGTCGGTTTGCGGTACAGGCACCTTTTATCTCGCTAGAAGCTTTTCTTGGCAGCGGGGAATCAAAGACTTCGCTCCATAAGGAGCTTCCCCATCACAACTCAGCCTTCACGATAAGCGGATTTGCCTACTTATCAGCCTAATTGCTTGGACGTGCACAACCAATCGCACGCTTCTTCTATCCTTCTGCGTCCCTCCATTGCTCAAACGATAAAGAGGTGGTACAGGAATATCAACCTGTTGTCCATCGCCTACGCCTGTCGGCCTCGGCTTAGGTCCTGACTAACCCTGAGCGGACGAGCCTTCCTCAGGAAACCTTAGGCATTCGGTGGACGGGATTCTCACCCGTCTTTCGCTACTCATACCGGCATTCTCACTTCTAAGCGCTCCACCAGTCCTTCCGGTCTGACTTCACTGCACTTAGAACGCTCCCCTACCACTGATACCATTGGTATCAATTCGCAGCTTCGGTGGTGTATTTAGCCCCGGTACATTTTCGGCGCAGAGTCACTCGACTAGTGAGCTATTACGCACTCTTTAAATGGTGGCTGCTTCTAAGCCAACATCCTAGTTGTCTAAGCAACTCCACATCCTTTTCCACTTAATACACACTTTGGGACCTTAGCTGGCGATCTGGGCTGTTTCCCTCTTGACTACGGATCTTATCACTCGCAGTCTGACTCCTAAGGATAAGTCATTGGCATTCGGAGTTTGACTGAATTCGGTAATCCGATGAGGACCCCTAGTTCAATCAGTGCTCTACCTCCAAGACTCTTACACTTAAGGCTAGCCCTAAAGCTATTTCGGGGAGAACCAGCTATCTCCAGGTTCGATTGGAATTTCTCCGCTACCCACACCTCATCCCCGCACTTTTCAACGTGCGTGGGTTCGGGCCTCCATTCAGTGTTACCTGAACTTCACCCTGGACATGGGTAGATCACCTGGTTTCGGGTCTACGACCACGTACTAAACGCCCTATTCAGACTCGCTTTCGCTGCGGCTCCGCCTCTTCAGCTTAACCTCGCACGGGATCGTAACTCGCCGGTTCATTCTACAAAAGGCACGCCATCACCCATTAACGGGCTCTGACTATTTGTAGGCACACGGTTTCAGGATCTCTTTCACTCCCCTTCCGGGGTGCTTTTCACCTTTCCCT
>NZ_CP172246.1:85000-87500 GCF_044324725.1 Bacillus sp. 3G2 | reverse complement strand
ACGCTCTATCCAATTGAGCTACGGGCGCATATGGTGCCGAGGGCGGGGGTCGAACCCGCACGGTGGTCACCCACCGCAGGATTTTAAGTCCTGTGCGTCTGCCTGTTCCGCCACCCCGGCATGTCATATTGGAAATTGGAGCGGAAGACGGGATTCGAACCCGCGACCCCAACCTTGGCAAGGTTGTATTCTACCACTGAACTACTTCCGCAAGACATGTTTGAGTTATTTTATTAAAAGTGCGGGTGAAGGGAGTCGAACCCCCACGCCAAAGGCGCTAGATCCTAAGTCTAGTGCGTCTGCCAATTCCGCCACACCCGCATATTTAAGATAAAATGGTGAGCCATGAAGGATTCGAACCTTCGACCCTCTGATTAAAAGTCAGATGCTCTACCAACTGAGCTAATGGCTCTTGCAATAAAAACTGGTGCCGACTAGAGGACTTGAACCCCCAACCTACTGATTACAAGTCAGTTGCTCTACCAATTGAGCTAAGTCGGCTAAATGGTGGAGGATGACGGGATCGAACCGCCGACCCCCTGCTTGTAAGGCAGGTGCTCTCCCAGCTGAGCTAATCCTCCGAATTGCCTGGCAACGTCCTACTCTCACAGGGACAAGGTCCCAACTACCATCGGCGCTAGAGAGCTTAACTTCCGTGTTCGGTATGGGAACGGGTGTGGCCTCTCTGCCATCATTACCAGACTGTATTCATTTAAGACAAGAATTATTGTAACTCATTTAACTTTTAAAGTCAACAAGTTTTTTATATTCTTTCAAAACTAGATAACATTGCTTCATATTATATGGTTAAGTCCTCGATCTATTAGTATTCGTCAGCTCCACATGTCACCATGCTTCCACCTCGAACCTATCAACCTGATCATCTTTCAGGGATCTTACTAGCTTACGCTATGGGAAATCTCATCTTGAGGGGGGCTTCATGCTTAGATGCTTTCAGCACTTATCCCTTCCGCACATAGCTACCCAGCTATGCCCTTGGCAGAACAACTGGTACACCAGCGGTGCGTCCATCCCGGTCCTCTCGTACTAAGGACAGCTCCTCTCAAATTTCCTACGCCCACGACGGATAGGGACCGAACTGTCTCACGACGTTCTGAACCCAGCTCGCGTACCGCTTTAATGGGCGAACAGCCCAACCCTTGGGACCGACTACAGCCCCAGGATGCGATGAGCCGACATCGAGGTGCCAAACCTCCCCGTCGATGTGGACTCTTGGGGGAGATAAGCCTGTTATCCCCGGGGTAGCTTTTATCCGTTGAGCGATGGCCCTTCCATGCGGAACCACCGGATCACTAAGCCCGACTTTCGTCCCTGCTCGACTTGTAGGTCTCGCAGTCAAGCTCCCTTATGCCTTTGCACTCTACGAATGATTTCCAACCATTCTGAGGGAACCTTTGGGCGCCTCCGTTACACTTTAGGAGGCGACCGCCCCAGTCAAACTGCCCACCTGACACTGTCTCCCGGGTCGATAAGACCCGTAGGTTAGAATTTCAATACAGTCAGGGCGGTATCCCACCAGCGCCTCCACCGAAGCTAGCGCTCCGGTTTCAATGGCTCCCGCCTATCCTGTACAAACTGTACCAAAATTCAATATCAGGCTACAGTAAAGCTCCACGGGGTCTTTCCGTCCTGTCGCGGGTAACCTGCATCTTCACAGGTACTATAATTTCACCGAGTCTCTGGTTGAGACAGTGCCCAAATCGTTACACCTTTCGTGCGGGTCGGAACTTACCCGACAAGGAATTTCGCTACCTTAGGACCGTTATAGTTACGGCCGCCGTTTACTGGGGCTTCAGTTCAGAGCTTCGCTTACGCTAACCCCTCTCCTTAACCTTCCAGCACCGGGCAGGTGTCACCCCCTATACTTCGCCTTACGGCTTCGCAGAGAGCTGTGTTTTTGCTAAACAGTCGCTTGGGCCTATTCACTGCGGCTTTCCGTTAAGAAAGCACCCCTTCTCCCGAAGTTACGGGGTCATTTTGCCGAGTTCCTTAACCAGAGTTCTCTCGCACACCTTAGGATTCTCTCCTCGCCTACCTGTGTCGGTTTGCGGTACAGGCACCTTTTATCTCGCTAGAAGCTTTTCTTGGCAGCGGGGAATCAAAGACTTCGCTCCATAAGGAGCTTCCCCATCACAACTCAGCCTTCACGATAAGCGGATTTGCCTACTTATCAGCCTAATTGCTTGGACGTGCACAACCAATCGCACGCTTCTTCTATCCTTCTGCGTCCCTCCATTGCTCAAACGATAAAGAGGTGGTACAGGAATATCAACCTGTTGTCCATCGCCTACGCCTGTCGGCCTCGGCTTAGGTCCTGACTAACCCTGAGCGGACGAGCCTTCCTCAGGAAACCTTAGGCATTCGGTGGACGGGATTCTCACCCGTCTTTCGCTACTCATACCGGCATTCTCACTTCTAAGCGCTCCACCAGTCCTTCCGGTCTGACTTCACTGCACTTAGAACGCTCCCCTACCACTGA
>NZ_CP172246.1:32500-82500 GCF_044324725.1 Bacillus sp. 3G2 | reverse complement strand
TTCATCACTCACGCGGCGTTGCTCCGTCAGACTTTCGTCCATTGCGGAAGATTCCCTACTGCTGCCTCCCGTAGGAGTCTGGGCCGTGTCTCAGTCCCAGTGTGGCCGATCACCCTCTCAGGTCGGCTACGCATCGTTGCCTTGGTGAGCCGTTACCTCACCAACTAGCTAATGCGACGCGGGTCCATCCATAAGTGACAGCCGAAGCCGCCTTTCAATTCCGAACCATGCAGTTCAAAATGTTATCCGGTATTAGCCCCGGTTTCCCGGAGTTATCCCAGTCTTATGGGCAGGTTACCCACGTGTTACTCACCCGTCCGCCGCTAACTTCTTGAGAGCAAGCTCTCAATCCATTCGCTCGACTTGCATGTATTAGGCACGCCGCCAGCGTTCATCCTGAGCCAGGATCAAACTCTCCAATAAAGTTAGTTTGTCTAGCATCTAAAAATAAAAATTGACGTTTCACGTTGTTTGTTTCGTTCAGTTTTCAAAGAACTTGTCTGCCGCTCAGAAGCGACTTTATTAATATAACATTTTGTTATATTTTCGTCAACAACTTTTTTCAATAAGTTGTTTTTCGTTTGTTTTGCTTGTTACCTTTCGTGGCAACGAATATAAATATACCAGTTTGATTATTAAAATGCAATAGTTTTTCTAATAAAATTTTTAACTTAGTAAAAAAGTATAAAAACAGCACATTTCTTCTATATAAATATAATTTCTTGCACCCTCAAGAACTACTATCCCCACGTAACTCTTACTCCAATAAAAAAAGCTTTGGAGAAATCTCCAAAGCTTAGTCTTGTTTATGACGCATAGCAGGGAATAGTAATACATCACGAATAGATGGTGCATTCGTTAATAGCATAACAAGACGATCAATACCAATTCCTAGTCCACCTGTAGGAGGCATACCGTACTCAAGAGCTTCAATATAATCATCATCCATCATGTGAGCTTCATCATTACCTTGCTCGCGCTCTTTTAGTTGCGCTTCAAAACGTTCTTTTTGATCAATCGGATCATTTAGCTCAGTGAATGCATTTGCATGTTCACGTGCAACGATAAATAATTCGAAACGATCTGTGAATCGTGGATCTTCGTCATTCTTTTTCGCAAGTGGCGAAATTTCTACCGGATGACCGTAAATAAACGTTGGTTGGATTAATTTATCTTCTACTTTTTGTTCGAAGAATTCATTTATAATATGACCAACTTCCATCGTATCCTTAATACCTACATTATGTTCTTTTGCAAGTTCACGCGCTTCTTCTACACTCATCGGATTCCAGAAATCCGCTCCAGAGTGTTCTTTAATCGCATCTACCATATGAAGACGTGTCCATTCTGGCTCTAGATTAATTTCATAATCACCATATTGGATTGTTGTTGTACCTAGTACTTGCTTCGCAATATGAGCAACCATATTTTCTGTTAGTTTCATAATATCTTTATAATCAGCATACGCCTCATATAATTCAATCATTGTAAACTCTGGGTTATGGCGAGTTGACACACCCTCATTACGGAATACACGACCGATTTCATAAACTTTTTCTAATCCACCCACAATAAGGCGTTTTAAATGAAGTTCAATTGCGATACGCATGTATAATTCCATATCTAACGCATTATGGTGCGTAATGAAAGGACGCGCAGAAGCTCCACCTGCAATTGCATGCATCATAGGTGTTTCCACTTCAAGGTAACCATTGTCATCTAAGTATCTTCTCATTTCACGAATGATCTTACTACGAGTAACGAATGTTTCACGGCTTTCCATACTTGTAATTAAATCTAAGTAACGTTGACGATAGCGTTGTTCAACATCTTTTAACCCATGATATTTATCCGGTAATGGACGAAGAGATTTCGTTAATAGCGTAAAGCCCGTTGCTTTCACTGAAAGTTCTCCAACGTTTGTTTTGAATACTTTACCTTCAATACCTACTAAGTCACCTAAATCTGCTGTTTTAAATAATTCGTACTCTTCATCTCCAACAGCATCTTTACGAACATAAATTTGAACTTGTCCATGTAAATCTTGAATATGCGCAAATCCAGCTTTTCCTTTACCGCGTTTTGTCATAATACGACCAGCGATAGAAACAGAGATTTCTTTCTCTTCTAATTCTTCTTTAGAGAACTCTCCATATAAGCTTAATAAGTCATTTGTTGCATTTGTACGTTCAAATCGTTTACCGAACGGATCGATTCCTTGCTCACGTAAGTTATGTAACTTTTCACGACGAACAAGCAATTGGTCGTTTAATTCTTCGTGGTTCATGTTATCCATGGTATTGATATCACTCCAGCTCTATTAATTTTTACAATATATACAGTATAGCATTTTCTACTCAACTAGAAAAACTGCCAGCAACCAGCTGGCAGTTCTTCTTTCTTTCACGTAATTATAGGAAGTGTATAGAAGAATGTCAATCTTCCCTATCTATTATTAACCAACGTGAATTGTTTGTTGTTTCGCTTCTACTTCTTCTACAAATGCACCTAATACATTCGCAAGGTCTTCACGCGTATTACAAGCATTGATTCCATTACGTACAGTTGCATTACCACGAACACCCTTTAAATACCAAGCTGCATGCTTTCTCATCTCTCTTACAGCGACATTTTCATTCTTTAAATCGATAAGACGATCTAGATGCAACATACATACGTCAATTTTCTCGCGCACTGTTGGCTCCGGCATTAATTCACCCGTTTCCAAATACTTTACCGTACGATAAATCATCCACGGGTCCCCAAGGGCAGCGCGACCAATCATAACACCATCTACACCAATTTCATCAAGCATACGCTTTGCATCTTGTGGTGTTTCGACATCACCATTTCCGATAACCGGGATATTTACAGCTTGCTTTACTTGTTTAATAATATCCCAATCTGCTTTCCCTTCATACATTTGTACTCGTGTACGCCCATGAACCGCTACCGCTTGTCCGCCAGCACGCTCAACAGCTTTCGCATTCTCAATTGCAAAAATATGATCTGCATCCCAACCAATACGCATCTTAACTGTAACCGGCTTTTCAACAGCATCTACAACTGCCGCTACCATTTCATATATTTTATTCGGGTCTAAAAGCCACTTCGCTCCCGCATCACACTTTATGATTTTCGGTACTGGGCACCCCATATTAATATCAATAATGTCTGCTGTCGTATATTTATCTACATATTTCGCAGCATCTACAAGAGTTTCTTTCTCTCCGCCGAAAATTTGTAAACTTAATGGTTTTTCTCTTTCATCAATATATAACATATCTAATGTTCTTTTGTTATTAAGCAATATCGCTTTATCACTTACCATTTCAGCACAAACTAGGCCTGCACCAAATTCTTTTACTGTCAAACGGAATGCAGAATTACACACTCCCGCCATCGGTGCTAATACAACCGGGTTTTTCATCTCAATATTTGCGATCTTTAACACTCGACTTACTCCTTCCTTCATAGTCACTTAGGCATTAATTCCTCCACCGAAACCTTCAGTGCCTTAGCAACTTCCACTACAAAATCTTGGGAAGGCGATCGATTCCCTCTCTCAACTTCACCTAAAACAGATACAGATACCCCTAACTCTTTCGCAAAACCTTCTTGCGTGTAGCCTTTTAGCTTTCGAAAAGCACGAATGCGTCTTCCCCATTTTTCTGCTTCCATACCGTTACTCCCTCTCGCCTTTTCATTTCTTCTACTTGTGAACGTGAAATGTTTTGTTTAATATCTTGATTAATCTCTAACAACGGAACGATAACAAAAGCTCTTTCGAACATCCGCGGATGCGGAACAATAAGATTCTCTGCTTCAATATTTTCTTGATTATATAGCAAAATGTCAAGGTCGATGGTCCTCGGACCCCACCTAATTTCCCTTTTTCTTCCTAAATCATTCTCTACTCTTTGCGTAACTTTCAATAACTCTTGCGGTGATAAATTGGTAGAAATTTTTACAACTAAATTTAAAAAGCAACTTTGGTCAGTATAGCCAACTGGTTCTGTTTCATATACAGATGAAACATCGTTAACTTGGATATACGGGTTTTTATTTAAAAACTGAATCGCTTCAGTTAAATACGTGTGACGTTCTCCGATATTTGAGCCTAATGCAATGTAAGCTATATTATTCATGGACGTTCTCTCGTAATTTCCACTGCTACAGCACGATAATGCCCAGGTATCGGCGGATCTGGTTTAATTACTTTAATTGTACAACGGCAAATACTCTCATATTGTTTCAATATATCTGCAGCAATATTTTCAGCGATACTCTCCACAAGCTTATACGTTCTATCTTCAACAACTTTTCTACATACTTCGAAAAGTTCTCCATAATTGACAGAATGCTCTAAGTCATCACTTTCTCCCGCCTGCTTCAAATCCAATTCCACCGTTAAGTCCACTTTAAATCTCTGGCCCAATTTATTTTCCTCTGGGAATACACCATGATAACCGTAAAACTCCATATCATGAACATAGATTTTATCCAATTACTTTACCCCCTTACCAATCATCGCATCCATCATCTTAGCCATACGTGACATTTCCTTCACATCATGAACACGAACAAACTCACAGCCTTTTTCAATACCGAGACAAACGGTAGCTCCCGTTCCCTCAAGACGTTCCTCTACCGGTAAATCTAGCACATGCCCAATAAAGGACTTTCTTGAAGTACCTAACAGCACTGGGTAACCTAGTACGTTTAACTGTTCTAAATTACGCATCGCTTCTAAATTTTGTTCAGGCGTTTTAGCAAAACCGATGCCTGGGTCTAAAATGATATTCTCATCTCGCACACCAGCATCTTTAGCAATTTTAATACTGTCATATAAATCAGCAACCATATCAGCCATTAAATTTCGGTAATTCATGTTATCGCGATTATGCATTAAAATAATAGGTACATCGTAATGAGCTGCAACTTCAGCGATTTTTGGTTCCGCCTTCGCTCCCCAAATATCATTAATAATATGAGCACCCGCCTCTATTGCCTGTTTTGCAACTTCTGCTTTATACGTGTCGATAGAGATAGGCAATTTCACTTCTTTTGAAACAGCTTGAATCATCGGAACGACTCGCTTGATTTCTTCTTCCACTGATACTTTAGCAAAACCCGGGCGAGTAGATTCACCGCCGATATCAATAATATGAGCACCTTCATCCCGCATTTCTTTCGCATGGCGAACCGCAGCCTCTATCTCGTTGTAACTCCCACCATCAGAAAACGAATCTGGTGTTACATTTAAAATCCCCATAATTAAGGTTTTTTCATTTAAGTTCAATGTATATTCGCCGCAGCGCAAATCATAATCCCACTTCAAACTACACATCTCCTCTTCACAATTCATTTCTGCTCCACAATTTCTCTCTCTGCATTTCATAAAGACTCATAAACCTTTTTGTAACCATACCTACTTTACCCGGGAAATCTCGTCCCTCTATATGATAAAGTGGAACAATTTCTTGAATCGAGTTTGTTATGAAAACTTCATCAGCTGAAAGTAATTCATCTTTTGTAAAGAAACCTTCCTTTACTTCTACCCCTAACTCTTCAGCAACCTTTATAATAAACGCACGAGTGATACCATTTAAAATCCCCGTTTTTAACGAAGGTGTATATAAAATACTACCTTTTACGAAAAAGAGATTCGAAACAATACCCTCTGCAACATAACCTGTTTCAGTAAGGAAAATACCTTCCTTATTCACAACGTTTCCAAGTTCACGTTTCCCTAAAATATTATTTAAATAATGATGAGACTTCAAGCGGGATGCACCTTCTGGTGTATTTCGCACTTGCTTTAAAACAACCCCTTCTTTTTCCACTACATCTCCCGGGGCTGCTAAAGGTTTTATAAAAACAATAACAGACGGCTCTTCATACATTTCCGTTTGCAATCCAATTTCATCTATACCCGCCGAGACATTAAAACGGACATACGCATGCTCTAATTCATTCTTAACGAGTAGGTTCTTCAAAATAAGCAACACTTCATCTTTCGTCATTGTCCATTTAATTTGCAATGTATTCAACGCATCTATTAAACGATCATAATGATCATCCAATAAGAAAGAATGACCATTATAAATACGAAATGTCTCAAAAACTCCAAGGCCATATAAATAACCATGGTCATAAGGAGAAATTCTTGCTTCATTCGCTTCTACATACTCACCATTTACGTAAATTAACATGATGTCACACTTGGACTGTATTTACGAATGAAATTCTGTAACAACTCTTTCCCGTGGGAAGTCATAATCGATTCCGGATGGAACTGTACACCTTCAATCGGTAACGTTTTATGACGGAGCGCCATAATTTCCCCTTCTTCCGTCCAAGATGTTACCTCTAAGCAATCAGGTAACGTCTCTTTCTTAACGATAAGGGAATGATAGCGCGTCGCAGTAAACGGATTAGGAATATCCGAAAAAATCGTCTTTCCGTCATGATGCATAAGCGACGTTTTCCCATGCATTAAGCGCTCAGCACGAACAACCTCTCCACCAAACACTTGTGCAATGGATTGGTGCCCAAGACAAACTCCAAAAATCGGAATCTTTCCAGCAAAGTATTGAATAACCTCCATACTAATACCTGCTTCATTCGGACTACACGGACCTGGTGAAATCATTAAAAAGTCTGGTTTCATATTCTCAATATCTGAAATGGTCACTTCATCGTTACGTTTAACAACAAGCTCTTGTCCAAGTTCTCCTAGAAACTGCACTAAATTAAATGTAAAAGAATCATAATTATCAATCATTAATATCATTTCTCTCACCTAACCGTTTCTTCACTACGTTCTTTTGCACGCCATAAAGCAATCGCCTTTTTTAACGACTCTTTATATTCATTTTCCGGATTTGAATCAATTACAATTCCTGCTCCCGCTTGTACATGAGCCTTTCCATCTTTAGCAAGAAGTGTTCTAATTACAATATTCAATTCTGTATCTCCAGAATAACCGATCCAACCGATTGAACCTGTATAAATCCCTCTGCGAACAGGTTCTAATTCTTCAATAATTTCCATCGTACGTATTTTCGGGGCACCAGTAATTGTTCCCCCAGGGAATACAGCCTTCACTAAATCAAAAGCATCTTTATCTTCATCTACCTCACCACGAACATTAGAAACAATATGCATTACATGTGAGTATTTCTCGATTACCATAAACTCATCTACTTCTACAGTGCCATATTTACAAACACGCCCTAAATCATTTCGTTCTAAATCCACAAGCATGACGTGCTCTGCTCTTTCTTTTTCGTTCTCAATTAATTCTCTGGCTAATGCTTCATCCTCTTGTTCATTCGCCCCTCTAGATCTCGTTCCAGCAATTGGCCTTGTACTCACTTCGGTTCCTTGTTTCTTAATTAACAACTCTGGCGATCCACTAACAATTTGAAAATCTCCAAGCTCCAAGTAACCCATATATGGAGATGGATTAATTTCACGAAGACTTGTATAAATTTCTAGCGGGTGTGTTTGTAACGTTCTTTCTTGTCTCGTCGACAAGTTTACTTGGAACACATCACCAGCACCAATATATTCTTGAATACATTCAACCGCCTTCATAAAGCTTTCTTCTGTAAAAGCAACTGCTTCACTTTTCTTTTCAGGGCATGCAAATGGTATAGTCACTTCCGGCGCTTCTGTCACCCAAAGAACCTTCCACTCATTTAATCGCTCTTTTGCCTCTTCATGCTTATCTACATAATGTGTAATAATCCATAATACTTTCTCTTCTTGATCATACACAAACACATCATCAAATAATAAAAAGAATATATCAGGTATATTAATGTCATCCTCCGCAAGAGAAGGAAGTTTTTCAATATAACGGATGCAATCATAACTAAAGTAACCAATCGCACCACCTTGAAATGGCGGGTATTCCGGATTATAGTCCGTTTCCCATCGCTCCATATATTCCTGCATTAAATCTAATGGGTTTCCTTGCTTTATTGTTTCCTTACCACTTTCGCTTATATGTAACGTCTCGCCCTTCCCTCGGATTACCGCTACTGGGTTCAACCCCACAATGTTATAACGACCGCCACGTCCACTTTCTAACAAAATATGTTGCGGTTTATCCTTAGAAAGAAATTTATATTGCTTAAAGAAATCTAACTGATATGGAATAGAAAGCGCTAAAGATTTTCTTCGTTGCATATCAACACCCCGTCTTCTTTTATCCCACCCTCTTAAAGTAACCACCAGAAACTACATTCATTATGTATATAGAACGGTTATACTCGAAGGCTAGTGAAAATAAATTAATTATACTACCTCTTATTTTACATGAAGTTTTCTAGTCATTCACTCTTTTCCTATTTCCAATCCAAAAAGAAAAAGCATCCTTTTTCAAGGATGCTTTTTCAATCACATATAATTAAGACTCAAATTGATAAAGTGGTGTACTTAAATAACGTTCACCGTTACTTGGGATAATAACAAGTACCTTTTTCCCTTTACCTAACTTTTTCGCAATTTCTGTTGCCGCATAAATAACCGCTCCAGAAGAGATACCAACTAAAATACCTTCCTCTTTAGCCACTCTTCTTGCATATTCAAATGCTTGCTCCGTTTTCACTTGAACAATTTCATCATATACTTCTACATCCAATGTCTCCGGGATGAATCCCGCTCCAATTCCTTGGATTTTATGTGGACCTGGTTTCCCACCAGATAATACTGGTGAATCCGCAGGTTCTACTGCATAAATTTTAATATCTTTATACGCTTCCTTCAGTACTTCACCAGCACCAGTAATCGTTCCACCTGTACCAATACCTGCAATAAACGCATCTAATTGATCGCCCATCTGTTCAACAATTTCTGGCCCTGTTGTTAAACGATGAATTTCTGGATTCGATTGATTTTTGAATTGTTGCGGTATAAAGTAACCATGCTCTTTTGCTAATTCAGTCGCTTGACGAATTGCTCCACCCATTCCTTCAGGCCCTGGAGTCAATACTAATTCCGCACCGTAAGCACGTAATAAATTACGACGCTCAATACTCATTGTTTCTGGCATTACTAAAATTGCCTTATATCCTTTAGCGGCCGCTACCATCGCTAAACCAATTCCTGTGTTACCACTTGTCGGTTCAATGATTGTATCGCCTTCTTTTAATAATCCTTTTTTCTCAGCATCTTCAATCATAGCTAATGCAATACGATCTTTAACGCTGCTCCCCGGATTCATAAATTCTAATTTTAAGTATATATCTGCGCTGTCTGATTCTACGATGCGGTTCAACTTAACGATCGGCGTTTTCCCGATTAATTCTGAAACTGATTGTGCCACTCGCATTCCTGTCACTCCTAACACCGAGTATTTTTATTGGTTTTATCTATATTTAGATTTTGTCAGAAAATTCCCTGTTTGTCAATCTATTTAGGGGGTGAATCCCCTTAATTCCCTTATTACAAACTCTCAATTAAATTTGTAATATCTTCTTTAGAGAACTTGTATCGCTCATTACAGAAATGACAATGAACTTCTGTCTCTTCTTCTTCTGCACGAACTTGCTCTAACTCTGATTTACCTAAACTAATTAATACACTCTCAATACGTTCGCGTGAGCATGTGCAATTAAATTGAACATCCATCGTTTCTAATACTTTTACTTTATCTTCTCCAAGAACTGCATACAGTAACTCTTCTGGAGAAAGCCCTTGTTCGATTAACGTTGATACAGGAGGGATATTCTGTAAACGATCTTCAATGAATGAAATTGTTTCTTCCTGTGCACCTGGCATAATTTGAAGGATAAATCCACCTGCCGCTAATACGCTGTCATCTCCATTTACAAGAACGCCAACTCCTACAGAAGAAGGTGTTTGCTCAGAAACTGCAAAATAATACGTGAAGTCTTCCCCTAATTCTCCTGAAACAATTGGAGATTGACCAATAAACGGCTCACGCATACCAATATCTTTAATTACTGTTACAAATCCTTCAGTGCCTACCGCTTGATATACACGTAATTTCCCTTGTTCCGTTCCTTCAAAATCAACATGTGGATTCGTCACATAACCACGTACATCCCCATTTGCATGAGCATCTACTAAGATGGGACCAATCGGACCATTACCTTCTACCTTAATCGTTAACTTTTGGTCACCTTTTAACATTGCGCCCATCATTGTACCTGCAGTTAAAGAACGACCAAGTGCCGCCGAAGCTGTTCTCCATGTATCATGACGTCTTTGCGCCTCACTTACTGTGTTTGTAGTACGTACACTATATGCACGGACTTCTCCATCAAACGCTAACGCTTTTACTAAATAATCTTTCATACTCATTTATTCACCTTTCTCATGCTGTAAATTTGCATTACGCTCGTATAACATATACAAACCTTTTAATGTTAAAAATGGATCTACAACATCAATTACATTCGATTCTTCTGAAATTAATTTCGCCAATCCACCTGTTGCAATAACTTTCGGTTCTTGTTTAGCTTCCTCTTTCATACGCTTAACAATACCTTCCACTTGTCCAACATAACCATAAAGAATACCCGATTGCATCGCACTTACCGTATTCTTTCCAACAACACTGCTTGGTTTTGTAATTTCAATACGAGGAAGTTTTGCCGCTCTACTATATAAAGCCTCTGCTGAAATCATAATTCCCGGCGTAATAACTCCACCCATATAATGCTTTTCTTCGTTAATATAACAATATGTAGTAGCCGTACCGAAATCGACAATAATAAGCGGACTTCCATATAAGTGGATTCCTGCTACCGCATTTACAATTCGGTCCGCGCCTACTTCACGTGGATTTTCATATTTAATATTTAGCCCTGTTTTTATTCCAGGACCTACTACAAGCGGTTTAATTTTAAAATATTTTTCACACATGCGCTCTAAAGCAAACATAATTGGTGGTACGACTGAAGACACGATAATACCTTTCACATCTTCAAACGAAAGACCTTCATGCTCAAGCAACTGCTTTACAAGCATTCCATATTCATCTTCTGTCTTATGACGATCTGTTTCCATGCGCCAATGTTGACGAAGTTCCCCCTCTTCAAACACGCCTAGCACAGCATTTGTGTTCCCTACATCCAATACAAAAATCATATTCTCACCACTTATCTTATTTAATCTATATTTGTTCAGTATGTATAAAACTTATAAAAACATCATATCACACATACTTATATAATCAGCTTTTCTATCCTCATCATTTTACAAAAAGATTACGCTCTATTTCAATTTTTAATACCAAATTTATTTAAATTCTTTTTCTACTTCATTTCGTTTCACAAATAAAAAAGGAGTGACTATCGTCACTCCTTCATCTCTTACTTATCTTCTGATTCTTCATCGTCCTTCTTCATGTTGATGTTTACTTTCACATCAGCTGAAGACGTTGGACGTTCTGGCAATCTGCCGTAATCACATAAATGATTGATTTGCTCTGCATCTAACGTTTCTACTTCAAGTAGCGTTTTCGCAATAAGATCTAGTTTATCACGATTTTCAGTAAGAATTTCTTTCGCACGAGCATAACAGTCTTTCATAATCGTTTGCATTTCCACATCGATTTCATGTGCAATTGCATCACTGTAGTTTTGTTCTGAATGGAAGTCTCTTCCTAAGAACACTTGACCACCTTGTGAGCTACCAAATTGCATCGGTCCAAGCTTATCACTCATACCGAATTCCGTAACCATACGTCTTGCAATGCCAGTCGCACGTTGGAAGTCGTTGTGAGCACCTGTACTCACTTCACCAAATACAATCTCCTCAGCTACTCGACCACCAAGTAAACCAGTGATTTTATCAAGTAACTCTGGCTTTGTCATGAAGTAACGATCTTCTTTCGGAAGCATTACTGCATATCCACCAGCTTGACCACGAGGGACAATTGTTACTTTATGAACGACATCAGCTTCATCAAGAACAACACCAATTACAGTGTGGCCCGCTTCATGGAAAGCAACGATATTACGTTCTTTTTCAGAGATAACACGACTCTTCTTAGCCGGACCTGCAATAACACGATCCGTTGCTTCATCAATGTCACTCATATCAATTTTCTTCTTATCTTGACGCGCAGCCACTAAAGCAGCTTCGTTTAATAAGTTTTCAAGATCGGCACCAGAGAATCCTGGTGTACGAGTTGCAATTGCTCTTAAGTTGATATTCTCATCAAGCGGTTTATTACGAGCATGTACTTTCAGTACAGCTTCACGGCCATTTACATCTGGACGATCTACTGTAATTTGACGGTCAAAACGACCTGGACGTAATAACGCTGGGTCAAGAATATCAGGACGGTTTGTCGCAGCGATGATAATAATACCTTCGTTTGCACCGAATCCATCCATTTCAACAAGTAATTGGTTCAACGTTTGCTCACGCTCATCATGGCCACCACCAAGACCTGCGCCACGTTGACGTCCTACCGCATCAATTTCATCAATGAAAATGATACAAGGAGCATTTTTCTTTGCGTTTTCGAATAAATCACGTACACGTGATGCACCGACACCGACGAACATCTCTACGAAATCAGAACCACTGATAGAGAAGAATGGAACGCCTGCCTCACCTGCAACGGCACGTGCTAGTAAAGTTTTACCTGTACCTGGAGGTCCTACTAATAGAACACCCTTCGGAATACGGGCACCAACTTCAGCGAACTTACGAGGGTCTTTCAAGAATTCAACTACCTCAACAAGCTCTTGTTTCTCTTCATCCGCTCCAGCAACATCTCTGAAACGAACTTTTTTCTTTTCGTCATTATATAACTTCGCCTTACTTTTCCCGAAGTTCATAACACGGCTACCGCCGCCCTGAGCTTGGTTTAATAAGAAGAAGAATAAAATGAAGATAATAACAAACGGAATGATAGAAGTAAAGAATGTTACCCAAGCACTTGTTTCTTCTGCTGGTTGATACTTAACTTCAGCACCTTGCGCTTTGTCATTAATTTTCTTTTGTAATTCCTCAGTATTTGGTGCATAAGTAACAAATTGTTCTCCTTGGCTAGAGTTGTTAAATTGTCCCTTTACCTCAAATACACCATTTTTCGGTTGAAGTTGCACATTACGCACTTCACCTTTTTCTAGTTTAGTAATGAATTTATCGTAGCTAACTGATGTCGTTTTTTGTGTCGAACCATTAAAATAGCTCACGATCCCAATTACTACTAGGAATATCAGTAAATAAAAGATGGTATTACGGAAGATACGATTCATTCCTAACCTCCTCTCACGGCATAAACACTATAGTAAATCGTAACATAGAAAAAATTTCCTATACAATTGTGACGCCTGTATTTAATTAATTTGAGTAAACGCTTGGTTTTAATACTCCTACATAAGGAAGATTACGGTACTGCTCTTTATAATCTAATCCATACCCTACAACAAATTCATGCGGTACAGTAAATCCAACATAATCCGCTTTCAAATCTACTTTGCGGCCTGTTGGCTTATCTAATAACGTAACAATTTTTACAGATTTCGCTTTACGATATTTAAATAGGTCTACTAAGTAGCTTAGCGTAAGACCGCTATCAATAATATCTTCAACGATTAAAATATCGCGACCTTCTACAGAAGTATCAAGGTCTTTTAAAATTTTCACTTCGCCTGTTGAAACAGTAGAGTGACCATAACTAGATACAGCCATAAAGTCCATTTCAAGATATGTATCTGTTCTCTTTAATAAATCTGCCATGAATGGCATTGCACCCTTTAATACACCGATTGCAAGAGGTACTGTGTTTTTATAATCCTCTGCAATAATTGCGCCTAATTCGAGCACCTTTTCTTGTATTTGTTCTTCAGAAATTAATACTTTTTCGATATCTTGATTCATCATTTCATTATCCTCCCGGAAGACTCCTTGCTTTTGTAGTGAATAATCATATATTTATCCTTCTTTGCCGTCTCTTTCGAGATAGCAAATGCAGATCGCTTCAACAAGGGTATCCAAATAATATTCCCACTTGCATCACAAACGACCGGCCATTCTTCTCTTTTTTCTCTTGGTACTTTTGCTTCGATAAAAATAGTTTTTATCTTTTTTGTGCCATTCATACCTTGTATTGACATACGATCTCCATTTTCTCTAGAACGAATACGGAGTGGATATGATATATCATTATACTTAGCAACAAATACTGTTTCATTCATGTTACTTGGTATATCTTCGCTCACCTCTGCTACAAGCTTATCCCCGTTCGATAGCGTAATTGTCCCGGGCACTGATAAATCTTGTAAAAAAGGAGAAACGATTTCTTGTTTAAATCCAAAGCTGCACTCCTCGTATGCGCGAACAATTTTTAAATCACCTGGGAAATCAAGTGAACCCGAAGGTTGTGTCCGCTTAAAAAACTCAATCACTTTGTCAATATGTATAGAGGAAAGAGAAGATGGAATCTTATATTCATAAAGATAGTTTAATATTAGTTGAATCCCTCTTCTTTGTAAAGGCATAGACATGGATTCAAAGGCAGGAATTGATAAGCTAATTTGTTTATCACTTTTTTTTGTAATTACTTTATTCATTTTCTCAAAAGCTAATTCCTGCAAATACGCCTCATCCTCTTGCATCTGCATGCTAAATTTTTGGAATTTCTCATGCACTTGTGAATTTTCTTCTTTCAAATGCGGAAGGACATATTTACGTAATCGATTCCTTGTATATACTTCCTTTTTATTACTTGGATCTATACGAGGAATTATTTTTAGCTTATTACAGTAATCAACAATTTCTTCCTTCGTTACTCCAAGTAACGGCCTAATTAAATATCCATTATGAAAAGGACGCTTCACTGCAATGCCTGCATATCCTTTCGGAGTACTCCCTCGCACAAGGCGCATTAAAATAGTCTCTACTTGGTCATCACCATGATGTCCAAGAGCTACATATCTCGCATCATATTTCTTCATTATTCTTTCCAAAAATGCATATCTGCATTCTCTAGCAGCAACTTGTGCATTCATCCCGTATTGCTGTTGATATTGCGACACATTAATCCTTATCGTTTCGCAAATAACTCCCAGTCCCTTACAAAGGTCCTGCACAAACTGTAGGTCCTCATGAGATTCATCACCTCTAAACATATGATCCACATGTGCCACTACAATTTCAAACTGTTTTGCTGCTCTTTTTTCTAACAAATAATATAGAAGAGCCAAAGAGTCAGGACCACCAGAAACCCCTACAACAATTGTTGAATGTTCCTTTAATACATCATGCTGCTTTACAAAGTCATCTACCTTTTCAACAAATGTATCTTTCAACCTCGTAATCACCTTTCATTAAACAAGAACAGCAACGTTAGTTACCTTGTTTATAATGGTACAACTTTTACAAACATTGTGCAAAAAAAAGATATACAAAAATTACATTTTTATCTTACATCATCCGTACATATTCACAAAAATAATACCATTATCTTTTAAAGCAAAAAAACCTAGGCATTCACCTAGGTTTTTAGAACGAAACATCATACTTAAAGTTTCACTTTATTGTGCCTGCATTCCTACAATTGGAATCGTAGCCCACTTCGGCATATTTTTCTTCACTTTCGCCACAACAATAGTCATATCGTCATTTATATAACCATCACCAGAGCGAATCACCTCTTCCATAATGATATCAGCAATTTCTTGTGGATCTTCGGTTTGTAATTCTTTAATTTTTCGTTTCATCCATAGTTCATGATTCTCCACATGTTGCGCTCCCTCAAAAATCCCATCACTCATCATAATAAGAATATCTCCCGTTTTTAATTGTTCACCTACTACATCAACTTCAACATCCTCAATAATCCCCATCGGCAAATTACTTGCCTCAATTTTCAAAATATTATTTGCGCGTTTAACAAAACTCGGTGTCGATCCAATCTTTAAAAACTTCGCACTCGCATCTCGCAAATCTACCATAGCTAAATCTAACGTCGTAAACATCTCTTCTGTTGTTCTTAAAGAAAGAATAGAATTGATAGACTTAATCGCTATTTCCTCATCAATGCCTGATTGAAGTATTTTTTGTAATAACTTCACTGTTTCTTTACTCTCCATATGAGCTCTTTGCCCATTTCCCATACCATCACTAATTGCAAGCGCATATTTACCGACGCTTAGATCCATCATCGCGTAAGAATCACCTGAAACAAACCCACCGCCTTTTGCAGCTGTGGCCAATCCAGTATCAAGAGAATACGTCTTTGCTGAACCAAATGATATTAAGCTATGACCATTTGGATAAGAAGACTTTTCTTCATGTTTAACAACTATATTTTCCTTTAGAATATCAGAAAGCATCGGCGCAACTAATTTTTCACACTCTCCATGTTCATTAGATACAACCGGAATCAGCATTTCAATATCAATACTTCCTCTATCTAAACAATAAATATCAACGTGCTCTATTTCTACGCCAAAATCACGAAACGCTTGCAAAATCTGTTCTTCTTGTACTTGATGATTTTCTCGTTCTCTTTGTATCTCCTTAGCAAAATCCTCCATAACTTTTGATACACCTAATAGTTGCTCCGCTACTATTCTACGATTTTCTTTCATTTGTTTTCGTAATTTCTGCCCCTCATAGAAATGATCTAATTCACCAGCTACTAAATCCGTCACTTTCTTCCCTCTCACACAATGCTTGTCCCATTCACGAACTAACTTCCGATTATGCTGCAACGTCCCTTCTTCCGTTTCACTCATTATTTGTTTCATATAATCGTACGTTTTATCGAAATTAACTACCCAGCATTGGTCCTTTTTAAAACATGTTTGACATGTTTTTGCAGTAATTGTACTTAAGAATAAATCTGCCTCTGTCTCTTTATCTTCCTCCTCCACATATCCATATACAGAAAAGCTATTAGATAAAGCAGCAAATACATTGGCAAATTGATTAATTTTATTCGCTGTAACATCACGCATCCTTCTTAAATACTGTTGTTGATCTTGCGAATGTTCCTGTGTGCCTGGCATGAATTTAGCAATACGATCCATAACAAGTTTCGGTGTTAATAAGAAGAACGCAATCGCCACACCCGATTCAATTAAAGTTGTCACTATGTTTGTTTGCTTGTCTACATATAGCGTAATCAAGCTCGTCCCAATTAATAAACCTAAACTAACACCTAAACGCTTCCCTTCTTTTAACAAACCACCAAGCAACCCAGAAAAAGCAAGCAGACTAAGTTGAGACAAACTGGAGACATTCGCTAAACTTAATATTAATCCAGTGACGACCCCCACTGTAGATCCTGTAGCCGCCCCCGCAATAAATGCAAACACGAGCACTAAATACCTAGTAAAAATATGTTGAATAGAAGCGTCATATACAAACCAATCTGTTGTACCTGTTAAAACAGATGCTAGTAATATAATTAAACAAACAATTTCTTCTGTCTCTAGCGCTTGTTGTTTACCTTTTCGTTCCACTAAGAGCGGAACACTTTGTAAAAATATCATAGTTAATACGAAGCTAAGCCCTGCCTCAATCGTACTAACGAGTAAATCGTACATGGTAACAGTTTGTTGCGCAAAATATACGACAACCAAATGTGCGGTTAATGCGGAGATAAATACTTGGAATGGAACAAGTCCGACAGTTTTACGTGTAAACCGACTAAAGAAGATATTATAAATGAAGAAAGTAAAAATAGATGCAAAGGTAAAGAATAAATTATCTATCGAAACTGAAAGTGCGCCCCCCATTAGGGCCAAGAACGCGAGCGGCATTTTATCCCGCTTCATAACATAAACAGCAGCAAAAAATGGCAGTGCAAACGGTAAAATGTTTGTTAATATATATGCTCTTCCCAAAAGAAAACCAATAACAACAATAATAAATCCCCATCTAAAGAAAACTTGTTCAAACTTCATTCGCAACTTACTTGTCCACTTTCCTGCTCCAAGCTGACTCTCATTCATTGCCAATGCACTTGTATTCATAGTATTCCTTCCTGCTTTAGGCATATTTTTAACACCACCTGCATAGTTTAATTACTGTCATTATAAAAGATGATTATTGGGATTTTTGTCAAAACAACAGTTTTCACTTTTATAATCGTTCGACTTTTTATTCGAAATAACTCTACATATATACACGGTATGTAATGTATTCCCAATATTTTAATCGAACATTCAGAAAATATAGGGTAATTTTGTAGAAGTGTTGTACGTCTTAATTTATTTAACAAAAAAAGATCATGCAAATTTGCATGATCTTTTTAGGATGACCCGTACGGGATTCGAACCCGTGTTACCGCCGTGAAAGGGCGGTGTCTTAACCACTTGACCAACGGGCCGTTAAATTAAATATAGCGGCGGAGGGGATCGAACCCCCGACCTCACGGGTATGAACCGTACGCTCTAGCCAGCTGAGCTACACCGCCATGTCGTCTTATTTAACGGACAATTAGTATCTTACCTCAGATATGATTTAAAGTCAACACATCTCAAAAACTTTTTTAAAAATATATTTTCACATATAAAAAAGCACCCTGAGCAATCGCCCCGGGTACCTCTCTATATGCTAAGAATTAAACGTTCTTATTATCCGCGACGTGCGCCACGGCCACCACGTTTAGATTCTGTGTTACGCTTTAAAGAAGTTAAACGATCTTCACTATCCTTTAAGAAACGTGCCATCTTTTGCTCGAATGTTTCTTTTGGAGCTCGTTCGTTACCGCCGCCACGGTTATCTCTGTTGAAAGAACGATTATTACGTTGTGGACGTCCAGAACGTTGTTGATCGCCGCCACCGCGTTGGTATTCACCACGTGGACGATCTCCTTCTGTTTTTTCACGCTCTTTCGCTTTTTTAATAGATAGACCGATCTTGCCATCTTTTTCAACGTTAATAACTTTTACTTCTACTTGGTCGCCCACTTTTAAGTGATCGTTAATATCTTTCACATAATTATCAGCAACTTCACTAATATGAACAAGACCCGTTAAGCCTTCTGGCAGCTCCACAAAAGCCCCAAAATTTGTAATACCTGTTACTTTACCCTGTAACTTGCTGCCTACCTCGATTGACATAAAAAAAATGCTCCTCCTTAGTGGTTAAAAAGTCAAATTTTACTTTATTATATATAATCCTAAAATATAGTGTCAATAAGACATACTCTACTTAGAAACAGGAAAAATTATCTCCCCTTTTCCAGAGAAGAAATAATCCCTTCTAGCAATCTTTAATACGTACTCTTCATCATTTAACTTTTGAACTTCGTCTTTTAGACTTTTTTCTTTATTCGTTAATGAATCCAGTTCTTTTTTCATGTCCTTAACTTTTGCTTCTTTTGCTCTAATGGAACTGTTTTGTTGATAAAACGTTACACTAATACTCGCAATAATTGTAAAAGCAAAGACAAGAAAAACCGCTAAACGGCGATAAAGTCGCTTCCTGTTCTCATCCGTTTGTATTATATGCTCTTTAACAGGATTTGGACTCTGTTTTTCGATTGTTCTTTGTCTCAGTTCCCTCATTTCCGAGGTCCCCCTAACTTCTTTTTTATACGCTCCCATAATTGGAAGATATGTCCCTTTAATTTTGCTATATATTGCAGGAACCCTACATGTTTCATTATAAAAAGTTTAACACGATTAGGGAGAAGTTTCCATATGAGCGAAGCAATAAATCGAACAGGCCAGAAAAAAACTTTCCATATGAAAAGTAATATCCAAATCACCATTTTCCATAACACATGTCCAATTGAAAGCAGTATACGAAATAAGAATAATATAAATGCAATAAATAGCTGCGCTATAATAATAACAGGTTTTATCATGAGTAGCTTTATAATTTGAACAAAAAAGTGTGTTGTTTGCATAAAAATATAGATGAGAAAATTTAACAATCTCATGTATATTACTTTCAATAAGCTTTGATACGCCGCAAAACCACATAATAATGCCAAAAATACATATATACGTAGTTCAGCTTCATTTACAAGAAGCAATACGTAAAAAACGAATAACGCTTGGACAATCCAAAATAGTATATCATATATAAATACAAGCCAACGTTTACGTTCCTGACGATTTAAAAATCGTTGGTATGTATCTAAAGATGCCCCAACCCAAGCACCCATTCCGATCATTGAGAGCATCGTATACAACTGAATTGTTAGGCTCATTTAAACAACTTACTAAAGAATCCTTTAGTTTTCTCCCCTTGATTCTCATCAATATACAGCATCTCATGAACTTTCCCTTTAATCGATACAACACCTTTTTCCACATCTAAATTTTTCATTTGCAAATTTTGACCACGAATTGTTAAAAAGCCCATTACAGTCTCAAGCAAAAACTCTTCGCTATCAAAACTCTCTACCTGCTTTACACCGGTAATATCAATTATACGCCTGCCACGCATAATAATATCATGCTCTACAGAAACATTTTGTTGATTAGAAGACATAGGTGAGTAACCATTATTCACGTAAATCCCCCCATACATTTATACTAGCTAATAGTAATGTATGAAGGGATAATTAATTTTAGAACAAGCCTTCTTCAGCCTTTACTTTTTCTTCGCGAACTAGGCTATACATATTTGCTGCATCTTCTTTTTTAGTCGTTTCTTTCAATTCGTTTATTTTTACAGTTACTATTTTTTGACCAAAACGAATTGTTAATTCATCAGCTACCTTCACATCCGAACTCGCTTTTGCCACTTGACCATTAATTGCTATTCTTCCTTGATCAGCTACTTCTTTCGCTAATGTTCTTCTTTTAATTAAACGTGATACTTTTAAAAACTTATCTAGACGCATATCAAATCCCCCTATTAACGCTCTGTTTGTTTTGCCTCTTCCCATAAAACATCTAACTGCTCTAATGATAAATCTTGCATCTCTTTATTCATTTCAGCTACTTTTGCTTCCATGTATAAGAAACGACCGACGAATTTCTCATTCGTTGCATGTAACGCTTCTTCGGGATCTATTTTATAATGACGAGCAATATTTACGAATGCAAATAGTAAATCGCCGAATTCACCTAACATCTTCGCCTCATCCATGTTTGTAACTTCTTGTTGGAACTCTTGCCATTCTTCTAAAGCTTTTTCTATCATCGGTTGTACATCAACCCAATCAAAACCAACCTTGCCAGCTTTTTTCTGAATTTCATAAGCGCGTAGTAACTGTGGCAAACTTTTTGGAACTCCATTTAAAACAGATTCTTTCACGAATCCTTTTTCTTGTTTTTTAATTTCTTCCCAATTAGCAAGTACTTCATCGGCACTATTTACATCTGTATTCCCAAATACATGCGGATGACGACGAACCATTTTCTCAGATAAAGTTCGAATAAT
This sequence comes from Bacillus sp. 3G2, assembly GCF_044324725.1. Classification (NCBI taxonomy): domain Bacteria; kingdom Bacillati; phylum Bacillota; class Bacilli; order Caryophanales; family Bacillaceae; genus Bacillus; species Bacillus sp. 3G2. The sequence goes on along the minus strand of NZ_CP172246.1, from coordinate 61,149 downwards.
ATCATCTATAGAGAACCAACCTTCGTCCTCTCCGATTTGGGCATGTAGCATAACTTGTAATAATACATCACCCAGTTCTTCTACTAAGTGGTCATCATCCTCTTCATCAATTGCTTCTAACACTTCATAAGCTTCCTCAATTAAATACTTCTTTAAAGATTGATGTGTTTGCTTTTTATCCCACGGACAACCATTTGGTCCACGAAGGTCTGCAATAATTTCTCTAAGCACATCAAACTGTTGATACAAGGACGCACGTTCCTGAACTGGTGGTACATATACACTCGTTAAATTATTTAATTCCGTTTCATGATCTAACATGTACAACGGCACCTTTTTAACTTGTTCAAATGAAGTCCCTGCAGCTGTTACGATATACACTTCATAATCATCTGGCAGCATCTCCATTAATGTTAATTTCACATCAGATGCAACGAATGCGTCATATACTTGGCAAAAGATTAAATGTTGACGTAATTCTAATTGCCCTCTTTCAAATGATGTAGCATCAATTAATTGGAATCCTTCAATCGGATCAATCTTTAGACTTGCAAACATAGGATCAAGGAAACTTTGTCCACCTTCAATGCGCACTTCAACATTCGCTACTTCGCCTTTTTCCAATAGTAGCTGAACTGTCCTTTCCGCTACAAGCGGATGCCCTGGCACGGCATAGATGATTTCTGTGCCTTCAGCTTGTTCTAACAATGTATTCGCAATTGTTTCATATACAATTTCAAATGTATCATGTGCTTCATATACACTGTCAAAGGCTGTATATTGTATACCTTCTTTCTCCAACTCTTCTATAACGGGATGTTCCTTCGTTCTAACAAACATATGATCTGCTTCTTTTATTTTTCGATATACACCCATCGTTAACTGATCTAACTCACCAGCACCTAATCCTAAAATAGTAATGATTCCACTCACAACCTGCCACCTCTATCCACTCTTCTTCAATGAACCTTCTTTTTTCTCTTTTTTCATCACGGTTCCTATTTCCGCTTTTGTAAATACACGTAATTTTAAAATTAAAAACATATATGCCAATCCACCGATAGCTACACCTAACAATGCCTCAATTGTCGCGATTCCTCTATGTTCCGTATCAATTACTAATCCAGACATTTGCATCACACGCATAAACATTATTAATACAAATCCCATACCGATACCACTAATAACTACACCTAACATATTACGTTTATCGATGAGCGATTCAGACACGGCTTGCATAAGTAATGCACTATTTAACACAGAAATTACAATTAACGCAACTAGCGTTGCGATTGCAGCTCCCTTCACACCAAAATACGGCATTAATATATAATTTAAAGCTAACTTTAAACAACCCCCAAATATAACGAATATTGCTGGTTTTAATGTTTGTCCTAGCCCTTGCAAAATAGAAGCAGTTGTAATCGACAATGAACTAAATAAAATAGATAAAGATAAAATGGATAAAACATCTGACCCATCACTATTTTCAAACAGCATAATATTCGTAGGCTGAATAATACAAGTTAATCCAATGGCCGCTGCAAATCCAATAACAAATGTTATTTTCATTGCTAACTTTACCTTTTCTCGAATAAAGGAAAGATCTCCTCTTTCCTTCGCCGCTGTAATGATTGGAATAAGCGACAACGAGAAAGAAGTTGTCACGACAGTCCCTAATTGCATAAGCGGGATACTTCTGTCATACACACCTTTTAATACCTTTGCACTTTCAGCTGGCTCTCCTGCCCCAATAAGTAAGGAATAGAAGGAAACAGAATCAGCCATTTGTATAAAAATAAGTACTAAGTTACTAACACAAATCGCCAATCCCTGCCAAAACAGAATTTTAATGATCCTCTTTTTGCCCTTAATCCTCTTTATACTTTTAAAGAATATAGAACGAAAGTCATGACGCATATAAAGTACAAGTACGATAATCCCAATCAGTCCGCCTGCGATTGAACCTAACATAGCACCTGCACCGACTGTATATAAATCAAATCCGTGAGCAATTAGGAATAGAGATAAAAATACAATAATAGAAACACGAATCGTTTGTTCTATCACTTGCGAAACAGCTGTTGGCATCATATTATTGAACCCCTGAAAATATCCTCTTGCTACAGATAGAAACGGCATCAATATGAATGAAAATGAAATAACACGTAATAACTTATCTAAGTGTATATCGCCCATAGCTGTTGCAATTGCTTCGGCACCAAAAAACAATGTAAAAAAGCCTATGAAACCAATTCCTAATAAAAACCAAAAAGATACACAAATAATTTCTTCTGCTTCTTTTTGTTTCCCTCGCTCTAATCGTTCCGCAACCATTTTTGAAATTATAATGGGGAATCCATAAGTAGCTAAAATTAAACAAAATCCATAAAACGGATAAATTTGTTGGTAAATATAAAAACCAATATCACCCGCTATATTTTGATATGGAATACGGTAAAAAGCGCTTAATACTTTTGTAACAAAACTTGCGATTGTTAATATAATAGCCCCACGCCAAAAGGCTTGATACTTCTTCGATTCCATACAAGAAAACTCCTTTTTCTATTCTCACCCCTCGTATTATATCATAAAGAAAAGGACAAGCTTCCTTACCTACACGAGTAATAATACATTCGTGCAACGCTAGAAATGTTCAACGAAAAAAGGTAGCAAAGCGCTACCTTTTTTCAATATACATATATCTCCAAATAATTGATTTCTCCAGAAGAAATATCATAATTAGGAAAGATTGCTACTTCTAAAATTCGATATGGCCTTACTGCTCCATTTGTTTCGCTAAAAAGCTCGCAGCTGTATTTACTGACTTATGCTCTACTTCACTTATAATGGCCTCTTTAGAGAAGATAATAACAGCTCCAATTGGATCCCCATTCGCAACAATCGGGCCAATTGTATAGGAACTAACTTTTTCTGTTACTCCATCAATAATTGAAATTTCGCTTTCATCCGTCATAATTACAGACTTACGATCTTCCATTGTCTTCTCAATTAAATCGCCAACGCTTTTATTTAAGTATTCTTTTTTAGATATGCCTGCTACCGCGATAATAGAATCACGATCGCATACAAGCACATTATGTCCTAAGCTATCGTATAAAGCTTCCGTATATTCTTTTGCAAAATCACCTAGTTCACTAATCGGAGAATATTTCTTCAAAATCACTTCTCCATCGCGATCAACAAATATTTCTAATGGGTCTCCTTCTCGAATACGTAAAGTTCTACGAATTTCCTTCGGGATTACTACCCTACCTAAATCATCAATTCGACGTACGATTCCAGTTGCTTTCATTCTAATGCTGCCTCACTTTCTACTGATGATGAAAGTGGTGAATTTACCTGTTCATGTAAAAATCACCAACTGTTAGACATAGTATTTTACACATTAGTTCTTCTATGCACGCCGAATTGTATTTTTTTATCTAATATTAGGCATTTATGACTTCTTTTTTTACATCTGGTAGGCCTTTTAATAAATTTTCAGCAATTGTTAACCACTTCGATGTCTCTAAGCCATTTGTTTTCATAACGATTTTCAATTGTGATCCTTCCATCCCTAAACCAATCATACGTCCAAAACTATTTCCAAGCATGAATAATTTTCCGCCATCAATATTTTGACTTGCTTGTTCTGAGAACAGAATCGTTACTTCAAATTTATTTTGCTTAATTAACTCAATTTGTTCTTTCATTGCCAATACTTTAATATTTGCAATTTGTAATAAATAACCAACTTCTTGCGGGTAATCACCAAATCTATCTATCATCTCTTCCTGCAACTCTTCAATATCCTCCATTGCAGAAACACCTCTAAACTGTTTATACATCATAATTTTTTGTTTACTATCTGAAATATAAGCATCTGGTAAATATGCATCTACTTCTAAATCAATTTCAACATTAACTGTATTTTCAACCCCATCTGTTCCTCTACGCTGTTCAATTGCATCTTTTAACATTTGAGAATATAGATCAAATCCGACAGAATCAATAAATCCATGCTGTTCGGCACCTAACAAGTTACCTGCACCACGAATAGATAAGTCTCTCATCGCAATCTTGAAACCTGATCCAAGCTCTGTGAACTCTTTAATGGCTTGTAGGCGCCTCTCTGCAACTTCTGATAACACTTTATCTCGTTTGTATGCAAAGTATGCATATGCAACACGATTAGAACGTCCGACACGCCCACGAAGCTGATACAGCTGCGATAATCCCATACGATCTGCATCAAATACAATTAACGTATTTACATTCGGAATATCTACACCCGTCTCAATAATTGTTGTACTTACAAGAACATCATGCTGTCCCTCTAAAAACGATAGCATAACAGACTCTAATTCACTTTCGTTCATTTTCCCATGTGCATAAGTTACACGTGCATCTGGAACTAACATCGAAATTTCATCTGCTTTTCTTTCGATATCCTCCACACGATTATATAGGAAGTAAATTTGCCCACCTCTTGCAAGCTCTCGTTCTATCGCTTCTCGCATTAACGCTGGATTATACTCTACTACATACGTTTGAACTGGGAAACGATTTTCTGGTGGTGTCTCAATAACAGATAAGTCACGCACACCAAGCATAGACATATGGAGTGTACGCGGAATCGGAGTTGCCGTTAATGTTAATACGTCAACATTTGCTTTTAATTGTTTAATTTTTTCTTTATGCGTTACACCAAACCTTTGTTCTTCATCAATAATAAGAAGACCTAAATCTTTATAAGTAACATCTTTAGATAAAATACGATGCGTTCCAATTACGATATCTACCGTGCCATCTTTCAAGCCTTTAATTGTTTCATTTTGCTGTTTTCTCGTACGGAATCTACTTAATAATCCTATATTGATTGGATAATCTTGAAAACGCTCTCGAATTGTTTCATAGTGTTGTTGTGCAAGGATCGTTGTCGGCACTAAAATGGCAACTTGTTTTTCATCCATAATTGCCTTAAATGCCGCACGGATAGCTACTTCCGTTTTTCCATAACCTACATCACCACAAAGAAGCCTATCCATCGGACGTCCACGTTCCATATCTTTCTTAATCTCTTCAATAGAACGTAATTGATCCTCTGTCTCTTGATACGGGAAAGAAGATTCAAATTCTTGTTGTTCTGCCGTATCTGGTGTATATGCATAACCCTTTGAAGCTTCGCGTTCAGCATATAATTTAATTAGGTCATCCGCAATGTCTTGTACAGATTTTTCAACTTTCGTTTTGACCTTTTTCCAGTCATTTCCGCCCAATTTATAAACTTTAGGATCCTTACCTTCAGACCCTACATATTTTTGCACTTGGTCAATTTGTTCAATTGGAACGTATAACTTATCATTACCTTGATATTTAATATTCAAGTAATCTTTATGAACGCCATTAATCTCTAACGTCTCGATACCTAAGAATTTACCTATACCATGATTAACATGAACTACATAATCTCCAACTTTTAATTCCGAATAACTTTTAATACGTTCAGCATTAGATAACTTTTGCTTACGTTGTGATTTTTTAACTTTCTTATGAAAAAGCTCTTTTTCAGTAATAACAACAAGCTTTTGCATCGGCATTTCAAATCCCGCATGTAAATCACCTACAGCAATTTGTAACCTTCCAGGCAATAATATATCTGTGCCCTCTACGATATCTGCCTCAATATCATAATCACTTAAAATATGTTGTAATTTTTTCACACGTTCATCATCAGTTCCGAGCACAACAGTCGTAAAATGCCCTTCGTTCCATCTATCAATTTCAGTTTTTAACAACTGCATCTGCCCATGGAAATCTTGCATTGTTTTACATGTCACATTCACAATATTTTGCGGATGTGTATGTGCTATATGACGTAAGAATAACGTTAAATATACAAAACTTCTTTTTTTATGATGAAGAAATTCCTCAAACGAGTGTGAGAAAGATAAATCTTGAATAATTGTTCCCTCACCAAGAAGTGAGATATACCATTCCGCCTCTTCCGTTTCAAGATGTGATGCTGTTTCTTGAATACGGGAAATCTCATCTAAAACCACAATACCATCTTCTGGTAAATAATCTATCAGACTAGCAGGTTCGTTATAGAAAATAGATAAATATTTAAACATCTGTTCTATACTTTGCCCGTTTTTTAACATCTCAATTTCATGACTTACCGTCTCAAGCACTGTAGTCTTCAATTTATCATCGGAAAGTTTTTGCATCGTCTTAGTCAAGCCTTCCTCAAGACGCTTAATTCCCGACTTCAATTCTTCCTGTGAAAATAAAAACTCTGTTGCTGGACCAAATCTAACACTTTCTTTTTTATCTTGAGAGCGCTGTTCATCCACATCAAATAATCGAATAGAATCAACTTCTGTGTCGAAAAATTCAATACGAAATGGTAATTCTTCAGTTAACGGATAAATATCTAATATTCCCCCGCGCAAGCTGAATTCCCCAGGAGCCTCTACCATCGACTTACGCTCATAACCAATATGATGTAAAGTATGCAAGAATGTATCTAAATCAATCTCTTGCCCTAGATTAATTTCGATTTGCCTTTGCTTCCACAATTCTTTCATTGGCAAAAATCTGCGTAGTCCTGCAACCGGTGCTACAATAATCCCATTCTCTCCTGCAGCTAAACGATTCAATACTTCAATACGTTGCGCCTTCAATTCTGGGCTTGCAACACCAATTTCTGATGCTATCAATTCATTTACTGGGTATAACCACACATCTTTTTCACCAAGTAACGCCACTAAATCTTCATGTACTTTTTGCGCTTGATATAAATTATGCGTCACAATAAGTTGTGATTTTTTTGTTTTTTTATATAAGGCCGCCATTAATAACGAACGAGAAGAGGTTGCCATACCTGATACAAGCTGTTCTTTTAAACCATCTTCTAATCCATTAATAACCGATTGGATCTCTTCATTTTTATAAAATTGCTCTAATAAACCTATCATTTTCAAAACCCCTCTCAACATAAAGAGCAAGCCACTATATTTTATGCAAATATTTCGGAAAAAGAAAACAGAAAAATGCTTTGGACATGCCAAAGCGACAACATTTTATTGCAGAAATTTTTCATATTCATAATACTCAGGATAAGATGCGAGCGTTTCTTGACACGATTCACAAATCGTTTGTATATATATATTTCCATTCTCATGAAAATGAATCATCTCTACTACTTCTTGCTCTGTTAGTTGAAGTAAAACGTCGCTATATACTTTTTCTGCAGTAACGGAGCCTACATTACTCCCGCAATGTCTGCAATGATAATAACCTTCCATACTAGCCTCCTAAAAATCCAATTACTACTAGTATGGGTAAAAATGAAACAAAATATTCCCAATCATACCCTTAACTATTGAAGGTATTCATGATTTGAAGAAAAGGTTTATTTAACCATTCTTCACATGCATCCGCTGCTTTTTCAATAGAATGACCCACATCAGGAATTTCTTCTGATGTAAAACGTCCTAATACGTAATCTACTACCTTCATACCATTTTTCGGACGATCAATTCCCATGCGGATGCGTTGAAACTCTTGTGTTCCTAAATGTGAAATTGTTGATTTCACACCATTGTGTCCACCAGCACTACCTTTCATACGGAGGCGTAATTTACCTACAGGAATGTCTAAATCATCGTACAGAACAACGAAGTCCTCAACATCAATTTTATAGTAATCCATGAGCGGACGAATACTTTCCCCAGATAAATTCATATATGTAAGTGGCTTTAATAAGATTACTTTTTCCCCATTAACAAATCCTGCACCAAATACTCCTTTAAATTTTTGTTCATTCAAAGAAATATTCCAACGCTTTGCAAGTTCATCAATTGCCATAAATCCAATATTATGCCTTGTTAATTCATATTCTCTACCCGGGTTCCCAAGTCCTACTATCAATTTCATTCTTGTACCACTACTTTCTTTTTTCGATACGAAAAGACGTAACCAATCTTGGTTACGTCTCATTCTATCCAATTAATTGAATAATACACTTACAGATTCTTCTTCGTATACACGAATGATTGCTTCTCCAATTAATGGAGCAACTGAAAGTTCATGTACTTTGTCGATTTTCTTATCTTCCGGTAATACGATAGAGTTCGTTACAACTAACTCTTTAATATTTGAGTTTTGGATACGCTCAATTGCTGGACCAGATAATACTGGGTGTGTACAGCAAGCATATACTTCAGAAGCACCGTTCTCAACAAGAGCGTTTGCTGCTAATGTAATTGTACCAGCTGTATCAATGATGTCATCAATTAAAATTGCTGTCTTACCTTCAATATTACCGATAATGTTCATTACCTCTGATACGTTCGGACGAGGACGACGCTTATCAATAATAGCGATTGGTGCTTTTAGGCGATCCGCCATTTTTCTAGCACGAGTTACCCCACCATGGTCAGGTGACACGATTACGATATCTTTAAGACCTTTTGTTTCAAAGTAATCTGAAAGAATCGGTACACCCATTAAGTGGTCGATTGGGATATCAAAGAACCCTTGAATTTGTGGAGCATGTAAATCTAGAGTGATTACACGAGTTGCACCTGCTGTTTCAAGCAAGTTTGCTACAAGTTTCGATGTAATTGGTTCACGAGAACGCGCTTTACGGTCTTGACGCGCATAACCATAGTAAGGAATAACAATATTAATTGTTTTTGCAGATGCACGCTTTAATGCATCGATCATAATAAGTAATTCCATGATATGTTCGTTTACTGGGAAGCTTGTAGATTGAATAATGAATACATCGCAACCACGGATACTTTCTTCAATGTTAATTTGAACTTCTCCATCACTAAAACGATCAACAGAACATTTTCCTAGTCCTACTCCAATGTGCTTTGCAATTTGCTCAGCAAGTTCCTTATTAGAGTTTAAAGAGAATACTTTCAAATTAGAATTTAGATATTGAGTCGACATCTAGATTAACCCTCCACATTATGATTTTTTCTTATTCAGCAATTGATCAACATAGTCTTCTTTGTTAACTTGACGTGCACGTGCTACAGATAATGCTTTTGATGGAACATTCTCTGTAATTGTAGAGCCTGCTGCCACATAAGCACCATCTTCAACTGTTACAGGAGCAACAAGGTTTGAATTACATCCAATAAATACCCCGTTACCAATCACAGTTTTGAATTTATTCTTACCGTCATAGTTCACCGTAATTGAACCACAACCAAGATTCACGTCTTCTCCAACTTGTGCATCCCCGATATAACTTAAGTGTGAAGCTTTACTTCTATTACCAAAAACAGTTTTTTTGATTTCCACGAAGTTTCCAACGCGTACTTCATCTCCAATAACTGAATCTGGACGAATATGTGCAAATGGACCAACCGATACTTCTGTACCAAGTTTACTATCATGTACAGTAGATTGACGAATTGTCGTACGATCTCCAATTTCACTATCGCGAATTACTGTATGCGGTCCAATTTCACAATCAGAACCGATTACAGTGTTCCCCTCAATAATTGTTCCTGGATGAAGAACTGTATCACTACCGATAATTGCATCAGCAGAAATATACGTGTTACTTGGATCAATAATCGTAACACCATTTACCATGTTCTTTCGGTTGATACGGTTTTTCATAATAATTTCCGCTTGCGATAGAGCGACTCTGTCGTTAACACCTAACGTTTCATCGAAGTGCTCTGTTTGATAAGCCGATACAATGTGACCTTCATTTTTTAAAATCTCAATAACATCTGGCAGGTAATATTCACCTTGTACGTTATCATTTGAAACTTTAGAAAGCGAAGCGAATAAAGCTTTATTATCAAAACAATACGTACCTGTATTGATTTCTTTAATAGCTAATTCTTTCTCATTTGCATCCTTATGCTCAACAATCTTTTCAACATGACCATTCTCGTTACGAACGATACGACCATATCCAGCAGGCTCTTCTATGTAAGCTGTTAGCACCGTTGCCATTGCCCCTGCTTCTTTATGTTGCTGAAGCAATGATTCCATCGTTTCAGCAGTTATTAGCGGCGTATCACCACAAATAACTAAAGTTGTTCCTTCTTCATTTGCAAGTACACTTGCAGCTTGATCTACAGCATGCGCTGTACCAAGTTGTTCTGCTTGTAATGCAAACTCACTTACGTTTCCTAGCTGTTCTTGTACCATTTCAGCACCATGTCCTACGACTGTTACAAGTTTCTGCAATCCTAATTGAGATACTTGATCGACAACATGTTGTACCATAGGTTTTCCACATACAGGATGAAGCACTTTGTATAGCTTAGACTTCATACGTGTGCCTTTACCTGCAGCTAGAATCACTGCAAATCTGTTTGACATATAGACCCTCCATCGCAACCTATTTATCCATTAACGATATTATCCTAAATCATCATATATTTCAAGAAACACATTTTAACTATTAAATTTTACCATAATTCTCATACGATGTTTTACTCTTTAGTATCTTTTTTAAGAAATAAGCTATACTATTTAAATTGATTTTGAAAAAATTAGAAGTTTTCTTCTTCATTTTAATGGATTCTGAATTTTCGGAACGTAAAATGTATAAAACTCCAAAAAAAAACAAACCCCTGTAAATGCTTACAGGAGTTTGTTGCAAAATTATAGGGATTTCTTTAAAAAGCCCTTTTCATTCGAATTTTACGAAGCACCCGCTTCTTCAAACTCAACCTCTTCTAACTCGCCTAAACGATGATACTCTGTTAAAACCGCATCTTGAATTTTAGAGCGTGTACCAGAATTAATTGGATGTGCAATGTCACGGAATTCTCCATCTGGAGTACGTTTGCTTGGCATTGCTACAAATAATCCATTATTACCATCAATTACACGAATATCATGAACAACAAATTCATGGTCTAGAGTAATAGAGGCAATTGCTCTCATGCGGCCTTCTGTGTTTACGCGGCGTAATCTTACGTCAGTCACTTCCATCTTGTGTTCACCACCCTTTTCTAAATAAGCGATATATTTGTATAAATTCCACAAATTTTCTATTTTCCCTTTAATTTTTTAAAAATTTTTAAGATAAAAATTTTTAATGTAATTGAATATAGAGATTAGTGGAGGTTATCGCTTACAAAGAACTACTTAACTAGGGCAATTACTTCGATTTCAACTGAAACATCTTTCGGTAATTTTGCTACTTGTACACAAGAACGAGCTGGCTTATGAGTAGAGAAATAAGAGCCGTATACGTCATTAACAGCATTAAAATCATCCATATCTTTTAAGAATACTGTTGTTTTTACTACTGAATCAAATGAAGCACCTGCTTCTTCTAATACCGCTTGTAAATTTTGAAATACTTGCTCTGTTTGTACTGTCACGTCTCCTGCTACAAGCTCTCCACTTGCAGTTAATGGAATTTGTCCTGAACTGTAAAACATATTATTTACAATAATCCCTTGTGAATATGGTCCAATTGCTTGTGGTGCATTACTTGTTTGAACAACTTTCATATTTTTTCACCCTTTTATTATTTATTTTTACTCTTTAAAAATAGTGCACGAAAAGCAGTTTGTCCATCTATTTTATAATTCATAAATAGAATAAAAAAAAGATAAAGCGATCTGCTTTACCTTTTTACTCAGCTTCTACAAGCCCTTCATCAAATGGTGCCAGTGAATAATTTCCCTTTTCCACTTGAATCGCTTTTTCTTTCACATCAACTTCTGATAGACGAATTAATGATACAAAATTATTAATTAGTCTTTCTTCAATATCCGTGGATTCTACTAATACACCAATACCAACAACATTAGCCTTAAACTCTTCTAACATACTCATCATACCTTGAATTGTCCCGCCAGCTTTCATGAAGTCATCAATAATTAAAACATTTGATCCTTCTGGAAGGCTACGCTTTGCTAACGTCATTGTTTGAATTCGCTTAGAAGAACCTGATACATAGTTAATACTAACAGTTGGGCCTTCTGTTACCTTATTATCTTTTCTTGCAATTACTACCGGTACATCTAAGTAATTTGCCACCGCATAAGCAAGTGGAATCCCCTTCGTTGCCACCGTCATAACCGCATCAATTGGTTGCCTAGCAAAAACAGAAGCAAACAAACGACCTGCGCCATTAATATGACGAGGATTACTTAAAAGATCTGTCATATATAAGTAACCACCGGGTAAAATACGACCTGGATTTTCAAATAGGCTACAAAGCTCTCCAATAATGAGATCTGCCTCTTCCGCACTTATATATGGTATATATTTCACTCCTCCTGCTGCTCCTGGTATCGTTTGCAATGTGCCGACCCCTTGTTGTTCAAACGTTTGCTTAATAATAACTAAATCTTCACTAATGGAAGACTTAGCTGATTGATACCTTTCAGCAAAAAAAGTGAGAGAAACTAGCTGACGAGGATTTTGTAACAAGTAATACGTCATATCGACTAATCTTGTACTTCGTCTAATTTTCATACTCTCACCTCAAATCACGAATATTCTAAACAAATCATACCGTATTATACGTCTTTATTCAAGCGTTTCTCGCTCTCCCAATAAACGTACTGCATATACTTGTTCACAAAATCCTTTTAATCCGTTATATATACGATGCATTCGCGAATCGTGGTGCACAAGGCCAAATACAGTTGGGCCACTTCCACTCATTAATACGGCATCCGCCCCAAATCGCTTCATCTGTGCCTTAATACGTGCAACTTCAGGATGCATCGCAAACGTTACATCTTCTAAAACGTTACCAACAGTATCACAAATGCCTTTGTAATCCCCGGCATTTATGACATCAACCATTTTATCTACATTTGGATGTGTAACTCGATTTAACTTTAAATTTCCATACACATCAGCAGTAGATACACCAATATGGGGTTTTGCTAAAATAACCCAACAAGAAGGTGGAGTTTTTATGTGCTCAATTTGCTCTCCTCTTCCAGTGGCAATTGCTGTCCCACCATATACGCAAAACGATACATCTGATCCGATTTCTGCGCCCAGCTCTGCTAACTGGTCAATTGTAAGCCCTAAATTCCATAATTTATTAAGGCCACGTAATGTCGCTGCTGCATCACTACTTCCACCTGCTAATCCAGCTGCTACTGGAATCGTTTTTTCAATAGTAATAGATACGCCTTTTTTTACATTAAACTTCTCTTTTAATAATCTCGCTGCTTGATAAGCTAAATTTCTTTGGTCGTCTGGGACATACCGATTATGGGATAAAATTTCAATACGGTCTTCTGCTAATTCCATTAGTTCTAAACGATCCGCTAAATCAATTGTTGTCATAATCATTTTCACTTCATGATATCCGTCTTGTCTTTTTCCCAGTACATCTAACGACAGATTAATCTTTGCTGGTGCTTTCACTAGTAGCTTCAATCTATTCACCCACTCTATGTACTCAATCTTTTATCGTTTATTTTACCATAAATTTATAGTAAGACGATGACACTTCCCTAATTATAACGAAAAGCATTCAGAATGAAACTACTTATGTAAAATGATGGCACCTTTTAGAGTACAAAAAGCCGAGGAATCACTCCTCGGCTACCGTAGCATAGAAAGTATCTTACAACTACTGGTTTTGTTTCATTAATTGCTGTTCTGCAATTTCTATAGCACGTTTCACCATGTTACCAGCATCTTTCGCACGAATTCCGCCCCATCCTTCTTTCTGAACAACATCATAAAAGCCTAGCTCTTTTGCAAGCTCTTCTTTAAATTGATTTGACATGACACCTCTTCGTCTACTCAATGCAGAGTCCCTCCTTATTTTGCTACGGTATAATTAGTATGCAAAATAATATAGCTTTTCATTTGTGGGAATATATGTAACGATACATCAATTATAAAATCACTTCATTATGAGGTTCACCATAAAATGTTAACTCTACTGTCTCTGTTAAAACATCCGCATAGCTATACGATACACGTTGTAACGCATCTTCTTGCTGATCCAATTGTACAACAAAAACAGAACGGTACGTTTCTGCAAGTACACCTGATTGCTCTACTGTTTTTCTTCTCCCACTATTTGCCTTTAACATCAGTCTCTCTCCAAGATGGTGATCTAATTCGCTTTTAATTTCATCTAAACGTTTTGACATATACTTCGTTACACCTCGCTGTAATTTAGATTGAACACTTAAAACACGATATATCTATCCCAATTATTAACCGCAACTCACAGACAATATCATTATAAAAGCATTATGCGTTCGAATAGATAGAAGAAATACTATATTGTAAAAGTATCATTATGTAGTCTGTGCGTTCTTCTCTCTTTTTATCCAAGCTGATTTAAATCCTTCCCATACAAAAAAGCAAGATACATATGTACCTTGCTTATTCTTCATAATGTTGAAAGGGTAATCCAGTTCGTAAAATCCCCCTCGTCTCAATCCCGCCAAGTCCCTTCTCGCCAGTAATCGTATTACGTACAACATCCCATACATTGACTCTCTCCATAAAGGACGTAAAACTAATTTTACCCACCACATATACAGGATCTAGTGCGTGAATATTAATTCTAGATGGTGAACTAGCAAAATTAGCACCAGCTCGAATTAACGCTTCAAAGTGTGATTGGCATGCCCCGGCAAAAATAACGAGTTGATCCAATGATGGATATTTTTTTCTCACTTCTCGAACAGCCTGTACAAAATGCCTTGAATGTCTATATGCTGCTAAATCTCCCTTTACCCCTTTTGATTTTGTATATGCATCGTGCCCTGTAATAACTAAAATGTCCGGGCGAAAATGATCTATTAAATCTACTACCTTTTCATGCATCTCTGTTTCTTTACAATGAATACCTTGTACAGGAACACCAATTTTATTATATAAGTCTAAGCACTTGCGCAAATATAACGGGTCTCCATCTATATGCAATACACGTCCTGGCATTTGAAAATAATTCACCTCACTTGTGTATCCACCCGTTGAAGTGTGTTCATGCCTTTGTTTCATTAATACATAATCTTGTTGAAACAAACGATACGTACGCTCCATCGTTTCTTTCTCACGCTTCGCTCTTTTTTTATGTTCTCGTTGATCTATACTAACTAAATCTTCAAGTGGCGCATCTGCCACCAGTCTAATTTCCTCTCCAAATAATATAGCTATCTCGCCTTTTATTTCTATAATACGAAAAAGAATATCCCTCTTATGAGAATATCGTTCCACTAATTCTCCAACATGTAAAGCCATTCTCCTACCTCC
Source organism: Bacillus sp. 3G2 (assembly GCF_044324725.1). Taxonomy (NCBI): domain Bacteria; kingdom Bacillati; phylum Bacillota; class Bacilli; order Caryophanales; family Bacillaceae; genus Bacillus; species Bacillus sp. 3G2. The sequence goes on along the minus strand of NZ_CP172246.1, from coordinate 45,897 downwards.
AAACTCGTTAGGCCATCTTACCTGTTTTTAAAGTATGAATGTAGGAGAGGAAAGGTGACAAAAGGGACAGTTCAAGTTGAACTGTCCCTTTTGTATTCTTATGACAATTTATGAAGAACTAATGCATTACTTAATGTTGCAAACTCCTCGATAGATAGCGTTTCGCCTCTTCGTTTCGGATCAATTCCTACTTCTGTTAAAATTCGATCCAACAGCTCTTTATCTTTCGGGAAACCATTTAAATTATTTGATAAATTATTCATTAAAGTTTTACGACGCTGTGCAAAACTTGCTCGTACTACTTCAAAGAAGAATGTCTCATCTGTTACTTCTACAACTGGTTTCGGACGCTTCAGAAGACGAATAATCGCAGAATCAACATTTGGTTGTGGCACAAACACTGTACGCGGTACAGTCATAACCGTTTCTACCTCTGTATAATACTGAATAGCAATGGATAAAGAACCATACTCTTTCGTTCCAGGCTTAGCAGCTAAACGATCTCCCACTTCTTTTTGCATCATAACAACAAATCCACGAACTGGTAATTTCTCTTCCAGCAATTTAAATAAAATTGGCGTTGTAATATAGTATGGTAAGTTAGCTACTACCATTACATCTTGCCCTTCCTCAAATTGCTCACTAAACACCTCATGTACATCTGCCTTTAGTACATCTTTATTGATAACTGTAACGTTGCTATATGGAGCTAACGTCTCATCTAAAATCGGTAATAGTCTCTGATCAATTTCAAAAGCCACTACTTTTTTAGCACGCTTCGCTAATTGTTCTGTTAATGCACCGATACCTGGTCCAATTTCAATTGCACCACTTTCTGAACCAATTTCAGCGTGATCAACGATACGATTTAATACATTCGTATCAATTAAAAAATTTTGTCCTAAACTTTTTTTGAATGAAAATCCGTACTTTTCAACAATATCTTTCGTACGATTTGGCGTTGCGATATCCTTCATTTTCTTTCCTCCTGTATGACTTGCTTATAAGCTTCTGCAAATGCTTCTTTTGAAACTTGAAACATTTGTAAACGTTTATGTAACTGTTTTGCGTTTGTATAACCAATCTTTAATAGCTTACCCATTCTTTCTCTGCGACTCTTTGCCATTTCTCCGCCCACTAAGCCTGCATCGACTAGATCGCTCCAACTAATTTCACTTGTGTAAGCTTCCATTTCTTCATGTATATTCTCTAAAGCACGGCGAATTGATTCATTAGAAGCATGCTCAATTCCGACACCTTTTTTCCTTTTAGCAAGTGCTTCTTCCTTCGGTAAAAAAGCATGTTTACATCCAGGAACCTTATCAGAAATAATTTTTCGAATACGCTCTCCAGGATAATCCGGATCTGTAAAAATAATAACGCCTCGTTTTTGCAGCGCTAATTTAACTTGCTCAATAACATGATCACCGATTGCTGAACCGTTCGTTTCAATTGTATCCGCATCAACAGCACGCTTAATCGCAACTGTATCATCTTTACCTTCTACAACGATAATCTCTTTAATTTTCATGCTTGCCTCCACACTCGTTTCGTCTCTACTTAGTAAAACAAAAAAATGACGACTTTTCCATTATTATTTTCCCCATTCTTACATTTTAAAAAATAGAATGTCCAAAACTTTGTTCTCTCTCCTTATTGTAACACTTCCTCATTCGCCATTCTTTTTTCACAAAAATAAAAAAAGAATGGGTTCTCCCACTCCTTTTTATTCAACACCAAATAAAGCTTTTGCATTTTTTGTTGTTACTTCTGCTACTTCCTCATAAGAAATTCCTTTTAAGTTCGCAATTTCTTCTGCTACGAGTTTTACATAACTCGGTTCATTTCGTTTCCCTCGAAATGGATGTGGTGTTAAATATGGACAGTCCGTCTCTATTAACAATTTCTCTAACGGAATCTCCGCAGCAACCTCTTTCGGTTTCTTAGCATTTTTAAATGTAACTGGTCCGCCTAACGAAATTAAAAAGTTCATATCAACACATCGCTCTGCTACTTCTACACTGCCACTAAAGCAATGCATAATGCCTCCCACTTCAGCCGCATTCTCTTCTTCTAGAATATCAACAATATCTTGAGTTGCATCGCGGTTATGTATAATAATCGGCAATTTCACCTTTTTGGCTAATGCAATTTGTTTACGGAATACTTCCTTCTGTATTTCTTTTGGAGACTTATCCCAGTGATAATCTAAGCCCATTTCTCCAAGTGCAACAACTTTAGGATGGGAAGCGAGTTCTTCTAACCAAGCTAAATGTTCTTCCGTCATGTCGATTGCATCAACTGGATGCCATCCAACTGCAGCGTAAATAAAATCATAGGTTTCAGCTAATTCAATCGCCTTTTTTATCGTTACTTCATCAAAACCAACAACAACTGTATAAGTAACTCCCACTTCTTTCATTCGTGCAATAACTTCTTGCAAATCTTCTTCAAATTGCTCTGCATTCAAATGTGAATGTGTATCAAACAACATCATACATAACTCCTTTTATATTGAAATCAAGTTTATTCTACACAAATAAGCTCTTTACTAACTTAACGATAACAATACTACAATTTTAATGCAAAAATTGAGAATGTAAAAAGAAAAAAGACGCTTCACACATGTTACACGTGAAACATCTCTTTTCTTGTCTTAATTACTTAATTTTTGTACCATTTGGTAGATTTTGATCAATTGTTGCTAATGACAATACGCCATTCTCTTCACCCGCTAAAATCATACCTTGTGATAATTCACCGCGTAATTTTACAGGTTTTAAGTTTGTTACACAAATAACCTTTTTACCTTTTAGGTCTTCTGGTGAATAGAATTTTGCAATTCCAGAAACAACTTGACGCTTTTCTGTACCTAAATCTAGCTGGATTTTTAACAACTTATCTGCTTTTTTCACAGGCTCAGCAGATAGTACTTCAGCTACGCGTAATTCTACTTTAAAGAAATCATCAATTGTAATTTCTTCTGCCTTCGGTTCTTCTTCTTTTTTCTCTTCTACTTTAGGAGCAGAGGCTTTCATTTGTTCTTTAATGTACTCTACCTCTACTTCCATTTCTAAACGTGGGAAAATTGGTTGTCCCTTTTCTACTTTTGTTCCAGCTGGAATACAGCCAACTGTAGATAGACTTTCCCAAGACTTATGCGCTTCATCAGTAAGGCCAAGCTGAGCAAACATCTTGCTTGGTGCTACTGTTAAGAATGGCATAAGCATAATACCTGTTTGACGAAGTACTTCTGCTAAATGGGCCATTACAGAAGCTAACTTTTCACGATCATTCTCATCTTTTGCTAATACCCAAGGTTGTGTTTCATCAATATATTTATTCGTACGGCTAACCAATTGCCAAATTGAGCTTAACGCTACAGAAAATTCCATATTCTCCATTGCTTCTTCTACTTTTTTCAATGTATCCTGTGCAAACGTTACTAACGTTTCATCGAATTCCGTTACATTTGCTTTAAATGCAGGGATTTCTCCGTTAAAGTACTTATCAATCATCGCTACTGTACGATTCAATAAGTTACCTAAGTCATTTGCTAAATCGAAATTAATACGCTCCACGAATCCTTCTGGTGTGAATACGCCATCAGATCCGAATGGAACTTCACGAAGTAAGTAATAACGTAATGCATCTAATCCGTAACGATCGATTAATGTAACTGGATCTACTACGTTTCCTTTTGACTTACTCATCTTTCCATCCTTCATTAAAATCCAACCATGAGCAAAGACTTTTTTCGGAAGAGGTAAATCTAATGCCATTAAAATGATTGGCCAATAAATTGTATGGAAACGAACGATTTCTTTTCCAACTAAGTGCACATCAGCCGGCCAGAACTTCTTATACATCTCTTCATTCTCTGTTCCATAACCTAATGCTGTAATGTAGTTAGATAATGCGTCAACCCATACGTAAATAACGTGTTTTGGGTTGCCTGGAACACGAACTCCCCAGTCAAATGAAGTACGAGAAACAGCTAAATCTTCTAAGCCTGGTTTGATAAAGTTATTAATCATTTCATTCTTGCGAGACTCTGGCTGAATGAAATGTGGATTATCTTCATAGAATTTTAATAGTCTGTCGACATATTTACCCATTCTAAAGAAATACGATTCTTCACGAACAAGTTCTACATCATGACCACTATCTGGGCTTTTTCCTCCAACTACTTTGTCACCTTCCATAATTGGATCTACTAATTGATGTGCTGTATAGAATGTCTCATCTTGTACAGAATACCAACCTTCATATTCATCAAGATAAATATCACCTTGATCTACTAGTTGCTTGAAGATTTTTTCAACAACATCTTTATGACGATCTTCAGTTGTACGAATAAAATCATCATAAGAGATATCCATCTTCTCCCAAAGTTCTTTAATTCCTGCAACGATGTTATCCACATATGCTTGTGGTGTAACGTTTAATTCTTCTGCTTTTTTTTGGATCTTCTGTCCATGCTCATCAGTTCCTGTTAAATAATGAACATTATATCCTTGCATACGCTTATATCGTGCCATCGCATCTCCTGCTACTGTCGTATAAGCATGTCCAATGTGTAATTTTCCACTTGGATAATAAATTGGGGTAGTAATATAAAAGGACTTGTTTTCCTCTGTCATTGTTTTGGACCTCCCGGATAACCTCATATGTATTTATAAACAGTATATCAAAAACTTATATATAAAGTGAAACTTTAATCAGTAGGGTTTTGTTCACTCCCGCGGATTATTAGCCCGCACCAATTGGGCTTTTACGAGCAGCCCGATCCTCACTTGACTTCTTTCCTCCAACCGAGGTTTGAAATGGGAATCTTACCGCTCGTTAACTCGGGATAAAAAACGAGTTAATATCTAGTACCTTTATCATCTATTACTCATATTTCGAGAAAATATACAATCTCCACTTAAATTTATAAACTTTTCTGAAAATAAAGTGAAATAATAGTAGAAATTACTCACATTCTATTATATATAAGAAGTAAGAAATCTATAAATCTTTTTAAAAAATATAGAATTTAAGAATTGACGGAAATGTAAATGATTGGTATCATATGTCCATAGGGTATTTTGTCGAAAAATGACGAATCTAGAAAATAGACTCGAAACTTATAAACTATTTCTTTAGGAGGAAAAGAATTATGAAATCTACTGGTATCGTTCGTAAAGTTGATGAATTAGGTCGTGTAGTAATTCCAATCGAATTACGCCGTACTTTAGGTATTGCAGAAAAGGATGCTCTTGAAATCTACGTTGATGACGAGAAAATCATCTTAAAAAAATATAAGCCAAACATGACTTGCCAAGTAACTGGCGAAGTATCTGATGGTAACCTATCTTTAGCTGAAGGTAAAATTATCTTAAGCAAAGAAGGCGCTGAGCAAATCTTAAACGAACTTCAAGATTATATCGAAACAGCAAAATAAGCTTCTCAATTATGAGAAGCTTATTTTTTATCGACATGATAGGTTTGATATACATCGCGTTTCGACAAATCTCGATCTTTAGCGACTGTTTTTATCGCCTCTTTTGAATTCATACCTTTTTCATTTATATAATGTTCAATATGATCATATACCGAAATAGATTCCCACCATTGTTCTTCTGGGGCAGGTTCTTCCGTTGAACCAGCTACTAAAATACAAAACTCGCCACGAACTTCATTTTGTTTCGTCCACTCAATGGCTTCCTCGACTGTTCCACGAATAAATTCCTCGAATTTTTTCGTTAACTCTCGACATAATACAATTTCTCTATTTCCCAGCACTTCTTGCATCGAGATTAAAGTATCATCTAAACGATGAGGCGCTTCATAAAACATCATTGTAGTTTGTACATAACGAAGCTTTTCTAGCTCCATTTTTCTTTCTTTTTTATTTCTTTGTAAAAATCCATAGAAATAAAATTGTTTTGTTTCAAGACCTGACGCTATTAACGCTGTAAGGGCTGCATTTGCCCCAGGAAGCGGGATAACATGATAGTGTTCCGCTACAGCCTCTACAACAATATCGTAACCTGGATCTGAAATACAAGGCATACCAGCATCACTAACAAGTGCTACTGTCTTTCCTTCGTCTAACTTATCTAATATTTTCTTCCCACTTACTTCCTTATTATGCTCATGGTAACTCATAACAGGTGTTTCAATTTCGAAGTAATTACAAAGTTTTTTCGTTTGTCTCGTATCTTCAGCAGCAATTAAATCAGCTTCTTTTAAAATTCGGATTGCACGAAATGTCATATCTTCTAAATTTCCAATAGGAGTTGGTACTAAATATAAAACTCCCTTTTCATTTTGTTGAAAGCTTTTTTGTTGCCACATAGCGTTCTCCTTTTTGCATATATTCTTCTTTTTGTTTTCTATTTAATTGCTTAAAATAGTACTCTGCTTGCATAGCTGTACGCTTATCTTCATGAAATTCTATATATTTTAAAACAACTGGAAGTCTAGCACGCGTATACCTAGCTCCCTTTCCGCTATTATGTGTCTGAATCCGCTTCTCTATATGATTTGTATATCCAGCATAATAGCTTCCGTCAGAGCACTCTACTACATAAAAACAATGCTTATTCTTCTCCATATAAAATTGAACGAATCTCCTTTGTATATTCATTATTTTCTTCATATACAAAAAGAGGTGGCAATATTTTCAAATCCGCGTTTCCGTCCTTAATTCCTTCAATTAACAACGTATTCGCTTCTTTCCCTGCCTTTGGATAAACAAACCGTACACGCTTTGGTTCAATTTTGTATTTACGCATTAATGTAACAATATCTAGCAAACGGCCTGGACGATGTACAAATGCTACTTTCCCGCCTTGCTTTACTAGCTGACTACTTGCAGATACAACATCCTCTAATGTACACATAATTTCATGGCGAGCTATCGCTAAATGTTCATTCATATTTTTCTCAGACGTTGCAGGTGTTTGAAAATAAGGCGGATTACATGTGACAACATCATATTGATGACGTCCAAGTTTCTCCGGCATATCTTTCAAATCCCCGTGTATTAAGTGAATTCTTTCTTCTAACTTATTGTATTGAACGCTTCTGATTCCCATATCATATAAACGTTCTTGAATTTCCACACCTGTAATATTCCCTTTCGTTTTTGTACTTAATAGAAGAGGCACAACTGCATTACCTGTACACAAATCAAGTAAATTACCTTTTTGAATTGGCACCCAAGCAAAGTCTGCAAGTAAAACAGCATCTAACGAAAAATTAAATACTGATGGGCTTTGTACGATCTTCATATCTTGCGCTAATAAGTAATCTAAACGTTCATCTTCATATAAATTCATATGTTACTCCTTTTCTTACACTTAACCTACCCTATTTCATCTTCTACTAATAAAAAACATATTTCATTCTACTCTCATGTATAAAAAATTACCTTTCCAATTATCATTGGAAAGGTAATTTCACTTTTTATTTAAAAATGACAGGCAGAATAAACAATCTCCCTCTTTACGTACACTTCCATAATGCAGATTACAAATATGAAAACCTTCTTGATATAGTCTTGCTAAATTATCGTAGCCTTCACCAATATCAGCTGTCTTCGGCTTCACTTCTTTACGTTTTTGAGTTTTTTGTTTTTCTTTAATCTGCACTTCTTCAAAACGGCGTCGCAAATTTTCATTTTCCATTTTTATATGTTGGTTTTCTTCCAACAACTCTGCAAGATGTTGTTTTAATTCTCCCAACTGTTTGTATAAATGTCCAATTTGCTCTTCCATACTAGAAACCGATGCAAAAATATCTTTTTTCTCCACAAGCACCCACCTCATTAATCTGTGGTTTGACTCGAAACGACCCCTTTATTCACTAACTCATCTAACGTATATTCTACTATCCGTTCCTTGTCTACTAGTTCCACTTGAATTAATCTTTCTAAAATATTTAATCCGATAACACGGCCAGTACCATGCGGGGTTTGTATACGTTGATCTAAATCAGGAAGTTGTTCCTTTGCTGCCTCATATTCATCATTCTCATATTTTAAGCAACACATTAAACGACCACATAAACCAGAGATTTTTGCAGGATTTAATGATAAATTTTGATCCTTTGCCATCTTAATAGATACAGGTTCAAAATCACCTAAAAAAGTAGAACAACAAAGCATACGACCACACGGACCAATACCACCAAGCATCTTCGCTTCATCACGAACACCAATTTGTCTTAGTTCAATTCTTGTCCTAAAAATTGCTGCTAAGTCCTTCACCAGTTCTCGGAAATCAATCCGACCATCCGCAGTAAAGTAGAAAATAATCTTATTACGATCGAACGTATACTCTACATCTACAAGTTTCATATCAAGATTATGCTCTACTACCTTTTGCTGACAAACTTGATATGCTTCTTTCGCAGCATGTTTGTTCTCTTCAACAATGGTACGATCATTTTCATTTGCAATACGAATAACCTTTTTTAGCGGTAATACAACGTCGTTTTCATCAACTTGCTTTTTGGTAATAACTACTTTTCCGTATTCAATACCTCTTACCGTTTCTACAATTACAAACTCATTTTCAGAGATATCGAACTGGTTCGGATCAAAATAGTACACCTTTCCGGCCTTCTTAAAGCGAACACCTACTACATCATACAAAACGGTCATCCCTCCTGCAACCGCAACACTAACTGTTCGAACACAAGCTGCGCATTTACATTAGCGTTGATTCTATTTTTTGCCTCTAATATATTAAAGAGAGCTGATACAATGCGCTTCTGAGCATAGGAGAAAGATTCAAACATCTCTTTCTGCTCATGAAAAACAAGACGATCTTCTTCTCCAAGTTGAACATATAATAAATCCTTATAAATAAGGAGTAACATATCTAAACCTTGCTGTAATTGTTCTTTCTCTCCAAAGTGTTTTCCCCATTTTTCTTGTACAAAAAAAATAGAGGCTTTATCCTTTTCGAGCGCTTCACATAATTTTATCACTAAAGCTCGTGCTTGTGCAAACCATTCATCACTACATAAAGCTAAAGCTTCATCAAAACTATTCGTGAGTTGTGCAGCAAGTGTTGATAAAGATGCCGTAATACCTTCATCCTGTAATCTTCTAATTAAAGATTCCGTAGGTAATGGTCTAAATGTAACAACTTGACAGCGAGATAAAATCGTATTTAAAATTTGATGACTTTGTTCAGTAAGTAAAATAGCTGTTGTATCACTGCTCGGTTCTTCTAAAAATTTCAAGAGTGTATTCGCTGCATTTGCTGTCATGCGGTCTGCGTGCTCAATAATATATACTTTTTTATTTGCCTCTAATCCTGTTTTTGAAAACTCTTCTTGTAAATCATGAATTTGTTGCTTCTTAATAGATAATCCGTCTGGTTTTACAATATGTAAGTTCGGGTGGTTACCTGAATCAATTCGCTTACAATTTGTACATACATGACAAGGCTCTACCCCATTCCGCTGAGAACAGAGGAAACTCTTTGCCATTTGAATTGCCGTCGCAAACTTTCCTGTCCCTTTCCCTCCCTCTAACAAGTAAGCGTGGGATATACGCCCTTTTGCAATGCTATTCATCAACATTTTTACACCGATGGGTTGTATAGCAGAAAGCTGCTCCCACGTCTTTGTCATAATGCATACCTCACTTATTTCATTCTTTCCTTCTATTATAACAATTTATCTTCTATAATCTGAACAACTTCTTCTATAAGTTTTTCCATTGGTTGATCAGCATTTACTAATACAATACGATCTGAGAAACGTTCTACAACTTGTAAATATCCTTCACGCACACGTTTATGGAAAGAGATATCTTCCATATCTAATCGATTCACTTCACGTCCTGCATCTTTTTCAATTCGGGCTAAACCAATCTCTGGTTCAATGTCTAAGTAAATCGTTAGACTAGGCATACAGTCCTCAGTTGCGAAACGATTGATTTCAAATACTTTATCCATACCTAATCCTCTTGCATATCCTTGATACGCTAAAGAGCTATCTATAAAACGATCGCATAATACAAGGTAGTCCTCGTTAAGCGCTGGCATAACCTTTTCCACCAAATGTTGTCTACGTGCAGCAGCATACAGAAGCGCCTCTGTACGTGCTTCCATCATCGTATATTCTTTTTTATGTAAAATCGTTCTAATATCCTCAGAAATTGCAATACCACCTGGTTCTCTCGTCGCCATTACCTTCTGTTCCTTTTGTTCAAAGTATGGCAATAAACTTTGAATTAACGTTGTCTTACCAGAACCTTCTGGACCTTCAATTGTTACAAATAATCCCTTCATCCTAAAACCCACTTTCTATATCATACACTTTCATATATTTCGCACTGCCTTGAAAACGAGCGCCTGCTTTCTCTAAATACATAATTTGCTCTTTATGTTCTGAAGTAATTCTTTCTCCATACATAATCAATGGAATTCCAGGTGGATATGGAATCACCATCTCTGCCGCTATCATCCCAACTGCTTCTTCTACAGATACTACTTTTGTTTCATATCCTTCCAGTTGTTTATATGTATACGGTAAAGGAGAAATTTCTCCTTTATAAGTATAACGAATAGATTCCTTCTTGTCTTTCACCTCATAATATTGCAATGCCTCTCGGATCATCTCTATAGCCTTCATATACTCCTTATTTACTTGCAAGGGCAAAATAAATAGGACATTATATGGATCCGCCATTTCTGTATATATACCGACCTTTTCAAATACAGACTGTAATTCGTATCCTGATAACTGACAACGTGTCTGTACGGTTACCTTTAACTCGTCTTGTAATGGATATTGTAAAATAGCTATTTGTGGAATAGAACACAATTTTTCTTTAAATCCCCGTAAAAACTCGACAATTTCATCATGGCCCTTTTCTTTTATACGCGCTATTGTAAAGCGTGCAATATCAAGAGAAGTCATAATTGGATACGATGGACTACTAGATTGTAGCATACTTAAATAAGTAGAAACTTTTTCTTCTTTCACTAGGCGACTATTTATATGTAAATAGGATCCCATCGTCATGGCGGGTAATGTTTTATGTGCAGAATGAACTACAATATCTGCACCATATGCTAATGCTGACTTTGGAAATGCTCCCCCTAAACAAAAATGAGCTCCATGTGCTTCATCTACTAAAACGGGGATTTTATGTGCATGTGCATAAGCGATGCTTGTCTCTAGATCCATCCCCATACCATAATAATTAGGATGCGTTAAAATAAGTGCTTTAGCATTTGGATATTTTTCAATTGCTTCCTTAATAATTTCATCATGAATTCCCACTGGTACGTTATAAGCTTCATCAATCCATGGATCTAAAAAAATTGGATTTGCTCCCGCTAATTTTAAACCATTAATAATCGATTTATGACAATTTCTTTGTACAAGAACAATATCGTGTTCCCCGCAACAAGACAAAATCATTGCTAAGTTCCCCACTGTTGAACCATTAATTAAAAAATAACTTTTTTCCACTTCATATACATCAGCTAATAATTGTTGTGCCTCATCTATACATTCAAACGGGCTATGTAAATCATCTAACCCTGACAACTCAGTTACATCGATAGATAGTATATCTTTAAACTCCTCTACTGCCTCCTGAGGGAAGTTTAAACCATTTTTATGACCTGGAACATGAAAGGACAACGGCCCTCTTTCTTTAAACTCTATTAATGCCTCATATAAAGGTATGCGATTTTGATTCATCTATATCTCTTCCTTATTATTTCATTCTTTCTCTATTATACAGAACAAAAAAAATAATAGGCATATGCCTATTTAAAAATATGATACTTCTAATTTCCGAAGCTGTTTTAAATAATATATATACTTCGGATCATTTGTCTCCGTATTCACCATATCTTTTTCACATTCATAACATATTAAATTATTATAAACATATATCCCTTCTTTTCTTTCTGTCTCACATACAATACAAACTTCATTTTTTGATTTCATATCCTTCCCTCCCTATTTAAATGGACATATTTTATACTCCTATTCCTTAACAATTTACAGAAAAATATACATCAATCTCTTATATAATATGATTAATCCTTGGGCAACGTGTTTGTATTATCATTACTTCTTTTTACGTACCGTTTAAAAACACAAAAAAACACAAGTCAAAAGACTTGTGTTTTTAGTTGCTTGGCGACGTCCTACTCTCACAGGGACAAGGTCCCAACTACCATCGGCGCTAGAGAGCTTAACTTCCGTGTTCGGTATGGGAACGGGTGTGACCTCTCTGCCATCATCACCAAACTATGAAGGCATATTCCTTCAAAACTAGATAACATTGCTACATATTATATGGTTAAGTCCTCGATCTATTAGTATTCGTCAGCTCCACATGTCACCATGCTTCCACCTCGAACCTATCAACCTGATCATCTTTCAGGGATCTTACTAGCTTACGCTATGGGAAATCTCATCTTGAGGGGGGCTTCATGCTTAGATGCTTTCAGCACTTATCCCTTCCGCACATAGCTACCCAGCTATGCCCTTGGCAGAACAACTGGTACACCAGCGGTGCGTCCATCCCGGTCCTCTCGTACTAAGGACAGCTCCTCTCAAATTTCCTACGCCCACGACGGATAGGGACCGAACTGTCTCACGACGTTCTGAACCCAGCTCGCGTACCGCTTTAATGGGCGAACAGCCCAACCCTTGGGACCGACTACAGCCCCAGGATGCGATGAGCCGACATCGAGGTGCCAAACCTCCCCGTCGATGTGGACTCTTGGGGGAGATAAGCCTGTTATCCCCGGGGTAGCTTTTATCCGTTGAGCGATGGCCCTTCCATGCGGAACCACCGGATCACTAAGCCCGACTTTCGTCCCTGCTCGACTTGTAGGTCTCGCAGTCAAGCTCCCTTATGCCTTTGCACTCTACGAATGATTTCCAACCATTCTGAGGGAACCTTTGGGCGCCTCCGTTACACTTTAGGAGGCGACCGCCCCAGTCAAACTGCCCACCTGACACTGTCTCCCGGGTCGATAAGACCCGTAGGTTAGAATTTCAATACAGTCAGGGCGGTATCCCACCAGCGCCTCCACCGAAGCTAGCGCTCCGGTTTCAATGGCTCCCGCCTATCCTGTACAAACTGTACCAAAATTCAATATCAGGCTACAGTAAAGCTCCACGGGGTCTTTCCGTCCTGTCGCGGGTAACCTGCATCTTCACAGGTACTATAATTTCACCGAGTCTCTGGTTGAGACAGTGCCCAAATCGTTACACCTTTCGTGCGGGTCGGAACTTACCCGACAAGGAATTTCGCTACCTTAGGACCGTTATAGTTACGGCCGCCGTTTACTGGGGCTTCAGTTCAGAGCTTCGCTTACGCTAACCCCTCTCCTTAACCTTCCAGCACCGGGCAGGTGTCA
>NZ_CP172246.1:12500-27500 GCF_044324725.1 Bacillus sp. 3G2 | reverse complement strand
CATTGCGATTACATCTTTCGGTTCTTGCACAACACAAACAACCGATTGATCTCGATGTGAATCATTACAAATATAACAAGGGTCGCGGTCAGTAATATGTCCGCATACAGAACAATACGCTAAATCTCGCTTCGCATTCACAAGTGCTTTTGCAAAACCTAACACATCATCTTCTTTCATATCTAATACGAAAAATGCCAAGCGAACCGCTGTTTTCGGTCCGATCCCTGGCAACTTCATAAAACTATCAATTAGTTTTGATATCGGTTCTGGATAATGCATATATCAATATCCTCCTAGAACATTCCACCCGGTAAGTTTAAGCCTTTTGTAAATTTACCCATTGTAGAATTTGAAAGTTCATCAGCTTTTTTAAGTGCATCATTTGTTGCAGCTAACACTAAGTCTTGTAACATTTCGATATCTTCTGGATCTACAACTTCTTCTTTAACTTTCACTTCAAGAATTTGCTTATGACCATTTGCAATAACTGTAATCATACCGCCACCAGCTGTACCTTCAACTGTTTTTTCGCCAAGTTCTTCTTGCGCTTTCGCCATATCTTTTTGCATTTTTTGCATTTGTTTCATCATGTTATTCATATTTCCCATTCCGCCACGCATCATAATTCATTCCTCCTAATTATTATTACTCTTTTATTTCAATAAGTTCTTGCCCTACTAATTTTACCGCCTCTTCTATAAGAGGGTCTTCTTTTTTCTCTGGGCTTTCTTCAGCATTCCCACCTTCACGCTGTAAAAAATCTTCACGGATTTTACCCCATTCACTTTTTGGAATGGCAATCATATTTAATCTTTTACTTAGCAATTCAAATAAAGCTTGTTCCACTGTATCCATAGCTTCTCGGTTTTCGCTTGCCATTTTACAGTGAATTTCATATTGAAACGCTAACACGTAAGTATCATCCGAAGCCGCTACTGGTTCGCTATTTTCTAATAAAACAGCAAACGCTACTTTGTTGTATGCTTTGAGTCTTCCTAACAACTCACCCCACACAGCTTTTAATTTTTCTAAATCCTGACGTTTCGCTTGCTTTAACACTTCATTTACACGTCCGACAGGAATCTTCATACTACCTGTACGCACTGGCTTTGGTGTTGCACGTGTCTCTCTGACTTCCTGCTGCACACCAGCCGGCACACCATTCTTTTTGACTTCTTCTAACTCTTTCTCCAATTGCTGCATCCTGTTCATAATTGCTTGTAAACGATCTGCACCGTTCGCTTGCATCATAAACTGTTGACACAGTTGTACCATAACAACTTCTAAGAAAATTCGCGGATGATTTGTCCACTTCATTTCCTGTTGTCCCTTACTAAGAGTATGAATGATTTCATAGATTACTTCCGGTTGCATTTCTTCACTTAACATCCGGAACTGCTCATCTACCATTACTCGTTCCAACATATGTTCCAGTTGTGGTGAAGTTTGATATAAAAGCATGTCACGATAATAGTAAATGAAATCCTCCATAAAACGAACTGGATCTTTCCCTTTACCCATCATCTCATCTATGATACGTAATGCTCTTGATACATCATTTTCACGTATACATTCTACTAAGTTACCTAAGTATTGCTGGGAAACAGAACCTGTCACAGCTAATACATCTTCTGTCGTAACTGTCTCATCACTATAAGATATTGCCTGATCAATAAGACTAAGCGCATCACGCATACCACCCTCAGCAGCACGTGCAACAATTTGTAACGCCTCATCTTCTACTTGCGTACCTTCATTCGTCACAACCGTCGATAATCTCTCAACAATATCATTTACTGATATCTTTCGAAATTCAAAACGTTGGCAACGTGAAATAATTGTAGGCGGAATCTTATGCGGTTCTGTTGTCGCCAAAATAAAGATGACATGTCCCGGCGGCTCTTCTAACGTTTTTAAAAGCGCATTGAAGGCACCCATAGAAAGCATGTGAACTTCATCAATAATGTATACTTTATATTCTACAGCACTTGGAGCATATTTTACTTTATCTCTAATATCTCGAATTTCATCTACACCGTTATTTGAAGCCGCATCAATTTCTAATACATCTGAAATGGATCCTTGTGTAATCCCCAAACAAGAAGGACATTCATTACAAGGTTCAGCTACCGGAGCATGTTCACAGTTGATTGCTTTTGCAAATACTTTTGCAATTGTCGTTTTTCCTGTTCCCCTCGGCCCAGAAAATAAATAAGCATGTGAAACTTTCTCTTGAAGAAGGGCATTTTGCAACGTTTTTGTCACGTGCTTTTGACCAACTACATCTTCAAATTTTTGCGGTCTCCATGTTCGGTATAACGCTTGGTATGACACGAAAATACGGCCTCCCTCAAAGGTTATTATCTCATTTATTATAACCCATTCTGTTTATAGATTCCAAAAGTTATTTTCTATACAAAAAACTCACCTTAATATTAAGGTGAGTTTTGTATACATATATAACTGCCGTGCACCTTCTGTCGATTACGTACCATAAGCGTTACTCAAGCAGTTAGCTCGGTTCAGGCACTCCTGCGGCACACGAGAAGACCCGCTTATTGCTGCTTCCTTCCGGACCTGACAAGGTTCACGGGGTCCCGTTGCGCAGGACCCAAACGTCAACACCACTTACTTAAGGCAGACCTTACAGCAACATAACCTCGAGAAGGGATTCGGCCTCGCTAGAGCGGATTGCGAGTATAGGGCACCGCTACCTCCCCGCTTAGCACGGCAAAGTTAAAACCAATATTCGGTTGCCTTCATTAAAGGCATTATCAGTATAACTTGTTTTTTTATAAAATGCAAATACGTTAATTCTCTTTGCTTTTCTCTAATTTCTTGCTCGCTTTTCTTTTTTTTCGAAGCTCTCTAAAAAAGTTTGTTAACAACGTACCGCATTCTTCTTCTAACACACCAGCCACTACTTCACACTGATGATTAAAGCGTTCATCCGTTAAAAGATTCATCAACGTCCCTGCACATCCACCTTTCGGATCACTTGCACCATATACAACTCGCTTCACTCGCGATAAAACAATTCCACCCGCACACATCGGACAAGGCTCTAATGTTACATATAATGTCGCATCTTCTAAACGCCATGTCCCTAATTTTTTGCACGCCTCATCAATAGCTAGTAACTCAGCGTGCGCTATTGATCTTTGCTCAGTTTCCCTTAAATTATGAGCAACACTAATTACTTCACCATCTAACACTATAACTGCACCAATCGGTACTTCTTGTATTGCCTCTGCCTTTTTAGCTTCTTCTATTGCTAACTGCATAAAATAAATATCTTGATCGTGTTCCATACCATAGTCCTTTCATTACAAATAACGTACACTAATTTCCATTTACTACACATGGGATAACTTTTACAAATTCAATCCACCCTAATAAAAAAGAGAGGGGATTACATATGAAGAATACTGCCTTACTCATTATCGATATGATTAATGACTTTCAATTTTCACACGGGCCCACCCTAGCCAAAAAATGCGAAATTATAACAAACCCTATTCTACAATTAAAGAAAACAATGAAATCCTTTGGTTATCCCATAATTTATGTTAATGACCATTATCAACTTTGGAGATCTGATATTGACCAACTAATTACTCATTGTACAAATGAGTATAGTGAAAATATCATTCGTAAGATTGCCCCCAATTCCGATGATTACATTTTTATTAAACCACATTACTCCGCTTTTTATGAAACACCTTTAAATTCTTTATTAGGCTATTTAAAAATAGAAAATCTAATATTAACAGGAGTCGCAGGGAATATATGTATCCTCTTTACAGCTAACGATGCTCATATGAGAAATTATACACTGTATGTACCACAGGACTGTATTGCTTCTAATCATGATCAGGATAACTTACATGCTTTAAAAATAATGGAAGCCACATTAAAAGCAAATATAGTACCGTCATCTCAAATAAAAATTCATTAATACATATATCTATTTTCTAACTTTTTATATCAAATTAACCCGCTCGCTTCCCTCTTGTGCTACAATAATTCTGTTTTGTGTTTTTAGTAGTCACGGTAAATCACTGATTGAAAGGAGGAAACAGCGTGACCGGAGTACCATTTATCACGGTTGAAGGACCAATTGGTGTTGGAAAAACTTCACTTGCGAAGGAAATTTCAACTCACATGCAACTCCACTTACTGAAAGAGATTGTTGATGAAAACCCTTTTTTAGGAAAGTTCTATGAAGACATCGACGAATGGAGTTTTCAAACAGAGATGTTCTTTCTTTGTAATAGATACAAACAATTAGAAGATATTAACATAAAGTATTTGAATCAAAGGAAGCCAGTAGTAGCAGATTATCATATATTTAAAAATCTAATTTTCGCATCCCGTACATTAAAAGATTCTCAATACGATAAGTACATGCAAATCTATCGTATCCTTACACAAGATATGCCTGTACCAAACGTAATCGTTTATTTAACGGCTAGCTTGGAAACATTACAAGCACGAATTGCAAAACGCGGAAGAGAATTCGAAAAAAATATGGATCCAAATTACTTACTACAGCTCACAAAAGATTATGAAACTGCAATGGATACGTTTAAAAAGGATCATCCAGAAATCCCAGTATTGAAATTTAACGGAGACGATATGGATTTTGTAAAAAATCCTGATGATTTAAATATCATCCTATCTGCCCTTCAAAATACTCTCTTAAAGGAGTCGAAATAATAATGAATTTAAGGCAAAAATATGATATACCCAATGACGCAGTAATCACGATTGCTGGAACAGTAGGTGTCGGTAAATCAACTATGACAACTGCATTGGCTAACGCTTTAGGCTATCGCACATCATTTGAAAAGGTAGACTCTAACCCGTATTTGGACAAGTTCTATGCTGATTTCACACGCTGGAGCTTTCACTTGCAAGTGTACTTTTTAGCAGAACGATTTAAAGAACAAAAAAGAATTTTTGAATACGGTGGCGGTTTTGTTCAAGATCGCTCTATCTATGAAGACACTGGCATTTTTGCAAAGATGCATCATGAAAAAGGTACAATGACGGAAACTGATTATGAAACATACAAAGGTTTATTTGACGCTATGGTCATGACTCCTTACTTCCCTCATCCTGATTTATTAATTTACTTAGAAGGTTCTTTCGATGATATTGTTGATCGTATCCAAGAACGCGGACGTCCGATGGAACAACAAACACCAATTGAGTATTGGAAAGAGATGCATGGCCGTTACGAAAACTGGATTAATAACTTTAATGCATGCCCTGTTTTACGATTAAACATTAATGAATACGACATCTTAAAAGATGGCGATTCAATTGAACCGATCATAAAAAAAATTGGCCATTTTTTAAAACAAACACGTAAACTTGTAAAATAAAAAACCCGTGCATATGCACGGGTTTTTCTATTAAATTACTTCTTTTTTGTCGGAGCAATAATTTCACTCTCAGGTTTTCCAGCATTAATACGCTGACGAACAGTACTTGTACTAATATCGTATGTTTCAGCAATCTCTTTAACAGTCATTTCTTTCCCGTTAATCACCGCTGTTAATACTTTACCTGTACGTTTTGGAGCTGCTTCTTTCTTTGCAGCTGCTTTTTCAACTTTTTTTGGCGCCTCTACTTTTGTCGCAGTTTGCTTTACATCACAAGTGCAACCACAAAGTTTACGGAATGTATCATCGCTAATAATACGTGAAACATTTGCACCACTGTTTAAAATTCTATTGTTCTTACAGACAGGACATTGTACATAATATAAAGTTTTTCCATCTAAAGGAAACGTTTGTATAATAAGATCCATGTTGACTCCTTTCATATCTATGAAGATAATCATCGGAATATGAGTGTGTAATAAGGAGAAAATCTCCTTACACCATACTTTATGATTGGTTTTAAAATAAAAACTCGTTACGTGTTGGTAACGAGTTCTCCAATCTCCACTTATATGCGCTGTTGTCAATTATATCTGGAGGAGGTAGAGGGATTCGAACCCCCGCGCGACTCTCGCCGCCTGTCGGTTTTCAAGACCGATCCCTTCAGCCGGACTTGGGTATACCTCCATATTGACATCAAATATAATATCAAAAGAAAAACAGTTAGTCAACCCTACTAAAATAAATTATGAGGAAAGGAAAATGTTACTTCTCCTCTCCTACATTATAGTACTGACAACGCTCATAATTACCAATCACTCATACCGATGAATGTTTATATTTACTTAATAACTGTTTTTCCTCCCATATAAGGGCGAAGAACTTCTGGAATTATAATTGTACCATCTTCTTGTTGGTAGTTCTCTAAAATAGCTGCAACCGTACGTCCAATTGCAAGACCAGATCCATTTAATGTATGAACATGTTCTGGTTTTCCGTTTGGCTCACGACGGAAACGGATATTTGCACGTCTCGCTTGGAAAGCCTCAAAATTACTACAAGAAGAAATTTCACGATATGTGCCATAGCTTGGAATCCATACTTCGATATCGTATTTCTTCGCTGCTGTAAATCCTAAATCGCCTGTGCACATGCTCATAACGCGATATGGCAACTCTAATAATTGTAACACGCGTTCTGCATCATTTGTTAGTTTTTCTAACTCTTCATAAGAATCTTCTGGTTTTACGAATTTTACAAGCTCTACTTTGTTGAACTGATGCTGACGAATTAAGCCACGTGTATCACGGCCAGCTGAGCCTGCTTCAGAACGGAAACAAGAGCTAAATGCAGCATATCGTATAGGCAATTGCTCTTTATTTAAGATTTCATCACGGTGCATATTCGTTACAGGTACTTCAGCTGTTGGAATTAAGAAGTAATCTTCACTTTCAATACGGAATGCATCTTCTTCAAATTTCGGAAGTTGTCCTGTTCCTGTCATACTTGCACGGTTTACCATATACGGAGGTAACACTTCTTCGTATCCATGCTCATCAGTATGAAGATCCAGCATAAAGCTAATTAAAGCACGCTCTAATCTCGCGCCAGCACCTTTATAGAATACGAAGCGGCTTCCCGTTACTTTCCCAGCACGCTCAAAATCTAAAATTCCTAAATCTGTAGCAAGATCCCAATGTGGTTTTGGTTCATAAGCAAATTCTTTCACTTCTCCCCAAGTACGTGCTACTACATTATCATCTTCTGTTTCACCAACTGGAGCAGATTCATGAGGGATATTTGGAATAGATAACATTAATCTTTCTAAATCTTCTTCAACTGTACGAAGTTCATTATCAAAATCTTTTACTTTTTCTCCAACTTCACGCATCTCTAGAATTAGAGCTTCTGCATCTTTCTTTTCGCGCTTCAATACAGAGATTTGTTGAGATACTTCGTTACGTTTACTTTTTAGTTCCTCTGTTTGAACAAGTAATTCCCTTCTTCTCGTATCCAGTTCTTCAAAGCGACCAAAATCAGTTAAGTCTTCGCCTCTATGCTGTAACTTTGCTTTTACTTCTTCAAAATTTGTACGTAAAAATTTAATATCAAGCATTATATACTCCTCCTTTTATTTTATAAAACACAAAAAACTCCCGTCCCTATATAAAGGGACGGGAGTTAACCCGCGTTGCCACCCTAGTTGAAAGCATTACCGCCTTCCTCTCAAGTAGAAATAACGGCTCTTCACCGGGAATGTTTACTAACCATAAAGATATTCCACATTCCATTCCAGGATGGATTCACAAACTGTTTCTATCGATTTCCACCAACCATCGACTCTCTATAAGAAACGGCATTTGTTACTACTTCCTATCAACACGCTTATTTTATAAAATTGTTACCATCAATTTACTATAATCTTATACAAGTTGCAAGTTACTTATACAACTTTTTTCATTTTCGCTTCTTTTACCATTTCTACAAAGTATGCTGTAACACGATGATCATCCGTTAATTCTGGATGGAATGAAGCAGCTAAAAACTGATTTTGTTTTACTGCTACCATTCGATTACCATGTGTGGAAAGTATTTCAACATCATCAGCTACACGTACAACATACGGAGCACGGATAAATACACCAATAAAGTCTTCTCCTACACCTTTAATTGAAAGTGCGGCTTCAAAGCTATCTTTTTGGCGTCCGAACGCATTGCGCTCTACTGTAATATCCATAGCACCAATATGTGCTTCTTCATATCCAATAAGTGTTTTTGCAAGAAGAATCATACCTGCACATGTACCAAACATTGGTTTACCAGACTTCGCGAATGTACGAAGTGGTTCCATGAAAGCATACTTATCAATAAGACGGCGCATTGTTGTACTTTCACCGCCTGGTAAAATAAGACCATCAATCTCTTCAAGTTGCTCGATACGCTTTACAACAACAGCCTCTGCACCACTTGCTTCAACTGATTTCACATGCTCACGAACTGCACCTTGAAGACCTAGTACACCGATTTTCACCATTTTAAAGTTCTCCTTCAATTACCATCCACGCTCTTGCATGCGTTGTTCTGGTAATAACGTTGAAATTTCGATACCTTTCATCGCATTACCTAATCCTTTAGAAAGGCTTGCAATTAGTTCGTAATCTTCATAATGAGTCGTCGCTTCAACGATTGCGCGTGCAAATTTCTCTGGATTCTCTGATTTGAAGATACCAGATCCAACAAATACACCATCCGCACCAAGTTGCATCATTAACGCTGCATCTGCTGGTGTTGCTACACCACCTGCTGCGAAGTTGACAACTGGCAAACGACCAAGGCGTTTAATTTCAAGTAGTACTTCATAAGGAGCACCAGTATTTTTTGCATATGTCATTAACTCATCTTCACGTAGACTTGCAACTTGACGGATTTCTGCATTGACTTGGCGCATATGACGCACTGCCTCTACAATGTTTCCTGTTCCTGGTTCACCTTTTGTACGAAGCATAGATGCACCTTCTGCAATACGACGTGCAGCTTCTCCGATATCACGGCAACCACATACAAACGGAACTGTGTAATCACGTTTATTTAAATGGTATACTTCATCAGCAGGAGTTAATACTTCACTCTCATCGATATAGTCTACCCCTAATGATTCTAATACACGTGCTTCTACAAGGTGACCGATACGGCATTTTGCCATAACCGGAATTGACACTGCACCCATAACTTCTTCAACGATCGTTGGGTCTGCCATACGAGAAACGCCACCTGCTGCACGAATATCTGCTGGTACACGCTCTAGTGCCATAACGGCAACTGCGCCTGCCTCTTCTGCAATTTTTGCTTGTTCAGCGTTAATTACGTCCATAATAACGCCGCCTTTTTGCATTTCTGCCATTCCACGTTTTACACGTTCTGTCCCTGTTACATTTGTCATGTTACAAAAACCCCCCTAGGTGAATTGCTTTTCCCCGTTAAAGGCGAAAATTAAGAATACTCTTACATTCTACCACTAACTATCAGATGCTTGTCTACTACTTTTTCATAAAGTCGGTATGAAAAATAGGAATAAGAAAAAGCCCCTACAATGAGGAGCTTTTAAAACCAACCTTTTACTGTATCAACAGCACTATTCCATATACCACTAAAGAAAGAACCAATTCCACGCATAGAACGAGTAAACCAATTCGCTTCTTCTACTGCAGATGTTGTTACAAGATCTATTTGTAATGACTTACCAGATAAAAATCCAGGATCATTCGCATCTTTTGGTGTGATTACCATTTGGCCAAGTGCAGCTCCCTTTTTAATCGGTGCTTCTTGTCCCTTACTTGCTTCTTTTAATTCTGTTTTATAAACATCTTTACTTCCTTTTGGTACTGGAAGTGAAACAGCTTGTTTTGTTTGAACTGCTACATCTTTTTCTTTAGCATTTTCTACTCGTACTGTTTCTTGCCCTTTTACTGAAGAATCTTTTTTATACATTTGCTTCATTTCAAAGTTAGCAAATCCATAATCATATAGCTTCTTTGTTTCATCAAAACGTGCTGTATGAGAACTTGTTTTAATAACTACAGAAATAAAACGCATACCGTTTCTTTCAACCGTACCAGTGAAACAATCCCCTGCTTCTGGAGTCGAGCCTGTTTTCAGGCCATCAACGCCATCATATTCTTTCACTAAGCCCTTTAACATCCAGTTCCAGTTCGACATTGCAAACTTCTCTTTTTCTGGACGGAATTCTTTTTTCGGGATTTTTGCTGTATCTAACACTTTTGGATAATCTTTAATTAAATGTTGTGCTAAAGTTGCAACATCCTTTGCAGACATTTTATTTTCTTCATCTGCTGTTGTTCCTTCAGGATGCATTCCCTTTAAATCTTTGTTCGTTAAACCTGTAGAATTGACAAATTTATAATTTTTCAACCCTAGTTCTTTTGATTTATCATTCATCATTTTTACGAAGTCTACTTCTTTACCTGCAATTGCTTCTGCTAATGCAATTGTTGCACCATTTGCAGAAAAGATTGCCATTGCTTCGTATAGCTCTTTTACTGTATAAGTGCCACCATTTTCTAATGCAACATTTGATAATGAAGCATCTTGTGAAACTTTATACGCATATTCAGAAACCTTAATTTTTTGATCCCACTTAAGTTTTCCTTTATCCACTGCTTCATGAACTAAATATTCACTCATCATCTTTGTCATACTAGCAATTGATAATAATTCATCTGCATTCTTTTGATATAAAATTTTTCCAGAATTCGCTTCAACTAAAATTGCTGCACCTGCTTCAATGTTTAGAGCAGATCCTGTTTCTGCTGATGCATTGCTAAATGGTAACAACATACTACAAGCTAGTGTAAGCATTGTTACTAAAGCAATGAATCTTTTGCAAAACATACCTTTCACTTTTGCTACCCCCAATATCTATGTACTCACATAACCGTTATTCTAACATAATCAAAAAAAAATAGACAGAGATATCAAATCTCTGTCTATTTGTATATAAGACATTATAATGAGTAGTTTGGAGCCTCTTTTGTAATTTGTACGTGATGAGGGTGGCTTTCACGTAAACCAGCACCTGACATACGAATGAATTGCGCATTCTCACGTAAGAATTCTAAATTCTGCGCTCCGCAATATCCCATACCGGCACGTAATCCACCAACTAATTGATGAACTGTATCTGCTAAAGGCCCTTTATATGGTACTCGACCTTCAATACCTTCTGGAACAAGTTTCTTATTTCCTTCTTGGAAGTAACGATCTTTACTTCCTTTTTCCATCGCTCCGACAGAACCCATACCACGATATACTTTAAATTGACGGCCTTGGTAAATTTCAGTTTCTCCAGGGCTTTCAGCAACACCAGCAAACATACTACCTAGCATAACAACGTGTGCTCCTGCTGCTAAAGCTTTTACCATGTCACCAGAGTACTTAACACCACCATCAGCAATAACTGGGATACCGTGTTTACGAGCTTCTGTTGCACAATCATAAACTGCTGTTAATTGTGGTACACCAACGCCAGCTACAACGCGTGTTGTACAGATAGAGCCTGGTCCAATACCAACTTTAACTACGTTTGCACCCGCTTCAATTAATGCCTTCGTTGCTTCAGCAGTAGCAACATTTCCAGCGATAATATTTAGTGCTGGATATTTCGCACGAACTTCTTTTACCTTATCAATAACACCTTGAGAATGTCCATGAGCTGTATCAAGTACGATTGCATCTACGCTAGCTTTTACCAATGCGTCGATACGAAGCATTGCATCAGCCGTTACACCAACCGCTGCTCCAACTAATAAGCGTCCTTGCTTATCCTTCGCAGAATTTGGGAATTCAATTACTTTTTCAATATCTTTTATTGTAATAAGCCCTTGTAATACACCGTTGTTATCAACAAGAGGGAGTTTTTCAATTTTATACTTTTGTAGGATCTTTTCAGCTTCTTCCAGCGTAGTACCAACTGGAGCTGTAATTAGCTTTTCTTTTGTCATTACGTCGGAAATTTTGATTGAGTAGTCTTGGATAAAACGCATATCACGGTTTGTAATAATACCAACTAATTTTCGCTCGTCTAAATTATTTACAACCGGTACACCTGAGATACGGTATTTTCCCATAAGATGCTCTGCATCATATACTTGATGTTCTGGAGTTAAAAAGAAAGGATCTGAAATAACGCCACTTTCAGAACGTTTTACTTTATCAACTTGCTCCGCTTGTTGTTCGATAGACATGTTTTTATGAATAATTCCTAAACCGCCTTGACGAGCCATTGCAATAGCCATATCAGCTTCTGTTACTGTATCCATTCCTGCACTAATTAACGGGATATTTAACTGTAAGCTTTCAGATAAAACTGTTTTAACACTTACTTCTCTTGGTAGTACATCTGACTTTGCTGGTACAAGTAATACGTCATCAAAAGTCAAACCTTCTTTAACAAATTTAGATTCCCACATAATTGTTCCCCCCATGATACCAGAAATTATTATTAGTAGCTTATCAATTGGTTAAAATACTGTCAAGGACGTATATATATGTTAGAATTTTTAGACAATAAAAGGAGCGTAATATATGCATCAAACACATTGTACTTGGCAGCAACTAAGTTTCTTCTTTTCATCTCAAAATGTACAACGTTATCTTGCCCGTTGTTATGAAAAATTCTCCATACAAGATGCTGAAAAAAAAAGTTTCGAAAATTGTTATCCCTTTATTTATTACTTAGAACACGGGAAAAACTATTATGAATTATATAAGGTGGCCCCCTTTTCGATTCAGCCAATGTTATTGTTTTATGGAATGAGCCAACTTTTTAAAGCCTGCTTACTAACTATTGATCCGAACTATCCAGAATCCACTACTGTTTTAGCTCATGGTGTTACAACTCGCAAACGAAAAAAACAGGGATATCAATTTTTAGAAGATGAGGTGAAGGTACAAAAAAATGGATTATTTACTCATGTTGCAGAACAGCTGTTTCACATGAAACACTTAGAAGCGGAAAAGTTTAACATGCTGGATTTAATGGGAAATATTCCTGAATTACAAAATTTATTTCGCTACAGTCAAAGAGGGGGCACTTTATATAAAATTGATTCAACAAATACAAATGAACTTTCCTTTTCGGCCAACATACTAGATCGACTTCATATGACTACAGAGAGATTTTCACGTTACATTGAATCAACTTGTAAGCATTTATCCATACAACATGTCTCCGGGAAAACGAGCAAATCAAACTTGCTTTTTACAGCCCCTATCCAGTCGTGGAACCCTGTATATAGTACGCCCTTATACTACGAATATCTTGCTGATACTTATTACTTACCAATTCCAACTGACCCGAGAAATCCTAAACCCATATTACCTGAACTTCTTGTTCACTATTTATTGCTCTACAATTTAAGTATGATTTCTAGATACGAAACAGATTGGTGGTATGATTTACTTGGGAGCTACGGCTCTGAAGATTATCCATTTATTTATCAATTTCTTACTATTTCTGCTCAAAAAATCCCTTACTATATTTCGTCTTTTTTACTAACAGAACCGAACCTATTTCATGGGAAATAAAAAAACACAAGTCAAAAGACTTGTGTTTTTAGTTGCTTGGCGACGTCCTACTCTCACAGGGACAAGGTCCCAACTACCATCGGCGCTAGAGAGCTTAACTTCCGTGTTCGGTATGGGAACGGGTGTGACCTCTCTGCCATCATCACCAAACTATGAAGGCATATTCCTTCAAAACTAGATAACATTGCTACATATTATATGGTTAAGTCCTCGATCTATTAGTATTCGTCAGCTCCACATGTCACCATGCTTCCACCTCGAACCTATCAACCTGATCATCTTTCAGGGATCTTACTAGCTTACGCTATGGGAAATCTCATCTTGAGGGGGGCTTCATGCTTAGATGCTTTCAGCACTTATCCCTTCCGCACATAGCTACCCAGCTATGCCCTTGGCAGAACAACTGGTACACCAGCGGTGCGTCCATCCCGGTCCTCTCGTACTAAGGACAGCTCCTCTCAAATTTCCTACGCCCACGACGGATAGGGACCGAACTGTCTCACGACGTTCTGAACCCAGCTCGCGTACCGCTTTAATGGGCGAACAGCCCAACCCTTGGGACCGACTACAGCCCCAGGATGCGATGAGCCGACATCGAGGTGCCAAACCTCCCCGTCGATGTGGACTCTTGGGGGAGATAAGCCTGTTATCCCCGGGGTAGCTTTTATCCGTTGAGCGATGGCCCTTCCATGCGGAACCACCGGATCACTAAGCCCGACTTTCGTCCCTGCTCGACTTGTAGGTCTCGCAGTCAAGCTCCCTTATGCCTTTGCACTCTACGAATGATTTCCAACCATTCTGAGGGAACCTTTGGGCGCCTCCGTTACACTTTAGGAGGCGACCGCCCCAGTCAAACTGCCCACCTGACACTGTCTCCCGGGTCGATAAGACCCGTAGGTTAGAATTTCAATACAGTCAGGGCGGTATCCCACCAGCGCCTCCACCGAAGCTAGCGCTCCGGTTTCAATGGCTCCCGCCTATCCTGTACAAACTGTACCAAAATTCAATATCAGGCTACAGTAAAGCTCCACGGGGTCTTTCCGTCCTGTCGCGGGTAACCTGCATCTTCACAGGTACTATAATTTCACCGAGTCTCTGGTTGAGACAGTGCCCAAATCGTTACACCTTTCGTGCGGGTCGGAACTTACCCGACAAGGAATTTCGCTACCTTAGGACCGTTATAGTTACGGCCGCCGTTTACTGGGGCTTCAGTTCAGAGCTTCGCTTACGCTAACCCCTCTCCTTAACCTTCCAGCACCGGGCAGGTGTCACCCCCTATACTTCGCCTTACGGCTTCGCAGAGAGCTGTGTTTTTGCTAAACAGTCGCTTGGGCCTATTCACTGCGGCTTTCCGTTAAGAAAGCACCCCTTCTCCCGAAGTTACGGGGTCATTTTGCCGAGTTCCTTAACCAGAGTTCTCTCGCACACCTTAGGATTCTCTCCTCGCCTACCTGTGTCGGTTTGCGGTACAGGCACCTTTTATCTCGCTAGAAGCTTTTCTTGG
>NZ_CP172246.1:0-7500 GCF_044324725.1 Bacillus sp. 3G2 | reverse complement strand
CACTTAAACCGAAACGTTCCATTAAGCCTTGCTTTGCAATATCTGCTGTTTTCGAACTACGAATTAACGTAATAACTTCATCAAGATGATCTAGAGCAATTCTTAATCCTTCTAAAATGTGAGCACGCGCCTCTGCTTTTTCTAATTCATAAGCAGTACGTCGACGAATTACTACCTTCTGATGCTCCAAGTAATGATATAAATTTTGTTTTAAATTCAATACTTGTGGCTCTCCATTTACAAGAGACAACATATTAATACCGAAACTTGTTTGAAGTGCTGTATGTTTATATAGATTATTTAATAGTACATTGGCATTGGCATCACGGCGTACTTCCATAACAATACGCATACCGTTTCGATCTGACTCATCACGTAAATCCGTAATACCTTCAATTTTCTTGTCACGAACTAATTCTGCAATTTTTTCAATTAATCGCGCCTTATTAACTTGATAAGGTAGTTCAGTTACGAGAATAGATTGTTTACCATTTGACTTTTCTTCAATTTCAACTTTAGCTCGAAGCATAATAGAGCCTCTACCTGTTTCATACGCTCTTCGAATTCCACTTCGTCCCAAAATTAAACCTGCTGTTGGAAAATCTGGCCCTGGAATAAACTCCATTAATTCCGCAATCGTAATATCAGGATTATGGCTTAGTGCCAATACACCATCAATTACTTCACCAAGTTGATGCGGTGGGATATTTGTTGCCATACCAACCGCGATACCCGTCGTACCGTTCACTAATAAATTAGGGAAACGCGCCGGCAATACAATTGGCTCTCTTTCAGAACCATCATAGTTATCTTGATAATCAATCGTGTTTTTTGAAATATCACGTATTAATTCCATAGAAATCTTAGACATTCTTGCTTCTGTATAACGCATTGCTGCTGCTGAATCGCCATCAACAGAACCAAAGTTACCATGCCCATCAACAAGCATATAACGCTGACTAAAATCTTGCGCCATACGTACCATCGTCTCGTAAACAGCTGAATCACCGTGAGGGTGATACTTACCGATTACTTCACCGACAATACGCGCTGATTTCTTATACGCTTTATCAGCTGTAATTCCTAAATCATTCATCGCATATAAAACCCTACGATGCACAGGTTTTAATCCATCACGAACATCTGGTAATGCACGAGATACGATAACACTCATTGCGTAATCTAAAAACGAAGTACGCATTTCATGACTAATATTAATTTCTCGAATTCGTGCTTGTTGTTGATTGTCTGACATCAACGAGCACCTCCTCTTACATTTCCGTTACACATACATTGATTTATATGTAGAAGACAGGAATACTTAGATTCCTGTCGTTACCCATTTAAATATCAAGGTTTTTCACGTATTTTGCATTTTCTTGGATAAAGTTACGACGTGGCTCTACTTTATCTCCCATTAAAATTTCAAATGTTTCATCCGCTTCAATTGCATCTTGAAGAGAAACTTGAAGTAATGAACGTACTTCTGGGTCCATTGTCGTCTCCCATAACTGAGTTGGATTCATTTCCCCTAGACCTTTATAACGCTGAATCCCTGGCTTAGGTTGTGCTGGTAATTCTGCTAAGATTTTTTCAAGTTCCTTATCGTTGTAAGCATATTGAATTTTCTTACCTTGTTGTACTTTAAACAAAGGTGGCTGTGCGATATATATATAACCACACTCAATTATTTGACGCATATAACGATAGAAGAACGTTAATAATAGGGTACGAATATGCGCACCATCAACATCGGCATCGGTCATAATAATAACTTTATGATAGCGTGCTTTTTCAATATCGAAGTCTCCGCCGATATTTGTACCGATCGCTGTAATAATTGTACGAACTTCATCGTTTGATAAAATCTTATCTAAACGTGCCTTTTCAACATTAATAATTTTACCCTTCAATGGTAAAATTGCTTGGAAATGACGATCGCGCCCTTGTTTCGCAGACCCACCCGCAGAGTCACCCTCTACGATATAAATTTCACTAATTGCTGGATCCTTAGAGGAACAGTCTGCTAATTTCCCTGGTAAACTTGAAACTTCTAAAGCACTCTTTCGGCGAGTTAACTCACGAGCCTTTTTAGCTGCTACACGCGCACGTGCTGCCATCGTCCCTTTATCGATAATTTTACGCGCAACATTGGGATTTTCCAGTAAGAACTTTTCAAATGCCTCTGAGAACACTGACTCTGTAATCGTTCTTGCTTCACTATTTCCAAGTTTCGTCTTCGTTTGTCCTTCGAATTGCGGATTTGGATGTTTAATTGACACAATTGCCGTTAAACCTTCACGAACATCTTCACCAGTTAAATTACTATCCGCATCTTTTAAAATATTATTTTTACGACCATAATCGTTGATCACACGAGTTAAGGCTGTTTTAAATCCTACCTCGTGTGTACCGCCTTCATACGTATGAATATTATTTGTAAATGAGTAAATATGATTTGTATATCCTTCGTTATATTGAAGCGCAACTTCAACTTGAATACCATCTTTTGACCCTTCTACATATACAGGTTCTTCATGAATTGGCTGTTTTGAACGATTTAAATGTTCAACATATGATTTAATTCCACCTTCATAATGGAATTCTTTCTTCTGTTTATGTTCACGTTTATCTTCAATCGTTAATTTAATATTACGATTTAAAAATGCTAATTCGCGCATACGAGTTGCTAACGTATCAAATTCGTATACTATTGTTTCCTGAAAAATTTCTGGATCTGGTTTAAATCGAGTTATCGTTCCTGTTTGATCTGTGTCACCAATGACTTTTAAATCCGCAACCGGAATACCTCGTTCGTATTTTTGATAATGGATTTTTCCTTCACGATGTACAAATACCTCTAGTTCTGTTGATAGAGCATTTACTACAGATGCCCCAACACCATGCAAACCACCAGAAACTTTATAACCGCCACCGCCAAACTTACCACCAGCATGGAGAACAGTCATTATAACTTCTACAGCAGGACGTCCCATTTTTTCTTGTATACCAACTGGAATACCACGTCCATTATCCGTTACAAGAATACTATTATCTTCTTCGATACTAACGTTAATTTCATCACAATACCCTGCAAGTGCTTCATCAATACTATTATCGACGATTTCCCAAACAAGATGGTGAAGTCCTTTTCCACTCGTAGATCCAATATACATCCCAGGGCGTTTTCGAACCGCTTCTAATCCTTCAAGTACCTGTATCTGACTTTCATCATATGAGTTTTCTTCCATTTGCTTTTGTTCCATTGACACAAAGATCACCTACTTTTCCATTTAAATAGGGATTACGCCCTATCTATTTCACAATCTACCGTGCCGTTCGTTACATGAATTGTTTTCGCTTCTTTTAATGTTTCGTGTTCAATTCCGTCGACACTCGTCGTTGTCACAAATGTTTGCACTTTTCCTTGAATTGTATTTAACAGATGCGATTGACGATAATCATCTAATTCTGATAATACATCATCCAATAAAAGAATCGGATATTCCTTAACTTCTGAGTAAATCAATTCAATTTCAGCTAATTTTAGGGACAGTGCGGTCGTTCGTTGTTGTCCTTGTGAACCAAAGACTTGAACATTTTTACTATTAACGAAGAATTGTAAATCATCACGATGAGGACCAATTAAAGTCGTACCACGGAAAATCTCACGTTGTTTCACAGATTGAAAATTTTCATAGTATACTTCTTTTATTTTCGACAAATCCATTGATTCTGATACATCTACACTTGGTTTATAGACAATTTCTAATTCTTCTAATCCACGGCTTATACCGCGATGAATTGGAGCTGCCCATTCTTGTAGTAAATGCAAAAACTCAAACCGTTTTTGCAATATTTTTGCACCATGCTCAATAAGCTGAAGTGTAAATACATCCAACATCGTTTCCTCATTCTTACTATTCCCTTGCATTTTTTTCAGCAAGTGATTTCGTTGCGTGAGCACCTTTTGATATTGACTCAATTCATACAAATAGACTGGCGCTATTTGTCCTAATTCCATATCTAAAAAGCGTCTTCTTACTTGAGGGCTTCCTTTTACAAGATTTAAATCTTCTGGGGCAAACATGACAACATTCATCATGCCAATATATTGACTCAATTTTTGTTGTTCAAGTTGATTTAATTTTGCCTTTTTACCTTTTTTCGAAATATTTAATTCCAAAGACAAAGAACTATTTCTCTTTTGTAATTTCCCTTTAATTTGACCGAAATCTTCATCCCAACGGATAAGCTCGCGATCATTAGAGGTTCTATGAGATTTCGCCATCGCTAAAACGTAAATCGCTTCCATCAAATTTGTTTTCCCTTGCGCGTTTTCACCGATAATCACATTCACTTTATCTTCAAAGGAAAGCTCTAACTTTTCATAATTGCGATAGTTTTTTAACTGTATTTCTGAAATAAACAAAGGGCTCCCCCTTTATGCCTGAACTTGGAAACTTCCGCTTCCTGGAATTTCAATAATATCGTTCGCATATAATTTGCGACCTCTTCTATTTTCAAGTTCTTGATTCACGTACACTTCATATTCTTGTAAAAACCATTTTACAGCGCCACCTGTATCAATTACATCGGCTAACTTTAAAAATTGTCCTAGTGTAATATACTCTGTTGAAATTTTAATACGTTTCATAAAATCGCTCACTTTCTGAAAGTGTTCATTCTTTCATTGTACTAAATAAACTAACATTAGGAAAGTAATACCCAAAAATCAAATAAGGGCTACTAGCATCTGAAAACTAGCAACCCTTACTTCTTACTTAGTAAGTACGAACCGGTAAAATTAATTGAATAATGGACTCATCATTTACTGTGCGAATTAGGAATGGTCTCATTGCGCCAGTAAAGCTAATTTTAATTTCAGTACTATCTAAAGCTTTTAGTGCATCCATCATATATTTTGCACTAAAAGATATTTTTAATTCTTCCCCATCTACTTTTTCACATTGAACTTCTTCTACTACTTTCCCGATTTCTGGTGAATTCGAAGAAATCTCTAGCATTTCTTGTTCTAAAGTTGATAATTTCACAACGTTATTACGACCATCCCTTGCTAATAGAGATGCGCGATCAATTGCTTGTAAAAATTCTTTTGTATTT
Organism: Bacillus sp. 3G2; assembly: GCF_044324725.1. Classification (NCBI taxonomy): domain Bacteria; kingdom Bacillati; phylum Bacillota; class Bacilli; order Caryophanales; family Bacillaceae; genus Bacillus; species Bacillus sp. 3G2. Next base: position 2,376 of record NZ_CP172246.1, on the reverse strand, counting down.
ACAAAAATATCTGTTTTACTTTCGGCTGGAATTAAACGAGTTGTATCAGGGTAATTCCCTTCTAACAATCTTGAGAAGAATAATAAGTGCTTTGTACGGAATAATACTTGATACTCCGTAATAACGATATCTACCATTTCTTCAGACTCATCTAGAATTTTGCTTAATTCATTTAAGCTTTTACCTGGAATAACAACATTCGCTTGAAATTCATCTGCGATTCCTTCTATTTTTGCTTTTCGAAGAGCTAACCTGTGACTATCTGTAGCAATACAAGTTAATTCGCTGTTATATACTTTCCAGTTTACACCTGTCAAGATTGGTCTTGTTTCAGAAGTTGAAACTGCAAATACAGTTTGTCTGATCATATGTTTCAGTAAATCTGTTGGAATCTTAAAAACATGATGTTCTTCAATTTGTGGTAACAATGGATATTCAGCAGAATCTAAACCATTTAAATTAAACTCTGATTTTCCAGAAGTTATTTTTGTCATAAAGTGATTTTCCACAGAAATTTCGACAGTCTCTTTAGGTAATTTTTTTACAATCTCACTAAAATATTTTGCTTGTAAAATAATACTTCCTGATTGTGCTACTTCTACGATTTCTTTTCCATCGTCTTCAACTGGGATAAAGGATTCAATTGAAATATCAGCATCGCTTCCTGTTAACGTAACGCCTTCTTCCGTAGCGACAATTTTAATTCCTGTAAGAATCGGAATTGTTGTGCGAGAAGAAACAGCCTTCATTACATCTTGTACACTTCTTACAAGATAGTCTTTTTGTATTGTAAAACGCATAAAGAAAAACCTCCGGTAAGTATAAGATTTTATTTAATTAATAAAGATAAAAAATAGTAGTAATAGTAATAGGGCTTGTGGATATGTGGATAACCCCGTTAAAGGATGTAAAAACAGTCTATCTACATGTGGATAGACTGTGCGTAAAACAAGGTAAGTTATTCACACTATTCAGCTACTACTTTAAAATATCGTTAATTTCTTCAACCTGTTTTTGTAATTGCGTATCCGTTTTAAGTAGCTTAGAAATTTTTTCATGGGCATGGATAACTGTTGTATGATCACGTCCACCAAATTCTTCACCTATTTTAGGTAAGGAGAAGTCTGTAAGTTCGCGTGATAAATACATTGCAATTTGGCGAGGGAAAGCAACTGATTTTGTTCGCTTTTTCGCTTTGAAATCTTCCAATTTTATTTGATAAACATCCCCAACAGCTTTTTGAATATCATAAATGGAGATAATTTTTGGTTTAGAATTTGGAATAATATCTTTAAGTGCTTCAGCTGCTAAATCAGCATTAATATCTTTGTTAATCAAAGATGAATAAGCTACAACTCGGATGAGTGCCCCTTCTAGTTCACGAATGTTTGAATCAATTTGATTTGCAATATAAAGCATAACCTCATTTGGTATATCGAGTCCTTCAGCCTTTGCTTTTTTACGTAAAATTGCAATTCGTGTTTCTAAATCTGGTGGCGTAATATCCGTAATAAGTCCCCATTCAAAGCGAGAACGAAGACGGTCTTCTAAAGTTGGAATTTCTTTTGGTGGCCGATCACTTGAAATTACAATTTGTTTACTTTCTTCGTGTAATGCATTGAATGTATGGAAAAACTCTTCTTGAGTTTGTTCTTTTCCTGCTAGAAATTGAATATCATCTATCAATAAAACATCTACATTACGGTATTTATTACGAAAATCGACCGCTTTATTATCACGAATAGAATTAATGAATTCATTTGTAAATTTTTCTGATGATAAATATACAACTTTCGCATTTGGGTTATGTTCAATTACATAATGACCAATTGCATGCATTAAATGGGTCTTTCCAAGTCCAACTCCCCCGTAAATAAAGAGGGGATTATATGCTTTAGCTGGCGCTTCGGCTACGGCCAATGAAGCAGCATGAGCAAAACGGTTACCAGAGCCAATAACAAATGTATCAAATGTATATTTTGGATTTAGCATGCTCTGTGGTAAATGATTAGAATCATCTTGTGTTGAATTTGGTTTAGAAGGAGGAAGATCAATCTCCTCTTCAGCTTGACTTTGGGGAATAATAAAGCGAATAGCTAATTTTGCCCCCGTTAAATCGTAAAGTGTTTCCGAAATTAGCTCTGAATAATGAGATTCTAACCAATCACGAGCGAATTCATTTGGAGCTGTAATTGTTAATACGTCTTTCTTTAAATTATGCGCGGTTGTTGACTTTAACCATGTTTCATAACTTGGCTTACTGACCTTTTTTTCTAGTTCTTTTAAGGCACTGTTCCATAAATCAGAGATGTTTTCCAAAGGTGTCCCTCCTTTACTAAGATGGTAAAAGAATAAGGTTGCGCAACAAATGTACAA